>NZ_JBSSGE010000001.1:632500-5432500 GCF_054063335.1 Bradyrhizobium sp. USDA 4473
TCACCGCCATTGTAGCACGTGTGTAGCCCAGCCCGTAAGGGCCATGAGGACTTGACGTCATCCCCACCTTCCTCGCGGCTTATCACCGGCAGTCTCCTTAGAGTGCTCAACTAAATGGTAGCAACTAAGGACGGGGGTTGCGCTCGTTGCGGGACTTAACCCAACATCTCACGACACGAGCTGACGACAGCCATGCAGCACCTGTCTCCGGTCCAGCCGAACTGAAGAACTCCGTCTCTGGAGTCCGCGACCGGGATGTCAAGGGCTGGTAAGGTTCTGCGCGTTGCGTCGAATTAAACCACATGCTCCACCGCTTGTGCGGGCCCCCGTCAATTCCTTTGAGTTTTAATCTTGCGACCGTACTCCCCAGGCGGAATGCTTAAAGCGTTAGCTGCGCCACTAGTGAGTAAACCCACTAACGGCTGGCATTCATCGTTTACGGCGTGGACTACCAGGGTATCTAATCCTGTTTGCTCCCCACGCTTTCGTGCCTCAGCGTCAGTATCGGGCCCAGTGAGCCGCCTTCGCCACTGGTGTTCTTGCGAATATCTACGAATTTCACCTCTACACTCGCAGTTCCACTCACCTCTCCCGAACTCAAGATCTTCAGTATCAAAGGCAGTTCTGGAGTTGAGCTCCAGGATTTCACCCCTGACTTAAAGACCCGCCTACGCACCCTTTACGCCCAGTGATTCCGAGCAACGCTAGCCCCCTTCGTATTACCGCGGCTGCTGGCACGAAGTTAGCCGGGGCTTATTCTTGCGGTACCGTCATTATCTTCCCGCACAAAAGAGCTTTACAACCCTAGGGCCTTCATCACTCACGCGGCATGGCTGGATCAGGCTTGCGCCCATTGTCCAATATTCCCCACTGCTGCCTCCCGTAGGAGTTTGGGCCGTGTCTCAGTCCCAATGTGGCTGATCATCCTCTCAGACCAGCTACTGATCGTCGCCTTGGTGAGCCATTACCTCACCAACTAGCTAATCAGACGCGGGCCGATCTTTCGGCGATAAATCTTTCCCCGTAAGGGCTTATCCGGTATTAGCTGAAGTTTCCCTCAGTTGTTCCGAACCAAAAGGTACGTTCCCACGCGTTACTCACCCGTCTGCCGCTGACATATTGCTATGCCCGCTCGACTTGCATGTGTTAAGCCTGCCGCCAGCGTTCGCTCTGAGCCAGGATCAAACTCTCAAGTTGGACTTGAAACCTTTGAACCGGCTGATCACAACGTTTGACGAGGTCCCACCATTCTTCGTCGACCGAAGTCAACGAGCCGCCCGCGATTCACATCGTTGGCAGCGATGGTGTAACCTTTAAACGTGTACCGCCGAAGTCTTTCGTCCACTCTCAGAAGTCAAAAGCCGAAGCTTTCGAGTATCCCGAGAGACGCAAGGACTCCGCCGTCCACGTTTCTCTTTCTTCATCTTCACTTGTCAAACAGCCCGGGATCAGATGACCCCACACCCTTAGAGGGTGGTTCTACCCTTCACCGGCAGACAGTGAACCTCAACCGATTGTTGTCGGCTGTTGTGTCACTCATCTAAGTGAGGAGCATCAGAGGCGCGTTCGCTCGCCTTGGTCAGTGACCCGGCGGCGCCGCGCTCAGTGGTTGGTTTATAGTCCCCACCCCTCCGGATTGTCAACGCCCATTGTCAACAAATCGTCGCACGCCCAAATCCGTTGTGCAGCGCGAAGAAATTCTCGTGCTTTCCGTGGCTTAGGTCGGCGGTAAAAATTCGCCACCGAACCCGCTTGGTAAAAAACTTCAAAAAAAGTTTGTCCCCGGGGAGCCCGTCAGGCCCGTCGGAACGGGTTCCAAGCCGCTCCAGGTGGGGCTGTGGCACCGGCCCGTCTCAGGAAACTTTTCCACCTTAAATGCCGCACTTGAGCCACAATCCTGCGACGTTCTGGCTATAAGAGATGCACTGAGCCGCTCGTAACCTGTGGGGGCACGGGGGGTTTTTCTGGGGACCAGGCGATTTCTTCGAGAACCAGTCGCCTCTTTCCTACGCGGCCGAGCAATATCGAGAGATCTGCACACCATTGATGTTCGAGCGTGCGGCCGGCGAATGGCCTTCGTCTCTTCGACATCGATGCGTGTGGCTCGCCACGCTGCCGGGATTCCTCCTCGGAGGATCAAGGTGGAGATGAGGACGAGCAGAGGACGATCGCAGTTGCTGGAATTTGGGGGGATGCAGGGTTGAGCCAACGGGCGTCACGCGGAAGCGGCATTGGGCGCGAGACCGGGATGATCGATCTCGGTCACGAACCGCCGCTTTCGGTCGACGGCACCGAGGCCGCGGTGATCGATCGCCGCCGTGTCTCCGTACAATGGTTCAGCGGCACCATTCTCACCGGACTCTGTGGCGCGGCCCTGATCGGCGGCGCCGTTTTTGCGTCGCTCGACGGCGAGATGACCTTCGCCAAGGTGCCGGAGCGCGTCGAAGGCGCGCTGCGCGGCGCCTTCACCGGCACCGATCGCGTCGTCAGCCTGCACAAGGGTGACCGCCTGCCGCCGCCGAGCGAATCCTCCGCCTCGCGCAGCCTGGTGCGCGTCTCGACCGTGACCCGTGTCGGCAATCGCGACGTGATGCGGGTGCGGCCCTTCATCCGGATTTCCGGCAATCTCTCGATGACCACGAGCGATCTGTCGTCCAAGATACCGCCGTTCAATGCACAGCGACTGTTGACCGATGTCGGCTCCGACACGCCGACGGCGGCCGAGGATCCGAATGCGGCCGATGCCGCCGAGCCGGACGCCGAGGTCTCTTTCGTCACCAGGGATCTCGGATCGGTGCTGCCGAAGGCCAAGCTCGCCGCCGGCGTCGGGCTCGACGACATCCTGATGCGGGTGCGCGACGCCGCCAATTGGCGCGGCTCCGGCAGTTCAGTGCGCTACGCCTCGCTGGCCAACGCCACGGCCGACGCAAGCGGCGCCGGGCCCGACATGCGGATGGCTTACGCCGCCGAGGGCAACACCTCCGATCCCTATGCCGGCTTCGAGACCCGCGTGGTGCCGGAAAATGTCACCCTGCTGCCGAAGACCAAGGAGCAGGTCACCGGCGGCAATCCGGTCGGTGAACGGGTCCATGTCGTCAAGAAGGGCGACAGCATCACCTCGATCCTGCGCGATCAGGGCGCGACATCAGACGAGGCGAAGGCGATTGCCGCAACGCTCGGCCCGCGCGGCCGCGACGGCGGCCTGAAGGAAGGCCAGAAGGTGCGGATCCTGATGGCGCCGGCAGCTCCCGGACCGAATGTCAGGCTGCAGCCCTATCGCGTCGTCGTCGCCAACGATTCCGTGGTCGAAGCCGTCGCCGCACTGTCCGATCTCGGCAAATACGTCGCCGTCGACGTGCAGAGCATGAACACCACGACCGACACCGCCGACAATTCCAGCGACGATGACGAGGATGATGGCAGCGGCGTGCGGCTCTATCAGAGCATTTACGAGACCGCGCTGCGCAACAAGGTGCCGCCGAGCGTCATCGAGGACATGGTCAAGATCTACTCCTACGACGTCGACTTCCAGCGCAAGGTGCAGCCCGGAGATTCCTTCGACGTGTTCTTTGCCGGCGAGGACGAAGGCGTCACCAGCACTGAAAAGACCGAAGTGCTCTACGCCGCGCTGACGGTTGGCGGCGAAACCAAGAAATACTACCGCTTCCAGAGCTCGGACGACGGCCTCGTCGACTACTATGACGAGACCGGCAAGAGCGCGAAGAAGTTCCTGGTGCGCAAGCCGGTCAACAACGCGATCATGCGTTCGGGCTTCGGCGGCCGCCGCCACCCGATCCTCGGCTATGTGAAGATGCACACCGGCGTCGACTGGGCCACCGCCTACGGCACGCCGATCTTCGCCTCCGGCAACGGCGTGCTCGAGAAAGTCGGATACGAGGGCGGTTACGGCAAATATATCCGCATGAAGCATGCCAATGGCTACGAGACGGCCTACGGCCACATGTCGGCCTTCGCCAAGGGCATGGAGATCGGCAAGAAGGTGCGGCAGGGCCAGGTGATCGGCTTCGTCGGCTCGACCGGCCAGTCGACCGGACCGCACGTCCATTACGAAATCCTGGTCAACGGCCGCTTCGTCGACCCGATGCGCGTGAAACTGCCGCGCGGCCGTTCGCTCGAAGGCCCGATGCTGGCGAGCTTCGAACAGGCCCGCGACAAGATCGAAGCCCAGATGTCCAGCCGCGGCAGCTCGCGCATCGTCTCGGATGCCACGAGCTCGACGTCGCAGACCCGCTCCACCACCAACCGCTGACGGCGGAACCTGCTTCGGGCCGTTCCGGACGGAACGATCCGCCGCCGATTCGGCTTGTCCCGGCCAAGGCCCCCTTCAAAATCCCCCTTGCAGAGGAGGAGGAGCGCATGGCCAGCCTCACCCGTGATGACGTGCTGAAAGCCGTCGGCAACGCCGACGACGTCACGATCGCGAGAATCATCGCGTCCGGAGCGACCCCCGCCGAGCTTGCCGAGGCAAAGGCCTGGCTCGCCAATGACGAACCGCTGATCAATGAGGGCAGGCCGCTGGCCACGGGCCGCGCGCGCGAGCTGGTCGATATCCTCTCCGAGCTGGAGCCCGTCGAGGATGACGACCCCTCACCGCCGATCGTCCCGCAGGAGTGACGGTGCTTTACGGTGCAAGGCTCGCGCAGATCAGGAAGACGATTCCGATCGCGGTCAGCCCGAACGCGACGGCCGCGAGCGGCAGCAGCATGTTGATCGTGGCATGGGTGCTGTTGATCGTGCTGCCCCAGACCGCGAATTCGCCCCTCCGGCCGAAATCCGGCCCCAAGAATCAGGCTGCCCGACAGGAACCCCGTCGCGGCGGCTGTCGAATGCCCGCGGATGCGGCCCGTCGCCAGGCCGCATCCAGTTTCGTGACTGAAATGCTCAGTTCAGCTTGCGCTTCGAGACCGGGGCGTCGAACTGCACGATCTCTGCGGTTTTGGAGACCTGACCGTTGAAGGTCAGCACGTGGCCCTTCACCGAGATCAGCACGCGATCGCCGTCCTTGACCTCGCCGGCGAGGATCATCTCGGCCAGCGGATCCTGCACGTTGCGCTGGATCACCCGCTTCAACGGACGGGCGCCGTAAGCCGGATCCCAGCCCTTCTCCGCGAGCCAGTCCCGCGCCTTGGCGTCGAGCGTCAGCTCGATCTTGCGATCCTCGAGCAGCTTGGTGAGCCGCGCGAACTGGATCTCGACGATGCGGCCCATCTCGGTGCGCTGCAGCCGGTGGAACAGGATGATCTCGTCGATGCGGTTCAGGAATTCCGGCCTGAAATGCGCCCGCACGACGCCCATCACCTGATCGCGGACCTCAGCAGTGTCCTCGCCTTCCGGTTGATTCACCAGGAATTCCGAACCGAGGTTCGAGGTCATGATGATCAGCGTGTTGCGGAAATCGACGGTGCGGCCCTGACCATCGGTCAGGCGGCCGTCATCGAGCACCTGCAACAGCACGTTGAAGACGTCGGGATGCGCCTTCTCGATCTCGTCGAACAGCACGACCTGGTAGGGCCGGCGCCGCACGGCTTCGGTCAATGCACCACCCTCGTCGTAGCCGACATAGCCGGGAGGCGCGCCGATCAGCCGCGAGACCGAGTGCTTCTCCATGAACTCCGACATGTCGAGGCGGACCATCGCGGTCTCGTCGTTGAACAAGTCAGCGGCGAGCGCCTTGGTCAGCTCGGTCTTGCCGACGCCGGTCGGCCCCAGGAACATGAACGAGCCGGTCGGCCGGTTCGGATCCTGCAGGCCGGCGCGGGCACGGCGCACCGCGGTTGCTACCGCGCGCACGGCTTCGGCCTGGCCGACGACGCGCTTGGCGAGCGCATCCTCCATTTTCAGGAGCTTGTCCTTTTCGCCCTCGAGCATCTTGTCGACCGGCACGCCGGTCCAGCGCGAGACGACCTGCGCGATGTGGTTGGCGGTGACCGCCTCCTCCATCATCTCGCCGCCGCTCGGCTTGCTGCTTTCGGCTGCCTCGATATCGGCGAGCTTCCGTTCCAGCTCGGGGATCCGGCCATAGGCCAGCTCGCCCGCCTTCTGGAATTCGCCGCGCCGCTGCGCATTGGCCAATTCGACGCGGAGCGCATCGAGTTCGCTCTTCAGCTTCTGGGCGTTGGAGAGCTTGTTCTTCTCCGCGCTCCAGCGCGCCGTCAAAGCGGTCGACCGCTCCTCGAGGCCGGCGAGCTCCTTCTCCAGCGTCTGCAAGCGGCTCTTCGAGCCGGCATCGCTCTCCTTCTTCAGCGCCTCCTGCTCGATCTTCAGCCGGATGATGTCGCGATCCAGCGAATCGAGCTCCTCAGGCTTGGAATCGACCTGCATCTTCAGCCGCGCCGCCGCCTCATCCATCAGGTCGATGGCCTTGTCGGGCAGGAAGCGGTCGGTGATGTAGCGGTTCGACAGCGTGGTCGCGGCCACCAGCGCCGAGTCGGTGATGCGCACGCCGTGATGCTGCTCGTACTTGTCCTTCAGGCCGCGCAGGATCGAGATGGTGTCCTCGACCGTCGGCTCGCTGACATAGATCGGCTGGAACCGGCGGGCCAGCGCGGCATCCTTCTCGACATGCTTGCGGTACTCGTCGAGCGTGGTCGCACCGATACAGTGCAGCTCACCGCGCGCGAGCGCCGGCTTCAACAGGTTGGACGCATCCATCGCGCCGTCGGTCTTGCCGGCACCGATCAGCGTGTGCATCTCGTCGATGAACAGGATGATGCCGCCCTCGGCGGTCGAGACCTCCTGCAGCACGGATTTCAGCCGCTCCTCGAACTCGCCGCGATATTTCGCGCCGGCGATCAAAGCGCCCATGTCGAGCGACAGCAGCTTCTTGTCCTTCAGGCTCTCCGGCACGTCGCCGTTGAGGATGCGCAGCGCCAGGCCCTCGACGATCGCGGTCTTGCCGACGCCGGGCTCGCCGATCAGGACGGGATTGTTCTTGGTCCGCCGCGACAGCACCTGGATGGTGCGGCGGATCTCCTCGTCGCGGCCGATCACGGGATCGAGCTTGCCGTCGCGCGCAGCCTGGGTGAGGTCGCGGGCATATTTCTTCAGCGCGTCATACGCATTCTCGGCGGTCGCGCTATCGGCGGTGCGGCCCTTGCGCAGCGCTTCGATCGCCGCGTTCAGGTTCTGCGCCGTGACGCCACCCTTGCTCAGGATATTCGCAGCCTCGCTGCCCTTCTCGAGCGTGAGCCCGAGCAGCAGCCGCTCGACCGTGACAAAGCTGTCGCCGGCCTTGTCGGCGGCCTTTTCCGCCGCATCGAAGGCGCGCGCCAGCTCCGGCGACAGGTAGATCTGTCCGGCACCGTTGCCCGAGACCTTCGGCAGCTTGTTCAGTGCCTCTTCAGTCGATTTCAGGATCGCCCTGGAATTGCCGCCAGCACGGTCGATCAGACCGCCGGCGAGCCCCTCATTGTCGTCCAGCAGCACCTTCAACAGATGCAGCGGTGAGAACTGCTGGTGACCGTCGCGCATTGCGAGCGATTGGGCAGACTGGATGAATCCGCGCGCGCGCTCGGTGTACTTCTCAATGTTCATTCGTTTTCCCTCGGCCTGCCGTCACCACCCATTGAGGCATGGTTCCGGCATCTTCATTGGGTTTCCGCGGGCCGCGTTGACGTTCCTCAACCAGCCTCTGGTCGTCGCCATCATTTTTCAGGCTTGCCGCAGATGTGGGCACTTGGTTCCAAAACGGAAGAGCCACAGTCTGCGATTTCGCCTGCTCGATCTCAGCGCCGCACGATGGCGACAAGGTAGCGGCAAGGCTGAGCAGTTTCGTTACGGAAGACGATGTCCGACGGCGGCCCGAGCTCGACGCGGTCACCCGCCGCGAGCTCATGGCGCTCCGCCCCCTCCATCAAGGTGAGGCGGCCGCTGATCACCCAAACCACCTGGCGGACCAGGTGATAGGCGCTGGCGGGGAAGCCGGCTTCCTGCTGGGCGGGCAGCTCGATCTCAACCAGCTCCAGCGGGTTGGCCGGATGCAGGAACACCTGCCGCCGCAGATAAGCCGCCTTGGGATCGCGCCACACCGGCTGATCCTTCGCCCGCTGCAAACGGGAACCGGCTGAGGCAATCTCGAACAGCGCGGCCATGGTCAGGCCATAGGCCGTGGCGATCCGCGATAGCGTCGCCGCCGTCGGGCTGGCCTCCGCACGCTCGATCTTGCTCAGCATGGCCTTGGACACACCGGCCCGCCCGGCGAGTTCCGCCAGCGACCAGCCGCGCCCCTCCCGTTCGGCACGAACCCGCCGCCCGAGAGCCTCATCGGCCTTGTCCTCTATAATTGACATACCGTCTTATATAGTAGACGATGGGGTCCATTCAAGCGGCTTGTCGAGGAAGACCAATGATTATCCGCCCCGCCACGGAGCAGGACATCCCTGCGATCACCGCGATCTTCAATGAGGCGGTCGTCAACTCGAACGCGATCTGGACGGAGAAGCAGGATTCCGAGGCCGAGCGGCTGGCCTGGATGAAGGCCCGGCTGGCGCTGGGCTACCCGGTGCTGGTCGCGGCCGAGGGGCCTGTGGTGCTTGGGTATGGCGCGTTCGGCGACTTCCGGACCTTCCCGGGATACCGCTACAGCGTGGAGCACAGCGTCTATATCCATGCCGACCATCGCGGCCGCGGGCTCGGCCGCCTCATCGTCGACGAGCTGATCGCCGCAGCCACCGCGCTCGGCAAGCATGTCATGATCGCCGGCATCGACGGCGGCAATCCCGCCTCGCTCAGGCTGCACGCGCAGCTGGGCTTCGTCGAGGTCGCAAGGATGCCGGAGGTCGGACGCAAGTTCGGCCGCTGGCTCGAACTCGTGTTCATGCAGCGCGTGCTGGACATGCCAGGCGCGGCGCGGCCCGACTAGCTGCCTCACCGCTCCCGGCAGTTCTCCCCGCCCGCCAAACAGGCTAGAGCGGACGGATGGACACGACGCTCACCTCCTCCGCCCGGATCACCGGCATCTACCGCTACCCCGTGAAGGGTCTGACGCCCGAGGCCCTGCCCCGTGCAGAGCTCAGGGTCGGCGAGACGCTGCGCTCGGATCGCCGCTACGCGATCGAGAACGGCCCGAGCGGGTTCGATCCGTCGGCGCCGACATGGCTGGCGAAGCCGCATTTCCTGATGCTGCAACGGGACGAGTGGCTGGCGCCGCTGCGCGCCCATTTCGACGATGACAGCCACGTGCTGACGCTGCGCCGGGACGGCGCGATGCTGGCCCAGGGCGACCTCGAGACGGAAGCCGGCCGTGCGGCGATCGAGCGCTATTTCGCCGACGGTCATGCCGGCCAGATCAAGGGACCGCCGAAGGTGCTGGTCAGCCCGGGCCACAGCTTCTCCGACGTGCCGCGCAAGGTGGTCTCGATCATCAACCTGGCGAGCCTGCGGGCGATCGAAGAGATGGTGCACGCGCCGGTGCATCCGCTGCGCTTCCGCGCCAATCTCTATGTCGAGGGCTGGCCGGCCTGGCATGAGGCGAGCCTGCTCGACCAGACCATTGCGATCGGCAGTGCACGGGCAAAAGTTGTGAAGCGGATCACACGCTGTGCCGCGGTCAATGTCGATCCCGATACCGGCGCGCGCGATCTCTCGGTCCCGAACACGCTGATGCAGCGCTTCGGCAACAATGAATGCGGCATCTACGCCGAGATCATCAGCGACGGCGGCGCGGCGGTCGGCGACACCATTGCTGCGGAACCGCAGTAGGTCACGGTCCGCTCCGTATTCCTTGAACACGCATAGACGCGCATCCATTGCAATGTTCGGTTGCGTGAAATAGACTTCACCCGACATTTTGAATTGCAGCAAAATTTGTCGAAATTGATTGCACGGGGTTGCCATGAGCATGATCATGGTTTCGTACCGGCGGGTCGATCAGGACACAGCGGGCCGCATCGCAGACCATCTGATCGAGAAGTACGGCGAGAAGTCCGTCTTCTTCGACGTCAACAGCATTCGCACCGGCGCCAACTTCGTCGACCGGATCGCCAAGGCGATCATTGCCTGCGACATCGTCATCGCCGTGATCGGCCCGCACTGGACCGGCAAGAGCGATGACGGGAAGCCTACGCGCCTGGAGGATCCCAATGATTCCGTGCGCTTCGAGATCGAGACGGCGCTGAAGCACAACAAGACGCTGCTGCCGCTGCTGGTGAACGGCGCAACGATGCCGGAGGCAGCCGAACTGCCGGAATCGCTTCGCTTTCTGCACTTCTGCAACGCGGCCCGGGTCGACTCCGGTCAGGATTTCCGCATGCACATGACCCGCCTGATCGACACGATCAACGAGGTCCTGAGCGAGGCCGGACAATCGCCACTGCGCGAGGTTTCGCCGATCAGGCGCTACTGGACGTACGGCGCAGGCGTCGCCGCCGCGGCGTTGGCGCTGGCGATCTGGACCGTCGGGCCCGCGTTCGAGCATACGGTGGTGACGTCGGGCGGACAGGACGATCAGGCCACCGTGGGGCGCACGACGCCGCCCGCCGTGCCGGCCTCGGTCACGCAGCGCGCCAAGGCGCATGACGGCTTCCTCTTCCCTGATTCCGATCGGCGATTTCTCACCGACGCCGATCTCAAGGACATGTCGGCGATCGAGCTGCGCGTCGCGCGGAACGAGATCTTCGCGCGGCATGGCCGGTTCTTCAAGGATCAGGTGCTTGCGAACTACTTCTCGCAATTCGCCTGGTATCAACCCGCCGCGGTCGAAGTCCCCTTGAGCAACCTCGAGGCCACCAACGTCGACACGATCGAGGCCAAGGAGCACGAGAAGTGAAGCCGGCCGGCAGCGCCGGCTGACCTCGTGCCGCGAATAGCCACCTCTCCCACATCCCCCGGGGAGAGCTAGATGATCCTGCCTCAGTTCGTCGGCATCACATAGGCGTAGATCCGGCCGCGCGAGACCGGCAGCTCGCGGACGCGATGGCTGGTGTTGCCCGAGATCATGATCGGATTGCCCTTGGCGTCGACCCCGGTGATGATGCCGACATGGCCGCCGCCGCGGCGGCCCATCACGGCGATGGCGCCGACCTGCGGTCCGGAGACGCGCGTACCGTATTTGGCGAACGAGCTCGCCATGTCGGAGCCGGTGCCGCGGTGACCGGTCTGCTGCAGCACCATGTTCATGAAGCGCGCGCACCACAGGCTGGAGCGGCCGGTCGGGTTGCCGCCGCCGAGATAGCGGCGCGCCGCGGCGACGATGCCGGACGAGCCGAAGCCGCCCGCCATGCTCACGCCGCCGGTGTTGGGCACGGCTTCGGCGTTGCCCGGCAACACCGCCGCATTGGCCTCGGCGAAATCATCCGGCTGCATCTGCCGTTCGCGGCGCTCGGCGCGCGACAGCCGCACTCCGTGCCGATAGTGCTGATGACCAGCGTAGCGCGCGTGATGGCCGGCATGGGCCGAATGCGCGTGACGCGAATGATGCGGACGGGCGGATGCCGGAGCGGCGAAGATCACGGCAAGAGTGAGCGAACACAGAGCCAGCGCCAAAACACGAAGCGACCGGCGATACGCAAGCAACTGAACCATACTTCTCGAGATCCTCTGCAACGCCCCCCAACTCCCCGTCGCGTTCCCCTTGCAGTTCCCCTGGAAAACGCGGCGATGGTTTTGAAAATCCGGATGTGGCGAGAGGAAGATTTGATGCGGCGCTGCGGAAACGATTTCTGGGTCATTCCGGGCAAATTCCATGACGAAAATAGTCGGAACTGCCGCATTGCAGCCGCGGAAATTAATTGCAAATCTGGGGCCGGCCAACGAGAGGAGAATTCCAATGCCCTACGCCACCACGAAAGATCATGTCCGCCTCTATTTCGAGGACGCAGGACACGGCTCCCCGATCATCTTCCTGCACGAGTTCGCAGCCGATCACACCAATTGGGAGCCGCAGATGCGCTACTTCTCGCGCGGCCACCGCTGCATCGCGTATTCCGCGCGCGGCTACACGCCGTCCGACGTGCCGGCGAGTGCCGAGGTCTACACCTACAAGCACTTCTACACCGACGCGCTTGCGGTGCTTGATCATCTCGGCATCGCAAGTGCGCACTTCATCGGCCTGTCGATGGGCTCCTATTCGTCGCTGCAAGTCGCCCTCAACGCGCCGGAGCGCGCGCTGTCGATGACGCTCGCCGCGGTCGGCTCCGGCTCGCCGCTCGAGACCCTCGATGCCTTCCGCGCGCAGTGCCGCGCCAATGCCGAGCAATATGAGGCGATCGGCTCGGCCGAGGTCGCCAAGGTGACGCGCGAGGCGCCGAGCCGGATCCCGTTCCTGGTGAAGGACCCGCGCGGCCATGCCGACTTCTACGCCGCGCTCGCCCGCCACGACGCCAAGGGCTCGGCCAATACGATGCGCAGCTTTCAGGGCGCGAGGCCCTCGATCTACACCATGACCGACGCCATCAGGCGCGCGGCGACGCCGGCGTTGATCCTGTGCGGCGACGAGGACGACAATTGCATCGCGCCGAGCCTGTTCCTGAAGCGGCATCTGCCGGCCGCCGCGGCTGTCGTTGTTCCCGAAGTCGGGCCATGTGCTCAATCTCGAGGAGCCGGCGCTGTTCAACGAGATGGTGGAGCGCTTCATCGCGCTGGTCGAGGCCGGCCGCTGGCCGGTGCGCGATCCGAGGTCGCTGGTGGCGGCGCCGGTTTGAGCCGTCATTCCGGTTCACGCGAAGCGTGAACCCGGAGTCCATTAGGCCGCAGACTCCATGGATGAATGGATTCCGGGTTCGATGCTGCGCATCGCCCCGGAATGACGAAAGTGACGCAGGCGTCATTTCCCCTGCCCGCCCCTGCTGAGCAGGAACACGCCCTGCTCGCCGAACATGTTCCACACCCACCACGGCAGGTTGAGCGGCACCGGGCGGCCGTAGAGATCGAGCGCCACCGCGCGCTCCATCTTGACGTTGATCTCTTCGCAGAGCTGCACGAAATCCTTGATGGTGCAAAAATGGATGTTTGACGTGTCGTACCAGCTTGCCGGCAGATTCTCGGTGCGCGGCATGTGGCCGCCGATCAGCAGTTGCAGCCGCATCTTCCAGAACCCGAAATTCGGGAACGAGACGATGGCGCGCTGGCCGATCCGAAGCAGGTTCTCCAGCACCGCCTTGGGCTGCCGCGTCGCCTGCAAGGTCTGCGACAGGATCACGTAGTCGAACGCATCGTCGGGGTAGTTGACGAGGTCGGTGTCGGCGTCGCCCTGCACCACTGCGAGCCCCTTGGCGACGCAGCCATTGACGCCCTCGCGCGACAGCTCGATGCCGCGACCGTCGATGCCGCGGCTTTCCAGCAGCTGCAACAGCTCGCCATCGCCGCAGCCGACGTCGAGCACCCGCGAGCCCGGCCGCACCATCTCGGCGACCAGAAGATGATCCCTGCGATAGCCGCCGGTGCGCTCCGGCGCGACGCCCGGCAAGGGCAGTGTCTGCTGCATGCTCATGACTGGCCGCCGTCCTTCAATCCGCGCGCCTTGCCTGCGGACAGCAGGAAGGCGCGGGAGATGTCGAGGAATTCGGGCACGTCGAGCAGGAAGGCGTCGTGCCCCTTGTCGGTCTCGATCTCGGCGAACGACACCCGCGCGCTCGACGCATTCAGCGCATGCACCAGCGCGCGCGACTCCGAGGTCGGGAACAGCCAGTCGCTGGTGAACGACACCACGCAGAACCGGGTCTTGATGCCGGCGAACGCCTTCGCCAGCACGCCGTTATGGTCGGCGGCGATGTCGAAATAGTCCATCGCGCGGGTCAGATAGAGATAGGAGTTGGCGTCGAAGCGCTCGACAAAGGACGAGCCCTGGTAGCGCAGATAGCTCTCGACCTGGAAATCCGCATCGAACGAGAAGGTCGGCAGCTCGCGGTCCTGCATCCGCCGCCCGAACTTGCGGTGCAGCGCGGCATCCGACAGATAGGTGATGTGCGCGGCCATCCGCGCCACCGCGAGCCCGCGATGCGGATGGGTGTCCTCGTCGACATAGCGGCCGCCGCGCCAGTCCGGATCGGCCATCACGGCCTGGCGGCCGAGCTCGTGGAACGCGATGTTCTGCGCCGAATGCCGCGTCGAGCAGGCGATCGCCAGCGTCGCGAACACGCGCTCCGGATAGGCCGCCGTCCATTGCAGCACCTGCATGCCGCCCATCGAGCCGCCGACCACGCAGAACAGCGTCGCGATGCCGAGGCGATCGATCAGCATCGCCTGCGCGCGCACCATGTCGGGGATCGTGATGATCGGGAAATCCAGCCCCCACACCTTGCCGGTCGCCGGGTTCAGCGAGGCAGGGCCGGTCGAGCCCATGCAGCCGCCGATCACGTTGGAGCAGATGATGAAGTACTTGTCGGGATCGATCGGCCTGCCGGTACCGACCATGGTTTCCCACCAGCCGGGCTTGCCGGTGACCGGATGGGTGTTGTTGACGTGCTGATCGCCGGTCAGTGCGTGGCAGACCAGGATCGCGTTGGTCCTGTCGGCATTGAGCTCGCCGTAGGTCTGATAGGCGATCTGGAACGGCGCAAGATCGACGCCGCAATCGAGCCTCAGCGGCTGGTCCATGCCGAACTTTGCCACCAATGACGACGGATGATCGGCCTCATGGGCGCGATCATCGCTCTGGGTTTGCGGGCTCGGTATCGGACGCACGTTGCTCATCTCAGCGACCCTGCCTCCCGCGCGGGAGGGCTCGAACAGAAATCAGGCCAATAAAAAACCCGGCCTGAACATAGGTTCGGCCGGGAGCTGATCTGTCCCCGGCCTGTTTAGCGAGTTGTTTAACGTGGCTGCAAGCCGGCCGGCTCAAATGACCACGGAGTGCAGCGAACCTAGTCCTCAGGCCCCCCGCCGTCAAGGCGGCCGGCGAGCGTCCCCCCATCGGGCGCCGATGGTTAACCGAATGCGCAAGGCACGCCTGCGACGTTTCTCTTTGCTTTCGGCGGCCGTCTTTCCTAATCAGGGGCCCTGTCCGAGGCGGCAACGGGCCGCCCTGACGACAAGGTTTGAGAGCATGTCCAACCCACCCCCGTCGCCGCCCTCGCTGCAGGAGCTGCGCAAGGAGATCGACGCGATCGACGCGCAGGTCCACCGCCTGCTGATGGCGCGCGGCGACATCATCGACCGCCTGATCCAGGTCAAGAAGACCCAGGAGGTCGGCTCGGCGTTCCGCCCGGCGCGCGAGGCCAGCATGATGCGCGAACTGGTGCAGCGCCATCGCGGCATCCTGCCCCTCGACACCATCGAGGGCATCTGGCGCGTCATCATCTCGACCTTCACCTATGTGCAAGCACCGTTCGCGGTGCATGCCGACGTGTCGGTGGGCGAGTCCGCGATGCGCGACTCGGCGCGGTTTCACTTCGGCTTCGTGGTGCCCTACGTCTCGCATTTCAGCGCGCAGGCCGCGGTCGAGGCGGTGGCGAAATCGAAGGGCGACCTCGCGCTGGTCTCCGCGATCGCAAGCCGCACGCCGTGGTGGAATGCGCTGGAGGCCGAGGGCGCGCCGAAGATCATCGCGCGGCTGCCGTTCCTGGAGCGCGCCGACCATCCCGCCGCGCTGCCGGTATTCCTGGTCTCCCGCGTCGCCGACGATGCGATGGTGACGGAGGTCCAGATGTGGAGCGTGCGGGTATCCGGCTGGAATGCCGATACCGCCCGCGCGCTCGCCCCGCTCGCCGAGATCGTCGCAGTGCCCGACACCGCTTTTGACGGCGCGGCGCTGCTGGTCTCGGTCGCCGGCCATGATTTCGAGAAGATCAAGCTCGCTTTGATCGAGGCCGGCGCCTCGGTGCGCTCCTCGGCCCTCGTCGGCAGCCACGCAACGCGCTATACGGTGCCCTCCAACGGGTCGCCAAAGAGCTAGCCGCCCGTATAGATTTTTGTTTTGACGCGTTTTCTTGACGCGAACCGGTATCCACTTCGCTGGAAAACGCTCTGTTCGGAGTTGATGATGTCCCGCCCCGTGCCGAACCCCGGCATCCTCGATATTGCGCCCTATACGCCCGGCAAGAGCCCGGTGCCGGAACCGGGCCGCAAGGTGTTCAAGCTGTCCGCTAACGAGACCCCGTTCGGGCCGTCGCCGAAGGCGATCGCGGCCTACAAGGCGGCGGCTGACCATCTCGAGGATTATCCGGAGGGCACCTCGCGGGTGCTGCGCGAGGCGATCGGCCGCGCCTATGGGCTCGATCCCGACCGCATCATCTGCGGCGCCGGCTCCGACGAGATCCTCAATCTGCTGGCGCACACCTATCTGGCGCCCGGCGACGAGGCGATCTCGACCACCCATGGCTTCCTGGTCTACCCGATCGCCACCATGGCGAACGGCGCCAAGAACGTAATCGCGGCCGAGAGCAACTTCACCGCCGATGTCGACGCCATCCTCAAGGTGGTGACGCCGCGCACGAAGCTGGTCTGGCTCGCCAACCCGAACAACCCGACCGGCACCTATATCCCGTTCGACGAGGTCAAGCGGCTGCGCGCCGCGCTGCCCTCGCATGTGCTGCTGGTGCTCGACGCGGCTTATGCCGACTATGTCTCGCGCAACGACTACGAGCTTGGCATCGAGCTGGTCGCGACCACCGACAACACCGTGGTGACGCACACCTTCTCGAAGATCCACGGCCTTGCCGCGCTGCGGGTCGGCTGGATGTTCGGGCCGGCGCATATCGTCGATGCCTGCAACCGGATCCGCGGCCCGTTCAATGTCACCACGCCTGCGATGCTGGCGGCGGTGGCGGCGATCGAGGATAGCGCGCATGTGCAGATGTCGCGGACCCACACCGAACAATGGCGCAACTGGCTGACCGAGGAGATCGGCAAGCTCGGACTGAAGGTGACGCCGAGCGTCGCCAATTTCGTGCTGATCCACTTCCCGACCGACCAGGGCAAGACCGCGGCCGAA
Source organism: Bradyrhizobium sp. USDA 4473 (assembly GCF_054063335.1). NCBI lineage: Bacteria > Pseudomonadati > Pseudomonadota > Alphaproteobacteria > Hyphomicrobiales > Nitrobacteraceae > Bradyrhizobium > Bradyrhizobium sp. USDA 4473. The sequence continues at coordinate 649,389 of NZ_JBSSGE010000001.1, forward strand.
GCCGACGCCTATCTCACGCGGCGCGGCCTCGTGCTGCGCGCGCTCAACAATTACAAGCTGCCGCATGCGCTGCGCATGACCATTGGCACCGAGGAAGCCAACCGCCTCGTGGTCGAGGGGCTGCGCGACTTCCTGGCTGGAAAGTGACATCGTGACCACCGCTCCGCTCTTCAACCGCATCGCGCTGATCGGCTTCGGCCTGATCGGCGGCTCGATCGCGCGCGGCGCCCGCGCGCAGGGCCTGGTCGGCGAGATCGTCACCACCGCGCGCTCGGAGAAGACGCGTGCGCGCGTCGCCGAGCTCGGGATCGTCGATCGCGTCGTCGCGACCAATATCGAGGCGGTGAAGGACGCCGATCTCGTCATCCTCTGCATCCCGGTCGGCGCCTGCGGCGCGGTAGCGGCCGAGATCGCGGCGCACCTGAAGCCGGGCGCCATCATCTCCGACGTCGGCTCGGTGAAGGGCGCCGTGGTCAAGGACATGGCGCCGCATCTACCTGACACCGTGCACTTCGTGCCGGCGCATCCGGTGGCCGGCACCGAGCATTCGGGTCCGGATTCCGGCTTCGCCGAGCTCTTCATCAACCGCTGGTGCATCCTGACGCCGCCCAACGGCACCGATCCCGCCGCGACCGACCGGCTGCGCGCGTTCTGGGCCGGGCTCGGCGCCAAGGTCGAGATCATGACGCCAGATCATCATGATCTCGTGCTCGCGATCACCAGCCATCTGCCGCATCTGATCGCCTACACCATCGTCGGCACCGCCGACGAGCTGGCGCAGGTGACGGAATCCGAGGTCATCAAATTCTCCGCCGGCGGCTTCCGCGACTTCACCCGCATCGCGGCGTCCGATCCCACGATGTGGCGCGACGTGTTCCTCGCCAACAAGGACGCCGTGCTCGAGATGCTCGGCACCTTCACCGAGGACCTGTCGAAGCTGACCCGCGCGATCCGCCGCGGCGACGGCGACGCGCTGTTCGACCACTTCACCCGCACCCGCGCCATCCGCCGCGGCATCGTCGAGACCGGCCAGGATTCCGCCGCGCCCGACTTCGGCCGCCCGCATGCGAATTTGAAGAAGTAGGATCGAGCGCGCAGCTTTCTCCTGTGTCGTCCTGGCGAAAGCCGCAACCAAACAACGCGATGTCATCACCCGCGAAAGCGGGTGATCCAGTATTCCAGAGACGGTTGTGCTTGAGCCGAGAGGCCGCGGCGTACTGGATCGCCCGGTCCCGTCTACGCCAAAGGCTTCGACGGGGCTTGCGGTCTTGGGCTCGCCGAAGCTTCAGCGGAGGCGGCGAGCCGAGCGATGACAGGTGTGGGTGGGACGCAGCTTCGCGTTCTCGCGACATGAATCGTCCGAGCTTTTGCATGTCGTTTTCGCCGCCCTGAAAGCAGAGGGCGCAGGGAAAGCCGGGTGCCGATCGCACCCATGGGTCCCGCGTAATGAAAAACGCGGGAGGTAGGACCACAGGTGTAACCGGGAACATCCCGGCTTTCCCTGCGCGATGGTTTTACGGCTTATACGTGCTCGCCCCGGTGAGACTGGGCTTGTTTGTCACCGTCGCCGCGAAACGCTGTCGCATCTCGCGGGAGACACCTGCCGCTAGGGCGTCAGGTCTGCACGACTTCGCCGTCCGCCGCATTGTGCACGTCGTCAGTGCGCAAGCAGCGTCCACCGCATCTCACCGCAACACTCCTGACGATGCGCAGCGCCCCTCGATCGGGTGAGATGCGCCTATTGAACATCTGAGTTGGGTGGCTTGTCAAGTTAAATTCTGAAAATCGGAACGGCTCTGGGCTCGCGACCGTCACCGACGCATCCGCTGATCCCTGATCGGCCCCGCCAATATCGCCACAACCTTCTGTGTCAGCCGCTGACGGCCGACCAGGCCGGCGATTGCCAGCATGACGATGCCGCCGAACCACCATGCGCCGATCACGAACTCCCAGGCCCGCGGCGGGATCTCGTCGAACACGATGCCGTAGACCGACACCAGCGCGGCCAGTGCGGCGAGGAAGATGCCGGCCGCGCTCATCAGCTCGACGGCATCGATGCGGCCCGTCACGCGCATCGCCGGCTTCGGAATGTCGATGCCGAGATAGAAGCCGACAGCACCGATCACGATCGTGGTCGCGATGAAGGCCAGCGTACCGAAGAAGGCGACGTGACCCTTCGCGAGCTGGGCGGCCACGAAGGTGCCGCCCATGGCACCGGCCATCGCCAGCCCGGTCCGCTGCAACACATGCGCGACGCGGCTGATCATCATCAGCTCGCGGGCGATCACGGCCCTGCCCTTCGGTCTGGTCACGATCCTCATGTGCGGCCTCCTTCCGGCTCTGCGTTCCTCACTCCGCTCCTACGGCGAGAACGGGTAGTAGCGGAGCTGCGACATGATGATGTGATCGCCCGTCCTCGGCGCGCCGCCGACGCCCTCGAAGGCAAAGCGCTGGGTGTAGGAATATTGCGCGCCTGCCTTGATGGTGCCGTAGGCGCCCTTGAAGATCGTGTCGTAGAAGCCGACGGTATACTGCCTGACCTCCGACGTGTTGCCGTTGCAGGTCGCCGCCGGCGAGTTCTCGATGTTGCAGCCGAGATTGTTGTAGAGCGGATTGCCATAGCCGAACGGCACCGTGCCGACATTGGAGAAGGTCGCCTTGGTCTTCTCCAGCCCAGCATAGGCGTAAAGATCGAGTTCCGGCGTCGTATGCCAGACCGAGCCGACCAGGAAGGCCGTGATCGGCAACGGCTGGATCGAGCCATCCTGGCGCACCGTCGCATCGGGGAACGGCGTCGCCGTGAAGCGGCCGAGCGCGCCGTAAGATGCCGAGGCCTGCACTTCCAGCGTCTTCGGCACGATCTCGGCCGAGAGATGGCCGCCGAAACTCACCGTGTTGACGTCGTGATTGGCGAAGTTGAAGCGATCGTAGAAGTCGCGATACAGCGCCCATGCCTCAACATGCACCTTGTACGGCCCGAGCCGCGGATCCCACGCTCCCTTCACGGTGACATCGGGCACGTGGTTGAGGCTGACATTGTTCAGGCTGTTGAAGAAGCTGCCGCCCGGACCGGTCAGGTTCACCAGCAGGTTCGGATTGAGGACGCCCTGCGGCCCGACTGCGGGCGTGCCGACCAGCGGCGTATTGCCGCCGAAGAACGAGGTCTGCGGGTTTTCGGCCGAGACCGCGAGCTTGAACTCGGGCCCGATATCCTGCCAGACCCGGACGCCGGGCTGCCGCGCACCGAGGAAGCCCGGCACCAGCTCGAAATCGATCACGCCCGGCGTATCGGCCACACGCGGATCGATGCCCGCCTTGCTCGGCGTGTTCAGCGACCAGGACTGGCCGGCGAGCACGTGCACGCCGAGATCGCTGCGGTCGATCTCGATGCTGGCCTGCCGCAGCCGCGGGTTGAACGAGTTGGTCGCGACCGAATTCGCGGTCTGCGCCGCGCCCTCGAAATCGAGCTCGCCATAGCCGGCGACGTGGATGGTCTCCGTGGCATTGGCTTCGGCGAGCACCGAGAAGCGGGTCTGGCGCGCGGTGAAGCGCGACTCGCCGGTGTTGAAGTTCTTGCTCTGCGGGAACGGAATGAAGTTGTAGATCGAGCCCGAATCGGAGGCGAGGTTGCGGGTGCGATAGATGCCGGTGAGATCGACCCAGCCGCCGAAGGTGAAGGTGACGCCCTTGTAGCAGAGCTTGCCCGAGGCGCAGGGATCGAACGGCACCGGCGCCTTCGCCGCCATCTGCGTGTTGCGCATCGCGCTCTGCCTTGCCGCCAGCGCCTCCTCCTTGCGTGCCTGCACCTCCATCCTCTGCTCAAGCTGCCTGAGACGTGCCTTCAACGCCTTCAGCTCGGACGCATCGTCCTCCGCCAAAGCCGGACCTGCCGACAGCAGCATGCTGCCGAGCAAAATCCCCCCGAGAATTCGCATCGCATCCCTCCACACGAGTTTGTTTCCTCAGGCGAGAGAGAGCGGCACTCGGGGAACGATATTCGCAGTCGGCCGCAATGTTCCGGTCACGTTTTTCTCATCGCGACCGCGGGAATAGTTTGGCGCGACGGACGATATCGCGCGCGAGGGAATAATGAATAGTAGGGCGGATTAGCGTCAGCGTAATCCGCCGCGCAGCCGGCACCGATCGATGGCGGGTTACGGCTTCGCCTAAAGCTACTGCGTCACAAACGTCTTTTCCGCCAGTCCTGTGAGGCTGCAAACGAATCCAGCCGTCATTGCGAGCGAAGCGAAGCAATCCATCTGTCCGCAAATGCGGTTGGATGGATTGCTTCGTCGCTATCGCTCCTCGCAATGACGACGGAGACAGACTCGTGACGCAGTAAGACTAACCCGCCCTACAACACGCCGCGCCTTCGCGTGAGTTTTTCTCGCGCTATGCGCGAGTTTTTGCAGGATTGTCCGGTTCGGATTTTGGCGATACGTCATGTCGCGATCAGGCGATCAACAGGACATGCGACATGGCGGACAAGGCGAACGTTCGGGCTGGCCAATGCCATTGCGGCGCGGTGCGCTTCGAGGTGACGCTGAGCGACGGCTTCCATTCGATCCGCCGCTGCACCTGCTCCTATTGCCGGATGCGCGGCGCCGTCGTCGCCATGGCGGACATGGGCGGGATCAGGTTCCTGCAAGGCGAGGATAAGCTGACGAGCTACCGCTTCCACACCGGAACGGCGCAGCACTTCTTCTGCTCCGGCTGCGGCATCTACACCCATCACCAGCGGCGATCCGACCAGAGCCTCTATGCCGTCAACGTGGCCTGCCTCGACGGCGTCAGCCCGTTCGATTTCCCCGAGGTTCCGGTCATGGACGGCGTCAACCACACCAACGACACCGGCAAGCCGACCCGTCGCGCCGGCACGCTCCGCTTCATCCCGGCTGACTGAGCGCAACGCTCAGAACAGCGGCGGGATCTGCGCGACTTTCAGCGGGCCAAGGAACACCGCGCCGTCGGCGAAGCGCAGCGGGAAGCTGCGTGCCTTCTTGCCTTCGAGCACGGCCTCGGTGCCGAGCGAATTGATCCCGGCGGAAATGCCGGCATTGGCGTTCTGCTTGATCACCTTGCCGAGGCCCGGGATCGCGCGATCCAGCGCACCGAACAGATTGCTGAGGTCCTGGCTCTTGACGCCGGGCGCGACGTGATCGAGCGTCGACTGCGGCACGCCCTCCTCCAGCATCCTGTCGATGCCGAGCGCCGGAATCAGGCGTTCGAGGCCGGCGACCGTCATCTGCAATTCGCCGTCGATGCGCCCTTGCGCATTGAGACGCAGCGTGCCGGCCGCGACCGACAGCACGTCGCCTTGCTCGATCCGCGACTGCTGGATCTCGACGCTGCCGCCGGCCGCCTGGATCTCGCGGAAACGATCCGGCCACGGTTTTGGCGAGAAATCCTTCAGGCCGTTGAGCCTGGCATGGATGTCGGCGTTGAACGGCTGGGTGAGCAGCGGATGCACCTCCTGCAAGGTGCCGCCTGCGATCTGGAGCACGGTCTCGATCGCAGGGCTGTCCGGGGCCGAGCCATCGACCTGCCGTCCGTGCAGCTCGATGTGGTTGACGCGCATCAGCGGCGTCGGCGCGGGACCGCCGGTGCGGTCGACGGCGAGATTGTCGAACACCAGCGCGACGCGCTGCGGCACCGCCGGCAGGCCGACCACGCTGCTGCGCCCGAGGCTCCAGTCGACCTGCAGCGTCGGCTGCGCGTTGCGCTCGGCGATGGTGGCCGGGCCCTTGAACTCGGCGATCACGAGCTTGGGGTCATAGACCTGCGCCACCACAAGGATCTCGGCGAGCCGCGCCACGAACGCCATCTCGGGCGAAGCGGTCTGCGACACCAGCATCACGCTCGGATCGGTGCAGCGGACCTCGAAGCGGAACGGGTAACCCGCCACCGAACGGTTGCCGCAATCATAGAGCCTGCCGGCCTTCGCCTCCTGGGCGCGCCAGGCATCGGCCTGCACGCCGACCTGCGAGGCGGCGTAGAACCAGAAACCGCTCCACGCGACCGCGGCAATCAGGACCGCGACGGGGACCGCGTAGAGGCCGAAGCGCGAGCGGCGGCGGGGGGCGGAGGTGGTATCGGACATGCGGCGTCCTTTGGCGGGCGAATTTGTCAAAATCGAAGCGGCGGCACTCGTTCTAAAGGTTAAGTGTTGGAAACAGAACGAAATTTGCTTCGCTTCGACGGCCTGTTCTGCTAGCCCATCAGCGCGATGTCAGCAAATCCTCCCCATTCCGAATCGCCCGACGCCGACCTCTGGGTGTTCGGCTACGGCTCGCTGATGTGGAAGCCGGGCTTCGAATACCTCGAGCAGGTGCCGGCGCGGCTGATCGGCGAGCATCGCGCGCTCTGCGTCTATTCGTTCGACCACCGCGGCACACCGGAGAAGCCGGGCCTGGTGCTCGGGCTCGACCGCGGCGGCGCCTGCCGCGGCATCGCGTTCCGCGTCGCGGCCCGGCTGCGCCACGACACCATCGCCTATTTGCGCTCGCGCGAGCAGACCACCAATGTCTACCGCGAGGTGATGCGCTCGGTGTGGCTGGAGAACGCGGCGCGCGATCGCGTCCCGGCGCTGGCCTATGTGGTCGATCGCGGCCATGTGCAATATGCCGGGCGGCTGTCGCTGGCCGAACAGCAGCGCCTGGTGCTGCAGGGCCACGGCCGCTCCGGCAACAACCGCGACTATGTGCTCTCGACCGTCGCCTCGATCGAGAAGCAGGGCTTTCGCGACGCGCAGCTGCACCAGCTCGCGGCGATGCTGCACGATTCCGGCCCGCTGCATCGGGATGCGCGTGCAGCGGATGGCGTGGATCCGAACTGAGGCGCGGAACCTGGCGCGCGAATTTTTGCCACGGCGCGAACAACATTGTGGTCTCCATTTCCGGTCGCTGGAATGGAATGACTGGAATGCGCCCCTCATTGCTCAGGCTCGCCGCGATCGGGCTAGTGTTGCTGCTGAACTCCCCATCCTTTGCCGGCCTGAGAGAGGATGGCGCGATTTGCGACGCCAAGGATTCGCGGCCCGACCTGGTGATCCCGGCCTGCACCCGCCTGATCGCAGCCAATCCGAGGGGACGCGATCTCGCGATCACCTATTACAACCGGGCGCTGGCCTGGCATAACAGGGGCGATCTCGAGAAGGCCAAGACAGATTACGATCAGTCGATCGCGGCCAATCCGTCGTTTGCACCGTCTTATGGCCAGCGTGCCAAGGTCTTCCTGCAGAACCAGGACTACGACCGCGCGCGGAGCGACTTCGATCGGGCGATCCAGCTCAAGCCGGCCGGGCCGTTCAGCGCCGGCTGGTACAACAACCGCGCCGAGCTGTTCGTCGCCACCGGTGACTATGAGCGCGCGCTGGCCGATTACGGCAAGTCGATCGAGCTCGATCCCAATTCCTGGTACGCCTATGTCAACCGCGCGCTGGTCTATGATTTCAGCGGCAAGGACCGGCTCGCGGCGCTGCATTGCCAGGATGCGATCAAGGTCGCGCCGCGCGCCGGCGGCCCTTATTACTGCCGGGCCGTGGTCGAGATGTCCGCCGGCGACATCGACAATGCCGCACGCGACGTCGAGCGCGCGATCGCGATCCAGGATAGCCAGCCGGAGTTCTACTCGCTGCGCGGCCTGACGCTGGCGAGCAAAGGCGAGCTCGACCAGGCGATGCGCGACTACGACCACGCCACGCAACTCAATGCCCAGGGCGCATTGAACTACGCGCGGCGCGGCCTCGCCGACGAGAAGAAGGGCGATATCGCGGGCGCCCGCGCCGACTTCCGCCACGCGCTCGATGTCATCGGCCTCGATCAGCTCGATCGCACCCAGGGCCAGCGCGTCGCGAGGGACGGTTTGCAACGGCTGGCCACGGTCGCGACGACCGAAAAGAGCGACGTCGCGGATCACGGCACGGCCAAAGCTGCGCTCGCGGTTGCGGCGGCCGTTCCGATCGCGCCGGCCGGCGCGGCCCCGAAGGCCGCGATGACCGAAAAGCGCGTTGCCCTCGTCGTCGGCAATTCGAAATACCGCTCGGTGCCGGTGCTGCCGAACCCCGGCCAGGACGCGGCGGCGATCGCCGAGACGCTGCGCGCCACAGGCTTTCAGGATGTCCGCCTGGTCACCGACGCCACGCGCGACGGCCTGGTCGATGCGCTGAAGTCGTTCGCCAACGCGGCCGATGGCGCCGATTGGGCGGTGATCTACTATGCCGGGCACGGCTTGGAGATGACGGGCGAGAACTATCTGGTGCCTGTTGACGCCAAGCTCGCCACCGACCGCGACGTGCCGTACGAGGCGGTCGCGCTGACCCAGGTGATGGGCGCCACCGAAGGCGCGCGCAAGCTGCATCTCGTGATTCTCGATGCCTGCCGCGACAATCCGTTCGCCAACCAGATCAAGCGCACCGTCGCGTCGCGCTCGATCGGCCGGGGATTGGCGCAGGTCGAGCCCGACAGCGGCACGCTGGTGGTCTACGCCGCCAAGCACGGCCAGGTCGCGCTCGACGGCGACGGCGGCCACAGTCCGTTCGTGACCGCCCTGATCAAGCGGATGCAGACGCCGCGGATCGAGATCCGCAAGCTGTTCGACCTGGTGCGCGACGACGTGATGGCCGCGACCGATCGCCGGCAGCAGCCGTTCAGCTATGGCTCGGTGCCGGGAGCCGAGGATTTCTACTTCGTCGGCGCGAGCCAGACTACGGCGAAGTAGCGCGCGGCCGTGACCTGCGCATTGTTGCGGCCAGACACATCGCGGCTTCACTAAGGCAGCGGCCTGTGACATTTAGGCTTTTGCATCGCGGCGCGGACGGATAGAAGCTCATCCGCAAACATCGCTCGCTGATGCAATGAACCTCTCCGCCCCCTTCGTCCGCCGCCCGGTCGGCACCACGCTGCTGTCGCTTGGACTTGTCGTGGCGGGCGTCATTGCGTTCTTCAAGCTGCCGGTGTCGCCGCTGCCCGACGTCGACATCCCGACCATCATGGTGCAGGCGACGCTGCCCGGCGCCAGCCCGGCCGACGTCGCGGCGACCGTCGCGAGCCCGCTGGAGCGCCACCTCGGCCAGATCGCCAGCGTCACCGAAATGACGTCGCAGTCCTCGCTCGGCTCGGCGCGGATCACGCTGCAATTCGACATCGACCGCGACATCAACGGCGCCGCGCGCGACGTGCAGGCGGCGATCAACGCGGCGCGCGCCGACCTGCCGACCAACCTGCGCGCCAACCCCACCTACCGCAAGTTCAACCCGGCCTCGGCGCCGATCCTGATCTACACCTTGACCTCGGACACGCTGACCCCGGCCGAGCTCTATGACGCCGCCTCGACCGTGCTGGCGCAGAAGCTGTCGCAGGTCGAGGGCGTCGGCGAGGTCTCGGTCGGCGGCGGCTCGCTGCCCGCGGTGCGCGTCGAGCTGATCCCGCCGGCGCTCTACAAATATGGCATCGGGCTCGAGGACGTCCGCGCCGCGCTGAGCAGCGCCAATGCGCACAGCCCGAAGGGCGGCATCGACGTCGGCGACCAGCGCTACCAGATCTACGCCAACGACCAGGCCCGCAAGGCGGACGACTACAAGCCGCTGGTCGTCGCCTACCGCAACGGCGCCGCGGTGCGGTTGACCGACGTCGGCGACGTGATCGATTCCGTGGAGAATGTCCGCACGCTGGGCCTTGCCAACGGCAAGCCGGCCGTCGTGATGATCGTGTACCGGCAGCCCGGCGCCAACATCATCAAGATGGTCGACAATGTGAAGGGGCTGATGCCGCAGCTCAAGGCCTCGGTCTCGCCGGCGATCGACATCACGCTGGCGATGGATCGCTCGAAGACGATCCGGGCCTCGCTGCACGATGTCGAGATCACGCTGTTGATCGCGGTCGCGCTGGTGATCCTGGTGGTGTTCGCCTTCCTGCGCAATGCGCGGGCGACGCTGGTGCCTGTCGTGGCGGTCGGCGTGTCGCTGATCGCGACGTTCGCGGTGATGTACCTGCTCGGCTACACGCTCGACATCTTCTCGCTGATGGCGCTGACGGTGGCGACCGGCTTCGTGGTCGACGATGCCATCGTGGTGCTGGAAAACATCACCCGCCACATGGACGCCGGGCTGTCGCGGCTGGAGGCGACGCTGCTCGGCACCCGCGAGGTCGGCTTCACCGTGCTGTCGATGAGCGTGTCGCTGGTCGCGGTGTTCGTGCCGATCCTCTTGATGGGCGGCCTGGTCGGCCGGCTGTTCCGCGAATTCGCCATGACCATCACGATCGCGATCGTGATTTCGCTGGTAGTCTCGCTGACCACGACGCCGATGATGTGCGCCGTGGTGCTGCGCAAGGAGGCAGGCCAGCCGCACGGCCGGATCTACCGGATCAGCGAGCGCGTCTTCGAGCTGATGCTGAACGGCTACCGCACCACGCTCAGCCTCGCGCTACGCCATCCGCTGCTGGTGATGCTGATCCTGGCCTCGACGCTCTATCTGAACTTCCATCTCTACAGGGTCGTGCCCAAGGGCTTCGTCCCGCAACAAGATACCGGGCTGCTGGTCGGCTCGATCCAGGCCGACCAGAGCACCTCGTTCCAGCTGATGCGGCAGAAGCTGACCCAGTTCATCGACATCGTGAAGTCGGATCCGGCGGTCGAGACCGCGGTCGGCTTCACCGGGGGCGGCGGCGTCGGCCCGGGCGGCACCAACACCGGCACCGTATTCGCCTCGCTGAAGCCGATGAACGAACGCGGGCTGCGCGCCGACAAGGTGATCGAGCGGCTGCGCGAGCCCCTGGCGAGCGTCGCCGGCGCCACCTTGTTCCTGCAATCGATCGGCGATCTCGGCGCCGGCGGACGCTCGGGCAACGCCGCGTATCAGTACACGCTGAAGGGCTCGACCTTCGAGGAGCTCAACGAGTGGACGCCGAAGCTCGTCGCCGCCCTGCAGAAGGAGCCGACGCTCACCGACGTCAACAGCGACCAGCAGAACAAGGCGCTGCAGGCCAATCTGGTGATCGATCGCGACGCCGCCTCGCGGCTCGGGATCACGGTCGCCCAGCTCGACAACACGCTGTATGACGCGTTCGGGCAGCGCCAGGTCTCGACCATCTTCGTCGCGCGCAACCAGTATCATGTGATCATGGAAGTCGCGCCGCGCTTCTCGCAGGATCCGCAGACCCTGAAGGAGGTCTATATCTCGACCTCGGGCGGATCGGCGACCGGCACCCAGAGCACCAATGCGGTGGCCGGAACGGTGGCCTCATCGTCGCAGAAGAGCTCGGTCTCTTCGGTCGCCGCCAATGTGGTGCGCAACCAGGCGACCAACTCGATCGGCGCCACCGGCAAGGGCGTCGCCTCGACCGGGACCGCGGTCTCGACCAGCGCCGAGACGATGATCCCGCTGTCGAGCGTTGCCCGCTTCGAGCATGGCGAGACGCCGCTCTCGGTCAACCACCAGGATCTGCTGGTCGCCAGCACCATCTCGTTCAATTTGCCGCCGGGCGTCTCGCTGAGCACGGCGACCACCACGATCGAGACTGCGATGCACGCGATCAACATGCCGGCGGGCATCAATGGCGGGTTCGCAGGCTCTGCAAAAATCTTCCAGCAGGCGCTGGCGAACGAGCTGTTCCTGGTTATCGCCGCGCTGGCGACGATCTACATCTCGCTGGGCATGCTCTATGAGAGCTACATCCACCCGCTGACCATCCTGTCCACCCTGCCCTCGGCGGGTGTCGGCGCGGTGGCGGCGCTGATGCTGTCGCATACCGATTTCGACTTGATCGGCGCGATCGGGGTGATCCTCTTGGTCGGCATCGTCAAGAAGAACGCCATCATGATGATCGACTTCGCGCTCGATGCCGAGCGGCTGCGCGGCCTATCGTCGCGCGATGCGATCTACGAAGCCTGCCTGATGCGCTTCCGCCCGATCATGATGACGACGCTGGCGGCGCTGTTCGGCGCGGTGCCGCTGATGATCGGCCTCGGCGAAGGCAGCGAGCTGCGCCAGCCGCTCGGCATCGCAATTTTCGGCGGCCTGATCCTGAGCCAGATCCTGACGCTCTACACCACGCCGGTGGTCTACCTCTATCTCGATCGCGCCCGGCTCTGGACCCAGCGGCGCCGCGCCGCGCGCCGCGCAAGGCGGGCCGCCGCGTCAAGTGCCGCCGGTCGTTGACAGGCTGCCACCGATCTTGCGAACCTGCGCGAGGTGGCAGCCGCAAGGAAGCATGCAGTGACTCCAGCACCGGAAATCGCCGCGTCGCGCTGGTTCAATACCAGCGAGCCGCTGACCCTGGCCGCGCTGCGCGGCCGCCCGGTGCTGCTGCACGCCTTCCAGATGCTGTGTCCCGGCTGCGTCGCACACGGCACGCCGCAGACCCAGCGCGCGTTCGAGTTGTTCAAGCATTCCGACCTCCAGGTGATCGGGCTGCACACCGTGTTCGAGCACCACGCGGCGATGACGGAGGTCGCGCTGGAAGCCTTCATCCACGAGTACCGGCTGACCTTCCCGATCGGCGTCGACGAGGCCGGCGACGGCACGCCGATCCCCCTCACCATGCAGCGCTACGGCATGCAGGGAACCCCGACCAGCATCCTGATCGGCCGCGACGGCAGCATCGTGCATCACGGCTTCGGCCAGCAGAGCGATATGGCGCTCGGCGCGATCATCGCAGCCGAGCTTGCCGCAACGCACGGCTGACAGCCGAGCAGCCCGCTCACGCAGCTGCGTTATGACGGCGTCGCGCGAAGCGTGGTAGCCTGCGATCAACCAGAAGCATCGTGCGGGAGCGTCTCATGAAAACCTATCAGCTCTACATCAACGGCCGCTATGTCGACCCCGCCAATGGCGAGTGGTTCGACACGATCGATCCCTATCGCGGCGAGGCCTGGGCCAGGATGCCGCGCGGCACGGCCGCCGATGCCGACAAGGCGGTGAAGGCCGCCAACGAAGCGATGTGGAATGGGCCGTGGGCGAAGATGACAGCGTCGGCGCGCGGCAAGGCGATGCGCAGGCTCGGCGACCTCGTCGCCGCCAATGCCGAGCGTCTCGCCGAGATCGAGGTGCGCGACAACGGCAAGCTGATGGCCGAGATGCTGGGCCAGCTGCGCTACCATCCGGAGTGGTGGTGGTATTTCGGCGGCCTCGTCGACAAGCTCGAAGGCGGCCTGGTGCCGATCGACAAGGCGGACACCTTCGCCTACACCACGCATGAGCCGGTCGGCGTGGTCGCGGCGCTGACCGCCTGGAATTCGCCGCTGCTGTTCGTCGCCTGGAAATGCGCCGCCGCGCTCGCGGCCGGCTGCGCCGTGGTGGTCAAGCCCTCGGAATTCACCTCGGCCAGCACGCTGGAATTCGCCGCGTTGACCAAGGAGGCCGGGATTCCCGACGGCATCTTCAACGTGGTGACCGGCTTCGGCCCCGAGGCCGGCTCCGCGCTGATCTCGCACCCCGACGTCGCCAAGATCACCTTCACGGGATCGGACACCACCGGCGCACGGGTCTACGAGACCGCGGCCAAGGGCCTGAAGCGCGTCTCGCTCGAGCTCGGCGGCAAGTCGCCGAACATCGTGTTCGAGGACGCCGATCTCACTGCGGCCGCGGCCGGCGCGATCTCCGGCATCTTCGCCGCCACGGGACAAACCTGCATCGCCGGCTCGCGCCTGCTGGTGCAGAGCTCGATCAAGGACAAGTTCGTCGCGCGCGTGCTGGAGCTGGCGAAATCCGCCAAGATCGGCGATCCGATGCAGGCCGACACTAATGTCGGCCCGATCACGACGCCGGCGCAGTACAAGAAGGTGCTCGACTACATCGACATCGCCAAGGCTGAAGGCGCCCGCTGCCTGCTCGGGGGCAAGCCGGCGTCCGGCGACGGCATCAAAGGCGGCCAGTTTGTCGAGCCGACGATCTTCACCGATGTCGACAACACCATGCGGATCGCGCGCGAGGAGGTGTTCGGCCCGGTGCTGTCGATCATCTCGTTCGACACCGAGGAAGACGCCATCCGGATCGCCAACGACACGATCTACGGCCTTGCCGCCGGCATCTGGACCAAGGACCTCGCCCGCGCCATCCGCGTGCCGAAGCAGCTGCGCGCCGGCACGGTGTGGGTCAACACCTACCGCGCCATCAGCTACATGATGCCGTTCGGCGGCATGAAGCACTCCGGCGTCGGCCGCGAGAGCGGCATCGACGCGGTGCGCGAATATCAGGAGACCAAGAGCGTCTGGATCTCGACCGCGACCGACGTGCCGGCCAATCCGTTCGTGATGCGGTAATGCGGCTCAGCACCTCTCCCAGACCGGAAGCGGTGCGCCATGCCCGAGTCATGAAGTTCACCCGGTCAGCACGTGACGGACATCGCCGAGGCTCTGGAGGTCAGTCGCTGTCATCACTGTCATGCTGTCCGACGCTGTGAAATAGCCTCGATGCGCAAGGCAAAGCTGCCGCGCGTGCGCAGAGGCGCCGGACCATCGTCAAGACGGCCGAGCCTGATGAGCCCGCTGGAATAGCGATAGCCGCTGTGGAAGCAGGCCAAATTGCCCACGGCGCGTCGTAGCAGAGATCGCCCGGCGCTTCATTCGCGAATGGCCCGCTACCGTCTTGCGTGAGCTCGCGCGGCAGATAGGCGATCTTCTCATTGGTGGAGTAATCCTCGATGGAAAGATCGAGCGGGAGCATCGATGCGAAATCCCGCGCAGACGGATTGTCGAGCAAGCTAGCCCGGACGTTGCCATCAGCGAGATCGCGCCCTAGCCTTTCGAGCCCGGCACGCCGCCGAACAGCTTCGCCTGCTCGGCGCGGCCGGCGTCGACGATGCGCGTGGTGGCGGTTTCGATCGCCTCGCGCAGGCGGGCCATGAACTCGTCGCGCGGCAGGCCGGGCGGCAGCGGATCGAGGAATTCGACCACCAGCGTGCCGGGATAGCGCATGAAGGTGCGGCGCGGCCAGAACAGGCCGGAGTTGAGCGCGATCGGCAGGCACGGCACGCCGCTCTCGGCGTAGATCTGGGCGACGCCGGCCTTGTAGTTCGGCGGCGCACCGGGCGCGGTGCGGGTGCCCTCGGGGAAGATCACGAGCTGGCGGCCGAGCTTCACCTCGGCGGCAGCCGCCTTCAATGTCTTGATCAGCGAGCGCGGGCCGCCGCCGCGCTCCACCGAGATCATGCCGACCTTCTTCAGGTACCAGCCGAACACCGGGATCATCATCAGCTCGCGCTTGAGGATGAACAGCGGATGCTCGAAGAAGCGCACCAGCGCAAAGGTCTCCCAGAACGACTGGTGCTTCGAGGCGACCACCAGCGCTCCCGCCGGAATCTTCTCGACGCCGCGGAACTCGATCCTGATGTTGCAGATCACGCGCATCAGGAACAGGCTGGTGTTGGCCCACGCGGCTTCCAGCGCCATCAGCGCGCCGCGCGGCAGCAGCAGTGCCGGCAGCGCGACGATGCAGAGCACCACCAGCACCAGATAGAACAGCACGTTGAAGATCAGCGAGCGCAGGAAGATCGAAGTCATGCTCAAAAAATTCTCTCTTGTGCAGTCACGCCGTCATTCCGGGATGGTCCGAAGGACCAGACCCGGAATCTCGAGATTCCGGGTTCGCTTCGCGCCCCGGAATGACGGTGCCAAGCCTGATACATCAATTCGCCTGCGCCGTTGCCGGGCGGCGTGGCGCGGTTGCCGGCTCGGCAAGATCCGAAGTCAGGTCGAGGCCGAGATCGGCCAGCCGCACCCGGACCTCCGCCGCGACATATTTGGCGTATTCCGATAGCAAGAGACGGAAGGTTCCGCCACTCGTCCACCACGGCTCGTCGCGCCATTTGTCGCCGACCACCGCGAACGGGATCAGCGTGACGTCAGGCATCGCATGCGACAGTTCCACGATCGCCCTGGGCATGTGGTAATTCGAAGTCACCACGATCAGCGACTTGAAGCCGCGCTCGCGCGCCCAGCGCCGCGTCTCCGCCGCATTGCTGCGGGTGTTGACCGCCGAACGGTCGAGATCGACGCAGCAGCTCATCAACCCCTTGCTGTCGGGCACCGAGCGGGAAATATCGCCGGCGTCGTTGGTCGGGTGCACGCCGGAGATCAACAGACGCTTGCCGTAGCCTGCGGCCAGTAGTTCCATCGCATCCGACACCCGCGACGAGCCGCCGGTCAGCACCACGATGCCGTCGGCATTATGCGGCGGATCGGTCTCGACGCCGCGGAGTTGCGACAGGAAGCCGATGAAGCCGACCGCTGCGGCGACAAACACCAGCGCCAGCGGCGCGACGATAGCGGCGCGCAGCCAGCCACGCGGGCGCGCGGCATAGCCGTTCGGCGACGTATCGTCGGTCTGCAAACTCATGTGATGCGGTCGTCCTTCCCCCCGGGGATTTTAGAGCATGATCCGGCAAAGTGGAAACCGGTTTTGCCGGGCCAAGGTCGCGTGCATGCACGCGAAATCACACCCGGACGACCAAATGCGATCACGACATCGGCTCCATGATTGCGCTGTCGCGAGCCGTCAGTCGATGTCGTCGAGCGTGGCGAACAGGGTGCGCCGAGACGCCCACGCGGTGATCGCCGCGATCAGCACCGCCTGCATCGCCAGCACCAGATAGCCGGACGGGCGCAGCGAGAACGTGCCCAGCAGCGCCGCGAACTGGTCGCCCACCGGCGTGCCGGAGAACCAGTTGGCGATCGATTCCGAGAACCCGAACGCCAGCATCGCCGCGCCGCCGCCGATCAGCCCGCCCTCGAGACCGAGCCTCAGAAAATGCCGCAGGAAGCGGTTGGCGATGAAGCTGTCGCCGGCGCCGACGAAATGCAGCACCTCGACGATCGGGCGGTTGGCGGCCATCGCGCCGCGGGTCGCGAACGACACCGAGATGATGGTGGCGATGATGACGAGGATCAGGATGCCGACGCCGGCAAACATCGTGGCGCCGGTCATCGAGCGCATGCGTTCGATCCAGGCACGGTGATCGTCGAGGCTTGCGGTCGGCGCGGCCTGGGTCAGGCGCGCGCGCAAGCCGGCGAGATCGAGCGTGGTGCCGGGCTGCACCCGCGCCACGATGACGCGCGGCACCGGCAGATCATCGATCGACAGCCCGCTGCCGAGCCACGGCTCCAGCAGCTTTGCGGATTCCTCCTTGCTGAACGGCCGGACCTCGAGAATGCCGGACTGCGTCCGCATCGCATCCGCCGCCGCCTGCGCGTCACGGTCGAGGTCGCGGCCGGGCGACGGGCGCACCTGGATGGTGATCTCGCTCGACACTTCCGACTGCCATTCGGCGGCCGAGGCGCTGACCAAAAGCACCGTGCCTGTGGTCAGCGAGGCGAGGAAGGTCATGATCGCGACCACCGCGACCAGCGCGCGGCCGGAGATCGAGGCGCGCGGCACGATCGGCGACATGTTGCGCGCGGTGGCCGGGACCTGCGGGCGCTCGCGCCCGAGATCGACCAACGACACTTTCTCGTCGCCGCCCCTACTCATAGATGTGCAGCCGTCCCTGATGCAGCACCAGCCGCCGCGCCTCGTATTGATCCATCAGCGTGATGTCGTGGGTCGCGATGATAACAGCGGTGCCGGATTTGTTGAGCTCGATGAACAGCCGCAACAGGCGGCGCCCGAGCGTCGGATCGACGCTGCCGGTCGGCTCGTCCGCCAGCAGCAATTGCGGCCGCGAGATCACCGCGCGCGCAATCGCCGCGCGCTGCTTCTCGCCGCCCGACAGGATCGGCGGCAGCGCGTCCATCCGTTCGCCGAGGCCGACCCATTTCAGCAGGTCGATCACCTCGCGGCGATAGCTGGATTCCTCGCGACCCATCACGCGGAACGGCAGCGCGACGTTCTCATAGGTGGTCATGTGGTCGAGCAGCCGGAAATCCTGCAGCACGATGCCGATCCGCTTGCGCAGGTCGGCGACCTGGTCCTTGCCGAGCAGGGAGACGTCCTTGCCGAACAGATTGACCAGCCCGCGGGTCGGCCGCAGCGACAGGAATAACAACCGCAGCAGCGAGGTCTTGCCGGCGCCGGACGGCCCGGTGAGGAACTGGAACGAGTGCGCCGGGATCATGAAGGACAGGTCGCGCAAAATCTCCGGGCCGAGCCCGTAGCGCAGACCGACATTTTCGAACCGAACCAATGCGCTAGCTCCGTTCGAGAGGGCCTGTGGCCCAATACCCAAAACTGGCGGCCCGAACCCCCGCCGACCGGCCGCGAACCGCTCAGAAAGCTTGTGCGACGGTTATGGTTTCCGATTCGTTAACGGTCGCTCAGTAGCATCCGGGCATACCACACGGTGGAGATTCGGCTCCATGCATATCGTTTGCCCGCATTGTACAACATCCTACGCCATCAATCCGGCCACCCTGGGCGAGGCCGGACGCACGGTCCGTTGTTCCCGCTGCCGCGAGGTCTGGCTGGCCCGGCCGGAGGACGCGATCGGGGCGACCGCGCCGACCCTGGCCTATGAGGCCGCCGGCTCCGATCTCGCCGCCGAATGGGAGGCGATGGGCCGCGAGGAGGCCGACGCGACCCCGCTGGTCGACAGCCCCTCGATTTCGGCCGATTTGCCGGAGGGAAGCGATGCCGCCACGGACTGGCCGGCGGTCGCCGCCGCGGATGTCGCCGCCCATGCCGACGGTGAGGCACCGGCCGGAACCCGGCGCCGCTTCCGCCTGCCGCGGCTTCCCCGGCTGTTCCGGCTGCCGTCGCTGCCCCGAATTCCGTTCGTGCCTGTGATCGGCGCCCTGCCGACCACCTGCGCGGCGATGGCCGCACTGATCGTCGCGCTGTTCGTCTGGCGCAACGACGTGGTGCGGCTGCTGCCGCAGACCGCGCTGTTCTACAAAATGGTCGGGCTCGACGTGAATCTGCGCGGGCTCGCTTTCAAGGACCTCAAGATCACCAACGAGACCGTCGACGGCAAGCCGGTGCTGGTGATCGAGGGCGCGATCGTCGGCCAGACCAGGAAGCCGGTCGAACTGCCGCGGCTGCGCTTCTCGGTCCGCGATGCCAAGGGCGCCGAAATCTACGCCTGGAATGCGGTGCTGGAACAGCCGGTGCTCAATCCCGGCGAGCGCGCCTTCTTCAAGTCGCGTCTCGCCTCGCCGCCGCCCGAAGGCCGCAATATCGACGTACGCTTCTTCAACAAACACGACCTCACCGGCGGCCGCGCCTGAGCCGCCCGCTTACACTTTCGGGACCTGATCCATCACCATGACCCGCGTTCTGATCGCCGACGACGAAGACTCGATGCGCTCGCTGGTGGCGCGCGCTATCGCCATGGACGGCCACGAGACCGTCACCGCGCAGGACGGCGCCGAGGCGCTGGAGGTCCTGACGCGCGATGAAGGCGCGTTCGACCTGCTGCTCACCGATATTCAGATGCCTGTCATGGACGGCATCGCGCTGGCGCTGACCGCGGCGCGCGACTTCCCCGCGCTGAAGATCCTGCTGATGACCGGCTTCGCCCATCAGCGCGAGCGCGCCTCAGGGCTCGAGGCGATCGTGCATGACGTGGTGACCAAGCCGTTCTCGGTGGCCGACATCCGCACCGCGGTCGCCGACGCGCTGGCAGCAAGCAAGGCGAGTTAGCGCATGATCCGGAAAAGTGCGAAGCGGTTTTCCGAAAAGATCATGCAAAACGAAGAAGCTAAAGCGCGATGAGATTCCAATCTCGTCGCGCTGCTCAGCTCGGGAAACACGCCTGGGCCGTCAGCACGATCGGCGGCACGTTGAGAAACTGCATGAACTGAAACGAGTAGCTGGCGCTGACCTGGTTGCCGCAGGCCGACGCGGCATGGGTAAAGGTCTGCGTCGGGAAGGTGAGGCCGAACGCCTGCTGCGCGGCATAGCTCGTGATCGCGTTGCTGTTCGGACAGAGCGTGCTGTTGACGGTTGCGCAGCGCGCCGCCATTTCCGTGCCGTGCTGAAGCCCGAGCTGGGTCCAGAACAGCAACCCGAATTCGATGATGCCGAAGATGAACAGGAAGAACACGGGAGCGGTCAGGGCGAATTCCAGCGCAGAGGCGCCCCGATCGTCGTGCCACAACGCCGTGCGTTTCACTGCAGCCTCGCAGTGGACTGGGCGTTGTAGGTGTAGCTGGTCGCCACGATCTGGTAGTTGATCAGCGTATAATAGGTCCCCTGCGCCGAGACCATTGCATAGGTCCCGGCCTGCGCGCCGCTCGGGCACACCGCGCCGCAGCTGACGGTGCTGATCCCCGCACTCGTCGGGCATCCGCAGAACTGAAGCGGCTGGGGCGACGCCATGATGGCCGTGGAATTCGTGGCGGCGATCACGGCGTTGGACACGCCGGTGGTATCGAAGCCGCGCACGATCGCGTATTGCGCTCCCGCCTGTGCGGCATTTTCGACCTGCATCTTGCGGAACAGCGCAAGCCCGATGTCGGTGACCGAGACCACCATCAGGGTCAGCAATGGGATCATGACACCGAATTCGATCGCGGCGACGCCGCGCCGGTCGCGAACACCGGCGCGCAGGCGCCGCAAGAGAGGGCGAAGCAATCGGCTATGGCTGTTGGATGAGCATCTCTGGACCTGCATCGGCCTGCCTCATTCGATGAGTTGCGCGGTTTGCGTGCCAATCGTCGCGGTGCCGAGCGCTGCGCAATTGACCTGAAGGTTCGACGTGCCGGTGAGCGTCAAGGTGTCCACGATGATCTTGGTGCAGGATGTGCTCGTGCCGTTGCCGCCGCTGAAGCTGAGATTGGCCCTTGGCAGGTAGATGGCGCCGCCGAAGTTCTGGGTGGCGCCGCCGGTGAGGTTGAAGGCCGTGCCGACCGGCATGTTGCGGTCGCCATACATGACGATGCCCTTTGTGGTGCCGGAGGTCGGCGCCGTCAGGTCGATGATCGCGTTGCTGCCGATTGAAGCGGTGCCCCAGTTGCTTCCCGATCCCGTAAAGACAAGCGTGACGCCGCTGCCGGTGATCGTGGCGTTTCCCGCGACGCTCAGATTGGAGCCGTCCAGGTAATAGATGCCTGGATCGAGGCTCAGGGTCGCGCCGGCATTGACCGTGATGTTGCCCTTGTAGCAGCCGGGGCTGATCGAGTTGGTCTTTCCGTTGGAGTTCACCGTGATCTTGGCGTTGGTGCAGCTCGGCTCCGCCGGCGGTGAGACGTTTGCATAGGGATCGGCGATCGGCTGGATGTGCGTCCTGATTCCGTTGGTCGTGGTGATGTTGCTCGCGCCGGAGACATCGCCGACGACCCCGACCTGATTGGCGGAAACCGCAGCATTGCCGGCGACGTTGAGCGACGGGCTTGCGCTCGAGTTGCTGTAGAGGTTGCACTTGATCAAGTTGAGCTGATTGCTGCCGCTCACATTGACCGCGGGGCTCGCCGTCGGATCGAGAGCAAGGACGCAGCCGGTTCCGGAATTCGGCAGCGCGACCGCGCGCGCGGTGACCAGCACGGGATTCGAGCCGAACAAGGCCGACAGCAGCCGCGGCTGCGGCTGGGTCACGACGACTTCGACCGCCTGCAGATTGGATGTGTAATTGCCGGCCTTCGGCGGCTGATTCACGGCGATCGTGACGTTGTTCACCGTGTTGGCGTAGCCGTAATTTGCCGTCACCGCGTTGGCTTCGGACAACAGGTCTGCGCCTGCACTGGCCGCGGTTGCAGCACTGACGGCGCCCGAGTCGGCCGCGCTCTGCATGTTCTTGTGCTTATAGTACCACCAGCCCACTTCGGTGCCGAGCCCTGCCGTGCCCACCAGAACCGGCATCAGCAGCGCCGAGATAATGACATAGCTGCCCGACCGGTCGCGAACGAAGCGTCGGAGCAGGCTGGTCTTCTCAAGGTTCCGGCGAGTTGCACGCAATGGCCGGCACGACGATGCAATGAATAAACGGCTGCACTGCCTCATGTGATCTCCTGAGACGCATGCCAATTATCCGAAACAGAATGACGCAGGCGACTTAAATGCGCGCCAACGGGAACCCGAGAGTTTTAGAGAAATTGTGCGGGCAGCCGGGGCTGCCTCGGGGACCTGGTCGGCCCCATCCAGATGCGGGCGGGCCTGGCGGCCGGGCTCAATAGTCCTTCAGCAGGCGCTCGATATAGTCGAGCTCGATCTGCGGCCGCGACGGGTCGGCGAGGCGGCGGCGCAGCTCTTCCAGGATGCGGCGGACGCGCTGCACGTCGATCTCGCCGGGAATCTTCACGGTGTAGTCGTCGCCGAATTCGCGGCCGTGCAGCGGACGGCCGAGCGGATCGGTCTGGTTGCCGCCGCTCTGCTGACGGCCGGCGCGGTTGCCGGGGCTGTCGCCCGGCTGGTCGCCATCGCCCTGCTGCATCGCGTCGGCCAGGCTCTGCGCGCCCTTGCGCAGCGCATCGAGCGCACGGCCCTGCGAATCCACCGCGCCGTCGGCATTGCCCTCGCCGAGCCGGCCGGAGGCATCGCCCATCGCGGAGTCGGCCTGGTCGAGCCCGTCACCGCCGTCATCGCCCTGATCGCCGCCCTGGTCGCCCTGCTGCGCCTGATCGCCCTTCTGACCCTGGCCCTTCTGCCCTTGCTGGCCCTTCTGGCCGCGCTGATCCGGACCCATGCCGCGCTTGGCGAGCTCCTCCTGCAGCTTCTTCAGGCGGTCACGCAGCGCCTGCTGATCCTGTTGCAGGTCGCCCATCGACTGCTCGCCCTGCTTGCCGCGCATACGGTCGCGGCGGGAATCCTGGCCCTGCTTGAAGGTCTTGTCGCGCAACTGCTGCTGCTTGCGGATCATGTCGCCGAGCTCGTTGAGCGACTGCTGCATGTCGTCGTCGCCCTGGTTGGGCTGCGCCATCTGCAGGTTTTCCAGCATCTGCTGCATCTGCTCGAGCAGCTGCCGTGCGGCATCCTTGTCGCCGGAGCGCGACAGCCGCTCCATGCGATCGAGCATGTTCTTGAGATCCTGCTGGCTCAGCACCTTGGCGTTGGGATCGAGCGGCCGGGCGAGCTGCTGCGGATTGTTGCGGAACTGCTCGACCATCTGGCGCAGGAAATTGTCCAGCGCCGCGCGCAGATTGTCGGTGAGCTTCTTGATCTCCTCGTCGCTCGCGCCGCGCTCCAGCGCCTGCTTCAGCGCGTCCTGCGCCGCGCGCAGCGCCTTGTCGACGTCGCTGATGTTGCCGTCCTCGATGGTGACGGCAAGCGCCCACAGGCTGGCGACGACCTCGCGCAGCTGATCGTCGGTGCGCGCCGCCTCGAGCTGGCGGGCCACGGTGTGCAGGCCGAGATAATAGCCGGTCTCCGGCATGAACATTTCGGGCGCGATCATCAGCGCGTCGAGCGCGGCGTAGACCTGGCCGTTCTGGTTGGCGTCGAGCGCCAGGATCCGGCGCTGCTCGATCAGTGCGCGCGCCAGCGGCTTGGTGAACAGGCGCTCCGGCAGCCGCATGTTGAACGGCTCGCTCTTGCCCTCATTGCCGGCCTCGTCCTTTGCGGTCAGCGTCAGCGTCACGTCGGCGCCGGCATAGGGATCCTCGCTGAGATCCTTCACCGTCTGGCCGACCCCGTTGCGGGTGCGCGCATTGGGCAGCACCAGCGGGAATTGCGGCGGCTCGAACAGCGGACGCGGCGGGGTGGCCTTGTCGTCGGCATCCTTCGCTGCATCCTTCGCTGCATCCTTGGGCGCATCAGTCGGCCGCGGCGCGAACTGCGCGCGCGCTTCGGTCACGCCGTAATCGTCCTCGAGCCTGTAGGACAGCTGCAAGGCGCCGTGCGCCTGCCGCTCCGGATCCTTGGCGAGCGCGATCGACGGCGGCCGGTCCGGCGTCGCAGTGAATTTCCACTGCGGCTCGCCGGCCGGCGCGCGGACATGCGCGGTGCCGTCGCCGGTGATCTTGAAATGCCGCTCGTTGGTGCCCTTGGGCGCCTGTCCTTCCGGCGTGACCTCGGCGACGCCGCCACCGACCACGACGTCGATGCTGCCGCCGCTGGAGCGCACCAAGAGCGTGCTGCCGGCCGGAACCGCCAGCGGGGTGGTGTCGGCCGCGGCAGCGTCCTTGTTGGCGTTCGACAGGATGATCGGCGGCTTGCCGGTGTAGTTCGGCGGCGTCACCCAGGCGTCGACCCGGACATTGGCCGGCGCCATGATGCCGTTCCAGTCGAATGCGGAGGCGACCCGCAGGCCGCGCTCGTCGCCGGCGGCGACATAGCTCGCGACCAGCATCACGATGACCAGCGCACGCAGCGCCCAGGGGTCGTGCAGCGAGACGCGCGGCCGCGGCAGCCCGGCGCGGATGCGCTTGATCGAGGCCAGGGTGCGCTCGCGTTGCGCCTGCCACAGCGCCAGCGCAAACGGATCCTTGTTGGTGAGCGTATCGGCGAGCGTGGTTGCGGGGCGGTGCCGGATCCCGGCGCCGCGGTCGAGCCGGCTCAGGCCCTCCTCGCGGCTCGGCCAGCGCAAGCGCACCAGCGGCACCAACATGGCGAGCGCGGCCAGCCCGAACAGGGCGGCGCCGGCCAGGCGTGCGGCAAACGGCAACACCAGCCACAGCCCGGCCCAGGACACGACCAGGAACAGACCCGCGATCGTGAGGAACCGCGCCAGATGCGGCCACGCCCGTTCCCACGCAATCGCCAGCCTCGCCCGCTGCAGAGCCTCGTTGAGCTTCAGACGCGCGACCGCATCGCTGTCGGGGGACGGCGCGTGAGGCGTTGTCGGACGGGTCGATGTTGGCTCCGCTCAATAAAATCTCCGGGGTAGCCGGCAGGACAGCCTAGCACGGCGGCGGCTTTGAGGCACCCGTTCCCCGACGTAACCCACACCGGGAAATACGCATAACACGAAGGCGTGACTGCGGCGGTTCGGCCCCGTAACGTCCCGGCCCGAACCAACGCGTTAACGCATGAGGAAACGATATGGACCAGAAGACGCACGACAAGGGGCTCGAAATCCGCAAGGCGGTGCTGGGCGAGGCCTATGTCAACAATGCGCTGAAGAATTCGGACAGCTTCAACAAGCCGTTCCAGGAACTCGTCACCGAATATTGCTGGGGCGCGGTCTGGGGCCGCGAGGAACTGCCGCGCAAGACCCGCAGCATGCTCAACCTCGCCATGATCTCGATCCTGAACCGACCGCACGAATTGAAGGCCCACATCAAGGGCGCGCTGACCAACGGGGTGTCCCGCGACGAGATCCGCGAGATCTTCATGCAGGTCTCGATCTACGCCGGCATCCCGGCCGGCGTCGATAGCTTCCGCATCGCGCGCGAGGTGTTCGCCGAACTCGACAAGGCGTGAGCGGCTCCTCTCGTTGTCGTCCCGGCCAAGCGGAGCGCGAGCCGGGACCCATAACCACAGTTCGTCGTCGCTACGACGGCTGTGGCCCCAGCTGAGCCAAACAATGCAGTCCTGGGGTTATGGGTCGCTGCTTTCGCAGGGACGACGTCGAGGGTGGGGCAAATTGCTGCACACATAACGACGTAGAGGAAACGAACCATGGAAATCGGATTCATCGGCCTCGGGAAGATGGGCTTCCCGATGGCGCGCCGGCTGATCGAGGCCGGTCACACGCTCACCGTGTTCGACACCCGCAAGGAGGTCGTCGATCAACTGGTCGCGCGCGGCGCGGCGGCCGCGACGTCGGCGAAGGACGTCGCCGACCGCGTCGAGACCGTGATGGCGAGCCTGCCCTCGCTGCAGGCCTCGCTCGAGGTGGCAACGGGCGCGGGCGGCGTGATCGAGGGCAAGCGCGTCAAGCGCTTCATCGATCTCTCCACCGTCGGCTCGCAGATGGCGGTGAAGATCCACGATCTGCTCGCGAAGAAGAACATCGTGCAGATCGACAGCCCGGTGTCCGGCGGCGTCTCCGGCGCCGAGAAGGGCACGCTGGCGGTGATGGTGTCGGGCCCGCGCGCCGATTTCGAGCTGGTGAAGGGCGCGCTCGACGTCATCGGCAAGGTGTTCTTCATCGGCACCAAGCCGGGCTCCGGCCAGACCATGAAGCTCGCCAATAACTTCCTGTCGGCGACCGCGATGGTCGCGACCTCGGAGGCGGTGGTGATGGGCGTGAAGTCCGGGCTCGATCCGGCCGTGATGATCGACGTCATCAATGCCGGCTCGGGGCTGAACACCGCGAGCCGCGACAAGTTTCCCCGCTCGGTGCTGCCGCGCAGCTTCGACTTCGGCTTCGCCACCGGGCTGATGGTGAAGGACGTGCGGCTCGCGGTCGAGGAAATGCGCGCGCTCGGGCTGTCGATGGAAGTCGCCGAGGCGGTCGGCCGGCTCTGGGAAGTCATCATCCGCGACGAAGGACCGGACTCGGACTTTACGGCGGCGATCAAGCCGATCGAGAAGGCCGCAGGCGTGATCGTGGGCGGGGGCGGAAAAGGCAGTCACGCCGCGAAGTAAGACGCGTAGCCCGGATGGAGCGTAGCGTAATCCGGGGTTCGTGCCGCGTCAGAGACCGTCCCGGATTTCGCTTCGCTACATCCGGGCTACGGCCTCACAACCACGGCGCGGGCTTGTCCATGGCGATCAAAGCGTCGACGTCGATGCGCGGGCGGACCACGGCAAACTGGTCGTCCTTGACCAGCACCTCCGGCACCAGCGGCCGGGTGTTGTAGGTGCCGGACTGCACCGCGCCATAGGCGCCGGCGGTCATGATCGCCAGGAGATCGCCGGCCTTCGGCTGCGGCAGCGCGCGGTCGAGTGCGAGATAGTCGCCGGTCTCGCAGACCGGGCCGACCACGTCGGCGACCATGGTCGGCGTGCCCTGCGCAGGCTGGCGCACCGGCAGGATGTCGTGATGCGCTTCATACAGCGTCGGCCGGATCAGGTCGTTCATCGCGGCGTCGATGATCACGAAGTTCTTGGCGTCGCCCGGCTTCACATGGATCACGCGGGCAACCAGGATGCCGGCATTGCCGACGATCATGCGGCCCGGCTCGAACATCAGCGTGCAGCCGAGATTGTGCGTGACGCGCTTGACCATCGCGGCATAGGCACCCGGTTCCGGCGGCGCGGCGCGGTCCATGTAATAGGGAATGCCGAGGCCGCCGCCGAAATCGACATGCGAGATATCGTGGCCGTCGGCGCGCAGCGTCTGGACGAATTCCGCGAGCAGCCGGAAGGCAACCTCCAGCGGACCGAGATCGGTGATCTGGCTGCCGATATGCACGTCGGTGCCGGTGACCTTGATGCCCGGCAGCTTCGCCGCGCGGGCATAGACCTCGCGGGCACGGGCGATCGGGATGCCGAACTTGTTCTCGGATTTGCCGGTCGAGATCTTGGCATGGGTGCCGGCATCGACGTCGGGATTGACCCGCACCGAGATGCGCGCGGTCGTCTTCATCTCGACCGCAAGGCGCGACAGCATGTCGAGTTCCGGCTCGGACTCGATGTTGATGCAGAGGATGTCGGTGGCGAGCGCGGCGCGCAGTTCGCCCTCGGTCTTGCCGACGCCGGAGAACACGATCTTCGAGGGCGGAATGCCGGCCGCCAGCGCCCGCTTCAATTCGCCGCCGGACACCACGTCGGCGCCGGCGCCGAGCTTGGCCAGCGTGCGCAGCACCGACTGGTTGGAGTTCGCCTTCATGGCGTAGCACACCAGCGCCTTCTCACCGGCAAAGGCCTCGGTGAAGACGCGGTAGTGCCGCTCCAGCGTCGCCGTCGAATAGCAATAGAACGGGGTGCCGACGGCTTCCGCCAGCTCAATGAGATTGACCGCCTCGGCATGCAGCACGCCGTTGCGATAGTCGAAATGGTTCATGACACACTACATTGTTTGAGCATGATCTCCGCGCAAACGCGTTCCGCGTTTGTCGCGAGGGAAAACCGGTTCCCACTTTTCCGGATCATGCTCCAGATATTAGTTGCCGAGCAGCGGATCGAGGATGAAGGGCCGTTTATTGCCCCTCGACGCGGCCGGCGCGGCATCCGAGCCATAGGTCGGATTGAACACGCTGGGCTGCGCCGCCCGCTCGGCCTCGGTGTCGGTCGGTGCTGCACCCGGCGCGGCGTTGGCGGTCGGCGGCAGGTCGAGCGGTCCCTTGCGGCCACAGCCGCCGAGCGCCAGCGCGGAAACGCTCAGCACAATGATGGCCCATCCCGAGGGGGTCAGGCGGTTCTTGCTAATCACGACGAATTCCCCAATTCGGGCGGCACCATACAAACATTGGCGTGCTCTGGCGAGAGGCCGAGGCCCGAGAAATCACCGCCAAATTTTCCGGTTCAGCCCAATTTTCGCTCTTTTTCCAGCCGCTTGGCCCAGGCCTTGGCCTGCGCCATCACATTCTTCGGCGCCGTGCCGCCAAACGAGGTCCGGCTCTGCACCGAGGATTCGACGCTCAGTACCTTCAGCGCCTCGGCGGTGATCTTGGGCTCGACCTCCTGCATGGCCTTGAGCGGTAATTCGTGCAGCGCCACGCCCTGCTTCGAGGCGAGGCCGACGATGCGCCCGGTGACGTGGTGGGCGTCGCGGAACGGCATTTTCAGGGTCCGCACCAGCCAATCGGCCAGATCGGTCGCGGTGGCATAGCCCTCGCCGGCGGCGGCCTTCATCTTCGCCTCATCCGGCACCAGGTCCTCGACCATGCCGGTCATGGCGCGGATCGCGAGCGACAGTGCCTCGAAGGCCTCCATCGCGCCCTGCTTGTCCTCCTGCATGTCCTTTTGATAGGCGAGCGGCAAGCCCTTCATCACGATCAAGAGCGCGGTGAGCGCACCGATCACGCGGCCGGTCTTGGCGCGCACGAGCTCCGCGGCGTCCGGATTGCGCTTCTGCGGCATGATCGACGAGCCGGTGGTGAACTTGTCGCTGAGCTTGACGAGCCCGACCAAAGGCGAGGTCCAGATCACGATCTCCTCGGCGAAGCGCGACATGTGCACGGCGCAGATCGCGGCCGCCGACAGCGTCTCCAGCACGAAATCGCGGTCTGACACCGCATCCAGCGAATTGGCCATCGGCCGGTCGAAGCCGAGCGCTTTCGCCGTCGCTGCGCGGTCGATCGGAAACGAAGTGCCGGCGAGTGCGGCGGCGCCGAGCGGCGATTCATTGAGCCGCTTGCGCGCGTCAGTAAAGCGGCCACGATCGCGGCCGGCCATCTCGACATAGGCGAGGAGATGATGGCCGAAGGTCACCGGCTGCGCGGTCTGCAGATGGGTGAAGCCCGGCATCACGGTTCCGGCGTGCTCCAGCGCGCGGGCGACCAGCGCCTGCTGGAATGCGGCCAGCGCCGCATTGGTCTCATCGATGGTGTCGCGGACATAGAGCCGGAAATCGGTCGCGACCTGGTCGTTGCGCGAGCGTGCGGTGTGCAGCCGGCCCGCTGCGGGCCCGATCAACTCGGACAGCCGCGACTCGACATTCATATGGATGTCCTCGAGCGCGCGCTTGAAATCGAAATCGCCCTTGCCGATTTCTGACAAAATCGTGTCTAGACCTTTGCCGATATTTTTCGCATCAGCTGCGGTGATGATGCCTTGCGCGGCGAGCATCGCGGCGTGGGCCTTGGACGCGGCAATGTCCTGGGCATAAAGGTGCCGGTCGACGTCGATGGAGACGTTGATTTCCTCCATGATCGCGTCGGGACGCTCCGAGAACCGGCCGCCCCACATCTTGTTGCTCATGACATCTCGCTCACGAATTTGTATTTCAGGCCGTGCGGTTTCATCGCCGGAGCGACGAAACAGCATGGCGGTTCCGATCGTAATTCCCGGCACTGCTTAGCCACATCTGACCCAGGATGACAAACGATATGCCCGAGACGACCCCGAGCGAGCCGACCGCCAAGCCGGCGGCCAGATGGCGCATTCCGCTGGTGATCGGCGCCGTGCTGGTCGGGGCCGTGATCGGCTATGTCGGGGTCTCCGGCCTCAGGCATCCCGCGGGCGGCGATATCGCCTGCAACAGCGCGGTGGATCTGGCCAAGAAGATCGCCCCACTCGCCCAGGGCGAGGTCGCCGCGCTGACCATGGCCACCACCCCGCTCAAATTGCCCGACCTCGCCTTCGAGGATGCCAACGGCCAGCCGAAGAAGCTCTCGGACTGGCGCGGCAAGACCGTTCTGGTCAACCTCTGGGCGACCTGGTGCGTGCCCTGCCGCAAGGAGATGCCGGCGCTCGACAGCCTGCAGACCAAGCTCGGCGGCAAGGATTTCGAGGTGGTCGCGATCAACATCGACACCCGCGACCCGGACAAGCCGAAGACCTTCCTCAAAGAGGCCAATCTGACCCGGCTCGACTATTTCAGCGACCAGAAAGCCAAGGTCTTTCAGGATCTTAAGAACATAGGCAAGGCGCTGGGCATGCCGACCTCGGTGCTGGTCGACGGCAAGGGCTGCGAAATCGCCAACATCGCCGGTCCCGCCGAATGGGCGAGCGACGATGCGATCAAGCTGGTGAAGGCGGCGCTACAGCCGGCCGCGGCCGGGTTCTGATCAGGCGACGGCGTTGAGATTGTCGCCGATGCCGGGGCCGAGATTGGCGGTCGACGGCGTCCCAAGCAGGGTCTGAACCGCGAATTTCTCCGCGTCGAGGTTCTGCTTCGTGACCCGGGTCGCGATCTCACCCTGCAGGTTGCCCTGCTGCATCGACAGGATGCTGGTGACCATGCTCATCGTGTCCATACGCGGTACTCCCAATTCCAAGCTTGGCGTAGCGCGCCAAAGTTAATGCCTGGGTAACGGATGGCCGCGTCAGGCTGCCGCATCGTCTGAATAAGGCTCAAGCCGCATTCGCCGCAAACGCCGCGCCGAGCGTGCGCAGCGCTTGCCGGGTTCGCGCATCCGACAGCTTCGAATGCAGCATGACGTCGCGCGACGGCAAGGGCGGCAGGCCAAGCCGCGGCCCGAGGTCGACGGTATCCGCCGGCGCCACCCGGCGCGCCAGCGCGGCGACCGCAAGCCCGGCGGATATCGCAGCCCCGATCGTCGCGAGCCCGCCGCCGACGAAGGCCTCGGTCCAGGCGATGCCGGCGGCATCGAGCGCCTCGACGGCCATGGCGCGGACGCTGCACGGCTCGGCCTGGGTCGCCAGCCGCAGCGGCTCGCCGGGACGATGGTGAAAATCCGGCGCGGCCATCCAGCCGAACGGTTCCTCGAACAGCACGTCGCCATCGCGGCGCTTGGCATCGTGACGGAGGGCGATCGCGGCATCGAGCTTGCCGTCGTCGAATGCGCCGAGCACCGCGCGCGACGTGTCGACATGCAGCTGGATCACCAGGCCGGGATCGGTGGCGTTCATCCGCTTTAGCAGCGACGCCAGCTCCGTTCCGACGATGTGGTGGCTGATGCCGACGACCAGCCGCCGATGCTCGACCGCGAACGACCCGATCGCCGATTGATGCGCGGCAACCAGATTGCGCGCCGCGGCGAGGAAGGCCGCTCCTTCGGCGGACAGCCGGACCAGCCGCGGCGTGCGCTCCAGCAGCCGCCGGCCAAGCCCGTCTTCCAGCCGCCTGATCTTCAAGCTGATCGCGGACTGCGTGGTCTCCATGACCTGCGCCGCGCGGGTGAAGCTGCTGAGGTCGGCGACCAGGACAAAGGCCTGCACCGCCTCGACATCGAGAGCTTTCATGGCCATTCATTTCAATATGAAATCATTGAAATGAATTACCATGCCGTTTTTAAATGATCAATCAGCGCCTAGGATTGGCTGCACGCAAATCTTCAAGGAGCCACCATCATGCCGCTGACCCGCGTCTCGCTGCGACGGGGCAAGCCCGCCGCCTACCGCAAGGCCATTCTCGACAGCCTTTATCGCGCCATGCGCGAGACCTTCGATGTGCCGGACGGCGACCCCTTCATGACGGTCTCCGAGCATGATGGCGACGATTTCGCTTATGGCGCCGACTATCTCGGCATCAGGCGCAGCGACGATCTGGTCATCATCCAGATCACCGTCAGCAACACCCGCCCGGTGACGCAGAAGCAGAGGCTCTATCGCCGGATCGCCGAGCTGCTGACGGACAGCCCCGGCCTGCGGACCGAGGACATCTTCATCAACCTGGTCGAGGTGCTTCCCGAGAACTGGTCGTTCGGCAACGGCGAGGCGCAGTACGTCCGATGAGCGCATCCCCGATCCTCTCGCCGCGGATGAGCGGCATCAAGGCATCGCCCGCATCGGTGCTGCGGCGGCGCGCCCGCGAGCTGCGCGCCAATGGGCGCGACATCATCGAGCTGTCGTCGGGCAATCTGGATTTTCCGACGCCGGCGCATGTGATCGCGGCGGCGCATGACGCGGCCCTGCGCGGCGAGACCCGCTACACCGACGTCGACGGCACGCCGGATGTGAAGCGCGCGGTGCAGGCCGCGCTGCTGCGCGACCATCGTCTCGACTATCGGCTGGATGAGATCGTCATCACCAACGGCTCGACGCAAGCGCTGTTCAACGCGCTGCTCGCGACGCTGGCGCCCGACGACGAGGTGATCATCCCTGCACCCTATTGGGCGCCCTATCTCGATCAGGTGCGGCTCGCAGGCGGGGCGCCGGTGGTCGTGCCGTGCGCGCAGAACAACGGCTTCAGGCTGCGCGGCGAGGATCTGCAGGCGGCGATCACGGCGCGGACGCGCTGGATCGTGCTCAACAATCCCGTGAATCCCTCCGGCGCGCGCTATTCACGCGAGGATCTCTCCGAGATCGCCGCGGTCCTGTCGCGGCATCCGGATATCTGGGTGCTTGCCGACGGGCTCTACGAGCACATCACGTTCGATGGCGCGCCGGCGCCGACGCTGGCGGAGATCGAGCCGCGCCTGAGGCCGCGGACGTTGACCGTCAGCGGCCTCGCCAAGAGCTACGCCATGATGGGATGGCGGATCGGTTATGCCGCCGGACCTGCGGCGCTGATCCGCGCGATGATCACGATCCAGTCGCAGACCACATCGGGCGCATCGTCGATCAGCCAGGCCGCCGCAATTGCCGCGCTCGATGGCCCACAGGATGTGCTGGCCGAGCGCGCAGCCATCCTGCGCGCGCGACGCGACCGCTTTGCCGAACTGATCAACGGATGCGCCGGGCTGTCCTGCACGCCGCCGGACGGCACGTTCTATCTGCTGGTCGGTTGCGCCGGCGTGATCGGCAAGCGCGCACCCGACGGCAAGATCATCGCGACCGACCGCGATTTCTCGGCCTATCTGCTCGAGAACGCCGATCTGGTGGTGTTCCCCGGCGAGGATCTCGGGCTGTCGCCCTATGTCCGCGTCAGCTTCGCCAACCCGTCAGCGACCATCGAGGAGGCGGCTACGCGCTTGAAGCGCGCCTGCGGAGCCCTGCAATGACGCCGCGCGCACAAAGCCAGCGCCTCGCACTGGCGGCGCATCTGCTCGGGCTTGGAATGGGTGCGACCGTCATCGTCGGTCTCGTGCCCGCGACGCTCGCGCTGCTGCGGGCACTGCCCTGAAGACGCAGTGATTACCGCGTCGGGATCGGCTTGTCGCCGCGATAGTCGTAGAAGCCGCGCTGGCTCTTGCGTCCGAGCCAGCCGGCCTCGACGTATTTCACCAGCAGCGGGCACGGCCGATACTTTGAATCGGCGAGCCCCTCATGCAGCACCTGCATGATCGACAGGCAGGTGTCGAGGCCGATGAAATCGGCAAGCTCGAGCGGGCCCATCGGATGATGTGCGCCGAGCTTCATCGCGGCGTCGATCGCCTCGACGTTGCCGACGCCTTCATACAGCGTGTAGATCGCCTCGTTGATCATCGGCAGCAGGATGCGGTTGACGATGAAGGCGGGGAAATCCTCCGACACCGCGACCTGCTTGCCGAGCTTGGCGACGAACGCCTTGGCGGTGTCGAAGGTCGTGTCGTCGGTGGCGATGCCACGGATCAGCTCGACCAGCTCCATCGCCGGCACCGGATTCATGAAATGAATGCCGATGAATTTCTCCGGGCGGTCGGTCGAGGCGGCGAGCCGTGTGATCGAGATCGACGACGAGTTGGTCGCGACGATCGCGTCCGGCTTCAGCACCGCGCAGACCTCCTGGAAGATCTTGCGCTTGGTTTCTTCCTTCTCGACCGCGGTCTCGATCACGAGGTCGCAATCGGCCAGCGCGTCGAGCGTCTCGGCGGAGGCGATGCGGTCGAGCGCCTGCTTGCGCTCGGCTTCGCTGATCGCCTTCTTGGCCACCTGGCGGGTCAGATTGCCGTTGATGGTCGCCAGTGCCGATTTCAGCCGGTCGCCGGACACGTCGTTGAGCACCACGTCGAAGCCGGCCAGCGCCGCCACATGGGCTATGCCGTTGCCCATCTGGCCCGAACCGATCACGCCGACCTTTTTGATTGCCACCGTCATCTTGTCATCCACCGGAACGGCGCGCATGTCGCGCCTGCCCAATCCCAACGATACCCGAAGTGAAGCCTTCCGGGTTGCCCAATCCGCCGGAAAACGTTTCCCGGGACCATGATGTGATGACCCATCATCACGTCAGACCCCCATTCTCCCCGTCGAGCATGATCCTTTCGGAAAAACGTTTCCGGATCATTGCCTCGAAAATATCAACACCGGCCGGAGCTTAGCCACCCGGCCGGTGTCTTGTCGCTTACTTTCCGAGCTTGCCGAGCGCTTCGGTCAGTTCCGGAACCGCCTGGTAGAGGTCGGCGACCAGGCCGTAATCGGCGACCTGGAAGATCGGCGCGTCTTCATCCTTGTTGATGGCGACGATCACCTTGGAGTCCTTCATGCCGGCCAGATGCTGGATCGCGCCGGAGATTCCGACCGCGACATAAAGTTCCGGGGCCACCACCTTGCCGGTCTGGCCGACCTGCCAGTCGTTCGGCGCATAGCCGGCATCGACCGCGGCGCGCGAGGCGCCGACGCCGGCGCCAAGCTTGTCGGCGAGCGGCTCGATGTACTTGGCGAAGTTCTCCCGGCTCTGCATCGCGCGGCCACCCGAGACGATGATCTTGGCCGAGGTCAGTTCCGGACGGTCGCTCTTGGCGACTTCCTCGCCGACGAACGTCGACAGGCCGGGATCGGCGGCGGATGCGGCGTTCTCGATCGCCGCGCTGCCGCCTTCGCCGGCGGCGGCGAAGGTCGAGGTGCGGACCGTGATCACCTTCTTGGCGTCCTTCGACTTCACGGTCTGGATCGCGTTGCCGGCATAGATCGGCCGCTCGAAGGTGTCGGGCGCGACGACCTTGATGATCTCCGAGACCTGCATGACGTCGAGCAGCGCTGCGACGCGCGGCATCACGTTCTTGAAGCGCGAGGTCGCGGGCGCGACGAAGGCGTCGTAGCCGGGCGCCAGCGCGACGATCAGCGCAGCCAGCGGCTCGGCGAGGTCGTGCTCATAGGCGGGACCTTCGGCGACCAGCACCTTGCTGACGCCGGCAAGCTTGGCGGCCGCTTCCGCCGCCGCCTTGGTGCCCTGGCCGCCACCGGCAACCAGCACATGGACGTCGCCGCCGAGCTGGGAAGCCGCGGTCAGTGCCTTGTTGGTCGCGTCCTTCAGGGTCTCGTGGTCGTGTTCAGCAATCAACAGCGTCGTCATCAGAGAACCCCGGCTTCGGTCTTGAGCTTGTTCACGAGTTCGGCGACGTCCTTGACCTTGACGCCCGCCTTGCGGCCTGAGGGTTCCGCGGTCTTCAGCACTTCCAGACGCGGCGTGACATCGACGCCGTAGTCAGCGACGCTCTTGTCGTCGATCGGCTTCTTCTTCGCCTTCATGATGTTGGGCAGCGACGCATAGCGCGGCTCGTTGAGACGCAGGTCGGTGGTGACGATCGCCGGGCCCTTCAGCTTGATGGTCTGCAGGCCGCCGTCGACTTCGCGCGTGACCTTGAAGTCGCTTCCGTCGACCTCGAGCTTGGAGGCGAAGGTCGCCTGCGACCAGCCGAGCAGCGCGGCCAGCATCTGGCCGGTCTGATTGCTGTCGTCGTCGATCGCCTGCTTGCCGAGGATGACGAGGCCGGGCTGCTCCGCCTCGACCACCGACTTCAGGATCTTGGCGACCGCGAGCGGCTCGACATTGCCTTCGGCCTTGACCAGGATGCCGCGGTCGGCGCCCATCGCAAGTCCGGTGCGAATGGTCTCGGAGGCCTGCGCCGGTCCGATCGACACCACCACCACTTCGGTCGCCTTGCCGGCTTCCTTCAGCCGCAGCGCTTCCTCGACGGCGATCTCGTCAAACGGGTTCATCGACATCTTGACGTTGGCGAGCTCCACGCCCGTCCCGTCACTCTTGACGCGGACCTTGACGTTGTAGTCGACGACCCGCTTTACCGGCACAAGAACCTTCATCGATCCTCTTTCGCTTTGATTTTATGCGTTTCGGTTGGCTGGCGCGGAACCTAAAGGTCCCGTTTCCCCCGGTCAACGCGCCAAAGCCAAAAAACCGTCACCCGGTTTTGAACCAGTTTAGCGGTTCTGACCCGGCACCCACAACACGTCCCCCGCCCCCTTGTTGTTCTGGAAGCGGCTGGCAACGAACAGGAAATCCGACAGCCGGTTCATATACTGAATGCCAGCTGCATTGACCGGCTCGTCGGGCCGGGCGGCGAGTTCCACCATCATGCGTTCCGCGCGGCGACATATCGTTCGGGCGAGGTGCAGATAGGCCGACGCAGCCGTCCCGCCGGGCAGCACGAACGAGGTCAGCGGCGCCAGCTGGTCGTTGAGGCCGTCGATGTCGCGTTCGAGCCGCTCGACCTGGCTTGCCAGCACGCGCAGGCGCTCGGCCTTGCCCTCGCGCTCCGGCACCGCCAGATCGGCGCCGAGATCGAACAGGTCGTTCTGGATGCGGCCGAGCATCGCATCGACCTCGGGGCTTTCGGCGAGATGCAATCGGACTACGCCGATCGCGGCATTGGTCTCGTCGACGGTGCCGTAGGCGGCCACGCGCAGATCGTATTTCGGCCGCCGCTCGCCGGAGCCGAGCGCGGTGGTGCCGTCATCGCCGGTGCGCGTATAGATTCGATTGAGAACGACCATGGCCGGCTCCAGTGTTCGAGTTCACCCCTCCCATCGAAGTCGGATATATCCGACTTCGACAATTTTGCATGCCCAACTCGGATAAACCCGAGTTGGGTGGGAGAGGTGAAAAGTGTACCTCAGCTATCGTCCCATCGCCCACACCGCGAGCATCGCGATGACGATGGCGACGAACTGCAACAGCACGCGCAGCCGCATCAGCTTCTGCGACGTGTTCGGCGAGCCGCCCTTCATCATGTTGATGAGGCCGAGCAGGAGCACCAGGGCTACGGCGCCGACGGCGATGGGAAGAATGATCGTGCTGAGGACGGATGTCATCTGCGGTACATAACACCGCAGGACGCGGACTTCCACACAGCTACGCCATGCAACCAACTGGCTTTTCAAGGCGTAGTATCAGATGCTGGGTCCGTTCTCGGACCGAGCGGTCGTCGATAATGCCGGGTGGAATGTGAAGCAGCTTCGTTACGTCACCCACGTCGTGATGGATGCCTTTTACACGTTCCTCGCCGATGACGGCTGGGCGATCGCGAGCCATATCGCGCTGTCGACCCTGATGGCGCTGTTTCCGTTCCTGATCGTGCTGACGTCGCTGGCCGGCTTCGTCGGCTCCAAGCAGCTCGCCGACCAGGCGGTCGGGCTACTGCTCCAGGTCTGGCCGGATCAGGTCGCCGGCGCGTTGTCCGGCCAGATCCACGACGTGCTGACCAACACCCGCGGCGACATCCTGACCATCGGCGCGGTGCTCGCGGTCTACTTCGCCTCCAACGGCGTCGAGGCGCTGCGGGTGGCGCTGAACCGCGCCTATGCCGTGATCGAGCCGCGGCGCTGGTACTGGCTGCGGCTGGAGTCGATCGGCTATACGCTGGTCGCGGCGTTCACCTCGCTCGCGATGGCGTTCCTGATCGTGCTCGGGCCGCTGATCATCGAGGCGGCGCGGCGCTATATCCCGTTCTTCGTCGAATCCAACGAGAGCCTGCTCAACACCGCCCGTTACGGCATCACGATCCTGGCGCTGGTGGTTGCGCTGTTCATCCTGCATGCCTGGCTTCCGGCGGGGCGCCGCAGCTTCACGCAGATCCTGCCCGGCATCATCTTCACGATGGTGGCGTCGCTGATCTCGGGCATCGGCTTCGGCATGTACCTGGCGCGCTTCGCCAACAATTACGTGACCATGTATGCGGGGCTTGCCTCGGTGGTGATCGCGCTGGTGTTCATGTATTTCATCGCCGCGATCTTCGTGTTCGGCGGCGAATTGAACGCCGCGATCATCAAGTCGCGGCTGCCGCGCGGCGTGTCGCTTCATGCAGCGCAGTCGCGAGCGCCCGCGGAGAAACAGGCTTGACCAGGAAGGCGTCGGCGCCGGCGGCGCGCGCCGCGGCTTCGTCTTCGGCACGGCCGGAAATCCCGACGATCACGATATCGCCGTGCGGCGGCGGCAGCGCACGGATGCGCTTGATGGTTTCGACACCGCCGATGCCGGGCAGCACCATGTCCATCAGCACGGCGTCGAACTCACCCTGTCCGAGCCGGTCGGGCGCAGCCTCGCCCTGACCGATGAATTCGGCCTGGTGGCCGAGCTCGGTCAGGATCGTGTTGAGCACGACGCGGCCGAACGGATTGTCCTCGACGCTGAGCAGCCGCAACCCCTGCGACATCAGCACCGCAGCGCCTTCGCTCGACGCAGCACCGGCCGGCCCTTCGGCCGAGACCAGCGCCACGCTGAGCGTGAAGACGGTGCCGCCGCCGGCGCGCTGCGCCGCGACGATGTCGCCGCCCATGGCCCGCGCGAGCTGCTTGACCGAGGACAGGCCGAGCCCGGCACCGCCGAACCGCGCCGCGATCGAGACATTGGCCTGGGAGAACGGCCGGAACAGGCGCTTGACCTCCGACAGGGTCAGGCCGATGCCGCTGTCGGAAATTGCAAAGGCAACGCCGATTCTGCCGCTGTCCTTTCCCCTGGCCGCGCGCACCGGCGCGACGTTGAGCTCGACGCTGCCCTGCTCGGTGAACTTGACGGCGTTGTCGATCAGGTTCTCCAGCGCCGCGCGCAGCCGGACGGGATCGCCGACCGCAAACGCCGGCAGCCGGTCGGAGATCACGACGGAGGCCTGCAGCCCCTTGGCTGCGGCGCGGCCGGCCAGCGAATCCCCGGCATGGCGCGCCAGCGTGCGCAGGTCGAAGAAGTCCTGCCGGATCTCAAGCCCCGGCCCCTCGCTGCGGGCAGCATCGACGAACAGGGTGGCAAGGCTCGCCAGATGCTCGGCGCCGGCCTTGATGGTGTCGACCCAGCGCCGCTCGCGCTCGCCGAGTTCCGACGTCGCGAGCAGATTGCTGATCGCGAGGATGCCGGTCAGCGGCGTCCGGACCTCATGGGCAAAGGCGGCAAGCGCGGTCTCGACCATGCCGGGAGTGGTCTTCGGGGCCGGCTTTGGCGCCGCTCGCTTATGCCGTGGCTTGGTTGCCGCCTTCGCGGCGCCGGTTTTGGCGCCGGTTTCGGCCGCGCGCGTTTTGGCGGCGCGGGTCTTCGGCGGCGGCCTGTTGGATGGCCGCTTGCTGCGCCGTGCGCGCGATTTTGACGCCATGGTTTCCGTGATCCCCGCCCCGGACGACAACATGGCATGCCAGGCAGGCCGGAGTCACGGCAGCGTTTGCGGTCCATCACCGCAATGCGCGATGATCGTCACCAGCCGCTTTACGGCAGGCCGACCAGACGGCGAATGTCGGCCGGGCTCGCTCCCTCCGCCCGCAATTCGCGCAGTCCGGTCGCCCGGGTCGATTTCGACAGTTTCTGGCCGGCGGCATCCCGGATCAGGCGATGGTGCCGGTAGGCGGGCATAGGCAGGCCGAGCAACTGCTGCAACAGCCGATGCACGCTGGTCGACCAGAACAGGTCAACGCCCCTGACCACATCGGTCACACCCTGCAGGGCATCGTCGACCACGACGGAGAGATGGTAGCTGGTCGGGGTCTCCTTGCGCGCCAGGATTACGTCGCCCCAGGCCTTAGGCCGGGCCACAACGTCGCCGCGCTCGCCGTCCGGCCCTTCGCCCGCCTCGTGCCAGCACAGGTCACAGGCTTTCGCGCCGGCCACGGCTATGTCGAGCCGCAGCGCGAACGGCGCGCCCTGCCAGGTCAGCCGGTCGCGTTCCGCCGCCGGCAGCGATCTGGCCGTGCCCGGATAGAGCGGCGCGCCATCCGGATCGCGCGGCCAGGCGCCACTGGCCTCACGTTCGGCGACCAGCCGCGCGATCTCGGCACGGCTCTCGAAGCTCGGATAGACCAGCCCCTGGACCGCCAGGCGGTCGATCGCCGCGCGATAGGCGGCGAAATGCTCCGATTGCCGCCGCACCGGGGTCTCCCAAGCGAGGCCGAGCCAGGCGAGGTCCTCGTAGATCGCCTGCTCGAATTCCGGTCGGCAGCGCGTCGCGTCGATGTCCTCGATCCGCAGCAGAAAGCGCCCGCCGGTCTGCCGCGCGAGGTCATGGTTGAGCAGCGCCGAATAGGCGTGGCCGAGATGCAGGTGGCCGTTCGGACTCGGCGCGAAACGGAAAACGGGAGGCGGCATCAGACCGAGCCGGTGTGACGAAACACCTCGGATGGGGATCCCGTCTCCCGTTCCAGCCTCTCGACGACCATTCGGTAGAACCGTCCAGCCTCCAGCATCATCTCCTCAGATATTTCTGCCGTGCCGTTCTGGAACGCATTACGTGCAATGTCGAACTCCGAATCGATGAAGGCCGCAACTGCAGGCGACAGCGGCGTGGCGCCCAGTTCGTGCGTGACGGCCTTGCGGGCCATCAGGTCGCCGACCTCCTCCGCCAACTCCGCCGGAGGCGCGCACTCTGCCATCAGCGTCGGGAAATGCATCGGTGCCACAGCCTCGGTCGGATGCATCCGCAACCAGCGCAGCGCCGCCGCCGGCCGGAGCGCATAGAACACCTTTTTCTGCGGAATGCTGCTCTCGTCGCCGAAATAGACCCTGCGCTGCCGTTCGCCCAGGTGCAGGTAGTGGCGGCAGATCGCTTCCCGGCTCGCCGCATGCCGCGCAAATTCGAGAAAGCTGTCGCGGAACCAGACCTGACCGCGATAGACCACCGGAGAACAGAGCCACTCGATGATGACCGCGTTGCCTTTCAGCAGCAGTTGAAGCGCCTTGCGCAAATCCCAGCCATTCACGTCCAGATCGCCTTCGAGCGGAAGCTCGATCACATCGCGTACGATCCAGGGCGTAATATGATCGATGGCGCGGCGGACATAAACGAAGCGGCAATCGTAATCGCTATCGGGTGACGAAAAGCCCCACGCCCGGCTTCCACTCTCGACGGCCAGTGGCAAGAAAACCCGGTGTTCATCCGCGATGCCGTCGAGCATCGCATCGATCGCCGCGACCTTTCCTGCGTCCATGTCGGCAGGAATGCTTCTCAAACTCATCGAGCACTTCCGAAATCAAGTAATGTTGTCATACTCTGAAATCCCCTGAACCGTCCACAGGGCGTGGAGCCCGAGCTGTTGCGAGCGCCCGCCTGAGGAAGTCGATCCCGCAATGCTGATTCATCTCGAAACCCAGGCCGACCTCGACGACGCGGTCCAGAAACTGGTCGACCAGGATCGGCGGCTGCGCCCGATTCTCGAAGCCACCGGCATGCCGGCGATCCGGCAGCGTGAGCCCGGGTTTGCCGGGCTTGCCGCGATCATCTGCGGCCAGCAGCTCTCGACCGCAAGTGCGGCGGCGATCTGGGGGCGCGTCAGCAAGGCGTTCGACCCGTTTCACCATGATGCGATCCGCAAGGCGCGCGCCGACCGGCTCGGCCGCCTCGGGCTGTCGACGGCCAAGATCAAGACGTTGAAGCACATCGCGCGCGAACTCGCAGAAGAGCGGCTGAACCTCGACGTGCTCGCCAACGAAGAAGCCGATGCCGCGCACAACACGCTGACCGCGCTGCCCGGGATCGGCCCGTGGACCGCCGACGTCTATCTGCTGTTCTGTCTCGGCCATGGCGACGCATGGCCGGCTGGCGACCTTGCCGTGCAGGAGGCGATCAAGGTCGGGCTCGGGTTGAAGCAGCGGCCGACGCCGAAGCAGATGGCGCCGCTTGCCGAGCCGTGGCGTCCGCTACGCGGCGCGGCCGCCCATCTGTGGTGGGCGTATTATCGCGTGCTGAAGAACCGCGAGGGCGTGATCGCCGCCGCGAAGTAGCTGTCATCAAGAAAAACATACCGACACGCGATCGCGTGATATAGCATCAGCCGACAGATACTTTTTCAATTTGCCGGCCCCGCCCATTTAGCACGCCCAGCACATCCTTCCGGCAAGGAGGACGGACCTGGTTTCTCCCCGTATCCCGCTGACGCTGCTCGCGATCTCGCTGGGTGCCATCGCCGCCGCGTGGTGGTGGCTGGGCATCCCGGTGAGCCTCGCGCGGGCGCCGATCGATCCGAACGACAAGGTGCAGTGCATCTCGTACGCGCCGTTCCGAAACAATCAGACATCACTTTCGCCGGCGACGCAGGTCTCGCCGCAGCAGATCGCGGAGGACCTCGCTCAGCTTGCCAAGATTTCCTACTGCATCCGGACCTATGCGACCGATCTCGGTCTCGATCAGATTCCCGGGTTAGCAGCCAAGGCCGGACTGAAAGTCATTCAGGGCATTTTCCTCGACCGGGACCGCAAGAAGAACGCGACGCAGGTCGAGACGGCGATCCGCCTCGCCAGGCAATATCCGGACACGATCATCGCACTCGTGGTCGGCAACGAGGTTTTGTTGCGCAAGGAAATGTCGGCATCCGACCTTGCCGCCACGATCCGCGCGATCAAGGCG
Source organism: Bradyrhizobium sp. USDA 4473 (assembly GCF_054063335.1). Taxonomy (NCBI): domain Bacteria; kingdom Pseudomonadati; phylum Pseudomonadota; class Alphaproteobacteria; order Hyphomicrobiales; family Nitrobacteraceae; genus Bradyrhizobium; species Bradyrhizobium sp. USDA 4473. The sequence goes on from NZ_JBSSGE010000001.1 coordinate 692,064, forward strand.
CAGGTCGCCGTCCCCGTCACCTATGCCGACGTCTGGGAGTTCTGGCTGAGCAATCGCGAACTCGCCGATGCCGTCGACTTCGTCACCATTCACATCCTGCCCTATTGGGAGAATGTTCCAATCGCCGCGGAACATGCCGCCGCGCATGCCGACGAGATGCGCCGGCAGGTCGCGGCGGTTTTTCCGGGCAAGGAAATCTTCATCGGCGAAGTCGGCTGGCCGAGCGAGGGACGCATGCGCGAATCCGCGCTGCCGTCGCGCATCAATCAGGCACGAGTGGTCTCGGAGGTGCTCGATCTGGCTCGCCGCGAGCATTTCCGCGTCAACCTGTTCGAGGCCTATGATGAAGGCTGGAAGCGCGAGATCGAGGGCACCATTGGCGGATCCTGGGGCCTGTTCGATTCCGAACAGCGCACGCTGAAATATCCGGCCGGCGTGCCGATCAGCAACTTTCCGTCCTGGAAATTGCAGATGGCCGGCGGAATGGCGCTGGCGATCCTGGTGTTCGGCGCGGCATGGCTGAGCTTGCGCCGCAAGCCGAGGACGCCCGAATTCGCACCATGGCTTGCGGTCGGCGTATCGGCGACCACCGCCGGAATCCTGTTTGGGGTCGCCGCCCAGCGAATGATCTACGAAAGCACCGGAACGGGAGGCTGGCTTATCTGGGGCTCGCTTCTGGTGGCGGCGACGGCGTCGCCGCTGTTCGCCGCCAACGCCCTGATATCGGGCCGCGCACCGCCCAGCTTCCAGGAGTTGCTGGGGCCGAAGGGCTACCACACCGAGACGGTGCTGGTGACCTTGCACGGATTGGCCCTGATCGTCACCGTCGTGGTCGGCACGGCGGCCGCGATCGGTCTGGTGTTCGACCCGCGCTTCATCGATTTTCCGTTTGCGCCACTCACCATGGCGGCGGTGCCGTTTGCGGCGATGACGCTGCTCAATCCGCCGACCAAGGGAGTCCGGCCGCTGGCCGAATCGATCTTCGCCGGCATCTTTGTCGGAGCCGCCATCTATACGCTCCTCAACGAAGGATTTGAGAACTGGCAGGCGATGTGGACTTGCGCTGTCTTCATCCTGCTTGCGGGAACGCTGTGGCGGGCGCGCGCCTGAGACGGTGCCTAGAGCGCCATTCCGAATTGAATCGGAACGGCGCTCTAGATTCTTGTTTTGACGCGTTTTCTTAACGCGAACCGGTATCCACTTCGCTCGAAAACGCTCTAGCCGCGCAGCCTGACGCGATCTTCCCGCGCGCTGTCGGTGACGAAGCCGATCACCGCGCGCACCGACGGCAATTCCACCAGATCGGGATGGGCGAGCAGCCACAGATCGGAGAGGCTCGCGAGCTTCTGCGGCGCGACCCGGACCAGATCGGGATAGTCGGCCCCGACCAGGCAGGACAGCGCGCAGATCCCGAGCCCGGCCCGCGCCGCCGCCAGCATGTCGCCCTGCGAGGAACAGCGCATCACCAGCGTGCCCTGCCGCGTGATGACATCGCTCCACCGCGCCAGCCGCACATTCGAGGCCTGGTCGGCAAACCCGATCACGCTGTGGCCCTTCCACTCATCCGGCCGCTCCGGAAGCTTGCGCCCGGCCGCATAGAGGCGTGAGGCATAGAAGCCGGCGCCGAGCCGGCCGATCCTGCGCCCGATCAGGTTCTCATCCCCTGCATCGACCGGCCGCAGCACCACATCGGCCTCGCGGCGGCGCACGCTGGCCGGAAACGGATGGGTGATGATCTCGAGTTGGATATTGGGATGATCGTGCAGGAACGGCCCGAGCCGCGGCATCAGCCAGTGCGCGGCAAGCGTCGCGCCGAGCGACAGCTTGACCACGCCACGGGCCTGCTCGCCGGAGGCGGACGCCGAGGCTTCCGCGCGCAAGGCGGCTGCGGCCATCACCTCCGTGTGCTCGCGGAACTTGCGGCCATGCGAGGTCAGCGACAAGCCGTCATTGGACCGCGCGAACAGCCGGGTCCCGAGCTGCTTCTCGAGCGCCGCGACGTTGCGGCCGACGGTCGGATGGCTGATGCGCAGCCGCCGCGCCGCGGCGGCGAAACTGCGCGTCTCCGCCACCGCGACGAAGGTCTTGCAAAGCTCCCAGTCCATGCCGCTCGTCCGCCTATGTTCATTTCTGGGCAACTGACTGTTCAATATTGAACGCCATCGCGCAACCGTCCAGCCCTATATTGCGACGCAAGAGCGCCGCCGCTCCAAGCCATCACAACAAATCGCGAACCGCTTTGGCCACCGGCCGAGCGGTCCACCCATGGAGGACCCGAACAATGCCGCTGCCCGCGTCGCTCGCCAACAAGCTCGAACTGCCGGTCGTCGGCTCCCCGCTGTTCATCGTCTCGGGTCCCGAGCTTGTGATCGCGCAGTGCAAGGCCGGCATCGTCGGCTCGTTCCCGGCACTGAACGCCCGCCCGGCCGAGAAGCTCGGCGAGTGGCTGACGCAGATCGAGAACGAGCTCGGCGAGTACCAGGCGCTGCATCCCGAGAAGAAGGTCGCGCCCTACGCGGTCAACCAGATCTGCCACGCCTCCAACGACCGGCTGATGCGCGACATGGAAACCTGCGTGAAGCACAAGGTGCCCGTCATCATCACCTCGCTGCGCCCGCCGTCCGAGATCGTCGAGGCCGCGCATTCCTATGGCGGCGTGGTGTTCCACGACGTCATCAATGTGAAGCACGCCCGCAAGGCCGCCGAGCAGGGCGTCGACGGCCTGATCCTGGTCTGCGCCGGCGCCGGCGGCCATGCCGGCACGCTGTCGCCGTTCGCGCTGGTGCGCGAGGTCAAGCAATGGTTCAAGGGCACGATCCTGCTGTCGGGCGCGATCTCCGACGGCTGGAGCATCGCGTCCGCGCTCGCGCTCGGCGCCGACCTTGCCTATATCGGCACCCGCTTCATCGCGACCGAGGAAGCCAATGCCGACCTCAAGTACAAGCAGGCGCTGACTGAATACGCCGCGCACGACATCGTCTATTCGAACCTGTTCACCGGCGTGCACGGCAACTACCTCGGACCGTCGATCGCCGCGGCAGGTCTCGATCCGGCCAATCTGCCGGTCGCCGACAAGTCCAAGATGAATTTCGGCTCCGGCGGCAACATGAAGGTCAAGGCCTGGCGCGACATCTGGGGCTCGGGGCAGGGCATCGGCCAGATCGTCGACGCTCCGCCGGTCGCCGAGCTGGTGGCGCGGCTGAAGGCGGAGTTTAATGCGGCGCGCAGCCAGTTCCTTCAGGCCAGCGCCTGAGGTCCGGACGACCGCCTGGAGAGAGCTATTATGATCATCAGCGGCGACCGACAGATCAGCTACGCCGACATCCACGCCCGCATCGCGCGGGCCGCCACCGGCTTCCGCGCACTCGGCGTGCAGGGCGGCAAGCCGGTCGGCATGATGCTGCGCAACGATTTCGCGCTGTTCGAGGTGGTCGCGGCCTCCGCTGCGCTCGGCAGCCCGGTGGTGCCGATCAACTGGCATCTGAAGGCCGACGAGGTCGCCTACATCCTCACCGACAGCGGCGCCGACACGCTGGTCTGCCACGCCGACCTGCTGCCGCAGATCCGCGACGGACTGCCTGCTGGAATCAGGCTATTGGTGGTGACGACGCCGCCGGAGATCGCCGCGGCCTATGGCGTGGCTCCCGCGCTCACAACCGTGCCCGACGGCATGACCGATTGGGATATCTGGCGCGAGACGCATCAGCCGCTCACCGACGCGCCGATCGGCGCGGCGCCGATGTTCTACACCTCGGGCACGACAGGACTGCCGAAGGGCGTCAAGCGCAAGCCGATGCGGCCGGAGCAGCAGGCGGCCGCCGCGCGCGTCGGCGCCCTCACCTACGGCGTCAAGCCGAATGAAGACCAGGTGGTCCTGATGAACGGCCCGATGTACCATTCGGCCCCGCACTCCTACGGCATGCTCGCGTTCCGCAGCGGCTGCGCGATCGTGCTCGAGCCGCGCTTCGATCCCGAGGACCTGCTGCAACTGATCGAGCGCCACCATGTCACGCATATGCATATGGTGCCGACGATGTTCGTGCGGCTGCTGCGGCTGCCGGAGGAGACGCGACGCCGCTACGACCTGTCGTCGCTGCGCTTCATCGTGCATGGCGCGGCGCCCTGCCCGATCGACGTCAAGCGCGCGATGATCGAGTGGTGGGGACCCGTGATCAACGAATATCTCGGCTCCACCGAGACCGGCATCCCGGTGTGGCATTCGTCGGCCGAAGCGCTGGCCAAGCCCGGCACGGTCGGTCGCGCCATCGAGGGCGGCATCGTCAAGACCTTCCGGCCCGACGGGACGCCATGCGATGTCGGCGAGCCCGGCGAAATCTTTATGCGTCAAACATTGATCTCGGATTTCGATTACCACGGCAACGCCAAGGCGCGCACCGAGGCCGACCGCGACGGCCTGATCAGCGTCGGCGATGTCGGCTATCTCGACGCCGACGGCTATCTGTTCCTGTGCGACCGTAAGCGCGACATGGTGATCTCGGGCGGCGTCAACATCTATCCCGCCGAGATCGAGAACACCCTGATCGGCATGGACGGGGTGCGCGACTGCGCGGTGTTCGGCGTTCCCGACGACGAATATGGCGAGCGGCTGTTCGCCTGCGTCGAGCCGGAAGCCGGCAGCACGCTGTCGGCTGCGGCGATCCAGGATTTCCTGCGCGGCAAGCTCGCCAACTTCAAGGTGCCGCGCGACATCCGCTTCATGGACGCGCTGCCGCGCGAGGCCACCGGCAAGATCTTCAAGCGCAAGCTGCGCGATCTCTACCGCGAAGGACAGCTTCGCTGAACGGTGACGGCCAGGCGAACGGCGTTTGAAACTTAGTTGCTGTTGCAAAACACCGGCAATCGACGCAACGATGCGCCCGCATCCGAAGCTGGGACCTTCGCCATGAACTCGACCGACTTCATCGTCATCCGCAACGATCTGCAGCAATGCAAGTTGATCGAGACGCAGTTGCCAGAGACCGCGGCGCTGCCGGCCGACGCGCTGCTGGTGAAGGTTACCCGCTTCGCCTTCACCGCCAACAACATCACCTACGCCGTGATCGGCGAGCAGCTGAAATACTGGCAGCTGTTTCCGGCCCCCAAGGACTACGGCATCATCCCGGTGTGGGGTTTTGGCGAGGTGCTGGCCTCGAAACACCCCATGATCGCCGTCGGCGAGACGCTGTTCGGCTATTTCCCGATGGCGACCCATCTGGTGATCGAGGCGGCCGACGTCAGCAAGCGCGGCCTGCGTGACGGCGCCGCCCACCGGCAGGAGGTCGCGCCGGTCTACAACAACTATGCCCGCGTCTCCACCGACCCGACCTATGCCGGCCGGCAGGGCGACTTCCGCGCGCTGATGCTGCCGCTGTTCATGCTGTCGTTCCTGGTCGACGACGCGCTCGCCGAGAATGAATTCTACGGCGCGCGCCGCGTCATCCTGTCCTCGGCCTCGAGCAAGACCGCATTCGGGCTCGCGCACCTGCTGCACAAGCGGGGCATCCGCGTGATCGGGCTGACCTCAAAGGGCAATGTCGATTTCGTCAGTTCGCTCGGCTGCTATGATAAGGTCGTCACCTATGACCGGGTCGCCGCGATCCCTCCGGCCGAATCCGTCGCCTATGTCGACATGGCCGGCAACAGCGCGCTGCGCGAGAGCCTGCACCGGCACTTCGGTGCGCAGATGGTCTATTCCGGCCGGGTCGGCCTCACCCATCGCGCGAGCGAGCCGGACGAGCCGACGCTGCCCGGTGCCAAGCCGGTGTGGTTCTTCGCGCCCGACCAGATCCGCAGGCGCGCCAAGGAATGGGGGCCCGGCGGCATCGAGCAGCGCTTTGGCGCCGCCTGGGCCGAACTCGTGCCGCATCTGCCCGATTGGCTCGATGTCGTCGAGCGGCGCGGTCCGGCTGCGGTGCGCGAGGCTTATCTCGATACCCTGCAAGGCCGCGTCCCGCCGGATCAAGGCCTGATCCTGTCGCTCGCCGAATAGGCGCCATCCCGTCACGCCCTTTCAGCGTGGCTTCGGATCGGTATAGGCTTTGCGGCAATAGGAGCGCCGCATCAAGGCGGCCGATGGCGGGAAACACTCAATGCTCGACAAGACGGACGATATCTCGGTCGCCGCCGACAATTGGCTCGTGCAGTTCGAGGATGCGCTGGCCGGCCCCGACGATGTGCTGGTGAAGCCGCTGTTCCATCCCGACAGCTACTGGCGCGACGTGCTGGCGCTGAGCTGGAACATCCAGACCATCAACCGCGCCTTCGCCATCATCGAGGAACTGCCGGCGCATGCGCGGCGCAGCACGCCGCATCATTTTCGCATCGATGCCGAGCGCGCGGCGCCGCGCCGGGTCACGCGCGCCGGCACGGATGCGATCGAGGCGATCTTCAAGTTCGAGACCGCCATTGGCCGCGGCCACGGCATCGTGCGGCTGATCCCAGATGCCGCCGATAGCGACCGGCTGAAGGCCTGGACCTTGCTGACCGCGCTCGAGGAGCTGAAGGGGTTCGAGGAGCAGCAGGGCTACACACGACCGCGCGGACAGGCCTATTCGCGCGACTTCCGCGGCCCCAACTGGCTCGATTTGCGCAAGGCGTCCGTCGAGTATGCCGGCCGCGATCCCGCTGTGCTGGTGGTCGGCGGCGGACAGGCCGGGCTTGCGATCGCCGCGCGGCTGCAAGCACTCAAGATCGACGCGCTGATCGTCGACCGCGAGGCGCGGGTCGGCGACAATTGGCGCAAGCGCTATCACGCGCTGACCCTGCACAACCAGGTGCAGGTCAATCATCTGCCCTACATGCCGTTCCCGCCGAACTGGCCGACCTACATCCCGAAGGACAAGCTCGCCAACTGGTTCGAATCCTATGTCGACGCCATGGAGCTGAACTTCTGGACCGGCACGGAATTTCTCGGCGGCAGCTACGACGACGCACACGGACGCTGGACCGTCGAGCTGCGCCGCGCCGACGGAACGACGCGGACAATGCAGCCGCGCCATGTCGTGATGGCAACCGGCGTCAGCGGCATCCCCAATCTGCCCGAGATCCCCGGCCTGAAGAATTTCTCCGGCAGGGTCATGCATTCCAGCCGTTACGAAGACGGCGAGACCTGGACCGGCAAGCGTGCGCTGGTGATCGGCACCGGCAACAGCGGCCACGACATTGCGCAGGACCTGCATTCCTCCGGCGCCGACGTGACGCTGGTGCAGCGCTCCTCGACCCTCGTCACCAATATCGAACCGTCGGCGCAGCTGGCCTATGCCGCCTATAACGAAGGCTCGCTCGAGGACAATGACCTGATCGCGACCTCGATGCCGCTGACACTCGCCAAGCGCAGCCACGTGCTGATGACCGAGCAATCCAAGCAGCTTGACAAGACGCTGCTCGACGGCCTGGCGCGCAAGGGCTTCAAGCTCGATTTCGGCGACGGCGGCACCGGCTGGCAGTTCAAATACCTGACCCGCGGCGGCGGCTACTACTTCAACGTCGGCTGCTCCGATCTCGTCGCGAGCGGCGCGATCGCCCTGAAGCAATTTGCCGACATCGAGACCTTCGTGGCCGACGGCGCGCGGCTGAAGACCGGCGAAACCGTGGAAGCCGATCTGATCGTGCTCGCGACCGGCTACCGGCCGCAGGAAGAGCTGGTGAAGAAGCTGTTCGGCGCGGCGATGGCCGCGCGAATCGGTCCGATCTGGGGCTTTGGCGACGGTCAGGAGCTGCGCAACATGTACACCCGCACGCCGCAGCCCGGCCTGTGGTTCATCGCCGGCAGCCTCGCGCAATGCCGCATCAACTCGCGCTACCTCGCGCTGCAGATCAAGGCCATCGAAGAGGGCCTGCTGCCGCGCGATGTCGGGCCGGTGGCGAAGTTGACCTAACCACACCGTCATTCCGGGGCGCGCGCAGCGCGAGCCCGGAATCCATCGGGCCGCAAGCTCTGTAGATAAATGGATTCCGGGCCTGCGCTTCGCGCATCCCGGAATGACGAGAGAGAGGAACATAAAATGCCAACCATCCTCGGCGCCGGCGAGCACCGCTACCGCGTGGTGGAGAATTTCGCGAAGCTGCCCGACGGCTGGAGCCTGACCGACGTCGCCTCCGTCGCCGTCGACAGCAAGGACCGCGTCTATGTCTTCAACCGCGGCGACCATCCGATGGTGGTGCTCGACCGCGAAGGAAACTTCATCAGGAGCTGGGGCGAAGGCGTGTTCTCGCGCGCTCACGGCCTGCATATCGACGCCGAGGACAACCTCTATTGCACCGATGACGGCGACCATACCGTGCGCAAATGCACCACCGACGGCAAGGTGCTGCTGACGATCGGCATCCCGCACAAGCCGGCGCCGTTCATGAGCGGCGAGCCGTTCCACCGCTGCACCCATACGGCGCTGTCGCCGAACGGCGAGATCTACGTCTCCGACGGCTACGGCAATGCCTGCGTCCACAAATACACGCCGGACGGCAGGCTGATCAAAAGCTGGGGCGAGCCCGGCACCGATCCCGGCCAGTTCAACATCGTGCACAACATCGCCACCGACGCCGACGGCTTCGTCTACGTCGCCGATCGCGAGAACCACCGCGTCCAGGTGTTCGACGGCAACGGCAGATACGAGACCCAGTGGAACAACCTGCACCGGCCTTGCGCGCTGTGCCGTTGCGGCGGCGGCAAGCAGCCGAATTTCGTGATCGGCGAGCTCGGGCCCGGCATGGCCGTCAACCGCAAGGTGCCCAATCTCGGCCCGCGGCTGTCGATCGTCGATCACACCGGCAGGCACATCGCCCGGCTCGGCGGCGAGCGCGGCCCCGGCGTCGAGACCGGAAAATTCCTGGCGCCGCACGGCCTCGCGCTGGATTCCCGCGGCGACATCTATGTCGGCGAGGTCGGCGTCACCGACTGGACGACCAGTTTTCCGGACACCGAGATGCCCGCCGCGGTGCGCGTGACGCGGTGCCTGCAGAAGCTGGAGCGGGTGACGGCGTAGCGAAGCTCCGCTTTAATCCCGTCACCCTGAGAGCTTGTGACGGATTCGGCTCCTGCGGAGTTTTTGGCGGCTGTTCGTCGCAGCAATTGGCAGGTTTGAGTTCGAGTTCGGCGATGACCCGTTGTTTAGGCTCTGGAGAGGCGGTTGCCTTGCAGGATGTTGTTGACGAGGGCGTACCAGAGCACGACGGCACGGACCTTTTCGATGCCGCGCACGGTCAATTGCCGCAGGTCCCAATTGCGCCAGCGGGCATGGATGCACTCGCAGATCGACCGGGACCTGTATCGGGCCTTGCCCTCTTTGCTCGCCATTCGCGCACGCCAGGCCAACACCCCCGGACCGTCGCCGCGCCGCGGTAGATAGGGATCGGTACCGTGCTTGGATTGAGTGGGCGGACAAAAGATATCGATGCCCTCGGCATAGGCCCATTCGATGTCCTCGGCACTGCCAAAGCCGCCATCGACGAGATGGTCCTTGGGCAACCCTCCGGGCCGCGCACGCTGCCGCTCCAGCATGGGACGCATCAGGCCGCGATCGGATCCGATGTTGCAAATTCTGGTGTCGACGACGATCTGCTCGCCGGCCACGCTCGTCACCTGCACGTTGTAGGCGGGGCGGAAGCCGCCGTTCGCCATCTTCATGACCCGTGCATAGGCGTCCGTCGTGGAGGCCCGCGGCTCCTTCGGCGTCTTGCCGTTGCCGCGACTTTCTTCGCGCTCCTTGCGCTGCTGCTTGATCTCGGCGAGCGCCGTCTGCGCCGCCTTCACCCGCGCGCTGCGTTCCCGCGCGGCCCGCTCCTTGGCTGCCCGGGCACGCTTATTGCTGGCGTCCGAGCGTGTGTCGACCTCGCGCTTGAGGTCTTCCACCACGGCCTCAGCCTGCGCCAAATGCTTATCCAGCGTCGCCTCGCGCCGGAACGAGGCCGCCCCGGCGCTGGCCCGGACCCGCATGCCATCCTGCGCCAAGGTCTCCAGATCGACGAGACCGGCCTTTGCCAACGCTGCCAGATGCTCACTGAGCAGTCGGTCAAGCAGATCGGCGTTGCCGACCCGGAAGTCCGCCAGCAGGTGATAGTTCACCGACACCCCGCCGCACAGCCAGCGATAGGCATCGTGGCTCTCGCACAGCCGCTCCAACGCCCGCGCGCTGCCAACGCCTTCGCTGGCGGCATAGAGCCACAGCGCCAGCAAAAGCCGGGGCGAGGTCGCGGGGTGACCGGGACGATCGCCGCGAGCCTTGATCCGGTCCTCCAACTCACTCAGATCAAGCTCTTCGACATAAGACCAGATCAGCCGCACCGGATGGTCTTCCCCGATCAGGCTCTCAATATCAACCGCTCGCAGCGCAATCTGGTCGCGCTGGGGCTCACGCAGCCGCGGAGCGCCGGGCAAGCCCGCTTCGACTGATGGCTTCGCCTGCTCCGGCAGGTCCCCAAACAACTCATCGGCAGCCAACATCACCTCCCGCGAATCCATCATCGCCAGAGAATCACACCGCGCCGGCTTTCGGCTATAATGCTCGCTGAAACCCCAAAAAAATCACACCCTCTGAGGTGCGAGCGGAGCGAGCCTCGAAGGGTCGACGGCCCGGCTGGTGCCCGTGCATCCTTCGAGGCGCGCAAGAGCGCGCACCTCAGGATGACGGGTCGAAAAAGCGCACCCGCGAAAATCAAATCTCGCCGATCACCTCGCGGCGGCGCTGCTCGGATTCTTCCGCGTAGCGCCGCATCGCATGCGCTTCGGTGAGCAGGCCGATCGGCCGCCGGGCGCCATCGCCTTCGACCACGGCGAGCGATTCGGCTTCGGCGGCGTCGAACACCGCGATCGCCTCCTGCACGTTCATGCCGGGATGCAGCACCACGTCGGCGTAGCGCAGGATGCCGACCAGTCCCTTGTGGGCCTCGAGATCGGGCGCATGCGCCTCGGCAACCAGCGCCAGCCCGGCATAGCGTCCCTCGCCGTCGATCGCGACCACCTGGGTCTTCGAGCCCGGCGGAAATTCCTCGCGGAACGCCTCGATCGGCATGGCGGCGCTCACCGTCGTCATGTCCTGCCGCATCATCTTGCCGACCGTGAGATCGCGAATCCAGCCGATGTCGGCGGCGCTGCGGATGGTCTCGCCGCGCAGATGCAGCCGCCAGGTCGCGAACGAATAGCCGAACAATTCGCGCGTGATCGTGGTCGAGATGATGACCGCGACCAGCACTGCGGTGGTGAGCCAGAGATTGCCGGTGGATTCCAGCGCGATGAACGACATCGTCAAGGGACCGCCGATCACCGAGGCCGACAGCGCGCTCATGCCGATCACCGCATAGGCGTTGGGATCGAGGTTGAGCCCCGGCCACACGATGTCGACGCCGGCCGCGAACAGCCGGCCGCCGAGCGCGCCCATGAACAGCGTGGCGAAGAACAACCCGCCGCGGAAGCCGGAGCCGAGCGAGACGATCGAGGCGATCGCCTTCAGCACGAACACGCCGGCGATGAAGGCAAGCGGCATCGCCACGATGCCGGCGAAGCGCAGCGCGCCATGGCCCGACGACATCACCTGCGGCGTCAGCAGCGCCATCGCGCCGACGGCAAGCCCGCCGAGCGCCGGCCGCAGCGGCTGCCAGAGGCGGGTCTTCGTCAGCAGCGCCTCGCTCAGCGTCACCCCGCGCATGATCGCGATCCCGGTCAGCGCCGCGACCATGCCGAGCAGCGCGGCAATCGCGAGATCGCGCCCGAGCACGTCGCCGACGGTTCCGACGCCGACCCCGAGCGGCAGCGGCTCGAAGGCATGGGCCACGAAGTAGCCGGTCACCGCCGCCACGCCGACCGGGGTCAGGCTGGCCGGCGTGTAACCGCCGATCACAAGTTCGAAAGCGTAGAAGGCGCCGGCTAGCGGCGCGCTGAAGGCCCCGGCGATCGCCGCCGCCGCGCCGCAGCCGACCATGATTCGCTGGTCGTTGCGGCGGAGGTGGAAGCCGCGGCCGAGCGAGGCGGCCAAGCCGCTGGACAATTGGGTGTAGCCGGCCTCGAGCCCGACCGAGCCGCCGACGCCGCTCGACCAGATCGTCTGCAGCGCCACGATCACGCTGCCGCGGAACGACATCCGCCCGCCATAGAGCGCATTGGCCTCGATCGGGTCGATCTCGCGGGCCGGCCGGACCCGGAGCAGCAGCAGGAACGCAAATCCCAGCAGCAAGCCGCCAACCGTGGGAACCAGCAGTGCGCGCACGGGATCGATGCTGGGCTGGCTCGACAGCCGGTCACCCAGCGGCAGATTGAACAGCACCGAATGCAGCACCGTGACGAGGCCGCTCATGACCGCCACCACGAGGCCGCCGATGGCGCCGATCAGCACCGCCAGCACCACGAGGCTCGTCTCGTGCGCACGCACGAATGCGCGCAACCGGCGCGGCGCCTCGAGATAGCGTGATGTCGTGGTCATCGGCAGGGTCCGTCACTGGCCGAGGGGGCTTGCGGCTCCCTTTACGGGCCTCGCGGGCAGGAGGCAATCGGGGCAGGAACATGGCAGGGGCTGGCGGATAAGCCGCTCATTGCTCTTCACAATCCCGTCACGCTGCCTGTAGTATGTGAGTGCATGCTGCTTCGCAGCTAATGGGAGTCAGGAGCGTTATTTGAACGCACATGTCTCGCAAGGCGGTTGGCCGGTGCTGGTGTTGAATGCGGACTTCCGGCCGCTGAGTTATTACCCGCTGTCGCTCTGGTCCTGGCAGGACGCGATCAAGGCGGTGTTCCTCGATCGTGTCAACATCGTCGAATATTACGACCGCGCGGTACGAAGTCCTTCCTTCGAAATCCAGCTGCCGAGCGTCGTATCCCTCAAATCCTTCGTCAAGCCGACCACCCACCCCGCCTTCACCCGGTTCAACGTCTTCCTTCGCGACCGATTCAGTTGCCAATATTGCCTGTCGGCCGACGACCTCACCTTCGATCACATCATTCCCCGCAGCAAGGGTGGCCAGACCACCTGGGAGAACGTCGTCGCCGCCTGCTCGCCCTGCAATTTGCGCAAGGGCAATCTGACGCCGCAGCAGGCCAAGATGTTTCCGAAGCAGACGCCCTATGCACCCACCGTGCATCAGCTCCATCGCAACGGCCGGCTGTTCCCGCCGAACTATCTGCACGAGAGCTGGCTCGATTATCTCTATTGGGATACTGAGCTCGATCCGTAATCTCGGTCTCGGCGGTGCGGCTGTGCCGCGACGGGCCGCAAGGTTAACGAATTAACCTCCACAAGCTGAATTTGTTGACGGCTCACAGGTCTCGCTGGAGAGTCGAAGCAAGGACGCACGCCTGCGCGGAGCAGTTCTGAAATTGTCATGCTCGCGTGATGTCGACCGACCCGAGCTTGTCGGCTGGCATTGATTCTGTCGTCCGACGGTGCTGTCGCAATTGGGCGGCAGGAGACGAGATGGCGAATCATGCTTAGCGTAACGTCCGATACGGCGGTCCGGCTCATCCATCCGCGCGACAGTCTGTCGATCGTGCCGGATCATCCGCGGCAGCAGTCCGAACCGACCGCCCAGGCCGCCCCGCAAACGTCACGCAAGGGCGCCGCCAGGCCGATGACCACGGCAGACGTTGCCGCGGTCGCGGGTCTCTTCCTCAAGGTCTTCAGGGGCATCGACAAACCCGCCAGCGCGGATCTCAAAGGCTATCTGCATGCGTTGACCCTGGGATCACCGTCCTACAGCGAAGCGGCGGGCACGCAAATCTATCAACAGCAGGATGGCCGCATCTCGAGCGCGCTGCTCGCGATCCCGATGCACTTCATGGCCTGCGGCAACGTCATCCCGGGTCGGCTGCTCGGCGTCTTCATGACAAACCGGGACTCCGCCGGTGCGGCCCAGCTCAATCTTGGTCTGCGGCCGAAAAGGGCTGGTCTTTCGTTCTGCGACAGTGCATCGCCGACCAGCGCCAAGTCGCTGCTGGCGATCGGCGGGAAAACGATTCCGCTGCAGAACCTGGAATGGGTGCGCACCTTCCGTCCGGTGGCAGCGTTCGTCGGACGTCTTTCGCCGCGCGTCTTGCGCGGCCTCGATCGGCGCCTGGCAACGCTCGCGCGTCCCGTCGACGCGCTGCTGAGCCGCCTGCGCGGCGACGGCGACACCGAGGGGCCCGCCGGCCTCAAGGTGCGGGAAATGTCTGTCGCGGACTTCCTCACGCGCGCGCCGGAGTTCATTGCCCACTACGCCGTCCGCCCGCTTTGGTCGGCGGATGAGCTGGGCTGGCTGGTCGGCCTGGCGGCGCAGAACACCACACTCGGCTCATTCACGATCCGTGCGGTCGAAGACCAGTCCGGCACGCCGATCGGCTGTTTTGTCTACTATGCGGCCCCGGGGCGCACCGCGCATGTTCTCAACATCCTGTCGCGTCCCGACCAGGAGGTTGGCGTGCTGTGTGCGATGTTCCGCCACCTCGAGGACACCGGCCATGCCGAAGCCCGCGGCCGCGCGCAACCGGCACTGATGGCAGGGCTCGGGCTGCAGCGCGGGCTGGTGTTCCGGCACCGCGCCTTCGCCATGGCGTTGACGCGTATTCCGGAAGTCAACGAGGCCATTATACGCGGCGACATCTATGTCGGCGGCCTCGCCGGCGAGGACTGGAGCCGATTGATGCACGACTTCGGCTGAGGTCGGGCGCCGCAGCGCGACGATGCAGACTGCAAGCGCCGTTCGCGGCTAAGCCGGCTGCTTGGTGAGAGCCGCCTCGCCCTCTTCGCGTCCGGGAACGCTGACGTGGACCTCGTGCCCCAGCCTGATTGCCAGGGACGCGGCAGCCGCGGCCGACTCGAATGCAGCTTCCTTGGTGGCGTACCCGGCGTTGAGATTGCCGTCATGCAGGACGCCCCATTCCTCGCCGGCCGGAATCACCGCGTATTGAGCCAATCCCATCGTCTTCTCCTTGCGCAAGCTGCGCGCCTCCGAACAGGGCCTCAACAACGCCCTCGGAGCGAAGTTCCTATGCGCTCCGGTTCGGCCCTCGCTCGCTAGGAACGAAGCTGCACCGGCCGCGTCGGAATGTGTTGTGACGAGCAGGACGCCAAGGATGGTCCGAGAAGGTCCCGCTGAACCAGCTCCCGCAAGGACCGCCGAGACGACGCAGGCGATCCGGGCGCGCCCCTACGGCATGATCATCACGTCTGCGATCATCGCGCTCGTGGTCGTCGTGCTCGCCTACACGCTGATGCGGTAAGCGGGCCGGCACCGTCTGTCCGACGCCGCCTCGCAGCGGCCGGGGAGCAAGCAGCCTGTCGCCATGCAGATTGCGGCGCTGCCGGTTGCGCAGAAATTATCAATTCATGACCAGCCCGTTCGGCGTTCCCGCGCGTTCATGGAACATGCCCGATCGCAACGCAAAGAAATCCTCTGCGCCTGCCCGCCTTTGGCCGCTGCTGGCCGTGAACTTCTTCATGGCAGACATGCAGTCGGGGATCGGACCGTTCGTCGGCGTCTTCCTTCAGCTGCATGGCTGGACCAGCGGCCTGATCGGGACCGCGCTGACGCTCGGTAACGTCGCCGGCATGCTGATCACGACGCCGATCGGCGGCTGCATCGATACCACGAACCACAAGCGGGCCTGGGTGATCGTCCCGGGCGTGGCGGTCGTGCTGGGATCCACGGTCATCCTGATGTCGCAAAACTTCTGGGCCGTCGCCCTGTCGCAGGTCGCGACATCGATCGCGGGTGCCGCGATCGTTCCGGCGGTCACCGGCATCACGCTCGGCATCGTCAAGCAGCGCGGGTTCAACCGGCAGAACGGCCGCAATCAGGCGTTCAACCACGCCGGCAACCTGGTCGGTGCCGCGGCATCGGGTTATCTCGGCTGGCAGTACGGCTATGTGGCGGTCTTCGTCCTCGCCGCTCTGTTCGGCGCGATCACGATTGCTTGTGTCCTGATGATCCCGCCCGACAGCATTAATCACCACGCGGCACGCGGTAAGGAAGACGATCCGGACAGCCAGCCCAGCGGCTTCTCGGTGTTGGTCAAGCACAGGCCGCTGCTGGTGCTCGCGGTCGCATTGGCTGCGTTTCACCTCGGCAACGCTGCGATCGTGCCGCTTTACGGCCTTGCCGCGGTCGCCGGCAATCACGCCAATGGTCCGAGCTTCGTCGCGACGACGATCGTGGTTGCGCAGGCGGTGATGATCCTCGCATCGATCGCCGGCATGCACGCAGCCGAGCGGCGGAACTATTGGTCCGTCCTGTTGCTGTCGTTCCTGGCCTTGCCGGCGCGCGGCGCGCTCGCCTTCTTCCTTTCGGGCTGGTGGGGCGTTCTCCCTGTGCAGGTCCTCGACGGCATCGGTGCCGGTCTGCAGAGCGTCGCGGTGCCGGGAATGGTGGCGCGCTCGCTCAGCGGAACCGGCCGCGTCAACCTTGGACAGGGAGCGGTCATTACGATTCAAGGCGTCGGCGCCTCACTGAGCCCGGCGCTTGGCGGCTGGATCGCGCAATGGGTCGGATATGGCCCAGCCTTCCTCGTGCTCGGCGGGTTGGGCCTTCTGTCGGTCGCGATCTGGACGGCGTTCCGGTCGACCGTGCAGAAATACTGACGCCGTGATCGCATTTGCGTGAACACCCGCACCGAGCGGAACCCTATCGTTGTATCCTAATAGTTCGTATCCTATCTAATTTTTCATGCCGCCGTCGCAATCCCATATCCACGCCGAGATCGGCCGCCTGATCACCAGGCTCGGGCGGATCTGGCGCCGCGAGTCGGATCAGGCGCTATCTGAGCACGGCCTGTCCTACGCGACGGCGATTCCGCTCCTGGTGCTGTCGCGGCAGGGCGCGAACGTCCGCCAGGGCGTGCTGGCCGACGAGTTGGGGATCGAGGGGCCGTCGCTGGTGCGGTTGATCGATCTGCTGCAGTCCGAAGGCCTGGTCGAGCGTCGCGAGGACCCGACCGATCGGCGCGCCAAGACGCTGCATCTCACCCCAACCGGCCACGCCAAGGTCGAGGAAACCAACAGGGTGCTGCGCCGCGTGCGGTCGAGCCTGCTGAAGGATATCGGCAGCGAGGAACTTGCGGTAACCTTCGAGGTGCTCCTGCGCATCGAGCAGCGCGCGAGCCGCTTGCAGGACGCCAAGACGACTGCGGCCGCAACTGCCCACGAGGCGAAATAGCCATGCGCGCGGATGAGCCGTTCCTGGTCCGCCACGCGAACCTCATCTTCGCGTTGAAGACGTTCGCCGCGTCGATGCTGGCGCTCGTCATCGCGTTGATGATCGATCTGCCGCGTCCCTATTGGGCGATGGCGACGGTCTATATCACCTCGCAGCCGCTGGCCGGCGCGACCAGCTCGAAAGCGTTCTTCCGCGTCATTGGCACCCTGGTCGGCGCCAGCATGACGGTCGCGCTGCTGCCGAACCTGATCGATGCGCCGGAGCTCTTGTGCCTCGCGATCGCGCTCTGGGTCGGGCTCTGCCTGTATCTGTCGCTGCTCGACGGCACGCCGCGCAGCTATGTCTTCATGCTGGCCGGATACACCGTCGCATTGATCGGCTTTCCGTCGGTGTCCGCGCCGGGCAGCATCTTCGATATCGCGCTGGCGCGGGTCGAAGAGATTTCGCTCGGCATCATCTGCGCGAGCCTGGTCTCGACCGTGGTGTTTCCCCGCAGCGTCGCACCGGCCGTCGGCGGCCGGGTCCGGAGCTGGCTGTCGGATGCGCGCCGCCTGTCCCGCGATGTGCTGCTTGATCGCGGCAGCAGCGAGACCCGCCGGGCCGAACGCCTGCGCCTTGCGACCGACATCGTCGAGCTCGACACGCTGACCACCCATCTCGCCTATGACCGGCTGGCCGACGCCGGCCTCGTGCGCGGCCTGCGTGAAGTCCGGCTGCGCATGCTGATGCTGTTGCCGATCATCACTTCGATCGAGGACCGGCTTGTCGCGCTCGGCGAGGCGGCGCTGCAAAGGCAGCCGGAGCTGCGGCGCCTGCTCGGCAATCTCGCCGAATGGATCGTGGACGAGGACCGCCAGCGGCAATCCAGCGAACCGATCAGGGTTGCGATCGCCGAGCGGCAATCCGCACTCGACGGGCTCGCGCCGCGCGAGCGCATCATCACGATCAGCCTGCTGCTGCGGCTGCGCGAGCTTGTCGACATCTCGGCCGATTGCCGCGCGGTGGGCGATGCGATTGCCGCGGGCCGGGATATCTCGACCGTCCCGCTGGCGTTCCATCCGGAGTCGGGGGCAGCACCGGTCCGTCATCGCGACCACGGCATGGCGCTGTGGTCGGCCACAGGCGCCGCGGCGGCGATCCTGATCTGCTGCGGCCTGTGGATTGCGACCGGCTGGGCCGACGGCGCCTCGGCACCGATGATGGCGGCGGTCGCCTGCTCCTTCTTCGCCGCGCAGGATGAACCGGCGCGCAGCATCCGGGCCTTCGGCTTGTTTTCGCTGGTCGCGATCGTCGTCGTCGCGATCTATCAGTTCGCGCTGGTGCCGGGCATCTCCCATGTCGAGGTCCTGATCGCCGCGCTGGCGCCGACCTTCCTGTTGTACGGTTTCCTGATCGCGCGGCCGAAAACCGCGCCGATCGGCATGGCGCTCGCCGCCAACACCGCGACGCTGCTCGCGCTGCAATCGACCTACAGCGCGGATTTTGCCAGTTTCGCCAACACCTCCGTCGCCTTCTTCCTCGGCGTCGTCATCGCCGAGATCGTGACGCGGATCGCGCGCGGCGTCGGCGCCGAATGGATCGCCAAGCGGCTGATGATTTCGAGCTGGCAGACGCTCGCGGATGCGGCCGAGCGGCGCGGCCGCGGCGATCGCGCGCAGTTTGCCGGCCTGATGCTGCATCGGCTCGGGCTCTTGGTCCAGCGCATCGCATTCATCTCCGAGAGCGACCGCCGTGATGCCGACAGCCTGGTTCAGCTGCGCATCGGGCTCAACATCATCGACCTCAGGCGCGCCCGTTATGGTCTCGCCGCATCGACCGTGGACGCCGTCGACGACATGCTGGACAACCTCGCGGCGGCGTTTCGCGCCCATGCGGACCAGCCACTGCCGGACGAACTTCTATCATGCATCGATGCGGCGCTGACCGCGGTCGTCAAGGATCCCAATGAGCGCGCACGGGACGATGCGCTGCTCGGCCTCGTCGGCATCCGGCGCGGCCTGTTTCCGGATGCGCCCGCGTATCGATCGCAGCCCGAGGAGAGTTTTGCGGCATGAGATATGAGCTCGACATCTACGGTGTCCTGGTTCCGGCGCTGCTGCTGTGGCTCATCGTTGCCTATGCGCTGAGCGCGGTGGTGAGCCGGATCATGCAGCGCTTCGGGCTGTACCGGCTGGTTTGGCACCGCGCGCTGTTCAATTTCGCACTGTACGTATGCCTGTTGGGCGTCGTCGTTTATCTCTCGGAGTTTCTGCCATGAAGGGGAATTTCGCCTGGCTCGGCCGGGTGGCGCTGACTGCGGTCGCGCTCGTCGCTGCGCTGGCCGTCGCTCGCGCGCTCTGGATCTATTATATGGAATCGCCGTGGACCCGCGACGGCAGGGTGCGCGCCGATGTGGTTCAGGTTGCTCCCGACGTATCCGGCTTCGTCACCGACGTGCTGGTCAAGGACAACCAGCCGGTGCATCGCGGCGATATCCTGTTCCGGATCGATCGCGCGCGTTTTGCCCTGGCGTTGCAGCAGGCCGATGCCGCAGTCGCCGGACATCGCGCGACGCTGGATCAGGCCGAATCCGATCTCAAACGCTACAGCTCGCTGACAACGGATGCGGTGTCGCAGCAGAAGCAGGAGCAGGTGCTGGCCACGCAGCTCCAGGCCAAGGCCGCCTACGACCAGGCGGTCGCCGATCGCGCCGTGGCGCAGCTCAACCTCGATCGCAGCGAAGTGCGCGCGTCGGTCAACGGCACCATCACCAACATGGATCTGCGGCCCGGCGTCTACGTCTCCGCGGGCAAGGGCGTGATGGCGCTGGTCGACAGCGACACGCTGCATGTCGAAGGCTATTTCGAGGAGACCAAGCTGGCGCGCATTCACGTCGGCGACAAGGCGCAGGTCCGGCTGATGGGCGAGCCGGTCCGGCTCACCGGACATGTCGAGAGCATTGCGGCCGGCATCGAGGATCGCGACCGCGGCCAGGGCGCGAACCTGCTCGCCAACGTCAATCCGACCTTTACCTGGGTTCGGCTGGCGCAGCGCGTGCCCGTCCGCATCGCGCTCGACCAGCTGCCGGATCGCATTGCGCTGGTCGCCGGCCGTTCGGCGACGGTCGAGATCATGGACTAGCCGGCCGGGCCGCGCATGCTTGCGGTGGCTTCCGTCGCCAAGCGCGTCTACTGCACGCCGTAACGCCTGAACTCGTCGCCGATGCCGGCTTGAATTGCCTTGGCGGCTGCGATGTCGCTATTGCCGCCGGCCTTGTCGCCCTGCTTCAGCTTCGCGAGCCCGCGTCCATAGAGTGCGCTGGCGAGCTTCGGATCGACGCGAAGCGCCGAACTGTAGTCGTCGATCGCCGCGCCCAGCGCGCCGGTCTTCAGATAGACCAGGCCGCGCGAGTCATAAGTGGCAGCGTTGGCCGGTCCCGATTGCAGCGCCTTGTTGCAATCTTCCAGCGCTTGCTGCAACGCGCCGAGGATGGCCCGGCTCCAGCAGCGTCCGTTCCACACGCCGTCCAGGTTCGGCTCGAGACGAATGGCCTGATCATAGTCCTGGGCTGCGCGGGCATAGTCATGCTTCTTCAGATAGGCGCCGGCGCGGTTGGCGAAGGCCTCGCCGTAGTTCGGGTTGAGCTTGATGGCCTGATCGAAGGCGCTGGTCGCGCGATCGTAGTCGCGCTTCCCCAAATAGGCCACGCCGCGGTTGTTGAACGGCTTGATGTAGCTCGGATTGAGCTCGATCGAATGATCGAAATCCCGGATGGCGCGGTCGTATTCCCCCTTGGACGCATAGGCGCTGCCGCGATCGTTGTAGGCGATCGCGAGGCCAACCGGCGTCATGTCCTCGGCTGCGTCGATCAGCGCCGTACAGGCAACGATGCGCGCGTCGACCGCCTTGCGATCGTGGCCGCTGCACAACTCGATATTCTGCAGATAGTTGCCCTTTGGCTTCGGACTCTGCGCGGCCGTCGGCGATACGAGCAACAGCAGGAGCAGCAGCGCCACCAAGCCGCCCCCCGCGGCGGTACCCGCACGAGGCTTCATGTCTGGCTCCGGTCTTGATGACGCGGAGCCGCCGATTTCCGTGAGTAGCCGCACAAGACCGACGCCTTGCTTGCCTAGCACCCTCGACAAATACCGGGATTGAACCTGTGGTAGGTGTTTTGTTCGGGTTGCGGCGTCACGCGTGTCGCGGGCTTTCTCACGAGCTTGCTCTTGCCCTCTTCCACGAGCGTCGCGAACCTGACCGTTCCATCGTCGGAAATTTCGATGCGTGGCGTGGTGCCTCGAATTCCCATCGTCGCCGCAGGCGTGTCGATCTTCATGTCGCCTGTCTTGGCGATGTTGCCGGCGACAAAGGTGAAGGTGCCATTGGCCAATTTGAACAGCGTCGAATTCGACTTGCCGTTCGGGTCGTAGACGAACTCGGTCATGGCCATCTTGGCGTTGCTCGACAGATTGAACGAGGTGCCGTCGGTGAAGTTGATTCCGACCCGTCCGTCGGCCCCGGTCTGCACCACGTCGCCCATATAGATGCGGTCGCCAACCTTGGCCTGCGACGGCTGATCCGACAGAGCGGCCTGCACGACGACAGCACTCGGATGCTCGATCGTGACCGAGCCCGTGGCCGTCACCACCGTCCCGATGAAGTTCGCCGAGGACGTTTGAACCGCAGGTTGGGCGCGCTCGGTTTGCGCCAGCATCGGACCCGGCGTCAGCATCACGAACGCCAAAACGAAGCTTGCAAGCAATTGCACAATCAAATGGATACGCACGATCCCCTCCGTTGAGAAGATCTTGCCGTGTCACGGCGCGATGGACGATCTGGACCGCCAGGCCGGGACCGCAGGACCTTTACTGCCAAACGAGTTGTCGCAAAAACAGGCCTAAGGGCCTGGTGTGGCTCGATTAAAAATTAATAAGTGGACAATTTACTTGGTAAATATACACTAAATTCAGTGGGGCTGCACTCGGGATAATGGACAGCAGGTCTGTCGTTTCCGCGATGGCTCCCCGCCGCATTGGAAGCCGATTTTTCACTACCGAATTTGGTTTCAATCAGGACGTTTCGGCGGGCAAGCCTATGGCTGCGGGTGCGAGGTTTTTTCACCTCGTAGGGAGCGCAAGCCAGACCAAGAAAACGACGGCAGCACCTACCGCCTGAACCGTTCAGCAGGCGAAAAGCCAATGTTAGTCGCGTCCGGCGTAGCGTTCGGGGGCGCGAGCTCGGCCGTTTTAGGCCAGCTGCCCCGAGTGGTTGGCGTTGTCGATACGGTGATCGGTCGCGGCACCATTGTGCGTGCGCGCGACATCGCCGTTTTGGCCATGGCCGGCGATCCGGTTTGCCAGGGCGACATCATCGAGGTCGCGGCAGGCGGACGGGTCGACATCCGCTTGAACGATGGGGCAATGCTCTATCTGCCAGCGGGCACCCGGCTGGAATTGGGCGACTTCGCGCAGGACTCCGGCAGCAGTTCGCATCGGGGCCTGTTTGCCAAAACCAGAAGCATCTTCCGCTTGATCGGCAGCCGGCTGGCCGGGTCGGGCATCCTGACCGCGGACACGCCGATTGGCACCGTCAGGGCAAGCGGCTTCGGCCTGCTGTCGTTCGCCGCGCTGACCTTCTCGCTCTTGAAGGACGCCCGGGCCGCCGAGCCCAACGTCACCTTCCTGGACGACGACACCATCACCTACAAGGACATGCACCACGGCGTGTTCGAGCTGGTGACGAAAGAGGCGAACCCGCGGCATATCGTCGTCGACGACCCCGGGGTCACGGTCATCCTGACCACAAGAGGCTCGTCGGTCGGCGTGAGCCAGGTCTCGAACAGCCCTGCCCACATGGAGGATTTGCGCAACGCGCAACAGGAGGCGCTTGCCGGTTACGCGAAGGGAGTGTGGGCAAAGGGCTCCGGCATGCCCGCTTACGATGGGTCGCCGCTGCTGCAACCGATAAATTTTTCCGACCCGGACCCCTCGCCGATACCAAACCAGCTCGGGCCGCTCCCCGGAACTGTCCTCCCCTACGTCATCATCTACCACCCGCCGCCACAGCCGCCGAAGCTGAACCTCGGCGTGGCGCCGACCGAGGTCGATACGTCGGTATTCGACGATTTCAGCACCGCGCACGGGACCTTCTCCGCCTCCACCACCAACGGCGGCGCAATCACCTTCGGCGTCGTCGGCGGCGTCGCCAGCAACATGGTGCGGGGCGCGCAGACCTACGACGTCTCGAGCGTCGGCACCTTTGGCACGTTCTACCTCAACAGCGCGAGCGGCGCTTATACCTTCGTTCCCAACAACGATGCGATCAATGCGCTGAAGGTCAACGCGATCCAGAGCTTCGTCATCACGGTTTCGGACGGCACGCTCATCTCCAGCGAGAGCTTCAACATCACGATCGTCGGCGTCGATGACGCGTCCATCATTTCCGGCGTCATCAATGGTTCGGTGGTCGGCGCGGTCGGCGTCAACGGTGCCTCGCCCAGCCTGCTCATCGCAAACGGCCTCCTGACCGATACCGATGTCGACGATCCCGCCAACACTTTCGCGACGGTGAGCACGCCCACGACAAGCGCGGGCGGCTATGGCTCGTTCACCATCACGACGGGCGGCGTGTGGACCTACACGCTCGACAACGACAACAGCACGATTCAGGCCCTCGGGGTAGGTGATGTGCTGACCGACAGCTTCACGGTCACCACGATCGGCGGCACCCCGCAGGTCATCACGATCACCATTCACGGCCCGCTGATCGGGGCCGGGACGGCGCCGTCGCTGACGCTGAGCGAGACGCATCTGACTGCGACCGCGCTGGACGACAACATCGCGGGCTCGGCGCCGAATGCGGCACTGACGACGGTTTCGGCCGACTTCTCGGCTGCATTCGTCACCGCAAGCGGCTTGACCGGCACGACCCTCAGCTACGCGCTGACGATCACCGGGGGCAACGGCACCGCATCCGGACTGATCGATTCGCACACCGGCCTCGCCGACCTGCTGGTTCTGAACGGCAACACCATCGAAGGCCGCGTCGGCGCAATCGACGGCACGCTGGCATTCACCATCGCGCTCGATCCGGTCACGGGACGCGTGACCTTCACCGAATTCCGTGCGGTGACACAGCCGCTCGGCACCAGCCCGGACAGCGGCGAAGGCGTGACGCTTGCGACGGGGGTCGTCACCCTGATCGGGATCGTCGCGACGAACGGCGAATTCCAGGATGTGACGCTCGATCTCGGCAGCAGATTGACCATCACCGACGATGGGCCGAGCATCAGGACCAATCCCACGGCTCCGTCGCTGACGCTGAGTGAGACACATCTGACGGCGACGGTGCTGGATGACGGCATCGCAGGCTCGGTACCCAACGCGTCGCTGACGACGACGTCAGCCGACTTCTCGACCGCGTTCAGTTCGGTTCAGGGCGCGGACGGCGCAACGATCCAGTATGCGCTGGCGATCGCCGGCGGCAACGGCGCCGCCTCGGGCCTGATCGATTCGCACACCGGCCTTGCCGACGTGCTGGTCCTGAACGGCAACACGATCGAAGGCCGGGTCGGCGGCACCGCCGGCACGCTGGCATTCGCCATCACGCTCGATCCGGCGACCGGGCGGGTGACTTTTACCGAGTACCGGCCGGTGAAACAGCCGTTCGGCACCGACCCGGACGGCGGCGAGGCCATCGGGCTATCT
This sequence comes from Bradyrhizobium sp. USDA 4473, assembly GCF_054063335.1. Taxonomy (NCBI): domain Bacteria; kingdom Pseudomonadati; phylum Pseudomonadota; class Alphaproteobacteria; order Hyphomicrobiales; family Nitrobacteraceae; genus Bradyrhizobium; species Bradyrhizobium sp. USDA 4473. Next base: position 716,861 of record NZ_JBSSGE010000001.1, read on the forward strand.
GCCGGAGTGGTCAGCCTGATTGCAACCATCACCGACAGGGATGGCGACTTCCAAAGCGCGAGCCTCGATCTCGGCAGCCGGCTGAGCATCAGCGACGACGGCCCGACGATTGCCACCAGCGGGACGACGCCATCGCTGACGCTGAGCGAATCGCATCTGACTGCAACGGCGCTGGATGACAACATCCCGGGTTCGGCTCCGGATCTGTCGCTGACGACGATCTCTGCCGATTTCTCGACGGCCTTCACCTCGGTCCAGGGCGCGGACAGTGCCGCAATCCGCTATTCGCTGACAATCGCGGGCGGCAACGGCGCGGCGTCGGGTCTGATCGATTCACACACCGGGCTGGCCGACGTGCTGGTCCTGAACGGCAACACCATCGAGGGCCATGTCGGCACGACCACCGGCACCTTGGCGTTCAGCATCGCACTTGATCCGATGACGGGCCGGGTCACCTTCACCGAGTACCGCGCGGTGAAGCAGTCCGGCACCAGCTCCGAGGGCGGCGTCACGTTGGGCGCGGGCATTGTAAGCCTGGTCGCCACGATCACCGACAAGGATGGCGATTTCCAGATCGCCCACATCGATCTTGGCCAGCAGCTCACGATCACGGGCGACAACCCGAGCATCGCGACCAATGGCACCACCCCCTCGCTGACGCTCAGCGAGACACATCTGACCGCGACCGCGTTCGACGACAATATCGCAGGCTCGGCGCCGAACGCGGCGCTGACGACGACGTTTGCCGACTTCTCGACGGCGTTCAGCTCGGTTCAGGGCGCGAATGGCGCGACCATCGGCTACACGCTGACCATCACCGGCGGCAACGAGACCGCCTCGGGCCTGATCGACTCGCATACCGGCCTTGCCGACGTGCTGGTCCTGAACGGCAACACCATCGAAGGCCACGTCGGCACAACCACCGGCACGCTGGCATTCACCATCACGGTCAATCCGGCGACGGGACGCGTGACGTTCACCGAATACCGCGCGGTGGTGCAGCCGCTCGCCAGCAGCCTGGATACCGGCGAAGCCATCGGTTTCAGCTTCGGAATCGTGAACCTGGTGGCGACGATCACCGACAACGACGGCAATGCGCAGAGCGCGAGCCTGGATCTCGGCAAGCAACTCACGATCACCGACGACGGCCCGAGCATCAGGACATCGGGTACGACGCCAGCGCTGTCGCTGAGCGAGACTCACCTCACGGCGACGACATTCGACGACAACATCGCGGGCTCGGCGCCGAATGCGGCGCAGACCACGACAGCAGCCGACTTCTCGACGGCCTTTAGCTCGGTCCAGGGCGCCGATGGCGCGACCATCAGCTACGCGCTGGCGATCGCAGGCGGTAACGGCACCGCGTCGGGCCTGGTCGATTCGCACACCGGCCTCGCCGACGTGCTGGTCCTGAACGGCAACACTATCGAGGGCCATGTCGGCGCCTCCACTGGCGCGCTGGCGTTCACCATCACGGTTGATCCGATGACCGGGCGCGTCACCTTCACCGAGTACCGGGCAGTGACACAGCCGCTTGGCACCGATCCGGATCACGGCGAAGGCGTCACGCTCGCCGGCGGGATCGTCAGCCTGACGGCCACCATCACCGACAAGGATGGTGACTTCCAGAGCGCGAGCCTTGACCTCGGCAAGCAGTTGACGATCACCGACGACGGTCCGAGCATCAGGCTGAGCGGGACGATCCCAGCGTTGTCGCTGAGCGAGACGCACCTGACGGCGACCACATTCGACGACAACATCGCGGGCTCGGCGCCGAATGCGGCGCAGACCACGACAGCAGCCGACTTCTCGACCGCTTTCACCTCGGTTCAAGGCGCCGACGGCGCGACCATCAGCTACGCGCTGAAAATCACCGGCGGCAACGGGACCGCGTCCGGCCTGATCGATTCGCACACCGGCCTCGCCGATGTGCTGGTTCTGAACGGCAACACGATCGAGGGCCGCGTCGGCACCACAACCGGCGCCCTGGCCTTCACCATCGCGATCGATCCGGCCGCCGGGTTCGTCACCTTCACCGAGTACCGCGCGGTGACACAGCCGCTCGGGACCAACCCGGACAACGGCGAAGGCGTCACGCTCGGCGGCGGCATCGTCAGCCTGACGGCGACGATCACCGACACGGACGGCGACTTCCAGAGCGCGAGCCTCGATCTTGGCAAGCAGCTGACCATCACTGACGACGGCCCGAGCATCATGCTGAGCGGGACCACGCCGTCGCTGACGCTGAGCGAGATGCACCTGACGGCCACGGCGTTCGACGACAACACGGCCGGTTCGGCGCCGAACGCGTCGCTGACGGCGACGTCAGCCGACTTCTCGACGGCATTCTCCTCCGTTCAAGGCGCGGATGGTGCATCCGTCGGCTACGCATTGACGATCACCGGCGGCAACGGCACCGCCTCCGGCCTGATCGACTCGCACACCGGTCTCGCCGACATACTGGTTTTGAACGGCGACACGATCGAAGGGCATGTCGGCTCGACCACCGGTACGCTGGCATTCACCATCGAAATTGACCCGGCGACGGGTTCCGTGACCTTCACCGAGTATCGCCCGGTGACGCAACCGCTCGGCACCGCCCCCGACATCGGCGAGGCCGTCGCGCTGAACGCCGGAACCGTCAACTTGGTTGCGACCGTCACCGACAAGGACGGCGACTTCCAGAGCGCGAGCTTCGATCTCGGCAAGCAGCTGACGATCGCCGACGACGGCCCGTCGATTGGCGGCTTCCCGGACACCGACATCGCCGCTCAGGACAACCAGACCGTCAACGGCACTTACAGCATCAATTTTGGCGCGGATGGCGACGCCGGAATGTCCGTTGCGGTCCACAACGGCGCGGTCGGCGCCACCGGCTACAATCTGGCCACCTCAAGCCTCGGCGGCGGCATCACCTCGGTGCATGTCACCGGAAACGGCGATGACTATAGTTTCTACTATACGACCCATGTGGTGAGCGGCGGCGTCGAAATGGACGCCTACCTTTCGGACTCCGGCGGCACGCTGGCCGATCCCTACTTCAAGCTGCTGATCGATCCGGACGGGACCTTCTCCTTTAATCTCGAGAGTGTCGATGTGCTGAAGCAGGTGACCGTAGCGGGCTCCACGTTCGGCGCCTCGGGCGGCGGCACGCCGTCTCTGACGGCTCCGGATGGCGAGCTCGTCATCACGGGATCCGACAACAGCGGTCATCCGATCGATGTCAAGGCGTCGAGCAATGGCATTGCGGTCGGCGATACCGGGCTGAGCATGGATCCCAATGAGCAGTTGAACCTCGCATTCTCCAACGAGCAGCCGCAGATCAGCTTCATGCTGACCCAGTGGCAAGGCAACGGCACGGCGGGCGTGGTCTTCAAGGTGCTCGACGGCAGCTCCGACGTACACGACTTCAGCATCGACATTCCAAAGCCACATAGCGGCAACACCACCGTCTTCGTGCAGCAAACGTCGGACAGCTCGCTGATCAACACGTCGACCTTCGACGGCGCGACATCGACCTACACGCTCTATGTCGGCAAGGAGTTCAATCAGGTCCAGATCGACTACAATCAGGCGGCAAGCGGCAACGCCACCTTCACGATCAACAACATCACCTATAACGAGAAGACGACCATTCCGAGCACCGATCTGCTGTTCGACGTGCTCGCCACCGACAGGGACGGCGATTCGGCTGCGACCAACCTTCAGGTCGATATTCTGGGCGTCACGACCGCGGCCCCCGCGCCGATCTTTGCTGCCATGGGCAGCAGCATCATTTCAGACCCGATTACGCACGTGCAGCACGATCTGATTTTGTAGGCCCTGAAGCCTGGTGAAGGTTCTGGCCCGCGCCAAACGTTGGCGCGGGCCGGGATTTTGTCTCGAGACTGGTCTCGTATCAGTGCCAGCCTTCGCCGGCCTTCAGCGCGGCCGAGAGGCTGCGCGTGGGACGCGTCACCAGCGGCTCCAGATCGAAGCGCTTCTCGAGCATCCTGATGATCGACGTGGTGTCGAAGTCCTCATGCGCGACGCCCGACTTGTTGAAGCGCTTGGCGATCAGCAGCGCCGGAATGCGGGTGCCCGGGCCCCACTGGTCCGCAGCCCTGGCTTCGGCGCCGTGACGGTTGTGCGGCGGCGGCGGGACGTGATCCCACTGGCCCCCGAACTCGTCATAGGTGATGACGATCAGCGTGTCCTTGCCGTCAGGCCCCTCGACGATCGCCTTGACGAGATCGACCAGATGCTGGCTGCCTTCGGACTCGCTGGTGTAGCCGGGATGCTCGTTCTCCTCGCCTATCGGCTTGATGAAGCTGACCTGCTTGAGCCGGCCGTTCTTGGCCGCCTGAATGAACTCCGCCTCGTCCTTCAGGTGGTCCCGGCGGGCCTGCGTGCCTGGCGCATAGTTGGCGAAGTAGTTGAACGCCTGATGGTGATACTGAAAGTCCACGTCGGGGCAGTTCGGGAACACTGCGGTGGAGACATGGTTCGGATCGGTGCAGGTGGTTCCGTTGCCGTTGGTCCAGCCGGAGGCACCGACGTCGCCGTTGGCGTTCGACCAGCCGCCGGAATACCAGGCCCAATCAACATGCTTGGCCGACAGCCGATCGCCGATATTCGGCGTGTGCAGCGGCGGCAGGCGCTTGATGTCGGGGGTACCCGGCGAATAGGGCTGATAGGTCGGCTGCGTGGTGTTGACCGCGTAGTCGCCGCAGGCGAGGCCGGCCGGCAGACCGGTCTGGTTGCACTTGGCGGTCAGCTGCGCATCTTTCACGGTCGAGAGCGGGGTATAGAGCGGCGTGCTGGTCGGCATGCCGTTGGCGTCGACGATCGAGTGGAAGTCGTTGGCGCTGCCGTCGTTCAAGGCGCCGACGAACTGCGGCGCCGCGGCCGCGACCAGGAACTGGTGGTTGAGGAACGAACCGCCGAACGCACCCTGGAAGAAGCTGTCGGCAATGACGTAGTTCGGCGCGCCGTGGCCGTGGAGATAGGTGTAGATCGGCAGCTTCTTGGTGTCGTAATAGCCCATCACCAGGCCCGCAGCATCGCTGCCGGTCATGTAGCGGTTCTGCCGGCCGCCATTGAGCTGATACTGCTCGCTGTAGAAGCGGTGCACGATGTCCTCGGTGCAGCCGCCGGGCGCGCCGCTGCCGTTGAGGAAGCCGTGCGCCGCGAAAGCGCCGAGCGGTTTCGGACAGGTGGTCGCCGAGGTCGGGATGAACTCGTTGATCTCGAACGGCTTGTTCTTGAAGGCGCTGAGGATCGCGACCGAGCCGGTGTTGTCGGTGCAGGTGGTCGGCTGCGGCGACGGCGAGGTCAGGTTGACGTCGTTCTGCAACAGACAGGCATAGACGGTCTGATTGTCCTGCCGGACCTGCAGCGTATGGGCCTGGTCGGCGTCGGAGGTGCCGTTGATCCGGTCACGGCCGACATCGCCCCAGTGCCCGTAGAGGTTATCGAAGCTGTGGTTTTCCTGGTAGATGACGACGATGTGCTTGTACTGATGCACACCTTCATGGCCGCGGTCGCGCAGATTACGCAATTCGTCCCGCACCTCGTGCTTGAACTCATCAACGATCTTTTCGACCAAATTCTCAGCGTTTGCCACCGGCGAGATGGCAACGGCGCCAGCAACAATCGCGAGCGCCGGAATGGCTCCCCAAAGCCGCATAGTGCTCTCCTGATTTCAGAAAGAAATAGAAATGGAATTACACGCTATGCAAAACACATTTCGCTGGGATGACCGTTTTTCGACGCCCACACAAACGCATCATTGGAGCGCTTTCGCGCCGATAAAGTTTTTGCCGGATGAGATGTGCAGATCGGTTTCTGCTTGGTTGCCGTCATCAAATCGCAATCAACAATCGTCTATCCAATCAGACGGTCATTGATCCTGCCGACAGGAAACTGCCACACGCGTGACATCTTCCGACGCGCGGCGGCGCATATGCATTGTGACGGAGGGCATCATCTCGCAATGGCTTGGGATATTCTGGCGTCCGAGTTCGGAAGATGTCGCGACACGTCCGCCGATCGCGCGAGACCGGCACGTATCGTGTTGCTGGCACTCGTCGTTGCCCTGCTTCCGTTGCGCGCGATAGCCTTCCCGCTCGGCGGCGACCAGACCGTGCTGCCGGCCGGCACCGAATTGTCCGAAGACGCGCTGGCGCGGCCGCGCGAGCTGTTTGATTCGGAAGCGATGGGCGGGCGAAAGTCCTATCTGGTCAATCTCGGCGATCTCGCCTTCAACTCGCCCGCCATCCTGGGCGGCAAGGCGCGCCAGGCCGAGATGAGCTGCGGCACCTGCCACGTCAACGGCGCATCGAACCCGAAACTGTTCGTTCCGGGCGCATCCTCCCGCCCGGGCACGTTCGACACCACAAGCCTGATCTTCAACGCGAAGACATTCAACAGCATCCTCGATCCGGTCAGGATTCCGAGCCTGCGGGGCGCCCGCTTCCTCGCCCCCTACGGGCACGACGGGCGCATCACCTCGCTGCGCGAGTTCGTATATAATGTCATCGTCAATGAATTTTCCGGCCCGAGGCCGAGCGACCAGGTCCTCGACGGCCTTGTCGCCTATATCAACGACATCGATTTCCTGCCCAATCCAAAGCTTGCGCCCGGCGGCAGGCTCGGCGCGCAGGCCAGTGTCGAGGAACGGCGCGGCGAGCAGTTGTTCTTCAAGCCGTTCCCGAAGCAGGCCGAGCTGAGCTGCGCCGGCTGTCATATCCCCGCGAGCACCTTCAGCGACCAGCTGCGTCACGACATAGGCTCTGGCGGACTGGTCAAGACCCCCACTTTGCTGAACGCCAATTTCAATGCGCCCTACTTCCACGACGGCCGCTACGACACTTACGAGCAGGTGGTCGAGCATTTCGACCGGGTGTTCGACCTCGAGCTGTCGGCCCAGGACACGCAGGACCTCGTGGCCTATCTGAATGCGGTCGGCGACGGCGAACGCCCCTTCGACAAGGACGGCGTCGTGCTCCGGATGAAGGAAGTGCTCGAGCTCTCGAGCGTGCTCGAGGTCGCGATCGCGGCCGCCGATACCGCGGTGGTGTCATTGGCCGTGACCGGGGTTGGCGCCGAGCTGCGCGAATTGACCGAGCATATCCCCGACATCAGGAACGCGACGGTCGGCGGCAAGGACGAGCGGCTGGCGGCGCGTGCGATCCTCAAGGATCTCGTCCTCACCCTGCGCCGCATCGATCTCGAGGTCACGGCCGGCCATACCGACGAAGCGATGGCCGAATATCGCAGGTTTGCCCAGCTGGTGAATTTCGACGTTCCCGTCGTCCTGAAAAAGGCCGAGCCCTGGTCGCTGTTCAACGGCAACGTGCATCAGTCGCACTACTCCGCACTCGGCCGGTTGCTGCCGGCGACCAGCCAGCAATCGCAGTGACGCAGCGCATGCTCACTGCGAGGCCGGCGGCGCGACCCACACATCGCTCTGCTGGATCCTGCGGATCAGCGCCTGCGGATCGAACTTGCGCAGACCTGCCGGGATTTCGAAGGCCTGCGCCGGCTGCGGCTCGTCGCGGATGTGCTCGGCGGCGATCACGGTCCCATCCGCGGTCCTGATCCGCACCGGAAACCGGCGTGCGCGGTCGATCCAGCCGACAAAGCCGGCACCGGATGGCGCCGTGATCCGATAGATCTCCGTGTTGCGGCCGCTGACTGCTTCCGCACCGTCGCGTTGGCAATGCCACGCGGCGGGATCGACCGACGCAGCCAGTTGCGCGATCGCCTGCCATTGCCGGCAGGGATCGTCCGGATCGACCGCAACGAACATCCCTGTCAACGGGCTGGACTGCCTCGCGTCCATGAAAACATGCGCGCCGGGACGGACGAAAACCGCCGCCGGCTTGGCCGCATCGATGAGGAAGAAGCCGTCCGGCAGCGCGCTGGTCTCCAGTCGCACCCGTCCGTCCAGCACCCGCAAAGCTCCCACGGTGGTTGCCGCATCGTCTTTCCTGGCAACGAGGTCGGCGGAAAACTGCTGCGCCACGGCCTGCGTCGCGGCATTCGCCAGAATGGACATCGCAAGCAGGCCGGCTGCCGCTCTCGGCTTCGCGTGACGCTTCATCTGACGTTTTCCGGTCGATTGGGTGGTCGATGGGCAGAACATGACGGCGCCGACCGAACCATCGGTTCGATCGGCGCCGGCCTAGGCTCGGATCAAGTGCTCGTTGTGGACGAGCGCTCGATCACTCGGTGTAGGACAACGTGACCGGCTTGCTGAAGTCGAACGCGTCGAACAGATCAGACAGCGCCGGGCTGTTGGTCGGAACGTACTCGTTGTTCTTCGCGTAGCTCGGGTTCGGCAAATTGTCGCGGCTGCGGTTCGTCAGCGGCTCGAGACCCCAGTTGCGCTCGATGAACTTCAGCAGCGACACGTGGTCGGCGTAGTTGTGGTTGACCTTGCCGCCGGTCGAATAGGGCGAAAGGATCAGGGTCGGAATACGCGGTCCGTCGCCGAAGAAGTCGATCGACTGCGTGTAGCCCGAGTCCCAATAGCCGCCGGCCTCGTCCCAGGTGATGAAGACAGCGGTTTCCGCCTTCAGCTCCGGGTTGTTCTCCAGCGCGTTGAGCACGTTCAGGACATAGGCCTCGAACAGATCAACCTTCGAGCTCTGCGGATGACCGTCGAGCAGACCGTCCGGCTTGCCGAATGACACCGCAGGCAGCGTGTTGCCCTGGATCGCCGTGATCAGATCGGCAGTATCCTTCATGTGAGCCTGACGCACGGCCGGGTTGGCCATGATCGAGGTCGCATACTGGAACGGATTGCAGATCTGGCAGTAGGCCACGCCGAGCGCGTGCGCCGGATCGGCGACCGCAGCGGCGCTGAGGTTCGGGTTCGACGGATTGGCCGCAACCGCGGCGTTGGAAAGCGCCACGGCGTCGTTGAACGCACCACCATAGAACGCCCAGGAGATGTTCTTCTCCATCAGCGCATCGCCGATCGTGCGAACCGACGACGGCGGCACGTTGTTGCCACCCGACAGCGCACCGTTCGGCAGATAGCCCGGATTGACGTTGTTGAGCATGTAGTAGTGGTTCGGCTTGCAGTTCGGCTCCGCCGCGTACGGCAGGTTGTTGAGGTAGGTGACGATCGGCTTCACGCCGGGTTGGAAGATATCGGAGCAATTGCTCCAATTGCCGTCGACGGTGTAGCGGTTGACCGAGCCCGCGACCGGGTTCGGGTTGGCGATCAGGGCGGCCGGCGGCGTCACCGGGTTGCCCTTGCCGTCGCTCCAGAACTCCGCGTCGCCGGTGCCGAGCATGAAGTGGTTCGCGCCGGTGCCGCCGTGGAACGACTGGTGGAAGTTGTCGCTCAGGGTAAAGCGGTCGGCCAGCATCTTCAGGACCGGAGCCTGACCCTGCTGGGCATTATAGAAGCCCATCGAGTTGGCCATGCTCTTGTTGGACGACGAGTAGGTCGCCATCACGAACGGGAACAAATCGTTCAAGCAGCCCGAATTGTTCTTCTTGGTGGCGTTGGCGGCGCTGCAATCTTCCTGCTGCCAGTCCTGGTAGAAGCGATGCGTCGAATCGCCGGTGTAATCGTCGTCGCTGATCTGCTCGCCCTGCAGCGGGAACGGTCCGTTCAGGCCGCCGGCGCCGGGAACGCGGGTATCAAGCACACCGGTCGGCAGGCCGCTGAAGCCGGTGGTGAGGATATCGAGATCGGCCGGGTCCATGTCCTTCTCGACGCTGGCCTCGGCGATCGTCTTGAACGGAGGCGACGTGTCGCTCTGCGCGGTCGGCGTGCCGTTGGTGTTCGGCTGCGGCATCAAATTGGTCGCGTTGTAGAGCGACTTCGAGATGACAGGCGCGCCGATATAGTAGGCGGTCTGGCCCGCGACCGAATACTGCTGCGCCTGCGCGAAGTTCGGTCCCGGCGTTCCATCCTCGTTGACGATGCCCTTCGACAACAGGTTGGAGATGGTCTGCCCCTTGCCCTTCGGCTTGTAGACACCGAACGTGTGATCGAGGCCGCGGTTCTCGCCGATCAGAATGATGACGTGCTTGATCGGCGACGCGGTCTTCACGCCGTGATCGCCGTCGCCATGATGGCCATGGTCCTCATGCTTCGCACGATTGCCCTCTTCGTGCGCCTGATTGGTGTGATGCGAACGCTTGTCCCAATCACTGCGACCGCCCGGATAGTGCGCGGCATATGCGGCTGTTGCGACGAGCACCGTTGACGCGATGCAGAGCGCGGTGCTGGTTCGCCAGTGCTTTTTGTAATTCAAACTCATTGTCGACCTCAGGGTGTTTTGCGGTTAGCAACGCACCCTGCTTAGTGCGGCAGTATGACGCATGATTTTCGCTTACGTGAAAGCGCGCGAGAAATTTCGAACCGTTCAAAGATTTTCTGTGGAGACATCTGCAGCGCGCGCAGCTGCACGATCCTGCACTTCAACGGATGATCGAAATTGATCGAGCGATCCGCGCAACGATGCGGATCGCGAATGCACTGCAAGTGCAGCGCAATCAGTGCGCAACATGCCTGGAGCGCATCACCTGGCGAAGCGCAGCATAATGCTGGTCATGCACGTCTTGATTGAACAGCGACCACGGCTCGGCGCTCGCCAGGAGCGCCGGCACCGCAGCGGCCATCAGATTGCGATAATTCCTGAACTCGTTCGCCGCATCGGCGTTGCGTCCTGCAGCAACCGCCATCTCGATGCGCCGCAGCGTCAGCACGAGCTCCTTGAGACCGTTGCGCGCGAGCACGCGCTGCTGCTCGCCGCCGGATACGCTGGTATTCTTGCGGTCGGGATATTGCTCGGTCAACTCGCGCAGTTCGCGCCCGATCGTGTCGACCGCAAGCGCGACGACGTCCTTGTCGCCGGCAGGAATCGCGGTCGCGAGCACCGACGAGAAATCGTTGATCTCCTTCAGCGTCGCACCGGCTCCGTCGCGCTCGTAGGGCTGCACGCCATCGCCGATCGCCGTGAGATAGGCGACGAGGTCGCCCTTGTCCTGCGCCGAGAGCTCAAGCTGAAAGGTCCGGTCGAAATAATCGACGACCTGGTTGTAATTGTCGAAGCGGCCGTCGTGGAAATACGGCGCGTTGAAGTCGGCGTTGCGCAGCGTCGGCGTCTTGAACAGGCCGCCCGACCCGACGTCATGCTGCTGGTGATCGACGAATCCGGACGAAGGAACGTGGCACCCCGCACAGCTCAGCGCCGCATCGTGCGGGAACGGCTTTGCGAACAACGCTTCGCCGCGACGCTCCGCGTCGGTGATCCTGCCGGCCAGCCGCCCGGCGGGACCGAGGCTCGGATTGGGCAGGAAGTCGATGTCGTGGAGATACGCCACGATGGCATCGAGCGTCGCCGGCGACGGCTCGGGACCCGCGAACTCGTTGGTGATGACGTTGTGGACGAAGTCGCGCAGCGAGGCGAAGCGGCCATCGGCGCCGTAGGGCGCCAGATAGCGGGCGCCGCGCAGGCTCGGGATCCGCACCGGATCGAACGCCAGGTTGTTGGCCTTCGGATTGAACAGTGCACCCGTGGTATCGAACGTGCCGGGCCGGCTCGACATCTTCGGCATGAAGAACTTGGCGTTGTTCGCGCCATTGACGTGGCAAGTGCCACAGCTCACGCCGGCCTGCCGCGCCACCTCGCCGAGCAGCCCGGGCGAATTGAACGCGAGATCGCCGAGATTGACCAGATACGACTTGGCTCCGGTCCGCTCCGACTGGAACACCTCGCGCGGCTTGTCGAGCGCATCCTCGTTCAGCTCGGTCGCAACCGGCAGCACGGTCTTGTCACCGTCGACCGGAAACGCCGCCGCGCGTCCGAGCAGCGCAAGGGCGAAGGCAGCGGAGAGCAGCGTGGCCAGACGCTGGTGAAGCGATCTCATCGCGCCTGGGCCTCCAGGGTCGGGCGCTGCAGCCCGAGCTTGGCCGACGCGCTCTGCAATGCGACGACCAGTTCCTCGCTGGTCTGGCGCAGATCGGCGATGTTGACATGCGGCAGATCGGGCGTCGCGACGATCGCCTCGAGCTGCTCGATCCGGTTGGTCACCATCTCGTCGAGCTTGCCGTCGACGGTGTTGAGCGCGGCGGAGAAGATCGTGTGGTAGGCGAAGTCGATGCCGGCGATGTTGTTGCGCATGTCGTCCAGCGAGGTGCCGCTGATGCGCGACTCGCCGCCATCCGCCTTGCTCTCGCCGACCTCATAGGCGAGCCGCACGGTACCATCCAGCAGCCCTTGCGGCGTCAGCTTGATATCCCTGAGCTTGCCGTGCAAATCGTTGAGGTGCTCGACGAGGCCGGCCGCATCGGTGGCTACCTCGGTGCTGCCGGCGCCGAACAGCTTCGCCTCGATGGCGTGGAATCCAGTGTCTGCGTTCGGCCAGGCGTCGATCTGCGCATCGAGCTCGGGCACGAAGCCCGCGGTGAATACTTCCGAGCGCTCCCAGCCGGCGCGCGCCGACAGCCAGGCCTTCTTCGCACCGGGCAGATCCGCCGCAGCGGCGCGCTCGCGCAACGCACGCGCGCCCGCCAGCGCGCTGGCGACGCCCTCGATCAGATACGGCCGATAGCGCTCGGCGCCGTCCTCGAGAGCGCCAGCTTTCGCGGCGCGCACGCCTGCCGACGCTGCCAGCAAAGCCAGGCACGCCGCCACTCGCATCATGTACATAGCCAACCCACTCATCGGCCGCGAAGGGCTCGCGGCACGTAGCGGAGCGAACTATTGTCGGTATCCACTGCGGATTTGTGACAGCGCAGACTTTTTGTCGCATCTTTTCTGCTTGGCGATCGTTGTTGACGATCACAATCGCGCAAAAAACATCGCGGGATGATTGGTCGATTAGAAATGCACTGTTCAACGCGCGCGCATTGTTGCAACACAGGGCCGGCACGCGTCACACTTGTCCCGCCACCATGCAGATCGATCGCGAAGCTCTTTATTTCATCGGATCCTACGGCGCGCTTTGCCTGCTCTGCTGTGCCGTGGCGCTGATCGATCTGCGCCACGGCATCATTCCCAATTGGCTGAACCTTGCGATCGCGGCGCTCGGGCTGGCGAACGTCGTCATCACGGACAGCACGACAGCCGCCTTCAGCGCGCTTGGGATCGCCGTCCTCGTCGGCGTCCTGTTCTTTCTATTGCAGCGGCTTTACTTCGTCCTACGGCACGTGGACGGCCTGGGACTGGGCGACGTCAAGTTTCTCGCCGCCGCGACGATCTGGGTCGGTGCCTTAGGCATTCCGACGCTGCTGCTGATCGCGGCGCTCGCGGCCCTTGGCGTTGCCGGCGGCCTGCAGCTTGCGGGACGTGAAATGAAGCGCCAGACCTCGATTCCGTTCGGTCCGTTCCTTGCGCTCGGGCTTCTTCTGACGCCAGCCCTTCAGAACTGGCTCGGGTTGGCGACCTAGCGCGCCATCACTTCTGGCGCCGCGCGGCAAGCGGCATCCTCTCGGTGCTGACCGGAACGATGCGGGCATCGCCGTTCTCGTCACCGCCGGGCTCGGGCAGTGTGAGCACCGCCCCCTGCTCGTCTTTCTGCATCGTGACTTCGCGCCCCTTGATGGTGCGCAGCTTCCATCCCTGGAACTCGTCGCCGAGCTTCAGCCGCAAGGCGGTCTTGTTCGATTGGTCGAGGAATATCCCGAAGCTCTCGTCGTCGCCGGCGATGGTGCCGACCAGCGACAGCGGCGGCGGCTCGGCCGCCACCTTGCGCGGCGGTGGCGGCGGTGGCTTGCTGACTTCCGGTTCCGCGACCACGGCCGGCGGCGGCCGCCGCGACGGCGAGAACACCGGACGGTCGCGCGTGTTGGACAGCGTCTTGAGCGGAATCCCCCACAGCGGATTTGCGCTGAGCGGCCGCGGCGCCGGGGCCGGCACGGGCGCCACCCGGACCGATGTCACCGGTTCGGAAGACGGCGGCGAACTCAGCACCGGTCCACCCAGACGGGTGTCGTCGAGCATGCCGGCGTCCAGGGCGTCGCCGGCCCGGTCAGGCACGGCCGCCGGCGCGGAAGAGGCCGACACCGCCAACAGCAGGATGGTCGCTGCAAAGCGTCGCATCATTTGGCTCCTCGCCATTGTCCGGATACGCCGAGCAGCACGCGCAGCTTGCCGGGATCGGCGCCCTTGGCGGCCTCGTCGGCGACGGGTTGCACGACCAATTGGTCGATGAACAGGAACGGCATGCCGGCCTCGAGATCGTAGAGCACCTGCTGCAACTGCGCCTGTTCGATCTCGGAGCTCGCGACCATGCTGATGAAGCCGGCCTTGGCCGGCGCGTTCGGAACGTCGAGCTGCGTCGACAGCACGTTCCCGCCGGCCTTGATCACCGCGCCCGACACGCGTTGCAGCAAGGTGGCGCCGGCAACCGTGACGGTCGCGCCCTCGAGATAGGCCGATCCGGTCGGCATCGCGGGCTGGCCGGGCGCGGTGTTCGCCTTGGACCGCCCCTCCAGCTGTTCCAGCAGTCCGGCCGATGCCGCAACATCGCTGCGCAGGCCGATGATGTCAGAGAGCGACGAGATGACGACAAACAGCGGCAGCACGAACAGGCCGAGATAGCTCGCGCTCGCGACCAGCGGCGAGGTGCTGACGGCGGTCAGCGATCGGGATGCTGCGCTCATGAGCCGGACCCAAAATAGGCTGAGATGTTGGCCTCGACGTGGAACCGCTCCGCCGTCTCATTGGCCGCGCGCGTCGTCGGCGCGAAGAAGGTCGCGCGGGTGAATTGCGGCGACTGCTCCAGCAAGCGGATCAGCGATGGCGCATCCTGGGTCAGTCCGACCACCTGCACCTTGTTGTTCTCGATGCGGAGCTCCGTCACATAGGTCGTATCGGGCAGCACGCGCGAGATCGCCTCCAGAACCATGACGCTCGACGGCGTGGTCTGCTTGCGCTTGGCGAGCAGCCCGAGCCCGGACGAATCGCCGTTGGTATCGAGACGCAACGCGGCGCGGCGCTGCGAGATCCGGTGCTGCAGGTCCTTCTGCTCGGATTGCAGCCAGCCGCCGAGATAGATGTTGAGCAGCAGCGAGACCGCCGCGGCCGCCGCCGTCGAGATCAGCCCGATGCGCAACAGCCGGGGAACCTGAGGTCCGGCCAGGCCGCGCAGCGATTTGTCGAGCAGCATCACCTGCTGCGTCGCGCCGTCGCTGCCGACCGCCGGCGCCGAGACCGCAACGGAAGCGGCGCCGAGCTGCCGCGCCATCCGGACCAGCGGATCGACCTTGGCCGCCGCGGTCGCACCGAACGCAACTTCGATGCGGTCATTGGCGATCGGCTGCGGCGCGCCCCAGCCGAACACCGCATCGGCGGCAGTCCATGGCGTCAGCCGGTCGACCTGGGCGCGGATCATGCCGTCGAGGAAGTCGCCGGCCTGGCTCGGGAAATCGAGCACGCGGCTGACGATGTGATCGGAGCGCAAGCGCACCTCGATGCGACTGCCGTCGAACGCGGTCTTCCACTCCGCCGGCAGCGGTGGCTGCGGCACATCATGATCGAGGCGGAACGAAACCGGCGTCGACGGCGCGCCGTCCTTCGCCGCCGCAAGGCGCGCGGTGAAGCTGCCGTCGCCATTCTCGTCAAGCGCGACGCTGCGCCGGCGCATGAACCGGCCCGCGACGCCGTCGACGGCCGTCGCAACCGCGCCAATCCATTGCTCGAACCAATGCCGTGCTTCGGCAAGTATCGCCATCAACCTCTCCCCCGCGGCAGAACCGTCACGCGCGGTTCGACGTCGTTCTGCCAGGACAACACACGATAGGGCTCGGCCTTGTCGCCGAGTGCAATCACCGCCTCGGAATCGGTGCGATGACCGTTGCGGAATCGGATCGACACGGCGATCCGGTAGCATGGGCTCTGCGCCGTCGAGGCCGCGCTCTGCGGGCTCGGCGCCTGCGATCCGGCCGGGAGGCCGCCGTTCGGCGAAGGAGCGCTCGCCCCAACAGCAGCCGAGCCGAAGCCGTCTGGTTGCTTGCCCGATGCCTTGTCCACGGCGAGCGCGAGTTCCGGCGCGGCGATGGTCGGATCGACATCCGGGCTGCCGTTGAACACCGTCACGAACGGCAGCACACGATCGACAAAGGCTTCGGGGATGCCGGCGACCAGCGCCAGCTCATTGACATGGGTGAACAGCCCCTGCCGCGGCGCATAGCCCAGCGCATTGTAGCGCGCGGCCTCGACATTCTCGCTGCCCGGCGTGGGCCGGGTCCGCCAGCCGACGATCCGGTCGGCATATTCGCTGGCCGCGTCCTTCCGGGCCCCGAGCACGACGAACAGCCCGCTCAGCATCTCCTTCGATGCGTAGTTCAGATCGAGCCGGCCGGCCTCCGACGTGAAGCTGACAGTGACGCTGGCGTCGTCGAGCCCGAAATGAAACGCGCCGTATTGCGGCCGCGTCTTGTCGTCGGTCAGCGTCAGCTGGTAGGCGGTGAGTTCGAGCCCGGCCGACACCAGCGCCTCGGTCTGCAACGAGATGTCGCTGGCCGCCAGCGCGCGCGCCGAGGCGGCCAGATAGGCCGAGACGATGATCGCCAGCGACGACAGCGCGAGCAGGATCCAGAGCACCGCGACGATGACGAAGCCGCGGTCGGCCGGCGATCGGCCGCTGTTGCCGGACGCGCCCATCACGTCTTCCCCTGGTCGGTGGCAACAGTATCGGAGCTTGGCTTGTCGCCGCAATTGCCGTCGGGCTTGGTGCAGTCGCTCGGGATTTGGACGTGGAGCGGGGCGATGGTCGACACCGACAGCACGCGCTGGCTCGCTGCGTCACGCACGGTCAGTCGGATCATCGCCGGCAGCTTCTCGGCATCCTTCCACGCGCCCTTCCAGGCCCGGTCAGGCCCGGCATAGGCAAAGGACAGCCGATACGGCGCGCGCAGCAGCACGACCGGGCTGTCGAGATGCACCTGCTCCGACAGCGACACGCCATCGGCCAGCGGCGTGAAGCGCGCCTGCGTGCGAACCGTGACGAACTCGCCGCGATCCCTGACCTCGCCGAGGCGCACCACGTCGAGGCCCGGCCCGGCATTCGGCCCCACCGACGTCCGCACGAAGGTGACCGACAATTCCGATCCGTCGAACAGCGGCTTGTGGGTATCGCGGTTGGCGGCGACGAATTCTGCCGCGGCGAGGTCGGCGCCGATCCGCTCCAGCGCGATCCCAATCAATTCGCTGCGCTGGATCCGGTCGAGCCCCTTGTTCCAGCTCGGCAGCCATTGCGCCGTGATGCTGGCGAGCGCCGACAACAGCAGCCCCATCAGCGCCAACGCGACGATGGCCTCGATCAGCGTGAAGCCGCGCTCACCCGTGCGCTGTGCTGTGCCGGCGCGGGTCATTCCGAAGACCTCGGCATCAGGCGTACGGTGCGAATGTCGGACAATGCACCGGCCGGCGATTTGACGCGAATCCGCACGAGCTCCGGAGCCCAGGGCACGTTGCCCTCGGGCACGGTCCACTCGCCGCCGAGCGGACTGACGTCGATGGTCCAGCGATAGCCCTCCGCCTGCCCGGTCGAGCTGCCCGGCTGCAATTCGGCGCGCGGCGGAATGCCGATTGTCATCAAGGTACGCACCGCCTGCATCAGCGCGACGTGCTGCTCCATGGCCTTTACGCCGCGCGTCTTGACCCCCATCACGGCGCCGATCGCAACGATCGAGACAGCCACCAGCGCCAGTGCCACCAGCACTTCGATGATGGTGAACCCCGCATCCCTGCGGTTAGTTGGCGGTGACGTCGCGAGCAACGATTTCAACCCTTCCGGTGAGCCAGTTGACGCGGACCTCATATCCCGCATCGAGCCGCGTCAGCGCGATGGAGCCGCCGCAGGAACCGCCATTGGCGAAGAAGCGGATGGTCGACAGTGCCGCGCGGCGCTGACAGCTCTGCGGCAGCACGGCGTCGAACCGCACGTCATCGGGGATCCGCACCATCATGCGCGACGCGCCGGAGTGGATCACCCGGCTCGGCGCATCGACCAGCGTCGCGACGCTGCTGCTGCGCTCGATCGCGGCATTGCGGTCGGCCTTCAGCAGCGTCGCGGCCTGCAGCGCGTAGGCCTGCAACCGCGACCGCGAGGTCTGGTGCGGAATGAACGGAAGCAGCACGGCCGAAAGCAGCGCGATGATGGCGAGCACGCACACCATCTCGAGCAGGGTGAATCCGCGCTGCGTCGCGTCATTCATGCTTGCCGTGCATCCTTATCCGTCACTGCTGGTCGTTGCTGGAGGCCGTGGTCTTCTCGAGCGAGATGTCGGCCGATGTGCCGCTGCCACCCTCCTGACCGTCGGAGCCATAGGAGACGATGTCATAGGGCCCGTGCTCGCCGGGCGAGCGATAGAGATAAGGGTGATTCCACGGATCGTTCGGGACGTTGCCGCCCTTCAGATACGGGCCGTTCCAGGCCGCGACACCGGGCGTACGCCGGACCAGCGCGGCAAGTCCCTCCGCCGTCGACGGGAAGCGTCCGGCGTCGAGATAGAACAGGTCGAGCGCGCTGGAGAAGCTCTGCAGCTGGATGCGCGCGGTCTTGACCTTGGACTCGCTGAGATAGTTGAGCACGCGCGGCCCGATCAACCCCATGATGAGGCCGATGATCGCGATCACCACCAGCATCTCGACCAGGGTGAAGCCCGCCTCGCCCGAACGACTTGCCGCTTGCGATCGGGCGCGATCGCGTGCCGCCCGCGTGGAATATGCCTCGATGATGCTGTTGCGCGATATCATGACCGATGACCTCTGCTCTAACCGACTAGCTGCGTGACCGAGAGCAGCGCTGTCATGACCGACACGATCAAGCCGCCGACCACGGTGCTGATCGTGATGATCGCCAGCGGACCGACGATGCCGACGACCCGGTCCAGGCTGCGCTGCAATTTTGCTTCGTAGAATTCCGCGACCCGCCCGGCCAGCACCGGCAGCTGGCCGGTCTCTTCGCCGAGCCGCAGCATGCGGACCGCCATCGGCGGCAGGCTGTCCGCCACCGCGAGCGCTTCCGATAATTTTCCGCCATGGCGGACGCGGTCGGCGGCGGCCGTCCAGTTCGCCTCGCTTCCGGTCACCGCCATGATGTCGACCAGGATGCGCAATGCGGCCGTGAGATTGACGCCGCTGCCGAGCAGGACGCCGAGATTGCGGCAGAACAGGCTGGCACGGTAGAACTGGAAGGCACTGCTGATGCCGGGCACCCGCGAAATGCCGTTGACCAGCGCGGCGCGCACCCGGGCCTGCCGCAGCAGCCACCACGCAAGTGCGATCGTCGCCGCACTGATCAAGCTTGCCGCCGTGGCATTGGCGCGCAGGAAGTCCGACACCGCGATGAAGCTCGCGAGCGCGGTATCCGATTTGCCGCCGAAGTCGCCCAGCACGGTCGAGAATTGCGGCAGCACGAACAGCAGGAAGAACAGCATCACGCCTGACGCCGCGACCAGCACGAAGGCCGGGTACTGCATCGCGTCGGTCAGCTTGCGCCGCATCTGCTCGGAGCGCGCGCGTTCGGTGCCCAGCATCTCCAGCACGGAATCCAGCGTGCCCGAGATTTCGCCGACCCGAACGAGAGCGATGTACATCGGCTGGAACAGGGTCGGATGATCCGCCACCGCGTCGGCAAAGCTCTCGCCGGTGAGCAGAGCGGCGCGGATTTTCGCCACCACCGGACGCATCCGCCCGACGTCGGCATCGCCGGATAACAGCTCCAGCGCATCGTCGAGACGCGCGCCGGCTTTCAGCAATAGCGCGAGATCGCGCGTGAACGTGGTGACCTCGGCGGCACTCGGGCCGCCGAACAGGCTGCGGCCGCCGGCGGCGCCGGACGCGCGCCTGTCCTCGGTGGTTTCGATCGGCAGCAGCTTCAGATATTCGATCCGCCGCGCCACTTCGGCCGCGGTCGGGGCGGAGATCGTGCCGTTCACGATCTCGCCGGCCTGGGTCAACGCGCGATAGCGATAATTCGGCACAGCGTCACCGCACCGTCGCGACGCGGAGGATCTCGGCGGGCGAGGTCAATCCGGCGCGGCATTTGGCGACCCCGTCATCGAGCATCGTGGTCATGCCCGAGCGGATCGCCATGGTATCGATCTTCAGCCCGTCAGTCCGCTCCCCGATCAGTTCGCGCAATTCATTGGACAGCTCGAGCAATTCGAATGCGCCGAGGCGGCCGCGATAACCGGTTCCACCGCACCGTTCGCAGCCGCAAGGCTCGTGAATGATCTCGCCGGCCTTGAAGCCGATCGCCGCGAGCCGGGAATCCTCGGTGAAATCGGCGGCGGCCAGCGGCCGCGCCGTCTTGCAGCGCTCGCACAATTGCCGGACCAGGCGCTGCGCGATGACGCCGCGCAGCACCGAACGCAGCAGATAGCCTTCGACCCCGAGGTCGAGCAGGCGCGGCACCGCGGCAGCCGCGGTCTCGGTGTGCAGCGTCGTCAGCACCAGATGCCCGGTCAGCGCCGCATGCACCGCGACATGCGCCGTCTCGGAATCGCGGATTTCACCGACCATGATCACGTCAGGGTCCTGGCGGACGAAGGAACGCAGCGCGGTGGCGAAGGTCAGGCCGATCGCCGGCTTGATCTGGGACTGGTTGACGCCGGGGAGCTCGTATTCCACCGGATCCTCGATCGTCAGGATCTTGCGGCTCGGCTCGTTGAGGATCGACAGGATCGTCGCCAAGGTCGTGGTCTTGCCGCTGCCGGTCGGCCCGGTGATCACGACCATGCCGTGCGGCAGCTTCAACAGCCGACGCAGCTTGGCTTCGTCGGGCTCCGAAAACCCGAGCTTCTCGACGACCAGCAGGCCGCGATCCTTGGGCAGGATACGGATGACACAGGACTCGCCATGCTGCGTCGGCATGATCGCGACACGGATATCGATGTCGGTCCGCCCGGCCCGCAGCCGTGCCGCGCCATCCTGCGGCAAACGACGCTCGGCGATATTGAGGTTGGCGATGATCTTGATGCGGGAGACCACCGCCTGCGGCAGCACACCCGACAGCGCCGCGACCGGCCGCAGCAGGCCGTCGATCCGCAACCGCACCATGAGGCCCGCGGAAAACGGCTCGATATGGATGTCGCTGGCGCGGAGCTCGACGGCCTTCTCGATCAGGTCGTTGACCGCGCGCACCACCGGTGCGCCGCTGGCGAGATCGCGCAGGCTCTCGATGTCGTCTTCGCGGGGCAGCGCCGCCGCCGGATCGGCGCCTTCGGTCTCCTCGGCGCTGGAGGCGTTGTTCAGCGCGATGGCGACGTCTTCCGACGACGCCACCTTCACCTCGATGCCGGCGCCAAGCACGATCTGTGCCGCCCGCAAGGTCGCCTGGTCGGTCGGATCGACCACCGCGAGCACGGTGACCCCGCCGGCCGTCCGGCACGGATAGACCATGGTCTCACGCAGGAAACGCGGCGAGAACGACCCGACCAGCGGCTCGGCCGAGGTCATGTCCTGAAGCGTCAGACGGCCGAGCGCGAAGAAACGCGCGGCCTCGTCTGCGAATTCGGTCGGTGAGAGACTGGTGATCTCCCACAGCTTCAGCTGCCTGACGTCGGCCCCCGGCCCGGTCCGCTCAGCCGATCCGTCGACCGGCGCCAGGTGATTGTTCTGACGCAGATAATCCACGAACCGAACGGACAGGTCGTTGGCCATTCCCTATATCCCGCCACACTATCCCGGATCAGTCCGTGCCAAGGGCCGCTGCGTGCCGCCGCATTCGGCTCCCGGCAGTTCTGCGGTTATCGATCCGAAGTGTGACAGCTGTGCGAAGTCAGATCGCTCGCCGCACTCAAGAAACCTTGACGTGGCATCGCGGACACGGTGCACGATTTTGGTGCGGGGCGTGGGGAGGGTCGCGAACGACAATCATGTAACCAATTTATTTCTGTCATGTTCGATCGCTAAGAGTCCCTGCGGGGTAGGACCGATCGTCGCAGACAATCGCAATATCAGTTAGTAAGAGCGAAGGGCCTTCATGCAACGCGTAGGCACAGTGGGCCGCTGCCCGACGATCCGTGGCGGCCTGGCAGCCATTTTTGCCTTGGCGTCAATGGGGTTGTTGGCGTCGTGCAATTCCGCGACGGTCAGCGAAAGCGTCGATGCGTCCCAGCTCGACGTCACCGACAAGGTACGCTCGCTGGATCTGCTGCCGCGCCAGCCGCAACAGGTGAACGCGCTGGCAGGGACACAGGGCAGCCAGAACGGCAGCGTCCGCGCCGCGATGTATGAGGGCAGCGAAGTCACCGCGGTGGTCGACGCGCGGCCGCAACCGGCATCGAATGGCAATGGCTTCGACCTGAATTTCGAGAGCACGCCGGTGGCGACCGTCGCCAAGGTCGTGCTCGGCGACATCCTGCATGTCGGCTACACCATCGACCCGCGGGTGCAGGGCACGGTGAGCCTGGTGTCGGTCCGCCCGGTGCCGAAATCCGACATGGTTTTCGTGCTTGAGAATGCGCTCCGCCTCAGCGGCGTGGTGTTGCTCAAGGATACGGCAGGCTATCGTCTGACGCCGCTCGGCGACGCCGTCGGCGGCGGCCGCGTCGATGCCGCGGCGGCCAATCCGGAACCCGGCTTCGGCATCTCGGTGGTTCCGCTGCAATATGTGTCGGCCCAGACCCTGCTGAAGCTGACCGACAGCTTCGCCACCAGGGCGGGCGCAATCCGCGCCGACACGACCCCGCAACCTGCTGCTGATCCAGGGCACCGGCGCCGAGCGCCGCACCGCGGTCGACACCGTCCTCAGCTTCGACGTCGACTGGATGCGCGGCCAATCGGTCGGCATCTTCCCGATCTCGAGCGGCTCGCCGGCGCCCGTCATCGCCGAGCTGGAGAAGATCGTCGATTCCGGCGAGAACGGGCTCAGCCAGAACGTCATCAAGTTCATGCCGATTGCGCGCCTCAACGCGATCCTGGTCGTGACCAAGAAGCCGGACATGCTGCATACGGCCGCGACCTGGATCAAGCGGCTCGACCGCAACGACACCGCGCGCACCACGGTCCATGTCTACCGCGTCAAATACGGCGATGCGCGCCAGATCGCGCGGGTCCTGACCGACATGTTCCTCGGCGGCTCGTCCGGCAATCTGCTCGACAGCGCCGACAGCCAGCTCGCGCCCGGCTCCGGCACCTCGTCGAGCTCGAGCGTCGCCGACCGCCTGTCGCTCAACAACAACAACGGCTCGAATTCGAGCATGGGCAGCTTCGCATCCCGCGGCACGTCAGGGACCGGCTCGACGGGCCAGGGTCTCGGCCAGGGATTTGGCGCCGGCGGCCAATCGAACAATCCCAACAATCAAGGTCAGGGCAACAACGCCGCGCTGGATAGCGGCCGCGGTGCCAGCGGCGGCAACGGTCAGCCGGTCATGCAGGACGTGCGGATCACGCCCGACGTCGTGAACAACAATCTGCTGATCTACGCCGACCAGGCCAACTATCGCATCATCGAGGCGACCTTGCTGCAGATCGACGAGCCGCAACTCCAGGTCGCGATCGACGCCACGATCGCCGAGGTCACGCTCAACAATACCCTGTCCTATGGCGTGCAGACCTACCTCACCAGCCAGAACCTCGGGCTGAAGCCGAACACCGGCTCGATCCTCGGCACTCAGGCAACCGCGGCGCCCGCGACCACGACGGATGCGACCACCGGGATCGTCAGCGCCGCGGGCTCGCTCACCAATGCCTACATCAACCAGGCCTTTCCCGGCTTCAATTTCCTGATCGGAAACGCGACGCAGCCAAGCCTGATCCTGGACGCGCTGCACGCCGTCACCAGCGTCAAGGTGCTGTCCAATCCCTCGCTGGTCGTGATCAACAACCAGGTCGCCACCTTGCAGGTCGGCGACGTCGTCCCGGTGTCGACCGGCAGCGCGACGGTGCTGACCACCAGCAACACGGTGGTCAACACCATCGACTATCGCAACACCGGCATCATCCTGAAGGTTTCGCCCCGCGTCAGCGTGAACGGCACGGTGCGGCTCGATGTCGAGCAGGAGATCAGCAACGTTCCCCAGAGCAGCGGCAGCACGGTGAACCTGACGCCGACGGTGTCGGAACGGCGGGTCAAGAGCCAGATTTCTGTGGCCAACGGCCAGACCGTGCTGCTGGCGGGCCTGATCAGCGAACAGCAAAGCGGCGCCCGCAATGCGCTTCCGGTGCTGGACCAGATTCCCGGCCTCGGAGATGCCTTCGGACATCAGAGCAACGGTACCCAGCGCACCGAGCTGATCATCTTCATCCGCCCGCAGATCATCCGCAACGGCACCGACGCCCAGGTCGTGGCCGAGGAGCTGCGATCGAAGTTGCGTGGCAGCATCGCCACGACATCGACCAATGCACCGATCACCACCAGCTATCACTGAGCCGGACGACAGGATGCTCCGCATGTGTGCGCAACGGACCAGCTACTGCGCCTCTGCCGCGATCGCGCTTTGGGCCTTGACCGCTTCAGCCGCGAGCGCCGACATCGCGGCGCGCGGGACGGCCGCCTTCCATCGCGGCGATTATGCCCAGGCGTTTCGCGAGCTCTCGCCGGCCGCCGAACGCGGCAATGCAAGAGCCCTCGGCCTGCTCGGCTTTATGTACGAGCATGGCTTCGGCGTGCCGCAGGCCTACGCCGCCGCCGCCGATTGCTACTATCGCGGCGCGATGCTGGGAGACCCGTTCGCGCAAGCGATGCTCGGCCTGCTGTACGACAAGGGCCACGGCGTCCCGAACGACTACGTGCTGGCCTACAAATGGCTCAATCTGGCGGCGGCCCGCACTGGCGGGCGGCAACGCGAGGCCTATGTTCGGTTCCGCGATGCGGTCGCAGGCAAGCTTTCGACCTATGAGATCATTGCCGCCCAGCGATTTGCACTGGAATGGACCCCCGAACTGCCCGGTCGGGACGTGCACCTGACGGTCAAGTAGCTGCGGCTATGAACTCGACCGCGCGGGGCTCGCAGACACGCGCCTGCTTTGCAGCTTCGGCCGCCGCAACCGGCGCCAGCCGATCACGATGCCGCTGATCGAGATGATCATGCCGACCGCCGACAACAGCCACACCACGACATCGCGCGCCGGCGAGATGCGCAGCAGCAACGGAAAATCCAGGCTGTGCAGCGCATTGAACAGCCAGCGATAGGAACGGCGGCTGTCGTCGCTGCGATCGAGGATTTCGGCGGTGATGGGGGAAACGTGCAGCCAGGTGCGGGCGGGATCGTCGAAGACGATGCGCAGCACGGGAAGCTCGCGCGCCTGGTGCAGCGTGTACCAATAGGCATCCGGCTCATCGAGCCGTCGCGCCGATATCATCACAGCGCCCGGCATGGCGTGGCGCGCTGCGGCGATGATCTCGTCCTGCGCGAGCGTCGCGGGCGCACCGGTCACGGGATCGGCGAGGCTCCGGCCGCCGTTGCCGTCACTGAGCAGCATCAGCCGGCGTCCGCCGATCCAGACGAAGCGCGCCTCCACCGCCGGTATTGACGGCGTCGACTGAAAGTCGGCCACGATGTCCGGCGCGTCGTGGCCGCTATAGTTCCTCGCGATCTCGCGGGTGATGCCGCGAGCGGAGAACGCGCCGCCGGGATTGAGCGACAGCCAGCCGCTGAACATCCAGGTCAGGACGAAGATGCCCCCGATCAGGCCGGCGACGTGATGCCAGGTCATCCAGCCGCGATAGGGCGAGACGGCGTCGTCGGCGTAGCGGCGCGTCAGCCGCAGGCGGAGGATGCCGATCCAGAAGCCGGTGACCGCGACCACAAGGCAGACGCCCGAGATCCACAGCACGACATCCCGCCACAGCGCCCCGTCCTTGCGCAGCACGGTCGGATAGATCCAATGCGGGATCGAGCCGAGCCAGTTCCAGACACGCTCCCGCCGCGTGGTGTCGAGCGCGATCTCGCCGCTGCGTGAGGAGACGTAGAGCTCGGTGCCATCGGGATCGCCAAGGCCGATCAGATAGAGCGGCCGCAGCGGATCGAAGCGTGCGGTGACCGACCATTGGTCGCGTGTCACCGTATCGAGCAATTGCGGCCGCACCGCATGCGGATGATGGCGAGCGACCGCGAGTGCCTGATCCGGCGAGACATGGTCGATGACAGCACCGTCGATCGCCGAGATCGTAACGGAGCCTCCCTTCCAGCCGGTCACGCGATAGACCGGAACATCGTCCATCATCGAGAGCCGGAGATCGCGGGGATAGCGCTCCATCCCCGCGATCGCCATCGCGCGATCGGGTGCGACTCGCACCTTGCCCCACGAAATGACCGGGAGCGCAGACAGCCGCTCGCTGTCGGTGAGGCGCGGAAACGCCACATACATCATGACGAGGCCGGAGATGAACCACATCGCGAACAGCAGACACGTCGCAATGCCGATCCAGCGATGGACGACATAGAGCCATCGCCGCGCTCGCCGGATCAGAGCGTTGCGCATGATCAGAACTTCACGTTGACGGACAGTTCGGCGGTGCGCGGCGTGCCCAGCAGCCATTGCCCGGTGCCGTTCGAGGTCGCCGCGTAGACCTTGTCGAACAGATTGTAGACGCGGAACGCGACCGTGGTGCGGTCATCAGGCTTCCATCTGATGCCGCCATTGACCACGTTGTAGCCCGGCCGCAATTGGCTGTTGGCGAGATCGGAGTACATCGCACCGACGATCTGCACGCCGCCATAGGCCGACCAGTTGGGCGCGAAATCCCATGTTAGCCAGACGTTCGACACCTGCTGCGGCACGTTGACCGGAACATTGCCGTTGTAGCTGACGATCTTGCCGCCGACCACCTGGCTGTTGTTGTCGTATCGGGCGCGCAGCAGCGCAAGGTTGGCGTCGACACGCCAGCCGTCGTTCAGCGCGAGTCCGATCGAGCCTTCGACGCCGCGGGATGATTGCTGGCCGATCTGCAATGCCAGGCCGGCGGTCGGATTGCTGGGATCAGGAATCGTCAGGCCGGTCTTGACGATCTCGTAAGCGGCCAGCGTCCACTCGCCGCGGCCGCCCCAGAACGACTGCTTGACGCCGATCTCGGCCTGCTTGCCGGTCGCGAGCTGGAACGTTTTCTGCGAGGTCGACAGCGAGATCAGGTTGCTGACCGGATCGACGCCGACCGCATACTGGCCATAGAATGCGAGGTTCTTGATCGGCTCGTACACCAGCCCGGTGCGCCAGCTGGTTCCCGACAGCGTGGTTTCAAAACTGTTCGCCGGCGTCTTGTAGTCGGTCCGATCGACCTCGGGCCGGTCGTACCGGACGCCTGTCACGAGCGACAATTGGTCGGTCAGCGACAGGCGATCCTCGGCGAACAGCGCATATTGATTGACGACCGCATTGAAGCCCGGCGTCGTCGCCGTCGTGGTCGCGAAGAACGACCCGGGATCGAACACGTAGGGATTGACCGACGACGCGCCGCCGTAGGGCGAGTTGTTGATGTGGGTGAAGTCGATCCGGTTGACGTCGAACCCGGCAACGACCTGGTTCGCGAGACCGAACACGCGACCGCTGAAGGTCGCATCCATCCGGTTACCGAACTGCTTCTGGTCATGGAAGATCTCGATATAGCTCGAACGATCGATCAGCCGGGTGTTCGGATTCCAGCTGTAGTTCTCGATGTCGCGCCAGTGCCGCTCGCTGGCCAGATAATACAGCGTGTTGTTGAGCTTGATGCCGTCGGCGACATCCCATTCGGTCCTGAACTGGGTCCAGCTGTCCTGGTAGCGGATCGCGCTGTCTGATGCGTTGTAATTCTTGAAGCGCAGCGCGTCCTGGATCGAACCGTTGATCAGCGGCGTGCCGAAATAGCGCGACGGGCTGCGGTCGCCGTAGTCCTCGGACAGCGTGAAGGCGAGATTGTCCGACGCCTGCACTCGGACGGCGGCGGAGACCACCGCATTCGAGGTCTTGTCGCGATCGACCCAGCCAGCCGACATGTTGCCGGTGGCGTTGATCCGGTACGACACATTGGGATTGATCGGACCGGTGCTGTCGACCGAGAGCCGCCGCGTCATGTTGCTGTCGAGCGAGACCTCGGCCTCGTTATACGATGTGTTGAGCGGCTTCTTCGGGATCACGTTGATGACGCCGCCGATCGCGCCTTCGCCGTACAGCACCGAGGCCGGACCGCGCAGCACCTCGATGCGCTGCGTCGACCAGGTATCGTAGGGGAACGTCAAGGTGCCGGAGCCGACATAGAAGCGCGTGCCGTCATACAAGGTCATCACCGAGTTGCTGCCGGCAAAGCCGCGGGTGCTGAACGACAGGCCGCCATTGCCGGGCGCCGGCGTTGCGATGAACCCGGCCGCGTTCTGGGTGACGGCATCGAGCACATTGTGCTGGCCGCGTTCGGCAATGGTCTGCGCCGTGACGATCTCGACGCTGGCCGGTGTCTGCAATGGCGTCAGGTTGAGGCGGCTGCCGGTGCTGCCTGGCGTGGTGGCGTTGAGCGTCGGTGGTGCCGTCCCCGATGTGCCCGACGCTGCAGCACGCGGTGGGCCGCCCGCTGCCGCTGATGCTGCGGGTCTCGCGCGCGGCCGCGACGACGCCGCCGGGTTCTGGCCTCGCGCCGCAGGCTTCGGCTTCGCTGAGGCCGAGGGCGAGACCTCGATCGGATCGAGGCTGGTGGTTGGAGCTGTCTGTGCCGAGCCTTCGGCCGGCAGCAGCAACGATGACAGGGAGCAGACGAGACCGAGGCGCCATTTGCGCGCAACGGGAGAGGACGGAGACATGAAAACGGCTCGCGGTAACGTGGCACGTCACCGCGAACACGGACTGGGGCCTTGCCGAAAAGGCAGTGCTCCGATCCCACCAGGACGCCCCCGCCCGATGTGCTCGCGTGTGACCACGACTGACGGCAGGTCTCCTGGCTCACGGGTCATCGCCTGTCGACGCCTTCCCGGGCGGATAGCCCAGTGGCAAATTTGACGAAAGGCTCGCCGTTTACAGTTGCGGGGACAGCTGCGGCATTGGGGTTACCCTCGCACCGCATTCCCTTTTGATCCCCGAAGGGAACCGTCGGCGAAAACGATAGGTGCAGTCGGCATGGCTGTCAATTCGATGCGATTGTCGCACGCATGCTTTCATGTCACGCGACGCATCCCTGCATCACCTCATCGATCTCCGCACGCGAGAGCGCGCCCATCTCGGCGATGAACACGATCCGCGTGCGTGGCACGCCGGGCGCCGGCACGCCGCCGGCAGCCAAGGTCGCGCGACCGCCGGCGAGCTGAAACACCGTCAGCCGTCCGGGCTGCTCGACCGTCTCGAACAAGCCCTTCGCGCGCGCCAGCTTCGGCGCCAGTTTGCCGATCGCCTGCTGCAGGCGCGGCAGCGATACCTGCCGCTCCGACGTCCAGCTCAGCGTCTCGAACCGGTCGGACACCGGCCGTCGCGGCGCGGTCTCGCGCGGCGCGGGCAGATGATCGAGATCCGCCGGAAACAGCAGCTCCGTCGGCACCTCGCCATGCACGGCATCGACGATCACCGCCGCCGGACGCACCACGCGCACGGCATCGCGAATCGCGGCGCACGCGGCTGCATCGGCCAGATCGACCTTGCTCAGCGCCACCATATCGGCGGCCCGCAGCTGCGCGCGCAGCAGCGCATCGTCCAGCGCGGCCACCGGCTGCGTGGCGTCGACCACGCACAGCACGGTCTCCAGCGGCGCCTCCTTCCAGATCACGGGATCCATCAGATTGCGCACGATGTCCGCGGGATCGGCGATTCCGCTGGTCTCGATCACGATGAACTCGGGACACGGATCACGCCGCAGCAAACTGGCGAGCGTGCGCAGCAGGTCGCCCTCCAGCGTGCAGCAGATGCAGCCATTGCTCAGGCTGACCACGCCGTCGCTGGCGCCCGCGATCAACTCGGCATCGATATTGATCGCGCCGAAATCATTCACCACGGCGGCGATGCGCCGTCCTTGCGCATGCGCCAGCAGATGGTTGACGACCGTGGTCTTGCCCGCCCCGAGAAAGCCCGCGACCAGCAGGATCGGGACCGCCACCTCAGCCTCCGGTGACGGGCCGGCGCACCGGCCGGCCGGGACGCGCCGCGACGTCGAGCACGCCATCATTGATCAGCGGCTGGCCGCTGACCACGAGATGGCGCACGCCTTCCGCCGGGCGATTCATCGCGGAGAAGGTCGCGCGGTCGCTCAGCGTCTCGTAGTCGAACACCACGACGTCGGCGTCGGCGCCGGCCTGCAGCCTGCCCTTGGCGCGCATCGCCGGCGTGCTCGCCGACAGGATCTCGGCCGGGATCAGCGCGCATTTGCGGATGCCCTCGAGCAGCGAGAGCTTCTTGCGCTCGCGCACCCATTCGCGGATGAAGCGGGTGAAGCAACCCGCCGAGCGCGGATGCGAGGTGGCATCGTCCGGCAGCGGCCAGGCGTCGCCGCCATAGGGACGGCCATCCGACAGCGTCCAGGGCATCGCGTCGGAGGCGATCGCGCCGCCCGGATACAGCACCGCCATGTCGAGCAAATCGCGATGATGCGAATTGTTCTCGATATCGAGCACATGCCACAGCACCAGCGCCGAGGGATCTGCGGCCTGCGCCGCCAGCAACTCCTCGCGGCTGCCGAAGCGGTGACCGTCAGTCACGCGCTGCACTGAGTCGTAGCCGAGACCGTTGCGCTCCTCGAATTTCGGATCGCTGAAGAAGGTCGCGGCCAGCACGGTCGAGCCGGTGCCATAGGGATAGGCTTCCACCGTGATCGGCAGGCCCTGCGCCTGCGCTTTCGCGATCAGCGCAACGCAGCGCTCAATGTCGGTCTTGCTCGACGAGTTGAAGTGGCAGATGTGCATATGCGCGCCGGTGGCGCCGGCATAGCCGATCAGGCGGATATAGGCCTCGGCCGCGCTCTCGGGGTCGATGCGAGACATGTAGGCGACGTGGGTGAAGGTCGGCACCGCATGATTGGCCGCGAGCTGGCACACCGCGGTCAATTCCTGCACGCCGGCGCCCGGCGCATAGGCGTTGAGGATGCCGATGCCGATGCCGCCCTCGTTCAATCCATTGGCGAGACGCTCGAGGATGCCGCCGACCTCGCCCTCGGTCGCGACGTTCTCGATCCAGCGCCGATCACGCATCGCGGCGCCGAACGATTCCAGCGAGCTTTCCGAATTCGAGCCGGTCATCGCGCCGATCCGCGCGAACGCCCAATTGGCGGCGGCGCCGTAGTTCAGCACCCGGCCCTTCTCGGCCTGGCGCTTGTACCAGGACGCCACCGGCAGCACGCCGGCCTCGAGGTCGAGCGTCGTCGTCACCCCGTCGAACGCCTGCATGCGATCGGCCGGAATGGTCTGGCCATGCGCGTGCAGGTCGATGAAGCCCGGCGCCACCACGAGTCCGGTCGCGTCGATCTGCCGCTCCGCGCCGCCGAGCCCGGTGCCCACCGCGGCGATCTTGCCGTCGACGACGGCGACATCGCCGATCGCGTCCATCCCGCTGGCCGGATCCACCACCCGGCCGCCGCTGATCACCAAACCACCCATCTCGCCACTCCCCGCATTCCGAAGCCGATCGGTCGCTTTCCGAGCACAGAGAAGCGCATCGCGCTGATCACAGCAACCGGGTCAGGGTTGTGGCGACATGCTCTGGCGGAATGTCCGCCGCGCCGCGCATATGGATCGCATCGGCGGCGCGCATAGGCGCCCCAATTCGCTCAGATCCCCTCGAATTGCAGCCGCGCCAGCCGCGCATAGAGGCCGCCCGCGGCGACCAACTCGGCGTGGGTGCCCTGCTCGACGATCTTGCCGTGGTCCATCACCAGGATGCGGTCGCAGGACAGCACGGTCGCGAGGCGATGCGCGATCACCAGCGTGGTGCGGTGGCGCATCAATTCCTCGAGCGCGGTCTGCACCAGCGTCTCGCTCTCGGCGTCGAGCGCCGAGGTCGCCTCATCAAGCAGCAGCAGCGGTGCGTCCCGCAGGATCGCGCGCGCGATCGCGATGCGCTGGCGCTGGCCGCCGGAGAGCGTCACGCCGCGCTCGCCGAGCTGGGCGTCGAAACCTTCAGGCAGCCGGCGCAGGAATTCGGTGGCGTGCGCAAGATCGGCGGCGCGCTCGACCTCGGCATCGGTGGCGTCGGGCCGGCCGAACCGGATGTTCTCGCGGGCGCTGGCCGCGAACACCACGGAATCCTGCGGCACCAGCGCGATCCGCGCCCGCACCTCGGCCGGATCGGCCTGCCGGATCGGCACGCCGTACGCCGTCGAGCGAGATGGTGCCGGATTTCGGATCGTAAAAGCGCAGCAGCAGATGGAACAGCGTGCTCTTGCCGGCGCCGGACGGGCCGACGATCGCGACCTTCTCGCCGGAGCGAACCGAAAGCGAGACGCCGTCGACCGCCAGCGCATTGGGCCGGGTCGGATAGGCGAAGCTGACATTGTCGAAGCCGACATCGCCGCGTGCCGGCTGCGGCAGCGCGCGCGGCGACGCGGGGCCTGCGATCTGCGGCTTGACGCGCAGGATCTCGAACAGCCGCTCGGCGGCGCCCGATGCAGCCGAGACCTCGCCCCAGACCTCGCTGAGCTGACCGAGGCCGCTCGCCGCGAACGCGGTATAGAGAATGAACTGGCCGAGCCGGCCCGGACTGATCGTGCCGACCAGCACGTCATGCGAGCCGACCCAGAGGATTACGACGACGCTGGCGAACACGATGAAGATCACGATCAGCGTCAGCACCGCGCGCGCCTTGGTCGAGCTGCGCGCGGCCTGATAGGCCTGCTCGACCTCGCCGGCAAAGCGTGTCCTGGCGAGCCGCTCGCCGGTATAGGCCTGCACGGTGCGGATCGCGTTGACGAGCTCGCTCGCATAGGCGCTGGCATTGGCCAGCGTGTCCTGGGCGGTGCGCGACAGCCGCCGCACCCAGCGGCCGAACGCGACCAGCGGGATCACGATGACCGGGATCGCGAGCAGCACGAAGCCGGACAGCCGTGGGCTCGTGATCACCATCATCGCGGCGGCGCCGAAGAACAGCATCAGATTGCGCAGCGCGATCGAGACCGAGGCGCCGACCGCGGACTTGATCTGAGTGGTGTCGGCGGTGAGCCGCGACACCAGTTCGCCGGATCGTGCGGAATCGAAGAACGCGGGCGACAGCGAGATCAGATGCGCGAACACGTCGCGCCTGATATCGGCGACGATGCGTTCGCCGATCGTCATCACCAGATAGTAACGCGAGGCGCTGGCACCGGCGAGCACCGCGACCACCGCGATCATCACGCTGAAATAGCTGTTGATCATCGCGATGCCTTCGGGCGTGAAGCCCATGTCGATCATCCGCCGCACCGCGACCGGCACGATCAGCGTGGTGATCGCCGCAATGGTCAGCGAGATCAGCGCCAGGATCGCCCGCCCCTTGTAGCGCGCCACATAGGGCGCGAGCGCCAGCAGCGGCCGCAGGCGGGCGCGGCTCTTCGCCGGCTCCGTGATCTGGCTCTCGATGAAGGCCTCCTCATCGAGCAATGCGTCGCGCGGCGGCTGCGGGGCGCCGTGCGGGGTCTCAAGCTGTTCGGCTATGCTCATCAATCTAGACCGGTTCTATTGCCCCCCACATAGGCCCGCCGACCCCCGGCTGGCAAATCCGGTAAAGTCCCAATCCGGTGATGGGCTTAAAGCCCTTTCCTGGCTTGTTTTGGGGGGCTCCATGGGTTATAGAGCCGGCCAAATCCCGTACCTGAATGTCTTGAGATGGGCGCCGGCGCGCCGAAGGAACTGTCATGAAAGCCGATATTCATCCGAATTATCATACGATTAAGGTCGTCATGACCGACGGTACCGAGTACCTGACCCGCTCCACCTGGGGCAAGGAAGGCGACACGCTGAACCTCGACATCGACCCCAAGTCGCACCCAGCCTGGACCGGCGGTACCCAGCAGCTGATGGACCGCGGCGGCCGCGTCTCGCGCTTCCAGAAGAAGTTTTCGGGCTTCCTCAAGAAGGACTGAAGTCCGCTTCGGGATCGCCCTCGTGGTCGAACGCAAAACGCCTCCGTCTCGGGGGCGTTTTTGTTTTTGGGGCGGCCCGGCTCGGTTGGATGGACAAGCGCGCCACTCCCTCCACGCCGTCGTCCCGGCGACCCATAACCACCACATTCGGTGATGAACGGGATTGTGGCCCCAGCGCGCGCAACAATGCGCATTCGGGGTAATGGGTCCTGGCTTTCGCCAGGACGACGATGAGGATGGGGTTCGATTCAATTGCCGCACTCTCGCTGTCATCACCCGCGAAAGCGGGTGATCCAGTATTCCAGAGACGGCTGTGCTTGAGCCGAGAGGCCGCGGCGTACTGGATCGCCCGGTCGAGGCCGGGCGATGACAGTTGTAGATGAGGACGCAGTTTTGCATTCTCGCGACATGATTTGCCCGAGCTTTGCTGTTCGTTCCGCCCTCCTCTCACAGAGGGCGCAGGGAAAGCCGGGTGCCGATCGCACCCATGGGCCCCGTGCAATAGGTAGAAAGCACGGGGGTAGGACCACGGGTGTAACCGGAGCAATCCGGCTTTCCCTGCGCGATGGGTTACGGCTTATACGTGCTCTCCCCGGCGAGACTTGGCTTTGTTGTCACCGTCTTCACAACGCGCATTTGCGCAATCGGAAGAGACACCTACCGCTAGGGCGTCAGGCCTGCACGATTTCACCGTCCGCTTCATGCGCATTCGTCGACTGCACAATCCGCGTCCACCGCATCTCGACCCGCGTTCGTGACGACCGCGAAGCGCCCCTCGTGTCGGGCGAGACGGGAAAATTCATACACCGAATTGCTCTTCGGATAAAGCGAAAAATTTTTGTAGCGAGCCCTTGACGCGTTTTTGCTGAGTTGCCCGTCGGGTTGTTTTGTCGCACCCGCCGCATCGGGATTGCTGGCGCAAGGCTGCGGAGGTCGCACGCAGCAAGTGAACGTTCCCCCGAATCTTCGGCGATGTCTGCTTCGCTCCGACGCCGGCCGGCCCTTACGCAACTGCGGCCATGTCGCGATGGGCCAAGAGGCGACGTTGTCCCGACCTTGTGACAGCCAGTCGTTGCCCGCTAAGGTCGCGAATAACGAAATGCGAAATGGAAGGCTCGTGCATGAACGCTGCGATCCGACGCCTGAGGTCAGGCGATGCGGCGTCTTTCAAGGCAATCCGCCTGGAAGCGCTCAGAGCAAATCCAGAATTGTTGCGAAGCACCTTTGAGCTGGAGGACGGGTTGGACGTGACATGGTTCGCGAGCCGGCTTGAAAACGCGCACATCATGGGGGCGCTTCGAGACGACGAACTTGTCGGGACAGCAGGCTTCGCCGTCCAGGAAGGGCGACCGAATGCTCACAAGGGCAGGCTGTTCGGCATGTACGTTCGACCAACTTCAAGAAACCTCGGCATCGGACGTCTGCTGTTGAACGCGGTGCTGGATGCCGCGCGTGAAAATGTCGAACTCGTCCAGTTGAGCGTCGTCCGAGACAACCAACCTGCCCGACACCTCTATGAAAGCGTGGGCTTTCGAGAATATGGCGTGGAGACAAAGGCCTCAAAGTATGACGACACGTATTACGATGAGGAGCTCATGGTCCTCGACTTCGGGCCCCGGATCTTATGAGCACACGCCGCTAAGGCGCGATGAGCTTCGGTTGAATCGTCATCGCGCTCTTGTCTGTGGATGGGTAGAGCCGACGGGTCCGCGCAACGCGCGGCCCGATGATAAGCTCCGCGAAACCCATCAGGCTGCAACCCCGTGGCGAGATGATGGGTATCGCTTCGCTCCACCCATCCTTCGGGCTGCCGCTTGATCACGCTTTATCGCGGATGCCTTGCTCGCTTGAGTTCGGCGACCTTGAACTTCCCCGCGGCCTGCAGGCTGCTGCAAAGCCACCAGGCTCGGTTTCGGTACTCGCCCAGGAACCATTTGGTCTCGACGCAATCGACATAGGATTTGTAGGTCAGGTTGTCCCGGCAGGTTGCCGAGAACGGTCCATATGTATGTCCGCCCGTCGACTCGCTGCAGCCGACCCAGGGGTCCTTGCCGTGCGGCATGCTCGACTCGCAACCACCGTTGCAATTGCTGGCGACCTTCTCCAGCGCGGCAATCCTGCCCAGCACCGTATCCGGCGCCGGCGACGGCGCGCGCACGGTTGACGATCTCGTCTGGGCGGTTCTCGATCCGCGGTGCGATACCCCGGTGGTCGCCGCCTGCGTCGGACGATTTGGCCGGGCCGCCGGCTTCGGCGCTTCGACCGTGATGGACGGAAGCGGCTTGGCGGAATCGGTTTGTGACGCGGCCGGACCGCACAGCAAGACGGTCGACAAGACGGCGGCAGCTGAAGGCGCGACAAAGCCTGGCGACAATCTCATGACTTGCCCTCCCAAATCCGGGACGGAACAGCCGTCCCGAGAAGGGCACGGTAGCATAGATCGCGAATTGCGCTACCGAGGGTTGAGGATATTTCTGACGATGACCGGCCGTTTCCGGGATCGATACAGGCGCTGGCCTGCAGACGTCGCTCGCAGGCAAGTTAGCGAGTTGATCGACGCCATCGCCGCCGATCGAGAATGTCCGCGGCTAGCGATCCCCGAACGCCAGCCGCGCGCCGAGCGCGACCAGGATGCTGCCGCCGATCCGCTGCATGATCCGCTGCGACCTCCGCGAGCGCTCCAGCTTCGCCATCACCGCGCTGGCGAACAACACGCAGACGATATCGACCGCCGAGAAGGTCAGGTTGACGGTCGTGCCGAGCAGGACCAGCTGGGCCCAGACCGGAACGCCGGCCGACGCATCGACGAACTGCGGCAGGAATGCCAGGAAGAAGATCGCGGTCTTCGGATTCAAAACCTCGACGACGATGCTTTGCGCGAAGGCGCGCTCGGCGGAGAGCGGCGCCAGCTCAAGACGTTTGCTGCCGCGATCGCGAAACAGCGACAGCCCGAGCCAGACCAGATAGGCGGCGCCCGCAAACTTCATCGTCATGAAGAGCGGCGGCACCGCATGAAACAGCAGAGCGAGGCCGGCCGCCGCGGCGATGACATGGACATAGCCGCCGAGATGCAGGCCGAGCGACGCCATCAGTCCCGCACGCCTGCCGCCCGCCAAGGTGCGGGCTGCGGCGTAGAGCATGGCGGGACCGGGGATCAGTGCGAAGGTCGCGGTGGTGATCGCAAAGGCGAGATACAATTGCATGTGAAGACTCAATCTCCGGACAACGAGGGGGCTGGACGGACGCGACTTCCTCCGCCGTCATTGCGAGCCAACGGGTCGCGCGAACGCGCGCCCGATGACAGGCTCCGCGAAGCAATCCATCTGCCCGCATATGCCGATGGATGGATTGCTTCGTCGCTGTCGCTCCTCGCAATGACGAGCTGCGTTCGTTCATCACGCCTCAGTTCGCCGGGATCATCGCTGCGACTTCGCGATCGACCGGATTATCGCTTTCGCCGAGTCCCGCGATCACACCGGCGCGGTCCTCGAGCTTGCGGTTCTGGCTCATTTTCTTCTTGGCATCGATCCGCGTGATCGGCATCCGCACGCCGACGATGCCGCGCAGCTGCGCCTTGATGAAATCGGCGGGCGCGTCGCTGACCTGCCAGACCTCCTTGCGCGAGCTCTCGTGCAGGACGGTCAGCCGGGTCACGACATCGAGCAGGCGGTCGGCATCCTCGAAGAACTCGGCCGCGCCATAGGCGTGCACGGCGACGTAATTCCAGGTCGGCACCACCTTGCCGTGCTCGGCCTTGGTCACATACCAGGACGGCGTCACATAGGCGTCGGGGCCCATGAAGATCGCCATCGCCTCGCCGATCGCGGGCAGCTTCCACTGCGGATTGGGCCGCGCGACGTGACCGTACAGGGTGCCGTACGCGCCCTCGTCCACGTTGAGCATCAGCGGCAGCGGCGTGCCAATCAGCCCGTCGGCGGTCGCGCTGACCAGCGTCGCCAGCCTTGACGCCCGCATCGCGGCGTGGATCGGCCCGAGCTCTTCCATCTTGAAATGCGGCGGCAGGTACATGACGGACCTCTTCGATTGCTCGCATGATAGCGCCAAAGTGGCTTAGGATAAGGGCCACTTTCGATCAAACTGATTGGTCCACTATGCCCGCCTCCGTGCCACGATCAGCGGTCGACCGCGTGCGCGGCAGACCAGGGCATGGACTGGTCAGCGCCGGCTCGATGCCGATTGAGCTATTTCTGTTCGGCCTGCTCCGGCCGAATGGTCATCGTGTGCACGCGCTTCGGCTCGGTGAGCGAGTTCGGCGCCGGCCCTGCTGCTCGCTTGGGGGATTCGGCGCGCGCTTTGGCGGCCTCTATCAGCGCGGCGCACGTCGATTGATCGATGGTGAATTCGAAGGGGGCGCTATCATCGGGCGCGAAAAGGACTCGATGGATCACCACTCCATTCTTTTGAAACAGCGATACGCGGCGATCAAAGCAAAACCTGCCGGCAAATCCAAGTCGCTGCTCCTCGCCTTCAGCCTTGTTGCGAGGAAGCATTCCCGCATCATTCGCCCTGTAATGCACATCGACGACGTTGTCGTGCGACGTCGCGGATTGGAAGGCAATCGGCGGGGTCACCGATTTCTCCCGCTTCGCATCGAACGCGCGAGCCATCGCGTCGATGGAATGAGCAATCGCCTCGGCCATTTCCGCAGGCGTCTTGAGCTCCGGATGACTGGTCGTCTGGCTGCCAGCTTTGCCGATTGCGGCGACAAGAAGCGGTACCGAAGCGGCTGCCGCTATCAGCGAGTATCGCCAAGAAAGCACCGTGACCGCCTCCACATCGCGAGCTTCACGCCGATGTAACGGCTTGGACTTACTGCTCGAACGCGGCCTTGAGACGGTTGAGCTGCGGCACCAGCGGGTTGCCGATCGACGAGCGATCCGGCGCCGGGGCGTGGATCGTGGTGTCGAGGCGGCGGACGCGCGCCTGCAGATCCATCGAGCGGGCGATCAGCTGCTGCAATTGCTCGGGCAGCTTCACGACCATGTCGGCCGGGCCGGGATCGGCGGCCGACAGCTTCACCTTGGTCTTCTCGCGATTGGCCTGGGTCAGCGTCATCTCGCCTTCCTTGACCGCGCGATGCAGCAGCAGCCAGGAGGCGAGCTGCATCAGCCGCGTGGTCAGCCGCATGCTTTCGGTGGCATAGGTCAGGCTCACGGACCGTTCCAGCGCCTTGGCCTCGGCACGGCCGTCGCCGTCGAGATATGCGGCGGTCTGCTCGACCAGGTCCATGCCTTCCCGGAACAGCACGCCGAATGCCGCAGAATTGGTCAGCCGTTCGCTGAACAGCACAAGCCCGGCTTCGTTCTGGGAACGATCGGCCATGGTTAACGCCCTCACACCATCGTAACGCCCGCTGGCATCTCACGCGCCAGCTTATGATGAACAAATCATTGCGCGGGCGCGCCGAAGAGTCCAGCCGCAACCGGATTTATGGTTTCCAGCCGTGGACGCAACAAAAAAGAGCCGCCGTTTCCGGCGGCTTTGAAGTTGATAACAGGGAGGCGTCAAACAGAGTGGACAGGAGCCACTCGGTGTCCAAACGAGGACAATGCAGTCATAATCGAGAAAGCTTAACCGACCGTAAATGAGCGGATTTCTTCAGGCTTTGTTTGCCATGTCGGCCATTGACCTAGTTTGGGACAGGTGGCGTCACGCCGCTGCGTAGCCCGGATGGAGCGCAGCGTAATCCGGGGCCGGTGCAGACGCACACGACGCCTCCGGATTACGCGGAGCCTGTCATCGGGCCCGCGTTCGCGCGACCCGTTGGCTCCATCCGGGCTACGAAGGAGATCGCTTCGCGCGCTACGACTTGAAAATGCTGTTGGCCGCGTCCTTCGATGCGCTCTTCTTCGCCATCGCCTCTTTCAGGCGGTCCGCTTCCGCGTTCAACAGCGCGATGCGCTCAGCCAATTCCTCGACCGACAAGAGATAGAGATCCTGTCCGATCTCGTGGCTGATCTTCTTCCGCGGCCGGTCCTCATCCTCAATCGGCATGTGCCCTCCCGGCGATGTGATCCGATGTCGCGCACCCGGAGAAGGTGAATATCCGCGCGCAGGAGAATTTTGCAGTGACTTTGCCGTGCGTGCAACATCTGACGCGCATCCGTGCCGCGCTGACCCAATGGCTCACTCCGGCCGCAAGGCGTCCCCCGCCGGTCGAGAAAATCAGCCCTGAAAAAGCCGCGCATCTGGCGGCCCGGTTCGGGGCTTAATGGCGTTTCGCTTCGATGCAAAAGGCGGTATGCCATCCGGCAATCCTCTTCACCGACCAGGGACGAACCATGCCAAACCTGCCCGCGCAA
Organism: Bradyrhizobium sp. USDA 4473; assembly: GCF_054063335.1. Taxonomy (NCBI): domain Bacteria; kingdom Pseudomonadati; phylum Pseudomonadota; class Alphaproteobacteria; order Hyphomicrobiales; family Nitrobacteraceae; genus Bradyrhizobium; species Bradyrhizobium sp. USDA 4473. The sequence continues at coordinate 757,087 of NZ_JBSSGE010000001.1, forward strand.
ATGACCGTCGTCGCCATCAGCAAGCCCGGTGGCCCGGAGGTGCTGGTGCCCGAGACCCGCGCGGTGCCGGTGCCCAAGGCCGGCGAGATCCTGGTCAAGGTCGCGGCCGCCGGCGTCAATCGGCCTGACGTCGCGCAGCGCTCCGGCTCCTATCCGCCGCCGCCCGGCGCGAGCGACCTGCCCGGTCTCGAGATCGCGGGCGAAGTGGTCGCGCTCGGCGAAGGCGCCAAGCACGGGATCGGCGACAAGGTGATGTCGCTGGTCGCCGGCGGCGGCTACGCGCAATATTGCATCGCGCAGGACGCGCAGGCGATGACCGTGCCGCCCTCACTGTCGATGCAGGAAGCCGGCGCGATCCCGGAAACGCTGATGACGGTGTGGCACAACGTGTTCGAGCGCGGCGCGCTGCAAGCCGGCGAGACGCTCTTGATCCACGGCGGCTCGTCGGGCATCGGCACGATGGCGATCCAGCTTGCCAAGGCGTTCGGCGCCAAGGTGATCGTCACCGTCGGCTCGCAGGACAAGGCCGATGCCTGCCTCAAGCTCGGCGCCGATCACGCGGTCAACTACAAGACCGAGGATTTCGTCGAGGCGGTGAAGAAGGCGACCGACGGTGCCGGCGCCAATGTGATCCTCGACATGGTCGGCGGCGACTATATCGACCGCAACTACGATGCCGCCGCGGTCGAGGGCCGCATCGTCCAGATCGCGTTCCTGTCGGGAACACCGAAGGCGTCAGCCAATTTCGCCAAGCTGATGGTGAAGCGGCTGCACCACACCGGCTCGACCTTGCGCCCCCGTAGTAATGCGGACAAGGCGGCGATGGTCGCGGCGATCGAGGCCAAGGTGCTGCCATTGCTGCGCGAAGGCCGCGTCAAACCGCTGATGGACAGCACATTCCCGCTGGAAAAGGCCGCCGACGCGCACCGCCGCATGGAGACCAGCGAACATATTGGCAAAATTGTGTTGGTGGTTTAACTCTCGCAGCGGATGGAAGGGCGGAAACCCTTTGATTCCCTTCGCTTTCGTGTCATTTATCGCGCCACCTCCGGGCCGGTCGCCGGGCCCGGGCAGTTTGTCGATCGCGGAGTACTGACATTGCGTCCGATCAGGTGCCTTGCGCTGCTGGCGCTGGGCCTCATGATGTTTGCTGCTGCGCCTGCCGCGTATGCGATCGACGCGGTCAGCGTGCGCAGCGACGCACCGGCGATCGACCTCACCGCGGTGCTCGACCATCAGCGCAGTGAAACCGACCGCATCCAGGTCTCGACCGCTCCCGGAACCGACGGCATCGTGCGCCGCATCGAGGTGCGCGCGCGCGAAGGCGGCCAGAACTGGGTGGTGTTCGCGCTCGCCAACAACACCGACGACCAGCTCGACCGCCTGATCGTCGCGCCGCATTATCGCATCGTGTCGTCGGGCCTGTTGTGGCCCGACCTCGGCCTGTCGCGCATCGCCACCATCACGCCGTCGGTCGGCGATCGCCCGGAGCGGCAGGAGAGCCCGACCGCCGACGTGTTCCGCATTACGCTCGATCCCGGCGCCGTCGTCACCTATGTCGCGGAGCTGCGCACCGACAAGCTGCCGCAGCTCTATCTGTGGGAACCCGACGCCTACAAGGACAAGGTCAACTCGTTCACGCTGTACCAGGGCATCGTGATCGGCATCTCGGGCCTGCTCGCGCTGGTGCTCACGATCTTGTTTGTGGTCAAGGGCAGCATCATGTTCCCGGCCGCCGCGGCGCTGGCCTGGGCGGTGCTGGTCTATATCGGCGTCGATTTCGGTTTCTGGGGCAAGGTGCTCGACATGTCGAACAACGCCGAGCGCGTCTGGCGCGCGGCGGGCGAGGCGATCCTCGCGGCGACGCTGCTGGTGTTCCTGTTCGCGTATCTCAATCTCAGCCGATGGCACGTGCGCTACTCGCACATCACGATCGGCTGGCTGGTGTTCCTCGGCTCGCTGGTGGCGCTGGCGCTGTTCGATCCCGCGGTCGCCTCCGGCATCGCGCGGATGTCGCTGGTGATGATCGCCTTCGCCGGCTTCGCGCTGATCGTCTATCTCTCGACCCATGGCTTCGACCGCGCGGTGCTGCTGATCCCGACCTGGTTCCTGCTGGTGGTCTGGGTGGTCGCGGCCGGCATGACGGTGGCCGGCTCGGTCACCAACGACATCGTCGGCCCGGCGCTGCTCGGCGGCCTGGTGCTGATCGTGATGCTGATCGGATTCACGGTCATGCAGCACGCCTTCGCCGGCGGCGGCGCCACCACCGGCGTGGTCTCCGATGTCGAGCGCCGCGCGCTGGCGCTGACCGGCTCCGGCGACCTGATCTGGGACTGGGACGTCTCGGCCGACAAGGTGTTCACCAGCCCGGAGACCGAAGCGCTGCTCGGGCTGAAGCGCGGCACGCTGGAAGGCCCTGCCGCGAAATGGCTCGAAGTGCTGCACCCGCTCGACCAGGACCGCTTCCGCGCCGCGCTCGACAGCGTGCTCGACCAGCGCCGCGGCCGCCTGGTGCAGGATTTCCGGCTGCGCACGCCCGACGGCCATTTCATGTGGTTCGCGCTGAAGGCGCGCCCGGTGGTCGGCTCCGACGGCGAGGTCTCGCGCGTGGTCGGCACCCTGACCGACGTCACCGAGTTCAAGAATTCCGAAGAGCGGATGCTGCATGACTCGGTGCACGACAACCTGACCGGCCTGCCCAACCGCAAGCTGTTCATGGATCGCCTCAGCGCGGTGGCGAACCTCGCCAAGACCATGCCGAACCTGCGGCCGACCCTGATGGTGATCGACCTCGACCGCTTCAAGCAGGTCAACGATTCCGTCGGCATCGCGGTCGGCGACTCCATTCTGCTGACGCTGGCGCGCCGGCTGACCCGCATCCTCAAGCCGCAGGACACGCTGGCCCGGATGGCCGGCGACCAGTTCGGCCTGATCCTGCTGTCGGAGCAGGACCCGGCGCGGATCACCAATTTCGCCGAGACCATCCGCAAGACCATCCGCGCCCCGATCGCCTTCAACGACCGCGAGATCTTCCTGACCGCCTCGATCGGCCTTGCGCTGTCCGATCCGGCGGCGCCGCTGACCGACGAGATCATCAAGGACGCCGAGCTTGCGATGTATCACTCGAAGCGGATCGGCGGCGACCGCATCGACGTCTACAAGCCGGCGATGCGGGCACGCAAGACCGACCGCCTGACCCTGGAAAGCGACCTGCGCCGTGCCATCGAGCGCCAGGAGATCACGATCCTGTACCAGCCGATCGTGCGGCTGGAGGATCGCGCGATCGCCGGCTTCGAGGCCTTGGCGCGCTGGGATCATCCGAAGCTCGGCCGGATGTCGCCGTCGGAGTTCATCACCGTCGCCGAGGAGACCGGCCTGATCGTCGATCTCGGCATGTTCGTGATGGACCAGACCGCGCGCCAGCTCGCAGTGTGGCAGCGCGCGATGCGCGCCCGCGAGCCGATCTTCGCCTCGGTCAACGTCTCCTCGCGGCAATTGCTGCGCCACGACCTGATCCACGACATCCGCACCGTGCTGTCGCGCTCCTCGGTGGCGCGCGGCACGCTGAAGCTGGAGCTGACGGAATCGCTGGTCATGGAGAACCCGGAGCACGCCGCCCAGATGCTGGCGCGAATCCGCGAGCTCGGCACCGGGCTGTCGCTCGACGATTTCGGCACCGGGCACTCCTCGCTGTCCTATCTGCAGCGCTTCCCGTTCGACACCATCAAGATCGACCAGTCCTTTGTTCGCACCACCAGCCGCGGCACCCGCCCGGTGATCCTGAAATCGATCATCGCGCTGGCGCACGATCTCGGTATGGATGTAGTCGCAGAAGGTGCCGAGACCGATTCGGATGCCGTCGAGCTCTACCAGCTCGGCTGCGAATACGCGCAGGGCTTCGCCTTCGGCGAGCCGATGGACGCCGACGCCGCCACGCGGCTGCTCACCGAGGAACGGCTGGAAGCCGCGAGTTAGGCGCGGGCCGGGGGCACTCTGCCTGCCCCGCTCACGAATGTCATGCTCCGCGAAAGCGGAGTATCCAGTACGCCGCGGCTTATCCGTATCACTCTGACGTCTCTGGAATACTGGATCGCCCGCTTTCGCGGACGATGACGACCTGGAGTGTTGCCTCTTCTAACGCGGCTTGGGCATGCGCTTGAACTTGACGCTCTTGCCGTCGGCCTGGCGGGTGGCGATGTAGCCGGCCTCGAGGCAGGCTTCGCGCTGCGGCATCTTCTCCTGCGGGCTGCGCAGGGTTTCCCACCACGACGCCCGTTGCGCGGCGCGCGGCAGCGCCGCGTCGATGATCTCCTCGATCTGCTCGAAGGTCAGCACGAACTCGGGAAGATGCTGCTTCTTCAGGTAGTCCCGCAGCGGGTCGTAGTCGTTCACGTCGTCCTCAAGGCTCAGGATTCCGGCAACCACCCGTTAACCCATTCGGCGACCGCTGTCGCCATTTAAGGCGACGACAAGATTTCCCGATGCATGACGGCGCATTGGAGCTGAAAATGCCATTTCGACGGGGAAACGAGGCTAAGCGGCGCTGGCGGCTATCGGCAAAGCTGCTGATCGCGGCGTCGATTGCCACCGTGCTCGGCTTCTCCGCGGTCTGCGCCGGCGTGATGTTCGACATGCGCCGCGGCGAGGAGGAACTGGCGCGCCGGACCCTGGAGAATCTGGCCTCAGGCATCGAGGCCGACATCAGCCGCAACATCGAGCTCTACGATCTGTCGCTGCGCGCGGTCGCCAGCAATCTAGAGATGCCGGAGATCCGCAACGTCAGCAAGGAACTGCGCCAGCTGATCCTGTTCGACCATGCCGCGACCGCGCAGCATTTCGGCGCGATCCAGGTGTTCGATGCGGAAGGCAACCTGACCATCGACGCCGCGAGCCTCGATCCGCGCCCGGAGAACCGCAGCGACGAGCAGTATTTCACCATCCAGCGCGACCATCCGGACACCGGCCTCTATGTCAGCCGGCCGATGCTGCACCGTGGCGCCTACGCCATCGTGCTGAGCCGGCGCATCTCCGCCGACGACGGCCGCTTCCTCGGCGTCGTGGTCGGCTCGATCCGCTTCAGCTATTTCCACGATCTGTTCGGACGGCTGAACCTGGTGCCCGGCGACACCATCACCGTGCTGCGCAACGACCGCACCATCATCATGCGCACGCCGTTCGACCTCGACGTGATCGGCAAGAACCTCGCGGAGCAATCGGACTGGAAGGCCGACAATCTGAAGGTCGGCGGCTCCTTCTCCGGCAAGGGTCCGGTCGACGATACGCCGCGGCTCTATGTCAGGCGCAGCAGCTCCGGGCCGCTTTATGTGGTGGTCGGCAAGCCGCTGGAAGCGGTGTTCAACCTCTGGCGCACCGAGGCGATCCGCATCGGCGCGATCATGGCTGTCCTGATCCTGTTCGTGCTCAGCGCGACGCTGGTGCTCGCCCGCGAGATCGTCCGCCGCGCCGACGCCGAGGACAGGCTCGAGGAGATGGCGACGACCGACGCCCTCACCGGCCTGAAGAACCGGCGCAAATTCGATGCCGAGATCGAGCGCGAATGGCGCCGTGCCGGCCGCTACGGCCAGCCGGTCGCGCTGCTGATGATCGATGCCGATCATTTCAAGGCCTATAACGACACCTACGGCCATCAGGCCGGCGACCAGGTGCTGGTCGGGATCGCGATCTGCATTTCGGACGCGGTGCGCCGCGCCGGCGATTGCCCGGCGCGCTTCGGCGGCGAGGAATTCGCCGTGCTGCTGCCCAACATGACCGCGCTCGAAGCCTTCAAGCTGGCCGAGACCATCCGCGGCAAGGTGCAGCAATGGTGCGAGGGCGAGCTCAGCACGACGGTGAGCATCGGCGTCGCCAGCATGCGACCGGCCGCAGGCCAGCCATGGGCCGACCTGATCGAAGCCGCCGACAAGGCGCTCTACGCCGCCAAGGCCAACGGCCGCAACCAGTCGGCGCTGGCCACCGTGCCGAAGATCGCGCTGGTGGCGTGAGGGCAGTCGCGTTAGTCGCGCAACTCTCACCGCATCATCGTCCCCGCAAAGCAATCAAATCCGTCATCCTGAGAGCTTGTGACGGATTCGGCTCCTGCGGAGTTTTTGGCGGCTGTTCGTCGCAGCAATTGGCAGGTTTGAGTTCGAGTTCGGCGATGACCCGTTGTTTAGGCTCTGGAGAGGCGGTTGCCTTGCAGGATGTTGTTGACGAGGGCGTACCAGAGCACGACGGCACGGACCTTTTCGATGCCGCGCACGGTCAATTGCCGCAGGTCCCAATTGCGCCAGCGGGCATGGATGCACTCGCAGATCGACCGGGACCTGTATCGGGCCTTGCCCTCTTCGCTCGCCATTCGCGCACGCCAGGCCAACACCCCCGGACCGTCGCCGCGCCGCGGTAGATAGGGATCGGTACCGTGCTTGGATTGAGTGGGCGGACAAAAGATATCGATGCCCTCGGCATAGGCCCATTCGATGTCCTCGGCACTGCCAAAGCCGCCATCGACGAGATGGTCCTTGGGCAACCCTCCGGGCCGCGCACGCTGCCGCTCCAGCATGGGGCGCATCAGGCCGCGATCGGATCCGATGTTGCAAATTCTGGTGTCGACGACGATCTGCTCGCCGGCCACGCTCGTCACCTGCACGTTGTAGGCGGGGCGGAAGCCGCCGTTCGCCATCTTCATGACCCGTGCATAGGCGTCCGTCGTGGAGGCCCGCGGCTCCTTCGGCGTCTTGCCGTTGCCGCGACTTTCTTCGCGCTCCTTGCGCTGCTGCTTGATCTCGGCGAGCGCCGTCTGCGCCGCCTTCACCCGCGCGCTGCGTTCCCGCGCGGCCCGCTCCTTGGCTGCCCGGGCACGCTTATTGCTGGCGTCCGAGCGTGTGTCGACCTCGCGCTTGAGGTCTTCCACCACGGCCTCAGCCTGCGCCAAATGCTTATCCAGCGTCGCCTCGCGCCGGAACGAGGCGGCCCCGGCGCTGGCCCGGACCCGCATGCCATCCTGCGCCAAGGTCTCCAGATCGACGAGACCGGCCTTTGCCAACGCTGCCAGATGCTCACTGAGCAGTCGGTCAAGCAGATCGGCGTTGCCGACCCGGAAGTCCGCCAGCAGGTGATAGTTCACCGACACCCCGCCGCACAGCCAGCGATAGGCATCGTGGCTCTCGCACAGCCGCTCCAACGCCCGCGCGCTGCCAACGCCTTCGCTGGCGGCATAGAGCCACAGCGCCAGCAAAAGCCGGGGCGAGGTCGCGGGGTGACCGGGACGATCGCCGCGAGCCTTGATCCGGTCCTCCAACTCACTCAGATCAAGCTCTTCGACATAAGACCAGATCAGCCGCACCGGATGGTCTTCCCCGATCAGGCTCTCAATATCAACCGCTCGCAGCGCAATCTGGTCGCGCTGGGGCTCACGCAGCCGCGGAGCGCCGGGCAAGCCCGCTTCGACTGGTGGCTTCGCCTGCTCCGGCAGGTCCCCAAACAACTCATCGGCAGCCAACATCACCTCCCGCGAATCCATCATCGCCAGAGAATCACACCGCGCCGGCTTTCGGCTATAATGCTCGCTGAAACCCCAAAAAAATCACACCCTCTGAGGTGCGAGCGGAGCGAGCCTCGAAGGATGCACGGCCACCGGCCGGGCCGTTCATCCTTCGAGACGCCGCTTCGCGGCTCCTCAGGATGACGGTGGCGGACATCAGCGTGTCACCCGAAGCCGCACCAGCAAGCTGAGCGCGCGGCAGCTGCTGCCGCCAACTCAGCCGCGGCGCTTCTTCTTCGGCTTCTTGCCGAACTTCGGCTTCGCCGTCGACACGTCCGGCCATTGCGTGTGCCCGGCGTAGCCGGACTTGCTGCGATGCTTCGTCTTGCCGAACCTGGGCTCGCTGTCGAATTTGACGCTCGTTTCGCGGTCCGGCTTGCCGCGCCGCTTGGCCGTCGCCTCATCACGCGGCCCGTCGCTGCGCGGCGCGCTGCGTCGGCCATCACCTTGGTCGCGCCAAGGCTCGTGCCTCGGCTTGCGGGCCGGCTTCTCCGCGTGCGTCTCCCGCTGCGGAGCCTCCGCCAACGGTTCGATGCGGATGCTGTCTTCCTTGTCCGGACGCTTGATCTTGACGGCGAAGGAGTCCGCGACCCGCGCGGCGATCTCGAACTCGGTGGTGGTGTCCATGATCTTGATGGCGCCGATGTCCCGCTTGTCGATGCCGCCGCGGCGGCAGATCATCGGCAGCAGCCAGCGCGCTTCGGCATTCTTCCTCCGCCCGATCGCGGCGCGGAACCAGACGGTCGCCTCCTCCATGCCGTGGCGCGGAGACTTCCCGGTCTTCGATCGCGGCCCGGCGGCACGCTCCTCGCGGCGCGCGGCGCGATCGCCGCGGTCGCGGCCGCGGGCTTCACCGGGATCGAGAATGTCTTCGGGCGCCGGCAGCCGCGCGCGATAGAGCCGGGCCAGCGCCGCGGCGATCGCCTCGGGCGAGCGTTCGGCGAGCAAGGCCTGCGCCAGCGCCAGATCGTCCGAAGTCGCCTCCTCGGAGAACACGGCGTCTTTCAGCAAGCGATCATGGTCGAGCTTGCGGATCTCGTCCGCCTGCGGAGCGGTGCCCCAGACGATATCGATGCCGGCGAGATCGAGCAGCAATTCGGCGCGCCGCCGCCGGGCGGGCGGCACCAACAGGATGCTGACACCCTTGCGGCCGGCGCGGCCGGTGCGGCCCGAGCGATGCTGCATCACCTCCGGATCTTTCGGCAGGTCGGCGTGAATGACGAGATCGAGGCTCGGCAGATCGATGCCGCGCGCCGCCACGTCGGTCGCGACGCAAACCCGGGACCGTCCGTCGCGCAAGGCCTGCAACGCCTGGGTCCGCTCGTTCTGGGTCATCTCGCCCGACAGCGCGGCCACCGAGAACCCACGCTCCAAGAGCGCCGCCTGCAAATGCCTGACGGCTTCGCGGGTGTTGCAGAACACCAGCGCGCTCGGCGCCTCATGGAAGCGCAGCACGTTGACCACCGCATGCTCGACGTCGTCGGCGGCCACCCGGATGGCGCGGTACTCGATGTCGGCATGGCCGCCTTCGTCGCCCGCGACCTCGATCCGGAACGCCTGCTGCTGGTATTGCTTGGCCAGCGCGACGATGCCGCGCGGGAACGTCGCCGAGAACAACAGCGTGCGGCGGCTGTCCGGCGTGGTTTCGAGGATGAATTCCATGTCCTCGCGGAAGCCGAGATTGAGCATCTCATCGGCCTCGTCGAGCACGACGACGCGCAATCCCGAGATATCGAGGCGGCCGCGCCGCAAATGGTCGCACAGCCGGCCGGGCGTCCCGACCACGATGTGAGCGCCCGCGGCCAGCTCGCGCTGCTCGCGGCGCGGGTCCATGCCGCCGACGCAGGAGACCACGCAGGCATCGGCATGTTCGTAGAGCCACGCAAGCTCGCGCTGCACCTGCAAGGCGAGCTCGCGCGTCGGCGCCACGATCAACGCCAGCGGTGCGGCGGCCTGCTCGAACCGCTCGGCGTCGCCGAGCAGGTCCTTGGCCATGGCCAATCCGTAGGCAACGGTCTTGCCCGAGCCGGTCTGGGCCGAGACCAGCAGGTCACGGCCGACGGCATCCTCCGCCAGCACGGCGAGCTGGACAGGGGTCGGTTGTTCGTAGTTGCGCTCAGCCAAGGCGCGGGCGAGCGGCGAACTGGTGGTCGGAAAGGGCACGAGATGGGAAACCTTGATTGGTCCGGGCGCAGAACGTCGAGCGGGACGACTTGAAGCTGCGACCCCGGCAAGCGGCACAGCCGCATGGCGATTTGGCGTGCTTTACGCCAAGACCGGCCAAATCGCCATGCCTCCGTGGCAGAAAAGGTGCCGCGGATCAGGCCGGCTGTCCGATCGGGGCCCGGCTTCCGGCAATCCGGTCCATCAGTCCGGACAATCGCGATGGACGCGGGCCGGCGGCGGCGATCAGGCCGCCTGCTCCGCGCAGCGCGCCCGGCACCAACTCGCAGGCCAGCAGCCGCTCGCGTTGATACGGCCCGGGCATGCGGAGCGCGCCGGTTGTCGCAGCCGAGAAGCCGAAACGGCCGTAATAGGCGGCATCGCCGACCAGGATGACGGCGCGGTAGCCCAGCAGTTGCGCACGCGCCAGCGCCTGTCGCATCAGCGCGGCGCCGATGCCCAGACGTCGGGCATCCTCGGCGACGGCCAGCGGGCCGAGCAGCAGGCAGGTGTGACCGGTCGCGGTCATGACCGGCCACAGCCGTAACGTGCCGACCAAGCGGCCGCCACGGCGCGCGACAAACGCGAGGCCGCGCGCAGGTTTGCGGCCCTCGCGCAGCCGCTCCGAGGTCTTGGCGAAACGGCCAGGACCGAATGCAGCGTCGAGCAGACTGTCTCGCGCCGCCACGTCCGAACGGCGTTCCCTTCGGATCGCAACCGGCTTGTCGTTCGGAGAACCAGATGAGGACATCACGCAACCCTCGCCAGATAGATGAAGACCTCGTCAAGGTCCCGGCACCTGAAGCGCTCGGCCAACTCCTGCGGACGCCCCATCGCAACGACGCGGCCATGGCTCATGATCACGACGAAGTCGCAGAGCTGCTCGACCTCGGTCATGTTGTGCGAGGACAGCAGGATGGTGGCGCCGCGGCGCTTCTGATAGGCGCGTAACCGGCTGCGCACCCATTCGGCGCGGTCGGGATCGAGCGATGCCGTCGGCTCGTCGAGCAGCAGCACGTCGGGATCGTTGATCAGCGCCTTGGCCACGGCGACGCGGGTCTTCTGCCCAGCGGAGAGCCGCCCGGTGACCCGGTCGAGCACGTCGCCGAGTTCGAAATCCTCGATCAGCTGCTCGATCCGGGCCTTCAGATTGGCGACGCCATAGAGCCGGCCGAACACCGTCAGGTTCTGTCGCACCGTGAGCCGGCCCGGCAGCGCGACATAGGGGCTCTCGAAATTCATCCGGCTGAGCACCTTGTGACGCTCGGTCGCCATGTCGTGGCCCAGCACCATGGCGCGGCCGAAGCTCGGCACCACGAGGCCCATGATCATGGAGATCGTGGTGGTCTTGCCGGCGCCGTTGCCGCCGAGCAGGCCGACGGTCCAGCCCTTCGGCACGATGAAGTTGACGTCGTCGACCGCCCAATGGGTACGGTACTTCTTGCAGAGATCCTCGACGGCGATGGCTGGCGTGTCATCGAGGTTGGGCCGGTCCGAGTTACCCTGCGCGGGCGCAGCGTTTGCCAAAACTGGCGTCAGATGTCCGCGGGGCAGGAAGCGTTCGATGCGGCTCATGGATCTCTCCCCTTACTCGCCCATGGTGAGCAGGCCGCCCTTGTGGCGGGCGCTGTGCAGCAGGGCGACGAATGTGGTGAAGCCAATGCCGAGATAGACGGCATTGAGCGCGAGGCATTCGAGCATCAGATCGGTGCGGAACGTGCCGTCGAGCAGCACGGCGCGCATGCCCTCGAACACATAGGTTGGCGTCAACGACCAGGCGACCGGATGCAGCCAGAGCGGCAGCGCCGCGACCGGATAGTAGACGCAGCACAGCGGCAGCAGCACGATCATGATCGAATAGGCGAGGCTCTCGGCGCCAAAACCTTGCCGGATCACGAGACCGGCGACGACAAGGCCGATCGCCCAACTGGTCAGCACGAGATTGAGGAAGAACGCGATCAGCCCCGGCCCCATCGCAGTGAGGTTGAAGCCGAACAGCAACCAGGTCAGCAGCAGCACCGGCAGCGTGCCGATCACCAGTCGGATCAGGCTCATCAGCATCAGCGAGGCCGCAAGCTCGGACGGCTGCAACGGGCTCATCATCAGGTTGGCGAGATTGCGCGACCATATCTCCTCCAGGAAGGTGAAGGTGAAGCCGAGCTGGCCGCGAAACAGCACGTCCCAGAGCAGGATGGCGCCGAGCAAGAGGCCGGCGGTGGAGGCCATCGCCGACTTGCTGTCATAGAGGTAGGTGTAGAGGAAACCCCACACCAGCATCTGCATCGCCGGCCAGTAGACGATCTCGAGCAGCCGGAGCCATGACGAGCGCAGGATGTAGTAATAACGCGCCGTCATGGCGGCGATGCGATTCAGTGACTGTGTCATGGCACGCACCCTATTTGCTGCGATCAATCGAACTCGCGGCGGATCGGGCGGCGCTTGCCGACCTTGGGCGGAAACGCCAGCAGCGCGTGAGCCTGCACCCGGACCGGATGCTCGAGGCAGGCCTTGAGCAGATCCTCCAGATGCGCGACCGAGCCGTGCAACCGGCCCAGCGGCGTATCCTGGCCGAGCACGACGCGCGCCTCGACCAGGTCGACGCCGCGCTGCACGATCTCGAACTGCGCCAGGTGCAGATTGCAGTCGAACATCCAGCGATAGGTCGCATCGAGGATGCTGCCGGCCGGAACCTTGCGGCCGTCGCGGTTGACGAAGGCGTCGTTGAGCCTGCCGTCGATGCTCGCGATCTGCGACCAGTTGATATCGGACGGCGCGGGGTTGGCCGGCTGGGTGATGTAGTCGCCCTGCACGTAGCGAATGAACGGCATCGCCTCGTTGAGCAGGTTGGTGATCACGGCGATGCCGGACTGCCCGGCAGCCTGCGGCTGCATCGTGACGGGATCGAGCACGTCGAGATGCACGGTGTCCTCGCAGACGTGATACTGGCCGTTGGGCATTTCGAGCGCGATCCGCGTCGCCTCCTCGGAGGAATATTCGTCGAGCACGGGCACGCCGAGCTGACGCGACCATTCCGCCCGGGCGGCACGGGAGGAATATTCCGAATGCGTCACCGCGAGATTGAGCGAGGAGCGGAACTCGTCGACATGCGGCATCAACGCATCGAGGCTCGACGGATAGAGCGACAGGATCTTCGGCCCGAGATAGCGCAGATGCTGGGCGACGCGCGCCGGCGGGATCAGGTTCGAGATGAAGGCGGTCGGATAATCGCCGCCGATCGAATCGAACCACCACGGCACGGTGTAGACATGGGCGAGCAGGTCTTCGGCCCGGTAGTTGCCGCCGCTCTGCATCGCGAACTGGCGGACGCCCTGGATGGTGTCGGTGATCACGGCGTCGTAGTCGACGCGGATCAAGAGGGTCTGGCCCGACGAGCCGGATGAGCGGGTCGGAAACAGGTTTTCGGGCTTGTATTTCCTGTTGACGCACTGGTCCGGGAATGCCGCGACCAGCTCGGGCTTGGTGATGACAGGGATCTTCTGGATGTCGTCGTAGTCGCGCAGATGCTCCGGCCTGAAGCCGGCGGCATCATACTTGGCGCGGTAGACCGGGATGTCGCGATAGGCGAGCTCGACCAGTTGCTTGATGCGGGCGAATTGCCGCGCGCGGATGTCCGACACCGGCAGATAGGGATGCCGCATGCATTCGCCGAGATAGTTCGCGGTCGCGGCGACCAGCTCGGGCGCGGCATCGTCGGACGGCTGGAAATCCGGCCGGGTGTGCTCGGTCTCCCAGAACTGGCGCTGCGGCACGCTGGTGCTATCGACCGCGGCGGGCACCAGGGACGCGGCGGCCTGATCGTGCTCCGGCACCAGAGCAAGGCTGTCATCGGAAGTGCTGATTGCAAGCGTGGACGTCATCTTCAGCTCCATGATTGACGGGAGGACCGCCCGTTCATGGCGCTATCAATGGCGTGCGGCGTGCGTGGCTGCCGTGACTGGCGTCACACGGTGCTCCAGCCGCGCGCAGCAACGTCGGGCGGGTTGGGCAAAGCCGTAACCCGCCGCAACGCGACGCGATGGAGCCATGGCGGGTTACGATTTCGCCTAATCTTACTGCGTCATAATTCTGCCTCCGCCGTCATTGCGAGGAGCGATAGCGACGAAGCAATCCATCCAACCGCGTTTGCGGGCCGATGGATTGCTTCGCTTCGCTCGCAATGACGGCTGGATTCGTTCACGGCCTCTCAGGATCGGCTGAAAGAGCGCTTGTGACGCAGTAGTACTAACCCGCCCTACAAGACTGATCCGATCACTTCGCCTTCAGCGCCTTGTCGTGGCTCTCGAGCGCCGACGCCATCAGCTTCGGCAATTGCGCGGCATAGACCTCGATGAAGGTCGCGTCACCGCAGGCCTCCGGATCGCGCGCGGCCTGCTCGGCGACACGCGCGGCCTTGGCCTCGCATTTCGCGAACATGTGCCAGAACCAGTCCGGGCTCTTGCCGAGTGCCGGCTTGTTCTTCTTGATGACGGCGGCGCCGACCGCGCTCATCGCGCTGACGACGCCGGCGCCCAGCGTGCTGATGGCATGCGCGTTAAGGATATCCTCGCGCCCCTGCGCGGTGGCGTTGGTCGCGGTCGTTCTTGCCGTCGTTCTTGCCTTGGCCGGCATGCTCAAGCTCCTTGTCGATCCCTGGTCGGTCCTTTGGGCGGGCGAAGCATCGGCTGCGGAAGTTGAGGAAGGCTCAAGGGGCATGGTTGAAAACCGCTATGGATTTCATTCCGGTTTTAGGCGCTTCCGAGCGATCGGGCGCGGAGGGATTTTTGAGTTCCCTCCGGCGTGTAATGCGTCAACGACCGTTACCCTTTGGCGTCATAGCGGCCCGTTTGCTCGGGTTTGGCTTCTTTGCTTGAGCATGATCTTTTCGGAAAACCGCTTCGCACGTTTCCGGATTATGCTCCCCTGTCCTTGATCCGACTGCGATGCGCGGCCTGCTTGGCGCGGTTGCCGCAGATCGCCATGCTGCACCAGCGGCGCGCACGCGCCCTTGTGTGATCGGCAAACATCAAGGTGCAGGCCGGGCCCTCGCACGCCTTGATGTCGGAAAAGCTTTCCTCGCAGACGACTTTGGCCATCGCTTCGCCGATCGGCACCAGCAATGTTTCCGCCGAGCGCCAGCGCCGCGTCTGCTCCAGCGCGAAGCCGTCGTGATCGTCGTGACGATGCGGCACGATCCGGCTGAACGCCTGATCGCTCTCGAGCAGCCGGTTCAGCGGCTCCAATTCCTTCAGCGCCCGCGGCGCGAGTGGTCTGCCCATATGCTTGCGCACGAAACCGCGGAACCATTCGCGCAGGTCTCGCGCCTGGCCGGCGACATCATCGAGCTCGCCCGGCTTCGCGCGGGCCTTGAGCGCGTCGACCACATCCGACGGCACCAATTTCGCCTGTGCGAGCCAACGCAACAGGCCGTCACCGTCGCCGATCCAGTCCACCGGCGTGTCGACCGGGGTCGCGATCGAATTGATGAAATCGAGACCCAAACTATCGGCGATGAACATCGCGGGTGGATGGGGTTGCACGGCTGGACCTCCTGGCGGCTTCTTTTTTGACCCGATCGGAAATAACCGCCTAAGCGCCTCTTGACAAGTTACGTGCACTGGATCATGAGTCTAGTAACCTGTCAAATACAATTATACTGGTTACGATAGAGCCGAGGAGCGGACGATGTCGAACAAGGATGTCAGCGTGGTGCTTGCCCACGGCGCGTGGGCCGACGGCTCGAGTTGGGCGCGGGTGATCACGGCGCTCGACGCCGAAGGCATCACCGCGGTGGCAGCGCCGCTGCCGCTGACCTCGCTCGCCGACGATGTCGCTGCGCTGAATCGCACGCTCGACCGCGTCGAGGGACCGGTCGTGCTGGCCGGCCATGCCTATGCCGGCGCCGTGATCGCCGAGAGCCGCGCACCACGCGTCAGGGCGCTGGTCTATGTCGCGGCGCTGGCGCCAGACCAGGGCGAGACCGTCGCCGACGTGTTCTACCGCGCACCGCCGCATCCGTTCGCGCCGAAGCTCGCACCCGATGCCAACGGCCTGATCTGGCTGCCCGAGTCCGCCTTCGCATCGGCCTTCGCGCAAGGCGCGCGCGCCGAGGAGCTCGCGGTGCTCGCCGCCGTGCAGCGGCCGATCTCTCCTGCCTGCATCACCGTGCCGGTCGGCCGTCCGCTCTGGAAGGACGTCCCGAGCTGGTTCCTGGTTGCCGAAGAGGACCGGATGATCGCGCCCGAGACCCAGCGCAGCATGGCGGCGCGGATGCAGGCTGTCGTGCGTTCACATCCGGTCGATCACACGCCGATCGTCACGGCGCCGGCGCATGTCACCGACATCATCCGGGAAGCGGTCAGCGCAGTCTCCGCGCAGAGCAAGCCGTAATTCCAAATCCCACCACATCACGGCCACAGGGAGTGACAGATGTCCGAGATCATGTATCGCACCGCCGATGTCGACGGGGTCAAGGTGTTCTATCGCGAGGCCGGTTCGCCCGGCGCGCCGAAACTGCTGCTGCTGCACGGCTTCCCGACCGCGGGACACATGTTCCGCGATCTGATCCCGCTTCTCGCGGACAAATTTCACATCGTGGCGCCGGACTTGCCCGGCTTCGGCCTGTCCGGCATGCCGCCGCGGGACGCGTTCAGCTACACCTTCGACCGCATCGCCGGCGTGATCGATCGCTTCACCGAGATAATCGGCTTCGACCGCTACGCGGTCTATGTGTTCGACTACGGCGCGCCGACCGGCTTCCGCCTCGCGCTCAAGCATCCGGAGCGGATCGCCGCGATCATCTCGCAGAACGGCAACGCCTATGAAGAAGGCCTCAGCGACGGCTGGAGCCCGATCAAGGCCTATTGGCAGGACCCGTCGCAGGTGAACCGCGATGCGCTGCGCGCCTTCCTGACGCCGGAGACCACGCGCTGGCAGTACACCCACGGCACCTCGGATCCGCAGGCGGTGTCGCCGGACGGACAGAACCTCGACAATTACTACATGGCGCGGCCCGGCGCGCATGACGTGCAGCTCGATCTGTTCGGCGACTACAAGAGCAACGTCGCGCTCTATCCGGCCTTCCAGTCCTACTTCCGCACCCACCAGCCGCCATTCCTCGCGGCGTGGGGCAAGAACGATCCATTCTTCCTGCCGCCGGGTGCGGAAGCGTTCAAGCGCGACAATCCGAACGCCGTCGTCAAGTTCTTCGACACCGGCCACTTCGCGCTGGAGACGCACGCAGCGGAAATCGCGCGGAGTATCCGCGAATTCCTGAGCCGCTGAGTCACCTCGCGCCGCTACGCGCCCGTGACGCGCCAGATCACGTTGCCGACATCGTCGGCGACCAGCAGCGATCCGTCCGGGCCGAGTGCGACGCCGACCGGACGGCCGTACGACACCTTCTCGTCTGGCGCAAGTAAGCCCGACAGGATGTCGCGCGCCGGCCCTGACGGACGGCCGTTCTCGAACGGCACGAACACTACCTTGTAGCCCGACAGCGTCGAGCGATTCCACGAGCCGTGCTGGCCGATCACCATGCCGTCGGGGAAGCCGGGCAGCGTGCCCCTGGGCATCCAGCACAGGCCGAGCGAAGCAGTGTGGCCGCCGAGCGCGTAGTCCGGCTGGATCGCCCTGGCGACCATCGCCGGATCCTGCGGCACGCGGTCATCGACCGTCTGCCCCCAGTAGCAATAAGGCCAGCCGTAGAAGCCGCCGTCGCGCACCGAGGTCAGATAATCCGGCGGCGTCTCGTCGCCGATGCCGTCGCGCTCGTTGACGACGGTCCACAGCACATTGGTGTTCGGCTCCCATGCGAGCCCGACCGGATTGCGCAGGCCGCCGGCGAAGATGCGGCTGGTGCCGGCGGCGAGATCGAGCTCATAGATCGCGGCACGGCCTTGCTCGACCTCCATGCCGTTCTCCGCGATGTTGCTGAGCGAGCCGACGCCGGCATAGAGCTTCTTGCCGTCGGCGCTCGGCAGCAGGCTGCGCGTCCAGTGCCCGTCGGGCTTGAAGGTGACGAGCTTGCGTCCCTCCGCAGTGATGCGATCGGCGCCCGCGGTGTAGGGAAATGCCACCACGCCGTCGGTGTTGCCGACATAGAAGGTATCGCCGATCAGCGCCATGCCGAACGGCTGGCGCAATCCTTCCATGAAGGCACCGCGGCTTTCGGCGACACCGTCACCGTCGCGATCGCGCAGCAGCGTGATGCGGTTGGCGCTGACGCCGAGCGCTGCGGCGCGGCGCATCGTCGCCTGCATCGCATAATGGAAGACGCTGCGCGGGGTGCCCGCGATCTGCGTCGCCTCGGCGATCAGCACATCGCCGTTCGGCAGCACGTTGATCCAGCGCGGATGATCGAGCCCTGACGCAAACGCGTTCACCTTGAGTCCGGGTGCTGTGGTCGGAAGCTGGCCCTTGTCCCAGCCGCGCGCCGTCGGCATCTTCAGCGTCGGGATCGCGCCCTGCGACTTCGCCGCCGGAATCTGCGGCGCGCTGCCCCAGGCGGGCGCGGGCTGTGCGCCCTGCATCCGCCGCCACGCCACGGCGCCGGCCCCGATCGCCGCGACGACGCGGGCAAAAACTCCAGACGTGCTCATGTACTTCCCCTGTTGGTCGCGCTTTGTGCTTGCGCGTTGTCGGCCGGCAAGCAGCATTGGCATAATGCCGGCCCTGATGACAGTAGTTATACGATCTTCGCAGCCGCACCCGAATCGGGGAGACTGACCGCACGCTCCCTTGTCAGAGCGTTTTCCTCCCTGAGACCTTGCCCGCCCCGGTCGGCGGGCTTCCTTTTCCGAAGCGCCCGGGCTTTCCAGGCCCGGCGGGCGCAGCCCGCCGCGGCACGTTATAGCCGGAAAAGCATAGCGGGCCTGCTACGCATTCTACCGGGCAGAGCGACGGCGCGGCCCGCGGAACGCAAGCCCCCTCACCAAATCCTGATCCCACCTCCGCGCAAATTCACCTTCGTCAGCCGCATGGCAGATCAGGAACGCCGGTCCGCGGCATCCGTTGGTCGCGACACCAGCAAGGAGTGTAAGAATGCAACGGAACACCAAGATCATGGCTCTGGCCGCCGCGTCGCTGATCGCAACGACGGCAGGTGCGTTCGCGCAAGGCTACTATCCTTACGGGAACCCCGGCCCGCGATACTATGGCGGCCCGCGCTATCAGACCTACGAGCCGCAGGTGATGTACAATCAGGTTCAACCGGGCTGGTATGGCGCGATGAATGGCACCAACCATCCGACGCCGAGTTCGACGCAGGGCGACGTCGGCCCTGAAGGGAACAACAACGGCACGCTGACCGGCGTCTACCGGCAGTGGTAGCCCACGCAAGAGTGAAGGCCCGTCGCTCGGATTGGGCGGCGGGCCTTTTGCTGTTCCTCACTCGGCCGTCATTGCTGACGATTACGCCGCTCAGGACGCTTTCACTTCACCATCGCGCCGTAGACGATGTCCTGCACGGTCTCACGATAATATTTGCGCAGCTCGCCGGGCGCTGCGGTTCCCACCACCACGACGAGGCGCTCCTTCGGATCGCAAACAAACTGCGTGCCATAGGCGCCGTTCCAGGTGAACTCGCCGGGATCGCCGGGCACCGACGACAGGCCCTCGCTGGTCCGCACCGCGACCGCGAGGCCGAAGCCGAAGCCTGCGCGATGCGGCTCGACCGCAGCGACGTTGTTCTTGATCTCGGGCCCGAGATGGTTCGACGTCATTAGGCGCACGGTGCTCGGGCTGAGGATGCGCTTGCCGTTGAGCTCGCCGCCATTCAGCAGCATCTGCCCGAAGCGCAGATAGTCGCCGACGGTGGCGAACGAGCAGGCGCCGCCGCAGTCGAATTTGGTCGGCGTGTCGAGCAGCTTGATCGCCTGCGGCTTGCCGGTGAGCGGATCGTTGGGGAAGGGGCGCGCCAGCCGGGCGCGCTGGGCATCGGCCGGGTGGAATGTTGCGTTCGTCATGCCGAGCGGCTTCCAGACGTTGGCTGCGAGATAGTCGCCGAGCCGCTGGCCGGACACCTTCTCGACCACCGCACCGAGCACGTCGATCGAGAAGCCGTATTCGAACTCGGTGCCGGGCTGATGCACCAGCGGCAGCTGGGTGATGCGATCGATGAAGGCCCCCGTGTCGCCCTCGACCGCAGGCGCCGTGCCGTCGGGATAGAGCCGCGCCAGCGCGCTCGAACTGTCGGGCCGGCCGCCATACATCAGGCCGGAGGTGTGGCGATAGAGATCGTGGATGAAGATCGGCTGCGCCTGCGGCTCCATCTTGAGCGATCCGTCGGCCTGCTGCACGCCGACCTTCATGTCGGCAAACGCCGGATAGTACTCGGCGACCTTGGCCTGCAACGGCAACCGGCCCTGCTCCATCAACGTGAGCCCCGCGACCGCCGCCATCGGCTTGGTCATCGACGCCAGCGCGAACACCGCGTCGATCGGCATCGGCGTGCCCTTGACCGGGTCGAGCTGGCCATAGGCCTTGTAGTGCACGAGCTTGCCGTCACGCGCGATTGCCACCACCGCGCCGGGCACCCGCTTGGCCGCGATCTCGCGCGCGAAGAAGTCGTCGAGCCGCGCCAGCCCCTGGTCCGAAAAGCCGACCTGGTGCGCCGAAGCCTCCGGCAGCGGCGGTGCGGCATGAGCAATGTTGAAAGCAAGACTCGTGGCGGCGGCAGCCGCGGCAATGACGATTCTTCGCATTGTTTCCTCACCGGGGATCGCGGGCGATGGTTATGGGTTCGCTGCCCGCACCGGCAGGATTAGATCACGCCGACAAAGCCGACAAGGCGTGGCGCCGCGCGGCGGTGTCTGCGGGCTGCATGCCTTCCCGGGTAAAGAACGGCTCGACCTCGTGCTCGAACGTCTTCAGAGCGGCGCCGATCGCCTGGTGCATGTCGAGATATTTGTAGGAGCCGAGCCGGCCACCGAAGATGACGTTCGGGTGCGCCGCCGTCATGGCATGGTAGGAGGCAAGCATGGCGCGGTCGGCTGCGGTGTTGATCGGATAATACGGCTCGTCGTTGCGGCCGGCGAAGCGGGGATATTCCCGGTAGATCGTGGTCCGCGCCCCGGCATGCGCGCGTTCCGGGTGCAGGTGCCTGAACTCGTGGATCCTTGTGAACGGCACCTCGGCGTCGGCATAGTTGATGACGGCAGCGCCCTGGAAATCGGCGACGTCGTGCACCTCGCGCGCGAAGTCGACGGTGCGCCAGCCGAGATGGCCGCTTGCATAGCCGAAGAAGCGGTCGATCGGCCCGGTATAGATCACAAGCTGCCGCGGGTTGATGCGGTCGGCGACATCGAAATAGTCGACGCCGAGCTCGACGGCGATCCTGGGATGCTCCAGCATCCGGCGGAAGATCGCGGTGTAGCCGTCGACCGGCATGCCCTCGTAGCGGTCGGCGAAGTAGCGATCGTCGAAGGTGAGACGGACCGGCAGGCGGCCGATGATGTCGGCGGAGAGCTCGCGCGGATCGGTCTGCCACTGCTTCTGCGTATAGCCGCGGATCAACAGATCGTAGAGCGTGCGGCCGACCGAGGCGATCGCCTTGTCCTCGAGATTGCCGATCCCGGCCGCGCCATGCGCCGCCGCCTCCGCCGCGATCACCGCGCGCGCCTGGTCCGGCGTCATGATGCGGCCGAACGCGGCGCACACCGTCGCAAGGTTGATCGGCATCGAATAGACGCGGCCGTTCGCCACCGTGAAGACGCGGTGCCGGTAGTCGGTGAAATAGGTGAAGCGCTGCAAATAGCGCCAGACGGTCTCGGAATTGGTGTGGAAGATATGGGTGCCGTAGCGGTGCACCTCGACGCCGCTGTCGGAATCGAGCTCCGAGTAGGCGTTGCCGCCGATATGCGGCCGGCGATCGAGCACGCAGACGCTGCGGCCGAGCTTGTTCGCCACCTGCTCGGCGATCACGGCGCCGAAGAAGCCCGCGCCCACCACGACGACGTCGAAGCTTTCAAGCTGCATCTGGCCCCCACGCGGGCCGGGCGATAGCCCGCCGCGACATCCCGACGGAGCTTCAACGGCGCTGGAGCCGACTTCCGGCGAAGAATTTGGTTAAGGCCACGATAATTCCGTGCCCGGAACCGCCGGCTCGGCCGTTCAATTGACAGCATGCGAAGCGACCGGATTTGTCCGCGCGCGCAGCAACAGCATTTTGCGCGGAGGCCCCATGTCCGTGATCTGCGTCCTGTATTCCAGCAACACCACCTATGATTCGCTCCGCGGCATCCTCGCGATGGCGGCCGCCGAGCTCGACCGGCTCGGGCACGAGGTCAAGATGCTCGACCTGCTGGCGCCGGATTTCTCGGCCCGGCTCAACGCGCTGCTGCCGCGGAAGGCCGAGACCATGGCGCTCGGCTTCTCCGGCATCGGGCTCGACATCCATACCAAGGACGGCCGGCTGTTCTGGGACGTCGCGCAGATCCCCGTTTTCACCTGGTTCTGCGACCATCCCTGCTATTTCGCCAAGCGTCACGGGCTCGAGAGCCGCTATGCCGCACATGGCTACGTGTTCCCGGACCACGCGGCGTTCAACCGCGATCACCTCGGCGCAAACGGCAGCGTGTTCGCGACCCATATGGGCATCCCCGACCCCGGCTTCTTCGGCGGCCTGCCGCCGGAGCAGCGCAACGGCCGGCTGATCTTCGCCAAGTCGGGCTGGAATCCGGTTGCGCTCGAGCGCAGCTGGCGCAAGACCATGCCGCCAAAGCTGTTCGCGCTGCTGTTCGACGCGATCGCCGAGGCGCAAGGCAAGACCTGCGGCGCGTTTCCCAGGATCATCGTCGACGTCGCCGCGCAGCATCTGGTCTATCTGAAGCCGGGCGGCGACCTGTTCAATGTGATCCTGACCCGGCTCGACAACTACACCAGGGGCGTGCGCACCCGCGAGGTCGGCGCGGTGCTCGCCGACTATCCGGTCGATTTCATCGGCGGCGGCTGGAGCGATCTCGACGTCAGCGGCCGTCCGGCCCGCGTGCTCGGCGCCATGACCTTCGATGCGATGCGCGAAGGCCTCGGCAGCTATCTCGGCGCGGTCTCGCTCAATCCCAATATCGACGGGTCGGTGCACGATCGGGTGTTCTTCGCGCTCGGCGCCGGCACCGTGCCGGTGTTCGACGCCAACCGCTTCTCGACCAGGGAGATGCCGCATCTCGCGCCCTACAGCTTCGGTCGGGAGACGACGAGCATCGCCGCCGCCGTCGAGGCCGTGCTGACCGATCCCGCAAGCGCGCAGGCGGCGACCGCGACCACGATGCGCGAACTCTATCCGCGCTTCTCGATGCAGCGCTCGGTGCAGGACATCCACGAGATCACGATGTCGATCGCGGGTGCCGCCGGCGCCAATCTGCTGCCGGCCGAGCCGGTGCCGGCCGGCGTCTGGACCCCGAAGCAGGCGGCCTGACCGCCAGCCATTTCCATGGCCGCGGCGCGCCGGCTGCGATACCCTGTGCCGGTCACCTCCGATCGGGTCCAGCATGAACCGCCGCGCGTTCGTTTCGGGACTGACTGTTGTCGCGACCCTCGCGGGCCTTGCCGCACCGGCGGCGGCCGACGGAAAGCGGGTGGCGCTGGTGATCGGCAACGGCGCCTACAAAAGCGTGCCGGCGCTATCGAATCCACCGACCGATGCCGGCGACATTGCCGCGGCGCTGAAGCGCCTCGGCTTCGCGGTGACGCTGATCACCAATGGCAGCTTCGACGAGATGCGGCGCGGCCTGATCGCGTTCGGGCACAATGCCGCCGGGGCCGACATGGCCGCGGTGTATTTTGCCGGTCACGGCATGGAGATCAACGGCGACAACTGGCTGATCCCGGTCGATGCCGAGCTGAAGCGCGACACCGACGCCGCCAATGAAGCGATCAGCCTGCAGAGCGTGATGCTGCAGGTCTCGAGCACCGGAAGTCTCGGCCTCGTCATCCTCGATGCCTGCCGCAACAATCCGTTCGCGGCGAAGATGAGCCGCTCGCTCGCGATGCGTGCGGCGACAACCAGCGGGCTCGGCCGCATCGAGCCGGTCGGCAACGTGCTGGTCGCCTATGCCGCACGCGACGGCACCACCGCGCTCGACGGCGACGGCCGCAACAGCCCGTTCGCCGCGGCGCTGTTGCGCAACATCGAGACGCCGGGCGTCGAGGTCACCTTCATGTTCCGCAACGTCCGCGACGACGTGATGGAGGCGACCCGCAACGAGCAGCAGCCCTTCGTCTACGGCTCGCTGTCGCGCAAGGCGATCTATCTGGCGGGCGCGCCGCCGGCCGAGACGGCGAAACAGGCGAACGCCGCGCCAGCCGCCGTGGCTCCGGCACTGCCGACGGCGCCGGCAATCCCAGCTGGCGCGATCGATCCCGCGTTGGTCGGCACCTGGGAGATCATGGTGGCAAGCGGCCGCGGCCAGTCGCGCTGGATCTGGCAGATCCTGGCCGACGGCACCTACAAATTCCACGCCGAGCCGTTCCGCTCGGCACAAGCCCATGAAGGCACCGTCACCTTCGTCAACGGCCGCTGGACGCTGCGTGCGCTGAAGGGACTGAGGAATTACAGCGACGCCGGCTCCTATGAAGTCCGCGACAGCATTGCCGTGATCACCGGCAAGCTCGGCACCGGCTCCTGGAAACGCAGCGGGGGGTGAGACGCCTTTCGCAATGCGACGGCCGGCGTCGCCCTCATAAGTCCAGTTCACCCGTCCCCGGATAGACCACCTTGCCGTCGCTCTGCACGACGGCGCCTTCGGTCAGGCGGGCGGGCTCCAGGCGCCCTTCCCCCATGATGTGGACGACGGTCTCTCCGGACGCGATGAGATAATCGGCGACGATGCGGCGGTGGCAGCGCCACCACACCGCTTCCGAGCACATCATCGCGCAGCGTTGCCGGTGGCCCTGGTCGCGCAGATGCTGCAGGCTCGCATGAAACTGCGGGGACAGCGCATAGTCGGCATAATTGTGAAAGCTCTCGTTGCTCCAGAAGCCGTTGACGGACGATGGCACGCTGCGCGCCTTGCCGCGGAGCCCGCCAAGATCGGCCAAATGCTCATACGAAATGCCCGCGGCGGCCAGCGGCTTGGGCAGCGTGTCCTTGTTGAACTGCGGATTGGTTCGCGACCTCGGCACCGTCCTGATGTCGACGACACGGTCGATCTCGGCCTCGGTGAGGAGCGCAACGAAATCCTCAAGATCGCGGTTGGAATGGCCGATCGTGAAGAACGGAAGCGCCACGCCGCCCTCGGCTACACATGTCGGAGAGCGCTGCCCTTATGGGCCGCGACGTGATCGGTCTTGTCGCTCTTGATCTCGTATTGCGGCTCGGCCTCCGAGGCGCGATGCGTGTGACCCTTGTAATCGAAATCGCTGGTGTGAACCGCGATGATGGTGCCCGAGACCCGGCCGGCCTCGGAATTCCATCCGACGTGATCGCCGACCTTGAATCTCCTGGCCATGTCGTACGCTCCAGCTTGATCGAGCATGCCGGCCGCCGTGGCGGGCCAACCTAACCGCCCCGACATATCTGGCTTCCCGACAATCGGCGGATCCGATGCAGGTTCCTGCCCCTCGCGCCTGTCACCAAACGGCGGCCGTGACATCGATGATGCGCCATTCAAAATAAAATCTCGAACCCGCATATCATTGAACTCGCTGCGATTTTCTCGCGTCGACAACCGGTCGACGAAAGCCGGATAAAGAGGTCATTTCCGAAGCTGTTTCAAATATTTAGGCTCTGGGCGCGCGGCTTCCGCGCGCCACGCCGACTTCACTTCAAATCGCTGTCGACCCTTGCGGGCGACAAGGCGAGAGCGCATCTCCTGGGTGACCAACGCAAAGTGTGCCTCAGATCAACCCATGATCAGTTCAGGACCGGCCCGCGAAGATTCAATCGAACCGGACAGGGCGCGAAGCGGACAAATCAGCCAGCGAAATGAATCAATGAGCTTCCTTCCGGGCTGAAACACTCAGCAACCGCAGAACGATGCGTAAACAATGTCGCGACTTGGTTTGGTTAACCGCTCGATTTGGGCCTCCCTATGGTTGTGCGGCTGAGGAGCTGCATCTAGTTTCCGCATCGGCCGGATTTCTCATGTTAGCTGCCTAAGGACGATTTTTTCGCGCAGCGCGGCGTTCACGCCCGCGCTGCCCAAGCGGCTCCCTTTTGGAACCGCCAGACCAGGAGACGACTGCAATGTCTACCTCTGCATCCCCGAAGCTCGCCGAATCGACCGCGCTCAATGAGGCCGTCAAGGCGCGGATGGCGCCGAAGCAGGCGGCGCAGGCAGCCCCGGTCGACATCACGGCCAATCCGGTCGCCAAGATCGTGTTCAATCCCGATGCCGCGCCGGAAGAGCGCAGCCGCCAGATCGGAGCGCTGCTCTCGCCGGACCTCGCGGAGGAGTGCAAGGCCTCGATCAAGCAGCTCGAGAGCTACAAGGAATATCTGGCGCAGCAGCGCACGCTGATGCAACGCAAGCTGATCGAGCTGTCGTCGACGACCGTGTTCGCCAAGATGAAGCAGACCTTCGCCGACATGAACAAGGGCGTGCTCGATTTCCGCGAGATGATCCGGCCGCTGGTCGACAATCTCGATGCGCTCTACACGCTGCGCACCGCCGGCGACAATGTCGTGCTGGATACCTTCGCGGAGATCGAGGAGGATCGCAAGCGCGAGGCCGAGTGGGAGCGCCGTACCGCGAAGGTCGAGTCCGAAGCGCGGCAGATCAACTCCGACAAGGACAAGCTCGATCGCGACATCGCGCAGCTGAAGACCCAGACCGGCCTGTTCGGCGGCATCAAGAAATCCGCGCAGGCCGAAATCGCCGCCAAGGAACTGCTGATCGCCAAGGGGATCGAGGCCCTGAAGAGCTGCCGCGACAAGGCGCAGGCGATCGTCACGGAGAAGGCCGAGCACGACGCCAAGCAGGGCAAGTTCAAGGCCGAGAAGGACCAGGTCCGCAAGATGCTCGACATCTCCGGCCCCGAGCACGTCAAGCGCGTCGAGGGCATCATCAAGGCGGCGCTCGACTACATCGACAAGTCGCAGGTCACGGTCTCGGAATTGCGCGACGAGCTCGGCGGCATCGAGGGGCAAGCCGACAAGCTGGTCAAGATCAACTCGCAGATGATCACCGTGGTCGCGATCCTCGACAAGGGCATCGACCTCGCCTGCACCGCGAACAAGGAGAAGGTGCAGGCGCTGTCGACCGCAAAGGACGGCGAGGATACGCTCGCCCGCCTCGAGCGCGAGCGCAAGAAGAACGATTTCGAGCGCCACGTCACCGCGCTGCTGGACAGCGGCCGCGGCACCAAGAAGACCGTGGCCGATCTCGAAAAGGACGCGGTCGACGCCAACACCTTCCACGACGCGCTCGGCAAGCAGAATGTCAATTTGCGCGAGCTCTCCAGCGACGGCATCGCGAGCGTCGCCACCAGCCTGAACACCACCATCCAGGCACTCAACAACTCGGCGCTCAACGAGGCCTCGGAGAGCGTGCGCGATTCGATGCGGGCGATGAATGCGGTGAGCGACGACGTCGCCAACAAGGAGGTCATCCGCCAGGCGCTGCAGGTCGACGAGGCATCCAAGCGGATCATGGAGAAGGTCGAGTCGATGTCGAACATCGCCGAATCGCTGCAGGCCGCCAACAAGCTGCGGGAAGACGGGCTCTCCAACATCCAGAGCCGGCTCGGAGAGCTCAGCGACGTCACCGCGACCGTCCGGGCGCGGCTGCAGGAGAGCATCGGCATGGACGCCAAGGATGCCGGCGCGCCGGCCGCTGCCGCGACGCCGAAACCGGTCGACGACAAGGAGATCACGTTCGGGCAGATCTGAGGCCCGCCTGCCGGACCGGCACGGCCGGTCCGGCCTTCTTGATGTGCAAGCCTCCTTGATGTGCAAGCCTCCTTGATGTGCAAGCCTGACCGATGGACATCCCAATGGCCGACAACTTCCTGATCACCGGAAGCGAGAAGCTCGCCGAGCGCAAGAACTTCAAGCTGGTCGGCTGCGCGGACAAGTTCGAGGAACTGTGCACCATCCTGACGCGGATGGAGGCCAACAGCGTGATCGTGTCCGGTCCGAGCGGCGTCGGCATCACCACGCTGGCGCAGGCGCTGCAGGCGCGCAAGGCCGACCCCGACGCGCCGTTCGACATCGTCAACAAGCGGCTGTTCTGGCTCGACACCGACGGCCTGTTCGGCCTCGGCGACAACGACGCCATCGTCAAGCAGTTCAAGACCATCTTCGCGAGGTTGAACCGCACGCCCGACAGCGTCCTGATCGTCGAGGACACGCTCGACCTGATCGATGCGCTGCGCAACAGCGGGCTGATGCACATTGTCAACGCGTTGACCGCGATGGTGAAGGCGAAGAAGACCCAGGTCTTCCTCGAGGTGCGCGAGGCCGACCTGACCCAGGTCCTCAAATGTCATTCCGACTTCCGCGATCACTTCACGCTGATGGACCTGACCGAGCCGGTCGGCGCCGAACTCGAGGAGATCGCGCTGCATGGCGCCAAGGACCTCGAGGAGAATTACGGGGTCCGGATCGATCCGGCGGCGGTCAGGGCGGCGATCGACATGTCGAGCAAGTACCGCTCGCTCGACACCGGCCTCACCGCGGCGCAGCCCGCGCGCACCCGCACCCTGCTCGACCGCGGCATGGCGCGCTATCTGTTGCGGGCGCATTCGACGCCGCCGCTGCTCGCGGAGCTCGAAGCCGAGCTCGCGCGCCTCACGGCCGGCGGATCGGCTTCCGGAAACGAGGAAAAGGCCGCCACCGTGCGCGCGGCCATCGCCCGCCACAAGGCCGAGTTCGCCGAACACCAGGCCAGAATCAAGGGCTATTACGCGGCGCAACGCGAGGGCGAGAAGTCGATCGCGCACATGGAGGCCCAGCTGCGCACCCTCGAGGAAGAGGAGAAGAAGCGCCACCTCGACGAGCCCGCGGGCAAGGCCTCCGCCGGCGATGCCGACTTCGACCTGATCGCCAGGGCGTCCGGCTATGCGACGCCCGAAATTCTCCAGCTGCGCGGCGAGATCGCGCGGACCCAGGCGGCCGTCGACGAGAACCGGGTGAAATACAAGGCCGTCACCAAGGAGATCAACGACCGGCTGCTGTTCACCGCAGACATGGTGATCGACGAGTTTTCGCTGATCTCCGGCATCGACGCCTCCAAGCTGAAGCAGAACGACGCCGTCAAGCTGCTCAATCTGCACGGCTCGCTGAAGCGGCGCGTGTTCGGCCAGGACGCGGTGCTCGATCATGTCGATCGTGCGGTCAAGGTCTGGCGGCGCGGCAGGCGCACCGACAAGCCGCTGCCGTTCCTGTTCTGCGGCGCCAGCGGCGTCGGTAAGACCGAGGTCTCCAAGGGATTGGCGGAGGCGCTGTTCGACACCGACAAGGCGCTGAACCGCTACGACATGGGCGAGTTCATGGAGAAGAACGACGTCACCAAGCTGATCGGCGCGCCTCCGGGCTATGACGGCTTCGCGGCCGGCGGCGAGATGACCAACTCGGTGCGGGCCAATCCGTATCAGGTCATGCTGTGGGACGAGATCGAGAAGGCCCATCCCGACATCTTCAACATCTGCCTCAACATCCTCGACGACGGCCGCTGCCGCGACAATCTGGGCCGCAAGGTCGAGTTCGGCGACGTGGTGATGCCGATGACCACCAATATCGGCGCGGACCATGCGCTGCGGGTCGGCACCGGTCCCGGCGATCTGACCCAGGAAGAGGCCTATGAACTCACCATCCGCGACCTCAAGAAGTCGTTCCGGACCGAATTCCTGAACCGCTTCGAGGGACGCGAGAACATCATCCTGTTCCACAAGCTCAACATGGAGACGATCGAGAAGATCGTGTTCCGCGAAATCTCGCGCATCAACGCCTTCTATGCGGCGCAATCGATCGAGGTACGCTTCCCCGAGGCCCAGTTGCGCGAGTTCTGCGACAAGACCTATTCGCCCGAGATCGGAGCCCGCGGGCTGCCCGGGCGCATCAAGCGCATCGAGGCCATGATCGTCGAGAAGACGATGGCGGATGCCGCCTTCAGCGGGACGCTCGACATCGGCTTCGATGCCGCGAGCCGCAATTTCACGTCGAACTGGATCGCCCATGACCGAAAAGCCGCATAACGACGCTGATGCGTTGCTGCACGGCATCGACAAGACGCTGTCCGACTTCAAGACCAAGGCCTATGAGGCCAAGAAGTCCTACGACCAGTCCGATCTCGGGCGCGCGCACCGCGAATTGACCATGCTCGGCCGGTTCTGGTCGCAGTTCGTCCGCTCCTGCGGCTGGATCTACCTGCAGCTGATCGCGCCGGTGACCTGGCGGATCTACCGCTTCCTGCGCTGGGCGTTCGCCGGCTACCGGGCGCTGTGGGCGCGCTGCGTCTACGCCAAGGACGCCTATGGCGATCCGGAATTCAGCAAGGCGCGCGGCGGAATCATGATCCTCGCAACGATCGCCGTCTGCTACCTCATCTATGGCGCGGCAACGGTCGCCGTGACCTTGCCCTGGTACCTCGCCACGGTTCAGCACGACGAGCAGCTCTATCTTTCCAACTCGCAGAATCTCTCCAGTTCGCAGACCGAAGGCCAGGAAGTCCACGAGGTCTACGGTTGCGAGACGCTGCCCTGCACCGAGCAGAACACCGTGACCTTCCGGGTGCGCGCGACCTGGTTCAACGAGATCTGGAGCGTGCTGCATCACGGCTCGCTGTTCTATCCCGGCTACGTCGCCGCGGCGGTCAGCCCGGTATTGAACCGCTGCATCATCACCTCCTACGGTATCCGCAGGAAATTCCTGGTGCGAACCTGGGAGCTCTATCCCGACCTCGTGCAGGTCGAATGCATGCCGACCGACGCCGGCGGCGGCAAGGACGGCAAGGTGATCGACAACAAGGACTATCGGTAGGACGCTAAGTCCGCCGCTTCACCGCTGTGATCTGCACGGCTCCGCCGCGCGGAGCCCGCTAGGGCGAAACGTGGTGCCCAGGGAGGGAATCACACGCAACCACCGACACGGGAACCTTTGTTTGTCCTTGCTAGGGTGGCGTGAGCGGCGGCATCATGGCGGAAAGTGCCACTCGCTCCCCCGTGAAAAACAAGGAATTTCTCGAGCCGACCACACGAAGGCCGACTGTTTGAACCCACGCCCGAGTTTCGCGTCAAGGTTGCTCAACCCGGCGCGGACTGCAGTCAGTCATTGAAAGGTATGCCCTGTGCCGGATCAGTCGGAAGCCCTGGCTCGGCGATGCCCGCGCAATTGCCCTGCCGCTTGCCACCCGCAAGCACCTCGTTGAGAAACGCAACAGCATCCGGGAAAGCAGCGTTCACGGTGCCATTGTGGGTGACGCCGGCATAAGTCTTCCACATCACGTCATTGCCGGCCGAGCACAAGGCAGCCACGGCGGCATATTGCCGGATCGGCGGCAGCACGGAATCAGCGAGACCCGTGCCAAGCAGAACAGGCACCGGCAGGCGCACCGGCCTCATGTCCGTCGGCGACGGAAAGCTCGCCTCAACCTTCCCAATCGGTTCAACATAGGCGTTATCCGCCGTGATGCCTTCCTTCTTTGCGATCGCGCGCATCTCGCCGGTACAGCTCTCTCGTGCCGCGCGCAGCACCAGTCTTCCTTTCTCCGTCACAAGCTTGTCGACGGGGGACGCCTCATCGGGAAGCGAGCCGCCGAGCATCATGAGCGTGAGGTAAATCGGCGAGCCGACCTTGAAAGGCTGCGCCGGCCGGTAAGGGCCGTCGGGAAAGGTCGACACCAGCCCTGTGGCGACGGTGGCGAGCAACGGCACATCGGGGGCATAGCTCGGTGCGACGGTCGTCGCGCCCAAAGCCGCGCCCGACCCCTGCGACTGGCCGCTGATGAAGACCTTCGCCGCGATCTTGTCGGCATGTGCAGCAAGCGCGGCACGGACGGCGTCGAGCACGGAACGCCCCTCCGCCGCCCATATGAGATAAGGATGCGGTCCTGGCCCGCCGAGACCCTGATAGTCCGTGGCGACGACAGCGAAGCCGCTCTCCAGCCATCTCTCGATGTATGTGGCGTCGCGCGGCTTGTGCCCGGTCCAGGAAGGCGCGCAGCTATCCGCAATGCCCAGCGTACCGTGCGCCCAGGCGACCAGGGGCCAGCCTCCGGCGGGGGGCTCTCCGGCGGGCAGATAGAGCGTTCCACTCACGGGTACGATTCCAGCGTGCCAGCGAAGGTCGGTCGAACTGTAGAGAATGCGAACAGCAAGAGACGCTTTCGCGATTTCCGGTTGGGCCGGCATCGGCTCCTCGCGCAGCATCACGCCGGGGCGCGACGGCAGCGCTTCGGTCCAACGATAGAAAGGAGACAGGTCCCGATCGCCCCATTGCGGACCGATCGGCAATGTGGAGCTTCCCGCATGCGCCTGAGAGAGTCCCAGCACCGCAAAGATGGCGATCGTTATGGCTGACTTCAATTCCGCACCTCACGATATTGAGTATTCGGTCCCTTGGGACCTGGAGTTTTTTCACCTGCCTTGGCCCACGCAATTGTCGGCTCCTTATCGAGCGGCGGTCCTGACGGCCTCTTCGTGTGCCGCACGGAGAAGGCCGAGAATGTAGCCATTCGCGAACGCGAAGCCCATCACGTAGCCGGGATCATCGGGGTGATAGGGGCTGTGATCAGCGAGCAAGGAGCCTTCCCAGCCGGTGTCGCGCAGCAGGCGAATGATGTTGAACAGGTTCACGTCGCCCTCGTCGTGGTAGACCTCGACGAAGTTGTTTTGACCGCCGCGTACATTGCGGAAATGGATCTGGTGAACCTTCTTTCTCTCCAGCAAGCCGTACAGAAGCGCGAACTGGTCATCACCGGCCGGCATCGATTCGCGTGAGACACCGGTGTCGTACTGGAAGCCGTTGTTCGGAGAATCGTAGAGCTTCTCGTATTTCAGCAGCGCAGCCGCGTAATCGCCGGCATCAAAGCTGTCGACGCCGAGATAGCCTCGTGGCAGGCCGCCCGGATCGTAGGGATGGCAGGCCATCTTGACGCCGCTTTCGATCGCAACCGGAATAACGCGCGACGCCCAGGTTTGCAGGCGCTCCCAATACTCATCGGAGGACACACGACCCGCGGGTGTCGGCGGCAGTTCGCGCCAATTGTCCTCCAGCTTGAACGCATGATATTCCGAGCCGCCGCGGCCGGGAACCTTCTGATTGCGGCGGATAGGGGTGAGATTCCAGTGGTAGCTGATGATCTTGACACCGGCGCGACCCGCAGTGCGGACGTTCTCGCAAATCAGATCCAAGTAGCGGTCGCGTTCCGGACCCGGCGTCATGGCGATGTACGCCGAATCCATCCGGACGCTTTCCCAGCTTAGATCGTTCTTTTGCAGAGTGTCCTGAATGCGCATCATGCCTTCGAGACTCCACCGCGTGGTCGGCTGAAGCCGGGCGCCTCCCATACCGGTGCCGAGCGCCTGGGCGCGCGCCACAGCCGCTTCATTGGGCGCATCGTTTCCGAAAACGTCGGGAGCCGCGCTCTTTGTTTCCAGCGAGATGTCGAGATATCGAATGCCCCAGCGCTGATGCCATTGCATGTTCTGGCGCGACGTCACCGGCCCCTTGTCGAAGTTGCGCTGGCCACCCAGCCTGATCTTGTCGTTGACACGCACCGGCAGCGGAGGGACCGCCCCGTTGCTTGCCCCTGGCGCCGCAATGGCAGGAACCGACACCGCGGCGCCTGCGGCTCCGGCCAGCAGAGCCTTGGCAAAATCTCGCCTGTCCATCCGTTACTCCTTCAGCGCGGCAAGTCGGCCGCGCGGCCGTCAAGAAAGCGATTTCAGCAACAGCGTTGCGATCACGATCATGATCGCGCCGCCGACGCGGGTGGCGATCTGGGCGAAGGCCATCAACCCCATGCGATCGGCAGCACCGAGAATGGCAACATCGCCGGTGCCGCCGAGGCCCGAGTGGCAGGCCGTCACGATCGCGGCCTCGACGGGATACATGTTCAGCCACCTGCCGACGTAAAATCCTGACGAGATCATCGCCAGCACCGTGGCCGTGCAGATCATGACGTAGCCAAGGTTGAACGAGGCGACGAGCTGCTCCCATTTGACCAGCAATGCTCCCATCGCAACCAGGATGGCGAAGGTCAGGTTCGTCGACATGAACTTGTTGATCTGATAAGCGCCGAGCTCCATCTCGGTCGGCAACATCTTGGTCAGCTTCAGTGCCACCGCAGCGATGATCATCATGATGGGGCCAGGAATGCCCGTGAAGGGTGCCAAGGTCATGCCGAGTACGAACAACGCGCACGACAGCACGATACCGGCACCAAGCAGCCCGAGATCGATCGGACGGTCTGGCCGCGCCTCGCCGAGGATGTCGCCGTCTCCGGTTTTGACCAGCATACCCTGGCCATTGAGATCGCGGCGCGTTTCGCCAAGACGCGCGAGCAGTCCGGCGCAGACGATCGCAACCACGTTGCCGAGCAGCGCTGCCGGCACCATGTGCGCGACGAGGTCAGCCTGTGGCCGCTGCAAAATCTCCGAGTACGCAATGGACAGCGGCAACACGCCTTCGGCAAGGCCGCCACCGACGATCGGGATGATGATGAAGAAGAAGGTGTCTTTCGGGCTATAGCCAAACAGCAATCCCACCACGATGCCGGCGGACACGGCGGCAATTGTCCCGATCAGGAGCGGGACGAACATGCGGATAAAGCCTTGAACCAGCACACGATAGGGCATGCCGAGAATCGAGCCCGCGACGAGGCAGGCAATGAAGAAATATTGAAAATTGGCGGTGCGAAACGTGGTCGTGATTGCCTTCAGGGCTTCATCCGGCATCAGACCGTAGCTCACCAAGGCTGCTGGAACGAACAGACAGAGAATCGCAGTACCACCGATTTGCTTCAGGACGGGTATTGTCTGGCCCAGCTTGCCGAGCAGAAAGCCGAGCAGCATCAGCACCGACAGTCCGCCGATCACATCATTCGGCAGCTTTTTGAAATAGACGGCAGCAGCACAGACGGCCATCGCAGCAACGTAGATGCCGATCGGTAACGGGCCGATCTTGAGCGCGGCGAGCCTCGTCGGAGCGGCTGTTTCCGGCGCCTCAACCGGGCGATACGTCGTGTCTACCAAGGGTCCCTCCACTGTTTATCGTTCGTTTGTGGCGCGGCGGACTGGACCGGCTCCAAGGTCTTGCAATTCAAAACATCCATGGATTTGCCGCGCGATGCCGCGCTTCGAATTCGCGGATGTCGTCGGCGAAGGCGAGTGTGGAGCCGATGAAATCGCGGCCGGTCAGAAAGGCCTCCTTCCTCGCCTGCTCGATCTCGAATGTGATCGAGCGGAGACCGCGGTCGAACCGGATCGTCTGCGCCGCGAGGTCGATGGTGACATCATTGCGCGCGCGGTCGGTCACAACGGTGGCGAGCTCGCTCACCACGCCGGGGTCGAGCGAAATCGTCAGGAGACCGTTGTTGGCACAATTGTCGTTGAAGATACCCGCGAAGCTGGTGCCGATCAGCGCGCGAATGCCAAGTTGCTGGAGACCCCAGACGGCGTGCTCGCGGCTCGACCCGCAGCCGAAGTTCGGACCCACCACAAGAAAGCAAGCGTCGCGATAGCCCTGCTGGTTCAGAATGAATTCCGGATTGGGCCTGCCCGCGCTAAAGCGCAGCAGGTTGAAGGCTCCCTCGCCAAGCCCGCTGCGATCCACGCCTTTGAGGAACATCTTCGGCTATGATGACGTCTGTGTCGACGTTCGGCACCATTATGGGCGCGGCCGTGCCGGTCACTTGATCGAAGGGCTTCATTGATGCGGCCCGCGCAGGAGACGACGCACGTCGGTGATGTGTCCGGTCACGGCCGCCGCGGCCACCATCGCCGGGCTCATTAGGTGTGTGCGCGCACCCGGCCCCTGGCGGCCTTCGAAGTTGCGGTTGGTTGAGGATGCGCACCGCTCGCCCGGCTTGAGCACATCGTCATTCATCGCAAGGCACATCGAGCAGCCGGATTGCCGCCATTCAACCCCAGCGTCGGTGAACACTTTGGCCAGGCCTTCAGCCTCCGCCTGCGCCCTGATCTGGGTCGAACCAGGCACTACGATCGCCCGCACGCCGTTCGCAACACGGCGCCCGCGAAAGATTTCGGCCGCATCGCGCAAGTCTTCGATGCGCGAATTCGTGCAGGAGCCGATGAAGGCGAAGTCGATCGGAACCGATTGAATAGGAACACCGGGCGTCAGGCCCATATAGCTCAGTGCACGCGCGGCTGCCGCCTTGCGGTCGGGTGCAGCCTGCGCGGGATCGGGAACGTTCTCCGTCACCCCGATCGCCTGGTCAGGGCTGGTGCCCCAGGTTACGAGTGGCGAGACCTCCGATACGTCGAGCGCGACCTCGCGGTCGAATCGGGCGCCCGGATCCGAGGCCAGTGTCAGCCAGCTCTTGGCCGCTTGCTCCCACATCTCGCCCTTCGGCGAGCGAGGGCGGCCTTTGAGATAGTCCAGCACCTTTTGATCCGGCGCGATCACGACACCACGCGCGCCGCCCTCGACAATCATGATGGACATCACGATGCGGCCCTCGACGCTCATATTCGAGACGACGTGGCCGCTGAACTCCACTGCGTAGCCGGTCGCGCCGTCGGCGCCGATCCGCCGGATGACCTCCATTACGATGTCCTTGGGCGTGACGCCGAGCGGGATAGATCCGGTCAGATGCACGCGCATCGTCTTGAGGCGGCGGTAGCGGACCGTCGAGGTCGCCAGATAGTGCTCGATGTCTGATGTTCCGATGCCGTAGCCGAGAGCACCAAAGGCTCCGTATGCCGTGCTGTGGCTGTCGCCCGCAGCGATCACCATACCGGGCATAACCAGCCCCTGCTCGGGAGCAACCACATGCTCGATGCCCTGGCGCGGGTCGAGGATATCGAAATATTCGATGCCGAAGTCCCTGGCGTTCTCTGCGAAATAGTCGACCTGTCGCGCCGCGCTCGGGTCCGGCATGGCGAGGGTCCGATGTGCGGCGGTGGGGTTGACGTGGTCAACCACCATCAGGGCAGCTTTGGGGTTCCACACCTTGCGTCCGGCCGCCCGCAGCCCGGCAAAAGCCTGAGGACTGGTATATTCGTTGAGCACGGTGCGGTCGACATAGAGCAACACGAGACCGGAATCATCGAGATTGCGAACGACGTGGGCGTCGATCAGCTTGTCATACAGCGTGCGCGCGACCATCGCGCTTTCCTCCGAAAAAGCTCTTCATTCGACCGTGCCGCGCGCATGGCTGGAAATCCAATGTCGTGTTCTGATATCGTTATGCACATCCTGCATAAGCGCAGGAGTTGCCGAGGAGGCCTTCCGTGGAGATCAATTGGCTGTACGATTTCGTTGCGGTCGCCACGTCGCGCAGCTTCTCGCGAGCGGCCGAAGAGCGGAATTGCTCGCAACCCGCCCTAAGTCGCAGGATACAGGCGCTCGAGCTGTGGACCGGCGCACCGTTGCTCGAGCGCACAACGCATAGCGTCAATCTTACGCCGGCAGGCGAAGTGTTTCGTCAAACCGCCGAAGACATCCTCCGCCGACTGGCGGCCGGCCGCCTCGAGGCTCAGGAACGAGCACGCGGCGCGTCCGATGTCTTGAAGTTCGCCTCCACCAACGCGCTGTCACTGACCTTCTTTCCGGATTGGCTGCGCCGCATCGAGACCGAGCTTTCGTTTGTTCCGAACGTGCAGCTCGTCGCTAATCACATGGAAGGTTGTGAACGGATCCTGCTGGCGGGGGATGCGCATTTCTTGCTCTGCCATTATCATCCTGCGGCGACAACAGCGCTGATGCCGTCGCATTTTCGCTCGCTGCATGTCGGTGACGACCGGCTGATTCCGGCATCGGCGCCGGCTTCGCGCCGTAACCGAAAGCCTCGCTTCAAGCTTCCCGGAAGCGACAGCGCGCCGGTTGAATTCCTCAGCTTCCGCCCTGAATCCGGCATGGGACGGATCCTCGAAGCGGTCCGCACAAGGTCGCCGGTGCAAGCGCACCTGCGTACAACATTCACCTCACATCTGGCGAAGCTGTTAGTGACGATGGTTCAGGCGGGCCGCGGCATGGCATGGTTGCCTGAAAGCCTGATCAGCGATCAGCTTGCCTCAGGCGACATCGTCGCGGCAGGTGGACAGGAATGGTTCGTGCCTATCGAAATCCACATCTTCCGGCCGAAGCTTCGCTTGGCACAGGCCGCAGAGGCATTCTGGCGACACATCGAGAAAAACGGGCGCTAGCTTTCTCGCGTGGCCGGTCCCGAGCGCTACTCGAGCGCAAGATCGATCCCTGCGAAGCGCTGACGCAATCCCATCGCGTAAAACCATAGTCGAGCGCACAAAGGCGTAGCGTTGGTGCCCAGGGCAGAATCGAACCGTCCGGCTTCGCCCTTCGGGCTATGCCGGGACGAACTTTCGTGCTGACGGCTTGGTGGCTACGGCTGCGCTGAGCTGAATGGTGCCCAGGGGCGGGATCGAACCACCGACACTGCGATTTTCAGTCGCATGCTCTACCAACTGAGCTACCTGGGCATACTCGCGGGGCCTGAAAGGCCGGTGCGAGCGGGCGGTTTATAGAGAGGTCGGGGCGCCGTGTCCACCCGGCTTCGCGAAACGCTTCGCCGGGCGCGGCCCGCACCTGAACGTTTCCCCAACTTGTTGGGAAATCTTGGCTATTCCGGGTCTTCCGCGTCGTCCTCGCGGCCGGGAACGACGTAGCGGCCGGTCAGCCAGCGGTTGAGGTCGACGTCGCGGCAGCGTGGCGAGCAGAACGGGCGGAAAGCCTGTTCGACGGGCTTGCCGCAGATCGGGCAGGCGCGCGGCGTGGCCGGGGGCGTTGGGGGTTGGTCGGTCATGGCTGAAGCGGAGCGTACACTATCAGGCAATCGAGAAGGCGGTCTCGTGTTCCGCTCTCACCCCGGTCCCCTTTCCCTTCTCCCCTTGTGGGAGAAGGTGGCGCGGACGCAGTCCGCGACGGATGAGGGGTCTCCATCCGCGGAAACCGACCCCTCACCCGGAATTCAAGCTATCGCTTGAATTCCGACCTCTCCCACAAGGGGAGAGGTGCACCACCGATGCGGCAACGAATCTCACACCGTGGCCGTGTTGAGCCAGCCGTGGCGGATTGGGAAACCTTCGCCGCCGAGCAGGGTCACGGTCTCGTAGAGCGGCAGGCCGACCACGTTGGTGTAGGAGCCGACCATCTTGACCACGAAGGATCCGGCGATGCCCTGCACGGCATAGCCGCCGGCCTTGCCGCGCCATTCGCCGGAGCCGATATAGGCTTGGATGTCGTCCTCGCTGAGGCGCTTGAAGCGCACGCGGGTCTCGACCAGGCGCTGGCGGAACGCCTCGCGCGGCGTCACCACGCAGATCGCGGTGTAGACGCGGTGGTTGCGGCCCGACAGCAGCCGCAGGCACTGCGCGGCCTCGTCGACCAGATTGGCCTTGGGCAGGATGCGGCGGCCGACCGCGACCACGGTGTCGGCGGCAATGATGAAGGAGCCGCGCAAATCGTCGTCGAGCTGCACCGATTTCAGCGCCGCGTCCGCTTTCGCACGCGCCAGGCGGTTGGCGCAGGCGCGCGGCAGCTCGCCCCGCCGCGGGGTCTCGTCGACGTCGGCCGGGCGCAACGCGTCGGGCTCGATGCCGGCCTGGTTGAGCAGGGCCAGCCGCCGCGGCGAACCGGAAGCAAGAACGAATTTGGGACGGCCTAGCATGCGGGCTTTTGGGCTGAATCGGGGGGACGGACGCGGGCGGAACCTATCGGATGGGGCATGGATGCACAACCTTGGAACCGGCTTGCGAATCGCACGCCCCCTTGAAGACAAGGCCCCATAAGCACAGTCGTTTGTCAGTCTGGCGACAAGGCGCGGTTCTGCCAATCGGAACACCCGGCGCCCCCTTCACCTCGACCGGGCCTCACAGATTGGCAGCGCCCGCCTTGGCAAAACGGCGGCGGATGCGCAGCAACAGGCCGTCGCAGACCTCGCGATAGGCGGCGAGCTTCTGCTCGCGATTGCCGCCGGTGCCGGTCGGATCGACGGTGGGCCAGTATTCGACCTCGGCGGCGAGCGTCCGGGTCAGATCCAGCGCCTTGTGGTGCGCCTCCGGCGACAGCGTGATGATGAGGTCGAAATTCAACCCCTCCCAGTCCTCGAGTTCCTCGAAGGTCTGCGGCTTGTGGCCGGAAATGTCCTGGCCGAACTCGGCCATCACCGCGACCGCGAACGGATCGAGCTCGCCCTTCTTGACGCCGGCGGAACGGACGTAGACGCCCTGCGGAAACATCTGCTGCAGCAGGCTTTCGGCCATCGGCGAGCGCACGGCGTTGTGGCCGCATGCGAACAGCACGGCCTGAGGGTTGCGCGCGCGCGGCGCTTCCATGCGATCAGGCTTTTTTTGGCCGGGGCAAAACCCCGTCCATCATCGCATCACCGATCATCCGCCCTCGCCCTTCCAGTGCAGCACGGTGATGAGCGTGAACAGCCGTCGCGCGGTCTCGAAATCGACCCGCACCTTGCCCTTGAGCCGCTCCTGCAACGTGCGCGAGCCCTCGTCATGGATGCCGCGGCGGCCCATGTCGATCGCCTCGATCTTGTCCGGCGTCGCGGTCCGGATCGCCTGGTAATAGCTGTCGCAGATCATGAAGTAGTCCTTCACGACGCGGCGGAACGGCGTCAGCGACAACAGATGCGCCACCACCGGCGTGCCGTCCTCTTTCCGGATATCGAACATCAGCCGGTTGCCGGTGATCGCGATATGCAGGGTGTAGGGCCCGGCCGCGGCGCCTTCGGGTGCGAACAGATTCTGCTCGACCAGGTCATAGATCGCGATCGCCCGCTCATGCTCGATGTCCGGCCCGGAACGGCCGATCGATTCCTCGTCGAGCGTCACCGCGACGATGCGATTGTTGGAATCCTCGTCGTCTGGCGGCTTGTTCATGAGAGGTTGAGGCGCAATCCGACGGAACGTGAGTGGGCATCGAGACCCTCGGCCTGGCCGAGCGTCATCGCGGCGGGTCCGAGCGCACGAAGCTGATCCGGCCCGCACCTCAGGATCGAGGTTCGCTTCATGAAGTCAAGCACCCCGAGCCCCGAGGAGAACCGCGCCGAGCGCGCGGTCGGCAGCACGTGATTGGAGCCGCCGACATAGTCGCCGATCGCCTCCGGGGTATGGGCCCCGAGGAAGATCGCGCCGGCGTTGCGGACCTTTTTCGACAGGCCCTCTGCGTCCGCGGTCATGATCTCCAAATGCTCGGCCGCGATCGCATTGGCGAGCTCCACCGCGTCGTCGAGCTTGGCGACCTTGATCACGGCGCCGAATTCATTCCACGACGTGCGGGCGATCTCGGCCCGCGGCAGCGTCGCCAGCTGCGCCTCGACCGCGCGCTCGACATCGGCGGCGAGCCGCGCGCTGTCGGTGATCAGGATCGACTGCGCACTGACGTCGTGCTCGGCCTGCGCGAGCAGATCGGCGGCGATCCAGTCGGCGTTGGAGGTGTCGTCCGCGATCACCAGCACCTCGGAGGGCCCGGCGATCATGTCGATGCCGACCTTGCCGAACACCAGCCGCTTGGCGGCGGCGACATAGGCATTGCCGGGACCGACGATCTTTGCCACCGGCGCGATCGTCGCCGTGCCATAGGCCAACGCGGCCACCGCCTGGGCGCCGCCGACGCGGTAGATCTCCGAGACGCCGCCGAGATGGGCTGCCGCCAGCACCAGCGGGTTGAGCTTGCCGTCCGGCGCCGGCACCACCATGACCACCCGCGGCACGCCGGCGACCTTGGCCGGCACCGCATTCATCAGCACCGAGGACGGATAGGCCGCGGTCCCACCGGGCACGTAGAGCCCGACCGCATCGACCGCGCTCCAGCGCCAGCCGAGCTCGACGCCTTCGGCATCGGTGAACCGCTCGTCCTTCGGCAGCTGGCGGCGGTGGAAGGTCTCGATCCGGTCGCGCGCGAATTTGAGCGCCTCAACGGTTTCGGGGTCGCAGGCTGCGACCGCGGCGTCGATCTCGGCCGCCGTGATGCGCAGGCCGGCGGCGTCGAGTTCGAGCCGGTCGAACTTCCTGGTCGCCTCGAGCAGCGCCGCATCGCCGCGGGCCGCCACGTCGTCGACGATGGCACGGGTGGCGCGTTCGACGTCGGCCGAGACCTCGCGCTTGGCCGCCAGGAATTCGCGGAAACGCTGGTCGAAATCGGCGCTCTGTCGGTCCAGGCGAACGGGCATGACGGCTTTCTTAGGTGGAATTCAGCTCCCTGCTCAATGGCGCGGCGGATAATGGCCGTCAACCCTTCGGGAGCGCTGAAAATTGGCGTCGTCCCGGCGAAGGCCGGGACGACAGGATTTACCCCGGCACCACGCCGAGGTCGTCTTCCCCGAGATCGGTCAGTTCGCACTCCAGGCACTCGACATCGAGCCGGAGCGCCGCACCCTGGCCGAACATCAGCAGCGCGCTGCCGCCAGGCGGGTCGGAGGCATGGAATTCGATCCCGAGCAGTTCCAGGGTGGCCTCCGGGGCCTCGGGGTCGATATTGCGCGCCTTGCATGCCAGCACCCGGTCGAACCGGAGCGCGGCAATCAGCCGGCGCGAGCAGGTGCCGCCGGACAGGGTCTGTTCCCAGTCGAGCCGGTTCAGGCCGACCACCAGGCGCTTCTCGTCCTGGCGCCAGACGATGTCGGCAGCCTGGACGCGGGCGTCCTGGACATGGGCCGAGATCACCGCGAGGTCATCGGCATCGAGGGCGATCAGTTTCAGCGGCGCGGGTGGCGACATGACGGTGGTTATAACGCCTTGCGGCCGAGGAGGTAGCAGGTCGCCTTGAGATAATCGCGTCGGAGGAACCGGAGTTGCGCGCGAGACAGGTGAGGTGAGCACGCTCTTCAAGCTCCCTCCCCCCTTGCGGGCCCCTCGCGGGGGAGGGTTGGGGAGTGGGGTAAGCCCCGGGCGAGAAGCGTAACGAAACGATCGGCTTCGCAATCTCGGTTGCATAGTCGAACAGCCAGTTCGAGAGAGCGTGCCGTGTGGCCACCCCCTCTCCCTAACCCTCCCCCGCAAGGGGGAAGGGAACCCTACCGCTGGTGGCTTCCTCACTTGGACGTCGGTGAAACTGCGCGATGGTGAGATGCGCAACGCAGAACGCAACTCTGTCTCAGCCCTTGATGAACGCCAGCAGGTCGGCGTTGATCGTCTCGGCTTCGGTGGTCGGCATGCCGTGCGGAAAGCCCTTGTAGGTCTTCAGCGTGCCGTTCTTCAGAAGCTTGGCCGAGAGCGGGCCGGAATCGGCATAGGGCACGATCTGGTCGTCGTCGCCATGCATCACCAGCACCGGGACGTTGATCTTCTTCAGGTCCTCGGTGAAGTCGGTCTGCGAGAAGGCGACGATGCCGTCGTAATGCGCTTTCGCGCCGCCCATCATGCCCTGCCGCCACCAGTTCTGGATCACCGCTTCCGACGGTTTCGCACCGGGCCGGTTGTAGCCGTAGAACGGCCCGGCCGGCAGATCGCGGTAGAATTGCGAGCGGTTGGCCGCGACCTGGGCCTGCAAGCCGTCGAACACCGATTTCGGCAGGCCGCCGGGATTGGCCGGCGTCTGCACCATCAAGGGCGGCACGGCCGCGATGATGGCGGCCTTCGCCACCCGGCTCTCGCCGTGGCGCGCAATGTAGTGCACGACCTCGCCACCGCCGGTGGAATGGCCGACATGGACCGCATTCTTCAGGTCGAGATGCGCGGTGACCGCCGCGAGGTCGTCGGCATAATGGTCCATGTCATGACCGTCGGCGACCTGGGCGGAGCGGCCGT
The DNA here is from genome assembly GCF_054063335.1 of Bradyrhizobium sp. USDA 4473. NCBI lineage: Bacteria > Pseudomonadati > Pseudomonadota > Alphaproteobacteria > Hyphomicrobiales > Nitrobacteraceae > Bradyrhizobium > Bradyrhizobium sp. USDA 4473. The sequence goes on from NZ_JBSSGE010000001.1 coordinate 800,624, forward strand.
GGCCGCGGCGGTCATGGGCGATGACGCGAAAGCCGTGGTTGAGGAAGAACAGCATCTGCGCGTCCCAGTCGTCCGACGACAGCGGCCAGCCATGGCTGAACACGATCGGCTGGCCCGAACCCCAATCCTTGAAAAAGATCTCGACGCCGTCTTTGGTGGTGATGGTGGGCATTTGATTGCTCCTCTTGTTGCGTGCGTCATTCCGGGCTCGCGCTTCGCGCGCCCCGGAATGACGAGAATGATCAGGCGAACGTAACCGGCCTGAACCGGCGCCAGGCGCCGATGATCACCAAAGCGAAGAACACCAGCACGATGCCCTGCACGACAGCGAATACCGGCCCGGACGGCGGGTTCGGCGGCACGGCCGGCGCCAGCGCCTGCAACGCAGGCACCTTGAGGAAGCTCTGGATGACAAGCACGAAGACGTTGAGATAGAGCGAGACCATCGCGGTCACGATATAGATCGGGCGCCAGGCGCCGTTAAGCCGCATCGCATACAGCGCGATGCAGGCGATCGCGAGCAGCACCAGCGAGAGGCCGCCGATGATGTGCGACGGCAGCAGCTTCTCGGTCACCAGCGGCGGGATCACGAAGCCGGTGGCGTTGGTCAGGATCGTGAGGATGAGGAAGATCGAGGTCAGGCCGGGCATCGCGCGCGAGCCGAGCAGGCCGAACATCACGATCACACCGGCGGCGATGGCGATCAGGCTGATGATGACGTGGACAAGCACGATCGTCGACATGTGGCGCACTCCCCGTTGAGGACCCGCACCACGTTACGATGCGTCTTTGCAAATTGCTACATGGTTCGATGGCAGGATGGCCGGCATCTCATCCGAAATTTTTCCGGCGCCGGCTTTGATCGACCCGCGCCCACGGATGCAGCGACCTGTGCGCGGATTGGGACGTTGAAATCAATAATAGCGCGGGATCGGGCCGTTATGCGGCGTCTTGCGCTTCGAAAGGTCGAACAGCACCTCGTCGACATAACACCAGCCCCAGCCCTCCGGCGGATCGTAGCCCTCGATCACGGGATGGCCGGTGGCATGGAAATGCGCGGTCGCATGCCGGTTCGGCGAGTCGTCGCAGCAGCCGACATGGCCGCAGGTCCGGCAGATCCGCAAATGCAGCCAGCGGCTGCCGCTCTTCAGGCATTCCTCGCAGCCGAGCGCGCTCGGCGTGACGTCCTGAATGCCTGCGATATGGCTGCAGCCTTTTGTCATTTCTGGCCTCTTTAGATATGCCTCACGCACGCTGTTTGGCCCGTCATCCTGAGGTGCGAGCTCTTGCGAGCCTCGAAGGATGCACGGCCGCACTGTGGCCGATTCATCCTTCGAGGCTCGCTCCGCTCGCACCTCAGAGGGTGTGATTTTTTTGGGGTTTCAGCGAGCATTATAGCCGAAAGCCGGCGCGGTGTGATTCTCTGGCGATGATGGATTCGCGGGAGGTGATGTTGGCTGCCGATGAGTTGTTTGGGGACCTGCCGGAGCAGGCGAAGCCACCAGTCGAAGCGGGCTTGCCCGGCGCTCCGCGGCTGCGTGAGCCCCAGCGCGACCAGATTGCGCTGCGAGCGGTTGATATTGAGAGCCTGATCGGGGAAGACCATCCGGTGCGGCTGATCTGGTCTTATGTCGAAGAGCTTGATCTGAGTGAGTTGGAGGACCGGATCAAGGCTCGCGGCGATCGTCCCGGTCACCCCGCGACCTCGCCCCGGCTTTTGCTGGCGCTGTGGCTCTATGCCGCCAGCGAAGGCGTTGGCAGCGCGCGGGCGTTGGAGCGGCTGTGCGAGAGCCACGATGCCTATCGCTGGCTGTGCGGCGGGGTGTCGGTGAACTATCACCTGCTGGCGGACTTCCGGGTCGGCAACGCCGATCTGCTTGACCGACTGCTCAGTGAGCATCTGGCAGCGTTGGCAAAGGCCGGTCTCGTCGATCTGGAGACCTTGGCGCAGGATGGCATGCGGGTCCGGGCCAGCGCCGGGGCCGCCTCGTTCCGGCGCGAGGCGACGCTGGATAAGCATTTGGCGCAGGCTGAGGCCGTGGTGGAAGACCTCAAGCGCGAGGTCGACACACGCTCGGACGCCAGCAATAAGCGTGCCCGGGCAGCCAAGGAGCGGGCCGCGCGGGAACGCAGCGCGCGGGTGAAGGCGGCGCAGACGGCGCTCGCCGAGATCAAGCAGCAGCGCAAGGAGCGCGAAGAAAGTCGCGGCAACGGCAAGACGCCGAAGGAGCCGCGGGCCTCCACGACGGACGCCTATGCACGGGTCATGAAGATGGCGAACGGCGGCTTCCGCCCCGCCTACAACGTGCAGGTGACGAGCGTGGCCGGCGAGCAGATCGTCGTCGACACCAGAATTTGCAACATCGGATCCGATCGCGGCCTGATGCGCCCCATGCTGGAGCGGCAGCGTGCGCGGCCCGGAGGGTTGCCCAAGGACCATCTCGTCGATGGCGGCTTTGGCAGTGCCGAGGACATCGAATGGGCCTATGCCGAGGGCATCGATATCTTTTGTCCGCCCACTCAATCCAAGCACGGTACCGATCCCTATCTACCGCGGCGCGGCGACGGTCCGGGGGTGTTGGCCTGGCGTGCGCGAATGGCGAGCGAAGAGGGCAAGGCCCGATACAGGTCCCGGTCGATCTGCGAGTGCATCCATGCCCGCTGGCGCAATTGGGACCTGCGGCAATTGACCGTGCGCGGCATCGAAAAGGTCCGTGCCGTCGTGCTCTGGTACGCCCTCGTCAACAACATCCTGCAAGGCAACCGCCTCTCCAGAGCCTAAACAACGGGTCATCGCCGAACTCGAACTCAAACCTGCCAATTGCTGCGACGAACAGCCGCCAAAAACTCCGCAGGAGCCGAATCCGTCACAAGCTCTCAGGATGACGGGGAAACGTTATGCTTGCGCATCAATAATCCCTACAACGACGGACTCCCCGCATCGGCGAGATAGCCGTGCAGGGCGGCGACGACCTGGGCGCCTTCGCCGATCGCGCCGCCGACGCGCTTGACCGAGCCGGAGCGGACATCACCGACCGCGAACACGCCGGGCACCGTGGTCTCGAGCAGCGGCACGGCGCGCGCGCCCTCGCCGTTCTGCACGCCGGTCACCACGAAGCCGCCGCGGTCGACCTGCACGCCGCAGCCCTCGAGCCAGCCGGTCGCCGGATCGGCGCCGACGAACAGGAAGAGGTTGCGGATGTCCATGGTGAACTCGTCGGGTGCGAGCCGGCTGCGCCAGCGCACCCGCTCCAGCGTCTCCGCGCCGTCGAGCCCGACCACCTCGGTGTTGAACATCAATTCGATGTTCGGCGTCGCCTCGATGCGCTCGATCAGATAGCGCGACATGCTGGCGCCGAGCCCTCCGCCGCGAATCATCATGTTGACCCGGCGCGCATGCGCCGACAGATACACCGCGGCCTGGCCTCCGGAGTTGCCGCCGCCGACCAGCACGACGTCCTGGTTGGCGCACAGCCGCGCCTCGATCGGCGAGGCCCAGTACCAGACGCCGCGGCCCTCATAGCTCTCGAGATTGTCGATCTGAGGCCTCCGATAGCGCGCGCCGCTGGCCACCACCACCGACCTGGCGCGCAGCGTATGCCCGCATCCGGTGGCAAGCGCGAACGCACCCGACGCCTGCGTGCAGTCCAGCGATTTGATCGAGACCGGGATCAGCATCTCGGCGCCGAACTTCTGCGCCTGGTTGAAGGCGCGGCCGGCCAGCGCCTGGCCGGAGATGCCGGTCGGGAAGCCCAGATAGTTCTCGATCCGCATGCTGGCGCCGGCCTGGCCGCCGAAGGCGCGGGAATCGAACACCGCGACCGACAGCCCTTCGGAGGCCGCATAGACCGCGGTGGCGAGCCCGGCCGGGCCGCTGCCGACCACGGCGACATCGTAGAGCTTGTCCTGCGCGCCGTTGCCGATCATGCCGAGCGCCATCGCCAGCGCGGTCTCCGAGGGATTGCGCAGCACGGTGCCGTTGGGACAGACCACCAGCGGCAGCTCGGCGCGGGTCGGCGAGTAGCGTGCGACGAGGTCGGCGGCATCCTTGTCGGCCTCGGGATCGAGGACGTGATGCGGCTGGCCGTTGCGCGCCAGGAAGTTCTGCAGCGGCGCCATGTTGCCGACCGAAGCGGAGCCGATCAGCACCGGCCCGCCGGCGCCGCCCTGGATCAGGCTGACGCGGCGCAGGATCAGCGCGCGCATGATGCGCTCGCCGAGATCGGCCTCGGCGACCAACAGCGCGCGCAGCCGCTCGGGCGGCAGCAGCAGCGTCTCGACGGCACCGTCGGCATGGCCGTCGACCAGCGCCGGGCGGCCGGAGAGCTGGCCGATCTCGGCAAGAAACTGCCCCGGCCCCTGGTCGATGATCGGCGTGACATGGCCGAGACCGTCGCGCTGGGTGATCGCGACATTGCCCGAGAGCACCACGAACATGCCGGGGCCCGGCGCGCCGGTCTCGAACAGCGCCTCGCCGTCCTGATACGAGCGCGGCTCGCCGAAGCGGCGCATCCGCTCGATCTCATGCGCGGTCAGGGTCGGAAAGGTCTGCTCATGGCGCGGGAAGGCATAGGCGGTGGCGTTCAGCCGGTTGATCGTCGTCTCATCGATAGCCATCTCGGCGTCCCGCTTCTCGTTGCACCACACATCTAAGAGTCGGATTAGCGGCCCGGCCCATTTTCGCCGGCGTTGTCCAGCGAGCCGTCATCTGGCGAGCGGTCGGCCAGTTCGGAGGCGGCCGCATCGTCACGACCGCGCGCCTGCGATTTCCGCCGCTTGAGGTTTTCGCGCAGTGCCAGCTTGAGGCGATCCTGTCGTGAATCCTTCACGCGGGCTCCGGCCGGCCCGCCGCCTCTGTCCTGCTCGCTCATTGCAAACTCTCGAACTGCTATCGCGTTGCGCGAGACGACCATAGCCAATGGCGGATGCCCGCGCACCCTGCCCGGTCGGCCAGTTGCGCACCCGGTGGCATGATTCGGCGGCTTGGCGGATCAGGAGCTTTCGGTAGAATCGGGAACCCAATCGAGCCCAAATCGACCGGATTGGGCGGAATCACTCGACGGAACGCCAATTTCTGCCCATTTCACCGGCAGTGAGGGCGCTGTTTCGCTTGCGCGAAAGGGAGGCCTGTGGCAAGAACCGCCCGCTTGGACGGGCCCTCGGGGCCGATTCAATTTTCCCGGGCATGCTGCCGTAGCTCAGTGGTAGAGCACTCCATTGGTAATGGAGAGGTCGACAGTTCAATCCTGTCTGGCAGCACCATCCCGTTCCACTGACACATCAGTCACCCACTGAAGAAATTGGGCCCGGCCACGCGATGCTGGCTGGGAGCTGCCGGCGTGGTCCACTCTTGTTGCAACTCCGCGATTGGGGCCAGGACTTGCCCCCGGGCGCGTGGCGCGCAAAGTTTGAAAATTTGATGACCAAATGTCGCAAGTAAGTTGAGAGAATCAAAATATTCGCGTCATGTAGTCCGATAGTCAGGTCGAGAATCCCCGAGTGCATTCCCCCCGCTACAACATTTTGCTGCTGTGCGCCGCCGCAGCCCTGAAAACCAATACGGTATCGGACCATATTCGTGCGTTTCGCCAGTATGGTCGGCACAATTTTACGATTGTGGATTCGCTGGCGTTCGAGGCGATCGGAACGGATCTCGATGCCTATGACTGCATCGTATTTCACTATTCCATCGTGATCTCGATGGACAACTACCTTCCCGCCTCTTTCCGCGACAAGATAAGACGGTTCAAGGGGGTCAAGGTCGCGTTCATTCAGGACGAATATCGCTTCATCGATCGTCAAAACGCTGCATTGGCCGATTTGCAGGTCGGCGTGATTTTCACGGTCACGAATCCCGACGTGACCCGAAAGATTTACCGCGACCCGTATTTCGATGGTGTCCGCTTCGAGCACACGCTCACGGGATTTGTGCCCGAACATTTGCTGTCGATTGACGTGCCTGACTACGCGGCGCGCCCGCTCGAGGTTTCGTATCGCGCACGCAAGGCGCCGGCCTGGCTCGGATCGTTCGCCGAGGAAAAATGGCGAATTGCCGACAGATTTGCCGCCGATGCAGCCCGGCACAACTTGGTCTGCGACATCGACACCAGCGAGACGTCCAGGATCTATGGCGGCTCCTGGGTCGATTTTGTCGCGAGCTCGAAGGCGGTCCTCGGGACGGAGAGCGGCGTCAGCTTCATCGATTTCACCGGGGACACCCAGGTCGACGTCGAACGCTTCTGCGCAGAAAATCCCGATCTCCCTCACGAGGTGGTGAGACAGAGATTTTTGGGTGACGACGACGGCAAGATCGTCATCCGGGTGGTTTCTCCGCGCATTTTTGAAGCTGCCGCGCTTCGCACCCTGATGATTCTCTATGAAGGTGACTATTCAGGTGCGGTACGGCCGTGGGAGCATTACGTACCGCTCCGGCGCGACCACGGCAACATGGCGGAAGTGGTCTCGATCATCCGAAATCCGTCCAAGGCACAATCGATAATCGATCGCGCGTATTACGAAGTTGCCCTGTCGCCTGCATGGACGTTCAAGCAGATGATCGAGCGATTTGACCAGGTCGTCATCGACGAAGCGCAACGGCTCGGGCTCACACGCAGCACGCTTCCTGAGACGCTCGGCCCACTGGAGCTAGCCATCAGCACAAAAGGACTTCAGTGGGTCGCCCGCGGCCAATACCTCGAGGAGCACGTTGTCCCGGTCTACGACAACCTGGTCGACGGCCATCTGGAATTGGTCGGACACTATGAGCGCCTGAACCAATACTATCAGGGGTTGGTCGAAGACTACCAAAGTCTGGCCGAAGACTACCAAAAGCTGGCCGGAAACCATCAAAGCCTGGCTGAAGGCAACCAAAATCTGGCCGAAAGATACCAGGAGCTCGCGCGAGACCTGAGCCTTCCGCTCAGCCGCGTCGCCTATGTGCGGCTGCGGCAAAGCCTCAGCTCATTGAAGATGAAACTGACGCTCGCCCTTCAGCAGGTGAAGGCGCTCCGGGGCGAGCAAATGCCCTCGTCCGGTTCGCTGGATCAATGCGCGAGCAGCGCGCCGACCCCACCGATCATCAGCGCGACGTAGAACGCGAACACACTGCCGACCCATTTCCAATCGATCTGTCCGTGTTCGGGACTGAGGCTTTCGATGATGTCGTGCATGATGGTTTCCTTGAGATGCATGCAGGGCGTATAGACCGCGCTCCGAGCACATCATGTGACTCACTTCACACTTTATGCGGACTTCAGCGTGACCGGCCCGGAATTAAGGAAATTGCGCAAACATCTCGGCGAGGCGCTCGGCCGTGAGCTGACGGCCGCCGACATGGCGAAACTGTGCGGGCTGCCCGCGGCCGGCGGCGCCGAGAAGCTGCGCAAATGGGAAGTCAGCGGCCCGCCGCCGAAGGTCGCCGGCCTGCTGCGCGTGCTGGCGATGGCGAGCGAGCACTATCCGATCCTGCAGGAGTTCGACGTGTTCGATCGCCACGACGTTCCGGTCGGGGAGCGCACCGCGCGCCGCGCAGCGTTCCGCGAGCAGATGCGCGACGATGTGCGCAAGCGGCTCGCCTAAGGCGGGATGAGTTTTGATTGAATCGGCTTGGTTAACGGAAGTCGCGCTCGTGCACGCCGCGTTAAGCCTTCCGTCATCCCGGCTTAAGCGTTCGTTAGGCACAACAAAACGTTTCGCCGCAAAGGCTGCGACTTAACGCGCCAAGCCGTCGTTCGGTGAGAAATTTTATTCAAATGCGGGCTAACCCAGCGACCATGGATGGCGCCATTCACGCTGCGCCTCATGACTTGTCCGGAGACTGCCCCATGAAGACGTTCCTGCTCGCAACCGCAGCCGCAGCTGCTACCGTGGCCGCCCTCGGCGCGACCGCTCACGCCGCCGACTTCAACCGCGGCTATTACCAGAAGGCGCCCGCGCCCGTGTACGCCGCGCCGCTCTACAACTGGACCGGCTTCTATCTCGGCGGCCATCTCGGCGGCGTGTTCTCGGGCAACAACAATTTCAACGGCCTCGCGCTGTCCGACTCCGACGCCCGCTTCATGGGCGGCGTGCAGGCCGGCTACGACTGGCAGCTGTCGCCGATGTGGGTGATCGGCCTCGAAGGCCAGTATTCCTGGCTCAGCGGCCATCAGCTCAACGCCATCTTCCCGGGTGGCTACGTCTACAACAACAACCAGCGCGGCATCGCCTCGATCACCGGCCGCGTCGGCTACACCTGGGGTCCGGGCCTGATCTATGTGAAGGGCGGTTACGCCTATTCCGACAACAACGAGTCGGTGACACTGGGCGGCGTGCCGGCCGGCTTCGCGCTGACCGACAACCACAGCAACGGCTGGACCATCGGCGGCGGCGCCGAATACATGTTCGCGCCGAACTGGTCGGCCAAGGTCGAGTATCAGTACTACGACTTCGGCGACAGCCGCTTCACCGCGCCGGGCGCGCTGGCGCAGTACGGCAGCTTCCACAATGACGAGCACACGGTGAAGGCCGGCCTCAACTACCGTTTCAATCTCGGCAATCTCGGCGGCCCCGCTTACGGCCGCTACTGAGACGACCGACCGTCACAACCAGGAGTGGAGAGGCCGGCTCGCGCCGGCCTTTTCTGCGTCCGATCGCGTGCATCGATTTCGCACAGCGAACCGAAACGGCGACTGTGCACGGCGGCCCTGAAAAATCCCGCAGCTCGCCGCAATTTTCCCGATTTTGTTAACCCGCCGCACCGATACTCCCGCGCCGGGGAAACATCCAAGAGTAGTGGCCGGGATAGTTGGCCAGGGGGTACAGGGGCAATGGCGTTTTCGTTCAAGCTCGGCAAACCAAAGCTCAAGCGCATCCGCCTGCCGCAGATGGGCGTCAGGGGCAGCCTGTTCGCGGCCTTCGCCGTGATCGCAGGCATGGCGCTCGTTATCAGCGCGGGCGCCGGCATCGTGCTGCATCGGCTCGGCGGCACCATGAGCGATCTCTCCGGCCGCGACATTCCGCGGCTCGCCGCCAGCCTTCAACTATCGGCGCAGAGCGCCTCGCTTGCCGCCCAGGGTCCCGGCCTGCTCGCGGTGCAGAGCGAGGATGCCTTGGCCGAACGCACCAAGAAGGTGCAGGAGGTCGCGCAGCAGACCAATGCCAAGCTCGGCGAGATCATCGAGCTCGGCGCCGACAAATCCGTGGTCAGCGCGCTGCAGGAGAACGTCAAGAACACCGACGAGGCGACCAAGAGCCTGATCTCGGCAGCGCATGAGCGGCTCGATATCGCGGCGCTGCGCGACAAGCAGTACAATGCGCTGCGCAAGGCGCATAACGCCTTCGTCTCCGCCGCCGGGCCCGCGATGCTCGACGCGCAGACCCGGCTCAACGCCATCCTCGCCTCGGCCGATGTCTCCGCCGACGACGCCACCGAAGCGGCCCGCACCGTCGGCCAGATCAGCAATGTGCTCTCCGTCAGCAATCTGATCGCCGCCGACATGACCGCGGCGCTGTCGGCCACATCCAGCGAGACGCTCGATGCGATCGAGGCCGAGTTCAAGAACGGCCGCGAGCGCGTCAAGTCGAACCTCGAGGACCTGCCGAACAATCCGGCGATCGTCGCCGTGCGCGACACCGCCGCGAAGCTGCTCGCGCTCGGCGAAGGCAAGACCGGCGTGTTCAAGGTCCGCCAGAAGGAGCTCGATTCGATCGATTACGGCCAGACCATCCTGGAAGAGACCCGCAAGCTCAATGTCGGGCTCGGCATCAGCGTGCAGCAGCTGGTCGAGGCCGTGCAGAAGGAGACCGACGCCTCGACCTTCCAGGCGCGGCAGCAGATCTCGCTCGCGACCACGGTCATGATCGGCCTCGGCGCGCTGACGCTGGTCGGCTCATTCCTGTTCGTCTGGCTCTATGTCGGGCGCAACATCCTGCGCCGCATCCGCGGCTTGCAGCGCTCGATGCAGCTGTTGTCCGACGGCGACCTCGACACCGAGATCCCGCAGAGCCGGCAGCGCGACGAGATCGCCGTGATGGCCGACGCGCTGCAGGTGTTCCGCGAGAGCATGATCGAGAGCCGCGAGCTCACCGACAACCAGAACAAGGACCGCTCCGCCAAGGCCGAGCGCGCCTCGCGCATGGAGGCGCAGATCGCAGCGTTCGAGTCCAACGTGCAGAGCGCGCTCGGCAGCCTGCAGACCGCCGCCAACTCGATGCAGTCGACCGCGCAGAGCATGTCGGCGACCGCCGACCAGTCGAGCGCATTGGTCAACGCGGTCGCCTCCGCCGCCGAGGAAACCTCGGTCAACGTCCAGACCGTATCGGCCGGTACCGAGGAACTGTCGTCGTCGATCCAGGAGATCGGCCGCCAGGTCGTCACCTCGGCGGAGATCGCCCGCAAGGCGGTGGAAGAAGCCAGCGCCACCGACAGCACGATGCAGGGGCTCGCCGACAACGCCGCGCGGATCAGCGTCGTGGTCGACCTGATCCAGACCATCGCCTCGCAGACCAACCTCCTGGCGCTCAACGCCACCATCGAGGCGGCGCGTGCCGGCGAGGCCGGCCGCGGCTTTGCCGTGGTCGCCTCCGAGGTCAAGAACCTCGCGAGCCAGACTGCGAAAGCGACCGAGGAGATCCGCCAGCAGATCGTCAGCATGCAGGAGGTGACGACCACGGCGGTCTCCGCGATCCGCAACATCTCGAGCACGATCGGCGAGATCAACGACGTCACCACCGCGATCGCCGCCGCGGTCGAGGAACAGGGTGCCGCGACCCGCGAGATCGCCCGCAACATCCAGCATGCGGCGGGCGGCACCAGCGAGGTGTCGAGCAACATCGTCGGCGTCTCCACCGCCTCGGCGGAGGCCGGCACTGCTGCCGCCGAGGTGCTCAACGCCTCCGACGCGCTGCGCCGCGAGGCCGACGTGCTGCGCTCGGAGATCGACGGATTCCTGTCGAACATCCGTGCGGCGTAACTCGCCGCCGCCGTTCGGGGGCCTCGAGATTCTCAGGTGCGCAATTGCGCGTCTCGGGGTGACGGAATTGGCTTGCTCAGCTTGCTCAGTGTCATCACCCGCGCATGCGGGTGATCCAGTATTCCAGAGGCGGCCGTGCTTGAGCCGATAGGCCTCGGCGTACTGGGTCGCCCGGTCGAGCCGGGCGACGACAACAATGGATGAGGACAAAACTTCACATCCTCTCAGGTGTGCAATTGCGCCCGATCGCGGTCTTCTGGTTGCACTCGGGCGCCTAGCCGTGCGGCCAGGCCTGCATTGCCAAGCGGCCGATCTTGCCCAACTTCTCGCGCGGTGCTCCGTCGCGCGCCTGGACAGCCATGCCGCGAACGACCGCGCTGTAATAGGCGGCCAGCATGTCGCAATCGGTCGCCGGCGGCACATCGCCGTTGGCAATGCCCCTGCGCATGCGCTCGGCCATCACGCTTTCCGAGAACGCGCGATGCTCGACCATCATCTCACGAATGTTCTTCATTCCCGGCGAGCAATGCGTCCCGGCCAGCGAGATCATGCAGCCAAGCGGGTGATCGCCTCGCGTGAACTCGTCTGCGGTGGCCGCGAGCAAGTGCGCGAATGCGGTTCTGGTGTCGATCGACGGATCATTGAGAATGGCGAGAAACCATTTGCCCGCCCAGTCGAGATAGCTGCTGGTCGCTTCGCAATACAGCGCTTCCTTACTGTCGAATGAATTGTAGAAGCTCGAGGCGCTGATCCCCATCGCATCAATCAGCTCGTCGAACGACGTGCCTTCATAGCCGCGTTCCCAGAACAGCTTCATCGCAGCCTGCAGCGCGGCGGCGCGATCGAAGACCAAAGGCCGTCCTCGGCCGCGCTTTGGGTTGCGCACCTTGCGGTTACGGACCGTGTCGTCCCTGGTGTCGTCCCTGGCTTTCTTCCCTTGGATTATTTTTGGTGTCATCGCTCCAAAATTCCTTGAACGGCGCCTCCCCGAAGTTATATCGCCCCGAAGATATTGGAGGGCTTGCTCCAGATATCAACCCCGCGCGGTATTTTTCCACTCCGGCAACGACAGTGACCAGGCAACACCGACCCGATGCGCCGCAACGCTCAGCCTGCCGTTGGCGGCGCCTCGCCCGGCCAGGCTTCGGGCGGCCAGGCAAAGAATGACGGACGTCTCATGGACCAGATCACCGACAACACGAAGGTAGCACGCGAGCCGCTCGATCGATCGGGAGGGCAACCGCGCAGACGCAGCTGGCGAACCGGCGTCATCGTCGCGGCAATCGCACTCGCCGTCGGATCGGTTTATTTCGGCTTCGCGCCCCATGGGGGCAACAAGGCGGCAGCGGTCGCACCGCCGGCGCCTCCGGTGACAGTCAGCCAGCCGCTGCAGCGCGAGGTCAGCAACAGGATTGACTTCCTCGGCCAGTTCTCCGCGGTCGACCGCGTCGAGCTGCGTGCCCAGGTCGGCGGCACTCTGACCGAGATTCACTTCAAGGACGGCCAGATCGTTCACAAGGGCGATCTTCTGTTTGTCATCGATCCGCGCCCCTACGAAATCAAGCTCGCTCAAGCGCAGGCCGCGCTGCAGACAGCAAAAGCCCGCGTCGAGCTCGCCAACAATCAGCTGACGCGCGCGACGTCACTCAAGCGAAGTGACTTCGCGACGCAGGAAACCGTTGATCAGCGCACCAACGACCAGGATGCATCGCAAGCCGCGGTCGAAGATGCCAAGGCGCGCGTGCGCGACGCCGAGCTTGATCTCGACTACAGCCGCGTGCGAGCGCCCTTTACGGGACGCATCGGCGCGCGGCAGGTTTCGATCGGCAGCCTGATCGCGGGCAGCCGCGCCGCGACCAGCCCGACGACATTGCTGGCGACGCTGGTCTCGCTCGACCCGCTCTATGTCGATTTCGACATGAGCGAATCCGATTTCCTGACATTCTCGCGCGCGCGGCCCCGTATTCAGGGGCCGCTCGCCAACAAGGTCGTGATCCGGCTTTCCGACGAGAATGATTTCAAGCGCGAGGGAACGCTCGATTTCATCGATAACGCGCTCGATCGCTCCAGCGGCACGATCCGGGCGCGCGCGACGGTGCCGAACCCCGATCTCCTCCTGGCGCCCGGTGCGTTTGCGCGGTTGCGGGTCGAGATCGCGCCGCCGGCGCCGGCCTTCTTGCTTCCCGATGCCTCGGTTACGCTCGACCAATCGCAACATCTGGTGATGACCATTGGTCCGGACTCCGCGGTCAAGCCGAAGATCGTGACGACGGGCGATCTGCGCGGCGGGTTGCGGGTTATCCGGTCGGGCCTAGAGCCCGGCGACCGCGTCGTCATCGATGGCCTGGTACGCGCCATTCCCGGCTCAAAGGTCGCGCCGCAGGACGGCACCATTCACTACGACGCGAGCGCCGACGACCGCGGCTAGGTCAAACACCGACAGCGAATCCAGGCGTCGCTTTCCTGACTTCCGGAGCTTCAAATGAGCCACAGCTTCATTGACCGGCCGATCTTCGCCACGGTCCTCAGCGTGTTCGTGACGCTGATCGGTCTCGGCGCGCTCGCGATCCTGCCGATCGCGCAGTACCCCGAGATCGTGCCGCCCACCGTTCAGATCACCACAAGCTATCCCGGCGCCTCCGCCGAGGTGGTCTCGCGCACCGTTGCGACGCCGCTCGAGCAGGAGATCAACGGCGTCGAGAACATGCTCTATATGAACAGTCAGGCGACCGGTGACGGCAAGCTCACTATAACGGTCACGTTCCGGATCGGCACCGATCTCAACGTCGCGCAGATGCTGACGCAGAACCGCGTGCAGGATGCCCTGCCGCGGCTTCCGGAGGACGTGCAGCGGCTCGGCGTGCAGGTCAGGAAGGCGACCCCGAACATCCTGCTGGCCGTGCACCTCTATTCGCCGGATTCTTCACGCGACCTGCTCTACATCTCGAACTACGCGACATTGCATGTGAAGGATGCGCTGGCGCGGTTGCCGGGCGTCGGCGACGTGACGATGCAGGGCGGCCGCGAGTACGCCATGCGCATCTGGCTCGATCCGGACAAGGTCGCGGCCCACAATCTGAACGCAAGCGAGGTGCTGGCCGCGCTGCGCGCCCAGAACATCCAGGTCTCGGCCGGAATCCTGAATCAGCCACCGGTCGCCTCGAAGCAGGCCTATCAGCTCAACGTGCAGACGCTCGGACGTCTCTCGACGCCGGAGCAGTTCGCCTCCATCGTGCTGAAGTCGGATAGCGAGGGTCGCGTGACGCGGTTGCGCGACGTCGGGCGGGTCGAGATCGGCGCCTCCGACTACGGCTCGACCGCCTTCATGGACCGGCAACCCGGCTTGCCGCTCCTGATCTTCGCCCAGCCAGGCGCCAATTCGCTGGCCGTCGACAAGGAAGTGCTCGAGGCGATGCAGAAGCTCGGCAAGGAATTCCCGCCGGGCGTCGAATACAAGATCATCTATGACCCGACCATCTTCGTCGGCAAATCCGTCGACGAGGTGATCAAGACGATCTTCGTTGCGATCCTGCTCGTGGTCGGCGTGGTGTTCCTGTTCCTGCAAAGCTGGCGCGCCGCGATCATTCCGGTGATCGCGATCCCGGTCTCTCTGGTGGGAACGTTCAGCTTTCTGTATCTGCTCGGCATCTCGCTGAACAATCTTTCGCTGTTCGGACTTGTGCTCGCGGTAGGCATCGTGGTCGACGACGCCATCGTGGTGGTGGAAAATGTCGAGCGCAATCTCGAGCGTGGCATGACCCCGGTCGAGGCCGCTCACGTCACCATGACGGAAGTCGGGGGCGCCTTGATCTCGATCGCCCTGACGCTGTGTGCCGTGTTCGTTCCGTCAGCGTTCCTGTCGGGGATCACAGGTCAGTTCTTCCGCCAGTTCGCCGTGACGATCGCGGCGTCCACGCTGATATCCTGCTTCGTGTCGCTGACCTTGAGCCCGGCGCTCTGCGCGGTGCTGTTCAAGGCGCATGAGCCCGGCCGCAAGGCGCGGGGCTCGTGGATCGCCCGGCTGCTGCAGGCAGGGTTTGCCCGCTTCAATGTCGGCTTCGAATGGCTTTCGACCAGCTATGGACGCCTGACGCGCCGGCTGGTGCAGATCACGGGGGTCGTGCTTGTGATCTATGCGGCGCTGATCGGCCTTGCCGGCTTTCAGTTCGCACGGGCGCCGACCGGCTTCATTCCCGAACAGGACCAGGGCTATCTGATCACGGTGTTGCAGCTGCCGCCCGGCGCGACGCTCGACCGGACCGAAGCGGTCGTGAAGAAAGCGATCGAGATCATCATGTCGACGCCGGGCGTGGAGCACGTTGCGCCGTTTGCGGGTCTCGATGCCACGACCTTCACGATCGCCTCCAACGCCGGAACGATCTTCTCGGGCCTGCCGTCGCTTTACAACCATGAGGTCGACGGCGTGACCGCGGCCAGCGTGCTCGCCGATTTGCGCAAGCGGCTGTCGGTGATCCAGGAGGCCTACGTGCTGACGATCCCGCCGCCGCCGGTGCAGGGCATCGGCAATGCCGGCGGCTTCAAGATGATGCTGCAGGATCGTGCCGGGCTCGGCTCGGAGGCACTCGCCAAGGCGGCGCAGACGCTGGTCGCCGCCGCCAACAAGGATCCGAGCTTCGCTGGGGTCTTCACCCTGTTCGGCACCCGCGCGCCGTCGGTCTATGCCGATATCGACCGCGAGCGCGCCGAGAAGGTCGGTCTGACGCCGACCGATGTATTCAGCACCCTGCAGGTCTATCTCGGCTCGCAATATGTCAACGACTTCAACTATCTGGGCCGAACCTACCAGGTGATCGCGCAGGCCGATGGCTCGTTCCGGCAGGACCCGCAGGACGTCGCGCGGCTGAAGGCCCGCAACTCTTCGGGCGAGATGGTGCCGATCGGCACCGTGGCGCGGATGAAATCCGAGAACATGGCTTATCGCGTGCCGCGCTATGACCTGTTCCCGGCGGCCGAGGTGATGGGCGTCGCGGCGCCGGGCGTGGCGACCGGCAGCGCGCTGCATCGGATGGAGGAGTTGGCCCATGAGGTTCTGCCGCCCGGCATCGGCTTCGAATGGACCGAGCTTGCCTTTCAACAGCAGCTGCCGGGAACATCATCGCTGCTGGTGTTCGGCGCCGCCGCTTTGTTCGTGTTCCTGGTGCTCGCCGCCCAGTATGAAAGCTGGAATCTGCCGCTTGCGGTGGTGATGATCGTGCCGATGTGTCTGCTCGCCTCCGTGACGGGCCTGCTGTGGCGCGGCATGCCGATCGACGTGCTGGCCCAGATCGGCTTTGTCGTGCTGGTTGGTCTGGCAGCCAAGAACGCGATCCTGATCGTGGAGTTCGCGCGCCAGACCGAGGAGACCGGTGCGAGCCCGGCTGAAGCTGCAGTCACGGCGGCACGCACAAGGTTGCGGCCGATCCTGATGACGTCGCTCGCCTTCATCTTCGGCGTCGCGCCGCTCGTGGTCGCAACCGGCGCCGGCGCGGAGATGCGCCAGTCGCTCGGCACCGCGGTGTTCGCCGGAATGCTCGGCGTGACCGCGTTCGGCCTGCTGTTTACCCCAGCGTTTTACACCGTGGTCCGCAAGTTCGGGCGCAAGCCGCAGCGCGTGGCAACGCACGAAGGCACATCTTCGGGTGGTGTGAGCGGACACAGCCGTCCCGTGGGGAGCGTGCATCCAGCCGAATGACCCTGTCGCAAGCGTGCGGCGGAGCGACCGGCCCAATCCGGGCTGCGGAATTCGGGTGCCGTTCGAGCCCATTCTCCGGACGACTATCTGATTTTTCGGCTGGCGCGGCGGGCCATGTGCCGCTAAGCCGGTAGCATGCATACGAAGACCGACAGCCTTCCCTCCTCCGCGGAGGCACTGCGATACCCCTGGGAAAACCATCCCGGCCACGACCAGGTCGTGGAGGTGGCGCCCGGCGTGCTGTGGGCGCGGACTGAAGCTGCCGTTCCGCCTCAACCATGTGAACATCTACCTGCTCGCCGACGGCGACGGCTGGACCATGGTGGATGCCGGTTTCGGCAACGAGGAATCGATCGCGGCCTGGACCACGCTGTTCGAGGGACCGCTGCAGCACGTCAAGGTCAAGCGGCTGATCGTGACGCATTCGCATCCCGACCATGTCGGTCTCGCCGGCTGGATCACCGAGCGGTTCGACTGCCCGCTGTTCATGTCGCAGGTGGAATATCTGCAATCGGTCTATCACCAGAACCGCGGCACCGAGGAGCGGCGCAACGCGCAGCGGCTGTTCTTCCGCCGCCACGGCATGGACGAGGACCTCACCGAGAAGCTGCTCGGCCGCGGCCAGGATTACCTGAAGCGCGTCTCGGTGCTGCCGCCGTCCTATCACCGCCTCACCCATGGCGACGAGGTCGTGATCGGCACGCGGCGCTTCAAGGTGATCACCGGCGGCGGCCACGCGCTCGACCAGGTGATGCTGTATTGCGCGGCCGACAAATTGTTCCTGTCCGCCGACCAGGTGTTGAGCAAGATCTCGCCCAATGTCAGCGTCTGGGCGGTCGAGCCCGAGCAGAACTCGCTCGGCGAGTATCTGGCTTCGCTGGCGAGCCTGACCACCACGCTGCCCTATGACGTGATGGTGCTGCCGGGCCATGGCGTGCCGTTCTACGGGCTGAAGACCCGGATCAAGCAGCTCGCCGACCACCATGAGGAGCGCTGCCGGCTGATCGCCGAGGCCTGCCGCGAGGTGCCGCAGACCTCCAAGGAACTGGTGCCTGTGGTGTTCCACAAGCACGTGCTGGACGAGCACCAGATGGGCTTCGCCGCCGGCGAGCTGGTCGCCCATGTCAACTACATGCTGGTCGAGGGCCGCCTGACGGCCGCGATGCACGCCGACGGCATGCTGCGCTTCAGGACGACCTGAGCCCGCCGGGCGATCATACCCCGGGCTATTTGTCCGGAATCAAGCGGGATGGACGGCCGCTAGGGCAATTTGCCCAACTGCGACGCATGTCGAGATGTGGGCCAGTGCATGGACATTAGAGCTGGAAAAGCTCTAAGAAGAGGCAGTCGTTCCGGTCAGGTTCCGCTTTCTGGGTTTGCCGATGGATTACAGCCAGTTTTTCAACACCGCCCTCAACCGCCTGCATGACGAGCGGCGCTACCGGGTGTTCGCCGACCTCGAACGGATCGCGGGACGCTTCCCGCACGCGACATGGCATTCGCCGAACGGCAGCCGCAACGTCGTGATCTGGTGCTCCAACGACTATCTCGGCATGGGCCAGCACCCCAAGGTGGTCGGCGCCATGGTCGAGACCGCGACCCGGGTCGGCACCGGCGCCGGCGGCACCCGCAACATCGCGGGCACCCATCATCCGCTGGTGCAGCTCGAAGCCGAGCTCGCCGACCTCCACGGCAAGGAGGCCTCGCTGCTGTTCACCTCGGGCTATGTCTCGAACCAGACCGGCATCTCGACGCTCGCCAAGCTGATCCCGAACTGCCTGATCCTGTCGGACGCGCTGAACCACAATTCGATGATCGAAGGCGTGCGCCAGGCCGGCTGCGACCGCCAGATCTTCCGCCACAACGACATTGCACATCTCGAAGAGCTCCTGATCGCCGCCGGTCCCGACCGGCCGAAGCTGATCGTCTGCGAGAGCCTCTATTCGATGGACGGCGACGTCGCGCCGCTCGGCAAGATCTGCGATCTGGCCGAAAAATACGGCGCCATGACCTATGTCGACGAGGTGCATGCGGTCGGCATGTACGGCCCGCGCGGCGGCGGCATCGCCGAGCGCGACGGCGTGATGCACCGGATCGATATCCTCGAAGGCACGCTGGCCAAGGCGTTCGGCTGCCTCGGCGGCTACATCGCGGGCAAGGCCGCGGTGATCGATGCCGTGCGCTCCTATGCGCCGGGCTTCATCTTCACGACCGCGCTGCCGCCGGCGATCTGCTCGGCCGCGACCGCTGCGATCCGCCACCTCAAGACCTCGAGCTGGGAGCGCGAGCGCCACCAGGACCGCGCCGCCCGCACCAAGGCGATCCTGACCGCGGCCGGGCTGCCCGTGATGTCGAGCGACACCCATATCGTGCCGCTGTTCGTCGGCGATCCCGAGAAGTGCAAGCGCGCCTCCGACCTGCTGCTCGAGGACCACGGCATCTACATCCAGCCGATCAATTATCCGACCGTCGCCAAGGGCAGCGAGCGGCTGCGCATCACGCCCTCGCCCTACCATGACGACGGCCTGATCGACGCGCTGGCGGAAGCCCTGCTCCAGGTCTGGGACCGGCTCGGCCTGCCGCTGCACCAGAAGCCGCTGGCCGCCGAGTAACCTTATCGGTTTTCCGCCCCCGAATTCGGGCCGGCCGTGCATCGCGCGGCCGGCCCTTTGCGTTATAATCCTGATCCCGGGCCGCTTTGTTTGAGCATGATCTTTTCGGAAAACCGCTTCACACTTTTCCGGATCATGCCCTGGAGGCCGGGAACAGGAGATGAGCAGCGATGCTGCACGATTGGGGCGTGATCGCCACGGCGTTCGCCTACATCGGATTGTTGTTCTTCATTGCCAGCCGCGGCGACCGGACGCCGCCGGACGCGCGCGGCCGCGCCAGCCACTGGATCTATCCGCTGTCGCTGGCGATCTACTGCACCTCCTGGACCTTCTTCGGCTCGGTCGGCTTCGCCACCCGCACCAGCATCGACTTCCTGGCGATCTATGTCGGCCCGATCGTGATGGTCGGGCTGTGCACCCCGCTGCTGCGCCGCGTGATCGCCCTCGCCAAGTCGCAGAACATCACCTCGATCGCCGACTTCATCGCCGCGCGCTACGGCAAGAGCCAGGCGGTCGCGGCCACCGTGGCGCTGATCGCGATCATCGGCTCGGTGCCCTACATCGCGCTGCAGCTGAAGGCGATGGCTTCGTCGCTGGAGACCATCCTGAGCGAGGACCAGGCGTTCTCGAAAATCCCTGTGATCGGCGACATCGCGCTGATGGTGACGCTGGCGATGGCGGTGTTCGCGGTGCTGTTCGGCACCCGCCACACCGACGCCACCGAGCACCAGCACGGCCTGATCCTGGCGATCGCCGCCGAATCCATCGTCAAGCTGGTCGCCTTCATCGCCGCCGGCGCCTTCGTCACCTTCTGGATGTTCTCCCCGGTCGAGCTCTATGAGCGCGCCCTGAAAACGCCGGAGGCGGTGCGCGCGATCGAATATGTGCCGTCGATCGGCAATTTCCTGATCATGACGCTGCTGTCGTTCTGCGCGATCATGCTGCTGCCGCGCCAGTTCCATGTCAGCGTGGTGGAAAACTCGACGCCCGCCGAGGTCACCCGCGCGCGCTGGCTGTTCCCGCTCTACCTCGTCGTGATCAATATCTTCGTGATTCCGATCGCGATCGCGGGCCTCGTGATCTTCCCGTTCGGCGCTGTCGACGCCGACATGTTCGTGCTGGCGCTGCCGATCGAGGGCAATTCGCAACTGCTCAGCCTTGCGGTGTTCGTGGGCGGCCTGTCGGCGGCGACCGCGATGGTGATCGTCGAATGCGTCGCGCTGTCGATCATGGTCTCCAACGACATCGTGCTGCCGCTGGTGCTGCCGCGCAGCGACGACGCCCGCGCCGGCCAGAAGGATTTTGCCGATTTCCTGCTGAAGGCGCGCCGCTTCTCGATCTTCGCCATCATGGTGCTGGCGTATTTCTATTACCGCGCGCTCGGCAATACCCAGCTGGTCGCGATCGGCCTGCTGTCGTTTGCCGCGATCACCCAGCTCGCGCCGGCCTTCTTCGGCGGCCTGTTCTGGCGCAGGGCCACCGCACGCGGCGCCATGGCGGGCATGCTGGTCGGCTTTGCGACGTGGCTCTACACGCTGTTCATCCCGAGCTTCCTGGAAAACTCCACCGCCGGCCTGATGCTGCTGCAACACGGGCCGTTCGGAATCGAGGCGCTGCGGCCGCAGGCGCTGTTCGGTGCCGACCTGCCGCCGCTGCTGCACGGCGTGCTGTGGAGCCTTGCGCTCAACGTCCTCACCTATGTGCTGTTCTCGCTGGCCCGCGCGCCGTCCGCGATCGAGCTGTTGCAGGCCGACGTGTTCGTGCCCAACGCGCTGGCCCCGATCGCGCCGAGCTTCCGGCGCTGGCGCACCACGGTGACGGTGCAGGACATCCAGAGCACGGTGACGCAATATCTCGGCCCCGACCGCACCCGCGAGGCGTTCGCCGCGTTCGCCGCCGACCGTAACATCGTGCTGCAGACCGCAGCACCGGCCGATTTCGAGCTGCTGCAGCACGCCGAGCGACTGATCGCCTCCTCGATCGGCGCCGCCTCCTCGCGTCTCGTGATGTCGCTGTTGCTGCAACGGCGGACGGTATCGGCCAAGGCCGCGCTGAAGCTGCTCGACGATTCCCACGCCGCGCTGCATTTCAACCGCGAGATCCTGCAGACCGCGCTCAACCATGTGCGCCAGGGCATCGCGGTGTTCGACGCCGATCTGCAGCTGATCTGTTCCAACCGCCAGTTCTCCGAACTGCTGGCGCTGCCGTCGCATCTTGTGCAGCTCGGCATCCCCTTGCCCGAGATCCTCGAATATATGGGCGCGATCAGCCCGCCGGCGGCCGGCGACGGCGAAAGCCTGCTGCAACTGCGGCTGCGTGCCTACACCACCGAGGGCGAGCCCTATCTGGAGCGCTTCACCGACCGCCATCTGGTGATCGAGGTGCGCGCCAACCGGATGCCGGGCGGCGGCCTCGTCATCACCTTCTCCGACGTCACGCCGAGCTTCGAGGCCGCGGAGGCGCTGGAGCGCGCCAACGCGACGCTGGAAAAGCGGGTGCGCGACCGCACCGAGGAGCTGACGCGGCTGAACTCGGAGCTCGCGCTCGCCAAGGGCATCGCGGAAGATGCCAACGCCTCCAAGACGCGGTTCCTGGCGGCGGCCAGCCACGACATCCTGCAGCCGCTGAACGCGGCGCGGCTCTATGTCACGAGCCTGGTCGAGCGCCAGAACGGCGGCGAGGATTCGCGGCTGGTCGAGAACATCGACGACTCGCTCGAGGCGATCGAGGACATCCTGGGCGCGCTGCTCGACATCTCCAGGCTCGATGCCGGTGCCATGACGCCGGCGATCACGAGCTTCCGGATGGCGGACCTGATGCGCTCGCTGGAGATCGAGTTCATGCCGATCGCCCGCGACAAGGGCCTCGACCTGCGCTTCGTCGCCTGCTCGCTGCCGGTCGAATCCGACCGCTCGCTGCTGCGCCGGCTGTTGCAGAACTTCATCTCCAACGCGATCAAATATACCCCGCGCGGCCGCGTGCTGATCGGCTGCCGCCGCCGCGGCGACACGCTGCAGATCAGCATCTACGATACCGGTGTCGGCATCCCCGTGCAGAAGCGCGGCGAGATCTTCAAGGAGTTCCACCGCCTTGAGCAGGGTGCCCGGATCGCCCGCGGCCTCGGCCTTGGATTGTCGATCGTCGAGCGGCTGGCGCGCGTGCTCAACCACCGCATCGCGATCTCGGCCAATGTCAGCGGCGGCTCGGCGTTCTCGGTCACCGTGCCGGCCGCGACCGCAGTCAACCACACCGCAGCCGTCACCAGCGCCACCCCGCTGGCGAAGACGCCGATGAGCGGCTCGCTGATCGTCTGCATCGAAAACGACCCCGCCATTCTCGACGGCATGAAGACGCTGCTGACGGCGTGGGATGCCGAGGTGATCGCGGTGCTCGATGCCGACGGCGCGATCAGCGCGATCGAGGCCGCCGGCAGCCGCGTCACCGGCGTGCTGGTCGACTATCACCTCGACCGCGGCAACGGCGTCGCCGCGATCCGCGAGATCCGCCGCCGCTTCGGCGACGGCATCCCGGCGATCCTGATCACCGCCGACCGCAGCCCGGCCGTGCGCGCCGCAGCGCGCGAGGAAAACATCGCGGTGCTGAACAAGCCGGTGAAGCCGGCCTCGCTGCGCGCCCTGCTCGGACAGTGGCGGACGCAGCAGATGGTGGCGGCGGAATAGCGGCGAAGGTGCGCGATCCAAGTCAAACCACGCATTCCGTCATCCTGACGTGCGAGCAGAGCGAGCCTCGAAGGATGAATCGGCCCGGCTGGTGGCCGTCGACCCTTCGAGACGCGCGCAAGAGCGCGCTCCTCAGGTGACGGAGTTAGGCCCGGCGGAACGCTAGCTCGACGGCGTGCCCTGGCGCCACTGGCCGCCGGCGATCTTGGCGGCGGCGATCACGGCTTGCGTCCGGCTTTCGACGCCGAGCTTCTGCAGGATGGCCGAAACGTGGGCCTTGATGGTCGCCTCGGAGACGCCGAGCTCATAGGCGATCTGCTTGTTGAGCAGCCCCTCCGACAGCATCATCAGGACCCGCACCTGCTGCGGGGTCAGCGTCACCAGGCGATCGCGCAGCCGCGTCATGTCGGGATCGCCGGCCGCCGAGAGGTCGGTGTCGGGTGGAACCCAGACGTCGCCCTCCATCACCTTCATGATGGCATCGCGCAGCGTCTCGACACCGAACCGCTTGGGGATGAAGCCGGAGGCGCCGAAATCAAGCGAGCGGCGGATGGTTCCGGCATCGTCGCTGGCGGAGACGATGACCACCGGGATCGCCGGATATTGCGCCCGCAGATAGATCAGACCGGAAAAGCCGCTGATCCCGGGCATCGAGAGATCGAGCAGGATCAGATCGACCTCGGAGTCCCGTTCCAGCAGCGCAGTCAGATCCTCGAACGATCCGGCCTCGCTGATAGTGGCCGAACTCACGACGCTTCCCACTGCCTGACGCAACGCATCGCGGAACAGCGGATGGTCGTCGGCGATGACAAGATGAGTATTGGCAGCAGCAGTCATCTCAGTCCCACTAGCGGATCTCGGCAGATCCGCGCCGTTTGGTTGTGACCCGCGCGCCAGTATCACGCAAGTGCTTGATAATACCAGATGCCAACGCAGTTAACCCGCCGAACTTGTGCGCTGCAACAGATGCGCGTGGGTGCGTTCCACTCAGTTCTCCCCTTGAAGATAAGTTCGAGCGTGCAAAAGCCAAAAGTCTTATTGGGGCGGGTTTCGCTGCGATGTTACTTTGAAAGGAAGCGTCAGGCTCATTCGGGCCTGGTCAGCCAAGCGGGGGCTCGCATGGCAGCAATAATTCGGGGGGAGCTATCCAGATGTCCACAATGACTGCAACTTCGGCGCGGCCCGCCGGCATGACCAAGGATGAGCGTTTCGTCATCCTGGCGTCGTCGCTCGGCACCGTGTTCGAGTGGTACGACTTCTATCTCTACGGTTCGCTGGCTGGCATCATCGGCGCGCAGTTCTTCTCCGACTATCCGCCGGCAACCCGCGATATCTTCGCGCTGCTGGCGTTCGCCGCGGGCTTCCTGGTGCGCCCGTTCGGCGCGATCGTGTTCGGCCGGGTCGGCGACATCGTCGGCCGCAAATACACCTTCCTCGTCACGATCCTGATCATGGGCCTGTCGACCTTCATCGTCGGCCTGCTGCCCAACGCCAAGACCATCGGCATCGCGGCGCCGATCATCCTGATCTCGCTCCGCCTATTGCAGGGTCTCGCGCTCGGCGGCGAATATGGCGGTGCCGCGACCTATGTCGCCGAGCATGCGCCGCAGGGCAAGCGGGGCTACTACACCTCGTTCATCCAGACCACGGCAACCCTCGGCCTGTTCCTGTCGCTGCTGGTGATCCTGTTTACCCGCACCTTCACCGGCGAGAAGGATTTCGCCGAGTGGGGCTGGCGCATCCCGTTCCTGGTGTCGGTGCTACTGCTCGGCATCTCGGTCTGGATCCGTTTGCGGCTGAACGAATCGCCGGTGTTCCAGCGCATGAAGGAGGAGGGCAAGACCTCCAAGGCTCCGCTCACCGAAGCCTTCGGTAACTGGGCCAACGCCAAGATCGTGATCCTCGCGCTGCTCGGCCTCACCATGGGCCAAGCGGTGATCTGGTACACCGGACAGTTCTACGCGCTGTTCTTTTTGCAATCGATCCTGAAGGTCGACGGTTACACCGCCAACCTCCTGATCGCCTGGGCGCTGCTGCTTGGCACCGGCTTCTTCCTGGTGTTCGGCGCGCTGTCGGACAAGATCGGCCGCAAGCCGATCATCCTGGCGGGCTGCCTGATCGGCGCACTGACCTTGTTCCCGATCTTCAAGATGATCACGACCAACGCCAATCCGGCGCTGGAAAAGGCCTATGAGACGGTCAAGGTGCAGGTCGTTGCGGATCCCGCCGGCTGCGGCGATCTGTTCAACCCGGTCGGCACCCGCGTCTTCTCGGCGCCGTGCGACACCGCCCGCGCCTTCCTTGCCCAGTCGTCGGTGAAGTACTCCACCGTGCCTGGCCCGGCCGGCGCGCCGGTGAAGGTCATGGTCAACGATAAGGAGGTGCCGTACACGGACGCCAAGACGTCGAACCCCGCGATCACCGCGGCGGTGCAGGCGGCGGGCTATCCGAAGGCGGGTGACGCCGGCATCGTGAAGATGTCGAACCCGTTCGACGTGTTCCGTCCGCAAGTGGCTGCGATCATCGGACTGCTGTTCATCCTGGTGCTCTACGTCACCATGGTCTACGGCCCGATCGCCGCCATGCTGGTCGAGCTGTTCCCGACCCGTATCCGCTACACCTCGATGTCGCTGCCCTATCATATCGGCAACGGCTGGTTCGGCGGCCTGCTCCCGGCGACCGCGTTCGCGATCACCGCCTCGACCGGCGATATCTACTCCGGTCTCTGGTATCCGATCATCTTCGCGGCAATCACCGTCGTGGTCGGCGCGCTGTTCATTCCGGAAACCAAGGACGTCGACATCACCAGGACCTGACCGTCGACATCTCGGTCAACATGCATCGGCCGCGGAGCGATCCGCGGCCGATGTCGTCTTAAGCGGCGACGCGAACGCGTCAGCGCGTGGCGCCGATGAATTGCAGCACGATCTCGCGGCGGTGCGGCCGGGCGCGATGCTCGATCAGGTAGATGCCCTGCCAGGTGCCGAGCGCCATCTCGCCGTCGAGCACCGGGACCTGAAGCGAGGTCGCCGTCAGCATGGTCTTGATATGTGCCGGCATGTCGTCGGGGCCTTCGGTGTCGTGACGCCAGCCGCCGTTCGCGGGCGCGGCGCGATCGAGCGCCGTCATCAGGTCGACCAGCACCGTCGGATCGGCATTCTCCTGGATCGTCAGCGAGGCCGAGGTATGACGGATGAACAGCGTCACCGCCCCCTCGCCGGCGCGCACCTCGCGCAGGAATTTTGCGACCTCGCGCGTGATGTCGATGAAGCCGCTGCCCTGCGTTTCGACCGTCAGGCGCGACGAGACGATGCTGGTTGCGGCGACGGAGGACGGCGCCGAGCGGACCATTTTTCTCGGTGAGTTCATCTGTACTTTCTCAGCACGTCGTCCCGGCGAAGGCCAGGAGCCATACGCCGCGGCATTTCAGTTAGGAAGATTTGGAGTTACCAACTTAGCCACCCAACTCCCAGCGGTGGTTATGGGTCCCACCAGGCCGGGATGACAGCGATGGCGCCGCCTCAAATCTTGCCGCCGTTGACGTCGCGCTGCACACGGTTGGCCATCTCGATCAGCCGCCGCCAGGCCCGCTCCAGGAACGACATCATGCGATCCATGTCGCGGTCGCTCGGCAGCGGGATTTCGATCTTGCGCTCGCCCTCGGCGATTTTCGGCTCCGGCTTCTTCAGCTGATCCGATTTCGGCAATGCCTCGTCGGTCTTGGCCGACGGTGCGCGCGCGGCGAGTTCGCCCTTCAATTTGTCATTGTCGGCTTGCAGGCGCCCGATCTCGGCATCCAGCGCGGCGCGCTCGTCCGGCACCATGTAACAGGCCCAGCCGGCGCTGGAATTGGTGCAGGTCGACACCGCGCCGGTGCGCGTATCGAGCCGCAGGAATCCGTCGCCGGCCGGAGATAACGCGTAGCGGCCGTTCTCGGTATCGGGCGCGGTTTGCGCGGAGACCGCAGCGCTCGAGATCAGCACCGCAGCAATTGCGATCGACAATCTCGACGGCGACATCGCGATGGGCATGGCTTGCTCCGCCTCAACCTGATCCCGCCCCTATTGCCCAGAGCTATAGGGCTTGCGGCCTGACTTCAACGCGTCCTCGAGCAATTCGATCCGGTCCTGGCCCCAGAAGACCTCGCCGTCCAGCACATATCCTGGCGAACCGAACACGTCGGCTTCCAATGCATCCTGCCGATTCTGCTCATAGGCCGCGCTGATCGCATCGGAGCCCGAGCGCTCCACCAGCTGCTTGCCCGGTAGGCCCGCATCGTCGGCGAGCCTCACCAGCGTCGCTGGATCGGCAAGGTTGAGCTGAAGCTCCCACACCGCGGGATAGGCGCGTTGCAAGAACGGCTCAGGATCAAGCCCGGCTTCGAGCAGCGCGATCACGACGCCATCAGCGAGGCGTCCGTTGAACGGCCAGTTGGCCGGCTGGAGATGGAAATTGAGGCCGCGCTTGACGCGCCAGCGCTGCAACTCGATCATCCGGTAGCGCTGCCGCACCGGGTGACGCTTGGCGAGCGGCAGTCCACCGGTCTCCGAGAACAGATCGACCAGCAGCACGGGCCGGTAATTTACCTTGAGATCGTAAGTGCTTACGAGCCGCACAAAGGGCTGGTGGCCGATATAGGCCCAGGGCGATTGCAGCGAGAAGTAGTAGTCGATCTGGCGCGGCATGCGGAACCTTGACTGCACGAGAGGTGGGACTTTCGCCGATCCCAGCAGAGCGCGGGAAGCCAGGCAATATCGCTCGATGCCACGCCAGCTGTTGCACTGCGATCACTGCGTCACTCTGACCTTGAATATCTTCAAATAAGATCAGCAGAATCAAAGCAATAACTGGTTACGACGCAATCTTGACTTGATTAGACGCGGTAAGTATGGTCCGCGCGGCTTTTGACGGGGACGGGCGCAATTTCCATCATCCGCGGCATCGGTTAGTGTTCGCAGCATGGCTGAGAACACCAACCACGGCGCAGGTGGAAGTCGCGATCAATCGCCTCCTGACGAAGCTGCGCTTTCCGCAAGGCTCGGAAGTCTCGATCATCGGTTGTCAGAAATTCGCGACAGCCGCAGGAGCAAGACTGATCAATCCGATAATGAAAGCGGGGACAGTGCGGCCAGAGCTTCGGCGATGGCGCTCGGTTTTCGTCTTTCCTCGGAGCTGATCGCGGGCGTTGCCGTCGGAGCGGCGCTTGGCTGGGGGGTCGACCGTTTGCTGTCGACATCGCCATTCGGATTCATCGTGTTAACGCTGCTCGGCTTCGTCGCCGGCGTGGTCAACGTGGTGAGGTCCGCGGGCGTGGCCTCGGGCAAGCGCTGAGCGCTGGCGGAAGTCACGACATTTGAAATTCGATAACCGGCAGGACGGCCGGTGGACCAAGAGCCGCGCGGATGAAAATCGACCCGATCCATCAGTTCAATATCGAGCCCCTCTTCACGCTCGGCCACATCGGCAATCACACGATCGCCTTCACCAATTCGTCGCTCTACATGTTCATCGCGGTGCTCCTGATTGCGCTGCTGATGCTGGCGAGCGGCCGGGACCTGGTTCCGGGACGGCTGCAGTCGGTCGCCGAAATCTCCTACGAATTCGTCGCCACCACGATTCGCAGCACGGCCGGCGCGGAAGGCATGAAGTTCTTCCCGCTGATCTTCTCGCTGTTCATGTTCCTGTGCGTCTCGAACCTCGTCGGCGTGATCCCCTACACCTTCACGATCGCGAGCCACCTGATCGTCACCGCGGCGCTGGCGCTGTTGGTGTTCTTCACGGTCCTGATCTACGGCGTCTACAAGAACGGCCTGAAATTCTTCAGCATCTTCGTCCCCCACGGCGTTCCGATCTACATCCTGCCGCTGGTCATGTTCATCGAGATCCTGTCGTTCTTCCTGCGGCCGGTCTCGCACAGCGTTCGTCTGTTCGCCAACATGCTGGCCGGCCACATCGCGCTCAAGGTGTTCGCGGGCTTCGTCGCGATGCTCGGCTTCTCGCTGGGCGCGCTCGGCTGGGTCGGCGGCGTGCTGCCGCTGGCGCTCACGATCGCACTGTACGCCCTCGAACTGCTGGTCGCGTTCCTGCAGGCTTACGTGTTCGCGATCCTGACCTGCATCTACCTCAACGACGCCATTCATCCGGGACACTAAGCGGTCCGGGGAATCTCCACCCACCAATCCGTCTATCTTTCTCAAGGAGCTACAAATGGAACCGGCAGCAGCAAAACTTATCGGCGCGGGCATCGCGTGCATCGGCATGGGCGGTGCAGGCGTCGGCGTGGGCATCATCTTCGGCAACTACCTCGCCGCTGCGGTGCGCAACCCCTCGGCCGCTCAGGGCCAGTTCGGCAACCTGATCTTCGGCTTCGCCGTGACCGAAGCGCTCGGCATCTTCTCGCTGCTGATCGCGCTGCTCCTGCTGTTCGTTCCGCTCTGAGCGGCACCCCGGTTCCGCTTCAGCGGTAACCTGTCGCGCCGCCCGAAGGTCATACCAAGGGCGGCGCGCATGACAGCAACAGGAGAACACCATGGCTGAGAGTCATGGCGAGGCAAAAGGCCCGGCAGCCGGCGCCCACACCGAGGCCGAAGGCGGACATCACGGCGGAGCCTTTCCGCCGTTCGATTCGTCCAATTTCGCCTCGCAGCTGGTGTCGCTGGCGATTGCATTTGTCGCGCTCTATCTGATCGTGTCGCGTATCGCACTGCCGCGCGTCGGCGGGACGATCGATGCACGCCAGAACAAGATCGAGGGCGATCTGGCCGAGGCGCAGAAGCTGAAGGACGAGTCCGACGCGGCGCTGAAGGCCTATGAAACCGAGCTGGCGAATGCGCGCTCCAACGCGCAGGCGATCGGCAACGAGACCCGCGAGAAGCTGAACGCGGCCTCGGAAGCCGAGCGCAAGGCGCTGGAAGAGAAGCTGGCGGCCAAGCTCGCCGACGCCGAGAAGCAGATCGCAACGACCCGGACCAACGCCATGGCGAACGTCCGCGGCATCGCGGCGGATGCGGCCGGCGCCATCGTCCAGCAACTTGCCGGCGTCACGCCGGACGCCAACGCGGTCAACAGCGCCGTCGACGCGTCGCTGAAGGGATAGACGGATGTTTTACGAACCGGAAACCTGGGTTGCGATCGCTTTCGTCGTTCTGCTGGTCGTGTTCGGCTATCTCGGCGTCCATCGCACCCTGCTGACGGCGCTCGACCACCGTGCCGAGCGCATCAAGGCCGAACTGGAGGACGCCCGCCGTCTGAAGGACGAGGCCGCCAAGCTGCTCGGCGAGTACAAGGCGCGCCGCGCCAGCGCGGAGCGCGAGGCCCAGGAGATCATCTCCAGCGCCAAGGCCGAAGCCGAGCGGATCGCGGCCGAGGCCAAGACCAAGATGGAAGATTTTGTCGCCCGGCGGACCAAGACCGCCGAGAGCAAGATCGCCCAGGCCGAGGCCCAGGCCGTGGCCGATGTCCGCACCGCCGCCGCCAACGCCGCCGTGACCGCCGCCTCGACCATCCTGTCGCAGTCGGTCAAGGGCTCGGTTGCCGACGACCTCGTCGGCAAGGGCATCGCCGAAGTCCGCTCCAAGCTGAACTGACGCGATCTCAACTGCTTCCGAATAAGGCCGGCGCGAGCTGATCGCGCCGGCCTTTTTTCTTTGTTCCAGGACGCTACTTCTTCTTGTGCGGGGCGGCGCGAGGCTTCGGCTCCGGCTTCAGGGCCTGCGGGTCGAAGCCGATATAGAAGATGTAATTGTCGTTGTCGGCCGGCGACGGCGCGGGATAGACCACATCCTCGGCGACCAGGCTGAACGGCACGCTGCCGCTGTCGTCCATCTGCACCGTTGTGGTGTAGGCCTTGGTCATGATGGTCTTCTCGCCGACGCCGCCCTGCACCACGGCGACGCGGAGCGGCACCTGGATCGACGGCGGCGCGCCCTGGGGGCCGACGATGATCCGCCCCTGGATGCCGATCTTGGCCGTGATCTGGCCGCTGTTCAGATTGCATTGCCGCGCCGTGCGGGTGATCGAGGCCAGGAACTTGACGTCGTTGCCGACCGCCTCCTTGCCGTTCGCGGCCACCGAATAGGTCGAGGCCCCGGAGCGGATCTGCACCGGCGGACAGGTCAGCTCGGCATCGGCGTCGTTGAGCTGCTGCGGCGCGGCGGGCGCGGCCGGCTTGTCCTGGTCCGACGAGCCGCCGCCGAACAGGCTCTTGAAGCGGTCGCTGAGCGACTGCGCGGACGCCGCCGACGGCAGCAAGGAGACCCCGAGCCCGATCGATACCGCCGCCGCGAGCGCGAACCTGATCACCCTGTCACCCATGCGATATCCCTGCATTCTCCAAATCCGGGTTCCCCGTTTCGCGGGCGTTATAGCAAGCCAATGGCGGCGAACCCAAGGCGTCCAACAAGGCACCGCCTTCAGCCAATGGGCTTATGATTAGCCGCGGAAATCCTCGTGCAGCAGGCCGAACAGCAGATGGTCCTGCCAGATGCCGTTGATGCAGAGATAGCGCCGCGCCAGGCCCTCGCGGGTGAAGCCGCACTTCTCCAGCACCCGGATCGACGAGGCGTTGGACGGGATGCAGGCCGCCTCGATGCGGTGCAGATTGAGCTCGCCGAACAGCGAGGGCAGCAGCACCCGCAGCGCGGTCGTCATGTAGCCGCGATGGGCGTGCGGCAGGCCGACCCAATAGCCGATCGTGCCGGCCTGCACGATGCCGCGGCGGACATTGGCGAGCGTGATGCCGCCGATCATCACCCCGTCCGATTCGCGGAAGATGATGAACGGATAGGAGCGGTCGGCGGCGATATCCTCGGTGTAACGCCGCAAGCGGCGGCGGAAGCCGGCGCGGGTCAGGTCGTCGGACGGCCAGATCGGCTCCCATGGCGTCAGATAGGCGCGGCTGAATTCGCGCAATTGCGCCCATTGCGGGAAGTCCGACATTTGCGGCGCGCGCAGCAACAGCCCGTGACCGCGCGGCATCAATGCAGCGGGTCCACTGGACGGCAAACGAAACAGGGCCATGGCCCAACACTCCCCCGCTCACGTCCCCCTCGCCCCGCCCTTGCGGGGAGAGGGTCGGGGTGAGGGGCTGCTTCCACGAGCGAGCCGATTGTCGGGGACCTGTACCCCCTCACCCGGATTGCACCGGACGATGCTTCGCATCGCCGAGAACAATCCGACCTCTCCCCGCAGGCGGGGAGAGGTAACTTCTAATGCAGCAGCGTCTTTGCCTTCGACTTCGTCAATCCTTCCGCAAAAGCCACCGCCGTGTCCAGACCTCTTCCGCTGCCGAGGGCGACAACGGCGGGCCGGCTGCGCGCCAGCAGGGCGCGGGCGGCGTTGCGGCTGGATTCGACGCTGACCGCATCGATCCTCGCCACCAGCTCTTCCACCGTCTGCGGCCGTCCATAGGCTAGCACATGCCGCGCCAATTGTTCGGCCCGGGATGAACAGCTTTCCAGCGCCATCAACAGCCCGGCCTTCATCTGCGCCTTGGCGCGGGCGACCTCGGCCTCGGTCAGGGTTTCGACCGCGTCATTGATGACGTCGACGATGACTTCCATCATTTCCGGCGCGTCGGCCGGATCGGTGCCGGTGTAGAGGCCGAAGAAGCCGGTGTCGGTGTAGGGGGCGTGGAAGGTGTAGATCGAGTAGCACAGCCCGCGCTTCTCGCGCACCTCCTGGAACAGCCGCGACGACATCCCGCCGCCGAGCGCGTTGGTGAACACCTGCAGCGAGAACAGCGACAGATCGGTCTGCGGCACGCCTTCGAGCGCCAGCGTCAGATGCGCCTGCTCGAGATCGCGATGCACCACGCGCGAACCGCCCTTGCCGAACATCGCGACCTGCGGCTTCGGCGCCGGCGTGGCGTCGAAGCTGGAAAACTTCTGCACGACGTCCTCGACAACGCGCTCGTGATCGACCGCGCCGGCGGCCGCGACCACCATGTCGGGGGCGCGGTAATGCGTCGACAGATAGCCGCGCAGCATGTCGCGGTCGAACGCCTTCAGCGTCTTGGCGGTGCCGAGCAGTGAGCGGCCCATCGGCTGGTCCGGATAGCAGAGCTCGTTGAGATGCTCGAACACGACGTCGTCGGGCGTATCCTGCGCCGCGCCGATCTCCTGCACGATCACGCTCTTCTCGCGCTCGAGCTCATCCGGCACGAAGGACGGATTGGCGAGGATGTCGGAGAGCACGTCGAGCGCCAGCGGCACGTCGGCCTTCATCACCCGCGCATAATAGGCCGTGGTCTCGGTCGAGGTGCCGGCATTGAGGTCGCCGCCGACCGCCTCGATCTCCTCGACGATCTCGCGCGAGGAGCGCCGCGCGGTGCCCTTGAACGCCATGTGTTCGAGCAGATGCGAGATGCCGTGCTCGTTCGGCTTCTCGTCGCGGCCGCCGACGCCGGCCCAGACCCCAAGCGCCGCGGTCTCCAGATGCGGCATGGTGTCGGTGACGACGGTCAGGCCGCTCGGCAGCTTGGTGATGTCAACGCTCATTCAGGCAACTCCCTGCTTGGCAGCACGGCTGACCGACAGCACGAAGCGCTCGACCTCGGCGGAATCATTCTTCATGACCGTGATGTGTTCGGACTTGCTCATCAGGCCGCCGAGCCAGGCCGGCAGCTGCGGACGCACCCCGCAGGCCGCCTCGACCGCGTCGGGGAATTTGGCCGCATGCGCGGTCGACAGCACGATGTTCGGGATCTTGGAGTCCGAGGTGTCGCGGTCGGCGACCGCGAGTGCCACCGCGGTGTGCGGATCGACGAGATCGCCGGCCTCGCGCCAGGCGGCGCGGATCGCGGCCGCGGTCTCGGTCTCG
The DNA here is from genome assembly GCF_054063335.1 of Bradyrhizobium sp. USDA 4473. NCBI lineage: Bacteria > Pseudomonadati > Pseudomonadota > Alphaproteobacteria > Hyphomicrobiales > Nitrobacteraceae > Bradyrhizobium > Bradyrhizobium sp. USDA 4473. The sequence goes on from NZ_JBSSGE010000001.1 coordinate 834,378, forward strand.
TCGGCGCGGCCGGCGTCGAAATCGCGGCGCACCGCGGCGAGCGTCGCATCGGGCAGCACGAAGCGGCCGGACTGCTTCAGCGAGGCCATCAGGCGGCGGACCTGGTCGGCGTCGCGACCAGACGCCTCGAACAGCAGCCGCTCGAAATTCGAGGACACCTGGATGTCCATCGACGGCGACGCCGTGGCGTGTACCTCGCGCACCTCGTAATTGCCCGTCTTCAGCGTGCGCGGCAGGATGTCGTTGACGTTGGCGGCGATGCGCAAGCACCGGATCGGCAGCCCCATCCGCTTCGCCACATAGCCGGCGAAGATGTCGCCGAAATTGCCGGTCGGCACCGTGAAGTCGACCGTGCGCTGCGGCGCACCGAGCGCGACCGCCGAGGTGAAGTAGTAAACCACCTGCGCCACGATGCGCGCCCAGTTGATCGAGTTGACGCCCGACAGCGCCACCTGGTCGCGGAAGCGATGGTTGTTGAACATCTCCTTCACCAGCGCCTGGCAATCGTCGAACGTGCCCTCGATCGCGAGCGCATGGACGTTGGCAGCACCCGTCGTCGTCATCATGCGACGCTGCACCTCGGAGATGCGGCCGTTCGGGAACAGCACGACGAGGTCGACATTGTCGAGATTGGCAAACGCCTCGACCGCGGCGCCGCCGGTGTCGCCCGAGGTCGCGACCACGATGGTGGTACGCTGCGCGCGCTTGGCCAGCACGTGATCCATCAGCCGCGAGATCAGCTGCATCGCGACGTCCTTGAACGCCAGCGTGGGCCCGTGGAACAGCTCGAGCAGGAACTGGTTCGGCCCGGCCTGGTCGAGCGGCACCACCGCGGGATGGCGGAAGGTGGCATAGGCCTCGTTGGCCATGCGGCCGAGCTCGGCGTCGGAAATCTCGCCGGCGGCGAACGGGCGGATGATCTCGACCGCGACCTCCCAATAGGGACGGCCGAACAAGCCGGCGATGGTCTCGTGCGACAGAAGCGGCCAGGTCTCGGGCACGTAAAGCCCGCCGTCGCGGGCAAGCCCGGTCAGCATCACATCGCAGAAGCCAAGCACCGGGGCCTCACCCCTGGTCGAAATATACCGCGTCAAATCGCCCTCCAAAGGCTTCGATCTAAGCCTTAAGCCTTTGATATCATGGATTTATCGAGTTCGCCGCATGCGAACCGGATCAGCGCACCATAGAAGATCGGGCCGGCAATGGGTAGCCCACAGCGCGCGTTGCGAGGTCGCGTGAGTGCGGCACAAGCACCGCCGTCGCCTGGCGGAAAGCCAGGACCCATAACCACCGCATTCGGTGATGAACGGGACCGCGGCCCCAGCGTCGTGCAACAATTGGGATTCGGGGTAATGGGTTTCGCCAGGACGACGACGAGAATGGGTTTCGATTCACTTGCCACACTGTCGGTGTCGTCACCCGCGAAAGCGGGTGATCCAGTATTCCAGAGGCAGTAATGCTTGAGCCGAGAAGCCGCGGCGTACTGGATCGCCCGGTCCCGTCTACGCCAAGGCTTCGACGAGGCAAGCAGTCCGTGGCGCGCCGAAGCTTTAGCGGAGGCGGCGAGCCGGGCGATGACAGCTTGGGTGAGGACGCAGTTTCGCGTTCTCGCGACATGAATTGTCCGAGTCTTGCTCTTCGTTTCCGCCCTCTCCGTTGGTGAGGGCGCAGGGAAAGCCGGGTGCCGATCGCACCCATGGGCCCCGTGCAATAGGTAGAAAGCACGGGGGTAGGACCACAGGTGTAACCGGAGCAATCCGGCTTTCCCTGCGCGATGGCTTACGGCTTATACGTGCTCTCCCCGGCGAGACTTGGCTTTGTTGTCACCGTCTTCACAACGCGCCCTGCGCAATCGGAAGAGACACCTACCGCTAGGGCGTCAGGCCTGCACGACTTCGCTGTCCGCTTCATGCGCATTCGTCGACTGCACAATCGGCGTCCACCGCATCTCGACCCGCGTTCGTGACGACCGCGAAGCGCCCCTCGTGTCGGGCGAGACGGGCTATTCATACACCGAATTGCGCTTCGGATAAAGCGAAATATTTTCAACGCCGGCACTTGACGCGTTTTGCTGAGTTGCCCGTCGGGTTGTTTTGTCGCACCTCTCTCCACTCGTCATTCCGGGGCGTGCGAAGCACGAGCCCGGAATCCATCAGGCCGCAGACTCCGCGGATGATTGGATTCCGGGCTCTCGCCTTCGGCGAGCCCCGGAATGACGAAAGCAGGGAGCTCCGCGATACGCCCTACCCCTTCGGCGGCGCCAGCGGCTGCACGATCTCCTGGAACGGCGGCAGCGCTTCGCAGCGCGCGGCGTGGGCCGTGAGCGCCGGATAGCGCGTGTCGAACAGATGTGGATGCGCTTCGCCGGTGAAGCGCAGCGCGCAGGCCACCGCGATGTCGGCGTGGCCGATCCGATCGCCCAACCAATAAGGCGACGGCACCGCCGCGCGTTCCTGCTCCAGCACCGTGAGCACGCGCGAGATCTGCCCCTCGCAGCGCTCGACCCACAGCTTGAGCTGCTCCTTGCGCAGCACGCGCTCGTAAACCAGACTCACCGCCTTGTCGGCGAGCCCGGTCGCCAGCGCCATGATGCGCAGATGCTTGCGCCGCTCGGGCCCCGAGCGCGCCAGCATCGCCTTCTCCGGCCCGACCAGCTCGTCGAGATAATCCAGGATCGCGCTGCTCTCGATCAGCGCCTCGCCGTCATCGAGCACCAGCGTCGGCACCCGCTGCACCGGATTATAGGCCGCGACCTTCTCGGCATCGCCGAAGGTCGACCACGGCTTGTGCTCGAACGGCAAGCCATAAAGCCGCAGCGCGATCGCGGTGCGGCGGACAAAGGGCGAGTCGTACTGGCCGATCAGGAACATCTGTCATCTCGTCCGTCATGCCGCGGCAGGCCACTGCGCTCGAAAGCAGGGCTTTCAAGGTGTGGCGGCCAAGCCGGGTCAAAGGTTGCGCTTTGCACCATCGTAGATGGCTTGCGCCGCATTGCAACCGGATCATGAGCCGGTCTGCGTGACAAGCTATCCAATCACCGGCACGTGCCCTGCCGCATCGCGCGGCAATTTGCCGTCGAGCCTCGGATCATCCGCCACCTCGATCTGCCGCAGGAACGGGCGGAAGCCGGAGCGCTGGTAGAACGCGATCGCCGAGGGATGATCGAAGGTGCAGGTGTGCACCCAGAAGCGGCCGATGTCGCGCGACCAGGCGATCTCCTGCGCGCGGTTCATCAGGAAGCGCGCGGCGCCGGTGCCGATGAATTTCGCGGTGACGCCGAAATAGAGCAGCTGGCATTCGCCGGCCACGCTGAAATCGAGCTCGAGCAGGCCTTCGTCCTCGCCATCGACCACGAGCCCGTAGAGCTCGATGCCGGGCCCGTGGATCCGCGAGGCGAGATCGGCGTCGTCGAGCCCGGTGCGGGTGAACCACAGCCACTGCTCGCCGACGCGACGGTAGAGATCGCGATACCAATCGAGCGCAGGCGGCTTGACCTTGCGCAGGCGCCACGCGCCGGGCGGATCGTCGCGCCGCGGCGGGCGCGCGGTCATTTCCAGATGTGTGACGACGGCGGCGATCTTGACGGGAGGGATGTCGGAGTAACCGTCGGGCAGCAGCATTGAGGACCTTTGTTTCTGCGTGTCGGCCGGAGATATTCGCATGTCGCGGCAGATGCAATGCAACGCCGCGTAACAATGTTACCGATTTGTCAGTGGGTGATTTGGCGAATCAGGCGCTCGATGTGCAGAGGCCACCGGAGCAACCACCGTGTCGCGCCATCACGCGCTGCCGCCGATCATCACTACGCCGCCGCCACCGAAGCCGAAGCCCACGCGGCGCCGGCGCGGCGTCGGTTATGCCTATGGTGCGGGCGCGGCTGATGCGGCCACCGACATCGATGACGGGGCGCCGGTGCACAGCGCTCCAGTCGTTCCGCAGCACGCGCGCCCGATCGAGACCGTCGTGCGACGCGTGCCCTCGCCGCACGGCAAGCTCAGCGACGATACATTGCGCGCGATGCTGGAGGTGCAGGAGAAGCAGACGGGGTAGAGCGGAGACGCTTCCACACATTCACTGTCGTCCCGGCGCGGGCCGCGACCCATTACCCCCGAATGTGAGTGATGAGGCACGCTGGGGCCGCCGTGTGCAACCCAACCGAGATTCGTGGTTATGGGTCCCCGGCCTTCGCCGGGACGACGGCGGAGTTTGTGGAGCGGCCAGCGAGACATACTCGCCTCTCACCTCGGCGTCAGCGTGATCGCCTCTGCCGTCGCCGCTTCCACCGCGCCTCGGCTGTAGAGCAGCGGCACATACTGGCCGGTGGCCCAGAGCGGCGCGAGGTCGCGGTAGTGGCCGCTGAAGGGATCGCCGGATTGGCCTGGGGTGTTGATGGTGCGGCTCGCATCCCAATTGCCGACATCGAGCACCATGCGGAACGAGGCGCCGGAGAGCAGATGATAGTCGGAGTGGCGATAGGTGGCGGCGCGCGGCACGTTGGCGGCGCCGCCGAAGGCGAGCGGACCGACCTGCATCTGCGCTGCGGTCGCCTTGTCGGCGAGCGGCATCAACGCGTGATTGAACTGCGCGACATGCAGGCGACCCCAGCGCCACATCGACGCATCGCCCCCGAGCTTGTCGATGACATCGGCGACGGCCGCGCCGAGGCTGTCGCGCAGCACGCGGTCGCGCTCGCCGGCGGGATCGCTGCCGAGCGCGGCATCGGGCTTTTCGAGATAGCCGACGATGGCAGAAATGCTCGACGCCTCCGGCGCGATCAGCTGAGCCGCCTTCGGCGCCGTGGTCTTGAGCAGCACCGGGCCGAGATGGTTGGCGATCCAGACCTCGTAGACCGCAGCCGCAGCGCTGTCCTCAGTGTCGCGGGCATCCCACGCTTTGAGCAGCTCGAGGCCCTTCTTGACGTTGGCATCGTCCGACGTGAGCGGCTTCAGCAGCGCGAGAAGGCGGCGCGCGAGCATGCCGGTGTCGTCGTTCTGCAACGCCATCGCGTCCGCCAGCGTCACCTTGCCGTTCTTCTCCAGCACCTCGGTGATGCGCTGCCAGCGCGCGCTGTCGGACCATTCAAAGCCGACCCGGCGCTCATTGACCGGATAATCCGCCGGCAGATTCATCTGATTGGCGGTGGCGATGAAGCCCTGCTTCGGCTGGTAGAGCTTCGGCAGCTCGTCGAGCGACAGAAAGCCCTGCCATTCGTAGCGGCCGTCGCCCGGCACCGGCATCAGCCCGTCGAAACTGGTGCGGCGCGGCGTCTTGCCGGCGGCGACCCAGCCGATATTGCCCGACGTGTCGGCATAGACCTGGTTCTCCGACGGCGCGCCCCAGCGCCGCATCGCGCCGAGAAAACCGTTCCACGACTTCGCGGTCATGTAGTCGGAGGAGCCGAAATAGGCCGAGGTGCCCGGCTCGAACCAGATCGAGCGCACGGCAAACGCATGCTTCTTGTCGGCGTCGACGAAGATCACCGGACCGTGGCGGGTGAACTTCAGCTCCAGGTCGCGGTCGGCTTCGCCCTTGACCTGCTCCGTCTCGTGCACGATGCGCATGTCCTCCCAGCCCGTGCCGTAACGATACTGGTTCGGGTTGTCGGGGTTGAGCTCGTAGACGTAGAGGTCTTCCTGGTCGACGTTGAAGATGGTCAGCCCGAACGCGATGGTGTCGTTATGGCCGATCGAGATGCCCGGCAGCGCCGGCTCGCCGGCGCCGATCACGGAGATGCCGGGCGCGTTGAGGCCGACGATGTAGCGCAGCGACGGCACCGAATGTTCGCGATGCGGATCGTTGGCGAGGATCGGACGCCCGGTCGCGGTGCGCGCGGCCGCGATCACCCAATTGTTGGAGCCGATGGTGTCGCGCTGCTGATCGGCTTCGGCGAGGAATGTGTCGGGATCATGCGCCAGCGCGGCCTTCTGATCCTTCGGCGCCGCGAACTTGACCGGGCGGGTGGCGAGGTCGTAGGCCGCGAGCACGCCTTTCGGCACGCTGCACGGGTCGAGGCCGTCGGGGATCCTGGTGGTCCAGGCCGGCTCCAGCTTGACGCGGAAGCGATCGGCATCGAGGCCGGCGGCGCAGGCCACCAGCGACCGCTTCACCTCGGAGGCGACGTTGCGCGTGAGACCGTGGCTGCGGACGCGCACCACATCCTCGGCCGACCACGGGTCGGGCTTGGTGCCCGCGATCCTGAACTCGATCGGCAGCGGACGCTTGCCCGCGTTGACGTCGGCGACATACGCGTTGACGCCGGCGACGAACGCCTCGGCGTAGGTTTTCGCCTTCGGGCCATAGGCAGCCCATTCCGCATTCATGTCGCCGCGATAGAGGAACAGGCGCAGCGCCTTGTCCTGCTCGGCATAGGCCGGGCCGAAGTCCTTCGCCAGCAGGCCGAGGCCGCGCTTGCGCCAGAGATCGATCTGCCAGAGCCGGTCGCGCGCGGCGTTGAAGCCCTGCAGGAAGAACAGGTCGTGCTCGTTGCCGGCATAGATATGCGGGATGCCCCAGACATCGACCAGGATCTGTCCCGGCGCCGTCAGCCCGGCGACGTCGGTCTTGACCTCGCGCGCCGCAACCAGCGGGCTCGGTTTTTCGCGGGCGGTGGCGGGCGCGGCGAGCATCGCGGCGCAGAGCGCGGCGGTGAGTAGCTTGGTGACGCGGTTGAGATCCGTGTTCATCTTGTTCTCCGATGGTTGTTGTTTTTGGTTGCGAGACTTGAGCCGGAATTTTCCTGCCCGCGCGCTACTCCCCCTCGTCGCTCGCCAGCACGCCTTTCACCGCGCGGGCCCAGCCGGCGAGCTTGCGGTCGCGGGTCGCCTCGCTCATCGCCGGCCGGAAGCGGTGCTCGAGCCGCCAATTGTCGGCGAATTTCGCGGGCTCCGGATAGACGCCGGCATCGAGGCCGGCGAGATAGGCGGCGCCGAGTGCCGTGGTCTCCTGGATCATCGGGCGATCGACCGGCGCGTTGAGCAGGTCGGCGAGCCGCTGCATGGTCCAGTCCGACGCGGTCATGCCGCCGTCGACGCGCAGCACCGTGTTGGCGGCGTTCGCCTCCGGCCAGTCGGTGCGCATCGCGGCCCACAGGTCGAAGGTCTGGTAGCAGACGCTCTCCAAGGTCGCATGCGCGAGTTCGGCCGGTCCGGTGTTGCGGGTCAGCCCGAACAGCGCGCCGCGCACACGCGGATTCCAGTACGGCGCGCCCATGCCGACGAAGGCCGGCACCAGATAGACGCTCTGCATCGAGTCGGATTTGTCGGCAAGCGGGCCGGTCTCGGCGGCGTGCTTGATGATGCCGAGGCCGTCGCGCAGCCACTGCACCGCGCTGCCGGCGACGAAGATCGAGCCTTCCAGCGCGTAGGTACGCTGGCCATTGAGCTGATAGGCGATGGTGGTGAGCAGCTTGTTCTTCGAGGCCACCGGCGTGGTGCCGGTGTTGAGCAACGCGAAGCAGCCGGTGCCGTAGGTCGACTTCATCATGCCGGGCTCGAAGCAGGCCTGGCCGATGGTCGCGGCCTGCTGGTCGCCGGCAATGCCCGAGATCGCGATCGGGCCGCCGAACAGGTCGGCGGTGCTCTCGCCGAACCGGGCCGAGGAATCCTTCACTTCGGGCAGCATCGAGCGCGGCACGCGGAGCAGATTGATGAGATCGTCGTCCCACGCGCCGGTGTGGATGTTGAACAGCAGCGTGCGTGAGGCGTTGGTGGCATCTGTCGCGTGCACCCGGCCGCCGGTGAGCCGCCACAACAGATAGCAGTCGACGGTGCCGAACAGGAGCTCGCCGCGCTCGGCGCGCTCGCGCGCGCCCGGCACGTGATCGAGGATCCAGGCGACTTTCGTCCCGGAGAAATAGGGGTCGATGATCAGTCCGGTTTTCGCCGAGATCGCCGGCTCATGGCCTTCGCTCTTCAATCTGGCGCAGATGTCGGCGGTGCGGCGGTCCTGCCAGACGATGGCGCGGTGCACGGCTTGTCCGGTGGCGCGGTCCCACACCACGGTGGTCTCGCGCTGGTTGGTGATGCCGATCGCAGCGATGTCTTTCGCCTTCAGCCCGGCCTTCTCCAGCGCCTCGCGGCAGACCATCACCGTCGAGGTCCAGATGTCCTCCGGCTCGTGCTCGACCCAGCCGGAGGCGGGGAAATGCTGCGGAAACTCCTGTTGCGCGACCGCGGCGATGGAAATGTCGCTGCGAAACACCATGGCGCGCGACGATGTGGTGCCCTGATCGATGGCCAGCACGAAAGACATGAGCGTTTCCCTTGAGGCTTGGTAACAGGCGCCAAGGGAGCGGATTACCGCGGCGAGGTCAAGCTTGCTGGTGAGTGTGGCGTTGCGAACGTATCAAGCCCGTCATCCTGATGAGGTGCGAGCTCTTGCGAGCCTCGAAGGATGCACGGCCACCAGCCGGGCCGTCCCCTTCGAGACGGCCGCTACGCGGCCTCCTCAGGGTGACGGATTGAGAGAAGACCAACTGATCACATCGGCCGGTAGGTGCGCACGTCGGCCGGGACGTTGACGCCGATCTTGATCGCGCCGACCGAGCGGATGATGTCGTCGCCGAGCAGCTGGGCGAAGCAGGCATAGCCCCAGTCGTTCATGTGCAGGCCGTCGGCGATGACGAAATCGTCGATCGGGATCGCCTGTTTCTCGTGCCAGTCGCGCATCACCTCGAAGCGCGGGAAGATGCCGACATGGCGCAGCGCGGCGATGCGCCCGAGCAGCTTGACCATGCCGCGCGCGCTTTCGGGACGCTCGGTGACGCGCGGCGAATATTGCGGATCGACCAGCACGAGATCGGCACCGTCCGCCTGGATGCGCGCGACGCCGTCCTCGATCTCCTTGGCGGTCTCGGTGGGATCGAGGTTGCGCAGCACCGCATTGGTGCCGACCTGCCAGATCACCATGTCGGGATGCATGTCGATCACTTCGGTCTGCAACCGCTTCATCATCTCGGGTGCGTCCTCGCCGCCCTTGCCGCGATTGAGCACGGTGATGTCGGCGGAGGGATACTGCCGGCGCAGTTGCGCGGCGAGGCGGTTCGGGTAGGTGAATTCCGGCGACGACGAGCCGTAGCCCTGGGTCGAGGACGAGCCGAACGCGATGATCACGACCGGCTTGCCCGCCGCGAGCTTGGCCGCGACATGCGGCAGCGAACCGGTGGTGTTCGGCACGCCGGTCGGCTGATGACAGGGCACGCGATGGAAGATGTCGCTGGCCGACTTCGCGACCTGCTTGACCTTGTCGAGCGCCTTGGCGGCGACGCCCGGTTGCGGGTCGGTCGTATCGGCGGCGATCACGGCGGGCTTCGCGGAGTCAGGCTTTGTCAGATCAGATCTTGCGGCCTTGGCACCGGGCGACAGCGCCGCGTGCTGGTCGGCCTGGCCGGTCTGCGCGCGCGACGGCTCGACCGCAAGCGGCGCGAGCAGCGCCAGCACGGCCGCGACGCACAGGCTCCGCGCCTGCGAAGCGCGAAAAGGGAAGGCAAAACGCATCACAACTCTGCTTCCTCTAATTCTGCTGCACCGGGCCCAGATGGGCCGCATCGATCACGAATTTCGCAAGGGCGCGGCCGAGACAGGCGTGAACCTTCTTGGCCAGGTCGACACCATGCGAGGTGCTGAACAGGTCAAAATATCCGGCGTCGCTCCACTGCTTCATGATCGCGAACCGGTCGAACAGCGGAACGTCGTGCTGCTGCGCCACCACCTTCATGTTGTCGAGATATGGCGGTGCAGAGATCATGGTCTCCGTACGCGGGCTGTATTGCAGGTTGACCAGCACCACGTCGGTCCCGGCGCCCCGCAACGCAACAACGCCGTCGTTGATGGCGGTGCGGAAATCGTCAGGATCGACTGCTCGCATAGCATCGACCGTGCCGGTCTGCCAGATAACCAAAGTAGGCTTTTTTGCTTCAACAAGCTTAACAAGGGTTCCTGCGGTCTCCTCGGCGGTGCTCTTTCCCTGTAATTCTACGGATAGATCGATGGTCGCGGTCGGAAATGCCTCTTTCAACGCCGTCTGCAGCGTGGCCGGATAGGCGCTGGGCTCGTTGCCGGGGATGGTCGAGGAGCGGCTGCCGACCACCAGCACGTTGAGCGGCCGGTTGGCCTTCACCGCATCGGCGACCTTCGGCAGCGAGCTCTCACTTGTCAGCAGATAGGCCGGCACGTCGCAGGGCGGTGCCGGTGGTGCCGGCTCGGGGTTGTCGCCGGCACGCGCGGGCGCTGCCGCCAAACAGGCGGCCAGCAGCAGCAGGCCCAGCATCGTCCGCGCGGACTTCATGCTCCCCCTCCCGCCAGATCGGCGTTGCCGACGGCACCTTTTTTCGAGGCGCCTTTGTCGGCGGAGTGCTTGTACCACGAGATAATCCACGCCATGCCGCACATGATGAGGATGCCGCAGACGCTGATCAAGGCGTGCAGTGCGGCACCGCCGGAGACTTCGGCAAGCACGAAGTGACCGGCGAAGGCAAGGAATACCCCGAGGCAGAATATCTCAAGCGAATGCTGGCCACACAGGATCAAAGGTCGCAGCCAGCGCGATTTCAAGCCCGGCCAATCCCGGGGCAGGAAGCGCACGGTGAGGGCCGCGAGCGCCAGGAAGTGCGCGAACCGCAACACGTCCAGGTCGGTCTTGTTGATCGGATACATCCATTGCTCGATGAGCTTCGGCATGATGTGGCCGAGCTGCGGCACGTACCAGGTCAGCGTCACGAAGAACGCCGCGACCAGATAGACGATGCAGATCCACATCGTGATGTTCGACGACAGGATGCGCGACATCCGCCGCGCGCCGCCGAGCGCGCACCAGGCGCCGAACACGAACAGCAATTGCCAGGCGAACGGATTGAACGCCCAGAAGCCGTTCGGATAGGCCGAGAGATACAGGTCGAACTGCCAGGTCAGCGCGTAGAGCAGGACCGACAGGCCGAGCGTGACGTCGGGCTTCCACTTCATCAGCCACAGGATCAGCGGCAGGAACAGCATCAAGACGATATAGAGCGGCAGCACGTCCATGTTGACCGGGCGGAAGCGCAGCAGCAGCGCCTGCACGATGGTGACGTCGGGCTGCTTGAGGAAGTCCATGATCCCCATCTCTTCCGAGTAGAGCGGGTTCTCGAACGAGGTCGCCACATAGGAGATCTCGGCGAGGAAGATCGTGAACAGGAAGACATGCGCGACATAGATCTGCCAGACCCGGCGCAGGATGCGCGCGGTCGCGATCACGAAGCCGCCCTCGAGCATCGCCCGGCCATAGACGAAGGCCGCGGTGTAGCCGGAGATGAAGATGAAGATCTCGGTGGCGTCGGAGAACCCGTAATTGCGGATCGTCAGCCAGGTCAGAAGATTGGTCGGCAGGTGATCGATGAAGATCAGCCACAACGCGAGCCCGCGGAACAGGTCGAGCCTGAGCTCGCGCTCGCCGGCCGCCGGCAGCGTGATCGCGGGCGCGGCCACTTTCGCCTTGACCTCGGCTTTGGCGTCAGCCGCCGGCGTACCGGCTATGGGATCGGCAATCGAGCTCATCAAACACCGTGTCGGGCGCGGACGCCCCGCCTGCCCAGCTGAAAAGATAATATCGGTCCGCGACTTCCTGAGAAAGCCTTGCCGACCCAACGCGCGGCGACATGCGGCCGCGCCTTAAAGCGGAACTATGTTGAAACCGCGATGAACGGACGCCCCCAATTCCGGCCTTTCAAGCCCGGCTTTTCAAGTCCGGCAGGCGATTGGTTCCGGCTGACCAATTGGCTATGATAGGCCCCTGTTTGCGCATGATCCGATCGAACGCGGGTTTTGCACTGAGACCATCGGATTGAGCCGTATGTATCGCGCCATTACCCGTCAAATCGAAGTCACCGTCGAGCCCAACTTCATGCCGGAGCGCTCGTCGATCGACCGGCGCGAATATTTCTGGTCGTACAGGATCGTGATCGTCAATTCGGGGACGGAAACGGTGCAGCTGCGGACCCGGCACTGGATCATCACCGACGCCACCGGCCGCCGCCAGGAGGTGCGCGGCGAAGGCGTGGTCGGCGAGCAGCCGGTGCTCGCGCCCGGCGAGCGCTTCGAATACACGAGCGGCGTGCCGCTGCCGACCGCGTCCGGCTTCATGACCGGCAGCTACCAGATGGTGACCGAGGCCGGCGAGCGCTTCGAGATCGACGTGCCGACGTTCTCGCTGGACAGCCCGAGCCCGGACGGCAAGCGGGTGCTGAACTGAAGCGCGCCTACTCCACGCCAGCCTCTTCCGGCGTGAACTCGTACACCGACGAGCAGAACTCGCAGGTCACGACGACCTTGCCGTCCTTGACCATCTCGGCACGATCGTTCGGCGCAAAGCTCTTCAGCATCGAGGACACCGCATCGCGCGAGCAGGAGCACTGCGCGCGCAGCGGTTGCGGGTTGAAGACGCGGACGCCGCGTTCGTGGAACAGGCGGTACAGCAGCCGCTCGCCGGAGAGATCCGGATCGATCAGCTCGACGTCCTCGACCGTCGAGATCAGCGACTGGCCCTCGACCCAGGCGTCGTCATCCGGCACCGAATGCGTGACCGTGCCCTCCGGCGCGTCGCCGGGGTGCAGATCGGCCTGCTTGGCGCGCTCGGGCGCCTTGGGCAGGAATTGCAGCAGGATGCCGCCGGCGCGCCAGTGCAGCTTGCCGCCCTCGCCGCCGCGCATCTCCTCGCCGACCGCAAGCCGCACCCGGGTCGGGATCTGCTCCGAGCGCAGGAAATATTCGTGCGCCGCCTCTTCGAGGCCGCCGCCGTCGAGCGCGACCAGCCCCTGGTAGCGGCTGGTGTTGGAGCCCTGATCGATCGTCATCGCAAGGTGGCCCTTGCCGAGCAGCTCGCCCGAGGTCTGCCCCGGCTTGAGCTGCGCCGCGTCGTAGCGCGCATAGGCACGCAGCCGGTCGGGCGCCTGGAAATCGACGATCAGGAGCGACACCGGACCTTCGGTCCGGGTCTGCAGGATGAAGCGACCTTCGAACTTGACCGACGAGCCGAGCAGCGTGGTCAGCACGATCGCCTCGCCGAGCAGCTTGCCGACGGCAGGCGGATAATCGTGCTTGTGCAGGATCTCGTCGAGGGCCGGGCCGAGCCGGGTCAGCCGGCCGCGCAAATCCAGCGCGCCGACCTCGAAGGCCAGCACGGCATCGTCGACAGGAACCGCAGACGGCGCGCGGACCGGCGCCTCGGGCGTGATTTTGATGTCGGGGGATTGTGAAACCATGGCGCTCTATCTGGGGTCTCGGACCGTGAAACGAAAGGGGTTCAGCACACCGAGGATCGACGTCGTCCCTGCCTAGTGCGCAATTGCGCACGGGAGCAGGGACCCATAACCACCGATGTGAGTTGCTGCATCAAGCTGTGGCCCCAGCTTTCGCAAAATTTCCATCGGTGGTTATGGGTCCCGGGTCGCGCTTCGCTTGCCCGGGACGACAACACTCACTGACCTGCGCCTTACGCGACTTCGTTAAAGCACCAGGCCAGGATGCCCTTCTGCGCATGCAGGCGGTTTTCCGCCTCGTCGAACACCACGGATTGCGGCCCGTCGATCACCTCGTCGGTGACCTCCTCGCCGCGATGCGCGGGCAGGCAGTGCATGAACAGGGCGTCCGGCTTGGCGAGCGACATCAGCTTGGCATTGACCTGATAGGGCCGCAGCACGTTGTGGCGGTGCTCGCCCTCCTTGTCGCCCATCGACACCCAGGTGTCGGTGACGACGCAGTCGGCGCCGCGGACGGCGGCTTCCGGATCGGTGCCGAGCATGATCGGGGCATTGGTCGCCTTGATCCAGTCGCGCATCGGCTTCTTCGGCGACAGCTCCGGTGGGGTCGCGACATTGAGCTGGAACTTGAACCGCTCGGCGGCATGCGCCCAGGACGCCAGCACGTTGTTGTCGTCGCCGGTCCAGGCCACCGTCTTGCCCTCGATCGAGCCGCGGTTCTCCTCATAGGTCATGAGATCCGCCATCACCTGGCAGGGATGCGAACGCCGGGTCAGGCCGTTGATGACGGGAACAGTGGCGTGGGCGGCGAGCTCGAGCAGCGCGTCATGGTTGAGGATGCGGATCATGATCGCATCGACATAGCGCGACAGCACGCGCGCGGTGTCGGCGATGGTCTCGCCGCGGCCAAGCTGCATCTCGGCGCCGGTCAGCATGATGGATTCGCCGCCGAGCTGGCGCATCCCGACGTCGAACGACACCCTGGTGCGGGTCGACGGGCGCTCGAAGATCATCGCCAGCGTCTTGCCCTCGAGCGGCTTCTTGCCCTTCTCATGCGCCTTCAGCTTCGCCTTCATGGCGGCGCCGGCGGACAGCATGTTGCGCAGCTCGGCGAGCGGCAGCTCGTTGATGTCGAGGAAGTGACGGACCGGCTTGCTCATCATCCGGCCTTCCTCGGCTGCGCTGCCGACAATGTCGCGCAGGCACGCTCGAGCGAGACGATCGACTGGTCGATCTCGGCTTCCGTCACGATCAGGGGCGCCAGGAACCGGACCACGTTGTCGCCGGCACCGACCGTGAGCAGCTTCTCGCTGCGCAGCGCGGCGATCAGGTCGCCCGACGGCACCACGGCCTTGACGCCGATCAAGAGGCCCTCGCCGCGCACTTCCGACAGCACGCCGGGATAGCGGTCGACCACGGAGGCGAGCTTCTGCTTGAGCAGCAGCGACATCTTCTGCACATGCTCGAAGAAGCCGGGCTTCAGCATGACGTCGAGCACGGCATTGGCGGCGGCGACCGCCAGCGGATTGCCGCCAAAGGTCGAGCCGTGCGAGCCCGGCGCCATGCCTTCGGCCGCTTTCGCGGTCGCCAGCACCGCGCCGATCGGGAAGCCGCCGCCGAGCGCCTTCGCGAGCGACATCACGTCCGGCGTGACGCCGGTGCGCTTGTAGGCAAACAAATCGCCGGTACGGCCCATGCCGGTCTGCACCTCGTCGAACGCCAGCAGCAGGCCATGTTCGTCGCACAGCGCACGCAGCGCCTTGAAGAACGCCTGCGGCGCCGAGCGCACCCCGCCCTCGCCCTGCACCGGTTCGATCAGGATGCCGGCGGTGTGCGGGCCGATCGCCTTCTTCACCGCCTCGATGTCGCCATGCGGCACCTGGTCGAAGCCGTCCATCGGCGGGCCAAAGCCTTCGAGATATTTCGCCGCGCCGGTCGCGGCCAGCGTGCCCAGCGTGCGGCCATGGAAGGCGCCTTCGAAGGTGATGATGCGGTAGCGCTCGCCATGGCCCTTGGAGAAGTGATAGTGGCGGACCAGCTTGATCACGCCCTCCATCGCCTCCGCGCCGGAATTGCAGAAGAACACGAAGTCGGCGAAGCTCTGCTCGCACAGCCGCGCGGCGAGCACCTCGCCGTCCGGGCTCTTGAACAGGTTCGACATGTGCCAGAGCCTGGTCGCCTGTTCCTGCAGCGCCTTCACCAGATGCGGATGCGCATGCCCGAGCGCGTTGACGGCGACGCCCGAGGTGAAATCGAGATAGCGGTCGCCGTTGGTTGCGATCAGCCAGGCGCCCTCACCGCGCTCGAAGCCGAGATCGACCCTGGCGAAGACGGGAAGCAGATGCGACGAGGCGTTGGTCATGGCGTTCACTGCCGGTTTGAAGCCGACAATTGCCGCGCGCCTTGACGCCAGCGCAGCAACGGCCAGCTTCGGAAAACAAAACGGCCGCCTTTGCGGGCGGCACGTGGGCAACATTCTATGCTGCGGCGGGTCCGTGTCAATCGCCAGGAGCCGGTCCTTTGCCGGGCTTCCTGCGCTGCCGAACGAGCGCAATCCGGAGCATTCCGGTGCGGTGGAAAAGCCTCACAGCAATGCTTAACTTTGTCGGAACATGTGGACGCACGGCCGCGGACTCTTGCGCCAGAGTCACGCCATATTGTAGCGTTTGGCCTGTCGGGTACGACATCTCGTGCGGCAGTACTGGACCCTCTAAGTAGCCTTTGTGTCTCGCGTAAACGTTCGGGCGCAACACCGCGCCCGGCGAGGGCTAAGGGATTCTGGCCGCAGGGATATTTGTCCAGATTTGGCTCGCAGCGCCGCTCCAATGACTGGCCGGCGCCATGCGAAAGGAAGAATGCGATGACGGTATTGACCTGGTCCGACGATCGCGTCGAGCAGCTGAAGAAGCTCTGGGAGTCTGGCCTTTCGGCCAGCCAGATCGCAGCGGAACTTGGCAATGTGACGCGAAACGCCGTGATCGGCAAAGTGCACCGGCTCGGCCTCTCCGGCCGCGCCAAGGCACCCTCCACGGCGGCGCCGCGGCAGCGCAAGGCGCGCCCCGCCCAGCACATGATGCGAGTGGCGCGCCCGGTCTCGCGCGGCAACACCGCGCTCGCGCACGCCTTCGAGGTCGAGATGGAGCCCGATCCGATCTCGTTCGACAACGTGGTGCCGATGAGCCAGCGGCTGTCGCTGCTCGAACTCAACGAGGCCACCTGTCACTGGCCGGTCGGCGATCCCTCGAGCCCGGAATTCTTCTTCTGCGGCGGCAAGGCGCTCGCCGGCCTGCCCTATTGCGCGCATCATTCCCGCGTCGCCTACCAGCCCGCCGCCGATCGCCGCCGGCCGTCGGCGAAGCCGCAGATCAAGTAGCCCTCGGGAAAACTACGGAAGACCTGAAAAACAAATCCCCGCACAAGCGGGGATTTTTTGTGAGCGAATGAACATCAAGGGCACATAGCCCAGGTCAAGCGCACTGCGCGACGTAAGGTGAGCACACGCGCCCCTCCCCACCCTCCCCCGCAAGGAGGGAGGGAGCCGGACAGTGTGCTCACCTCACGCGATAACGAGCCGCCGCTCGTGGCGCGATGGATTGCTTCGCTCCGCTCGCAATGACGATGACGGCTCTCGCCGGAAAGGCGACTTACGGCTGCGGCTCGGCTTTCGCGAAGCGGTCGTCGAGCGCGTAGCCGGCGCCGCGCACGGTGCGGATCGGATCCTGCTCGCGGCCCGGATTGAGCAGCTTGCGCAGGCGGCCGATATGGACGTCGACGGTGCGCTCATCGATGTAGATGTCGCGGCCCCAGACGCTGTCGAGCAGCTGCTCGCGGCTGAACACGCGGCCGGGATGCTCAAGGAAGAATTCGAGCAGCCGATACTCGGTCGGCCCGAGATCGATCGGACGGCCCGAGCGCGCGACGCGGCGCTTCTCGCGGTCGAGCTCGATGTCGCCATAGGTCAGGACGGTGGCGAGCCGCTCCGGGCTCGCGCGGCGCAGCAGGCCCTTCACCCGCGCCAGGAGCTCCGGCACCGAGAACGGCTTGACGATGTAATCGTCGGCGCCGGTGGCCAGACCGCGCACCCGCTCGCTCTCCTCGCCGCGCGCGGTCAGCATGATGATCGGAAGCTGCTTGGTCTCGGGCCGCGCCCGCAGGCGGCGGCACAGCTCGATGCCGGACAGGCCCGGCAGCATCCAGTCGAGGACCACGAGGTCGGGAACGCGCTCCTTGAGGCGGGTATCGGCATCGTCGCCGCGCCCCACCGTTTCGACATCGTAGCCTTCCGCATCGAGGTTGTAGCGCAACAGCGTCGTTAGCGCTTCCTCGTCTTCGACTACCAGAATGCGTGCGCTCATCGGTCTAAGTTCTTTCTCTGTGGTGATCTGTTGCCCAGACGCAAACCGAAACACTTAGCTTCTTGAGCATAATCCCCGCGGAAACGACTTGTCGAAGACAATCCGGTTCCGCGCGTGCGGATGATGTCCTAGTTACCCGGCACAGTGGTGGCAAAATTGGTCATGTCGCCCTTCGGGCGCTTGTCGGTGATCTGCTGGCCTTCGATCATGTAGAACACAGTCTCGGCGATGTTGGTGGCGTGATCGCCGATCCGCTCGATGTTCTTGGCGCAGAACATCAGATGGATGCAGAACGAGATGTTGCGCGGATCTTCCATCATGTAGGTGAGCAGCTCGCGGAACAGCGAGGTGCAGATCGCATCGACCTCCTCGTCGCCCTTCCAGACGTTCATCGCCGCCGGCAGATCGTGCGCGGCATAGGCGTCGAGCACCGACTTGACCTGCGACAGCACGAGGTCGGTCATGTGCTCCAGGCCGCGGATCAGCTTCAGCGGCTGGAAATCGCTCTCCAGCGCCGCGACGCGCTTGCCCATGTTCTTGGCGAGGTCGCCGATCCGCTCGAGGTCGGTGGCGACGCGCATCGCGCTGACGATCTCGCGCAGATCGATCGCCATCGGCTGGCGCCGCGCGATCGTCAGCACCGCGCGCTCTTCGATGACGCGCTGCAGATTGTCGATCTCGATATCGGCGGCGACCACGCGCTTGCCGAGCGCGACGTCGCGCCGGATCAGCGCGTCGACCGACTCGGTGATCATCCGCTCGACGAGGCCGCCCATCTCGGCGACCAGGCGGGTCAACTCCTGCAGGTCGCTGTCGAATGCCTTGGCGGTGTGTTCAGAAGCCATCATCTGTCTCCTCAGCCCGGTCAGCCGAACCGGCCGGTGATGTAGTCCTGGGTGCGTCGATCGCTCGGCGAGGTGAAGATCTTGTTGGTGTCGTCGAACTCGATCAGCTCGCCGAGATACATGAAGGCGGTCTTGTCGGAGACGCGCGCCGCCTGCTGCATGTTGTGGGTGACGATCGCGATCGTGTAATCCTCGGAGAGCTCCTGGATCAGCTCCTCGACCTTGGCGGTGGAGATCGGATCGAGCGCCGAGCACGGTTCGTCGAACAGGATCACCTCGGGACGCACCGCCACGGTGCGCGCGATGCACAGCCGCTGCTGCTGGCCGCCGGACAGCGACAGGCCGGAGGCGTTCAGCTTGTCCTTGACCTCGTTCCACAGCGCGCCGCCGCGCAGCGCCTTCTCGACCCGGTCGTCCATCTCGGACTTCGAGATCTTCTCGTAGAGGCGGATGCCGAAGGCGATGTTCTCGTAGATCGTCATCGGGAACGGCGTCGGCTTCTGGAACACCATGCCGACCCGCGCGCGGAGCAGATTGAGGTCGAGCTTGGGATCGAGGATGTTGGTCTGGTCCAGCATCAGCTGGCCGACCGCGCGCTGGCCCGGATAAAGGTCGTACATCCGGTTGAAGATGCGCAGCAGGGTCGACTTGCCGCAGCCCGACGGTCCGATGAACGCCGTGACGCGGTTGGTGCCGAGCGTCAGGTTGATGTTCTTCAGCGCGTGGTGCTCGCCGTAATAGAAATTGAGGTTACGCACCGTGACTTTCGGCGGCGCGTCCGGAAGCGGCACCTGGGGAACGTGGCCCGCGACAGTCGTGGAGACGGAAAGCTCGGTCATTTTGCGGTCCTTTCGGCACCAAGGATACGCGCGCCGATATTCAACGCGAGCACGGTGAAGGTGATGAGCAGTGCGCCGCTCCACGCCAGTTCCTTCCAGTAGGCGTAGGGGCTCTGCACGAAGTTGTTGATGGTCACCGGCAGGTTGGCCATCGTCTTGGTCAAATCCCAGCTGAAGAACTGGTTCGACAGCGCGGTGAATAGCAGCGGCGCGGTCTCGCCGGCGACACGCGCGGTCGCCAGCAGCACGCCGGTGATCAAGCCGCTACGCGCAGCACGATAAGCGATCCGCTTGATCACCAGCGAACGCGGCAGGCCGAGCGCGGAGGCCGCCTCGCGCAACGGATTGGGCACCAGCAGCAGCATGTCCTCGGTGGTGCGCAGCACGACCGGGATCACGATCACGGCGAGCGCAAGACTGCCTGCGATCGCCGAGAAGCCGCGCATCGGCACCACCACCGCACCATAGATGAACAGGCCGATGATGATCGACGGCGCGCTGAGCAGGATGTCGTTGATGAAGCGGATCACCGAGGTGAGCTTGTCGTGCTTGCCGTACTCGGCAAGGTAGGTGCCGGCGAACAGGCCGAGCGGCGCGCCGATGCCGACGCCGATTACGGTCATGATGACCGAGCCGACGATGGCGTTGAGCAGACCGCCGTCGGTCGAGCCCGGCGGCGGCGTGTTCTGGGTGAACAGCTGCACGCTGAGGCCGGCAAGGCCGTTGTAGAGCAGCGTGATCAGGATCAGCGCCAGCCAGGTGACGCCGAACAGCGCCGCACCGACGCAGAGCGTGCGGATGATGATGTCGCTGCGGCGGCGGGATTTGTAGATCGGGTTCATGGCGTCACTTCCCCGCCTTCTTCTCGAGCCGCATCAGCATCAGCCGCGCGCCGGCGAGCACGAAGAAGGTCAGCACGAACAGCAACAGGCCGAGCAGGATCAGGCCGGACTGGTGCAGGCCGTCGCTCTCGGCGAATTCGGAAGCGATCGCCGCCGAGATCGTGGTGCCCGGCGCGAAGATCGACGACGAGATGCGGAACGAGTTGCCGATGATGAAGGTCACCGCCATGGTTTCGCCGAGCGCGCGGCCGAGCGCCAGCATGATGCCGCCGATCACGCCGACCCTTGTGTAGGGGATCACGACGCTGCGGACGACTTCCCAGGTGGTGCAGCCCATGCCGTAGGCGGCTTCCTTGAGCACGGGCGGCACGGTCTTGAACACGTCGACCGAGATCGCGGTGATGAACGGCAGCACCATGATGGCGAGGATCAGCGCCGCGTTGAACAGGCTGAGATAGGACGGCGGGCCGGCGAACACCGCGCCCAGCACCGGAACGCCCTCGAAGATCCGGATCATGAACGGCTGGAACGTGTTGGCCAGGAACGGGCCGAGCACGAAGAAGCCCCACATGCCGTAGATGATGGAGGGGATGCCGGCGAGCAGCTCGATGGCGATGCCGATCGGGCGGCGCAGCCACTGCGGGCAGAGTTCGGTGAGGAACACGGCGATGCCGATGCCGACCGGGATCGCGATCAGCATGGCGATGACCGAGGTGATCAGCGTACCGTAGATCGGGCCGAGCGCGCCGAGCACCGGCGGATCGGCCGAGGGCGCCCAACGCTGGGTCCAGAGGAAGGCGAAGCCGTATTCCTTCATTGCCGGCCAGGCGCCGACGATCAGCGACAGGATGATGCCGCCGAGGATCAACAGGACCGAGATCGCCGAGATGCGGGTGATCCAATAGAAAGTGAGATCACCGAGCTTAAAGGCACTGAGGGCCTTGGCGCGATCGTAAGGTCCCGCGGCTTCCATCACATCGCCCTGAACAGCCATGTCTGCCACGCCAATTCCCTCTTTACTATGTGAAAGCCACGCAAACCGCCACGCCCCGAAGCGATCTCCAGTGACGCCTGTGACCCGGCACCGTTCCGGCCGCGCCTGCCGGAGGCGCGAACCCCGGACCCCTCCCGCGCTTGTTGCCGCGGTGATCGGAGCCCGGGTCTTGATCGCTCAACAGCTTGGTCGTTCAACCTGTGCCGCCCTCGACAGGCGGCACAGGCGTTGTCCGATGCGGTGGACTTAGCTCTTGATGTCCGAGGACCAGGTCTTCTCGATCAGCTTGACGACCGAGTCCGGCATCGGGATGTAGTCGAGCTCTTCGGCCGCCTTGCCACCCTTCTCGAAGGCATATTTGAAGAACTTGATCGCTTCCTGCGAGGCCGCCTTGTCGGTCGCGTCCTTGTGCATCAGGATGAAGGTCGCCGCGGTGATCGGCCAGGAGGCTTCGCCCGGCTGATCGGTCAGGATGACGTAGTAGCCGGGAGCCTTGGCCCAATCGGCATTCGAGGCGGCAGCCTGGAAGGCGGCGATGGTCGGCTGCACGGTCTTGCCGGCCTTGTTGACCAGCGCGGTGTAGGTCAGCTTGTTCTGCTTGGCGTAGGCGTATTCGACATAGCCGATCGCGTTCTTGGTCTGGCTGATGTTGCCGGCAACGCCTTCGTTGCCCTTGGCGCCGACGCCGACCGGCCACTCGACCGCGGTGCCGGAACCGACCTTGGACTTCCAGTCGGCGTTCGACTTGGAGAGGTAGTCGGTGAAGTTGAAGGTGGTGCCCGAACCGTCCGAACGGCGCACGACGGTGATCGCGTCGGCCGGCAGGGTCAGCTTCGGATTGAGCTTGGCGATCGCCGGGTCATTCCACTTGGTGATCTTGCCGAGATAGATGTCGCCGAGCACTTCGCCCGAGAGCACGAGATCGCCCGACTTGATGCCTTCGACGTTCACGACCGGAACAATCGCGCCCATCACCATCGGCCACTGCACGAGGCCGTCCTTCTCGAGCTGCTCGGCCTTGAGCGGCGCGTCGGTGGCGCCGAAGGTCACGGTCTTGGCCTGGATCTGCTTGATGCCGGCGCCCGAACCGATCGACTGATAGTTCAGGCCATTGCCGGTGTCCTTCTTGTAGGCGTCAGCCCACTTCGAATAGATCGGGAACGGAAACGTCGCGCCCGCGCCGGTAATATCGGCAGCGAAGGCCGACGTCGAAGCGGCGACCATGCCGGCAGCGACGATTGCTTTGATGAAATTCATGGGGTGGTCTCCATCTTGTGGGCGAAGCGCCGAATGCGCCCGATCGCGCCCACGCCGGTCCATCTAGGAGCGGTCGGTGCTGCTTTTACGAAGGTTGGATGACAGTTGGATGACAGAGCTAAGCAGCTGAAAACGCTCAGCTATGGGTCGGTAACGGGGTCTTCGGCCGGGGAAAACAGGCGGTAAAGGTCGCGCCATTGTTCGGCACGCTCTCGATCAAAAGACGCCCGCGATGACGGTTAAGAATATGTTTCACCAGAGATAATCCGAGGCCCGTTCCGCCCTGGTTCCGGCTGTCGCCGACGTCCACCCGGTAGAAGCGCTCGGTCAGCCGCGGCAGGTGCTCGGGCGCAATGCCGGGGCCGAAATCCCGTACCATGACACGGATTTCGGGCGCCCCCTCGCCCGATGCGCTGGATGCGGCCTGATTGAGCGACACTATGACGCGCCCCCCGGAGGCGCCGTATTTGAGCGCATTCTCGATCAGGTTCTCGAACAGGCGCAGCAGTTCCTCGCGGTCGCCGGCGATCGTGACCGGGGTCTGGGGCAGGTCGACGTCGATCTCGACCTGGCGCTCGCTGGCCAGCGCCTCGAGCCCGTCGGCGACCTGGCGGACGATCGGCACGATGTCGATCGAAGCCTCGGGCCGCACATGGGCCGACAGCTCGACCCGCGACAGCGACAACAGGTCGTCGATCAGCCGGGCCATGCGGGTGGCCTGGGTGTGCATGATGCCGAGGAAGCGCTCGCGGGCCCGCGCGTCCTCGCGCGCCGGCCCCTGCAGGGTGTCGATGAAGCCGGACAGCGCGGCGAGCGGAGTGCGCAGCTCGTGGCTGGCATTGGCGACGAAGTCGGCGCGCATCTCCTCGACCCGGCGCAATGGCGTCAGATCGTGGAAGGTCATCAGCATGCACTTCTCGGTGCCGCCGAACTGGGTCGGCACCGGCACCGGCGTGATCACCAATTCCATCCAGCGATCGACCGGGACGTGGTCGGTGTAGGTGGCGCGGCGCGGCTCGGTGGTCGCGATCGCCTCGCGCAGCGCGGTGATGATCTCCGGAGAACGCAGGGCAAATTGCGCCAATTCGTTCTTGCGCAGCGCCGGCGCGAGCTCGGCCGCGGCGGCGTTGAGATGGATGACGCGGCCGGCGCGATCGAGCAGCACGGCCGGATCCGGCATGCCGGCGACGACGGCGCTGACGGCAGCGGCCTCCACCGGATTGACGCCGCGGACATCCTCGCGCGAGGTCCCGGCATCATGCAGCCGCCATGGCACCAGGGCCGCGGCCGCGATGCAGGCGAACACCGCGCAGGCGCGCACCAGCGACAATTCGCCGAGCGCGACCACCACGCTGAGCGCCAGCGCCGCGGCAAGCAGGATCAGCGCGGAATGGCGCAGCCGGTCGGGCCAGGGCGAGAAGATCGATTGCGGCGTATCGTCAATTGCCATTGCGGCGGCTTTCATCCCGTCGGTTCACGTCTCGCCCAGGCGCGGTCATGGCGACCTTCCCTCGGGAGGCATCGGGCCGCTTCATCAGACGCCGGAGTCACCACGCTTGCGGACCAGAACCGCCTCATGATGCGGCTCGGCGCGGGGACCCGAATCAGCCTGCGACAGCCGTTTGAGTCGGGCGCCGACGATAACCTCCCGAAACGTCAGCAAGATTACAGATATGACGAACGGCGCAATATAGTACAGCAGGCGGAACAGCAGCATGCCGCCGAGCAGGTCCTCGCGGTCCATCTGCCACAGGCCGACCAGCATGGCGGCGTCGAACACCCCGAGCCCGCCGGGGGAGTGGCTGGCGAAACCGAGCAGGGTCGCCGACACGAAGATGACCGCGACCACGACGAAGCCGAGATTGGGCTCGTCCGGCACCAGCACGTACATCGCCAGCGCGCAGAAGCCGAGGTCGACGATGCCGATCGCGATCTGCAGCAGGGTCAGCGGGCCGCCCGGCAGGGTCACCGTCCAGGGGCCGCGGCCGACCACCCGCGGCTGGGTCCAGACCCAGACCACATAGGCGACCAGCGCGACGATGATGCCGAATGCCAGCGCGCGGTTGAGCCAGGGCGGCAGCTGGTCGATGTTGGCGGCGGCCTCCGGGTGATAGGCGATGCCGAGCCCGAGCACCGCGGCATTGCCGAGCCAGAAGGTGAGGCCGGCGAGAAAGCAGATCTTGGCGACGTCGATCGCGTTCAGTCCCCAGGCCGAATAAATCCGGTAGCGCACCGCGCCGCCGGTGAAGACGCTGGCGCCGACATTGTGGCCGATCGAATAGGAGGTGAACGCCGCGAGCGCATTGATGCGGTAGGGCACGTGGGCGTGACCGATCGCGCGCACCGCGAACAGGTCGTAGAAGGTCAGCGTGAAGTAGCCAGCCGCGACGAACAGCCCCGCCAGCGCGATCTGCCGCGGCTCGGTGCTCTTGATGGCCTCGAGCACCTCGTTGGTGTCGATGCCGCGCAGCATGTGATAGAGGACGTAGCAGGCGATGCCGATGACGGCGATGCTGATGACAACACCCAGCCGATGCAGGATTTGCTTCTGGCGCAGAAACGCCATCGCCCTGCGGATTGCTTCCAGCATCTAGACCTCGAATTGCGATCCCGCGACGACGGCTCCCGGGCGAACCCCGCCGGCGCTTCGCTGTGCCCCGCCCCGTGTAGCGCGTTTTAGACCGGAGTGGAATTCGTCAAAAGACAATAAAACGCGCATCTTCAAGATATTAGGGATGATTCATGACAGCGGATGCACAAATATGCGCGTTTCTCGCCACCTTCGACAAGCTTGACGTGCAACGTGCGGCAGTTAGCCCAGCGAACGGTCTGCTGGGCCATCCGGTAAACTACGGGACGACGGCTCAACGCGCCGTGATGGAGCGCCATGTCAGCTCGCCGGCTTGCTGCGCGAGACCACCCAGTCGCGCAACCAGGAGCCGATCGCGCAGCCGACGAGATAGAGCGCGAACATGATCAGGAAGAGGTCGAGCCAGTAGCCGAAGCGGCCGGGCACGATCCGCGCGAACGACGCGGCGATCAGCGCAACCGCGAGCAACGCCAGCCAGCGCATCCACACCTTCGAGACGCCCTGCGCCCGATGCACCACCGCGATCCAGCCCATGCAGAAGCCGAGCAGCGCGGCGCCGAGCAGCCAACCCCAGAAGAATGTCGCGAGCACGGTCATCGCTACTTCACCACGAATTCGATGCGGCGGTTCTGCGCCTTGCCGTCTTCACTCTCGTTGCCGGCGAGCGGCTGCGTGCTGCCATAGCCGACCGGCGTGAAGCGGTTGGCGGGCAGACCGGCGCGCACCAGGTAATCGACCACGGCCTGCGCACGGCGCTCCGACAACGCCTGGTTGGCCGCCTCCTCGCCGTCGCTGTCGGTATGGCCGGCGACCTCGATCGTCGCATTGGGGCAGCGCATCGCGGTCTCGGTCAGGCGGTCGAGCAGGCCGGCGGAATCCGGAACGATGTCGGCCTTCCCTGATTCGAAGCGGATCTTGCCCTTGGAGAGGATCTCGGAAAACAGCTGCTGGCACACGGTCGGATCGACCGGCGCCGCCGCAGGCTTCACCGTGACCTCGGCCTTGTACTGCCAGCCCTGCGGAAAATCCTTGCCGAGCCCGTCGCGGATCTGGCCGGCCGCCGCATCATAGAGCGCATCGCCGGACAGCTTCACCTCGCGGTCCGACACCACGAGCGTGCCGGTCGACAGCCGCGACAGCGCACCCAGCGCCGGCACCACCGCCGCCGCAAACCCGGAGGGCGCGCCGATGCTGGCCTTGAGATTGTCGACCACCTTCTCGCTGAAGAACTTGCGGCCGGCGGCGGCGACCAGCGCGGCGTGCACGTTGTTGTCGGGCACGTAGCCGGTCAGCGTCAGCGTCACCGCGACCGGGTCCTTGTAGGCCTGGAACACGTAAGGCGGCGCCTTGATGTCGTTGGCGGCGATCGCATAGCCGTCCGGCAGGTTCTTCAGCGCGGCGGCAACCGCTTCGCGTCCGCCGAGCTCGCGCGCCATGCCGGCGAGATTGACCTTGTTGTCGGTCAGCGTGATCTTGCCTTCCTTCAGTTTGCCGATCTGATCGAGCAGCAGCAGCGCCGCGGTGTCGAACCGCGGCGGCGCGCCGCGGGCGAGCGTCATCTGATCGGCTACCTCGACCCCGCCAAGACCGGCCTTGGCGGCCTCGGTCAGCTTGCTCTTGCTCGCCGGCAGCGGCGCGTTGCCGCCGAGCGTGACCCGCACCACGTCGCGTTCGGCGGACCAGACAAAGGGCTTGGCTTCGGGAACGAGGCGGGTCTCGTCATTGACCAGCCGCACGCCGGGCACCGCCTCGACCGAGGCCACCGCGCTGAGCCGGCCGTCTTCGGAGAAGGCATTGGCGGCAAAGGTCACGTCGCGGCCGTCGACGCTGATGCGGCGCTTGTCAAGCACGGTGTCCTTGAGTGCGGCATTAGAGCGCGCAACGAGATCCGCTTCGACCGTTGCCGTCGAGCTCCAGGCCGCGAACCCCCACAGGACGACCAGTGGAATCACTCCCGGCCACCACTTGCTACTCCACTTGAAAAGTCCGTGCATTCAGCGTCCTGCGGGTCGGGAACCAGAGAGAAAACAAACCCTTGGCTGACTGTCAAACCCCAAATCAGGCGCCCAAATCAAGTGCCATGGCGGGGGCGCCATGTCGGACCGGGATAACAGTTTCTTCAGTGGTCTTTCGCTAAGTTTGCGGCGGAATGCAAATCGGCCGGCCCGCGCCCTCATGAAACAACTCCGCAATACCGTGATCCGTGCCGGGATGGAGGCGTTGTATTTCTCGGGTGCGCATATCCTGCTGCGGCCGATCTTCGCCGGCGTCGGCGCCATCTTCATGCTGCACCACGTCCGGCCGCGGCGCGCCGACGCGTTCCAGCCCAACCATCATCTCGAGGTCACGCCCGACTTCCTGCGCGCGATGCTGACGCATCTGCGCGCGCTCGACGTCGACATCGTCAGCATGGACGAAGCGCATCGCCGCCTCTCCGAGCGGAATTTCGCGCGGCGCTTCGCCTGCTTCACCTGCGACGACGGCTATCGCGACAACCGCGACTTCGCGCTGCCGGTGATGCGCGAGTTCGGCGCGCCGTTCACGGTCTATGTCGCAAGCGACTTCGCCGAGGGCTGCGGCAAATTGTGGTGGATCGCGCTGGAGCGGGTGATCGCGGCTGCCTCCGAGATCGAGGTGCCGATCGACGGCACGACGAAGATCGACACGGCGACGCCGCAGGCCAAGCGCGCCGCCTTCGGCCGCCTGCACGACTGGCTGCGTTCACTGCCGGGCGAGACGGAGATGCAGGCCG
Source organism: Bradyrhizobium sp. USDA 4473 (assembly GCF_054063335.1). Taxonomy (NCBI): domain Bacteria; kingdom Pseudomonadati; phylum Pseudomonadota; class Alphaproteobacteria; order Hyphomicrobiales; family Nitrobacteraceae; genus Bradyrhizobium; species Bradyrhizobium sp. USDA 4473. The sequence goes on from NZ_JBSSGE010000001.1 coordinate 862,080, forward strand.
CGATCTCCGCGCTGTGCGTCCGCCATGGCGTCGACGAGGCCGCGATCGCGCGCGAGCTCTGTATGTCCTGGGACGAGCTGCGCGGCTTCGCCGACGATCCGCTGGTCACCATCGGCGCGCACACCATCAGTCATTGCAATCTCGCCAGGCAGAGCGAGACCATCGCCGCGTTCGAGCTTGCCACCTGCCGGGCGCGGATCGAGCAGGCGCTGCAGCGGCCGGTCGCGCATCTCGCCTATCCCTACGGCGACCGGGTCGCCGCAGGCCGGCGCGAATTCGCGCTCGCCCGGTCGATCGGCTTCAAGACCGCGGTGACGACACGGCCGGGCATGCTGTTTCCCGAAAGCGCCGAGCACATGACCGCGCTGCAACGGGTTTCGCTGAACGGCAATTACCAGGACGCGCGCCTGCTGCCGGTCCTGACCTCCGGCGCAGCCACCGCGGTGTGGAACGGCTTCCGCCGCATCGACGCGGCGTGAGGCGCGCCGGACGAAACCAACGGGTCGCGCGAATGCGCGCCCGATGACTAAACGACAAGCAACAGCCCTGACACCAGCAACAGGCCGAGGATCACCCGCCTGAAATTGGCCTCGTCGATGTTGCGGAACGCAAAGATGCCGAGCCACGAACCGGCAAGCAGCGCCGGAGCACCCAGCACGACGTCATAGGCGACCTTCATCGAGAGATCGCGATGCAGCAGCATCATCACCAACGCCGAAATCTGCATCGCGGCGATGAAGGGTTGCACGAGTCCGCGCTGCTGCTGCTTCGGCACGCCGTGGATGTCGCACCAGATGGTCGGCAGCGCGCCGGGCATCGCGGTCAACCCGCCGATCAGGCCGCCGCCAAATCCGACCAGCGCGTGGCGCCTTTCAGGCAACCGGCCGTAGCCGATCGCGGGCCTGAACAGCATGTAGCCGGCATAGAGCGCGACCATGATCCCAAAACCTTCGCGAAAGGTCCGGCCATCGGTGTTGTGCAACAGCCAGAGCGCCAGCGGGACGCCCAGCAGTCCGCCCGAGGTCAGCAACAGGCTTTGCTTCCACTGGATGTTGTGCCGAAGCGCCCACAGATTGGCCCCCTGCACGCCGACGCTGCACGCCATCATCAGCGGCACCGCCTCGGTCGGCGGCATCGCATGCAGCAGGACAGCGCCGGCGATCGCGGAGAAGGCAAAGCCGGCGAGACCGGACACGAAGGCGCCGCAGAACACCGCGGCGCTGAGCACGATAAATGACGTGACGTCGGCCACCAGCGGACCTCCGTTGAGTGCAGGGATGATGAGTGAAGCGGGGCGATGCTAGTCGGTGTGAATCACCCTTGCGTCCTGCGGCACGGCCGCATCTGCCGTGGCTGCAGGCATCAGCAATGTCGCGGTGAGAAGGTGCAGCACAAGAAATCCGACCGCGATGGCGATCAGCAGCGTCATTTCGCTGATCTGCGGAAGCCGGACGATCGATTTGCGGGACGACGACCGATCAGTGATGGACATTGCCGCCGCCCTCCAGATTGGTCAGGCGCCGATCGGCGCGGTCGATCAAGTGCTGATATTGCTTCAGAACGCGGCACGCCTGAATCCGCCGTGAGTAATGAATTGCGCCGAGGATGGCGGCGAACAGCCCCTTCCGCCTTCGTGCAAATTGAACGTGGGTGACGGGCATCACACCGGTCACCGGCAATGAAATGTGCTTCATTACTGGAACTCCTTGATCTGGAATTCCACCCCGCGCACATGATGCGCCGATTCGGCCGGCCAATTTGTGCACCGCATCACATCTCAAGAAAGCTTGATCCAAGGAGCTTGATCCAAGAAAGCCTGATCGATGAGGCGCGCGACCTTCGCGGGTAACCGATCAGACCACCGCCGGAGGATCGAGCGGGCTGCGCGTTCGCCGGCGGTCGCGGTTCCTTGACTAGCTCCATCAACCCGGCCAGAACGCTTGGCATAGCTAAGGAGGCAACATGTTCAAGGATCTGTTTTCACTGAAGGGCCGCATCGCGGTAGTGACCGGGGGATCGCGCGGCATCGGCAAGATGATCGCGGCCGGCTTCCTCGCGCAGGGCGCCGCCAGGGTTTACATCACCGCGCGCAAGGCAGGTCCCTGCGAGGCCACTGCGCAGGAGCTCACCGCCGCCTATGACGGCGAATGCATCGCGCTGCCGATCGACATCTCGACTGTCGAGGGCTGCGACAGGCTCGCGGGCGAGATCATCAAACGCGAGCCGAAGCTCGACATCCTGGTCAACAATGCCGGCGCGGCCTGGGGCGCGGATTTCGACGAATTCCCGGAGAGCGGCTGGGACAAGGTGATGAACCTCAACGTCAAGTCGATCTTCTTCCTGACCAAGGCGCTGGCCAAGCCGCTGCGGGCCGCGGCGTCCCATGACAAGCCGGGCAAGGTGATCAACATCGCCTCGATCGACGGCATCTTCGTCAACCCGATGGAGACCTATTCCTATGCCGCGAGCAAGGCCGCGGTGATCCATCTGACGCGACGGATGGCGACGCGCCTGATCAAGGACAACATCAACGTCACCGCAATCGCGCCCGGCGCCTTCAAGTCCGACATGAACCGCGCCGCGCGCGACCACGCCGACGAAGTCGCGCAACGCGTCCCGTCGCGGCGGATCGGCAGCGACGAGGACATGGCGGGCACCGCGATCTACCTCGCCTCGCGCGCCGGCGACTACGTGGTCGGCAACACCATCGCCGTCGATGGCGGCGTGGTCTATGCGACGGCGGGACTGGAGATCGCGGGGTAGGGCGCGATGCTCCGGTACACAGGCCTACCGCGCGACCGCCTTGAGTCGCGCCCAGACGTCGCCGGCCGGAAATCCGAGCGCGCGCAGTCGTGGTGGGTAGAGATAGGCCACCGGCTCGAACAGATGACCGGCAATGGCCATGGCATCGGACCAGGTGACGTCGGCGACATCTTCGGGCTGCGGTTGCGCCAACCCGGTCTGCGGATCGACGACTTGCTTGCCGAACCAAAGTCGATCGGCATACGGCAACAGCGTGCCGGTCGTCCCCGACGCCAGGGTCGTGAGAGAGAAGGGCTCGGATGAATCCTTCTTGCTGTACAGCATCATCTTGGCCACGAAGATATCTTGGCCCTTGCTCTCGTGATATTGGTCCAGCAGTTGCTTCTGCGTGTCATAATCAGCGGCCAATCGATGATACATGACCTCGCGCTGGCGCGGTGCAAGGTCGTCGGTCAATGTGGCCTCACCCCAGCGACCGCCATCCCATTGCAGCAGCGTCGGCGATAAAAACCACGCCATCTGAGCTGCATTCTTCGCGATGTCCAACGCTCTTATCAAAGCGGTCCTATTCGCGCGGCCAGTAAGGTAGAAGAGACCTCGTGCCGGAACGAGCGCAACCGGAGCACCGTCGATCGCGGGCAATTGGTAGTCCGTGCCCGGTGTCAGCAGCAGCAGCGCCGACTGATGTTCTGCGAGATTGTTGGAGCCGAACAGGCCGTCGCCAAGGCTTTCGAACACCGGTCGCCCGAGCTTGGCGCGAAAATTCGCCATCGCGCGCTCCATCGCCTGATCGATCGAAAGCCCGCCGACCGCCAGATTGGCATTGCTCATCTGTGACATGGTGTTCGGCTTGTCCTGCATGGCGCAGACGACAAGATCGCCGACAAGCGGCCGGAACGCGGTGGCACTACTGTCGTCGGCTGGCGCCCCCATCGTCCAGTTCTGGATCAGGAGATTGCTGATCTGAGCGTGGGACCGGACACCCGGCATCAACTGCTCGGGCAACTTGCCGGGATCGAGCGCGTAGTTCCGATTGCCCTCGATAACCGAGCGCACCAGGGTTGTGACCAATATGGCGCGACTTTCCTGATTCCGCCCGAGCCACTCGTGGAATCCATTGTGCAGCCGAAAGATCCTCTCTGATGAATCGTCGCGAAAGAACACGAAACCACGAGCGTTTGGATCGTAGCTTTTGGGCTGGATGCCTTGCCGCTGGCACTCCACGACGAATGCCCGGACGAACTGCTCGTAGGGATCGTCGGCGGCCGGTTGTCGTCCAGCCAACTGCTTCTTGACCCAATCGAACATGCGACCTCCCGGCATCTCCACGCGGCATAACGAAACGGCCGCACTATTACCAACGTGCGTCATATTGTCCACGACACCTCAAGTTGCGACTTGCCGCACAAGTGAAGGCCAGGACCACCTCAAATTCGTCTGACTCCAAACGAACCGAGATTGAGGACACGCAGCAGCGGTTTCGCCGACAGGCAGACAATTTTGACCGCGCTACTCACCTCCGGTCATGAGTTGCGACGCCTCTGGCGCTTGTCATTCAAATGCATTACATTGATGGCGAAGGAGATCGCTATGGCTTCGAATGCCCTGGTCCAAACCCGCATCGACGCGGACGTCAAGGAAAAGGCCACCGCCGTTTTGGAAAACATGGGCCTTACGGTATCTGACGCCGTGCGGATCCTGCTGACACGCACGGCCAACGAGGGGATGCTCCCACTGGAGCTCGTGAGCAACAGCCAGGCTTACGACAGCTGGTTTCGTGACAAGGTGCGCCAAGCGCTGGCGGATACTCGGCCCAGTCTCGATGATTCCGACGTCGAAGCGCATTTCGAGCAACGCCGTGCCGCCGCGCTTCGAAAAGCGCCGGGGCGCAAGCGATGAAACTCCTCTGGTCGCGCTTCGCGTTGTCCGATCGCGACGATATTTTCAGCTACATCGAGGCGGAGAATCCTCGTGCTGCGGTTCATGTTGACGAACAGATTGCCGATACGGCACGGCGCCTGCTCGATTTTCCTGACAGTGGCCGGCCCGGGCGTGTCGCCGGCACGCGCGAACTGGTCGTTCCGCGCACACCTTATGTCGCTGCGTACCTTGTCGAAGGTGAAACGGTTCGTATCTTGCGGGTGCTTCATGGCGCGCAGATGTGGCCCGACGAACTTGCAAATGACGATTGAGGCCGGCTCCGCACCGGCACCTGATCAAAAAAGAAAAGGGGCGAGCCAGGACCTTCTCGGCTCATCCCTTTTCGGCCCTTCCGGGAGGAGAGGAACTGCTAGCTGACGGTCAGCAAGCAGCCCGCATGACGAAGCGGCATGCGGGTCGGTGCAGCCCCGGATATCGCTTCGCTCATCCGGGCTACATTGGCTGCAATGCAAGTCGGCGTCGGATCAACGAGTCCGCGAACCAGTCCGTAGCGCCGCTACGACTCGATCCTCACATATTCGAAGTCGCCGGGCTTGTTGTCGATGCCGACCTTGGGCGCCGAGATCCAGGAGGCGAACTCGCCGGGTTCGGTGACCGGCTTCATCAGCGAGGCGATGAAGTCGCCGTCCGCAGCCGACGGCAGCCAGTCGTTCTTGCGCTTGGCCCAGGTGGCGTCGTCGATCAGGAGGCCGTCGGGCGTCGCATGGATGTCCTTGAACTCGCCGATCTGGCGGTGGAAGGCGGTGTGCGGCACCGCGAGCTTGTAGTCGATGCCCGCGGTCGAGATCACCTTGTTCCAGCGCAGCATGCCCTTGACGCAATCCTGCGTGTAGTCGTCGCGCAGCCGCATGTTGAGCGCGGTCAGCGCCGGCTCGTCGACCAGCTTGATCTGGCCGTCCACCATCTTCATGACCGGATAGGTCGAGCTCTTGAGCTGGTGATCGTCCTCGATCGTGGTTTCCTTGTAGCGGCCCTTGATGCCGGCGTTGAAGGCGTTGGCCGCGTTGGTCGACACTTCCGAGCCGAACAGATCGAGCGACAGCGAATAGTGCAGGTTGAGCTTCTTCTGGATCGTCGGCAGGTCGATCACGCCGAGCGTGCGGACCTTGGCGATGTCGCAGGGATCGGTGATGCCGGCCTCCTTCATCGCATCGCAGGTGCGCTGCACGACGCGGGTGATGCCGGTCTCGCCGACGAACATGTGGTGGGCTTCCTCGGTCAGCATGAAGCGGCAGGTGCGGGACAGCGGATCGAAGCCCGACTGCGCCAGCGAGTGCAGCTGCATCTTGCCGTCGCGGTCGGTGAAGTAGGTGAACATGAAGAACGACAGCCAGTCCGGCGTCGCCTCGTTGAAGGCGCCGAGCATGCGCGGTGAATCCGCATCGCCCGAGCGACGGCGCAGCAAATCGTCGGCCTCCTCGCGGCCGTCGCGGCCGAAATATTTCTGCAACAGGTAGACCATCGCCCAGAGATGGCGGCCCTCCTCGACATTGACCTGGAACAAATTGCGCATGTCGTAGAGCGAGGGCGCGGTCTTGCCGAGATGGCGCTGCTGCTCGACGGAGGCCGGCTCGGTGTCGCCCTGGATCACGATCAGGCGACGCAGCGTGGCGCGATGCTCGCCGGGGACTTCCTGCCAGGCCGGCTTGCCGAAATCCTCGCCGAACGGGATGACGCGGTTCTCTTCCTGGGGAGCAAGGAGAATGCCCCAGCGATATTCCGGCATCCGCACGTAGTCGAACTTGGCCCAGCCGCGCGGATCGACCGAATAGGCGGTGCGCAGATAGACCAGCGATTCCTGGAAACCGTCCGGCCCCATGTCCTTCCACCAGTCCATGTAGCCGGGATGCCAGCCCTCCAGCGCCTTCAGCACCTGGCGGTCCTCGGCGAGATTCACATTGTTCGGAATCTTGGTCGAGTAGTCGACGTTCATGATGTTCATGTTCATTGTGGCCTCTCCCGTGTTTGGGGCAGCAGGCGAATGGCGAGTAGCGAATGGCGAATGGAAAAGAAGACCACTCGCTATTCGCTATTCGCTACTCGCCCTCTTACACTCTCGTCATGTCGAATTGCGCCTTCTGGCCGGTGCCGTAGCGACGCAGCGCGCCGTCCTCACCGACCGCGTTGGGCCGCTGGAAGATCCAGTTCTGCCACGCGGTGAGGCGGGAGAAGATCTTCGATTCCATGGTCTCGGGCCCGACGAAGCGCAGATTGGCTTCCATGCCGGTGAGGCCGTCGGGCGAGAACGAGGTGCGTTCCTCGAAGAACACGCGGACCTCGTCGTCCCAGTCGATGTCGTCGAGCGCGAAGGTGACGAGGCCGAGCTCCTCGGCTTCTTCCGCATCGAGCGCCTTGCCGATCGCGCCTTGCGCACGCTCCAGATCCATCGGGTCGGCCTGGAAGCGCGATTGCAGCCGGGTCAGGCCGTGGCTCATCGGATAGGGTCCGAAATTCATCGCAGTCAGCTCGATCGCCGGCGGCGGTCGGTTGTCGCCCTGCTTCTGGCCGATCAGCATGTAGGAGCGGTCAGCGGCGAACACGAGTTCGGCCAAGGTGCCGACGAAGCAGGAGCCCGGCTCGACCAGCGTCACCAGCGTGCGCGAGGTGACGTCGATGCGCTTGAGCACGCGCTTCCAGTAATGCCTGACCTCGTTGACCAGCCAGTGCGCCTTGTTGGCCTCGAGGAGCGCATCATAGGACACCACATTGGCGCGGTCGCCATGGCTCTTGAACACCAGCATCGCGATCTCGAGCTCGTTGATGCGCAGATGCAGGATCGCATCGTCGAGCTCACGGGCGACCTGCAACGGCCAGAATGCGGCGCCTTGGGCGATCATGCCGTCGATGTCGGCGGGCGCTGCGGTTTCCGGCGCCTTGATCGAGATGGTGGCGATACGGGCGGCGCGATCGATGTCGACGCTGACGAAGCCGTAGCGGATCCCGCTGTCGTCGATGGTGCGCCGAAGCGGCGTCAGCGTGACGCCTTTACCTGCACCATTGCGCTTCGACCTCGCGGCGAATTCCTTGACGCGCTCGGCAAGCTTGCCCTCGAGCTTGGAGTTCGGCGCGATCTCGTCGACCAGCCGCCACTGCACCGCGCGCTTGCCCTTGATGCCTTCCTCGATGGTGCAGAAGAAGTCGGCATGGTCGCGGCGCACCTTGCGCTTGTCGACGACGCGGGTCAGCCCGCCGGTGCCCGGCAGCACCGCGAGCAGCGGCACTTCCGGCAGCGCGACCGCGGCCGCGCCGTCGTCGGCCATCATGATGTGGTCGGTCGCGAGCGCCAGCTCATAGCCGCCGCCGGCCGCGGTGCCGTTGACGACGGTGATGAAGCTCTGGCCGGAGTTCTCGCTGGAATCTTCCAGGCCGTTGCGGGTCTCGTTGGTGAACTTGCAGAAGTTGACCTTGTGGGCGTGGGTCGAGCCCGCCAGCATGCGGATATTGGCGCCGGCGCAGAACACGCGGTTCTTGCCCGAGCGCATCACGACGACCTTCACCTCGGGATGCTCGAAGCGCAGCCGCTGCACGGCATCCGCCAGCTCGATGTCGACGCCGAGGTCGTAGGAATTGAGCTTGAGCTGATAGCCTTCGAACAGGCCGGCATTCTCGTCGACGTCCATGGTCAGCGTCGCAACCTCGCCGGCGACGTCGAGCTTCCAGTGCCGGTAGCGCGACGGCTCGGTCTGGAAGTCGATGTACTTCGCCCCGCCTGCAAGGACGCGATCGTCACCAGCCATGGGCCACCCTTATCTGTTGTCTTGCTGTTGTTCGTTCGAAGGTTCGTCGTCGACGTCTTCATGCACAATAATGCATGTTTTCGATCTAGTCCAGCTCAAAACGCAAAAACATGCATTTTGTTTCATGTTTGGGAAAATCGGTCGCTGGGCCAATGACCTACGATGGACGCGGTCACCTCCATACCCGTCATTGCGAGCCAACGGGTCGCGCGAACGCGCCCGATGACAGGCTCCGCGAAGCAATCCAACGTCCCGCATATGCGGAACGATGGATTGCTTCGTCGCTTCGCTCCTCGCAATGACACTTCCGACATTCGCCAACCCCTCAGGCGGCCAGCGCCGGGTCGTCCCGCAGCGCCGCCTTGGCGAATTCGGTGACCGCGTCCAGCGTCACCGCCTGCGCCTCGCGGTGCGGCGAGTGGCCGGCGCCGGCGATGGCCGCGACATCGACCGGGCAGTAACACTCCTCCTGGGCGATCTCGACCTGGCGCATCGTGCCGTATTGATCGTCCGCGCCCTGCACGATCAGCACGGGCACGCGGATGTAAGCGAGATAGTCGGAGATGTCCCAGTCGCGGAATTTCGGATCGAGCCAGGCGTCGTTCCAGCCACGGAAGGCGTTGTCGACGTCCTTATGCCAGCGCGCCAGCTTCTCCTTCAGATTGGTGGTCTCATACGCCGTCTTGATCTCGGCAATCGACTTGATCGAAATGTCCTCGACGACGAAATGCGGCGCGAGCAGCGCCAGGCCGTGCAGGCGATGATCCTGATGCGCGCCGGCATAGATCGCCGCGATCGACGCGCCATCGGAGTGACCGAGCAGGAGACCGCGGCGGAAGCCGATCCGGTCAAGCAGCTTCGGCAGCACGTCGAGCGCCTCGCGGTGCATGTAATCGACCGGACGCGGCAGATTCGCCGGCGACGAGGCCCCATAACCTGCGCGCGAATAGGCAAACACGCCGGCGCCGGTGGCAGCCTGCAGCTTCTCCGGGAAGTCGCCCCACAGCCCGACGCAGCCGAGGCCTTCATGCAGCATCACGATGGTGGGTGCCGTCTCGGGCGACGGGCCGATCATCCGATATTCGAGCTCGGCGCCGTCGATGCTGAGGAAGCCTGTGGGTGCAAGATTTGTCATGCCGAGTTTCTTTCCTCAGTCATTCCGGGGCGATGCGTCAGCATCGAACCCGGAATCTCGAGATTCCGGGTTCTCGCTTCGCGAGCCCCGGAATGACGGTGTTACGTCTGGCTTTAGTGCCGCAACTTGAACCGCTGGATCTTGCCGGTCGCCGTCTTCGGCAGGTTGTCGACCACGTCGATCCAGCGCGGATATTTCCACGGGCCGATCTTCTGCTTGACGTGCTCCTTGAGCGCCTCGCGCAAGCCTTCGGCCGAGTTGTCGGGCCGCAGCACCACATAGGCCTTCGGCTTCAACAGGCCTTCCGGATCGGCCTCCGGCACGACGGCGGCTTCCAGCACCGCGGGGTGGGTGATCAGCGCGCTCTCGACCTCGAACGGCGAGACCCAGATGCCCGACACCTTGAACATGTCGTCGGCACGGCCGCAGAAGGTGTAACGGCCGTCGGCGTCGCGGATGTATTTGTCGCCGGTGCGGGTCCAGGCGCCCTCGAAGGTGGCACGGCTCTTGGCGCGTTGATTCCAGTAGCTCTCGCCGGCCGAAGGCGCGTCGACCAGCAATTCGCCGACTTCGCCGTCAGCGACGTCGGCCCCGGCCTCGTTGACCAGCCGCACCTTGTAGCCGGGCACCGGACGGCCGGACGAGCCGTATTTGATGTCGCCGGGCGCATTCGACAGGAAGATGTGCAACAGCTCGGTGGAGCCGACGCCGTCGAGGATGTCGACCCCGAACCTTGCCTTCCAGGCGTTGCCGACCGATTCCGGCAGCGCCTCGCCGGCCGAGGTGCAGACCCGCAGGCGATTGCCTCCGCTTTGCGCCTTGGTCGCCTCGTCGTTCAGCATCGCCGCGAACAGGGTCGGCACGCCGAAGAAGATGCTGGGATGATATTTGTTCAGCAGCGCGAACATCACCGCCGGCGTCGGCCGCTCCGAATTCAGGATCGTCGTTGCGCCGACCGACATCGGGAAGGTCAGCGCATTGCCGAGCCCATAGGCGAAGAACAGCTTGGCCGCCGACAGGCCGACATCGTCCTCGCGGATGCCGAGCACCTGTTTTGCGTAGGTCTCCGCGGTGGCGGCGAGATTGGCGTGCAGATGGCGCACCCCCTTCGGCATGCCGGTCGAGCCCGACGAATAGAGCCAGAACGCCGGCTCGTCGGCATGGGTCGGCGCGGTCGCGAACACGTCGCTCTCGCGCGCGATTTCGTCGGACAGCTTGTTGCGGCCGTACGCATCCTTGCCGGAGACCACGACATGCGCGAGGTCCGGCATGCGCGTGATGATGTCCTTCACGACCGGCAGCAGCGCCTCCGACACGAACAGCACGCGGGCCCGGCAATCACCGAGGATGTAGGCGTATTGCTCCGCGGTCAGCAGCGTGTTGAGCGGCACCGGCACCACACCGGCGCGGATCGCGCCCAGGAACACGATCGGGAAGTCGACGGTGTCGAGCATGATCATAGCGACCCGCTCCTCGCGGCGGACGCCGAGCCGGCGCAGCATGTTGCCGACGCGGCGGGTCTGCTGCTGCAACTGGCCATAGGTGATTTGCGACACCGTGTCGTCGAACACGACCTTGTCGCCGCGGCCCTCATCGACGTTGCGGTCGAGCAGCCAGGAGACTGCGTTATAGGTCATGACCCGATCCTCGGAGCTTCCTTGGACCCAGACGTGCCACGCTTCCCTCTCCTGTGAATTTAAGAATTATAATTCATACAAAGCCACCAGATCGGCTTGCTGTCAATCCTTGTCGGCACTATGTTTCCGAAAACTCGCGTCGCGCAGGGATCATGACCGCAGCCAACGATCCGGAAACCGACTTCCTCGAACAGCTCGGCCAGCGTGTGCGCACCACCCGCGCGCTGCGCGGCATGTCGCGCAAGGTGCTCGCCAAGGTCTCCGGCATTTCCGAACGCTACATCGCCCAGCTCGAAAGCGGCAAAGGCAATGTCTCGATCGTGCTGCTGCGCCGTGTCGCAGGCGCGATGGGCGCGCATCTCGAGGACCTGATCCCCACCAGCGAGCCGATCCCGGATTGGGCCGTGATCCGCGACCTGCTGCGCAAGGCCTCGCCGAGCCAGATCGCGCAGGCCAAGGACATGCTCGCCGGCAGCAGCGCGCTCGCGCCACGCCGCGCCTCGTTCTCCGGCATCGCGCTGATCGGCCTGCGCGGCGCCGGCAAGACCACGCTCGGGCGGATGCTGGCGAAGAAGATCGGCTGGAGCTTCGTCGAGCTCAACAAGGAGATCGAGGCGCAGAACGGCCTCTCGGTCGCCGAGATCATCGCGCTGTACGGGCAGGAAGGCTTTCGCCGCATGGAGCAGGCCGCGCTGACGCAGTTGCTGGCGCGCAAGGAATTGATGGTGCTGGCGACCGGCGGCGGCATCGTCTCCGAGGCTTTGACCTTCGATTTGATCCTGTCGTCGTTCTACACGATCTGGCTGAAGGCCGAGCCGGAAGAGCACATGGCCCGCGTCCGCCGCCAGGGCGACCTGCGCCCGATGGCCGACGACCGCTCGGCGATGGCCGAATTGCGCAACATCCTGGTCAGCCGCGAGCCGCTTTATGCGCGCGCCTCGGCGGTGGTCGATACCGCCGGGCTGTCGGTCGACGCCGCCGCGGCAAGGCTGATCGATTCGGTGCGGCCGGTGCTGCAGAACGAGGCGCGCTCGTTCGGGCTGCGCAGCGTGGCGCTGTAGCCTTAAAGCGGGCCCTCTCCCCGTCATTGCGAGCCACCCGGTCGGCGCGAAGCGCCGCCGGATGACAGGCTCCGCGAAGCAATCCATCTTTCCGCGCGTGTGGATGCGTGGATTGCTTCGTCGCTTCAGCGCAAAATTGTTTTGCAATTTTGTCGCGAGCTCCTCGCAATGACGACGTGGGAGCCTTTACAGCAACCTGCTCTTCACATGCTCCGCCCCTTCCCGCAGCAGCGGCAGGAAGCGATCGATCAATTCCTGGGCTGGCACCCGGTCGACATGCGCACCCATGTTGATCGCGGCGACGATGGTGCCGTCGTAGCGGCGCACCGGCACCGAGATCGAGCGGAAGTGCGGTTCGGCCTCGCGGTCGACCAGTGAGTAGCCCTGCGCGCGATCGGCGATGATGGTGGCGAGCAGTTTCTTCGGATCGGTCACGGTCTGCGGCGTCACGGCCTCGCGGCGCATCGCCTTGAGCCGCGCCGCGAGCTCGGCATCGTCGAGCCGGCCGAGCATCGCGCGGCCGACCGAGGTACAGAACGCCGGCAACCGGTAGCCGATGTCGAGACCGGCGGAGAACACCCGCGTCGGGCTCGAGCGCGCGACGAACATGACGTCGTCGCCGTCGAGCAGCGCGAGCGAGGCGATCTCCTGTGCCGCGGTCGCGATGCGATCGAGCACCGGCTGCAGCACCGTCACCACCTGGTTGGATTGCAGGAACGAACCGGCCAGCGTCAGCACATGCGGCGTCAGGGCGAACAGCTTGCCGTCGGTGGTGACAAAACCGCCATGCGCCAGCGTGAACAGGATGCGGCGCGCGGTGGCCCGCGGCAGGTCGGCGGCGCGGGCGAGGTCGCTCAGCGTCGCAGGGCCCGTCACGGTGCCGAACACCTGCAACAGGCGCAGGCCGCGATCGAGCGCTTCGACGAAGTCGGTGGCGCGCTCGTCCTGGTCGGTCCGCTTCAGCTTGGGCATTGGGATCAGGTTGGGGCTTTGAACGGTTCAAAATTTGCGCTTGCTGTCCAAACCAGACATGGCATAATTCGCACATCCGTTCAATAGGCGAACAATTCCGAATTCAGGAGACGCCGCCATGATGAGCCAGGAAGCAAACGATCTGATCACCCGCACCGGGCGCAAAGACCCGTGCGGGAAGCTGATGCGGATGTACTGGCAGCCGGCGGCGCTGGTCGACGAGCTGGAAGGGCCGCGCCCGGTTCGGCCGGTGCGGCTGCTCGGCGAAAACCTGGTGCTGTTCCGCGGCGAGGACGGCAGCTACGGCCTGATCGATCGCCATTGCGCGCATCGCGGCGCCGACCTCGCCTTCGGCCGGCTGGAGAATGGCGGGCTGCGCTGCGCCTTCCATGGCTGGCTGTTCGACACATCAGGCCAGTGCATCGAGACGCCGGCCGAGCCTGTTGGCTCGCAGCTCTGCAAGGGCATCAAACAGCGCGCCTATCCCGTGGTGGAGAAGAGCGGCATCCTGTGGGCCTGGCTCGGCGAGGGCGCGCCGCCGGCATTTCCGGAGCTCGACTGCTTCGTCGCGCCCGGCAGCCATACGTTTGCGTTCAAGGGCCACATGAACTGCAACTGGCTGCAGGCGCTCGAGGTCGGCATCGATCCGGCGCACGCGTCCTTCCTGCATCGCTTCTTCGAGGACGAGGACACCTCGGCCGCCTACGGCAAGCAATTCCGCGGCGCTTCGGCCGGCAGTGACATGCCGATGACCAAGATCCTGCGCGAATACGACCGGCCGATCATCAATGTCGAGCACACCGAATATGGCCTGCGCCTGATCGCGCTGCGCGAGCTCGACGCCGAGCGCACCCATGTGCGGGTGACAAACCAGCTGTTCCCGCACGGCTTCGTGATTCCGATGTCGACCGAGATGACGATCACGCAGTGGCACGTGCCTGTCGACGACGAGAATTGCTACTGGTATGCGATCTTCACCAGCTACGCGGCGCCGGTCGACAAGCCGAAGATGCGCGACCAGCGGCTCGCGCTCTACACGCTGCCCGACTACAAGTCGCGCAAGAACAAGAGCAACGATTACGGCTTCGATCCGCACGAGCAGGCCACCGAGACCTATACCGGCATGGGCACCGACATCAACGTCCACGACCAGTGGGCGGTGGAATCGATGGGGGCGATCCAGGACCGCACCAACGAGCATCTCGGCCAGAGCGACAAGGCGATCGTGCAGTATCGCCGCCTGCTGCGGCAGGAGATCGAGAAGGTTGGCGGCGGCGAAAAGCCGATGCTGTTCCTCGATGAGGCCTCAGCACGCAGCATCCAGGGCCCGGCGACGATGGACGGCATCGGGCCGACGCTGGGCTGGGAGCTCTACTGGATGGAGGTCGACGTCAAGCGCCGCCGCGGCGCGCCGTGGGCCGCGCCGGTGCCGCGCGAGATCGCCGGCAAGGTGCAGCATCTGACGGCGGCGGAGTAGCCATGTCCTTCCGTCATTGCGAGCGAAGCGAAGCAATCCATCGCGCCGCTTGCCGAGACATGGATTGCTTCGCTTCGCTCGCAATGACGACTGCTGAGACAGAGGAGTAACGCGGTGAGCTTCGTCGAGCGTCACGGCCTGTGGTCGGATGAGCAGAAGGAGGCGGCGCAACGCCTCCGCCGCATCGTCGAAGAGAACAACCTCGAGGTCATCCGCCTCTCGTTCCCCGACCAGCACGGCATCCTGCGCGGCAAGACGCTGATCGCAGCCGAAGCGGTGCGCTCGCTGGAGGGCGGCTGCTCGATCACCACCACGATGCTCGCCAAGGACACCTCGCACAAGACGGTGTTTCCGGTGTTCACGTCAGGCGGCGGTTTCGGCATGAAGGAGATGGAGGGCGCGGCCGACGTGCTGATGGTCGCCGACCCGACCACGTTCCGCGTGCTGCCCTGGGCGCCGACCACCGGCTGGCTGCTCTGCGATCTCTATTTCAGCGACGGCCGGCCGGTGCCGTTCGCGACCCGCAACCTCTATCGCAAGGTGCTCGATCAGCTCGCCGGCCGCGGCTACGATTTCGTCGCCGGCCTCGAGGTCGAATTCCATCTGTTCAAGCTCGACGACGCGCATATGGCGCCGGAGGATGCCGGTCAGCCCGGACGGCCGCCGTCGGTCAGCCTACTGTCGCACGGCTATCAGTACCTCACCGAGCAGCGATACGATCAGATGGAGCCGGCGCTGGAGATCATCCGTCGCGACATCATCGCGCTCGGCCTGCCGTTGCGCTCGGTCGAGGTCGAGTTCGGCCCGAGCCAGTGCGAATTCACCTTCGCGCCGACCGTGGGGCTCGCGCCCGCCGACACCATGGTGCTGTTTCGCTCCGCGGTGAAGCAGATCGCGCGCCGCCACGGCTATCACGCCACCTTCATGTGCCGCCCGAAGCTGCCCAATGTATTTGCGAGCGGCTGGCATCTGCACCAATCGCTGGTGTCGCGCGCGGGCGGCGAGAATGCCTTCATGGCCAAGGAGATTGGCGAGCCGCTCAGCCCGCTCGGCCGGGCCTGGCTCGCCGGCCTGATCGAGCACGCGCGGGCCTCGACCGTGTTCACGACGCCGACCATCAACGGCTACAAGCGCTACCGCTCCTATTCATTGGCGCCGGACCGCGCGATCTGGGGCCGCGACAACCGCGGCGTGATGATCCGCGTGCTTGGCGGCGCGGGCGATCCGGCGACGCGGCTGGAGAACCGGATCGGCGAGCCGGCCGCCAATCCCTATCTCTACATGGCTTCGCAAATCCTCTCCGGCCTCGACGGCGTCGACCGCAAGCTCGATCCCGGCCGGTCCGCCGACACGCCCTACGAGACGAAAGCTGCGCTGCTGCCGAAGTCGCTGCGCGAAGCGGTGTTCGCGCTTCAGGACGATCCGTTCTTCCGCCAGGCATTGGGGCCTGAGTTCGTCGACTACTACGTCTTCATCAAGAACGCGGAGATCGAGCGCTTCCAGGCCGAGGTATCGGACTGGGAGCAGCGCGAGTATTTCGAGATGTTTTGAGGGCCGCTTTCCTCCGGCGAGGACGGAGCAAACCTCAATGGCGCGAGCTGTCGCGCAACAGGCGCGCCGCCAGTTCGGTGCGGTTGTGCGCGCCAAACCGCCGGCAGAGATTGGCGACGTGTTCCTTGACGGTCTGATCCGAGATCCCCATCTCGCGCGCGATTTCCTTGTTGGTCTGGCCGCGGCAAATCCGGATTGCGACATCGGCCGAGCGTGGCGGGAGCCGCAGCGCGAGCATGGACGGCTGCGGCAACACCGCGCGCTCCGGCAACGCGATGGCCTCGTGCTTCCGCTCGAGCTCACCTGAATTCATCATGTTCGTCACGGCGAGCGAGCCCGCCCGGCACAGCATGTCCATCCGCTGCTGCAACAGCGGGGTGTACGGAGCTTCGGCATCCGTCGTCGCAGTGAACAGCACGCCAATGATCTTGTGGCCGCACCGCAATGGGCCGCCCATGTTGTAGCTGAAGCCCCACTCCCTCAGCATCTCGAACGACGCGCTGCGATGCCAATGCGCTGAGCCATGCAGCGACGCGCCGTCGACGACCCGGCCACCGGTCAGGATGCAGTCGAGCACCGGATCGCGTTTCCAGAAACCCGCCCTGTAATTGTCGAGCAGGCCCTCCGCGACATGGCGGCTGTAAACCAGCTCGGGCTCGGCACCGTCGAGCAGATAGAGGCCGACGGTCGGAGAGCCGGTCAGGCTGCTGATCGCCGCGCAGCAGGCCACGCCGAGTCCATGCACCGACCGGCTCTCAGCGATGGACATGAGCCCATCGGCGAGCCGGCGCTCAGGCAGATGATCCAACTGCATTCGTCCCGCAGCCACCGCCACTCCTTGCGCGCTCGCGCTGCACCAGCCCCCCCGGACAGCTGCGCCGTTGACGGATCTTATAGGATTAAAATTTCTGCGCTGCCTCACGATTGGTCAAGCGAAAAGAAGCGGCAGCAATGCTTCAGATCGGGCGCGAGCCATGGCCGCGATCCCCCCATGCTGGGGGATTGCCGGGTTCCGGAGCCGTCTCCTAGCATCGTGACATCGCAATCGCGCGAGCCTGCGTGCCGGCTTAGACCGCCGTCGCGCGGTTCCGGCGGGACATGACATCGATCACAGGCACGCTCCGCCGCTCGCCCAACCCATGGCGGGCAAAGGCAGAGCCGTGCCCGCGCCCGGGCAGGATCCCGCCGTCCGATTTCAACCACCCCTCGCGTCACCGGCTGGTGCACGCGGCGGGAACGTCCGACCTGGAGATCTCGACCATGAACGTATCTGCCCAGCGCGTCGCCAGGCCATCCGGCACCACGACCGCCGCCGAGTTTCACGCCCGTCTCGACGCGCTGCTGCCGCTGGTGGAAGCCAGGGCAGCCGACGCCGAGGCCCAGGGCTATCTCACCGACGACGTGGTCGCCGCGCTGCGCAAGGCCGGCATCTACACCATGCTGTTTCCGAAACAGGTCGGCGGCGCGGAATTGCTGCCGTTCGACGCGATGACGGTGATCGAGCGCCTGTCCTACGTCCACGCTTCGGCCGGCTGGTGCGTGATCGGCAACAACATGGAAGGCACCACCCTCGCGATCTATGTCGAGGACGAAGGGATCAAGCAGGTCTTCGCCAACGGTCCCGACATCACCATTGCCGGAAACGGCGTGCCGCGCGGCTTCGCCCGGCCGGTCGATGGCGGCTACATGATCCGCGGCAATTGGGCCTATGGCAGCGGCATCCAGCACGCCGAATGGGTGCATTCCGGCTGCTTCGTCACCGATCCGACCGGCAAGGACATCGTGATGGGCCCCAACGGCCAGCCCAAGATCGTGGTCACCCATCACCCGCGCGCGACCATCAAGCTGATGGGCAACTGGGATGTGCTCGGCCTGCGCGCCACCGGCAGCTTCGACTACACCATCAGCGAAGGCACCGAGCTGTTCGTGCCGACCCATATGACCTACGACTTCGACATCGGCGCGCCCCGCCGCGGCGGCGTGCAGGGCGCGCTCGGCCTTGCCGGCTACAGTGCCTGGGCACATTCCGGCTGGGCGGTCGGCGTCGGGCGCCGCATGCTCGATGAACTCGTCAAGGTCATCGTGCAGCGCCAGGACGCTTTCGGCAAATCGAGCGAGAGCGCGAGCTTCAAGTTCCAGTTCGCCCAGGTCGAGGCGCGCTTCCGCGCCGCGCGGGCATTGGTGCACGAGACCTGGCGCGAGGTGTCGGACGCTTGCGCGCGCGGCGAAACTCCGACGCTCGACCAGATGACGATGATCAAGCTGTCGCTGCGCCACATTCACGACGTGATTTCCGACACCGCCACCTTCGCGCACCGCGCCGCGCGGGGCGCTTCGCTGCACAACACGCCGATGCAGCGCTTCTATCGCGACATCCATTCCGGGACGCAGCACATCCTGATGGCCGACCAGATCGTCGAGGAATGCGGACGCGCCCTGCTCGGCCTGCCCGCTCCCGGATCGCATTGGACCGTGTTCGGCGTCGCAGGCTGAGGCTTGCCATCGGATGAGGGTGGTCACGTGACGAAGCCCCGCATCGTCGGTTTCTGCGGCAACACCTGGCGACCGTCCAAGGCGCGCGCCCTGGTCGAGGCCGTCGGCGCCGAGCTGCACGTCCGACATCCGCTCACATTCGAGGTTCTCGATCTGGTCGATGCCGGTCCCGGCATCGCCGGATTTACCCGGGCCGCGCTCGACGAGCACGCCCGCATCGTGATCGAGGCCATCGAGCAGGCCGACGGCCTCGTGATCGGCTGTCCGGTGTTCCAGGGCTCCTATCCGGGCCTGTTCAAGCACGTCTTCGACCTGATCGAGCCCAACACGCTGCGCAATCGTCCCGTGGTGCTGACGGCCGTCGGCGGCGGGCTGCGCCACTCCCTGGTGGTTGAGCATCAGCTGCGGCCGCTGTTCGGCTTCTTCGAGGCCTGCACCGTGTCGACCGCAATCTACGCCAGCCGCGGCGAGCTCGCGTCCGGCGCACCGCTGCCGCCGATCATCACTGCGCGGATCGCCAATGCGGCCGAACAGTTCGCCGCTCTGTTGAGGGGCCGTCGCGCCGACGCCGCATGAGCAACCTCAACGCTCCCTGCACAGCCTTGCCGCCTTCAACCGGAGACTCCGATCATGCCTGATGCTGCCGCCAAGGCTTTGCCCGACCTGACCGGCTTCACCCGCTCGGAATACGATATCAACGGCGCGCGGACCGTGGTCCACAGCATCGGAAGCGGACCAGCGCTGGTGTTCCTGCACGGCACCGGCACCTTTACCGGCTTCGAGATGGCACGTGCGTGGGCCACCCGGCACAGCGTGGTCATCCCCTATCATATCGGCTTCGGCGATTCCGGCGATGCGGACGTGATCGACACCGCTGAGGATCATGTCCTGCACTATATGGACCTGTTCGACCGGCTGGGTCTCGACACATTCGACCTCGCCGGATTTTCCCTCGGCGGATGGCTTGCCGCCGAATTTGCGATCCGCCAACCGCAACGGGTGCGCCGGCTCGTGCTGGTCGCCCCCGCCGGGCTCGTCGTCGCTGACGCGCCGGCACCCGGGCTGTTCGAGATCGCTCCGCACGAGCTGCCGTCCTACCTCGCGCACGATCCGGCGGCGGCCCTACGCTATTTCCCGCAAAACCCAGATCCTGCATTCGACGCGCGGCTCGGGCGCGAGGTCACGGGCTTCGCCAAGCTGATCCGCAACGACCCGCAGGGTAACCCGAAGCTCGCGCATTGGCTGCACCGGATCGGCGCGCCGACCCTCGTTCTCTGGGGCGCCGAGGATCGCTTGCGTCCGACCGCCCAGGCACACGCGTGGATCGCCGGCCTTGCCGACGGACGTCTCGTCCTGGTGCCGGCGACCGGACATCTCGTATTCGAGGAAACACCGGCGGCCGCTCGTCACGTCACCGATTTCCTCGCCGGCTGAACGGCCGAACGCAATCCCGCAACACCAAAGGACACCACCATGATCGACATGCCTCCCGGCGTCACGGCAAACAACGAAGGCTTCGGCGATATCGTCTGGAACATCCTGGGTCAGACCTACACCTTAAAGCAGCAATCCGAAGCCTCGATGGCCTGGCACGCGGTGTTTCCGGACGGCACCTTCGTCCCCCCGCACGTGCATCCGACGCAGGACGAATTCATCTACGTCCTGAGCGGCCGCTACGACCTGTGGCTCGACGGCAAGGATTTTGTCGCTGGGGCCGGCGACCTGGTCCGCATGCCCAAGGGAGTGCCGCACGGGATCTTCAATCGATCGGGCGAGACCGCGACCAGCCTGTTCTGGGTGGCGCCGACCCGCTCGCTGAAGACGTTGTTCGAGCGCATCCACAATGTTCCGGACCCGCAGGAGGTGGTGCGCATCGCCGCCGAGCACGAGGTCGATTTCCTGCCGCCACCGGCCTGACGGCGTATTCATCTCCATTTGATCGCGATCACCGAGAGGACCCATCATGAGCTGGACCACCATTTCCGAGACCGATCGCCAGAGGATTGCAGGCTGGCAAAAAGGCATGCTGCTGCTCGCGATCCTGTGCGAGATCTTTCTTGCCGCGGATTGGTACGCGTTCGCCGCCGTGCTTCCCTTCGTATCGGAAACGCTCAAGCTCAATCCTGCCGAGGCCGGTCTCGCCCAGGGCATCTTCGCCCTCACCTACGGCATCGGCATGGTGGTCTGGTCTCCGGTCAGCCGATCGATGTCGGCGCGCAACATGCTGCTGATCGGGCTCGCGGGCACCGGGCTCGGCATGGTGTTGCAGGTGTTCGTGCAGAGCTACATCGAACTCGTCGTGCTGCGGCTCGTGATCGGCTTCTTCGATGCCGGCATCTTCATCGGCAACATGAAGCTGATCTTCGGCTGGTTCCCGCAGAGCCGGCGCGGCTCCGTCGTCGGCATGATCCTGGCAGCCTATAGCCTCGCCATCACCATGGATTTCGCACTCGGCATTCCGCTGACATTGGCCACGAGCTGGCGCACCTTCTTCGCGGTGCTGGCAATCGGCACGCTAATCGTCGCCGCGATCGACGCCCTTGTGGTCCGCAACGGTCCGCGCGAGCTCGGCATTGCCAATTTCAGCTGGGGCAACGAGCCGGCGCATGAAGCGCTGCCGCTCGCCGAGATCTTCCGCTCGAAATGGATCGCGGTCGGCGGCTTCGGCATCGTCGCCTGCACCTTCGCGATCGCCGGCACCGCCACCTGGGTGGTCCCGGCCTTCATCACCGTCCAGCATATGGCACCGGAAGCCGGAGCCGTGATCGGCACCGTGATGGGCCTGTCCCAGGTGGTCTTCCTCATGATCGGCGGCTACATGTCGGACCGGCTCGGCAAACCCTTCATGATCAAGCTCACCGCCGTGCTGGCGTTGCTGACCGCGCTGATGTTCCTGTGGAGCGTCGTCACGCCGATGCCGTTCGCCGCGTTGGTACTGCTGGCCGCACTCAGCGGCATCGCGCTGCTGGGCGGCGGCGCGATTTTCGCATTGCTGAGCGAGAAATATTCCGACGCCCTCGCCCCGGCCGCGATCGGCTATGCCGAAGTGTTCGGCATCTTCTCGGCGTTCGTGGCGCCCTGGTTGATGGGAGCCATCATCAACGCCTCCGGCGGCTCGTTCACCGGTGCCTTCGCCGCCTTTGTGATCATCGAGGCCGTCATCGTCGCGCTGCTGGTGATCCTCGCCCGGGAAAAAATCGGCCGGACCGAGCCGATCGAAAGCCCCGCGGAATAGCGACCACCGAACTGCAGGCCGCGTTAAAATCCCGGATACCGAGTTCGTGGACGAGAAATCGAACGCTTCCAGACCGAGATGCCGGACGGGAAGCACCGCGAATAGTTCGAGATGTTTTGATCCCGTGATCCGTCATCCTGAGGAGCCTGCGCAGCAGGCGTCTCGAAGGATGCACGGCCACCGACCGGGCCGTCGATCCTTCGAGGCTCGCTCCGCTCGCACCTCAGGATGACGGTAACTGAGCAATGCTTGCTGCTCAAATCCCCAAATACTTGTGCTGCAAATCCGGCTCGGCGATCAGCTGCTCGCTGGTGCCGCTCCATACCGTCTTGCCGCGCTCGATGATGTAGTGGCGGTCGGCGATGCGGGCGAGGTTGCCGACGTTCTTGTCGATCACCAGCACCGATTGCCCGCGGCCCTTCAGCATCGACAGGCAGCTCCAGATCTCGTCGCGGATCAAGGGCGCGAGGCCTTCGGTCGCCTCGTCGAGGATCAAGAGCTTCGGGTTGGTCATCAGCGCGCGGCCGATTGCGAGCATCTGCTGCTCGCCGCCGGACAGCGTGACGCCCATGTTGCCGGTGCGTTCGGCGAGCCGCGGAAACAGCGCGTGGATTTTTTCCAGCGTCCACGGATCGGAGGCATTGAGCCGATTGCCCGAGGCCGCGACGAGATTTTCGCGCACCGTCAGGTTCGGGAAGATCTGGCGGCCCTCCGGCACCAGGCCGATGCCGAGTTTCGCAATTCTGTACGACGGCAGGCCGCGTACCGCCTCGCCGGCGAAGCGGATGGCGCCGGCGCGGGCCGGCGTGAGCCCCATGATCGAGCGGATGGTGGTGGTCTTGCCCATGCCGTTGCGGCCCATCAGCGCGACCATCTCGCCCGACTTGATCGTGAGCGACAGGCCGAACAGCACCTGGCTCAAGCCATAACAGGTCTCGATCGCATCGACTTCAAGCAGGGTTTCGGCCGCCTTGGTATCAGTCATGGCGCGTCACCGCATGCTGCTCGCCGAGATAGGCGCGCTTGACCTCTTCATCCCTGCGGATCGCGTCCGGCGCGCCGCAGGCGATGACGCGGCCATAGACCAGCACCGTGATGCGATCGGCCAGCGCGAACACCGCCTCCATGTCGTGCTCGACCAGCACGATGGTGACTTTCTTGCGCAACTCCTTCAGCAGCGCGACCATCCGCGCCGACTCGGTGACGCCGAGCCCGGCCATCGGCTCGTCCAGCAGCAGGAGCTGCGGCTTGGTGGCGAGCGCGACCGCGAGCTCGAGTTCGCGCTGCTCGCCATGGCTCAACTGCGAGACCACGACGTCGGCGCGCGTGCCGAGGCCGACACGCTCCAGCGCCGCCCGCGCGGCCTCGCGCAGATGCCGCTCCTTGCGCGCATTGCCCCAGAAGCGGAAGGAGTGGCCGTCATGCGCCTGCGCCGCCAGCGCGACATTGTCGATCGCGGAAAAATCCTTGAGCAGCGAGGTGATCTGGAACGAGCGCGCCAGCCCGAGCCTCGAGCGCTTGTAGGACGGCAGATGCGTGACGTCGCGGCCGGCGAAGCGGATGGTGCCGGAATTCGGCATCACCTGGCCGGTGAGCTGGCTGATCAGCGTGGTCTTGCCGGCGCCGTTGGGGCCGATGATGGCGTGCAGCTCGCCCGGGATCACCTTCATCGAGAGGTTGTCGGTCGCGGTGATGCCGCCATAGCGGCGCACCAGATTGTCGACACGCAGCAGGGGCTCAGCCAAGGAATCAGACACGGCGCATCCTCCCGAGCAGGCCCATGATGCCGCCGCGCGCGAACAGCACGATCAAGAGCAGCACCGGGCCGAGGATCAGTCCCGAATATTCGGTGAATTGCGACAGCAGCTCCTCGAGCAGGAGATAGACGATCGCGCCGATCACGGGGCCGAACAGCGAGCCCATGCCGCCGAGGATCACCATCACCATCAAATCGCCGGAGCGGGTCCAGTACATCACGGCTGGGCTGACGAAATCGGTGTTGTTGGCCAGCAGCGCGCCGGCCAGGCCGCAGATCGTGCCTGCGATCACAAAGCAGACCAGGCGGTAACGGTTGGCATGGAAGCCGATCGCCTGCATGCGCTGCTCGTTGGAGCGGACGCCCTGCACCACGAGGCCGAAGCGCGAATTGACGATGCGCCAGATCAGATAGAGGCCGCCGAACAGGCAGGCCAGGCAGAGGTAATAGAACTGGGTGCGGTCCGACAGGTTGATCAGGCCGGCGAAATCGCTGCGCTTGTAGACGGTGAGGCCGTCGTCGCCGCCATAGCGCGACAGCGCGGAGGCGACGTAATAGGCCATCTGCGCAAAGGCCAGCGTGATCATGATGAAGTAGACGCCGCGGGTGCGCAGGCTGAGCGAGCCGATCAGCAGCGCAAACAGCGCGGAGACGGCGAGCGCCACCGGCCACTGGATGAAGCCGGAGCCGATGCCCTCGGCGGCGAGGATGCCGACGGCATAGCCGCCGATGCCGAGATAGGCGGCATGGCCGAAGCTCATCATGCCGCCATAGCCCATGATCAGGTTGAGGCTCGCAGCCGCCAGCGCATAGATCGCGATGCGGGTGAACAGCGTCAGGATGAAAATATTGCCGGTGGCCGCCGAATAGACCGGCAGCAGGATCAGCGCAGCGCACAGCAGCGCCGCGACCGCATTGGGGGCGTTGAGCTTTCGCATCATCGTTTGGCCGCCGGGAACAGCCCCTCGGGCCGCAGCACAAGGATGATCGCCATCAGGAGGTAGATCAGCATCGAGGACAGCGCCGGCGCTGCGGTGGAGGCGGCCGCTCCGCTCAACACCTTGCGCAAGAGATCAGGCAGGAAGGCGCGGCCCATGGTGTCGATGATGCCGACGAAAATCGCGGCCATGAAGGCGCCGCGGATCGAGCCGATGCCGCCGATCACGATGATGACGAAAGCCAGGATCAGGATGTTCTCGCCCATGCCGATCTGCACGGTGAGGATCGGCGCCTGCATCAGTCCGGCGAGGCCGGCGAGCGCGGCGCCCAGGCCGAACACCAGCGTGAACAGCAGCTTGATGTTGATGCCGAGCGCCCCGATCATCTCGCGGTTGGAGGCGCCGGCGCGGATCAGCATGCCGACGCGGGTCCGCATCACGACCAGATAGAGCAGTGCGGCGACCGCCAGCGCGACCACGATGATCATCAGCCGGTAGGCCGGGTAGTACACGCCTGGAATGATCTGCACCGGCACGGTGAGCCAGGCCGGCAACGGCAGCGGCAGGCCGGCCGGGCCCCAGATCAGCCGGACCGCGTCGTTGAAGAACAGGATCAGGCCGAAGGTCGCCAGCACCTGGTCGAGATGGTCGCGGCCGTAGAGATGCCTGAGCGCGACGTATTCGAGCGCGATGCCGAGCAGCAGCGTGGCACCCAGCGCCATCAGCGCGCCAAGAACAAAACTGCCGGTCCAGGCCACGAAGGTCGCCGCGAAATAGGCGCCCATCATGTAGAGCGAGCCGTGCGCCAGATTGACGAAATCCATGATGCCGAACACCAGCGTCAGTCCGGCCGCCAGCAGAAACAGCAGCAGGCCGAATTGCAGGCCGTTCAGCAGTTGTTCGACGACGAGATACATGGATCCTTCATATCGGGCTGAAACAAAACAGCGGCAGCGCGCATGCGCCGCCGCCTTTACGGCTTGTTGTTCTCCCTCGCCCCGCCCTTCGCGGGGAGAGGGTCGGGGTGAGGGGCTGTTTCCACGAGTCGAATGTGTGGAAAGAGCCCCTCACCCAATCGCTTCGCGATTGACCTCTCCCCGCATCCGCCTTCGCCCGAAGGCGGGCTACGGCGGACAAGAGAGCGGGGCAAGGTGAAGAAGCAAGCCACAGGCCAGAATTGCCCGACAATCACTTCATCGGACACTTGTCGTGGAATTTGTCCTGGTCATCCTTGACGATGGTCGCGACCGTCTTCAGCGAGAGCTGGCCGTCGGCGTCCTTGACCACGTCCTGCAGATAGAAGTTCTGGATCGGGATGTGGTTGTTGCCGTACTTGAACGGGCCGCGCAGCGACTTGAAGTTGGCCTTCTCCATCTCCGCCTTCATCGCGTCCTTCTTGGTGAGGTCGCCCTTGACAGCGACGACGGCGCTGTTGATCAGCTGGGCGGCGTCATAGGCCTGCGCGCCGTAATAGGTCGGACGCAGGCCGGGATACTTCTTGCGGTAGTCCTCGACGAACTTCTTGTTCTCGGCGTTCGGCAGGTCGTTGACCCATTCCTGGGCGCCGGGAATGCCGATCGCGTTGTCCTTCTGCAGCGGCAGCGACAATTCGTCGATCGTGAAGGCGGTGTAGAGCGGGATCTGCGCCTTGATGCCGGCCTGGGCATATTGGTTCAGGAACTGGACGCCGGCGGCGCCTGGATAGAACACGAAGATCGACTCGGCCTTGGAGTTGCGCGCCTTGGTCAGTTCGGCGGAGAAGTCGAGCTGGCTCGGCCACACCGTATATTCCTCGCCGACCACCTCGCCTTTGAAGGTGCTCTTGACGCCCGCCAGCATGTCCTTGCCGGCGGCGTAGTTCGGGCCGATCAGGAATACCGACTTGACGCCCTTCTGGTTCATGTAGAGGCCCATCGCGGCGGGCGTCTGGTCGTTCTGCCAGGAGGTCGAGAACACGTAAGGCGAGCACAGTTCGCCGGCGAGTTGCGACGGACCGGCATTGGCGGAGATCAGGAAGGTCTTGCTGTCGACCGCGGTCTTCAGCGAGGCCAGCAGCACGTTCGACCAGATGTAGCCGACGATGAAATCGACCTTGTCGGACTGCACCAGCTTCTCGGTCTTCTGCTTGCCGACGTCGGGCTTCTGCTGGTCGTCCTCGTAGATCACCTCGACCGGCTTGCCGTCGATCTTGCGGCCGAGATGGTCGAGCGCGAGCTCGAACGAATTGCGCATGTCGTTGCCGATCACGGCGGTCGGACCGCTGAAGGTCGAGACGAAGCCGATCTTGACGCTGTCAGCCGCCATCGCGGGCTGCGCCAGCGCCAACGCCATGGCGCCTGCCAGCCAAAATGCCTTCTTCATATTCACTCCCCTCCTCAACCAAAGATCCCGCAAGGGCCAATCGAGGCCTAATCGAGGCCCTGGGGGTCACGCGTTGCGCGCGTCGTTCTGTGACGTATTTTGTGCGCGATATCGCAAGTGTGCAGCAAGCATGAACCGACGGCGCTCCATTAGAACCTTCGGCGCATACCCCAGCACCTTGCATCATAATTCGTCCAAATCGACCATGGCAAGAAATATAATGCCGGTTGCGTCGGCAACGATTGTCGCAGGCCGGGCCTCCATTCCGGCAACCCGCGCCCCCAGTGCAGCAGGCTTTAACGATCCGGTAAAGCACGTGGAAACCACAGGCCGGCAGGCGCGGGCGGGCTTCATGGTCCGGAAAGCATCGCCGGGCGAGGCTGCGCCCAAAGGGGTGCGTCACATGCTCAATTACATCTTCGGCTTCAATGCCCGGATGGGCCGGTTGGCCTTCTTCTTCTGCAGCTTCGTGACCGGCATCGGCTTCCTGTTGCTGGTCTACGGCATCACCGGCAACGCACCGGCGAGCGGCCGGACGGACGTGCTGCTGGCGCAGGCCGCGAGCAGCCCCGCGCTGATCTTTGCCTTCTATGGCATGCTCGTCGTCTGCTTCATGCTGCAATCGATGCGGGTCCGCGACATCGGATGGGATCCGGTCTGCGTGATGGCGGCATGGATCGCGCTCATGGTGCTCGACAGGGCTATTGCCGGACGATTTCCCGAATATGCGCTGACCTATCAGCACACCGCAACGGTGGTCGGCACCGCCGTCAATGGCGTGATGAACCTGGTGCTGACGTTCTGGCCGGGCAGCGGCCATGCCGATAAAACGTCGCCCATGCCGCGCGAGAGCGGCAGCGATGGCATGTTCGATCGAAACAACACACCGGCCGCGGCCGGCAGCCGCATGGCGCGGATCGCCGGCGGCGAGTTCGGCGGCAAGTCGCGGTAGTGGCACGACACGTCATTGCGAGCGAAGCGAAGCAATCCATGCTTCAGCGTTGCGGAACGATGGATTGCTTCGTCGCTTCGCTCCTCGCAATGACGGTGAAGGCAATCAGCCGCGATCCACCGCCCACTCAGCCCCGTCGATCGCGTAGGGCGCATGACGAAAATCCCTGATCGTCGCGACCTTGTCGGCCGACCAGTCGAGCAGCATGAACGATCGCGGCGGCGCGTCGCGCGCATCGGGAGCGAACACCAGGATCGCCGGACGTCCCTCGACCTGTCCGGTCACCAGGTGCCAGTCGTCGATCTTCGCATAATTGCCGAAGTAGCGTGAGACCTCGGCCTTGCCGTTCAGCCGCGTCCGGTTGACGAGCTCGAGCCGGATATCGTCGGCGATCATGGCGCGGATGGCGTCGAAGTCGCGGGCGTTGAAGTGGCTGACATAGGCGTTCAGCCTGGTGCGGTCGGCCGGCGACAGGCCGGGCCGCGGCGCGTCATCCGGTTCGCCGGCGAACGCGCGCAATTGCGTGCGGCCGCGATGCAGCGCCGCCTTCACCGCGGGCAGGCTGAAGTCCATGATGCCGCAGACCTCCTGCAACGAGCAGCCGAGTACGTCCATCAGGATCACGCTGGAGCGCTGTGCCACCGGCAGCCGCATGAAGGTGCGCAGGCTGCTTGCCGCGATCTCGCGACGGCCGACATCATCGAGCTCTGCAGCCATCATGCCCACCTCCTCCGAAGCGTGGAGCGCGTCCTGGCGGTTGCGCCGCCTGAGGAAATCGAGCGCGGTGTTGTGCGCGATCCGGAACAACCAGGCTTGCGGATTCTGGATCGGGGTTGCGGACGCGAAGGCCTGCATCGCCTTGATCAGCGCGTCCTGCAGCACATCCTCGCCGTCGATCACCGAACCGACCATGCGCGCGCAGTAGCGATGCAGCCTTGGCCGCATCGCCGCCAGCAGCGCCTCGACGTCGGTCGCGGCGGGCACTTGGGGTGGTGACGTCATGATGGCTCCGCCAGATCGATCCACTGCTCGCCGGTTCACGGCTCATCCAGCATACGATAATTGCCGACAATCACCGCACTGCGAACCAGCGGCGGCTCGGCGCAACGATCCCGGATGCCGTCCTGGAAGGCCTGGAATGCGGCCAGCTTCGGGATCGGGCTCGAGCCGTCGTCGGCGGCGGTTTCGACCATGTGGATGAAAGTGTCGTCCTCCAGCCGCAGCGTCATGTAGCGCACGCCCTCCGGGCTCGCCGCCTTCAGCTCGGCAAACACCGCCGCCACCAGCGCGGCATTCTTCTCCGCCAGCTCCGGCTTGGTCTTGTACCTGATCAGGGTCCGTCTCATCGCAGCCTCCTTGGCCGGGTCCTGCGGCCTGAACCGGCCGCGTCAGACCCAAGGACGTTCGCGGGCGGCCAAAGGATGCGGCCCGGCAAAAATAATTCTCCTCCGCATCCTTTGCCCGGCTCGGTTCGTCCTGGCCTGCGAAGCGCGCCGCAGCCTGCGGCACGTCACCGGAGACCCCCCATGCAGACCCCTGAACAGCGTACCGAACAGCGCTGGGTGCTCGGCCTCACCGCGCTGGCATCCTTCATGATGGCGCTGGACGCCATGATCATGACCACGGCCTTCGCCACCATCCGCGCCGATTTCGGCAGCCGGGTGGAAACGCTGCAATGGACCGTCAACGCCTTCAATTTGACCTTCGCGGTGCTGCTCTTGACCGGTGCTGCGCTCGGCGACCGCTTTGGGCGGCGCCGGATGTTCGCGGCCGGGATCGGCCTGTTCATCGTGGCATCGGCGGCTTGCGCGCTGGCCGGCAATGCCGGTTCACTGATCGCCGCCCGCGCCTTGCAGGGCGCCGGCGCGGCGCTGGTGATGCCGCTGGCGATGGCGATCCTGAGCGGCGCGTTCGGCCGCGAAGAGCGCGCCCGTGCGCTCGGCATTTTCAGCGGCATCACCGGCTGCGCGCTGATCATCGGTCCCGCGATCGGCGGTTTCATCACCGAGCACCTCGGCTGGCGCTGGATCTTCTGGATCAACCTGCCGATCGGCCTCGTCGCGATCGCGCTTGTGATCGCGCGCCTGCGCGAAAGTTTTGGGCCAAAAGCGCCGCTCGACATCGCTGGACTGACGCTGGTCGCGCTTGCGGCGCTGGCGCTGGTCTGGGGCCTGTTGCGCGGCAACGGCGTCGGATGGGCCAGCGCGGAAGTCACGGGCGCGTTGATCGCAGGCGTCGCGCTTTCAACGATGTTCGTGCTGTGGGAGCAGCGCACGGCGAACCCGATGGTGCCGATGCGGCTGTTCGCGGCCAGGCCATTTGCATCCGGCATGGCGGCGAGCGTGCTGTTCTACGCCGCGATGTATGGCGTGCTGTTCCTGCTGCCGCAGTTCCTGCAGATCGTGCTCGATGCCTTCGGCGCCGGACTTCGGTTGCTGCCGTGGACCGCGACGCTGTTCATCACGGCGCCGATTGCCGGCGCCGTCGTCAACCGGTTCGGCGAGCGCACGCTTGTCGTCACCGGCCTGCTGATGCAGGCGGTCGGGCTCGGCTGGATCAGCGAGATCGTCAGCCCCACGGTGACGTATTCCGCGCTGGTCGCGCCGCTGGTGCTCGCGGGCGTCGGCGTGTCGATGGCGATGCCGGCGGCGCAGAATGCGGTGCTGAGCGCGGTCGCGGTCAGCGAGATGGGCAAGGCGTCCGGCATCTTCAACATGGGCCGCTTCCTCGGCGGGATGTTCGGCATCGCCGCGCTGGTGGCGAGCTTCGCGGCCAACGGCGCGGCCGATTCATCCGGACATTTCAGCGATGGATTCGCCGCGGCGATGAGCCTTGCGGCAATGCTGTCCTTCGCCGGTGCGATCGCGGGATTGTTCCTGCCGATGCGACGACGGGTCGCCGCCGCATCCGCGCCGCAGGATGCGTGAGACGCGCAGCGATTGGCTTTTGCTATCGGGCGATCGGGCATTTCATGTTGGAATGAGGCTGCGAATGATTACATAATCAGGCGACGAAGCCGTTCGAAACCGAGGGCGACATCAGATGACGCAAGCGCCGGCCAAACCTCATCGCGTGGTGATCGTCGGCGCCGGCTTCGGCGGATTGGAAACAGCCTTCGGCCTCGCCGGCGCGCCGGTCGAGATCACCTTGATCGACCGCCGCAACCACCATCTGTTCCAGCCGCTGCTCTACCAGGTCGCGACCGCGTCGCTTGCGACCAGCGAGATCGCCTGGCCGATCCGCTATCTCCTGCGCGACCGGCCCGAGGTGACGACGCTGTTCGCCAATGTCTGCGGCATCGACGCGGCGGCGAAGCAAGTCGAGCTCGACGACGGCGGCAGTGTTCCCTATGACACGCTGGTCCTCGCCACCGGCGCGCGCCACGCCTATTTCGGCCATGACGAATGGGAACCGTTCGCGCCCGGCCTGAAGACGCTGGAAGACGCCACCACGCTCAGACGGCGCATCCTGGTCGCCTTCGAGCGCGCCGAGCGCGAGACCGATCCCGACAAGCGCGCGGCGCTGCTGACCTTCGTCATCATCGGCGCCGGGCCGACCGGCGTCGAGATGGCCGGCACCATCGCCGACCTCGCCAAGGACACGCTGCCGCACGACTTCCGCCACATCGACACCCGCAAGGCGCGCGTGGTGCTGATCGAAGCCGGGCCGCGCGTGCTGGCTGGATTTCCCGACGATCTCTCAGCCTATGCGCAGGCGTCGCTGGAGAAACTCGGCGTCGAGGTGATGCTGGGCCAGCCGGTCACCGAATGCTCGGCCGATGGCGTGGTGTTCGGCGGCAAGCGGTTGGAGGCCCGCACCATCGTCTGGGCCGCCGGCGTGCGCGCCTCACGCGCTGCCGAGTGGCTGAACGCGCCGGCGGATCGCGCCCACCGGCTTGAGGTCGAGCCGGACCTCACCGTGCCCGGCCATCCCGACATCTTCGCGGTCGGCGACACCGTCACCATCAAGGGTCCCGACGGCAATCCGGTGCCCGGCATCGCGCCGGCCGCCAAGCAGGAGGGGCGCTACGTCGCCGCCCTGATCAAGGCCCGGCTCGACGGCAAGACGCTGCCGCCGTTCCGCTACAAGCACGCCGGCAGCCTCGCGCAGATCGGCAAGAAGAAGGCGGTGATCGATTTCGGCTGGCTCAAGCTACGCGGCTCGCTGGCATGGTGGATCTGGGGTCTCGCCCACATCTACTTCCTGATCGGCGTGCGCAACCGCATTGCGGTCGCGATGAACTGGCTCTGGATCCACACCCGCGACCAGCGCGCCGCGCGGCTGATCACCCAAGGCAGCAGCAAGGTGGCGCAGTAGGCCCGCTTCCGTGCGCGACTCTAACCCCGTCATCCTGAGGAGCGCCTCTTGGCCGCGTCTCGAAGGATGCACGGCCCCGATCGCTGGGCGTACGTTGATCGTCTGGCGGCGACAGCGGGGCCGTCGATCCTTCGAGACGGCCGCTTTGCGGCCTCCTCAGGATGACGGAAGAACCAGCTGCATGGCAAGCCGCCTCACCCCACCGCCTGATGCGGTGAGCGGCCGAATGCAGGCTCCGTACGCCAATGCTACTTCACCAGCGGGCACCCGCCCTCCGCCAGCGGCCGGAATGCCTGCTCGGCGGGGATGGTCGCGATCAGTCGGTAATAGTCGTAGGGGTATTTCGACTCGTCCGGCTTCTTCACCTCGAACAGATACATCGGGTGGATGACCCGGCCGTCCTGGCGGATCGTGGTGTCGCCGAACAGTTTGTCCTTGCCCTTGAAGGTCTTCATCTGCGGCACCACGAGTTTGGCGTCGTCGCTGCCCGTGGCAGCCACCGCATTGAGGTAAGCGAGCGTCGCCGCATAGACGCCGGCCTGGTTGCCGCTCGGCATCTTGCCGTTCATGCCGGGGCGCGCGGCAAAGCGCTTGGCGAACGCGCGGGTGTCGTCGTTCATGTCCCAGTAGAAGGCTTCCAGCAGTTGCAGGCCCTGCGCCACCTTCAGGCCCATGCCGTGGATGTCGTTGACGAACAGCAGGAACGCCACCATGGTCTGGCCGCCTTCCTGGATGCCGAACTCGGCTGCCTGCTTCACCGCATTGATGGTGTCGCCGCCGGCATTGGCGAGGCCGATCACCTTCGCTTTCGAGTTCTGCGCCTGCAGCAGGAACGACGCGAAGTCCGAGGTGCCGAGCGGATGCTTGCTCGAGCCCAGCACCTTGCCGCCGTGCTTCTCGATATAGTTGGTCGCCTCGGCTTCGATGCCTCTGCCGAGAGCGTAGTCGACCGTCACGAAATACCAGTCCTTGCCGCCGCGCTGCATCATCGCGGCCGCGGTGGTGTTGCCGGTCGCCCAGGCGTCGTTGACCCACTGAATGGTGTTCGGCGAGCAGGCCTTGCCGGTGAGATCGGAGCTCGCGGTCGACGACGCCAGGAACGTCATCCTGGAATCGCGCAGCACGGTGTTGATGGCGAGGCCGACCGCCGAGTTCGGCACGTCGACGATAGCGTCGACGCCTTCGACGTCGAGCCATTTGCGCGCGATCGCCGATCCCACGTCCGCCTTGTTCTGGTGATCGGCATAGACGATCTCGACCTTGATGCCCTTAGCCCCGCCGTTGAAATCCTCGGCGGCCATCCGCGCGGCCTCCACCGAGCCCATGCCGTTGGTGTCCTGGAAGATGCCGGAAATGTCGTTGAGCACGCCGACGCGCACCACATTGTCGGATATCTCCGCGTGTGCGCTGCCCGCGGCGCAAACCAATGCCAGCGCAAGCCCAACCCCACATCGCCCAGCCCCGAAGCCCCTCATCGATCGCATCCCCCGTTTCTCCTCAGCTAATCCCGTTGCCGGCTTCAGGCTTCCCGTCAGGCCGGCGCGATCTCGACCGGCAGGCTGCTCAGCCCGCGCAGCGTGTTGTTGAAAAGCCGCTTCGGCTCCCCGGTGATTTCGATGCTGGCGACGCGGCGTGCCAGCGCCGCCATCATCACCTCGCCTTCGAGGCGGGCGACCAGCTGGCCGACGCACATGTGGATGCCCGAGCCGTAACCGACATGCCCCGAGGTGCGGCGCGTGATGTCGTAGCTATCAGGGTTTTCCCAACGGCGCGGATCGCGGTTGGCCGCGGCGAGGAACATCAGCACCTTCTCGCCTTCGGGAATGCTTTCACCGCTGAGTTCGACGTCGCGGGTCGTGGTGCGGAAGAAGGTCTGCACCGGACTTTCGAACCGCACGGCCTCCTCGAAGGCGTTGCGCGCCAACGTCGGATCGCTGCGCAACTTCTCGAACTGGTCCGGGAAGCGGGCGAGGCAGTAGACGGCGGCACCGATGCCGTTGACCGTGGTGTCGAGCCCGGCCGACAGCAGCGAACGCACCAAGAGCGGCGCCTCGGTCGCCGTGATGGCGCCGCTATCGACATGGGCATGGATGCAGGCGCCGATGCCATCAGGCGCGAGATTGTCGCGCTGGCACTGCTCGGCGACATAGGCCTGGTGCGGCGCCGAGCGCTCGATCGCCTCCTTGCGCAGCTGGTTCGGTGGGCCGAAGGCATTGAACACCAGACTTGCATAGGGCAGCAAATTCTCGCGGCCCTCGGGCCGCAAGCCGAGCGCATCCGGGAAGATCGATAGCGGATAGGCTTCGGCAAGGTCTGCGATCGCGTCGAACCGGCGCTTCTCCAGCAACACATCGAGGCGAGCCTCCGCGGCCGCGGCAAACTGCCCGCGAAGCTGCTTCATCACGGTCGCCGACAGCACGGTGCTCAGCACCGCGCGGGTCCGGGTGTGGGCAGGCGGATCGGCCTCCAGGATCAGGCTCGGCGGCCGCCACGGCTTCTCCTTGGAGAAGTCGCTGAGGCCGACGCCGCGGCTGGAGCAAAAGGTCGCAGGATCGTTCAGGACGGCATGGACCTCGGCGTAGCGCGCCACGCCATAGACATTCCACTTGTCGAGATAGACCACCGGCCCGGCCTCGCGCAGCCGCTGATGGGTCGGGAACGGATCGGCGAAGAAGTCGAGCGCAAACGGATCGACGTCGAGATGCGGGACGGATGTCCCTGCTGTTGCAGTCATCGGGACCTCCCGAGGTTTGTTCTTGTCAACACGGGCCGCATGTCACTTGCTCCCGAGCGGTTTCGCAGCGATGATTTAAGAGATGAGCAGTCAGCCCCTCCCCCGAAAGCCCCGCCGGCCCAGACCGGCCGATCCCGCAGATGCCACCGATGGCCCGCTGCTGGACCTCAACCGCTATGTGCCGGCGTTCATCACCTTCATCGGCAACAAGCTGTCGAACAGCGCCACTGCATTTTACCAAAAGAATTTCGGCGTCAACGTCACCGAGTGGCGAATCATCTCGCAACTGGCGATCGAACCGGGGATTCCGGCCTCCCGGATCTGCCAGGTGATCGGCTTCGACAAGGGGCCGGTCAGCCGCAACCTCGCGGCGCTGCAGAAGCGCGGCCTGCTGACGATCCGCACCGCGCCCGACGACGGCCGCACCCATTCGATCACCCTGACCGCGCGCGGACGCGCCATCCACGACAAGGTGATCGTCGCGGCGCTGGAGCGCGAGCGGCGGCTGCTGTCGTGCCTGAAGAAGAACGAGCGCGAGGTGCTGATCGACCTGCTGCGCCGGCTGCACGAGAACCTCGGCGCCGTGACCGGGCAGAGCACGAGCTGACGGCGCGGCTGGGCGCTGCGCCGCCGCGGTATTCATCAGCTCTTCAAAGCGTGCTGCTCGCGCGCTGCTGCGCAACATCGTCCTCCCAAACGCGAGGCCGTTGGCCGGCCTTGTCCCTATGGGGCGAAAACTCGCACAGACTAGTTGCTATAGCAACTATAAAGGTGAACGAGTGCGGCGTCAGGTCCCATGCCGAGACCTGTAACGTCGCCCACAGGTCAGGGGGGAGGGAACCGTTCCGTTGGTACCTCCCTTACAGTCTCACCCGGCGCAAGCGATCGGCTCGGCCGAAGCATTGTCCTCCAGCACCGCCACTGCTGCGGCGCGGCGGGTCAGCACGGCGCGCTGGTTGACGTAGCCCTTGTCGGTGATCTCGCCGCCGTCGACCGAGGCGGGCTCGGCGAGCAACAGCGCGCGGGTGGCGTGGCCGGAGGAATGGCCGCCCTGCGCTTTCAGCCGCGCCAGCCCCTGCCCGATCGCGGAGCGGACCGCCGTGTGGCCGATCGCCTCGCGCGCATCGGCGGTCTCGGGCAATCCTGCCAGCGACCGGCAGGCGGCGAGGTTCGGGAACACCAGGAAGCGCACCTCGTCGCGGCCGTGACCCGCGACGACGATGTCCTGCGCGAGCGGCGCCAGCGCCGCGATGCCAGCGACGCGCAAGGTGCCGACGCTGACCCAGGTGCCGGAATTGAGCTTGAAATCCTCCGCCACCCGGCCGTCGAAGAACAGGCCGAGATCGGGCCGGTCGGGATCGGCAAAGGTGACGGC
Source organism: Bradyrhizobium sp. USDA 4473 (assembly GCF_054063335.1). Classification (NCBI taxonomy): domain Bacteria; kingdom Pseudomonadati; phylum Pseudomonadota; class Alphaproteobacteria; order Hyphomicrobiales; family Nitrobacteraceae; genus Bradyrhizobium; species Bradyrhizobium sp. USDA 4473. The sequence continues at coordinate 898,515 of NZ_JBSSGE010000001.1, forward strand.
GTCGCCGATCTTGTAGAAGCCCTCGTCGTCGAAAGCCTGTGCGGTCAGCTCGGGTGCCTTCCAGTAGCCCGGTGTGACATTGGGCCCGCGCACGCGCACCTCGAGCTTGTCACCCGACGGCACCAGCTTGAGTTCGGTGCCTGGGATCGGCACGCCGATATTGCCGGAGCGTTTGGCGAGGAAGTGACAATCGGTCGCAAGCGGCGAAGTCTCGGTCGAGCCCCAGGCCGACACCATCGGCAGCTTGCGGCCGACGGTGGCGAGCGACAATTCCTCCAGCGCATCCCACAAATTCTGCGGCAGCGCTGCGCCGGCATAGAAGGCGAATTTGCTGCCCTCGAAGAATTTGCGGCGCAGCTCGTCGTCGGTGCGCAGCGCCGCGATCAGCATGTCGAAGCCGCGCGGCACGTTGAAATAGACCGTCGGCACCACGCTGCGCAGATTGGCGAGCGAGGCGGAAAACAGCCCGGGCGCCGGCTTGCCGCCGTCGATGTAGAGCGTGCCGCCGTTGCGCAGCACCAGATTGAAATTGTGGTTGGCGCCGAAGGTGTGGCTCCAGGGCAGCCAATCCAGAATCACGAGCTCGCTGCCGGCCTGCTCCAGGAACGTCCAGGTCTGCGCCTTGGCCTGCTGGCTCGAGGTCAGCATGCGCTGGGTGTTGATCACGGCTTTCGGCGTGCCGGTCGAGCCCGAGGTGAACAGGAATTTTGCGATCGTGTCCGGCGTCACCGCCGCGAACGCCGTGGCGACCTCCGGCGATTGCGGCGTCGCCGCGATGGTGCGGAACGCCAGCGCATCGGCATCGTCGGGATTGCCGCTGACGATGGTCGCCCGATGCAGCGGGTTGATCGCGGCCAGCGCCGCCGCGAACGGCTTGATGCCTGTGACATAGATCGCGCCGGGATCGAGCAGGCTGATCATGCCCTTCAGCTTGTCGAAGTCTTTCGACATCAGCGAATAGGCCGGCGAGATCGCAGCCGATGGCACGCCGACATGCTGGGCGGCGAGCGCGAACAATGCGTGGTCGATGCCATTGTCGGACAGGATGACGAGCGGCCGTTCGGCGCTCAGCCCCTGCGCCAAAATCCACGACGCGGCGCGCCGGACGATGGCGAGCGCGTCGCGATAGCTCACGGTGCTCCAGGGTACCTCGGTGCTGGCGCGCTCAGCGAGGAAGATGCGGTCCGGCGCCTGCCGCGCCCAGTGCTCGAGCCAGTCGCCGACGCAGCGGGCGCTGTCTTTGAGCGGCGTGGTGGATCGAACCAGGATGCTGCCGTCGTCGCGCCTGACGGCAACGATCGCGGGCGTCGCGAACAGGCTGTCCGGATTGTCACCGCCGGCAGTGGCGATCGTCATCGTTTCCTCCTCGCCCGCATTTTGCGGGATCGCGCTGCAACATGATGCGGCGGCGCGGTCCCGGCCGGGCTCTTGGCGATAATGTTGCGGACATCAATTGTTGTCGTCAACAACAATCTTTCCCTCCCGCCTCAGGCGCGCTAGCCTTGCGGTGATGGCAATCCGTCAAAAGACATCGCGCAAGCCGGCAGCAGCGGCAATCCGCCGTCCCCGCGCGCGGGCGATCAATGGCGGGGCGCATGCCGGCGATGACATCGGCCTCGACGCACTGGTCGGCCACGCCGGCTATGCGGTGCGGCGCTTCCAGCTCTGGATCTTCCAGGACTTCATCAAGACGCTGGCGACCGTCGATATCCGCCCGACCCAATATTCGGTCATGACCGTGATCGGGGCCAATCCGGGCCTGAGCCAGATGGCGGTCGCCAAGCGGCTCGGGATCGAGCGCGCGCGGCTGGTGCATCTGCTCGACAGCCTGGAGGAGCGCGACTTCGTCAGCCGCATCCCGTCCGCCACCGACCGCCGCTCCCACGCGCTGCACTTGACCGCGCGCGGCAAGACCGCGCTGGCGCAATTCAAGCGGCTCGCCGCCGAGCATGAGCGGCATGTCGCCGAGAAGATCGGCAAAGAGAATCGCGAGCAGCTGCTGCGGATCCTCACCTGCTTCACCTGATCTGGCGGCTTGGCCGTATCAGCCCAAGAAATGGGCAATCGCACTCACCGGCCGATCCGCGGCAGTTCTCGGCGACTATTTCAAGCGACTGATATTGTATGATAATCCGCCACGCGATGGGCGCGGGTGAATTGTACACAATGGCACATTGCTTGCTTCGATCAGGCCGCAATTCCCTCGCGGCGGTGCCGCACCAGAGACGAGGCCAACCACGTGACTGAAACTGTCGCCGCGATCGTTGCCGCACACCGCGCCGGGAGCATGACGCCGGCGCAAACCGTGGCGCGCAGCTACCAGCGCATCCGCGCGCATAACGACCCCGCCATCTTCATCAGCCTGCGCGACGAGCAGGACGCGCTCGCCGAGGCCGCGCGGCTCACCGATCCGACGCTGCCGCTCTATGGCGTGCCGGTCGCGGTGAAGGACAATATCGACGTCGCGGGCCTGCCGACCACCGCAGCCTGCCCGGCTTTCGCTTACACGCCGGCACGGGATTCCACCGCGGTCGCGCGGCTGCGCGCGGCCGGCGCGATCATCATCGGCAAGACCAATCTCGACCAGTTCGCGACCGGCCTGGTCGGCGTGCGCTCGCCCTATGGCATTCCCAAAAATCCGGTGCGTGGCGACCTGGTGCCGGGTGGATCGAGTTCGGGCTCCGCGGTCGCGGTGTCCGCGGGCCTGGTGCCGCTGTCGCTCGGCACCGACACCGCGGGCAGCGGCCGCGTGCCGGCGATGCTCAACAACATCGTCGGCCTCAAGCCGAGCCTCGGGTTGATCCCGAACACCGGGCTGGTGCCGGCCTGCCGCACGCTCGACTGCATCTCGGTGTTCTCGCTCACCGTCGACGATGCGCTGGCCGCGCTCGCGGTGATGGCCGGGCCGGATGATGCCGATCCGTACTTGCGCGACCGGCCGCTGGCGCCGCTCGCGACATTCCCGACGAAGCCGAAGCTCGGTATTCCCAGCAGCGGCCAGCTGATCTTCTTCGGCGACCGCAAAGCGGAGACAGCGTATGGCGAGGCGTTGACGCGCTGGCAGTCGCTCGGCGCCGAACTCGTCGAATTCGATCTCGAGCCGTTCTATGAGACCGCGCGGCTGCTCTATGAGGGCCCCTGGGTCGCCGAGCGCTATCTGGTGATCCGCGACCTCCTGGCGTCGGCGCCGGACGCGATCCATCCGGTGACACGCGAGATCACGATCGGCGGCGCGCGGCTCACCGCGGCCGATACGTTCTCGGCGCTGTATCGTCTCCAGGCGCTGCGCCGCGTCGCCGCGCGCACTTTCGCGGAGTGCGACGCCATCGTGCTGCCGACCGCACCGACGGTCTATTCCACCGCCGACGTGCTGGCCAATCCGATCGAGCTGAATTCGCGGCTCGGCACCTACACCAATTTCGTCAATTTGCTCGATCTCTGCGGCCTGGCGCTGCCGGCGGCGATGCGGACCGACGGCGCGCCGTTCGGCATCACGCTGCTGGCGCCGGCCGGCCGCGACGCCGCGCTCGCCGGCATCGGCCGCGTGTTCCACGCCGACACCAAGCTTGCCATCAGCGCCAAGGCGCTCCCGCAGCCGCCGCTCGCCGCCGTGCCGGCGCAGGCGACGCCAAACGAGATCACGATCGCGGTGGTCGGCGCGCATCTGTCCGGCATGGCGCTGAACCACGAATTGACGACGCTCGATGCGCGCCTGCAGGAAGAGACCGTCACCGCGGCGGACTACAAGCTCTACGCGCTCGACACCACGCCGCCCAAGCCCGGCATGCTGCGTGTCGCGGCCGGCGCGGGCCACGCGATCAAGCTCGAGCTGTGGGCAATGTCGCCGGCCGCGTTCGGCACATTCGTCGCCGCGATCCCGCCGCCGCTGTCGATCGGCACCATCAGGCTCGCCGACGGACGCGAGGCCAAAGGCTTCATCGTCGAGCCCGCCGCGGTCACCGGCGCGACGGATATCTCGGGCTACGGCGGCTGGCGGGCGTTCATGGCGGAGCGGGCGAAGGGGTAGCAGCCCCCCATCGTCATTCCGGGGCGCGCCTCTTGGCGCGAACCCGGAATCCATCGGGCCGCACGCGTTGTCGACGAATGGATTCCGCTCGCCGCTTTGCGGCGCCCCGGAATGACAGCGTTGATGGGTTTGCGCGAGCGTTACACCGACACCGCGTAGGTCTCGTACTCCCCGCGCACCTGCTCGATATGGGCGCGCATCGCAGCGGCGGCACCTTGCTTGTCGCCGCGCAGGATGGCGACAACGACGCGGTCGTGCTCGGCGTGCGACTTCGCCAAACGCCCGAGGTTGCGGAACTGGGCGCGGCGGAACGGCTGCACCCGCACCCGCGTCGCCAGCGTGATCTCGGCGATATAGGCGTTCTGCGAACCGGCATAGATCGCGTTGTGGAAGCGCTCATTGACCTCGTGGAAGCGCTCGGGATTGCCGGTGTAGCTCAACACCCGCAATTCCTCATGGACCGCCTCCAGCGCGTGACGCTCGGCCGGAATCATCCGCTCGGCGGCAAGGCCGGCGCAGAGCGCTTCCAGCTCGGCCATCGCCTCGAACATGCCGGTGAGCCGCTCCAGCGAGGGCCGCGCCACCACCGCGCCACGGTGCGCGCGGGCATCGATCAAGCCGCTGGCGGCGAGCTGCCGCAGCGCCTCGCGCACCGGGGTGCGCGACACGTTGAACCGGCGCGCAAGGTCGGTCTCGTCGAGAGCCGCCCCGGGCGGCAGCGTGCCGCGCACGATCTCGTCGGCGAGTTGCAGGCGCAACTCCTCGGCGCGGGTGATCTTGTCGACCAGCGACGACGGGCGATCGACGCGCGGCACCAGCGGCTCGGCCTCGGCTTGCTGCGCGCGGGTCGGAAGATCGTCCAGGCTCATGGTTCAAGCGCTCGTGTTCAAACGCCTTTGGGCTCGTCGATGACGCTGACATGGGCCGCGACGATTCTCCAGCCCTCAGGGAAGCGAATCCACGTCTGCATCTGCCGTCCCACCCTACCCGGAGCGCTGTCCCGATAGAACAGCGTCGAGGCGATCGCGGTGTCGCGGCCATAGGCCGTGATCACGGTGCGGTCGATCCTGCGCATCAGGCCGACCGGCGAGCGCCGGGCGCGGAACGCCATGATCTCGGCGTAGCCATAGAGGTTCTCGCCGATGCCGTAACGCAGCGTGCGGCTGTCGTTGCGGAACAGCTCGTCCAGCACGGCGACATCGTTCGACACCAGCGCCGCCTCGTAACGCTGGAACTGCGCGGTGACCTCGGCGACCACGTCGGGAAGATCGATGTCCATAATCAGAGCCCTCTCGGCGCCGGCGCGGCCGCAACGCCCATCTGTTCCAGAGCATAGGCGACCCGCAGCGCGATGTCCTCGCGCCAGGGCGCGGCGATGATCTGCACCCCGATCGGCAACGGTTCGAGCGGCACCGGCACGGCCACCACAGGCAGGCCGATGAAGGAGATCGGCTGGGTGTGGATGCCGATATTGGCGCGCACCGGAAGCTCGACGCCGTCGAGCGTGAAATTGACCTGACCGAGCTTCGGCGCGGTGCACGGCGTCGCCGGCGCCAGGATCACGTCGACCGACTGGAACAGCTCCAGCATCCTGGCGCGGAACCAGCGGCGGAATTTCTGCGCCCTGTCGACATAGACCGCGGGTACCATCGCGCCCGCAATGAAGCGATCGCGCACCGCCGGATCGAAATCGTTCGGACGCTTGCGCAGCCGGTCGAGATGCAGCGCGGCGCCCTCGGTCGTGGTGATGATGTAGGCCGCAGCGCGGGCGCGCGCGGCTTCCGGCAGCTCCACGGTCTGCTTCGCGCCGAGTGCTTGCGCGACCCGCGCGACCGCTTCGACCGCCTCGGGAAACACGTTCTGCTGGAAATAGCCGCCGGCGATCGCGATCCGCAGCCCGCGGACATCATTGGCCAGCAACGGCACGGTCGGCTCGACCGACTGCACGATGCAGGCCGGATCGTCGGCGTCAGGGCCCTGCATCGCATCGTAGGCCAGCGCGAGATCCCTCACGTTCCGCGCCAGCGGACCGAGGTGATCGAGGCTCGCAACGAACGGATAGGAGCGCGCGCGCGACAGCCTTCCATAGGTCGGCTTCAGGCCGAACGTGCCGCAGAACGACGACGGCACCCGGATCGAGCCGTTGGTATCGGAGCCGAGCGCGATCGGCACCAGCGCGCCGCCGACCGCGCTGCCCGAGCCGCCCGAGGAGCCTCCGGTCATCCGCGTCGGATCGTGCGGATTGCGCGACGGACCGTCATGCATGTTCTCGCCGGTGAAGTCGTAGGCGTATTCGCCCATGTTGAGCGCGCCGACCAGTACGGCGCCGGCCGCCTCCATCCGCTCGATCAGCGTGGCGTCGCGCGGCGACGGCGGCAGGTCACGGTTGATCTTCGAGCCGGCGCGGGTCGAGAGGCCCTCGACGTCGAACAGGTTCTTGACCGCGAACGGCACGCCGGCGAGCGGGCCGACCGGTTGGCCCGCCGCAATCGCGGCATCGATCGCCTTCGCCTTGGCGCGTGCGCGCTCGGCGGTGATGTCGGTGAAGGAGTTGAGCACCTTGTCATGCGCCGCGATGCGCGCGAGCGCAGCCTCGGTCGCGGAGAGGGCGGTGAGCTTGCGGTTTGAGACGGCCTGCGCGATCTCGGCAGCCGACATGAAAGCGGGAGTTTCGGACATCGCGATCTCAGGTCGAATAGACAGCGGCCGAGACGACATCATCCGGCAGCGGGAAGTCGTCGACCAGCTTCGCCAGCCGCAGCGAGACCTCGAGATTGGCACGCACCGCGGGCCGCCAGGCGTCTTCCAGCGGCAGCCCCATCGCGCGGGCAACCGCGTTCATGTAGTCGTCGAGATGATCGGCCATTTCGCTTCCAATGGGTTTCTCAGGACACCGGCAACGGCGGATGCGGGATCGCCGTCAGCAATTCCCTTGTATAGGCATCCTGCGGATTGCCCAAGACGTGTTCGGACGTGCCCTGCTCGACGATGCGGCCGGCGCGCATCACGATGACGCGATCACACAGCAGGCGCACCACGTTGAGATCGTGCGACACGAACAGATAGCTCATGCCCATCGACTGCTTGAGGTCCTGCAGCAGATTGAGCACCACCGCCTGCACCGAGACGTCCAGCGCCGCGGTCGGCTCGTCGAGGATCACGAGCTTCGGGTGCAGCGCGATCGCGCGCGCGATGCCGACGCGGGCCTTCTGGCCGCCGGAGAGCTGATGCGGAAAGCGATCCAACAGATTGACCGGCAAGCCGACCAGCCGCGCCAGCTCCTCGCAGCGGTCACGCAGCGCGTCGCGCCCCTTGATGTCGCCGAGCTGCATGATCGGGTCCGCGATCGCGCGCGCCGCGGTGAAGCGCGGGTTGAGGCTGTCGGTCGGGTCCTGGAACACCATCTGGATCTGGCTGCGCTGCGGCAGCCGCGCGAAGGACTGCGGCAGGATGCCGCCGATGTCCTCGCCGTCGAACACGATGCGGCCGGAGGTCTGGTCGAGGAGGCGCATCACCATCATCGACGTCGTCGACTTGCCGCAGCCGGATTCGCCGACCAGGCCGACGCTCTCGCCATGGTCAACCTGGAAGCTGATGCCGTCGACGGCGCGGAAGATCTCCTCCTCGACCGGCGGCTTGCGGCCGAACAGTTTTGTCAGCACCGAGCCGGCGCCCTGACGGGGATATTCCTTGACGAGCTTTTCCACTGACAGGAGAGGCTCCCCACTCTTCGCAGGCGCGGTCGCAGCGGTAGTGGTGGCAGCTGTGGGCGTCGCCTCAGCGTCCTCCGGCAGCAAATCCCTCAGCGACACCCCAAGTCGCGGCGTCGCGCGCATCAGTTTCTTCGTGTAATCGTGCTGGGGCGCGGCGAAGATGTCGGCCGATTTCGCGGTCTCGACCACCCGGCCCTTCTCCATCACCACGACGCGGTCGCAATAGGCGGCGGCAAGGCCGAGGTCATGCGTGATCAGGATGGTCGACATCGCACGGCGCTTGGTCAGCTCGACGATCAGATCCATCACCGCCTTCTGGGTGGTGACGTCGAGGCCGGTGGTCGGCTCGTCGGCGATCAGAAGCTGCGGGTTGCAGGCCAGCGCCAGCGCGATGACGACGCGCTGGCACATGCCGCCGGACAATTCGAACGGATAGGCGTGATAGCGCTCGCGCGGTCGCGCGATCTTGACCTGCTCCAGCGCCTCGATCGCGGTCTCGCCGCGATCGGTGACAACAGCCTGCTGCACATGCTGGCGCAGCACGTCCTCGATCTGGTGACCGACCTTGCGGATCGGATTGAGGGCCGCGCGCGGATTCTGGAAGATCATCGAGACTTCGCGGCCGCGCAGATCGCGCATCTGGCTTTCGGTCGCGGCCTTGACGTCGATGCCGGAGAACATCACCGAGCCATCGGCGATGCGGCCGGCGCGGTCGAGAATCCGCATCACCGCGTATGAGGTCACCGATTTGCCGGAGCCGGACTCGCCGACGATGCCGACGGTCTCGCCCTTGGCCACCGAGATATTGACGTGCTGCACCGCCTTGACGATGCCGCGGCGGGTGGTGAATTCGACGGTGAGGTCCTGGACGTCGAGCAGCGGTTGGGAGGTCATCTTCGCCCCTCATGCGAGGCGTCATCCAAAAAGCCGCAAAACAACCCCATGCAAAGGCGTTGAGCGGTATCTTGACACCCTAACGAGACCGTCATCACGTCCTCCGCTGCGGGTCGACGATGTCGCGCAGGCCGTCGCCGAGCAGGTTGAAGCAGAACACCGCGATCATCAGCGCAAGGCCGGGGAAGAGCGCGATCCACCATTCGCCCGAGACCATGAAACCGGCGCCCTCGGCGACCATGATGCCCCATTCCGCGGTCGGCGGCCGGACGCCGAGGCCGATGAAGGACAGGCCCGCGGCGTTGAGGATCGCATATCCCATGGTCAGCGACATCTGCACGATCATGATCGGCATGATGTTCGGCAGGATGTGCCCGAGCAGGATGCGGTACTCGCCATTGCCGGAGAGCCGCGCGGCCTGCACGAAGCCGGCGTTGCGGCGGACGTTGGCTTCGGCGCGCGCAACGCGGGCATAGAGCGGAAAATTCACGATCGCCGTCGCGATGATGATGTTCTGCACGGTGTTGCCGAGCGCGGCGACGATGCCCATCGCCAGCACGAACAGCGGGAACGCCATGATGGTGTCGGCGATGCGGCCGACGATGCGATCGGTCCAGCCGCCGAAATAGCCGGCGGCGATGCCGGCGAGCCCGCCCATCAGGAACACCAGCACGACGGAGGCGACCGCAATGAAGGTGTCGAGCCGTGTCGCCACGATGACGCGGCTGAAGATGTCGCGACCGAGCTGATCGGTGCCGAACCAGTGCGCGGCCGACGGCGGCTTCAATGCGGCCGCAGTATCCGAGGCGAGCGGATCGTACGGCACGACGTAGGGCCCGAACAGCGCCGCGAACAGGATCAGGATCAGCAGCGCGAAGGCAAAGCCGGTGACCTTGTTCTCGCCCAGCACGTAACGGGTCTGCTCCAGCACCGCGGCGAGGCCGGACGTGCGGGCGGGACCTGCGGGTTCGACGGTCGGCGCAACGGTGCTCATGCTCTACCCTTCCAGCCTGACGCGCGGATCGATCACGCCGTAGAGGATGTCGATCAGTAGATTGAGAGCCACGTACATGACCGCCATGGTCAGCACGAAACCCTGCACCGGCGCGAAGTCGGACGCGATCAGCGCCTCCACCGCGTAGGAGCCGATGCCGGGCCAGGCGAACACCTTCTCGACCAGCACGTTGGCCCCCAGCAGGAACGAGAACACCATGCTGAGCGTGGTGATGACCGGCAGCATCGCGTTGCGGAACGCGTAGGTGACGATCACCTTGCCGGGCGACAGGCCGCTGGCGCGTGCGGTGCGGACGAAATCCGACGCCAGCACCGCCAGCATCGAGGCCCGCGTCATGCGCGCGATCGGCGCCAGCGAGAAAATCGCAAGCGTCACCGCCGGCAGGATCAGCTGGCTGAACGCAGAACGAAAAGCCTCGACGTCGCGCGCGATCAGCGTGTCGATCAGATAGAAGCCGGTGACGGTCGGCGGCGCGCTGTAGAACACGTCGAGCCGGCCGAGCGGCGCCGGCGCCCAGCCGAGCCGGAAGTAGAACACATAGACCAGCACCAGCCCGGTGAAGAACACCGGCAGCGACACGCCGGCCGTGGTGGTGACGCGGCAGAGATGATCGATCCAGGAGCCCGGCCGCGTCGCCGCCAGCACGCCGAGCGGGATCGCGATCACGATCGAGACGACGAGGCCGAGCAGCGTCAGCTCCGCCGACGCCGGCAGACGGTTGCGCAATTCGGCCGCGACCGGCTGCCCCGTGGTCAGCGACGTGCCGAGATCGCCATGGGCGAGATCGTTGCTGTAGCGGACGAACTGCTCGATCAGCGGCTTGTCGAAGCCGAGCTTCTTCCTGATCTGGTCGACCGCCTCCTTGGTCGCCGCAGGCCCGGCAAAATACGCCGCCGGATCACCCGGCAGCGCACGCGTCAGCAGGAACGTCACGATCACCACCCCGATCAGCGACGGGATCGCAAACAGCAGCCGCTTGCCGATCATGGTCAGCATGGCGTGCTCTCCGCACGTGCGAATGGCGAATAGCGAATGGCGAATGGACGCCCGCGACTAACAGTCATTGCCATGCTCCCTATTCGCTACTCGCTACTCGCCACTCACCATTCGCCCCTCATCCCTTCGCCATCGCGCGGTAGTCGAGGCGACGGTGGAACCAGTACTCATAGCCCGAGATGTTCTTCTGCATCGCGACGTTGACGAAGGGCTGATAGAGCGGGATGCGGGGGATGTCGCTAAACGCGAGATCGACGAAGCCCTTGACGTCGGCGTCGTAGGCCGCGGTGTCGCCGTTGGCGGCCGCGATGCGCGCGCCGTCGATGAGCTTGTCCATCTCGGGCGACTTGTAGCTCATCGTGTTGAAGATCGAATTGTTGCCGTGATAGCACCAGTAGAAGAAGTACTCGGGGTAATCGAGCCAACCCGAGAACACGTTGGTGAACAGCGGCATTTCCTTCTTGGTCAGCTCGGTGCGCCAGTTGGCGCCGGGTACCTTGTTGATCGTGGTCTTGATGCCGAGCTGCGCCAGGCTCTCCTGCACCAGCACGCAGAGCGGCTCGTTAACGCCTGCGAAATTCAGGTCGAACGAGATCGTGGTCTCGAAGCCGTTGGCGTAGCCGGCTTCCGCGAGCAGCGCCTTGGCCTTCTCCATCTCGGTGACATACTTGGTCGGCTGCGGCCAGGCGACCTCGGTCGGTCTGTCCTTCGGAGCGCCGAACATCGGGTTGGCGAGACCGAACAGCACCGCGTCCATGATCTTCTGGTACGGCATCGCATAGGCCATCGCCTGCCGCACCTTCGGATTGTCGAACGGCGGCTTGGTGACGTTCATGCCAATATACTGGATGCCGTTGGAGAACGGCAGCGAGACCACGTTGAGCTTGCCGTTGGCCTTCATCTCCTGGAAATCCTTGAACGGCAGCTCGTAGGAGATGTCGGCGTCGCCGCGCTCGAGCAGCGCACGGCGGTTGCCGGCCTGCGGCACCATGCGCCAGATCACGCGCCTGATCTTCGGCATCGGGCCAGAGACCCACTCGTCATTGCGCTCCATGACGACTTCGGTACCGGCGGTCCATTTGGTCACCTTGTAGGCGCCGGAGCCTGCGGTCTGCTGCTTGGTGAATTCGAGACCCCAGGGATCCTTCTCGCTGGCGTTCTTCTTGACGAGCTCGGAGTTGACGACGCAGGGCACGATGACGGCGAGATCGGGAATCGTCAGCTTGTCTTTCTTGAGGAAGTCGACCCGCACGGTGTGGTCGTCGACGACGACGAACTGCTCGGGCTTGGTCAGCGAGCCCGCGCTCATCTGGAAGGTCGGGAAGCCGCCGACGGAGACGGCGCGGTCGAGCGACCATTTGACGTCCTTCGCGGTCACCGGCGTGCCGTCGTGGAATTTGGCGTTCTTGCGCAGCTTGAAGGTGACCGACATGTCGCCGATGTTGAAGTCCTCGGCGAGCTCGGGCTTGAACTTGTCGCGGTCGTAATAGGGCACGCCGCCCGGGCCGCTCTTCATCTCGTGGCTGATCAGCCGGTCGTAGCAATTCCACGACACCTCATAGCCGGGCACGTTGGTGCCGACGCCATGGATATCGAGATTGTTGGGACCGCCTTCGGAGACGATCAGCAGCGTCTCGGAGCGGGCGTCGGCTTTGGCCGGCGACCAGATCGCCGGCGCGGCCGGCGCCAGCGCCCCCGCGGCCAGTCCGGACACCGATTTGAGGAAATCGCGACGCTTCATGTGATGCTCCAACGCCCCTGGACTGGGCCTTGGAACTCGGTTCGCAAGGATTGTGCCAACCCTTAACGAAACCTTATGAGACGCTAAGCACCTGTAAGAATGCGAGAAATTGACGAAGGTATCTTGATCTGGCGCTGTCGGTGATGCGCGTCATTGCATACAAAGGGCGGATCGCTGCTTAGTTAATAAGCAATACATGAGGCCTGCTCGTTTTCTGGCCGACAATCGACTTCGCCGTCCGGACGGCTAGTCCGGCCAGATCAACTCCTGCAACTGCACGAAGTCATCCACCCGGTCCGGCCAGTCCGCAATGCAGATGTGCCGGAGCGGATCGCTGGCCGTGTGCAGTATCATCAACGCCATCAGCCGCCGCTTCAGCGTGAAATTCACCTCGCTGCGCGGGATGCCGAAGCCGTCGAACAGGCTTTGCACCCTTCGCGGATGCCCCGCGGCCATGAAGGCGCTGGGACCGAGCAGGTCGTACTCGCCCCATCCGGTCCGGACGTCGCCGAAGTCGAACAGGCCGGCGACATGCCAGCCGTCGGCCCGGCGCCCGAGCAGGAAATTTTCCGGAATGTACTCGCCGGTCAGGATCACCGGCGGCGCATTCATCGGGATCAGCTCAGTGGCGTCGCGCAGCAGATCGTCGAGCGAGGCGAGCAATTTCGCCGGCAGGCCGAGGCGCTGGTGGCGGGCCCGGCACTGCGCGATCTGGGTGCGCAGGAAGGTCTCCCAGGGCTGCCCGATTGTGAGCAGACTGCCGGGCGGCACGCGCTGCACGTCGGCGATCACCGCGCCGATCTCGGCCAGCACGCGCTCCCGCTCGGCGTCCGACAGCGCTGGCCAGACCTCCGATCCGACGGTGCCGGCGAGGCGCGTGATGACGAGATAGGGCCAGCCGTCGCGCTCGCCCTCCGCGACGAGGTCGGGAATCGGAATGCCGAGCCGGCCGCGCAGCTCCGCCAGCGCGCCGCGCTCGGAGACGAATTGCGGGCGCAGGAACGGCGGGAACAGTTTCAGGATCAGGTTGCCATCGAGCCCGACGACGAGATTGGTGCCGGTCGCAAACACATGCGGCGTGCCCCAGGACAGCCCGTGGCCGTCGGCGATCTCGCGCGCGACCGGCAGCCAGCGCGAGCTGTCGCCGCGCCAGGCGCGGTAGGTGTCGTAGGTGGTGATGGAGGGAAGGTGCATTTTCAGCCGTCATCCTGAGACGATGCAATCACGGCGCAATCTCTCCTCTCGTCGTCCCGGCGAAAGCCGGGACCCATAACCACAGGGTTGAGTTGTTGAAAAAGTTGTGGCCCCAGCGCCGCGCAACAATGGCCTTCGGTGGTTATGGGTCCCGGCCTTCGCCGGGACGACATCGAGTATGTTGCGCCATCGCGTGTCATATATTTTGACAGTCTATCGGAGAAGCGGCTGAGCGCCTGGACGCGCCCCATCACCTATCCGGATTGGCGCGCTCGAACTGGCGCAGCAGGCGGTTGCCGCGTTCGACGGCGTTGTCCATCGCGGCCTGCGCCGAGCGCTTGCCTGAAAACACCTGCTCGAGCTCCTCCTCGATCACGTCGCGGATCAGCACGAACGAGCCGAGGCGGATACCCCTGGAATTGTCGGTCGGCGGCTTCAGCGTGACCTCCTCGATCGAGATCGAGGCGCCGGGATTGCGATCGTAAAAACCCTGCGCGCGGGTGAGATCGAACGCGGCGCGGGTGATCGGCAAATAGCCGGTGTTCTGGTGCCAGGCCGCCTGCACCTCGGGCCGCGACAGATAGGCGAAGAACTTCGCCACCCCGGCATATTCGGCACGCGGCCGGTCGCGCAGCACCCACAGCGTGGCGCCGCCGATGATCGAGTTCTGCGGCGCGCCCTGCACGTCCGGATCGTACGGCATCATGCCGTAGCCGACCTCGAATTTGGAGTTTGCCTTGATGTCGGCGCGGGTGCCCGACGAGCCGATGAAGATGCCGCACTCGCCCTTCTGGAAGCGCGGCTCGGCCGCCTGCCCGCGGCCGCTATAGTCGAAGGTCTTGTCGGCCTGCCACTGCGCGAGCTGGGCGATGTGGCGCACGACGATCGGATTGTTGAAGATCAGCTGCGCATCGAGCCCGGAAAAGCCGTTGGCCCTGGTCGCGACCGGCAGATTGTGGAACGCGGAAAAATTCTCGACATTGATCCAGGACGGCCACGACGTGGTGACGCCGCACATCGCACCGGCCGCGCGCAGCCGTTTTGCCGCGATGCCGAGCTCCGGCCAGGTCTTCGGCGGCTGGTCCGGATCGAGCCCGGCCGAACGGAACATATCCTTGTTGTAGTAGAGGATCGGCGTCGAGGCATTGAACGGGAACGACAGCATGTTGCCGTCGACATCGGCATAGTAGCCGGCCACCGCGGGCAGATAGGCCTGTGGTGAAAACGCCTCCGACTGGTCGCGCATCAATTCGAACACCGGATAGATCGCGCCGCGCGCCGCCATCATGGTTGCGGTGGCAATCTCGTTGACCTGGACGATCGCCGGCTGGCTGCGCGAGCGGAAGGCGAAGATCGCCGCGGTGACGGTCTCGGTGTAGTTGCCCTTGTAGGCGGGCACGATCCGGTAGTCGGATTGCGAGGCGTTGAAGTCGGCAGCGAGCTTCTCGAGCTGCTTGCCGAGCTCGCCCGACATCGCGTGCCACCACATGATCTCGGTCGCCGCGCGCGCCGGCGAGATCAGCAGACAGGCTGCGACGACGAGATGCAGGAGCTTGCAGGCGAACTTCAAGGTGAACGTCACGACGAGCTGTTCCCGGGTGCCAACACGCCGTCATACGGCGCCACAACCGCAGATTCAATCGACACCGCAGGTTGCAGGCGGGATTTAACGTTTTGGCCGATGGGCGAACCAGCGCCGTTCTGTTAAAAAGCGTTGAACCTTTTGCTCCCGCCCTGGACATACATCACAAGGGGAATTGTAGCCTGTGTACCGCCGCGCCGGCCTTTCGCGGATCGTCACGCTTGCCGTCGCGCTGTGGTGCACAGCGGTCTCGGCGAGCGTTTTCGCGCGCGAATTCCGCACCGCCGATACCCAGAATGAGGACTATCCGACCGTCCAGGCGCTGAATTACATGGACCGCCTGATCACCGAGCGCACGGGAGGTAAACACCGCATCGTGGTGTTCCATTCCCGCCAGCTCGGCGAGGAAAAGGAGACGCTGGAGCAGACCCGGGCCGGCGCGATCGATCTGAACCGGACCAATGTCGCGCTGATCGGAACCATGGTGCCGCAGGTCAACGTTCTGGCGATGCCGTTCCTGTTTCGATCGCAGGAGCACCTGCAACATGTGCTGGACGGATCGATCGGCAGCGAGATCCTGAACAGTTTCGAGTCCCACGGCTTTGTCGGACTGACGTTCTACGATTCCGGTGCCCGCTCGATCTATAACAGCGTGCGCCCGGTGCGTTCGCTCGACGACCTCAGGGGGTTGCGGCTGCGCGTGCAACAATCGGCGCAGATGTCGGACATGATCCGCGCGCTCGGCGCCGAGCCGGTCGAGATGGCCTACGGCCAGGTGCTGACCGGGCTGGCCAACCGGCTGATTGACGGCGCGGAGAATAACTGGCCGTCTTTCGTCACCACCGGTCACTACAAATACGCCGGCTACTACACCTTGACCCAACATACCGTGAGCCCCGAAGTGCTGGTGATGTCGCAAAAGGCCTGGGCCAGCCTCACGCCGGATGAGCAGAAAATCTTCCGCGAGGCCGCGCAGCGCTCCAGCCTCTACATGCGCGAGAAGTGGCGGGAGCTGGAGGACCGCTCGCGCAGGCAGGCGGAGCAGGCCGGCGTCAAGGTCGTGACCGACTTCGACCGCAAGCCGTTCGAAGCGGCGATGGCCGGCGTCTATGCCAAGGCGGAAAGCGATCCGGCGATGGCAGCGCTGATCGAACGCATCCGCAACATGGAGTAACCGGATCTTGGCCGCACCAGAGCAGGACGGGACGATGCGACGGCCGGCGGCCTTCGGGCCGCAGGGCCGCTTCCGCATCGTCCAGTTGCTGCGTGCGGTGCCAATCCGCTGGCGCATCCTCTCGATCGCGCTGCTCAACTCCGCGGTCGTGATCGTGCTGGCGGTGCTGATCTGGAACGGCTCCAAGGTGCTCGGCTCGGCCTGGGAGGACGTCCGCCAGGTGCGGGAATCCGACAAGATCCTGGCCAAGCTGGAAAGCGAGACCAGCCGGTTGCAGAACCTGATCCATCGCTACATCAACCAGCCGAGCCCGGACCTGTTCGCGGAGATCCTGCTGCTGCGCGAGGCCGTGCTCGGCACGCTGACCAACCGGGCCTCGACCGACCCGATGCTGTCGGGCTCGGTCGAGCAACTGGAGCGCGTCACCAGCCGTTTCCTCGACGGCTTCGGCGAATTGCGCACCGTGCAGACCCAGATCGCCAAGACCTATGACGAGCAGGTGCTGACGCCGACCAAGGACATGGCGGGGCTGTATTCGATCATCGAGGGCGCCACCGGCCATCGCGACGCGCTGATCTGGCCCGCGCTCGGCAAATCGCGCGAGGCATTCACCTCGCTCTTGGTCGCCGCCAACGCCTACTACCTCTCGCTTGCCTCCTCGTCGGCCGAGGAAGCCCGCCGCAATATCGATACGATCGAGCGGACGATCCCCGTGATGACCGACCTGGCCGAGAACGATTTGCAGCGCATGGCGCTGGCGCGGCTCAAGGTCAAGACCGCCGAGCTGCGCGACGGGCTCGGCAAGCTCAGCGATCAGCTCACCAACCGCACCGAATTGTTGCGCAACTCGATCGACGCCAGCCAGGCCGATGCGATCGGCGCGATCGACGATCTGTCGGTGAAGATGCGCCAGCGCGAGCAGAAGGCGCAGGAGACCTTCGACCGGACGCTGGCGTCGATCTCGCGCCGGGTGCTGTCGATCGCCGTGATCTTCCTCGGCGTCATCATGTCCGCCGGCGTCATGATCGCACTCTCGATCCGGCTGCCGCTGGCGCAGATCATGGCGGCGATGCGCACCATCACCTCGGGCGACCTCGACCGGCCGGTGCAAGGCACCTCGGCCAAGGACGAGGTCGGCGCGATGGCGCGCGCGGTGGAAGTATTCCGCGAGAATGCGATCGCCAAGCGCAAGACCGAGGACGAGCTGCGCACCGCCAAGGAGAAGGCCGAGAGCGCGCTGCTCGAGCTCAACGCCGCGCAGCAGAACCTGATCGATGCCGAGCGCCTCGCCGCGCTCGGCGGCCTGGTTGCCGGCGTCGCCCACGAAGTCAACAACCCGATCGGCATCAGCCTGACCGTGGCCTCGAGCTTTGCCCGCCGCAGCGAGATGTTCGAGAGCGACCTGAAGACCGAGCCGCTGCGCCGCTCCAAGCTCGACGAATTCGTGCGCGCCTCGCGTGACGCATCGCAGCAACTGGTCTCCAATCTGCAGCGTGCCGGCGAGCTGATCCAGTCGTTCAAGCAGGTCGCGGTCGACCGCTCGCACGCCGAGCGCCGCCAGTTTGCCTTGAGTGAATCCACCGACCAGATCGTGGCGAGCCTTCGCCCGGTGCTGAAGAAGGCCGCGATCGCGCTGTCCGTCGACGTGCCCGAGGGGCTCCTGATCGACGGCTATCCCGGGGCCTATGGCCAGATCTTAACCAATCTTTTCCTGAACGCCGTCAATCATGCGTTTGCCGATGGCCGCTCCGGCAACATCACGATCTCGGCGCGCGGGCGCGGCGCTGATGATGTCGAGATCATCTTCGCGGACGACGGGGCTGGCATGACGCCGGACGTGCAGCGACAGGCGTTCGATCCGTTCTTTACGACGCGGCGCAACGAAGGTGGTACGGGCCTCGGCCTGCATATCGTCTATAACCTGGTCACCCAGCAGCTCGGCGGACGCATGATGCTGGAGTCAAGGGTAGGACAAGGCACAACTTTTCGCATTATCATGCCCAGGATCGCCAAGGGGGCTGCCAAGGGGGAGCCCACGATCACTGACGCAGCAGCCGACGGAACCAGTCAATGGCCGAACAGGACGATGTCCTCCAACTGATCGACGATACCGAGAGCCCCCCGGAGGACTCGTCGGCCCGCAAATGGAAGATCGCCGTCATCGACGACGACCATGCCGTCCATGAAGGCACCCGTTTCGCGCTCAGCGACTACAATCTGAACGGAGCGACGCTGGAGATCCTCTCGGCCTACTCCGCGGCCGAAGGCCGCACGCTGATGCGGGACAATCCCGACATCGCCGCCGTGCTGCTCGACGTCATCATGGAGACCGACGTCGCCGGCCTCGAGCTCGTCGAATACATCCGCAACGAGATCAGGAACGAGACCGTCCGCATCATCCTGCGCACCGGCCAGCCCGGCCAGGCGCCCGAGCGGCGCGTCATCGTGCAGTACGACATCAACGACTACAAGGCGAAGACCGAGCTGACCGCCGACAAGCTGTTCACCTCGCTGACCGCCGCGCTGCGCAGCTACCAGCAGCTCGAGCGCATGGTGCAGACCAGGCGCGGGCTCGAGATCATCATCGACGCCGCCTCGACGCTGTACGACTTCAAGTCGATGCAGCGGCTCGCCGAGGGCGTGCTGACCCAGCTCGCCTCGCTGCTCAATGTCGATTGCGCCGGCATCCTGGTGCTACGCGACGACGGCAACGCGGCCGCCTGCGATTTCTCGGTGCTGGCGTGCTCGGGCTGCTACAGCCGCTTCATCGGCACCACATCGTCGAAGGCACTCGATCCCGACCTCAGGCACATGGTGGAAGCCGCGTTCCAGGCCCGCAAGAACGAGTTCGCCGACCACCGCAGCGTGCTCTATTCGCGCACCGGCAGCGGCCGCGAGGTGGTGGTGCTGTTGCAGGCCGAGCGCCAGCTTTCCGACACCGACCGCGCGCTGGTCGAGATCTTCTCGAGCCGGCTGTCGATCGCGTTCGACAACGTGATCCTGTACCAGCAGCTGCAAGAGGCCAACGCCCAGCTCGAGGACCGCGTCACGCAGCGCACCCGCGCGCTGATGCAGGCCAACCGGCGGCTGTCGGCGCAGTGGCTGCGGCTGCAACGCGCCAACGGCTTCAAGAACGAGATCCTCGGCACCGTCGCCCACGATTTGAAGAACCCGCTCGGCGTGATCCTCGGCCGCACCGAGATGCTGACCGAGCTGATCGGCGCCGGCTCGCCGAAGGAGAACGTCACCGCGCAGGTCGAGCACATCCGCGACGCCACCAAGCGGCTGACCTCGATGGTCGACCACCTGATCTCGGATGCGATGGCCGATGCCTTCGACATCACCATCCGCCGCGAGCCGGTCGATGTCGCAGCCCTTGTCAACGAGGTCACCGAGGCCAATCTGCCCTCGGCCGTCAACAAGCAGCAGAGCATCTCGGTCTCGGGGCCGCAGCACTTCGTCACGATGTGCGACGCCGACCGTATCCGCGAGGCGATCGACAATCTGGTCAGCAACGCCATCAAATATTCGCCGATCGGGGGCAAGATCACGGTCTCGGTCAACCATGAGGGCGACGACACGGTGATCCGGATCGCCGACCAGGGCCCCGGCCTCAGCCCCGAGGACCTCAGCCGGCTGTTCGGCCGGTTCCAGCGGCTGTCGGCCAAGCCGACCGCGGGCGAGAGCTCGACCGGGCTCGGCCTCTCCATCGTCAAGCGCATCATCGACATGCATGGCGGCCATGTGACCGCACAGAGCCCGGGCCCCGGACAGGGGTCGACCTTTACGGTTACACTGCCGGCGACAGAGACATGAACCAGAACCCGCATATCTTCATTGTCGACGACGAGGCGCCGGCCCGCGAGATGGTCGGCGATTACCTCAAGATGCACGGCTTCGGCGTGACGCTGTGCGACGGCGGCAAGAGCCTGCGCAAGGAGATCGAGAGCAGCACGCCCGATCTCGTGGTGCTCGACCTCAACATGCCCGAGGAAGACGGGCTGTCGATCATCCGCGACCTCAAGAGCAAGATCAACGTCCCCGTCATCATGCTGACAGCTACCGCCAGCCCGATCGACCGGGTGGTCGGGCTCGAGCTCGGCGCCGACGACTACGTGGCAAAACCCTGCGAATTGCGCGAGCTGATGGCCCGCATCCGCTCGGTGCTGCGGCGGAGCGGGCCTGCGAAATCAGCCGCGCCGGAGCCGGCCGGCAGCAAGGCCGAAAAGGAGCAATTGGTGCGGTTCGGCACCAAATGGCTCGATCTCGAGGCCCAGGCGCTGCGCGACGACGAGGGCAACGAGCACCCGCTGACCGCTTCCGAATTCGGCCTGCTCAAGGTGTTCGCGGCCAACCCGAAGCGCGTGCTGTCGCGCGAGCGGCTCCTGGAACTCGCCAATGCACGCGACGCCGAAGCCTTCGACCGCGCCGTCGACCTGCGCATCATGCGGATCCGCCGCAAGATCGAGTTCGATCCGACCAAGCCGTCGGTGATCCGCACCATCCGCGGTGGCGGCTACCTGTTCTCGCCGACCGGGGATAAGGCGTAAGCCGTTCCGGCTGCCGTCCCCGTCATCCTGAGGAGCGCGCAGCGCGTCTCGAAGGATGCACGGCCCGGCTGGTGGCCGTCGATCCTTCGAGACGCCTGCTGCGCAGGCTCCTCAGGATGACGGGTCAAATTCATCGAATTCGCTGTGCGGCACACCCAGAATCCACACAGGTAAGGCTGTCAATCCGCGCAAAAATCCCTAAGTTTCGGCCATGCCGAAAACAGCCTCCAAAGACCCCGCCAAGCCCGCTGAAAAGCCAGCTCCGAAGACCGCCCCCAAGCCCGTTGCCGCCAAGCCCGCGGCGAAGGGTGACCACGTGTTCCTGGTCGATGGCTCGTCCTACATCTTCCGCGCCTACCACGCGCTGCCGCCGTTGAACCGCAAGTCCGACGGGCTGCAGGTCAACGCCGTGCTCGGCTTCTGCAACATGCTGTGGAAGCTGTTGCGCGACATGCCGGACGACAATCGGCCGACGCATCTGGCGATCGTGTTCGACAAGTCGGAGATCACGTTCCGCAACAAGCTCTATCCCGATTACAAGGCGCACCGGCCGCCGGCGCCCGACGATCTGATCCCGCAATTCGCGCTGATCCGCGAGGCGGTGCGCGCCTTCGACCTGCCCTGCCTCGAGCAGGTCGGCTTCGAGGCCGACGATCTGATCGCAACCTATGCGCGGCTGGCGACCGAGCGCGGCGCCACCACGACGATCGTATCGTCCGACAAGGACCTGATGCAGCTCGTCACCGACAAGGTCGTGATGTACGACACGATGAAGGATCGCCGCATCGGCCGCGACGAGGTGATCGAGAAATTCGGCGTGCCGCCGGAGAAGGTCGTCGAGGTGCAGGCGCTGGCCGGCGATTCCACCGACAACGTGCCGGGCGTGCCCGGCATCGGCGTCAAGACCGCCGCGCAGCTGATCATCGAATATGGCGATCTCGATCAGCTGCTGTTCCGCGCCACCGAGATCAAGCAGCCGAAGCGGCGCGAGGCGCTGCTGGAGAATGCCGAGAAGGCGCGGATCTCGCGCCAGCTGGTGCTGCTCGACGACAAGGTCGAGCTCGAGGTGCCGCTCGACGATCTCGCCGTGCACGATCCCGATGCGCGCAAGCTGATCGCCTTCCTCAAGGCGATGGAGTTCACCACCCTCACCCGCCGCGTCGCCGAGTATGCGCAGATCGATCCGGCCAATGTCGACGCCGATCCCGGCAACAAGAGCGGCGCCAGCGTGTTCTCGCCGCTGCCGCCGTCGGATGTGACGCCGGCACCGGGAGAAGCGCCAACATCGGCCGCAGCGCCGCCGCCGAAAGCCAAGCCGACCGGCGCGCGCGACGACAAGAACTCCAACCGCAAGGGCACGCCGGCCACGCTGGCGGAGGCCCGCGGCGAGGCGATCCGCAAGACCGGCTTCGATCGCAAGGCCTACCAGACGATCGGCGGTCTCGATCAGCTCAACGCCATCGTCGCGCGGACGCACGACACCGGTTATCTCGCGATCGAGGCGATGTCGGAATCGATCGACCCGATGCAGGCCGAGCTGTCAGGACTGGCCTTGGCCGTGGCGCCCAACGACGCCTGCTACATCCCGCTCGGCCACAAGGCGCCCGGCGGCGGCGCCGGCCTGTTCGATGCCGGCCTTGCGCCCGGCCAGATCAAGACCGCCGATGCGCTGAAGGCGCTGAAGCCGCTGCTGGAATCGACCGGCATCCAGAAGGTCGGCTTCAACGTCAAGTTCACCTCGGTGATGTTGGCGCAGCACGGCGTCACGCTGCGCAACATCGACGATGCGCAGCTGATGTCCTACGCGCTCGATGCCGGCCGCGGCTCGCATGCGCTGGAGGCGCTCGCCGAGCGCTGGTTCGGCCATGCCGTCGTCAATTACGGCGGCCTGGTCGGCAGCGGCAAGGGCAAGCTGACCTTCGACCAGGTCACCATCGACAAGGCGACCGAGTATGCCGCCGAGAGCGCCGACGTGATCCTGCGGCTGTGGCGCGTGCTGAAGCCGCGCCTGATCGCCGAGCGGATGACGACGGTGTACGAGACGCTGGAGCGGCCGCTGGTGTCGGTGCTGGCGCGGATGGAGCGCCGCGGCATCTCGATCGACCGCCAGGTGCTGTCACGTCTCTCGGGCGATTTCGCCCAGACCGCGGCGCGCGTCGAGGCCGAGATCCAAGAGATCGCCGGCGAGCCGGTCAATGTCGGCAGCCCGAAGCAGATCGGCGACATCATCTTCGGCAAGATGGGATTGCCCGGCGGCACCAAGACCAAGACCGGCGCGTGGTCGACCACCGCACAGGTGCTCGACGAGCTCGCCGAGCAGGGCCACGAATTCCCGAAGAAGATCCTGGAGTGGCGCCAGGTCTCGAAGCTGAAATCGACCTACACCGACGCGCTGCCGACCTACGTCAACCCGCAGACCCATCGCGTCCACACGACCTACGCGCTGGCCGCGACCACGACCGGCCGGCTGTCGTCGAACGAGCCGAACTTGCAGAACATCCCGGTTCGGACCGAGGACGGCCGCAAGATCCGCCGCGCCTTCATCGCGGCGCCGGGCCACAAGCTGGTGTCGGCCGACTATTCCCAGATCGAACTGCGGCTGCTGGCGGAGATCGCCGACGTCCCGGTGCTGCGCCAGGCGTTCCGCGACGGGCTCGACATTCACGCGATGACCGCCTCGGAGATGTTCGGCGTGCCGATCAAGGACATGCCGAGCGAGGTGCGGCGCCGCGCCAAGGCGATCAATTTCGGCATCATCTACGGCATCTCGGCGTTCGGCCTCGCCAACCAGCTCGGCATCGCGCGCGAGGAAGCCTCGGCCTACATCAAGAAGTACTTCGAGCGCTTCCCCGGCATCCGCGCCTATATGGACGAGACCAAGGACTCCTGCCGCCGCAACGGCTATGTGACGACGCTGTTCGGCCGCAAAATGTACTATCCGGATATCAAGGCCTCCAACGCCTCGGTGCGCGCCTTCAACGAACGCGCCGCGATCAATGCCCGCTTGCAGGGCACCGCCGCCGACATCATCCGCCGCGCCATGATCAGGGTCGAGGACGCGCTCGCCGAGAAGAAGCTCACCGCGCAGATGCTGCTGCAGGTGCATGACGAGCTGATCTTCGAGGTGCCCGACAACGAGGTCGCGGCGACGCTGCCGGTCGTGCAGAAGGTGATGCAGGACGCACCGTTCCCCGCGGTGATCCTGTCGCTGCCGCTGCAGGTCGACGCCCGCGCCGCCAACAATTGGGACGAGGCGCATTAGCGCCAGCCTCTCTCGTCATTCCCCGGTGCGCAATTGCGCACCTGAGGGCTCGCCGCAGGCGAGAACCCGGAATCCATTCATCCGCGCGTTATGCGGCCCGATGGATTCCGGGCTCGTGCTTCGCACGCCCCGGAATGACGATGAGAGAGACCGGGCCGAGGCGCAACCCACATTGCTCCGAGTACAATTCCAGCATGGCCGCGCCTTGGATCACACGCTAGAACTGCGTGCATCCCCTCGCGAGACCCATGATGCCCCACACATCCGCCCTGCTCGGCTTTGCACTGGTCTGCCTCGGCATGGTGCTGACGCCGGGACCGAACATGATGTACCTGATCTCGCGTTCGATCACGCAGGGGCCGGCGGCCGGCATCGTCTCGCTCGGCGGCGTGGCGCTCGGCTTCGTGTTCTACATGCTGTGCGCGGCGTTCGGCATCACCGCGCTGCTGTTTGCGATCCCCTACGCCTATGACGCGCTGCGCTTCGCCGGTGCCGGCTATCTGCTGTGGCTGGCTTGGCAGGCGCTCAAGCCCGGCGGCCGCTCGCCGTTCCAGGTCAAGGCGCTGAAGATCGACGGCCCGCGCAAATTGTTCGCGATGGGCTTCCTCACCAATCTGCTGAACCCGAAGATCGCGATGCTTTATCTCGCGCTGCTGCCGCAGTTCATCGATCCCGCCGGCGGCAGCGTGCTGTCGCAGTCGCTCGCGCTCGGCTCGATCCAGATCGTGATCAGCGTCAGCGTCAACGCGATGATCGCGCTCGCCGCCGGCTCGATCGCCGTGTTCCTCGGCACCCGCCCGACCTGGCTCTTGGTGCAGCGCTGGCTGATGGGCACCGTGCTCGCAGGGCTAGCGATGAAGATGGCGCTCGAGGCGAGGAAGGCCTAGCAAGTACCCTCTCCCCCTGTGGGAGAGGGTGGCGAAATCGAGCGAAGCGAGATGAAGCCGGGTGAGGGGTTTCTCTCCACGAGCGCGTCTGCGGAAACAACCCCTCATCCGGCGCTGCGCGCTACCTTCTCCCACATGGGGAGAAGGGAAGAGTGCCTCCTCAATCCAGCTTCGCCTCCATGCCCCGCTTCGTCGCGGGGCGGGCCATCAGCGTTTCGTACCAGCGCTTGACGTTGGGGAAGTCGGCGAGATCGACCTTGTGGCGCGGGTGGCGCCAGGCCCAGCCGAGGACGGCGAAATCGGCGACCGAGAGATCGCCGGCGACGAAGTCGCGGCCGTCGAGCCGGCGGTCCAGCACGCCGTAGAGCCGCCGCGTCTCGGCCATGTAGCGCTTCAGGCCGTAGGCGCGATCCTGCTCGTTTTCCAACGCGATGAAATGATGCACCTGGCCCGGCATCGGGCCGAAACCGCCCATCTGCCACATCAGCCACTCATAGACCGGGATCCGCTCCGCCAGCGGTTTCGGCAGGAACTTGCCGGTCTTCTCGCCGAGATAGAGCAGGATCGCGCCGGACTCGAAGATGCTGACCGGCTTGCCGCCGGGGCCATCGGGATCGACGATCGCCGGGATCTTGTTGTTCGGGCTGATCGCGAGGAAGGCGGGCGCCATCTGCTCGCCCTTGCCGATATTCACCGGGATCACCTTGTAGGGAAGGCCCATTTCCTCCAGCGCGACCGAGATCTTGCGGCCATTGGGCGTGTTCCAGGTGTGCAGCTCGATGGTCATTTCCGCTTCTCGTGCAAATGTTTGGCGCTTGCTTTAGGGGGAAGCCGGGAGCCGCACAACCCGCGCTTTCCGCACACCGCTGCGCCGAAATGGCGGCACCCCCACTGTTGACGGCAGGATTTACCCGCTGGAATGTGCCTGCTGCCGCCGATAGATTGCCGGCCGCCTCAAAGCCGCCAAAGAAACCCCCAGAGGGAAAAAGCCTTGTCCAAATCAGCCTCCCGCGCCCGCCTCGCCGAGATCATCCGCAAGCGCTCGTTCGGCCGCGGCGAGATCACCTTGGCGTCGGGCCGCAAGAGCGATTTCTATTTCAACCTGAAGCCGACGATGCTCGATCCCGAGGGCGCAGCACTGCTTGCCGAGCTGACCTATGACGCCCTGAAGGACGACAAGCTCGATCTCGTCGGCGGGCTCGAGATGGGCGCGGTGCCGCTCGCCGGCGCCATCGCGCAGCTGTCCTGGCTGAAGGGTCATCCGATCGCGGCGTTCTTCGTGCGCAAGAAGCCGAAGGAGCACGGCGCGCGGCTCTCGGTCGAAGGGCTCGCCAAGGGCGAAACGCTGGTCGGCAAGCGCATCGTGATCGTCGAGGACGTCACCACCACCGGCGGCTCGGCGCTGAAGGCGGCGGAAGCGGTGCGCGAGGCCGGCGGCGAGATCGCCCTGGTCTTCACCATGGTCGACCGCGAGGAAGGCGCCACCGAGACCTTCGCCGAAGCCGGCTTGCCGTTCCGCGCGCTGTACAAGGCCGGCGAGTTCCTGAAGGACTGAGCTCTTTCGCGGCCGTCGCGGCCAGTTGCATAGGCCGCGCCCGTTTCTTGTGACGCCGTCACGCGCAATCAATCGCTCGTTTACCATCCCACCCTATGGTGAATCCGCCGGGGCTGCGCGTCGCCGCCCACGGCGCGTCGGGTGGAGTTGGCGTTGCGTACAGAGTTGAGTGATCGGCGCATGCGGCGCCGCGTGATGCTGGCCGTCGTGGCCTTTGCGGGTTCCATCCTGATCGTGCCCGCGCCCGTCTCGGCCGAAGGGCTGTTCGACTTCTTCTTCGGCGGTGTCCAGAAGCAGCAGGGCCGGCAGGCCCCGCCGCAGGCCAATTTCTTCGCCGATCCGTTCGGCCTCAACCAGCAGCCGGAACGGCAGACATCCGCGGCCTCGGCGCCACGCGTGGCCGGTTCCGGACCGGCCTATTGCGTGCGAACCTGCGACGGCAAGTATTTCCCGCTGACGATGCGCGGCAACGCCACGCCGGCGCAGCTCTGCCAGGCGTTCTGTCCGGCAAGCGCCACCAAGGTCTATTACGGCAGCCATATCGACAGCTCCGCCTCGAGCACCGGCGAGCGCTACGCCGACAGCGAGAACGCCTTCGCGTATCGCAAGGCGCTGCGCGCCGATTGCACCTGCAACGGCCGCGACCCGGCAGGACTTGCGCCGGTCGACCTCGCGCTCGACGCCTCGCTGAAGGCCGGCGACGTGATCGCGACCACCGACGGCCTGGTCGCCTATACCGGCGTCCGGGTCGGTAACGAGCAGGCGTTCGACTTCACCCCGGTCGCCTCCTATCCCGGATTGACCGCAGCGGTCCGCGCCCGGCTCGGCGAAATGAAGGTCGCTCCCGTCAGCGCCGAGATCGCGAGCGAGGCGCCGCTGGCGGAGACAGCGCCGTCGGCACCATCCTCGGTGGTGCCGAAGGGCAATGCCGCAAAGCCCGCCAAGCGGGCCGAGGCGAACTGACGGCGGACGCCGTCATTCCGGGATGGTGCGTAAGCACCAGACCCGGAATCTCGAGATTCCGAGTTCGATGCTTCGCATCGCCCCGGAATGACAGCACAACAACAATCAGCGCGCCACGATCACGCCGATCACATTCGGCGCGGCCAGGTATTTCTCCTCGATCGCGGCCCGCGCGGCGGCGCGGTTCTCCGGATTGAGGATGCCGCGCTTCTCGGCCAGGATCATCCAGCAATAGCCCCACCAGTCGGTCAGGATGCCCTGATCGTCGACGAGGTCGTAGCCCTGCTCGGCGGCGAAGATCCGCGCATGCGCTTCGTCGAGCGCGTCGAGCCAGGCGTGATCCTCGAGCGAGAACAGCTCGTCGCTGAAATCATCCGTGGTGTAGCCCCAGATCGACATGCAGACCGCATTGAACTCGCGATCGAGCTGGTCGTCGTCGATCGGCTGGCGCCGCGACGCCTGATGCAGCCGCGACAGCGAGCGGGCGAAATCCGCGATGCGGGTGAGAGCGAATTGATCGAAGGCGATGGTGGACATGTAGTCCTCGCGGAAGCTAGTAGACCCTAGATATTGTATCGGCACAGCGCCGAATCATAATGATATATCAACGACTTGCTAAAGTGTTCTTAATTCGTTCTGATCATTTAAAAGTCACTATCCATCGACGTCGTCCTGGCGAAAGCCAGGACCCATTACCCCGACACGCCGTCATTATCGCGAGCCTTGGCCACGCATGAGCACCGGCAGCTACTACGTCTACATCCTCGCCAGCCGCCATCACGGAACGATCTACGTCGGCGTGACGAACGACGTTCGCCTGCGGCTCGAACTGCATCGGTCGGGCCGAGGCTCCAAGTTTGTCTACAAATACCAAGTCTTCCGGCTCGTTCACCTCGAGGAATTCGCTACGCCGGAGGAGGCGATCGCGCGCGAGAAGCAATTGAAGTTCTGGAAGCGGGATTGGAAGATCAAGCTGATTGAGGCTGAAAATCCGGATTGGAACGACCGATCCGACCTCATTTGACAGTCGGGGTAATGGGTCCCCTGAGTTCACAAACGAAGTGCAACACTTCCTTGAGGAGGTGTTGCGATGGGGCGGAGTTACGAGCAGCTATCCCTGGACGAGCGATGCGAGATTGCCCGGCTTTCAGCCAATGGCAGCTCGGTGCGGCAAATCGCGGCAGCTCTGGATCGCTCGCCATCAACGATCTCTCGGGAGCTGAACCGCAATTCTGGCGCCCAGGTCGGCTACAAACCCAGCTATGCCCAGCAACAGATGCGAGCGCGGCGCTGGACGGGCGTACGCCTCGAACGGGAGCCCGGCCTGCGCCGCGCGGTCTTGGAGCGCCTTGGTCGGGGCTGGTCGCCCGAGCAGGTCGCGGGCCGGCTGGCCCGCGAACACGGCCGCAAGGTGATCTCCCACGAGACCATCTACCGCTTCATATACGCCCAGATCCGACGCACCTCGGACTTCAGCTGGCGGCGTTATCTGCCACGCGGCAAGAGCAAACGCGGCTACCGCGGCAAGAAGGGCGGCAGTCCCGCAAGCTTCATAGAAGGCCGTGTTTCCTTGAACAAACGGCCTATCGAGGCCGCCGATCGCAATGCCCCCGGTCATTGGGAAGCCGACCTGATGATGTTCTCCAAATACGGTCAGGCGATCCTGACCGTGCACGAGCGCACCTCGCGCCTGCTGCTCGGCATCCGCATCGCCAGCAAGCTCGCGCGCGGTATCGCCCGTCATCTCGTCCGCTTGTTTGCTGCCTTGCCGGAAGGCCTGTGCCAGACCGTTACCTTCGACAATGGGACCGAGTTCGCCTGTCACCTGGAGCTGCACCGCCTCGCGATCGAGACCTTCTTCTGCGATCCGCACGCGCCCTGGCAGAAGGGCGGCATCGAGAATGCGATCGGTCGGATGCGCCGCTTCATTCCACGCAAAACCGATCTCGCGACCTTCCCGACGCGCCGCCTCCGCCAGTCGATCAACGCCTACAACAACACCCCGCGCAAATGCCTTGACTTCCAAACCCCTCTCGAGGCCTTCTCTCAAGTGTTGCACTTCGAGTGTGAATCCACCTCCTGGCTTTCGCCAGGACGACGATGTGGTGCGAGCGTGCATTGTCGCCCCTTCACGCTGTGTGCAAAAGCAATTCGGGCCGCTGACTGACGCCAGCGGCCCGTTGAAAAATTGCTTCGGAATGAAATGCGTCGGAGCTAAAATATGTGCCCGCCCCACGAGCGACAGGTGTGGTTGTAAAGGACCTGTTAAGCCTTGGAAATCCGTATCACCACGGTGTTCCCGACCAGCGCATGAAGCCACGTTGCGCGGCGTTCAATTCGCGGCCGACAGCAGTCTGTCGCTGCGTTGAACCTGCCGCGGCGCAGGCTCCGCGCATCGCCGTGATGCACAGCACGCGCAACGCGGCGGCCGCGTACTCGATCAGCTCGTTCCGGCAACCATCGCAAAATCTCGGCGTTCGCAGGCGACGATCGCGCTGCAAGCGGCAGGCCCGAATGCCTGAATTCGGCCCGGTCCTTGCATAAAATCGCGGCAGTTGCGGTGCGTAACGGCTCTCGACGGTTTCGGTTGCAGCGCAACGCGCGTATCATTGCGTAGAGTTTGAACGGCGGGGATTGGCGTTGCAGGAACAAACAAACTATCCGGCCCTGAATCAGCCGGTCGATGAGCTGGCGCTGACCGAGATCAAGGGCGCGATCCTGGCCAAGCTGCGGCTCGCAATCGGCAAGGACGCCACCGTTGCGACGCGACGCGACTGGTACAAGGCCGCGGCGCTGGCGCTGCGCGACCGCATCGTGCACCACTGGCTGACCGCCGAGAAGCAGAGCTACGACGCCGGCGCCAAGCGGGTCTATTATCTCTCGCTCGAATTCCTGATCGGGCGGCTGTTCACCGATGCGCTGAACAATATGGGATTGTTGCCGCTGTTCGAGGCCGCGCTCGGCGACCTCGGCGTCGATCTCTCCGACCTGCGCAAATGCGAGCCGGATGCGGCGCTCGGCAATGGCGGTCTCGGCCGGCTCGCGGCGTGCTTCATGGAGAGCATGGCGACGCTGGCGATTCCGGCGACCGGCTATGGCATCCGCTACGATTTCGGCCTGTTCCGCCAGATCATGAACCAGGGCTGGCAGCAGGAATATCCCGACGAGTGGCTCGCCTTCGGCAACCCCTGGGAATTCCAGCGGCCGGAGGTGGTCTACAACGTCCATTTCGGCGGCCATGTCGAGCATGTCGACGATCGCGGCCGCGACCGCGCCACCTGGCACCCGGCGGAAACCGTCGAGGCGATGGCCTACGACACGCCGATCGTCGGCTGGCGCGGCCAGCACGTCAACGCACTGCGGCTGTGGTCGGCGCATGCGCCCGATCCGCTCAAGCTCGACGTGTTCAACTCAGGCGACTACGTCTCGGCCAGCGCCGAGCAGGCACGCGCGGAAGCGATCTGCAAATTCCTCTATCCGAACGACGAGAGCGCAGCGGGCCGCGAGCTGCGGCTGCGCCAGGAATATTTCTTCGTCTCGGCCTCGTTGCAGGATCTGGTGAAGCGGCACCTCGCCTCCGACGGCGGCCTGCGCAATCTCGCGCAGAAGGCGGCGGTGCAGCTCAACGACACCCATCCGAGCCTTGCGGTGACCGAGCTGATGCGCATCCTGGTCGACCTGCACAATTTCCGCTGGGACGAGGCCTGGAAGATCACGGTCGCGACGCTGTCCTACACCAACCACACGCTGCTGCCGGAGGCGCTCGAGACCTGGCCGGTCGAGCTGTTCGAGCGGCTGTTGCCGCGGCATCTCGAGATCATCTACCGCATCAACGTCGCCCATCTCGCGCTCGCCGAGGAGCGCTTCCCCGGCGACATCGAATATCGCGCCTCGGTCTCGCTGATCGACGAGCGCAGCGGCCGCCGGGTGCGGATGGGCCAGCTCGCCTTTGTCGGCTCGCACCGCATCAACGGCGTCTCCGCGATGCATTCCGATTTGATGAAGGAGACCGTGTTCCACGACCTGCATCATCTTTATCCGTCTCGCATCACCAACAAGACCAACGGCATCACCTTCCGCCGCTGGCTGATGCTGGCCAATCCGCGGCTGACCGCGCTGCTGCGCGAGACCTGCGGCGAGGCCGTGCTCGACGACTTCTCGCTGCTCGAACGGCTGGAGACCCATTCCAGCGACCTCGAACTCCAGAAACAGTTCCGCGACGTCAAGCATCACAACAAGCTGGCGCTGGCGCGGCTGATCGGTGAGCGCAACAACATCAAGGTCGATCCGTCGGCGCTGTTCGACGTGCAGATCAAGCGCATCCACGAATACAAGCGGCAGCTGCTCAACATCCTGGAGACGATCGCGCTGTACCACGCGATGAAGGACAATCCGGGTGCGAACTGGGTGCCGCGGGTCAAGATCTTCGCCGGCAAGGCGGCGGCGAGCTACCGCTACGCCAAGCTGATCATCAAGCTGATCAACGACGTCGCCGAAATCGTCAACAACGACGCTTCGCTCGGCGGCAGGCTGAAGGTCGCCTTCCTCGCCGACTACAATGTCAGCCTCGCCGAGGTGATCATCCCGGCTGCCGATCTCTCCGAGCAGATCTCGACCGCCGGCATGGAAGCCTCCGGCACCGGCAACATGAAGCTGGCGCTGAACGGCGCGCTGACCATCGGCACGCTCGACGGCGCCAACATCGAGATCCGCGACGCGGTCGGGCCTGAGAACATCGCGATCTTCGGGCTGGAGGCCGGCGACGTGATGGTTCGCCGCAAGCAGGGGCTGGATGCCACTGACGTGATCCGCAAGTCGCCGCGGCTCGAGCGCGCGATCCGCGCCATCGAGAGCGGCGAGTTCTCGCCCGGCGATGCCGCGCGCTTCGCCTCGATCGGGCACGCGCTGCGCTATCTCGATCACTACATGGTCTCGGCCGATTTCGATTCCTACTACGACGCGCAGCGCGGCATCGACGCGCGCTGGCAGGTGGTGCCGGCCTGGACCCGCGCCTCGATCCTCAACGTCGCGCGGATGGCGTGGTTCTCCTCCGACCGCACCATCCGCGAATATGCCGAGGACATCTGGCACGTGCCGGTGCATCCGAGCGCGCCGCCGCTGCTGGGCACCCAGCGCGAGGCGAAGGGCTGACGAAGGTAATTCCCGGGTCGCGGAAATCGATGACGTCCGACGTCATTGAACTGGGCGTGGTCGCTGGAGTACTGCTTGTCTAAACGCAAGCGTCATTGCGAGCGAAGCGACTTGTCCGCCGAAGCCTTGGCGAAGGCGGAAGCAATCCATCGCGCCGCATGTGCGGAAGGATGGATTGCTTCGTCGCTTCGCTCCTCGCAATGACAGCTGGACAGATTTGCAGTTAAGGAATTGCATGCTCATCAAGACTCCGCATTTGTTCGATGAAGCCACGGCCGTGACCGCCGGCGACAGCCGCTGGCAGGGGCGGACCAGCCCGGATTACTGGGCCTTTGTCGGTCCGTTCGGCGGCTGCACGGCAGCGACCATCCTGCGCGCGCTGATGCAGCACCCGCAGCGCGCCGGCGATCCGCTGGCACTGACGGTCAATTACTGCGCGCCGGTCGCCGAGGGCGCGTTCGATCTCGACGTGCGGCTGGTCAAGGCCAACCGATCGAGCCAGCACTGGTCGGTCGAGATGACGCAAGGCGGCGGCGAGGTCGCGACCTTGGCAACCGCGGTGTTCGCCGAGCGCCGTCCATCCTGGTCGCACCAGCCGGCGGCCTTTCCCGGCGCCGTGCCGTTCGAGCAGCTCCGCTCCTATCCGAAGCTCAAAATGACCTGGGCCAACCAGTATGACTTCCGTTTCGCCGAGGGCGAGCCGGCATTCGGCGGCGCCGGCGCGACGGAGCCGTCGAGCCCCTATTCAAAACTCTGGATCGCCGACCGCGTGCCGCGCAAGCTCGATGCGCTGTCGCTGATGTCGATGTCGGATGCGTTCTTCGGCCGCGTGTTCCACGCGCGGGGTGAGCTGGTGCCGTTCGGCACGGTGTCGCTGACGACCTATTTCCATGCCGACGCGGCCGATCTCGACACCGAGGATACCACCCGCGTGCTGGCGGTCGCCGACGCCAAGAGCTTCCACAAGAGCTACGGCGACCAGCACGGCGAATTGTGGTCGCCATCCGGCCGCCTGCTCGCGACCACGACGCAGATCGCCTATTTCAAGGCGTAGCCAAATATCCACATTGCTCTGCACCGACCGCATTGCCTATTTCAGGGGTTGGGGGAACATTGGCACGTCGCTGCTGTTCCACACCTCTGGGAGCATTGCTGCATGTCCGAAGCCGACACGTCAAAGCCCTCGCGCATCGCGCTGCTTGGCGTTCCGATCGAGATCGGCGCCTCGCAGGCCGGCCCGCTGATGGGACCGGACGCGCTGCGCACCGCGGGCATCGCGCGCCTGCTCGAGCAGCTCGACTTCCAGGTTGACGACCACGGCAATCTTGCGATCCCGCAGATTACAGCCGACGGCCCGGTGCCGGCCAACACCAGATTCTACGACGAGGTGAAGACCTGGACCCGCGCGCTGTCGGAGCGCGCCTACTGGCTGGCGCATTCCGGCGCGATTCCGATCTTCATGGGCGGCGATCACTCGCTGTCGATGGGCTCGATCAACGGCGTCGCGCGCTACTGGAAGGAGAAGGGCCGGCCGCTGTTTGCGCTGTGGGTCGACGCGCATGCCGACTACAACACCCCGGCCACCACCATCACCGGCAACATGCACGGCATGTCGGCGGCCTTCCTGTGCGGCGAGCCGGGTCTCGACGATCTGCTCGGCGGGCTGCCGCGCGCCTCGATCCCGCCGGATCAGCTCGCGCTGATCGGCACCCGCTCGGTCGACCCGCTGGAGCGCAAGCTGCTGCGGCAGCGCAACGTGTCGATCGCGGACATGCGCCAGATCGACGAGTTCGGCGTCGCCGTCCTGACCCGCCGCGTCATCGAGCGCGTCAGGGCGAAGAACGGCGTGCTGCATGTCTCGTTCGATGTCGACTTCCTCGATCCGGAAATCGCGCCCGGCGTCGGCACCACGGTGCCGGGCGGCGCGACCTATCGCGAAGCCCATCTCATCATGGAGCTGCTGCACGATTCCGGGCTGGTGCGCTCGCTCGACATCGTCGAGCTCAATCCGTTTCTCGACGAACGCGGCCGCACCGCGCGCGTCGCGGTGGAGTTGATCGGCAGCCTGTTCGGTTTGCAGATTACGGACAGGCAGACGCCGAGCAACGCAGTGCTGCCGGAGATGGGCGAGTAGAGAATCCGCACTCCAGACCCGTCACCCTGAGGAGCGCGCACTTGCGCGCGTCTCGAAGGGTCGACGGCCACCGGCCGGCGGTTCATCCTTCGAGACGCGCTGCGCTCTCCTCAGGATGACGGGGATAGATATCGCCGCATAGCGCCATGAAGAAATCAAAACAAAAAGGCGGCCACGGGGGCCGCCTTTTCAAATCGTGTACGTTTTGCGCGATTTACTCCGCCGCGAGTTTCACTTCCGGCGCGGCGGCGCGGACTTCGGCGTCGACCTGCGCTTCGAACTTCGCGAAGTTCTTCGCGAACATGCCGACCAGCGCGCGCGCGGTCTTGTCGAACTCGGCCTTGTCGGCCCAGGTCTTGATCGGATCGAGGATGTGCGGCTCGACGCCCGGCAGCGAGGTCGGCACCGCGAAGCCGAAATACTTGTCGGTGCGGAAATCGGCGTTGCGGAGCGAGCCGTTCAGCGCGGCGGTGAGCAGCGCGCGCGTCACCTTGATCGGCATGCGGCGGCCGGTGCCGTACTTGCCGCCGGTCCAGCCGGTGTTGACCAGCCAGCAATCGACATTGTGCTTGGCGATTAGCTCGCGGAGCAGATTGCCATAGACCGAAGGATCGCGCGGCAGGAACGGCGAACCGAAGCAGGTGGAGAATTCCGGCTGCGGCTCGTTGCCGAGACCACGCTCGGTGCCGGCGACCTTCGCGGTGTAGCCGGACAGGAAGTGATACATCGCCTGCGCCGGCGTCAGCTTGGCGATCGGCGGCATCACGCCGAAGGCGTCGGCGGCGAGCATCACCACGTTTTTCGGATGCGGCGCGCGCCCGGTGCGCGAGGCGTTCGGGATGAAATCGAGCGGATAGGCCGAGCGGGTGTTCTCGGTCTTGGAGCCGTCGTCGAAATCGGGCACGCGATCATTGACGCCGAGCACGACGTTTTCCAGCACCGCGCCGAAGCGCTTGCTGGCGGCGTAGATCTCCGGCTCGGCTTCGCCCGACAGCTTGATGCACTTGGCGTAGCAGCCGCCTTCGAAATTGAAGACGCCGTCCTCGCTCCAGCCATGCTCGTCGTCGCCGATCAGCGTGCGCTTGGGATCGGCCGACAGCGTGGTCTTGCCGGTGCCGGACAGGCCGAAGAAGATCGCGGTGTCGCCGTCGGGGCCGACATTGGCCGAGCAGTGCATCGGCATCACACCCTTCTCGGGCAGGTAGAAGTTCAGCGTGGTGAACACGCTCTTCTTCATCTCGCCGGCATAATAAGACCCGCCGATCAGGACGATCTTGCGGGCGAAATCGATCGCGACGACGTTCTCCGACTTGCAGCCATGACGTTTCGGATCGGCGCGGAAGCTCGGCAGATCGATGATGGTGAGCTCGGGCACGAAGCTCGCGAGCTCCGAGGCCTCGGGGCGGATGAGCAGCGTGCGGATGAACAGCGAGTGCCAGGCGAGCTCGGTGAAGACGCGCGTCTTGATGCGATGCTTCGGATCGGCGCCACCGTAGAGATCCTGCGCGAACAGCGTCATGCCTTCGGCATGCTTGAGGAAGTCGGCATGCAGCGTTGCGAACTGCTCCGAGGTGATCGACTGGTTGCCGGCCCACCACATGCTCTTGTCGGTCAGGCCGTCGCGAACGGTGAATTTGTCCTTCGGGCTGCGGCCGGTGAACTCACCGGTGTCGGCGCAGAGCGCGCCATCGGCCGAGAGCACCGCTTCGCCATTGCGCAACGAATGCTCGTAGAGCTGAGGCGCGCCGTAGTTCCAGTGCACGCCCTTGAGATTTTTTAAGCCGAATTTGTCGGCACCGAAGGCACCGTTATGCACGCCCGTCTCTTGCACGAAGAACCTCCTCGAACCCGCGTATCCTTGTTCGCGCGAATGTTGCTAATCGCGCCCCGCCGCGGTGACCTTCATCAGAATATAGCCTCTCGGCCCCGGTCCGGCGACCTAATAGTGGGGATCGCCGGGCTTGCCAAGCCAGTCGAACGGCTTTTGGTTTATTCCAAGGCGGACGCATCATCTGGCTCGAATACCGCAGCGCGAAACGCTTTCGCTTTGCTTTCGTTTTCTCGTTCTTTTCGCAGCGCTCGGGCGGCGTTTCGCCGTCTTTCCCGCTGCGAACAAGGCATTGCGATGCACAAAGGGTGCCAGCGATCATCGTATGCCCCGCATCGTGCCAAGCAAAAGGCAGCGAGAATGCCGGGTATGCATTTCGCGCTGAGGATGTGTCATCGAGAAAGGCGGCCGCGAGTTGATGCAGCATTGCGAAGCGCCGGCATGTCGTCCACGATCGCGTTGCACGCGGCGAGCACCATCGTCAGCGTTGAGCTGCGGACCAGCAGATTTGATCGGGCTCAATACCCATCGAGGCTGGGTCACTTCAATGCGCGGCAACGTCGAATGTTCCGCGAGGTTCGGCGATCGACGATCGCTGAACCATCACGATCGATGGTAACGCAACCAACACGTCTTGCTCGTGCATCATCGACGCGCCGGCACGACATGATCGCGCTATCAGACGCCCGCAATGCCGATCGCCGCGTGATCGGATGACACGCTTCGACAAACGCACATGCCGCCGCGGCCATGCGACACCATGCCTCGTCGGGCACGGGCCTCGCGATCCCCGAGGTTTAAGTCCTGGGTCTATGTCTTGGCGCGCGCCTCGCCGGCGAGCCGCACCAGCATTTTGCGCAGCTCGGTGCCGTTGCTGACGCGCTCGGGGAAATCGAGCCGCAGCGTGGCGCGGCCGGCCTGCATGTCCATGCCGTCGGGATCGCAGCCGGTGCAGAGCCAGTCGGCACGGTCAGCGCCGAGCAACCGGGTGGCGTAGAGGTTCATGGCCTCGCGGTGATCCTCATTCATATGCGCCACCGCGCCCGCCTCGGCCTCCAGCAGCGCGTCGGCCCCGGCGAGATCGGTCAGGAATTGCGTGGGCTTGAGGTCGACGATGCGGCCGAACCCGGCGACCAGATGGGCGCCGCTCGGCCGAATCACGAAAAACGAGAAATCCTTAAATTCCACAAAGGCTTCCGCCGATGGCTGGGCGCCGAGATAGCGCCGTTGCACGAGCTCGCGCTCGGCGTCGGCGACCTCCTCTGCCCGCCCCGCCAGCATGATCCGGGCCTCCTCCAGCGGATCACCCTCGGCGCGCTCGTCCAGCATCAGCGACACCCGGCTGTCGGTCAGGATATTCCTGGTGTGCAGCGCCAGCCGGGAGATCAGCAGGATCGGCGAGCCGTCGGGATGGCTCGCCAGATTGACCAGCGAGCAATAGGGATCACCGGATCCCGCCATCAACGTGGCGAGCGCGCCCTGGCGGCTGCGGCGCAGCAGCGAGCGGGCAAGGTGGGCAGGATCGAAGTCGACGGTCGGTTGCATGGGCCTATCGGGTCATTTTGGGGGCAAAACAGGCCGGTTCCGCATGAAAAAAGGGCCTGTTTTCATAATCTCAGGGTGGTATATGGGGTCCATCGCATGGGTCGCAGAAGCGTATTTTTGCGGAACTCGGTCACACTTCAGCCCAGCTTGCATTGCTCGTTGACCGCGTTCGAAGCCCATTTCCACGGCGCGTTGCCCGAGTGCCCGCCGTTTAAGCCACTCTCATTGTGAAAGCAGCTCATGCCCACAATCGCCTTGGTCGACGACGACCGCAACATTCTCACTTCGGTCTCGATCGCGCTTGAAGCCGAAGGCTACCGCATCATGACCTACACGGACGGTGCGTCGGCGCTGGATGGATTTCGCACGTCGCCGCCCGATCTTGCGATCCTCGATATCAAGATGCCGCGCATGGACGGCATGGAAACGCTGCGCCGGCTGCGCCAGAAGTCCGACCTGCCGGTGATCTTCCTCACCTCGAAGGATGAGGAGATCGACGAATTGTTCGGCCTGAAAATGGGCGCGGACGATTTCATCCGCAAGCCGTTCTCGCAGCGCCTGCTGGTCGAACGCGTCAAGGCCGTGCTCCGTCGCGGCCAGCCGAAGGATCCGACCGCCGCGCCGAAGGAGCCGGACGCCCGCGCGCTCGACCGCGGCCTGCTGCGGATGGATCCGGAGCGCCACACCTGCACCTGGAAGAACGAGCCGGTGACGCTCACCGTGACCGAATTCCTGATCCTGCAGGCGCTCGCCACCCGCCCCGGCGTGGTGAAGAGCCGCAACGCGCTGATGGACGCGGCCTATGACGACCAGGTCTATGTCGACGACCGCACCATCGACAGCCACATCAAGCGGCTGCGCAAGAAGTTCAAGGTGGTCGACGACGACTTCGAGATGATCGAGACGCTGTATGGCGTCGGCTATCGCTTCAAGGAAGCCTGATCTGCACCTCCCGGGAAGCTTGTTAACTGACAGGCTCCGCACGGCTGGGGTAAGCTCGGGCAAACATCTGCTTCGCGGGACGCCACCCATACCAACCGGCAGCTTTGCCAGTGCTTGATCGAACGCAGCTCGAGCAAGGCCAGACCACCGAGGACGCCTCACAGCTCCTCGATCAAGAGGTCGTGGCCGACGATCTGGCGCGGGACAAGGGCTGGCGCCGGCCGCTCGGCTGGCTGCGCCGCGCCGGTCAGTTCTTCTTCGCGCTGTCGTTCTCGAGCCTGACGCGCCGCATCGTCTCGCTCAACCTCGCCGGCCTCGTCGCGCTGGTCGCAAGCATCCTCTATCTCTCGCAATTCCGCGCCGGCCTGATCGAGGCGCGGACCCAGAGCCTTCTGGTCTATGCCGAGATCATCTCGGAGGCGATCGCGGCGTCCGCGACCGTCGAAGGCAACACCGTCACCATCGATCCCGACCGGCTGCTCGATCTCAAGCCCGGCGAGAGTTATGGCCAGCCGGATGAATCGGCCGACTTCCCGATCAATCCCGAGCGGGTCGCGCCGGTGCTGCGCCGCCTGATCGCGCCGACCAAGACGCGGGCCCGCATCTTCGATCGCGATGGCGGGCTGATCCTCGACAGCCGCAACCTGTTCGCGCGCGGCGACGTGCTGCGCATGGAGCTGCCGCCGCCGTCGGAAAAGCCGTCGTTCTATGAGAAGACCAAGGCCACCATCAAGACCTGGCTCAACCGCGGCGACCTGCCGATCTATCGCGAGCTCGGTCCCGAGGGCGGCAAGGGCTATTCCGAAGTCGCGCAATCGCTCGAGGGCATGAACAGCAGCGCCGTGCGCGTCACCGATCGCGGCGCGATCATCGTGTCGGTCGCCGTGCCGGTGCAGCATTTCCGCGCCGTGCGCGGCGCATTGATGCTGACCACGCAGGGCGACGACATCGACCAGCTGGTGATGTCGGAGCGCCTCGCCATCCTCAAGATCGGCGGGGTCGCCTCCGCGGTCATGATCATGCTGTCGCTGCTGCTGGCGAGCACGATCGCAGGCCCGGTGCGACGGCTCGCCGAAAGCGCCGAGCGGGTCCGTCACCGCATCCAGACCCGCGTCGAGATTCCCGACTTCACCGGCCGCCGCGACGAGATCGGCCATCTCTCCGGCGCGCTGCGCGACATGACCAACGCGCTCTACAGCCGCATCGAGGCGATCGAGATGTTCGCCGCCGATGTCGCCCACGAGCTGAAGAACCCGCTGACCTCGCTGCGATCTGCGGTCGAAACGCTGCCGCTGGCGCGCAACGAGAACAGCCGCGCGCGGCTGCTCGCCGTGATCGAGCACGACGTCAAGCGGCTCGACCGCCTGATCTCCGACATCTCGGACGCCAGCCGGCTCGATGCCGAATTGCAGCGCCAGGACATGGCGGCGGTCGACCTGCGGCGGCTGCTGACCACGCTGACCGGCGTCGCCAACGAGACGAGGCTCGGCCACGACGTCGCCGTCGAGGTGCGCTTCGAGGGCCGCGGGCCGACCGACACGCTCTCGGTGCCCGGGCACGATTCCCGGCTCGGCCAGGTGATCTCGAACCTGCTGTCGAACGCGCAATCCTTCTCCAAGCCGGGCGACAAGGTGCGCATCGTCTGCCGCCGCACCCGCGGCGAGGTCGAGATCGTGGTCGACGACGACGGTCCCGGCATCGGCGAGGACGCACTGGAGCGGATATTCGAGCGCTTCTACACCGACCGGCCGCATCAGGGCTTTGGCCAGAACTCCGGCCTCGGGCTTTCGATCTCCAAGCAGATCATCGAAGCCCATGGCGGGCGGATCTGGGCCGAGAACCGTCCGGGCCCCGCGGACGAGGACGGCAACCCCACCGTGGCCGGCGCACGTTTCGTGGTCAGGCTGCCGACACTATGAGCGACAATTCCAGCGTGCACGCCTCCGCCGTTCTGGTCGGCGAGCGTGCGGTGCTGATCCGCGGCCCGTCGGGCGCCGGCAAGTCGCGGCTGGCCTTCGATCTGATTCTCGCCGGTCGCACCGGAGCGCTCCCGCCGGCCATTTTGGTGGGGGATGACCGTGTCCATCTCGACACAGCCGGCGAACAATTGTGGGTTCGTCCGGCCCAGCAATTGGCCGGTCTGATCGAGGTCCGAGGCCTCGGAATCCGCCATTGTCCGTTCGCCGGCGAGGCCGTGGTCGGCCTGGTCGTCGACCTGGCCGCCGACGATGCCGAGCGGCTGCCGC
This sequence comes from Bradyrhizobium sp. USDA 4473, assembly GCF_054063335.1. Classification (NCBI taxonomy): domain Bacteria; kingdom Pseudomonadati; phylum Pseudomonadota; class Alphaproteobacteria; order Hyphomicrobiales; family Nitrobacteraceae; genus Bradyrhizobium; species Bradyrhizobium sp. USDA 4473. Next base: position 939,914 of record NZ_JBSSGE010000001.1, read on the forward strand.
CGCCCGAAGCGCTCACGGCATGCCTTAATGGCATTATATTACCCCGAATTCCTGTAGCCGCAGGCTTCCAACCCCTGCCGCTGGTTGTCGCTGCGCTGACGACAACCTGAAAGTTCATGGTCCCGTAATCTTGCGGCCAATTGTGGGAAGGGAATTGGTAACCATATCACATCCACTATCGCGTCGGATTTTGCCGGCGCAGCCTCCCCTCTCTACCGCCAGGAACCGGGAGACTAGCCAAGATGCCCTCTTGCGCAGGGCCTCTGGATGGTCAAAGTGGCGCGTTCGTGCGGTGCACCAAAGGGCGCCCGCGAGGAGTTTCCGATGATTGGTCTAGTGCTGGTGACCCATGGGCGCCTTGCCGACGAGTTCAGAGCAGCGCTCGAACACGTCATGGGTCCGCAGAAACAAATTGAAGCGATTACGATCGGGGCCGAAGACGATTCCGATCTCTGTCGAAGCGACATCATCGAAGCGGTGAACCGCGTCGACAGCGGCGACGGCGTTGCGATCCTCACCGACATGTTCGGCGGCACGCCGTCGAACCTTGCGATCTCCTGCATGAGCCGCCCGAAGGTGGAAGTGCTCGCGGGCATTAATCTTCCGATGCTGGTCAAGCTTGCCAAGGTTCGCGAGGAGCGTTCGCTGCCCGACGCGATCGCGATGGCGCAGGAAGCCGGCCGCAAATACGTCACCATCGCCAGCCGCGTTCTCGCAGGCAAATGAGCGACGAGGCCGCGGGCGCAAACCATGTCGGCCCGGGCGTGCCAGCGGGCGCCATCTCGCGCGAACTCCTGATCGTCAACAAGCGCGGCCTGCATGCGCGGGCCTCGGCGAAATTCGTCCAGCTGGTCGAGCGCTTCAACGCCGAGATCTGGGTGACGCGCGGCGGCGAGACCGTCGGCGGCACCTCGATCATGGGCCTGATGATGCTCGCTGCCGGACCCGGCACCACGGTCGTGGTCTCCGCGAAAGGCGACGAAGCGCAGCAGGCGCTGGATGCCATCGCCGAGCTCGTCGCCAGCAAGTTCAACGAGGAAGGCACGTAAGCGCCGCTACGCTGAGCGAAAGCCTATCACCGTCATCCTGAGGAGCGCGAAGCGCGTCTCGAAGGATGCACGGCCCGCCGCGGTGGCCGATTCATTCTTCGAGGCTCGCTTCGCTCGCACCTCAGGATGACGGTGCGTACAGCCCTATCCGCGTCATTGCGAGCGAAGCGAAGCAATCCATCGCGCCGCAAGCGGAGAAATGGATTGCTTCGTCGCTATCGCTCCTCGCAATGACGGCGGCGAAAGCGTCACGGTCCCTCAGGACAACAGAAGCGGCACTGATGTCCGGCAACGACTACTTCGCCGGCGGCACCAGGTAGACCTTCCACGCCGTCGACGGACCGGGATGGCCGTTGAAGAAGCGCATGGTGGTCATCACCAGCGGCTCGGCATCCTTGGCATGCTCGGCCATCCACGCCTCGCAGGGTTTGAGAAACACCGGATCGGTGGTGTCGCAGATGCCGATGAAGCCGAGACGCTTGGCCTCGTCGAGCGACGTCAGCCCCGAAGTCCATGCCTCGCCTGGCACCAGCGAGGCCGGATGATCCGGGCTGTAGAACGTCATCGGCTCGCCGATGTCGGACCGCGCGACCACCACCGCCCAGCGCGAATGGAATTTGGCCTGCCAGGTCTCGGTCAGCTCGCGCGCGAGCTCGGAGCGCGCGGCGTAGGTCGAGCCGCTGGCATGATTGGACGCGATCTCCTGCGTCGCGATGCTGGGCGCGGCGATCAGCGTGACCATCGTGGCCACGAACCAGACCGCAACGATCGAGAACAGCGCCATGCGCGGGATTCTGAGCGAGGGGATCGCAACCAGCGCAAGCGGCACCAGGAAGAACAGCGGGATGCCCCAATCGGTCTTGATGTAAACGGTGAATGCCAGCGCGCCGAGCGGCGGCCCGATCGCGACGATCGCCTGGATGATCCAGACGTTGAGCGCCTGCGGAAGGTTGACGGCGGGATTAGGCCCGCGCGACCAGATCCGCGCCAGCACGTCCGACGGCCGCCACGGCACCGCCCCCAACAGCAGCGCGACGAGGCCGAGCGCGGTCGGAATCGCGAGCAGCCCGAGATTGTGCATGACATAGCCGATCACGAGCTGGACGTTGAGCGCGCGGCTCGACAGCGCGTAGACATCCCCGGCATAGGTGAACGGGACGAAGTTGACCTCCTCCAGCCAGACCAGATGCGGGATCATCGCCACAAGCATGGTGCCGATCGCAACCCACGGCGCCGGCGAGCGCAGGAATTGACTGCGCTGCGGATGGATCAGCGCGGCGAGCCCGATGGCGCCGATCATCGTCACCACCCAATACTTGGTCATCAGCGCCAGCATGCCGGCGAAGCCGAGCCAGAGACCCGACTTGAAGCTGCGCTTCTCGAACGCGTTCAGATAGGCCAGCACCAAGAGCGGCAGCGGCACCAGCTGCGCGAGGTCGGCGTTGTATTTGAAGCCCTTGAAATTGAAGATCGGGTAGAGCGCGAGCATCACCACCATGAAGAACGCGCGGCGGCGATCGATCACGCGCAGCGCGATCAGCCAGCACACCACCAGCGCGAAGCTGACGGTCGCCATCGCAAGCGCATAGGTCGACCAGTTGGTGACCGGGAATATCCTGAACCAGACCCCTGCGATCCAGCCCGACAGCGGCGGATGCTTGCCATAGCCGAGCAGGAAGCGCTGGCCCCAGGCATAGGCCTCCGCGACATCCATATGGACGTCCTGCGCGGCCTTGAGCTTGACCAGGATCAGCGTCCACAGCACCGCGTGAACCAGTGCGAAGCCGATCACGAACCACAGGCCGGTCTTGGGATCGATGGCGCGCGAAGCAATCCAGGCGGCGATCCGCCGGATTGTCAGCCTGCGGGTGGAGCGCCTTGCGGCAGGAAGCGTGGAAACGGTCGACATGGCCTGTGCCTGAGGCATGACCCGGAAAAAGTCGAAGGTGGCTTTCCGGAGGGATCATACCGAGTGGAAGCGTACGCGCGATGAGTGAATGCTCACCAGCACTTCAGCGCCCTTTAGCGCGTTTTTGTGGCCAGTGAAATCAGCTTGGCGTGAGAATGCGTCCAGAGCGGGATGACTTTTCTTCGACCCGCTCTACCTCTTTGCTTTGAGCATGATCTTTGGGAAAGCCGCCGCACATTTTTCCGGATCATGCTCCAGCCGGCCTCTTCACTTTTCGAGAAGCTCCGGCCGGTACTCGAAGTGCATGGTATCGTAGTGATACCACTTGCCGCCCCAGATGAAGCCGTGGCGCTCGAAGATGTCGACGATCTCCCGCGGCATCCGGTTCTTGTAGGGGATGGTTTTGCTCTTGCTTTCTCCCTTGCCTTGCCCCTTGCCCGCCCACAGCCAGTAATCGGAGACTTTCAGGTTGAGGTCGATCGCGGCCGCATAGCCATGCATGCTCATCCGGCCGGTATCGGCGACGGCGCGACAAGACAGCACACCCGCGATCGGAAACGCCGCGGCGCGCAGCGCTGGATCGAGCGCCTCAATCTCGGCGGAGACCTGCTTGAGCCGCTCGGCAATGCCGTTGACCCGGGTGACCTGGACCGGCTTGCCCCAGGATTTCGGCAGCCAGCTGATCGTCACCAGGTTCCGCCGGACCTCGGCCGTGTTGCAGTCGCCATACATCTTCCTGAAGAAGGCCTCGTTGCGGAAGCGGCCGGGATCGACATTCACAGCCGGCGGCGCTGACGGCCCCGACGGATAGGGCTGCCGCATCTGGTCAAGGATCGACGCATTGCGCAGGAGTTGATCGAACGACTTGTCGGAGACGCCGTCATCGACCGGCATCACCGTGCCGTCGCGCCAGGTGATCGTGGTGTCGTCGTGACCGGACAGCGCATCGGGATAGGCGCGCACCAGGCGGTCGAGCAGTTCGCTGCTACTCTCGGCGTGCGCGAGCTGCGGCAGCAGCGCCAGCAGAGCAATAATGCAGGCGATCCCGCGCGCGGCCATTCAGCGCTTCCCGGCCTGATCGATCAGCGCGACATTGGCCTCCTCGATCGCGTTCAATCGCGGATTCCAGCTGTTCGGCGCATACCACGCGAAGCGCGAGAAATACGCCTTGAGATCGGCGGAATCGAAATAGCGTCCGCGGCGGGCGAAGATCTCGTTGCGCGCGAGCCGCAATTCGTCCCGCGACAGCGACCGCAGATCGGCCGGCGTCAGCAGCCGCCGGTCGGAATCCGGGAAGATGAAGCCGCTCGGCGCTGCGCCGCCGGATTCGAAGCGATCGATCAGCGCGACATTGGCGCTCTCGACCGCGTTGAGCGGCGGATCCCATGAGCGGGGCACGTACCAGGCGAACCTGCTGAACCGCGCGGTCAGGTCCGGCGCGTTGAAGTAGCGTCCGCGCCGCGCGTAGATTTCATTGCGGGCAATCCGCAGGTCGTCCTTGCTGAGCGACCTGAGATCGGACTCCGACAGCAGGCGGCTGTCGGAATCCGGAATAATGAAGTCCGATTGAGTGCGCGCCACCGGCGGCGCGGGCGGAGGCGTGCTCGGCGGCGGCAGGCTCTGCTGCGGCGGGATCACCGTCGCCGGCGGATCGGCGGTCGCAACCTGCGCGGGCGCGTTGCCGGCAAAATAGAACGAGCCATCGATCGGCGAGGTCGACACCCAGGGCTGCTGCGCGCTGCCGGTGGCGCGCTTGACGACGAGGCCGACCTGGTTGAAGGCCTGCAACACGTCGAGCCCCGGCTTCTGCATGGTGTCGACCAGCGCGCGCGTGTAGGGACTATGGCCGTCATCGCCATCGAGCGCGACGTTGCCGGGCTGGGTCGCATAGGACAACAGCGTGCCCTCCGGCGCGCGGATCTGGGCGAGGCCGCCGTCAGCGGCGCGCAGGCCGCGGCCGCCGAATGGATTATTCCGGCAGGCATCCAGGATGACGATGTTGAGCCGGGTGCCCGCGCCTTCCATCTGCCGCAGCACCAACCCGACATCGACCATCTGGAAATCGACATCGGCCTCGCGCGTGGGGTTCGCCGAGACCGGCACCAGATAGTTCGTGCCGCGCACCTGGATGCCGTGGCCGGCGTAGTAGAACAGCGCGACGTCGGCGCCCATCAGCTGGCTGCCGAAGCGCTGGATCGCGCCATCGAATCCGGCCTTGTCGAGATCGACCTGGGCCTGCCCGCCGACCAGCGCAAAGCCGAGCCGCTGCAACGTCTCGGCCACCAGCTGCGCGTCGTTCTTCGGATTCTGCAGCCGCGACACGTTCTGATAGGTCGAATTGCCGACGACCAGCGCCACGCGCTTGTCGGCAGCCGCGGGCGCCGCGAACAACATGGCCAGCAATCCGGCGGCGAGAAGGGTCCAGCGCATCGTCAAATCCACGATTTTCGGGCCGCCAGACCTAGCAGAAACATGCCCGGAAATCGATCACTGCAACCCTGCCGGAAACACCCCCGTGATTCGCCGTCACACCCCTGCAAAATACCGCAATGTGGTTGCCCGCGCGGGGGTGCGGATGCTATCCCGCGCCCCATGACAACTGCCCCGATTTCCAACATCCGCAACTTCTCCATCGTCGCCCATATCGACCATGGCAAGTCGACCCTCGCCGACCGCCTGATCCAGATGACGGGCGGCCTGTCGGATCGCGAAATGGCGGGCAAGGAGCAGGTGCTCGATTCGATGGATATCGAGCGCGAGCGCGGCATCACCATCAAGGCGCAGACCGTCCGGCTGAACTACCGCGCCAAGGACGGCAAGGATTACATCTTCAATCTGATGGACACGCCCGGCCACGTCGACTTCGCCTACGAGGTGTCGCGGTCGCTGGCGGCCTGCGAGGGTTCCCTGCTGGTGGTCGACGCCAGCCAGGGCGTCGAGGCGCAGACGCTCGCCAATGTCTACCAGGCGCTCGACAACAATCACGAGATCGTGCCGGTCCTCAACAAGGTCGACCTGCCCGCGGCCGAGCCCGAGAAGGTGAAGCAGCAGATCGAGGACGTGATCGGCATCGACGCCTCCGACGCGGTGATGATCTCGGCCAAGACCGGCGTCGGCGTGCCCGACGTGCTGGAGGCGATCGTCACCCGCCTGCCGCCGCCGAAGGGCGACCGCGACGCGACCTTGAAGGCGCTGCTGGTCGACAGCTGGTACGACGTCTATCTCGGCGTCGTGGTGCTGATCCGCGTCGTCGACGGCGTGATGAAGAAGGGCAGCCGCATCCGCATGATGGGCACGGGTGCCGCCTACGACATCGAGCGCGTCGGCTTCTTCACCCCGAAGATGGAGCAGGTCGAGGAGCTCGGTCCCGGCGAGATCGGCTTCATCACCGCGGCGATCAAGGAAGTCGCCGACACGAGAGTGGGCGACACCATCACCGACGACAGGAAGCCGATCAGCGAGATGCTGCCCGGCTTCAAGCCGGCGATCCCGGTGGTGTTCTGCGGCCTGTTCCCGGTCGACGCCAACGACTTCGAGACGCTGCGCGCCGCGATGGGCAAGCTCAGGCTGAACGACGCCAGCTTCTCCTACGAGATGGAGACCTCCGCCGCGCTCGGCTTCGGCTTCCGCTGCGGCTTCCTCGGGCTGCTGCACCTCGAGATCATCCAGGAGCGGCTGTCGCGCGAGTTCGACCTCAACCTGATCGCGACCGCGCCGAGCGTGATCTACAAGATGAAGCTGACCGACGGCACCGAGCTCGAGATCCACAACCCGGTCGACATGCCGGACGTGGTCAAGATCGCCGAGATCGAGGAGCCGTGGATCGAGGCGACGATCCTCACCCCCGACGAATATCTCGGCAGCGTCCTGAAGCTGTGCCAGGACCGCCGCGGCTCGCAGAAGGAGCTGACTTACGTCGGCTCCCGCGCGATGGTGAAATACGACCTGCCGCTCAACGAGGTGGTGTTCGATTTCTACGACCGCCTGAAGTCGGTGTCCAAGGGCTATGCCTCGTTCGACTATCACCTGACCGACTACAAGCCGGCCGATCTGGTCAAGATGCAGATCCTGGTCAATGCCGAGCCGGTCGATGCGCTGTCGATGCTGGTGCACCGGACCCGCGCCGAAGGCCGCGGCCGCGCCATGGTCGAGAAGATGAAGGAGCTGATCCCGCCGCACATGTTCCAGATCCCGATCCAGGCGGCGATCGGCGGCAAGGTGATCGCGCGCGAAACCGTCCGCGCGCTGCGCAAGGACGTCACCGCGAAATGCTACGGCGGCGACATCACGCGCAAACGCAAGCTTCTGGAGAAGCAGAAGGAAGGCAAGAAGAAGATGCGGCAGTTCGGCAAGGTCGACATCCCGCAGGAAGCTTTCATTGCCGCGCTGAAGGTGGATAGTTGAGGCGCGTCCGCGGACCGTCGCCGGCCTGACAGCAACCACGCTAGTTCCGCCCCAACCAAAAATCGCGAAAACAACCCCATGCAAAGGAGCCGGAGAGGTGGCTAGCGCGACGCGCTGCCGCACCTGTTGCTCATTCTTGTCGCAGCAACAAAACGCACCATGATTTGAATCGCCATCGCCGGGCGGCCCGACTAAGCTCCGCGCATGTTGCGCATTCTCACCTTCTCGATCGTCATCCTCGCACTGCTGCAGCCTGACCTGAGCGCAGCCGCCTCCTCGAAGAAGCGGCACAGCAGCACCCGCTGGCATGGCTATGGCTTCCTGCCCGGCTACCGGCAGCCGCGCAACGAAACCATTCCGGTGTTCGGCCCGCGCGGCGCCGCCCGCGGCTACCCGGACTATTCGCCGGAATACTGGTATGGCGGCGACTGGCACTATTTCGGCCGCCCCGGCTTCTACCGCGGCCGCTACAATGGCGGCAGTTTTGGCCCGTGCTGGACCTGGACGCCGATCGGGCGGGCCTGGCAGTGCGGCTGAGGGCTCTTGCTCTCTCGATGGACCGCAACCCATCACCCGGTTTGCTGCGCAAAAATCGACCTCTCCCAAGGGAGAGCTGAAGTTTTGACGCCGCTCCAGCTCGACCTGATCTCATCAGACTTCCACGCCGCCGCCTGAGCGCGGGCGCATTTGCCATCCCGGCGCGCATCGGTGACGGATAGCTGATCTGCGTCGGGGCTATCCCGCCTTGCCCTCCCCTTTGGGATGAGCCACCATCACGCGCGCCCCCAACAAGAATGTCAGAACGGGCCGAGGACACGCATGAACAAGCCGCAGGGAGTAGACCTTGTCGAGCGGGCACGCGCGCTGGCGCCGCTGATCATTGCCGAAGCCGACGAGATCGAACGGACGCGGCGGCTGACGCCGGCTGTCACATCAGCACTGATCGAGAACGGGCTGTATCGCGCGCTGCTGCCGAAGCGGTTCGGCGGCGCCGAGGCGACGCTGGACTCGTTCATGCAGATGCAGGAGGAGATCGCCAAGGCCGATGCCTCGACCGCCTGGTGCCTCGGCCAGTGCAGTGTCTGCGCCATGACCGCGGCCTATCTCGAGCCCGACGCGGCCGACGAGATCTTCAACACCGCACCCGGCATCCTGGCCTGGGGCGCGATCGCCCATGAGGTCCGCGCCGAGCCCGGCGGCTACCGCGCCAATGCGCGCTGGGATTTCGCCTCGGGCTCGCGGCAGGCGAGCTGGCTCGGCGCCCATGTCCGTGTCGTCGAGGCTGATGGCTCGCCGCGCAAGAAGGCCGACGGCTCGCCGGAGATCCGCACCATCCTGTTCCCGATGTCGCAAGCGACAATGTACGACGTCTGGGACGTGATCGGCCTGAAGGGCACCGGCACCGATTCCTATTCGGTCGACAATCTCTTCATCCCGGAGAAGTTCGCCGCGTTGCGCGACGACCCGGCCGCGTGCCGCGAACCAGGGCCGCTCTACAAGCTCTCCACCAACATGGTGTTCAGCATGGGCTTTGCCGCCACCTCGCTCGGCGTCGCGCGCGCCATGCTGGATGCGGCGACCGAGCTTGCCCGGGCGAAGACCCCGCAAGGCCTCAAGGCGATGCGCGACAACAACGCCGTGCAGGGCCAGATCGGCCGCACCGAGGCGAGCCTGCGGGCGGCGCGCGCCTATCTCTATGCGACCGCCCGCGAGGTCTGGAGCGACCTCGCCCGCGGCGACGCGATCACCGAGGCGCACCGGATCGCGATCCGCATCGCCTCGACCTGGACCATCCACCAGTCGGCGTCCGTGGTCGACATCGCCTATCACATGTCGGGCGCGACGGCGGTGTTCGCCAAGAACCCGTTCGAACGCCGGTTTCGCGACATGCACGCGATCGCCCAGCAGATCCAGGCCCGCGACACCCAATACGAGGACGCCGGCAAGGCGATCCTGGCGGGCAATCTCGCAGCGCCGCCGACGACGCGCTAAGGCGCGGTGATCAGACTGAACCGGGGCGGGGTGCTCGCACATCCGCCATGTAGGCTCTGCCTCCGAACCGGACATCGCCGGGTGACCACGGCATCAAAAGCCGTCAAGAGCGGTCTAACCGAGCGGAGTTTTCCGCTCGGAACAAACGAACTGACGTGCAGGCGAACGAGTGGACCTTCGGCTACGGGCCATGCGGCATGTTCATGCACACGCTCAGGTCACGGTCTGGTGGGGATTTCCGCGTTTCCAAACGTAGTCGTGCAGCACAGCGAAGCCAAAGACAGATCCGATGATCGCTGCGTACATGGAGCCGAGAAGAAGAAGCCGTATCCAGCCCCAAAGGTCATGCGGGCTAGTAAGCGGCAATTGTATCGCCGCCGCGCATGTGCCCTCCTGTACAGCGAATTGGGCGCTCGAAAGTTTTGACGCCTCAGTGTCAACTAAGCCCAGTGTATAGGGGTCAACCTTGCAGTGAACCAGGCCTTGAGGGCTTGGTCGATCGAAGTCGAGCGTAACAACAACGTATCTAGAACCCTTTGTGCCGGAAACCTCGCGGTAGCCGGCGCGGTCGATCCGTCACGGCAGCCGTCGCGGCTGCGCGCTCGTCGAGCCTTGCGCAGCGTCAGCATCGCCGCGACTTAATCGATGCGGGTCTCTGTTCGCGCCCTGCTCAGCCCTCGTCCTGCCACCTGCGCAGATCCGTCTGGTCATGATAGCCCATGCGGTCCGGCGTGGTGATGAATTCCATCGTCGTGCCCCACGGCATGCGGCAGTAGCAGACCTTGTTTCCAGGACCTTTCTCGGTTGCATAGGGAATAGCGCGCGGCGCGGTGAGAGCTGTGCCTCCCGCCTTCTCGAAACGCTCGACCGATGCGTCGATGTCGTCGGTGTAGAGAGCGAAGTGCGTGATACCGAAGTCGCTCGCCCGGATCGGCTTGGCTTGCTCGGGACCGTGCATCTCGAAGAGCTCGATATCGGGTCCGGTTCCGATCTTGACCATCGCCTGCGCGCGCACGACCGTGCCGGGAAAAGCGCCGACGGCCCGCTCGAATTCGGCTCCCTGCCGCGGCGGATCCTGGGGTCCGAAGGACTGGTAGATCACCTGGCCGCCGAAAGCCTCCACCAGGAACGATTTTGCTGCTTCGATGTCGGGCACCGTGATGCCGATATGATTGACGCCGCGAATGACGGGTGCGGTCATGACAGTTCTCCTTTGCTATCTATTCGATCCATCGCGATCGCTGCGGGCGCATTCGCCCGCAGCCTCGTGATCTGCCCGGCCCACGACGGCGCCGGCGCCGAGTTTCAATTGGCCTTGAGGAATTCGATCAGGGCGGCTGCGACTTCATCCGGCCGCTCGTCCGCGACATAGTGGCTGCACCGCGCGATCGAGCCGCCCGTCACGTTGGTGGCGAACTCCTTGAGCATCGGCACCATCTGCGCACCGAACCGCTGGTCCCCACCCAGGCCGAGCACGGGTATCTCGAGCGGTTGCTTCTTGTGCTCGAGCGCAGTCGCATGGTCGGCGGCGAAGGCGCGGTACCATTCCATGCCGCCACGCGTGCGGCCAGGAAGCGCCATCGCCTTGGCGTAGATCTCGATATCCGCCGGATTGAAGGTGCTGTGATCGTAGAACCGCTCCGCCATGAAGGTCGAAACATAGTCATATTCACGACCATGAATCAGACGCTCGGGCAGGTCCCGGTTCATATGGAAGCTGAAGTGCCAGAGCCTTGCGGTCGTCGTCTCCCATCCGGTCCAGCCGGGAAGCGGAACGTCGAGGACGGCCAGGTGTGTAACAGCCTTCCGATAGATGGCGGCCTGCGGCAAGGCGACCATTCCGCCGATGTCATGTCCGCACACGGCGTAGCGTTCATGCCCAAGGGCAACCATCACTTCATGCGCGTCGCGCGCCATCGTCGCCTTGTCATAGCCGTCGAGCGGACAGTCGGAAAAGCCCGCGCCGCGCAGATCGATGGCCACCACGCTGAAATGCTCGGCCAGCAGGGGCATCACCTTGTGCCATTCCCACCATGTTTCCGGCCAGCCGTGAAGCAGAAGGATCGGCGGCCCTGAGCCTCCCGTGACGGCGTTGATCTTGATGCCGTTCACCGGCACCAGCTGCTGGGTAAACCCCTTCAAAGTTGCGATCATGATCGCCTTCCAGTCAGATGTTGACGCTCAAACGTAGCTCGTGGCCCGCGCTCAAGCCTGTGATGCGCCAAGTTCATTGCCTCTTCTCCGCGTTGTTTTCAGACGCCGCGACGCCGTCGCCGCCCCGAACCGTCATATCGGCCATGATCGACCAGTCCTTCTCCCCGAGGCCCGCCGAGACAGCTTTGCCGAGCCCCTCGCGGACAGCTTCAAGCATCGGGAGCGTGCGTCCGATCTCGTTGCTGGCCTCGGTCGCCAAGCGCATGTCCTTGAGAGCGAGCCTGGCTTTGAAACCCGGCTCGAACGATCGTTCCGTGATCTGGGCGCTGTAGCTCTCATAGGCGCGGCCCGAGAACAGGGTGCCCAGGATGAGTTGAAAGAAATCCGCACGGTCGAGGCCGACGCTCTCGGTCAGCACGACACCCTCAGCCATCGCCTCGATAGCCATGGCGATCATCATGTTGCAGGCGAGCTTTGCCGTATTCGCCCGAGCGGGGTTCTCCCCCAACTTCCAGACCTTTTTGCTGACGGGGGCGAGCAGCGGCTCGATCGCGGCAATTGCATCGGCCTTCCCGGCCGCCAGGATGTTGAGCTGGCCACTCGCGGCTATGTTCGGTCGACCAAGGACCGGTGCGGACACATAGCCGAGGCCCGCCGCTTCGTGCAGGAGGTCCAATTCCCGCGCAAAAGCGACAGAGATCGTCGAGGTGACGACATGGGTCAGCCCTGGTTGCGCGCTTGCCAACAAGCCGGCATCGAGGATCACCTCCCGAATGGCCGAGTCGTCGGACAGCATCGTGAAGACGGCGTCAGCCTCGAATGCATCAGCCGCAAGCTCGAGCAGCGTCACCCCGGGAACGCTTTCCTGGGCGACCTTGCTCCGGTTCCAGGCCCGAACATCATGGCCTGCCTTCACCAGGTTCAGGGCCATTGCCGAGCCCATACTGCCGAGACCGATGAAGCCGATCTGCATGTTCCATCTCCTGTTGTCCGGGTCAGAGCCCTGCGCCGGATCGGACGCAGGCTGCCGGGCGATGGCAGGAACCTAGGTGCTTAGATTTGTTCTTTAACTGACATAACTGTACTGTCGGCGTTCAGTTTTGTGTGGGTGTCGAGATGGAATGGAGTGACGTCCGAATCTTTCTTGCTATTGCGCGATCCGGTACGCTCGGCGGCGCCGCGCGCTCTCTTCGGACAAGCCATCCGACCGTCGGCAGGCGCCTTCGCGCACTTGAGCAGGCAATCGGTCACACCCTCTTCCAGCGCACAGCGGACGGTCTTGTTCTGACCGACGAGGGCCATGGGATCATCGCGCTGGCCGAGCAGATGGAAGAAGGCGCGCTGGGCATGGAGCGCCGGCTTGCGGGGCAGGAGCAAAATCTCAAAGGCAGTCTGCGCATCACGTCAGCGGACTGGTTCGGGGCCTATGTCCTGCCTCCTATCCTGGCGGACTTCTCGAAAGCCTACCCCAATGTCGACGTCGAGATCCTGACCGGCACGCGCCGAGTCAACCTTGCGCAACGGGAGGCCGACGTCGCTTTTCGCATCGTTCCGTTCGACACTGCCGATGTCATTCAGCGGCGGCTCTTCAGGCTTGAATACGGCGTCTACATCGCCGAGGAGGCGGCTGATCCCAACTATGGCGATGGGGCCGGTTTCCGGCTGATCACCCATGATACATCCACGGGCCATTTCCCTGACATCGCGTGGCTGATCGAGAGTTTCCCCAACGCGAGACCGGTCCTTCGATCGAACAACCGCAACGTCCAGGGGCGCATGTGCAGGCAAGGCGTCGGCATCGCCGTCCTGCCCCGCGTGGTCGGCAACCAGATCCCGGGTATCCGCAGACTAGAACTGCCAACGCCGCCGCCAGCGCGAGACATTTGGATGGGATACCACCGGGACCTGCGGCGTCTCGAGCGTCTTCGCGCGTTCGTCTCGACGGTATCGGACCATCTCGTGCACGCGACCACATGATGTGCGGCCCGAGCGCGCTTTCGTATTCAAACCGTTCGCGCGCTCGGCCTGAACTGGGTCAAGGCGACACCTGAGATCGCCAGCAGCGCACCGATCATCAACTTCGGGGTCATCGGCTCGCCAAGGAACAAGGCGCTCGACATCAGGGCGAACACCGGCAGCAGCAGACCGAAGGGGGCGACGCGGCCCATGGAGCAGCGCGCGATCAGCCAGAACCAAAGACCGAATCCGACGATTCCCCCGATGAAGATCGTGTAGGCGAGCGCCAGCCACCCCCGCTCATCCGCGGCAACGAGGCTCGCCAGTTGGCCATATTCAAGCAGCAGCGACATCAGCATCACCTGCGGCACCGTGAACAGCGACGACCAGCCCATCAACATCAAGGGATCAAATGGGCCGTAGCGTTTGGTCAGGACGTTGGAGACCGCGAAGGCGAAGGCCGCTCCGACCACCAGCAGCAGCGGCAACCCGTTTGCCGACAGGCCGGGCTCCGCCCTCAACACAAGGACGCCGGCGAATGCGAGCAGCACCCCGGAGAGGGTCGTGAGCGACGGCCGCTCCGCCAACAGCGGCCAGGCCAACAGCACCGTGAAGGGCGTGGAGAGCAGATATGCGACAGCCGTCATGCTTCCCGAGCCGAGCCCGAGACCCACATAGAACAGCCCGAAATTCAGCCCACCGAGAAAGAACGAGATCGCCGCGATCGGACGCAACTGGTCACGCGTGGGCTTTTTGACGAACGGAATCAGCAGCAGCGCGGTGGCCAGGAAACGCAGCGCCAGGAAGAAGAACGGCGGGAACTCCGTAACGCCCAATTTGATGACCACGAACTGGTAACCCCAGATCAGGGGAACGGCCACCGCGCAGGCCATCTGGATCGCAGACATTGCATTCTCCTTTAACGACCGATCGGTCCAGATATCGGCGAGCCGATTGCGGGGACGGGACCCGGATTTGCCTACCTGATGAAACGATCGAGCAGAGCGTCGGCGGCGGCGTGCGTGATGTCTCCGGCGGACGCCGTTTTGCTGATGACGCGCAGCCCCTCAACGAAACAGACGAGAATGCGGGCCGCATTTGCAGGATCGACACCATCGGCCAACTGGCCCGCGGCCTTCGCGCGTGACAGCGCATCCGCCACCCGCGCTTCCATGACCCTGAAGAAGCCTGCGATGCGACGATTGACGTCGGCGTCACGCCCGGCCAGCTCCATGGCCGTGGCGATCACCAGGCATCCGCGCCGGCCATGGGCGCCGCTCGTGCGGTCGACATATCCGGCAAGGTAGGCCCGCAGGCCGTCCACCGGATCCTTGCGAGGATCAAGCTCGACATTCAACCGTGTCACGGCATCGTCGATGTAACGGTCGAGCGCGCGCAGGAACAGCGAGTGCTTGTCGCCGAAAGCAGCGTAGAGGCTGCCACGCGAGAGCTTCGTCGCACGCAGAAGGTCGGGCAGCGCCGTGGCATGATAGCCGCGCGACCAGAACACGCCCATCGCGCGTTCGATGGCGGCGTCCTCATCGAAACTCCGCGGGCGACCGCGGGGCAATGGCGCGGGGGTTCGGTTGCTCATCGAGCAAATATAGACCAATCGGTCTTTAAATCAAGTGGCCGGCTCGTTCGTGCGACGAATGCAACCTCTTCGTCAGCCGTATCGGGACGACCGGTGCCGCATTGACGGGCGGTCGCCAGCGAATGGAATGTCGCACTGAGGCGACGAATTGGCCTGGGTATCATGGGTCAGCACGTGCAGTCATGAACTGCAAAGGCGTCGGTTACGGATCGAGCGAGCTCACATAGGCGGCCAGTGCGATCATGTCCGTCGGCGAAAGCTTTTCGACAGCTTGTTTCATCGGGGCGCTTGCGGCTCCCGATCGGCCGCCGTGCTGGAATTCGTAGAGCTGACGCACGATGTAGGTCGGCGATCTCCCCGCGATGGCCGGAACGATGTCAGCGCCCTTCAAGTCCGGTCCATGGCAGAGATTGCAGGCGACGGTCGCGCCGGCTCCGCCGGTCTTTGCGAGCGCCTCTCCCTTGGCCAGGCTGCCGACCGGGACGTAAGCCGTGAACGTCGCTCGCGAGTCGCGAAGTTCGAACTGGTCGGTATCATCGGGCATCTCGACGATGCGCTGGCCGAGTGGTTCGAGTCCTCCCTCCGGGCTCTTGACGTAAAACAGACGCGACGGTCCTGTTTTCGGAATCATCTCCGTCTCCACGACCTTGACGATCCGCTTGCGGCCCAGCGCGGCGAAGTATTCCGCAGCGGAACGAATGTCGGCGTCCGTCATGCCCTTGACCGACGCCAGCATCAGTTGCGTCGAAGGCCTCTGAGAGCCCGACATCTTTCTCGCTCCGCTTCTGAAGTCGGCGATCTGCTGGACAAAATATGCGACTGGCAGACCGGCGAGGCTTGCATTTTCGGGTCCGCCGGTTCCCTCGACACGATGGCATGATCCGCACGCGCGGATCTCGGGTCTGCGGCCGTTCGCGACGATGTCAGGCATCGCGGGATGGTCATCCGGATGCCAGTCAGGCGCAACGAAGAGGTCGCGCGCCTGTTTCCAACTGAACATGACGTCGCTACCTGGAAGCTTGATGGGCGTGTCGCTGGGCGGGGGCACCTGAACGGTCGGGTCCCACAGGAAGGCCCAGGCCGGAAGCTCATCATGAGCCTGCGCCACGGGTGAGCCAACAACACCCTGCGTGAGAGCATCGCCGCTGGCGGGAATCGCGATTGCCAGCAGGATCAATGCGCGCATCAAATACCTTTTCGAGGAAATCAAGATTGCCTCCTGACAAACGCCAAAACGGCCGACCTGAATGCTTTGAGGGCAGGAATGTCTGCGCTTGATCACAATGATTTTCGCGCAAATCTTCCGCGCGCCGACAACCTAGCCGTCCCGGGCTTGATGCGTTCGAAAAACTTTGCGCACATTCCGGGAAATCGAAAGATTAGCCGCGGCATCGCCAAACGGCAATCACTGGGCAGGCAGCCGGGTCGTACCTCGCCCACCCATGACGCAAGGTACGGAAGTAGGCTGGCGACGATTCTCCCGGCACGATTTTTTGGCAGCGCAACATACGGTTGTTAAGCTTTTTCTGGGATTGTGCGGCCGGCGCTAATGCCTGGAGTTCCGCTGGTCCCATGTTCACGCTTCGATCGATTGCCGCCCGCCTGATTCTGGCGATTTCACTGACCGTTGCGGTCGCCTGCGCGATCCTCGGCGGCTTCTCCATCAGCCAGCAACGGGCGCTGACCCGGCTCGCGCTCGATCAGCAGCTCAAGCTGCAATATGACAGCGTGATCGCGGCGATCGACTATGAAGGTCGCACCGCGCTCGCGGTCTCCGCCGTGATCGCCGCGCTGCCGCCGGTCGAGGACGCCATCGCCAAGGGCGACCGCGACGGCCTCGGCAAGCTGCTCGGCGCCCCCTGGGCCGCAATCAAGGCGCAGGGCATCCCGCTGATTTCGTTCTGGCAGGCTCCGGCGACCAGCTTCTACCGGGTCCACGTGCCGAAGACCTTCGGCGACGACGCCTCCACACGGCGCACCACGGTGGTGGAATCGATCAAGGCCGGCAAGCCGATCGTCGGCGTCGAGCCCGGCCGCGAGGCGCTTTCGATCTTCGGCATGACCCCGGTCGTGCATGACGGCCAGACGCTGGGCAATGTCGACATCGGCGTCGCCTTCGGCAAGGAATTCGTCGACCGCGCCAAGAAGCGCTTCGGCATCGACCTCGCTGTGCACTCGTTCGACGGCCAGAGCTTCAAGCGGCTGTCGTCCACCTTCGGCGACGCCGCGGTCGCGACCCCGGACGAGCTTAAGAGCGTGATGAACGGCGCGGTCGTGCTGCGCGACGCCATGCTCGACGGCCACGCCGTGGAGCTCTATCTCGGCCAGATCAAGAACTATGCCGGCCAGCCGGTCGCGGTGCTCGAGATCATCAAGGATACCAGCGACTATGCGGCGGCTGCCGCGAGCGCGCAGCGCAACCTGATCCTCGGCGTGGTCGCGATCCTGGCGGCTGCCGTGCTGCTCGCGTTCCTGCTCGGCCGCGGCCTGTCGCGGCCGCTGGCCGCGATCACCGCGGTGATGAACCGGCTGTCGAGCGGAGACACCAGCGTCACGATCCCCGGCAGCGAGCGCCGCGACGAACTCGGCACCATGGCGCGGGCGGTCGACGTGTTCCGCCGCAGCATGATCGAGACCTCCTCGTTGCGCGACGCGCAGGAGGCCGACAAGGTCAAGGCGGCGGCCGACAAGCAGGCGTTGCAGCGCCAGATGGCCGACCGGTTCGAGGCCGACGTCAAGGGCATGGTCGCAGCCGTCGCGCAGTCGTCGAGCGCGATGCAGCGCGTCGCGGGCGAGATCGCCACCAGCGTCAACGGCACCTCGGAACGGACCTCGGCGGCCGCCGCCGCGTCCGAGGAGGCGTCGGCCAGCGTCAATGCGGTCGCGGCCGCGACGGAAGAGCTGGCCTCGTCGATCACCGAGATCGGCCGCCAGGTCACCCATTCGAGCCGCGTCGCCGACAATGCCGTGGCCAAGGCGATGGAAACCACCGAGATGGTGACGAGCCTTGCCGCGTCGGCCGAGAAGATCGGCGACGTGCTGCGCCTGATCAGCGCGATCGCCAGCCAGACCAATCTCCTGGCGCTCAACGCCACCATCGAGGCCGCCCGCGCCGGCGAGGCCGGCCGTGGCTTCGCCGTGGTCGCCGCCGAGGTGAAGGAACTGGCGAGCCAGACCGCGAAGGCGACCGACGAGATCGCCGGCCAGGTCGGCGCGATCCAGTCCGCCACCGGCAATTGCGTCAGCGCGATCGGCGACATCAGCGGCACCATCCGCGAGATCTCGGGCATCGCGACCGCGATCGCGGCCGCCGTCGAGCAGCAGGATTCGGCGACGCGGGAGATCGCCCGCAGCGTGCAGCAGGCCTCCTCCGGGACCCGCGAAGTCTCGAGCAATATCGCGGGCGCGAGCCAGGCCGCCGGCCAATCGCGCGCCCTCACCGGCAATGTGCTGGAGACCTCCGGCGAGCTCGGCGATCACGCCTCGGCGCTGTCGCACAGCGTCGATACCTTCCTCGCCGGCCTGCGCAACGCGGCTTAGTTCTAGCGCGTCGTAAGGCACCTTAACCCGTCATCCGTCACCCTGAGGTGGCCGCTTCTTCAGCGGCCCTCGAAGGGTCGACGGCCACCAGCGGGGCCGTGCACCCTTCGAGGCTCGCAAGAGCTCGCACCTCAGGATGACGGGTCAGGAAGCGTACGCCTCGGCTTATGGCGCAGCAGTACTGGAGCGTGATCACGGCCAGGGCAGCACGGGCGGCGGCGCCGAGCGATCGATCGACCCGCGCTGCTTGTTGTCCGGCCCTGCTTCGGACTGTCCCCACTTGGCCATGAACGGCATCTTCAGCAGCCCGGGCAGCGACTGCTTCTCGGCATCGTCGAAACCGTCGAGGCCGTAGCGCAGCTCCGCGAACCGCGGGCCGCGGTTGTAGGTGCCGCCGATCCGGTCCCAGATCGAGAGCAAATTGGAATAATTGCTGTCGGTCTCCGGCTGGTGACGCGAATGATGCATCTTGTGCATGTTCGGCGTCACGAAGACGAGCCGCAGCCAGCGGTCGAGCCGCTCCGGCAGGCGGATGTTGGCGTGCTCGAACTGGGCGTTGAGCCCCGACAGCGTCAGATAGCTGACCAGCACCCAGGCCGGCGTACCGAACACGATCACGCCGGAGATGTGCCAGCCGATCCGCCACAGCGTCTCGCCGGGATGCTCGCGGAAGGCGGTGGTGACGTCGACGAAGCGATCGGCATGGTGCATGCGGTGGAAGCGCCACATCCAGCCGAGCTTGTGCATCGAGACGTGAGCGAAATAGGCGAACAGGTCGAGCCCGATGAGACCGAGCAGCAGCTGGTTCAGCGGTGACAGGCCGAGCCAGTGCGATAGGCCGAATTTCGCATCGAGCGTCCATTGCACGGCCAATGGCGACAGCGGGCTGAGCAGCAGGTTGACGCTGAGGAAGATCACGGTGATGGCAGCGTTGCGGCCGATGTTGCGCATCCGGTCACCGCGCGCGTAGCCGAACAGCGGAAACGCAGCCTCGAACAGCAGCACGATCGCGAACGACGCGAGCAGGAACGCGATGCGCGCGCCGATCGACGGCAGCTCGACATGGGCGATCTCGCCCGCGCCCGGATGCCACAGCAGCTTTGCAAAACCGATCATGCCGATTGACCCTTTCTTTACAAAACGAATATTCGTTCTTTATAATCGCGGGCGATGATCGTCAAGCCCGGCCACCGCGTGGCGGCGAACACAAGGACCGACCATGCCGAAGGTGAAGCCCGAAACACTTGCGATCCGCCGCGAGGAGATATTGCAGGCCGCGGAGATCTGCTTTGCGCGCCAGGGATTTCACCAGACCACGATCCAGGACGTGATCAAGCAGTCCGGGCTCAGCGCCGGCTGCATCTACGGGCATTTTGCCGGCAAGGAGGAACTGATCCAGGCGATCGGCGAAAGCCGCCATGGCCGCGACAGCGCGCTGCTCGCGGTGAAGGACCAATCGGACGACGTGTTGCAGAGCCTGCGGGCGATCGCCCGCGGCTTTCTCGGCGATTTGCAGAAGGAGGAAGGCCTGCGCGCCCGCCGCGTCGCCTTGCAGCTCTGGGCGGAGGCGCTGCGCGACGACGTGGTGCGCGACCAGGTGACGAGCGGCATCCGCCAGCCGATCGCCATGATCGTGGACCTGCTGCGGCGCGGCCAGAAGAGCGGCGCGATCGACCGCAATGTGCAGCCGCGCGGCGCGGCACGGGCGATGGTCGCGATGTTCCAGGGCATCGTGCTGCAACGGTTGTGGGGCGAGACCGTCTCGACCGCGGAGGCCATGCACGCCTTCGACATCTTCCTCGCCGGCCTTGCCGCCAAGCGCTGACGGGGACGCGGCGATGATCCACGACCTCCTGCTCGGCATCGTCACCGGCTTTGCCGGCGGCCTGACCGCAGGCCTGCTCGGCGTCAGCCCCGGCGGCGGACTGGTGGTGTTCTCGGTGTTGCTGCTCGGCGCCGGCCAGCACGTCGCGCAGGGCATCTCGCTGGTCGCACAGGTGCCGCCGACCAGCCTCACCGGCATCAGGCGCTATCGGCAGAGCGGCAACCGCACGCCGCTGCTCTGGATCGTTCTGCTGACTGTCGGCTTCGTCGCCGGCGGCGCGGCCGGTGCGCTCGCCGCCAACCATGTCGCCGAGCCCGCGCTGCGCTGGACTTACGTGGCTTATCTCGTCGCGCTCGACGCGATGCTGATCCTGCGCGGCGGAAACGACCAGAAGGAGCCCGACGGCGCCGGGCGCGACATATCCTCGCCGGCGTTGCTCATCGTCGGGCTGCTGGCGGGCCTGTCGTCGGGCTTTCTCGGCATCGGCGGCGGACTGGCGACCGTGGTCGGACTGAGCGCCGTGCTCGCCGTGCCGCAGCACCAAGCGCAAATGGCGAGCCTCGTGATGTCGCTGATCCCGACCACGATCCCGTCGGCCTGGATTTATTGGAACGAGGGCGCGCTCGCATCCTGGCCGGTGCTGGCAGGCGTGACCGCAGGCCTGCTCGCCGGCACCGATCTCGGCGCCCGCGCCGCCAACCGCATCGATCGCGCGCGGCTGCGCAGCGCCATGATCTTCTTCGTGTCGTTGATGGCGGTCTATCTGACCTTCAAGGCGTTGTGGTAGACAGACGCGACACGTCCTCCCCGCGGAGCCCGCGATGCGCAAGCCGGCAAGATCGCCCAGCAAGGCGACACGACGACCGACGGCAAGATCGGCGGATGCGCTGTTCGACGCCTACCCTGCCCCCGTCAAGACCAGGCTGCTGGCGCTGCGGCGGCTGATCTTCGAGACCGCGAAGGCGACCAAGGGCGTCGGCGCGCTGCAAGAGACGCTGAAATGGGGGCAGCCGAGCTATCTGACGCCGGAGACCGGCAGCGGCAGCACGATCCGGATCGATCAGGTGAAACCTGCGACCGACCAGGTCGCGGTCTACTTCCACTGCCAGACCAATCTGGTCGAGACCTTCCGCGAGCTCTATCCCGAGCTGAGCTACAGCGGCAACCGCGCCATCCTGCTCGATGTCGCCGGCAAGCTGCCGGAGGCCGAGCTGCGCCACTGCGTCGGGTTGGCGCTGACCTATCATTTGCGGCGCAAGGCCGGCGCGGCCAGCTAGTCCACCGTCATTGCGAGCGAAGCGAAGCAATCCATGCTTCCGCGTATGCGGGACGATGGATTGCTTCGTCGCTTCGCTCCTCGCAATGACGGTGATTGCGCCGTGATTCCTACGCCACCAGCGCCGTCGCCACCCGCTGCGCCTTCAAGAGACTGATGACCTCGCCATTCGGCCGCGCGCGGCTGAACAGAAAGCCCTGGCCCTCGTGGCAACCTTCGGCGCGCAGGCAGCTCAGCTCCGCCTCGGTCTCGACGCCCTCGGCGGTGATGGTGACGCCGAGCCCGACGCCGAGGCTGACGATCGAGCGCACGATCGCCTGCGCGTCCGGGTTGGCGCCGAGGTCGCGCACGAAGGACTGGTCGATCTTGATCTTGTCGAACGGGAAGCTGCGCAGATAGCTGAGGCTCGAATAGCCGGTGCCGAAATCGTCCATCGACATCCGCACCCCGAGCGCGCGCAGCGCATGCAGCGTCGCCAGCACCTGGCTGCTCTTCTCGAGCAGTAGCGTCTCGGTGATCTCGAGCTCGAGCCGCCGCGCCGGCAGGCCGGATTGCCGCAGCGCGTCGGTGACCAGCGCCAGCAGATTGCCGGTGCGGAATTGCAGCGGCGACAGATTGACCGCGACGCGCACGTCATCGGGCCATTGCGCCGCGTCCATGCAGGCGCGATGCAGCATCAGCGAACCCAGTGGATTGATCAGGCCGGTCTCCTCGGCCACCGGGATGAATTCGCCCGGCGAGATCATGCCGCGCTCCGGATGCGGCCAGCGCACCAGCGCCTCGAAGCCGGTGATGCGCCCGCTCGCAAGATCGACCAGCGGCTGGTAATAGGGTTGCAGGCCTTCGTTCTGGATCGCATCGCGCAGATCGATCTCGATCTTGCGGCGGCTCTGCGCCCGCGCATCCATCTCCGCCTCGAAGAACGAGAAGGTGCCGCGGAATTCGCTCTTCGCGCGCGACAGGGCCATGTCGGCACTCTTCAGCAGCTTTTCGGAATCCTCGCCGTCGCCGGGCGACATCGCAATCCCGATGCTGGCACCGACCACCACCGAATGCCCATCGAGCAGATAGGGCTCGCCGATCGCATCGAGAATCCGCCGCGCCAGCAGCACGGCGTCCTCGGGACGCATCACGCCGCCCTGCACGATGGTGAACTCATCGGAGTTGAGGCGGGCCAGCGCGTCTTCCTCGCGCAGCGTCGAGCGCAGCCGCTTGGCGACGGCGCGCAGCAGCTTGTCGCCGATGCCGTGGCCGAGCGTGTCGTTGACCGCCTTGAAATTGTCGAGGCCGAGCATCAGCACCGCGACCTTGTCGGTCGAGCGGCGGGTGTGCTGCAGCATGTCCTCCATCTGCTGGCGCAGCAGATTGCGGTTCGGCAGGCCGGTCAGGCTGTCGTGCTGGGCCATGAAGGCGAGCCGCGCCTCGGCGCGCTTGCGCTCGGTGATGTCCATCAGCGCCAGCAGCATCGCCGGCTGATCGCCATGCATCAGCTGGCGCGAATAGATCGCCAGATCGATCAGCGTGCCGTCGGCACGCACGTGCTTCCAAGTCCGCGCGGCCTGCTCGTCGCTGCTGCGGCCGGCGGCCCAGGGCAGCTCGGCATCGAACGCCTGCAGGCTCCTGATCGTCATCTTCTCGAATTCGGCACGCACATAACCATAATGCGCGATCGCGGCGTCGTTGACCGCAAGGATCCGCTCGCCATCGAGCGCGCACAGGATCATCGGCACCGGATTGCCGTCGAACAGCAGGCGGAACGAGGCCTCGCGCTGCTTCAGCTCGGTGATGTCGACGCGCAGCCCGACGATGCCGCCATCCGAGGTCAAGCGCTCCTCGATCAGCACCACGCGGCCATCGGCCAGCACCTGCTCGTGCCGCTCGCCCGGCTGGTACATCTTCCTGAGCCGTTCGGCGATCCACTCTTCCTCGCGCCCGATGGCCTCGGGATAGTCGCCGCGCGCGACGCCGACGCGGATGGTATCCTCGAGACGCGCACCGTGCTCGAACAGGTCGGAGCTGCGCTTGTAGATTTCCGCGTATTTCTTGTTCCAGAGCAGATAGCGGCCTTCGGAGTCCAGGAACACGATGCCTTGCGGCAGGATGTCGACCGCCTCGCGCAGCCGCGCATTGGACTTGCGCGCGTCGGCGATCGCGGCCTCGGCCTGCGCGCGCTGGCGCACCAGCTCACCGATCTCGGCAGCGGCGCGGCGCGAACTGCCCGACACTCTCAGCATCGGCTTGGGCCGGCGGCCCGGCGGGCCTGACAATCTGGCCTGTTTTGGTTTCTTGATCTTCTTCGGCCGCATCATCGGCATCGCACGCCCCACGCGCATTCCAGTTCGGCGGCATTTCTGCGATAAGTCTCTGAAAAATTGGTATCTCTTGGCCATCCCTTGGCGGTCTCTTGGCGAAGAGCCGCGCTGGATGAGAATCGCCGGTCATGCCTGCTTTGCAGGCGAATCCGCGTATCGCGCGCCTTGCCACGGCCGTGCAGGCGGCAAGCTGCGCCGATTTGCTGCGTGGAAGCGCCGGAGCGTGGTGAAGGAAGCGTAAACCGGCGCGGGACTGCACAACGAATGCGCGGACGCGCATCAATGTTTGCCAGCGTGGGACAGGGTTATCGCGAGGTAAAGGCGCGACGAGCTAGTTGGTGATCTCGATGCTGGGACGATTTATCGATGTGAACGGCGACGTCGGCGCGCGCCGGAGAGAGTGCCAGTGTCGACGCAGCAATCGCGGCGGCAATCCGCCCTGTGGGCGATCAAGCAATTGGGATGAGCGCGCGGTTCGTCGCGCGCGAATCCATGTTAGCCTTGCCCGGACAGAGTGATCCGAATGACACCCCGCCTGCGTCTGATCCCGCTCCTGATCCTAGCCCTCGCCGCCTGCACCGTCTCCGCGCGGGCGCAGGACAAGGGCTCGCTCAATCCGCAGCCATTGCCGCCGCTCGCTAACCCCAACGATCCAAAGATCGGGGCGAAGCAGCTGTTCGCGCGCAAGGTGCTGCCGGCGGCGATGCCGACGCAATCGATCGGCGGTTACACCAAGGGCTGTCTCGCCGGCGCGGCGCAGATGCCGCTCAACGGCGATACCTGGCAGGTGATGCGCCTGTCGCGCAACCGCTACTGGGGTCACCCCGACATGATCGCGCTGTTGAAGCGGCTTGCGGCCAACGCGCACAGGGACGCCGGCTGGCCCGGCATCCTGGTCGGCGATATCGGCCAGCCGCGCGGCGGCCCGGCCCTGTCCGGTCATGCCAGTCACCAGATCGGGCTCGACGCCGACATCTGGCTGACGCCGATGCCGGATCGCAAACTGTCGCGCGAGGACCGCGAGGAGATGTCGGCGGTGATGATGGTGCGAGATGACCGTCTCGATGTCGATCCGCGTGTCTTCACACCGGGTCATGTGCTGGTTCTCCGCGACGCCGCGCGGGAGCCGGCGGTGCAGCGCATCTTCGTCAACCCGGCGATCAAGAAGGCACTGTGCCGCGAGGCCAAGGGCGACCGCAGCTGGCTGTCGAAGATCCGGCCGTGGTGGGGCCACGACTACCACTTCCACATCCGCATGCGCTGTCCGCCCGGCAGCCCGGCCTGCGAGGCACAGAAACCGCAAGCGGAAGGCGAAGGCTGCAAGCCGTCCGATCTCGCGTTCTGGTTCAAGGATTCGGTGCTGCATCCGAAGCCGCCGCCGAAGCCGCCGAAACCGCGCCCGCCGATGACGCTGGCGCAGATGCCGGCGGCCTGCAAGACGGTGCTCAATGCACCAGACGCCAAACCATAACATCCAAGGCAATAACATCTTCGTCAGGCGGCTATGCCGGCCGGCGCGAACTGCGCTATGATCTGACGTCGGCGCGCCGTAAGCGCGCGCGAGCGATCGATCGGGGCCACTGATCACTATCATCCGCCACAATTGCATTGGACCAGACATGCGCACATCGCTCCTCGCCGCATCGCTGCTGCTCGTCTCAGTTCCCGCTTTCGCCGCGGAGGAGCCGAGCGGCTGCGACAAGTTCAAATGGTCGATCGACCGCGCCCGCACAGCGCTTACCGCGCCCGATCGTGCCAGGCTTGCCTCGGGCAGCGAGCAGACCGCATTGCCGTCGACCGCCATCACGCTGGCGCTGGTTGCGCCCGCCGATGCCAAATTGCCGTCGCCGCCGGAGCGCGCGCCGAAGGACGGCACCTTCGCCGGGTTCACCAGCTTCAAGGCTGCGCCGAAGGCCGGGCTCTATACCGTCAGCCTCTCGGCCGGCGCCTGGGTCGACCTGGTGCAGGACGGCCATTTCCTGAAGCCGAAGGCGTTCAGCGGCGCGACCGATTGCGACGGCATCCGCAAGACCATGAAGTACGACCTCGCCGCCAGCCCCTTCGTGCTGCAGGTCAGCGGTGCAAAGGAGAATTCGCTGTCGATCGCGATCCAGCCGGCGGATCAATAGCAGGATCGGTTAGACAAACAGTCGCCTTTACCGTAAGCCCCGGCCTGCTATGTTTGCAGTGCGATATCCCCGAGGACCGTAAGTCCGTCGGGGACCAGCGGAACAGCGCTTCCGTCCGTCGCAGGCCAGACCCCACTCAACGCCTGATTTGCGCGTGCATGTTCGCGCGCGAATTTGCTCGGAGCGCTTTCCATGTCACGACTTTCAGTTTCAAGGCTTGCAATTTCAAGGCTCGCCGGACTTCTCACTGCCTTCATCATCCTGCTCGGCGCGATCCAGTCGCCCGCGAAGGCCGAGGACAAGACGCTCACCGTGTTCGCCGCGGCCTCGATGAAGAACGCGCTCGACGACATCGATGCAGCCTACACCGCCAAGACCGGCGTCAAGATCAGCGCCAGCTATGCCGCGAGCTCGGCACTGGCAAAACAGATCGAGCAGGGCGCGCCGGCTGACGTCTTCGTGTCCGCCGACACCGATTGGATGGACTATGCGATCAAGCAGAAGACCATCAACGAGCCGACCCGGGTCAACCTGCTCGGCAACTCGATCGTGCTGATCGCGCCGAAGGATTCCATGATCGGCAGTGTCAACATCGGCCCGGGGTTCGATCTCGCCAAGCTCGCCGGCGACGGCAAGATCGCAACCGGCGACGTCAAGGCGGTGCCGGTCGGCAAATACGCCAAGGCGGCGCTCGAGAAGCTCGGTGCCTGGCAGGCGGCGGAGCCGAAATTCGCGATGGCCGAGAGCGTGCGCGCGGCATTGACACTGGTGGCGCGCGGCGAGGCCGTGCTCGGCATCGTCTATTCGACCGACGCCAAGGTCGAGCCCGGAGTCAAGATCGTCGGCACCTTCCCGGCCGACACCCATCCCGCCATCATCTATCCGGTCGCGGCGACCACGACAGCCAAGCCTGAGACATCAGAGTATCTCGCCTTCCTGCGCTCGTCCGCGGCGAAGACGATCCTCGAGAAGTACGGCTTCAAGTTCCTGGTCAGCCCGACGACCTGATGTTCGAGATCTCGCCGACCGAATGGACGGCGATCCTGCTGTCGCTGCGGGTCGCGGTCATTGCAACGCTGGTGGCGACCCCGTTCGGGATCGCGCTCGCCTGGCTGCTGGCGCGGCGCGATTTCTGGGGCAAGTCGCTGCTCGATGCCGCCGTGCATCTGCCGCTGGTGCTGCCGCCGGTCGTCACCGGCTATCTGCTGCTTTTGACCTTCGGCAAGCGCGGGCTGGTCGGCGGCTGGCTCGCCGATCATCTCGGCATCGTGTTCGCATTCCGCTGGACCGGTGCGGCGCTCGCCTGCGGCGTGATGTCGTTTCCGCTGCTGGTACGGCCGATCCGGCTCTCGATCGAAGCGGTCGACCGCCGCCTCGAGCAGGCGGCCGAGACGCTCGGCGCCGCCCCCTGGCGGGTGTTCGCGACGGTGACGCTGCCGCTGGCGCTGCCGGGCGTGCTGGCCGGCATGGTGCTCGGCTTTGCCAAGGCGATCGGCGAGTTCGGTGCCACCATCACCTTCGTCTCCAACATCCCCGGCGAGACCCAGACCATCTCGTCGGCGATCTATTCGCTGATCCAGACGCCGGACGGCGACACGGCCGCGGCGCGGCTCGTGATCATCTCGATCGTGCTCGCGGTCGGCGCACTGATCGCCGCGGAAGTGTTCGCACGCCGCGCCACCGCACGGCTGCATGGGCAATAGCGATGCTGCGCGTCGACATCAAAAAGCAGCTCGGCGAGTTCTCGCTCGCGGCATCGTTCACCAGCGAGGGCCGCGTCACCGGCCTGTTCGGCGCGTCCGGCTCCGGCAAGACCTCGCTGATCAACACCATCGCAGGGCTGGTGCGCCCCGATCGCGGCACCATCGTGATCGATGGCGAGACCGTCGACGATACCGCCGCCAGCATCCACGTCCCGACCTGGCGCCGCCGGATCGGCTACGTGTTCCAGGACGCGCGGCTGTTTCCGCATCTCGATATCCGCCAGAACCTCGAATACGGCCGCCGCATGAACGGCCTCATCGAGGATCGCGCGCAGCACAAGCGCGTCGTCGATCTGCTCGACATCGGCGCCCTGCTCGACCGCCGTCCCGGCAAGCTCTCCGGCGGCGAGCGGCAGCGCGTCGCGCTCGGCCGGGCGCTGCTGTCCAAACCGCGGCTGTTGCTGCTGGACGAGCCGCTGGGCGCGCTCGACGAAAGCCGCAAGCTCGAGATCCTGCCCTATCTGGTCCGGCTGCGCGACGAGGCCGGCGTGCCCATGGTCTATGTCAGCCACGACGCCGCCGAGTTGCGCCAGCTCGCCACCCAGATCGTGATGCTGCGCCGGGGTCAGGTGACCGCATTCGGCGGTGTCAAGGTGTTGACGTCGGGCGCCTAGGCCCACTCCGCTCGAAAAGGCTCAGCTGGCCGTTTTTCCGAAAGTCGGCATAAGATAGCCCATCTTGCCTGCTAGGCCCACGTCGGGACCTCCCGATCGGGCGTGGGGAAAGGTGCATCGTGCGACTGACTGGCTGGGTATTGCTGCTGATCGGCGGACTGTTGTGCGCCACGATTTCGTGGGCTGCGCTCGGCTTCCTGCTGATGGGCGTTGGCCTGATCTCGCTCCAGGTCGCCGAGCGGCGCCGGCGCGAGGCCGACGACCCGGTGCCGGCCGGCGCCGGCGGATTTACCCCGCCCCGCCTCAGCGCCGGGCTGCAGCCGCCGACCTTCGACCCCGTCACCGGCCAGGACACCGGACCCCAGCGCCAACCGCGCCGGGTGGCCTGGCCCGACAATAAGGGGGACGCGCCCTACGACCGGCAGACCTGGCGCCGGCTGGTCGAGAGCGACCCCGATCTGGCCCAGCTCGCCAGGGTGCTCGCCGATTACGGCCCGCAATATGTCGATGAGCTGGCCGCCAGCTATCTCGCCGCCCCCGACAAGAGCCGCCTCGGAGCGATCGTCGACGGCATCATCGCGCGCGCTCGCGACGGCCAGACGGCTCCTCCGCCCGCGCCGGTCGAAGCACCGCGGCCGGAGCGGCCCGAGCCAAAGCCGGCGGCCGCCCCCGCCGCCAGGCCGGCGACTCCGCCGGGCAATCCCGCCGATGCGCTGGAAGCGTCCCTGCTCGGTGCGGTCGAGGAGGCTTCCGCCAGGGTTGCCGCCGAACGCGCCGGTCTCTTCAAGTCGGCCAGGGAATCGAACAAGGAGCCCGGCAAGGCCACCGACAGCCGTCCGGCGACGGCGAGCCAGCGCGAACCGCTGTTCGGGCGCGCAGCCCGGGACGTGAAGCCGGACGCGCCATCGCCGCCGGTGTCCGCCGTGCCACTGCCGATACCGGCTGCACCGCCGCCAATGCCGCCTGAAACTCCCGCTGACCTCGAAGCATCGCTGATCGCGGCCGTCAGCGAGGCCGCAGCCCGGCGGGCGGACGCATCCAAGCCTCCACCGGTGCCAATGCCGTCGGCGAAGCCCGAGCCCGAGATCCCCTCCCCGCCGAAGCCCGCTACCACGGCGTCACCGCCGCCGGCGCCACCTCCGCCCGCCAACACGGCGCCTGCCAAGATGGAA
Organism: Bradyrhizobium sp. USDA 4473; assembly: GCF_054063335.1. Classification (NCBI taxonomy): domain Bacteria; kingdom Pseudomonadati; phylum Pseudomonadota; class Alphaproteobacteria; order Hyphomicrobiales; family Nitrobacteraceae; genus Bradyrhizobium; species Bradyrhizobium sp. USDA 4473. The sequence continues at coordinate 969,603 of NZ_JBSSGE010000001.1, forward strand.
CCTGCCAAGACAGCATCCGACAATCTCGACGAAACGCTGCTCGCGGCGCTGGCCGAGATCTCCGGCCAGAAGAAGTTCAAGGACGAGCCGGCTGCGAAGGACCCCGGCCCGCCCGACGACGGCCTGTCCGACATGATCAAGAAATTCGCCCCGGATTCGAACTTCCTGCGCAAGCAGTGAGGCCGGCTCAGACCCCTGCCACCGACGCCCAGATATCGGCGAGCTTGCGCCGCACGATCTGCATCCGCGTTTGCGGCGCGACCTTCTCCTCTTCCTCGGGCAGGCGCAGGCCGACGACATTGACGCGGCCGCCGCTGATGCTGCGCGCCACCAGCACGATCTCATCGAGCGCAAGCTCGGCGCCTTCCTTCGGCGCGCGGTCGAGATTGATGTCGAAATAGTCCGCCAGCGTCAGCTTGGCCTGCTGCTCGTCGACCTTGACGCCGTAGATCTCGGCGAGCTCGCCCAGCGTATGCTCCGCCGACACCATGAAGTCACCGAGCAGATGCGGATCGGGCGCGCTCGACGGCGCCATATCGACGAAGAAGCGATCGAGCGCCTCGGCGCGCTCCGGCGGCGCCAGCAGGTAGATATAGTCGCCGGGCGCGACCGGATCGGCTTCGACAGGCGTCAGTATCCGCTCGTCGCGGATCACCAGGGTCGGCTTCGACCAGGACGGGATCAGGCCGCGGCGGAAATACAGGCTCTTCGGCCGTACCGGATAGCCGACCAGCTGTTGCTCGAGCTGGCCGGGCAGATCGAGCTCGACGCGGCGCGGGCCGCGCTCGGTGCGCGGCAGCGCGACATGCAGCTTCCGCGCCGCCGGCGCCAGCGTCCAGCCCTGCAACAGCAGCGAGATGATGACGACGACGAAGGCGACGTCGAAATAGAGATAGGCCTTCGACAGGCCGACCAGCATCGGGATCGAGGCGAGGAAGATCGCGACCGCGCCGCGCAAGCCGGTCCAGGCGATGAAGACCTTCTCCCGCCAGTTGAACTTGAACGGCGCGAGGCAAATCAGCACCGCCAGCGGCCGCGCCACCAGCATCAGCGCGAACGCGACCAGCACCGCGCCGCCGGCGCTGGAGAGCAGCCGATGCGGCGAGACCAAGAGGCCGAGCAGCACGAACATCACGATCTGCGCCAGCCAGGTCGCGGCGTCGAGGAACGTCACCACCGAATTATGGGCGCGGGTCGGCCGGTTGCCGATGATGATACCGGCGAGATAGACCGCGAGGAACCCCGAGGCATGCACGATCTGCGAGCCGCCAAAGATCACCAGCGCGGCTGTGGTGACGAACGGCGCATGCAGCCCCTGCGGCAGCGCCACGTAATTCAGCGCAATCACCACCAGCCGGCCGCCGATCACCCCGATGATGGCGCCCAGCACCGCCTCCTGGATGAACTCCAGTGCGATATGCGAGGCCGAGCTCTGGCCGATCGAGATGAACTCGACCAGCATCAAGGTGAGGAAGATCGCGAACGGATCGTTGGTGCCGGACTCCGCCTCCAGCGTGGCGCCGACGCGCGGGCGCAGGCGCAGGCCCTGGGTATGCACCAGCAGGAACACCGCCGCGGCATCGGTCGAGGCCACGACGGCGCCGACCAGGAGCGACTCGGTCCAGTTGAGGTCGAGCACATAGCGGGCGACTGGCGCCGTGATCAGCGCGGTCAACAGCACGCCGGTGGTCGCCAGCATCATCGAGGGCGCCAGCACGGTGCGGATGCTGGCAAACCGCGTCTTCAGTCCGCCGTCGAACAGGATCAGCGCCAGCGCCACCGAGCCGACCAGATAGGTGGTGCGGACGTCGTCGAACTGGAGGTGGCCGGGCCCGGCGTCGCCCGCCAGCATGCCGACCAGCAAGAACACCAGTAGCAGGGGGGCGCCGAACCGCAACGCCAGCAGGCTCGAGAGGATGCCAGCCATCACCAGCACGGCGCCGAGCAGGATCGCTATACTGACAGAGTCGAGGGATGCCATGCGCCTTTGGAGGTCTCAAGGACTTGGGAGGTCTCAAATACTTGCAATTGCATCCTTATCGTCGCCACACTGGGACGCCAACCGATTTCTGCCATGAGCGGCAATGTGCCCGATCCCGTGAGCTCCCGGTGTTTGCGATTCAGTCGGTGTCATTCCGGGGCTCGTGAAGCGAGAACCTCAGGTGCGCAATTGCGCACCGGGGAATCTCGATCCACGACCTCTAGATTCCGGGTTCGCGACTCCGTCGCGCCCCGGAATGACGGATGGACCGTGAGAGAGACACAACACTAGGTCGCCCCGACACTGTGGTGTATCGATGGTCGCGTGCGCGCCGATGTGGGATTCTGCGCGCAGCCTCGAATCACATTTGCCTGACCCGCGCCTCGAGTTGAGACTTTGCCGATGGACATGAGCTGGAAGGACGTCCTGGAATCGATTCAATTGGCGGCGCGCTCGGTCGGCGCCGAGGTCGCCTCGCCCTGGTTCTATCTGCAATTCGGCATCATCCTCGCCGCCGCGGGCCTCGCCTACGCCGCCGATACCGCGATCCATGCACGGGTCAACATGGCGTCGCTGGCGATGCGCTGGCCGCTGCCGCTCCGGCATTTCGTCCGCGTGGTGGTGGCGAGCGCCTCCACCGCTGTGTTCGCGGTACTGATGGTGATCTCGCGCATCGTGATGTGGCACGCCACCTGGCCGAGCCGCAGCTACCTGATCGCGGTCTCCGCCAAGCTGGCGCTGGCCTGGCTGGTGATCCGGCTCGTCACCTCGGTGATCGACAACGCCTTCATCGTGAAGACGGTGTCGATCTCGGCCTGGGTGGTGGCGGCGCTCAGCATCATCGGCCAGCTCGATTGGGCGGCCGACATGCTGGACTCCTACGCGGTGGTGGTCGGTGGCCTCCGCCTGACCCCGCTATTGCTGCTCAAGGCCGGCGCGCTCCTGATCGTGGCGCTGTGGCTGACCAACCTCGCCGGCAATTTCGCCGAGAGCCGGATCAACCGCGCCACCGACCTGACACCGTCGATCCAGGTGCTGCTGGTCAAGATCATCCGCATCGGGCTGATGGTGCTGGCGATCGTGATCGCGCTCGGCGCGGTCGGCATCAACCTGTCCGCGCTTGCGGTGTTCACCGGTGCGGCCGGCGTCGGCATCGGCCTCGGCTTGCAGAAGATCGTCGCCAACTTCGTCAGCGGGCTGATCCTCCTGGTCGACAAATCGGTGAAGCCCGGCGACCTGGTCACGATCGGGGACAATTCGGGCCGCATCAGCGCGATGAAGACCCGCTACATCTCGGTGGCTGCCGGCGACGGCCGCGAGTTCCTGATCCCGAACGAGGATCTGGTGACGCAGAAGGTCACCAACTGGACCTACACCGACAAGAACACGCTGGTGAAGATCGCCTTCGCCACCAATTACGATGCCAATCCGCGGCAGGTCTGCAAGCTCGGGATCGCGACCGCCGCAGCCCATCCGCGCGCCACCAAGGGCCGGACGCCGAACTGCATCCTGACCGAGTTCGCCGAGGCCGGAATGAAGTTCTCTTTGACCTTCTGGATCGCCGACCCCGACGGCATGGACAATGTGAAGAGCGACGTCATGCTGGCGCTATGGGATGCCTTCAAGCAGGACGGCATCAAGGTCCCCTATCCGGTGCGGGAACTCCGCATCCGCGGCGGGGCGCTGCCGGTCGAAAGCGTGGTCGAGGTCACCAGCTAGCGTTTGCACGATCTTTCGGACGGCCGGCCGACGCCTTTTTTCGGAATTCGCCGGGAAATCAGGCCGGTTTGGACATTGTCCCCATGCCCAGGCTTGGCTTGCGCCGGGCGCGCCGATCATTAAATTAGAGCCTGAAATCAGCCCCTTGCCCGCAGAAACATCCCGCCCATGAGCTATATCGACGCCACCGACACCTCGCTTCGCAAGACCGGCCAGATCAAGCTGCACGGGCCGAGCGGCTTTGCCGGCATGCGCAAGGCCGGCGCCCTGGTGTCGAAGTGCCTCGATGCGCTCACCGACATCGTCAAGCCGGGCATCCCGACCTCCGTCATCGACGAGTTCGTCCGCAAGTTCGCCTTCGACCACGGCGCCTATCCGGCGACGCTGATGTATCGCGGCTATCGCTACTCGACCTGCACCTCGATCAATCACGTGGTCTGCCACGGCATGCCGGGCGACCGCCCGCTGAAGGAAGGCGACATCGTCAATGTCGATGTCACCTTCATCGTCGACGGCTGGTACGGCGACTCGAGCCGGATGTATGCGATCGGCGCCATCGCGCGGAAGGCCGAGCGGCTGATCGAGGTGACCTATGAGGCGATGATGCGCGGCATCGCCGCGGTGAAGCCCGGCGCCACCACCGGCGATATCGGCCACGCCATCCAGAGCTTCGTCGAGCCGCAGGGCATGAGTGTGGTGCGCGACTTCTGCGGCCACGGCCTCGGCCGCCTGTTCCACGACGAGCCAAACATCATCCATATCGGCCGCCCCGGCGAAGGCGCGCCGCTCAAGCCCGGCATGTTCTTCACCATCGAGCCGATGATCAATCTCGGCAAGCCGCATGTGAAGATCCTGTCCGACGGCTGGACCGCGGTGACCCGCGACCGCTCGCTGTCGGCGCAGTTCGAGCACTCGGTCGGCGTCACCGCCGACGGCGTCGAGATCTTCACGCTGTCCGAGCGCCATGGCGAGAAGCCGTGGGTGCAGGTTTGATCCGGTTCAGGTGTAACGGGTCGTCGCCTTAGGCGGCAGCGACCCGCAAGTCCTATTTGCTCTCCGTTGCAAGATAAGCGAGCGCACAGAGCGGCAGCACGCCGCCGATTGCGGCCGCAAGCCACCATCCACCCGAGGCATAAGCCCAGCCTCCGATGCCCGAGCCGAGCGCACCGGCGAGGAAGAACGTCGCCATATAAAGCCCGTTGAGGCGGCTGCGCGTCTCCGCGCCGAGCACGAACAGCGCGCGGAAGCCGAGCACGACATTGGCCTGCACGCCAAAATCGATCGCGATCGCCGCGGCGACAAACAGCGCCAGCGACAGGGTCGAACCCGGTTCAACGATCATGGTGAGCGCGAAGCCGATACTCGCCAGCAGCAGCGCCGCTGCCGTGGCCGGACGCGTCCAGCCGCGATCCGCGACGCGCCCCGCAAGCGGCGCCGAGACGACACCGGCCGCGCCGACCAGCGCAAACAGCGCGATGCCCGACTGGGTGAATCGGAAAGCAGGCCCGGCAAGAACCAGCGGCACGGTGGTCCAGAACAGGCTGAACGCCCCAAACAGGCTGGCCTGGTAGAGCGCGCGGCGCTTCAGAACCGGCGTATTGCGGGCGAGGTGCACCATGGAGCGCAGCAGTGCACCGTAGCTCAGGCGCGCTTGCGGCACCCGCGTCGGCAGCGTCAATCGCAGCAGGATCGCAAGCGACACCATCAAGGCGGCCGAGAGCCAGTAGACCATGTGCCAGGACGAGATCGACGCGATGAAGCTTGACGCCGGACGCGCCAGCATCACCCCGATCATCAGACCGCTGGTGACATTGCCGACAACCTGGCCCCGGATGCGCGCGGGCGCCAGATGGCCGGCATAGGAATCAGGATCTGCACGGCGACCGACGAGAAGCCGACCGACAGCGCAGCGGCGAGGAACGGCAGCGGATGCCTCGACAGCGCAGCCGCAGCCAGCGCGACCGCCGCGAGCGCGATCACGGTGGAGACCAGCCGGCGATTCTCGATCAGGTCGCCGAGCGGAACGATCAACAAAAGACCCGCGCCGTAGCCGAGCTGAGTCATGGTCACGAGCAGGCCGGCATGTTCCGGCGACAGGCCGAGGTCCGCTGCGATCGGCCCGGCAAGGGGCTGGGCGTAGTAGATGTTGGCGACAACCAACCCGCAGGACAGCGCCAGCAGGAATGTCAGCCAGGTGGACACCGAATCCGGCTCCGGGCCGGCCTCGGAGGTGATCGTCGTCATGGGGACTCCATTTCGGGAACGTTTATTTCCTAAATAGCCACGAAGCGCGACGGATCGTCATGCCAGCAGCTTCATCGCGATATCGACGGCGGCAGCGGTATCCGCCGGCGCGCGCCCTGATTTGCCGACTACGCGCAGGCCCTGCGTGAGGCAGACCATCAGCCGCGCCGTATCCTCCGGATCGACCCGGCTCGAGATCGATCTGTCCGCCTGCCCCTGCCGGATCAGATCGGCCAGGAACGCCTCGTTGCGCGCCAGCGTGGCGCCGACCCGCGCGGCGACCTCGCGGTCGGCGATGGCGAGCTCGACCGCGCTGCCGACGATCATGCAGCCGCGCCGGCCTTCGATCCCCTTTGCCGAATCGACATAGAAGCCGAGCAGCGCGCGCAGCCGCTCGCGCGCCGGCGCCTGCGTCCGGACAATCGAGGCAACCTGATCGTTGCGCAGCCGCATGTAGCGGTCGAGCGCCGCCAAGAAGACCGCACGCTTGTCCTTGAACGCCTTGTAGATGCTGCCGGACGCCAGCCCCATCGCGCCGGTCAGGTCCTCGATCGAGGTAGCGTTGTAGCCCTGTTCGCGAAACACCCTGATGGCCTTGTCGAGCGCCTGGTCCACGTCGAATTCACGCGGCCGCCCGCGTGGGCGGGCCATCTGCTGCAAGCGCTGGACCATGGCCGTCATTGCCTCTTTTAGGAAGGGATTGTTCCCTAAATCAATTCACGTCTTTGTGCGGTGCGCAAAAATCAATAGTCGCTCCGCGTGCGCGCGACGATCGCCTCCGGCGTGTGGTTCTCGCCGACCGACATCGCGCAGATCCGCGACAGATGCAGATAGGACAGCCCGGTCTCCTCCGCCCAGGCATTGAACTGCGCCTGCACCTTGGCGAGATCGCGCTTCGACTTGACCTCCTCGGCGATATCGAGGCCGGCATCGCGCAGGCAGGCGACGACGTCGCGCGAGGTGACGAAACCGTCCCAGCCGAGGAAGCGCAGCAGCATCTGCCCGGTGTTGCCGCCGAGCCGGCTGCCGCGCTTCGCCAGCAGGTCGAGCAATCCGACCTCATCCGACGATGGCCAGGCGCTCAGGAATTGGCCGAAACTGCCGTGCTCGCGCGCGATCTCCTGCACGAAGCGGCCATTGTCGCGCACCGACATGATCTTGGCACCGTTGCGCACGATTCTGGCGTCGCTGGTCAGCTTCTCCCAGAATTCATCCGATTTGAAGGCGAGCTTGCCGGGCGCAAAGCCCAGGAACGCCTCCTCGAAGCCCTCCCATTTGGCGTCGATCACACTCCAGGCAAAGCCTGCGCAGAACACGCGTTTGGTCATCTCGGCCAGCACGCGGTCGTCGCCGAGCTTGGCCAGCGCCTTGGCACCGGCCGGCGGCCGCAGCAGCTTCTCCAATGCCTTCGGCCCGCCCTTGCGCTTCTCGGCGCGTGCGCGGATCACCTTGAACGATGTCACGCCGCCCTCCCCCTTAGTTTTGCCGCGTTTTCTTTACGCGAACCGGTATCCACTTCGCTCGAAAACGCTCTTTTCGATCCCGAACATTGCGGCCGACGGTAATTCGCCCATCGCATTGTGGCAAACCGGGAAATTGCGTCGCCCCTTGCAAATCGCGGCAGGCACGGCATGGTTGTGCCCGATGCCCGCCAAGCCCGACGCCAGCCAGGACGAAGCCGACGAGACGCCGCATTACCACGGCCATCGCGAACGGCTGCGCGAGCGATTCTATGCGGCGGGTCCGGACGCGCTGACCGACTATGAGCTGCTGGAGATGGCGCTGTTCGCCGCTATCCCCCGCCGCGACACCAAGCCGTTAGCGAAAGCGCTGTTGAAGAAGTTCGGCTCGTTCGCCGAGGTGGTGCATGCGCCGGTGGCGCGGCTGCGCGAAGTCGACGGCATCAAGGATGCCTCGATCAACCAGATCAAGCTGCTGGCCGCGGCCGCGGGGCGCATCGCCAAGGGCGAGATCAGGCGCAACATCGCGCTGTCGTCGTGGAACGACGTCATCGCCTATTGCCGCACCGGCATGGCGTTCGCCGACAAGGAGCAGTTCCGCCTGCTGTTCCTCGACAAGCGCAACCAGCTGATCGCCGATGAGGTGCAGCAGACCGGCACCGTCGATCACACCCCGGTCTATCCGCGCGAGGTGATCAAGCGCGCGCTGGAATTGTCCGCGACCGCACTGATCCTGGTGCACAACCACCCGTCCGGCGACCCGACGCCGTCACAGGCCGACATCCAGATGACCAAAGCGATCGTCGACATCGCAAAACCGCTCGGGATTTCCGTGCACGATCACATCATCGTCGGCAAGAACGGGCATACGAGTCTGAAGGGGATGCGGCTGATGTGATCTCGCTGCGGTGAAACACACTGCCTGCACCGAGCCCCTCTCACGGAGACGATGATGTCGAACGGTCCGAGCGCGGTTCTGTCTTCAGACGAGATCGCCGCGATTGCGCGTGATGCCGTCGCAGCGGGACCGGACAGCAAGCAGGCCGCATGGCAGAAAATCCAGCCGCTGCGAAAGGCCCAGCGCCACCAGCCTGAGGCTGCGAGGGCGCTGATATGGATCGTCGACGAACGAGGCCTCGCAAGGGAACAAGCGGCGGACCTGCTTTCGGAGATCGCGGATGCCCATGATGACAACATCGGTCTCCTCTCGACGCTTGGGCAATGCCTCGAAGCCGCCCGCGACATCGACGATCTGAACGCGCCGCCGCCGGAACACCCGATATTTCAGACGATGATCGAAAAGCTCGGCCGCTTGGCCCAGCTCCATGTGGCGCGGCCTGAGCAGGAGCAGATCCTGCGCGGCCTCGCCACGGCGGCGCGAATGACGGCGCGCCAGAACGACGCGATTACCGAGGACAGTCTTCGAAAGCTGGTCGAACTCGATCCGCAGAAGAGCGCGAACCACTACAATCTGGGCCTTTTCTACAAGACGCGCGGCAGATTCGCGGAAGGCGCGGCGGCAAACCGGACTGCGGCGAGCCTGTCGCAAGAGGTTGTCGACAGCACCGAATGGAATCTTGGAATCTGCGCCACCGGTGCCGGGGATGCCGGGACCGCCTTGGACGTCTGGAAGCGGATGGGCAACAAAATCGAGCCTGGACGGTTCGGATTGCCGGAAGGCGGATATTCGGCCTGCAAGGTGAGGCTCGCCGAACGGCCGCTTGCCGAGCGGACCGCAAACTCCGACGATCCAGGCGCAGAGGAAACGGTATGGATCGAACGGCTCAGTCCGTGCCATGGCATCATCCGCAGCGTGTTGTACGGCAATCTCGGCGTCGATTATGGCGATGTCATCCTCACGGACGGCGCCCCGATCACGCATCACACCTATGGCGAGCAGCAGATTCCGGTCTTCCCCCATCTGGCAACGCTGCTGCGCCGGAACTACCAGTTCTTCGATTTCGCGGGCACCCAGGATACGGCGCGGCAATTGGCCGGCATCAGCGAGGAATTGGACGGGGACGCCGTCGTCTATTCGCATTCCGAGAGCTTCAAGATCATGTGCGCCAATTGCTGGCGCAAGCCCGACATCGATCACGCCGATCACGCGACGATGGAGAAGCACGTCGTCACCGGCCGCATTGCCGCACCGCCCAATATCGCGCCTGTGCGGCTGCTGGATCTGATCGACAAGGCAATCGAAGCACGCGGAAACTGCCAGCTCTATGCGCCCGATCTTTGCGCGGCCGCGGGACAATCGGCGCGCGAGCGGATCGACAGGCGCCGGTTTGCGATGCTGACGAACAATTAGCGCGCCGTCGTCCCTGCCCGGTGCGCAATTGCGCACGGGAGCAGCGATCCATCGTTCGTCGTCCTGGCGAAAGCCAGGACTCACAACCACCGCATCGGATTGCAAACGGGATCGCGGCCCGAGCGTCGCGCAGCGATGAGCTTTCGGGGTGACGAGTCCTGGCCTTCGCCAAGACGGGTGAACGTGCCAGATGCGATTGTGACCGATCAAATGTGTCTGCGCAGAAACGTGATTGCAGAAAGCATCGGCGGCGCGTTCGTTGTCATGAATGGACCGATTGGATAAAATGATCGTTGCACCGGCGCAGATCGTCGCGAGGCTGCCCACTGCATGATTGTGCGAGCCAAGCTGAAGGACTGAGGCCGCCATGAGCGAGATAGCGCCACCGATTGCTGAGCGCCGGCACGTCACTGTCCTTTTCGCCGACATGGTTGGCTTTACCTCCATCTCCGAACGATTGGGAGAAGAAGGGACCTTTACCCTCATCCATCCGATCTATGAGCTGATGGCCAATGTGGTGAAGGAGCAGGGAGGTTCGGTCAAGGATTTCACCGGCGACGGCATCATGGCCTTGTTCGGTGCACCGGATGGCATTGAAGATGCGCCGTTGCGGGCTTGCCAGGCCGCGTTGCTGATCCATCAGCGGCTTGCAGCCGCAGCTCCTGCAATCGAAGCCCGGCACGGCGTGCGGCCACAGATGCGCATTGGCATCAACACGGGGCCCGCAGTCGTGACACGGATACGCGGTGATGATGCCTCGATGACCGCGTTGGGTGATACGGTCAATACGGCGGCGCGCCTGCAAACGCTCGCCGGGTCGGGCAAGACCCTGTTGAGTGAAAGCACGTACCGGCTCGTGCACGGGCTGGTTGACGCCAATTTCGACGGCGAGCACGACATCAAAGGGAAATCGGCGCCTCAGAAGACCTTTAAGCTCGTCGCGGTTCGAAAGGGAGCCGCGCGGTTCGACGCAGCGCTGAGCCGCGGTCTGACCGAGTTCGTGGGGCGCGAGCGCGAAATGGAGACGCTGGATCAGCAGCTTCGCCTGGCGCAAAACGGGCTTCGCATTGTCGATGTTGCGGCCGAACCCGGGATGGGCAAATCGCGACTGCTGCACGAATTCCAGCAGCGCATCAGCGCCGAGAGGATTTCGGTTCTGCGAGGACATTGTTCTCCGGACGGCAAACTGACCCCGTTCCTGCCATTCGTGGAGGTGGTACGAAGCTCCTTCCAGGTCAGCATCGGCGAGGATCAGAGCGAGCTGACGCGAAAGCTGGAGACCGGGCTCGGTGTCCTGGGATTGCATTCGGTCGAAAACATCGGCCTGCTTCTCAACCTGCTGGGCCTGACGCCACCGGAAGCGTCCCTGGCCGGTCTCGACGGCCTGCTGATCGGCCTGCGTACCCGCGACTTGCTGCAGCAACTGCTCGAAGCCAGTTGCCGCGTCTCCATGGTGGTGATGCTGATCGAGGATTTGCATTGGATCGATGGAGGATCGGAAGAACTGCTCGGCAAAATCATCGACCACGGGGCGGCGCTGCCGCTCCTGATCGTACATACGCGGCGGCTGGAGTCCGCTCCAGCCTGGCTCGACGCGAAGACGACGAAGACGCTCAATCTCGATCCCCTGCCTGTCGGCGAAATCCATCGCCTAGTGCGAGCACGGCTTGGCGTCAGCGATTTGACGGACGCACTGGCGCGACAATTGGCGACAAAGGCGGAAGGCAATCCGCTGTTCGCCGAGGAGATCGTGACGTTTCTGATCGAGCGCGGGGTAATCCGATTGAACGCCGGTCGCGTCGAGTTCGATGCCGAGGCAGTCGCGGCGACGTTACCGGCCAGCGTTCAAGGTCTCCTGACCGCGCGCGTCGATCGGCTCGCGACGGCCGATCGGGCACTTCTCCAGGCCGCGGCCGTCATTGGCCGCGCCTTCGAGGCGGATCTTCTGGCGGCAGTCGCGGACGTCCAGGGCGAGATCGGCGCACGACTGCTGGCGATGCGATCGCTCGATCTCATCCACGGCGAACAGAATTCCAGCATCTATGTCTTCAAGCACGCGTTGGGGCGCGATGCGCTATACCAGAGCCTGCTGACCGAACCGCGCAAGGCCCTGCATTTGCGCATCGGCCAGGAGATCGAGCGCCGCCAGGGAAATCGGCTGGCCGAGGTCGCTGAAATTCTCGCTCACCACTACAGTCAGACAGACCGCGCCGAGAAGGCATTCGTCTATTTCGCGCTGGCCGGGGCCAAGAGCCTCGGCGTCTATTCGCTTGAGGAAGCCAACAAATATCTTGCGGCGGCTGTCGCATTGCTCGAAAGCAACCCGGCATGCGCGGTGAGCGAGCAGATCGCATCGCTGCTGGTCGATCACCTCTATTGCCTGAACCTGCTCAACCAGCAGAGGTCGTTGATCGAAACCGTCGAGCGCTTCAGCGCCGATCTGGCGCGGCTTGGCGACAATCAGCACTGCGTCCTCATCCAGCACTATCACGTGGTCGCTCTTTTGCTGAGCGGACGGAATCGGGAGGCTGCGCAACGGCAAATCGATTTGACGGCGATGGCCGACAGGCTGGGGGATGCCAGATCGCGCGCCTATGCGATCTCGAGCGACATCCACGTTTCCACGATTGTCGCGCCGCGCCCCCGCGAGGCATTCGAGACGCTCGGCCGGGATGCGATCCGCCTCTCGTCGAGCACGGGCGACCCATATCCGCAGGCCTTCACGCGATATGCCTTGGGATGGGAAGAAATCCATCGCGGACGAATCTCGGAGGCGCGCCAAGCGGCCCAGGAGTTGCTGGCCGTCGGCCGGAAAATGAACGATCCCAGATCGATCGGATTGGGATTGCAAGTTGAGGCGTGGATTGCCCTGATCGGCGACGACTACGCTGCTGCGCTTGACTATGCTGAAATGAGCATCAGCATGGCCCGCGCGCCGTTCGACACCATCAGTTCGACCAATGCAAAAATATCGGCGCTCGTCCTGCTCAGGCGGCCCGAGGCGTTTGCAATGCTCCGCGCGTGGATCGACGAATGTGAGACCAACGGCTGGTATTGGGCGTTGTCCGGAGCCGAGGGGATCATGGCGATCGCCATGGCCTTGCGCGGTGAGATCGCCGCCGCACTGCGCTGGATGAAGCGCTCCATCTCGAAGCGCGAGAGCGAAGGCTATTACGCGGCGGCCGATTGGTACCGGATGTTCCTGTGCGAGATCTACCTTGAGATCATCGCGGGGAAGGAGCGGCCACCGATCGGGGTCCTCTGGCGAAACGCGGCCAGTCTCGTCTCGGTCATGTTCGGCGCCCGAAGACAGATCGTGATGCTGGTGAACCAGGTCAAACAGAACTCCCGGTTCGACGCCAATGCGCACCATTTTGGCCGCTGCGAAATGATTCTCGGGCTTTTGTACCAGGCAAAGAAGAAGCCGGGTCTGGCGCTCCAGCACTTGGTTGAAGCTCAGCGCATAGCGGGACAGTACGGTGCGACCCCCATGTTGGCACGGATCGAATCCGCGATGTCCGAACTCCGCACCTAGCGGTGTCTGCGTGCCACGCGCCACAACGTGTCACACGCAGCCAGTCCTCCGGCGCTAAAGTGACCATGCAACGTTTTCCGTGCGGCGGCGTTTGTTGCAGGTTGATTGATTGCTTTTGGGGGACCGATGTCCGAGTTCGTGATTGAGGAAGGGCTGCCCTATCCGCTGGGCGCCCATTGGAGCGGCCACGGCACCAATTTTGCGGTATTTTCCGCTAACGCCACCAAGGTCGAGGTCTGCCTGTTCGACGGCGAGCGCGAGACGCACCGTTTCGAGCTGCCGGAATATACCGATCAGGTGTTCCACGGCTTCATCAATGGCGTGCAGCCCGCCACGTTCTACGGCTATCGCGTCTACGGTCCCTACCAGCCGGACGGCGGCCACCGCTTCAATCCGAACAAGCTGCTGCTCGATCCCTATGCCCGCGCCCATGCAGGCCACCTGACCTGGAATCCGGCGGTGTTCGGCTACAAGATGGAGACCGACGACGACCTGACGTTTGACGAGCGCGACAGCGCGCCGTTCATGCCGAAATGCGTGGTGTGCGATCCCAATTTCGACTGGGCGCAGGAGCCGCAGCGGCAGGAAGCCCATTGGGACGAGACCATCGTCTACGAGACCCACGTCAAGGGCTTTACCAAACAGCACCCCGGCATCGACGAGCACCTGCGCGGCACTTACGCGGGCTTCGGCTCGAACGCCGCGATCGACTACCTGAAGGCGCTCGGCATCACCTCGGTCGAGCTGTTGCCGGTGCATTCCTTCGTCAACGACAGCTATCTGCTGGACAAGCACCTCACCAATTACTGGGGCTACAACACGATCGGCTTCTTCGCGCCGGACCCGCGCTACGCCGCCGACGTCGCCAACAGCCTGCGCGAATTCAAGGAGATGGTGGCGCGGCTGCATGGCGCTGGCCTCGAGGTGATTCTCGATGTGGTCTACAACCACACCGCCGAAGGCAATGAACGCGGCCCGACGCTGTCGTTCAAGGGCATCGACAATGCGAGCTATTATCGCCTGCTGCCCGACAAACGCCGCTACTACGTCAACGACACCGGCACCGGCAACACGGTGAACCTGTCGCATCCGCGGGTGATCCAGCTGGTGATGGACAGCCTGCGCTACTGGGCCGGTCACATGCATGTCGACGGCTTTCGCTTCGACCTCGGCACCATCCTGGCGCGCGAGGTCTATGGCTTCGACGAGCAGTCCGGCTTCCTGAAAGCGATGAACCAGGACCCGCTGCTCGCGACCGTCAAGCTGATCGCCGAGCCCTGGGACTGCGGCCCCGGCGGCTACCAGGTCGGCGGCTTCCCGCCGGGATGGGCGGAGTGGAACGACAAGTATCGCAACACCGTGCGCGATTTCTGGCGCGGCGAGGCGGCGCCGGGCAGCCTGGCGCCCCGCCTGCTCGGCTCGCACGACGTGTTCAACCGCGAGGGCCGCCGCACCTGGGCCAGCGTCAACTTCATCACCGCGCATGACGGCTTCACCCTGAACGACTGGGCGAGCTACAACAACAAGCACAACGAGGCCAACGGCGAGAACAACAACGACGGCTCGTCGGACAACCATTCCTGGAATTGCGGCGCCGAGGGCCCGACCGACAATCCAGAGATCCGCGTTTTGCGTGAACGCCAGAAGCGCAACATGCTGGCGACGCTGCTCGCCTCGCAGGGCACGCCGATGCTGCTCGGCGGCGACGAGTTCGGCCGCACCCAGCGCGGCAACAACAACGCCTATTGCCAGGACAACGACATCTCCTGGTTCGACTGGAATCTGTCCGACGATGCCGAGAAGTTGCTCGCCTTCACCAAGCGCATGATCAAGCTCAGGCGCGACTATCCGATCCTGCGCCGCAGCCGCTTCCTGTCCGGCGATCGCGATCCGCAGCTATCGATCCGCGACGTGGTCTGGATCTCGACCTCGGGCGTCGAGATGACGCAGTCCGATTGGACCACCGGCTGGATCAAATGTTTCGGCGTCGTGCTCGACGGCCGCGCCCGCAAGACCGCGATCGCGCGCGAGGGCGAGGACGACACCGTGCTTGTGATCCTCAACAGCTATGAGGGCGAGGTCGACTTCAAGCTGCCGGTGACATCGGCCGGCCCGCACTGGTCGCTGCTGCTCGACACCAACGCGCCGGACGAGCGGCCAGGCGCGCAGTTCGCGTTCGAAAGCACCTACAAGGCGGGCGGGCGTTCGTTTGTGTTGCTCACCGCCGGTGAGGTGAAGTAGGGGCGAAGTAGGCCGGCCGAACACCGTTGGCCTCGTCATTCCGGGACGTGCGAAGCACGAGCCCGGAATCCATCGGGCCGCGGATTCTGAGGATGAATGGATTCCGGGCTCTCGCTCCGCGAGCCCCGGAATGACGGAAGGAGCTGCCTCCCTCCAAAGGTCCCCTCCCCGCGACCCCGCGGGCCAATTGACATTCGGCCATGGGCTGCCAGACTTCGCCCAAAATACAGGGTGGAGACCTCTGGATGGCCAATCTATCGGCCTCAAATCACGTCGCCCGTGTTTTATCGGCGGCCCATCAGCTGGCCGGCGTCGACACCGAGGCGCGGATTGCCGCGTCGTGGCGGCGCTGCGTGGTCAATCACAACCTCGATCCGGCCCGCCGCGGGCCGCCGCAGACCCTGACCGAGGCCGAGGTCCGGCACATCGCCGAGCCGATGGAAGACCTGATCCAGGTCGCGATCCCGGAGATCGAGGATCTTGCCCGCGTGCTCCACGACAGCGGCTATTGCGTCAATCTCGCCGATCCCAACGCCACCATGCTGGTGAGCCGGCTGCCCGGCGGCGATTACGAACGGATGTTCCTGGAGTGGAAGATCTACACCGGCTCGAACTTCGCCGAGACTTTCGAGGGCACCAACGGGCTCGGCACCGCGCTCGCCGAGCAGCGGCCGATCATCGTGCATGGCGACGAGCATTTCCGCGAGCAGTGGCACATGTTCACCTGCGCGGTGTCGCCGCTGTTCGATCATGCCGGGCGACTGGCCGGTGCCGTCAACATCTCCTCCTGCCGCAGCGATCTGGGCCGCAGCGCGCATGAACTGGCGCTCGCCGTCACCACGGAGGCGACGCGACGGATTGAGCAGTCGTTCTTCCGCCGCCACTACCGCGCCTCCTGGATCGCGACCTTGCCCGGTGATGGGCACGGCATGCTCGCCTATGACGACGACCGCCGCGTGGTCGGCGCCTGCCGCACCGCGCGCGGCGTGTTCGGCCTGACGGATGCGATGATCGACGACGGCATCGATCTGTCGCATCTCATTCAACTCGACGATCGCGCGACGCGGGCCGCCGACGAGCTGGTCACGCTGCGCCGGGCCGACGGCACGCCATGGGGCCGCGGCCATTTGGCGCCGCCGGTGCGCGCGCGATCAGCGCGTCCGTTGCCGGCACCGCCGCGCGAACAACCGCCTGGACAGTTTTCCGGCCTGCATCGGCTGGCGGGCCGCGATCCCGTGCTGATCAAGGGCGTGAAGCGGCTGAAGACGGTCGGCAATCTCGATCTGCCGATCCTGCTGCATGGCGAGACCGGCGCCGGCAAGGACGTGTTCGCGCGTGCGATCCATGCCGCAAGCAACCGCGCGGCCCGCAACTATGTCGCGCTGAACTGCGCGGCGATGCCGGAAAGCCTGATCGACGCCGAGCTGTTCGGCTACGAGGCCGGCGCCTTCACCGGCGCCCGGCGCGAGGGATCGAAGGGCCTGATCGTGCAGGCCTCCGGCGGCACGCTGTTCCTCGACGAGATCGGCGACATGCCGCTTTCGTTGCAGACAAGGCTGCTGCGCGTGCTTGAAAATCGCGAGGTCTGGCCACTCGGCGCATTGAAGCCTGTACCGGTCGACATCCGCCTGATCAGCGCCACCCATCGTGACCTGGCGCGGATGGCCGAGGACGGCAGCTTCCGCTCGGATCTGTATTACCGGCTGCGCGGCATGGAGATCCGCCTGCCGGCGCTGCGCGAACGCGGCGACCGCAAGGACGTCATCGCGCAGATCGCCGACGAGGAAGCGCCGCATTGCCGCATCTCAACCGAGGCCTGGGCGCAGCTGATGGTCTATCCGTTCCCCGGCAACATGCGCCAGCTTCGCCATGTGCTGCGGCTCGCCGGTGCGACTGCCGAAGGCGGCGTCATCAGCGCGGCCGATCTCGATCTGCCGCCGTTCGCCGCGCACAGCGTGATGGCCGATCACACAGCGGCCGAGCGCGCCGCGATCGCCGACGCGTTGCGCGCCAATGGCGGCCGGGTAAACGACGCGGCGAAGGCCCTCAAGCTCAGCCGCGCGACCTTGTACCGAAAGATCAAGGCGTTGAAGATCGGGCTCGACGGCTAGATCAAATATTTCGTTCGAGAAACGGTTCGTAGCGCGGACATGGGTACTCCGTAAGAATGGCTGTCGTGTTTCGGCCGTGCAGGAAAAGTGATATCGTACGGCTTTCGCTTTCGACGCCACGGAGCGGGTCCCATGACACGGTTTCCCCTCGCTGTGGTCGTTGGCCTGGTTGCCGCGACCATTTCGCAGCCTGCCGCCTCTGATTCGACTGAACAACGATTGGGCAAAGTCCATTTTACGACGTCCTGCAAGCTTGAGGCGCAGGAGCTGTTCGATCGCGGCATGCTGTATCAGCATTCGTTCTGGTACAGCGCATCGCGCCGCACCTTCGAAGAGGTGCTCGAGGCCGACCCGCAATGCGCCATCGCCTATTGGGGGATCGCGCTCAGCTATCTCTACAATCCGCACGCGCCGCCGCCACCCGAGAACCTTCCGCTCGGCCTCGAAGCCGCCAAGAAAGGCCAGGCGTTGAATGCCGGCACGCCGCGCGAGCGCGAATACATCGATGCGATCGCCGCGATGTATGTCGACTACGACAAGGTCGATCACCGCACCCGGGTGCAGCGCTTCCTCGCGGCCGAAGAGCAGGTCGCGACGCATTATGCCGACGATGACGAGGCGCAGATCGCCTATGCGATCACGCTCAACGTCGCGGCGTCGCCATCCGATAAGACCTATGCCAATCAGCTGAAAGGCGCGGCGCTGCTGGAACCGATCTTCCAGCGCCAGCCGGAGCACCCGGGCATCGCCCACTATCTGATCCATCTCTACGATTATCCGGCGCTGGCGGAGAAGGGCCTCCCCGCGGCGATGCGCTATGCCAAGATCGCCGAACACGCGCCGCATGCCCAGCACATGCCGTCACACATCTTCACGCGCGTCGGCTACTGGAAGGAATCGATCGCCTCCAACAAGGAATCCGCGCGCATCGCCAAGGCAGACGGCGAACAGCAGGACCAGGCGCACGCGATGGACTACCTGGTCTATGCCTATCTGCAGCTCGGGCAGGACAAGGAGGCGCGGGCGGCGGTCGATGAGCTCGGCCAGCTCCAGTTCAAGCAGGACCGGTTCGCCGGCCCCTTCGCGGTGGCGGCAAGCCAGGCCCGCTACGTGTTCGAGCGCGGCGACTGGAAGGGCGCTGCCGCGCTTGACGTGCATCCGACCAAATATGCCTATGCGGATGCCATCACCTACTTCGCCCGCGCGGTCGGCGCCGCACGCTCCGGTGATCCGGCGTCCGCCAAGCCCGATATCGCCAAGCTCGTCGAGCTGCGCGACAGGTTGAAGGACGGCAAGGACGCCTATTGGTCCAACATCGTCGACATCCAGCAGCAGATCGCGAGTGCCTGGATGCTGTACGCCGAAGCCAAATATGATGAGGCGCTCGGCGCGATGAACGCCGCCGCGGACGCTGAAGACAAGACCGAGAAGCATCCGGTCACCCCGGGACCGCTGGCGCCGGCGCGCGAGCTCTACGCCGCGATGCTGCTCGAACGCGGCAAGGCCGCCGATGCGCTTGCCGCCTATGAGGCCGTGCTCAAGAAGGAGCCCAACCGGCTGGCAGCCTATATCGGGATGATGAAGAGCGCCAAGGCGGCCGGCGATCAGGCCAAGACACAGGATTGCGCAGTGCAGATCGCTCGGCTCACCGCGGATTCCGATGTATCGCGGCCGGAGCTGATCGAATTGCGGCAGACAACCGGAAGCAAGCTGTGATGCTGCTGATGACATGGCGCAACGGTGGCGCGGCGCTGCTCGGCGCTGTTGCGCTGTGCCTCTGCCACGCGCCGCCGCTCGGTGCGATGGAGATCCTCGGCCAGGCCGGCGTGCTCGGCGAATGGGAACTGACCGGGCATCTCACCGAAAGCGGACCGGACGCGCGCAAGCAATTCTCCGGACCGCTGAAGATGAAGCATGTCGGAATCTGCACGCAGGACGGGCCGGAGGAACGCGCCGGCGAGATCAAGCTGCAAATCTCGGGGACGGATGCGCAGGTGACAGCCGAGCTGGTGCTGGACGGCGCGCCCTGCACCTACAGCGCCCGCAAGACGCGCAATTACGAGGGCACGCTGTCCTGCGAGGGCCGCGCGCCCGTGCCGCTGCTGGTGTGGCTCAAATAGATGTAGAGACCGTCGCGGCTCTACGAAAACTCGTTCCAGCTGACGCGGCGCGCATCGACGTCGCCGAGCGTGATCGGATCGTGGATGTTGCGCACGCTCTGGAAGCCCGAGCGCAGATAGATCAGCGGATCGACCGTGGTCACAGCGCGGACATGCTGGACCTCGCCGATGAAGATCGAATGGGTCTTGGTTTCGAGCTCCTGGCTCAGCACGCAGTCGAACGCCGCGACGGCATCCTCCAGCATCGGAGCGCCGGTCGCGCCGGTGGTCCAGCGTCCGAACGCAAAACGATCATCGCCATTGACGCCCTTCTGGCCGGAGAAGGTCAGCGCCAGCAGCGCGTGGTCCTCGTTCAGGAAGTTGATGACGAAATGCCGCTCGGCGCGGATGCGCTCATGTGCGCTGGCATTACGATTCACGCAGACCAGGACCGAGGGCGGGTTATCCGACAGCGAGCAGGCCGAGGTCACGGTGAGGCCGGTCCGCTGCCCCGGCTCGCGACCGACCGTCACCAGCGCGACCGCGCCGGCGCAATGGCGCATCGCCTGCTTGAAACTCTGTGCGTCGACCGTCATGCCGCAAACCTCGTCAAAAACATTCGGTTTAACATATGCGACGCGGGGGGCGAGGCAAGCCCCGCACCCCGCGCAGCTGTCATGCGGCCTTCTCGAACTCGGCGCCGAGATGCTTCAGCCTCGGCAGCACTTCCTGCTTCAGCAGCCGCAGCGAGTTGTGCCAGGCCTCGGGCTTGTGCTTGTAGTCGAAGCCGAACACGCAGAGCACGCCGAAGCCGCCGACCTCCCGGTAGATTGTCTCGATCTTCTCGGTGACCGTCGCGGGCGAGCCGACGATCCAATTCCGGCGCGCGCAATATTCGACGGTGACGTCGCTGTCGGGCACATCGGGCGCGTGCTTCAGATAATCCTTGAAGCCGAAATGGCCGAGCAGCGGCAGGAAGTACTCGCTCATCATCCGGCCCATCATGTCGCCGGTCGAGAGCTTCCAGGCCTCCTCATCGGTATCGGCCACGAACACCTCGCGCACCAGCCGCCAGTCCTTGCGGCTCGGCTTGCGGCCGGTCTTGGCGGCGCCGGCTTCCACCGACTCCCAGTGGCTGCCGACATAGGCCGGGTTGAGGTTGAGGCTCATCGGGATGAAGCCGCGCTCCCCGGCGAGCTTGAGCGTGTCGGAATTCTTCGATAGCCCCGCAACGCCGATCGGCGGATGCGGGCCCTGCAACGGCTTGATGTGGGGTTTGAGGAAATCGAACATCGTGTCCGGCTTCGACACCGTCCAGAACTTGCCCTTGTGGGTCCACGGCCCCGGCTCCGACCACATCTTCAGGATGATCTCGAGCGCCTCGCGGGTCATGTCGCGGTTCTGGCCGGACATGCCGTCGACGTTGAACATAGCCCAGTCGCTCGGCAGCCCCGAAGCCGCGACGCCGAAATTGAGCCGCCCGTTCGAAAGATGGTCCAGCATCGCGACGCGGTTGGCGAGTTCGGCCGGGTGATGATACGGCAGCAGGAAGCCGCCGGGCCCGATGCGCAGATTCTTGGTCTGCAGCAGCGCCTGCGCCACCAAGAGATCAGGCGACGGGTGCGGCTCCCACGGCGCGGTGTGATGCTCGCCGATCCAGGCTTCCTGATAGCCGAGCTCGTCGAGCCAGCGCAGCGTTTGCAGGTCCCAGTCGTGGCCCTCCTTCAATCCGCACTCCGGCGGGTGCGAGGGCATGGTGAAGTAGCCAAGCTCCATGTGCGTTCCTTCCTTCGCGTTGGGTTCAGTCATGCAATGCGTCTTGCCGCGCATTCACGCGACAATCAGCAAGCGCTGTGCCAGAGAGGAAATCGCAGGGAATGGACGGGAACGGCCGGATTTCGGCCGGCTGCGGCCGTACGCCGGGCTCAGTAGCGCTGCGACCGTCTCACCGTCGCGAGACGTGTCGCAACGGTGAGACGCGCAGCTAGCGTGTCAGATCAGCCCGCCGCGCGGCGCGGCATCGCGTTGTTGCTATCGGGCTCCGACGGCGGCGGGAGCTGCATCAGGATGGTCTGGCCCATCGAGGCGATCTCGATGCCTTCCTCCTGGAAGCGCCGCTTCATGCGGCGGTTGAACTCGCGCTGCACCGACCAGCGGCCGCCGTCGGTGCAACGGATCTGGCCGACGATGGTGACGACGGAGCCGTCGACCTTGTCGACGCCCCACAATTCGAGATCGCCGCGGATCAGCGCGCGATACGCCGTCTCCTGGCGCATCTGCGCGACGATGTCCTTCAGCACCTCGCCGGCGCGGTCGGTGTCTTCCTTGTAGGAGACGTTGACGCTGACCGCGGCATTGCCGGCGCCGCGGCTGGCGTTGGTGATGGTGGTCACCGCGCTGAACGGCACGACATGCACCGAGCCGTCACCGGCCCGCAGCCGCATGGTGCGGATCGAGACGTTCTCGACCACGCCTGACAGCCCCGACACCGTGACGGTGTCGCCGACCTGCACGGTGTTCTCGATCAGGAGGAACAGCCCGGTGATCAGGTCCTGCACCAGCTTCTGCGAGCCGAAGCCGATCGCGATGCCGACGATGCCGGCGCCGGCGAGCAGCGGCGCGACATTGACGCCGATCTCGCTCAACGCCGTCAGCCCGACCACCGCGACGATCATGCAGAACAGCGCGGTGCGCAGCATCGGCTGGAAGGTGCGCAGGCGCGCGGCGCGGGCGTAATGCCCCTCGCGCGACAGCGTGTCGATCTGCCGGTCCATCAGTGCGTTGGCGACCTCCCAGATCACGGCCGCCGCGAGCGCGGCGATGCCGATCGTCACCAGCGCCGAGATCAGACGCGAGCCGATCTGGCCGCCGTAGAACCAGACGATGGCATCGACGCCCCACACTTCGAGCAGCGCGACGAATCCGATCAGGGCGATCACCGCCGTGACCACCTTGCGCAGCAGCGGCAGATAGCGGTTGGCACGGGTCTCCAGCCCCGGGAAGCGCTGGATCAACTCGGGGCTGATGCGGAAGCCGCGATCGATCAGGCTCAGCACCACCATGGTGACGAGACGGGTGACCAGCAGCACCGCGATGGTGCCGACGAAATATTGCAGCAGCAGCGAATAGCCGTTGCGGATGTTGAGCGCCCACACCGCCCACAGCGCGAGGTCGAGCGCGATCGCCAGCACATGCCAGAGCGCCGCGAGGCGGTTGCGCGTCCGCGCCGCAAGCCCGGTGCGATCGGCCGGCGCGCGGATGACATCGGCGACCTGGCGGCGGCATTGCAGGATGATGACGACGATGAAGAGGTGCACCACCAGCATCACCAGCCGGATCAGCGCGGCATAACCGGCGCGATGCAGGCCAAGCAGCAGCGCGACGTTGGCAAAGGCGATGCCGGAGACGCCGACGGCGACGATGCGCCTTGCCCAGATCTCGATATAGGCTGCGGTCTCGGCACGGACCCGGAACAGGCCGAACGGCCCTGCCAGCGCGCGCACCGCGCAGATCAGGACACGCGAGAACACATAGGCGTTGACGACGGCGAGGATCACCAGCCGCGTGGTCGACTGATCGCCGATCTCGGTGCCGAGCAGCGCGGTCGCGGTGCCGCCGAATACCACCACCGGCAATAATTCGAGCAGCAGGCGGCCGAGCACGAAGGGCAGCCGGACCAGCGACTGCCAGGCCCGTGCCAGGCTGAGCCGGCGCCGATGCAGCTCCGGTTCCGGCGTGACGTCGGCGACCGACGACGGCGGGTCGACGCTCGCGAGCGTCTGCACCGGCATACGCGCGGTCTGCGGCAGCCGCGCCTCGAGGAACGCGACCGGCCGCTTGATCAGGCGGAACACCACCCATTCGGCCACGAGCGCGCAGCCGAACACCAGCGCCAACTTCCAGGCGATGTCGATCAGGAGGCCATAGGCCGCCGGATCGTTCGCGGTGCGCACGAACCAGTAATAGAACGCGGGAAAATGCGTCAGCGTGCGCGCGACGTCGGCGACTTCGCGCGACATCTCGCCGACCTGCTCGGACACCATCAGCAAAAGCTGTGCGCCGAGGCTGTCAGCGGTGAGCGGGATCGGCGAATGCTGCTCGGGCGGCGGCTCCGCAGCCGCCGGCTGGGCAGCAGCCTGCGGCGAGGCATTGGCGATGGCGCGCAGCGTGTTGATGATCTCGCCGCGCTTCTTGTCGTCCTGCAGCGTCTCGAGCGCGCGCTTCGCCTGCTCCGGCGTCAGATTGTCACTGGTACCGGATTGCGGCGGCGCCGGCTTGGCGCCCGGCTGAGCCAGCGCGGGAGAGACGAACAAAGCGAGGACGAGAAGGATCGCAAAACGAAATGTGTGCGACACGAGGGCCCTCTTATGAAAAGTCATTGCGCGACGGCTCATCCCTGAAAGGAATCAGCTCACGCGCTCGTGCCATGTCGGATGCTCCTTTTCGCCCCGATGATGTGTCGGAAGTTTGCCGCTGTGGCGGCCATGTTTTGGCATTTGCCGCAACACAAACGTCACAGGTGTTGAGCGGCGTTTACGCATGCAATGCGCTTCTCCGCTGAGCCGAGCCGGCCGATCACGCCACACGTCAGGGATGAGGCGGGGGAATCTTTCGCTTGACGAAGGCCGGCGGCCATGATGTTCTTATTTTGTTCTTTTGGTTCCGATTGCGTTTCGAGGTGATCATGCACGACGTGTTAAGCGACGATGGTCCGGTCCGGCTCTTCATTCATGACGACGATGAGACCCCGCTGGAATTCGTGCAGGATTTATTGCGTACGGTGTTCGGGAAATCCGAGCAGGAAGCCGTTGCCTGCGCTGCCTTGATCGAGGCCAACGGCGCTGTTCCCTGCGGGCCATATCCGGGGCCGGTCGCACGGGCCATCTTCAACTCGGCGAAGTGGCTGATCCGCTCCAACGGCCAGCCGTTGATGATCAGCACCGAATCCGCCGACGCCAGCCGCCCCTGCGATCTCTGCGAAGCGCCAAGGGCCGTGACGGAGATTTTGATCCCCGGTACGACGACCGCATCGCTGTGCAGCGATTGCCTGCTCGCGGCACGCCGCAGCTCGGAAGAACTGCCGGGCGAGACGTTTCGATCCGCTTACGTCGCGCTCGACTGGCATTTCGCCGGCGTGCCGCGCAACCTGATCGTGACACGGGCGCGACAGTTTCCGGGCCATATGCGCGCCGACGTTCAGGTCGCGATCGACAAGCTGTTCACCGATCCAATCCACTTTTTCGGCATCCATGAAGAATATCGCTACGAGACGCTCGACTTCGCGGCGCTGATGAAGGCCGGCCGGCATGCACCAGCGATCGCGCCGCCACAATATCGCGACGTCGATATCGGCGAGGCCGAGCCGGTGAAGTGCCTTGCCAATGGACTATGGCTGTGTCGAACCGGTGAACTGCGCTACGCTGTGCTGCTGACATTCTATCGCGAATATAATCACGAGCCGTCGCTGCGGATCGAGCTTGCGTTGCCCGCCGGTGCGGCCGGCAACGCTTTCGTGCAGCGCACGTTCGCCGAGCTGGAAACGGCCGTGCACGCGGCACGCTCCTATCGCGGCAAGATCCTGTCGCTGGAGGATGGCGCCAATTATCGCGGACGTTCGCAAGGCTTGACCGTGCATCGGCTGCCGACGGTCGCGCGCGGCGACGTGATCCTGCCGGACCGGACGCTGCGGCTGCTCGACCGCAACGTGCTCGATTTCGTCGAAAGCCGCGACCGGCTGCGCAAGCTCGGGCAGTCGACCCGCAAGGGCATCCTGCTGTACGGGCCGCCCGGCACCGGCAAGACCCACACCATCCGCTATCTCGCCACCAACCTGCCAAACCACACCACGCTGATCATCACCGCCGAGCAGGTCGGTCTGCTCGGCGCCTATATGAGCCTGGCGCGGCTGCTGCAGCCGACCATGGTCGTGATCGAGGACGTCGATCTGATCGCGCGCGACCGCGAGGACATGGGCGGACCGTGCGAGGAATCCCTGCTCAACAAGCTGCTCAACGAGATGGACGGCCTGAAGGAGGATTGCGATATCCTGTTCGTGCTGACCACCAACCGGCCCGAAGAGCTGGAGGGCGCGCTCGCCGGCCGGCCCGGCCGCATCGATCAGGCAATCGAGGTGCCGTTGCCCGACGAGCCGGGGCGCGGCAAGCTGATCCGGCTCTATGGCCGCGGCCTGCCGCTGGAGCCGCCCGTCATCGAGGCAGCGGTGCAACGTACCGAAGGCGTCAGCGCCGCCTTCATCAAGGAGCTGATGCGCCGTATCGCCCAGGCCAGCATCGCCCGCGGCGGCGGCCAGGATGTCACCGCCGAAGACATCGACGGTGCACTGAACGAGATGTTGTTCGACGGCGGCCGGCTCAACGTCAAGCTGCTCGGCGGCGCGCAGGGAATGAGCACGGGGTGATACCAGGTCAGCGCGTCAAAGACGCCGGCAGCAGCAGCTCCCGCTCGCCGCCGGCGAGCCGGGCAAGCTGGTCCGACATCCGCGCCAGTACGTTTTCCCAGGCCTGCGGCCTGTCCTGACGGAACAGCCGCATGGTCGGATACCAGGGCGTGTCGGCCCGATCGCGCAGCCAGCGCCAGTCGAGCGCATAGGGACACAACATCCAGACCGGGCGGCCGAGCGCGCCGGCGAGATGCGCCACCGAGGTGTCGACGGCGATCACGAGGTCGAGCGCGCAGACCGCCGCCGCGGTGTCGGCAAAATCGCCGAGCGTCGGCGCGAGGTCGACCACGTCATTACCAAGACGCCGCAGCACCGGCGCATCGTCGGGCCTCGGCTCCTTCTGCAGGCTGTAGAGCTGCACGCCAGGCATCACCAGCCGCGGCAGCACGGCATCGGCCGGCAGCGAGCGCTGGCGGTCGCCCTTGTGCCTGGCATTGCCGGCCCAAACCACGCCGACCTTCAGCGCGGAGACGCTGCTGAGCGCCTCGCGCCAACGCGCGAGCTTGGTGGCATCGGCCCGCAGATAGGATACCGCCGATGGAATGGTCTCGACGGTGGTGCGGAAGATCCGCGGCAGGCTCAGCAGCGGCAGTTGCAGGTCGAACGGCGGCAGCGGCTCGCCGCGGGCGAATATCGCGACATCGGGCAGCATCGGCCGCAGCAACGCGACCAGCGCCGGCTGAACCTGCAGGATGATCCGGCCGCCCGTGCCGGATAGCATCGGCACATAGCGGACGAAATTGATGGCATCGCCGAGGCCGTATTCTGCAAACAACAGCAGCGTGCGTCCCGCCAGCGGCTCACCCTGCCATTCCGGCTCGTCGAACACCGGATCGCCGTCACTGAGCATCTTGGATTTGCGCCGCCACTGATACTCTTCGAATCCCTCCTCGAACTCGCCGTTCATCAGGAGGAAATGGGCGTGGTTGTAGTGCGCGAGCGGCTGCGTGGGATCGAGCGTGATGGCGCGGCGCGAGGCCACCAGCGCAGCATCGATCTCGCCGGCATTGCGCAGCGCGACCGCAAGGTTGGCGTAGCCCTTGGCATAGAGCGGATCGAGCTCGATGGCGCGCCGATGCGCCGCGACCGCCGCCTCGACCAGATTCTGCGCCTCGAAGATGATCCCGAGATTGGTGTGCGCGGCGGCGTAGTCCGGCTTCAACGCCAGCGCGAGCTCGGCGCAGGCGATGGCGTCGTCGACTTGTCCGAGCTCGAACAGGCCGGCGCCGAGATTGTTGAGGATGACGTGGTCGGACGGGTCGCGGGCCGAGACCTGCCGGTAGATTCGGACCGCCTCCTCGCGCTCGCCGAGCTCGTGCAGCACCATGGCCAGCAGGCGCTGCGGCACGAGATTGTCGGGATCGAGCGCGATCGCGCGGCGATAATGCACGACTGCGTCCTCCAGCCGGCCCTGGCGGTAGAGCGCCGCGCCAAGGCCGCTATGCAGCCCCGGATGATCGGGCTCGGCGGCAAGCCCGCGGCGATAGGCCGTGACGGCGGCGTCGAGCTTTTTCTGATCGGTCAACGCGTTGCCGAGGTTGAGCCAGACGCCGCGATAGGCCGGATCGCGCGCGATCACCTCGCGATAGGCCTGCTCGGCCTCGACCGGCCGCTGTTGCGCTCCCAGCGCAACGGCGAGGTTGAAGCGCGCGCGCGTCAGGCCGCCATCGAGCGCGATCGCGCGGCGAAACGCCGTCTCGGCTTCGTCGAAGCGCAACAGATCGCACAACGCGACGCCGAGCTTGACCTGCAGGCCGGCATCCTGCGGCCGCAGCGCCACGCCACGCTGGAACGCCGCCACCGCGCCATCATGCTCGCCTTTCACCGCAAGCGCATCGCCGAGCGTGGCAAAGGCCGGTCCATGAAGCGGATCGAGGCTGAACACCCGGTTCAGCAGCACCGCGCCTTCGGCGGCGCGATCGGTCACGAAGGCGATCACGGCAGACAGATGCAGTGCCGGAATATGATCGGGATCGGCGGAGAGAATGTCGCTGCACAAGGTGCCGGCCTCCGTCGCACGGCCCGCGCCATAATGCGCCACCGCATCCTGCAACATCCGATCGACCGCCACACTGCCCACGATACAGCCCCCCAAAGACCCCGATGGGGATTAAACGAACGGCTCCGCCAAATCCGGCACGCGAAGTTCGAATCGGCGCATCGTTTCTCACGGCGCATGGTCCCTCTTGACGTTCGCCCGATCATGTAACATATGAAGTTACATGATACGCGATAGCCGTTTGTCCAGCGTCCTGCACGGCCTGCTCCACATGATCGGAGCGGGCCAGGCGGTGACGTCGGAGCAGCTTGCAAGAGCGATGGCCACCAACCCGGTGGTGGTGCGCAGGGTGATGGCGGGCCTGCGCGAGCAAGGCCTGGTCCGCTCCGAGAAGGGCCATGGCGGCGGCTGGACGCTGGCGCGCGATCCCACCGAGATCACGCTTGCGGCAATCTATCGCGCGGTCGGCGAACCCACGATCGTCGCGATGGGCCACCGCTCGGAAAATCCCGGCTGCCTGGTCGAGCAGGCCGTCAACGATGCGCTCGGCGACACCTTCCGCCAGGTCGAAGCGCTGTTCCTGAAGCGGCTCGGCGCGGTGACGCTCGACGCGCTGGCGAGAGATTTCAAGCGCCGGCTCGCCAAGCACAAGCAAAGCCTCGAGGACCAGATTCATGCAGTCAAGTGAGCCGGCGAAGCCGCTGCCGTACAATGATCCCGCGCATTGGGACAAGATGGTCGCCGCCTATGAGGCGCAATCGCAGCCGTTCACGACGCTGTTCGCCGACGCCGCGGTCGCGACACTGCCGATTGGCCCGTCATCCAGGGTGATCGACGTCGCGACCGGCACGGGCGCTGCGGCGCTCGCCGCTGCCCGCATTGGCGCTGCGGTCACCGCGATCGATTTCTCCGCCGGCATGGTGGCGCGGGTCCGCGCGCATGGCCAACCGAATATCGAAGCCCGGCAGATGGACGGCCAGGCGCTCGATCTGCCGGATGCCTCCTTCGATGCGGCGGTGTCGGTGTTCGGCGTGATGCTGTTTCCGGATTGGCGCGCCGGACTGCGCGAGATGGCGCGGGTGACGCGGCGAGGTGGATCGGCTGCGATCGCGGTCTGGAAAAGCGCCGATGGTGCGGCCGTGCGTCTGCTACTCGCGCAGATCATCCGGCGGCTCTATCCCGACAACGTCACACCGATGCCCTGCACGGGCCTTGCCGAGCTCGCCGACCCCAGCCGCTTCGCGGCTGAGGTCATCGCTGCCGGCTTCTCCGATCCCGCCATCGCCGAGATCACCCACGACTTCAAACTCAATGTCGGCAATCCCGGTGACGTCGACAAACTGTTCGAACTCATGCCGCATTGGAGCGGCCTCGATGCCGACCAGAGCGCCACCGTCGCGCGCGCCTTCCGCGCCGAGATCGAGCGCGGACGGGTCGGCGACAGTTTTGCGATTCCCTCGACCGCGCTGATCGCCACCGCACGTCGGCTCTGACCTCGCCCTCCGGCGATAACCGTTATCAATCGCCCCATTGCGTGCGCGCGGTGAGAACGGGCGACCGGGCTGACCGGCAGCTATAGGATGGGCAGCCTACTGATCGAGCCGTCCGCGCGCCTCTACACGCTGTGGGAGCGGCCGGCGACGACCGACGCGGCGGTGGTCACGCCCTATCTCGGCGTCTACAGCGACTATTACTTCAGCCGGGATGACGCCGCGGCGCTGGCCGTGAACGGCATCCCGGTCAACCCGACGCTGGTGCTGGAGGGCTGGTCGGCGCGCGTCACCGGCGGGCTGAACGCCAGGGTCGCGGGTGGCGTCATGCTCGGTCTCGGCGCGGAGTATGGCGGGCTCGGCGGCACAGCGCAGATCTGGACGTTCTCGGCCAGGGCGCGCGTGCCGGTCAATCGATCGGAGACGGCACCTGCCTGCGTGAGCTCTTTGTTAGGTCATGATCTTTTCGGAAATCCGCTTCGCACTTTTCCGGATCATGCCCTAGCGCTTGTCGTCGTCCCGCTCGTCTGCGTCACTCGGCGGCTGCAGGCCGGGGCTGTTGGCCCAGCGGTCGAGTTCCTCGATCACCCGCCGGTGGCTCGGCCGCAGCCTGGACGGACCACCGGGCTCTTGCGATAACTTTCGGGGCAGCTTGACCTGTTCTGGCATCGTGAGGCTCCAGAGCTGGGCAGTACGCAGGATACAAGTGGCGACCGCTACGCACGCGACTTGAGAAGATCGCGAATCTCGGTGAGCAGCTCCTGGTCCCGGGTCGGCTTCGGCGGCTCGGCCGGCGCGGCGGGCGCTTCACGCTTGAGCTGATTCATGAGACGGACAACGATGAACAGCACAACGGCGACGATCAGGAAGTTGAGCGTCAGCGTCAGGAAGTTGCCCCAGGCCAGTACCGCCCCCTGCTTCTTGGCATCTGCCAAATTGGTTGCCGTCACCGACTTCGACAACGCGGTGAAATGGTTGGAAAAGTCGACGCCGCCGCTGATCGCGCCGATGATCGGCATGATGATGTCGGCCACCATCGACGTCACGATCGCCCCGAACGCCGCGCCGATGATCACGCCGACGGCGAGATCGACGACGTTGCCCTTCATGGCGAATTCCTTGAATTCCTTCAGCATGTGATCTCCTGATTCAAGAAGGGTATGGCCCGGCTCGACGACGGGATCGCCGGCCGCCGCAAAGGCGCGAAGATTATTTGCGAACTTCCGACTTCGCCGGCGCCGCGACCGGCTGAGCGGGCGTCGCCTGCTCCCATGGTGCAGGCAAGATGACCCGCGCCGGCGGCGGAAGCTGCGCAGCGCGCTGCACATTTGCATTCGCCGGATGCTGCTCGTCGCCGGAATTATCCGCGCGGGCGATGGCGATGGTGATGCCCAGCGCCAGCGCTGCGAGCCCGAGCCCCGCGCCGAGCGACGCGGCGGTGACGCCGGTGCGCCACCTGTTCAGGATGGCAAGATGAGATGAGGTCATCGCCACTGCTCCTCACGCAATACACATGGTTCGGAGCCGTGCGGGCGAGAACGCGCGCACGGCCCGATACGAATCGTCAGGTCTTGATGTCGGCGGGCAGCTTGCCGCCATTGGCGGCGAGCTTGACCATCACCTGCTGATGCAGCCAGACATTCATGGTGGCGGTGTTGTTGGTATCGCCGGTGTAGTGCAGCTCCTTGGCGAGTTCCTTGCGCGCCGCAAGGCTCGAGTCGAGGCCGAGCGCCTTCATCAGGTCGACAATCGACGTGCGCCAGTCGAGCTTCTCGCCGGTGGCTGCCGCCGCCTTGTCGACGATCGCAGCGACGTCGACGGTCGGTGCGGCGGGCGCGCCGGGCGCAGCGGATGCGGCGGTCGACGTTGTTGCCGGTGCCGCGCCGGGCGCAGCCGTCATTGTCGTCTCAGGTGTCTTGCCATCAGGTGTCTTGCCATCAGGTGCTTTGGCCTGGGCGCCGTGGCCGAAGATTGCACCCATGATGCTTCCAAAAATGCTCATGTCTCTCACTCCGTATGCCCGAGACAGCGTCGGTCCCGTGGCTGGTTCCGGTGACGGGGCGGACGATAGGCAGGCCATTGGCCGAGCGGAAGATGACCATCGTCACTATCGGAGTGTGGGACCGCGTGGTGCAGTCGGGGAGATTCGTGCGGTCGTGCGCCGCACGTCGCGCGCGTTTCATCGTACGCCCCACGTGCGATGAAGTCAGCCGTCCCGGCCCGATTCGCCAGCCCCGAGAAGTCGGGACGGCTGACACCAACGTCCGTTGCGCGTTTTGGACTAGAACTGACGACGACGGATCGTCTGCGCGAGGTCGACAAAGCTCTCGGCAATGCCGACGCCGGTCTTGGCGCTGACCGATTTCACGCTCGACTTCGCAAGCTCGGCGATCAGGCCGGCGCTTCCCGCGGCTTCCGGCAAATCGATCTTGTTGAGCAGCGCCCGGTAGGGCCGACCCGGGAAGCGCTCCTCGAAACCGCGGACCAGCTCGACCATGCGCGTCACCGTGTGCGGCCGCGTCACGTCGGACACGATGATGGCCGCGGAGGCGCCGGTGACATAGACCGTGTCGAAGATCTGGGTACCGAAATCGCCGTCGGTGTCCCACAGCACGAGGCGCATCGGATCGCTGCCATCCGCCGGCGTCACGTCATGGCTCAGGATCTCGACGCCGAGCGTCGATTTGTACTGGCCCTCGAACCGGTTGTAGATCAGCCGATAGAGGATCGACGTCTTGCCGACACCCATATCGCCGAGCAGCATGACTTTTGCGGTGAGCATCAGCGCGCCACTTCGCCTCGGTAGACCGTCTCGAACGCCACGCGGCGGTTGCCGCCGACAGTGGCATCGAGCCGGTCGGTGATCGGCATCGTCGCGGCGCGCGACACCAGGATCAGCCGCGACGGATCGACCCCGAGCGCGGTCAGCCTGCGCTGAACCTGCTCCGCCCGCTTGCGCCCCAGCGTCTTGTTGGTACCCTCGGTGCCGCTCTGATCGGCGTAGCCGACGATCCGCAGCCTGAGATCATTGTTCACCATCAGTCCGGCGAGCTCGCGCAGCTGCTGCTCGGCTAGGTCGTTGTCGAGGAACTCGTCGGCGTTGTTGACGAAGAAGATCGCGGTCGTGGCGATGAAGCGGTCGAGCCGCGCCGCCGGGCCGTCGGCGACGGATTGCAGCCTGGCAACTTGCTCGCCCAGCTTGGCGGACTGGTCGCCGACCTTGTCGTACTGCTCGGCGAGCGCGGCAAGTTTCTGGTCGCCCGATTTGGCCTGCGCGCTCATTGCCTCGCGCATCTGGTCGAGACTCGCTTGCAGCCGCTTCAGGCTCTCGGCGATGCCGGCCTGCGATGCCACAACCTGATCCGGCGCAGACACCAGCCCGATGCGGTCGACGACCTTGTACGGCGCCGCAGCCGCAGCGAGCGCGTCGATCAATGGCGCGGTTTCCAACTGGCTCGGCTCGAGGCCCGTGACGGCCACGCTTCGACCACCGTGATCGAAGTCGAGCCGCAGCGGGAAGCTGGCCAGCAACGGCTGCTTGGCGGCGAGCTGCTCCAGCGCGGCATGGGTCCGCCGCTCCAAAAGGCTTCGCGTCACCGCGGTCGCGGCAAGGTAAAGCAACAGCGCAGCCAGGGCCGCGAGCACCGCAAACAGGATCACCTTGCCGCGCCGGCTCGCGATCCGCCGCGGCGTGTCGTCGGTCTCGATCGCAGCGGCGAGCGAAGCGAGCATCGGGCCATCGCAATCCGCGCCGCGATCGATGCGTTCGATCGCATCGAAGAACAGCGAGTTGATCCTCGCATTGTCGGCAGGACGCAGCGGGCCGAGGCACTCCGCGGCCAGGATGTAGCGCGGCGAGGCGCGCAGCGCGAGCTGCCGTCCGCCGAAATCGAGCGTTTGCAGATTGCCTTCGCCGGCCAGCGCTTGCACCGAGAATTCGAGGATCGCCGCGACCATCGCACTGAGCAGATCGGCGCGCTCGTCGGCGGTCGCCTCGCGCTTCCAGTCGGCGATCAGGCGGCCGTTGCCGCGTTCGATGATCAGCAGGCGGTTGATCTGCGGCGGGGCATCGGCGAGCACGAACTCGCTGATCGGACGTCCGGTCACCAACGACTTGACGCGCCCGACCCACAGCTGCGCCGAGGTCAGGGCATTGATGCGCTGCTCAAGCGAGGCAACCAGTTCCCGGAATGCATTGGCGACCGCCGCACTGACCAGCCGGCCGACGATCGGATACAGCGCCTCGATCATCTGCTCGCGCGAATTCTTGATCTCATTGCGGATCGCGGAGACCACGACTGGCGCGATCGCACTGGCGAGCTCGCGCGGCCGGTTGACCTCGGCGCGCTCCAGCGCCTCGACCAGAATACCGGCGGTGGCGGTCTCCAGCCGATCGGAATTGCCGACATAACGCTGCAGCGAGTCAAGATCGGCCTCCAGCGACGTCAGACGCGTCGCCTCCGGCTGAAACAGCAATGTCTTGAGCTGCTCGATCTCGCGGTTCTGGCCGGCAGCGGCTGCCATGGCTATTTGCCCGTGCGGCCCGATCCCAATCCGTTGATGACGGAACCGAGCTGGGTGATGGCCGCACCGACATCCTTCAGCGAGTCCAAGCGCTTCTGCTCGGTATCCCGCTCGAGGTCGGACAGCCGCGCAGCAAGCGCGGTGAGCTCGTTGGTGAAGTCCGCCTGCATCTGCTTCAGCGATGCCTGCATCTCCTCGCGCAGGCCCGAGAGGTTGGTCTCCAGCGAGCGTTGCGCGCCCGCCGAACAGGAGGTCGCGGACCTGATCGATCGCCGCCATGCCATGCGCTGCGGCATCCGCGCCGTTGCCGGCCGCCGCGTTTGCCAGTCCATCGGTATCCTTGGTCTGGCGCTCGATACCCTTCATGGTCATTTCCTGCTTACTCAAAGCTGCGCAATCCGGACCTGCCGTGTCAAAAAGCAAATCCGAAACAACCCTATAGCTAATTTTGCGGGCGCGGCCCAGAGAAAGGCGAGCAATCTCAGCCAGATCAGCCGTCTGGTTGTCCGGACAAGAGCAATTATTTCTAGTAAGTGATTGCCTTTATTGCCAGTTCCGTACGGTTCTTGACCTGGCATTTCTCCAGGATAGTGCTGACATAGTTCTTCACCGTGCCCTCGGCCAAATGTAGCCGCTCGCCGATCTCGGTGTTGCTCTTGCCCTCGACGATCAGCGTGAGAATTTCATTCTCCCGCGCCGTCAGCCCGTCGCGCACCGGCAGCTTCGCCGAAACGCGCGGACCGCGCAGCCGCTTGAACTCGTCGAGGATGCGCGCCGCGACGCTCGGCGACAACCCGGACTGGCCGTTGATCACGGCGCGGATCGTCGAGGCGATCTCCTCCATCCTGGCATCCTTCAGCAGATACGCCTTGGCGCCCGCGCTCACCGCCTCGAAGATCAGATCGTTGGTCTCGAATGTCGTCAGCACCACGATATGGGTCTGCGGCAGCTCGCGCAGGATCCGCTGGGTCGCCGCGATGCCGTCGACGCGCGGCATCTGCAGATCCATCAGGATGACATCAGGCCGATAGCGCCGCGCGAACTCAATCGCCTGCTCGCCGTCGGCAGCGCCGGGAAGGATCTCGAAATCGTCGTTCTGCTGGGCCAGCAGTGTGGCGATACCTTCCCTGATCAGGGTCTGATCCTCGGCGATCAGCACCCGCACCTTCTCAATCCTGCTCACGGGCTTCCTTCATCCTCTCGAAGGTCTGCATGGCGACCACCTCAACATGGCGACCACATCAATCGGCCAGCACGCCGGCAGATGCTGCCGGCGGCACCGCCACGGGGAGCGATATCCGGACCAGCGTTCCCTGTCCGGGCGCGCTCTCCACCGCGCAGCTTCCGCCGACGAGTTCAGCAAATTCGGCCATTCCGATCAATCCGAAATGTCCGGGCGTCGGCACCGCTGGATCGAAACCGCGGCCGTCGTCGCGGATCTCGACGATGAGCTTCCGGCCGACCGCGGCCGGTTCGTCGAAGGCGTGAAACGAGACGCGCCGCGCCTGCGCATGGGTTTGAACATTGCGCAGCGCCTCGCTGAGGATGCGCTGAACGGTCAAGCCGCAATCGCGCAAGCCGGCCCGTGCCGCGTCGTCGATCTGGATCGACACCCTGACGCCGCTGCGCGTGGCGAAGTCGCTGAGCTGCCCCTCGACGTCGGGATCGAGCTTCCAGTCGTCGGGCATCCGCAGGCGTGCGATCGCCTCGCGGGCGCGGCTGAGGCCGCTTGCGGCTGCATCCTCCGCCGTTGCGAGACTGTCCGCCATGCGCGCGGGATCGGCGGTCAGATAGTGCCTGATCAGCCGGATCTGGGTCAGCAGCGCCACGATCGAATGCACCAGCGTGTCGTGCAGATCGCGCGCCAGCCGCAGCCTTGTCCGCGCCAGCGAGGCAAAGCGCACCTCGGCGCTGGCCGCCTCGAGCTGCTGCTCCATCAGGCGCCGGGCGCGGCGCTCGCTGCCGAGCAAGGTTTCGACCTGACGGCCCGAGAAATCCGGCGTGGCGATGACGAAGTAGTGCGACTGCGCGCCGTTCCACAGCACGACCGCCGTCATCGGCTGGGTGATGTCAGGCGATGCGCCGCGCACGCCGGCAAGGGCGATCATGTTCCGCTGGCCGCTCGCGAGCGCCGCCAGCTCGGCTTCCATGCCGACCAGCAGCATGCACTCGCAGCAATCGATGCCGACTGCGGGAAGCCATTCGACCAGCCGCCCGATTTTCCGCTGCATGCTCCGGTCGGCACCGATGACGGCAAGTCCGATGACGTCGGCTTCTGCGGCCGCAAGCAAATCCTTGCCCAGATCGATCATGCGTTGCCCATCAGCTCAGCGAGCAGCCCACTCTGGCGTAAGCCGGCAGCGACCGCAAACGAATATGACTTTCGTCACAACTGATCCTGACCTTCGTCAGATGCCGCTGCCGCTCGAAATGCGGTTCTGTTCGGGGATGAGCAACAACGCGAGCGATGTTGTGCCACATGCCGGCGTCCATGACGATGCCGGCCGTGCGCCGGGTTTCGCGGAAGGCCGCGCCAGTCGACCGGATCGTGAGCTGACAATGAAGGCTGCGCCACGGAAATCGTCGCGCATTGAGCTGCGCATGTTGGCGGAAGCGGAGAAGCCCGCGCGGCGCCGGCGGCTGAGCGCGACCCAGAAGCTGGCGTTGCAGGAAGCGCTGGCCGGCCGCCTGCAGCTCTACCCGCGCGGATATGCCGCGAGCAAGACCGGACCGTTCCACTCGCGGCGCGCCATTCTCGGCCTGGTCCGCGCCGGGCTGATGAGCCTCAGCGCGACGGCGCGCTACGCGGCCGTGACCCGGCGCGCGCGGGAGATCTACGCGGCGCCGGCGGCGGAGCAAGAGGCCTGACGCCGGAAGCTCGGCGCCCGCAGGGCTGGACGGCCCTAACTAGCCCTTGAGCGCGGTCACCACCACCTCGATCAGCGCGCCGCCGCCGAGATCCGCCACGCCGACCGTCGCCCGCGCCGGCAGGTCGTCGGCGAAGACCTCGGTCCAGACGGCATCCATCTCCTTTTTCTTCGACAAATCGGTCACGAAGATCGAGGCACTGACGACGCGCGAGATGTCCGTGCCAGCCTGCTTCAGATAGCCCGAAATCTTGCCGAGGATGTTGCGGGGTCTGCTCGCCCATCGAGACGCTGGTGTCGTCGGCGATGGTGCCGCCGACAAACACGAAGCCGTTGGCCTCGACGGCGCGATGCATGATCGGCGTGCGGATGCTGCGGGTGATGGTCATGATGTCCTCATCTTTGCGGTTGGGAGGTGTGGAATCGCTCGACGCCGAGGCCGCCGATCCGGGTCTGGGTGCCGCCGTTCGCGATCAGCTCCGCCATGACAGCGCCGGCGGCGGGACCGAGCTGAAAGCCGTGGAGCGAAAAGCCGAACTGGTGATCAAGCCCTTTGTGACGGGCACTCGGCCCGAGCACCGGCAGCTCGTCTTTGGTGCGAGCCTCGATGCCGGCCCAGGCGCGCACGATGGTCGCGGCGCGCATCACCGGGAACAGCTCGAACACAGTACGCGCACTCACCGCAAGGCTGTGCCAGTCGAGCACGGTTTCGTTGCGATCCTGATCCGGCGTCGCCAGATGGCCGCCGCAGCCGATCAGCAAGGTGCGGTTGGCGAACTGCTTGAACGACAGCTTGCGGCCGCGCAGGATCACGACGGGATCGATGAAATGCGGCACGCGCGAGGTGATCATCAGCATCGGCGCCACCGTCTCGACCGGGACCGGCTCGCCGAGGCTGGCGGCGATCCGCCCGGCCCAGGCTCCGGCGGCGTTGACCAGCACCGGCGCGGCGTAGCTGCCGGCGCCGACGTCGACCTGCCACAGCCCATCATGCTGCCGGATGTTGCTGGCGGCGATGCCCTCGCACACCTTGGCGCCGAGCATCGCGGCCTTGCGCCGGAACGCCGTGGTCGCCTGCGCCGGATTGGCCGCGCCATCGCAGGCAGGAAGACAACCAAATTGAAAGTGATGCGTAGCAGAACCGGGTTCAGACGCGGTTCAGACTTGAAGCCTCGTCCGGCAATGCTCTGCCGCGCTGCTGACGATCACGGGAATATGAAGCCAATCTGCAAAGGTAATCTTTACAGTTTACCTTCATATTTGCTACCAGCTCGGCATGAGCAATGCACCGGCAACCCGCATCGGCTCGGCGCGCACCTCCGCGCTCGCCGAAGACCTCCGCCTGCTGATTGGAAAGCTGAAGCGTCGGCTGCGCGAGCAAGGCCAGCGTGACGACCTGCCGCCGTCCCAGGTCGCGGTGCTGCTTCGCCTCGAAAAGGACGGCCCCGCGACCGTGTCCAGTCTGGCGCGGTCGGAGGGAATGCGTCCGCAGTCGATGAGCTCGGCGATATCGGCGCTCGAGGCCGCGGGCCTGGTGCGTGGCGCGCCCGATCCGGACGACGGCCGGCAGACCATCATGTCGCTCACCGAGAGCTGCCGTGAGCGGCTGCGCACCGGCCGCGCCGCGCGGCAGGACTGGCTGTCGCGCACCATCGCCGTGCGGCTGTCGGCGCGAGAGCAGGACGAACTCGCCGCCGCCGTCGGCTTGCTGAAGCGGCTGGTCGAGGATTGATACCGGCTGCGCCGCGATGGTTGCGAGCATGCTCGATTGAAAGGAACGATCATGGCCCTGACGACGCTCGATCCGATCACCGCCCTCATCGTCGTCGATCTGCAAGCAGGCCTCGTCGGCGCGCCCTTCATCCATCCGTTCGCCGACATCGTGGCACGCACCTGCGTCCTGCTCACCGCGTTTCGACGACGCCGGCTGCCGGTCGCGCTGGTCAATGTCGACGGCGCAGCGCCCGGACGAACCGAGCGGCCGCGCCTCGGTACGGCGTTTCCCGAAGGCTGGACCGACCTGATCCCGGAGCTCGGCCGGCAGGCGAGCGACATCGTCGTCACCAAGCGGACATGGGGCGCTTTCGCCAGCACCGATCTCGAGCAGGAGCTGCGCACCCGCGGCGTCACCCATGTCGTGATTGCCGGCGTTGCGACCGGCACCGGCGTCGAATCGACCGCAAGGCAGGCCTATGAGGCCGGCTTCAACGTCACGCTTGCGATCGACGCCATGACCGACGCGCGGCCGCACGCACATGACTACAGCATCGAGCACGTGTTTCCGCGGCTTGGCGAAACCGGCTCGACGCAGGCGATCATCGATCTGCTTGAAAGGACCCATGCGCATGAACTGGCTTGACCTCGTCGCCTATTTCTTCGGCGGCGCCTTCCTCACCAATGCGATTCCGCACGTCGTCGCCGGCACGATGGGCGAATCGTTCCAGAGCCCGTTCGCCAAGCCGCGAGGCGAAGGCCTGTCGTCGTCGTCGGTCAACATCGTGTGGGGCTTCTTCAACCTCGCGGTCGGATATCTCCTGGTCTGCCGCGTCGGTGACTTCGGCTTGAGGACCACAGCCGACGTCGCAGCCCTCGGTCTGGGCGGCGTCCTGATCGGTCTCTTCCTCGCGCGGCATTTCGGACGGTTTCACGGCGGCAATGATCCGCAGCGAACATGAGACGTGTCTTTCGATCACTCGCAAGCTTCAATTACCGGGTCTGGGCGGCCGGCGCGCTGGTGTCCAACATCGGCACCTGGATGCAGCGCGCCGCCCAGGATTGGCTGGTCCTCACGCAGCTGACAAATCACAGCGCCTCCGCCGTCGGCATCGTGATGGCGCTGCAATTCGGCCCGCAGTTGCTGCTGATGCCGTGGACCGGCTTTGCCGCCGACCATTTCAACCAGCGCAAGCTCCTGATGGCAACGCAAGCGACGATGGGCACGCTCGCACTCGGCCTCGGCATTCTTACCGTCACCGGGCTGGTGCAGCTCTGGCACGTCTACACTTTCGCCTTCCTGTTCGGCTGTGCCGCCGCGCTCGATGCGCCGGTACGGCAGACCTTCGTCGCCGAGCTGGTCAGCGATACCAACCTGTCGAATGCGATCGCACTGAACTCGACCTCGTTCAACGCCGCGCGCATGATCGGCCCGGCGGTCGCCGGCCTCATCATCGCGTCTGTCGGCACCGGCTGGGCGTTCCTGTTCAACGGCACATCCTTCCTGGCCGTGCTGACGTCGCTAACCCTGCTGCGCACCTCCGAGCTGCGTCCGAATGCGCGGGCCCATCCGACCAAGGGCAGCATCATGCAGGGCTTCCACTATGTCTGGTCCAGGCCCGATCTCAGAGCGACACTGATCATGCTGTTCCTGATCGGGACCTTCGGACTGAACTTTCCGATCTTCATCTCCACCATGGCGGTCGGCGCGTTTCACACCGACGCACGCGGCTTCGGCCTGCTGTCGTCGATGATGGCGCTCGGGACGGTGTCGGGCGCGCTGCTTGCGGCGAGCCGCGACCAGCCGCGGTTCGCTTCGCTGATGCTGGGATCCGCGATCTTCGGCCTCGGTTGCACGCTGGCCGCACTGGCGCCGAGCTACTGGTTGTTTGCCGCAGCACTCGTCGTGATCGGCGTCGCCGCGCTGACCGTCACCAACACCTCGAATGCGCTGATGCAGCTCTCGACCGAGCCGGCGATGCGCGGACGCGTGATGGCGCTGCGGCTCGGCGTGGCACTGGGAGGTACGCCGATCGGCGCACCGATCGTCGGCTGGGTCGCCGATCACCTCGGCCCGCGCTGGGCCCTCGGCGTCGGCGCTGCCGCCGGCTTCGCCGCGGCACTGGTCGCGCTCGGCATGCTGTCGCGATCCGGCCGCGAAGCCGAACTTCGCAGCCAGGAGACGCGAAGGAGCGAAGTCAACCTGCCGCAGCAGCGTTGATGATGCGTCACGCGAACCGGCGTCCGTTTCGCCCGAGACGGCTCTAATACGCGTAAGACGGCTTGCCGGGCTGCACGGTGAGGCGAAACGCAACATCGGTCGAGCCGTCCATCAGCTCGATCGTGTGGTGGCACACCAGGCAGCGAAACTCGCCGGCGACGCCGCCCTTCGACGTCAACTCGATCCGGCGATAGCCGGCCTGGCAATGGGGGCAGGTCACGTCAGATTTTCGCATCGAATCAGCAAGCCGTTGCTCTGTCTATTTTCCACACGCCCATGGTCAGAAATGTGACGGTGTCACGATCTCCGCGAAACAAGCGTCGAGGCGCGCGTCGTTATCGATGGCTGAAAACCGGCGCTGCCGGGCGATAGGGAAACGCCGAGACCCCGAAGTTGCGGCCATATTGCTGCTGCACCGCCGGGACGTTGACCACGCCGACCTTGAGATCCTGCGACTTCGCGTCGATCGGCGTCGTGTTGGTCACCGGCGGATTGACCTGATCGACCTGCTTCCTCAGCCGCTCATTGATGCAGCCAAGCGAAGACGCATCGCCGCAGCGCTCGGCGGGCGCGCTGCCGCTGCCTCTTGCCGTAGCGCGGCCGGTGCCGCCGCTGGTGTCGCGGTTCAGGTTGAGCGCCGGCGGCGGTGTGCCGAAGACGATCTCCGGCAGCGGCGTGTGTTGCGGCGTCGGCGTCTGTGCTGGTGCGGGCATCGCCGACAATCCGGCAACGGCAATGGCCAACATGATGACTTTCATCGGTGCTGCTCCTTGCAGAACCAGAACTGTTTCAAACGATAGGAAGCTCAAGCAGGATATCAAGGCAGCAAGGTCGATCAGAGCGGCTCGGCCTTGCTACTTCCCTCCCCGGGCCTGGATCACAAGCGCGTTCAGCCGCGTGTTGAGCGCGACGAGATCGACACGACCGATGCGCCCGCCGCCGCCGAGGCATTTGCGGCCGCAT
Source organism: Bradyrhizobium sp. USDA 4473 (assembly GCF_054063335.1). Lineage (NCBI taxonomy): Bacteria > Pseudomonadati > Pseudomonadota > Alphaproteobacteria > Hyphomicrobiales > Nitrobacteraceae > Bradyrhizobium > Bradyrhizobium sp. USDA 4473. Next base: position 1,011,541 of record NZ_JBSSGE010000001.1, read on the forward strand.
CCGCCACCCCCGCTGCCGCGCCCCGGCTCGCCGAACGTCGCGGCCGGCACGGTTCCGGTCACCCGAAAGCCGCGGGCAAACAGCCGGGCGCGCACCGCCACGCAATAATTCACGGAGAGATAGGAGAAGCGGGTCTCGCCGTGGCCGGCGCGGTACTTCATGACCGCGGTGCAAAGGTCGCCGCCGGCACGGCGCCACGCTTCCGCAAGGTACATGACACCGAAGTGAATGTTGGTTTCGGGAATCGCAAGTTCGGCGAGCGAGCCGGAAAAGCCGAGCATGCGCGCGGTCGACGGCAACAGCTGCATCAGCCCGATTTCGCCGACGCCGCCGATTACATCGGGATTGTAGCCGCTTTCGACGCCCATCACGGCCTCGGCGATCTCGGGCGCGAGCCCGGTCCCGGCCGCTTCCTTCTCGATCAGCGCGCGATAGCGCATGCGTGCATCCGAAATCGCGGGCTGGCTCGCGGGCGGAGGCGGCAGGTTTTTGCCGCCGGCATCCTTCGCAGCACCCTTGCTCGGGTCTTTGGACGTATCCTTGGTCGTGTCCTTGGCCGGCGCGGCCGGATTGGTCGCGGCCTCCGCCGGCGGCTTCGCTGCGGCGGCAGGCGGCTCCGCCGTTGCGACGGCAGCAAAGCGCGTGCTGAATGACGTTGCCGGCGTCTCGCCCTCGGCGTGCGCGGGCTGCGCCAGACCGAGCGCGAGCGCAAGACCACCGGCTGCGATGCAGCCGCCCCGGCGACGAACAGGACCGAACCGTTTCGACCATCGGCCGAAGCAGCTCGCCTGCATCGTGGAGGCAGCGTCGTTCATGATCGCTTGCGGGCCTGACCGTCGCGGGGCGGGCGCGACTTACTGGATGGTGGGAACGGCGGCCGCTTCCGCGGTGTGTTCATGCGCCGGCTGCTGGGCAGGCGCGGCGGGTTGCGCGGCAGCCGCCGCGCCGTTGTTCCGGGCGGCAAGCTTCGGCAGCTCCTCGCGCAGATAGGCGATCAGCTCCTGAACCAGCCGGTCCCAGACCTCGATCTGCGCCCGCACGAAGTTCGGCGTGACGCCGCCGGCAACGGAGACGTCGAGGCAGAACATCAGGAACGGATGGCTGAACTGCAGCCGTCCGAACCGCCGCGTCGCGTTCCAGCGATTGACGAGGTCGAGCGGCAGCTCACCCTGCACCTGAAGCGTGGTGAACAGCGTGGCGTCGACAAATCCCTGTTCCCCGCCGACCAGCTGGTTTCCTGGCCGGATCTCGAAGCCAAGCCCTGCCGTCGCCGAGCGCAGATAGGTGGTGTTGGCGACCGGATCGGTCAGCGTTTCGACGCGATAGCCGCCGTTCTGGAAGCTGTCGCGCAGTCCTTCGAGCGTGAGCTTGGTGATGATCTCGGACATCCTGGTCTCCGTATTATTTCTTCGATGGGTCGAGCAGGCTCGACAGCGCAAGTTCGTTGAGAACAGGCGGGTGCTGCTTCAAGAGCTCGGCGAGATAGGCCCGCCGCATCATGTTCGACCGCTCGGAGCGGATCTGCAGCACCAACTGGTCGCGCACTTCCGGCAGGGTGCGGGTGTAGGACGCCTTGGTGTCGATCAGCTTGATGATGTGCCAGCCGTCGTCGAGCTTGATCGGCTCGGAGACGCTGTTTTTGGCAAGGCCCATCACCTGGCTGCGGATCTCCGGACGAATCTGGGTCTCCGCGACCCATCCGAGGTCGCCGGCGTCCTTGGCGGCATTGTTGTCGCCGCGCGCGATCGCGGCGAAGTCGGCTGCCGGCGCCTTCAGCTTGCGCTGCACGTCGTCGAGCTCCTGCTTCGCCTTGTCCTCGGCGGCCTTGTCGGCTTCCTTCGGCGCGGCGATGAAGATCTGCGCCAGCTGGAACTGGCGCGGCATCAGGAACGCGGCGCGATTGGCCTCATAGACCTTCTGCAGATCGTCCTCGGTCGGGAAATTCGCCGGCGGCGTCGACACCGATTGCAGATAGAGCTCGACCACCGCGCCCTCGCGCGCCCGCTCGAGCTGGGCGGCGACAGCGGGTTGCTGATCCCATTTCTTCGCCACCGCCTCCTGCAGCACCAGGCGGTTGGCAAGCAGCAGCCGCACGGCCTGGCTGAGCATCGCCGGATCCTTGGCGAGCGCCGCCTGCTCGCGCGGCGCAAGCGCTGCGACATAGCTGCGGAGATCATCGGCCGAGATGTTGGTGTCGCCGACACGCGCGATGACGTTCTCGGGCGCAGTCGCCTTCGGCGCGGCCGCGACTGGAGCCGGCGCGGGCGTCGCGGCGGCTTGCGCCTGCGCGGCGGGCTGCGGCTGCGGCTTCCTGACCGGTGCCTGCACCGTCCGCGGCGCAGGAGCCTGGGTCTGCGCCTGCACCGCGATCGGCGCAACGAAAGCCGCCAAAGCGACGGTCATTCCGGCGGCAAGGCTGATCGACCGAAGCGACTTCACGATGGTGGCGGTCGTCATGGGTTCACCTTCTGATCGAGGAACTTGTCGGTGCTTTCCTGCAGCTGGTTCTGGATTTCGACCCGGCGCTGCTGGATCATCGGCTCGCGCGAGACCACGATCTCGCCGATCGTCAGATCCTTGTAGCGCTGCACCGCCTCCTTGCCGGCCTTGACCAGCTGGGTGTTCTTGGCGATGCAGCTCTTGGTGCTGGCCTTGTAGGCGGTGGCCTCGCCTTCAAACTTGGCGCGTTCGGCGTCCTTGCTGCGGGCGACGGTGGCCGCCTCCTCATAGGCCGACTTCCATTTCTCCAGGGTCTCATCGCGTTCGGCGAGCCGCTGATTGAACTCGTCGACTGCGTCGCGATGTTCCTTGTCGGCCTTCTTCAGCTGCGCCTTGAGGTCGTCGACCTCCTTCTTGGCCGCCGCCTTTTCGCGATCGGCGTCGGCGATTTTCGCTTGCAGCGCCGTGCGCTGGTCTTCCAGCGCGCGGGTCTGCGCCGTCGCGCTGCGCAGCGCGTCGCGCAGACGGTCGGTCTCGGACTGGGCGAATGCGGTGCCGGAGCTCAAGGCTCCGATCACCATCACAAGAACAAACAGTGCAATGCGCATGGTCAGAACTTCGCGTTGAGGTCGACTTGCAGGACGTCGACGGCATAGGGACTGCCGGCGATGCTGTTGGCGCTCATCCAGCGCAATGTCGCCCAGACATTCTCGCCGAGACCGATATTGCCGCCGACGAAGTAGCCCTTGAGGTTGGTGCCGCCGAGGCCGAAGTCGGAGTCTGCGAACGCGTCGAGAGTTGCATCCGACTCCAGGTATTTGTAGCCGGCATGGACGTTCCAATCCCAGAGATGCCTGATCTCCCGGTCGCCGACGGTGACGCGGCCGAGCCAACCCTGATTGCCGCCGTTGAACGGACCGGGCGTGGTGCCGCCGTCCGGACTCGGTCCGCGGTTGTTCATCAGCACGCCGTAGATCGCAGCCTGCGCATTCATGTAGGAGCGGCTGAACGCGGTGTTGTAGACATACTCGCCGTCGAGCACGATGTGGGTCGGATGGAATTGTCCGAGATCGAGCTGCCCGCTCACGACCACCGGGCGATACTGGCTGACCAATCCGAAATATTCGAACTGATTGATCGTGCCGCCATTGTTGCCGTTCGTAACCCCGGGTGCATCGGCAATGATGTTACGCAGCGGGAAATAGGTGTTACCCTTCTGCGCGAAGCCTGGCCGCGTCAGGTCGGTATCGCAGACATCGGACGACGATCTGACGATGCAGGGGCTGGAGAACTGGCCCTGGACGTTGTCGAAGTCGTAGAAGGCGACGCCGAACCGGAATGAGTATTCCGGGCTGAAGCGAGCGTTGAAGCCGACCTGGCCTCCGAACAGCCACTTGTCATGACTCACGAACTTGATCGGCGCGCCGGTGACCGGATCCGCGTAATTGATTCCGGCGTTGAAATCGGTGTTGTACAGCGGGAACGCGCCGCCCACGGCAAATGGCGTGAAGCCTTCCCAGACCTCGTGCTTGGTCTGAACGGCGAAGCCGTCGAAACCGAGTTCCCTGTACCAGACGAGATCGGTCGGCGACCAGAACGGATTGTCGAAGCGGCCGGCGGAGATCCGGAGATCGTCGCCCCAAGTCTGCCAGTTGATGTGGCCGCGATCGAGCCAGACGCCGTATTTCGAGAAGTTGCCTGCACCACCGCCAAGGGTCTGGTTGGTGGACACCGGCGAACTGTTCTCGCCAGTTGCGATGCGCAGGCCGGCCGTGAACCCATAGAGCAAGTCCGCTTCCATGCCGAGCCGGCCGCGGAGCCTGAACTGGTTGCGATCCTGCGTGGCGTCGTATGTCGGCCCGAACGCAGTGCTCGTGATATCATACGGCGAGCCGGTGTTGATCGCGTTGTAATTGGCGGCGCCGGCCTGGTCGTTGCCGGTCGGGAAATAATTGCCCTGATAGCGCACGCGCGCGTCACCGTAGAAGCGGATGCGTTGCGCCCATTCCGGATAGGTTCCGGGCGACGCCCAGTTTTCCTTCTGTGCCTTGGCCATCACCTCCTGCTTAATCTCTTCCCGTAACTGCCGTTTGACGACTTCGGGAACATAGGTGACGTGCTTGGTGCCGGGCGGCTGCGCCGCTGCAGCGGCGGCGGTTGCGGCCTTGGCGGCGTCATCGGCCTTGGCGGTGGCGTCCTTGGAGGCCTGACGCGAAATATAGGCTTCGTCTTCGGCCTGCTTGATTAGCGCCTGGGCCTGCTCTTCCTTCAGCACGCCCTGCTGCACCAGCAGATTGACGAGGTTGACGGTGGCGTTCGACGATGTCGGCTTCGTGCTCGATACTTTTGGCTTCTTGTCATCGGTCCGCTTGGTTGCGGCGGCGGGAGCCTGGTCCGCGCTCTGGCCCATGGCCGGCGTTGCGCAGGCGAGCGCACCCAGCGACACCGCAAGCGGTAGCGCGCGCCATTCTGCGTGAGCTCGTTTCTTAAACATCAGTCCCCCAGTTCTCACTCGCACATTTCAGTTCAAGGTTGGTCGTTTGGTTGGTCTGGTCAGCTCGGCCGCCGCGCGGTGACGCGCGTGACCACCGGCATCGGCATGTCCTTGGGTGGCGGTTCGCGCAGCGTCAGGCTGCCGATCACCTCGTTGCGCAGCGCCGCGTCGACCTCCGGATTGCCGGACGACGGCGCCAGGACGACGCGGCTGATATGGCCGGAGCCATCCACCCACAGCCGCACCTGGATCTGCGTCGCCATGTTGCGCGTCTTCGGGTTGGCGCGGATCGCCGCCTCGATCTGCGAGGTGACGATCGTGGCGTACCAGCCCCAGCGGCTACCACCGCCACCGCCGCCGCCGTACGGATTGCCGCCGGGCTTGCCGCCGAGATTGAACAGGTCGCCGGGGCTCGTCGGCTTGGCATCGAGCGACAGCGGACCGGGCGGCTCGTCGTTCTTGGCGTTCTTGACCGGCTCGTCCTTCGGCTTGTCGACCGGCTTCTCTTCCTTGAACTCGGGCTCCGCCATCTTGGGCTGCTCGACCATCTTCTGCTCGGGCTGCGGCTGTGGCGGCGGAGGCGGAGGTGGCGGCGGCAGCGTCACATTGACGATGGTGAGATCGCGCACCTGGCGCGGCGGCGGCAGGTCGTCATGGCCGAGGAAGAAATAGACGATGCCGCAGATCAACAGCGCGACCACGGCCACCGCCGCGCCGTAGCGCAGCAGCGCGCTGCGCTCGCTCTTCCGCGCGACCGCCTTGCGGGGCGGCGTTGCGGGTGCGACGGCGGCTTGATCTTCGGCAGAGGGCGTGGCGCGCGCAGCCTGCGCGTTCTGATCCCGAAGCGGCGCGTTCATGGCGCGGCCCTCATCGCGGCACGGTCGGTCAGCCTCTCATTGACATATTGCGTCACGAAGCTGGCGAGCGCGCCGAAATCCGTGGTCTTCAGGATGACCTTGGTGTCGGGGCCGGCTTCGATCGCCGCATGGAACGTCTCGATCTCGCTCAGATAGTCCACATAGGCCATCTCATCGATCGAGAGGCGGGCCCACGGGCATCGCGAGATTGTCAGCCGCAGCGGATTGTCGGCGGGTTGCCGGCCTGCAACCTGCCGTCGCAACAGTTCCGCCAGCTTCACCAGCAAGGCCTCGCCATGGAGGGGAAATGCCACCACCTCGCCGCGCGGTTCCTCGCGCAGCTCTGCGACAACAGTCGGGACAGGATGCTCCGCACCCGCCGCGGCATCGCAGCCGGGATCGAATGATCGCATCACGCCGCTGAGCCACGACCGCAGCGTCTTCCGCTCGGTCAGTGGAAAGGGTGCTGGCTGCGTGAACATGGCGTCGCTTTCCGGCTAGCTCACTTCACGAGCGGCTTCGTGGCGAGCCCGACCTGGCTCAGGCCGATGCGGCTGAGCAGATCGAACACATCCATCACGCTCTGGTACTGCGCCTGCGCATCGCCGCGAAGCACCACGGGGAATTCCGGCGTCAGCGCCTTCTGCTGGATCAGCCGCTGTTCGAGCTCGGCCAGCGTGACCGGGATCGTGTCGAGGAAGATCTTGCCGTCATTGGCGACGGTGATCGCCTTGGTGGTCTGGGTCGCAAGGCTCGGCGCCGCCGACGCCTTCGGCAGGTTGACCTTCTGTCCCTGTACGGTCGCCGTCGTCATGATGATGAAAATCACCAGCAGCACGTAGGCGAGGTCCAACATCGGCGTGATGTTGATGTCGTCATAGGGTTTGGAATCGGCCTGGATCTGCATCGCCGTTACTCCGCGGCGATGCGGTGTTCGATCGGGTCCGGCCGGTCGGCGGAATAGAATTCCGCCATCTTGGTCACGAACTCGTCGACGAAGACCTGGATGTCGTTGGTCAGGTCCTTGATCCGCGAGATCAGATAGTTGTAGCCGAACAGCGCCGGGATCGCGACGCCGAGACCGGCGACGGTCGCCACCAGCGCGGCGGCGATGCCGGGCGCGATCGCATTGACGTTGACGTCGCCGCTCGCTGCGATCGCCGCGAAGGTGATCATGACGCCGACCACGGTGCCGAGCAGGCCGAGGAACGGACCGCCGGAGATCGCGATCGTCAGCACCACCATCAGACGGTTGAGCCGCTGCATCTCCTTGACGACGCCGCTATCGAGCGCCGCGCGGATCGCCGCGATCGATACCGCCGACAGCACCGGCACGCGCTGCGCATTGTTGGTGCCGAAGCGGTGGCGGATTTCCGCCGCACCGATGTGATAGATGCGGTAGAGCGAGGACGAGCGCATCATCTTGGCGTCGGCTTCAGTGAGGCGTCCGCCGAGCGTCGAGACATCGTCGGCATCGCCGCGATCCAGCATGGTGAGATCGGCGGCGATCTCGCGGAAGCCCTTCATGAACTGGGCATTCGCCTTGGCCTGCTTGTTGAGATACGAGGCCTTGTCGATCATCACCACCCAGCTGATCACAGCCATGATCAGCAGAATGCCGATCACCACCCAGCCGTCGAGCGTCACCGACTTCAGGATCACCGCGAAGTAGCCGGACAGCCAGCTCGCGGTCTCCTCGTCGACGCTGAAGGACATCAGCTTGCCCTGGTCAGGGCCCTGCCCGATCGCCATCACCTTGATCAGTCCGGCGGGACGCGCGACCTTGCTGATCTCGAGTTCGTCGATGTCGCCGACGAAGCCGGCCATCGCAGCCGCGGGTGCCGGTGCCGGCGTTGCCGCCGCATCCGGCGTCGCCGCGGGCGCGGCGCCGCCGCCCGCAGCCGACGCATCAGGGGGCACTGACGGTGTTGCTGCGGACGGGGCCGTCGCAGGCGCGATCGGAGAAGCGCTGGAGGTCGACGAGTCTCCTCCGATCAGGCCAACGGTATTGAGAGCCGGCAGGCTCGCGCTGAGCGCGGCGTAGGATACGCCGTCGAGAAAGAGCGTGACCTGGCCGTTTGCCGCGACGAGGGCGACATGGTGCCAACTGCCGGCTGCGACCGGCGCGCCCGCGGTCGAGCGCTGCACGGATCCCGCATTGGTGACCTCGACGAACGGGCTGCCATTGTCGACACCGATCACCAGCGCGTTGGCGCCATCGCGCCGGCTGAACAGCGCAGTGTTGGGCTGCAACGTCGCCGGCTTGATCCAGGTCGACCAGGTCAGCGCCGCACCATCCGCCCAGGCGAGCGACGGCGAGGCCGGCATGGTCACCGGCGCGCGGCCGTCGAGCCGCAGCCCGGTCCCGATCAGCGAACCGTCCGCAGGCTGGCCGACGCTCTGCGCGTTGTTGGCCCATACCGAGGAATCGATCGCCGGCGTGCCGCGCTCGTTGAAGTGATAGACCGTCAGGGTATCCGGATCGTAGGTGCCCTTGGGATCGCTGGTCGCGATCGCTTTCTTGTTGCCGTAATAGAGCCAGATGTCGGTCCGCGCGCCCGGCGCGAGATTAGGCACCGCGACCCAGACCAGGCCTTCGCCAAGCAGAGAATCGAACTTCTCGATGTGGTGCTTCAGCGGCGTCTTGTCGTCGCCGGCGACGAAGCGCAGATCGCTACCGTCGTCCTTGGCCGAACTGAAGCGGAAATTTCCGACATGCAGGCGGACCAGCATGGGCGTCGTCCCGATCGGATCGGTGACGCTGGCACCCGACGCGCTGGCATCGATCGTGATCTTCTTGCGCAGCGACCATTCGTCGTTCCACCAGGCGCTCGCGGGCGCGAGCGACGTCACCAGGGCGACGAGCCCGAACAACAATGCCGTCGCGGCGTTCACAACGCCTCGGCGCAGCGCCGGCCGGCGCGTGCGTCGATCGAAAGTAAGACCCATCCCCATCAGAATTCACCCCAGATTCGGAAGTTCACGCGCGGACTGTTTGCGTGCGTGTATTGTTGAGCGACCCCGGGCACCGAAAGCGCGACCATGCCGTTGAAATATTCGAACGTCTTGAATCGGGTGCCGACGCCGTAGCTCCATGCGACGAAGGACGGCTGCTGCTCCGGCAGCGGCTGCTGGATCGACGCGTAGCCGGCATCGAAGAACGTGAAGAAGCGCCAATCGTTGAAGGTGATGAAGCGCGGCTTGCCGTCGCCGGTCTCGCTCTTGAGTTCGCCCTGCAGCATGCTGCCGACATTAGGCGTGCGCAGCTCCAGATTGGCGACTGCACCATTGTCGCCGAGCACCTCGGATTCGAGATAGCCGCGGACGGTATCGAGACCGCCGAGACTGAACTGTTCGCTCGAGACCAGCGGGCCGTCGGCGATCTGCCCCTGCACCTTGCCGTAGAGCTGGAAGCCTTCCGGCAGCTCCTGGGTATGCGAGACGTCCATGTTGAAATGGGTGAAGCTCGGCGAGGCCTTGTAGCGCTTCGCGTCGAACTCGTCCCACGGGCTGCTCAGCGTGCGGATGTTGTAGGTGATGCCGGCGTTGAACTGGGTCGTGAACTTCTCCTGCTGGAACGTCGCGCCATAGGTCGCGACGACGGGATAATAAGTGACCGGCGACGAGAAGCCGTCGGTGCCGAGGTTCACGGTCTGGTCGAAATGCTTGTAGTCCATGCCGACCGACAGCGTGTGGAACAGGCCCTCGCGGGTCGGCAGCGTGATCACGGCGCGCTCGCCGATGATCAGGCCCGGACCGACCACGTTGGTGCCGCCGATGGTCGCGACGTTGCTGTTCGACTTGACGCTGTAGAACAGCAGGTTGAGCCAGTCGGCGTTCGGGATCCGCGCCATGTAGGAGCCGGAGAACACTTCGGCATCGCTCGGCCGTTCCGGCGCGACCTGATAGGTGAAGCTCAGGGAATGGCCGAGCTGCCACAGATCGTCGTAGTGCACGGTGGCGGAGACGCGGCTTGCCGTGGTGGACGGCGACTGCCGGTTGTTCACCTCGAGGCTGGCGTGGATCGGCGCCTTGTCCTCGACATTGAGATCGACGTCGACCGTGCCGGGCGCGACGCCGGCGCGCAACGCCGGGGTCACACGACGATCCGGCCATTGGTTGAGCGACACGATGTCCTTGGTGACATCGGTGAAATTGGGAACACTGCCTTCCTTCAGCGAAGGCGCGTTGTCCTTGATCCGGTCGAGATCGAAATAGCGCGAGTTCTTGACCCGCAGCCGCCCGACCTTCAGCTCGCTCACCTTGAGGGTGACCGCGCCGCCGGTGACGTTCTGCTGCGGGACCGCGACGCTGACGGTCTGAAAGCCCTTGTCGTGATAAGCCTTCTCCAGCGCCGCGCGCGCCTTCTCGACGTCCTCCGAAGTCTTGTTCGGGCCGAGGAAGGGATAGATCGCCTCCTCGATCTCGACCTGGGGCAGCGTGTCGGCGCCCTGCACCTCGAAATCGTCGATATCGAAACGCTGTAACGGCGCCGCCGGCTTTTGCGCCGGCGCATTGGCCTGGGCGGGCTGCTTGCCCGCCGCCGGCGCTGCGGCCGGCGCGGCAGTATCCTTCGCTGCGTGCGCAGGAACGATGGTCACCACGCAGCCGATCACGGACAGCGCCGCAGCCGATCCGCGCAACCCGATCCGGGATCGCGCCCGATACCCGAAAACCCAATGATCTCTTCGATTACGCACAGACGTCCCACTTACTTCGCGCAGGCGCGCGCCATCGCAGCGGGAAGGCCGCGATGACGACGCCTTACTCAGAAGACGTCTGGGCGAGTGCAAACCCGCAAGAGAATCTGCGGCACCGCGAAAGAAATTTTTGGTTTGTTAGGAAATCGAGCGGCGCAGGGTCGATTCGTTCGATCAGAGCGTGATCCATTCCGAGCGAACAGGAACGAGGCCGGGCCGACTGATTTTTTGTGACGCTTTTTCTTCACGCGAACCGGATATCCGCTTTGCGAAGCGCGCGTGGTCAGCTCATCAGCACCACACCGCCCGGCAGCGATGTGATCCGCGCGCCAAACAGTTGCTCGACCTGGGCGACGAAATTGTCGAGCTTGTCGACGTGGAACGTGCCGTTGACGAGCCTGCGCTTCAGTTCTGCGTTGGTGATGATGATCTTTCCGGCGCGGTACCGGTTCACTTCGTCCACCACGCTTGCCAGCGGCCGGTCACGGAAGATCAGCAATCCGGTCTGCCAGGCCGCGACCTGCCTGGCATCGACCGGCAGCGACGCCTGCAACCCGGCGCGCGAATAGGTCACTTGCTCGGCCTTGCGAAGCTGCACCGAGCGGCCGTCCTGCTCGACCGTGACGATGCCGTCGAGGCACGTCACCGAAACCACGCCCTCGATGCAGCGCGCGTTGAAATCCGCCTGCAGCGCGCTGATGCGGCCGTCGCGCGCCAGCATCACCAGCGGCATCGACGACGACCTTCGGGCAACCACCGAGGCCTCGCCCGAGATCAATTCAATCCGGGTTTCGTTCGGCGCCGGCCGCAGCGCGAGACTGGTCTGGGTGTTCAATTCGACCGAGATGTCCGGCGCCAGCATCACCTTGCGCTGTTCGCCCTTGCCGGTCCGGTAATCGGCCGACAGTTCCTCGATCGACGGCCACAGGTCGAGCGGCGGATGGATCATCACATAGCCGGCCGCGGCGGCAATCGCGCCGCCCAGCATGATGCGACGTGTCAAAGGGCGTAGCGGCCGAGGCGGCAATGTCACCACCGTGGCGGCCTTTTCCTCGGCGAGCTCCTTTGCCGCAGCCGTAGCGGTGCGAAGCAGCCGGGCAGCCGATCTGAACGCCTCCTCGTGGTCAGGGCTTTGCGCGCGCCAGCGCTGGAACGCGGCGACATCGGCGCGTGTCGGTTCGCCGGCCTTCAGCCGAACAACCCAATCAAGCGCCTCATCCAGCAACGGATCGGGCCCGGATGTGCCGGTCGGCTCGGTCACGACGGACTGCTCATCACCCTGCGCGCCAAACCTCAGCCTCCCGATCGCGTCGAGCACATAGCGAAGGTCGCTATATAGACGATTCCGACGGCAGCAGGGCACCGCAATCGGCCGTTGCGCACAACGCCGGCAGAAACATCCGGAAACTGCGGCACGCGCGGCGAGACCGCACGACGACCACATGCCGGGTCGATGACGTCTGAAGCTGTGTTCAAGCGGTGCAACACGTGCAGCGAACCTTTCCCAGGCGCCCCAGCGGCCCCCATGAGATCGCTCTCTACTCTATAGACGACAGAAAACCCGCTATCCCGCAGAATTGAGGTTGAAATCCTGCAGATTGTCAGTGTCGATTTCGGATCAAGCGGCCGCGGCCGCTGCAAATAATCCTCTGCAACGAATTTCACCGGCGCGCGCTACGGCCGCGGCGAATGCGATCACGAACGGGGGCGCGGACCGCCGAGGCGGCGGATCAACGTATAGTCGAGACAATCAGCACAATGGCTCAGGGCCGACTTCAAATCGCTTTCCACGGTTCGCACGCTGACACCGAGGCGGGTCGCGACATCCTGCGGCGTCCGGCCCTCGATCGTAATGCTATAGAGTACGTCGCGCGGCCGCTCCGGCAATTCGGCCAGCGCCCGCTTGAAGGCGTCAATATCGGAACGCGCCTCGACGATCCTCGCCGGGCTCGGTCCCTCGTCACTCAGGTCGAGCAGTGAATCGATCTCGGCGGCACTGACCCGAAGATTCTGCGCCTTCTGACGGTCCCGCGCGATGTTGATTGCGATGCGGAATATATAGTCGGCGGGGCTGCGGATCGGCACGGCGTCAGTGACGCGCTCCAGCCGCAGGAACGTCTCGTGCAGGGCCTCGTAAGCGAAGTCCGACGATCCCAGACGGCGGGTCAATTTCTTGACGAGGCCGTCGTAGTTGACTGCAAGCTGGCCCCGCAGCCGCACTCGATTGATTTCAGCCACGTTCCGCGGCCTCCCAGACACCAGCCCGATATCCAGATTGAATTGTTCTTGAAGCTGCCCATCTCGTAACGGCCGCGCACAACACATTTATGACGATAACAAGTCGACACCGGGCGACACACGAGCTGGTGCATGCGGGTCACATCCAAAAGTTGAACGGGTTGTGCTTGCGGACCGGAAAGCGCGGATCAGGACGGATCGAATTCAAGCCAGATCTGGATGTTGAGCCGGTCGGGCAATCCCCACGGAATCGGCGGCAGCGGTTGGGCGCGGCGGATCGCGTCGACCGCGGCCTTGTCGAGAACGGCCTCTCCGGAACTGGTCTTGACCCAGACCTCCACCACCGAGCCGTCGCGCTGCATCGAAAACAGCGTCTCGACCAAGCCATGCAAGCGGCCGGACCGCGCCGCACTGGGATAGCGCCGATAGCGCGCGACATGGCGGAGCAGCGTCTGCTGAAACTTGACGGCAACACTGTCTGGCGGCGTGTCGGCGGGCGACGGCGTCGCACGGAGGCTCGGCACGGCGGACTCCGCCGGCATCGGCTCCCGCGCCGGGGCCGCGGTCAGATTGTCGAGGGACGGATCGGAGTTTTCCGGCGATACCTCGGTCCGGCTGGCGAGGGTCGCGGTTTGCGGCTGCGAAACCGGAGCGACCGGTATCGGCGCGGGCGATGGGCTCGGCAGCAGCCGAACCTGCACGATCGAGTTCTGCTCACGGCTTGACGATCCAGCCTGCGGCTGCAGCCGGATCCAGTAGATTCCCCCGACAAACAACAAAGCGGCGATCGCCGGCGCCAGCAGCAGGCGCAGCACCTCGCCCGAGGTCCAGGCACTCGGATCCTCGGGATGAAACAGCAGGCTTGCCGGACCCGGACCCACGCCGCGCATGCCATCGGGTCCGCTGGTTTCGTTGGCGCTCATTGGAACGATTTCACCCGGATCGCGATCCGCACCGGCTGCGAGGCATTGGCGGGCGTCGTTCGGCTGACGGTCAATCCTTGCAGCGCCGCGGTCACCGCCGCATCGCGGCGCTGGTCGCCGGTCGACCGCATCAGCTGGGTCCGCTGAATCGTGCGGGAGGGGTCGATCCACAGATCGACGACCAGCTGATAGCTGCCGCCGCGCGACCCGATATTCTTCTGCAACGCCTTCTGGATGTCGAGCTGCAGGCTTTCGCTGTAGTCGCGCAGCGCGCCGGCGTCGTTGCCGTCGCTGCTCGCCCGCACCTGCAGCGTGCCCAGCGACAGATCCGCTGAAGCAAGCGGGCTCGCCGGCGGGCGGTCGGCGCGCGCGCTGCGCGATGCGAGGGTAATGGCGTCGGGGCGGATATACTGGACCTTCAGATCGGTTCCGGTCAGCAGCAGGTTCAAGGCATCCCCGGGCGTGAGGCTTCCCTCGACCGACGTCGACTTCCGGCCGGTCGCGGAATTGCTCTCATAGAGCACCTGAACGCCGGTGCGCTCGCCGTAAGCCTGCAACGCGCTGGCAAGCTGCTGTGCGGGGATGTTGAATTCGATCGGCGCGGGTGCGGCAACCGTCTCGCGCTGCTGCGCGCCGACGGCACAGATGCCGCCGATCAGCAGCGCAGCACAAATCCCGAACAGATATCGCGCGCCTGCGCCCGCTCTCGGCCCGGCGCTAATCGCAGCGCTCCCGCGCGCACCATATGATCCAACTGCCGTCATGCCTTGCTTCGGCCCAAACTGACCGTGGGTGAAATTCGGCCAGCAGTGCGGGTTAGCCTTCCGGCCAGCGAACCTGCGTTCTTTATATCTGGAATGTGACGGCCGTCTAACCGGGATGTTCGTCGACGCGCCGCCGGGAATTTGTGCTGAGCTTTCAGCATGAAAAGTTCCCGACGGCCGCCGGAGCCGCGCGCAGCAAAAGGCAAGCCGCACGCTTGTCCGCGAAAAACGAGCGAGCGCTCTCTCAGAAATTTTCACGATCCCCCTTTTCCGAATGCCGGTCCGTGCGCTAGGAATTGAGCAAGGGCGTCAAGCCCAGCCCAGACCGGCAACAAAATGAAACGGTCCAGGACATAGCTAGGGAGGCAATTTGGGTCTCGCGCGCCAGCGGCCGGGGACGAATGCGTTCGCTATGGACGTGCTTTGCGCACGTATCCTCGAACGACATCGCGATTCCATCCGGGTTCAGAAATCGCATCTCGCCGTTCCGAACCTCACGCGCATCATCGGCGCGACGCTGACGCTTTCCAACAAGCACGGCTTTCATGCCACCACGCTGCGCCAGCTCGCCGAAGCCTCCGGCCTCAGCATGGGCGGGCTCTATACGTATTTCGACAGCAAGCCGACGCTGCTGGCGATGATCCTCGGCGAGGTCGCCGAGACGGCGGCCGAGGTTCTCACCGCGCCCCCCGCCAGCGTGAAGCAGGATGCGCGCAAGCATCTGCACTGGATCATCGCCACCCATGTCCGCATGAGCGAGGCGATGCAGCCCTGGTTCGTGTTCTCCTTCATGGAGGCGAAGTCGTTTCCGCCCGCGGAGCGCCAGCGCGCCATCGAGATGGAGGTGATGACCGAGAAGATCATCGCCGACGTCCTCAAGCAGGGCGTCGCCAGCGGGGTGTTCGCGATCGATCAGGTCACGCTGACCGCCTCGCTGATCAAGCCACTGCTGCAGGACTGGTACGTCAAGCGCGCCAAGTACCGCAGACGCGGCACCTCGATCGAGACCTACATCAACGCCGTCGGTGCGTTCGTCGACGCCGCGGTCGCAGCCAGGACGCGGCCCGGCCGCGTCGCGACCGGCTCCCGCGCGAAATCCAGGCAGACGGCGCACCCATAGAAGCAGGAGGGACGAGGCAATGAAGCGGCTGCGATTCAATCAACAGGAGATCGTCTTCGCCGTCTTTGCCGTGCTGTTCCTGGCCTTCTCGATCTTCCTGCGCGGCTTCCTGACGCCGGAGAACATGCTGACGCTGCTGCAGAACGTCGCGGTGCTCGGCATCCTCGGGCTTGCGATGGCGATCGTCGTGATCGGGCGCGGCATCGATATCTCGCTGATCGCGGCGCTCGCGGTCCCTCCGGGACTCGTGCTGCAGATGGTGCAGAACGGCCATTCGCTGCCGGCCTCGCTGCTCACCGCCGTACTGCTCACGATCGCGTTCGGCCTGGTCAATGGTTGGCTGATTGCCTACGCCGAGGTGCCGTCACTGTTTGCGACGCTGGCGACCGGCCTGCTGCTCGCCGGCCTCGGCCAGGCCGCGCTGTTTCAGCTCGACGTCGTGCAGTGGAGCGACGGCATGAAGGGTTTTGAGCGGCTCGGACAGGGCACTATTCTCGGCATCCCAACCTCGATCGTGATGTTCGCGATCGCCTGCATCGTGGTCGCGTTCCTGCTGCGCCAGACGCGCTGGGGCGCCTATATCTACGCGATCGGCGACAATCCCTATGCGGCCCGCGTCACCGGCATTCCGTCGCGGCCGATCATCGTGCTGCAATATGTCGTCGCGGCGCTGATCGGCTGCTTCGCGGGCCTGGTGATGGCGGCTTCCGTCAACTCGATGCCGACCCGCATCTTCAATTCGACCCTGATCTACGACGTCATCCTTGTCGTCGTGCTCGGCGGCATCGGCCTGTCGGGCGGCCGCGGCGGCGTGCTCAACGTCATCATCGGCACGCTGCTGATCGGCACCATGCTGAACGGCATGACCATCATGGACATCTCCTACGCCGGACAAAACCTCGTCAAGGGTGTCGTCCTGCTGCTCGCCGTCATCACGGATTCGTTCCTGAATCCGCGCAACGAAGAAACGGCACAGCAGGGCGACATCTGAACCAGCCACAGAAGATCAACACGACCAAGGAGGAAGCAATGAAATACGCTGTCAGGACTGCAAAAGTGATCGCCGCAGCGCTCGGACTCGCGGCCATTGCCGCCCCGGCTCTGGCCCAGCAGGGCCTCGACGAGCCGTTCCAGAAGCCGTTCAAGGAGTCGCTCGCCGGCAAGACGGTGGCCTACGTGCCGGTCGCCATGAATTTCGACCTCACCGAAGGCTGGTACGCCGGCATGAAGAAGGAGCTCGAGCCCTACGGCGTCAAGTTCGAGATCCGCGATCCCAACTGGAACACCAATGCCGGCGCGCAGGCGGTGACCTCGCTGATCTCCGAGAAGCCGGCCGTGATGGTGATCCACAATCCGGACGTGCAGACCTACGCCAAGCTGCTGCAGCGTGCCGAGAACGAAGGCATCTACGTCATCCAAATCAACATGGGATCGGCCTATCGCTCTTCGGCCTTTGTCGGCGCCAACTGGATCGAGATCGGCGAGAAAGACACCGACGCCGTGGTCAAGGCCTGCCAGGGCAAGTCGAACAAGATCGCCATCGTGCAGGGTGCGCTCTCGGCCGCGGCCAGCGCCTACACGCTCAAGGGAGTGGAGAACGTGCTCGCCAAGCATCCGGAGATCAAGGTGGTCTCGAGCCAGGCGGCCGACTGGGATGCGGCGAAGGCCAAGGCGATCACCCAGACGGTGCTGAAGCAGAATCCCGACCTCTGCGGCATCGTCGGCTTCTGGGACGGCATGGACATCGGCACCGCTGCCGCGGTGAAGGAAGCCGGCCTGACCGGCAAGGTGTTCGTCGCGACCTCCGGCGGCGGCGAGCGCAAGGGCGCCTGCGAGCTGGTGAAGTCCGGCGCCTTCGATCTCAACCTGAGCTACGACGTGCCGACCCAGGCCGCGCAGATGGCCGGCACCATCAAGTGGCTGCTGTCGTCCGGCGCCAAGGCCGGCTCGATCAAGGGATCGGAATACACCACCCTGATTCCGATCACCAAGGAGAACGCGGACAGCCAGACTGCGTGCTGGAATCTCAGTGACCTGAAGAAATAGCCACAACCATTCCCGCTTGACGTCCCGGGCGTGACCTGCCCGGGACGTCGATCTCCCGAAATCCAACGCCTTGCTGGAATGCCGATGCGCGACACCTTGACGAGCCTGCGTTACCGCTACTGGCCGGACCATCTCCTCGGCGAGATCCTGTCGAAGCGTTGGACCGAGACCGCAATCCCGGTGATCCTGCTGTTGATCGTCGGCTTCGCGCTGAGCCGCTCCATCGATCACTTCCTGTCGCCGGCAAGCCTTGCCGACACCGCCCGCCAAGCCGGCGAGATCGGCTTCATCGGGCTCGGCATGGCGCTGGTGGTCATCGTCGGCGGCATCGACCTGTCGGTCGGCTCGATCTTCGCGCTGACGGATTTCTGCGCACTCTATCTGCTCGACGTGCTGAACTGGCCGGTGCCCGCGGTGGTGGTGGCGACCCTGGCCTGCGGCGCGCTGCTCGGCGCCGTCAACGGCGTCCTGATCGGCTACTTGCGGCTGCGCGCCTTC
This sequence comes from Bradyrhizobium sp. USDA 4473, assembly GCF_054063335.1. Lineage (NCBI taxonomy): Bacteria > Pseudomonadati > Pseudomonadota > Alphaproteobacteria > Hyphomicrobiales > Nitrobacteraceae > Bradyrhizobium > Bradyrhizobium sp. USDA 4473. Next base: position 1,029,620 of record NZ_JBSSGE010000001.1, read on the forward strand.
ATCACCACGCTGATCACGTTGATCATCTACCGGTCGGCATTCGATCTTCTGATCCAGCGCTACTCCAACGCGATCGCCGCGGCCTTTCCCGATATCCCGTCTTGGAATTTCATCGGCGGCGGCGACGTGTTCGGGATTCCGAGCGTTGCGCTGGTCTATATCGCGATCGCGATCTTCGGCCATATCTTCATGACCCGGCTGCGGCCTGGCTGGCACATCACGGCGATCGGCGGCTCGCGCCGCTCGGCTTACAATTCCGGCATTCCGGTCCGCCGCACCATCGCGCTCTGCTACGTCGCAAGCGGCGCGCTGACCAGCATCGCCGCACTGTTCTTTGCCGCACGGCTCGGTACCGTCGGCGGCGACATCGGCGTCGGTCTCGAGGTGATCGTGCTGACGGCAACCGTGCTCGGCGGCATCACGCTCGGCGGCGGCAAGGGCTCGGTCGCCAAATCGCTGGTCGGCGTGCTGATCGTGCTCCTGATCACCAACGGCCTGACCACGCTCAATGCGCGCGGCGGCATCAACCGCATGGCGCTCGCCGGCATCCTGCTGGTCGCCGCGATGGTCGACATCCGCTGGCAGAAGAACCGCACCCGCATCATCAGCAAGGTCTATGTCGCACCGACCTATCATGCGCTACCGCCGCCACCGGCCACCGAGATCGGCCAGGGCGGACCGTTCGAGCAGAACGACAAGCTGCGCGACGTCGAACTGATCGGGCTCGGCCGTATCGAGGCGCCGGAGGACGTGATCCTCGATCGCAACAACAATCTCTACGCCGGCTCGCGCCATGGCGACATCATGCGCTTCTTCGCGCCCGACTATCAACGGATGGAGGTGTTCGCCCATATCGGCGGCCAGCCGCTCGGTATGGCGTTCGACCGGCAGGACAATCTCTATGTCTGCATCGGCGGCATGGGCCTCTACCGCATCACGCCCGACGGCGCCGTGGAGAAGGCGACCGACGAGACCAACCGCAGCATGCATTCGGTCAACGACGATAGCCGCCTGCGGCTCGCCGACGACCTCGACATCACCGACGACGGCCTGATCTTCTTCTCGGAAGCGACCGTGCGCTACGAGATGGACGAATGGCCGATCGACGGTCTCGAGGCCCGCGGCAACGGCCGCATCATCTGTTACGACACCAAGACCGGCGCCACGCATACCGCGCTGCGCGGCCTCAAATTCCCCAACGGCATCTGCGTCGCCAGCGACGGCCAATCGATCCTGTTCGCGGAAACCTTCGGCTGCTCGATCAAGCGGCTGTGGTTCGCCGGACCGAAAAAGGGCCGGGTGGAAGTGGTGATGGACAATCTGCCGGGCTATCCCGACAACATCAATCTCGCCTCCGACGGCAATTACTGGCTGGCGCTGGTCGGCATGCGCAGCCCTTCGCTCGACCTCGCCTGGAAGATGCCGGGCTTCCGCCGCCGCATGGCCAAGCGCGTCCCGGTCGACGAATGGCTATTCCCGAACATCAACACCGGCTGCGTCGTCAAGTTCAACGAGCAGGGCAAGATCCTCGAATCGTTCTGGGACCTGCGCGGCGAGAACCATCCGATGATCACCTCGATGCGCGAGCATCGCGGCTACCTCTATCTCGGCGGCATCATGAACAACCGGATCGGCCGCTACAAGCTCGAGAATGCCGATCCGAACTTCGTGCAGTATGACAAGCGCTGGGGGAGGCTGTCGTGATCGCGGCCGTCAGGGAATTCGCTAACCGCTTTCTCGGCCGCGGCGAGGCCACCATCACCGTGCCGTCGTTCGACGGCGCACTCAAGCCCAATCAGAAACTGGAGTCCGCGACCACGTTGCTGGAATGCGAGGCGCCGGAAGACCTCGCAACCGACGGCCGCAACCTCTACGTTGCCGACGGCCGGCGTCTGCTGCGCCTCGACGGTAGCGCGGCGACCGAGTTCCGCAGCTTCGCGCTGCCGATCTCGGCGCTGTGCGCGCTCGCTGACGGCGGCATCGCCGTCGCGCTTGGCGGCCGCGAGGTACACCTTTATGCCAATCCTTCGGCGAGCGAGCCGAGCGTGACGTTCAGCGACGCCGCCTTCCATGCGATCAACGCGCTGGCGCCGGCGGGCGACGGTACTCTGATCGCGACCGACGGTTCGGCGACCTGCGGCGTCGACGATTGGGCGCGCGACCTGATGGAGCTCAACCGCAGCGGCCGCGTGTTCCGGCTCGATCCCAAGACGAGATCGGTGAGACTGCTGGCCTCAAAACTCGGCTACGCCTTCGGCGCCTGCGCCCGCGACGATGGCGTGCTGGTCAGCGAGAGCTGGCGGCATCGTCTCGTGCTCGTCGCGGACCGCAAGGCGCCGCAGATCGTGCTCGGCCACCTGCCCGTCTATCCATCGCGGCTCTCGAAGGCCACAGGCGGCGGCTACTGGCTCACCGCGTTCACCGCACGCACCCAGCTGATCGAATTCGTGCTGCGCGAGCCCGCCTACAGGCGCCGCATGATGGCCGAGATCGACCCGGCCTATTGGGTGGCGCCGCGGCTGCGCTCGGGCTTTTCGTTCAAGGAGCCGATGCAGGGCGCGCACATCAAGACGATGGGCGTCATCAAGCCATGGGCGCCGCCACGCTCCTACGGCCTCGTCATCCGGCTGGGCGAGGACGGCAAGCCGCTCTATTCGCTGCACAGCCGGGTCGACGGCGTCAATCACGGCGTCGTCGCCGCGCTCGAACTGGGCGGCGACCTCGTGCTGATCGCCAAGGGACCGGGCCGCGTGCTGAAACTACCCCTCGCCGGGCTTGCCGAGGAGACAGGCTCATGAGCGACACCGTGCTTTCGCTGCGCAAGGCCACCAAGCTCTATGCCGGCGTCCCCGCGATCGAGGGCGTCGATTTCGACCTTCGCCGCGGCGAAATCCACGCGCTGGTCGGCGAGAACGGCGCCGGCAAGTCGACGCTGACCAAGGTCATGGCCGGCGTCGTGACGCTGACCTCCGGCGACATGACGGTCGACGGCGCAGCGGTCGCGCCGCGCACGCCGCTCGAGGCGCGCAATCTCGGCATCGCCATGGTGTTTCAGGAGAACAGCCTGGTGCCGACGATGACCGTGGCGCAGAACCTGTTTCTCGGGCAGGAGAAGTTCTACAACCGGCTGCGCGGCATCTACATCGCTGCCCAGCAATTCCTCCAATCGCTCAATTTCGACGTGACGCCGACCGCGACCGTGAGCGGGCTCGGCGCGGCCAAGAAGCAGATGGTGGAGATCGCGCGCGCCGTCCTGCACAAGGCCAAGGTCATCATCTTCGACGAGCCGACCGCGTCGCTGACGCCGGAAGAGAAGAAGTATTTCTTCGATTTGGTCCGCGACCTCAAGAAGCGCGGCGTCTCGATCGTCTTCATCTCGCATGCGCTGGAAGAGGCCTTGCTGCTGGCGGACCGGATCACCGTGCTGCGCGACGGCAAGCACGTCATCACCGATGATGCGGCGAAATTCGACCGCGCCGCGATCGTGCAGGCGATGGTCGGCCGCGATTTGTCCAACACGCTGTATGGCGCGCGTAAGACCAGCGTCCGCTCGGCCGGGGCGCGCGTGCTGACGGTGCAGAATCTCAAGATGGCGCCGATGGTGAAGAACAATTCGCTGTCGGTATTTGCCGGCCAGATAACCGGCGTGTTCGGCCTGGTCGGCGCGGGCCGTACCGAGACCTTCAAGATCGTGTCCGGCGTCCTGAAGCGCGACTTCTTCCACGGCGGCGAGATCCTGCTGCATGACAAGCCGGTGCGCTACCGGGTGCCGGCGCCGGCGGTCAAGGCCGGCATCGCCTATGTCACCGAGGATCGCAAGGTCGAGGGCTTCTTCGAGACCGCCTCGATCGCCCGCAACATCTATCTCGGCCTGCTCTCGAAATTTCCGGGCGGCCCGGATGCTGCTGTCGCGACGCGAGACCAACACGGTCGGCAAGACCTGGACCCAGCGGCTGAAGGTCCGCGCCATCGGCGACGAGGCCAAGGTGGTCGAGCTGTCGGGCGGCAACCAGCAGAAGGTGGTGATCGCCAAGTCGCTGGTGCAGGAGCCCGAGCTGATCATCTTCGACGAGCCGACCCGCGGCGTCGACGTCGGCGCCATCGTTGAGATCCACGAGCTGATCAACCAGCTCGCCGACGAGGGCAAGGCAGTGGTGGTGATCTCATCCTATCTGCCCGAGATCATGGCGCTGTCAGACCGCATCCTGGTCTCGCGCCAAGGCAAGGTGGTCGAGGAATTCTCCGCGCTCGAAGCCACCGAGGAGAAGATCATGTACGCGGCGATCCACTGATGCCGCAACGCGTCACGGCCGGCTCGCCACGCCGTGCCGCAAGACGATGGCGCGCCCGAACATGATCATCGGGCGCTCCACCAGCCGGTAGACCATCCAGGACACCAGCAGAGTGAGGCCGGTGCAGACCAGCATCGTGGCGATGTCGCCGATCTGTCCGGTCAACGGCAGGAACCGGTAGACCGTGACATTCACCGGCCAGTGGAACAGATACATCGAATAGCTGATCAGCCCGATCCGCGACAGCAGCAGCGAGCGCGGCCGATCGAACCTGGCGGCGGCAAGGAACATCACGAAGGCGAGCGCATAGGCGACAAGGACGGGCCTCAAGCCCTCCATGATGAAATTGTCGCCGCGCGCCAGCGAGAACGCTGCAACCGACGGCACCGCGACGATTTGCGCAAGGACCAGCGCCAGCGCGGCAATCCGCGCGCCCGGCACCCGCTCGACCAGCCAGAGCCGCAACAGCAGGCCGAGGAACAGGAATGAGAGGTGCATGCCGAGATACTGCACCGGCAGATTGGCCATGCCATGCGTCCGCAACTGAACCGGCAGCGCCGTCGCGGCGACGAGTGCAAGGCTCAGGAGCGACAGCACCCCGACACGCCGCAGCGTGCCGGCCGCGAACAGCAGCGCGATCAAGATATAGAACACCAGCTCGATGAACAGGGTCCAGTAGATCGGCGACAGCCAGGGCTGCCCGAACAACGCCGGCGCCATCGTCATGTTGGCAAGCACGGTCACCGCGCGCGGCGGCTCGCCGGCAAGCCACGCCATGGTCGCAAGCACCGCGAGCGCAAGCCACAGCGCGGGATAGAGCCGGAACGCCCGCGAAACGGCGAACTGAAACAGCGGCCGTTCGCCGCCGATGCTGAACGGCACCACGAAACCGCTGATCAGGAAGAACAGCGCCACCCCGAACCGGCCCAGGCTGACATTCTGAACCAGCAGATCGCCCGCCGCATTCATCGGCCCGGCGGCATGCGGCGTCAGCCTGAGCAGATCGCCGAACATGTGCTCGACCATGACGCCGAGCGCTGCGATCGCACGCAAGCCGTCGATGTTGGCATAGCGCTGCGGTTTCATTGCGGTGCTCCCGCAGGTCGGAGCCCGAGTGCGCCGCGGGTCGCTGCGTCGAAGCCAGGGCCGGTCTCGTGCTCGGCCAGCGCGAAGCCGCCGACCGCCAGATAGGTCCAGCACGACCAGGCAAAGCCATATGTCTCGGCGAGCTCACGCATGTCGCGCAGCCAGCGCGCGCGGGCGACCTCGCCCGCGTCAGTGTGTTGATAAGGCGTCTTGCGCACGCCGAACTCGCCCAGCAGGATCGCCTGCGCCGGCAGATCATTCGCCTTGCGCCAGGCCGTGACCTGCTGAAACGTCCGTTCCAGCGCCGATCGGTTGAAGCCGGAATTGACATAACTCGTGAGCGTCCGCCTGGCTTGCCGCGCAAGGTCCAGTTGTTGGCCGCTGAGGCCGAGCGCCATCACCCGCGCATCGGTCGCCCGGATCATCGCGTCGGCCGACGTGGGGGCCGGATAGACGATCGCATCCAGCGCATAGGCAGGACTGCCGAGCAAACCCTGATGGGTGAACTGCCACGGCGAATAGTCGTGATAGGTGTAGATCAGGCGCCGATCGCCGGCGAACCGGCGCATGTCGATCTGCGCCAGCGCACCGGGAGCGTTCATCGAGCCGCCGCCGATCACGAGCGGCAGCGTCACTGAGCCGCGGCGCGCGGCGGCGTAAGCGGCCTCCAGCATCGGCTGCCATGCTGCCGCCGGAATCTCCGGCTCGTTCATCAGCTCGAGCGCGATCCGCGGCGGAGTGGCATTGCCCGGCTCCGCAATGAGCTCGCTCAGACGTCCGGCGAGGCGCGTCAGCAATGCGAGCACGGCCTGAAATTTCGGCGTGTTGACGCCTGCCGTCAGCTCGGCGGGCCGATAGGCCGGACTCATCGCGCTCGGATGCAGATCGACGATCACGCCGAGATCGGCGGCGAGCAGGTCACGGACCGTCGCGATGACAAGATTGTCCAGCCGATCGCGCCTCGCGCCGTCAGACGCCAGGAAGGGACCGACATCGATGACAAGACGCACGAAGTCGAACCCCGCAGCTCGGATCGCTTGCCGCTGCTCCGCGCCGAACTGAAACCGCGACGCCGTGAACGGCGGGTCCACATAGGAGCCGTCGGCCTGCACGTCGGCCCATCCGAACGCATGCGACACGGCGATGCCGCGACGAAAGGTGGGGATGTGGCTGACGGGATCGGACGCAGCGCGCCGCATTCCGAACGGGAGGAGCATCGCTGCGCCGGCGATGCTGCGGAGAATGGAACGGCGGCTGGCCACGGCACTTCTCCCGATCGCGCTCAACCGCCAAACCAGCCGGGATGGCGCGCCGTCAAGGCGCCATCGAGCACGATCATGTCCTCCTGGCCGGCAAAGGGCGCGGCAAGACCGTCGAGCGAGATATCGCGGAGCGCAGGATCGATGGTCCGCGACGGCACGAACCGGACGTCGTTCCAGGCTTCGGCGCCGAACGCGGCGATATAGTCGGCGGGGCGCAGCCGGTTCGGCTGCCCGGGAAAGCGGAACAGCCGGTAGAGCGTCTCGGGATAGCGATAGATATTGTTGGGGTCGTGCTCGCGAATCCAGCGCGAATGCGTCTGGAGATCGATGATGTGGATCGCCTCGCAGCCGGGCCGGGCCACCTGTGTGAGCCCGGCAACGGCATCCGGAACGCTGTCATAGTGCTCGAACGCCGCGCAGCTCACGATCAAATCGAAGCTGCGTCCCTCGGCGAGGCGCGGAATGTCGAAGTCCCGCCCGACGGCATAGCCGAAATCGCGGGAGCCGGACGTCGACGCGATGGTACGTGCCCGCTGACGATCCGCCGCGGTGCCTTCGGTGAAGCGATCAAGCAGCACCTCGTAGAACACAGGATCCTCGTCGCCGGCGAGATTGAACACGTCGATGGCATGATAGGATCGGGCGCCGAGAGCGAGGAACAGCACGCCGTTGCCGCGCGACGCGCCGGGGCTGAGCTCCAGCACATCACGTCCGCGCAGATCGAAATCCGGCGGCATGAAGCGGCGAAGCGAGCCGAAGATGTCGAGCAGATAGGCGATCTGGCCCTCGACATCGAATTTCGACACCGTGTTCGGCGTGGCATAGCCGCGCAGCTTGTCCTTGCTCCAGGCAAGGCCGAGGAAGCCGAGCCCCAGCACCGTCATCTCGAGCTTGCGAAGAGCAGGCGTCACTGTCGGCCTCCAAATCCGAGGTGGTTCTTGAGATCGGCACTGCCGTGATGTGCATTGCGCGGCGTCACGGCGACCAACGCGCTCTCATAGACCTCGACGGTCCGGTCGACGATCGGATCCCAGCCGAAGCAGTCGAGCGCCCGCGCCGCGCGCGTAGCCCGTTCCGGCGCGCTGTCGGGTGCAACGAGCTTCAGCCGGATCGCTTCGGTCAGCGCCTCGATCCTGCCGAGCGGAAAGTAACTGTCCGGCCCGAGCTCGAGCGCGAGATTGGCATCGATGTCGCTCGCCAGACACGGCACCCCGTGGCTCAGCGCCTCGAGCAGCACCATCGGCATGCCTTCATGGCTCGACGGAAGCACGAACAGCGCGGCGTGCCGATAGAGCTGCGCAAGGCTCTCGCCGGACTGGAAGCCGGTCATCACCACGCCCGGCGTCGCAGCCGCCGCCTTCTCGACCGCGTGCAGATAGCTGCCGTTGTGATCGGCCGTGCCGACGATGATCAATTTCCTGTCGGGATCGCCGAGGCGCGCGAACGCGTCGATCAGATCGAGTTGCCGCTTCTCCTCGACAATTCGGCCGACGCACAGGATGTAGCGATTCGGGATCACCTCGATATGGTCGAGATAGGAGGTCCCGAGCTTCGGCAGGTTGCTCTCGACGCCGTTCGGGATGAAGGTCGCCCCGACAGCGAACCGGGCGCGGACCTGATCGACGATGCCTTTCGCCACGCCGATCCGGGCATGCGCGAACTTCATTCCCATCCATTCGCCGCTGCGCAGCACCGCCTTCGCCACCCGTCCCCATTTCTGGCGTTCGTAGTCGAAGCCGTGATGCGTCACCACGATGCGAAGGCCGAGCAGGCGGGCAAGCGGCGTCAGCAGCGCGGGCCCGATCGCATGGATATGAACGAGGTCCGGATTGCGCCGGGCTGCGGCGAACAGTCCGAGCGTGGTATGCAGCAGCGCCTCGACATTCTTCGAACGCGGCGCCCAGACCGGCGTCACGGTCACGTTCTTCCAGACGTAAGGCTCAGGCGACGGAAGGTAGGGCTTGCGTCCGAGCACTTCGACCTGCCAGCCGCGCTGGGCGATTCGCACCGCGAGCGCGGCGACATGGGTTTCGACCCCGCCCTGAATCTCGGGAATGCCGCGCAGACCGAGGAAGATCACCTTTCTCGGCGGACGCTGCGCTCCTCCGGTTGGTATCAACGTGTACATCAGTGCACCACCGTCCCATAGAGCTCCGTCGTGCGGTCGCGGTACTTGTCGGGTGAGAAGTCGCGCAGCACCCAGTCGCGACCTGCGGCCCCCAGCCTGTTCCTTGCGGTTCGGGGCAGCTTCGCCATGGCGGCCAACGCTTCGGCCAGCATGCCGACATTGCCCGGCTCCACCAGCGCGCCGGTCTTGTTGTGAACGATAAGCTCCGGAATGCCGCCGATCCGCGTCCCGATCACCGGGCGTCCGAGCGCATAGGCTTCAAGGATGCTGATCGGCGCGTTCTCGTACCATTCGGAGGCGAGCACCAATGCACGCGATTCTCCGATCAGCTGCTTCAACTCCGACTTGGCCATATGGCCGGCAAACACGACGTCGGAGTCGAGCTCGAACGCGAGCTGGCGCAAGGCCGGTTCTTCGGGGCCGCTGCCGACCAGGATCAGCCGCTGATGCGCGAGTGCGGCGGCGCGCACCAGCGTGGCCAGTCCCTTCTCCGGCGCGAGCCGTCCCGCATAGACGAAGTAATTGCCCTCGTGGCACCAGGGCGTGAACTGCTCGGCGTCGACGAAATTCGGGATGTATGCGATGCGGCTCGCGTCCCACCCCCACTCGATCAGCTTGTCGCGGTAGAAGCGGCTCGGCGCGACGAGGCAGTCGAGCGTGTCGCGGTAAAGGCCGAAGCTGCGATGAACCAGCGTCTCGAGGAAGACCAGCCCGCTCACCACGGCCGAATCCTTGACGCAGCGACGCAGCAGCAGGTTATGGATCCGTCCGCCGCGGCAACGCTCGCAGACTTCGCCCTGGCTCAGCATCTTGTAGGCGGGACAGGCGAGCTTCAGGTCGTGTGCCGTCATCACGACAGGCACGCCCTCGGCCTTGAGCACGTCGAAGATCGAGGGTGAAATGTGATGGTACACATTGTGGGCGTGCGCCACCGACGGCCGCACGCGGCCGATCAGGGCGCGGATCTTGCGGCGCGCCTCCAGCGAGAAGATGATCTTGGCCGCCTGCCTGGCTTTGGTGAGCGGTCCGTTGATCCGGCCATACTCGATCTCGGAGACGAAATAGTCGGACCACGGGCTCGGCAGATTGTCGGGATGCTCCATCGCAAAGGGCACGACATCCCAGCCGGCCGCGGCGAACAGGTCGATCTGGTCGAGGAATACGCTCTCGGCGCCGCCGCGCCGATAGAAGTAATTGTTGATCGCCAGCAGCCGCCGCTCGGTCGTCATCGCCCATCCTCCCGGAGTCCCATGCGGTTGAGCGCAGCATCGACGGTGAGCACGCAGCAGCCGCGCTCGATCGCATGCGCGACCAGCCGTTCGAAGCCCGCCGGCGTACAGCCATAGGGCGTCGGCATCGGCGCAATGTCGTGCGTGAAGAAGATCAGCCAGCCCGGTTTGGCGACCAGCGCGTCGATCCAGTGCGTCAATCCCGCCACATGCGTCTCGGGCTGGCGGATCTCGACGGCCTTCAGAAAGGTCGGGTCGGTCGGCCCGCGGTTGATCGCTTCGCCGCCGGCGCGGCAGCTCCGGTATGCATGCGCCAGGATCGGCCGCTTGCCGAGGCAGCCGCTGTTGTAGGGATAGGCGAAATTGCGCCGACCCGGGCGCGGGTCGACCGTGTCGAGATAGCGTGCGTTGTCCGCGAGGTCCGCGACGAACTCAGCGCGATCGACGTGCCTGATGTCCCGATGGCCGTAGGTATGGCAGCCGATCTCGTGACCGCGCGCGGTGAGCTCCCTGCAACCGGCCGCATCGATCAGGGTGCGGTCCGGCTCGACGCGCCCCTGGAGGCCGCCGGAGATGTAGAAGGTGCCGCGTACGCCGCGCGCCTCCAGGACCGCAGCACCGACGCGGAGCGCGGAATCCGGCACGTCGTCGAACGTGAAGGAGACGATCGGCTTGCGCGTCGGGACCTGGATGACCTGCCACGGCGTTGCCCGGATCAAGCCGTTGGTCAGACGTCCGGCGAGCCGGTCGATCGTCCCTGGCCGGCGGGATGCAGCCTCCGGCGCGCAGGGTGCGACGGCGGGACTATGCATGGGCGGTCTCCCCGACATGCATCACGGCGTCCTGCTCGCGAATCTCATGAGCGCTCGCCTGCAGGCGAAGGCCGAAGATCGAGACGATCACCATGAACCAGGCAAGACTGCCGGATTGGAAGAACATGCTTTCGACGCAGGCGGTGAACACGCCGTAGAGCCAGATCCGGGTGAACAGACGGGTCAGCGCGGGATCGTTGCCGTGCGCCTCCGCGCGCGACACGTCGCGGAGCGGCAGCCAGACCAGCAAAGCGACCGTGAGGATCAGGCCGGGAATGCCGGTCGTGATCGCGGCATCGAGATAGGCGTTGTGCGCGTTGAAGGCAGCGACCGCCCAGCTGGCGCCGCCGCCGGCCTTGTAGACCATCTCGTCGGTCTGCCAGAACAGCTGGAAGCCATAGCCGGTGAGCGGCGCTTGCGCGACCGCGGAGGCGCCAAGCCGCCAGATGTCGATGCGGTGGGTGAAGGTCGGATCGATCCCGAGGCTTGCGACCAGCTCGCGCATCTCAGGCGAGATCGAGCAGCCGATCGTGATGACGTTGAAGGCCGCGATCCCGAGAAACACCATCGGAATCCGGATCGCCCGCCAGCGCTCGAAGATCCAAGCGATCACGAGGATGCCGGGCAGCGCCGCGGTCGACGACTTGCCGCCGGTGTGACTGAGGAACAAGACCGCAAGCAGCGTGATCGCCGCGCCGACGATGCGCCGGCCGGTGCCGTAGAGATAGAGCCCGGCGAAGCTGATGATCACCATCGCCGCCGCCGCGACGTTCTTGTGTGCGAAATGACCCCGCCACATCCCGGCATTCATCGGCTCGCGCACCTCGCTCGCCTGGTGGATCGCTAGCTGCGGCCACAACGCGACGCCGATATAGGCCAGCGCCAGCGTGCCGATGCAGCACATCGACAGCATGCCGGCGAACTGCCGCTCCGATCGCGGCAGCAGCAGGAAGATGCCGGCATTGACGATCGTGAGCGTCGCCAGTACGACGCGCTTCACCGCGAGGTCGGGATGCGCCGACATCGCCGAGACGAACGCGAACCACAGCAGCGTCGCGATCAGGAGGCCGCGCGGACGCACCGCGAGATGACGCGCCGGCGAGCTGATGGCGATCAGCCAAAGGCTTGCGGTCAGGCCGAGAAAGACGATCTGGTTGATCGTGCTCGACCTGTCGGCGGCGGGATCGCCTGCATCGGCCGCGGACAGGTCGATGAACGGCGTCAGCGTGATCAGATAGAACAGCAGCGTTGCCACGAACAGCGGCGGCCCGAGCACGCAGATCGTTCCGCCCTCGCGCGTCTCGCCCGATCGCATCATGTCGCCCTGCTCCTGGCGAGACGAAGCGCACCGAGATAGCCGAAGCCGGCGAGCGCGGCCGCGCACAGCAGCAGGCCCAGCGCCGCTCCGGCAGCGGCGGCGATGATCGGACGCGGCGGCCAGGTCGGGCGGAACGGTGCGACGGCCGGCGAGATCACGCGTACGTCGGTGGCGTCGATCTGCTGGCGCTCGGCGGCCTCGCCGGAGCGCGTCAGGAAGGTCTGGTAGAGTGCGGTCTTGGCGCTTGCCTCGCGCTCGAGCTCGCGCAGCTTGACCTGGGCCTGGTCATCGATCGACACATTGCCGCGCAGGGTACGCGTTTCCTCGTTCAGCGTGTCGAGTGCCACCTTGGCCTGATCGACCTCGAAACGCGCGGCACGGCGCAGCCGCTCGGTCTCGGACTTGATCGCCTTCGTGAGGGCATCCGATTCGGCCACCGCGTTCAGCATCGCCGGATGGCGCGGACCCAGTGTCTGCGTGAGGGTCGCGATCTGCCGGCGCAGCGCCGCCTCGTCGGCCAGCAATCCCGACAGGGTCTGGGACTGGACCGCGCCGGCTTGCACGCCATAGAGCGACACGGCGCGCGACAGCTCGTTGTAGCGGGCCTCCGCCTCGGCGAGGCGCGCCTTGGCATCGGTCAGCTTGCCGTTCATGCGCTCCATCGCTTCCGAGCTCAGCGGCTGCCCGGACGGCCCCTGCTGCAAGCCATTGGCACGGCGGAACGCCTCGGTGCGGTCTTCCGCCTCAGTCGCCGCGGCCTTGAGCTCGCCCAGCCTTGCCGTCAGCCCTTGCGCCGCGCGTCCGGCGCGCTCCGCGTCGGCGCGAACGACCTCCTCGCGGAACGTCTGGGCAATTGAATTTGCAAGCCGCGCCGACATCGCCGGCTCACTGGCCCAGACCGACATCGTCACGACATAGGAGCGCTCCTGTCGCGTCACGTTGATGCGCTTGGCCAGCGCCGCCATCAGATCGTTGCGTTCGGCGGCGTCTGGCGCCCGGCGATCGAACAGCCAGCTGAGATCGAACAGGCGCCACTTGTCGGAGAATTCCGGATCGTTCCTGAGACCGAGCTTGTCGATGACGCGGCGCAGGACGTTGCCTGACGTAATCGTCCGCATCTTGCTCTCGACATCCAGGATCTGGCTGTCGCTCTGGATGTTCGTCACGTAGAGATCGTTCGGGGTCACCACCAGGTTGGACGGCGAGATCGTGAGATCGGTGATCGCGGTGAAGCGGGGCGTCACGAGTTGCGTCGCGCCGACAGCGGCGATCGCGCCGACGAGCGCGGCAACCAGAATCCACCGCCAGCCTTGCAGCAGCCAGACCGCGATCTGTATCGGGCTGATCAGGGCCGCAGGCGCAGATGCCGCTCCGCTCACGGTGACATAGGCGGCGTCGCTTCGCCGTGACCTTGAATTGTCGGTTGCTGTGTACATGTCAGTCGACTTCCCTGGGAGGGCATGCTGGCCGGATAAGTTCGGCCTAGTTGCTGCTGGACGGGACGTCGGCATCCGAAGCCATGCTGTCGTTGTTCGGCGCGATCGGTGCGGAGCCGGGTCCGTCGATCGTGTCGCGACGCGACACCGGCACGCCGATGAGTCCCTTGGCGTTCAGAGCGGCGATCGGGGCCAAGTCGTTCATGACGACCTCCATGTCCTGTCCCAAGCAGTGATTTCGCTCGGCTGGGGCCACTATCCTCCTCTCGAAAGAGCAGACAACCTTGAGTAGTTTTTAGAGTTAGGTGTTAGCGTTAACCTTACTATCGATTCTGCAGATAAATACATGCATGATTATAGATCCATAAAAGCTGATGCCGAACGTCGAACTTATGGGTGAGGCAATATCAACCTTTAATTGAATCGGCGACCGTATGATTTATGCCAGCGGCGCGTGCGAGAAATGACGCCGGCAACACGTCGGTCGACGTCATGTCCATGCAACGACCATTCAATCATCTGCGCTCGGAGTCGAAGCGCTTCAGACATCGATGCACTGCGGACGTCACCGCATTCACGAACAAAGGATGCATCATCAGCGTGCCGATGACGACGGCCGATTGCACCGTCGCGCCGACGTTAACGTCAATTCGCGAACAGCGTGCCGCGCGCGATACGCCGCGTATGCGAGCCTGATAGAGTGCATCGTGGGGATCGACCGCCAACAGAGGCCGTGGATCATTGCTGCACATCAATGCCGTTAGCCGGACATTCTCGACCGCCACGCCGATGATCGTCAGCTATCTGCTGTCGAGCGGATCGCTGGCGGCGGCGAGCCTTGCACAGCTCGTGACGTTTGCGATCCTGGCGCGCGCGCTCGGACCGGCGGAGTTCGGCCTGTTCGTGCAGATCACGGCGGTGACCGCGATTGCCGCGCAGATCTGCGGCCTCGGCGCCTCCGACTGCCTGCTGCGCAGGGTTGCGCGCGAGCCCGCGAGCTATCCGGACCTGCTCGGCCACAACTTTCTCCTGATTGGAACAACCGGCGCAGTGCTCGTGCTCGGCGGCGTCGCGGCGATGGCGGCCTGGACGCGCATGGGCTCCGGCCCGTCGATCGCCGTCTCGAGCATCGCCCTGCTGTTCCTCGCTAACGTCGTGCTGGTCCGCGTGATTCTTCTCGTCGAGACCGTGTTTCTTGGCCTCGGCCAGGTTCGCTCGGCAAATCGCTCGGTGGTCGGATTTGCGATCGCGCGCACTGCCACGGCCGCGCTTGCCTGCATCGGGTTCCACGCATCGAGCCTGGCGGAATGGGCCGTGTGGCAATTCTGCGGGCACCTGCTCTATGCGCTGGTCGGACTGATGTGGCTGCGGCCGCTCGGCCGGCCGCGGTTCAAGATCATACGCGAAGAATTGCGCTCCGGCGCCCTGTTCAGCTCCCAGTTCGTGGTTCGGGCGATCCGCTCCAACGTCGACCTGTTCGTGATCGGCCTGTTCACGCCGATCGAGACCGTCGGCAGCTATGGCGTCGCCCGGCGCATCATGGACAGCAGCTATCTCTCGATCGACGCTTTCAACCGCCTGGTCTATCCGCGCTTTGCGCGCGCCAGCCGCGACGGCCTGCACCTGGCGCTGCCGGCGGCGAAACGCGCCTTGATCGCGGCGCTCGGCCTTGGCGTTGCGACATTCCTCATCCTGTTCGTGCTGGCGCCGGAGTTGCCGCTTCTGTTCGGCCGCGCGTATCACGATCTTCCGTTCTTCGTGCGCTGCCTGTCCGGCACGGTTGTCCTGATCGGCGCCTGGGCGGTCGCGATGGACTTGCTGGGCGCTTCAGGACGGCAGGGCACGCGCGCCTTGATCATGAACAGCACCAATCTGGCGGGCAGCGGCCTCATCGCCGTTGCGACGTGGTTCGCCGCTCCGATCGGCACCTTCGTCGCGCTTTACGTGATCGAAGCATCTCTCGTGGTCTCGGCGTGGCTGGTTCTGCTGCGGCTCGCGCGTCGGAGCCGCCTGGACGCAGACGGATCCGGCAGCATTGCTGCGCACTCAGCGACTATCCTGGACGACCCGGCTGTCAATCCAGTCCGCCGGAGCCTTGCGGCCGTGGAAGAAGCCGAGCGGTAACGCCGCGGCGTGGAACAACCACGCGACGACCGCGTAGAAGCCGAGCGTCAGGCTGCGCTGGCGCAGGCTCATCAATCCGACGACGCCGGCAATCACGGCCACATCGATCGCAAGCCCCAATCCGGGCGGTGAGATCAGGAACGGCAGCGCCACCATCACGGCGAGCCAGAGATAAACTGCGCCCCAGAGCTTCAGTTCGGGCAATTCCTGAACCAGTTGCTTCCACTGCGGCTTGCCGAACGCCGCTCGCAGCAGTTCCCCGATGCCGCGCAGATAACCCGACTTCCAGCGTCGCACCAGCAGCGCATAGGCGTTGATCGCGTGCCCGAAATGCCGGACGAAGCTGCGGTCGAGGCGGTGCAGCGTCCAGCCGCGCGCGCGCAGCCGCACGCCGAGGTCGAACTCCTCATAGCCGTGCAGATTGCGGTCCGACAAATAGCCGACCTGCTCGATGGCCGCCCGCCGATAGAGGCCGCCGCCATTCATGCGATCGATGTCCCCGATCCGGTTCTCGGGCGAGATCCTGCGGCCGCGCCGGACATATTCAAGGCTGGTGTCGTTCATCTCCACGACATGACCCGTCACGCCGGCGGCATCCGGATTGTCGGCGAGCCAGGCGAGCGCTTCGCGTAGGAAGCCGGAATCGAGCAGCATGTCGCCGTCCATCAGGCAGATGAATGGCTCGCGGCTGTACTGGAAGCCGAGTTGCGCACCTATGCCGCAGCTCGGCGCAATCTCAGGTTCGAGCTGCACGACGCGAACGGGGTATCTGCCGGCGACGGCGAGCGTCTGATCGCGCGAACCGCCGTCGGCCACGATGACTTCGCCGCCGATCCCCTCGAGCGCAGCCAGCACGCTCTCGATCGCCGGACCGATCCGCGCCTCCTCGTTGAGCGCCTTGAGGATAACCGATACCGACATCTCTGCACCCGCCTCAGTGGAAATCGGACATCAACCGGCTCCAGTCTTCGCTGGCGAGGCCACCAACGAAGATGTCGCCACGCGCAACGGCATCGTTTGCGTCGGGCAGTCGTGTAAGCACCACTGCGAAGGCCTTGTGCCGGAAGACGAGCCAGCGTTGCAGCGACAGTCCCGCCATCAAAGCGGGGTGCGCGCGACCGCGGGCTTCGACGTGGCCGGAGCTTTCGAGATGATGGAACATCGCATTCAGCACTACGATCTCCTGGCCGCGCTCCGACAGCACATTGAGAACTTGCGCTGTCCGCCCCGGTACCGCGTAGTAGACGAAACAACCAATCAATTTGCCCACGCGATCTTCGACCGAGCGAATCGTCAACGTGCCGCGTGTCGTGTTCTGCGCCGCGAGCGACACGAGCCAGCCGAGCTCCTCTTCCGACCACAGAGGTCGAACAGCATAGTGGGCGATGAGGCCCGGCGCCTGCTCAAGAAAGGCCTTGACGGACATGTCCGTGACCTTGGCCCCGCCGGGCTCCGCTGCGTTCTTTTCGCTGAAGCGGCGCAGTAGCAACGTGTCGATGGGTCGCGCGAACGTCGCAAGACCAAGGCTCCTGCCGCGGAAGAACCGGTCTTCAAGTCGGCCGGCCAGCGCACCTAAAGGACGAAAGCTGCGCGTCCATTCCAGATTGTGGACGGGGATCGGCTTTGCACCAATTGCCCGCCAGTGATTAAAGGTGGTGGGCGACGCCGTGTCGCTGAATTGAATGTCGGGACGCCTCGGCCGCAAGGTCAGAACGAGCTGCGCCGCACCGGCGGCCTCCTTGTCAGTCATCAGTGTACAGACCAACCGGCCAGGCACGACAGTGCCGCAGGCGATGAAACGCATCGGCACCGCGAGCATCGCGCTCGGGATGCGCCCATCCTGCTGCTCGTAGACCTGCGCGCCCGCGGCTTCGCTGTAGGATGGAGCCTCCAGGGTAATCACCTTCAGATAGTTCTGAAGGTCCAAATCCGCCGGACGATCTGAGCCTCTGTAAATCTTCATGAAAAGTCGGGCGACCGCGGGTAAATCCGCAGCGGTCATCGGCCGGACCGCCCCCTTGCGCGGTGGCGGCGCATCAACCGGCGCTTGCTGCTCGGATGCCTGCATCTAGCCCACCTGGATTGGCGGACGCGCGCGCGCGTCACGCGGGTGGCTGGCCTGGAAAGCAGTGTGCGACGCCGGGTTCAGCATGGTCGGCCACTTAATCTTTGTCCAATCGCAGCGGCGTCGCCGGACGCCAGTATCAATGATCTTCAAAAGCCAATGACCTTGTTCCTCATGGCTCACCATGTGGTGCGCCCCGGGCGGTCATCACTGTCATTCAAGCAAGCCGGGAGTCTAAATCCCGATAGCGCCATCAGGCGCTCGTCCTGCGGCAAGCCTCCAACTTCAAGCGCGAGCCGTCAAGAAATTCAACTTGTGGAGGTTAACGCGCGAGCGGCTGCCAGTCCGTGACATCCGCATGACCGCGCGATCCGGCGCGATTCATTTTCGAAATCGCGCAAGCCTGCGTTGGCGCAGGCGACCATCCGCGGCGATCCCGGTTCGCGCGCTACTGCTTCGGACCGACGGTTCCCGTCGCTTTCAATCTCGCCGACCTCACCCAGCCCGAGACGTCGTCGCCGCCGCGTGGATTGAGGTACATCACCGACGACCAGCCATCATTGGTTTGCGCATAGGCGACAAGCTCGTCGTTCGGAATGACGAACACGCCTTCGATCGGGCAGTGCAGATTCGGTGCCGAGTAGAATTGCAGCCGCCCACTCCCCGTCACCACATTGGCGAGCGGCGGCGAGAATATCGGGACGCGATCGGTGCCGGTCTTCGGCTCCTTGCAACTCGACGGCGTCTGCGCGTGCACGGATGCGCCGAGCGCACCGAGTATCACGGCCGTGCAGACCACGCAGGCGAGGATCGATCTGTCCGACATCATTCACTCTCCCAGATCGCATCGATGGCGATCACCGCTGTTTGTCGCCGGACATGCCGAGCAGGTTCTACCGATGCGACCGAGATTGCATGCTCACTGCACCCGCTCGCGGAGCGGCCGCCCGAGCCATTCCATGCCGTCGACGTGTTACCATGTCCTCGAACCCTGTTACCCATGTCCCCGGTCCGGATGCGGCCCACGGCATCGCCGCAACTGCGCCACGATTGGCTGGCGGAACGGGTCAGGGAGATAGCCGGCATTCACCTTTCATGCCATTGAGATATCGGTATGATCTGCTCGCCGCTATTCCCGTCACCCCGGACAGATCCGGACCGGTTCGGGACGCGCAACACGCGGCCGGGTCAGGCCGCACGCTGATTGGTTGAATTCACGACGCCGGAGTCTTATGCGTGGTCGCCATGAACAGCCTTGCCATGAACAGCCTTGCCACCGCCGAACCGTCCCTGACGTCATGGCCGCGCCACCAGGCGCGGCCCGACCAGCCCGCGCCATTCCTGCCGATGAACCGCGCCGAGATGGCCGCGCTCGGCTGGGACCAATGCGATATCGTGCTGGTGACGGGCGATGCCTATGTCGACCATCCGAGCTTCGGCATGGCGATCATCGGCCGGTTGCTGGAGGCCCAGGGCTTCAGGGTCGGCATTATCGCGCAGTCCGACTGGCAATCGGCCGAACCGTTCAAGGCGCTGGGAAAGCCGCGCGTGTTCTTCGGCGTCACCGGCGGCAACATGGATTCGATGGTCAACCGCTACACGGCGGACCGACGGCTGCGCCATGATGACGCCTATACGCCGAATGGCGAAGGCGGCCGCCGGCCGGACCGCTGCACCATCGTCTATGCGCAGCGCTGCCGCGAAGCGTTCAGGGACGTGCCGATCGTGCTCGGCGGCATCGAGGCGTCGCTGCGCCGCATCGCGCATTACGACTATTGGTCCGACAAGGTGCGCCGCTCGGTGCTGGCGGACGCCAAGGCCGATCTGCTGCTCTACGGCAACGCCGAACGTGCCGTCGTCGAGGTGGCGCACCGACTCGCCAATGGCGAAGCCCCGCGCGATCTCGACTCAATCAGGGGCGTCGCACTGTTCCGCCGCGTGCCCGAGGATTACGCCGAGCTGCATGCCGACGATCTCGACTCCGCCGACGAGGGCGCAGCGCGCCAGCCGGGCAACGTCGTGATCCGCCTGCCGGCCTGCGAGCAGGTCGAGCAGGACCGCGACGCCTATGCCCGTGCCTCGCGCGTGCTGCATCGGGAGAGCAATCCCGGCAATGCGCGGCCGCTGGTGCAGCGTCACGGCGACCGCGATCTGTGGCTCAATCCGCCGCCGATCCCGCTGTCGACGGCCGAGATGGACGCCGTCTACGACCTGCCCTACGCGCGGGCGCCGCATCCCTCCTACAACGACGCCAAGATCCCGGCCTGGGAGATGATCCGGTTCTCGGTGACGATCATGCGCGGCTGCTTCGGCGGCTGCACCTTCTGCTCGATTACCGAGCACGAAGGCCGCATCATCCAGAACCGCTCCGAAGGCTCGATCCTGCGCGAGATCGAGCGCATCCGCGACAAGACGCCGGGATTCACCGGCGTGATCTCCGACATCGGCGGGCCGACCGCCAACATGTACCGGATGGCGTGCAAGGATCCGAAGATCGAAGCGGCATGCCGGCGGCCGTCCTGCGTCTTCCCCGAGATCTGTCCGAACCTCAACACCTCGCATGACGACCTGATCCGGCTTTATCGCAAGGTGCGCGAGGTGAAGGGCGTCAAGCGGGTGATGGTGGCGTCCGGCGTGCGTTACGACCTCGCGGTGGAGAGCCCCGAATACATCAAGGAGCTCGTCACCCATCACGTCGGCGGCTACCTGAAGATCGCACCCGAGCACACCGAGCGCGGCCCGCTCGACAAGATGATGAAGCCGGGCATCGGCGCCTACAATCGCTTCAAGAAGATGTTCGATGCCGCGGCCGAGCAGGCCGGCAAGAAATACTATCTGATCCCGTATTTCATCGCCGCGCATCCGGGCACGACCGACGAGGACATGATGAACCTCGCGCTCTGGCTCAAGAAGAACCGCTACCGCGCCGATCAGGTGCAGACCTTCCTGCCCTCGCCGATGGCGACCGCCACCGCGATGTATCACACCGGCGTCAATCCGCTGCGCGGCGTGCGCCGCGGGGCGACCGACAAGGTCGAGGCGATCAAGGGGCTGCGGCAACGCCGGCTGCACAAGGCGTTCCTGCGCTATCACGACCCGGACAACTGGCCGCTGCTGCGCGAGGCGCTGAAGCAGATGGGGCGCGCCGATCTGATCGGCTCGCGCCCCGATCAGCTGGTGCCCGCACACCAGCCGCCCGGCACCGGCAAGGCCGCCGGCACGCGGCGCCCGCTGCGCGACGGCGGCCGGGCTCAGCGCTTCACCACCAAGGGCCTGCGGATGGGCAAGTGAAAGGCCATCAGCGGCCGGACGTCAATCCGGCCGAGCCTGCCGACACGGCTAACTGATCAAGTTGGCTCGGTCAGTTCGCGCCAGCGATGATGGCGAGGTTGTTCAGCACGGGCGTCGAGCAGAACATGGCGACGAGGGCGATGTTGTAGACGTTGTTGCTGCGCCAAAGCAGCCAGGTGACGATGAAGGTCAGACCCAGCTTGGGCACCAGCCACCACACGCCGAACCAGGTCTGGGCCAGATGCATGAACGGGTTCAGCTCGCCCAGCCCGAGGCTCAGGATCACATTCGTCGACTCAAGGTCGGCGTAGCCCAGCAACAGGACGAACAGCACCAGCAGACCTTTAACCCAATTCATTCCGAGACTCCCGTTGCCGAACATTCCGGAGATGCCGGATCGGCCAGATCACGCTGTTGATGATGTCCACTCGCTCGGCAGGCACGAGACCCGTTGCGGGATACTCGTCCGGCTTCGGTATCCAGGCCGTACCGAACAGAATGTCGAGGAGCGGAAAGAAAGCGGCGAAGTTCTTGTCACGATGCTCGATATGGACCGAGTGATGGATCCGATGCCATTGCGGGTTGTTGACCCAGGTCACGAACCGGCCGAGCGGGATGCGGACGTTGAGATGCGCACACGCATCGGGAATGAAGAAGATGAATCCCACGGTGACCGCCATGTCCGGCGGGATACGAAACAGAATCGCCATGATTGGAAGGAATGCGTCGGAGAGCACTCTCTCGAGCCAAAAATGCCGACCGCCGGTAATGAACGTGATGCCGTTCGCGCTGTGATGGAACGAGTGCATCGCCCAAAGAAACGGGACTGCGTGCTGCAGGCGATGGAAGGTGTATTTGTAGAGATCGAGCGCGACCACCACGATCGCGAGCGAGACATACCACCAGTAACCTTCGGTCGGTAACTTGATCCAACCGACCCCGGCATAGGTCGCAATCGCACCCGCGCTGATCGCTGCGACCGGAGCGAGCAGATGCTCCAATCCGATACTTACGATCACCGCGAGCCAATCATCGCGAAATTCGCCGCGGGACACCTCCGCAATGGGCCATCGCTTCTCCAGGATACGGCTGGTGTAGACGACTCCCAGAAATATCGCCGCGTACAAAACGGCGTGGGCGATCTCGTCCGACATGAAAATGAACTCGCCGGTTCAACAGGAAGCACAAAAGGAATAAAAACATTCCCGCTTCCTATAAGGTGAAATGCCTTATTTTTTCTCAACGTTCCGGCCGGCGCAAGCGGGGCTTTTACGGGACGGCCCTCGCCTTCAGCGCTGATTGTCTCGGGGCCGGTTGCCTATGCGGGACCAACCATTCACCGAGCGCAACGGCAGGGATCGGCAAGCAGGAGGCAGACCTTGCATGGGCGCACATAAAAGGCCCGCGACGTCGTCGCGGGCCTTCGTGAACGACGGCTGTGCCACTCAGTGCAGCGAACGATCGGTGCGGACCGAAGCCCGCGCGGTCGTGATCTTGTTTCGCGGCGTCAGGACGTTGAGCTGATGCGGCGACGCCGCCATCGCGGCGGCCGGCGCCTGCTCATGGGCATTGGCGGCGCCAAGCACGCCGGCCTGCACCGGCGAGATCGGCAGGCCCGCCGCTTCGAAGGTTGGAAGCTCCGCGGCCGATGCACTCGCGATCGCGAGGGTGGCGGCGATGATGGAGAGGGAAATCTTGGTCACTTGCAGGCTCCTCAATGGAATCGAGAAGCACAGGTAGGCCTCTTTTGTTGCATTGCAATAAAGCTGATGCCGCGTCGCACAAATAGTTGAAGGCCGCGGCCATCCGGCAACGCAGACCGCAGCGCAGCAGGCAATTTCGCCCCGGTGCGATCGCAAAAAATCCAATGAAAACAAAGACGAATGGCGCGCCCGGAACGATTCGAACGTCCGACCCTCAGATTCGTAGTCTGATGCTCTATCCAGCTGAGCTACGGGCGCATTTTCGCGGTTGGGCCTGGGCCCGGATGGCTCCGGGAGCCCCGGAACGTCGCGAAAGAGCGCTCTAGCTACAGGCTCCCGGTCCGATTGGCAAGGCTCTGGAAGCGCCAATTTCGGCACGCTCAGCCGCCTCGGAGATGCCGGAGCGGCCTTACGCCCGCGCCCGCTCGCTGCGGACAGACAGCAGTTCCACCGGGCGATCCGGGATCGAGATCCGGAAGGTGGCGCCGATGGTGCCCTCGACCAGATGGATATGACCGCCATGGGCGCGGATCAGTTCGGCGGCGATCGCAAGGCCAAGCCCACTGCCGCCGGGGCGGCCGGAAGTCTGGAACGCCTCGAATAGATGCTCGCGCGCTTTGGCCGGTACGCCGGGGCCGGTATCGGAGACCTCGATGATCGCAACCGTCCCCTCGCGGCGGCCGGTGATGCGGATCTGCTGGGCCCCGCCATCGTCGGCCGGCCGGCTCTCCAGCGCCTGCGCCGCGTTGCGTACCAGATTGAGCAGCACGCGGAATAGCTGGTCCGGATCGGCGTCGATGGTCAGCCCGCGCTCGATCGCGCTGATCCAGGTGATCGAGACATCGGTCGCAAGCCCGGCCGATTCCCGCACCTCGGCAACGGCGGGCTCGACCATGATGACACGCCGGTCGGGTGCCGCCTCCTGCGCGCGGCCATAAGACAATGTCGACTGGCAGAACGCGATGGCGCGCTCCAGCGAGCGCAACAATTTCGGCGCGAAGCGCTGCACCCGCGGGTCGGGCACGCTGGCGAGCTGGTCCGACAGCAATTGCGAGGACGCCAAGAGATTGCGCAGATCGTGGTTGATCTTGGAGACGGCGAGGCCTAGCGCAGCGAGCCGGCTCTTCTGATGCAGCATCGAGACCAAGTCACGCTGCATGTCCGACAGCTCACGCTCGGCAACGCCGATCTCATCGCCGCGCTGGCTCGGCACGATGATTCGCGCCGAACTCTCCGGATTCTCGTGGAAGCCGATCAGGCTCGCAGTCAGCCGCCGCATCGGCCGCACGAACAGATAATGCAGCGCCAGATAGACCAGGCCGGCGGTCAGGCCGGCAATCAACAGCGCGACGACCAGCACGTTGCGCGAGAACCGGTACATCGCCTGCCGGAGCGGCTTCTCGTCGATCACCACCTCGATGAACTGAGCCTGGCCCGGCGCCGGGCCGACCACACGGATGGTCTGGTCGCCGTGCTCCAGCATGATCTCGAAGGCATCGACGATCGCCGACCACACCGTCATGGCCCGCATGTCGACGTCATGGTCGATCGAGGCCGGCAAATCGGCGCTGGCGAGCAGGCGGCGCTGCTGGCCGAGCTTGATGGCGACCGCGCGGGCACCGATGCTGGTCAGGATCTGCCGCGCCAGGGAATCCGGCACCAGGCCGGAGGGGGCGGCGTCCAGCACCAGCGCTGCGGTGTTGGCGGCGGCCAGGCGGTCATTGAGCCGGTTCATCCGGAAGTTGGCGATCGCCGGCACGTAGATCAGGAGCCCGGCGATCATCACCAGGGGGATCGTCAGCAGCAACAGCTTGCCCGACAGCCCGAGCCGGAGGGACGGCTTGGACCGCGGCATCTGCACGGTCGCCTGATCGTCAGTTAGAGCCACAAGATAAGGCCTTGTTTGGCTTAGGGGTCGGAAGATGCGGCCCGGCCCCCAAGCCGGTCAAATTACGGATCGCTAATGTCGCCGGTTCCCCGAACGCCCAAAAGCGTCCCGTTAACGACAAATACCCCGCGAAATCAGATATATTCGCCGCGATTGCGTCGTTTCGAAGAAGCCTTTTTGCGACGCCCTGCGACATTGACGAAAACTGGGCGCTCCCTTATAAGCCGCGCCAACTGTCCGCGATGGCCCGGTTCTTGACCGGGGGCGGCTCTTTGGGGCCGTACAACGGCTCGTTCGAGCCCGCCAGCATCACCGGACTCCATCTCAATACAACGGCAAATTGCCCGGTCAGCGGAGAATTACCCGTGAAGCGGACTTATCAACCCAGCAAACTGGTGCGCAAGCGCCGTCACGGCTTCCGCGCCCGTCTCGCCACGGCCGGCGGCCGCAAGGTCCTCGCTGCGCGTCGTGCGCGCGGCCGCAAGCGCCTGAGCGCCTGAGCCAGGACGTCTCCTCTCCGGAGATACCCATTATGGATCGGCTGAGGCAGCGGGCGGATTTCCTCGCCGTTGCCAATGGCGCACGGGCGAATACCGCAGCTTTTGTGCTGCAGGGCCGCCGCCGTGACGATCAGGGCCCGATCCGCGTCGGCTATACCGTCACCAAGAAGAATGGCACCGCGACCGAGCGCAACCGCATCCGCCGCCGGCTTCGCGAAGTGATGAGACGGGTCGATGCCGTATTCATGCGGCCGCACCATGATTATGTGCTAGTCGGCCGCCGTGACGCGCTGACCCGCGACTTTGCGACCATGATTGACGACCTGCGGTCGGCGCTGCGCCGCCTCGACCGGCCTGCGCCCCAAACGGCTACCAATAAGGCGGGTAACAAAAGTGCGCCCAATCCGAATGGAATGACGAGACCCTAAGAGATGTCCGACAACCGCAACACGATCCTTGCCGTCATTCTGTCCGGCCTCGTCCTGATCGCCTGGCAATACTTCTACAACGTGCCGCAGATGGAGAAGCAGCGCGAGGCGCAGAAGCAGGCCGAATTGCTGAAGCCATCGCCGCAGCCGACCCCGGGTGCCGCCCCCGGCGCTGCTCCGGGAAGCGCAGCGACGCCCTCCCCGGCACCGGGCACGCCTGCTGCTGACGCTCCGGTGGCGAGCCGCGAGACCGTGCTCGCAGCCGGCCCGCGCATCAAGATCGAGACCCCGCGTGTCATCGGCAGCATCGCGCTGAAGGGCGCGCGGATCGATGATCTGGCACTCGTCCAGTTCCGCGAGACCGTCGACCCCAACTCGCCGGCCGTCGTGCTGCTGTCGCCGTCCGGCACGGCCGAACCTTATTATGCCGAGTTCCTGTGGCTGACCGCCAACGGCTCGTCGGTGAAGACGCCGGATGCCGAAACGGTCTGGCAGCAGGAGGGATCGAACAGCCTGTCGCCGAGCACGCCGGTGGTTCTGAAATACGAGAACGGCCAGGGCCTGACCTTCCGCCGCACCATCTCGATCGACGATCGCTACCTCTTCAGCATCAAGGATGAGGTCGTCAACCAAGGCAGCGCGCCGGTGACGCTGTACCCATTCGGCCTGATCTCGCGCGGCGGCAAGCCGCCGGTCTCGGGCTACGCGATCCTGCACGAAGGCCCGATCGGTTATCTCGGCGAGCAGGGCCTGCAGGAATACACCTACAAGAACCTCGACGAAGCCAAGACCCCGACCGGCGGAAATTCGCGCGGCATCGTATTCTCGAAGGTCACCGACGGCTGGCTCGGCATCACCGACAAATACTGGGCCACCGCGCTGCTGCCGGAAACCAATGCGACGCTGGACAGCGCCCGCTTCACCACCGGTGATAAGCGCTACCAGGCCGACTACATGCTCGGCGCGCAGACCATTCCGATCGGCGGCACCGGCGTCGCCAATGCGCGGCTGTTCGCCGGCGCCAAGGAGGCCGCAACCGTCGGCCTCAACTTCCCGCTGGTCGGCTTCGGCGGCTACAACAAGCAGCTCGGCCTCAACCATTTCGATCTCTTGATCGACTGGGGCCACTTCTACTTCATCACCAAACCGATGTTCCTGGCGCTCGACTGGTTCTATCGCCTGGTCGGCAATTTCGGCATCGCGATCCTCTTGGTGACCGTGATCGTGAAGCTGTTGTTCTTCCCGCTCGCCAACAAGTCCTACGCCTCGATGGCGAAGATGAAGTCGGTGCAGCCGCAGCTGCAGGCGCTGAAGGAACGCTATCCTGACGACCGCGTGAAGCAGCAGCAGGAGATGATGGAGATCTACAAGAAGGAGAAGATCAACCCGATCGCCGGTTGTCTTCCCGTCGCCTTGCAGATCCCGGTGTTCTTCTCGCTCTACAAGGTGCTGTTCATCACCATCGAGATGCGGCACGCGCCGTTCTTCGGCTGGATCAAGGACCTCTCCGCGCCCGATCCGACCAACCTGTTCACGCTGTTCGGCCTGATCCCGTTCGATCCGATCGCGCTGCTCGGACCGCATTTCGGCGCCTATCTGGTGATGGGCATCTGGCCGATCATCATGGGCATCACGATGTGGGTGCAGATGAAGCTCAACCCGGCGCCGCCGGATCCGACCCAGAAGATCATCTTCGACTGGATGCCGCTGATCTTCACCTTCATGCTGGCCGGCTTCCCGGCGGGTCTCGTGATCTACTGGGCCTGGAACAATACGCTCTCGGTGCTGCAGCAGAGCTTCATCATGCGCAAGAACGGCGTGAAGGTGGAGCTGTTCGACAATCTGAAGTCGACGTTCGCCAAGAAGCCGACGTAGGAAGCACCGTCATTGCGAGCGAAGCGAAGCAATCCATGCCTCGGCACGAGGAGAGATGGATTGCTTCGTCGCTTCGCTCCTCGCAATGACGGAACCAGAGCGAGCCGCCGCACATGACCGCCGAACCCGATGCGGAGCTGATCGAGCGAGGGCGAAAGCTGTTCGCGGGCGACTGGCGCTTCATCTGGGCCTCGCCCTCGATCGAGACGCTGCCGCCGATGGCCGGCCTCGAGGTTGCCTTCGCCGGCCGCTCCAACGTCGGCAAGTCGAGCCTCATCAACGCGCTGACCGGCCGCAGCAACCTCGCGCGCACCTCGCACACGCCCGGCCGTACCCAGGAATTGATCTTCTTCGAGGGGCCCGAGAAGGCAGCCTTCCGCCTGGTCGACATGCCCGGCTACGGCTACGCTTCGGCGCCGAAGACCAAGGTCGCGTCATGGACCGCGCTGATCCACAAATTTCTGCTCGGACGCGCGACGCTGGCGCGGGTCTATGTGCTGATCGACGCGCGCCACGGCATCAAGGACGTCGACCTCGACGTGCTGAAGACGCTGGACAAGTCAGCGGTCAGCTACCAGGTCGTGCTGACCAAGGCCGACCAGGTCAAGCCCGGCGAACTGAAGACCGTCACCACTGAGACCATCGCCAAGCTCGCCAAGCATCCTGCGGCGTTTCCCGACGTGCTGGTGACCTCGTCACGCACCGGCGACGGCATGCCGGAGCTGCGTGCCGCCATGGTGCGCCTGATCGAGGAGCGGCGTTGATGAACGGCATGTCCCGCCTCCTGATCGCCCTTGCCGCGATCATGGGCGCCTGCGGCGTGATGCTGGCCGCAGCCGCAGCCCATTTGCCTGACGCCACGCGGCTGGCAGCGGCATCCTCGATGCTGCTGTTCCACGCCTCCGCCGCGATCGCGGCGATTGCGGTCGCGGACCGCGCGGTCATCCATGCCAGGCTCGGAATCGTGGCGGCAGCAGGCTTCGTCATCGCGGCGTCATTGTTCGCAGGCGACCTGGTACTGCGCCAGTATGCCGGCCATGGATTGTTTCCGATGGCGGCACCATCAGGCGGAACGCTGCTGATCCTGAGCTGGCTGGTGCTGGCGGTTTCGGCGGCGTGGCCGAAGCGCTGATCCGTAGCCCGGATGGAGCGCAAGCGAAATCCGGGAATCCCGTCGCGGGTGGCGACCCCGGATTGCGAAGCCTGTCATCGGGCGCGCGTTCGCGCGACCCGTTGGCTTCATCCGGGCTACGGATACAACCTCTCCCGCTTTGCGCCCTGCCCGGCAATCAGATAGAACCGCGCCCGTCCCTCCGCTGACGATGAGACCAGCCCCATGACCGACCAGCACATCAGCCCGCTCGATCAGGCCCGCATCCTGTCCGAGGCGCTGCCGCACATGCAGGAATATGACGAGGAAACCATCGTCATCAAGTACGGCGGCCATGCCATGGGCGCCGAGGACACCGCCAAGGCGTTCGCGCGCGACATCGTGCTGCTCGAGCAGACCGCGATCAACCCGGTGGTCGTGCATGGCGGCGGTCCGCAGATCGCGACCATGCTGAAGCGCCTCGGCATCCAGTCGGAATTCGCCGCCGGCCTGCGCATCACCGACGCCGCCACCATCGAGATCGTCGAGATGGTGCTGGCGGGATCGGTCAACAAGCAGATCGTCGGCTACATCAATGAAGCCGGCGGCAAGGCCGTCGGCCTCTCCGGCAAGGACGGCAACATGGTGAAGGCGTCGAAGACGACGCGCACCATGGTCGATCCCGACTCCCATATCGAGAAGGCGGTCGATCTCGGCTTCGTCGGCGACCCCGAAAAGGTCGATCTGACGCTGCTCAACCAGCTGATCGGCTATGAGTTGATCCCGGTGCTGGCGCCGCTGGCGACGTCGAAGGACGGTCAGACGCTGAACATCAACGCCGACACCTTTGCCGGCGCGATCGCCGGTGCGCTGAAGGCCAAGCGCCTGCTGCTGCTGACCGACGTGCCCGGCGTGCTCGACAAGTCCAAGAAGCTGATTCCGGACCTGTCGATCAAGGAAGCCCGCAAGCTGATCGCCGACGGCACGATCTCCGGCGGCATGATCCCGAAGGTCGAGACCTGCATCTACGCGCTCGAACAGGGCGTGCAGGGCGTCGTGATCATCGACGGCAAGACCCAGCACGCGGTGCTGCTCGAGCTCTTCACCAACCAGGGCACCGGCACGCTGATCCACAAGTAATGGCAGACGCGGGACACACGGCGAGGCAACCTCGCCGGTCGCCGGCGGCGCGGCTCGCGATGGCGCTGCCGGCCGCGCTGGTGTCGTTCCTGTTCTCGTCGGCGCCGGCGCATGCCGACCTCAAGCTCTGCAACCGCATGAGCTATGTGATCGAGGCCGCGATCGGCATCGACGACAAGGCCGCAACCGCGACGCGCGGCTGGTTCCGGATCGATCCGGCGACCTGCCGGGTCGTGGTGCAGGGCGCGCTGACCGCCGACCGTGTGCTGCTCAACGCCCGCGCGCTCGGCGTCTATGGCGCCTCGCCGATCCCGCAGAACGGCACCGATACGCTGTGCGTCGCTCAGGACAATTTCGTGATCGCCGCCGCACGGCAATGCCGCTCCGGCCAGACCCCGGCGCAATTCACCCAGATCACGCCGACGCAGACCGATGACGGCAATCTCGTCGCCTATCTCGCAGAAGACAGCGAATATGACGACGAGCAGGCGCGGCTCGCCGGCATCCAGCGGCTGCTGGTGATCGCGGGCTACGACGCGGCGCCGATCGATGGCGTCGACGGGCCGAAGACCCAGAGCGCGCTGTCGGCCTTCCTCAGGAGCCGCGGGCTCGGCAGCGACATCGTGCAGTCGCCGAACTTCTTCGCCACCATGGTCGATGCCGTGCAGAAACCGTCCGCGTCAGGACTGACCTGGTGCAACGACACCCAGTACAAGGTGATGGCGGCGGTCGCGACCGACGACGGCAAGGTGGTGACCAGCCGCGGCTGGTATCGCATCGACCCCGGCAAATGCCTGCATCCCGACGTCACCGGCACGCCGAAGCAGATCTATTCCTTTGCCGAAGCGGTCGATGGCGACAACCGCACCATCCGCATCAAGGACAAGCCCTTGAACTGGGGCGGTGCGGTGCCGCTCTGCACCCGCGACAGCAAGTTCGAGGTCAACGAGCAGGGCGATTGCACCACCCGCGGCCTCACCGCACTCGGCTTCACCACCGTCGACATGACCAGTGGCGGCAAGACGCTGCGCTTTGCGGTGCCGTGATGAAGATGACGGCGCTGCATATATCTCCGTCGTCCTGGCGAAAGCCCATTACCACAGGCAATCATTTGGCGAAGACTGGTCGTGGTCGACGGTTGTGCAGTATTGGCTCCCCGCTGCATTTGATGGATCACGCGGTATTGGTCCTGGCTTTCGCCAGGACGACGACGGAAAGATAACATGAAAGCTCCCCGCGGCTTCGGCCATGTCGAGACCTGGGTGTTCGACCTCGACAACACGCTGTACCCGCATCACGTCAATCTGTGGCAGCAGGTCGATGCGCGGATCGGCGAGTTCGTCGGCAACTGGCTGAAGATCTCGCCCGAGGAAGCGCGGCGGCTGCAGAAGGACTATTACCTGCGCTACGGCACCACGATGCGCGGCATGATGACCGAACACGGCGTGCAGGCGGACGACTATCTCGCCTATGTACACAAGATCGACCACTCGCCGCTGCAACCGAATCCGGAAATGGGCGCTGCGATCGCAAAACTGCCTGGGCGCAAGCTGATCCTGACCAACGGCTCGGTCGACCATGTCGATGCGGTGCTCGGCCGGCTCGGCATCGGCCAGCATTTCGACGGCGTGTTCGACATCATCGCCGCCGACCTCGAGCCGAAACCGGCGCCGGAGACCTACCAGAAGTTCCTCAGGCGGCACGACGTCGATCCGGCGAAGGCTGCGATGTTTGAGGACCTCGCGCGCAATTTGGTGGTGCCGCATGAGCTCGGCATGACCACCGTGCTGGTGGTGCCCGACGGCAGCCAAGAGGTGGTGCGCGAGACCTGGGAGCTGGAGGGGCGCGACGCCGCTTATGTCGACCATGTCACGGACGATCTCACCGGGTTCTTGCAGCGGCTGAAGCCGTAGCCCGGATGAAGCGAAGCGCAATCCGGGACCGCTGTCGCCACCCGTCGGGATCCCGGATTACGCTGCGCTCCATCCGGGCTACATGCCCGCGTCAGCCTTGACTCCGCGGCCTCAAATTCCGAAAAAGCCCTGCAAAATTTCCGTCATATCCCCGATACGCCCAAGGATCGTCCCGATGTCGCTGTCCGCCCTCGAAACCACCGTCAACACCGCGTTCGACGCCCGCGAAGGCATTTCGACCTCGACCAAGGGCGAGGTCCGCGAGGCCGTCGATCACGCGCTGGAGCTGCTCGACAAGGGTGAGGCCCGCGTCGCCGAGCGCGAGGCCAGCGGCAAGTGGAAGGTCAATCAGTGGCTGAAGAAGGCGGTACTGCTCTCGTTCCGCCTCAACGACATGGGCCAGATCGCCGGCGGCCCGGGCAAGGCGTCGTGGTGGGACAAGGTGCCCTCGAAGTTCGAGGGCTGGGGCGAGAACCGCTTCCGCGACGCCGGCTTCCGCGCCGTGCCCGGCGCGATCGTGCGCCGCTCGGCCTTTATCGCCAGGAACGTCGTGCTGATGCCCTCCTTCGTCAATCTCGGCGCCTATGTCGATGAGGCCACCATGATCGACACCTGGTCGACGGTCGGCTCCTGCGCCCAGATCGGCAAGCGCGTGCACATCTCCGGCGGCGTCGGCATCGGCGGCGTGCTCGAGCCGCTGCAGGCCGAGCCCGTGATCGTCGAGGACGATTGCTTCATCGGCGCACGCTCCGAGGTCGCCGAGGGCGTGATCGTGCGCAAGGGCGCGGTGCTATCGATGGGCGTATTCCTCGGCGCCTCGACCAAGATCGTCGACCGCGAGACCGGCGAGATCTTTGTCGGCGAGGTCCCGGAATATGCCGTCGTGGTGCCAGGCACGCTGCCGGCCAAACCGCTGAAGAACGGCCAGCCGGGCCCCGCCACCGCCTGCGCCGTGATCGTCAAGCGCGTCGACGAGCGCACCCGCGCCAAGACCAGCATCAACGAGCTGCTGCGGGACTAACGACGCCGCGGCGATTCCCCATCCCTCACCGTCACCCTGAGGTGGCCGCTTCTTCAGCGGCCCTCGAAGGGTCGACGGCCCGGCTGGTGGCCGTGCATCCTTCGAGGCTCGCTCCGCTCGCACCTCCAGCGACAACGGCGAAGCCGTTGCGCGGGGATGACGGTCCAGGAAGATCGAACCAATTTCCCTTTGACTCCGACAAAACTCCGGGCCGCGAAACGTTGCCGCCGCCCGGAGCTTTTTCATGGACTGGGCCAATTACCTGTTCGGCTTCAAGGGCCGCGTCAACCGCGCCAAAATTCTGGCTCGCAGTGCTGATCATCGTCTGCTGGATGATGTTCCTGGACGCGCTGGTGGTCTTGGCCGGCCTCGGCGGCAAGGATCGGTCATTCGGCTTCAATGTCGACGACATCTTCCGGGCGTTCGACCCCGACAGCTACACATCACTGACATGGGCCGGATTGCCGACGCTGCTGGTCAAGGCCGGCGGCACGCTATTGTTCGTCTGGGTCTATATCGCCGTCTCGATCAAGCGCCTGCACGACCGCGACAGGAGCGGCTGGTGGATGGTCCCGTTCTTCGCGATCCCCGGCCTCATGAGCCAATTCTCGGACCGGCTTCCCGATCAGTCCTATTGGGTGGCGGCCGCGGGCACGATCGTTTTCGTGCTCTAAATCTGGGGCTTCATCGAGCTGGCGTTTCTGCGCGGCACCTCCTACCCCAATCGCTACGGTCCCAATCCACTGGGCAAAATCCATGCGAGCCGGGGAGGCAGCCGCGGCACCGGGTCGCGCTCGACGCAGGGCTGGGATCAACAAAGCGAGCTCGATATCGTGCCGCACAAAGCTGGTCCACCCGCGCTGTGACGTGTTAAGCGAGGCGCATGACTGATGCCGTCTCGATAACCCGCGATCTGGTTCGCTGCCCCTCCGTCACCCCGGCCGACGCCGGCGCGCTTGGCGTCCTCGAAAATTTGCTGAAAACCGCAGGCTTCGAGGTTCACCGCGTGACGTTCTCCGAGCCCGGCACCGCCGATGTCGACAACCTCTATGCGCGCATCGGCAACACGGCGCCGCACATCACCTTTGCCGGCCACACCGACGTGGTGCCGCCCGGCGATGAGGCGGCGTGGACGCTCGGTGCGTTCTCGGGCGAGGTGAAGGACGGCTATCTCTACGGCCGCGGCGCCGTCGACATGAAGGGCGGCATCGCCTGCAGCGTCGCCGCCGTGCTGCAATATCTCGGCGACCATGACGGCAAGCCGAAAGAGAATGGCAACGGCTCGATCTCCTTCCTGATCACCGGCGACGAGGAAGACGTCTCGATCAACGGCACCGTCAAGCTGTTGAAATGGTGCGCCGAGCGCGGCGAAAAATTCGACCATTGCGTGCTCGGCGAGCCCTCGAATGTCGAAGTGCTCGGCGACATGATCAAGATCGGCCGCCGCGGCTCGCAGTCCGGCACGCTCATTGTCGACGGCGTGCAGGGCCATGTCGCCTATCCGCACCGCGCGTCGAATCCGGTGCCGGATATCTCGCGGCTGATCGTGGCGCTGAGCGACGAGCCGCTCGATCACGGCAGCGCGCAATTCCAGGCCAGCAACCTCGAATTCACCACGGTCGATGTCGGCAACACCGCAACCAACGTGATTCCCGGCCAAGCGCGGGCGAAGTTCAACATCCGCTACAACGACAACCACACCCAGGAAACCCTGCGGCAGCTGGTCGACGCGCGGCTGGCGAAAGCCTGCGGCAATCGCATCCGCGCCCATATCGACTGGATGCCGTCGAACTCCAACGTGTTCGTCACCCAGCCCGGTCCGTTCACCGATCTCGCGGTCGCCGCGATCGAAGAGGTCACCGGCCGCAAGCCGGAGCTGTCCACCTCGGGCGGCACCTCCGACGCGCGCTTCATCTCGAGCTATTGCCCGGTGATCGAATTCGGCCTGGTCGGCCAGACCATGCACCAGATCGACGAGCGCACGCCGGTGGCCGATCTGGAGCAGCTGACGAAGATCTATCGCGGCGTGCTGGAGCGGTATTTTGCGTGATCCAGCCGGTTGGCTGGACAAAAATAGTGAAAAACAACCCCATGCACAGTAGGGATTGTGGCCACTAATAATCTACCCGCACCAGATATAGTCCCTCCGGCGGCGCCACCGGGCCGCAGGCGGCGCGGTTGCGGGCGGCGAGTGCGCCAGAGAGATCGTCCGCGCTCCAGCGGCCCTCGCCGACCCAGACCAGCGAGCCGACCATCGAGCGCACCTGGCTGTGCAGGAACGAGCGCGCCGAGGTCACGATGTTGATGGCATTGCCGTCTCTGACGACGTCGAGCTGATCGAGCGTCTTCTCCGGCGATCTGGCCTGGCACTCGGTGTCGCGGAAGGTTGTGAAATCATGCTTGCCGAGCAGGCGTTGCGCGGCCGCGTGCATCGCATCCGCATCGAGCGCGCGCGGCACCCGCCAGACCCGGCCGATGTCGAGCGCGAGGTTCGCGCGGGTGTTGGTGATGCGATAGAGATAGTGCCGCCTGGTCGCCGAGAACCGCGCCTCGAAATCGTCCGGCACGATATCGGCCGCGAGCACGGCGATCGGATAGGGCCGCAGATGCGCGTTCAGCCCGTCGCGAAAGCGGCCAGGCGGAAAATGCTTGGCGATGTCGCAATGCGCGACCTGGCCGCGCGCATGCACGCCGGCATCGGTCCGCCCCGCGCCATGGACCCGCACGTCCTCGCCGCAGATCGCCTTGACCGCGGCCTCCAGCGCGCCCTGCACGGTCGGCGCGGTGTCCTGGATCTGCCAGCCGGAGAACGGCGTGCCGTCATATTCGATGGTGAGCTTGTAGCGGGGCATCAGTTGAGCCGCGCCGGCGGCTTCAGCGGCGTGCCGCGCAAAAAATCCGC
This sequence comes from Bradyrhizobium sp. USDA 4473, assembly GCF_054063335.1. NCBI lineage: Bacteria > Pseudomonadati > Pseudomonadota > Alphaproteobacteria > Hyphomicrobiales > Nitrobacteraceae > Bradyrhizobium > Bradyrhizobium sp. USDA 4473. The sequence continues at coordinate 1,065,123 of NZ_JBSSGE010000001.1, forward strand.
CGCCTTGGTCGGCGTCTTGCCGGCGCGCTGCAATTCGAGGATCCGGATCGCGCCGGCGCCGCAGGCGATCGCGAAGGTGTCGTCGAGCACATCGCCCGGTTGGCCCGAACCCATGGCCAGCTCGCAGCGCAGGATCTTCAGCCGCACCGGCTCGCCTTCGCCTGAAAGCTCGCACCAGGCGCCGGGGAACGGCGACAGCCCGTGAATGTGCCGCAGCACCGCGTGCGCCGGCTGCGTCCAGTCGATCCGCGCCTCGGCCTTCTCGATCTTGGCGGCGTAGGTGACGCCGTCGGCGCTTTGCCTGGTCAACTGCAACCCGCCGCGCTCGAGCCCGGCCATCGCACGCACCATCAGGTCGGCGCCGAGCGGCGCCAGCGCGTCGTGCAGGTCGGACGCCGTCATGCTGTCCGTGACGGCGAGACGCTCGGCCATCGCGATGTCGCCGGTGTCGAGGCCGACATCCATCTTCATCACCATCACGCCGCTCTCGGCATCACCGGCCATGATGGCGCGGTTGATCGGCGCGGCGCCGCGCCAGCGCGGCAAGAGCGAAGCGTGCAGGTTGAAGCAGCCGAGCCTGGGCGCGTCGAGGATCGCTTGCGGCAGGATCATGCCGTAGGCGACGACGACGGCGGCATCCGCGTCATGGGCGCGAAACTCCGCGAGCGCTTCGTCTGTCTTCAGCGTCTTCGGCGTCAGCACCGATATGCCGAGCCGGCGCGCCTCCTGCTCGACCGGTGTCGGCTGCAATTGCAGGCCGCGGCGACCACCGGGCTTCGGCGCACGGGTGTAGACCGCCACAACTTCATGGCCATGGGCCACGAGCTCCAGCAGCGTCGGCACCGCGAAATCGGGCGTGCCCATGAAGATCAGGCGGAGAGGCATGGATCAGGTCTTCCGGGCGTGACAGCGGAGAGCGCGCCTACTCCGCCGCGCGCTTGGCGGCCTTCTCGAATTTCTTGAAGACGCGGTCGCGCTTCAGCTTCGACAGATAATCCACGAACAGCACGCCGTTGAGATGGTCGATCTCGTGCTGGATGCAGGTGGCGTAGAGCCCCTCGGCATCCTCCTCATGCAGCTTGCCGTCGAGGTCGGTGAAGCGCAGGCGCACCCGCGCCGGGCGCTCGACCTCCTCGTAATATTCGGGGATCGACAGGCAGCCCTCTTCGTAGACCGACAGCTCGTCCGAATGCGAAATGATCTCCGGATTGATGAACACCCGCGGCTGCGGCGTGGTCTCGCCGTTCTCGTCGCGCTTGGCGAGGTCCATGGTGATCAGCCGCAACGGCTGCGCGACCTGGATCGCCGCGAGCCCGATGCCGGGCGCGTCATACATGGTCTCGAGCATGTCGTCGGCGAGCTTGCGGATCTCCGGCGTCACCTTCTCGATCGGTTTCGACACCAGCCGCAACTGCTTGTCCGGCAGGATGATGATTTCTCGTAATGCCATGGCGGCGATTTAAGCCGCGGGCCTGATGCGGTCAATGCGTTCAGGAACCCGTTAAGACAGCCTTAACCACGATTCTTCACGCCTGATTAACCAAGAAAATTAGGAAAGCATTTACCATAAATGTTCCCTCTTCGTTCGCATGCGGCCGCGAATCGGCTACAACGGCTGGCATGAACGAGATTCTTCTCATGTTTGGCGACCTTCCGGTCCGCGTCTCCGACGCGCTGATCGGGCTTGGCGCGCTGACGCTGATCCTGCTGTTCGCCATCGCCGTGGTGATCGCCCGCGCCAGCCGGCGTGGCGCGGAACTGGCGATGGCCCAGGCCATCCGCGCCGACGAGCTGGAGGAGCGGCTTGCCGACATGCTGCGCGCCCAGAGCGAATCCTCCGGGCGGGTCGACGCCAAGGTCGATGCCTTCGCGCAGGCGCTCGCCGGGCGCCAGGCCGAGATGGCCCGCGCCGTCAACGAGCGGCTGGATTCGGTGACCCACCGGGTCGGCCAGTCGATGGAACAATCGACCCGCAACACCATGGATTCGCTGCGCGTGCTGCATGAGCGGCTCGGCATCATCGACCACGCCCACAAGAACCTCAACGAGCTCACCACCCAGGTCACGACCTTGCGCGACGTGCTCGCCAACAAGCAATCGCGCGGTGCGTTCGGCCAGGCGCGGATGGAGGCGATCGTCCAGGATGGCATGCCGAAGGGCTCGTTCGAGTTCCAGTACACGCTGACGTCGGGCAAGCGGCCGGATTGCGTCGTGTTCCTGCCCGACCAGCGCCCGCTCTGCATCGACGCCAAATTTCCGCTGGAGGCGATGACTGCGCTGCACGATGCGCGCAGCGACGAGGAACGCAAATCGGCCTGCCAGCGGCTGCGCGCCGACGTGCTCAAGCATGTCAGCGACATCGCGGAGAAATACCTGATCCCGGGCGAGACCCAGGACACCGCGCTGATGTTCGTGCCGTCGGAATCGGTCTATGCCGAGATCCATGACGGCTTCGACGACGTGGTCCAGAAGGCCTATCGCGCCCGCGTCGTGCTGGTGTCGCCGTCGCTGTTGATGCTGGCGATCCAGGTGATGCAGCAGATCCTGAAGGACGCCCGCATCCGCGACGCCGCCGACCAGATCCGCAACGAGGTGATGCACCTCGGCGATGATCTCGGCCGGCTGCGCGATCGCGTGCTCAAGCTGCAAAATCACTTCGGCCAGGTCAACGAGGACGTCAGGCAGATCCTGATCTCCGCCGACAAGATCGAGAAACGCGCCGGCCGCATCGAGGAACTCGACTTCAGCAAGGCCGAGACCCCGATCGAGGTCCCCCGCTTCGTCAAGCCCGCCGCCGCCGACCTGTTCCCCAGCCCGCGCAAGCTGCAGGCGGGGGAGTGATTGTAGTTTTAGAAGTTGCTTGGCGCGCTCGCGCCATCCAATCGGTGTCATCGCCCGGCCTCGACCGGGCGATCCAGTATCCCAGAGGCGGCAGTTTGGGGCGACGCAGCTACTACGTCTACATCCTCCCCAGCCACATCGGCGGCACGCTCTATATCGGTGTGACAAATAACCTCACTCGCCGCGTGGGCGAGCACAAGCTGAAACTCATCAAGAGCTTCACCGAGAAATACGATGTGGTGAAGCTTGTCTACTTCGAGCAGTTCGATGATCCTGATAACGCGATCAAGCGCGAGAAGCGGTTGAAGAAGTGGAATCGAGCCTGGAAGGTTCGTCTGATCGAACAGCACAACCCAAATTGGGAAGACTTGTATCCGGGAATTGCAGGTGTCTAACTATGCGTCATGCCCCGCGAAGGCGGGGCATCCAGTACGCCGGGACGACGGTGGCTGGACGGAATCGTCACGGAGTACTGGATCGTCCGCCTTCGCGGACGATGACCTCACGATGGGATAGATGACCGCCCCCGACGCCACAGCCATGCCGGAAAAAACCACCCCTCCCGCCACCTCCTGGCGCGACAGTTTTGCGGTGTATCTGCAGCCGCGGGTGCTGATCGTGCTGCTGCTCGGCTTCTCCTCGGGGCTGCCGCTGGCATTGTCGGGCTCGACGCTGCAGGTGTGGATGAAGGAGGCCGGGGTCGATCTCGGCACCATCGGGCTGCTGGCGCTGATCGGCACGCCCTACACGCTGAAATTCCTCTGGGCGCCGCTGGTCGACGCGCTGCACGTGCCGCTGTTCACGAAAGTGTTCGGACGCCGCCGCGGCTGGCTGCTGTTCTCACAGCTGTTGCTGATCGCGGCGATCCTGGTGCTGGCGGTGGCCGATCCGGCGCGATCGCCATGGTTCGCGGCGTTTGCCGCGCTGTTGGTCGCAACCGCGTCATCGACGCAGGACATCGTGGTCGATGCCTTCCGCGTCGAGAGCCTGCCGGAAAGCGAGCAGGCCGCCGGCATGGCGTCTTATGTCGCTGCCTATCGCGTCGGCATGCTGGTCTCGACCGCCGGCGCGCTGTTCATCGTCAGCGGCTTCGAGTCCGCAGGCCTCGCGCGGCCATCGGCGTGGATGTGGGGCTATGTGGTGATGGCCGCACTGGTGGTGATCGGCATCGTCACCGCGCTTGCGGCGACCGAGCCGGCGCAATCGAAAGGCGCCGAGGCGGCCACGCATGCGCAGAACGCCGCCGAACGGGTGTTTCACGCCGCGCTCGGCGCATTCTCCGAGTTCCTCAGCCGCAAGGATGCCTTCGCGGCGCTCGCCTTTGTTGTGCTGTTCAAATTCACCGACGCCTTCTCAGGCACCATGACCGCGCCGTTCGTGATCGACATCGGCTTTTCAAAGGTCGACTACGCGGCGATCGTGAAGGGCGTCGGGCTTGCCGCGACCCTGATCGGCGGCTTTGCCGGCGGCTTCGTAGCGCGGCGCTATTTGCTGGCGTCGAGCCTGTGGATCGGCGGCGTGCTGCAGGCGGTCGCCAACCTGTCGTTCTCCTGGCTCGCCCATGTCGGGGTCGATCAATGGGCGCTGGCGCTGGCGATCACGGCGGAGAACTTCACAAGCGCGATCGGCACCGTGATCTTCGTCGCCTACCTCTCGGCGCTGTGCCGCAATCCGCTGCACACCGCGACCCAGTACGCGCTGCTGACGGCGCTCGCGGCGGTCGGCCGCACCTACCTGTCGTCGGGCGCGGGCTATGTCGCCAAGGCGGTCGGCTGGCAGGGGTTCTTCGTGATCTGCGTGCTGGTCGCGATCCCGAGCCTGATCCTGCTCGCCTGGCTGCAACGGCGCGGGCATTTTGATGAGCTGGGGCCGGTGCGGGTTTGAGCATCCGCTGTCATCACCCGCGAAAGCGGGTGATCCAGTATTCCAGAGACGTTCGTGATTCTGTGGAGAAGCCGCGGCGTACTGGATCGCCCGGTCGAGCCGGGCGATGACACCGCAACTGAGGTAGCTACTTCGTCACCACGCTCCACTTCGTGACGATGGCTTCGCTCATCTCGCCGGCGTCCTTGGCGCAGGCGACCTCGTCGACCTTCACCGAGATCGCCTTGCCGGAGAGGCTCTTGAGCTGCGCGGCCTGGGCATCGTTGGTCGGAACGAGCTGGAAGGTTTCCGGCCCGGTTTCGAGATTGCACAGGCCGTTCGGCGGCGGCAGGCGGCGCGGCTCGCTGGTGATCTGGTAGGTCGCGACGCGCTTGCCGCGATTCTTGGTATCGCGCACCTTCATGACGCCGAGTTCCCCGGACAGCACGTCGCCTGCGTGAATGATCTTGCCGGGCTTCTGCGCTGCATCGCTCTCTTGCGCGATGGCACAGGGCGCAGCGAGGATTGCCGCGAGACACGCAAAGCCCAAGCGTACGCCGAATCGGTGTGTCGTCATTTGCAGTGGTTCCGTAGTAGATTCGTCAGATCTGTTTGAGCATGATCTTTTCGGAAAACCGGTTTCCACTTTTCCGGATCATGCTGTTGTGCGTGGATGGCCATCCCCGAATCGTCATCCACCCTATCATTTTGTCTGAGCGCGATCTTTTCGACTTGTGACGGATCGGCCGGCAATATCGCCAGGGCCTGCTCTCAAGTGCGCGCTAGAACAGCGTCCGCTGCCGCATCGCAGCCGATAGCGTACCTTCATCGAGGTAATCAAGCTCGCCGCCGACAGGCACGCCATGCGCCAGCCGCGTCACCCGCACGTTCGCCTCCGACAACAGGTCGGTGATGTAATGCGCGGTGGTCTGGCCATCGACGGTGGCATTCAAAGCGAGAATGATCTCACTGACTTCAGGCGCATGCGCGCGCGCCACCAGTTGATCGATGGTGAGATCCTGCGGACCGACGCCGTCGAGCGGCGACAGCGTCGCGCCAAGCACGTGATAGCGGCCATTGGTCGCATTGGCGCGTTCCAACGCCCAGAGATCGGCGACATCGGCGACCACAACGATGATCGCGGGATCGCGGCGCGGGTCGGTGCACACGGTGCAGGGGTTTTGTGTATCGATGTTTCCGCAGGTCTTGCAGACCTGGATCTTGTCGATCGCGACCTGCAACGCCGCGGTCAGCGGCGTCATCAGCGCTTCGCGCTTCTTGATCAGATGCAGCGCCGCACGCCGCGCCGAACGGGGACCTAAGCCCGGCAGCCGCGCCAACAACTGGATCAGGCGTTCAATCTCGGGACCGGCAACGCTCGCGGCCATTTTAAGTGGGACCGAATCCCGGCGGCAGGCCTAGCCCGCCGGTCAGCGCCATCATCTTCTCCTGCATCGCGGTCTCGGCCTTGCGGCGGGCGTCGCCATGCGCGGTGACCAGCAAATCCTCGAGCACCTCGCGCTCCTCCGGCTTCATCAGCGACGGATCGATCTTGATGCCCTTCACTTCCATCTTCGCGGTCATGCGCACCGCGACCAGACCGCCGCCGGAAATGCCCTCGACCTCGACATTGCCGAGTTGCTCCTGCATCTCCTGCATCTTGGATTGCAGCTGCGCCGCCTGTTTCATCATGCCGAGAAAATCAGCCATGCCTGCGTTCCTATCGCCAAAGATCAATCGTCATCGCTGTCGGAAGTTTCAATCGGGTCTTCGCCTGATACGTCCGCGACCGGAACCTCGGCGGCGAGGCGGCGGACCTCGACCACCTTGGTGCCGGGGAAGCGCGCCAGCACCTCCTGGACGCGCGGATCGGCTTCGGCCGCGCGCTGATGCTCGCTGCGGGCCTGCTCGTTCTGCGAGCGCACCGTGGGCTGGCCGGCCTCGTTGGAGATGATCACGGTCCAGCGCCGCCCGGTCCACAATTCGAGCTTGCGCGGCAAATCGGTGATGAGCGCGCGCTGCGCCTTCGGCTCCAATGCGATCTCGAGCTGGCCGTCCTCGATGCGGACCAGCCGCACATCGGCCTCCAGCGCGCTCTTGGTCATGATGTCGCGCTTCTCGCCGGCGAGCGCGATCAGCTGCGGGAAGCTCGAGATCCGCAGCGCCGGCGCGGCATTGCCGGCCGGTGCCGCCATCTGCGGACGCGCGGCGAGATCGGCACGCGGCGCGGCCTGCGGGGCACGCGCCGGCGCTGATGGCATCGCAGACATCGCCGAGCCAGGTGCGCCGCGTGACGGGGACGATGCGGCGGAGCCAGATGTTGCCGGCGCGGCGCCGCCACCGTTCTGCTCGACCATCATCCGGATCGCCTCGTCCGGCGTCGGCAGGTCGGCGACATAGGCGATGCGCACCAGCACCATCTCGGCGGCGGCCGCCGGGCGTGTCGCGGTCTGCACCTCGGCAATGCCCTTGAGCAGCATCTGCCACATCCGCGACAGCACCCGCATCGACAGCTTGGCGGCGAATTCGCGCGCCCGCACCCGCTCGGTCTCGCCGAATGCGACATTGTCCGCGGTTGCCGGGATGGCCTTCACCCGGGTGACGAAATTGACGAACTCGGCAAGATCGGACAGCACCACCACCGGATCGGCGCCGACATCATACTGCGCGCGGAATTCGGTGAAGGCAGAGGCGAGATCGCCGCGCGCCAGCGAATCGAAGAGATCGATGACCCGGGTGCGGTCGGCAAGGCCGAGCATTTGTCTCACCGCATCGGCCTTCACGAGGCCTGCGGCATGCGCGATCGCCTGGTCGAACAGCGACAGGGAATCGCGCACCGAACCCTCGGCGGCGCGCGCGATGATGCCGAGCGCCTCGGGCTCGACCTCGACGCTTTCCTTGGTCGCGATATTGCCGAGATGCTTCATCAGCACGTCCGCCTCGACGCGGCGCAGGTCGAAGCGCTGGCAGCGCGACAGCACCGTGATCGGAACCTTGCGGATCTCGGTGGTGGCGAACACGAACTTGGCGTGCTCCGGCGGCTCCTCCAGCGTCTTCAGGAAGGCGTTGAACGCCGCCGTCGACAGCATGTGGACTTCGTCGATGATGTAGACCTTGTAGCGCGCGCTCGCCGGCGCATAGCGCACGCTGTCATTGATCTGGCGGACATCGTCGACGCCGGTGTGGGAGGCGGCGTCCATCTCCAGCACGTCCATGTGCCGGCTTTCCATGATCGCCTGGCAGTGCACGCCAAGATCAGGCATGTGGATGGTCGGCCCCTGCACCGAGCCGTCCGGCTTGGCATAGTTCAGGGCGCGGGCCAGGATGCGGGCGGTGGTGGTCTTGCCGACCCCGCGGACGCCGGTGAGGATCCAGGCCTGCGGAATCCGCCCGGTCTCGAACGCATTCGAGACGGTGCGAACCATGGCCTCCTGGCCGATCAGGTCCTCGAAGCTGGAGGGACGGTATTTGCGGGCGAGAACGCGGTATGGCTTGTTGGCGGCCTCAGGCGCCCCGCCGAGATCAAAGCCGCTTTGGCCTGCGCCGTCGGACGGTTGGGAGGGGGCGCCAGCGTCGTCGTTCATGCGTCGATCCGCAACTTGGGTGTCTCTTCAGCCGGCGTGCGGATGGGAGCCAAAATCAAGCGCCGGGCGCGGGGACCGCCATTCCAGCGCGATTCGCTCGGAAAAACAGGTAGGAGACTGACGAGCGACCCGATCCGGACCTCGTTAGGGCTGCTTCCTTCCGGACCTGACCCGGTTGGCGAGTGGCTCGTCCACCGCCAATCTCCCGGTCCCTATTTGGGGCCAAAACCGCCGGAAAGCAAGCGGCCTGACCCGGCTTTGTAAGGCTGGCTTTGCGGGGCTTGTCTGGGAACACGGAAAGGCATTATTTGCCCTCATGCCCGCCTCCAACTGGTCGCTGCATTCGCAGCTCAACAAGGACACCATCGACATCGGCGACCTGCCGCTGTGCAAGGTGCTCGTCATCAAGGATGCGCATTATCCCTGGCTGTTGCTGGTGCCGCGGCGCGACGGCGCGGTCGAGATCATCGACCTCGACGAGGTCGAGCAGGCGCAGTTGATGACCGAGATCACCCGCGTCTCGCGGGCGCTCAAAGAGGTCACCAAATGCGACAAGCTCAACGTCGCAGCGCTCGGCAACCTCGTCCCGCAGCTTCACGTCCATGTCATTGCGCGCCGCACCAGCGACGCTGCATGGCCGCGTCCCGTTTGGGGCGTGATGCCGCCGCTGGCGCATGATGCCGAGGAAGTGCAGAATTTCATCAGCGCGCTTCGCCGCAAGATCTGGTTGGGTTGAAATTCAATGTCCGCATCCGATTCATTTCCGCTCGGCCAGCCGGCCTTCGTCACCCATGTGCTGGACCGCGCCGCGCATCTGCGCAGCAATGACGAGAAGCTGTTTGCGTTGGAGGGCCACCGCGAGGCGCGCGCCTATGTGATCTACCGCGACTCGCTGGTCGTGAAGCAGGAGGAGGGCGGCGCCCGCGCGCTGCTCTCGCTGGAGGAGGCCCGCAGCTACGGCGCCAATCCCGGCACGATCTTCCTAGGCCTGCGCGACAGCGCGCCGATCTTCGGCATGGGGATCGCGCCGCAGGCGGCCGAGAAGCTGGTCGGCCGCAGCGACGTCGCGATCACCGAATTGCGCGGCATGGCGATGCAGGGCGTGGTGCCGCCCGAACAGCTCTCGGCGATCGCGATGGCGAAGTCGATGGTGACCTGGCATCAGCGCCACGGCTTCTGCCCGAACTGCGGCACCCGCACCGCGATGAGGGACGGCGGCTGGAAGCGCGAATGCCCGAGCTGCAAGGCCGAGCACTTTCCGCGTACCGATCCGGTCGTGATCATGCTGGTCACCTCAGGCGACAAGGTGCTGCTCGGCCGCCAGAAGCAGTTCATGCCCGGCATGTATTCCTGCCTCGCGGGCTTCGTCGAGGCCGCCGAGACCATCGAGGACGCGGTCCGGCGCGAGATCTTCGAGGAAGCCGGGATCCGCTGCACCGACGTCAATTACTACATGACGCAGCCCTGGCCCTATCCGTCATCGCTGATGATCGGCTGCACCGCGCGCGCGACCAACGAGGATATCGTGGTCGACCGCACCGAACTGGAAGATGCGCGCTGGTTCGACCATGCCGAGGCGACGCTGATGCTCAAGCGCCAGCACCCCGACGGCCTCGCCGGCCCGCATCCGTTCGCGATCGCCCATCATCTGCTCGGCCGTTGGGTGCACCACCGAAACCCGCTCGACCAATAGCGGGAACCGGACATCGTTCTGCCGATTAAATCTGGACACCAATTGTGCCAGTTGACGGAACCATTGCGACGGACCTTTGCATGAATTTTCAAGACGGCGCTCCGAAAATCCCGCCCCGCATCCTCTGCATCGGCCTGCCGGTGCGCGACCTGACCTTCCGGGTCAATGTCCCGGCACGCGGCTCCAAGGAGAATGCGACGCATTTCGACGAGATCTGCGGCGGCAACGCGCTGAACGCCGCAATCGGCATCGTCCGGCTGGGCGGCCGCGCCTCGATCTGCGGGCCGATGGGCGATTCGCGGGAGACCTCGAGCCGCTACATCTTCGACAAGCTCGGCCAGGAAGGCATCGAGACCAACCATCTCATCCACATGCCCGATCTGGTGACGCCGATCTCGGCGATCATGATCGACGACACCGGCGAACGGACCATCGTCACCTTCCGCGACCCGGAGCTGTGGAAGGTCAAGCTGCCGCCGACCGACCTGTTGCTGGAGGATTGCGCGGCGATCCTGACCGAGAGCCGCTGCGCGCCGTTCTGCACCGAGCTGTGCGCCGAGGCGGTCAAGCGCGGCATTCCCGTGGTGGTCGACGTCGACCGCGCAATGTCGATGCGGGAAGGGCTGCTCACCGCCTCCTCCCATCTGGTGTTCTCCAGCGAGCCGCTGCAGGAGACCGCCGACGTCACCGACGACGGCCAGGCGCTGCACAAGCTCGCCAAGCTCACCCCCTCCTTCCTGGCCGGCACCCGCGGGCCGATGGGCACGATCTGGCTCAATGAGCAGGGCGAGCTCGAGGAGACCCCGGCCTTCCCGGTTCATACCGTCGATACGCTCGGCGCCGGCGACGTCTTCCACGGGGCGTTTGCGCTGGCGATCACCGAGAAGCAGGAGCTGCGGCAGGCGCTGCGCTTCGCCTCCGCCGCCGCAGCGCTGAAATGCACCCGCTTCGGGGGTGCTTATGCCGCACCGCAACGTGCTGAAGTTGAAGCGTTTTTGGGCGAGCACGCCGAAGCCCCGCCGGCCTGACCGGTCAGGAACCGCTTGCGCGAGAAGATTTTTCTCTATATGAGGGATATTGATCCTTCATATGGAACTTTCTTCTATGTCCGAACTCGCCGTTCAGCTGCATGACAATAATCGCCGCCTCGACGCCATCGATCGCAAGATCCTGACCGTGTTGCAGGAGGATGCCTCGCTCTCCGTCGCCGAGATCGGCGACCGGGTCGGGCTGTCGTCGACGCCATGCTGGAAGCGGATCCAGCGGCTCGAGGCCGACGGCGTGATCCTGCGCCGCGTGGCGCTGGTCGACCAGAACAAGATCGGGCTCGGGATCTCGGTGTTCGTCTCGGTCGAGAGCGCCGACCATTCGGAAGCCTGGCTGCGCAAATTCGCCGATGCCGTCAGCGCCATGCCCGAGGTGATGGAGTTCTACCGGATGGCCGGCGACGTCGACTACATGCTGCGCGTCGTGGTCGCGGACATGCAGGCCTATGACGTGTTCTACAAGAAGCTGATCAGTGCCGTGCCGCTGAAGAACGTCACCTCGCGCTTCGCGATGGAGAAGATCAAGTCGGTGACGGCGCTGCCGGTGCCGGCGGCATAAGCGCCGGCACACACCCCATCAGATTCGATACGCCCCCAGGTAGCCGGCCTGGTCTGCATTTACCTGAAGTTAGCGCCGGCAGCGGCATTGTGCTGCGATGGTGCCGGGGGGAATCATCCCAGCGAGGCGACGGCCCGCATGGCGAGGCGCGGCTGCACTGCTGATTGCGAGCTGGATCGCGATCACAATGCTGTCGTTGCAGGTGCGTGCGGGCAACGACGTGGTGGCCGTGGCGTTTCCGCCGTGGTGGCGCGCCGAGCGCGCGCTGACGGCCGCCGCATCGGCCAATGCGTCGATCGTTCGGATGACCGCGATCCCGGCCCTGCTGGTGGTGCGGCCTGACCGCAATGGCGGGCTCACCCGGCTGTACGAGGCCGGCGCCTTGCTGACGATGGATCCGCAGGCGATCGCCGGCTGCTTCAAGGCGGACGACGATCCGGGGGTTGGGCGATCTGGGGGTTGGGAATGACCTTCGAAGACGATGAGATGGCCGCGCTGCGCGAGACGGCCAGCAAGATCCTGCTCGTGGTGCTCTGGCTGCATGTGCCGATCGCGATCGTCGTCGGCCTGTCGCTGCACACCGACTGGCTGATCCCGGCCGGCTTCATGGTCGCGATGGCGCTGGCCGCGACGGTGTCGTGGCGCACCTCCGGAAACGGCGTCTCAACGCAGCTGATCGTGGCAGTCGCCCTGATGGCCGGCGTGTCGATGCTGGTCTACCAGTTCGCCGGCCACCGCTGGCAGGTCGACATGCACATGTACTTCTTCGCTGCGCTGGCGTGCCTGGTCGCCTATTGCGACTACCGGCCGATCGTCGCCGGCACCGTGGCGGTTGCCCTGCATCACCTGACGCTGAATTTCATCCTGCCGGCCGCGATCTATCCCGGCGGCGCCGATCTCGGCCGCGTCGTGCTCCACGCCGTGATCCTGCTGATCGAGGCCGGCGTCTTGATCTGGCTCGCGCACACGCTCGCCGAACTGTTCAAGACCTCGGCGCGGAAGGCAGCCGAGGCCGAGGCCGTCAGTGCCGCCGAGGCGCGCGCCAATGCCGAGCGCATCGAGGCCGAACGGGCCAAGCACGACCGCGATGCCGCGCGGCGCGAACTGGCCCTGGGCTTCGAGCGCAAGATCGGCGAGGTCGTCGAGGCCGTCGCGGTGGCGGCGAACGCGATGCAGGGCCTGTCGGCAACGATGAACGGCAGCAACGCGGAAACCATGCGCCAGGCCAATGCAGCGGCCTCCGCATCGACGCTGGCGTCGAGCAACGTCGAAACCGTGGCGTCGGCGACCGAGGAGCTGACGGCGTCGATCAACAACATCGCCGAGCAGGTGACGCGCTCGGCGCGGATCGCCGCCAAGGCCGCCGACGAGGCGCGCCGCACCAACGGCGTCGTGCAAGGGCTTGCGGCGGGCACGCAGAAGATCGGCGAGGTGGTGACACTGATCCAGAACATCGCCAGCCAGACCAATTTGCTCGCGTTGAACGCAACCATCGAAGCGGCGCGCGCCGGCGAGCATGGCCGCGGCTTTGCGGTGGTCGCGAGCGAGGTCAAGGCGCTGGCCACCCAGACCGCCAAGGCGACCGAGGAGATTGCGGTTCAGATCCAGGATATCCAGAACGCGACCGGTGCGGCCGTCAGCGCGATCGGGACCATCGGCGCCACCATCGCCGAAATCGATCACGTCTCCGGCGAGATCGCCGCCGCCGTCGATCAGCAGGGCGCGGCGACCCGCGAGATCTCCAGCAATCTGCAGCAGGCGGCCGACCGTACAAGGGACGTCAACAAGGGCATCCTCAACGTCAACCGTGCCTCCGAACAGGCCGGCGGCGCGACCGCACAATTGCTCGATGCGGCCAACGGCCTGTCGTCGCAATCGGAATGGCTGAAGACCGAGCTCGACCGCTTCCTGGCCTCGCTGCGGGCGGCGTGAGCACCACCTTCCCAGCTGCCATCGCCCGACTCGATTGACCTACCTCACTGTCGTCGCCCGGCTTGACCGGGCGATCCAGTATTCCAGAGACAGTCATTTTCAATCGAGAGGCCGCGGCGTACTGGATCACCCGCTTTCGCGGGTGATGACAGCAGAGCACGTGGCTCAGATCTTCTGATTGTACGCGCCGACCTCGGGATGGGTGCGCAGCACGGAATCCATCGCCTCGAACATGTCGCGCATGCGCTGCTCGCTGACCGGGCTTTCGACCACGACCACGAGTTCCGGCTTGTTGGAGGAGGCGCGGACCAGGCCCCAGCTGCCGTCCGCGACCGTGACGCGCACGCCGTTGACGGTGACGAGATCGCGGATGGCCTGGCCCGCGACCTGCGCGCCGTTCTGCTGCAAGCTCTCAAAGTGCTTCACGACCGCATCGACCACGCCGTATTTCGCCTCGTCGGCGCAGTGCGGCGACATCGTCGGCGACGACCAGGTCTTCGGCAGCGCGTTCTTCAAATCGGCCATCGACTTGCCCGGCGCGCGGTCAAGCATCTCGCAGATCGCGATCGCCGACACAAGGCCGTCGTCATAGCCGCGGCCGAACGGCTTGTTGAAGAAGAAATGGCCTGACTTCTCGAAGCCGGCGAGCGCGCCCAGTTCATTGGTGCGGCGCTTCATGTAGGAATGGCCGGTCTTCCAGTAGATCGTGTTGGCACCCTGCTTCTGCAACACGGGGTCGGTCACGAACAGCCCGGTCGACTTCACATCGACGACGAACTGCGCGTTGGCGTTGATCGCCGACATGTCGCGCGCCAGCATGACGCCGACCTTGTCGGCGAAGATCTCCTCGCCGGTGTTGTCGACCACGCCGCAGCGGTCGCCGTCGCCGTCGAAGCCGAGGCCGACATCGGCCTTGTGCGCCAGCACCGCATCGCGGATTGCGTGCAGCATCTCCATGTCTTCCGGATTGGGATTGTATTTCGGGAAGGTATGATCGAGCTCGGTGTCGAGCGGGATCACCTCACAGCCGATCGCCTCCAGCACCTGCGGCGCGAACGCGCCCGCGGTGCCGTTGCCGCAGGCCGCCACCACCTTCAGCTTGCGCTTCAGCTTCGGCCGGTTGGTGAGATCGGCGATGTAGCGCGCCGGATAATTCTCGTGAAACTGGTAGGAGCCGCCGGCCTTGTTGTTGAACGCCGCGTTGAGCACGATCTGCTTCAGCCGCGTCATCTCGTCGGGGCCGAAGGTGAGCGGACGGTTGGCGCCCATCTTGACGCCGGTCCAGCCATTGTCGTTGTGCGAGGCGGTGACCATCGCGACGCAGGGCACGTCGAGATCGAACTGCGCGAAATAGGCCATCGGCGTCACCGCCAGCCCGATGTCGTGCACCTTGCAGCCGGCCGCCATCAGGCCCGAGATCAGCGCGTATTTGATCGAGGCGGAATAGCCGCGGAAGTCGTGCCCGGTGACGATCTCCTGGCGGACGCCGAGCTCTGCGATCAGCGCGCCGAGCCCCATGCCCAGCGCCTGCACGCCCATCAAATTGATTTCCTGGTTGAACAGCCAACGCGCGTCATACTCGCGAAATCCGGTCGGCTTCACCATCGGCCCGGATTCGAAGGCATAAGTGTTCGGGACCAGCGCGGGCTTCGGCTTGGGAAACATCAGGAACGGCCTCGTGGAAATGCGGAGGAACAGTGCCGCTGGCTTTAGCGAATGCATCGCCGCAACGGAAGGCAGATTGACGGCTTGTGGCCAATAATTACGGCAGATTTGGCATCGGCGAATACTTGCCCGCTGGCGCAAGACGCCCGCGCTTTTGCAGGGGCACCACTAGGCAAGGAAGGCCCGGAAGAGACCAAGAGCAGGGGCTTTATCCCGGAACTGGGCGTGGAAATCTATAAACGCGGCGGACTATATTACTACGATCAGATCGCGCGGGGATTCCAAGACGGAGTTGGCGGTGGTGTGGGGCTTGGCGATACCGGCGCGGTCGCAAGGGGGCATATGCACTGGGAAGATCAGCGAGAAAGTGATGGAGATCTAAGAAATGCGGAGGCTTATTCTCAGAAAACTCCAGGTTATAGAGCGTGGGTCGGAACTCGATATGGGAGCCGATTGTATTGGCATAACGGCAAGCCAACGGCGGGTCGGATGCCGGATTGGAATCGATACAAATATTGAGTCATGTCGATGAAGGCGATCGCGTTCGCTGGAGCTTTATTGCTTCTATTTGCCAGTTCAACCTTATGTAAGGCGAACTCTAGTAACTGGTGTGCGGCGGATGTTGCGATCTTGAATTTCAAAGATTACAAAGGTCAAGATCTTGCAAGGATCGAGCTTCGTTCCCTCAAACCGGTTTGCGACCGTAACCCGGAAAAGGAAGGGTTTGGAGCAAACTTTGAACGCTCGATGCGCATCGAACACGATGGGCAATGGACTGACGTGCCGACAGCGTGTCTATCCGGTTTTTCTTTTGCGATGGATAGCCTGGCGCTGGAGGGTGACGATCGCGGTCTGGGCATATCTCTTATTGGAAAATCGCCGGACAACGACGAGCGTGTAAAACGCTCGATATACAAATTGGATGGCAGGATTTACTGCTATCAGGTAGAGCGCTATCCGAATGTCGACGATCAGGATCACGAAATTAGGGAGTACAATAGGGACTTACAGTGAGTCCGCCGGGAGACCGGCTCGACACTCTGCGAAAGCGCCTCAGCCAATCGGCCTTACTGCTCCAGCAACAATTTTCCGTTGGCGTATTCGAAGCGCTTCAGCTTCGAGAGGAAGGACAGGCCGAGCAGGTTTTCCGACAGCGCCTCATCCGGCAGCACCAGAGCGTCGACATCGCGCACGGTGATGCCGCCGATCTCGACCATGGCGATGCGGGTGCGCGCCGCCCTGATGGTGCCGTTGGCGGTTGTGACGCGCGAGGTGTAGTCGCCCGGCACCGGACGCAGGCCGAAGCGCGCGGCCGAGGTCTCGTTCAGGGCGACCACGGAGGCGCCGGTGTCGACCATGAAATCGATGCGCTGGCCGTCGATCCGGCCGTCGGTCGCGAAATGACCGCGCGGATCGGGCGCGATGCTGAGCGTGCGGGCGCTGGCCTGCGCCACCGTGACGGCGGGGGAGATGGTCTGCTTGGTGGTGGTCGCGGCGGCGGGCGACATCTTGCTGGCCATCTGGGCCATGAAGGTGCCCAGCCCGATCAGGATGGCCGCGAAAATCATCAGGTTACGCATGACACCAACTCGGAGAACCGAACACGCAATTTCACCACGCCGCGCGCCGCGCCGCGAGCAAGCGCGGCAGCGCGAGCCTGTCATTTTGGCGAAAAGGATGAGCGAACAGTTAATGCGAACCCGGAGAGGCGGCCGAATGCGATCGGCCGCCCTCCAAAGCCGGAATTTGCCGGTCCTCAGGCGGTTCTGGCGACCGGGCTCGGCATTGCAGCGCGCAGCGCGTAATAGACCGCGCCCGCGATCGCGACCCCGAAGAACCAGCCATAGACCGCCCACCAGGCCGGCAGGATCGAGGTGAAGTTCGGCAGCACCGACGAAAACAGCGCACCGACGGCAGCGGCGATCAGCGCGCTGACGTTCCAGCCGTTCTGGAACCGATATTCGCCGTCCTCCTGATAGAGCGCCGGCACGTTCACTCGGCCTTTGGCGATCAGATAATAGTCGACCATCATGATCCCGTAGATCGGCCCCATGGTCGCGCCGATCAATCCGACGAACGAGGCGGCGCTGCCCTCCCAGGGTGCGAACGGATACAGCGCGAGTGCGATCAGTGCCGCGATGTAGCCGCCCTTCTTGAAGTCGATATGCCGCGGAAACACGTTCGAGAAGTCGAACGCCGGCGAAACGAAATTGGCGACCACGTTGATGCCGAGCGTCGCCACAGCGAAGGTGACGGCGGCGAGCAGCGCCAGGAACCAACTGTCGAACTTGGCCGAGATCTGGTCGGGATGCAGCAGCACCTCGTGATAGACGTTGAAGGCTGCGATGGTGGTGACGCCGGCGACCAGCGAGAACAGGATCAGATTGACCGGCAGGCCCCAGATATTGCCCTTGCGCAGCGCGTTGACGTCAGGCGCATAGCGCGAGAAGTCGCAGAAGTTGAGATAGAGCGCGGCGAAATAGGTGATCCAGGTCGCGGCGACGGCGCACAGCGCCGGGAACGAGCCGGGCACGCCGGGCACGCCGGCCTCCTTGGTCTTCTCCAGCAGCACATCGTGCGGGATCGGCGCGGTCAGCGAGATGCCGCCGGCCGCGATGCAGAGATAGATCGCGAGGATCAGCATCATCAGCCACACCGCGGGCCCCGCCCAGTCCTGGAAGCGCCGCACCGTTTCCATGCCGCGCTGGATGATCAAGAGTTGCAGCGCCCAGATCACGACGAAGCAGATCACCTCGAGCGTGGAATGGCCGAGCATGTGGCTCGACTGGTGGAACGCCTTGAAGCCGTCCATGCGGGTCAGCAGCGCGACGATCGCGCCGGAAGCCGCCGCGGTCTGCGCGCCGTACCAGAAGCAGGCGACGATGGCGCGGACCAGCGCCGGAATGTTGGCGCCCCAGACCCCGAACGAGGCCCGTGCCAGCACCGGATAGGGCACGCCGGTCCGCACCCCGGCATTGCCGATCAGGCTCATCAGCACGAAGATCACCAGCGAGCCGACGCCGATCGCGAGGATGAAGTTGACGAAGCTGCCGCAGAGCAGGAACAGGCTGGCGGCGAGGTAATAGCCCCACAGGCTGTGCACGTCCGAGGTCCAGACGTTGAAGATGCTGAAGGCGCCCCAGTTGCGTTCCTTGGCCGGCGCCAGGTCTTCATTGTACAGCGACGGCGATGCGTTCTTGATCTCCAGGTTCTGGAAGTTCATGGCGGCCTCCCCAATGTGCGAGCCCGTGATCCCGACGCACAAATCTAATCACCGTTTGCCGGTGCTTGCCAGCGTTACGTCCCCCGGACGGTGTGGATCTGTGCCCGTCATTGCGAGCCACCCGGTCGGCGCGAAGCGCCGCCGGATGACAGGCTCCGCGAAGCAATCCATCGAGCGGCATGCCCGGATCGACGGATTGCTTCGTCGCTTCAGCGCAAAATTGCTTTGCAATTTTGCCGCGAGCTCCTCGCAATGACGGCGATGTATGAAATTCGCGACCCGTCAAGTCCCGCGCGGCTTCACGCGCCGGGTCGGCATCGCGCTGGCGGGATCTTCCGGCCAGGGATGGCGCGGATAGCGGCCGCGCAGGTCGGAACGCACCGCGGCGTAACTGCCGCGCCAGAAACCCGGCAGGTCCCGCGTCACCTGCACTGGGCGCTGCGCCGGCGACAGCAGTTCCAGCACCAGCGGCACCGCGCCCTTGGCGATCGACGGATGGCTGTTGAGCCCGAACAATTCCTGCAACCGCACCGCGATGGTCGGGCCCTGCTCGGCCTCGTAGTCGATCGCAAGCTGCGTTCCGGTCGGCGCCTCGAAATGCGTCGGCGCCTCGCGATCGAGCCGCGCGCGTAGCTCCCATGGCAACAACGTCATCAGCGCGTCCGATACATCGCCGGCCGACAGATCCTTCAGAGCGGTCTTGTCGTAGAGCGCCCCCACCAGCCAGTCGTCGGCGCGCGCGGCAAGCGCGGCATCGGACAGATCGGGCCAGCTGTCGTCCTCGGCCTTGCGCAGGAACATGACGCGGTCGCGCCATTGTTTCGCTTGCTTCGACCAGGGCAACCGGTCGAGCCCCGCCGCGATCAGGCCGTCGGCGAAGATGCGCGCGGTCTCGGCCGATGGCGTCAGCGGCATCGGCGCTTCCGAGAATGTGATCGCGTGCAGCGAACGGCGGCGGCGCGCGCGCAGCGCCATCGCGCTGCGATCGAACGTCACCTCCTCGATCGTCTCGATCTGGTCGGCGAAGCGCTGCTCGATCTCCTCCTGGGTGATCGGCGCCGCCAGCAGGATGCGGCCGCTCGCGGCCGTGCCGGTCAGTTCGGCGACCGCAATATAGGGCAGCCGCGCCAGCGCTGCGGTCTGCTCGACGGCAGCGCCGCGGCCGTTGGCCAGCACGAAGCTGCCATTGCCGCGGTTCTTCGCGACCCGGTCCGGGAACGCAAATGCCAGCATGACGCCGGTCGAAAGGTCTGCGTTAGGAACGCGAGAGCGGTAGGGCTCCCCTCCCTCTTTCGGGGAGGGGTTGGGGAAGGGAGCGGCCCCGGGAGAAACTGCCCGTGTGGCTCCCTCTCCCCGACCCTCCCCCGCAAGGGGGGAGGGAGAAGTAAGAGCGTCCTCGCTGGCCGCCACCTGCGAGGCCCAGCGCGCGGCCATGCTGCGCGCGCTCGAGGCCCGCTGTGAGCGGTCGCGGCGGAACTGGTCGAGCCTGTGGTCGAGATCGACACTGTCGCCGCCGAGCCCGCGCTCGGTCAGCACGGCGGCGATCTCGGCCGCCTCCTCGCCCATGCCGAAGCGGGCGGAATCCACGATCATGCGCGCCAGCCGCGGCGGCAGCGCCAGCGCGCGCAGACTCTGGCCTTCCTCGGTGATGCGGCCGTCAGCGTCGAGCGCGCCGAGTTCTGACAGCAGCGATCTGGCTTCCTTCAGCGCCGGCCCCGGCGGCGGATCGAGGAAGGCAAGGCTTGCGGGATCGCTGACGCCCCATTGCGCGAGGTCGAGCACCAGCGACGACAGATCGGCGGAAAGAATCTCGGGCGCGGTATAGGCCGGCAGCGACGCGGTCTGCGGCTCGTCCCAGAGCCGGTAGCAGACGCCAGGCTCAATACGGCCGGCGCGGCCGCGGCGCTGATCGACCGCGGCGCGCGAGGCCCGCACGGTCTCCAGTCGCGTCAGCGCCATGTCCGGCTCGTAGCGCGGCACTCGCGCGAGGCCGCAATCGACCACGATGCGGACGCCCTCGATGGTCAGCGAGGTCTCGGCAATCGAGGTCGCCAGCACCACCTTGCGGATGCCTTTCGGCGCCGGCGCGATGGCACGATCCTGCACGCTGGCATCGAGCGCGCCGAACAGCGGCACGATCTCGACCGAGGCGTCGTGCACGCGCTCGGCGAGAAAGGTTTGCGTGCGGCGGATCTCGGCCGCGCCGGGCAGGAACGCGAGCACCGAGCCGGCATCGGCGCGCAGCGCAGTCGCGATCGTCTCGGCCATCTGCCGCTCCACCGGCACCTCGACCTTGCGGCCGACATAGCGGGTCTCGACCGGAAAAGCGCGGCCCTCGCTCTCGACCACCGGCGCATCGCCGAGCAGTTTGGCGACGCGCGCGCCGTCGAGGGTGGCCGACATCACCAGGATGCGCAGATCCTCGCGCAGGCCGGTCTGCGCATCGCGCGCCAGCGCCAGGCCAAGATCGGCATCGAGCGAGCGCTCGTGGAATTCGTCGAACAGCACCGCGGCGACGCCGTTGAGCTCGGGATCGTCGAGGATCTGCCGCGAGAAGATGCCTTCGGTGACGACCTCGATCCGCGTCGCGCGCGACACCTTCGAGCCGAAGCGGACGCGATAGCCGACGGTCTCGCCGGGACGCTCACGAAGCGTCTTCGCCATCCGCTCGGCGCTGGCGCGCGCGGCGATGCGGCGCGGCTCCAGCACGATGATCTTCTTGCCCCTGGCCCAGGGCGCATCGAGCAGCGCCAGCGGCACGCGCGTGGTCTTGCCGGCGCCCGGCGGCGCCACCAGCACGGCGGCGTTGTGGCGATCGAGCGTGCGGTCGAGCTCGTCGAGCACGGCGTCGATTGGCAGCGGGCTATCGAATTGGTGCGGCAAGGAGTTTCATCGCAGGCCACGGCCCTCTGCCGGCCCCGCGTCCTGTGGTTAACGGGCGTTGGATTCTTCTCAAGATTTCCCGGCTCTTAGACCATTCGCCTGGTCCAGGGAACCGGGGAAAGGGCTGAGCTTAAGGTGGCACATCCCTTGTACTGATAAAGGAGAAAGCAACCGATCGGGCCGATGATGGGCCCGATCACGCCGAAACGGGACAAGGATGGCCACAAACGGCACAATCGTCGCGACAGATCGCCCCGCCGGGAATGCGGGGGCGCGCGTCGATTGGGTCGACTATGCCAAGGGCATCTGCATCATCATGGTGGTGATGATGCATTCGGTGCTGGGGGTCGAGAAGGCCGCCGAGCAGACCGGTTTCATGCATTATGTCGTGATGTTCGCCAAACCGTTCCGGATGCCCGACTTCTTCCTGATCTCGGGACTGTTCCTGTCGGTCGTGATCGATCGCGACTGGCGCACCTATCTCGACCGCAAGGTGATGCACTTTGCCTATTTCTACGTGCTGTGGGTAACGATCCAGTTCGGCTTCAAGGCGCCACCGCTGGCCGCCGACATCGGTTGGGCCCAGGTTGGGCTGCAATACCTCGAGGCCTTCATCCAGCCGTTCGGCACGCTGTGGTTCATCTACCTGCTGCCGATCTTCTTCGTCGTCACCAAGCTGACCCGCAGCGTCCACCCGCTTGCGATCTGGCTGATCGCGGCAGCGTTGGAGTCGGCGCATGTCGCAACCGGCTCGACTGTGGTCGACGAATTCAGCGCCCGCTTCGTCTATTTCTTCACCGGCTATATCCTGGCGGACTACGTGTTCGCGCTGTCGGACCGCGCGCGGGCGCAGCCGGCGCTCGCCCTGCTCGGGCTCGGGCTGTGGGCCCTCGTCAATGGCGGCCTGGTTGCATGCGATGTCAGCGAATGGCCTGTTGTCTCGCTGGCGCTCGGCTTTGCCGGCGCCTGCGCGATCATCGTCACCGGCACGCTGCTGGCGCGCGGGCACTGGCTCGGCTTGCTGCGCTTCTGCGGCCAACATTCGATCGTGATCTATCTCGCCTTCTTTCTGCCGATGGCCGCGACCCGCACGCTGCTGCTGCGATTCGATGTCATCCCCAACATCGGCCTGATCTCGCTGATCGTGACCGCGGTCGGCGTCGCCGGTTCGCTGCTGATCTGGCGGCTGGCGCTGGCGGTTCGGGCCAATTTCCTGTTCGAACGGCCGGACGCATTCTGGATTGCCCCAAAAAAGGCGGCGCCCGCTTTGCAAGCGGCCGAATAGTGCCAAAAGTCATGGTCCGGAATCGTTCCCAGAGGGGCGATTTCGGCCTGCTGGAATTTCCACCCGTTGAAATTATTGAACTTTCGGTCCCGAATGTTTCGTCGTCCGGGCAGCGACGAAACAATTCTCCCGATCACGAAACCATTTTCCGCTTTTCGCGCAGACATCCGGAAACGGGCGGTAACTAGCTTTCTCCCAACGAACCGCCGCCTAACGGCGAACTGGGAGCCTGTCATGCCGAACGTCATCGCCATCAACTCTGCAGCCACGAAGCATATCGAAGCTGCCCGCGCGACCTCGGATGAAATGCTGCTCGCGCGTATCGCCAAGCATAACCGCACCTCGATGCACACGCTCTACGCCCGTCATAACGTCCGGGTTTACCGCTTCGTGCTCCGCATGGTGCGCGACACCACGATGGCCGAGGACCTGGTCAGCCAGGTGTTCCTGGACGTCTGGCGCACCGCGGCGCAATTCGAGGGCCGCTCGCAGGTCTCGACCTGGTTGCTGTCGATCGCCCGCTTCAAGGCGCTGACCGCGCTGCGCCAGCGCAAGCTTGAGGACATCGACCAGGACGACGTGCTGGAGATCCCGGATGGCGCCGACACGCCGGAAACCTCGCTCGATCGCGCCACCACCAGCGAAATCCTGCGCGCCTGCGTGGCCAAGCTGTCGCCGGCGCACCGCGAGATCATCAACTTGGTCTACTACCATGAGAAGTCGGTCGAGGAGGCCGGGCAGATCATCGGGATCCCGCAGAGCACGGTGAAGACCCGCATGTTCTATGCCCGCAAGCAGCTCGCCGATCTCCTCCGGGTTGCCGGCGTGGACAGCGTGGCGGCGTAAAGCAACAATAGATCAATTACTTAAAAGGAGATGGCGGAGGCCGGGCAATTGTCCACGAAGCCGAAAACGTCCGGCGACGAAACAATTGAAACAATCGACGACATCACCCGGAAAAACGCGATCTCTATACCCATATCCAACGACGCAACCCCAACCCAATTCACTGACCGGTTTCGACGCTTTCTAGTTCTAACCTCCCAAGTAAACCTCCGACGACCCGGCCGGGATGCCCCCCAGCCGGGTCGCTCTGTTTTGGCGCGCGTTTGTGAGGTCGAGCGCGCCTCGTCTCACACAGACGTGACGGTGCCCACAATCGTCCCGCCGTAACGGCGCGAGCGTCCTCGCGAAGATCATCAGACGACCCCGGCACGGCCCTCCGGCGCGCCGGGACTTCCGATGGACGGACGACGATGCTCAGCCTTGCCCCTGCCCTTACCTTGGCCCTGCTTGCCGGTGTCGCCACCGTCGCCGCGCCCTGCACCCTGCCGATGCTGCCGATCCTGCTTGGGGCATCGATAGGCCAGACC
This sequence comes from Bradyrhizobium sp. USDA 4473, assembly GCF_054063335.1. Taxonomy (NCBI): domain Bacteria; kingdom Pseudomonadati; phylum Pseudomonadota; class Alphaproteobacteria; order Hyphomicrobiales; family Nitrobacteraceae; genus Bradyrhizobium; species Bradyrhizobium sp. USDA 4473. Next base: position 1,089,070 of record NZ_JBSSGE010000001.1, read on the forward strand.
GGCAAGACGCGGCCCGCGATGATCGCGCTCGGCTTCGTGATGTCATTCTCTGCGGTGGCATTGCTGCTGAGCGCGATCACGCGCGCCTTCGATTTCGATCCCAACCTGCTGCGGACCGGCGCAGCAATCCTGCTCGCGGGCTTCGGCCTCTTGATGATCTGGCCGGCGCCGTTCGAATGGTTGGCGATTCGGCTCACTGGCAGCGTTGGTCAGGCCGCGCCGTCGCCGAGCCTGTTCGGCGGCTTCGTGCTCGGCTCGACGCTCGGCCTGGTGTGGACGCCCTGCGCCGGTCCGGTACTCGGCTCGATCCTGACCATCGTCGCGACCTCGAAGGACACCGCATGGGCGAGCCTGCAACTCGTCACCTACGCGATCGGCGCCGCGATCCCGATGCTGGCGATCGCCTATGGCGGGCAGGCGGTCACCACACGCGTGCGCAGCCTGGCGCGGATCGCGCCGCGCCTGCAGCAAGGCTTCGGCGTCGTGATCATCGGCTTCGCCGCTTTGTTCTACCTGCAATACGACACGCTGATCGTGGCGTGGCTGACCCAGTTCTATCCCAACGGCCAGATCGGCCTGTGAGCTTGAAAGGAGAATGCGATGTCCTTGCGCTTGATTGCCGTATCCGCTGTGGTCGCAGGCCTCGGTCTCGGCGGCGCCGTCATCCCAGGTCTCTGCACCGAGTCCGACGCGCCGGCCGTGCCGGTGCCGCGGGCCGTCGCCATGACCACCGGACAGAGCCAAACCGCGCCCGAATTCACCGGGATAAGCACCTGGTTCAATTCGCAGCCGCTGAAGCTCGCGGATCTGCGCGGCAAGGTCGTGCTGGTGGATTTCTGGACCTATGGCTGCGTCAACTGCGTCAACACGCTGCCGCATGTCACCCAACTTTATTCAAAGTACCGGGATCGCGGCCTCGTCGTGATTGGAGTCCACACGCCGGAATTCCCGTTCGAGCATTCGGCGACCAACGTGCAGGCGGCGCTGAAGCGGCACGGCATCCCCTATCCGGTGGCGCAGGACAACAATTCGCAGACCTGGAACGCCTACGGCAACCAGTATTGGCCGGCGCAATACATCATCGACCAGAACGGCAAGATCGTGTTCCAGCACGCCGGCGAGGGACAGTACGACGAGATCGACCGCACCGTCGCCCGGCTGCTCAACGCCAATAGCTGATCGGACAATCCGCCCTCTTTGTCGTCACACCTGACGTGGTAAGCTCCATGTCAGGTCGACGACAGGTGGTGGATCATGTTCGAAGGCTGGGATGCGGTCGTACTCGCCCGCGCGCAATTCGCTTTCACGATGTCGTTCCACATCGTGTTTCCCGCATTCTCGATCGGGCTTGCGAGCTATCTCGCGGTGCTGGAAGCGCTGTGGCTGATCACCAGGCGCGAAGTCTTCATCAACCTGTTCAACTACTGGCTGAAGATCTTCGCGGTCGCGTTCGGCATGGGCGTGGTGTCGGGCATCGTGATGTCCTACCAGTTCGGCACCAACTGGTCGTCATTTGCCGACAAGACCGGGCCGGTGATCGGCCCGATGATGGCCTATGAGGTCTTGACCGCATTCTTCCTCGAGGCCGGCTTCCTCGGCGTGATGCTGTTCGGGCTCGAGCGCGTCGGTCCCAGGCTGCACTTCCTGGCGACGTTGATGGTCGCGATCGGCACGCTGATCTCGGCGTTCTGGATCCTGTCGGCCAATTCCTGGATGCAGACGCCGGCCGGCCAGGCCGTCAATGCCGACGGCCAGTTCGTCGCCGCCGACTGGCTCAAGGTGATCTTCAATCCGTCGTTCCCCTACCGCCTGGTGCACATGGTGCTGGCGGCCTACCTCACCACCTCGCTGGTGGTCGGCGCGGTCGGCGCCTGGCACCTGCTGCGCGACCAGCATCTGGCGGGGGCGCGCGTGATGTTCTCGATGGCGATGTGGATGGCAACCCTGGTGGCGCCGATCCAAATCCTCGCCGGCGACCAGCATGGCCTCAACACGCTGGAGCACCAGCCGGCCAAGGTGATGGCGATGGAAGGCCACTTCCAGAGCCACAAGGACGGCGCACCGCTGATCCTGTTCGGCTGGCCCGACCAAAAAGATGCCAAGGTGAAATACGCGATCGAGGTGCCGAAACTGTCGTCGCTGATCCTGAAGCATTCGCTCGATGCGCCGCTCGCCGGCCTCGACACCGTGCCGCGTGAAAACTGGCCGCCGGTGCCGATCACCTTCTGGGCGTTCCGCATCATGGTCGGACTCGGCTTCCTGATCATGGGGCTCGGCCTGTTCAGCCTGCTGATGCGCTGGCGCGGCATGCTGTACCAGTCATCGCTGCTGCATCGCTTCGCGGTGACGATGGGCCCGGCCGGCTTCATCGCCGTGCTGGCGGGCTGGATCACCACCGAGACCGGGCGGCAACCATTCACCGTCTACGGGCTGCTGCGAACGGCCGATTCGGCCTCACCGCTGGCGGCACCGGCGGTGGGCTCGTCGCTGATCGCCTTCATCATCGTCTATTTCGCCGTGTTCACCGCGGGCGTGATCTACATCCTGCGGCTGATGGCGCAGCCGCCACACCCCGGCGAACAAGGCCCGGCGACGAACATCCCGGCCCGCGCGGCCGGCATCACGCCGGCAGCCGGCGCAGCCGCGGAGGGCGCGCGATGAGCATCGCAATCGACCTCGCCACGATTTGGGCCTTCATCATCGCCTTTGCCGTGTTCGTCTATGTCGTGATGGACGGCTTCGATCTCGGCCTCGGCATCCTGTTTCCGCTGTTTCCGCAAAAGGCCGACCGCGACATCATCATGAACACGGTGGCGCCGGTGTGGGACGGCAACGAGACCTGGCTGGTGCTCGGCGGCGGCGGCATGATGGCGGCGTTTCCGCTGGCCTATGCGGTGCTGATGCCGGCGCTCTACACCCCGATGATCGCGATGCTGCTCGGCCTCGTGTTCCGCGGCGTTGCCTTCGAATTCCGCTGGCGCACCAAGAAGGCGCGCAACAAATGGGACCTCGCCTTTGCCGGCGGCTCGCTGGTTGCGAGCCTGGCGCAGGGGATTGCGCTCGGCGCCATCCTGCAGGGCATCCATGTGGAAGGCCGTCACTACGCCGGCGGCTGGTGGGACTGGCTGACGCCGTTCAGCGTGCTGACCGGCATTGCGTTGGTGATCGGCTATGCGCTGCTCGGCGCGACCTGGCTGGTGATGAAGACCGAAGACGGGCTGCGCGACCGCGCCTATCACCTGAGCTGGATCCTGCTGGTCGCGATGCTCTGCGCGATCGGCGCCGTCAGCATCGCAACCCCGTTCCTCGCCGTGCAATACACCCAGCGCTGGTTCGCCTGGCCCAACATCATCCTCACCGCGCCGGTGCCGATCGCGGTCGCCGCCGTCACCGCGCTGTTGCTGCGCGCGCTCGGCAACAAGAACGACCACCAGCCATTCTTCCTGACGCTGGCGCTGTTCGCGCTGTCCTATGCCGGGCTCGGCATCAGCATGTATCCTTACATCGTGCCGCAGAGCATCACGATCTGGCAGGCGGCGGCGCCGGCCAACAGCCAGGTCTTCATGCTGGTCGGGGTCACGGTCCTGGTGCCGCTGATCCTCGGCTACACCGCCTGGGCCTATTGGGTGTTCCGCGGCAAGGTCCGCCCCGGCCACGGATACCATTGATGCCGCCCCATCCTAGTCAGCGGCCGCTCGGCCGGCGCCTGCTGTGGTTCGCCGTGCTCTGGCTCGGCGGCGTCGGCACGGTGACCTTGATCTCATTCATGCTGCGGCTCTGGATCGCGCCGAAATGAGGCGTCAGGCGTGGCGCGCCTCGGCTTTCGATGACAAAAAACGGAAGCATTACAGTGATATAGTGTGACGCTCGCCCTAAACTTGCCATCAAGCTGCCGCTGAGATTTGATGCGTCCGAGCGTGATTTGGGTGGAGCAACCATTGGCTGCGCGCCAACAAGGAGAGAGCTTGCAATGACGAAACTTCGTCACCTGGTCTGGATGGCGATCGCCACGGGCGCGCTCGTGCTGTCGACGTCGCAAGGCTTCGCCCAGAGCCGCCCGGACGCCGACGAGCCCGGCCTGATCGCCGACGACAGTTACGAGCTCGACCCCGAATGGCAGAAGCAGGTCGTGTATTACCGGACCAACGAGGCGCCGGGCACCATCATCGTCTCCACCGCCGAACGCCATCTCTACCTCGTGCAGGGCAATGGCCGCGCGCTGCGCTACGGCATCGGCGTCGGCCGCGACGGTTTCCAGTGGCAGGGGCTGGTGACCATCACGCGCAAGGCCGAGTGGCCGGATTGGACTCCGCCGCCGGAAATGATCGCGCGCCAGCCCTATCTGCCGCGCTTCATGGCTGGCGGCCCGGGCAATCCGCTCGGCGCACGCGCGATGTATCTCGGCACCACGGTGTATCGTATCCATGGCACCAACCGGCCCGACACCATCGGCACCGCGATCTCGTCCGGCTGCTTCCGCCTGGTCAACGCCGACGTCGCCGATCTCTACAACCGCGTCCCCGTCGGCACCAAGGTGATCATCCGACAGAAGCCCGAGCTATAATCTCTACGCCCTACCCGCCTTCGATATCCGACCTGATTTTCCCCGATCATTCGCGAGAGAGAACCCATGCGTACATTTCGAGGCGGCCTGACGATCGGGCTCGCGGTCGCCGCGCTGGTTGCGGCCGCCGCCATCACCTATGAGCGCTACGACACCCGCACGCTGAAGCGCACCGTCCGCCGCGGCGAAGTACTGTGCGGCGTCAACAAGGGCCTGCCGGGCTTCTCGATCCCGGACGACAAGGGCAACTGGACCGGCTTCGACGTAGACTTCTGCCGCGCGGTCGCCTCGGCGATCTTCGACGATCCGACGAAGGCGAAGTTCGTGCCGCTCGACGCCAGCGAACGCTTCAAGGAGCTGCAGAACCGCAAGGTCGATATCCTGTCGCGCAACTCCACCTGGAGCATGTCGCGCGAGGTCAATTACGATCTCTATTTCCCCGCGGTCGCCTATTATGACGGCCAAGGCTTCATGATCCCGCGCTCGCGCAACATCGATTCCGCGCTCGATCTGAACGGCAGCAAGGTCTGCGTGCAGGCCAACACCACGACGCAGCTCAACCTCGCCGACTATTTCCGTGCCAACAACATGAAGTACACGGAGATGAAGTTCGACAAGCTCGACGATGTCGTGAAGGCCTATGATTCCGGGCAGTGCGACACGCTGACCTCCGACGCCTCGCAGCTCTATGCGCTGCGGCTCAACCTCTCCAAGCCGGGCGACCACATGATCCTGGCCGACATCATCTCCAAGGAGCCGCTGGCCCCGGTGGTGCGGCAGCGCGACGACGACTGGATGATGATCGTGAAGTGGACGCTCTATGCCATGATCAACGCCGAGGAGCTCGGCATCACCTCGAAGAACATCGACGAGGCGCTGAAGTCGAAGAAGCCCGAAGTGATGCGGCTGGTCGGCACCGAGGGATCCTATGGCGAGGATCTCGGCCTGACCAAGGACTGGGCGGTGCGCATCATCAAGCACGTCGGCAATTACGGCGAGGTCTACGACCGCAACGTCGGCGCCGATTCCAAGCTGAAGATCCCGCGCGGCATGAACCAGCTCTGGAACGCCGGCGGCGTGCAGTACGCCCCGCCGATCCGCTGAGCGGCGGGTAGCGAGGCCACTGCTGCTTCCCCATCCGCAACTGTAATCACCCGGCTTGACCGGGTGATCCAGTACGCCGCGGCCTCTCGGCTCAAGCACTGACGTCTCTGGAATACTGGATCGCCCGGTCGAGCCGGGCGATGACAGTTGGTTGCGTGGCGACGACAGCGCGGCTGCGTCGCCCTCCTCAGTACCCCTTGCCGCTCGCCAGCTGGTCGGTGTGGAAATTGCTGTCGCCGAACAGCTCCTGGCAGACCCGGGCGCGCTTCATGAAGAAGCCGATGTCGAACTGGTCGGTCATGCCCATGCCGCCATGCATCTGAACGCCTTCCTGCACGGCCAGCGTCGCCGTGGTGCCGGCGCGCGCTTTTGCAACAGCGACCGCGGTGGCGGCCTTGCCGAGATCGGCATCGAGCGCCTGCAACGCCTTCATAACCGCGGCGCGGGTGATCTCGATATCGATGTAGAGCTGTGCGGCGCGGTGCTGCAGCGCCTGGAATTCGCCGATCGCCTTGCCGAACTGCTTGCGCTCCTTGAGATACGTCACCGTGCGGCCGAACACCTCATCAGAAAGACCGACCATTTCGGACGCAACCGCGCCGCGGCCGATATTGAGCACGCCCTCGAGCAGCGCAAAACCCTGATCGACCTCGCCGAGCACATGATCGGCATCGACCTCGACATTGTCGAACACGATGCGCGCCGCATTGTGCGAATCGACCATCGCGGTGCGCTCGACCGCGAGCCCCTTCGCCCTGGGATCGACTAGGAACAGCGTCAGCCCATTCTTGTCACCGGCGCTACCGCCCGTGCGCGCGGCGACGATCAGCAAATCGGCAGTGTGACCGTCGACCACGAAGGCCTTGTCGCCCGACAGCTTGAAGCCGTTGCCGGCGCGCGTCGCCTGCAATTTGGTCTGCAACGGACGATGCTTGGCGCCCTCATCGATCGCGAGCGCCGCCAGCAGCGAGCCGTCGGCGATTTTCGGCAGATGCTGCGCCTTCTGCGCCTCGCTGCCGCCGCGCGACAGCGCCGAGGCGGCCAGCACCGAGGTCGCAAGGAACGGCGACGGCATCAAGGTGCGGCCGATCTCCTCCATGACGATGCCGGCCTCGACGCAGCCAAGCCCGCTGCCGCCGAACTGATCCGGCACCAACAGGCCGGAGAAGCCCATCTCGGCAAACGTCTTCCACAGTTCGCGCGAGAAGCCGGTGGCGTCCTTGGCATCGCGCAAGGACCGCAGATGCGCCACCGGCGCCTTGTCGCGGATGAGACCGCGCGCACTGTCGCGCAGCATGGATTGTTCTTCGGTGAGGACGAGGGCCATGGAGAATCCGTTTTAACGTTCGAAGCAGAAATGTCTAAGTTCGTCATTCCGGGATGGCCCGAAGGGACAGGCCCGGAATCCATAACCACGATCTGGGGTTATGGATTCCTTGTTCGCGACTGCGTCGCGCCCCGGAATGACGGGTGGAGAGACCGCATCACGCCCCCGGCAGATCGAGAATGCGCTTGGCGACGATGCCGAGCATCACCTCCGAGGTGCCGCCCTCGATCGAGTTGGCCTTGGTGCGCAGCCAGGCGCGCGGGCGGGCGCCGCCCCGGGAGCGGTCGCTTTCCCATTCCAGCGCGTCAATGCCGCCGGCCGACATCAGGATCTCGTAGCGGCGCTTGTTGAGCTCGGTGCCGTAATATTTCATCGCCGACGAGAACGCCGGATGCGACTGCCCGGCCTTGGCGAGATCGACCGCGCGCTCGGCGGCGGCGGCGAGCGCGGCCTCATCGACCTCGAAATTCGCGATCTGACTGCGCAGCTGCGCGTCGTCGAGCCTGCCTTGCGCGTCCGCACCGACCGAGTCGGCTGCGATCTGGCCGAGCGGACGGCCGACGCCGCGCTCACCCATGCCCGAGATCATCGCGCGCTCGTGCTGCAAGAGATATTTCGCGACATCCCAGCCTCGATTGACGGTGCCGACGACATGCGACTTCGGCACGCGGACATTGTCGAAGAAGGTTTCGCAGAACGGCGAGTAGCCCGAGATCAGCAGGATCGGTTTTGTCGAGACACCCTTCGAAGTCATGTCGAAGAGAATGAAGCTGATGCCGTCATGCTTCTTGGCCGCGGGATCGGTGCGCACCAGGCAGAAGATCCAGTCGGCGTAGTTCGCGTAGGAGGTCCAGATCTTCTGGCCGTTGATGATGTAGTCGTCGCCGTCGCTGACAGCGCGGGTCTGCAGCGAGGCGAGGTCGGAGCCGGCGTTCGGCTCGGAATAGCCCTGGCACCAGCGGATCAAGCCCGCGGTGATCTTCGGCAGATGCTCCTTCTTCTGCTCCTCGGTGCCGTATTTCAAAAGCGCCGGTCCGAGCATCGAGATGCCGAACGAGGTCAGCGGCTGACGCGCGCCGATCGCGGCCATCTCCTGGCGCACGATCTTGGCCTCCTCGCCGTCGAGGCCGCCGCCGCCATATTCCTTCGGCCAATGCGGCACGGTCCAGCCCTTGTCGCGCATCCGCTCGAACCAGACCCGCTGCGCTTCGGAGGAGAATTTCGCGTTGCGGCCACCCCAGAAGGTGTCGCCATCCGAGGTCATCGGCTTGCGCATGTCCGCCGGGCAGTTCTGGCCCAGCCAGGCGCGGGTCTCGGCGCGGAATTTCTCAAGGTCAGCCATGGTGCGTTTCCAGTCAATTCGACGAATTGGATTCGACCTTAGACCTACGCCGCCGCCGAATTCAATATGCCTCGCGGCCGCGTTATGCTCTGGCGTCGCTACTCAGCTTGCGCGATCGGGTGTATCGCCGGGATGGGGTAACGATTGAAAAACAAGAGGAAACGGACATGCGGCTGAAACTGCTTTCGCCTAGCGAAATGAACGCCGCCCAGAAAGAAACCTACGACGAGTCGATCGCCGGCAAGCGCGGCGCGCCACCGGCCCCGATGATGGCCTGGCTCAACAGCCCGGAGATGGCGCGGCACGCCACACGGCTCGGCGAGGTGCTGCGCTTCGACACGGTCTTTCCGCCCAAGTTGTCGGAGATCGCGATCCTGGTCACCGCGCGGCACTGGACCGCGCATTACGAGTGGTATGCCCACAAGCGCCTCGCACTGAAGGGCGGCCTCGATCCGAAGATCATCGAGGACATCCGCGTGCGCCGGACGCCGACTTTCGACGATCCCAAGGCCAGGGTGATCTACGACGTGGCCAAGGCGCTGCATGAAGGTCACGGCCTGCCGAAAGCACTGTATGACGAGGCGATCGAGGTGCTGAGCCAGCGCGGACTGGTCGAGGTGATCGGCCTGTGCGGCTACTACACCATGGTGTCGATGACGCTGAACACGTTCGAGTTCCAGCTGCCCGGCGGCGAGCTGTCGGAGCTCTGCTAGATCAGGCGGACCGGAGCGCCTTTCGGAAACGCTGGGTTTCCGGATGGATCGCTCCGGCCGCGGCAAATCCGGATTATATCAGGCGGGCGAAGCCTTGCCCCTGAAGTCTCGCCCCTGAAGTCTTGCCCCTGACGGCAAGGCACTGTTGCCAACGGAGCCAAGCCATGCCGGAAAATCCCCCCATCGTCGCGGGCACGCGGATCGGGCATGTCCACCTCAAGGTGGCCGATCTCGAGCGCGCGCTCGGCTTCTATTGCGGGGTGCTCGGCTTCGAGCTGCAGCAGCGCATGGGCGCCGACGCAGCCTTCATCTCGGCCGGCGGCTATCACCACCACATCGGCCTCAACACCTGGGAGAGCAAGGACGGCCGCCCGCCGCCGCCCGGCACCACCGGCCTTTTCCACACCGCCATCCTCTATCCGACCCGCCCCGCGCTCGCCGACGCGCTGCACCGGGTGATCTCGGCCGGCATCCAGCTCGACGGCGCCAGCGACCACGGCGTCAGCCAGGCGCTCTATTTGCGCGATCCCGACGAGAACGGCGTGGAGCTATATTGGGACCGGCCCGAAGCCGAATGGCCCCGCGGCGCCGACGGCAAGCTCTCGATGTTCACGCGGCGGCTGGATCTGGAGGATCTCTTGAAGCAGCGCGCGGCGTAATTCCGCAACGCGGAAGGAATTCGTAGCCCGGATGCAGCGCAGCGAAATCCGGGGTTCGCTGCATGAGGCGATACTGCTCCCGGATTGCGCTGCGCTCCATCCGGGCTACCTGTTCTTCATCATGATCGTCGTCGCGGCGATCAGCTCCAGCCCGATACAGCCATAGAACGGCAACGTGTAGCTGCCGGAGAGGTCGTGCAGCAGCCCGACCACGCCGGGGCCGAAGGCGTAGGTGATCTGATTGATCGCGGTTATCAGGCTGACCAGCACGCCGAATGCGCGCGGATCGAATTCGCGCTGCGCGATCAGCGCCGGCAGCGTGATCAGATTGCCGACCGAGAAGCCGAACAGCGCGCAGGCGGCGATCTGCACCAAATCATTGTGCACGTTGATGATGAGCGCGAGCGCGATCGCCTGGCTGACAAAGGACAGCGCCGACGCCAGCCGCTGGTTGAGCCGGTCGATCACGAAGGAAAACGAGACGCGGCCGACCACGGCCATTGCGGTCAATAGCGCCATCGCCACCGTCGCGCGCTCGCGGCCGATCACCTGATCGAGATAGGCGATCAGATGAACGATAAAGCCGACCTGGGCAAACAGCACCAGCGCAAAGGCGATCGAGACCGTGAGGAAGCGGACGTCGCGCAGCGCATTGCCGCGCACCTGGCTCGCCGACGGCGCATCGGCGCCCGCCGACGTCACCGCGTGCAGATGCACCGGCGGCTGGCCGACGAAGATCAGGATGACCGGCACCATCACTACGACAAGCAGCCCAGCTGCCGCGATCATCGCGCCGGAGAAGCCGAACGCGCCGATCCCGGCAACCAGCAGCGGCACGCCGACGATGCCGCCGAAGCTGGCGCCGTTCAGCGCCAGGCTGATCGCCATGCCGCGCTTCTTGTCGAACCACAGGCCGAGCGTGTTGGTGATGATGCCGAGGCTGGTGCCGGCCCAGCCGAACGCCAGCAGCGCGTCGGCGAGATAGAGCTGCCAGGGCGCGCGCACCTCGCCGATCGCGACCGCCGCGACCGCCATCGCCAAGGTGCCGGCGATCAGGCAGCTGCGCGCGCCGAACGCCTTGATCGCCTCGCTGACGAAGGCAACCAGCGCGGCGCCGAACAGATAGAAGAAGGTGGTGCCCGACGAGATCAGCGACGCCGGCCAGCCGTGCAGCCGCTGCAGTTCGGCGACATAGACGCTCTGGCCGTAGAAGCCCAATCCCCAGCCGAAGGTCGCAAGCAGGAAGCAGACCACGACGATGCGCCAGCCCTCATAACCGAGTGAGGATTCGTCTGCTTGCGTGGGCGAGGATGCGTCCATTTCTTGCTCTTGCTTCTCACATCGTCAGGGCCGGATTGATCCGTTCTCACGATGTAAGGAGCCGTGCAAGCCGGTCATTTCGAAACGGATCGAAGTGTCAGCATCTGGCAGCAGGAAGCTCTTTTGGGCATGCTCTTCCGGAAAACCAGCGCCACACTTTTCCGGAACTTGCCTAGATGCTCGGGTCCGGGATTTCTTCCACCGCACGCAATTTCGCCCGCCGCCTGGCGAACGACGCCAGCGACAGCACGGCAAGCCCGAGCAGCACCGGCGGAAACACCACCATGTTGACCGCGTTCCAGCCATAATGCGCGAGCAGCTGGCCGGACGAGAACGAGCCGACCGCCATCATGCCGAACACCAGGAAATCGTTGAACGCCTGCACCTTGTTGCGTTCCTGCGGCCGGTGCGTTTCCAGCACCAGCGCGGAGGCGCCGACGAACGCAAAATTCCAACCGATCCCGAGCACGAACAGCGTCGCCCAGAAGTGCGGCGCGGTGATGCCGGACAGCCCGATCATCGCGGCGACCGCCTCGAGCACGAGCCCGAGCGCGACGATGCGAGGCGCGCCGAAGCGAGCGATCAGCGAGCCGGTGAAGAAGCTCGGGCCGTACATCGCCACGATGTGCCACTGGATGCCGAAATTGGAATCGCTGACCGTGAGCCCGCACATCTTCATGGCGAGCGGCGCCGAGGTCATCACCAGGTTCATCATCGGATAGGCGATCACGCCGCACAGCGCTGCGGCAATGAAGCGCGGTTGTTTGGCGATCTCGAGCAGGGGGCGACCACCATGCAGGTCCGCTGCCGCGGGCTTCGGCGCGTCGACGCCCGACAGCACCGCCATCGCCACCAGCGCGACCAGCGCCTGCATCACGAACGAGAATGCGAACAAATAGGGGGGCCAGATGTCCATGGTCCATTGCACGAGCTGCGGCCCGAGCACGCCGGCGAACACACCGCCGGCCATCACCCAGGACACCGCCTTGGGCCGGAACGCGACGCTGGCGCCATCGGCCGCCGCGAAGCGATAGGACTGTGCGACGGCGCCGTAGAGCCCGCCGAGGAAGGTCGCGCCGCAGAACAGCCAGAACGATGAATGCAGGATCGCCCAGGCGCCGAGCGCGCCGGTGAGCGTCCCGCAGAAGGTGCCGACGATGAAGGCGACGCGCCGTCCATAGGCCCGCGAGATCGCGCCGGTCGGCAGCGTGCCGGCGGCAAGGCCGAGCACATACATCGAGAGCGGCACGGTGGCGAGCGAGACGTTCGGCGCCAGTGTCGCGCCGACGATCGAGCCGGTGGCGAAGATCACGGCCGAGTTGGCGCCGGTCAGCGCCTGCGCCGCCGCAAGCCGCCACACATTGCTGCGCGCCCGCGCGTCGTCGCTCGTCTCATCCGCAGCTGTCACGTCGATCATCGGCATTCCCGCACTGAAGCCCCGGCGGGAGCCTCCAATCGCCGGCACTATGGAGAGCGGGTCGAGGCCGAGCAACCGGCGCAAACGGACGTAGGCCATGCGGGAGGCGCACGAGGGTAGCAGCGCCTTTCGAAATAAAGAGCAGCTAGCACCCTATCTCGTCATTCCGGGGCTCGCGAAGCGAGAGCCCGGAATCCATTCATCCACGAAGCGTGCGGAGCAATGGATTCCGGGCTCGCGCCAAGAGGCGCGCCCCGGAATGACGAGTGGAGCGGGCGTCCCTCACCGCGCCGACTTCTTGCCCGGCCGCTTCTCGGCGCGCAGCGCGCCGGTCTTGTGGACCTTGGAGCGCGGCGCGATCGGGGCGCCGCGCGGATAGCCGCCCGGCCATTCGAGCGCGAGTGAGCTTGCAAAGCCGAAGAAGCTCGAACGGCTCATGCCGAGCTCGGCCGCACGCTTGTCGATCCGCGCGATCAGGCTTTTCGGCAGATAGACATTGACGCGTTCGGACGGATCCGGCGGATCGACGCCGACCATGAAGAAAGCGGCGACGTCCGAGCCCTTCGGCGGCACGATGCGTTCGATCGGCGTCGGCTCCGGCAGTGCCTTGCCCTGCTCGACCCAACCGTCGACCGCCTGTGCCAGCGCCTGCTCGGCGCGCTCGATCGCCTCCTCCTGCGATCGCCCCGCGGCGACGCAGCCGGGAAAATCCGGAAACCACGCCCCGAACGCGCCGCGCGGCCCGCGCTCCAGCACGGCCGGATAGAGCCGTCTCTTCATTCTGGCCTCCGTCGTTGACGTATGCTATTTCACACACCTCGGTGTGTCAAATCGCACAACAACGTAGGGCGGGGTAGCGTCAGCGTAACCCGCCGATGCTCTCTCCGGAGATCGCAAGACGGTGGATTACGCTTCGCTGATCCCCCTACGATCTACGATCGCACGAACATCAGGATCATGTTGTTGGCCGGCATCTCGAAGCTGCCGCCAAGCTTCAACCCGACACGCTCAGCAAGCGCCTCGAGATCGGCGATGTCGCGCACGCCCCATTCGGCATCGCGCTCGCGCAACGACGTATCGAACACCGCATTGCTGAGCGCGGTGTGCTTGCCGTCGCGCTTGAACGGGCCGTAGAGGAACAGCCGGCCGTCGGCGCGCAGATGCCTGGAGGCGCCGGCGAACAGCCCCTCGGCGACGCGCCACGGCGCGATGTGGATGACATTGGCGCAGAAGATCGCGAGCAGTTTGTCCGGACCGTTGCCGTCCGAGGGCGCCGGCGACCAGTCCGGATCGGACAGATCGATCGACTGCGGCGGCTGGATGTTGGCAAGCCCGGCATGCGCGCGCCAGGCCTCGATGCTGCGCAGATGCGCGGCATGGAGATCGCTCGGCCACCAGATGATCTCGGGCGTCTGGCCGGCGAAATAGACGACATGCTGGCCGGTGCCGCTGCCGGCCTCCAGCACGGCGCCGGATTGGCCTGAGAGGTAATTCTTCAGCACCGCCCAAATCGGCTGGTGATTGCGATGGAATGCCGCCGCGTCGAGCCGCCCGTCCGCCTCGACGGGCCTGCCGTCCTTGCCGAACTCCACCACAAACTCCGCCACTACGCTTCTCCTCACGCCTCGACCGGTTGTGAACCGTGCACATGCCAACGGCAAGAGCGGAACCAGCGCAACATGCTGCTTACCCGTCATCCTGAGGAGCCCGCGCTTGCGGGCGTCTCGAAGGATGCACGGCCACAGTCGGGCCGTCGACCCTTCGAGACGGCAGCCATGCGGCCTCTTCAGGGTGACGGAGATTTCCTGCCCAAGCACATTGCCCCCGTCGCAACACGCCTATTCTCCGTGTTGCCAGCCGATGGCCTTTGTGCTTTCCACTATTAATATTGCGATGGGATCATCGAGATTGAAGCCCGGGAAACGTCTTTGATCGCCACTTTCTTCAAGCCAGCCTTCGTCCTGGCGCTGCTGGCAGGCATTGCCATGGCCGCGCCCGCAGGGGCCCAATCCGCCGCCGAGGGTGAGAGGCTCGCCTTCGACCGCGGCAAGGGCAACTGCCTGACCTGCCATGTCATCAAGGGCGGCGACCTGCCCGGCACGATCGGCCCCGAGCTGACCGGCCTGAAGGCGAAGTACAGCCGTGACGAGCTGATCGCGATCGTGACCGACGAGACCAAGCGCAACCCGCAGACTGTGATGCCGCCATTCGGCCGAAACCGGATTTTGAGCGAGAAGGAAATCAGCGCGGTGGTGGACTTCCTGCAGACCCTGTGATGCCGCACCGCGTGAGGAGAGTTTTTCGATGAACATCACGACAAGCGAATTTTCCGGAGCGCGCCGATTGTTGCTGAAGGGCGCGGGCGTCGCTGCACTGATCGGCCTCGGCGTCATTCCGTTCGACGTGCCGCAGGCGCTCGCCGCCGCCAACGACAAATATCCGGAAGAGGCGTTCAAGCAGAAGAACGAGGCCGACGCGATCAAGGCGCTCTACGGCAAGACCGCCGAGCCGTCGGACAAGGTCAAGATGGACGCGCCGGAGATCGCCGAGAACGGCGCCGTGGTGCCGATCTCCGCCACCACGACGCTATCAGACGTCACCTCGATCTCGTTCCTGGTGAGCGAGAACCCGATCTCGCTGATCGCCTCCTACAAGATCCCGGCCGGCACGCTGCCGAGCGTCGCCAACCGCATCAAGATGGCCAAGACCAGCAACGTCACCGTGATCGTCGAGGCCGGCGGCAAGCTCTACAGCGCGAGCAAGGAAATCAAGGTCACCGTCGGCGGCTGCGGCGGCTGAGTCAATCAAGGGATAAATCAGATGGCATCGAGCATTCGCGTGCGCGCCACCTCAAACGGCGACACCACCGAGGTGCAGGCGCTGATCCAGCATCCGATGGATTCCGGCTTCGTCAAGGACGCCAAGGGCGAGATCATCCCGCCGCATTTCATCCAGGTGCTGACCTTCGAATACGACGGCAAGCCGGTGTTCGTCGCCGACTGGGGCGGCGGCGTGTCGAAGGACCCTTACGTCAAGTTCGCCTTCAAGGGCGGCAAGAAGGGCGACGATCTGAAGGTTAGCTGGATCGACAACAAGGGCGCGACCGACACCACCACGGCGAAGATTCAATGATGCGGCGCCTCGCAATCCGCGCAGCAACGGCCATGCTCGCACTCGGCGTGCTGGCTTGCGCACCGGCGCGTGCGGCCGACAGCGTCGACCCTGCGGCCGACAAGGCCGCGTTCCAGAAATTCTTCACTACCAAATTCCCCAAGCTGAAGCTCGAGGATTTCGTCAACGGCCCCTATTCGATGAATGAGGACCTGCACAAGCAGTGGGAAGAGAAGGAACAGTTTCCGCCCTACGAGTTCTCGCTCGAGGCCGGCAAGGAGATGTTCTCGACGCCGTTCAAGAACGGCAAGACCTACGCCGACTGCTTCCCGAACAAGGGTATCGGCATCCGCCAGAACTATCCCTATTTCGACGAGAAGGAAGGCAAGGTCGTCACACTGGAGCTCGCGCTCAACCGTTGCCGCGAGGCCAATGGCGAGGCGCCGTTCTCCTATGTGAAGGACGACATGGCGGCGCTCACCGCCTACATGGCCTTCACCTCGCGCGGCAAGCCGATGGACATCAAGATCCCGAACGATCGGCGCGCGCTGGAGGCCTATCAGAAGGGCAAGGAGTATTTCTACACCCGCCGCGGCCAGCTCAATTTCTCCTGCGCCACCTGCCACATCCAGAGCCCGGGCGAGCGGATCCGCGCCGAGGTGCTGGCACCGGCGCTCGGCATCCTGAATGCGATGCCGATCTACCGCTCGGAATGGTCGGGCATGGGCACCACCAGCCGCCGCTTCACCACCTGCAACAGCCAAATCCGCGGCGTGCCGCTCAATCCGCAGGACGACGAGTACCGCAACCTCGAATACTATCTGTCCTATGTCAGCAATGGGCTGCCGATCTCGGGTCCGGGAGCACGGCCATGAAGGCGATTTTCGCACCGCCTCCGCCCTGCTGATCGCAACTGCGACCGCGGCGCTCGCCGCCTCCGAGGCCGACTACAAGGCGGCCTATGCCGCGGCCGAAGCCGCCAACAAGGAAGCAGGCCTGCTGCGCAACCAGTGGACCACGACCGCCTCGACACTCGCCGCCGCAAAAAAGGCCGGCGAGGCTGGTGATTTCGACACCGCCGTCGCCCAGGCCAAGGAGGCCGAGGCGCTGGCAAAGGCATCGATCTTCCAGGCTACCAGCGAAAAGGAACGCTGGAAGGACATGGAAGTTCGTTAAGGGCGCGCTGGCCAGGGGCCGCGCGGAGAGAGTGATGATCATCCGCCGCCGGGATTTCTTGAGAGGCTCAGCCGCCGCGACGCTTGTGGCCGGCTTGCCCCGCCTTGCGCACGGCGCTGATACCGCGAGCGTCTACGACCTCGAACGCTTCGGCAACGCCCGCATCCTGCACATGACCGACACCCATGCGCAGCTGAAGCCGGTGTTCTTCCGCGAATCCAGCGTCAATATCGGCGTCGGCGCGATGGCCGGCCAGCCGCCCCACCTGGTCGGCAAGGCGTTCCTCGACCGCTTCGGCATCCGGCCCGACAGCGCCGACGCCTATGCCTTCACCTGCGTCGAGTTCGAGAAGGCCGCCGGCCGCTTCGGCCGCCTCGGCGGCTTCGCCCATCTGAAGACGCTGGTCGACAAGCTGCGCGCCGACGTCGGCGACAAGCGCGCGATCCTGCTCGACGGCGGCGACCTGTGGCAGGGCACGGGCCTCGCCAAGGCCATGAACGGCGCCGATATGGTGGAGGCCGCCAATCTGCTCGGCGTCGAGGCGATGACCGGGCATTGGGAATTCACCTATGGCGAGCAGGTGCTGCGCGACAATCTCTCCCGCTTCAAGGGCGAGTTCCTGGCGCAGAACGTGTTCCTGACCGAGGAAGCCGCGTTCAACGACGCCAAGGCGTTCGATCCGGCCTCGGGGCGGGTGTTCAAGCCGTCGATCATCAAGGAGATCGGCGGCCATCGCATAGCGATCATCGGCCAGGCCTTCCCCTATGTGCCGATCGCCCATCCCAAGCGCTTCACACCGGACTGGAAGTTCGGCATCCGCGACGACGAGCTGCAAAAGCTCGTCGATGGCCACCGCAACAACGACAAGGTCGAAGCGGTGGTCCTGCTGTCGCATAACGGCATGGATGTCGACCTCAAGCTCGCGAGCCGCGTCACCGGCATCGACGTCATCCTCGGCGGCCATACCCATGACGCGATCCCGATCCCGATCACGGTGACTAATGCCGGCGGCGTCACGCTGGTTACCAATGCCGGCTCCAACGGCAAGTTCATCGGCGTGCTCGATCTCGATCTCGCCAAGGGCAAGGTCGCCAATGTCCGCTACCGCCTGCTGCCTGTGTTCGCCGAGCTGTTGAAGCCCGATCCCGCGATGCAGGCACTGATCGACAAGATGCGCGACCCGCATGTCGACGAATGGAGCGACAAGCTCGGCACCGCCGATCGCCTGCTTTACCGCCGCGGTAATTTCTCCGGCACCGTCGACCAGTTGATCTGCGATGCGCTGCTCAACGAGCTCAATGCCGAGATCGCGCTGTCGCCCGGCTTCCGCTGGGGCCTCACCACGCTCGCGAGCCAGCCGATTACCATGGAAGACGTGCTGTCGGAGACCGCGATCACCTATCCCGAGACCTACGTCGCGACCATGACCGGCAGCCAGATCAAGGATGTGCTGGAAGACGTCTGCGACAATCTGTTCAACGCCGATCCTTATTATCAGCAGGGCGGCGACATGGTCCGGGTCGGCGGCCTCGCCTACACCTGCACGCCCGCCGAGAGCGTCGGCAAGCGCATCTCCGAGCTGAAGCTCGGCAACGGCAAGCATCTCGAAGCCGGCAAGCATTACAAGGTCGCAGGCTGGGCCTCGGTCAACCAGCAGAATGGCGCGCCGATCTGGGATGTGGTGGCCAGACATCTGCGCGCCGGCCGGCCGCCGAACCGCGACGAGCCCGGCGTGACGCTGAAAGGCGTCGACGACAATCTGGGCATTGCGAGGCACGGATGATGCGGCGCGCGCTCATCGCGGCCTTTGGCCTTGCGGCGATCGCACTTGCAACGCCGCTCGCCCGCGCCCAGCTCGCACCGTTGCAGGACAAGCCGTTCGCCGAGCACAAGGTCGTGCTGCAGCTCTCCGACAACGACCCGAAGAAGCAGGGCCTCGTCCTCAGCGTCGCCAACAACCTGATGAAGCACTACGACCCCGACAAGGTCGCGGTCGAGATCGTCGCCTTCGGCCCCGGCATCGAGTTGCTCAAGCCCGACAACCCGAACCGCAAGCTGGTCGAGAGCCTGGTCGCGCAGGGCGCGCGGGTCGACATCTGCCTCAACACCGTCGACACCATCGAGCGCGACTCCGGCAAGCGGCCGGACTACATCGCCGCCGCAACCCCCGTGCAGGTCGGTGTCGCGCAGATTTTGCTGTTGACCGAGAACGGCTACACGCTGGTGAGGCCGTAATTCCTCGCCGCCCCATTCGCACAACAACCGTCATCCTGAGGGCCGCGCAGCGGGCGTCTCGAAGGATGCACGGCCCTCATGCTTCAACGCGCATTTTCCGGCCATCGCCCCTTCGAGACGCCGCTGCGCGGCTCCTCAGAGGTGAGGGGTCATTTCTGTTCAGGGATGGATTTGCTTTGAATGGGCCCTATCTATGAAATAATATCCTCTCCACGAGTCGCCCCGGAGAATAGGTAAGCCGTCATGATCTTTCGCCAGCTCTTCGACAGCGTGTCCGGCACCTACAGCTATCTGCTCGCCAGCCGCGCCGGCGGCGAGGCGCTGATCCTCGATCCGGTGCTGGAGAAGGCCGACCGCTACTGCAAGCTGCTAAGGGAACTCGATCTCCGCCTGGTCAAGGCCGTCGATACCCATCTGCACGCCGATCACGTCACCGGCCTCGGCGAGCTGCGCGACCGCACCCAGTGCATCACCATCATGGGCGAGCAGAGCAAGGCCGACGTGGTCTCGATGCGCGTTGCCGACGGCGACAAAGTAACGATCGAGGGCCTTTGCCTGGAGGCGATGTACACGCCCGGCCACACCGACGATTCCTACAGCTATCTGATGGGCGACCGCGTGTTCACCGGCGACACGCTGCTGATCCGCGGCACCGGCCGCACCGATTTCCAGAACGGCAGCGCGCGGGCGCAGTACGATTCGATCTTCAACCGCCTGCTCAAGCTGCCCGAGGAGACGATGGTGTTCCCCGCGCATGACTACAAGGGCGACACCGTCTCCACCATCGGCGAGGAGAAGCGCTACAATCCGCGGCTGCAGGTCAAATCGATCGACGACTATGTCGAGCTGATGAACAACCTCAATTTGCCGAACCCGAAGCTGATGGACGTCGTGGTGCCCGCCAACATGCATGTCGGGCTGCACCAGGACGAACTCGCAAAAGAAGGTCTCTCGCTCAACGCGCGCGATGCGATCGCAAGCCTCGGCCGGCCCGATGTCCTGTTGGTCGATTTGCGCGAAACCGCTGAGCGCGCCAAGCACGGCACGCTCGCCGGCGCGCTGCATGCGCCCTATCCGGGAATCGGCGCCGGCCTGCTGCCCGGCGGCATGCTGCGCGAAGTGGCGGCCGCGACCGGCCGCCGCGTCGTGTTCTTCTGCGCGTTCGGCGAGCGCTCGGCGATGGCGGTAGCCGCCGCGAAGAAGGCGGGGCTGGCCAACACCGCGCATATCGAGGGTGGCATCGACGCCTGGAAGAAGGCCGGCGGGCCAGTCGTGATGGGATAGTCGAGCCAACTGCGCGCGTATGACCATCACCGTCACCCTGAGGAGCCGCGAAGCGGCGTCTCGAAGGGTCGACGGCCACGCCGCGTCCGCGAACATTTGGAGAGATCCGGGCCGTGCATCCTTCGAGACGCGCTACGCGCTCCTCAGGATGACGGGACTTAGATGCGGGGCACATCAACTACCGCGTTACGCGCTGCAATTCTTCCGTCAGCCGGTCCAGCGCATCCGCCAGCATCACGCCGCCACACACTGTGAGCCGCTCGGGCAGCACGATGCGCCTTCGCTCCGGATAGAAGCGCTCCAGCGCCGGATGCAGCAGGAAGGCGCGGCCCCCATCTTCGGCGCGATCGCCAGCCTCCGATACCAGGATGAAATCCGGCCGCAACTTCACGATGGCCTCGAGCGAGGCAAAGCCGCCCGCGCCGAGGCCGAGCTCACCGGCCGCATTGGTCAGGCCGGTTGCCGCCAGCAGCGAGTTAATCAGGCTGTTATCTCCCGACACGAAGCCACGCCGCTCCAGCGGCAGCACGCGGTAATGATGCGCGCTCGCCACCGCACGCGCCCGCGCGATCGCCGCATCGAGGCGCGCGATCTCCAGCTCGGCGCGATCGGGATGCTGCACCACATCGCCCATGGCGCGGATTTGATCCCTCACCTCGTCCAGCGTGCGCGGTACCGTGAATTCGGCGAGGTGCAGCCCGTGGGCCTTCAGCAGGTCACGCGTCGCGCGTTTGTCGAACAGGCTGACGACGACGATGTCTGGCTTGAGCAGCAGCACGTCCTCGGCCTCGCCCGACAGGCGTAGAAAGTTTCGCGCTTTCTCGGCTGCCCAGGATTGCCAGGCATCGCGCGAAAAGCGGCTGAGGCCGAGGATCTGGTCCGGGTCGGCGAGCGACAGCACGAGCTGGTCGCTGCAGACATTCATCGAGACGATGCGCGGGCCGGCGGCGGACGCGGCACCAAGCGACGTGATCCATGCCGCCGCGGCCAAGGCTGCGAGACGCCACGCGCACATCAGACGTCCGCCCATGGCACGATGACCGCCTCGCGCCGGAATTCAGCGCGGTAGGCGCTGACGCGGAATACGCTGGCGAGGACTGCTTCCGACAGTGCCTCATCAGGCGCGCCCTGCGCCGCCAGCCGCCCCTCCGACAGCACCAGCACATGATCGGCGAAGCGCGCGGCGAGGCCGAGGTCATGCGTCACGACGATCACCAGCACGCCGGTGTCGGCGACGTTGCGCAGCTTCTGCATCACGTCGATCTGATGGCGCGGATCGAGCGAGGCGGTCGGCTCGTCGGCGAGGATCACCGGCGCCTCGACCGCGAGCACCCGGGCCAGCGCGACACGGCTGCGCTCGCCGCCGGACAGCTCGGTGACGCGGCGATCGCGGAACTCGGTGACATCGACGGCCTGCATCGCCCGCAGCACCGCCTCCATATCCCCGGGCGACAGCCGCGCCGGATCGGTCGCGCCATGCGGATAGCGGCCGAGCGCCACGATATCGCGTGCCGGCAGCGGCCAGTGCACCATGTGCCCCTGCGGCAGATACGCAAAACGTTTCGCACGCTCGCGCAGCGGCAATGACGCCAGAGCCTCGCCGCCAATCCTGATCTCGCCGTCAGACGGGATCAGGCCAGCCAGCGCGCGCAACAGCGTGGTCTTGCCGGCGCCATTCGGTCCGACCAGCGCGACCAGGTGACCGGCCGCGAGCGACAGCGAGACATCGTGCAGCACCTTGCGGCTGCCGAGCGAGGCGTTGAGCGCTGTGGCGGAGAGCAGCGTCATGCCACGCCTCCGCCGAGCGCGCGGCGCTCGCGCATGATGAGGTAAAGAAAGAACGGCACGCCGATGATCGAGGTCAGCACGCCGACCTTGATGTCCGAGGTCGAGGGGATGATGCGCACCGCGATATCTGCGGCAAGCAGCAGCGCCGAGCCGGTCAGCGCGCTCGGTACCAGCAGCCGTGCCGGATCATGACCGATCACCGGGCGCATCAGATGCGGCGCGACGAGGCCGATGAAGCCGATCGTGCCGGTCACCGCGACCGCGCCGCCGACGCCGAGCGCGACGCCCGTGATGACGAAGAGCCGCAGCCGCCCGACATCGACGCCGAGACTCCGCGCCGCCTCCTCGCCGAGCGTCAGCACACGAAAGGCGCTCGCCTGGCTGAGCAGGATGGCCGCGCCGGCGACGATAAAGGGCAGCGCCAGCGCCACATGCTCGAAGCTGCGGTCCTCCAGCGAGCCGAGCAGCCAGAACGCGATCTCCAGCACCACGAACGGATTGCTGGAGAGGTTCATCACCAGCGCGGTCGCGGCACCCGCAAAGCTCGAGATCGCAAGCCCCGCGAGGATCAGGATCAGCAGCCCGGCATTGCGACCGGCGATCGCGAGCAATGCGAACACCGAGCCGAACGCGGCGATAATCGCCACCGCCGGCAGCGCGTAGTACCGCACATCGGCGAGGCCGAGCGCGATCACCAGCACCGCGCCGAATGCCGCCGATTGCGGCGCGCCGAACAGCGACGGCGAAGCCAGCGGATTGCGCAGCAGGCCTTGCAGCGCCGCGCCCGACAGCCCGAGAATGCCGCCGATCGCGAATGCCAGGATGGTGCGCGGCAGCCGGATCTCGCGCACAATGACCTGCGCGACGTCGCTGCCGCCCCCGAACAGCGCCTCGATCACCGCGAGCGGCGACAGCCGCACCGGCCCGATGCCGAGCGAGAGCACGCACAGCAGAACCACGAGCGCGAATAGCGCCGCGGTGGCACTCCACCGCCGCCGCGCCGCGATCTCGGCCGCCAAGGCAAAATCCTGCACGCTCATCTCATCCATGCTCTTACAGCGATCGCCGTGGCAGACAAGCGACACCCGACAAAAACCGTGGCCGGGCGGCCATTGCCCGACTTCCGCCGGATTGACTTTGCTGCCCGGCCGAACCCTAGATGACCATGACGGTTCTTTCATGAGATGAAAAGGGAATGCGGTACGGGGAAACTTCCCCAACGCCGCGGCTGCCCCCGCAACTGTATGCGGTGAATCCTTCGTCACAGGCCACTGGGAATCTCGGTCCTGGGAAGGCGACGAAGGGTAACGACCCGCGAGCCAGGAGACCTGCCGTCAGCCGTGGTCACACGCGAGGATGCCGGTCGGGGAGTACAGGCATGAGCTTCACCTGATGCTGCAAGCACATGGTGAGACTGCTTCGCGGTGACGTGCCACTGACGTTACCGAGGTCTCGCCTATGTTTTCCTTCCCACCCGATCGGCGCCGCGCGCTTCTGCTCGCGTCGACGATCATCTTGCCGACGATCGTCCTTTCAACGGCGCGGGCGCAGCAGGCGCCCGCTCCCGATCAGCTGCCCGCAATCGAAGTCAGCCGATCCGGCGACCAGAACGTTACCCGCGCCAAACCGCCCGCTGACGAGACCCCGGCCCCACGCCGCCCGGCGCCGGGCACCACGCAGAGCAGCAACGCGGGCAGCGGCGCCGGATCGAACTCGGCTGGAGCCGGCTCGGCCACGGGGACCGGCGGCAGCAGCGGCGGCCGCCAGTTTGCCGGGGTCGTCGGCTCCTCCTCGACCGTGATCACCGCCGACGACATCGCGCATTCGCCGTCGCAGTCGCTGCCGGAAATCCTGGCGCAGGTGCCGGGCGTGCAGCTGCAATCGCTCTATGGCGGGCCGAACGGCGCCAAGACCTCGGTTGACCTGCGTGGCTTCGGCGCATTCGCGACCGACAACACCCTGTTCCTGCTCAACGGCCGCCGCCTCAACGACGTCGACAAAGCCGGCTTCGATCTCACCACGATTCCGCTCGATTCGATCGAACGGATCGAGATCGTCAGCGGCAACAGCGGCGCGGTGCTCTATGGCGACAACGCGGTCGGCGGCGTGGTCAACATCATCACCAAGGCCGGCGCCGGTGGTCCACCAGCCACGATGCGCGCCGAGGCCGGAGTTGGCTCGTTCAACACCCGGATGGCCGCGGTCTCCGCGGCTCTCAATTCAGGACCGTGGTCGACCTCGTTCTATGGCAGCGGCATCAAATCCGACGGCTACCGCGTCAACAATGCGCTCGACCAGCGCAACGCCGTCGGCAACGTCAACTACACCACACCGGATCTCACCGCCTTCGTCACCGTCACCGGCAGCGACCAGAAGCTCGGCCTGCCCGGCGGACGGCTGGTCGATCCGTCGATCGGCGTCAACGAGTTGCTGACTGATCGTCGCGGTGCGGCGACGCCGTTCGACTATGCGAACCAGCAGACCGCGAGCGTCACCACCGGCTTCACCAGAACGCTGGTGAACGGCGTCGACCTGATCGTCGACGGCGGCTGGCGGCAGCGCGAGACGCAGAGCGGCTTCTTCGGCACCGTGCCGACCATCAGCTTCGCCTCGACCTACAATGACGCCGCGCTGCAGACCTGGTCTCTGACGCCGCGGCTCAGCGTCAAGAATGTCATGCTGGGCATGCCATCCACGATCCTGACCGGCATCGACTATTACGATTCGACCTTCCGTGAGGCACGCGGCGCCTATCAGGGCGTCGATCCCACCCACGTCTACAACATCGAGCAGCAGAGCGTGGCCGGCTATTGGCAGCACACGTTCGGCTTGCTGCCGACCACCGACTTCTCCTACGGCGCGCGGGTGCAGAACACCCACGTCTCGGCGCGCGATCGCTACGATCCGAATGCGCCGTTCGCTTTCGACACGCAGGCGGCACCGCTCGACAGCAACGAGACACAGTACGCCTTGCATGTCGGTGTCGAGCATCGCTTCACCGACACCTTCTCGGCGTTCGGTCGCGCCGCGCGCGCCTTCCGCACGCCCGATGTCGACGAGCGCGTCGCATCGGGGCCGGCCTTCGATCCGCTGACATTCGCCCCGATTCCGCAGAATTTTCAGCTCAAGACCCAGACCTCGCAGGACGTCGAGGGCGGCTTCCGGGTCAAGACCGCTCGCTTCCAGATCCAGACCAGCGTCTATCTGATGGATCTCGAGAACGAGATCCATTTCAATCCGGTGCTGTTCTACAATGTTAACCTCGATCCCACCCGCCGCTACGGCTCCGAGACCAGTGCTTCGCTGAAGATCAGCGACACCGTCACCCTGCGCGGCGGCATGGCGATCACCCGCGCGGTATTTCGCGAAGGCATATGGGCCGGCAACGACGTGCCGCTGGTGTCGCGCAGCACCGGCAATCTCGGCGTAACCTGGAACATCTGGCAGAACTATCTGGTGTTCGATGCCACCGCGCGGGCCTGGAGCTCGCGCATCATGGACAACGACCAGGCCAACACCCAAAGCAAAATCCCCGGCAACGCCACTGCCGATATCAAGCTGAGCGGACAAGTCGACCGCTTGTTCTGGTCGCTGAGCGTCAACAACCTGTTCAACGCGCTGTACTACGACTACGCCATCGCGAGCTCGTTCACGGAAGGCCGCTTCTCGGCCTATCCGCTGCCCGGCCGCACCTACATGGTCAAGGCCGGCGCGACGTTTTGAGAGCATGATCCGGAAAAAGTGGGGACCGGTTTTCCGAAAAGATCATGCTTAAACAAGAGAGGGTGTGGCGGGATGTGACCCCGTCACGTCGTCTGCTCACATGACGAGCGCTCGCAAACTGGAGTAGAATTGCCGCAGCTGATTTGACCCGTACAGGGGAAACGCATGGCCAAGGCCGGAAAGACGAGTAAGGGCGGCGCCAAGATCAACGAGAAGACCGACGACAAGGTTAAGGTGCCTCCGCCGCCTGCATCAAAGCAGGACGACGAGTATTACGAGGATGGCGACATCGCCACGCCGAAGCTCGACCGCTACGGCAATGATGACGAGCCGTTGTGAGGGATAAGCGATATATGTCGTCGTCGTCCGGCGAAAGCCGGGACCCAACCACAGGATTGAATTGTTGAAGCGCGCTGTTGTCCCAGCACGTCGTAACAATCACCGCTGGTGGTTATGGGTCCCGGGTCGCGCTTCGCTTGCCCGGGACGACGTGGGATGGAGCTAACCGAAATCCTCGCTCTCGATCTTTGCAATACTCCCGCGATCGAGCAGATGCGCGCCGAAGCCGCCGCGCGCCAGCGATGAGGCGATCGGCGGCGAGGCCAGCAGCAGCGCGGTGGTCATCGCCAGCGGCACGGCGCTGAGCCAATCGAGCCGCACCGGCGTCAATTCCTCGGTGCTTGCCCGGTAGAGGCCTCCGCCCGCGGCGATGCGGCCGCACTCCCGGATCAGGTCGCGCCGCGTGCCGTCGCGCGATGCGCTGCCGAGCAGCGCCTGCATGGCCAGATGCGTCCGCACCCCGGCGCGGCTCTCGGCCAGCGGCGTCGGCGCTTCATCGAGAGAGACGCGCAGCAGCAGGTCGACCAGATCGGTGCCCGACCGGTACGCATTCACAGGCTCGACCAGCCGCGGATTGCAATCGATCAACAGCGGCGTCGCGCTGTCGAGCGGCATGATGACGTCGACCGAGAGCGCGCCATGCCAGCCGAGATGCGCACCGATGGTCTCGAGCGCGGCGCGGATTGCCGGCCGGCTCACGCTCTCCTTGATCGCCTCGCCGCCGCCGACACCGGCCGCGATCTGCCGGTAAGCGTGGAAGCCGATCAGCGTACCGCCCGAGAAGACCGACTGCGCCTTCTCGACCGTGCCGGTGATGAGATCCTGCGCCAGCACCTCGCCGGCAAAGTCGCCGGCGGAGTCGAGATCGTAGAGCGCGCGGTTGAGATCACCGGTGTCGCGCACGAACCAGATGCCACGGCTCGCCGTGCCGACCGACGTCTTGACCACGGAGGGAAACCGCAGGCCGTCGCGCAGCTCGTCGGCCGAGTTCACAATGCGGGTCGGCGGCTGCGGCAGGCCGAGCTGATCGAGCAGGCGGCTGAAGCCGGCCTTGCTGTGCACGGCGCGATAGCTGGTGAAGTCCGGCAGCGCGAGACCGGTATGCGACGTCAGCCGCGGCGCGGCGCGGGCGAACAGAAAACCCTGTTCATGGGTCGGCAGCAGCACGTCGAAATGCTGCG
This sequence comes from Bradyrhizobium sp. USDA 4473, assembly GCF_054063335.1. Lineage (NCBI taxonomy): Bacteria > Pseudomonadati > Pseudomonadota > Alphaproteobacteria > Hyphomicrobiales > Nitrobacteraceae > Bradyrhizobium > Bradyrhizobium sp. USDA 4473. The sequence goes on from NZ_JBSSGE010000001.1 coordinate 1,116,353, forward strand.
ACGTCAACAGGCGCTCGACGAAGCCGAGATAACCGGCCGGATCCGACCGCAGCGGCGGACAATGGTGATATTTGCGGACAAAGCGGGAATAGCGCGCCAGGCACCAGCGCGAGGGATCGCAGACCTCGACATGATGGCCGGCCAGCCCCAGGATCGTGATCGCCTCGCGGCCGGAGGTGCTGGAGCCCTCCGACACCAGCACGCGGAGCGGTTTTTTGGTGTCGATCATGGCCGATCATCACCGCGCCGCTGCACTTTGTCGCCGCCTTTAATGCCGCATGTGTCGATCCGGCACGCCTGCGCCGGGGGCAGCTATGCGCCCGCGTTCATGGACAATTAGCGGCCAGCCTCTATTTTCGGCTGGCCCTGCCGGGCTTTGGAAAAAGTGGGTTGTCACTGATATGGTCGACATTCTGGCCGCACCGCAGCAAGCGAAAGCCGACAGCACGCTGCGCACGCTGACCGGGATCTCGGTCGCCCATTGGGTCAGCCATTTCCACATCTTCGTGCTGCCGATGCTGTTCCCGTTCCTGAAGCAGCAGCTCGGCGTCGGCTATGTCGAACTCGGCCTGGCGCTGACGGTGTTCGCGGTGGTCTCGGGCCTGACCCAGGCGCCGATCGGCTATCTCGCCGACCATATCGGCGCGCGCAAGATCCTGCTCATCGGATTGACGGTCGGCGGCTGTGCGCTGATCGGGCTCGGCCTGCATCTCAGCTACAGCTCGCTGATCGTTTGCGCGGTGCTGCTCGGGCTTGCCAACAGCGTCTACCATCCGGCCGACTACGCCATCCTCTCGGCCCACATGGACGAGGCGCGGATGGGCCGCGCCTTCTCGATCCACACCTTTGCCGGCTTCCTCGGCGGCGCAGTGGCGCCCGCGATCATGGCGGCCCTGGTCGCCTCGATGGGCGGTCTCGGCGCGCTGATCGTCGCCGGCGCGGTCGGCCCGCTGGTGGCGCTGTTCCTGATCGTGCTCGGCATTCCCGATGCCGGCGCCAACAAGAACAAGTCAAAGGACGATGCGGCGCCGAAAGCCAGCGTGATCACGCCGGCACTGCTGGTGCTGACCGCGTTCTTCACGCTGCTCAGCCTGTCGACCTCGGGCATCAACAATTTCGGCGTGGTCGCACTGATGGGCGGCTACGGCGCATCGTTCTCAACCGCCAACATCGCGCTGACCGCGTTCCTCGGCGCCAGCGCGGCGGGCGTGCTCGCCGGCGGCTATCTCGCCGACTGGACCAATCGCCACAGCCAGCTCGCCGCGGCCTGCTTCGCGGTCAATGCCGTGCTGGTGCTGCTGATCGCGCTGGTGAACCTGCCGCCGGTGGCGCTGACGCTGGCGATGGGGCTCGCCGGATTCCTCGGCGGCGTAATCGCGCCCTCGCGCGACATGATGGTGCGCAACACGGCACCGCCCGGCGCCGCCGGCCGCGCCTTCGGCATCGTCTCCACCGGCTTCAACTTCGGCGGCATCGTTAGTCCGCTCTTGTTCGGCTGGATCATGGACCAGCACATGCCGCATTGGGTGTTCGGCGCCTCGGTCGGCTTCATGGTGCTGACCGTGCTGCTCGCGCTGGTCACCGAGCGCAAGCCGCAGGCCTCTCCGATGGCGGTCCAGGCGCAGTCTCGTTAGAATTCACCGCCCCCAGAACACCGGCGTCGCCTTGAAGCGCCGCCAGCTCTTGCGCAGCGCTTTTGTCACCGCGATCTGATCGCGCGCCAGCCAGCCGGCCATCGCGCCGATGCCGAGATGAAGCGCAGGCTGGTCATCCTGTGCGATGGTGTGGAGCAGCACGCGCGTGCTGCCGATGTCGCACACCCGCCCGAGGCTGTTCTGCAACCGGGCGAGCCGCTTCACGTAGCGCTTCGCCGGCGCATGGGCGGCATAAAGCGGCAGGAAGAACTCCGCCGCATAGCGCAACTTCTTGAGGTTGATCCTCAGATTATGCTGCGCATGGATGTCGAGCTGCCGGAAGCCCGCACCACGCTTCAGCGTCTTGCGATGCAAGCGTTGCAGAATCCGATCGGCAAGCACCGGCATCGGTTGCGACAGGATCGCCAGCGCTTCGCTGTCGATCTCGTTGCGCCAGCTGCGGCGCTCCACCAGCTGCCCGAGCGAGAGCAGGAAGCGGCTGCAACGGGGGTCGGCCAGAACGCCATGCAAGGCGCCGTAGCTCGACTTCTGCCGCTGCTCGACCGCCTTGCGGAGGCCATCGAGGTCGATATCCGGAACCGCGCTGACCAGGCGGGTGATCGTCGTTTCGGCGAATACGTCCCAATCCCGGGCCTTGCCGAGTTGCCGCATCAGCCATCTTGCTTCGCTGTTGAGCGCCAGAAATGCCGGCGATGGAATATCGCGCCGGAACAGCGCACAGATCGTCCGTAGACGCCGCAACGCCACCCGCATCTGGTGCACGCCTTCGGGATCCGTCCCCTGCTCGGCCACCGCATGATTCTTCAAGAGATGATGCCAGCAGGAGCCAACCAGCCGCGCGATCACGTCGTCGACCACAAGATCAGCGGTGATGCCTGACGACTCGGCTTTCGCCGCCGACGGCGCGACATCAAACGCGAGCGCATAGCCGCGTTCCGCCTTGCTGCGCGTGCCGATCTGCAGCGGCGCCGCGTCGAGCAGCTGCGTTCCCAAATCGAACAGGACGCCGGCATTGCCGCTCTTCAGTTCAAGCTCGATTTCCGACAGAACCTCCTGGCGGGCATCGGCCTCGATGGTTCCCTCGTCGAATGCGACTTCAACCGATGCATCGGGCAGATCGAGCTGCCGGGCGTGGCGGCGCACTTTCGTCGCGAAAACCGGCAACAGCGCGTCGTTGCCGAGCGTCGCCACGGGATCGCCGACCTCGTCGGCCGGAAACCGCCTCAGATCGGGGACGATGCCTTCAACCTGCACCTCCCATTGGCGGCGCATCATAGGCTGCGCGGCATTGGGTGGAAACTTCAGCGTCTGGATGAAGGTCTTGCCGCTATGCCGCACGCGCAGCGACATGCCGTGCTGAAACAGCAGCCGCTCCGCCGTGTCGTAATACACCGTCTCGAGCCGGTGAAACGCGCCGCGATTGCGCGCATGCTGCACGATGCAGGGTGCCTCGCGCAGCTTTTCGAGGCTTCCTTGCGGCGCAAGCAGCTTGAGCTCGACTTCCGCCTGATCGCCATGCCCGACGGTAATGGGAGTGCCCGCATCGATCACGACCGGTTGCCGCTCATTCAATGATATCGCCCCCAGTGCGGTGTATGAAGGTTTTACGACAAAGACAAGCGACATCCTTTGTGCGGCAGCGTGCATTGGGCACGTTTTGTAGCCCAAATCCGCGCGGTGAAGTTGTACGTGAGCGGACCGCGCCGGCCGAGAGCGAATACTGCTTCGCGCGCGAAATGTTTCGTGCGTTCATTCCGATCGTCGCGACAGCACCTGCTTCAGCAGCGGCTCGATCCGCGACAGCTCATCGAGATGAACCGCTGACAATTCAGCGAGATGCTCGGCCGCGCGTGCGGTCAATTTGAGCAGCACGCGGCGCTGGTCGGCGGGGTCGAGCATGCGTTGGACCAGTTCGGCCTCGGAGAGCCGATCGACCAGTTCGACCGTGGTGTGGTGGCGAAGCCGCAGCCGCTCGGCCAGATCGCCGATCGTGACGGGGCCGCCGCCCGGATAGCCCCGGATCGCCAGCAAGGCCTGATGCTGCCTTGGCGTCAGGCCCTCGGCCTTTGCGGCATCCTGGCTGAACTCCAGAAAACGGCGGATCAGATAACGAAATTGCGAGAGCGCCTCGTAATCGGCCTGGCTGGGAACCCGTTTTCGGGGCTTGCTCCGGGTCTTGTTCAGGGCCTCGGCCGGCGATTTTAGCGGTCTTTTCAACGCTGCCATTCGATCCCTCCCGCTTGTAATTATATCGCAATGCGATATTACGCCGGCATCCCACTTCACCCGAGCCTTACGCCACCAATGAGCGTCATTTCCACTAAATCGCGCGCCTCGGCCAAAACCGGCACCAAGATTAGCGACAAGGCCAGCCACCTGCTGAGCGATTTCACGACCGATCCGCGCGTCGTGGTGATCTCGGCGATTGCCGTGTTCGTCGCCGCCGCCGGCGTGCTGGCCGGTGCCGGCCTGCTGCAATTGATCAAGCTCGCCACCAACATCGCCTATTTCGGCAAGTTCAGCTTTGCCGACCTGAAATTGCAGGATTCGCCGCTTGGCCTGTGGACCGTGCTGGTCCCGGTCGCGGGATCGCTGATCATCGGCCTGATGGCGCGCTTCGGCAGCGAGAAGATCCGCGGCCACGGCATTCCGGAAGCCATCGAAGCCATTTTGCTGGGCCGCTCACGGCTCGATCCCAAGGTGGCGATCCTCAAACCGCTGTCGTCGGCGATCTCGATCGGCACCGGCGGCCCGTTCGGCGCCGAGGGCCCGATCATCATGACCGGCGGCGCGATCGGCTCGCTGATCGCGCAGATGCTCCCCGTCACCGACAACGAGCGCAAGACCCTGCTGGTGGCGGGCGCCGCCGCGGGGATGACCACGGTATTCGGAACGCCGATCGCGGCGATCATGCTCGCGGTCGAACTCTTGCTGTTCGAATGGACCCCACGCAGCTTCATTCCCGTCACCGTCGCCGCCGTGGTGGCGGCGGTCGGGCGCACCTTGCTGCACATGCCGGCGCCGCTATTCCCGTTCACCGGCGGTGTCGACATCTCGGTGCTGCAACTCGGCGCCTGGATGCTGATCGGAATCCTGTCCGGTCTGCTGTCGGGCGTGCTCACCCAGCTGGTCTATGGCTGCGAGGATCTTTTCCTCAAGCTGCCGATCCACTGGATGTGGTGGCCGCTGATCGGCGGCCTCGTGGTCGGTCTTGGCGGCTTGATCGAGCCGCAGGCACTCGGTGTCGGCTACGATAACCTCGCGTCGATGCTGCACGGCGACCTGGTGCTGAAAGCCGCGCTGCTGCTGCTCGTAGTCAAGGCGATCATCTGGTCGGTCGCGCTCGGCTCCGGCACGTCGGGCGGCGTGCTGGCGCCGCTGCTGATCATGGGCGGCGCGATGGGCACCGCGCTGAGCGGCTACCTTCCCGCCGCGAGCCCGGGCTTCTGGGCGCTGCTGGCGATGGCGGCGACGATGGGCGGCACGATGCGTTCGCCGTTGACCGCGACCTTCTTCGCGGTCGAGCTCACCGGCAATACCCATGTGCTGCTGCCGCTGATCGCGGCCTGTTGCAGCGCGCATGGCGTCACGGTGCTCTTGATGCGGCGCTCGATCCTGACCGAGAAGGTGGCGCGGCGCGGCCATCATCTGGTGCGCGAGTACCGGGTCGATCCCTTCGCGCTGACGCGGGTGCGTGACGTCATGACCAAGGCGGTCGAGAGCGTCGCCGACACCATGACGCTGCATGGCGCGGCAGCCTTCCTGACCAGCCCGAAGACCAGTCATCCGAGTTTCCCGGTCATCGACGCCAACCATCACGTGCTCGGCGTGATCGACCCGCCGTCGGTGCTGCGCTGGCGCCGCGCCGGCAAGCATCGCACCGCGACGCTCAGCCAGCTGTTGGCGGGGAGCAAGATCACGGTCGCCTACCCGGATGAATATCTCGACCGGCTCGCCGACCGCCTGATGCAGGTCAACGTCTCGCATCTGCCTGTGATCTCGCGCGAAGATCAGCGCCTGGTCGGCTATATCGGCTGGAAGGATTTGATGCGGGTGCGCGCCAGGCTGCAGGCCGAGGAGACCCAAAAGACCGCCTTCTTCGGCGCGCGATAGGTGCACAGCCAGCTTGCCCGGCGGAACAAATTTCCGCCGGGCGCAACCCCCGTTCTCGCTGGCAAAATCGCTGCCAGCGCATCCCAGAGCTTCATCGGCGCAGGTTGACAGCATCAAGGGCTCACCCATGATGCCGCATAACCAAGAACAGCCTCGGGATGAAACGCCATGAACTCGACCCCAGACCTCGTGATCCGCGGCGGCACGATCGCCGACGGCAAAGGCGGCGATCTCTATGAGGCCGATGTCGCGATCTCCGGCGGCAAGATCACCGAAGTCGGCAAGGTCACGGCGAAAGGCAAGGAAGAGATCGACGCCAAGGGCAAGCTCGTCGCGCCCGGCTTCGTCGACGTCCACACCCATTACGATGGCCAGGTGACCTGGAGCCAGGACATCACGCCGTCGTCGCAGAACGGCGTCACCACGGCGATCATGGGCAATTGCGGTGTCGGCTTCGCGCCGTGCCGGCCGAGCGACCACAACAGGCTGATCCAGCTGATGGAAGGCGTCGAGGATATTCCGGAGCCGGTGCTTTCGGCCGGCATTCCCTGGGCGTGGGAGAGCTTCCCCGACTACATGGAGTGGCTGTCGAAGCGCAGCTTCGACATGGATATCGGCGCGCAGCTGCCGCACGCGGCGCTGCGGGTCTATGTGATGGGCGAGCGCGGCGCGCGCCGCGATCCGGCAACGGCTGAAGACAACCAGCAGATGGCGGCGCTCGCCGGTGATGCGGTGCGCGCGGGCGCGCTGGGTTTCTCGACCTCGCGCACGCTCAATCACCGCACCTCGACCGGCGACTACACGCCGACGCTGAAGGCGGGCGAGGACGAATTGACCGCGATCGCCGGCGCGATGCATGGCGTCGGCCGCAGCGTGCTGCAATTCGTGCTCGACCAGAGCACAGTGCACGAAGACCTGCCGATGATGCTGCGGGTCGCCGAGAACACCAAATGCCCGATCTCGTTCTCGGTCGCCCAGGCCGACAAGGCGCCGCGGCGCTGGCGGCAGACCATGGACACCATCAATGAAGCCGCCGCCCGAGGTCTATCGATCACGACCCAGATCGCGGCGCGCCCGGTCGGGCTGTTGCTCGGGCTGGAGTTGTCGCGCAACCCATTCCAGACCCATCCGAGCTACCGCGAGATCGCCAAGCTGCCGCTGGCCGAGCGGCTCGCACATCTGCGGCGGCCCGAGGTGCGCGCGGCGATCCTCAGCGAGAACGCAACGGCGACCGACGATCCGCTGTTCTTTCGGCCGAACTACGACAAGATGTACCTCCTGGGCAATCCGCCGGATTATGAACAACCGCCGGAGAACGCGCTCGGCCCGAAGGCGCGGCGCCAGGGCCGGCAGCCGGAAGAGCTCGCCTATGACGCGATGCTGACCGACGAGGGCCGCGGCATGCTCTACGTGCCGTTCCTGAATTATGCCGACGGCAATCTCGATGCCGTGCATGAGATGCTGCGCGAGCCGAGCGCCGTGCCCGGCCTGTCCGATGGCGGCGCGCATTGCGGCATCATCTGCGATGCCAGCTTCCCGACCTATCTCCTGACGCACTGGACGCGCGACCGCAGCCGCGGCGACAAGCTCTCGATCCCGTTCGTGGTCGCGGCGCAGTCGCGCAAGACCGCACTGTCGGTCGGCCTCACCGACCGGGGCGTGATCGCGCCGGGCTTCAAGGCCGACGTCAACGTGATCGATTACGACCGGCTGCATCTGCATCCGCCGAAGGTGCATTACGACCTGCCGGTCGGCGGCCGCCGCCTGTTGCAGCAGGTCGACGGCTACGACGCCACCATCGTCTCCGGCGTCGTGACCCAGCGCGCAGGCAAAGCCACCGGTGCGCGCCCAGGCCGGCTGGTGCGCGGCGCGCAGGGTTTGAATTGAGCGCATGGCCGTAACCCGGATGCAGCGAAGCGCAATCCGGGACAGCTCCATCCGCGGATAGCGCGGCCCCGGATTACGCTGCCCTTCATCCGGGCTACAAGCACTCGATCTTGACGCGGCCGCTTCCCCCTCCCCTGGAGGGTGGAAGCGGCCCTCTACGTCGGCGACATCGCGCCCTTGATGACCCGTGCGGGCTGCGACGTTCCGGTCAGGCGCGCGCGCTCGGTGTTCGGCCACAGTAGCAGCAAGCCCAGCACCCCCGATCCCACCATGATCGCAGCGTTGATGGTGAAGCCCGACATGTAACCGGCCATCGGCGTGGCCGCACGCTGGATCACACTGCCCATCACCATCGGCGCCAGGATGCCCGAGATCGTGTACAGCGCGCCGTAGATCGCAATGATGGCGCCGCGCTGCGATACCGGCGTGAACTCGCCCAGCATCGGCGGGCACACCACATAGATCGAGCCGCAAAGGCCGGAGCCGATCACCAGCAGCGCGATCATCAGGCCGCCCTGGGGCGCATAGGGCAGCGTTGCGAGAATGCAGCCGCCGGCGACCAGCGGCGCTGCGCCGAGCACGCCGCGCGCGCCACGGGTGGTGAAGCCGCGCGCCAGCATCAGCTGCGAGATCCAGCCGGTCAGGATCACGATGGTCGCGCCGAAGATCCAGGGCAGGATCGAGACGAAGCCGGCCTGCTGCTGCGAGAAGCCAAGCCCCTCGATGATGAAGGACGTGAACCAGGTCAGCCCGAGCGATAGCGCCCAGTAAGCGCCGAAGGTCGCGACCACGCAGCCGATGAAGGTGCGCGACGTCAAGAGCTTCCAGTAGGGAATCCGTTGCTCGTCGGCGACCACGGCAGCCGTCGACACCAACGGCCCTTCTTTGCCGAGCACGAACCAGGCGACGGTCCAGAGCAGGCCGACGATGCCGAGCGCGCCGAAGGCATGATGCCAGCTGTGATTGACGATGATCCAGTTCAGCGCCGGCACCGCGAGGATCACGCCGAACGCCGAGCCCTGCGACAGGATCGCGGTCGGCAGCGTGCGCTTCTCGTCCGGAAACCACTTGTAGATGGCATGAGCGGCGACCGAGAAGGCCGGCCCCTCGCCGGCGCCGAGGATGATTCGGCAGATCGTGAGCGTCGTGAGGCTGACGGTGCCGATCATCGGAAATTGCGCGAGCGACCAGATCACCGCCAGAATCAAGAGCACCCAGCGCGTATCAATGCGGTTGACGATGAAACCGACCACGATCGCCGAGATCGAGAACAAATAGAAGAAGGACGATCCGAGATCGCCGAACTGCTCCGGGGTGAGGCCCATCTCCTTCCTGATCGGCACGCCGGCCAGCCCAACCACAATCTTGTCCGCAAAGTTCACCACCATGAACAGGAACAGGAGGAAGGTGATGGTCCACGCGCCTTTGGGCGTCCCCTTTGACATCCCTTTTGGCGTCGGTTGCGTCGTCATATCTGGCTCCCCGTCGTTTCGTATTTTGGCTTCGTAAGATCGGCCCCATCAGGCGATGCTAGCCACGCCTCGCCGCGCAACGCAACACCGCATTTCCTCGGGGCCCGGCGACGCGACGCGCTGCTAACGGCCGATCACGATCACGTCGTCGCCGTCGTTGAAGCGGTGAACTGTCACGGCCGCCCTGCTATGTTCGGGGCCAACGAAAAACCGGGGTTATTTCATGAACAGATTGATCCTCCGCGCAGCCGCCTGCGCTGCGCTCGCGTCCGCTACGCTGCTCACAATGCCCACAGTCCGCGCGGAAGACGCCGCCAGTCCCGATTACGCGACGATCGTCGCCGCTCCCGATCGCAGCGACGCGGATCGCCAGGTGGACAAGCGCCGCGAGCCGGCCAAGATGCTGGCCTTTGCCGGCGTCAAGCCGGGCATGACCATCCTCGACATGGCGGCAAGCGCCGGCTACAGCACCGAACTCCTGGCGCGCACCGTCGCCCCGTCAGGCAAGGTCTACGCGCAGGATTCGGCCAGCGTGCTCGAGCGCTTCGTCAAGGACAAGTTCGACGACCGCGCAAAATCGCCTGCGATGAAGAACGTCGTCCATGTGGTGCGGGACTATGACGATCCGATCCCGCCCGACGTCAAGGACCTCGACATGATCACCTTCTTCTTTTTCTATCACGACATCAGCTATCTGCCGGTCGATCGCGCCGCGATGAACAAGAAGATGTTCGCCGCGCTCAAGCCCGGCGGCTATCTCGTGATCGCGGACCACTCGGCCAAGCCGGGCGAAGGCACCAGCGTCGCCAAGACGCTGCACCGGATCGAGGAGAGCACCCTGAAGCAGGAGATCGAGGCCGCCGGTTTCAAGCTGGTCGCCGAGGGCGATTTCCTGCATCATGCGGAGGACCCCAGGGACATTCCCGTCTTCAAGGCGCCGGTGCCGATCAACGAGTTCGTCCTGAAATACCAGAAGCCTTGAATGAGGCACGGCCATCGCTTCATCTGACCAGACCGCCGCGGTGCTTCGCGTCACCGGCCTGACCAAGAGTTACCGCTCTGCCGGTGAAGACGTCGCGGTGCTGCGCGGCGTCGACCTCGCCGTTGCAACCGGCGAGAGCGTGGCGCTGACCGGTGAATCCGGCAGCGGCAAGAGCACGCTGCTGCATCTGATCGCGGGGCTCGATGCCGCCGATAGCGGCGAGATCGCGCTTGCCGATATCATCGTCTCCGGACTCAACGATGCCGGCCGTGCCGAATTGCGTCGTGACCGGCTCGGCCTCGTGTTCCAGCAGTTCAATCTGATTCCGAGTCTCTCGGTCGCGGACAATCTCGTGTTCCAGTCGCGCATCGCCGGCCGGCACGATGCGGCGTGGCACGACGAACTTGTCGAGCGGCTCGGACTGAAAAACCTGCTGAAGCGCTATCCCGAGCAATTGTCCGGCGGCCAGCAACAGCGCGTCGCGATCGGCCGGGCGCTGGCGCCGAAGCCGCTATTGCTGCTCGCCGACGAGCCGACCGGCAATCTCGACGAGGACACCGCCGACGAGGTACTGCGGCTTGCGCGCGATCTCGTGATGCGCACCGGCTGCGGCTTCCTGATGGTCACCCACAGCGTGCGGCTGGCCGCGACGCTCGATCGTCAGGTCACCTTGCATGCCGGAGTGGTGGCGTGAGGCGCCCGTTGTGGATCCTCGCCGTGCTGCTGAGCCACTGGCGGCGGCATCCGATGCAGCTTGCGACACTGCTGATCGGGCTGATCTCGGCGACCGCGCTGTGGAGCGGCGTACAGGCGCTGAATCAGCAGGCCCGCATCGCCTATGACCGCGCCGCCGCGACCTTCGGTGGTTCACGCACCGCAATGCTGGTCGGCAAGGACAGCGCGACCTTCCCGCAACAACTATTCGTCGATCTGCGCCGCGCCGGCTGGCCGGTGTCGCCGATGCTGGAGGGCCGCGTCCAGATCGACGGACGCAGCTTCCGGCTGCTCGGCGTCGAGCCGGTGACGCTGCCGTCCGAGGTCGGCAATGCGCCGGCGGTCGGGCGCGGCAGCCTGCAAGCCTTCGTCACGCCGCCAGGCCAAATGCTGGTGGCGCCTGAGACGCTGCGCGATCTCGGTCTCAAGGACGGCGAGCGGCCGCGGGCCAACGGCATCAACTTGCCCCCGCTGCGCGTGCAGGCGGAGCTCGCGCCGGGCGCGCTGATCGTCGATATCGGCATCGCGCAGGATATCCTGAAAATGCCGGATCAAGTTTCGCGCCTGCTGGTCGGCAGGACTAAGGCACCGCACGCAACGATTGAGAGCGTAACTGGCGACAAGCTCCGACTGGTCGAGCCGAGTGCCGAGAGCGATCTCGAACGCCTGACCGACAGTTTCCATCTCAACCTCACCGCATTCGGCCTGCTGTCGTTCTTCGTCGGCCTGTTCATCGTCAACTCCGCGATCGGGCTCGCCTTCGAGCAGCGGCTGCCGATGCTGCGCACGCTGCGCGCCTGCGGCGTCTCGGCGCGGATGCTCAACACCGTGCTGGTCATCGAATTGGTGTCGCTGGCGCTGGTCGCCGGACTGATCGGCCTGGTCTGCGGCTACTTCATCGCGGCAGCGTTGCTGCCCGACGTCGCGGCCTCGCTGCGCGGGCTTTATGGCGCGCAGATCCCCGGCCAGCTTTCGCTGAAACCGGTCTGGTGGTTCGCCGGCATTGCGATCAGCATCCTGGGCGCGCTCGCCGCAGCCGCCGCAAGTCTTGCCAAGGCAATCCGGATGCCGGTGCTGGCGACGGCGCAGCCGCAGGCCTGGCAGCAGGCACAGCGGCGCTGGCTGATGTTGCAAAGCACGGCGGCGCTGGCGGTGTTCGCGGTCGCAGCAGCGCTGATTAAGTTCGGCAATTCCCTGATCGCGGGCTTTGCCGTGCTGGCCGCGCTGATGCTCGGCGCGGCCTTGATCCTGCCGATGGTGCTGCAGATCGCGCTCGCATTCGGCCAGCGCAGCGCGCGCGCCCCTGTCGGCATCTGGTTCTGGGCCGACAGCCGCCAGCAGCTCTCCGGCCTGTCGCTGGCGCTGATGGCGCTGCTGCTCGCGCTCGCCGTCAATGTCGGCGTCGGCACCATGGTGGAGAGTTTCAGCCGCACTTTCCTGGTCTGGCTCGACGGACGACTCGCCGCCGATGTCTATATCAGCGCCGCGAGCGATGCGCAGGCAAAGGAGATCAAGACCTGGCTGCGCGACCGGCCGGAGGTTCAGGCGATTCTGCCCGGCGGGCGCGCCGACACCCAGCTCGGCGGCGCGCCGATCGAGGTGCTCGGCCTGCCCGACCACGCGACCTATCGCGACAACTGGCCGTTGCTGGAAAGCAGCGCGAATGCGTGGATCAGATTGCGCCCCGGCGACACCTGCCTCGTCAGCGAGCAGCTGTCGCGGCGGATGAATCTCGCGATCGGCGATCATATCGAGGTGCCCGCCCCCGGCGGCAACTGGCCGCTCGAGATCGTCGGCATTTATGCCGATTACGGCAACCCCAAGGGCCAGATCGCGGTCAATTTCGCCGCGCTGACGCGGCGCTTCCCGCAGACGCCGCAGACCCGGCTCGGGCTGCGGGTTGCGCCCGACCAGATCGCGCCGCTGATCGCGGCGTTGCAGGCGAAATTCGGCCTCGACGACCGCAACGTCGCCGACCAGGCGACGATGAAGCGGGAATCGAGGCGGGTGTTCAACCGCACCTTCTCGGTGACGGCAGCGCTCAACGCGTTCACGCTCGGCGTCGCCGGCATCGCGCTGTTGACCAGCCTACTGACGCTCGCCAGTTCGCGGCTGCCGCAGCTTGCGCCGCTGTGGGCGATTGGGCTCACGCGGCGCCGCCTCGCGGCGCTGGAGCTGTTGAAGACCATGGCGGTGGCGCTGATCACCGCGCTGCTCGCGCTGCCGCTCGGCCTGCTGGTGGCGTGGTGCCTGCTCGCAATCGTCAACGTCAAAGCCTTTGGCTGGCGGCTGCCCTTCCATGTCTTCCCGTTGCAGTTGATTGAGCTGCTTGCCGTGGCAATGGCCGCCGCGCTCTGTGCCGCGGCGCTGCCGGTCGCCAGACTGGCACGCATGCAGCCAGCCACCCTGATCCGGACCTTCGTCAATGAGCGCTAGCCGCACCATCACGCGGCGCGTCTTCACTGGCGGCACGCTGGCGCTGGCACTCGGCGGCAAAACGTTTGCGCAGGGCTTCGCAGGGCTCGGCGAGAGCGCCGAAGGCTTTGCCGCCGTCACTCCGGGCAAGCCATTCGTTTTCCCCGCCGATCACGGCCCGCATCCGGAATTCCGGATCGAGTGGTGGTACGTCACCGCGAATCTCGCCGACGCGAATGGTGCCGCCTATGGCGCGCAATGGACGCTGTTCCGCCAGGCGATGACGCCGGGCGGCCCGGTCGAGGGCTGGGCCAACCAGCAGGTCTGGATGGGTCATGCCGCGGTGACCAGCGCCACCACGCATCGCTTCAGCGAGACCTTTGCGCGCGGCGGCGTTGGGCAGGCCGGCGTCGAGGCTACGCCCTTCCATGCCTGGATCGATGCCTGGGAGCTCCGCGGCCTCGATCCGTTCGACGCGCAACGCATCGCGCCGCTCGAGCTGAAGGCCGCCGCGGCCGACTTCAGCACCACGCTGCTTCTCGCTGCCGACCGTCCGTTGGCCCTGCAAGGCGACCGCGGCTACAGCCGCAAGTCGGACCGCGGACAGGCCTCTTATTATTACAGCCAGCCGTTCTATAAGGCATCCGGCCGCATCGTGATCGACGGCAGGCCGGCCGACGTCACCGGCATGGCCTGGATGGACCGCGAATGGAGCAGCCAGCCGTTGGCATCGGACCAGACCGGCTGGGACTGGTTCTCCCTGCATCTGCCCGGCGACGAGAAGCTGATGCTGTACCGGCTGCGCCAGAAGGACGGCCGCGAGAACCTGTTCGGCAACTGGATCACGCCGGACGGCCGCACGACCGAGATCGCAGCCAGCGGCAACAGCATCACGCCGATCGCAACCACCGAAATCGACGGCCGCAAGCTGCCGACATCATGGCGCGTCACCCTGCCCGCGCGCGGGCTCGCCATCGAGACTGCGCCGCTCAATCCGAAGGCCTGGATGGGAACCAGCTTCCCTTATTGGGAAGGCCCGATCCGCTTTGCGGGCAGCCACGCCGGAATCGGATATCTTGAGCTGACCGGGTACTAGCCAGTCTAGAGGTCGGCGGAAGACCGACGCAGAAAAATCAACCGACCAGTCACACCGGTCGTTGTAGCCCCGTCATGCATCGGGACCAACGGAACGAGAGGAAACGTCTGCCATGTACCATGACACGGCCATCGTCACCTGCCTTGCAGTCGCGTTCTACTTCTTCACCTCGACGCAGGTCGCGCGGGCCCGCGTCGCCTATGGCGTCAAGCTGCCGGCGATCTCAGGTCATCCGGATTTCGAGCGCATCTTCCGCATCCAGATGAACACGCTGGAATGGATGCCGATCTTCCTGCCTTCGCTCTGGCTGTTCGCGATTTACATCGGCGATGCCGCGGCCGCCGTGATCGGTGCGATCTGGGTGATCGGCCGCATCGTCTACTTCATCGGCTATCGCGAGGCGGTAGCGAAACGCAGCCCCGGATTTGCCATCCAGGCCATGGCCTCGATCGTCCTGTGGGTCGGCGCGATCGGCGGCGCGGTGTGGCGGCTGGTGCATTGAGAGCGCGATCGCGCCACAGCCACTGCCGTCGTCCTGGCGTCTTGCCAGGACGACGCTACCTTTGATGCCGCGTCACTTCGTCAGCGGGCAGCCGCTTTCCTTGGCGGTGAAGAACGCTTGGTCGCCGGGCACCACGGCGAGCTGCTTGTAATAGTCCCAGGGCTTCTTCGATTCCGATGGCTTCTTGACCTCGAACAGGTACATGTCGTGCACCATGCGGCCGTTCGCCAGCACCTTGCCCTTGGCGAAGGCGTCGTCGACCGGCAGTTCCTTCAGCTTCTTGGCAACCGCGTCCGAGTCCTTGGTGCCGGCGGCCTTCACCGCCTTCAGGTAGCTCAGCGTCGCCGAATAGGTGCCGGCATGGATCATGCTCGGCATCCTCCCGGTGCGCTTGAAGAAGCGCTCGGAGAAGGCGCGGCTCTGGTCATCATGGTCCCAGTAGAAACCTTCGGTCAGCACCAGGCCCTGCGCCGCGTCCAGCCCGAGGCCGTTGACCTCGGCGAGCGTCATCAGCAGGCCGGCGAGCTTCTGCCCGCCCCTGACGATGCCGAATTCGGCTGCCTGCTTGATCGAATTGGTGGTGTCCTGACCGGCATTGGCGAGGCCGATGACTTTCGCCTTCGAGCTCTGCGCCTGCAGCAGGAAGGAGGAGAAGTCCGACGAGTTCAAGGGCACGCGGACCGAGCCGATCACCTTGCCGCCCGCATGGGTGACGATCTCGCTGGTGTCCTTTTCCAGCGCGTAGCCGAACGCGTAGTCGGCGGTGAGGAAGAACCAGCTGTCGCCGCCCGTCTTCACCAGCGCGCCCCCGGTGCCGACCGCGAGCGCGCGGGTGTCGAAGGCCCAGTGGAAGCCGTAGGGCGTACACGCATCGCCCGTGATGCGCGAGGTCGCAGCGCCCACCACGATATCGATCTTCTTCTTTTCGTTGGAGAGTTCCTGCACCGCAAGCGCGACCGACGATGTGGTCAGCTCGGTGATCATGTCGACGCCCTCGGCGTCATACCAGCGCCGCGCGATCGAGGCCGCGAGATCGGGCTTGTTCTGGTGATCGGCGGTGATCATCTCGACCTTCTGGCCGAGCACCTCGCCACCGAAATCCTCGATCGCCATTTTGGCTGCTTCGACCGAATACTTGCCGCCGTAATCCGCGTAGACGCCGGACTGGTCGTTCAGGATGCCGATCTTGACGCCCTGGGCCATCGCCGGCGCCGCAAGCAACAGGCTGCAAGCCGCGACCGCGGCCAAGAATCCCGACTTCATTTTTAAGCTCTCCCAGCAGTTTCTATCAGGAAAAATCGGCGCGACATTATTTTATAACCCCGCCTCTGCCCATCGATTTCCGCTCAGCCAAAAGTATGGGCTTGACCTCGTCATTTCGGGCTCGCCGCTTCGCGACGCCCCCAGGTGCGCAATTGCGCACCGGGGCATGACGACGGAGAGGTCCACGCTCACCCCGCCACGGTCGCCGCAGGCTCCGCCGGCTTGCCCTCGTTCTTTCCTTCCGCGAGGTTGCGCACCACCATGTAGAAGATCGGCGTGAAGACCAGGCCGAACAGCGTGACGCCGAGCATGCCGAAGAACACGGCGACGCCGACCGCCTGCCGCATCTCCGAGCCCGAGCCGGTCGACACCACCAGCGGCAGCACGCCGAGGATGAAGGCGAACGACGTCATCAGGATCGGCCGTAGCCGCAGCCGACACGCCTCGATCACCGCTTCCAGCCGTGGCCGGCCCTCGAGCTCGATGTCGCGGGCGAACTCGACGATCAGGATCGCGTTCTTCGCCGCGAGGCCCACCAGCACCACGAAGCCGATCTGGGTCAGGATGTTGACGTCCTGGCCCATGATGCGCACACCGATGGTGGCCGCGAACAGACACATCGGCACGATCAGGATCACCGCGAACGGCAAGGTCCAGCTGCCATATTGCGCGGCCAGCACCAGATAGACGAACAGCACGCAGATCGGAAACACATAGAGGCCGGCATTGGCACCGTTGACCTGCTGATAGGACAGGTCGGTCCATTCGAACGAGAAGCCGCTCGGCAGGGTGTCGTTGGCGACTTTCTTGATGGTGTTGAGCGCCGTGGTCGAGCTGACGCCCGGTGCCGGCTCACCCTGCAGTTCCGACGCCGAGTAGAGATTGTAGCGCGCGACGCGGTCCGGGCCCGAGATGTCCTTGAAGTCCACGATGCTGCCGAGCATCACCATGTCGCCATTGGCGTTACGGGTCCGCAGCCGCGAAAGGTCGGTGGTCTCCTTGCGGAACGGCAGGTCGGCCTGCGCGGTGACGTGGTAGGTGCGCCCGAACAGGTTGAAGTCGTTGACATAGGTCGAACCGAAATAGGTCTCGATCGTGTCGGTGATGTTGGCTATGGGAACGCCGAGCTTCTGCGCCTTGACGCGATCGATATCGACGAACAGCTGCGGCGTGTTCGCGGAGTACGGCGAGAACACCGATGTGAGGCTCGGCGATTTGCGCGCGGCCTGCACCAGTTCGTCGGTCGCGGCGGCCAACAGTTCGGGTCCACGCCCCTGGCGGTCCTGGACGCGGATGGTGAAGCCGCCACCGGTGCCGATGCCGGGCACGGCCGGCGGCGGAATCACGATGATGAAGGCGCCCTGGATCACCGACAGCCGCTTGCGCAGTTCGGCGGTGATCGCGTTTGCCGTCAGCCCTTTCTTCAGCCGTGCCTCCGGCTCGTCGAACACCGGGAACAGCGCCGCGGCGTTGCCTGCCTGGGTGCGCGTCGCGCCGGAGAAGCCGGCGAAGGCCGCGACGCGAACGATGCCCGGCGTATCCAGCGCGATTCGTTCGATCTCACGCACCACGGCCGTGGTCCGCGCCAGCGACGCGGCGCCCGGCAGCTGCGCCGAGATGATGACGTAGCCGCGGTCCTGCGCCGGAATGAAGCCCTGCGAGGTGGTCGCGAGCAGCCAGCCGGCGCTGCCGATCAGCGCGAGATAGATCACGACCATCACCACGGTGTGCCGGATCACGAAGTCGGCGACACCAGCATAGCCGTGGGCCAGCCGGTCGAACACGCGGTTGAACAACGCGGTAAAGCTGTCCCAGCCGCGGGCGATGATATTCCAGCGCGCCGGCGGCCGCTTGTCCTCATGCGGGACCAGGATCTGCGAGGCCAGCGCCGGCGACAGCGTCAGCGAGCAGAAGCAGGAGATCGCGGTCGCGACCGCAATGGTCACGGCGAATTGCTGGAAGAACTGGCCGGAGATGCCGCCGAGGAAGGCGGTCGGCACGAACACCGCGCACAGCACCAGCGCGATCGAAACCAGCGCGCCGCCGACCTCCTCCATGGTCTTGAGTGCGGCGTCGCGCCTACTCATGCCGTGCTCGAGATGCCGCTCGACATTCTCGACCACCACGATGGCGTCGTCGACCACGATGCCGACCGCGAGCACCAGGCCGAACAGCGTCAGATTGTTGATCGAGAAGCCGAGCGCGGCCATCACCGCGAAGGTGCCGACCAGCGACACCGGGATCGCGATGATCGGGATGATCGCAGGCCGCCAGCCCTGCAAAAACACCAGCACCACGATGACCACGAGCGCCATCGCCTCGTAGATCGTCTTGATCAGCTCATGCACCGATTGGGCGATGAACTCGGTCGGGTTGTAGCCGATGTTGTAGTCGAGCCCCTTCGGGAACGTCGCCTTCATCCGCTCCATGGTGTCGGAGATGCTCTTGGCGGTCGCAAGTGCGTTCGATCCGGGCCGTTGCGTCACCAACAGCGCTACCGCGGATTTGCGCAGCAGGAAGCTGTTGGTGGCATAGGACAGCGCGCCGAGCTCGACGCGGGCGACGTCGCGCAGCCGCACCGTGCGGCCGTCGGAGCCGGCCTTGACCACGATGTCCTCGAACTGCCTGATATCCTTGAGGCGGCCGGTGAACACGAGGTTCGGCTGGAAGGCGCGATCGGCGATCGGCGGCTCCGCGATTTGGCCGCCGGCGATCTGCAAATTCTGCGCCCGGATCGCCGCCAGCACCTCGGTCGAGGTCAGGCCGAGATTGGCGATTCTATCGGGATCGAGCCACAGCCGCATCGAGTAGTCGCGCGCGCCGAACATCTGGATGTCGCCGACGCCGTCGAGCCGCAGCAGCTGGTCGCGGACCTGCAGCAGCGCGTAGTTGGAGATGTAGAGCTGGTCGAAGGTGTCGTCGGGCGACAGCATGAACACGACCATCAGGATGTCGGGCGAGTTCTTGCGGGTGACGACGCCGTTGCGCTGCACCTCCTCGGGCAGCCGCGGCTGCGCGATGGCGACGCGGTTCTGCACCAGCACCTGCGCCTTGTCGAGGTCGGTGCCGAGCTTGAAGGTCGCCGTGATGGTGAGCTGGCCGTTCGAGGTCGCCTGGCTGTAGAGATACAGCATGTCCTCGACGCCGTTGATCTCCTGCTCGATCGGAGCCGCGACGGTGTCGGACACGGTCTGCGCCGAGGCGCCCGGATACTGCGTGGTGACGGTGACGGTCGGCGGCACGACCTGCGGATATTCCGAGACCGGCAGCGTCGGATAGGCGATCGCGCCGACGATCAGCAGCACGATCGACAGCACCATCGCGAGGATGGGCTGGTTGATGGAAAGCCTGCCGAGATTCATGGCTTGGCACCTGCCGCGGGCTTGTCGCCTGCCGCCGGCGTGGCTGCTGCCGGAGCTTTGTCACCCGCCAGGGCTTTGTCGCCCGCCGGAGCCTGCGCCATTTTCGGCGTCACCTTGGCGCCGACGCGGGCGCGCTGCAGCCCGTCGACGATCACATGGTCTTCCGGCTTGAGGCCCTCGCGGATCACGCGCAGGCCTTCATCCAGCGGCCCGAGCGTGACCGCGCGGGCTTCCACCGTGTTGTCGTCCTTGACCACGAACACGATCTTGCGCGACTGGTCGGTGGCGACAGCGGTGTCCGGGATCAGCAGCGCCTCATAGGGCGAGGAGCCGATCAGGCGGACGCGGCCGAACTGGCCGGGCAGAATCGACAGATCCTTGTTCGGAATCACCGCGCGGCTGCGCAGCGTCGCGGTCGAGACATCGAGGCGGTTGTCGAGGAAGTCCATCTTGCCTTCATGCGAGGGCTTGGTCTCGCCGGTCAGCGTCACCTGCACCGGGTTCGCGGTGTCGCGCGAGCTCGGCCGCCTTCCTTCGAACCACAGCTTGCTGTTGCGCTGGTAGGTCGCCTCGTCGACGTCGAAATAGATGTAGATCGGATCGAGCGACACGATCGAGGTCAGCAGCGTCGCGCCGCCCTCGCTGCCCTGCACGAGGTTGCCCGGGGTGACCAGGTGCCGGCTGACGCGGCCGGTGATCGGCGCCAGCACGTGGGTGAATTCGACGTTGAGCTGCGCCGCCTTCAGCGAGCCCTCGGCCTGGGTCTCGGCGGCACGCGCCGCCTGCAACGCCTGACGGCGCTGGTCGACGACTTGCTCCGAGACCGCGCTGGTCTGCACCAGGTTCAGCCCGCGCTCGAGATCGCGCTTGGCAAGCTCGCCCTTGGCGCGCGCGTCGGCGAGCTGACCCTCGGCCTGCAGCACCACCGCCTCGAACGGCCGCGGGTCGATGACGTAGAGCAGATCGCCGGCGTGGACGATCGCACCGTCCTTGAACTCGACGCTGTTGACGAAGCCGCCGACGCGGGCGCGGACTTGCACCTCCTCGATCGCCTCGAAGCGGCCGGTGAACTCGTCCCAGTCGGTGACGGTGCGCTTGACCGGCTGCGCAACGGTCACCGGCGGTGCCGGCGGCGCGGCCTGCGATTGCGTGCTCTTGTCGTCGCAGCCGCCGAGCGTCAGCGCGGCCAACAACCCGATCGGCGCGAGGCCGAGCCGGCAAGCCCTGATGAATCCCTGGCGACGAAACGAATGACGCTCGACGCCGGTCGCCGGAGCCACACGCTCCGCTTTGTCAATCGAACCCAATTCCTTCTCCCCCAGAACAACGAAAGCACGACCAAGCAGGGCTACCAAAGTCGCAATTGAAATTGCCGTGATTTTGCGCGGATGGACCACGGCGATGCCGCGGCAGCGGACGTCACAGATGTAGCCGCCATCCAGTCTGTTCAAGATGGCCGCCGGATCAAGCAAATAGTTGCGTAGTCTGAAAGCCTTACGACGCGATCGCGAAACCGTGACGACGAAAAGGGGCAGTTTGGCTGGCCTATCGAGCTGCGAGGTCGTGGACCGGTTAGCCTCAAATCAATCACAACGCGAGCGCGCTTCACAAATTCGTCACAGCGCCGCCGATTCGACTTTTGGCGCAACAACCACCAGTTCTGCAGACGGCAAGACCGGCCGAGTTCCATCACTCTACCTCCCGCTGCACGGCAGAATCGTAGTTAACGGCGCGGTTGTCATCGGGACACACATTGACACCCGGAAGTATCGCCAATACGGTCATGGTTGCCAAAGCATGAATTTTGTTGGCCGGCCGCGTTTTTCTCGAACATTCATAGGTTTTGTTGCGGCGCGAGTGTGTGAAGGCGACGACGGAAATGGCAAGCGCATTTGATCTTGCTGATGTCACGGCTCCGCGGACATCACGGTTGTGCCGTATTGCAGTCAGCTTGGCGCAAACCCCGATCGCCGATGATCAACCTCAACGTGTGAACGACATCACACGTCCTCGTATCCAACAAATGTAATTATTGACCGGCTTCCATGCCGGTCGCAGGAGTGCTCATGACGACCATACCTGCTTATACAATCGGTGGTTTAACACGTCCGGAACTTCAGCTTGATTCGACCGGTCATATCGTCCTCGATTCGGCCGCGCAGGCGTTCGCCGACACGTATGGTCTGCAATATCTCTACCTCGGCTGCCCTCCCGGCACGCCCTGGCCGCCCGTCACCGACTCGCTGTCGACACCGGTCGATGCCAATTCGGGCAACAACACCGTCGCCGAGGGCGCCCCGGTCAACACGCTCGTCAACATCACCGCGCAGGCCACCAGCAGCAGCGGCCATGCCGTCACCTATTCGCTGACCGCCGACAGCTCGAATGGCGGCTTCAAGATCGATCCGAACACCGGCGTGGTGTCGGTCGCCGATCCCACCAAGGTCAATTACGTGACCAGTCCCGGTCACGCCTACACCATCACCGTTCAGGCCAGTGACGGGATGGCGACGAGCTCGCAGAGCTTCACCATCGGCGTCACCGACGTGGCGCCGTCGACGCCGGTCGACACCAATGCGGCACCCAACAAGGTCGCGGAAGGCTCCGCCGTCGGCACGCTGGTCGGCATCACCGCATCCGCGGCCGACATGAATGCCGTGACCTATACGCTGACCGGCGACAGCTCCGGCGGCGGCTTCAAGATCGATCCCAATACCGGTGTCATCAGCGTCGCCGATCCCAGCAAGATCGACTACACGACCGCACCCGGACACGCCTACACCGTCACCGCAACAGCGAGCGACGGCACCCTGTCCAGCTCGCAGAGCTTCACCATCGCGGTGACGCTGGGGGCCGCCACGCACTTTGCGGTGAGCATCCCGGCCAATGGCGCGGCGGGCACGCCCGGCACGGTCACCGTCACCGCGCTCGATGCGTTGAACCACGTCGTCACCAACTATACGGGCACGGTTCATTTCACGTCGACCGACAGCCACGCCGTGCTGCCGGCCGACGTGACATTGACCAACGGCACCGGCAGCTTCAGCGAGACGCTCGATACCGCCGGCAGCCAGACCATCACCGCCACCGATACGGCCAACAGCGCGGTCAAAGGGACATCGAATGCCGAAATCGTGACGCCGGGCGTCGCCACACATTTTTCCGTCAGCCTTCCCGCCAACGGCACGGCCGGGACGCCGGGTTCGGTGATCGTCACCGCGCTCGATGCCTTCGGCAATGTCGCGACCGGCTATACGGGCACCGTCCACTTCACGTCGACCGACGGCAGCGCCGTGCTGCCCGCCGACATGACGCTGACCCACGGCACCGGCACCTTCAGCGACACCTTCGATACCGCCGGCCACCAGACCATCACCGCGACCGACACGGCCAACGCCGCCATCACCGGCACCTCGAATGCCGAGACCGTGACGGGCGGCGCCGCCACCCATCTCGTGGTGAGCATCGCGGCCAATGGCGCGGCGGGGACGCCGGGCACGGTCACCGTCACCGCGCTCGACGCGTTCGGCAATGTCGCCACCGGCTACACGGGCACCGTGCACTTCACCTCGACCGACGGCCATGCCGTGCTGCCGGCCAACATGACGCTGACCAACGGTGTCGGCAGCTTCAGCGAGACGTTCGAGACCGTCGGCAGCCAGACCATCACCGCGACCGACACGGTCAGCGCCGGCATTACCGGCACCTCGAACGCCGAAACCGTCGCGCCGGGCCCGGCCACGCACTTCGTGGTCACTCTTCCGGCCAGCGAAACGGCGGGTGTCGCTGGCTCGGCCACGATCACCGCGTATGATGCCTTCGGCAACATCGCCACCGGCTACGCAGGCACGGTGCACTTCACGTCAAGCGACGGTCATGCCGTGCTGCCTGCCGACATGACGCTGAGCAACGGCACCGCCACGTTCAGCGAGACCCTCGACACCGCCGGCAGCCAGACCATCACCGCGACCGACACGGTCAGCAGCGCCATCACCGGCACATCGAACCCCGAGACGGTGACGGCCGCCGCCGTCACGCATTTTGCCGTGAGCATCCCGGCCAACGGAACGGCAGGCGCGGCTGGCTCAGGCACGGTGACCGCGCTCGACGCGTTCGGCAATGTCGTCACCGGTTACACGGGAACCGTGCACTTCACGTCGAGCGACGGCGCCGCCGTGCTGCCCGCCGACATGACGTTGACCAACGGGGTCGGCAGCTTCAGCGAAACACTCGACACCGCCGGCAGCCAGACCATCACCGCGAGCGACACGGCCAACGCCGCCATCAGCGGCACCTCGAATGCCGAGACAGTGGCGGGAGCTGCCGCCACGTTTCTTGTGGTCAGCATTCCCGGCAACGGCGCTGCTGGCACGCCGGGTACGATCACCGTCACCGCGCTCGACACCTTCGGCAACGTCGCCACCGGCTACACAGGAACCGTGCACTTCACCTCGACCGACGGCCACGCGGTGCTGCCCGGCGACATGACGCTGACCAACGGCGTCGGCAGCTTCAGCGAAACGTTCGAGACCGTCGGCAGCCAGACCATCACCGCGACCGACACGGTCAGCTCGGCCATCACCGGCACCTCGAACGCCGAAACCGTCGCGCCGGGCCCGGCCACGCACTTCGTGGTCACCCTCCCGGCCGGCGGAACGGCGGGTTCCGCCGATTCGGCCACGATCACCGCGTATGACGCCTTCGGCAACGTCGCCACCGGCTATGCGGGCACGGTCCATTTCACATCGACCGACGGCCACGCCGTGCTGCCGGCCGACATGACGTTGACCAACGGCACCGCGACGTTCAGCGAGACGCTCGAGACCGCCGGCAGCCAGACCATCACCGCGACCGACACGGTCAGCTCGGCCATCACCGGCACCTCGAACGCCGAGACGGTGACCGCCGCCGCCGTCACGCATTTTGCAGTGAGCATCCCGGCAAACGGAACGGCAGGCACGGCCGGTTCGGGCACGGTGACCGCGCTCGATGCCTTCGGCAATGTCGTCACCGGCTATACCGGCACAGTCCACTTCACGTCGAGCGACGGCGCCGCCGTGCTGCCCGCCGACATGACGTTGACCAACGGGGTCGGCAGCTTCAGCGAAACCCTCGATACCGCCGGTAGCCAGACCATCACGGCGACCGACACGATCAGCGCCGCCATCACCGGCACCTCGAACGCCGAGACCGTGGCGCCGGGTGCTGCCACGCACTTCGTGGTCAGCATTCCAGCCAACGGCAGAGCGAACATCCCAGGTTCGGTTACCGTCACCGCGCTAGATGACCACGGCAACGTCGCCACCGGCTACACAGGAACCGTGCACTTCACCTCGAGCGACGGCAGTGCCGTGCTGCCCGGCGACATGACGCTGACCAACGGCGTCGGCACCTTCAGCGAGACCTTCGAGACCGCGGGCAGCCAGACCATCACCGCGACCGACACGGTCAGCGCCGCCATTACCGGCACCTCGAACACCGAAACCGTGGCTCCTCCGGACGCACCGCCCGTCGTGACCGGCGGCCACACCCTGAACTATATCGAAGGGCAGGCCGCCACCGCGTTCGACCCGGCGCTCACGGTCACGGACTCCGACAGCCCGACGCTCGATCACGTGACTGTGCAGATCACCGGCAACTACGTCAGCGGCGAGGATGTCCTGGGCTTCGTCAACACCGCGCACATCACCGGCACATGGGACGCCGTGCACGGTGAAATGACCCTGACCGGCACCGCCGGCTCCACGGTCGCCGACTTCCAGAGCGCGCTGGATTCGATCACTTACTTCAACACCAGCAACAATCCGTCCGCGCTGGCCCGCACGGTGACCATCATCGCCAACGACGGCACGCTGGACGGCACGCCTGCGACCGACACCATCGATGTGACGCCAGTCAACAACCCGCCGGTGGTGACGTTCGGCGCGATCACCGGTTTCAGCGAACCGCCGGTCGGCACGCCTACGACGGATTCGGTCCCGGTCACGATCGCGCCCAATCTCACGATCACCGACGTCGACAGCAGCAATTTGATCAGCGCGACCTTTGTGCTGAACGATCTCAAGCCGTCGGATGCGCTCTCGATCGCAGGCCATGCCGGCACGAGCGGCGACATAGGCAACATCCACTTCGACATCTCCAGCACGGCCACCACCGAGACGGTCACCCTGACCGGTACCGACACGATCGCGCATTACAATGCCGTGCTCGACCTGGTCCAGTTCAACAACACCGGCGAGCCGCCGGACACCACCGCGCGATCCTACACCGTGACCGCAGTCGACGATGGCGGCACCGCCAACGGCGGCAACGACACCGGTTCGGCGAGTGCGAGCCAGACCGTCACCGCGATCGACGATCCGCCCACGGCGACGGTACCATCGGATTCGTCGGTCGGAACGGCATTCTCGCACACCAACCTCGCGATATCGGGGCTTTCGGTCGCCGACATCGATTCCGCGGGCGGCAATGAAACCGCAACAATCAGCTCCGGCCACGGCGCGCTGAACTTCGACACCACGGGCCTCGCGAGCTTCACCAACAACGGCAGCCACACGGTCACGCTCACCGGCACGATCGCACAGATCAATACGGCGCTGGCGACGTTGACCTACAATAGCGACGACGGCTTCACCGGGACGGACACCATCTCGCTGAACATCAACGACAACGGTCACACCGGCACCGGCGGCCCGCTCTCGTCGGGCGCGCAGAGCTTCCATGTCGGCGTCGTGCCCCAGGTGTTCTATATCGACAATTCGGCAACCACGAGCCACAACCTCGGCAC
Source organism: Bradyrhizobium sp. USDA 4473 (assembly GCF_054063335.1). Classification (NCBI taxonomy): domain Bacteria; kingdom Pseudomonadati; phylum Pseudomonadota; class Alphaproteobacteria; order Hyphomicrobiales; family Nitrobacteraceae; genus Bradyrhizobium; species Bradyrhizobium sp. USDA 4473. The sequence goes on from NZ_JBSSGE010000001.1 coordinate 1,142,601, forward strand.
CCAGGCCGACCCGTACACCTCGATCGCGGCCTTCAACGCGGCGAATCCGGCTAGCTCCGGCGACTACGTCGTGCTCGAACACGGCACCGGCACCTACAGCGAGGCCAACGGCATCAATCTCGCCAACGGCGTCAACCTGATCGGCGGCAGCCATTCCCTGCAGTTCACCAATCCGGTGACCGGCGCGGTGGTCACCGCCAATGTCGGGTCCGGCGCCGATCCGGTGATCCATGTGACCGGCGCCGACAACGGCATCGACCTGCTCGGCACGACGGGCCACACCATCACCGGCGTCAGCATCGACACCTCGGCCGGCTCCGGCATCGGCATCAGCGACGACGGCAACAATGTCGGCACCGTCACGATGTCCGACATCACGGTGAAGACCGCCAGCGGCGCCGGCCTGAGCTTCACCCATGGCGGCACCATCACCGTCACCGGCAGCAACAACACCATCACGTCCACGACCGGTACCGCGCTCGATGTCGAGCACACCAACATCGGTTCGGGCAACCTGACCTTCAAGAGCATTTCTACGACAGGCTCGTCGGGCAGTGCCGGCATCGTCCTCGATACGACGGGAACGGCCGGCGGGCTCACGATCACGGGCAACGGCACCGCCGGCTCCGGCGGCACGATCGCCAACAAGACCGGTGGCGATATCCTCTCCGGTACCGACGCCGGCGGACAGACGACATCGGGAACGGGCGGCACCGGCATCTACCTGCACAACACGTCGAACGTGTCGCTGACCGACATGTCGTTGCACGATTTCAGCAACTTCGCGATCTACGGCAATAACGTCACCGGGTTCAGCTTCGCCAACGGCACCATCAGCGGCAGCAACGGCACCAACAATGCCGGGAATCAGGAAGAGAGCAGCATCCGGTTCGACAATCTGCTCGGCACCGCCTCGATCACGGGATCCAGCATCTCCGGCGGCTTTGACGAGAACATCGATCTCTACAATACCAGCGGCACGCTGAACCGCCTGACGATGGACAACGATGCGTTCGGCCTGATCGGCTCGAGCGGCAATGATAACGTCCGCGGACAGGTCTACAACTCGGCGACCGCCAACTACACGCTGACCAACAGCACGTTCGCCGGCACGCGGGCCGACTTCATCGCATTCGTGGCGAACAACAATTCGTCGATGGACGCGGTGGTCCGCAGCAACACCTTCCACAACGGCGAGACGATCATCCCGGGCGGCGGAACTGCAGTCGATATCCGCAGCGGCTCCGGCGGCTTCGCCTCCGCCGCGACCACCACGTTCGACATCTCGCACAACATCCTGACCGACGGCGGCGCCAACGCGTTCGACACCGTTGGTATCTTCGTTGCCAAGGGCCAGGACAACGGCACCATGTCCGGCACCATCGCCAGCAATCAGATCGGGCCGGCGAAGGTGGGCTCGAATTCCGACGGCATCTTCGTCCGCGACGCCGGCGCCGGCAGCCTGACCACCCTGATCCAGAACAACACCATCACCGGCGTCGGCGATGCCGGTATCGCGCTGCAAAACAACGATGGCAGCTCGACCCTGAACGCCACACTGTACGGCAACTCGGTGTCGTCTCCGACCTCCGCCAGCCCGTTTGCCGCGCTCGACGTCGAGAACGGCGCAACGGGCAGCGACACCAGCACGACCAATGTCCTCATCGGTATGGGCGCCGGCGGCACCGGCAGCAAGAACACGCTCAACCACAGTTCCAGCTACGCCACCGATGTCGAGCTGAGCAACTTCAGCAGCAGCACCCATCTGAACCTTTCGAAGAACGGTTCGCCGTCGGGCACGCCTGCGGGCGTGATCACCGACGACAACAGCAGCACCACCGGCGGCATCACCGTCGACACCACCGGCGGTAATGGCACGACGACGTTGGTCTCCACGGTGCCGGCGCTTCCCGCGGTGGTCGCGCCACTGCTCGCCGAAGCGGGTGGCGTGCAGGCGTCGACGCCGACCACGGGCGAGATGCACCTGACGCAGGCCGAGCTCAACTCGGTGGTGTCGGCGGCGATCACCGAATGGGCCAATGCGGGCGCCAGTTCGGCACAGCTCGCCCTCCTGCATGCCGCGACCTTCAGCGTCGCCGACCTCTCCGGCCAGATTGTCGGTCAGGAAGGCGGCGGGCATATCACGATCGATACCAATGCGGCCGGCCATGGCTGGTTCATCGATCCGACCCCGGCGGACAATTTCGAGTTCACGCACGCCGTCAACGCCGCCGGCACCGATCTCCTTACCGACCCGTCGACGGCCGCGGCCGGTCATCTCGATCTCTTGACCACCGTGGTGCATGAACTCGGGCACGTGCTCGGCCTTCCCGATACCATTTCATCGTCCGACGCCAGCGATCTGATGTATATCGGCCTTGCCGACGGCGAGCGCCGGCTGCCAACGGCGACCGATGTCGCTCAGTCCAACCTGGCATTGCAGAAGGTGATGCCGACGCAGGGCACCACGACCTCGACTGTCAACCTGACCAACCACGACAGCTTCGATTTCTCGTCATTGACCCAGACATCGTCGCAGACCAACACGAGCCATCCGGACCTGACCGCGAACACTCAGACCTTGTCCGATCTGTTCAGCGGGCAGTCGAATGCCGCGACCCCGTGGTGGGTCGGCCACGAGGCGGTGTACGCCGCGATGGGAGGCACGCCGACCGATCATCTCCAGACCCACCACGATCTGGTGATTTGATCGAACGTTGCGACGGAGCGAACGGCGCCTGCCCGAACGATCCGGCAGGCGCTACAATCGGATCGTGTCCGCACCGATCCTGTTGGCCAAGCGCCAGGTCAGCGCGACGACATTTCCGCGTCGGCCGCTCGAAAAATTGCGAAGGCAAAACAATCGTTGAGGTTGCACTTGGCGTAAAACACGCTATCGTGCACCCGGTTATTGCGTGACGCCATTTACCTTGCATTTTCATGAATTGAGTCTCTGACGAGACGGAATCGTTTGGGCGGAGGGACCGATGTCTGAACCGTATCTCTCGGAAATCAGGATGATGTCATTCATCTACGCGCCGAGAGGCTGGGCCCTTTGCAACGGCCAGGTGCTGCCGATCAATCAGAACCAGGCACTGTTCTCGCTGGTTGGCACGACCTATGGCGGAAACGGCACGACGAATTTCGCGCTGCCCGACTTGCGGGGAAAGGTACCGCTGCATATGGGCTCGGGCTTCACGCTGGGGCAGGCCGGTGGTGAAACGTCCCACACGCTGACGATTTCCGAGATGCCGCAGCACCCGCATACGTTTCAGGGCACGACCAACAATGCCGACAGCGCCGCGGTCACCGGAAATCTGATGGCGACCTCAGCCAACCTTTATACGGCCGCGGCCAATCTGACGACGCTGGACCCCAGCACCGTCGGCTACGCCGGGAGCTCGCAACCGCACGAGAACGTGCAGCCCTATCTCACGCTCAGCTTCTGCATCGCCTTGCAAGGCGTCTTCCCCTCCCCGAACTGAAGGAATCGTGCCATGGGCCAGCCTTACATCGGCGAGATTCGTATGTTCGGCGGAAATTTTGCGCCGAACGGCTGGATGTTCTGCCTGGGACAAACCCTGGCGATCTCCCAGTACGAGACATTGTACAACCTGATCGGAACCACATATGGCGGCGACGGCCAGGAAACCTTCGATCTGCCGAACCTGCAAGGCCGCCTGCCGCTGCACCAAGGCAGCACCTTCAGCCTGGGCCAGATCGGCGGCGTCGAGCAGGTGACGCTGACCACACAGCAACTGCCGACCCACTCGCACCCGATGGCGGCATCCCTGAACCCCGCGACCGGCAGCACCGTGACCGGCAATGTCGTGGGTGCCGTGGGAGCGACCCAGATTTACCGCGAGGTCGCGGCCGCATCGCTGATGGCGAATCAGGCCTGCACGTTCATGGGCGGCAACCAACCGCACAACAACATGCAGCCTTACCTCTGCATCAATTTCATCATCTCGTTGTACGGCATTTATCCGAGCCAAAACTAGGACGGGACCAATGTCTGATCAATTCGTAGCGGAGATCCGCATTTTCCCGTTCAACTTCGCACCGGTGGGATGGGCGATATGCAACGGCCAATTGATGCCGATCTCGCAGAACACCGCGCTTTTCTCGCTGCTCGGCACCACCTATGGCGGTGACGGCAAGAGCACCTTTGCGTTGCCCGACCTGCAAGGCAGCGCACCGATGAATCCGGGGCAAAGTTTCGGGAGCTTGTATTATCTCGGACAGGCGGGCGGCACGACGACGGTGACGCTGCTGCAAACCGAGATGGCCCAGCACAACCACGGGGTTCTCGGCAACATCAATCAGTCCGAGCTCGCCACGCCCAGCCCGACGCGATCGCTGGCGCGTGCAAACCCGGGTCAGGCGTATAGCGACACGCCGACCAATATCTCGCAGTTCTCGGCCACCAGCTCGATCTTGCCGACCGGCGGCAGCCAACCCCACAACAACCTGATGCCCTACCTCACCTTGAACTTCTGCATCGCGTTGCGGGGAATTTTCCCGCCGCGCAGCTGAACCGGCCATGACGAATGGTTTGAGCACCGATACGGCCGCCGCGGCGTTCGGATGGATACGCGCCGCGGAGGCCGGCCTCACGTTCCGTCGGATCACGGATGCCGACCTGCCCTTCCTGGCACGGCTCTACGCCTCGACCCGCGCCGAGGAGCTGGCGGTGACGCCATGGAGCGCGGAGCAGAAAGCCGCGTTCCTCGCCATGCAGTTCCAGGCGCAGCACGCGCATTACCAGCGATACTATCCGACCGCCGACTGGCTGGTGGCAATGCGTGGCGGCGAGGACATCGGGCGCCTTTATGTTGACCGCTGGCCGAGCGAGCATTGCGTCATCGATATCGCCCTCCTGCCGGAGCATCGCGGCTCGGGTCTCGGCAGCGCGCTGATGCGCGACCTGCTCGATGAGGCCGCCGCGGCCGGCAAGGCCATGTCAATCCATGTCGAGAAGTTCAATCCCGCGATGCGGCTTTATCGCCGACTCGGCTTCGTCACCGAGGAAGACAAGGGCGTCTACGACCTGATGCGCTGGCGCGCGGCGGAAACGTCCGGCCATCAGGTGAAAATCGCCTGATAGCCGTTGCCGTCGGCGAGCGGCCCGATCGGTACCAGGAACATCTCGATCACGCCTAATGCCGGATGCCGCACCGCATAGATCGCCTGCGGCAACCACGCGCCCTTCGGTCCGGCAAACAGCAGCGAGAACGCACCGCCCGGCCGGCCGCTGTTTCCGGCGGGCTCGACCTTGGCGAGCTTCAGCACCACGACGCGATCCGCCGCCTGCATCTCGAACTCCATGTCCTGATGCGGCGTGAAGTCATCAATTTGCAATTTCGCGAGGTCGACGGTCGATGTCATGCGATGCCCCTGTTGATCCCGAAGCTGTAGCACGCCGCACGCGACGCCGCTCGACAAAATGACCCGAAGGGTAACTCGGATGTAAGCGCCCCGCCTCTTCCCTCCATCGTTCCCGCCGCGCAGTTGCGCACCGGGGACTGATACGAACTCTTGCCAAATGCACCTGGATGGTCGTGAGATGCTGCGTGCAGGCAAAGCCGGGAGATTGCGATGGACGATCACACCATGCGCATGGCGCTGGAGCGCCATTGGGACGCTTCGGACGCGAGCGATTTCGAGCGCGAGCATGAAATCTACGCCGCGGATGCCGTGCTCGACTATCCGCAATCGGGCGAGCGGATCCGAGGTCGGCGCAGCATCCAGGAGAGCCGAACGGTTCAGCCGAACAAGAAACGCTTCACGATCCGGCGCATGATTGGCGGCGGCGATCTCTGGATCACCGAGTTCGTGCTGACCTACGACGGCGTTCCGTTGCACACGGTGAGCATCATGGAATTCCGCGACGGACAGGTGGTCCACGAAACGCAGTATTTCGCGGACCGGTTTGAGCCTTCGCCCTCGCGCGCTCATCTCGTCGAACTCATCGGCACAACCTAGTTCCGCGCAAGCGCGACCATCCGATCGGAGCGTCGTCGACTGCGCCGAGACGTTGTCTGCTCGTCTTTACGGGCCACGCCTGTTGGCGCGGTCCGCAAATGCATTGGCATGTCTGCCGAGCGTTACCACGATTTTAGCTACCTTTCCCTCGAATTAATGTCTCGGACAGGCGCCCGTAATGCGGCAGCGATAGGTTTCTAGCATCGGTATGGGGCAGCCAATTTCAGGAGAAACATCATGCCAAAGGACAACAACACTCAACAGCGCAGACCCCTGTCGGCCCGGCGCGTCGCAATGCTTGGCTCCGTTGCGATGATCGGTGCGACCATCGCCCTGGCTGGGCCGCTGGGACATTACCAATTTGTCGAGCAAGCCTTCGCCGCAACTCCGACGTCGCAGACGCAAGGCCCGGCAGGCTTCGCCGACCTGGTCGCGAAGGTCAAGCCCGCCGTCATTTCGGTACGCGTGAAGCTGGACGAAGAGAGCAACGCCAACACATCCGGTCCGGACGTAGAGAACCTCCCTCCGTCCCTGCAAGGCACGCCCTTCGAAAAATTCTTCCGCCAGTTCGGCGACGGCATGCAGGGCGGCAAGCTGCAGCGCCATCAGGTCATCACCGGCGTCGGCTCCGGCTTCTTCATCTCCGCCGACGGCTATGCCGTGACCAACAACCATGTCGTCGATCATGCAAGGTCCGTGCAGGTCACGACGGATGACGGCACGATCTATACCGCGAAGGTGATCGGCACCGATCCGAAGACGGATCTCGCGCTCATCAAGGTCGATGGCAAGACGGACTTCAGCTATGCCAACCTCGAAAATCAGGTTCCGCGCGTCGGCGACTGGGTCGTGGCGGTCGGCAATCCCTACGGCCTCGGCGGCACAGTGACCGCCGGCATCATCTCGGCCGAAGGACGCGATATCGGTTCCGGGCCCTACGACAACTACATCCAGATCGACGCGCCGATCAACAAAGGCAACTCGGGAGGGCCGACATTCGACACCAATGGCAATGTCATCGGCGTCAATACCGCGATCTATTCGCCGTCCGGCGGCTCAGTCGGCATCGGCTTCGACGTGCCGGCGACGACCGTGAAGATGATCGTCGCCCAGCTCAAGGAACACGGCACGGTGACGCGCGGCTGGCTCGGCGTGCAGGTGCAGCCGGTCACGAGCGGCATCGCCGAAAGCCTCGGCCTGAAGCAGGCCCAGGGTGCACTGGTCGACGAGGCCCAGGCGGACACGCCGGCGGCACAGGCCGGAATCCGGCCGGGCGACGTCATCACATCGGTCAACGGCAACGCGATCAAGGACACGGGCACACTCGCGCGAGAGATTTCAGCGATGGCTCCGGGCAGCTCGGCGAAGCTCGACATCGTTCGCAAGGGTGAGACGAAGACGTTCACGGTGACGCTCGCCAAGATGCCGAACGAGACAAGGAAAGTGGCCCAGGCCGACGAGTCCGAGCAAGGCTCGAAGGGCATTCCTCACCTCGGTCTGGCGGTTGCCCCGGCAGGCGATGTCGGCGGCGCCGGCAACAAGGGTGTCGTGGTCACGGCGATCGAGCCGGATGGTCCGGCCGCCGAGCACGGACTGCAGTCCGGCGATATCATCCTCGACGTGGCCGGCAAGAGCGTCAGTTCTGCGGCGGACCTGCGCAACGCGCTCTCGGATGCGAAGTCCGAAGGCAAGCATGATGTCCTGATGCACGTAAAGACGTCGGACAACACCCACTTCGTCGCCATGCCGATCGGTTAGGCATGACACTGAGCTGCCGTCGCGTGTTGTCCAGGCGCGACGGCGGGGCTCGTTGTCAGGTACGCCGCAGCAGCCAGCGCGGCGCGCTTATGCGTTCAACCACTCACCGCACGGGCAAGCAATGAAGATATCCCATTTGCGCACGATCGGAATCGTCTGTGCAGCATCGACCGCCCTCGCCGGCCTGGCACTTGCGTCAGAAATCGCCGCCGGCCCTTCCAGGGCCGACCTCGCCCTTCTCGCGAGTGTGATCCAGCTCGTGCAGCAGGACTACGTGCATCCGGTCGACTCGGGCGAGCTTACCGATGCGGCGTTGAAAGGAATGCTGTCGCGTCTCGACCCGCACTCCTCCTACATGACCGAACCGGAATTCCGCGAGGCCCGAGAGGACATGAGCGGAAAGTTCGGCGGCGTCGGCCTCAAGATCATGGAGCACGACGGGTTACCGACCGTTCTTTCGCCGATCGACGATACGCCGGGTGCCGGTGCCGGCTTGCAGCCGGGCGACGCGATCGTTTCGGTCGACGGCCAAAGCACACGCGGCGTGGACCTGATGGAGGTGATCAGGAAAATTCGCGGGCAGCCGGGGACGATCGTGAGATTGACACTCCAGCGCGGCGACCAGCCGCGCTTCGAGGTGCCGCTCACCCGGCAAGTCATCGAAGTCCACAGCGTCAAATCCCGGCTCGAGGCGAACGGCATCGGCTATCTGCGGGTCAGCGAATTCGGCGAGCAGACACCGACCGAACTGCACCAGGCAATCTCGACGCTGACGCGCGAAGCGGGCGGCAAGTTGGCCGGCCTTGTCCTCGACCTGAGAAACGATCCCGGAGGCCTGCTCTCCGCAGCGGTTGATGTGTCCAGCGATTTCCTCAACGGCGGCACCGTCGTCTCGGTCCGCGGACGCAACGGAAACGACGACCAATCGTTCACGGCTCCTGCAACGGGTGCCTTGCTGCCGGACACTCCGATGGTCGTTCTCGTCAACGGCGCCTCCGCATCGGCGTCCGAAATCGTCGCGGGCGCATTGCAGGATCGCCATCGCGCTACCGTGATGGGGACGCAGAGATTCGGCAAGGGATCCGTCCAGACCATCATCCCGATCAAGGATCATGGTGCCTTGCGACTGACCAGCGCGCTCTACTACACCCCCTCGGGCCGCTCGATTCAGGGCGACGGGATTACACCCGACGTCATCGTCAAGGCGGCCAAGGACGAACAAGTTGCGAACTCCCTGGTTTGGCGCGAAGCCCAACTCCACGGCGCGTTCGCCAATCCCGGGATGCGGCCAAATCCCGGCGCAACGCCGGATACCAACGGCGCACCTTCAGAAGCAGCTTCACCGCCCATCAAGGAGCAGTTGATCGGGACGGACCGGGACACCCAGCTCAAGGCAGCACTGAACCATCTCGAACACTTGCCGGCCGGAAATCCCGCCGTCATCCGCACGAGTGTCCCGGGATGATGGTTTTGTGCGGCGCAGGATAGGCGGACGTGATTCAGGACGGGTTGGCTACAAACGACCAGGCAGCAGCCCATCCGGCCCGGAGAGGTTCACAATGACGGACGAAATATCCGGCTTGATCCGCAGGTCATGGCGCGTGCTGGCCGGCTGGATGAGCCTGATCGGCGCATCGCTGATCGGGTTCCTGCTCACTGAAGGCACATCGTATCACCACCTCGCGACAGGCATTCTGCTCTGCTCGTCGACGCTGTCCATCCTCTTGGTTCTGTTTGACGGTGCATGGCGGTTGTTCGTCGGCAACGAGCGATAAGCTCTGCCCCCAGGCGAGCGATTTCGTATCGCCAGCCGGAATCCACCGCCCGGACGCGGTGCTCGATGGTCGGCTGCACCGATGCAACGGCGAACGCCGCGACGGCTACATGCCGTGGCTCTCGAACACCTTCTTGCAACTTCGGCTCAGGCTATCGCGATTGGTCTGAAGGCAGTTCTGCACGGCGCCGTCATTGCCGAGGTCCTTGCGGCAGAAACGCTGTGCATCGCGCGAGCACGCGGATTGTTCCGACTTGGTGCCGGCGTGCTGGGCCACTGCGGCACCGCTGTTCATCACGGCGACGGCACAAATTACCGCAATCGAAGAATAGCGCATCGTGAATTCCTCCCGCTGCCCAACGGCGGCGGCGGCGCTTCGTTCCTGGGGAACCCTCGATTCGACGGCAATCTACGGCGCCAGATACCGCAGCAATTCCGGATCGTTGCGCACCTCGCTTGCGCCGCCCTGGAGCGCGACGCGGCCCCGGTCCAGCACATAGGCGTAGTCGGCGACGCGCAGCGCGAGGTCGAGATGCTGCTCGACGATCACGACCGAGATGCTCTTGGCAAGCTCGATCAGCCGCTCGGTGATCTCCTCGATCACGCCGATCCAGACCCCCTCGGTCGGCTCGTCCAGCAGCAGCAGCTTTGGATTGCCGAGCATGGCGCGGCTGATCGCCAGCATCTTGCGCTCGCCGCCGGACAGCGTGCCGGCCGGCTGGTCGAGGCGCTGGCCGAGCTTCGGGAAGATCTCCATCACGCGATCGACCGCACCGGCGTCCGAATTGACCAGCGAGCCGACCGCAAGGTTGTCGCGCACCGACAGGCGGGCGAACACCGAATGCTCCTGCGGCACATAGCCGATGCCGGAGCGCACCCGTTCCTCGGTGCGGCGCCGGGTGATGTCGCGACCGTCGAAGAACAGCTCGCCCTGCGAGCTTGCGAGCTCACCGACGATGGTCTTCATCAGCGTGGTCTTGCCGGCACCGTTGCGGCCGAGCACGGCAACGCCGCCGCGCCAGGGAATGCCGATGTTGACATCGAACAGGACCTGGCTGCGGCCATAACCGGCATCGAGATGCCTGATATCGAGGAAGGTTTGCTCAGGCACGGCGAAGATAAATCTCCTGGACGTTTCTGTTGGCCTGGATTTCCGCGACCGTCCCCGACGCCAGCACCTTGCCCTGGTCGAGCACGGTGAGGCGGTCGCAGATGTCGCGGATGAAATCGAGATCATGTTCGACGATGACGAGCGAGCAATGCTCTTTGATCGGCTGCAACAATTCGCCGGTGACGCGGCGCTCCTCGAGGCTCATGCCGCCGGTCGGCTCGTCCAGCAGCAGAAGCCGCGGCTTCCCGGCCAGCGCCATCGCGATCTCGAGCCATTGCTGCTGGCCGTGCGACAGCGCCGCCGCCGCGTCATGCGCCCGATCGGCGAGGCGGAACTGGGTCAGCATCGTCATCACCTGATCGTGCAATTTCTTGCGGGTGCGCGACAGCACGAGGTCGAACAGCGAGCAGTGCGCCTGCAACGCCAGCAGGATGTTGTCGTACAGCGTCAGCGTCGGCAGCACCGAGGTGATCTGGAATTTCAGGCTCATGCCGGCGCGGGCGCGCTCGGTCGGCGTGAACGCCGTGATGTCGGTGTTGACGAAGGAGACCTTGCCTGTCGTGGGGACTTCTGCGCCGGCGACGCATTTCATCAGCGTGCTCTTGCCCGAGCCGTTGGGGCCGATCAGGCCGTGAAACTCGTTCTCGCCGACAGTCAGCGCCGCACCGTCGAGCGCGGTGAGCTTGCCGAACACCTTGCTGATCCCTGAGGCCTCAAGGAGCGGCATTGCCGGTCTCCTTTTTTGGTGCTTTGCCGAAGCTGCCGACCCGCTCGCGCTCGCCGAGCACGAAGGAGATCAGCCCGAGCGGACGGAACATGATCACGAGCAAAAGCAGCACGCCGAGAATGATCGGCCAGATGTCGCGGTAATTGTCCGACAGCCAGAACGAGACGCCCTCGATGATCACGGTGCCGATCACGGCGCCGATCAGCGTGCCGGAGCCGCCGAACAGGACGTAGAGCACGACCTGGGTCGAGAACACGACGCCCAGCATGTTGGGCCAGACGAAGCCTTCGTGGAAGGCATAGAGGCTGCCGGCAAGACCGGCGATGGTGCCGCCGATCGCGAAGATGATCGCCTTCAGATGCTGCGCCTTGTAGCCGAAGAAGGCGATGCGCTGCTCGTTCTCGCGCAAGCCCGCGAGCGCCAGGCCGAATTGCGAGCGGACCAGGAAGCGGCACAGCAGGTAGACCACCACGAGGATACCGAGCACCATGTAATAGTAGATCGGCCCTTCCTCGAGCTCGTAGCTGCCGAGGGTGAGCGGCGGGATCGACGGGATGCCGTTCTGGCCGCCGAGATAGTACCAGCCCCGCGCCAGCCGATCCGCGGCATAGGATCCGGTGAGCGTGCCGAGCGAGACGAAGATCACGCTGGAGGGATAGCGCCCGAGCAGCAGGAAGCCGCCGAGCAGCAGCGCCGCGGCAAGGCCGATCAAGGTGCCGGCGGGCAGGATCAAGAGGATCGAGGTGACGTTGAGATCGCGCGCCAGCAGCGCCACGCCGTAGCCGGCGGCGCCGAAGAACAGCGCCTGGCCGAAGCTCATGATGCCGGCATAACCCCACACCAGGTCGAACGACAGCGCGAACAGCGCGAGGATCACTACGCGGGTCGCGAACACCGTCAGATAGTCCTGCAGAACCCATGGCAGGACCAGTGCGATCAAGAGCACCAGTCCTTCCACGATCGGCAGGACCTTCCATCCTGCCGATGCCTGTCCCGCCGGCGCGCTTGCGGCCGGTGTACCCTCACCCGTCACGACATCCTCGCTGATGCGTGCGACGGCCTCTCTTGCTCCACTCATCGATCGCTCAGCATTCCTTGGGATCAACAAGACCGTCGCTGCGCGCCACGATCTCATAGTTCCCGCCTTTGGCAACAGCGGTGTACATCTTCATCTTGCAGTGACGCTTGCCCGGAACCATTTCGGCCGGTCCGCCGGGCCCTTCGGCGATCTTGGCGTGATCGAGCGCGGCGGCAACCGAGTCGCGGTCGACCTTGCCGGCTTCCTTGACCGCCGCCTCCCACAGCTTGAGACCGCGATAGGTTCCGGTGGCGGCGCTGCCGGCCGCGAACAGGAAGTTGCCTGGGAAGTCCTTTTCATACGCTGCCTGCAGCTTGGCGTCGAACGGATCCTCCTTGGTCAGCACCTTGAAATAGTCGAGGCAGCTTGCCAGCCCCTCGATCTCGTTGGCCTGATTGATGTTGAGGGTGTTCTCGTCATAGTAGACGCAGGCGAGCCGGCCACCGTTCTTGAGGAAGCCCGCTTCATAGAGCTGCTTGAAGAACGGGCCGACGCCGGGCGGGATGACGGTGTTGAAGACGACGTCGACCTTGTTGGAGATGATGCGGTTGACGGTCGACGAGAAGTCGACCTGGTCGAGCGGGTAATACTCCTCGAACACGACCTCGCCGCCATTGTCCTCGATCACCTTGCGGGCATAGACGTTGAGCGTGTGCGGCCAGACATAGTTGGCGCTCGGCAGCGCGAACTTCTTGCCGCCGTTCTTGATCAGCCAGGGAATGAAGGTGTCGCATTGCTGCGCCGGCGTCGGGCCGGTGCAGAACAGATAGGGCGTGCACTCCCTGCCCTCGTAGAGCTGCGGATAGATGTAGAGCGTCTTGCCGCGCGCCACGATCGGGTCCTTGATGGCGTTACGCATCGAGGAGGTGATGCCGCCCAGCACCATGTCGACCTTGTCACGCTGGATCAGCTTGCGGACATTGCCGACCGCGACCGATTCGTTCGAAGCGGTGTCCTCGATATAGAGCTCGAGCGGGCGGCCGAGCAGGCCGCCGCCGGCGTTGATCTCCTTGATCACCATCTTGGCGACGTTGGCGTCGGCATTGCCGGCATAGGCGATCGGGCCGGTCAGGTCGGTCGCGATGCCGACCTTGATCGGGCCTTCGGCGGCGTTGGCCCAGTCGGGCCTGACGACCCAGCTGCCGACCCCGGTCGCGAGCGCGCCGGTCGCGAAGGCGAAATTGCTCATGAAGCGGCGGCGCGTCAGATTCATGCGTTCGATCGACATGGTGATTAGACCCCTTTCCCAGCAATGAGGCCTTGCGGCCGGAATTTGATGAAGGCGATGGCGAGCACGAAGACCAGCACGTCGGCGACGACCGGTGACATGACCCATGGCAGCGCCGCACTGAGCGTGCCGATCACGCCGGCGCCGGCGACCGGACCGATGAAGGAGCCGACCCCGCCGACCATCACGGCGACGAAGCCCTGGATCAGGAAACGGATGCCGAGATCGGCAAACAAGCTGAACACCGGCACGATCAGCGCGCCGGCAAGCCCGGCCAGCGCCGCGCCGAATGCGAAGGTCGCGCCGTAGATCAAGGGCGTCGAGATGCCTGATGCGCGCGCCAGCGCCGGGTTCTCCAGCGTGGCGCGGACCCGCAGCCCGAACGAGGTGCGCGCCAGCAAGAGATAGCAGCCGCCCATCACCAACAGCGTGATCACGATGATGGTGAAGCGCCAGGCCGAGATGTGGACCGAGCCGAGGTCGATCGAACCGCCGATCGGCTCCGGCACCGTGAGATAGAAGCCGCCGATCAGGCCGCGCACGCTCTCGCGGATGATCAGGCCGAGCGCATAGGTGCCGAGCATCGCCACGATCGGCGCCGCGTAGAAGCGCCGGATGATCAGCGCTTCCAGCACGAAGCCGAGTGCGCCGACCACGAACGGGGCGGCGACCATGCCGACCCAGACCGGCGCGCCATGGGCGTAGGCCAGATAGGTGACATAGGCCCCGAGCAGGACGAATTCGCCCTGCGCGAAGTTGAAGATGCCCATCATGCTGGCGATGATGCCGAGCCCGAGCACCACCAGCACGATGATGGCGCCGAAGCTCACGATCTCGAACACCGCGGCAAAGATGCTAGCCATGGTGCCCCATCCGTCGACGTTGCGTCTGCGACAAGCGGCGCCTCACATCTTCTTCCAGTCGCCGGCCTGCTCGAAGGCATGCGCGGCGCGGTAGATGGTGCTCTCCTCGAACATCCGCCCGACCAGCATCAGCCCGACCGGCAGGCCATCGACCATGCCGCAGGGCAGCGACATCGCCGGATGATGGGTGATGTCGAACGGCGCGGTGTTGGAGATCATCTCCAGCGCGCGGGCGACATATTCCTCGCGGCTCGCATTGGCCTCGGGCAACTTGGTCGCCTTCATCGGCGTGGTCGGCATCAGCAGGAGATCGTAATCCTTGAACGCCTTGTCGTAGGCCGCGGCGAGGCGGCGGGAGATGTTGAGTGCCTTGCCGTAGAAGCGCGGGCCGAAATTGTTGTTGATGTAGGTGCCGAGCATCATGAACAGTTTGGTGGTCTCGGACAGCGAATCCGCCTGCCGGCGCCAGCCGCGATGGTGATCCATCAGCGCGGTCGAATAGAGATCGCCGCGGCTGAGGCCGTAGCCGTCGCCGAACATCATGGTCTGGGTCAGGCCTTCGGTGCCGATCGGGGTCCAGATCGCGCCGCCCGCCATGTGCATCGGAATCGACACCGTCTCGACGCTGGCGCCGAGATCCTTGAAGCGCTTCGCCGCCTCGCGCACGCTTTCGTTGACGGCGGCTTCCGCGGTCGGCTGCTCGAAGCCTTCCTTGAGGATGCCGATCTTCATGCCCTTGACGCCCTTGCCGAGTGCCTTGGTGTACTCCTCGACTTTCGGCGCCTTGATGCGCGGATCATAGCCGTCGTCGCCGGCCAGCACTTCGAGCAGCAGCGCGTTGTCTTCCACGCTCGCGGTCATCGGGCCGGTATGGTCGACATAGATCTCGATCGGCATGATGCCGGTGTAGGGCACGAGGCCCCAGGTCGGCTTCATGCCGTAGGTGCCGCAGAACGAGGACGGCATGCGGATCGAGCCGCCCTGGTCGCCACCGATCGCCATGTCGACCTCGCCGAGCGCCACCACGACACCCGAGCCCGACGACGAGCCGCCGGCCGAATAGCCCATCTTGTGCGGATTGTGCACCGGCCCGTAGGAGCCGGTGTGGCTGCCGCCGGACAGGCAGAAATGCTCGCAATGCGTCTTGCCTTTGATCTCGGCGCCGGCATCCAGCATCCTGGTGACGATGGTGGCGTCGAAGTCGGGAATAAAGCCTTCCAGCGTCGACGAGCCGTTGGTCATCGGCACGCCGGCCAGCATGATATTGTCCTTCAACGCCACCGTCTTGCCCTTGAGCTTGCCGGAGGCCGCGCCCTTCACCGTCGACTTGCAGTACCAGGCGTTGTGCTTGTTATCCTCCGGCGCCGGGCGAGTGCCGGGCGTGCGCGGATATTTCACTTCGGGGAGTTCGTCCGGCATCTGGGCGACGAGGTTGTAGGCCTCGATCGAGCCCTGCATCAGGCCTCGGAACGAAGCCACGTCCTCTTCGGTCAGGGACAGGCCACACTGCTCGGCGACGGCACGAAGTTGCGTTGGCGTGGGAAGGACGACGGTCACGGCGCTCTCCTGAAGCTTTTGATCCTTGGATGTTCCCTCGGCACGGGGCAGCGGCCGCGCAATGCCCCGCGCGAACCGCCCCACCCCGCCGCTGTATTGAAAACGGAAATATTTTCCTTTTCAAGGATTATTTCGCAAGACCTTCCGACGAAGCTGGCGGACCCCGGCTCAGATCGACTTGATCACCCTGAAGTCGAGGCCGTCGGCTTCGGCAAGATACATCGGCATCCTGACATGGCCGCTGCGTACCGTGACCGGACCGCGCGGACCACGATAGACCAGGTTGTCGGCCGCCGCGAGCAGCGGCCGCGTGTCCAGCGTGCCGGCCCGGTTGGCGGCGGCCTCCAGCAGGCAGAAGCCTTCATAGGCCGACTCGCCGCACGATCCGACCGGCGGCGCGAACGCACCGAACATCGCGCGATAGCGATCGCGGAAATCGTCGCCGGCGGGCGAGCCGACACCGGGGAAGTAGCCTGAGGCGCAGAACAGGTTCTCGGTCCGGTCGGCACCGATGCCGAGCAGCACCGTTTCGTCGACGCAGCCGGCAAGGCGCAGCGTGGTGGCGGCGAGCCCGGCATCGGCGAAGGCGCGATTGAAGGTCACGCTGTCGGTGCCGATCAGCGAGATCAGCACCACATCGGGCTTGGCGGCGCGGATCCGCTCCAGATGCGCCTCGTGATCGTCCTCGCCGACCGGCACGAACTCCTCGCCGACCACGAGCCCCCCGGTTTCCTTGATGTAGCGCTTCACCGCGCGGTGCGACTGCCATGGCCAGACATAGTCGCTGCCGATCAGGTACCAGCGCGCGGCGCGCTTGGCCTCGGCCAGCCAATGGATCGACGGCCGCATCTGCCAACGCGGTGTCTCGCCGATCGCGATCACGCCCGGCGTCCGTTCGCCGCCCTCGTAGACCGGCGTGTAGATGTAGGGAATCCTGCTGCGGGTGATCAGATTGCGCAACGCGACGCGCACCGCGCTGGTGTGCATGCCCATGATGAGATCGACGTCGTCGGAGGCGATCGCCTGCTCGGCGCGGTCGCGTACGTCCTCGAGCGGCCCGCCGGCATCATAGACCGAGAGCTCGACCTCGCGGCCGAGGATGCCGCCGCGACGATTGATGTCGGCGACCGCAAGCTGCGCGCTCGAAGTCGCGGCCGGCCCCCACATGCCCGGCGAACCGGTGCAGCAGACGAAACCTGCGACCCGCAGCCGGTTGCGCGCACCGCGCGGACCGAACCCGCTGCGGTCCATCGGAGAAAACACCCGATCGGAGGCCGGCGCCAGATTCCTGAACAGCAGGGATGGCGGGAACGGGAGGCCGCCATTCCTGCCGTTCAGGCTTCCGGCCCTGACGTTGCGCGTCGAATGCACAGCTGCTCCTGTCTGGCACCGGTACGCCCTGGGCGAGCGCGGCATCGCGCTTGCGGACGACGGTGCCAAGCTAGATCGTCTTGATCACATTGAAGTCGAGACCGTCGGCTTCGGCAAGATAGATCGGCATCTCGGCGCGGCCGTCGCGAAGTGTGACGCTGCCACGGGCGCCACCATAGACCAGGTTGCGGGCTGCGGCGGACAGCGGTCCCGTCGACAGCGAGCGGGCCCGGTGGGCCGCCGCCTCGAGAAACCGCATGCCCTCATAATTGGACTGCCCGACCGATCCGATCGGGGGCGCATGCGCTCCGAACATCGCACGGTAGCTGGTCCGGAAGTCGTCATTGGCGCGGGAATCGATGCAGCCGAAATAGCCGGAGGCGCAGAACAGGTTCTCGGTCGCGTCCGGCCCGATGCCGAGCAGCACGGTCTCGTCCATCGCACCCGCATAGCGCAGCGTGGTGGCGGCCAGGCCCGCCTCGGCGAAGGCCCGATTGAAGGTGATGCTGTCGGTGCCGATCAGGGTGATCAGCACGACGTCGGGCTTGGCGGCGCGGATCCGCGCCAGATGCGGCTCGTGATCGTCCTCGCCGAGCGGGACGAATTCTTCGCCCACCACCTGGCCGCCGGCCTCCTTGATGTAGCGCTTCACCGCGCGGTGTGACTGCCAGGGCCAGACATAGTCGCTGCCGATCAGGTACCAGCGCTGCGCCTTCTTGACTTCGGTGAGCCAGTGGATCGCCGGTCGGCTTTCGGCGCGCGGCGTCTCGCCGATCGCCATCACGCCGGGCGTCCGCTCGCCGCCCTCATAGACCGGCGTGTAGATATAGGGGATGCGGCCCGCGGTGACCTTGCGCAGCGCGAGGCGGACCGCCGAGATATGCGAGCCCATGATCACGTCGATCTCGTCGAAGGCGATTGCCTGCTCGGCGCGGCGCACCACCTCCTCGATCGGACCACCGGCGTCGTACATCGACAATTCGATCTCGCGGCCGCGGATGCCGCCGCGCCGGTTGATCTCGGCGACCGCGAGCATGACGCTGTTGGCGGAGATCGGGCCCCAGATCCCGGGCGCCCCGGAAAAGGTGATGAAATTGCCGACCCGAAGCTTGCTGTCGGTGCCGCCGCGGCGCGAGGAGCCCGGCTTGACGGTCAAAGCGACATCGGCCGCGCAGGACGACGGAGTTCGAAACAGGTGCGGCGGCGGGACGGGCAAGCCGCCATACGCCTGGGAAGAGACCGTCGAGAGCACGCCAACTCCTGTCTGGGAAGCAGTACGCAACGCAGCCAGCGGGGCGGTCGCGGCATCCGCCCTTTGGTTGGGGGAATATCCTAGGGGAAAATATTGAATATTCAACAATTGAAGTGCATATAGAAACGGCAAGCGTTGCCGGACATTCATTCACCGGGTCAGGAACCAGGTCTCACGCCGTGGCTAAACCGCCGAAAGAAAATTCCCCGATCACCGAACACCTCGCCTACCTGCTCGCGCAAGCCAACCGGGAGATCAACCGGCAGTTGGAGACGCGATTGGCCAAGGAAGGCGTGCCGGTCGAGCAGTGGCGCATCCTTAAAGTGCTGTCCGACGGCAACGGCCACTCGATGGGCGAGCTTGCCGATGCCGTGCTGCTCAACCATCCGACGCTGACCAAGATGATCGACCGCATGGTGTCGGACGCGCTGGTCTACCGCGTGCAGGACCCGAAGGATCGCCGGAAGGTGCTGATGTTCGTCTCCGACCGCGGCAAGGCGCTGTGCCGGCGGCTGAACTCGCTGGCGGTGAGCCAGGAGGAGCACATCGTCGAGAGCTATGGCGACAAGTCGACCACCGAGCTCAAGCGCCTCTTGGAAAGCCTGATCGGCAGCGCCAACTAAGACGATCGCGGCCGCCCGCTACGAGGCGGCCTCGTCCTGCGCCACCAGACCGGATGTCCGGACCGGCTTGAGGGCGGTCTCAGCGATCGAATCGCTCAGACGGTTGCCGAGGATCATGATCGCGCACACCACATAGCAGCCGATTCCGACCGCGAATGTCGCTGTTATGCCGAACTGGATCGACAGCGCCATGCCGAGCACGGAGGCGAGCATCGAGGTGATGCCGTTGGTGCTCCAGAAGAACGGCAGCAGCCCTTCATGCCGCCGCCAGATGCCGAGGCCCAGCGGGAACATCATGCCCATGCAGAAAGCCGGCGGCGCCAGCAAGGCGATCGACACCAGGATGCGGATCTCGGTCGGCGCCGACCGCGACCAGGCGGTGACCGACGGCGTCAGCAGGCCCACGGCCACTAGCGTCGCGACCAGCGTCACGAGGCGGACGATCAGCACCGCCGGCCGCGCCGGCGTCGCGCCCACCGTGCCACTGCCGATGCCTCCGAACAGCAGGATCGTGAACAGCACGACGCTGAGCCCGTAGACGGGGTGGCCGAGGAACACCATCAGCCGTTGCATCTGCGAAATCTCGATCAGCATGAAGCCGAAGCCGATTGCGGCGAAATAAGCCACCGGCGGCGCCAGCGTCGCCACCGGCGTCCGCCGCGCCAGGCGCATGAAGGGAATGCCGATGTAACAGATGCAGATGCCGATCTGGAACACGAGCACCCATTTGATGACGCTGATCGCAGCGTTGTTCTGCAACTCGAAGCCGCTTTTGCTGAACAGATCGGCGAGCCGCACGGTATAGAAGAAGAACGGCTTGTCGTCGGTCGAAGCCGCGATGTTTTGCGGCAATGAATCCAGGAAACGCTGGTCGGCCTTGCCGGACAAGAGGGTCGAAGTGACGGTGTCATAGGCGATCCCGGGCCCGAGCAGCAGCTTGAATCCCTCCGCGACCAGCCGGTCGCGCGCGCCCTGCCACTGCGCCGCCGTGAACGCCTCGGGACGGATCATCACCGTGACGATGTCGCCGACATTCGCTGCAATCACATGCTGCGACAGTTCGGTCGCCGGCACGCCCTGACGCTGCAACGCCTCAGTTGCGATCGCAATCAGGCGATAGAACTCGCCGCGATAGACCGTCGGCTGGTACCAGCGCGACACCGAGAGCATGCCGCCCGGCTTCAGCGCGCGGAAGAAATCGTCCCACGCCTCCACCGTGTAGAGCCGGTTCTCGGTCAATGTCAGCCCGCCGGCCGCGGTGGTGGCCCAGGTATCGATCAGCGAGATCTGGATCAGGTCGTAGCGATCGGGCGAATGATTGATGTAGCTGCGCGCTTCGGCATTGACCAGCGAGACGCCGGGCCAGCGATCGAGGTGACCCGAATAATCCGCGAACTTGTTCGTCAGCACCTCGAAGATCGCGGGATTGATCTCGATGCCGCGAATCCGCTGCGCGCCGAAATAGAGCGCGGAGAGCACGTCGCGGCCGCCGCCGACGCCGACCACGGCGACGTCATCCGGCCGTTGCTGCACCAGATAGGGCGCGTTGATGACGTCGTGCTTGAGGTACGACACCTTGGCAAGATCGCCGGAGAAGCGGGTGATCGGCGTTCCCGCGTCGGCATCGATGTCGAGATAGAGCTGCTCGACCTTGGCATCCGGGGGACGCGCGAAGCTCCAGCCGAACGGGATCGAGAGCCCGAGATCGGTGACGCGGATGCGCGAATAGGTATTCCAGCGCTCGAACAGCGTTCCGGTCTGCGGAGTGCCTTTGGCCCAGGTCACGCCGAGATGGCTGCTGCCGGCTGCGGCAAGCGCGGTGTGGAGCGCGGCGAGTGCGGCAAGGCCGAGCGCGGTGTTGCGGCTTAGGCTCAGGCTGCTTCGGTCCTCGCCGTGACGGACCACGAACCAGCCGGCCGCCGCGGCGCCAGCGCCGATCCAAAGCGTCGCGCTGACCGGATCGATCACCAGCAGCACGAAGATGATGCCGAGGCATCCGGTCGCGGCGCCGAGCAGGTCGGCGGCATAAAGCCAGCCGCCGACATAGGGCAGCCGGGTCAGCAGCAGCGTGATGCAGATGCCGCCCTCGGCGAACGGAATGGTGAAGCCCAGCGCCACCACGCCGAGTGCAGCCATGGCATAGTTGCTGGGCGCGACCATCGGCGCGCACAGGAACGCGCACATCACGGCGACGCCGCTGATCGCGAACCGCGCGGCATGGCGGGCGAACTCCGGCCCCACACGCCCCGGCGCATAGCGGTCGGGATCTTCATAAACCCGCATCGCACCGCGCGTCAGCCCGAACATCGCAAGCGCGATGGCGCCGAAAGCGAAATGGTAATGCACCATCACGCTGAAGAAACGGGTGATCAGGATCTGATAGGCCAGTGTGGCCGACGCCAGCACGAAGATCGCCGGATAGTAACGGCCGGGCATTGTCGTCACGGTCTGCAAAGCGCGGGCCTCCCCGATCGAGCCTTGACCAAAGAGAGGCCTTGATGCGCTTGACGGCTCGTCCAACACGCCCGGCAATATTGGGACACGGAGCACTAACAAGTGGTTGATCGAAAGCCTAACATCGCCTTTGGGTGGCAGATGGACCGATCGACGGCTTAGTGCCGGGTTCGTGGGAACCCAAATGCGCCGAAAATACCTACGGACTGTCGCCGCCAGGCGGCGGCGCGAGGGTTCCAACAGAAAAGCCTGGTCGATATGTCGGGATCCCGGCCGCCTGCTCGTCCTCCGGATGCGCTTGCGCGCGGTGCCGGCTTTCCTCTCCCTCGATTACAAGGATTCTCTCGCCATGACATCGATCACGCCGTTCCTGTGGCTCGACAACAACGTCCGCGATGCCGTCGCGTTCTACAAATCGGTGTTTCCGAACGCCGAAATCGAGACCGTCAGCGACTTCATGGCAAGCTTCGAGCTCGAGGGGCAGCGGTTCTACGCGCTCAATGGCGGCCCGCAGCACAAGTTCAACGAGGCGGTGTCGTTCTTCCTCAGCGTCGAGACCCAGCAGCAGGTCGACTACTTCTGGGAGAAGCTCACCGACGGCGGCCAGGAATCGCGCTGCGGCTGGCTCAAGGACCGGTTCGGCCTGTCCTGGCAGGTGGTCCCGACCGCGCTCAGCCGCTACCTCAGCGACCCCGACCGCAAGGCCGCGGACCGCGTCATGCAGGCGATGCTGAAGATGCAGAAGATCGTGATCGCCGATCTCGACAAGGCGTATGCGGGGTGAGCGGCGATGCGACGGCGGCACGTCACCGCTTGCAGCGGCTTACGCATGCCTGTCGCGGCAGACCGTAGGGTCGGCAAAGCGGCTTGTCCGCCGTAGCTCGAAGAGCGAGGGCGGAAGCGTGCCCAGCGTCGAGAGCAGCGCATGATAGGGTGGGCACGCTTTCGCTTTGGCCACCCTACAATCGCGATGATTGCAGCCGGTTACGCGTACCGGCCGTGGCAGTGCTTGTACTTCTTGCCCGAGCCGCAGGGGCAGTCCTCGTTGCGGCCGACCTTGCCCCAGCTCGTCGGGTCGTTCGGATTGCGATCGGCGGCGGACATGGCCGGCGCCAGCGAGGCCTGGGCGTAGGTCGCTTCGCTCAGGCTGGCGCGGGCGAACTCGTCCTCGCCGGTGTTGGGATCGAGCTTGTGCGCCTCCATCAACGGCAGCGGCTGCGGCGGCTCCTCGGGCGGCACGATCTCGACCCGCATCAGCTGCGCGGTGACCGCCTCGCGCAGATGCGCGCTCATCTCCTGGAACAGGTTGAAGGCCTCGGTCTTGTACTCCTGCAACGGATCGCGCTGGCCGTAGCCGCGCAGGCCGATCACCTGGCGCAGATGGTCGAGCATGATGAGATGCTCGCGCCAGAGATGGTCGAGCGTCTGCAGCAGGATGGTCTTCTCGACGTAGCGCATCACGTCGGGGCCCCATTGCGCGACCTTGGCCGCCATGCGCTCGTCGACATGGTTCTCGATGCGGGTGAGCAGCTCCTCGTCGGCGATGCCCTCTTCCTTGGCCCATTCGTCGACCGGCAGGTCGACATCGAGCACGCGCTTCAGCTCTTCCTTCAGCCCCGCAGTGTCCCACTGCTCGGCATAGGCGTGCTCGGGGATGTGCTTGGCGACGACGTCCTCGACGAAGGCGTGGCGCATGTCGGTCACGGTCTCGACCACGCTGTCGTCCTTCATCAGGTCGACGCGCTGATCGAAGATCACCTTGCGCTGGTCGTTCTGGACGTTGTCGAACTTGAGCAGGTTCTTGCGGATGTCGAAGTTGCGTGCCTCGACCTTCTGCTGCGCCTTCTCCAGCGCCTTGTTGATCCAGGGATGGATGATGGCTTCGCCTTCCTGCAAGCCGAGCCGTTGCAGCATGCTGTCGAGCCGGTCGGAGCCGAAGATGCGCATCAGGTCGTCTTCCAGCGACAGGAAGAATTTCGAGCGGCCGGGATCGCCCTGACGGCCGGAGCGGCCGCGCAGCTGGTTGTCGATGCGGCGGGATTCATGGCGCTCGGAGCCGATGATGTAGAGGCCGCCCGGCTTCTTCACCGTCTTGGCGGGCTTGTTGCCCTTGGCCGGCTCGACCTCGAAATCCTCTTCCGCCTTCAGCACGATCTCGCGGAAGCGCTCGATGTCGGCCTTGATCTGCTCGATCTTCTTCGCCTTCTCCGCCTCGTCGGTGATGCCGGCGGCCTCCTGCTGGATCCGCATCTCGAGCGAGCCGCCGAGCTTGATGTCGGTGCCGCGGCCGGCCATGTTGGTCGCGATCGTGATCGCGCCGGGCACGCCGGCTTCCGCGACGATATAGGCTTCCTGCTCGTGGAAGCGCGCGTTCAGCACCGCGAACAGCTTGGCCGGCTTGCCGGCGCGCGCCGCGGCATAGAGCTTCTCCATGCCGGATTCGGAGGTAAAGTCGATCTGCTTGTAGCCGTGCTTCTTGAGGTAGTCGGCCAGCACTTCCGACTTCTCGATCGACGCGGTACCGACCAGCACCGGCTGCAGCCGCTTGTTGGCGCGCTCGATCTCGGCAAGGATCGCCGCGTATTTCTCGTTTTGGGTGCGATAGACCTCGTCGTCCTCGTCGAGGCGCGCCACCGGAAGGTTGGTCGGGATCTCCACCACCTCGAGCTTGTAGATGTCGAACAGTTCGTCGGCTTCGGTCAGCGCGGTGCCGGTCATGCCGGACAGCTTCTGGTACATCCGGAAATAGTTCTGGAAGGTGATCGAGGCCAGCGTCTGGTTCTCGGGCTGGACCGTGACGTGCTCCTTGGCTTCCAGCGCCTGGTGCAGCCCTTCCGAATAGCGCCGGCCCTGCATCATGCGGCCGGTGAACTCGTCGATGATGACGACCTCGTCGTCGCGGACGATGTAGTCCTTGTCGCGGGTGAACAGCGTGTGGGCGCGCAGCGCCTGGTTGACGTGATGCACGACGGAGACGTTCTCGACGTCGTACAGCGAATCGCCCTTGAGCTGGCCGGCATCGCGCAGCAGGTTCTCGAGCTTCTCCATGCCGGCTTCGGTCAAGGTCACCGTGCGCTGCTTCTCGTCGACCTCGTAGTCGTCCTTCTTGACCAGCTTCGGCATGAAGGTGTCGATGGTGTTGTAGAAATCCGAGCGGTCGTCGAGCGGACCGGAGATGATCAAGGGCGTGCGCGCTTCGTCGATCAGGATCGAGTCCACTTCGTCGACGATCGCGTAGAAATGCTCGCGCTGGACCATGTCTTCCAGGCGATACTTCATGTTGTCGCGCAGATAGTCGAAGCCGTATTCGTTGTTGGTGCCGTAGGTGATGTCGCAGGCATAGGCGGCCTTGCGCTCGGCGTCGTCGAGGCCGTGCACGATCACGCCGGTGGTCAGCCCGAGGAACGCGTAGATCTGGCCCATCCAGCCGGAGTCGCGGCGGGCCAGGTAGTCGTTGACGGTGACGACGTGGACGCCCTTGCCGGCGAGCGCGTTGAGGTAGACCGCCAGCGTTGCGACCAGCGTCTTGCCTTCGCCGGTCTTCATCTCGGCGATGTCGCCCTCATGCAGCACCATGCCGCCGATCAGCTGAACGTCGAAATGGCGCTGGCCGAGCGTCCGCTTGGCCGCTTCGCGCACCGTGGCGAAGGCCGGGACCAGGAGGTCGTCCAGCGTCTTGCCGCTCGCGAGCTGCTGCTTGAATTCGGCGGTCCGGGCCTTGAGCTCGTCGTCGGAGAGCTTGATGAGCTCGGGCTCCAGCGCGTTGATGGCGCTGACGCGGGACTGATAGCCCTTGACCCGACGGTCGTTGGCGGAGCCGAAAAACTTGCGGGCGAGCGCGCCGATCATGCGAAATTCCTGTTCTTCGGTCTCGAGTTCGGTCTTGGTTTACAGCCTGAGATGGTCCAACGGGTCGCCTATCAACTCACCGTGACGCGCTACGGCTCGAGCCCCGACCCGGGGCTCCCTAGCCAATTGAGTGGGAAACAGGCCGACCTGGGTTCAACGGCAAAAAACGCAGCAAAATAAGCGCTCTCACCGCCGACACGGTCGGCCAGAGATATGGCCCGGTCGGGGGGTTGTCAACGCTGGCAAGATGTCAAGGAATTCATCATTTTGACACGACTTTCGCGTTGCCAATGTAACACGATTGGGCGAGTGTCCGCCCCGCTCGAGCTTCCCCCCTTTAGACCAAGGATTTTGCATGACCACCTCGCCCCCGGAATCCAAGACCGGCCTGCGCCTCGGCCTCGCCACACTGGCCGCCACGGGCTGTCTTGTCGCAGTGCTGGCTGCGGGCCTTCCGGTCCGCGCCGCGGAGTCCGACCCGGTGCTGGCGAAGGTCAACGGTTCCGAGATCCATGCCAGCGACGTGGCGCTCGCCGAAGAGGAACTCGGCCCGAGCCTGCAGCAGATGGACCCCTCGACCCGCAAGGACAACGTGCTGTCCTTCCTGATCGACATGAAGATCGTGTCCAAGGCCGCCGAGGACAAGAAGATCGAGAACAATGACGACTTCAAGAAGCGGCTCGCCTTCACCCGCAACCGCCTGTTGATGGACAGCCTGCTCGCCAGCGAGGGCAAGGCCGCGACCACCGACGATGCCATGAAGAAGGTCTACGACGAGGCCGCCAAGCAGATCACCGGCGAGCAGGAAGTGCGCGCCCGCCACATCCTGGTCGAGACCGAGGACGAGGCCAAGGCGATCAAGGCCGAGCTCGACAAGGGCGCGGATTTCGCCGAGCTCGCCAAGAAGAAGTCCAAGGACCCCGGCGCCTCCGACGGCGGCGACCTCGGCTTCTTCACCAAGGAGCAGATGGTGCCGGAATTCTCCGCGGTCGCCTTCTCACTCGAGCCGGGCAAGATCTCCGACCCGGTCAAGTCGCAGTTCGGCTGGCACATCATCAAGGTCGAGGAAAAGCGCAACCGCAAGGCGCCGGACTTCCAGCAGGTGAAGGCCCAGATCGAGACCTATGTGACCCGCAAGGCTCAGGCCGACTATGTCGCCAAGCTGCGCGAGGCCGCCAAGGTCGAGCGCATGGACAAGCCTGCCGAGACCGCGACGGACCCCGCAAAGGACGCAGCCGCGCCGGCCGATGCCGCCAAGGACGCGCCGAAGCCCGCCGACAACAAGATGGCACCGGCGAAGAAGTAAGCTTCGCGAAATAGATGCAGTTGCAGTGGCCGGGCATTGTCCCGGCCATTTGCTTTTTGGGATGCCGTTGTAGCCCGGATGGAGCGCAGCGCAATCCGGGGTAGGTCCATCCGCGGGTAAAGCGGCCCCGGATTTCGCTTCGCTGCATCCGGGCTACGGGACATCGCTTGAACAATTCATGACAGCGCGTTCGCATCACAGCCCTCTCCCGCTTCAGCCGGTGAGATGATATGCAGCGCTTCCCTCCCCGTAGCCGGAAGCTTGCCGATGTCCACCGTCGTCTCCCCCCTCGCCCCGCCTGACGTTCCCGAGATGCCCGTGATCGCGGGGGTGCGGCTTGCGACCGCTGCCGCCGGCATCCGCTACAAGGGGCGCACCGACGTGCTGCTCGCGCTGCTGGACAAGGGCACCACGGTGGCCGGCGTCTTCACCAAGTCGAAATGCCCGTCGGCGCCGGTCGAATGGTGCCGCGCCAAGCTGAAGGGCGGACAAGCGCGCGCGCTGGTGGTCAATTCCGGCAACGCCAACGCCTTCACCGGCAAGACCGGCAAGGCCTCGACCGCGCTGACCGCGCAGATCGCATCGAAGGCGGTCGGCTGTTCGACGTCGGACGTGTTCCTGGCCTCCACCGGCGTGATCGGCGAGCCGCTCGACGCCAGAAAGTTCGACGGCGTGCTGGCGCAGCTCGCCCAGACCGCGACGCCCGATCTCTGGTTGGACGCGGCCAAGGCGATCATGACCACCGACACCTTCCCGAAGGTCGCCACCGCGACCGTCAAGCTCGGCAAGGCCAAGGTGACGATCAACGGCATGGCCAAGGGCGCCGGCATGATCATGCCCGACATGGCGACCATGCTCTCCTTCATCTTCACCGACGCGCCGCTGTCGGCCGGCGTGCTGCAATCGCTGCTCAAGACCAGTGTCGAGGACACTTTCAACGCGCTGACCATCGACGGCGACACCTCGACCTCGGACACGCTGCTGGCGTTTGCGACCGGTGCTGCGGCGGCGCATGGCGCGCCGAAGATCTCGCGCGCCAGCGACCCGCGCCTGAAGGCGTTCGCCAAGGCATTCCAGCAGATCCTCGCTGATCTCTCCGAGCAGGTGGCGCGCGACGGCGAAGGCGCCCGCAAGCTGGTCGAGGTTGTGGTCGAAGGCGCGACGACAAAGCCGTCGGCGCGCAAGATCGCGATGTCGATCGCCAATTCGCCGCTGGTGAAGACCGCAATCGCCGGCGAGGACGCCAATTGGGGCCGCGTGGTGATGGCGGTCGGCAAGGCCGGCGAGCCCGCCAACCGCGACAAGCTCTCGATCTCGTTCAACGGCATCCGCGTCGCCAAGAGCGGCGCGCGCGATCCGTCCTACAACGAGAAAGAGGTGTCGGAGGCGATGAAGGCGCCGAAGATCCAGATCAAGGTCGCGCTCGGCCTCGGCAAGGCCAAAGACCGCGTCCTGACCTGCGACCTCACCAAGGAATACGTCGCGATCAACGGCGATTACCGGTCGTAGACGCTGCACGCCGTCACCAGCTCCGTCATTGCGAGGAGCGAAGCGACGAAGCAATCGATCCATCCGCGCACGCAGATAGATGGATTGCTTCGCTGCGCTCGCAATGACGGTGTTAGTCCCGTCATCCTGAGGTGTGAGCGGAGCGAGCCTCGAAGGATGTACGGCCGGGGGTGGCGCCGCGTGGAGAGAGCCGGGCCGTCGCCCCTTCGAGACGGCCGCTGCGCGGCCTCCTCAGGGTGGCGGGAGAGATAGGACGCGCGGCCTCAGCTCGAGATCCGCGCGTCGGCGACGGCCTTCTTGAACAACGCGTTCATCGCGTCCGCGATGCCCTGGGTCGGGCTGACCTCGAAATAGAAACCCGGCGAGGCGCAGGCCCGCATGTTCTGCGCGATCTGGCTGTTCGGCGACGGGCCGAACGGGCCCTGGTTGAACGGGTCGATCCAGGTCATGTACCAGTTGTTGGTCGGCAGCTGCAGATAGGTGGTGTAGAGCACCGCGATCTTGATGTTGCGCTTCTTGATCACATCACACAGCGCTGGATTGATCGGCGACTGGCAGCGATTGCTGCCGGTGATCGGCTTCAGGCAACTTGAATTGGGTTCGTCGGCCACGCCGTCGGAGACGAAGAACAGATACTTCATCGGCGCCGACGACGTCCCGGCGCCCGGGTTTCCGATCTCGTTGTTGATCTGCGGGAAGATCGTGGTGAACTGGCTGTCCTTGTCCGCGGTATAGGCATCGTTGTTGCCGTAGACGCCCATCAGATCGATGTTGCCGGCCGCCGACTTTGCACTCGACAGGCTCGACGACAGGGTGAACAGGCTGCGCAGGCCGTAGGTCGCCGAGGACGCGCCGAAGTCGTAGATCGCCATGCGGAACTGGCTCGAATAGGTCTGGGTCGTCGCCGCGGTGTCCATCAGTTGCTGGGTTGCGCTGCGCAGCACGTCGATCCGCGTCGTCACGCCAAGCGATTTCGCCAGATTGTAATAGTTGTTGGGGTCGTTGTAGTCGTGGCAGGCGAAGGCGCACTGGTCGTTCGGCTTGAAGCTGTTGCCGGTGGTGGCCTTGACCAGCTTGTCGACGTCCGTCGGCGTAGCGCCGACGCCCATCGACGGCGAATTGTCGAGCAGCAGGTAGAAGTCGATATAGAGCGGCATGGTCGCGGTCGAGGTCGACGAGCCCGACACCGCCATCTTGCTCCGGCCGATCACGCCGAGGAACATGGTCGGGACATCGGCGGTGAATTTGACGGTCGAGGTGATCGTGCCGCCGGTCTTGGTCACCGTCGGCGTCACGCTGGTCAGCGTGAAGCCGTTCTGGTTGAAGATGTTGCCGTTGAAGATCTGCCTCGCATCGGCCTCGCCGGCCGGGATCTCACCGTCCGAAGTCATGGCACCGGCGGCAATGAAGCCGGGCGATTGCTTGGCGACCGACCCGACGCTTGCCGCGTCGGCGGCGGAGATCAGCTTGCTGCGGATCTGGTTGGCGCGGGAATAGTCGACCGCGCATCCGACCGCGATGACGAGCGGCAGCAAAGCCAGGCCGAAGGTCATCGCGATATTGCCGGAGCGATCGCGGCGGAAACGGCTGATGGTCCGAATCAAGGTGCTCATGGGTTATGTCGGCAGAGAATATGATGGACGCATAAAGGGGACGCCTCACCCTGCCGGATGCGAATTAAGGCCGGATTATCTCGAATGCAGAAAGAGCCCACGGGCACAAATCGTTTGGCTGGAGGCGCGCTGCTGGTTAATGAAAGCTTGCAGATGAGAAGGACATTTCCGCCACATGGCTGATATCAAGCTGACCCTCGTCGTCGCCTGCGCGCTGGTCGACGCCGACAAGCGCGTGCTGCTGGCGCAGCGCCCCGCAGGCAAGGCGCTGGCGGGGCTGTGGGAATTCCCCGGCGGCAAGATCGAGCCCGGCGAGCGGCCGGAGCAGACCCTGATCCGCGAGCTGCACGAGGAGATCGGCATCACCGTGAGCGAGCCCTGCCTCGCGCCGCTGACCTTCGCCAGCCATGCCTACGAGACCTTCCATCTGTTGATGCCGCTCTACATCTGCCGCCGCTGGGAAGGCATGGCGGTGGCGCGCGAGGGCCAGAACCTCGCCTGGGTGCGCGCGGGCAGACTGCGCGACTACCCGATGCCGCCGGCGGATATCCCGCTGCTGCCGCATCTGATGGATCTGCTGCTGTGACCTTCTGCCGCTCCCACCCGCCCGGGAGGCGCGTCGCCAAAAACATCGAAAACAACCCCATGCAAAGGAGCCCGGCGCGGCCGGCGCACGACCAAGGGGACTTGACACGTCGGGCAACTCACCGGCACAATTCCATTATTCCGAAATTGTGGAAACGTCCTTCGCCCCCTTGCTCGCGCTGATAAGGGTGGCCGACGGTAAGGGATGCACGGTGGACGGGCTCCCTCCCCCCTTGCGGGGGAGGGAGCCCTGGCACCGTGCGCGCCTAACGCTTCGCCTGCTTCACTGCCGCTTCCAAACTCGCTTTCGCCGAGCCGGGCTTGAGCGGCTTTTGCTGGCTGTCATCCGGTGCCCAGCCGGACAGCCAGACGATGTCGAAGGTGGCGCGGATGCGGCCGTCGGCATCGGCGAAGCGTTCGCCGTAGATCTGCGCCATGCGCAGCATGGTGGTGCGGCGGGTCGAAGCGTGGCGGCGCTCGCGCAGCACATTGGTCGCCCCCATGTGCCTGAGGTCGGCCATCAGTGCGAACGCGTTTGCATAGCGCACCACGACGCGGTCGACATCGGTGACCGGCAGCGCGAAGCCCGCCCGCTGCAACAGCGCGCCGATGTCGCGCAGATCGGCGAACGGCGCGACCCGCGGCGAGACGCCGCCCTCGCACTCCGCCTCCGCCGCGGCAAAGCTCTGCCTGAGCTCGGTCAGCGTATCGCCGCCGAGCATCGCCGCCAGCAGCAGACCGTCCGGCTTCAGCGCGCGGCGGATTTGCGCCAGCACGCCCGGCAGATCGTTGACGAACTGGAAGGCCAGCGCGGAGACCGCGAGATCGAGCGATTCCGGCGGCAGGCCGAGCGCCTCCGCCTCGGTGAAGCCGATCGTATCGATCGCCGCGACACGCCCGCGCAGCGCCGCCGCGAGCCCGTCACCCGGCGTCCAGACATCGGCCGCCGCCGAAAAGCTGCGTGACACCGCCTGCAAGCGGTCCGCCATGTCCTCGGTGGCGCGCTCGAGCAGGAACGTCGCCGCCCCGGCGGCCTGCGCACGTGCCAGCCGCGCGCCTAGAAGCGCGCGATCGAACAGGATGGGGGCTGCGGGCGAGGTCGTTGCCATGCCGCTGGTTACGCCGGACCGCCGTCGCAGGCAATGCGCCTTGAGCCCGCGCGGCGCAAACGCTAGCCTCGCCCGATGGACGCCGAGGCATCCCAGACACGCTCGATTTCCGGTCATTTTCAGCGCGCGCTCGGCGTGGTCTCCGGCGCGTGGCTGCGCACCGCGCGGCTCATGCTCGACATCGCGCTGCCGACGCTGTGCGTGTCCTGCCGCGAGCCGGTTCACGGCGAGGGCGTCTGCGCAGACTGCTGGGCCAAATTGTCGTTCATCGCGCCGCCGTTCTGCCCGCGGCTCGGGATTCCCTTTGTCTACGATCCAGGGC
This sequence comes from Bradyrhizobium sp. USDA 4473, assembly GCF_054063335.1. Lineage (NCBI taxonomy): Bacteria > Pseudomonadati > Pseudomonadota > Alphaproteobacteria > Hyphomicrobiales > Nitrobacteraceae > Bradyrhizobium > Bradyrhizobium sp. USDA 4473. The sequence goes on from NZ_JBSSGE010000001.1 coordinate 1,174,675, forward strand.
CCGAGCTGCTGTCGATGGAGGCGATCGCCAATCCGCCGGCCTACCAGCGCGCCCGCGCCGCGGTGCGCTATGACGACGTCGCGCGCACGCTGGTGCATGCATTAAAATACCAGGACCGCACCGATCTGGCGCCGACAATGGGTCGTTGGATGGCCCGGGCGGGGAAGGAATTGCTAGACGGCGCCGACATGCTGGTTCCGGTTCCGCTGCACTGGCGGCGCGGCTGGAGCCGCCTATGCAAAAACGCAAGTTAGGCCCATTTTTATTGGGTTTCTGAGCGGCACAGTTGATATTTTTCCATAATTCGCCCGGCCGCGTCGGGCCTTGCCGAGCAGCGCGGACCTCTGGACGAAAATCCGGTTTGGGTGTAAAAGCCGCGCCAGTTTGACCGGTACGCCTTGGGAAAAGCTCCGTGTTTTTGGGGCCTCTTGACCGAACCTCCTCCGGAGGCAGCGCGAGCAACGCCGGGTCAACGCCTCCCCAGACGCCGCAACCCTCGGCGGGGGACCCAAGGCACGCAGCTACGCAAGGCATGGGCAACTCCGGACCGGAGCTTGCTAAGCCATGTCTGACATTGTGCCCATTGCCCTCTCGATCAACCAAGCCTGCAAATACCTCGGCGTCGGCGAAACTACGCTTCGCACTGTGCTTGATGCTGGGCGGCTTCCCTTCTCCCGCCTCCCCGCTGCCAACCCGAAAGGCCGTGGCCGCATCCTGATCAAGATCGCCGACCTTGACGCGCTCCTCAACGCAACCCGCGTTGATGTGAAGAGGAAGGCCGACCGATGACAATCGAGATCGACACGCATCGGAGCGAGGAAGCCGCCGAGCTTGCACGATACGTGGAAGCCGTCGCCGGCCCCAATGATCTCTACGCCGCCTCGATCTATTGGCGTTGGGTGTGCGAGCTTCCGCCGCGCATCCGGCCCATCGGGCTCGCGCTCGTTTGGGCCGCTGAATGCTTGCGGTCGGATGTAGGTCGCACGCGTCATTGATGGCTTCGTGATCGCGGGAAGCCTTATTTCATAGGCTTTCTGCGGTCTCATGTCCGGGCGCTTAGGCTTCGTTTGTTGCCGGTTGTGGTTCAGCACGGCCGCGCGTACCCTTACGAAATCCTACCTGCGGTCAATTCGCGGGTCTGGATGTTCAGCCTTCCGCGATACGCCGCATGGCCGGCACTCCCCCACGTGATGTCCGGGAGAATTCCGTGAAGGCTCCTCATTCAACCATCGCCCGAGGTCCAGCGCCCATGTCAGCGCCTCCGAAATATCCGCGCGTGTATCTCGCGCTCAGTCCAACCCAGACCGCAACGGCGCTCGGGCTGCACACTGACGTTGTGTATGCGGCGATCAGGAATGGCGAACTCGGGCCGCTGTATCAGCACGGCAGCAAAAATCGCCTGCTCGCGTCGGACGTGGAGGCATGGGTCAGAGGCTGGAAAACCGCAAAGAGGAGCGTCCGCAATGAACGCTAACGACATGTCCATTATCGCGCTGAATGCAGGCGTGAAGAAGTCGGCGCTCGCCGATATCGCCACGCAATTCTCGGACGATGGCGGCGCATCCCTCGCCGAATGGCTGGAGAGTAAGCGCGCCGAGAAAGCGCATTGGTTCGAACCGCCGGCCGGCAATGGCGATGACGCTGCGCTCTATTCGCTGTCCGCGCAGAGTGATCTCGTGAAGTCCCTCGGGCTCCAAGAGGCGGAGGCGCACATGATCCGCCTCGGCGCGAAGCTCGGCAGCGTGAAGCCGCGCCCCGCCGAAGAGATCGACGAGAAGGGTGCGAACAATCCTTGGTCAACGCGCTATCGCGGCAAGGATGCCGAGAGGAGGCGGATCGAGATCATTCGAACGCTCGGAAGTGCGAAGGCCGCAGCGCTGGCGAGGGCCGCCGGGACCGATCTCGCCGGCCGGCTGCTCGCGAAGCGATAACAACAACGAGAAGGGAAAACCCATGCGTGACACCATCAAACTTCCGTCCGGGATGCATCTGCGCAACGGACAATTGCACGTCCCCGCCGCAGTCGTCGGGGAGAAATCCCACAACGCTGGCCCGATCAATCCGCGTCTCGGCGGGAAGCCCAAGCTCCTCCCGCCTGAAATTCCCGCAGTGATTGGCCATCGCTCGCGCACGAAGGCGCACCGCAGCGGCGTCAGCCATCCGCTCGACGATGAGCCGTTGCAGCAGAAGAACATTTTCCGTGAGGGAGCCGCACCGAAAACTCATCCCGGCATGGTCAGCCGCTCGCAACATCTGCGCGGCAAGCCCGGCGATGCGCAGGCTGAGCTTGAACGCGCGTCATCGCTCGGCAAGAGCGGCCAGCCGCTCAACGATATCGCGCGCCGGTCACTCTGAGGAGCGACGAGGGAGACAGACATGCGACGTAACGGCACGATTGACTTTTGGCGCGGACCGCAAGGTTTCGGCTTCATCCAGACGTTTAGCGGCAGCCGCGTGTTTCTGCATGCGAAGCAATTGCCCGAACGACTTCGCGCGTTGAATTTTTCAGCGAACTACGGCCTGAACGGTGTGCGTGTCTCGTTCGATGTGAAGGCTGATGGTTCCGGCCGAGAGCGCGCCTTCAATATCGAAGTGCTCGAAATTCCGTCATCACTGATCGGAGACGCGCAATGAACCTGTCTCGGCATCAGGGCGTTGTCGTCGCCGCGCATTTCCCGAGCGATATGAGCAGGGGCTATGGCTTTATCGAGCCAGCCGGAAAGCTTGCCGGAACGCGTGACGTGTTTTTCAACAGCCAATCGGTTCGCGACCATTCAAACCCGCCAATGCAAATCGGTCGCGGCGACCTCGTCGAATTCATCTACTCGCACACGCCGCGCAGACCCGACGAGCCCGCAGCATCCGCAGTCTACTTCAAACAAAAAGCAACAAAAGGAGAAGGCAATGACCGATCAGAATAACGCGCCACGCACCACGAATGATGTTTACGTTGCGAGCCGAGAAACGGCGAACACCAGTCTCGGCAACAATGGCTTTCAGGGCGCATCGTCGGACCTTCCCGGCGATCACACGGTTATGAACCGCGATTATGGCATGCCGGCCGATCCCAGCGCAGCGCCGGGCAACTGGCAGACGAGGCCCGTGAATTCTGAGGCGTTGCCGACTGCGGTAGGCCATCACAATCCCAATTCGAGCCCGGTCCGCGTCGCGCCGAAGTTGGATCGCCAGCCGTCACAGCCGGCGCGCGGCGGGAATTATCAGCGCTGAGTTTTGCAGGGCGTGGTCTCCGCGCCTGTCGATGCTTCCCGGCATCGAACGCCAGTCATCTTTTAGCATGGGAATGGCTGGCGTGCAGAGTTTGGCCCGGTGAGACTTTCGCGGCCGGGCCGATAGCGCGCCGCGTCTTCTGCCGCTCATCAGAGGGCGCGGCGCGTATCAATCGAAAGGATCAAAATATGCTCCAGATTTTCAACGCCCGAGGGGAATTCGATTTCTCCGCTGTCACCGAGGAAGCCATCGCTGCACTGTCTGCGTCGCAGCAACAGGTCCTTTCCGTTTTGATCGATGCGCACGGCCGGCGCGAAGAGGCAGCCGCCGCACATGCGCTCGCGCAGAAGGCCGCACGGGCGGCGATGGAGAATGTGGCGATCAAGCACGCCAAGTATTTGGAGGTCGCGCGCCCGCAGAGCTTTATGGAAGCTCGCGAGCAAGCGCTCGCTGCATACAACGGCCGTCCGCTGGAGCCAGCAGCGAAAAAGAGCCACCCCAAGCAGGCCATCGCCGGCCCGAAGAAGGATTGGGAAGCCGCCGAGGCAAATCTCGGCGAGAAGCGGATCGCGGAGAGCCGGGCAAAATCTGCTTTCGTCGTCGCCGAACGCGCGCTGTCGGAAGCGACGATTACGTGGGTTGCTTGCAATCCTGCGCCCGATGCGACCTCGGTCGCCAAGGATCATCTCGCGAAGCATGACGCGATCAAGATGGACCGCGTCGCGGCCGGCCTACCGGCGGTTGAAAAGCCCCTGCCCGTGCAGCCGGCTTCGCCGCTGGATGCGCAAGCTATGGCGCGCGGTCGCAGTGGCACGCGCGTGCCGCTGTTCTCCAGCACGGTGCGCCGGAGTGTGTGATGCATCCGAAGATCATCGCCGACCGTGTCAGCCGATACGATGGCTCGCGCATCGCGCGTGAGCACAATCAGCACCTAGACGAAAAACTCCGCTCACTTGATGGCTTGAAGAGCTTCGCGCGGCCGGAGCCCGTGAAGGTCCCGCGCAGGAAGCCGGGCGCTTTCCATCTCGGGCCGCGCAAATTGCAGGAATGATCATGCCGACGAATAATCCCCCTCCGATCCCGACGCCGGCCACACGGAAAGCAAAACCCGAAACGCTCCTCGCTCTTGTGGAGATGATCGCTAGCGGCGTGTTCTCCGTCTCCAAACAGGCGGAGGCATTGCACGTGCATCCCGGCACCATTCAACGATGGTTAGTGCGCAGCAACTCGCGCCCTGATGATCCGGATTTTCTTGTCTCTCCGTGGGGCGAACCGATGTCCCTAGCGAAGGCGTGCGTGATCGCCCGCAAGCTGGGATATCAGCTTATGCGCGCGAGGGCGGAAGAGTATGCGACGTTCGGTAGGATGCGGAAAACTATCTTCCAAGGCCAGAACGTTCCGGCGCTCGATCCCGCTGCGTATCCGCTCGACCGCGAGACTAGAATTCTCTGCGGCTTTCATCCCGACGCGCTCATGTTGGACGGTGAAGGCCGCGTCATCTGGAACGAAGAGTGGGAACCGCCGAGCGTAGCGATCCTGGAGCGGTTTTTCGTGACGCAGAAGGATTTGACGCCGACCTCAAAGCAGCAAATCCAGATCAATGGTCAAGTGGCCGTTGGCGTCGGCGTGATGGGGCGAGGTCGATACGATGGACCCGCGCCAGAAATTCCGCCGGAGCCGGTTGAGCATGCGTTGCCCGAGGTCGAAGTCATCCCGGCGCTTGCGCCTCCGATGCACGCGCCGTCGATCACCGCCGAAGACCTCGACGCCCTGTTAGGCCCAGAGCCCGAGCCGGCCGCGATCGCTGCGGCGATGACCGAAACCATTGCTCCCGAGCCCGAGCCGCAGACGGCGCCGACCGCTGCACCAGAACAGCCGGCTGCGATCTCTCCCGCTCCGCCAGCGCCGCCGGCAATGGCTTCCGAGCCCGATCCAGACGGCGTGCTCAACGGTCCATCGAAACCGGTAACGAGCGAACTGCAACGGTCGCTGCTTGCGAAGCTCGAAGAGGCGCGGGCAAGAGCGAGGACTGAGCAGGCATCATGACGGACAGCGAAACAGTCGATTGGCTCGATTTGCGCGACGGTACCGACGCGAGCGAGCGCATGCCCGGTTTGGTCGTCGGCGGGATCGCACGAGAGCATCAGCTTTTCGCGATGGAAGATGCAATAGGGCCGCCCGGGTATGGTGCACATGAAATCCTGTTTACGGACGCAGACGGCACCCTCGAAGAGGGCGAAGGTCTGAAATGGCAGGCCATTATGGGATGGAGCCGGGAGCCGACAGCGTCCGAAGTTGAAGCGTTCATCTACAGCCGCCGCTCGCGTCTCCTCGCTCAGCATCATGCCAACATCCGCGCGGCGATCCTGCGCGACGATGCTGCCGAGGCCGCCGCGAAAACCGCCGCGCTGGCGCGTAGCCGCCGGCCGCCTGTTCGTTGATTGGACAATGCCGCTGCCATTTGCGCAGCGGGCTGAACAGCCTCTCTACGGGCTCCGTAGGGCCGGCGAGACTGATTCAATTTGGGACAGCACGCGTATACGTCAGATTTGCTCTAGGCCTAAAACAATGTCGCGCGCACTCCACGAGTTTAATGGCAACGGACTGGCCTAGATCAGCGTTTCTTTTGTGACCCCGAGCCCGATCCCCGCATGCGCGGTCCAGCGGCTCCCCCGTCCTTCCCAGAACGTCGAAAGGCTGCCCTCGACCAAAGGGCAGCCTTCCGGAAAATAGCGGCATCGCGGCGCTACCAACGCCCGACGCCATAACCAACCGAAACGACCGGCTGATGTCCCTAGCTAACGCACAACTCCCAGCGGTTTCAACTTCCGCAACAGCCTTCGCCGAAAAATCTTCGAGCGAGGTGCTTTCGCGTGCCTTCGTCGCATTCATTCTCGCGCGCCGCGTGAACGACACGCCGCGCGGCCGTGCGCGTGGCCGTCTCGTTGATCGTATCCGGACGCTGCATCACGCGAAAGCACTTCCGTCAATCACACGTTGGGCCGATCTCTATCGGCTTATCCGGCATAACGCCTCGCACGAGGACGTAACGGCTGCGCGGTTGCTCTGGCAGGAATTCAAAGCATCACGCGAGCCCGAAACTTTCACAATCACCAAGGCGCGTTTCCCCCTCGCCGCAGAAGAGAGGGAGCCCGTTCCATGGCCCAGACCAACGAAGTGACAGCATGCGGCGATAAACTCGACGCGATGGACCGGCGACGCGCTGAGATCGAGGCGACGCGGCCGAAACCACACCCGGGCCTATGGGACTGTCGCCACGATGTGCGGACCGTCTACGCCGCTCACGAGATCGCCCAAGCCTGTTACCGTGGCGTCTCTCGCGCGCAATGGCTTCACGAGCAAGACGAACTGGAGCCGCGCAGCGTCTCGCTGCAACAGCTTTGGCGGCTATGGCGTAACGTGCTCGCGGCTCGGCAGGCTCTCGCCGATCTCGACGACAACGCGAGCAGCCGACAGCGGATCGATGCACATACCACGCGTGATGCCGCCGAAGGCCTCTATGATCTCCGCTTGCGCGCGTTCGAAAGGCAGCCGCCGCGATCATGGGAAGAGCGCGCTTGCCGACGATTGAGGGTGCTGGCCCCGCGCCGGCCGGAGCCGACGCCAGCGAGCAAGATACAGAACCGACGCCGCCGGAAATTCGGCCAACATCCTGCGTTCGACAAGCCTTACGGAGGGCCGCAGTCATGACGAACCTAAGAGTGGTCGCCGAAAATCGCGACCTCGCCGATCTCCTCGGTCCCGAGCCCATGATGACGGTGGACGAGATGCGCAAGCGCGATCCGTTCGAGCCGTGGACGTATGCGGACTATCAGCGCATTCCGGCCACGCCGTGGCTGATCGGCGATGACAATCGGCCCGTGCTGATCGCGCGCGGCCTGTGGGTCACGTTCGGGCTCTACAAGTCCGCGAAGACATATCTGAGCCTCGAACAGGCGTTCTGCATCGCCGCTGGCGTGCCGTTCAATGGCTTGCCGACGATGCAAGGCCGCGTCGCCTATTGCTGCGCCGAGGGCGATCCGAAGCGCATCCTCGCTCGTGTGGTTGCGCTCTGCGAGAAGCATAAGAAAGACCCGGGCGAAGTTCTGTCGCCGGATCGGTTCAACCTCATCATGTCGCCGGTGAACCTGATCCAACCCGATGGCAGGATCGGGATGGATACGCTGTTGAAGAAGCTGGATGACGGTCGTGGACCCTATCAAGCCATCTGGCTGGACACATGGGCTAAGATGCTCGCGGCGTTCGGAGGCAACGACAGCGACGCGGAGAGCGTGATGCCGGCGATCATGGGATGCGACCGTATTCGTGCGGCGCTCGGCTGCTCGGTTATCATCGTTGCCCATGTCGGCGTCAGCGAGAAGGCGCAGGACCGTCCCAAGGGCCTCAGCGACCTCCCGGGAGCCGTGGACGGCGGTACGAAGTGCGTCAAGGACGGAGAGGGCCGCAACGCGCTATTCACGTTCTCCGCCGTGATCCAGCGCTACGCCTCCGACGATTACGAATTCACTGCTCGCATGGAAGGCAAGCAACCGGAGAACTCGACGCTGAAATTCCTGAACCGCACCGAGCGAGCCCGGGCGACACTCGATCCGGCTCAAGCGCGTATGCTGGAGATCGCCCGCGAACTCGGCGAAGGCTGCTCGGTCGATGAGTGGCGCGACGCCGTGATCAGGGCCAAGCTCTGGACGGTCAAGAAAGGCGCTCGCAAGGGAGAGCAGCCGGCCAACCCCCGACAGAAGTGGACCGATGAACTGGACAAGCTTGTCAGGGCCGGGTGGATTGAGATCGTCGGCACCATGGTCGAATTGAACGACGAGCCGGGCGCACCAATGGCGGCCGATGAGCCGGGAGCCCGGGAGGAATTTGCAGAGCCTGCGTCCGACGACGGGGAGTGATTTTCCTAAACCATCGCCATCCGTCCGCTGGGGCATGTCGTTGTCGTAACCCTACTACGTAGGGGTTACGGACAAACGGACAGCAGCCCGAAGGCGTTCGGACGATTTGGACGATCCGGACAATGGCTGATAAACCTTTGATTTTCAGCGTGTTATGATGGTGGCCCGTTATTCGGACGATCCGGACAATGCGGACAGGGGATGGACTGTCCGAACCGGCGATCCGGACAGTTTGAGGCCAGAATTTAGGTCTATAGGCGCCTGATAGGCCCAAAAGCAGTCCTACCTATCTGCGTCAGGGCCGTTAACCTTAATATTTTGCATTTTATGCGTCTGGAACCTCATTTTCGTTCATCCCGATGCCTATTTTTGATGCTTTGTTACGTTATTTGACCAAAGCACGCATCTTTCTTGCGCCAGAGCCGGTTAACCTCAAGAATTTAGGTTAATTGGACCGCCTCCCGGCCTCGCGCGGGATCGGCGGCATTTTAGCTATTCGGATTTCCAGCACACCCCTGCTCGACCCACAACCCGCGCGAGCGCAAACGCTTCGTTAATGCGCTGGGCACATGGCTTGTGCCGCTCTGGGAGAGCTATGCATTCGGCCTCTTTATGTCGTGGCACGCGTTATGCGCTCCCCCAAAAAGATTCCATAACGGGGATTACGCGCATCGAATTCTCGCCTTGGCACAGCGCTCTCTCCAAGCGCCACGCAATCATGGTTAGCGCCGGGTAAACGAGATCGAACAGCGGCCGGCGGAGGGGCGAGTATGGGACCGGCTGGCCCAGATGAGATACGGGGTAGGAACCGGCTGCGGCTGGAAATCGGCAATCGCGATGTGCCCTAGCTCGTTTTCACTTTCTCCCGAAATTGTTCAAAACTTAGAAAAATAAAAGCCCGGAGGATTTGGAAAACCTCCCCCGGCTGTATGCTCCCCGCTTTCGCAACCAATCATTGCAAGGCATCACATGAGCAGGGCGGAGCCGAGCGGCATCTCGTTGACTGAAACAGAGGCCGCAATTGCGAAGGGTATGCTGTTGAGAGGCGACTGACAGCACGATATCGCGGCATGGTTCGGCGTGAACGGCGGGCGCATCGCCGACATCTCGACAGGAAAGAAGTTCGCCAAGGTGGCAGCAGAGCCGGCCGACAAACTCCCGCCGCCGGGTCCGTATCTCTCTGGTCGCGACGCACACGCTGCAATGATCGCGCTCGAAGCGGCGGCCGAAACCATCCACGCAGCGCTGTCGCTGATCCGCGAACGAGCGAACTCAGCCCGTCTTGGTCGAGGCGGAGGTTGAAGAGCCCGTTCCTGTTGGGCCAAGCCTTTGGTCAGGTACGTACGCTCCGGCGCTCGGCAATGTTGCTGGACCGCGCACGAGCGCACCGGTTATCGTGTCCGGTATCGACGCCGAGCGGATGATCGCGCCACCGGTTACACCTGTGACTGTCGAAGTGCTCGTCAGCACGTGGCCGATAACAGATGCTGGCGGGTTCTTCGCGCCGACAGGCCCGAAGAGAATGCCGCAACAAACGAGGCAAGTCGTCAGCCCCTTCGCCAGTCCACATCTGCACATGGTCAAGGTCTCCAGTTCCGCCCATGATAGCACAGATGGAAGGGCAGATGGTTGAGACTTCCTAAAGGCCGCCGACTAAGCTTTCATGGGTAAATGGCTTCGAAGCATCACCCCACACCCCTGTCAGGCGGCGACCGCAAGGCGCTGGGGAAGGAATTGCGCAAGGCGCGGGCGGTGACCATCATGCTCGCGGAGCGCTCGGCCGAGAAACGCGCACAGGGGGAGACGCTGATCCGTGAGGCGGACAGCCTCCTATGCCAATCGTGGAATGAGCGCATGTGGAGCGATGGCGGCCCCGCCGATCCAAGCCCCACGATTGATCAGGCTATCAATGGCGGCTTACCATGGTTGGAGATAGCATGCAGCCGCTGCAAGGCGCGGCGTGATGTCGATCTCGCAGCGCTGCGCCGGGTCAGCACGACGTGTGTGCACGATCTTGCGAGCCGGTTTGTGTGCTCGAAGTGCCGAGCTGCCGGGAAGCGTCCGCCGGCTACGCTGTTGCAGCTATGGACGCGGCCGCAGCACACGACATGACGACGACCGAACCAACGATCGCGGAACACAAGAAGGGCCTGAAGAGAGGGCGCGCCTTTGTGTCGTGGCGTCGGCTCCGCTCGATCGGCAATTCCCGCGCCGCGAAGCTGACAGTTCTAATCCCTCTGGTCGGCTACCTGATCCTGCTCAATGACGACATCGTCAAACATTTGGAGTTATCGCAGGAAGTGTTTGGTGCGGCAGCTAGCGAGACGCTGACCAAGCTGCTCGCCGTGTATGTCGGTCTAGTGCTAGTCGCAATTGCTTCCGTGATCTTCGCCGCATGCTGTCCGCTCGAAGTGAAACGTTACGCATCGGCGCAAGAGTATGTCGCTGGCGACGAACCATTCATGAGCCAACGCGCGTTTGGTGTCTTGCAGAGCCGGCTTCGGGTCGGCGATCGGATCGCTCGCGAAGATCACGCCAACTACACTGCTCACTTTAACAGCAGGCCAACGCCGTCAGCGCCGGAAGACATCCGACGAAGAAATGCGCAACACAACCGCATCGAGATGAACCTGTACTATGAAATGCTGGACCGGTCGCGTTGGTTGGCTCGATGGGCGGCGGCCGTTCTCTACGCGGCAGGACTCGGCTTCCTGCTCGTGCCCTCCGCGTCGGTGTTCTGGCACGTAATGAAGGTGCTGGGCCATCGCCTCGGTGTTCTCTGATGAGATGCCCGCTGTGCGAAGACTGCGGTTGGGTGTGCGAGAACCATGCCTCGCGACCTTGGCGGGGCGAGCATGCGTGCACATGCGGCGGAGCCGGCGCTCCCTGTCCGATGTGCAATCGCCCGGCGGATGACGAAGCGCCGCGCCTGCCTGATGGCTTCAAGACGCAGTTCGATAAGAAGGGCTGGCGACATTAGCGACGAAAAGCGCCCCCTTTGGAAACGACCGTTTGAGGAGCCAATCATCCTCCCGGACGGCCGCGCGCTCGTGACGCTGCTCGACGCCGCAAATTATGTGACGGCGCTTCCGAGGAAGGAGGCCGAGAGCGCTGAATGGCAGGCCGCGATTGCGGCGCTGATCCTCGTGGCGGACAGCCGAACAGGCCCGACGATGTTGGCGCGCATCGGCGTCATGAAGGCGCTGGCGGCCCGTTCCGCTTAGCCACTTGCGCGATTTGACACATCACGGAGCCTACGGCAGGTTGTACCTTTAAACGACTTATACGCTGATTGCGATTTTGGCTCTCTTATATTCGGGGCATCACCCATGAATTTGCTGGAGCAACTGGACGAAGTTTTCCGCGAAACCATTGATGAGAACGACGTTCAAATCAAAAAGCGGAAGTTCGACGAGTTCGTAAACAGAATGGAGGCTCAGGTAGCTCGCCTACCCCAAGAGGATCAGCGAGGGGCGATGGAGCCAGTCATGCAACAGATGGCGCTCTACGCTGGTTTGATGCAACACGACAAAGAAGACCTGAGGGTCAGGTTAGGTTTGCGCGGTCCATCGGCCGCCATCAATCGGTTAGGACAAGTCGCCGCTGAAAGCGCTTTGCCCAAGATGGACCTTCTGCCGCAAGTGGATCAGTTGTGGCGCGAAGTGCTCGGACGTGACAGGAGCTTCGTCAACGCGAGGCTCATTGAGTTTAACAAGAGCGTGCAAGATCAGGTTTCGCATCTGCCTAAAGCCGAACAAGATAGGCTGCTTACTCTGGTCTACATGAAGAACGAAGAGTACGCTCAAGAAGCGCTGCGGGACCGGGCTGGGCTGATGGCTAGAATGGGTGTGTCCCCGTCCTCCGCTTCCCCCTCCGTCTCCACCAATCGGTTGGCTCAAGTCGCGACTGAAACGGTCGTCCGCGCAACGATATGGGAAAGCGTCATAGCGCTGTTCAGAGCCTTTCGATGAGCGCGTGCCAAGCGCTCGCGCCGTTCTCAACCCGCTGGCGGCGGCTTTAGTTTTGCGGGCCGAGTTCCCTGTTGATAAGCCCTCGCACGGTGCGACCGAAGAGTGTAATTTGCTGAACATGAAGCAGCATGAATATTTTGATTTGCTCGACATGGTCAGTGCGCCAAAGAATTGGGCTTTTGTCGCTGAGGCCTACACACGTGGTCTTCCGAACGGAATTTTCAGCCGCGAGCAGGTTGGTTCAATAAAAGCGCTTCGATCCGCTTCGATCTTGGACGAACAGCACAAGCTTGACGGCAAATGGCGTGAAGCTATCGACCAAGTCGCGACCGGAAGCGCGGTCTACGACCTGACGAACTATCAGAAAAAGCGGATTGTCGATTGCTGGTTTTGGTCTGTATTTCGAACTTAGGCGCGCTTCGTCCCCCGAGCAGATAACGTTTCCCAGCGAAGTAATCATTAGGAATGAGAATGCGGCGGGTCACGATATTGGCCTCACTACTATGCATGCTGAGCGCAGTGCACGGCCAAGAGGATGCTGCGCAAAAGGCGCGCGTCGCGCTGTCATACATCGATTGCGACGGCGACATCACGATTAGAAACGGCCGGATAGGTCTCATGCTCGCCGGCCGCTTCGTCGCCGATACGATCTTGGGCGCGACCTACGTTGGCACCGTCTACGTTTGGGGTGGTGAAGATAAACGCTACCGACTGTTGTTCGCCGATGACCTCTCGAAGGTGACCATGGAGGCCACCAATGGCCACGGGTCAGTCTTCGCGGCATGTCATCGCATCAAAGACTAGACACGCGACGCTTTCTCCACTGAGCCCGGTAAACACTCTCGACGGGCAGCGTATGCGTCCAATCCCGAGTTCATTTGGCTTTGGTGTACTCCGCCAGCTTCGTCATCCACCAGCGCCAGCGCGATCCCTGATAGAACAGCTTACTAAAGCCCACGAAGGGCTCCTCGGCTGCGCTGAGATAGCTGCCGTCCGTCATGGTGTGCTCGAAGTGACCGTTCCGACAATGCCAGTTCGAAACGTCGCGCACGGCGCAGTTTTCCATGCGCGTCACTGGACCTTCCCCGACCCACGACACAACGATTTGTTGCTCGGGGTAGACCTTGAACGTCGTGGGGTTCGCTGTCTGCTCTTCTCCCGTGCAGACGCCGTTTACGCGGTCTTTGGTGCAAAACATCGTGTAGACCGTGACCTCATTCCGCATTCGCTCAACGAGCGGCGGACCGAAGGCGACGCTCAACGCTCCGACCAACAGCGTCGGCAAAATCCATCCTTCCCCCGATGACAATGGCTTAGACCCCTTATTCCTTGATCAGGCCGCGCAGGATTGCTTCAGCGCGCATTGAGACGGCCGTGTAGTGCTGCGCCGCCTTGATAGACCTACATCGCTCCGGATCATTTTGGGCGATGTTGGGATCAGACAGCAGTCGCTGGAGCCGCGCCCTTCGCCACGCCTGCACGCGACGAAGGCGCGGCAGGATCGCCGGCCCTACCCTATCGACACGTACAAGCTCGCTCGCCATTTTCGCCTCTCGCTCGGGTTGTGATGCTACTCGATCTCCCGACGTGTGTGGAGAGGCTTCCGGCATTCTACGGGCCAGCCGGCCCGATCCCTAACCGTCCAACGATCGCAGACAACTAGGTTGCTCCAGATAAACAAAGCTCGCTTAAATTGCTGACAAGCGCTAGCTGTTTATTGTGGCCAATACGTCTTGTAATTGCCGGAATAGACTCGCGAACGGGCGAGGGATTGAGTCATGTCAATAATCAATGGTGCGACAAATCGTCGCGAAATTAAGAACAAAAATAGAACAGACCTATATTTTGAATGGGCGAATCACTATCATAGCAACCGGCAGGAGAGTTTTATGGCCGAAGTTGTTAGACCAGAACCTATTCGCGCGTCGAAGATGAGCGTATGGGCCCACGCGGAGAAAGTTGCGGCGGCTTTGAAATTTGAGCCGGGCGACTCGATTGAGCCTGTGGTCGCTCGTCTTGGTGGACGTATCCGTTACAAGAACGAACCGAGTAGCGGCGGAGCAATTCCGGAATCCATCCGGGTTCGGGCTTCAAACGATTTCACTATTTACCTGCCGACGATGACCTCGCCGGAGCGGGACCGCTTCACGATTGCGCATGAGCTAGGTCACCTCTTTTTGCATTACCCACGCGTCAGGAAGTCCAATCCCGAAGCGGAGATGATTGCAACGCGCTGGGTAGACGAGAGCGATAAAGATCAGCAGCGAGCCGAGTGGGAGGCTAATTGGTTCGCGGCAGCGTTTCTCATGCCCAGAGCACCGTTCATGAAAGCATTCCGCGACGACAATGATTTGGATGAATTGGCAGAACGGTTTGCTGTCAGTGTCCAAGCGGCGACCGTCCGAGCAAAGAGCCTTGGACTCCAATAGTAGTGCCCGGACCGGAATGCCCCCAATATCGATCGCGCGTCTTTTTGTCGGTTGATCTCGTCGGCTCTACCGCATTCAAGGGTGGAGCCGGCGAAGCTCCGGTGAAAAGTTCCGCGCACCCCATGTGGGTGGACGAGATCGGGAAGTTCTATCGGGAGTTCCCGGCAACGGTGCGCCGGCGATTCGGCGAACAGGCCGCGACTTTCAAGCCGCTCCTAGATTCATGCCCCCTCGTCTGGAAAACCGTCGGCGACGAGATCATCTTCTGTTGCCGCGTTAAGAGTTCGGACCATCTCGTTTGTATTATAGAAGCGTTCCTCCAATCGTTGGAGGACTATGGCCGCGTTTTGGATTCAAGAGGCAAGCACCTGGACGTAAAAGGCGCGGCTTGGTTAGCCGCATTCCCTGCGCCTAACGTGACCGTCGAGATCTTTCACAGTGACATGTCGTCAACTGTCGATCTGGGTGACGAGAAGCTCGAATGCCGCGCGGACGAAGAGCCGCATAAATTTGACTTTCTAGGAAAAAGCATCGATTGCGGATTTCGTCTCGCGAAGTTCTCATCGGCTGACAGATTGATCGTGTCGGTCGAGTTGGCTCTCGCGCTTTGCGAGTCGTTCAGTTCCGATGGGGCACGCTGGAAGCGGGACTTCACTTATCTCGGGCGTGAGGAGCTTAAGGGAGTAATTTCGGGCCGCCCGTATCCAATTCTTGTGATCGACACACAGCGGAGCGCGTTGCGGCGCGAAGTGTTCGCGCTGGAGCGCGACATTATCGGGCCTCCAACTGTGACACCCGTTAAGCTTGGCGTCCTCCTAAAGAAATTGATGGAAGACGAAGGCATCGAGTCTGCCGTTCTCCTAGGCACCGGCGCCGAGCTTACCGAAAACCAATACCCGAAGAGCTATACTGAATTCCGCGCTATCTGGGAGGGTGTCGCTACCGAGGCGCAGAAGCGCGAAGAGATCGAGGCGGATGCAGCAGAAGCGCCAGACGATGGGGGTGGCGCAGTGCCGCAGGAAGTCGAAGCGGCGCTGACTGAAATTATCCCAGCCAATGGAGACAAAATCTTCCCAGCCAAAGTAGAAAATGTACCACCCGCCGCCACTACTCCTCCGGCGTAGAACCCCGCGATCAGTCCCGCCGCCGCTCTGCTTCCCATTTTTCAAGTCGCGGCATGCCGAACGTCCCGACGTAGCCAAATAATCGCTGGAAGCGACTTAGTGGCACGCAATGCTTTTCCGATATGCCGCGTGCTCGTGTTTCCTCGTTTTGAGCTTGCAAATCGATCAAGCGCCGCACCGGCGGCTCATCCTTTTCGATGCGGAGACGCTCAGACCGCGCCTTCTTTAAGTTCTGAGGGATCGGCTCCCAACCTGCGATCTTCGAACTGAGATCAGTAAATCTGCGGGCGAGCGCCTCGTGTATCCTCGCCTTTCGATTAAATCGGAACACCTGATCAAGAGTAGCGGCTGTGGCGACAACACTCGTCAGGTACTTTGCGATCTCAGTTCCTCCCGCGAGAAGCGCGAAGAAGCTTGCCGTGCCGGTCAACGCCGTTGCGGCTCTGGTGAGATTGTAGCACCAGTCGTAGTAAGCCTGCATTTTTGAGTGATAACGGCGGCACCGCTCGACCGAAAAGCAGATGTCATAGTAGCCGTCGTCGGACCAGTCGCTCACTCAATCATTGTCCTTTCCGAGGCGGCTTATTCCAATCGGTTGTTCGGGGGGTATTGCGAACGTCACTATCTTTACGAATTTGCTGGTCGTGCGCCGGATTTGGGCGCTCCACCGGACGTGACGGTTGCGGACGCGATGGTTGCGGTCGGTCAGATTTGCCGTGGCCGGGTTTGTCGTCCTTACTCATTTCTTTTTCGCCACCTTCTTGCGCGGGGGAAGCATCCAGTCAGTCGACCTCGCAGGGACGCGCACACGCCCCTTTTTCACCGCCGACTTTGCCTTCTTGGCCTTCTTCGCCTTTTTCGCCATCAGCGCCCTGAACCCATTGTTGCCACGCGATGCTGGGCTATGGCTTCGGCCGATGCAAGCCTCAGTTGTGGACGCCCCACAGAAACACGCGGGTTAAGCAACACGATCCACCGCCACGGGACATGGCGTTCATTGTCGCGCCCTCCCGCAAGCAAAGTCTGACCAAGCCAGCATCATCGGCCGGCGTAGTTCGACCAGCTTCGAGCGCTGATAGGCGCTCTCCGTCTTGCCAGCGACCTTGTGAGCAATGGCGCGCTCGGCTAGATCGCGGGGATAGCCCGCCTCAGCGGCCCAGTCACGGAATGTCGAGCGGAAGCCATGCGGCACGGGCTGCAATCCTTCGACCGATACCCTGTCGCCGATCAGCGCCTTCACGATCTCGCGCATCGCGGAATGCCAGAGCGGCTTGCGAGCGCCGTAGCGTCGGCCCGGGAAAATGAAGTGCTCGGGATCGCCCGGCTTGCCGATGAGCTTCAACGCGGCCGACGAGAGCGGCACGCTGTGCGGCCGTCGATCCTTCTTTTTGCCCTTCATGCGATCCGCCGGCACGGTCCAGACGTCGCCGTTGATCTCTTTCCAGCGCGCCAAGCGGACCTCATCGGAACGCGCGCCGGTCAAGATCAGGAAGGCGAGCGCTTTGGCTTCAGATGAGCCATTCGCCACAAGCTCGCGAACGAAGCTCGGCACGTCCTGCGCCCGCATCGCCGGATGGTGTTCGCTCTCCGGCACTACAGGTCGCGCCAAGAATTCGAAATGGCCCCGGATACGCGCCGGGTTGTCGCCTGTCCGCAGTTTCTTCGCGGTCGCGTAGTTCAGGATTTTGCCGACACGCATCAGCACCTTTTCGCCGGTCACGGGTTTGTCGGCCCAATGCTTGAGAGCGGCCTCAACGTGTTCCGTTTTGATCTCGGCGACGCCGAGCCGCGCGAGAGTGCAATCCCTGATCAGGGTGCGCCGGTAGGATTGGACCTCCTTACCCTCAAGGCCGCCCGTCCAGTCCGGCCCAAACTCGGCAATGAACATTTCTACAACTTCGGAAAACAGTCGCCCAGCGACCGCCGCAGGCTCGGCGCGGACCATCGTGGCGCTATCGGTCGCAGTCGGAACTACGAACGCGGAAACGTCATGCGGGACGGTGCGCGGATCGATACCGCGATCTCGCATCCGTCGCAGATGGCCGTGACGCTCGCGCGCCTCCACAAGTGTGAAGGTCGCCGCCGGCCCGATGCTCATCCAATGCGTTCCACCGTTGAAACGGAATTGATACGTCCAAGATGCGCGGCCTTTCGCTGCGACTTGAAGATAGAGCCCGGCTCCGTCGCGATGCTTGCCGGGTTGGCTTAGTCGCTTCGCGATCTCATTCGATTTCAGCAATTCTTTTGGCATGGCCGGGACTCCAAATCACGCAACAATTTTCCATAAATGGGTATTCCGAGGAGTTTCGTC
Source organism: Bradyrhizobium sp. USDA 4473 (assembly GCF_054063335.1). Lineage (NCBI taxonomy): Bacteria > Pseudomonadati > Pseudomonadota > Alphaproteobacteria > Hyphomicrobiales > Nitrobacteraceae > Bradyrhizobium > Bradyrhizobium sp. USDA 4473. Next base: position 1,192,654 of record NZ_JBSSGE010000001.1, read on the forward strand.
AAACCTCGTTCCGTTACTCATCTATCAGAAATGCCGATATAATGGTGATTATCGAGGCTCAGCGAGGTTTGGCGAGGCTCCTCGGGTAATTGTAGTGCGGCTGGAGCCGCCGCTACAACCAGTCCGGCGCGCTCGCCAAGGTGATCGCGCGCCAGAGCGGCGTCAAAATGGTCTCCGAGGCGCTGCGCCGGACCCGCGCCACCGAGCAGCAGATCGGCCTGTCGCGGAAGGACCGCGCCAGCAATGTGCAGGGCGCATTCGGGGTCGCCGATGAACGCAAGGCTGAGATCCAGGGCCGCCGCGTGATCCTGGTCGACGATGTCCTGACCTCGGGCGCGACAGTGGATGCCTGCGCGCGGGCCTTGTTGCGCGCCAAGGCCGCGCAGGTCGACGTGCTGGTGTTCGCCCGGGTTGTCGACCAGCACCGCGCTCCCATATAATCCGGTATTCTGGTTCAACTGAGCACACCATGACCGCTGCCATTGAAATCTACACCCGCCCGGGCTGCGGTTATTGCACCGCGGCCAAATCGCTGTTGACGCGCAAGAACGCGGCGTTTACCGAATTGAGCGTCGCCAGCAACCCGGCCTATCGCGACGAAATGTACGATCGCGCCGGCGCGGGCTCGACCTTCCCGCAGATCTTCATCGGCAAGACCCATGTCGGCGGCTGCGACGAGCTCTACGCGCTCGACCGCGAAGGCAAGCTCGACGGCCTGCTCAGCAACGGAGGCGGCGCCTGATGAGCACGGACAATATTTTCACCGCCGCGATGGTGCAGATGCGCACCGGATTGCTGCCGGAGCCGAGCCTCGAGCAGGGCACGCGGCTGATCCGCGAAGCGGCGGCGCAGGGCGCCAAATACGTGCTGACCCCCGAGGTCAGCAACATGATGCAGCTCAACCGCAAGGCGCTGTTTGAGCACTTGGCGAGCGAAGAGGACGACAAGTCGCTGAAGGCGTACCGCGCGCTGGCGGCCGAGCTGAAGATCCATCTGCATGTCGGCTCGTTGGCGCTGCGCTATTCGCCGGAGAAGGCGGTCAATCGCTCGTTCCTGATCGGGCCGGAGGGCAATGTCCTCGCGAGCTACGACAAGATCCATATGTTCGATATCGACCTGCCCGGCGGCGAGAGCTACCGCGAATCGGCCAATTACCAGCCCGGCGAGACCGCGGTGATCTCCGACCTGCCCTGGGGCCGGATTGGCCTCACAATCTGCTACGACGTGCGCTTCCCGGCGCTGTACCGCGCGCTGGCCGAAGCCGGCGCGTCGTTCCTCACCGTACCATCGGCCTTCACCCGCAAGACCGGCGAGGCGCATTGGCACACGCTGCTGCGCGCCCGCGCCATCGAGACCGGCTGCTTCGTGTTCGCAGCCGCGCAGGCCGGCCTGCATGAGAACAAGCGCGAGACCTTCGGCCATTCGCTGATCATCGACCCTTGGGGCGAGATCCTCGCCGAGGGCGGCGTCGAGCCTGGCGTATTCCTGGCCGAGATCGATCCCGCCAAGGTCGAGACCGCGCGCAAGACCATTCCCTCGCTGCAGCATGGCAGGCGGTTCGGCATCGCCGACCCCAAGGCGGGCCCGGAGCATCTGCACCTCGTCCGGGGATCGGCATGATCCGCTACACGTTGCGCTGCGAGCGGGGCCATCAGTTCGAGAGCTGGTTCCAGAGCTCTTCGGCCTATGAATCGCAGGAGCGGCGTCACCTGATCGATTGTCCGTCCTGCGGCTCCGATAAGGTCGAGCGCGCCATCATGGCGCCCCGGGTCGTCAGCAAGAAGGGCCGCGAGCCGGCCCAGAAGGCGCCGGTCGCGCCTGTCGAGGCAGCTTCCACCGAATCGACCTCGCTGATGATGGCGCAGGAGCGCGAGCTGCGCAGCAAGCTGAAGGAACTGCGCGACCACATCGTCAAGAACGCGGACAATGTCGGCGAGCGCTTCCCCAACGAAGCACGCAAGATGCATTACGGCGATATCGAGCATCGGCCGATCTACGGCGAGGCCTCGCCCGAAGAGGCGCGCGCGCTGATCGACGAGGGCGTCGAGGTCTCACCGCTGCCGACGCTGCCGGAAGATAGGAATTGACTCCCCTCTCGTCATTCCGGGGCGCGTCCTTGGCGCGAGCCCGGAATCCATTCCAACGCGGGTTCTGTGGCCCAATGGATTCCGGGCTCGCGCTTCGCGCGCCCCGGAATGACAGGAGGGAGTTCGCATGACCCCCGAAACCTTCTCCTCCTGGCAGGTCTGGGCGTTTCTGTCCGCCGTGTTCGCGGCGCTGACCGCGATCTTCGCCAAGGTCGGCGTCGAGGGCATCAACTCCGACCTCGCCACGCTGATCCGCACCGTGGTCGTGCTGATCACGCTGTCGGCGATCCTGTTCGCGACCGGGCAATTCACCCAGGCCGGACCGATCTCGGCCAAGAGCTGGCTGTTCCTGCTGCTGTCCGGGCTCGGCACCGGCGCCTCGTGGATCTGCTATTTCCGCGCGCTCAAGCTCGGGCCGGCGACGCTGGTCGCACCGATCGACAAGCTCAGCGTGGTGCTGGTGGCGCTGTTCGGCGCTGCCTTTCTCGGCGAGCGCCCGTCGGCCTATGGCTGGATCGGGATCGCGCTGATCTCCGCCGGCGCGGTGCTGATTGCCGTCAAGGGCTGATAGCGTTTTCGAGCGAAGTGGGCACCGGTTCGCCTGAAGAAAACGCGTCAACCGAGAGTCTAGGCGGCGATCAAGAGCGCGACGCCGATCACGATCAGGATGATGCCGAACACCTCACGCAGCGAGAATGGCTGCTTGAGCGAAAAATACGCCACGCCCTGCGCGAACAGCACCTCGATCAGCGCCAGCGTGCGCACATTGGCGGCGGCGGTGAGCGCGAACGCCAGGAACCAGAATTGCGACGAGAACGCGCCCATGAAGCCCGCGAACAGCGAGGGCCGCCACAGGCCGAGGATCTTCCGCAGCACGTCGGGCGCGCGCAGCAACAGATAGACCGACAGGATCAGGGTCTGGACGAACAGGCTCCACATCAGCGTGCAGGACGCCGCCGTCACGAACGAGACGCCGGGCACCGCAATGATGGCGCCGCGAAAGCTCACCGCCGAGATCGCGAATACCGCGGCGGCGCCGAGGCCGAGCACGGTCGGGCGCAAATCGGCAAAGCTCTTTTGCCCGCCGGGCCGCAGCGCCGTGATGACGACCCCGATGGTGGCGATCACGATCGCGATCACCTTTGATGCCGTGAGATGGTCGCCGAGGAAGATGAAGCCGAAGATCGCGGTCTGGATCGCCTCGGTCTTCATATAGGCGGTGGTCACCACGAAAGAGCGGTCGTTCATTGCGAGCAGCATGAAGCCGGTGCCGACGATTTGGCTAAGCGCGCCGGACACCAGCCACGGCCAGAACGAGGCCGCCGGCCACGGCACGCGATCGCCGGTTGCGATGATCGCGAGCGCAAAGAACACCACCGAGAACGGCAGGCCGAACAGGAAGCGGATGTTGGTCGCACCCCAGGTGCCAAGCGGCGCGGTGAGATGCCGCTGCATCGCGTTGCGCGCCACCTGCCCGAACGCAGCGACAATGGTGAAGGGGATCCAGAGCGAGGCGATGGTGAACATGCGGGTGAGGAAAGCGTGCCGGGGCGGGATACACGCCGAGCGTGCCGATTGCGGATGATGCGGTCAACCAAAACGGCGCATGACAGGGCTGCGCTGCCACCGCGATCTGCCGTAGCCCCGATGCAGCGAAGCGCAATCCGGGCCACCCCAACCGCGGACAGACCGGTCCCGGATTACGCTGCGCTCCTTCCGGGCTACGCTAGCAGGACGAGGTGAAGGCTACACCTCCTCCGCCACCACCATGTAGTTGACGTCCATGTCGGTCGACACCGTCCATTTGTCGGCGAGGGGATTGTAGACCACGCCGGCCTGTTCGGTGACGGTGAGGTTGACGTCGCCGAGATAGCGCTCGAGCTCGGCGGGGGTGACGAACTTGCTCCACTCATGGGTACCGCGCGGCAGCCAGCGCAGCACGTATTCGGCGCCGACGATCGCCAGCGCGAAGCTCTTCCAGTTGCGGTTCAGGGTCGAGACCACCATCAGCCCGCCGGGCTTGAGCATGACAGCGCAGCGCTTGATGAAGGCGCCGACGTCGTTGACGTGCTCGACCACCTCCATCGCCAGCACGATGTCGAAGCGCTCGCGCGCGTCCATCTCCTCCACCGTGGTGCAGCGGTAGTCGATCGACAGATGGCCCTTGTCGGCGTGCAGCTTCGCCGCGGCGATGTTGGTGGCGGACGGATCGATCCCGATCACCTGGGCGCCGAGCCGGGTGAACGGTTCGCACAACAGCCCGGCGCCGCAGCCGATGTCGAGCAGGCGCAGGCCGGACAGGCAATTCAGGCTCTTGGCATTGCGCTCGAACTTGCGGCAGGCGGCGTCGCGGATATAGGTCAGGCGCAGCGGATTGATCTTGTGCAGCGGCGCCATCTTGCCGCGCGGATCCCACCATTCATCCGACAGCTTTGAGAATTTCGCGACCTCGGCCGGATCGACCGAACCGGAGGAGGCATTGGACAAAGTTGATTGTGTCGCCATGGATGCGCGCGCCCCTATCGCGCGGTGATCGAATTGCGGAACGACAGCGGCGAGGCGATCGTCTTGATGATCTCGATGCCCTCGCCGACGCCGCGGATGGTGACGTCGCCATAATTGAGCAGCCGTCCCATGATGCTCTGGTTGACGTCGACGCTCTCGACCTTGTCGAGGCTCATCTCGAAGGTGCGCCGCTTGATGAAGCCGCTCTTGTGCACCACGCGGAAATTGGTGACGTCGGTTTCCGTGGTCCAGCGATGGAACCAGGCCGCGGCAGTCCAGTACAGCGCCGCGACGGCGACCACGGCGGCGGCCGCCAGGCAGGCCAGCGTGAGGCCGTCAACCGTCGTCAGGCGCGAGGCGATCAGCAGCGCTAACGCGACGATCCAGGCCAGGATCGCCTGCCAGTAGAAGATCCAGTGCGCATTGGTGGAATACAGCACCTTCTCGCCAGGCTGCAGGATATCGTCGATGTAACGTGCCATCCAATCCGCCTTCGCATTACGCCCCGGTCACCCCCGGCGAGTCACCCGTGAGTTACCCTTGCGCCACAGCCCGCCCGCAACCGGCCAAAACACCCCTGAAGGACCTCAAGAGAGCCCCACCAACCGGCTTGCCCCCGGGCGCGGCGCTATGTATACGCGCCTTTCGGTCCCCATGCTTGCGGTTTTCGGCGTGGGTTAACCTACTTATCCTCTTAAAGGAATAGACGCGTCGTCATGGGCCGCCTCGTGATGAAATTCGGCGGTACGTCCGTCGCCAATATCGATCGTATCCGCAACGTCGCGCAGCACGTGAAGCGCGAGGTCGACGCGGGCCACGAGGTCGCCGTGGTCGTCTCCGCGATGTCCGGCAAGACCAACGAACTGGTGGCCTGGTGCACCGACGCCTCGCCGATGCACGACGCCCGCGAATATGACGCGGTGGTCGCCTCCGGCGAACAGGTCACGTCGGGCCTGCTCGCGATCGTACTGCAGGGCATCGGCATCCAGGCCCGCTCCTGGCAGGGCTGGCAGATCCCGATCAAGACCTCGGACGCGCACGCCTCGGCGCGGATCCTCGAGATCGACGGCACCGAGATCATCACCCGCTTCAAGGAGCGCAAGGAAGTCGCCGTGATCGCCGGCTTCCAGGGCATCAACCCCGACACCGGCCGCATCACCACGCTCGGCCGCGGCGGTTCGGACACTTCGGCGGTGGCGATCGCAGCCGCGCTGAAAGCCGACCGCTGCGACATCTATACCGATGTCGACGGCGTCTACACCACCGATCCGCGGGTGGTGCCGAAGGCACGCCGGCTCGACAAGATCGCGTTCGAGGACATGCTGGAGCTGGCCTCGCAGGGCGCCAAGGTGCTGCAGGTTCGCTCGGTGGAACTCGGCATGGTGCACAACATGCCGATCTTCGTGCGCTCCAGCTTCGACAAGCCAGAGGATATCGACCCGCACGCCAACCAGCCGCCGGGCACGCTGATTTGCAGCGAGGAGGAAATCATGGAAATGCACGTCGTCACCGGCATCGCCTTCTCCAAGGACGAAGCCCAGATTTCCGTGCGCCAGATCGAGGACAAACCGGGCGTCGCCGCGGCGATCTTCGGGCCGCTCGCGGATGCCAACATCAATGTCGACATGATCGTGCAGAACGTGTCGGAGGACGGCAAGACCACCGACCTCACCTTCACCGTGCCGGCAACCGACTACAACCGCGCCAAGGACACCATTACCGCCGCCAAGGCCAAGATCGGCTTCGCCCGGCTCGACACCGAGACCGACGTCGCCAAGGTCTCGGTGATCGGCAGCGGCATGCGCAGCCATGCCGGCGTCGCGGCGAAGGCGTTCAAGGCGCTGGCCGACCGCAACATCAACATCCGCGCCATCACCACGTCCGAGATCAAGTTCTCGGTGCTGATCGACGCCGCCTACACCGAACTGGCGGTGCGCACGCTGCACACGCTGTACGGGCTGGATCAGGCGTAGGGCCGACAGGCAGGCGGGACACCCTCCGCTGTCATTCCGGGGCGGCGCGAAGCGTCGAGCCCGGACTCCATTCCACCACCCGGATTGCGGCCCAATGGATTCCGGGCTCGCGCCAAGGGGCGCGCCATGGAATGACGGGGAGCGAGCACGGGATGTCCGGCCTCCACCCGCCCCGGAGTTAGAATTTCTCTTAGCGGGCGCAGCATAGGGCTGACGCAGACGTTATTTGCTACTGGCAGGCGTTTTGCTTGGCAAAGCCAGCCTCGATTGGCTATACGGCCAGTCAGGTAGGCTGTCGCAAACTGTGGCACAGTTTGAGCGATCCCGAATCGGCGGGAACTGGCGCGAGCGGCGACACCGAATGACTAAAATTGTTGTTTTTGACGAGTTTTGCGCCAGCGGCCGGCCGGCCAGGTGCGCCGGCCTCGTGGGGAGGGACTGAAGCATATGCGGAGCGCGTCGGGAGGCCCACGCATCCTGTTGAGACGGCTCCGCGAAACCATGGCGGAGCAAGTCTCCGCCCAGGAGCGCCTCGACAAGATCGTGGTGCTGATCGCGGCCAACATGGTGGCCGAGGTCTGCTCCTGCTACGTGCTGCGCGTCGACAACACGCTCGAGCTCTACGCCACCGAAGGTCTGAACCGCGACGCCGTCCACCGCACCGTGCTGAGCGCGCATGAAGGCCTGGTCGGCCTCGTCGCCAGCGAGGCGACGCCGCTCAATCTGTCCGACGCGCAAAGCCATCCGGCCTTCGCCTACCGCCCGGAGACCGGCGAAGAGATCTACCACTCGTTCCTCGGCGTGCCGATCCTGCGCGCCGGCAATACGCTCGGCGTGCTGGTGGTGCAGAACCGCGCCAAGCGCACCTATGTCGAGGAAGAGGTCGAGGCGCTACAGACCACCGCCATGGTGCTGGCGGAGATGATCGCCTCCGGCGAGCTTGCCGCGCTGGCGCAGCCCGGCGCCGAGCCCGCCGCACGGCACTCGCTGCACAAGACCGGCGCGGTGCTGTCCGACGGCATCGCGCTCGGCCATGTCGTGCTGCACGAGCCGCGCGTCGTCATCACCAACTACATCGCCGAGGACCTGCCGAAGGAGGTCAAGCGCCTCGACACCGCGCTGGCCAACCTGCGTGCCGATCTCGACCGCATGCTGGAGCGCGGCGACGTCGCCGACGGCGGCGAGCACCGCGAGGTGCTGGAAGCCTACCGCATGTTCGCCAACGACCAGGGCTGGTCGCACAAGCTGCATGAGGCGGTCGCCACCGGCCTGACCGCTGAGGCCGCGGTCGAGCGCGTGCAGTCCGACACCCGCGCCCGCATGCTGCGATCGACCGACCCTTATCTGCGCGACCGCCTGCACGACCTCGAGGATCTCGGCCATCGCCTGATGCGGCAACTGGTCGGCCAGGACCATGCGCCGTCGCGCGAGCAACTGCCCGACAATGCCATCCTGATCGCCCGCGCGATGGGCCCGGCGGCGCTGCTCGACTATGACCGCAAGCGGCTGCGCGGCCTGGTGCTGGAGGAAGGCACTGCGAATTCCCACGTCTCGATCGTGGCGCGCGCGCTCGGCATTCCCGCGGTCGGCGAAGTGCCGAATGCGCCCGGCATCGCCGATCCCGGCGATGCCATCATCGTCGACGGCATTTCCGGCGAGATCTATGTCCGCCCCTCCACCGAGATCGAATCGGCCTATGCCGAGCGGGTCCGGTTCCGGGCGCGGCGGCAGGCACAATATTCGGCGCTGCGCGACAAGCCCTGCGTGACCAAAGACGGCCAGCCGATCGAGCTCCTGATCAATGCCGGCCTGACCATCGACCTGCCGCATATCGAGGACACCGGCAGCGCCGGCATCGGCCTGTTCCGGACTGAATTGCAGTTCATGGTGAGCCCGAGCCTGCCGCGCTCGAGCGACCAGCTCGCGCTGTACCGCACCGTGCTCGACGCCGCGGGCGCAAAGCCCGTCACCTTCCGCACGCTCGATATCGGCGGAGACAAGGCGCTGCCCTATATGGAGACCGTGGTCGAGGAAAATCCGGCGCTCGGCTGGCGCGCGATCCGGCTCGGCCTCGATCGCCCCGGCCTGCTGCGCGGCCAGATCCGCGCGCTGCTGCGCGCCGGCGGCGGCCGCGCGCTGAAGATCATGTTCCCGATGATCTCCGACATCGCCGAGTTCGACCAGGCCAAGGCGATCGTCGAGCGTGAGCTGACCTATCTGCGCCAGCACGGCCATTCGCTGCCCGAGCGAATCGACATCGGCACCATGGTCGAGGTGCCGGCGCTGCTCTACCAGCTCGACGAACTGCTGAAGAAGGTCGACTTCGTCTCGGTCGGCTCCAACGACCTGTTCCAATTCCTGTTCGCGGTCGACCGCGGCAATGCCAAGGTCTCGGAGCGGTTCGACATCCTGTCGGCGCCGATCCTGCGCGCGCTGCGCGACATCGTGCGCAAGGCCAGGACCGCGAAGAAGGTCGCCTCGCTGTGCGGCGAGATGGCCTCGAAGCCGATCGGCGCGCTGGCGCTGATTGCGCTCGGCTATCGCTCGCTGTCGCTGTCGGCGACGGCGCACGGCCCGGTGAAGGCGTTGATCCTCGACCTCGACGCCAAGAAGGCCGAGGCGATGATCAATCCGCTGCTGGACGCCCCGGTCGGCAGCGTGTCGATCCGCGAGGCGCTGACCAAGTTTGCGGAAACCGAGGGGCTGGCCTTGTAGCGACGCTGTCGTCGCTTCCGCCGCCCGTCGCGCCTCCTGCAATTCGAGATACCGCCATGCTACCCGAAGCCAAACTCGACGTCCTGCTCGCCCATCACGCCTCGCTCGAGGCCGAGCTGCTCGGCGAGGTCAAGTCCGACCGCTATGTTGCGATCACGCGCGAGCTCGCCGAGCTCAATCCGCTGATCGACGCCGTGAAGACGTATCGGTCGGCCCGCAGCGAACTCAGCGACACCGAGGCGATGCTGGCGGATGCCGGTACCGATCCCGAGATGCGCAGCATGGCGGAGGCTGAGCTTCAGACGCTGCAGGCGCGGATCGGCGATCTCGAGCAGAAGATCCGCGTCGCGCTGTTGCCGAAGGACGCGATGGACGACCGCAACGTGGTGCTGGAAATCCGCGCCGGCACCGGCGGCGACGAGGCCTCGCTGTTTGCCGGCGACCTGTTCCGGATGTATGAGCGCTTCGCCGCCTTGCAGGGCTGGAAGGTCGAGGTGATCTCGGCCAGCGAAGGCACCGTCGGCGGCTTCAAGGAAATCATCGCCGAGGTGCAGGGCCGCGGCGCGTTCGCCAAGCTGAAATTCGAATCCGGCGTGCACCGCGTGCAGCGCGTGCCCGACACCGAAACCCAGGGCCGCATCCACACCTCGGCCGCCACCGTCGCGGTGCTGCCCGAGGTCGAGGACGTCGACGTCGACATCAAGGACACCGACTTGAGGATCGAGACCATGCGCGCCGGCGGCGCCGGCGGTCAGCACGTCAACAAGACGGAGTCCGCGATCCGCATCACCCATCTGCCGACCGGCATCGTGGTGATGATGCAGGACAGCCGCTCGCAGCACAAAAACCGGGCGTCGGCGATGAACATCCTGCGCTCGCGCATCTACGACGCCGAGCGCCAGCGCGTCGAAGCCGCGCGCTCCGCCGACCGCAAGGAGAAGGTCGGCTCCGGCGATCGCTCCGAGCGCATCCGCACCTATAATTTCCCGCAAGGGCGCGTCACCGACCACCGCATCAACCTGACGCTCTATAAGCTGCCGCAGGTGATCGCCGGCGAAAGCTTAAGCGAACTGATCGATGCCGCTGACCACCGAGCACCAGGCCGCGCAGCTCGCCGCCCAGGGCGCCGCGGCCTGAGGATCAGCGTTTCTGCGACTGCCTGAAATGGCGCAGGATCTTGCCGAGCGCGGGGCCCGCCGTGGTCAGTTCCTCAAGATGAATCTTCGACAGCGCCTGCAGCTTGCGCTCGCCCTGCGCCGTCAACGTCACCTGGACACGCCGGCCATCAGCGGCATCGACGGTGCGCGTGAGCAGCCCGAGCTTCACCATCCGGTTGACCAGCTCGACCGCGGTGTGGTGGCGGATCAGCAAATAGCGCGCGAGATCGCCGACCGTGGTCGGCTCGGTTCCGGAGAACCCCTTGATGGCGAGCAGCGCCTGGTGCTGCTGCGGGGTTAGCCCGGCCTGCTGGGCCGCCTCTTCGCTGAACGCGAGAAAGCTGCGCAGCTGGTAGCGGAACCGGGCCAGCGCCGCGTAATCGACCGTCGCGGCTTGCGTTCGTCGCTGCTTTGCTTGAGGCATTCCGCCGTCCCATTGCTGGCTCGCTCTGCCAATCGGCAGGAGCCACGCGACGCTAGCAAGCCCGAGCCCGGCGGACCATCCTGCCGGCGCTCTTTGCACTCATGTTTTCAGCGGTTTGACGGACGAGTGGCCCGGCGAGGCGAGATCACGGCTGCGGCCAGTGATCGTAGCTCGAGCTCAATATCTTCAACAGGACGATCTGGAACGCGACCGGGATCCGCGGGCTCCTGCGGCGGATCGACTTCTCCAGCGCCTCGGTGATCTCGCTCTTGGTGAGATGCCCGGCCGAGGCACGCTCGACCAGACCGCCCCAGACCTCCGACAACGATTTGCCGGTGTGATGCGGCGACGGGATCGAGATCCCGCGCGTCGCGGCCCAATCGATGATCTCACGCATGGTTTGCCGCCCGCAATTTCGCGCGGTCGCAAGATGGCGCGCAGTGAGCAGCCGCAGCAGATCGTCCGGCGGCGTCCAGCCCAGCTTCGGCGGCACTTCGTCGAGCAGCTCGAGTGACAGTTCCTTCAGCACGTTGAGCGCACGGATGCTCAGGCCGCCCGATGGCTCGGCGCTGCCGTCCTCGGTCGCGGCGTGCTCGGCGGCATTTGCGGTGCGATTTGAAGGCTGTTCGATCATCGCTCCCTCACTTACAGGACCGGCACCCGGGCGGTAAACCCTCGATACGTCGTGAACCGATATTAATTCTATCGTAGATCGATATGATTCGACGAAAGGTGACATTGACTAAATATGCCGGTGGGGAATTGTAGCTGTGACAGGCTGCTCCATCGCAGCCGGCGCATCCCGCAGCCGATCGCCCCGATCCGGCGACGAATGATCGTGCGCGCCAACAATCAATATAATTGGAGGATATCGAGCGATGAGCACCAAGGATTTATGGCCGGGCAGAGCATCGAACGTCTCGCGTCGCACCCTGTTGCAGGCCGGTGCAGGCCTGATCGGCGGCACCATGCTGCCGGCATCGATCGCATCGCGCGCATTCGCCGAAGACAAGCCGGCGATCGGCACCTATCCCGGCGGCACGTCCGGCTCCTCGGTCTTCATCGGCATCTCGGTGCCGCGCACCGGCACCTATGCGGTTCAGGGTGAGGATGAACTCAAGGGCTATCAGCTCGCGATCGAGCACATCAACAGCGGCCACGATCTGATCAAGAAGATCTCGCCGAAGACCAGCAAGGGCGTGCTCGGCAAGGAGCTGAAGTTCGGTGTCGCGGATTCCGCGGCGAAGCCGAACGAGGCGGTGCAGGCGCAGCAGCGCTTCATCACCGAGAACAAGGCTGTCATGATCACCGGCGGCACCTCGAGCGCGGTCGCGGTCGCGCTGAACAAGCTGGCGCAGCGCGAGAAGGTGATCTTCGTCTGCGGCATCTCCGGATCGAACGACACCACCGGCAAGGATTGCGTGCGTTACGGTTTCCGCCAGAACTTCTTCGGCCAGACCGCGGCTGCCGCAATCGCGCCTGTGCTGATCAAGCAGTTCGGCAAGAACAAGAAGGCCGCCTACCTGACGCCCGACTACACCTACGGCCACACCGTCACCAAGTCGATGCAGGACTTCCTCGCCCAGGCGGGCTGGACGACGGTCACCAATCAGGTGTCGCCGCTCGGCGCGCCTGACTATTCGTCCTACCTGCTCAACGTCGCGAATTCCGGCGCCGACGTGCTGATCAACGTCAACTGGGGCCACGACGCCGTGCTGTCGACGCAGCAGGCCAAGCAGTTCGGCGTGCTCGATAAGATGAAGCTCGTGGTGCCCTACCAGGTGCCGTTCATCGCGCGCGAGACCGGCGGCCTGATGCAGGGCGTCTATGCCGCGACCGATTATTGGTGGACCATCGAGGACAAGTATCCGCTGGCCAAGATGTTCAACGAGACCTTCGAGAAGAAGTACGGCTACAAGCCGGAGTGGGGCGCCGAGAACGCCTATGTCAGCTTCGCGCACTGGGCCCGGATGGTCGAGGAGGCCGGCAGCTTCTTTCCGCCCGACGTCATCAAGGCCTACGAGAAGGGCGAAACCATCCCGTCGCTGGTCGGCGACGTGCATTATCGCCCAGAGGATCACCAGTGCGTCCGCCCCGTCATCATCGTCCGCGGCAAGATGGAAAAGGAGATGAAGAACAAGGAGGACTATTACGAGGTGGTCGAGATCGTCCCCGGCGACGGTCTGATGCAGAAGCCGGACGCGTTCGGCTGCCATCTCGGCGACTACACCTAATTGACGTGAGACGACTCGGCGCCGTGGGCGGGGCGACCCGACCCACGGCGCCGCCTTGTGTCAGAACGCATCCTCCATTGACCGGGCCGACTGAACGCACGCCATGATCAACTGGCCAAACTTCGTCTCGCAACTTTTCAACGGGCTGGCGCTCGGCGCGCTGCTCGCGCTGATCAGCTCCGGGCTGACGATCATCTATGGCACGCTCGGGGTGCTCAACCTCGCCCACGGCGCCATGTTCATGATCGGCGGCTACGCCGGATATGTGGCCTACTCCTACACCGGCTCGTTCATTCTGGCCGTCATCGCCGGATCGCTGTTCGTGATGGCGCTTGGCGTTGCGATGGAGCGGATCATCATCCGACATTTCTACCATCGCCCGCATGAGGACCAGCTGCTGGTGACCTTCGGCCTCGGCATCTGCTTCGTCGAGATCGTGCGGTTGATCTTCACCAGCCAATCGCAGGTGGTGCCGCCGCCGGCGCTGCTGCAGGGCATCACCTCGCTCGGCTTCCTGTTCTACCCGACCTACCGGCTCGCCGTAGTCGGCATCGTCGCGGCCGCGCTCGGCGGGTTGTTCCTGATCTTGTATCGCACCCGGCTCGGCATGATCGTGCGCGCCGGCATCGAGGATTCGGTGATGGTCGATTCGCTCGGCATCAACGTCTACCGCGTCTTCATGATCGTGTTCGGCATCGGCGCAATGGCCGCGGGCTTTGCCGGCATCATCAACGCCCCTGTGGTGTCGCTGACGCCGGGTGTCGGTGACGACATCCTGGTCGAGACCTTCGTGGTGGTGGTGATCGGCGGCGTCGGCTCGTTCCCCGGCGCCATCCTCGGCGGATTGATCGCCGGCGAGATCATCAGCATCACCTCGATGTTCAACCCCGGTTATGCCTACGTCATGCTGTTCGCGGCGATGACGCTCGTGCTCGTGCTTCGACCACACGGCCTGCTCGGCACGCAGGGCCGCGAATGACGACGGATATCTAGATGCTGAAACAGCGCCCGTACCTGATCGAATTCCTGACCGCCGCCGGCCTGATCGTCGCGCCCTTCGTGCTGCCGTGGTTCGGCTTTGCACCCAACACGGTGAACCGGATCCTGGTCTGGGGCCTGTTCGGCCTCGGCTTCGATATCCTGTTCGGCTTCACCGGCCTGCTGTCGTTCGGCCAGTCGGCCTTTTACGGCACCGGCGGCTTCGTCGCCGCCTATCTGTTGACCCGCGCCGGCTTCCCCTACGTCGTGCTCGCGCTCGTCATCGGCATGATCGCGGCTGCCGCCACCGGCTACCTGATCGGCCTGATCGCGCTGCGCCGCACCGGCATCTACTTCGCCATGATCACGGTCGCGATCGCCGAGGTATTCTTCTTCGTCGAGTTCAATCCGCTGTCGGACTTCACCGGCGGCGAGAACGGGCTGCCGGGCGTGCCGACCCCGAGCTTCAATCTCGGCTTCACCACGCTGCACTTCACCACCGGCTGGTCGCTCTATCAGTTCCTGGCGCTGTGCTACTTCATCGGCGTCGTGATCGCGCTGCGCATCGTGCGCTCGCCGGTCGGCGCCGTGTTCAGCGCCATCCGGGACAATCCGCTGCGGGCGACAGCGGTCGGCCACAACATCCACGGCTACAAGCTGACCGCCTTCGTGATCGCCGCCGCCTATGCCGGCTTTGCCGGCGGCCTCCTGGGCGTCCTGCAGGCCTTCATGCCGCCCGACGCCTTCACCTTCGACACCTCGGGGCAGCTCGTCATGCAGACCGCGATCGGCGGCCGCGGCACGTTGTTCGGACCGCTGGTCGGCGCCGCGGTGTGGCTGTCGCTGCAGGACTTCCTGCAAGCGGCGCTCGGGCTCGGCGCGGCCTGGAAGCTGGTGCTCGGCGTCGTGTTCGTGCTGCTGGTGTGCTTCCTGCGCCGCGGCATCATCGGCGGCCTCGCCGATCTCTGTGACCTGCTCACCGGACAGCGCGACGCCCGCGAGCCGGAGGAGAGCGAGCCGGAGGCAGTCGCCGTCGCAACCGCGCCGCACGCCGCCATCGCAGCGGCCGTCGCCCCGGCGCCTGTGCGGCCTCGCCCCGAGGGCAGTCCGTCCGGACCGATCCTCCAGGCCAGAGGCCTGACCAAGCGCTATGGCGGCCTGCTCGCCAACAGCGACATCGATTTTACCGTCAATCACGGCGAACTGCGCGGCATCATCGGCCCGAACGGCGCCGGCAAGTCGACCTTCTTCAAGATGCTGACCTGCGAGGTTCACCCGACCTCGGGCACCATCCTGTTTGACGGCCGCGACATCACCGGCATGAACGTCACCGACGTCTGCCAGCTCGGGCTGACCAAGAGCTACCAGGTCAATCAGCTGTTCGCCGGACTGACCGTGCGCGAGAACCTGGTGATCGCGGCGCTGTCGGGGCTGCGCGGCAAGTTCAAGCTCGACCTGTTCCGCAGCATCGACAGCATTCCCGGCCTGTCCGAGCGCGTGCAGCACACGCTCGAGCTGGTCGATCTCGCCGCGCGGCCGGATACGCCGGTCTCCGAGCTCGCTTATGGCGAGAAGCGGCGGCTCGAGATCGGACTGGCGCTAGCGACCTCGCCGAGCCTGTTGCTGCTCGACGAGCCGCTGGCCGGCATGAGCCCGCGCGAGCGCGTCGAGACCGTGAAGCTCCTGAAGTCGATCAGCCAGGGCCGCACCATGATCATCATCGATCACGACATGGATGCGTTGTTCGAACTCGCCGAGCGCGTCACCGTGCTGCAGGAAGGCCGCGTGCTGGTCGAGGGAACGCCGGAGGAGATCAAGAACAATTCGACCGTCCAGGAAGCCTATCTTGGCGGCGTGCATGGAGAGCTCGCCGCATGAGCCTGCTCGAAGTCAACGGACTGAACAGCTATTATGGGGATTCCCACATCCTGTTCGACGTCTCAATGCGCGTCGAACGCAACGAGGTGGTGGCGCTGCTCGGTCGCAACGGCGCCGGCAAGAGCACGACGCTGAAGAGCCTGATGGGCGTGGTCACCCCGCGCCGCGGCTCCGTGAGGTTCGACGGCGTCGATATCGCCGGCAAGAAGAGCCACAAGATCGCACAGGCCGGCATGCAGCTGGTCCATGAGGAGCGCCGCATCTTCGGCAGCTTGAGCGTCGAGGAGAACCTCATGATCGCCGGCCTGACCGCCTCGCGGCGCTGGCCGCTCGATCGCATCTACGAGATGTTTCCGCGGCTCCGCGAGCGGCGCAGCAATCGCGGCACCGATCTGTCGGGCGGCGAGCAGCAGATGCTGGCGATCGCGCGCGCCCTGGTGCGCGATCCCAAGATCATCTTGCTCGACGAGCCGTTCGAGGGACTGGCGCCGGTGATTGTGCGCGACCTGATGAAGGCCTGCCGCGATCTCGCCGAGGCCGGACAGACCATCGTGCTGGTGGAGCAGAACCTCGCCGCGACGCTGGCGCTGGCGCAGCGCATCTACATCATCAACAATGGGCACATCGTCCATGAAGGGCCGGCGCAGGAGATCAAGGCGCAGCCTGACGTCCTGCAACGCTACCTCGGGGTGTAGCCCAACAACTCAGTCCGCGAGCGCCGCGATCATGCGTTTGGCATGATCGGCGAGCACATCCATCTCCGCCTTGACGGTCTGCGCGGGCAGCAGCGCGACGCCGGCCTTCACCGGCATCACATGCATGTGCAGGTGAAACACCACCTGCCCGCTGGCGGGCTCGCTGAACTGCTGGATGATGATGCCGTCGGCGGAGAATGCCTTCATCGCGGCGATGGCGATGCGCCTGGCCGACCGCACCACCGCGGCAAGGTCATCCTCCGCGATGTCGAGGATGCCGCGCGCCGGCGCCTTCGGAATCACCAGCGTATGCCCCGGCGAACGCGGCATGATGTCGAGAAAGGCAAGGGTCCGGTCGGTCTCATGGATCTTGAAGCTCGGGATCTCGCCGCGCAGGATTTTGGCGAAGATGTTCTGGTCGTCGTAGCCCGTCATGGTCGCGCGTTCCGGATCGGTCGGTTGAGGCTTCGACCGTGCGCGCCGGCCACGCGCCGCGCAAGCGATATCGACGCCGCATCGACCATCGGCTAACAACGCGCGATGAGCCCGTCAGCTGAAAACGCCAACCCGACCGTCGAGGGTGCCCGTCGCGCGCTCGCCACGCGCCTCACGGCCGCCGGCAACGACTCGGCCGAGCTCGATGCACGGCTGCTGATCGGCGCCGCGCTCGGCCTAGACCTGACCGGCATGATCACCGGCGCCAAGCGCACCCTGACCTCTGACGAAGCGGATCGTGTCGAGGCCCTCGCACGACGCCGCCTCGCCGGCGAACCGGTCGCACGCATTCTCGGCGTCAAGGAGTTTTGGGGGCTGCCGCTGCTCCTTTCCGCCGCGACGCTGGTGCCGCGCGCCGACACCGAGACCGTGGTCGAGCGCGCGCTCGAGCTGCTGCGCGGCGACGGCGCGGAGGATCGCACCTTGCGGATCGCCGATCTCGGCACCGGTTCCGGCGCGATCCTGCTGGCGCTGCTCTCGGAACTGCCGAACGCGCATGGCTACGCCACCGACATCTCGGCCGAGGCATTGCAGACGGCGAGCCGGAATGCCGCCGAGCTCGGACTCGGCGCGCGCACGACATGGATCGCATGCGACTATGCCAGCGCCCTGACCGGCACGTTCGACCTGATCGTGTCCAACCCGCCCTATATTCCCTCGGCCGACATCGCCGGTCTCGACATCGAGGTGCGCGCGCACGACCCGCGCGCGGCGCTCGACGGCGGTCCCGACGGGCTCGACGCCTATCGCGCGCTGATTTCGCAATCTACGGGTCTTCTGGCCTCGGGCGGATTTCTGGTTGTGGAAATTGGACAGGGCCAAAGCGGCGACGTTGAAGCGCTGATGACGGCGTCCGGGTTATCCCCAACAGGCCCGCCGAGGGCCGACCTCGGGGGCATTCCGAGGGCCGTTTCGGCCCGCCGGCCGCCCCGATAAAGTCCTATTGGAACGCAAAAAAACCTCTTGGATTATCCCCCGGGAACGACTACGTTCCGGGCACAACATCGGTGCTGGCCCCGTAATCGTTACGGGTGATGACCAGGGTTCAGCAGAGCCCGCCGATCGAAAGGTTCCAGGAACGCAGGTCTATTGAGCGCAATAGCCGAAGCTGTGCTGCTCTGACCGCCAAGCGAACGAAAGCCTGTTATTGCGCTTGAAGACTTACGCACGAGAACTGGGCCTGTCTCAACGGGCGGTATGATTTGGTCGCTGGCGGGCATTGCCGGCGGTTGGGGAACGCGTCTTTGCTGCACGCGACTTTGCTGAACGAGATGGTCGGCGATATCGATGCCACTTCGAACGGTATTGCGATTCCGTGTGCCTAGGCGCGCGCCGAATCGAATGTGACGGATCGAACATGACGGACTGCAATCACTTCAGGGCTGGAATAAAAGGCGACAGATGAGAAACGGTCAGAACAACAAGCGGATGCGCAACCGGAACAATAATAACAATAACAACAACAATAACCGGCGCGGCCAGAATCCCCTGACACGGGTGTACGAATCGAACGGACCCGACATCAAGATCCGCGGCACCGCCTCCCACGTCGCCGAGAAATACGTCCAGCTCGCGCGTGATGCACGCTCCTCCGGCGATCCGGTGGCGGCCGAGAACTACTATCAGCACGCCGAGCACTACTACCGGATCATCGCGGCTGCGCAGGAGCAGTTCCGGCAGAATCAGCAGCAGCCGCGTCCCGACGCCGAGCCGGTCGTAACCGAAGACGGCGACGACGACGGCTATTCGAGCTTCGGCCAGGAGCCGGGCTTCGTGCCGCAGCAGCAGCAACCCTTCCTGCGCGAGAACGGCCAGCAGCCGTACCAGCGCGATCAGCAGCAGCCGCGCGAACATCGCGAGCGGGACCAGCAGCCGCGTGAGCATCAACCGCGCGAACATCGTGAGCGTGAGCATCGTCCGCAGCCGCAATACCAGCCGCAACCGCAGAACCAGCCGCAGCCCGCAATGGCGGATGCCGGCGGCGTCGATCGCTTGCCCTCGTTCATCACCGGCGGCGCGCAGCCGCAGGTCAATGGCGGGGCCTATGAAGGCAACAATGGCGGCGCAGAGCGCGGCGAACGCAGCGAGCGCTTCCCGCGCCGCCGCCGCCGTCCGCACAGCCCGCGTCCCGACATGGCGGCGCAGCCCGCGCCGAGCGGCGACGACTTCAATCCGGGCAACGAGTAACGCAGGTACGTATGCGGCCACCCTCCCCTCCAGGGGCGGGTGCGCCCTACTACTCCGAGTGACTCGATTTGCGCGTTGCCGTCGAGGACGGCACCAGCACCGGACGCAATGACGGGATCAGCTGGGTGCGTTCGCGGCGCGCGGGAATCGCGCGATAGACCTGCTTGCTGGCCTCCACGATATGCACGCCCGCGAACGGCATCGACAGCGCGGCGCCGACGCGCTCCCACGCCATCGCCGAGCGCAGGAACCAGCTGCCCTGCACCGGCGGCATGAACAGCGCCTCGCCCCATGACGCCGGCGTGAACCAGGTCTGCCGTAACAGCTGGGTGATCTGCGCCCGCGAATAGGGCCGGCCATGGCCGAACGGCGTGGCATCGGTGCGGGTCCAGACGCCGCGCCGGTTCGGGATGATCGCGATCAGCCGGCCCGACGGTGACAGCACCCGCCACACCTCGCGCAGCAGCCGCTCGGGATCGTCGGACATCTCCAGCGCGTGCACCAGCAGCACGCGGTCGACCGCGGCATCCGGCAGCGGCATCGAGAATTCGTCGATCAGGGTCGCCAGCGCCGGCCGGCCGGTCGGCCACTTCAGCACGCCCTGGGCCGCCGGCATGAAGGCAATGCAGCGCTCGCAGGTCTCGCGGAACAGGCCGAGGTAGGGCGTCGGATAGCCCAGCCCGAGCACACGCTGGCCGTCCGCGTTCGGCCACCGTGCGCGGATGCCGCGGTTGATCAGCTGCCGCGCCACGATGCCGAGGCGCTGCGAATAGAAGTCGCGGAGGTCGATGACGTCCATGGTTGCCAGCCTAACATGCCGGCAGTGAGCCGGCTGCGCGGAAAATTGCGTTGCCGCCGGAGCGTTAACGCCATATTTCACACCTATATTGGGCGCGTTAAGAGCATGACCCGGGAAAGTTGCGACCGGTTTTTCCCAGACGATCATGCTCTGAATGTCCGTCCCGTTTGTTCGTGGAGATATCATGACCGCCGAGATTCGTACCTTCAGCTGCCTCACCGACAATTTCGGCTACCTGATCCACGATCCCACGACCAAGGCAACGGCGTCGATCGACGCGCCGGAGGCCGGCCCGATCATCAAGGCGCTGGAGCGCGAAGGCTGGACGCTGACCGACATCCTGATCACCCATCACCATGGCGACCATGTCGGCGGCGTCGCCGAGCTGAAGCAGAAATATGGCTGCCGCGTCGTCGCCCCGCACGACCACTCGGCCAAGATCGCCAATGTCGATCTGCGCGCCGCCAATGCCGACGTCATCAAGGTCGGCAGCCTCCTGGCCCGCGTGGTGGAAACCCCCGGCCATACGCTCGATCATATCTCCTACGTGTTCGACGGCGAGAAGGCGGTGTTCGCCGCCGACACGCTGTTCTCGATCGGCTGCGGCAGGGTGTTCGAGGGCAGCTATCCGATGATGTGGGATTCGCTTCTGAAGCTGCGTTCGCTGCCGGACGATTTCCGACTCTATTGCGGCCATGAATACACCGCGGCGAATGTGAAGTTCGCGCTCACCATCGAGGCTGACAATCCGCATTTGCAGGCGCGCGCGGCGGAGGTGACAAAGCTGCGTGCCGAGAACAAGCCGACGATTCCCGTGCTGCTCGGCGACGAGAAGAAGGCCAACGTGTTCCTGCGCGCCGACGAGCCTTCGGTTGCGGCGAAGCTGCACATGAAGGGCGCCGACCCCGCGCAGGTGTTCGGCGAGCTCCGCGAGCGCAAGAACAAATCCTGATGTCCCAGCTCTCCGCTGCCGACATCATCGCGCGGCTCGACCTGAAGCCGCATCCCGAAGGCGGGCATTATCGCGAGACGTTTCGCGACCAACGCTGCGATGCCGGTGGCCGCGCGCATTCGACCGCGATCTACTTCCTGCTGGCGCGGGGCGAGCGCTCGCACTGGCACCGTATCGACGCCGTCGAGACGTGGCACTATTACGCCGGCGCGCCGCTGACGCTGCGGATCGCGCGCGACGGCGAGCCGCAGCATGCGATCGCGCTCGGGCCTGACGTCATCGGCGGCGAGCAGCCGCAAGCAATCGTGCCGGCGGACGCCTGGCAGGCCGCGGAAAGCAATGGCGACTGGACGCTGGTCGGCTGCACCGTCGCGCCGGGATTCGAATTCGCGACGTTCGAGCTGGCGCCGAAAGGCTGGGAGCCGACTTAGTTCGTCATTCCGGGGCGCGCGGAGCGCGAGCCCGGAATCCATTGGGCCGCAAGTGCAAGCGGTGAAATGGATTCCGGGCCTGCGCCAAGTGGCGCATCCCGGAATGACGAGTTGATAACCCTCAGCGCTTCCACACCATGTCCTTCGCCGCAATCAGCCCACCGCCAGCAATCAGGATCGCGGCAATGGCGATGTTGGCGCTGGGCTTGGCAAAGCCCGCCAGGATCAGGAACGCGGTCGAGAGCAGCGGCGTAGCGTAGGAGGCGGCGCCGAGCACGCGGATGTCGCCGCGCTTCATGCCGATGTCCCAGGCGAAGAACGCAGCCCCCACCGGACCGATGCCGAGCGCCACAACCGCGAGCCATTGCAGCGGCGTCGCGGGCCACATCGTGGTCTCCACCATCATGTGCATCAGCGCCGCGAGCACCGCGGTCGCGAGGCAGAAGCCCGCCACGGCATCGGTCGGCACCGCCTTGAGCCGGCGCGACATAACCGAATAGGCGGCCCAGACGAACGCCGCGACGAAAGCCGCCGCGAAGCCCGGAATCTGTTCGCGGGTGAAGGCGCCGGTGTTGCCGGCGAACAGCAGCACGGTGCCGGCGAGGCCGAGCAGCGCGCCGATGACGTGATGGATCGCCAGCCGCTCGCCCGGCAGCAGCGAGGAGAACAGCACGATCAGCAGCGGCCAGAGATAATTGAGCAGGCCGGCCTCGGCCGGCGGCGCGAAGCGCAGCGCCAGGAAATACAGCGCGTGATAGCCGAACAGCCCGCCGACGCCGACCACCCAGGCGATCAGCGGCTGCCTCAACGCGACGAACGCCGACGGCCGCAGCAGGAAGCTCGCGAACGCCACCGCGGCGCCGATCGCAAAGGTCATGGCAGCGAGCTGGAACGCCGGGATCGCCCCGGTCGCAACCGTCATGACCGACAGCAGCGACCACATCAGGATGGCGGTCAGTCCGACAAGGGTGGCAGTTCGGGTCGTCATTGTCTCATCGTTGCGGGTCAACCGGCCGGCGCCAGCACATCGCTGCATCACCGTCATCCCCGCGCAAAAGCTTCGCCTTTGCGCGGGGATGACGGATTACAGTTCGGAGTGCCCGCCGACAACTGCCTGCTGATGAAAAGCGCTGCGAAGCAATCCTGCGGCGTCATACCGAACCTGGATTGCTTCGTCGCTAGCGCAAACGCCTGCATTTGTCGCAGGCAATGAAGGTAAAGGCGTCAGGCGTGATACTGGCCGCCGTTCACGGTCAGCGTCGAGCCGGTGATGAAGCCGGCGTCGTCGGCGGCGAGGAACACCACCGCGCGCGCGATCTCTTCCGGCTCGCCGAGCCGGTTGACCGGGATCTGCGGGATCACGCTCTTCTCGAGCACGTCCTTCGGGACCGCCTGCACCATCTCGGTGTTGATGTAGCCCGGGCAGATCACGTTCACGGTGATGCCGCCCTTGGCGTTCTCGAGCGCCAGCGCCTTGGTGAAGCCGATGTCGCCGGCCTTCGCTGCGGAGTAGTTGACCTGGCCGAACTGGCCCTTCTGGCCGTTGATCGAGGAGATCGAGATGACGCGGCCGAACTTGCGGGCGCGCATGCCCTCGATCACCTGGCGCGTCATGTTGAACAGCGAGCCGAGGTTGGTGTTGATCACCGCGTTCCACTGCTCGACGGTCATCTTGTGGAACGCAGTATCCTTGGTGATGCCGGCATTGTTGACGAGCACGTCGACCGGGCCGAGATCGGCCTCGACCTGCTTGACGCCGGCCGCGCAGGCGTCGAACGACGCGACGTCCCACTTGTAGACGGGAATCCCGCTCTCCGCCTTGAACTTCTCCGCCGCGGCGTCATTGCCGGCGTAGCTTGCCGCTACCTTGTAGCCGGCCGCTTTCAGCGCCTTGCTGATCGCAGCTCCAATACCGCGCGTTCCGCCCGTCACCAATGCAACACGTGCCATGTCCGTTTCCTCCTTGGCCGTCTTTTATAACCGGATAACTCCGGCCTTCGCACTCACTCAACAAAGCGCGATGGGATAAGGCTGAATCGTCATCGCGCTTTAGCTCCCCTCTTTTGAGCATGATCTTTTCGGAAAACCGCTTCACGCTTTTCCGCATCATGCTCCCGAAACAAAATGCCCGGCGCAAAGCCGGGCATCTTATTTATCAGCTCGCGCCGCGGTTGACAGATGATCTTTTCATCACCTAACCGGCCCCGCTGCCTTTTGTTCAGTCGCGTGCAACGCACATAGCGATGCCCATGCCGCCGCCGATGCACAGCGTCGCGAGGCCCTTCTTGGCATCGCGCTTCTGCATCTCGTGCAGCAGCGTCACCAGCACGCGCGCACCCGATGCGCCGACCGGATGGCCGATCGCGATCGCGCCGCCGTTGACGTTGACCTTGGCCGGATCCCAGCCGAGATCCTTGTTGACGGCGCAGGCCTGCGCCGCGAACGCCTCGTTGGCCTCGATCAGGTCGAGGTCGGCGATGTTCCAGCCGGCCTTCTTCAGCGCCGCGCGCGAGGCGGGGATCGGACCGGTGCCCATGATCTTGGGATCGACGCCGGCCTGGCCCCACGAGACGATGCGGGCCAGCACCTTCTTGCCCTGCTTGGCGGCTTCCTTGGCAGTCATCAGCACCACGGCGGCGGCGCCGTCATTGATGCCCGAGGCGTTGCCGGCGGTCACGGTGCCGTCCTTCTCGAATGCGGCGCGCAGCTTGGCCATCGCATCGAGCGTGGCGCCGTGGCGCGGATACTCGTCGGCGTCGACCACGATGTCGCCCTTGCGGGACTTGATGGTGACCGGGACGATCTCGTCCTTGAACTTGCCGGCCTTCTGCGCCGCCTCGGCCTTGTTCTGCGAGCCGACCGCGAACTCGTCCTGCTGTGACCTGGTGATCTGGTACTGCTTGGCGACGTTCTCGGCGGTGTTGCCCATGTGGTAGCCGTTAAAGGCATCCCACAGGCCGTCCTTGATCATGGTGTCGATCAGCTGGAGGTCACCCATCTTGACGCCACCGCGCAGATATTGCGCGTGCGGGGCCATGCTCATGGATTCCTGGCCACCCGCGACGACGATCGAGGAATCGCCGTTGAGCAGCGCCTGGTAGCCCAGCGCCACCGTGCGCAGGCCCGAGCCGCAGAGCTGGTTGACGCCCCAGGCCGGACTTTCCACCGGGATGCCGGCCGCGATCGAGGCCTGGCGGGCCGGGTTCTGGCCCTGCGCCGCGGTGAGGATCTGGCCCATGATGACTTCGGAGACCTGGCCACCCTCGACGCCGGCACGCTCCAGCGCCGCCTTGATGGCGATCGCACCGAGGTCGTGGGCCGGCGTGGTGGCGAAGGCGCCGTTGAAGCTACCGACGGGGGTGCGGGCGGCGCTGACGATGACGACATCGTCTGACATGGACATCTCCTATGGGTTGTAGCTGGGTTTCTCGACGGCGGGCGGCCAGTTTGGCGGGCCTGTCTCTTAATGACCATCCTGTAAAGCTCATCGAGCCATGTCAATCGAACTGTCGCGCAAATCGCGCCGCGACGCACTCAAAATGACGCCCTTGGCACATTCCTGAGCAAATCCTATGCTTTGGAATTAACCGCAAAGCACAAAACGGTAGCCGAGCGGCTTTGAAAATGCTTACCTTTGCTGCGATGCGTTGCATTTAGCCCTGCGGCGATGCCGTCGGGGTTCCAGGTTCTTCGGTGTTGAAGTGAGAGCCCATGGCAAAATCTGAACATCCGACCACGATCAAGAAATACGCGAACCGGCGGCTCTATAATACCGGTACGAGCACCTATGTGACGCTCGAGGATCTCGCGGCGATGGTGAAGGAGGGCGAGGATTTCCTCGTCTATGACGCCAAGACCGGCGACGACATTACCCGCTCCGTGCTCGCGCAAATCATCTTCGAGCAGGAGAACAAGGCCGGGCAGAACCTGCTGCCGACCACCTTCCTGCGCCAGCTGATCCGCTTCTATGGCGACAGCATGCAGATGGTGGTGCCGAAATATCTCGAACAGTCGATCGAGACGCTGACCAAGGAGCAGGAGAAGTTCCGCAAGCAGATCGCGGGCGCGCTGAGCGGCACGCCGTTTGCGCCGCTGGAAGAGCAGGTCCGCCGCAACATGGAGCTGTTCCAGCAGACCTTCTCGATGTTCAAGCCGTTCGTGCCGCAGCGCGGCGGCACTGAGGCCGAGAAGGTGCCGGAGCCCGCGCCTGACGACGGCAACATCGACGACCTGCGCCGCCAGATGAAGGACATGCAGGAGCGCCTCGAGCGCATGTCGCAGCCGGCGAAGAAGGACGAGTAGGTCTGAGTCGCTGGGCTGTCCAGTTCTGAATCCCGTCACCCTGAGGAGCCGCGCCCTTGCGCGGCGTCTCGAAGGGTCGACGGCCACCAGCCGGGCCATGCATCCTTCGAGGCTCGCTCCGCTCGCACCTCAGGATGGCGGGTTTTGTAGTGGCAGGCCGACCTACCCCGTAGCCGGCACGGTCTTCTCCGCCGGCACGTTCCACGGCCGGTCCGGCGAGGCGAGGCCGATCAGGCGGCCCTGGATGAAGTCGCAGCCCCATTCGCGCAGCATCACGGCGGCTTCCTCATCCTGCACCCATTCGGCGACCGTCTTGATCTCGAGGCGGCGCGCGAGATCGATCAGCGTCTGCACGAAGGCGCGATCGTCGGCCGAGCGCACGATGTTCTGCACGAAGGCGCCGTCGATTTTCACAATATCGACGCCGAGCTTGCGCAGATTGCGGAACGAGGTGTAGCCGGCGCCGAAATCGTCGATCGCGATCCGGCTGCCGAAATTCTTCAGCCGCGTGACGAAGCCGCGGACATCGTCGATATCCTGGATCGCGACCGTCTCGGTGATCTCGACGATCAACCGCTCGCCGACGCCGGGATGCGCGCGCATCAGGGATTCGATGGTCGCCCACCAGTCCGGATCCATCGTGGTGTCGGGCGAGATGTTGAGGCTGAGCTGCACGCCCGGCGCTGCGGCGAGCTCGGCGATCGCAAGCTCCAGCACACGATGATCGACCAGCCGGATCAGGCCGAGCCGCTCGGCGACCGGCACGATATCGGGCGCCAGCAGCGCGCGGCCGTCGTCCTGCTCCATGCGGACCAGGCACTCGTAGAACGCCGGCTGCCGCAGGCGCGCATCGACCACCGGCTCGAAGCCGATCACGATGCGGCGCTCGTTCAGCGCGGTGACGATCTCGTCGGTGACGCGGATGTTGACGCGGCGCTGGGCATCGCGCTCGACATTCGGCTTCCACAGCGCGAACGATCCGGCGCGGCGGCTCTTGGCGGCGTCCAGCGTCTCCTGGGCGCGATTGACCGCCTCCTCCGCCGATTTCGCGTGGCGCGGGATGGTGACGGCGCCGATCGATGCCGTCACCGACACCGGGCCAGACTTGGTCGGCACCACCTCATCGCGCACTGCGGCGAGGAAGCGCTCGGCCGCGACGTTGGTGTCGTCGACGGTGCAGTTGCGCAGGATCAGGCCGAACTTGTTGCCGGAGAAGCGGCCGAGCATGTCGCCGCTGCGCAGCCGCGCGCGGATCCGCTTCGCGACCTCGGCGATGACCGCGTCGGCGACATCGAAACCGAAGGCATCGTTGACCCGCGCCAGATGATCGATGCCGATCAGCATGAAGGCGCAGGAGGTGCGGAAGCGCGCGCACTCCTCGATCGCTTCGGCGAGCGAGGCGACCAGATGGGTGCGGTTGAGCTCGTTGGTCAGCGGATCGTGCCGCGACAGTTTCAAGAGCTGCTCGTCGCGGGCGTGGCGTTCATTGTTGACGCGGACGACGCCCTGCACGCGCGCCGGCTTACCGTCAGCGCCGGCAAACCAGCAGCCGGTCTCCTCGATCCAGATCACCGGCGCCGAGGTGACGGCGCGCACGCCATATTCGATCCGGTAGGGCACGCCCTCCCCGCTCTGCACCGGCGCCGACTGGCCGAGCGCATCCGCGCGAATGCCGCGCGATGGCTCGATCAGCTTGGCGAGCTCGGCACCGCTGGCGAGCGCCTCGGCAGGGATATCCGGGAAGACCGTCGCCGCATTGTCGCTCCAGGCAATCGCGTCGGTCGCCAGGTCCCAGGCGAATGTCGCCTGGCCGAGCGAGGCGAGGATGCTGGCAGCTGGCGGGACAGGTGGCATCGAACATGTCTCGATCTGGGACGGAGCCCGGTGATTCTCCACACCCTCAAGATAGTAGTTCCGGCGAATCCAACGCTAGGAGAAGTTGATAAATAATCTGGAAACCACGTTTTGGACCGCCCGGGAACGAACTGGGGATGGCGGGCATGACCCTTGCCATGAGGGTTGTCGCGGAGGGACGTGACGTCCCAAACTATGACGCTCCAACGGGTCGCAGGCGATGCTGGATATCGATCAATCGGAAATCCAATTGGAAGTCTTGGACGGCGAGTTCACCGACGTGGCCGGGGTGACCAGCACGGCTCTGGTGCCGCTGGCGGCGACCACCCATTGGGCACCCAAGATTCCGCTGCCCCACGGCGACCCTTCATTTTTGGCGCACCTGATCGCAACTGCCGCGCACGAACCGCAAACGCGCAGCCTGCGGCGTGGGTCATTGGCCGACGCGCAGAGCGCTTACGGCCCGCATGTCGACGAACGCCGCAGCGTGACGCGGCGCACAAGGCAAATCATCTAGCAAATCATCACGCGATCAGCGGGCCTTGACCGGCCGGTTACCGTGGCTGTCCTGCGGCACGCCGCGGCGCAGCGACATGTGGGAGTGAATGCCGAGCCAGCGCCCGTCGGCTTGCCGCGCGAGGATGATCGTGGCCCGCCCCGGCCGGTCGAAACGGCTGCCGTCCGGATGAAAGCCGGTGCTGGTCCAGGGTGTGATCACCGTCGCCATGCCGCCATCGGCACTCACCAGCACCTCGGTGTGCGCGAGATCGAAGGCGAAATCCGCGGTGCGGGGCCAGACATTGTCCCATTGCATCTCGGTCCAGCGCGTGCGGCCGTGGATCAGCTCCTGATAGGTGCCGAACGAGATGATGTCGGAATGCCAGAACGGACGGGCGGCGGCATAGTCGACTGCCCTGACGCAGGCGGCGAACCGTTCGAGCCAGTCGAAGATCGATTGGGTGGTCGTCTGATCGGCGATTGGAAGGGGCGCTTGCTGGCTCATGACCTCTCCCGCGAGAACCGTCTAGCGCTGCGGGGCGTCCGACGATGGCTGGCCGCCCGGCTGTAAATCCGGCGAGGCAACCGTCGGCTTCGGCGCAGACGGATCGAGCAGCACGGATTCCGCGACCGATGTCGCCGGAGGAACGGGCGCGGCCGCCGGCGGCGCAGCAGACGCCGGTGTGGCGACAGGCGCGGGCTCGACACGCGGCGCAGGTGCCACGGCCGGCGCGGGCTGCGGCGCCTCGGGCTGCGCCTTGCTGACGCTCGGCGCGGGTGCCGCGATCACCGCACGGCGACGGGTGCGCAGCGCAATTCCGGAAATGAAATCGACCAGCGCCAGCAGCGCGAGCAGGCAATAGGTCGAGTTGCCGAATTTCGGCCAGAGCACGAATTCGGCAGCGGCCGCGCCGAACACGATCAGCGACAGCAGATGATCGGTGAGATATTTGGCGCCGGGGCGCGCGCCCTTGATGACCTCGAGCAGCAACAGCAGCACGCCGGCCGCGAGCAGCATGTCGCCGAGCGTGATCTGCCACACTTCGCCCGACAGCAAGGTCAGCCTGATCAGCGGGTCCGTAAAGGACACGCCGGGCATCAGGAAAGCGATGATGTTGTAGACCGCGAGCGGAACGAGCAGCAGCGGAAAACCGACCATCGGGGCTTGCGCCTTATTCAGGAAGAACCAGCAATGCGGCGATGCTCATCGGCTTCGCCGCGGACGCGCCCGTCTTGACCGCACTCGTTGGCCGAATTCGGGCGCAGCGCCGTTTTGACCAGAGCGTGATCTGACCGGAAATCGCTAGACACTTTTCCGGATCATACTCGGCGGCGCGACAGCCGAAGGTCCGATCAGGACTCTTTCTTGGCCTTCAGGACCTGGCGGCCCTTGTACATGCCGGTCTTCAGGTCGAGGTGGTGGGGACGGCGCAGCTCGCCGGAGTCCTTGTCCTCGACATAGGTCGGGGTCTTGATCGCATCGGCCGAACGGCGCATGCCACGGCGCGACGGCGAGGTTTTTCTTCTGGGAACGGCCATGACGGTGTCCTCTAGGGGTGTTGCGGAGGCATCGTCCGAAATGGGGACGAGCGCACAGCGCTTCAAAGCGCCAGCTGCGATGCCGGTAAGGCCGCGCTTATAGAGGAAGGTCCAGCGTAAAGCTAGGGCTGAAGACCGCAAAATCCGCCCGAAATCGGCCTCAGGGGCCGCGATTTTCGCGCCAGCAGTGGGTCACCGTGTTGGCCCGAGCCATATAGGTCCCGGACAGCCTGCGCACCCCCGGACCCGGGCTCCGGGCGTTCCTTTTGACCGGATTCGGCAAGATCGCCGCCAACAGCGCTGCCTCCCGGGGTGACAGCCCTGCCGCGGACCGGCCAAAGGCATATTGGGACCCGGCTTCAACGCCGAACTGCCCGGACGGGCCCATTTCCGCGATATTGAGGTAGATTTCCAGGATCCGCTGCTTGGGCAGCACGAAATCGATCCAGAGCGCCAGCGGCAGTTCCAGCCCCTTGCGGATCACGCTGCGACCCGGCCACAGGAACAGGTTCTTGGCCACCTGCTGAGTGATAGTGGAGCCGCCGCGCGCCGCCTCGCCGTCCTCGGCATCGTTGAGCGCCTCGCGCAGTGCCCCCCAATCGATCCCGTGATGCTTGCAGAAGTGGGCGTCCTCGGAGGCCACCACGGACCGCGGCAAATAGGGCGACATGGCGCCGAACTCGATCCAATGCCGGGTCACCGGGGCCCCGCGCAGGGTCCGCCATGCCATCAGGGCCGAAACTGGCTGACCGGTGCGGTAGAACGGCGTCACCAGATAGGGCAGCAACAGCAGGGCCAGCAAAAGCAGCAATAAAATTCGGACGATGCGCAAAACGGGGGTTTCCGGGGAGGGCGTCTCCAGAGAGGATTTGCGACCCGCCCGCCAGGATACGGCCGGCGCCGTCAGACGTCTGCGGGATAATTCACGGTTTTTCCAGCACTTTTAAGGCGCAATCCGTCGGAGGGCAGCAATTGACGAAGCCGGTGCCATCAACGATTGTCCGGCCGAAAATCGATCTGGAGCAATTCTTAATGACGACCGGTACTGCAGAGTTTTCCAAGCGGCTGGACCAGACCGCGGAGGATACCGAAGCCCTGCTCGCGAAACTGCTGTCGGATGTGACCGAAAACGACGAGATCGTGCGCCCGAAGCGGCTGATCGAGGCGATGCGCTATTCGAGCCTCGGCGGCGGCAAGCGGTTGCGGCCGTTCCTCGCGGTCGAGAGCGCCGCGGTGTTCGGCATTCCGCGCGAGTCCGCGCTGCTGGTCGGCGCTGCGCTCGAATGCATCCACTGCTACTCGCTGATCCACGACGATCTGCCGGCGATGGACAATTCCGATCTGCGCCGCGGCCGCCCGACCCTGCACAAGGCCTATGACGATGCCACCGCAATCCTCGCCGGCGACGCACTGCTGACGATCGCCTTCGACATCATCACCCGCGATGCGATCCACAGAGATGCCCAGGTGCGACTGCTGCTGACCCGCGCGCTGGCGCGCGCCTCCGGCGTCGGCGGCATGGCCGGCGGCCAGATCCTCGACCTCGCAGGCGAAGGCCGCTTCGGCGACCGCGAGCCGGTCGACGTCGCACGCCTGCAGCAGATGAAGACCGGCGCGCTGCTGCGCTTCGGCTGCATCGCCGGCGCGATCCTCGGACAGGCTTCGCAAAAGGAATACCAGGCGCTCGACGATTACGGCAAAGCGCTCGGCGAGGCCTTCCAGATCGCCGACGATCTGCTCGACGTCGAGGGCGACGCCGCCGCGCTCGGCAAGCCGGCCGGCGCGGACGCCGCGCTGGGCAAGACCACCTTCGTCACCCAGCTCGGCATCGATGGCGCCAAGCAGCGCGTGCGCGATCTGCTGGCGCGCGCCGATGCCGCATTGTCGGTGTTCGGCGAGCGCGGCGACGTGCTGCGTGCCGCGGCGCGCTTCGTCGCCGAGCGCAAGAACTAGCTGGAAGTGAAATGAACAAGGAGTTCGACGACCGCCTTGTTCGTTTCCGCAAGCTGCCGATGCCGGTCCGCGTCGTCGTGGGCCGGCCGCGCACCTTCGTCTCGCTCGCACTCGGCATCACCGTTGCGCTGTTGATCCCCGGTGCGACGCGCCTCGTCACGCGCCTGCTCGCCGGCTGGGACGCCTTCGCCGCGCTCTATCTCGTGCTCGCCTATGTGATGATGCTGCGCTGTGGCGTCGCCCACATCAAGCGCAGCGCGATCCTGCAGGACGATGGCCGTTTCCTGATCCTGCTGCTGACCGCGTTCGGCGCGCTGGCGAGCCTGCTCGCCATCGTGTTCGAACTCGGCGCCTCCAAGGGCAGCCCGGCGGGCCTGGCGACGGCGATCGTCACCATCACGCTGTCATGGACCGCGGTGCATACCGCTTTCGCGCTACATTACGCCCATGAGTTCTATCGCGGCAAGACGCCCGGCGGATTGCAGTTTCCGAGCGGCGATGCGCATGCCGACGCCGATTACTGGGACTTCGTCTATTTCTCGTTCGTGATCGGGATGACCGCGCAGGTCTCCGACGTCGGCATCACCGACAAGATCATCCGCCGCACCGCGACCGTGCACGGCATCATCTCGTTCGTGTTCAACACCGCGCTGCTGGCTTTGATGGTGAACATCGCGGCGAGCGCGATCTAGCACGTGATCGGATTGGATCGCAGAGCAACCGCGACGGCACTGTGCTCCCTCGCCCCGTTCTTACGGGGTCGAGACAAGCGAAGCTTGCTCTTAGAGGGTTGGGGTGAGGGGCTGTCTCCGCGCAAACGGTAACAGCTGCGCTCGTGGAGAGTCCTCCTCACCCGGATTGCATCTACGATGCAATCCGACCTCTCCCCGCACGCGGG
Source organism: Bradyrhizobium sp. USDA 4473 (assembly GCF_054063335.1). NCBI lineage: Bacteria > Pseudomonadati > Pseudomonadota > Alphaproteobacteria > Hyphomicrobiales > Nitrobacteraceae > Bradyrhizobium > Bradyrhizobium sp. USDA 4473. The sequence goes on from NZ_JBSSGE010000001.1 coordinate 1,225,208, forward strand.
GCGAGGTGAAATGGTGCCCGCCGCCTGCTTCCGACTAACCTCATCAGGCCTAGTTGCAGACCTCGACATTGCCGACGCCGAGGCCGGGGCCGCCGCCACCGCGGTACTCGAGGTGGCAGCCGTGCCGGACCGGTCGGCATAGATAGGCGTCGCACATGATCTGGCCGCTGCCACCGCCCTCAGCCCTTGCACGCTTCTGCGGGCGCGGAATTCCCGCTGATGGGACCTGCGGTTCGCCCTGCTCGCGCTCCGGACGGAACGCACGGGCGCGCTCACGGCGCGACGGACGCTCGTCGCTGTCGCGCTTGGCCACCGGCTTCCGCTCGCGGCGCCTCTCGCATTCATTGTCATCGTTGAGGAACGAGCCCTCGGCGCAGACGATCCTGGTGCAGCGATCGCCGTCGGCCTTGTAGCCGCGCTCGCAGACCAGCGGGCAGACGCGCGCCTGCTTCAGCTTGATGGCGTCGAGCGTGTCGAGGTTCGCGGTCTTGATCTCGAGCCTGGTGCCGGCATAGCGGTTGAACAGCGTCAGCGAGCGCTGCGAGGCCGCGTTCCAATCGCCGTCGACCGCGCCGGTCAGGCAGCCGACCCTGCGCAATTCGGTCTGCACCGATTTGACGACATCGACCTCGGGTGAGCCGGTCGCCAGCGCCGCCACGGTCGTGGTCTTCTCGGGCGCCGGCGGAGGAGCGCCCGCCGCTTGCGCTGCTGCTTGATCAGAGGCCGTCTTGTCTGCTCCGGTTCGATCGGCGAGCGCCGCATCGGCTTGCCGCTTCTGCTCGGCCGCTGCCGCCTGCTCCTGCGCGACCTGCTTGGCCTTCTCGGCCGCAAGACGCGCCGCTTCGGCCGCCCTGGCGTCGGCCTCGGCCTTCGCCTGCTGCGCCTTCTGTGCGCCCTCCGCGGCGAGCCGAGCGCGCTCCTGCTCGGCCTGACGCGCCTTCTCGGTGGCGGCGACGCGCGCGTCCTCGGCAGCGAACTTCTCGAGCTGCAACCGCGCGAGATTGGCATAATAGCCGCTCGGATATTGGGCGAGGAAAGCGTTCATCGCGCTCTTGTTGCCGATCTGCAGCGCCAGCTCGTAATCGCGACGCGCCTCGGATTGCGGCGTCGGCACTGGCGCCGCGGGCGCGGCAGCTGCGGCGGGCGCGGGCTTCGGCGCCGCCGGCACCAGCGGCACGTCCTCGCCGCCGAGCGAGCCATAGACGAACGGCTCCTGGCGGTTGTTGGTGGTCTTCAGCACCTCGTCGCGGACATAGCCGAAGGCGCGGCGGACATCGAGGCCGGGGGTCGGCAGGAACTTCGACAGCGCCAGCGTGAACGGGCTGTTCTTGCCGTCGCCATCGGCCGCGGTGGAGCCGGCCTTCGCCGAATAGGCGATCAGCACATTCGGGCTGGTCGGCTCGACCTTGGCGAGCCCCTGCCCGATCGCCCGGGTCGCCAAGGTTCGTTTCATGGTCTTGGCAAACGGGTTGTCGCGGCAGGCATCGAGGATCACCAGCCGCAGCTTCCGCGCCGGCTCGATGGCAACCAGGATGCGGTCGAGCGAAAACGCCTCGTCATAGACGTCGGTGTCGCGCTCCAGCCTGGCATCGACCGGGATCAGGTAATTGGCGCCGTCCACCTCGATGCCATGGCCGGCGTAGTAGACCAGCGCGATATCGGCATCGCGGGCGAGGTCGGCGAATTCACGCAGCGCGCGGCGGGTTTCGACCGCCGGCAGGTCCTTGCGGAAATCAACCACGTCGAAGCCCGCGTTCTTCAACGTCGCGGCGATCACCGAGGCATCATTAACCGGGTTCGCCAGCGGCGCGGTGTTCCTGTAGGCCGAATTGCCGAGCACCAGCGCGACGCGCTTCTCGGCGAAGGCCGGCTGGCAGACGACCAGCAGAACGGCCGCGACGGCAAACAGCAATCGATTCAATTTCAACAGCCCAGACCCGTTCATGGCGACACTTCCAGGACCTGACGTCCAATATCCGGCATGTCCTAACACGTAAGCCCCGACTACCAGAAAGCAGTGCTACGCTTTGTGAGGCGGCTCACGATCCACGCCCGCGGGGACCGTGCCGCCCTCATTGTTAGTCAGCGGAAGCGACCGCCGGTTCGCAAGTGACCGGCAGCGGGTCCGCCATCGGCGGGGTGACCGGAACTTGCTCGCCCTCGCGCTGCCAGACCTGCCCCCGCAGGGGTTTATTCCCCGCTTCGGGTCACATGCCCCTGATATTGCGGCAGCTCGTCCGAAATCTCGTACCACGGCGCCTTTGAGCCGACGAAGATATGCGCGGTCGGCCGGATCGTCGGCGCGTCGCGCAGTGTGCCCATCGTGACATGGACATAGGCGCCGTCGCGGACCTGCGAATAGAGCAGCGACCCGCAGCGCCCGCAATGCGCATCGTGGGTGACCGCATCGCCGTAGATCAAAAGACCGTCGGCACCGCGCACGACGGCGAATTTTTCGCGGGCGATGCCTGCGAACGGCTTGAACGCCGATCCTGTGGTGCGCCGGCAATTCGAGCAGTGGCAATTCAGCGCATAGGCAAACGCGTCGGCGACCTCGTAGCGCACGTCGCGGCAGAAGCACTCGCCGGTCAGGATGCGATGGCTCGAATTCGCGTTCGAATTTGCAGATGCGGTCACAACGTACTCCTCACGCGGAATTTTGCCGCCGGCCATGGCGCTATCAGGCGGTTCATGGCTACATTCCGGCCGTTCATTTCCTGCCGGGAGGACCAACCCATGAGCCAAGACCGATCCAGCGTCGAAAGCGTCGTGCAAACCTATTTCGACGGCCTCTACGAAAGCAATGCCGACAAGCTCGCCGAAGCGTTTCATCCGAGCGCCGATCTGCGCTGGGTGGAGAAGGGCGAGCTGAAGGTCCTGACTGTTCCCGATTGGCTCGCGCTGGTGCGCAAGCGCACTTCGGCCAAGGCCGAAGGCAAGCCGCGCGAGGATTTCATCGTCACTATCGACCGCTCCGACGACAACACCGCCTTCATCAAGGTACGCTGCCAGCTGCCGCCGCGCTATTTCACCGATTATCTGGTGGCGATGAAGCTCGCCGATGGCTGGCAGATCGTCTCGAAGTCCTACCGCTACGACCTCAGGGACTGACCGGGCGGCCAACCGCATCCCCGCGACGGCCTTGTGACACGACCCTCGCGGCCCGGCTCCGGCCGGACCGCATTGACTGGCGCTGGTTTCCGGGCGAATTGAGCCCGTTATGGAAGCCAAATTTCAGATTTTTCTCACTTTGCTTGGCGTGCTGGCGGGAACCGCGCTGGTGGCGCGGCGGACCGATATCGCGCCGGCGATCCTGTTGCTGCTGGTCGGCATCGTGCTCGCCTTCGTGCCGGGCATGCCGTCGCTGGAACTGCCGCCCGAGCTCGTGCTGCTGGTGGTGCTGCCGCCGCTGATCTACTCGGCGAGCGTCGCGATGAGCTGGCGCGAGTTCAAGGCCAACCTGCGGCCGATCATCCTGCTCTCGGTCGGCTGTGTGATCTTCACTGCCTTCATGGTGGCGGCCGCGACCCATTATCTGATCGGGCTGCCCTGGAGCATCGGCTTCCTGCTGGGGGCGATCGTCGCGCCGCCGGACGTGGTGGCGCCGCTCGCGATCGCGCGCAAGCTCGGCCTGCCCCGCCGCATCCTGGTGGTGCTCGAGGGCGAAGGGCTCGCCAACGATGCGACCGCGCTGATCCTCTACCGCTTCGCGCTCGCCGCCATCACCACCGGGCTGTTCTCGCTGCCGAAGGCGACCGGCACCTTCTTCGTGATCGTCGCCGGCGAGATCGCGTTCGGCACCGCGGTCGGCTGGCTCAGCCTGCGCGCCCGCCGCCGCGCCAGGGATCCGCAGGTCGAGATCACGCTGTCACTGATCACGCCCTATCTCGCCTACTGGATCCCCGAGCATTTCGGCGGCAGCGGCGTAATCGCGACCGTCGCCTGCGGGCTCTATATGAGCTGGAACGGACCGCTGCTGATCTCGGCCGCGACCCGCCTGCAAGGCATCTTCTTCTGGGATTTGATCATCTACCTGATCGAAGGCCTGCTGTTCCTCCTGACCGGCTTCCAGATGCGCTCGCTGGTCGAGAAGTCGAAGGCGTTCCCGCTGCACGACATCGTGACCGTCACCGTGCTGGTCGCGGCAATCGTGATCGTGGCGCGCTTCCTGTGGGTGTTTCCCGGCACCTATCTGCCGCGCTGGATCAGCAAGCGGATGCGCGAGCGCGATCCGCTGCCGTCATGGCGGGCGGTGTTCGTGGTCGCCTTCACCGGCGTGCGCGGCGCGGTCTCGCTCGCGGCGGCGCTGGCGCTGCCGCTGACGCTGCCGAATGGCGATACTTTCCCCTATCGCGACCTGATCCTGTTCGTTGCCTTCGGCGTCATCTTCGTGACGCTGGTCGGGCTCGGGCTCACCCTGCCGCCTGTCGTGCGCTGGCTCGGCCTCGCCAAGGACGGCCGCAGCGAGCACATCGCCGAGCACGAGCAGGAGATCGCGGCGCGGCGCGAGGCGCTGAACGCCGCGCTGAAATCGCTCGATGCGATCACCGACGACCGCGAACTCTCCGACGAGGTGGTCAAGCTGTTGCGCTCGCGGCACGAGATCCGCATCAACCAGCTGCCCGATACGCTCGACCCCGACAGGCACGACGTCTCCGCCACCGGCACCGCGCTGACGCGGGAGCTGATCGCCTCCGAGCGCAAGTTCATCCACATGCTGCTGCGCGACGGCAAGATCACCGACGAAACCAGGCGCCGCATCGAGCGCGACCTCGATCTGGAGGAGGCGAGCCTGTCGAACCGCGAGTATCGCAGGATTCCGTTGTAGCGCGCGGTAATCCCTCCCCACGTCGTCCCGGCCGAGTGCGCAATTGCGCACGGGGGCCGGGACGACGGCGGGAATCATTCCGCAGCCGCGTTCTGCCCGGGACCGCCGACGAAGCCTGCGGGATCGCCGAACCGTTCGATCATGACCGCGGTCAAATCCTTGGTCTTGCTGGTGACGCAGGCGCCGGAGCGCACGGTGTAGCGGTCCTGGTGCTGAACGTGCGGCGGCGCCTCGCCGTTTTGCAGCCGCGGGCCGCCTCCATCACCAGCTTGCGGAAGTGCAGGATGCCGAGATCGGTCGGGCCGAGATGCTCGCGGGTGCGGTCAGCGATCGGGCCCTGGCTGTCCTGCACCGCGGCGTCCTGCTCGGAGACGCCCTTGATGCCGGTATAGCTCCTGGTCCGCTGCAGCTTGCGGTCGATCAGATAGTCGTTGGCCTTGTTGCGCAACGGCACGTAGTTCTCGTCGACCACGGCCATCACGCCGTTGCCGTTGGCGTAGCCGTCGCGCTCGGCCTCGGTCAGCGGCCGGTCCGGATTCCACGCATAGGTGTAGATCCAGCAATTGGTGTCGGTGACCGGCACGAAGGTCTGGCCGAACATGTTCTCGCCCGGCATCGAGCTCGGCGCGTAGCTGTGGAACGGCATCAGGAACTGGGCGATGCGCCAATAGATGTTGTCGCTGCCCGTGAGCCGCCCGCCCGCCACCGTCAACCCCGCCTCATGCGGATTGATCTTGATGACCGGGCGTGGGTCCTCCGCGATCCAGCGCATGTGGTCGGTCGCGACCCGCGTCAGCGGATTGACGAAATGCTTCTTGATGTCGAGGATCTCGTTCTCCTCCTTCTCGAAGGAGAGATGCGCGAAGGTGAAATGCGCGGTGTCGATCGAGCCCTCCACCGCCTGTACCCAGTTGCAGTCCTGCCACTTCTTGGTGACGAAGCGATGCGAGGCCGGCAGCAGCGCCATCTCCAGCGCCGGCAATTCGGGCATCGCATCAGCCGGCCCCATATAGGCCCAGATCATGTCGCCCCATTCGCGCACCGGATAGGACTTGATCCGGATCAGGTCCTTGGCGTTGAGGTCGGGATAGGAGGTCGGCATGTCGACGCAGCGGCCGTCGGTGTCGAACTTCCAGCCGTGATAGACGCAGCGGATGCCGCATTCCTCGTTGCGGCCGAGCCAGAGATTGGCGCCGCGATGCGGACAGTATTGGTCGATGAGGCCGACCACGCCCCGCGTGTCGCGGAAGGCGAGCAGCTCCTCGCCCATCACCACGATCTTCTTCGGGTCGCTGTCCGGCTCGGGCAGCTCTTCCGAGAGCAGCACCGGAATCCAGAACCGGCGCAGCAACTCGCCCATCCCCGTTCCCGCATTCGACTCGGTGAGGAACTTGTTGTCTTCGGCGCGGAGCATGGCGGCCTCCCCGGGGCTGTTTTTGATTTTCCCGGAGCTTGGCGGAGCGGATGCGCGGCGTCAATGCGATTGCCGGCGCGGCCGGGCAGCGCCGGCCGGCGAAGCCGATTTCCGATCCGCACCCGCTCAGGCGTGTTCAGTGCAAGCTGGCCCTTCAGCTCACGGCTTCACGTAGGCCCAGCCCTTCTCCTGCAGTTCCATCACCCGCACGACGCCGGACTTCACCACTTCCGCCTGCTTGATGATCGGGATCGACTTGTTCTCGGCCTTCTGCATTTTCTCCTGGGTGTTGCCGCAGGCCTTGAATGACACCTCGGGCGTACTGAGGGCCATTTCCTCGATGCGGGCCTTCACCGGCGAGGTGTCCTCGCGCAGCATGTGCAGGCCCGGGCCGAACGTCACCACCTCGATCTTCACCCTTTCGCCGAGGCCCTTGTAATATTCGCTCACGTTCGCCGCGTTGTTGAGCGTGAGATTCATGGCGGCAGGGTCATTGCTGTTGACCTGCAAGACCAGGTGATGCTCCTTGCCTTTCGGCGGCGCCGGATCGTGCATGCGCGCGAATGCGGCACGCTTGCGTTTTTCGGCCGTAGCTCGCGACTTGTCGGATTTCTGAACGTCGCTCGCCTGGTATGTTGCGGTCTGCGCGTTCGGCACCCAGTATTTGCCACCTTGCTGGGCCGCCCCCAAGGACGTGGAAGCCAGCACAGCGGCGGCGCTCATCGCAACGAATTTCACGGCAGATTGAAAACTGAACATCGGGTATCTCCATCTCCAAAAATCGGCGAATACATTTTCAATTGCTGAGCCTTGTCAATTGCGGGGCCTAGCGACCGCGAGCGGCCATTTGCAGACCGTGGCCATCCGCGCGCGCATCGCGTCCAATCCCGCGAGCGAGAATGTTGCGTCATGGGCAGCCCCCGCACCGGATGCGAGGTGGACGACAAGGACCGCGCCATCGGGAAGCGATTGCACCAGGCGTGCGACATCGCCCGCGACCGCGACGCCGGAGCCGGACGCTGGCGCGGCTGCCGCGACCTGCACGGGCTTGCCGTCATTGATGCGATACGAAATCGCATAGCCATCGCTCCGGCCCGAGATCGCGGGTCCCGCAAATGATAGTTCGGTCCGGCCGCCCCGGCACCGGATCGACAGCTTCATCGACGCTTCCGCCGAACCGGCATCCGCTGATGTCGTCGCGGTGGCGATCGGTGAATAATCGACGGGAGACGTCGTCTCGCTGACCATCCAATTGTCGGCTTTCGACGCATCGCGGCGGGCTGGCGGGGGGGCGCGCGACAGCTTGTCGAGACACTCCAGGCGTGCGTCATGTCCGAGCTGGGAGCAGGCGCGAAACTGTGCCATGGGATCTTCCACCCCTTGCGCCAGGGCAATGCCGTCGATCACGGCGATTGCAGCAACGAGCGGGGCGGCAAGTTTGCTCATTGCGATGCCCGTGTGGTGCGCGCCTGGCGATCGAGCCAGGCCTGCGCGGCGGGGAAGCGCGCGAGACCCGGCACCGTCGCTCCGAGGTTGATCGATTTCCACTTCGGGTCGAAGCCCGGCCCCTGCAGCTTGTCGATGCGGGAGAACAGAGTATCGACGAACCGGGCAACGCGCTCGAAACGGTTGCTGGTGGCCGGCCAATTGAAGGCAACCAGCACGGTCGGCACCGATATCGTGGCCACGCGATCACCCTGCTTGATCAGGTTCGGGTAATCCGCGGCATCGAGCGCCGCGGGCAGATAATAGTCCTCGAACTTGCTGTCATACGGGACCGGCAGGAACTTGAAGCCGGCTTCAAATTTGCCTTTCACGAAGGCATCGACCGGCTTCGAGGTGATGAACACGACGGCCGCCATCTCGCCTTTGCGCATCTGCTCGAGCGCGACCTGGTGCGGAATGAACGTCTTCTCGATATCGATGCCGAGGCGGCTGAAGATCAGCGGGCCCGAATAGGCCGCAGCGGTACCCTGGCTGTTGAAGTTCACCTTCTTGCCGGCGAGGTCAGCCAGACTCTGGATCTCGGGCCGAACGAAGATATGCAGCTCGGACGGAAACAGATTGAGGACATAGGTGATCCGGCGCTGGATGTCCGGCACCTGGCTCTTGTATTCCTCGAGTGCGTCGGAATTGATGATTGCCGCGTCGATGCCGCGCAGATACAGCAGCGCGTTCAGGTTCTCCACGGGCCCACGCGTCACCACAGGCAGAACATGCAGATTGTCGCCGTCGTCGACCACGCGGGCCATCTCCGCTGCGAGGCGGATCGGCGCGCCCTCGAGCAGGCCGCCGGCGAGGCCCACGGTCCAGGCATTCATGGCCAGGGCTTCCGGCCTCGGCTGCGGCGATTCGGCCCGGATCAGGTGCGCCTTGTGAGGCTGACCACGTTGCGGCCGTGCATCGGCCGGGGACAGCTGCAGCGCCGGGAGCAACGACACCAGGGCCGCAAGCAGGAACAGCGGGCGCAATCCAACAGACCCTTTCATCGATCAGCTCCTTTGCACAACAGACATCGGCGCGTTCGTTCTCGCTGCGATCGTTCGATCAACGCAGCGCTTCGAAGCGCGCCTTTGCTTCCTTGATTCCACCCGCCTCGGCCTTCGCGTAGAGGTCGCGTGCCTTGGCCGCATCGCCGCGCGTGCCATACGTCCCCCAGCTCGTCAGGGTCTGCGGATCGTAGGTTTCCGCGAGCGCGAAGCTTGCCTGGGCGCTGCCGGTCTCGGCGACGCGTTCCAGCACGATCCGCGCAGCACCGATATCGCCCTGTTCCAGCAACAAGCGCGCCCGCGCCATCAGTCTCGCCTCCTGGGCACCGTCGTCAGGCGGAACCACGGCATTGCCCGCCGTTCGCGGCGCGGCAGCGCGGTCCTCGATCGATCCCACCGCCGCGCCCGCCGGCTCGTCCTGCATGGACTTGCCGACGCTGCCGGTGGTGGCGACTTGAGATGCGACGGGCGGCACTTTCGCGGCGGGCGCACTGACGTCGCGGCGCGCCGAGGCAAGATCCCGCTCCAACTGCTCGGCCCTGCCACGTTCGCTCTGCAGCAGACTGCGCAGCTCGGCCACGGATTGCTCCGCGGCCTGCTGCGCCGTGGCGGCTTGCGCGTTCGCTGCGGCCGCCTGCTCGGCCTGGGTATCGAGTTCGCGGCTCTTTGCTGCAAGATCACGCGCCAGTTGTTCGGCCCGCTGCTGCTCGCGCTGGAGTGATTGGCGTAACTCGGCGGTATCGCTTGGCTCCGCCTGCTGGTGCTGCACGGCTTCGTCGCGGGCCTTGGCCGCCTGAGCCTCGTAGGCGTAGATTTTGCTGCGCGCCGTCGCCAGATCCTGCGCCAGAGCGTCGCTCCTCTCGTGCTCCTTCTGCATCGATTGGCGCTGGTCCGCGGCGCCAGCGTCCGTTGCCAACCTCAACTTGGCCAGTTCGTCGCTCGCCTTGGCTGTCGCCGCTGATTGCGCTTCCATGTCACGACGAGCCGCCGCCAGGTCCAGCTCCAACCGCGCCGCGCGCTCGTGCTCCTCCGCCAGCGACTTCTGCAAGTCTGCCGCGCCGTTTTCGGAGGCCTTCTTCAGCCGATCCGCTTCGTCACCGGCCTTGGCTGCCAGCGCAGCTTGCGTTTCCACCTCACGACGGGCCGCCGCGAGGTCCTGCTCCAACCGCGTAGCCCGCTCGTGCTCCTCCGCCAGCGACTTCTGCAAGTCCGCCGCGCCGCTTTGCGAGGTCCCCTTCAGCCGAGTCGCCTCGTCACCGGCCTTGGCCGCCAGCGCGGTTTGCGTTTCAACCTCACGACGGGCCGCCGCAAGGTCCTTCTCCAACCCCGCGGCCCGCTCACGCTCCTGCGCCAGCGACTTCTGCAAGTCTGTTGCGCCGCTTTCGGAGGCTTTCTTCAGCCGAGCCGCCTCATCGCTGGCCTTGGCAGCGAGCGTGGTTTGCGTTTCCACGTCACGACGAGCCGCCGCAAGGTCCTTCTCCAGTCCCGCGGCGCGCTCACGCTCCTTCTCCATCGAACTCTGCAAGTCCGCCGCGCCGTTTTCGGAGGCCTGCTTCAGCCGAGCCGCCTCATCGCTGGCCTTGGCCGCCAGCGCGGTCTGCGTTTCAACGTTACGACGAGCTGCCGCAAGGTCCTTCTCCAGCCCCGCGGCGCGCTCGCGCTCCTTCTCCATCGACCTCTGCAAATCCGCCGCGCCGCTTTCGGAGGCCTTCTTCAGCCGAGCCGCCTCATCGCTGGCCTTGGCCGCCATCGCGGTCTGCGTTTCAACGTTACGACGAGCTGCCGCAAGGTCCTTCTCCAGCCCCGCGGCGCGCTCGCGCTCCTTCTCCATCGACCTCTGCAAGTCAGCCGCGCCGTTTTGCGAGGTCGCCCTCAGCCGCGCCGCCTCATCGCTGGCCTTGGTCGCCAGCGCGGTTTGCGCTTCAACGGTACGACGAGCTGCCGCAAGGTCCTTCTCGAGTCCCGCGGCCCGCTCCCGCTCCTGCACCAGCGACTTCTGCACGTCCGCCATGCCGCCCTGCGGGGCCGCCTTCAGACGCGCCGCTTCGGCGCCGGCTTTGGTTGCCTGGGCTTCGTATGTGTAGACCTTGTTGCGCGCAGTCGAGAGATCTTGCGCCAGGGCATCGCCCCGCTCGCGCTCCCGCTGCATCGATCGGCGCAGTTCTTCCGTTGCCGGCCTCAGCCTGGCCAATTCGTCGCTCGCCTTGGCCGCCGCGGCCGATTGCGCTTCCACGTCACGCCGAGCCGACGCGAGGTTCTGCTCCAACTGCACGGCCCGCTCATGCTCCTGCCCCAGCGCTTTCTGCAAGTCCGCCGTGCTGCCTTGCGGCATGTCCTGCAGCGACTTTCTCAGTTTGTCGGCTTCGCTCCGCAGATCAGTCTCGACCCGAGTAGAATTTTCGCGTTCCTTGGTCAGCAAGCCCTGCAGCGATTCAATCTCTTTCTGTGCCGCCGCAAGTTCGCGGGCGAGCGCATCGGCAGCTTGCGACGGTTCCTTGGCTTTGCCGGCGTCACCGGCGGGCTTTGCTTTTGCCTGCGCAAGTTGCGGGGAACTTGCAGCGACGCCATTGGACTGCGCCTGCGCGCTGCCGGAACCCGGCGGATCCGAGATACACATTGCCGCAAGGGTTGTTGCGAACCATACGGGAACTGCCCGGCGCATCGTCCTCGGAGCAAATGGCGCTGGACCCGATTTGACGCGCGAGCCGGTCACTTCACAGCTTGAGTTCCTGCCATCGTCGCGAACGACGATGTTCTCATGGCCGCGCGCGTCCACTATCACCTGCCGCATGGTGATATTGCCCATTCTGATGCGGCATCATAGGGCTCACCGGCTCACGGATACTATGACCCGCAAGGGTTACCCCCGTTCAGTGCGCAGCGTTGTGGACGACGCTGAAACGGCACGGCGGGGCGCGACGGCGTCAGGCGAGCGCTGTCCTCACACCGGCCGTTCACCCTTCACCGTCACGCGGGTGCCGGAGCGGGTGTGCGGCCAGTAATCCCACATCGCGCGGTGCTGGGCACAGCGATTGTCCCAGAATGCGATCGCGTTCTCGGTCCAGCGGAAGCGGCACTGGAACAGCGGGTTCTCGGCATGCTGGTAGAGATAGGCCAGCATGGCGTCGCTCTCGTCGCGGGGAATACCGACGATGAAGCGCGTGAAGCCGCGATTGACGTAGAGCGATTTCTTCCCCGTCACCGGATGGGTGCGCACCACCGGATGCTCGGCGCGGGGATATTCCCGCTTGTCGGCGACGCCGTAGTTGGCATACAGCCCGCGATAAGTCTGCTCGCCGTCATGCAGTGCGGTCAGCCCGTCGAGATAGGCCTTCATGCGATCCGACAGCGCCTCATAGGCGGCGTACATGTTGGCGAACAGCGTGTCGCCGCCGCGCGGCGGGCACTGCTTGATGTAGAGGATCGAGCCCATCGGCGGTTCGAGATCGCAGGACACGTCGGTGTGCCAGCCCTCGCCATTGGCGCGTGGGCTATCCTTGTCGGCATAGATCTTCATCAGCGCCGGGTCGCCCTCATTGGGCGCGGCCGGATGCACATGCAGCTCGCCGAACTTGCGGCCGAAGGCGAGATGCTGTTGCGGGGTGATATGCTGGTCGCGGAAGAAGATGACGAGGTTTTCGGCGAGCGCGCGATGGATCTCGTCCATCTGGCGGTTGGAGCGCGCATCGTCGGAGATCAGCTTGCCGATATCGACGCCGGAGATTTCCGCGCCGATGATCGGCGTCAGCTTCTCGACGCCGATGGTCTCATAGGGCTCGGATTGGTCGGCGAGGTGGCGGTAGCGCGGACCTTGCTTGCCGGACAGCGAGCTCATGGGTGTTCTCCCGATGGTTCTTGTTTTGACCATCGTAGCCCGGATGCAGCGAAGCGCAATCCGGGTGCCTCCCATGGATGGCAGCGGCGTCCCGGATTTCGCTGACGCTCCATCCGGGCTACGGCCACATCAGGTTTATTCCGCGGCGCCCACCGTCTCCGGCAGCTTGGCGCCGTTGCCGTACTTCTGGTCGATGTAGTCGATCACCAGTGCCTTGAAGTCGGCGGCGATGCCGGGGCCACGCAGGGTGCGGAACTTCTTGCCGTCGACGAACACGGGCGCGGCCGGTGCTTCGCCGGTGCCGGGCAGCGAGATGCCGATATTGGCGTGCTTGGATTCGCCGGGGCCGTTGACGATGCAGCCCATCACCGCGACGTTGAGCTGCTCGACGCCCGGATATTTGGTCTTCCAGGCCGGCATCTCGTCGCGGATGAAATCCTGGATCGAGCGCGCCAGCTCCTGGAACGTGGTCGAGGTGGTACGGCCGCAGCCGGGGCAGGCCGCAACCAGCGGCACGAAGGTGCGGAAGCCCATGGTCTGCAGCAATTCCTGCGCGACCTGCACTTCCAGCGTGCGGTCGCCGCCGGGCTCCGGCGTCAGCGAGATGCGGATGGTGTCGCCGATGCCCTGCTGCAAGAGGATGCCGAGCGCGGCCGAGGACGCCACGATGCCCTTCGAGCCCATGCCGGCCTCGGTGAGGCCGAGATGGATCGCGTAATCCGAGCGCCGCGCCAGCTCCTGATAGACCGCGATCAGGTCCTGCACGGCGGAGACCTTCGCCGACAGGATCATCCTGTTCTTGGGCATGCCGAGCTCTTGGGCACGGGCGGCCGACAGCAGCGCCGACTGCACCATCGCTTCACGCGTCACCGCGCGGGCATCGCGCGGATTCGGCGAGGCCGTGTTCTCGTCCATCAGCTTGGTCAGCAGCTCCTGGTCGAGCGAGCCCCAATTGGCGCCGATGCGCACCGGCTTGTTGTTCTTGTTGGCGATCTCGATGATGTCGGCGAACTGGGTGTCGCGCTTGTTCTTGAAGCCGACATTGCCGGGATTGATGCGGTACTTGTCGAGCGCCTCGGCGCAGGCCGGATATTCGGCGAGCAGCTTGTGGCCGATATAGTGGAAGTCACCGATCAGGGGCGTGGTGATGCCGCGCTTGCGCAGGCCGTCGCGGATGTGCGGCACGGCGGCAGCGGCTTCCTCGCGGTCGACGGTGATGCGCACCATCTCGGAGCCGGCACGCGAGAGCGCGGCGACCTGGGCGATGGTGCCATCGACGTCGGCGGTGTCGGTGTTGGTCATCGACTGCACGACGATCGGCGCACCGCCGCCGACGGCGACATTGCCGACCATGACCTGCGTGGTGTGGTGCCGCGGCGCGGGGCCGGCGACGTCGTCTTGCGGCAAAATCTCGGGCTTGTTCATGGCGTCTCGAATATCAGGTTTTGGTGACATTCACCAAGGGGGCGATGGGCCGCGCACAAGTCGGGCCGAACGATCATGTTTCGGAGTGAATTCAACAGCTTATCGCGCCGATTGAGGCCAAACGCAAGCCATGCAGCGGCGTCCTGCATGGACAGCTATATTGGGCCGAATTGGGGTGAATCAAAGGGCAAAGTGACAGCTTTTCATGTGATCCGGCGCATCTTAGCATCCCGTTAAGACATGCCGGGAGGACGTGACATGGCCGATCATAGCGAACTGATCAGCACGGCGGAACTTGCCGAGATCCTGACCCGGCCCGATCTGCGGCTGTTCGACTGCACCACCTATCTGGAGCCGGCCCCCGCGGGCAGCAATATTCCCTATGTCGTCGTCTCGGGCCGCCAGACCTTCGAGGCCGGGCATATTCCGGGCGCGAATTTCCTCGATTTGCAGGCCGAATTCTCCGACGCCCATACCGACCTGCGCTTCATGATGCCGCCGCGAGCTCAGCTCGAGGCCGCGTTCGGCCGCCACGGCATCTCGGCCAGCAGCCGCGTGGTGCTGTATTCGATCGGCACAGCGATGTGGGCGACGCGATTCTGGTGGATGCTGCGCTCGCTCGGCTTCGAGGGCGCCGCCGTGCTCGACGGCGGCATCGACAAATGGACCGCCGAGGGCCGCGACATCGAGACCGGGCTTGCCGGCGGATATCCGCAGGCCGCGTTTGCGGCGCGGCCGAAGCAGGGCATGTTCGTCGACAAGCATGACGTGCTCGCCGCCACCACCGAAGCCGACACCGTGATCGTCAACGCGCTCGGGCCCGCAATTCTACAAGGGGCTGGAGCCGAGCCGTTACGGCAGGCCGGGCCGCATCCCCGGCAGCGTCAGCGTGCCGGCGGCAAGCCTGATCGATCCGAAGGACAAGACGTTCGTGCCGCTTGAGGAAGCCGAGGCGACCTTCGCTGCCCAAGGCATCACGAAAGACAAGCGCATCGTCGCCTATTGCGGCGGCGGCATCTCCGCCACCATCGACCTGTTCCAGCTGCATCGGCTCGGCTACGACAATCTCACGCTCTATGACGGCTCGATGGGCGAATGGGCGAAGGATGCGGAATTGCCGATCGAGCGGGGGTAGTGGACGGGGCGCCATGCCTCCTCCTTCGTCGTCCTGGCGAAGCGCACATCGCTCCATCCGTCATTCCGGGGCGTGCGAAGCACGAGCCCGGAATCCATTCGTCCGCGCGTTATGCGGTCCAATGGATTCCGGGCTCTCGCTTCGCGAGCCCCGGAATGACGGGTGGTCACGCCGGCACGTTCGGGTCCGGCGTCACCTTCGGGTCGGGCTTGTTGACGAGATAGAGCCCGGCGATCACGAACAGCGCGGCGACGCCGAACACCGGCGTCAGCGTGTCGTGCATGATGAAATACGCCGCGACGACGCCGAACAGCGGCGTGATGAAGGTGAAGGCCGACAGCTTGCTGGCCGAATAGGTCTTCACCATCGCAAACCAGATCACGAAAGTGCAGCCCACCACCCAGACCGCCTGATAGGCGAGCAGCGAGAGCGACAGCGCGCTCGGCACATGCGCGATGCGCTCGCCGGCGATCCAGGCGGCGAAGCCGAGGATCGGGATCGAGATCGCAACCTGGTAGCCGAGCGCCTTTTCCGGCGCGGCGTTGCGCAGGCGCGTGCCCTTGGCAACCAGCGTGGTCGCCGCCCACAGCGCGCCGCCGCCGACCACCATGAGATCGCCGAGCAGTACCTTGGCGTCGACATTGGGCTGCGGCACGCCGATCGCGAGCGCGACGCCGGCAAAGCTCAGCGCAAGGCCGCTCCATTGCACGGTGGAGAGGCGCTCGCCGAGGAACTGGTGCGAGCCGAGCGCGACGAAGAACGGCGCGGTGTAGAGGAACACCGAAGCGCGCGAGGCCGAGGTGAAGACAAGGCCGGTGAAGATCAGCACGAACTCGCAGCCGAACATCAGGCCTGCGATGATGCCGGGGACCAGCGTGCCGTCGCGTTCGAAGAACTTCACACCGCGCAGATGACCGACAATCAGCATCACCGGCAGCGCGCCGGCGGACCGGATCATCGCCTGCAGCATCGGCGGCACGTCGGGCAGCGCCAGCTTGACCGCGAGCTGGTTGAAACCCCAGCTCACGCACAGCATCAGCATCACCGCGATGGCGCCGGGCGGCAGCCCGTGGCCGATGCTGACGGGCCTCGTGACGTGGGCTGTGATCGCTTGGGTCGACATGTTTCCTCGCGGGCCGGCTTGCTGCCGTGTTGTTGTCAGTATTCGCGCGTCGCTGGAATCGTCATTGCGAGCGGAGCGAAGCAATCCATTTCGCCACTTGCCGAAGCATGGATTGCTTCGTCGCTTCGCTCCTCGCAATGACGGGGGAAGAACATCATTTCTGGCAATGCGCGCAGGTGCCGGCGATCTCGACCACGGAGAGCTTCGGGATGAAGCCCGAGGCCCGCGCCGCCGCGGTCAGGCTTTGCGCGACGGGGGCGGCGGGGATCTCGCCGACCGAGCCGCAATGGTCGCAGATCAGGAACGCCACCATCGAGGCCTCGTCATGGTCGTGGGCGCAGGCGAGGAAGGCGTTGCGGCTCTCGATGCGGTGAACGAGGCCATTCTCCATCAGGAAGTCGAGCGCGCGATAGACGGTAATCGGTGCCGGCCGCGGCATCGTCTTGGCCAGTTCGTCGATCACCTCATAGGCGCCGAGCGGACGATGGCTCGACAGCAGCGCCTGCAGCACCTGACGCCGGATCGGGGTGAATTTCTGGCCGCGGCGCGCACACACCTGCTCGGCATGCGCCATCGCGTCGGCGGCGCAACGGCCATGATCGTGGTCGGGGGCAGGAAATGTCGGCTTGGCCAGGCTCATTGCCCGATATGTAGCATTTTCGCGCCCGTTCCCATAGCCCGGCCCACCAGATACCCCGCCGCCATGCAGCCATGCCCGCAATGCGGAGCAGCCCTCCGTTAACCCGACGTGCAGAAATCATAAGCAAGCTTATTATATGCCAAGCTTATGGAGGCAGGATCGATGCGCGGTTCCGTGGACACGGAGTTCATGTTTACGCTGGGCGAATTGTTCCGACTGATCCGCGTCTATGCCGACAAGGAGGCCGCGCGCTACGGCATCACCCGCGCGCAATGGGCCGTCCTGTCCAAGGTGGAACGCCAGGAGGGATTGAAGCAGACCGAGCTCGCCGAGCTGCTCGAGATGCAGCCGATCACATTGACGCGGCTGATCGACAAGCTCTGCGACAATGGCTGGATCGAACGCCGCAGCGACGAGACCGACCGCCGCGTCAACCGCCTCTATCTGAAGAAGGCCGCCCGCCCGCTGCTCGGCAAGCTCGCCGGCCTCCGTTCCGAAATCACCGCGACCGCGCTCGAGGGCATCAGCCCGGCCGACGCGCATCGCCTGCTCACTCAACTGGAATCGATCAAGGAAAACGTTCGCGATGCCATCCAAAGCCCAGCCGGCGAGCCCTCCCGAAAGGAACAGCGCTATGGCTGAACCCGTCCTCAAGCTGGCTCCCGAGCAGAAGAGCAATCCGGGCGAGCCCGCGCCGGCAGGAAAAGCCAGCCGCGCGCCGCGCCGCCGCCTGATGGCCGGCCTGCGGCGCTATCGCCGCATGCTGCTGCTCGTCGTGCTGCCGACCGTAGCCGCGATCGGCGGCATCGTGTTCTATCTCAATGGCGGCCGCTATGTCGGCACCGACGACGCCTATGTCGGCGCGCAGAAGGTGCTGATCACCCCGGAAATCTCCGGCAAGATCGACAAGATCGTCGTCAAGGAAGGCCAGCACGTCAAGAAGGGCGACGAGCTGTTCGAGATCGATCCGGTGCCGTTCCGCCTCGCGGTCGCGCAGGCCAAGGCCGCGCTCGACCAGACCAAAACCACCTATGACACGCTGGTCGACAACATCAAGATCAACACCAGGATGCTGGACTTCGCCCAGCAGAGCGTCGAACTGAAGAAGCGCGACGTCGAGCGCAAGTCGACGCTTGCCAAGCAGAATTTCGGCTCGCAGCTCGACCTCGACAACGCCGCCAACGCGCAGGTGACCGCCGAGAGCCTGGCGCAATACATCAAGCAGCAGATTTCGAAGGACAAGACGCAGCTGCTCGGCGATGTCGACCTGCCGATCGAGCAATTCCCGCCCTATGCCCAGGCCAAGGCCAAGCTCGACGACGCCCAGCGCAACCTCGACCACACCGTGCTGCGCGCGCCGATGGACGGCGTCGCGACCCAGGTCGACCAGATCCAGCTCGGCCGCTTCGTCACCGCCGGCGCGCCGGTGTTCTCGGTAATCGACGTCGACCATCCCTGGGTCGACGCCAATCCGAAGGAAAGCGACTTCACCTATGTCGCAGTCGGCCAGCCGGTCGAGCTCGATGTGGACGCGTTCCCGAACCATCAGTTCAAGGGCAAGATCGGCTCGCTGTCGCCCGGCACTGGCGCGCAGTTCGCGATCCTGCCGCCGCAGAACGCCACCGGCAATTTCGTCAAGGTGGTGCAGCGCGTGCCGGTGCGGATCTATTTCGACGAGAACGATCCGTTCGTGAAGAAGCTGAAGGCCGGCATGAGCGTCTACGCCACGATCGACACCAACCACCGCCGCTCGCTGGCCGGCCTGCTCGGGCTGGGCTCGGCCTCGGCGCACCCGGATCACCAGGACTAAGACGCGAATGAATGCACCGTCACCATCCGCCGTGCCCGGCATGCGCCGGAACATGGTGACGATCTGCGCAATGACCGCGACGATCATGCAGGCGCTCGACACCACGATCGCCAACGTCGCGCTGCCCTATATGCAGGGCTCGCTGTCGGCCTCGCAGGACCAGATCAACTGGGTCTTGACCTCCTACATCGTCGCCGCTGCGATCATGACCGCGCCGGTGGGCTGGATCGCCAACCGCTATGGCCGCAAGCGCATCTTCATCATCTGCTCGGCCGGCTTCACCATTGCATCCGTGCTGTGCGGCCTGGCGCAGGACATCAACCAGATGGTCCTGTTCCGCCTGTTGCAGGGCGTGTTCGGCGCCGCCCTGGTGCCGCTGTCGCAGGCGGTGATGCTCGACTCCTACGCATTGCATGAGCGGGCGAAGGCAATGTCGATCTGGGGCATGGGCGTGATGATGGGCCCGATCATGGGGCCGTCATTGGGCGCGTGGCTGACCGAGACCTATTCCTGGCACTGGGTGTTCTTCGTCAATTTGCCGTTCGGCGCGATCACCGTGGTCGGCCTCGCGGTGTTCATGGACGAGACCAAGCAGGACCTCAATCTGCGCTTCGACTGGTTCGGCTTCGGCGCGCTCGCGATCGCGATCGGCTCGCTGCAGCTCGCGCTCGACCGCGGCGAGCAGCTTGGCTGGCTGGAATCCAACGAGATCATGATCGAGTTCATCGTCTCGGCGATCGGCTTCTACTATTTCTTCGCCCATTCGCTGACCACCAGCCGGCCGTTCATCCAGTTCGCGCTGTTCAAGGACAAGAACTTCCTCGGCGGCTGCGTGTTCATGACTGTGATGGGCCTCGTGCTGTATTCGACCATGGCGCTGTCCTCGCCTTACTTGCAGAACGTGGTCGGCTATCCGATCATCACCGCCGGGCTGCTGCTGGCGAGCCGCGGCTTCGGCACGTTCGTTGCGATGATGCTGGTCGGCCGCCTGATGCGCTATATCGAGGCGCGCACGCTGATCATCTCCGGGCTGGGACTGACCGCAGCATCGCTGTTCCAGATGACCGGCTGGACCGACATGACGCAGGCGACCGAAATCATCGTCGTCAGCGTGATCCAGGGCTTTGGCTTCGGCCTGGTGTTCGTGCCGCTGTCGACGGTCGCGTTCCTGACGCTGCCGGGCCAGCTGCGCACCGACGGCACCTCGATGCTGACGCTGCTGCGCAACGTCGCGAGCTCGGTCGGCATCTCGATCGTGATCGCGCAGCTCACCGAGGGCTCGCGGCGGATCTACGCCAAGCTGTCGGAGCAGATCAATCCGTTCAACCACGCGCTGCAGATGCCCGACGTGTCCGGGATGATCAACCTCAACACCGATGCCGGCCGCGCGATGGCCGACCGGATGGTGGCGGCGCAGTCGCAGATCATCGCGTTCTCGCACGACTACCAGCTGGTGATGATCTTCATCCTGGTCTCGATCCCGCTCGCGCTGATGATCGGCTCGACCAAGGCCACGCTGCGCACGCAGTCGGCGCCGTCGGATCACGCCGCGGTGATGGAGTAGGTTTCAACGTCTCTGTGCCCGATGGCGCGCGCCTAACCGCTTTATCACTGTCATCGCCCGGCTTGACCGGGCGATCCAGTACGCCGCGGCTTATCGGCTCAAGCACTGCTGTCTCTGGAATACTGGGTCGCCCGGTCAAGCCGGGCGACGACAGTGTTGATGTGGCTGACCTCGACCAAAGCGCAAGGCACCGCAGCCCCAATCGCGTTGACTTTCCGACCTCTCCTCCCAATACTCCGCGAAAAGCAAGAAACACCCGTCACACAATCGACGGTTTCAGGGGAGGACGCGATGCCGACTTCACGCAGGACGCTGCTGAAGACTTCAGCGGCTGCCGCCGCTGCTTTCAGCTTCGATTGGACACGCGCGCAGGCGCAAGCCGAGACGGTCCGGATCGGCGTGATCTACGATCTGACCGGCCCGTTCGCCGCCGGCGGCTCGGTCGCCTCCTCGATCGGTACCCAGATCGCGATCGATCTCGTCAACGAGAAGGGCGGCGTCGGCGGCAAATACAAGATCGTGCCGGTCAACGTCGATTCCCAGAGCAAGCCTGACGTCGCGATCAACGAGGCCAATCGGCTGATCGACCAGGAGAAGGTCGACATCCTTAACGGCGTGTTCGCGAGCTCGCACGCGGTGCCGCTCGCCGCCAAGGTCGAGCAGCAGAAGCGCATCCTGTGGATCACGACCGCGGTCTCGACCGCCGTGTTCAAGGACAAGAACCTGCAATACGTGTTCCGCGCCCAGATCCATTCCGACCAGTACGGCCAGGCCTTTGGCGGCTTCCTCGCCGAGCACGCCAAGGCCAAGCTCGGCATGGAGCCGAAGGACGTCAAGGTCGCGCTGATCCATGAGGACGGCCCCTACGGCGTCGGCGTCGCCGCCGCCGACGAAACCTTCGCCAAGGAGGCCGGGTTGCAGGTCGTGCTCAAGGAAGGCTATTCGGCCTCCGCGCCCGACCTCTCGGTGCTGGTGACCAAGCTGAAGCGCGCCAAGGCCGACATCATCTCGCATGCCGGCTACAATCCCGACATCACGCTGTTCCTGCGCCAGGCGCGCGAGAGCGGGCTGAGGTTCAAGATGCTGTTCGGCGCCGGCGCCGGCTACAGCCAGCTCGACAAGCTGCGCACCACCTTCGGCGCCGACATCGACAATTTCTGCAACATCGACCCGGTGCCGGCGCAGCTGCTCGATCCGGCCAAGCTGGCGCCGGGGGTCGGCGATCTCACCAAGGTGATGGTCGCGCGCTACCGCGAGAAGACCAGCGCCACCGAGGTGCCGCCGCACTGCTCGATGGGCTTCAACCAGACCTGGGTCCTGCTCAACAACGTGCTGCCGGTCGCCAAGGAGAAATATGGCGGCTTCGATCCCGAAGCGATCCGCAAGGCCGCGCTCGACGTCGACATCCCGCCAGGCGGCACCATCCAGGGCTATGGCGTGAAATTCTATCCGCCGGGTACGCCGATGTCGGGCCAGAACGAGCGCTCGACCCCCGTGGTGATGCAGAACGCCGGCGAGCGCATCACCGTGGTGTGGCCGACCAATATCCGCACGCAAGACCCGGTGTTTCCGCTGCCGAAGGGATCGGTGTACGGGGCTTAGGGTTGATTCTTGTCGCGGCTGGTTGGCAACCATCCCCGTCATCCTGAGGAGCCCGCACTCGCGGGCGTCTCGAAGGATCGACGGCCACCGGCCGGGCCGTGCATCCTTCGAGACGCGCGTTCCGCGCTCCTCAGGATGACGGCGCGAGCGTGGCACGCGCGAGAGAGTAATCTCGCTATTGCCCGCCATCCTACAGCACCACCCGCCGCCCCTCATCCGCAGCCCAATAGCCGGCGTAGTTCACCTTCGTCGTCTCATACGCCAGCGCAAGATCGGCGAGCGGCTGCCGCCCGGTCGCAACGCATTCCATGAAATCCTGGATCTCCTGCAGATAGCCGCGGGTCCATTCTTCCTCGAGGCAGACATATTGCCAGCCGGTTTTGCGGTCGACCTTCTCGGTGATGTAGACGCTGGCGAGCTTCTCTTCTGAGGTCTGGTAGCTCGTCAGATGCGTGTTCGGCGTGATGTTGGCGAACAGCGAGCCGCCGCTCGTATAGGTCTCGATCAGATTGCGCACGCCGCCCATGATCATGTCGCCGGAAAACACCGTGGCCTTGGTGCCGTCGGAGAAGGTCGCGGTCAGCGTGCCCCAGTCCTCGACATCGACCGGATTGGCCTTGATATAGGCGCGCTCCTCCGGCTTCAGCCCAGCCGTGACATTGCCGACATCGCAGGTGACGCTCGCAACATTGATGGTCTCGCCACGTGCGCGGGCCTCGACCTGCTTGAGATAGAGCACGGCAGACAACGGATGGCAGCCCATCCGGATCAGCGAGCCGCCGCCGGTCATCGCCCATTCTGCGGCATGCGCGGCATGCGAGCCGGAATGGCTCTCCTCGCCTTTCATGAACAGGATCTTGTCGCCGGTTGCGCGGATGATCTCCGCGGACTTGGCCACCGCGGGCGCGTAGATCCAGTCCTCCGCATACATGAACAGCCGGCCGGTCTTTTCGATTGCGGCGCGCGTTGCCTCCATCTCCTCCATCACGCGCTGATACATCAGCGCCTTCGGCACATGCCTGCCGATCGGCGTCTTGTCACCGGGCTGCCCGAAATAGCCGCTGAACGGCTTTTCGCAGATCACGTGCTTGCCGGCCTGCATGGCCTCGACGATCATCGCGGCGTGCAGGTTCGGCGGCGTGCAGATGTCGATCACGTCGAGCTCGCGGTCGGCGACCAGCTCGGCGAAGCTGCGATAGGCGTTCGGGATTTCATGCTTGCGGGCGAACTCATTGACATGATCGCCGCGCGCCGCGACCGCCCTCACCTCGACATCGACGCCATAAACCCGCCGATACGCGACCATATGCAGCTCCGACACGAAGCCGCAGCCGGCCAGACCGATCCTGATTTTTGTCATTATGTGTCTCCGCCCTTCAGGCCGGCGCAGCGTAGCGCGCGGCCATCACGGCGTCGAACGCATTTCCCATGACTTCTGTCGAAGGCATCATTGTCGTGAACAATTCGAACGCGTCCGCCGCGGCATAGACCCCCAGACCGCGCCCGGTCAGGACGTTGGCGCCCTTGGCCTTGGCCGCCAACAGCAGCGGCGTCCAGAGCGGCGTGTAGACGGCATCGGCGACCCACATCGACGGATGCAGCAGCGCATCCGGCACCGGCGTGTCGCGGTTCGGCAGCATGCCGACCGGCGTCGCGTTGACGAGACCGGTCGCGCCATCGACCGCTGCCTCGACGCTCGCGGCGTGCACCGCATGGCAATCCTGTAATTGGGCCGCAAGTTGCGCGGCCTTTGCCGCATCGGCATCGAAGATACGGAGCTCGGCAATACCGCGGTCGGCGAGCGCAAACGCGATCGCCTTGCCGACGCCGCCGGCCCCGATCAGTGCGATCGGCCCGGGCGGCACTGACGCAAGCAGCGGTTCGACCGCACGCGTAAAGCCCGTCGCGTCGGTGTTGTACCCGACGAGACCCGTGCCACTGACGACGATGGTGTTGACGGCGCCGATCGCGCGTACGCCTGGTGCGAGATCGTCGAGCAGGTCGACCACCGCCTCCTTGTAGGGAAAGGTGACGTTGACGCCGGCAAAGCCGAGCCGCCTGACGCCCCCGAGCATCGCGCGCAGCTCTTCGCGGCCGGCGCCCTTCACCTCGACGAGCTGGTAGTGACAGCGGACACCGAGCGCGGCGGCGGCCTGCTCGTGCATCGCGGGCGCCGCCGAATGCGCGATCGGATACCCAATCAGACCGGTCAGGAAACGGTCGCGCATTGTCCCTCACACTGACGCTCTAACGACGGCAGCGGCAGACCGCCGGCCGAGCTAGACGTCGAAGAACACCGTCTCGTTGTCGCCCTGCAGATGGACGTCGAAGGTGTAGACGTTCCCCGCACCCGCCTTCTTCGCAATCAGCGTCGCGCGGCGGTCGGCCGGCACCAGGGCCAGCACGGAATCGGTGGCGTTGCCGGCTTCGTCGTCGAAATAGATCCGCGTGTAGAGATGCAGCAGCATGCCGCGTGCGAACACCGCGAGCAGGATGTGCGGGGCCTGCGGCTTGCCGTCGGCATCCGGCACCACACCGGGCTTGATGGTCTCGAACGCGTAAGCGCCGCTCTTGTCGGTGCCGACGCGGCCGAAACCCTTGAAGCTTGAGTTCGGCAATGCCCGCGCATCCTGCGGATCGGAAAAGCGGCCTTGGCTGTCTGCCTGCCAGATCTCCAGCATGCAGTCCGGGATCACGGCGCCGTCGCCGTCATAGACCTTGCCCTCGACGCGGATGCGTTCGCCTGAGACGTCCGGCGTCAGGAGGTTGTTGGTGAAGGCGTCGTTCCATTCATATTCGCCGTTCGGCGTCAGACCGTATTTGAAATAGGGGCCGACGGTCTGCGAGGGCGTGATTCCATCAGGACGCGGGTTCGACACTTACTTGGTCTCCATCGGCGTGGCGTTGCGCCCGCGCAGCACGATATCGAAACGGTAGCACAGCGCCCATTCCGGCTTGGTGTTGTCGAGGTCGAACGACGAGATCATCCGCGCCCGCGCCTTTGCGTCGGTCACCGAGTTGAAGATCGGATCGAACGGGAACAAGGGATCGCCGGGGAAATACATTTGGGTCACGAGACGCGAAATGAAGGAATGGCCGAACACAGAGAAGTGGATATGCGCGGGCCGCCACGCATTGTGGTGATTGCCCCAGGGGTAGGCGCCGGGCTTGATGGTGATGAACTTGTAATAGCCGGATGCATCGGATTGCGTGCGGCCGGCGCCGGTGAAGTTCGGATCGAGCGGCGCCGGATGCTGGTCGACGACATGGATGTAGCGGCCGCAGGCATTGGCCTGCCACAGCTCGACCAGCGTGTTCGGCACGCCGCGGCCGTCCTCGTCGAGCACATGACCATGCACGATGATGCGCTCGCCGAGCGGCTCGCCCCTGGCCTGGATGGTGAGATCGTTGTCGTGCGCGCGCACGGTCTCATGGCCATAGACCGGACCGGTCAGCTCCGAGAGCGTGTGCCGCATCGGGATCAGTGGCCTCGAGGGCGAACGCTTCACGGTCGAGCGATAATCCGGCGACAGCCGCGCCGGATGGGCTGCGAGCGATTGCAGCGGGTACAACAAGGTCATGGCGAATTCCTCCGCGGCCCACGCGCCCGGCGGGCTCACATCAGATCATTATAATGCATAACCAAATTGGGGAAGGGCTGTTTTCAACCCATCCAAGCCATTGGATCAATTCAGTTTTTCGATCGCGACCGCAACGCCCTGGCCGACTCCGACGCACATAGTTGCCAAGGCAAGCTTCCCGCCCCGCTTCTCCATGCCGTGCACGGCGGTCAGCACCAGCCGCGCGCCGCTCATGCCGAGCGGATGGCCGACCGCGATCGCGCCGCCATGCGGATTGACGAAATCGGCATCTTCCTTGACGCCGAGCTGGCGCAGGCAGGCGATGCCCTGCGAGGCGAAGGCCTCGTTGAGCTCGATCAGGTCGAAGTCCGACACCTTGATGCCGAGACGCTCGACCAGCTTCCTGGTCGCCGGCACCGGCCCGATGCCCATGATGCGCGGCGGCACCGCGGCCGAGGCGAGGCCGAGGATCTTTGCGCGCGGGGTCAGGCCGTGCTTCTTCACCGCGGCTTCGGACGCGAGGATCATCGCGGCGGCGCCGTCATTAACACCCGACGCGTTGCCCGCGGTCACCGTACCCGGGTTGCGCACGATCGGCTTCAGTTTTGCCAGTCCTTCGAGCGTGGTTTCAGGACGCGGATGCTCGTCCTTGTCGACGGTGATGGGGCCGGCCTTGCCGCCGGGCACCTGGATCGGGATGATCTCCTCGGCGAAATAGCCCGACGCGATCGCAGCACCCGCGCGCTGCTGCGAGCGGATCGCCATCGCATCCTGATCGGCGCGCGAGACCTGGAATTCCTCGGCGACATTCTCGCCGGTCTCCGGCATCGCATCGACGCCATACTGCGCCTTCATCAGCGGATTGATGAAGCGCCAGCCGATCGTGGTGTCGTAGATCTCCGACGAGCGCGAGAAGGCTTCCGCCGCCTTGCCCATCACGAACGGCGCGCGCGTCATCGATTCGACGCCGCCTGCGATCGCGAAGTCGATCTCGCCGGCGCGAATGGCGCGGCCTGCGGCGCCAACCGCATCGAGGCCCGACGCGCAGAGCCGGTTCAGGGTCTGGCCGGGAACCGACTCCGGCATGCCGGCCAGCAGCAGCGCCATGCGCGCGACGTTGCGGTTGTCCTCGCCGGCCTGGTTGGCGCAACCGAAATAGACCTCGTCGACCTCGTTCCAATTGATCGTCGGGTGCTTGGCCATCAGCGCCTTGATCGGGGCGGCGGCGAGATCGTCGGCGCGCACCTTGGCAAGCGAACCGCCGAAACGGCCGATCGGGGTCCGGACGGCATCGCAAATGAACACATCACGCATTGAATCTCTCCCTGAATGCCGCGACTTAGGCGCTGGATCGGCTGGAACTTGAGGGCAGTTTTAGGAGCGTGCCCGCGGCAGGTCAATTGACGCCGCCGCGTGGCATCAGCGCATTGCCGTGATGCCTTGTCATATCTCGGGCCGTGGAGAGGGTGGAAAACCCCCTTGTCACGGATAGGACCACGCAGCGAAATTCTGTAGTTTCCGCCGTCTGGAGCCTAGGGCTCCAGATTCTTGTTTGGACGCGTTTTCTTCACGCGAACCGGTGCCCACTTCTCTCGAAAACGCTCTGATGACCATCCAACAGCCCATCCCTGTTCCGCCCGAGGCCGCTCCTGCCGCCGAGGCGCCGTCGCGCGTCACGCCGATGATGGAGCAGTATCTCGAGATCAAGGCCGCCCACCCCGGCCTGCTGCTGTTCTACCGGATGGGCGATTTCTACGAGCTGTTCTTCGAGGATGCCGAGATCGCCTCGAAGACGCTCGGCATCGTCTTGACCAAGCGCGGCAAGCATCAGGGCATGGACATCCCGATGTGCGGTGTGCCGGTCGAACGCTCCGAGGATTACCTGCATCGGCTGATCGGCGCCGGCCATCGCGTCGCGGTGTGCGAGCAGACCGAAAATCCCGCCGAGGCCAAGGCCCGCGGCAACAAGAGCGTGGTCCGCCGCGGCGTGGTGCGGCTGGTGACGCCGGGCACCCTGACCGAAGACACGCTGCTCGACGCCCGCACCAACAATTATCTGATCGCGATCGCGCGCGCCCGCGGCTCGGCCGGCGCGGACCGGCTCGGGCTTGCCTGGATCGACATCTCGACCTCCGAATTCATGGTGACGGAGTGCGCGACATCGGAGCTTGCGGCGACGCTGGCGCGGATCAATCCGAACGAGGCGATCGTCACCGACGCGCTGTATAGCGACAATGAGCTGGCGCCGACCCTGCGCGAGCTGCCGTCGGTGACGCCGCTGACCCGCGACGTGTTCGACAGCGCCACCGCCGAGCGGCGGCTGTGCGACTATTTCGCGGTCGCGACCATGGACGGCCTGTCGGCGATGTCGCGGCTGGAGGCGACCGCCGCGGCCGCCGCCGTCACCTATATCGACCGCACCCAAGTGGGGAAGCGTCCGCCGCTGTCGCCGCCGGCGCGCGAAGCGGCCGGCACCACGATGGCGATCGATCCGGCGACCCGCGCCAATCTCGAACTGACGCGCACGCTCGCCGGCGAGCGCCGCGGCTCGCTGCTCGATGCGATCGACTGCACCGTCACTGCGGCCGGCTCGCGGCTGTTGGCGCAACGGCTTGCCGCACCGCTCACAGACGTTGCCGTGATCGCGCGACGGCTAGATGCGGTCTCCGCATTCGTCGCGGATTCCGCCGCGCGCGAGGACGTCAGGACCGTGCTGCGCGCCGCACCCGACATGTCGCGCGCGCTGGCGCGGCTCTCGGTCGGCCGCGGCGGACCGCGTGACCTCGCGAGCCTGCGCGACGGCATCCTGGCTGCCGACCAAGCGCTGGAGCTGCTGGCGCAGCTCTCCGATCCGCCGGCCGAGGTATCGGCCGTGATGGCGGCCTTGCAGCGCCCGTCGCGCGATCTGGCGCGGGAATTCTCCCGCGCGCTGTCCGAGCAATTGCCGCTGATCAAGCGTGACGGCGGCTTCGTTCGCGAAGGCTATGAGGCCGCGCTCGACGAGAGCCGCAATCTGCGCGACGCCTCGCGTCTCGTCGTCGCTGCGATGCAGGCGCGCTATGCCGAGGACACGGGCATCAAGACGCTGAAGATCCGGCACAACAACGTGCTCGGCTACTTCGTCGAGGTCACCGCGCAGCACGGCGACAAGCTGTTCGCGCCGCCGCTGAACGCAACCTTCATCCACCGCCAGACGCTGGCCGGACAGGTCCGCTTCACGACGGCAGAGCTCGGCGAGACCGAGGCCAAGATCGCCAATGCCGGCGAGCGCGCGCTCAATCTCGAGCTCGAGATCTTCGAACGCTTGAGCGCGATGGCGCTGGCCGCCAGCGATGATCTGCGTAACGCCGCGCATGCCTTTGCGATGCTCGACGTCGCGACCTCGCTGGCGAAGCTTGCGATCGACGACAATTATGTGCGGCCCGATGTCGATGGCTCGCTCGGCTTCGCGATCGAGGGCGGACGGCATCCAGTGGTCGAGCAGGCGCTGAAGCGCGACGGCCAGCCGTTCATCGCCAATGCCTGCGACCTGTCGCCGGCGCCGGGCCAGAAATCCGGCCAGCTCTGGCTGATCACCGGTCCGAACATGGCCGGTAAATCGACCTTCCTGCGCCAGAACGCGCTGATCGCGCTTTTGGCGCAGATCGGCTCTTACGTCCCGGCGTCGCGGGCGCGGCTCGGCATCGTCGACCGGCTGTTCTCGCGCGTCGGCGCCGCCGACGACCTGGCGCGGGGACGCTCGACCTTCATGGTCGAGATGGTCGAGACCGCCGTGATCCTGAATCAAGCGAGCGAGCGGTCGCTGGTCATCCTCGACGAGATCGGCCGCGGCACCGCGACCTTCGACGGCCTGTCGATCGCCTGGGCCGCGATCGAGCATCTGCACGAGAGCAACCGCTGCCGCACGCTGTTTGCCACCCACTATCATGAACTGACCGCGCTCTCGGCGAAGCTGCCGCGGATGTTCAACGCCACGGTGCGGGTCAAGGAGTGGCAGGGCGACGTCGTGTTTCTGCACGAGGTGCTGCCGGGCTCCGCCGACCGTTCCTACGGCATCCAGGTCGCCAAGCTTGCCGGCCTGCCGCCCGCGGTGATCACCCGCGCCAAATCGGTGCTGGCGAAGCTCGAAGCCCAGGACCGCGGCCAGACCGCGCGCGCCCTCGCCGATGACCTGCCACTGTTCGCCGTCCCCTCCCGCGCCGCCGCCGAGGACAAGCCGCCGAGCGAGGCCGATTTGCTGGTGGAAGCAGTAAAGGCTCTGCACCCCGACGAGATGTCGCCGCGCGAGGCGCTGGATGCGCTCTACGCGCTGCGGGCGAAACTGCCGAAGCAGTAGATCTGTAGCCCGGATGCAGCGAAGCGAAATCCGGGAACGCTGTCGCTATTTGCACGACCGCCCCGGATTGCGCTGCGCTCCATCCGGGCTACAAAACTCTCCACTGTCATTGCGAGCGAAGCGAAGCAATCCATCGCTCCACGGACGCGGAACCATGGATTGCTTCGTCGCTACGCTCCTCGCAATGACGGACGTCAGGCTTTGTGCGCCAGCAGCTTCCTCCGCCCAAGCTGCCACAGCACCAGATTCCACACGACGCAGGTGGCGAGCGCGCAGCTGAGCCCAATCGGCGAGCCGAATTGCGCGACCGCGACGTGCAGCACCGCGATGCCGAGGCCGAAGCCGAGCAGGCCCCAAGCGCTGTTGGCGAGCACGGCGGCGGTGGCGGGGCCGCCGATGCGCGGATGCAGGATCAGCATCATCGAGGAGAACACGATCGGAAACAGCGCGATCACGCCGGTGACGCGCGGACCGACCCAGGTCGATGCGGTGACCACGGTGCCGACCAGGCTCGCGACCAGCGCGGCGCGCAAGGGAATGTCGTACCAGCGCCGCGCGATCAGCGGCATTTTCGCGACATGCCGATACGGCTTGAGCAGCGGAATGCAGATCGCAAAGGCGATGGCATTGAGGATCAGCCCGCCGGCCAGTGTCCAGGCGAACTGGCGGATGATGGTGCCGAGCACGAGCCACAACGCGATTGCTGCGCCCGCGCTGATCCACATGCTGAAGCGCTGCGCCAGTACCGCATAGGTGAGGCCCATGAAGATCGTCGCTGCGTTGACCGGCAGGCTCGACAGAGCGCCCTCGGCAATGAAGGCGGCGTCATGGTCGAGCGCGAGGAAGGTGTAGGACGGTCCCGCTGAGATCGGCAAGGTTGCGATCAGCGCGCCGATCACCGGCCCCGACCGCTCCGTGATGATGGACGCGCTGACCACGAACGCGGCCGCAACCACCATGCGCAGCACGAGGAGCAGGATGAAGTGGAGTTCGGGGGACATTTTTCCGTCGTCCCGGGCAAGCGAAGCGCGACCCGGAACCCATAACCACGACCGCTAGTGGGGAACGAAAGCCGTCGAACAGCAGAATTTCAACGATAGGACACGGCGTGTGGGTCCCGGCTTTCGCCGAGACGACGCCGGTGAAAGCCGCTACACCCTCACCATCGACACCGATACCTTCGGGCCGTTCTTGATGGTCTGATAGACCACGCAGTAACGCTCGGTGAGTTTCAGCAAGAGATCGAGCTTGTCCTGCGGCGCGTCGGTGCCGACGTCGAAGCGCAGGCGGATCTCGCGGAAGCCGACCGGGGCCTCCTTGTCGACCCCGAGCGTGCCGCGGAAATCGAGATCGCCTTCGGCAAAGACATTGCCGACCTTCAGCGGTACCTCGACGGCGGTCGCGACCGATTTCAGCGTGACGCCGGCGCAGGCGACCAGCGCTTCCAGCAGCATGTCGCCGGAGCAGAGCTCGAGCCCGGAGCCGCCGGTGGCGGGATGCAGGCCGGCGACCGCGAGCGCGCGGCCGGTCTCGACCTTACAGGAGATGCTCTCATTGTCGATCGAGCCCTTGGCCTTGAGCGTGATCACGGCGGCCTGGGGGTCGGTCTTGTAGCGCTCCTTGATCGGAGCCTGCATTGCGCGGAGTTCGGCGGAGTCCATGGGTCTGCTCCCAGCTGTTCTTCTTAGCCTTTGGATGTAAGGCCTTGGAGCGCCGATGTCACCACCACATCGCCTCGCCGGCGCTGGATTTGTCGGTGACGTCACGCACCGAACGGTCCAGCGAGCGGTCGAGCGCGGTCAGCACCCGGCGCTTGAAGCTGTCGAACAGCTCCGATTTGCGGTCGCGCGGCCGCGCCAGATTGACGGTGATCTGCTCGAACAGCCGGCCCGGCCGCGGCCGCATCACCAAGACGCGATCGGCGAGCACCACGGCCTCGTCGACGTCATGGGTGACCAGGATCAGGGTCGGCCGCGTGTCGGCCCAGAGATCGAGCAGGTGATCCTGCAGATCGCGCCGGGTGAAGGCATCGAGCGCCGAGAACGGCTCGTCGAGCAGCAGCACTTCGGGCTGCGGCACCAAAGCGCGGGCGATCGCCACCCGCTGCGCCTGCCCGCCGGAGAGCTCACGCGGCCAGGCCGACGCCTTGTCGGCAAGGCCGACGCGGGCCAGCGCGGATGCGACCCGCTCGCGCCTGATTTCGGCGGGGAGGTCGGCGAGGCCGAAGCCGATATTGTCGGCGACGCTGAGCCAGGGCAGCAGCCGCGGTTCCTGGAAGATGATGCCGATCTTGGCGTGCGGCGAGGTGATGACGGCATTGTCGAGCGTCACGCTGCCGGTGCTGGCGCGATCGAGGCCCGCGATGGCGCGCAGCAGCGTCGACTTGCCGCAACCGGAGCCGCCGATGATCGCGATGATCTCGCCGGGCGCAATCTCGGCCGAGAAGCGCTCCAGCGCGTGGACGCCGTTCGGATAGGTCTTGCCGACCTCTTTCAGCGCCAGCATCAGGCCCCTCCCCGCGCGCCGAACGCATCCTGCCAGCGCAGCAGCGGCGCGGCAGCGATTTCGATCAGCCAGTCGGTGAGCTTGCCGAGGATCGCGAAGATCACGATCGCAGCGAGGATCTGCGCCGGCTTGCCGAGCTGCTGGCCGTCGATCAGGAGATAGCCGAGCCCTTCGGAGGCGCCCATGAACTCGGCCGCGACCACGAACATCCAGCCCAGCCCAAGCCCGACCCGCAGCGACACCACATAGGCCGGCAGCACCGCGGGCAGCAGGATGCGGCGGATCATCGCAAAACCGGACAGGCGGAACACGCGGCCGACCTCGACCACCTTGCGATCGACCGAGAGAATGGCGCCCATCACGCCGAGATAGACCGGAAAGAACACACCGACCGCGATCAGCGCGACCTTCGAGGTCTCGAAGATGCCGAGCCACAGGATGAACAACGGCACCCAGGCGATCGAGGGGATCGCACGAAGCGCCTGCACCGTCGGATCAAGCAGCCGGCGGGCGAAAGCCCAGTAGCCGGAGATTGCGCCCATGATGGTGCCGGCGATGACGCCGAGCGCGAAGCCCGCGCCGACCCGCCATAGCGTTGCCAGGATATGCCGCGTCAGCTCGCCGCTTTTGGCGAGCGCGATAATGGTCTCGAACACCTTGGACGGCGGCGGCACCAGGCGGCCGTTGGAATAGCCGAGCGCAACGACGAGTTCCCAGCCGAGCGCGAGCACGACCGGCACCGCGAGTCCGAGCACGGGGCGCGCAACACGCGACCATCGCGCCGACGCCGCACGCGGCGCGGCCGTCTGTTCCAGCGCGGGCAGGTCAACGGTCATGGCCATAGCAAGAACGACTCTTCGCGGGGGATTGCAAGGTGGGCGCGGAATGGACCGCGGCCCTCTTCCCTTCTCCCCTTGTGGGAGAAGGTGGCGCGGACGCAGTCCGCGACGGATGAGGGGTCTCTATCCGCGGAGACAGACCCCTCACCCGGCTTCGCTTCGCGAAGCCACCCTCTCCCACAAGGGGAGAGGGTGCAGCGGCAGTTAATTCGTCGGCAGCGGGATCTGGTCGTCGATCAGCGCATCCAGCGCGGCCTTCACGTCGGTCTTGGCATCGATCACGCCCGCCTGCTGCAAGGCGAGGCCGGCGGCGAGGATCGATTCCCGTTGCGGCGCGCCGATCCGGCTATGGGTCAGCTCGGTGCGCTCCTTGAGCTGCTTGTCGACCACGGCGTCCGGCAGTTTCGTCACCGCGATGAAGGTCTTCTTCAGCTCGTCATAGTTCGCCAGCGAGTATTTCCGCGCCTCCTCATACGTCGCGAGCACGCGACGAACGATATCCGGATGCGCTTTCAAAAACTCCTCGCGGACATTGAGGATGCCCCAGGTGTTGGCGTCGGGCTTGCGGTAGAACAGCTTGGCACCGTCCTCGACCTCGGCCTGCGCCATCATCGGGTCAAGGCCGGCCCAGGCGTCGACATCGCCGCGAATCAGCGCGGTCTTTCCGTCGGCGTGCTGCAACAGCACCGGCGTGATGTCCTTTTCGGCCAGACCGGCGCCGAGCAGCGCGCGGACCAGGAAGATGTGCGGATCGGTGCCGCGCGTCACCGCGACGCGCTTGCCCTTGAGGTCGGCGACGGAGGCGATCTTGGAGTCCTTGGTGGTGACCAGCGCGGTCCATTCCGGGCGCGAATAGACATAGATCGACTTGATCGGATTGCCGTTGATCCGGGCCACCAAGGCGGCCGAGCCCGCGGTCGAGCCGAGATCGATCGAACCGGCGTTGAGGAATTCAAGCGCCTTGTTGGAGCCGGCCGACTGCACCCAGACGATGCTGATGCCGTCCTTGGCGAACTCCTTCTCCAGCAGGCCCTTCTGCTTCAGGACCATCGACACCGGATTGTAGGTCGCCCAGTCGATCCGAATCTCCTTCAGCGCGTCGGCGGAGAATGCCGCGCCGGGCAACAAGGTCGAGACCGCGAGCAGCGCAGCGAAGCCGCGCCGGGAAATTTTGTGCATTCGTCGATCCCTTCGATCGGACTAAGAAACAATCTTTTATTTCAATGAGTTATCCTTGCGGTCAACGAGAAAATCTCTACCCTTTACGCGATGGCGCGAGAACGAACTTGCTCGTAGCGGCGCCACGAGAGCATGGAGCTGCTGTCATTATACTTTGGTCCGTGACAGCAACAGCTCCGTCCGATATCGGATGAACGTATGGACAGTGTCGTAGCCGAAGCCCGCCCTGAAGCGGATGATCGTTTCGAGACCGCGCGGATCACCGCTTCGGTCAATGCACTGGCCGAGCAGCATGCCGGCCGCGAGGACCAGTTCCGCGCCGCGATGGCGCAGCTGCTCAAGGCCGAACTGATCGCGGCGCGCGCCAAGGCGCAGGCGCTGCTGCTGAAAGACCGTCACGGCCGGCGCTGCGCCGAACGGCTCTGCTTCGTGCAGGACGAGATCATCCGCATCCTTTACGCGGCGGCGACCCGGCATCTCTACCACTCGCCGATCCCCTCGGGCGCAGAACGCATGGCCGTGGTCGCGACCGGCGGCTATGGCCGCGGGCTGATGGCGCCGGAATCCGACATCGATCTCTTGTTCATCCTGCCCTACAAGCAGACCGCCTGGGGCGAGCAGGTCGCCGAAGCCATCCTTTATTGCCTGTGGGACATGGGGCTGAAGGTCGGCCACGCCACCCGCTCGGTCGATGAATCGATCCGCCAGGCGCGCGGCGACATGACGATCCGCACCGCGATCCTGGAAACCCGCTTCCTGACCGGCGACCAGCCGCTCTATGACGAACTGGTCGAGCGCTTCGACAAGGAAGTGGTGCACGGCACCGCGGCGGAATTCGTCACCGCAAAACTCGCCGAACGCGAGGAGCGGCATCGCCGCGCCGGCCAGTCGCGCTATCTGGTCGAGCCCAACGTCAAGGACGGCAAGGGCGGCCTGCGCGACCTGCACACGCTGTTCTGGATCGCCAAATACGTCTACCGCGTGCGCGAGACCGACGAGCTCTTGGAGCGCGGCGTGTTCGACGCGCAGGAATACCGCACCTTCCGCCGCTGCGCCGACTTCCTGTGGTCGGTGCGCTGCAACCTGCATTTCTTCGCCGGACGGCCAGAGGAGCGGCTGTCGTTCGACATGCAGCGCGAGATCGCGGTGCGCCTCGGCTACACCTCGCATCCCGGCATGCAGGACGTCGAGCGCTTCATGAAGCACTACTTCCTGATCGCGAAAGACGTCGGCGATCTGACCGCGATCCTGTGCGCCAGGCTCGAGGAGGAGCACAACAAGCCGGCGCCGGTGCTGAGCCGGATGGTGGCGCGGCTGCGGCCCGGCACCAAGCGGCGGCGGGTCAACGGCAGCGACGACTTCATCGTCGACAACAACCGCATCAACCTCGCGGCGCCCGACGTGTTCAAGCACGATCCGGTCAACCTGATCCGGATCTTCCGCCTCGCGCAGCAGAACAACCTCGCCTTCCATCCCGACGCGATGCGCACTGTGACGCGCTCGCTGAAGCTGATCAATACCCAGCTGCGCGAGAACGACGAGGCCAACCGGCTGTTCATGGAGATCCTGACCTCCAACGATGCCGAGACCGTGTTGCGGCGGATGAACGAGACCGGCGTGCTCGGCCATTTCATCCGCGCGTTCGGCAAGATCGTGTCGATGATGCAGTTCAACATGTACCACCACTATACGGTGGACGAGCATCTGATCCGCTGCATCGGCTTTCTGCAGGACATCGAGCGCGGCGGCAATGAGGAGTTCACGGTCGCCAGCGACCTGTTCCGCAAGATCCGCCCCGAGCACCGCCCGGTGATCTATATCGCAACCCTGCTGCACGACATCGCCAAGGGCCGGCCGGAGGATCACTCGATCGCCGGCGCCAAGGTGGCGCGGCGGCTGTGCCCGCGGCTCGGTTTCTCCGCTGCCGACACCGAGCTGGTGGCCTGGCTGATCGAGGAGCATCTGACGATGTCGACGGTGGCGCAATCGCGCGATCTGTCGGACCGCAAGACCATCGAGAATTTCGCCGCCGTGGTGCAGTCGGTCGAGCAGATGAAGCTCTTGACGATCCTGACCACCGCCGATATCCGCGGCGTCGGCCCCGGCGTCTGGAACGGCTGGAAGGCGCAGCTGCTGCGCACGCTGTATTACGAGACCGAGCCGGTCTTGACCGGCGGCTTCTCGGAGGTGAACCGCGCCCAGCGCATCGCGGTGGCGCAGGCCGAATTCCGCCGCGCCTTTACCGAATGGCCGGAGGCCGAGCTCAACACCTATATCGGCCGGCACTACCCGGCCTACTGGCTCAAGGTCGAGCTGCAACGCAAGATTCGCCAGGCGCGCTTCATCCGATCAAGCGAACAGGCCGGCCACAAGCTTGCTATCAATGTCGGCTTCGACGAGGTCCGCGCGGTCACCGAGCTGACGATCCTGGCGACCGACCATCCCTGGCTGCTGTCGATCATCGCGGGCGCCTGTGCCTCGGCCGGCGCCAACATCGTCGACGCGCAGATTTACACCACGACCGACGGCCGCGCGCTCGACACCATCTCGATCTCGCGCGAATACGACCGCGACGAGGATGAGGGCCGCCGCGCCACCCGAATCGGCGAGATGATCGAGCAGGTGCTGGAGGGCAAGCTCAGGCTGCCCGAGGCGGTGGCCAAGCGCGCGGTGCGCAGCAAGGCGCGGCCGTTCATCGTCGAGCCCGAGGTGACCATCAACAACCAGTGGTCCGACCGCTACACCGTGATCGAGGTTTCCGGCCTCGACCGGCCCGGCCTGCTCTACCAGCTCACCACCGCGATCTCGAAGCTCAACCTCAACATCGCCTCCGCCCATGTCGCGACCTTCGGCGAACGCGCCCGCGACGTGTTCTATGTCACCGATCTGCTCGGCGCCCAGATCACCGCCCCAACGCGGCAGGCCGCGATCAAGAGCGCGCTGCTGCATCTGCTGTCGAGCGAGGACCAGGCCGCGAAGCCGGCGGCGTAGGGACTTTTTCCAGTCGTCGTCATTCCGGGGCTCGCGAAGCGAGAGCCCGGAATCCATCGGGCCGCGGCTATCGTGGTGAAATGGATTCCGGGCTCGCGCTGCGCGCGCCCCGGAATGACGGCGGTTGGGGCGGTGGCCTAACCGAACAACCGCATCAGCAGCGCCTTGCCGACCGGTGCGGCGCGCACGCTGCGGAAGGCGCGGACATATTCGCCGGCATAGAACGCGCGCACCACATTGATCCGCGTCGCAACCGCCTCCTCGAAGCGGACGCCGAAACCGTCGCTTGTGCGGCGGACCACCAGCGCGGTGACGCTCTGGCCGTAGACATTGCACTTGATCGAGACACCGATGGCCGGCGGCGCGGGATCGATGAAGCGCGCGCCTGAGATCGAGATGTCGGCCATCCGCACCAGCCGCGATTCCGCGCCGTCCTGAATCAGGATCGGCTCGTCGCGCTCGAACCGCTCGGCCTTCCTGCGCCGTGGCTGCTCGATGCAGATGAAGCAGACGATCGCGAGCACCACGCAATTATACAGGCTCCAGCCCAGCGCCAGCCCGCCATAGGCGATGTTCTCGCCGCGCAGATGCAGGATGAAGGCGTAGGCGATCGCGAACAGCGTGATCAGCAAGGCAGTGCCATAAAGTCGCAGCAGCGGCCATTCGATGAAGCGGCGGTTGCGGTCGCCACCCTTGGCCGTCACCTTGAATTTGTGGCCCTGCGGCTTGGCAAGTCCGGTCACCACCGCCTTCAGCACCGCGGGTGCGGCGATGTATTGCGAGACGTCGGTCATGATCGCGAGCGAGCGGCCGCGCGAGATCCAGGCCATCGTGAAGGCGTGCCAGACATAGAACGGCATGAAGTATTTCAACAGCTCGAACAGGTCGGCGTGGACCGCCTTGATCCCGAACAGCAAATAGAGCCAGGGCACGACCAGGCCGAACACCTTGGTGCCATAGACCGCCGCCCAGCTCATGAAGGCATCGACCAACGACAGCCGGTCCATGAATGCGAGTTTCGATTGCCGCGAGAACGGCCCGCTGCGCCCCCGGAAGATCTGCATGAAGCCGAGGCACCAGCGCCCGCGCTGGGTGATGTATTCCTTCAACCCCTCCGGCGCGAGGCCGATGGTCAGGCGCTCGTTGAGATAGACCGTGCGCAGGCCTTTCTCCTTCAGGCGCAGCGTGACGAGGTAATCCTCCGTCACCGAATCGGTCGGGAAGCCGCCGATCTGCATCAGGCCGGAGAAGCGGATCAGCGATGACGTGCCGCAGCAGAACGCGGTGCCCCAGGCATCCTTGGCCGGCATCAGAATGTCGAAGAAGAAACGCTGCTCGTCGGGCCACACGTCGGTTGCGGCAAGATTGGTCTGGATCGGATCCGGATTGATGAAGTGCTGCGGCGTCTGCACGACGCCGACACTGCCATCCTGCATCAGGCTGATCGCCCGGGTCAGGAAATCCGGCATCGGGACGAAATCCGCATCGAGGATCGAGATGAACTCGGGCCGCTCGGCCAGCCCCGATACATGCTGGAGCGCATGATTGATGTTGCCGGCCTTGGCGTGGCGGTTGTCCGGACGTGTCAGATAGTCGCAGCCGAGTTCCTGGGCGAGTCGGCGCAGCCACAGCCTGCGCCCGTCGTCGAGCACCCAGACGCGATAATTCGGATAGTTCAACCCGGTCGCACCGATGATGGTGCGCTCCAGGATCGCCTTCTCCTCATTGTAGGTGCAGATGAAGACATCGACGAGCGGCGCGTCGGCCGACGCCCCGGATCGCCGCAGGATGGCGTTGACTTCGGGCGAACGGTCGATGGTGCGGCTGAGGAACAACAGCGACAGGCACACCGCGAGCATCGAGGCCGCCTCGGCCACCACGAAGGGATAGCCGACCACGGCGTCCGCGGTGAGACCCGGCGGCGGCAAGGTCTGGGTCACCCGCCAGATGAAATAATGCAGCAGCAGGATGAACGACATGCCGGTCATCATGATGCGCGCCAGCGTCTGCTCGCGGTTGAGCAAAGGCAGGAGCGCAAGACAGGCGCCGAAGGCGACCAGCCCGGGCGCGAATGCCGCCATCATGGCTTTGCCGCGTCCGTGTTGAACACCACCCGCCCGGTGCGTCCGACCGCGCAGTCCTTGCCGGTGGTATCGATCTCCGGCATCGAGACCGTCACCCGGTAGGGTTCCTTGTTCAGCGCATCCGGATTGATCGCGAGGTTCGCCGGCGCGCCCGACGCGCCGGTGAGGTTGACGATCTCGCCCTTGATCGCGGCACTGCCGTCGTTCGGCTCGAAGCTCGCCTGCTCGCCGAGCTTGAGACGGTTGTAGACGCCTTCGGTGACGTTGGCGGTGACGACGGCGCCGCTGCAATCGAGCAGCTTGAGCAGAGGCTGCCCGGCCCTGACATCTTCGCCGGGCGACGTCATCATCTCCCAGATGCGTCCGGCGACCGGCGCCTTGATGTCGGCCTCGGCCCGGTTGATGTAATGCAGCTGCTCCGAGGCAATCTCGTGGGTCAGCCAGTCGATCTCCGCATCGGAATGCGCCAGGTCGGCGCGCAGATCGCTGACGCGCTGGCGCATCTCCTCTTCGCGTTGCACGGAACTCGGCCGGTCATTGTAGCTGTCGCCGAGATAGGTGCCGTTCTTCGCCGCCGTGAGCTCGACCTTGGCGGCGTCGAGCCGCCGCTGCGCGCCGATCTCGGTCTGCTGGGCGATCGACTGCTCGCGCGTCAGCCGGGCCATTTCCACCGTCGAGACGCTGCCCGATTTGATCAGCGACGAGGCGCGTTCGACCGCCGCCGTCGCCTCTTCCCGCCGCGCCGCCGCGGCCTCGATCGCGGTCTGGATTTCGGCGATGCGGGCCTGGAGCTGGAGGATGCGGCCGTCGCGGAACTGGCCGGCTTGGCGGGCGAGGTCCTGTTGCGCCGTCTCGGCGGCGGCAAGCTTGGCAGCCAGGCTCGGCCGCTCATTCTCGAGGCGGGACATCTGCCGGCGGAGATCGTCGAGCCGCACCCGATCGCCGCGCGCGTTGACGACATGGAGGATCGCGTCGCCCTCGTGGACCACACTGAGCTGCGTCGCGCTCTGCTGCGGCTTCGCGCTCACGGTGCCGTCGATCGGCGAGCGCAAGGTCACGATCCTGGCGTTGACCACGGCCTCGACGCTCGAGGTCTGCAACACGGCTTTCAGCGGCAGCCAGCCGAAGACCGCGACAATGGCAAGGCCAGTCCCGATCTTGAGCAGGCGGCGGACCATCCGGCCCGAGCCCGCGGGCGCGTCGGGCTGCGGCACGCCCTCGCTGACCGGCTCGTCATGCGCCGGCTGCAAGCGGTCCTGCAAGTCGCGCTGCAATCCGCGCGCGCCCTCGGCATCATCCTTGGTGACGGAAACACTGCCGTCGGCAAACGGCTTCTGCTGCTGTGCCTGATTCATGATGTCCGGCCCCTGATCTGCGGAGTGCGCGAACCAACGCACAGCTCTTGGGAGCGATGCCGTTGCCGGACAGATCCAATAATCAGGTGCTTCAAAACCGGCTAAGGCGAACCGGGCATCTTTCGGAAAAATTGCTGCAATTCTGCCCGGGGCGGAGGCCTTATGGCGGCGCGACGTCGTTGACCTGGTCGCCCGTCATTCGAGACGCGTCCGAAAAACTGAGCCCGGAATCCATCAGGGCTAGAGGGGACTGGATTCCGGGCTCTCTCGGAAGGCTGTTGTCGGACCCGTCTTGCGCGACCCTGGCGTGAGCAGCCATCGCTCCGGTCCGGCAGCCTGCCGGGGCTAACTCCTGGCGTGCCTACGATCCTGGATCGGCTTGCGCGTGCAGT
Organism: Bradyrhizobium sp. USDA 4473; assembly: GCF_054063335.1. Lineage (NCBI taxonomy): Bacteria > Pseudomonadati > Pseudomonadota > Alphaproteobacteria > Hyphomicrobiales > Nitrobacteraceae > Bradyrhizobium > Bradyrhizobium sp. USDA 4473. The sequence continues at coordinate 1,266,335 of NZ_JBSSGE010000001.1, forward strand.
GCTGCCAGGCTCGCGCCCAGCAGGGCCAGGTAGCTCGCCTGACAGATCACGACGCCCAGATCGAAGACGTCGAGCAGATCGATCCAGGAATGGTCGGCCGGCGCGCTCGCGGCTTGCTTGCCGCCATCGATCACGGTCGGCTGGAAGCTGCGGTCGAGCCTTTCGCGCTTTGCCTCGTGCCCGGCATCTTCGGAACAGAGGATCAAATGCAGGCGCCTGTTGGGCATTTCAACCTCCCGTCCCTGATTGGCGATTGCCGAAGCCCGGAGACCTCTACCGTCATCGAGTTACCCAATAAGCGTAGTCACCGGGAGGAAACAGGCCATTGAACGGAGGTTGGTCCGGCCGTTACATTCGGATGGGGACGACATACTTAGGTTTATCCGCAACCCCGGCCTGGGCGTCACGGGCGAATTCGCTGTCCGGGCGACCGCATGCCCCAGCAGCGGAACGTCAAAAAGGCCCGCATGATCCGGGCCGGGCGTCGAGAAAGCTGCTAATGTGCGGCCGTTGGGGCGACGTTGTCGCCGCTGATGATGGCGGTCACCTGGCGACGCAGCGCGGCCTGTGATGGCCAAGTGTGATGGCAAAGTGCCATAGCCAGTCCTGTGCCAAGTACCTTGCCAAGTGCTGGTGCTGCCAATGATGCGCATCCCCACCATGAAGTCCTGGTCGGCCGAGCAATGGCTGCTCGGCGGCATGGTGCTGGCCCTGGCCGCCACCTGCGTGGGGCTGTTGCTTGCTCCGCAGCCCACGGCTTCCGCCCATCTGATTGCGCTGGCACTGCTCGTCGCCTCGCTTGCCGCGGCGCTGCTCGTGATGCGGTTGGCGGCCCGCACCCACCGGCGAATGGAAGCCATGTTGCGCGGCCAGGCCAGCGGCGAACAGCGCGCGATGGAAGCGCTGCGCAACAGCGAAGCACAGTGGAAGGAGGTGTTCGAGCACAACCCGGTCATGTACTTCATGGTCGACGCGACGGGCCTCGTGCTGTCGGTCAACACGTTCGGCGCGGCGCAACTCGGCTACACCGTCGACGAATTGCTCGGGCAATCCGTGCTGCGGGTGTTTGCCGCCGAAGACCGCGATATCGTCCTGCGCAACGTCGCGGCGTGCCTCGACAAGATCGGCCAGCCCCACAGCTGGGAAATCCGCAAGGTCCGCAAGGACGCTTCAAGGCTTTGGGGTGCGTGAGAACGCCAAGGCCGTGCGACGGCTCGACGGTCAGTTGATCGTCCTGATCGCATGCGAGGACATCACCGAGCGCAAACAGGCCGAGAATGCGCTGCAGCAGAGCGAGATGTATCTGACCGAAGCCCAGCGGTTGAGCCACACCGGCAGCTTCGGCTGGCACGTCGCCAGCGGCGAGATCATCTGGTCGGACGAGACGTTCAGGATCTTCGAATTCGACCGGGTTCCTTCGATCAAGCACGCCACGGTGCTGCAACGCGTCCATCCGGATGATCGCAGCCGCGTGCAACGCACCATCGACCGCGCCTCGCTCGACGGCAACGACTTCGAGCATGGCTACCGGCTGCTGATGCCGGATGGGACGATCAAACATGTCCACGCCAGGGCGCATGCGGTGACCAACCTCGCGGGCGACACCGAGTTTGTCGGCGCCGTCACCGACGTGACCGCCCGCAAGCGCGCCGAGGCCGAGCTGCATGACGCGCAGACCAACCTCGCGCACGTCACGCGGGTGACTGCGCTCGGTGAGCTCGCGGCATCGATCGCCCATGAGGTGAACCAGCCGCTTGCCGCGGTGGTCGCCAACGCCGCCGCATGCCTGCGCTGGCTCAACCGTGCGGCCCCCGATCTGAACGAAGCGCGCGGCGCGGTCAGGTCGATCATCAGCGATGGCAACCGGGCGGGCGAGGTCATCCAGCGCGTCCGCGCGCTGGTGAACAAGACCGCCGACCAGAAGGCGCCGCTCGACATCAATGAAGCCATCAACGAGGTGATCGGCCTCGTGCAACATCAGTTGCAAAGCCAACACGTATCCTTGCAGCTCGAGCTCGCTCCCGCGCTTCCGCCTGTGGTCGCCGACCGCATCCAGTTGCAACAAGTCATCCTCAACCTGGTCATGAATGGCATCGAGGCGATGCAGCCGGTCATGGACCGGCCGCGGCAACTCGTGATCCGGACGCGCCAGGACGATGCCGGGCAGATCGTGGTTGCGGTCACCGACTGTGGGGTCGGGATCGCGGCAGAAAACGTCGAGCGGCTGTTCGACGCCTTCTACAGCACCAAGGCCAGCGGCATGGGGATGGGATTGTCGATCTGCCGCTCGATCGTCGAAGCTCACCGTGGCCGGCTGTCGGCGACCGGGAACAGCAACCGCGGCGCGACATTCCAGTTTACCCTGCCACTGCGTCAAGAGGATCACGCATGGTGACTGGACGCGCCGCATCGCCGCCCACAAACGCCGAGGATCCGATCGTGTTCGTCGTCGACGACGATGCCTCGGTGCGGGACGCACTGAACAATCTGTTCCGGTCGGTCGGCCTGCGGACCGCCGTGTTCGGGTCGGCGCATGAATTTCTGCAGCACAAGCTTCCGGATGTCCCGAGCTGCCTGATCCTGGACATCAGGCTGCCCCGGCTGAGCGGGCTCGACTTTCAGGCGGAGCTGGCCAAGGCCGACATTCATATTCCGATCATATTCATGACCGGTCACGGCGATAATCCCGATGACGGTCAGGGCCATGAAGGCGGGGGCCGTCGATTTCCTGACCAAGCCATTCCGCGATCAGGACATGCTGGATGCCGTCACGACAGCGATCAAGCGCGACAAGAGCCGGCGCGATGACGCGAGGGTTCTCGCCAACTTACGCGCAGCCTTCGCGGCCCTGACGCCGCGTGAGCGTCAGATCATGAGCCTCGTGACCGCAGGCCTCATGAACAAGCAGGTCGCCGCCGAAATCGGCGTGGCCGAGATTACGGTCAAGATCCACCGCGGGCATATCATGCGGAAAATGGCCGCGAAGTCGTTGCCCGATCTGGTCAGGATGGCACAGACGCTCGGAATCGGGCCGGCATCCGGCAGCGCACAAACCTAAGTATGATTCTCCGGCCCCGGTCGGCGACGCACTGTGCCCCGTATCAGTGCACAGACCGCAGGCCCTCCGCCCGTCCCCAGGAAGACCCTTTTGTCCAATCCGCCAGTGATATCAATCATCGACGACGATCTGTCGGTCCGCACCGCGACCGACAATCTCGTCAGATCGCTGGGCTACGCGGTCGAGACCTACGCGTCGGCCGAGGAATTCCTGCACTCGCCCCACCTCAGCGACACATCCTGCGTGATCACCGACGTCAGGATGCCGGCGATGAGCGGGCTCGACCTGCAAGCCCATCTGATTGCCGGTGGACGACGCTTTCCGTTCATCTTCATCACGGCGTTCTCCGTCGAGGCCGACCGGGCCCGGGCCATGGAGGCGGGCGCGATCTGCTTCCTGATCAAGCCCTTTGACGGCGATGCCCTGATCAGATGCCTCGATGCCGCGCTCGCGCAGCCCGGCACAGCGACGAGCGAATGAGTTCGCTTCGCGTATACGCAGGGATAATGCCGCGAAACATCTGGACAGGTTGCGGACAGACGATGATGGCGCGAGGTTTCGCGCCGTCGCCCATCGGGATGATCGGCGGCATGGACAGCATCAGACATTTCGATTGGCAAGTGGCAATTCCTCGGGAGGGAGGTCGCCATGCGTGCGGAACCGCGCTGCGCCCAGTGTGACAGCGAACAGCCCAAGATCATCTGCCTGCGCAATCCGGCGGGCGAGCGCTACTGCGGACGGCTCTGTCTTTACAAAGGTCAGGAGAACTTCATTCGCTGGCTTTGGCGGGCGAATGCGCAGCTGGAGGCGGAGGCCGTATCATGACACCCCGTTGCGGGAATCCCGGATGCAGGCGTCCCTTCGGGCTGATCCGGCATAGCTGGCACTTCGAGCAGTTCTGCTCGACGCAATGTCGCGACGTCTACAAGCGGCAACTGGAGCGCAACAAGGCCTATTGGAAGTGGCTCTATCCCCTGGCCAGGACCAACGACAGCCCGTCCAGAAAGCCGGCCTGACCGATAGCGCGCAAGGAGAGTCCCGATGACGACGGTCGATGCGATGCTGGTCGGCGCGATCCTTGCCTGGGTGCCCTCACTGATCGTCTTCCTCTACATCGTGCGTGATCTGCGCAATATGCCCCGCGAAGACCTCGATTGATTGTCTCGCGGCCTGGCAGAGCGGGCCGCTATATCTCCACACCCTCGTGGCGCAGCAGCCAGCGCTTGCGTTCCAGCCCGCCGCCATATTTCACCAGCGAGCCGTTGGCGCCGATCAGGCGATGGCAGGGCACGACGACGCTGATCGGGTTGGAGCCGTTGGCGTGGCCGACCGCGCGCATCGCATTCGGCGCTTTCAGCCTCAAAGCCAGCGCGCCGTAGCTCATCGTCGTGCCGGGCGGAATGGTCGGCAGCGCGTGCCAGACCTTCTGCTGGAACGGCGTGCCGGCGACGCGCCATGCAACATCGGTCAGGCGGTCGAGATCGCCCTTGAAATAGTCGCCGAGCGCCTTGCGCATCGCAGCCGGCGCGCGATCGTCCCGCAGCGTGACCGTGCCATAATGCAGCCGCAGCAGTTCGAGCATGCGCCCTTCATAGTCGTCCCAGTCGAGCGCGCGCAGCACGCCGTCGTCATCGGTCACCAGCAGCGCGGTGCCGATCGGCGTCTTCAGGCGGTCGAGATTGAAGGTCTGGGCAGTCTTGCGGTCGGCCATTGTGATCTCGCGGAAATCGGTCACGCTCGGCGATACTTTCATTCCCCGACCGGCGGCGTCCACCCGAATTCCGCGACATCGCGCGCAGGATGCCTCGTCTTGCAATGCCCCTGCCCTTCCTCCATCATCCCCGGCAACGGTGACATCCGCCGGCCCATCGCTTGCGGACAAGATCATCGGCAACATGGGAGGTCACGGACATGAGGAGCGTGCAATTGCTCGCTGCGACAGCGCTTGCCATCGCGTTGTCGGTTACGTCAGCCACCGCGCAGAAGAAATACGACATCGGCGCCACCGACACCGAGATCAAGATCGGCCAGACCGTGCCGTTCTCGGGCCCGGCATCCGCCTATGCCGGCATCGGCAAGACCCAGGCGGCCTATCTCAAGATGATCAACGATTCCGGCGGCATCAACGGCCGCAAGCTGAACCTGATCCAGTATGACGACGCCTACTCGCCGCCGAAAGCGGTGGAGCAGGTGCGCAAGCTCGTCGAGGGCGACGAGGTGCTGTTCACGTTCCAGATCATCGGCACGCCGTCAAATGCCGCCGTGCAGAAATACCTGAATGCCAAGAAGGTGCCGCAACTGCTCGCCTCCACCGGCGCCTCGCGCTTCTCCGATCCGCAGAACGCGCCGTGGACGATCGCGTTCAACCCGAACTACCAGTCCGAGGGCCGCATCTACGCCAAATACATCCTGGCCAATCACCCCAACGCCAAGATCGGCATCTTCTACCAGAACGACGATCTCGGCCGCGATTACATCACCGGCCTGAAGAGCGGACTTGGCGACAAGGCCGCCAGCATGATCGTCGCCGAGGTCTCCTACGAGTTGACCGACCCGACCGTCGATTCCCAGATCGTCAAGCTGAAGGCCGCCGGCGTCGACCTCGTCTATGATGCCTCGACGCCGAAATTCGCGGCGCAGGCGATCCGCAAGATCGCGGATCTGGATTGGCACCCGGTGCACATCCTCGACATCAATGCGAGCCCGGTGTCGGCGACGCTGAAGCCGGCCGGCCTCGACATCTCCAAGGGCATCATCTCGACCAATTACGGCAAGGACCCCGCCGATCCGCAGTGGAAGGACGATCCCGGCGTGAAGGCCTATTTCGCCTTCATGGACAAGTATTATCCTGACGGCGACAAGCTCAACACCGTCAACACCTATGGCTATTCGACGGCCGAGCTGCTGGTCCAGGTGCTCAAGCAGTGCGGCGACGATCTCACCCGCGAGAACCTGATGAAGCAGGTGACCAGCTTGAAGAAGTTCGTGCCGTCGCTGGCGCTGCCCGGCATGTCGATCACAACCGGACCGAACGACTATCGCATCAACAAGCAGATGCAGATGATGAAGTTCAACGGCGAGCGCTGGGAGCTGTTCGGCCCGATCATCGAGGATACGGGGCCGGCGGGTTAGGTCGTTTGCCGTTTTGAGATCCGTCATGCTGAGGAGGCCGCGCAGCGGCCGTCTCGAAGCACGACGGCCCAGCTGGGGCCGTTCATCCTTCGAGACGCGCGGAGCCTGTCATCGGGCCGCGCTTTGCGCGGACCCGGTGGCGCTCCTCAGAGGGTGTGATTTTTTTGGGGTTTCAGCGAGCATTATAGCCGAAAGCCGGCGCGGTGTGATTCTCTGGCGATGATGGATTCGCGGGAGGTGATGTTGGCTGCCGATGAGTTGTTTGGGGACCTGCCGGAGCAGGCGAAGCCACCAGTCGAAGCGGGCTTGCCCGGCGCTCCGCGGCTGCGTGAGCCCCAGCGCGACCAGATTGCGCTGCGAGCGGTTGATATTGAGAGCCTGATCGGGGAAGACCATCCGGTGCGGCTGATCTGGTCTTATGTCGAAGAGCTTGATCTGAGTGAGTTGGAGGACCGGATCAAGGCTCGCGGCGATCGTCCCGGTCACCCCGCGACCTCGCCCCGGCTTTTGCTGGCGCTGTGGCTCTATGCCGCCAGCGAAGGCGTTGGCAGCGCGCGGGCGTTGGAGCGGCTGTGCGAGAGCCACGATGCCTATCGCTGGCTGTGCGGCGGGGTGTCGGTGAACTATCACCTGCTGGCGGACTTCCGGGTCGGCAACGCCGATCTGCTTGACCGACTGCTCAGTGAGCATCTGGCAGCGTTGGCAAAGGCCGGTCTCGTCGATCTGGAGACCTTGGCGCAGGATGGCATGCGGGTCCGGGCCAGCGCCGGGGCCGCCTCGTTCCGGCGCGAGGCGACGCTGGATAAGCATTTGGCGCAGGCTGAGGCCGTGGTGGAAGACCTCAAGCGCGAGGTCGACACACGCTCGGACGCCAGCAATAAGCGTGCCCGGGCAGCCAAGGAGCGGGCCGCGCGGGAACGCAGCGCGCGGGTGAAGGCGGCGCAGACGGCGCTCGCCGAGATCAAGCAGCAGCGCAAGGAGCGCGAAGAAAGTCGCGGCAACGGCAAGACGCCGAAGGAGCCGCGGGCCTCCACGACGGACGCCTATGCACGGGTCATGAAGATGGCGAACGGCGGCTTCCGCCCCGCCTACAACGTGCAGGTGACGAGCGTGGCCGGCGAGCAGATCGTCGTCGACACCAGAATTTGCAACATCGGATCCGATCGCGGCCTGATGCGCCCCATGCTGGAGCGGCAGCGTGCGCGGCCCGGAGGGTTGCCCAAGGACCATCTCGTCGATGGCGGCTTTGGCAGTGCCGAGGACATCGAATGGGCCTATGCCGATGGCATCGATATCTTTTGTCCGCCCACTCAATCCAAGCACGGTACCGATCCCTATCTACCGCGGCGCGGCGACGGTCCGGGGGTGTTGGCCTGGCGTGCGCGAATGGCGAGCGAAGAGGGCAAGGCCCGATACAGGTCCCGGTCGATCTGCGAGTGCATCCATGCCCGCTGGCGCAATTGGGACCTGCGGCAATTGACCGTGCGCGGCATCGAAAAGGTCCGTGCCGTCGTGCTCTGGTACGCCCTCGTCAACAACATCCTGCAAGGCAACCGCCTCTCCAGAGCCTAAACAACGGGTCATCGCCGAACTCGAACTCAAACCTGCCAATTGCTGCGACGAACAGCCGCCAAAAACTCCGCAGGAGCCGAATCCGTCACAAGCTCTCAGGATGACGGAGATAATGCGTTTCCATCGGTCGGTTCGACGAACTAACTCCCTTTCGTGATGCGCACATCACTCCCCCCGCGCCCTTCCTTTCGCAGCGCCCCCTACTTTGGTTGACTGAAATCGCTCACCTTTTCGGCACTGCTCGTCTTGCGTCGCAGCAACGGTTCCTCCAGTATCCGGCGCAAGCGATGGCGGCCGCGGGATCTTGAACCCGCGGACAAGATCATCGGCCAACATCAGTCACGTGAGGGAAACAGCATTATGAGGAACGGGATTTTCCACCTGGTCACGGCAACGGCGCTCGCAATCGCGCTGTCGGCAACGGCGGCCTCCGCGCAGAAGAAATACGATCCCGGCGCGAGCGATACCGAGATCAAGATCGGCCAGACCGTGCCGTTCTCCGGACCGGCCTCCGCCTATGCCTCGATCGGCAAGACCCAGGCGGCCTATTTCAAGATGATCAACGATCAGGGCGGCATCAACGGCCGCAAGATCAATCTGATCCAGTATGACGACGCCTATTCGCCGCCGAAAGCCGTCGAGCAGGTGCGCAAGCTGGTCGAGAGCGACGAGGTGCTGCTCACCTTCCAGATCGTCGGCACGCCGTCGAACGCCGCGGTGCAGAAATATCTCAACGCCAAGAAGGTGCCGCAGCTGTTCGCCGCGACCGGCGCCTCGAAGTTCACCGACCCGAAGAACTTCCCCTGGACGCTCGGCTTCAACCCGAACTACTTCGTCGAAGGCCGCATCTACGGCCAGTATATCCTGAAGGAGCATCCGAACGCCAAGATCGGCGTGCTCTATCAGAACGACGACCTCGGCAAGGACTACCTGAACGGCATCAAGGCCGGCCTCGGCGACAAGGCGGCCAAGATGATCGTGGCCGAAGCCTCCTATGAGGTCTCCGACCCGACCATCGATTCCCAGGTGATCAAGATCAAGGATGCCGGCGCCGACCTGTTCTTCTCGGCCTCGACGCCGAAGCAGGCCGCGCAGGCGATCAAGAAGATCGCCGAGCTCGGCTGGCATCCGATCCACATCGTCGACATCAACGCCACTTCGGTGGGCGCGGTGTTGCAGCCCGCGGGCCTGGAGGCCTCCAAGGGCCTGATCTCGACCAACTACGGCAAGGATCCGGCCGATCCGCAGTGGAAGGACGATCCGGGCATGAAGCGCTATTTCGACTTCATGGCCAAGTACTATCCCGACGGCGACAAGAACTCGAACTTCAACACCTATGGCTACTCGACCGCGCAGCTGATGGTGCATGTGCTGAAGCAGTGCGGCGACGAGCTGACGCGCGAAAACGTGCTGAAGCAGGCGACCAACCTGAAGAACGTCGACCTCGACATGGCACTGCCCGGCATCAAGGGCAACACCACGCCGAACGACTATCGCGTCAACAAGCAGCTGCAGATGATGCGCTTCAACGGCGAGCGCTGGGAGCTGTTCGGCCCGATCCTTGAGGACGCCGGCCCGGCGGGCTAGCGGTTCGCGCAGGTTTGAACTGCAATCGGCGGCCTTTCGGCCGCCGATTGTCTTTGCGGACCACCCTATCACCGTCACCCTGAGGAGCCGTGAAGCGGCGTCTCGAAGGGCCGACGGCCCGGCTGTGGCCGATTCATCCTTCGAGGCTCGCTGCGCTCGCACCTCAGGATGACGGGGACAACGAGTGCGTGCAGCTCGCGCGGCTACTCCGGTATCTCGCCGAAATTCTTCCCGACCGGCAGCACCGCATGCCGGATCAGCCGCGAATCCTCGACGCCGGCCTGGCGGTGCTTCACCGCCTCGCGATAGACGGGATCGCGGATCATCTCGACGAAGGCGGCGACGCTTGGATATTCCGCGATGAAGCAGTGATCCCAGCGCTCCTCCTGCGGGCCGATCAGCATCAGCTCGAAGCGACCCTGCCAGACGATGCGACCGCCGAGCCGTTCAAACACCGGCCCGCTGTCGCGGCCGTAGGCCGCATAGGCTTCCGCGCCGGTCGCCTTGCGGCCGTCGGGATAGGCGGCCCATTCGCGCAAGCGCACCAGGTTGAGCATGTGGATCGGGCCCGGCCGGTTGTTGTCCCGGAATTGCGCAAACACGTCCTTGGTCGGATCGATATGGCCCATGCGGTGCTCCCCTTTTTCCTTTGTTCCACCTCAATGTAGCACGCGCTGCCCCACCTCCTAATCCCCCGTTAAGCTTTGCGTAACCGCGCCTTAAACCGGGAACGCTAGCGTGCGGCCCGGTGCGGTGTGAGCGTTGCGGATGGCGTGGGGACGTAAAAAAGGCGGTGGACGCAAGGAGCCGCTGTTCGGGCTTCCGGCCGCGCTTGCCGATCTCAGGCTGTCGCCTTCCGACCGCATTCCCGGCGGCGGTGACGACGGCAAACCTGCCAAATCGAAATCCAAGAGCGCCGACAAGGGCAACGAATCCGGTAGCGAGAGACCGCGCCCGTCGCGCAGCGGCACCAAACGACGCAGCAAGTCGCGCGGCTTCGGTATCGGCCGGCTGTTCTATTGGACCGCGGTGCTCGGCCTGTGGGCCGGCATTGCGGTGATCGGTGTCGTGGTGTGGGTCGGCGCGCATCTGCCGCCGATCCAGTCGCTGGAAATTCCCAAGCGCCCGCCGACGATCCAGATCGTCGGCATCGACGGCTCGGTGCTGGCGCAGCGCGGCGAGATGGCCGGCGCCAATATCGCGTTGAAGGATCTGCCGCCCTATCTGCCGAAGGCCTTCATCGCAATCGAGGACCGCCGCTTCTATTCGCATTTCGGCGTCGACCCGGTCGGCATTTTGCGCGCAGCCGCAACCAACCTGCTGCATCGCGGCGTCTCGCAGGGCGGCTCGACCTTGACGCAGCAGCTCGCCAAGAACCTGTTCCTGACCCAGGAACGCACCATGCAGCGCAAATTGCAGGAGGCCGAGCTTGCGCTGTGGCTGGAGCGCAAGCACTCCAAGGACGAGATCCTCGAACTCTACCTCAACCGCGTCTATTTCGGCTCCGGCGCCTACGGCGTCGAGGCCGCCGCGCAGCGCTATTTCGGCAAGTCGGCGAAGAACGTGACCTTGCCGGAAGCGGCGATGCTCGCGGGCCTGGTCAAATCGCCGTCGCGGCTGGCGCCGAACCGCAACCCGGAAGGCGCCGAGCAGCGCGCCCAGGTCGTGCTCGCGGCGATGGCCGACGCCAAATTCATCACCGAGGCCCAGGCAAAGGCCTCGATCGGCCAGCCCTCGATCGCGGTGAAGCCGGCCGGCGCCGGCACCGTGAACTATGTCGCCGACTGGATCGGCGAAGTGCTCGACGACCTGGTCGGCCAGATCGACCAGGACATCATCGTGCAGACCACGATCGATCCGAAGCTGCAGGGCGTCGCGGAAGCCGCCGTGATCGACGAGCTCGCCGCCAAGAGCGTCAAGTTCAACGTCAGCCAGGGCGCGCTGGTGGCGATGACGCCCGACGGCGCGGTACGGGCCATGGTCGGCGGAAGGAACTATTCCGAGAGCCAGTACAATCGCGCGGTCACCGCGAAGCGGCAGCCGGGCTCGTCGTTCAAGCCATTCGTCTATCTCACCGCGGTCGAGGCCGGGCTGACGCCCGACACCATCCGCACCGACGCGCCGCTCGACATCAAGGGCTGGAAGCCGGAGAACTACACCCACGAATATTTCGGCTCGGTGACCTTGACCCAGGCGCTGGCGATGTCGCTGAACACGGTCGCGGTGCGGCTCGGCGTCGAGGTCGGGCCCAAGAATGTGGTGCGCACCGCGCATCGGCTCGGCATCTCATCCAAGCTCGAGCCCAACGTCTCGATCGCGCTCGGCACCTCGGAAGTGTCCGTGCTCGAACTGGTCGGCGCCTATGCGCCGTTCGCCAATGGCGGCTACGCGGTGTCGCCGCATGTGGTGACCAGGATCAAGACCAGTACGGGCAAACTGCTCTACGACCGACCGACCGACCCGCCCAACCAGGTGATCGAGCCGCGCTATGACGCGATGATGAACGCCATGATGCGCGAGACGCTGATCTCGGGCACCGCGCGCAAGGCCGAGATTCCGGGCTGGACCGCCGCCGGCAAGACCGGCACCAGCCAGGATTATCGCGACGCCTGGTTCATCGGCTACACCGCCAAGCTCGTCACCGGCGTGTGGCTCGGCAATGACGACAATTCGCCGACCAAGAAGGCGACCGGCGGCGGCCTGCCGGTGGAGGTGTGGACCCGCTTCATGAAATCAGCGCATCAGGGCGTGCCGGTGGCGGCGATCCCGAACTCGCAGGGCAGTTGGGGACCGGCGAACCTGATGCAGATCTCGTCGCAGGTCACCGCGCCATCAGCGCCATCAGCGCCGCTGCAGATCCAACCGCCGATGCAGGCCCCGCCGCCGGCGCCGGTGCCATCCGGCGGTTACTATCGCCAACCTTCGCCGATGCCGGCCCGCGCCTCCGCACCGCCACCCAACCCGAACGCGCGGCCGGAAGCGGCAGCAGGGCTGGATGGCTGGCTCGCGGATCGGTTGTTTCGGTAAGCGTTAGGCACCGCGAATCCAACTGCCATCCCCCGCGCATGCGGGGGATCCCAGTACGCCGCGGCTTATCGGTTGAACACGAATGCCTCTGGAATACTGGATCGCCCGCTTTCGCGGGCGATGACAGCAGGGGTGGCGGAGACGCTGTGCGTCAGATGGGCAGAGCGACGAGAATCTCGCCTACTCCTGGATTCCGTAGCGGTGCAGGTCGTTGCCGTGGGTGTCGAGCCAGGTCTTGGCGCGCGTGACCGAGGCGCAGACCTTGTCGACCACCCGCCAGAACCGCGCCGAGTGATTCATCTCGACGAGATGCGCGACCTCATGCGCGGCGAGGTAATCGAGCACGAAGGGCGGCGCCAGGATCAGCCGCCACGAGAACGACAGCGAGCCCGCCGAGGTGCACGAGCCCCAACGGCTGGACTGGTCGCGGATGGAGATCCGCCGCACCCGCACGCCGAGTTCCGCGGCATGCAGCGCCGCCGCCTTCTGCAAATCCTTGCGCGCCTCGCGCTTGAGGAAGTCATGCACCCGGCGGTCCATGTGCTCGACGCCGCCGGCGACGCACAGGATCTTCTCGCCGCTGTCGCGGGTCTCGGTCCACACCGTGCCGCGCTCGCCCGAGCGATGCACCAGCCGATGCGGCACGCCGCGCAACGGCACCACGGTGCCGGGCTGAAACGGCGCGGCCTTCGGCAAACGGCCAAGACGGGCGGCGATCCAGCCGCCATGGATGTTGGCGAACTCCTTGGCTTCGACGATCGTGCCGCGCGGCGGCATCGTCAGGATCGCTTCGCGATCGGTCGGATGGATTCTGAGCGTATAGCGGCGCGCACGCCTGTGCCGGCGCAACCTGACGGTGAAAAACTGGGAGCCGTGTCTGACCAATACGGTCGCGGGTTCGGCAGGCCGCCGATAGAGGAGCGCGCGAGTAGCCATGTCTGAAAGTCCGGGGAGCAGGAGTTCGCCCGAACTTTGCCATATCCGCCGCCAGGGAAAGCGCTCGGCGCAAAAACAAATCATTTGCCCAATATACAGGGGTCGGCCGTTAACTGACCTCTACCGGCTGGGGCTGGAACCGGATTTTTTCTGATGAATCCGAATATCTAAAAAGGCCCATGAGATGAAACGAAATTCACCCCTTGTTCGCAGCCCGATTTGAGAATCTTTTAGTTAAATCAGTGGCTTGCGCGACCGCGAAAATCGCGGCCGGGACGATACCTATTCTGCCGCAGCGACCAGAGAAAGCCGCGTATTGGCCGCCGAAACCATGAAATCGGAGATCCGCGGCACGATTTCGGAGCGGAACCGCGAGCCGTTGAACACGCCGTAATGACCGACGCCCTTCTGCACATAGTGCACCCGGCGATGGTTCGGAATCGCGGTGCAGAGCGCGTGCGTCGCCTCGGTCTGACCGAGGCCGGAGATGTCGTCCTTCTCGCCTTCCACCGTCATCAGCGCGACGCGGCGGATCTTCGACGGATCGACCGGCTTGCCGCGATGGGTCATCTCGCCCTTCGGCAGCGCGTGCTTGACGAAGACGAGGTCGACGGTCTGCAGATAATACTCGGCGGTGAGATCCATCACCGCGAGGTATTCGTCATAGAATTCGCGGTGCTTGTCGACGAGGTCGCCGTCGCCCTTCACCAGATTGGCGAACAGCGCCTTGTGCGCGTCCATGTGCCGATCCAGGTTCATGCTGATGAAGCCGTTGAGCTGCAGGAAGCCCGGATAGACGTCGCGCATCACGCCCGGATGCGGGAACGGCACCTTGGTGATGACATTGTTGCGGAACCATTCGATGCCGCGCTCTTCCGCGAGGTTGTTGACCGCGGTCGGATTGCGGCGGGTGTCGATCGGACCGCCCATCAGCGTCATCGACAGCGGTACAAAGGGATCGTTGTTGGCTTCCATCACCGAGACGGCCGCAACAACCGGCACCGACGGCTGGCACACGGCAATCACGTGCATGTTGCCGCCGAGCGCATGCAGCATCTCGATCAGATAATCGACATAGTCGTCGAGATCGAACCGCCCTTCCGCGAGCGGCACCATGCGCGCATCGGCCCAGTCGGTGATGTAGACCTCATGCGTCGGCAGGAATGCCTCGACCGTGCCGCGCAGCAGCGTCGCATAGTGGCCCGACATCGGCGCCACGATCAGCACGCGCGGCTGCGGCGCGCGCAGCGGACGCGTCAGCTTGCGATCGAAATGCAACAGGCGGCAGAACGGCTTTTCCCAGATCGAACGGACCTCGACCGGTGTGCGGACGCCGTTGACCTCGGTGGTCGGCAGGTTCCAGTCCGGCTTGCCGTAGCGGCGCGTGGTGCGCTCGAACAGCTCGCAGCCGGCAGCGATCGATTTGCCGAACTCGGTATGCGACCACGGATTGAGCGGGTTCTGAAACAGGATCTTGGTGGCGTCGGTCACGGCACGCGCGGGGTTGAGCGACGCGTGCGCCATCTCATACATCCAGTACAGCGGCGTCGTGAGTGCCGGGCTGCCTTCCGCCACGAGTGGCGGGGCACCGCCAAATTCACCGATGGGCATTGTAGTTCTCAGACCCCTGTTTGCGCCGCAGCATACTGACCAATGCGCAACAATGCGTCAATGCGCCGCGAGACCCATGTGGGGCCGATATCGGGCTAAAACACCGGAAATCCACGAGAAAGTGACATTTATTCACCACCTGACAGCAGTGAGCCGTGGCGCTTGGCGCTCTGCAAAAGGGCAAGGAAGACCGCAAAAGAGGCAGCGAACAGGATGGCGTTGATGACGAGCGCCCAAACCATCAGGTCGGCGCGGAAGACGTGGTCGATCAACAGCGAGCGCATGCCCTCGAACACATAGGTCGGCGGCAGCGTCCAGGCGACCACTTGCAGCCAGCCCGGCAGCACCTCGACCGGATAGTAGATGCAGGCGAGCGGCATCACCGCGAACATCAGCGTCCAGACGATGCTTTCCGCGCCCAACCCGTTGCGCAGCACGAGGCCGGAGGCGAACACGCCGACCGACCAGCTGGTGAAGATCAGATTGCAGAAGAACGCGATCAGCGGCAGCCCGATGGCGTAGAAGTTGAAGCCGAAGAAGACCAGCGCCAGCAGCGTCATCGGGATCACGCCGATCGCGAGCCGGATCAGGCTCATGATCATCAGCGAGAGCAGGAATTCGATCGGCTTCAGCGGGCTCATCATCAGGTTGCCGAGATTGCGCGCCCACATCTCTTCGAGGAACGAGATCGAGAAGCCGAGCTGGCCGCGAAACAGGATATCCCACAGGATGACGGCGCCGATCAGCGTGCCGCCGGCCTTGGCGAAGAAGCCGGATGTCTGCGAGATGTAGTTCTGCAGGAAGCCCCAAGTGATGATCTGCAAGGCCGGCCAGTAGATCAGCTCCAAGAGCCGCGGCCATGACGACATCAGGAGATACCAATAGCGCAGCACCATCGCGTTGATGCGATGCAGGGAAATGCCGCGCGGCGGATGGCTGACGATCTCGCTCATGGTGTGCCCTCCGGAGCGCCCTCGCGCAGACGGCCGCGGGCCACGTCGAGAAACACCTCCTCCAGCGTGTCGCGGTTGTAGCGCGCCATGATCCGCTCCGGGCTGTCGTCGTCCTCGATCTTGCCCCGCTTCATGATGATGACGCGGTCGCACAGCCGCTCGACCTCCAGCATGTTGTGCGATGCCAGCAGGATGGTCGCGTTATGGGTCTTGCGATAGGTCTCGAGATGCTCACGCACCCAGTCAGCCGTGTCAGGATCGAGCGATGCGGTCGGCTCGTCGAGCAGCAGCAGGTCCGGCGCGTTGATCAGCGCCTTGGCCAGCGCGACGCGGGTCTTCTGCCCGGCGGAGAGCTTGCCGTTGGCGCGGTCCAAAAATTCCTTGAGATCGAGATCCGCGGCGAGCTGGTCGATCCGCTCGCGCAGATGCTTCACGGCATAGAGCCGGCCGAAAATGGTCAGGTTCTGCCGCACCGTGAGCCGCATCGGCATGTCGACATAGGGGCTCTCGAAATTCATCCGGCCGAGCACGTCATATCGCTGCTCGGGGATCTTGGCGCCGAGCACCGCGACGCTGCCCGAGGTCGGCAGCACCAGCCCCATGATCATTGCGATGGTCGTGGTCTTGCCGGCGCCGTTGCCGCCGAGCAGGCCGGTGATGCTGCCGCGGGCGATGCGGAACGAGATATCGTCGACCGCGCGGGTGGTCTTGTAGACCTTGACGAGGTGCGCAACGTCGATCGCGGCCGATCCGTCCTGATCGGCCGCGGGCGTTTGCGCCGGACCTGTCCCGCTCTGTTGCATATGGCCGTCATTGAGCCATTGCGACAATAAGCGCAAGGCTTCGCACACGTCCTTGCGCTAAGTCGCGAATTTGTGCGCCGCCCGCGGCACAGCTAAAGTCCAGGCATGACCGACGTCGCTTCCGATTTCCGCCAACCCCGCCGCTATGTCCGCCTGGATACGATCCTGCGGCTGCGCTGGCTCGCCGCGCTCGGCCAGCTGGTCGCGATCTTCATCGTGGCGCAGGGACTGGAATTCGACGTTCCGATCGTCCCCTGCGTCACCATCGTGACCTTCTCGGCGCTGCTCAATCTGGCGCTGCAGGTCGCGTTCAACCCGATGCAGCGGCTGGAGCCGGCCTATGCCGCGGCCCTGCTCGCGATCAACATCGTCGAGCTCGGCGGCCTGCTGTACTTCACCGGCGGCCTGCAGAACCCGTTCTCGTTCCTGTTCCTGGCGCCGGTCCTGATCTCGGCCACGGTGCTGCCGATCCGGCTGACCATGGCGCTCGGCTGCCTTGCGGTCGCCTGCGCCTCGGCACTGTTCTTCTATCATCTGCCGCTGCCCTGGGATAACGACGATCCGCTGGTGCTGCCGCCGATCTATCTGATCGGCGTCTGGCTCTCGATCCTGCTCGCGATCGGCGTCACCAGCCTTTATGCATTCCAGGTGACCGAGGAGGCGCGCCAGCTCTCCGACGCGCTTGCCGCGACCGAGCTGGTGCTGACGCGCGAGCAGCATCTGACGCAGCTCGACGGCCTCGCCGCCGCCGCCGCGCACGAACTCGGCACGCCCTTATCGACGATCTTCCTGATCTCGCGCGAGCTCGAGAAGACGGTGCATGACCCGGCGATCACCGGCGACCTGAAGACGGTGCGCGAGCAGGCGCAGCGCTGTCGCGACATCCTGAGCAAGATTGCGCAATTGTCATCGAGCGGCGCGCCATTCGACACCATGAAGCTGTCGACTTTGATCGAGGAGGCGGTGGCGCCGCATCGCGATTTCGGTATCAACATCAAGGTGCGGCTTGCTGTCGCAGCAACGCGCGAGCCGGTCGCAGCACGCAATCCGGCGATCCTCTATGGCGTCGGAAACATTCTCGAAAATGCGGTTGATTTCGCCCACCAGACCGTCGAGGTGAACGCCTGGTGGAACGCCGAAACCATCGAGATCGTCGTCTCCGACGACGGCCCGGGCATCGCGCCCGACATGCTGAAGCGGATCGGCGAGCCCTATTTGTCGCGCCGTCGGGGCGCAGATGAGGCCCAAAATGCCCGTGGCGGCTTGGGCTTGGGCGTTTTCATCGCGCGGACGCTGCTGGAACGCACCGGAGCCAAGGTATCGTTTACCAATCGCACCTTTCCCGATCACGGCGCCGTGGTGCAGATCGTGTGGCCGCGCGAGCGCTTCGAGGAATCGGCGGGAGACACAGAGGCGTCATCTTAAGAACGGTTCTCAATCGCGCCTCTGGCATACCGGATGCAGCCACCGCGACTTTCGGCTGCCTTGGCAGCGCCCCAGTGCAACCCCATATTCAGCGGGTCTATCACAGGGAAAAATGGATCGTGAACGCAATCGCTGAACTGAATGACCATGCTGACAAATCGCTCCTCATCGTCGAGGACGACAAGCCGTTCCTGGAACGCCTGTCGCGCGCGATGGAGACGCGCGGCTTCTCGGTGAAGTCATGCGATACGGTGTCCGACGGCATTGCCGAGATCGGCCGCGCCGCTCCCGCGTTCGCGGTCGTCGACCTCCGGCTCGGCGACGGCAACGGTCTCGACGTCGTGTCGGCGTTGAAGCGCAAGCGCCCCGAGGCGCGCGCGATCGTGCTGACCGGCTACGGCAACATTGCCACCGCCGTCACCGCGGTGAAGATGGGCGCCGTCGACTATCTCTCGAAGCCCGCCGATGCCGACGACGTCGTCGCTGCCCTGCTTGCGACCGGCACCGAGAAGTCCGAGCTGCCGGCCAATCCGATGTCGGCGGACCGCGTGCGCTGGGAGCACATCCAGCGCATCTACGAGATGTGCAACCGCAACGTCTCGGAGACCGCGCGCCGTCTCAACATGCACCGCCGCACCTTGCAGCGCATCCTCGCCAAGCGCGCGCCGCGCTAGGCGACGGGTTCATTTTGGTTTCGCGATGGCCGGGCCTTGCCCGGCCATTTGCGTTTGTGGGACGTAGCCCGGATGGAGCGAAGCGAAATCCGGGACGCATCATCCGCGGACGGGCTTACCCGGATTGCGCTGCGCTTCATCCGGGCTACGGAGCTCCTCGTACACCTCCATCTCCGTCACCCTGAGGAGGCCGCGAAGCGGCCGTCTCGAAGGGTCGACGGCCACCAGCCGGGCCGATTCATCCTTCGAGGCTCGCCAAGCGGCGCAATTGCGCCGCAAGGCTCACACCTCAGGATGACGGGTCAAGATCGCGTCTACCCTAAAACTCATGTCCCTGCGGATCGATCAGGCGATTGATCCGCTGCGCCGCGGCCATCGCAAAGCGCACCGTCATCGCCTTGCGGGTTGCCGCCGGCAGGCGATGCTCCGGCGCCTCGCAATGCAGGTGCGCGCCATAGGCGTCGGCGATGATCAGGCCGGTGTCGACCGGGAAGATCTCGCACGGCAGATCCTGCGTGAAGGCGAAGAACAGCCGGTCGCAATGCATCCGGTAGTCCTGCCATTTCTGGTCGGCACGCAAATCCTCGACCGACGACTTGATCTCGACGATCCAGATCTCGCCGCGCTCGTTCAGCGCGACCAGGTCGGCACGGCGGCCGGACGGCAGCGGCAATTCGCTGATGCAGGAGAATCCCAGCGATCTCAGAAGTCGCGCGGTGCCGCGCGCG
The DNA here is from genome assembly GCF_054063335.1 of Bradyrhizobium sp. USDA 4473. Lineage (NCBI taxonomy): Bacteria > Pseudomonadati > Pseudomonadota > Alphaproteobacteria > Hyphomicrobiales > Nitrobacteraceae > Bradyrhizobium > Bradyrhizobium sp. USDA 4473. The sequence goes on from NZ_JBSSGE010000001.1 coordinate 1,285,841, forward strand.
ATCGCAAGCGCGGTCTCCGACTGGCGTCGGTCGGGCGCAGGAACAAGCGCGATCTGGCGGGCGGGTGACTCCATCCAGGCAGATTAGCCGATTCCATCAGAGAATGATCCCGAAAAGTGAAAGCAGATCGCGCAGCGCAAGGCGCTGAACGAGAAGCTCGCCGCGCTGGTCGCCAAGCTTGACAACATCGCCGAGCACCGCGAGAGCGCGGGCGTCATCGTTCGACCGCGTGGTCGAGGATACGTTGAAGGCGCAGATCAAGCGGTCGGACTCTGGCGGAAAGTGTCGTCCGGCGGTTGACGGGACGACACCCTCCGCAGGAACTCACCGCTGCCTCGCCGCTTATCTCCGGCTGCCGCCGGAGAGGATGGCCTGGTGATCGACGACCTCTGGTACAAGAATGGCGTGATCTATTGTTTGTCCGTCGGCACCTATATGGACGCCAACGGCGACGGGATCGGCGATTTCAGCGGCCTGCTGCGGCGACTGGACTATCTGCACGGGCTCGGCATCACCACGATCTGGCTGATGCCGTTTCAGCCGTCGCCTTGCCGCGACGATGGCTACGACATTTCGGACTATTACGGCGTCGATCCGCGCTACGGGACGCTCGGCGATTTCGTCGAGTTCACCCATGGCTGCCGGCAACGCGGCATCCGCGTGATCATCGACCTCGTCGTCAATCACACCTCGGACCAGCACGCCTGGTTTCGATCGGCGCGCAGCGCGAAGGATTCACCCTTCCGCGACTGGTACGTCTGGTCGGACAAGAAGCCCGCCAACGCCAACACGGGCATGGTGTTTCCCGGCGTCCAGAAATCGACCTGGACGCGCGACAAGCAGGCAGGAGCCTGGTACTTCCACCGCTTCTACGATTTCCAGCCGGATCTCAACACGTCGAACCCGCACGTCCAGGCCGAGATCCTCAAGATCATGGGATTCTGGACCCAGCTCGGCGTCTCCGGTTTCCGCATGGATGCGGTGCCGTTCGTGATCGCGACCAAGGGCGCCTCGGTGCGCAAGCCGGTCGAGCAATACGACATGCTGCGAGCATTTCGCGAATTCCTGCAATGGCGCCAGGGCAACGCGATCATCCTCGCCGAAGCCAACGTGCTGCCCGAGACCGACATGGAGTATTTCGGGCGCGACGGCGACCGAATGCACATGATGTTCAACTTCCACGTCAACCAGCATTTGTTCTACGCGCTCGCGTCCGCGGATACAAAGCCGTTGGCGAAGGCCCTGACGGCAACCAAGCCGCGGCCCGCCACCGCGCAATGGGGCTTGTTCCTGCGCAATCACGACGAACTCGACCTCGGCCGCCTGACCAAGGCGCAGCGCGAGACGGTGTTCGAAGCATTCGGTCCGGACAAGAGCATGCAGCTCTACGACCGGGGCATCAGGCGGCGCCTTGCGCCGATGCTGGGCGGCGACCGACGGCGTCTGGAGCTCGCCTACAGCGTGATGTGCACGCTTCCCGGCACGCCCGTCATTCGCTACGGCGATGAGCTCGGCATGGGTGACAATCTCGATTTGCCCGAACGCACCTGCGCGCGCACGCCGATGCAGTGGTCGACCGAACCGCACGGCGGCTTTACCGAAAGCGACCGGCCATGCGTGCCCGTGATCGACGACGGCCCCTATGGCTATGAGCACGTCAATGCCGCCAAGCAGCGGCGCGATCCCAATTCGATGCTGAACTGGACCGAGCGCATCATCCGCATGCGCAAGGAAGTCCCCGAGGTCGGCTGGGGCGACTTCAAGGTCATCGCAAGCCGAAACCCTGCCATCCTGATCATTCGTTACGACTGGCGCAACAACTCGGTGCTGTTCGTGCACAATTTCGCGGAGAAGCCACTCGAGATATCGTTCAATGTCGGGTTGCCCGACGACGCCGGCAACCTCCTCGTCAACCTCCTGACCGAGGATCACAACCGCGCCGACGATGGCGGCCGCCACACGCTCCTGATCGAGGCCTACGGCTATCGGTGGTATCGGGTCGGTGGGCTCGACTACCTGCTCAAGCGCAGCGATATCGACACCAAGACGCCCCGCACATCCCGCTAATCGTCCTGATGCGGCCCTAGGATCACGCCTTCATTGGCGCGCAGCTCGAGCACGCCTTCGACCTTCTCGCCCTGCCGGTCCATCAAGGTCGACAGCAGAACCTCGTTGCTGAAGCCGATCGCGCTGGAGGAGACCGACGCGGGAGCCGCACCGAAATTCAGCGCAATCACCGCAACGCCCTCGGCGCTGCGCCGCCGATAGAGCAGCACATCGCCATGCGCGGCGACCGGCTCATAGCTGCCATGGACGAGCTGCGGCAGCTTGCGCCGCAACGCGATCAGCGCCTTGTAGAGATTGAGGATCGACGCCGGCTCCGCCTCGAGGCTTGCGACGTTGTCGCTGGCAAAGTCCTGCGCCAGCGGCAGCCACGGCCTTGCGGTCGAGAAGCCGGCATAACGCTCCGCGCTCCATTGCATCGGGGTGCGGCAGCCGTCGCGGCCGACGCCGATACCAGGCACGTTGTTCTCGAAGGGATCGCGCACCTCGTCAGGGGCGATCGCAACCTGGTGCATGCCGATCTCGTCGCCGTAATAAAGCGTCGGCGTGCCGCGCAGCGTCAGCAGCAGCATCGCGGCGACCGGCGCCTGCGCGGGTCCCACCCGGCTCGCTACCCGCGGCCGGTCGTGATTGCCGAGCACCCAGTTCGGCCACGCGCCCGGCGGCAGCGCCTTTTCGTAATCGGCGATGATCTGCTCGACTGCACGCGCGCTCCACAAGGTCGACAGCAGCGCGAAGTTGAACGGCATCTGCGCGCCGCGCAGATCATTGCCGTAATAGGCGACCAGCCGGTGCAGCGGCAGATAGATCTCGCCGATCAGCACGCGGTTGTCGAACTCCTCGGTGACGCCGCGCATCTCGGTGATGACGGCGTGCACCTCGAGCTGGTCGGTCGAATATTGCGTCAGCACCTTCTCGTGCGGCGGCCGGCCTTCGCGGTAATGCGGGTTCGGCGGGTTGTCGCGGAATTCGGCGTCCTTGATCAGGTGCCAGATCACGTCGACACGAAATCCGTCGACGCCCTTGCGCAGCCAGACGCGCATCACCTCGTATATCGCGTCCCTGACCTCGCGATTGCGCCAGTTGAGATCGGGCTGCTGCGCGAGGAAGGCGTGATAGTAATATTGGCCTGAAGCCTCGTCATAGGCCCACGCGCTGCCGCCGAACTCCGACAGCCAATTGTTGGGCGGACCGCCATCCGGCGCCGGGTCGCGCCAGATGTACCAGTCGCGTTTCGGATTGTCGCGCGAGCTCTTCGCCTCGATGAACCAGGGATGCTGATCGGAGGTGTGGTTCGGCACCAGATCGAGGATCAGCTTGAGGCCGGCATCGTGCGCGGCCGCGACCAGCTCGTCGAAATCCTCCATCGTCCCGAACAGCGGATCGATGCCGGTGTAATCGGAGATGTCGTAGCCGAAATCGGCCATCGGCGAAGTGAAGATCGGCGACAGCCAGACCGCGTCGACGCCAAGCCGCGTCAAATAAGGCAGCCGCGCGATGATCCCCCTGAGATCGCCGACACCGTCGCCGTCGCTATCCTGGAACGAGCGCGGATAGACCTGATAGAAGATGCCGCGCCGCCACCAGTCCCTGTTGTCCTGGTCCATCCCATTCCCCCCTCGCTCGCCGCCCCGTGTCCCGAGGGGTGTCCGCAGGTTCAGGGATGACGCACAATTCGGGACGGAAAGATGGCGCCGTAGCCCGGATGCAAGGCGCTTTAGTGGCGGGCCATCGCCAACTGGTAGATGGTGATCAAGACCTCGAACAGGATCAGGAAGACGATGATCAGCTCCAGCCGCAGCGAGCGGCCGGTGTCGATGATGTCGGTCAAGACCTGCGCGGTCTCGGCGACGACGCCGAGCTTGCGGTTGAGCGATTCCGCACGCTCCTTCAACTCATACTCGTCCTCGAGCCGGGAATAGAGCCGCTCGAGCTGCGGCTTGTCCCAGAGGATGTCGGGCTTCTCCGACACCTCGACAGGTCCGGCCACGCGGTGCCGCACCAACAGCGCGTTGCCGATGTGCTTGAGGATCGCAACGCGGCCGCCATGCACCCGGCCGCCCTTGGCGAGTTCGCGCGCGAGCGGCTCGGTGGTGTCGAACACAGCCCGCACCTCGCGTTCATGCCGGGCCAGCACCGCGCTCTTGGCCAGCGCCTCGCCGACCAGGATCAGCCGCTCCGGCGACAGGCTTTGCAGATAGATCGGACCGCCCGGCGGAATCTGGTCCTCCTTCTCCGCGGCGACCTCGATGATCGCGATCTCCTCCTCGCGCCGCGCGAACAGGCCGGTCATGCGCGACTGCAGGCTGCGCAGGAATTCATCCTCCTCGAGCGCGTTGAGGCCGATCAGGACCACGACGCCGTAGCGGAACAGGATCGCCACACCATTGTCATTGACGCGAAACGCCAGCGGCGTCGTGGCCAGCACGTCGCCACGCTCGAGGCCGGACGTGTTGATGCGGTCCGCGACGAAGAAGGCACGGGCGGTGGTCCGGGGTCCGCCGAGCGGTGAGTTGGGAGCCTGGGTCATGACGTTCCGGACTGCGAGGGCTTGACGCGTGTTGCGAGCGACCGCGTACCGGCCTGCTCATGAATTGTTCTGTTGGACCTTATCACGGTCCGATTTGGGATCACACGCCGGGGCAGGCGTATGTCCCGTGCGTGTTGACGGCATTGCCGGGAAGCCTATGGTGCCTCCATGACCGAGACAACCGAGACCAAACCGAAGGCCGGCGCGATCATCGTGCCGGTGACGCTGTTCGAACAGAACTGCACCATCATCTGGCATGAGCCGACCAAGAAGGCGGTGGTGATCGACCCCGGCGGCGACGTCGCCAAGATCCAGGCCGCGATCAAGCAGACCGGCGTCACCGTCGAGAAGATCTGGCTGACGCACGGCCATATCGACCATGTCGGCGGTGCCGCCGAATTGCGCGACGCGCTGCAGGTCAAGATCGAGGGCCCGCACATCGCCGACAAATATCTGCTCGACAACGTGGTCTCGAGCGGCGAGCGCTTCGGCATGACCGGGATGCGCAATTTCGGCCCCGACCGCTGGCTCGACGAGGGCGATCAGGCTTCGATCGGCGACCTCACCTTCGACATCCTGCACTGCCCCGGCCATTCGCCGGGCAGCGTGGTGTTCTTCAACAAGGAGCTGCGCTTCGCGCATGTCGGCGACGTCCTGTTCGCCGGCTCGGTCGGGCGCACCGACCTGCCCGGCGGCAGTCATGCGACGCTGATCCAGTCGATCAAGCAGAAGCTGTTGCCGCTCGGCGACGATGTCGGCTTCATCTGCGGCCACGGCGCCGGTTCGAGCATCGGCCAGGAGCGGATGACGAACCCGTTCCTGACCGGCGAGATGTAGCTACTTCATCAGCCGTTACTTCATCAGGCCTGCGGCGGTCAGCGCCCGCGTGATGACGGCGCTGACGTCGACACCTTTGCTGCGCCGCTTGCGCGGCCGGTCGCTCTTGCGGCCGGATGCGGGCTCGGCCACGGGCACTGGGATGGTCATCGAGATCGTGTCCGCGCGCTCGCGCGGCACACCGGTCGGTGCGATGTGCGGCTGACGGACCTGATCGGTCAGGCCGAAGAAGGTCGCGATGTGATAGGACGAGGAGATCCCGGCCTCGATCAGGAACGCGCCCTCCACGCCATACCGCTCATCATTGTCGGCAAGCCCGAGCGGCGTGCCATGCGCCATGTCGGTGATCGAGTAGGACTCGACCAGGGTCTCGCCGTCGGCGTTCCACCAGACCTCGCGCGGATGGCCGTCGATATCCGACTTCGACATCGCCGTGAGCGGCAGGCCGTGCACGTCGAGCCATTGCCGCACGATCGCATCGGCATTGCCGGGATGCACGGTGCGGTCGGCGCTGCCGTGCCACACCGAGATCTTCGGCCAGGCGCCGCTATGCGTCGACGCGTTGCGAACGAGGCCGCCGAGTTCCGGCGCGGACAGCGAACTCGCATGCATCATCGCATGCAGCGCCTCGCGCAGATCGCTGGCAACGCCGAACGGCAGGCCGGCGATGATGGCGCCGCCCGCGAACACGTCCGGATAGGTCGCGAGCATGACGGACGCCATCGCGCCGCCGGCGGACAGTCCCGTCACATAGACACGCTTCGGATCGATCGCATGCGCGCCGACCATGTGCGCGATCATCTGCCTGATCGAGGCGGCCTCGCCCTGATCGCGCGCGATGTCCTGCGGATTGAACCAGTTGAAGCAGGTGTTGCCGTTGTTGATCGCCTGCTGCTCGGGCATCAGCAGCGCAAAGCCGTAATGCGCCGCGAGCGCCGACCAGCCGGCGCCGAGATCGTAGGACGCGGCGGTCTGGCCGCAGCCGTGCAGCACCACGACGAGTGCCGGTGACCGCGCAAGCTGCGCGGGCACGAACGAGTACATCTTCAGATCGCCGGGGTTGACGCCGAATTCGGTCGTCTCGACGAGCGGCGTCGGCACGGCCGGCGCAAGCGCGCCGAGGCCGCTGAACGCGTTCATCTTCGGCAGATGACGCAAGAATTCGACGTTGTTGACCAGGGACAACAGCAGCTCCTGAGGTGATTTATTGTTCTGTGTCACCCGAGCAGATAATTGTTGCACTGCAAAATGAAAAGGCCGTGTGCTGTCTTTCCCTGCGGAATTGTGAGAATCGGCGTTAACGCGTGATCGCGGCGAGGATCGGCCGAAATAGTTGCCGTAGCACCTTGTTTGAGCATGAACTTTTGGAAAGATCGCGCGTGCGTCACCGGATTCATGCGCTGGCGCGGCGCATCCATGACAGAAATGCGGCCGAAATAATGATCGACAGCACAAACAATGCGCATGCTGCAAACAGCGCCAGACGTGTCGATGTCGCGCTCTCGACGGCGAAGAACACCGCGCCGATCGCGGCAACGCCGGCCGCGTTGCCGATCTGCGTCGTGGTGCCGTACATGCCGGAGCCGGCGCCGGCGCTGGCCGGCTTCACGCTCGACAGCACCGCGCTCGACAGCGGCGCCATCACCAGGCCCTGGCCGTAGCCGAAGATCACAAGCACCAGCGCGAGCAGCAGCGCCGATGGTGCTGCGACCATCTCGACCGTCGCAACCAGCACCGCAATCCCTGTGATCTGCAAGGCGCAGCCTTCGATCAGCACCAGCGTGCCGCGATGCCGGGCGCGCGCGCCGCTGTGGCGCGAGGCGATCACGAAGGTCAGCGCCAGCGGCACGAACACCAGCCCGGCCCAGAGCGGTGGGATCTGCAAGCCCTTCTGCATGAACATCGTCATGATCAGGTAGAAGGACAGATTGGCGAAGAAGAAGAAAAACACCGCGACCAGGCCGCGCATGAAGGCTGCGTCCGCCAACAACGACAGGTCGATCAGCGGCATGCCGCCGCGGCGTGCGACGCTGCGCTCGAGCCGCACGAAGCCTGCGATCACAGCAACGCCCGCGGCCATCACCAGCCACACAAACGGCGCCCATTGCACATCGTGACCGAACAGCAGCGGACCGATCAGGCACAGCAAGCCCACGAACAGCACGATCGCGCCGGGAAGATCGAGCCGCGTGCCGGCGCGACGCGGCACCGTCGGCATGATCTTCAGCGCGGCTGCGATGATGACGACGCCGAACGGCACGTTGACGAAGAACACCGCGCGCCAGCCGAGGCCTAAGAGATCGAGCGTCACCAGCGCGCCGCCGAGCGCGAATCCGGTCACGCCGGCGAGCCCCAACACGATGCCGTAGATGCCGAAGGCCCGCGCACGGCTGGCATCCGAGAACAACAGATGCAGCGTCGCCAGCACCTGCGGCACCATCAGCGCCGCGGTCGCGCCTTGCGCCAGCCGTGCGACGATCAGCTCCGGGCCGGACTGCGCCAGACCGCACCACAGCGAGGTCACCGAGAAGCCGGCGACGCCGGCGATGAACACGGTCCTGGTGCCGTGGATGTCGCCGAGCCGGCCGCCGGTGACCACCAGCGTGGCATAGGCGATCAGGTAGATCGCGATCACGGCCTCGATCTGCGCCGGCGTGGCGTGCAGCTCGGCCGCCATGGTCGGGATCGCGACATTGACGATGAAGGCATCGACGCCGAACATGAATTGCGCCGACACCACGATCGCCAGCACCCACCAGCGGCGGGATATCTCCACCGGACTCGAGACGATCTGATGCATGCGCAGCCCTGCCCGAAATGACGTCACGTCCGACATCAGCAGATTCCGGTCATTGGCTCGATTACCTCGGACGTAAGCGTTGCTTCACGGGCGCGTCATCCCTGGCCATCCCGCGCCTGCCCGCGCGACTTGCGTTGATGCGCTGGGAAACATTCCGGACGGCGGCAATCGCCGCCGATTTGCGCAACAACCATGCGGGCGCCGCGGCCTCGGAGCATTGCCTTGCCCGGGGCCACCCCGTAGGTTGGCGGCGAGAGCGTTTTCGAGCGAAGTGGATACCTGTTCGCGTAAAGAAAACGCGTCAAAACCAGCGTCCAGAGCCCCGTTCCGATTCCATCGGAACGGAAAGGGCTCTGGCCCCCGATAACAAAAAGCCGGAGAGAACGACCTATGGCGCGCCTCAAGTTCGGAGCCTTCCTCGCCCCGCATCACCCGATCGGCGAGCATCCGATGCTGCAATTCCGCCGCGACCTCGATTTCGTCGAGCAGCTCGACAACCTCGGCTATGACGAATTCTGGTGCGGCGAGCACCATTCCTCGGGCTGGGAGACCATCGCCTCGCCGGAAATGTTCCTGGCCGCCGCCGGCGAGCGCACCAAGCGCATCAAGCTCGGCACCGGCGTGATCTCGCTGCCCTATCACCACCCCTTCAACGTCGCGCAGCGCATGGTGCAGCTCGACCACATGACCGGCGGCCGCGCCATCTTCGGCTCCGGCCCGGGTGCGCTCGCCTCCGACGCCCATACGCTCGGCATCGACCCGATGACCCAGCGCGACCGCCAGGACGAGGCGATCGCGGTGATCCGCCGCCTGTTCAACGGCGAGCGCGTCACCGCCAAGACCGACTGGTTCGAGATGCACGATGCCGCGTTGCAGATCCTGCCGCTGCAGGAGGACATGCCGTTCGTGGTGGCTTCGCAGATCTCGCCCTCGGGCATGACGCTGGCCGGCAAATACGGCATCGGCATCATCTCGCTCGGCTCGATGTCGACCCAGGGCCTGATGGCGCTGCCGCAGCAATGGCAGTTCGCCGAGGACGCCGCCGCGAAGGCCGGCACCACGGTGAGCCGCGCCAACTGGCGCGTGCTGCTGTCCTGGCACATCGCCGAGACCCGCGAGCAGGCGCGGCGCGAGGCCGGCGCCGGGCTGCTGCGCTGGCACAACGAATATAACGTCGGCACCTTGATGCGGCCGGGCCTCACCGCGTTTTCCTCGGCGGATGAAGCCGTCGACAAGACCGCCTTCGTCGAAGGCGCGGCGTCGACCATCGGCACGCCCGACGATCTGATCAAGATGATCAAGAACCTGGTCGAGGTCTCCGGCGGCGTCGGCTCGATCATCGGCTTCGCGCATGACTGGGCCAATCCGGAAAACACCCGCCGCAGCTGGGACATGGTCGCACGCTATGTGGTGCCCGAGATCAACGGCTATATCGACGGCCTGCGCAAGTCGCGCCAGTTCCTGGTCGACAACCGCGCCGTGTTCGAGCGCGCCGGCCAAGCCGTGATGGCCAAGATCATGCAGAACGACAAGGCCGCCGCCGCCCTCCAGCATACCGGCGCGGGCCGCGTCGCGATCCCGGCCGTGAACGCGCCGGATCTCGCCAAGGAAGCGGCGAACCAGAAGGCGTGAGCGCAGGAGTGCCCTTGGAAGGGTAGAGGGATCGCAAGATCGCGCCGCATCCACCGCCGTCGTCCCGGCGAAGGCCGGGACCCATACGCCGCGGCGGATGTTGTGGATGGGACTCGTTGTTCCGGCGTGGTTCAACAATAGCCATTTGTGGTTGGGTCCCGGCCTTCGCCGGGACGACGATGAGGATGGGGTTCGATTCAATTGCCGCACTCTCGCTGTCATCACCCGCGAAAGCGGGTGATCCAGTATTCCAGAAACGGCTGTGCTTGAGCCGAGAGGCCGCGGCGTACTGGATCGCCCGGTCCCGTCTACGCCAAGGCTTCGACGAGGCAAGCAGTCCGTGGCGCGCCGAAGCTTTAGCGGAGGCGGCGAGCCGGGCGATGACAGTTGTAGGGGGGACGCAGTTTTGTATTCTCGCGACATGAATTGCCCGAGCTTTGCATCTCGTTTCGCCCTCTCACTTCACAGAGGGCGCAGGGAAAGCCGGGTGCCGATCGCACCCATGGGCCCCGTGCAATAGGTAGAAAGCACGGGGGTAGGACCACAGGTGTAACCGGAGCAATCCGGCTTTCCCTGCGCGATGGCTTACGGCTTATACGTGCTCTCCCCGGCGAGACTGGGCTTGTTTGTCACCGTCTTCACAACGCGCATTTGCGCAATCGGAAGAGACACCTACCGCTAGGGCGTCAGGCCTGCACGATTTCGCCGTCCGCCTCATGCGCACTCGTCAGTTGCGCAATCGGCGTCCACCGCATCTCGACCCGCGTTCGTGACGACCGCGAAGCGCCCCTCGATCGGGTGAGACGGACGGAATTGGATCACTGATTTGCCCGACGACGGAAGCGCAAATTTGCCCGTCGGGTTAATTTGTCGCAGTGTGCGCAACTGGGTCCGAGAAATGAACTACGCCACCGCCCCGATCCCGACGACGTCGATGCCGTCGACGCGGCCGCGGATCGGCAGCCGGCCGAGATCGCTCAACGGAAATGGTGGCGGCGCGGCGAAGCGGGCCATCGCTGCGCGTGAGGCGAGGAAGCCGCCATCGACCTTGCGGCTCAGTTCCTCCAGCCGCGCTGCGGTGTTCATGACGTCGCCGTTGAACACGATGGCCGGCTTGACGTCGCCGATCTCGCCGACGATCACGGGGCCGAAATGCAGGCTGCCACGGATCTGCGGCACCGCGCCGAATTCGCGCTCGAACTGCGGCGCCGCCTTTTGCAGCGCGTCGCGCATCGCCACGAAGCAGCGCAGCGGCCGGCAATCGACCGCGCCAAGCTGCTCCGGCCAGGTCACGATGATCTCGTCGCCGACATAATTCAGCACCTCGCCGCGATAATCGACGACCGATTCCGTGAGCAGGCGAAACGTGCGGTCGAGAAAGCGGTGAATGCCGACACCGCCGAGCCGCTCGGCCAGTCCGGTCGATCCCGCGATGTCGACGAACAGCACGAAACGGTTCTCCTCGACCGGTGCGTGATAGCGGCCGGTGACGAAATTCATGAAGACGCGCGGGCCGATCAGCGTCGCGATGCTGAAGCCGAAGTTCAGCACCAGCGAGATCGCGGCGGAATAGGCGATGCTGACCCCGAAATCCCGGATCGAGGTTTGATGCGGCAAGCCGGCGACGCGCTCGCCGACCTGGAGCAGCTGGATGGCAATGATGACGATGGCATAGGCCGCGCTGCGCACCGCCAGAAGGGCGGCAAAGGACAGCCGGTTGAGTCGTTCCGACAGCCGGCCCTGGAAGACAAACAATTCGATCCCGCCGAGCACCACGCAGGACACGAACGCGTAGGCAAACCCCGCGACGAATGCTCCCGCCGAATGACGGCCTTGCGCGAGATTGATGGCGATACTCGCGACGACGCCCGCGACGATGACGGCGCCGAGCGTGCGCAGCTTCCGCTCCAGCCTGGCGTTCATGCCTTCCGTTCCGGCGCGAGTGTCTACCCTGCCCCCTGATCGAACGCCTTGCGCAGCGCGACATAGCCGGCCTGCTGCTGGCTCCAGTTGCGGCCGCCGGTGATGGCGCCGTCGACGACGAGATCGTGGCCGTTGATGAAGCTCGATTCGTCGCTCGCCAGAAACACCGCAGCATGCGCGATGTCGTCGGGCAGCCCTGCGCGGGGGATCGGCTGCGCCGCCTTGTAGACCTCGCGCATCACCGCGGGGGTCTTCTCGGCTGCTTCCGTCGACAACCCGAGCGCCTTGCCGAAAATGCCGGTCGCGATCGCACCGGGCGAGATCGAGTTGACGCGGATGCCGGACTCGCCGAGCTCCATCGCCACGCATTTGGTGAAGTGAATGACGGCGGCCTTCGCCGCGCCATACACCATCGACGAGGAGAAGCCGGCGAGCCGACCGGCGATGCTGCCATTGTTGATGATGCTGCCGGACCCCTGTTTGCGCATGTAAGGCGCGGCATGCTTCATGCCGAGCATGACGCTGCGCACCAGGGTCGCCATCGCCGCGTCGAACCGCTCGACATCGAGCCCTTCGATGCCGCCGGTCTGCGCCGGGCCGCCGGCATTGTTGAACAGGCAGTCGATGCGGCCGAACTTCTCCACCGCAAGCGCGATCAGCGCCTGCATCTGCTCTTCGACCGTGACGTCGGTCTGCCGAAACACGCAATTGCCGCCGAGCTGTTTGGCCAGCGCCTCGCCTTCCGCCGCGCGGCGCCCGGCAACCACGATCCTTGCGCCCTCGGCGACAAACACCTCCGCCGTGCGCAACCCGATGCCGCTGGTCGCCCCCGTGATCACCGCGACCTTGCCGTCCAGCCGTCCCATGCCGGGCCCCCCAACTTAACCTTTGGTGTTGCGGATATTCCCCAGCTGCTTCCATCAACGCAAGCGCGGGCGCGGTTAACTCGGCGAGGTCCGCCTGTGGCCAGAACGCCACAACTGCGGTTTTTCGGTCGCAGCGGCCTTATTTTAGTTCGCCTGTTCACGTGAACTGGAACGAGCGATGGCGAAGTGGATCGACGATTTCAGGGCGGGTTGGCGGGGCGATTCCCAGCCCTCGCTGCTGCTTGCGATCGTCTTCGCAGCGCTTTGTCTGGTTTTGGCCACGACCGCGCGCTTCGGGCTCGCCCAGATCAGGCCCGACGTGTTCTTCACGCCCTATTTCCCGGCGGTGTTCTTTGCGACCGCATTCGGCGGTTTCCGGGTCGGGATCGCAACCGCGCTCGCCAGCGGTCTGCTCGGGGTGGTGCTCAATTTCAGCGGCTCGACCGCCGATCCGGCGCGCTTTGCGCTGCTGATGATCTTCTGGGTGGTGTGCGGCATCGCGATCTGGGGCGTCGAGCACTACCGTTCCCTGGTCGCGCAGCAGCGCGAGGTGTCGCGGCGGCTGCTCGAGGAGGAGCAGTACCGCAAGGTCGTGGTCGATGAATTGCAGCACCGGCTGAAGAACAAGTCCTCGACCATCCACGCCGTGCTGCATCAGGCGCTGCAGGACCGACCCGATGTCTGGCAGCGCATCGACCATCGCATCCGCGCGCTCTCGGCGACCGACGATCTGATCGCGCGGGTCGACGGCTATGGCTGCGATATCAAGGATTTGCTGCGCTCGGAGCTCGGACCTTACGGCCATGTGCGGTTCAATCTGAACGGCGAGCAATTGTTCCTGCCCGCCAAACTCGCGGTCTCGCTCGCGCTGATCTTCCATGAGCTCGCAACCAACGCAGGAAAGTACGGCGCCTTCTCGTCGCCGCGCGGGTTCCTGCAGGTGTCATGGACGGTGGACGATGGCCGTCTCAACGTGATCTGGGACGAGACCGAGGGACCGGTGCTCGAGGCCGTCGGCGAAGCCGGCTTCGGCACCAAGCTGCTGAAGTCGGCGCTGCGGCCGTTCGACGGCAAGACCGAGATCAGTTATCTGAAGACCGGTCTTCACTGCACCATGCAGTGCAAGCTGCCGAGCTGTTGATAAGTCGACTTTCCGGCACACGCGCATGATTGATGCAACCGCGCAGCGCGCAATCGCTTTCACCGGCGGCCGCAGCCGGCATTGATACTCTGTTAATGACGATTGCCGCGACGGCTTGCGAAAGCCGCGCGGGTCTCATTCTGTCACGGCATTTCGCAGGTCCGCTTAACCAAAACTACAACGGACTTTGCCAAGGTCGGCCCATGCATAGTCTCACCAGAAACGATTTTCAGGCGGGCGCGGCAGCGACCGGCGAAGACGACATTTCCAGCAATGAATTGCGCATCCTTCGCGATCTTCTCCAGCTGCTGCCGGCGGGCGTGACCGTCCAGGACGAGCACGGCCAGTTCATCCTGGTGAACGAGGCCGCCGCGAGCCAGTTGCAGCTGGCCGCCAGCGCGACCCAGCCGCCGCCTGTCGACGAACGCCACGCCGCCAATCTCGACCTGCTGCGCAGCGGCCGGCCGGTGGTGCTCGAGGAAGTGCTGTCCTGCGGCGCCTCCAAATACGTGTTCCTCACCGCGCACCGGCCGGTCCAGATCGCCGGCCGCAACCTCCTGATCTCCGCATCGACCGACATCAGCGAGCAGAAGGCGTTCGAGGACCAGCTGTTCCGCTCGGCCTATTACGACGAGCTGACCAGCCTGCCGACCCGTCGGGTGATCGAGCATCGGGTCAACGGCCTGATCCGCGACGATGCACAGAGCCATTTCGCGCTCGCCTTCCTCGACGTCGACAATTTCAAGCACATCAACGACTATTACGGCCACGCGATCGGCGATGCGCTGCTGGTCGAGCTGTCGAAGCGGCTCGGCCACGCGCTGCGCGACACCGATATCCTGTCGCGGATTTCCGGCGACGAGTTCCTGCTGCTGCTGAACCCCGATCAGCAGCAATGACGAGGTCGCCGAATTCATCCATGTGATGCAGGAGCGGCTGAAGGCGCCGTTCTTCATCGAGGAATCCGAGATCTTCGCCTCGACCTCGATCGGCGTCAGCCTCTACCCCGTGCATGGCAGGAGCTACGAGGCGCTGCGCCAGAACGCCGACATCGCGATGTACCGCGTCAAGAACAACGGCAAGGGCTCGACCGCGTTCTTCGACAACAGCATGGAGCGCGAGGCGCTGGCGCGGATGAAGATCGAGCAGTCGCTGCGGCTGGCGATCCTGGAGAAGCGCTTCTGCTGCGCGTTCCAGGCCAAGGTCGACATCCGCACCCAGGAGATCAAGGGCATCGAGGCGCTGGTGCGGCTGCGCGACGACGAGGGCGTGATCCAGGCGCCGGGCACCTTCATCAACCTCGCCGTCGAGCTCGGGCTGATCGACGAGCTGACGTTCCTGGTGCTGGCGGAGATCGTCAAGTCGATCGACCTGATCAACGACACGTTCGGGCCGACCGCGACGATCAGCATCAACGTCGCGGCCAAGCAGGCCGGCAATCTCGAATTCATGCGCCGCTTCGCGCGCGCGATCGAGGAGACCGGCTTCCCGAAGCGCTTCATGATCGAGGTCACCGAGGACGCGTTCGTGACCCGGTCGCATTTCCAGGACCAGATCCTGCCGATCCTGCGCGGCATCGGCGTCGGCATCTCGATCGACGATTTCGGCATCGGCTACTCGTCGCTGTCGGCGCTCGCCGACATCACCGCGGACGAGATCAAGATCGACCGCTCCTTCATCACCGACATCCATCAGCGGCCGCGCAGCCAGGGCATCCTGCGTGCGATCGAATCGCTGAGCGAGGCGCTCGGCATGACCGTGATCGCCGAGGGCATCGAGTCCTACGAGGAGCTCACCTATCTGCAGGCCGCGACCAAGATCCGCTATGCGCAGGGCTATTACTTCGCCAAGCCGATCTTCCTCGAGGATCTGAGGCCGGCGACGCCGGTCACGAGCGAGTCCCGCGCCAGCATGGCGGCACGCCCGGCCCAGGAGAGCCGCCAGAGCTATTCGCGCGCCAGCGGGTTCAGGCGGTAGGCAATCCGCCTCACCTCACCCTGCTTGCGGCAGGGCTATCGCAGATCGCCTGCCTCCGCAGGGACGCACTGCCAAAACCTCGAAAACAACCCCATGCAAAGGAGCCGGCGGTCCAACCCGCTCCCCGTAAAAACGGGGAGAGGGTAAAGTCGGCCTATTTCTCCAGCACCGGCAGCGGCGCGACGCCGTTGTTGGCGGCACCGGCCTGCATCGTGATCAGCGTCATCGACACCAGGTCGTAGTAGCCCATGATGCCGATGATATCCATGATGCCGCGCTCGCCGAACTTCTCCAGCGCGGCCTTGTAGACGGCGTCCGTGACCTTCCGGTCGCGATAAAGCGCGCTGCCGAGATCGTACAGCGCGGCCTCGTCGTCCTTCATGCCGTCCGGCCGCGTGCCCTTGGCGATAGCGTCCGCGATCTTCGGATCGAGCCCGCCCTTGATCGCCAGCGGATAATGGGCGGACCATTCATATTGCGCGGTCCAGTGCCGCGCGGTGATCAGGATCGCCATCTCGCTGAGCCGCGCCGGCAGCGAGGTGTTCCAGCGCAGATACTCCGACAGGTTCGACAGCTTCGGCGCCAGATCGGGATTGCGGATATAGGCGCGGTACGGCGGCGCGGTGAATTTGGCGTTGCGCGGCGGCGCGCTGATCATGTCGGCCCAGGCCTTTTGCGGCGGCGACAGCTCCTCGGCCTTGAGCGGCGCGAAGCGCATGGCATCCTCGGCGCGCGCGGCCTGCACCGAAAATGCCAGCAGCACCAAACTCCCGGCCGAAAGGATCCTGGCCCCAAGAATCCTGGCCCCCAGAATCCTGGACCCATTTCTTTTTCTCATTGTCGTTCTCCCCTTTGAGGCGCGACGCGCCCGGTCCGCACCCTACCGCGGCGCCGCGCGCCGGCCTATATTGAGGGCGGTGTTACGCGAAGGTGTCAGCCATGCAGCCTGTGTCCATCCTCCTGAACGTCCTCTGGATCCTGATCGGCGGCGCGTGGATGGCGTTCGGCTGGCTGATCGCCGCTGTCATCATGGCGGTCACCATCATCGGGCTGCCCTGGGCGCGCGCCGCCTTCAACATCGCGGTTTACACGCTGCTGCCGTTCGGCTCGCGCGCGGTGCGCCGCGATGAGATCACCGGGATGTCCGACATCGGAACCGGACTGCTCGGCGTGATCGGCAACCTGATCTGGTTCATCCTGGCCGGCTGGTGGCTCGCGATCGGCCATCTGATCACCGCGATCCTGCTCGCGGTGACCATCATCGGCATTCCCTTCGCCTGGGCGCATCTCAAGCTTGCCGGCATCGCGCTGTGGCCGATCGGCAAGGTGATCGTGCCGGCATAGCAACAGGCCTGAAGGTTACAGCCAGTCCTTCGTCGCCTGCGAACAGGCCTTGTAGTCGCGCCTCCAGACGAACCCATGGCCGCCGCAGGGCGGACGCGGGCGCGAGGTGGCGGGGCATTCGTTCCACACGCGCGCGCCGGTGCCCCAGC
Source organism: Bradyrhizobium sp. USDA 4473 (assembly GCF_054063335.1). Lineage (NCBI taxonomy): Bacteria > Pseudomonadati > Pseudomonadota > Alphaproteobacteria > Hyphomicrobiales > Nitrobacteraceae > Bradyrhizobium > Bradyrhizobium sp. USDA 4473. The sequence goes on from NZ_JBSSGE010000001.1 coordinate 1,303,104, forward strand.
CGTCAATCACGCAGGCGCCGTTCACGGTGGCGTGGCAACCGACGCCACAGCCATCCGCCGCGTTGGCGGGAATCGAGCCGAGCAACGCAGCTGCCGTCAGAACCGCGAGCAAACATCCTCTCATGACGTTCTCCATCAAGCTGTCGGTCGTGATGCTCCATTCGCGCCAACAGCCTAGGCGATCTCAATGCGGCTTGCCATCGAATCGGCGCACACATTGTGGTGTGCGCGCGATGCAATCATGATGCGATCCCATGGGATCGCAGCATGATTGCATGCCATTGTTCGAGCATGACCTTCCCGGAAACCGGTGTCCGCCTTTCCGGATCATGCCCTAGCGCGCGGCCTCGCAGCCGGGGATGTCGAACACCGCGGTCAGGCCGCAGGGCGAGTTGAGCATCTTGCCGCCCTCGTGGCCGACGCCGGGCACATCCCACACGCTGTGGTTCGGCGTGCCGCCGTCGCGGGCGGCCATCGCGGCGACATAGGAGTGGCCGCGCGCGTAGCGGTACGGCCCCTCGGCCTCCGCCATGCAGGATTTGTCGAGCGCGGGATGATCGGGGTTGGTGTCGAGCGTGCCCAAGAGATAGATCACGCGGCGCGCGACATAGGCCTGTTCCAGTGCGGCCGGTGTCGGCGCGGCGAGATAGGGCGGCCGATCGTCCATGCCGAACTTCCAGCTGTTATAGCCTTCGCATGTCGCCGCGATCGCGGGCTCGGGCCGCTCCTTGGTGAAATACGCATAGGAGGACGGATTGGCGACCACATAGCGCACGCCGATGCCCTCGCGCAGCAGCACCTGATCGCCCTTCACTGCGATCGCATAGCGCTGCACCACCTGGCCGCCGCCGGAATGGCCGAACACCACGACCTGCTTCAGGTTCGGAAACAGCTTGCGGTCGCCGAGCCTGGCGAGGATCGCATCGAGTGCCTCGAACGAGCTCGCCGGGCCAGGCGCGATCGCGGGCTCGCCGCCCTGCCAGCCATAGAGGCTCCAGCGCAGCGTCTCCGCCGGCAGCTTGAACGCCTCGACGTCGGGCGCGATCAGGAACTGCGGCGCGATCATCAGCGTGTGCTTGCCGACATCGCCGGCCGCCGCCTGCGCGCTCAGCGCCGCGCGGAAATAATCGTCGGCATTGCGCAGCACGCCGTGCAGCACCAGCACCGCGCGGGTGACGTCGGGCAGCGGACTGGACCAGTCGGTCGAGAGATAGAGCGGAAACGTCGCACTGCCGACGGCGATGCGCCCGCTCGCGATCTCCTTGACCGGCTTCATGTCGCGCTCGGTCTGTTCCGGCGTGGCGGACGCGACCGGCGCGTGCGCCGCCGTCACGATGAGCAGCGCCAATGCCGCAAGCCAGCCCCGATGATGCATGGTTCAACTCCGTTGTGCCGCAATCCCGGCCGGATCATGCCGGGCCGGGCGTCGATTCACCCGTGAATTTTCGGAAAGCTTCCGGATCATGCTTCACGCCGCGAGCCGCCCGCGATTGTTGGCGGCAAGGATCGGGCGGATCAGGCGGCCGAACCGCTCGGCCTCCTCGTCATGCAGATAGCCGGACAGGCAGAAGGAGTGGCAGCCGGCGTCGATGAACTGCTGCAAGGTCGCGGCGCATTGTTCGGGATTGCCGACCACCGCGATCCCCGCGCCGGGCCGCACCTTGGTGATCCCGGTCCACAGATGCGGCATCAGCAGGTCGCCATAGTCGCGCGCGAGCTGCTGCACGCGCTGATTGGCCTCCGAGCGATTGTAGAGCGTCTTCATCTCCAGCTTCTGCCGCTCGGTGGCGTGACGCACCAATCGGTCGGCGGCCGCCCAGGCATCGGCCTCGTTCTCGCGGCAGATCACCTGCAGCCGCATGCCGAAGCCGATCGCATGCTCGCGGTCATGCGACCGCGCCATCCGCCGGATCTCGGCGATATTGTCGGCGATGCGCTCGGGCAGATCGCCCCAGAACAGATGGACGTCGGAATGCTTGGCCGAGACCTCCCAGGCCTGCCGCGAGCCGCCGCCGAGATAGAATTTCGGAAACGGCTGCTGCAACGGACGCGGGCGGATATGCGCGCCCGAGATCGTGTGAAACCTGCCTTCGAACTGCACCGGCCCGCGCGTCGTCCACAGCGCCTTCAGGATCGAGACCTCCTCCTCCATCAGGGCGTAGCGCTCCTCCTTGGCGTAGCGCACGCCTTCGGCCTCGACCTCGCTCTCGTTCTGCCCGGCGATCAAATTGATGCAGATCCGGCCGCCCGACATCTGGTCGAAGGTCGAGATCATCTTGGCCATCAGCACCGGGTTGATGTAGCCGGGCCGCGCCGCGATCAGCGGCTTGATCCGCTCCGAGCGCGCCGCCATGAAGGCACCCGCGATCCAGGCCTCCCAGCACACCGAGCCGACCGGGATCAGGAGATATTCGAAACCGGCATCCTCGGCCGCCTTGACCACCCGCGCACAGAGTTCCGGTGAACCGGCGATTTGCGCCTCCATCGGCCCATAGGCCGTGGTGTCGCCATGCGTGGGCAGGTACCAGCCGAATTCCAGCGGACGCATGGGCAAACTCCCTCGAAAGACGGCCATTTTATCCGGCCTGTCATATGAACGCAGGCAGTTTACAGCCCTTGACCGGCCGGACAACGCCGTTGCCGACCGGGAGCCAATCAGCTAAATGAACCCCTGCACGCACCCGTAGCTCAGCTGGATAGAGCGTTGCCCTCCGAAGGCTGATGTCAACGGGTTTTGCGTTTTAGTATGAGAGAGGGAAGTCAGAAGTTTCAGGGAGTTAGTTGCCGAACCACAAGCCGATCACGCTTAACAGATTTTCGCGTAAGCACCGCGTAAGCAGTTTTGAGCGTAGTGAGGCGAACAGACGCGTAGGCCCTGAGAACCAGCGGATAGGCCGAACCGTTTGTGTCGAGAGGCCTGGTTGAATGCGACCGAACCCGTTGACCCGATCAGGTCGGGCGGGCTAGGCGAAGTGAGATGCACCCGTAGCTCAGCTGGATAGAGCGCCACCCTCCGAAGGTGGAGGCCACACGTTCGAATCGTGTCGGGTGCGCCATCTCAAGGATGGCTTCAGATTGCAGCTACATAGCGCAGTCGCTCACGAGCGTCGGGAAAGCGACGCAATGGCGATCAATCCCCAGCTTATAGCTTGCGGCGCGCCAGTCCCCGCGATGCAAGTGGGTAACCGGCCCGGGGCGGTGCGTTTTCACTAAGCGGAGAGCGAGAGGACGACGCGATACAGCTTCGCCGTGCCGAAGCGACGAAGGGCGCGATCGTTCGGGGGTTCACTTTGCGTCACTGCGGTCTATCGCGGGTTGGGTAGCTCCTTTAGGAGGCCGAGATAGCGATCGATCAGATCGGGCCCGTGCACCGGAGTCCAATGGCCGGCGATGATCATGCGTGTGGGCAGTCGCAATGCTTTTAGGTTGCGAAGCGTCCCCGGGTAGGCAGCGATGTCGGCCTTGGCGATATTGCCGAGGAATGGTTTCAGGATTGATCCGGCATCGAGGATCTGCTCTTCGGGGAAGTAGACGAAGATGTCGGCGGCCGTGTGCGAGGGGCCGAGATAAAGCAATTGAATGTTTCCGCCCTCGAAAGAAAAGCGATCTTCAACGCACCGGGAGGGTAGAGCCAATGGCAGGATGGGATATGAGGGAAAGTGACTCCGGAAGTCCTTCACCGTGTCATCCCAAGTGTGCCGCAATGCTTCGCAGGTCACCCGCGCTGCAACAACTTCAGCGTTCGTACCTTGCCAGTACGCGATGCCACCAGCCCATTCGGGATCAGGCGAGGTGACGATCACGCGGTGGACCGGAAGAGTCGTAGTTTTGTGAATCAAGCCCGCAAGTTGCTTCGCCGTCTCGGGCGTCCAGGTTGCACCGATCACGGTGACACCGTCCTTGCCTAGATACACTAGGGAGTTGGTCGCGGCATAGTTGGGATCCTGGACCAGATAGACTTTACCGGTGAGCCACTCCAATGAAATTGAAGGCGCCTCATCTGCAGCCCCTGCACTGGGTCCACTGCACGCGAACGCCGCTGCGAGCGCCATGACCACAACGCGCTTTCCACCCGGTAGGTGGCAGGCCTGCAGGCCGCTCTTCAATGCGCGCATCCTGCCGGTGAGATGGCGCACGGAGAGACTTACCCGGTCGAGCGCGCTCAGGTTCGCATGACGGTGTCCCGCGTCATCGGCCATCATGGGTCTGAAAAGGAATAACCGCACTTACACCGCCTCGGTAAATTGTATGTTGGAACCCGGCCCGTGTCATGCCCGACCCATCCTTTCGCTGACCGGTTCACTGAGGATTTCGCAGGCGTTGCGAAAAGTTCACAAGGCGGCTCGACCATCGCACGTTTCAATGGCCTGCCCGCCGCGTCGAACGCAGGCCGCATGCTGGCCCCGGTCGCCCTCACGGCCAGCGCAACAGGGAAAGGTCGCCAGTGCGAGCCCACACCGATCAGGCCTCACGGCGCACCCGTCTTAGTGGAGCGCCGCGTCGCCGCCCAAAAGGCAAGGGCAACCACATTGATCGTCGTGCCCAGGGCACAGACGCCGCCCCACCCCGCTTCAGCGTAGGCAAGGGTAGAGGCTATGCCTCCGGCGGCGCTCCCAATTGAATAGAACACCATGTAGCTGGCGACGAGACGGCTGCGCGCTTCGGGCCGAACGGCGAAGATCAGAGTCTGGCTGGTCACATGCACGGCTTGGACAGCGAGATCGAGCATGACAACACCAGCGGCGAGCGCCCAGAGCGAGACCCCGACGAGGCCGATCGGCAGCCATGCCGCGAGCATAAGCAGCAGCGAAAGCCCGGTCGTCCAATGACTGAGTCCGCGATCGGCCCAGCGACCCGCCCGGCCTGCGGCCAGCGCACCGGCCAGCCCCGCAAGACCAAACAATCCAATCGCAGAGTGCGAAAGGGACAATGGCGGCGCCCCCAAACGCAGCGCCAACGGGGTCCACAGAACATTGAAGCTGGCGAATACGAGCAAGGCGAGCACCGCGCGCGCGCGCAGAATCGGCTCCTCCCGGAACAGTGCCGCCATGGAAAAGATCAGCGCTGGATAGGACGGAGCTGCGCCCGACTTCGGACGGTGCGGTAGCGCCCGCAGCAGGAGATAGGACAGGACGAGCATGAGGCTCGCCGAACAGAGATAGACGGAGCGCCATCCTCCGACGTCGGCGAGCACGCCCGATACGACGCGGGCTAGCAGGATTCCGGCGACCACGCCGCTTGTCACGGATCCTACGACGCGTCCGCGCTCGGCGGGAGCGGCCAGCGTCGCGCCAAAGGCGACCAGCACCTGCACTACGACGGCGAGCAGGCCCACTAGGGCCATGCCGACCAGCAGGACGACGCTCGATTGCGCCAAGCCCACCATGAGAAGCGCCACGGCCGATAGTGCGACTTGGCCGGCGATTAGGGCGCGCGGAGCGAGCAGGTCCCCAAGCGGGACGATGAAGATCAGGCCGAGCGCGTAGCCGATCTGTGTCGCCGTCACAACCAAGCCAATGGCTGCCGGACTGACAGAGAATTCGCGGGCGATGGCGTCGAGCAATGGCTGAGCAGCATAGATATTGCCGACGCTGAGGCCACAGGCGAGCGCGAACAACATGACCATTCGCGGCGACATGAGAGGGCTAGCCGCCGCTGCGCATGACACAGCCTGCGAAGCCGTTGGGTCGCATTCACTGAGGACGGTTGATTGCGCCGCGCTCGCTTCGGCCATGCCTGCTCCGATTCGCCGAGTTGCCAAGTGAAACCGCAGCAGCAGGCAAACCCGCAGAAAATGCTCTCTCCGCTGCTCCGATCGGATGGGTTACAGAGAAGCTGCGAACCGACGAATATGCTCCGCGATCGCGTCGCCGCGGTCCTCAAGCGCGAAGTGGCCGGTGTCGAGGATGTTGAAATCAATCTTCTTCAGATCGTTGCGGTATGGGTAAGCTCCCACGTCCGGGAAGATGATGTCATTCTTGCCCCAGACGATCAGCGCCGGCGGCTGGTGCTTTCGAAAATAAGCGTGCCACTCGGGATAACGATCGAGGTTGGTGCGGTAGTCGTAAAGAAGATCGAGCATGATCTCCTTTGCGCCTGGTCGCGCCAGCAACGCCTCCTGGATAACCCAGCTGTCGGGGCTGACTCGCGTGGCGTCGGCAACCCCATGCGTGTAATTCCACGCGAGCGCATCTATCGACATGGCAGCGTCGCGAATGATCTTGAAATTCTCCGGCGAGGGGTCCCTCCAGAGTGCGCGTGCTGGCGCCCAAAAACTATCGGGGAGTCCCTCCTCGTAGGCGTTCGCGTTCTGCACGATGAGGAACGAGGTCTTGTCCGGCCGTCGGCTCGCGACCCGAAAGCCGACGGGGCCGCCGAAGTCCTGCATGTAGAGAGCGTACCGGTCGAGGCCGACCTGATCTGCGAACTTTTCGATAACGTCGGCCAGGTGATCGAAGGTGTAGCCGAACGTCTCGCGCGCAGGCGCATCGCTGTACCCGAAACCGGGATAGTCGGGCGCAAGGAGATGGAAGGTATCGCTGAGCCGGTCGATCAGCTCGCGGAACATGAATGACGATGCCGGAAAGCCATGGAGCAGCAGGAGCGTCGGGTTCGTCGGGTCGCCTGCCTCCCGATAAAAGATTTTGAGCCCGTCGATCTCCGTCGTCCGATAATGCGTCATGAGCCTCTCCACCGCGGCCAGGCGCCGGAATGGCGGGCCAAGTTCGGTTGCAGATTGAAACCACATGACTCATATCTGTTGCGGTTTCAATCTGCAACCTCTATTTGGAATCGAGGGCGGGTGTTGCCCCGCCTCGATCATGCCATGGCGTCTAGGAAGGCATTGCCCAGTGGGAAAGCGTACGAGTCATAAGGAGGCTACATGTCCCGTCGCGCGGCCTCTGGACGCGATCGGGGACTGGTGGTCGCTGCTCATCATCCGCGATGCCTTCGACGGTTTGCGGCGATTTGGAGAATTTCAGAAGAACCTCGGGCTCGCCAAGAACATCCTCTCCGCGCGTCTCCATAATTTGGTTCAGCACGGGATTATGGATCTCGCCCCCGCCGCAGACGGCAGTCCGTATCAGGAGTACGTCCTGACCACGAAGGGCCGGGGCTTATTTCCCCTCCTAGTCGCTCTCAGGCAATGGGGCGAGGCGTTCTGCTTTTCACCTGACGAACCGCACGTGCTGCTCGTGGATAAGAAATCTGGATTACCGGTGCGCAATCTTGAATTGCGTGCGCAGGACGGACGGAAGCTCGGGCCCGACGATACTGTCGTGCGCCCCGCTCCTGTGAAACGTCGGTGACCTGTTCGTGGTTAGCCCTCTCCACTGTGCAGGTCTGGCGCGGACAGAATATTGGCGACTTGTCGCACCCACCCTCGGCGATGCGCCAGAAGGTAAACAGGACGCATGGCGGACGGGGCGGTCACACACCTCTAGATGACAAGGATTTAATCCAGCGAAGACCTTCCCGCCCTCTCAGGGTGTTGAGACCGAAAGCGCGAATAGTACACGCTGTCGATATGAGCACAGACAGCACCGCAGAAAAGATCGCCGCCAACCGGGGCCTTGGAGAAGGACGGCGGCGAAGCGTTCGCGATCGCGCCGCCGCCGCGGTGGCGGACATTGCTCCCATACCGATGTCGCTTTATCGCGCGGGCGGCGCTTTGCGGTGACGGAACGCCGAATTCGCGCCCGCTCCAACGTTTGTCTGGGAGGTTTGATTGATGGGTCCATGCCTTGACGGCGCCCGCTTGCGCGCCGGCCTGTTTGCTCTGTTGGGGATTTCTCACCGCGAGTGGCGATCCACAATCGCCATTGTGCTGAGCGCGATCATAGCGTGCGCCACCCCGGCCGCCGCACAGGTTGCCAGCGTCGGTCAAACCAGCCGACATTTTGTCGACGAGCACCGGCGCAACTGGGACGAGACGGGGCCGCGCCCGCTTGAAACGACCATCTGGTATCCGGCAGTGGCGACGGGTCATGCTGTTGTTCCCGCCGACGCGCCGTTCGAGCTCGAAGCGGTCGAACCGGACGCGCCAGTCGCGGCGAAGCAGGCACAATTTCCCCTGATCCTGATCTCGCACGGGACAGGCGGGTGCGCCGCCGCCTTGCTCTGGATGGGGCATTATCTCGCCGCGCACGGCTACATCGTCGCGGCAGTCAATCATCACGGCAACACCTGCACTGAGAAGGGCGACCCGCGCGGCTTCATGATGTGGTGGGAGCGACCGCAGGACCTCAGCGCGGTGCTCGACCGGCTGCTGAAGGACCCGCAATTCGGGTCCTTGATCGACCAAAGCAAGATAGGCGCGCTCGGCTTCTCATTGGGTGGCTACAGCGTGATCACGCTCGCGGGCGGTCGCATCGACCGGCCTCTGTTTGAGCGCTTCTGCGCCTCGCCCGCGCGCGACTTCACCTGCGGGCCGCAACCGGAGTTCCCCGAGGCCCCCGCGCTCTTCGCGAAGATGGAGATAAGCGATCCCGTGGTGCAGGAAGCGATCCGCCATTCGGGCGACTCCTATCGCGATCCACGCATCCGTGCCGTGTTCGCGATGGCGCCCGTGTTCGCCAGCGGCTTCGAGCGCAAGGACCTCTCCGACATCAATGTGCCGATGGAGATACTGGTCGGCGCAGGCGATACGATTGCGCCGCCTAAGACCAATGCCGAACGTTATGCGGCGCTGATCCGCGGCGCGCGTCTGATCGAGATACCGGGCAAGGCCGGCCATTATGATTTCGTGCCGGTATGCAACGAGATCGGACGCAAGATGCTGCCCGAGCGGCTCTGCCAGGACGATCCATCGGTAGACCGCCGGCAAGTCCATGCGCGGGCGCAATCGCTGGCGCTGCAATTCTTTGATCGCACGCTCGCCTCCCACCGGTGAGCGCGGTTGCTCACTTGGCTGTACCGGTTCGGTCGCGAGACCGGCCGCGACGGTCGTGGATTGCAAGTACCGTGCGTTAGGCTACCGACGGGATCCGCCAGCCATGCGCGAGGTCGCGCAGCTGATACTCAGCTTGAATGGCGCCCGGTGTCCCCGGCTGTGAGATAATCGCCACGCCATCGAAATCCTCGCTATCAACGGGGTGGCGACGGGATGGCGAGAGGCATGGGAGAAGACCGCGACGCGGGCGATAGCGGCTTCGCAGGGATGCTCGCCGAATGCGAATTGATCATCCGCAAGGTCGCCCGAAGCTATTGCTGGGACGCCAACCTCCGTCCTGATTTGGTGCAGGAGATACTGCTCGAACTGTGGCGCGCATGGCCGCGTTACGATGCTACGCGGCCGGTCGGGGCGTGGGCCTATCGCATCGCGCTCAACGTAGCGATCGACTATGTCCGATCGAGTACGCGCCGCCGGCCCACGGTCGAGCTGGATAGCGAAACCGGCGACGGCGCGTCGCTGGAGCGGCAGGTCGACGAAGCAATCGTCCTCGAACGCGCGGTCAAGGCGGCTGAGCCGTTCGACCGCGCGATCCTGCTCCTGTTCCTAGATGGCCACAGCCAGTCCGACATAGCCGCGATCGTCGGCACGACCGAATCCAACGTCTCGACCCGACTGCACCGCCTCAAGACGCGGTTGGGCGCGCATTATCAGGAGAGCGCACGATGACCGACACTGACATCACGCAGCTATGGGCCGACATCAGCCGGCGCCTCGACGACCACGACAAGCTGATCCAGTCCGATCGGAATTCCCGCCGTAACCGCGCGGCGGCACGATCGGCCCGCCCCGCAATTCTCGGCCAGGCCGGTCAGATCGCGTTCGGCGTGATCATCATCCTCTTCGTTGCCGGGCTGTGGGCGGCGCTGCCGACGGACCCCGTCGTTCTCTTGTGCGGCACGCTTGTCCATCTTTACGCCATTGCCACGATCGCAATGGCCGGGCGAGCGATTGCCCTCATCAGGGCGATCGACTTCGATCGCCCATTGCTGGAAAGCCAGCTCAGTCTCGCCAGGGCCGAGAAGGCGCTGGTGCTGAGCCGCATGGTCGCGGGCCAGCCATGGTGGTTTCTGTGGGTCGCGGTCGGCGTCGTGCTGATCGGCAAGGGGGGAAGCCCTGTCTCCGCCAAGGGCACTTCGATGGCGCTGATGATGCTCGGCTTTTCGGCGCTCGGCATGATCGCGACGCTTGCCGTGCGCGCCTGGCTGATCCGTCGCGGTATCATCCACGATCCCATCGGCCGGCAGCTTACCGGCGCGCGCGATCGACTCCATGAAATCCGACATATCGCCGAGGAAACAGGGCGCTGACCGCGCGCGGGAGACCGCGTTCTATTTCGAGCGCACCTTCCGCACCATCGGCGCTGCGAAGCGCATCATCGGCCTCCGCCGCCTCGTTTCTCAAGCGCCTTTTGCAGACATTCCCCCTACGCGCTTGGGACTGTCTGGCGGACAACGGTCTCCAAAATACTCCGTAAAGCTGATGCACCAGGGGAGAGGTCATTTCGCACAATCATGCGCAGTTCGATGGACGGCAAGCGAGGGAGGCCAAATTCGTCTCCCACATCGCGTATCCCGGCTGGCACCCTGTGGGCGGTTCGAACGGTGATGCCATGCCCAAACCGGAGAGCGCCCCACACTCCTGGCAGACTGGGCGTCGTGAGGGACAAGCGCCACGGCTTGCCTTTGCGGTCCAAAGCGTGAATTGCCTCCTGTCGAAACAGGCAAGGGTGATCGAAGAGCACCAGCGGGATTCCAACCGTTTGCTTGGCCGGAAATTTCCCAAACTTTTTTCCGGCCAGCCAGAACAGCGGCAAAGACGCGAGCAGTTTTCCCGGCCTGCTGCGACCGGGCCTAAAAAAAGCGAGCGCCATATCGAGATGACCGGCGTTCACCTCGTCCTCGAGCGTGTAGTTGCGGCCGGCCCGCACTTCAACGTGCGGGCCCAGCTGTTCACGGGAAAAACGCGTGATCGCATGGGGCATCACATCCTCGAAGAAATCCTGAGGAAGGCCCATCCGGATCGATGCCGCCGCGGCCGTCGAGCCGAGCGCGACTGCCGCTTCGTCGTGCAGTTCGATGATGCGGCGCGCGTAGGTGAGTAAGGCATCGCCGGCTTCGGTCGGGACCAGTCCGCGGCCACTACGCTGAAACAGCGGATGCCCCGCCTGCTCTTCGAGGCGTTTCAATTGCATGCTCACGGCCGATTGCGAACGGCCTAGCTGCACCGCCGCGCGCGCGAAGCTTCCGAGTTCTGTGCCTGCCACAATAGTCCGCAGAGCTTCGATATCGAACGTCGGTCTCATCTACCTGATTCTGTGAAGCGACGGTTCAAAACTATCTAATATACGAAAGCTTGGTGCTTGGCTACGGTAGGGCCATCCGCGGTGAGGACGGACGTCCCTGCTGCGCCCGAAACGGGCGGTGCGGACGACATCGAAACACCACCGCGAAGGATCTCCAGACATGGCAGCTCCGACGGCGCCCGTCGGCTTCATCGGTCTTGGCACCATGGGTGAGCCGATGGCCCTGAACCTGGTTAAGGCCGGAAGGCCGCTGATCGTCTGGAACCGGTCACCTGCGAAATGCGACGCGCTGGCGAGCGCAGGCGCCACCGTGGCACGCGATGCGGCCGATGTGTTCTCGCAATGTGATGTGGTCATCTTGATGCTGGCCGACGGCACGGCCATGAACGCCGTGTTGGCGCGTGGAGAGCCAGCCTTCGACGAGCGGGTCAGGGGTCGCACCTTGATCAGCATGGCGACCGTACCGCCCGCCTTTTCGAAAGCCCTAGCAGAAGACGTGCGCACTGCCGGAGGTTGCTATGTCGAAGCGCCGGTCTCTGGTTCTCGAAAGCCGGCCGAGGGTGGCCACTTGGTGGCAATGTTGGCCGGTCACGCTGACGACGTAGCCGCGGTTCGCCCCCTGCTCGGTCCGATGTGCAGCCAGAGCTTTGAATGCGGGCTGGTGCCGGGAGCCCTCCAGATGAAGTTGGCGGTGAATGTGTTCCTGATCACCGTCGTGACGGGCTTGGCCGAAGCGGCGCATTTTGCCGAGCGCCACGGGCTCGACTTGGCGCAATTCGTGGCGGTGCTCGACGCCGGACCGATGGCGAGCGAGGTCTCCCGGGGTAAGGCGGCGAAGCTATTGAACGGAGATTTTACGCGTCAGGCCGGCATCTCCGACGTCCTGAAGAATAACCGCCTCGTGGTCGAAGCCGCGCGCGAAGCCGGCATCGCATCACCGCTCATCGACGTTTGTTTCTCGCTCTATGGCGAGACCGAGGCGTTGGGCCTCGGCAACGACGACATGATCTCGGTGATCCGGGCCGTCGAGCGCCGCACTACAGCCGGACGATGATCAGGTTCGCTCTTCTCTGCCTGCCGATCTTTGGCGTCGTGGGGCTCGGCTGGATAGCGGCGCGGGCGCGTCTCGCGACGGCCGGGGTCCTCGATGCACTCGGTGCATTTTCATTCCGGTTTGCGCTTCCCGCCCTCGTATTTCGGATGATCGCCAGCCAGCCGCTCGACCGCTCGTTTAATGCCCTCTTTTATGGCGGCTATCTCGCCGGCGGATGCCTCGTCTTCGGAGCTACGTTCTTTCTCGCACGCAGCCTCGCCCGGCAGAGCCCAGCCTCCGGAGGGGCGCACGCCACAACGGCGACGGTTAGCAACCTCGGTTTCCTTGGCCCCCCGCTCGCATTGGCTTTCTTTGGCGAGCGCAGCGCCGGTCCGCTCGCCATGGCAATTCTCGCCGAGGTCATGGTTCTTCTATCGCTGGGCGGCGCGATTATGGGCGCATCCCGCGGCGCTGGGGCCGGCATCGCTTCCTTGCTCCGCGCAACGGCTCTCAATCCCGTTGTGGCCGCGATCATATTCGGCGCGATAGCTGCGGCCGCAGCCGTCCCGATTCCCTCGCCAGTGGACCGCTTCCTGGCTTTCCTCGGCAGCGCCGCAGGTCCCACGGCTCTCTTCGCCGTTGGCGGCGCACTCGCCGTGAAACGCATTGATCGAAAGACAGCGGCCGTGGCCGCTGGGATCACAGCGGGAAAGCTCGTCTTCTATCCGCTCGTCGTATGGTGCGTCCTGGCGCAGGTGCTGCGCCTCGAATCGTTCTGGGTGCAAGTCGGCGTTCTCTTCGCCTCCTTGCCCTCTGCCGGCAGCAACTACGTGCTGGCCCAGCGCTACGCGGCCGACGAGGAGGAGGTGTCGGCGGCCATCGTGCTCTCAACGCTCGTGAGCGTCGTGACCGTCCCCATCACGGCCTGGCTGGTTCAACACTGACACGATCGAGCGCATCTGGAGGACCCATGCCATGACCGTTCCGCGGTTCTCGCCCGCGCCGCCGGAAATCGAGTTCTGGTTCGAGTTCGGCAGCACCTACAGTTACCTCAGCGTCATGCGGATCGAGGACCAGGCGCGGCGGCGGGACGTCCATATAGCGTGGAAGCCATTTTTGCTCGGCCCGATCTTTCGTGCGCTTGGTTTCGAGAACTCGCCCTTCCTCATGCAGAAGGAGAAAGGCGCGTACGCGCAACAGGACATGGCGCGTCTGTGCCGGAAATATGGGCTTTCACCCTGGATCCAGCCGACGGTCTTTCCGCGACCCTGCGTCCTGCCCTTGCGTGTCGTGCTCCTCGGCGCCAGTCAGCCGTGGGTGGGAGCGTTCTGCCGCGAGGTAATGCAGGCCAATTTCGCGCGCGACCAGGATATCAATCATCCCGGGCAGATCGCGCCCATACTGACCGCTCTCAGTCTGCCTAGCTCTGAAATTCTCGAGCAAGCCCAATCGGAGGCGATCAAAACGCGCTTGCGCGAACAAACCGACGAAGCGCGCGCACGAGGGATCTTCGGAGCCCCGACTTTTTTCGTCGGCACCGAGATGTTCTGGGGCGACGACCGGCTAGACGATGCTCTCCTCCTTGCGTCGGAAGGTCCCCGTTAGCGTACCATCGAGGGGGCGTCGGCAATCGCAGATCGCCAGCGCGACGGCCGCGGCATCGGCTGCTCTGTCGGCCCGCCCGTCACTCTGAACAGGCGGCACCCAGCCGTAAATCCTAGGAGACGTTCATGGCAGTCCGCGTCGAACGCAATGGTCGGGTACTCACGGTCATTCAAAGTCGCCCCGAAGTGCGTAACGCTGTCGACTCCGAGCACGCAGACGCGCTCTTTGAGGCTTTCGTTGCCTTTGACGCCGACGATGCGGCGGACGTCGCGGTCTTCTGGGGAGAGGGCGGCGTATTTTGCGCCGGGGCGGATCTGAAGAGCCTCGCGGCTCGCGGCATCGCGACCCCCGCAAATAGGAGCACGCACCGGTCGCTGGACTTCCCCACCGACGACAGCCAGCCGCCGCGTGGACCGATGGGACCAACGCGGCTCAACCTAAGCAAGCCGGTGATCGCGGCGATTGAAGGCCCCGCGGTGGCTGGAGGTATGGAGCTCGCACTCTGGGCCGATTGCCGCATCATGGCCGAAGACGCCTTCATGGGCGCCTACAACCGCCGTTGGGGCGTGCCGCTTACCGACGGCGGGACCGTGCGGCTCCCTCGTTTGGTGGGACAGGGCCGCGCTCTCGAACTAATCATGACTGGCCGTCGAGTCGATGCAGATGAGTGTTTGCGGATCGGCCTCTGCGAGCGGGTTGTGCCGACGGGCCAAACACGTCAGGCCGCTGAAGAAATGGCCAGCACGATCGCTGGCTTCCCGCAGCTCTCGTTGCGCGCGGATCGGCGCTCGGTCTATCTGCAGGATGGCCTGCCAGAACGCGCGGCGCTTGAGAAGGAGTGGTACAACTGTTCGGGCGTCTTCAAAGCAGAAGGCGCGGAGGGGGTCGCTAAGTTTGCGGAAGGCGCTGGACGCCACGGGGCTTTTGATCCCGCCGTGCGCCGCCGGGGGTGACACGCTTCCCTAATGACCTGAGTGCCTTACCCTTTGTGTCTAGACCCGGACATTCACGCCGATGGTCTGGCCTTGGTTCTGCTGCATGATCGACATGGCCGATTGCAGCATATTCAGGGTCGTTTCGTCATTGCGCGATAGCGCGCCCTGAATGCCATCACGAACCTGCTGCGTGAAGTCGTACCGCCTGCCGTCATTCGCGGCCGGCAACTCACCACCGCTGCCACCTACCGGAATTTTCATGGTCATCGCCATGAAAGGCTGGCTGTCATCGAGGGACATTTTCCCGCTGCGAATCTGACCGTTGACCCAATCGCGCATTTCCTGTCGGGTCATGCTGCTGAAATTTGCTTGCTTGGTGCTATCGGCTTGGGTGGCGTTTAATGTGGCCGTAAAGGACGTGGGGGTCGAGCCGCCGGAGGCAGTCGCCTGCGGACGTTGGCTTGCGTATAGGTAGCTGGTGCTTGCATCAATTCTCATCAAACCTTCCTTTACGCGGTAATCACGACATTACGCTCTGCAAACCTTGTGCCGGGGTTGCGCATCCTATCATCGCCATGAATAAACAGCCTTCATTTCCCATGCACCCGCGCCTTTGAAGGTCGGAACAGCAGGACTCATATTCGGCAAATTGAGCGGCCGGGACCGGCAAGACGTTGTCGGGGAGGGGCATTTTTTGCCGAGCCGACGCTCACCCTGTCGCGCTATTTTTCTCCTATCGGCAAATCCGCAAGCGCGCTTTGACCGGCTCGCTCGCCCGAACCCAGCTATCGATTTCGCATCGCGACAAATTCGCCTGGGACCTTCCCGCGTACGTATTCGTAGGCTTTTATAAAGGTTGGATCCTTCTGCCAGGCGGCGTCGTTCATCATTCGGTTTTTGATGAGTTCGGCAGCGTCTTTGTACCTAGTGAGTCGCACCAACGAATAAATCGTCTCGTTCATGCCCACGCCTGAGCGCAGCACGGTCGGGTCCAACTCGATGGCCTTGAGGCCGGCTTCGACGGCTTCCTTGTCCTCCTGGAGCTGGTGATAAGCAATTGCCAAGCCGAGGTAGGTTGAGGAGTTCGGCGAGAGCTTGTTGGCCTGGCTGCCGTAACGCACGGACTCGGCAAACTGGCCCTGCATCAAGGTGACTTTTGCCAGCAGCATATATCCGCCATACCAATCGCTATACTCGTCCTTCAACTTCATGCCGTTTTCGAATGCCCGCCCCAGCTCGCCGCGCGTAACATCAATGTCCGCCAAACTGTATTTGAGTTCCCGGTGGAACGAATTTGGGGTCGACAAGCCTTCCTTGAGAACCCGCACGGCCTCATCGAGCTCGCCTGACTGCACATAGAAATACGCAAGCCGAGATTCGTAAATCCCAGTACCTTTGCAATCCTGCGCGTTATCGCGGAGATATTGGGCCTTGCTCTTGGGCGTCGGGAAGGTCTTGGCGTCCGCGACTGCGTGATACACGGCCTCGCAATCCGTCGCTGCCCTGGCAACCGAGAGTTGGCAGATCGTAGCGAGAGCTAATTCAAGCACGGCCGCCATCAAGATTCGCATACCTCACACTCCTTGTGCGCAAGATTTCAAATAGACACGAAAAGATTTCGATGATCGCGCCAGGGGTGCAGCAGGGGTGGTACATTGCGCCGGCATCTTCGGGGCAGAAGATGCGGAAGGGGTTGCAAAGCTCGCGTCCCTCGCCCGCCGCCACCGCGGTTTTGATCCCGCAGTGCTTCGTCGGTAATGATGCGAGCCGGGCGGGGGGAGCAGAAAGAGGCGCGTCATCCGACCATCCTCGGGCGAGGCCAGGCTCGCCACGCGAATAGGGCGCTGAGCATAAGGCATATCGCCGTTTGGGTGCCCCAGATCAGCCCGGCTTGTTCGGTATAGACCTCCTGGCCGACTGGGTCATAGCAGCGACCAAGCTCATTGAAGCAGTCGCGCCAGACCCAATAACGTTCGTACCAAGTGAAAGCGAAGAGAGCGGCGATCGCCGCAAAGAGAAATGCGATCGCGGCAGACAACAATCTCGACAAACCCTTCCCTCCTTGATGGGGCCAGCCACCAATCGGCAAAATCGGGCGCCGTCAGTGGTGCCGCGCTGCCCGGCCTTCTACTTCCGTGCAGGAACGAATTCTAACCAGATGCCATGAGCCCGGTTCGGCGGAAGCCAAAGCGAAGCGCAGCCCGAATAGCTCGTGGGCTTGAGCCCGCCTTTCTCCATTACGGCTTTCGCGAGCTGTAGGTTGGTAACTTCAATTCGGGCCCCGATCATCGTTCCGTCGTGTGGTCCCTGAGACGTGAAGAGGACCTCGCCGCGTGGCAGGCGTGCCACCTCGACTTCGCCAAGCGGGCCACAAGGCTTAGCGCGGCGGAATCGTACACCGAGCTGGGTTAGCAAGGCCTGTTCCTCGCTATTCCCGCGGACCCAATATCCAGACATCCGGATAGCTGAATTCGAATGTGCGAAATGTTCGGGACGATCTGTTGGCGAATTCTCTCCAGAGCCGAAAAAGAGATGGTGCAATGGGTGTCCCGAAGGGAAAGTTAGAAGGTATCCCTCGCGTTCGACAGGAGCACCGATGGTCTTGATCCGCATTTCCATCGTGCGCGTGTCGGCGGCCCACAATCCATAGTATATTGGCCCATCACCGCGCCGTGCCTTGGCATAATATTCAGCAGTCAGTTCGTCCTTGGGTGCCGGCGCGGTGATCAGCTCCAGCTCGGTCCCGTCTGGAAACTTTACATGTGCGTTGCGGATCCCATCGGCATGCGGGCGACCGGGCTTAATTGCGAAACCGATCGCGCGAAAATCGTCCTGCGCCTTTTCCAAATCCGCTACCACGATCGGCGCATGCTCGACGTCCAGCACGGCGGGCGTGTCAGCGCGCGTCGGAAAGGCAATACAAACCGAGATCAAAAACAGCGTGTTGATAGGGACTCGCCACGTGCGCGTCGCAGCGTTCACCCGGGCCGCGATGTCAGGCATCGGCAGGCCGATCCAGCGCAGCCGCGCGTTGTGCTGCTGTCCGCGTCGCCAGGCGAGCAAGCCAAGCCGCAATCGTCCCGCTTCTGGTCAGCCAACTCGGGATCCCATTCAAAAGGTCCTGAGGTAAAAAGGTCGACCGCGGTGAAGCGATGGCCCATCAAATAGGGCGACCGCGACAGTGTGTTTGCCACGCGCGCGGTGACGCGGGCGCTGTCTCTTTCCGTCGTCGGGTCCAGCCGATCGGCATAAAACATTCTCGCATTGTAAGCGGGGTCTGCCTCGCTCGCCCAAAATCCTAGCCAAGAGAGGAACGCGCCTCGTTCGTCGGAGCCAGGGGGAACGCCGAGCTCGGAGTCTGGGAAGAGCTCGAGAAGGTATAGCGCAATCCCGAGTTGCTCAGTGACCAGCCGGTTGCCGTGGAGCAGCGCTGGGACTCTTCCTTCCGGATGCGGGTTGCTGGGATCCCTCGTACCGATGCCGCTGCGTCGTTTGATCGCGCAATAGACAAGCTCGTAATCCGCCCCGAGCTCCTCAAGCAGCCAAATGAATCGCGACGAGCGCGAATCGGGCGCATGAAAGAGCTTCAGCATCATTTTTTCCGCGTCTTGCGCGCGGCGCTGCTGCTCCGGTTCACGCCGTGGGTAAGACTGTCCCAGGCGGCCATCGACGCGGTCGCTGCCAACAACAATTCTTCACGCGACGCGCCGTCTCGGGCGCGCAACGGCAGTCCGGTGAACACCGTGGTATAGAGCGAGATCAGCGGTTCTACATCGCACCCTACCGGCAGGTCTCCCTCAGCGATCCCGCGTCGGAGCCTGCGCCTAAGGACAGTTGCAACAGCGGCGCGGTAGCCGACCATCTTGTCTTGCACGCCCTTGCTGGCGGGCGCGCAATTGATTGCGCCAAGAAAGACTAGGCAGCCTGCCGGTCGGTCCGAGCTCCGGTAGATGTCGACGCCTGCACGCAGCATCGCCTCGACGCCATCACGGGCCGTTTTGCCTGCTTCCAGAGCCTCGATTGGCCTTGCGCCTATCGTCTTGGCCTGCAGCTCCACGGCTTCGTAGAAGAGCTGCTCTTTGGATCCGAAGGCGCCGTAAAGGCTCGGGGGGCGGATGCCGCCCATGGCGGCTAGCAGGTCATCCAGGCTCGTGCCCTCATAACCCTTCTCCCAGAACAGCTCCATGGCGGCAGCCAGCGCCGCGTCCCGATCGAACTTCGGGGGCCGCCCACGTTTTCGTACCTCTGACATTTTTGTAGGCAAACCTAAATAATCCTTGACCGCTACCGGGAGCCTTATTTATGTAGGAAAGCCTAAGAAATTGCAACCACCCGCATTGGACGTGGGTAGAGGGGTTCCTAATGACAAAAAAGTTGGTGGCGCTGATCACGGGCGGGACGAGCGGAATTGGGCTGGCAACGGCCCGCCTCCTGCACGAGCGGGGATACGCGGTCGTTGTCACAGGCAGTAACCCAGACACTTTAGCGGCGGCGCGGCAGGCGTTGCCGGGCGAGGTGGTGATCATCAAGGCCGATGCGCGCAGGCTCGCCGATGCAGACCTTGTCGCCGATGCGGTGAGAAAGCAGTTCGGTCACCTCGACTTCGTCTTCCTGAATGCGGGCGTCTCCAAGATGCTTCCGATCGAAGCGGTCGATGAAGCCGCGTTCGACGACCACTTCGCGGTCAATGTCAAAGGTCAGTACTTCACGCTTCAGAAGGTGTTGCCGCTCATTGCTGAAGGCGGCTCGGTCGCCTTCAACACCTCGGTGGGGGTGCGGCGCGGCATCCCCAACTGGTCGGTCGTGACCGCGACGAAGGGCGCTCTTGAAGGCCTCGTCACCGCCCTGGCGATCGAGCTCGCCCCGCGTCGCATCCGAGTGAATGCCGTCCGGCCCGGGCCGACCGAAACGCCCGCGTTCGACAAGCTCGGCGTGCCAGCCGAAGCGCTCGCAGGCTTCCGCGCTGCGCTGCCCACCCGCATCCCGCTCGGCAGGTTTGGCACGAGCGAGGAGGTCGCCGAAATCGTCGCCTTCCTCGCCTCGCCTTCGGCCGCTTTCGTCACGGGAACGACGTTCGATGTCGACGGCGGGATGTCCGCAGCCGCCTGACCAGGCGCGGCGAAACCGCTTTCCCGGAAATCGAACACACTCAGGAGTATCTCATGGCGGCCGAAAAAATCCTCGTGACTGGCGCCAACGGCACCGCCGGAACCCAGACGGTCCGACAGCTGGCGGAGGCAGGCCATTCGGTCCGCGCGATGGTGCGGGACAGAGCCAAGGCGGCGAAGCTCGACCCGCGCGCCGAGATCGTGGTCGGGGACCTGAGCGATCCGTCCAGTCTGCCTCCGGCATTTGAAGGAGCCGACAAGGTCTTCGTCATTGCCAATGGCTGGGACCTGGACGTGCTGGAGGGCGCGGCTTTCGACGCGGCCAAGGCGGCGGGCGCGAAGCACATCGTGAAGTTGGGGGGGCGCACGGCGGATTGGCCGGAGCTTGCCGGCACGACAACAGCCGAGTGGCACGGCGAGAGCGAACGACGATTGCAGGCCTTAGGCGTCGCGTGGACGATCCTGCGCCCGGGGTTCTTCTTCTCGAACATCCTGCAATTCGGAATCATGCAGCGGGGTGGACTTTTCCTGCCGGTGGGCGACGGGAAGGACACGCCGATCGACCCGTTCGACATTGCCGCGGTCGCCGTCAAGACGCTGACCGAGCCCGGACACGAGGGGAAGATCTACGAGATGACGGGCCCGGAGCGGGTCAGCTTCCAGGAGATCGTCGACCGGGTCGCGGCCTTCACCGGCGCAAAGCTGACGTTCGTGGATACGCCGCCGGAAGATGTCATGAGTGCGCTTCTCCAGTCGGGGATGAAGCAGCGCCAAGCAGAGTCGATCATCAAATATTTCGGCATTGTGAAGTCGGGGAAGATGTTCGTCGAGCCCACGGTTCCGCTGATCCTGGGCCGGCCGGCGCGCAATCTCGAAGATTGGATGCGCGCCAATGCCGGAGCGCTGAAGCCATGAGGCTCGCCGCAGCTTCGCTCCGTTGGCTGCACGGAGTCTGGCGCAGCGCTTGCGCGCTTCTCGTCGCCATGGATGCGAGCCCGTTCGACCACGTCGATGATCGGCTGCGCCAACTCGAGGGCGCGATATTCGGTGAGGGACGCCAGGGTGGCCCGAACGGCGGCCTTGCCGAGGTCCAACCGGCCGCGGCCCTGACAAGAGCAACCTCCTTGAGCGAGACCCGGCGATGACCCAAACGCAAATCCTTGTCGTCGGCGCAACCGGCACCGTTGGTCGCCACGTCGTGCGATTGCTGCTCGAATCCGGGCAGAGCGTGCGTGTTCTGACGCGCGACGTGGCCCGGGCCAAGGACCTGTTCGGCTCCGGCGTGACAATCTTCGAAGGCGACCTTGCCAGGCCTGCAACACTCGGGGCCGCGTTCAAGGGTGCGGCCAAGGTGTTTGTTCTCGCTCCGCCCGGCCCGGACCTGATCACGATCGAGGCGGCCGCGTTCGCCGCCGCGCGGGCGGCCCGCGCGCAGCATCTCGTCTACCTCTCGAATTTCGGCGCCGGCACCTTGGGTTCGGCGGATTCTCTCTGGGCGGCCCATGGGGTGAGCGAAGGGAATCTTCGCGCTTCCGGCCTCGCCTGGACGATTCTGCGTCCAACCCGCTTCATGCCGGACACGCCGTTCGCCTGGGCTTGGGACAGGGAAAACGGCATCGTCTCCGAGCCGCTGGCTGGCAGCAAGGTCTGCGTGATCGCGCCCGAAGATATCGCCGCGGTGGCCGCGCGCGTGCTGACGACAGAGGGGCACACCGGACAGGTCTACGAACTCACGTCCGAAGCGCTGACAGGGCCGGAGATCGCGCAAGCCATCACAAACGCGACTGGCAATGCGACGACCTTCGTGGACATGGCTGCCAAGAGCGCGCGGGGTGCGATCGTTGGCCGGGGCGTGCCGCCATTCATCGCCGACATCATGGTCGAGTTCTTCGAAACTATTCGCGCCGGCAAGTGGTACCTGACCGGCACCGCCGAGGAGATCCTCGGTCGCAAGCCCCTGACCTACGACGAGTGGCTGCGGCGAGAATTTGGACCAACTCGCAGCCAAGCCGCGCAATCGCCCACCACAGGAGCTTGATCCATGTCGAAACCCCGAATTTTGGTTACGGGTGCCACCGGCACCGTCGGAAGCGAACTCGTCCCGCAATTGGTGGCGCAAGGCGAGCGGGTCCGCGTGCTCACTCGCGATGCTGCGAAGGCGGCGAAGTTCGGACCCTCCGTCGAGGTGATCCAGGGCGACCTTGAGAAGCCCGAGACACTGCCGCCGGTCTTTGCCGGCGTGGACGAACTGTTCGTCCTCGCCAACTTTCCCACTCTCCTGGAGCAGGAGACGAACGCCTACGCGGCCGCGAAGGCGGCCGGCGTGAAACACATCGTTAAGCTGTCGGCCAGGCACATCAACGCCGACTTTTTCGCGGCGACGCCATTGGCGGGGTGGCACCGGGAAAGCGAACAGCGACTTCAATCCCTCGGGATCGCGTGGACGATCCTGCGGCCGGGCTCCTGGGCATCCAACACCCTTATGCTGGTCGACCGTCGGAGCAACACGATCCATCTGCCCTGCGGCGACGGCAAAGACTCCTTCCTGGACCCCGCTGATATCGCGGCATGCGCAGCCAAGCTGCTGACCACCCCAGGGCGCGACGGCAGGATCTACGAGATCACCGGGAGCGAGGCTCTGAGTTACGCCGAGGTCGCTCAGAAACTCACGACTGCGACGGGAAAAACCGTGGGGTACCAGGACATCCCTCCCGACACGCTACTGCAGGGCTTTCTGGCTGGAGGATTTCATCCACCCACCGCTGAATCGTTCATCACGATGTTCGTCGGCGTGCGGGACGGGAAGGTATTCCCGCCGACCAACACTGTGGCGAACCTCCTCGGCCGCCCGGCCCGCTCGTTCGATGAATGGACCAAGGCCCACGCCGCAGCCTTCGCCTGACGCCCGTCACCGAAATCCAGGAGAGCTCCTACCATGACCCAGCCCTTGATCCTCGTGACCGGCGCAACTGGCAACGTCGGCACCCACCTGGTGCCGCTATTGCTCGAAGGCGGCGCCCGCGTGCGCGTCCTTACGCGCGATCCGGACCGCGCCGCGAAATTCGACGGTGAGGTAGAGGTCGTTCAGGGTGATCTCGAAGTCCCGCACACGCTTCCCCCGGCGTTCGCCGGGGTGGACAAGGCGTTTGTGCTGGCAGCAGGGTTGAACATCGGTGTGATGGAAGGGAACGCCTTCGACACCGCGAAGGCGGCCGGTGTCAGCCACATCGTCAGCCTCATCGGCCGACACGTGAACGCCGATTTCATGGCCGACGTGCCGCATGCCCAGGCCCGCGCCAAGAGCGAGCAGCATCTCCAATCGCTAGGCGTGGGCTGGACGATTCTGCGTCCGTGCATCTTCGCCTCTAACTTCCTGATGTGGCTGGATCGGGCAGAAGGTAGGATTTCCGTCCCGGCGGGCGAAGGGATGGACAGCTTCATCGACCCATACGACATCGCGGCTTGTGCCGCGAAGCTCCTAACCACGCCGGGCCACGACGGCGTCATATATGAGGTATCGGGCGCCGAACGGATCAGCTTCGCACAGGCCGCCGACAAGATCGGCCAGGCGATCGGCCGCATAATCACTTACCACGACGTCCGCGCGGATGCCTGGCGCCAAGCGATGCTCAACTTCGGCGCGCCTGAATCCGACGTCGACTTTATCCTGCGATATTTTGCGAGCGTAAAGGCCGGGAGGATGTACCCCCCAACGCAGGCCGTCGCCGATCTGCTTGGGCGACCGCCCCGCACCTTCTCGGAATGGGCCACCAATAGTGCGGCGGCGCTGCGTGGTTGAATTGTCTTCGGGTCGAAATGAGCTCGGACAACTAACAAAGGGGAGGTCCAGATGACCCCGTCATCTCCTCGCTCACGCAATGTTTAATGCGAAGCTTACCCTAGTCAGCCACCACCTTTGCCCCTACGTCCAACGGGCAGCCATAGCGCTGACCGAAAAGGGCGAGCGCGTTGAGCGCCGCTATGTCGATCTCTCCGCCAAGCCGGAGTGGTTTCGAGCCATCTCCCCTCTCGGGAAGGTACCTTTGCTGATAGTCGAGAGAGGCGACGGCGCCGAGTTCGTCCTGTTTGAGAGCGCGGTCATTTGCGAATATCTTGAGGACACGCTGCGGAGCGTCCTCCTCCATCCCGTAGACCCGTTGGAGCGCGCCCGGCACCGCGGTTGGATAGAATTCGGCTCGTCCATCCTGTCGGATCTCTGGGGTTTCGAGACTGCGAAGGACGCTGATGCCTTCGAGGTGAAGCGCAAAGCGCTCGTCGACAAGTTTGGCCGCGTGGAGGCCGAGCTGGGCCAAGGCCCATATTTCGCCGGCGAGCGTTTCAGCCTTGTCGATGCGGTCTTTGCGCCGATCTTCCGGTACTTCGATGTGTTCGACGCCATCACTGACACCGGGGTGTTCATAGAGACGCCAAAGGTGCGTACGTGGCGCGCCATCCTGGCCACCCGACCGAGCGTCATGAATGCAGTGACGGACGACTACCACGTCAGGCTACGAAACTTCCTCATAGCTCGCGATGCTTGGCTCCTCAAAAGCGCGGCGTAGGTGAAAACCTCCTGGAAAGCTTGTGCATTGCTCACCCTACGCCGCGACCAGTGACGATGCTGAGGCAGCGGCCCCTCGCTTTTGGCTCGCCGTGGTTTCCTCCGCCTGGGCGGCGATGCGGCGCGCAACTCGAAGCCGGGGGCAGCGTGAGGCGTGGTCAACATCTGCTAGCGCCGGCAGACCTTGCGCATCTCGCGCGGCTCATTCGCGAGCGATTTCCCTGTCGCGTTCGCCGTGAGACTGGCACCAGGATGGCGGGCCTGTGGCCTGCGCTCGATGCGGTGGGCAAAGGATGAACATCGAACTACGGGATCTTCGATGGGCCATTGTTGTCGCTCAGCATCGAAGCCTACGGCAGGCTGCTGAAGCTCTCCATGTCCGACAATCAACCGTTAGCCGGCGCGTGCGCGATCTTGAATATCAACTCGGTTCAGCGCTGTTCGAACGGACAAATGGTGGGACGCGTCCGACGAAAGAGGGTCAAGATTTCCTCGAAAGGGCGAGGCGGATCGTCGAGGAAACGGAGGCCATTAGCGAGCGGTTCAAAATTCGCAGCCGGGGCGAGAGCGGAAGTCTTTCGATCGGGGTGCATGCGGCGCTTTCGGCGGGGAATCTTCGAGCTTCACTCATTGAGCACCGCCGACGTTACCCCGATGTCGAGATCCATCTTGTCGATGGATCGAGCGATCATCTGATTTCCGACTTGGAGAGTTCCGCGCTCGACATCGCGTTTGTCGTTGAGGGGAACCATCGATGGACCGGCAAGTCGCTTTCTGTCTGGAGCGAGCGTTTCGTCGTCGCTCTGCCGGGGGACCACGCGCTCGCGCAACAAGATAATGTTCAATGGGCGGATCTGCGGGGGCAGCGGTTGCTACTACCGCAACGCGGTCCAGGGCCCGAATTTTTGCAACTGCTTTTGAGAAAATTGGGAGATCAAAACCCGTGCCCCGTGTTGCGCCAGGACGTGTCGGCCGATCGCCTTTTGACCCTTGTGGGGGCTGGCTGGGGAATTGCGCTCGCCCTCGAGGGCGCGACGGGCGCCACGTATCCTGGAGTTACATTCCGAGGTGTGCACGACAACGACAAGCCGACGCGGTTGGGTTTTCGGGCCTATTGGCGG
Organism: Bradyrhizobium sp. USDA 4473; assembly: GCF_054063335.1. NCBI lineage: Bacteria > Pseudomonadati > Pseudomonadota > Alphaproteobacteria > Hyphomicrobiales > Nitrobacteraceae > Bradyrhizobium > Bradyrhizobium sp. USDA 4473. Next base: position 1,328,725 of record NZ_JBSSGE010000001.1, read on the forward strand.
CTAAGCAATCAGAATCCTTCCCTTCGTCCCTTCCTCGATATGTTGCGCGAGCGCTATCCCGAACTGCCCGGCCTCCCTGTGGCCGATTGAGTAGTGAGCACGTGGGGTAAAAGCACTTGGCCCATGACAGCACGTGGGGTGGTCAACGCCGCTTCGAACGAGGCCTTTGATCGAGCGCGACGCCCAGAGCGTCCTTGAGGCACTCGATCGGTCGTACAAGTCTGCCGGCGGGCGGGCGGCGGACGATCCAGGCCCTGACCCTGGGCGCGAAGTCCTGCACAGGAACAGTTCGAAGAGAGCGGCGCAGCGGGCTGGCGTCGACTGCAGCTTGGGTCGCGAGCGTGATTCCCAGCCCGCCAGCGACCAGAGATAGGCGAAGGTCCGAGCTCAGCGCTTCAATGCCTATTCGCAGCGGAAGATCGGCTTGCTCGAACCGGCGCTGAATAGCACTCCGGAAACCGCAGCCGTCCTGATTGATGATCCAGGGAAAGGGAGAGAGATCCTTCAGCTTAGGGCGAGCTGGCAAATCCAGCGAGGTCGGGGCCACGACGCGTACCGGCTGGACGTCTAAGGCGTCTGCCTCGATCTCGGTTGGTGGATTCAATCCATCAGGGAGGCAAAACGCGGCGACGTCAATCTCACTGCGACGCAGCTGCTCTAGGAGCTGCTCTGGCCAGCCGATCGTGATGCGCAGCGTGAGATCTGGAAAGCCGTCGCGGAGCCGATCAGCAAGCGTCGTTATGCCGACCTCCGACAGGTAGGGCGAAATCCCGAGCCGAAATTCTCCGGCGATTGCCCCGTCCGGTGACAATCCCGTCTTGAGATCTTCGAATAGCCGCAGCATGCGCCGGCCGTGCTCGTAGGTTTCTCGGCCGGCGGCGGTCGGCTTCAGCGGCTTTGACTGTCTGTCGAGCAATGCGACGCCGAGTTGCTCCTCCAGGCTCTGAATGCGACGGCTCACGCCAGGCTGGGTGATGTGGAGACGTGCCGAGGCTCCGACGATGGAGCCGGCCTCTACGACGGCGAGAAACGCTTCCAGGTCACGTGTGTTCATGCGCGTCCAGCATAACCTTGCAAATTATAACTCAATAGAGTCATGCAAGCAAAACCGTAAGATGTCACCAAACAATATGCGAGATCGGTGATGGTGCGAGCTGAAACGAATCAATCATCCCAGAGTGGCGCGGCGGTGCCTTACCGGCGGCTCTGGTCGGCGACCTTCCTCGGGTTCAGCGCGATCGGCATGACGATTCAGGTGATGCCCGCTTATGCCCATGAGCGCTTCGGCGCCGATGCGATCACTGCCGGCTTGGCTGTGACGATCGGCTCGCTGGCGACCATGTTCTCTCGCCCGATATCGGGACGATTAGCCGATCAGAATGGCGGGCGTCGCGTTGCGATTGCCGGAGCCATTCTCGGGCTGATTGGCGGCATCGGACATATCGTGGCGACAAACCTCCCGGTCTTGGTGCTCGCCCGCCTCTTCCTCGGCGCCGGCGAAGGCGCACTTTTCACTGGGTCCGTTGGGTGGATTCTGACTCACACGGAGCAATCGCAGCGAGGCAAGGTCGCAGGACATTTTGGCCTCGCGATGTGGATGGGGCTGGCGTGCGGTCCGATGCTTGGAACGGCGATACTGTCGCTCAGCACGTATCGCAGTGTCTGGATCGCCTCGAGCATCATTCCCATGCTTGCGTGGGGTCTGGCCGCGTCCACACGGCCCGATGATCGGCGTTCATTCACCAAATCGAATGTCCGCCGCTCGCTGTTTCCGAGGGCAGCGTGGGTGCCCGGCGCTTCAGGGGTGTTTTGCAGCGTCGGATATGGGGTGATCGCAGCGTTTCTGGTGCCGCGCTTTGCGGCTCTTGGCTTTCCGGGCCAGAACTTCGCCCTGACCGTCTTCGGAATCGCGTTCATGATCGCGCGCTTCCTGGGCAGCGGATATGCTGCCCGCTTCGGTGGCCGGCGGGTCCTTGTTTCGGCCTTCGTGGTTGAAGCGCTCGGACTCGCGGGATTGTCCGTGGTGCATGTGGAGTGGCTGGCCTTCGTCTCGACGGCAGTCGCAGGTGCAGGACTGTCTCTGCTGATTCCGAGCGTGACGAGCCTGGTCACGGAAGCCGCCAATCCCCAAGAGCGCACCGCGGCCGTGGGCGCCGTGACGTCGGCGTGGGACTTGGGGGTTGCTGTTGGCGGTCCATTGGGAGGACTTGTCGCTGGCGCCTCGAACGCGGGACCTTTCGCGATGGCTGCTGTCTCGGCTCTGGTCGCGATAGTGCCGTTGGCCTTAAATCCCAAAGTTGGGCGCGCGCCCGTCCCCGCAACGGACGCATGAGTACGCCGGCGGGAGGCGACCGAACGGCGAGCGTCAGTCGCAGCCGAGCGTTCAGGGTGGTCTGGCTTATTCCACTTCGAGATGGTGACCCTTCGATCTTCGCGCGCGCTGGATGCGCGGGTGCGCGGCAGCGGCGGCGACGCCGCAGTCTTCTAGCGATGACTCCTGGGTAAGAGTCACGGGTCCGGTTCAATTACTGGCGTGCGTCGTGGCCGAGTCGTCCCAAGTGACAGTGCATCCGTCCTTCACCGGCTGGACGCTCAGATAGCTGAACGGGCACTGCTCGGTTGCGCCGTGACGATGACGCTCACCCGGAGCGAACCAGATACTGTCGCCCGCTCGGACTTCGGTCACCTCCCCGCCTTCACGCTCAACGAACCCCACACCATCCAGCACGAAAAGTAGTTGCCCCCGCGGGTGGCTGTGCCAGAGCGAAGCGGCGCCTGGCTGAAAGTAGGCGCGGAGCGCCGTCATCTCGCCCTCGTTCTGGCTCGACAATAGGATCTGCATGAAGAAGGGGCCAGTCGCGTATCCGCTCGGGCCAGGCATGACACCGCTTCCCGCCCGCTGAACTGTCATCGCCTGGGCGCAAGCCGCCCTGTTCGTTTTGGACGGATCATCGGCCATCATCGCCTGCACACAGTCCGGAAGAAAAGGACCAATCGTCGAGCGCGGAGTTGGCGACCACCACCATTACGTCCTCGGGTCTGATGCCTGGCGCTTCGGCCAACCGCTCAACGAGACGGCTATAGAACGCGCGCTTCGTCTCGGGCGATCGGACCTTGCCCGTCGTGACGTGAAACAGAGTGAAATCCGGTGAACGCGGACCACCTTTGTAGGTGGGGTCGAAGATCAGTTCATTCGGCTGATGCTGATGGATGATGGCAAACCGATCGTTCTCTGGCGTCTCAAAGCACTCAACGAGCGCACGGTCGAGACTTGCCGAGATCGCCGCTAAGTATTCGGACGATTTGCCGGCGAGCAAGGAAATCCGGGTGAATGGCATGGCGTGCTCCACGGTAAGGGTTGACATCGCCTACTGTGCAGACGCACCATCAACCTGAAAATCAGATTATTCGGGACGCTTCATCCCGATTTTCGGGACGGTTGGATGCGCCTCACCAATCTCGACATGGACGCTTTACGCTCCTTTGTCGCCGGCATCGACGCCGGATCGTTTGCGCTGGCGGCGAACCGATTGGGGCGCTCGACCTCGGCTGTGAGCGCCCAGCTTAAGAAACTCGAAGACCAGGCGGATGTCGCTCTGGTGCGCAAGTCTGGCCGTGGACTGACTTTGACGAATAGCGGCGAGGCGCTGCTTTCCTACGCGCGACGGCTCCTGGATCTCAACGACGAAGCGATAAGCGCGGTGCGCGGCGTCGAGCTGGAGGGCTGGATCCGGCTTGGGCTGCAGGAAGACTTCGGCGAAACATTGCTCCCGCAGGTGCTGGGCCGCTTTGCCAGAGCCCATCCAAAAGTCCGGATTGAAGGGCGGATCGCGCGCAATCACGAGCTCCACGACAAGCTGGCGTCAGGGCAACTCGATCTCGCCTTGGCTTGGGATGATGGCTCCGCATCGGCCACAACGCGACATATGGCTGGCCTGTTGCCGCTTCGCTGGCTGGGATCGACCTCATGTGCGCCGGCTTGGAGAGCGGCTGATCGCGAGCCGCTGCCGCTCGCTATGCTCGAAGCCCCATGCGTGTTGCGGACGATCGCGTGCGAACAGTTGGACAGGAAAGGGTTGGCCTGGCGCATCGCATTCGTCAGCCCTAGCCTGGCCGGCCTTTGGGCCGCAGCGGCCGCTGGCCTTGGCATCGCCGTGCGTACTCCCATTGGGCTGCCCCCGGCTGTTTGTCCACTGGATGCCGGCGCTTGTGGTTTGCCTGAACTGCCGTCCCTTGGTTTGGTCCTTCTTCGGCCCAAGAAAGACATTGGGCCAGTTGGGGAGCATTTGGCCGCGATCATCCAAGAGGCGCTGAGCGCATTCTTGCCGGTCGAATGGCAACCGGTCGCGCCAGTCGGCGGCTTTGAGGAAGCCGCTTCAAAGGGCGTCCGGGCGAGCAGGAGGGCCGCTGCGCCGTCGGCATGACCGCAGGCGCGTCTCGCGAATCGCGTGGCCGAGTTGGCGGCAGAAGCACCGTCCTTTCGCACGGCTGCCCGCGGGCCGGCACAACAGCGCACCCGCTATGCGCTTTGAAAAATAGCGATCCTTTCATTCGTTAGCGCCCGCTGGACGGCTGGCCTTTGCACGAGCACCTGGCTCAATCGCGTCCAGGCGGGACAAAGCCCTTCCATATCCAGGCTGAGGCGGGTCCGGCCCCAGTAGTAAAAGACGAGCAGATAGGGATCGACGATGCTGTACCCTTCGGGGACTGCCCATGCGCGGCCGTCTGCGAGGACGCGTTCGATGTAGGCGAAGCACTTGCAGACATTTTCGCGGCCGCGATCCCTGACTGCTATGAGGCCGTTCTCATCGGTCGTGAAACGATGGGCTCGCCACATCTGGGCGAAGGCCATTGAGTGTAGATCGCTGGACAGCCAGCTCATCCACTCGATGCACCTGGCCTCGGCGGCCGGATCGGATGGAAGCAACCTTGCCGCCGGATTCGTGCGCGCCAGGTAGGTGAGGATGGCCGGCACCTCTGTGAGAAGGTTGTCCGCGCCGCCAACCCGGCCGGCGACACCGAGCAGAGCCGGCACGCGAGCTTTGGGATTGATCGCCTTCCAGGCCGGAGTCGACGTCGCCTCACCCTCCCGCGGTCCAGAGGCGGAAATCAAAGTCATCTCATACGGCTCGCCGATCTCCTCGAGCACGATGTGCGGTGCCAGCGAGCACGTACCTGGTGAGTAATAGAAGATGGGCTTGCTGGCTGGCCGGCGGGTCGGGGCGGAACTGGTCATCGAATCCCGGGCTCCTGCATGCGAAACAAGGTCAGGCCGCCTTCAGACAGTTTGTCGAGGGAAGGTCAGGCACGATGCCGCGCCTGGTCGTGACCGCCCAATCCCCATCGTAGTAATGCATCAGGATGTGGTCATATCGGGTGGTTGCGGCGACGCCCGGCAGATCGTGGATCCGCTTTACGAATGCCGGCAGGCACCGATAGTCCGCCACTCGCCTGCGGGTTGCGCGGAAGAGCGGGTTGTAGACCGCGTCGAATCGCACGAGCGGCGGATAGGCCAGGACATCAGCGAGCGTTGGGCGCTCGCCAAGAAGAAAGGGCCGTCCGTCGTCGAGCTGCTGGTCGAGCTGGTCGAGGAAGCCGAAGAGCTCGTCCATCGCCGCGTCATATCCCCTCTGGTCGCGTGCGGCGGCGACGTCATAGACAGTTTCAGCGAGGCTCTTCGCGATGCGCGCGGTCAATCGCTCGAGTTCGTGCTCCAGGTCCGGGGGAGAGAGGTCGAGGCGATCGCCGCCGCCGAGCTCATTGAATGCGTCATTGAGCATGTGCGCGATCTCCAGCGACTCATTGCTGACGATGCGCCGCGAGCGCTGATCCCAAAGGACGGGGACGGTGACTTTGCCCGTGTAGTTCGGTGATGAGGTGCCATAGGCCTCGTACAGGCACCGAAACCCGTTGCCGGCGCGATCGACTGTCGACAGGGCCGTGTCGCCGAATACCCAGCCGTCCGGCGTGTCCCAGAGTGGATGCAGAACGGAGTGGTCGACGACAGCGTCGAGCCGCTTCAGCGCACGCACGACCATGACACGGTGCGAAAATGGGCAGGCCGGCGAGACGTAGAGGTGGTAGCGCCCGGCTTCTGCCGGGAAGCGGGACGATCCGTCGGGCGCAATGCGTTCGCGAAAGCGTCCGGCATGAATCATCCTCTGCGCGTCGAGTTCGGGCGTCGGCGGGATCTCGCCGCGCCATGTTCCATCGACCATCAACTTCATCGAACGTGACCTTCGCTGGAGGTCAGACCGGCGGATGCCGGTGATGCCAATCGGTGACCTGCTGGTAAGCGTGGCCGGCGCGCACAAGCAGCGCTTCGTCGAGCGGGCGGCTCACAAGTTGGAAGGACAGCGGCAAGCCTTTAGGAGAAAAACCGCCCGGCAAGGTGATTGTCGGATTGCCGGACATATCGAAGGGCGTAGCGAAGCGGATGAAGTCCGAAAGACCTTCCGCCGTGGCGAAGAGCTCCTGCTCCTGGGCGAGCGTGAAATCGGCGCGCGTCTGAGTCGGGATCAGCAGCAGATCGATTTCAGTAAAGAGCGCGGCGAGGTTGCCGGTGAAGGCGAGGCGCTTGTGATGCGCCTCCATGACCTCCATGCCCGTGGCCGCGCGGCCAGCCTCAATGAGATTGCGAAGCCCGCCATATTCGGATGAGCGGGCCGGGTACGTGGCTTTGTGCGCGATGGCGGTTTCGGGGGCGCAGATCGTTCCCCAAGCGGTCGTCACCATCACGCCGCTCGGGTCCGGCAAGGTCACTTCCTTGACGTTCGCACCCAGCGTTTCGAAGACCCTTCTTGCTTCGCGCACCGCTGTGACCGTCACCGCATCGCAGCCTGTCTCGTTGTAGGCCGCGTCAATCCCGATCCGGACCGCGCGAATTCCCGTCTCGATCTCGCCGAGGTAATCAGGGACGGGAGCGCTCAGGGTCGTGGGATCATTGCTGTCCCGCCCGGCGATCGCACCGAGCATGACGCCGGCGTCGGCCGCGGAGCGCGCCATCGGTCCGATGTGATCCAGGCTTTCGGCGAGTGCGAACACGCCGTAGCGACTGACACGGCCCCAGGTTGGCTTCAGCCCGCTAATGCCATTGGCCGCGCTCGGAAACCGGATCGATCCGCCCGTGTCGCTGCCCAGAGCGCCGAAACAAAGGCCGGCCGCGGTCGCGACGCCGGAGCCGCTCGATGATGCGCCTGCGTAATAGTCGCTATTCCAGGGATTGCGGGGTGGGCTGATCTTGGGATGATGGCTGACAAAGGCGCCTTCCGTATTTTGCAGCTTGCCGAGCAGCACTGCTCCCGCATCGCGCAGGCGCTTCACCACGGTCGAGTCATGGTCAGGCACGTGATCGGCATGGATCGTCATGCCCGCCGCCGTCACAATGCCCGCCGTATTGCAAATGTCTTTGACGGCGATTGGGACGCCATGAAGCGGACCGCGATCGTCTCCAGCGGCGATCTCGGCATCGGCGGCCTCAGCCTGCCTCAAGGCAAGATCAGGCGTCACGGTCGCGTATGAATGGAGCGACGGATCGATTTTCGCGATGCGATCCAACAAGGCACGCGTCAGCTCGACGGCGGACACCTTTCGCGCGCGGAGCGCGGCTGAGGCTTCGAGGAGCGTGGCGTAGTGCATGTAGGTGGTCATTTCAGGAGCCTCGGCGAAGTTGTCGGTTGCGGTTCAGAGGGGCTTAGGCGCCGGAGCGGCGGGTGCGGCGCTCGATTGGTGAGCGGCGAGCCATAGCGACAGGAGCGCCGCGAGGCTGATCAGAGTGATGTTGGCGGCGAGAGCGAGCGCAAAGGCGTGTGCGTAAGCGGCGGCGCTCTGATCGCTTCCCAGCGCGCGATAGAAGATGCCGCCGACGATGGCGACGCCGAGCGCTGCGCCGATCTGGAGGGTCGAGATCACGATCCCCGAGGCGAGACCTGCGTGACGCTGGTCGACGCCGCCAAGCACGGCCTTGATCACCGACGGCATGACGACGCCGAAGCCGAGACCTGCGCCCACGAGCCCGACTGCGAGAGCTCCGGGAAGCACGTTGGTGACCGCGAGCAGGACAAGCCCGAACCCCAGGATCTCAAGAAAGAAACCGAGGGTCAGGGCGCGGATCCCGAGGCGCTGCATCACGGGGGCGGAGAACAGCGAACTCACGAAATAGCCGACCGCGAACGGAAGCGTTGCCAAGCCCGCTTCCATCGGCGATCGTTGAAGCCCGCTCTGCAGGTAGACCGCGAAGGTCAGATAGAACGACGAGTGCATGTAGAACGCCAGCGCCATCACCAGGCCGGCCACGAACGCGCTGCTGCGGAAGAGTGACAGCGCGACCAGGGGATCGCCGCCGCGGGCGGAAAGGCGGGCTTCGAACCGCGTGAATGCCAGCAAAGCGATGGGGCACGCGGCCAGCATCACGATCATCCATGAAGGCCAGCCGGCCTCACGCCCTTCGACCAGCGGATAAACCAGGAGCGCCAGGGCCAGCGACAGAAGGGCTACGCCACCGAGATCGAGCTTCTGCGCATGCGCTGCGCGCGAGTCGCGGAGCACGATCGAGCTTCCGATCAGCGCGACGAGGCCGATCGGAAGATTGATCAGGAAGATGGCTTGCCAAGCGAAGCCGAACGGATGCGCCGAGATGAGAACGCCGCCCAGCACCTGACCGCAAATGTTCGCGAGTCCGAACGTGGCGCCGTAGAACGCGAGCGCCAACCCTTGCTCTGCGGCGGGGAAAAGGACGCGGATCGACGCGAGCACCTGAGGGGCCATCGCTGTCGCCGTCAGACCTTGAAGGATGCGGCCGACGATCAGCACGCTCGGCGACCAGGCAATCGCGCACAAGAGGGACGTCAGCGTGAAGCCGGCGACGCCCAGCATAAACATGCGTTTGCGGCCGAACAGGTCGCCTAGACGCCCGCCGGTGATCAGGAAGACGGCGTACGTCGCCGCGTAGGCCGAGATGATGAACTCGATCTCGCTTGAGGATGCGCCCAGGTTCTGACGGATGGCCGGGAGAGCCAGGTTGACCACGTTGAAGTCGAGGACCGGGAGGAAAGCGCCGATCAGAAGGATTGGCAGCGCCAGCCACCGGCGCGGGTCTCCGGCCGCCTGGTCGACGGCCATTGTGGTCCCTCGGCTCGCTTCAACCTGCATCCTTACCTCCGGCGCTTGCCATATCCGGATTTAGGGTTGTTCACTGAAGAACAGACATTCTATATTTTGGAAAACGCCGTTTGCAGAAATGGACAGGCATGGACTGGGATGATTTGCGTCTCGTGCTCTGCGTCGTGCGGGAGGGCACGCTTTCAGGAGCCGCAAGGCGGCTTGGCGTGACGCACTCGACCGTGTTCCGTCGCCTGGGCGCCATCGAGGCGCAAATCGGGGTTCGGCTGTTCGAGCGCTTCCGCGACGGCTATGTGCCGACGCCAGCTGGGGAGACCGCGGCCGAGACGGCAGCTCGGCTCGAAGACGAGGTGCTGACCCTGGAGCGACGGCTTGCGGGCCAGGACCTGAGGCCTTCGGGGCTGGTTCGGATTACTACGACCGATACGCTCGGCACGATCCTTATGCGCCACCTGCCCGCGATGCGGCAGCTACATCCGGAGATCCAATTCGAGGTGGCCATCTCGAATGCGATGGCAAACCTCAGCCGACGGGAGGCGGAGATCGCGATCCGGCCGACGCCCGACCCCCCCGAAATCTTGGTGGGACGGCGCATGGCGGACATCGCGCACGCGATTTACGGATCAGAGGAATACCTGTCCCGGAACAAAGCGAAGGACCTGCTAGTCCACGATTGGATTGGGCTCGACGACGCACTGGCGAGCACCGCGATCGGTCGATGGATTCACGAGAACCTCCATGCCGCGCGGATCGCCTGCCGCGTCGATGCTCTTCCCGCGGCGCGGGACGCGGCGCTCGCGGGGCTGGGTCTCGCCTTGCTGCCTTGTTACTTGGGTGACCCGACGCCGGGACTTCGCCGTCACGTCCGGAAGGCGACGAATGAGCCGCGGTCGGCGTTGTGGCTGCTCACGCATGACGATTTGCGGCGCACCGCTCGAATCCGCGCGACCCTCGATTTTCTGGCAAAGGCGTTTGGCTCGGACCGCGCGCTCTTTGAGGGAAAGCGGTTCACATCGTCGGGCTCTCGCCACTAGCCGGCCCTTAAGCCTGCCGGCCTTCAAAAGGCTCCTGTTTGGGGTGGAACGCCTATGGCGTTTGCCGAATGGTGGGCCGCTTTCGCGCCTTTGCAAAACCGCGGTCAGTCGACATGAACCGGGTCAACATCGGTGGGATGAGCTTCGCAGGCTCGATGGCGGATTGTCCGGTCTCTTGCCCCAGGACTTGTCCGTAGGCGAGTAGATCGCGGTGGACCTGAGCCGGCAGTTCGACGGTAAGCTTGACCGGCTTGTCATCCTCGATCGCGCCGAGCTTGAGCTTGGTCACGGCTTTCCTCCTTCGCGGAACGGCGCAAGCACCAGATCGCGCGTGACGATGACGCGCACCGGAAAGCCAGGTCGGATGGTCAGCGTCGGCTGGATGTTGAGCTGGCGCTGGACGATCTGCTGGCCGGTCTGGCTGATGCTGTTTGAAGCGCCGCTACGGATCGCCTGGACGAGGTTGTTCTCGTCCTGGCTTGTGCCCGCCTCCGCGCCGACGCTGAGCAGGGTGGAGAGGACGGCGGCCTTGAACAACATGCCCCAATGGTTGTCGACCTCGTCCTCGAGACCGGCATTGCCCTGCGTGTCGGCGCCCGGCTGGCGCTCGAGAACGATTGAAGCGCCGTCGGGCATGATGATCCGGGTCCAAACGAGGAGAACTCGGCTCTGGCCGAACGCAACGGAGCTGTCGTACTGGCCGATGAGCTTTGCGCCCTGCGGGATCAGTAGATATCTGCCGGTGGGGCTGTCGTAGACCGCTTCTGTCACCTGCGCGGTGATCTGGCCAGGCAGATCCGAACGGATACCCGTGATCAGCGCGGCGGGGATGACCGTGCCCGCCTGCACCACATACGGTGAGGCCTTCAGCGCAAGCCGATCAGGGCTGACCGTGCGCTTGTCGGTCGATGCGTTCAGGAACGCTGTTTTGCGGTCCTGCATGTTCTGCGCGGCGCCTGCGTCGATGGGCGCCGCCGCCGTCGGCCCCGCTGCTGCCGGAGCATCAGCCGCTGACGTCGCGAGCCCTATTGGTTGCGGCTTCTGATTGGTCGGAGCAAAGAGACGGCTGAGGCGCGCAGCCTCGATTTCTTGTGCACGGCGCTGCGTTTCGGGATCAGGAGATGTCGTGGGCGCGATGGCGTTCGGTGTGGCTCCCGCGTTGAGGATCGGCTTGCCGAGATCGCCGGGCAGCGGCGGTCCAAGTGGGGGCGCCTGGCGCGGCAGGCCGGTATAGTCCCTCGGTAGTCCGACCAGGCCTTCAGCAGATGGGCGGTTCTGCGTAGAAAGCAATTCTTGGCTGTTCTGGGTCTTATTGCGAGTCTGAAGCGCATACCCGAGCGCGCCGGCGATAGCGAGCGCGGATACGGCGCCGAGACTGATCAGAACCTTCCGCGACAGGCGGGTGACGCGCGGGTACTCGCCCCGCAGACGAAGGTCCGGCGGCGTCCGTGGTTCGATCGGAGGCCGGGTTTGCTCGTCCGGTGCGTCGATCATGACCGCGGCCTTCCGTCGGCGCGAACGATCCGAACGCGGCGCTCGCTGTCCTTGTCGCCAAGACGCAACTCGGCGGCGGCGAAGAGGCGATCGACGATGTAGTAGTTGCCCTTTACGCGGTAGTTCACGAGCTCAGAACCGCCCGCCGGCCCGATCACGAACAGTGGCGGCATCTCTCCTTGCCGGATGCCGGACGGGAATTCGATGAAGACCTTGTGGCCGTCATCGAACGCGCGGAGCGGCCGCCAGGCCGGACCGTCGCCCTCGATGGCGTAGCGGAAGTTGATCGAAGCGAGGTCCACGCCGGTGGCGATGGGCGCCGCTTCCTCGGCCGCCGTGTTCTGCCGTCGCAGCGCGATCAGCTGATCCTCGGCATACTGCCAGGACACCGACGCCATGTAGGTCTTCTCCGTCGAGCGGAGCTCGAGCAGATACGTCCTGCGATCGGTGTTGATCACGAGATTGGTGACGAGGTCCGGCCGCGTGGGCTTGACCAGGATATGGACCTTCTTCGTCGCGCCGGCGCCGCTCTCGGTATCGCCGATGATCCAGCGCACGGTGTCGCCGGCGGCGACCGGGCCCGAGCCCACCAGCTGCTCCCCTTCCTGCAGCGCGACGTCGGTGATCTCGCCGGGCGCGGTATAGACCTGGTAGAGGGCGCCCCCCGAGAAGGGATAGATCTGCACCGCGTTGATGAAGCCGTTCCGCACGGGCTGTACGCGTGCGGCCGCGTTGGCCTGATTGACGCGCACGGCGGGATCGGGCGCTTCGGGCGCTGATTTCGAAGGGTCGAGCGGTTTGAGCTGCCCCGGCAAGGGCAACGGCTTTGGCAGCTCGACGATCTTGATGGGTGCTGGCGGATCGACGGTAAGTTTCGCCGGCGTGGCGCTGTCATAGTTGATATCGGGCGGGATGAACTTGTGGGCACAGCCGCCGAGCACGGTTGTCGACATCAGCAAGACCGCAATAGCGGCTTTACGGAAAGCCGCAGCCCCTCCTTCCCGGTGCGACTGAGATGTTGAGATGCGCGAAGCCGGAGCGCCGGCTTCCATGGAAATCGGCGGGTTCATTGTCCCAGCTCCTTCGACCAGTTGATGGCGGTGACGTAGATACCGAGCGGGTTCTTGCGGACCACGTCGGCGGAAGTCGGCGATTGGATCGCGACGGTGAGGATGGCGGTCCAGCGCGAGGTCTCGGCGAGCGCCCCGTCTTGATAGCGACGCTCGACCCATTCGACCCGGAAGCTCGAAGGCGAAGCGCGGATGACGCTCGAGACATCGATCGCGATCTGCTGCTTGCCGAGCTTGGCAAACGGGTCGTTGGCGCGTGCGTAGTCGTTGAGCGCCTGCGAACCGGAGGTCGTGGTGAAGTCGTAGGCCTGCAGCCAATTCTGCCGGACGATGATCGGATCGGCCGGAAGCGAGCGGACCATCTGGATGAAGTGCGCCAGGTACCAGGCGATCTGCGGATCGCTCGGAGAATAGTCCGCTGTGGCGGGCGCAACAGCTTGCGCCTGGCCGAGCTTGTCGACCTGCACGACCCAGGGCACGATGCTGCCATGGGTCGATTGCCAGACCAGGCCGCCGGCCAGACCCATTGAGAGCGCAAGCGAACCGAAGGCCATGAGCCGCCAGTTCTTGGCCTGAACGCGTGCGGACCCGATGCGTTCGTCCCAGGCCTGTGCGGCCCGCTGGTAAGGCGTTTCGGGTTCGGGCGTGCGGCCGTAGCGCACGGTTGAGCGACGAAAGATCGCCATTGTCATTCTCCTCCCGAGAGGTCGACGGAGTGACCGCCGCCATGGCTGTCGCCGGATCTGAGGGCCTGGACGGCCGCCTGCGCGCCGTGGCTCAGCGCCTGATCGCGCTTCATTCGCTCGGCCCAGGCCGGCGGGTTCGAGGCGCCGGAGCTTTCGCCGGCGGGAACCGGTGACGCGGCGCTGCCGGCTTCGCCGATCGTGCCCTCGGTCGACGCACCGCCGGTCGCGGCAAAGCTCGAGCGCGCACCGGCTTTGAAGCTTTCACTCATGGAGCCAGCAGCACGGCTTCCTGCGCGTTGCATCGGACCCGCCGCGGACGCAGCGGCAGCCCGTGCCACGCCGCCGAGCCCGGCGGCGACACCGGAGGCACCGGACCGACCGGCTGAAGCGAGGCTGTAGGCGGACGAGGCACCGCCGGCCATCGCCGCGCCGCCGCGAGCGGCTGCAGCCGCGCCTGAGGCCGCGGCCATCGCACCCCTCCCGGCCAGGCCAAGTCCGCCAGCGCCCGCCATGGCCGTTCCCGCCACCGCGAGCCCGGTGCCGACGGCTGCGCCTGCGCCGAGCTGCGGCGCGCCGGATACGAGGCCAGTGGCGATGCCGGGGCCGAAGATGCCGAGGCCCAGCATCGCGAGCGCGGCGAGGACGACCGAGAGCGCCTGTTCAATCGTCGGCTGCCCGCCAGCATAGGTCTGCGTGAATTGCGCGAACAGGCCTGTGCCGATTCCGACGATGACCGCGAGCACCATCACCTTCACGCCGGACGCGACGATGTTGCCGAGCACCTTTTCGGCGAGGAAGGCGGTCTTGTTGAACAGCGCGAAGGGGATGAGGATGAAGCCGGCGAGCGTCGTCAGCTTGAACTCGATCAGCGTAACGAAGAGCTGCACCGCGAGAATGAAGAAGGCGATCAGGACCAGGAGCCACGACACCATCAGCACGGCGATCTGAACGAAGTTCGCGAAGAAGCTGGTGAAGCCCATCATCTGGCTCGCCGCGTCGAGCAGCGGCTGACCCGCATCGAGCCCGACCTGGGCGAGCTTTCCGGGCCGCAGGAAGTCGGCCGTCGAGATCGAAGAGCCGCCCGCTTTCAGGCCGAGTCCGGCGAAGCTGTTGAAGACGATGGCGGAGAGATTGTTGAAGTTGGTGATGATGAAGGCGAAGAAACCGATATAGAGCGTCTTCTTGACCAGCCTCTGGAGGATGTCCTCATCGGCGCCCCAGGCCCAGAAGAGGCCCGCCAGTGTGATGTCGATGACGATCAGCGTTGAGGACAGGTAGCCCACCTCGCCCTTGATCAGGCCGAAGCCGGAATCGATGTAGGTCGTGAAGGTGTTGAGGAAGGTATCGATGACGCCGACGTTGTTCATCGCGCCTCTCCTGCAGAAGGGGTGGCCGGCGCAACCGCGCCCGGGGGCGTTTGTGGCGGCAGAGGTCGCGCCGGCCGGCCGAAGAAGCGCTGGCGGTTCTCCTCCCAGACCGCGACGCAGTGCGGATCTTCGGCGTCCTGGGGGCCGAGCGCGCCGCAGCGACGGAGCTCGGCCGAGAGGGTGTCGGACGCTGGGGTCGGCGCGGCGGGAGACTGTTCGGCCATTGGACCGGTTGGGCGCCGGTTGGCCAGAACAAGGCTCACGATCACGATCGCGATCAGCGCGAGGATCGCGACACCGCGGAAGATTTCCGACCGTCCCAGCATCGCCGGCGACTCAATGGCCGCTGAACATGGTGACGTTGCCCGGCTGGTAGCCGCTGCGCGTCGCGAAGGTCTTGTAGTTCTGCTGGCCCTGGGCCTCGGCCGACGCGGCCCGCGCTTGCTCGAGCGCGTCAGCGCGGCTTTTCGCGGAGATGACCGCGACCAAGTCCGAGAGCTGCTGGGATTGCAACGCGAGCAGCTGGTTCCCGGCTTGGGCTGCCTGCAGCGCGCCCGTGGCGTTCTGGCTCGCCGAGACCAGCGAGCTCATGGCGCTGGAGTTGGCGGGCATGTTTCCGACAACGCCGGCCTGAACCTTCAGGCTGTCCTCGAAGGCGGCGACCGAATTCTGCCAACGGGCCTGCGCGTTCGCGACCATCGCGGTCGTCGATCCTGATCCAGCGGCCGCGCCGTAGCTCGTCGAGAAGGCCTGCTCGATGCGCTGGACGTTGAAGGCGATATTCTGTGCCTGGCTCAAGAGCGACTGCGTCTGGGCGATCGACGACTGGAGCTGAGTTAAGGTCGACATCGGCAGGTTCGCGAGGTTGCGCGCCTGGTTGACCAGCGACGTGGCTTGGTTGGTCAGCATCTGGATCTGGTTGTTGACCTGCTGCAACTCCCGCGCGGCCGTCAGAACGTTCTGGCTGAAGTTAGTCGGGTCGTAGACGGTGAATTGTGCAGAGGCGGGAGCGGCGGAAAGGCAAAGGGCGAGCGCGATGGCGCTCGCGGTCGCGGTCGCGAGAGAGCGCAGTTTGATCATGGCAGTTTCTCCAGATTGATGAGCCCGGGAATGAGGTCGGCGGCCCAGAGAAGTTCATGGGCGGCGAGCCAAGCGGTGGCGAAGGACTCGCCGCCCTGGTCTGCGATCACGCGCTCGATGGCGGCATGGTCGGCTTTGGACGATGCGGCGCAGAAGGCGAGCGCGACCGGGCCTAGCCCCAGCTCGAACAGGCGATTGCCGCGCCGCGACTGGCAGTAGTAATCGCGCTTGGGCGTGGCGCGCGCGAGGATCTCGATCTGCCGGTCGTTGAGGCCGAAGCGGCGATAGATCGCCGTGATCTGCGGTTCGATCGCGCGCTCGTTCGGCAGGAAGATACGGGTCGGGCAGCTCTCGACGATGGCGGGCGCGATGTTGCTGCCGTCGATGTCGGAGAGGGACTGGGTCGCGAAGACGACCGATGCGTTCTTCTTGCGCAGCGTCTTCAACCATTCGCGCAGCTGCTGCGCGAAGGCCGGATCATCTAGCACGAGCCAGCCTTCGTCGATGATCAGCAGCGTGGGCCGACCGTCGAGGCGCCCCTCGATGCGATGGAAGAGATAAGTCAGCACCGCCGGTGCCGCGCCTGCGCCAATCAGCCCCTCCGTCTCGAAGGCCTGAACAGAAGCGGACCCGATCTGCTCGGTCTCGGCATCGAGCAGCCGGCCGGAGGGACCGCCAACGCAATAGGGTTGGAGGGCCTGCTTCAGCGCGGTTGATTGCAGCAAGACCGCCAAGCCGGTAATCGTGCGCTCGCCGACTGGCGAAGACGCCAGCGATGTCAGAGCCGACCAGACGTGTTCCTTCACGGTGGGATCGATGCTCACGCGCTCTTTCGACAGAATCGCGGTGATCCAATCCGCCGCCCAGGCGCGCTCGACCTGGTCGTCGATCCGCGCGAGGGGCTGAAGCGAGACAGACTGCTCAGAGCCCGCGGACAGGTTGCCGCCGAGGTCATGCCAGTCGCCGCCCATGGCCATTGCCGCGGCGCGGATTGAGCCGCCAAAGTCGAAGGCGAAGATCTGGCTGTTGTGATAGCGGCGGAATTGCATCGCCATCAGCGCGAGCAGCACGGACTTGCCCGCGCCTGTAGGACCTACGACCAGCGTGTGACCGACGTCGCCGACGTGCAGGCTAAGTCGGAACGGCGTCGACCCCTCGGTCTTCCCGAAGAGCAGCGGCGGCGCCTGGAAATGTTCGTCTCCGGCGGGGCCCGCCCAAACCGCCGACAGCGGGATCATATGCGCTAGGTTCAGTGTCGAGACCGGCGGCTGGCGGACATTCGCGTAGGCGTGGCCAGGGAGACTGCCGAGCCACGCTTCGAGTGCGTTCACCCCTTCCGGCATGCAGGTGAAGTCCCGACCCTGGATCACCTTTTCGATGAGCCGGAGCTTCTCGGCCGCGAGACCTGCGTCCTCGTCCCAGACTGTGACCGTCGCGGTGACGTAGGCCTGACCGACATCGTCTGAGCCCAGCTCCTGCAACGCCATGTCGGCGTCGGCGGCTTTGTTCGCGGCATCCGAATCGACCAGCGCCGAGGATTCGTTGGTCATCACCTCCTTGACGATGGCGGCGATGGACTTGCGCTTCGCAAACCACTGACGCCGGATTTTGGTCAGCAGTTTCACTGCTTCCGCCTTGTCGAGCAGGATCGCGCGGGTTGACCAGCGATACGGGAACGCGAGACGGTTCAGTTCGTCGAGGATGCCGGGATGGGTCGCGGACGGAAAACCAATGACGGTCAGCGTGCGCAGGTGGTGGGCGCCGAGGCGCGGTTCGAGGCCGCCGGCAAGTGGCTCGTCGGCCAGCAGCGCGTCGAGGTGCATCGGCGTCTCGGGGACGCGCACGCGCTGCTGGCGAGTCGAAACGGTCGAGTGCAGGTAGCTCAGGGTGTCGCCGTCATCGAGCCACGCCACTTCGGGCATGAATCCCTCGACCAGCTGCAGGACGCGGTTGGTGCGATCGATGAAGCCATGCAGGAGCTCCCAAGGATCGACACCCGTTTGCGCGCGCCCCTCATAGAGCCAGCCCTCGATGCGGGATGCTTCCTGCGCCGGCGGCAGCCAGACGAAGGTCAAATAGTAGCGGCTCTCGAAATGCGTTCCCGCCTCTTCGAAGGCATCCTGCCGTTCGAGGTCGACCAAAGCCGAAGCTGGGTCTGGAAAAATCGAGTGCGGATAGGTCTGGGCGGCGACCCGTTGCGCTTCGACGAAGATCGCCCAGCCGGAACCGAGACGGCGGAGCGCGTTGTTGAGGCGGGCGGTGACGCCGACCAGCTCGGCCGGGGTGGCGCTATCGAGATCGGGCCCGCGGAAGCGAGCCGTGCGCTGGAACGAACCATCCTTGTTGAGGATGACACCCTGCTCAACGAGCGCGGCCCAGGGCAGAAAGTCGGCGAGGACCGCGGGGCGAGAGCGATATTCGGCGAGGTTCAGCATCTGTGCCTCACACGCCAAAGTGCGCGGGGTAGCGGAGGTGGCGGCGGACGACGTCGACGAATTGTGGGTCGCGTTTGGCGGCCCAGACCGCCGCGGCATGACCGACCGCCCAGATGAGGGCGCCCGGAATCCAGAGCCGCAGGCCGAGCGCGATCGCCGCGGCGAGTGTGCCATTGGCGATCGCGACAGCCCGCGGCGCGCCGCCCATGAGGATGGGGTCGGTGAGCGCACGGTGAACCGGCGCGAAGAAGCCGGGCACGTCGGGGTCGACGATCGCGACCATCAGACCAGCGCTCCGCCCGAGAACGAGAAGAAGGACAGGAAGAAGCTCGACGCCGCGAAGGCGATCGACAGGCCGAATACGATCTGGATCAGACGGCGGAAACCGCCGGATGTGTCGCCGAAGGCGAGCGTGAGGCCGGTGACGGTAATGATGATCACCGAGATGATCTTGGCGACCGGGCCCTGCACCGACTCCAGGATCGAGTTCAGAGGAGTCTCCCACGGCATCGAGGAGCCGGAGGCGTAGGCGGCAGGGGCGAACCACAAACTGAGCGTAGTCAGGGCGACCAGTTCGCCGAACCGGCGGCTGAAATTGCGGGCGATTGCCAGGACACGGATCATGCGAGATCTCCGGGGTTTGGGGTTTCGCCGCCCGCCCCGGCGGACTGGACGCGGTAGTCGCCGGTGGCGGGATCAAGACCGGCGACGGATGCGAGTTCGGAGAGGCGGCGTTCGCTGCCGCGCCCGCGCAGCACCGCGACGAGATCGATGGTCTCAGCGATGAGTGCCTTGGGGACGGTGACGACGGCTTCCTGAATGAGCTGTTCGAGCCGGCGCAGCGCGCCGAGCGCGGTGCCGGCATGGATGGTGCCGATGCCGCCCGGATGGCCGGTGCCCCAGGCCTTCAGGAGATCGAGCGCCTCGGCGCCGCGCACTTCGCCGATCGGAATGCGGTCCGGGCGCAGTCGGAGCGAAGAGCGCACTAGGTCTGACAGCGAAGCGACGCCGTCCTTGGTGCGGAGCGCGACCAGGTTTGGCGCGCGGCACTGGAGTTCGCGGGTGTCCTCGATCAGCACCACACGATCAGCGGTGCCGGCAATTTCCGCCAGCAGCGCGTTGGTGAGCGTTGTTTTGCCGGTCGAGGTGCCGCCCGCGACCAGGATGTTCTTGCGGCCTTCGACGGAGGTCTTGAGCGTGGCAGCTTGGCCCGCGGTCATGATGCCCGCAGCGACATAGTCGTCGAGCGTGAAGACGGCGACTGCCGGCTTGCGGATCGCGAAGGTCGGGGCAGCGACGACTGGCGGCAGGAGACCTTCGAAGCGCTCTCCCGTTTCGGGCAGCTCGGCCGAAACCCGCGGCTTTTCCGCATGAACCTCGGCGCCGATGTGGTGGGCCACCAGGCGCACGATGCGTTCGCCGTCGGCGGCGGAGAGAGTCCGGCCACTGTCCTCAAGGCCGCCGGAGAGCCGATCGACCCACAACCGGCCGTCCGGATTGAGCATCACCTCGACGATCGACGGATCTTCGAGGAACCCGGCAATTGCGGGCCCGAGCGCGGTGCGCAACATGCGTGCACCGCGTGAGGACGCCTCAGAATGAAGTGGAGTAATCGCCACGTTCGTGCCCCGTCAGTGGCCGACCGCAAGACGCGATCAGCGACGGGGACGAGTAGAGAAGGCAACAAATAGGGCGATTCAACAAGTAATCAGGCGGCGTAGCGCAAGGGCGTAGCGTAGAGAAAAAATACTTACCCGGGGCAAAATCGGTTTTGATGCTTCTGGCGGAACATCGGCGCTTCATGGGCCGTCGGAGCTCGCATCCGAGGAGCGAGTCGCAGAATCCTCGACGTCGTCGGGTATCTCTTGCCTGAGCCTGGGTCCTTGGCTGAGACGACGTCCAAGCGCGGCGACGAAGTTGTCATATCGCGCTCCGGCTTGGGCCCGCGCGGCCTTTGCCGCCGGCTCCGGCAATGCCGGCGTCGTCGTGAGCCAGAAGCGTATGAAGAGGGCGAGGGTTTCGAGGGCGATACCGACGTCGCGCTCCAGGCGCGCGAGCCGGCGGTCCTGCTGGTCGAGCCGCTTGGCGACGGCGGCCTCGCGTCGCTCGTCTGCATCCGGCGAGAGGAACGAGGCGATGGCCGCTTCGGCGATCAGCGACATCGGTTGATCTCGCCGCGCCGCGTAAGCCGAGAGCGAGCGCATCACATCCGGATCGAGGTAGACGGAGATCTGCGCCTTCTTCTTTTGCGTCGGCATGGTCGCCTCACAGTCCGAGATCGTCGTCAGGGTCGAGCGAAGCCTGGCGGGCGAGGCCTTGCATCAGGTCGTTCATCCGGCCGACACGTGGCGCGTCCTCCTCGTGCTCGTCGGTCGGATCGAGTGCGAACTCATCATCGATCGGCGCCTTCTTCTCGACGGTGCCCGAGTTCAGTTCGGGCTGACGACGCCGATCCGCATTCTTCGGATCCTCGTCTTCGCTCTCCCCGGCCTCGTCCTCCCCATCCCGCGTGGTCCCCGGTGACGGGCGTGGCGGCAAGGGCCGCGTACTCCAATCGTCGGCTTGGCCCTGCTTCGCACGCGACGGCATTGGCGGAGGGAGAATGCGTTCCTTCAGGCGCGCGTCCTCATAGTAGCGCGCCTTCTTTGCGCGGATCGGATGTAGGCCGGACACCATGACGATCTCGTCGCTGGGCGGCAGTTGCATGATCTCTCCCGGGGTCAGAAGCGCGCGCGGCGTTTCGGATCGTGAGACCATCAGATGTCCAAGCCAGGGCGACAGCCGGCTGCCGGCATAGTTCTTCATCGCCTTCATTTCGGTGGCGGTGCCGAGCGCATCGCTAACGCGTTTGGCCGTGCGCTCGTCATTGGTCGCGAAACTCACGCGCACGTGGCAATTGTCGAGGATCGAGTTGTTGGGTCCATAGGCTTTCTCGATCTGGTTCAGCGACTGCGCGATCAAAAAGCTCTTGATGCCGTAGCCCGCCATGAAGGCCAGCGCGCTCTCGAAGAAGTCGAGCCGTCCGAGCGCCGGGAATTCGTCCAGCATCAGGAGCAGCCGGCGCCGTCCCGCCTTCGCCTGCAGGTCTTCGGTAAGCCGGCGTCCGATCTGGTTCAGGATGAGGCGGATGAGTGGCTTGGTCCTGTTGATGTCGGAAGGCGGCACGACGAGGTAGAGCGTCGCCGGCCGTTCGCCCTTGACGATGTCGTCGATCCGCCAGTCACAACGCCGCGTCACTTCAGCGACGACGGGATCGCGGTAGAGACCGAGGAAGGACATGGCGGTGCTCAGCACGCCGGACCGCTCGTTGCCGGATTTGTTCAGCAGCTCCCGCGCGGCGGAGGCGACGACGGGATGCACGCCGGCTTCTCCGAGATGCGGCGTACGCATCATCGCGGCGAGCGTGGATTCGATCGGCCGCTTGGGATCGGAAAGGAACGACGCGACGCCGGCGAGCGTCTTGTCTGCCTCCGCGTAAAGGACGTGGAGGATCGCACCGACGAGGAGCGCGTGGCTGGTTTTCTCCCAATGGTTTCGCTTTTCCAGGCTACCCTCTGGATCGACCAGGATGTCGGCTATGTTCTGGACATCGCGCACCTCCCATTCGCCGCGGCGGACCTCGAGCAGCGGATTGTAGGCTGACGACTTCGGATTGGTGGGATCGAATAAGAGGACACGGCCGAGCTTCGCGCGGAAGCCGGCGGTCAGCTGCCAGTTCTCGCCCTTTATGTCATGGACGATGGCCGATCCCGGCCAGGTCAGAAGCGACGGGATCACCAGTCCGACGCCTTTACCCGAACGGGTCGGCGCGAAGCACAGGACATGCTCCGGGCCATCGTGGCGCAGATAGTCGCTATGATAGTGCCCCAGCACTACGCCATCAGGTCCGAGCAACCCCGCGCGTTCGATCTCCTGAAGCTGCGCCCAGCGGGCCGATCCGTAGGTCTCGGCGTTCTTGGCTTCCCGCGCGCGCCAGACCGACATGCCGATCGCGACGGCCGCAGCGATGATGCCGCCGGATGCGGCGATGTAAGCCCCTTCGACGAAGATCGATGGCGCATAGGCGTCGTAGGCGAACCACCACCAGAAGAAGGCCGGCGGCGGATAGAAAGGGAAATGCAGAAGCTCGAACCAGGGATGCCCGAGCTGCGGCTGAAACCCGAGCCGCCAAGCCGTCCATTCGGTCGCGCTCCAAATGGTCAGAAGCACGATTCCGAAGACGGTGATGACTTGACCCCAGAGGATCTTGGTCGCCGACATAGAGGTCCCTTGCTGAGAAAGTGGGTGGGAGAGGTTGATCACAAGCCGAGCCCCTGCTTACGGCCAAAATCCCAATCGACGCCGCCGTCGCGGCGGGCGACCCCGGATACGTGTCGGCCGAGCTGCTTTTCGAGGGACGGTGTCCAGGGCACGAGCTGGAAGCCCAGGCCGTCGTCGATCATCGCAAAGCGGCCCGACGCGAGCGCCAGCCGTCGCCGGTAGGTTCCGGCCACATACTCGCCGGCCGCTGCTGCGTTGAACGATTGGCCTGTTTCGGCAGCGAGGCGCTCACCGAGCGCTTCAACTTCCCGGCGTCGGAGCGTGTCGACGAGGCCCTGGGCGAACACCGGACCGCGCGGCTGGCGCTCGGCCAACCCCTGTTCGACAAGTTGGTCGGCCCGGCGCTCCATCGCCTCGCGGACCTCGGCGGCGAAACCTGCCTGGCCGAGCGCCACCGGATCGCGCGCGACGGCTTGGCGATCGAGCCAAGTGGCGCCGCTGGCGGTGATCTGCGCCTCGATCGTGAGGTCGGATCGGACCGCGAGCGCGACATGGCGGCGTCCTTGCGCGTCGTCGAACTTGCGCAGCTCGACAATGGAGCCAGGAGCGCTGTCGCCTGCGGCGTCGAGGTCGGGAAATTTGATGTGGTGCGTGCGTCCGTCGACGCCATCAACGACCGCGTAGGCCGTGCCCTTGAGTTCGTCGTCAAGCCCGCGATCTACTAGCCTGCCGACGATTGGCACGTCGAGGCTCTCGCCTGAAAGGACATAGCCGGCGGCGGCGCGTTCGATGCCTCGCTCGGTCAAGCTGCGGTGGATGCGCTTAATGATATCGCCGCGCTCGCCGAGTTCACGCAGTGCGGCCTCGGCGGATGGATCGAGCGTCCACTGGCCCGAGCCGGCGTGGTGGGCGAGGCCGAGGCTCTCCAGGCGCCGTAAGCGACCGACCTTCAGCGCTTCGAATGGATCAGGCTGGCGGCCCGCATCTGGTGCGACGTCGATGACGCCGTGGCGATCGGCGTCGCGCGCCAGCTGGCGATCGAGCTGCGTCCAGCGCTCCGCTTCGACCTGGCGCTCCAGCGCGCGACGGATGTCGAGATCGCTGCGCAACCCCAGTTCCTGAGTGACCAAGTCCTGGGCGCGGGCCCGCATGCCCTCCTTGATGTAGTCGCGGGAGATGACGAGGTCCTGCCCGTCGTCGGTGACGCCGCGCACGAGGATGTGCACATGGGGATGCTGCGTGTTCCAGTGGTCGACGGCGACCCAATCGAGCTTGCTCCCGAGATCCTTCTCGATCTGCCCCACCAGCTCCCGGGCGAAGCCCTTGAGGTCGGCCATATCCGGCGCGTCCTCGGGCGAGACGATGAAACGGAAATGATGCCGATCGTTCTGGCACCGGGCGGCGAAGGCATTGGGATCCACCTCATCCGTCTCCGGCCCGAACAGCCTCGCCTTCTCCCCGTCCCGGGTCACCCCCTCGCGCCGCAGGTAAGTAAGATGGGCGCCGAGCGGCGCGCCGCGCCCTGAATGGCGAACCACGCGGGTCTTGACGGTGACCAGCCGCGATCGGGCGGTGAGCAAGCGATTGGCGCGCACGCTGGCGACGCGGCCACGGCCAAAGGCAGAGCCCCGGCCGCTGCGCAGCAAGCCCTGGCGAGAAACCCCGCCGCCCGCGCGCTGCGCGGCCGCGAGGGCTTGGGCGACGAACGGCTTCGCGCGTTGCGCGCGGGTTGATCGGATGCGGCCGGGACGCGGCTGGAATTCGGTCTCGTCAGCCATCGCCAGCCTCTACAATGTGCGCAAACGCCAGCTTCAACAAAGGAATGCGGGGCCGGCGCACATTGCGCCTCATGGCCGCACATTGCTTGGCCGCAGAAAAATTCCAGCAAAAACAACCGACCGACCGAGCCGCACCTTGCGGCCTTTTATCTCGCCCTCGGTCGGTTGTTTTTCGCGCGGCTACCCCCTTCGTGCTTTCCTTTTCTCGTGAGCTCGCCACATGACGCCCGGCTGCGAAGTGCAGAAGCTTCGTCGGATGCCGACACCGCTTGCTGACGGTAGAGCCGTCATCGACGCCGATCGTGCAGGCGGACGGCCGGGAAGACCAAGAAGGACCGCACGATGGGGCGGCCGTCATGACTTCGGCCCCCCGACTAACACCCGCACGAACAGGCCGCGCGCCTGCGGCTCGATCGCCGAGACGTCGCGCACTGAAACGTCAGCGCCGTTATTCGTCGCCGACGGTTTGGGTGTTGTGGAATCGACCGCGTCTGCGCTTGTCCGGCGCGCGATGAAGAGCGGCGCCCGGGCCCATGACGGCGGATCGGCCGCTGTCGGAATGGCGGATTCATCGATGGTGCCGCCCCCGACAAACGAGACGAGGGCTGCCACGTACGCGACCGTCTCCGGCGGGAGCGGACGGTGCCGATCACGGTAAGCTTCGTACCGTCGCGGCCCCGCGTTATACGCAGCAAGAAACCCCGGGGAACCGTAGCGATCGAGCATTTCGCGGAGGAATGCGGTGCCCGCCAGGATGTTGTCGTGCGGATCGAACGGGTCGCGCCCGAGGCCGTAGCGTATGCGAAGCGCCGCCCAGGTCTCGGGCATGAGCTGCATCAGTCCGAGCGCCCCCTTGCGCGAGACGGCGCGCCGGTCGCCTCGACTCTCGGTACGCATGATCGCGCGCAGCCACGCCGCCGAAATGGCGAAGCGCTGCGCCGCCTCGGCGATCAAAGCGGCGTACGGCTCGGGGGCCGCCTGCACCGCAGGCGGCACCGGTTGCGCAAGCGCGGACGCGGTTGGCATGCCGAGGTCCGGCAGGATCGCAAGCAGGATTAGCGCGCGGCGCATGGCCTCAGGCTCGCTCGCCGCGCTTCGGCGGACGGTTCCAGCTCAGCACCCAAGCGGACTTGTCGTCGCCCGACTGGAAGAGGTTGGCCCGGATCGGTTGCGCCAGCGCCGGATCGTCGATGACGAGCGAGATATATTCGCCGGCCTTCTCGCCGGTGCGCGTCCAGCCCGCGCCGATCTCCGGACCCTCGCCGTCGCCGAGGTGGATGCGGTAGTCCGGCGCATTCTCGGCATCGGAGGATTCCGCCGGAACGAGGGAAAGGTCACGGTAGAAGAAGAGCGTCTGTATCCGCCCGCTGAAGCCGGATTGATCGCGGGTGAATTGACCTATCTGCGCCATGGAAATCTCCTTTGTTGGCGGTTGGGAAGCGGATCATTGGGTGGCGGCGCGCCAGACGAAGCGGCCGTCGCCTTCCTCGTCGGTCCAGAGCGGGATCGCGCGGGCGACGATCGAGGTGATGGGGAGCGGACCGAAGTAGCGGCCGTCCAGGCTGTCCGGCACGGTCGGGTTCATCAGGAAGATTTGGTCCGGCCGCAGGGTGTCGCAGCCGCTCCAACGTGGCAGCGGCCGTCCGAGATGGTCGAGGTCGTGCGCGGTGCCGACCGGCACGCCATCGACCGTGACCGCGTCGCCAACGCGGCAGACGGTCTGACCCGGGAGCGCCATGACGTGCTTCAGAAGCGGCACGCCAATCGGCAGGTAGCCCCGGTCCGAAAGCAGGCGCGCGATTGCGTCGGGCGGCCGCACGACTACCAGCTCGAGCGCGTGGAGTGGGCCCGCCTGCGCCAGCCGGTAAAGGCCAGTTGGCGTGCTGGCGGTGGCGTTCCAGATGAGCCGCGGCGCGGGCCGAATGATCGCGAACGCGCCGGCCGCAAGGACCGCTAGGTATGTCGTGATGACGCGGCCGAAGGGGCTCATAGGATGACCCTCCGGCGCTTCAACCACGCTGCGTGCTGCTCGCGCGTATAGGGTCTGGGCTCATGCCCCGCCGCGAGCCGATTGCTGAGGTGGCGCCAATACTCGGGCGCGGCGTCGGCAGGGTCGATGTCGAGGGCCTCGATGGCGTCGATCGCCTGCAGGACGCGCTCGACCCTTGGCCAATTGTCGACGCGGAGCAGGATTTCGCCGCCTGGGCGCACATAGGGCAGCGTCTGATAGCGCTCGCCCGCCTCGACCGCGCGGACGATGTCCATGCGCGAGACGACGGTGCCGAAGTCGTTCGAGGCCCAGCGGACGAATGCGAAGATGCTGTTTGGCCGGAAGCTGGAGACGCTGCGGCGGCGATCGAGGATCTTCTCGTCGGCGCGCCGTCCGAAGCGGAGCCAATGTTCGATTTTGTTCTCGAACCAGGTCAGTTCGACCTCGGTGAGGGCGATGGTGCGCCGATGCGACGGCGGCACCACGCGTGTTGGTGCTGGCTCGTTGTCGTTCATGAGGGTTCTCCGGCGTCGGCAGGGAATTCGCGCGCGAGGAGTTCGCGCAGCATGTCGGCGACGGTGATCCCGCGCCGGAAGGCGGCGACTTTGATCCGGCCCCGCTGGCTCGGTGTAACGTCGATGGTCAGGCGCGCCGTGAACGCCGCGGCGTCGGTCGCTCGCGCCGGCGACGCTTCCGGCGTCTTGATCCAGCGCTCGGCGTCGCTGGGCCTTGCGGCGAATCCGCGCCGCGGGGATCGCTCGTTCATGATGCGATCCTCGAGACTTCGGCAGCCAGCGCGGCGACCTCACGTGCGGCGGCAGTTTGTTCGCCGAGCTCAAAGACGAGACGGCCGGACTGCGCGGCGTCGGCGAAGACGACCCGCTGGCCGATGGTGCTGGCGAGGACCGGCGGATCGTGATCGGCCAGCGTGTTGGCGGTTTCGCGCGCGATGACGGTGCGCGCGCCGCACCGGTTCAGGATGAAGCGCGCGGCAAGCTGCGGCCGATAGATCCGAGCTTCGCGCAACAGCGCGAGCATTTCGGCGGATGCCCAGCCATCGAGCGGAGACGGTTGTACGGGAATGAGCACGAGGTCCGCGGCGAGCAGCGCCGAGCGCATCAGCCCGGCGATCCGTGGCGGCCCGTCGATCACCACATGATCGCTGCCGCGCGCCAGTTCCGGGGCTTCGCGGTGAAGGGTGTCGCGCGCCAGGCCGACGACACCGAACAGGCGGGATGCATTCTCGCGAGCGCGCTGTTGCGACCAGTCGAGCGCCGAGCCTTGTGGATCGGCATCGATCAGCGTGACGCGCTTGCCGTGCAACGCGAGCTCGCCGGCGAGATGGAGGGCAAGCGTGGTCTTGCCGACGCCGCCTTTCTGGTTGAGCAGGGCGACGATCATCGCCCCCCTCCCGGCTTGCGGTCGAGCAGCGGTGGCGTTATCGCCGTGGCTTGCGCCGCTCGGTTTTCCGCAGCGCGCACACCCCCAAAACAAGAGTTAGAGTCTGAGTTAGACTCTAAGTTAAGGCCTGGAATCGTCGTTTCAGGCCAGAGCGCTAGTTGCGGTTGGTGCGTGCGAAGTCCCGACGGGGCTGCTTGCGAAGTCCCGATGGTATTTGCGTGCGAAGTCCCGACCGCATGCACAGGGCCATCCACAGGGACCCGGGACAAGTGTGCGGGCAGGATGCGGAGAAGCTCGCGCCGTCCGCTGCGTTCGACGTGCAGGCGATAGCCGGGCAGCGACTGGCGCTCTGCGAGGCGCCGGATTTGGAGGGCGAAGTCCGAGACCCGCACCATGCTTCCCGACTTTTCGTGAAGATGCGCGATCTCGAAGAGCCAGCCCTTGGGCTGACGGCCGGCATGTTTGCGCGCGACGCGGTATAGCCAGCGCTCAATACCGCCGGTCAGACGGAAGTAGCTGGGATCGATGGCCAGCACGAGCGACCGGTCGATAACGCCGCGATAGAACCAGTCGGGCAGGACGAATTCCATGCCCTCGACGCGACCGTCGCGTGTGGTGCACTCCGCCCATTCGTTGATCCAAGAGAACTGGTGACGGCGCCAATGTTCTCCATTGCGGATGGAGGTTCGGACGACGGTCGACTGCAGGCGCGCAAGCGCGCCCTTCAAGAGCTTGTAATCGCGGGCGCCGGTCTGGCGGCCGATCGCCGTCAGAAGCTGGTAGGGCGTGAAGCGCAGAAATCGCGAGGTCTTAAAGCCGAGGTCCTCCGCCTCGACGATCTGGCTCGCCGCCCAAATGAGGACGTCGGCATCCCAGATGGTCGCCATGCCGTGCTCGGGAACTGCGTAGACTTCGACGCGCACGCCGCCGGTTTCGTAGAGGATCGGAATCGTGCGCCGCGTCTTGGCGAGGGAGAAGAACGGCCGTTCCATCAGGTCGCGCTGATCGCGAGGGCTGGCGTCGCCGGTCGCGACGACGAACGGTTCAAGCTTGCTTCGTTCGCTCGCAGTGATGGCGCGGGATGACACGGAAACCACCCGCTTCAGCGCTGACCGTGCCCGGCTGCGCGGGCTTGGGCGTAGCGAGGATCGGACGTCGAGGTGCACGCCGCGCGGTCAGCCCACGCTTCGAGATCGTCAACCGCATAGACGACCCGGCCGCCGAGTTTGCGAAACGTGGGCCCGCTGCCGTGGCAGCGATACTTCTCCAGGGTGCGCGCTGAGATGCCGAGCATCCGCGCCGCCTCATGGGTGCGCACGTAGCGCGTGGCGGTCTGCGCGGTCCTGTCGGGCATGAGTAACCTCCGTGTTGCCTCGAAGCGCCGCAGCCAAGTCGCGGCATGTCGGGGTCACGGTGGCGGAGAGTTCAGGCGTTGGGGGTGGACGAAGATTTTGTGGAGGCGTTGTCCCCCTGGCGGAGCAGAATAAGGGGGAACGGCGTCGGTCAGCGACCGCGCAGGAGCTTCAGATAGTCGCGTTCGACAAGGGCCAGGGCGTCGTGGATGAGCCGGTTCGCAGCGCGCCGCGCGTGCGAATCCTTCCATTCGATCGCGGGAAGCTGGGCTTGTTTGGAATCCAACACTTCGAAAGCCACGTCACGCGGGCCGCCGCCGGCATCGCGGATGTCGAAGGTGTGGAGGAGCCGCACCAGGCGGGTCTTCTGCATGGCGGTCAGTCGGAGTGCTGACGGCAACAGCTTCGCGCGCTTCCCACGCATGCGCTGCACGAAGCGCAGCGCGACCTCGAGGCGAAGTTCGAACATGGAGTCGACCGGCAACAGCACGGCGGGACGTTCGACGCTTTGCGGAGTTCGCAGGCGAATGTGGAGTTCGTCTTGGCCGTCGAGGATCACGACTTCGCGTTCTGTGCCGTCAGCGATGTCGGCCGCGACCGGGCCGAGGCGCGTTGGATCTATCGCGACCGCATCTTGAAATCCGGGTGGCGCCGGGTCGAGAAGCAGCGTGGCAGGCGAGACGTCCGGAAGCCAGAGCACTGCGCCCGGAACGACGGGCAGGCTGGGATCATGAGCGAAATTGCAACCTCCAGCGTCGCGCGAGCGCGGCCCAGGCGGGCTCCTGCTCGAGGAGCTGGCGCGCGATCAGGCGTTCGGTTTGCAGATAGTCGCGACGGTAGTCCGGGTTACGGCGTAGAAACTCGACGGCGAAGCCGGGCCGTTCGAGGCGCTTGAGGCGTTCGATCGTCTCCGGCGAGCGCCAATCCTCGGTAGGCATGGCGTTTTCCTTCTCGTTCTCGCCCTTTCGGGCGGCGTAGACGATCGGGAATCTTGGCCGCGGCGATAGACCCTATGGTTGCATCGCGCGAGACGACAGGTTGTGCGGTAGCCAGGCGCAACTTATTGCGTGCGCCGCTCTAAGAGGTGCTGATATCCCTCCGTGGTCATCCAGCGTGCGCGCGCCAAGTGACTGTCATGTACCGCTTTGGCACGGTCAGGATCCGTCGCCGGATTGAGCCCGAAGATCACATGAACAACCTCGCGCCAATCCGCGCCCTCCTCGTCGGCCATCAGCAGTCGCACGTAGACCGCCAAATGCCTTTCGTCATAGGTGTTGACGCGGTCCGTGAGTGGCGGACAGTCTTGGAACGACGCCTCGCTCATTGCGATCTTCCCCCGTAGATCGATGTATCGCAGTTACAATTCATTTACCGCGAATTCGCGCAAGGTCCCACGGTCCGAAGAAGGTGATCCGTGATGCGCCACGTGCATCACGTGACACGGAAAATCGGCAGGGTTGCGGCCGCGGGTGTCTGGGAGCTACGCGATCGCTATGACTGCCGCTGGAAGAATTCCGCGGGGTCCGCGTCCAGCACCTCGGCAAGCTTCTCGAGCATATCGACTGTGGCGGCGTGCTCCTCGCGTTCGAGCATGCCGACATAATTGCGATTGATGCCCGCACGATCGGCAAGCTCCTCCTGAGACAGGCTGCGCGCGTGTCTCAATCTTCGCAGATTAACGGCGACGATCTCCCGCAAGCTCATGCGGTGAGATCGCCAGTCCACCTAATATATTGCCACCTAGTATATTAGTGAATCGCTGTGCCGCAAGGGGTGGACCGGCGCGCTCCCCGGTCCGGCCGGGCTGATCGACGTCGTGTCGGCAGTGAGAAACGGGGGGCTGTGCTGGAAGCATGTCCGTTCATTGCGCTTTTGAAAAAGACCCCGCCCGGACCGGCCGGGCGGGGTATTCGGAGCGGGTCAATCCGCGCTGCGGCGGCCGTTGGGGCGCGACCAGATCAGGCTGTAGCCTTCGCCTTCTTCGTCGTCGAAGAGGTTGGCAAAGATTGGAGCGGTGAAGCTCGGATCGTCCAGCTTCAGACCCAGATAGTCGCGGCCCTCGTTGGAGCGCTTCGACCATGCGGCGCCGATCTCGACGCGGCCCACATAGACTCGGTGGCTGGGGGCATTGTCGCCGGAGCGGCTGGTCTCGGGGACGATGCGGACGTTCTTGGCTTGAAGCGAGAGGGTGATGATTTCGCCGGTGAACTCGTTCGAGGCGGTCTTCTTGAAGGTGCCGATGGTGGCCATGGTAGGTCTCCTTGATCCTGGTTTCGAGCCCGCACCATTGCGGCCTCGATGGTGATCGCAGGGTCGGAGGCGACCGACGGCGCACCCCGAAGGGGCTCGACAGCTAAGGAGGGCTTTCTTGTCGCGCGAGGAATGACGGCAAAGCCGGCAGGGGAAGAAAGTTCGACGCGGCTGTTGCGCCATAGGCGGTCGAGGCTTTAGCCGGCCTTCGGCCAGATCAATCCATCGAAGAGGCCGCTTCGGTGCGCTCGATTTGGCCAGGGTGCATCAATGGAGAACGTCATGGGGAGCTAGGCCTTCGCGATCGACGTACGGGGCGCTGGGAAATCTGGTCCACCGCAGGCGCTAGAACGGAGATGGCGTCCTCAAGACCTGCTCAAGATCATCAGCACCAAAGCCTTTCGTGTCGGCTCGTGCTCAAGGGTTTGCGGCAGGTGTCGTTCGGACGAACCAACAAGCGGGCCTGGTTGAGGGATGGGTGGACCGCGCATTCGTCTGCCTCGGCCTCGAGACGAGGCGCGGGGAAACCTAGGGAGAGTTGGTCACGCCCCACTTCGCCTCAGCGATCAGCCCCGCACCAAGCCCTGCCCGGCCGATCCGGGAGCGGCAATGCCTGTAAAGCGCACGAAGGCCGTCGCGCCGACAGCAATCGCGCCGATGACGGAGAAGATGGTCTGCCAGGTCGGCGACGGCATCGCCATCTGAGCGATGCCGTGCGTGGCGCTATATCCTGCGGCGACGGCAGGCGCGACGAAGGCCATGATGATGAGCAGCCGCAGCCAGGTCCAGCGGACGTGGCCAAGGACGAATTGGCCAACCCCGAATGTCGCGCCGCCTACGGCGACGCCCGCCAGCACACCGCCGAGCACGCCGGCGCCGGTGTGATATGACCAGATACCGACGCTCAGGGCGACGAATAGCGGCAGCGCGAAGACAGCGAGCGTGAACAGTAGCCAACAGCAAAAGCCGATGGCCAGGAGGACGAGTAGCGGTCCGAGAACGATCATGGCGATGGGCTCCGAGAGATAAAGGTCTACCGGCTTGCGCCTTCCACCACCGCCACGGCGCGGTCGCGAGCATAGCTGAATCCGGTGTCGGCCGGGAGCGGTATTTCGAGCGGTAAACTGAGGGACCCATGATGTTGGCGGCGCTTACGCGCCGCCGAACCGCCACACTGGGATGCCGAGCTTCTTCGCCTTGTCGGCGAGATTGTCCTGGATGCCGGTGCCTGGGAAGTGCAGGACGCCGATCGGCAGAGTCTCCACGATCGCGTCGTTGCGCTTGAACGGCGCCGCCTTGGCGTGCTTCGTCCAGTCGGGCTTGAACGCGACCTGCGGCACCTTGCGGCTGTCGGCCCATTTAGCGGCGATCAGTTCCGTGCCCTTTGGCGACCCGCCGTGCAGCAGCACCATGTCCGGATGCTTCGTGTGCACTTGGTCGAGTTTGGCCCAGATCAGACGGTGATCGTTGAAATCCAGTCCACCCGTCAGGGCCACCCGGGGACCGGCAGGGAGCAGCACCTGGTTGTCCGCGCGCTTCTTGGCGGCGAGGAAATCCCGGCTGTCGATCATTGCCGAGGTAAGGTTGCGGTGGTTCACCTTCGATCCATTGCGCGGCTTCCAGGTGGCGTGCGTGTGGCGTTCGAACTGGTCGGCGGCCTGGTCGCGCATCAGTTCGAAGGCGTCGCGCCGTTCAAGCAGGGTCTGGCCTTCTGAGGTCAGTCGCTCGAGCTCGACCGATTTGACCTCGCTGCCATCCTGTTCACGCTGCGCACGCTGCTGGGCCAGTTCGTTGTCGTCGAGCTCGCGTTCGATCCGCTCGATCGCGCGATGGAAGACATTTACCGTGGACCAGAGGAGGTCCTTGAGGTCGGGCTCAAGTCGCGTGTCCGAGAGCGCGGCCGCGAGAGCGTCGAAGATGTCGTTGATGCTGCCCGCGAGGATGCTGGCTTCGGGAAGCGGCCGGGGATCGGGTTCGTCGTGGAATGGGCGGTAACCATAGAGCTGAAGTTCATGGAGGACCTGGGCGGTTGGGGATGCGCTGTGGTGCGGTTCGAAATCGTCGTCATGATCGGTGGTCATCGCGGCTTTCCTTGTCGGATCGGCCGCGCCCATCGCGGCCTTCATGGCGACGAAGGCGGCGGGCGGGCCGGACCTGCACCCGAAGCGTGAGCGCAGGGCTGAAGCGTGAGCGAAGGACCGCAGGGGGCCGGCTATTTTGGTTCGCGATGTAAAGGCGGGCGCGCCCCGCCGACGGAAAATAGTCGGCCCCCAAGGTTGCCGGTCCGGGCCGTTTGCCGCCCGATCGCCCTCTCGGAAGGCCGTGGGTGCGGTCCTCTTCGACGCGCAGGAGAGACAGAGCCACGATCCCTGACTGTCTCGCCGCCGCGCCGGTCGTCGCTTGCCGCGCTATGCCGCCAGCTCCACGAAACGGGCGACATCCCCTGCCGCGATCTGCACCCGGCTTGCGGCCCGAAGCGCCTCGATCCCGAGCAGCCGGAGATCTTCGTTGAAGTCGCCAAGGCGTGGCGAGATCACGATGGGCTCGATCCCCGCGGCCTGCGCACGCTCGATCAATGTCGTCATCGCGCCGTCACCGGCGGAATCGTTGTCGCGCGCGATGTAGAGCCGTCGCAGCGTATCGGGAAGCAGGAGGGCAGAGAGATGCGCGGCTGAAAGCGCCGCGACCATCGGCAGAGCGGGAAGAACGCTTCTCAGCGAGAGCATCGTTTCAATGCCCTCGCCGGCCGCCATGACCTCGCCTGCCACGCCAAATCGGACGGCGTGCCCAAGAAGGTCGCCCATCGCCCGTCGCGGTGTTTCGATTGGCGCCTTGCCGAGCGTCGCTTGGCTGAAGCCTTCGGGATCGAGCCAGGTGCGATGCGCGCCGGTTAGATGGCCCGCAAGGTCAGTGACGGAAGCGATCATCGCCGGCCATGTCTCCGTCGGGCTGCGATCGTCCGGCCGGTAATAGCAGCGCGGATGGAAGCGGAGGCTTGCCGTTCCGTGCAGAACCGTGATGCCGCGATTGCGGAGGTACGTTTCTACGAGAGTACGCGAAATCGGCTGGGACATCGCGAACAGCCGCCGAGCCGATTCCGGCGATCCGGTCGGAGCGCTCACCCTGCGCGCTCGCACCCGATGCGTCTCGGGTTCGGGATGCGGGAGACTGAGGAATGTGCGGGCCTCGTCGGCGACGTCCTTGAAGTCGACCAGGCCGCAACTTTCGCGGATCACGTCGAGCAGGTCGCCATGCTCGCCGGTTGCCGCGTCGGTCCATTTGCCAGCGGGCCCTTTCATCGACTCCTTCAGCCGCACGAACATTGAGCGGCCCGGCGCGTTGCGGACGTCGCCGACGAGCCAATAGCCACCCTCCGGCCGTCCGGCGGAGAGGTAGTGGCGGCACACCGCCTCGGCGTCACGCGCGAGGCGGTGGGCGAGTTCGGACGCGTCGTGCCGGGCCATCACGCCGCTTCCCGCTCGCCGATGCGCTGGACCGGGAAGTGGTCGAGCACCTTGTTCAGCACCGCGGCGCCGGTCGCATCGGTCGGCACGAACATGCGCAGCTTCCAGGAGATGATCTCGCTGAAAAGCCCGTAGGCCCGCAGGCGCTCGCGCATCGTGTCGGCGAAGCCCGACAGCTCGATGCGGTGAGCGCCCATGACGCGCACCCGGTGGAGCTGCATTCCCTCGGCGAGATCGAGGACCGTGCGGCCCTCAATCAAGGCGGCTAAAGCCGCGTCCGCGGGGATGGCGGCGGTTCCCGCCGACGATGCGTTCGCCGCCCAGGCCGAAGAGACCTTGCGGCCGATGATACGCTCGCCCGTGTCGGTCTGGAGCCGATAGACCCGCGTCGACTCGTTCGGCAGGCGCTTCCAGATGGGCAGTAGCAAGCCGGCGACGATATGGATCGTGCTGTCGGCGAACTCGGGAACCTCAGACACTTCGCGCGCCCATTTCGCGGCGAACGCCTCGTGATCCGCAGTCTGCCAATGGCTCTCATCCATCATCTTGAGCGAGGCGTGATGATGCTCCATCGGCCGGAGCAGCCGGACGCGGCGTTCGATCTCGCCGTCGTCGAGCATAAGGCTCGGCGCCGGGACCTGCACCGCGGCGCGGCCTGAGCGCTCGTTGATCAGCAGCCTGGCGCGAGGATCGGCAAGATGGTCGAGCGCCTCGCTGAGCGTCACCGGACGGTTGCGCCGGCGCTCGGTGAGGGTCAGCAGCCGGGTTTCGGCGCCGGTCACCGGATGGGTGTAGATCGCTCTCCGAGCGGTGACGACGAAGCTTTCGGCTCGAAGCGTCTCCAGGCCGACATCATAGATTCCGCTGGCGATGGCGCCCTCGACCTTGGCGTTCAACAGTTGCTCGAACGCCGTGAACAGCACGCCCTGAAGATCGATGGTGAGCGCCAGCAGGCGGTTGAGGAAGGTGGTGATCGGCGGCAGCTCGTCCTTAATGCCATTGGCGTCCATGAGCTTCAGACCCGTGGCGTCCTCGAACATCTGGAGCGAGCAGCCCTCGATCCTTCCGCGCACCAGGAGCAGGTAAAGCTGGCGCAGCGCGTCGCGCGCGTAGTGCGATTCCAGATTGTCTTCGGGTCTGAAGAGACCCTGTCCGCCGGTCTGGCGCTGACCACGGGTGATGGCGCCGAGCGTGTCCAGTCGCCGGGCGATGGTGGAGAGGAAGCGCTTCTCGGCCTTTACGTCGGTGGCGATCGGCCGGAAGAGAGGCGGCTGCGCCTGGTTGGTGCGATTCGTCCGGCCGAGCCCCTGAATCGCGGCGTCCGCCTTCCACCCGGGTTCAAGCAGATAGTGGACGCGCAAGCGGCGGTTCCGCGCCGACAGTTCGGCATGGTAGCTGCGACCCGTCCCGCCCGCTTCCGAGAAAACGAGAATGCGCTTCAGGTCGTCCATGAATGCGGCAGCCTCGGCGAGGTTGGCGGACGCGGCGCGGTTTTCGACGACAAGGCGGTCGCCCTTGCGGACCACGCGACGCGTGCGACCGGTTACTTCCGCCACGAGATCCGTGCCGAAGCGCTGGACAATCTGGTCGAGCGCGCCGGGAACCGGCGGCAGCGACGCGAGCCGCTCGATCAGTTCGTCGCGACTCGCAACAGCCTCGCGGCTCTCGACCGGCTGGCCGTCGCGGAAGACGGGACGGGACGAGAGATTGCCCTCGCCGTCCGTGAACGGCTCGTAGAGCTGCACCGGAAAGGATCGAGCCAGATAGTCGAGGACGTATTCGCGCGGCGTGATGTCCACGCGCACGTCGTTCCATTCCTCCGTGGGAATCTCCGCTAGGCGGCGCTCCATCAAGGCTTCGCCGGTCGAGACGATCTGAACGACGGCGGCATGGCCGTCGGCCAGGTCCTGATCGATCGAACGGATCAGCGTCGGCGTCTTCATGCTGGTGAGCAGATGGCCGAAGAAGCGCTGCTTGGCGCTTTCGAAGGCGGAGCGCGCCGCGGACTTGGCCTGGCGGTTCAGCGTGCCGGTGTCGCCGGTGATGTTGGCGGCGTGCATCGCCGCGTCGAGATGATTGTGGATGATGGAGAACGCGCCGGCATAAGCGTCATAGATGCGCCGCTGCTCGTCGGTGAGCGCATGCTCGACGAGCTCGTATTCGACGCCGTCGTAGGAGAGCGAGCGCGCCGTGTAGAGCCCAAGCGAGCGCAGGTCGCGGGCGAGCACCTCCATCGCCGCGACGCCACCCTCCTCGATCGCCTCGACGAACTCGGCGCGGGTGGCGAAGGGAAAATCCTCGCCGCCCCAAAGGCCGAGCCGCTGGGCGTAGGCGAGATTGTGAACGGTGGTCGCCCCGGTCGCGGAGACATAGACAACCCGCGCGTTCGGCAATGCATGCTGAAGGCGCAAGCCCGCACGCCCCTGCTGCGAAGGTGCGACATCGCCACGTTCGCCTTTGCCGCCGCCAGCGTTCTGCATCGCGTGGGACTCGTCGAAAATGATCACCCCGTCGAAATCGGAGCCCAACCATTCGACGATCTGCCGGACGCGGGAAAGCTTTTCGCCGCGGTCGTCGGACCGCAGCGTAGCGTAGGTTAAAAATAGGACGCCTTCGGAGAGCAGGATCGGCTTGCCCTGGGCGAAGCGCGATAGCGGCGTGACCAGGAGGCGCTCCATGCCGAGCGCCGACCAGTCGCGCTGGGCATCCTCGAGGAGCTTGTCGGATTTCGAAATCCAGACCGCCTTGCGCCGGCCCTTCAGCCAATTGTCCAGAATGATGCCGGCCGACTGGCGGCCCTTGCCAGCGCCGGTGCCGTCCCCGAGCATGAAGCCGCGGCGGAAGCGAACGGCGCGCTCCGCATCGTCGCGCGCGGCGGTGACCAGGTCGAAAGTCTCGTCGACCGTCCAGGCTCCCGCGAGGTAATCGCTGTGCGCCTCACCTGCATAGATGATGGTTTCGAGCTGGGCGTCGGAGAGGATGCCGTCTCGAATGAGGTTGGCGGGCAGGCGCGGGCGATAGCTCGGTTTGGGCGGAGCGACCGAGGCCATGGCGGCGGACTGCACCAGCTTTGTCGGGTGGGTTTGCGCATGCGCAATGCGGATCGACTGAAGCCGGTACGCCTCATAGATGGCGTCGCTGATCCCCGCGCCTTCAGCCGGCGCCCAGTCGACCGTCTCATAGTCAAGATCGACGGCCTCGGGGTCTAGAACGGACGTCTTGGCCGGCTGCGCCGTGGCGCGGCGGGCGAGATAGGTCCGCACGGTCCGCGGTGCTGCGGCGATAGGGATGGCGGCGCTGGAGGCGATCGGCAAACGCGCGGGCAGATGGTCGGCGAGCCAACCGAGCAGCGTCGCCACGTCTGGCGCGACGCCACGCGATTGCGGCAGCGCTTTGGGATCCTCGGCGGCCGCCTTGTCGATGACGATCAGGCGCGTGTCGATAGTCGTGCCATGCTTGGCGTAGACGGCGCCGTCGATCGCCGCGGTGAACTGTATGCGGCCGCGCTCCTGCAGGCGGACGAAGGCGTCACGCCACTGCGGCATCTCGGGTGCGAAGTTCGCTCCGGTGATCGCCACCAGGCGTCCGCCGTCCACCAGGCGTGCGAGTGCGGAGGCGATGTGGCGGTAGGCTGTGTCGGCCATGCGGCTGCTGACGTTGGCCATCGCGGAGAACGGGGGGTTCATGACAACGACCGTTGGGACCACGGCCGGGTGAAGGTGATCGTGGATGTGGGCCGCGTCGAAACGCGTCACCTCGACGCTAGGAAAAAGCGCCGATAGCAGCGCGGCGCGGCTCTCGGCCAGTTCGTTCAGGACGAGCGCGCCGCCTGTGATTTCCGCGAGGATGGCCAGCAGTCCGGTGCCAGCGGAAGGCTCCAGCACACGATCGGCGGCCGTGATCCCGGCCGCTGCGACGGCCGCCAGACCGAGCGGGGTCGGCGTGGAGAATTGCTGGAGCATCTCACTCTCGGTCGAGCGACGCGTGTGTGTCGGGAGAAGACCGGCGATCTTGATCAAGCCGGAGAGCCGCGAAGCCGGAGAGCCGGCTTTGCGGAAGAGCGCCTTTCCGTATTTGCGCAGGAAGAGGACGGTCGCGACCTCACCTGCGTCATAGGCGGCCTTCCAATCCCAGGCGCCGGAAGTGTCGGAAGCGCCGAACGCGGATTCCATGGCGACACGTAGCGTCGCGGCATCGATCCGCTGGCCTTGCTCGAGATGGGCGAGGAGCTGCTCGGCGGCGGTGAGTATCGCACCGGCAGCGCCATCGCGAACAACAGGCGGGCGCGGCGCGGCCTGCTCGGCGGCGGTCGAAGAAATGTCGGACATGAAGGGAGCCTCGGGAGAGCGGGGAGAAAGGAGCCGACGGCGCTCTCTCTGGGACCGCACCGGCTCAAACCTTCCCGGCCGACCTCTCCCTCTCAGCTCAGGTCCAGGAAAAAAGGCGCCCCACGGTCAGGTGAGGCGCCGAAGCTGCAACGCACGTGGCAAGAGGCAGGCCTCAACGCTGGGGCTGGCCTGCAGCGTCAGGATCGGGCTTGCCGGCCAGGATCGCCTCGCCCTTGGCGATCGCGCCAGCGAGACGCTCACGCCAGAACGCGTCGTCGGTCGCCTGCGCGTCGGGCCCGTGTGCGAAGAGCTTGAGCAGGCCGAGCAGCACCTCGAAATGGCCTGCCTTGCGCTGGATCTGTTCATCGAACTGCGAAGGAATGGTGAGCGCGCGGCCGCGGTAGGCCGCGTCGCGTCCTGCCCACGCGCCAGTCACGTAAGTGTCGCCGGCCGTCTCATGGTCTTCCCGCTGCCCGTCCCAATCGTCGTCCTCGACGGCGAGGCGGCAGGCATCAGCAAGCGTGTCCGCTTCGTAAGTGCGCTGTCGGTAGACCGGCAGGCGGTAAGTGGTTTCAATCGTAAATGCGGGCATGCCGCCCTCCTGAAAAGCGCGGAGCCCGGCGAAGGCGCCGGGCTCCTGAGGTGGTGACCTGCGATTGGGCGGGACGGCCGAAGCTGCCCCGCCTGCAATCATTCGGCCGCGATCATGTGCGACGCGTCCGCGTCGTCGTCGGCCACTTCCTCCTCCTCCTCGCAGCTGAGGAATTCGGGCAGCGCATCATCCTCGCTCGCGGATTCGACGACCTCGTCCGAGACTGCGATCCGCAGCGGCTCCGGCAGCCAGCCGGACTCGGCCAAGAGCCGTTCCGCTTCCTTGGCCATGTCACCCTTCTTCAAGTGGTCGATGAGTTGGGCCGCGCGCTCGCCGGCGCCTTCCTGCACGGCTTCGAGAATACGCCGCTTGGGCACGCGGCCGAGATAATTCTCGACGGTCGGTCGCCAGCCGGCCTGGACCATGTCGAGATCGACGGCCTGGGCGAGCCGGTCGGCGTCGGCGATGCGCTGCTCGACGGTGTGTGAGGAGACGCCCGCGCCGTAGCGGTCGCCTTTCTCGTAGAGCGCATTGACGCCGAACGAGGCACAATGTGCGAAGAGCGCTGCCTGCTCGTCGCCAGTAAGCGAGGCGAGCCAGTCCCAGAGGTCGGCCTTGTCCTTGGGCAGGCGCTCTTCCCAGGCGGCGTGGCGGGCGTCGATTGCCTTGGCCGAAGCCGTGTCCTTCAGACCCTGCGCCTGCACGGGGAAACTGGCGCTGCGCACGGACACCTCCATCGCCGTTCCGTAAGAGAAATAGCGGGAGAAGACGTCGAGGCAGAACTTGTGCAGCACCGCCTGGAAGGCGACGGAGGGCGTGCTCGCCAGCTTGTCGCGAAGCGCCAGCGTCCGCTCGGCCGTCAGTTCGCTCACCAGCCGATCCGGCAAAGGCTTCAAGTCGTCGTCGTCCTCATCTTCGGGACCGGCCACCTGGCCGCCGATGGTGATAACGGCGCGCTGCACCTCGGGTGCGTCCGCATCGCTCGCACCCAGAACGGTGGTCGCGGCCTCGACCTCTCCACCATCGTTCCGATCGCCGGCCGGCGCTTCGTCCTGCGGCCTGACGTAGCCTCGGTCGACGGAGAGATGGCCTTCGGCATCGATGCTGACGAACACGCCAGCGCGTGCGATGTCGGTCGAATCATAGGTGACCGGCCGATCTTCGAACGCAGCGAGCGCGCGTTCGATCTCGCCGAGGCGCTCATCCACCTCGTCGGGCAGTTCATCTGCGCCGTCATAGTCCGCCTCAAGCTTCGCATATTCAGCGTTGAGCGCGTCGATCGCCGCTTGCTCTTCGCCGGTGAGATCGAGGGCGACGCCATCGAGGGCGCGCAGTCCATGAGCATGACCGTAGGGGAAGTCGATGGCGACCTCGATCCACTTCCAGCCTTCAGCGCCGATCGCTTCGGCTTCGGCCTTCAGCTTCTCGGCGACGAGGCGATCGAGAAGCGCGACGTCCTCGAGCCAGCCGCCGTCGTCGGACTGGAACAGGTCGCGCAGCACCACCCCGCCGGCGGCCTCATAGGCATCGAGCCCCACGAACACGGCCCGCCGGTCCGAGGCGCGGACGGTTTTCTCCGTCAGCATGCGGCGGATCTGATAGGGCTCCTTCTGCCAGGACCCGGAGATCGCCTGCCAGACCTGCTCCTGGCGGGCGTGATCCTGAGTGACGGTGAACGCCATCAGCTGTTCAAGCGACATGCCGTCTTCGGCGTAAATGTCGAGCAAGGCCGAAGAGACGGAAGCAAGACGCAACCTCTGCTTCACGACGTTGACCGAGGTGAAGAACGCCGCGGCGATCTCCTCCTCGGAACGACCCTTCTCGCGAAGCGCCTGG
This sequence comes from Bradyrhizobium sp. USDA 4473, assembly GCF_054063335.1. Taxonomy (NCBI): domain Bacteria; kingdom Pseudomonadati; phylum Pseudomonadota; class Alphaproteobacteria; order Hyphomicrobiales; family Nitrobacteraceae; genus Bradyrhizobium; species Bradyrhizobium sp. USDA 4473. The sequence continues at coordinate 1,370,262 of NZ_JBSSGE010000001.1, forward strand.
AACGCGCGAAACTGGTCCAGCGGATGCAAGGGCGCGCGCTGGATGTTCTCGGCAAGCGAGTCATCTTCGGCGAGGATCGCGCTGCCGGCGTCGCGTACCACACACGGGATGGGCGCGGTCTTTGCCAGGCGCTTCTGCTTGACCAACAGTTCGAGCGCGCGGTAGCGGCGGCCGCCGGCGGGAATCTCGAACATACCGGTCTCGGCGCCTTGCGCGTCCAGAATCGGCCGTACGCTTAAGCCTTGCAGCAGTGTGCGCCGGCCGATGTCCTCAGCCAATTCTTCGATCGAGACGCCGGCCTTTATGCGGCGGACGTTCGACTGGCTCAGCACCAGCTTGTTGAAAGGGATGTCGCGCGAGGACGACAGGGTGATCTTCTGAACGGCAGTTGCCATCGGACTAGTCTCCATAGCGGGCGGCCGAGAGACTCTCTCTCGACCTCCAACCCGCCACGAAAACCGGCGCAGCCCTCTTCCTCTCGGAGGACCGCGCCGCAGAGCCGACGAACCGGAAAGGCACAGAGACGCAGTCCCGCGCTTCCGGCTTTCCGGCTTTTCAGGATCTCGATCACGCGGCCGCCATCGCGGCGTCGGCGTCAGGCAGGAAACCGAGGAGCCAATCAGCGGCTTTGCTGGCTTGAGACGCAGCGCGCACGATGGCGCGGTTATCCTCCCGCAGCACCTCGAGCCACGAGCCGATGTAGTCGGCGTGACGCACTGTCGGCACGATGCCGAGCGAAGCGCAGCAGAAGGCGGCGTTCATCTCCGCCACCAGCTCCTCGAAAGCGTATTTCTTGGTTCCGAAGGAGCCGGTCAGGTCGCGCCCGATACGAGAGGAATGGCCGCTGGCATGCCCCAGTTCATGCAGCGCCGTGCGGTGCCAGTTGATGGGCTCGAAATAGGCCTGGGGCGGCGGGACCATCACAAAGTCCGGCCCTGGCGCGTAGAAGGCGCGGTTGCCGCCGATGCGGAAGTCGACGCCGCTCGCTTTGATCAGCGCCTCGACTCGAGGTTCGATCAGACCTGGCAGTGGCGGCGGGGCTACTGCTGAGACCTCGTCGGGCAGGTTTTCGCACTGTGCGGCGTTGAACACCGTGAAACGCTTCAGGAAGGGGATTGTAGCTGCATCCTCGCCGGTCTCACGTGCGCGGCGTTTTTCATCGTCGGGTATGAAGCGGTCGGCATAGACGACAGTCGTGCCGCGCTCACCCTTACGCACGTTGCCGCCAAGACCGAGCGCCTGGCGGAATGTGAGCCAGCTCTGAGTCGTAAAACCGTGCTCGATGACCGCGCCCCAGAGGATCAGGACGTTGATCCCTGAATATTGTCGGTCCGTGGCCGCGTTTCGCGGCATCGAGAGCGGCGCCTTTGCCGCGGACGTGCCCCAGGGTTGAACCCATGGCAGCCGGCCGGCTTCCAGCTCGGCGATGATCTTGCTGGTGATATCGTCATAGAGGCTCGCCCGGTCTTGGCCGGGGCGCGCTAAAACGGTCTTTCTAGACATCGCGGATCTCCGCGACGGGCGCCGGAGGCCTCTCCTCCAGTCCTCAACCCGTCACGGCAATCCCGGTCTGCACTCTCACTCTAAGGGGGCGTTGCGGGGTCTCCCCGCAGAAGGGGGTGTGCCGGCGACGGTGGCGCCGGCCAGGGGGAAGGCATTCACCCCCCCGAGCGTCTCAGCGTTGCCGAGCAGTGCTTTCAGGGTCCTAGTGTTGAGCTGCCAGACATTGATCTTCGGGCGCGATCCTGACATTGGCGGCAATCATCGAAACGGATTAGCCTCAGGTGAAGTGGCAGGAGACCGACCGATGCGTTTAGTTCTTTCCTCGGTTCTTTTGCTTTTTGCGGTTGGGCTTGCGAAAGCTGAATCTCCGGGGCTCACCGATATCAGGACGATCCCAATTCACGACGGGATCAACGTCGTTCCAAAATTTGCCTCTGATGGACGCTCCGCCACCATCGTTCGAGCGTGGCGAGACAACGGCAATGCCCACGGCCACTACGTGTATCTCGTCCTCCTTCCTTTGCCCGCCGGCTGTTGCGGGTCCGAAAACAAGAGCGGAGTGGTGGCGCTCGATGGCAACAAGAATGGCCTGGAGGACACCGCAGTCGCATCCCCCTTTGACGGGGAACGTACCCTCGGGACAATACGGTTTGCGCGAGGCAGGCTAGATGGAGTGTCGGCGACGCTCTTGATCCGCGCCGACCTCGGCGAGGCACGCAGTGGTGTGCTGGCCGACCATGCGCCCGCGGAAATCAGAATCTACAAGCTGGAGAGGCCGGGAGTGGCGGCGGGGACAACGCCAGACGTATTCCACCTCGTCAGACGCATCCCTGCCCGGGGATCGTTCTGCAACGCAGACATGGCTCTCTCGACCACGATTGGATTGCCGTTGCCCCCGAACTACTCGGGTGGCAAGGCGCCGACCGGCTGTTGAGCGAACGGTCGTACTCACGAGCGCACCGTCCATACTACATCGCTAGAGCGTGCTGGCGGCTATCGTGCGGCTCGATTTCTCGCACGCGGAAGGAGCCGTGGGGAAGCGGACGCAAAAGAGCCTCCTCAGGCATGGTTGCGTCGAGCCAATCCATTCGCTGCGCGCGAGTCAGCACCGCCATCTGCCGGTCGTGGTAGGGCGCGACGTCATCGTTCGCGGCCACGGTCAGAATGCCATAGGCCTCCGGCCAGTCGAGCTTCGCCGGCCGCCATATGCCCGCGAAGTAGAACCAGTCGCCATCGGCGAGCGAGAAGCTGTAGGTCTGGCCGCGGCTGCGGAAACGGAACTCTGACGCGGGCACGAGGCAGCGGTGAGTCGGAAATCTGCGCCCTTCCGAGCGCACCACCGTGAACGGCCGCGTTTCGCCCTCGCGGCCTTTGAGGCCCCAGGCGAGCTCCACCATCTCCACGCCAACACCCTCGCGCCGTATGATGGCGCGGCGCTGGCCGAGCGGGGCGTCGAGATCGAACGGGGTTGCCCTCATGGCCGTGAACATAATAGGAACGATGGCTTCCCGCAACTGACGCCGCGAGACGGAGACCCTCATGTGCAACGACTATCGGCTGGAGGTGGAGACGTCGAAGATCTTCGAAGACTTCGCGGACCTGAAGATCAAGATCCGTTTCTCCGAGGGCGCGCCCAACATCCAGGCGCGACAGGATATCAAGATCACCGACACCGCGCCGATCGTGCGGACGGTTGAGGGCGAGCCGGGCGCTGGCGATCTCGTGCAGCGGCGCTGGAGCTGGCCCGGACCGAAAGGCAGGCCGGTCTACAATTTTCGCTCCGATGGGCGGGAGTTCACCACGGGCCGCTGCCTGATCATCGCGGACGGCTTTTACGAGTTCACCGATCCCGCCGACAAAAAGAAGAAGCGGAAGGACAAGTGGCTGTTCACCAAGGAGGGCGAGCCTTGGTTTTGCATCGCCGGGATCTGGCGCGCCAGCAAGGATGTCGGTGAAGCTTTCACGATGCTGACGATGGAGCCAGGCCCCGACATCGCGCCCTATCATGATCGGCAGATCGTGATCCTGGATCGCAAGGACTGGGCGGCCTGGCTGGATCCATCCGTCTCCGCGAAATCGCTGATCAAAGCGCTCCCTGCAGGCGCGCTCGACGTCGAGCAGGTCGGGTGAGTTAGGTGCGGGCGCGTCGTTGGCGGGCGGAGAGACTGTCGTTAACGGAGAGATCCGTGACGACCCGCTCCAGGAGTAAGCTCAGTTGGTCGAGCTCGTCAAAAGTGAGCGTGCCGTCCAGCATCCCGTCCAGCTCGTCGAACGCCGGCTTAGTGGCCGCGAGCTGGATTCGCCCGGCCTCGGTCAGTCGGAGCATCGAGGCGCGCGCGTCTTCCTGGCGCCGGCAGCGATCGATGAGGCCGAGAGACAGGAGCCGCGTCACCATGCCGGCGACAGCCGACTCATTCTGGCCGAGCAGTTTCGCGATCTGTTTCTGCATGATCGCCTCGCGTGTGGCGATGATGTGGAGGATGGTGGCCTGGGTGGCGGTCAGATCGCTGACCGCCATCACCTTGCGATCAGCCACTTTGCGGAGACGGTGGGCGGCCAGCTGAAGCATATGGAACAGGCGGCCATGCCGCTTGGAGAGTTCGATCGTATGCAAGGCGTCCTCGCTACGGCTTGACCCCGAGGAAACCAAACACGCTCCTGAAATAGGTCTGCGTCGCTGGCGGGATCGAGATCGTATAATAGGCGCCCCAGAAGGCGGGAAGAATCGCGGCAGCGAGAACAGCCCCGGCGATCGGAATTGTCCTGATCGCGGGCCTCGGCACGTCAGGCCAACGGAACCGTGCGGCGACACCCAAATGCACGAACACCGCCACGATCGCCGCGGCGTAATAAAGCGCAAATCCCCAGCGGATGGGGTCATAGTGGAGCGAGCCCGCTGCCCAATAGAAATTGGTGTCGACGTGGAAGATGCCGCGCGTGGCGAGCGCGGCACCGGCATGGACGAGCAGGAAATAGGCCAAGTAGGCGCCGCTGATCGCCTGTACCTTGCGCAAGCGTGACTGACCCGAGAAGCGGAACCGGCGAAAACCAGTCCAGATCTGCAGCAGGATGGCGAGGATCAGCACGGCCTCGCCGACGGGATTGCGATAGATCCATTGCACGGCGTCGAGTGCGGCGATGTGCGCGTTGGGGCCCCATAGTGCCGTCAGGTGCACCGCGAGATGTGTCACGATGAATAGGCCGAGCACGGCGGCGCCGCCGCGATGGATTTGCCTGACCAACATAACTCATCCCAAATTGAACTTCACGTGTGAAGTATCTGATGATCGAGGCGGGATCAATGCACTGCGGCGGCAAAGTGCGAGCCAACGGATTGCCCGCTCCAACTGCCGACGTTTTGGAGGATGTTGGCCCTTGGAATGCTCGACATTCATCCGGGTTTAGGGGAACGACATATGCGGCAGCCGCCCGACGAACCGAACTGGGTGGATGTCGACGTCTGAATGCGCGTGTGCCTGCGGCGCGAGACGCTTGGCATCAGCCCACAGCGCTTGGGCTCCGCCAGCGGACTGGCCTTCCGTCAAATCCGGCAGTACGAACGCGGCGACCAGCGGATCAGCGCCTCGAGGCTCTTTGACATTTCCCGCACGCTGGAAACGCCGGTCTCCTATTTCTTCGACGGTCTGGGGAATACCGCTACGCCTACGCCCGCCGACGACAGGCCGGGACCGGAGACGGTCGAATGAGGTGGCGCGACGCCTTGTTGCTCGGGCCGGCAGCGCATGTTGGGGTGATGGCCGGCGTGATGGCGTTTGATCCGCCCTTCACTCTGGGTGATCTCGGGCGTGTCGGCTGCGCTGATCGTACTGTATCTCGTGCTCGAATGGGCTGGGCGACGTGGCGGGCGGCTGCTTCGGCGAAGCGAGACGGCATCTCAAGGATGCGGTGCGGCGCGAACCACCTGCCGCGCCGGCTTGTCCTGCCGCTCGCCTTGGTAGGACACCTGCCGCAGCAGATTGTCCTCGGTCCAGGTCAGGTAGGTGACTTCGACAACGAGTTCAGGACTCACCCAATGCACGCGCGACAATTCGAGCGGTGATCCGAAGCGGCTTGCGCGCGGCGGCGGAACGCTGAGCGGCATGCGCGCCGTCTTCAGCGGGGCCAGACGGCCGCCCAGACGTTTGAGCTCCGCAACGGTGATCCCCGTTCCGACCCGGCCGGCGTATCGCAGCCTGCCGTCCTCCGTATAATAGCCGAGAAGCAGCGAACCGATGTGCGGCCGGCTGCCGGTGGGGGTCCGTCCAGCCGACGACTACGAATTCCTCGCGGTAAAGACACTTCGACTTCACCCAGAGACCGCGATCGCCTGGCGCATAGGGCCGGTCGATCCGCTTGGAGACGGCGCCTTCGAGATTGAGCTTGCAGGCATGTTCGCGAAATTGGGGTCCGCTGCCGATAACGTGCCCGCTGAAGCGCAGGCCCGGCATCTCGGATTTGAAGAGACCCTCCAGCCGTTCCTTGCGCTCGAGGAGCGGCAAGCCCGCGGTGCCTTGGCCATTCAGGAAAAGAAGGTCGAATGCGAAGAAGACAAGATCGCCGGTGCGCCCCTCGTCCGTCGCGGCTTGCAGCCGGCTGAAGGACGTCACACCGTCGGGGCGGACCGCGCACAGCTCGCCATCGAGATAGGCGTTCTCAACCTTCAAGGCGCGGAGGGCGACGATGGTCGCCTGATAGCGGTTGCTCCAGTCGAGGCCGGTGCGAGTGAGCAGCCGTATGTCGCTGCCGTCGATGCGGGCGTGCATGCGATAGCCGTCATACTTGATCTCGTGGAGCCATTCGGGACCGTCTGGTGGTTCGTTCACCAGCCGCGTCAGCTGCGGCTCGATCCACGTTGGAGGATGGCCGCCGGTCGACCTGCTCGATTTCTTGGGGCGTCTCGCCATTCAGGTCTTCTCGTTTGCCGCAGGCGTGTCGAGTTGATCGAGCGCTTCCAGCCGGTCGGTCATGCCGAGCAGCTTCGTCGCGGCGGCAGCGATCGCTTCCGCGATCGTGGGATAGGTCTCCGCCGAGCTCATCGTGACGCCGTCCGGAAAGCTCACGGTCGCCTGATAGCCATTGCCCTTGGGCGTAGCCGACAGCTTGATTTCCGTCATGGTGAAGCTCCCGGCAGGTGTGGTGGCGCTCGTCTGACAATAAGCGTTGAGCGGCCAGTTTTCTCCCACCGAGTCGCCGATTCAGGTCGCCAGCGTTAGTGGAAGTTCCGCGTCTTGACCTTGATCGTGTCGATATGCAGGTCGGGCGTGTAGATGTCGCGGGTGCGCAACCCCTTGGGCGGGAGCTCCCGCGGATCGGGCCCGCCGCCTGCCTTGACCTGGTCGCCGTGGCCGTGCGGAAGTGGGAATGCCGCGTCGCGGCTTCCAACCGTGGCGAGGTCGGCCGAAAGGTCCGCGAGCTGATAGGCGACCAGGTGAACGACTTCGCCCTCGCGTTGAATGCGCCCGCGCACGGCGAGCATGCTGGCTCCCATCACGACGCGGCGGAACTTCTCGAAGGTCTGCGGCCAGACCACGAGGTTCGCGATGCCTGTTTCATCTTCGAGCGTGATGAACAGGACGCCCTTGGCGCTGCCTGGCCGCTGACGGACCAGCACGAGCCCGGCCGCCTCGAGCCAGCGCCCGTCGCGGGCTTCCATAGCCTCGGTGCAGGTGATGATCCGGCGCGCCGCGAGGTCACTTCGCAGGAAGGCGACGGGATGGCGGCGCAGAGTAAGACCGACATGGCCGTAATCCTCAACCACCTCGCTCCCGGCCGTCATCGGCTTCAGCGCGACCACCGGCTCATCGATGTCGGCCACGGGCTCGTCATCGCGCGCGGTGGCGGCCGCGAAGAGCGGCAGCGGCACGTCCCGCAGCGCCTTGATCGCCCAGAGCGCCTCGCGCCTGGCGAGGCCGAGGGCTGGCCGAAAGGCGTCGGCCTCGGCGAGCTGCACGAGCGAGGCCGACGGCACGCCGGCGCGCCGCCATAGATCATCGACGCATCGGAATGGCTGGTCGGCGCGGGCCGCAGCAATCGTGGCGCCATGGGCGTTGGCCAAGCCCTTCACCATCCGCATGCCGAGCCGCACGGCGAAGCGGCCGTCGTCGTCCGTCGGCTCAAGGGTGCAGTCCCAGCGCGAGGCATTGACGCAAACCGGCCGGATTTCGACCCCATGCCCTTGGGCGTCGCGCACGATCTGCGCCGGCGCGTAGAAGCCCATGGGCTGCGCGTTCAGCAGCGCCGCGCAGAACACATCGGGGTGCCAGCATTTCACCCAGCTGCTCGCGTAGGCGATCAGCGCGAAAGACGCTGCGTGGCTTTCCGGGAATCCATAAGACCCGAAGCCTTCGAGCTGCTTGAAGGTCTGCTCCGCGAATTCCTGCTCATAGCCGTTGGCGACCATGCCGGCGATCAGCTTGTCGCGAAATCCGGAGACGCCGCCGGTGAACTTGAAGGTTGCCATGCTCTTGCGGAGCTGGTCGGCCTCGCCCGGCGTAAAGCCGGCGCAGACGATCGCGACGCGCATGGCCTGCTCTTGAAAGAGCGGCACGCCGAGCGTCTTGCCGAGCACCTGTTCCAGTTCGGGCTTGGGATAGACGACAGGCTCCACGCCTTCGCGCCGGCGCAGATAGGGGTGCACCATGTCGCCCTGGATTGGGCCCGGCCGCACGATCGCCACCTCCACCACCAAGTCGTAGAAGGTCCGCGGCTTGATGCGCGGAAGCATCGACATCTGCGCGCGGGATTCGATCTGGAAGGTGCCGAGCGTGTCGGCCTTGCGGATCATCGCATAGGTGCGCGGATCCTCTGCCGGGATGGTCGCCAAATCGACATTGACGCCCTTGTGCTCGGCCAACAGGTCGAAGGCCTTCTTCATGCAGCTGAGCATGCCGAGGGCGAGCACATCGACCTTCATGAACTTGAGCGCGTCGATATCGTCCTTATCCCACTCGATCACCTGGCGATCGATCATCGCGGCCGGCTCGATCGGCACGAGGTCGTCGAGCCGATCGTTGGTCAGGACGAAGCCGCCGGGATGCTGGCTCAAATGGCGCGGCGCGCCCATGAGCTGGCGCGCGAGATCGAGCGCCAAGCGCAGGCGCCGGTCGGACAGGTTGAGGTTCAGCGCCTCGACGTGCTTGTTCTCGACGCCATCCTCCGACCAGCCCCAGACCTGCGATGACAGCATCTTGATGAGGTCCTCGGTCAGGCCGAGCGCCTTGCCGACATCACGGATCGCGCCCTTGGTGCGATAGCGGATGACGGTCGAGCACAGCGCGGCGTGATCGCGCCCGTATTGCTCGAAGATCCACTGCATGACGATCTCGCGCCGCTCATGCTCGAAATCGACATCGATGTCCGGCGGCTCGCGCCGCTCTTCGCTCACGAAGCGCTCGAACAGGAGGTCGTTTCTGGCCGGGTCAATCGAGGTGATCCCAAGGACGTAGCAGACGGCAGAGTTCGCGGCGCTGCCGCGGCCCTGGCACAGGATGTCCTTCGAGCGGGCGAAGCGGACGATCGAATGGACGGTCAGGAAGTACGGCGCGTATTTCAGCTTCTCGATCAGTCGCAGCTCGTGACGGAGACCCTCGGCGACTTCGTCCGGCAGGCCCTCCGGATAGCGCCACGCCGCGCCCTCCCAGGTCAGCTTTTCCAGCGTCTCCTGTGGCGTAAGCGTGGGGTCGGCGCGCTCCTCCGGATATTGGTAGGCCAGCTCGTCGAGCGAGAAGTGGCATCGCTCGACGATTTCAAGCGTCCGCGCCAGCGCATCGGGGTAGCGCGTGAACAGCCGGTGCATCTCATCGGGCGGCTTCAGATAGCGGTCGGCATGCCGCTCCCGGCGATCGCCCAGCTCGTCGATCGTGACGTTGTGGCGGATACAGGTGACGACATCCTGCAGGATGCGACGGCCAGGCTCATGGAACAGCACGTCGTTGGTGACGACAGTCGGCACACGCATCGACGTGGCGAGGTTCGACAGGTCATGAAGACGAAGCTGATCGTTTGGTCGACGCCGCAAAGTGAGTGCCATATAGGCGCGGTCGCCGAAGCCGTCGCGGAGCCGCCGCAGTCGCAGCGCGCACTCCTCGTCCGCTTCATCAGGCACAAGGATCGCTATCAGGCCTTCGCTGTAGGCGATTAGGTCTGTCCAGGCGAGATCACAGCGCGCTTTGCCGGCGCGCTTCTTGCCGAGAGACAAGAGCCGGCACAGTCTGGAATAAGCGGCCCGATCGGTCGGATAGACCAGCACCGACATGCCCTCGCTGAGATCGAGGCGGCAGCCGACCACCAGCCGCACGCCCGTGGTCTTGGCAGCCTCGTGCGCGCGCACGATACCGGCCAGGGAATTGCGGTCGATGACGGCAAGTGCTTCGATCCCCAGGATCGCAGCCGTGGCGAATAGCTCTTCGCAGGACGATGCGCCTCGCAGGAAACTGAAATGCGAGGTGACCTGCAGCTCGGCGTAGCGCGGCCCGGTCATCCGAATATCCCATGAAGAAACCAGCGCTGTGAGCCGGTCAACGGGTCCTCGCCGTCGCCGGCACGGAAGACCCAATAGCGCTCGCCAGCATCGTCCTCGATGCGGAAGTAATCGCGCACGGCCTGGAGCTCCGGATCCCGCTTCCACCATTCGCCGAACACGCGTTCGGGGCCGTCGGCGCGCGTCACGCGCCGACGCACGCCGCGCCAGGTGAAGGAGGCCGGCGGATGGTCCGGCAGCAGGGCGACGGTCTCGATCGGTTCGGGACGAGCAAGCAGGCGTGAAGGGCGCGGCCAATGGCCAGGCCATTCCGCGCCGGTCTCCGGCGCGAGCGCCGAGATATGACGAATTGCGCGCTCCGGCACGTCGCTGGCGACAGGCGCGATACGGTAGACATTCTTTTCGCCGACGCGATTGGCGAGGAGGTCGATCAGACCAGAGACGTCCGGCCCCGCTTCGTCGACCAGATCGGTGGTCGCCTGCTTCGGTGCGAGCGGCTCTGTCACGACAGCCGTCAATGTCATGATCTCGATCCCGAAGCCCGGATCGATGGTCTCGATCTTGTCGCTAAGAAGCCGGGTCATCCGCTTGGCATCGCGAAGCGGCAGGCCAGTTCCGACCCGGACGGCTTGCGCGCGGTTGTCGACGCGCTGGCAGATGAGGTCGAGTTGGCGTGCGCCGACGCCCTTCTGCTCGAGGCCGTCGCAAAGTTGCGTGGCGAGCTTGCCGATGTAGCGCGCGATGGTCTCCGCTGCGCCGATCGGCTCGGCGAAGGCGCGGCGCGCTTCGATGATGGTCTCGGGCCGAACAGGTTCGATCGGTTCGGCGATCCGCTCAGTCGCCTGGTCAAGGCGCCGGCCGAGCTCGGCGCCGAAGCGCAGCGCCAGCGGCGCGCGCGGCTGGGCGAGCAACTCGCCGATCTGGTCGAAGCCGAGCACCCGGAGGCTCTCGACCTGCGGCGGCGGAAGTCGCAGAGCGGCAATCGGCAGGACCGCGAGATCGTCCGCGGCTTTGCCGGGCGCGGACACGAAGCTTGCTCGGCCACTGAAGCGCGCCAAGGCATGGGCCGCACCCCAGGTGTCTGCGATGGCGGCGCGGGCGCGCAAGCCGACGCTGGCGAGTTTTTCGACCATGGTTGCGAGCATCGCCGCTTCTCCGCCATGGAGGTGATCGGCGCCGCTTGAATCAATGACGATGCCGTAAGGCGGGTCGGCGGCGACGATCGGCGCGAAGCGCTGCAGCATCCAAAGCGCCAGCCGCTCCAGCGCTTCGGCATCGGCCGCCGGATCGGCGTCCTGGATGACCAGGCCTGGCACGAGCGCTTGGGCCTTGGTCGCGGGCATCCCGACGCGAAGTCCGGCGGCCTGAGCGGCGGCGTCCGCCGCCAGCACCACGCGCCTACTTCCGTCCCGGCCGACCAGGATCAGCGGGGTGTCAGCCGAAGGCGCTGCGTCGGGCGTCTTCCGCCTGACCCGGTCGGTGGACAGGGTCGGCAGGAAGACGGAGATGACCCGTGTCATCGCACGCCTCCAGTTCAAAGTCCGCGCTCTCGCCGGCGCGGCAACGGATCAGCTCCACCAGCCAGCGAGGTCGGCCGACGCCCGGCACGGGGAGCGGGGTCGAGGGGAGCGCTGAAACGCGCCACCGGGTGGTGGCGGCGGTCGGCTGACCGAAATCGGAGGCCTCGGTTTGACGGCGCCAGCGGCGTAGCGCGATGCCGATCGTGCCCGATCCCTCGGCGGCGAGCTGGAGGCGTCGCGAGACCGGCATGTTCAGTCTTGCGATTTCCGCGACCACGGCGCCGAGGCCGCCATGGCGAAGGCCCTCCTCGAAACAGGCCAGGACTGTCTTGTCGTCGCCGCCTTCGAGATAGATGACGCGGTCGGATTTCAGGCCAGCCTGGGACAGAGCCGGCGCGAAGAGGTCCGGGCGAGTGATGCACCAGAGCACCTTGCCGCGGGTGCGGGCCGCGATGCCGGCAGCGAAGAGCGTCGCGGTTGCGCCGTCTACAGCGCCATTGCCACCGCCAGCCACCTCATGGAGCGCACCGCAGGGGAGCCCACCGTTCGGAAGGCGTGAGTCCACCAGCGCGACCCCAAAGGGGAGCACGGTGATAGCGCGGCGGTGCCGACCTTCGATCTGTCGGACCTGGACGCGCAAAGACTCAAGGGCGGACGGGGGCCGCACAGCGTAAGGTGTCCTCCTCGGGCACGATAAACGGGCATGTTCTTTATTTGTTCTCCTGGTGGGCTTCGGGAGTCAAGGGTCGATTCGGCGCTCTTGAAGAAACCGGCCATTGGCCGTACATTTCGTCCAGAGGTAAGCCATGCGAAACACCGCTTCCAAACCGACTAGCACGCGCACGCGGGCCGAGCGTCTGGAGACGCGCGTCACGGCGGAGCAGAAGAACCTTATCGAGCGGGCTGCTGCCCTGCAGGGCAGGAGCGTGACGGATTTCGTGCTGACCAGCGTGCAGGACGCAGCACGGCGCGCGATTGAGGAGCATAGCCAGCTCGCGCTGTCTGTCCGCGATAGCGAGGCGTTCGTGGACGCCCTGATGAAACAGCAGCCGGTCAATGATCGCTTACACGACACGGTACGACGGTATCGCGCGCGCGCTGGCGTCTAGCGCGTGCCACCGGGGGGGGATGAAAAGCTTCGCATCGAGGCGCTGGCGACCGGGCATGATCGATCGAGGTTCGACAGCGGCGTAGAAGCGCTCGACAAATATTTTCGGACGCAAGCCGGCCAGGACGCACGGAAGAATATGGCGGCGCCTTTCGTCCTGGTGCTGCCGGACGGAACGGTCGGGGGCTACTACACGCTTTCGTCCACTTCCCTGCACCTCGCAGAGCTGCCTGAGCAAACGGTCCGGAAGCTGCCGAAGTATCCGCTGGTGCCAGCAACGCTACTGGGCCGACTGGCGGTCGACCGGCAGTACCAGGGAAAGGGGTATGGGCGATATTTGCTGGCAGACGCGCTGTTTCGAGCGAGCCGGAGCGAGATCGCCGCATTCGCAGTGATCGTCGACGCAAAAGACGACAATGCCCGCCGGTTCTACGAGCGGGAGAGCTTCCTGCCATTTCCGGATCAGCCGATGAAGCTGTTTCGACCAATGGTGGATATACGACAACTGTTCAGTTGAGCAACTTCCGCGAGTAGAACAAAATCGTGGTCAAAGAGAAGGGCGTTCGGGGGAGGCTATGAAGGCGTTCGAATTCGACCATCGTCTTATCGATTCCTATGCCCGCTTCTCGCGGTCGTTCAGCACGATTAGATCTGATGACCTGAAGACCGAGATCAATCGCCAATATGACGCTGGACGGTTCTGGCCAGACGCACTTCTGTCCCTCAATCCTCAATATCTCAAAGGCCCGACAGTCGATGCTCTCGTCGCATCTGGCGATCTTGACGAAGCGACCGGGAGAATATTCCGGTTTGGAGCGGTGCCCCTGCGATTTCACCGGCACCAGGCGCAATCGATCGCAAAGGCCCGCGCTGGCCAGAGTTTTGTGGTCACAACTGGGACGGGCTCGGGCAAGTCCCTCTGTTTCTTTGTGCCGGTCGTCGACGCCATCGTCCGTGCACGGAAGGCCGGAAAGCCGCGCAGGACCAGCGCCGTTATCGTCTACCCGATGAACGCACTGGCCAATAGCCAGATCAAGGAGATCGAAAGGTTTATCTCTCAGTCGGGCCTGCCCAATGACATCAAGCCGATTGTGCGGCGCTATACTGGCCAGGAAAGCCAAGAGGACAGGCAACGGATTGCTGATGATCCGCCGGACATCCTGCTGACCAACTTTATGATGGCTGAACTGCTTCTTACACGGCAGGACAGCCTCGACACCAAGGTCATAGAGAACGCAAACGGTCTGGACTTCATCGTTCTCGACGAACTGCATACCTATCGCGGTCGCCAGGGTGCTGACGTCGCCATTCTCGTTCGTAGGCTTCGCAATCGCTGCACGCCGGACAAGGCGCCGATCTGCATCGGAACTTCGGCCACTATGGCGAGCGAAGGATCCGATGCCAACCGGGCGCAGGCTGTATCGGACGTTGCGTCGCGCCTTTTCGGCACATCCATCGGGCCGGAATCCGTCATCGACGAGTCGCTTCGACGGGCGACTGACGATCTGCTCAAACTCGACGACGTGCGGCCGAAGCTTGCGTCTGTCCTGAGATCCGCCCTTCCGGACGGTTTGACAGACGAAGCTTTGAAGGAACACCCGCTGGCAGTGTGGACCGAGCTAGCGATTGGCCTGGAGGACGCGCAGGAACTCAAGCGCAAGAAGCCGATCCCTTTTGAACGCGCCGTCGAGCTGCTGTCGAAGGATAGCGGCGTCGACGTAGAAACCTGTCGAAGCGGTTTGGAGACGTTCCTGACCAGAGTCAGTCTTCCGGAAACGGAGCGGGGTGGGTCGGGTACCGCTGCATTTCTGGCATTCAAACTCCACCAATTTATTTCCGGCGCGGGCGAGGTTTTCACCACGCTGACCAACCAGCCTAGAAATGTCTTGTTCGAAGGCCAACTCGAAGATCCCAGTGCGCCAGGCAATCGTCTCTATCCGACACGTTTCTGCCGCGAATGCGGTCATGAGGCCCACGTCGTCACGAAGACAGAGGACGCGGACGGCATGCTTTTCGTGCCGCGGAACATCGATGATGCACCGCTCGACGACCAAGACGCGGATACTGCGGGCTATCTGGTGCCCGCTGGGGATGGCGATCCCGAGTACGCGTTCACGGGCGAAATCGAAACGTATCCCGAGGATTGGAGAGAGGACCGGAACGGCATCGAGCGCCTGAGAGCGAACCGCAAGCGAAGAGTGCCCGAACTACTCAATGTCGCTCCGAATGGGCGCTACAAGCCGTCCGGCAAAGGCTTCTGGTTCGTTCCGGGGAAGTTCGGCTTTTGCCCGTGTTGTCTGGACCAACCGAATCCGAACATGCGGGAGCGGACTAAGCTCGCTGGACTGTCCGGTGAAGGCCGTAGCTCGGCCACGACACTGCTCGTGTCAACAGCTTTGGAATGGATGAACTGGAGCAACAGTAGCGTCCCCAAAGAGAAAAGGAAGTTGCTCGGCTTCACCGATAACCGACAGGACGCTGCCCTTCAGGCCGGTCACTTCAACGATTTCCTGTTTGTCAGTCTTCTACGCGGCGCGATCCTACGGGCTGTTCTAGACGCCGGCGATGACGGCATCGGCGAGGACGAATTCGGCCTTCGAATAGTTAAGGCACTCGGGTTTACTGCGGCCAACAAGGAGGCGCGCATCCATTGGATGTCGGACCCCGAGGCGGGAGCCGTAGTTCGCGAGGACGCGCAACGCTCGCTGGCAAAGGTTCTTGCGCATAGACTTTGGACGGACCTGCGCCGTGGCTGGCGCTATACGAACCCGAGCCTCTCCGTACTTAAGCTCATCGATGTCGCATTCGTCGGGCTCGACGATATTGCGGAGGATACGGATCGTCTCTCCGCCATCTTACCCGAATTCGGTACGCTAGGCGTGCCCGCGCGCAAGACAATGCTGAAGCTGCTCCTCGGCGCAATGCTCGACGGCTTAGCCGTCGGAACCGAGGCGCTTGATCTCACCGTCCTCGACGCCGTTGCGCAAAAGTCCCGGAATCTCCTGCGCACCCCATGGGCCATCGACGCGAAGGAAACACCAAGGAGCCGCACGACATTGTTTCTGCAAGCGCCCGGCAAGGATAGGGTGAGCCTGCGGGAAGAGCAGACGATTATCCGAGCCGGACACAATTCCCGGATCGGCCGGCTTATCAATCGCAAAAGCGTATTCGGGACAAAGCTCGGCAAGGCAGACTACCTGGCCGTGATGACGGGGCTAATGGAACTGTTGGCTCGCGAGGGTTTGGTGTCGCGTGTCGACATAGAGGCGGACCTGCAGGGATGGCGGCTGTCACCTTCTGCGGTTCGTATCGTTCCTGGCGAAGCCATCCTCACCGGTGAGGCTCAGGGCAATCGCTACTTTCACGACCTGTACAATGAGATCGCGGCTGATTTGAAACTCGGCCGCAGCAGTTTTTGGGGCCTCGAAGGCCGTGAGCACACCGCGCAAGTATCCCAAAGACAACGCGAATGGCGAGAGTGGCGCTTCAGATTCGAAAAGGAGGACCGGGAAAGTCTCACGAAGAATGCCGCCGATCTAAAATCGGCTGGCGAGTCAGAACAATTTCTACCCGCCTTGTTCTGTTCGCCGACCATGGAGCTTGGCGTCGATATTTCCGCGCTCAATGCAGTGTATCTGAGAAATGTGCCGCCGACGCCGGCGAACTATGCGCAGCGCGCCGGTCGTGCAGGTCGTTCCGGACAGGCTGCCGTCATCGTCACTTATTGCGCCGCTCAATCACCGCACGATCAATACTTCTTTGAACGGCGCAACGAGATGGTGGCTGGTGTCGTCCGGCCTCCGGCGCTTGACATCACCAATGAAGAGCTCGTGCGCTCGCACCTGCATGCTGTCTGGCTCGCCGAAACGAAGCTCGCACTGTCCCCTGACATTCCGGAGGTCCTCGACCTGACTCAAACGGGCTATCCGCTGAAGCAAGAAATCCACGATGTCATTGACCGGCCTGAGCTGGCGATTGTGGCGCATCCGCCCATGAAGCGCGTTCTCGATCAGATTCTCGCTTCTGTAGATGGCCGCAAGCCGGTCTGGATGAGCGATCCGGATGATTTCGTCACCACAGTCGCACAGCGAGCACCGCAGGAGTTCGATCGCGCGTTCGATCGCTGGCGAGAACTGTATAACTCGGCTCGGACGCAACTGATGGAGGCCAACGCCCGCTCGGAAATCACCGGCCTCTCGGGCGTGGATCGTCGCCGAATCAAAGCTGCGCAGATGCAGGCAAGCGACCAGATCACGATTCTTGAGCAGGGGAAGGCTTCGAATGGGTCGGACTTCTATTCGTACCGCTATCTCGCGACCGAAGGCTTCCTACCGGGATACAATTTCCCCCGTCTGCCGCTCTATGCATTCATTCCTGGAGAGGGGAAAAGCGGCTCGTTCCTGCAACGCGCTCGATTCCTTGCCATCTCGGAGTTCGGGCCGCGCAGCCTGATCTATCACGAGGGTCGCGCCTACAGGGTCATGAAGGCGAAGCTGCCGCCCGAGGTCCGGACCGCAGACGGGTCGGAGCTGGCCACCAGAGACATCTTCATCTGCTCGAACTGCGGCGCCTGCCACGACGGTGAGGTCGAGCGTTGCCATGCCTGCAATAGCCCGATGGCGGGCGAAGTTCCTGTGCAGAGAACACTCCGGATCGACAACGTCGAAGCCGCACCCGCAGAGCGGATCACGGCAAATGATGAGGAGCGCGTCCGGCAAGGCTTCGAAATTCAGACCGTGTTTGCCTGGCCGAAACGGGACGGCCAAGTCCAGATCACGGAGGCCGACTTCCGCTGCGAAGATACTTCGATCCTCTCCCTGCAATATGCAAACAGCGCGGAGATTAGCCGGATCAACAAAGGACTGAAACGGCGCGCCCAGCAGACCAAATTCGGTTTCTATATCGACCCGCGCAGCGGTTACTGGGCAAAGTCGGAAGACGAAGATCCAGATGTCGATGTGCCGCCGGATGTCGCACGGCCGGTTCGTATCGTTCCTATTGTGCGCGACCACAAGAACGCGCTCCTCTTCCGCTTCAGCGAGCCTTCGGCCTACGCAGCCGAGACAATCCCCACGGTCCAACATGCCCTCATGCGCGGAATCGAAGTCGTCTTCCAGCTGGAAGAGGGCGAGATCCTCGGCGAGCCGCTGCCTGCACGCGATAATCGTCGCGCCATCCTAGCCTACGAAGCGACGGAAGGGGGCGCCGGGGTGCTGAGCCGCTTGGTCGAGGATCCCCAGGCCCTTCGCAAGGTCGCGCGAGAGGCGCTGGTTCTTATGCACTTCGAGAGGGTCGATGAAGCGATCGCAGCGGGCGACGCGAAGCTGCTGGTCACTCGCGACGGCGAAGCTTGCGTTCGCGGCTGCTATCGCTGCCTGCTCTCGTATTTTAATCAGCCCGATCACGAGCTGATCGACCGCACGAGCGATGAAGCAAAGCAGATGCTGATCGATCTTGCGCGTGGCAAGGTCGTGCTCGCAGTTGCACCGAGCCCGCCGACTGAGGGCGCCGAATGGACGAACGTCTTCAAGGACAAGGGGCTTCCGCCTCCCGATAGCTTCCCCATCAGCTTTTCCGGTCAGGAGATGAGCTTCACTTGGCGCAGTTATTTCGTCGCCGCCTGCGCCTCTCCGCTGACGAAGGCGACGCGCCAGGAAGCTGACGCTAAGGGCTGGACGCTGTTCGAGTTGCCCGAAATGTCTGCTGCGGGCATGCCTGAGGCAATGATTACGATCTTTGGGGGCACGTCCTCATGACGTTTGACTTTGCCCCTGGCGATCTGGTTCGGGCCCGCGGCCGCGAATGGGTCGCGCTGCCGTCGATTCAAGACGGTATTCTGGCGCTTCGCCCACTTTCAGGCGGCGAGAGCGATAAGATTGTCATCGATCCCGTGCTCGAACTCCTGCCAGTCGAGCCTGCCCGCTTCGATCTTCCTGTCAGCGCTGCGGTTACGGTTCAAGCGAAGGCGGCGCTGCTTGCAGACGCGATGCGTCTGATGCTGCGGCGTGGTGCGGGCCCCTTTCGGTCCGCCGCCCAACTCGCCTTCGAACCCCGGACCTACCAGCTCGTACCCTTGCTGATGGCGCTTCGTCTGTCAGCGCCGCGCCTGTTGATCGCGGATGACGTCGGCATCGGCAAGACGATCGAAGCCGGTCTTATTCTGCGCGAGCTGATGGACCGGGGTGAGGTGGACGCCTTCTCGGTGCTCTGTCCGCCGCATCTCGTGGAGCAATGGGTCGGAGAGCTGAAGACGCGCTTCGGGATCGACGCCGTCGCGGTCACGTCCGGTACCGCAAGCCGGCTGGAACGCGGCCTGCCGCTCGCTCAGACCCTATTCGACGCCTATCCTTTCACGGTCGTCAGTCTCGACTACATCAAGGCAGAGAAGCGCCGGGAAGGTTTTGCACGCGCCTGCCCGGATTTCGTCATCGTTGATGAAGCCCATGCATGCGTGGGCACGCATCAGGGTCGGCAGCAACGTTTCGAGCTTCTGTCCGGGCTGGCTCGGAACCCGGAGCGACGGATGATCCTTCTGACCGCGACGCCGCATTCCGGCGATGAAGAGGCTTTCGCGCGTCTTCTCTCCCTTGTGGAGCCGTCATTCGCTTCGATGGATTTCGAGGACACGCGCTATCGCGAGCGCCTGGCGCGGCACTTCGTGCAGCGCCGTCGTATCGATCTCGTCTCTGGGGATTGGGATGAAGACCGCGCCTTCCCGAAGCACGAGACGACGGAGTTCGCCTATCGTCTGTCCGAATCTCACCGTGCCTTCCAGGAAGCCGTGCTCGACTATTGTTTCGGGATCGTGTCGCGCGCAGGCTCGGGCCAACGAGAGCGGCGTTTGGCCTTCTGGGGCACGCTGGCCCTGATGCGCTGCGTTGGCTCTTCCCCGGCGGCAGGCGTGAGCGCGCTGCGAAACCGCATGTCGAGCGAGAACGACCGTCTCGAGCCGCAGATTTATGACGACGACGGCGACGACGAAGACGCGGTCGATCTCGAACCTGGCACGACCTTCGATGCCGATCCGGAGCTTCTTGCCCTGGTGAAGCGCGCCGAGGAATTGGTCGGCAAGCCCGATCCGAAGCTGGCGGCCTTGGTCGATGCTTTGGCACCTCTCATCAAGAAGGGTGCCAACCCTGTCGTCTTTTGTCGCTATCTGGCGACGGCCGAGCATGTGCGCGATGGCTTGCGCAAGGCTTTCCCTAAGCTGACTATCGAAGCCGTCACAGGCGTTCTCACGCCAGACGAGCGCCGCGATCGTGTTGCCGACATGGCGGCTACCGACGACGAAAAGCCGGTCCAGCGCATTCTCGTCGCTACCGATTGCTTGTCCGAAGGCATCAACCTTCAGCAGCTCTTCGACGCGGTCGTCCACTACGACCTTTCGTGGAATCCGACCAGGCATCAACAGCGTGAAGGGCGGGTGGACCGCTTCGGCCAGCCGGCTGAACTCGTCCGGTCGATCATGATGTTCTCGCCGGATAGCGCTATCGACGGCGCGGTGCTCGAGGTCATCCTTCGCAAGGCCGAGGAGATCCGAAAGGCGACGGGCGTGACCGTACCGCTTCCCGAGGAGCGCGGGCCGGTCACGGACGCGCTGATGGCGTCGATGATGCTGCGGCATGGCGTGCCCCACCAGCTCACCCTCGATCTTCGCCTCGACGATGGCGCTAAGGTCATGGAGACGCGGTGGCGCGACGCGGCCGAAAACGAGAAGCGGTCCCGCGCGCGTTTCGCCCAGAACGCGATGAAGCCGCAGGAAGTCGCCCCGGAATGGGAGAAGGTGCGCACGCTCCTCGGCTCTCCCGCGGAGGCAAGGCTCTTCGTCGAGCGGGCGATGGCTCGTTTCGGCGTGCCTCTGGAACCCCGGAAAACGGTGCTTCTGGCTCATGTCGACGCCCTCGACGCCGGGCTGCGTGAGCGGTTGAATGAGCACGACCTCACAGGATCGGTGCGTCTGGCGACAGTTGAACCGGCGCCGTCGGGCACGGCGCTGCTCACCCGGACACACCCCCTGACCGCCACCCTCGCCGAAGCGCTGGTCGAGGCTTCGCTTGATCCGGAATCCCTGTCGAGTCTTGGCATCGGCCGGGTCGGCGCCTGGCCGACCGCGGCCGTTCAGCAAGTGACCCGCCTCGCTCTCCTGCGCATCCGGTTTAAGCTGACCGTCCATGCCCGCAAGGAGCGACTGCTGCTGGCGGAGGAAGCGGCGCTGATCGCGATACAGGGCGGCCGGATCGTGGCGGTCGGCGAAATCGCCCGGGAGTGGCTTAACACGCCGGCGACGTCCGATTTGGCGCCCGTCGCTCGCGATAGGTTCATCGCGAAGGCGAAAGAGGATCTGCCAATCCTACTCGACGGGCCGATCGCTGATTTCGTCCGATCGCGCTCGCAAGAACTGATGCAGGACCATGCTCGCCTCCGCGCTGCGTCAGGCTCGGCCTCGCGTGTCACCGTGGAAGCCGTGCTGCCGCCGGATGTGATCGGCCTGTTCGTATTGATGCCGGGAGAGGCCTGAGCCATGGCGCGCAAGCCCGTCACCGACATCTCGGCCTGGCCGTCGCTCACCCTGGAGGGCAATCTCGTCGCCCCAGCCATGGTCGCCAGCATCGATCGCCGGCAAGCCTCCGAACAGACGGAAGAGGACTACCGTATCCGCAAGGGACTGACGATCCGTGAGGAGGTCTCGACCGCCTTCCGTGTCGGCCAGTCCCATTTCGACGCTTTCGCGAAACTTCAGAACCCCTCGGTCGAAGCGACGCGACGCTATGTACGGGCGTTCTTGGCTGAAACCTTCGGCTTCGACGACCTCACCCCAGCCAGTGGCGTGATCTCCTTCCTCGCTGGCGGTCGCGTTCCCATCGTGGTCGTGCCCGCGTCCGAGGAAAAACTCGATCGCCGCAGCGCGACACTTTCGACCGACCGTTCGCGGTCGCCGGCCTTCGCGCTTCAGGACTATCTCAACGACAGCGACGACGCGCTCTGGGGCCTCGTAACCAATGGGGCTGTGCTTCGCCTCATGCGAGACAACGCCTCGCTGACCCGGCCGGCCTACATCGAGGCCGACCTGGCCGCGATCTTTACGAGTGAGGACGCTGCCTCCTTCGCGGTCCTCTGGTCGCTGATTCATCGCACTCGGTTCGGCGTCGCCGGCACGCCTGTCACTGATTGCGCGCTCGAACGCTGGCGCGAGTCGGGCTCTCGCGAGGGCGAGGTTGCCCGTGACCGGCTGGCGGCCCAGGTCGAAACGGCGCTCAAGGTGCTTGGCTCGGGCTTCCTCGAAGCCAACCCCGAACTCGCTGTCCGGCTGAAATCCGGCGAGCTCGATCTCACCGAATGGTTCAACGAGCTTCTGCGCCTCGTCTATCGCCTGATCTTCCTGATGGTGGCGGAAGATCGGAACCTGCTTCACCCTGACACGGCAAAGCCGGACGTCCGCAAGCTCTACGGTGAGGGTTACAGCCTCACGGCACTTCGAGCGCACGCGGCGCGCGCCGCAACCTGGGACAAGCACCACGACCGTTACGAGGGTGTCAAAGTCGTCTTCCGCGCGCTTGCGCGCGGACAAGACGCACTCGGGCTTCCGGCGCTCGGCGGCCTATTCAGCGCCGATAAGCTGCCCCATCTCGAAACCGCATGCCTACGCAACCGCGCCTTCATGGAGGCGCTGTTCCGCCTGTCATGGCTCTCGGACAGAACCGGCATTGTGCCGGTGAACTGGCGCGCCATGGAGACGGAGGAGCTGGGCTCTGTCTACGAATCCCTGCTCGAACTCCAGCCGCAGCTTGGTGACGACGGCAGGACGCTGGTCTTCGCCTCGGAAGCCGCAGAGCAAAAGGGCAACCAGCGCAAGACCACTGGCTCCTACTACACGCCGGACAGTCTTGTGCAGCTCCTGCTCGACACCACGCTCGATCCGGTACTCGACGAGCGGGAAGCCCAGGCCGCCGAGCCCGCCGAAGAGCTACTGAGGCTCACTGTGATCGATCCAGCTTGTGGGTCGGGTCATTTTCTGCTCGCCGCGGCGCGGCGCATCGCCACGCGCGTCGCTCGGCATCGCGCCGGTGGTATCCCTTCGGCTGCGGACTTCCGCCACGCGCTGCGCGAAGTCGCGTGTCGCTGCCTCTATGGCGTCGACCGCAATCCTATGGCGGTCGAGCTGACGAAGGTTGCGCTCTGGATCGAAGCGCTGGAGCCGGGCCGGCCCCTCGCATTCTTCGATGCGCAGATTCGCTGTGGCGACAGCCTGATTGGCGTGTTCGGTCGCGGGATGCTGCGACAAGGTTTGCCGGATGAGGCCTACAAGCCGCTGACTGGCGACGACAAGGAACTCTCCCGTCGTTATGCCCGCCTCAACAAGGAACAGCGCGAGCGCGCGAAGGGTCATCCCCAACTGTTCAAGAACTGGTCGCCGCCCGAAATCCTGGCCGAGCGCGATCACAAGCTGAAGGAACTCGCGCAGGATGATCTGGCGAGCGTGGAGGCGAAAGCACGAGGCTTCGAAGCGATCCGCCAGTCGGACGACTGGCAGCGTCTGAAGACGGCCAGCGACATCTATATCTCGGCAAATTTCTACATGGCGGCGTTCTTCACGCCGAAATCGGCCGGCACCGCAGAAACGGACGGCATGCCGCTCACCGAGCATGTGTGGCAAGCGGCGGGAGGCCAAGCGCCGGCGGAACATCTGCGCCGGGGCGCCACCCTGACATCTGAGAAGGTGGGCGCCTTCCACTGGTTCATCGAATTTCCCGAGATCATGGAACGAGATGGTGGCTTCGACGTCGTCGTCGGAAATCCGCCTTGGGAACGATTCAAGCTTCAGGAGCAGGAATTTTTTGCCGCGCGATCGCCAGTGATCGCCAGCGCGCCCAATAAGGCTGAGCGTGAGAAGCTGATCATTGCCCTGGAGAACGCTGATCCTGACAGCGCTGACGGTCGTTTGTGGCGGGATTTCGTCTTCGCCAAGCGTACGGCAGAGGCTGCGAGCGAATTCGCGCGATCGTCAGGTCGTTATCCACTTGCTGGTCGAGGTGATGTGAACACTTACGCACTGTTTGCAGAGTTGTTCTCGCGCCTTGCCAAGCCGACCGGGCGAGCAGGCGTGATTGTCCCGACGGGCATCGCCACGGATTCTACAACGCAATATTGTTTTCGCTCAGTTGGTGGCTTCCTCGCGCCTTGCTTCGCTGTACAGCTTCTTCGAGGTTCGGAAGGTCTTCCTGGCCACCGACGATCGGAGTTCGTTTTGCCTGCTAACAATCGGTCGCTCCGAGCAAGGTGCTGAGTTCGCATTCTCGCTATTGAATACAACCGACCTTGCGAATTCGGAGCGGCGGTTTCGCTTGACTCCCGCAGAGATCGCCGCAATCAACCCGAATACCAAGACTGCTCCCGTCTTTCGCTCTCGTGCGGATGCGGAGTTGACAGCGAAGCTTTACGCCCGCGTCCCAGTCTTGATCGAGGAACGACCACAGGAAAATGGTGGAGACATCAATCCCTGGGGCGTCACGTTCCAGCGCATGTTCGATATGTCCAACGACTCTGGTTTCTTCCGCACACCGGCGCAGATGGAGGCCCAAGGCTGGCAACGCGATGCCACGGATTGGGTGCGGGAGACGGTTGCGGGGGTCGAACGCCGCGTGCCGCTCTACGAAGCCAAGATGATCCACCACTTCGATCATCGCTGGGCGACCTACGGCGTCGGAGCGAGCGACGACGAGGAAGGTGCCCGCGACTGCACTCTTGCCGAAAAGCAGAATCCGGGCTTCGAGCCATCACCGCGCTATTGGGTGCCTGAAGACGAGGTCATCTTGCGCGCCGCGCGCGTGCCATCGGCATTGAAGAGCGCCATCAGGCAGGCTCGAGGCGACAATGGAACGGGCCGCCGCAAGGCAGGTGCCGATGCTCAGGAAGGCGCACGTTCCACGGCGCTCAAAGCGTTCGTCACATGGCTGGTTGGGGCCTTTCTTGCGCTCGATGGGCGCCCAGCCCGAGAGCCGGACATCTTCCGCCTTCTCGGCCGAGCGCAAGATTGGCGCGGCGCGCTGAAGGCATCGACCGAACGCTTCCTGCTCGATCCCAAGACGCTCGCGGTCGGTGCCGAACTGCAACGTGAGACGCCGCTGACGGAAGCGGACCTCACCCTCATTGCCGAGGGACCGAAGGACGCGCTCACACTGGCGGAAATGTTGATTGTTGCGAAACAACCTCGTTGGCTCATGGGATGGCGGGATATCTGTCGATCAACCGATGAGCGGACGGTGATCGCGAGTGTGTTTCCAAAGGTGGGCGTTGGACACACCATGCCCATCTTCTACTTGAATGGGGGAGCTGAGCTTGCGGCAGCACATTTGGCAATGTGGCTGTCCCTGACATTCGATTTCATAGCTCGGCTTTCCATTGGTGGTACACACCTGACTTACAGCTATCTAAAACAGTTCGCTGCGTTACCGCCTTCCACCTTTTCCAGAAATGACCTCAGTTTTATCCGACCACGCGTTCTGGAATTGACCTACACCAGCCGCGCTATGAAGGCTTGGGCGGAAGACCTGGGATATTCCGGTCAGCCCTTCGCATGGAACGAGGATCGCCGCGCTCAGTTGCGGGCTGAGCTCGATGTGTTTCTCGCCAGAAAATACGGACTGACCGAGGAAGAGCAGCGCTACGTGCTCGACCCTGCCAAAGTCAAAGGTGTCGACTATCCCACTGAGACCTTCCGCGTTCTGAAGGAGAAGGAAATCCGCCTCTACGGCGAATACCGGACAGAACGCCTCGTGCTGGAGGCGTGGCAGAAGATGGCAACGAGCCAGCAGCCGCCTGCGCTTCCTGCCTCTATCGAATTGCCGTCTCTCGCGGATCTGCCTAATGGCGCATGGGCTTGGCCTGCAAGCGTTCAGCCCCGAGACCGTCTCCGCTACGCGGCGCAGTACGCGCTTTGGCAGATGGACCCTGCGAGAGACGGCGAGCGGCTGCCTTTTGTCATCGCTGGCCTGGCCGAGCCCGCGATGTTGACGTCTCAGCTCGGCGCCGGCGATCGAGATCAATGGATCAGGCTTGTCGGCTCCGAGGCGCAGCCTGCACAGGGGACGGTTCGTTTGCGCCCGGATGTCAACGCGGCATGGCGTTCGATGTTCGAGACGCTGATCTCCTCGGGTCAGTTGGAGGAGCGTGCCGACGGGACGTGGACACGAGGACAGCATTTCAGCGCGATGGGGCTGCAACCCACCTCGGCCGAAGCGCAGCGCACCGCTTTCGCGATCCGCGCGGTGCGGAGCATGGACGTCGGCAGCCTTACCGCGGCTGCGGTAGCACCCGAAGACAATGTGATCTGGGCGAGGTTCGGAAATGGCCGCTCAGGCTGACCTTTTCACGCCGGCGATCCAACCGCCGCAGGCGCCGGAAGGTCGGGCCGGGCCTCGGCTCTGGGTGCGTCGTCTAGCGATCTTCCGCGATCCGCAGACCATCATCCGCGACGTGCCGCTGAAGCCTGGTCTCAACATCATCTGGACGCCAGACATGTCGAGTAGCGGCAGCCGCGCGCTGGCGCACGGCAGTGGGAAGACCACCTTCTGTCGGCTGCTCCGGACGTGCATGGGTGAGCCCGCCTACGGGACGGACGCTCAGCGATCGCGACTCATGACGCGCCTTCCGACCGGCCTGGTCGCGGCGGAGATTCTGATCGACGGCGTGTGCTGGGTCACCATCCGACCGCTGGCGCTGTCGGGCAGGGAGTTCGTTGTTCAGGCCAATTCTATCGAAGATGCGATCGCGCGGGGACATTGCGATGGCGATCAAGCATCCATCGATCCCGTCATCGTCTCCAGCTTCTTTTCGGCAATCGCGGCAGCAACACCGCCAGAGGTTGGCGGAGACCACGTTTGGGATGTGCTTCGAGCCTGGCTGACACGCGATCAGGAGTGCCGCCTGGCCGACATTCTGGCTTGGCGGTCATCACAGACACAGACTCGGTCCCGCGCGCAGGTGCTGGGGGAGACAGCCAAGTTGACCATGGTTCGCCTGGCGTTGCGCGCTCTCGACGCAGAAGAGCGCGCTGCCGCTGTCCGCGAGCGGGAATTGGTGGCCGCTGTCGAAGACGAACGCCGCCGCCAAGCCTATCAGCAGCAGCGATATGCCGAAGGCCTGAAGGCCGTGAGGCTGGCGTTGGGGGGCGGCGGCGACGTGGGCTTCGACGACACGATAGACCAGAAAGGATTGATCTCATTGGCCGAGGCAGCCTTGGCCGGCGCCATGAGCGCCGATCTGCCGAAGTCGCCCGACGTTAGTTCGATCTTCGCGCGCCTGAAAGCGCTGAACGATGAACGTGATGAGTTGGTGGCGAAACGCCAAGTCTTCGAGAAGGAGATTGAGCCCAAGCGTGTCGCAGCCAATCATCTTCGTTCAGAAGCGGATCTCGGTGAGATCGATATTACTCAAGGAGGGATTAGAGTCTGCCCAGTCTGTAGGATTGCCATAGATGAGGTAAAAGCGAAGGGTTGCGGCATTTCGCTCGAACCGTGCGATCTTCCCGCACTGAAGGCGGCAATAGCGGAAAAGCAGAGGAAAGCCGCTGAACTGGAGTCAGCGGCGAACGCCGCGGAACAGGAAGCGAAACGCATTGGATCGCTGATCCAACAGCTCGAGCCCCGAAAGCTAGCGCTTGAGGCAGAGGCAAAGACAGCCACGGCCGCCAGCAGTGCCGCTCAGGCAGCGGCCAAGGCGGTGCAGGACCGTGTCTACCGTGCGAGGCGCACGCTCGATGATGTACGATCGCTTCGCGAAAGCGAGACGGTATCCAAGTCCACGGCGTCTCCGACTGCCGCGCTAGAGGCGGTTCGCGCGCAGTTGGATGCCGGGCGTTCACGGGCGCGGGCAGCCATCAGAACCTTGGAGGAAAAGTACCAAGGGATCATGGCCGCGTGGCTCCCCGAGGGAGTAACGGGAGCCGTCAAGCTGGACGGCAACGGCTTGAAGGTCGATGCGGAGTTTGCAGGGCGAGGCGAAGTCTCAACGGCAGCTTTGGATTCCCTTAAGATCGTCGCGTTCGACCTCGCCGCACTCCATATGGCCGTCGAGGAGAAGGCGGACCTGCCGGCCTTTCTCATTCACG
The DNA here is from genome assembly GCF_054063335.1 of Bradyrhizobium sp. USDA 4473. NCBI lineage: Bacteria > Pseudomonadati > Pseudomonadota > Alphaproteobacteria > Hyphomicrobiales > Nitrobacteraceae > Bradyrhizobium > Bradyrhizobium sp. USDA 4473. Next base: position 1,397,978 of record NZ_JBSSGE010000001.1, read on the forward strand.
ACAGTCCGCGCGAAGCCGATCTGGACGGCCAGCTCTACGCCGGCCTGTTCAAGCTCGTGCATCAATGGGAGGAAGCAGCAGGGCCGCCGTGCTTCCAATACATCGTAACCACCACGACCGCTCCGCCGCCCGAGCTGCAGAGCGATCGCTATGTGAGGCTCCAGATGAGCTCGACACCGGCTGAGCAGCGCCTTTTTGCGATGGACGTCTAAGCTCCGATGACGATAGAAGCACCCCAGTCCTTTGTCGTCCGGGAGGAATGTCAGAAAGCCGCCTCACAGAACGGCTTCCGCCGCGTCCTGGGCGAAGACGCGGGTTGGGCCGCCTTCGGCTCGACTACGGCGAAAGGTACAATCTACCTCACAGCCGCGGGCCTGTCGGGGCCGTGGTATCTGGCCCTCGAACATCTCGGCGTAATCCGGGAGCTTAACCTGCCCGAAGCCAACATATCCGGTCCTGGTCGCGCCCGCTTCGCCTTTACCACGCTCGGCACACTCTATGCGGCGTTACATCGGACCTACGGGCTGGGTGTCAGCTTGCCCGATGCACCGCTTCAGGAGTTTGAAAGCCGGGTAGCCGGCTTACCGCAGACCACCGAGGCCGAGCGGCTTGTCGTACAGAGGATCGGCCAGGATGTTTTTCGCGATCGCCTGATCGATTACTGGCAGGGATGTTGTCCTCTGACCGGAATCTCGGACCAGGCTCTGCTACGCGCCTCGCACATCATTCCATGGGCAGATTGCGAAAGCGACGCCGAGCGGCTCAACGTGCATAATGGCCTTCTTCTCTCGGCTCTATGGGATGCTGCATTCGACCGCGCGCTGGTGACGTTCGATGACGAAGGCCAACCGGTGTTCTCTCATCATCTCAGTGAACAAGCGCGGTCCGAACTCCGCTGGACCATGCCGATTGCGTTGACTGACGAACAACGACGTCGACTCCAGCATCACCGCGAGCGGGTCCATAAATTTGATCGTTAGGCAACGCCGCGGGGAATTCATCTCCTCTCGATGCTGGAGCGTTCCAACGAGAGAGCAACACGTCCGCTGATCGGCTTAGCAAGCAGATGCTCGGTTTCAGGGCTGGTTGATGACCAGGCCGTCTCCTCAAGCCCTACACATATTGCGCGCCACGAGCGAGGAGATCGCTCAGGACGTCCGTTCGCGGCCGCGTCCCCTGAAGCGCGAGATCGACCAAGGCCCGCGCCACTCCTCGCGCCAAGCTGCGCGCCGTGACGCGCTGCTTGGTCGAGACTTTCTGCAGCCCGGCGCGTCCGTGAACGAAGGTGCTGCGCAAGTCGAAGAGATCCTTATAAGCCTGAACGCTCGCGGGGTCGTTCAAGGCGGCCGCGATCCGTGCGGCGACGCGGTCGGTGGCCGAAGAGACCGCCTTGTGCGGATCGGGCTTGGGCCGGAGCCACTTTTTGTGGTCCATCTCCAGGCCGACCGCGGCCTCGATCGCGGTCATGTGCGCCATGACCTCATCCATGCCATCGGCGAGGAACGCGCGAACCAGGAAGTGCGCGATGGGTGTCTCGAATAAATCGGTCATCCGTGCTGCTTCGAGGTCCTTCCATGCGCTATCGGTGAACAGCGCCAGGCCTGTTGCCGCGTCGTCGTCGAGCGGCAGAACGGTTGGCCGCTCAAGTTCGATGTCTTCGCCCCAATCCCCCTGCACGATCCAAGGTTCGAGCGTGAGGCTATCGGCGCTCGGCGGCGGAGACGGCCGGATGAACAGGTCGTCGTCCACCGTGTAGATCCAAGGCAGGCGAAAGCCTCTCCAATCAACCTCCTGCATCGTCGACCATCGTTCCCAGGGCGCGAGCAGAAGGAAGAAAAGGGCGCTTTCGACGGCCGGCGGAAAGCGGCCGAGATGGGGATCGATCTCCCCAAAATCGCGGTCGAACGTCATGTACATGAACGGGGAAGCCCGCGCCTCGGGACGGGGATCGAGCGTGATTTCTTCCTCGACGACCAGCCAGCGGAATTGTGCCAATCGCGTCGCGTCGAGAGGTTGGCTGTGGAAGTTGCGGGCGAGACGGGGCGCGTCGAACAGCTGTGCCAGTTCTTCCGCCTTGAATTCTGCAACGCGGGCCCTGCCGAAGTTCAACGCGGGCAGCTCGTCGGCCATGTCGAGTGGGCACAGATGTCGGCGCGTCGTCGTCTTGCGCCTGTAGGCTTCATCAATTGCATTCGCCGCGCTCTCGGGATCGAGGCTGAGCCCAGCTTTGTCGGCAGGGAGATGGCACGGCAGCCCGAGCGAGCGCAGGGCGGTGCTGAGGGCGAACACCGGCTTGCCCCCGCCGTATTCGGCTCGGCACAGCTCGCTCAGCGCGATGAAACTCGGCGAAGCCAGGAGGTTGTCAGGCCCCGGCCGCGGGATGCTCCAGACGTGTTCGACGGCGGCGGTCAGCGGTGGGGGCGCCGCCATTAAGGCCAGCCCGCCATCGTTGGCCCGATCCCGAGGCTCTCAGCCTCGGCGATGTAGTGGCGGTAAGCGAAGTTGATGAGGTCTCGGACCAGTTCGAGGAGCCCACCCGTGGGCAGTCCGTCGAATGGATCGCCGTGCGCGAGCGCGTTTCGTCGCTCGGCGAGCGTGGGGCGCGTATCACCGGTCAGCTGGCCGAGTGCCGTTCCTCCGCATCGCGCGACCATCGGAATGTGTGCGTCCGTCAGGCCGTCGACATCGACCATGTATTTGAGGAGCGTCGCAAAGCTCCGCTTATTCTTGGAGACGCGCCCGCCGTAGCGATCCATCAGTGCCAGCTCCAGCGCGATCAGGGCGGCGAGCTCGCCAGCCTTCACGACGCTGAAATCGACCCAGCCCAGCAGATAGAGGGTCTGTGAGCGTGCAAACTTGGCCCGCACGATCTCGGGGATTCGTGGGTCGATACTAAGGTTCTCGATGAAGGCGCGCCAATCCGCAGCCTTCTCAAATTGGATGAATCCGCCCGCATTGCCTTGCGTCGGCCAAGCGAGAAGCACCGGCTCCTCTCGGTCGCTGAGAGCGATGTGCGCGCGGTCAATCATCAGCGTCAGGCACGCCGCAGCATCCGCTCGATGCGCATACGCTGATAGCCATGCGCGTGCACATGCTGGCGAAGCTGGCGGATGTCGCGAACCCCGAACGCCACCGACGCCTTCAACGGACTGGCGAAGGTCGCGTAGTAGGCCCATCGCGCATCGGTGGGGAGCGGCGCATTCTGACGCCTGTCCGTGATGACCACGTCGCGCGGGTCGCTGGTGTTGCGGAATGCGTGGAAGGTGATCCAGTCGGGCCGCCGATAGCGGGCCGCCTTGCTGAACGGCACGGACTGAACCTTCACGTCGGTCTGATCCAACACCCAGTCGCGCTGTTCCAGGATCTGCCGGACCATGTGGCCGACCATTTGTTTGACCCGGTCGGCGAGCACCTCTTCGCGAAATTCCTCAAGCAGGTGCTCCTCGATCCCTTCGACGGCTGGTTTGCCCAGCTGCGAGGCTGTTTCCAGTCGGGCGACATTCTCGGGCTCGGTCAAGAACGCCCAAATGCGCTGACCTAGTTCGCTCTCATAGAGCGAGGCGAATTTCTCGGGATTGTAGGCAAACATGACGGGGCCTCCTTTACCGGGCAAATATGGCCGGTTATAGTCGCCTGTCAATGGGCCGGCCGTGGAACTCCAACGCGGCCCAACGGGGAGGTGGCCTTGGATTTTGAGGATCTCGTGACTGCGCTGGCGCCGCCGCCCAATCGCGTGGGCAAATCCATCGGCGACCACGAACACCACCTCTATGAAGGCGCCGTAATGATCGCCTATGCGATGCATCTGCTCTGGGCGGAAGGCGCCGCTCACGTTCGGATCCACCCCGATGGCGAACATGGCAAGCAATTCGATTTTTCTGGCTGGTTGGAGCGCCGCCAGTTTCGCAAGACCTCGGCCATTGGCACCACGGCCTACGGCGGCATGTACGAGAATGCTCGCGGTCAGACGATCACCATCAATCCCCGCTCGGGGCTGGGCGACGTCGTCGCGGAGATTGGCGGGCAGCTGATCTCCGCCGAATGCAAAGGCGGCATCATCAACACCAGGCACCCGGGTCAGGTGTCGCGACTCTACAAGGGCCTCTGCGAGACGGTCGGGATGCTCATGGCAACGCCGTCCCAAGGGCGACAGGTGGCAGTTGTCCCTCTAACGGACGGGACGATGAGATTGGCGCAGCGCCTGGCGCCTCGCTGCGCCTTGGCAGGGATCGAGATTGCGCTGGTCGGCGGCCGCGGCGAAGTAGTTAACGTGCAGTCGCCGCAGGGCGCCAGCCGCGATACAAACGCCGCCGAGTAATAAGAAGGGTATTGGGGGATGCTGAGTCGGGGATCTGAATGGCGGCGCTGGGAGCCACATATTCATGCGCCCGGCACGGCGATGAACAACCAATTCCGGGGGCCGACGGCGTGGGACGATTACCTGAGCGCCCTGGAGCAGGCCACGCCTGTGATCGAGGCGATCGCGGTGACCGACTACTATGTGACGGACACCTACGAAGAGGTCATGCGTCAGAAGGCGCTTGGGCGGCTTCCGCGCGCGAAGCTGATTTTCCCGAACGTGGAATTGCGGCTCGACGTGGCGACCGCCAAAGGCGGTTTCGTCAATCTCCACCTGTTCGTGAGTCCCGAGGATTCGCAGCATCTCGAGGAGCTGCGGCGCCTGCTCTCACGCCTGCAGTTCAACGTCATGCAGGATCGCTTCGACTGCACGCGGGCCGATCTCATCCGCCTTGGAAAGAAAGCCGATCCCAGCATCACCGATGAGCGGGCCGCGCTGGCTTACGGGGCCAACCAGTTCAAGGTCAATTTCCAGCGGCTTCGCGAGGTATTCTCCGAAAGCGGGTGGGCCAAGAAGAACATCCTGATCGCCGTCGCCGGTGGCGCGACAGACGGAACGTCGGGCGTGCGCGAGGCGGCGGACCAAACGCTGCGTCGCGAAATCGAGAGCTTCGCGCACGTGATCTTCGCCGGCAGCCCCGCGCAGCGCGAGTTCTGGCTGGGACAAAAGGATCTCGGGCCCGACGAGATCCGCGCGCGATACGGGGGGCTTAAGCCGTGCCTGCATGGGAGCGACGCGCACAAGTTGGACGACGTCGCCTCGCCGTTCGGCAATCGCTTTTCGTGGATCAAGGGGGCGCTCGAATTTGATGCGCTCCGACAGGCATGCATTGATCCAGAAGGGCGCGCCTTTGTCGGCGAGCAGCCGCCACAGTCGGCCACGCCGTCGCAAGTCATCTCTCATGTTCGGATCGATCACGCGGGCTGGGCCGCCACGCCAGACATCCCGCTCAATCCCGGTCTTGTCGCCATCATCGGGTCGCGAGGATCGGGAAAGACAGCTTTGGCCGAGGTGATCGCGGCAGGCTGCGATGCCATCACGCCCGCAGGCTGGGACGCGGACGAGAACATCAGTCCCTCGTTTCTGGCCCGTGCGCGTAGGCTCATCGGAAAGGCGACATCGAGGCTGACGTGGAGCGGCGGGGCGACGGTCACGCGTTCGCTCGATGGCAGTGATGCCAACGGGCACATGTCCTTTCCGCGTGCGCGCTATCTCTCCCAGCAGTTCGTCGAAGAGCTTTGCTCGACGAAAGGCGTCTCCGATGGATTGGTGGACGAGATAGAGCGGGTGATCTTCGAATCACATTCGCAGGACGATCGCGAGTGGGCGCTCGATTTCGCCGAGTTGCGTGAGCAGCAGACGTCACGGTTCCAGCAAGCCCGCGCGCGGGAAGCCGACGCGATCGCCAACATCTCGGACCGCATCGCCGCGGAGTTCGAGAAGGAGGGGCTTGTTGCCACCCTGACGACGCAGGTCGCGCAGAAAAAGAAGACCGTCGCCGACTACACCGCCGATCGCGCCAAGCTCGTCGTCAAGGGGACGGAAGCGCAGGTTGCGCGCCACACCCAACTGAGCGGCGCCGCCCAGCAGCTTCGAAACAAGATTCAGGCCTACGGCAATCAGCGACGTACCTTCGTGGCCCTGCAGGACGAGGTTCGCAGCATGCGCGCTACGGGCGCGCCCGAGATGCTGCGCCAGGCTCGGGCGCGGCATGGCGGCAGCGGAATGAGCGACCAGCAGTGGGATGAGTTCATGCTGGTCTATAAGGGCGATGTCGACAAGAGCCTCACCGCCTACATCGCATGGGCGGACAACGAGGTCCGGAAGGTGAACGGCACTCCGCCGCCTCCGGGCGATCCGAACGGCGCGCTGATCCCCGACAGCGCGGATCTCTCCACATTGCCGCTTGCTCCGATAGCCGCCGAAATGAGCCGGCTCGAAGCGCTCTTCAGCGCCGACAAGGTGGTGCGCGATCAGTATGCGGCGCTGACCGGGCGGATCGCGCAGGAGAATTCGGCGCTCCAGACTTTGGAAACGCGCCTCGCCGATGCGCAAGGCGCCGCAGCCCGCCGCAAGGCGCTCCAGGCCGAGCGCGACGATGCCTATGGGCGGGTGTTTGAGGCGATCATCAATGAACAGAACGCGCTTGCGGGCCTGTACGCGCCGCTCATGACCCGGCTCGCTTCATCGTCCGGGACACTCCAGAAGCTCGGCTTCTCGGTTCGTCGGATTGCGGATGTCGAAGCCTGGGGCGCGGTCGCCGAAGAAGAGGTGCTTGACCGCCGGAAGACCGGGCCCTTCTACGGTCGCGGCGCGCTGACCGCAGTCGCGGCGCAATGCCTCAAACAGGCATGGGAGACCGGCTCGGCCGTGGAGGTCCAGGCCGCGATGACGAACTTTATGGGAAAGTACCTGCGAGATCTGTTGTCGCACGCACCCTACGTGCCGACGCAACAGGCTGAGTTCCGGGCCTGGTCGAAGCGGCTCGCGCATTGGCTGTTCAGCACCGATCATATCAGCGTCCGCTACGAGATCGGGTATGACGGCATCGACATCCGGAAGCTCTCTCCCGGCACGCGAGGTATCGTGCTGCTGCTGCTCTATTTGGCGCTGGACGATTCGGATGATCGCCCGCTGATCATCGACCAGCCGGAGGAAAACCTCGATCCCAAGTCCGTGTTCGATGAGCTCGTCGCGCTGTTTGTTGCCGCGAAAGCCAAGCGCCAGGTGATCATGGTCACGCACAACGCGAACCTGGTCATCAACACCGACGCAGATCAAATCATCGTCGCGTCGGCGGGCCCTCACCCTGCGGGCGGGCTACCGCCGATCTCCTACGTGGCGGGTGGGCTGGAGAGCGCCGATATCCGCAAATCGGTTTGCGATATTCTGGAGGGTGGCGAAGCTGCATTCCGAGAGCGCGCCCGACGACTGCGCGTGAGGCTTGAGCGATGAGCTCGCCTCCCACATCACTCGTGCGGGTGCCGACCGCGCCGGGGAGTTTCCGATGAGGTTCGTCGTCAAGTTCAGGTCAGGCGACTCGCCGACCACCAATCGTTATCCGCATGCCGTCCTCGTCCAGGATAATTGGGACGACTATGGCTACAAGACCACGTTCCACGTCACGCTGCATATGTCGGCCGACCAAAGCCACGATCTCGGTAACATCAAGATCATCGAGGCGGGTCGAACCAGCGGCTACACCGAGATGCCGCGGCGGCCCTTTGACGAGCTCCCCGCCGGCCACGCGTCGCTCGGTGCGGACCTCGATTACTATGAGACGATCTACAAGCTTGGGCGTGACGTTTTCGAGCCGTATTTCAGAGGCTTGCGTGACGTCGCATTCGACGACGAGGTCAAGGCCAGCGTCGAAGACAGCGAAGCCTACCGGGTTTCACTGCTGCGGTTTGGCGGCGCCGAGCGGACGATAGCTGACGCCGCTCGGTTGTTGCGTGCGCCGACCCTCCCCATGAGACGGCGAAGCGCAGGGTTCAGGGTCAAGTTCAAGACGCGGGTGGCGCAACGCTCGAACGCCTTTACGATCGATTTCGATTTTAGGCGCCGTGGTGGACTGCCAAACCGCATCAACGCCCTGATCGGCTATAACGGCACGGGCAAGACCCGCCTGCTCTCCAACCTAGCGATCGTGGCGAGCGGGTACGGGTACGGCAGCAAGGAAGACGTGTTGGACAACGCGGCCGGCCGGTTCGTCGGCAGCGCGCCGCCGTTCAAGACCGTGGTCGTGGTCTCCTACAGCGCGTTCGACACCTTTGTCATCCCTGGGCGCACGGAGGAGGAGAAGGAGAGGCTTCAAGAGCGGGGCGAGATTTTCGGATACGTCTACTGCGGCCTTCGCGAGCTGTCGGACGATGACGCGCCGAACGGTGAGCAGGCCTATCGGCTTCGTACCCCCGCGGAGATCGAAGCAGAGTTTCTTGCAGCTCTCGAGCGCGTTCGCCAGGCCGACCGGTTGGAGACTCTGCTCGAGGTGCTGAAGCCCCTTCTGCGCGATCCGTCGTTTCAGCGCATCGGATTGACCCAGCTGTACGCCAATCGTGACGATGACGAGCTCCGCGAGCTTTTCCACGGACTGAGCAGCGGCCACAAGGTGGTCCTCAAGATCGTCACCGAGCTCACGGCGCACATCTCGGGGTCAGAGCCGACGTTGGTTCTTATCGACGAGCCCGAAACGCACCTTCATCCGCCGCTGCTTGCTGCGTTTCTCAAGAGCGTGCGGGCGTGTCTCGAAGCCTTCGACGGCTATGCGATCATTGCCACCCACTCGCCGGTCGTGCTGCAGGAGACGCCGGCGAAATATGTCCAGGTACTCCGGCGGGCGGCCGACCTGAACCGTGTCGTGACACCGACCGTCGAGACGTTCGCGGAAAACATCGGCGTCATCACGCAGGAGGTTTTCAACCTCGGTGACGGCTCAACCGATTGGCACGAGACGCTACGCGCGCTGGCGCGTCGAAACACCCTTGAGGAGATTGAGGAGGCGTTCGGTCGAAAGCTCGGCTTCGCAGCACGCTCCTACGTTCTGAGCATTCGCGATGAGATCGAGGAGTAGCGGATGCGCTCGATCCCGCTGCTCGCCGTCGATGCGACGGAGGTGTTCGATGAGATCGCGACGGCCAAGCACCAGCCGCGGCGGGGACGAATGCGCGCGGCGCGCGCGGAGGTCCTTGCTGCTTACCAAGGCTATGAGGATGCGGTCCCCGAGGTGGGCGAGCTGGATGAAGCGCCGCTGACGGAATCGCAGAAGGAAGCCATGCGGCACGCATTCACCGTGGAAACGGAGCCGATGACGGCGCTCCGCGGCAATCTCTTGAAGAGAATCAGCGTGGCCCGCTGCCCATTCTGCGGGATCAGCGAGTCCTCGACGCTCGACCATTATTTGCCCAAAGAGCAGTATCCCGAATTTTCGGTGTTCCCGAAAAATCTCGTGCCTAGCTGCGCGGTGTGCAACACGCGCAAGCGAGACCGCATCCTGGACGAAGGGACGAACGTGCGGATGTTTCTGCACCCATGCTACGACACGATCCCCGACGTGGCGTTTTTGGCAGTTCGGGCGCGCATGGAAGCGGATGCGCTGATCTTGTCCTACCGCGTGACCCGGCCGGCTGGGATGTCGCTGCAGACCTTCCAACATTTGCGGTCACACTTCACCCAACTCGACCTTGCCGACCGCTATAGGCGGATGGGCCTCGAGCATCTCGGGGGCCAGTATCCGGCGCTCCGGCGCGCTTACGGGGCCGCTGAGGATCCGGAGCGCGTCGCGGCGAAATTGATCGAGGGAGCTGAGGATTTCGAGGAAGTCTCAGGGCCGAACTACTGGCTTGCCAAGCTCTATCGAGCCCTTGCTGGCAACAACGATTTCTGCGACGGCGGTTTCGAAGCCGTTCGAGTTCCCCTCCAGTCGCACTGATTCCGCTGTACGCATTTGTCGCCCCAAGCGCATGCGACTAGACCCTGATCTTCGCCGGCTCCGTAGTGGTCATGGCTTGCAGCCTGCCAAAGAAAGCGGGCAAAACCCGCGTTCGAGGTGAAGCAAGTTTCCGGGTCGACTTTATCGGAGCGGACGGAAGACTGGCAGCTCGTATCGCCTGCGAGCATCGAAAATAATCGAAGTTTCGATACGGGTGACTCCAGGCCTGTTGGTAAATTGGTCCAGCGCCAAATCCTTGAGGTGTCGGGTGTCTTGCACAACCACATGCACGATGAGATCGTAGCGCCCAGTCACCAGGAATGCCGATCGTACCTCCGGCACGCCAACAACGTCGTCCATGAACCGGTCGACCGTCCCACGTTCGTGCTTCGATAGCTCAATCATGAAGAGAGCCTCGAGACCGATCCCCAGCGCCCTTGGGTCTACTTCGACATGGGTTCCGCGCAAGATGCCAGTATCGCGGAACCGCTTGATCCGTTCATGGGTGGTGGAGGCTGCGAGGCCGACCTCGGCAGCGATCTCCTTCACCGATAGCCGAGCATTGTTCTGCAGAAGGCGGAGAATTCCGACGTCAATTCGGTCAAGGTCGGGGATAGGTTCAATTGGCCGTAATTCATTCGTTATATCGTCGCTCATGCCGATGATAATACTACATTTTATCAGAAACGATAGATGGACATCGGTGTGGCTGCGTTCGATCTTCCTCTTCTCGCCGATTTAGGCCAGGCCGACATCGAACGCTTTCGACGCGATGGCTACCTTATTGTGGAGCGCGTCCTGGCAGAAGAGCGCGTTGCGGCACTCTGCAAAAGCTTTCCCAAACTGTTCGCAGGTAAGTTCGACACTGGCATTTACCCTGACGAATGGTACTGGCGCGAGGGCATGAGTCTGCCTGACGTGACGCGCCACATGGCGAATGCCTGGAAGGCCGACCTGAATGTCGCGAAGCTGGCGCTTTCAGTTGATGTCGGCCGCGCGGCCGCTCGGCTGGCCGGGTGGCCTGGTGTGCGGCTCGGACAAGATACCGTCTGGTGGAAGGCGCCGAAGACCAAACCGGTAGCGCATCATCAGGACTCATCCTTCATGGATTTTCTAAACCCGGCTCGGACTATCACCTGCTGGGTGACCTTGGATGATACCCATCGGGATGCAGGTACCCTGGAATATGTGCCTGGCTCCCATATGTGGCCGCTCACTCCTCTCCCCGAAGCTTTCCACGGTCAGGATGATTATCGCGCTCAGATGAAGGCGGCTGCGGCGGCGGCCGGCATCATGCCAGCGGAGCCGGTCTTCATCGAAGTTCCGGCGGGCTCGTGCGTCTTTCACTCCGGTGAAATCTGGCACGGTTCAGGTCCCAACACGACCGGTGATCGAATGCGCCGCGCCATCGGTGTGCACATGGTTCCCGCCGACGCACAGTTTAGCGACCGGCACGGCGGCTACATCTACCGCCGTTACCAGCGAACCGGAGACGCCAGCCTCGACGAAAGTTTCTTTCCGCTGCTGTGGTCCGACGATGCTCGACGGACAGCGTGGATCGACGGCTATTGCGAAACCGGTCGCCGCCAGGAGCCCGAACGTCAGGTGCCCTGATCATGCGCGCGAGCCGCAAGGCTTGGCCTGCGCCGCGAGCCCCACTGCTGCCTTACGCGGCCAGGCGCTCTTCATCGTTGGCTTGCGGGTCGTCATCGCCGGCCGCCTTGCGAAGAAAGCGAGCGAGAGCCGCTTTTCGAGAATTGCGGTCGAGCGCATACGCCGTTTGCTTGAACGCCTTTCCGTCCAGTAGGCCCTGGATGTAGCCGGCGATTGTGTCCGCGGCCATGATGAGGGCCGTGTCGAGCGTGTGGATGTACTTGCTGGTGACGGAACCTTTGGCGTGCCCGACTAGCGCCGCGATCGTCACCTCGGTGAAGCCGAGATCGTTGCCGACGCTCGCAAAACTATGCCGCAAGACGTGGGGCGTGACATCCGAGAGCGGGGAGTTCTTGAAAATCTGCTCCCAATGGTTCGGGAAACTGCCGAACGCATTGTCGTCGCCGTAGCCGGGGAAGACATATGAGCCGGATGCTGTCTCCCGTCGTGCCTCGAGGAACTCGACAACGGGCAGTCCGACAGGACGGATCGAGGTCCCCTCTTTGCTGTCGATCAGCCGCAGGCAGCTCGCATCGATATCGGCTTCGGTCCACATCAGGCCGATCATCTCGCTGCGACGGCAGCCGGTCAGTGCGATCTGACGAATGATCTCCACCGTCGTCGCGTACTTTTCCTCCTTCGCGGCTGTGCGGAGCATCTCGCCCAGTATCCGGTACTCTGCTTCGGTGAGCCGGCGAGTGCGAACGTTGTCCTTTGGCTTCCGCAGGCCGTGGGCAGGATTGATAGCAATGATACCCGCTTCGACGGCGTAGGTGAGAATGCCACCGAGGAGGCCGACCGTGCGTGTCGCTGTTCCGGCGCCACCGCGCACGATGGCCTTGCCACGCAGCTTCTTTGTCTTGACCGATGCTCGCGTCTTGCCGGCCATGATGTCTTTGAGGACCTTATTGATGTCGGCCTTGGTCAGATCTTTGACGCGGCGCGTACCCAAAAGCGGGATGATGTGCCGCTCGATGCGTCCGGTATCCGTAACGACGGTTGTCGGCTTCTTGGGCCGCCCACCTTTCCCAAGGATGAGGCCTGCGTTCAGGTCGTTGACGTAAAGCGTGCAAAGCTCCTTGACGGTGATCGCCTTGTGATCGAGCTGGCGCTCCTCGGCGGGATTGTCGCCCTGAGCGATACGCCCCAACTGGACCTTTGCCTCCTGCCTTGCGCTCTCGGCGGTCCACACTCCATGTAAGCCGATGGTGTAGCGACGCGAGCGCCCCAATGCCCGATATTGGAGGACATAGCTGCGCTTGCCAGAAGCGAAAACACGCAGCCCGAAACCTGGTAGCTCGTCATCCCAAATGACGTAGTCTTTCTCGCGGGACTCGGCAGCGTCGACGAGGCGCTTTGTGAGCTTAGCCATGGGAGTTCTCCCGTCCAAACTCCCATTCTCGCGTAAGCACCACGTAAGCAGTTGGACGCAAGTCGGAGCGTATCCGAGGGTACGTCAGGGGAACAAAAAAAGCAATTTCTCCAATAATTACAGTAGCATAGCGCATCGAAGCGAAACCCATCGAAAAGCGGCGAAGGGCAGGTTAAATTGCTCCGAAGGCAAAGGTCACACGTTCGAATCGTGTCGGGTGCGCCAGTTCCTCTACGCTTGCGGCGCGGTGCTATCGCGCGAGATGAAAGCTCCAGGTCTTTCTCGTCGAGCGAGCAAGCGACCTGGACGAAATCGTCACCGGATCGCGGCTGCGAGCGCCGCCAGCAACGCGGGTGGCGTCACCAGCACACCGATTTTCAGGAAGCGCCACGCGGTGACGTCGATCTTTTCGCGCCGCAGCGCCACCAGCCACAGGATTGTTGCGAGGGAGCCAGTCACCGATAGATTGGGCCCGAGATCAACGCCGATCAGCATCGCGCCGAGGACCGGCGCAGGGAGCTGGCCGCTGGCCGCGACCGAACTCGCCACCAAGCCAACGGGAAGGTTGTTGACGATGTTGTCGGCCACCGCGGCAGCGATTCCGGTGCCCCAGGCGGCCTGGGTCGGCGATCTCTCGATCGCGGCCTGAAGAAGCCCGCTGAGTTGGCCGATCGCGCCGGTTTTCACCAGCGCTTCCACCATCACGAATAACCCCGCGACCAAGGGCAACACGCTCCACGAAATGCCTCTTGTCACCGGCCACGGCGACTGCCGGCTGAGAACCAGCACCGCCGCAGCCGTGACAATGCCGCAAATGAACGTCGGCAACCCCAACGACATGTCGAGCGCCGATGCCGTCAACAGGACGATGCCGAGCGCGGCGATCCCGGCTGCGGTGAGCCTGCCGCCGCGGCCGAGCTTGGGATGCTGCACGGCGCGCTCGATGCTCTCTTCGGCGAGCGCGCGGCGCAGGGTAATTCGGAGCACGACAAAGGTCACGACAATCGCGACAACCGATGGCAGCGCGAACTGGCGCAACCATTCGGACAGATGCGGCATACGCTCGCCGAACATCACGAGATTGGCCGGATTTGAGATCGGCAGCACAAAGCTCGCGGCATTGGCGATGAAGGCGCAGGCGAACAGATAGGGCAGCGGCTTCGCTCCGGCGGCACGGGTCGCGGCGCAGACGGCCGGCGTCAATACGATGGCAGTGGCATCATTGGAGAGCAGCGCGGTAACAACGATGCCGACGGCATAGATCAGAAGAAGCAGACGCTGTGGCGAACCGCGCGCATGCTCGACCGCCATTGCGGCCAGATAGTCGAACAGCCCTTCGTTCCGCGCAAGTTCAGCAGCAAGCATCATGCCGATCAGGAACAGATAGACATCAAGGCCTTTGGCAACACCGCGCAGCGCTTCGCTTGCAGTCAGGACGTTGCAAGTCACCAGCGCGGCGGCACCCGCGACCGCCCAGATCGCTTCAGGCAGACGAAATGGCCTGATGATGACGCCAGCCGTTGCCGGAGCAATGATACCCCAGGTCAGGAGCGATTCGTGCATGGGCACCATTCCGCCACCTCCAAAAGAACACTCAAAATCACCTCGCAGCGATACCGGAGGCTGCCGGCTCGGCATGCTCCATCCGGCCGGCATTCGTACCGGAATGCGTGCGGGTCTCGGGCAGTGCGAACCAGCAAACCCCAAAGCCGATCGCCGCGATCGCGCCGAGCGCAAGAAAGGCTGCGCTATAGCCTGCCTTCACAACGACAAGACCTGCGAGCGTCGTCGAGAGTGCCGCGCCAATGCTTTGCGCCGTGATGACTGCGCCTTGCGCGACGTTGAAGCGCCCGGTGTTGCGCATGAGGTCGGCGACGATCACGGGAAAGATCGCGCCAAGGATGCCCGCGCCGACTCCATCGAGAAGTTGCACGCCGACGAGCCAGGCCTCGTTGTCGGACAGCGTATAGAGCGCCCCGCGAAGGGGCAGGATCAGGAGCGCGGCAAGGAAGAAGCGTTTGTGGCCCCAGCGATCGGCCCGCGCCCCAACGAGCATCGCCATCGGCACCATGACGATTTGGGCCGCGAGGATGCACGCAGCCATCATGCTGGTGCCGAGATTCTTGTCCTGCAGCGCGAGTTTTTGTCCGACCAGCGGCAGCATCGCCGCATTCGAGAGGTGAAACAGCGTTACGCAAACCGCAAAGATCAGAAGCGGGCGGCACGTCAGGAGAATGCCAAACCCTGACGGCCGCTCGCGATCGCCGTCCGGATTCCCGGCATGTTCGTGTAGTCCGCGCGCCAGGTCATGATCGATCGCCTCTTCCGGGATCGCCAACACGCTGATGAGGCTTGCGACAGTCATGCAGCCAAGCACGTAGAACACGGTCTGCGGTCCGAAAAAATAAGCCGTGCCGCCTGCAATCGTGGCGGCCGCGGCATTGCCGGCGTGGTTGAAGCCTTCGTTGCGGCCGATGCGGGCGGCAAAGGCTCGATGGCCCGCGACGCCAAGGGAAACGGCCGCCAGCATCGGGGGAAGGATCACACCGGCCGCATGCGCGATGCTTTGCGACAGAACAACCGGCCAGAAGCCTGCGCAAAGAGGCAAAGCCAGCGAGGCACAGGTGACGATCAGCGCAGCGATGACCGTCACCAGGCGCTTTGCCCTTGTCGCATCGACCAGCGCGCCAGCCGGCGTCTGCGCAACGATGCCGGCAAAGCCGGCGATCGACATCACGACGCCAATGCTGGCTTCATCCCATTTTTGTACGGTCAGCAGATAGATGGCGAGATAAGGCCCGAGCCCGTCGCGCACATCGGCAAGAAAGAAATTGGCGGCGTCGAGGGCGCGGTTGGCACGTTGTCTCGATCTTGAATCAGTGGACATATCCGGCCTCGACTCTCGACGTTATTCCGCCAATTTCCTCTTGGCGATCGACCTCAGGCGTGTGTGGAACGATCGTGTTTGGGCTTTTCTTCGTGCTTGGGCTTCGGTTTTGCGGCCTTGATCGCGCGGAGATCACGGCTGCTGGTGCCGATCTCCTTGGCATCGACGACGCGACCATGTCTGGTTTCGACACCGTCTCCTCTCACCGCGACCATCGCGTTCGGTGCAAGAAGACCGGCAAGCTGTTCAGCCTCCTTGGGCCCGATTCGGATCACCGTGCCGTCGGCGAGCAGCGCGCCGCGGAGTTCGCCCTTCGGGCCGAACAACGACAGCCGCACGGTTCCCTCGGCCGACATCTTCCTCCTTTCGAGCTTCGGATGTTTGCGATCGTGGTCCGGTCCTTGGTCTACGATATGCGCCCCATCCGCCGCCGTGACCGCGACCGCCGCGATGAGATGGCTCTTGCGCGGACGGACGCCGCGGACGCCGACCGCGTCGCCGGCCTTTACGTGGCGGGTGAGTTCGGCCTCCATGTGCGGCGGCGTGTGAACGAGGACCGGCGCCGGCCCATCGCCATTCATGACGAAGCCGTCGATCTCGCCGTGCTGGTTCAGCAGGAAGCGTTCGACGGTGCCTTTCACTTCGGGCAGGCAATCGGGATCAATCCAGTGCATGGTGTTGTTCTCCTCTGTTGTGTGTTGCTTCGGAAATATGCGGCTGGCGTCAGCCGCGCGGCGGCGGTGGAGGTGGCGGCCCGAAACGGTCGGGGCCACCCTTGCGACCACGCAGCGGACGTGGGCCGTCGAGTTCGGTCATCTGACCGGGCGAGGCGCCGATCGCTTGCACGTCCACCACTCTGCCGAGCGCGGTGTCCAGCGTTTCTCCGCGCACGGAAACCATCTGCCCAGGTTGCAACCAGTCGGCAAAGCGCTCGGCTTCAGGCGGGGGCATGCGAAGCTGGGTGCTGTCGTCGAGCATGGCGCCATTCACCTCGCCACGCTTGCCGTGCAGCGCCGCGACGATCCGGCCGCTGAACGCCTGCTGCGCGCCGCCGTTGTCGGCGCCGCGCGTCGGCCCCTCGTCGGTGACAGTTCTGCCGGTTGCGACATTGCTGACTGAAGTCGCATCGACGAGCGGAATGGCTCGCGCACGAAGACCGCGGATCGAAACCTCATCGCCCGGCCGGATCGTATAGACGATCTGGGCGGAGAGGTGCGGCGGCAGCTTCACTTCGGTGCCGTCGGCAAGGATCAGCCCGTCAACGTCGCCGCGGGGCGTCAACGTGTAGTGCTTCACCCGGCCGCGCGACTCCGGCAGTTGCGACGAATCCCAGACGGCGCCGGCGGCTTGCGAATGGGCTCTCGTGCCGGCCCCGATGGCTGTCGCCGCGACGAACGCGCACGCGAGCGCTCGTATTCGCGTCGTTGTCATCTTCATGATCAAGCTCCTTCAGAAATGGCGAGCGGGTCGCCAATGCGTAGGGTTCAGCAATGGGCGTGCCAAAGCTGAAGTGCTTGTTTGTGAAGGATTTTTGGGAGCGTTCGGCTGGTCGGTCGTCGGCTTTTCTGACGGCGGGCGTCAGATTTTCTTACGCATCTCCGCCGGTCAGGCCGTAACGCTGCATCTTGGTGTAGAGAAGCTGGCGGTTGATGTTGAGGCGCCGCGCGGCTTCGGTGCGGTTGCCGCCGCAGGCGTCCAGCGCCTTGCGGATCATCGCTTCTTCAAGCTGCGCCACCGCTGCCGGCAGATCGCCCTCCGGAAGCGCCGTGTGAGCTGGGTGATGTTCCGCGGCGCTGGTATCGATATCGTCCGCGGCGATGGTATGGCCTCTGGTGAGAAGGCAAGCCCGTTCGATAACGTTGCGCAATTGCCTGACATTGCCGGGCCAGCCGTAACGCGCGAGCTTATCGATCGCGCCGCTGTCGAGCTGTTTCAGCGGCTGGCCGGAACTGACTGCAAGCGCAAGGAAATGCTCGGCAAGGGGCACGATATCGGACGGCCGCTCGCGCAGCGGCGGTACCGCAATGGGAACGACATTGAGACGATAATAGAGGTCTTCCCGAAACCCGCCGGCCGCCACGAGCCTTGGCAGGTCGCGGTGGGTTGCGGTGACGACCCGCGCCGTGGTCTGGACCGGTTTGCCGCCAACCGGCGTGATCACCCGCTCCTGCAATACCCGCAGGATCTTGGCCTGCATCGCAAGCGGCATGTCACCGATCTCGTCGAGAAACAAAGTGCCATTGTCAGCGTCGCGGAAGGCGCCGACGCGGTCGCTCGTCGCGCCTGTGAATGACCCCTTCACATGTCCGAAGAGCTCGCTCTCAAGCAGGTCCGGCGGGATCGCCGCGCAATTGACCGCGATGAACGGGCCGTCTTTGTGCTGGCCATGCATGTGCAGCGCGCGCGCCACCAGCTCCTTGCCAGTCCCGGTCTCGCCCTGGATAAGAACCGTCGATTGGCTGTCGGCGGCAAGCCCGATCGCCTTCTGCACGCGCCGCATGGCCTCGCTCGATCCGATCAGGGTATCGAGGCTGCCTTTGCTTGTCATGGCGATGGGCCGCTGCCGAGACGGCAAACGTCCCATGAGGATTTTCAGTTCGTCGCGCCCGATCGGCTTGGTAAGGTGGTCGAAAGCGCCGAGCCTCATCGCTTCGATGGTATTTTCCGCGCTGGCAAACGCGGTCAACACCACCACGGCAGGCGGGCTTTCCTGCGACCTGATGCGCCGCAGCACCTCGATGCCATCCATACCCGGCATCTTGAGATCGAGCAGCACCGCGTCCACCGTCTCGGACAGCGCGGCGAGACCTTCGCGCCCCGATGAGGCCGTTTGCGGTGTGTGGCCGAGATCGCTCAGCGCCTCCGCAAGACCTTCACGCAAATCCGGGTCATCATCGACAATCAAGACGTTTGCCATGGCACCTCGATCTCGAACCGCGCACCGCGCGCGGTATGCGCGAGGCGAGCTTCTCCGCCGTGAGCACGCGCGATTTCCCGCACGATGGCAAGCCCAAGTCCGGTTCCCTCGGAGCGCGCGGTTGCAAAGGGCTCGAACAGCCGGTCACGCATCTCCTCGCTCACGCCCGCTCCGCTGTCGGTCACGGATAGCAACAGCTTATCCTGTTCCCGCAGGGCGTCCACAATGATGCGCCCGCCGGCAGGCGTGTTCTGAATGGCATTGAGAATCAGATTGTCGAGCGCGCGCTGCATCTGGGAAGGGTCAAAGCGCGGCAACGGATCGTTCGGCGCCGTCGTTCCTGTTTCCAACGACAAGCCGTTGGCCGCCGCCAATTCCTGGTGGGGCTCGATCGTGCTGTGCAGGAACGACGCAAGCTCGACATCCATCGGCTTGGGTTCGCCGGCCTGGGTCATCTGCAAGAGATTGCGGAGCAGCGTGTCCAGCCGTGCAACCTGCTTCAGAATCGCTTCCAGCGCAGTCTTCTTGCGGGCGTCATCGCCGGCGGCAAGCGCGTTTTCCGCCTTGAGCCGCATCGCAGCGATGGGGTTGCGTATCTCGTGCGCGAGCCCCGCCGACAGCCGCCCGACGGCGGCAAGGCGCTCGGCTGTACTCGCGCGGCGCTGCTCCTGCGCGAGCCGTTCGCCGGTCTGGTTTAGCGCATCGACCAGCCGGTCGAGCTCCGGCTCGCCGGTAGGCGGAAGCCTTGGAAGATTGATGTCTTCATTTTTCCCCAGCGCCTTCTCCAGGACCGCGATCTTGCGCGACCATGAGAACAGCACGCGCGCGAGCCATATCGCGGAGCCGAAGATGGTGACTGCAAGCACAACCAATCCAGTCAGCAATTGTGTGTATGCCGGACCTTCCGCGGTGAAGGCGCGCGTCATCGTCCAGGCCGTCGTGCCCTGCAGCGGTCCGCGCAACGGGCAGGCGTGCACCAGCAGCACCTGCGAGCGCGCCGGCTGCCGCAAACCTGCCGGCCGCCCCGAACGCAGGGCTTCGCCATTGACTTCGCGGATCGTGCCCAGTTCCGCGACAGGAAGATCGGTCTTCGGACCCGTACCTTCATAAGAAGGGAAGGCGTAGGCGAGCGAACCCGCATCGGCCTGCCAGACGCCTCCCTCGACGCCGGTGGCACCGGAAAGTGCGACCTGAACCAGCGCGTTGAGTTCCTGCTTCAGCCGGGCGTCAACGGGCCCGCCCGTCCAACCGGAGACGAAGAATTGGTAGCGGTCGGCAATATCCCGGCAGGCGCGTGCTACCAGCTCCTCAGACCGGGCAACGCGTGCGTTCGCGGTCTGCTGAAAGGACTCGAACAGGAGGTACCCGGTCGCAGCTCCTGACAAGACCAGCATGATCCAGAGTGCTAGCAGCCGCGACCAGAGAGACCGCATCGAAACTTCTCACGCGAGTGAAATAGCTTGTGAGCTTATACGAATCTGAAGACAGCGCTATTGGGCCGATTCTGCAAAAATCGCCGCTTGTTGCGATGCTGAGGTTTCGGGACCGCGCGCGGACCATCGCCCCCACGACCCCCGCGATCTCTAAGCTCCGCGCGATCGGCGCGCACGCGTTGAATGGCGAGGCACTCCCATATGCCCGGAGTGCTGGCGTTCGTCCGGCACAGAACGCGCCGGTTGGCCCACCGCCCGTGCCTTCATCTGGCGTACGCAGACAACCTCGCGTTCCATCCTGACATCAAGCTGACTGTCGTCTGCTGCCGTTAACGATTCCATCGTCGCGCGATCTCGAAACCACGGTGTCAGCACAAACATTCACAACGGGTTCATGTCGCCGCCACTATTCGACTCCAACGCTGGAGGAATAAGATTGGAGTATGTGCCATGCGTCGCATCGCCGGACTGCCTTTCGCTCTTGCTCTCAGCCTCTGCTGCCTCTCACCGCCCAACGCTGCGCACGCGCAGCTCGGCATCGGCATCACCGTGGATGCGGCACCGCCGCCATTGCCGGTCTATGTGCAGCCGCCGATGCCCGCGGTCGGCTACATCTGGACTCCGGGCTATTGGGCCTGGGACGACGATACCGGCTATTACTGGGTGCCCGGCACATGGGTGCTTCCGCCCGCGCCCGACCTGCTGTGGACGCCCGGTTACTGGGGCTGGAACGATGGCGTCTACGCTTTCCACGCCGGGTATTGGGGCGCGACCGTCGGCTTCTACGGCGGCATCTCCTACGGCTTCGGCTACACCGGCGTCGGCTATGAGGGCGGCTACTGGCGCGGCGGCAGCTTCTTCTACAACAGGTCCGTCAACAACGTCTCGAACGTCTCGGTCACCAACGTCTACAACAAGACTGTCATCAACAACACGACCAACGTCAGCTACACTGGCGGCGCCGGCGGCACCACGGTGCGGCCGACGCCGCAGCAGGTCGCGGCCGCGAACGAGCACCACGTGGCGCCGACCGCCGAGCAGGCCCGGCACGCGGAAGCGGCGATGAAGAATCCGGCGCTGACGCTCGCCAACAACCATGGTCATCCGGCGGTTGCCGCGACTGCACACGCCGCACAGTTCAGCGGCGCCGGCGTGGTCGCCGCGCGCCCGGGCAAGCCGATCGCGGCGCCGCCGGCCCGGCATGCGCAACCGACGGCCGAGCACGCGGTGCCGACCGGGAATGCCGTGCCGCCGGGACATGCCCTGCCGAGCGGCAACGCGTTGCCGGCGACGCACGCCGCGCCGACTGAGCACGCTCAAACGACGGGGCACGCGCTGCCGAGCGGAAACGCCCTGCCGCCACAGCACGCAGCGCCAACAGGACACGCCTTGCCCGCAGGGAACGCTTTGCCGGCGGCGCACGCTCAACCGGCACAACACGCCCTGCCGACAGCTCACGCCGCGCCGGCCGCAGGCGAACGTCCCGCGCCGGCGCCGCATGTCGCCGCAGCGCGAGCCGTGCATGCGCCGAGGCCGCAAGCCGCACAGCATGCTCCACCCGCGCCACACCCGGCCGCGCATCCGCCCGCGCCGCGCGTCGCGCAAACGGCCGTGCATCGTGCCCCGCCGCCCCGGCCCGTAGCGCCGCATGTGTCACGACCGGCGCCACGGCCGCATCCTGCACCACGGCCGCAACATCCCGCGGCGAGGCCAGCGCCACACAAGCACGCCTGACCCGGCTGATCGGCGTGCCCGCAAGAGTACGCCGATTCACATGAGTGCCATCGCGTGCAAAACGGCACGCGATGCAAATCGTCAGTCACGGAATTTGCGGCGCGCAGGGTGTACCGTCAGGCCAGTTCGTCGGCTGCATCCGCGATCGCGGAATAAATCTCACCGAGGTCGGCCTCAGTGACGCAATAGGGCGGCATGACGTAGATGGTGTTGCCGAGCGGCCGCAGCAGCAGGTCCCGACGTACGAAGAAAGCCTGCAGTTTCGGTCCGATGCCGGCGAGATAGCCGGCGTCGCCGGCCTTCAGATCGAGCGCGGTGATGGTTCCGGTGCGACGGACGTTTTCGAAACGCGCATCGCTGCGGAACGGCGCGATCAGGCGCTCCTGCATCGCGGCGACGGAAGCAACGCGCTCGCCGGCACCATGGTGCCAGAGCTCGAGGTTGGCCCTTGCGGCGGCGCAGGCGACCGGGTTCGCCGTGTAGGAACTGGAATGGAAGAAGGTGCGCGAACGGTCGCTGGAATAATGCGCGTCGTAGATCTCGGCGCGGCACAGCGTCACCGCGAGCGGCAGCGACCCGCCGGTGAGGCCCTTTGAATAGCACGCGATATCGGGCGCGATTTCGGCCTGCTCGCACGCGAACAAGGTGCCGGTGCGGCCCCAGCCGGTCATCACCTCGTCGGCGATGAACAGCACGCCATGGGCTTCGCAGACGCGCTTCATCTCCTTCAGCACCCAAGTCGGATACATCAGCATCCCGCCCGCGCCCAGGATCAGCGGCTCGACGATGAACGCCGCCGCGGCCGGCTCCTTGCACGCCGCCTCGAGCGCATCGAGCGTCGCCTGCTCGTGGCCTGTGGCGGGAAACGGGATCGTCGCGACGTCGAACAATAGCGGCGCGTAGGCCCTGTTGAAGACCCCGCGCGCGCCGACCGACATCGTGCCGACGGTGTCGCCATGGTAGGAGTGCTGCATCACGATGATCCGCGTGCGCGGCATGCCGATATTGTGCCAGTAGCCGAGCGCCATCTTCAGCGCCACTTCGACGCTGGTCGAACCGCTATCGGAGAAGAACACGTAGTCGAGGCCGCGAGGCGCCAGCTTCAATAGCTGCGCGGCAACGACTTCGGCCGCATCATGGGTGTGGCCGGCGAAGATGATCTGGTTGAGTTGCTCCGCCTGCTGCTGGATCGCGCGCACGATATGCGGATGGCAATGGCCATGGGTCACGACCCACCAGGATGCGATGGCGTCGATGATGCGGCGATCGTCCGCGGTGTAGAGATAGGCGCCCTCCCCGCGCACGATCCTCGTCATCTCGCCGTGCAGCGCGTGCTGGGTGAACGGATGCCAGATCGGAGACCTCCTGGGCGACGTCATGCCTCGAAATCTCCGCGCCGGAACGACGCCTTGAACGCCGCCTGCAACGTGTCTGCTGCGAGTGAGGACAGCCATGGCAACCGGCCCAACCGGCGCACCTGCCCGATCTCGCAGATGGCGCGCTCGCTCTCGGGATTGCTCTCGCCGATGAACGCGATGCCGAGGATGTCGATCTTGCGATTGCGCAGCGCCTCCACCGACAGCAGCGAGTGATTGATGGTACCGAGCGCGGTGCGGGCGCAGAGCACGACCGGAAGCCGCCATCGCTTGAAGATGTCGATATAGAGCGTGTCGTCGTTGAGCGGCACCATGAGCCCGCCGGCGCCTTCGATCACCAGCGGCCGGTCAGAGGTTGCCGGCACGGCGAGCGCCTCAGGATCGATGCGTACGCCGTCGATCGCGGCGGACTGATGCGGCGAGGCCGGCGTTCGCAGGCGGTAGCGTTCCGGCACGATGCGATCGGCCGAAAGTCCCGCAAGCCGCGCCACCCGTTGTGCATCGGTCTCCTCATCGAGGCCCGACTGAACCGGCTTCCAGTAGCTCGCGCCGAGGAAGCCGGCGAGGCCTGCGGAGAACACCGTCTTGCCGATCCCGGTATCGGTGCCGGTCACCACGATCCGGCCGCTCATCGCGACCAGCCCTTGGTCTCCTCGACCAGCGCATCGAGCAGCGCCCGCACGTCGTCCTCGCTGACATTGAGGGTCAGCGCGATGCGCAGCCGCGCGGTGCCGGCCGGCACGGTCGGGGGCCGGATGCCCCTGACGTCGAAGCCACGCCCCTGCAAGCTGGATGCAAGCTGCATCGCGCGCGCATTGTCGCCGACGATATAGGGCACGATCTGCGAGCGCGACGGACTGCGCCAGCCGCGTCGATCGAGTTCGCGATGCGTGAACGCGACGAGTTTGGCGAGGCCCTGCTGATGCTCGGGCTCCTCTCGCAGCATCAGCAGGGCCTCACGCACCGCAACGGCCACGAGCGGCGACGGCGCAGTGGCGAAGATGAACGGGCGGCAGCGATTGACCATGAAGTCGCGCAGCACCGTGGAGGCCGTGACAAGCGCGCCGGCAACGCCCAGCGCCTTGCCGCAGGTGTGCACGATCACGAGGTTCTCGCGGCCCTCATAGGACGCCGTCAGCCCGCGCCCGTGCTCGCCATAGACGCCGGTGCCATGCGCCTCGTCAACCATCAGGAACGCGTCGTGCCGGTCGGCGATCGCGACGAGGTCGTCGAGCGGGGCGATGTCGCCGTCCATGCTGTAGACGCTTTCGACCACGATCCAGACCTGGCCCTTGCCGCCTTCCGCACGCCAGCCGCGAATGGTGTCTTCGACCGCCTGCGGATCATTATGCGCGCTGAACCGGAACTCGGCCCGGCCGGCCCGCGCGCCTTCATGGATGCTGGCATGCACCAGCGAATCCAGCACCAGCAGGTCGCCGCGCTGCGGCAGCGTCGTCAGCACCGCGAAATTGGCGACATAGCCGCCGCCGAACAACAGCGCGGTCTCGGCGCGGAAGAACGCGGCGGCCTCAGACTCCAGCCGCTCGTGCTCCGCGCAATTGCCGCGCAGCAGCCGCGACCCGCCGGCACCGATCGGCGTGCCGGCTGCGAGCGCAGCCGCAACCGCTTGCTTGATGCGCGGCGCGTTGGCGAACGCCAGATAGTCGTTCGAGACGAAATCGATGCCCGCGCGCGGCGTGAGGCCGCGCAGCCGATCGTCCTTGCTCAGGGCGTGCAAGGCCGCGGCGTAATCAGCGGCCGCGGCCGCATGGATTGCGCTCATGCTTCACTCACAGGTTTGTCGTTGGTCGCGCGGCGGGCGCCGTGCGCATGCCGAAGGTTTAGCTCAGGCGAGACGGGAGGTGATGCCGAGCCGATCCAGCAGATCGGCGTCGCGATCGCGCTGCGGGTTCTTGGTGGTCAGCAGCACGTCGCCGATGAAGATCGAGTTCGCGCCGGCGAGGAAGCACAGCGCCTGCAATTCATCGGTCATGTATTGCCGCCCGGCCGATAAGCGCACCACGCTGGTCGGCATCAGGATCCGCGCGGTTGCGACCAGCCGCGCCAGCGCGATCGGATCGGGACGCTCGGCGGTGTCGTTGACCGGCACGCCCTTGACCTCGTTCCACAGGTTGATCGGCACGCTTTCCGGAGCGCTGGGGAGATTGGCGAGCAGCACCAGCATGCCGAGCCGATCCTCGACCATCTCGCCCATGCCGATGATGCCGCCGCAGCACACCTTGATGCCGGCGTCGCGGACATGCGCCAGCGTATCGATGCGATCCTGCAAGGTGCGGGTGGTGATGATCTTGTCGTAGAACTCGGGCGAGGTGTCGACATTATGGTTGTAGAAGTCGAGCCCGGCGTCGGAGAGACGCTCGGCCTGCTTGGGCGTCAGCATGCCGAGCGTGACGCAGGTCTCCATCCCCAGGCCCTTCACCGCGCTGACCATGTCGCAGACCTGGTCGAGGTCGCGGTCCTTCGGACTGCGCCATGCCGCCGCCATGCAGAAGCGGGTTGCGCCGGCATCCTTGGCGCGCTGCGCCACCGCGACCACTTCGTCCCGCGGCATCAGACGGGTGGCCTTCAGGCCGGTGTCGTAATGCGCGCTCTGCGAGCAGTAGCCGCAGTCTTCCGGGCAGCCGCCGGTCTTGATGCTGAGCAGGCTCGCAGTTTCGACGTGGTTCGGATTGAAGTTGGCGCGGTGGATGCCCTGCGCCTGGAACATCAGGTCCGCGAACGGCAGGTTATAGAGTGCCTCGGCCTCCGCCCGCTCCCAAACCTTGCGGGGCGGTGCGCTGTTGCGGCTGTCGGTCCGTTCGATCTCAACGACATCAACCATCGGGCTTGCCTTCTTGTTTGCGATCGATCATAGATAGTTTTCAATATTATCTATGATCTTGGGTCTTATAATGATGCTAGCTGAGGCTGTGCGGCAGTGCACTCGTTTTTTTGATAGATAATCTATGACGGAAGAGGCTGAAAACACGACGACCGCCGGGCGCATTGCCGAGGTGCTCGCTGAGGACATCATCAGCGGCGCGTTGCCGCCGGATGCCCCGCTGCGGCAGGATCACATCGCGCGGGAATTCCATTCCAGTCATGTCCCGGTGCGCGAGGCGTTCAGGCAATTGGAGGCGCAGCACCTCGTCGTTGCGGTGCCGCGCCGCGGCGTGCGGGTCGCACCGCTCGACACCAAGTCGGTGAAGGAGATCGCCGAGATGCGGGCTGCGCTTGAGGTGGTGGCGCTGCGCAACGCTGCGCCGAAATTCACCTCGGCCCATCTGGCGCGGATCGAGGTCGCCATGATCGAAGGCGACAACGCCGAAACGGTGCAGGATTTCGAGATGGCCAATCGCGCCTTCCACCACGCGCTGGTGGCGCCGTGCGCGATGCCGCGGCTGCTCGCCAGCCTCGACGGCCTGCAGCTGGCGAATTCGCGACTGGTGTTTGCGATGGCGCGCAACGCCGGCTGGCGGCCGCGGCCGAGCCAGGATCATCGCGTGATCCTGCAGGCGCTCCGCGCGCGCAACGTCGAGCAGGCCTGCAGCCTGCTCGCCCGGCATATTCAGACCATCGAACGGCTTGCACTGCCGGCGGCGTGATCGGCAGTCGCTGTCCGCTAAAGCATGATGAGATCAGGCTGAGATGCAACGGCATCGAAGAGTTCACCTCTCCCTTGGGAGAGGTCGATTTGCGCAGCAAATCGGGTGAGCGGTTGCGGTCGATCGAAAGAGCAAGAGCCCTCACCCGAGAGCGCCAAGACGATTCAATCAAAAGTCATCCCGCTTTACGCGATCGCGACGATCTCAAGCTCCTGATCACCCGCGCCCACGACGTCGCCCAGGGCTTTGCCCATCAGCGACCGCGCCACCGGCGAGACGAAGGAGATCGAGCCGGCCTTCGGATCGGCTTCGTCCTCGCCGACGATGCGATAGGTCTGCACGCGCCCGTCGGCGCGGCTGAAGGTCACGGTGCTGCCGAAGGCAACGGTTTCGGTGGAGGCAGGATCGGCGACGACCTGCGCGGTGCGGAGCCGTTCCGTGAGATAGCGCGCGTCGCGCAGCGGGACCGCCGACTGCCGCCGCCGCTCGTTGACGTCGTCCAGCTGCTGCGCGGCCTCGTAGGCCTCGCGCGCCTGCTGGAGCTGAAGCTCCAGCGCCTTCCGTCCTGCTTCCGTCACCAGATTGGGATGCGGAGATATGGGGCGGTCCGGCAACAGCGTCTCCGACGCGGTCTCGGCACTTTCTTCCTTGGTGAACGCAACGCTCAATCCGGAACTCCATCGATGGGGCGAGCAGTATAGCGCCGCCTCACGGGCCCCGCTAATGCGCGATGGGATTAGGCCGGGTCTAATGCGGCGCCGGCTGTTCCGCCTTGCCTCGCCGACCGAAGCGGTTCTTCACGCTCTCGCGCCAGCCCTGGAAGGTGACGAACAGCATCGGCACCAGGAAGATACCGATCGAGCTGGCGGCGAGCATGCCGCCGAACACCGCGGTGCCGACCGCACGGCGGCTGATTTCCGCAGCACCGGTCGCGACCACCAGCGGCACCAGGCCGAGGATGAAGGCGATCGAGGTCATCATGACGGCGCGGAAGCGCATTTGCGCGCCCATCGTCGCGGCCTCCGCAAGTGGCTTGCCGGCCTCGCGCTGCTCCTTGGCGAACTCGACGATCAGGATGCCGTTCTTGGCGGCGAGCGCGATCAGCACCACGAGGCCGATCTGGCCGTAGAGATCGAGGTTCAGCCCCGCGAGCTTGATCGCAAGATACGAGCCGAACACGCCGACCGTGACCGACAGCAGCACCGGAATCGGAATCGTCCAGCTTTCATACAGCGCCACCAGGAACAGATAGGCAAACAGCACCGCGAGCGCGAGGATGATGCCGGTCTGTCCCGACGCCGCCTGCTCCTGATAGGCGGTGCCGGTCCATTCGTAGGAATAGCCCGAAGGCAGCGTCGATTTGGAGAGGTCGGCCATCGTCGCGATCGCGGTGCCCGACGACACGCCCGCCGCCGGGCTGCCGTTCACCGTGACCGAGCGATAATTGTTGTAGCGCGTGATCACCTGCGGGCCGGTCACGATGCGCAAGGACGCGATCGAGCGAATCGGCACCATCTCGCCGCCGGTGTTGCGCACATAGATCTGCCAGATGTCGGGGATGTCGCGGCGGTCGGCGGCATCGCCCTGCACGTTGACCTGCCAGGTGCGGCCGAACAGGTTGAAATTGTTGACGTAGATGCCGCCGAGCGTAGCCTGCAGCGCGGTGAAGACGTCGGCCATGTTGAGGCCGAGCGCCTGCGCCTTGGCGCGGTCGATGTCGAGATAGACCGACGGGTTGGTCGCGGTGAAGGTCGAGAACACGCGGGCCAGATTTGGATTGCGGTTCGCAGCACCGATCAGCCCGCCCATCACGCTGCTGAGCGAGGCCGGATCTTGGCCTTCGAGCGCCTCGAGCTGATATTCGAAACCGCCCGAGGTCGAGAGCCCGATGATCGGCGGCAGGTTGAACGGCAGCACCGAGGCCTGACGGATCTGCGATCCGCCGACGAAGGTCTGCCCGATCGCGGCCTGCACCGAGTCGGTGACGGCCTTGCGGTCGGCGAACGCTTTCATGCGCGCCACCATGAAGGCGGAGTTCGGCTCGCTGGCGCCGTCGAGCAGCGAGAAGCCGATGATCGACAGCACGTGATCGACCGCCGGGTTCTTCTTCAACAGCGCCTCGACCTGCTTGGTGACCTCGCTGGTGCGCGCCACCGAGGCGCCGTCGGGCAGTTGCACCGCGATGAAGAAGGCGCCCTGGTCTTCCTCGGGCAGGAAGCCGGTCGGCGTGATCTTCGATACGCCGAACACCGCGCCGGCGAACACCAGCACCGCGACCAGCGACAGCACCGCCAGGCGGAGCAGCCGCTGCACCACGCCGGCATAGCGGTCGCGCACCCAGTCGATGCCGCCGAGCACCCGTCCCATGATGCCGCGGCGCGGGCCGCCATGGCGCAGGAACACCGCGCACAAAGCCGGCGACAAGGTCAGCGCATTGAGCGCCGAGATCACCATCGCCGCGCTGATCGTCACGGCGAACTGGCGGAACAGCGTGCCGGAAATGCCGGGAATGAACGCGATCGGCACGAACACCGACAGCAGCACCAGCGAGATCGCGATGATCGGCGCGGTGATCTGCGCCATCGCCTTCTTGGTGGCATCGGCCGGCGACAGCTCCGGCTCCTCCTCCATGACGCGTTCGACGTTCTCGACGACGACGATGGCGTCGTCGACCACGATACCGATCGCCAGCACCATCGCCAGCAGCGAGACCGTGTTGGCGGAATAGCCCATCGCGAGCAGCACCGCGAAAGCGCCGATCAGACTGACCGGCACCGCAACGGCAGGGATCACCGTGGCGCGCAGATTGCCGAGGAACAGGAACACCACGATCACGACGAGCACGAAAGCCTCGCCGAGGGTCTTCATCACCTCCTTGATCGTATCGGACACGAAGGTCGTGGAGTCGTACTGCACGAGATAGGTCAGCCCCGGCGGGAACCGCTCCGACAGCCGGGCAAGCGTCGCCTGCACGGCCTTCGCCGTGGTCACGGCATTGGCGCCGGGCGCCAGATAGATGCCCATCGGCACGCCGGGATTGCCGTCGATCCGCGATTCCGAGTCCGAGTTCTGCGCGCCGATCTCGACGGTTGCGACGTCCCTGATCCGCAGCACCGAGCCGTCGGGATTGGCCCGCAGCACAATGTCGCCGAACTGCTTGGATGTGGTCAGGCGGCCCTGGGTCTGGACGTTGAACTGGAACTGCTGGTCATTGCTGATCGGACGCGCGCCGATGCGGCCGACCGGTGCCTGCACGCTCTGGGCCCGGATCGCAGCGATCACGTCCGACGGCGCCAGGTTGAGGCTAGTCAGGCGCTGGGTGTCGAACCAGATCCGCATCGAATAGTTCAGCTTGGCGAACAGCGACGCCTGCCCGACGCCGGGCGTGCGCGAGATCGCGTCCAGCACATTGATGATGGCGTAGTTGGTGATGAACAGCGGATCCTGTTCGGCGCTCTTGCTGTACAGCACGATGAACTGCAGCACGGCCGAGGATTTCTTCTGCACGGTCAGGCCCTGCGCCTGCACCTCGGTCGGCAATTGCGCGAGCGCGCTCTGCACCCGGTTGTTGACGTTGACGGTGTTGATATCGGGATCGGTGCCGAGCGCGAACGAGACCGTCAGCGTATAGCTGCCGTCATTGCCGCTGGTCGACTTCATGTAGAGCATCTTGTCGACGCCGACGACCTGCGCCTCCAGCGGCTGGGCGACGCTGGATTCGACCACTTCGGCAGACGCGCCGGGGAACACGGCCGAGACCGTAACCTGCGGCGGCACGATGTCCGGGAACTGGGCGACCGGGATTTGCATCAGCGCCAGCGCACCGGCGATCGTGATCACGAACGCGATGACGATCGCAAGCCGCGGACGATCGACGAAGATGGCGGAGATCATGGGTTATTGCCCGTCGACTTCGGCGTGCTGCCGGCGCCGCTGTCGGCCGACACCTTCATGCTCGACTGGATCAGCGCGCTGGCCGGTCCGGGCGCGACCACCTCGCCCGGCCTGACCTTCTGCAATCCCTCGACGATCACCTTGTCGCCGAGCGCGATGCCGCTCGTCACCGCCGCAATCGTCGAGGTCGATTGCCCAAGCTGGATCCGTTTTTGCTCGGCCTTGTTGTCCGCGCCGACGACGTAGACATATTCACCCTGCTGGTCCGACAGCACCGCCGAACGCGGGATCGCCAGCACCTCGACCGGCTGCACGCCTTCCAGCAGCACGGTCACGAACTCATTGTCGGTGAGCTCGCGGACCGCGCCGCCGGCTGCAACCGAGGTGTAGGTCGACGGGTTCGGGATGGTGCCGCGCAAGGAGATGGTGTCGGTATTCTGCGCGATCGTGTTGTTGACGAAATTCAATTCACCGGTCTTCTCGTAGAGCCGGCCGTCCGGCAGGCGCAGCCGGATCACGACCGCCTTGAAGCCGCCGCGCGTCGCATAGCGGTCGCGCAGATCGAGCGCCTCGCGCACCGACACGGGGAATGTGACATACATCGGGTCCTGGCTGACGATGGTCGTCAGGGTTCCCGAGCTCGGCGTCACGACATTGCCTTCGGTAACCGAGGTGCGTCCGATCCGGCCGTCGATCGGCGAGTGGATCTCGGTGTAGTCGAGATTGATCTGGGACAGGTCGACCTGCGCCTGCGCCGCCTGCACCTGCGCCTCAAGGCTCTGCTGGTTGGCGACCGCCGCATCGACGTTCGATTGCTGCCCGGCCGGCCCGCCCATCAGGGCCTTGGCGCGATCGGTGGTCAGCTTGGCGTTGACCAGCGTGGCCTGCAGCTGGGCGACCTGCGCCTTCTTCGATGCCAGGTCGGCCTCGAACGGGCCGCGCTCGAGTTGATACAACAGGTCGCCGGCCTTGACCTCGGCGCCCTCGACGAAGTTCCGCTTCTCCAGGAACGCGGTGACGCGCGCCACCACGTTGACGCGGTTGGGCGCTTCGATGCGTCCGAGAAACTCATTGGTTTCGGTGATCGGCCGCTTCACCGCCTCGAACACGCCGACCGCAGGAGGCCCGGGGGGCCCCGCCTGGGCATGCGCCGCCTGGATCCCGATCACCGCCAGTCCCGCCGATACCAGAAGTCCTGCCAATCCACCGAGCATTCGTTCCGCACCACTCATGCTGTCCAACCCCTCGGCTACCAACAGACTCTACGAGACGGATATGACGTCGGGTTCCCCAAGACCGGGACGGTCAGGAGATCATAACGCGCCTAATCCGACAATCCTGTAACGTGATTGCGCGGTGACCAGGCGTCAGCGAGGAGCGCTATCTCCGGGAAGCGGCGCGGCCCTGCAATGCCCGCGCAATCGCATCCGCACCGCTGGCTTGGCGCGGCCGTGGATGTCGACGGCTCCCGTCAATGTGATGCAGGCAAAAGGGGCAGCGGCCCGGGCCGCTCACAACGCGATGGCGTTCTTCAAGCGCGACGTCGCTTGATAGGCGGGCGACGCCAGATGCTCGGACAGCCATGGCCGCGCGCGCTGGCCGCTGGCCTCGTGCACGCCGTCGAAGATGGCCATGTCGATCGAATGCGGGTGGCCCGACAACGCGTAGACCGATTGCATTTCCGCGAACTTCTCCTCACGCCCGAGCTCGATCGCGTTGGCGCCGTCGCGGCTGCCGATCTCGACGAACAGCGGACACGGACAGAGCAGGTACGCCAGCTCTGTCCCGGCGTATTTGGCGCGGCTGTTGGCGAAATGAATATAGGCCGCCAGTTCGATGCCGAGGTTCTTGCTGATCGTGGACGACATCAGAAACTTCTTCTCGTCACGCATATAGCCGGAGACCACGGTCGGCCGCATCCGCCCCGTCGCGGCTTCGAGATGCAGCGCGAGAAAGGCGCCCGAGGACACTCCATAGACGCCGACATTCAGACCGGAGGCCCCGGTCAGCTTGCGGCAGACGGTCTCGCCGGCGTCGATCGATGCGCACGACACGTTGTGCGCGGAGACGCCGTGGGACGCCAGCATCGCGGCGATGTTGTTCTGGCTTTCCTGATTTCCGATCTGGACGATGTAGGGACACCAGACGACATAGCCGTCCTGGCACAGCTGCTTGCCGATCGCGTTCATGTAGTCCTGGTCGGCATCGTCGAAGCAGCGCTCCGGCGTGCTTGCCATGCCGTGACCGAGCAAAATCAATCCTCGGAACGCGCCGTCGGGAATCCCGAGACAGCCGCGCACCGGCACGCCGCATTCCAGATCGAACTCGACCTTCACCACCGAGAATCGGTCCGCCGTGCTGCGCCAGAGAATCCGGATCTCGTCGCCGGACGGCCGGTAAAGCCGCCGTCCCCGGAGCAGCGACCGCATCTCGCGGCGAATTTCCGACCCGGTCGCGACCGCGCGCAGCTTTCCGCTTGCCGCGATATCGAAGAACGAGCGGCAGAACGTATCGTAGCCAAGGGCCGGCAGATCGACGTTCGCGCACGACCCCTGGCAGTGACTCAGCGCCAGCGTGTTGCCGGCGACCGATGCGGGTCCAACCAGCGTCATCAACAATCCGGACAGCGCCCTGCGGCTGATCATCGGTTCCTCTCGAGCCCACGCTGGCTCGGCTGACTGACGGAGGTCACTGTCGCCGCGAATTGCGCGGATACAAATTAAAGATGTCCATGATCGAACGATCGCAAGCAGCGTTGCAAACGAGTGACTCTGGCTGAACCAGTGCAGCGGCCACCGATGCCAAATACGTTTCGGGACGCTTCGGAAATGTGTCTGATCGTCGCGCCGATTCAATTTCGCCGCACGCGGCGATGATCGTCGGGTCAGCGTCAGGTTCCAATCATCGGGTCTCAATGATCAAGTTTTGGGCTTGATCTCGGTGACCTTGGCATCGGCGGCCTTCGGCGGATCGCCGAAATCGAGTTTCTTCTGGAAGCCGATCTGCACGTTCAGTGCCCAGGGCTGAACCTCGTCGGGCCGCCGCACCTGCCGGACCGAGGCTCCGGCCGTGCCGATATATCCGTCACCGAAATCATGCGCGAAATCGAGCCCGGTGAGGAACGTCGTGCTCCACAGATCGGTGTTGAGATAGTCGTCGCGGCGATAGCGCGCCAAGAGGCTGACCGCGTTCTTGTCGTCGAACTTGTAGCTGAGCGAGGCTTCGCTCGCTTGCCCGACGTCGAGCGAGGCGAACGAGAGCGTGGTATCCGAGATCGTTCGCGACGATCCGACCCCGAATGTCCACGCACCGGTCTGATACTTGGCCTTGGCGGTGTAGAGCAGCTGCTTGACGTCGTCGAAATCGGTGGTGTCGTATCTGGCGAAATACGGCGACACCGATCCTTCCACCTCGACGCCGCTGCTCTTCACCGTGAAGAAG
Source organism: Bradyrhizobium sp. USDA 4473 (assembly GCF_054063335.1). Classification (NCBI taxonomy): domain Bacteria; kingdom Pseudomonadati; phylum Pseudomonadota; class Alphaproteobacteria; order Hyphomicrobiales; family Nitrobacteraceae; genus Bradyrhizobium; species Bradyrhizobium sp. USDA 4473. Next base: position 1,432,078 of record NZ_JBSSGE010000001.1, read on the forward strand.
GCGTTCGGCTGCACGATGTTGTGGCTGCGATCGAGCCCGAAAATATCGGTCGCGAGGTAGGCAACCCGCGACAGCACCACCGAAGTGCCGATCTCGCCGGTCCCGAACTTGTAGGCGAAGCCGGGCATGAAGGTGCGCGTCACGAAGTTCTCGTCCTGCGGCAGGAAATCGCCCAGCGTGAAGATGTTTCGCTCGTTGAGCGCGTTGATGCCGGTGTCGACATTGGCGAACAGCCTGAAATCCGTGGTGTCGTATTCGAGACGGTTGCGCAGCTGTACGCCATGCGAGCGGCGCGCCCAATTGTCGTCGACCGTCGTCGTCAACGTGGTGCGCAACGCCAGCTTCGGTGCAAGCTCGATGGCGCCGGCGGCGGTGATGATCGCAGTGGTGCTGGGGGCTGCGACGCCGGGGTCGTATTGCGTGTCGGCAAACTTGACGTTGAGCCCGACGATGCCGTCCTGAAGCGAGCCGCGCAGGTAATCGTAGTTGATCGTCTGCGTCGCGAACATGCTGCCGCGCGCACCCAGGGTATCGGTCGGGTTGGAATCATAGCCCGTGCGCAGGCCGATCGAGCCGGCGTTCACGGACACCGTCTCCGCCGGAGCGGTCTGCGCCAGACCTGCGGAGACGCCAAGCTGCGAAGCAACAACAACTGCCGCCAACAACGCACGCCGAATCATGCACGCGACCCTCCACGCACAGGGTCGGAAATCATGGTTAATCGGCCGTTAAATCCGCAATTTCTGGTTGATTTTGGCCTTTCGGCCTGATGCGCATAGCGCGCGATTTTGATGACATCATCAGCATCAATGAGGGCATCAAGGATTCTGATAACATGGTTAACGCTAAGTATTAGAGTAAAAAACCACTTCAAGTTGTACGCGAATTCGAGACGTGGATAGTGGCGGCGACCAAGCCAATGGTCTTGGGCTCGATAACAACCGGAGGAAGTCATGAAGAAGTATATCGTCGCCGTCGCTCTCGCCTCGCTCGTCGCCTCGCCGGCCTTCGCCGGTGGCCCCCGTGGTGGTGGCGGCGCCCTGATCGGTTCCGTGATCGCTCCGATCACGACCGCGGTCTCCGCGCTCAACGTCAACGCGCTCAACAACGTCAACGTGCTCGGCGGCGGCGTCAACGTCCTGAACGGCAACAAGACCAACGTCTCGGCCATCCTGCCGATCAGCCTCAAGAACACCAACATCCTGTCCGGCATCCTCGGCGGCGGTCGTTCGCACGGCTGCGGCTGCAACTAAGTGCACTTGTCGGGAGGGCACCGAGGTGCCCTCCCGACAACTTCGGGCGAGAGCCGCTTGCATCCGCCCCGCCACACGATCCATTCACTCACCTATCATCCAGGCAGCCTCGCCCTTCCACGACTCCGGATCGCGTCACGACGATCGTCGGACGCCGACGTTTCAGACATCCCACGACAGGTCGTGATTGCCCTGCAAGGCAGGCCATGGCGTCAGCGCGCCCCTCCGCCAAATTCCTCTCCGCGACATTTCGTCCCGACCGGCGCCATGTCGCGACACGCCGGATGCCCGGGAGGACCAACGAACGTCCGTCATTCATCATGAGTGCCCCGGAATAGTCCGGACTCGTGGCTCGGGTTGAATTGCTCTACGCAATATTTCCGAGGTCGATGGGGTTATCTGTTGGGCAATGTTTTTTGGAATGACCGATGGCGAACGACCTGCACGAGCATCTGATCGAACTGGCCTATGAGGCCGCGGTCGTTCCCGAACTGTGGCCGAACGTGCTGCACCAGGTCGGCGGGATCGCGAAAGCGCGCGGTATCGTGCTGCTGACGGCGGCCCCGCACGACGTCCGCTGGGTCGCATCGCCCGACATGCACGACGACACCGTGGCCTATGTCGAGGGCGGCTGGCACGAGCGCAACGGGCGGCTGCCGCGCCTGCTCGCGGCCAACCATGCCGGCTTCCTGCGCGACATCGACGTGTTCGCGACGCCCGAGGAGGTGCAGCAGGACTACCAGATCCGCGAGTTCTTCCGCCCGCGCGGGCTCGGATGGGGCGCCGGCACCGCGATCCCAGTGCCGAGCGGCGACGTGCTGATCTACAGCGTCGAGCGCGAATATCAGCATGGGCCGATCGAGCGGGAAGCCATCGAGCAGCTCGATGCGCTGCGCCCGCATCTGGCGCGTGCGGCTCTGCTGTCGGCGCGGCTCGGAATGGAGCGCGCAAGGGCGGCAACCGAATCGCTGGCGATGCTCGGCCTGCCCGCAGCGGTGCTGCGGCGTGGCGGCCGCCTAATGGCCGCCAACACGCTGTTCGACCGCCTGGTGCCCGACGTGATGCAGGATCGCGCCGAGCGGCTGACGCTGGCGACGGCCACCGCCGACGTGCTGTTCGCCCAGGCGCTGGCCGCACTCGAGCAAGGGCTGATCAGCACGGAGGTCCGCTCGGTGCCGATCGCAGCGCAGGACGATCGTCCGCCGTTGATCGTGCATCTGGTCCCGATCCACGGCACCGCGCGCGACCTGTTCGACCGCGCGCTGGCGATCGTGATCGTGACGCCGGTGGTGCCGGCCGAAGTGCCGAATGCGGAAGTGCTGCAAGGCCTGTTCGACCTGACGCCGGCGGAAGCCCGCGTCGCGCGCGGCATCGGCGAGGGCCGAACCGTTGACGCAATCGCCATCGCCTTCGGCATCTCCCGCGAAACGGTGCGCAACCAGCTCAAGGCCGTGCTGGCGAAGACCGGGCTCGGCCGCCAGGTGGAGCTTGCCGGCCTGCTCGCCGGCACGAAGGTGCCGCCGGGTTCGTCCGCGGAATAAGGCATGATCCGGAAAACTGCGAAGCGGTTTTCCGTCGCGACAAACGCGGAACGTTTGCGCCGAGATCATGCTCAAACATAGCGCGGCGCTCAGGCTGCGTTCAGACGAGCCTTGAGGAATCCGGCAACTCGGCTGACCGCGTCGGCGGTCATTGGATCATCGTCCGCGAAATCGAACCCGTGCGCCTTGCCCGGATATTTGACGATCTCCGCCGCGGCGCCGACCGACTTGCCGAGCCTGACGAGCTTCTCACCGCTAGAGAGCGGCACGTTGCGGTCGGCCTCGCCATGCAGCTCGAGCAGCGGCGGCAGGTGCCTGACCTCCGGCGCGATCTTGTCGGGCATGCCGCCATACAGCACGGCCAGCGCCGACACCCGCGCGTCGCGGGCCGCCGCGGTCGCGGCAACGTAGCCGCCGAGCGAGAAGCCGAGCAGCCCGATCCGCCCGGAACTGTCCGCACTTGCCAGCACCGAGGTCAGCACGGACGAGACGCGCCCGGCCCAGGCGTCGAACCGCCCGGCTTCATAGGGCGCGCGGCTCTCGCTCGTATGCATCGTCGCAAGCGCCTGCTCGTCGGCCGGCGTGTAGTAACGCACGAAGTAGGCGTCGATGCCGTCTGCGGTCAGCGCACTGGCATAGCGCTGATAGGCCTGCGGCCTGAGATCGAAACCACGCAAGCCGTGCAGGACCAACACGGCCGGCCGCTTGCCGGAGCGCCCGGCGGCGTAGCGGTTGAGCGTGATGCGGCCTTCGCTGGCATCGACGCTGAGCGTCTCGGCCGCCGCCGCCGCAAGCGCGGGCGATGCCGCCAGCAGCGCAAGGCTGCCAAGCAGGCTCCGTCGGCTGATGGCTGGCATCGAAACCTCGATTGGATCGCGCGGCCGGCGGCCGGTCCGCGCTGCTATATCATGCTGAAGCGCATGCCCGATAGATCGCGCAAGCATCCGCCGGTCCACCCAGCGAGGGGGGCCCGACCGATAATGCCGGCTCTCGGGGCGATCGCAAAAGGATCGCATGTTCAAATCGCACGGGTTGCGCTAGTGATAGCTCCCCTCCCTGCGCCAGCCGGCGCATGTCCCGTCATAATGAGTGTATCTGAATGGCCGAAGCCGACCTCGACGCCGTCATCCGGCAAACCGCAAGAGCGCAGACCAAGGCCGTGATGGCGGCCGCCAGGAAGCGCCAGGCCGTCTGGGTCGCACGCGCCGCCAAGGCCACGGACAAGGACACCAAGGCACGCTTCCGCCACCTCGCCAAGAGCACCATCCTGAACGCCACCGCGACCGCCAAGCGGTTGCAGAATTCGGCGGAGAATGCCGCCGACGCCTATGCCCGCGCCATGAAGAAGGCGATGGAAGAGCCGCCGCCGGCAAAGGATCCCCAGAAGAAATCCGAGCCGAAGCCCGACAAGCAATCCGAGAACAAGCCGGCGAAGAAGAAATAGGACGCCTGAGAGGCAGCCCCGCATGCTCACCGTTCACCATCTCGGCAAATCGCAATCGGAGCGGATCGTCTGGCTGTGCGAGGAGCTTGCGATCCCCTACGAGCTGAAGTGCACCACACGCGATCCCATCACGATGCTGGCGCCGGCCGACTACAAGGCGCTGCACCCGGCCGGTGCCGCGCCCGTCATCACCGACGGCGAGCTGGTGCTGGCCGAATCCGGCGCGGTCGTCGAATACATCGTCGCCAGATACGGCGATGGACGGCTGACGCTGCAGCCGGATCATCCTGATTTCGCCCAGTTCCTGTACTGGTTTCACTTCGCCAACGGCACGCTGCAGGCGCAGATGGGCCGCAGCATGATCCTGCACCGGCTCAACCTCGCGGCCGACAATCCGATGCTGGTGGCGACCAAGGCGCGGGTCGACCGCTCGTTCGACCTGATCGAGGCGCGGCTGCGCGATGTGCAATATCTTGCCGGCGACACGTTCACGACCGCCGACATCATGATTGGCTTCTCGCTGACGACGATGCGCTATTTCCTGCCTTACGACCTCGGCCGCTGCCCGAGCATCAGGGCCTATCTCGGCCGCATCGCGGCGCGCCCGGCCTATCAGCGCGCGATGCAGAAGGGCGATCCGGGCATGGCACTGCTGCTGACGTGAGGTCGTGATGCCGCGTTACGTCGCTCTGCTGCGCGCGGTCAATGTCGGCGGCACCGGCAAGCTGCCGATGACCGAGCTGAAGGCGATGTGCGTCGACGCGGGGTTCGACGACGTGCAGACCTATATCGCCAGCGGCAATGTGGTGTTCTCCTCGAAGCTCGGCGCGGCCAAGGTCAAGGCCGCGCTGGAGCAGCGGTTGCATGCCTATGCCGGCAAGCCGGTCGGCGTCGCGGTGCGGAGCGCCGACGAGATCGCCGCGGTGCTGAAGGCCAACCCGTTTCCGAAGGCGCCGCCGAACTTCACGGTCGCGATCTTCCTCGACGACCCGCCGCCCAAGGATGCGCTGAAGGACGTCAAGGGCCAGCAGGACGAGCAGATCCGGCTCGGCAAGCGCGAGATCTATGTCGCCTATGGCAGCGGCATGGGCCGCTCGAAGCTGAAGATCCCCGCCGCCGCCCGCGGCACCGCGCGCAATATCAACACGATCGCGAAGCTCGCCGAGCTGGCGACGGACGAAGAGTAAGCCCAGTCGGAAAACCTAAGACCCGTCATCCTGAGGAGCGCGCCCTTGCGCGCGTCTCGAAGGATGCACGGCCCGGCTGGTGGCCGATTCATCCTTCGAGACGCCGCTGCGCGGCTTCTCAGGATGACGGTTCAAGGGCGGATTACGCTGCTACGTTTCCCGCACCGCGAATCCTTCGGCGTTGAGTCTCGTCAGCACGTCCTCCAGATGGGCGCGGTCGCGGGTTTCGATCACGAGCTCGAGCAGCGTCGCCTTCGCCGGCAGGTCCGAGAAGGTGCGCTGGTGCGACACCTCGATGATGTTGGCGCCGGCATCCGCGAGCAGGATCGACACCGCCGCGAGCTGTCCGGGCCGGTCGACGATATCGAGCGTTAGTTGGGTCAGCCGTCCCTCGCGCGCGAGCTCGCGGGTCAGCACCGAGGCGATCAGCCTGGTGTCGATATTGCCGCCGGTCAGCACGAGGCCGACATTGCGGCCGGCAAACCGCTCGGGCGCCGCGAGCACTGCGGCAAGGCCGGCAGCGCCGGCGCCCTCGACCACCGTCTTCTCGATCGAGATCAGGGTCGCAACCGCGCGCTCGATCTGGTCCTCGCTGACCAGCACGATATCGTCGACGAGCTCACGAACGATTTTCGTGGTGATCTGCCCGGGCGCCTTGACCGCGATGCCCTCGGCGAGCGTATCGCCGCGCATCGGCAGCTGCTCACCTTTGACCGCGTTGTACATCGACGGATAGAGCTGGGCCTGCACGCCGATGATCTGCACCGACGGCTTGATCGCCTTCGCGGCCGTGGCGATGCCCGAGATCAGCCCGCCGCCGCCGATCGGCACCACCAGGATATCGAGCTCCGGCACCGCCTCGAGCATTTCGAGCCCGATCGTGCCCTGGCCTGCAATGATCATGGGATCGTCATAGGGGTGGATCAGGATCAGGCCTCGCTCGGCGGCATGGGATCCGACGAACGCGAAGCATTCTTCCAGCGTCTGCCCTGTCATGACGACCTCGGCGCCGTGCCGCCTGGTGTTCTCGATCTTCACCATCGGCGTGCCGATCGGCATCACGATGGTGGCGGGGATGCCGAGCCGCTTGGCGTGGTAGGCGACGCCTTGGGCGTGATTGCCGGCGGACATTGCGATCACCCCGCGCTTGCGCTCATCCGACGACAGCGCCTGCAGCCGGTTGAGCGCGCCGCGCTCCTTGAAGGTCGCGGTGAACTGCAAATTCTCGAATTTGAGGAACAGGCGGCAGCCGCAGATCTCGCCCAGCGTGCGGCTCTCGTTGCACGCCGTGACCATCACCGAATCCCGGATCACGCCGGCGGCGCGGCGCACGTCGGCAAGGGTTACGGCGGGTGGATTGGAAGGATGCGGCATCGGCTTTGCTCAGGTCCATTTTGTCAAACGGAACCTAGCGGGTTTCGGCGCCGAAAACGACCGCGCTATCGTGCGGCCGACGCAGCCGGCTCCGGCCTGGCGGGCACCGCCGGCTGGACCTCATCGCATTTGGCGCACAGCAGCGCGGTACGGAAATGCTTGTCGAGCGCAATGGTTCGCGTCCTGCCGCACTGGCAGCGCATCGGCTTATCCATGAAAGGTCGGCCCGGGTTCGAGATGCAAGGAAAGCGCGCGCTTAGCTAACCCGATCCGGTTAACCCAATATGACTTGCAGACGGAAAACTAGAAAAAGCCCGCGCTGAGATCGAGACCATAGCTTGCCCTGAGCACCGCGACGAACAGCGCGGCCAAGGCGAACAGCAGGACATGCCGGGCGATGCTGCTCCGAAGCGAATTGGCCGGAAACACCCGTGCGATCGATTGAGCCAAAGCAGTCATTTGCGACCTCCAGAGCAGCGTCCCGAAGGTAGGTCGCGCGCAGGCCTGCGAGGTTCAACGCGGCTCGCGGAACGGGAGGCGGCGTGCCGATGCGCTCGGTTCCCGATCACGTTGCACGCGCGTCCGGTTCCTGAAGCGGTGACCGATCACGATCAGGGTGCCCTTGGCGCAGCGCAGCCTCTTTATTCGAATTTGAGCATGCTCTTTTCGGAAAAGCGCTTCGCACTTTTCCCGATCATGCTCTACAGGTTCGGCACCTCCGCCGGCGCGATCGCAGTCAGGCCGCCGAAGCGGCGCTCGCGGCCGTGGAAGGAGGCGAGTGCGTCGGCGAGGTCGTCGGCTTCGAATTCAGGCCACATCCGCTCGGTGAAGTGCAGCTCGGCATAGGCGCCTTCCCAGAGCAGGAAGTCCGACAACCGCTTTTCGCCGGAGGTGCGGATGATCAGATCGACGTCGCGCAGGCCGGCTTCGCCGGTGATCAGATCGGCAAAGGTCTCGCGGCTCAGCGGGCCTGCGCCGGCCGCGCGCGCGGCGGCATTCAGGATGGCGTCGCGCGCCGAATAGTCGATCGCGATGCGCAGATGCAGCGTGGTGCCGGAGGCGGTCTCGGCCTCGGCGCGGCCGATCGCGGCCGCGATGCCGTCGGGCAGCCGGTCGCGGCGGCCGATCACGGAAAGCCGAACGCCGTTGCGCACCAGCGCCGCGATCTCGTTGGCAAGATAGAACCGCAGCAGTCCCATCAGCGCCGCGACCTCGGCCTTCGGGCGGCGCCAATTGTCGCTGGAGAATGCGTAGAGGGTCAGCGTGCCGACGCCGTGGTCCGGTGCAGCCTCGACGATGCGGCGGATCGCTTCGACGCCCGCTTCATGTCCGCGCAGCCGCGACAGGCCGCGCCGCGTCGCCCAGCGGCCGTTGCCGTCCATGATGATGCCGACATGGAGCCTCGCGATGGCTTCCGGCTTGAGCGCAACGTTACTTTGCATCACAAAGTCTCCGGATAAAAATGGAATAATCAAACCGGCTGGACGCCGAGACGTCCGGACGCGCCGCCGTCCTTGCCGGCCGCCTTTTCAGCCCTGCCGGCGGCCTTCTCGGCCGTGCCGGCGGCCTTGGCTGCGTCGCGCACCAGCTGTTCGAGCACGGCGAGATAATCCAGGAAACGGCGACGGCCGCTCTTGGTCAGGCGGCAGCTGGTGTGCGGGCGATTGCCCTCATAACCCTTGATGACGTCGACCAGGCCGGCCTCTTGCAGCACCTGCAAATGCCGGCTGAGATTGCCGTCGGTCAGGCCGCAGAGCTGCTTGAGATCGGCAAAGGCGAGCCCCTTCGGATGCGCCATCAGCGAGGTCAACAGTCCGAGCCGCGCTTTCTCGTGGATGACGCGGTCGAGACCATCATAGGCGAATGGCGCGGTGGTCAGCTCAGTCTTCGGCATCATGGCCTCCGGAAGCGAAATACAACAGCGCGGCAAGCAGCAGCTGGCCGACCGCGAACGGCAGTCCCATGGTCCAGGGCGACAGCGCGTGGCTCTGGCTTGCGATCAACAACGCCGTGAAGCCGGACAGGAAATACCAGGCACCGCCGAGCGCGATCGTGCGCGGCAGCAGGCGGACCGAGGCGAACACGCCGAGACTGACCAGCACCTGCCACAGGCCGGGCAGCATCCACAGCGTCTCCGGCGCGAATTTCCATTGCAGGATCGCGAGCAGCACGCCGGCGATGACAGCGGGAACGAACTGCCCGATCGCCTGCTGCACCATCGCGTCGGCAAGGCCGGAATGGTGCCGCCGCGAGCGCGCCTGCATCTCGATCCAGATCAGCACGGCCGACAGCAGCGCGGCTGCGGCCCAGCCCGCGAGGAATGCGATCGGATGCGTCGTGGGATCGTCGAGCCAGAGATATTGCGCGAACGCCGTGACCAGCGCGATGCCGCTGGTGGCGGCAACCGTCGCCGGACCATAGCCGCGGAACGCGGTTCCGGCCGCAATCTGGCTGCGGATCGCGAGAATATCGGCCAACGCCTTGTCGAGGTCGCGCATGTTTCGCCCGCACTTTGTAATGCAAAGTATACGGGATCGCCAAGTAAACGCAAGCAGCATCGCGCCGCCGGCCGGTCGCGATGTTTAACGGCCGGTTACCGCGCGAATTGCGGCGAAAAGCGTGCGGCCTTACACCTTCACGAGGCTCGCAAAGCCGCCATAGATCATCCGCTTCGGATCGAACGGCACGTCGCCCTTGCCCATCGATTCCAGGCGGGGATCGGCCATCACCTTGGCGTTGATCCTGTCGCGCTGGGCGCGCGACTTGTAGGTGATCCAGGCGAACACGACGGTTTCGCCGGCCTTCAGCTTCACGCTCTGCGGAAACGAGGTCAGCTTGCCCGGCTTGACGTCGTCGGCGACCCACTCGCGATAATCCAGCGCGCCATGTTCGCGCCAGACCTTGCCGGCCATCTTCGAGAGCTTGGCATAGGCCTTGAGTTTCTTCTTCGGCACGGCGACGACGAAACCATCGACGTAAGGCATGCGTATGACTTTCTGCTGTAGAGTTTCCCCTCACTGCGAGGAGCGAAGCGACGAAGCAGGCCATCTGGACCCTTGCGGCGCGATGGATTGCTTCGCTTCGCTCGCAATGACGATCAGGAGTGACAGCAGGATGCCTGAACCGGTGCCGGCTGGTACTGGTCACGTAGCCGCACCCAGTCCATCGGATAGGGCAAGCCTTCCTCGTGGCGGCCGAGCGGCGTCAGATCGAGGTAGTGATAGGCGGCATTCATCATGTCGAGACCGCGCGCGAAGGTCGAGTAGGTGTGGAACACGCTGCCCGTCTCGTCGCGGAAGAACACGCTGATGCCGGGCAGCTCCGGCCCGTAGAGCGGGCTCGTTCCGTAATTGTATTTCGCGTTCCCTGCGTCGATCTGGCCTTGTGTGAACGACACGCCGTAGTCGTAGTTGAAGTCATTGCCGCCCGACGACACCCAGTCGAAGGTCCAGCCCATCCGCCGCTTGAACGCCTCGAGCTTGGCGAGCGGCGCGAGCGAGACCGCGATCATCGTGGTGTCGCGGGCAGCCAGATGCGGGACCATGCGCTCGAAGCCGTCGACCCAGAACGAGCAGCTCTTGCAGGCGGCGTCCCACTCCGGCGCGAACATCACATGCTGGACCACGAGCTGCGGCCGGCCCTTGAAGAGACCGCCGAGCGTCACCTTGCCGTCGGGCCCGTCGAACACGTAGTCCTTGTCGACCTTGACCCAGGGCAGTTCGCGGCGCTGCCGGCTCAGCGCCTCGCGGGCCTGGGTCAGTTGCTTCTCACCGGCCATCAATGCCTTGCGGGCTGCGATCCATTCTTCGCGCGAGACGATCTTGTGCTGTTGCATGAGATACTCCTTTGCGGTCAGGCGCCGACATATTGTTCCAGATTGCCGAGGAATTCGGTCCAGCCGCGCTGGTGGTTGTCGCGGGCGGTCTCGTCGACGAACTGCGCGTGATGGAAGGTGAGCAAGGTGCCGCCCCTGTCGGGCTTGATCGATACCGTGACCTCCGACTCGCGCTCCGGCGTCGAATGCCAGGCCCAGCTGAACACCAGCCTCTCGTTCGGCACCACCTCGCGATAGATGCCGCCGACCTCGTGATATTCGCCGTTCGAGCCGGTGAACTTGATCCGGTAACGTCCGCCGACGCGGACATCGAGCTCGGCCTGCGTGGTGCCGGGCTTGACCTGCCCGGGGCCGAACCACTGCACTAGGTTTTCCGGCTCGGTCCACGCGGCGTAGACTTTTTCCGGCCGCGCGCGGAGCCGCCGCGTGAGGGTGAGGCTTGGCCGCGCGACGGGACCGCCGTCGGCTGCGGATCGCTTTTCCGATTGGTTTGCCGATTGGTCTGCCATGGGTCTTCCTCCACAAAAGCGGCCAGACGATCGAGATTGTCGGACCAGAATTGCGCATAGCGATTGAGCCAGTTCATCGCCTGCTCCATCGGCCTTGCGGTGAGCCGGCACGCCACGGTGCGGCCGGTCTTCTCGCGCGTCACGAGGCCGGCATCGGTGAGCACGTCGAGATGCTTCATGATCGCCGGCAACGACATCGCGAATGGCTGCGCCAGCTCGCTCACCGACAGGCCGTCCTGCTCGCCGAGCCGCGCCAGCAGCGCGCGGCGGGTGGGATCGGAAAGCGCCGCGAAAGTGCGGTCCAGCGTCTCGTCCTGATACTTAACCATATGGTTTAGTATAGGCGCAAACGGCGTGTCGTCAAGCTTAATGCTTCACGATCGCGTTAGGCGGAACGCAGTGCGAGAATCAGTTTCGATACGGCGGCAACCGGCGCCGTGCGGTGAAGCCCGATTCTAATCGGGGTAGACGGTCCGGTGCCGGCGATGGTGGCGGCGCGGCGACGGCGGCGGTGGCTCGCGGAACAGGAAGCGCGGGTTCTCGCCGCAGCTGAGATAGCGCCCGGACACGCTCGCCTGGCATTGCTGGTAGGTCTGGTAGGCACATTCGCCGGGATAGCCGAGGCTCGGGCCCTGCGCGCACCAGGGATAGTCATACGGATCGGCGGACGCCGGCTTGATGCTCGCACCGGCAAGCGTCATCGTCCCCAAAACCAGCAGTGCAAATCGCGATGTGCGCATGATCCGACTCCTTCGATGCCGCAGCAAGCAACGTGCGGCATCTTGGGCAAGGTTCCTGAAGCTCATTTTATTCCGCGTCAAGGCCCAACAAGAAACCAGGCGTCTCCCGACACGCGACGCCTACTCGACCTTGAGGCCGGCGAACTCGACGACCTTCTTCCACTTGTCGGTCTCGGCCTTGATGTCGTTGCCGAAGGCGTCCGGCGTCTGGATCAACGAATCGCCGCCGAGCTCGACCAGGCGCTTGCGCATGTCGGGCTCGGCGAGAACGGCGTTGATCTCGGTGTTGAGCTTCGTGATCAGTTCCTTCGGCGTGTTCTTCGGCGCCCCCATGCCGAACAGCGCGCTCGCCTCGTAGCCCTTCACGGTCTCGGCGATCGCCGGCACGTCGGGCAGCTGCGAGGACCGCTCCGCGGTAGTGACGCCGAGCGCGCGCAGCGAGCCGGAGCGGATGTGCTGGATGATCGAGGGCATGTTGTCGAAGATCACCTGCACCTGGCCGCCGAGCATGTCGGTGATCGCAGGCGCGGCGCCGCGGTACGGCACGTGCTGCATCTTGCAGCCGGTCATCGACATGAACATCTCGCCGGACAGATGCACCGAGGTGCCGTTGCCGGACGAGGCCATGTTCACCTTGCCGGGATTGGCCTTCACATATTCGATGAACTCGGCAACGGTCTTGGCCGGCACGTCCTTGTTGACGGTCATCACGTTCGGGACGCGGTTGAAGGACGCAACCGGCGCGACGTCGCGCACGAAGTTGAACTTCAGATTGGCGTAGAGCGAGGCGTTGATGTAGTTCGCCGGATTGACCAGCAGCACGGTGTAGCCGTCCGGCTCGGCGTTGATCGCAGCCTCGGTGCCGATATTGTTGCCGGCGCCCGGCTTGTTCTCGATCACGAATTGCTGGCCGAGCTTCTCCGACAGCCGCTGTCCGATCAGCCGCGCGATGATGTCGGTGGCGCCGCCCGGCGGATAGCCCACGATCCAGCGCACCGGCCGCGCCGGATAGTCGGCAGCGGACGCACGGCCGATCGCGAATGTCGAAATTCCCGACCCGATCAGGCCCAGCGCGGTGCGGCGTGAAATCATGAAAGTTTCTCCCAATCCAGCAGGGTTTGGTGCCCTGCCCGTTTCTGTTGCGTTGCGTGCGGCGCGGTTTTAACAAACAATGCCAGATGCGGCCAGTGCGACACGTGCGCCGCCGACCGCGACGAAAGACTAAGCTGCAATCCTGTCATGACGCGTTTTCTTCACGCGAACCGGTATCCACTTCGCTCGAAAACGCTCTGGACCGAAGAGGATCGATCATGTCCGTCAAGGTGAATGGGCTCGACCATCTCGTGATCAATGTCAGCGATGTCGTGCGCTCGGTCGCCTGGTACAGCAGGATCCTCGGTATGGAGGTGAAGGTGTTCGACCCCGGCAAGGGCAAGACGCCGCGCACTTCGCTGGTGTTCGGCAACCAGAAGATCAATGTGCGGCCGCGCGATGCCGACAAGGTGGATTGGTTCACCGCCGATCACGCGGCCGCCGGCAGCGACGACCTCTGCTTCCTCACCTCGAGCACGCCTGACGAAGTGGTCGCGCATCTGAAGGCCAACGGCGTCAACATCGAGGAGGGCCCGGTCGCCAGGCAGGGCGCGCGCGGCACGCTGCGCTCGGTCTATTGCCGCGATCCCGACGGCAGCCTGATCGAGATCTCGTCATATGAGCGAGACGCGACGTAGCATCATTACGAGGCAGCGATGCGCGCCCGCTCATAGGTGCGTACGATAGACCCAGCTCTTCCGCGCGGCGGAACGGATCGCTTCGGCGCAACATTGCTCTGCAAATCCCGGTTTGCGCTCGGCGCACGCCGATGGCAGAACTGCTCCCAACCAAGATCAATGGCGGCCGCCCAAGGCTGCGGGAGGACATATGACCAGTTCAAAGCCGGTGCCGGGAATCGTCGGACCGTTTGCCGGGCTCGACGTGCCATGGCTACTGAGAATGCGCGCCGAGGTGCGCCGCGATCATCCGTTCCTGATCTGGGCGCCGTTCGATGCGCCGGCGCGGCACTGGAGTTACGGTGAATTCCATGAGCGCGTCGGCGCGCTCGCCGCAGGCCTTGCCAAACGCGGCATCAGGCAGGGCGATTATGTGCTGATCCATCTCGACAATTGCGTCGAGGCGATCATGTCGTGGTTTGCCTGCGTCGAGCTCGGCGCCATCGCCGTCACCACCAACACCCGCTCGGCCGCAGCCGAGATCGAATATTTTGCCGGCCATTGCGGCGCGGTCGCCGCGATCACCCAGCCGGCTTATGCCGAACTGATCGCGACCAACTGCAAGAGCCTGCGCTGGATCGCGGTGACCTCGCACGACGCCGGCCAAGCGCCGGCGCAGGCGCCTTCGCAAGGCGACAGTTTTGAAGCGCTGTTCGGCGACAGCGCCGACCGGCCGCGCCGCCCGACCGATCCGCTCGCCCCGTGCAGCGTGCAATACACCTCCGGCACCACGTCGCGGCCGAAGGCGGTGCTGTGGACCCATGCCAACGCGCTGTGGGGCGCCAAGATCAACGCCGCACATCAGGACCTTCACGCGACGGACGTGCACCAGACCTATCTGCCGCTGTTCCACACCAACGCGCTAGCCTATTCGATGCTGGCGATCCTGTGGGTCGGCGGCAGCTGCGTGATCCAGCCGCGCTTCTCGGCAAGCCGCTTCTGGCCGGTCGCGCTCGAGCACGGCTCGACCTGGACTTCGACGATCCCGTTCTGCATGCGGGCGCTGCTCGATCATGAGGTGCCGAAGAACCACAAGTTCCGGCTCTGGGGCACCGCGGTGAACGCGCCGCCGGCGTTTGCCGTGTTCGGCATCAAGATCATCGGCTGGTGGGGCATGACCGAGACCATCACCCACGGCATCATCGGCGAGGTCGACCAGCCCAACACGCCGATGTCGATCGGCCGCGCCGCGCCGGAATACCAAATCCGCATCGTCAATGATGACGGCACGCCGACCGGCGTCGGCGAGACCGGCAATCTGCTGATCAAGGGCATTCCCGGCCTGTCGCTGTTCGCCGAGTATCTGCACAACGAGAAAGCGACGCGCGAGAGCTTCGACGAGCACGGCTATTTCATCACCGGTGACCGCGTCACGATGCTGGAGCATGGCTACATCAAGTTTGGCGATCGCTCCAAGGACATGCTGAAGGTCGGCGGCGAGAACGTCGCGGCTTCCGAGATCGAGCAAGTGATCGCGGTGGTACCTGGTGTCCGCGAGGCCGCGGTCGTCGCCAAGAAGCATCCGATGCTGGATGAAGTGCCGGTCGTCTTCATCATCCCGCAAACCGGCGTTGCGGCTCTGCCGGCCGATCTGCACGACAAGGTCATGACCGCCTGCCGCTCGGGCCTCGCCGACTTCAAGGTGCCGCGCGAAATCCGCTTCGTCGACGAGATGCCGCGCTCGACGCTGGAGAAGGTCGCGAAGGCTGAGCTGCGGAAGATGCTGGAATGACAGGTGGTCAATTCACCTCAAACCTAATCGGAAGCTTCTTCGGACCACTGACGAAGTAGGCCTGCGTCATCTTCACCTCGCCGTCGAGCGTGAGCGATTTCAGGTGCGGCAGCAGCTCCTCGAACAGGATGCGCATCTCGAGCTTGGCGAGATACTGGCCGAGGCAGAGATGCGCGCCATAGCCGAACGCAACATGGCGGTTGGGCTTGCGGTCGCTGCGGAAGCGGTCGGGGTCCTCGAACACCTCCTCGTCGCGATTGCCCGAGGCGTAGCACAGCATCAGCCAGTCGCCCTTGGCGATCTTGCGGCCGCCGAGCTCGGTATCTGATGTGGCCGAGCGCATGAAATGCTTGACCGGCGTCATCCAGCGGATCGCTTCGTCCACCAGGCCCGGGATCAGCTCCGGGTTGGCCTTCACCTTGGCGAATTCCGCGGGGTCTCGCGCCAGCGCCCAGATCGCGCCCGCGGTCGAGGACGAGGTGGTGTCGTGGCCGGCGGTGGCAACGATCATGTAATAGCTGGTCTGGTCGTGCTCCGGCATGTAGTCGCCGCCGATCTTCGCGTTGGCGATGACGGTGGCGAGATCGTCGCGCGGGTTCCGGCGGCGCTCCTCGGTGATCTTGCGGAAGTAGGCCGAGAAGTCGGCGATGATCGCCTGCAGCATCACGGAGACCTGCTCGGCACTGAGCGCATCGCGGACGCGCGCCGTATCCGGATCCTGCGGGCCGAACAGCTCCTGCGTCAGCTTCAGCATGCGCGGCTCGTCCGCCTCGGGCACGCCGAGGATCTCCATGATGACGTGCAGGGGATAGCCCAGCGCGACGTCCTCGACGAAATCGCAGGTGCCGCCGCGGTCCAGCATGCGCTGCACCGTGGCGCGCGCGATCTCGCGCACGCGGCCCTCGAACTTGCCGAGATTGGCCGGCATGAACCAGCCCTGGGTCAGCGCGCGGTATTTCGGATGGTCGGGCGCATCCATCTGCACCAGCGAGCGCACCAGATTGGGTCCGCCGGTGATCTTGCGCACGCGCTCCTCGAGCGCCCGGTTGGTCAGCGTGGTCGGCCGGTCGGCATTGTGGAACAGGTCGTTCTGCCGGCTGATCGCCTGGATATGGGCGTGCTTGGTCACCACCCAGAACGGATCGAACTTGTCCGGCCGGGCGATCCCGAGCGGATTGTTGGCGCGCAGCCAGCGATAGCTGGCGTGAATGCGGTCGTCGGCATAGGCGACGGGATCGACGAGGGTTGCCGCGATGTCAGCGGGGATGTCGACATCCCCGGTCGTTGCCGTGTCCATGATCGTCCTCACCCGCGCAAAGCATCGGTCATGCCGATGATCGCCGGAATCTAGGCGGGGTTAAGGTCGCGGACTTGCGTTGATTGGCTAAGGCCGTCGCCGGAGCCGTCATTGCGAGGAGCGAAGCGACGAAGCAATCCATCGGTCCGCGGGCGTGGAGCGATGGATTGCTTCGCGGAGCCTGTCATCGGGCGCGCGTTCGCCGACCCGTTGGCTCGCAATGGCGGCAAAGGCCGCGAAGGCTCAGTAATGCCCGAATGCCACCGGGCGGAACGCCTGCAGCAATTGCTGGTCAAGCTTGCCGCCCATCTCCTCCATCATGGAGAACGCCTTGGCGTGGGTGAACTGCAGCCGGTAGGCGCGCTTCTCGACCAGCGCGGCATAGACATCGACGATCGTGGTGACACGGACGATGTCGCTGATCTGGTTGCCGCTGAGGCCGTTGGGATAACCGGTGCCGTCGAGGAATTCGTGGTGATGCAGGATCACGTCGAGCATTTCCGGCGGGAAGCCGCCCTGCGCTGACAGTGCCTCGTAGCCGCGACGCGGATGCTCGCGCATCTCGGCCATTTCCTCGACCGTCAACGCGCCGGGCTTGTCGAGCAGCGCGACCGGAACGAAGGCCTTGCCGACATCGTGCAGCAGCGCGGCGCGGGCGAGCCGGCGCTGGTCGTCGTCGCGCATGCCGAGATGCTGCGCGAACGCGACCGCAAAGCCGGTCACGAACAGGCAATGGCGATAGGTCTCCTGATGATGGCAGCCGACGGTGGTCAGCCATTCACGCAGCGAATTGTGCTTGATCGCTTTCAGAATCTTGTTTTCGGCGGCAACGATGTCCTCGAACTTGAGCGGTTCGCCGGCGCGCATCCGCTCGAACATCTTGACCATCACGCCATGCGCGGCTTCGACACCGCGGTTGAGCGCCTTGCCGCGGTCGGTCTCGTCATAGCCGCTGTCGTCGGGAAATGCGGCGCGGATGCGCTGCAGGATGCCGCGCGCATCGAACGGCCGCGAGATCGTGTCGGTGGCGCCGAGCGCCCAGGCCTGCATCGAGGCGTGATGCAGCGCATCCGCCAGCACGAACAGCCGCGGCATCTCGCGATAGGCGTCGGCCTGCAGCTTGCTGCGGACCAATTGCACGGCTTCGGGCGAGCGCAAATTGATGTCGACGACGATGCCGGAGAGATCGCGGGCCGGCCGCTCGGGAATATCCGATGTCGGAACGGTATCGACCTCGCCCACCGAGCGCAGGATGCTGGCGAGCTCGTTGCTCTGATCGCTTCGATCTGACGCCAGCAGGAGGCGGCGCTTCGAAGTCTGGTTATTGGCCAAGGCAGTCATGACATCCCCGTCGCGGTAACGACCGACGCCGGGACGCTACCTGACGATGCGTTCCCTCCGGCTTAATGGGGATGCTGAACGATGGTTAAGCACAATAGGCGCAATTTGAACGATTGTGGAATCCGCCTGCAAAATCAGGCCGGCCGGAAATGGTCGAGCCGGCCGCGTCGGCGGCGACTCGTGAATTCTTGCGGCTTCGCCCATGCGCGTCGCAAAGAAAACGCCGGAGAGCGGTCAAGCTCTCCGGCGTCTGCATTGGTTCAGGCCATTACGCCTTCATCGCCGCCTTGACCGCTTCCGCGGTGATCGGTAGGCCGCGGACGCGGGCACCGACCGCGTTGAACACGGCGTTGCCGATCGCCGGCGCCACCACCGTCACGGCGGGCTCGCCGACGCCGGTCGCCTTCTCGCCATTAGCGATCACGTTGACCGCGACTTCCGGCAGCTGGCTCATCCGAAGCGGCGTGTAGCTGTCGAAGTTGGTCTGCTCGATGCCGCCGTCCTTCAACGTCGCCTTCTCGAACAGCGCCAGTGACATGCCCCACAGCGCCGCGCCCTCGACCTGGGCCCGGATGCCGTCGGGATTCACCTGCGTTCCAACGTCGGTCGCAACCGTCAGCTTCTTCACCGTCACCTCGCCCGACGGGGCGACGGCAACATGGGCGACGCAGGCGGTCCAGCTCGCCGTGGCGCGCTCCTGCGACGACACGCAGGCCACGCCCATGCCTTCGCCCTTGGGCAGCTGCTTGGTGCCGTAGCCGGCGAGACCCATCGCAGCGAGCAAGGTGTTGCGGAGACGCTGCGCGCCGCCGTCATTCTTGCCCTTGCCGTCGAGCAGCGAGATGCGCAGCTGGGCGGGGTCCTTGCCGGTCGCGTGCGCGATCTCGTCGATCATGCTTTCGACCGCCCAGAACGTCCAGCCCGGCGCCACCGAACGGAGCTGACCCGACGGGGTGGCGTTGTGCGCCATCTCGTTCTTGATCGCCCGCACATAGTGATTGGGCACGGTGTAGAAGAAGTCCGACCCGTTCACCGTGAAGGAATCGAGCGGACCTTTCTTGTCGACCGAGGGCGTGAGGAAATCAGGGATCCCCCAGCGCGCGGTCGGCCAGGCCGAGACCACGTCGTGGCTCATCGCGACGATCTTGCCGTCGCCGTCCATGCCGGCCTTCACCTTCTGGTAGGTCAGCGGACGCGAGAAATCCATCGTCATGTCGTTCTCGCGCGTATAGATGACCTTGACCGGCTTGCCGACGGCCTTCGCCGCCTGCACCGCGGGCACCATCATGTCGGCGTCGAGACGCCGGCCGAAGCCGCCGCCCAGCCAGGCCTGATGCATCACCACGAACTTCGGATCGATCCCGGCGGCGCCGGCTGCGATCGCACCGGAGCGCGTCGCGAACTGGTTGCCGGAATAGATGTGCAGGATGTCGCCCTTGAACTCCGCGGTGGCGTTCATCGGCTCCATCGGCGCATGGATGTTGATGTTGGTGGTGTACTCCGCCTCCAGCACCTTGGCCGCCGAGCCGTAGGCCGCATCCGGATCGCCGTCCTTGACGAAGAACTGGCCGGAATCGCTCAATCCCTGAAGCCGCTTGGCCTCGGCGAGCAGCGACTCGCTCGACAGCTTGGCGTTCGGACCGCCGTCATAGCTGATCTTCAGCGCCTCGGCCGCCTTCTTGGCATTGGCGTAGGTGTTGGCGACCGCGACGACCCAGCCGGTCGTGGTGGTGGTCTTGTCGTCGAGGGTGACGGCCTTGATGAAGCCCGGCACCTTCTTGGCCGCGCTGTCGTCGACCGACTTCACGGTGGCGCCGTAGCGCACCGGCGGGGTAACCAGCGCGCCGTAGACCATGCCCGGCAGCATCGTGTCGATGCCGTATTTCGCCGTGCCGTTGACCTTGAACGGGATGTCGAGCTGCGGCACCGAGATACCGATCATTGTGTACTGATCCGGCGTCTTCAGCTTGATCGCCTTCAGATCGTCAGCCGTGAAGGTCTTGGTCGCCTTGCCGCTCTTCACGATTTCGGCGAACGACATCGACTTCTTCGACTTCGGATGGCTGATCGTCGACGCGCGCACCACCAGCTCGCTGGCCGGCACGCCCATCGAGGCGGCCGCCGCCTCGGTCAATGCGATCCGGCCGGCGGCGCCGGCGCGGCTCATTGCGTCGAAATTCATCATCGTCGACCAGCTGCCGCCGGTGATCTGCGCGCCGAGCACGGGATCGTTGTACTTCGGATCGTTGGAGGCGAGCTGGACCCGCATGTCCTTCCAGTTCGCGCCGAGCTCTTCGGCGACGATCTGCGCCATGGTCGAGGCGACGTGCTGGCCCATATCGGCCTTGCCGCAGGTCACGGTGACGACACCATCGGGCGCGATCGCATACCAGACGCTCGGCTCGAAATTGGCGGGTGCGGGCGCCGCGAGCGCCTGGTCGATGCCGGACGCGGCGTAGCCGAGCACGAGACCGGTCGCAGCGGTACCGACCAGGAAGGAACGGCGGCTGAGATCGGTCGTCTCGGGAGCGAGGTTCTTCACGTGCTTGTTCATGTGGCCCTCCGCTCGGATCCGGTGGCCGATGCGGTGCGCATGTCGGACGCAGCGCGCATGATCGCCTTCTGGATTCGTGAATAGGTCATGCAGCGGCAGAGATTGCCGTCCATATGCGCGACCACTTCTTCCTTGGTCGGATTGGTGTTCTTCGACAGCAGCGCGGCCGCCTGCATGATCTGGCCGGACTGGCAGTAGCCGCATTGCGGCACCTGCTCGGCGACCCAGGCCTTCTGCAAGGGATGATCGCCCTTGGGCGACAGGCCTTCGATGGTGGTGATCTTCTTGCCGACGGCGTCGGCGACCGAGGTCTGGCAGGACCGCACCGCTTCGCCGTTGACGTGAACCGTGCAGGCGCCACAGAGACCGGCGCCGCAACCGAATTTGGTGCCCGTCATCTGCAATTGCTCGCGGATGACCCAAAGCAGCGGCGTGTCATTGGCCGCCTCGACGGACATACTCCGTCCGTTGATATTGAGATTTGGCATCTCTCTCCCCTTCCGGTGTCGGAAGCCGCTTACGGCGGCAACTCACTGTTGGGTCATGGCTGGCGCCCACCGGGTAAGCGACAGTTGCCGAAACAATGATCCGGTTCCCGGCTGGAGGCAATCCAATTTGGAATTGCTCGAAAAGAATAAATTTCGGAAACTGCTTGTTGTGCAATGCGGCAACGGCATGAAGCTTTTGAAATGCCAGTATTGATGCCGTATCGATCACTCCTACCAAGGTCGGTATTCGCCGGACCTGAGGTCGACAACAGAAGGAGCCCGTCAATGGCCAAGCTCAACCGTAGCGGCGTCGACATCTATTATGAGATTCACGGCGAGGGCCCGCCCTTGATTCTCACCCACGGCTATTCGTCGACCTCGGCGATGTGGCAGGGCCAGATCGAGGCACTGTCGAAGCGGCACAAGCTCATTCTCTGGGACATGCGCGGGCACGGCCAGTCCGACTATCCCGACGATCCGGATGCTTATGGTGAGGCCCTGACCGTGGGCGACATCGCCGCCCTGCTTGATGCCGCCGGCGCCGACCAGGCGATCGTCGGCGGATTGTCGCTCGGCGGCTACATGTCGCTGGCCTTCCATCGCGCCCATCCGGAGCGGGTGCGCGCGCTCCTGATCATCGACACCGGCCCCGGCTTCAAGAAGGACGACGCCCGCGAGGTCTGGAACCAGCGAGCCCGCGACACCGGCGACCGGTTCGACCGCGAAGGGCTCGACGTGCTGAAATCGCTGAGCGCCGAGCGCGCCTCAGTCTCGCATCGCAACGCCAGGGGCCTCGCGCTCGCCGCGCGCGGCATGCTGGCGCAGCGCGATGCGCGGGTGATCCAGTCACTGCCGGGAATCAAGGTGCCCGCGCTGGTTGTGGTCGGCGCCGACGACACACTGTTCCTGGCGGCGTCCGACTACATGGCAGCGAAGATCCCGGGCGCGCAGAAGGCGGTGATCCCGAACGCCGGCCACGCCGTCAACATCGACCAGCCGCAGGCCTTCATTGCCGCTGTGTTGCCATTCCTGGACGGCCTTGAGGCCAAGTAAGGGATCGAGTGCAAGTAACGATCAGGGACACGCCATGAAGACGATCGCCGTCGCACTGCTGCTGACTGCCGCTGCGACAGAGGCGAACGCGCAGAAGCTGCCGTTCGTGACAGCCCCGTCGACCTTCACCGCGACGCTGTCGAACAGCACGCCGCTGGTGTTCGGCATGGGCAAAGAGGACGCGCAGCGCGCGCTCGGCACACCCTTGACGTATGTCAGCGGCCGGCCCGGCAACGAGATCTTCCTCACCTTCCGCGACATCGGCGGCAGCGGGCTGTTCCCGCATCACGACCGCCTCTTTCTCCAGTTCCGCAAGCACCGGCTGACTGGCTGGAAGGCCGACTGGGGCGAGAACTGGATGTGGCGCTAACCCTCGTCAAAGAACTTCATGCAACCCCCAACATGACAAGGACGGACCATGGGACAAGACATCAAGCTGAAGGCCTCCGACGGATTTGAACTCGGCGCCTATCGCGCCGATCCCACCAGCGCGCCGAAGGGCGCCGTCGTCGTGATCCAGGAGATCTTCGGCGTCAACCACCACATCCGCTCGGTCTGCGACCGGCTGGCGAAAGAAGGCTATGTCGCGGTTGCGCCCTCGATCTTCGACCGCATCACGCCGAACTTCCAGAGCGGCTATTCACCCGACGAGGTCGCCGAGGCGCGCAAGTTCGTCGCCAGTCCGGACTTTCCCGCGATGCTGCGCGACAGCCAGGCGGCGATCGACGCGGTGAAGTCGGTCGGACCTGTCGGCATCATCGGCTTCTGCCTCGGCGGCAGCATCGCCTATGCGGCCGCCACCAAGCTGACCGGCCTGTCGGCCGCGATCGGCTATTATGGCGGCGCCATCATCCGCTTCGCCGACGACAAGCCGACGGTGCCGACCCAACTGCACTTCGGCGAGAAGGATGCCGGCATTCCCTTGAGCGACGTCGAGACCATCAAGTCGAAACGGCCCGAGGTCGAGGTCTTCATCTATCCCGGTGCGCAGCACGGCTTCCATTGCGACGAGCGCGCCAGCTACGACAAGGCCAGCGCCGACATCGCCTGGCCGCGCAGCATGGAGTTTTTCGCGAAGCATTTGCGGAAATAGGGCGCCGCTTTTTCCCAACTCGTCATTCCGGGACGCGCGAAAGCGCGAGCCCGGAATCCATCTGCCGGCATCATTTGTGGTGAAATGGATTCCGGGCCTGCGCCTTGCGGCGCATCCCGGAATGACGGCGGAGAGAGTCCACTAAAACCAGCGCTCGCCAACGAACACCGTATCGCCCGGGCTCATCGGCGTGCCCAGCGGCACCACGAAGCGGCCGGCGCCGGACGCGTCGGTATGCGTCAACGTCACGCTGTCGCGGCGGGCGCGGGGCGAGAAGCCGCCGGCGATCGCGACCGCGCTTTCGACGGTCATGTTCGGCACATAGGGATATTGGCCCGGAGCCTGGACCTCGCCGAGAATGAAGAACGGACGATACGACTCGATCTCGACCGCCACCGAAGGCTCGCGGATGAAGCCGTTGCGCAGCCGCGCCGAGATCTCGCCGGCGAGGCCGGCCGGTGTGCGGCCGCGCGCCGGCACCGAGCCGATCAGCGGCATGGTGATCGCGCCGGCGGCGTCGATCGCATAGGAGTTGGTGAGGCCTTCCTGGCCGTAGACCACGACGCGGAGCTTGTCGCCCGGGCCGAGATGATAGGAATTGTCGTAGCCAGCGGGCCCACCCGGGGCGGCGGCGTAAACGACCGGGGCGGCATAGCCATAACCGGGAGAAGCGCTGGCGAAGGCGGATCGCAATGCGCTGATTGCACCGCCGCCTCCGTCAGCAACCGGAGCGGGCGCGTAGGCCGGGCCGTAGGTGACGGCATCGACGCCTTGCGGGCCGACGGCAACGGGACCGGACGTGCTCATGCAGCCAGACAGCGCGAGCGCAGCCACAACGGCAGTGATCGGCAATCGTAACGCGCGTGCAACCGGCACCGGACCTATCCCTCAACTACGAGACAGGCCCAGTCTTGCACCACTTATGGTTAATAAAGGGTTTTCGAGGATCGGTGGGGAAGCCGGAAAACCCGGCTTCCCATCGAACTGCAAGATCAGGCGGCGGTGACGCCGACGCCGATCGGGCACGACACGCCGGTGCCGCCGAGCCCGCAATAGCCTGCCGGATTCTTGGCAAGGTACTGCTGGTGGTAGTCCTCGGCGAAGTAGAATTCGCCCGCGGGGGCGATCTCGGTGGTGATCGCACCGAGCCCCTTGGCGGCAAGCGCCTTCTGATACATCGCCTGCGACTGCTCGGCGGCTCTGCGCTGCGCATCGCCGAACGTGTAGATCGCGGAGCGATATTGCGTGCCGATATCGTTGCCCTGGCGCATGCCCTGCGTCGGGTTGTGGTTCTCCCAGAACGTCTTCAGCAGCTTCTCATAGGAGATCTTCTTCGGGTCGAACACGACCAGCACCACTTCGGTGTGGCCGGTGCGCCCCGAACAGACTTCCTCATAGGTCGGGTTCGGCGTGTGGCCGCCGGCATAGCCGACCGCGGTGGTATGGATTCCGTCGCCGAGCTCCCAGAACTTGCGCTCCGCGCCCCAGAAGCAGCCGAGCCCGAACACCGCCTGCTCGAGGCCTTGCGGATAAGGCGGCGTCAGTTTGCTGCCATTGACGAAATGCGTGGTCGCAGTCGGAATCGGCGTCGCGCGGCCCGGCAGCGCCTCGGCGGCACTCGGCAACGCGGTGGTCTTGCGCATGAACAACATGGATACCTCCGGGCGGGACATCGGCCGACGCGGCAAACGGCCTGCGGGCCGACTGTCACCTATATATGTCGTTACATGGACGATGGCAGCCCTGTTACGATGGGCCAGGCCCGAGAGGGCCATAGTCAGTCGCGCGCGTAGCCGATCAGGGGCTTGCGCGGCCGGAACAGGACCATCAGCAGGATCCCGGCGATGCCGAACACCGCGAACACCGGCTGCTCCAGCAGCAGGCGGATCACGTCATTCCAGAGCCACGGTGCGAAGCGATCCACCCAGGCATGAAACGCCTGCTGGCTCGACTGGTGGATGTCGTTCCAGAACTGGCCGAATTGGGTGAACCGCAGGCTCTGGTCGGCGACGTAGCGCGCTCCGTCATAGACCATGAAGATGAAGCCGCCAGCCAGCAGCAAAAGGCCGATCAGACGGAAAAAGCCGCGGATCATGCGTCACCCTAACTCCCTGTCGCGCCCCAGGCGTCGTCAGGCCTTACCGGGCGCCCCCGGGAAATTCAACCTCTTCAGCGGCTTATCCGGTCCCCGGAGGCCCAATTTCCGGCCCTTTTTGGGTCCCGAAAGCGTTGACGCTGCTGCTTGCGCCATCTATAAGACCGGCCGATGGCGGCGGGCGCAATCCTGCCGCCGCTGTTCTTTGGACAGTGCCGCATGCGGGGGCAGCATTTTGCGCTCTTCGGATGGCCGCCTCAAGGACACCCAAGCAGATACCTTGGACCAATACATCAGAGTTGAGATTTGAACCGGCCGGTGCGCGCAAGCCCGACCACTGAGCGATCACCGCCGAAGGACAGTTAGAGAACCATGGCCAACACCACCTCCGCCAAGAAGGCGACCCGCAAGATTGCCCGCCGCACCATCGTCAACAAGTCGCGTCGCACCCAGATGCGTGGCGCGGTGCGCACCGTCGAGGAAGCGATCAAGAGCGGCGATCGCGAGGCGGCACTCAAGGCGATGCGCAAGGCCGAGCCCGAGCTGATGAAGGCGGCGCAGCGCAACATCATTCACAAGAACCTCGCGAGCCGGAAGGTGTCGCGTCTCACGCAGAGCATCGCCAAGCTCGCCAAGTAGAGCTTGCCAAGTAGAGCTCGCGACGCTCGCCGCGCGAGCTGACTGAAAAACACATTTGTCACGAAGCCCGGCTCGCGCCGGGCTTTTTGTTTTTGTCTCGTCTTTCGTCGTGGAAGTTTTTGTCGTGGAAGTTTCATAGCGCGAGAAGACTGCGCATTGCCGCGCAACGAACCGCGTGTCATGTTTCGTCGCGTCCGTAGTTCTACCGGCTCAATATGCTTAATGCGGCGCACTCGCGCAGAGATTGTTCTTCGCTAAGCTGGATAGATGGAATAGCGCGCGTCAAAAAAAGCGACGCGGGGTTACCCTGCAAAAGCAATCGTGAAAAATCACGCTTCGCGAATTACTTATGCACATAGTGCCGGACAGCGATTGGAAAAATGACCGGCGCGAGACCAAATGTAAATTTTCTATGAAAAATTTTTGGTATTGCACCATGGTTTGTGACACGCGTGAATCTGCGCGGTGATTCAAAAACTTGCTTTCTCAACTCAGCGTCGGCAGCGCCGCAACAGTTGCGAAGAGTCGCGATCCCCGTCGAATCCACGGATTGTCAGGAAATGCGCTTGGTGTATTTATTTCTTGTTCGCGACGCCCACGGCTCTCCAGATCAGCGCGGTTTGAGACCCAAGGGCGGACGTGCAAATCGGCGGCGGTGTGCGCGTTAGCGACGCTCTCCAAGCGAAGCTAGATTGACGGCTCATAGCGATATGAGGATGGTTGACCTGTGTCAAAATTTCTCCGGCGATGTCCCCGGCAATTTGGGTGATCGAACAAGAGAGACCAGGCCTGCCGTCGGAATCTTGGCAGCGGGAACGCGGCGCAAGCGAACGGGTTGACGACGACACGCGGCGGCGAAGCGCCGGGCATTTCGGTGTTCGGTAGCGGCAGTTCGAATTTGAAGACACGAGCAAGCTGACACCTTGCCGCGATCCATCGCGGCGGGAGGGGGAGGACTTATGCCTTACGGTATCATAACTGCAGTCGAACCAACGACACGCCGAAGCGCAGATTTCCAGTGGTGCCGTAATCAACCCCTCGGACGCCGGCTCTTACCCGCAGAGACCGTCGAGTACGCGCTGACCTCGCGGGACGCATCTTCTCCAAACAGCTGATCTGTCGCGTGGCGCATCATCGCCACACGGGAGAGCTTTGTCCGGAGCAGACCGCGCCCGCTGGAGGTCGCGTCGTGGCAGGAAACCTGCACGGCGCTTTCGCAATTATCTTCTCTCAGATTTGGAAAAGTACGAAGGCAATGACGAACACGGAACAGGATCGCTGGTCGCGGGTGAAGGGACGTTTGCGGACGAGCGTTGGCGAGGACGTTTACACGAGCTGGTTTGCACGGATGGATCTGGAGAGCGTGCACGACGAGAGCGTGCACCTGTCGGTTCCGACCCGGTTCCTGAAGAGCTGGATCCAGGCGCATTACGCCGACCGCGTGCTCACCTGCTGGCAGGCCGAGATGCCCGAAGTGCATCGCATCGACCTCACCGTGCGCTCCGCGATCCGCGTGATGGCCCCCGCGAAGGAAGCGGTTGCTCCGGTCGAAGTGCGCCGTGTCGAGCGCCACGACGGTCGTCCCGCGCCGGAACTGCGCTCGGTTGCGACCGCGCCGGTGTCCGCGAGCCATGACGCGCTCGGCGGCTCGCCGCTCGATCCGCGCCTGACCTTCGCAAGCTTCGTCGTCGGCCGTTCCAACACGCTGGCCCATGCGGCGGCGCGCCAGGTCGCCGAAGGCCGCCGCGGCGATCCCGTGATGTTCAACCCGCTCTACATCCATGCCGGCGTCGGCCTCGGCAAGACGCACCTGCTGCAGGCGGTCACCTGGGCCGGCAATTCCGGTGGCGAGCGCAAGGTGCTGTATCTCACTGCCGAGAAGTTCATGTATGGCTTCGTCGCGGCGCTGAAGACGCAGACGGCGCTGGCCTTCAAGGAGGCGCTGCGCGGCATCGACGTGCTTGTCATCGACGATCTGCAGTTCCTGCAGGGCAAGTCGACGCAGGCCGAGTTCTGCCACACGTTGAACGCGCTGATCGATGCCGGCCGCCAGGTCGTGATCGCGGCCGATCGTCCGCCGTCCGACCTGGAAAGCCTCGACGACCGCGTTCGCTCGCGGCTCGCCGGCGGCCTCGTGGTCGAGATGGCTTCGCTCGGCGAGGAACTGCGGCTCGGCATCCTCAAGTCGCGCGTCGCCGCGGCCCGCGCCCACCATGCGACCTTCGACGTGCCGGAGGAAGTGCTCGACTATCTGGCGCGCACCATCACCCATAATGGCCGCGACCTCGAAGGCGCGATCAATCGCCTGCTGGCGCACTCCAAGCTCAACAACCAGCCGGTGACGCTTGAGATGGCCGAGCGCGAGGTGCGTGACCTGATCCGCCCGCAGGAACCGAAGCGGATCAAGATCGAGGACATCCAGCGCGTGGTCGCCCGGCAGTACAATGTCAGCCGCTCCGACCTCTTGTCGTCCCGCCGCACCGCCAATGTGGTGCGTCCGCGCCAGGTTGCGATGTATCTGGCGAAGACGCTGACCCTGCGCTCGCTGCCGGAGATCGGCCGGCGCTTCGGCGGCCGCGACCACACCACGGTGCTGCACGCCGTGCGCAAGATTGAGGCACTGGTCGCCAAGGACACGACGCTGTCCGAGGAAGTCGAATCGCTGAAGCGTCAGCTTCAGGAGTAGACTTCCGTCGCAAGCCTCGCCGGTTCGGTCGCCCTCCCCTTTGCTGCAAGGGGGAGGGCGACCTATTTTCGGGCTCAAAACGTGGGGAACAGACGCCGTCTCCCTTGCGCCAGCCGGCCATCCGCGCCACCTTGCGGTCCCCCCGTGGGTTTGATCAAATCCGGTATTGATCCGACTTATCGGGTTTCCGACGCCGCGATGCTGCCTCAACGGCCGCCCGGCTTTTTCATCTGAGGGATCTGGCGGGTATTGCAATGAAGGTCACCGTCGAGCGCGCGCAACTGCTGAAATCGCTGGGTCACGTTCACCGCGTGGGTCGAGCGCCGCAACACCATCCCGATCCTCGGCAACGTGTTGATCCGCGCCGAGGGCGCCAAATTGTCGCTGAAGGCCACCGACCTCGACCTCGAGGTGACGGAGACCCTGGCTGCCGAGACGGCAACCGCCGGCTCGACCACGGTGCCGGCGCACATGTTCTACGACATCGTCCGCAAGCTGCCCGACGGTTCGCAGATCGTGCTGGAGGCCGATGGCGACCGCTCGGTGCTCGCCGTGCGCGCCGGCCGCTCGCGCTTCACGCTGCAAACCCTGCCCGAGAGCGATTTCCCCGGCCTTGCCGCCGGCGACATGACGCATTCGTTCTCGCTGCCGGCCTCCGACATCAAGCGCCTGATCGACCGCACCCAATTTGCGATCTCGACCGAAGAGACCCGCTATTACCTCAACGGCATCTATCTGCACGCCGCCGGCAGCGCCCAGGCGGCGACCCTGCGCGGGGTTGCGACCGACGGGCATCGGCTGGCGCAGATCGATCTCGCGCTGCCCAAGGGCGCGACCGGCATGCCCGGCGTAATCGTGCCGCGCAAGACCGTCGGCGAGGTGCAGCGATTGATCGAGGGCGACGACGCCGAGATCTCGATCGAGCTGTCGGACGGCAAGATCCGCTTCACGCTCGGCAATGTGGTGCTGACCTCGAAACTGATCGACGGCACCTTCCCGGATTACGGCCGCGTCATTCCGCAGAACAATGACAAGGAACTGGTCGTCGACAAGAAGGATTTCGAGGCCGCCGTCGACCGCGTCTCGACCATTTCCAGCGAGCGCGGCCGCGCCGTGAAGCTCGCATTGTCTGCCGGCAAGCTGATCCTGTCGGTCACCAATCCGGATTCCGGCAGCGCCACCGAAGAGATCGAGGTCGAGTACGCCTCCGACGCGCTCGATATCGGCTTCAACTCGCGCTATTTGCTCGACATCGCCGCCCAGATCGAGGGCGAAGTCGCGGTGCTCAAGCTCGCCGATCCCGGCTCGCCGACGCTGGTGCAGGACAAGGACAGCAAGGGCGCACTCTACGTGCTGATGCCGATGCGGGTG
This sequence comes from Bradyrhizobium sp. USDA 4473, assembly GCF_054063335.1. Lineage (NCBI taxonomy): Bacteria > Pseudomonadati > Pseudomonadota > Alphaproteobacteria > Hyphomicrobiales > Nitrobacteraceae > Bradyrhizobium > Bradyrhizobium sp. USDA 4473. Next base: position 1,462,079 of record NZ_JBSSGE010000001.1, read on the forward strand.
TAATGATTTCCTCCGCACGCGCAACCGCATCCTCTCCCCTTGTGGGAGAGGGTGGCGCCAAAGGCGCCGGGTGAGGGGTTGGTGCCGCGCACGCCGCACCATCGCCCGACCGACGAGCGCCTCCGCAGCTTCGCAAGGAAGATGCGCCAGCAGCCAACCGATGCGGAAGCGAAGATGTGGCGCCTGCTCCGAGATCGGCGCCTGTCGCACTTGAAATTCCGAAGGCAAGTTCCATTTCGCAATTGCATTCTCGACTTCGCGTGCTTCGAGAAGCGCCTCGTCATCGAGATCGACGGCGGACAGCACGCTTCGTCGCCCCGTGACGAATCCAGAACTGACGCGCTTGTGGCGGAAGGCTTTCAGGTCTTGCGCTACTGGAACAATGACGTATTGCGGATGCTCGCGGCGGTGCTGGAAGACATCGTCGCCAAGCTTGCCGAGCTGTGAGATACCCCTCACCCGTCGCCTCACTCCGTGAGGCGCCACCCTCTCCCACAAGGGGAGAGGGGAAGGAAGAGAGATGACCCCGTCCCGCATTCATCGCCTGTCGCTGACGCATTTCCGCAATTACCGGGCGGCGACGTTGCAGGTTGCGGGCGACATGGTGGTGCTGGTCGGGCCGAACGGCGCCGGCAAGACCAATTGCATGGAAGCGGTCTCGTTCCTGTCGCCGGGCCGCGGCCTGCGCCGCGCGACCCTGGACGATATCGCCGACAACCAGGGCGACGGCTCCTGGGCGGTGTCGGCCGAAGTCGAGGGCGCGCTCGGCCTCGCCACGCTCGGCACCGGCATCGATCCGCCGACCGGCGAGGCAAGCAACACGAGGCGGTGCCGGATCGACCGCGAACCGGTGGGGTCCGCAACTGCATTCGGCGATCATCTGCGCATCGTCTGGCTGACACCGGCAATGGACGGCCTGTTCATGGGCGCCGCCTCGGAACGGCGGCGTTTCTTCGACCGCCTGGTGCTGGCGATCGATTCCGAGCATTCCGGCCGCGTCTCGGCGCTGGAGCGCTCGCTGCGCTCGCGCAACCGGCTGCTCGAGGTGCGCAACTATGACGACCATTGGTGTGATGCGATCGAGCGCGAGACCGCGGAGCTGGCGGTCGCGGTCGCCGCATCGCGCGGTCAGACCGCGGCGAAGCTCGCGGTGATGCTGCGCGAGCGCGGTGCCGCCTCGGCCTTCCCGTCCGCCGAGATCATGCTCGACGGCTGGATGGAGAATGCGCTGCTGCAGGAGCCCGCAACCGCGGTGGAGGACCGCTACCGCGAGATCCTGCGCGCCAGCCGCCCGCGCGACGCCGCCGCCGGACGCACGCTGGACGGCCCGCATCTGACCGATCTGCAGGTGGTCTACGCGCCGAAGAACATGCCGGCGCGCGACGCCTCGACCGGCGAGCAGAAGGCACTGCTGATCGGGCTGGTGCTGGCGCACGCCACGATGGTCGCGGAGATGACCGGCATCGTGCCGCTGCTGCTGCTCGACGAGGTCGTCGCCCATCTCGATCCCAACCGCCGCAGGGCGCTGTTCGACGAGCTCGGCAAGCTCGGCGCACAGGTCTGGATGACCGGCGCCGATCCCTTGGCCTTCGTCGACATCGGTCCGCGCGGCGAGATTTTCGACGTCGAATCCGGCCGCGCCACGCGGCGCGGCTGAGGCCGCTGAGCCGGCTCCGTGAGGGCCTCGAATCTGCCCTCGAATCGGGCTTTTCAGAGGGTTCGGAATCGACCTCCCGAGACCTTGAAAAAGGCCTAAAAAATCCCATCTATTCAATAGTTTGTAGAGAGAGACTTTGCGCTAGGCGCAACCCCTCTTTCATGGCACAAATAGCGGAATCAGCGCCTCATATTGCGCAGCTGATTCGGGACATCCTCGAAGGCCTCACATGACTGAACCTGCCCGGCAGACCCCTGCCGAATCTGAGCACCCCATTCCGGCTGAATATGGCGCGGAATCGATCCGGGTGCTGAAGGGCCTCGACGCCGTCCGCAAGCGGCCCGGCATGTATATCGGCGACACCGATGACGGCTCCGGCCTGCACCACATGGTCTACGAGGTCGTCGACAACGCGATCGACGAGGCCTTGGCAGGGCATGCGAGCCGCGTCCTGGTCACCCTCAACGCCGACAATTCCGTCACCGTGTACGACGACGGCCGCGGCATTCCGGTCGACATCCACAAGGGCGAAGGCGTCTCGGCGGCCGAGGTCATCATGACCCAGCTGCACGCCGGCGGAAAGTTCGACCAGAACTCCTACAAGGTCTCCGGCGGCCTGCACGGCGTCGGCGTCTCCGTGGTCAACGCGCTGTCCAGCAAGCTGGGCTTGCGGATCTGGCGCGACGACAAAGAGCACTACATCGAATTCGCGCACGGTGACGCCGTGGCGCCGCTCAAGGTGGTCGGCGATGCGCCGGGCAAGCGCGGCACCGAGGTCACCTTCCTGGCCTCGACCGAGACCTTCAAGAACGTCGAGTATGATTTCGCGACGCTGGAGCACCGGCTGCGCGAACTCGCCTTCCTCAATTCCGGCGTCCACATCGTGCTGTCAGACATGCGCCACGCGGTCGAGAAGCGCGAGGAGATGCATTATTCCGGCGGCGTCGAGGAGTTCGTCAAATATCTCGACCGCAACAAGAAGGCGATCGTACCGACGCCGATCATGGTGCGCTCGGAATCAAACGGCATCGGCGTCGAGGCCGCGCTGTGGTGGAACGACAGCTACCACGAGAACGTGCTGTGCTTCACCAACAACATCCCGCAGCGTGACGGCGGCACCCATCTGGCCGGCTTTCGCGGCGCGCTGACGCGCCAGGTCAACGGCTATGCCGAAGCCAATGCGAAGAAGGAAAAGATCGCGCTGACCGGCGACGATTGCCGCGAAGGCCTCACCGCGGTGCTGTCGGTGAAGGTGCCCGATCCGAAATTCTCGTCGCAGACCAAGGACAAGCTGGTGTCCTCGGAGGTTCGACCCGTTGTCGAAAACGTCCTGAACGAGGCGCTCGCCGCCTGGTTCGAGGAGAACCCGAAGGAAGCCAAGGAAATCGTCGGCAAGGTGATCCAGGCCGCCGCAGCCCGCGAGGCTGCGCGCAAGGCCCGCGAGCTGACGCGCAAGAACCCGCTCAGCGTCTCCTCGCTGCCCGGCAAGCTCGCCGACTGCCAGGAAAAGGATCCGGCGAAATCCGAACTGTTCATCGTCGAGGGCGACTCGGCAGGCGGCAGCGCCAAGCAGGGTCGCAACCGTGAATTCCAGGCGGTGCTGCCGCTGCGCGGCAAGATCCTCAATGTCGAGCGCGTGCGCCCCGACAAGATGCTGTCGTCCGAGCAGATCGGCACCCTGATCACCGCGCTCGGCACCGGCATCAGCGACGACTTCTCGGTCGACAAGCTGCGCTACCACAAGATCATCGTGATGACCGACGCCGACGTCGACGGCGCCCATATCCGCACGCTGCTCCTGACCTTCTTCTATCGCCAGATGCGCTCGATCATCGATGGCGGCTATCTCTACATCGCCCAGCCGCCGCTCTATAAGGTTTCGCGCGGCAAGTCCGAGCAGTATCTGAAGGACGAGCGCGCACTCGAGGACTATCTGATCTCGACCGGGCTCGACGAATGCGTGTTCAAGCCGGCCTCCGGCGACGACCGCTCGGGCCGCGATCTGCTGTCGCTGGTCGAGGACGCCCGCGTCATCCGCTCGGTGCTGCGCAACCTGCACAGCCGCTACAATCGCGCCGTGATCGAGCAGGCCGCGATCGCGGGCGTGCTGAGCCCGAGGATCACCAGCGAGATCGCCACCGCCAACTCGGCGGCGGAATACATCGCCAAGCGGCTCGATGCCGTGGCCGAAGAGGTCGAGCGCGGCTGGGTCGGCACCTTCACGGAGGGCCATGGCTTCCAGTTCGAGCGCACCGTACGCGGCGTCAAGGAAGTGGCCGTGATCGACGACGCCTTCCTGGGCTCGGCCGATGCACGCAAGCTCGATGAATATGCGACCAAGCTGCAGGAAACCTACGTGCGGGCCGGAAAGCTGCGGCGCAAGGACGCCGAGCAGGTCATCCATGGTCCGGTCGACCTGTTCGAGGCCGTGACCGACGCGGCCCGCAAGGGAATCTCGCTGCAACGCTACAAAGGCCTCGGCGAGATGAATCCGGAGCAGTTGTGGGAGACCACGCTGGACACCGAGGCACGCTCGCTGCTCCAGGTGAAGGTCAAGGAGGTCGACGAGGCCGACGACATCTTCACCAAGCTGATGGGCGACGTGGTCGAGCCACGCCGCGACTTCATCCAGGAAAACTCGCTCAGCGCCACCATCGATATCTGAGGTGCTGCGGCGCTTTGCACCACCGTCATTGCGAGGAGCGAAGCGACGAAGCAATCCATTTCTCAGCTTGCGGAACGATGGATTGCTTCGCTTCGCTCGCAATGACGTGGGTTGCACCGTGCGCACCAATTCCATCACCGCGGAGGCGGCAAACCCTGACGGAGTGACGTATCCGTGACGGCACCGCCGCGCGGCTACCTTTCGTCTGGAAGCTGCATCGGAAACTGTGTTACGGTGCCGGGCAGTCATTGATTCCGTTGCGGAATTTTGAATGGCCGAGTTTGAATCCAAGTCTGCATGATGCGTTAGGGGACAATCCGCGTGCCGCCGATCCAATACATCGTCGAAGGCGGCCGCCGCCTTTCGGGCACCATCGAGCCGTCGGGCAACAAGAACTCCGCGCTGCCGATCATCGCAGCCGCCCTGCTCACCGAACACCCGGTCACGCTGACCAACGTGCCGCGCATCCGCGACACCGAAACGCTGGTCGAGCTGTGCCGCTCGGTCGGCGCCAGCGCCGAATGGACCGAGCGCAACACGCTGCAAATTCACGCCAAGGAGATCCGCGCCGCCGATCTCGATCCGGCACTGTGCGCGCGCATCCGCGCCTCGATCCTGCTCGCCGGTCCGCTGCTCGCCCGTTGCGGCGAAGTCGCGCTGCCGCCGCCCGGCGGCGACGTGATCGGCCGCCGCCGCCTCGACACGCACTTTCTGGCCTTCGAGCAGCTCGGCGCCACCGTCACCGCGACACACCGGCTCGAATTCCGCGCCTCCAAGCTGAAGGGCGCCGATGTGTTCCTCGACGAGCCCAGCGTGACTGCGACGGAGAACGCGCTGGTCGCCGCCGTCGCCGCCCGCGGCACCACCCATCTGCGCAACGCGGCTTCCGAGCCGCATGTGCAGGACCTCGCCAATTTCCTGATCGCGCTCGGCGCCAAGATCGAAGGCGTCGGCACCAACACCATCATCGTGCACGGGCCGGCGACGCTCGGCAGCACGAGTTTCGCGATCCAGCCCGACCATATCGAGGTCGGCTCGTTGATCGGCCTGGCCGCGGTGACCCGCTCGCCGCTGCGCATCGCGCGCGCCGGCGTCGAGCATCTGCGCTCGATCCGGATGGGCTTCGAGCGGCTCGGCATCGTCTGCGGCGTCGAGGGCGACGATCTCGTCGTGCCGTCGAACCAGACCATGAAGATCCACGACGATTTCGGCGGTCACGTGCCGAAGCTCGAGGACCAGCCGTGGCCGGCCTTCCCGGCGGACCTGATGTCGATCGCAATCGTCACCGCGACGCAATGCGACGGCGTCATCCTGATGCACGAGAAGATGTTCGAGTCGCGGATGTTCTTCGTCGACAATCTGATCGCGATGGGTGGCCGGATCGTGCTGTGCGATCCGCATCGCGCGATCGTGGCCGGCCCGAGCCGGCTGCGCGGCGCGCCGATGAACTCGCCCGACATCCGTGCCGGTATGGCGATGCTGCTGGCTGCGGTGTGCGCCAACGGCACCTCCACCATCAACAATGCCGACCAGATCGAGCGCGGCTATGAGCGGATCGACGAGCGGCTCAACGCGCTCGGCGCCAAGATCAAGCGGATACCCGCGCGATCCTGATCCCGAATTCCCTGCGGCAGCTTGGCCATGCTTCCGGCCGGTTTGCCGTGCTAGACGTGCGGTCATGACCTGCATCGACAAGATCGACCCGGCCGCGTCGCGCGCGGCCGTCGTCCCCTCCGGGGCGGCATTTGCCGTACCCCGCAAGCTGCTCACGGCCGAGCTCGCGGAGACGCTGAAGCTCGCAGTGCCGCTTGCGCTGACGCAGCTCGGGCAGATCGCGATGATGACGACCGATCTCGCCTTCATCGGCCGGCTCGGCAGCGAAAGCATCGCCGCGGCTGCGCTGGCGCATACCGTGTATTTCGTCAGCTTCACGATCGGCATGGGCATGATGTCCGCGGTCTCGCCGCTGGCCGCGCAGGCGTTCGGGGCGCGCAACCCGCGCGTAATGCGGCGCGCCCTGCGCGTCGGGCTGTGGGCGGGATTCTTCATGGTGCTGCCGCTGATGGCGCTGCCGTTCCAGGGCGAGCGCATCCTGCTTGCGCTCGGCCAGTCAAAGGCAACTGCACATCTCGCACAACAATATCTGTTCGGGCTCGGCTGGGGCATCCTGCCGGCTCTGTGGTTCATCGCGATCCGTGGCTTCATGAGCGCGGTGAACCGGCCGGAGCCGGTGCTGTGGATCACACTCGCGGCGATCCCGGCCAATGCGCTAATGGTGTACCTGCTGCTCTACGGCACATGGGGCATGCCCGAGCTCGGCATGTTCGGCGCCGGGCTTGCGACCACGATCGTCAATCTCGGCACCTTCCTCGCCGGCGTCTGGTTCGCGGCGCGCCGCCGCCCGTTCCGCAAATACCACGTCTTCAGCCGGCTCTGGCGGATCGACTGGCCGCTGATGGGCAAGCTGGTCGCGGTCGGCGCGCCGATCTCGGTCGCTTTCCTGCTGGAATACGGCATGTTCGGCGCGGCCGGCCTGTTGATGGGGCTGATCAGCACCACCGCGCTGGCGGCGCACCAGATCGCGCTGCAGATCGCTGCGATCCTGTTCATGGTGCCGTTCGGCGTCAGCATGGCCGCCACCGTGCGGGTCGGCCAGGCGGTCGGCCGCCGCGATCCCGACGCAGTGCAGCGCGCCGGCTTCGTTGCGGTCGGACTCAGCGGGGTATTCATGAGCGTCATGACGCTCGCGGTGATCCTGGCGCGCTTCGAGATCGCAGCGCTGTTCCTCGGCGAGGCCTCCGACGCCACCGCGCAGCTCACTGCGACGCTGCTGCTGATCGGCGCGACCTTCTTCATCGCCGACGGCATCCAGACCACCAGCGCCGGTGCGCTGCGCGGCATGAACGACACCCAGGTGCCGCTGCTGTTCGCGACCATCAGCTATTGGCTGATCGGGTTCGCGTCGGCTTACGTGCTGGCCTTCGGGGCCAGGCTCGACGCCGCCGGCGTCTGGATCGGGCTGTCGCTCGGGACCGCGGTCTATGCGACCCTCCTGATCTTGCGTTTTCGCCTGCTGGCACGCAGACAGGCTGCATGAGGGTCGACGAGGTCACGCCGAACGTGGAGTCCGTTGCGCTGCTTGCCGGCGCGCAGTTTGCCGATGCGTTCAGGATTGCGACCACGCGCGCCGACCTCGACGCGCGCCGCGCCGCCGAGGCGATGGTGACGCGACAGCCGCGCTGGGCCGAATGGCTAATCGCCTTGCGCAATCTCCTGGTCGCGCCGCTCGGCCTGAAGACCTCGGGCGCAACTGAGGGCGTGGCACGCGACATGATCGGGATCTTTCCGGTGGTCAGCGAAACGCCGGAACGGCTGGTCGCGGGCTTCAACGACAAGCATCTCGATTTCCGGCTGGTCGTCGACATCGCGCCAGTCGACGTCGCTAGCGCCGGCTCCGCGCGCAACATCACCGCGACCACGCTGGTGCTCACCCACAACTGGTTCGGCCGCGCCTATCTCGCGGTGATCATGCCGTTCCACCGCCTGATCGTGCCGGCGATGCTGCGCAAGGCCGTAGGCTGAACAAAGCGCTGGTCTCAAGCAGCTCTGGTCTCACGCCGGGCTCTTCTCCGGCGTGTCGGCGACGGCCTTCTCCGCGGCATCCTCGTTGGCGCACCAATTGCCGTGACAGCGCTTGAGGTCATTGAGGTTCTGCCGCATCTGGTCGAGCGAGAAGCCGAGCGCGTAGAAGCGTTCGGCGGCATCAACCGGCAGGCCGCGGATCAGACCGTCCCTGCGAACCGCGGCGACCTCCTCGCTATAAGCATGCAGCGCGGCATCGACTGGCGCCATGTCGGCCGGCCCGCTGCCGGCGCGCAAGGCGGTCGCGACCGCCACCATGTAGGTCACGATCGCCTTGCTGACGTCGGCCAGTGGCCGCGCCAGCCGGATCTGGATCTCGGCCGGCAGCGGCACGACACAGGCACGCCCGATCATCACGACGTCGTGCCGCAGCCGCTGGATGGTCCGCAGCAACGGACCGGTGTCCGGTCCCGATGACAGATGCATCGAGCGCTCGCGCTCGGCCTCCAGCCCGGTCGCGTGCAGATTGGTCACCGCGGTGCCGATGCCGTCCTGGATCCGGTGCAGCGCGTCGTTGTCGAGACCGCGGGTCAGGCCGGCGAGCAATTCGGCGAACGCCGCGGCAAGCAATTCCAGCAGCTTTGATCCATTGACCCGGATCTGGCTGACCGCGCGCGACGGCAGCACCAGGAACGAGATCACCAGCCCGGTAAGCGCGCCGACGGTGACCTCGAGGACGCGGTCGATCGCCGAATCCAGCGGATTGGAGTGATGCATCGTCGGCAACAGCAGCACGATGACCGCCGTCACCGTCGCCGAGTTCAGGCTGGGATTGAGCGCGGCGATGAAGGCCAGCGGCACGATCGCCAGCACCAGGAGCGCCAGCAGGCTGCCCTCGCCGGAATGCGGGATCAGCACCGCGATCGCGCCGCCATAGACCGCGCCGCCGATGGTGCCGAGCATGTAGTCGCGGGTCGCCTTCAGCGAGCGTCCGACGCTCATTTGGGTGACGATCAGCGAGGTCAGCACCGCCCACAGCGGCAGCATGAGGTGCATCGCCACCGCGATCGTATAGGCCGCCACGCCGGCGGACGCGATCCGGACCGCCAGCGCCAGCTGCGTCTTGCGGGTCCAAAGCTTGTCGAACATGCGTTTTGCGAAGGTCCTCATGCACCCTGATCCGCAATCAATGGAAAGGCCTATGTTAAAGGACGTCGAGCATGGCTGCTGCCCGCCGCGGCAGGTGGCTTGAAAGGCCAAACCTGCCCGCCTACCCTGCGCCGCAAAAATGAGGAAACACGATGGCCCACGAAACCGCAACGCTCGCCGCCTATGTCGCCGACCTGAAATATTCCGACATTCCGCCGGAGGTGCTGGAGCGCGCCAAGGTTTTGACGCTGGATTTCCTCGGCAGCACCATCCGCGCCCGCCGCGATGCGGAATCGACGCCCTCATTGATGAAGATGCTGGAGGCGCTGGCGCTGGACGGCAAGGGAGAGGCCACCGTGTTCGGCGACACCAAGACCTGGACGCCGGCAGTCGCGGCGCTGCTCAACGGCGCGCTCGGCCATTCGCTCGACTTCGACGACACCCACGCCGATTCCTCGCTGCATCCGAGCGCGCCGGTGGTGCCCGCCGCGTTCGCAGTCGGCGAGATGGTCGGCGCCTCCGGCCGCGACGTGCTGACGGCGATCGTCGCCGGTTATGAAGTGTGCTGCCGGCTCGGCAACGCGCTCGACCCGACCTCGCATTACGCCCGCGGCTTCCACCCGACCGCGACCGCCGGCACCTACGGCGCTGCGGCCGCGGCGGCCAAGCTGTTCGGCCTGTCGAAGCAGCAGATCATCTCCGCGTTCGGCGTCTCCGGCAGCCAGGCCGCCGGCTCGCTGCAATTCCTGGTCAACGGCGCCTGGAACAAGCGCTACCAGGTCGGCGCCGCCGCGATGAACGGCGTGATCGCCGCGACCTTGGCGCGCAACGATTTCATCGGCTCGAGCGATTCGGTCGAAGGCAAGCATGGCCTCCTGGTCGGCTACACCGATGACGCGCATCCGGACAAGGCCGTTGCGGGCTTAGGCCACACCTATGAGACGCTGAAGATCGGCGTGAAGCCGTATCCGAGCTGCCGCTACACCCATGCCGCGATCGACGCGCTGATCGCGATGCGGCGTGAGCACAATCTGACGCCTGACCAGATCAGGAAGGTCGAGATCGGCCTGCACCGCAACGGCATCACGCTGACCGGCGATGCCGCCACCAAGCGCCACCCGACCTCGGTGGTCGGCGGCCAGTTCTCGATGTTCTTCACCGGCGCGATTGCACTCGACCAGGGCCATTTCGGCTGGGACGATTACGACCGGCTCGGCGACAAGGCGATCGACGCGCTCGCCGACAAGTTCGACGTGGTGCAGGACGATCGGCTCGAGGTCGGCCGCACCCATCCGTTCGGTGCCCGCGTCTCGATCACGACGGATGACGCCACCCATGAGCGCCTCTACGCCGATCCCTCCGGCGAGCCGACCTCGTTCCCCGACGCCAAGGCGATGCAACAGAAGTTCCTGACGCTGGCCCGCCCGGTGCTCGACAAGCGCGCCGACCAACTCGCCGACGCGATCCTGACGCTGGAGCGGTTCGAGCGCGTGGAACAGGCAACGCAGCTGGGACGGCAGTAAGCGGACTGTTATCGTTACAACGCAGGGCTAGCCGCCAAGCCCGCAGTCGTCGTCGCGGCGAAAGCCGGGACGACGACGAGCTTGTTGCATCGAGCCGCGGCATTCTCTTCCGTCATTCCGGGGCCCGCGAAGCGAGAGCCCGGAATCCATCGCGCAACGGAACAGGCGGTGAAATGGCTTCCGAGTTCGCGCTTCGCGCGAACGTCGCATTGCTCGACGTCGCCGTGACGACATCGCGGACCAGATCGAACACGCCGTCCGCCTTGGGCGGCGCGTTCGGCGAACGGCCGAGCCGCACGATGACCAGCCGCTGCGACGGCACAATGATCACATACTGCCCGATCGTGCCCTTGGCGAAAAACGCATCGCGCGGCCAGCCGTGCTCGACGCGATACTTGGCGCCGAAACTGTCGCCGAGATTGGTCCAGAAGCCCGCGCCGATGCCGACCCAGCCGTTCGGCGTCGGTGACGCCGAATATCTCACCCAGCCCGCGGGCAGGATACGCCGGCCACCGACCACGCCGTCATCGAGATAGAGCTGGCCAAACCGCGCCCAATCGCGCGCGCTCGCCATCATCGCGCCTGATCCTTCCGGTGTGCCCGTCGCATCGAACTGCATCACGACGTCGTGCATGCCGAGCGGATCGAACAATTCGCGGCGCGCGAAACGCAACACATCGGCGGCATGGCCGCCGGTCGCGTCGCGGATTAGATGCGAGAGGATGATGAAATTGCCGTCGTGATAATTCCAGGCGGCGCCGGGCGCGGTCTCGAGCGGGATGCTCTCGGCGTAGGCGGCCATGTCGGATTCCATGTACTTCATCCGGTTGACCGGTTCGAGCGCGGAGGCGAGCGAGGCCTGCAGCGAGCTGCCGAGCGCAAGGCCCGCGGTGTGACGCAACAACTGATCGACCGTGATGGCGTGGCGCGGATCGTCGGGATTTCTCCAGGCCGCGATCGGCACCGGCTGGTCGACGGCAAGCTTGCCGTTGCGCACCAGAATTCCGATCAGGGCCGAGATCACCGATTTGGTTGCGGAGAAGCCGAGCAACGGCGTCTCGGTGCCGATGCCGTCGGCGTAGCGCTCGGCAATGATGCGTCCGTCCTTCATCACGACAACCGCGCGGGTGTGGCGGAACGGCGGCTCGGCCGGTTCGGCAAATGCGCGATCGAGCGCGGCCGAGAGCTGCGGGTTCTGCGGCGCGACAAGGGCCGGGCCGGCGATCTCGGGCAGCAGCGCAGCCTGCGACCGTGCCGGCGGCAGCGCAATGTCCGCCAACGCCTCGCCATGTTCGAGGGTACAGCCGACGCCCTCGCGATAGACCGCATGGCTGCGGCCGAACCCGAGCAGCGTCACGGTGACGTCCCTGCGGTCGAGGTCGACCTCGGTGTCCATCGCCCAGGTGATCAGGCCGGTGCCGGGCATCGCGTCGGTGGTCTCGGCGAAGTCCCGCTTCGGGTCCAGTCCGCTGACGAACGTTTCCGAGCAGATGACGTTGGCGACGAAGCCGGTCGCGACCTTCGGAACGTCGCGGGCACGGGCGGCGGACAGCACCAGCGCCCCGAAGGCGGTGGTAGCGGCGAGAATGAAGACGAGCTTTCGACGGGTCACGGGATCCTCCGGCATGGCGTATTGGGCGCGTAGCCTGGAGGAAGCCGTGCGGGACGGGAGAGCGCTCGCCGGATTTCGAAATCGGGCTAGCCGAGGATTGGGGAAGATTGGCCGATTCTGGAATTTCTTTGTGATTACAACGCCTCATCATGAGAGGCGCACAATAGTAAGGCTCCCTCCCCCCTTGCGGAGGAGGGCTGGGGGGTGGGCCCCGGGCGAGACGATCGATGCAAACACCGTCGCCTCAACCTTCTGGACAACATCGAAACTCAAATTGAGAGGCCACCCGAGGGGTACCCTCTTCCCCGCAAGGGGGCAGGGAACCCTACGGCCGGGGCGTCCCTCGCGACGCAATAGAACAATCAGGCCGCTGTCGCCTTCAGCTTCCGATACTCCGTCGGGGTCACGCCGGTCGTCGCCTTGAAGGCGCGGTTGAAGGGGCCGAGCGACTGGAAGCCGGCATCCATGGCGATCGTGATGACGGGGACTTCGGCCTGGGCCGGATCGGCAAGCGCGGCCTTGGCCTCCTCGATCCGGTGGTTGTTGAGGAAGACGTTGAAATTGCGGTAGCCGAGCCGCTGGTTGATCAGCCGCCGCAAACGGTACTCGGGGATTTTCAGCCGGGTCGCCAGCGTGCCGATGGTGACGTTGTCCTGGCGGTAGATGCGCTCGTCCGCCATCAGCCGCATCAGGGCATTGACCAGTCTCTGGTCGGCTATCTCCTCCATCGCGGCCGGCTGCGCATTGGCTATGATGGGCTCGACCGGCGCGGTGAACAGATCAGCGCCATCGACGCGCATCATCGTCCAGGTGATGGCCGCGACGATGGCGGCGAGCACGGCCACGTTGAGCACGTTGGCCCACTCCACGGTCACGCGGCTGCCGGCATACGCGATCTGCAACAGCGCGTTCATCCCGCCATACAGCGCTGACGCAGCGACGATGAAGACACGGACGCGGCGGCGGCGCTCGACCAGGTCTGCCGACCATGACCCGATGGTCTGCGCCACGGCTAGCGCGATGAAGACGAGCGCGAGCAGATTGACCGTGGTAATCGCCGCTTGCGCGTGGCCGCCGGGCGCGATCCACATGCAAGTGACGAAGCTGTATGCGACCACCGCGATCCAGATCAGCCCGTGCCACCAGCGCAGCGCGAAGGCTTCATCGAACAGCGCGCGGGTGAACAGCCAGAACACCACGATGTCGCCGGTCGACAGCGCAATCAGCGGCCCGTGCCAGACCGAGATCGGCGGTCCGGCGCCGATCGACGCGGTCACCGCATGCGCGGCCGCGCCGAGCGCGAAGGCGATCACGAGCCGCCCCGCCAGCACCTTGCGGAAATCCGCGAACATCGAGGCGGCAAGCACCAGCAGCAGCGTCACGGCGGCGGCGCGCAGGCAGAGTTCGGTTGCGGCCAATGTCATCGGTCGAAAGGATCTCCGGGTCAGCCGAACAATCGTCGCTCAAGCGGGGATTTTCAAGCCGGATCGCGGTGCCACCGCGCACGTGCCGTGACCCAGATGTCGACGATCTCGCCCTCGAGCTTGCCCGGTCCCTCGTTCACGGCATCGAGCCGCCGCGCCACCGCCTGCGAGGCGGCGTTGTCCGGATCGATGCAATGAATGATGCGGTCGATGGTGAAGTTGGCGAACACAAAATCGATCGCGGCGCGCGCCGCTTCCACCGCATAGCCCTTGCCGCGGTGCTCTTTGGCGATGCCCCAGCCGACCTCGAAGCCCGGCCATTCAGGCGGACAATACGGACCGACGCGACCGATGTAACGGCCGGAGGATCTCTCCTCGACCGCGAACATGCCGAAGCCGTACAGCGCCCAGTGGCCCGAGATGACCGCGGCATTGCGCCAGCCCTTCAGCTCCGACGTGATTGGCTGGTGATCCGGCGTGATGAAGCGCGCCGTTTCTGGATCGGACAGCATTTTCGTGTTGTCGGCGATGTCGGATGCGCGCCATGGCCGCAGGATAAGCCGCGCGGTCTCGATCACGGGGCCATCGACACGCAACAGGTTTGCACCGGGCTTGATCAGGGAAACCATCGCTTGCCCCAGTTTCCAGGATTGCTCTCGCTGATATCGCACAGGAGCGGCAAATAAACCATCGTGACCGCGTCATGATCGCCGCGACGGAATGATCAAATCCTGTTACGGTCGCGGCAAACGAGAAGGAGTATTGCAATGAGCTGGCAGCCCTCGACCGATCCCGAACTCGGTGATCCCCAGACTTGCGACGCGCTGGATCTGATCATCGTGCCGCGCACCCGCGATCTCGGCGACGGCTTTGCGGTGCGGCGCGCGCTGCCGCATGGCAAGCGGCAGATGGTCGGGCCCTTCATCTTCTTCGACCATTTCGGCCCGGTGCAATATCTCGCCGGCAAGGGCATGGACGTGCGGCCGCATCCGCATATCGGGCTCGCCACCGTCACCTATCTGTTCGACGGCAGCATCATGCACCGCGACAGCGAGGGCAATATCCAGGAGATCCAGCCCGGCGCGATGAACCTGATGACCGCAGGCCGCGGCATCGCGCATTCCGAGCGCACCCCCGACGTGCAGCGCCGCGATGGCCAGAAGATGCTGGGCTTGCAAAGCTGGATCGCGCTGCCTGCGGGCAAGGAAGAGATCGCGCCCTCGTTCCAGCATTATGGCGCAGGCGACCTGCCGATGATCTCCGAGCGCGGTTTCACCGCGCGCATCATCGCGGGCTCGGCGTTCGGCATCTCCTCGCCGGTCAGCATGGTCTCGCCCTGGTTCTACACTGAAGTCACTGCGCAGGCCGGCACCTCGGTGCCGCTCGACCCCGATCATGAGGAGCGCGCGATCTATCTCGTCGACGGCGAGGTCGAGATCGCGGGCGACCGCCACCAGGGACCGCGGCTTCTTATCTTCCGGCCCGGCGACCGCATCACGGTGAAGACGCTGCGGCCGACCCGCATGATGTTCCTGGGCGGCGACGCCCTGGAAGGGCCGCGTCACATCTGGTGGAATTTCGTCTCCTCCTCCAAGGAGCGGATCGAACAGGCCAAACAGGACTGGAAAACCGGCCGTTTCGCGCAGGTTCCGCACGAACACGAGTTCATTCCGCTGCCGGAGTGAGCTAATTCGTACGACTCTTTGATTTGAGCATGATCTTTTCGGAAAACCGCTGCACACTTTTCCGGATCATGCTCTAGTCTCCCGCGCCCGCACGGCTCGTGCGGGCGCTCGTCGTTGAAGCCAGCCTGAAAGATCACGCCATGACCGCGATGCTATCCAGCGATTTGCCCCTGCCCCGGATCGGCCGCGGCAAGGTGCGCGACATCTACGCCGTCGGCGACGATCGCGTGCTGCTGCTCACCACCGACCGCATCTCGGCGTTCGACGTGGTGATGGCGGAGACCATTCCGATGAAGGGCGCGGTGCTGACCCAGATCAGCGCCTGGTGGTTCCGGCAGATCGAAGGCACCGTGCCGCATCACATGATCAGCGCCGATGCCGACGAGATCATCCGCGCGGTGCCCGAACTGAAGGATCATCGCACCGACATTTTGGGACGCGCGATGCTGTGCAAGCGCACCACCGTGTTTCCGATCGAATGCGTGATCCGCGGCTATATCTCCGGCTCGGCCTGGAAGGAATACGCCGCCAAGGGCACCCTCGCCGGCGAGAAGCTGGCGACGGGCCTGGTGGAAAGCCAGAAGCTCGAGCCCGCGATCTTCAGCCCGGCGACCAAGGCCGAGGCCGGCCATGACGAGAACATCACGGTTAAGCGGGTGCGCGAGATCGTCGGTGCCGACGTTGCCGCGACGCTGGAGAAGATGGCACGCGATGTTTACGCTTACGGTGAACAGACCAGCCGCGCCCGCGGCATCATCATCGCAGATACCAAATTCGAGCTCGGTCGCGACAAGGATGGCCGCATCATCCTGATCGACGAGGTGATGACGCCGGACTCGTCGCGCTTCTGGGCCGCGGACGCCTACAAGCCGGGCCAGCCGCAGCCGAGCTTCGACAAGCAGCCGCTGCGCGACTACCTCGACGTCGAGCGCCACGCCGGCCGCTGGAACGGCGACGCTCCTGCTCCGCCGCTGCCCGTGAGCGTGGTGGATGCAACCAGCAAGCGATATCTGGAAGCGTATCGCCGCGTCACGGGGACGGAGCTGAAGGTTTAGCGGCACCGTCGGCGCATTCGCTATATCACCGTCACCCTGAGAGCTTGTGACGGATTCGGCTCCTGCGGAGTTTTTGGCGGCTGTTCGTCGCAGCAATTGGCAGGTTTGAGTTCGAGTTCGGCGATGACCCGTTGTTTAGGCTCTGGAGAGGCGGTTGCCTTGCAGGATGTTGTTGACGAGGGCGTACCAGAGCACGACGGCACGGACCTTTTCGATGCCGCGCACGGTCAATTGCCGCAGGTCCCAATTGCGCCAGCGGGCATGGATGCACTCGCAGATCGACCGGGACCTGTATCGGGCCTTGCCCTCTTCGCTCGCCATTCGCGCACGCCAGGCCAACACCCCCGGACCGTCGCCGCGCCGCGGTAGATAGGGATCGGTACCGTGCTTGGATTGAGTGGGCGGACAAAAGATATCGATGCCCTCGGCATAGGCCCATTCGATGTCCTCGGCACTGCCAAAGCCGCCATCGACGAGATGGTCCTTGGGCAACCCTCCGGGCCGCGCACGCTGCCGCTCCAGCATGGGGCGCATCAGGCCGCGATCGGATCCGATGTTGCAAATTCTGGTGTCGACGACGATCTGCTCGCCGGCCACGCTCGTCACCTGCACGTTGTAGGCGGGGCGGAAGCCGCCGTTCGCCATCTTCATGACCCGTGCATAGGCGTCCGTCGTGGAGGCCCGCGGCTCCTTCGGCGTCTTGCCGTTGCCGCGACTTTCTTCGCGCTCCTTGCGCTGCTGCTTGATCTCGGCGAGCGCCGTCTGCGCCGCCTTCACCCGCGCGCTGCGTTCCCGCGCGGCCCGCTCCTTGGCTGCCCGGGCACGCTTATTGCTGGCGTCCGAGCGTGTGTCGACCTCGCGCTTGAGGTCTTCCACCACGGCCTCAGCCTGCGCCAAATGCTTATCCAGCGTCGCCTCGCGCCGGAACGAGGCGGCCCCGGCGCTGGCCCGGACCCGCATGCCATCCTGCGCCAAGGTCTCCAGATCGACGAGACCGGCCTTTGCCAACGCTGCCAGATGCTCACTGAGCAGTCGGTCAAGCAGATCGGCGTTGCCGACCCGGAAGTCTGCCAGCAGGTGATAGTTCACCGACACCCCGCCGCACAGCCAGCGATAGGCATCGTGGCTCTCGCACAGCCGCTCCAACGCCCGCGCGCTGCCAACGCCTTCGCTGGCGGCATAGAGCCACAGCGCCAGCAAAAGCCGGGGCGAGGTCGCGGGGTGACCGGGACGATCGCCGCGAGCCTTGATCCGGTCCTCCAACTCACTCAGATCAAGCTCTTCGACATAAGACCAGATCAGCCGCACCGGATGGTCTTCCCCGATCAGGCTCTCAATATCAACCGCTCGCAGCGCAATCTGGTCGCGCTGGGGCTCACGCAGCCGCGGAGCGCCGGGCAAGCCCGCTTCGGCTGGTGGCTTCGCCTGCTCCGGCAGGTCCCCAAACAACTCATCGGCAGCCAACATCACCTCCCGCGAATCCATCATCGCCAGAGAATCACACCGCGCCGGCTTTCGGCTATAATGCTCGCTGAAACCCCAAAAAAATCACACCCTCTGAGGAGGCCGCAACGCGGCCGTCTCGAAGGGTCGACGGCCCGGCCGGTGGCCATGCATCCGTCGAGCCGCGCGGCGGCTGTCATCGGCCGCGCTTTGCGCGGACCCGTTGGCGGCTCCTCAGGATGACGGGTCACGACCGCGGGATTGCGCGGAACCTCACTATCGATGTCACTCTCCGGGCACAAGAACAGCCCAGGGAGCGCCCCGTGACCGAATCCGATTCCGTGCTCGTCGAGCGCGATGGTCCCATCGCCATCATCTCGATCAACCGTCCGCACAACCGCAACGCCGTCGATGGCGCGACAGCGCGCAGACTGTATGAAGCATTTCTCGCCTTCGACGCCGACACGAGCGCATCGGTCGCGGTGTTCACCGGCACCGGTGGCACTTTTTGCGCCGGCGCCGATCTGAAGGCGGTGGCAGCGGGCGATCCCGAGAAGAAGCGCGAGATCGGTGGCCACAACACGATCGCGCCGATGGGACCGAGCCGGCTGCGGCTCTCGAAGCCCGTCATCGCCGCGATCGAGGGCTATGCGGTCGCCGGCGGCATGGAGCTGGCGCTGTGGGCCGACATGCGCGTGGTCGCCGAGGACGCGACCTTCGGGGTGTTCTGCCGCCGCTTCGGCGTGCCGCTGATCGATCTCGGCACCATCCGCCTACCGCGGCTGATCGGCCATTCGCAGGCGATCGATCTGATCCTCACCGGGCGCCCGGTCGGCGGCGCCGAAGCGCATCGCATGGGGCTCGCCAACCGGCTGGTTGCAAAGGGCGAGACGCGTGCGCACGCCATCGCGCTCGCCAAGGACATCGCAAAATTCCCGCAGAACTGCATGCGTGCCGACCGCCTGTCGGCGCTGCGGCAATGGGACCTCGAGGAGGAAGAGGCGATCAGGAACGAGATGCGCGGCGGGCTCGATGTGATCGCATCGGGCGAGACGCTGGCGGGTGCGGCACGCTTCGCCTCCGGCATCGGCCGTCACGGCGCCTTCGGCAAGGAATAGCCCATTTGCGTCACGCAGACGAGGCGGTCCACAGCAGACCCCGCATCGCCTGAAGCTTGCGTGACGCAGATTCGGTCGAGCGATCAGCACGTTGCGTCGTGCGCACCGGAAGTGTGACGACGCCGACGAACGAGGATCACACGTCGCAATGAGAAGCTTTGCCGAATTTTAACCTGACAACGCCCTCAGCGGATTGCATCCTTCACATGACACAATCCCGGGGCGGCGACTGTCATGGAGCGGTATGTTGAGCTAAGAAGGCGAGGCGAACTATTTTCGCCAGCCTTCAATTTCAAAATGTTTCTTCGTTTCACAAAAAAAATATCATCGCTACGGACAACGCGTGCGCTGTCTCAAATCACCAGCGTCGAAATGCCGTACCTCGATGCAGTCACCGGCGATGCAGTGGCCGCGCGACCAGATATTCTTCTCGATGTTTCGGCGACGGCGCTGGAACACATGCAGCGGCGTTTACCAAAAGCGTGGTCAGGCCTGACCCGCACTGATCTTTTATATGTTTTTGCTTCAACTGCCGCACACAATCTCAAGCCTTACGGCGAAGGGTGCCCGTCGCAGGGGTTCAGCGCACTGCTGAATTCCGAGTATCTCGACTGCTCGAATTACGGACTGCTGGCCTATTACTTTTCACGTCTGCTGCTCAGTGAGGCTGATCGCAAGCCGCTCAGCTTCGTCGGATGGGACGGAGGAAAAGTCGGAAATCATCAAATGCTGTTCCTGAGCGACCGTGGCATGGCGCCGCACCTGGCGATCGATCCGACACTCGGGATCGCCTGCATCGCGAGCTTTGACGATATCGCATCCGGCAAGCCGATCCCACCGGATGCGATTGCAATCATCGGCGCGACGGAACAACTCAGCGCTTCGCGGGTTGCCTTTGTTACAGCTTTGCTGGAGGGGCAGTTTCGACCATCCGATCTCCTGTACTACTTCCCCACCGTCGACGACTATCTCACCCGGTACGGTAATCCGTTCGATTGGCCGACGCCGGCCATTTCCATCCTGCGAGACCCGGCATTCCGGAGATCGTTGAGGCAATCAAGGCCGATGCACAGCGTTATTCAGACCAGATCGCGCAGCATTCTCGTTCTGTACGACCCAAATGCCTTGGCGACGGAATTCGTCCGTCAGCACCTGATGGCGATCCAGCGCCATTCCAGGCACGACGTAGCTTATGCTGCCGCGACGTTCGACTGCAGGGCCGATTTTCCACTCGAACTGTTCGACGCGCTGGTCATCCATTTTTCGGTGCGCATGCCGTTCGAGACAATGTCGCCTTCCTTCGTCGAACTCGTCTCCAACTTCGACGGACCGAAGGTGCTGCTGATACAGGACGAATACGACATGCCGCGAAAGGCATGCGCCTTGATCAGAAAACTTGGCGTCGACACGATCTTCACGACCGTGCCCCGACCGCTTGTCGAGAAGTTCTATCCGCCCGACGAACTCCCGAACGTGAAGTTCAGGTCGTGCTTGACCGGCTACGTCCCCGACGAACTACCGTTCGAGCTAGCGAGACCGCTTTCGGAGCGACGACTTTGGCTGGCCTATCGGGGTCGCAAGCTTCCGATCTGGTACGGGCAACTGGGATTGGAAAAATCGACCATCGCGCAGCGCATGAAGAGCGAATGCGCTGCGCGCAACGTTCCACATGACATCGAATGGGAGGAAGACAAGCGCGTCAATGGGCCCGCCTGGTTCAACTTCATGACGGATGCTAGGGCAATGCTCGGCACGGAGAGCGGCGCCAATGTCATGGATGCATGGGGCGACATTCGCAACGCAGTCCAGACCATGGCCAGAGAGCATCCGGAGCTCAGCGATGACGAGCTCTACAGCAATGTCGTGGCACCGCACGAGAACAACGTCAGCATGGGCCAGATGAGTCCAAAGTTCTTCGAAGCGATTGGACTGAAGACCGGGTTGGTATTGTTCGAAGGCTCCTACTCCAACGTGATCAGGCCCGACGAGCACTACATTCCGCTGCGAAAGGACTACAAGAATCTCGATGACGTGCTGAAACGGCTCGCCGACGTGGCCGGCCTTCAAGACATGGTTGATCGCACCTATCACGAGGTCATTGAGAGCGGCGCATATGGATACGACAGGTTTGTCGGCGATATCGACGACGCGATCGAGCAAGCCAGCACGCTCGGCCCGCCGCGCGAAAGGCGGCCGACCTTTGCTCTGGTGCGCGTCGACGCGCAATGCAAGAGCTGGTCGGCGGTGACGCCGCACCTCCCGCTTACTGCTCCGATTACGATTCGCCCACCGCCGCCGCCAGATCGCCTGCTCACGGGCGGGGCGCGTGACCTCTGGCTCAAGGTGCCGGAGAAAGTGCGGACGCCGTTGTCAGCCCTGCTTGGGACGCCGGCACGGCGCATCAAGGCATTCTATCAGCGATGAGCGGCACATGACTTCCCGCCCGGGGAAGACTTCGCGACGCGCTGATCTTGCGCGATGACTTCATAACGACGCGATCGCCGGTCACGAGCTCCCCGGCGGGCGCGCGTTGGGAACCGGCTGTCACAAAAATCCTGTTGTCGTCCTGCGCCGAGCTCGTCTACGACTGGCGGCTAGAGTTCAGGATATTTTTTAACGTGATTAGTCGGTCGCTTTATTTCGGCTCGCGGGCACGGCGGGCGATGCATGACATTCTCGGCGGCGGTGCGGCCAGCGTGCTCGGCATCACATTCGGGCTGTCCTACGCGCTCCTGATCTTCGCCGGGCCATTGTCACCCTATCTGTCATACGGCGTCGCGGCGACATTCATCTCCTCGGCGGTGCTCGCGAGCTTGATTGCACTCGGCAGTTCGCTGCCATTCGCGGTGGCCGGCCCCGACAGTTCCACCGCGGCGGTGACGGGAATCCTGATGGCCTCGCTGGTCGAGCGCATCGTCGCGGCCGGCCCGACGGCGCCGCTACTCGCGCCGGTGCTGATCACGCTCGGGCTCTCGACCATCGTCACCGGCATCGTGCTGTGTTGCCTGGGGTTGACGCGGTTCGGCCGTGCCATTCGCTACGTGCCGTACCCGGTGGTCGGCGGGTTCCTTGGGGCAACCGGCCTGCTGATCGTGCTGGGCGCGATCCGGGTGATCACCGGTTACCCGGTGCAGCTCAGCACTCTCTTCCATTTTACGAATATTATCACGATCTCCGAGCTCAGCGCCGCCTGCGCCATGGCGCTGGTGCTGTATCTGACCTGGCATCGCTCGCGCACCCCGTTCGGCCTGCCGATCATCCTGGTCGGCGGCGTGATCGTGGCGCATCTTGTATTTTGGATCATCGGAATCACGCCGGAGGAAGCGCACCTGACCAGCTGGACCTTCGAGCCTCCGCCGGCATCGACCTTCATGCTGCCGTGGCACGCGGCCGAGCTGGCACAATATCCATGGTCGGCGGTGCCGGACCTGCTCGGCAACATGATCGCAGTCGTGTTCGTGACGGCGGCGAGCACGTTGTTCAACACGACAGGCATCGAGGTCGCGGTGCATCGCGAGGCCAATCTCGAGCGCGAGCTCAACATCACCGGCTTCGCCAACATCCTGACCGGTGCGCTGGCCGGCTATGCCGGCTGCATCTCGGTCAGCCGCTCGATCCTGAATTTCTCCAGCGGCGGGCGCGGCCCGCTGTCGGGACTCACCGTCGCGGCGATATCTCTCTTGATGCTGGCGGTGGCGCCGCAGCTGCTCGGCTACATGCCGAAATTCGTGCTCGGCGGCCTGCTGCTCTATCTCGGCGCCGACCAGCTGCACAAATGGATGATCGAATCGCGCAAGCGGCTGTCGAAGACTGAATATGCGTCGCTGCTCGCGATCATCGTTATCATCGTGACCTGGGGCTTCGTGCCCGGCATCCTGATCGGCGTCATCATCGGCTGCGCCACCTTTGCGCTCAGCGCGGCGCGGGTCGAGGCGATCAAATACGGCTTTGACGGCTCGGAATACCGCAGCTCGCTGGATCGCTCGCGTGACGACCGCGAGGTGTTGTCGGCCCATGGCGGCAAGATCCAGGGACTGACGCTGCAAAGCTATCTGTTCTTCGGCTCCGCCAACCGGCTCTACCAGCACGTCAAGGCGCTGCTGCGCGAGCAGGCGGAGTGCCGCTATCTGCTGTTCGACTTCAAGCTCGTCACCGGCGTCGATTCGTCGGCGGCCTACAGCTTTGCGCAGATCAAGCGCAGCGCGCACGAGGTCGGCGTCGAGCTGGTGCTGGTGCATTTGTCGGCCAAGGCCGAGCAGGTGCTGCGCTCCAGCGATTTCATCACCGAGGGTGTGACCTTGATCGACGAGCTCGACCGCGCGCTGGAGTGGTGCGAGAACGAGATCATCGCGCAGCACCAGGAGCTGGCGCAGGAAGAAGCCGACCTGCGCGGCTGGTTCACGGAGATGCTCGACAGCGAGGATGACGCCGACACGTTGATCCGGCGCTGCCAGCGCATCGAGGTCGACGCCGGCGAGATCATCGTGCACGCTGGCGACGCCGCCGATTCCATGCACTTCATCCTCGACGGCCGACTTGGCATCATGATCCCCGCCGAGGACGGCCGCACCACGCGGGTGCGCAGCCTCGGCCGCTACACCACCATCGGCGAGATGGGTCTCGTCGCGCACACCCCGCGCAGCGCGACCATCCAGGCTGAGATGGCGAGCGTGCTCTATGTGCTGAACACCCACCAGTTCGCCGCGATCCGCGACGAGGCCCCCGAGCTCAGCCACAAGCTGCTGACTTACTTCGTCTCTGTGATGGCGGAGCGGCTGACGTTTGCGAATCGAACGATCGCGGTGCTGCGGCGATAGGGCTGCGTAACCCGGATGAAGCAAAGCGCGATCCGGGAATGTCGCCGGGCGGCGGGGCCCCGGATTTCGCTTCGCTTCATCCGGCTAAGCTGAAGCAAGGTTAAGCTACAGCAGCCCGCGGCTTTCGCTCGCCGCGAGTTCGGCCATCAATGCTTGGTCCTGATAGCGTGCGAGCGAAAGACTGCGCGCGAAGGCGGGCGCCGACGCGCCGACCACGGCGCGGGCGCAGAGATCGCCGGTGGCGCAGGCGCCCATCGTGCCGTAGCCGGAGAGTGCGGTTGCGAGGAACACACCCGGCGTTTTCGCAGTTCCGATCAGCGGCCAGTTTTCCTTCGTCATCGGATAGTAGCCGCCGTAGTGCACGCGCTCGCGCGGCAATGCGCCGAGATATTGCGCAAGGCGCGGCTGCAGCCGGCTCGCCGCGCGCAGCACGACCTCGGGGAAATACGGGTTCAGCTCCGGCTCGCGGACCGGCGCCGTGATCTGCTCGGCGTTGAAGGCCCAACCCAGCTTAATCCACTCGCCGTGATCGCCGCCATCCGGCCGGCAATGGATGCTGCCCGGCATCGGCGCCAGCAGGCGCGCAAACTCCGGCGCCGCGGACAGCGCCTCGCGATCGTCGTCGGACCAGGCCAGCGTCTGGCCGTCAAGATCGATCGCAAACGGCATTTTGCGATCGACCGCGCGGTTGCGATCGGCGAACGCGATCTTCTGCTGCAGCACGTTGACGATCGGAAGCGCTTCGCCATGCATCGCCGCGACCTGCGCCGCGAACGGGCCGGCGGCGTTGACGATGAGGTCGGCCTGGATGGTCTGCCGCGCGCCATCGGCCAGCACCTCGACGGTGAAGCGATCGGTCTTCGCGATGCCGACCACCTTTGCCTGCTGGAACTGCGCGCCCAGCGGACGCATGGTCTCCAGCATGTATTGGCCAAGCTGCTGGCCGCTGATGTCGCCGGCACGCCGGATATGCAGCGCGGTCGCGATTTCCCTGTCGAAACTCGGGTAGTGCGCCTGAATCAGATCGCGGCCCTGCAGAACGTCGACGCCATCAGGCGCGCTCTGCCAGTCGGCCGAATGCGGCGGCACATAGCCGCGGCCCGATCCTTCATGCAGACGGATCAGCTTTGCCGCCTGTGCGCCATAGCCGGCATGGAGTTGCTGCAACAGCTCGTCGGGCTTCGCTTCGCGCGTGACCAGGAGATAGCCGCGCCGCGTCATGTGGATGCGGTTGTCGCTGCGCCGCGCGATTTCCTCCATCAGGTCGGTGGAGTGGTTGGTGAAGTCGGCCATCGTCGGATGCGGCCACCAGTTGCGGTAGTTCTCGCCCGACTGCGCCGACGTCAAGGCCATCGGCTGGCCCTCATCGACGATCAACAGCCGCGAACGCTTGTGCTGGACGGCGAGGTAATAGGCCGTGGCGATGCCAACGATGCCGGCACCGATCACCAGGATTTCGACGTCATTGGTCTTCACACACATTTCTCCATGGCGCGCAGCGGGCCGGCGATGGTTCACATTGCTGGAGCGATCAGACCGGCCGCTCTGGACCGGCATCGCGCAACGCCTGACGCTGCGCCGAACGCAACGTCTTCTGCGTTTCCTCGATGTGATCGCGCAACAGGCGGACCGCCTTCTTGACCTCACCGCCGCGGCAGAATTCGAGCAGCCGGTAGTGCTCGCGCTGCGGACGCTCCTTGCCGGTTGCCTGCGACACCAGCGCCCGGGTGAAGCGGCCGACATGGCCGTAATTCGCCTGGATCATTGCCAGCAGCCGCGGGCGATTGCACGGCGCGTAGAGCGTGGCGTGGAATTTCCAGTTGAAGGCGCCCCATTGCGCCGGATCGGGCTCGGCGTCGTAGGCCTGCAGGATTTTCGTTGCCGCCTCGAGATCGATTTCGCCCATCGCGGGGATCGCCAATCGCAACGCGTGACACTCGAGCGCGATCCGGATCTCGAGCAGCTCGATCACCTCGTCGATCGACAGGTCGGAGACCACCGCGCCGCGGTTGGGCAGGAAGGTAACAAAGCCCTCGGCCTCGAGCTGGCGCAGCGCTTCGCGCACCGGGATGCGGCTGGTCCCGAACCGCGCAGCGAGCTCGTCCTGGCGCAGCTGCAGTCCGGGGGCGAGCTCGCCCGAACTGATCGCCGCCCGCAAGGCCTCGCGCACGGCGTCCGGCGCGGACCCGTGAGGTCCAGCTCCTCGATGACTGGTGGTGATTACGGGTTCCATCCGGGTTCTCTCGATGGTGGCCGAGGTCAGATATCCGATCTGATCGGTATTGTATAAAATCGATTTGCTGATTATGCAATGTTGTGTATAAAATCTGGCTTGATCATATCCAATGGCAGCCGCCCACGAGAAAACTGATGATTCAAGCCATCAAGTCATTGATCTTTTTCATGTTTCTCGCAGCTGCGATATCCACGTCGGCGCAAGCCCAATCACCGGGTGGCACGCTGGCCAAGATCCGCGACGCCGGCGAGATCCGGCTCGGGCACCGCGACGTTTCGGTCCCATTCTCCTATCTCGACGACAACCAGAAGCCGGTCGGCTTCGCGATGGACCTCTGTGGGCGGATCGTCGACGCGGTGAAAAGCGAACTCAAGCTGCCGGCGTTGCAGATCAGGCTGCAACCGATCCAGCTCTCGACCCAAATTCCGCTGATCGAGAACGGCACCATCGACATCGTCTGCGGGCCGGCCACCAACACGCTGGAGCGGCAGAAGGTCGTCGCCTTCAGCAATACGATCTTCGTGTCGACCATCCGCGCTGTCGTGCAGAAGGACGCGCCGATCAAGACCTTCGAGGACCTCGGCGGCCGGCCGGTCGCGCTGACCTCGGGCTCGACCTCGATCGGCCTGTTGAGCGCGCGTGCCCAGGAGAAGAACTTCCAGACCAAGAACATCCTGACGGCGGACCATGCCGCGTCGTTCCTCGCGCTGACCACCGGGCGCAGCGATGCCTTCGTGATGGACGACATCCTGCTGGCGAGCCTGATCGCGGGCAGCCGCAACCCGGCCGACTGGCGCATCATCGACGACAGCCTGCGCACCGAGCCCTACGGGCTGATCATCCGCAAGGGCGATCCGGAGTTCAAGGCGCTGGTCGACAACACGCTGGTCGCGATGATGAAGAGCGGCGAATTCCAAGAGCTCTACGCCAAATGGTTCACGCGGCCGATTCCGCCGAAGAACGCAAACCTGAATTTCCCGATGACGGCGCCGCTGAAGGACGCCGTCGCCAATCCGAACGACAAGGGCGTGTGACCGAGCAACGAGCCCGGCCCTGATCCAATCAGAGCCGGGCTCGAGCCAGAAAATAATGTCCGGGATCAGACGCCGGCCATCATCACGTATTTGATCTCGACATACTCATCCATGCCGTGGCGCGAGCCTTCGCGGCCGAGGCCGCTTTCCTTGACGCCGCCGAACGGCGCGACTTCGGTCGTGATCAGGCCGGAGTTGACGCCGACCATGCCCGACTCCAGCGCCTCGGCGACACGCCAGACCCGGCCGATGTCGCGCGAGTAGAAGTACGACGCGAGGCCGAACGGCGAGGCATTGCACATCGCGATCACGTCGGCCTCGTCCTTGAAGCGGATCACCGGCGCGAGCGGGCCGAAGGTTTCCTCCTGCGCCACCAGCGCGTCCGGCCGCACATCCGACAGCACGGTCGGCTCGAAGAAGCTGCGGCCGAGCGCCGAGCGCTTGCCGCCGGTCACGATCTTGGCGCCGCCCTTCACGGCGTCGGCAATGTGCCGCTCGACCTTTTCGATCGCCTTCATGTTGATCAGCGGTCCCTGCGTCACGCCTTGCTCTGTGCCGTCGCCGATCTTCATCGCCGCAACCTTTTTCGACAGCTTCTCGACGAACTGGTCGTAGATCTTGTCCTGGGCGTAGAGACGGTTGGCGCAGACGCAGGTCTGGCCCATGTTGCGATATTTCGAGACGATGGCGCCTTCGACCGCGGCGTCGATATCGGCGTCGTCGAACACCACGAAGGGCGCGTTGCCGCCGAGCTCGAGGCCGAGCTTCTTCACGCCGACCGATGCCTGCCGGTACAGGATCTTGCCGACATTGGTCGAACCGGTGAAGCCGACGAACCGCACCGCCGGATGCTCGCACAGCACCTTGCCGATCGGCGGTGCATCGCCGGTGATGATATTGAGCACGCCCTTCGGCACGCCGGCCTTCTCGGCCAGTACCGCCAGCGCGAGTGCGGACAGCGGCGTCTCGTTGGCGGGCTTCAACACCACGGTGCAACCGGCGGCCAGTGCCGGCGACACTTTGCGGGTGATCATCGAGTTCGGGAAATTCCACGGCGTGATGGCGCCGCAGACACCGATCGGCTGCCGGATCGCGAGCAGCCGCGCATCCGGACGCTGGGTCGGAATCGTCTCGCCATAGACGCGACGGGCCTCTTCCGCGAAGAATTCGACATAGGCGGCGCCGATATCGACCTCACCGAGCGCCTCCGCCAGCGGCTTGCCCTGCTCGGAGGTCAGGATTAGCGCGAGGTCCTCGCGATTGGCGATGATCAGGTCGAACCATTTGCGCAGGATGTTGGAGCGCTGTTTCGCGGTCAGCTTGGCCCAGGCCGGAAACGCGCGCTGCGCGGCCTCGACGGCTCGGGTCGCATCATCGGCGCCCATCTGCGCGATCTTGATCAGTTCGACGCCGGTGGCCGGATTGTTGACCGCGAATTCGGGGGGTGCCGACCCAGGCGCCGTCGATATAGCAGCGATCGCGCAGCAGCGACGGGTCCTTCAGGCGGCTTTCGAGCGAGGATGCTGCGGATAGCGTGGCGCGTGCGGCAACGGGCGGGGTCATGGCGTTACTCCTGAATTTCTTTGGAAGGGTATTCGCCTCTTATATAAGCGGAAATGCGTGGAGATGCATTGTCAGTGGCGCGAGTCTGCTGGCCCGCAAATGCGGCCCTCTCCACGTCATTCCGGGGCGATGCGGAGCATCGAGCCTCAGGGGCGCAACTGCGCCCCGGGGAATCTCGAGATTCTCGATGCGCAATTGCGCACCTGAGGGTCTGTCCTCCGGACCATCCCGGAATGACATTGCTTTCGTCAGACCGCCCCGCCCGACATGTAGGTTTCACGACGGCCGATCATGCGTTCGGCCGCGGCCTTGGCATCCGCCTTGGTCGAGGTCGCGCAGGTCCGGTATTCGAGATCGGCCTGCGCCCTCGCATCGCGCCGGCCGAACCAGGACTTGGTGCCGGTCTGCAGCAGGGCCAGCGCCTGGGCGACATTGTCGACTGCCTCGAATGAGTGCAGCGCGCCGGTAGCCGCGTAGCGGACTTCGTAGAGGCCTGGGCTGATCGGCGCCTCGATGTTCTCGCCGCGGCCCGGCCGCGGATAGCGCTTCCATTCACTCCATGTCGAAATCATTGCTGCGTCCCCGTAAGGCGCGAAACGACGAATCTTTTCGTCAAATGCATCCCAATTCGCCGCACCTTTTGTGCAGCAATCTGAATGCGTTAGTGCAAATAAACAGGTACGGAAATCAACCTCCCGATCACGTTACCGTGGCCTCCGTCCGGGGTCATCCGGGCTTGTGCGGAGTCCACCGCAAAATCTGCATGCGTGGTGAACGCCTCCTCAGCATGGCCGTTCCTGTGCGGCCCGCCTTTCACGACATCGCGACATCACCGCATCGCGGCCGCCTTGCGGGAGCGGAAAAGCGGGAGGATGATCCCGCCACTTCAAAACAATAAACCCCACCGGAGGACGCCCCCAATGCAGAGCAAAGCTCAGATTGATCAGGTATTGCGGCAGAAGAGCGAGGCAAAGGAGATTCCCGGCGTGGTCGCCGTCGCGGCCACCGGCACGGATGTGATCTACGAAGGCGCGTTCGGCAAGCGCGATCTCGCCAAGAGCGATCCGATGACCGTCGACAGCGTGTTCTGGATCGCCTCGATGACCAAGGCGGTGACATCAGCGGGCGCGATGCAGCTGGTCGAGCAGGGCAAGCTGTCGCTCGACGAGCCGATCGGCAAGCTGTTGCCCGATCTCGCCGCGGTTAGGGTGCTCGACGGTTTCGATGCCAAGGGCGAGCCGCAGCTGCGCCCGGCGAAAAAGCCGATCACGCTGCGCCAGCTGATGACCCACACCGCCGGCTTCGCCTACGACATGTGGGACGTCAATCTCGGCAAATATCTGGAGAAGACCGGCACGCCGGGCATCATCACCTGCCTCAATGCCGCGTTGAAGACGCCGATCATGACCGACCCCGGCACGCGCTGGGAATACGGAACCAATATTGATTTCGTCGGCAAGGCCGTGGAGGCGGCATCCGGCAAGAAGCTCGATGCCTATCTGCGCGACAACATGTTCGCACCGCTCGGCATGAGCGACACCGGCTTCAAGATCTCCGACAACATGCGCAAGCGGCTGGTCGGCATGCATGCGCGCGGCGAGGACGGCACGCTGGCTGCGATCCCGTTCGAGCTCGAGCAGAACCCTGAATTCCACATGGGTGGCGGCGGCCTGTATTCGACCGCGGCCGACTACATCAAGTTCTGCCAGATGATCCTCAACAAGGGCAAAGGCAACGGCAACCAGGTGCTGAAGGCCGAGACCGTCGCGACGATGGGGCAGAACCACATCGGCGAGCTCACTGTCGGGAAGATGCCGACGGCGGCGCCGATGTACACCAATGACGTCGACCTCTATCCCGACATCGTCAAGAAGTGGGGACTGAGCTTCCTGATCAACACCGCCAAGACGCCGGAAGGCCGCAGCGCCGGCAGTCTGGCCTGGGCGGGCCTTGCCAACACCTATTACTGGATCGATCCGGCACGCGACGTCTGCGGCGTGATCCTGACCCAGCTGTTGCCGTTCGCCGACAAGCACAGCCTGGAAGCCTTCGCGGGCTTCGAGAAGGGCATCTATGCCGGACTCGACGCCGGCAGCGGACAGCGGGCGGCCTGAGGTTCCAATCAAGCACCGAGAAATCCCTCCCCTCGCGGGGAGGGATTTTTCGTACCCGCCATAGGTCGGGCCTGTCCCGTCGGCACCAAACGACTAAGATCGCGCAAAAAAGCGCGACGACACGAACACGACCACGAGGAGGACGATCTTGGCACCGATCTTGGCACCCACCCCCAAGGCAGACAGCTATGTCTGCGGTATTTCCGACACGCCGCTGCTCGGCGAAACCATCGGCCACAGCCTCGACCGCGCACGGGCGCGCTGGGGCGATCGCGAGGCGCTGGTGTCGCCGAGCCACAATGTGCGCTGGACCTGGAACGAGTTCGCCGAGCGTGTCGAGGCGGTCGCCGCAGGCTTCCTCGCACTCGGCCTGCAACGCGGCGAGCGGATCGGCATCTGGTCGCTGAACCGGCCGGAATGGACGCTGACGCAATTCGCCGCCGCGAAAGCCGGGCTGATCCTCGTCACCATCAATCCGGCCTATCGCTTGAGCGAGCTCGAATTCGCGCTGCGCAAGGTCGGCTGCGCCGCGATCGTGACCGCGACCGCGTTCAAGACCTCGGCCTATATGGAGATGATCAACACGCTGCTACCGGAGCTTGCGAGCGCCACACCCGGCCAGTTGCGATCGGCGCGGCTGCCGCAACTGCGCGCCGTGATCCAGATCGGCGGGCCGGCGGCACCGGGCACGATTCCGTTCGAGCAGGTCGCGCAGATGGGCGGGGACCGCCATCGCGAGCAGCTCGCGGCGCTCGGCGCCAGCCTGCAATTCGACGATCCGGTCAACATCCAATTCACCAGCGGCACCACCGGCTCGCCCAAGGGCGTGACGCTGACCCATCACAACATCCTCAACAACGGCTACTTCACCGGCCGCGCCATGCGTCTGACCGAGCAGGATCGCATCTGCATTCCGGTGCCGCTCTATCACTGCTTCGGCATGGTGATGGGCAACCTCGCGTCGGTCACGCTCGGCACCACCATGGTCTATCCCGGCGAAGGCTTCGATCCGCTGGCGACGCTGACGACGGTCGCGCAGGAGAAATGCACGACGCTGTACGGCGTGCCGACCATGTTCATCGCCGAGCTCGACCATCCGGAATTTTCCCGCTTCGACCTGTCGTCGCTGCGCACCGGCATCATGGCCGGCGCGCCCTGCCCGATCGAGGTGATGAAACGCGTCAACACCGAGATGAACATGGATGAGGTGACGATCGCCTACGGCATGACCGAGACCAGTCCGGTGAGCTTCCAGAGCGCGACCGACGATCCGCTGGAGCGCCGCGTCTCCACCGTCGGCCGCATCCATCCGCATGTCGAGGTCAAGGTCGTCGATCTCGACGGCCGTGTGGTGCCGCGCGGCGAACGCGGCGAGCTCTGCACCCGCGGCTACAGCATCATGCTCGGCTATTGGGACGAAAAGGAGAAGACGTCGGACGTGCTCGACGCCAATGGCTGGATGCACACCGGCGATCTCGCTGTGATCGACGACGAAGGCTATTGCAACATCGTCGGCCGCATCAAGGACATGGTGATCCGCGGCGGCGAGAATCTATATCCCCGGGAGATCGAGGAATTCCTCTACCGCCATCCGAAGATCCAGGACGTGCAGATCTTCGGCGTCGCCGACAGCCGCTATGGCGAAGAGCTGTGCGCCTGGGTCAGGGTCAGGCAGGGCGAGACGCTGACCGCGGACGAAGTGCGCGCCTTCTGCCAGGGCCAGATCGCCCACAACAAGATCCCGCGCTATGTCGAGTTCGTCGAGGAATTCCCGATGACGGTGACCGGCAAGATCCAGAAATTCGTGATGCGCGACGCGGTCGAGCAGCGGCTCGGATTGAAGGCGGCGAAGACGGCGTGATGCTCTTTCTTCTCCCTCGCCCCGCTCTCTTGTCCGCCGAAGCTCGCCTTCGGGCGAAGGCGGATGCGGGGAGCGGGTCGGGGTGAGGGGCTGCTTCCGCGAGTTGCGACGGGGGTGAGACCTGTACACCCTCACCCGGAATGGATCTCGCGATGCATTCCGACCTCTCCCCGCAAGCGGGGCGAGGTAAGAGGCGGCTAAACCAGCAGCCCCTGCTGCTTCGCCAGCTCCTTCAGCGACACCAGCGGCCGGGCGCCGATGTGCTGGATCACTTCGGCGGCGGCGAGCGCGCCGAGACGGCCGGCGTTTTCGTGGCCGATATTGCGCACCAGGCCGACCAGGAAGCCGGCGGCGAACAGATCGCCGGCACCGGTGGTGTCGACGAGCTTGTCGATCGGCAAGGCCGGTGCCGATGTGACGTCATTCCCCGAGATCACGACGCAGCCCTTCTCGCTGCGGGTGACGACGCCGAGCTTGGTGTCCTTGCCGAACTGCTTCAGCGCGGTGTCGAAGTCGGAGGTCTGGTACAGCGAGTGCAGCTCGGATTCGTTGGCGAACACGAGGTCGACGATGCCCTTGCGCATCAGATCGAGGAACTCGTCGCGGTAGCGATCGACGCAGAACGAATCCGACAGCGTCAGCGCGACCTGGCGGCCCGCGCCATGCGCGATCGTGGCCGCCTTCACGAAGGCGTCCTTGGCGTTCTTCGGATCCCAGAGATAGCCTTCGAGATAGATGATGCTGGCGGACGCGATCTGGGCGGGATCGATATCGTCCGGCGTCAGGTCCTGCGCGGCGCCGAGATAGGTGTTCATGGTCCGCTCGCCGTCCGGCGTCACCAGGATGTAGCAGCAGCCGGTGGCCGGGCCGGTCTTGGCCGGCGCGGTGTCGAAGCTGACGCCGGCGGCGCGGATGTCGTGGACGTAGAGCTTGCCGATCTGGTCGTCCTTGACCTTGCCGACATAGGCGGCGCGGGCGCCGAGATTGCCGACGCCGACGATGGTGTTCGCGGCCGAGCCGCCCGACACCTTGGTCGCCACGCCCATGTCGCTGTAGATCGCGCTGGCGCGCGCCTCGTCGATCAGCTGCATCGAGCCCTTGGTCATGCCGTGACGGCCGAGGAATCCCTCGTCGGTCTGCACCAACATGTCGAAGATCGCGTTGCCGATCCCGAGAACGTCATATTTTGCGTCAGCCATAGACCTGCCCTGTGTTAACGCCACCCAACAAGAGCCGCGACCTATCACGTTAGGCCTTGGGGCAGCAAGGGAAGCTCTACTTCCGCCATCCTGAGGAGCGCGGAACGCGCGTCTCGAAGGATGTACGGCCCGGATTGTGGCCGATTCACCCTTCGAGGGCTCGCTGCGTTCGCGCCTCAGGATGACGGGTTTAGTACAGTGCCGCTGGCGACAAGACCTGCGGCTGCTATACAGGCCCGATGTTCCGCTCCTTCCTCACCGTCTCCTCGGGAACGCTGGCCTCGCGACTCCTCGGCTTCGTGCGCGATTCCGTGATCGCGGCACTGCTCGGCGCGGGTCCGGTGGCCGATGCCTTTCTGGCGGCATTCCAGCTTGTGAATGTCGTGCGGCGGCTGTTGGCCGAAGGCGGGCTGAATGCGGCCCTGGTGCCGGCATGGCTCAGGGTTCGCGACGGCGATGGCGAAGCGGCGGCGCGCGCGTTTGCCGGCCGCGTGCTCGGCACCGTCAGCGCCGCCGTGATCGCGGCTGCGCTCGTGATCGGCTTCGCGATGCCGCTGGTGATCGCGGCGATCGCGCCGGGCTTTGTCGGCCGCGACACGCTGCAATTCGCGGCCGACGACGCAAGGCTGATGCTGCCCTATCTCGCCTTCGCCGGCCCGGTCACCGTGATGATGGCGCTGCTCAACGCGCAAGGACGCTTTGCGCTGACCGCGTTCTCTCCGCTGCTGTTCAACATCGCGCTGATCGCTGTGATGGCCGTGCTGCTGGCCCGGCAGCAGGATTCTGTGCAGGCCGCGCTTGTCATGGCCGCGACGATCGGCGTCGCCGGCTTCCTGCAACTGTCGATGCTGGCGCTGCGCGGCGCAAAGCTTGCTTCGCCGCTGCGCGTCTCGTTCGATCCCGAGATGCGCGGCTTTCTCGGCCGCGCGGTCCCCGGCATGGTCGCCAGCAGCGCGCCGCAATGGCTTGTCGTGGCGGGCGCTGTGATCGCGTCGACCTCGCCGTCAGCGGTGTCCTGGCTCTATTTCGCCAACCGCCTGCTCGAGCTGCCGCTCGGCATCGTCGGCGTCGCGATGGGCACGGTACTGATTCCGGAGATGACGCGCGCGGTGCGCAGCGGCGAGCACGCCGCGATCGCGCATGCGGAATCGCGCGGGCTCGAGCTCGCGGTCGGGCTGGCGCTGCCGGCCACGCTCGGCCTGATGGTGCTGAGCACGCCGATCGTGCGGATGCTGTTCGAGCATGGCGCGTTCACCGCGGAGGATACCGCGGCGACCGCGCAGGCGCTGATCTGGCTGACGCTGGCGCTGCCGGCCCATGTGCTGGTGAAGGCGCTGTCGCCGGCATTCTTTGCGCGCGAGGATACGCTGACGCCCTTATTCGCGACGCTGAAGGCCATCGTGGTCGCGATCGCGGCGGCCTTCCTGCTCGGCCATATCTTCGGCGCCAGCGGAATTGCCGCCGGCATTGCGCTCGGCGCCTGGAGCAACGCGCTGACGCTGATCCGCAAGGGCGCCGCGACCTTCGGCTTCTCGATCGATCCCGCGGCGCGCCGGCGGCTGCCGCGCATCCTGGCCGCGGCGCTCGCGATGGGCGCCCTGCTGTGGCTCGCAGAGGGCGCCCTGCCCACCGCAGCACACGGTTTGGTGCAGGCGGCCTCGCTGCTCGTGCTGATCGCGGCCGGCATCGCCGGTTACGGGCTCCTGTTGCAGCTTTTCGGCGTCACCGGGTGGCGCGAGGCGGTTAACGCCGTCAGGCAAAGACGCCCCGCCTGACTTGCGCACGCGCGCCTGACTTGCGCACGCGGAGCTTAAGTGGCAAACGAGCCCGCAAAAGCAGCCTATTTCCGGGAATTAGACCATGGCGTTCGTTGAACGGGTTTTCTCAGGCGTCCAGCCGACGGGCAATCTGCACCTCGGCAACTACCTCGGCGCCATCGTCAACTTCGTGAAGATGCAGCAGACCCATGACTGCATCTATTGCGTCGTCGACATGCACGCGATCACGCAAGGCGTCGATGTCTGGGGCGGCCCGGCCGAGCTCGCGCGGAACACCCGCGAGGTGACCGCGGCCTTCATCGCTGCCGGCATCGATCCAAAGAAGCATATCGTGTTCAACCAGAGCCAGGTTGCCGGCCATGCCGAGCTGACCTGGATATTCAACTGCGTGGCCCGCGTCGGCTGGCTCAGCCGGATGACCCAGTTCAAGGAGAAGGCGGGCAAGGACCGCGAGAACGCTTCCGTCGGTCTCTACGACTATCCGGTGCTGATGGCGGCCGACATCCTGTTGTACCGCGCCACCCACGTGCCGGTCGGCGAGGATCAGAAGCAGCATCTGGAGCTGTCCCGCGACATCGCGCAGAAGTTCAACAACGATTTCGGCGATTCGATCCGCAGCCACGGCTTCAATGAAGGCCTTTATTTCCCGCAGCCGGAGCCGTTCATCACGGGTCCGGCGACGCGGGTGATGAGCCTGCGTGACGGCACCAAGAAGATGTCGAAGTCCGACGCGTCGGACAATTCGCGCATCAACCTCACTGATGACGCCGAGACCATCGCGCAGAAGATCCGCAAGGCGAAGACCGATCCGGAACCGCTGCCGTCGGAGGAAAAGGGCCTGGAGACCCGCCCCGAAGCCGACAACCTGGTCGGCATCTACGCGGCGCTCGCCGAAATCTCCAAGCAGGAGGTGCTCAACCAGTTCGGCGGCGGGCAATTCTCCAGCTTCAAGAATGCGCTGGTCGAGCTTTGCGTCGCGAAGCTGGCGCCGATCGCCGGCGAAATGAAGCGGCTGGTGGCCGATCCCGGCCACGTCGATGCGATCCTGGCCGACGGCGCCAACCGTGCACGGATCATCGCCGACGAGACCATGCGGATGACCAAGGACATCGTCGGCTTCATCCGCCCGCGCTGACACCACCGGCAGACCTGCGCGCTCCCTCTCCCCAACGGCGAGGGAGTATGGCAGCATGGGTCTCGTTTGAGCATGATCTTTTCGGAAAGCCGCTGCGCACTTTTCCGGATCATGCTTGTTGGTTCAGCACCGGGACATGCATGACCACCCAGCGACGCAGCTACGAGCAAGGTCACAAGCCGAAATGCCTCGTCATCGTTGACGACACCGCGGAGTGGGACCGCGCGGTCTACTATGCCAGCCGGTGGGCGATCCGGGTCGGCGGTGGCGTCTTGATGTTGCGGGTGATCGAAACCGAGGACCAGAACCAGCAATGGCTGGGGGTCGCAGACATCATGCGCGCGGAGGCCGAGGAGGCCGCCAACGAGGCGCTCGACCGCGCCGCCGGCCGCGCCAACGGGATCGCCGCCATCACCCCGGAGCGGGTGATTCGGGAGGGCGACCCGACCGAGCAGATCCTCGACGTGATCGACAAGGACGTCGACATCGCCATGCTGGTGCTGGCCGCCAATCCGGGGGCCGAGGGGCCCGGGCCGATCATCACCACCATGGCCAAGACCATGGGCGCGTTCCCGATCCCGGTGACCATTGTGCCGGGCGGCCTGACCGACGCCGAGATCGACGCCCTGTCGTAAGCCTTATCGGCCCCGAAACCGGCGCCAGAGCATGGGTGCGGCCGTGGAACCGCGGTTTTGCAGCTTGATCGCGGGCTTTTTAGTTGCCATTTGAAGGGGGAACCCAACGCGCCGGCCTTGAACCGGCGACGCCGGAGACAGCAAATGTTCATTCAGACCGAAGCCACGCCCAATCCCGCCACCCTGAAATTCATTCCGGGCCGCCTGGTGCTCGACACCGGCACCATGGAATTCTCCTCGGCCGAATCCGCCGCCCGCTCGCCGCTCGCCGAACGGCTGTTCGCCGTGTCCGGCGTCACCGGCGTGTTCTACGGCGCCGACTTCATCACCGTGACCAAGGCGGACGGCGACTGGCAGCATCTCAAGCCCGCGATCCTCGGCGCGATCATGGAGCACTATATGTCCGGCGCGCCGCTGCTCGCCGACGGCACCGTCGGCAGCGATGATGCACGCGACGAGGGCGACGAATTCTTCGACGAGGCCGACGCCGAAACCGTCGAGCAGATCAAGGACCTGATCGAGACCCGCGTGCGTCCGGCGGTCGCCAATGACGGCGGCGACATCACCTTCCGCGGCTTCAAGGACGGCATCGTCTATCTCAACATGAAGGGCTCCTGCGCCGGCTGCCCGTCATCGACCGCCACCCTGCAACACGGCATCCAGAACCTGCTCCGGCACTTCGTGCCCGACGTGCAGGAAGTCCGGCCGATGTAATGGAGGCGAATGGTGGGTAGCGAATGGCGAATGGGGATCCACCCTGATAGTCCATTCGCTATTCGCCACTCGCCATTCGCCCTCCCATGATGATTCTCGCCATCGACACCGCGCTCGACGCCTGCTCCGCGGCGGTGCTCGACACCACCTCCGGCAATACGATCGCGAGCGAATCGCAGCCGATGCCGCGCGGCCATGCCGAAGCGCTGATGCCGCTGATTGCGCGGGTGATGAAAGAGAGCGGCATCGGTTTTGCCGGGCTCGACCGCATCGCGGTCACGACCGGTCCCGGTAGCTTCACCGGCCTGCGCGTCGGCCTCTCTGCGGCGCGCGGCATTGCGCTCGCGGCCGCGAAGCCGATCGTCGGGCTATCGACGCTCGCCGCCTACGCCGCGCCCGTGGTCGCCAAGAATGGCGAGCATGCCATCCTGTCGGCGATCGATGCGCGGCATGACCACGTCTATTTCCAGTTGGTCGGCGGCGACGGCGGCCTGATGCTCAAGCCGAAGGTGGCGCCGATCGCGGAAGCGCTCGAAGCCGCGCAATTCGGCGCGCTGCATCTGGTCGGCAACGCCGCCAACATTCTCGCCGAGCGCTGGCCTGCGGATGCGGCTCCCCCGGTGAAGGTCGACAGGCAACCCGCGCCCGACATTACCTGGGTCGCCTGGGTCGGCGCCGCCGTCGATCCCGAGACCGCGCCGCCGCGGCCGTTCTATCTGCGCGCGCCCGACGCCAAGCCGCCGAAGGATCGCCTCGTCATCAGCGCGCCGCCATCGACATGATCGGCGTTCTGTCGCGATGGTGGGGCGGCGGTCCGCCCGCGGTTGAGCCCGCATCGTTGCGTGACGCGGCGCGGCTCGCGCAACTGCACGGCGCGTCGTTTCATCGCGGCTGGGGCGAAGGCGAATTCGAGGCGATGCTGACCGAGCGCAACACGCTGGTGCACCGGCTGCGGCAGGGCCGCAAGGTGATCGGCTTTGCGGTGTCGCGGATGGCCGCCGACGAAGCCGAAATCCTCTCGATTGCGATCGATTCCAATCAGCGCGGGCGCGGCCTGTCGCGCGACCTGCTGCTGACCCATCTCGGCCATCTTGCCGGCCGCGGCATCCGCACCATCTTCCTCGAAGTGGAAGAGAACAATGCGCCGGCGCGACGGCTCTACGAAAGGGCCGGATTCGGCGTGATCGGCCGCCGTGAACGCTATTACAAGCAGCCGGGCGGGGAACATTTGAACGCGCTTCTGATGCGGCGCGACTTGTCGTAACATCGGCGCGATGGCAGAACAGCGCCCTGCTCTGCCCCTCAAGGCTTGGACCCAAGGCTTGGACCAATGACGACGGTGAAAATCACGCCTGCGCAAAAGAATACCGGCATCGAGGCGCGCTGCGCCGCGACCGGTATGCGCATGACCGAACAGCGCCGCGTGATCGCGCGGGTGCTGGCGGAGGCCATGGATCATCCCGACGTCGAGGAGCTGTACCGCCGCTGCGTCGCGGTCGACGACAAGATCTCGATCTCGACGGTGTATCGCACGGTCAAGCTGTTCGAGGATGCAGGGATCATCGAGCGCCACGACTTCCGCGAGGGCCGCGCCCGCTACGAGCAGATGCCCGAGAGCCATCACGACCATCTGATCAACCTGCGCGACGGCAAGGTGATCGAATTCACCTCCGAGGAAATCGAGAAGCTGCAAGCCGAGATCGCACGCAAGCTCGGCTACAAGCTGGTCGATCACCGGCTCGAGCTGTATTGCGTGCCGCTCGACGACGACAGCAAGCCGTAGGCGCGTGCTGCCCATCATCGCACCATGAGCTTCGATCTCGTCATCTTCGATTGCGACGGCGTGCTTGTCGACAGCGAGGTGATCTCCTGTCGCGCCCATGCGGACACGCTGACGCGGCACGGTTTTCCGATCACACCCGACGGCGTGCTGAAGCGCTTCCTCGGGCGTGTCCGACCGCGAGGCGCGGCGGCTCGTGGAGAGCGAGATCGGCCGCGCGCTGCCCGAGACGTTCGAGGCCGAGGTCAAGCACGCGACACTGAGTTTATATAAAGACGATCTCAATGCGATCGCGCATGTCGGCGACGCGATCGCCGCGCTGACCTTGCCGAAATGCGTGGCCTCCAGCGGCACGCCGGAAAAGATCCATCACGGCCTGACCTGCGCCGGGCTATACGACCAGCTGGCGCCGCATATTTTCTCAGCCACCCAGGTCAAGCGCGGCAAGCCGGCGCCCGATCTCTTCCTGTTCGCCGCCGAACAGATGGGCGCGAGCCCTTCGCGCTGCGTCGTGATCGAGGACAGCGTGGCCGGCGTCACCGGCGCCTGCGCCGCCGAAATGACCGTGCTCGGTTTTTACGGCGGCAGCCATTGCACGGCGGAACACGAGGCCATGCTGCGCCAGGCCGGCGCGACCGTGACCTTCGCCGATATGCGTCAATTGCCCGATTTGATCGCCCGGATTGGTGCCACGGCGCTCGCTGGCTGAGCCTCACCCCCGTCATTCCGGGGCGATGCGAAGCATCGAACCCTCAGGTGCGCAATTGCGCACCGAGAATCTCGAGATTCCGGGTCTGGTCCTTCGGACCATCCTGGAATGACACCCAACAAGCTGGATTTTCGCCGGTTTAGGCTATATTTGAGCCCCGGCGCCCGGATGGCGCCGTTTCCATTTTCGCGCTCAGGGTTCCATGACGACGCCGCGCAAGCTGCACATCAAGTCCTATGGCTGCCAGATGAATGTCTACGATGCGCAACGCATGGTCGACACGCTGGCCGGCGAGGGCTTTGTCGAGACCGCGAGCGCCGAAGACGCCGACCTCGTGATCCTCAACACCTGTCACATCCGCGAGAAGGCATCGGAGAAGGTCTATTCCGAACTCGGCCGACTCCGCGTTGCCAAGGAGGAGGCGGCGCGGGCGGGCCGCGAGATGAAGATCGCGGTCGCCGGCTGCGTCGCGCAGGCCGAAGGCGCCGAGATCATCCAGCGGGCGCCGACCGTCGACATCGTGGTCGGGCCGCAGAGCTATCATCATCTCCCGGAGCTGTTGAAGCGCGCCAGGGAAAACGGCCGCGCGCTCGAAACCGAGTTTCCGATCGAGGACAAGTTCGGCTTCCTGCCGCAGCCGAAGCCCGATGCGATCCGTGCCCGCGGCATCTCCGCCTTCGTCACGGTGCAGGAAGGTTGCGACAAGTTCTGCACCTTCTGCGTGGTGCCCTATACACGCGGCGCCGAAGTCTCGCGTCCGGTCGGCAAGATCATCGACGATGTGAAGCAGCTCGCCGACAACGGCGTGCGCGAGTTCACGCTGATCGGACAGAACGTCAACGCCTATCACGGCGAAGGCCCCGACGGCCGCATCTGGTCGCTCGGCAAATTGTTGCAGCGGCTTGCCGCAATTCCCGGCGTCATCCGGCTGCGTTATTCCACCAGCCATCCGCGCGATGTGAATGACGATTTGATCGCGGCGCACCGCGACCTGCCCGGACTGATGCCGTTCGTGCACCTGCCGGTGCAGTCGGGGTCGGACCGGATCCTTGCCGCCATGAACCGCAAGCATACCGCCGATGACTACCGGCGCGTCATCGACCGGTTCCGGGCTGCACGGCAAGACATTGCTTTTTCATCAGATTTTATCGTGGGCTTCCCCGGAGAGAGCGCGGAAGAATTTTCCGCCACTCTCGCGCTTGTCACGCAAATCGGGTACGCTGCGGCATATTCATTCAAGTATTCGCCACGGCCGGGCACGCCGGCGGCGGAGATGCGGGAGACGGTGTCAGCAGCCGAGATGGACGAGCGCTTGGGGCGGCTTCAGGAATTGATCGACAGCCAGCAATCGGCCTTCAACCGGGCTGCGATTGGCACAACGGTCGATGTGCTGTTCGAGCGCGCGGCGCGCAATCCGGGCCAGATCGTCGGCCGCACCGCCTATCTGCAGCCCGCCCATGTGATGGCCTCGCCTGACATTATCGGCCAGGTCCGCTCGGTGCGGGTCGACAGCCTCGAGCGCTACAGCCTGATCGGCGAGCTTGCGACGCCGGCAGCACCTGGCCTCATTTCGCAGACCATTGGAGCCTGAAATCCTTGCCAAAAAGCGCATCGGATTCGTCTTCGCTCGCTCCCAGCCGCAAACCTGACCGCGACATGCAAATGCCACCTGAGACCCGCCCCCCTGAAACTCAGGTCGTTATCGATTTCGACGACAACCGTGCCGCATCCGCTCTGGTCGGCCCCTACGGACAGAATCTCGCGCTGATCGAGCGCCGGCTTGGCGTCGTGGTCGATTCCCGCGGCAATCATCTCACCATCGCAGGCTCCCGCGACGGCTGCGACGCGGCGCGGCGCGTGCTCGAGACGCTCTATGCGCAGGCCATCGAGGGACACGACCTCGATCAGGGCGAAGTCGAGGGCGCGATCCGCGCCGTGATCGCGCAGGGCTCGCTGTTCGAGTTCGACAACAAGACCGCGAAGCCGACGTTTGAAACGATCAATCTGCGCAAGCGTCCGGTGCGCGCCCGCACCGCGGCGCAGGATTCCTACATCCGCGCGCTGAAGCGGCACGAGCTGGTGTTCGGCATCGGCCCGGCCGGTACCGGCAAGACCTGGCTCGCGGTCGCCCATGCCGCGCAGCTGTTCGAGCGCAAGGAGGTCGATCGCATCATCCTGACGCGGCCCGCGGTCGAGGCCGGCGAGCGGCTCGGCTTCCTGCCCGGCGACCTCAAGGAGAAGGTCGATCCGTATCTGCGCCCGATCTATGATGCCCTGTACGATCTGATGGATGCCCGCGTCGTCGAGCGCGCGCTGCAGGGCAACGAGATCGAGATCGCGCCGCTCGCCTTCATGCGCGGCCGCACCTTGACCAACGCCGCCATCATCCTTGACGAGGCGCAGAACACCACGACGATGCAGATGAAGATGTTCCTGACGCGTCTCGGCGAGAACAGCCGGATGATCGTCACCGGCGACCCGTCGCAGGTCGACCTGCCGCATGGCCAGGCCTCGGGGCTCACGGAAGCCGTGAAGCTGCTCGACGGCGTCGAGGGCATCGCGCAGGTGCATTTCAAGGCCGAGGACGTCATCCGCCACGAATTGGTGGCACGCATCGTGGCCGCCTATGAGGGATTGCCGCAAAAGCCGGCAAACGCCAGATCTTGAGCCCAATAGCTTCGGCCGCGAGCCCGCACGACGCGGATTCCGGCCATAACGCAGATTTTGAAACCAACGTGTCTGCTTTTCCTGCAACCGAGGTTCTCGTCACCGCCGAATGCTGGCAGGCCGAGCCCCATGCCGACGCGGTGATTCACCGCGCCATCGAGGCTGCCGCCGAGATCGCTGATGCCGATGTCGCCGGCGCCGAGCTTGCGGTGATGCTGACCGACGATGCCGGCATCCGCACCCTGAACGCCAACTGGCGCAGCATCGACAAGCCGACCAACGTGCTGTCGTTCCCGGCCTTGCAGCCGGAGGGGTCCGGCGGCCCCGACGACGCCCCGCGCATGCTCGGCGATATCGCGATCGCCTATCAGACGACGCGGCGGGAGGCCGATGAAGAACAGAAACCGTTCGACCATCATTTGAGCCATCTCGCGGTGCATGGCTTCCTGCACCTGATCGGTTACGACCACGAGAACGACGACGATGCCGAGGACATGGAGGCGCTCGAGCGCGAGATCCTGTCCTCCCTTGGCATTCCCGACCCCTATGCGGATCGGACCGCCTGACATGCCGGACTCCGAACCGACCCACGACAATCCGCGCAACGTGAGCAACCTGCCCGCGGTGGTGCATGAGGGCGAGCTGCAGCGCCCGGCGGCCGAGGGCTGGCTGGTTCGCGCGATCCGTACCCTGTTCGGCTGGAAGGCCGGCTCGGTGCGCGACGATCTGCAGGTGGTGCTCGACGCCTCGACGCCCGACGACGTCGGCTTCTCGGCGATCGAGCGCACCATGCTGCGCAACATCCTGTCGCTGAACGAGCGGCGGATCGCCGACGTCATGGTGCATCGCGCCGACATCGTCGCGGTCAAGCGCGACATCCCGCTCGGCGAATTGATGAGCCTGTTCGAGAGCGCGGCGCATTCGCGGCTGGTCGTCTACAACGAAACCCTCGACGACCCCGAGGGCATGGTGCACATCCGCGACCTGCTCGCCTTCATGACCGCGAAGGCGCGCGTCACCGAAGCGACCAAGACCAAGCGCAAGAAGCCTTTTCCCGCGGGCCTCGATCTGCGCAGCGTCGATCTCGCGCTGCCGCTGGCGGACGCCAACATCATCCGCAAGCTGCTCTACATCCCGCCATCGATGCGCGCGATCGACCTGCTGGCGCAGATGCAGGCCTCGCGCATCCATCTCGCGCTGGTGGTCGACGAATATGGCGGCACCGACGGGCTGGTCTCGATCGAGGACATTGTCGAGCAGATCGTCGGCGAGATCGACGACGAGCACGATTCCGACGAGCCGCCGTCGATCGTCCGTCAGCCCGACAACTCCTTCATCGCCGACGCGCGCGCCAGCCTCGACGATGTCCGTTCGGTGATCGGCGAGGATTTCGTGACCGGCGAGGCCGGCGAGGAGGTCGAGACGCTGGGCGGCTATCTGGTATCGTTCGTCGGCCGCCTGCCGG
Source organism: Bradyrhizobium sp. USDA 4473 (assembly GCF_054063335.1). Lineage (NCBI taxonomy): Bacteria > Pseudomonadati > Pseudomonadota > Alphaproteobacteria > Hyphomicrobiales > Nitrobacteraceae > Bradyrhizobium > Bradyrhizobium sp. USDA 4473. The sequence continues at coordinate 1,506,699 of NZ_JBSSGE010000001.1, forward strand.
TGCGCGGCGAGGTGATCTCGGGGCCCGGCAATTACGAGGTCGAGGTGCTCGACGCCGATCCGCGGCGGGTCAAGCGCGTCCGCATCACGACGCGCAAGGAGCGGCCGGCGCCGCGCAAGGAACGCGAGCGGCGCCGCGAGCAGGCCCCCGACTCCGGAAACCCGCAGGCGAATGACAACATGCCGCCGCCCGGCGAGGGAGCCGGACCGCAGTGAGGCTCTCCGACCGGCTCCGATCGATCGGCCTTGCCGTCATCCTGACCTGGGGATGGAAGCGCGCCGTGCTCGCGCTCGCGGCCGGTGCGCTGTCCTCGCTGGCGATGGCGCCCGTTCAACGCCTGGCCGGTGCTGTTCCTGACCTTTTCCATCGCGGTCTGGCTGATCGACGGCAGCGCCGCCGGCCGCTGGCGCGGACTGCCCGCCGCGGCGCTGTGCGGCTTCTGGTTCGGCCTCGGTTATTTCGTGCCGGGACTGTACTGGATCGGCTACGCCTTCTTCGTCGACGCCGACACGTTCGCCTGGCTGACGCCGTTCGCGGTGCTCGGCCTGCCGGCCTATCTCGCGCTGTTCACCGCGTTCGGCTTCGCACTGGCGCGGCTGATCTGGCCGCGCGACGCCTCGCGCGTGCTGGCGCTGGCGGTCAGCCTGACGATTTCGGAATGGCTGCGCGGCCATCTCTTGAGCGGCTTCCCGTGGAATGCGTTCGGCTATGCGCTGACCGAACCGCTGGCGCTGGCACAGACCGCGTCGCTGATCGGACTGTGGGGAATGACGTTCCTGACCGTCGCGATCTTCGCAAGCCCGGCCGTGCTGATCGACGGCGCCTCGCGCGGCCGCAAGCCATGGCGTGCGCCGGCCGCCGCGGCGCTGGTTCTCGTCGCGATGCTGGGGTTCGGCACAGTCCGGCTGGCGCGAGAGCCGACCACCATGGTCGACGGCGTCAAGCTCCGCATCATGCAGCCCGATCTGCAGCAGGATGCCAAGTTCAACTACTCCGCCAAGGCGGCGGTGATGCAGAAATATCTCACATTGTCGGATCGTGCGTCCGGGCCGCACGCCACCGGCGTGAGCGATTCCACCATCCTGATCTGGCCGGAATCCGCGTTTCCGTTCTTCCTGACCAAGGAAGCCGACGCGATGGCGCAGATCGCCGACCTCTTGCCGAAGGGAACCGTGCTGATCACCGGCTCGGTGCGCGCGCCCGATCTGCCGCCCAATGTCCGCATCACACGAGCATATAATTCCATCTATGTCATCGACCACGACGGCAGTGTGCTCGCGGTCTACGACAAGCTTCACCTTGTCCCCTTTGGAGAATATCTGCCGTCTCCAGGACTGGATGGAGAAGATTGGCTTCGTGCAGCTCACCAAGGTGCAGGGCGGCTACATTCCCGGGACGATCCGCCGGACGCTCGACATTCCCAATGCGCCGCGCGCACTGCCCTTGATCTGCTACGAGGCGATCTTCCCCGGCAATGTCGTGAGCCGCGACGATCGTCCCGGCTGGATCGTCAACGTCACCAATGACGGCTGGTTCGGGATCTCGACCGGCCCCTATCAGCATCTGCAACAGGCCCGGATGCGCTCGATCGAGGAAGGCCTGCCGCTGGTGCGCGCCGCAAATACAGGCATCTCGGCCATCGTCGACCCGCTCGGCCGGATCGTCGCGCAACTCGGGCTCGGCATCGAAGGCGTGCTCGACGCCGGCCTGCCGGCGGCCATCGCGCCGACGATCTATGCGCGTGTCGGCAACGTCCCCGCCGCTGTAATTGTGTTGGTTGCCCTCGCAATCGTATTGCGAAGGCGTTTTGTCAGGCGAAAAGCCTGATCGCTGCATATCGCCGGTTGTCGCGAACCCGAAAAAACGTCGAAATTTACCTCTGCGCGATTCCACTAGTTGACAGATCGACCGTGCACTTCGCATTGTACGGGTCCACGCGAAATCACAAGCCAAGTCAGCCCCTTTGCGCAAATTGTCCGCATTTTGTCCCGATCCTCCCTGCAGGATTTGACGGCACCGGCGCCTGAGGCATACTCCCCTTCCAACTTGCCTCATCCACGGGCGCGCAATCCCCTAGGAGAGTTGGAGATGTCCACCAAAGCGCCCAATCCTGTTGACAAATATGTCGGCAGCCGCGTCCGCATGCGACGCATCATGCTCGGCATGAGCCAGGAAAAACTGGGCGAGGCGTTAGGCCTGACGTTCCAGCAGGTGCAGAAATACGAGAAGGGGACCAACCGTGTCGGCGCCAGCCGGCTGCAGCAGATCTCCGAGATCCTGCAAGTGCCGGTCTCCTTCCTGTTCGACGGCGGCCCGAGCGGCGTCAAGACCGCCGACGGCTTCGGCGAGGGCTCCTCGCCGACCTACGTCTCGGATTTTCTGGCGACCGCCGAAGGCCTGGCCCTGACTCGCGCCTTCACGCGGATCGCGGACGCCAAGCTCCGCCGCAGCATCGTCGAACTGGTCGAACAGATCGCGGCACGCGAGGCCTCCGAACAGATCTGATTCAGCCCCATATCCGTTTGAGCGATCGTCAAATCTGGAATATGTCATTCCAGCGCGGGCTAATTTGCGATCAGGCAGATTAGGGCTTCTTCGCGCTTAGCTCCTTGTTTGAGCATGATCTTTTCGGAAAGCCGCTTTAACGCGTTTCCGGATCCGGTTTCGGCGCGTGCGCTGAATGACAAAGCGAATTCACAGGCCAAATTCACAGGCGACGACAACAGCATGTCCAGCAATCCGTTTGAAACCGCCGACATCCTCGACGGCATCCGCCGCTGGGTCGAGATCGAGTCTCCGACCGAGCGGCCGGATCAGGTCAACAAACTGGCCGATCTCGTCGCAGCTGGATATCGCGAGCTGCCGGCCACGGTCGAGCGCGTTGCCGGACGCGACGGCTGCGGCGATCATCTGGTCGCGCGCTCATCCTGGGGGCAGGACACGCCGGGCATTCTGGTGTTGAGCCATCTCGACACAGTCCATCCGATGGGATTCATCGAACGGTTACCATTCAAGATCGAAGGCGACAGCGCGTTCGGTCCGGGCATCTACGACATGAAGGGCGGCGCCTACCTCGCCTATCATGCGTTCCGGCAGATCTGCGCCGAAGATGCGCGCCCGCCGCTCGGCATCACCCAGCTCTACGTCTCGGACGAGGAGATCGGCAGCCCGACCTCGCGGGCGCTGATCGAAGCCGAGGGCCACAAGGCCAAATACGTGCTGGTGACCGAGCCCGCGCGCGACGGCGGCAAGATCGTCACCGGGCGCAAGGGCGTGGCGCGCTTCGACGTCAACATCAAGGGCGCGCCGGCACATGCCGGCACGCGCCCCGAAGACGGCCGCAGCGCGATACGGGAACTCGGCCATGTGATCTTGGCGCTGGAGGCGATGAACGACCTCAAGCGCGGCATCACCGTCAATGTCGGCGTGGTCCGCGGCGGCACCAAGCCGAATGTGATCGCCGAAGAGGCCTATGCGGAAGTCGATCTGCGCGTGCCGACCATGGCCGACGCCGACGAGCTGGTGCCGAAGATCCTCGGGATCACCTCACGCACCGAGGGCGTCACCGTGAAAGTGACGGGCGAACTGAACCGTCCGCCCTATGAGAAAAGCAATGCCGGCGCCGCACTTTACGAACACGCCAAGGGGCTTGCCGCCGAACTCGGCTTCGAGCTGATCGACGTCTTCACCGGCGGCGGTTCCGACGGCAATTTCACCGCGCCGCACACCGCGACTCTCGACGGCCTCGGGGTCGACGGCAAAGGTGCGCACACCCATTATGAGCAGCTCTACGTCTCGTCGATCGCGCCGCGCGCGCGGCTGCTGCACCGACTCTATCAGACGCTGCGATGACCCCGGCTCCGAACGACACCGACGATCGCGAGTCCCCTGATGACGGCGCGGCGGCTCATTCGCGCGGCTCGTTCTTCGGGCGGCGCAAGGGCCACAAGCTGCGCCCGCACCAGGCCGACCTGATCGACACGCTGCTGCCGCATCTGTCGGTCGACATCTCGATGCCGGCGCCGGAGACGCTGACCGAATTATTCGATGACGGCATCGATGCTGTCCGGCTCGAGATCGGCTTCGGCGGCGGCGAGCATTTGATCGCGGAGGCACAGGCATTTCCGGCGACCGGCTTCATCGGCTGCGAGCCCTATGTCAACGGGATGGCGAAGATCCTGACCCAGATCGAGGCGCACAATCTCGGCAACATCCGCCTGTTCGCGGGTGACGCGGCCGAGCTCTTGGCCTGGGCGCCAGCACGTTCGCTTGCGCGCATCGACCTGATCCATCCCGACCCGTGGCCGAAGCGGCGGCACTGGAAGCGGCGCTTCGTACAGGATGCGACGGTCGCTGCGATGACACGATTGCTGCCGCCGGGCGGCGAATTCCGCTTCGTCAGCGACATCGACGATTACTGCGCCTGGACGCTCGCGCATCTGATGCGCGCGCCCGACTTCACCTGGCTCGCCGAGCGCGCGATCGACTGGCTTGAGCCGTGGCCGCACTACACCATGACGCGCTACGGCGCCAAGGCCGAGCGCGAAGGACGCAAGGCGGCGTATTTGAGATTCAAGCGCTTGCCTTGATGCCGTCATTCCCGGGCGTGCGAAGCACGAGGGCGGAATCCATTGGGCCACATTGTTCGAGGATAAATGGATTCCGGACTCTCGCTACGCGAGCCGCGCTCACGCTGTAGCCGCACAATCCGTGAATTGTGATCCGTCATGCTGAGGAGGCCGCAAAGCGGCCGTCTCGAAGCACGACGGCCCCGCTGCAACAGCACGGCCGTGCTTCCTTCGAGACGCGCCTGCGGTGCTCCTCAGGATGACGGGTTTAAATGCTGGCGATTGAACTACCGCGACTTCCAGAACTCCACGACGCGCTGCGCGGTTGATGGCATCAGGCGCGTGAAATTCACCCGCGCGCCTTCGATATCGGCCGGCGACGGCACGCGGTTCGGCCCGAGCCGCATCAGGATCAGGGCACGCACGGTCGGCCATTCGAAGCCGATCGTCTTGCTGGCGATCAGGATCGGATCGTAGCGGTCGCCGGAGATCAGGCGATCGAGCGTGACGATCTTCACACTGGTCATCGCGGCGATGGCCGCGACGCATTCCTCGTATTTGAAGGCCTTCGCGAAGCCTGCCACCGCCGCCTCGTTCAATGCGCCGGCGCGATGCAGCGCCAGGATCGTGCGCTGCGCAGCCGCGAAATCGCGGCCCTCGACCTGCGCGACGCCGCCCTCGATCTCGCTCAGCGCCAGCTTGATTTCGGCCTGTCGTTCCGGCTTGGCGACGATATGCAGGCGGCGGCGGATCACGTCGATCGAGCCGGCCAGCAGGCCTTTCAGATGCTCGGGCGGCAGGTCGTCACGGCGGCCGATCCGCAGGGTCAGCACGCCGTCCTGGCTGGCGCGGCGCACCATGGTCGCAAAGGAGACGTCGGAGAACGCAGCGCCGGCATTGCCTGCCGCGCATCGGATCACATCGCGGTCGCCGCGACGGACCAGCACGTCGGTCAGCGCGCTCGAAAGCTTCGACCGCTCGGCCATCGCAAGCAGATGGCCCTGACCCTTGGCATTGGCGATCTCGACCAGCACCTTGTCGTCGATCACCGGCGAGCGGCGCAGCACCGGCCCTGCGACTGCGACCTCGTCCTCGCGGGCGAGTTGCCCGACCAGACGCCGCGGCGCATTGGCGAGCGGTGCGAGCCGTTCGGCAAGATCGATCCGCGCCGCAAGCTCGGCATGCGGCACCAGGCTGGTCAGCACCCCATCGAACAGGTCGATATGATCGGGACGGAAGCTTTGGGCGCCCTGCAGGAACAGCTCGCCGAGCCGCCGCGCGGCATCGGCACGGCGCTTGGGGTCGCCGCGACGGACGATGTCGTCGAGTTCCGGGATCAGCGCAGGGGCTGTCGTCATGGGCCTTGTCCAACCGGCGACTTCTGCCGATTTTCGGCAATCTATGACCCCGTTCGTAAACGGAGGGTTAGATCGAATCGAGCCCCGGGAAGCCGCAAAATCGCGTTCCGCGGAGCCGGGAGGCCTTGCCGGAGCCCGGCAAAAGAGCTATATCTGGCGCAACTTATGGTATCTCATACGATCGCGTAGGAGAGTGGGCCCCCCGGGACCCGCTCTTTTTTATTACCTGACGGGACCCAGCGAGGCCGGGTCCGGTTTGGGTAGCGTTAGCGGCCCCTTAAGGCCACCTGAACAACACAACAGACCTCAGCAGCCTTTAAACCTAGACAGCCTTTGACACTGGATATGACCGATCCGACCGCCACTCCCGTGGACACCGAACTGCTCGCCGAGCCGCGCCTGCGTCGTCGAGCCCGGGGTCGCGGCGCGCGTCGCTGCGGTCGCCGTCCCGGTGTTGCAGGGCATGGGCTATCGCCTGGTGCGCATCAAGGTCTCGGGCGACGCCGGCTGCACCGTGCAGATCATGGCGGAACGGCCGGACGGCTCGATGCAGCTCGAGGATTGCGAGGCGATCTCGCGCGCGCTGTCGCCGGTGCTCGACGTCGCCGATCCGATCGAGCGCGCCTACCGGCTGGAAATCTCGTCGCCCGGCATCGACCGCCCGCTGGTGCGCCGCTCCGACTTCGAGCGCTACACCGGCCATCTCGTGAAGATCGAGATGGCGGTGCCGCATCAGGGCCGCAAGCGGTTCCGTGGCCTGCTCGCCGGCGTCGAAGACAACGCAGTGCGTATCAGGCGTGACGATCCGCGTCCCACCGAGGACGCCGAGGTCTTGCTGGTGATGGAAGACATCTCGGACGCGCGGCTGGTGCTGACCGACGAGCTGATCGCGGAATCGATGCGCCGCGGCAAGGCCGCAGAGCGCGAGCTGCGCCGCGAGCTCGGGCTGGCGCCGCCGCAACCGGCCCACGCCAGGAACAGCGATCCTGCGAAGAGCCAAAAGCCGAAACCCAGGTCCGATCACAAGTCCGATCACAAGCCCGGCAAGAAGCCGGCACCGACCAACACCAAAAAGCACCGCCTGGCCGCCGAGCGCGCGCGCCGTGGCGAGATCGATCCATTCGAAGGAGACTAAGCCATGGCAGTCAGCGCCAACAAACTCGAACTGCTGCAGATCGCAGACGCAGTTGCGCGCGAAAAGTCGATCGACCGCTCCATCGTGATCGCGGCGATGGAAGACGCCATCGCCAAGGCGGCGCGTGCCCGCTACGGCAGCGAGACCGACGTCCATGCCGAGATCGACGCCAAGAAGGGCGAGCTGCGGCTGACCCGCCACATGCTGGTGGTCGATGTCGTCGAGAACTCGTCGAACCAGATTTCACTGCACGATGCGCAGCGCGCCAATCCCGGCGCCCAGGTCGGCGACACCATCGCCGACACGCTGCCGCCGCTGGAATACGGCCGCATCGCCGCGCAGTCCGCCAAGCAGGTGATCGTGCAGAAGGTGCGCGAGGCCGAGCGCGACCGGCAGTACCAGGAATTCAAGGACCGCATCGGCGACATCGTCAACGGCATCGTCAAGCGCGTCGAATATGGCAGCGTGATCGTCGATCTCGGCCGCGGCGAGGCGATCGTGCGCCGCGACGAGATGCTGCCGCGCGAAGTGTTCCGCAACGGCGACCGCGTCCGCGCCTATATCTTCGACGTCCGCCGCGAGACCCGCGGTCCGCAGATCTTCCTGTCGCGCACCCATCCGCAGTTCATGGCGAAGCTGTTCGCGCAGGAAGTGCCTGAAATCTACGACGGCATCGTCGAGATCAAGGCGGTCGCCCGCGATCCCGGCTCGCGCGCCAAGATCGGCGTGATCTCGCGCGATTCCTCGGTCGATCCGGTCGGCGCCTGCGTCGGCATGCGCGGCTCGCGCGTGCAGGCCGTGGTCAACGAGCTGCAGGGCGAGAAGATCGACATCATTCCGTGGTCGCCCGACATCGCGACCTTCGTCGTCAACGCGCTGGCGCCGGCCGAAGTCGCCAAGGTCGTGATCGACGAAGAGCGCGAGCGCATCGAGGTCGTGGTTCCCGACACCAACAACCAGCTGTCGCTGGCGATCGGCCGCCGCGGGCAGAATGTCCGCCTTGCTTCGCAGCTGACCGGCTGGGACATCGACATCCTGACCGAGCAGGAGGAATCGGAGCGCCGCCAGGCCGACTTCGAGAACTCGACCCGCGTGTTCATGGAAGCGCTTAATGTCGACGAAGTGGTCGGCCAGCTGCTCGCCTCCGAAGGCTTCACCTCGGTCGAGGAACTCGCGCTGGTCGACGTCAAGGAACTCGCCGGCATCGAGGGTTTCGACGAGGAGACCGCCAACGAGCTGCAAACCCGCGCCCGCGAGTACCTGGAACAGCTCGAGGCCGAACTGGAAGCCAAGCGCAAGGAACTCGGCGTCGAGGACGCCATGAAGGACGTGCCCGGCATCACCGGCAAGATGCTGGTCAAGCTCGGCGAGAACGACGTGAAGACCGTCGAAGACCTCGCCGGCTGCGCCACCGACGATCTGGTCGGCTGGACCGAGCGCAAGGAAGGCGGCGAGCCGACCAAGCATGCCGGGTTCCTCGACGGCATCGAGATCTCGCGCGACGAGGCCGAAGCGATGATCATGCAGGCCCGCCTGAAGGCCGGCTGGATCACCGAGGCCGACCTCGCCAAGCCGGCCGAAGAGGTCGACGCCGCCGAAGCTGAAACAGCGGCCTCGTAAGGAGATGGCCTACGGATGCTCGCTCAGGCTGACCCCGATCTCGACGATGGGCCGCGGACACCGAAGTCCACGACCACGCGGATGTGCGCGGTCAGCCGCGAGGTGCGCCCGCTCGACGAGCTGATCCGGTTCGTCGTCTCGCCCACGGGCGAGGTGATCCCCGACCTCAAGCGCAAGCTGCCCGGCCGCGGATTATGGCTTTCCGCGTCGCGGCGCAGCGTTGCGGAAGCGGTCCGCCGTCACCAATTTAGCAAGGGATTCAAGCGCGATGTCCGCGTCGCGCCGACCCTTCCCGCCGACACCGAGACCCTCCTGGTGCGCAGCGTCACCGAGGCCCTGGCGATGGCCGCCAAGGCCGGTCAGGTCGTTGCGGGCTTCGGCAAGGTCGAGGACGCACTCAACCGGAACGAAACTGCAGCCCTGATCCACGCTTCGGACGGCGCCGCGGACGGAATCCGCAAATTGGACGCGATCCTCAGGCAAAGGGGCGGAAAACGTGGTGAATCGGCGGTAATCGCCGTCGTCAATGTTTTGACGTCGGACGAATTGGATTTGGCACTTGGGCGGTCAAATGTGATACATGCTGCGCTGCTCGCGGGCCCGGCGAGCAAGACGTTCCTGTCGCGCTGCCAGATGCTGGTCCGATACCGGATGGCCGACGACGACAAGACCGCCGAAGCGGCCAGAAATTCCAGAGCCTGATCCAGGAAGGCGGACGCCGTCTTTCCGACCGGATCATGCTCAGCAGAAGAACGACGCATTGAAGGATTTGTGCGGCAAACGCACAGCGAAACGAGATTAGGACTGCTGAATGGTTGATACCAAGACCCCTGGCGACAAGACTCTGAGTGTCCCGAGCAAGACGTTGTCGCTGAAGCCGCGCGTCGAGACGGGCACCGTGCGCCAGAGCTTCAGCCACGGCCGGACCAAGCAGGTCGTGGTCGAGAAGCGCGGCAAGCGCCGCATCGGGGGCGATGGCCCCGGTGAGGCGCATGCGCCGGAACCCGTGGTTGCAAAGCCCGCGGCACCTGCGCCGAAGCCGCCGCTCGGCCGTCCCTCAGGTCCGCCGCCCGGCCAGCAGCAACGCAACACCCGCTCCGGCGTGGTGCTGCCGACCTTGACCGAAGACGAGCGTTCCGCGCGCGCCAGCGCGCTGGCCGATGCGCGGCAGCGTGACATCGAGGAGCGCCGCCAGGCCGAAGAGGAAGCCAAGCGCCGTGCCGTCCGCGAGGCTGCCGAAAAGGCAGAGCGCGAGGCCGCCGAGGCCCGCCGCAAGGCGGAAGAGGAACGTCACCGCCACGAGGAAGAAGCCAAGCGCAAGGCTGAGGTCGAGGCCAAGCGCCGCTTCGGCGAAGGCGAGGCCAAGCCTGGCGCTGCGCCCGCCGCTGCTGCACCGGCCAGGCCGGCCGCAGCCGCGCCTGGCTCCGCTCCGGCCGCCCGTGCGCCCGGCGCAGCGCGGCCGGCGACGACCACAACGCCTGCTGCGCGCACGCCCGCCCTGGGTCGGCCGCCGGCCGTTGCCGCCGAGGCCGACGAGGATGAAGGTCCGCGCCTGGTACGCCGCCCCGGCGGCGTCGTGCGCCCGGCCGCAGCGCCGAAGACCACCCACAAGCCCGGCCCGCAGAAGCAGCGCGGCCGCCTGACCGTGACCACCGCGCTCAACGTCGACGACGTGCGCGAGCGTTCGATCGCCTCGTTCCGCCGCCGCACCCAGCGGCTGAAGGGCCATGCGTCGAACGAGCAGAAGGAAAAGCTGGTTCGCGAAGTCATCATCCCTGAAGCGATCACGATCCAGGAACTCGCGAACCGCATGTCGGAGCGCGCGGTCGACGTCATCCGCATGCTGATGAAGCAGGGCGCGATGCACAAGATCACCGACGTGATCGACGCCGACACCGCGCAGTTGATCGCCGAAGAGCTCGGCCACAGCGTCAAGCGCGTCGCCGCGTCCGACGTCGAAGAAGGCCTGTTCGACGTCGTCGACGATTCCACCGACACCGAGCCGCGTTCGCCCGTGGTCACCGTCATGGGTCACGTCGACCACGGCAAGACCTCGCTGCTCGACGCGCTGCGCCACGCCAACGTGGTGTCCGGCGAAGCCGGCGGCATCACCCAGCACATCGGCGCCTATCAGGTGCTGTCGCCCGAAAGTGGCACCAAGATCACCTTCATCGACACGCCCGGCCACGCCGCGTTCACCGCGATGCGCGCCCGCGGCGCCAAGGTCACCGACATCGTCGTGCTGGTGGTCGCGGCCGATGACGGCGTCATGCCGCAGACGATCGAGGCGATCAACCACGCCAAGGCGGCCAAGGTGCCGATGATCGTGGCGATCAACAAGATCGACAAGCCGGATGCGCGGCCCGAACGCGTGCGCACCGAACTGCTGCAGCACGAGGTGCAAGTCGAATCGCTCGGCGGCGACGTCGTCGACGTCGAGGTCTCGGCCAAGAACAAGACCAATCTCGATCGCCTGCTCGAGATGATCGCGCTGCAGGCCGAAATCCTCGACCTGAAGACCAATTCGCAGCGTCCGGCGGAAGGCACCGTGATCGAAGCCAAGCTCGATCGCGGCCGCGGCCCGGTCGCAACCGTGCTGGTGCAGCGCGGCACGCTGCGGATCGGCGACATCATCGTGGCCGGCGCCGAGATGGGCCGCGTCCGCGCGCTGATCTCCGACCAGGGCGAGAATCTCGAAGAGGCCGGCCCGTCCGTGCCGGTCGAGGTGCTCGGCTTCAACGGCCCGCCGGAAGCCGGTGACCGCCTCGCCGTGGTCGAGAACGAAGCCCGCGCCCGCCAGGTCACAAGCTACCGCGCGCACCAGAAGCGCGAGAACGCCGCCGCCTCGATCTCCGGCATGCGCGGCTCGCTCGAGCAGATGATGTCGCAGCTGAAGACCGCGGGCCGCAAGGAGTTCCCGCTGATCGTCAAGGCCGACGTGCAGGGCTCGCTGGAAGCGATCCTGGGCTCGCTGGAGAAGCTCGGCACTGACGAAGTCGCCGCCCGCATCCTGCATGCCGGCGTCGGCGGCATCTCGGAGTCCGACGTCACGCTGGCGGAAGGCTTCAACGCCGCGATCATCGGCTTCTCGGTCCGCGCCAACAAGGAAGCGGCCGCCGCGGCGAAGCGCAACGGCATCGAGATCCGCTATTACAACATCATCTACGATCTGGTGGATGACATCAAAAAGGCGATGTCCGGCCTGCTCGCGCCGACGCTGCGCGAAACCATGCTGGGCAACGCGCAGATCCTGGAAGTGTTCAACATTTCCAAGGTCGGCAAGGTCGCGGGTTGTCGCGTCACCGACGGCACCGTGGAACGCGGCGCCAACGTTCGCCTGATCCGCGACAACGTCGTGGTGCACGAAGGCAAGCTGTCGACGCTGAAGCGCTTCAAGGATGAAGTGAAGGAAGTGGTCGCCGGCCAGGAGTGTGGCATGGCATTCGAGAACTACGGCGACATGCGTGTCGGCGACGTGATCGAGTGTTACCGCATCGAAACGATCCAGCGCTCTCTGTAAGTCCAAATCTTACGAAGCGCAGATCTTACTAAGCGTTGGGTCCATTTAGCTGAAGATGCGACGGCGTGGCCGGACTTTGGTCTGGCCACCCGCGCATTGCCCGATTGAAAGCAAAGTCAGGACATTGATGCCCGCGGCCACGGCCTGCGGGCGCGACGGTTTTGGAAAAAGGTCATGCCCCGTCAAAAGAAGAGTTCCGGCCCCGGCGGCTCACAACGTCAGCTGCGTGTCGGCGAAACGGTTCGCCATGCGGTTGCCGGGATTCTGTCGCAGGGTGAGGTCCACGATCCCGATCTCGAAGGCCACATCATCACCGTTCCCGAGGTGCGTATGTCGCCGGACCTGAAGCTCGCGACGATCTATGTGATGCCGCTCGGCGGCCGCGACACCGACACGGTGATCGCGGCGCTCGAGCGCAACAAGAAGTTCCTTCGCGGCGAGATCGCGCATCGCGTCAGCCTGAAATTTGCACCCGACATTCGCTTCCGCGTCGACGAGCGGTTCGACGAGGCGGAGCGCATCGAGAAATTATTGCGGACACCTGCGGTGCAGCGAGACCTTGCACCCGATTCGGACGACGAGGAATGACTGTGATGACGACCAACAGCGTTATCGACGCGAAGGATGCCGCCGCGCGCGACGCTGAGCGGGATGCCTTTGCCGGACAGCGCAGCGACGATGCGCGCCGCACCAACAACGACCCGCGCCAGAAGCAGGGCAAGCAGAACCAGCAGCCGCGCCGCGACAAGCGCGACGTCCATGGCTGGGTGGTGCTCGACAAGCCGATCGGGATGACCTCGACCCAGGCGGTCGCCGTGCTCAAGCGCCTGTTCCAGGCCAAGCGCGCCGGCCATGCCGGCACCCTCGATCCGCTCGCCTCCGGCGGTCTGCCGATCGCACTCGGCGAAGCCACCAAGACCGTGCCGTTCGTGATGGACGGCCGCAAGCGCTATCGCTTCACAGTGGCCTGGGGCGAGGAGCGCGACACCGACGACACCGAGGGCCGGCCGGTCCGGACCAGCGAGAACCGGCCGACCGCCGCTTCGATCCGCGAGCTGCTGCCGCGCTTCACCGGGGTGATCGAGCAGATCCCGCCGCAATATTCGGCGATCAAGGTCCAGGGTGAGGCGGGCCTACGATCTGGCGCGCGACGGCGAGACCGTGGAACTGAAGCCCCGTCCGGTCGAAATTCACGAACTAACCCTCGTAGAACATGGAGATAACGGCCAGTCCGTGTTCGAGGCCGAGTGCGGCAAGGGAACCTATGTCCGGGCCCTGGCCCGCGATATGGGCCGGATTCTGGGCTGTTTCGGCCATATCTGCGCCCTGCGGCGGACCCTGGTCGGTCCGTTTACCGAAGCGGACATGATTCCGCTGGAACAGTTGGAGGCTTTGTGCAATAGAGCCGCGTCTGGCGAGGGCAGCCTCGCCGACGCGCTTTTGCCCGTTGAGACCGCGCTGGACGACATCCCGGCACTGGCCGTCACACGGGCTGATGCGGCAAGGCTCCACAGGGGCCAGGCCGTTTTGTTGCGCGGACGGGATGCGCCCAATACGAGCGGCACAGTCTATGTCACGGTGGCAGGCCGACTTCTCGCGCTTGCCGAAATTGGCAATGGCGAACTCATCCCCAAGCGCGTGTTCAACCTGAACGGACTGACTGCCGGTCCGGCTCGCAACAATGAAAGTAACTGACGATGTCGATTACCGCGCAACGCAAAGCGGAAGTCATCAAGACGAATGCCACCAAAGCCGGCGACACCGGCTCGCCCGAGGTTCAGGTCGCGATCCTGTCGGAACGCATCAATAACCTCACCGAGCACTTCAAGAGCCATGTGAAGGACAACCATTCACGCCGCGGCCTCCTGAAGCTCGTGTCGACGCGTCGCTCCCTGCTTGACTACATCAAGCGCAAGGACGAGGCGCGGTACAAGGCGCTGCTCGAAAAGCACAACATCCGTCGTTGATTTGAGAAGCACGCGCGCGAGGTTCGCGCGCGTTTTCGCATGGTCGTCCGTGAACTCGGGCTTTCGAATTGTCGAAAGATGATCATGCGCAACCGCATGGCGATCGCCATGCACACTAGCGTCCAGCAGCAATCCGGCCGCTGGACCGGGCAAGATGCCCAGATGACCGAAAGGATGGACGCCATCCGAAATCCAGGGACCATGGCAGGATCGCCGGATGCTGATCGCACCAAGCGCATCAGTGTCTCGCCGTCTTGGCATGGTCTTTGTGCTTCGGGGCGCCGTGCTTTCGTGAAACCATGAAAGAAACCGAAATGTTCAATTCGCATTCCGTCGAGATCGACTGGGGTGGACGTCCCCTCAAACTTGAAACCGGCAAGATCGCCCGCCAGGCCGACGGCGCCGTGATGGCGACCTATGGCGAGACCGTGGTGCTCGCCACCGTCGTCGCGGCGAAGGCGCCGCGCGAGGGCGTCGACTTCCTGCCGCTCACGGTCGACTATCAGGAAAAGACCTACGCCGCGGGCCGCATTCCCGGCGGCTATTTCAAGCGCGAAGGCCGTCCGACCGAGAAGGAGACGCTGGTCTCCCGCCTGATCGACCGCCCGATCCGTCCGCTGTTCGTCGACGGCTGGCGCAACGAGACCCAGGTGATCGTCACCGTGCTGTCGCACGACATGGAGAACGATCCGGACATCGTCTCGCTGGTCGCCGCCTCCGCCGCCCTGACGCTGTCGGGCGCACCGTTCAAGGGCCCGATCGGCGCTGCGCGCGTCGGCTTCGCCAATGACGAATACGTGCTCAACCCGACGCTCGACGAGATGACCGAGACCCAGCTCGACCTCGTCGTCGCCGGCACCGCCGACGCCGTGCTGATGGTCGAATCGGAAGCCAAGGAGCTCAACGAAGACGTGATGCTCGGCGCGGTCATGTTCGGCCACCGCCACTTCCAGCCCGTGATCAACGCGATCATCGAGCTCGCCGAGAAGGCCGCCAAGGAGCCGCGCGAGGTCACCACGATCGACAATTCCGAGATCGAGAAGGAGATGCTCGGCATCGCCGAGCAGGATCTGCGCAAGGCCTATGCGATCCCGGTCAAGCAGGAACGCTATGCCGCGGTCGGCGCCGTCAAGGAGAAGGTGCTCGCGCACTTCTTCCCGGAAGGCCAGGAGCCGAAATACGACAAGCTCCGCGTCGCCGCCGTGTTCAAGGAGCTGGAAGCCAAGATCGTTCGCTGGAACATCCTCGACACCGGCAAGCGCATCGACGGCCGCGACGTCAAGACCGTGCGCAACATCATCGCCGAAGCCGGCGTGCTGCCGCGCGCCCACGGCTCGGCGCTGTTCACCCGCGGTGAGACCCAGGCGATGGTGGTGACCACGCTCGGCACCGGCGAGGACGAGCAGTACATCGACGCGCTGTCGGGGACCTACAAGGAAACCTTCCTGCTGCACTACAACTTCCCGCCCTACTCGGTCGGTGAAACCGGTCGCCTCGGCGGCACCAAGCGCCGCGAGATCGGCCATGGCAAGCTCGCCTGGCGCGCGATCCATCCGGTGCTGCCGCCGCACCACGAGTTCCCGTACACCATCCGCGTGGTCTCGGAGATCACCGAGTCGAACGGCTCGTCCTCGATGGCCTCGGTCTGCGGCGCCTCGCTGTCGCTGATGGACGCCGGCGTGCCGCTGAAGCGGCCGACCGCCGGCATCGCCATGGGCCTGATCCTCGAAGGTCAGCGCTTCGCGGTGCTGTCGGACATCCTCGGCGACGAGGATCATCTCGGCGACATGGACTTCAAGGTCGCCGGCACCGACCAGGGCATCACCTCGCTCCAGATGGACATCAAGATCGAGGGCATCACCGAGGAGATCATGAAGGTTGCGCTTGGCCAGGCCAAGGAAGGGCGCATCCACATCCTCGGCGAGATGTCCAAGGCCCTGACCGCGGCCCGTGCCGAGCTCGGCGAATACGCGCCGCGCATCGAGACCTTCAAGATCGCCACCGACAAGATCCGCGAAGTGATCGGCACCGGCGGCAAGGTGATCCGCGAGATCGTCGAGAAGACCGGCGCCAAGGTCAACATCGAGGACGACGGCACCGTGAAGGTGGCCTCCAATGACGGCGAGGCGATGAAGGCTGCGATCAAGTGGATCAAGTCGATCGCCTCCGATCCGGAGGTCGGCCAGATCTACGAGGGCACCGTCGTCAAGGTGATGGAGTTCGGCGCGTTCGTGAACTTCTTCGGCGCCAAGGACGGCCTCGTCCACATCAGCCAGCTCGCGGCCAACCGCGTGCAGAAGACCTCCGACGTCGTCAAGGAAGGCGACAAGGTCAAGGTCAAGCTGCTCGGCTTCGACGACCGCGGCAAGACCCGCCTGTCGATGAAGGCGGTCGACCAGGAGACCGGCGAGGACCTCGAGGCCAAGCAGAAGAGCGAAGCCCCGGCGCCGCGCGAAGCCGCAGGCGAGTAAGCCAAACCGACTGCAAACTGATCATGACGAAAGGGCGGCCCAAGTGGCCGCCCTTTTGCTTTTGAGATCGAACGCAAATCAATCCCCGCTGATCGGCGTGCGCGGTTTTGACCCGGCATTGTGACCGACACTGTTGGAACCCGTTCACAACTTGCGCCTAACATCAGGACGCTTACCAGCATGGAGAATGACGATGCCCTCGATGTCCCGACGCCACTTGATCATTGCAACAGCCGGCATCGCCGCGGCCGCCGCGTCGTCGCGCACAGCATTCGCGCAGGCCGCGACGCAGGCTCCGGCCGGACCGTTCAAGATCGATCCGCTGGCCTATCCGACCAACGCGCTGGAGCCGCACATCGATGCCAAGACGATGGAGATCCATCACGACCGGCATCATCAGGCCTATGTCACCAACCTCAACACTTTCGCCAAGGACAATCCGCAGATCGCCGAGAAGCCCGTCATCGATGTGCTTGCCAATCTCGGCAGCGTGCCGGAGGCGATCCGCACCGGCGTGCGCAACAACATGGGCGGCCACGCCAACCACACGATGTTCTGGCAGATCATGGGACCGAACGGCGGCAAGGCGGACGGCGAAGTGCTGGCCGCGATCGATCGTGACCTCGGCGGCATGGAGAAATTCCAGACCGATTTCAACGCCGCCGGCGGCCGCGTGTTCGGCTCCGGCTGGGTGTTCGTCACGGTCAGCAAGGACGGCAAGCTCGCGATCGAGACACGGCCGAACCAGGACAACCCGATCATGGACGGCAAGCGCGCGTTGCTCGGCAACGACGTCTGGGAGCATGCCTACTATCTGACCTACCAGAACCGCCGGTCCGATTACCTCAAGGCGTGGTGGAACACCGTGAATTGGAAAGCGGTGGCCGAGCGCTATGCCGCAGCCAAGGCCGGCACGCTCGGGGTATGAGCCGGTAAGGCTCGCTGCGTGCGAACAGCTGCGTTAGATTTGAAAGCTCCGCGAGACCCTTCGCGGAGCTCCTTGTCTTGAAGATAAGAAACCAAACCGGATGTCGGAGGCTAACCCATGATCAAGCTGTACTGGTCGCCGCGCTCGCGCTCGTTCTCCGCGATCTGGCTGCTGGAAGAATCCGGCCTGCCCTACGAACGGGTGCTGACCGACATCAGCACCGGCGCGCAGAAGTCGCCCGACTTTCTCAGGATCAATCCGATGGGCAAGGTGCCTGCACTGACCGACGGCGCGGCGGAGCTCGCCGAGGCGGCGGCGATCTGCGCCTACATCGCCGACCGCTATCCCGAGACGAAGCTCGCGCCGGCCGCCACCGACCCGAAGCGCGCACGCTATCTGCAATGGCTGTTCTTCTCGCCGAGCTGCATCGAGCCGGCGCTGATCCAGCTCTTCACCAAGCTCGAAGTGCCGGCGAGCACCGCATCATGGGGCAGTGCGGCACAGGTATTCGACGTGCTCGACGCCGAATTGCAGAAGGGGCCGTGGATCCTCGGCGATCAGTTCTCCGCCGCCGACATCGCGATCGGCGCGGGGCTGAACTTTGCGGTGCGGGTGTTCAAGATAGTGCCGCCGCGGCCGTCGTTCGATGCCTATATCGACCGCTGCGTGGCGCGGCCCGCGTTCCAGCGCGCAGAGAAGATCGCGGCGGGGTGAGCTTGTCGTCGCGTAGCCCGGATGAAGCGCAGCGTAATCCGGGATAATCCCTCTGCGAAAGAAGTCCCCGGATTGCGCCTCGCTCCATCCGGGCTACGAAGCAGGGGTTTTCCGAACGGCCTAACCCGGCACCACGCGCGGATCGACGTCCTGGCTATAGTCGACGCCGTCGATACCGAAGCCGAACAGGCGCAGGAACTGGCTCTTGTATTCGCCGAGATCGGCCAATTCGCCGAGCGTCTCGGTGGTGAGCAGCGGCCAGCGCCGCGATACTTCGGTCTGCACTTCCGGCGAGAGCTCCCAGTCATCGACCCGGATGCGCTGCGCGTCATCGAGCGCGACGTCCTTGCCGAGACGGGTGCGGAACAGGCGGTCGATCTGCTCGATGCAGCCTTCATGCAGGCCGAGCTGCTTCATCACCTTGAACAGCACGGTGCCATAGAGCGGCACCACCGGAATGGCCGAACTCGCCTGGGTGACCACGGCCTTCAGCGCGACGACGCGGGCGGCTTCCGCACCGAGGCGGCCGCGGATCGCTTCCGCCTTGCTGTCCAGATCGACCTTGGCGCGGCCGAGCGTGCCGTTCCAGTAGATCGGCCAGGTCAGCTCGCTGCCGATATAGGTGTAGTTGAGCGTGCGGAAGCCCGGCGCCAGCACGCCGGCATCGGCGAGCTGATCGATCCAGCGCTTCCAGTCGTCGCCGCCCATCACCGCGACGGTCGCCGCGGTCTGCTCTTCGTTCGCCGGCTCGAGCGTGGTCTGGAACACCTCGCCGGTCTCGGTGTCGAGCGTCTTGATCTCGACCGGGGCGCCGAGCGGCTTGATCACCGAGCGATAGGTCTTGCCGGTGTCCGGATCGGTCCGGACCGGCGCGGCCATGCTGTAGACCAGCAGATCGAGCTGGCCGAACTTCTCGCGCACGCGCTCGATGAAGTCTTTCTTCAGCTCGTCGGAGAAGGCATCCCCCTCCAGCGTGAGCGGCGACCGTCCGATCTTCTCGGCCTCGATCTCGAAGGCGCGGTTGTTGTACCAGCCGGCGCTGGCGCTTCTCTTTTCCGAAGGCTCGCGCTCCAGCGACACGCCGATCGTATCGGCGCCGCCGGCGAAGGTCGCGACGATGCGGCTCGCGAGGCCATAGCCTGTCGAGCAGCCCAGCACGGCGACGCGCTTCGGGCAGTCTGCGACCGGGCCCTGCTTGAGAACGTAGGCGATCTGTTCGCGGACGTTGGTGGCGCAACCGACCGGATGCGCCGTCGTGCAGATGAAGCCTCGCACGCGCGGTTCGATAATCATGCGCACCCCATTTCGGATCGTTGCAATGTCCCCACTCGCGTCCCGCGGGCGCCGCGCCGTGGGCGAGAGGAGATGGAAACCGGATCAGGCATCAAGCCGCTTGAACACCAGCGTGGCATTGGTACCGCCGAAGCCGAACGAGTTCGACAGCACGGTGCCGAGCTTGGCGTTGTCGATGCGCTTGCGCACGATCGGCATGTCGGCGAATGCCGGATCAAGCTCGGTGATGTGCGCGCTCTCGCAGACGAAGCCGTTGTTGAGCATCAAGAGCGAGTAGATCGCCTCCTGCACACCGGTGGCGCCGAGCGAATGGCCGGTCAGCGCCTTGGTCGCCGAGATCGGCGGGCATTTGTCGCCGGTGCCGAACACCTTGCGGATCGCCTCGATCTCCGGCGGATCGCCGGCGGGCGTCGAGGTGGCGTGCGGATTGATGTAGTCGACCGGCGTGTTCACCGTCGACATCGCCATGCGCATGCAGCGCTCGGCGCCCTCGCCTGACGGCGCCACCATGTCGTATCCGTCCGAGGTCGCGCCATAGCCGACGACCTCGCCGTAAATCCGCGCGCCGCGCGCCTTGGCGTGCTCGAGCTCTTCCAGCACCACGACGCCGGCGCCGCCGGCGATCACGAAACCGTCGCGGCTGATGTCGTAGGGGCGCGAGGCCGTCGCCGGCGTATCGTTGTATTTCGAGGACATGGCGCCCATGGCGTCGAACAGCACCGACAGCGTCCAGTCGAGCTCCTCGCAGCCGCCGGCGAAGATGACGTCCTGCTTGCCGATCTGGATCGTCTCATAGGCGTTGCCGATGCAGTGGTTCGACGTCGCGCAGGCCGAGGAGATCGAGTAATTCACGCCCTTGATCTTGAACCAGGTCGCGAGCGTCGCCGACGCGGTCGACGACATGCCCTTCGGCACCGCAAACGGACCGACGCGCTTCGGGCCCTTGGCGCGCGCGATGTCGGCGGCCTCCACCAGCGTGCGCGTCGACGGTCCGCCGGATCCCATGATGATGCCGGTGCGGACGTTGGAGACCTCGTTCTCCTCGAGACCGGAATCGCGGATCGCCTGCTCCATCGCAACGTGATTCCAGGCGGCGCCTTCGGCAAGGAAGCGCATCGCGCGGCGATCGATCACCTCGGCGGGATTGAGTGTCGGCGCGCCGTGAACTTGCGAACGGAAGCCGAGTTCCGCAGCCTTCTCCGCGCGCGAAATGCCCGACTTCGCCTCGTAGAGGCTCGCAAGCACTTCCTGGGTGTTGTTACCGATGGATGAGACAATGCCCATCCCCGTGATGACAACCCGCCTCATGTTCGCCTCGCCCTGCCTTTATGTTGCCGCGTCATGATCCCGCTCAAGACGGCGCCGTACCCTGCTTGAACAATCCGACCTTCAAGTCCTTGGCGCGATAAATAATCTCGTCGTCCATGGAAAGCCACCCATCGGCAATTCCAAGCACGAGCTTTGACCGCATCACGCGCTTGATGTCGATGTTGTACACAACCTTGCGCGCGTGCGGCAGCACCTGTCCGGAGAACTTCAGCTCGCCGAGGCCGAGCGCGCGGCCCCGACCTTCGCCACCGATCCAGCCGAGGTAAAAGCCGACCATTTGCCACATGGCATCGAGGCCGAGGCAGCCCGGCATCACCGGATCGTTCTTGAAATGGCAGCCGAAGAACCAGAGATCCGGTTTCACCTCGAGCTCGGCGCGCACCAGCCCCTTGCCGAACTCGCCGCCATTCTCGGAGATATCGCTGATCCGATCGAACATGAGCATCGGCGGCAGCGGCAACTGGGCGTTGCCGGGACCGAACAGCTCGCCCCGCCCGCAAGCCAGCAAATCCTCGTATTCATAACCGCCGCGCCGATCCAGCATCCTCTATCCACCTCTGATGTCCCGATGAAGCGCTTTGCTTGGTCGGACCTTAATCTACCCACGGGAACTGGAATATCTTGTCCCGCATCTTGGCGCTACCTGGGTACGCCACCGGCCTGTTATCTCTGCCGAAAGCGCATATGTGGTCCGCGCGCTCTCTAACATAGGGCCAACTGGGCGGCAAAGCGGCATTCCGATGATAAATGACCGTCATCCCATAGGTTTCTACCGCAGCTTGGATTCGTTCTAGTTGCGAAAAACTTGCATCTGATAGGCATCCTTTTTATATTTATGAGGAATATTGCCTGAGTTGGGTGCATAGAGTGGATATGAACGAGGAAGTACCGGCTGTGAACGACGATGCCGTGCACCCGGCTGCCCGGGGCGCTGGGCACCACCCTGCCCTGACCGGTTGCCCGTGGCACGACGTCAACGAGATGCTGCAGTCTGCCGGTCTCCGGCCGACCCGGCAGCGCATGGCGCTGGGCTGGCTGCTGTTCGGCAAGGGCGCCCGCCACCTGACCGCTGAGATGCTGTACGAGGAAGCCACGCTGGCCAAGGTTCCGGTGTCGCTGGCGACCGTCTACAACACGCTCAACCAGCTGACCGATGCCGGCCTGCTGCGCCAGGTCAGCGTCGACGGCACCAAGACCTATTTCGACACCAACGTGTCGACCCATCACCACTTCTACCTCGAGCACAACCACGAGCTGGTCGACATTCCCGACCCGAACCTCGTGCTGTCGAAGATGCCCGACGTGCCGGATGGCTACGAGATCTCCCGCGTCGACATGGTGGTGCGGCTGCGCAAGAAGCGCTGAACCGTCTTATCGTCGATTTGAGTTGTGATGGCCGGGCTCGTGTCCGGCCATTTTTGTTTCGTAGACGTCGTCATTCCGGGATGGTGCGCCAGCACTAGACCTCAGATGCGCACTTGCGCATCGGGGAATCTCGAGATTCCGGGTTCGATGCTAAACGCATCGCCCCGGAATGACGCTACGCGTCAGTCCACCTTCTCGTCCGCGTAGACGCCCCAGAGGCGCTGCTGCTCGATCCAGCCGTCGAAGCCGTTTCCGGTGACCCGGCACCAGTTGTTGGCGCATTTCTTGACCTGCGCGACCACGCCGGCCTGCAGGCGCGCCGCGATCGCGCTGGTGGCGTCGGGCCGGTCGTACAGCGAGGCCAGATCGTCCTTGTTCTTCATCGTCACGACGGCGGTGCGGCGACCGGACAGCAGGGAGTGATAGACCCAGCCTTCGGCGCCTTCCGAATCGCGCACCCGGCGCCAGTTCTCGAACTCGGCGGTGATTTCGACCGGCAGCCCCGAGCGGGTGTAGACCCAGGCGACGTCGTTGTCCTTGGTCGGGCCTGCCCTGACGTTCACATGGTCGGATTTCAGGCTGACATAGCGGGGAATCGGCAGGCCGCTGGTGGTGGGCCTCAAATCCTTGGCGGTATGTCCGGGGCTGACCGACGCACTCAGCATGCTTCCGACCAGCGCCACCAATGAACCGAAACGCCAGACCATCAACTCGTCTCCTGCCGAGATGCCCAACCCGCATTCGGCGAGCTGCAACCCAAATCCATGCCCGAAGGCTTCCAGCGCCTGCGCCGTTCCCTGCCCGCACGGATCCGAGGGGTTCTTGTCTTGGCCCGGCCTTCTGCTAGAGAGGACGGAACGCCTTAAGAGCCAGAACACCCGAATTTCCCCCTGACGAAAGCCGGGGCAAGTATCGGGGAACCCTAGGAAACGCGAAGGAAACGCCGGGACAGCGCGGCTATCAGCAGTGTCGAACAACCGGGTTAATGAGGCCTCAACGGCTCGGTTTTTGGCGAGCCGCGCGCCTCATGAAAGCAGGACATGTCGGTGAAGAAAAAGCCTCTCGTCGTCGTCACCCGCAAGCTGCCGGACTCGATCGAGACCCGGATGCGCGAGCTGTTCGACGCCAGACTGAATCTCGACGACACGCCGATGACGCCGGAACAGATCGCGGAGGCGGCGAGGACCGCCGACGTGCTGGTGCCGACCGTGACCGACATGGTCCGCGAGGACGTGATCAACCAGCCCGACTGCAAGCTGAAGATGATCGCCAATTTCGGCAACGGCGTCGACAATATCGATGTGGCGGCCGCGCATGCCCGCGGCATCACGGTGACCAACACGCCGAAGGTGCTGACCGAGGACACCGCCGACATGACCATGGCGCTGATCCTGGCGGTGCCGCGCCGCATGATCGAGGGTGCCTCGATCCTGACCGAAGGCAAGCAGCATTGGGCGGGCTGGTCGCCGACCTGGATGCTCGGCCATCGCATCGGCGGGAAAAGGCTCGGCATCATCGGCATGGGCCGCATCGGCCAGGCCGTGGCACGTCGCGCCCGCGCCTTCGGCCTGCAGATCCACTATCACAATCGCCGTCCGGTGGCGCCCGTGATCGCCGACGAACTCGGCGCGACCTATTGGGAAAGCCTCGACCAGATGCTGGCGCGGATGGACATCATCTCGGTGAACTGCCCGCACACGCCGGCGACCTATCACCTGCTGTCGGCGCGGCGGCTCAAGCTCATCCGGAAAGAGGCCTATATCGTCAACACCGCGCGCGGCGAGGTGATCGACGAGGACACGCTGATCAAGCTGATCGAAGCCGGCGATGTCGGCGGCGCCGGCCTCGACGTCTATGAGCACGAGCCCGCGGTCAATCCGAAGCTGGTGCGGCTCGCCAGGGCCGGCAAGGTGACGCTGCTGCCGCATATGGGCTCGGCCACCATCGAAGGCCGCGTCGAGATGGGCGAGAAGGTGATCATCAATATCCGAACCTTCCTCGACGCCCACAAGCCGCCGGATCGCGTGCTGCCGAGCATGCTGTAGGGCGCTTCTGATACGGATAAAGGCAACCGCCTCATGCCTAACCTCCCCTTGAAAAGGGGAGGCCGCTTTGCTCGACAGAGCCGGCTGACCCCCATCCCGACCTTCCCCCTTTCAGGGGGAAGGGGAAGGGAGATCCTGCCGCAAAGGCCCCGGCTATCAAAACAGCGAAAACAACCCCATGCAAAGGAGCCGGTGCGGCCGGCGAAGGTAGCGGGATGCAGCCACGGCGGCAATCACGCATGAGGTATCGTCCCGGCGATGCGGTAGCAGCGCGCCCTATTTCTTTTTCCGCGCCTGCTTGCGCCAATCGGCGACGAACGACACGAAGGCGGCGAGTGCCGGCGGCGGCTGGCGCCGGCTCGGATAATACAGGAACGGCCCGTCGAACGGCGGGCACCAGTCATCCAGCACGCTGATCAGCGCGCCGGATTTGACGCCGTAGCGGACATAGCCTTCGAACGTCGCCCAGTAGCCGACGCCGTCATGGACCGCGCGCAGCGCGAGGCCGAGATGGGTCGCGGTCAGCTTGGCCGGCGGCGAAATCTTCACCACGCGGCCGTTCTTCTCGAACTCCCAGTCAAACATCAGGCCGTTGCTGAAGCGGCTGCGGATGCAGGCATGCGCCAGCAGATCCTTCGGCTGCATCGGCCGGCCGTGCTTTGCGACGTAATCACGCGACGCCACCACCGCGTAGCGCTGCGGCGCGCCGAGTGGAACCGCCACCATGTCCTGCGCCAGGTGCTCGCCGTAGCGCACGCCGGCGTCGAAGCCCTGCGCGACGATGTCGACGAACGCGCTCTCGGCGACGAGGTCGAGGTCGACCTGCGGATATCTGGCGAGGAACGGCGCGATCATCGGCGCCAGCACCAGATCGACGGCAGGCGGCGGTGCGTTGATGCGCAGCCGCCCCGACGGCTCGGCGCGCAGACCACGCACCTCGGTGATCGCATCGGCGACATTGACCATGGCCGGTGCGACGCGGGCGAGCAGCAGTTCGCCGGCCTCGGTCAGCGCGACGCTGCGGGTGGTGCGGTTCATCAGGCGGACGCCGAGCCGCTCCTCCATGTCGCGCAGGCGCTGGCTGAGGCTCGAAACCGAGACGCGGCTCTCCAGCGCCGCACGCCGGAAATTGCGGGTGCGCGCCACCGCAACGAAGGCGTCGAGGTCGCGAAGGTCGAAATCCTGCATTGTTCGATATAGTGAACAACCCATTCTCGATTGTCCAGCTTATCCCAAAAGCGGTAGCGGCCCATATCAGCCGCGTCATTTTGGCGGCGGATCATCTGCCGCGACCTCCCAGGGAGCACCACCATGGACACACCCAAACTCGGTTCCACCGGCCCCACAGTTTCGCAGATCGGCCTCGGCTGCATGGGCATGTCCGACTTCTACGGCCCGACCGACCGGAGCGAGAGCATCGCCACCATCCATGCCGCGCTCGACGCCGGCATCACGCTGCTCGACACCGGCGACTTCTACGGCATGGGCCACAACGAGATGCTGATCGGCGAGGCGCTGAAGAGCCGCAGCCGCGACAATCTCGTGATCAGCGTCAAGTTCGGCGCGCTGCGTGATCGCAACTACGGCTTTCACGGCTATGACAGCCGTCCGGTCGCCGTGAAGAATTTCGTCGCCTATTCGCTGCAGCGGCTCGGCGTCGATCACATCGACATCTACCGCCCGGCGCGGCTCGATCCCAATGTGCCGATCGAGGACACGGTCGGCGCGATGGCCGACATGATCAAGGCCGGCTGGATCAAACATATCGGGCTGTCAGAGGTCGGCTCCGACACCATCCGCCGCGCCCACAGGGTGCATCCGATCGCCGACCTGCAGATCGAATATTCGCTGATCTCGCGCGGCATCGAGACCGACATTCTCAAGACCTGCCGCGAGCTCGGCATCGGCATCACCGCCTATGGCGTCCTGGCGCGCGGGCTGATCAGCGGGCACTGGTCGAAGGACCGCGGCGGCGAGAAGGATTTCCGCCTGCTGAGCCCGCGCTTCCAAGCCGGCAATATCGACACCAACCTCGCGCTCGCCGATCGGCTGCGCGCCATCGCCGGCGAGATCGGCGCCTCTCCGGCGCAGGTCGCGATTGCCTGGGTCGCGGCGCAAGGCAAGGACATCGTGCCGCTGGTCGGCGCGCGGCGGCGCGAGCGGCTGACCGAGGCGCGCGGCGCGCTCGATGTGAAGCTGACCGCGGCGCATCTTGCCGCACTGGCAGAGGCATTTCCGCCCGGCGCCGCCGCCGGCGGACGCTATCCGGAGGAGCACCTGCGGCACATGGACAGCGAGAAGCCCGCAAAGGCGTCCTAACTGACTACATGCCCGCTCAGATCGGTGATGACTGGCGCATCACCGTTGAGCGGGTTCTGCGGGTCGCGCGCGTAGCGCAGGGTTTCGAACCGCATTGCGCGCGCGTCCACCATTAGCAGGCGGCCGACCAAGCCCTCGCCGAAGCCGACGATCTCGCGGATCGCCTCCAGCGCCATCATCGATCCCAAGACGCCCGCGAGCGCGCCCATCACGCCGGCCTCGGCGCAGGCCGGCACCGTGCCCGGCGGCGGCGCTTCCGGAAACAGGCAGCGATAGGTCGGGTTGAACTCGCCTTCGGCATTCCTTTCATGCGCGCGGATCGTGGTCAGCGAACCGTCGAACTGTCCGAGTGCCGCCGTGATCAGCGGCCGCTTCGCGAGGAAGCAGGCATCGGCGACGAGATAGCGGGTCTCGAAATTGTCGGAGCCGTCGAGCACCAGATCGTAGTTCGCAATCAGCGCCATTGCATTGTCGGCGGTGAGCCGCATCGGATGCGCCTCGAACGTCACATGCGGATTGAGCGCGTGGATTTGCGCCGCCGCGCTATCGACCTTGCGCTGGCCGATGTCGGATGTCGTATGGATGATCTGGCGCTGCAAATTGGAGAGCGAGACGACATCGTCATCGATCACGCCGAGCCGGCCGACGCCGGCGGCGGCCAGATACATCAGCACCGGCGCGCCGAGGCCGCCGGCGCCGATCACCAGCACCGACGCCTGCTTCAGCGCATTCTGGCCGGGACCACCCACCTCGCGCAGCACGATGTGGCGGGCATAACGTTCGAGCTCGTCAGCACTCAGCATTGTCTCATCAGTCCTACCCGTATCCCCTCATGGTGAGGAGCGCGGCACGCGCGTCTCGAACCATGAAGGCCCCATCTGTGGCCTCATCCTTCGAGACGCGGCTCACGCCGCTCCTCCAGCGACAACGGCAAAGCCGTTGCGCGGGGATGAGGGTTGAAACCTGAACCGGAGCGCGGTTGTTGCCGACCAAGCAGATGTGCTTAATTACGTCGACGTCAATGGTTTCAGTCATTTCCACCGGATTTGTCATGAGATTGGTGCTTTCGGCAACATTGATGGTCGCGATGATCGGCGCGGCGAACGCCCAGTTGACGCCGCCGACCACCGCCGGGGCCAAGCCGAAGGCGGTGACCACGGTGCCGGTTCGCCCCGCGTTGCAAAAGCCGGAGGATACCGCCAACGCAATGGCGCAGGCCGATCGGCTGGCGCTGCAATCCGACCTCGCCTGGGTCGGCGAATATAACGGCGCGATATCAGGCGACGTCAGCGAGCGCATGGTCAATGCGATCAAGGAATTCCAGAAGAACCGCGGTGGCAAGCCGACCGGGGTGCTGAACCCGCAGGAGCGCGGCGTGCTCGCCGACACTGCGCGGCGGAAACAGGAGAGCGTCGCCTGGCGGATCGTCACCGAGCCTGCCACCGGGGCGCGGCTCGGCATTCCGACTAAACTGGTGCCGCAGGTCACCAGCGATGCCTCCGGCGCCAGATGGACCTCGCCGACCGGCACGGTCCAGGTGCTCTTGACCCGGCGCAAGGAAGCGAGCCCGACCACCGCGAAGCTTGCCGAGCAGGAAAAGAAGGAGCCGGCCGGCCGCACCATCGATTACACCGTGGTGAAGCCTGATTTTTTCGTGCTGTCGGGCCTCCAGGGGCTGAAGAAGTTCTATCTGCGCGGCACTTTGAAGGGCGATGAGGTCCGCATCCTCACCATCCTCTACGACCAGGCGATGCAAACCACCGTCGAGCCGGTGGTGATCGCGATGTCGAGTGCCTTCAATGCATTCCCATCGGGCGTGCAGGCCGGCCCGCCGCCGCGCAAGACTGTCGAATATGGCACCGGCGTCGTGGTCAGCGACGACGGCGCTGTTGTCACCGACCGCGTGGCGACCGCCGACTGCATCGCGCTGACGATCCCGGGCTACGGCAATGCCGATCGGGTCGCCGAGGACAAGGAGCACGATCTCGCGCTGCTGCGCATCTACGGCGCGCGCGGGCTGAAGCCGCTCAACATCGCGGGCCAGGCGACGCAGACCGCGCTCGAGATCACGGGGATCGCCGATCCGCAGAACCAGGGCGGCGGCACGGCCGCGAGCAGCCTCAAGGCTTCGGTCGCGCAACTCGGCGGCGGCGACCAGGCGCTGTCACCGCCGCCGGCGGTCGGATTTTCCGGCGCAGCGGCGCTCGACGGCAGCGGCAAGTTTGCCGGCATCGCATTGCTGAGGCCGGTCATCGTCGCGGGCCCTGCGACCGCCGCACCACCGGCGCAGGCCGCGCTGGTGCCGGCCGACACCGTGCGCAGTTTCCTGAAGGCGCAGGGCGTTACCGCGTCAGGCGAATCGGCGGACGCCAAGGCCGCCGTGGTCCGCGTGATCTGCGTCAGGAGGTAAGGTCACCTCGCCCCGCTTGTAGGGAACTATGCACCTGACATGCCGTGATTCTGAACGACGACCGAAAGTATTTTTTCGTCTATGCGCTCGTGAGGTCTTGGTAGCCCTCTACGAAATGTCGCGAGGGATCGATCGGACCCGCTATGACGCAGTAGACTGGAGTAGAGAGACTTCCGGGGACTAGAAGTCCCATGCCAGCAAATAAGCGAAATTTGACGAGTACGTAGCGTGCGCCCTTGGGAGAAGACCAAGTGTCAATTCCAACTCTGAAGTCGATATCCACCGGTGGTGGAAGATCTGGTTCGCTGCCAATGACGTAAGCCCCGTTATTGTGTCGACCTAAGATAAGATCGGGCAACCAATGATCGAAAGCGTTGATGCCGAAATGAGCTACGGCAAATCCATGGGCTACCTTTGCTAAAAATTTGGCGAAGTGCCAATTCTTGATTTCGAATTTGAAATTGAAGGATTTGGCACCCTCGATATCATTGGGCAACCTGCTATCAATGTACCAATGACGAATCTTCACCCACTCCCAATTATCGCTGGGGGGAGCGCCCGTCATCACCCCAGGTAGTGGGAAGTGCAGTAGGGCGACCCCTGACGGATGATTAGATATAGGAAGGGAAAATTGCTTGCGATCACCCGACTGAAAATCGACGGTGAGGGGAAGTTCGGTAGGTCGGTTTTTCGTACCGCGGCGAGATTTTATGCCCGTGGAAAGGCGGAATTCCCAGAACACCTTGCGGGCGATATAGCCTTCAATATTGCTGGTTATGCCCGAACACTTTCTGCAGCTCGCCTTTGGGAAAATGATGTTACCGCCGAGTGATGTCGGGATGATATGCTCGTCCTCAAGTGGAAGGCCGCCCCCGCTAGAGCCGCAATAAATACATCGGTTTGCGGGACGCAGTTTGGGAAAGTCCATGATCCAGCAAGATTCGTTGGATACAAAACGTGACGAAGATTGTTTTACCTCTCCCCGCAAGAGCGGGGCGAGGGAGCCCAGCCAGCCCGTTACCGCAACGCAAATCTGACTCCGGCCCGCGCCAGACCGCCGGCAATCCCGACCGGCGTGCCGTCGGCGCGCCAGCAGGCTGCGCCCGACATCGTGCCGTCCTCATGGAACTGGATCGCGTTCATGCCGCCGGCAACCGTCGGCACCACCTGCACCTTGTGGCCTTTCGCTGCCAGCGCCGCGCGGATGCTCTCCGGCACCGCCTGCTCGACTTCCAGCGCATTGCCCTCGGTCCACACCCGCGGCGCCTCGACCGCTTCCTGCAGATCCATGCCGTGATCGATCAGATTGATCAGCGCCTGCATCGCGCTCGGGAAGATGCGCTTGCCGCCGGGCAGACCCAGCGCATAGGCGAGCTTGCCGTCGCGCAGCGCCATCATCGGCGACATCGAGGTGGTGACGCGCTTGCCCGCGGCGAGCGACAGCGCGTGTCCCGGCCGCGGATCGAACAGGTTCATGTAATTGTTCGGCACGGTGCCGAGGCCCGGGATCAGGATCTTGGCGCCGAACAGATTGTTGATGGTCTGGGTGGTCGCGACCACATTGCCCATCGCATCCGCTGCCGTCATGTGCGTGGTGTGCGCGCTCTCGAGTTGCGTGACGCCGGCACCCCACGCCTGCGCGCGATTGGCATCGATCGCGCCGCGACGCTCGTCGGCATAGGCCTTCGAGGTCAGCCGCTCCACCGGGACATTGATATAGGCGGGATCGCCGCTCGCGGCCGCGCGATCGGCAAAGGCGATCTTCAGCACCTCGGCGAGATAATGGATCGTCTCGGCCGTGCCGAAGCCGAGCCGCGCGACGTCATAACCTTCGAGGATGTTCAGCATCTGCGTGATGTGCACGCCTGACGCCGCCGGCGGCGGCGGCCCGAGGATTTCCCAGCCGCGGTAGTCACAGCGGATCGGCTGCCGCTCGACGGTCTTGTAGGTCGCGAGATCCTGTTGCGCGATGAAGCCACCGTTCCGCTTCATGTAGTCGACCAGGATGTCGCCGAGCGGCCCCTGGTAGAGCGCATTGTCGCCGTGGTCGGCGATGTATCTCAGGGTCTCGGCATATTCGGCCTGCACCACGCGCTCGCCGGGTTTCAGCGGCGCGCCATCGGGCAGATAGATCGCCGCAATCGGCCTGTCCTTCAGCATCTCCTCGGCGCCGTCGGTGATGCATTCATGCAAGTACGGCGTCGCCGCATAGCCGCGCGCGGCATGCTTGATCGCGGGCTGCATGACGTCGGCAAGGCTCATGGTGCCGAAGCGGCGCAGCGTCTCGCACCACGCCTTCAGCGAGCCCGGCACCGCGACCGCCTTCGGCCCGTTCAAATTCTCGTTGCCGACGGTGTCGAACACGTCATGCGCCGAACCGGGCTTCGAGGTGTAAGTGTCCGGCCGCACCGCCTGCGGCACCGTGCTCTGGCCGTCGATGAAGCGGTGGCTGCCGTCGGCGAGGCGGATATGGGCCATGCCGCCGCCGATGATGCCGACCATCATCGGCTCGACCACGGTCAGCGTGAACAACGTGGCGATCGCCGCATCGATCGCATTGCCGCCGGCCGCGAGCATCTCGGCGCCGGCACTCGATGCCAGCGGATGATTGCTCACCACCATGCCGCGGCTGCTGGTGGCCGGCTGCTTCTCACATTGAAAACTTGTCGCGGCGCGATCGCGCCAATTGCCGCCCATGATCCGCACTCCCTTTATTGTTATTCTTGCATGGCTGTCACTTCTGGCACTTCGGGCACCAGAACGTCGAACGGCCGTTCTGGGTAAAGCGCCTGACGATGCCCTCGCAACCCGACGTGCGGCAGGACTCGCCCTCGCGGTCGTAGACCTGGAACGAATGCTGGAAATAGCCGAGATCGCCGTTGGTCAGGCGATGGTCGCTGATCGAGGAGCCGCCGGCCTTGATCGCCTGGTTGAGCACCGAATGGATCGCGTCGACCAGCCGTTTGGCGTGGTCGGTCGGCTCGGCCTTCTTGGTCGCGAGCGTCGCGGCCAATCGCCGCGGCGACAGATGCGAACGAAACAGTGCCTCGCAGACATAGATATTGCCAAGTCCCGCCACCACGCGCTGATCGAGCAGCGCCGCCTTCAGGCTGGTCTTCTTGTTGTGACAGGAGCGCGCCAGCATTGCCGCGTCGAACGCATTGCCGAGCGGCTCCGGGCCGAGGCCCTTCAACAGCGGCTCATCCTCGATCGCGTCGCGGGCGATGATCTTCATGTAGCCGAAGCGCCTGGGATCGTTGAACACGACGGCTGCGCCCGAGGACATGTGGAACACGACGTGATCATGCGCGCGATCGTCGCTGCGCGGATGGTGGAATTGCCCCGGCGTCGCCGCGCCTTCCGGCTTCAGCACGCGGAACGAGCCCGACATGCCCAGATGCATCAGCAGCACGTCGCCGGAGTTAAGGTCCGCCATCAAATATTTGGCACGGCGGCCGAGCCCGGTGATGGTCCGGCCTTCGAGGCGGGCGATAAAGTCTTTTTGAAACGGAAATCGCAAATCCTTGCGGCGGGCCTCGGCCTTGAGGATCTTGGAGCCTTCCATGGCCGGTTGCAGGCCGCGGCGGACGGTCTCGACTTCGGGTAATTCCGGCATGGCGGGCATTCACCTTTTGGAAGTGACGTGATAGCGCCATTGCGGCCGCCGCGCTATGGTTTGGCTGGAGCGTCTTCGAGCTCGAAAACGCGACCAAAAAGGGCCAAAAAGGGTAAGAGTTCTGAGTGATGGATCGGCCGGATCAAACCACCCATTTCGGCTTCAGGGACGTGCCCCTGGGCGAGAAGCAGACGCTGGTGAACGATGTGTTTCACAGCGTGGCACAACGCTACGACCTGATGAACGATCTGATGTCGGCAGGCCTGCACCGGGCCTGGAAGGACGTCATGATCACGACGCTCGACCCACCGAAGGGCGACCGCCCGTTCGCGCTGCTCGACGTCGCCGGCGGCACCGGCGACATCTCGTTCCGCGCCGCCAAGGCCGCGGGCGCCGGC
The DNA here is from genome assembly GCF_054063335.1 of Bradyrhizobium sp. USDA 4473. NCBI lineage: Bacteria > Pseudomonadati > Pseudomonadota > Alphaproteobacteria > Hyphomicrobiales > Nitrobacteraceae > Bradyrhizobium > Bradyrhizobium sp. USDA 4473. The sequence goes on from NZ_JBSSGE010000001.1 coordinate 1,539,755, forward strand.
TTCCATGCCACGGTCTGCGACATCAACACCGACATGCTCGCGGTCGGCCGCGAGCGCGCCGCCAAACAGCATCTCGATGACCGCGTGTCGTTCGTCGAGGGCAATGCCGAGGCGTTGGCTTTCGCCGACCGTTCGTTCGACGCCTACACCATCGCTTTCGGCATCCGCAACGTGCCGCAGATCGAGCTGGCGCTGCGCGAGGCCTATCGGGTGCTCAAGCCCGGCAGCCGCTTCCTGTGCCTGGAATTCTCCACCGTCGACGTGCCCGGCCTCGACCGGATCTACGATCTGTTTTCCTTCAAGGTAATCCCGCCGCTCGGCCGCGCCGTCACCGGTGATGCCGAGTCCTATCAATATCTCGTCGAGTCGATCCGCAAATTCCCGCGGCCGAACGCGTTCGCCGAGATGATCGGCGCCGCCGGCTTTGCGCGCGTGAAGTGGCAGAGCCTCTCCGGCGGCATCGTGGCGCTGCATTCGGGCTGGCGTTTGTGATCTCTGCACTGACCCACATCGCGCGGCTTGCCCGCGCCGGTTTCGTGTTTGCGCGCGAGGGCGTGTTCGGGGTCGTCGATCCCGCGCTGGTGCCGCCGCCGGGACAACTCGCATTGAAGATGGCGCGGCTGATCGAGCGCCGCTCGGCCAAGTCAGGGCCGCGGCTGTCACGCGCGCTGACTCGGCTCGGGCCGGCCTATCTCAAGCTGGGGCAATTCCTCGCCACCCGTCCCGACGTGGTCGGCGTCGCGATGGCGCGCGACCTCGAAAGCCTGCAGGACCGGCTGCCGCCATTCGCGCAGCAAGAGGCCGAGACCGTCATCACGCAATCGCTGGAACGGCCGGTATCGCAGGCCTTCGTACATCTGGGCCCGGCGGTCGCCGCAGCCTCGATCGCACAGGTACATCGCGGCGAGGTCGAGCGCGACGGCGTGCGCCAGCAGGTTGCGGTCAAGGTGCTCCGGCCCAACGTCGCCGCGCGCTTCCGCCGCGACCTCAGCGACTTCTTCTTTGTCGCGCACAAGGCCGAGGCGCATTCCGCCGAGGCAAGGCGCTTGAGGCTGATCGAAGTCATCAATACGATGTCGCGCTCGGTCGCGATGGAGATGGATCTGCGGCTGGAGGCGGCCGCGCTGTCCGAGATGGCCGAGAACACCCGCGACGATCCGGACTTCCGCGTGCCCACCGTGGATTGGGATCGCACCGCGCACAGCGTGCTGACGATGGAATGGATCGACGGCATTGCGCTGAACGATCACGCGCGCCTGGCGCAGGCCCAGGTCGACCTGCCCGATCTCGGCCGCAAGGTGATCCAGAGCTTCCTGCGCCACGCGCTGCGCGACGGCTTCTTCCATGCCGACATGCATCCGGGCAATCTGTTCCTCGACGAGGCCGGCCGCCTCGTTGCGGTGGATTTCGGCATCATGGGTCGGCTCGGGCTGAAGGAGCGGCGCTTCCTGGCCGAGATCCTGCTCGGCTTCATCACCCGCGACTATCGCCGCGTCGCCGAGGTGCATTTCGAGGCCGGCTATGTGCCGGGCCACCATTCGGTGGAGAATTTTGCGCAAGCCATCCGCGCCATCGGCGAGCCGATCCACAACCGTACCGCCGAGGAAATCTCGATGGCGAAGCTGCTGACGCTTCTGCTCGAGGTCACCGGCCTGTTCGACATGCAGACGCGCCCCGAGCTGATCCTGCTGCAGAAGACCATGGTGGTGGTCGAGGGCGTGGCGCGCGGCTTCGACCCCAAGCTCGACATCTGGAAGATCGCCGACCCGGTGGTGCGCGAATGGATCACGCAGAATCTCGGGCCGGCCGGCCGCATCCAGGGCGCGATCTCGGGCGCAGGCGAGCTCGGTCGCGTCCTTGCCAATTTGCCGTCGATTGCCAACCGCGCCGTGACGGTGCTCGAGCAGCTCGAGACCATGACGCGGGAGGGCCACACGCTGTCGTCGGATTCGATCGACGAAATGGCCCGCGCCGAGGCCCGCAAGGAGCGGGTCCAGACCATAGGCCTTTGGGTCATTGCGATCGCCTCCATCGCGATCTTTTTCGCCATCCGAGCGCACTGATTGCAATGCATGCACCATGTGATAGCATCGCTATCATACGCATGATCTTGTCGGAAAACCGCTTCGCACTTTTCCGGATCATGCCTGGGGCATGCCATGGCCAGCCTGACCATCCGCAAACTCGACGACACCCTGAAAGCCTATCTGCGGCTGCGGTCCGCCAAAAACGGGCGCTCGGTCGAAGAGGAGATCCGGGTCATCCTCCGGGACCTCGCCGAGGGCGGTACAGAGCCTGCGGAGGCGCCCAGATCGGGCTCCGCCACGCCCGCAGCGCCTGCGCCGCGGGCCGGCAGCGCGGCCGGCGAGGCCCGGGTGACCCTGATCATCGGCGGCGGGATCGCGGCCTACAAGGCGCTGGATCTGATCCGGCGGCTCAAGGAACGGCACATCCAGGTCCGCTGCGTGCTGACCAAGGCGGCCCAGCAGTTCGTCACCCCGCTCGCCGCCAGCGCGCTGTCGCATGAGCGCGTTTATACCGACCTGTTCGACGCCGAGAGCGAGTTCGACGCCGGCCATATCCGCCTGGCGCGGGACTGCGACCTGATCGTGGTGGCACCGGCGACCGCCGACCTGATGGCCAAGATGGCGCAGGGCCATGCCGACGACCTCGCCACCGCCACGCTGCTGGCGGCAAACCGGCAGATCCTGCTGGCGCCGGCGATGAATCCGCTGATGTGGAACAACCCGGCCACCCGCCGCAACGTGCTGCAGCTGCGCCGCGACGGCGTCCATACCGTCGGCCCCAATGCGGGCGAGATGGCCGAAGCCGGCGAGGCCGGCGTCGGGCGGATGGCCGAGCCTGTCGAGATCGCCGCCGCCGCCGAGCGCATGTTGCGGCCGCCGCAGCCGCGCCCGCTGGCCGGCAAGCGGGTGCTGATCACCGCCGGGCCGACCCACGAGGCGATCGATCCGGTCCGCTACATTGCCAACCGCTCGTCCGGCAAGCAGGGCTTTGCCATCGCGGCTGCCGCGCGCGCCGCCGGCGCCGAGGTCGTGCTGGTGACCGGGCCGGTCGAGCTCGACGATCCCCAGGGCATCTCGGTGATGCACGTGGAATCCGCGCGCGACATGCTGCACCGGGTCGAGGCGGCGCTGCCGGTCGACGTGGCGATCTTTGCCGCCGCAGTCGCCGACTGGCGGGTCGCCACCGAAGGCAGCCAGAAACTGAAGAAGACCACAGCCGGCATGCCGCCGCTGCAACTGGTCGAGAACCCCGACATCCTCGCGACAATTTCCAAGCTGAAGGAGAAGCGGCCGCCGCTGGTGATCGGCTTTGCCGCCGAGACCGAGCACCTGATCGAGAACGCCAAGGCCAAGTTCGCGCGCAAGGGCTGCGACTGGATCGTCGCCAACGACGTCTCGCCGGCGACCGGCGTGATGGGCGGCGACCGCAACACCGTCCATCTGCTCGCGCGCGAGGGCAAGGAGGTCACCGTCGATTCCTGGCCGGTCATGACCAAGGAAGAAGTCGCGACCGCGCTGGTGTCGCGGATCGCACGAGAAGTAGGAACCGGATCGTGAGCGCCACCATCAAGGTCGAAGTCCACCAATTGCCGCATGGCGCTGATCTGCTGCTGCCGATCTATCAGACCGATGGCGCAGCCGGGCTCGACCTGTTGGCCGCGGTGCCGCGGTCGGCGCCGCTGCTGCTGCTGCCGGGGCGCTACGAGATGGTTCCGACCGGGCTGACCATCGCGCTGCCGGCGGGCTATGAGGCGCAGGTGCGACCGCGCTCCGGGCTCGCCGCCAAATACGGCGTCACGGTGCTGAACTCGCCAGGCACGATCGACGCCGACTATCGCGGCGAGATCAACGTGCTGCTGATCAATCACGGCGAGCAGGTGTTCTCGATCCGGCGCGGCGAGCGCATCGCGCAGATGGTGATCGCGCCGGTCACACGGGCCGAGCTGGTTGCGGTCGAGGTGCTGTCGTCCACCGAGCGCGGCAGCGGCGGCTTCGGCTCGACCGGACGCTAGATCAGCGGGCGCCGGCTCACCTCGCCCCGCGTGCGGGGAGAGGTCGGAACGCATCGTCAGATGCGTTCCGGGTGAGGGGGGATCTCCGCGAGCGCAGCCATCACCCCATCTGCGGAGACGGCCCCTCACCCCAACCCTCTCCCCGTAAGAACGGGGCGAGGGAGCCCACCTGTCGTCGTAACCCGAGACGTGTGCGGATGCCTCTGGCAGATCACGCTGCTGAAGCGCACTCCCGCGTGAATACGGAGTCAATTCGCGTAAAATCCACACCACCGGCGCATTTTTTCACAGCGGATTCTGCGTTCACGGTCTGGACTCTTACTCGCCGAGTCCGGTTGGGACTATTCTGGATTGATTCGAGCGCGACGGGGGGTCTTCGTCGGGCTGTCGGGTCCTGCTCGGGCATGATCCACGGACAAACGCGAAACGTTTGCCGTGAGGGAACACCGGTCTCCTCATTTCCGGATCATGCCTCAAGGTTTGTGCGTTCTGGGGCAACATATGTCGGGCGTAGTCGCGGCAATGCGTCGAACCCTGCTGTCATGCACCTCACTGGCGCGCGACGGCATGATTGGGCTCGCCATCACCGCATTGCTGCCGGCCCGCGCCTCGTTCGCCGCCGAAAGCCTGGTCGCCCAGGCGATGTCGGATCATCTCGGCTTCAATCACCAGGAGGTCGCGGTGCTCGCGACGTCGTTCGCGCTGGTCGGCTTCTCCGCCGTCGCCGCGATCCTGTTGATGCGCACCCGGCTGCGCGCGACCCGCAATGAAGAACAGCTGCAATCCGAGATATCGGACCTGCAGGCGCAATCGGACCGGCTGCGCGCGCTGCTGTTCGTCGAGCCGCAGGTCCTGATCTCCTGGGCCGCGGGCGACAACCGGCCGCAGATCTCGGGCGACACCTCGCTGGTGATGTCGCAGGAAGGGTCGCCGCAGCGCGTCCTTGCCTTCGGAACCTGGCTGCCGCCCGAGCCGGCGCTGCAGATGGACCACGCCGTCGACGCGCTGCGCGAGAAGGGCGAGGCGTTCCTGCTCAACCTCTCCACCTCCGCCGGCCGCGCCATCGAGGCGATGGGCCGCGCGATCGGGGGACAAGCCATCGTCCGGATCCGCGAGCTCGGCGGCCTGCGCCGCGAACTCGCCGAATCCAACCTGCGCTACAAGACGCTGCAGGAGGAGACGGAGCTGCTGCGCGATTTCGCTGCCGCGGCACCCTGGCCGATCTGGGCCAAGAGCCTCGAGGGCAATCTGCGCTATGCCAACGCGGCCTATGTCCGCGCCACCGAGGGCAAGAGCGTGTCGGACGCGCTGCAGCGCAATCTCGAACTGCTCGAAAGCGACCAGCGCACCGAATTGACCCGCGCGCTGAACGACAATGCCAGCTATGCCGCGCGGCTGCCGATCGTGGTCAGCGGCGAGCGGCGGATCTACGACGTCCAGGCGCTCAAGCTTTCCGGCGGCACCGCCGGGATCGCGATCGACGCCAGCGAAGCCGCGGCGCTCCGTGCGGCGATCGCGCGGATGGTCGAAGCGCACCGGCGCACCCTCGACCAATTGTCCTCTGGCGTCGCGGTGTTCGACGCCGACCGCCGGCTCACCTTCTACAACGAATCCTATCGGCGGCTGTGGGGCCTCGACCAGGCCTTCCTCGACAGCAATCCCGACGATTCCAGCGTGCTCGACCGGCTGCGCGCCAACCGCAAGCTGCCCGAGCAGCCGGACTTCCGCGCCTGGAAGGCCAAGCTGCACGAGGCCTACCGCGCGGTCGAATCCGAGACCTATACCTGGTTCCTGCCCGACGGCCGCGCCATCCACGTCGTCACCACGCCGAACCTCGAGGGCGGCGTCACCTATCTGTTCGACAACGTCACCGAGAGCCTCGACCTCGCCCGCCGCTACGACCGCCTGACCCGGGTGCAGCGCGAGACCCTCGACAATCTCAGCGAAGCGGTCGCGGTGTTCGGCAGCAACGGCCGCGCCGAACTGTTCAACCCGCCGTTCGCCAAGATGTGGAAGCTGCCGCCTGACGCGCTGCAGGGCGAACCGCATATCGAGGCGGTGGAAGCGCTGTGCCGGCCGCTGTTCGACGACGCGCTGACCTGGCGGACGCTGCGCGAGCAGATCACCGCGATCGAGAACCGCGCCCAGGTCGCGCTCAAGCTCGAGCGCAGGGATGGCAGCGTGCTGAACTGCCTGACCATCCCGCTGCCCGACGGCAAGACCCTGCTCGCGTTCCAGGACATCACCGACACCGAGAATGTCGAGCGGGCGCTGCGCGAGCGCAACGAGGCGCTGGAAACCGCCGACCAGATGAAGGTCGATTTCGTCCACCACGTCTCCTACGAGCTGCGCGCGCCCCTCACCACCATCATCGGCTTCGCGCATTTCCTCAGCGATCCCTCGACCGGACCGCTGACCCCGAAGCAGGCCGAATATCTCGATTACGTCACCAAATCGACCAACGCGCTGCTGGCACTGACCAACAACATCCTCGATCTTGCCACCATCGACGCCGGCGCGATGAAGCTCGAGCTCGGCCCGGTCAATATCGGACAGGCGATCGAGGCCGCCGCCGAAGGCATCCAGGACCGGCTGGCCACCGACCGCATCGCGCTCAAGGTCGACATCGAGCCCAATATCGGCGCCTTCATCGGCGACGAGCGGCGCGTCGTGCAGGTGCTCTACAATCTGCTCGCCAATGCGGTCGGCTTCTCGCCGCATGACGCCACCGTCACGATCAGCGCGCACCGCACCGCGCACAGCGTGGTGTTTGCGGTGACCGATGCCGGTCCCGGCATTCCGCCCGAGATGCGCGACAAGGTGTTCAACTGGTTCGAGAGCCATTCCCATGGCTCGCGGCATCGCGGCGCCGGGCTCGGCCTGTCGCTGGTCCGCTCCTTCGTCGAGCTGCATGGCGGACGGGTGCGCGTCGATTCGACCGTAGGCCAGGGCACGACGGTGACCTGCGACTTCCCGATCGACCAGACCGCACATCGCAACGCTGCCGAATGACGGCGCCCTCGACATTCTCGGTGGCGCTCGCGAACGAAACCGCGACGTCAGAGCTGATGGCCGACCTCGCGCTGCTGATCGGCGCCGGCGACGTCATCACGCTGTCGGGCGACCTCGGCGCTGGCAAGACCGCGGCCGCGCGCGCGCTGATCCGCTACCTCGCCGACGACGATACGCTTGAGGTGCCGAGCCCGACCTTCACGCTGGCGCAGAGCTACGAGCTGCCGTCGTTTCCGCTTGTCCATGCCGACCTCTATCGCATCAATGACGCCAGCGAGCTCGAGGAGATCGGGCTGGCGCCATTGCCCGACGATATCGTGGCGCTGATCGAATGGCCGGAGCGCGCGCCCGACGCGATGCCCGCCGATCGCATCGACATCGCCTTCAGCCATCGCCCGGCGCTCGGATCGGCCGCGCGCGCGGCCGAGATCACCGGCCACGGCAAGGCCGCGGCGAAGGTCACCCGGCTGAACGAGCTGCGCCAGTTCCTCGATCGCGCGGGCTTCCTCACCGCCCGGCGTGAGCGGATGCCGGGCGATGCCTCGACCCGCTCCTATGCGCGGCTGCGCAATGACGACGGCAGCGTGATCCTGATGAACTCGCCGCGCCGCCCCGACGGCCCGGCGATCTACAACGGCAGGCCGTACAGCGCCGCGGTGCATCTCGCCGAAGATGTCAGGCCGTTCGTCGCGATCGGAAACGGTCTGCGCAAGCACGGCTTCTCCGCGCCTGCGATCCGCCACATCGATCTCGAATCCGGCTTCCTCATCACCGAGGATCTCGGCGCCGAAGGCGTCATCGCGGGCGATCCGCCGCAGCCGATCGCCGAGCGCTACGAGGCCGCCGTCGACATGCTCGCCGCGCTGCATCGCGAGGCGCTGCCCGACACGCTGCCGCTGACATCAAACGAGAGCTACGACATCCCGGTGTTCGATATCGACGCCTGGCTGATCGAGATCGGGCTGATGCTGGAATGGTATTTGCCCGACCGCGGCGTGCAGCCGAGCGAGGAGATCCGCAGCGAATTCCTCGGCATGTGGCGCGGCCTGCTGGAGAAGCCCGCTGCGGCCCCGCAGACCTGGGTGATCCGCGACTTCCATTCGCCGAACATCATCTGGCTTGCCGAACGCACCGGCATCCTGCGCGTCGGCATCATCGACTTCCAGGACGCAACGCTCGGCCCCGCGGCCTATGACGTGGTGTCGCTGCTGCAGGATGCGCGGATCGACGTGCCCGAGCAGCTCGAGCTGGCGCTGTTGACCCGCTACATCAAGGCGCGGCGCGCCACCGACGAGAACTTCGATCCGGCCGGGTTCGCCGAGCTCTATGCGATCATGTCGGCGCAGCGAAATACCCGCCTGCTCGGCACCTTCGCCCGGCTCAACCGGCGCGACGGCAAGCCGCACTACCTCAAGCACCAGCCCCGGATCTGGACCTATCTGGAGCGGTCGCTGGCGCATCCGGCGCTGACCAGCTTCCGGATCTGGTACACGGCCAACGTTCCTCCGCCGGTACCGTAGTTTACGGCTTGTTAGCCGTTTATTAGCCTTGGATCCCCTAAGCTTGCACCGGGTCGCACCACATCCTTGGCGCGGCCGGATCGGGAGCGGGACCAGACGATGGGGACGGAACGACGCAGGGGCGATCGTGTCACGTTTGAACGCGGCATCGCCGCGCACATGATGGGCATTGACGGCACCTGGCGGCGCGACTGCACCATGGAAGACGTGTCGGAGATGGGGGCCAAGCTCTCCGTCGAGGGCTCGGTCGAGGGCCTGAACCTGAAGGAGTTCTTTCTGCTGCTGTCGTCCACAGGATTGGCCTATCGCCGCTGCGAGTTGGCGTGGGTCAATGGCGATCAGATCGGCGTCAACTTCCTCAAACAAGGCGACAAGAAGAAGAAAACGGCCAAACGCGGCGCGCAGGCAGCCGACGTTTAGGCCAACCGTCGTCGTTAATGCCGTCTTACGGCCGTCATGTCCTATGACTATGGCGTCTGATTGATGTGCTTGCCGAATCGCCGTGATAGGATCGGCGCATGAGAGATGATGACCGAGAATATCCGGAAAATGCCCGTCACTCCCCATAAGGCCATGGTGCTCGCTGCGGGTCTCGGCGTCCGCATGCGCCCGCTGACCAACACGATGCCGAAGCCGCTGGTCAGCGTCGCCGGCCAGCCGCTGCTCGACCATGTGCTCGACAAGCTCGCCGGCGCCGGCGTCACTGAGGCCGTCGTCAACGTGCACTATCTGCCCGACCAGATCATCGAGCACGTCAAGACCCGCAGCCGCCCGCGCGTGATCATCTCCGACGAGCGCGACCAGGTGCTCGGCACCGGGGGCGCGGTCGTCAAGGCGCTGCCGCTGCTCGGCGATGCGCCGTTCTTCCATCTCAATGCCGACACGATGTGGATCGACGGCGTGCGGTCCAATCTGGGGCGGCTCGCGGAAGCCTTCGACCCCGAGCGGATGGATATCCTGCTCTTGATGGCGCCGACCGCCTCGAGCATCGGCTATGGCGGCCGCGGCGACTATTCGATGCTGCCGGACGGCGCGCTGCGCAAGCGGCGGGAGAACCAGGTGGTGCCGTTCGTCTATGCCGGTGCCGCGATCATGTCGCCGTCGCTGTTCGCGGACGCTCCGGCCGGCGAGTTCTCGCTGACCAAGATGTTCGACCGCGCCAATGAGCAGGAGCGGCTGTTCGGCCTGCGCCTCGACGGCGTCTGGATGCATGTCGGCACCCCAGACGCGATCCAGGCCGCGGAAGAAGCCTACCTGGAAAGCGTCGCGTAAGCGACGCCGTCGTCAATCGTCTCCGTCGATCGCAAGCACCGCAAAGCTCGCCAGCCAGTGCTCGCCCATATAGTCGCCGGCGATATGCGGCAGGCCGGCGTCGAGATGGCGTCGCGCGGCGTCGAGCAGGATCGCACGGCGCGTATCATCCTCCGGCAATGCACCGGCCAGCGCACGCCAGCACCATGCGCGGCTGAGATTGAGCCCATCGAGATGCGCCAGCTTGCCATCCGTGCGATCGGTCACCGTGGCAGGGCGGAACAGGGTTGCGGGCTCGCGTTGCGCAAGCCGCGGCAGGAAGCGATCGAACCAGGGCAGGAAGTCGCCCGGCGGCAGCAGCCGCCGCATGCACTCCGCTTCGATCAGTGCGGACGACTGGAAGTCGTCGCCGCTGGGCTCGCCCCAGGCGGGACAGTCCCGATCGGCGCCGTACCAGCGCAGCGCGGTCTCGCGCAGCAGCGCGCCGAATGCATCGTCCTGCGTCACGGCGGCATAATCGGCAGCCATGCGCAGCCCGAACGCGGTGTTGAAATGGGTGCCGACCCGCACCGGATAGGTGGCGAGCGGCAGGAAATCGCGAAAACGCTGCGCGAAGATTTCAGCGAGCGGCCCGATTCGATCGCGCCACCGCGCCCCGTCGAGCAATGAGAGCTCCGCTGCGAGCTTCAGCAGCCAACCCCAGCCATACGGCCGCTTGAAGCCGCGCGCCGTCGGCGCCGCGAGATAGGCGCATTCGGCCGCGATCTTCTCCGCAACGAACTGTTCGTTGAACAGGCTGCGGATATCATCTGCCACGTCGGATGCCGGATAGCGACGCAGCAGCCGTGCCAGCATCCAGTAGCTGTGGACGCAGGAGTGCCAATCGTAACTGCCGAAGAACACCGGATGCAGCTCGCGCGGCGTGCGCGCGTCCTGCGGACCCGCCAGCACATGATCCGGCTTGTTGGGATATTCGCGGCCGACATGGCCGAGCGCGATGCGGGCAAAACGGACGGCGAGGTCTTCGGTCAGGATCGGGTCGCTCATGACGGGGCTTGCTCCTTGCGCGCGCGCCGGACCAGCAGCTCGATCAGGCGCGGCGTCATATAGATCGGAAACTGGGTGGCCGCGAAGAACAGCGCCGTCATCGGCGACACCGCCGCGCCCATCGCCGACCAGATCAGTCCGACGTTGCGGTTGCCGAGAACGAGACCGCTGGTCAGCCGCGCAGCAAGATTGCCCGGCGTGAGTAGTACGCCAAATCCTTGCAGCGCGAGATTACAGGCGAAAGCGAGCCCGATGCAGGTCGCCGCCGCGATCGGCTGCGTTTCGATCTGCGCACGCACGCCGGCCATGGTGGCGATCGCAAACAGCAGCAGCGAGGCGAGCACGAGCGTATCGATGCTGCGCGAACGCCGCGCCAATTCTGCAGCGGCTTTTTGGCGCAGCAGCAACGCGACCGCGCCGGCGCCGCCGACCAGCAGCGCCAGCCGCACGGCAAGCGCCAGCGGATCGAGCGCGAGACCGGCAAAGCCGGCTGCGATCAGCGGCACCGTGACCGGCGCCAGCACCATCGACAACAGCGTCACTGCCAGCGGAACGGTGGCGTCGAAGCCGAGCATGCGCGCGACCGCCGCCGTGCCGCTCGACGGCGGCGCGCACACCGACAGCACCAGCGCGACGATCAGTTCGGTGCGAAGTCCGGCGCCGCGCGCGGCGAAGCCGACCGCCAGCGGACAGGCCAGCATCGCCAGCGCCGGCAATAGCAGCCAGACCAGCGGCCGCCGCAATGCGCGCCGGAACGCCGCGCCATCGGTCTGCACAAAGGTGCCGAGCACCAGAACGAAGATCGCCGCCGCCATCAGCGGGCGGACGGCGTCCGCCAGGGCAGGCAAAGCCAGTCCGGCCAGCACGCCGATGATCAACAAGGTGGGTCCCCGGGGCACCAGCCTTTCCAATGATCGCGCCAAATCCTCGGATCTCATCGCCATGTCCTGACCCAGCATACGACTGGGCAAATCATTGTTGAAATCGATTATTTCTATAAGCATTATTGCTGCAATGAATTTAGCTGCCGTCGATCTCAATCTGCTGGTCGCCTTCGAGGCGCTGATGGAGGAGCGCCATGTCACCCGCGCGGCCGAGCGCATTGGCCTGGCCCAACCATCGATGAGCAGCGCGCTGCGGCGGCTGCGCGCGCTGTTTGCCGACGAACTGTTCCTGCGCGCCGGCGCCGGCATGCAGCCGACCGAAAAGGCACTCGCGCTGGCCGGGCCGGTCGGCGAGGCGTTGCGGCAGATCAGAGGCGCGCTGGCGCCCGATCCTGCCTTCGATCCCGCCACCGCGCGACGACGCATCACCATCGCCGCCACCGACTATGGCGATCTGGTCCTGGTGCCGGAACTGACCCGCCTGTTGCGCATCGAGGCGCCCGGCATCGACCTTGCCGTGCGCCCACTGACCGAAGCGACGACGGCGCTCGCAAAACTCGAGCGCGGCGAACTCGACGCGCTGATCGGCGGCCATTTGCCGGAGTCGCCACGCTGCGTCCGGCACCGGCTGTTCGAAGAGCGCTTCGTCTGCATCCGCGCCGCCGCGCCCGCCAATCAATCGGAACGCCTGACCCTGCAAGATTATGCGGCCCTGCCGCATGCGCTGTTCTCGGCGGCCGGCGGCGATGGCCTGCCGAGCGTGATCGACGCGCTGCTGGCGCGCCATGGACTGAAACGACGAGTGGCCGTGACGCTTGCGCATGTGGTGGCCGTTCCCTTCGCGGTCACGGGCACCGATCTCATCGCCACGATGGCCGAGCGCGTCGCCCGCCGCTTTACGAATCTGGCCGATGTTGCGGTGGTCATGCCGCCGATCGACATTCCAGCCTTCGCGATCGACCTGATTCATGCAAGCCGTGCTGCTGAGGATCCGGCGCTGCGCTGGTTCCTGGATGCCATCGATCGCTGCGTCGCCGGATTGCGATCATGAGCGGTTGAGCATGAGGGGTGGCTAACGACGGCCGCCGCTCCCTATATTGGCGCCGGATCGAATCAGGCAGCCCATGCGCGTTTTCAGCGTTCCCGTTTCTGCGCCGTTCCTGCGCACCGTCATCTCGGCGCTGGTCGACGGCCGGCTGGTCGCAGGATTCGAGGCGCGCAACGATCCGGCGAAGCTCGCCAACGCCACGCTCTATCTGCCGACCCGCCGCGCCGGACGGCTGGCGCGCGAAATCTTCCTCGACGTGCTCGATTCCGACGCAGCGGTGCTGCCACGCATCATAGCGCTCGGCGAGATCGATGAGGACGAGCTCGCCTTCGCCGATCAGGGCGACGACATCGGCGGCGCCGCGCCGCTGGAGATCCCGCCCCGGCTCGGCGAGCTCGAGCGACGGCTGACCTTGGCGCATCTGGTCGCGGCCTGGGCCAAGACGCCGGTGTCGGCGCCGCTGGTGGTCGGCGGTCCGGCCTCGACCTTGCAGCTCGCCGGCGATCTGGCGCGGCTGATGGACGACATGGTAACGCGCGGCGTCGACTGGCGCGCACTCGACCGCCTGGTGCCGGACCAGCTCGACAAATACTGGCAGCATTCGCTGGAATTTCTGCGCATCGCACGCGACGCCTGGCCGAACTACCTCAAGGAGATCGGCCGGATCGAACCGGCGGCGCGCCGCGATTTGTTGATCGAGGCGGAAGCCGCGCGGCTGACCGCGCATCCGACGGGCCCGGTGATCGCGGCCGGTTCGACCGGCTCGATGCCGGCCACCGCAAAATTCCTGCACGCGGTGGCGAAGCTGCCGAACGGCGCGGTGGTGCTGCCCGGGCTCGACACCGATCTCGATGAAGAGTCCTGGGACACGATCGGCGGCGAGCGCGGCGACGACGGCAGGTTCAAAACGCCGCCCTCGTCGAACCACCCGCAATTCGCGATGCACGCGCTGCTCGACCGCTTCGGCATCAAGCGCCGCGATGTCGAAAGTCTCGCGCAGCCGGCACCGCAGGGCCGCGAAATTCTGGTGTCGGAGACGATGCGTCCCTCGACCGCGACCGCGCAATGGCACGACCGGCTGGAACGGCCCGAGATCGCGGCGCGGATTTCGGCTGGGATGAGCAACCTCACCGTGGTCGAGGCGTCCAATCCGGAGATGGAGGCGCTGGCGATCGCGGTCGCGATGCGCGAAGCGCGGCATCTCGGCAAATCGGCCGCGCTAGTGACGCCGGACCGCGCGCTGGCGCGCCGCGTGATGGCCTCGTTGACGCGCTGGAAGCTCGAATTCGACGATTCCGGCGGCGACGCGCTGATCGAAACGCCCGCCGGCGTGTTCGCCCGCCTCACCGCGGAGGCCGCGGCCAGGGGGCTGGAGCCGCCGACACTGCTCGCGCTGCTCAAGCATCCGCTGTTCCGGCTCGGCAGCGCGCACGGTGCGCTGAAGCGCGCGACCGAGGTGCTGGAGATCGCGTTGCTGCGCGGCACGCGGCCGCAAGCCGGGACCGCCGGGCTTGCCCGCGACTTCGCCCGCTTCCGCGCCGAACTGGTCAAGCTTAGTGGCGGCGAGACCTCGTCGCTGCACGCCATGGAGCCACGCACGCGGCTGCGCGACAACGAGCTCAACCAGGCGCAGGACCTGATCGCCAGGTTGCAGGCGGCGCTGGCGCCACTGGAAGGCATGGCGTCGTCAAAACTGCATGATTTCGCCGAATTGGCCGCGCGCCACCGCGAGGCGCTGGTCGCGCTGTCCTCCGACGAGAACGGCATCGCCATCGCGTTCGAGGAACGCGCCGGTGCGTCGCTGGCATCCGCGTTCGACGAGCTGCTCGCCAAGCAGCAGCCGAGCGGGCTGATGACGCCGCTGTCAGATTATCCCGAGGTTTTCCAGACCGCATTCGCCGACCGCATGGTACGGCGGCCGGAATCGGCGCGGGCTCAGCTCAACATCTACGGCTCGCTCGAAGCGCGCCTCACCGAATCCGATCGCGTCATCCTCGGCGGCCTGGTCGAGGGCGTCTGGCCGCCGGCGCCGCGGGTCGACCCGTGGCTGAGCCGGCCGATGCGGCATGAGCTCGGGCTCGATCTCCCCGAACGGCGCATCGGCCTGTCCGCGCACGACTTCGCGCAGCTGCTCGGCCATGACGAGGTGATCCTGACCCACGCGGCCAAGGTCGGCGGCGCGCCGGCTGTTGCTTCGCGCTTCCTGCATCGGCTCGAAGCGGTGGCGGGCGAAGCGCGCTGGAAAGCCGCGACTTCGGCCGGCGAGATTTATGTGCAATATGCCGCCGAGCTCGACCGGCCCGACAAGGTCGAGCCGATCGCGCAGCCCGAGCCGCGGCCACCGCGCGAGGCGCGGCCGCTGAAAATGTCGGTCACCGCGATCGAGGACTGGCTGCGCGATCCCTATACGATCTATGCGCGCTACATTTTGCGGCTCGATCCGCTCGATCCGGTCGACATGCCGCTGTCTGCGGCGGACCGCGGCTCCGCAATCCACGAATCGCTCGGCGAGTTCACGCAAACTTACGCCGACGCGCTGCCTGACGACATCAAGGGCGCGCTGCGCGACATCGGTAGCAGGCATTTCGCGCCACTGATGGAGCGGCCGGAGGCGCGCGCGCTGTGGTGGCCGCGCTTCCAGCGCATCGCGGGCTGGTTTGCCGAATGGGAGCAGGCCCGGCGCGGCAGCATTGCTGCGATCAAGGCCGAGATCCGCGGCGAGATCGGCATTCCGCTTGACGATGCCAGGACGTTCGTGCTCTCAGCGCGCGCCGATCGCATCGAGCGGCGCGACGACGGCAGCTTCGCGATCCTCGACTACAAGACCGGGCAACCGCCGACCGGCAAGCAGGTGCGCATGGGCCTGTCGCCGCAGCTGACGCTGGAAGCCGCGATCCTGCGCGAGGGTGGCTTTGCCGACATCCCGGCGGGCTCCTCGGTCGGCGATCTCGTCTATGTCAGGCTGAGCGGCAACAACCCACCGGGCGAGCAGCGCTCGCTCGAATTGAAGATCAAGACCAACGACGCCCCGCAGCCGCCCGATGAAGCCGCCGACAGCGCGCGGCGCAAGCTGGAAGCCCTGATCCGCGCCTTCGACGACGAGAGCCAAGCCTACACCTCACTGAACCTCTCGATGTGGGCGAACCGTTACGGCGCCTATGACGACCTCGCGCGGATCAAGGAATGGTCCGCCGCCGGCGGCCTGGGGATCGAGGAATGGTGAAGGCCGCCAGACCGATCCCGCCCGCGGTACGTGATGCGCAGGCCCGCGCGTCCGATCCGAAGGCCTCGACCTTCGTGTCGGCCAATGCCGGCTCGGGCAAGACGCATGTGCTGGTGCAGCGCGTGATTCGCCTGCTGCTGTCAGGCGTGCCGCCGGAAAAGATTCTCTGCATCACCTTCACCAAGGCCGCCGCTGCGAACATGGCGGAACGTGTGTTCACGACGCTCGGCCATTGGGTGACGCTCGACGATGCCGGGCTCGATGCTGCGATCCGTGAGGCCGGCATCGCACATCCGGATTCGAAGCTCCGCAAGGAAGCGCGCAAGCTTTTCGCGTGCGCGCTGGAGACGCCCGGCGGCTTGAAGGTGCAGACCATCCACGGGCTGTGCACTCGCCTGCTACAGCAGTTTCCGTTCGAGGCCAATGTGCCGGCGCGCTTCGCCGTGCTTGATGATCGCGACCAGAACGAGATGATGGAGCGCGCCAATCTCGCCGTGTTCCTCGAGGCATCGCGGATTCCCGACAGTCCGATCGGCCGCGCGCTGCGGACGGCGATGGCAAATGCCGCCGACGTCACCTTCAAGGAGGTGGTGCGCGAAGCCTGCCTCAGCCGCGACCATTTCATGGCCTGGACCGATGCCGCCGGCAGCGCCGCGGCCGCCGCCGCGCAGATGTCCGCGGCGCTTGGCGTTCCCGCCGATATTCGCATCGAGGATGTCGAGCGCGAGATCGTCGACGGGCCGAACCTGCCGCGGTCGAGCTGGCAGGAGACGGCGACGCTGCTCGACACCAGCAGCAAGGCGGATCAGAAGCAGGCCGAGCGGCTGCGCAGCGCACTGACCTTTAGCGGGGCGGCGCAGGTCGACGAATATCTCGGCGTGTTCCTGACCGATGAGCGGGCACCGCGCGCCTCCGTCGTCACCAACAATTTCATCAAGAAGAACTCCATCGCGGGTCATCGCTTCGAGGCGGAGATCGACCGTCTCGGTCCCCTGATCGAGCGCCGCCGCGCCGTGGTGGCACGCGACCGCACCGAGGCGCTGATCCATATCGCGACCGCGGCGGCCGCGCATTACCGCCGCGAGAAGCTGGAACGCGGCCTGCTCGACTATGACGATCTGATCGACAAGACGCTGGCAATGCTCGACCGCGTCTCCTCGGGCTGGGTGCATTACAAGCTCGACCGCGGCGTCGATCACGTGCTGATCGACGAGGCGCAGGACACCAGCCCGCGGCAATGGGACATCGTCGCCCATATCATCTCGGAATTCACCTCCGGCGCCGGTGCCCGCGACGGCCTGGTGCGCACCGTGTTCGCGGTCGGCGACGAGAAGCAGTCGATCTTCTCGTTCCAGGGCGCAGCCCCCCGTGAATTCGACCTGCGACGGCGCGAGCTGAAGCGACGATTTGAAGAGGCCGGGCTGAAATTCGATCCGGTGTCGTTCACCTATTCGTTCCGCTCGGGGCCGGTGATCCTGCATTCGGTCGACCATGTGTTCCGCGAGCAGGAGATCTTCCGCAGCATTCATGCGGTCGAGAACGGCTATCCGATCCACAATGCGATGGCCGATGCCGGCCCCAGCCTGATCGAGCTGTGGGATCTTGCGGCGGCCGACGACCGCCAGGACATCGAGGGCTGGCGGGCGCCGTTCGACGGCGTGTCCGTGACGAGCCCCGAGGTGAAGCTGGCGCGGCGCATCCAGGCCGAGATCAAGCGCCTCGTCACCAGCGGCACCATGACCGGCAGCGAAGGCGCGCGGCGGCCGCTGCGTTACGGCGACATGCTGATCCTGGTGCGGCGGCGCGGCAACGCCTTCGACGCGGTGATCCAGGCGCTCAAGCATGCCAACATCCCGGTCGCCGGCGCCGACCGGCTGAAGTTGACCGAGCACATCGCGATCATCGACCTGATGAACCTCGCCGATGCGCTGCTGCTGCCGCAGGACGACCTCGCGCTCGCGGTGGCGCTGAAGAGCCCGCTGTTCGGCCTCGACGATGACGACCTGTTCAAGCTGGCGTATCAGCGCCGCGGCTCGCTGCGCGAGGCGCTGGCCGCGCTGGCGCCGAGTGATGAGCGTTTGGCGGCCGCGCTGCGCCGCCTCGAAGGCTGCGAGCGCCGCTTCACCCAGGAGACGCCGTTCGCGTTCTACGCCTGGCTGCTCGGCGGCGATGGCGGGCGGGCGCGCATGCTGCGCCGGCTGGGCCACGAGGCCAATGACGCGCTCGACGAATTCCTCGAGCTGGCGCTGAGCTATGAGCGCAAGGCGCCGGCCTCGCTGCAGGGCTTCGTCGCCTGGATGCGCGCCGCCGACACCGAGGTGAAGCGCGACATGGAGATCTCGCGCGACGAGGTCCGCGTGATGACCGTGCACGGTGCCAAGGGCCTCGAAGCATCGGTGGTGTTCCTGGTCGACACCACGACCTCGCCGTCGGACACGCAGCGGCTGCGGCTGATCCATCTGCCGCAAGGCAACGCCGCACCGAACGCCCCCGGCGTCGTGGTGTGGGCCGGCAAGAAGGCCGAGGATCCGCCCAGCGTCGCCGACGCGCGCAAGGCGATGCTCGGCGACACCGAGGACGAGTATCGCCGCCTGCTCTATGTCGCGATGACGCGTGCCGCCGACCGGCTGATCGTCGGCGGCTGCATGCCCGGCAACATGAACACGGTACGCAAATCCTCCTGGTACGATTTGATCACCAAGGGGCTCGCCAATTCCGGGCTCAAGCTGGAGGAAGAGGAGACGCCGGCCGGCAAAGTGACGCGCTATTCGCGGCCGGATGACGCTGCCGATCTCACCAGCGCCGCGGCGTCGCCGGCCGCGGCGCCGATCGTACTGCCGTCCTGGCTGCGGACGGCGGCCGCGCCGGAAGCCGCCGCCGCGGACGTGCTGCGCCCGTCCGATCCGGCCGATGACGACGGCCACAAGATACGAACCGGCGAATCGGTGCTGCTGCGCGCCCGCGCCCTGCAGCGCGGCACGCTGGTGCATCGCCTGCTGCAATCGCTACCCGACGTCGCGGTGGAACGACGGCTCGACGCGGCGCTCGGTTATCTTGCTCGTAACGCCGATGGCTGGAGCGAGGAAGAGCGCGCGGCGCTGGCGCGGCAGGTGGTCGCCCTCACCGTCGATCTGCGCTTCGCGCCGGTATTTGCTCCCGGCAGCCGTGCCGAGGTTTCGATCGTGGGTCGGCTGGAGCGGCCGGGCCGGCCGAAAGAGCTGGTTTCGGGCCAGATCGACCGGCTGGTGGTGACGCCGAACGAGGTCCTGATCGTCGATTTCAAGACCAACCACGCCCCGCCCAAGATCTCCGCCGAGGCCCCCAGGGGCTATATCCGGCAGCTCGCACTGTACCGTGCGGTGCTGGCAAAACTTTATCCCCACAGGATCATCCACGCCGCTCTGCTCTGGACCGAAACCCCTGAAATGATGGAGATTTCCGCCTCCGCGCTAGACGCCGGGCTGGCATAAGGTCATGTCGGCGTGAGCGAGCTTGACCCGGCAAGGGGGCATTCATACGTTTGCCCCATGCTCCCGGGCGCGATTCTCAACCGCGCCCTTTTGTCCTAACCGAACGAGGTACTCACATGGCCGTTGGCAAGGTTTCTGACGCCGATTTCGAAGCCGAAGTGCTCAAGGCGACCGGGCCGGTGGTCGTTGACTTCTGGGCCGAATGGTGCGGCCCCTGCCGCATGATCGCGCCCGCTCTCGATGAGATTTCCGGCGCGATGGGCGACAAGGTCAAGATCGTGAAGCTCAACGTCGACGAGAGCCCGAAGACCGCGTCGAAGTATGGCGTGATGTCGATCCCGACCCTGATGATCTTCAAGGGCGGCGAGATGGCCTCCCGTCAGGTCGGCGCCGCCCCGAAGGCCAAGCTGCAGCAGTGGATCACCGCTGCGGTCTGATCCAGGTCTGCTGATTAAATAATTTCGAGCCCGGCCGGCGGATTCGCCGGCCGTTTGCGTTGAGACCTTGTGTGTTGCGTTTGAAGGTCTTAGCGCTTGCCCTTCCCACGTCAGAAGCCCGCTTCGATATCCACGCCGCTCGTCGCGATGGAGGCCCGCTCGGTCGATGCCATCCCGCGCGGCAAAGCGTGGCAATACGAACCCAAATGGGACGGCTTCCGCTGCCTGCTGAAACGCGCAGGCAACAAGGTCGACCTGCGCTCGAAATCCGGCGAGGATCTCGCCCGCTATTTCCCTGAGTTGGTCGCCGCGGCGCTGAGCGTAAAGGCAAAGTCGTTCGCGCTCGACGGCGAGATCGTGGTGCCGCACGGCCGGACATTCTCCTTCGACGATCTCCTGCAACGCATCCATCCGGCGGCCAGCCGCGTGACACGGCTCGCGCATGAAACGCCCGCCTTGTATCTGGCGTTCGACCTGCTGGCGTCGCCGACCGAGACGAAGCTTTCCGGACAGTCCTTGAGCACGCGCCGGCCGCAGCTCGAGGCTTTTGCCAAAGCGCAATTGAAATCCAATCCCGGCTTTCGGCTCTCGCCGGCGACAACGAGCTACACGACGGCGAAGACATGGCTGGCGCGCTCCGGCGGCGGATTCGACGGCGTGATCGCCAAACGCCTGGACCTGCCCTATCAGGCCGGCAATCGCGACGGCATGCAGAAGATCAAGAAATTCAGAAGCGCCGATTGCGTGATCGGCGGATTTCGCTATGCCACCAACAGGATCGGCCGCCGCAAGGTCGTCGGCTCGCTGCTGCTCGGCCTCTATGATGACGACGGCTTGTTGCACCATGTCGGCTTCACCTCGGCGATCAAGCAGCAGGACAAGCCAGCGCTCACCGATCGCCTCGAGCCGTTGATCGCCAAGCCCGGCTTCACAGGGAATGCACCGGGCGGTCCGAGCCGGTGGTCGACCGAACGCTCGGCACAATGGTGTCCGCTAAGGTCCAAGCTCGTAATCGAGGTCTGCTACGACCATTTCAGCGGCGACCGCTTTCGCCACGGCACCTCAATCCTGCGTTGGCGTCCGGACAAAGCGCCGACGCAATGCACGTTCGAGCAGCTGAAGCAGAAGGCGGTCGATCCGATGAAGCTGTTGAAGGCGTAGCCGTCAGCGGATCCATCCGGTCGCCAGCGCCGAGGCGAGTTCGGCCTGGCCGTGCTGCCTCGCCAGCGCCGCCATCGCTGCGTGGTCGTAGGGGATGTGGCGGAAGGTCACGGTCCAGTCGCCACCAACCTGTTCGAGGATCGCGTAGCGCGCGTCGGGCGAGCCGGCCTCGACGACATGCGGATGCGGCTTGCCGGCGCGATAGCCGGGCGAGCCGACGCTTCCGGGATTGACGATCAGCCGCCCATCGCGAAGCCGCACAGCACGCGCCGTATGAGTGTGCGCGCAGAGAATCAGCGATTGCGTGATGCCCGTGGCTTTGGCCTCGATCGCATCAAGCGCGGACATGCAGACTTCGCCGCCCGGCAGCACCGCCTCGAGCCAATAGGTCTCGTCATCCTGCGGCGTTGCGTGGCAGAGGAAAACCGCGTCGCGATAGACCGCATTGGCAGGCAGCGCGCGCAGCCAGTCGAGATGCTGCGGCTCGAGCTGGGTATAGGTCAGCCGCTCCCAGGAGCCCATCTTCTCGTGGGGGCGGTCGATCAGATAGCGGTCGTGATTACCCAGCAGATGGACCGCATCGAGCGCCATCAGCATGTCGATCGTCGGCCGCGCGTCGAGCGGCCCGCTCACCATGTCGCCGAGATCGACGATGTCGGAGATGCCCTGGGCGCGGATGTCGGACAGCACCGCTTCAAGCGCGAGGTGGTTGCCGTGGATATCGGCGATCGCAGCAAATCGCATGATGTGTTGTTCTCCCGTAGCCCGGATGAAGCGAAGCGTAATCCGGGGCCCAGCCTCGGCGGATCGAGCCTTCCCGGATTTCGCTTCGCTTCATCCGGGCTACGTCAGCGGGATCATGCAGGAGGCGTGCCGTTGGCCGCAAGCACCGGGCCGGCGAGGTACAGCGAGCCGGTGATCAGGATGCGCGGCGGCACCTCGTAGGCCAGCGTCGCGAGCCGCTGCAAGGCGGCGTCGACGCCGGATGCGATCTCGACCCGCATGCCGAGCGCACGCGCGGCGTCGGCGAGCTTGTCCGGCGCCATGCCGTTGTCGCGGCCGGGCACCGGCACCGCGATGATGTGTCGCGTCAGCCCGGCGAAATTGGCGAGGAAGGCGTTGGCATCCTTGTTGGCCATCATGCCTGCGATCACGACCAGCGGCCGCGACACCCGCTCCTCGAGATCGCCGAGCGCAGCAGCCGCAACGCGGCCGCCCTCGGCATTATGGCCACCATCGAGCCAGATCTCGGAGCCCTGCGGGCCCTGGCAGACCAGGCTGCCTGAGACCAATCGTTGCATCCGCGCCGGCCATTCCGCATTGACGATGCCGGCCTCGAAGGCTGCGATGTTGAGCTTGAACGCGTCGATCGCGCGCAGCGTTGCGATCGCAAGGCCCGCATTGTCGAACTGGTGCCGGCCGAACAGTTTTGGCGCGGCGAGATCGAGCAGGCCTCGCTCGTCCTGATAGACCAGCCGGCCACGCTCAACACCGACATGCCATTGCTGGCCGGCGGCATGCAGCGGCGCGCGCATGCGGCTCGCCTCCGCCTCGATCACCGCCATTGCCTCGGGCGCCTGTTCGGCGCACACCACCGGCACCTTGCGCTTGATGATCGCGGCCTTCTCGCCGGCGATCGCCGCCAGATTGTCGCCGAGGAATTCCATGTGATCCATGCTGACCGGCGTGATCACCGAAGCGAGCGGCGTCTCCACCACATTGGTGGAATCCAGCCGGCCGCCGAGGCCGACCTCGAGCAGCGCGACATCGGCCGGATGCTTGGCGAACAGGCAGAACGCCACCGCCGTCTCCATCTCGAAGACCGTGATCGGGTTGCCGGCGTTGATGCGCTCGCATTCCTCGAACGTCGCGCGCAGCTCGTCGTCGCCGACCAGCTTGCCGCCGCCGACCGCACCCAGCCGGTAGCATTCGTTGAGCCGCACCAGGTAGGGCGAGGTGAAGACGTGCACGCGCAGGCCTGATGCTTCGAGGATCGCGCGCAGATAGGCAACCGTCGAGCCCTTGCCGTTGGTGCCGGCGACATGGATCACCGGCGGCAGCTTGCGCTCGGGATGATCGAGCCGCTCCATCAGGCCGCGCATGCGATCGAGGCTGAGATCGATGCGCTTGGGATGCAGCGCCGATATCCGCGCGATCAACGCCTCGAACGAGGCTTGCGATGGGGCGGCGCTTGCGGTCACGCGTGCGGCGCAGCCGGCACCGTCTCCGGCGCCGTGACGATCTGGGCCGGCTCGGTGACCGGGGCCGTGGATTTCGATGCGGTTTCGAGCGCCGGCGCCTTGGTCAGCAGGCGGCACAGCCGCGCCAGCGTCGCCTTCATCTCGTGACGGTGCACGACCATGTCGACCATGCCGTGCTCGCGCAGATATTCGGCGCGCTGGAAGCCTTCCGGCAGCTTCTCGCGAATGGTCTGCTCGATCACGCGGGCGCCGGCGAAGCCGATCAGCGCACCGGGTTCGGCGATCTGGATGTCGCCGAGCATCGCATAGGACGCGGTGACGCCGCCGGTGGTCGGGTTGGTCAGCACCACGATGTAGGGCTGCTTCGCCTCGCGCAGCATCTGCACGCCCACCGTGGTGCGCGGCATCTGCATCAGCGACAGGATGCCTTCCTGCATCCGCGCGCCGCCGGATGCAGCGAACACGATGAACGGCGACTTCTTCTCGACCGCGAGCTCGAGCCCGCGCACCATCGCCTCACCGGCGGCCATGCCGAGCGAGCCGCCCATGAAATCGAAGTCCTGCACCGCGACCACCACGCCGGCGCCTTCGAGCTTGCCGTAACCGACCTTGATCGCGTCGTTCAGTCCGGTCTTGGCACGGGCATCCTTGATGCGGTCGGCGTATTTGCGCTCGTCGCGGAACTTGAGCGGATCGGCCGTCACCTCGGGCAACGCGACGTCGAACCAGGTCTCGTTGTCGAAGATCGACTTCAGCCGCGCCACCGCGCCCATCCGCATGTGGTAGTTCGAGCCGGGGATCACGAACTGGTTGGCCTCGACGTCCTTGTAGAACACGAGCTGCCCGGAATCCGGACACTTGATCCAGAGATTCTCCGGCGTCTCGCGCCGCAGGATGTTGCGGATCTTCGGCCGGACGACGTTGGTGAGCCAGTTCATGGTTCGCTCCGAAATGCGGGTCGGTCCCGCACCAGCTGGATATATGGCGGGCCGGGCGAACCCGGCAAGCCGCCATTGGCGGCCTTGTTGCCGCAAAATGTGGCTTATTCAGCGGCCTGCCTGGCGCCGCGGACCCCCTGCGCCAGCGCGGACACCAGGTCCGCCACCGCGCTCACGGTCTTCGGCGTCGCGCGGCCCTCGGCGTCGAGGTTGGCACGCACCGCATCGACGATCGCGGTACCGACCACCGCGCCATTGGCGCTTCCGGCGATCGCCCGCGCCGTCTCCGGGGTACGGATGCCGAAGCCGACGCAGACCGGGAGCTTGGTGTGCCGCTTGATGCGGGCGACGGCTTCGGCAACTGCGGTCGAATCGGCCGTCGCGGCGCCGGTGATGCCGGTGATCGAGACGTAATAGACAAAGCCCGAGGTGTTGGCGAGCACCGCCGGCAGGCGCTTGTCGTCGGTGGTCGGCGTCGCCAGCCGGATGAAGTTCAGCCCGGCCTTCATCGCAGGGATGCAGAGCTCGGTGTCTTCCTCCGGCGGCAGGTCGACGATGATCAACCCGTCGACGCCGGCGGTCTTGGCATCGGCCAGGAAGCCGTCGACGCCGTAGATGTAAATCGGATTGTAGTAGCCCATCAGCACGATCGGCGTGGCGTTGTCCTCCTTGCGGAAGTCGCGGACCATCGCCAGCGTCTTGCGCAGGGTCATGCCGCCCTTGAGCGCGCGCAGGCCTGCGGCCTGGATCGACGGGCCGTCGGCCATCGGATCGGTGAACGGCATGCCGATCTCGATGACGTCGGCACCGGCCTTGGGCAGCGCCTTCAGGATGTCGAGCGAGGTTTTTGCGTCGGGGTCGCCGGCCATCACGAAGGTGACGAAAGCGGAGCGGCCCTGCTGCTTCAGCTCGGCGAAACGTGCGTCGATACGGGTGGTCACTTCTTCCTCGCCTTCAAGATGTCGCCGACCTGCGGCACGTCCTTGTCGCCACGGCCCGAGAGGTTGACCACCATCAGATGATCCCTGGGCCGCTGCGGCGCGAGCTCGGACAATTTCGCGATGGCGTGCGCGGATTCCAGCGCGGGGATGATGCCTTCGAGCCGCGACAGCAGCTGGAATGCGGCGAGCGCTTCCTCGTCCGTCGCCGAGAGATATTTGACGCGGCCGGTCTCATGCAGCCAGGCGTGCTCGGGGCCGATGCCGGGATAGTCGAGGCCGGCGGAGATCGAGTGCGCTTCCTCGATCTGGCCGTCGGCGTCCATCAGCAGATAGGTGCGGTTGCCGTGCAGCACGCCGGGGCGCCCGCCGGCGAGCGAGGCGGCATGCAGCTGCGTCAGCCCGTGACCGGCGGCCTCGACGCCGAAAATCTCGACCGAGGGATCGTCGAGGAACGGATGGAACAGGCCCATTGCATTGGAGCCGCCGCCGATGCAGGCGATCAGCGAGTCCGGCAGGCGGCCCTCGGCTTCCTGCATCTGCGTGCGGGTCTCGCGGCCGATGATCGACTGGAAGTCGCGCACCATCATCGGATAAGGGTGCGGGCCCGCCACCGTGCCGATGCAATAGAAGGTGTTGTGCACGTTGGTGACCCAGTCGCGCAACGCGTCGTTCATCGCGTCCTTCAGCGTACGCGCGCCCGACTGCACCGGGACCACCTTGGCGCCGAGCATTTCCATGCGGATCACGTTCGGCTGCTGCCGCTCGACGTCGACCGCGCCCATATAGACCACGCATTCGAGCCCGAACCGCGCGCACAGCGTCGCCGTCGCCACGCCGTGCTGGCCGGCGCCGGTCTCGGCGATGATGCGCTTCTTGCCCATGCGGCGCGCGACCATGATTTGGCCGAGCACATTGTTGACCTTGTGCGAGCCGGTGTGGTTGAGCTCCTCGCGCTTCAGGTAGATTTTCGCCCCGCCGAGATGCTCGGTGAGCCGTTCGGCGAAGTACAGCGGCGAGGGCCGGCCGACATAGTCCTTCAGATAGACATTCATCTCGGCCTGGAATGCCGGATCGGCCTTGGCGTCGGCATAGGCCTTTTCGAGATCGAGGATCAGCGGCATCAGCGTTTCAGCGACGAAGCGTCCGCCGAAAATGCCGAAATGCCCGCGCTCATCGGGGCCGCTGCGGTAGGAATTGGGCAGGTTTTGATTCATCGAACCGTCAGTTCTCGGGTAGTTCTTTGGGTTGCGCGTGCGGCGCGGATGAAGGCGCGGATCAGCTCGGGATCCTTGATGCCGGGCGTGCGCTCGACGCCCGACGACACGTCGACTCCGCCGGCGCGGGTGACGCGGACGGCTTCAGTGACATTGCCGGCATTGAGCCCGCCGGAGACCATGTAGGGCAAAGCGAGATCGAGATTTTCCAGCAGGTGCCAGTCGAACGGCGCGCCGAGACCGCCCGGCCGCGTCGCATCCTTGGGCGCGCGGGCATCGAACAGGATGCGATCGGCGACGCCGGCATAGCCCGGCAGCGGCGCAAGGTCGGCCGAGGTCTCGACCGGCAGCGCCTTCATCAGCGGCAGGCCGAATTTCTGCTTGAGGTCGCGCAGCCGCGCCGTGGTCTCCTTGCCGTGCAATTGCAGGATGTCGGGTCGCAGCGTCTCGATGATGTTCTCGATGGTCGCGTCATCGGCATCGACGGTCAGCGCCACCTTGACGGCGCGTCCCTTGGCGCGGCTGCCGAGCTCGCGCGCGGTCTCCAGGCTGATATGGCGCGGCGACGGGGAGAAGAACACGAACCCCACCATGTCAGCGCCGCCCTCGAGCGCGACGTCGAGCGTCTCGCGCGTGGACAGGCCGCAGATTTTGACGAGCAGGGGCATGGTCTCGAAACGGGTCTTCAAAACGGGTTTTCGGGCGCCCGGAACAGGGGCAGGCCCGGGTCCGACGGGGCGGGTTCTACAACGTCGCGCCCTGCTTGTCTCGCCCATTGGGCCCGTAAAAGCCTGATAGGGCCGGGACCGGACGGCGCTGCGCGTCGTCCCGGGCGGCGGACCTGAGGTCGGCGAGCTCGGCGCGGACCTGGCGGGCGTCGGCCTCGTGCTGCCGGGCGGCGCGGCGCCACCGCCCCTGCCTGAACCAGGTCGCGATGCCGCCCGCGATCACACCCAGGATCGCGGAGGCAATGATGACGACAAACAGCGGCAGTGTGACCGCGATTGTCGGCGTCACAGAGTTGAAGGGGTCAAACGACACCGTCACCCAGTGCCGGTTAGCGAC
The DNA here is from genome assembly GCF_054063335.1 of Bradyrhizobium sp. USDA 4473. NCBI lineage: Bacteria > Pseudomonadati > Pseudomonadota > Alphaproteobacteria > Hyphomicrobiales > Nitrobacteraceae > Bradyrhizobium > Bradyrhizobium sp. USDA 4473. Next base: position 1,567,206 of record NZ_JBSSGE010000001.1, read on the forward strand.
CGCAAAGATGATGAAGATCAGTCCGAGCGGAATGACGACCACTGCCGTGAAGAACTTTCGCATGACCATCTCTCGCAGCGATGGAGAAAGTGGCGGGCCGATCACCCGCAGCACGGCAACGTCTGATCTCGCGCGCTAGGCCGCAGCCTTGTCAGGCATCAGCCTCTCAAGCATCCGCCTTTTAAGCGTCGGCTTTGGACGCGTCGACCTTGGAGGCTCCCGCCTCGGTCTCGTCGCGATTGAGACGCTCGCGCATTTCCTTGCCGGTCTTGAAGAACGGCACGCTCTTCTGATCGACCGGCACATGCTCGCCGGTACGCGGATTGCGGCCGGCGCGCGCCGGGCGATGCTTCACCGAGAATGCGCCGAAACCGCGCAACTCGACACGGTCGCCACGCGCCAGCGCCGCGACGATTTCATCGAGAATCGCATTCACAATATTCTCGACATCCCGCTGATAGAGGTGCGGGTTGTGCTCGGCGATACGCTGAACAAGTTCGGATTTGATCATCGAAAGTGGGATCCGGGCTCTTGCGGAAACCCATTTCCGTGAAAATGCCGTGCACTGTCAAGACGCTAAATCGATTTAGAGCGCCGTGAAATCGCGTGACAAATAGCCCGATTGGGGCATGCAGCGATTCCCGCAGAGGGGGAATTCATCAAACAGCACACGTTTGGCAGCCGGTCAGTCGGTTCCGCCCGGACTCCACAATGCCAGCATGCCGTCCAGCCCGAACCGGTCGACCGCCTGGGCCACGCCGCCCTGCTCGATCCGCCGCGCGATGCCGCCGAGGCCAAGCGCATCGAGCGTCATGGATGCAGCCGTGCGCAGGAAGGTCAGGTCGCTGAAGCGCGGATTGAGCTTGTAAGTGCGCACCGGCAGGTCGCTTTTGACCTTCTTCTCCGCAACCAGCCAGGCGATCGCGGTCTTCTCGTCCCCGAGCTGATCGATCAGCTTGAGATCGACCGCCTGCCGGCCGGTGAAGACGCGACCGTCAGCGACCTTCTCCAGCAGGGCGTCGTCCATGCCGCGGCGCTCCTTCACCAATCCACGGAACCATGCATAGGAGTCCTTGACCAGGCCCTCGATCGCGGCGCGTGCCTCGGGGCTGGTCGGCTCCATGCCGTTGGGCGCAGCTTTCAGCGGGGAGGATTTGATCTCCTCCATCTTTACGCCGACGGTCTTGAGCAATTCCGAAACGTTCGGAAACTGGAAGAGCACGCCGATCGAGCCGACCAGCGAGGTCTGTTGGGCGACGATATGATCCGAGGCGATCGCCGTGATGTAGCCGCCCGAGGCGGCCAGGCCCTCGACCACGACGACCAGCGGCTTCTTCGCCTTCAACTGCATCAGCGAGTCGTAGAGCTGCTCGGAGCCTGCGGTGGTGCCGCCCGGCGAATTGATGTGCACGACAACCGCCGCATAGCTCGACTTGCCGAGCCGCTCCAGCGCTTCGACGCGTTCCTGGTCGCTGCGGATCAATCCGTCGATGTTGATCCGCGCGATCGCGTTCGATGCCGAGAGGCTGCCGCGGTCGCCGGCGGCGATCACGCCGACGCCGACGATGGCCGCGATCGCAATGACCGCAGCGGCGACGCGCCAGAACGTCAGCTTGCGCCTGATACGGCGGCGGTCGACGATCACATCCGAATCAAGCGACATCCGATCTCTCCAGAAATAGTCAGCGCGCAGTCCCGCGCGTTTTGCCGTCGCAGCGTCACCATCTGCTTAGCCAAATACATCAATTGCGGCGCAATTTGAAGAAAACAAGGCCCGTCCCATCGACGCATCCGGAGCCCGGATGAAGCGAAGCGCAATCCGGGAAAGTCCGCCGCGGGGATAAAGCCCCGGATTTCGCTTCGCTCCATCCGGGCTACGCCAAAAACAAAGGGCCCCGGTTCGCGCCGGGGCCCTCTAGTTGTTCGCTTAAATCGCCCGAACGCTTACTTGTCGGTGCCGCGGTTCTTCAGCGCGGTGCCGAGGATGTCGCCGAGCGTCGCACCCGAATCGGAGGAGCCGTACTGCGCGATGGCTTCCTTCTCTTCGGCGACTTCCAGCGCCTTGATCGAGACCTGCACCTTGCGGGCCTTCTTGTCGAACTGGATGACGCGGGCATCGACCTTCTCGCCGACGGCAAAGCGTTCGGCACGCTGGTCGTTGCGATCGCGGGCCAGCTCGGACCGCTTGATGAAGGTAGTGAACTCGGTGCCCGAAATCCGGACCTCGATGCCGCTCTCCTTCACTTCGAGCACTTCGCAGGTCACGACCGCGCCCTTCTTGACGTCGCCCGGCTCGGCGAAGGGGTCGCCTTCGAGCTGCTTGACGCCGAGCGAGATACGCTCCTTCTCGACATCGACGTCGAGCACCACGGCCTTGACCATGTCGCCCTTCTTGAAGTTGTCGATGACCTGCTCGCCCGGAAGCTTCCAGTCGAGGTCGGAGAGATGGACCATGCCGTCGACGTCGCCGTCGAGGCCCAAGAAAAGTCCGAACTCGGTCTTGTTCTTGACCTCGCCTTCGACGGTCGAGCCGACCGGGAACTTCTCGACGAACACTTCCCAGGGATTGCGCATGGTCTGCTTGAGACCGAGCGAGATGCGGCGCTTGACCGAATCGACTTCCAGCACCTGCACTTCGACTTCCTGCGAGGTCGAAACGATCTTGCCGGGGTGCATGTTCTTCTTGGTCCACGACATCTCGGAGACGTGGATCAGGCCTTCGATGCCCGGCTCGAGCTCGACGAACGCGCCGTAGTCGGTGATGTTGGTGACGCGGCCGGTGAAGCGGGCACCCAGCGGGTACTTGGCTTCGATGCCCTGCCACGGATCGTCCAGCAGCTGCTTCATGCCGAGCGAGATGCGGTGCGTCTCGTGGTTGATCTTGATGATCTTGACCTTGACGGTCTGGCCGATGGTCAGCACCTCGGTCGGGTGGTTGACGCGGCGCCAGGCGATGTCGGTCACGTGCAGCAGGCCGTCGATGCCGCCGAGATCAACGAACGCACCGTAATCGGTGATGTTCTTGACCACGCCGTCGATCACCTGACCCTCTTCGAGGTTCTGTACCAGCTCCTGGCGCTGCTCGGCGCGGGTCTCTTCGAGAACCGTGCGGCGCGACACCACGATGTTGCCGCGGCGGCGGTCCATCTTGAGGATCTGGAACGGCTGCGAGTTGTTCATCAGCGGCGCAACGTCGCGGATCGGACGAATGTCGACCTGGGAGCGCGGCAGGAACGCCACCGCACCGTCGAGGTCGACCGTGAAGCCGCCCTTGACCTGGTTGAAGATGACGCCGTTGACCTTTTCGTTGTTCTGGAACGCCTTCTCGAGCTTGCCCCAGCTCTCCTCGCGGCGCGCCTTGTCGCGCGACAGCACGGCTTCGCCAAGCGCATTCTCGATGCGGTCGAGGAACACCTCGACTTCGTCGCCGACCTTGAGGTCGCTCTCACGGCCGGGGCCGGCGAATTCGCGCAGCGCGACGCGGCCTTCGGTCTTCAGGCCGACGTCGATGACGGCCATGTCCTTCTCAATTGCAACCACCTTGCCCTTGATGACCGAGCTTTCCTGCAAATTGCCGCCGGCAAAGGACTCATCAAGCATCGCCGCGAAGTCGTCGCGGGTCGGGGTGTAAGAAGACGCAGAATTCGAAACCATTTGATCTCCAGATGCGGGATTTCGCCGGCAGTTCGGGTTGATGGGCGCACCGCGCGTGAAGTGTCAGGGTTCCGCAAACCCTGACGACCGCTCATTGCAGGAGGTGCAACAGCGGGCCGGCAGCAAGACTGCACGTTCGGTACGTTTTGATAATCCGGAGCGTGATCACGAAAATATCGACTGCAAGACCTGGGAGCGGGCGTTCCTCCAGATGCGGCGTCAGTTTCGTTTGAGGATGGCTCAAACCCGGCGCCGGCCCGCTCAGACACGATCTCGACAATGTCGATGGTGCTCCGAACGGCGCTGATATAGCCGTGCGGGCACCTTTCGGCAAGCAGGAAATGCCCCATTTTGCTGGGGTTTCGGGCCGAAAGGCCCGCCCGTGCCTGCGATTCTAGCGTTTTGCGCGGGCCGCCTCGACGATGGCAATGGCGGCGCGGACGCCGGCCTCGATGTCGAGGTTGGAATTGTCCAGCGTGTGGGCGTCAGCCGCCGGCCGCAACGGCGCAATGGTCCGGTTCTGGTCGCGCTCGTCGCGCTTGAGGATGTCGGCGAGCACGGCCTCCTCGTCGGCATCCTCGCCGCGGGCCCGGGCTTCCAGGGTACGCCGGCGCGCCCGCACGCGGGGATCGGCGACCACGAAGATCTTCACGTCGGCATCGGGGCAGATCACGGTGCCGATGTCGCGCCCATCCAGCACCGCGCCGGGCGGATCGGCCGCGAACTGGCGCTGGAAATTCACCAGCGCCTCGCGCACCTTGGGAAAGGCCGAGACAACGGATGCGCCCTCGCCGACCTTCTGGGTCTTCAGGATCGGATTGCCGAATTTCTCGGGATCGAGCTCGAGCGCGACGGCCACTGCCAGCATCTCGTCGTTGAGGTCGGCGCCCTGCGCCATCATCGCATAGGCCACCGCGCGGTAGATCACGCCGGTGTCGAGATGGCGATAGCCGTAATGGTGGGCGAGCCGCTTGCCGAGCGTGCCCTTGCCGGAGGCGGCCGGTCCGTCGATGGCGATGATCATGCGAAATCAGCTCCAAGCGAGCGCATCATCGGGATGAAGTCCGGAAAACTTGTGGCAATGAAGGCGGTGTCGTCGACCTTCACCGGCCGGTCCGAAGCACAGCCCATCACCAGCGCCGACATCGCGATGCGATGATCCATGTGGGTGGCGACGAGACCGCCGCCCGGGACATGGCCGCGGCCCTTGACGATCAGATCGTCGCCGGAGACCTCGACCGTGACGCCATTGACCCGCAGCATGTCCGCGGTCGCTTCGAGGCGGTCGGATTCCTTGACCCGCAGCTCCTGCAAGCCGCGCATGATCGTGGTGCCCTCGGCAAACGCAGCCGCAACCGCGAGCACCAGATATTCGTCGATCATCGACGGCGCGCGCTCCGGCGGCACCTCGACGCCCCTGAGCTTCGAGGCACGGACGCGCAATTGCGCCATCGGCTCGCCGCCATCGCCGCGCACCTCGCTCTCCTCGATCGCCGCGCCCATTTCGCGCAGCGTGGTGAACAGGCCGGTGCGCAGCGGATTGGTCATCACGTCGGAGAACATGACGTCGGATCCCTGGACGATCAGCGCCGCGACGATCGGAAACGCCGCGGAGGACGGATCGGCCGGCACCACGATTTCGGCGCCGCGCAGCTCAGGCTCGCCGTTCAGCGTGATCCGGCGGCCATGGCTGCCTTCCTTTTCGGAGCAGATCTCGGCGCCGAAATGCTTTAGCATCAATTCGGTGTGGTCGCGGCTCGCCTCCTGCTCGATCACGGTGGTGACGCCGGGCGCGGACAGCCCCGCCAGCAGCACCGCGGACTTGATCTGGGCCGAGGCGACCGGCGTCTTGTAGACGATCGGCACCGGATAGCGGGCACCATGCAGGGTCAGCGGCAGCCGGCCGCCGGCCCCGATATCGCTGGTCCGGGCGCCCATCAGCTCCAGGGGATCGAGGATCCGGCGCATCGGGCGCGACCGCAGCGAGGCGTCGCCATCGAAGATGGCCGCGATCGGGCATCCCGCCACCGCGCCCATCACCAGCCGGCAGCCGGTGCCGGAATTGCCGAAATCGAGCGGGGCTGCGGGCTGGGCGAAGCCGCCGACGCCGACGCCTGCAACCGACCAGGCAAAAGGCGCCGTCCGCTCCACTTTGGCACCCAGTGTGCGCATCGATTTGGCGGTGTTGAGGACGTCCTCGCCCTCCAAAAGGCCGGAAATGCGGGTTTCACCCACCGAAAGCGCTCCCAGGATCAGGGCACGGTGGGAAATCGATTTGTCGCCGGGGACGCGGACCTTGCCGGCCAGGGGGCCGCAGGCGCGCGATTCCAGCGGGGTCGGGGTGTCAGAATGGGCCAAGACTGTGTCCTCTCGCGCCGCGGCAGGTATCACATAGGCAACACCGCGTCACGCGCCCGTCACTTGCGCGCAAACCGCTATTGACAGCAGCCCCTCAACTAGCCAAGTGAAGCACCGTTTTTCAGCAAAATTCTGGGATGACCACGTGGCCAAGTCCGAGCTCGGAACCAAGCGCATTTGCCCGACCACGGGCAAGAAGTTCTACGACCTCAACAAGAACCCGGTGATTTCGCCCTACACCGGCGAGGTCGTGCCGATCGCGCCGGTGGCCCCGCCGCGGGGCCGTGGCGCCACCGTCAATTCGCCTGCGACCGCCGCCGACATGCCGGAACCCGCCGAGGCCGAAGAGTTGGTCTCGCTGGAGGAGGCCGATGCCGAGGAGAACACCGGCAAGGTCAAGGCCCAGGTTCCCGAATCCGAGGACGATATCGAGGTCGATGAGACCATCGACGACGATGACGACGACGATTCGACCTTCATCGCCGACGAGGAAGAGGGCGATGAGGACGTGACCGACATCATTGGTGACGTCGGCGGTGATGAAGAGACTTGAGATCGGCGCCGATCTATGATCAACGGTGCTGCCGCGCGAGTCATCCAGGCCGCGCGGATCGGGATCGATCCCCCAGGATCATCCCACTGGAATATGGGGCCATAGCTCAGCTGGGAGAGCGCTTGCATGGCATGCAAGAGGTCGGCGGTTCGATCCCGCCTGGCTCCACCAGCCTTCGCTCGCTTCGCGAGCTACAGCTCGGCAAGCCTGGGGAAGTCCCTCGTAGCGAAGTGAACGAAGGCTGCCGCGGCGTAGCCCGAAGGGCGAAGCCGGGCTCTCACCGAATTCAAATACGCTAGCATGCTCCCCATCCGCCGCGCGGGGAGCCTCATGAAATACGTCTACATTCTCGAAAGCCTCGACGGCCTGCACTTCTACGTCGGGCTCACCGACGATCTGCGGGCCAGACTGGCCAAGCACAACGCTGGCGAAGTGCCCCATACATCCAAATATGGGCCTTGGCGGCTCAAGACCTACGTTGCCTTCAGCGACGAGAAGCAGGCCGTTGCTTTTGAAAGATACCTGAAGTCCGCCTCCGGCCGCGCCTTCGCCAAGAAGCGCCTCTAGCCGCAGCTCGCAACGCCCGCTACTCCCCCAGCACCGCGTTCAACCGATCACGCAACGCGACGATCTCGTCCTTCATCGCCAGCAATTCCCCGACCGTGCAGTCCGAGGCCGCGAGGATCGATTGCGGGACGGCTTTTGCCTTTTCGCGCAGCGCATGGCCCTGCGGCGTCAGCGCGATCAGCACCACGCGCTCGTCTTCGGTGCTGCGGGTCCGCCTGATCAGCTCGGCCGCCTCCAGCCGCTTCAGGAGCGGCGTCAGCGTGCCGGAATCCAGGAACAGGCGCTCGCCGAGGTCCTTCACGGGCACGTCGTCGCGCTCCCACAGCGCCAGCATCACCAGATACTGCGGATAGGTCAGCCCGAGCCGGTCGAGCAGCGGCTTGTAGACGCGGTTGAAGGCGTGCGCGGTCGAATAGACCGCAAAGCAGATCTGGTTATCGAGCCGCAGCGCCTGATCCGCCGCCGTCTGTTTCCTGACCATGATTGTCATCGAATCCATCTCGTTTCCGGGTCATTCTGGGCTCAAGGGACCGCGGATTCAATTGCGGACAATTAAATGTGAGGCTCCATAATTTATATTGCGCACAATTCAATTGGATGCAATACATGCAGCGCCGAATTCAAACCGGCCCACAACCAAGGGAGACCACGATGTCTGTGAACGTGCTCTACAAGACCAGCGCCAAGGCCACCGGCGGCCGCGACGGCCATGCGGCAACGCTCGACGGCGCGCTCGACGTCAAGCTCACGACCCCGAAGGAGCTCGGTGGCGGCGGCGGCGCCGGCAACAATCCGGAGCAGCTGTTCGCGGCCGGGTATGCCGCCTGCTTCATCGGCGCGATGAAGTTCGTGGCCTCGCAGGGTGGGCCCAAGGTTCCCGCCGACGCCGCGGTGACCTCGACGGTCGGCATCGGCCCGCGCTCGGAGGGCGGCTTCGGCCTCGCCGTCGACCTCGCCATCTCGCTGCCGGGCCTGTCCCGCGCTGACGCCGAAGCGCTGGTCGAGAAGGCCCACCAGGTGTGCCCCTACTCCAACGCCACCCGCGGCAATGTCGACGTCAAGCTGACCGTCGTGTAGAGCCCTTTCCGTTCCGATTGAATCGGAACGGGGCCCTAGACTCTTCTTTTGACGCGTTTTCTTCACGCGAACCGGTATCCACTTCGCTCGAAAACGCTCTCATTCCACATCACGCAATGGTCCGCCGCGATACGTGGCGGACCATTGTCTTTCAGATGCCGGTTCGTTTGGCGAACGCTCGCGCCGCCCCTGCATGGGCCTGCGCCGATCAAAGCATTGCTGCCTTGCCTGAAGACCGTTAGCTCTGGGACCGCATTTCCAATCCCAACTGAGCGAAGGTTGTTTCCATGAATACCCCAGCGGCTGCGGGCGCGATGACTGGACTGCGCGTGATCGATCTGACGCGCGTGCTCGGCGGCCCGTATTGCACCCAGATTCTCGCCGACCACGGCGCCGATGTGATCAAGGTCGAGCCGCCCGCCGGCGACGAGGTGCGCGAGTGGGGCCCTCCCTTCCATGAGGAAGACGCGGCCTATTTCGTCGGCATCAACCGCAACAAGCGCTCGATCGGCCTCGACCTCGCCTCCGAAGGCGGACGCGCGGTGCTGATGAAGATGCTCGAGACCGCCGACGTGCTGATCGAGAATTTCAAGCCGGGTACGCTCGACAAATGGGGCATCGGAAACGACGTGCTGCGCGCGAAGTTTCCGCGCCTCGTGCATTGCCGGATCTCCGGCTTCGGCGCCGACGGCCCGCGCGGCGGCAACCCCGGCTATGATGCAATCATCCAGGCGATGACCGGCATGATCGCGGCCACCGGCTCGCCGGAGAGCGGCCCGATGCGCATCGGCGTGCCGCTGGTCGATATCACGACTGGTCTTTATGCCGCGATCGGCATCCTGATGGCGCTGTCGGAGCGGCAGCGCTCCGGGCTCGGCCAGTTCATCGAGACCACGTTGTACGAGACCGGGCTTGCGATCATGCATCCGCACACCGCGAACTACTTCATGCACGGCAAGCCGCCACAGCTCACCGGCAACGAGCATCCGAACCTCGTGCCCTACGCGATCTTCCCGACCAAGACCGACAACATCTTCATCGGCGTCGGCAATGACGGCACGTTCCGCAAGCTCGCCAAGGAGATCGGCAAGCCGGAGCTCGGCACCGATCCGCGCTTTGCCCGCAACAAGGACCGCATCGCCAACCGCGATGCGCTGCGGATCGAGCTTGCGGCGGTGTTCAGCCAGCACGAGGCCGAGCCGCTGTGCAACCGGCTGCTCGCCGCCGGCCTGCCGGCCGGCCCCGTGCAGAAGATCGACCAGGCGCTGACCAACCCGCACACGATCCATCGCGGCGACGTCATCGAGAAGGATTGGTACAAGGGCGTCGCCTCGCCGATCCGGCTCGAACGCACCAAGCCGAGCTTGCGCCGCACGCCGCCGAAATTCAGCCAGCACGCCACGGAAGTGCTCGGCGAGTTCGGCTACTCAAAGGACGAGATCAACGGCCTGGTCGACAAGGGCGTGGTCTGCGGCCCCCAGCGCAAGCGCTGACACAACCATCCGTCAGCCGTGCGGTGCAGCGTCGCGTCTGGCGCTGCACCGCACGGCGCCGGCTTCTTCGCCTTTTTTACCGCTTCCCTTTGTCGCGGCTTCCCCCCTACGATGGCTTTCGTTTATACGGTCATTTGAACGTCATCCGGCGCTGATAACGCGCGCAACGAAACATGACGTTTCCAACCGGGAGGGGCCTTGATGATTTTTCGACGATTGGGCGCTGCTGCTGTCGCCGCCGCTACGCTTGCATTCGCGTCGCCTGCATTTGCGGTGACCGAGATTCAGTGGTGGCACGCGATGACCGGCGCCAACAACGACGTCATCGTCAAGCTGGCCAACGACTTCAACGCCTCGCAATCCGACTACAAGGTGATCCCGACCTACAAGGGCGGCTACGCCGACACCATGAACGCCGGCATCGCCGCATTCCGCGCCGGCAACGCGCCGCACATCATGCAGGTGTTCGAGGTCGGCACCGCGACGATGATGGCTGCCACCGGCGCCGTGAAGCCGGTCTACAAGCTGATGGCCGATGCCGGCGAGAAGTTCGATCCGAGCGTCTATCTGCCCGCGATCACCGGCTACTACTCGACCTCGAAGGGCGAGATGCTGTCGTTCCCCTTCAACTCGTCGTCGACGGTGATGTGGGTCAATCTCGACGCGCTGAAGAAGGCCAACATCGCGGAGATCCCGAAGACCTGGCCGCAAGTGTTCGACGACGCCAAGAAGCTGAAGGCCGCCGGCTACACCACCTGCGGCTTCTCCGGCTCGTGGGTCACCTGGGTCAATCTCGAGCAGCTCTCGGCCTGGCACAACGTGCCGCTCGCCAGCAAGGCCAACGGCCTCGACGGCTTCGACACCGTGCTCGAATTCAACGGTCCGCTGCAGGTCAAGCATCTCGAGAACCTGGTCGAGCTGCAGAAGGACAAGACCTACGACTATGCCGGCCGCACCAACACCGGCGAAGGCCGCTTCACCTCGGGCGAGTGCCCGATCTACCTGACCTCGTCGGCGTTCTTCGGCAACGTCAAGGCGCAGGCCAAGTTCAACTTCACCGCCGCGCCGATGCCGTATTATCCCGACGTCAAGGGCGCGCCGCAGAACTCGATCATCGGGGGCGCCTCGCTGTGGGTGATGGGCGGCAAATCGGCCGAGGAATACAAGGGCGTGGCCAAGTTCCTGACCTTCCTGTCGGACACCGATCGCCAGGTCTGGATCCACAAGGCGTCGGGCTATCTGCCGATCACCAAGGCCGCCTACGCCAAGGCCAAGGAAGAGGGCTTCTACAAGGACCAGCCCTATCTCGAGACCCCGCTGCTCGAGCTCACCAACAAGGAGCCGACCGAGAACTCCCGCGGCCTGCGCCTCGGCAACATGGTGCAGCTGCGCGACATGTGGTCGGAGGAGATCGAGCAGGCGCTGGCCGGCAAGAAGACCGCCAAGCAGGCGCTGGACTCGGCCGTCGAGCGCGGCAACCAGATGCTGCGGCAGTTTGAAAAGACCGCCGTGAAATAATCCGGCCCTAGACCAACGATCCGGCAGGCCGCATCATGCGGCCTGCCATTTTTCAGGATGTCATGCAAAAGCAAGCGATTTTCCAATCAAAGCTGTTGCCTTACGCGCTGGTTGCCCCGCAACTCGCGATCGTCCTGATCTTTTTCTACTGGCCGGCCGCGCAGGCGGTGATCCAGTCCTTCCTGCTGCAGGACGCCTTCGGCCTGTCCACCACCTTCGTCTGGTTCGAGAACTATCTCGAGCTGTTCAAGGACCCGGCCTATTTCGCCGCGATCGTCAGGACCTTCGCGTTCTCGTTCGCGATCGCGGTGTCCTCGCTGTCGTTTGCGCTGCTGCTCGCGGTCATGGCCGACAAGCCGCTGCGCGGCTCGACGCTCTACCGCACGCTCTTGATCTGGCCCTATGCCGTCGCCCCGCCGGTGGTCGGCGTGCTCTGGGTGTTCATGCTGCACCCTTCGCTCGGCGTGCTGTCGCGCTATCTGCGCGCCATGGGGGTTGACTGGAATCCGCTGCTCGACGGCGATCAGGCGGCGGCCCTGATCATCCTCGCCGCGGCGTGGAAGCAGATCTCCTACAATTTCCTGTTCTTCCTCGCAGGGCTCCAGAGCATCCCCAAGAGCGTGATCGAGGCCGCGGCGATCGACGGCGCCCGCCCGATGCGGCGGTTCTGGACCGTGATCTTCCCGCTGCTGTCGCCGACCATCTTTTTCCTGCTGGTCATCAACATCGTCTACGCCTTCTTCGACACCTTCGGCATCATCGACACGATGACCCGCGGCGGCCCCGGCAAGGCGACCGAAACGCTGGTCTACAAGGTCTATACCGACGGCCTGCTCGGCGGCAATCTCGGCTCCTCGGCGGCGCAGTCGGTCATCCTGATGGTCATCGTCGTCGTATTGACCGGCATCCAGTTCCGCTTCGTCGAACGCAAGGTGACCTACTGATGGTCGAGGAGGAGGGCTTCCAGCGCTATCTGGCTCACGTCATCCTGTGGATCGGGATCGCGATCGTCGCCTTCCCGGTGTATCTGGCGATCGTCGCCTCGACCCAGGACAACGCCGTCATCGCCAACGGCCAGATGTCGCTGCTGCCCGGCGGCCATTTCCTCGAGACCTACTACCAGACGCTGTTTGTCGGCACGAGCGGCTCGACCCGCGAGCCGGTGCTCAACATGATGCTGAACTCGCTGATCATGGCGCTGTTGATCGCGGTCGGCAAAATCGCGATCTCGATCATCTCGGCCTATGCGATCGTGTATTTCCGCTTTCCGTTCCGGATGGCGATCTTCTGGATCATTTTCATCACGCTGATGCTGCCGGTCGAGGTGCGCATCTATCCGACCTACAAGATCGTCGCCGACCTGCATCTGCTCGACAGTTACGCAGGCCTGTCGCTGCCGCTGATCGCGTCCGCCACCGCAACGCTGCTGTTCCGGCAATTCTTCATGACGGTGCCGGATGAATTGCTGGAGGCCTCGCGGATCGACGGGGCGGGCCCGTTCCGCTTCTTCTGGGATACGCTGCTGCCGCTGTCGCGCACCAACATGGCCGCGCTGTTCGTGATCCTGTTCATCCTCGGCTGGAATCAGTACCTCTGGCCGCTGTTGATCACGACACGCGACGACATGCAGACCATCCAGGTCGGCATCCGCAAGATGATCACCACGACCGACGCGCTAACCGAATGGCCAGTGGTGATGGCGACCGCGCTGCTCGCGATGCTGCCGCCGGTATTCGTCGTCGTCGTGATGCAGAAACTGTTCGTGCGCGGATTGGTGGAGACGGAAAAGTAATGGCCAACGTCACGCTGCGCAGTGTCCGCAAGACCTATCCCGGCGGCTTCGAGGCCATCAAGGGCGTCGATGTCGACGTCGGCGACGGCCAGTTCTGCGTGCTGGTCGGCCCAAGCGGCTGCGGCAAGTCCACGCTGCTGCGCATGGTCGCCGGGCTCGAGACCATCACCGGCGGCGAGATCGACATCGGCGGCCGCGTCGTCAACCAGGTTGAGCCCGCCGATCGCGACATCGCGATGGTGTTCCAGAACTACGCGCTCTATCCGCATATGAGCGTCTACAACAACATGGCCTACGGCCTGCGTAACCGCGGCATGGCCGAAGCCGAGATCAGGACCCGGGTCGAGGAAGCCGCGCGCGTGCTCGAGCTGTTGCCGATGCTGGAGCGCAAGCCGCGGCAGCTCTCCGGCGGCCAGCGCCAGCGGGTCGCGATGGGCCGCGCCATCGTGCGCCAGCCGAAGGTGTTCCTGTTCGACGAGCCGCTGTCGAACCTCGACGCCAAGCTGCGCATCGCGATGCGGGTCGAGATCCGCAAGCTGCAGCGCCGGCTCAACACCACCTCGATCTACGTCACCCACGACCAGCTCGAGGCAATGACGCTGGCCGACATCCTGGTGGTCATGAATGGCGGCCAGGTCGAGCAGATCGGCAATCCGCTCGAGATCTACCAGAAGCCGGCGACCACCTTCGTCGCCTCCTTCATCGGCGCCCCGCCGATGAACCTGATGCCGCTGCGCTCGGACGAGCTGACCTCCCAGATATCAGGCACCGACGGTGCCGGCATTGTCGGCATCCGCCCGGAGGACTTTGTGATCACGGGCGAGACCGCGTCCGGCGGCGTTGCGCTCGACCTGACGGTCGAGGCCATCGAACATGTCGGCGCCGAAACCTTCGTCTATGGCAGCCGCCAGCGCGAGGAGCGGGGCGTTGCTGCCAATCCGGGCGAGCTGCCGCCGGGCGAGGTGATCGTCCGGGTTCCCGGCGCCACCGGTCCGGCGACCGGCGAGCGGATCCGGGCAGTGGCCCCGCGCAACAAACTGCATCTTTTTACCGCCGATGGCCGCACGCGGCTCGCGGGGTAACAGATCGAGAAGAATTTGCCCTCATGTTGCGGGCGTTTAGGCTGGTTTCGGGGCTGCTTGAACGCTATCCAGATCGCCCCCATATCCCTCACTGACCGGAGGCCCGACGGCCCGCCGGTTGCATGGGGCGCCGCAAGGGCCCCTCAAAGTCGCTTCGAGAGGACTTTGTAATGTCTCGTGTTCCATCGTTGTCCAGTCCGTTCCTGCTGGGATTCGACGAGATCGAGCGTGCGCTCGACCGCGTCGTCAAGGGCGCCGACGGCTATCCTCCGTACAATATCGAGCGGTGCGACCGGTCCAACGGGCAGCCTGAAAAGCTGCGCATCACGTTGGCGGTGGCGGGCTTCACCCGCGACCAACTCGATGTAACTATTGAGGAAAATCAGCTCGTCATCCGCGGCCGCCAGCAGGACGACAAGGCTCGGCAATACATCCATCGCGGCATCGCCGCGCGCCACTTCCAGCGCACTTTCGTGCTGGCGGAGGGGATGCAGGTGCTGGGCGCGGATCTGAAGAACGGGCTGTTGTCGATCGACCTGGCCAGGCCAGAACCTGAACGGGTCATTAAGACAATCGCTATCAATGAACACGAATAATAGAAACAACGAGCGGACTCGACCGCTTATCTGACTGAGGAGTCGAGACCATGAGTGAGCTGAGTACCACGACCATCGAATCCACCAGCGTCACGCCGGAAGCACTGGCTCATCTGGGCGAAGGCCACATCGCCTATGTGAAGCAGGTCCGTTCCGAGGACGTGCCCGACCTCTTTCCACAGGCGCCGAAGATCGCGCCCGGCCTCAAGCTGTTCGCACTACATGCCGCCGACGGCACGCCGATCATGCTGACCGACAGCCGCGAAGCCGCGATCGCCAACGCCTGGAGCAACGAGTTGCAGGCCGTCAGCGTCCACTGACGCACGGCTGAAGCATCCGCCGATACAATGCGCGGGCAGGCCTCGACACCGAGGCGGCCCGCGCTTTTTTATTGGGATGAGGTCGACGTGGCCAGTAGCGGACCCATGCTGAGCTGCACCTCGCCGGGCACGCTATAGTCGCGCATCAGCATCCGGTTGTTGCGCAGCCCGCAGGCCTCCCGCTGCACCACGAACATCCAGAGCGCATGACCGGCTTCCCGCACGAGGATGCGCCGGGCCTGCTGCCTAGCTTCGGAGGGCGGATGCGCGGCATCAAACTCCCGCAGTCTGGCGAGCGCCTGTTCCAGCGCGCGGCCCATGCGCCCAAGCGCGCTCGCCCTCTCTTCGGCGAGCTCGTAGGCGAGAACGTCGACGGGAACGCGATCAAGGCGAAAGTCACGGGACATACCGATCCCTCGGGTCGCAAGCGCGATACTATCCCCGCTTGTCTGGCGCCACAGGCCGGATGTCAATACACGCTCAGGTCAATCGCGAGCGGATGTCCGGCTTCAGCACCTTGCCGACCTTGGAA
Organism: Bradyrhizobium sp. USDA 4473; assembly: GCF_054063335.1. Classification (NCBI taxonomy): domain Bacteria; kingdom Pseudomonadati; phylum Pseudomonadota; class Alphaproteobacteria; order Hyphomicrobiales; family Nitrobacteraceae; genus Bradyrhizobium; species Bradyrhizobium sp. USDA 4473. The sequence goes on from NZ_JBSSGE010000001.1 coordinate 1,582,748, forward strand.
CGCGGCAGGTCGTCCCAGACCTCGATCTGCTTCGGCGTCTTGATGCTGCCGATCTGCTGCTTGACGAACGCAGCCAGCGCTCCCGCGTCGACGGTGTGGCCGGCGCGCGGTTGCACCACGGCGACGATGCGCTCGCCCCATTTGTCGTCGGGCAATCCGATGACCGCACAATCCTGCACAGCTGCATGGGCGCGCAACGCGTTCTCGACCTCGATCGAGTAGACGTTGAAGCCGCCGGTGATGATCATGTCCTTGGCGCGGTCGACGATGTAGAGATAGCCGTCGCCGTCGATGTAGCCGATGTCGCCGGTGTGGTGCCAGCCATGCACTGATGCTTCGCGGGTGGCTTCCGGGTTCTTGTAGTAGCCCTCCATGACCAGCGAGCCGCGCACCACGATCTCGCCGCGCGATCCCGCCGGCAAGAGCTTGCCGTCGCCGTCCATGATGCCGGCCTGCACCAGCGGGCCGATCCGCCCCGCGGACGCAAGGCGCTCCAGCGCGATGGTGCCGTCCGCATTGTAATGATCGGCCGGCGCCATCATCGAGATCATCATCGGCGCCTCGGTCTGGCCGAACAGCTGCGCCATCGGCCCGATCCGCCGCAAGGCTTCGGCAAGCCGCGTCGCCGAGATCGGCGCTGCGCCATACCAGAAGCACTGCAATGAGCTGCGATCGGTCGCGTCGAGCCTGGGATGATCGAGAAGCATGTAGATCACGGTCGGCGGCAGGAAGGTGTGGGTGACGCGGTAGCGCTCGATCAGCGCCAGGAACTCGCCGATGTCGGGATGGTGCATGATCACGATACGGCCGCCCAGCGTCATGATCGGAAAGCACAGCACGCCGGCGGCGTGCGTCAGCGGCGCCAGCGCGAGATAGATCGGGCGGCCCTCGAACGGGTAGCCCATCAGGGTCAGCGCGGTCATTGCCTCGATGTTGCGGCCCGAGAGCATCACACCCTTCGGCTTGCCGGTGGTGCCGCCGGTGCCCGGGATCATCGCGAGATCGTCGATCGTGTCGCGCTGATAGACATCGCCGGCGAGCCCGCCGAGCCAGTGGTCGAACGACGGCGCGAACGGCAGTTCGGTATCGAGGCAGACCAGCGCGCGCAGCTTGGGCAGATCCTGACGCACGGCGTCGACCATCGGGGCGAAGCTCGAATGAAACAGCAGCAGGCTGCAATCGAACTGATCGAGGATGAACTTGTTCTCGGCCGCCTCGTTGCGCGGATTGATCGGGCACCACACCGCGGCGGCGCGCGAGATGCCGAACACGCAGGCAAACGCGAGCGGATCGTTGCTTGAGAGGATCGCGACTTTCTCGCCGGGCGTGATGCCGGATCGCTCGAGCCCGCGCGCGATGCGGTAGCTCAGCCGTTGCACCTCGCCATAGCTGAGGTCGCGGCCATCCATCGTGAGGCACGGCGCGTCGGCGCCGAGCGAGGCACCCTTATCGAGATAATCGATGAAGCGCATGGCGGGTCTCGCGAAAGGGGGGCGGGTGACGCGCGACTGCGTCACCCGCAGTGCGTCTTCGAGCAAAGCGGATACCTGTCCGCTTGACGAAAACGCTTCAGGGAACGGAGTGCTGAGCCCCGATCCGATCGGGGCTCAGGCCTAGTCGTGGACGGTCAGGACCGGCTTGCCGACCAGGCCGAAGCTGCGCAACTGCCCGAGCAGCTCATGATGGCCGAACGCCTGGCAGGCCGAGGCAAAGCCGACGCGCTTGGGCGGCTGCTGCAGCAGGTGCGCGGCAGCATAGGCCTGCAGCATGCCGGTCTGCTTGTAGTTGCTGTTGCCGTAGATGACGCAGTGCGCGCGCCCCAGCGGGCCGGAGGCATACACCGAATCCAGCGACTTGTTGACGCGCGGGTTCTCGCGCGGCGGCATGGTGTTCATCACGCCGGCCGCGGTCTGCGCCAGCGCGGCGTAGCGCTCATCCGGCTTCATGTCCTTGGTCGCCTCCAGCGCGGCGGCGACGATCTGCGGCACGCCCAGCATCAGCGCGCGATTGAACACGCCGCCCAGCACCTTCACATTGGCGACGCGCGGATCGCGCTTGAACCACACCGGGTGCGAGGTGCCGCCCCAGGGCAGCGCCAGCGCCAGCTCGTGCTGGCCGGGGATCGCGAGGCTGGTGAGACCGGCATCGGGCTGATGCTCGACGTATTTGTTCTGCTCGAGGTAGTAGGCCTTGGCCATCGCGGCGTTGACCAGGATGGTCTGCGTCGAGGCGATGGTCGGGCTGCCGCCCCAGAACACGGCGATATCGAGCGTGTCGAGGCCGGGTGTCTCCAGGCAGAGCTGCGCGGCGATCTCGCCGGTGGTGTACATCTGGGCGATGCCCGGCGCCAGCAGCAGGCCGGCATTGCCGAACCTGGTGCCGAACTCCTGCTCGAGCATGATCAGCCAGTCCTGCTCGCCGGTCGTGTCGGCGTAGTGGCATTTGGCGGCGAGGCAGGCCTGCACGACCTCAATGCCGAACTTGGCGAACGGGCCCACGGTGTTGAGCACCACCGAAGCGCCCTTGAACAATTCGGTCAGCGCGCTCGCGGTGTGCGGCACCGTCACCACTTCGTAGTCGGCCGTCTCGATGCCGGCCACGTTCGATTTCATCGCGGCGTTGAGCTTGTCGGCGCTGCGGCCGGCGGCAATGAAGGGGATGTTGTATTCGCGCAGATATTCGCAGACCAGCCGGCCGGTGTAGCCGGATGCGCCATAGACGATGACGGGCTTCTTCTCGCTCATTGCGTTCCTCCGAAATGCCTGTTGTCGGCTTGTTGCTACATGCCCATGCCGCCGTCGACCGGCAGGCCGATGCCGGTGATGAAGCGGGCATCGTTCGAGCACAGGAACACCGCGGCGTCGGCGATGTCGGTGACCTCCGCGAGCTTGCCGAGCGGCGTCTGCTCGACCACCGAGCCGACCGCGGCGTTGACGTCGGGCGCGAGGCCGATCTTCACGATGTCGTTGGCGAGCTGCAGGCCCATGTCGGTCGGGATCAGGCCGGGATAGATGCAATTGACGCGCACGCCGTAGCCGAGCTTGCCGGCTTCCATCGCGCCGACCCGGGTCATGCGATCGACCGCGGATTTGGTGCCGGAATAGACGGCGATGCTCGGGAAGGCGATCGTCGCGGCAACCGAGGCAATGTTGACCACGGCGCCACCCTTGCCTGCGGCGCCACCCGGCCGCATCGCGCGGAAGGCGTACTTCATGCCGAGCACGGTGCCGACGATGTTGACGTCGCACATCCGCCGCGCGTCCTCGGCCTTGATGTCGGCGACCAGCGAGGTGATCTCGATGCCGGCATTGTTGATCAGGATGTCGAAGCCGCCCAGCGTCTCGACCGTCGCGGCGGCGGCCCGCTCCCATTGCGCATCGTCGGTGACGTCGAGCTTGGCAAAGCCGGTCTTCACGCCGGCCCTGGCGATCTCGCCGGCGGTGTCTTTGCCGACGCTTTCGAGAATATCGCCGATCATGACCGCGGCGCCGGAGCGCGCCAGCGCCTGTGCGATCGCAGCGCCAATCCCCCGGGCGCCGCCGGTCACCAGGGCTTTCCTGCCTTCGAGGCTCTTCCCACTCATGACGTAGTCCTCCCTTTGCTTGCTGATTGATGGTGCTGCGGACGGGGGCAGCGCGGGCCGGGGCGCTTCGCGCATTTGGAGCGCATTGGTGGTCGCGGCCGGCGGCGGCGGGGCGCAGCCTTGGCGCCCCGCGGTGCATTTCCTCCTGTTTTGTCGATTGGTCAGCCGTCTTGACGGTTGTCCGAATTATTGACCCAACCCTCGTCCAGGAACTTGACGCTTGTCAAGCCTGAATTTGACAAGTGTCAAAGAGGATGCTGTGAAGAGATGGAGCGCGCCGCGGTTGCCGCGGTATAAGCTGCTGAAAGGAAGAAGAGGAAAGGCACCGGATGGCGCGGCAAGCGACAGGAGCGGCCCAGCGTGTTGCCGTAGCGGCCGAGACGCTGCGCGACGAAAAGTTCAACGCACGGCGCATCGAACTTGCGGAGGCCGCGCTTGAGACGCTCGGCGAACTCGGCTTCGCGCGCACCAGCCTGCGCGAGATCGCGCAGAACTCCGCCTTCACGCACGGCGTGTTTCACTACTACTTCAGCGACAAGCTCGATCTGATCTGCTGCTGCGTGCGTCACTACAAGGCGAAATGCGTGACGCGCTATGACGAGGTGGTGACGACGGCACAGAGCCGCGACGAATTGACCGAAGGCTTCCTCGCCAAGCTCGCAGCGACGCTCGAGAATGAAGCGCGCATGCATCGACTCTGGTACGATCTGCGCTCGCAGGCGATGTTCGAACCGGCATTTCGCAAGGATGTGCTGGAGATCGACAAGAGCCTGGAAGCGATGATCTGGCGCATCGCCACGCGCTATGCCGAGCTCGGCAACAAACGCCCGGCATCGTCACCGGCGGCGCTCTACGCGCTGTTCGACGGCCTGTTCCAGAGCGCGCTGCTCAGGCATCTCGCAGACGACAAAAAAGCCGTTCCGGACCTGCTCGACGAAGTCCGCCGTCTGCTGCCGACGATCTGCTGAGACGTTGCGACGTACACAGCTTCGTAGCCCGGATGAAGCGCAGCGGGGATTTGTGCCGGCGGCGAGACTTTCCCGGATTGCGCGGAGCCTGTCATCGGGCGCGCGTTCGCGCGACCCGTTGGCTCCATCCGGGCTACGGGAATTCAAACATCAACAACGCATTGGCGAACGTCATCACGTCACGCATCGGCTATGCTCTGGTGACAGCAGCGCGAACGAATTCGCTGACGGGGATGATTACGCCGCGCTCGCCGGCGGCAGTGCGAGCACCGAGTAGATCGCCTGGGCGTCGCGTGAGGCGCGCAGCTTCTTGGCGACGTCCTGGTCGCGCAGCAAGCGGGCGATGCGCGCCAGTGCCTTGAGGTGGTCGGCGCCGGCGCCTTCAGGCGCCAGCAGCAGGAAGATCAGATCGACCGGCTGGCCGTCCATCGCCTCGAAATCGATCGGGCGCTCGAGGCGGGCGAAGAAGCCGAACAGCTTCTCGAGCTTCGGCAGCTTGCCGTGCGGAATCGCAACGCCGTAGCCGACCGCCGTGGTGCCGAGCTTCTCGCGCTGCAGCAGCACTTCAAAAACGGCACGCTCGTTCTGCCCGGTCAACGCCGATGCACGCGCGGCGAGTTCCTGCAGCGCCTGCTTCTTGCTGATGACTTTCAAAGCCGGAAGTATCGCCTCGGGTGCGACCAAATCGGTAATCGGCATTGGGACGTTCCGAGGTGAATGAACCGTCAGGTTGCGAAATGGGCTTTACAGCGGCGGCGTCAAGAAGTTGAGGTGGGATGCGGGCTTAGCCCGGGTCCAGCTGGCAGGGCTTCTACTCCAACGTATCGGCGGTGCCAACACCTGCGAACCCTGTTCCGCCCCCTTATTCCTGGAGGCGGCGGACCATAAGCAGGGCTGGCTTCGGACGTCAATGCCATCGGCCAACTATCCTCAGGGGCTCACCGCGGGCGGATCGACCCAGCCGACATTGCCGTCCGTACGGCGGTATATGATGTTCAACCGGCCACTGCCGCCGTGCTGGAACACCAGGCAGGAGGCGCCGGTCAGGTCGAGCTCCATCACGGCTTCGCTGACCGACAGCCGCTTCAGCGCGGTGGTTGCCTCGGCAATGATCACGGGGCTGTATTCGGTGACCTCGTCCTCGTTCTCGGGCGCCTCGATCACGTAGCTCGGCGCGTCGAGACCTGCGCCGTTCAACTCGGCAAGTGCGGCGGTCGCGGCGTAGGCCTTGCGCGCGGAGCGGTCCTTGAGCCGGCTCTTGTAGCGGCGCAGACGCTTCTCGATCATCAGGAGCGCGGCATCGGCGCTGGCATAGGCGTCGGCGGCGTTGGATTCGGCTTCCAGCGTGATGCCGGAATCCAGATGCAGCGCGCAGTCGGTGCGGAAGCCGAAGCCATCCTTGCTCAGGGTGATGTGACCGGAATAGTTGCCATCAAAATACTTTCGCAGGACCTCGTCGGTGCGCTCGCTGACGCGCGCGCGAAGCGCCTCGCCGATGCTGATGCTCTTTCCCGAGATACGAAGGGTCATTTGATGCCTCGATTGCTGGATGCCTCGATCACTCTTGCTGGAGCATGATGCTTGCTGGGCTTCCGGTAACCTCCCTCTCTGGACGACGCTTCACCTGGAGATTGAGACTATCCCGATTTGGCGCGAACGCAACGAGCGCATGGGCCGCTCCGTACTCGGACGGGGGCATGCTCAAGAAGTAACCTAAACGGGGGCTGTATCGCGCGACCGGTCGGATGAGGAGGCAGGGGCCGAAAGGGCATTACCAAGCATGCTCTGTTTGTCACGGCGGCGCTGCACCGAGGATGGTATCCGCATCGCCTCGCGATATTTCGCGACGGTGCGGCGGGCAATATCAATGCCCGAGGCCCGCAAACGTTCCACGATCGTGTCGTCGGACAGGATCGCTGACGGCGCCTCGCCGTCGATCAACTGCTTGATGTGGTGACGCACCGCTTCGGCCGAATGCGCTTCGCCGCCGTCGGCGGACGCGATCGACGCGGTGAAAAAATACTTCAATTCAAAACTGCCGCGATTGGTCGCCATGTATTTGTTGGCGGTGACGCGCGACACCGTCGATTCATGCATCTGGATCGCGTCCGCGACCGCTTTCAGATTGAGCGGCCGCAGATGCGCGACGCCATAGGTGAAGAAGCCGTCCTGCTGGCGGACGATCTCGGTCGCGACTTTGAGGATGGTGCGGGCGCGCTGATCGAGCGCGCGGACCAGCCAGGTCGCGTTCTGCAGGCAGTCGGTGAAGTACGACTTGTCACCGTCCTTGCGGATCGTCTTCGACAGCTCAGAGTAATAGGTCTGGTTGACCAGCACGCGCGGCAGAGTGTCGCTGTTGAGCTCGACATGCCAGCCGCCATCGGGACCCGGACGCACATAGACGTCAGGCACCATGGTCTGCGTCCGCGAGGTGCCGAACTTCAGCCCGGGCTTCGGATCGAGCCGGCGGATCTCCGCGATCATGTCGGTGATGTCTTCATCGTCGACGCCGCAGAGCTTTCGCAAGGCCGCGATGTCGCGCTTGGCGAGCAGGTCGAGATGCTCGACCAGCGCCTGCATTGCCGGATCGTAGCGATCGAGCTCGCGCAGCTGGATCGCCAGGCACTCGCTCAGGTTACGGGCGCACACGCCCGGCGGATCGAATTTCTGCAGCACCGCGACGACCTCGTCGACCGCTTCCTGCGATGCGCCGAGCCGCTCGGCAGCCTGGCCGAGGTCGGCCGGCAGATAGCCGGCGTCGTCGACCAGGTCGATCAGGTACTGCCCGATCATGCGTTGCGCCGGCGCCGAGAACGCCACCGCGAGCTGTTCGGCGAGGTGATCGGCGAGCGTCAGCTCGGCGGCCACGAAGGCTTCGAGATTGTACTCGTCGTCGCTGGAGGCGCCTCCGCCCCATTCGGTATAGACCGACGGCGGCGCGTCCTGCGCGGCGCGCGCGGCGGCTTCCGCCGGCTCCTCGGAGAACACGTTGTCGAGACCGGTATCGAGCGTCTGCTCGATCTCGGCGCGGGTGCCGAGGTCGCGGTTCAGCCATTCCTCCTGGCCGGGTTCGAAAGCGGCCTCGCCACCGGAACCCGCGGCCATGTCGGACGAGTCGCCCTCATCCCCGTAGCTGCTCGAACCGTCGGAATCGTCGTAGTCCGCCCGCTCCATGGTCGGCTCGCCCGCCACCGGGGGTTCCGGCCCGTCCGTCGCCCGCTCCAGCAGCGGGTTACGCTCCAGCTCTTCCTCGACGAAGGTCGACAGATCCAGGTTCGACAGTTGCAGCAGCTTGATCGCCTGCATCAGCTGCGGCGTCATCACCAGCGACTGCGACTGGCGGAACTCTAGTCTTTGCGTCAGCGCCATGGAGGCAAGATCGACCCTGAAAGTTGGCTCGATTCTTGCTTATCTTAGTCCGTGAAGCTTGTACACGGCTTGACGGATGCAATTTTTGGGGTAAGCGCGATCAGCAAAAGTGGACGTCCGGTTTTGCGTCCGATCGCGCGTCAGATTCTCTAATTTGCGCATGATCTTGTCGCCACACCGCTTCACACTTTGGCGGATCATGCGCTACAGGCGGAATTCCTCGCCAAGGTAAAGCCGGCGTACATCCGGATCGTTAACGATCTCCTCCGGGCTGCCCTCAGTCAAGATCTCACCGGCATAGACGATGTAGGCGCGGTCGGTCAGGCCGAGCGTCTCGCGGACATTGTGGTCGGTGATGAGCACGCCGATGCCGCGGTTGGTGAGATGGCGGACCAGGTCCTGGATGTCGCCGACCGCGATCGGGTCGATGCCGGCGAACGGTTCGTCGAGCAGCATGTAATTGGGCCGCGTCGCCAGCGCGCGCGCGATTTCAACGCGGCGGCGCTCGCCGCCGGACAGCGCGATCGACGGGCTTTTGCGCAGCCGCGTGATGTTGAACTCGTCGAGCAGCGAATCCAACTCGTGCTCGCGCTTCTTCTTCGAAGGCTCGACGACTTCGAGCACGGCGCGGATGTTTTGTTCCACCGACAGGCCGCGGAAGATCGAGGCTTCCTGCGGCAGATAGCCGATGCCGAGGCGTGCGCGCTGGTACATCGGCAGCTTGGTGACGTCGTGGCCGTCGAGCTCGATCGCGCCGCGATCGGCCTTGATCAGGCCGGTGATCATGTAGAACACGGTGGTCTTGCCGGCGCCGTTGGGCCCGAGCAGGCCGACCGCCTCGCCGCGGCGTACATAGATGCTGACGCCGCGCACGACCTGGCGGCTGCCAAAACTCTTTTCCACGCTATGCACAGCCAGATAGCCCGGCCGCTTGATCAGCTGGGGCGCCGCCGTGGCGTTGTTGCGGGCGGGCCGCGCACGCGCCGGTGCGGGCGCTGCGGCCGGTTGGGCTCGCAGCTCGACTGCGGGCGCCGAGGCGGCGCGCGCCATCGGCGGTGCGTCGCGCACCGGAGACGTCAGCATCTCGCCGAACTGGTCGCCGAGCGCCGTGATGTCGTCATGCGCGCGCGCAAATCCGGAACTGCGTTTCGCAGGGCGCCGCCGGAACATGCCGAGAAAATCCACCATCCCCGCTTCGCTTCAGCCTTTCACGGATCCCGCGACTTTTGCCTGCGGACCAATCGATTCGCATGCGAAGGCGCAAGCATGAGCCGGAAAACTGAACACCGGCCTTCCCTGCGCAACAAAAGCGGACGCGTTTGCGGCGGAGATCATGCTCAAACAACACGGCAAAGCGCGATCGCCCGCGCCTTGAATGAATGGATGCCCCTCCGGCCGACAAGACTCCCCCTCAAGGCGCATCGTTCGGCCGGGCCGCAGCAGTAGATACAGCCTCACCCCGCGCGCTTCAACCTCGCGGCTGCAAAATATTATCTAATGCATTGATCTATCTTGCTTTTGGTGGCTTGGCCAAAGCTGACGGGGGGCTTACGGGCTGGCCGCAGCCGGCGCGCCGCCAGCAACTCTGATGGCCATCCGCGCACCACCAGTCGGCTATTTCGGTTTGCTGCCGGGAATCAGTTGAAGCGGCGACGGCGCCGGGGCTGCGCCGGGGGCGGCCGGCGTTCCGCAGCCGCCCTTGGCGCTCTGATTGAACAGGCCCTGCACCTTGCCGCTGTCGGATTCCACCCGCGAGACGCCGGTGGTCATGTCGACCAGCAGACGATCGCCGCGCAGCACGTTCTGGCACTGGGTCAGCACCACCTGGCCGCCGCCGCCGCCGCCGCCGAGCATGGTGATCAGATTGGTCTTGGTGTCGAAGATCGCGGTCTCGCCGGTGACGACCTGGTCCTTCTGGGTGACGACGACATTGCCTTTCGCCTCGAGCCGCTTGATCGAGGACGCGCCGCCGGGCCCGGGCGTCGCCGACTGCATCGGCGCGGCACCCCCCTTGGCGGCCGCGGCCTTGGTGCCGGCCGGCGCGGGCGCCGGCGTCTGGGTCGACTTATCCTCGTAGAACACGACCAGGATCTTCGAGGTCATGGTGGTGTCGCCCTGCACGACCTTCACATTGCCGGAGAAGGTCGCCTCCTTCTTCTTGTCGCGCATTTCGAGCGCAGCCGCCTCGATCTGGATCGGCTGATCGCGGTTCTGCGAAAAGCCCTGCATGGCGTTGGGAACGCCGCTCATCGAGCCTTGCGCGAAGGCCGCGCCGCTCGCGAGCAGCGCAAGCAGGAAAGTCGCAATTGCCGTGCCGTACGGAAAACGTCTCATCATCAAAATCATTTCGGGTTGGCGGATTTGCGCGCCTTCGGCGGCGCCGGAGGAGGAGGCGGTGCGGGCTCGGCTTGCGGGCTCGGATTGTTGTCGCCGAGCTTGTCGAGATACATCACGACATTGCCTTCGAAACGCACGAGCTCGCCGCTGTTGTAGATCCTGAGCCGGTCCGATGTCAGCGTGCCCTGGAGCAGCTTGACGTCGACGTGCTCGTCCGACGACACGTTGCCCTTGTTGATGTCGACGAAAGCTTGAGTCAGCTTCGCTTCATAGCCGGTGGAGGATTGCAGGAAGACATCCTGGCGCAGATCGAGCAGTTGCTTCTTGTTGTCGAAGAAGCCGGTGCGCGCATCCATCGTTACGGTCGACTCGTCCTGCTGCGCGACCTTGGCGCGGATCGTCTTCAGCTCGACATGGTCGGGATCGGTGACGTCCTGGATCGCCGCCTTGGCCCACATCTCGTAGGGCCGCCCGTCGGCCGAGAAGCCGGCGATGTGCGGCGATTCCATCGTGATCTTGGTGCCCGACACCACGAGGTTGTCCATCTCGACCGGCAGCTTGGGGATCAGTTCGCGGAACGGATTGTAGACCGAGACGAAGATGATCGAGGCCATCGACAGCCCGACCACAGCGGGCACCGCGACGCGCAGTATCCGCACCATGCGGCTGTGCCGCGCGGCGGCAGCAAAGCGCGCCTCGAGGCCAGTCACATAGGCTGGATTCTGAACCGAATTCACCTGAGCTCCAGAGGCACGAAATTGCCCCTATTCTAGCCGGAGCCGCCCAATCATGCAGCCCGGACCTCGCGTCGCGCCCCCGCAAGGAGACCACGCGTGAACAGTTTGGCCGAAACGGGGCGGAACGGCCCCTGCCGCGACGAATTCGACGCCCATCATGAACGGCGAATTCATGAATGAGCGAAGATGTCCTCGGCCTCCCAGCCATCGAGATCGAGCCTGGCGCGGGCGGGAAGGAAATCGAAGCAGGCCTGAGCGAGGTCGGTGCGTCCTTCGCGCGCGAGCATCGCATTCAATCTGTCGCGCAGCGCATGCAGATGCAGCACGTCGGACGCGGCGTAGGCGAGCTGGGCTTCGCTGAGGCTCTGCGCGCCCCAGTCGCTCGACTGCTGCTGCTTCGACAGCTCGACGTTGAGCACCTCGCGCACCAGATCCTTCAGGCCGTGGCGGTCGGTGTAGGTGCGCGACAGCCGCGAGGCGATCTTGGTGCAATAGACCGGCGTCGGCATCACGCCGAAGGTGTTGTAGAGCACCGCGACATCGAACCGCGCGAAATGGAAGATCTTGGTGATCTTGGGATTGGCGAGCAGCGCCTTCAGGTTCGGCGCATCGGTGTGGCCGTTCGGAATCTGGATCACGTCGGCGGTGCCGTCGCCGTTCGACATCTGCACCACGCAGAGCCGGTCACGATGCGGATGCAGCCCCATGGTCTCGGTGTCGATCGCAACGGAATCGGTGTAGCGCGTGAGATCGGGCAGGTCGCCGCGATGCAGGCGGATGGTCATGTATCAAGGCCTCGGGTCTCGGTTCGATTCGACAGGCGACACTAGAGCCTTTTCCGTTCCGATGAAATCGGAACGGAGCTCTAGACTCTTGTTTTGACGCGTTTTCTTTACGCGAACCGGTATCCGCTTCGCTCGAAAACGCTCTGCCCCAAACGCCCCGGATGCGAGCGGATAGGCAGTTGCCGGGCGGCTCAGCCGGGCGTTACTCCCTGCTCTTGCCATATCCCGACACGGCTGCCCAGCATCGCGCCGACCCTGTTGCATTTGGATCACGCTGCAATTCAAACGATAGGCGCCGGGATGACCCGAGGCCCGGCAACACCCATATGAAGAAGCGGAAATCTCGCGGTTCTTGATCGCACTTCCGCGCATTTTTTGCGTATCCGCGCCGATGAAATCCACGAGCGGCGCCCTATCTGTGGCCAGCCGCTCGCACGTCCTACTCATCTTCAGAAATGAGCCTCATGTCGGAACAGACCATCGCCGCGCCGATCGATGACGACCAGCAGGAGCGCGGCTTTTCGCGCTATCAAACGTTCCTGATCGCGCTGCTCGCCTTCACGCAATTCACCCTGATCCTCGACTTCATCATCATGTCGCCGCTCGGCGCCATCCTGATGCCGTCGCTCAACATCACCGCCGGGCAGTTCGGCGTCGCGGTGTCGGCCTACGCCTTCGCGGCCGGCATCTCCGGCATCCTCGCCGCCGGCTTTGCCGATCGCTTCGACCGCAAGCGGCTCCTGCTGTTCTTCTATGTTGGCTTCACCTTCGGCACCGTGCTGTGCGCGCTGGCGCAGAACTTCCACGTGCTGCTGCTCGGCCGCATCGTTACCGGTCTGTTCGGCGGCGTGATCGGCTCCGTGGTGCTCGCCATCGTCACCGACCTGTTTCCGCTGCAGCTGCGCGGCCGGGTGATGGGCTTCATCCAGACCGCATTTGCCGCAAGCCAGGTGCTCGGCGTGCCGGCCGGACTCTTCCTCGCCAATCACTGGAACTGGCACGTCTGCTTCGTCGCCATCGTCGGCCTGTCGATCGCTGCGATCGCCACCATCGCGTTGTTCATGGAGCCGGTCGACGGCCATCTCAAGCTGCAGCACGACCGCAACCCGTTCCAGCATTTGTTCGCGACCGTGACGCAGCCGCGCTACACGCTGGCCTTCCTGGTGACGACGCTGCTGGCGACCGGCGGCTTCATGCTGATGCCGTTCGGCAGCGCCTTCACCGTGCATAATCTCGGCATCGACATCGTCCATCTGCCGACGATCTATCTGGTCTCCGGCCTGTTCAGCATCCTGATGGGACCGCTGGTCGGCCGCGCCAGCGATGCATTCGGCAAATATCCGACCTTCATCTTCGGCTGCGTGGTGTCGGCGATCATGGTGCTGATCTACACTCATCTCGGCCACGTCTCGCTGCTGACCGCGATCATCGTCAACGTGCTGATGTTCGTCGGCATCTTCTCGCGCATGATCCCGTCGCAGGCGCTGATGTCGGCGATCCCCGACGCCAGCCAGCGCGGCGCGTTCAGCGCGGTCTCGGCCTCGGTGCAGCAGCTCTCGGGCGGGCTGGGCTCGGTGGTCGCAGCCGCGATCGTCGCCGAGAATGCGGACGGCTCGCTGCTGCATTTCGACCGGATCGGCTACGTCGTCGTGGCGAGCTCGATGATCTCGATGATCGCGATGTATTTTGTGCAGAAGCCGATCGCGCGGCGGGCTGGGCGGCGGGTGGTGTGAGGCAAGCTCGGCCCGGCGTCGGCGTACTCTGCCACCGCATCCTCAGCGGGTCACGGCCTCGTCGCACCCACCCTCCGGATGCTGAGCGATTTCAATCGCTTAAAAAGTGGGTGGTGCCCAGGAAAGGACTCGAACCTTCACGGCCGTTAAGCCACTGGCACCTGAAGCCAGCGCGTCTACCAATTCCGCCACCTGGGCATGTGGAGCGGCTTAGTAAGGATCGGTTACGCGCTTGTCAAATTCGCGATCGAAAATTCAAATAGCCTGTACAGGATTGGGCTGATGGCGTATCGCGAGAGGCGCTAAATGCGCTCAATCGCTCTCGAATCCGGCAGGAATGGACCTCATGGCATCGAACCTGGAAACGCTCGTCACGGTCTTCGGCGGATCGGGTTTTCTGGGACGGAACGTGGTCCGAGCGCTCTGCAAGCGCGATTACCGCGTGCGAGTCGCGGTGCGGCGGCCTGAACTGGCGTTCCATCTGCAGCCGCTCGGCCGCGTCGGGCAGATTCATGCCGTCCAGGCCAATGTGCGCTACCCGGCCTCGGTCGAGGCGGCGTTGCGTGATTCGCACATCGCCATCAATCTGGTCGGCATCCTGGCCGAGGGCGGCGGACAGAGCTTTGATGCCGTGCAGGTGAAGGGCGCCGAGGCAATCGCCCAGGCGTCGGCCGCTGCCGGAGCCCGGATAGTCCATGTTTCCGCCATCGGCGCCGATAAGGACTCGGCCTCCGGCTATTACCGCGCCAAGGCGGAAGGCGAGCAGGCGGTGCTGGCGGCCGCACCACAGGCCACCATCATGCGGCCGTCGCTGATGTTCGGGCCCGAGGATCAGTTCACCAACCGCTTTGCGGCGCTGGCCCGGATGTCGCCGGTGCTGCCGCTGGTCGGCGGCGGGGCCAACAAGTTGCAGCCGGCCTATGTCGCCGATGTCGCCGACGCGGTGGCCGATGCCGTGGACGGCAAGGCGAAGGGCGGCGCCACTTACGAGCTCGGCGGGCCGGAAGTGCTGACCATGCGCGAGGTGATGGAGATCATCCTCCAGATCACCCAGCGCGACCGCATGCTGGCGCCGCTGCCGTTCGGCCTCGCCAGGCTGCAATCCTATGTCCTGCAATTCGCGCCCGGCCCGTTCACGCTGACGCCGGACCAGGTCGCGATGCTGCGGTCGGACAATGTGGTGTCAGACACCGCCAAGGCCGCCGGGCTCACATTTGCCGGGCTCGGCATCACGCCGGATTCGATGGAAGCGGTCGCCCCGCAATATCTCTGGCGCTTCCGCGCGACCGGCCAGTTCCAGAAGAAGAGCGCGTAGGGGCCCGCCCCAAACCCTCGCCGTCATCCTGAGAGCTTGTGACGGATTCGGCTCCTGCGGAGTTTTTGGCGGCTGTTCGTCGCAGCAATTGGCAGGTTTGAGTTCGAGTTCGGCGATGACCCGTTGTTTAGGCTCTGGAGAGGCGGTTGCCTTGCAGGATGTTGTTGACGAGGGCGTACCAGAGCACGACGGCACGGACCTTTTCGATGCCGCGCACGGTCAATTGCCGCAGGTCCCAATTGCGCCAGCGGGCATGGATGCACTCGCAGATCGACCGGGACCTGTATCGGGCCTTGCCCTCTTTGCTCGCCATTCGCGCACGCCAGGCCAACACCCCCGGACCGTCGCCGCGCCGCGGTAGATAGGGATCGGTACCGTGCTTGGATTGAGTGGGCGGACAAAAGATATCGATGCCCTCGGCATAGGCCCATTCGATGTCCTCGGCACTGCCAAAGCCGCCATCGACGAGATGGTCCTTGGGCAACCCTCCGGGCCGCGCACGCTGCCGCTCCAGCATGGGACGCATCAGGCCGCGATCGGATCCGATGTTGCAAATTCTGGTGTCGACGACGATCTGCTCCCCGGCCACGCTCGTCACCTGCACGTTGTAGGCGGGGCGGAAGCCGCCGTTCGCCATCTTCATGACCCGTGCATAGGCGTCCGTCGTGGAGGCCCGCGGCTCCTTCGGCGTCTTGCCGTTGCCGCGACTTTCTTCGCGCTCCTTGCGCTGCTGCTTGATCTCGGCGAGCGCCGTCTGCGCCGCCTTCACCCGCGCGCTGCGTTCCCGCGCGGCCCGCTCCTTGGCTGCCCGGGCACGCTTATTGCTGGCGTCCGAGCGTGTGTCGACCTCGCGCTTGAGGTCTTCCACCACGGCCTCAGCCTGCGCCAAATGCTTATCCAGCGTCGCCTCGCGCCGGAACGAGGCGGCCCCGGCGCTGGCCCGGACCCGCATGCCATCCTGCGCCAAGGTCTCCAGATCGACGAGACCGGCCTTTGCCAACGCTGCCAGATGCTCACTGAGCAGTCGGTCAAGCAGATCGGCGTTGCCGACCCGGAAGTCCGCCAGCAGGTGATAGTTCACCGACACCCCGCCGCACAGCCAGCGATAGGCATCGTGGCTCTCGCACAGCCGCTCCAACGCCCGCGCGCTGCCAACGCCTTCGCTGGCGGCATAGAGCCACAGCGCCAGCAAAAGCCGGGGCGAGGTCGCGGGGTGACCGGGACGATCGCCGCGAGCCTTGATCCGGTCCTCCAACTCACTCAGATCAAGCTCTTCGACATAAGACCAGATCAGCCGCACCGGATGGTCTTCCCCGATCAGGCTCTCAATATCAACCGCTCGCAGCGCAATCTGGTCGCGCTGGGGCTCACGCAGCCGCGGAGCGCCGGGCAAGCCCGCTTCGACTGATGGCTTCGCCTGCTCCGGCAGGTCCCCAAACAACTCATCGGCAGCCAACATCACCTCCCGCGAATCCATCATCGCCAGAGAATCACACCGCGCCGGCTTTCGGCTATAATGCTCGCTGAAACCCCAAAAAAATCACACCCTCTGAGGTGCGACCCTTGCGGCGCAATTGCGCCGCTGGGCAAGCCCCGAAGGATGAATCGGCCACAGTCGGGCCGTCGACCCTTCGAGACGGCCGCTTTGCGGCCTCATCAGGGTGACGGTGATGGATGGTGCCTGTGGGAGTCTTTACCGTCCCATCGCCAGCGCGATCAGGCCGAGCGTGCCGACGATCACGCGCCACCAGGCAAAGAAGGAGAAGCCGCGCCGGGTGACGAAATTCAGGAATGCCCGCACCACGATCATCGCGGTGATGAACGACACCACGAAGCCGACCGCGATCACGCTGAGATTGTCGGAGGTGAAGTCGCCGCGGTTCTTGTAGAAATCATAGGCGAACGCACCGACCATGGTCGGGATCGCAAGGAAGAACGAGAACTCGGCGGCCGAGCGCTTGTCGGCGCCGAGCAGCATTGCAGCGACGATGCTGGCGCCGGAGCGCGACACGCCGGGGATCATCGCCAGACACTGCGCAACGCCGATCCAGAAATACATCAGCAGCGGGAACCGAGTCGCATCGTCCTCATAGATCTTGAGGTCGAGCTGATCGACCCAGAGCAGCACGGCGCCGCCGACGATCAGCGTGAAACAGACCACCCACGGATTGAACAGGAATTCCTTGATGTACTTGCCGGCGATCAGGCCGATCACGACCGCCGGCAGGAACGCCACCAGCACGCCGATCACGAAGCGGCGGTCGTCGGGATTGGAGAACATGCCGAGCGCGACGCGCCACAGTTTGGTGAAGTAGAGCACGAGGATCGCCAGAATCGCGCCGAGCTGAATCAGGATCGCGAAGCTCTTCCAGAAATTGCCTTCGCCGAGATTGAAGAAACGTTCTGCGAGCAGCAGGTGGCCCGTGGACGAGACCGGCAGGAACTCGGTGACGCCCTCCACGATGCCGAGAATCACCGCCCGCAGCATATCCGTCATCATGATGTGGCCTGTCCTGTGTGGAAAACGGGATTCTTCTCGCTTATTCGCACATTGGCCGCAATCGCAAAAAATCGTCAAACAATGGGTTACCCGGCCGATTTGCTGAGCTATAGCGTTTTTGTGACCCGCACCATCTGCGGGGGTGGCTACCGGTTCGTGTGCTGACGCGACATAGAGACGACCGGAGCCGGTCTGGCCAAGGCACAGGTCCGGACCGCACAGGTTGATGGTTTCTTAATCGCCGTGAATCTACCAAGGGCCTCATGTACACGCTGTATCACCATCCGTTCTGTCCGCATTCGCGCTTCATTCGCCTCGTGCTCGGCGAGTACGGCCTCGATCTGCGTCTGGTGGAGGAACGGGTGTGGGAGCGGCGCGAGGCGTACCTCGCGCTCAATCCGGCGGCCACCACGCCGGTCCTGATCGCCGAGGGCTTTCCGCCGATTCCGGGTGCGCCTGTTATCGCCGAATATGTCGACGAGACGCATGGGCTGGATGCCGGCGAGCGGCGGCTGTTGCCGACCTCGTCGGCCGAGCGCGTCGAGGTGCGCCGGCTGATGGCGTGGTTCAACGAGAAATTCTTCGAGGAAGCCTCCAACCCGCTGGTGACCGAGCGGATCTACAAGCGCTTCATGAGCGAGGACAATGGCGGCGGCCCGCCGGCGCCCGACATCATGCGCGCCGCCAAGGTCAATGTGCGCTATCATCTGAGCTATATCGGCTGGCTGGCGAAGACGCGGAACTATCTCGCCGGCGACCGCCTGACCTACGCGGATCTCGCCGCCGCGGCGCATCTCTCGGCGATCGACTATCTGGGCGACGTGCCATGGAGCGAGGACGACGCGGCAAAGGCGTGGTACGCGCGGGTGAAGTCCCGCCCGTCGTTCCGCCCGCTGCTCAGCGAATGGCTGGCGGGGGTGCCGGCGTCGCGCACCTATGTGGACCTCGACTTCTGAACCCGGCAGTCACGCTCTCTCCGCCCGACCTCAAGGCGGCACTTCGGCGCGAGGCACATGCGCTGGGCTTCGATGCCATTGGCTTCACCGCGCCTGATGCGACCAGTGCAGCCGGAAGATATTTTTTGGAATTCCTCGGCTCCGGCGGCCATGGCGACATGGACTGGCTCGCAGCCAATCCGGAACGGCGCGCCGACCCGCGCGTGCTGTGGGGCGGCGTGCGTTCGATCATCATGCTCGGCGTCAATTACGGGCCCGCTGATGATCCGCTCGATATTCTCGCGCGCCGCTCGCATGGTGCGATCTCGGTCTATGCGCAGGGCGACGATTATCACGACGTCATCAAGAAGCGGCTGAAGATTCTGGCGCGCTGGCTCGCCGCCGAGACCGGCGACGAGGTGAAGGTGTTCGTCGACACCGCCGCCGTCATGGAGAAGCCGCTGGCGCAGGCCGCCGGGATCGGCTGGCAGGGCAAGCACACCAATCTGGTGTCGCGCGAATTCGGCTCCTGGCTGTTCCTCGGCGCGATCTATTCCGCGACCGAGCTGCCGTGTGACGAAGGCGAAGCCGATCATTGCGGCAGCTGCCGTGCCTGCCAGGACATCTGCCCGACCGCGGCGTTTCCGGCCCCCTACAGGCTCGATGCGCGGCGCTGCATCTCGTATCTGACGATCGAGAACAAGGGCCCGATCCCGCACGAATTCCGCAAGGCCATCGGCAACCGCATCTATGGCTGCGACGATTGCCTCGCGGTGTGCCCGTGGAACAAGTTCGCGCAACAAGGCCGCGAGCAGAAGCTTGCCGCGCGCGATGGGTTGCGCGCACCAGCGCTCGCCGATCTCGTGCGGCTCGACGATGCCGCGTTTCGCGCGCTGTTCACGAAATCGCCGGTCAAGCGCATCGGCCGCGACCGCTTCATCCGCAATGTGCTGATCGCGATCGGCAACTCCGGCGACCCCAACCTTGCCGGCGAAGCGCGACGCCTGCTCGACGATGCCAGTCCGCTGGTGCGGGGTGCCGCGGTGTGGGCGCTGGCGCAGTTGCTCGCGCGTGACGCGTTCGCAGCGCTGGCGTCACGGGCCGGCGGTGAGCCCGACATCACCGTGCAGCAGGAGTGGCGCGCGGCCAACGTTGTGTGAACGCATGCAGTCACCGGTGGCCGGTGCGCATCGCTCCATCCCCGTCATTGCGAGCGAAGCGAAGCAATCCATCGCGCGGCGGACGCGGACGCATGGATTGCTTCGTCGCTTTCGCTCCTCGCAATGACGGGAGAAACCCTTGATTTTCGTAACCCGTTCCCGTCATGGTCGCACGCCATGACAAACCAGCCCTTCTTCACCCGGCACGGCGACGGCTTCATGCCGACGTCAGTTGCCAACGGACCGTGGAGTCCGGAATCCCTGCACGGCCGTGTCGTGATCGGCCTGCTCGGCTTCGTCATCGAGGAGCGCCACGGCTCCGACGAGTTCGTGCCCGCGCGACTGACCGTCGACATGTTCCGGCTGCCCAACATCACGACGCCGATCGAGGTGACGACAAAGCTCGTCCGCGACGGCATGCGCATCAAGATGGTCGAGGCCGAGTTTGTCTCCGGCGGCACCATCATGGCGCGCGCCTCCTGCCAATTGTTGCGTAGGACGGAAAATGCTCCCGGCAATGTGTGGTCGCCGCCGAACTGGCAGGTGCCGGCGCCGGCTGACATCCCGAAGCCGGCCGATCCGAGGCTCGGCATGAACGGCAAATGGGAGACGCGGCCGATCACGGGCCATATGGGCTCGCTCGGCGAACGGAGGCTCTGGATGAGCGAGGTGCGCGAGCTCGTCGCCGGTGTGAAGATGACGCCGTTCGTCCATGTCGCCACCGGCGCTGACTTCGCCAGCCCCTTCGCGAACGCCGGCGACCAGGGCCTCGGCTACATCAACAGCGACGTCACGATCTATCTGCATCGTTTGCCGGTGACCAACTGGATCGGCTTCGAGGTCGTCAATCACCACGCCACCGACGGCATCGCGATCGGCGAATGCTGGCTCTATGACGAGAAGGGTCCGATCGGCACGTCGACCGTGGCGGCGCTCGCCCAGCGCAAGCCGATGACCAACCCGCCGCCGCCGTAGATTCCCACCGTAGTCATTCCGGGGCGCCCGCAGCGCGAGCCCGGAATCCATTCCTCTACCAGCGTTGCGGCCCGATGGATGCCGGGCCTGCGCCTGACGGCGCATCCCGGAATGACGACAGAGAAGTCCGTCGCGCAGCTCAAGCCAAATGCCGTTGCATCTCCGGCCGTGCCCTCAGCGCTGCGCCCTGCTTGGCGACGATCTTCGCAATCCGCTCCGGCGCGAAGTTCAGGTCGACGAAGGCGGGCGCGGTGTTGGCGACCTCGTGATACTCCATGATCTTGCCGTCGCGCAGCCGCATGATCGCGACACCCTCGAACATCGCCCGTGCGCCCTTGGCTTCCGGCAGGATCGAGCGGTAGCTGAACGTGTAGCGCGCGTAGAGCGTCGTGCCGTCGCTGACGGGATCGTGCATCACCCAGCGGAAATCGGTCGCGGTGCGGTAGAACCAGTCGTCGATCATCTCGGCGATTTTGGCATGGCCCGCGAACGCGCCGTAGAACACGTCGTGATAGACGCCGTCCTCGGTGAAAAGATCGGCAAAGGCCTTGCCGTTGCGCTGCTCGACCGCGTCGCAGAACGCGCGCAGCATCGTTGTCGTGTCCATTGGCGTTGCTCCCAGCCACTCTGTCATGCCCCGCGCAGGCGGGGCATCCAGTATTCCAGAGCGGTTGCCTTAGATCGAGAGGCCACAGCGTACTGGATCATCCGCTTTCGCGGATGATGACGTCGTGCAAGATGAAAGCGCTTAGCCGATCTCCGCCACCGCCGCGATGATGCGCGCGATGTCCTGCGGGCGCGACAGGCGGTGGTCGCCGTCCTGGATCATGGTCAGCACCACGTCCTCGGCGGGCAGCCGGTGCACCAGCGCGAAGGCGTGCTTCCACGGCACGTCGGGGTCCAGCGCGCCTTGCAGGATGCGCACCGGGCAGCCGACATCGATTTGGCTTCCGAGCAGCAGGTGGTTGCGGCCCTCCGCGATCAAATTGCGGGTGATCGGATAGGGCGAGCCGTCGCCATATTCCGACGGCCTGAGCCACATGCCCTTGGTCTCGATCTCGGCGCGGATCTCCGGCGAGAAGCCCTTCCACATCAATTCCTCGGTGAAATCGGGCGCCGGCGCGATCAGCACCAGACCGGCGAGCTTCTCCTTGCCGCGCCTTGCGATCTCGCGCGCCAGCAGCAGCGCCATCCAGCCGCCCATCGAGGAACCGATCACGACCTGCGGCCCGCGGCAGAACTGCGAGAACACAGCCAGACTCTCCTCGAGCCAGCGGCCAATGGTGCCGTCGACGAATTCGCCGCCGGATTCGCCGTGGCCGGAATAGTCGAACCGGACCGAGCTGCGGCCGTGCTCGGCGGCCCATGCATCGAGCGCGATCGCCTTGGTGCCGGACATGTCGGACTTGAAGCCGCCGAGCCAGAATAGGCCCGGCGCACCATTTGTGCTGCCTGGCGCACCATTTGTGCTGCCCGGGCCGCGGCCGGCGCGGGCGCGCACCGCGATCCGGCGCGCCGCACTGCCCTCGCCGACCTCGATGAAGGCGGGTTCCTGTCCGGTTGCGGCGGTTTGGCTCATGGTTCGGTCACTCGCGTGTCAGAGATCTGGTTTTCAATCGTCGCGCGGCAGCGGTCAACGGCAGCACGCGACGCCTTGCGGAGCGCATGCACCCGCTATATGTGCCGGGCGTGGCCAAAATGCCTCGCAATTGGCGGTTTTGCCGCTTAAAGGAGCGAGTTCGCTTGCCCGGTGCAGCGTCTTGCTTCAAAATATCCGCCTTCCCTTTCACAACTTTGGAGAGTTACCCATTCGCCGTCCCAATAGAGCCCCGCCCACAGTCGCCAAAGACGGGCCGCGCACCAATGATGAGATTCGCAACGCGCAGATCCAGCTGATCGATGCCGATGGTGTCAACAAGGGCACCGTCGAGACCATGGTTGCCATCAAGATGGCCATGGAAGCCGGCATGGACCTCGTCGAGATTTCGCCGAATGTCAGTCCTCCGGTCTGCAAGATCATGGACTACGGCAAGTACAAATATTCCGCGCAGAAGAAGGCCGCCGAGGCCCGCAAGAAGCAGAAGGTCGTCGAGATCAAGGAGATCAAGCTCCGCCCGATGATCGACGATCACGACTATGACGTGAAGATGCGCGCGATGCAGCGCTTCTTCGAGGAAGGCGACAAGGTCAAGATCACCTTGCGCTACCGCGGTCGTGAGATGGCGCACCAGGAGATCGGCACCAAGCTGCTGGACAAGGTGAAGGCCGACGTGGCCGAGTTCGCCAAGGTCGAGCAGGACGCGAAGTTCGAAGGCCGCCAGGTCGTGATGGTGCTGGCACCGCGCTAGTTCGAATTGGTTTGTAGGCTCTGTGAAACGGCCCGTCAGGCGACCTGGCGGGCCGTTTCTATTTCGAAGCCCGTAGCCCGGATGAAGCGCAGCGAAATCCGGGAAAGTCGATCCGCGGCGACAGCTGCCCCGGATTGCGCTTCGCTCCATCCGGGCTACCCGGTTCCCGCCCGTTTGGCTGTCTCAAACGTTGCAAAACCGCCGATCCTCTGTCATAAGCCGGGCCTTCGCCGCCCGGCTGATCAAGGGCTGCCGTGGCGACGTCCAGTGCAGGTTCTTTCAATTCGGAAAAAACCCTAGCACTTTCAACGCTCTAACGAGCATTTTAGCCGGCCGGACGCCTCTCGGGGCGATTTTCGTGCTGTGCGACAGGAGAGCTAAATGCCCAAGTTGAAGACCAAGTCGGGCGCTAAAAAGCGCTTCAAGGTGACTGCCACTGGCAAAGTGATGCACGCCCAGCGCGGCAAGCGCCACGGCATGATCAAGCGGACGAAGAAGCAGATCCGTCAGCTCCGCGGCACCCGCGTGCTGTTCAAGACCGACGGCGACAACGTCAAGAAGTACTTCTTGCCGAACGCCTGATCGCTCCGATCCGCTTGAACCCTCGCCGCGCCAGCGCGGCGCCCCGTCACCTCTTCCAGATCAAGGATTTCCGTCATGTCTCGCGTCAAACGCGGTGTGACCGCTCACGCCAAGCACAAGAAAGTCTACAAGGCCGCCAAGGGCTATTACGGCCGCCGCAAGAACACCATCCGCGTCGCCAAGCAGGCCGTCGAAAAGGCCGGCCAGTACGCCTTCCGCGACCGCAAGCGCAAGAAGCGCACCTTCCGCGCGCTCTGGATCCAGCGCATCAACGCCGCGGTCCGTCCGTTCGGCATGACCTACAGCGTGTTCATCAACGGCCTGTCCAAGTCGGGCGTCGTGGTCGACCGCAAGGTGCTGTCGGATCTTGCGATCCACGAGCCGGTTGCGTTCCAGGCGATCGCCGAGAAGGCCAAGGCGGCGCTGGCGGCCTGATTCTAGCGGGCCTTGAGGCCCGCTTTCAGCGCCTTCTGCGAATAGCGCTGGGCGACGATCGCCCGGCAGAACGCGGTGAACGAGCGGTACATGGTGCCGCTTTCGTTGTCGTATTTGTGGTCGCAGCGCCTGAGCTGGCCGGCATAGGCCTTCTTCTGCGACGCTCCGAGGCCGGACAGGAAGTCCCCCTCGCATTTCTTCTCGACCACCTCGCCGAACTGGACGTCCCCGCTGGCTCCATATTCGCACGCCTCGAAGACCTTCATCGCGCGGTTGCAGCTCGGCGCCTTCTCGAGCTCCGCGATGATGTCGTCCATCTGGGTCGATTTGGCGGGGCATTCCTCGGTCGCGGCCTGCGCCGTTCCGAGCATCAACAGGACCGCCGGCACGGCCAGGCAGGATCGCAGCAACATCGCGTGGGTCTCCTTGAACTCCCCCTTGGGTAGCGCGGCCAGCGCGGGGGGTTCAATGCAGCCGGCCATAAGCCCGAAATGACCGGCTTTTTGCTTGACGTTACGGCCTTCGGGCGGCGACAACCCAGCCGAATTTTCCCGCATGGTCCGCAAGTCGGGTCCCGGACCGCTTCCGGTTCTTCCCTCCAGATCATGCTCCGCTCAAGCAGGAATTGACCGTGTCCGACCTCGCAACGCTCGAAACATCCATCCTCGACCAGATCGCCTCGGCCGGTGACGAGGCCGCCCTGGAGGCAGTGCGCGTCGCAGCGCTCGGCAAGAAGGGCTCGATCTCGGCCTTGCTCGCCACCCTCGGCAAGATGTCGCCGGAGGAGCGCAAGACCGAAGGCGCCAAGATCAACCTTGCGAAGGATGCGGTGACGCAGGCACTCGCGGCCAGGCGCGACGTGCTGAAAGCGGCCGCGCTCGATGCACGCCTCGCCGCGGAGACCATCGATGTCACGCTGCCGCTGCGCGAGACGCCGGCGGAGACCGGCCGCATCCATCCGCTGAGCCAGGTCTGGGACGAGCTCACCACGATCTTCGCCGACATGGGCTTTGCGGTCGCCGAAGGTCCCGACATCGAGACCGACGACTACAACTTCACCAAGTTGAACTTCCCCGAAGGCCATCCCGCCCGCGAAATGCACGACACCTTCTTCTTCAACCCGAAGGAAGATGGCTCGCGCATGCTGCTGCGGACCCACACCTCGCCGGTGCAGGTGCGCACGATGCTGAGTAAGACACCGCCGATCCGCGTGATCTGTCCGGGCCGCACCTATCGCATCGACTCCGATGCGACGCACACGCCGCAATTCCACCAGGTCGAGGGTCTCGTGATCGACAAGGCCTCGCATCTCGGCCACCTCAAATGGATCCTGCACGAGTTCTGCAAGGCGTTCTTCGAGGTCGACCACATCAACATGCGGTTCCGGCCGTCGTTCTTCCCGTTCACCGAGCCGTCGCTCGAGGTCGACATCCAGTGTCGCCGCGACAAGGGCGAGATTCGCTTCGGCGAGGGCGAGGACTGGATGGAGATCCTTGGCTGCGGCATGGTGCACCCGAACGTGCTGCGCGCCTGCGGCATCGATCCCGACGTCTACCAGGGTTTTGCCTGGGGCATGGGCATCGATCGCATCGCGATGCTGAAATACGGCATCGCCGATCTCCGCCAGTTGTTCGAGAACGACATCCGCTGGCTCGACCATTACGGCTTCAAGCCGCTCGACATCCCGACCATCGCGGGGGGATTGAGTACGTGATGTCGGTGAGCGCAAACGACATTGCGAACACGCTCTCCGTTCCCTCCCCCCTTGCGGGGGAGGGTCAGGGAGAGGGGTGGCCGCGGGCACTGAACGCAGTCGTCGCCCTGTACATCTCCGCGAGTCCTTTTTCCTTGGATGTCGCTCACGCTAGCCACAGCACAACATCGTTTCGAGCAAGCGGCGTACCCCTCTCCCCAACCCTCCCCCGCGAGGGGGGAGGGAGCCATACCGCCGTCGCAAGCACGCTAATCAACACCAACAAGAACCGAGGCATGCAGCCGTGAAGTTCACCCTCTCCTGGCTGAAGGAACATCTCGAGACCGACGAGCCGCTCGACAAGCTCGCCGACAAGCTCACCATGATCGGGCTCGAGGTCGAGAACATCGAGGACAAGGCGAAACAGCTCGCGCCGTTCACGATCGCGCGCGTGATCTCGGCCGAGCAGCATCCGAACGCCGACCGGCTGCGCGTCTGCATGGTCGATACCGGCGACGGGGCTGAGCCGGTGCAGGTGGTGTGCGGCGCGCCGAACGCGCGTGCCGGGCTGGTCAGCGTGTTCTCGCCGCCTGGCACCTACATTCCCGGCAAGAACATCACGCTCGGCGTCGGCACGATCCGCGGCGTCGAGAGCCGCGGCATGCTGTGCTCGGCGGCCGAGTTGCAGATCTCGGAAGACCACGACGGCATCATGGAGTTGCCGGCCGACGCGCCGCTCGGCAAGGGCTATGCCGACTGGGCCGGCCTCGGCGATCCCACGATCGAGATCAATCTGACGCCGAACCGGCAGGACTGCACCGGTGTGCACGGCATCGCGCGCGATCTCGCCGCAGCCGACATGGGCAAATTCAAGGATCCCGGCATCAGGCCGATCAAGGGCGAATTCCCCTGCCCGGTTCAGGTCAAGGTTGAAGACGCCGCGCTGTGTCCGGGCTTCGCGCTGCGGCTGGTACGCGGCGTCAAGAACGGTCCGTCGCCGGAATGGCTGCAGAAGCGGCTGACCTCGATCGGCCTGCGCCCGATCAACGCGCTGGTCGACATCACCAACTTCATGACCTACGACCGCGCCCGCCCGCTGCACGTGTTCGACGCCAAGAAGGTGCAGGGCGACCTCACCGTCCGCCGCGCCAAGGATGGCGAGACGCTGCTTGCGCTCGACGGCCGCACCTACACGCTCGACAGCAACATCTGCGTGATCGCGGACGAGCACGGCGTCGAATCGCTCGCCGGCATCATGGGCGGCGAGGCCTCGGGCTGCGACGACAACACCACCGATGTGCTGATCGAATCGGCGCTGTGGAACGAGATCAACATCGCGCAGACCGGCCGCAAGCTCGGCATCAATTCGGATGCGCGCTACCGATTCGAGCGCGGCGTCGATCCGGCCTTCATGGTGCCCGGGCTCGAGCTCGCGACCAAGCTGGTGCTGGATCTCTGCGGCGGCACGCCGTCCGAGAACGTCGTGGTCGGCAAGCAGTTCGGCGAGGATCGCGTCATCGACTTCCCGCTCACCGAGGTGAAGCGGCTCGCCGGCATCGAGGTGCCGCTGGTCGAGGTCAAGCTGATCCTGACCCGGCTCGGCTTCATGCTGGCCGGCAACGGCCCGGTCGTGAAGATCGCGATCCCATCCTGGCGCACCGACGTGCAGGGCAAGGCCGACATCGTCGAGGAGATCGTGCGCATCGTCGGCGTCGACAAGGTACCGATGACGCCGTTCGATCGCGGCGAGGAGCCGCGCAAGCCGGTGCTGACGCCGATGCAGCTGCGCACCCGCCGCGCCAAGCGCGCACTCGGCGTCCGCGGCATGGTGGAGGCCGTGACCTGGTCGTTCATCACCAATGACGCGGCAAAGCTGTTCGGCGGCGGCCAGAGCGAGCTCGTGCTCGCCAACCCGATCGCAGCCGATCTCTCCGACATGCGGCCGAGCCTGCTGCCTGGCCTGGTTGCCGCCACTCAGGCCAACATCAACCGCGGCACTCCCGATGTCGCGCTGTTCGAGGTCGGCCAGGTGTTCCGCGGCGACAAGCCGGAAGACCAGCTGGTGGCCGCTTCCGGCGTGCGCCATGGCTATGCCTCGTCGAAGGGAATCGGGCGGCACTGGACCGGCGCGGCTGCGGCGGACGCAATGGATGCCAAGGCCGACGCCTTCGCCGTGCTGGCCGCGGCCGGCGCGCCGATGCAGGCGCTGCAGATCGTTCCCGGCGGCCCGGCGTGGCTGCATCCGGGACGTTCCGGCACCATCCAGATCGGCCCGCAGAACGTGCTCGGATATTTCGGCGAGCTGCACCCGCGTGCGGCCGAGGCCCTCGGCGCCGACGGCCCGATGATCGTGTTCGAGGTGATCCTCGAGCGCATCCCGCAAGGCAAGCAGCGGGCGACGCGCGCCAAGCCGGTGCTGGAGCTATCGGCATTCCAGCCGGTGTCGCGCGACTTCGCCTTCATCGTCGATCGCGGCGTCAAGGCCGGCGATATCGTCCGCGCGGCGCAGGGTGTCGACAAGAAGCTGATCACGGATGTCACCGTGTTCGACGTCTATGAAGGCAAGGGCATCGATCCCGGCAAGAAATCGATCGCGATCGCGGTGACGATTCAGCCGCGTGAGAAGACGATGACCGACCAGGAGATCGACGCTGTCGCGGCCAAGGTCGTCACCGAGGTGACCAAGAAGACCGGCGGCACGCTGCGGGCGTGACGCCGGCGCGGCGGCTGCCTTGAGACTCGCCGCTTGCGGGGAATCCATCACCGTCACCCTGAGGAGGCCGCGTAGCGGCCGTCTCGAAGGGTCGACGGCCCCGTCTGTGGCCGATTCATCCTTCGAGGCTCGCTCCGCTCGCGCCTCAGGATGACGGGTTTGAATTGCGAGTGCTTTGTATCAAGACATCAGTTCATTCGCCGCCTAGCTAGTTGAACGTTATTCCCACCGCATGACCTCCTTCAGCCTCATCCCATCCGACGTGTCGAGCAGCATCGCCCTCGTAATCTGCGCGATCGCGTTCGTGTCGGGTACGGCGCGCGGCTTCTCCGGCTTCGGCTCGGCGCTGATCTTCATGCCGCTCGCGAGCAGCGTCGCTGCGCCGCGGCTGGTGGCGGCGCTGCTGCTTGTGATCGATTTCGTGGCCGCCACGCCGCTGCTGCCGAACGCCTGGACTCACGCCGACCGCAAGGCCACCGCGGTGATGGTCGCCGGCGCGCTGGTCGGCGTGCCCATCGGCACCTATTTCCTGACCGTGCTCGAGCCGGTGACCACGCGCTGGATCATCTCCTGTTTCGTCGCAGCGTTGCTGGTGCTGCTGCTGTCGGGCTGGCGCTACCACGGCAAGGATCACGCCGCGCTTTCGATCGGCGTCGGCGGCCTCTCCGGCTTCTGTAGCGGTCTCGCGCAGACTGGCGGCCCACCGATCGTCGCCTACTGGCTGGGCCGCCCGATCTCGTCGGTGATCTCGCGCGCCAACATCGTGCTGTTCTTCGGGGCCTCGGATTTCTTCTCGCTGGTGAGCTACTGGTTCACCGGGCTGATCACGATCGAATCGATCAAGTTCTCGCTGATCGTGGGTCCGGTTTATGGCATCGGCGTTTGGTTCGGCGCCTCGCTGTTCGGCAAGGCGAGCGAGCAGGTGTTTCGCGCGATCTGCTACGCGCTGATCGCCGCCGCCGTCATCGTCGGCCTGCCGGCGCTTGATGGCATCCTGCGCGGCGGCTAGGGTCGCCTCAAAGACTTCAGGGAGGAACCGATGATCGATCGGCGCAATGCATTGAAACTGGCGCTCGGCGGCGCCGCCGTGCTCGCGGCGCCCGGCGTGCGCGCGCAAGATGCAAAACCGCTCACCCGCATCGTGTTCCTCGGCACCAAGGGCGGGCCGCGCGTCGGCAATGGCGCCTCCAATCCCGCCAACCTCGTCGTCGTCAACGACACACCGTTTGTCATTGATTGCGGCATGGGCGTCAGCCGCCAGCTGGTCCGCGCCGGCGTGCCGATCCCGTCAGTGAAGTACATTCTCGTCAGCCACCACCATTCCGATCACAATCTGGAATACGGCAATCTGGTCTACAACGCCTGGGCGGCCGGCCTCTCGACGCCGATCCATTCGTTCGGTCCCAAGGGCATCGAGGCGATGACCAAGGAATATTGGGAGCTGAACAAGTTCGATGTCGAGACCCGGATCGAGGACGAAGGCCGGCCCGACCCGCGCAAATTGCTAATCGCGAAGGACATCACCGACGACGGCGTGGTGCTGAAGACGCCTGATGTCACCGTCACCGCCTTCCGCACGCCGCATCCGCCGATCACGGACAATTTCGCCTACAAGTTCGAGACACCGGACGGTGTGATCGTGTTCTCCAGCGACACCGCCTACAATCCGAAGCTCGCCGAGTTTGCTGGGGGTGCCGACGTGCTGGTGCACGAGTGTCTCTATGTCCCCGCGGTCGACCGGCTGGTGGCAAAGACCAAGAACGGCGCGACGCTGAAGAAGCATCTGCTCGATAGTCACACTTCGACCGAAGACGTCGGACGCATCGCCGCCGCCGCCGGCGTCAAGATGCTGGTGCTCAGCCACTTCGTCCCCGGCGACGATCCTCAAGTCACCGACGACGACTGGACCCGCGACGTGAAGACGAATTTCAAGGGCCGAATCGTGGTGGCGAAGGATTTGATGGAGCTGAGATTGCCGGTGTGAGGCGGCGCGAACTCCCTCAACTCGTCATTCGCCGGCGCGCAACGAGAGGCAGAACTCGCGTCCCACATACGCTGTCATCGCTCCCGGTCTGACCGGCGATCCAGTACGCCGTGGCCCCTCAATTCAAGCACAGGCGTCTCTGGAATACTGGATCACCTGCCTTCGCGGGTGATGATACCGCGTGCTTGGCATCTTGAATCGAGGATCAACCCATCGCAGCCCGCGATGCCTGATCTCTCCGACCATCAATTCATTGGTCCCGCGGACCGGTGCGGCGCGCGCTTTCGCTGTTTTGCCGCCGGCGCTGCCGGCTCCGGCGTCGCATCCCTGGCCCCGCCGATCCTGCGTAGCGCGGCGTCGGCAGCGCGCTCGCCGCTTTCCCAGGCGCCGTCGACGGTGCCCCACAGGGTCTCGTGCGTGGCTTCTCCCGCGAGATACATCGCGCCGATCGGCTCGGCGAGGATTTTGCGCGAGAATTGCGCGCCGGGTGCCGCCGCCGACATCGCGCCTTGAATGAAGGGCTGTGCATTCCAGCGCGTCACGCTGGTCTGCTTCACGGCACCGCCGACCTCGCTGCCGTAGAGCCTGGTCAGCCATTCCACCGCGAACGCCGACATCGCTTGCTCGCCCTGCGCGGACAAATCGCGGCCGAACGAGCCGGCGACGTCGATCGTGCACAGCGAGGAGCCTGCGATATTGCCGTAGAGCAGCGCAGTCCTGGTCGAATTGCTCTGCTCGATGATGACGTCATCGCGCGACAGCCCGAGCGGATTGCCGGGGATCTGCAATGCGATGCGATCGTAGCTGCCGAGGGTCAGCTTGGCGGCGGCGTCCAGCGCGCGCTTCGGCAGTTCGGGCGCGA
Organism: Bradyrhizobium sp. USDA 4473; assembly: GCF_054063335.1. Taxonomy (NCBI): domain Bacteria; kingdom Pseudomonadati; phylum Pseudomonadota; class Alphaproteobacteria; order Hyphomicrobiales; family Nitrobacteraceae; genus Bradyrhizobium; species Bradyrhizobium sp. USDA 4473. The sequence goes on from NZ_JBSSGE010000001.1 coordinate 1,613,762, forward strand.
ACTTGATATTGCCGCCCGCGAGCACGTTGCTCGACACCGTGACGATGGCGGCGCGCGCGGTGATCTTGCCAGATGGCGTCTCGACCATCACGTCGCGATTGCTCCACAGGATACGCTGCGCCGGCGTCGACAACACGAGCGGCAGTCCCTCGCCGAGCTTTGCGATCAGCGCACCGAGCCCTTGCCGGCAGGCGATCGCGGTGTTGCGATCCTGCGCACGCACCTTATCGACGGCGGAGAGGTCCTTCAGATCCTTGCCGCTGAAATTGGCGCCGAGCAGGAATTCCGCGGTGCCGGCCCAATCGCCGAGATCCTTCGGCATCGCCGCGGCACAGGCGATATCGGCCTTGCGCGAGGCGTCGTCGATGGCGCGATTGGCACGGACCAGCGCCGCCAGAAATTCCTCGGTCTCGCCGGGACGGGCGTAGCGGCGCCCGATGCGAATCTTCTGGCCCGCGGGCGCCGTGACGATGTCGAGGCCGGCGGACCGCGCCAGCCGGATCATCGGATTGGTCTCGGGATTGTGCATCCAGCGCGCGCCGCGGTCGAACGGCACGCCGAAGGTCGACGGATCGGTCTGGCAGCGACCACCGACCTGGCCGGACGCCTCCAGCACGATCACCTTGCGGTTTGCGGCGGCGATCCGCCGCGCTGCGGCGATGCCTGCGGCACCGGCGCCAATCACGACGATGTCGGCCTCGCGCGGCGGCGGCGCAGCAACGGCCCGGCTACCCAGCACCGGCACCAGCGCCAGTCCTGCGGTCGCCGACAGGAAATCGCGGCGGGTCACTGTCATGACTTAGCTTCTGGCATGGTTTCCGGAGACTTGCAGGGAATGGGAACGCTTCGCGAACTGTGCCGCATCTCACCGACCGCAGCAACACTCATGGTAAATCAATCATGATTGATCGGTTGCAGGCATGAACCAAATTGCAACGGCTTACGACCATGATTAAGTCGAACGAAGCGGTCGTAGAACCGCTGGGGGGAATCCATGGGCGTAATGCTCGATACCGTCGGTAAATGGATTGCGGGGTACCTGCAGAAGGAGGTCCCCGGTTACGAACCGTTCACGCCGAGCGATCCGGACCATCTGCGGAGCATCATGCAGCCCGGCGATGTGCTGCTGGTCGAAGGCAACAACCGCATTTCCGGCATCATCAAGTACCTCACGCAATCGACCTGGTCCCATGCCGCGCTGTTCGTCGGACCGATCGACGGTGCGTTCGAGCCTGACGGTGAGCAGCATGTGCTGATCGAGGCCAATATCGGCGAAGGCGTGACCTCCGCGCCGCTATCGAAATATCTGGCCTATCATACCCGCCTCTGCCGTCCGGTTGGACTGTCGTTCGAGGACCGCACCACGGTGTGCCGCTATGCCATCAATCGCATCGGCTTCGGCTACGACACCAAGAACATCGTCGATCTCGCGCGCTATCTGTTTCCGCTGCCGATCCCGCAGCGCTGGCGCCGCCGCATGATCGCGTTCGGCTCCGGCGATCCGACCAAGATCATCTGCTCGGCATTGATCGCACAGGCGTTCGACGCCGTGCGCTATCCGATCCTGCCCAAGATCACGCGGGCCGCCAGCCGCAAGGCGCGCCGCGAGATCCTGCATATCCGCGACTCCTCGCTCTACATGCCGCGCGACTTCGACATCTCGCCCTATTTCGAAGTCGTCAAACCCACCATCGTGCACGGTTTCGACTACACGGCCCTGCACTGGGCCGACAAGCAGAAGCCGCTCCAGGAGGTAGCCGGCGCATTCGGTGTGTTTCCAGGATCGCCGCCGCTTGTTCCTGAAGCGATTGACGAAGAGACGGCGCTTCCGGTTGCGGAAATGACGACCGCGGCGGCATGACGCGTGCCGCTGGCTGGCTCAACCTGTCGGGCGTCGGCCGCGTCAACCATGATCTTGAATCCGTCTTGGCACTCGGCTTCGTCGTTGAGTTCTCGCGGCTGCATCATTAAAAGCGCGATGAGATTGGATCAAATCGTCATCGCACTTTAGGCCCTTGTTTGAGCATGATCTTTTCGGAAAACCGCTTCGCACTTTTCCGGATCATGCTTTAGAGTGCACGCGCTTCTGTTTTGCCTCATTCGGTAGTTTTACGGTGTTTTCGTTGATCGATTTCTCGGCGATGGCTGTCGCGTCGGAGAAAGACCCGGCGCGGTGGCGCCGTCCGTTCATCAAGTGGCTTGAAGGGATCGAGGCCGGATGGTCGATCCCGCTGCTGCTCGCCTTCTTTATCGCGATCTGGACCGCGTATCTCGTCATCGCCTATCTCGGCGCCGGACTGCATCCGGACGTGCTCGAGACCTGGACGCTCGGCCGTCATCTCGCTTGGGGGTACCCCAAGCATCCGCCGTTGATGGGCTGGATCGCGCGGGGATGGACGGCAGTCTTCCCGCTGATCGATTGGTCGTTGCAATTGATGGCGATGGTCAACGCAGCCGTGGCGCTGTGGGCGGTCGACCTGATCTCGCGCCGCTTCGTCCGCGGCGAGAAGCGGGTGATCGTGTTGCTGCTGGCGATGTTGCTGCCGGTCTATCAATTCCACGCCCAGCGCTTCAACGCCAACACGGTACTGCTGGCCGCATGGCCGCTGGCGACCTATTGCTTCCTGCGCGCATTCGAGGCGCCAAGGCAGCCCGGCTGGGCGATTGCGGCCGGTGCAGCCTGCGCATTCGCCATGCTCGGCAAATATTATTCGATCTTCCTGATCGCGAGCTTCGCGTTCGCTGCCGTGCTGCATCCGGGTCGCCGCCGCTATCTGCTGTCGGCCTCGCCCTGGATCTCGACGCTGACCGGAATACTCGTGCTCGGCCCGCATCTGCACTGGCTCGCCACGACCGGCGCGACCACGTTCGATTATGCGCTCGCGCACGCCGGCGCCGATCGTGTCGCCGCGCTGTGGGAAGTCTCGTACTTCATCATGGGGCTGATCGGGGCCAGCTCGATCGCGGCAATCACCTGGGTGTTCATCGCCGGCCGGCGGCTGGTGCGGCTGCCGGGGGATTTCAGGACGATGAGCCCCGGGCTCCGTTTGCTGCTGCTGGTCGCTATCGGGACCATCCTGTTTCCGGCGATCGTTTCGCTCGCGGTCGGCACCGACCTGCCTTCGCTCTGGGCGGTGCAGGGCCTGTTCCTGTTCATCGTCCTGATCGTGTGCACGACGAGCTATCCGATCGAGCACTTCTACACGGTCAACCTGACGGTCATGGTGGCAGGGATCGCCGTTCTCGCAGCCGTCGTCGGCGCCCCGCTTCATGCGCTCTACCGCAACATCCACGGTTATGGCGAAGGCCGCGGCTTCTATCACGCGGTCGCAGCGGAGCTGACCGCGCGATGGCACGATGCGGCCGGGACGCCGCTCGCCGCCGTCAGCGGCGACGACGCGCTCGCCTTCGCTGCGGCCTTCTACAGTCCGGATCATCCGTTCTATGCCCGGCCGTTTGCCTATCAGTACACCTGGGGCTTGCCGCGCAAGACCACGCTCGACCGCGGCTGGGCCGCGCTGTGCTTCGTCGACCAGCCGGATTGCCTGAGCTGGATGGCGCGTACCACGTTGCGCGCAACGGACGTCATTCGCTCTGAGTTCGATGCTCAGGCGACGTTGCTGGACAGACCGGGCCAGACCCGGCGGGTGGTGATGCTGATTGTGCCGCCATATCGCGAAGCACCCGCCGTACACCCCGATGTCGAGGATTTCAGCTCGAGCCGCCGCGTGTACGACTGATCAGAACGTTGCCGCCAGCGTCAGGCGGACGGCGAGCGGCTCGGCGGGATGCACATGACGGTCGACGACGCCGTCGATCGGTTCGCCGGGCAGCCGCGACATATAATAGTATTCGATCTGGTTGGTCTGGGCGTCGAAGAGATTGAGCACATCGAGCTGCAACCGCATCCCGTTGTCGAATTTGTAGCCGGCACGGGCGTTGACGATGAACGATGACAGCGAACGGACGCTGTCGTCCTCGATCAGCGGACGTGGGCCGAAATAGCGGGCGCGCAGGCTGCCGAACCAACCGGTGTCATGGCCGAAGCTGACGCCGCCGCTGGCGACCCAGCTGGGTGCGCCCGGAATGAAATTGCCGACCGGATCATCGTCGGTGAAGCGGGCGCGGGTATAGGCGAGGTCGAAATCGAGGCTCATCCACGGCAACAGTTTGTACTGGGTGGTCCACTCGACGCCGAGCCGCCGGCTCGGCCGGCTCGGCTCGGTGGTGCCGGCATCGCCGACGAACAGCAGCTCGGAATCGAAGTCGAGCACGAACACGGCAAGCGACGAGGTGAGACCGTCGATCGCCCGGGTGCGGATGCCGAGCTCGGCGCCTTTCGAGCGCACCAGTAACGGCACGCGATCGAGCGGCGTGACCTTGTCGTTGGGATCGACCGTGATGGTCGCGCCCCTGATATCATTGGAATGCAGCCCGAAGCCGGCATTGCCGTAGAACTCGGTCTTGGCCCACGGGCCGAGCACAATTCCTGCCTTCGGGCTCGTCATCGCCGCCTGCGCGTTGCCGGAATTCTGCGGCGTGTCACTCAGCACATGCCCGGCAAAATAATCCTCTCGGACGCCGACCGTGGTACGCAGCCAGTCGGTCCAGCGCGCCGTTGTATCGGCCCACAGCGCGAGGCTGCCTTCCTGCACCTGGTCGTTGCGCACGGTGGACAGGATCTCGCGCTGCGCCGTCTTGAACAGACCGACATTGATGTCGTCGTAGCGCGCCTGCACCCCGAACCGGGTCTGGGTCTCGATGCCGGCGATGCGGACATTGGCGGCGTGGCTGGCATCGAAGCCATAGACGGTGCGTCGGTCGATCTGGCTGAACTGATCGCCATTGACCGGGTCGTCGAGAAAATAGGTGAAGTCGTTGTAAAGCTGCAGCGACGAGCGGATCACATAGGCGTTGAGCTTGGTCTGCCCGTAGTCGCTCGACTGCGCCCAGCTGCCGGACAGGCTGAAGCGGCTCGAGGTGCCGCCATCGGTCGGATCGAGTGAGCCGTAACGGCCGATCAATCCCTGATCGATGGCGCGCTGTGCGACCTGGTCAGTCGAATTCCAGCCGTTGGAGTAGGCCATCGCAGTCAGCGAGAAGCCGTCGGTTGCGGTGCCCTGGCTGTAGCGCAGGACGCCGTTGAGCTTGCGGATATCGTCGGGCACGTCCCACGGGCCATCGTACTTGTTGGCCTCGAAGGCGGCGAGCAGCGTGCCGTCTCCGACCTTGGTCGAGCCTGCGGCCATCGCGCGCTGGTAGCCGAAGCTGCCGGCGGTCAGCTCCACGATGTTCTTCGAAAGCCGATCGAGATAATTGATGTCGACCGCGCCGGCGGACGCGAAGTCGCCCTTGTCGGCGTAGTACGGACCCTTGCGGACGTCGATCGACTGGATCAGCTCCGGGATCAGGAAGTTGATGTCGGCATAGCCCTGGCCGTGGCCATGGGTCGGCATGTTGACTGGCATGCCGTCGACGGTGATCGCGAGATCGGTGCCGTGGTCGAGGTTGAAGCCACGCAGAAAATACTGGTTGGCTTTGCCTTCGCCGGAATGCTGGGTGACGATCAGGCCTGGCACCACCTCCAGCACTTCGCCGACCCGCGAGACCGGCCGCGCATTCACTTCGTCGCCGCCGATCTGCCGCGCGCTGGCGGCGGTCGGTTGCAGGCTGGAAGACACCGTTGCGGATCCGCCGGTGATTCCATTGCTTGCAGAATTGGCCTGGCTCGGCTGCGCCGCGGCGGGCTTGCGGCCGCTCGCGGCGACATGACGCGGACGCTGCGACGGCTTGGCGCGCTTCGGCGGCGCCTGATCGGGCGGCGTCACCGTCACCGGTGGGAGTTGCCCGGGTGCCGCAGCAAGTGTCTGCGCCTCGGCGACCGGTGCGAATGCGGCAATGGATGCGGCGGCCGGAAATATCCGCCATGCAGTACGACGCAACGCCCATGCCCCCGCATGATACCTGTTACAGTCACGCGACGACCGCACCAGTCCAACCAATCCCGGCCAGCGAACGCTAGCAAGCACAGTATGATGTTACAAGAAAAATATCATACTGATGCTCAGCAACACGGATAGTCCATGCAACGCATCACCATCACCATCGAGGATGATCTGCTCGCGGAGATCGACGCCGCCGCCGAGGCGCGCGGCTATCAGAACCGCTCCGAGATCATCCGCGACCTCGCGCGCGCCGGTCTGCAGCAGAGCACGGAGGAAGCGCCGTCAGGCCAATGCGTCGCGGCGCTGGTCTATGTCTACGACCACGCCGCGCGCGATCTGTCGAAGCGGCTGGTGCAGAATTTCCACGGCCATCACAACCTGTCGCTGGCGACACTGCATGTCCATCTCGACGACGACAGCTGCATGGAGGTGACGGCGCTGAAAGGCCCGAGCGGCGAGGTTCGCCATCTCGCCGACCACATCATCGCTGAGCGCGGCGTGCGCTACGGCCGCGTCGTGATGATCCCGACCGTCCCAGACAAGAAGCCGCGCAAGCGGGGTCATGGGCACACGCATGATTGAGGCTGCATTGTTTCGTAGCCCGGATGAAGCGTAGCGCAATCCGGGATCTTGCGCCCGCGAACGAAGCGTCCCGGATTGCGCTTCGCTCCATCCGGGCTACGGGTCTCCTTACGCCGCCCTGGTGCCGCGCGGCAGGCCGGCGCGGGCGAGGCCGCCATAGAGCTGCTCGTTCGGCATCTCTGATTTCAGGATCGCGCGCACCTCGACCAGGCGATCGAGATCGATGCCGGTCGGAAATCCCTTGCTCTCGCACAGGAAGACGAGGTCTTCGAACACGACATTGCCGGTCGCGCCCGGCGCGAACGGGCAGCCGCCGAGGCCGCCAAGCGAGCCGTCGAGCACGCGGGCACCTTCATCGAGCGCAGCGGACGCGTTCGCGATGCCCATGCCGCGGGTGTCGTGCAAATGCACGCAGACCGGCCTGGAGCCGGCGATCTTCACCGCGCCGCGTGTCAATTCGCCGACCGCCTTCGGCCCGGCATAGCCGACGGTATCGGCGATCGCGACCATGTCGACCCCGACCTCGTAGAGCTCCTCGGTGAGGCGCAGCACCTCCTTCGGATCGACCGCGCCGACGATCGAGCAGCCCAGCCCCATCGAGATCGCGGCATTGACCAGCGGCTTGTGCGCAGATGCGTCACGCAGCTCGCAGAGGCGCTTGATGTTCTCGATCGCCGACTCGCGCGAGCGGTTGGCATTGGCCTGGCTATGCTCCTCCGTCGCCGACACTACCGAGGCGATCTCGGCGACGCCAGACGCCAGCGCCTCGTTGACGCCGCGCTCGTTCAGCGCCAGCGCGACGCCATGCGCGCCGGGCAGCGATGCGATTGTGGCGACGACGTCGCGGACATCGACGAATTGCGGGAAGGTTTTCGCCGGCAGGAACGAGCCGACTTCGAAATGCCGGACGCCGGCGGCATATTCGTCGCGCACCCAGCGCTGCTTCGCCTCGGTCGATGGGAACGTCTTCACCAGTTGCAGGCCGTCGCGCAGACCGACCTCGCGCAGGCTCACTCTGTCGTTGGGATAGATATCGTGGACACGGGTCATGTCAGCCTCACGCGGCGTTTCCGGTTGATGAGATCTTCCGTTGGGCGAGCTCGGCGCGCACCGCATCGGTATCGACGCCGAGCACCGGCACTGTCAGGCCTTCGCCGATATTGTGGCCGTTCCACTCAACCGGCAGCGCGGGGACGCGGAACGGCTTGCCGTCGGCGTTGACATTGTTGACCAGTCCGCCGGGCCGCAGCACATGCGGATCCCTGAGCAGATCCTCGGGCCGGTTGATCGGCGAGAAACAGATATTGAGCGCGTCGAGCCGCGCGGAAAGGTCGGCCACGTTCCAGCCTTTGATTACCTCGGCCACGCGCGGAAGGATCCGGTCGCGCGCCATGATGCGGTCGGTGGTGGAGCGCAGCGTCGGATCGTCGGCGAGCTCCGCCAGACCGAACTCGCGGCAGAAGTTCTGCCAATGGCCTTCGGTGACGACGCCGATGAAGATGCGGTCGCCGCCGGCGGCGTCGAAGATGTCGTAGATCGGCCAGGCATGCTCGCGCTCCGGCATCGAGCGCGGCTTGCGCCCGGTCATCTCGTACTCGACCATGTGCTGGGCGACCAGGAACAGGCAGTTCTCGAACAGACCGATGCGGATGTCGGCGCCGTTCCCGTTGCCGCCCCGCTTCTGGTAGAGCGCGGCAAGGATCGAGATCACCCCGAACATGCCGCCCATGATGTCGTTGGCGGAAGAGCCGACGCGCTGCGGCTTGTCGCGCGTGCCGGTCATCGTTGCGAGTCCCGACATCATCTGCACGACCTCGTCGAGCGCCGGGCGATGATCGTAAGGTCCGGAGAGAAAGCCCTTGTGGCCGGCGATGATCAGGTGCGGATATTTCGCACGCAACTCATCTGCGCCGAGCCCCTGCTTGTCGAGCTGGCCGTCGCGAAAATTCTCCAGAAACACGTCGGCGCCGGCGAGCAGCTGGTGCATCGTGTCGCGATCGTCCGCCTTGGCGAGATCGAGCACGACGCTGCGCTTGCCACGGTTGAACAGCGGGAAGAACGAGACGCCCATGCCGCCGAGCGAGCGGGTCTTGTCACCTGCGGGGGGTTCGACCTTGATCACCTCGGCGCCGAGCTGCGCCAGGATCATGCCGCAGGTCGGCCCCATCACCATGTGGGTCATCTCGACGACCCTCACGCCTTCCAGCGGCAGTCCGCTCCCGGTCATCGGTTTCTCCGTGCTCGTTGCGCTCGTTTTGAGTGGTTTGGCGCAGGTTAGGCTTCCGCACGCTATCTGAAAAATATAATCTGTCGAATAGTGCATTCGTCGTTCTAGAACGCTGAGCCAGCATGGATTCGCGCCAGCTTCGTTACTTCATCGCGGTCTACGAGCAGCGCAACCTGTCGCGGGCCGCAGATCAGGCCAATGTCGCGCAATCCGCGCTCAGCCACCACATCGCCAATCTGGAAGCGGAATTCGCCACGCCGCTGTTCGAGCGCAAGCCGCGCGGCATGGAACCGACCGCGGCGGGCGAGCGGCTCTATGAACATGCCCGCATCATCCTGCGCGCGATGGCGGCGGCCGAGCGCGAGATCAAGGACGGCGGCAGCGCGATCGCCGGCGACATCTCGATCGGCATGGCCAATTCGGCGATGAAGGCGATCGGCGTGCCGCTGATGCGGACCGTGCTGACGAAATATCCCAACCTGAAGCTGTCGCTGACCGAGAGCCTGTCGGGTGCGACGCTGCTGCATCTGATGAGCTCCGAGGTCGATCTCGCGCTGGTCTACAACCCGCCCTCGGAAAAGGACCTGATCGCCGAGCCCGTGCTGGAGGAGCAGATGTTCTGCGTCGGCACCGAGAAGCTGATCGGCAAGAAGGCACCAATCAGCTTCGAGGAGGTCGCGCAGCTGCCGCTGATCCTGTTGCGGCATGGGCTGTCGGCGCGTGCGCTGCTGGACGATCCGGTGCCGCTGAAGCGGCTGGAAGCCAACGCAATCATGCACCTCAATTCCACCAGCGGTATGATCGGCGCGTTGACCGCGGGCCTCGGCTGCACGATCGCGACGACGCATTTCGTCAAGGAGCCGTTGAAGGCCCGGCTGCTGGTCGCCCGCGAGGTGGTCGAACCGAAGCTGACCCGCACGCTTTATCTCTGCCGCTTGCGCAACCGCCCGATGACCTACGTCATGGAGGAAATGTGCCGGCTGATCCGCGCCCTGATCGCAGACCAGGTGGGCCGTGGCGACTGGGAGGCGACGCTTCTGATCTAGAATCGCGCGTGTCGGATAGCCCCATCGAAAATATCGAACGATCCCTTCGATATGTTCGTCTGGATTTCTGGCTCCCGGCTGCCAAACATGGCCGAACCGGTACGCCTTCCCAAGAAAGGCTGCCGCCAGCGCACCTGGGGAGGAGCGGAATGAGCGCCGTCGATGTCGGCTCTGCGATCGATCTTGCCACGACGACAAGCAGGCCCGACGAGATCTCGCGACGGCTCGAGGCGCTGCCTGCGTCCGGTTATGTCTGGCGGCTGGTGATCCTGCTCTCGCTCGGCGGCTGCTTTGAGATCTACGACCTGTTCTTCACAGGTTACATCGCGCCGGGCCTCGCCCGCAGCGGGCTGATGACCACGACGACGCAGGCCTTCTTCGGCTTTTCCGGGATCGGCGCCTTCGTCGCGGCGACCTTTGCCGGCCTGTTCATCGGCACCTTCTGCCTCGGCTTTCTCGCCGATCACTACGGGCGCAAGGCCGTCTTCACATATTCGCTGCTGTTCTACAGCGCGGCGTCGGTGATCATGGCGTGCCAGACCACACCGGGCGGCCTGCTGCTATGGCGCTTCATCGCCGGAATCGGGATCGGCATCGAGGTCATCACCATCGATGCCTACATCACCGAGCTGGTGCCGAGCTGGATGCGCGGCCGGGCGTTTGCGATCAACCAGGCGGTGATGCTGTCGGCAGTCCCGATCGTCGCCGCACTGTCGTGGTGGCTGGTGCCGCTCTCGCCCCACGGCATCGACGGCTGGCGCTGGGTGGTGCTGATCGGCGCCGCCGCCAGCATGATCATCTGGGTCCTGCGGCTCTACGTGCCGGAAAGCCCACTCTGGCTTGCCCGCCACGGCCGTGCAGCCGAGGCCGAAAAAATCATGCGGACCCTCGAGGCCGCATCAGGCACCACGACACCGCGACCTGCCTCAACGGCTACGACCATGCCGGCACGCGCGGCGATCGAAACCGGCTATGCCGACCTGTTCCGGCCGCCTTATGCTTCGCTCGTCGTGCTCTTCATGATCTTCAACCTGTGCCAGGCGTTCGGCGTCTACGGCTTCTCCAACTGGGTTCCGGCGCTGCTGGTCGAGAAGGGCATCAACGTCACCAAGAGCCTGCAATATTCCTTCATCATCGCGGTCGCCTATCCGCTGGCGCCGCTGCTGGCCGCAACCTTCGCCGACCGCCTCGAACGCAAATGGATCATTTGCGGCGCGGCCGCAGCGATCTCGGTGTTCGGCCTCGCCTTCGCGCAGCTCACCGAACCGGTGCTGCTGATTGCGAGCGGCGTGCTGGTGACCGGCGCCAACATGACGCTGTCCTACGCCTATCATGCCTACCAGACCGAGGTGTTCCCGACCGCGATCCGGGCCCGCGCGGCGGGCCTCGTCTATTCGATGAGCCGGCTCAGCGCGACCTTCTCCGGCTTCATCGTGGCGTTCATGTTGAAGGAGGCCGGCGTCATCGGGGTGTTCGGCCTGATCACCGCCGCGATGGTGATCGTGATCATTGCCATTGGTGTCTGGGGACCCCACGTCCGCGGCAAGCCGCTCGACGCCTAGAACCTTTCGGCACTTGCCGAAGCCATAATGGGTGGCTACCTCTCGCACGTCCACTTGCCAGAGGTAACCCGGTCGTGTTCGACGCCGCCGTCAAGGCGCTTTCGCAAATCCTGTCGCCGCCGATGCGCAGCATCCTGTGGCGCTCGATCGGGCTTGCGCTGGTGCTGATCACCGTGCTGGCAATCGGATTGCAGCGGCTGCTGAGCTGGCTTGCCGATGCCGGCGAGGTCTGGGCAGAAGGCATGCTCGGCCCCAATTTCCATTCCACGCTGCATGTGCTGTCCTGGATCATCTCGATCTCGGCCGGCCTCGGCGTCGTGCTCGGTGGCATCTTCCTGATGCCCGCGATCACCTCGCTGGTGGCCAGCCTGTTCGTCGACGATGTCGCCGACCATGTCGAGCGCGAGCATTATCCGGCCGACCATCCCGGCGTGGCGCTGCCGGTCACGCTCGCGACCATCGAGGGTATCAAGACGGCGCTGCTGACCATCCTGGTCTATCTGGTCGCCCTGCCGTTCGTGCTGTTCGCGGGCGCGGGCTTCATCATCTTCTTCATCGCGACCGCGTGGCTGCTCGGCCGCGAATATTTCGAGCTCGTGGCGATGCGGTTCCGCTCGCCTGATGACGCCAAGGCGATGCGCAAGGAGAATGCGGCGACCGTGTTCACCGCCGGCCTGTTCATCGCGGCCTTCGTCTCGATCCCGATCGTCAATCTGGCGACGCCATTGTTCGGCATGGCCTTCATGGTGCACATGTACAAGCGGCTGTCAGGCCCGCGCCGCGAATTGATCGAGCCGGACCGGCGTCAGGGAATCTCGATGCGGTGATCGGCGCGGTGAGGTCGACTCCAGACCGATCCTGCGCATCACATTCTTCACGAAGCCAGGCGGCACATGCGCGCGTGATCAAAGGCGGCCAGGAGCCGTCAATGCTCAGACGGTCTTCTCCGGCCACCGGCAGAGATCATTGATCAGACATACTTCGCAGCGCGGCCCGCGGGCGAGGCAGGTATAACGGCCATGCAGGATCAGCCAGTGATGGGCGTGCAGCATGAACTCGGTCGGGATCACCTTCTCCAACCCGAGCTCGACCTCGAGCGGCGTCTTGCCGGGCGCCAGACCGGTGCGGTTGCCGACGCGAAAGACATGGGTGTCGACCGCCATCGTGCGCTCACCGAACGCCATGTTGAGCACGACATTCGCGGTCTTGCGGCCGGCACCGGGCAATGATTCGATTTCGGCGCGGGTGCGCGGCACCTCGCTGCCGAATTCGGCAATCAGCTTTTCGGACAGCGCGATGACATTCCTGGCCTTGTTGCGATAGAGCCCGATGGTCTTGATGTAGTCGCGCAGCCTGTCTTCGCCGAGCTCAACCATCTTCTCCGGCGTGTCGGCGACCTCAAACAGCGGCCGGGTTGCCTTGTTGACGCCGGCATCGGTCGCCTGCGCCGACAGCACCACCGCAACCAGCAGCGTGTAGGGGTTGAGATGTTCGAGCTCGCCCTTCGGCTCCGGATTGGCTTTGCGGAACCGGTCGAAGACCTCGTAGACCTCCTCCGCCGTCCATGGCTTTGGCTTGGCGACCTTCCTGGCGGCCTTGGTCGCCGGCTTCTTTGCCGCGCGTTTGGACAGCGGCTTTGCCGCTTTCGCGGCCTTCTTCTTGGGCGCGGACCGAACGCTTGGCGTGCTGACGCGTTGTGAGCGGATGATTTTGGCCATGAACGGGATATACTGATACGTCATGACCGCAGGCAACGACTTTGATCCGGGCGATGACCTCGGGACCAATGACCTCGAGGCGGATGCGCTTGAGGGGGAGCCCAAGCTGTTCTCGGCGCTGCTGACGCCGCACCGCTCGCTGAACCGCACCGGCTTCATCGTGCTGATGTCGCTCGTCACCGTGATCAGCTTCATCGCCGGTGTGGTGTTCTGGTGGCTCGGCGCCTGGCCGATCTTCGGTTTCTTCGGCCTCGACGTGCTGGTGATCTACTGGGCGTTCAAGGTCAATTTTCGTACCGCCAAGGCGAGCGAGGAGATCACCGTGACGCCGTCGGAACTGAGGATCCGCCGGGTCAGCCACCGCGGCCATGTCGCGGAATGGGTGCTCAATCCGCTCTGGGTCCGGTTCGAGCAGATCGCGCATGAGGAGTTCGGCATCGAGCGGCTTTACCTGGTGTCCCGGGGCCGCCGGGTCAGCGTCGGCAGTTTCTTGAGCCCAGACGAAAAGGCGAGCTTTTCCAAAGCCTTGACTGCCGCATTGAATACCGCGAAACGCGGGCCCACCTACAATCCAATTGCTTGATCGAGCTCATTTTTGAGCATGATCTTGCCGGAAAACCGGTCCCACTCCTCCGGATCGTGCTTGTCGGAAATCGGGTGGTTTGGACGCGCCATGGCTCCTAAATCAGACACCATGATGACACTCGCGATACATGACCAGCGCCTGGCCAAGCCGGGCTTTCAGAGCGCCGCCCTGCGCGACTACGACTCGGTGCGGCGCGCCATCGCGTTCATCTCGGAGCATTGGCGCACGCAGCCGACCATCGAAGCGATGGCCGATGCCGCCGCCGTCACGCCGGATGAACTGCACCATCTGTTCCGCCGCTGGGCCGGGCTGACGCCGAAGGCTTTCATGCAGGCGCTGACGCTCGATCACGCCAAGAACCTGTTGCGCGATTCCGCCAGCGTGCTCGACGCGGCACTCGACTCCGGTCTCTCGGGCCCGGGACGGCTGCACGATCTGTTCGTCACCCACGAGGCGATGTCGCCGGGCGAATGGAAGACCGGCGGCGGCGGCATGACCCTGCGCTACGGCTTCCACCCGTCGCCGTTCGGCACCGCGATCGTGATCGCAACCGATCGCGGACTCGCGGGACTGGCCTTCGCCGATTCCGGCGGCGAGCAGACCGCGTTCGCCGACATGAAGCGGCGCTGGCCGAACGCGACTTATGTCGAGGACACCGACGGCACCACCGCATTGGCCCAGCGCGTGTTCGACACGAAGCTGTGGCGGGCGGACCAGCCGCTGCGCGTCGTGCTGATCGGCACCGACTTCGAGGTGCGGGTCTGGGAGACGCTGCTCAAGATCCCGATGGGCCGCGCGGTGAGCTATTCCGACATTGCTTGCAAGATCAGCAATCCAAAGGCCTCGCGCGCCGTCGGCGCCGCGGTCGGCCGCAACCCGGTGTCGTTTGTGGTGCCCTGCCATCGCGCACTCGGCAAGAGCGGTGCGCTGACTGGCTATCACTGGGGCGTCACCCGCAAGCAGGCGATGCTCGGCTGGGAAGCCGGCCAGGTCGGATTGCATTAATGCGGACCCGCTCTTTCACCGTCACCTTGAAGAGCGCGCTCTTGCGCGCGTCTCGAAGGGTCGACGGCCACGAGCGGGGCCGATTCATCCGTCGAGACGCGCTTCGCGCTCCTCAGGATGACGGATCACACGATGCCTACCCCGCCAGATCGACCTTCGATGCAACGGTCGAATCGGCGTTGAGCCGATAGACCACCGGCGCGCCGGTCGCGAGCTCGCGCTTGAGGATCTGCTCCGGGGTCAGCTTCTCCAGCACCATGATCAGCGCGCGCAGCGAATTGCCGTGGGCGGCGATCAGGGTGCGCTGGCCGCGCAGCACACCGGGCAGGATCTCCTGGACGTAATAGGGCAGCGTGCGCGCCAGCGTGTCCTTCAGGCTTTCGCCGCCGGGCGGCGGCACGTCGTAGGAACGGCGCCAGATCAGGACCTGATCCTCGCCCCACTTCTTGCGGGCGTCGTCCTTGTTGAGGCCGGAGAGATCGCCGTAATCGCGTTCGTTGAGCGCGAGATTCTTCGTCGTCGGCAGTCCGGTCTGGCCGATCTGCTCCAGCATCAGCTTCAGCGTGTGCTGCGCGCGGGTGAGATCGGAGGTGAAGGCGACATCGAACGACAGGCCCTGCGCCTTCAGCTTGCGGCCGGCGTCGTTGGCCTCGGCGATGCCCTGCTCGGTGAGATCGGGGTCCTTCCATCCGGTGAACAGATTCTTCAGATTCCATTCACTCTGGCCGTGACGAACGAGCACAAGAAGACGATCACTCATTTCAGATTCCGTTTTCGCTTGGCTGGATTTGATCTCGTCGAGCGGTCTCAGTCGCTCAGGCCGAGGACATCGGACATCGAATACATGGCGGGCTTCTTGCCATGCGCCCACAGCGCCGCCTTCAGCGCACCCTGCGCGAACAGCGCGCGATCCTCGGCATGGTGTGACAGCGTGATGCGCTCCGAGGGCCCGGCGAAGATCACGCTGTGATCGCCGGCCGCGGTGCCGCCGCGCAACGAGGCAAAGCCGATATCGCCCGCACGCCGCGCGCCGGTCAGGCCATCGCGGCCGCGCGCCGAATGCTGATCGAGCGCGATCTTGCGGCCGGCGGCGGCGGCTTCGCCGAGCATCAGGGCCGTGCCCGACGGCGCGTCGATCTTGGATTTGTGATGCAGTTCGAGAATTTCGATGTCAAAGCTCTGGTCGAGCGACTGCGCGACGCGCTTGACCAGCGCGGCGAGCAGATTGACGCCGAGGCTCATATTGCCCGACTTCACCACGATGGCGCGATCGGTGACGCTGCGGATCACGGCATCGTCGGACGGCGACAGGCCGGTGGTACCGATGACATGGACAAGGCCGCGCTCGGCCGCGATCGCGACATTGGCGATGGTCGCGGCCGGCACGGTGAAATCCAGGATGCCGTCGGCGGCCGCCGACATCGACCACAGGTCGGCCGACAGCTTGACGTCGTTGGCGGGCAGGCCGGCGAGCATCCCGGCATCCTTGCCGAGCAGCTCCGAGCCCGGCGCTTCCAGGGCGCCGACCAGCACCGCCCCCGGGGTTTCGGAAATCACCCGCGTCAGCGTACGGCCCATTCGACCGCCAGCTCCCGCAACAATCAAACGCATGTCAGCCATGGCTCACCTCTCCAGGCGATATAGCGAGCCAGGGCTGTTCCGGCAACCGAACCGGCTGGCCCCGATCAGGGCTGCGGGCCGTCATAGCCCTCGATGATGATGAGGTCGGCAACCGAATGCGGCTGCCGCACCTTGATGTTGGCCTGGTATTCCGGCGAATTGTAGCAGGCCATCGCGGTCGCATAGTCGGGGAATTCGATCACGACGTTGCGCGAGCGGCTCTGGCCCTCGACGCAATTGAGCTGGCCGCCGCGCACCACGTAGCGGCCGCCGAACTTCTTGAAGATCGCAAGGTTGGCGATCGCGTAGGGCTTGTAGCCCTCGTCATTGTGAACGTCGACACGTCCGATCCAGTATCCCTTGGCCATCTCTGTTCTCCCTTGTTGTTGGTTCAGGCGAGCGCCTGGGCGATCTCGCCGTGAATGGCTTCGGCGGCCGCCTTCGGATCGGCGGCTTCCATCACCGGACGGCCGACCACCAGATAGTCGGCACCGGCGGCAATGGCGCGGGCCGGCGTCATGATGCGCTTCTGGTCGCCGGTCGCCGAGCCCGCCGGGCGGATGCCCGGGGTTACCAGATTCATCTGCGCGCCGACGATCTTTCGCAGCGCGGCGGCTTCCTCGGGCGAGCTGACGAGGCCGTCGACGCCGAGTGCCTGGGCCTGCCTGGCGCGCGCCTCGACCAGCTCGGAGACACTGAGGCGATAGCCTGCGGCATGAAGGTCTGCGTCGTCGTAGGAGGTCAGCACCGTCACCGCGAGGATTTTCAGGCTGGAGCCGGCACGGGCCTCGACCGCGGCCTTCATGGTCTGCGGATAGGCATGCACGGTGAGGAAGGTTGCGCCGAGACCGGCGACGCTTTCGACGCCGCGCGCGACCGTGTTGCCGATGTCGTGCATCTTCAGGTCAAGGAAGACCTTCTTGCCGCTGCCGGTAAGCTGCTTTGCGAGCGTAAGGCCGCCGGCGTAACCGAGCTGATAGCCGATCTTGTAGAAGGTGACGCTGTCGCCGAGCCTGTCGATCATCGTCTCGGCCGCAGCGACCGACGGCAAATCGAGCGCCGCAATCAACCGGTCTCTGGGTGCGATCTTGGCTGGCTGCATGTCACCTCACATCATGCGTTGAGAATGGTCGATCAGCTGCCGCACCAGCGCGCGCATCGCGTCGATATCGCCCTGGTGCTTCAGACGATCCATATCGTCATAGGCCTGCTCGGCGAATGACAGCGCGAGCTGGTTCGGGATCACGGTGGCGTGGCACGCCGACAGGATCAGGCGCAGCGCCGCCAATGCGCGCGTGCCGCCGAGCCGGTTGCCGGATGCGGCTGCGATCGCGAAGGCCCGGCCGTGGAACACCTGGCCGCGGGCTTCCTGCGGATCCTGCACGCGGCTGACCCAGTCGATGGTGTTCTTCACCAGCGCCGGCACCGAGGAATTATATTCGGGCGTCACGATCAGCACGCCATGATGGGCGCCGATCATCCGCTTCAGATTGACGGCATGCTGCGGCACGCCCGATTTGACCTGCAGGTCGCCGTCATAGATCGGCAACGGAAAATCGCCGAGCGAGATGCGACTGACGTCGGCGCCCAGCTGCGCCAATTCATGCGCCAGCACAGCCGCCAGCTTCGCATTGAGCGAGCCTGATCGCAGCGATCCCGGGATCACGAGGATTTTCAGCGCGGACATTTCGAAATCGCAGGTGGAAGGTGCACCCGGCGCGACGGCGCCGGCGAGCATTTTCCTTGAAAATGCTCTTAGCTAAGATTCTACGCGTATTCCATGCGCAAAACCGGTACCCACTTTTGCGGACTACGCGTCAGCCCTTGCGATACACCCAGACCCGCGCGGGCGGAAGGTTCATCCAGATCCGCTCGGAGGCCTCCGTGGATACGCCCGGCAGTGACTTCGGAATCGGGGGCGCCACCGAATAGGTGAACTGGACGAAGGGCGCGCCGGGCGCGAGCGCGAGGAAGGCGTCACGGATCAGCTTCAGGCGGGTCAGCATCGGCTTGGTGACCAGCGGCAGGCCGGAGACCACGGCAGAGGCCGGAGACTTCATCACGTCCCACAGCGTATCGCGCAGCCTGTAGGCGTCACCCTGGACCACCTTGGCCTGCGGATAGCGTTCGCGCAGCAGCGCGCAGAAGCCGGGATTGTATTCGACCAGCACGAGTCGCTTCTGGTCAACGCCGTGCTCGATCAGCGCGTTGGTGATCGCACCGGTGCCGGGTCCAAGCTCGACAACCGGCCCTTCCGCATCAGCATCGACATATTGCGCCATGGTGCGCGCAAGCAGCCGGCCGGACGGCATCACCGCGCCCATGTGCAGCGGCTTCTCGATCCATGAACGGAGAAAACGAACCTCGTCGTCGAGACGGAGGGGCTTCTTCGACGCACGCACGGACGATTGCAAAGGCATGTCGCTACCAGGCGGGGACCGCACAATCGAGCGGTTGTCAGAAAACAGTCATAAACACGTATAGATCGAAGCCGTTACGGTCAAGCAGAACGACTGCGGCTAGGCGGAGCGGCTTCCGAAGAAGTCCTTGACCTTAGAGAAGAAACCCGCAGCCTCCGGCTGGGTTGCGCCGGACGACAGTTTTTCGAACTCCATCAGCAATTCCTGCTGCTTCTTGGTCAGATTCTGCGGGGTTTCGACCACGACCTGGACATACATGTCACCGGTCTGGCGCGAGCGCAGCACCGGCATGCCTTTTGATGCAATGCGGAATCGTCGGCTCGACTGGGTGCCAGCCGGCACCTTCACCTTGGTCTTGCCCTTGTCGATGGTCGGCACCTCGAATTCGCCGCCGAGCGCTGCGGTCACCATCGAGATCGGCACGCGGCAGTGCAGGTCGGCGCCATCACGTTGGAAGAACTGGTGCGTGGTCAGCGACAGGAAGATGTAGAGGTCGCCGGGCGGTCCGCCGCGGACGCCGGCTTCGCCTTCGCCGGCGAGACGGATGCGGGTGCCGTCTTCGACTCCCGGTGGAATGTTGACCGACAGCGTGCGCTCGCGCGTCACCCGGCCGGAGCCGGCGCAGGACGCGCAGGCGTCCTCGATCATCTGGCCGCGGCCCTGACAGCCGGGGCAGGTCCGCTCCAGCGTGAAGAAGCCCTGGGCCTGCCGGATCCGGCCGGCGCCGCCGCAATGCGAGCAGGTCTTCGGCTTGGTGCCGGCCTTGGCGCCGGTGCCCGAGCAGGATTCGCAGGTGACCGAGACCGGGATCTCGATCTGCGCGGTCTTGCCCTGGAAGGCCTCCTCGAGCGTGATCTCCATGTTGTAGCGCAGATCGGCGCCGCGTTCGCGGCCGCCGCTGCGGCGCTGCCCGGCCATGCCGAACAGATCCTCGAAGATGTCGGAGAAGGATGAAGCGAAGCCGGCGCCGAAGCCGGGGCCGCCGCCACCCATGCCCTGTTCGAAGGCGGCGTGGCCGAAGCGGTCATAGGCGGCGCGCTTGTCGCCGTCCTTCAGCACCTCGTAGGCTTCGTTGATTTCCTTGAACCGGACCTCGCTGGTGGCGTCGCCAGGATTCCTGTCCGGATGCCACTTCATTGCGAGCTTGCGGAAAGCCGATTTCAGCTTGGTCTCGTCCGCGTTCCGATCGACCTCGAGAGTCTCGTAGTAGCAGCGCTTGGTCGACATCCTTCAATTCCGTCCGAAGTTCGTGGCCATCGCCCAGGACCAGGTCTGCAAGAACTGCGCCTGCAAGGATTGCGGCTGTCTCGAAGATGCAGCGATCGCCTTAAAGAAAAATGACCCCCACTCCTCCGAGACGCCTGGCGTGCTCATTGGTGTGAGGGTCATGATCGCAAATCCGCTTAGGCAGACTTCTTGCTGTTCTTGTCGTCGTCGACCTCGGTGAACTCCGCGTCGACAACGTCATCCTTGGCAGCGTCCTTGGCCGCATCGGCCTCGGCCTGCTGCTTGTACATGGCTTCGCCGAGCTTCATCGAAGCCTGCGCCAAGGTGTTGGTCTTGGCCTTGATCGCCTCGGCGTCATCGCCCTTCAGCGCTTCCTTGAGATCGCTGACGGCGTCCTCGATCGCCCGACGATCGGTGTCCGGGATCTTCGAGCCGTGTTCGGCCAGAGCCTTCTCGGTCGAATGAACCAGGCCGTCGGCATGGTTCTTGGCGTCGACGGCTTCGCGGCGCTTCTTGTCCTCGGCCGCGTTGGCCTCGGCGTCCTTGACCATCTTGTCGATGTCGGCTTCGGACAGACCGCCGGATGCCTGGATCCGGATCTGCTGTTCCTTGCCGGTCGCCTTGTCCTTGGCCGAGACGTTGACGATGCCGTTGGCGTCGATGTCGAAGGTCACCTCGATCTGCGGCATGCCGCGCGGAGCCGGCGGAATGCCCATCAGGTCGAACTGGCCGAGCATCTTGTTGTCGGCCGCCATCTCGCGCTCGCCCTGGAAGACCCGGATGGTGACGGCGCCCTGATTGTCTTCGGCGGTCGAGAACACCTGGCTCTTCTTGGTCGGGATCGTGGTGTTGCGGTCGATGATGCGGGTGAACACGCCGCCCAGCGTCTCGATGCCCAGCGACAGCGGGGTCACGTCGAGCAGCAGCACGTCCTTGACGTCGCCCTGCAGCACGCCTGCCTGGATCGCAGCACCGATCGCGACGACTTCGTCGGGATTGACGCCCTTGTGCGGCTCCTTGCCGAAGAACTGCTTCACGACTTCCTGGATCTTCGGCATGCGGGTCATGCCGCCGACCAGCACCACTTCGCCGATCTCACCGGCGGTCAGGCCGGCATCCTTCAGCGCCTTGCGGCACGGCTCGATGGTTTTCTCGACGAGGTCGGCCACCAGCGCCTCGAACTTGGCGCGGGTCAGCTTCATCGTCAGATGCTTCGGACCGGTCTGGTCCGCCGTGATGAACGGCAGGTTGATTTCGGTCTGCGTGGTCGACGACAGCTCGATCTTGGCCTTCTCCGCAGCTTCCTTCAGGCGCTGCAAAGCGAGCTTGTCGTTGCGCAGGTTGATGCCCTGCTCCTTCTGGAACTCGTCGGCGAGATAGCCGACCAGGCGCATGTCGAAATCTTCACCGCCGAGGAAGGTGTCGCCGTTGGTCGACTTCACCTCGAACACGCCGTCGCCGATCTCGAGGATCGAGACGTCGAAGGTGCCGCCGCCGAGGTCGTACACGGCGATCGTGCCGGACTTCGACTTGTCGAGACCGTAGGCGAGCGCGGCTGCGGTCGGCTCGTTGATGATGCGCAGCACTTCGAGGCCGGCGATCTTGCCGGCATCCTTGGTGGCCTGACGCTGCGCGTCGTTGAAATAAGCGGGAACCGTGATGACGGCCTGATCGACCTTCTGGCCGAGATGCGCCTCAGCGGTCTCCTTCATCTTCTGCAGGATGAAGGCCGAGACCTGCGAGGGCGAATAGGTCTTGCCATCGGCTTCGACCCAGGCGTCGCCGTTCGATGCCTTGACGATCTTGTAGGGGACGAGCTTCTTGTCCTTCTCGACCATCGGGTCGTCGTAGCGGCGGCCGATCAGGCGCTTCACCGCGAAGAACGTACGCTCGGGATTGGTCACCGCCTGGCGCTTCGCCGGCTGGCCGACGAGGCGCTCGCCATCGTCAGTGAAAGCAACGATCGACGGCGTCGTTCGCATGCCCTCGGCATTCTCGATCACCTTGGCGTTCTTGCCATCCATTACGGCGACGCACGAATTCGTGGTGCCGAGGTCGATCCCAATGACCTTACCCATGGTTTTGATATCCTCTTTGCTACGGCAGGTTGGTTGGGCCCTGACGGCGCTCCGTACCGAACCCCCAGACGTTCACATACTCGCGATATTGCGACGGTGAGCCTGATATAGGAGAGAGGGTCCTGCCCGCAAGGACTGGACGCAACGTTGAAGCCTGAAAAGACTGACGTTTGAAAGATTGTGTCAGCCCGGCTGCGGCGGCGGTTCAAGGCCCGAGGCAACCGCCGGCCAAGTTAACAAATCGGCAATGATGCCCCCGCCATCGGCCGCGAATCTCCGTAACGCGACGTCTGCGCTGTTGAGTGAACGCTCACAAACGTCGTATGCGAGAGCCGCGCACGGGTCGAGGGCGCGCCGTTTGGCCGCTGGCCTCCATTCTTGGAAACGTCGGGAAACTGGAAAGTGCCTGCCGATCAGGGCGAAAAGCCCATGGAATCGGGCCTGCGGGCCCGGAGCGGAGATTTGGTGGCCTGTTGCAGGGTCATCAAAACCGCTAAAAGCGGTCCGACTGAAAGAGGCCATCCAGCCCTGCACCGGCCCCGTTGCGCGGCCCTCAAGCAAAACCGGTAGATTCCCCATGACGCCTTTTCGAGTTCTCGTTGCGGTTGCCTTGCTGATTGCCGCCACCTGTCGTGGCTCTGCCGCCGACGTGGTGTTTCCGCCGGGCGCACATGTCGGGATGAAACCACTGGTGGGCCTCGTCCGCGCCAAGTCGTTCATCGGCTTCGAGACCGAAGACCAGGGCGTCAAGGTCCTGATCGCCGACCTGCCCGCGGACGCCTACAACGAGGTCGTGACCGCTTTCAAGACCAACCCCGCCGGCACCGGAAACATCAAGCCCGAAAGCCTCGAGACGCCGGCCGGCCTCGCCTATTACACCGTGGAGAGCGCGCGCGACGGCGCCAGCAATGTGCGGCGCTATTCCATGATCCTGCCGGGGCCGACCTTCTCCGGCTATGTCGCGGTGCAGGTGCCGGAGAATGCGAGCAAGATCTACACCGACGACGCGGTGCGGCAGATGTTCGCCACCGCCCAGATCCGCAATGAGGTGCCGGTCGACGAGCAGCTCGGCATGATGCCGTTCAAGGTCAGCGAACTCTCAGGTTTCAAGAATGTCCGCATGTTGGCGCCGGGCGCGGCGCTATTGATCGCCGACGGCGACGAGAAGGGTCTCGAGACCAAGCCGTTCATGCTGCTCGGCATCATCGGCTCGGCCCCGGCCACGCCAGACGATCGCGGCCGTTTCGCCCAGCAGATCGCCACCACGATCCCCGGCGTGCGCGACGGGCGGATCACCATGTCCGAGCCGATCCGGATCGACGGCCAGCCCGGCTTCGAGACCCGGATCGACGCCGTCAGCGGCAAGGACAACACCCCGGTGACCATCGTGCAGTGGCTGCGGTTCGGCGCGCAAACGTCGATGCGCGTCATCGGCAGCTCGCCGCGCACCGACTGGGAGACCGCCTTCCCGCGCTTCCGCGCGGTGCGCGACGGCATCCAGCCGCGCGGCTGATCCGGTCTTCGCGAAGATTCGGACTTCCGCAGGTCGCCGAACGGAACTAGCCTCCTCGCGCTGTAATCACACAAAGCGAGGAGGGGCACGATGTTGGATCGACGACGGATCGTTGCAGGCCTTGGCGCGATGGCGCTCGCGAGCCTGGTTCCCAAGAGCCTCTGGGCGGCTGCGATCAAGCCCGACGACGGCTCTGCACTGCTCGTGATCGACGTCCAGAACTGCTTCCTGCCCGGCGGCAGCCTCGCGGTGAAGGACGGCGAGCAGGTGGTGCCGGTCATCAACAGGATCGCCAAGAGCTTTGCCAATGTGGTGATGACGCAGGACTGGCACACGCCCGGACACGTCTCGTTTGCCTCGGTCCATGAAGGCAAGAAACCGTTCGAGGTCATCGACCTCGCCTATGGCAAGCAGGTGCTGTGGCCCGACCACTGCGTGCAGGGCACCGACGGCGCCTCGCTGTCGAAGGAGCTCGCGATCCCGCAGGCCGAGCTGATCATCCGCAAGGGCTTTCACAAGGACGTCGACAGCTACTCCGCCTTCACCGAGGCTGACGGCAAGACCACAACGGGGCTCGCCGCCTATCTGAAGGCACGCAACGTCGAGCGGCTCTTCGTGGCCGGGCTTGCCACCGATTTCTGCGTGGCATGGACCGCGCTCGATGCGCGCAAGGCCGGCTTCGAAACCTACGTGGTGGAGGACGCCTGCCGCGGCATCGACACGCAGGGATCGCTGGCCAAGGCCTGGGACGACATGGCCAAGGCCGGCGTCAAGCGCATCCAGTCGTCGGATATCGCGTAAGGCGCAGAAGTCCTGCGGCTCAGACCGTGATGTCGGCGCTCGGGGCGGGCTTGGCACCGCCCTTGGAGACGCCGACCAGCGCCGGACGCAGGATGCGCTCGCCGATCATGTAGCCGGCCTGCACGACCTGCACCACGGTGCCCGACGGCACCGACGCATCAGGCACCTCGAACATCGCCTGCTGGAAGTTCGGATCGAACTTCTCGCCGATCGGATCGAACTTCTTCACGCCGTTCTTTTCCAGCGCGTTGAGCAGCGAACGCTCGGTCAGCTCGACGCCTTCGAGCAGTGCCTTCAGGCCGGGATCGGCGGTTTCCTTGGTCTCGGCCGGCACCGCATCGAGCGCGCGCTGCAGATTGTCGGCGATATCGAGCACATCGCGGGCAAAGCCAGTGATGCCATAGGTCTTGGCGTCGGCCACCTCGCGTCGCGTGCGCTGCCGGAGATTCTCCATCTCGGCCAGCGTGCGCAGCGTGCGATCCTTCGCCTCGGCGAGTTCCTTGGCCAGCGCCTCCGCCGACCCGACCTCGGGATCGTCCGGCATGATGTAGGGCTTCGAGACCACGGGCTCACCCGTCGGCGCCGAATTCTCGGTGTTGTCGTTGGCCCGGTTCGGATCGGTCATGGCGTGCCTTCTCGAAAACTCGCGTCGGTTCAAATCTTGGGGATTGCTGCCCGGGATATCGTGCTTTAGGCGGCGAAAATCAAGCGCAACATACCGGTTTCGGGAACAGGGACTTCCGACCTCGGCGAACAAAACCCGTCAAATGAAAGCGAAATCCGCTTCGATCAGCCGCCCAGCATCTTGCTGACGATGCGCGCCGCGTAATCGACGGTCGGGATCACCCGCGCATAGTTCAGCCGCGTCGGCCCGATCACGCCGAGCACGCCGACGATCCGGCCCTGGGCATCGCCATAGGGCGCGATGATGGTCGAGGAACCTGACAGCGAGAATAGCTTGTTCTCCGAGCCGATGAAGATCCGCACGCCCTCGCCGCGCTCGGCGCGTCCGAGCAGATCGATCACGCCGCGCTTGGTTTCGAGATCGTCGAACAGCGACTTGATGCGCTCGAGATCGTCCAACGCATGCAGATCCTCGAGCAGATTGGCATGACCGCGCACGATCAGCTGACGGTCCTCGCTCTCGCCGCCGGACCAGCTTGCGATGCCGGCCGCGACCACCTTTTGCGTGAGCTGATCGAGCTCGGCGCGGTTCTGCGTCAATGCGGTCTCGAGCTCGAGCCGCGCCTCAGCCAGCGTGCGGCCGCGGATCCGCGCATTGAGGAAATTGGTCGCCTCCGTCAGTGCCGAGGATGGAACACCCGGCGGCAGCGCCAGCACCCGGTTCTCGACCTGGCCGTCTTCGCCGACCAGCACGACCAGCGCCTTCTCCGGTTCCAGCCGGACGAATTCGATGTGCTTCAGGCGCGCATTCGACTTCTGCGTCAGTACCACGGCGGCGGCACGGGTCAGCCCCGACAGCCGCGTCAGCGCTTCGCCAAGCGCGGCCTCGACGGACTGCGCCCGGCCGACCGCGGCCAGCTGGGTCTGGATCGATTGGCGCTCGGCCTCGGTGAGGTCGCCGACCTGCATCAGGGCGTCGACGAAGAAACGCAGGCCGAGTTCGGTCGGCAACCGGCCCGCCGAGGTGTGCGGCGCATAGATCAGGCCGAGCTGCTCGAGATCCGACATCACATTGCGGACCGAGGCCGGCGACAGCGGTAACGCGATCAGGCGCGAGATGTTGCGCGAGCCGACCGGCTCGCCGGTCGCGAGGTAGCTTTCGACGATTTGACGAAAAATGTCGCGCGAACGCTCGTTGAGCTGGGCAAGCCCGGCATGCGGCGCGATCAGGCCGATCGGATCGTGGTGAGTCACACTCCAGTCCCTCACAATTGCTGCCTAATTTGTCGATCCCGAGGGCCGGTGACAAGCATGCAATCGGCCCTCTCGTACCGGACCCTTTTGGGGCCGAAACCCCTGCCAAAACCCTTGCCGCTGCCCCTTCCCCCTCCTACAAGCAGCGCAGCCATTTCTCTCGGATTTTTGGAGGATTTCATGCGGCCAAGCCGCCGTGCGCCCGATGAACTGCGTCCCGTGTCGCTGGAACGCGGCGTCGTCAAATATGCCGAGGGTTCCTGCATGGTGAAGTTCGGCGACACCCATGTGCTGGTGACCGCCACTCTGGAAGAGCGCTTGCCGCCGTGGTTGAAGGGCCAGGGCCGTGGCTGGGTCACCGCCGAATACGGCATGCTGCCGCGCGCCACCCTGGAACGCACCCGCCGCGAGGCCTCCGCCGGCAAGCAGGGCGGCCGCACCGTCGAGATCCAGCGGCTGATCGGCCGCTCGCTGCGCGCCGCCATCGATCTCGAGGCGCTGGGCGAGCGCCAGATCACGGTCGATTGCGACGTCATCCAGGCCGATGGCGGCACCCGCACCGCCTCGATCACCGGTGCCTGGGTGGCACTGGCCGACTGCATCAACTGGATGAAGACCCGTAACATGCTGAAGAGCAACGTGTTGCGCGACAATGTGGCGGCGATCTCCTGCGGCATCTACCAAGGCACGCCGGTGCTCGATCTCGACTATGCCGAGGATTCCGAGGCCGAAACCGACGCCAATTTCGTCATGACCGGCGACGGTCGCATCATCGAGGTGCAGGGCACCGCGGAGAAGACGCCGTTCACCCAGGACGAATTCCTGGCCCTGATGGCGCTGGCGCGCAAAGGTGTCGCGCGTCTGGTCGACTTGCAAAAGATCGCGGTGGCGTAGTCAGATTGGCCATGCATCGCCGAATCACCGGAAGGCTCGTGATCGCCACCCATAATCCCGGCAAGCTTGCCGAGATGCGGGAATTGCTGGCACCGCACGGCGTGGAGGCGGTGTCGGCCGGCGAGCTCGGCCTCGCCGAGCCCGAGGAGACCGGCGACAGTTTTCGCGCCAATGCCGCGATCAAGTCGATCGCGGCGGCCAAGGCGACCGGACTGCCGGCCTTCGCCGACGATTCCGGCCTCGTGGTCGATGCGCTCGATGGCGCGCCCGGGATCTACTCGGCGCGCTGGGCCGGCGAGGGCAAGGACTTCATGGCGGCGATGACGCGGATCGAGCGGCTGTTGCAGGAGCGCGGCGCCACCGCGCCCGCGCGCCGAAGAGCGCATTTCGTCTCCGCACTGTGCGTGGCCTGGCCGGACAATCACCTCGAAGAGGTCGAGGCCCGCGTCGATGGAACTCTGGTTTGGCCGCCGCGCGGCACCGCCGGCTTCGGCTATGATCCGGCATTCCTGCCGGACGGCTACACGCGAACCTTTGGCGAGATGACCAGCATCGAGAAGCACGGCCTGCCGCCGCTCGGGCTCGGCCTGTCGCACCGCGCCCGCGCCTTCGTGAAGCTCGCGGAGATCTGCCTTGAGCCACGCTGACCGAGAAGCCTTCGGCGTCTACGTGCACTGGCCGTTCTGCCTGTCGAAATGCCCGTATTGCGATTTCAACAGCCATGTGCGGCATGCGCCGGTCGACGAGGCGCGCTTCGTGCGCGCCTTCGCCCGCGAGATCGAGACCACGGCCGCGCGGGTGCCGGGACGCGAGGTCAGCTCGATCTTCCTCGGCGGTGGCACGCCGTCGTTGATGCAGCCGCAGACGGTCGGTGCCGTGCTCGATGCGATCGGCAAGCACTGGCAGGTCTCGCGCGACGTCGAGGTCACGCTGGAGGCCAATCCGACCAGCGTCGAGGCGACGCGCTTTCGCGGCTATCGCACAGCCGGCGTCAACCGCGTCTCGCTCGGCGTGCAGGCGCTGGATGATGCGTCGCTCAAAGCATTGGGCCGCCTGCACAGCGCGCGCGAAGCGCTCGACGCGGTTGCGATCGCGCGCTCCGCATTCGACCGCTATTCGTTCGATCTGATCTATGCCCGCCCCGACCAGACGCCGCGGATGTGGGCCGACGAATTGAAGCAGGCGATCTCGGAAGCGGCCGAGCATCTGTCGCTGTATCAGCTCACCATCGAGGAAGGCACGCCGTTCTTCGGGCTGCATGCCGCCGGCAAATTGCAGACCCCGGATGAAGCGACCGCGCGCGCGCTCTACGACGTGACGCAGGAGGTCTGCGCCCGCGAGGGATTGCCGGCCTACGAAATCTCCAACCACGCCCGCACCGGGGCGGAGTGCAAGCACAACCTCGTCTACTGGCGCGGCGAGGAATATGCCGGCATCGGCCCCGGCGCGCATGGCCGGCTCGACATCGATGGCATCAGGCACGCGACCGCGACCGAGCGGCGTCCCGAGGCCTGGCTATTGAATGTCGAGGAGCGCGGGCATGGCGTCGTCAGCGACGACAGCCTCAACAGCGAAGAACGCGCCGACGAATTCCTGCTGATGGGGCTGCGGCTCGCCGAGGGCATCGATCCCAAACGCTATGCGCAACTCTCCGGCCGAAAGCTCGATCCGCACCGGATCGCCCTGCTGCGCGAGGAGGGCGCGATCGCCGTCGATGCCGACGGACGGCTGCGCGTGACGAAGGCGGGATTCCCGGTGCTCGACGCCGTTGTGGCGGATCTCGCCGCCTAAATATCGAAAACAACCCCATGCAAAGGAGCTGGCGGGCGCTTCAAGGCGATTTCAGGCCAGTGCCCGACCGATCTAGGCGCCAAAGCTCTTCGGCGAGCCTGCGACCGGCGTGCTCCCGCCGGACGCCACCTTCATGACCGCAAGGCCCCGCTCATTGGTGCCGTCGGAGCGGAAGCGGAACAGGCCGTCGATACCGGCAAAGCCCGACGGGTTGGTCAGCGTCTCCGGCGCAAAGCGCTGCGCGCCCTGGGTGCGCGCCAGCGCCGCCATCAGCGCCACGGCGTCATAGGCCAGCGTTGCAGTGCGTACCGGCTCGCCGCCATATTTGGTGCGGTAACGGCCGGCGAAGCTGCGGAAGCCGGACGGATCGGGCGCGGCATAGAGGCCGCCTTGCAGGACGGGGCTCGCGAACACCCGCGGATTGTCCCACAGCCCGGTGCCGAGCAGCTGGATGTTGCGCAGATTGGCGCCTGCCGCGGTCAGCGCATCGGCGGTCGCGACCACCGAATCGCCGTCATCGGCGATCAGCAGCGCATCGGCCTGGCCAAGCGCCTGCGCCACGGTCCGCGCCGGCGTTGCGCGGTCGGCACCATACTTCTCGAAGGCGACGACGCGGCCGTTCTTGCGGCCGACCGCCTGCTTGAATGCGGCCTCGACCACATTGCCGTAGGCGTTGTCCGGCACCATCGCGGCGAACGAGCGTTTTCCGATTCCGGCCGAATAGTCGACGATGCGGTTGATGTCGGACTCCGGCAGGAAGCTCAGCAGATAGACGCCGCGGCCGGCCACGCTCGAATCGGTCGAGAAGGCGATCACCGAAGTGCCGCGCGGCCGGGTCAGTTGCGCGACGGCCGGCACCGAGCCCGCGAACAGCGGTCCCAGAATGATCTCGGCGCCTTCGGCCAGCGCCTGCTGGGCACCCTGCGACGCGCCCTGCGGGCTGCCGCCATCATCCTTGATCAGAAGCTGGATGTTCGGGTTCTGGAATTCCGCCAGCGCCATTTCGGCGGCATTGCGCATCGACTGCGCGGCGAGCCCGGCATTGCCGGCCGCCGACAGTGGCAGAATCAATCCAATTTTGACCTGGCCGGTGCCAACCGCCTGCGGCTGCTGCTGCGGGCCGGCAGGACCGGCGTCCGGGCTGCCGCTGGAGAACTGGCTCAAGCTCTGCTGGATACCGGAACAGGCCGTCAGCAACGGCGCGCCCACGAGCAGACCAAGCGCGGTTCGCCGGGTCGTGCCCGACGGCGAGGAGTTGCGGGGATGCGGGCCTGCCATCGTCTCTCTTCTCTTGACCGACCAGGATCGGCCAGGACTCCATCCAACTCTGATGAGGCGGGGGGATTTGGGCATATTGTCGGCGAATAGTTAACTAAAACAAAAGGATTATGGCCGCGCGGCGCCGTTGCCGCGGCCTTCATTTCCTTCCCTGGCAACGGCCTCTCCGCCGCCGTTTGCGGATGGCGGAAGCGTCGCCGTCCCTCTAGATTGGCATTATGCGCGCAAAAGCCAGTTCCCTCCACCATTCGGATGCCACGGCAGGCGTTGCGGCCAGAAGCTTTTCGATCGGCGGCCAGCAGTTGCCCGCGCCCAGGGCCAGGCCCGGGCTCCATCTGGTCGCGACGCCGATCGGCAATCTCGCCGACATCACCCTGCGCGCGCTGGAGACGCTGGCCGGCGTCGACGTCATCGCCTGCGAGGACACCAGGATTACGCGCCGGCTGACCGAGCGTTACGCGATCACGGCGGAGCTTGCGCTCTACCACGAGCACAATGCGGCCCAGGCCCGGCCCAAGATCCTGGAACGGCTGGCGCAGGGCGCCGCGATCGCGCTGGTCTCCGACGCCGGCACGCCGCTGATCTCAGACCCCGGCTTCAAGCTGGTGCGCGAGGTCTGCGCCGCCGGCCATGCCGTCATCGCGGTGCCCGGGCCATCGTCGGTGCTGACGGCGCTGTCGGTGGCGGCGCTGCCGACCGACCGGTTCTTCTTCGAGGGATTTCTGCCGACCAAGGAGCACGCGCGGCGCGCGCGGCTCACTGAGCTTGCCCGGATCGACGCCACGCTGGTGATGTTCGAGTCAGGCAATCGCGTGCAGGACACGCTGCGCGACCTGGCTGCAATCATGGCCGGACGTGATGCCGCGATCTGCCGCGAGCTGACCAAGCTGCACGAGGAGGTCAAGCGCGCGCCGGTCGCAGAGCTCGCGGCAGGCGTGGATGCGCTGGAGACCCGGGGCGAGTTCGTGCTGGTGATCGGGCCGCCGGCCGACGATGCCGGGGTGATGGACGAGACTTCGCTCGACGATCTCCTGCGCGCGCAGCTCGCCCGCGGCAGCGTCAAGGATGCGGTGGCGCACGCGGTCGAGCTGTCGGGGCCGGCCGCGCCGCGAGGTCTACGCCCGCGCGCTCGAGCTTGCGAAGACCATCGGGGACGGCGATGGCCAAGCCTGATAACGCCAAGACTGAGGCCAAGACTGATAGCGCCAAGACTGACAGCGCCTCGCCCGAGCGCGTCGCCGCATTCCGCACCGGCATCTCGGCCGAGAGCCGTGCCGCGGCGCTTCTGATCGCCAAGGGCTATCGCATCCTGGCGCGGCGCTTCCGCACGCCCTATGGCGAGATCGACCTGGTGGTGCGCCGGCGCAATTTGCTGGCCTTCGTCGAGGTCAAGGCCCGCGCCAGCCTCGACGACGCCGCCTATGCGGTGACGCCGCGCCAGCAGCTGCGCATCATCAATGCCGCCCAGGCGTGGCTGATGGCGCATCCCGAACACGCCGAATTTGACCTCAGATTCGACGCCGTGCTGATTGCGCCGAAGAGCCTGCCGCGCCATCTGTTAGCGGCATTCGACGCAAGCCCATAGAATTTACCCTCAAGACCTCGCGGGACACACCTATGACATTGAAGATCGCCGTCCAGATGGATCCCATCGCGCGCATCAATATCCGCGGCGATTCGACCTTTGCGCTGCTGCTCGAGGCGCAAAAGCGCGGCCACGGCATTTCCTACTACACGCCCGACAAGTTGTCGCTGCGCGGCGAGGAGCTGGTGGCACCGGTACAGCCGCTCACCGTGCGCGACGAGGTCGGCGATCACTTCACGCTGGGCGAGCCGAAGCGCGAGGCGCTCAACGGCTTCGACGTCGTGTTGCTGCGCCAGGACCCGCCATTCGACCTCGCCTACATCACCTCGACGCATTTCCTCGAGCGGATCCATCCGAAGACGCTGGTCGTCAACAATCCGGCCAGCGTGCGCAACGCGCCGGAAAAAATGTTCGTGATGAACTTCCCGCAGCTGATGCCGCCGACCCTGATCTCGCGCGACCTCGACGAGATCAACGCCTTCCGCGACCAGCACGGCGCCGTCGTCATGAAACCGTTGCATGGCCATGGCGGCGCCGCCGTGTTCCGCGTGATGCCGCAGGACATGAATTTCGGTTCGCTGTTCGACATGTTCTCGGTCACCTTCAAGGAACCCTGGGTGATCCAGCGCTTCCTTCCCGAGGTGAAGCATGGCGACAAGCGCATCATCCTGGTCGACGGCGAATTCGCCGGCGCCGTCAACCGCGTGCCGGCGGCGGACGATCTGCGTTCCAACATGGTGCGCGGCGGCGCGGCCAAGGCGACCGAGCTGTCGGATCGCGAGCGCGAAATCTGCGCCACTGTCGGGCCCGCGTTGCGCGAGCTTGGTCTGATGTTCGTCGGCCTCGACGTGATCGACGGCAATTTGACCGAGATCAACGTCACTTCGCCGACCGGCATCCGCGCCATTCAGCGGCTCAACGGCCCCGATGTCGCGGCGATGATCTGGGATACCATCGAGAAGAAGCGCGCCGCGAAATAATCGTCCTTCTTTGTGCGCCGCACAGGTTGGCTGAAATCTAGAAGCATGATCCGGAAAAGTGCGAAGCGGTTTTCCGAAAAAGATCATGCTCAAACAATGAGCTAAAGCGCGCTGACGATTGATCCCGATATCATCGCGCTTTAGCCAGGGCTCGGTCGCGCCAGCGTTCGCCTTATTCTACTTGCCAGCTTGCGCGGGCGCGGGCAGCATCCTCTTGCCTGCGTCAGGTCAAGCGGCGGGTCAGCGCGCGGGCACAACGCGACAAATTCATAAAAATTGGGAGGAAGACGTTATGACGCTCAATGTCTCACGACGATCCTTGCTCGCGCTCGGTGCCGGTCTCGGCGCCAGCACACTGCTCGGCGGCACCGCAC
Source organism: Bradyrhizobium sp. USDA 4473 (assembly GCF_054063335.1). Taxonomy (NCBI): domain Bacteria; kingdom Pseudomonadati; phylum Pseudomonadota; class Alphaproteobacteria; order Hyphomicrobiales; family Nitrobacteraceae; genus Bradyrhizobium; species Bradyrhizobium sp. USDA 4473. The sequence continues at coordinate 1,646,872 of NZ_JBSSGE010000001.1, forward strand.
AGGCGCGCGCGCCGAAACTCGGCACACAGACTCCCTATTGGCACCGCTTCGAACTCGGCGACGCCGAAGTGACCGTCGTCTCCGACGGGCCCCTTCCGCTCGGCGATCCCTCGGGCACATTCACGGGCGTGCCGAAGGAAGAAGTCAAGAAGATGCTCTCCGACAACTTCCTCTCGCCCGACAATGTCGTGCTCGAGCAGAATTCGCCGATCGTCAACATGGGCGACAGGCTGATCCTGTTCGATACCGGCATGGGTACCTCGAAGGCGTTCGGTCCGACCACCGGCCGGCAGCAGAAGAGCATGCAGGAAGCCGGCATCAAGCCGGAAGACATCGATGCCGTCGTGCTGTCGCACGCGCATATCGATCATATCGGCGGCATCGTCGGCGCCGACGACAAGCCGCTATTCCCGAATGCGCAGTACTACATCGCGCAAAGCGACCTCGATTTCTGGACCGACGAAGGCAAGATGGGAAGTCCGTTGAAGGACTTTGTCGTGCACGCCCGCAAGAACCTGCTGCCGGTGCGCGACCGCATCGTGTTCTTCAAGGACGGCCAGGAATTCCTGCCCGGCGTGACCGCGCTCGCAGCCCCCGGCCACACCGTGGGCCACACCATCTTCATGGTAAGCTCGGGCGGCAAATCCTTCGCCTTCCTCGGCGATCTCTCGCATCACGCGGTGCTGCTGCTGGAGCGGCCGCGGATGGAATTCTCCTACGACACCGATCCGAAGCAGGCGGCGGCCTCGCGGGTCAAGATGCTGGAGATGCTGGCCGCGAACAAGACGGCCGTCATGTCCTATCACTTCGCCTGGCCGGGCTATGGCCACGTCGCCAAGGCCGGCGAGGGCTTCCATTATTATCCCGAGCCGATGCAGATGACGCTGTGACCAGCTGATCATCCGGGGACGGCGCGCGTCGCCCCCGGATGTTCTCTTAATGTTCTTGCGCTTGGCGGCGCAATTGTGCACTTTCCAAACCCAACGGGTGGATAACTCAATAATTTGAGTCAGTTAGCAGTTGCCCCACTGGTGCCAGATTCACGGTTCCGGTTATGAGTCCCGTAGGTTGTTACAACCGAATCAGCTCAACCGGAGATTCTGATATGGCTACAGACCAAGAGAAGGCGCTTGCTGAGCGGCACAAGGCGTTCATGGAAAGCGACTATCCGGGCCAGCGTCCCGGCATAAACGTGCAGGTCGATTTTCGGCTGGCTAGTGCAGCCGAGTATTCAGCTTATCAGCTTGGGCAGATAAATCGGAATCTGGCGAAGCTGGTGGCGATTCTGGAGAAGCGCGGTTCATAGCCGCCACCCAGACCTCCAGCGCGCGCCAGAGCGGCATCCCCATTTCCATCAATTCATCAAGATCGGGGATTTCCCGCTTCATAGCCGCGTCCGTTCAGTTTGCTTGCGCAATTACTGACGCGGCTTGGCTTTAGATTTTCTTGCTGCGCTGGCGGGCTTCTGCTTGGCGATCTTGCCCAGCCTCTCATTGAACCGCTTTTCGCTGTCGTCCGCTTCGAGGTCGCGGGCGGCCTGTTTGAATTTGTCGATCTGACTTTGTTTCGGTTTAGCCATGCATTTCGTCTACATCGATGATTCTAAAGATAATCGGCTAGCGTGCTTTTCAGCACTGCTGGTGCCGGTGGATTCGTGGTGGAACGATTGCCTCAATAGGCTAATCGCGATCAGAAGGACTATAAAGCAGAGCGACGGCGTTCCATTGCGAATGGAAATGCATACGACCGATTGGCTTGGCGGAAAGGGGCGCCTTGTTCGCCATCTCAAAAAGGACGATCGCGTTCGCATCTATAATTACCTACTAGCTGGCATCACCATGTTGCCCGATGTGGATCTAATCAACGCAGCCGTTCCGCAGCACGAGGAAGAGAGAGCCTTCGAATGGCTCCTCAACCGCATCAACAAAAACATGGAGATTGCCGGTAGCAAGGCTGTCATTTTTTCGGATCAGGGCAAGAGCTACGACAAACTCTTCCGCCGAATGCGGCGGCACAACTTCATTCCAAGCCGCATCGGGCGATGGGAAACCGGAGCAATGTCAAAAAACCTGGTTCTTGATCGGATCGTCGAGGACATCGTCTATCGCGATTCGGAGAAGTCTCTGTTCATTCAGGCCGCCGATGCTTGCGCATACGCGGTCCTTCGAAGTGAAAGCCCAATTCCATCAAAGACGGCACTCGGACTCGACCAATCGTTGATGATTCTTGAGCCGATTATGGTCAAACAGGCGTTCTCTAGATGCCCGAAAAGGCTTGGCATAATCAGATAGGGCCGACTTCTCCTTGTTGAGAAGTCGGCCCCCTGTAATCAGCTCAGCCTCTAAGCCGTGCCGGTGGGATCGTTACGATCCTCCTAGCTCAGCAATAGCTATATAGCAGATTCACACAACGAATCCAAGGGGTTAGTCAAGCCTTTGAAAGTAGGACTCTTTTTGACTCCAACTAGGTATCTGAAGAGTTTTTTCCCCAGAAATCCAACTGGATGCCCTTCTCTCTTCGTCGAATCCGAGCCCTTTCCAGTTTACCCGGCTTCGGAGCCGTTAGGTTGTCGATAGGTCAGCCGCTTACCGGTAGCCCCACGAATGGCCTTCTCGGCCCGGTCCTGATCGTCAACGCCAAGCGCGACGCGGTTGCTGTAGCGAAAATCAAACTCCGCGAGATAGCGGTGCAGGTGCTTCTCGCCGCAGTGCTGATAGATGCCCTTCATGCCGCGCTTGAAGATCGAATAGTAGCCCTCCACCGTGTTCGTGGTGATGACGGTCGTCTCGACAACAGGCTTGCCATCGGGGCGCTTCTTGTCGGTCACCTCGTTCCAATAGCGCACATACTGATCCTCGCCATGGTTGACCGTATCGTGACTGGCAAAGCCACGACCGATCTCCATGTAGTGCCGCGCCTCGTCCGTCATGAACTGGCTTTCCTTGGCGATATTCGCGCGAACGATGGGCGCGATATCCGCAATCGATGTGCTGTCGATATGGAAGCTGCGCGCAGAACCGCCGCGCTCAACCAGCGTAAGCACGATGTTCTTATGTGCCGCGCCGCCACGGCTGTTTTTCTTCTGACCCTGTAGACGGCCGATATAGGTTTCGTCCACTTCCACGACCTTGCCAGTGCCGCCCAGAGGGCTCAGGGAGCCGTCCCGCATCGCTTCGCGGATACGGTGCGCCAAGAACCACGCGCTCTTGTACTGGACCTCCAGAATGCGGTGCAGCTGGTGGCTCGAAATGCCCTTCTTGCTGGACGCGATCAGGTGAACCGCCTGCAAGCACTTGTGCAGCGGAATGCGGCAATGCTCGAACACCGTGCCGACCCGGACGGTGAACTGCTTACGGCACTTGCCCTCGTAGCACTTCCAGAGGCCAAGCCGGGATTTGCCGTTCTTGCCCTTCACATCCTCCAAACGGCCCGCTTTCCCGACTACGCCGCAGTGCGGGCACACAACGCCGTCCGCCCAGAGCAGCTTTTCAAGGTGCAGGAACGCGGATTTTTCGTTGTGAAAATAAGGCTTTGCAAGGATCGACATGGCGACAACCCAAATAACTATCTAATGCCGGCATTCTACCCTAGGTCATTGGGTTTGTAAAGTACATAATTGGCGCTTGGCGGCCCGCTCCGCTACCTTGGGTGGCGGAAGACAGAGGCAGCATGGTTCAGCGGGTTTCCACCGTCGCATTCGAGGGGATCGAGGCCCGCGCGGTCGACGTGCAGGTCCAGGTCGCGCCGGGGCTGCCGGCATTCGCGATCGTCGGCCTGCCCGACAAGGCGGTGTCCGAGGCGCGCGAGCGGGTGCGTGCGGCGCTGATCGCCTCCGGGCTGGCGCTGCCCGCCCGCCGCATCACCGTCAATCTCGCACCGGCCGACCTGCCCAAGGAAGGCAGCCATTACGACCTGCCGATCGCGCTCGGCCTGATGGCCGCGATCGGGGCGATTCCGCCGGACGCACTGAGCGGCTTCACCGTGCTCGGCGAGCTCGGGCTCGACGGCTCGATCGCAGCCGTTGCGGGTGTGCTGCCGGCGGCGATCGGCGCCAATTCGCGCGACGAGGGATTGATCTGCCCGGCCGCCTGCGGCTCGGAAGCCGCTTGGGCGAGCCCGGACATCCAGATCATCGCGGCGCAGTCGCTGATCCAGATCGCCAATCATTTCAAGGGCACCCAGGTTCTGTCGCGCCCGCAGCCGAAAGTGCAAGACCAGAACGAGGCGCGCGAGGAAGCGCTGCTCGATTTGCGCGACATCAAGGGCCAGGAAAGCGCCAAGCGCGCGCTCGAGATCGCGGCCGCCGGCGGACATCATTTATTGATGATCGGGTCGCCCGGCGCCGGCAAGTCGATGCTGGCGGCGCGGCTGCCGTCGATCCTGCCGCCGCTGTCGCCATCGGAATTGCTCGAAGTCTCGATGATCGCCTCGGTGGCCGGCGAGATCCGCGACGGCGCGCTGACCGCGCGGCGCCCGTTCCGCAGCCCGCATCATTCCGCCAGCATGGCCGCGCTGACCGGCGGCGGCATGCGCGCCAGGCCGGGCGAGATCTCGCTGGCGCATCAAGGCGTGCTGTTCCTCGACGAGCTGCCGGAGTTCGATCCGCGCGTGCTGGATTCGCTGCGCCAGCCGCTCGAGAACGGCGAGGTCTCGGTCAGCCGGGCCAACCACCGCGTCACCTATCCGGCGCGCTTCATGCTGGTCGCCGCGATGAACCCGTGCCGCTGCGGCCACGCCTATGAGCCCGGCTATTCCTGCAAGCGCGGCCGGCTCGACCGCTGCACCGCCGACTACCAGATGCGGATCTCCGGCCCGCTGATGGATCGCATCGATCTCAGGATCGAGGTGCCGGCCGTGACCGCGGCGGATTTGATCCTGCCGCCGCCGGCGGAGGGATCGGCCGAGGTCGCCCGACGCGTTGCGGCAGCCCGCGACATCCAGCTTGCGCGTTACGCGGCGGCCGGCATGCCACATGTCCGCACCAATGCGGAAGCGCCGAGCTCGCTGCTCGAAACCATCGCGCAGCCTGACGCGCATGGCCAGAAGCTGCTGCGCGAGGCCGCCGACACCATGCATCTCACCGCGCGCGGCTATCACCGCGTGCTGCGCGTGGCGCGCACGCTCGCCGATCTCGACGGCACTGATACGATCGGCCGGCTGCACCTTGCCGAGGCGCTATCCTATCGTGCATTGGCCGACGATTTGCGGCGCGCGGCGTGACGCCTCGGGTTTTGCAACCGACGCTCGTCGCGTCAACGCCGCAGTAACCACTCTCATTTACGCTCCGCAAACCATAAGCACCGCGATCCGCGGGCGCTTGGGTCGAGCGAGTTGTGTCATGTTGCGTATGAAGATTCTGGCCTCGGTGGTGCCGCTTGCCGTGGCCGCGATATTTGCCCGCGCTGAATTCCTGCCGGGCCCCCGGCCCTGCATCGATGTCGGCGGCGCCACGATTCAGATCGCAGCGGTGCCGTGGCAGGCGCAGCTTCACGTCAGCTTCACCGACGATCCGAGCCATGCCACCGTCCGGGTCCAGATTGCCGACAGCGCAGACACCGCCGACTTCACCGTGATCGACGACATCGACGACGCCGAGGCCGGGGCGTGCGAGAGCAACGTCACGCCGCAGCTGATCGGGATTTCGAGCGATCCGTCGGCAAACGGTCCGGTGATCTATCTGTCCCGTGACGATGGGCCGTCCGATTACCGCGTCTTCGTGCAGTCCAGGACGTTTTCGGCGCGCGATGCCGCGGCGCTGATCGTCAGTGCCCGCGGCGGACATCGCCGCCTGGAGGCGGCATCGGTCAAACCCGACACGCGCTTTCACGGCCGGGTCATGGCGGAGTTAACCTCGCGCTAACCCTGTTCCGAGGGCAACGCGAAACGGCCATCAAGCTCAAGCACTTTGCAAGGTGGCCGACGCATCGTCATTGCCGGATCAAAGCTATTTCAGGGCCACCATTGATGGGGCGTTTCTTCCGGATCAAGTTACGCTTTCGCCGCTTCCTGCGCCGCCATTCCTGGGTCGCGACGATCGTCCGCTCGTTCACGATCTTCTCGGTCGCGTTCGGCGGCGCGTTCGGGTTCATCTCGGGCGCCCTCTCGCCGCACAGCGGCTACGATCCCAATTCATTCGCGATCGGGGTCAGCTTCCTGTTCGCGCTGGCCTGTCTGTGGATCGTGACGCTCGGCATCCGCCTCAGGCTGATGCGCAAGCGGTTGCGCACCGTCGCCATGCACAACGAGGCGATGGCCGACCGCAACTGGGAACTCCAAGAGGCCGAACAGCGGGCCGGCAAGCTGTTCGAGGCGCAGGGCGATTTGATCGTGCTGCGCGACCTCGAAGGACGGATCACCTACGCCAACGACGCCTATTGCGAACTGGCGCAGGTCTCGCGCGACAATCTGATCGACAGCACCGCCACGCTGACAGTGCTGGAGCAGGGCGAGACCGCGCTCGAGCCCAGCGGCACCCGTGTCTACGACCAGAAGGTCGCGGGACCGCTCGGGCCGCGTTGGATCGCCTGGCGCGAGGGCCTCGTGCGCAACGATGCCGGCGCGCCGGCGGAGATGCAGAGCGTCGGCCGCGACGTCACCGACCGCACCGAGAGCGAGCGCGCGCTGACTGAGGCCCGCGATCAGGCCGACGCCGCCAACCGTGCCAAGTCGCGCTTCCTGGCGATGGCCAGCCACGAGATCCGCACGCCGCTGAACGGCATCATCGGCATGAGCGGACTGCTGATGGATACCCAGCTGACGCCGGAGCAGACGACCTACGTCAAGGCGGTCAAGACATCCGGCGACGCGCTGCTCACGCTGATCGAGGAGCTGCTCGACTATTCCAAGATCGAGGCCGGCAAGATCGACCTCGAGCACCGCCCCTTCGCGCTGTCCGGCCTGATCGAGGATATCACCGAGCTGCTGGCGCCGCGCGCGCAGACCAAGGGCATCGAGATCGCTGCCTATGTCGACGAGCGGCTGCCGATGCAAGTGGCCGGCGATGCCGCGCGGCTGCGCCAGGTGCTGCTCAATCTCGCCGGCAACGCCATCAAGTTCACCGCGAGCGGCGGCGTGGCGCTGATCGTCGAGCCCGGCCTCTGGCCGCACGAGATCAGCTTCCTGGTCCGCGACAGCGGCATCGGCATCGCCCCGGAGGCGCAGCAGCGCATCTTCCGGGAGTTCGAGCAGGCCGACGACCGCATCGCGCGCAGCTATGGCGGCACCGGCCTCGGGCTTTCGATCAGCGACCGCATCGTCAAGCGCATGGGCGGCCGCATCACGCTGGCGAGCACGCCGGGCGCAGGCTCGACCTTCGAGGTCTCGATCCCGCTGGCCGCCGCCGACACCGCCGAAGCCAACAGCTTCACCGCACCCGATCTCGCCGGCCAGTCGATCATGCTGGTGGCACCGCAGAGCATCGAGGTCTCGCTGATTTCGCGGCGGCTGCAGCGCTGGGGCGCGCAGACCTGCATCGTGTCGGATGCCGATGTCGCCGAGGCGTTGCTGCCGGAACGGAGCTGGCACGCGGCGCTGATCGACCACACGCTCGGCACCGCGGCGATGGAGGCGTTCGCCAACGCCGCCCGCATCCATGCAACCCATCGCATCGTGATGTTCACGCCGGCGACGCGGCAGGAGCTTTCGGCCGCCGAGACCGCGATGTTCACCGGCTATCTGGTCAAGCCGCTGCGCGCAGCCTCGCTCGCCGCACGCCTGACCGCGCAGCCCGAAATCGCGGCTCCCAGCCTCGCGATGCCGACACCAGGCCCCGCAATCGAGGCGGCCGCGGAAACCGCACCCACTGCGGCGGCAGGCGCGACGGCGGACAGGGCTCTCTCCATCCTGGTCGCCGAGGACAATGAGATCAACGCGCTGCTGATGCGTTCGCTGCTCACCCGGCTCGGCCACAACGTGGTCATCACCACCAATGGCGAACAGGCGATGGAATCCTGGCTCTCGGCGACGTCGGCCGGCACGCCGTACGACCTCGTGCTGATGGACATCCAGATGCCGCGCCTCAACGGCATCGAGACCACCAAACAGATCCGCAGCCATGAGACCGGGCAGTCCATCCGCCGGACCCCGATCCTGGCGCTGACCGCCAATACGCTGGTGGAAGACCGCTATGCCTGTTTCGAGGCCGGCATGGATGGCTTCCTGATCAAGCCGCTCGACCGCGAGAAGCTGGAAGAAGCGCTCGCGGGCCTCGCCGCCGCGCGGCATATCGCGGCGTAGTCACCACAAACTCAGTGTCGTCCCTGCGAAAGCAGGGACCCATAACCACCGAACTTGGTTTTGTGTTCCGCTGCGGCCACAGCCTTGCAAAGTGACGTACACCTGTGGTTATGGGTCCCCGCTTTCGCGGGGACGACAGCCGTGATGTGGCCCGTTCGCTGAGATGCGGCGATACCTACAGCCGCCGCAGCGCCACCGTCTGCACCACGTGGTCGGCGCCCTTCTTCAGGATCAGCGTCGCGCGCGGGCGGGTCGGCAGGATGTTGTCCTCGAGATTGGCGAGGTTGGTGCGCTCCCAGATCGCGATCGCGGTCGCGGTCGCTTCCTCGTCCGACAATGGCGCGTAGCGGTGGAAGTAGGACCTCGGATCGGTGAATGCGGTGTCTCGCAGCGCCAGGAAGCGCGTGATGTACCACTGCCGCAGCACAGCCTCATCGGCGTCGATATAGACCGAGAAATCGAAGAAATCGGAGACGAACGGCACCGCCTTGCCGTCACGCGGCAGCCGCCCGGTCTGCAGCACGTTGACACCCTCGACAATCAGGATGTCGGGCTGATCGATCTCGACCCATTTGTTCGGCACGATGTCATAGGTCAGATGCGAATAGACAGGGGCGCGCACGCGACGCCGTCCCGCCTTGATGTCGCTGAGGAACGACAACAGCGTCGGCAGATCGTAGCTCTCCGGAAAGCCCTTCTTCTGCATGATGCCCTGCCGCTCGAGCACGGCATTGGGAAACAGGAAACCGTCGGTCGTGATCAGATCGACCTTCGGCCGCGGAGACCAGCGCGCCAGCAGCGCCTGCAGCACGCGGGCGGTGGTCGACTTGCCGACCGCAACCGAGCCGGCGACGCCGATAATGTAGGGCATCTTGCGATCGCGGATATTAAGGAACTGGCGCTGCGAGTAATACAGCCGCTGGGTCGCATCGACATAGATGGAGAGCAGCCGCGACAGCGGAAGGTAAATGTCCTCGACCTCCTGCAAATCGAGGCGGTCGTGCATCGAACGCAGGCGGTCGAATTCGCCCGGCTCGAGCGTCATCGGCGTATCGTCGCGCAGATGCGACCATTGCTGGCGCGTGAAGACGCGGTAGGGGTTGTACTGCTGATCTGGTGCCCGGATGTCCATGAGGCCGCCCTTCTCGATGCGCTCGATCATTTGCGCTAGTCGCGCTTGCGCGACGCCTTCTCTTCCAGTCCCGACATCGCGGTGCGCTTCTCCAGCGCGGCCTCGACGTCCTCCAGTCTCACGCCGCGTGATTTCAACAGGACCAGCAGGTGAAACACGAGATCAGCACTTTCCGCGATGAGATGATCGCGATCATTCTCGACCGCAGCGATCACGGTCTCGACCGCTTCCTCACCCAGTTTCTTGGCGCAGTGCTCTGCGCCCTTGTCGAGCAGCTTGCGGGTGTAGGACGCCTCGCCGCCCGTTGCAGCACGGGCGTCGATGGTGGCGGCCAAATCGTGGACCGTGAAACGCGACATCAACTCAACTCAAGCATGCACAACAGCACCAGACGGTGCCATCCCCTAGGTGGGGACTTAGCATTTTTGTGACAAGGAGTCCCAGACCACTCTGTTGCCAGACCATGCTCTAGGGATCGAGGCGCATCGGCAGGCCGGCACGCACCATGTGATCCTTGGCCTGGCGGATGGTAAATTCCCCGAAGTGGAAGATCGAGGCTGCGAGCACGCCGGTGGCGTGCCCCTCGCGAACGCCGTCGACCAGATGATCGAGATTGCCGACGCCGCCGGACGCGACGACCGGTACGGGGACACTGTCCGCGATCGCCCGGGTCAGCCGCAGGTCGAACCCTTGCCGCGTGCCGTCCCGGTCCATCGAGGTCAGCAGGATTTCACCGGCGCCGAGCGCGACGACCTCCTGGGCATATTCGATGGCATCGATGCCGGTGGCATTACGTCCACCATGGGTGAAGATCTCCCAGCGGTCCGAGCCGCCGGCGCGCTTGACCCGCTTGGCGTCGATCGCGACCACGACGCATTGCTCGCCATACTTCTCGGCGGCTTCCTTGACGAATTCGCGCCGGCTGACCGCCGCCGAATTGATCGAGACCTTGTCGGCGCCGGAGCGCAGCAGCGTCTTGATGTCGTCGACGGTGCGGACGCCGCCGCCGACCGTCAGCGGCATGAAGCAGGCCTCGGCCGTTCGCCGCACCACGTCGAGCATGATGCCGCGGTTTTCATGGGTGGCGGTGATGTCGAGGAAGGTGAGCTCGTCGGCGCCGGCGGCGTCATAGGCGATCGCGGCTTCGACCGGATCGCCGGCGTCGCGCAGATCGACGAAGTTGACACCCTTGACCACGCGCCCGTCCTTGACGTCGAGACAGGGGATCACGCGAACCTTGAACATGATCTCCTCCTAGGATGCGCTGCGGATCAGCTTGAGGGCGGCGGCGGGATCGAGCCGCCCGTCATAGAGCGCGCGGCCGACGATCGCGCCGGCGAGCTTTTTGGCGCGCGGCTCCAGCAGCGCCTTGACGTCGTCGATCGAGGCGAAGCCGCCGGAGGCGATCACCGGAATCGAGATGCGGTCGGCGAGGCCGATGGTGGCATCGAGGTTGAGGCCCTTGAGCAGGCCATCGCGGGCGATGTCGGTAAAGATGATCGCGGCGACGCCGGCGTCCTCGAAGCGCTGCGCGATCTCGAGCGCGGTCACATGCGAGGTCTCGGCCCAGCCCTCGACCGCGACCTTGCCGTCGCGCGCATCGAGGCCCACCGCCACCCGGCCTGGGAATTTTTTCGCCGCGCCCTTCACGAGCTCGGGATCGCGCACCGCCGCGGTGCCGATGATGACGCGCGTGATGCCCTTGTCGAGCCAGGCCTCGATGGTTGTGAGGTCGCGGATGCCGCCGCCGAGCTGCACCGGCATGTTGACGGCCTTCAGCATCGCCTCGACCGCATGCGCATTCATCGGCTTGCCGGCGAAGGCGCCGTCGAGATCGACGACGTGGAGATATTCGAAACCCTGTGCGGCGAAGCTTGCCGCCTGCGCCGCCGGATCGAGATTGAACACGGTGGCGCGCGCCATGTCGCCTTGCTCCAGGCGCACGCACTGGCCGTTCTTCAGATCAACCGCTGGAAAAAGGATCACGGCTTCCACTTCAAGAAATTGGAGATCAGGGCGAGGCCGAAGCGCTGGCTCTTCTCGGGATGAAACTGGGTACCGACAGCGGTGTCCTTGGCCACGATCGCGGTCACCGGCCCGCCATAGTCGGCGCGCGCCAGCACGTCCGCCTCGTTGGCGGCGTCGAGGTGATAGGAGTGCACGAAATAGGCGTGACGCCCCTTCGGCCCGAGCGGCAGCCGCTCCAGCACCGGGTGCTCGCGCACCATGTCGAGCGTATTCCAGCCCATGTGCGGGACCTTCAGGCCCTCGTCGCGCGGCTCGATCTTGACGACATCGCCGCCGATCCAGTCAAAGCCCTCGGTGATGACGTGCTCCTTGCCGCGCGTCGCCATCAGCTGCATGCCGACGCAAATGCCGAAGAACGGCCGCGCCTTGACCCGCACCGCCTCGGTGAGCGCTTCCAGCATGCCGTCGACCGCGTCGACGCCGCGGCGGCAATCGGCGAACGCGCCGACACCCGGCAGCACGATCCGATCGGCGCGGTACACCGCGTCGGGATCGCGCGTCACCTTGATGGCTTGCGGATCCTCCATGCTGCGCGCGGCGCGCTCGAAAGCCTTGGCCGCCGAATGCAGATTGCCGGAGCCATAGTCGATGATTGCAACGGTCATCGTGATCCTCCTGGCTCTGGAAACAATCCGATGATGCCGCCCTGCGGCATCGGTGGGGGCTTTGAGAATGATTGACCGGGGACGTCCCGGGTCGGCGGCGGGCCGCCGCGATCGACCGAGCGCTGGTCATTGACGACGCCACGATGCCGCGCGGTCCAGCGCTCGAAGAAGCGGCGCTCGGCGGCATCCGCATTGTCAGCGACCACGATGTCGATCTGGCGCCATTTGCGCCGCGACAGCGTCCAGCGCTGCAGGGTCGCGGCCTCGAGCCCGAGCAGCACCATCAGCACCAGGTCGACGAGAAAGATCGCGCCGCGGCCGATACCAAGCCTTGTCAGCGCGTAGTCGATCACGAAGGTGACGACGAGCCAGCCGATCAGCGCCAGCCAGAGCCTGTTCCAGGCCAGCCACACCACGCCGGCAACCGCGGCCCAGAACCGGAAACCGTCGCGCACGAAGACGAACTTGTCGGCCGCCGCGAGATCGGCGCCGCTGGCCACGGGGGCATGCACTGTATAGACCGGCATCGAACGCTCCGCCGACGATGGAATCTTATTGAGAGTACGATCTTTCGGAAAACCGGTTACGGCCGTTTCCGGATCATGCTCCCGGGATCAGCCGCCGAGCTGACCCTTGGTCGAGGGCACTTCGCCCTGGGCGCGCGGATCGATCGCAATCGCGGTCCGCAGCGCCCTCGCCAAGCCCTTGAAGCAGGATTCGGCGATATGATGGCTGTTCTCGCCATATAGGGTCTCGACGTGGAGAGTCACGCCGGCGTTCATCGCGAAGGCGTTGAACCATTCGCGCACCAGCTCGGTGTCGAACTCGCCGATCTTGTCGCGCGGGAAATCGACCTTGAACACCAGCACCGGGCGGCCGGAAATATCGATCACGACGCGCGACAGCGTCTCGTCCATCGGCATGTGGATCGAGGCGTAGCGGGTGATGCCGGCCATGTTGCCGAGCGCCTGCTTGACGGCCTGCCCGAGCGCGATACCGACGTCTTCGGTGGTGTGGTGGTAATCGACATGGAGGTCGCCATCCGCCTTCACCGTGATGTCGATGCGCGAATGCCGGGCCAGGAGGTCGAGCATATGATCGAAGAAGCCGATCCCGGTCGAAACCGTGGATACGCCCGCTCCGTCGAGGTTGACCGTCACCTCGATGTCGGTCTCCTTGGTCTTGCGCTTGATGGTTGCCGTGCGCATGAAGATTAAGCTTTCCCGTGCCGAAAACGCCGGTCTTTTAACAGGCTGATGTCACCTTCGCTACTGCGGGATGACCCCGAAATGGCCCAACTTCGGGCCATGGTGACCTAAATTCCTTGTCAAATCGCCCGATTGTAACCCCCTGCCCGACCGCCTAAATCTGCCCGGAAGAGAGGTAACCTATGCAAGCATCCCAAAATGAGCTGCCGGTTTGGCATGGCACCACGATCTGCACGGTCCGCAAGGGCGGCAAGGTGGTGATCGGCGGCGACGGCCAGGTCTCGATCGGCCAGACCGTGATCAAGGCCAACGCCAGGAAGGTTCGCCGGATCGGCAAGGGCGACGTGATCGGCGGTTTCGCCGGCGCCACCGCCGACGCCTTCACCCTGTTTGAGCGACTGGAAAGCAAGCTGGAGCAATATCCGGGGCAGCTGACCCGGGCGGCCGTCGAGCTCGCCAAGGACTGGCGGACCGACCGCTATCTGCGCCGGCTGGAGGCCATGATGATCGTAGCCGACAAGGACGTCTCCCTGGTGCTGACCGGCACTGGCGACGTGCTTGAGCCCGAATCCGGCGTCATGGCGATCGGCTCCGGCGGCAATTACGCCCTCGCCGCGGCCCGCGCACTGGTCGATACCGACAAGGATGCCGAGACCATCGTCCGCCGCGCCCTGGATATCGCCGCCGATATCTGCGTCTACACCAACCGCAACGTGACGATCGAGACGATCGGCGGCTGAGCGTGGCCGCCCCCTATCATTTCCGCGCCATGACGACGGCCGATCTGCCGCAGATCAAGCGCTGGCTGGCGTTGCCGCATGTCCGGGAATGGTGGGGCGATCCGGCCGAGCAATACGCGCTCGTGAGTGGTGACCTCAACGAGCCCGCAATGGATCAGTTCATCGTCGCAACCGATGCGTCCGATTTCGGCTACATCCAGTGCTACGACCTGACGGCCTGGAATGCCGGCTTCGGCGCCCAGCCGGAGGGGACTCGCGGCATCGATCTCTTCATCGGCGAACCGGACATGGTGGCTGGCGGCCACGGCTCGGCGCTGATCCGTGCCTTTGCCGAGCAACGGCTGGCGCAGGGCGCGCCGCGCATCGTCACCGATCCCGATCCGGCCAATGCACGGGCGGTGCGCGCCTATGCGAAAGCAGGCTTTCGAGAGGCCGGAATGGTCGATACGCCCGACGGGCGGGCGCTGCTGATGATCCGTGACGAATGACACCCGCACCCAAATCCGCAGCCGGCGTTTCAGCGTGGCAATGGTCCGCGATCGCGGCCGCGCTGCTCGCGCTGCAAGCAGCCCTGCTGTACGCGATGGGTCGCTTGCCGATCTGCGCCTGCGGCTATGTCAAGCTTTGGCACGGGACGGTTCAGAGCTCGGAGAATTCGCAGCACATCGCCGACTGGTATACGCTGTCGCACATCGTGCACGGCCTGCTGCTTTATGGGCTGACTTTCCTCCTGCTGCCGCGGCTCGCCTGGCCGGGGCGGCTGATTGTCGCGATGCTGATCGAGGGCAGCTGGGAGCTCGTCGAGAACTCCAACTGGATCATCGAGCGCTATCGCGCCGGCACGATCTCGCTCGATTATTATGGCGACACCATCGTCAATTCGGTGTCGGATACGCTGGCGATGGTTCTCGGCTTCCTGCTGGCGCGCAAGCTTGCAATCGCGGCAACGATCGGGCTCGGCGTTGTGTTCGAAATCGTGATGCTGCTCCACATTCGCGACAATCTGACACTGAATATCATCATGCTGATCCATCCGTTCGAGGCGATCAGGCAGTGGCAGGCCGGGCCGCCGATCCTTTAGGGCATGATTTGCCGGAAAACCGGTGCCCACCTTTCCGGATCATGCCTGGCAGCAGCCTGCCGCTTGCCGAGAGCGCGATTTCAACCTAGCTAGAGCCAATGACCGACTTCTCCCCCCGTGAAATCGTTTCCGAGCTTGACCGCTTCATCGTTGGCCAGGCCGACGCCAAGCGCGCCGTGTCAATCGCGCTGCGCAACCGCTGGCGCCGGCTGCAGCTTGCCGGTTCCCTGCGCGAGGAGGTTCTGCCCAAGAACATCCTCATGATCGGGCCGACCGGCGTCGGCAAGACCGAGATCGCGCGGCGGCTGGCCAAGCTCGCCGGCGCGCCGTTCCTCAAGGTCGAAGCCACCAAGTTCACCGAGGTCGGCTATGTCGGCCGCGACGTCGAGCAGATCGTCCGCGATCTCGTCGAAGTCGCGATCGCGCAGACCCGCGAGCGCAAGCGCAAGGACGTCCAGGCCCGTGCCCAGCTCGCCGCCGAGGAGCGGGTGCTGGATGCGCTGGTCGGCCCCGGATCGAGCCCCGCGACGCGCGAGTCGTTCCGCAAGAAGCTGCGCGCCGGCGAGCTCAACGACAAGGAAATCGAGATCGAGACGCAGTCCGGCAATAGCGGCATGCCAATGTTCGAAATCCCCGGCATGCCCGGCGCCCAGATGGGCGCGATCTCGCTCGGCGACATCTTCGGCAAGATGGGCGGCCGCAGCAAGACGCGCCGGCTGACCGTGGAAGGCTCGCACGAGATCCTCGTCAACGAGGAATCCGACAAGCTGCTCGACACCGATCAGCTGGTGCAGGAGGCGATCAGCGCGGTCGAGAACAACGGCATCGTCTTCCTCGACGAGATCGACAAGATCTGCGTGCGCGAGAACCGCGCCGGCGGTGACGTCTCCCGCGAGGGCGTGCAGCGCGATTTGCTGCCGCTGATCGAAGGCACCACGGTCTCGACCAAGCACGGCGCGGTCAAGACCGACCACATTCTGTTCATCGCCTCGGGCGCCTTCCATATCGCCAAGCCGTCGGACCTGCTGCCCGAATTGCAAGGCCGCCTGCCGATCCGCGTCGAGCTGCAGGCGCTGACCCGCGACGACATGCGCCGGATCCTGACCGAGCCGGAGGCGTCGCTGATCAAGCAATATGTGGCGCTGATGAAGACCGAGGGCGTGACGCTCGACATCACCGACGGCGCGATCGACGCGCTGGCCGACGTTGCGGTCGCGGTCAATTCCACCGTCGAGAACATCGGCGCGCGGCGGCTCCAGACCGTGATGGAGCGGGTGCTGGACGACATCTCCTTCACCGCCCCCGACCGCCATGGCGAGACCATCCAGGTCGACGCCGACTACGTGACCAAGCATGTCGGCGACCTCGCCAAGAACGCCGATCTGAGCCGGTTTATCTTGTAGGCGTAGCAGCTAAGATCGTCGTCCCGGCGAAGGCCGGAACCCATAACCACCGATCCCCGCGGTGACCAAGACTCGGGCCGACATTCCCCTTAGAACTTCCTTCGGTGGTTATGGGTCCCGGGTCGCGCTTCGCTTGCCCGGAACGACGAGAGTGGGCGACCGATGAGTCTGCAAATCTGGCAAAACCCCTGGCGCTTGATGCTGGCCGTCAATGCGGCCGTGCTGGTCGGGGTGTTCCTGCACAAGATCGCGCTGCCGCCCTTCGTCCCCTACATCCATCTCCTCGTCGACTATCACTACGGCTTCACCAAGCGCGCGCTGGTTGGCGCCATCGTTTCGCTGTTCACCGACAAGGTGCCGGTGTGGCTGGTGTTCGGGATGGCCGGCGCGATCTGGCTGCTGACGCTCGGACTGTTCATCAAGCTGTTTCAGCGCACATTCGGCTTTAACGATACACATTGGCCGCTGTTCGTCTTCATCGCGAGCTCGCCGTTCTTCCTGAAGAACTTCATGCACACGCTCGGCCATTTCGACATTTATGGCTGTGCATTGGCGATCGTGCTGTTGCTGATCCCGGCACGCTCGGTCATCTACGTGCTGATTGCGGCGCTGTTCTCGATCGTGCTGATCCTGGTCCACCACATCTTCGTCCTGATGTATGTGCCGACCATCGCAGCGATCGTGGTGCTGCGCTTCTACCTCGTGCAAGGCGCGACGCCGCGAAACATCATTTTGGGCATCGGCTCGCTCGCGGCCGTCGGCATCCTGTTTCTGGTCGCGCAGTTCGCGGGCACGGTCGACGTACCCTATGACGAATTCATCCGCCATCTGCAGAGCCGGATGGCCGATCCGTCACGCACCGATCTGCTTCAGTTCGGATACATCTGGTACCAGCCGCTGTCGAAGGAGTTCGCCGATACCTGGGCGCGGATGCCCTCGAATATCCTGGGCGTGCCGGTGTTCGCGCTGCTGATCTGGCTGCACACGCCGCTGTGGCGCTATTTCGCGCGGCTGATCGAGGCGCTCGCGAGTGGGCTGCATCGCCGGATCGTGTTCGCCGCACTGATGATGATCAGCACCGGCTATGTCGTGATGTTCGCGACCGTGTTCGACTATTCGCGCTGGATCTCGAACTGGGCGGTCTGCATGTTCCTGATGCTGCACGCCGTGAAGATGCTGCCGGCGTCGAAGGACGTGCCGGTGGTCCCGGCGGACGATCGCAAGACGACAATCCTCGGCTGGATCATCACGCTGATCCCGCGCGTCGGGATCGTACGACCATTTTAGTTTTGAGCATGATCTTTATCGGAAAACCGCTGCAAACTTTTCCGGATCATGCTCAGCGTGCGCGCCGGACGCGCACGTAGAGTGCGCCCTCGCCGCCATGGCCGATATGCGCTTCCTCGAAGCCGACGACCAGCGAACGGAATTCCGGCAGGCTGAGCCATTCCGGCACCTGGCGGCGCAACACGCCGCGTTCGGAATCCAGTCCCCCGACCTTGCCCTTGCCCGTAATCACGAGCACGAAGGTGAGCCCATCGGAGTGCGCGCGCTGCAGGAAGGCGAACAGCACCCGATGCGCCCGCATCTGCGTCATGCCGTGCAGATCGAGCCGCGCATCGATCTCCTGCCGGCCGCGCGACAGTTTTGTGCGATCGCGGCGGCCGATCGGTGCAAGCGGCGGCATCTGCGGACGCGGCGCCGGCGCGGGCTTGACTGACGTGACTGGCTTGACCGGGATAGGCTTTGCTGGCGCGTGATGGGCGGCGGACTCGGAGGTCGCGGCAGGAGCCTTCGGAGCGGCCGGCTTCTTGCGCAGCGGCTTGACCTGCTTGGCCACGGTCTCCCAGAGCGCACGCTCCTCCTCGCTCAGCGCACGTTTCCGTCGCGACGGAACGGACAGATCGGGGATCGGCGCGGGTCGTTTCATTGCTCGCGGTGATGGCGATAGCGCCTGTAGCGCCGCTTCTCCGGTTGCTGCGGAATGTCGGGCCGGGCGACCGGCAACGGCACCGGTTCTGCCACAGGCGCCGCCTGCGCGACAGGGGTCGACGCCTGAGGCGCTGCGGGCGCGGCATCCCTCGCGGCCGGCTTCTTGGCGACGCTAGTGCCGGCGTCTTTCGCCGTGCTCTTGGCAATACCGGACGTCGGCACATCCGCAGGCTTCGCCGCCGCCTTGTCCTTCAGCGGATCGGTCTGCGGAAACAGCTTTGCGATCCGGGCCGATGGCCGCTCCTCCGGGATCGGCAGCTTGTGGCCGCGCGCGACCGGATCGAGACCCCTCGGCACCAGCATCACGAACTGCATATTGTGCCGCAGCCGGCCCGAGACCTTTCCGGCATCGGCGCCGGCCCCGAAATAGAGATCGGCGCGCGCCGGGCCGACGATCGCAGATCCCGTATCCTGCGCGATCATCAGCCGGTGGAACGGCGTCTTCGACTGTTCCGAGTCGATCGGCAGTTCGCCGGCGATGAAGAACGGCGTGCCGTAGACATGCAGCGCCTTGTCGACCGCGATCGAGCGGCCCGGCGTCAGCGGCACGCCCTGCGCGCCGACAGCCTCGTCCTTGTCGGACAGCGGCACCTCGCGGAAGAACACGTAAGCGCGGTTCTGCCGCCGCACCTCGTTGGCGCCGTCGGGGTTCTGCTCCATCCATTCCCTGATCTTCTGCATCGACATCTGCTCCTTCGGGATGATGCCGCGGTCGATCAGGACGCGTCCGACCGGCGTATAGGGATAGCCATTATGCGCATCGTAATTGATGCGCAGCGTGGTGCCGTCCTCGAGCTTGATCCGCGCCGAGCCCTGGATCTGGGCGAACAACAGATCGGTCTGGCTCTTCAGCCAGCAGATCTCGAGCCCGCGGCCGGCGATCGCGCCGTCCTCGATCTGGGCGCGGTCGTAATAGGGCACGAGCTTGCGCCGGCCGATCTTGCGATACACCGGGCCGCTGTTGGGCAGGCCGACGGAAGCTTGCGTCTTGCCGCGCACGAACAGGTTGGACGGCCGGCGATAGACCGGAACATTGTAGACGTCGGTCTGGGTCCGCGAGCCGTCGAGCACCGGCTCGTAATAACCGGTGACGAAACCGGCCTCCTCACCGAGCCGCGAGATGCGCAGCGGCACGAAATTCTGCTCGAAGAATTCCTTCGCCTTGCCGCCGTCGCTGAGCACGAGCCGCTTGGCGATCCGGCAGGGATCCCGCAGCGAGCTTCCCAGCGCCTTTGAGTCTGCGGGCGCCCCCTGTTGCGCCGCGATCGGCTTGCAGCTGGCACGAAACGCGTTGTAGGCGGCGAGATGATCGTCGTCGTTCCAGCCGGAGACATTGGGCCAGGTCAGCGGCTCATACTGGCTGCCGCTGACCTGCAGCGGCAATTCCAGATTGGGATAGGGTATCGGGTGGGATTGCTCGTGCCGTGGCGCAGCGTGCCGGCTCGTCCTGTAGCGCGCGGCGATCGCCGCCGTGGAGCACAGGACAGCGAGCGCACAGCACGCGATCGCGAGGCGCCCGTAGCTGAGATGTTTAGTGAGCGCTTCCAGTGCCAACCAGCTTCCAGTTCGGATCGCGGGAAGTCGAGTCGCGGGCGAATGTCCAGATGTCGGTGATGTCGGCGACCTTGTCCGGGCTGCCGTCGACGATGGTTCCGGCCTTGTCGCGCGTGACCGAGATCATCTGCGACACGAAGCGGACGGTGAGCTGGATCGAGCGATCGCGCGTCTCCGCGCTGACGATCTCGGCCTTGTCAATCGAGACAAACCGGGTCTCGGTCTTCTGCTCGTGCTTCTCGCGATCCTTGATCGCGGCCTCGAAGCTCTCATAGACCTCGCTCGACAGCAGGTCGCGCAGCGCGCGGCGGTCGCCATTGGCGAAAGCCAGCACGATCATCTCATAGGCCGAGCGGGCGCCTGAGAGGAAATGTCGCGGGTCGAACGAGGAGTCCTGGGCGGCCACCGCGTCGAGACCCTGCGCCAGCGGCGTCCCGGGCTCGGCGATGCCCTTCCAGCGCTCCGTGGGCTCGACCGGCTCGGCTGTTGCGGCCGGGGCCGGCTGATCGATCACCGATCCCGGGATCGGCACGACGTTGTTATCCTGGCCGCGCTGCAGGACGTTAGGTGCTGCACGATCATATGGCGGTCGCTCGCTTCCCGTGCGCTGCCCGAGAACGCTGCGCAGGCGCAGGAAGATAAACACGGCCAGCGCCAGGAAGATGATGGTGTAGATATCCACGTCGAATTCGCTTTCTGGTCTCTGCCGGCAACGGGCCGGGCATCAAAGCGTTCCCGGTCGGGAACGGCAGAGATTACATCGCCGAGTGAGTCCGCAGCATGTAGGCACGAAACTATGCCCGGCCAATGGCGCTTTTTGGCACGGGCAAGTGTAGCGCGTTTTAACCCCGGGGGGAAACCCGTTCCTTCCCGGAAATCGCGCATCTTCAATAATTTAGGAAGCTGTTAAGAGGTTGGGCGGAGTAGCGCTCGCGCGCCGATCGCCAAAGCTTTGGCCGCAGCCGCACCGCCTCGCGCTTGCTCGTCGTCCTTGTGGACCGAGCCGGGCCTATGATAGCCACTCGCCCGGAATCGGCATTCCCAACACCTTAACGCGTGCCGTCGGACATCCTGTCCCGAGCGCCGCTCCAGGAGACATTTTCATGACCAATGGCAACGGCGCGCCCGTCGAACAGGCCGCTCCCCAGCTCAACGTTCTGGCGCAGTACACCAAGGACCTGTCGTTCGAGAACCCGAATGCGCCGGCCTCGCTCGGCCAGCAGCAGCAACAGCCGGCGATCAACATCCAGATCAACGTCTCCGCCAACAACCTGTCGGAGAACGAGTACGAGGTGATCCTCTCGATCGAGGGCAAGGCCGAGACCGCGGGCAAGGTGATGTTCAGCTTCGACCTCGCCTATGCCGGCGTCTTCCGGATCGTGAACGTGCCGAAGGAGAACCTGCACCCGCTGGTCATGATCGAGTGCCCGCGACTGCTGTTCCCGTTCGCGCGCGAGATCGTCGCAACCTCGGTCCGCGACGGCGGCTTCCCGCCCTTGCTGCTCGATCCGGTCGATTTCGTCGGCCTCTACCGCCAGAACATGGAGCGCCAGGCCGCCGCTCAGGCCGCCTCCGGCGTCAAGCCGAGCTGAACCGCAGTTCGAGATAGCGTCACCCGGACCTGTGAGCCGTCATCCTGAGGAGCCTGCGAAGCAGGCGTCTCGAAGGATCGACGGCCACCAGCCGGGCCGATTCATCCTTCGAGACGCCGCTGCGCGGCTCCTCAGGATGACGGGTAAGATTTAAGCCGCCGGGGCTTCGGCAGGCGCCGGCGGCGGCAAATAGTCGTTCCAGATCGGCTTGTCGCCGAGCGTGGCGACGAACGCCCGGTGGGCTTCGCGATCCGCGTCGCTGACCCGCGCCACCAGGGCCGTCTCGCGCTGCCGGCGCGGCGTATCACCATAGCTGCCGGCGCGCGCATCCGATGTTTCGGACGCCAGGATGAGCTGCGACTGCCGCGCCCCGATCAGATCGATATAGACCTCGGCCAGCAGCTCGGCGTCGAGCAAGGCGCCGTGCTTGGTGCGTCTGGAATTGTCGATCTGATAGCGCGAGCAGAGATCATCGAGCCGATTCGACACGCCGGGATGCTTGCGCCGCGCCAGCAGCAGCGTATCGACCAGCCGATCCTTCGGGATCGCCTTCCGCTTGATGCGGTCGAGCTCGGCATTGATGAAGCTGATGTCGAACGAGGCGTTGTGGATCACCAACGGCGTGTCGCCGATGAAGGCCAGGAACTCATCGACCACTTCGGTGAACAGCGGCTTGGACGCCAGGAACTCGGTCGACAGCCCATGGACGTTGAACGCTTCCAACGGCATGTCGCGCTCGGGATTGATGTAGACGTGGTAGGTCAGCCCGGTCGGCATGCGGTTGAAGATCTCGACGCAGCCGATCTCGACCAGCCGGTCGCCGCGCAGCGGATCGAGGCCAGTGGTTTCGGTATCGAGAACGATTTCGCGCATGACGTGAGGGAATCCGGAAGACGGCGAATCAGACGCGCCGCTTCGGCATCTTAACAACCTCGGCCAGAATGTCGCGGATGCGCGCCCGCACCGGATCAAGTCCGTGCGAGGTATCCACTATGAAATCGGCGCGCTTGCGCTTTTCGGCATCCGGCATCTGCTTGGCGATGATGGCGTCGAGTTTCGCCGCATCCATGGTGCCGCGGGCCAGCACGCGTTCGCGCTGCAGTTCCGGCGAGGTGGTGACGACGACGACGGCATCGACACGCTTCTCGCCGCCGGTCTCGAACAGCAGCGGGATGTCGAGAATGACGATCGGATTGCCTGCGGCTTCCGCGTCGGCGAAGAATTTCTGCCGCGATGCGCCGAGCATCGGATGCACGATCTGCTCAAGCTGCTTCATCGCCGCGGGATCGTGAACCACGCGCGCCGACAGCTTGGCGCGATCGACCTTGCCGCCCGTAGTGGTGCCGGGAAACGCGGCCTCTATCGCCGGTGCGGCTTCACCCTCGTAGAGCTGATGCACGGCCGCATCGGCATCGTACACCGGCACGCCGGCCTCCATGAACAATTTGGCCGTGGTGGATTTCCCCATCCCGATCGAGCCGGTCAGTCCAACAATCAACATGTCATCAACATCGGTTCAGTATCTCGTCGCCTCGCCTTCGCATCTCACACCGCGAGCAGCTTCTCGCGGCGCAGGAATGCGAGCAGTGACAATAGCGGCAGGCCGAGGATCGTGAAATGGTCGCCTTCGATCCGCTCGAACAGGTGCACGCCGAGGCCCTCGAGCTGGTAGGCGCCGACGCTGGTCGTCACCGCCTGGCCGGCCTGGTCGAGATAGGCCTCGATTTCGCCGGCGGCGAGCCGCCGCATGGTCATGCGAGCCACGCTGACGTCGTTGAATAAGACTTTCCCGTCACGCGCGACCGCGACGGCGGAATGCAGTTCGTGGGTTTGTCCGGCAAGCAGACCGAGCTGCTCGGCAGCCTGTGCGCGGCCGGCCGGCTTGCTGAACATCCGCTGGCCAAGCGCCAGCGTTTGATCTGCGCCGACCACGTATTGAGCGGGCTTATGCCTGGATATGAACAGCGCCTTCTCGCGCGCCAAAAGCGAAGCGATCTCGCCGGGCGCGGAGAGGCCGGAATTCTTCTGCACCGCGCGCTCGTCGATATCCGCCGGCAGCGCCTCGCAATCGAGGCCGGCGTTTTCCAGCAGCATCCTTCGCGCCCGGCTTTGCGATGCCAGAATGAGTTTCTGTGGTCCGCGCCAGATGCTCATGACGCGGCGATCATTCCGACGGCCGGGCGCGCTGGCGGTCGTTGTAGAGCTTCATGATCGCGGCCGCCGTCTCCTCGATCGAGCGACGCGTCACGTCGAGCAGGGCCCAATTGAACTTCGCGCTGAGGCGCCGGGCAAACGCGACCTCGTCGGCCACCGCCTGCTTGTCGATGTAGGTGTCGTTGTCGCGGTCGCCCATGGTGAGCAGGCGGTTCTGCCGGACCTGGATCAATCGTTCCGGCGTCGCATGCAGGCTGACCACGAGCGGCTTCTTCAAGGTCTCGAGCTGGTGCGGCAAGGGAATGCCAGGCACCAGCGGCACATTCGCAGTCCTGATGCCGCGGTTGGCAAGATAGATCGAGGTCGGCGTCTTCGAGGTCCGGGACACGCCCACCAGGACGATATCGGCGTCCTCGAGGCCTTCGACATGCTGACCGTCGTCATGGATCATCGTGTAGTTCAGCGCGTCGATCCGGCTGAAATATTCCGCGTTCAGCACGTGCTGCGCACCGACGCGACCGGTCGTCGCGGCGCCCAGATACGCCTCGAACAATTGCATCACCGGCCCGATGATCGACAGGCTCGGCACGTTGATTTCCTTGCACTTACCCTCGAGCCGGCCGACCAGGTCCTTCTCCAGCAGCGTGAACAGCACGATGCCGGGCGATTCCTCGATCTCGTCGAGCACCCGGTCGAGCTGCTTCTGGCTGCGCACCAGCGGATAGACATGCTCGACCGCGGTCACGTTGGCGTATTGCGCGGCGACCGCGCGCGCCACTGTTATCAGCGTCTCGCCGGTCGAGTCGGACACCAGATGGAGGTGGAAATAGTTGGAAGTCGTCGGCACCAGAGCCCCTGTCTATCCTGTGAATCCCTGTGGAGGTCGAGGACAAGAATCCGGGTCCGCCGCCCGGCCCGTGAATATCTCATCCCTTTCTTCACAGCACCCCGTGAAAGGATAAGTCGGCATCATGGCCAGGATGATAGTGAACCGATGTGGATTTGTCTCTTCATAAGCTGGCCACAGAGCTGCGCAACCGATTGAGCCGAGCGGCGGATTCCGGATATCCGCCCTCGCCTGCCGGAATGTTGAGGGATGTGAACAAGCCCGCGAAAGCCGCTGGACCGCATTGCATGAGTCAAATTCACCGCCATTAAGACTCAAACCTTAGATTCTAAAATTAATTAGGTTTAGGAGAGCCGTGTGTGCGGATATGTATCCGTCCCTCGCTTGCGGAGCTTTGTCCGCGACGCCGAGGCGGTCCGACTGTTCCCTGCCGAGCTGTTCCCTGAAAGGCATCGCTGCGATGTTGTATGACTGGATCAAGGCGCTGCACATCATTGCCGTCATCTCCTGGATGGCGGGCATGCTCTATCTGCCGCGGCTGTTCGTCTATCATTGCGAGGCCGAGGCCGGCTCGAAGCAATCCGAGACCTTCAAGGTCATGGAGCGCCGACTTTTGAAAGCGATCATCAATCCCGCGATGATCGTGACCTGGCTCGCCGGGCTTTATCTGGTCTGGGCCGGACACTGGTACCTTTCCGGCTGGTTTCACGTCAAATTTACGCTGGTGCTGATCATGTCGGGTATCCACGGCTTTTTGTCTCGCTGCGTGAAGGATTTCGCCGCCGACCGGAATCAGCGAAGCCAGAAATTTTATCGTATTATCAACGAGGTGCCGACAGTTTTGATGATCCTGATCGTCATCATGGTGGTCGTGAAGCCGTTCTAGACTTTGCGATGCCCAAGACGCATGCTTCACTCCTTCTTGCGAAGGACGGATCGATTTTCTATATAGGTTTTATCCCACCCCACGCAGGCGGATGTGGTCGCGTTCCGGTTCTTTTCGGGCCGGCGCCGCATCAGGTTTGAAAGCCCAAACGGCACTTTCCTGGCTGAGACCTGCGGACCTTCCTATGGCGTCCGCTTTTTCCAGAGCCACCTCGCACCCTTCCCTACTTACTTCCTCACAGGACGACCCCGATGCGGGAAATCAAACTCCAGGACCTCAAATCGAAAACGCCGGCCGAGCTCGTCTCGTTCGCGGAAGAGAATGGGGTCGAGAATGCCAGCACCATGCGCAAGCAGGAGCTGATGTTCGCAATTCTCAAGCAGCTCGCGATCGCCGAGACCGACATTATCGGTGAAGGCGTTGTCGAGGTGCTGTCCGACGGCTTCGGCTTTCTTCGTTCGCCCGACGCGAACTATTTGCCGGGCCCCGACGACATCTACGTTTCGCCGTCGCAGATCCGCCGTTTCGGCCTGCGCACCGGCGATACGATCGAAGGCCATATTCGCAGCCCGAAGGAAGGCGAACGCTATTTCGCGCTGCTGAAGGTCAATACACTCAATTTCGAAGATCCGGAAAAGTCGAAGCACAAGGTCAATTTCGACAACCTCACGCCGCTGTTTCCGAATCAGCGTTTCCGCATGGAGCTTGAGGATTCCACCAAGAAAGACCTGTCTGCCCGCGTGATCGATATCGTCGCGCCCATCGGCAAGGGCCAGCGCGCGCTGATCGTGGCGCCGCCGCGCACCGGCAAGACGGTGCTGATGCAGAACATCGCGCACTCGATCACCGCCAATCATCCCGACTGCTATCTGATCGTGCTGCTGATCGACGAGCGTCCGGAAGAAGTCACGGACATGCAGCGCTCGGTGAAGGGTGAGGTGGTGTCGTCGACCTTCGACGAGCCTGCCGTGCGTCACGTCCAGGTTGCCGAGATGGTGATCGAGAAGGCCAAGCGCCTGGTCGAGCACGGCCGCGACGTCGTGATCCTGCTGGATTCGATCACCCGCCTCGGCCGCGCCTACAACACCGTCGTGCCGTCATCCGGCAAGGTGCTGACCGGCGGTGTCGACGCCAACGCGTTGCAGCGCCCGAAGCGCTTCTTCGGTGCCGCGCGTAACATCGAGGAGGGAGGTTCGCTGACCATCATCGCGACCGCGCTGGTCGATACCGGCAGCCGCATGGACGAAGTCATCTTCGAAGAGTTCAAGGGCACCGGTAACTCCGAACTGATCCTCGACCGCAAGGTCTCGGACAAACGGACCTTCCCGGCGATCGACATCGCCCGCTCCGGTACCCGCAAGGAGGAGCTGATCACCGATCCGCAGGTGCTGAAGAAGATGTATGTCCTACGCCGCATCCTCAATCCGATGGGCACCATGGACGCGATCGACTTCCTGCTCGACAAGCTCCGGAACACGAAGAGCAATTCGGAATTCTTCGATTCCATGAACACCTGAGGCCGCGGACAAATAGCGAGGCCGAAACGAATAGGGCGCTCCGCACAAACGGGGCGCCTTTTTCATGCTGCGGATTTGCTGCAGCAAAGTGCAACACGAATTAGGCTGGCGGCGCTCGTGGAATTTTCGTTTAACTTATTGATGTAATTCAGAATTATAATCCTGCGTCATAGGCAGACTCACTCTTTTTTGCAGCAAGATTGCTGCGCGGTTGCTGTATCTGATTATCGACATACTGCACTGCAGCATTGTGCTCAGGTGTGCGAGGTGGAAGGCATTGCCTTTGCCGGTTTGCTTTGGAAGATAGGCGATGCATCCGCGCGATCAGACCATCTTCGCATTGTCCTCCGGACGTCCGCCGAGTGCGATCGCCATTGTCAGGCTGTCTGGCCCAATGGCCGCATCGGTCATTGAAGGACTGGCGGGCAAGATGCCGACGCCGCGGAAGGCGACCCGCGCGTTGCTCCATGATTCAAACCATCAGCCGATCGACGATGCTGTCGTGTTGTGGTTCCCCGGCTCGGCGAGCGCCACCGGCGAAGACGTGGCCGAGTTTCATGTCCATGGCGGACGTGCGGTGCTGTCGGCGATGTTCGACGCCATCGCGGCGTTCGAGAATGTGCGGCCGGCCGAACCGGGCGAGTTCACCCGGCGGGCATTCGAGAACGGCAAGCTCGACCTGACCGAGGCCGAAGGTCTCGACGATCTGATTCACGCCGACACCGACCGCCAGCGGCGCCAGGCGCTGCGCCAGCTGAAGGGGTTACTCGGCGATCGTGCGCGTGACTGGCGCGAGCGGATCATCGCGGCGTCGGCGCTGATCGAGGCCGGCATCGATTTCTCCGATGAAGGCGATGTGCCGGCGGAGCTGATCGCGCCGGCGCTCGAGAAGGTCCGGGCGTTGCACGACGAGATCAAGCAGGTGCTTGCGGGGCAGGGGCAAAGCGAACGGCTGCGCGACGGCCTGGTGGTCGCGATCGCCGGTCCGCCGAATGTCGGCAAATCGACCCTGATCAATCAGCTCGCGAAGCGCGAGGTCGCGATCGTTTCACCGCATGCCGGCACGACCCGCGACGTGATCGAGGTGCAGCTCGATCTCGACGGCTATCCCGTCACGGTGATCGACACCGCCGGGATCCGCGAGACCAGCGATCCTGTGGAGCAGGAGGGTGTCCGCCGCGCTCGGGTTCGTGCCGCCGAAGCCGATCTCGTGCTGTGGCTCGCCGACAGCGGCGGCGCGAAGATTGGGCAGGGTGGCACCACGCCGACCTGGCTGGTGCGAAACAAGATCGACTTGGTCAGGACTCCGGCGGGCGAAGGTGGCAATTATCCCGAATTCCGGATCTCGGCGGCCCGCGGCGACGGCCTCTCCGAACTGATTGCCGCGCTGGTCGGCTTTGCGCACGACTATTTCGCGACCAGCGAGGGCGGCTTGATCAGCCGGACCCGGCAACGCGGATTGCTTGAGGAGACGGTCGAGTCGCTTCGGCGCAGTATCGAGGTGGTCGGGCGGGGCGAGGAGCTGGCGGCGGAGGAACTCCGCAGGGCGGCAATGTCACTCGGCCGTCTGCTCGGCCGGGTCGACGTCGAGGACATCTTGGACGTCATCTTCCGCGAGTTCTGCGTCGGGAAGTGAGCCGACACGCAGCTGTTTCACGTGAAACATGGTTTCGAGCTGTTTAAGGAACTCTCCCGTTTCACGTGAAACAGCCACAGTCCGGCATTGCGAGCGAGAAGAACCGGTCCATATTCGTCTTGAATGGTCGGTCTCCCCTTTAGGCAGACCCTACTTCGTTCTTCCGCCTTTCATCACTCCACGATAGAAGTCCCGCCATGACTTTCAGGGCAGACTCATTCGACGTCATCGTCATCGGCGGCGGCCACGCCGGCTGCGAGGCCGCGAGCGCGTCCGCCCGGATGGGCGCGAACACCGCCCTGGTGACCCATCGTTTTGCGACCATCGGCGCAATGTCCTGCAATCCCGCCATCGGTGGCCTCGGCAAGGGCCATCTGGTCCGCGAAGTCGACGCGCTGGATGGTTTGATGGGCCGGGTCGCCGATGCCGGCGGCATCCAGTTCCGCATGCTCAACCGCCGCAAGGGTCCGGCGGTCCGTGGCCCGCGGGCCCAGGCCGATCGCAAGCTCTATGCGGCGGCAATGCAGGCCGCCATCACTGAGACCGCGAACCTCCGCGTCATTGAGGGCGAGGCGGATGAGTTGATCGTGGTCGATGGCCGCGTGACCGGCATTCGTCTGGGTGACGGCCGTCAGCTAGCTGCCGGTGCGGTTGTGATCACGACCGGCACCTTCCTTCGTGGTTTGATCCATCTGGGCGAGAAGAACTGGCCGGCGGGCCGGGTCGGTGAGGCACCGGCCATGGGCCTGTCCAACTCGTTCGAGCGGGCGGGCTTTGTGCTCGGCCGGCTCAAGACCGGGACGCCGCCGCGCCTGGACGGCAGCACGATCGACTGGTCCGCGGTCGAAATGCAGCCCGGAGACGAGCCTCCGGAGCCGTTTTCGGTCATGACCGACCGGATCACGACCCCGCAGATCCAGTGCGGCATCACCCGGACCACACCGGCCACCCATGAGGTGATCCGGGCCAATGTGCATCGCTCGCCGATGTATTCTGGCCAGATCAAGAGCTCCGGACCCCGCTATTGTCCCTCGATCGAGGACAAGATCGTCCGTTTCGGTGACCGCGACGGCCACCAAATCTTCCTTGAGCCGGAAGGGCTCGACGACACCACGGTCTACCCGAACGGTATCTCGACCTCACTCCCAGAGGAGGTCCAGCTCGCGATCTTGGCCAGTATTCCGGGCCTCGAGCGGGTGAAGATGGTCCGGCCGGGCTATGCGATCGAATATGACCATGTCGATCCCAGGGAGCTGGATCCGACCTTGCAGACCAAGCGTCTGCGCGGGCTTTTCCTGGCCGGTCAGATCAACGGCACCACGGGCTATGAGGAAGCGGCGGGGCAGGGCATCGTCGCCGGGCTCAACGCCGCACTGCTTGCTGGCGATGCCGATCCGATCGTGTTCGACCGCGCTGACGGCTATCTCGGCGTGATGATCGACGACCTCGTGACCCGCGGGATCACCGAGCCCTACCGCATGTTCACCTCGCGCGCCGAGTATCGGCTGACCCTGCGGGCCGACAATGCCGATCAGCGGCTGACCGACAAGGGCATCGCGCTCGGAGGCGTCGGATCGGCCCGCGCGGAGCGCCACCGGATCAAGATGGCGGCACTGGACGCGGCCAAGACCATGGCGAAGTCGCTCGCGATCACGCCGAATGAAGCCGCCAAGCACGGCCTCGCGCTCAATCGCGACGGCCATCGCCGCTCCGCCTTTGAATTGCTGGCTTATCCGGAGATCGAGTGGTCAATGGTCCAGGCGATCTGGCCGGAGCTGTCGGCGATTGACCCCGCAATCGCGGTGCATCTCGAGATCGATGCCAAGTACGACGTCTATCTGAAGCGCCAGACCGCTGATGTCGACGCCTTCCGGCGCGACGAGGGGCTGGTCCTGACCGATGTCGAATATGCCGACGTGCCCGGTCTCTCGAACGAGGCGCGCGCCAAGCTGCAGAAAGCGCAGCCGCGGACGGTCGGGCAGGCGGGCCGGATCGATGGCATGACGCCAGCGGCGCTGGGCATTCTGGCCGCCTATCTGCGGCGCGAGGCGCGGCGAAAATCAGCCAAGGCGAGCGCCTGACGTTTCACGTGAAACGGGCGGCCTCGTCATGGCGAGGAGCGGAAGCGACGAAGCAATCCATCGCTTCCGCGGGTGGCACGATGGATTGCTTCGCTTCGCCCGCAACGGCGAGCTCGACCGGCGTTTCCGAGAATGGCTCCAGCTCCACAATCCGCCGAACTTACCGTCTCCCCTAAGGACAAGGCGGCGGCGCTCTCGCTAACTCCTGTTTCACGTGAAACAGAGGCGCGGCTCGATCGCTACGTCGCGCTCCTCCTGGAATGGCAGGCCAAGACCAATCTCGTTGCGCCTTCGACGCTGCCCAACCTCTGGACCCGCCACATCTCCGATTCGCTGCAGCTCCTGAGCCTCGCGCCGGCGGCAAAGTCCTGGGTCGATCTCGGCAGCGGCGGCGGCTTCCCGGGCGTCGTGCTCGCCTGCACTCTGGCCGAGACGCCGGGCGCATCTATCCATCTGGTTGAACGAATCGCCAAGAAGGCCGCATTCTTGCGCGAGGCGATTCGCGTCACGGCATCTCCCGGGACGGTGCATCTGGCTGACATCGGGGATACTGTGGATAGAATCGCCGGCCCGATCGATTGCGTCACCGCGCGGGCGCTGGCTCCGTTACATCAACTGATCGGCTTTGCCGAGCCGTGGGTCAAAAAGGGCGCCAAGGCGCTGTTTTTGAAGGGTCAAGATGTAGAGGCCGAATTGACCGAGGCCACTAAATATTGGAATATTGAGCCAAAGCTACACTCCAGCCGGACCGGCGGACAAGGCTGGATCGTCGAACTCGGATCAATCGAGCGGCGCTAAAGGGGACTCCGCGAGAGTAAACGGTATTTTGGTATGACTGTGATGGACGAGGTTTATCAAGAAGATAGGACGTCGCAGCCGCCCGGCCAGCCGCGCATCCTGTCGCTCGCCAACCAGAAGGGCGGCGTCGGCAAAACAACCACAGCGATTAATCTTGGTACCGCACTCGCCGCGATCGGCGAGCGCGTCCTGATCGTCGATCTCGATCCGCAGGGCAACGCCTCGACCGGCCTCGGCATCGATCGCCGCAGCCGCAACTGCTCGACCTACGACGTCTTGATCGGCGAAGCGCCACTGCGCGATGCGGTGGTCGCGACCGCGGTGCCGCGGCTGCATATCGCTGCCTCCACCATGGATCTCTCCGGTCTCGAGCTCGAGCTCGGCACCACGCCGGGCCGCGCCTTCCGGCTGCGCGATGCGATCGCCGGGCTGAACAACAACGTCTCGCCCGACTCGGACTACACCTATGTGCTGATCGACTGCCCGCCCTCGCTCAATCTGCTGACCGTGAATGCGATGGCCGCGTCGGACGCGATCCTGGTGCCGCTGCAATGCGAGTTCTTTGCGCTCGAAGGTCTGTCGCAATTGCTGCAGACCGTGGAGCAGGTGCGTTCGACGCTCAATCCGACGCTGTCGATCCACGGCATCGTGCTGACCATGTTCGACTCGCGCAACAACCTCTCCAACCAGGTGGTTGCCGACGTGCGCCAGTTCATGGGCAACAAGGTGTACGACACCATGATCCCGCGCAATGTGCGCATCTCGGAAGCGCCGTCCTACGGCAAGCCGGTCTTGGTCTACGATCTGAAATGCGCCGGCAGCGATGCGTATCTCAAGCTCGCCACGGAAGTGATCCAGCGTGAGCGCGAGCTGCGCGCGCATTGACAGCGATGCGTAGGATGGGTGGAGCGAAGCGATACCCATCGCGGCACGCAACGAGAGTGATGGGTTTCGCTGCGCTCTACCCATCCTACGATTCTGAAATTCAAGTCTGGAGTACTGCGCGTGAATCCAAGGGAGCTCGCAACAATGGCCGATGAAGCGCGTTCGCGACTGGGGCGCGGGCTGGCAAGCCTGATCGGAGACGTCGGCGGCGAGGCGGCCGCGCATGTCGAGCGGCCGCGCAACCAGCGCAAGGTGCCGATCGAATTCCTCAAGCCCAACCCGCGCAATCCGCGGCGGAGCTTCGCCGATGCCGAGCTCGGCGAGCTCGCCGATTCGATCAAGGCG
Source organism: Bradyrhizobium sp. USDA 4473 (assembly GCF_054063335.1). Lineage (NCBI taxonomy): Bacteria > Pseudomonadati > Pseudomonadota > Alphaproteobacteria > Hyphomicrobiales > Nitrobacteraceae > Bradyrhizobium > Bradyrhizobium sp. USDA 4473. The sequence goes on from NZ_JBSSGE010000001.1 coordinate 1,679,591, forward strand.
CGCGGCGTTATCCAGCCGATCGTGGTGCGCGCGATCAAGGGCGCGCAGGACCGCTTTGAGATCATCGCCGGCGAACGCCGCTGGCGCGCCTCGCAGCTGGCCGGCCTGCATGAAGTGCCGATCGTGCCGGTCGAGGTCTCTGATTCCGACGCGCTCGAGATCATGATCATCGAGAACGTGCAGCGCGAAGATCTTAACGCGATGGAAGAGGCTCTGGGCTACCATTCGCTCGCCGACGAGTTCAAGCGCAGCCAGGAAGACATCGCCAAGATCGTCGGCAAGAGCCGCAGCCACGTCGCCAACATGATGCGGCTGACCAAGCTGCCGGCCGAGGTGCAGGCGCTGATCTCGAAGGGCGATCTGTCCGCCGGCCACGCCCGCGCGCTGATCGGCGTGCCGGATCCGCTCACCACCGCGAAGCGCATCGTCGCCGAGGGTCTCAACGTCCGCCAGGCCGAGGCGCTGGCGCATGAGGAGGGCGTGCCGGAGCGCAAGCCGCAGAAGGTGCGAGCGGGCAGCGCGCCCAAGGTCGACAAGGACGCCGACACGCTGGCGCTGGAGAAGCGCGTCAGCGATGCGCTCGGCCTCGCCGTCACCGTCAGCCACCGCGATCCCGGCGGCACCGTCCAGATCAACTACCGCAACCTCGAGCAGCTCGACGAGGTGGTGCGGCGGCTCGAGGGCGGTTAGTTCGTAGGGCTCTTTCCGTCATTGCGAGCGAAGCGAAGCAATCCATGGTGCGGCATATGCTGTGCAATGGATTGCTTCGTCGCGTTCGCTCCTCGCAATGACGAGGCGGGAAAATTCGGCTACCCCCGCCGTTTCGCATTCACCGCGATGGCCAGCAGCGCACGCTGTGCGATCACGGCGGCGAGGGGGGCCTGCTTGCGCATGTCGAGCGCGGCGGTGGCGAGCTGGTCGATGATGTTCACCAGCCGCGGCGGCGTGAAATTGCGCAGCGCGATCTCGACCGCCGGCTTGCGCGAGAAATGCAGCCGCGGGAAACCGCCTTCGAGCACGGCCGATGCCGGCGTGCCGTCCGCGATCGCCAGCGCCGATTTGTGCAGCCATGCGGCCTGGCGCTGTGCGGCCGAGATGATCACGCCGGGATAGGTGCCGGCGACCATCGCCTTGGTGAACTCGCTCTCGACCAGCGCGGCATTGCCGGCGAACGCGCCGTCGACGATCGGATCGAGCTTCAGCTCGGAGGCGTCGGAGACCACGGTCATGACGTCGTCGAGCGTGATCTCGCCCTTACCGTGCGCGTACAGCGCGAGCTTGCGCAGCTCGTTGCGCGAAGCCATGCGGTCGCCGCCGAGCAGCGACATCAGCACCGCGCGGGCATCGTTCGCGAGCCGCAGGTTCGACAGCCGCAGCTCATCCTCGATCAGCTTGGTCAAGTCGCGTTCGGTGTCGGGATAGCAGCCGATCGCCACCGCGTTCTTGGCCCGCTCGCAGATCTTGCGCAGCGGCGATTCCGGCCGGAGCTCGCCGGCCTCGATCACGATGCGGCAATCCTTCAGGGCTGTGGTCCCGGTCAGCGTCTCGACGCCGCTCGAAAAATTGCGCGAGCCGGCGCGGACGCGGATGGCGCGGCGGCCGCCGAACAGCGGCACCGTCATCGCTTCGTCGACCAGCCGCGACGGTTCGGCGGCGAGCTCGTCGCCGTCGAGCCGCACCAGCGAAAACGGATCGTTGGGATCGTCGACGGCCGAGGCCATCAGCGCGTCGGCGCGCTCGCGCACCAGGCCCAGGTCCGGGCCGTAAAGCAGGATGATCGGTCGGCCGGCATCAGGCCGGGCGAGGAAGGTGTCGATCTCTTTTCCGCGAAGTGCGACCATCTAGCCTTGTGCTGTCATTCCGGGGCGCCTCGTCAGAGGCGAACCCGGAATCTGGAGATGATGGATCGAGATTCCGGGTTCGCGCCGCTGGCGTGCCCCGGAATGACGTCGGTGCCTCAGGTTCCGCTGGAGAAGAACGAGGCGAGCCGGGTCTGGATGTTGTCGGCGATCTCCTGCGCGGCGCGGTCCTCGGCATCGCGGAAGGCGCGGGCGCGGGCATAGCGCTGGTAGGAGCCCGGCATGTCATAGGACACGCGCGAGAACGTGGTGCCGGTCATGACCGACTTGTTTGATGCGATCTCGACCAGGTTGAACTGGGCGTCGATGCCATAGTTCTCGCTGGTCGGCAGCGCGGTGGTCGGGTCGATCATCAGCGAGGAGCGGCTGGTGGTGAAGCGCAACACCAGCCGGTGCGTCGGCGGCGCGCCGGTGGCATTGCCGTAGAGCTTGAAGGCGAGGGCGTTGCGAACCTCGACGCCGACCCGGGCCTCGCGCGAGGCGTTCGGCTTGTCGACCGGCGGAACCTCGACGCCCAGCAGCTTTTCGCGCAGGGCGGACGACTGACCGTCGAGGGTGCGCTCGGCATACATCGGCTGGAAGCATCCGGCCGTCAGCGCGGCCAAGGCGGCCACGGCTACAAGCCGGGCGGCGATCCCAATCCTAGCCGACAACATTGACGATCCTCATGGGCACCACGATCACCTTGCGGACGGGTTTGCCGCCCAGTGCGGCTTTTACCGCATCGAGCGCCAAAACGGCAGCCTCTATATCCGCATTTTGCGCCGTCCGTGGCACGGTAACATCACCTCGCTTTTTACCGTTGACCTGAACGACCAGGGTCACGCTGTCTTCGACCAACAAATCGCGTTCGATTTGCGGCCAATCGGCCTCGGAAACCAGCCCTTGCTGGCCCAGAACCATCCAGCACTCCTCCGCCAGATGCGGCATCATCGGCGAGAACAGCTGGACCAGGATGGCCGCGGCTTCCTTGACCGCCCAGGCGACGTCCGGCGCCGGCGTGTCGCCTTTCGCCAGCACCTCGGCCAGCGCGTTGGCGAATTCGCGGATATGGGCGAGACACACGTTGAAATGCAGCCGCTCGATTCCGGACGACACCTTGTCGAGCGCGCCATGGGCGGCCTTGCGCAGCGCCAGCGCTTCGGGCCCGAAGGTGCCCGGTCGCGCCGCCGGTGCCAGCTTGGCGATCTCGGCCGATTCGTTGACCAGCCGCCACAGCCGCTGCACGAAGCGGGCGGCGCCCTGCACGCGCTCGTCGCTCCAGATCACGTCGCGATCCGGCGGCGAGTCCGACAGCATGAACCAGCGCGCCACGTCGGCGCCGTAGCTTGCGATGATGTCGTCGGGGTCGACGGTGTTCTTCTTCGACTTCGACATCTTCTCGATCGGGCCGATCTCGATGTCCTCGCCGGTCGCCAGCAGCACCGCGCGGCGGGCGTTACCATCAACCTCGATCTTCACCTCGGCCGGGGTGACCCAGGCGCCATCGGCCTTCTGGTAGGTCTCGTGCACCACCATGCCCTGGGTGAACATGCCGGCGAACGGCTCCGACATGTCGATGTGGCCGGTCGCCTTCATCGCGCGGGTGAAGAAGCGGCTGTACAGCAGATGCAGGATCGCGTGCTCGACGCCGCCGATGTACTGGTCGACCGGCATCATCCGGTTGGCGACCGCAAGCGTGGTCGGCGCATCCTTGTTCCAGGGATCGGTGAAGCGCGCGAAGTACCAGGACGAGTCCACGAAGGTGTCCATCGTGTCGGTTTCGCGCACCGCCTTAGCCCCGCACTTCGGGCAGCTGACGTGCTTCCAGGTCGGATGGTGATCGAGCGCGTTGCCCGGCCTGTCGAACGAGACATCCTCCGGCAGCGTCACCGGCAGCTGGTCGTCGGGCACCGGCACCACGTCGCAGGTCGGGCAGTGGATCACCGGGATCGGGCAGCCCCAATAGCGCTGCCGTGAAATGCCCCAGTCGCGCAGCCGGAAATTCACCTGCCGCTCGCCGACCGGCGCATTGCCGCGGACTTCGCTTTCCAGGCGTTTCGCGACGTCTTCCTTGGCCTCGTCGATCGTCATGCCGTCGAGGAAGCGCGAATTGATCATCCGGCCGTCGCCGTCATAGGCGACGTCAGTAATGACGAACGTCTTTGGGTCCTGGCCTTCGGGGCAGACCACCGGCGTGTTGCCGAGATTGTACTTGTTGACGAAGTCGAGGTCGCGCTGGTCGTGGGCCGGGCAGCCGAAGATCGCACCGGTGCCGTATTCCATCAGCACGAAGTTGGCGACATAGACCGGCAGCTTCCAGTTCGGGTCGAACGGATGCACCGCCTTGATGCCGGTGTCGAAACCCTGCTTCTCGGCGGTGTCGATGATCGACTGCGCGGTGCCGATCTTCTTGATGTCGGCGATGAACTCGGCGAGCTTGGGGTTCTTCGCCGCAGCCGCCTGCGCCAACGGATGATCCGCCGAGATCGCCATGAACTTGGCGCCGAACAGCGTGTCCGGCCGCGTGGTGAAGATCTTCAGCTCACTCTCGCCCGCCGGCGTGGTCGCCGGATCCAGCGCGAAGCGGATCAACAGGCCCTCGGAGCGTCCGATCCAGTTGCGCTGCATCAGACGCACCTTGTCGGGCCAGCGGTCGAGACCATCCAGCGCGTCCAGGAGCTCCTGCGAGTACTTGGTGATCTTGAACACCCACTGGCTCATTTCCCGTTGTTCAACAACGGCGCCCGAGCGCCAGCCGCGGCCGTCGATCACCTGCTCGTTGGCGAGTACGGTCATGTCGACCGGGTCCCAGTTCAGCTTGCGCTTCTCGCGCTCGGCGAGGCCGGCAGCCAGCATGTCCAAAAACATCTTCTGCTGATGCTTGTAGTAGCTGGGGTCGCAGGTCGCGAACTCTCTGCTCCAGTCGAGCGACAGCCCGATCGACTTGAGCTGCTTCTTCATCGCGGCGATGTTGTCGTAGGTCCAGGCCTTCGGCGCCACCTTGCGCTCGATCGCGGCATTCTCCGCCGGCAGGCCGAACGCATCCCAGCCCATCGGGTGCAGCACGTTGAAGCCCTTGGCGCGCATGAATCGCGCCAGCACGTCGCCCAGCGTGTAATTGCGGACATGGCCGATATGGATGCGCCCCGACGGGTAGGGAAACATCTCGAGCACGTAGTATTTCGGCCGCGGATCGTCGTTCTTGGAGGCGAAGATCGCCTTTTCGTCCCAAATGGCTTGCCAGCGGGGCTCGGATTCACGGGCGTTGTAGCGTTCGGCGGTCATGAAATCGCAGGAATTCGGGGTGGCTTCGGGTGATTTTCGGGTCCCATCCGGGGACGGCGGACTAGGCCACAAAAACGCCCATGGGGTCAACGGCTTGGGGGCTGGCAAATACTCATGGCTCGCCGTCGGAGTGCGTTGGGGGTTGGCTGGGTTGGGCACCCCGTCAGGAACCTGCTGGGTGTCGTCACCCGGCTTGACCGGGTGACCCAGTACGCCGCGGCCCATCGGCTCAGTTACGGCCGCCTCCGGAATATTGGATCGCCCGGTCGAGCCGGGCGATGACAGCGCTATGTGGGGCGCGACCGGTCAATGTCTGCGCAACGCGTCGGTCGTGTTTGACGCCAAAGGTACGACGGATGAGCGCGCCGATCTCGGAGGCGCGAGATCCTGGATGAAATCTCTCAGTGCCTCGGTGTCGAACGGCTTGCGGAGTATTTTCAGGCTTGGCGGAGCCGCATTCGCAGCATCGCTGTAGCCGGTTGTCAGCGCGATCGGCAAACCCGGGTAGCGCGCCCGCACTTCTCTCGCGAGCCCGACGCCATCGATGGTTCCGGGCATGACGATATCGCTGAAGACGAGATCGATTCTTGTGCCGGCATCGAGCAGTTTTAGCGCCGCTTCGGCCGAATCCCGATAGATCGTTTCATAACCCAGATGCTCGAACAGCGAGGATGTCACGTCAGCCACTTCGGGGCTGTCGTCGACAACGAGGACCGTCTGCCGCTGCGGCTGCCTCGGTCTTGCTCTGGCGGCGGCGAGGTCCTTGCTGGCGGTTTGCTCGTCTGCACTGGACGGCAGGTAGATTGTAATCGTCGTTCCCTGACCAACCTTGCTATCTGCCGTCACCGTTCCGCCCGCCTGGTGGGCGAAACCATAGACCTGGGACAGACCGAGCCCGGTCCCCTTGCCGACTTCCTTGGTCGTGAAGAACGGATCGAACATCTTGGACAGGAGATGTGGCGGAATGCCGGTGCCGGTATCGCTGAGCGCTATCGCAAAGAACGCCTTTGCGCGGCGATCGCCGCCGGTTTCCTGGTTCGCGGTCACCGCATGGACGGACAGGGTGAACGTGCCGCCGTTCGGCATTGCATCGCGCGCATTGACGGCGATGTTGACGATCGCAAGCTCCAGCTCGGCGAGGTCCACCTTGACCGACGCTGTGCCCTCCCCGACGTTCTCGTTGTACACGATGTTGCCACGCAGTGAGCTCTCGATCATGGTCCGCATGTTCTTGATGGACGCATTGAGATCAACGACCGTCGGGCTGAGATGCTGATGACGGGAGAAGGTCAATAATTGGCGCGTGAGGCTCTCGCCGCGTTTCGCCGCGGTCTGGATGGCTTCGATGGCTTTGGGCAGTTTCGGATCGAGCAGGCGCGTGAAGATCTGGGCGCTGCCGCCGATGATCATCAATAGATTGTTGAAGTCGTGCGCAATGCCGCCGGTCAGCTTGCCGATCGCCTCCATCTTCTGCGACATCGCGAGCTGTTCGCGGGCCTGAACCAGCTTCTCCTCCGCGTCGCGACGCTCGGTTGCGTCGCGCAGGATGCTGATGAAGCCGATCAGATGTCCTGCGTCGTCATGGCTCGACGAAACGGAGCCCGTGATGAAGAATGGCGTCCCATTCTTTCTGATGCGCCAACCCTCGACGTCGTACTTGCCCCTTTCGATTGCCGTCTCCAGCGCGTGTGCCGGCGAACCCGCGCGGCGTTCGTCCGGCCGATAAAATATTCCAAAATGCTTGCCGATGATTTCTTCCGAGCTGTAGCCGATGATCTTTTGAGCTGTGCTGTTCCAGCTCGTGACGTGTCCCTCTCGATCAAGCGCAAAGATCGCATAGTCGACGACGCCTTCGATAAGGGTTTGGAAGTGCCGCCTGATGCTGTCGAGCGCCAGGGCCTTCCGTTCAAGCTGACCGTTCAGTTGGTCCCGAACAGAAAGCAGATCGGCTTCCGTGGTCTGTCGCGTCGCGATTGCCGCTGCCAGGGCAAGGGGAGCTGCCGATACGGTGATCGAGAGCACGAGCAAGGATAACAGCGCGCTACTCGGATCCGTTCTCGGAAATGGATCATTTCCCGCCGAGAACCCCCACACGGCCATTCCGATAAAAAAGAACGCAGCCGTCGACGCGGTGCATCGATCACCGCGCAGGCCGGCCCAGATCAAGGGGAGTACGACCAGAAAGCCCAGCAGGCTCCGGTGCGGCAGCGACACGTCGAGGTCGGTGCTGACGAGGTCGCTACCAATGAGCGGGCTGTAAGCAACGATCCCGATGATAGCAGCGAGAGCCGGGACAACGATCGATTCCAGCAGCCTCCATTTGGAAGGAATGCGTAAGGGCATCGTCGCCCAGAGCACGATGACCGGAGCAATCGCCAAGGCTGCGGCAGCGTCGGCAAGCCACCAGGTCACCCCGGCAACGACGGAATCGGAAAAGCTCGATTCGTTGGCGAGTGCGAAGCCGGTCAACGCGATGGTCGAACTGATGATCGCGGTCGGCGCGAAGCAAATGATTGCAAACTTCACGACACCGACAGGCGTGGCAAAGGTCTGGCGGCCGTTCGACCAACGGTCGATCAGCCAAGTTCCGGCACATGCCGCAAGCAGGCTGCCGATCCCGGCGGCGGCAAACTCCAGGAGCGATCGGTCGGCCATAAGGTAAGGAGAAACGGCCCCCAGCGGGATTGCCGGCCAGACCCGGTAGCCGCGCAGCAGGACCAGCGCGAGCGCAAGCCCGGTCGGTGGCCACAGCGGTGTCGCGGTTGGATTGATCGCGGGAAGCAACCGCGCGGCCTCGGCGAGGCCGCCATAAATCGCGGCAATGAGCAGGATTTCGACCGCGTAGGTCGCAATGCTCCGCGCGTCGCCAAAAGCGAGGACCCTGGCTTTGTCGAACGTTGCCCTTTCCATCGCAAGCCTTTGCCGAGGGCGCCTCAAGAATGCTGTGGTGACCTGTCCCCTGATCCAGTGTCACCAAAGAATCGCGTTGTCATGACGTCGATGTTCCCGCCAAGCACTCAACGCAGTTTTGACCAAAGCATGGCCGCACGATGGTGAGTAGAAGTGCGCGGGCAACTTCGCAAATTGGGGCTATCGGGCAGCATCATTGACCTAATAGCAGTGACGCACCGGGAACGGGTCACGGGCGGCATCCGGACTACAAAATGGGTACGATCGCGCTGCGTGTCGATGAGAGCACGAGCGTCATTTTCTTGGCTGCGGGAGGGATGAACTCGTGATGCTGCCCCGCCTGCACGGGGCGATGCGCTAGCTCGCCAGCGCCATCCCGGCTTCATCGAGCGTCTGCAGGAAGCCGTGCTCGATCACGGCGTTGCGGCCGCGGCGCTTGGCGGCGTAGAGGGCGGCGTCGGCGGCTTCGATCAGATCGCCGGGGCGCTGGGTCTCGTTCGGCTTTGTGGTCGCGACGCCGACGCTGACGGTGACGACGCAATGGCTCGACGGCGCATGCGGTACGGCGAGGCCAAGGACCGCGGTACGCACCGTCTCGCCGATCGCGAGCGCATGCGCGGCGTCGGTATTCGGCAGCAGCAGGCAGAATTCCTCGCCGCCATAGCGGCCGGCAAAGCCCATCGTGTCGGCGGCGATTCCGGCCAGCGTTTCGCCGATCCGGGTCAGGCAGGCGTCGCCTTCGGGATGGCCGTAGGTGTCGTTGTAGAGCTTGAAGTGATCGACATCGATCATCATCAGCGACAGCTCGCACTCATATTGCTGTGCCCGCATCCACTCGAAATCGAGCCGGCTTTGGAAGCCACGGCGGTTGGCGAGGCCGGACAGCGCGTCGATCGAGGCCATCACGGTGAGACGGTCGTTGGAGGCGACGAGCTCGCGCTCGCGCTGGCTGAGCTGTGCCGCCATCGCGTTGAAGGCGCGCGCCAGCGGCACGAATTCCGCCGGCAGCTTATGCTTGGCGACGCGCGCCGACCAGTCGCCTTCGCCGAACCGTCGCGCCATGCTGGTCATCAGCTCGATCGGATGGATGACAAGCCGCTCCGCGCCGACCAGCGCACCCAACAGCACGAACAGGCAGACGAAGCCGAGCTGCAGATAGGCGGTGCGGATCTCGCGGTTGATCGCCGCCGTCACCTTGGCCTCGTCCATGCTGACGATCAGCCGTGACTGCGTGCCGGCGATGCGCGCAAAGCTCAGCGTGCGCTGGGCGCCGTCGGATGCGGTGAATGACACCGAGCCTGATGGTTCGTCGTAGCTCAGCGCCTTCTCGGCAATCGCCGCCATCAACGGGATGGTGTCGAGCGAGCGGCCGATCAGGCTGGCATGATCCGCGGGTGCTGCGATCACGACGCCGGTCGAGTCGACGAGGACCGCCGACATGCCGGGCTGGCCGCCGAGATTGGCCATGATCTGCGACAGCCAGTCGATGTTGATGCCGGCGACGACGACGGCATCCTGCTCCGGATTGATCGCGGCCACCGGATAGGCCGCCATCATCATGGGACGGCCGTTGGTCCGACCGCGCAGGTAATCGCTGAACACGAAGCCACGATTGTCCTGCGCTTTCTTGAAATATTCGCGGTCGCCGACATTGAGGCCGACCTGGACGTTGAGGGTCGAGCACTGCACCAGCCCGTCCCTCGAGACGAACATGATGCTGCGGATCCAGGGCAGCACGGTCGGCAGGCTGGCGCGCAGCACCTCACAGCTCTGCGCGATGCCGCCGGAGGCGCGGATATAGGCGGCGGATTTCAGCATGGTCTCGACCGAGGAGACCACTTCGCGCTGGGTTTCGGCGGCGTGCGCGGTGAGGTTGGCGTAGCCGGCCGCGGCCTGCGCGATCTGCGAGGTGCGGAAATTCTCCAGCGTGCGGATCCGATCGAGCATCAGGGGCGCGACCAGCATCAGCGCAAGCAAGGCCAGCCGGGCGCGAATGCCCAGAACCTTCTTGAGTTTGATCCGGTTGCGGTTGAAAGTGACGCCCGACATTCTAGTCCCTTGCCCGTGCGCCAAGGTAGAATGCAGGGCTTCAAAAAGCCTTTCCCGAATTTGGTAAAATTCGAGCCAACCCCGGCATCTGTCAGAGAACGGCACAAGCATGACCCAAAGCCCGACCGCGCCGTTATCGGCTGATTCACCACATGGTCTCGCCGCCGTGGAGCAGGAGATCGCGCACGCCTGCAAGGAAGCGCGGCGCGACCGCGCCTCGGTGACCTTGATCGCGGTGTCGAAGACATTCGCGGCCGACGCAATTTTACCGATTGTCGGCGCCGGACAGCGCGTATTTGGCGAAAATCGCGTGCAGGAAGCCAAGGGCAAATGGCCGAAGTTAATCCAGGCTCATCCGGGACTGAAGCTTCACCTGATCGGGCCGTTGCAGTCGAACAAGGCCAAGGAGGCCGTCGCGCTGTTCGATGCGATCCATTCGGTCGACCGCGCCAGCATTTGCGAAGCGTTAGCCAAGGAAATCAAAAATCAAGGGAAACACCCGGACCTGTTCGTCCAGATCAACACCGGCGAGGAGCCGCAGAAAGCCGGCGTCTCGCCGCAGGACGCGGATACCTTCATCGCGGCGTGTCGCGAGACATATGGCCTGCAGATTTCAGGACTGATGTGCATCCCGCCGGTCGACCAGGCGCCGGCGCCGCATTTCGCACTCTGCGCCAAGATCGCCGCGCGCAACGGCTTGAAGAATCTCTCGATGGGCATGAGCGCCGATTTCGCGGTGGCGATCGCGATGGGTGCGACCCATGTGCGGGTGGGCTCAGCGATCTTCGGCACGCGTACGGTGCCGCACGCGTAGTGGCGTTGCGGCGTTCGCTTGGTCCGTAAACTCGTCATCCTGAGGAGCCGCGAAGCTGCGTCTCGAAGGATCGACGGCCACCGGCCGGGCCGTGCATCCTTCGAGGCTCGCTCCGCTCGCACCTCAGGATGACGGTGTTGGCGATCATCACTGACCAGCGGTCTCAGCCCGATGGTGACCCCAAATGAGATGTTGTCCCTGCCTGGTACGCAATTGCGCACCAGGCAGGGACGACAGCGGTATGTGCGGCGCGTGCGCTGCCTACGCGAACTTCACCGACACCTTGCCGATCGCGCCGAAATCGGCAGCGAACGCATCACCCGCGGCGATCGGCAGTGGCGGATGGCAGGTGCCTGTGGTGACCACCTCCCCTGCCCGCAACGTCAGCCCAAGTGCGCGCAGCTCGTTGGCGCACCAGGTGAGCGCGACACGGGGATCGCCGAGCACGTTCCTGCCGTGACCGATGTAACGCTCGCCGCGCAGCGTGATGGTCGGGCGCTCTTCGACCAGGTCGATCGCACGCCAGTCGGCTGACGTTGCTGCTCCGAGCACGAACAGATGCGCGCAGGCATTGTCGGCGATCAGCTGGGCCTCGCCGGCGGAGACGAAATCGGCGAACCGCGAATCCGGAATCTCGATCGCCGGATGCAGCGTGCCGACTGCGTCCAAAACGTCCTGCACGCCGTAGGGCGTCGCGCGCGGCGCGAGATCGTGCGCCATGCGGAAGGCGTATTCCGGCTCGCCGACCCGCATCTCGTTGCCGGTCATCGACGCGGTGCCGCCATCCGGTAGCACCGTCTCGGCGAGGATGCGTCCGGCCAGCGGCCCCGCGACATTGATGTGCTTCTGGCCGGCCGCGCTGGTCGCCGCGATCTTCCAGCCGAACAGTTTTTCGCGCGAGGTCTTTCCCAGCTGGGCCTGCACCGCATAGCCCTCGGCGCGATCGCGCGGCCGTATGGCGCTATCGAGCGCGCCGAGTTTCGTTCCCGCGCGCCAGTGCTCGCTCAGGACTTTTGCGGCGGCGGCGATCTGGTTGTTGTCGAGCATGGTTGAAGTCCCAACTGCATTGGTCTTGCCATATCATAAAGCTCTCAGCCCCGTCATTGCGAGGAGCGATAGCGACGAAGCAATCCATGCTTCCGCATTTGCGGGGCGATGGATTGCTTCGCTTCGCTCGCAATGACAGGAGAGGGTGGATCTACCCGATCACGATCTTTGTCTTTGGCGACATCCGCCGCAACAGCCGCAGCATCGACGCCTTGGTCATCGAGACGCAGCCCGCGGTCGGCGAAAAATTCGGCCGCGCCAGATGCAGGAACACGGCGCTGCCGCGGCCGGCGATACGCGGCGCGGCGTTGTGATCGATCTCGACGATGAAGTCGTAAAGATGATCCTCGCGGGTCAGGCGGTCGCCGGCCTGCTCGCGGTCGAGCCGGATCGGCTGGTTGTAATGGCGGTCGGCGGGATCCTCGCACCAGGCGTCCTCGCGGCGGATCGGCCGCGTCGGCAGCAAGGTCAACGGGCGCCGGTGCCGATCGGCGCGCCACCACAATTGCCTTGGATGGAAGATGCCGCGCGGCGTGCCGCCGTCGCCCTCGCGCTTGTTGGCGAGGATTCCGCCGCGTCCAAGCGCCACGGGAATCGTCCAGCCATCGGCCGTCAGCCAGCCGCGGCGCGGATCGCCGGCGGCCGCCCGGACCTCGATGGCGGAGAGCGGGCGATCACGTTTGGCTGTCATATAAGTGATTGAAATGGCTGACCTTCCCTTAAGAATCGTTCAAAAATGAACTTGCCTTGAACGCCCCAGACATTCTATCTCCCGGCATTACAGGACATTCACGTCCTGCCCCGCCGGATTTGAGGTAGACTGCGTTGCCTTGTGAATCGGTAACAATCGCCTACCTGAGCACATATCTAGCCGATGTTACGGCCCTAAGCGCCCTCCGCTTCTGACCGCCCCGCCCCCGAAGGATTGTACCAATGGCCAATGCCCGCAAGATCTTGATCGTGGATGACGATACCGATCTGCGCGATACGCTGGTCGAGCAGCTGTCCCTGCACGAGGAATTCGAAGCCTCCGCGGTCGACACCGGCGCCAAGGGCGCCACTGCCGCCAAAGCCAATTCCCCCGATCTGGTCCTGATGGATGTCGGCCTGCCCGACACCGACGGCCGCGAAGTGGTCCGCAGCCTGCGCAAGGGCGGCTTCAAGGCCCCGATCATCATGCTGACCGGCCATGACACTGATTCCGACACCATCCTGGGGCTGGAAAGCGGCGCCAACGACTACGTGGCAAAACCGTTCCGCTTCGCGGTGCTGCTGGCCCGGATCCGAGCCCAGCTGCGCCAGCACGAGGCCAGCGAGGACGCGGTGTTCTCGGTCGGCCCCTACTCGTTCCGGCCCGGCTCGAAGATGCTGACCGGCGCCAATGCCCGCAAGGTGCGGCTGACCGAGAAGGAAACCGCGATCCTGCGCTTCCTCTACCGCGCCGGCCAGATGCCGGTGTCGCGCGAGACCCTGCTCCAGGAAGTCTGGGGCTACAATTCCGGCGTCACCACCCACACGCTGGAAACCCACATTTACCGCCTCCGCCAGAAGATCGAGAAGGACGCCGCCAACCCGGAAATCCTGGTCACGGAAGCCGGTGGCTACAAGCTGGTGCCGTGATACGCTTCGCGCTCAACGATTCGTGAAATCGAGGCGCACCGCGGTTACCGGACCTGAATGTCGATCGATGATGACGTAGCCCTGCTCGAGCGGGTCCCGACGATGCGTCTGTTGGGCGACAGTTCCTTGCGCATGCTGGCGATCGGCTCCGAGCAACGCGACTTCAACGCAGGCGAAGTGCTGTTCAAGACCGGCGACACGGCGGACGCCGGCTATGTCGTGCAGCGCGGCACCTTCCGCGTCGAGGAAGGCGGCGCCGAGATCATCGCCGGTCCCGGCGCACTGATCGGCGAGCTCGCATTGATCGTCGCGATGAAGCGGCCGTCGACCGCGACCGCGCTGGAGCGCGGCTCGGTGATCCGCGTCGCGCGCAGCCTGTTCCAGCGCGTGCTGGAAAGCGATCCCGCCGCCGCCCGCCGCCTGCGCGACGAACTCGCGCTGCGCACCAGCCAGCTCGCCAGCGATATTCTGATGGCAGGCGGGAAGCTGAGTACGTAGCTGCCGCTCATTGACCCGTCACCCTGAGAGCTTGTGACGGATTCGGCTCCTGCGGAGTTTTTGGCGGCTGTTCGTCGCAGCAATTGGCAGGTTTGAGTTCGAGTTCGGCGATGACCCGTTGTTTAGGCTCTGGAGAGGCGGTTGCCTTGCAGGATGTTGTTGACGAGGGCGTACCAGAGCACGACGGCACGGACCTTTTCGATGCCGCGCACGGTCAATTGCCGCAGGTCCCAATTGCGCCAGCGGGCATGGATGCACTCGCAGATCGACCGGGACCTGTATCGGGCCTTGCCCTCTTCGCTCGCCATTCGCGCACGCCAGGCCAACACCCCCGGACCGTCGCCGCGCCGCGGTAGATAGGGATCGGTACCGTGCTTGGATTGAGTGGGCGGACAAAAGATATCGATGCCCTCGGCATAGGCCCATTCGATGTCCTCGGCACTGCCAAAGCCGCCATCGACGAGATGGTCCTTGGGCAACCCTCCGGGCCGCGCACGCTGCCGCTCCAGCATGGGACGCATCAGGCCGCGATCGGATCCGATGTTGCAAATTCTGGTGTCGACGACGATCTGCTCCCCGGCCACGCTCGTCACCTGCACGTTGTAGGCGGGGCGGAAGCCGCCGTTCGCCATCTTCATGACCCGTGCATAGGCGTCCGTCGTGGAGGCCCGCGGCTCCTTCGGCGTCTTGCCGTTGCCGCGACTTTCTTCGCGCTCCTTGCGCTGCTGCTTGATCTCGGCGAGCGCCGTCTGCGCCGCCTTCACCCGCGCGCTGCGTTCCCGCGCGGCCCGCTCCTTGGCTGCCCGGGCACGCTTATTGCTGGCGTCCGAGCGTGTGTCGACCTCGCGCTTGAGGTCTTCCACCACGGCCTCAGCCTGCGCCAAATGCTTATCCAGCGTCGCCTCGCGCCGGAACGAGGCGGCCCCGGCGCTGGCCCGGACCCGCATGCCATCCTGCGCCAAGGTCTCCAGATCGACGAGACCGGCCTTTGCCAACGCTGCCAGATGCTCACTGAGCAGTCGGTCAAGCAGATCGGCGTTGCCGACCCGGAAGTCCGCCAGCAGGTGATAGTTCACCGACACCCCGCCGCACAGCCAGCGATAGGCATCGTGGCTCTCGCACAGCCGCTCCAACGCCCGCGCGCTGCCAACGCCTTCGCTGGCGGCATAGAGCCACAGCGCCAGCAAAAGCCGGGGCGAGGTCGCGGGGTGACCGGGACGATCGCCGCGAGCCTTGATCCGGTCCTCCAACTCACTCAGATCAAGCTCTTCGACATAAGACCAGATCAGCCGCACCGGATGGTCTTCCCCGATCAGGCTCTCAATATCAACCGCTCGCAGCGCAATCTGGTCGCGCTGGGGCTCACGCAGCCGCGGAGCGCCGGGCAAGCCCGCTTCGACTGGTGGCTTCGCCTGCTCCGGCAGGTCCCCAAACAACTCATCGGCAGCCAACATCACCTCCCGCGAATCCATCATCGCCAGAGAATCACACCGCGCCGGCTTTCGGCTATAATGCTCGCTGAAACCCCAAAAAAATCACACCCTCTGAGGAGCGCGCTCTTGCGCGCGTCTCGAAGGGTCGACGGCCACGAGCCGGGCCGTGCATCCTTCGAGACGCCGCTTCGCGGCTCCTCAGGATGACGGAGGACAAGCTTCGCGTTGATGCGGCGTCAAACCTCCATCACCGCGGTCACCGGCACATGATCCGACGGACGCTCCCAGCTGCGGGCGTCGCGGGTGATCTTGAAATCGCTGACCTGATCCTTCAGCGCGCGCGAGACCCAGATGTGGTCGAGCCGGCGACCGCGGTCGCCGACGGTCCAGTCCGCGGCGCGGTAGCTCCACCAGGTGTAGACCTTTTCCGACAGCGGGATTCGTTCGCGCGCGATGTCGAACCATTCGCCATGCGCTTGGGCTGCGAGCAGCTTCTCGGTCTCGACCGGCGTGTGCGAAACCACCTTCAGCAACTGCTTGTGCGACCAAACGTCATTCTCGTGCGGCGCGACGTTGAGGTCGCCGACCAGGATGTGGCGGTCGTCGCCGCGCGGATGCAGCGGCTCGCACGCCTTCATCTCGTCGAGGAATTGCAGCTTGTGCTCGAACTTCGGATTGAGCGCGGGATCGGGAATGTCGCCGCCGGCCGGCACGTAGAAATTATGCAGCACCAGCGGCTTTGCGAGCTGCGCCTTCTCCCCGAAGGAAACTGAGATGTGCCGCGAATCGATCTTGTCGCAGAACGTCCGGATGTCGGTCGTCTCGAACGGCAGCCGCGACACGATGGCGACGCCGTGATAGCCCTTCTGCCCGTTCAGCGCGACGTGCTCATAGCCGAGCCGCTTGAAGCGCTTCAGCGGAAACGCATCGTCGATGCACTTGGTCTCCTGCAGGCACAGCACATCCGGCCGCGCGCTTTTCAGGAATTTGGCGACGATGTCGATGCGCAGGCGCACCGAGTTGATGTTCCAGGTGGTGATGGAGAACCGCATGAGAACGGCGTCTTAGCACGGTTCTCGATGCGGATTTCAATTGTCCACAGGAGGACTCTTACCTCGCCCCGCTTGCGGGCAGAGGTCGGATCGCATGGAGCGAAGCGCAATGTGATCCGGGTGAGAGGGACTCACCACGTACTCACGTCTTTCGAACATGCTAAGACAGCCCCTCACCCCAACCCTCTCCCCGCAAGAGCGGGCGAGGGAGAAGGATGGCTACCCCGGCGAAGACCCCGGATAGGTCGTGAAGTCGATCTTGAACAGGCCCGGATCGGGCTTCTGTGTCGCGTCGAGATTGTAGACCGCAACGGTCGTGTCGTAGCCCTGCGGGTCGGTGACGGTCCACTGCTTGAGCTTGCCGTCCTTGGCGCCGATCATCAGCAGGAAGCGGCTGGTGCCGACCAGCGCCTGCTTCTCCTCGATCGTGATGCTGATGAACACGTCGTCGGCGGTGACGCTGATGACGTTGGTGTCCTTCATCAGATCGATGCGGTCCGACAGCAGATAGCGCAGCGGGGTCTGCGACAGCGGATAGACGTCCTGGGTGGCGAGCCTGCGGTCGCGCACCGCGACCGACGAGCCGTCGGCGATCACCTCGATGGTGCTCGGATTGTCATATTCGAAGCGCAGCTTGCCGGGCTTCTGGATGTAGAAATCGCCCTTGGTCTTGGTGCCGTCGGGGCCGACCTGGACGAAATTCCCGACCAGCGTCTGCAGCGACGACAGATAGGCCGAGACCTTGGCGGCCTGCGCCTTCTGGTTGGCGTCGAAGGTCTGGAAGATGTTCGCGGGCACGTTGCGACGCGGATCGGGAATCACCGGATCCGGCGGCGGCTGGGTTGCGCCCGTGGTGGTCGGGCCCTTGTCCGCATTGCTCTGCGCGCCGGCGTCCTTCTTCGCCGCTGACTTGGGTGCGGGTTTCGGCGTCGTCGGCGCATTCTGCGCCGTCGCGGCGCCGGCGATCGCGGCGGTGACGAGAACAGCCAGCGCAGTGCGCCTGCCGCGGTCAATGAGGTGTTTTGCCATCAGATATGTCAGGTCTCTGTTCGACGCTCGTCCCGCTTGGCCGGATTTTATCCCGCCTCTTCCGAGGGAGATATGGTTTTTCCGTGATGATCATCCCCGATCAGAACTGGCCTTCTTCCTCCCCGACCAGGATTTCGCGCTTTCCGGCGTGATTCGCCGGTCCCACGATGCCCTCAAGTTCCATCCGCTCCATCAGCGAGGCGGCGCGGTTATAGCCGATTTGCAGCCGGCGCTGGATGTAGGAGGTCGATGCCTTGCGGTCGCGCTTGACGATCGCAACCGCCTGCGTGAACAGATCGCCGCCGCCGTCGCCACCCATGCCGGTGGCATCGAACACGGCGCCGTCCTCGTCGGTCGGCTCTTCCGCGGTGACGGCTTCGAGATATTCCGGGGCGCCTTGCGTCTTGAGGTGACGCACCACCTTCTCGACTTCCTCGTCGGAGGCGAACGGGCCGTGCACGCGGCTGATGCGGCCGCCGCCTGCCATGTAGAGCATGTCGCCTTGGCCGAGCAGCTGCTCGGCGCCCATCTCGCCGAGGATGGTGCGGCTGTCGATCTTCGACGTCACCTGGAAGGCGATGCGGGTCGGGAAGTTGGCCTTGATCGTGCCGGTGATGACGTCGACCGACGGGCGCTGTGTGGCGAGGATCACATGCAGGCCGGCGGCGCGCGCCATCTGCGCCAGGCGCTGGACCGCGCCTTCGATGTCCTTGCCGGCGACCATCATCAGGTCGGCCATCTCGTCGACGATGATGACGATGTAGGGCAGCGGCTCGAGGTCGAGCTTTTCTTCCTCGTAGATCGCCTTGCCGGTCTCCTTGTCGAAGCCGGTATGCACGGTGCGCGTCAGCTCTTCGCCCTTGGCCTTGGCTTCGACCAGGCGTGCATTGTAGCCGTCGATGTTGCGGACGCCGAGCTTGGCCATCCGCTTGTAGCGCTCTTCCATCTCGCGCACGGCCCATTTCAGCGCGACCACCGCCTTCTTCGGGTCGGTGACGACGGGCGTCAAGAGATGCGGGATGCCGTCATAGACGGAGAGTTCGAGCATCTTCGGATCGACCATGATCAGGCGGCACTGGTCCGGCCGCAGCCGGTAGACCAGGCTCAGGATCATGGTGTTGATCGCGACCGATTTGCCGGAGCCGGTGGTGCCGGCGATCAGCATATGCGGCGTCCGCGCGAGGTCGATGATGACGGGATCGCCGCCGATCGTCTTGCCGAGGCACAGCGGCAGTTTCGCCACCGACTCGGTGCTCTCCTTCGCGACCAGAAGCTCGCGCAGATAGACCTTCTCGCGATGCGCGTTCGGCAGCTCGATGCCGATCGCGTTGCGACCGGCGACCACGGCGACGCGGGCCGACAGCGCGCTCATCGAGCGGGCGATGTCGTCGGACAATCCGATTACGCGTGACGATTTGATGCCGGGCGCGGGCTCGAGCTCGTACAGCGTGACCACCGGGCCCGGATTGGCCTTGACGATCTCGCCGCGCACGCCGAAATCCTGCAGCACGCCTTCCAGCGCGCGCGAATTGTTCTCCAGCTCGGCCTTGCTCAGCGGCTGGCGGTCGCTCGCCTTGGGCGCGCTGAGTACCGAGACCGACGGCAGCTCGAACTTGTCGGAATTCTTCTTTTTCGGCTTCGGCTCGGCCTTCTTGCGCGGCGCACGGGCGGCGGGAGCTTCCTCCTCGTCGTCCTCTTCTTCCTCGTCGTCGAAAGCCTCGGCCTCGTCTTCGTCCTCGCCGTGATCGCCACGCGCCGGTGCGATCGAGGGCGCCGCGCGGCCGCCGCCGATATTGGGCTCCTGGCGCTCGAACGCCGCGCTGCGGCCCTGCGCGCCGCTCGACACCAGCGATTTATAGGCGGTGGCGAACAGCCAGCCGAGCCGCGCTTTCGCGCTCATCAGCGCGTGGAACAGCCAGCCCAGCGAGACCGAGCTGCGGTCGTTGTCTTCCTCCTCGACGAACGGCTCGTCGTCGTCGGAGATCGGCGTCAGCTCCTCGTCCTGCTCCTTGGCGCCCCAGCCGCAGGCGAACAGGAAGCAGGCCGCCATAGCGACGAACAGCATCAAGCCGAGCACGACGCGGTAGATGAAGCCGGGCGGCCCGAACACCACGGCCGGCGCGCGCAGCAAGGCGTCGCCAACCACGCCGCCGAGCCCGGTCGGCAGCGGCCATGCGGTGTTGTGCGGCCAGCAGCTGGCAAAGCCGGCCGCGATCACCGTGCACAGGATCCAGCAGCCAAGCCGCAGTGCCTCGCGGTCGAACGGCCGATGCGTCAACATCCGCCAGCCCCACACTGCGACCGGCAGCAGCAGCATGATGGCGCCGAGCCCGAGGATCTGCATCAGGAGGTCGGCGCCGATCGCGCCGGGATAGCCGAGCACGTTGCGGATCGCGCGCGAGGTGGCGTGGCTCAGCGACGGATCCTGCACCGACCAGGTCATCAGCGCCGCGGCGACCGCACCCGACAGCGCGATCAGGCCGAGCCCGGTGAGTTCGCGCAGCCGCCGCGCCAGCGCCTCGCGCAACGAGAGCGGCAGATGGCCGACCAGGGGGATGACACGTTCGATCGCTGGCATACTCAATCTTCGCGCTTGGCGATTAACCCAGGGTTTCGACCAGGCGATGCATCGCCTCGGCCGTCGATTCACTGTCGGAGACCAGCGCAAGGCGGATATAGCCCGCGCCCGGATTGGAACCGTCGCTCTGCTCGCGCGCCAGATAGCTGCCGGGAATCACGCGAACGCCGGCGTCGCGATACAGTCTGACCGTCGTCTCCTCGTCGCCGCCGCGATCGGAGACGTCGAGCCAGACGCAGAAGCCGCCGGCGGGACGCTTGTAGCCGTAGCGGTTGCCGAGGATCTGGTCGGCGAAATCGAACTTGATGCGATAGAGCCTGCGGTTCTCCTCGACATGCGCCTCGTCGCTGTAGGCGGCGACCGCGACATGTTGCAGCGGCACCGGCACCTGCGGTGCGGCGACATTGCGCAGCTCGAGGAATGTGGCGAGAAATCTCCGGTCGCCCGCGGCGAAGCCGACGCGCATGCCCGGCAGGTTCGAGCGTTTCGACAGCGACTGGAACGCGACCACGTTGGTGAAGTCGGGGCCGGCGCATTCCAGCATGCTGCCCGGTGCCTCGCGGGTGTAGATCTCCGAATAGCACTCGTCGGAGAGGATCATGAAGCCGTGGCGATCGGCGAGCTGCTTCAGCCGCGTGAAATAGGCGCGTGAGGCGACCGAGCCCTGCGGATTGGCCGGCGAGGCAATGAAGAACGCCACTGTGCGCGCCCACGTCGCCTCGTCGATCGCATCGAGATCGGGCAGGAAACCGTTGGCGAGCGTGGTCGGCAGATGGATCTGCTCGCAACCGGCGGCGCGCGCGCCGGCGCCGTAGGCCGGATAGAACGGGTTCGGCATCAGGACCGCGGGGCGGCCCTTGCGCGGCGAGACGTAGCGTGCCGCCGTGATCGCGGCAAAGAACAGCCCCTCGCGGCTGCCGTTCAGCACCAGCACCTCGCTCTCCGGATCGATCGGACGCGGCAATTGGAACCGGCTGGAGAGCCAGGTCGCGGCCGCGCGGCGGAACGGCTCGATGCCCTTGGCCATCGGGTAGCGGCCGAACTCGGCGGTGTGCTTGGCGAGCACCGGCCCGACGAAATCGGGCACCGGGTGCTGCGGCTCGCCGACCGATAGCGCAATCAATGGCTTAGCCGGTTGGTACGGCGCCAGCAGCTCGGTGGTACGCACGAATGGAGAACGCTCGGCCTGGCCGGCGGATGCGGCATCGGCGGCGCCCTGCGCCAAGCCGGATGAGGCGGTCATTGCCATGATTGAAATGCCAGCACTTTCACTGCGGTCGGAGGAGTGGGGCGCCGACCGTAAACCGATCAAATCACCATAGATAGGGCGAGGTTAAGACGCGATTAACCATCGGCGGCGCCCGCGATGGGCAGGCGCGTGATATCAGCGTCGACCGCAAAAAATCGAACCCAAAATTGCACCGAGACATGATCCACCGCCGCGCCGTCAGGAGAGCCTCACGTCGCTGTCGCTTGCCGAAATCCTCAAACGCTATTTGCGCGACGGCGTAGCCCGGATGAAGCGAAGCGAAATCCGGGGCCGGTCTTTACGCGGGGAGGCTCTCCCGGATTGCGCCGCGCTTGATCCGGGCTACGCACCCGATGTGTGACGACTACCGCGCCGGCAGCTTCTCGAACGACGGCTTGCCGTCGGGAATGTGGTGGAAGGTCTGCTTGTCGCAGGTGTAGATCGTCATCTGCGGGGTGAACACGCTGGGATCGTCGAAGGTGCCGACCTTCAGGATGGTGGCGGGCAGGCCCGGCACCTTGGTCACCAGATGGGTGCCGCATTCCGGGCAGAACTCGCGCGTCACCGCGCGCTCGAGATCCTTGCGGGTGAACTGCTTGGGCTGGCTTGCGGTGTATTTGAAGCCGGTGGTCGGCATCGCCATGAACATGTTCGGGCCGCCGCCGGTGATGTACTGGCATTCGCGGCACAGGCATTGCGCCGCCATCATCGGTTCGCCCTCGGCCTCGTAGCGCACGTTGCCGCAGTAGCACCTGCCCTGCACCTTCATGACGTCCTCCCGCTTTTGTTGTCAGTTTCGTTGTTCGTAGCCTGTCATTCCACAATGGCAGGTAATTCCGACATTATTTTCTCAAGCCGGAGAAAAAAGAAAGGGGCTCCAACTTGCGCTGGAGCCCCTCAACGGCCCGGACATTGCCGGGTATGTGCCCGGACCGTAGTTCTGGGAACGACCGCTTGGGGAGGTCGCGCCCCGGGAGAACCCCCGAATTAACGGCCCTCAAGGGCCGTTAATTCTACATGTTGTAGGCGCGCTCCGTGTGCTCGGTGATGTCGAGGCCTTCACGCTCGGTCTCGACGTTGGCGCGCAGGCCGACGATCACGTCGACGATCTTGTAGAGGATCGCCGAACCGATGCCCGACCACACCAGCGTGGTGCAGACGCCCCAAACTTGCGAGATCATCTGCGCCGCGAAGTCGTAATCGGCGACCTTCGGCGGGATCGCGGTGTAGTCGATGATGCCGGCGCCACCGAGCGCCGGGTTGACCAGGATGCCGGTGCCGAGCGCGCCGACGATGCCGCCAACGCAGTGGACGCCGAACACGTCGAGCGAGTCGTCATAGCCGAGCGCGTTCTTCACGACCGTGCAGAAGAACAGGCAGACCACGCCGACCACGAGGCCGAGCACGATGGCGCCCATCGGACCGGCATAGCCGGCCGCCGGCGTCACCGCGACGAGGCCCGCGACCGCGCCCGAGAGCGCGCCAAGCAGCGAGGGATGGCCCTTGATGATCCATTCCGCGAACATCCAGGCCAGCGCCGCCGCGGCCGTCGCCACGAAGGAGTTGGTCATGGCGAGCGCAGCGCCGCCATTGGCTTCGAGGTTCGAACCGGCGTTGAAGCCGAACCAGCCGACCCAGAGCAGCGAGGCGCCGATCATGGTCATGGTCAGCGAGTGCGGAGCCATCAGCTCCTTGCCGTAGCCGGTGCGCTTGCCGATCAGGAGCGCGCCGACCAGGCCGGCGATGCCCGCGTTGATGTGCACGACGGTGCCGCCGGCGAAGTCGATTGCACCCTTCTTGAAGATCCAGCCGGCATCGGCGTTGATCTCGTCGAGCTTGGCCTGTGCCGCGGTCTTCGCCGCACCGTCAGCCGCAGCGGCAAGCGCCTTGGCGGCATCCTGGATCGCGTCCGGGCCCGGCCAGTACCAGACCATGTGCGCGATCGGGAAGTAGATCAGCGTCACCCAGAGCGGGATGAACAGCGCGATCGCCGCGAACTTCATGCGCTCGGCGAAGGCGCCGACGATGAGGGCCGGCGTGATCGCCGCAAAGGTCATCTGGAAGCACATATAGACGAGTTCGGAGATGTTGGCGTCGACCGAGAAGGTCGCAGCCTTCGAGTCCGGCGTGACGCCCATCAGGAAGGCCTTGGAGAAGCCGCCGATGAAGTCGGAGCCGCCGGTGAAAGCGAGGCTGTAGCCGTAGAGAGCCCAGAGCACGGTGACGAGGCAGACCGTGTAGAAAACCTGCGCCAGCACCGAGAGCATGTTCTTTGAGCGGACGAGGCCGCCATAGAACAGCGCGAGGCCCGGGATGGTCATCAACAGCACCAGCACCGTCGAGGTCAGCATCCAGGCGTTGTCGCCCTTGTTGACGGTTGGCTCGGCGTAGGCGGCGGTCGCGGCGAACAGGCCGACTGCAAGGGCCGCCAGTCCCGCGCCATAGGGACGCTTGAACGTCATGTTATTTCACTCCTGAGGTCTTAAGGTTTGAGCGCGAAATCAAAGGGCCGCGGCATCGGCCTCGCCGGTGCGGATGCGCACGGCGTGCTCGAGGCTGATGACGAAGATCTTGCCGTCGCCGATCTGTCCGGTCTTGGCGGCGGAGGTGATGGCGTCGATGGTCTTGTCGACCTGATCGGAGTTGACTGCGACTTCGATCTTGATCTTGGGCAGGAAGCTCACGGCATATTCGGCGCCGCGATAGATTTCCGTGTGGCCCTTCTGACGGCCGTAGCCTTTGACTTCCGTCACCGTGAGACCGTGAACGCCAATGGCGGTCAGGGCGTCACGGACCTCTTCCAGCTTGAATGGCTTAATGATCGCCATAACAATTTTCATGAGTCCTAATCCCCGCTTGGGCCCGGTGCGAACGGACACCGGGAGTTTCGACTGAGGTTCACCACGCGGAGGACTTCCACTACGCGGGCACAGCCGGGACCCTTAGAATCAAATGCCGTGCCAACCGGCCGGAGTTCGCTAATGGATTATGAATCCGGATATTTTCCCGCATTGCGGGAATGGTGTGCCGCTGCGCTATTCCGTCGCGCCTAAAATCTAATCAGGCCGGCTCAATTCGTGAGCAAGACAGGGTCCGAACACAATTCTGCCCAGCAGTGGTGCAGGCGCAGGTATTTAAATAAGGTGCTGCCGGGGGATTAGGCGGCCTCGCGTTCGGAAAACACCTTGTCGATCAGCCCCCATTCGAGCGCCTGCTGCGCCGACATGAAGTGATCGCGATCCAGGGTCCGCTCCACGTCCGCCTCGGCGCGCTTGCAATGCTGCGCATAGAGCCGGGTGATGCGCCGCTTGGTCTCCTGCATCTCGGTGGCGTGGATCAGGATATCGGAGGCCTGGCCCTGGAAGCCGCCGAGCGGCTGATGCACGTGGAGGCTGGCGTTGGGCAGCGCGGCGCGGTGACCGGGCTCGCCGGCCATCAGCAGGAACGATCCCATCGAGCGCGCGGTGCCCATGCAGAGCGTATGCACCGGTGCCTTGATGAATTGCATGGTGTCGTACATCGCCAGCCCGCTGGTGATCACGCCGCCATAGGAGTTGATGTAGAGGTTGATCGGCTTGTGCGGGTTCTCCGCCTCGAGGAACAGCAGCTGGGCGCAGACCAGTCCGGACATCGCATCATTGACCTCGCCGTTGAGGAAGATGATGCGCTCGCGCAGCAGCCTGGAATAGATGTCGAAGGATCGTTCGCCGCGGCTCGACTGTTCGACGACCATGGGGACGAGTTGCATCATGTCGCGCATCGGCGACCTCCATGTCTGCAGGTGATGACGTTCAGCGGTTGAAGTTGGGATCAGGCCGCGCGCATCAGGGCGCGGTTGTTGCTATTGGCCGCGCGCGGCTGTTTGCTCTCGCAGGCTTCCTGAATGATACGAAACGTCGTGCCGCCGGCCTCGTTCGGCTCGATCCGGAACGTGACATGGCTTTCGCGAAACGGCGGCTCGGACTCGCGCAGCCGGTAACGCACCTCTTCGCCAGTGATCGTTGATTCAGGCTCGGCGCCGGCGAGATCGGAATCCGGCAGCCAGCGCTCGCGTAGCGCCGGAATCGTGACGGCACGCCAGACCTTTTCGGGCGGCGCATCGAGTTCGTATTCCATCACCAGAGCTGCGTCGGCGTGATCAGGATTCACTGCGTCGCTCATTGATCCATGTCCTTCAGCAGGTCGGCGAGCGCTTCGATGCGCTTCGGCCAATAGGCGCGGTAGCGCGCCAGCCAGGTCCCGATGCTGGCGATGCCGTCCGGGTCGACCTCGTAGTTCACGAAGCGGCCCTGCCGCTGCTCGCGCACCAGCCCGGCCGCGCGCAGCACCGCCAGATGCTGCGACATCGCCGGCTGGCTGATCTCCAATCCGTCGCGCAAGGCGCTGGCGTTCAGGCTGCCGCCGGCCAGCTTCTCGAAGACCTTGCGCCGGGTCGGATCGGCCAGCGCCTTGAAGATGTCAACTTCGATCATGCCGACACATAAGCATATACTTATGTGTCGCGCAAGCCCGAACTATCCGCGTGCTGTCGCGGCGCGCGGATCCTTTGCATGGGGTTGTTTTGCGAGTTTGCCCTCGCGCCCCATGAGCCGAGCTGGGCTGCTACTGCAACGCCTCGCCATGCTGCGAGATGTCGAGACCTTCGAGCTCCTGCTGCATCGACACCCGCAGCGGGACGAAGGCAGAGACCAGCTTGAGCAGCGCGAAGGTGACGCCGCCGCACCAGACCAGCGTGACGGCGACGCCGTAGAGCTGGATCAGCAGCTGCTGCGGGTTGCCTTCGAGCAGGCCGGAAGTGCCGCCGATCGCCGCGGTGGCGAAAATGCCGGCGAGCAGCGTGCCGGTCAGGCCGCCGATGCCGTGGACGCCGAACACATCGAGCGAATCGTCATACTGGAAGCGATGCTTCAGCCAGGTGCAGGCCCAGAAGCAGACCAGACCGGCGATGATGCCGATGATGATGCCGTGCCACGGCGCCACGAAACCGGATGCCGGGGTGATGGTGCCGAGCCCTGCGACCGCACCAGAGATCATGCCGAGCACCGACGGCTTGCGCCGCGTTGCCCATTCGATCGCGCCCCAGGTCAGCGCGCCGGCGCAGGCCGCGAGATGGGTCGCGGTGATCGCCAACACCGCGCGCGAATTGGCCGCCAGTGCCGAGCCGCCGTTGAAGCCGAACCAGCCGACCCAGAGCAGGCCGGTGCCGACCACGGCGAGCGACAGGTCGAACGGCGACAGATTATCATGGCCATAGCCGTGCCGGTTGCCCATCACCTTGGCCGCCACCAGGCCGCTGATGCCGGCGGAGAGATGCACGACGAGGCCGCCGGCGAAATCCAGCACGCCCGCCTGGGCGAGGAAGCCGCCGCCCCACACCCAATGCGCCAGCGGCACATAGGCGAAGATGAACCAGCCGATCGAGAACAGCACATAGGCGGAGAACCGCATGCGGTCGGCGACCGAGCCTGCGACCAGCGCCACCGTGATGATCGCAAACGTCATCTGGTACAGCATGAACAGCGCCTCCGGGATGGTCTTCGCCGCCGGGTTGACGCTGTCCATCGTGATGCCCGCCAGGAACCCGCTGTCGAGCGAGCCGAGCCATGGGCCATTGCCGACGAAGGTCAGCGAATAGCCGAACGCGACCCAGAGAATCGAAATGATCGCGACCGCCGTGAGGCTCTGCGCCATCGTCGCCAGCACGTTCTTCTTGCGCACCATGCCGGAGTAGAACAGCGCGAGCCCCGGGATCGTCATCATCAGCACCAGCGCGGTGGCGACGATCATCCAGGCGGTGTCGGCGGCGTTGATGCCGGAATTGGCAGAGTCTTGTGCTGACGCCGGCGTGGCCCACGCGAGCAGCATTGCAGCAGTGATCGGCGCAGCTGATATCGCTGCACGAAGAGCCCGTGCCCCCATCATCATTCCCCGGCGTGTGGTCGTTTCTTGGTGTGGATGTCTGGCGTGCGCCGGCATCGTTGCCGGCGGTGAAATTCAGAGCGCGTCGTTGTCGGTCTCGCCGGTGCGGATGCGCAAGGCGTGGTCGATCGGCGTCACGAAGATCTTGCCGTCGCCGATCTGGCCGGTGCGGGCGTGCTGGGTGATGACGTTGACCGCCTGTTCGGCGAGGCTGGAATCGACCGCGATCTCGATCCGAAGCTTGGGCAGGAAGTTCACGACATATTCGGCGCCGCGATAGATCTCGGTGTGGCCCTTCTGGCGGCCATAGCCCTTCACCTCGGTCACCGTCATGCCGTGGACGCCGATCGCGGTCAGCGCCTGGCGCACCTCATCGAGCTTGAACGGTTTGATGATCGCGACGACGAGTTTCATGGTTCAGGCCTTCATTCCCTTGAGGTTTTCCGTGTGCGCCTGTCCCCGGCCCGGCAATTTGCCGTCCCCGGCATTTCGCGCCCGCCAAATCTGGCAGCTTTCTGGGCAAATGGCATAAAAAAGTTGCAGGTTGAAGCGGAAAACGTACGCAACGGGTGAACTCCGTCACTGTACGGGACGACAACCGTCCGCCACAATGTGGCTTTTCCGCCCGGCCGGCGCCCCCCG
Source organism: Bradyrhizobium sp. USDA 4473 (assembly GCF_054063335.1). Classification (NCBI taxonomy): domain Bacteria; kingdom Pseudomonadati; phylum Pseudomonadota; class Alphaproteobacteria; order Hyphomicrobiales; family Nitrobacteraceae; genus Bradyrhizobium; species Bradyrhizobium sp. USDA 4473. The sequence continues at coordinate 1,707,557 of NZ_JBSSGE010000001.1, forward strand.
CTGGCTTGCTTTGCTACCGCGTGTGCGTGCGCGCGCCCCCGAGGAACCAAGATAATGTCCAACCGAAACTGGTTTTATGCATCCGAAGGCCAGCAAAAGGGCCCCCTGCCTGAAGCCCAGCTCCGCGACCTGATCACCCGTGGCATGGTGGGGGCCGATACCCTGGTGTGGACCGAGGGCATGGCCGGCTGGCAGAAGGCCGGGGAGATTCCGGGCCTCGTCCCGAGCGCCGCCGTCGCCGCACCGCCGGCATTCCCGCAAGCCGGCGGACCGCCGCAGGTGGCGGCGTCCCAGGTGACCGCATCCGGAGACTATAGCGGCGGGGCGCTGTCGGCCGACTTCCCGATCTGGGGCCTGTTCGGCCGCAGCCTGCTGATGTTCATCGGCCAGATCTTCGTCATCCCCGCGCCGTGGACCGCGACCGGGCTGTATCGTTTTGCGATTCCCTATATCCGCGTGCCGGGCCGGCCGCATCTCGCCTTCACCGGGCAGCCGCTCGACATCTGGTACGCCTTCATCGTGCTCGGCCTGCTGACCTATGCCGGTGCGGCCAACAGCAATATCGTCACGCTGCTGTCGCTGCTGCTGCAGGGCTTCCTGAGCTGGATGATCGTCCGCTGGATCATCGGCCATCTCTCCTCGCGCGGCCAGGATCTGCCGATCTCGTTCACGGGCAGCCCGCTTGCCTATGTCGGCTGGTACGTCGCGATCGTGATCTCGACCATCACCATCATCGGCTGGGCCTGGGTGATGACCGCATGGATGCGCTGGATCTGCCGCAACATCGACGGCACGCGCCGAGAGGTCAGCTTCAATGCGACGGGGCTCGAGGTGCTGTGGCGAACCATCGTGTTCACGGTCGGCTTCGCCTTCCTGATCCCGATTCCGTGGGTGCTGCGCTGGTACGCCAACTGGTTCATCTCGCAATTCGCGCTGACCGAGCGCGGTGCCGTCGCGAACGTGTAAGCTCCTGCGGCGCTCCCTCTCCCTTCACGTCGCAGGGAGAGGGGCCGCCACCTCATTGAAGCCGGAAGCGCTCGCGCAACGCCGACTTTCTCGCCACCGCTTTCCTTAGGTGATGTCCCGCCATAGCGTCCGCCTCGAGGCTCCGACATGTTTGACAGGTCCTGGTTCTATGGATCCGACGGCCAGCAAAAGGGTCCGTGCTCAGATGCCGAGTTTCGCGACCTCATCGCCAGGCGAAAGGTGACCGCGGATACGCTGGTCTGGAGCGAAGGCATGGCGGGCTGGGCCAAAGCCGGCGACGTTCCCGGTCTCCTGACCAACGCGCAGCAGCCGGTGAATTCCTTCGCTCAAGGTGAGGCGGGGTTCGGTCCATCATTGGCCACCGGCGGCGCTCCGCAGCGTCAAGCGTTGGCGGCTGGACATATCCAGGAGCTGGACATCACGCTCGGGAGATTGCTGAGGATCTACTGGCTGTTTATCTGGCGGTCGCTGCTCGGATCGGTCCTGATCGGCGCGGCGATCGGGTTCGTCATCGGCCTTGTGATGGGTGTGCTCGGCGCGCCGAAACCCCTGCTGCAATCCACAACAGGACTGGCTGGCGCCGTTGTCGGCCTGATCTGGTCGATCGTCTGCCTGCGGATGGCGCTGGAAAAGAAATACAGCGGCTTCAGGATCGCGCTGCTGCCGCGCGAGACCGGGCGCGACTGAGCGCGCCGGCGACGCGGCGGGACGCGATTGCTATTTGCGTTCGCGCACCGACCCCTCTTGCGCGACGGACGCCACCAGCGTGCCGTCGGGCTTGAAGATCAGGCCACGGGTCAGGCCGCGGCCTGACTGTGCGCTTGGCGAATCCTGCGCGTAGAGCAGCCATTCGTCGGCGCGGAACGGGCGGTGAAACCACATCGCGTGATCGAGGCTCGCCGGCATCATGCGCTTGTCGAACAGCGTGCGGCCGTAGCGCGCCATGACAGCATCGAGCAGCGAGAAATCCGAGGCATAGGCCAGCGCGCACAGATGCAGCGCCGGATCGTCGGGCAATTTCGCCGCGGTGCGGATCCAGACATGGATGCGGCCGTCGTCGATCTGCTGGCCGAAATAGCGGCCGAGCTCGACCGGGCGCAACTCGATCGGCCGGTCGCTCTCGTAGTAGCGGCGGATGAACTCCGGCATCTCCTTGAACATCGGCTGCTTCGACACTTCCTCCGCGGTCAGCTTCTCCGGCGGCGGCACGTCGGGCATCTTCTCCTGGTGATTGAAGTTGGTCGCTTCATCGGCATGGAACGAGACCATGATGGAGAAGATCGCGTTGCCGTGCTGGATCGCGGTGACGCGCCGGGTCGAGTAGCTCTTGCCGTCGCGCAGCCGCTCGACCTGGTAGATGATCGGGATCTGCGGGTCGCCGGGCAGGATGAAATAGCAATGGATCGAGTGCGGCAGCCGCCCCTCGACGGTGCGGCAGGCCGCGACCATCGCCTGGCCGATCACCTGGCCGCCGAACACGCGCTGCCAGCTCGTCTTCGGACTGTTGCCGCGGAACAGATTCACTTCGAGCTGCTCGAGATCGAGGATGGACAGCAGGTCGATCAGGCTTTTGGACATCGGTGATGCTCTCTATCCGTCATTCCGGGGCTCGCGAAGCGAGAGCCCGGAATCCATTCGTCCACGAAGATGCGGCTTAATGGATTTCGGGTTCTCGCTGCGCGAGCCCCGGAATGACGATCGGGCTTGTTTCTGCCCCCTGTTTCGCCCAGCTATTATCAGGTAGCAAGCACAGTCTGATGGCGTCGGGCGCGTAAGGAAAAGGCATGCCGGCACAACGAAGTATCGTGATCTGCGGGGGCGCGTTTGCGGGGCTGGCGCTGGCGGTGGCGCTGCGCCAGGGGCTCGGGCCGGACGTCCCGGTCATCGTGGCCGATCCGGCGCTGAGCCAGCGTCCAAGCCGCGATCCGCGCGCCACCGCCATCGTGGCGGCCTGCCGGCGGCTGTTCGAGACCCTCGGGGTCTGGGGCCAGGTCGCGCCGACCGCGCAGCCGATATCCGACATGGTGGTGACCGACTCCAAGCTGGAGGACGCGACGCGCCCGGTGTTCCTGACCTTCGCCGGCAATGTCGAGCCCGGCGAGCCGTTCGCCCATATGGTCGAGAACCGCTATCTGATCGATGCGCTGGCTGCGCGTGCCGAGGCCGAGGGCGTCGAGCTGCGCGCGACTGCGGTGTCGAGCTTCGCCTCGCGGCCCGACGGCGTCAGCGTCACGTTTGCCGATGGGGGCGTGATCGATGCGAGCCTCCTGGTCGCCGCCGACGGCGCTCGCTCGAAGCTGCGCGAGCACGCCGGCATTGCGACCCATGGCTGGGACTATGACCAATCCGGCATCGTCGTCACCGTCGGGCACGAGCGCGAGCATCATGGCCGCGCCGAGGAGCATTTCCTGCCCGCCGGCCCGTTCGCGATCCTGCCGCTGACCGGCAACCGCTCGTCGCTGGTGTGGACCGAGACGCGCAAGGATGCCGCGCGCATCACGGCACTGAGCGAAGAGGAATTCCACGCCGAGCTCGAGCAGCGTTTTGGTTTGCATCTCGGCGAGATCAAGGCGCTCGACAAGCCGCGCGCTTTCCCGCTCGGCTATTTCGTCGCGCGCTCGTTCATCGCCGAACGCCTCGCGCTGATCGGCGACGCCGCACATGTGATCCATCCGATCGCGGGGCAGGGCCTCAACATGGGCCTGAAGGATGTCGCCGCGTTGGCCGAGGTCGTGGTTGACGCGGCGCGGCTCGGCATGGATCTCGGTCAGGCCGACGTGCTCGAGCGCTACCAGCGCTGGCGGCGCTTCGACACCATGGCGATGGGCGTTGCGACCAACTCGCTGAACTTCCTGTTCTCCAATGAATCGACCTTGCTGCGCACCGTGCGCGATATCGGGCTGAGCCTGGTCGATCGGACACCGCCGCTGAAGAGCATGTTCATCCGCCAGGCGGCGGGACTGTCAGGCGAGGTGCCGCGGCTGTTGAAGGGCGAGGCGTTATAGCGATTGCTCGACGCTGTAGCCCGGATGCAGCGAAGCGAAATCCGGGGAATTTTTCCGCGGATGAACCGTCCCGGATTGCGCTGCGCTCCATCCCGGCTACGGATGCGCGCATCGCCTCACTTCGGTGCAATGAAAGTAGCCACCGCGTCGATCAGGTCGGGGTCGAGCGGCCGTTCCGGCTCATTGTAGCTCGCCACATCATCCGCCGCGTCGGTGACGTCGACCAACACGTGATTCATGTCCGGCAGCCACAAGGATTTGGCGGCGATGTCGGCGGTGGTGAGCGCGAGGAAGTCGAGCCGTGCCAGCTGATGGTCGCGGCCGCCTGCGATGATCAGCGTCGGCCCGGTGATCTTGCGCATCGGCTCGATCGGATCCTCGGTAAAAGCCGATGCGATGGCGGGCTGCAGCGCCGGCGAGATCGCAAGCCCGGCCGGCGGCGGATCGACGATCTGCCCGGCCATGATATCGTCGATGGCTTTTCCGATCGGCGCGAATCTGTCCGGCGGCAGCTGCTTCTCAAGCTGCGCCTTCAACAGGTCGCCCTGCTTGCGCGCCGCCGTTGCGAGCAGCACCAGCCGGTCGACCGGCACGCGCTGCGCCGCGAGGATCGCGACCAGGCCGCCTTCGCTGTGGCCGACCACCGCGACATGCGCGAACCGACCGCTGCCGCGCAGATAGTCGATCAGCGCCGCGGCATCGCCGACGAAGTCCTTGAAGCGAAAATCCTCGGGTCGGCCGAATTCCTTCTTCCACTCGCCGGCACCGCGCTTGTCGTAGCGCAGCGTCGCGATGCCGTGCGCGACCAGCTGCTCGGAGAGTTTCTTCAAGGTCGCCGGCTTGAGCTGCGGTCCGTTGCCGTCATGATCGGTCGAGCCGGAGCCGGCGATCAAGAGTGCCACCGGTGGCTTAGCGATGTCGAGCGGGACCGTCAGCACCGCATCGATCGGGCCGACGCGCAGCCTGCTCTCGTCGGCTGCCGCACTCGTCAGCGCGACGAGCAGCAGCAGCCATGTGACGAGGGCGCGCATGCAGTCCTCTTACTGGAGCATGAGCTTTTTGGAAAACCGCTTCACACTTTTCCGGATCATGATCTAGTATCCCGAATCTGAAGTTCGCATCATTTGCCGCACCTTCGGAGCGAACTTCAGATTCGATAAGGACACTAGCAGACTTATGATTCTAGTGTGCTTTATGAATGCGAAGTTCGTGAAGGTGGCTGCCGCGAGATCGCACGAACTTCGCATTCAGCACACTAGTCGATCTTGCGGGCCTCTTCAGGCAGCATGATCGGGATGCCGTCGCGGATCGGATAGGCGAGCTTGGCGGAGCGCGAGATCAGCTCCTGCCGCGCGGCATCGAACTCCAGCGGCCCCTTGGTGATCGGGCACACCAGGATTTCGAGCAGTTTTGGGTCGGCGGTGCTCTCGAGATGGTCAGTAGTCGAATTCATTGTGGTCTCCGGCTCGCCGTCCTGTAGCACATCCCGGCGCGCGCTGTCAGCGCCTGGCGATGCGCAACAGCTGGTCGATTGCGGCCTGCTGCCGTGCTTTCGGCAGCGTCTGCTCGGACACCGCGTAGCCGATGAAGGCCCAATAGAGGATCTGTGCGCGGCCGCCTGCCGCCTCGTCGGGGAATCCGGCCTGCCGCAGCAGGGTCTCGATATAGCCGATCCGGCGCTGGTCGACCGCGAGCACGGCGGCGCGTGCTGCGGCATCGGCGGTGGCCCAGCTGCGCACCGCGCGCTCCAGCGCCAGCCGCGCCGAGAAGCTCCGGCGCAGCAGCAGTGCCAGCGCATCGCCGCCTTCCGGGATGGTGTCGAGCTCGGCGATCACCCGTTCGGCAGCGACCTCGCGCCAATAAGTGAGGATCGCCGCCTGGTAGGCGCCGATGTCGGCGAAATGCCAGTAGAAGCTGCCGCGCGAGACGCCCATCGCCTTAGCCAACGGCTCGGCCTTCAGCGCCGTGAAGCCGCGCCGCGCCAGCGTCTTCAGGCCCTGGTCGAGCCAATCCTTGGCTGAAAGCTGTTCCGTCATGGTTCCCCGTCGGCGACAACCATACACAAGTGTATTGACAGGCGCCAGCGTCCGGTGTCTCATCCATACAGCGCTGTATGGAGACCTTCGCGATGCGTGATCTTCTGCTGCAAGGCGCCGGTGTCATCGCCATCCTGGTCAGCCTGATCCATGGAGTCCTTGGCGAGACCAAGATCTTCGCGCGCGCCACCGTCGAGCCGCCGCGGCTGCGCCTGCTGCTTCGTCTGGTCTACCAGGCCGGCACCGTCGCCTGGATCGGCGGCGGCGTGTTGCTGATCGCCGCGCCCGCGATGGCCTCCGATGCGGCACGGCACTGGATCGTGGCGACGCTCGCCATCGTGTTCGGCTTCGCCGCGCTCGCAAATGCAATCGCGACCCGCTTCCGCCATGTCGGCTGGATGGCGATGAGCGCGGTGGTCGCGCTTGCCGCCGCCGGCTACTAGTGCGCGCTGCCCTCAATGCCTGCAGACGTGCATTTGCAGCCGTGTGCGAAATTTATGGAGCCATCAATTTCCGTGCGGAATCGGCTTACGCGCGGATAACCATGCCACTGAAAGTTGCAGAAAATTATCGAGAAGACAATTCAATCGGCCTAGCTTGTCCGCGCGGACAACCATGGACCGATGCATGTTTCGTGTTTTGACGTGTCTTTCAGGTGAGCATGACTGGCGGCTCGTTCTGCTCGCCGGGCTGGTGTGCTTCGTCGCCAGCATCGTTGCCGTCAACATCTTCCACCGCGCGATCGCGTCGCAAGCGCGGACGCGGCTGATCTGGATCGCGATCGCGGGCGCTGCGATCGGCTACGGCATCTGGGCAACGCATTTCATCGCCATGCTGGCCTACGAGCCGGGCGTGCCGACCGGCTACGGCATCGTCCTGACGGCGCTCTCGCTCGCCGCGGCGATGACGCTGACGTCCGGCGGCCTCGGCCTCGCCGCCAGCGATACCAGTCCATGGCGCGCACCGGTCGGCGGCGCGGTGATCGGTGCCGGCATTGCCAGCATGCACTATCTCGGAATGTGGGCGCTGGAAGTGCCGGGCCACGTGGTCTGGTCGCTTGACCTCGTGGCGGCATCCATCGTGCTCGGCATGTTGTTCGGCTACGCTGCACTGGGGGTCGCGGTCCGCCATCAGGATCGCTGGATGACGCTGGTCGCGGCGCTGCTGCTGACGCTTGCGATCGTGTCGCATCATTTCACCGCGATGGGCGCGGTCGGGATCGTTCCAGACCCGCTGCAGGCGCCGGCGGCGCTGTCGCTCTCGCCTGCCTTCCTCGCCATCGTGATCGCCGGCGTCGCGCTCTCGGTGCTCGGGATGAGCCTGGTCGGCGTGCTCGCGGACCGGCGCCTCGCGCTTCGCACCCGCCGCTTCGAGGAGATCATCAGCCAGTTGTCGCTGGCACGCCAGCAGGTCGAGGCGTCGCAGAAGGAGCTGGAGGAACAACGGCTGCGGCTGGATACGGCGATCAACCACATGGGCGAGGGCCTCTGCATGTTCGATGCGGAGAAACGCCTCGTGGTGTGCAACGAGCGCTATGCCAAGATGTACCGGCTGCCGCCCGAACTGCTGCTGCCCGGCACCGCGCATCGCGCGATCATCACGCATCGGATCGCCAACGGCATTCTCAAGGGCGAGACCAGCGACCGTGCCGCGACGCAGGTGCTCGCGACATTGAATGCACTGCCGGCTGACGAGATCAGCAGCCGGGTCGACGAGCTTGCCGACGGCCGCCTGATCTGCGTGACGCGGCAGCCGATGCCCGGCGGTGGCTGGGTGGCGACGCATCGCGACGTCACCGAGCAGCGGCGCTCCGAGGCCAAGATCACCCATATGGCGCAACATGACGCGCTGACCGATCTGCCGAACCGCGTGCTGCTCAGGGAGTGGATGGAGCAGGCGCTGTCCGGCGCGCGGTGCGGCGGACCGAGTCTTGCGGTGCTGATGCTCGATCTCGATCGCTTCAAGGAAGTCAATGACACGCTCGGGCATCCGGCAGGCGACGCGCTGCTCAAACTGGTGGCCGGACGGCTGCGCAGGTGCGTTGCCGAAACCACGCTGGTCGCGCGGCTCGGCGGTGACGAGTTCGCCGTCATCGACTATGTCACCGATCCGGTTACGGAAGCGGGCCTGCTCGCCGAGAAGATCAAAAAGGCGCTCAGCGAGCCGATCGATCTCGGCCATCATCGGGTGACCACCACCACCAGCATCGGGATTGCGATCGCGCCGCGCGACGGCACCGATTCGGACGAGGTGCTGCGCAGCGCCGACCTTGCGCTCTATTCGGCCAAGAGCGGCGGGCGCGGCTCGTTCCGCTTCTTCGAGCCGGAGCTCGATCGGCTGCTGCAGGCCCGGCGCAGCCTCGAGCGCGACATGCGCAGTGCGCTCGCCAACGGCGAGTTCGAGTTGCACTATCAGCCGTTCATCCATGTCGCCAGCGGGGAGACCTGCGGCTTCGAGGCGCTGTTGCGCTGGCATCATCCGCAGCGCGGCATGGTGTCGCCGGTGCAGTTCATTCCGCTGGCGGAAGAGACCGGCCTGATCGTGCCGCTCGGCGAATGGGTGCTGCGCACCGCGTGCGCGGAAGCCGCCAAATGGCCCGACCATCTCAAGATCGCGATCAATCTGTCGCCGGTGCAGTTCAGGAGCCCGGAGCTGGTGCCGGTGATCGTCCACGCGCTGGCGAGCGCGGGAATATCGCCCGACCGGCTCGAGCTCGAAGTCACCGAAACCGCCATCATCCAGGACGCCGAAGCGGTGTTCGCGGCGCTGAGCCAGCTGCACGACCTCGGGGTGCGGATTGCGCTCGATGATTTCGGCACCGGCTATTCGTCGCTGAGCTTTTTGCAGAAGTTTCCGTTCGACAAGGTCAAGATCGACCGCAGCTTCGTGTCCGAACTCTCAAGCGCAACCGACGAGTCGCGCCGGATCGCGCGCGCGATCGTTCGCTTCGCGGTCAGCCTCGGCAAGACGACGACGGCCGAAGGCGTCGAAACCAGGGAGCAGCTCGACATCCTGCGCGCCGATGCCTGCGTGGAAGTGCAGGGCTTCCACTTCAGCCCGCCGGTGCAGAGCGAGAAGGTCGCGCAGATGATCGGTGGGCGGGCCCAGGCTGCAGCCGAACGCCCCGCGGTTCGTCGCGCCATGGCGGGCGCCGCGTCCTGACCGATGGCTCGCGCGGGCCAGAGCCTTTCCTTCCCGATTGAACCGGAACGAGGCTCCAGATGTTTGCTTTGGCGCGTTTTCTTCACGCGAACCGGTGTCCACGTCGCTCGAAAACGCGCGGATGAGGCTTTAGGCCGCAGCGCGCGGTCAAAGCGAAATTGCTGGAGCGCAAAGCGGTTTTCGCCATCGTTAGAATTTCTCTAAAGCCGGTCTCTGCCGCGCTTGCTTGACTTGGCAATCGCCTCAGCATTGTTCACGGATGTGCCCTGCGCGATGACGTCGTGGGCATCATCGTCAACGGAGGGGAGATTGCGCGTGCGAACGATTTTGAGCGCTGCACTGGCAGCCGGTGTGCTTGGGGGCGCTGTTGGGCTGACCGGATCGGCGGCGTTCGCCGACGGCTACAAGACCTGCACCAAGCTCGACAAGGCGTCGTGGAAGCCGGCAACCGATGCCGAAGCCAAGGCCAAGGAGGCCGGATATGAGGTGCGCCGCTCGAAGGTCGAGGGCTCCTGCTACGAAGTGTACGGCGTCAAGGAAGGCAAGCTCTACGAGCTGTTCTACAGCCCGGAGGATCTCAGCCTGAAGCACACCATCGCGAAGTGACGCCAGTGCGATGACGGAGGCGGCGCCGGGCGCCCGCGGCGCGACCCATGTGCAGGTCTGGGACCTGCCGCTGCGGCTCTGGCACTGGGCGCTCGCCATCCTCGTCCTGGTCGCGTGGGTGACGCCCAACGTCCATGACCGGCTGCACCGGCTGGCGGGCTATGCCGTGATCGGCCTGCTGGCGTTTCGCCTGGTCTGGGGCTTTGCCGGCACGCGCTATGCGCGTTTCGGCAAGCTCATCGTTCGCCTGCGCGCGGCGCCACGCTACATCTGGAATCTCCGGCGCGGCATCACCGGGCGCTATATCGGGCTCAATCCCGCGGGCACCGTGATGCTGGTGGCGCTGCTGCTCACGCTCGCGGTATCCGCGATCACCGGCGCAATGGAAGTCACCGTGACCTTCTTCGGCGTCTGGTGGGTCGAAGACACCCACGCCTATGCTTCCGACGCGGTCATCATCCTCGTCGCCTTGCACGTGCTCGGCGTCATCGTGGTGGGATTGCTGCAGCGGCAGAACCTGGTGCGTGCGATGTTCACCGGACGCAAGCAGCTTCGCAATCGCTCTTAACTGAAGCGGCAACGGAAGTTCACCTCGCCCCGGCTGGTAGAGGTAGGCGATCGCGGGCCGAACCGATCCAAACGACAAACGTCTGATCCCGGTCGGTAGCTATTGCACCGGCGGGTCGCCCGAGGTGCGCTTCTTGGCGAGGTCCATCTCGGTGACCGCGATCAGGATCTCGGCGCGGGTCTTCAGGTCGGGGGCTTCGAGCATCGCCTGCTTCTCGGCCGGGCCATAGGGCGACATCATCGCCAGCGCGTTGACCAGCGCCTCGTTGGGCGCGGATTCGATGCCTTCCCAATCGACCTTCAGATTGTTGGCCTCCAGGAAATCGGCGAGTACCTCGAGCAGTGCCTTGCGGTCGACCGCGTCCTCGCCCTTGCGCGCGGTGAAGTCGCCGGTGAACGAGAAGAAGTCGACCTTGCACTGCCGATACGGCGTCTGCACGTTCAATTCCTCGACCACCTTGAAGCGTGCGACGCCGGTCAGTTCGAGGATGTAGCGGCCGTCGCCGGATTCGGCGAGCTGGGTGATGCGGCCGACGCAGCCGATGCGGAACAGCACCGGCTTGGCCTCTTTCTGCGAATGCGCCACATCGGGCTGGATCATCCCGATCAGGCGATGGCCGTCGCGCAGCGCGTCGTCGACCATCGCCAGATAGCGCGGCTCGAAGATGTTGAGCGGCATCTGGCCGCGCGGCAACAGCAGCGCACCGGGCAGCGGGAACACCGGGATGATCTCCGGGAGCTCGCCGGGCCCGCGATATTCGGCATTGATCGGCATCTGCGGTCCCGCTGCTGTGACGGGCGTGCGTTACGAGAACAGGATCGTCGACAATCGCCGGCGCCCCTCGACGGTTGCCTCATCGGTGCCGCCCCACGCCTCGAAGAACTGCACCAGCTGCTTGCGCGCGCCGTCGTCGTTCCACTTGCGGTCGCGCTTGACGATCGCGAGCAGTTGCTCGGTCGCCTCCGTGCGCCTGTTCATCGCATTGAGCGCGGTCGCAAGATCGAAACGGGCCTGATGATCGAGCGGGTTTGCGGCGACTTTCTGTTCCAGCTCGGCGATCGGACCGACCGACTGCGCCTGCTCGGCGAGATCGATCGCGGCCTGCACCGCCTTCACCGCGGCGTCGTTGCGCTTGGTTTCCGGCACCATCGCCAGCGTCTGCTTGGCCTGCTCGACCGCGCCCGACGTGATGTAGCATTTGGCGAGACCCGCCAGCGCCGCGATGTTGGTGGCGTCGTGCGCCAGCACCTCGGCATAGATCTGAGCGGCCTGGGCGGCGTCGCCCTCGGCCAGCACGGCCTCGGCCTCGGCCAGGATATCGGTGAGATTGGGCTCGCCGGCGGCGGGCACGCCCTTGGTGATCTTCTCGATGAAGGCGTTGACCTGGCTCTCCGGCACCGCGCCCATGAAGCCATCGGCCGGCTGGCCGTTGACGAATGCGATCACGGCCGGGATCGACTGGATGCCCATCTGGCCCGGAATCTGCGGATGCTCGTCGATGTTCATCTTGACCAGCTTGACCCGGCCCTTGGCGTTCTTGACCGCCTTTTCCAGGATCGGCGTCAGCTGACGGCAGGGCCCGCACCACGGCGCCCAGAAGTCGATCATCACCGGCTGCCGGCGCGATTCCTCGATGACGTCCTTGACGAAGGTCTGGGTCGTCGTCTCCTTGATCAGATCGGGCGCTGCCTGGGGCGTGGGGCCGCCCTGCTCCATTATCGTCACGTTGTCCTCGCCTGCTTCTGAGGTCGGAAATCCGGGGCGTTCTAGCACGCTCCGGTCGGCACGTTCAGCCGTTCTGTCAGGCTAAATGGCGGTCGGAAGACAAAATTCAATCGCTTGCCGCCCGTCCCGTTCCATCGGCGATCGGGTGAGCCTGACGACCCGGCCCAAATCGAACGCCGCCGCTTGCCGCGGCGACCTGGCGCCTGCTGGCCGGTCGGGAGCCGGCTCGAATCGCTCCGCGATGAGATGGCTTTGGGGCCGGTTCTGACCGAAACATAAAAAGAAATCGTCGCCACGGTCGGTTTCGGCCGATTTGGGGTCAATTTTTAGGGAAACCGGACGATTTCGTGAGGTTCGGACCGCGCTCTTGTGTTGCATTCACAGACGGCTTTTGGCATAGGTCTGCCGTTGCCGGCGAGCGATCGCCGCCATTTCGGATGCGGGTGTAGCTCAGTGGTAGAGCACGACCTTGCCAAGGTCGGGGTCGAGGGTTCGAGCCCCTTCGCCCGCTCCAAAATATCTCGCTGTCCGAGCTGACAGTCTGATGAAGGCCCGCCCATTGGTGCGGGCTTTTTGCTGCTCGGCGGTTCTGGTGATTGCCGCGGTCTCGGGGTCAAGATGCCGCGGCCGGCGACGGCCGTTCCGGCTTCGTCAATGACCGAACGGTGCATTCTCAAAACTGAAAGAAATCTGTGGTTGTGTCGGTGTCGGAATGGCTGCCGGTCGTCCTCCGATGCGGCACGCAAGTGAATGATGTCGATCAATTGGACGCCAGATCCCGGGTTGAACCGCCGCGTGGCGCGCGCATCTGTTGCAGCGCTGGCCGTGCTCGCCGGCAATTGGATATGCGCGCCGGCCCCGGCACAGATGTTGCCGAGCGATTCGGCATATACGCCCGCACCCAGTTTTCCCGCCATGCCCGGCTTTACGCCGGCGCCTGACTTCGAGCCCGAACGGCGGCCGCGGCCCCGGGTCTACATCACGACGCGGTCGCACTGGGGCGGTCGACAGCAGTTCTGCGTCCGGACCTGCGACGGCCGGTTCTTCCCGCTGCCGCGCGTCAGCGAGGCGGCGGATCTCAGGGCATGCGAGGCGGCCTGTCCCGCCGCCGAGGTGAAGCTGTATTCCGGCTCCGATATCGACAGCGCCAGGACGGAAGCGGGCGACACCTACAAGGAGCTCGCCAATGCATTCCGATTCCAGCGCGAGATCGTGCCGCAATGCGCGTGCAGCGCCAGCGCATCCACCGGCCTGTCGCCGATCCCGATCGAGGACGACATAACGCTGCGGACCGGCGACATCATCGCCGCCGATGACGGCTTCAAGGTCGCGGCGATCTCCGGCGGACAAAGTCGCAGCGTGTTATTCAGGCCGCTGTCGAAGGCCAAGGCGCAAGCGCTCGGCCTGGCGCGCCTTTCATCACGTTAGCGGCGATCGCGAGCGTTAGCTTCATTCGGATATTACGTTGCGGTGCAGAATGCCTTGTTATCAGGCAGGGCGCGCGGGAAAATTTCGTCTCAATTTTCGCCTCACCTTGTTTTGACGCAGCGCACACCGCGGCATGCGCTTTTCAGCGTCGATGGATGTGCTACCATTTTGCCGTCTGACCTACCTCACAGACCGCCACCATCATCTCTCAGGGCGTTCAAAATCAATAACAGGCAAGCTGCAACGGCTTGCGTAGGGGAGTGACGCGATGAAGTCCGCTTTCAATCGATCAATACTTGCGTTCGCGGCGATAGCGCTGCTGGCGGGGACCACCTTCGCCAGTGCGCAGCAACAAACAGACAAGAACCGTGCGCTGAAGAAGTACGAATCGGGCACCAAGGAATTCTGGACCCATCCGCCGGACGATTGGTTCCTCGGCGATGAGACCGAGGCGCAGAAGGGCCTTGCCCCGCCGTCCGGTCCGCCGACCGGCGCCTCCGACGCCGAACTCGCCAGCATGATGAAGAAGATCAAGCTGCCGCCGGGCTTCAAGATCGAGGTCTATGCCTCGAACGTGCTCGCGGCGCGCCAGATGGCATGGGGCGACAAGGGCACGCTGTTCGTCGGCTCGTTCGGCCTCGGCAATGTCTATGCGATCAAGGACAACAACGGCAAGAAAGAGGTCAAGACCATCCTCAAGGGCCTCAACATGCCGACGGGCCTCGCCTTCAAGGACGGCGCACTCTACGTCATCGCGGTCGACAAGCTGATCAAGTACGACAATGCCGAAGCCAATCTCGACAATCTCGGCAGCGGCAAGGTGGTGTATGACGACATGCCGTCCTACGCGGCGCATGGCTGGAAATACATCGCCGTCGACAAGGACGGCTGGTTCTACATTCCGTTCGGACCGCCCTTCAACATCGGCATCCCGCCGACCTCGGTGTCGCAGATCCGCCGTGTCGATCCGAAGACCGGCAATGCGGAGATCTGGGCGCTTGGCGTGCGCAACTCGGTCGGCGGCGACGTCGATCCGCGCACCGGCAAGTACTGGTTCACCGAAAATGCCCGCGACTGGATCAGCGACGATCTGCCGAGCGACAAGCTCAACATGATCTCGAAGATCGGCGAGCACTTCGGCTATCCCTACTGCCACCAGGGCAATTTGCCAGACACCAAGTTTGCGATGGGTCACAAGTGCTCGGAGTTCACCCCGCCGGTGTACAATCTCGGTGCACACGTGGCTCCGCTCGGCATGAAGTTCTATACCGGCAGCCAATTCCCGGCCGACTACAAGAACGCGATCCTGATCGCCGAGCACGGTTCCTGGAACCGGCACAAGTACCAGGGTGGCCGCATCGTGAAGATCACTGCGAGCCCCGATGGCAAGAATGCCAAGCAGGAGATCTTCGCCTCCGGCTGGATCGAGGGTGACCAAGGCTATCTCGGCCGTCCCGCCGATATCCTGCTCGACAAGGACGGCTCCATCCTCGTCGCCGACGATTGGGCCGGTGCGATCTATCGCATCAGCTACAACAAGAAGTAACGGTCGAGCCAATGCGGGGCTGCGGTGGCCGATGAGGCAATCGCAGCCTCGCTTGCGATCAAATGACGGAACCAGCCGTCATGCCCGGACTTGGTTCGGGCAGCCATCCAAACAAGAAACCCTTTCAAACCAGATGGATTGTCGGAGCATCCTCGATCGGGTCGAGGACAGGCGCCCGGCAATGACAGCCGGAGAAACTGACAATGCGTCATGCGTCGCTTGGAATTCTGTCAGCGGCCATCCTGCTGGCGTCGTCCGCCCAAGGCGCGGACAATGCCGCCGTCAAGGAGAAGGCCGAGATGTGCGCCGGCTGCCACGGCGACAACGGCATCTCGCAGACCGAGAACATTCCCTCGCTGGCCGGCCAGCTCGACCAGTATATTCAATGGCAGCTGGTGTTCTTCCGCGCCGGCGCGCGCAAGAACGAGCAGATGCAGCCGATCGTCGAGCAGCTCAGCAATGAGGACATCCGCAATCTCGGCGCCTATTTCGCCTCGCTGACGCCGCCCAAGGGCGGCAAGGACGACAATCCGGACTTGTCCGAGAAGGGCAAGCAGGCCGCCGCCGGCCGCCGCTGCGCCTCATGTCACGGCGATACCTTTGCCGGTACCAAGGCGGTCGCCCGCATCGCCGGCCAGCGCGAGGAATATCTCGTCAAGGCGCTGCACGACTACAAGTCCGGACAACGCTCCGGCGGTGCGCAAGCCGTGATGGCCGACGTGGCCTATCCGCTGAGCGATGAAGAGATCACCGCGCTCGCGCATTACCTGGCGCATTTGTAGCGGCAACGACGGGGACGTGCGTAGCCCGGATGCAGCGAAGCGCAATCCGGGGCCGCTGTCTCAGTTGAACGACCGTACCCGGATTTCGCTTCGCTTCATCCGGGCTACAGGACTTAAGCGCTCCGCTGCTTCTCATACGCCTTGAGATGCGTATACGCCGTGCGCAGCTTCGGCACCGGGATCTTGGCGGCGTCGGCGCGCACGATCAGGTCGCCGATCACGTGGTCGGCTTCGACCGGAAGCCCCGCCTTGATGTCGCGGAACATCGATGCGGTCATCGGCGAGCCCTCGGTGGTGAGCAGCCCACGGGTGCGCTGGAAGAACGGACCGCCCGGCTCATGGCCGGCGTCGGCGGCGATCGCGCTGCATTCGTCGAGGATGCCGAGCAGGAATTCCTTGCCGCCGGGCGCGGCCAGGATGTTGCCGACCGAGGTCCGCATCAGGCTGGTAGAGGCGGCGAGCGACGCCAGGAACACCCACTTCTCCCACATGTCCTGCATCACGTGCTCGCTGGCGTTGGCACCGTTGATCGCGGAGAACGTCTCGGCAATCGCGCGCACCCGATCCGAGATGCCGCCGGCGCGTTCGCCGAAACCCAGCGACTGCATCGGCTGCAATTGCACCACCTCGCGCCTCTCGTTCAGGGTCGCCGCGATGGCGCAGAGGCCGCCGAGCACATGCCGGGCGCCGAATGCCTTGTCGAGCGCATCGAGATGCAGCATGCCGTTGAGCAGCGGGATGATCGCGGTGTTGTCGCCGACCGCTGGCGCAAACGACTTGATCGCGTCATCGAGATCGAACGCCTTGCAGCTCAACAGCACGACGTCGAACTTGTCCGAGAGCTTGTCGGCCTGCACGGTCGGCGGATTGGTCAGCGTGACGTCGCCGTTCGGGCTTTTGATCACAAGCCCGGCCGAGGCGAGCTCGGAGGCGCGGCGGGGGCGCACCAGGAAGGTGACGTCACGGCCGGCCTGAAGCATCCGGCCGCCGAAATAACCGCCGATCGCACCGGCGCCGACCACGAGAACGCGCATGGGAATTTGTCCTTCTTTGTTGTTCGCTGCCCGCGGGCGAATAGCGAATGGGGAGTAGCGAATAGATATAGATGCCGGCGCACCATTCGCTACTGGCTATTCGCCATTCGCTCCCTTGATCATTTCCTCGACCTCGCGCAGCTGCTCCTTGCCGAAGAAGATCTCCTTGCCGACGAAGAAGGTCGGCGAGCCGAACGCGCCACGCTCGACGGCGGATTGGGTGTATTCGATCAGCTTGCCCTTGACGTCGGCGTCCTGCGCCCGGGCGAACAGCTTTGCCGCATCGAGGCCGGAGGACGCCAGCGCTTTGCCGGCGACTTCCGGGTCGTCCATCTTCTTCGGTTCGACCCACATGTGATGGAAGGCGGCCTCGACATACTTCTCGAACACGCCCTCGAACTGGGCCGCGACCGCCGCGCGCATCAGGTTCAGTGTGTTGACCGGAAAGAACGGGTTCCAGGTGTAGGGCTTGACGTTGAAGCGCTTGAGGAAGCGCTCGGTCTCGATCTTCATGAACTCGGGCTTGTTCTTGACGCCCGCCAGCGTCTCGGCCGGCGACTTGTTGTTGGTGGCCTTGAAGATGCCGCCGAGCAGGACCGGGACATACTCGAACTTGACGCCGGTGCGCTGTTCGATCGCGGGGATCGCCTCATGGCTGAGGAAGGCGTTGGGGCTGCCGAAATCGAACAGGAATTGCGGTTTCTGGCTCACGGCGCTCTCTCCCTCGGCTTGTTGGGCATTTCTCCAGGATGAGCCTGCTGCGGCAGGCGCCATCCGGAGAATATGATACTCATCATGTGAGCCGCGGCGCGCGATGTCAAATCAGCCGCTCGATGGTCTGCTTGCGCCATACCAGAGCGTAATAGGCCATCTGCAGCACGAACATGGTTGCGAAGGTGGCGGGATAGGCGATCCAGATGCCGCTGATGCCGATGGTGCGGCTGAGCAGGATCGCGACCGGCACCTCGACCAGCGCGATCGCCAGGATCGAGATGAATAGCGGCATCCACACCGTGCCGCCGGCGCGCATCGCGCCCGAGAACACGGTCGCCATGCCGAACAGCACCATGCTCCAGAGCACGATGTACAAAAGCTGCTGCGCCAGTGCGAGCACCGCGCCGTCGACGATGAAGAAGCCCATCAGCGGCCGTGCAAAGAGATAGCCGAGCAGGACGAGTCCGCCGGTCAGCGCGAGATTCATCTCGATGCCGGTCCTGACGATGGCGCCGACGCGGGCGGGCTCGCCGCGGCCGATCGCCTGCGCGCCGAAGATCGAGACCGATATCGCGATCGAGATTGCCGGAAACTGCACATAGCCGATCACCTGGTTGACCGCGCCATAGGCCGCGGTGGCGTCGGAGCCGAAGCCGTTGACGAGGCCGAGCAGCACCAATTCGGCGAGCGAGACCACAACCATGCCGATCGCCGTGGGAATGCCGAGCCGCAGCACGATGCGCAGCAGGCCGCCGTTCGGCCGCATCGCGCGCAGGAATGCGGCGTCGAAGGCGAGCGCATGCTTGTGCCTGAGCATATGGACATGCAACCACAGCAGCGTGACCACGCCCGAAACCGCGGAGGCGACCGCCGCGCTGGCGACGCCGAGCCTGGGCAGGCCGAGCCAGCCGTGGATCAACGCCGGCGTGACGACGAGGCCGACGATGGTCGAGACCGTCAACGCCACCAGCGGCGTCACGGTGTCGCCGACGCCGCGCATCATCGCGGTGAGCAGCAGGAATGCGAACGTCACCGGCATCGCGATCATCATGATCCGCGCATAGGACACCGCGGCGTCGAGGACGTCAGGCGGCGTCGCCAGCGCGATCAGCAGCGGACGGGTGAACAGGCCGCCTGATATCGCGATCGCCAGCGCCAGCAGCAGCGTCACGGTCATGGTGGTGCCGGCGACCGCCTTCACGCGGTCGGGCTCGCCGGCGCCCCAGGCCTGGCCGATCATGACCGAGGCGCCGGCGCTCAGCCCGATCACGAAGGAGATGAAGAAGAACATGACCGGGAAGAACACCGACGCCGCCGCGAGCGCGTCGACGCCGATCATCTGGCCGAGATAGATGCCGTTGATGGTTCCGAACAGCGACTGCAGCACGTTGCTGAGCAGCATCGGCGCCAGGAACGACAGGAAGGCTTTGCGCAAGGACGGGGGCTTGGACACGTTGAACTTCCAGATCTGAGTTGCCAGGACGGCGCGCAGGTCGAATCACGACCCGCGCGGCCACCATGTCGCGCGAGAGCGGGCTAGTCCGCTTGATCGCTATGGGCGAGCCTGATCGCGTGATCGCGGATGTCGGCCGGCCAGTCCGCGATCAGCGTCGCAAAGCGACGCCGGTCATGCGCGAACAGGGCGCGGATCGCCTCTTCGTAGTTCGGCCGGTTGCCGGCCATCGTGGTCATGAAGCGATAGGAGGCATCCTGTGCTGCGCGCGTGCGGTCCTTGTCGCCGCTCGAGCGCCGGGCCTCGTCGATCAATTTGCGGATCGCAACCGAGGCGCCGCCCTTCTGCTGCGCGAGCCAGTCCCAGTGCCGCGGCAGCAGCGTGATCTCGCGCGCCACGACGCCAAGCTTGGGACGTCCCGGGCCGCGCGGCGCGGCCGGCGCCGCCGGCTCCTCGCTGGGCGGCGGCGCGAGCTTCGGCAGCCGGGCCAACACGTCGTCGACCGAGCCCCGGTAGTCGATGTCGACCAGCGCCGAGGTGCGGCCGTTGAACACCAGGATCGCGGCGTCCTTGCGCCGGTCGATTAACTGCTTGGCGGCGCGGGCAACGTCGCTGAGGTCGCCGGCTGCGATGCAGTGCTCGTTTTCGAAGGCGACATAGGCTGGGTTCATAACTGATCTCTTCGGTTGCGCGACATATTGCCCGGGTAATTTGGGACCATCCGCGTGCATTCATCTCGACTTTCCTGTGTCAGGCTGGCACCAAGCGCGGCCCGACTGCGCTGACACCCGAGAGGACGCCCATGCTGACGGTTCATCACCTCAACAATTCCCGTTCGCAGCGCGTGCTGTGGCTGCTCGAGGAATTGGGCGTGCCCTACGAAATCGTGCGCTACCAGCGGCAGCCGGACATGCGGGCGCCGAAGGAGCTGCGCGCGATCCATCCGCTCGGCAAGTCGCCCGTCGTCACCGACAACGGCAACACCATCGCGGAATCCGGCGCGATCCTCGAATACATCATCGCGAGCTACGGCAAGGGCCGCCTGATCCCGCCGGCCGATACGCCGGAGCGGCTGCGCTACACCTATTGGCTGCACTATGCCGAGGGCTCGGCGATGACGCCGCTGCTCCTCAAGCTGTTGTTCACGCTGATGCCGAAGCGCGCGCCGGCGCTGCTGCGGCCCTTGGTGCGCAAGGTATCCAATACGGCGCTGTCGACGCTGGTCAATCCGCAGCTCAAGCAGCACATGGCCTATTGGGAAGGCGAACTTGGCAAGAGCGAATGGTTCGCCGGCCAAGACTTCTCCGGCGCCGACATCCAGATGAGCTTTCCGCTCGAAGCGGCCGCCGCGCGCGGCGGGCTCGAGGACGGCCATCCCCGGTGCGTTGCGTTCCTCGAACGCATCCACGCCCGCCCGGCCTATGCGCGGGCGCTGGAGAAGGGTGGGCCGTACCGGGTCGGCCGGTAGATTCGCAGTCATAGCCGGCGGCCTCGGGTTTCGATGTCGCCATTTATATCCGGGTATTATTGCGGTGTCAATAATGCCCGGGTATAAATGGCGTGTCGAATCGACAGGAGCGGCCATGAAGACCGAGCACCGCAAGCAGGCCATCGCCGACTACAAGAAGCGTGCGAGCATGGCCGGCGTGTTCGCGATCCGCTGCCGCGCGACCGGCGAGGTCTGGGTCGGGCAAACGCTCGATCTGCAAAAAATCCAGAACCGGATCTGGTTCACGCTGCGAATCGGCGGTCATCGGAATGCCGAGCTGCAGCGCGCCTGGGCGGCGCATGGCGCGGACAATCTCACGCTCGACACGCTGGAGCGGATCGAGGACGAGGAGCTCGGCTATGTGCGCGATGCGCTGCTCAAAGAACGCGTGCAGCATTGGCGGATGCAGCTGAACGCGGCTGCGGTGTAGCTTAGAGCGTTTTCGAGCGAAGTGGATACCGGTTCGCGTGAAGAAAACGCGCCAAGACAAGAAGCTCTAGCGCGCGGGCAGTGCCTGCACGGTGACCCCGGGCGGCGGCACATCGTCGTCGGGCACGAAGAAGTCCGACATCAGCGGCACAGAGGGATCGACGCGATAGCGCTCGAAGTCGCGCACGCCATTGGCGTAGAGCACCTTGTCGTCGATGCAGAAATGCCCGGTGAATTCGCGCGACGGCCGGGTGATGATCGCATGGGCCGCATCGCCCATGATCTCCGGCGTGCGACTCGCGCGCATCATGGCATCGCCGCCGAGCAGATTGCCGACCGCGGCGGTCGCGATCGTGGTGCGCGGCCACAGCGCATTGACGGCGACGGCGGCGGATTTCAATTCGCCGGCGAGCCCGAGCACGCACATGCTCATGCCGAACTTCGCCATCGTGTAGGCGGTCGAGTGCTCGAACCATTTCGTCTTCATGTCGAGCGGCGGCGACAGCATCAGGATATGCGGATTCTCCGCCTTCTTCAGATGCGGAATGCAGTATTTCGACACCATGAACGTGCCGCGGGTGTTGATCCCCATCATGAGATCGTAGCGCTTCATGTCGGTCGCCTGCGAATTGGTCAGGCTGATCGCGCTGGCGTTGTTGACGCAGACGTCGATGCCGCCGAATTCGGCGACGGTCTGCTCGATCGCCGTCATCACCTGCGCCTCGTCCCTGATGTCGCAAATCACCGGCAGCGCCTTGCCGCCGGCGGCGCGGACCTCGTCGGCGGCGGTGTAGATCGTGCCCTTCAGCTTCGGATGCGGCTCCGCAGTCTTCGCCGCAATCGCAACATTGGCGCCGTCACGCGCCGCCCGCAGCGCGATCGCGAGCCCAATGCCGCGGCTCGCACCCGAGATGAACAGCGTCCTGCCTTTGAGCGATGTCATGAGAACCTCCTGTGAGGGAAGCACGGACCGACGGCTCCCTCTCCCCTTGTGGGAGAGGGTTGGGGGTGAGGGGTATCTCTCCGTACGGCATACTGCGTGGACAGACCGCGCCCCCTCACCCGGATTGCATCTGCCGATGCAATCGGGCCTCTCCCACAAGGGGAGAGGCGAAGCGGAGCAAGCGGGATGGCCATCACATCACCTCACGTCCTACCCACCCGCATGCAACACGCGCCCGCGCGTTTCCGGCAGCGCGTAGGCGGCGATGAAGAACACGCCGTAGGCCGCCACCGCGAAGATCGCAATCGCGTTGGCGAGCGTGGTCGTGGTCGAGAGCGCGCCGACCAGGAACGGGAACAGCGCGCCGACGCCGCGGCCGAAATTGTAGCAAAAGCCTTGTCCGGAGCCGCGCAGCCGGGTCGGATAGAGCTCAGTCAGGAACGCGCCCATGCCGGAGAAATAGCCTGAGGCGAAGAAGCCAAGCGGGAAGCCCAGTACCCACAGCACCTCATTCGAAAGCGGCAGCTGGGTGTAGAGCAGCACCACCGCGATGGCGCCGATCGAGAAGATCAGGAACAGGTTGCGCCGGCCGATCCGGTCGGCGAGCCAGGCGCCGACGAGATAGCCGATGAACGAGCCGATGATCAGGGTCGCAAGATAGCCGGTCGAGCCGACGACCGAAAGCTTGCGCTCGGTGGTGAGGAAGCGCGGCACCCAGAAGGTGATGGCGTAATAGCCGCCCTGCATGCCGGTGCCGACCAGCGAGGCCAGCAGCGTGGTCTTCAGGATCGGTCCGTGGAAGATTTCCCACAGCGCCGCCGGTCCGCTGCCGGAAGCCTGCTGCTGTGCCATGGTCGCAGCCGAGATTTCGGGCTCGGTGACATAGCGGCGCAGATAGAACACCAGCAGCGCTGGCAGCGCGCCGATCACGAACATCCAGCGCCAGGCGTTTTCCGCAGGCAACACCGAGAACAGGATCGCCTGCGCCAGCACCGCAAGGCCCCAGCCGATCGCCCAGCCCGACTGCACCGAGCCGACCGCGCGGCCGCGATATTGCGGCCGGATCGCCTCGCCGATCAGCACCGCGCCGGCCGCCCATTCGCCGCCGAAGCCCAAGCCCAGCAGCGCGCGGGCGATCAGGAGCTGGTCGAAATTCTGCACCACGGCGCAGACCAGCGAGAAGAACGAGAACCAGATAATGGTGAGCTGCAGCGTCTTCACCCGGCCGATCCGGTCGGACAGATAGCCGCCGAGCCAGCCGCCGACGGCGGAGGCAAGCAGCGTCACGGTGCCCGCGAGGCCGGCGGTGCCGGCATCGACCTTCCACAGCGTGATGATGGTGCCGATGACAAGCGGATAGATCATGAAATCCATGCCGTCGAGCGTCCAGCCGGACGCGCAGGCCCAGAACGTGCGCCGCTCCTGCAAATTCATGTCGCGATAGAAAGCGAGGAGGCTGGTGTCCTCGATCTCTGCGACTTCGATTGATTTGGATTCAGCCGTGCTCATGCGCGTTCCCCGGAGAAATCATTCACCGGCTCTTTGCGATCCGCGGCCGGAGTTGCGCGGACCGCCAATCTATCGCGATGTAGCAGGCCGGGCAAAGCCCCGCGTTTTAGTATCCCGCGGCCTCCGCGCCGCGCGTGCGCGGATCGGGCGCGCCGAGCAGACCGCTGGTCGTGACGGCGATCGAGTTCGCGGAGGAGTAGCCGAGCGGTTCGACCGTCTTGTGGCCCTTGGCGCGCAGCTCGGTCAGCACCTCATCGGGAAAGCCGCGCTCGATCCGGACCTCGTCGGGCAGCCATTGATGATGCATGCGGGGCGCGGCGACCGCGGCCGCGATCTCCATCTTGTAGTCGATTACGTCGACGATGATCTGCGTCACCGCGGAGATGATGCGGCTGCCGCCGGGCGAACCCGTCACCAGCACAGGCTTGCCGTCCTTCAGCACGATGGTCGGCGACATCGACGACAGCGGGCGCTTGCCGGGTCCCGGCAGATTGGCCTCGAAGCCGACCAGGCCGAACGCATTGGAGGCGCCGGGCGCGGCGGTGAAATCGTCGAGCTCGTTGTTGAGCAGCACGCCGGTGCCGTCGGCGACGAGGCCGACGCCGTAAGGGAAGTTCAGCGTGTAGGTGTTGCTGACGGCGTTGCCGCTGGCATCGATCACCGAATAATGCGTGGTGTTGTCGCCCTCGTGCGGCTGCTTCGCGTTGCGTACGTCGGTCCAGGGCGTGGCGCGGGCGAGGTCAATGGTCGCGCGCTGCCTGGCGGCATAGTCCTTGTCGACCAGCAATTGCGTCGGCGCGTCGACGAAGGCGGGATCGCCGAGATAGCGGGCGCGATCGGCATAGGCCCGCTTCATCGCCTCGATCATCACATGCAGCGAGGCCGCCGAGCCCTGCTTCATGTCGGACATCGGAAAGCCTTCGAGGATGTTGAGGATCTCGAGCAGCACGACGCCGCCGGAGGACGGCTGCGGCATCGAGACGATGTCGTAGCCGCGATAGGTGCCGCGGATCGGCGTGCGGATGATAGGCTGATAGGACTTCAGGTCCTCGACACTGAAGATACCGCCGGCGTTCTTGATCCCGCTGACGAGCTTCTCGGCGACGGCACCTTCGTAGAAGACGCGCGGGCCCTGTTCGGCAATCGCGGTCAAGACGCCGGCGAGGTCGCCCTGGATCAGGCGGTCGCCCTCGCGCAGCGGCGTGCCGTCGGCGTGCGAGAACGTCTTGGCCGACTTCGGCCAGCGCGACATGCGGCGATACATGTCGTTCAGCGTGTCCGACGTGTCGTCGGTGACCACGAAGCCGTCGCGCGCGAGATCGATCGCAGGCTTGAGGATCTGCGCCAGCGTGAAATTGCCGGAGCCGTATTTCTCCAGCGCCAGCGCGAGGCCTGCGACCGTGCCGGGCACGCCGATCGCGAGCGCGGAGTTGCGCGACTTGTCGGGATCGGGCTTGGCCTCGGCGTTGAGGAACATGTCGCGCGTTGCGGCCTGCGGCGCGGTCTCGCGGTAGTCGATCGCGACGTCTTCTTTTCTTGCGGCGAGATGGATCACCATGAAGCCACCGCCGCCGATATTGCCGGCGCGTGGATAGGTCACCGCCATCGCAAATCCGGTGGCGACCGCGGCATCGATCGCATTGCCGCCCTGCCGCAATATGTCGGCGCCAACCCGCGCCGCGAGTTTCTCCTGCGCCACCACCATGCCGTGTTCGGCGCGAATGCTGCGGGCAGTGTCAGTGGCTGACGGCTCGTAGGCGCGGCGCTCAACCTGGCCGAGGGCTGATGTCGCGATGCCGGTCACCAGGAGAGCGGCAAACAGCCGCCGCGACATCATTGCTGTCCGCGCCATCGAAATGTCCTGCCCTGTTCATCGCCGTATCAGTCAAACCGGCTCATGCTATATGGGAGCGGATTGAAGCAGCAAAAGCCTGCCTGTGGTTCGAGTTGGGGAATATCTTTCGCGATGACGACAACATTGCAGACGGGCGCCGGCGATACGAAGGCCACCACAAAAGTCTATCCGGGCCGCGCCGCCGTCGTCAGCTGGATCTTCTTCGACTGGGCCGCGCAGCCTTATTTCACGCTGATCACGACCTTCGTGTTCGCGCCCTATTTCGCAAGCTTCGTCGCGTCGGATGCGGCGAGCGGGCAGGCGTTGTGGGGCTTTGCCACCGCGGCCGCGGGATTGGCGATCGCGTTGCTGTCGCCGGTGTTGGGCGCGATCGCCGACGCCAGCGGCCGGCGCAAGCCGTGGATCGCGGCCTTCGGCGCGCTGCTCGTGATCGGATCGAGCGCGATGTGGATCGGCAAGCCCGGCAATCCGGACATCGTCCCGATGCTGCTGCTTGCCTATGCGATCGCGAGCGTCGGCGTCGAGTTCGCGACCGTGTTCAACAATGCGATGATGCCGACCCTCGTGCCGCCCGACAGGATCGGGCGCCTGTCAGGCACCGGCTGGGCCACCGGCTACGTCGGCGGCATCCTCAGCCTCGTGCTGGTGCTCGGCTTCCTCGCCGCCAATGCCGAGACCGGCAAGACGCTGTTCGGCTTCACGCCGCTGTTCGGTCTCGATCCGGTCATGCATGAGGGCGACCGCATCACCGGACCGCTGACCGGGCTGTGGTTCATCATTTTCGTGACGCCGATGTTCCTGTTCACACCGGACTATCCGGCGAAGCGCCCGCTGCGCGAGGCACTCGGTGAAGGCCTGCGCGAGCTCGGGGAATCATTTGCGGGGCTGCCGAAGCAGACATCGCTGGCGCGCTTCCTGCTGGCCAACATGATCTACACCGACGGGCTGGTCTCGCTGTTCGCGTTCGGTGGCATCTATGCCGCCGGCACGTTCGGCTGGGACACGATCCGGATCGGCACCTTCGGCATCATCCTGGCGGTGGCTGGCACCTTCGGCGGCTGGATCGGCGGCAAGCTCGACGATCGGTTCGGGCCGAAGCGCGTGATCACCGGCAGTCTCGTGATCCTGCTGTTTGCGATCGTCGTGATCCTCACCGTGAACAAGGATTCCATCCTGTTCATCCCGGTCGCGCCGCCGGTGCCCGGCGGTGCTTTGTTCGGGGGCGCCGCCGAGCGCGCCTATATCGTGCTGGGTTGCCTGATCGGCGCCACCGGCGCGCCGTTGCAGGCGGCCTCGCGCTCGCTCCTGATCCGCCTCGCGCCCAGGGATCGCATCGCGCAGTATTTCGGCTTGTTCGCGTTGACCGGGAAGGTGACGTCGTTCATCGGGCCGCTCTTGATCGGCGTCATCACCGCGGCGACCGCGAGCCAGAAGGCCGGCATGGCAGTGCTGGTGGCGTTCTTCGTGGTGGGGCTGGCGCTGCTGGCGAAGGTGCGGGAGTAAATCACCGCCGTCGTCCCGGCGAAGCTCGTAGCCCGGATGGAGCGAAGCGAAATCCGGGACGGTCTCTCAGCGGATCAAAGACCCCGGATTGCGCTTCGCTCCATCCGGGCTACGAGATCAATGCCTAAAATGCCGCACGCCGGTGAACACCATGGCGATGCCGTGCTCGTCGGCGGCCTTGATCACCTCGTCGTCGCGCATCGAGCCGCCGGGCTGGATCACGGCGGTGGCGCCGGCCTCGATGCAGGCCAGCATGCCGTCGGCGAACGGGAAGAACGCGTCCGAGGCGACCACCGAACCCTTGGTCAAGGGTTCAGCGAGCTTCAACTCGGCTGCCGCATCCAGCGCCTTGCGCGCGGCGATGCGTGCGGAATCGACCCGGCTCATCTGGCCGGCGCCGATGCCGACGGTCGCAAGATCCTTGGCGTAGATGATGGTGTTCGACTTGACGTGTTTTGCCACCCGGAAGGCGAATTTGAGGTCGCGCAGCTCGGCGTCGGTCGGCGCACGCTTGGTCGCGACCTTCAGGTTCATGTCCTCGATCACGGCATTGTCGCGGCTCTGCACCAGGAGGCCGCCGGCAACGGTCTTGGCGGTGAGGCCTGTCGCGCGTGCGTTCGGCAGCCCGCCGGCGAGCAGCAGACGCAGATTGCGCCGGCCGGCGATGATCGAAATCGCCTCCTCGGTCGCGTCGGGCGCGATGATCACTTCGGTGAAGATGCCGATGATCGCGCGTGCCGCGTCCGCATCCAGTGTGCGGTTGACCGCGATGATGCCGCCATAGGCCGAGGTCGAGTCGCAGGCCAGCGCACGGGCATAGGCGGTGGCGAGATCGGGACCCTCGGCGACGCCGCACGGATTGGCGTGTTTCACGATCACGCAGGCCGCGGTGCGCTGCGGGTCGAACTCGCCGACGCATTCATAGGCCGCGTCGGTGTCGTTGATGTTGTTGTAGGACAGTTCCTTGCCCTGCAGTTGGCGTGCCGTGGCAACGCCCGGCCGATTCTCCGGCGTGGCGTAGAACGCCGCGGTCTGGTGCGGGTTCTCGCCATAGCGCAGCGACTGGATCAGCTTGCCGCCGAAGGCGCGGAAGTCCGGCGCCTTGGTGCCGAGCTGCACGGCGAACCAGTTCGAGATCGCGGCGTCATAGGCCGCGGTGCGCGCATAGGCCTTGGCGGCGAGCCGGCGGCGCAGGCCGAGCGAGGTCGCGCCCTTGTGCGCGGCGAGCTCGTCGAGCACGGCCTGATAATCGTTCGCCTCGACCACCACGGCGACGTCGTCATGGTTCTTGGCCGCGGCGCGGATCATCGCGGGGCCGCCGATGTCGACGTTCTCGATGCACTCCTCGAAGCCGGCGCCTTTGTCGACGGTGGCCTCGAACGGATAGAGGTTGACGACCAGAAGATCGATCGGCGCGATGCCGTGCGCGGCCATCGCGGAGGCATGCTCCTGGTTGTCGCGGATCGCGAGCAGGCCGCCATGCACCTTCGGATGCAGCGTCTTGACCCGGCCGTCCATCATCTCCGGAAAACCGGTCAGCTCGGAGACGTCCTTGACCTTCAACCCGGCCGCGGCGATCGCCTTGGCGGTGCCGCCGGTCGAGACCAGCTCCACGCCCTGGTCGGCCAGCGCCCTGGCGAAATCGATCAGTCCGGTCTTGTCGGAAACGGACAACAGAGCGCGGGTCACGCGGCGAAGCTGCTCGGTCATATCGGAAATTCCCTGGCTGTTAAGGCAGCCGGGTAGCATGGTTTTGGGCGGTACGAAACCGGTCCGTGGGACCGAATCCCCGCAAATTGGCGGCGATTCAGTCCAAATTTTCCCGCGCCACACCATCCCCGTCATCCTGAGGAGCCGCTCAGCGGCGTCTCGAAGAATGAATCGGCCCGGCTGGTGGCCGTCGACCCTTCGAGACGGCCGCGTTGCGGCCTCCTCAGGGCGACGGGACTGAGATGGGCGCGCCGGCCGAAGTCGGGCCGATACGACAATCCCTACAGCGGCAGTTCCGGCTCGCGGCGGGCGTTGCGGCGGGCGTTGGTGGCGGTGGCCGAGGTCGAGGAGCGCACGAAGCTCCAGCGGATCGTGCCGGCGTGCCGCGCGTCCTGCCGGATCACGATCTGGGAGGTGCGGCGCGGGCCGTCATTGCCGGCCAGGAACACGCTGTCCTCGAGGTCGACCTTGTCGTCCATCGCCTCGAAGGTCCAGACGTCGCGGTTGGGCAGCACCAGCATGACGCCGCGGGCATCCGACAGCCGGCTCGCCTTCACCGAGGGGTGCAAATGGAAGCGCAGCGCGAAATCGGCCTCGCTGCCTTTGATGCGGCCGCCCGGCGCCGGCGTCAGCTGGTCCTCGCCTTCGAGCCTTGTGCCGTCCTGCGACACCATCAGCACGCGGCGGTGGATCACGCCGAAGCGGGAGAGATAGCCGTCATGCGAGGCGGTCAGCACGTCGCCGTCGGGTACGGCTTCGCGGTAGTTCTCGACATTGCTCGGGCCGCTGGTGATCGGCGCGCCGCGCAGCAGCCGCTTCATCGCCGACAGCTCGACGAACTGGCACGACGAGGTGTCGTGATAGGTCAGGGTCGAATGCGCCGCGGTGGAGCGTGCGAACGGCCGCCAATTGTCGCGGCCGGTGCTGGGCATGCCGCAATTGACGACGATGCGGCTGACCCCGGAGGACAGCTCGAACGACAGGCAGCCGGCATGCGCATCCTGGCTGACGCTCGCCGGCGGCGGCGGCCCGGTGTCGATGATCAACGTGGTGTTGCCGGCGTCGAGTCGCTGGAAGCCGGTATGCGGCATGCTCGCCATCGGCACGCCGCGGGTGTCGTCATAGGCGAGCAGCGTTGCGACCAGATCGGACGGCGCGGTCGACATGCCGTTGAACAGCGCGAAGCTGCCGTCGCCGTGCCGGAAGAAGCGCAGCATCGGCATCATGCGGTCGATCGCGTTGAGCAGCGCCGGCGGCGGCGCGATGTTCCGCGCGGCAAAGGTCTGCCGCAGCGGCAGGAGATCGCTGAGCAGCTCGACCAGCGCACCGGGATTGCGCGAGATGTGGCCGCCATCGGGCAGGATCTGGCGCTGCAATTCGTCGGACAGCCTGCGCGTCGCGGATTTGATGTTGCGCGCCTGGTTGGCGAGGCAGAGCGAGGCGTAGCACAGCGCGATCAAAACCTGCAGGCGCGGCACGCCGTCATTGTCGAGCGTGGCGTGACGCAGATAGCGAATCTCGCGCGCCAGCCCGCGCAGATATTTGCGGTAGAATTTTCCATCGGTGTCGCCAAGCACCAGGGGCGCCTGCGACAGCAGCGAGATCACCCGCCGCGCGCGCACGTCGGCGCGGCGCTCCAGCGGCCGTCGGCGGGCCTGGTTGGAGATCCAGTCGTCGACCAGCGAGCGGGCATTGGCGCGGGTCAGCGCGGTGTCGGCGGCGCGCAGATGGCGCAGCCAGCCGAAGCCGAGCAGGGCGGCTTCCCAATCCTCCGACGGCGGTTCGAGATCGAAGATCGAGCGGCCATGGCAGGTGACGATCTTGCCAGCGAACACGAATCGCCCGGCATAGATCTCGGCGGCGCGGGTGGCGTCGGCGGTTCGCAGATCGTGCGGGGCGATGATCAGCCGGTCGGTGCGGCCGGGCCACAGCCGCGACAGCGCGACCGTGCTGCCGCTGGCGCGCGCGAGCATGCTGCGGGCGAAGCGGCCAGCAATCAGCGTCGAGATGCGTCTGCTTTGAGCGACCGACACGCCTAACCTTGCGGGGAGGGAATTTTCAACGAATCCTTATTTAATCCGGAAACGCGGCCAAGACACCATCTTGATCGACAAGACACCCTCTTGATACCGCACGAATCACTTCACGAAGCATCTGGAGCTTAGAAGACCGACGTTTAAAATCAGGCCTTAACCAGCCGGGCCGCGTAAAAGCCGTCCAGGCCGCCCAGCCGCGGGTCGGCGTTGGGCAAATGGCTCGGCAAAGTGCGCAGATCGCCCTCGGCGGTAATGATATCGTCGAGGCCGGCGACCTCGCTTGTCTCGACCGGCGCGCGGCGCAAACCTGATTCGCCGGCCAGCAGCGCGGCAATCGCGTGCTCGCCTTCCTCCGGCTCCAGCGAGCAGGTGCAGTAGACCAGCGTGCCGCCGGGCTTCAGCAGATGGATCGCCTTTTGCAGCAGCCGCTGCTGTAGCGATGACAGCGCGGCGATGTCGGCTTCCTGGCGCAGCCAGGCGACGTCGGGATGGCGGCGGATGGTTCCCGTCGAGGTGCAGGGCGCATCGACCAGGATACCGTCGAAGCTTGCCGCGTCCGCGGCCCATTCGACGGCGTCGGCGACGACGGTCTCGGCCTGCAAGGCCAGCCGAGTGAGATTGTCGCGCAGCCGGGCGACGCGCGCCGGCGAACGATCGATCGCAGTGACCTGCGCGCCGGCCAGCGCGAGCTGGGCGGTCTTGCCGCCGGGCGCCGCGCAGAGATCGGCGACTGCCTTGTCCTTGATGTCACCGAACAGCCGCACCGGAAGTGCCGCGGCGGCGTCCTGCACCCACCATTGGCCTTCGGCAAAGCCGGGCAGCATGGTGACGGAACCCTGCAACAAGGTGCGCACGGTTCCCGTCGGCAGCGTCTCGCCGTGCAGGCGGCTCGCCCATTGCGGCGCGTCCGACTTCACGGTGAGGTCGAGCGACGGCTCGTGGCCGAGCGCCAGCGCCATCTCGCGCGCGGTGGCTTCGCCGTAATGCGCGTTCCAGCGCGCCAGCATCCATGGCGGCAGGTCCAGCGTCTGCGTGCTGATCTCGTCGATCAGCCCCTGGCCCTCGCGTGCGCAGCGGCGCAGCACGGCATTGACCAGCCCGGCATATTTCGCAGCGCGCCGGTCCGACTGCACCAGCCGCACCGACAGATCGACCGCGGCGTGATCGGGCACGTCCATCCAGAGGATCTGTGCGGCGCCGATCAACAGCGCGCTCTGTGCGCGCGGCGCATCGGTCGGGATGCCGCGGTCGAGCAGGCGCGACAGCAGATGGCCGAGCGTGCCGAGCTTGCGCAGGATGGTCGAGACCAGCCGGCGCATCAACGCGCGGTCGCGATCGGCGAGCGATTTCAGGCCGGGATGCGCGCCGGCGCCGTCGAGCTGATCGTCCAGCGTGCGGTGCTTGTGCAGCACGCCGTCGAGGATGTCGGCTGCGATGCGGCGCGCCGCGAGACCGGGGACTTCGGCAGGAACTGCAAATCTTGAAGGAGGCATGGAGCGGAGTTATCTCGAAGGTGCTGAGTTACGTTCGGCTCATGCCATCAACTCGAAGACACCTCTGGCATGCGAATATGCCAAATGTAAGAATCGCCTTGCGGATTTCTTGATCGTGATGTCGTCACTGAGCCGGCACGGAGATACGAAGTACGCAGGCCGAGAGTTTTGCCAAGAAGGCTTGTCATGTCTGAGAAATCGCCAATGCCGACGCCGCCGGAACCCGCGCCGCGCAAGCCGCTGACGCCGGCCGCGCAGCGTGCGCTCGCCGAGGCCGCGGCGCGGCGCAAGGCTGCCGAGGAGTTAGCCGCGCAGAACGCAGCCGCGCGGCCGAAGGAATTCCAGGGCCCGAAGGGACCGGAACCGACGCGTTACGGCGATTGGGAGACCAAGGGAATCGCCTCGGATTTTTGAGGGTCTTTCGCGCGGTCTTGCCTGACGGTCCGACTCGGGCCAGTCTGGGAATATGTCCCCATACGAGAGAATAAATCCTTATCGTGGGACGGGACGTCCGCCCTTCCGCCGCTCACCTTGGGGCCGCCGTGTCTCGGCGGCGCTGCCTTGGGTTTTCGTGCTCGGCATCGCCGTCGGCAGCACGCTGCCGATCCGCCAATATGTGCCTCAATGGATGCCGCTACCGTCGCACTGGTCGTTGAACCGGTCGCGGGATGCCGAAATGATCCGGCAGCGCGCCGGCGCACCTGATGCGCGCCATGCCGTCGATGTCATCCGGACGATCGATGGCGACACGTTCGAGGCGCGGGTGCATCTCACACCGGGCCCCGATCTCTATACCCGGGTCCGCCTGCGCGGCATCGATGCGCCGGAGCTGAAGGCGTCGTGTGCGCGCGAACTGCAAATGGCGCAGGCCGCGACGGTGGCGCTGCGCGATCTGCTCGGCCAGGGCGATGTTGCGATCTACAATGTCGGTCCCGACAAATATCAGGGGCGCGTCGTCGCTGACGTCGCAACCAAGAAGACCGACAACGTCTCAGCCGCGATGCTCGCGGCCGGTCACGCCCGCGCCTACAATGGCGGGCACCGCTTCGGCTGGTGCGGATATTTTGCGCGCTAAGCGTCGTGGACGCCACAGCGCAGAAAACAAAAGCCGCGCAGATGCGCGGCTTTCTTCAAGCGAAGGACTGTTCGCGATCAGCGGGTGACGACGACCGTGGTGCCGACCGAGACGCGCGAATAGAGGTCGGTGATGTCGGTGTTCAGCATGCGGATGCAGCCGTAGGAGACGAAGCCGCCGACCGAGCCCGGCACGTTGGTGCCGTGGATCGCGTATTCGCCGCCGGCGAGCGTCATCGCGGCGACGCCCATCGGGTTACGCGGCGAGCCGCCGGCGATCACGTCTGGGATGCTCGGCTTGTCGCGCTTCACTTCGGCGGGCGGCGACCAGGCCGGGTTGCGATACTTGCCGTCGATCTTGGTGGTGCCGGCCCACTGCTTGCCGGACTTGCCGACGCCGACCGGGTAACGCATCGCGTGGCCGGAATCGAGAATGAGATAGAGCCGCCGTTCGTTGGTCTTCACCACGATGGTGCCCGGCTCATAATTGTCGGCGTGGATTCCGACCATTTCCGGCCGCGCTTCGGCCGCCTGCGACATCACGACAACAGCACCAAGGGTGGCAGCCAGCGCCACCGCAAACTTCATCGACATCAATCTCTCCACTTCCCAACAGCTCCCGCAAGGAAGCCAAAAACGAAGATGCAGAGCCCTGAAAAAACCGGGCCCGCCGGTCTCACGCACGCAATATTAACCGCGTGTCTTAACCGGGTGGTTTCACGCCGGCCGCGAGACACGTCCAGATGGCGGGAGAAAAGGAAAACTTCGGATCAAAGTAAATGACTTGAAAACAACACCCGGCCACAAACGCGCCGCAATGGCGCCGCGTCTCTGACAATCCCGTGAAATGCCCAATCCCAGAGCGTTTGAAGGGCCATCGACGCCCGATCGCATGAAAAGCGAAGGGCCGCGGCGGTGATCGCGCGCGGCCCTTGCACCATGTCCCGAGATTGTCGTCGCCGGATTACTTCTTGTTCTGCCGGTTCTGCACGAGGTCGTCGACCACGGCCGGATCGGCCAGGGTCGAGGTGTCGCCGAGGCTCGACGGCTCGTCCTCGGCGATCTTGCGCAGGATGCGGCGCATGATCTTGCCGGAGCGGGTCTTCGGCAGGCCGGGGGCGAATTGAATGAGGTCCGGCGAGGCGATCGGGCCGATATCCTTGCGGACCCAGGCGACGAGCTCCTTGCGCAGCGCCTCGGTCGGCTCGGTGCCCTTCATCAGCGTGACATAGGCGTAGATGCCCTGGCCCTTGATGTCGTGCGGATAGCCGACCACGGCGGCTTCCGAGACCGCCTCGTGCGCGACCAGCGAGCTCTCGACCTCGGCGGTGCCCATGCGGTGGCCGGACACGTTGATGACGTCGTCGACGCGGCCGGTGATCCAGTAATAGCCGTCGGCATCGCGCCGGCAGCCGTCGCCGGTGAAATACTTGTTCTTGTAGGTCGAGAAGTAGGTCTGCTCGAAGCGGGCGTGGTCGCCATAGACGGTGCGCATCTGGCCCGGCCACGACTTGGCAATGCAGAGATTGCCCGAGGTCTCGCCGTCCAGCGTCTTGCCGTCGGCATCGACGATTTCAGGCACCACGCCGAAGAACGGCCGCGTCGCGGATCCCGGCTTCAGCTTGGTCGCGCCCGGCAGCGGCGTGATCAGGATGCCGCCGGTCTCGGTCTGCCACCAGGTGTCGACGATCGGGCAGCGCTCCTCGCCGACCACGCGATAGTACCACTCCCAGGCTTCCGGGTTGATCGGCTCGCCGACCGATCCGAGCAGGCGCAGCGACTTGCGCGAGGTCTTCGTCACCGGCTCGTCGCCGCCCTGCATCAGCGCGCGGATCGCGGTCGGCGCGGTGTAGAATATATTGACCTTGTGCTTGTCGACCACGTTCCAGAACCGCGAATTGTCCGGGTAGTTCGGCACGCCCTCGAACATCAGCGTGGTCGCGCCATTGGCGAGCGGCCCATAGAGGATGTAGCTGTGGCCGGTGACCCAGCCGACGTCGGCGGTGCACCAGTAGATGTCGCCGTCGTGATAGTCGAACACGTATTGATGCGTCATCGACGCGAACACGAGATAGCCGGCCGAGGTGTGCAGCACGCCCTTCGGGGTGCCGGTCGAGCCTGACGTGTAGAGGATGAACAGCGGATCTTCCGCATTCATCGGCTCGCACGGGCATTCGTCGGTCACCATCTCGGCGGCCTCGTGGTACCAGAGGTCGCGCGTCGGGTTCATCTCGATCTTGCCGCCGGTGCGCTTCACCACCACGACCCAGTCGACGCCGCCGGTCTTGGCGATCGCGGCATCGACATTGGCCTTCAGCGGCACCTTCTTGCCGCCGCGCAGGCCTTCGTCTGCGGTGATCACGACCTTGGAGTCGCAGTCCTTGATGCGCTGGGCGAGGCTGTCCGGCGAGAAGCCGCCGAACACCACCGAGTGGATGGCGCCGATCCGCGCGCAGGCCAGCATGGCGTAGGCCGCCTCCGGAATCATCGGCAGATAGATCGTGACGCGGTCGCCCTTGCCGACGTTCCGCGTGCGCAGGATGTTGGCCATCTTGCAGACTTCGTCGTGCAGCTCGCGGTAGGTGATGTGCTTGGATTCGGAAGGGTCGTCGCCTTCCCAGATGATCGCGGTCTGGTTGCCGCGCTTGTCCAGATGGCGGTCGATGCAATTCCAGGCGACGTTCAGCTCGCCGTCCTCGAACCATTTGATCGAGATGTTGCCGGGCGCGTAGGAGACGTTCTCGACCTTGCTGAAGGGCTTGATCCAGTCGATCCGCTTGCCGTGCTCGCCCCAGAAGCCGTTGGGGTCCTTGACCGACTGCGCGTACATCTCGCGATATTTGGCGTCGTTGACATAAGCGCGCTTGGCCCAGTCGGCCGACACGTCATAGATCTTCTCGGACATCGCTTTCCTCCACTCATTGCCGATCGCAAACGACGCGGCGGCAAGTCTTTTAAGTTCAAGCCGTCTTGATCATTGCCGCGATTATGCGTTGGCGCATTCCGGCCCGGCAAGGAAAAAGGACTGTCACTTTCGTCGCGCAGAAGCCATGGGTCGAAGCCGCCAGCTTCTGCATGTGATGGGCCGATTTACCGTGCCTCATTGACGATGGAAACCTATGCGCCATCGTTCGTTCCCGGTCACCGGTCTCTTGGTCGTAGTGACGTTGCTCTGTGCACCGTGGTTCAGCCATCGCAACGATGCCGGGTCCGACGACGAGTGGGCCGGTGCCGATCTTGATAACGCGCGATGAAGCGAACGATCGGCCGCCGCCGCGATGATCTGCACCAACAATTGGTTGCTTCGATGCCGGCCCCCTCGGCCTGAACGCGTCGAGGTGACGCATGTCGCAAGGCTGGCATGCCTGCCGGCGGGTAAGCCGTTCGGTCGGTCGATGCCCCCGGCATCCGGCAGCGTCGCGAGAAGTTGTACGATCTCTGACCTGTTCGGCCGCGGCAGATCGTCCGTGGTGGGCCCGTCCCGATGGGTTCCCGGCCCGCGGTCCCGCCATTTTGACCCAATCCGGAGGGGCCAAAATCAAGGTTAGCGGGCGAATGGCACCCATGAAAGGTATTTAGAGAC
This sequence comes from Bradyrhizobium sp. USDA 4473, assembly GCF_054063335.1. Classification (NCBI taxonomy): domain Bacteria; kingdom Pseudomonadati; phylum Pseudomonadota; class Alphaproteobacteria; order Hyphomicrobiales; family Nitrobacteraceae; genus Bradyrhizobium; species Bradyrhizobium sp. USDA 4473. The sequence goes on from NZ_JBSSGE010000001.1 coordinate 1,744,227, forward strand.
CTCAAATAACCGATTCGCGACTCGCAATGTCAGCCCTGACGCCCTAAATCGCGAAACCGAGGCCGGACGGCCCCACCGGAACGAAGCCCGAAGCAACGGCATTACCGGGAGAACAACGGAACAAGGCGTCTAACTGAGATGATGGATCAGCAGAACATCGCGGCTGTGCGGCCCATGTCCGCCGATCCCGCTGTCGCCCTGGCGAAGGCGCTGGGCCAATGGCCCAAGCCGGCGCAGGCAAAGCCGTCCAGGATCAAGCTCGACGCCCCCGCCGCCATCAAGACCTCGGTTGAGGATCTGGCCCGCGATCTCGGCCTGCGGCTCGGCGACCAGAACGAGCTGACGATCCGCCGCGTCAAGCGCGGCAAGACCTATTCGTTCGTTCGCGCCAACGGCTCGCGCGTCCGCGATGCCCGCACCATCCGCCGGCTGCATGCGATGGCGATGCCGCCGGCCTATCGCCAGGTGCGCTACTCCACCGATCCGAATACGCATCTGCAGGCGGTCGGCCTCGATGCGGCCGGCCGGCTGCAATATCGCTATCACGCCGATTGGGAGAAGGTCCGCGAGCAGCGCAAGGCGCATCGCCTGGGCAAGCTGGTGGCGGCGTTGCCGAAGATCCGGCGCAAGGTTTCGGCTTTCCTGTCCGGCGACGAGCCGACCCGCGAGTTCGCGCTGTCGGCGGTGATCGAACTGATCGCGCGCACCGCGATCCGGCCCGGCAACGAATCCTATGCCCGTCTCAACGGCACCCGTGGCGCCACCACGCTGCTGAAATCCAACGTCACGCTGGAAGATGACAGCCTGGTGCTGACCTTCAAGGCCAAGGGCGGCAAGGCGGTGCGCAAGGAATGCGACGCGGCCAAGCTGGTGCGCGCCATCGGCATTCTGCGCGACGTTCCCGGCAAGCGCATGTTCCAATATTACGACCGCTCCGGCGTCGTCCGCGCCGCCTCGACCACCGCGGTGAACGCGTTCCTGCGCGAGCTCGCCGGCATCAAGATCTCGCTGAAGGATTTCCGCACCCTGATGGCGTCGGCCGTCGTGGTGGAGTCGCTGTCGCGGATCACGCCGGCCGCCAGCCAGCGCGGCCGCAAGCGCCAGGTGCTGGATGCGATCCGCGCCGCTGCCGACCAGCTTTCCAACACGCCGGCGATCTGCCGCAAGAGCTACGTCCACGACACCATCGTCACCGCCTTCGAGGACGGCATCCTCGAACGTTTCGCCGCGACGATGGGCGGCTACCGCACCCAGAGTAAGCGCGAGCAATTGCTGGCGCAGGTGGTGATGGCGGCGGGGGCGTAAGGTCCTACTTCCCTTCTCCCCTTGTGGGAGAAGGTGGCGCGGACGCAGTCCGCGACGGATGAGGGGTTCTCTCCGCGGAGACAGACCCCTCACCCGCACTCGCTTCGCGAGCGCACCCTCTCCCACAAGGGGAGAGGGTTGATCACAGCCCGCCCATCTTGCAGACGTACTTCCACTCCTCCGCGGTCACCGGCTGCACCGAGAGCCGCGAATATTTCACCAGCGCCATATCGGCGAGCTTCTTGTCGGCCTTGATCGCGGCCATCGTCACCGGTGTCTTCAGCGGCTTGTCGGCCTTGATGTCGACGCAGACGAACTTGCCGGTCTTGTCGGTCGGATCGGGATAGGCTTCCTTGACGACCTCGGCGATGCCGACGATCTCCTTGCCCTCGTTGGAATGATAGAAGAACGCCTTGTCGCCCTTCTTCATATTGACCAGGTTCTGCCGCGCCGTGAAGTTGCGCACGCCGGTCCAGGCCTCGCCCTTGGCGCCCTTGGCGACCTGCTGGTCCCACGACCAGACCGACGGTTCGGATTTCACCAGCCAGTAATTCATCGCAACTCATCCCGTTCTCGAGCGCCCATCGCGCGGCAATCTACAGTCAGCCAGATGCCCGCGACAAGCGCGGGCATCTGCACTCACTGCTTCAGATACCGATCGAAGAATTTGGCGATGTCGGTGAACGCCTCCCTGGTCTCGGGCGCGTCGATGTTCATCTGGTACTGGGCGTGGGACTGCCCCTCATAGACGTTGAGATCGGCGATCACGCCGGCGCGTCGCAATTTGCGATGGGTGCGAACCGTGTTGCTGAGGAACAGGTCGCGCGTGCCCGAGGTCAGGATGGTCGGCGGAAAGCCCCTGAAGTCGCCATAGATCGGCGAGATGTAGGGATTCTTCAGGCTGGCCCCGTTGGCATAGAGCTTGGCCGCGCGGCCGAGCCAGCCGTCCCAGGTCACCAGCACATTGTCGACCCACTCATTGCTCGCGTAGCTGTCGCCGATCTTGTCGATGTCGGACCATGGCGTGCCCGGCGCGATCGCGGCCGGCAGCGGCAGCTTCTCATCCCTCGCCCGCAGCACCATCGCAAGCGTCATCGCGCCGCCAGTCGAGGTGCCGAAGATCGCCAGCCGGTGGCGCTCGTGCGATTTCAAAACCTCCTTCCAGACCGCCATCGCGTCGTCCATCGCGGCCGGATAGGGGAAGTCCGGCGGCATCCGGTAGTCGACCGAGATCACCTTGTAGCCGCCGAAGCCGGCCATCATGATCGCTTCCGGCAGCGCCGCTTCGCCGGGGCCGAACACATAGCCGCCGCCATGGACGTGGATCAGCAGGCGCCGCCGGTTCTCGAGCGCGATCTTGTTCGGCGTCACGATGTAGCAGTGCACGCCGGCGATCCTTGTTTCCTCGACCTTGACGCCGAGCTTCGCCTTCATCGCCGGAATGCCCGCGATGGCCTGCTTGGCGCGGCGATCGATCAGCTCCTTCCATTCCGCTGATGTCTTCGGGTCGGCGTTGAAATGCGGCGGGTAGGGCGTGCCGATCATCGCCTGCATTTCGGCAGAGACGTCGGCGGAGGGATTTCCGATCGACTTGAGCGGCACGACCCGCTTGCCGTTGTCGGCATTGGCAGCCGCCTCGCTCTTGGCGAGCTCGTCATAGGAGGTGGCGGTTTGGGCGTGGGCGGCGGATGAGACGGCGAGGGCGAATGCGATGCAGATCGGAACGATGGCGCGTTGCGGTTGACGCATGTGTTTTCCCTTGGGATCCATTGCTCGACTGCTAAGACCGGGATCCGACGGTTCGCCGCCACGCTAGTACGGCGCGCGCGGATCGTGAAGCACCGCCTCGCGCACCCGTGTCGTGCGTCACTCGGCCTTGAATGGTCGGGTCAGCAGGCCCTCGATCGCGGCGTCGATGGTCAGCCGCTCGCCGAGGATCGCGGCGACCGCGTTCGACACCGGCATGTCGACCGTCTGCGCCGCGGCGAGCTCGCACAGCACCGGTGCGGTGAACGCGCCTTCGGCGAGCTTGCCGACCGGCGCGGCCTCGCCGCGACCGAGCGCAAGGCCGAGCGCGAAATTGCGCGACTGCGCGGTCGAGCAGCTGAGCAAGAGATCGCCGAGCCCGGACAGGCCGGCGAGGGTTTCGGTGCGCGCGCCGCAGGCGCGGCCCAGTCGCGTGAGCTCGCTGAAGCCGCGCGTGGTCAGCGCGGCGAGCGCGGAGGCGCCGAGATTCCGGCCGACGACGATGCCGGCGGCGATCGCCAGCACGTTCTTGGCCGCGCCGCCGATCTCGACGCCGCGCACGTCCGTCGTGTGATAGGGCCGGAAGGTCGCCGAGCCGAGCGCCTGGACGAGCGCGCGTGCGAGCGCTTCGTCCTTTGTGGCCAGCGTCACCGCCGTCGGCAATCCGCGCGCGACGTCGTCGGCAAAGCTCGGCCCCGACAGGATCGCCGGCACCGCCCGCGGCGCAGCCTCCGCGATCACCTCGGTCATGAACTTATGCGTGCCGTGCTCGATGCCCTTGGCGCAGGCGATGACCGGCGTCTCAGGCGCGAGGTGCGGCGCAAGGTGCCCGACTGCCGCGCGCAAATGCTGCGCCGGGGTGACGGCCAGGATGATGTCCGCGCGTGCCGCCGCAGCGATATCCGGCGTCGCGACGATGCCGGGATGAAGCGGGACACCGGCCAGCTTTGGATTGACTCGCGTCGCCTCGATCTGCGCGGCATGTTCGGCATTGCGCGCATACAGCGTCACCTTGCGGCCGGCGCGTGCCGCGACCTCGGCCAATGCCGTGCCCCAGGCGCCGGCACCGATCACGCTGACTGAGCTATGCGCGGGCATCAAAACCCCCGGTTCAATATCCGGCGCGGCTGTTGGCGTGGCCGGCCGGCGCCTTGGCGTTGGCATCGAGCAGCCAGCGGGCGCGCGGCGGCGCTTCCATCGTGTCGGTGAGGCCGAGCGCCATCCGCTCGGCGCCGGCCCAGGCGATCATCGCGCCGTTGTCGGTGCACAGCGCCGGCGGCGGGATGATCAGCGTGGTCTGCGCTTTCGCCGCGACCTCCTGCAGCGCGCTGCGGATCGCATGGTTGGCGGCAACGCCACCGGCCGCGACCAGCGCGCGCGGCGTGCCGAACCGCTCCTGGAACAGTTTTAGTCCGACAGTCAGCCGATCCGCGGTCGCGTCCAGCACCGCAGCCTGGAAGCTCGCGCAGAGATCGCTGACGTCCTGCGGCTCCAATGGCTCCAGCCGGCTCGCTTCATTGCGCACCGCGGTCTTCAATCCCGACAGCGAGAAATTGGCATCGGGCCGGCCGAGCATCGGGCGCGGAAAGGCAAACCGCGTCGGGTCGCCGCCGGCCGCTGCACGCTCGACCTCCGGTCCGCCGGGATAGGGCAGCGACAGCATCTTCGCCACCTTGTCGAATGCCTCGCCCATCGCGTCGTCGACCGTGGTGCCGAGCCGCACATAGTCGCCGACGCCGACCACGGCGACGATCTGGGTGTGGCCGCCGGATGCCAGGAACAGGCAGTAGGGAAACGCCAGCGCGCAGGTCAGCCGCGGCGTCAGCGCGTGCGCCTCGAGATGGTTGACCGCGATCAGCGGCGTGTCGTGCACCATCGCGATCGCCTTCGCGGTGGTGAGGCCGACGATGACGCCGCCGATCAGGCCGGGGCCGGCGGCGGCCGCGACCGCCGACAATTGTCCGTAGCCGACGCCGGCCTGCTTCATCGCGCTGTCGACGATCCCGTCGAGCAGGTCGACATGGGCGCGCGCCGCGATCTCCGGCACCACGCCGCCGAAGCGGGCGTGCTCGTCGGTCTGCGAGCGCACCACGTTGGAGAGGATCCTTGCCTGCCCGTCAGCCTGGCGCTCGACCACGGCGGCTGCGGTTTCATCGCAGGTGGTCTCGATCCCCAGCACCAGCATCGGTGGTTCGTGTTCCAATTTCGGCCCTTGTGCTACCAGCATGATCCGGACAGGCCGGAACCGGTTTCCGGCAGGATCATATCCATCAAAATGTCCCCTCCGGGGTAGCATTGCGAGGTCTGAAAGTGCAATTGGTCGGCCAAGCCCATTTGCAAAGGTCCAATTTGCAAGGTCCAATTTCTGAGGCTGGAGACCTGACCCCGTGACCATCCTTGTCACACGACCGCATCCGGATAGTGACGCCACGCTCGCGGCGCTGCGCCAGCGCGGCTTCGAGGCCGTCGCGGCGCCGGTGCTGCGCTTCGAGCCGCTGCCGTTCCATGACGATGAGGCGGATTACGATGCCGTCGTCCTGACCAGCGCCAATGCGCTGCGCGCGCTCGATCTCGCGGCCAGCCGGTTGTTGCGTCTGCCGCTGTTCGCGGTCGGGGCGCACACCGCCGATGCCGCGCGCGCCACGGGTTTTGCCAAGGTGATCGTCGCCAAGGGCGAGGCGGCAAGCTTGCGCGATCTCGTGCTGGCGCGGGTCAAGGCCGGCGAACTCGCGGCGTCGGCCGTGCTGCTCTATCTTGCCGGCGCCGACCTGTCGCGCGATCTCGCCGGCGAACTCAGCGAACAGGGGCTGAGTATCGTGACCCACACCACCTACCGGATGGCGCCGGTGGCCGCCTTCCCGAGGGAGGTCAGCGACGCCTTCATGGCGAACCGGATCACGGCGGTGCTGCATTATTCCCGCCGCAGCGCGCAGGCGTTCCTCGACGCCGTCAGGGCCGACGGCATCGAGATCTCGGCGCTGGCTCTGCCGCAATGCTGCATCTCGGCGGCGGTCGCCTCCGTGCTGCATGACGCCGGCGCGACCAAGGTGGTGGTGGCGGCACGGCCGGATGAGGCTGCCCTGCTGGAGGCGCTGGTGCGAACGATGCGGCCCTGACCGGATTAATTCTTTCGTCTGACCATGATGTTAGGCAATGCTCGGTTTTTCGGATCGTGCTCTAAGAACTGGCGCCGATTCTGCTACAATGTGCGGCCAATAGTTTTGAGGACCCTCTGCGATGGCTGAAGAAAGGCCCGACGACACAGGACCTTCGCCGGATTCCCGGCCCAAGCGCGCGCCGCCGACCATCGATCTTCAGGCGACCGATATCTCCAGTGAACCGCCGAATGCCGAGGGCGCCGAGGAAGCCGGCAAGGACACCGGCAAGGAAGCTGAAAGGCCGTCCGTGGACGCCGCGGCCCTTGGGGTGGAGCCCCAGGCCGACGCCGCGCCTCAAACGGAGCCGCAGCATGGGACGGCTTCCGCGGCGCCGGATGCCGAGCCGGCGCGGCCGGTATCGCCCTGGGTGGTGGCGCCGCTGTCCGGCGCGGTCGCGGCAGCCCTTGTGATCGGGGTCGGCTGGCTGCTCGGCTGGCCCACGGTGCAGCAGCTCCCGGTGGCGCAGCCCAATGCCGCCGCGGTCGACGAACTCGGCGCCCGCGTCAGCGCGTTGGAATCGAAGGCGAGCCGGCCGCCTGCTGCGGCCGCCGATCCCGCGACAACGGCGCGGCTCGAGGCGCTCGACAAATCGATCGCCGCGCTGCGCTCCGAGCTCGCCGCAACGCGAGCGCAATCCGACAAGCTTGCCGCTGCGGTCAATGACGCCACGGCCGCGCCGCGCGACGGCGCTGCGGCCGACATCTCCGGCATCACCGCGCGCATCGACAAGGTCGAGGGCGCATTGAAGGCGCAGGGTGCGGCGATCGCCAAACAGGACGGCAAGATCGCCGACACCAAGGCCGAGGCCAAGGCGGACGATGTGCCGCTGCGCCGCGTGGTCGCGGCATCGCTGCTCGATGGCGCGGTTCGTCATGGCGACCCCTATGCGTCAGCGCTGGAGGCCGCGAAGGCAATGTCGGATGATGCCGGGGTGTTGAAGCCGCTCGAGACGTTTGCGACATCAGGTGTACCGAGCCCGGCCGCACTGTGCCGTGAGCTGATCGAGATCGTGCCGCAGCTCGCGCCGCCGGCGCCGGACGCTGCGGCGGCGAATGCGGGCCTGGTCGATCGTCTGCAGGCCGGCGCCTCCAAGCTGATCCGCATCGAGCGCGCCGATGGCACCGGCACCGATCGCAGCAGCATCGTCGCGCGCGTGACATCGGCCGCCGTGCATAATGATCTCGCATTGACCGAGCGTGAATTGAAGTCGCTGCCGCCGGCTGATCGCACTGCGGCACAGGCCTGGCTCGCCAAGGTGGACGCGCGCCGCGCCGCGCTCGACGCGTCGCGGAAATTTGCCGACAACGCCATGGCGGCGCTCGCCACGGTCAATCAATAGCTTCTTGCAATTGGGTTCTTGATGATCCGGATCATTCTGTTTCTGCTGCTGATCGCGCTCGCTGCAGCGGGTGCGGCCTGGTTGGCCGATCAGCCCGGCGATCTCGTGCTGAATTGGGGCGGCTTCCGCCTGACGTCGAAGCAGCCGATGTATCTGCTCGGCCTCCTCATTGTCGTTGCGATGGTCGCCGGTGTGATCCTGCGCGCGCTGTGGAAGATCCCGGGCCACATCCGCCGCGGCAGCCGCGAGCGGCGCCAGGCACGCGGTCGTCACGCCATCACGCAAGGCCTGCTCGCGGTCGGACATGGCGATTCATCGGCGGCGCGTGCGCATGCCGAGTTGGCGCGGCGCCATGCCGGAGGCGATCCGCTGGCGCTGCTGCTGCACGCGCAATCGGCGCAGCTCGATGGCGACCGCGACGGCGCGCAGCGCGCCTTCCGCGCCATGGCCGAGCGCGCCGACACGCGGCTGCTCGGCCTGCGCGGCCTGTTCATCGAAGCGCAGCGCGCCGACGATCCGGTGGCCGCCGTGATGATCGCCGAGGAAGCGCTGAAGCTGTCGCCGTCGTCGTCATGGGCGTCGCATGCGGTGCTCGGCTTCTGCTGCGCCAAGGGCGATTGGGCCGGCGCGCTGTCGATCATCGACAACAACCAGAGCGCCGGATTGATCGACAAGGCGACCTACCGGCGGCAGCGCGGCGTGCTGCTGACGGCGCGCGCGCTGGAATTCGAGACCATCGATCGCGATCTGTCGCGCGCGAGTGCGATGGAGGCGGTGAAGCTGGCGGCGACGCTGATCCCGGCCGCCGTGCTCGCCGCGAAGTTCGAGAGCGAGGCGCATCAGGTGCGCCGCGCGATGCGCATCGTCGAGACCGCGTGGCTCACGCAGCCGCATCCCGATCTCGCCGACGCCTATTCGCATGTTCGGCTCGGCGATTCCGCGCGCCAGCGCCTGGTGCGGGTCGAGACGTTGGCGGCGAAGACGCCGGGCCATATCGAAGGCGCGCTGGCGATCGCGCGCGCGGCGATCGATGCGGCCGAGTTCGCCAAGGCGCGTGCGGCGCTGGAGCCGTTCGCAGCAGCGCCGACGCAGCGCGTCGCGCTGCTGATGGCCGAGATCGAGCGCACCGAGCATGGCGACAGCGGCCGGGCGCGGGCCTGGACCTTGCGCGCGGTGCGCGCGCTGCATGATCCGGTGTGGACCGCCGACGGCTATGTCTCCGACCGCTGGCGTCCGGTCTCGCCGGTCACCGGCCGCCTCGATGCCTTCCAGTGGCAGACCCCGGTCGCGGCGCTGCCCTCCGACAAGGGCCATGCGATCGAGCCCTCGCCGTTCGAGGAGGCGATGCTGGCGCCGCGCCGGGTCGAGCCGCCCAGGGAACTGGCCAAGGAGCTGGCCAGCGAGCCGGAGACAGCCAAACCGCCGGAGCCGGCCAACCCGGTTGAACCGGTCGAGGTGAAGCCGGCCGAGAGCAAACCAGTGGAGCCGGCCGCGCCGACCGCCCAGGATAACGCCCCGCTGCCAGCGGCCATCGAGGCAGAGCCCGCCCCGGCCGCGCCGGAGCCGGCCCCGCCGCCAGCAGCCGCCGAACCGGCGCCGCCGGCCCCGGCGCCCCTGTTCCGCTCCCGGACCGACCTGCCCAAGGCACCGCCAGCGCCGATCCCGGCCGTGATCCCGATCGTACGCGCCCCCGACGACCCCGGGGTCGACGAGGACGGCCCGGTCGACGAATTCGCGGAACAAATCGGCCCGCCCAAAGCCCAGGCGGGCGGCTGGCGCGGATTTCTGTCACGTTTGGGAAGCTAATTCGTAGGTAGATAACCGCCGGGCGGTTAAATACCCGCGTCATCTTGCCAATCGGGGTCATGCCCGATATCAGGTGCGCGCTGTCAGGCCGTTGCCGAACGGTTCGCCGCAATAGCTCAGTTGGTAGAGCACGTCATTCGTAATGACGGGGTCGGGGGTTCGAGTCCCTCTTGCGGCACCAGCATTTCCTACATTAGATCAGTAGCTTAATGTTGCTTGATGGCGACGATCTTTGGCCGCGTGATTTGCGCATATCGCCTCAGCGAGGCTGAGTGAACAAGGCATAAGCGTACGCTGCCGCTAGCAAATAGTCTCTGACGATATCAACCGATCTTAGTGCTGAGGAGTTGCGCTCTTCCTCTAGTTGCGGAACTGGACAAATTGTTCCCTTTATGTTCTAAGGGGTTACAAAGCAAGGCCCTTTCCATGCCCCATCTCCGCGATGACCGCTGCTTGATCGAGCACGTCGGAAAACAGAGGAACGGAAAGCCGCGTTATTGGTGTCGAGCGCACCAATCGAACGCGACGGGTACGCATGGCGTGCGTCTCCCTGAGTGTGTTGGCGTTGCCAAGGCGACTAAGGCACCCAAGGTAATCGAGCTTGATGCATCTGAACATCCGGGCGGCATTGCCCTTTGGGGAGCGGTACTAGCCGTCTACGATACGTCGTCGATGCCACCGGAGATGGGAATTCACGTTCACGCCCGCGCAACCAAGGAGGGCAGCAAGCAAGTTGATGATACCTTCGACACTGTCATCGTGAAGCTCTCGCCAACCGAGCAGGCAACTATCACGGGTGACACCGCGATAAGCTTTTATCTAAGTCGCTTTCTCAACCGCGACGTCAAACTTCTGCGGTGCCCTCACTGCGACGAGGCACACTTGGACGCGGGCTATTTTGCCCTCAGGCCGCACCGCAGGCACATGTGCCAAGCTTGTGGACGCCATTTCAACGATTCGGAAAAGTCGATTTCCAATCCAGTCGCGCTCCTGAAGCGAGTGCAGCATGATATCCCGCCCGTGAGAGCGCCCCGCAATCTCGACGTAAAGCAGGCCTCGTATCCGGGAGGCATGCAAATCTGGGCGTCGAATCCCGCACTGGTTTGGACTTCAACGCGTGCGGAAGAGGAAGGCTTGCATATCCATTTGTATGACTCACAAGGGACCATCGTCGTGGACGACACCTTCGATCATGTCGCGGTTGACGGAGTCGAGCTTACCGAAACGCATGTCCAATATTTCATGGCTCAGCAAGCGCTTCCACATCTATCTGACAAAGTTGTCAGCTTGACGTGCCCACGCTGCGAGAGCCCGCACTTCGACACAGGTGATTTGGCATTCTTTCCTCACAAGGAACACGCGTGCGAACATTGCGGCGAAAAGTTTGCTTCAAGGGGGCGAGGCGCCGGCGGTGCCCGCCGTCGAAGCACCGCCGAAGCCGCCGGAGGCGCCAAGATATGTCGAGCGCGCAGCGTCGGTCGCCACGCGGCTGCAAGCCCAACCGACCGTGCAGCAGTGCCAGCGCAGCAGGCCAGCGTCCAGCCGTCAGCGGCGCCCGACGCCCGGCGGTAGGCGAGCAGCGGGAGGAGCGCACCGGTCGAGCCATCATCGCCACGCCCGGCGCTGGACCGAGGGCCGGATCATCGGCGAGCTGCGTCGCCACGGGATTTACTGGTAACTTGGCACCTTTCAGCTCCTTTGCATGGGGTTGTTTCGCTTGTTTTGGCTGGAGCCACCGCAGGGCGCGACACGCGTTCCCTTGAAGGGTGGCTAGGGCCGCAAAACGAAAGCGCCCCCGGATCCGATCCGGGGGCGCCTTGCGTTGAGCGTGTCGAATGCGTTGGCTGCGTTAGTCCGCGACGGTCTGCACGACGTTGCCGATCGGCCGGCCCGATGCGACCGGCTTCTCGGTCTTCGCCATCATCGCGTCGTATTCGGGCAGCGTCTCGATCTGGGTCTTGGCCTTCATCCAGACCACCTTGTAGCCGCCCGCCTTCAGCTTGCGCAGCAGCGTCGGCAGCGCCTGCGCGGTGTGCTTCTGCAGATCGTGCATCAGGATGATGCCCTTGTGCTCCTTGTCGAGCTTGGTCATCACGTTGTTGATCACCTCGTCGGAGTTCTTGGACTTGAAGTCGTTGGAATCGACGTCGACCGAGAACATCGCGATGTTGCGGGTGCCGAGATAGGCCGTGGTGGCCGGCGTATGCGCGAGCGCCGGGAAGCGGAAGAACGGGGCGGGGTTGGCGCCGAGCGCCAGCTTCACCGCGCTAAAGCCCTTCTCGATCTCGTCCTTGGCCTGCTGCTCGGTGATCTTCTTGCCCGCCAGATGCGCATGCGACCAGGTGTGGGCGCCGATGGTGTGGCCCGCGGCTGCGACCTGGCGCAGGATATCCGGGTGATAAGTGGTGTGCAGGCCGATCGGGAAGAACACCGCCTTGGTGCACTCATCCGCCAGCGCCTTGAGCACCGCGGGCGTGGTCGGCCACGGACCGTCGTCGAAGGTCAGCACGACCTCATGGTCGGTCAGGAAGTCGTACTGCTTGTATTGCAGGAAGCCGAAGCCCGGGCCGCCCGTGGTGTCGACCACGACGGTGCGGCTGATGCCGAGCGCGTCTGGATTGTTGCATTTGGGCGTGGCCGCGGCTGCGACCGGGGCCGGCATCGGCGCCGCTGCGGGGGCGGCGGCCGGGGCGGCTGCCTGGGTGGCATCGGCGCGCTTCGACAGCGCGGCGGTCGTCTCGACATCGTCCCTGGCGGCCTGCTTGGCCGCCGCGGGAAGCGGATCGGCCTGGCTTGCGGCCGTGGTCTGCGGAGGTGCCGCGTCGGCACGCGGAGAGGAGGTCCAGAACCACACGCCGGCGATCACGATCGCCGCTACAACACTGGCCAGCATCAGGCCCAACGCACTACGCATCGCTACACACTCTCTCGGAACTCAGGGATACGCCACAGCCGTAACGAGCGATTAATGCCAACAAGGTCTTAACGCGATCCCAACGGGGCGCCGGAACGGCAAGAAAAAGTGCGGCTTACGCCTGCGTGATGACTATCACAGTCTGCTGGCTCGCGCCCGCGCAGTATCGGACCCATCGAACAACGGGCCCCGCCATTCGCGGTGCCGATGGGAGCCGATCATGACCACCATCTTCAGGAGCCGGGTTACCGTCCGCAGGGCCAGCGTTGCGTTGGCCGTTGCGGCCAGCGTGTCCGTGTTGTCGCCGACCGCGGGCTTCGCGTTCAGCGCCGAGGCGCAGCAGATGTGCACCGGCGACGCGTTCCGCCTGTGCAGCGCAGAGATCCCGAACATCCCCAAAATCACCGCCTGCATGATCAGGAATCGCTCCCAGCTGACCAGCGGCTGCCGCGTCGTGCTGGATCGCGATCTCGCCGCCCAGCGCCGGGCCGCCGCGGAGTGATCTTGCGCGGTGGAACCGACCGGTCGGCCCGCCGTTTCAAGCTTCTTCCCGGCGCTGAAACACTATAGAACCGGCGGTGCATTCTTTAGAGGCTTTGAGACATGACCCGATTTCTGCTCGCCGTCGTGCCATTCGTTCTGTTGGCGTCGGCCGCCTCTGCACAGCAGCAGGGACGCGATGCCTGCTCACGCGATGCGTCGCGGTTCTGCCGTGCGCATCTCAGCGAGGGCGATCAGGTCGTGCTGGCCTGCCTGAAGGAGCATCGCAGCCGCCTCAGCAAGCCCTGCCAGCAGACGCTTATCGATAACGGGCAGTAGCGCCAGCCGTCGTCATTCCGGGACATCGCGTCAGCGATGGGCCCGGAATCCATAACCACGATCGTGAGTATGGATTCCGGGCTCGCGCTTCGCGCGCCCCGGAACGACGACGATCGAGACTACGTACTACTCCCCGCCGCGGTCGCCACCACCGGGATCACCTCCTTGGCGGCGCGGTCCGGGGTCTCGTCCTTCCAGCGCACCGAGCCGAACGGACGCTCCAGCATCCGGCGCACCCGGATCGGTTCGGCACCGATGTGGAAGTCGGCCGCCTTCTGATGCAATTCGCGCTCGATCTGGGTGGCGCGATTGCGCTGGCGCAGGAAATCGAGCCAGGTCGGGCAGTGGTAGCGCTCGGTCCACAATTCGGGATCGGCGATGTCGCGCGCGATCGACCAGCCATAGGCGCCGTTGCGCTGGCGGCTCAGCTGCACGTCCTGCATCACATTGTGGAAGGCGCGGGCCTTGTCCTGCGCCACCCGGTATTCGATCTCGACCACCAGCGGCCCGCTGCGCCCGCTCAGTTGCAGCCGCACCTCGGGATCGGCCAGCATATCGGTGGCGTCCTCGTTGCGGGCGCCGATCGGCGGCATCCTGAGCCAGATGCCGAGCACCGGCGACAGCAGCATCAGGCCGGCCGAGATCAACAGCGCCATCTCGACGCCGCCGAGATCGGTGATGCGGCCCCAGCACCAGCTGCCGATCGCGATGCCGCCGGCGATCGAGGCCTGGAAGGCCGCCAGCGACCGGCCGGCGACCCAGCGCGGCGCCGACAGCTGCACGCCGATATTGAACAGCGCGATCGCCAGCATCCACACCGCGCCGGCAACCACCAGGGCTGCCGCGGTGATCACCGGCTGCGTGCTCACGGCCACGGCCGCGATCGCCGCCCCCATCGTCAACGCACAGACGCGGATCGCGGCCTCGCCGCTGAGCCGGCTGCGGATCTCGCTGATGTTGAGCGCGCCGATCACCGCGCCCATGCCGAACGCGCCGAGCATGATGCCGTAGGTCTGCGCGCCGCCATGCAGCAGGTCGCGCGCCACCAGCGGCATCAGCGCCGAGACCGAGCCGCCGATGATGCCGGTCACCATGGTGCGGGTCAGCACGATCTTGATCGACGGCGAATTGGTGATGTAGCGCACGCCGGAGACGATCGCGCGGTTCAGCCGCTCGCGCGGCAGCCGCGACGGCTCGCTGACGCGCCGCCACAGGAACAGCACGACCAGCAGCGGCAGATACAGCACGGCGTTGGCCGCGAATGCCGCCACCGCGCCCGCGGACGCCACCACGATGCCGCCGATCGCAGGACCGAAGCTGCGCGCGATGTTGTAGCTGATGCCGTTCAGCGCGACCGCGGCGGGCAGCGTCTCGGACGGCACCTGCTCGCTGACCGAGGATTGCCAGGCCGGGCCGAACAGCGCCATGCCGCTGCCGACCACGAAGCACAGCGCGAGCAGGATGTTCGGCGTCACCAGATTGAGCCAGGCCAGCACCGTCAGCGTGGTGGCGCCGGACAGCGCGATCATGAGCGACACCAGCGCCACAACGCGGCGGTCATGCATGTCGGCGATGGCGCCGGCCGGCATCGAGATCAGCATGACCGGCAGCATCAGCGCGGTCTGCACCAGCGCCACCTTGTCGGCCTCGGCGGTCATCTGGGTCATCGCCCAGGCGGCGCCGACGCCCTGGATCAGGATGCCGAGATTGGAGAGCAGGCTGGCGAGCCAGATGCGCCGGAAGATTGAATGCCGCAACGGTGCAGTGATACTGTCGGAGCGATCACGCGGTTCGGTCATATCCGGTTCCGGTTGGCCTGCTATGAATTGTTGAATGATTCCGGCTGTATCAACTGATGCCCGGCAAACGCGTGTCCTGTCCAGCGATTACGGTATATTTCGCTGATGTAGGTCACAGCTAAAGCCCTGAAAGACCTGAGGAAGGATTGGGGAAGGGGACCGATGGCGCTGTCGCGGCGGAGATTTTTGCAAGGGACCGGCGCGCTGTCGCTGATGGCCGGCCGCCTCGCCACCCCGGCGCTGGCCCAGCCGGCGTCCGCCGCCGAGATTCCGCCGCCGATCCTGTTCGTGCACGGCAATGGCGACCACGCCGCGCTCTGGCTGACGACGCTGTGGCGGATGGAAACCAACGGCGTGCCGCGCGAGCGCATGGCCGCGATCAATTTCGCCGATCCGCTGGCGCGCGCCGATGACAAGGTCGAGCAGGCGGGACGCTCCTCGACCGAGGATCAGCGCCGCGCGCTCGCCGAGGCGGTCAGGGAACTGAAGCAGAACACCGGCGCCGCGCGGATCGCGCTGGTCGGCAATTCCCGCGGCGGCAATGCGATCCGCAACTTCATCAAGAACGGTGGCGGCGGCGACGTCAGCCACGCGGTGCTGTGCGGCACGCCCAATCACGGCGTCTATGGGTCGGACGACGGCCTCGGCAACGAGTTCAACGGTCGCGGCCCGTTCCTGCGCGGGCTGAATGAGGGCGACAGCGAGGTGACCGCGGGCACCGCATTCCTGACCTTGCGCAGCGATGGTCTCGACAAATATGCGCAAGCCGATGGCCGCTTCATCGGCAAGCCGGGTACGCCGACCAACGTCACGTCAGATGGTCCGGCGCTGAAGGGCGCGACCAATCTGGTGCTCGGCGCGGTCGATCATCGCGAGACCGCCTATCATCCGCGCGCCTTTCGCGAAATCTACAAGTTCATCGCGGGGCACGAGCCGTCGCGGATCGAGATCGCACCGGAGCAGCCGGTGAGGTTGAGCGGCCTCGTCACCGGCACAACCGGCGGCGTGCCGACCAACCGCCCGGTGCCGGGCGCCACGGTCGACATCTATCATGTGGCGGCGGAGACCGGCGAGCGGATCGGCGGCCCGCTGCACAGCTCGCAGACCGGCGCCGACGGCCGCTGGGGGCCGGCGCAGGTCGATCCGTCCTGGCCGCTCGAATTCGTGCTGACCTCGCCCGATGCGGTGACGACCCACATCTATCGTTCGCCGTTTCCGCGCTCCTCCGAGATCGTGCATCTGCGCGCGGCGCGGCCGCTCGGCCCCGCCGATGCCGGTGCGGGCGCGATCGTGCTGATGTCGCGGCCGCGCGGCTATTTCGGATTACCGCGCGATGTCGTGCTGTTCGACGGCAAGGAGCCGGCCGACATCAAATCGGGCGTGCCGACCGATGCGGTGACGACATTGCGGCTCACCGCGGCCGAGATCGGCCGTCCGCTCGCCGCAATCTTCAACATGGAGCGCATTGTGATGCGGGCCTGGCCGGCATCGGAGAACCGGATTGCAGTTGCCGAGCTGACTTATTAGGTCTTGTGCAAGACCTATAAAGGGTCCGCGCGCCTTCATGGCGCCGGGATCGCATGGCCGGATCGGCTGTTGCGTGAGGCAGGAAGCGAGGACCATGAGCATAGCCGAAGTCTACGATATCACGGTCACGCGGCGCCCCCTGGTCCCGCCCGCCCCGCCGCGCGCGCCCGACGACATGACCGGGCTTCAGCGGATGCGGGTGATGCGCAACTCGCCGATCGAGACCTGGGGCCAGCGCGCCTATCAGGATGACATCGTGCAAGGCCATTTTCTCGGCCGCTCAAGCTTCATCCTCAACGCCCCTGATGCGATCCGCCACGTGCTGGTCGACAATTACGAGAATTACACCCGCACGCCGGCCGGCCTTCGCGTGCTGCGCCCGATGCTGGGCGAGGGACTGCTGATCGCCGAAGGCCGCGCGTGGAAGCATCAGCGCCGCACCCTGGCGCCGGCATTCACGCCGCGCGCGGTGACCACGCTCGAGCCCTACATGATCGCGGCGGTCGACGAGACCATCGCCAAGCTGACGGCCGCGAGCGGTGGCCCGGTCGATCTGCGCGAGGTAATGCAGCGCATGACGCTGGAGATCGCCGGCCGCACCATGTTCTCGTTCGGCATGGATCGCCACGGCGCCGCGCTGCGCGATTTCGTGATGGAGTATGGCGACACGCTGGCACGGCCGCACATGCTGGACCTGATACTCCCGCTGGGTTGGCCGACCCCGCAGGACTTCCGGCGCGCCCGCTTCCGCAAGCGCTGGACTGCGTTCGTCGGTCAGCTGATGGCTGAGCGCCGTGCCGCCGGCAAGGATGACAATGCACCGGCCCGCGACCTGTTCGATCTGATGGGCGCCGCGCGAGACCCGGAAACCGGTGAGGCCTTCACCGATGCCCAGCTCGGCGACCAGGTCGCGACCATGATCCTGGCCGGCCATGAGACGACTGCGACCGCGCTGTTCTGGGCGCTCTATCTGCTGGCGCTCGACCCCGAGACCCAGGAGCAGCTGGCGGCAGAAGTCAGGAGGGTGGCGACGAATGGCGCGCTCGACATCGAGCGGCTGAAATTCACCCGCGCGGTGGTCGACGAGACCATGCGGCTTTATCCGCCAGCGTTTTTAATCGCGCGTGCGGCCGGTGGTCCCGATATCATTGCGGGCCGGCCGGTCAGGAAGCATGACGTAATTCTGATCGCGCCGTGGCTGCTGCACCGGCATGAAAGACTGTGGCGCGATCCGAATGCGTTCGTGCCGCAGCGTTTCATGACGGGGACGCCGCCGGATCGCTTCGCCTATCTGCCGTTCGGCGTCGGCGCGCGGGTCTGCATCGGCGCGCATTTTGCGCTGGTCGAGGCGACGCTCGCGCTTGCGAAGATCATCGGCGCGTTCCGCGTCGCGCTGGCGGACAAGGAACCGGTGCTGCCGATCGGCGTGGTGACGACGCAGCCGAACCGCTCGCCGGCCTTTACGATCAAGCCGCGCTGATCTTGCGCGATAGTGTCGCAATGCTCATTTCTTGATTCAGCATGATCTTTTCGGAAAACAGGTCTCCACTTTTCCGGATCTGCTCTAGGGGCTCACCATGAGCGATACGCAGGCGCATTTCGCAGTCCTCAGGCAGACGACCGATCCGGCCGTCGTCGATGCCATGCAGCAATTGATTGCCGATGGTCACGATCGCGAGCTCAATCGCATCAACGCTCTGGATTTTTCGCGGCGCACCGGCCTCGACGAGGAGAAGGTGATCTCCGGTTTCCTGCATGCCTCCCGGCTCGGCCTGTTCGACATGAGCTGGAACGTGCTGTGCCCGGGCTGCGGCGGCGTGCTCGACGCCCACACCACGCTGAAGTCGCTGCGTCACGATGACTATAATTGCGCGCTGTGCGCCGCCGGCTACGAGGCCTCGGTCGACGAGCTGGTCGAGGTTGCCTTCACCGTCAGCCCGCGGGTTCGCCACATCGCTGCGCACGATCCGAACACGCTGCCGATCTGGGAATACTTCCGGCAGATGTTCTGGAGTTCGGGGATCGAGTTCGACGAGAGTTCAGTGTCGACGCTGATCAACGAGGTGACGCTGGAGGGGCTCGAGCTGCCGCCCGGCGAAAAGGCGATCCTGTCGCTCAACCTGCCCAATCAGTTCGTCATCGTGTTCGAGCCGGTGACGCATTCGGCGCATTTCTTTGCCGTCGAGGGCGAGCCGACTGCCGAGCGTCAGCAGTTCTCGATCGCGTTCAACAAGTCGCATGCGCCGACCGGCACCTCGACGATGCGGCCGGGGCCCCTGCGGCTTTCGCTGGAGAATCACGCCGATGTCCGCGTGCTGCCCTCGGTGTGGATCGCCGGCGATCCGCTGCACAAGCTGCTTGGCAAGCGCAAGCCGATCCTCACCGCGAAGCGGATGCTGTCGAACCAGACCTTCCGCGATGTGTTCAAGGCCGACAACCTCACCGGCGATCAGCGGCTGAAGATCACCGCGCTGACCTTCCTGTTCACCGATCTGAAGGGTTCGACCGCGCTCTACGAGCGGGTCGGCGATCTCGCCGCATTCGATCTGGTGCGCGCGCATTTCCACGCGCTGCTTGAGATCATCGCCTCCGAGCGCGGCGCCGTTGTGAAGACGATCGGCGATGCCGTGATGGCGACCTTCATTCGGCCCGAGCACGCTCTGTCGGCGGGCCTGCGCATGCGGGCGGCGATGAAGCAGCTCAACACCGAGCGCGGCAAGGAAGACCTGATCGTCAAGATCGGCATCCATGAGGGGCCGTGCCTCGCGGTGACGCTGAACGAGCGGCAGGATTATTTCGGCCAGACCGTGAATATCGCCGCCAGGGTGCAGAGCCTGTCGACGTCGCAGGAAATCCATCTGACCCAGCCGGTGATGGAATCGGTTGAAGTCGCAGGGATCCTCGATCGCGCGGCGATCAAGCCGATCCAGAAGGAAGCGGCGCTGCGCGGCATTGCTGACAAGCTCGTGGTGTACGAGATACCGTAGTATTTCAATCTCGCACCGTCATTGCGAGCGGAGCGAAGCAATCCATACCTCAGCATATGCGGTGGCATGGATTGCTTCCTCGCTACGCTCCCCGCAATGACGGAGGAATCGGTCATATTGCCGAAACGTAATGCCGCGGCGGGAACCTGCGCGATTGCACCGGTTTTGTTTCCACGCCATATAGGTTTTGGAGCACGATCCGGAAAAGTATGTAGCGGTTTTCCGGACGGATCATGCTCCGATCGAAGACTTCTTCATTGCGCAGAGAGAGCGATGCTCGACGGACTCCGACAATTCATTGCCGATATCGTCTCCCCCGATGCTCAGGCCGATCGCGCGTTCAATGACGGCGACTATCGCCTGGCGGCGACAGCGCTACTGGTGCACGTCGTCTCGCTCGACGGCGAGCCGACGCCTGCCGAAAAGCTCAAGCTGCACAGCCTGATCGAGAGCCGTTTCCAGCTCGATCCCGGCACCGCCGACAAGCTGATCACCTCCGCCATGCGCGTCGAGGGTGAGGCCGTAGATCTCTATCACTTTACCAGTGTGATCATGCGCTCGGTGAACGAGGAGGGACGGCTGCGCATCGTCGAGATGATGTGGGAGCTGGTCTATGCCGACGGCCAGGTCAGCGAGTTCGAGGACAATGTGGTCTGGCGCGCGGCCGATCTGCTCGGCATCTCCTCGCGCGACCGCATCGACCTCAAGCACCGGGTCGCCGAGAAGCAGGCAGCGCTGCCAAAGGGCCCATGGGGCACCGCGGACGCGGCGATCTGACACGGTCGCAGGCGCAAGCGGAAGCACCATCGCCGGCCTCGCGGATGACGAAACTTTAAGAAACTTTAATTTCCGCAGCGATTGTGGGGCGATACGACTGAAAATCTGGCGATTTCATCGCCAAATCGGCGGTCCACAACTATCCACAAGCCCATACGCGTCTTGCGTCACACCGCATGCCTATGCTCTCGTCGCGCCGTTGGGGACCTCACTAGAATTTGCAGTAAGAGTTTGAACGTGGCTGAGCGTGTGACGCTGATAACCGGGGCATCGGCGGGCATAGGCACCGAACTGGCGCGCGTGTTTGCATCGAATGGTCACCGCGTGGCGCTGGTGGCACGGCGCGCCGATCGCCTGAAGGCGCTCGCCGACGAACTCGGGGCCAAGCCAGGTGCGGCGGCCGGCGCGGCGCCGATCGTGATTCCCTGCGACCTCCAGCAGACCGATGCGGGTGATAAGATCGCCGCGGCCCTGGCCGAGGCTGGGGTCGAGGTCGAATATCTCGTCAACAATGCCGGTTTCGGCCTGTTCGGCCTCGCCGTCGAGCGCGATCGTGCCGAACAGCTCGACGTGATCAACGTCAATATCCGCGCGCTGACCGACCTGACGCTGCGCTTTGCCGATCAGCTGATCCGCAACCGCGGCGGCATCCTCAATCTCGGCTCGATCGCCGGATTCCTGCCGGGGCCCGGCATGGCTGTGTACTACGCCAGCAAGGCCTATGTGCTCTCGTTCTCCGAGGCGCTGCGTTGCGAGCTGGCGCCGAAAGGCGTGCGCGTCACCGTGGTTTGCCCGGGTCCCGTGCCCTCCGAATTCCAGGATCGCGCCGGCTTTGCCCCCGGCTTCGATTCGGCCATCCTCAACGTCGCGCCTGATGAGGTCGCCCGTCAGGCCTATCGCGGCCTGATGGCCAACAAGCGCGCGGTGCTGCCCGGCGCCTTCATCAAGCTGGTGCCGTTCCTGCTCCGGCTATTCCCGCGCTCCTTCATCCTGACCGCGGTCGGCGGTTTCCAGCTCCGCAAGCGCTAACGCGCCGATTCATCGCCGTTAAGCCTGTTTCTGGCCCGCGATTTGCTTCGCCTGGGTGTGCGCAAACTCACACGATGTTAACGACCACTTAGCTATGATCGTGCCTTACGTGCCGAAACTTTGAGCAGAGGCCAAACCTTCAAGTTCGAGGCCAAGTCGGAGGCGATGTCGTTCCGGTCTGACCAAACCCGTGTCGTGGTGCCCTTCGCAAGCCGAAGGCCGGCTGCGGTCACGCTCAAGGATCAGATCGCAGATCGGACCCCGCTGCGGCCGGTGCTGATCGTGCTGCATCAGGAGACGTCGACCCCCGGCCGGATCGGCAACGCGCTGCGTGCGCTGGGCTACCCCCTCGACATCCGCCGCCCGCGCTTCGGCGATGCGCTGCCCGAGACGCTCGAGGCGCATGCCGGCGCCGTGATCTTCGGCGGCCCGATGAGCGCCAACGATCCCGACGACTATGTGCGGCGTGAGATCGACTGGATCGCCGTTCCCTTGCGCGAGCAGCGCCCGTTCCTCGGCATCTGCCTCGGTGGGCAGATGCTGGCGCGGCAGCTCGGCGCCAAGGTCGCACCGCATCCGCAAGGTCGTGTCGAGGTCGGCTATTACCCGGTCAGGCCGACGGCAGCGGGGCGCGCACTCTGCCCGGACTGGCCGGCGCGCGTCTATCACTGGCATGGCGAGGGCTTTCAATTGCCGGCCGGCGCAGACCTGCTCGCGGCGGGCGATGATTTCCCGGTCCAGGCGTTCCAGTTCGGCAATGCGTTCGGCCTGCAATTCCATCCCGACGTCACCTACGCGATGATGCATCGCTGGACCGCGCGCGGGTGTGCACGGATGGATTCGCCGGGGGCACAGCCTCGTCATCAGCACTTCGCCGAGCGCGCCGTTCACGATGCCGCCGAGCGCGCCTGGCTGACGCATTTCATCGACGGCTGGATCGCGCGCGTGCCGCAGCCGGTGATGCTACAGGCCGCGGAATAGCCGCAGCGCGGAATTTCGCGCCGCCTTTTCATCGTGATGGATGTGCTAGTGTTACCTGCCGCGCGCAGGCCGTGGCGCCGCGCCTATCAATAACAACAAGGCACAGGGAGATCGCCGTGGGCTACCAGCACATCCTCTATGAGGTCAGCGACCGGATCGCGACCATCACGCTCAATCGTCCCGACCGCATGAATGCGTGGACCGCGATCATGGAGCGCGACGTGCGCCACGCGATGGAGGCGGCAGCCAACGACGACAATGTTCGCGTCATCGTACTGACCGGCGCGGGCCGAGGCTTCTGCGCCGGCGCCGACATGGAAGCGTTGCAGGGCATCGATCCCAACGAGGTCAGGCGCGGCGAGAGCATCCCGTTCGACATGAACCGCCGCGCCGACTGGCAGACGCGCTACGCCTACTACCCCGCGATCAAGAAGCCCGTGATCGCGATGCTCAA
The DNA here is from genome assembly GCF_054063335.1 of Bradyrhizobium sp. USDA 4473. NCBI lineage: Bacteria > Pseudomonadati > Pseudomonadota > Alphaproteobacteria > Hyphomicrobiales > Nitrobacteraceae > Bradyrhizobium > Bradyrhizobium sp. USDA 4473. The sequence continues at coordinate 1,766,868 of NZ_JBSSGE010000001.1, forward strand.
TGGCGCCACTGCCGGCATCGGCCTGGTCCACGCGCTGTATTGCGATCTGCGCTTCGCGGCCGACAGCGCCGTGTTCACCACCGCTTTCGCGCGGCGTGGCCTGATCGCCGAGCACGGCATCAGCTGGATGCTGCCGCGCATCGTCGGTCACGCCAACGCGCTCGACCTGTTGATGTCGGCGCGGCGGGTGTCGGCCGCGGAGGCGCTGCGCATCGGTCTCGTCAACCGGCTCTCTGCGCCGGACAAGCTGCGCGAGGACACCTATGCCTATGCCCGCGACCTCGCCGACTTCGTCTCGCCGAGCGCGATCGCTGTCATCAAGCGCCAAGTCTACGACGTGCCGTTCCAGACGCTCGCCGAAGCCACCATCGACGCCAACCGCGAGATGCAGATCGCGCTGAAGGGCAATGATTTCCGGGAAGGCGTCGCGAGCTTTGTGGAGAAGCGGCCGCCGCGGTTTACGGGGACGTGAGGGGGTTAGCACGAACCGAGGGCGGAGTTTGCTAAACCGGCCCGCCGTCGCCCTTCGGGCTATGGGCGTGGCAGCCTTCGCTCACTTCGCTACGATGGACTTTCCGGGCTTGCCTAGCCGAAGCTCGCGAAGCGAGCGAAGGCTGGTGGAGCCAGGCGGGATCGAACCGCCGACCTCGTCATTGCGAACGACGCGCTCTCCCAGCTGAGCTATGGCCCCATCGCGGCCGGGTGTTGCTGAGTATCCCGACCGTCAGTCGGGCGCCATTTACAGTCCCACCCAAGGCCAAGTCAAGAACGGTGAAACGGCGGTTTTCGGCCTTTCCCGCCCGGAACTTCCCTTGTTTGCGGGGGGATGAACCGATATTTAGTGCATGATCCGGACCCGGTCGGCCGCGCTAGCGAAAAGTACGTAGCGGTTTTCCGAGAAGATCCTGCTCAAACAAGAAGCGCGCTGGCGGTTCAGTCCGGTTTGTTTGCGCTTTACCTGGTCGTCCCACCCGCGAGCTCCCATCATATGCGCGCTGTTCTCGACATCGTCATCATCGTCCTCGACCTCTATGTCTGGCTCCTGATCGCCTCGGCCATCCTGTCCTGGCTGGTCGCCTTCAACGTGGTCAATACGCGCAACCAGTTCGTCTCCGCGGTGGCCGAGTTCCTCTACCGGATCACCGAGCCGGTGCTGCGGCCAATTCGCAACGTGATGCCGAATCTGGGCGGTCTCGATATCTCGCCGATCATCGTGATCCTGATCATCATGTTCATCCAGCGGGTGATCGCCTATTACATCTATCCCAACGTGATCTGATCCTTGGCGATGGACCTCTGCTGATGGAGCCTTGGCAATGGATCCTTGGCGCTATTCCACCGAGGGCATCAGCATCGCCTTGCGCGTGACGCCGCGCGGGGGGCGCGACGGCATCGACGGGATCGAGACGCTGGCCAACGGCCGCTCGGTGGTGAAGGTGCGGGTCCGCGCCATCGCCGAGGGCGGCGAGGCCAACCGGGCGGTGACCGAGTTGTTGGCCAAGGCGCTCGGCGTGCCCAAGGCCAGGGTGAAGCTGCTGTCGGGCGCCACCTCGCGGCTGAAGCAGGTGGCGGTCGACGGCGATCCGCGGCAGCTCGGCGACATCTTGAGGAAATTGACTGCGGCCGGGCCGAACCGAGACACGAAGGACTGACATGACTGCCCGCATCATCGACGGAAAAGCCATCGCCGCCGAGCTTCGCGCCCGCGTCGCCGACGAGGTCGCCCGCGTCAAGCGCGACCATGCGCTCACGCCGGGCCTCGCCGTCGTGCTGGTCGGCCACGATCCCGCGAGCGAAGTCTATGTGCGCAGCAAGCACACCCAGACCCAGGCCGCCGGCATGGCGTCGTTCGAGCACAAGCTGCCCGAGGACGTTTCGCAGGCCGATCTGCTGGCGCTGATCGCGCGGCTCAACCGCGATCCCATGGTCCACGGCATCCTGGTGCAGCTGCCGCTGCCGAAAGCACTGCACACCGAGACCATCATCAATGCGATCGACCCGGCCAAGGATGTCGATGGTCTGCATCCGAACAATGCCGGCCGGCTCGCCGGCGGCCTCGCGGCGCTGTCGCCCTGCACGCCGCTCGGCTGCATCATCCTGACCAGGAGCGTGCACGCCTCGCTCGAGGGCATGAACGCGATCGTGATCGGCCGCTCCAATCTGGTCGGCCGTCCGCTGGTGCAACTGCTGTTGAACGAGAACGCCACGGTGACGATCGCGCATTCGCGCTCGCGCGATCTGCCAAAGCTCTGCGCCCAGGCCGATCTGGTCTATGCCGCGGTCGGCCGCCCCGAGATGGTGCGTGGCGACTGGCTGAAGCCGGGTGCGACCGTGGTCGATGTCGGCATCAACCGGATTCCGGTTCCCGGCGGCAAGCCGAAGCTGGTCGGCGACGTCGCATTCCAGGAAGCGCTTGATGTCGCCGGTGCCATCACGCCGGTGCCCGGCGGCGTCGGGCAGATGACGGTAGCGTGCCTCCTGGTCAACACGCTGCGCGCCGCCTGCGCGATTGCCGGCCTGCCGGCGCCGGCGGTGTGAGTTGCTCCCTCGCCCCGCTCTTGCGGGGAGAGGGTTGGGGTGAGGGGCTCTCTCTACGAGTGTTGAAGGTGGACGGACCTGTACCCCCTCACCCGGATCGCATCTGTCGATGCGATCCGACCTCTCCCCGCAAGCGGGGCGAGGTAGGTCACTTCTTCTTCGCGCGCTCGATGCCTTCGAGGATCAGCTTGCGGGCTTCGTCGGCGTCGCCCCAGCGCAGCACCTTCACCCACTTGCCCTTCTCGAGATCCTTGTAGTGCTCGAAGAAGTGCTGGATCTGCTGCAGCGTGATGTCGGGCAGGTCGCTGTAATTATGCACCTTGTCGTAGCGCTGGGTCAGCTTCGACGACGGCACCGCGATGATCTTCTCGTCGCCGCCGGCCTCGTCCTCCATCAAGAGCACGCCGACCACACGGACACTCATCACCGCGCCCGGCACGATCGCGCGGGTGTTGACGATCAGCACGTCGCAGGGATCGCCGTCGCCGGACAGGGTGTGCGGGATGAAGCCGTAATTGCCGGGATAGCGCATCGGCGTGTACAGGAAGCGGTCCACCACGAGCGTGCCGGCCTCCTTGTCCATCTCGTACTTGATGGGCTCGCCGCCGACGGCAACCTCGATGATGACGTTGACGTCGTGGGGCGGATTTTTTCCGATCGATATGGCGTCGATACGCATGGATTGCTCCGCGTGGCCTTTGGAAGTTGAGAAACGATGTGATTTTTTGTTGGCGCCGCCGGGCCGCGAACAACATCAGGCCCGGCCTTGGGAGCCGGGCTGGCCGTCGCGCGCAAGCGCTCAGGCTGGTTTAGCCTTGCTGCAGCTGCGAGAGAAGCATGATTTTCAGTTCGCCCAGGCGAAAGCGACCTTGTCGAGCGACTTCGGCCCGAACCGCTCCGAGGAGCGCGCCACCATCCGTCCGCCCAGCGCGCGGTAGAACTCGGTCGCCGGCTCGTTATCCGAGAGCGCCCAGATCACCATGCTCTTCAGGCCGCTCTGCAGGAGGTCACGGCGGGCGGAGGCAAACAGGCGACGGCCGAAGCCGAGGCCCTGGAATTCCGGCCGCAGATAGAGCTCGTAGATCTCGCCTTCGAAGTGCAGGCTGCGGGCGCGGTTGCGGCCGTAATTGGCGTAGCCCGCGATGCGGTCGCCGAACACCAGCACGCTGACGCGGCTGCCCTTGCGGATGGCGCTGTCCCACCATTGCGGGCCGCGGCGATTGATCAGCTTTTCGAGTTCGGCGCCGGGGATGATTCCCTGATACGCCGAGCGCCAGGCTTCGTCATGGGTAGACGCCACCGCAGCCGCGTCTGCAGCTTTGGCCGGCCGGACCTCGATCAGCGTTGTGCTCATGCATCCGATCAAAGCAAGTCAGCGGGCCGCCTTCAAGGTCCATCGTTAATTATCGGTTAAGCTGTGGATTTTTTGCATCAGTGTGATGAAAACTTGTTCCGAAAAAGGACACATGCCGGGCTCAAGCGGTCGACCGCTGGCCCGGCCCTGTGCAAAGCGTGAATCGCGCGCGCAGTATGACACTGCCGTCGCGCTGAAAGATGCTCGTTCGGGGCTGATTCGCCGGCAGGATTTGGCGCGCGATCCCGGCGCGAGGTGGGTACCCCGCGTGCGCGGTCGCTGCGCCGCCGCAGTGGATTTTCGCGTGCGCCGGCCTTAAGGCAGCAGCGGTATTAATCGGCCCGAGCGGACTGCGATGACGCTCTACTTCCTGATCAAATATCTGCATGTGCTCGGCGCCATCGTGATCCTCGGCACCGGGACCGGCATCGCCTTCTTCATGCTGGCGGCGCATCGCACGCAGGATGCAGCGTTCATCGCACGCACGGCGGCGACCGTCGTGATCGCAGACATGATCTTCACGCTGAGCGCCGTGCTGCTGCAGCCGGTGAGCGGCGGACTGCTGATGCTGCTGTCGGCAACCGGGATCACCGAACGCTGGCTGTTGGTATCGCTTGCGCTCTACGCCCTGGCCGGCGCGTTCTGGATTCCCGTCATCTTCATGCAGATGGAGATGCGCGACCTCGCGCAGGCCGCCGTCGAAAAAGGTCTGCCGCTGCCGCCGCGCTACCATGCGTTGTTTCGCCGCTGGTTCCTGTTCGGCATTCCCGGCTTCGGCTCGGTGATGATCATCCTGTGGCTGATGATCGCGAAACCATTTTGAAGCATGATCCGTCTTCTATGAGTGACGATGCATCACACAACATCCTCGTGCTCGGCGCGTCGGGCCTGATCGGACGTGCCATCACCCACGATCTGAGGGCGCGCGGCTTTCACGTGATCGGGATCGCGCGGCATTTCACGCCGGCGCAAAAGATGAGCGCGGCCGATCTCGAGCTGCCTGTGATGTCGCTGGATGCCGCGGCGCTGACGCAGCTTGTTCGCACGCATGAGGTCGACGTTGTCGTGAATTGCCTCGGCGTGCTGCAGGACGGGCCGGGCAGTGACACGCGCGCGGTGCATCGCGATTTCGTCGCGCGGCTGCTGCAAGCAGTCCGCGACAGCCATCGCGCGATCCGTCTCGTGCATATTTCGATTCCCGGCACGGCCGATCAGGACCGCACCGCCTTCAGCACCACCAAGCGCGAGGCCGAGCGGCTGATTGCGGCATCAGGGATCGCGCACGCGATCCTGCGACCGGGCTTTGTCATCGCGCCATCGGCCTATGGCGGCAGCGCCATGCTGCGCGCGCTGGCGGCGCTGCCGGTCGAGTTGCCGGCCGATGAGGCGGCGACGCCGTTCCAGCCGGTCGCGGTCGAGGATATCGCGGCCACGATCGCCTGGCTCGCAGTGCGCGACGTCGGCGATGAAGCGGTGCGATCGGTGGCGTGGGACTTGATGCAGCCTCAGCCGGTCTCGCTCGGCGGCGTCATCGCCCAATTCCGAGGGACGTTCGGCACGGCGAAGCATGTCCGCATCGCCTCGCCGTCCTTCTTGATTGATCTCGGTGCTCGCCTCGGCGATCTCGTCAGCCGCCTCGGCTGGATGCCGCCGCTGCGGACCACTGCGATCGCCGAGCTGCGCCGCGGCGTCACCGGCGATCCCTCAGCCTGGATGCAGGCGACCGGCATCGTGCCGAGGACGATCGCGCAAGCCGTCGGCGGGCGTCCCGCGACGATCCAGGACAAATGGTTTGCGCGGCTGTTCCTGATCAAGGCGCTGATCTTCGCCAGCCTGGTGCTGTTCTGGGTGGCGTCCGGCTTCATCGCGCTTGTCATCTCCTATGACGCCGCCGCCGGGATTTTGAGCGCACATCATTTTCCACCCGCTCTGGTCGGGCCGGTGACGGTGCTGACCAGCCTGATGGACATGAGCATCGGCGTGCTGATCGCGATCCGCCGCACCGCGGCATTCGGCCTCGTTGCCGGCATCGTCGCCTCGCTCGGCTACATGGCGGGATCGGCGATCCTGACGCCCGATCTCTGGATCGAGCCGCTCGGCGCACTGGTGAAGACCGGCCCCGCGATCGTGCTGATGCTGGTGGCGCTGCTGACGTTGGATAACCGATGAAGAGCTGGCCCAACGACGACGTGATCCTCTACGACGGCGTCTGCATCTTCTGCTCGCGTTGGGTCCGCTTCGTCGTCTCGCGCGATACCGAGAGGCGCTTCCGCTTCACGCCGATCCAGTCCGCCTACGGCACGCGGCTCGCCAAAACCTTCGGCATCGACCCCGACGATCCCGACACCAATGCCGTGATCCATGGCGGCGTCGCCTGGATGAAGTCCGACGCGGCGCTGACGGTACTGAGCCATCTGCCTGGCTGGAGCTGGACCCGCGCGCTGTTTACGGTGCCCAAGCCGCTGCGCGACGCAGTGTACAGCACCATCGCGCGCAACCGCTATCGCATCTTCGGGAAATACGAGACGTGTTTTGTCCCCGACGCCGATATGCGGGCGAGGGTGCTGGAGTAACATCTGCCGTCATTGCGAGGAGCGAAGCGACGAAGCAATCCATGCCTCCGTTATGCCGCCCGATGGATTGCTTCGCTTCGCTCGCAATGACGATGCGGCTATTTGCGCGGCACAGCCGCCAGGACTTCCTTCGCCGCCCGCTCCCCCGAATCCCGTGCGCCATGCGCGGTCGAGAAGAAATGCGGCGACGTCGCCTCTCCCGCAAAGAACAGCCGGCCGTCGACCGGGGCGGCGAGCACGGCGCGCTTGTCGGCGTAGCCGGGCAGCGCATGCGAGTAGGAGCCGCGGGCGAACCGGTCGTGGGCCCAGCGGGATTCGCTGAGCGGCTTCAGCTTGCGGCGGAAATCATTGCCGAGGAAGGAGACGATCTCGTCGATGCTGTGCGCGGCGATGGCGCCGTTGCCGGCATCTTCGAGCGCTTGCGCAAAGCGGCCGCCGAAGAAGCCTTCGATGCAGGGCTGGCCGAACGGGCGGATGTGATAGGTGCCCATCTCTGTGCGCATGGTGGCGCCGCGCAGATTGCCTTCCTTCGGCAGCGCCTCGGGTTCGGCGAGCGCCAAGGTCACCTTGTCGGCGAGCCCGAGCGGCAGCCCGCGCGCGGCATCGCGCTTGTCCGGGAGCGCGGGCGAGAAGCGGATCGCCTCGTCGGCGATCAAATTGGTCGGCACGGTGACGATCACCTTGTCCGCCTCAAGCGTGCCGCGCGTGGTCTCAATGCGGACGCGCGGGCCTGTGTGATCGATCAACCGGACCTCGCAGTTCAGTGCGACCGGCACCTGTTCGCCGTAGGCCGCGACCAAAGCGCCATAGCCGCGCCGCACCCGCCAATTGATGTCGGTGTCTTCATAGGCGTCGACGTCGAGGATCGAGACCTGATCGAGCTCGCAGCCGTTCACATAGGTCGAGATCGCATCGATCATCGGGTTCCAGCGGTTGCCGGGTTCGAGATAGCGATCGGCGGAACCATCCTTGCCGTCGCGCGCGGCTTGTTCGAGGCGATCGTAGAACTGGTCGAGCGCGAGCGTGAACGCATCGCGGTCGGCCTGCGGGAACGCCTTGCCATAGGCGCGCTCGCGCCACGGCGGCAGGTCCTTGTTGAGCTCGAAGCCGAGTTGCTGGGCGATGCCGACAAAGCTGTTCTGGTCGGCCGAGTGCAGCCAGCCGCAGCCGACGTCGAACACCACGTCAGGCGCAGCCTGGATGGTATGCGCGCGGCCGCCGAGGCGATCGCGGGCTTCCAGCACGATGCTGGACAGGCCGGTGCCCTGCAGCGCATGCGCGGCGCCGAGGCCCGCAGCGCCGGCGCCGATGATGGCGACATCGACCGTGGAGGGAAGAGAACTCATGTCCCGGCTCTAGCACGTTCGCCGCCAGGCCTGAAGCCGCCGCGCGCATGACTGTCATCACCCGCGTATGCGAGCGATCCAGTATTCCAGAGGCAGCTGTGATTTTACTGAGGAGCCGCGGCGTACTGGATGCCCCGGTCGAGCCGGGGCATGACAGTTTCTATGTGGGACCGCTTACGCCACCGCTTCCTTGGCCTTCTCGGCGCGCTTGCGGTCGTTCGGGTCGAGGTGCTTCTTGCGCAGCCGGATCGACTTCGGCGTCACCTCGACGAGCTCGTCGTCCTCGATATAGGCCAGCGCCTTTTCCAGGGTCATGCGGATCGGCGGGGTCAGGCGCACCGCTTCGTCCTTCGAGGTGGTGCGGATGTTGGTGAGCTGCTTGCCCTTCAGCACGTTGATCTCGAGATCATTGTCGCGGGTGTGCTCGCCGACGATCATGCCCTTGTAGACCTTCCAGCCCGGCTCGATCATCATCGGGCCGCGGTCTTCCAGCTTGAACATCGCATAGGCCACCGCTTCGCCCTGGTCGTTGGAGATCAGGACGCCGTTGCGGCGGCCCTGGATCTCGCCCTTGTAGGCGGCATAGCCGTGGAAGATGCGGTTCATGATCGCGGTGCCGCGGGTGTCGGTGAGCAGTTCGCCCTGGTAGCCGATCAGGCCGCGGGTCGGCGCGTAGAACACCAGCCGCAGGCGGTTGCCGCCGGACGGGCGCATCTCGATCATCTCGGCCTTGCGCTCGCTCATCTTCTGCACGACGACGCCGGAATGCTCCTCGTCGACGTCGATCACGACCTCCTCGATCGGCTCCTGCCAGCCGCCGGTCGCCTCGTCCTTCTGCAGCACGACGCGCGGGCGCGACACCGAGAGCTCGAAACCCTCGCGGCGCATGGTCTCGATCAGGATAGCGAGCTGCAATTCGCCGCGGCCGGAGACTTCCATGGAATCCTTGTCAGCGGCCTCGACGACGCGCAGCGCGACATTGCCTTCGGCCTCGCGCAGCAGGCGGTCGCGGATCATGCGCGAGGTCACCTTGTCGCCTTCGGTGCCGGCGAGCGGCGAGTTGTTGACGATGAACGACATCGAGACCGTCGGCGGATCGATCGGCTGCGCCGGCAGCGGCGTCTCGACCGAGGGGTCGCAGAAGGTGTCGGCGACGGTGCCCTTGGTCAAGCCCGCGATCGCGACGATGTCGCCGGCCTCGGCCTCTTCGAGCGGGGTGCGCTCGAGGCCGCGGAAGGCGAGGATCTTGGTCAGGCGGCCGCTCTCGATCAGCTTGCCGTCGGCGCCCAGCACCTTGACCTGCTGGTTCGGCTTGATCGAGCCGGAGGAGATCCGCCCGGTGATGATGCGGCCGAGATAGGGATTGGCCTCGAGGATGGTGCCGATCATGCGGAACGGACCTTGCTCGACCTTCGGCGGCTCGACATGGCGCACGATCAAGTCGAACAGCGGCTGCATGCCGAGGTCCTTCGGGCCCTCCGGGCTCTCCGCCATCCAGCCCTGCTTGGCCGACCCGTACAGGATCGGGAAGTCGAGCTGCTCCTCAGAGGCATCGAGCGCCGCGAACAGGTCGAACACCTCGTTGATGACTTCGGTCGGGCGGGCGTCCGGACGGTCGACCTTGTTGATCACGACGATCGGCTTCAGGCCGATCTTGAGCGCCTTCGACACCACGAACTTGGTCTGCGGCAGCGGACCCTCGGCGGCGTCGACCAGCACCAGTGCGCCATCAACCATGTTGAGGATGCGCTCGACCTCACCGCCGAAATCGGCGTGGCCTGGGGTGTCGACGATGTTGACGCGAATGTCCTTCCACTGCACCGAGGCGGCCTTGGCCAGAATGGTGATGCCGCGCTCGCGCTCCAGGTCGTTGGAGTCCATGGCGCGTTCGGTGACCTTCTGGTTCTCGCGGAAAGTGCCGGATTGCTGCAGCAGGCGGTCGACGAGGGTGGTCTTGCCGTGGTCGACGTGGGCGATGATGGCGACGTTGCGAAGGTTCATGGCTCTTCTTCTGGTCGTGCAATGGTCAGATGCGCGATCTCGCCGGACCGATTTGGCCGGCCGCTCGCTCGCGTGGCCCCATCGGGGCCCGGATCACGCTCATACCCAAGAAATTTGACGGGGACGCATCACCCCAAAAAGGAAGCCCGGTCTTAAGGACCGGGCACCTTGCGCGTTGCGGCGCAATATAGTCAGAAAACGCCAAAAAACAATGATTTGTTGGTGGTTTGGAGGGCTGATTTTGGTTCCGGAAGCCGGCCTTAAGGGGCTTTTCTGGGTCGATTCAGCCCCGTTTCTGCGCCCGGGCGAACACGATCAGCCCGAGTCCAACAAACGCAACCAGCACCGAGACCCCCGTGAGCGGGTCGTTTGACCCACCCAAAGTGACATTGAGGACCACGCAGAGGGCGCCCGGGATCAGCAGCAGCACCCCCACGATCAGCATGAAGATCATGCAGCCGGGCGGCAACCGTGGTTCCTGCCGCGGCGGTTCTGTCGACGACGGTTGGTCCAGATTGCTCATGGGCTCCCCTTGATCGCGGCGCGGATCAGCATCACGCCGGCAAAGCAGACCGCCAGCCCGAGCAGGATCAGAAAGAAGATCGAGGGATCGGGCCGCGACCAGTTCATGCCGCCGAACCCGAACAGCAGGGCACAGAGCCCGGGCAGCAGCAGGAACACCCCGAACAGCGCCATAAAGGCGGTCGCGCAGCCGCTGCGTGGCGGCTGCGCCGGCGGGACGTATTGATAGGGCAGCTCCGGCGGCGCAGGCGGGAGCGGCGGTGGATTGGCCTCGCTCATCGCGGCACCTGCTCGCTCTGCCGTGTTTCGCGATAGGTCTGCCCGGCCAGCGCGGCGCGGATGCCGTCGATCAGCCCATTGCGGTAGAACAGGTTGTAGGTGTCGAACGGGATGATCGCGCCGCTCTCGGTGACGAAGTGGATGCAGCTTCGCTTGACGTTGCCGACGCAGAAATTGAAGCGATCGAGGAATTGCACGATGGTGACGCGGAACACGTTCTCGTAGCTGAGGCCCTCAGGCACCTCGAAGCTCGGCAGGCAGCACAGCAGCTCGCAAACACGCTCGCTTGTGTTGAGCGGTCCCGACGACAGCGAGAACAAATCGACGAACTTCTCCCGCAACACCGGATATTTCTCCGGACTGATCGTGTTGGGCATCACGGCGATCAGCTGATCCTGCGGGATCAGCGAGGTCAGCGGCAGCACCTTGTCGCCGTTGCGCAGACCGTAGCCGATCGAGATGCTCTCGGGGTTGCAGGGCAGCGGGATCATGTCGTTGGCGCCGAACACCCCGGTGTCGATCACCCGCTTTCGGATCTCCGACAGCATGATGCGGTCGGTGTCCTTGTTGAAATCCTCGTTGCGGCCGGCGTCCTGCACCGGTTGCAAGGTGACGCCGCGGACGCATTTCCAGCTCAGCGCATGGCGGACGATGTCGCCGATCTCGGCATCATTGACGCCGCGCTTGATGGTGGCGACCAGCGTGGTCGAGATGCCTTCGCGCTCGAGATTCTCCAGCGCCTGCTGGCGGATTTTTCGCAAGTCCGCGCCGCGCAGATTGACCAGAGCCTCGCGCTTCAGCGAATCGAATTGCAGATAGACCTCCAGCCCGCGCTTGTTCTCGGCGAGCTTGGCCACGAAATCGGGCTCGCGTGCGATCCTGAGGCCGTTGGTGTTGATCATGACATGGCGGATCGGGCGGGCGCGCACCGCATCCAGGATCGCGAAGAAGTCCGGGTGCAGCGTCGGCTCGCCGCCGGAGATCTGCACCAGATCAGGTTCGCCCTCGCTTGCCACCAGCGCGTCCAGCATCTTCTCGATCTTCGCCAGCGGCGTGAAGCTTGAGCGTGCCGGCGAGGAATTCGCAAAGCACACCGGGCAGGTCAGGTTGCAGTGCTCGGTGATCTCGATCAGCGCCAGGCAGGAATGCTGCTCGTGGTCCGGGCACAGCCCGCAATCATAGGGGCAGCCGAATTCGGTGTGGCGCTGGAAGGCGAGCGGCCGGTCGCCCGGCTTGATGAAGTCCTTGCACAGCCGCCAATAGGCCGAATCAGTCGAGACCAGCGTCGACTGCACGCCGTGCTGCTTGCAACGCTTCTCATACCAGACCTCGTTGCCTGATATCTGGATCTTGGTCGGCACCAGGGTCAGGCAGGTTTCGCAGAGCGACTGGGTCTGGCCCCAGAAGATGTAGGGGCGTGCCTTACGCAGCGGCGCGTTCATGCTTCAAACTCACATCTGGTGCCGTCGCCAGCATGACGGCGGCATAAATCATGACAAACAGCGATAGCACGTGGAACAGCGAGAACGGGCCGATCAGTGCGCCATAGGGCTTGATGAACTCCCACAGGAAGCGCTGCAGCCCGTAGTAGAACAGCACGAGGTAGAATCCATTGGTGATGACAGCGGCGTTGCGGTTCAATACGGCCCACACATAGAAGACCGCGAACGCGGCCATCGCCAGGCTTTCATAGAGCTGCACCGGATGGCGCAGCACGCCGTCGCCGAAATTATGGCCCCAGGGCAGCGTGGTCGGCGTGCCGTAGGTGAAGTCCTCGAGCCCCGCGAAATAGCAGCCGAGCCGGCCGACCGCGACGCCGATCGCAAGCGGCAGCGCGAAGCGCGCCCCGGTGCGCAGCGTCATGCCGTGCAGCCATTTGTAGAGCTCGATCGCGACGATGCCGCCGGCCAGCGCGCCCTCGACCGAGCGGGCGATGCCGGGCATGCCGGAGAACCACAGGTTCAGCGTGCCGAAGATGTAGGCGCCGATGCCGGCACCGAACACCAGCGCCGCGATGTAGGGCAGCTCGAACGATTGCCGGGCGAATTGCAGCCCGCGCTGGCGCGACAGCCACCACATCGCGGCTGCCGCCGCGCACCATGCAGCGACGTCGAAGACGGCGTGAAGTTCAGCCCCGCTCATCAGGCGAGTGTAGCGTGATTTTCGCGGCCTGCGATAGCTATGCTCCCTCTCCCTGTTCTTACGGGGAGAGGGTTGGGGTGAGGGGCATCCATCCGGCGAGCACCTCGCAGCTTGTTGAGCAGTGTGCCTCGCCCCTCACCCGGATCGCCAGAGCGATCCGACCTCTCCCCGCAAAGAGCGGGGAGAGGTAAGTGGGACTAATTCGCCGGGTTGTCCTCGCTCGGATAGACCCCGCGCAGCACTTCCTCGAAGTGATCCTTCACCGCCTCGTTGCATTGGCAGGAGCGCAGCCGGAGCTTGTCCGGATCGCGGATCACGATCGCGCCGCGGCGGGTGTCCAGCACGCCCTCCGCCTTGAAGTTCTGGATCACCCGGCTGGTGTAGCTGCGACCGACGCCGAGCAGGGTCGAGAGCTGCTCATGGGTGAGCGGCACCACGCCGTTGCCGTTGGTGCGCTCGATCGCCGAGATGATCCATTTCGCGGCGCGCTGCTCGATCGAGTGGATCGCGTTGCAGGCGGTCGACTGGAAGATCTGCGCCAGCATGCAGTCGGCATAGCGCGCGAAGATGTTGCGCACCGAGATCGATTTCAGCTTGGCGGCGTCGAGCTTGCTGATCGGCAGCCGCGCGAAGGGTCCGCCGAACTTGACGGTGATGCGGGTATAGGCCGGCAGGAATCCCTGGCTGACGATGCCGCCGACTGCGCCCTCGCGGCCGACCAGGATGGTCTCGACATCGCGTCCGTCTTCGTTCGGCACCATGTAGGACGCAAGGCTCGGTCCGCACGGGAAATGCACGGTCTGGACATCGTCGCCGGGATTATAGAGCAGATCGCCGGCATTAGCTTCGACCAGCGCAAGATGCGGCGCGATCAGCTCGTAGTCGACGGCATTGAGCCGGCGCAAAAGATTATTGAACGGCCGGTCGTTCGCCCCGGCCAAATCAGTCGGTTTTGTAATCATTGGAAAATCCTGCCAGCCCAACGCGGACCATACTGAAAAAGTTCCCGTATTTATGTTCACTAGTGAACAGACGCGACCGCGCGCGATGTGATGGGTTTCATATTGGGAACAGCCGGCGCGCCTTCGGGCGCCGGTCGCGGGCCATCCGGCCGGATCGATCCGGCCTCTCATCCATCATTGAAGAAATGGACACCGAGCCATGGACTGCGCTCCCAATGCCATGCCCGGCGACGTTCTGGTCGTCGAGGACGATCCGATCATCGCGCTCTATTTCGAGGACACCATCCTGGGCTTCGGCGTCCGCACGGTGCGGACCGCCGCGAATGTCGCGCGCGCGCTCGAACTGATTGCTGAACGTCCGCCGGATTTCGCCCTGCTCGACGTCGGCCTGGTCGGGGGCGAGAAGACGTTCGCGATCGCCGAGCGGCTCGATGCGCTGGAGGTGCCGTTCGCGTTCATCACGGGTTATGGCGCCGATGTCAGGCTGCCGGACTCGCTCGCCGGCAAGCCGCGGCTGACCAAGCCGTGTTCGAGCGAGACGCTCGAGGCCGCGCTGCGCAACGGGCTCTGACGAATTGCCGGCTTCGGCCTCGCCGTCGAAGCGTTCGTCGTCTACGATCCGGGTCGCAAGGATTCGGCGACGCACAGGCAAGCCGTCATGGCGATCAGCCCATCTGCCGCTGCGCGTGCAGCAGCGCTCTCTATCGGCCTGCTGCTCGCCTCGGCCGTCGGCGGTGGCTTCGTATCTCGAGCCGTTGCTGAGCCGACCGCATTGTCGAGCGCGCAATCCGCCGCAAGCGAGGCCTACGACAATGCCCTGAAGACCTTCGTCTCGATCCTGCGCCAGCGCCGCGCGCAGATCGACTCGAAGCAGCCGCTGCCCAACCTGCCGGGCCAGGCGATCTATCTTGCCCGGGTCGAGATGATGAGCGCCTACAAGGATCTCACCGATGCGTTGCCGTCGCGGATCGGAAGGCCCAACAAACTGGGAATTCCGCCGGCCTATTTCGACGCCGACAATGAGCCGCTGCTCGAGGAGTACAGAAAACTGTTCGACCTCATGGAGGCGCCGCCCGCCGGTGCGCAAAGCTCCGAGACGCCGTTCAAGGACGTGGTCGATCTGGCGACCGTGATCGCGCGCGCCAGGGGACTGGATGCCGCTGACGCCGCGACCGCCGGCCGTATCATCCTCGGGCTGTTCTTTGCCGAGACCAACGGCAAGCAGAACGTGGGAAATGCGCGGTCGAACACCTACAAGGGCAGCCTGCAGACCGGCCCGTCCGAAGATCGCAACGGTCGAAACAAGTGGGCCGCGATCAAGGAATCGATCGCGGCGCTGGATCCGGCGCTGAGCCGCCGCGACGACAAGGAAGAGGCGCGGGCCGGCAACCTCGATCGCAGGTTCAATCACTGGACCGCGGTGCGGGACGGCCTGATGAACGCGCACGCGGACATTTTCCCGCAGGTCCCGGCGATCGCAAAGGCTCTGCCGGATCCGATCGATCAAATGAAGCTGTTCGAATTGATCCAGATCATTCCGACGCCGACGAGAGCTGCGCTGAAATCGGGAAACCTCACAGGTTACAGGATCTCCGATCCCCGGATCATGGGATATCTGCGAAACAACAGCGTCTTCGCTTTCGGCCGGGCCGACCGGGCTCGAACCTCCGCAACCTTCCGCAACATCCTCGATGCGATGTGGCTGTTCAACGCCAAGTTCGAACAGGCGCTTGCCAAATTCAAGGAGATCAAGGCCGGCAAGCCGGAATGACGTCAGCGGCCCGTCAGAGTGGGCCTTGCAGGCTCCATCGCGGCTCGCAGAATTGCTTCGCGGCAGACGCGACGCCGCCGGCGATGATGTTGCGGCGCTCGAGCGAGTCCATTGCGAGTTCTTCGTCGCGGTTGATGATCGAGCCGGCCTCCAGCAGCACGGCGGGCATTGCGGTCTTTCGCAGCACGATCAGCTCGTCATAGCTGTAGACGCCGGTGTCCTTGTTCAGCAGCGGGTGCTGGTTGCTGCCCATGATGGGCAGGCTGTACTGCTCGGCATAGGGCAGCCCCCCAGCCTTCAATTCCTTAGCGACCAGCTCGGCAAACCGCAGGCTGGTCCTGAAGTCCGGATTCTCCCGGGAGACGAACACCGAGTAGCCGCTGAAGCGATCGCTGAAATGGCTTTTCTTGCCCTCGAATTCCCAGTCCTCAAGCATCTTGTTGGGCACGGAGTCATGGTGGATCGACAGCAGCAGATCGGCGTGCAAATTGCTGGCGCTCGCGACCCGCTTGAACAGGCTGGGTCGCGCCTTGCCCTCGGTCAGCAGCAGCCTGGTTTCGGCAAAACCTTCGGCCTTCAATCTCTCCTCGATCAGCTTCGCAAGCCGCAGGTTGAAGGTGAACTCGGCAACATTCCGCGCGCTGATCGCACCTTCCGATTCGGCGGTATGTCCGACGTCCAGCACGATCCGGAATGTCGCGGGATCGCATGTGAGTGCGGCCGGCTTGAGCCCTGAAAGCGGCAGTGTGACTGGGCCAAGGGCGGCCAGTCGCGTGGCGCGGTGTTTGGGCGGGGCGCGGTGCCTCGCCAATCTGGCCGGCCTGGTTGCCTTCGCGCGCTTTGGCGACTTGGCATGTTTGGGTGAGCTCTTGAAGAGATCGGGCAGCCAGCCGGCATCACCGGCTCCGATCGGCAGCAGTGCGAACACCGCGATCGTAACGACCAACAAGCGGCGAGACCGAAACCTCGCGACGATACCACCGAGCACGCGAAAGAATTCGCAGCGCCTCATGCTCCGCCCCTCCGGGCCCCCAGCATAACGGCTCTGATATCGGTACCGGAAGGGGCGGGTCGCGTCCATCCCCGGCAATCGCGACGCCCTTGGTTTGGCCAAAAGCGTGCGGGACAGGGTGTCCGGTTCCGTCGCGGCTGCGGCCGGACTACACCGGCTTCGGGTCGAGCGTGATCGCCCACAGCTCGGCGTCGACGCGGTCGCGCAGGCTCACCGTCATTTGCCCGCTCTTGCCGTCGATCTTGACGTGGCCGAAGAACTGCATGCCGGCCGACGGCGGCAGGTTCTGGTTGGCTTCGCCCGGCGCCTTGACGAACCTCACCTCGGGACCAAACGTGTTGTCGAGCTCGTTCGGGCCGAACGTGCCGGCATGCAGCGGGCCGGAGACGAATTCCCAGAACGGATCGAACTCCTGGAACTGGGCCTTGTTCGGATTGTAGTAGTGCGCGGCCGCGTAGTGCACGTCGGCGGTCAGCCACACCGTGTTGACGATCCCTGCGGTCTTGATGAAGCGCAGGATGTCGGCGATCTCGAGCTCGCGGCCGCGCGCCGGACCGTCGCCCTGCGCAAACGCTTCCGAGCCCTTCTTGTTGGTCGCATCATCATAGACGATCAACGACAGCGGCATGTCGGAGGCGATCACTTTCCAGGTGGCGCGCGAGTTGAGCAGCGCGCGCTTCAGCCAGGCCATCTGGTCCGGCCCGATGAAATAGGCATCGGGACCGTAGCTCTCCTGCAGGTTCGGACCGTTGGGGCCGCGATAGCTGCGCTCATCGAGCATGAACACGTCGAGATGCGGGCCGTAGCTCAGGGTGCGATAGACCCGGCCCGGTTCGACGATGCTCTCGCGCATCGGATACATCTCGTGGAACGCCTTGGCCGCGCGCGCGGCGAGCACCGTGATGTCGCGCTCCTTGTAGGCCGCCGGCAGCTGCTTCGACAGCGACCAGTTGTTGGTCACCTCGTGATCGTCCCATTGCACGAAGATCGGCACCTCGGCATTGAAGGCGCGCACATTGGAGTCGAGGAAATTGTATTTGTGCGCGGCGCGGTATTCGTCGAGCGTCTCGGCGACCTTGGCCTTCTCCGGGATCGTGATGTTCTTCCAGATCTTGCCGTCCGGGAGCTTCACCTCGGACGGGATCACGCCGTCGGCGTAGATGGTGTCGCCGGAATGCAGCAGGAAATCCGGGTTGTGCTTCTTCATCGCGGCGAAGGTGATCATGCCACCGTCGTCGGGGTTGATGCCCCAGCCCTGGCCGGCAACGTCGCCGCCCCATACGAAGGAGACGTCGCGGCGGTCGCTCGGCGCGGTGCGGAAGCGGCCGACCACGGGCTCGCCGACCACGTCGATATGGGCGAGGTCGCGGAAGCGGACGCGGTAGAAGATGTCCTGGCCGGAGGGCAGGTTCTCCAGCAGCATCTTTGCGGTGAAGTCGCTCTCCGGCAGCGCCGTGATCGGCGGCAGCGCGCGAGCGTCCTTGAACGATTCGGTGGTCGCGACCTCGACCATCATCTGCGACGGCCGGTCCGCCCGCGCCCACACCACGCCGCTGTCGACGCCGACATCGCCGGACTGCACGCCATGGGTGATGACGGGACGATCCGCCGCGCGCGACAGATAAGGCATCGCGACCACGCCGGCACCGGCCGCAGCCGCCGTCGAGAGAAAGCGTCGGCGGGTGAGATTTCGCGAGAACCGGATCGTCATGGGGTCTCCTCAAGGTCACAGCGACACTGCGCCGCGGGCGTGCCAAGACCTAGAAAAATTCCATGACGGTGAGATTACAGGGGTGCGCGCAAGATATCGGAGTCAGCCTTTGTAAGGTGAGCACGCCTGTCAGGCTCCCTCCCCCTTGCGGGTCCCGCAAGGGGGGAGGGAACCCTGCCGCCGGTGATTCCCTCACGCGAGGAACGTGGATGGCTTACGCCGTCCCCGCCGCCCTGAACTGCGTCGCAGTCCGTTGCAAATTCTGCGGCATGCTCAGTAGCAGGGCCTTGCGGTCGGCGACCGCGTTGTGGAACTGCTCTAGCGCGATGTTGAACGCGGTCAGGGTGCCTTCCTCGATGGCGCCATGCTCGAAGCAGTCGAGCGTGTGGCGCAGGATGTCGTCGGCTTCGGCCTGCATCTGGTCGAGCTCTTCGGTCGAATCGCTTTGCCGCGCGGCCTTCAGCATCTCCAGTAGGCGTTCGCGCTGCGAGGTGTTGGTGTTGCGCTCGTCCTGCTTGAGATAGCCGGCGAACCACGCGCCGGCGGAGCCCATCGCCGAGAATGCCATCAGGCTCCACCAGATGTAATCGCTGTAGCGATCGAGGAAGGTCTTCTCCTCGCCGTCGACGAAGGCGGCCGCGCCCGGATGTACCGGGATGGTGGCGTCCTTGTCGGTGTCGGGGGTTTCGATCTTGGCGGCGAGCGGGAAGTCGTTCTTGAGCGATTGCCGGATCGCGAACAATTGCCGGGTGAAGGCCGCGACGGTCGAGTCCGACAGGCCTTTTCGTGCGACGATGTGATGCGAGAAGCTGATCGTCTTCACCTCGTCGTCCGGCCGGTCGGCCGAGCCGAGCGAGCCGGCGGGGATTTCCGCAGCCTCATAGGCCGGATGGTTTTGCGCGATCGCTTCCGACGCGTCGATCGCGAGGAAGGTGGGCTCGCCGCCGTCCTTGACCGACGCCGTGATCGCGTCGATCGTGATCTTGCTGTTGGCCGGGCCGACCGCGAGATAGGCGTCGGCCTTCAGGTTCTTGATCGCCTCGGCCGCTTCATTGGCCGGGAATTGCACGATCTCGACCTTCATCGGGTCGACGCCATATTGCGTCAGGATCAGCTTGAGCAAATTGACATTGGCCGGGGTGCGTCCGACGACGCCGATCTTGCGGCCGGAAAGCTGCGCGATCTTGGTGATTTTGGCAGACTTCCGGACCTTGCCCTTGGCGGGCGGCACCCACATCACCACGACGTTCTTGCGCAACGTCGCGACCGCCTGCGCATTCTTCGGCACTTCGAGGTCGCCGCGGATGATGGCGAGATCGGCCTTGCCGTCGGCCAGCGTCTGCGCGCTGGCGGTGGCGCCGTCGGTCTGCACTGGTCGGAGCTTGACCTGGGTGTGCTGCTGGTTGTTGAAGGCCTGGGCCAGCGCCTGCACGACCTTGACGTCATCGCTGTTCGCTGGGCCGACCGCGATCCGCAGCGTCACCGGGCGCACCGCGAAATAATATCCGGCAGCCGTCGCGCCGATGATGGCGAGCGCGCCGGCGATCAAAACGAACATCAGCCGGCGCTTGGCCGAACGCGGCGGCTTGGGCGATATGCTGGCGGAGCCGTCTGTCATCGATCTCGCAAACAAACGTCGGGGCTCAATCTCGTAAAACTACCAACGTGCATACATCCTGTATTTGTAGCAAATTCCTGAACGGACAGATGTTACATCTGCGTCATGGTTACCAGCGGCGATAGGACGCGATTTCGGCCTTAATTTTGGCGTGGATCCCGCCCCGGAGGCCGGTCGTTAGGCTAAGGTCGGGCCAAACGGGAGGGTACCCATGGTCGAAAAGCTGTCAGCGGAAGCAAGAAAGGCCGCGCTTTGGGAACTGGCCGGCTGGTCGGAGCCCGCCGGACGCGAGGCGATCGCAAAGACCTTCGTGTTCAAGGACTTCAACGAGGCATTCGGCTTCATGGCGCGCGCCGCTTTGGTCGCCGAGAAGAGCGACCATCACCCTGAATGGAAGAACGTCTACAAGACGGTCGAGGTCGTGCTGGCGACCCACGATGTCGGAGGGGTGACCAAGCGCGACATCGATCTCGCCAAGGCCATGAACGCGATCGCACGGCAGCTCGGGGTCAATTGAGCCGGCGGATCGGCCACCTTGCACCGGCTGGCCGACATCCCCAGATTCGTAATCGTCTGCCGCTGAACTTTCGCGGCGGCGAGGAACCCTTGCGATGGCATCGAGCGACTATGGCGTGGGATTTGGGCCTGCCGACCGGCTGGCGCAGGACCCCGAAAGCGTGCGCCGCCGCTTCTGGATCAAGTTCAAGAAAGTGGTCGCCCGCCTGCCCTTCGCCGAGGACCTGCTGGCCGCCTATTACTGCGCCTTCGACCGGCAGACGCCGCGCCATGTCCAGGCGGCGCTGCTCGGCGCCATCGCCTATTTCATCCTGCCGTTCGATTTCATCCCGGACATGCTGCCGGTGCTCGGCTTCACCGACGATGCCGCGGTTCTTGCAACCGCAATCCGCATGGTGGCAAGCCACATCACGCCGGAGCACCGCGAAGCCGCCCGCGCCGCGTTGAAGTGCGGCGTGCCTGAAGAGGAGTAGCGCCGCAGGCGTAGCCCGGATGAAGCGAAGCGCAATCCGGGGCCGCTCTAATCGCGGATGGTCCAACCCCGGATTTCGCTTCGCTGCATCCGCGCTACTAGACTTTCAACCCGTCATCCTGAGAGCTTGTGACGGATTCGGCTCCTGCGGAGTTTTTGGCGGCTGTTCGTCGCAGCAATTGGCAGGTTTGAGTTCGAGTTCGGCGATGACCCGTTGTTTAGGCTCTGGAGAGGCGGTT
Organism: Bradyrhizobium sp. USDA 4473; assembly: GCF_054063335.1. Lineage (NCBI taxonomy): Bacteria > Pseudomonadati > Pseudomonadota > Alphaproteobacteria > Hyphomicrobiales > Nitrobacteraceae > Bradyrhizobium > Bradyrhizobium sp. USDA 4473. The sequence continues at coordinate 1,787,924 of NZ_JBSSGE010000001.1, forward strand.
GCCTTGCAGGATGTTGTTGACGAGGGCGTACCAGAGCACGACGGCACGGACCTTTTCGATGCCGCGCACGGTCAATTGCCGCAGGTCCCAATTGCGCCAGCGGGCATGGATGCACTCGCAGATCGACCGGGACCTGTATCGGGCCTTGCCCTCTTCGCTCGCCATTCGCGCACGCCAGGCCAACACCCCCGGACCGTCGCCGCGCCGCGGTAGATAGGGATCGGTACCGTGCTTGGATTGAGTGGGCGGACAAAAGATATCGATGCCCTCGGCATAGGCCCATTCGATGTCCTCGGCACTGCCAAAGCCGCCATCGACGAGATGGTCCTTGGGCAACCCTCCGGGCCGCGCACGCTGCCGCTCCAGCATGGGGCGCATCAGGCCGCGATCGGATCCGATGTTGCAAATTCTGGTGTCGACGACGATCTGCTCGCCGGCCACGCTCGTCACCTGCACGTTGTAGGCGGGGCGGAAGCCGCCGTTCGCCATCTTCATGACCCGTGCATAGGCGTCCGTCGTGGAGGCCCGCGGCTCCTTCGGCGTCTTGCCGTTGCCGCGACTTTCTTCGCGCTCCTTGCGCTGCTGCTTGATCTCGGCGAGCGCCGTCTGCGCCGCCTTCACCCGCGCGCTGCGTTCCCGCGCGGCCCGCTCCTTGGCTGCCCGGGCACGCTTATTGCTGGCGTCCGAGCGTGTGTCGACCTCGCGCTTGAGGTCTTCCACCACGGCCTCAGCCTGCGCCAAATGCTTATCCAGCGTCGCCTCGCGCCGGAACGAGGCGGCCCCGGCGCTGGCCCGGACCCGCATGCCATCCTGCGCCAAGGTCTCCAGATCGACGAGACCGGCCTTTGCCAACGCTGCCAGATGCTCACTGAGCAGTCGGTCAAGCAGATCGGCGTTGCCGACCCGGAAGTCTGCCAGCAGGTGATAGTTCACCGACACCCCGCCGCACAGCCAGCGATAGGCATCGTGGCTCTCGCACAGCCGCTCCAACGCCCGCGCGCTGCCAACGCCTTCGCTGGCGGCATAGAGCCACAGCGCCAGCAAAAGCCGGGGCGAGGTCGCGGGGTGACCGGGACGATCGCCGCGAGCCTTGATCCGGTCCTCCAACTCACTCAGATCAAGCTCTTCGACATAAGACCAGATCAGCCGCACCGGATGGTCTTCCCCGATCAGGCTCTCAATATCAACCGCTCGCAGCGCAATCTGGTCGCGCTGGGGCTCACGCAGCCGCGGAGCGCCGGGCAAGCCCGCTTCGGCTGGTGGCTTCGCCTGCTCCGGCAGGTCCCCAAACAACTCATCGGCAGCCAACATCACCTCCCGCGAATCCATCATCGCCAGAGAATCACACCGCGCCGGCTTTCGGCTATAATGCTCGCTGAAACCCCAAAAAAATCACACCCTCTGAGGTGCGAGCTCTTGCGAGCCTCGAAGGATGGACAGCCCCGGTCCGGGCCGTCGACCCTTCGAGACGCGCGGAGCCTGTCATCGGGCCGCGCTTTGCGCGGACCCGGTGGCGCTCCCCAGGGTGACGGAGATAGTTAGGAGCCTGCGGTTCAGCGTTGCCTTCAGCTGCCCGGATGCAGGATCACCTTGCCCATTGCCTTGCGGCCGGCCAGCACCTTCAACGCTTCCGCGGTCTGCGACAGCGGGAAGGTGCGGTCGACATGCGAGGAGATCTTGCCTTCCGCGGTCCACTGCACGAGCTTCTCGAGGTTCTTGCGGTTCTTCTCCGGATTCTGCCGCGCCCACGCGCCCCAGAACACGCCACGGATATCGCAGCCCTTCAGCAGCGCGAGGTTGAGCGGAATCTTCGGGATGTCGCCGGCGGCAAAGCCGATCACCAGGAAGCGCCCCTCCCATGCGGTCGAGCGCAGCGCGGCTTCGGCATAGGCGCCGCCGACCGGATCGAACACGATGTCGGCGCCCTTGCCGTCGGTCAGCTTGCGCAGGCCCTCTTTCAGATCTTCCTTGGCGTAGTTCAGCGTCAGCTCGGCGCCGTGCTGCTTGGCGAAGGCGAGCTTCTCGTCCGACGACGCGCATGCGATCACCTTGAGGCCCATCAGCTTGCCGAGCTCGCACGCGGCGAGGCCGGTGCCGCCGGCAGCCCCTAACACCGCGAGCGTCTCGCCCGGTTTCGGGCTCGCGCGATCCTCCAGCGCATGCAGCGCGGTGCCGTAGATGATGATGATCCCGGCGGCGCGGTCGTAATCAAGATTGTCGGGAATCTTCACGATCGAATTCGCAGGCAGCGCGATCTTGTCGCGCGCGCCGTTGTGGCCGCAGGATGCGACGACACGGTCGCCGACCTTCAGATCGGTGACACCGGCGCCGACGCTCTCGATCTCGCCGGCGACTTCGGCGGCCGGCGAGAACGGGAATGGCGGCTTGATCTGGTACCTGCCCTGGATCATCAGGATGTCGAAGAAATTCAGCGCCGCCGCCTTGATCGCGATTACGGCTTCGCCGGGACCCGCCACCGGATCGGGCACGTCAGCCAGCACGAGATCGTCGGGTTGACAGTATTGCGAGCAGAGGATGGCTTTCATGGACACACCTGAGTTTCGGACGCAAAAAGGACTGAAAGCTTCATGCCGGATTTGCGGCGGAGCGACAATACAGTGCGGAGGGATCAAACTATGTTTGAAAAAGGCCTGCTAGCGAAAAAGCGCATCCTGATCACCGGCGGCGGCTCCGGCCTCGGCGCTGCGATGGGTCGACGCTTTGCCGAACTCGGCGCCGAATTGATCATCTGCGGCCGGCGCGAGGCGCTGCTGGAGGAAACCGCCGCGAAATTCCGCAGCGAGCTCGGCGCCAAGGTCTCCATCGCGCGCTGCGATATCCGCGACGGCGGTGCGGTCGAAGCAATGATGGATCAGATCTGGCAGGACGCGCCGATCGACGTGCTCGTCAACAATGCGGCCGCAACCTTTATTGCGCAGAGCGAACATTTGTCATTCCGCGCGGCGGACGCGATCCTCGCGCCGACCCTGCACGGCACGATGTATTGCACGCTCGCCGCCGGCCGCCGCTGGATCGACGGCAAGCACAAGGGCGTGGTGCTCTCGATCCTCTCGACCTCGACCATCACGGGCCGCGCGTTCACGGTGCCGTCGTCGATGGCCAAGACCGCGGTGCTGGCGATGACCAAGAGCCTCGCCGTCGAATGGGGTCCGAAGGGCATCCGCACCGTGGCGATCGCGCCGGGTGCGTTCCCGACGCCAGGGGCGACCGGCCAGCTCCGCCCCGAAGCGCGCGGCGAGACCTGGTCGCATCGCAATCCGCTCGGCCGCGCCGGCGAACATTTCGAGCTCGCCAATCTCGCGACCTTCCTGATCTCCGATCAGGCAGGCTACATCAATGGCGAGATGGTGGTGCAGGACGGCGGCTCGCATTTGCGCAGTTCCGGTGCCGAGGACCTGCTGCAATGGACCGATGCGCAGTGGGAGAGCCAGCGCGCGGCGCGTGCCAACGGATGAAAAAGGACTGCTAAGGGCTGATGCGCATCAGCAAACAATGAGCGTGCACTGAGAAGAGTAGACGTGCGCTGGTGGCGTTGGGTCCGCACGCGCATCCGACTGTAACTGCCTTCCCAAAAAAGCGTTTCCCCGGTTATCCATCCCGGCCGGCGGAGGGGGAATCGCCGGGCCATCTTGCAGTCACAATGATGGGGGAACCAGTTGGCTGTGCGGCAGATTCTGACATCATTGGCGGCTTGTGGTCTGTGCGGGATCATCACCCTCGCACCGACGCAGGCTGCGCCCAAGAAAGACGCGGCCAAGCCGTCGCCTTCGGCGGCCGCGGCTGCGGCCGGCGGCGCAGAGCCGACGCTGATCGGGCAATTCGGGACCTGGGGCGCCTACACCGCCGCGCCCAACGGCAAGAAGGTGTGCTTCGCGCTCGCCAAGCCGGCGTCGTCGAAGACCAATCCGGCGAACCGGCCACGCGATCCGGCCTATGCCTTCATCTCCACCCGCCCGGCGGAGAAGGTCGTCAACGAAGTCTCGATCATGATCGGCTACACCGTGAAGCCGGGCTCGGAATCGACATTGCAGGTCGGCGGCGGGACCTATGCGATGTACACGCAGGGTGACGGCCTCTGGATCAAGAATGCGGCCGAAGAGGAGCGGATGGTGGAAGCCATGCGCAAATCGGCCGATCTGACGGTCAAAGCCGTCTCGGCCAAGGGAACCGAGACGATCGATACCTTCTCGCTGAAGGGCCTGGCGCAGGCGCTCGACCGGGTGGGCCAGGACTGCCGGCGCTAGAGACGCGACTTAAGGCGTAAAATTGAGGTATTAGGCGGCTTTCCAGCACCGGCTGGAAGGCCTATTTGAGGTTTCATGACCGACACCGTGACCACCAAGGCAGTCTCCGGCGCCAGCGCGCTGGTCGAAAAGGTTCCGCTCGAGACCTATGTGCCGCCGGCCAAGCCGTCGCTGATCGGGCTGTCGCGCGCCGAGATATCGGATCGCCTGGGCGAGATCGGCGTGCAGGCGGGTCAGCGCAAGATGCGCACCCAGCAGCTCTGGAACTGGATGTATTTCCGCGGCGCTCAAAGCTTTGCCGAGATGACCAACGTCTCGAAGGACATGCGCGCCGAGCTCGAGAAGCATTTTACCGTCGACCGTCCCGAGGTCGTCGCCGAGCAGATCTCCAATGACGGCACCCGCAAATGGCTGCTGCGGCTGCCGAGCGGCGACAAGCTCGAGCGGCCGCACGAGGTCGAGTGCGTCTATATCCCCGAGACCGATCGCGGCACGCTGTGTGTGTCCTCGCAGGTCGGCTGCACGCTGAATTGCGCGTTCTGCCACACCGGCACGCAGCGGCTGGTGCGCAACCTTACCGCCGGCGAGATCGTCGGCCAGGTGATGGTGGCGCGCGACCGGCTCAACGACTGGGCCGACCGCGAGGACGGCACCCGCCGCGTCACCAACATCGTGATGATGGGGATGGGCGAGCCGCTGTACAATTTCGACGCGGTGCGCGATGCGCTGTTGATCGTCGGCGACAATGAGGGCATCGGCATTTCCCGCCGCCGCATCACGCTGTCGACCTCGGGCGTGGTGCCGAACATCAAGCGGACGGGTGACGAGATCGGCGTGATGCTCGCGATCTCGCTGCACGCGGTGCGCGACGAATTGCGCAACGAGCTGGTGCCGCTGAATCGCAAATATCCGATCAAGGAATTGTTGCAGGCCTGCCGCGACTATCCCGGCGCGTCCAACGCGCGGCGCATCACCTTCGAATATGTGATGCTCAAGGGCATCAACGATTCGCTCGATGACGCCAGGCTCTTGGTGAAGCTGCTGAAGGGCATTCCGGCCAAGATCAACCTGATCCCGTTCAATCCGTGGCCGGGCACCGCCTATGAATGCTCGGACTGGGAGCAAATCGAGAAATTCTCCGAATACATCTTCAATGCCGGCTATTCCTCGCCGGTGCGCACGCCGCGCGGCCGCGACATCCTCGCCGCCTGCGGCCAGCTCAAGTCGGAGACCGAAAAGCTCTCCGCCCGCGAGCGCCAGGCGCTGCGCGCGATGGCAATGACGGATTGAGAAGTGCTGCCTCCATGCAATCCGTCATTGCGAGGAGCGAAGCGACGAAGCAATCCATGCCTCGGCAAGTGGCGAGATGGATTGCTTCGCTCCGCTCGCAATGACGGGGAGGTAGCATGGCCCTGATCGGCCGCCTGTTCGTCGTCGCGTTCGGCTTCCTGATGTCCTGCTTCGTGGCAGGGATCATCGTGGTCGTCGCGGTGCTGTACCCCGAGATCAGCGATTTCGGCGGCCAGATCGACCAGAGCGCGATCGATATCGTGCTCGGCTTCGGCTTCATCTTCATCTCGGGCTTTGCGCTGCTGCCCGCGCTGATCGTGGTGCTGATCACCGAGGCGTTCTACATCCGAAGCGTGCTGGCTTACGCGGTCGGCGGCGCGATCGTCGGCGCGGCCTGCTATCTCGGCCTGGTCCCGTTCGATCCCGATACGATCCAGTTCCACGGCATCGTACGCCGGCACCTGGAGATCATGACCGGCGCCGGCATCGTCGCGGGCCTGGTCTACTGGCTGATCGCCGGCCGCAGCGCCGGTGCCTGGCGCGAGCCGCGCCGTCCATTACCGCCGCCCCCGCCATTGCCGTCACAATCGCCGCGGCCGTGATGCTTCCCATACCCCATCGCCTCGGCTAAACCGCGCGCCATGAACCGGACCGGACTTTTCATCGCCCTGGCGCTCGCGCTCATCATCGGCATCCTGTTCGGGCTCTATCCCGAGCTCGATCTGAAGCTCGCCGCGCTGTTTTACGACGCCGCGCAGAAAACCTTTCCGTTGAAGCTCGACGCGATCGCCGCTTTTGCGCGCGATGCGGCGATGTGGATCGCGTGGGCACTGGTGCTACCGGCGCTCGTGACCATCGTCTGGAAATTCATTCGGCCCGATCGGCCGATGCTGATGTCCGGCCGCGCCGCGGTGTTCCTGCTCACCACGATGCTGCTCTCGGCCGGCGTGCTGACCAACTTCACCTTCAAGAATTATTGGGGCCGGCCGCGCCCGGTGGTCGTGACGCAGTTCGGCGGCGACCTGCAATTCATGCCGTGGTGGGATCCGCGCGGCGGCTGCCCGCGCAACTGCTCGTTCTTCTCCGGCGAGGGCGCCACCGCGTTCTGGACCTATGCGCCGGCGGCGCTGACGCCGCCAGCCTGGCGGCCGCTGGCCTTTGCCGCGGCGACCGTGTTCGGCATCGTCACCAGTGGGCTTCGAATGGCCTTTGGCGGGCACTTTTTCACCGATGTGGCGATCGCGGGCCTGGTGTCGTTCTTCACCGTCTGGCTGTTCTACGCGCTGATCTACCGCTGGGCAGCGACCCGGCTGACGGACGAGGCGGTCGATGCCGCGCTGACGCGCCTTGCAATGCCCGGCTACCGGTGGATGCAGCGCTGGCGCCGGGGCGGCAAGGCTGCATCCAGCCGGCCCGAAGCCTGATTGGAGCCCGATTAAAGGCGTGCTCCGCTTGCGGAAATTTGATATCGCCAGCCCTGAAACCTGATCCATGTCGACCGATTGGACCGTTCCATGAGTACGATTCTGAAAAGCCTGCCCACCGGCGAAAAAGTCGGCATCGCGTTCTCGGGCGGGCTCGACACCTCGGCGGCGCTGCTCTGGATGAAGCTGAAGGGCGCCAAGGTGTTCGCCTACACCGCCAATCTCGGCCAGCCCGACGAGGCCGACTACGACGCGATCCCGCGCAAGGCGATGGATTTCGGCGCCGAGAAGGCCCGCCTGGTCGATTGCCGCACCCAGCTTGTCCATGAGGGTATCGCCGCGATCCAGTCCGGTGCGTTCCACATCTCGACCGGCGGCATTACCTATTTCAACACCACCCCGCTCGGCCGCGCGGTGACCGGCACGATGCTGGTCGCGGCGATGCAGGAGGACGGCGTCAACATCTGGGGCGACGGCTCGACCTACAAGGGCAACGACATCGAGCGCTTCTACCGCTACGGCCTGCTGACCAACCCGAGCCTGCGCATCTACAAGCCCTGGCTCGACCAGCAGTTCATCGACGAGCTCGGCGGCCGCGCCGAGATGTCGGCGTTCATGACCGCGCAGGGCTTCGCCTACAAGATGAGCGCGGAGAAGGCCTATTCGACCGACAGCAACCTGCTCGGCGCGACCCATGAGGCGAAGGATCTCGAAAGCCTTGCGAGCGGCATCACCATCGTCAACCCGATCATGGGCGTGCCGTTCTGGCGCGCCGATTGCGACGTCAAGGCCGAGAAGGTCGTGGTGCGGTTCGAGGAAGGCCAGCCGGTCGCGCTCAACGGCAAGACGTTTGCCGATCCGGTCGCGCTGTTCCTGGAAGCCAACGCGATCGGTGGCCGCCATGGCCTCGGCATGAGCGACCAGATCGAGAACCGCATCATCGAGGCCAAGAGCCGCGGCATCTATGAGGCGCCCGGCATGGCGCTGCTGCACATCGCCTACGAACGGCTGGTCACCGGCATCCACAACGAGGACACGATCGAGCAGTACCGCATCAGCGGCATGCGACTCGGCCGCTTGCTGTACCAGGGCCGCTGGTTCGATTCGCAGGCCTTGATGCTGCGCGAGACCGCGCAGCGCTGGGTGGCGCGCGCCGTCACCGGCGAGGTGACGCTCGAGCTGCGCCGCGGCAACGATTATTCGATCATGAACACCGAGAGCCCGAACCTGACCTATGCGCCGGAGCGGCTCAGCATGGAGAAGGTCGAGGACGCCGCCTTCACGCCGGCCGACCGCATCGGCCAGCTGACCATGCGCAACCTCGACATCTCGGACACCCGCGCCAAGCTCGGCCTCTACAACAAGACCGGATTGATTTCGAGCGGCGAAGGCGCGCAGATCTTCCAGCTCGAGAGCGACAAGGATTGAGGCCACGCTCTCTCACCTCGTCGTCCCGGGCAAGCGAAGCGCGACCCGGGGCCCATAACCACAGGCCGTGGTTATTGAGCATGTTGTGGCCCCAGCTCGCTTCCACGATAACTCCCGGTGGTTATGGATCGCGGCCGGGACGACGGGGAGAGAGTTCGGCTACTTCACCCTCAGCGCATCCAAGAGCGAACGAAACGCCCGCGCGTAATCGGTGCCGGTCTTGCCGATATCGGGCCCCGCTGACACCGCGACTGCCGCCTCCGTCACTGCGCCGAGCAACAGCCGCGCCAGCGGTTCGATCGGCTGCTTCGCGATCACGCCGGCCTCCATCGCCGCCGCCAGCGCGCGCGGAAATTTTCCGCCGAAATGCTTGGCGTCGATCTCGCGCCAGCGTTCCCAGCCGAGCACGGCGGGGCCGTCGCGCAGGATGATCTGGCCGGTCGGGCCCTTCGCGCACGCCGCGAAATAGCCCTGCGTGCCCGCCGCCACCGCCGCGAGTGGATCGTTCTCGGCGCGCGAGATGCGGTCGAGATCGGCGACGAGGTCGATCGACACTTGCTCGAACACCGCCTCGAACACCGCCTCTTTCGTTGCGAAGTGGTGATAGACCGCACCCTTGGCGACGCGCGCGCTGGCAGCGATGTCGTCCATCGTCGTCGCGGCAAAGCCGCGCTCGCCAAAAATGCGGCGCGCTGCCTTGACGATCGAGGCTCTGGTCTTCTCGCGCCGCTCGGCCTGGGTTGCCATGGTTCGTTATTGTCTGAGCATGATCTATCGGAAAAACCGCGTCACACTTTTCCGGATCATGCTGTCTAACCCAGTTCCAGCCGCAAGCCAATTGACTTACCGACTGGCAGTCGATAAATACCGACCATCAGTCGGTAAATGGAGATGGCACATGCCCTCGCTCAAGACGCTGCAAGCCTTCGCTGACGCGGTCGAGTCCAACGACCATGTCGGCGCCATCAGGAATTTCTACTCGGCCGATGCCCGCACCCAGGAGAACGACGGCGAATGGCGCGTCGGTCGTGAAGCTCTCGCGGCGCGCGAGGCCGCCGTGCTGGCCGCGGTCAGCAGCGTGACGACCACGCGGCTCGGGCCGCTGCTCGTCGACGGCGATCACTCGGCGATCTGCTGGCGGTTCGAGTTCACGGCCAAGGACGGCAAGGTCCGCCGCATGGAGGAGGTCGCCTGGCAGACCTGGCGTGGCGAGGAGCTGATCGAGGAGCGCTTCTTCTACGATCCGGCGCAGATGGCGCGGTGAGGTCACTGACAACACCGCGCTGACGGTGTGCTCCCTCGCCCCGCTCTCTTGTCCGCCGAAGCCCGCCTTCGGGCGAAGGCGGATGCGGGTAGAGGGTTGGGTGAGGGCTCCCTCCACGAGTCGTGTGCGTAGATAGACCTGCACCCCCTCACCCGGAACGCATCTCGCGATGCGTTCCGACCTCTCCCCGCAAGCGGGGCGAGGTGAAGCAAGAGCCCGCTCATCCGACGACCAAAACGAAAATGGCCGGGATCGCTCCCGGCCATTTTGGTCTCGTGATGTCGCACCGGCTCAGCGCGGTGGCGCGGCGGAGGCGGTGCCGCCGTTGAGCAGCGGAGTGATGCGGCGGACCGTGACGCGCCGGTTGATGCGGCTCGGTCCGTCAGTCTGCTCCTTCAGATATTGCGAGCCGTAACCCTGCGAGGTCAGGTTTTCGGCCGGCACGCCGAACTGCTGCGTCAGCAACTCGGCGGCCGATTGCGCGCGGCGGTCCGACAGCGACAGATTGTCGGTGTCGTTGCCGGTCGCGTCCGTATGGCCTTCGATCAGGAACACCTCGCGCGGGTTGCGCTGGATGGCCCGGTTGAGGCCGTCGGCGATCACCTGCAGCCGCGCCGCCTGATCGGGCGGGATGGTCCACGATCCGGAATCGAAGTTGATCGTGTTGAGGTCGATCGACGGCATCTGCATGCGGACATTGGGGCTGTAGCGGATCTCCTCGAGCGAGTAGCGCCGATCGATCCGCTGCACCGGCGGTGCCTCCATGGTCTCGTAGATCACGTCGGGCGACGCGTCCTGAGCGTCGACGATGTAGCGATCGTAGGGAATGTTGACCACGGGCGGCGGTACGTCGACATAGAAGCCGCCGACCGCACGCGGATCGCGATAGCTGTTGTCGATGATGACGAGCTCGCGCCCGCCGGGATCCCTGCGGATTCGGCGCAGCATCTGGCCGTCGGCGCCGACCACGGTGATGATCTCGCTGCCGTCGGGACGGACCACGATGGTGCGGGTCTCGCCGCCGATCGTCTCGGTGCGGATGTCGCGCGCGCCATAGCGGAAACGATAGATGTCGTCGCCGCGTACATAGGCCTGGCCGCTCGGGTCGCGGATGATGACGCGGTCCGGCTCGGTGTAGATGGTGCGGCCGTCTTCGACGACTTCCTGCCGCTGGCCGCGCAGGTCCGCGATGCTCCCGCCGATGATGGCACCGGCCACCACGCCTGCACCGACTGCGGCGCCGATCGCGAGCGGTGTGATGTTGTCATGGCGCGGCGGCGGCGGCAGCGGTGCCGCGACTGCAGGTGCGGCCCGGAATGCCGGCGCAACCGTCGGCGGGGCGTATTGCGCCTTGCCGGGCGGCGGCGTTGCGGCGGCCGAGCCGGGCACCACGGTCGGTGCCGCGGGCGCGCCCATGGCGGCCCCCTGGGCCGGCGGCAAGCCGGGCGCAGCGCCCGGACGGGCCTGCTGCGCGGGTGCCGGCGCTGCGCCGGGGGCGCCCATCGCTGCTCCCGGGGTCGCAGGCGTTCCGGGCGGTGTGGCGGGACGTCCCTGCTGACCCGGAGTCGGTGTTGCAGCTCCCGGCGTTGCAGGTGCAGCCGGCGTTGGCGTTGCAGCTGCCGGCGGCGTGCCGGGGCGTGCTGCCGGAGCAGCGGCACCCGGTGCTGCCGGTGTCGCGCCCGGTGCGGGCGTTGCCGGCGACGTCGTGCCCGGCGGTTGCTTGGTGCCACCCGGACGTTCGCCGCCCGGGCGATCGCCGGGCCGGCGTTCGGCAGGCGCCATTGTCGGAGCTTGGGGCGTTGCGGGCGTCGGTGTTGCGGCTACGGGCGGCGTGCCGGGGCGTGCTGCCGGAGCAGCGCCGCCCGGTGCCGGCGTTGCGGCCCCCGGCGTCGGGCTTGGCGTTGTATGCGCTGCACCCGGTGCGGGCGTCGACGGCGTGCCTGGCCGCTGCGGTGCTGCGGCGGGCGGCGGCGGGGTCGGTGTGGGATGCGCGGGTGCAGCCGCGGGCGGCGGCGTCGCCGGCTTCGCAGCAGGGGGTTCGGGGCGTCCGGGCGCGGCCGCAGGCGGTGGTGTCGCCGGCTTTGCGGCAGGTGGTTCGGGCCGTGCGGGCGCGGCTGCCGGCGGCGGTGCCGGACGCGCGGCGGGCGGTTCCGGCCGTGCGGGAGCCGGAGGCGGCGCGGGATGCGGTGCGGCTGCCGGAGGCGGTGTCGGCTTTGCCGGTGCGGCAGCGGGCGGTTCGGGCCGCGCAGGCGCTGCGGGCGGGGTCGGCCTCGCGGGCGCTGCGGCCGGCGGCGGAGCTGGATGGGCGGGCGGCGCGGCTGCGGGAGGCGCCTGCGGATGCGGCGCGGCGGCCGGCGGTGCCGGATGTGCGGGAGCGCCCGGCGCCGGTTTTGGCTTCGGCTTTCCGTCGGGGCCGAGCTCTTCCTTTGGCTGCGCCTGTGCGACGACCAGCGGCGAAGTTTGTGCGTGCGACGCTGAGATTGCGAATTGCATCACCGTCAGCGCGGTCGTGGCGAGCAGCACGAGACGAAGCTTTGTCATGGTATCGGAGTCCCCGGGGCGGAAAGTCTGGGCAGGAGCGAAAGTGAGAGCCGAACAATTCGGCGACACGATGAATTGCCAGCCGTTGGGCCGGATTGTGGCGAGCACCGAATCATCGGCGAAGTTTATTTCGACATTATAACGGGTTGCATGTGCCCTTGTTCACTGGACATTCATAAGAAACGCCCGGACACGATTGTCAGCGATTGGGAACTAAGGCGCGCGCGTGATTGATCGGCCGACAGGTCGATCTGTCGCGGGCGGCGGGCCCGTCGGTCCGGGTGGCCCGCGCACCGGCGATTCGTCGGGCGTATTGCCCGGCAACTCGTCCGGTCGCGGCGGTTCGCCGGGTTCGCGCACCGGTGCTGGAACCTCCGGCTGCGGATTGCCGGGGGGAATTCCGGGCGGCGGTTCGCTCGGATTGCCGGGCGTCGTCGGCGGAATCTCGGGAGGCTCGATCGGCATCAGATCGAGGTGTCGTGGCCGATGCCGGCTCGCGTCGCGCGCATTGATCGCTCCATCGCAGTTCGAAGCGATAACGGAACGCGCGCCAAGCCGTTCCTGTGCGGCGCTATTCGGGCGTGTGGCAGACCGCCTCGATATTATGGCCGTCGGGATCGAGCACGAACGCGCCATAATAGGTCGGGTGATAATGCGCGCGAATGCCGGGCGCGCCGTTGTCGCGGCCGCCCGCCGCCATCGCAGCCTTGTAGAAGGCGTCGACGGTGGCGCGGTCCTTGGCGGTGATCGCGATATGCACCGGCTTGTTCATCGCGCCTTCGCCGCCGATCCAGAAGTCCGGCTTGCCGTTGGCGCCGAAGCCCGCCGCCGGCGCGTGCCCGGTCGCTTCAGCGGGCACCTCCATGATCAAGCCGTAGCCGAGCGGCGCCAGCGCGGTCTGGTAGAATGCTTTCGCGCGCTCATAGTCGGAAACCGAAAAGCCGATATGGTCGATCATCGCGAGCCTCGCTTGTTGTGGCGGTCAGGTAGTCGATTCGATATTCGCTCTCCCCGAGCGGATTGACGCTTCGGCGCCGACGTCATTGCGAGAAGCGATAGCGACGAGCAATCCATTCCTCAGCTTGCCGTGCGATGGATTGCTTCGCGTCGCTCGCAATGACGTGGATGGAGCTGCGCGCACCATCTCCCCGTTTCTCACCGCGAGCAACTAGCGGCTTCTCAACCGCGCACCAGCAGCGTGTTGCTGCGGGTCCGGCCCTGATCGACGTAACCGCGGCTGTGCATGTCGGCGATGCAGTCGTCAGTCCATTCGTCTTTCGACAGATGCTCAATCACCACCGCGCGCGGCCACAACTGCTCCGGCGCGTCGCGGAAGAAGCCGGTCAGCACGCGGTCCTCGAAGCCCTCGACGTCGATCTTCAGCGCATCGACTTTGCTTGCGCCGGCCTCCTCGAGGATGCGTTGCAGCCGCAGCGACGGCACCTTGTATGCCTTGCCGGTCGGCGTGCCGGTGACGATGTGGCTGGCGCCGAGATTGTCGCCGTCGGTCTCGATCATCAGCTCGCCGTCGCTCGGACCCGCGGCCGCCGCAACCAGCCGCACCTGCGGATAGTTGGAGGCCTGCGTGTTGAATTTGAGCCGCGCATGCGTCACCGGATGCGGCTCGATCGCGATCACCTTGCCATCGGCGCCGACATCGCGCGCCAGCGCCAACGCATAGGTGCCGACATTGGCGCCGAGATCGACGAAGGTGCCGCCGGCGCCGACATGCCGGCGCAGGAAGGCGAGCTCTTCAAGATTGTAATCGGGATTGAACAGCGCGCCGCGCTCGGTCGCGCTGGCCTGGTGATAGAAGCGGAACGAGGCGCCCTGATAGCTCACATCGAGCGGTCCTGCGCCGAACAGATCGACCAGCCGCGACAGCCAGGGCCGGAACGCGCCGCGCTTCAATCCAGAGCCGTGCGCCAGCCGGATGATGGCGGCCTGCGCCGCATTGGGCGCAAAGGCGCCGAATGGCGCCGGCGAAATGTCGTTGCTGGGGATCAAGCCTGGTCCTCGTCAAAAGCGCGGCATGCATAGCCGGTTTTGGCGGGAGCGCCAACGTCCGTTATGCGGCCTTGCTCGATGCCTGGCGCTGCCGCAGGAAGCGTCCCAGCAGCCGTCGCTTGCCCTTGCGCGGAATCAGGTCGACGTCGCTGACCAGTCTGGCGCCGCCCTTGCGGCGCTCCAGCACGATCTTGCGGCTATGGAACGCTTCGAGCTCGACCCGATGGGCGACGCTGACGATGGTCGCTTTTGGCAACTCCGTCGTCACCATCTCCATCATCTTGTCCTGGCTCTTCTCGTCGAGCGCCGACGTCGCCTCGTCGAGCACGACGATGTCGGGGTTGTGCAGCAGCAGGCGCGCAAAGGCGAGCCGTTGCTTCTCGCCGCCGGACAGCGTCTGGTCCCACGGCGCATCCTCTTCGATCTTGTCCTTGAGATGGTCGAGGCCGACCTTGTGCAGGGCCTCGCCGATCTCTTCGACATTCCAGTCTTCCGCCGCACCGGGATAGGCCACCGCGCGCCGCAGCGTGCCCGACGGCACGTAGGGTTTTTGCGGCAGCATGAACAGGCGGCGGTCCGCGTGCACGCCGACACTGCCGCCGCCCCACGGCCACAAGCCGGCGATGGCGCGCACCAGCGTGCTCTTTCCGGTCCCGGATTCGCCGGCAACCAGCAGCCGCTCGCCCGCCTCGACGTCGACCTCGGTTTCGCCGACCACGGCCGTGCCGTCGTCGAGCGTGACCGAGAGATCGTTGAGACTCAGCATGGCCTCGCCCGCGGTCTCGCCGCGCTTGATGCGACCGAAGCCGTCGCCGGTCTCGGCGCGCTCGAGCCCGTCGAGCGACATCATCAGCGAGGCGATGCGGCGCGCGCATGCGTTCCAGTCGGCGAGCCGCGGATAATTGTCGACCAGCCAGCCGAACGCAGTCTGCACGATGGTGAAGGCGGACGCCGCCTGCATCACCTGGCCGAGCGTCATGCTGCCATCGAGGAATTTCGGCGCGCACAGCAAGAGGGGGACTACCGGCGCAATGAGATTCGATCCCTGCGACACCAGCGTCGTCCGCATGTGCTGTCCGGCGAGCCGTGCCCATTGCCGCAATACGTTCGAGAACGTCCTGTCGATGCCGTCGCGTTCTTCGGCTTCGCCGCCGAGCAGCGCGATGCTTTCGCCATTCTCGCGCACGCGCGTCAACGTGTAGCGGAATTCGGCTTCCGCCTGGTTCTTGTCCTCGGATATCTGCACGAAGCGGCGGCCGATCGCGGTGATCGAGCCGGACGCGATCGCGGCGTAGATGATGGCGGCAATCACCAGGAAGCCCGGGATGCTGATCGACGAGCCGCCGAGCGTCACCGTCAGCGCGCCGCCGATCGTCCAGAGCACGATGATGAAGGTAACGGCGGACAGCAGCGCCGACGTCACACCCGCGACGAAGTCGACCGGCGAGTCGGTTGCGATCCGCAGATCCTCGGCGATGCGGTATTCCGGATTCTTGTGATCGCCGTCGACGAGGTTGAGCTGGTAGTAACGCCCATTGGCCAGCCAGCGCGACACGACGGCATTGGTCAGCCAGGCGCGCCAGCGCCGCTGAATGCTCATGCGGCCGAACACCTGGGCGACACCCAACAGCACGCTGCCGATCGCAAGCGGGAAGAAGATGGCCGTCAGATGGAACACTGACGCCGAGTCGCGCTTCTCGATCGCATCGAAGATCGCGCGATTCCAGACATTGATGCCGTACTGCACGGCGACGTTGGCGACGATCAGCAGCAGCAGGCCGATCGTGAACAGCCACGCCAGCCGATCGCCGTTGCGGCCCCAATAGCCGCGCGCGCTGATCCAGAACCGCGTCAGCAGATAATCCTTGCGCGCCTGTTCGGCCTCTTCGGGCGACAATTCGGGATCGGGCTCGAGAATTTCCGGCGGCGGCGGTTCGACATGGTCGCCGTCTTCGGCGACGACCTCGACGAGCTCCGATTTGTCGTCGGCCTCCTTGTCGTCCGCTCCGCTCGGTGCGGCGTTGCCGTCTGCGGCGCCGGCACGCCTTGTGCTCGCTTTCCGGGGCGAGGTGGCCTTGGCCGGCGAGGCCCCCTTCGACGATCTGGATTTTGCCTTAGCCTTGGCCATCGCGTGACAACGGGAGCGAAATCAGAAGGTTCCATTGCGGTTCCGAGGGGCAGCCGATTGACCCGACGGATGTTGCGAGAATGCGACGCTGAGCCGTGCGTTTGACGCCTTGAATCGGGAACAGTCATCGTCGTCCTGGCGCAAGCCTGGACCCATGAGCTCAAATTTCAATTGTTGTCCGACGCTGGGGCCACGGTCCCGTCCATCACGGAGTTCGGTGGTTATGGCCTTCTGGCCCTCGCCAGGACGACGGCGTTTGTGGGATACGTCACCACCTCACCCCGCCGGCGCTTGGTCCCGCTTCAGCCGGCGCGAGCGCGCGGCTTTGTGCAGCACGCGGGCGAGCTGCTCGGCCGAATAGGGCTTCTGCAGCAGCTCGAAGCCGCCGCTGCCCTGCTGCGACAGCACCTGGCTGTAGCCGGAGGCGAGCACGATCGGCAGATCGAGGCCCTGCCGGCGGATCTCCTCCGCAAGCTCGATGCCGCTCATGCCGGGCATCACGACATCGGTGAACACCAGGTCGAAGCGATCAGGGTCGACCGCGAGCTCCTCCAGCGCGTGGGTGGCGTTCTCCACCAGCACGCAGGTGCAGCCGAGCTGGGTCAGCGTATCGGCGGCGAATTTTCCGACCTCGGCATTGTCCTCGACGATCAGCACCGACGCACTGGTCGGATCGACCGACGGCGCATCCTCGGTGAGCGGCGATTGCGCGCCGGGTCCGCCGACGACGCGCGGCAGATACAAGGTGAACGTCGAGCCCTTGCCGACCTCGCTGGTCACGGTGACCTCGCCGCCGGATTGCTTGGCGAAGCCGAACACCTGCGACAGGCCGAGGCCGGTGCCGTGGCCGACCTCCTTGGTGGTGTAGAACGGCTCGAAGATACGGCCGAACAGTTCCTGCGGAATGCCGACGCCGGTATCGGCTACCGTGACGGCGACATGGCCGTGCGAGCCCGGTGGAGTGCTCGTCGTGGATGGCAGCTTGTCCACGACGCGGACTGCGATCGTGAGCCGACCGACGCCGTCCATGGCGTCGCGCGCGTTCACTGCCATGTTGATGATGGCGGTCTCGAACTGGCCGGCATCGGCATTGACCAGGCAGGTCTCGTCCGGCACCTGGGCGGTGATCTCGACCCGCGAGCCGATCAGGGTGGTGATCATCTCGCTCAGGGTGCGGACGTTCTGGCTGGCGTCGAACACCTCGGGCTTGAGGGTTTGCCGGCGCGCGAATGCCAGCAGCTGGTTGGTCAGCTTGGCGGCGCGGTTCACGGTATTGGAGATCGCATCGATGTAGCGCTGCCGCCGCGGCTCCGGCAAGTCCGGCCGCCGCAGCATGTCGACCGAGGCGCGGATCACGGTGAGCAGGTTGTTGAAGTCATGCGCGACGCCGCCGGTGAGCTGCCCGAGCGCCTCCAGCCGCTGGCCATGGCGCAGCGCCTCCTCGGCCTCGATGCGCCGGTTGGCCTCTTCCTCCAGGCGCTGGGTGCGCCGGTAGGCGAGCGCGAGCAGGCCGAACAGCAGGGCGGTGGCCGGAATGCCGAAGACCAGGTGCTGGGCCATGGTCGACACCCAGCGCGAGCGGATCGCCGCGGTTTCGAGGCCGGCACTGACATAGATCGGGTATTCGGCCAGCCGCTCATAGCGCATGCGCCGCTCAATGCCGTCGGCCGGCGACTGAATCGTCATGGTCCCGGACTGCGGATGGGCGACGAGCTGCTGCCCGAGCGGTCCGCTCGGCTCGAACCGGGTGGGGTGGTCGATGACGGGAAAGTGCGCCAGCACCGCGCCGTCGGTCCGGATCAGCGCCAGGAAACTGCCCGGCTCGCGGCCGATCTTGCCGTAGAAAGTCTCGAAATATTCCGGCAGCACGGAGGCCTGGATCACGCCGCCAAAGCTGCCGTCCTCGTTGTTGCGGCGCCGGCCGACGCTGAAGAACCGGGCACCCAGATAGGGCGGCCGCGGCGTCAGCACCTCGCCGATATAGGTGCCGATGTCGCCTTCGGCATGGATCCGGAAGTAGTCCCGGTCCGAGAAATCGACGTCGGGGGCTGGCTCCACCAGGCTGTTGACCAGGGCCCGGCCGTTGGCATCGAACACCCAGACCGATTTCACCTGGGGCAGCGCCTCGGCGACCGCGCGCAACCGCTGGTGCAGGCTCTTCTCGCGTGCGGCGATGTCGGCGTCGCTCATGCCGCGGATCACCTCGGTGACTTCGGCGAGGCCGCGGTCGATGGTCTCGAACACCTTGAGCGCGTGCTCATGGGCGACGTCGAGCGTGCGCTGGATCTCCTGGTCGGCGGCGTCGCTGGTCGAGATCCAGGACATCGCGGAGGCAAACGCGAACAGCGCCAGCGGAAGGGCCAGCGAGGCGGCCATCATCCATTGCAGCAGTCTCAGCGAATTGCGGTGTGCGGTCTGCACGGGCGCTCCGGCTCCGCAGCAACATTAACGCAAACCGTTGCGCCGGAGGAAGCGAATCCCTGTCCTGGCGCGCGGCGCTGGGGCTGCTTCGCCTCCCGGCGACAAGTCAAGGTTACCGGAGGCCAACCGGGATCGATCAAGTGCGTGCCGGCTTACATCCGCGGCGGAGGGCGGGTGCTGCTCGGCGCCATCACGACCTCGTTAGCACACCGCCGCCCGTCAAGCGCAAAATCGGGCGGGATGGCGTGCCGGGGCGCTGTTTTTAGGAGTTCTAAAACCTCTCACGGGCAAATGCTTGACCCTGTGACTACCTGCTGAAAAACAGGCCGCATGACAGGCGATCCAAACAGCTCCCACGGCAATTTCCCGGATACCCGGCTCGGACATGCGGATCGCGGTTTTGTCGGCAAGATCATCAGGCTCGATGCGCTCGTGACGGGCTCATCGCTTTCACCGCAGGAGCTGGAGCAGCGCCTGGTCGAGATGGGGTTTGTGGAAGGCGCGCGCGTGGAAATCCTGCATGAAGGCACGATCCGGCGGGATCCGATCGCGGTGCGCGTCGACAACATCACGATTGCGCTGCGCCGGAGCGAAGCCATGGCCGTGATCGTCGAATGACCACCGCATCCCTGCGCCTGGCGCTGGTCGGTGCCCCGAACACCGGCAAGACGTCGCTGTTCAACAGCCTGACCGGCAGCCGCCAGAAGGTCGCCAACTATCCGGGCGTCACGGTCGAGCGCAAATCCGGCGGCTTCGTCACGCCGGAGGGCCGCAGCGTCACCGTGCTCGATCTGCCCGGCACCTATTCGCTGCGCGGCCGCAGCCCGGACGAGGAGATCACCCGCGACATCGTGCTCGGTCGCTTCGACGGCGAGGCGGTGCCTGATCTGGTGCTCTGCGTCGCCGACGCCACCAATCTGCGGCTGACCTTGCGGCTGGTGCTCGAGCTGAAGCGCGTCGGCCGGCCGATGATGCTGGTGCTCAACATGATCGACATCGCGAGGCGCCGCGGCGTCACGATCGATCTCGATCGGATGTCGCAGGAGCTGGGCTTGCCGATCGTGACCTCGGTCGCGGTGCGCAAGGGCGGCGTCGACGAGCTGTTGAAGCGGACCGACGAATTCCTGGCGCGGTCGCATGAGGCGTCGGCCAGCGAGTGGACGACGCCGACGATCGCCGATCTCAAGGCCGCGCAGCGCGAGGCCGACCGCATCATCGCGGCGGCGGTGACGCTGCCGACCAAGCCGGACACGCTGACCAGCCGGATCGATTCGGTCGTGCTGCATCCGGTCTGGGGTCTCGTGGTCCTGGCCGTGATCCTGTTCGTGATGTTCCAGGCGGTGTTCACCTGGGCGCAGCCGGCGATGGAATTGCTGTCGGACGGCTTCTCGGCGCTCGGGCAATTGATCCATGATTTGCTGCCGGAAAGCTGGGGCCTGTTGCAGAGCTTCCTGCAGAACGGCCTGATCTCCGGCGTCGGCAGCGTCATCGTGTTCCTGCCGCAGATCATCATCATCTTCCTGTTCATCCTGCTCTTGGAAGACTTCGGCTACATGGCGCGCGCCGCGTTCCTGATGGATCGCATCATGGGCGGCGCCGGACTGCACGGCCGCGCCTTCATTCCGCTGCTGTCGAGCTTCGCCTGCGCGATTCCCGGCATCATGGCGACGCGGGTGATCGACAACCGGCGCGACCGCCTGACCACGATCCTGATCGCGCCGCTGATGACCTGCTCGGCGCGGATTCCGGTCTACACCCTGATCATCTCGGCGTTCGTTCCGGCAACCACGCTGTGGGGCTTCGTCAATCTGCAGGGCCTCGTGATGTTCGGGCTGTATGCCGCGGGCATCATCAGCGCGCTGACGGTGTCGGCGATCGCGAAATTCTTCCTGTGGCGCGACCATGCGCCGGCGCCGTTCATGCTCGAATTGCCCGACTACAAGGTGCCGCGGCTGAAGAGCATTGCGATCGGCGTGCTCAATCGCGCCAAGATGTTCCTGTATCGCGCCGGCACCACGATCCTCTCGATGATGGTGCTGATCTGGTTCCTGGCCTCGTTCCCGCAGGCGCCGGCCGGCGCCGAGGGGCCCGCGATCAACTACAGCTTCGCGGCGATGATCGGCCATACGCTCGAGCCGCTGCTGCGGCCGATCGGCTTCAACTGGCAGATCGCGGTGGCGCTGATCCCGGGCATGGCGGCGCGCGAGGTCGCGGTCGCGGCGCTCGGCACCGTCTATTCGATCGAGGGCGGCAAGGAAGCGGCGGATGCGATCGGCCAGGTGCTGGCGCAGAAATGGACGCTGGCGACCGCGCTGTCGATGCTGGTCTGGTACATCTTCGCCCCGCAATGCGCCTCGACGCTCGCGGTGATCCGCCGCGAGACCGGCGGCGCGAAGTGGATGGTGGTGACGTTCCTCTACATGCTCGTGCTGGCCTATGCCGCGAGTTTCCTGACCTTCAATCTGGCGCAGGCGCTGGGCCTCCATTAGACGGCGTATTGGGTTCCGTCATACGGGCCAGAGGTCGCAGCGGTTACAATGGGTCGAACGAGGAAGTAGAGTTCATCCGAAGCGCATCACGCGCTCCCTGCGAGACCATGCAATGTCGACCTACGGCCTGGAGCGGGTATTTGCGCCGCGAAGCATCGCGGTGGTCGGCGGCAGTCCACGCCCGTCGTCGCTCGGCGCGGCGGTGCTCAGGAACATCAAGGCGAGCGGCTTTGCCGGCAAGCTCGGCGTCGTCAACCGGCACTATGCCGAGGTCGATGGGCAGCCGACCGTTCCCGACCTGACGTCACTGCCGTTCGTGCCTGACCTCATTGTCATCAGCGCGGCTGCCGCGGCGGTCCCGGAGATCGTCGCGGAGGCAGCTCACGCCGGCGTTGCCGGCGCGGCGATCCTGTCGGCCGGTCTCGGCCACGGCGCGGGTTCGCTCGCGGAGATCGCGGGCCAGGCCGCGCGGCGATACGGCATGCGCCTGATCGGACCGAATGGCCTCGGCATCATGGTGCCGCGCGCCAAGCTCAATGCGAGCTTCGCCTCGCATCAGCCATCCGACGGACATGTCGCGCTGATCTCGCAGTCCGGCGCGGTCGCGTCGGCGATGATCGAATGGGCGGCGGAGCGGCGGCTTGGCTTCTCCGGCATCGCGTCGATCGGCGACCAGCTCGACGTCGACGTCGCCGACCTCCTGGATTATTTCGCGCTCGACGATCACACCAGCGCGATCCTGATCTATCTCGAAGCGGTCAAGGACGCGCGCAAGTTCATGTCGGCAGCGCGTGCCGCGGCGCGCATGAAGCCGGTCATCGTCGTCAAATCTGGGCGGATGGCGCCGGGCGCAAAGGCCGCCGCGACCCACACCGGCGCGCTGGCCGGCTCGGATGCGGTCTATGACGCCGCGTTCCGCCGCGCGGGCATGTTGCGGGTCTACGACCTGCGCCAGCTGTTCGATTGCGCCGAGCTGCTCGGCCGCGGTTTCGTGCCGCGCGGCAACCGGCTTGCGATCCTGACCAATGGCGGCGGCCTTGGTATCCTCGCGACCGACCGGCTGGCCGAGCTCGGCGGCGTTCCGGCGACGCTGACGACGGAGACCATCGAACGGCTCGACCAGATGCTGCCGCCGGGCTGGTCCTGCGCCAATCCGGTCGACATCGCCGGCGATGCCGATGCCGCCCGCTACGTGGTGGCGCTCAACGCCCTGCTCGATGACGCCAACAGCGACGCGGTGCTGGTCGCCAATGTCGAGACCGCGGTGGCGCCGGCCGTGGGCATTGCCGAAGCGGTGGCGCAGTGCGTGCGCGACCGCAGGACCAGGCGCAGCGCCGTCGCGGCCCTGGTGCTGGCGGCCTGGGTCGGCGCCGACGAGCGCACCGGCGCGATCTTCGAGGCGGCGCGGATTCCGCATTTCCCGACCGAGGATGATGCGGTTCGCGCCTTCATGTATCTGGTGCGCTACCGCGAGGCCTCCACCGCGCTCGCCGCGACGCCGCCCGGCGTCGCATCGGTGTTCACGCCCGAGACCCCGGCGGCGCGGCACGTCGTCGTGAAGGCGTTGTCGGAGGGACGCGCCTGGCTCGATCCGGCCGAGATCGTCGCGCTGTTCGAGGCCTATCGCATTCCGATCGTGACGACCCTCGTCGCCGACAGTGCCGAGGACGCCGCCGCGAAGGCTGCGCCGTTCCTCGCCGCGGGGCACGCGATCGTGGTCAGGGTGTTTTCGCGCGACATCCGGCACGCCTCCGATGTCGGCGGGGTGATCCGCGACCTGCGCACCAGCGACAGCGTCGTCGAGGCCGTCAGGACCGTGATGGAACGGGCACGCAGCGCGCGGCCGGACGCGACGCTGCAAGGCGTGACGATCCAGCCGATGATCGTGCGGCGTGCGGCGCGCGAGCTGATCCTCGGCATCGCCGACGATCCGACCTTCGGCCCGGTGATCGTGTTCGGCCGCGGCGGTCCGGCGGTCGAGGTGATCAACGACAAGGTGCTGGCGCTGCCGCCGCTCGACATGAATCTCGCCCGTGAACTGATCGGGCGCACCCGCGTGTCGCGGCTGCTCGGCGGCTATGGCGATGTGCCGGCCGTCCCGGCCGACGTGGTGCCGCTCACTCTGGTCAAGCTGGCGCAGATGGCCGCCGACATTCCCGAGGTCGCCGAGCTCGATATCAATCCGATGCTGGCCGACGAGAGCGGCGTGCTGGCGCTCGATGCGCGGGTGGCGATTCGCAAGCCGACGCGGCTGTTTGCCGGCCACACCAGGCTCGCGGTCAGGCCCTATCCGTCACAGTGGGAAGGTGAGCTGGCGCTGCGCGACGGCTCGCATGTCACGGTGCGTCCGATGCGTCCCGAGGACGAGCCGATGGTCGCCGATTTCTTCAAGCGCGTCACCGCCGAGGATCTCAGGCTGCGCTTCTTCCACGCGATGAAGGAATTCTCGCACGCCTTCATCGCGCGCCTGACCCAGCTCGACTATGCGCGCGCGATGGCCTTCGTGGCGCTCGATCCGGCGACCGGCGAGATGATGGGCGCGGTCCGGCTGCATTCGGATTCGCTGTACCAGAACGCCGAATACGCGATCCTGCTGCAGTCCGATCTGAAGGGCAAAGGCCTCGGCTGGGCGCTGATGCAGCTCCTGATCCACTATGCGCGGTCGGAGGGACTGAAGCGCCTGTCCGGCCAGGTCTTGACCGAGAACACCACCATGATCGGGATGTGCCGCGATCTCGGCTTCACCGTCACGATGGATCCGGAGGATCACAGCATCGTCGACGTCGTGCTCGACCTCGATCGGCCCGGCGCCGATGCGGTCGGCGCGGATATCCTGATCCGGCCGGCGGCTGGCCACTGATACCAGCGCCAGCCGCGGCGGTGTCGGATCAGATCTGGCGTTCGACCATCTTGAACTTGAGCTCGGCGATCGCTTCCGAGGGATTGAGACCCTTCGGGCACGCCTTGGCGCAGTTCATGATGGTGTGGCAGCGATAGAGGCGGAACGGATCCTCGAGATTGTCGAGCCGCTCGCCGGTCGCTTCGTCGCGGGAATCGGTGACCCAGCGCGTTGCCTGCAGCAGCGCGGCGGGGCCGAGGAAGCGTTCGCTGTTCCACCAATAGCTCGGGCACGAGGTCGAGCAGCAGGCGCACAGGATGCACTCGTAGAGACCGTCGAGCTTCTCGCGGTCCTCGTGGCTCTGCCTCCACTCCTTCTGCGGCGTCGGCGTCGTGGTCTTCAGCCACGGCTCGATCGAGGCATACTGGGCGTAGAAATTGGTGAGGTCGGGGACCAGGTCCTTGACCACCGGCTGGTGCGGCAGCGGATTGACTTTCACCGCGCCGCCGGCGCCGACATCGTGCATCGACTTGGTGCAGGCCAGCGTGTTCTGGCCGTCGATGTTCATCGCGCAGGAACCGCAGACGCCCTCGCGGCAGGAGCGGCGGAAGGTCAGCGTCGGGTCGATGTGGTTCTTGATCCAGATCAGACCGTCCAGCACCATCGGACCGCAATCATTGGTGTCGACATAGTAGGTGTCGACACTCGGATTCTTGCCGTCGTCCGGATTCCAGCGATACACCCGGAATTCGCGGGTCTCGGTGGCGCCGGCCGGCTTCGGCCAGGTCTTGCCGCCGGAAATCTTCGAATTCTTCGGAAGTGCGAATTCAACCATGCTTGCTCGCCTTCGTTCTCAGTAAACCCGCGCCTTCGGCGGGATGTACTGCACATCGTTGGTCATCGTGTAGTCGTGGACGGGACGGTAATCGATCGTGGTCTTGCCGGCCGGATCGATCCAGGTCAGCGTGTGCTTCATCCAGTTCTTGTCGTCGCGCGCCGAGAAATCCTCGCGCGCATGTGCGCCGCGGCTCTCGGTGCGGTTCGCGGCCGAATCCATCGTCACGACCGCCTGCACGATCAGATTGTCGAATTCCAGCGTCTCGACCAGGTCGGAATTCCACACCAGCGAGCGGTCCGAGACCGAGATGTCGCCGACGCCGCCATAGACCTTGTGGATCAGGTTCTGGCCTTCCTGCAGCACCTCGCCGGTGCGGAACACCGCGCAATTGTTCTGCATCACATGCTGCATGCTGTCGCGCAGCTTCGCGGTCGGCGTGCCGCCGGAGGCGTGACGGAAGTGGTCGAGCCGGCCGAGCGCGCGGTCGGCCGAGTCCTTCGGCAGTTCCGGCTGCTTGGCGTTCGCCGTCAGCTTGTCGGCGAGGCGCAGCGCCGCGGCGCGGCCGAACACCACGAGGTCGATCAGCGAGTTGGAGCCGAGGCGGTTGGCGCCGTGCACCGAGACGCAGGCGGCCTCGCCGATCGCCATCAGGCCCGGCACCACCGAGTTGTCGTCGCCGTTGCGCTTGGTCAGCACCTCGGCGTGATAGTTCGTGGCAATGCCGCCCATGTTGTAGTGCACGGTCGGCACGATCGGAATCGGCTCGCGGGTGACGTCGACATTGGCGAAGATTCTCGCCGATTCGGAGATGCCCGGCAGCCGCTCATGCAGCACCTTCGGATCGAGGTGGTCGAGGTGCAGGAAGATGTGGTCCTTCTTCTTGCCGACGCCGCGGCCTTCGCGGATCTCGATCGTCATCGCACGCGAGACGACGTCGCGCGAGGCGAGGTCCTTGGCCGACGGCGCGTAGCGCTCCATGAAGCGCTCGCCTTCGGAGTTGACGAGGTAGCCGCCTTCGCCGCGGGCGCCTTCGGTGACGAGGCAGCCCGAGCCGTAGATGCCGGTCGGATGGAACTGGACAAACTCCATATCCTGCAGCGGCAGGCCGGCGCGCAGCACCATGCCGCCGCCGTCGCCGGTGCAGGTGTGCGCCGAGGTGCAGGAGGCGTAAGCGCGGCCATAGCCGCCGGTCGCCAGAATCGTGGTCTGGGCGCGGAAGCGATGCAGCGTGCCGTCATCGAGCTTGAGCGCGATCACGCCGCGGCAGACGCCCTGGTCGTCCATGATCAGGTCGATGGCGAAGAATTCGATGAAGAACTCGGCCGAGTGGCGCAGCGACTGGCCATACATCGTGTGCAGCATGGCGTGGCCGGTGCGGTCGGCCGCGGCGCAGGTGCGCTGCGCCTGGCCCTTGCCGTAATCCATGGTCATGCCGCCGAACGGGCGCTGATAGATCTTGCCGTCCTCGGTGCGCGAGAACGGCACGCCCCAATGCTCGAGCTCGTAGACCGCGTCGGGCGCGTTGCGCACCATGTATTCGATCGCGTCCTGGTCGCCGAGCCAGTCCGATCCCTTCACGGTGTCGTACATGTGCCAGCGCCAGTCGTCCGGATGCATGTTGCCGAGCGAGGCCGAGATGCCGCCCTGCGCCGCAACGGTGTGCGAGCGGGTCGGAAATACCTTGGTGATGCAGGCCGTGCGCAGGCCCGCTTCCGAGCAGCCGACCACCGCGCGCAGGCCGGCGCCGCCGGCGCCGACCACGACGACGTCGTAGGTGTGGTCCTGGATCGGGTAGGCCTTGCCATTGCTGGCAGGGCCACTGCCGTTGGTGGCCTTGCCGTTACTTTCAGCGGCCAAACCTTGAGTGGCCATGGGTCAAACTCCCGACGACAATTTGAGGATTGCGTAGATCGAGGCCAATGCGACCGCGACGCAGAAGAAGTTGTTCGCCATCACGCTGGCGATCTTCAGCTTCTCGTTGTGGATGTAGTCCTCGATCACGACCTGCATGCCGATCTTCATGTGCCAGACGCTGGCGACGATGAAGAGCAAGAGGATGATGGCGATCGGGATCGAGCCGAGGATCTGCGCCGCGCCGGCGTGGTTGCGGCCGACCAGCATGATCATCACGACGATGACGGGGACGATCAGCAGCGTCATCGCGACCGCGGTGAGGCGCTGGCGCCAGAAATCGCCGGTGCCGGTGTGCGCCGAGCCGAGGCCGCGAACGCGTTCCAGCGGCGTGCGCATCGAGGAGGGGCCGCTCATCGTCCACCTCCAACCGCGTAGGCAATGATCCAGACCAGCACGGTCAGCGCGATGCCGGCGACCAGCGCGCCCCAGGTCAGGGCTTCGCGCTCATTGGCCTTGAAGCCGTAGCCGAGGTCCCAGACGAAATGCCGGATGCCGCTGCACAGATGGTGCATCAGCGCCCATGTATAGCCGAACACGATCAGCTTGCCGATCGCGCTGCCGGTGAAGGCCTGGACGTTGGCATAGGCGGTCGGGCCGGAGGCGGCGGCGATCAGCCACCAGGCCAGCAGCAGGGTGCCGAAATAGAGTGCCACACCTGTGGCACGGTGAACGATGGACAGCGCCATCGTCAGCGTCCACCGGTAGGTCTGCAAATGGGGTGAAAGCGGTCGTTCGATCCTGGCGGTCATCGGCGGGCTTTATGATGTGAGGGACCGCGCCCGGCCCATCGGGGAACGCGGTAGAGGAGTTCTATTTACGGACTAGACTCACCCCGCGCAACGGCCAAATAGCCTTCGCTCGAACCGAAGTTCATTGTTAGAGTTGCCGAATTCTGATTGATCCGCAGTGTGGTATACCAGATGCAAGGTCGAGTGAACTAAGAAGTGAATGGATATTCACGACCGTTCGCCGGCTGGTCAGATGCCGCCTTCCGGCGTCCGAAAGGCGTCGATCCTGCCCCATTGTTCCACCAGATAATCGACGAATGCCCTGATCTTAGGCGATGCGAGGCGCGCCGGCTGAAGCATCAAATGCAACGGCGTCGGCGCCGGCTCATGGTCGATCAGCAGGCGTTGCAGCCGGCCGTTCAAGAGATCGGACTGTACCTGCCACGACGGCACACGGACGATGCCAGCACCATCCCGCGCCGCAGCAACCAGCGCGTCGAGGCTATTCATCCAGAGCCGACCGGATATGCGGAATTTGCGGCCCGTCTTCGATCCATCGGCAAAGCGCCACTCCGCGCTGCCAGGCGAATCGGAAAACACCAGGCAGTCATGCGTCGCAAGATCGCTCGGCGTTCGCGGCTCGCCGTGCCGGGCCAGATAATTCGGTGATGCACACACGATCATCTGCAGATCGGTGAGCTTGCGGGTGACGAGCTGCGAGTCGCGCAGCCGGCCGATCCGAATGGCCAGATGGATGTCCTCCTCGATCATGTCGACGGCGCGATCGATCAACAGCAGGTCGACCGACAGTGCCGGATAGCGGCGCAGAAACTCGACCAGCAAGGGCGCGATCACGAGCCGTCCGATCAGGCTCGGCGAGCTCAGCCTGATCCGGCCCGACGGCTGCTGCGGATCGCGGGCCAGCGCCGCCTCGATCTCCTTGATCTCGCCGAGAACCGATTTCGCCCGCTCATAGAGGATCCGGCCGTCATCGGTCAGCGCGAGCTGGCGGGTGGTGCGCAGCAACAGGCGGGTACCGAAATGCTCTTCAAGCGCGCTGATCTGGCGGCTGACCGAGGTCAGCGAGCTCGGCAGCGACCGTGCCGCCGCCGACAGGCTGCCGGTCTCAACCGCGCGGACAAAGGCTGCCATTGCCGCAAGCTGGTCCAAGCCCGATCCTTCCGCATTTCGCAACAGAGCCTGCGCAACAGCATAGATACTCCCGAATCCGAAAAGCGGCTATTGCTCTCTCGAGGCGGCGCCACGGCACGGCTGCGGCCGCGCGCCGAACACAGATGAAGGACATGATGGCCGGCCTCGATCCCAGGGAATTGCTCGAGCTTGCGCTGCTGCTAATCGCGGTCGGCGCGCTGTCCGGCTTCCTCGCCGGCCTGTTCGGCATCGGTGGCGGCGCGATCCTGGTGCCGGTGTTCTACGAATGCTTTCGCCTCGCCGGCGTGCCCTTGGAAGTTCGGATGCCGCTCTGCATCGGCACCTCGCTCGCGATCATCATCCCGACCTCGCTGAGCTCGTTCCGTGCCCATTACCGCCGCGGTGCGGTCGACATGGAGATCCTGAAGCGCTGGTGGCTGCCGATCGTGATCGGCGTCGCCGCCGGCAGCGTCACCGCGCGCTTCGCGCCGGAGCGGCTGTTCAAGATCGTGTTCGTGATGGTGGCCTGGTCGGCGGCGGCGCGGCTGCTGTTGGCGCGCGAGACCTGGAAGTTCGGCGACGACGTGCCGAGGGGTTTTCTGATGCGCATCTATGGCTTCTTCGTCGGCCTGCTGTCGACTCTGATGGGCATCGGCGGCGGGCTGTTCGCCAATCTGCTGATGACCTTCTACGGCCGGCCGATCCATCAGGCGGTCGCGACCTCGTCCGCGCTCGCGGTCTTGATCTCGATCCCCGGCGCGCTGGGTTACGTCTATGCCGGCTGGCCCGCCGCCGCGCGCTTCCCCGACGTCGCCGCGCTGCAATTGCCGTTTGCGCTCGGCTATGTCTCGCTGATCGGCGCGCTCCTGGTGATGCCGACCACGCTGGTCACCGCACCGCTCGGCGTCAAGGTCGCGCACGCGCTGTCGAAGCGCGCGCTGGAGGTGGCGTTCGGGGCCTATCTCTTCATCGTCGGCGGCCGATTCGTGATCAGCCTGTCGGGCGGTGCGTAGCCCGGATGGAGCGAAGCGCAATCCGGGATTCTTGCAGAGGATAGACCGCTCCCGGATTTCGCTTCGCTTCATCCGGGCTACGGAAATCACTTCGAATAAATATCCTTATACGTATCCCGCAAGATATTCTTCTGCACCTTGCCCATCGCGTTGCGCGGCAATTCGTCGACCACGAAGACGCGCTTGGGCATCTTGAACTTGGCCAGCCGGCCGTCGAGCGCCTTCAGCACCGAGGCTTCGCTGACATCGGCGCCCTTGCTGCAAACCAGCACGGCGGTGACGCCTTCGCCGAAATCGGCATGCGGCACGCCGATCACGGCGGATTCGACCACGCCCGGCATGGCGTCGATCTCGCTCTCGATCTCCTTCGGGTAGACGTTGAAGCCGCCCGAGATCACCAGATCCTTGCCGCGGCCGAGGATGTGGACGTAGCCCTTGTCGTCGATCTTGCCGAGGTCGCCGGTGATGAAGAAGCCGTCGCCGCGGAATTCGGCCTTGGTCTTCTCCGGCATCCGCCAATAGCCCTGGAATACGTTCGGGCCCTTGACCTCGATCATGCCGATGGTCTCGCGAGGAAGCTCCTTGCCGCTCTCTGGATCGGTGACCCGCACCGAGACGCCGGGCAGCGCGAAGCCGACCGCGCCGGGCACGCGGTCGCCGTCATAGGGATTGCTCGTGTTCATGTTGGTCTCGGTCATGCCGTAGCGCTCGAGCACGGCGTGGCCGGTGCGGGCAGACCATTCGCGATGGGTGTCCGCGAGCAGCGGCGCGGAGCCCGAGATGAACAGCCGCATGTGCTTTGTCGCGTCCTTGTTCAGGCCGGGGTTCTGCAACAGGCGGGTGTAGAAGGTCGGCACGCCCATCATCACGGTGGCGCGGGCCATCAGCTTGATGATCAGGTCCGGATCGAACTTCGGCAGGAAGATCATCGCGGCGCGCGCGAACAGCGTCACGTTGCTGGCCACGAACAGGCCGTGGGTGTGATAGATCGGCAGTGCGTGGATCAGCACGTCCTTGTCGGTGAAGCGCCAGTAATCGACCAGCGAATACGAGTTCGACGCCAGATTGTCGTGCGAGAGCATCGCCCCCTTGGAGCGGCCGGTGGTGCCCGAGGTGTAGAGGATCGCGGCGAGATCGTTGTTTGCCCGCGGGACGGTCGCGAATTCCTTCGCCGCTTTGTCGGCGGCCTCGGTCAGCGAGCCCTTGCCGGTCGGATCGAGCGTCTCGACCCTGGCGCCGACCTTGGCCGCGATTGCCCTGATGCCTTCGAGCTTGGCGGGGTCGCAGACCACCAGCGCCGGCTCGGCGTCCGTGATGAAGTATTCGAGTTCGTTCAGCGTGTAGGCGGTGTTGAGCGGCAAATAGACACCGCCGGCGCGCACGGTGGCGAGATACAGCACCAGCGCCGACACCGATTTCTCGGTCTGCGCCGCGACGCGGTCGCCCGGCTTGACGCCGCGCTCAACCAGCACATTCGCGATCTGGCCCGCCCGCGCGATCAAATCGCCATAGGTGATGCGGCTGTCGTCGAGCTGCTCGATCGCGAGCCGGTTGGGGTCGTCGAGGCCGTCGAACAGGCGGGAAAACAGATTGGCGTTGGCGGTCGTGTTCATGCAACATCCCCTGAGGGGCGAAAGAGCCGGTAAGAGTCCGGCTGGATTAGCAAAAACGCCCTTCGGAAAGCAACGGAGACAGTTTGCATGACAAATCATGGGAAACGCGTGGCCTGGGTCACAGGCGGCGGCACCGGAATCGGCGAATCCGGGGCGGAATTCCTGGCCGCGGACGGCTGGACGGTGGTGGTCTCCGGCCGCCGCAAGCAAGAGCTCGACCGCGTCGTGGCCAACATCACAAAAAAGGGCGGCACGGCCGAGGCGATCCCGCTCGACGTCAGCAACAAGGCCGAGGTCAACAAGGCGGCAGAGGCGATCGTCGCCAGGCACGGCCGCATCGATCTTTTGGTCAACAGCGCGGGCATCAACGTGCCGAAACGCAGCTGGGCCGATATGGAACTGGAAGGCTGGGACAAGCTCGTCGAGGTCAACCTCAACGGCGTGCTGTATTGCATGCGCGCGGTGCTGCCGACCATGCGCAAGCAGCAGGACGGCTGCATCATCAACGTCGCCTCCTGGGCCGGCCGCCACATCTCGAAGATGCCGGGCCCGGCCTACACCACCACCAAGCACGCGGTGCTGGCGCTGACCCATTCCTTCAACATGGACGAATGCGTCAACGGCCTGCGCGCCTGCTGCCTGTCGCCGGGCGAGGTCGCCACCCCGATCCTGAAGCAGCGGCCGGTGGTGCCGAGCGAGGCCGAGCAGGCCAAGATGCTGCAGCCCGAGGATTGCGGCCGCACCATCGCCTTCGTCGCCAGCATGCCGGCGCGGGTCTGCATGAACGAGATCCTGATCAGCCCGACGCATAATCGCGGGTTCATCCAGACGCCGGCGAACCGGGATTAGGCGGCGGTCACGTCGTAGTCCGGATGGAGCGAAGCGCAATCCGGGGCGGTCTCTTGCGGAGAGGCTGTCCCGGATTTCGCTGCGCTCCATCCGGGCTACAAATCGTGACGGATCACTCGCTGATCTCGTTCAGCTCTTTCCCGGAATGTTCCGGCACGAACAGGACCACGCCGACCGCCATCGCGAGCATCAGCACGGGGATGCAGAGGAACGCCAGCGCGAACGAGCCGGTGTGCTGCTGCAGCGCGATCGAGACGAAGGGGAACAGCACGAAACCGACCAGATAGGCGATCGCCCAGACCACGCCGTTGGCGGCGCCGCGGATCCGGGTCGGGAAGATTTCCGCCGTCAGCGTCGTGCTCGGGCCCCAGAAGCCGAGGAAGCCGAGGCACCAAAGCAGTCCGAACGTCCACAGCAGCACGCGGTCCTCGGAATAGACCCAGAGCGTCATGAAGACCGCGCCCTCGATCAACGCAATGATGAAGGTGCGGCGGCGGCCGATCTTGTCGATCAGCCAGCCGACCAGGCACAGGCCGACGAAGCCGCACAGGCCGTAGAACACATAGAACAGGCTGTATTCGGTGGTCGACCAGTGCTTCTCGGTCGAGAGGTAGAGCGGCATCCAGGCGCCGACCGTGCCGTAGATGCAGGTCGAGGCACAGGCCACGAACAGCGCGACCAATGTCGAGGGCAGCACGTCGGGCATGAAGACCTGGCGGATGCCGACCGATTTGGCCTTGCCGAACCAGGTGCGGTCGTCGTCGCTAACCGTGCCGCCGCGCGCCAGTGTCTCGGCGATGCGCCGCTTGCGGTCCTGTGACCGCACCCAATAGGGCGATTCCGGGCAGGTGGAGCGGATATAGATCGCAAGCAGCGCGATCACGCCGGGCACCATCACGGCGATGCGCCAGCCATAGTTGGCGGCGATCAGCCCGGTGATCGCGCCTGCGGAGGTGGCGCCGAGGCACCAGGCCGAGCGGGTGATGCTGATGACGCGTCCACGCAACCGCGCCGGCCAGGTCTCCGCCACCAGCATCGAGCCGAGCGACCATTCGCCGTTGAGCGCAAAGAACAAGAGCGAGCGTGCGATCACGAACACCGCGAAGGTCGGCGACATCGCCGCGACCGGCATCAGCAGCGAGAACAGCGCGATGTTGACCGCGAGCAGCGTGCGGCGGCCGTAGCGGTCGGCGAGCCACGGCCAGAAATAAAGCCCGGCGATGCCGACGAACAATGCGATCTGCATGCCGGAGCGATATTCCGGCAAGGTCAGCGCGAATTCCTTGATCACCATCGGCGAGATCAGCGCGAAGATCACGCCGTCCATGCCGTCAAAGCCCCAGCCGAGCGCGTTGGCGGTGGCGATGTGCCAATGGGTTTTGGTGAGCTCGGTGCCGCCGGCGACGGCGCGGTAGTTGGCGTATTGCAGGTGTTGCTGCTCGAGCGGGCCGATGTCGGTGCCTGCATCGTTCACCGCAGGCATGGCATGGCCGTCAGCCGTGATGCTGCTCATGATTGACTCCCCGCAGCCGCTCTCTGCGAAGCAGCCTGCAAGCTCAGGCTGAACCAATCGCGCGGTGGCGGCAAGCAAATTGCTCGCGGCATCGCACCCGTCCATTCCGCTGAATGGAATGCGCGACCGCGTCGCGTGTACGCAGCGCGCCGCAGCTGGTTTCAGGAATCACAAAGAATTATTCCGGAAACCGCGCCGAAAACCTCCCGTAGCTCAGGCCAACGACGGCGCTTTCATCAAACCCATCCGTGCCGTTGTTGTCCCTTCATCGCCGGCGCGGATGCGTCGGCTCGATTACCCATCGGGAGACGAAACCATGTCGAAGCGTATTGCCACTCTCGCTGCCGCCGCCTTCAGTGCCATCGCGATCACCGCCACCGTCGTGGCGCCGGTCCGTGCCGAGGAGAAGACCGTGATGGTCGGCGGCGCGGCGATGTTCCCGTCGAAGAACATCGTCCAGAACGCCGTCAATTCGAAGGACCACACCACTCTGGTCGCTGCGGTGAAGGCCGCGGGCCTGGTCGGCACGCTGGAAGGCAAGGGCCCGTTCACGGTGTTCGCGCCGACCAATGCGGCGTTCGGCAAGCTGCCGCCCGGAACCGTCGACAATCTGGTCAAGCCCGAGAACAAGGCGACGCTGACCAAGATCCTCACCTACCATGTGGTGCCCGGCAAGTTCGAGGCCTCCGACCTCACCGACGGCAAGAAGCTGAAGACTGCCGAGGGCGAGGAACTGACCGTGAAGCACCAGGACGGCAAGGTCTGGATCGTCGACGCCAAGGGTGGCACCTCGATGGTGACGATCTCCAACGTCAACCAGTCGAACGGCGTCATCCATGTGGTCGACACCGTGCTGATGCCGGCGACGTAACACCCGGCGGCCCCGATTTAGTCCCTGCGCGCTTTCAAAAATCGCGAGCCGGAGCCTCGCTCCGGCTCGCATTTTTGTGACCAGATCGGGTGGCGTATATCAAACTGATGAGGCGTGCCCCCGTAACGCAACCCCGGTTCCCGGCGTATAAGCCGGTAACGACCATGAGCAGAGAATTTCCATGACGAGCCTTGCCGTCAGCGACCACCAGGCAGAGACCGCAACGCCCGCGAAGGTGATCCAGCCGGTCTGGGTCCGCATGGTGCACTGGATCAACGCTGTCGCGATGATCCTGATGATCATGTCCGGCTGGCAGATCTACAACGCCTCGCCGCTGTTTGGCTTCAGTTTCTCGCGCAGCATCACGCTCGGCGGCTGGCTCGGCGGCGCGCTGCTCTGGCATTTCGCCGCGATGTGGCTCTTGATGATCAACGGCCTGGTCTACCTGGCGCTCGGCTTCGCCACCGGCCGCTTCCGCAAGAAACTGCTGCCGATCACTCCCGGCGGCGTGATTGCCGACACTAGGGCGGCGCTGACCTTCAAGCTGTCGCATGACGATCTCAGCAAGTACAATTCGGTGCAGAAGCTGCTCTATGCCGGCATCATCATCGTCGGTGTCGTCATCGTGCTGTCCGGCCTGTCGATGTGGAAGCCGGTGCAATTGCATTGGCTGGTCTCGCTGTTCGGCGGCTACGATTTCGCCCGTTATGTTCACTTCACCTGCATGGCGCTGATCGTCGCCTTCCTGGTGATCCATGTCGCGCTTGCGCTGCTGGTGCCGAAGAGCCTGCGCGCCATGATTATCGGGCGCTAAAGCGCGATGAATCGTCATCGCGCCTTAGCTTCTTATTGTTTGAGCATGATCTTTTCGGAAAACCGCTTCGCACTTTTCCGGATCATGCTGTAGGAGGATTGTCATGGGTCGTCTCCGCAAGCTCCTGATCCCCGGTGTCGACAAGAAGCTGCTCGTGCGCGACGCAGTGAAGACGATGCCGGAGCTGACGCGCCGCCGCTTCATCACGGCGGGCACCAGCCTCGGCGCGCTGACGCTGTTGACCGGCTGCGACGTGGTCGATTCGTCGTCGGCGGAGGAACTGCTGAAGCATGTCTCCAAGTTCAACGACGCAGTGCAGGCCTGGATGTTCAATCCGGACGCGCTGGCTCCGACCTTTCCCGAGAGCATGATCACCAAGCCGTTTCCGTTCAATGCCTATTACGATCTCGACGATGCGCCTGAGATTGCGGGCGCCGACTGGAAGCTCGAGGTGCGCGGGCTGGTCGAGAACAAGAAGTCGTGGACGCTCGACGAATTGTACAAGCTGCCGCAGGTCAAGCAGGTGACGCGGCATATCTGCGTCGAGGGCTGGAGCGCAATCGGCAGCTGGACCGGCACGCCGTTGCGCGACTTCCTCAAGCTGGTCGGTGCCGACACCCGCGCCAAATATGTCTGGTTCCAGTGCGCGGACAAGGACGGCTACAACTCGCCGCTGGACATGCGCACGGCGCTGCACCCGCAGACCCAGATGACGTTCAAGTTCGGCGACGAGATCCTGCCGCGCGCCTACGGCTTCCCGATGAAGATCCGGGTGCCCACGAAACTCGGCTTCAAGAACCCGAAATACGTGCTCTCGATGGAAGTCACCAACGACTACAAGGGCGGCTACTGGGAAGACCAGGGGTATAATTCGTTTAGTGGAAGCTGAACTCTCCCCTCGTCATTCCGGGGCGCGCCTCTTGGCGCGAGCCTGGAATCCATTTGGCCGCATGTGTTGCGTTACGATGGATTCCGGGCTCTCGCTTAGCGAGCCCCGGAATGACGACGGAGGACTACCGCCCCACCTTCCTCTGAAACGCCGACAGCACCGCCCCCACCACAAGCATCGCGGCCGAGACGTTCAACGCAAATGACAGGCTGCCCACCGCGTCGGTGATCGCGCCGACCACGATCGGCCCGAGCGTCTGGCCGATGCCGAAGGCAATGGTCATCGCCGCGATTGCGGTCGGCCAGGCTTCAGCCGGGTAGTTGAGGCGCACGAACGCGGTGGTCGAGCCGACCACGGCGAAGAACGCGACGCCGAACACCAGCGCCGAGATCGCCAGCAGCAGCGGCGAATGGCCGAAGATCGGCAGCGCCGCGCCGAGTGCGTTGACGCCGAGGATGATCGTGGTGGCGAGCCCGCCGCGGTCGAGCGCCAGCACCCGCCGCCAGACCCATGGCGTGACGAAGGCGCTGACGCCGATCAGGCTCCAGAACGCACTCTGTGCCACCGCGCCGCCGCCACCGTCGCGGACATAGGCGATCATGAAGGTCATGTAGGCGATGTAGCCGGCGCCGAACAGGAAATAGGCGGCGAGGTAGATCAGGACCGGCATCACGGCGAATTTGGTGCGGACGATGCCGCCGGCGATTGCATTGGCGTGCAATGGCGCAAGCCACAACGGCACGATCATGATTGCGGAGAGCAAGGTCATCGCCCACCACACGATCCACCACGAGCCGGCGCCAAAGCCCTGCAACACGAACGGCGCGATCAGGCCCGATGCCAGGATGCCGACGCCCGGTCCGGCATAGAACAGGCTGAGCAGGAAGTTGGCGCGGTCCGGGCGCGATTGCGCGATCGTCGCCGCCAGCGCGCCGCCGCCGACAAAGCCGATCGCGGCGGCGAAGCCGACCAGCAGGCGGGCAAAGCTCAGCACGGCGAAATTGCCCGAGATGGCGCACAGCGCCAGCGACAGCGCGCAGGCCAGCGTCGACCAGCGCACCGATGCGGCGAGCCCGAAGCGCTGGATCAGGCGCGAGGCGAACAATGCGCCGACCAGATAGCCGGCGGCATTGATCGTGTTCATAAAGCCGGCGGCCGAATACGACCAGGCCAGCTGCTCGCGCATGTCGGGCAGCACCAGCGAATAGGCGAAACGGCCGATGCCGAGACCGACGGTCGGTGCAAGCGACAGAATCAGGATCAGCCGCGCGGGATGCGGGTAGGACGGGGCGGGGGCTCTCACAATTCACTCCGGCAATACAGCCATTGTGGCAGGCCGCGGCGCTCCTGCCCAGCGCCGGAGGCAGCAACACTGTCTTGCGTATCGGGCAATCAGGCGATCAGGACCAGCGCGACGCCGATCACGGTCAGCAGGGTTCCGGCGACGATCCGTGGCGTGATCTCGACATGCTTGAGCATGACGGCGCTCATCGCCACGGTGACCAGCGGGTAGATCGCGGCGAGCGGAGCTACCAGCGTGATCGGCCCGTTGCCGACCGCGGCGAACAGGCTGAGCGCGCTGAGCCCGTTGCTGATGCCGGTGAGCATGAACCAGAGCCGGCCCTCGCGCGGCGCCTGCACCATGAAGCTGCCCTTGCGGATCCGCTGCACGGTGAGCACCACCAGCGAGGACATCACATAGCCGACCAGGCAGGCCCATAGCGGGCTCGGCCAGATCGCAAGCCCGAGCTTGGCGATCGGCGGCACGATGCCGCGCACCAGCGCGCTTGCGAGCGGCAGCAGCAGCGCCCAGCTCCGCCAATGCCCGAGGTCGCGCGGCCGGGTCACGGTGATGATGGCCGCGCCGGCCACCGCGACGACGAGGCCTAAGAGCTGCTGCGGCAGCAGCGGCTCGTGCAGCAGCACCACCGCGGCGGTGACCGCAAACAGCGGCGCCAGATTGCCGAGCGTCGAGGTGATGACCGGCCCGAGCGCCCGGTTCGAGGCGAAGGTCAGCAAGGTCAGCGAGGCCGGGAAGAACAGGCCGATCGCCATGAAGATCGGCAAGGCTCGCCAGACCACCGGCTCGCCATGCAGGATCAGCGGCGACAGCACCAGGAACAGCAGGGTGAAGGAGGGCACGCTGATCGCGGCGCCGGACAGCGGCTCGACGGTGCGCAGCCCAAGCTGCGCCAGCACCACCCCGGCACCGAGGAAAATGGCCGAGGCGAAGGCGTAGACGATGGCTGCGGTCATGAGGTCCGTCTTGTCGGCTTCTTGAGGCGCGGTTTGGCTCGCTCAAGCCCCATTTTGGCCCTCTGCCGGGTACCTTGCCAATCGGTGCGGGGCGTTTTAGCACTCGCGCCTGACGATGGCGGGCATGCCCGATTGAATGAGGTAACGACCATGGCGACCCACAAACTGCTGCTCCTCCCCGGCGACGGCATCGGCCCCGAAGTGATGGCCGAGGTGCAGCGCCTGATCGACTGGCTGAATGCGCAGGGCATCGCCAAGTTCGAGACCGAGCAGGGCCTGGTCGGCGGCTCCGCCTATGACGCGCACAAGGTGTCGATCTCCGAGGGCGACATGGCCAAGGCCAATGCGGCCGACGCCGTGATCTTCGGCGCGGTCGGCGGTCCGAAGTGGGACTCTGTGCCCTATGAGGTGCGTCCCGAGGCCGGCCTGCTGCGGCTGCGCAAGGATCTTGCCCTGTTCGCCAATCTGCGTCCGGCGGTGTGCTACCCGGCGCTGGCCGATGCCTCGAGCCTCAAGCGCGAGGTGGTCGAGGGCCTCGACATCATGATCGTGCGCGAGCTCACCGGCGGCGTCTATTTCGGCGAGCCGAAGACCATCACCGATCTCGGCAACGGCCAGAAGCGCGCGATCGACACCCAGGTCTACGACACCTTCGAGATCGAGCGCATCGGCCGCGTCGCCTTCGAACTGGCGCGCAAGCGCAAGAACAAGGTGACCTCGATGGAGAAGCGCAACGTCATGAAGTCGGGCGTGCTCTGGAACGAGGTGATGACCCAGGTCCACGCGCGCGAATACAAGGACATCACGCTGGAGCATCAGCTCGCCGATTCCGGCGGCATGAACCTGGTCAAGACGCCGAAGCAGTTCGACGTCATCGTCACCGACAATCTGTTCGGCGACATGCTGTCGGACATCGCGGCGATGCTGACCGGCTCGCTTGGCCTGCTGCCGTCGGCTTCGCTCGGCAAGGAGGACGCCAAGACCAAGGAGCGCAAGGCGCTGTATGAACCCGTGCACGGGTCGGCGCCCGATATCGCGGGCAAGGGTCTTGCCAATCCGATCGCGATGATCGCCTCGTTCGGCATGGCGCTGCGCTATTCGTTCGGCATGGGCGATCTCGCCGACAAGGTCGACGCCGCGATCGCGGCCGTGCTCGCCGCCGGCCTGCGCACCGCCGACATCAAGTCGGCCGGCACCACGCCCGTCAGCACCGCGCAGATGGGCGAAGCGATCCTGAAGGAATTGCAGAAGCTGCACGCATAAATTTGACACCCGTCATTCCGGGGCGTGCGAAGCACGAGCCCGGAATCCATTTCACCGGCGCCTCTGCGGCCTGATGGATTCCGGGCTCTCGCGGAGCCTGTCATCGGGCGCGCGTTCGCGCGACCCGTTGGCGAGCCCCGGAATGACGGCGATCAAAAAAATGCCCGGCCGGAGCCGGGCATTTTCGTATCGGCGGTGCGCCAATTCTCAGTACAGCGGGAAGGTCCGCGGATAGCCGCCGAGGTCGGACGGCGGACTGAGCGGCTGGCGATCGATCGGGCGGTTGTTGTTCTCGCGTCCGAACGAGGGATAACCGACATCAGGCGGATAGGCGTAGTCGTTGAACTTGCGGTCGCCCGGCAGCACTTCGGTGCCGGCGTCCAGCCACGAGCGCGTGGTGACGTAGACGCGGGTACGCGGGCCCTGCTGATAGACCCGGTTCGGGCCCTGCGTGCCGTAATAGCGGCGGCCGTCGCGGTCATACTGCTCTTGCTGCTTGCGCTTGCTCGGGGTCTGCTGCGCGCTGGCCGCGGTCATTCCGAAGGCGGTTGCGGTGACGGCAGCCGCGGCAAGCAACACCACGAGCTTGTTCGCGGCAGGGAAATTCAAGGTCATCGCATCCTCGTCATTACGGCCCCCGTCAGGGGCTGGCGTATCAGCCAAAATCACTTGGAACACATTGTAGCCATGGTGGGGAGGCCGTCACTAGGTCAATTGCGCCACACCGGCCGAGATAATGCGTGTCCAAGCGCAAAAGTTTCATGAAAACCAGTGCCTTGCCACGGTGTCGCCATCAAAGCGCACCGCGCAGCAGCGGGTTCTGGCTGCCTACGACCCAGTCGGCCGAGAGCGCCGGCGGGCCGGAGGTAACGCAGTCGGTGCGGCGCAGTTCGGCATGGGCGAACAGCGCGGCAAGCCGCGCGTCATTGCCTGCGGCCAGAAGGGTCAGGCGGTTCAGCATGCAAACGACGGCGGCGCGCTGAGCCGGCAGGCTGTCGCCCTGGCAGGTCCAGCCGGAAATCCGCAGGTCAGGCGCGTCGGCCTGCTCGAGGAAGCCGAGGCAGGCGCGGCTGCCATCCTGCCGCGCCGGGCGCAGCAGGGTGACGCTGCCGAACTTGCTGTCGACGATCCCGGCGGCCTCGAGCTCGCGACTGCCGCCCGGGTCGAGCCGGCCGGCGATCTCGGTCACCGCGGGTCCCAGGGCCTCGCCGCCGGGGCGATAGATCTCCAGCTCGGCCGCCGGCGCACCGTCGGCATCGGTCCAGCGGAAGACGTCCTTGCGGCCGCCCTCGGGGTGCCGGTAGATTTCGTAAGTTGCTGTTTTATCTCGTGGATCGAGCTTGCTCACAGCAAAGCCGGGGGCCGTGCGGGCAGCCATGCTCCAGCCGGCGGCGGGGGCCGCCATCGCCGTTGTATCAGGCAGCCGCTTCCATAGATAAACGCCGAGGACCGCGAACAGCGCAAGCGCGGCGGCATAGGCGAACAGCCCGGAGAGCGTGGCGTACACCTCGTCGACGAAGCTCGTCAGCGCTGACGGAATTCTCGTATGATGGGGTGCGGCCGGATCGGCCCGGAATAAACGCATCAAAACGCTCAAAGCTACGCAACGTTGTGTTGACCGGGTTTCTCGCATAGAAGCGCTGCCTCTTCCCTTTCCGCTGACAGCGGGGAAGCGGGCATTTTTCGTCGGAGAGTGAACGATGGGTTACAAAGTCGCGGTGGTCGGTGCGACCGGCAATGTCGGGCGCGAAATGCTCAACATTCTCGACGAGCGCAAATTCCCCGCCGACGAGGTCGTCGTGCTGGCCTCGCGCCGCAGCGTCGGCATCGAGGTCTCCTACGGCGACCGCACCCTGAAGGTGAAGGCGCTCGAGCATTATGATTTCTCCGACATCGACATCTGCCTGATGTCCGCCGGCGGCTCGGTCTCCAAGGAATGGTCGCCCAGGATCGGCGCGGCCGGTGCGGTCGTGATCGACAATTCGTCGG
This sequence comes from Bradyrhizobium sp. USDA 4473, assembly GCF_054063335.1. Lineage (NCBI taxonomy): Bacteria > Pseudomonadati > Pseudomonadota > Alphaproteobacteria > Hyphomicrobiales > Nitrobacteraceae > Bradyrhizobium > Bradyrhizobium sp. USDA 4473. Next base: position 1,829,722 of record NZ_JBSSGE010000001.1, read on the forward strand.
CCTGGCGCATGGATCCGGACGTGCCGCTGATCGTGCCGGAAGTGAACGCGGATGCCGCCGCCGGCTTCACCAAGAAGAACATCATCGCCAATCCGAACTGCTCGACCGCGCAGCTCGTCGTCGCGCTGAAGCCGTTGCACGACAAGGCGACGATCACGCGCGTCGTGGTCTCGACCTATCAATCGGTGTCGGGCGCCGGCAAGGATGCGATGGACGAATTGTTCTCGCAGACCAAGGCCGTCTACACCAATGACGAGCTGATCAATAAGAAGTTTCCCAAGCGCATCGCCTTCAACGTCATTCCGCAGATCGACGTCTTCATGGAAGACGGCTTCACCAAGGAAGAGTGGAAGATGATGGCGGAGACCAAGAAGATCCTTGATCCCAAGATCAAGCTGACCGCGACCTGCGTGCGCGTGCCTGTCTTTGTCGGCCACTCCGAAGCGGTCAATGTCGAGTTCGCCAGTCCGATCACCGCGGACGAGGCGCGCAACATCCTGCGCAATGCGCCGGGCTGCCTGGTGATCGACAAGCACGAGCCGGGTGGCTACGTCACGCCCTATGAGGCGGCCGGCGAGGACGCCACCTATATCAGCCGCATCCGCGAGGACGCGACGGTGGAGAACGGCCTGGCGTTCTGGTGCGTCTCGGACAATCTGCGCAAGGGCGCGGCGCTCAATGCCGTGCAGATCGCCGAGGTGCTGATCAACCGCAAGCTGATCACCGCGAAGCAGAAGGCGGCCTGAGCGGCGCGGACCAACGGGGGCCTAACCATGTCGGAACAGTCGGCTCCCGTCCCATCCAACCCCGCGACGCCGCGCTTCATGCGCGGCTTCGAATATGTGCTGTTCAACAGCCGCTGGCTGATGGCGCCGTTCTATGTCGGCTTGGTCGTGGCGCTGGCGGTGCTGCTGCTGAAATTCGCGCGCATGCTCTGGGAGTTCGTGCTGCATGCGTCCGGCTACAAATCAACCGAAGTCATCCTCGATGCACTGGCGCTGATCGACGTCACGCTGGTCGCCAATCTCATCCTGATCGTGGTGTTCTCGGGCTACGAGAACTTCGTCTCGCGCATCGACACGTCGGGCAATCCGAACTGGCCGATCTGGATCACCAAGATCGATTTTGCCGGGCTGAAGCAGAAGCTTTTGGCCTCGATCGTCGCGATCTCCGCGATCCATGTGCTGGAAGCGTTCCTGAACATCGATTCCGCGTTCGATGCGACGCGGATGACCTGGTTGGTCGCCGTGCACCTGGTGTTCGTGATCTCGGCGCTCTTGCTCGCGATCTCCGATCGCTGGGGCAACGATCACGAATGAAGCTCGCGAATTGTGCGTAGCGAATGGCGAGTAGGGCTTCCCTATTCGCCACTCGCCATTCGCTATTCGCTCTTTTGAAGGGCTTCCCGCACGCTGATGAATTCCTTCGCGACCCTGTCGAGCACGAACAGCGAGCCCTCGGCGACGCCGAAATAGGCGCCGTGCAACTGCATCTCGCCGCTCTCGACCCGTTCGCGCACGAACGGGAAGGTCATCAAATTCTCCAGCGAGCGGAACACCGCGGCCTTCTCGATGCGGGTGACGAAATCCTGCATGCTCTCATGCGCGCGCTGCTCGACGACCTCGCCCGGCTTGATGAACATCTGCATCCATTTGCCGATGAAGTCGCCCGGCGTCAGCGGCTTGATCTTGTCGACGAAGGCGCGGATGCCGCCGCACTGGGCATGGCCCAGCACCACGATGTTCTTCACCTTCAGCACCGTCACGGCGTATTCCAGCGCCGCCGAGACGCCGTGAGCGTTGCTGTCCGGCTGATAGACCGGAACCAGATTGGCGATGTTGCGCACCACGAACAATTCGCCGGGGCCGGCATCGAAGATCACTTCCGGCGAGACGCGGGAATCGCAGCACCCGATCACCATGGTCTCGGGAGACTGGCCGCGCTCCGACAGGTCCTTGTAGCGCGACTGTTCAGTCGGCAGCCGCTGGGTCGCGAAGGTCCGGTAGCCGTCGATCAACTGCTTCGGAAAGAATTTCATGGCCTCTGGCTAACCACATGCCGGTGACGGGAACAAGACTTTCGGGGTACGGCCTGAAATGATACGGCAGCGTTGAAGCATGGTTCCCGGCCGATGCCCAAAACTTGGACCGGCAGAGCCGAAGCCCCGAGGAGAATGCCGATGACCCGTCCGCGCCGCAGCCTGTTGTTCATGCCGGGATCGAATGCACGGGCGCTGGAGAAGGCCCGCACGCTGCCGGCCGACGGCATCATCCTCGATCTGGAAGATTCCGTTGCGCCCGACGCCAAGGCGGTGGCCCGCGAGCAGATCGCCAAGGCGGTTGCCGCCAAAGGCTTTGGCAAGCGCGAGGTGCTGATCCGCATCAACGCGCTCGACACGCCCTGGTGGGTCGACGACATCGCGATGGCCGGCAAGGCGCAGCCGGACGGCATCCTGGTTCCCAAGATTTCCACCGTCGACGATCTCAACGCCGTCGCCGATCGCCTGAGCGATATCAATGCCCCGGCCTCGATCCGGGTCTGGGCCATGATCGAGACCGCGCGCGCGGTGCTCGATGCCGACAAGCTCGCGGCCGCGTCGAAGGATTCCGAGACCCGGCTCGCCGGCTTCGTGTTCGGGCCGAACGACATTGCGCGCGAAACCCGGATCCGGATGAGGCCGGGGCGCGCGGCGATGATCCCGATGATCACGCATTGCATCCTGGCGACCCGCGCGCATGGGCTCGAGATCCTCGATGGGCCCTATGGCGACATCAGCAATGTCGACGGCTTCGCCGAGGAGTGCGCGCAGGGCCGCGATCTCGGCTTCGACGGCAAGACGCTGATCCATCCGAGTCACATCGATGCCTGCAACGCGATCTTCACGCCGCCGGAGGCCGAGGTCACTGAGGCCCGCAAGATCATCGCCGCCTTCCAACTGCCGGAAAACGCCTCGCGCGGCGCGATCCAGCTCGAGGGCCGCATGGTGGAGCGGCTGCACGCCGAGATGGCGAAGCGCACCATCGCGATCGCGGACGCGATCGCGGCGATGGGACATTGATTCAGCGAAGATTCTTCCCTTCTCCCCTTGTGGGAGAAGGTGGCGCGAAGCGCCGGATGAGGGGTTCTCTCCGCTTGCGAAATCGCCCGTGTGGAGAGAACCCTTCACCCGGCGTCGCTTCGCGAAGCCACCCTCTCCCACAAGGGGAGAGGGTGCAGCAGTTGCATCACGCCGCAAACTTCTCCGCCGCCCACGCATAGAGGCTGCCCGGGATCGGCGCCTCCTTGCCGCGGCCTTTCGGCGAAATGTGCAGGCCGATGATTGCGGGATCGTTCAGGTACTTCGAAAAATCCGACGGCTCGAAGAACAGTCTCGGCTCGGCATGCACTGCGTAGAACGATTGCTTCGGCAGCGCGTATTGCAACTCGCCTTCGCGGCGCGCCAGCGCGGTGAGCGCGGCGGGGCCGTAGATCGCGATGCGGATGTCGGAGAGGCGGTGGGATTTGCCGCGCAGCTTGCGCATCGCAAATGTCAGGCGGTGACGCAGCGCCAGCCAGTCCGGCGTCAGCTCGTCCTGTTTCATCAGCGCTTCGAAGGCGCGCACGATCGGATCGTCCGGCGGCAGATACAGCACGGAGTTGCCGAGCTGCCGCGGCCGTTCCCAGGCGAAATAGGGCTTGGCCGGGTCGATCGCGACCGGCTTGAGTAACAGCACATCGGCGTCGAGCCAGACGCCGGCGCGCTGCGCCATCAGCCGCATCCGGAAGAAGTCGCTGAATTGCAGGATGGTCCAGTCGCGCCAAGAGCCGTCGCGCTCGGCCGGACGCAGCTTCTCGGAGAACGCGTGCGGCAACACCGCTTCGGCCTCGGCGTTGCCGACGCCGTCGGGCAGGCCGGGAATCGGATCGAAGCTGTAGACGGTCACCTTGTGGCCTGCCGCCAGCTGCGAGCGCAGGCAGGTCTGGCGCAGCGCGTCCATCGAGCCGTGCCAGAAGGTGACGATGTCAGGCAGCATGCGCGTCAGTCATCAGCAGGTTTGTGAGAAAGCGACTTGGCAAAGAAAAGCCCCGGCGCCTGAGGGCACCGGGGCGCGACGATACGCCGAGCCTCAGGCCCAGGCACGTTCCCTAAGCTTGGCCTCGTAGCTGTCGATCGACGTTTTCTTTTCCAGCGTCAGGCCGATGTCGTCGAGGCCGTTGATCAGGCAGTGCTTGCGGAACGGGTCGATCTCGAACTTGACCTTGCCGCCGTCGGGACCGCGGATCTCCTGGTTGGGGAGGTCGATGGTCAGCGTCGCGTTGGCGCCGCGCTCGGCATCGTCGAACAGCTTGTCGAGGTCTTCCTGCGACACGCGGATCGGCAGGATGCCGTTCTTGAAGCAGTTGTTGTAGAAGATGTCGCCGAACGAGGTCGAGATCACGCAGCGGATACCGAAGTCGAGCAACGCCCAAGGCGCGTGCTCGCGGCTCGAGCCGCAGCCGAAATTGTCGCCGGCGACCAGCACCTTCGCGCTGCGATAGGCGGGCTGGTTGAGCACGAAATCCGGGTTCTCGCTGCCGTCATCCTTGTAGCGCTGCTCGGAAAAAAGCCCCTTGCCAAGGCCGGTGCGCTTGATGGTCTTGAGGTACTGCTTCGGAATGATCATGTCGGTGTCGACATTGATGATCTTCAGCGGTGCCGCGACGCCTTCCAGCGTGGTGAACTTGTCCATCGGTGCTCTTCCGGGCCAAAAGTGGGGGTAGGGCCGGATATCTATCGCGAATGTGACAGCGGTAAAAGGGCGATTTCTGCAGGGCTAGCCCGCATCGGCCTCAATCGCCTCCATATCGGCGTCCGAGAGGCCGAAATGGTGGCCAATCTCATGGATCAGCACGTGGCGGACGATATGGCCCAGGGTCTCGTCGTGCTCGGCCCAGTAGTCCAGGATCGGCCGGCGGTAGAGCCACACCAGGTTGGGCAGCCGGGCCACGTCGCCATGGCTCTGCTGCGGCAGGCCGATGCCGTGAAACAGGCCGAGCAGGTCGAACTCGCTTTCGGCCTGCATCTCGTCGAGCACCTCGTCGGTCGGGAAGTCGTCGACACGGATGATCAGGCCCTCGCAGAGGGCCCGGAACGTCGCGGGCAGGCGCTCGAAAACCTCGTGCGCCATGGCCTCCATCTCGGCGAGCGAGGGGGCTTTTTCTGTGGTCCACATGCCACTCCTTTAGCGCGAGTGCCTCAGGCCACGCCAGCGCAGTTGACCTTGGCGATGCGATGGGAGACCGTGCTGCCCAATAATAGGGGCTCAAGATTGGGGCTTGGGTGGCGTGATGAAACGGATCGTGGCGGCAGCGCTGTTGGCGGCATCAGTCGGGTTCTCGCTCTCGGCAGGAGAGGCGCGCGCGCAGAGCGCGGCAGCCGAAGCGCGGATAGGTGAGCCGGCACCCGTTGCGCATCAGCGCGTCGCCGAGCGCCGCCGCCTGAGGCGCGTGCCGGTCTACCGGTCGCGGCCCGATCATTGGGAACCGGATGTGATCCCGCGCTACAATCCCGGTCCGAACGCTGTGCGCGAATGCACCGCGACCTATGTGCAGGAGCACCGGCCGAGCGGCACGGTGATCACGCCGCGCATGAATTGCTTCTGGCGGCCAGGCTAGCTGCGCGCCCGCCGACGTGCCGCACCGATCATCGCGGCAACCGCGACAACACCTGACGTTCCATAGACCACAACTGCCATCAGCAATTGCGTGAGATGGCTTGCCGTTCCCATGCCGCCGCCTGGTCCTTGCGAAGCGAGCGCGACATCGGCCAGCGTGATGGAACCAACGAACGTCGCAACGCCGGCTCGAAGCAACCGCCGGCGTGTGCCTGTCTGTGTCACGGCAATCTCCTGCAACAGAGAGCACGCGAGATACGACCATAGTCTATGCCGGGTTTCGCGCGTCTGCGCGAAAAATGACGCGGTCAATCGGAACCTGTGCGCGCCAGCGGCATTCATGATCGTGGCGCAGTCATTCACTTCCCATTCACGTCGTCCGCATTCTGCTAGCGATCTGCGTCGCGGCAACGGGGGTCGATTCGAAACTCCAATCGTCGTTGCAAGACGTGACCTCAAGGGATCAAGGAGACAACTCATGAAGGTGATGAAGGTTCTGGGGCTTGCGGCCGTCGGTGCCGTGCTGGTTTTGGCGGCGCCGGCCGAGCGCGCGAGCGCGATGTCGCTCGCCACGCCGGGCACCGCCGCAACGGTTCAGGACAACGCGAGCCAGACCACGCAGGTACGCTATGGTCGCGGCTGGCATCGTGGCTGGCATCGCGGACATCACCGTGGCTGGGGCCATCGTCGCCATTGGCGCCGCTGATCGCGCGACGTATCAGCGCAGTCGAGACACAGGCCCGTGAGCAGCGGGCCTGTCGTCATTATCAGCCATCAAACCGGCAGATTCGCGCGCGCCAGATGAGATTGATCGCAATCTGCAGGAGTTGATCATGATGAGATGGATCGGTGTCGCGGCGCTCGCGTGTGCATTGGCATTGACGGCGCCGGCATCGGCAACCGCGGCGGCTTCAGGCAAGGCGCAGGCCGCGACCCCCCAGCGGCAGGCGGGCCAGGCGACCGACTTCAGCGCGCAGCGCCATCATCGCCACGCCCATCGCCGCCACGATCACCGCGGTTACCGGCCATACTACCAGCCCTATTCCTACTATCGGCCGTACAACTCCTATTATTACGGGCGGCCGTATGACTATCGGCCGTATCCGTATGCTGCGCCGGCGCCCTTCACCTTCGGCTTCGGGTTCGGCCCGTTCTGGTGAGGCTCCGCGCGCGCCGCTTCGCGAACTGATGCGGCCTGACCCGGTCAGGCCGCGCGGATCTTGTCCAGGAAGGCATTGACGTTGCCGCGCAACGTTGCCGATTGATGACTGAGATCGTCGGCGGCCGTCAGCACCTGGGTAGCCGCCGATCCGGTTTCGGTAGCGGCCTCGTTGACGCTGCCGACATTTGCCGACACCTCGCTGGTGCCTCGCGAGACTTCCTGGATGTTCTTCGCGATATCGCGGGTTGCGGCGCTCTGCTGCTCGACGGCCGCGGAGATTGCGGCCGCGATTTCGCTCATGCGCCCGATGGTGCCGCCGATCGTCCTGATCGCGTCGACAGCGTGGCCGGTTTCCTGCTGGATCGCGGCGATCTGCGAGGAGATGTCCTCGGTCGCCTTGGCGGTCTGGGTGGCGAGCGCCTTCACCTCATTGGCGACGACCGCAAAGCCCTTTCCGGAATCGCCGGCGCGGGCGGCTTCGATCGTTGCGTTCAGTGCCAGCAGATTGGTCTGTGACGCGATGTTCTGGATCAGTGAGACCACTTCGCCGATCCGCTGTGCCGCCGCGGCAAGGCTCTCGATGGTCGCGTTGGTGCGGTCGGTCTCGTCCACCGCCGCTCTTGCCGTCTCGGCCGCGTGCGTCACCTGGCGCGTGATCTCGCTGATCGAGGCGTGCAGCTCCTCGGTCGCAACCGCAACGGTCTGGACATTGGCCGAGGCCTCGTTGGAGGCGGTGGCGACGAAGGTCGCCTGCCGGCTGGTTTCCTCCGCGGTTGCCGACATGCTGCCAGCCGTGGCGTGCATCTCGGTCGAGGCCGCGGTCAGGGCATTGAGCGCCTCGGAGATCTGGTTGTCGAAGGTCGCGATGTGACCTTCGACCGCGCGCTGCCGGGCCTCCTTGTGCAACTGCTCCTCGCGCTGCTCGGCTTCGAGGCGGCGCGCCGTGATCGCATTCTCCTTGAATACGCGCAGCGATTTGGCGAGACCACCGACCTCGTCGCTCCTGTCGTCGCCGGCAACAGTGATGTCGAGATCACCCTCGGCGAGCTTCGCCATCTCCTCCGTCATGCGCGACAGCGGCCGCGCGATCTGGCTGAATGCGATCCAGGCCAGGATGGTGAAGCCACAGAGCAGCCCGGCCGCGGCGCCGAACAGCAGCACGAGCCGGGTCTGGTCGGCGGAGGCGACGCCCTGGTCACGCGCGGCCTGCATGTCCTTCACATTGGCTGATATCAGGCTGGCGACCGCCTCCATCGCGGTCTGGCGATGCTTGGCCGCGACATTGCGCGAATAGGCGAAGGCGTCCTCTACCTTGTCCGCGGTCACCAGCTCGAACACCTTGGCACTTGCCTCGCGGCGGTCCTTGACCGCGCGGCGCAGCGTCTCGATCAGCTGTTGCTGTGCGGCGTCTGACGTCACGGACGCCAGGCGGTCGACGGCTGCGAGCGTCGCGTCCGTCGCCTTGGTGTAGGCTTCGATATTGGAGTCGGTCGCCCTGCGGTCGGAGGCAGAGAGGATGACGTTCTTCTCGCTCACGGCTGCGCTGTTGAAATTGCTCTCTGCCTCGAGGCTGTACTCGACGCGGCGGGCGTTGCCGTCGACGAGGTCGGAGGCGGTCACCGCCAGATGGCTGAGAGCCAGCGAGGCCTCGACAACGATGCCGATCGCGACCAGGGCGACAATGGCCGCGGGCACTGCGATCTTGGCGATGATCGGCAAATTCTGAAACTTGAGGGTCATTTCTGGTCCCACGATAAGGCTGCTGAAATCCATCGGCCCACCCGGCCGACCAGCCATATGTGAGGACACGATGCCACGGCCTGGCCTGGGCGGCCGTGCCGTGGAAACGGAAGAAGTCCTGAATTTTCTGATTGATTGTCGGTTAACCCTAGCCAGCAACCCTTAGCAAAGGGTTCACGCTGGAACCGGCCGCCGGCATCAAGGTGCGAAGCCCTTCGCGAGCAGCACGATGCCCTGCGCGCCTGCTTTGCGATCCCTGGAGATTTCGACGTAGTCGGGTGATTCCGACCAGGCGCGGAAGGCGGCTTCGTCGGGGAACGACATCAGCACCAGCTTGTCGCGATCCCAGCTGCCTTCAAGCACCGCAGGGTGTTCGTCGGCCGACAGCAGTCGTCCGTTGAACTTCCTGAACACGTCGAAGAAGCGCGCCTGATAGCGATCATAGGCGGCGCGATCGGTCATCTTCAGTTGCACGATCACATAGACGGTCACTGAACTCCCTCCCGGACTTTTCGCCGCACCGTTTGGTGTGCGTGTTCATGGCGCATTCACTCGCCGGTTTCTAGCGTCATGCCGGGAGCGACTGCAATCAACGCAATGAGACCGGCTGCGATGCTGCGCGGCTGTCGTTGCTGTTGTCAGGGAGGTTCTGTGATGAGGGAGAGCTATCAGCGGCGTGGATTGCTGCGCCGGCTCGGTGTTGCGGCGGCTGCGGTCTTCGCGTTGTCGATCACTTCGCAGCAGCGCGCCGAAGCGCTGTCGCTGGCGAGCCCGCGCACCGTGCCCGCGGCGAAATCTGCGGCCGATGCCATGACGACCCAGTAGACGAGACAGCAGTTTTCCGGCAAGTCGAACGTCATGGGCTTCACCCGGGCTCAGCGCCAGCCTTATTGGCAGACCATTGCCATCGACCACCGCATGGATTTTGCTCGTCAACCCGCCGCGGGACCTTCCCATCGATTGGCGCTGATTCCTAGTGATGCAGGCTCCATGCTGATGCACGCGGACAATGGTGTCGATCATCTGAACAGCGGCATCATGAGCAGCGGCAAGCGCTTCTATGATGCGGCCCCAAACACCGGACCGCCGCCACCTGACGAAGCGGTTGTAGCAAGTGGTGTATGGGCCAAACGCCGTTGGCAGATCACGCCAAGGTGCTCCTGATCGGAGGACCCAGAAGATGCCATTCAGGACCCGTCTGTCATTCACCCGACGAACGCCACGCGGCTTGTTCGGTAGCATCGGCTTGATGGCATTCCATTCATGGTCCGCGAGTAGCGCATGATTCGAGCCTCCAGTTCAGGAGTTTGAATCACGGCAGTCGGGCCAGGCGCAACGATCCTGGCCCGCTCCTGGTACGGCGCTTATGGATAGGAGCGGACATCAACCAGTTCTCAATTTCTGCCAAATGCGTCGAAAATGACCCGAGGAAACCAGTCCCTCACAAGCCTAGATTCCTGTAATTTGGCGACTTGAAAGGCGGATGAGACATGAGGAAGCACCGTAGAGTTCTCGGAGCGTGCATGGTCGCGGCTTTCGGGCTGTCCATGCATGCAAATAGCGCCGGTCAGCAGCCATCGATGAAAGAAGGCCTCGTCGGGACATGGATCGTGGCGTCCTGGGAGCAGAAGAAAAATGATGGCACCCCCTTACGGCAATTCGGAGAGAACCCAGCGGGTATGGCCATTTTTGATGCAGGTGGGCGGTACATCATCACGGTCATGCGTCCAGACCGCGCCAAATACAAAAGCAATGCGCTTTGGCACGGTACTCCGGAAGAGAATGAAACAACAGCTAATGGGACCCAGACCTACTTCGGGACGTACACCGTGAATGAAGCAGACCGTAGCATCGCAATCCATGTTGAAGGTAGCTCCTTTCCCAACTGGAACGGCTCAGATCAGAAGCGCTTCGTTGCGATCACTGGGGATCAACTCACACTGACCATTCGCCCTCCGAGCGGAGAGAATGTCGATGTGACTTGGAAGCGAGCAAAGTAAACCACTTCCAAGTCTCAACAAAGCCGCGACTCGGTCAGATTAAAGCGGCCGGCGCGGAGAACCGCGATGGGACGGAAGCCACTCTCGGTCAGGAGCCGACAATATTCCCTTTCCGTCCGTTCCCGTCCACCTGGTCCGCGCAGCATGTTTAAATCGCTCATCGCGCACGACCTGCCCGCGTCATCGGTGCCGGGCAATTCCGGCATCGCACGTTCGACTAATAGCAGTCTGCCTTTTTGGGGAAGTGCTTTGCGGCAGTTTCCCAAAATGATGCGGCTGCGCTCATCATCCCAGTCGTGAATAATGCTTTTCAAGATGATCGCATCGGCCACTGCAGGCACCACGTGAAAGAAATCGCCTGCAACGAAGCCGACGCGGTCGGAGATGCCGAGGCGCTCGAAGCACTGATTGGCGGCGTCGGCGCACCTCGGCAGATCGAAGACCGTTCCTTTGATGGCTGGATATGCCCTCGCCACCGCGCCCATGAGCTCCCCCGAGCCGCCTCCGACATCCGTCAAGTGGGAGATCGCGCCAAAGTCGTAGGCCTCAAGTAGATCGTGCGTGACCAGCCGTGTCAGGTCTGTCATGGCTTCATTGAATATCCGCACATGCTCTGGCGAGCGCGCCATCAAGTCGAAATTGTCCTCGACGTCCTGAAGCTGGGAAGCCGTCTTGCCCGACATGATCGAATCCAGGAGACCATCCCACCTCTTGGTCAGCATGGAGCCTTCAAAAATGACCCAGTTCTTGAATGATCGTCCCGCAGCACCGTCGAGTCCCGTCCCCAGTTCGGTTAGCAAGTAGCGGCGTTCGCCGACGCGGGAGCAGATGCCGACGGTCGAGAGAGCGACGAGCAAGCGCGCAAGCGCGTCCCGGTCCGTGTGGGTTCGACTCGCGAGTTCGTCGACCGTTCGTGGTCCGTCGCGCAGCAACTCGGCGAGCCCCAGCCGGGCAGCGACATAGATCACTGCGGTCACGCGGTGCGATTGAACAAGGTCCAACAACCGTTCGGGTGGATTGGTGGTCATGTGCCGCCCTAGTCTTCGATCGGGAATCCCGACGCCTTGACGATCGGTCCCCAGCGTTCGAACTCGGTGCGCTGGATATGTTTAAGTTCGTCCGATGTCGTTCCTGTCGGCTCGCATCCCATGGCATGAATCTTTGCGCGCATTTCGGGATCGCTTGCGATTGCAACGATCTCCTTTCCCAGGCGCTCAACGAACTGACGCGAGGAATGGGCAGGCGCATAGAATGCGAACCACCCGGCCGCGTCGATATCGATCCCGCTCTCCTTCAGAGTTGCAGTCTGGGGCAGGAAGGAAGACCGCGCAGCGGCCGCGGTGGCAATGATGCGTATGCCACCGCTCCCATGTTGCTCCAGGAGTTCAGAAAGAAACGCCATATACATCGGGACCCGGCCGGCCAGCACATCCGGGAGGGCAGCAGGCGTACCCTTGTACGGCGTGTGGCGCATGTTAAGGCCTGTGATCCGGCCAAACTCGCCGCAGATGAAATGAGGTGCTGTACCTGCTCCGGGCGAGCCGTACACGGCCTGTGCGGGATTGGCCTTGATCCAGTCGATGAGCTCATGCGCTGAATGGATGGGCAGCTTCCCGCTGACCGCCAGAGCCAGATCGACCGTCATCGCCTGCGAAAGGGGCACAAAGTCGCGGTCTGCATCGTATCCCAGGCTCCTGAAGAGATGCGGCTGAAGCGTGAATTGCGAAGCGGAAGCAAACAGCACTGCCTCCTCTCCGGGTGCGGCATTCTTGACTGCCTGGGCGCCGATGCGCCCGCCAGCGCCAGCAAGGTTCTCTACAATCGCCACCTTGCCGAACCTGGTATGAAGCTGCTCGGCAAACAGCCGGGCGATCGAATCTCCCGACCCACCAGGCGCGAATGGAAACACGATCTTCAGCGGCTGGTCGGTAGCAATAACGGGTAGCGGAACAGCCAGAGCCGAAAATCCGGCCAGTATGGCGCGACGCGAGTAAAGCTGCATGGCGTTCTCCATGTGCTTGGGACAGCAATGAGATGATCCGGCCGGCTTTCCATCTCGCTATTCTGAAGCAACAACGCTATAACCCGAAATCGCATTTTCCTATCGGGCTATAACGTGAGGTGAATACCCATGCAGTGGCACGAAAGCATCGGCCGGCGCCTGCGCCTCAAGGATCTGCATACGCTGCAGACCGTCGCAGAGGTCGGTAGCATGGCCAAGGCGTCTCGCCGTCTCGGGTTGTCGCAGCCGGCGATTTCCAAAGCTATCACCGATATGGAGCATGCCGTCGGAGCTACGCTGCTGGATCGCACTTCGCGCGGAGTTGAACTCACCGAGTGCGGTCGCCTTCTTGTCGATAGGACGCGCGTCGTCTTCGACGAAATAAAGCTAGGTGTTACCGACATTGTGCAAAGGTCAGATCCGGCGCAAGGGCTCATTGCGATCGGTACAACCGAGCCGGTCACCGCTATCGTTACAGAAATTATCGGACATCTCGTCCGCAGATATCCAGGCATCAGGTATCATATCACGATAGGTGATCGGGATGCGCTGGAGCACGCTTTGCGCCAGAGAATGCTTGATTTGGCCATAACGCGCTGGTCGCCGTTGCCGGCTGCCGACGATTTGTCCGCGGAGGTGCTGTTTAAATCCTCCCTCGCGGTGATGGCGGAGCGACGGCATCCGCTGCTGCGATCGAGCAAGAAGTTGAAGCTCGCAGACATTATGCAAGAGCAATGGACGCTCTCGCCACCCGATACTTTTTTGGGGCGTACCGGCGCCGAGCTGTTTCGGCGACATAACCTGCCGCTTCCGCCAACGACCGTCACCACGATCTCAATCTACATGCGGTTGAATCTGTTGGCGAGCAGCCGGTTTATAACCCTATTGCCCATGCAGATACTCAGAATGCGATCGAGTAGCGCATGGCTGCGCGCGCTGAACGTCGATCTTGGCGATACTTCCGCCCCGATAGCCTCAATCACCTTGAAGGGGCGACGGGCCGGAGGTGCCGTCAAATTATTCCAAGAGGCCAGCCGGGAGGTCTGTAAGGCGCTGGTTGGAGTGAACTGATCGGTCCGAGCGGACTGTTCAAAAGCGGAACTGACGAATTTATGAGTACGCGCCCTAGGTGACGCCCCGCGTCGCGGGCGCGCTGGAGCGTTTTCGAGCGAAGTGGATACCGGTTCGCGTGAGGAAAACGCGCCAACACAAGATTCTAGAGCCCCGTTCCGATTCTGTCGGAACGGGAAAGGCTCTAGTCCCAGTTCTTCAGCTTCCAGGGTTTGATCTTCCACGGCGTCAGGTTTTCCATCCGCCATTGCGTCCAGCGGTCCGGCGGCCAGTGGCTGAGGCGCGAGGTTTCCTTCACCTCGGGAAGCGGATCGATGATGCGTGGCGCAGCGCGGCGGCGCTTCTGCCGCGTCGCCTCCCTGATCATGTCGACGAATTCGGGTTTATCGGCCACGGCAGGCGCTCCTTGCGAAGACTTGTTTTCGCAAGGAGGCAGTGTGCGTGCGTCCCGTTAACGAGCCGTTTCCGAAACGGCTCGAGCTTGAGGCGAAGCAATAGCGTTTTCGAGCGAAGTGGCCCCGGTTCGCGTGAAGAAAACGCGTCAAAAAGAATCTGGTGCTTGCCTTACCGCCAGTCGCGGACGTCGACGAAGTGGCCGGCGATCGCGGCCGCCGCGGCCATCGCGGGCGACACCAGATGGGTGCGGCCCTTGAAGCCCTGACGGCCCTCGAAGTTGCGGTTCGAGGTCGAGGCGCAGCGCTCTTCCGGCTTCAGCTTGTCCGGGTTCATCGCCAGGCACATCGAGCAGCCCGGCTCGCGCCATTCGAAGCCGGCCTTGACGAAGATCTTGTCGAGGCCTTCGGCTTCCGCCTGCTCCTTCACGATGCCCGAGCCCGGCACGATCATCGCATTGACGTTGGCGTTGACGGTCTTGCCCTCGGCGATCTTGGCGGCGGCGCGCAGATCCTCGATGCGGCCGTTGGTGCAGGAGCCGATGAAGACGCGGTCGAGCTTGATGTCGGTGATCTTGGTGCCGGCGGTCAGGCCCATGTATTTCAGCGCGCGGTGCTTGGAGAGCCGCTTGGCCTCGTCCTCGATCTTGTCGGGGTCGGGCACGAAGCCGGTCACCGAGATGACGTCCTCAGGGCTCGTGCCCCAGGTGACAATCGGCGGCAGTTTTGCAGCGTCCAGCCGCAGCTCGTGGTCGAAATGCGCGCCCTCGTCGGAGCGCAGCGTCTCCCAGTAGCGCATCGCGGCATCCCAGGCGGCGCCCTTCGGGGACTTCGGACGGTCGCGCAGGAAGTCGAACGCCTTCTGGTCGGGTGCAACGAGACCGGCGCGCGCGCCGCCTTCGATCGACATGTTGCAGACCGTCATGCGGCCTTCCATGCTGAGGGCACGGATCGCCTCGCCGGCATATTCCAGCACGTAGCCGGTGCCGCCGGCGGTGCCGATCTCGCCGATGATCGCCAGGATGATGTCCTTGCCGGTCACGCCTTCGGGCAATTTGCCGTCGACGATCGCGCGCATGTTCTTGGCCTTCTTCTGGATCAGCGTCTGCGTCGCCAGCACGTGCTCGACCTCGGAGGTGCCGATGCCGTGCGCGAGCGCACCGAACGCGCCATGCGTCGAGGTGTGGCTGTCACCACAGACGATGGTGGTGCCGGGCAGCGTAAAACCCTGCTCCGGGCCGATGACGTGGACGATGCCCTGCCGCTTGTCGAACTCGTTGTAATATTCGATGCCGAATTCCTTGGCGTTCTCCGCCATCACCCGCATCTGCTCGATGCTCTCGGGGTCGGGATTGGGCTTGGAGCGATCCGTGGTCGGGATGTTGTGGTCGACGACGGCGAGCGTCTTCTCGGGCGCGTGCACCTTGCGGCCGGCGGCGCGCAGCCCCTCGAACGCCTGCGGCGAGGTCACTTCGTGCACCAGGTGGCGATCGATGTAGAGCAGGCAGGTGCCGTCCTCTGCCTCGTGGACCAGATGGTCGTTCCAGATCTTGTCGTACAGCGTGGTCGGTTTGGACATGAGCTTCAGCTCCAGAAGAAATTCAGTGGTGAATGGTGTAGAGCGCGCCTCAAGCGCGCGAGCAGGCGACAGCGTCCAGGCAGCGTTACGCTGCGCGTCTAAGCTCAGACGTTGCCGATGTCGCAAAGCGCCCGAAGAAGCGGCCGGGCAGCCGCGAGCGATCGTCGATCACGACGCGCTGGCAGATCTGACTTGGGCAGCGCTGGCTTGCTTGATCCGGAACCATTCTAAATTTCTAACACAGGGCTCGCGCCCGCGACAATCGATCGATGCGCGGGCCTGTCCATCAGATAGGTATGCCGCAACAAAAAAGCGCGGGGCCAGCCCCGCGCTTTTCGTCAAAACCCTTGCGGGATGGATTACTCGCCGACGGCGGTCTGGCGGTCCTGCTTCTCGACGATGCGGGCCGACTTGCCGCGCAGGTTGCGCAGGTAATACAGCTTGGCGCGACGCACCTTACCGCGACGCACGACCTTGATCGAGTCGATCATCGGCGACATCACCGGGAAGACGCGCTCGACGCCTTCGCCATAGGAGATCTTGCGCACGGTGAAGCTCTCGTTGAGGCCCTGGCCGGAACGGCCGATGCAAACGCCTTCATAGGCCTGCACGCGGGTGCGCTCGCCTTCGACAACCTTCACGTTGACGATGACGGTGTCGCCGGGACCGAATTCCGGAATGGTCTTGGTGGCGGCGAGCTTGTCGAACTGCTCTTTTTCGAGCTGCTGAATAAGGTTCATCGAAATCTCCATCGGCGGCGCGCCCAGCCTGTATGGGGGCTGCGCAAACGTCCATCTATCCTGCGCGTGTGCGGATTAGGCCGTGCCTATAAGGCAAAGCGCAGGGTTTGTCACCCGTCTGTCGTGTTTTTTGTCCGGCGCGGAGCGGCTTTTTGGCCGGCCTTCCGGGCCCAGAGATCGGGCCTGCGGGCCGCCGTCAGGGCCTCGGATTGGGCCAGCCGCCAGGCCGCGACCTTGGCGTGATCGCCGGAAATCAGGATTTCCGGGATCTGGCGGCCCTCGAACTCCTGCGGACGGGTGTATTGGGGGTATTCCAGTAGTCCTTCGGAGAAACTCTCCTCGGTTCCCGAGGCCAATTTGCCCATCACCCCCGGCAGCAGGCGGACGCAGGCGTCGATCAGCGCCATCGCGGCGATTTCGCCGCCGGACAGCACATAATCGCCGATCGAGACCTCCTCGAGGCCTCTGGCCTCGATCACCCGCTGGTCGATACCCTCGAAGCGCCCGCAGACGATCAGGGGGCCGGGCCCGGCCGCAAGCTGTGCGACCTGGCCCTGGCTCAATGGCCGACCGCGCGGGCTCATCAGCAGGCGCGGGCGGTCAGGTGCGACGGCAGCGGCGTCGATCGCTGCCGCCAGCACATCGGCCCGCAGCACCATGCCGGGGCCGCCGCCGGCCGGGGTGTCATCGACGCTGCGATGCCTGTCGGTCGCCGACGCCCGGATGTCGCGCGCCTCCAGCGCCCAAAGGCCCGTGGCCAGCGCCTTGCCGGCCAGGCTCACGCCAAGCGGCCCCGGAAACATCTCCGGGAACAGGGTCAGCACGGTGGCGCGCCAGTGTGCCGTCTGGGCTGGGGTCTCTTGCGGTGTCATGCCTCTGGTTACGGCACCACGGCCGTGAGGTCGAGGCTCTGCATCATCGCGGCGGCGTCGACCGCGCGGCGGAAGTCGGCGAGCGCAAAGGCCGCGACGCTGATCTTGCGCAGATCCAGCAGGCCTTCGGCGGCGAGGCCGGCGAGTTGGCCCGGCGCGGTGCGGTCGTACATGAACTGCCCGACCACCTCCCAGTCGTTGGCCAGCATCTCACGGAACGAGAGCTCGAGCGGCACTTCGGCGCTGCCCATCAGCACCATCCGGCCGCCGCGCCGGAGCGCGCGCAGCGACGACAGCGTGGTGGACGTGCTGCTGGCGGCGCCGAGCAGGTCGAGCGCGACATCGGCGCTGCCGCCGGCCGCGCGGCGGATGATCTGAAGGTCGGCTGTGGAATCGCCGGTGACGAGGGCAGGAATGACGCGCGGGCCGAATGCGTCGCGCAACTGGTCGAGCGCGGCCTGCTTGCGTCCGACGGCGACGACGCGGCCCGCGCCCATCGCGACCGCGAGCATCACGCCGCCCGAGCCGAAATAGCCGGTGGCGCCGTTGACGATGATCGTCTGGCCGCCGCGCAGGCCGCTGCGTTGCAAGCCGCCGAACGGCACGATCAGTTTGGCGAGCCCGATCAGCTCGGTCGCGGGTCGGTCGTCGAGATTGGCGAGCGGCGTGACGCAGGCGGCCGGCCAGTGCGCGATCTCCGCGAACACGCCGTCGCGCCAGCGCGCCTGCAACGCCAGCGCCTCCGGCGTCGTCACCGTGGCGGTGAGGCCGATCAGGATTTGCGGCGGATCGCGATCCGGCACGTCGCCGCGCAGATGCGGGCTGAGGAATACGCGGTCGCCGCTTTGCACATGCGTGACGTTGTCGCCGGTGGCGACGACGCGCGCGATCGCGTTGGTGCCCGGCACGAACGGCATCGGCGGCAGGCTGTAGGGCAGCGCGCCGGAGAGCAGTCTGTTGGTATAGGACAGCACCATGCCGGCCTCGATCCGCACCACGACGCCATCGGGCGCGGGCTTGGGCGTTGCGACATCCTTGAAGCGAAGATCGTTGTGGGCGTGCAGCCGCCAGGCCTTATGCGTGCTTGTCATTGGGATGCTCCGTGAGACCAATGCTTAAGTAGCCCGGATGGAGCGAAGCGCAATCCGGGGTCACGCAAGCAACAAGCAGCGGTCCCGGATTGCGCGGAGCCTGTCATCGGGCGCGCATTCGCGCGACCCGTTGGCTTCATCCGGGCTACGGGCTTGGGCATGTGCGGCGTCACGCCGTCGCTTCGTCGGCGAGATGCCGGGCGAGGACCATTGCAAGCGGACAGATCGCCAGTGCCGTGAGCGCGGTTGCCGTGGTGGCAAGCGTCGGGCCGAGCGCGTCGCCGAGCAGGCCGTAGAGGACAGGCGCGATCGCGCCCGATCCGATGGTCCCGGTATAGAACAGCGCGAAAGCGCGCTCGGTCTGATGCTCCGGCGTCAGCTCGGGCACCGTGCCGTAGAGCACCGAGGAGGTGCCGTTGAGCATCACGCCGAGCAGCGGCAGCAGCACGATGGCCGGCGCCAGCGGCAACAGCAGCACGGCCACGATCAGCGCTGCCGTGCCGCCTTCGGTGATCAGCACGGTGCGCAGCGTGCCGACGCGTTGGCCGAGCCAGCCACAGGTGAATTTTCCGGCGGCGCCGCCGATGAAGACCAGCGCCAGCGCGAGGCCGTTGGTCGGCAGCGCGGCGCCCTTGTCGCGCAACAGGAACGGCAGGAAGGTGAGAAAACCCATCCTCACCGCGGTGTCGAGAATGCCGATCGCGAGCAGCCAGGGAAAACCACTGCCGTCGCCGTCGTGGCGTGAAGCCCCGGCGGCCTTGTGCTCGGCGCCCTTGCCGACCGAGGGCATCCAGAACGCGATGCAGATCGCGACCAGCAAGCCTGCCAGGGCGATCACCAGCAGCGTGTGCCGCCATGACATGATCACGAGCAGGATCGAGGTCAGCGCCGGGATCGCCGCCTTGCCGAGATCGCCGGTGAAATTGTAGATGCCGAGCGGCCCGCGTGCGCCGGCGCCATAGGCGCGCGACACCGCGGCGGATGCGATCGGATGCTGCGTGCTCGAGCCGGCGCCGGACAATGCGAGCGCGAGGCCAAGTCCGATGACGCCGCCGGACAATCCGGCGAACATGTAGCCGAGCGCCGACAGCGCCGTGCCGGCGATCAGGATGATCTTGCCGTCGATCCGCTCCGCGATGCGCCCGACCGGAATCTGCAAGCCCGCCATGGCGCCGGCATAGAGCCCGCGCAGCAGCGCCAGGAGTCCGTAGCCCAGCGCGAATTCGGCCTGCCAGATCGGCAGCAGCACGTAGATCAGATCGGTGTAGCCGTCGTGCAGGGCGTGGTTGAGCCCGGTCACCGTCAGCGTCCGCGTCGCCCGGGCGCGGTCGGGGCGGGGCGTGCCGGCTTTCGCCGCTACGCTCATTGCGGCCACCTATATCGAGAAAATCTAAAGCCAGGACGGCGTTGCATTCGAGGAGTCTTCCGAAAAGTGGAGATATGTGAGTGTCTTGCTGCGCAATATGCGCCCGATCAGCCGCTGTCACAAATCAGTAATAATCCAGCGATGCGTTAGAAAATCTGGTATGGAGGAATTCATGTTCGTCCCCCGCCGCAGCCTGCCGCCGCTCAATGCGGTGCGCGCCTTCGAAGCCGCCGCGCGGCTCGGCAGCTTCAAGGAAGCCGCCGCCGAGCTCAGCGTGACTCATGGCGCCGTCAGCCAGCAGATCCGGCTGCTCGAGGAATGGCTGGGCGCGCCGGCGCTGTTCCGGCGGTCGGTGCGGCGCGTGGTGCTGACGCCGGCGGGCGCGGCGCTGCTGGCGGAATTCGCGCCGGCGCTCGACCGGATCTCGGCGGCCGTCCAGCAGCATCGCGCGCGACGCAGCGACGCGACGGTGGCGGTGCTCCAGGTCAATGCGCTCGCGACTTTCAGCCTGCGCTGGCTGCTGCCGCGGATGAGCCGGTTTCGCGCCGAGCATCCCGATATCGAGGTGCGCCTGAGCACGTCGAACGATCCGGTGGATGCGCTGCCCGACACTTTCGACGTCGTGATCCGCGGCGGGCCCGATACGTTTCACGGCTTCTCGTCGCGTTTCCTGGTCTCGGAGCGGCGACTGCCGGTGTGCAGTCCATCGCTGGCAGCGCAACTGCCGCTGCATGAGGTCGCGGATCTCGCGAGGCATACGCTGCTGCATGTCACGTCGATGCCGCGGCTGTGGCGCGACTGGCTCACCGAGGCCGGGCATTCCGCGCTGGAGCCCAAGGCCGCGCTGACCTTCGATCATTTCTATCTGACGATCCAGGCCGCGCTCGATGGGCTCGGCGTCGCGATGGGACCGACCGCGCTGATCGCGGACGATCTCGCGGCGGGACGCCTCGTGACGCCGTTTCCGGATATCAGCCTGCCGGCGCGCAGCTACTTCGCTTACTTCCCGGCGGGCCGCAGCAACGATCCGCACAGCGCGGTGTTCTGCGACTGGCTCGAGCAACAGGGCCGGATGACAGGCTGAAGAGTATTTTCAGGTCAGGCGGCCGACGGATCTTCGCCGTCGATTTCCTGCGGCAGCTCGATCACGACGCGGCCGCCGACAATGTCGACCGTCGGCACCACTGCATTGGTGAACGGCAGCAGCATCGTCGCGCCCTGCGGCGGGGCGATCTCGATGATGTCGCCGGCGCCGAAATTATGGATCGCGATCACCTTGCCGAGCGGCTGCTCTGCGGTCGTCACTGCGGCGAGCCCGATCAAATCGGTGTGGTAGTACTCGCCGTCGTCGGTGGCCGGCAGCCGGTCGCGCGGAATGTAGAGCTCGAGACCGTTCAGCCGCTCGGCATCATCGCGCGTGGCGACGCCCTTCAGCGTCACCACCAGATGGTCCTTGGCCTCGCGCGCATGCGTGACCTCGAACTGGCGCGTGCCGTCCTTGGTCATCAGCGGCCCGTAATCCTTCACGGCCAGCGGGTCTTCGGTGAAGGTCCATAGCCGGACGGCGCCGCGCACGCCATGCGCAGCGCCGATACGGGCGACACAGACCGGTGCAGCCACCGCAGCAGCCGTTCAGCTTATGCCTTGGCGGCGGCTTCGGCCCTGCGCCTTGCGCTCCTTGCGCGGCACGGCCTTCTCCGGGTTGTTGCGCGGCGTGCGCTTCTTGACCCCGGCGGCATCGAGGAAGCGGGTCACGCGATCCGACGGCTGCGCGCCCTTGGCGAGCCAGGCCTTCACCTTGTCCATGTCGAGCTTGAGGCGAGCCTCGTTGTCCTTCGGCAGCAGCGGGTTGAAGTGGCCGAGACGCTCGATGAAGCGGCCATCGCGCGGGAAGCGCGAGTCGGCGACGACGACGTGATAGACCGGACGCTTCTTGGTGCCTGCGCGAGCGAGGCGGATAACAACGGACATTTAGTTCTCCTTAAGTGTTGGTTTGAAGTCTGTGTTGGTCAGTTACGCCGTCATTGCGAGCGCAGCGAAGCAATCCATAGCCCCGCACATGGAGGCGTGGATTGCTTCGTCGCTTCGTTCCTCGCAATGACGAAAGAGGGTCATTTCTTCTTGCCCGGGAAGCCGCCGAGCCCCGGCAGCATCGGCTTGCCGGAAAGCCCGGTCAGGCCCGGCACGTTCGGCAGGCCGCCGCGCAGCCCTGCGGGCAAATCCTTCGGCAAATTGGGCAGACCGCCGCCGGCGCCGCCCTGCATCTTCTCGGCCAGCGCCTTCATCTCCTCGGCCGAGGGCGGCTTCATGCCGCCGCCAAAGCCCATCGCCTGTGCGATGCCGGCCAGCGGGCCGCGCTTGCCGCTTCCCATCGCCTTCATCATGTCGGCCATGTTCCGGTGCATCTTCAGGAGCTTGTTGACGTGCTCGACGCTCTGGCCGGCGCCGGCCGCGATGCGCTTCTTGCGGCTGGCTTTCAGGAGGTCCGGGTTCTTGCGCTCCTGCCGCGTCATCGAATCGATGATCGCGACCTGGCGCTTGATGATCTTGTCGTCAATCCCGGCGGCCGCGATCTGGTTCTTCATCTTGGAGATGCCGGGCATCATGCCCATCAGGCCGCCGATGCCGCCCATATTGGCCATCTGCTGCAGCTGCTCGCGCATGTCGTTGAGGTCGAACTGACCCTTGCGCATGCGCTCGGCGGTGCGCGCGGCCTTCTCGGCGTCGATGTTCGCAGCGGCCTTCTCGACCAGCGAAACGACGTCGCCCATGCCGAGGATGCGGCCGGCGATGCGGTTGGGATGGAAGTCTTCCAGCGCGTCGGTCTTTTCGCCGGTGCCGAGCAGCTTGATCGGCTTGCCGGTGACCGCGCGCATCGACAGCGCGGCGCCGCCGCGGCCGTCGCCGTCGACGCGGGTCAGCACGATGCCGGTGAGACCGACGCGCTCGTCGAACGAGCGTGCGAGGTTGACCGCGTCCTGGCCGGTCAGACTATCGGCGACCAGCAGCACTTCATGCGGGTTGGCGGCGGCTTTGATCTCGGCCGCCTCCTTCATCATGTCTTCGTCGAGCGTGGTGCGGCCGGCGGTGTCGAGCAGCACGACGTCGTAGCCGCCGAGCTTGCCGGCTTCCAGCGCGCGCCGCGCGATCTGTGGCGGCATCTGGCCGGCGACGATCGGCAGGGTCGGAATGTCGAGGTCGCGGCCGAGCACCGCGAGCTGCTCCATCGCCGCGGGGCGGTAGACGTCGAGCGAGGCCATCAGCACCTTGCGCTTGTCGCGCTGGACCATGCGGCGGGCCAGCTTCGCGGTGGTGGTGGTCTTGCCGGAGCCTTGCAGGCCGACCATCATGATCGGCACCGGCGGCACGGAATTGATATCGATGGTCTGGCCGTCGGAACCGAGCGTGGCGACCAGCTCGTCATGGACGATCTTCACCACCATCTGGCCGGGGGTCACCGACTTGACGACGGTGGCGCCGATCGCCTGCTCGCGGACCCGGTCGATGAAGCTGCGGACCACCTCGAGCGCGACGTCGGCCTCGAGCAGCGCGCGGCGCACCTCGCGCATCGCGGCATCGACGTCCTTTTCGGTCAGCGCGCCGCGCCCCGTCAGACGATCGAGAATGCCACCAAGCCGTTCCGACAGATTGTCGAACAATGCCGTTGTCCTTCGTTGCGCCGGTCGGCGCTCGCTACATTCGCTTCCCGTCATAGCCCGCGAAAGCGGGGTATCCCGTACGCCGCGGCCTCTCGGTTCAATCCGAGCTGCTCTGGAATACTGGATCACCCGCTTTCGCGGGTGATGACCACATAGTCCGCCTTGGCACAGTGCCAAGACGGCGTGCCAAGACGATGGTCCAAACACTTTCGCGCCCGAGGGCGCATCGCGCTGTCGGGCGTTGGCCTCTGGCCTCCGGGACCAGTGGGCGGGTCGAAAAGACGGAGCTTTCCGAGAAAGTCGCGGCGTTAAACGCTGCCGGGGCGGCAAAGTCAAGGAAAGTTTCGCCGCGAGTTGCCGAACATAGTCATTAACATACTGAAATTGCGTCGATTTGCTGGCTTGGTTCCGAATCCGCGGCGGCCACCCATATAACCGGAGCCTGCCTCCTGTTTGGGAACCCGCTTGCCCATCTGCTTGCAACCTTGACCGGAGCCGCCGCCGCGCTCGGCGTGCCCTCGATCTGGATGTCCCTGATGAAAACCTATGACGGCCCCGTCTCCGATCATTTCGACGGCCTGCATTTCTTCGATCCGGATGGATCGCCGCCGAAATCGCTTGGCGAGGTGCTGCGCTGGCAGTTCGGCGGCGGCCGCAAGCGCGCCGAGTGGCCGGAATGGGCGCCGAGCCCCTTTGCCGACACGCCGCCGCCGCGGGTCGATGGCGACAAGGCCCGGTTCTGTTTCGTCGGTCATGCCAGTTGGCTGATCCAGACCGCGGGCCTCAACATCCTGTTCGACCCGGTGTGGTCGCTGCGCGCCTCGCCGTTCAGCTTCGCCGGTCCGAAGCGGCACAACGATCCCGGCATCGCGTTCGACAAGCTGCCTAAGATCGACGTCGTGCTGGTGTCGCACGGCCACTACGACCATCTCGACGTCGCGACGTTGTCGAAGCTCGCTGCTTCCTTTGCGCCGCGCGTGATCACGCCGCTCGGCAACGACGTCACGATGCGCGCGGCCGATGCTGCGATCAAGGCCGAGGCGTTCGACTGGCATCAGCGCGTCGAGCTTGGAGGCGGTCTTGCGGTGACGCTGGTGCCGACGCGGCACTGGTCGGCGCGCGGCCTGTTCGATCGCAACAAGGCGCTATGGGCGAGCTTTGTGCTGGAGACGCCGGCCGGCAAGCTCTACATCGTCGGCGATTCCGGCTATGGCGACGGGGGGCATTTCCGCAGGGTGGCCGAAGCGCACGGCCCGTTGCGGCTCGCAATCCTGCCGATCGGCGCCTACGAGCCGCGCTGGTTCATGCAGGACCAGCACATGAACCCGGAGGATGCGGTGAAGGCGCTGGCCGATTGCGGCGCGGCGCAAGCGCTGGCGCATCACCACGGCACATTCCAGTTGACCGACGAGGCGATCGACGCGCCCGCGATCGCGCTGGGCGAGGCGTTAGATGCGGCAAAAGTGCCGCGGGAGACATTCGTCGCGTTGAAGCCGGGGCAGGTGTTCGAGATCTAGCAGAAGAATAGCCCGGATGGAGCGAAGCGAAATCCGGGGGGACTATCCGCGGAGAGATCGGCCCCGGATTGCGCTTCGCTCCATCCGGGCTACGCCTGTGGCTCTACTTCTCCTTGATCGCCCAGGAGACGCTGACATTGACCGTCAGCGTTTCCTCGCCCTGCGCCACCGGCGTCGGTGCGGCAAAGCCTGCGGTGGCCATCTTGGCACGGAACACCGGCACCGGCGCCGAGCCGACCTCCGCGATGTTCAACGGCGCGCCGAGCGTGACACCGGCGGCCTTGGCGTAGATTTCCGCCTTGCGGCGGGCGTCGGCGACCGCCTTCTCACGCGCTTCGTCGAGCAGCTTCGAGGCCTGCGTCACCGAGAAGTTCAGCCCGCCGATATCATTGGCGCCGGCACCCACCAGCACGTCGATCACACCGGCGACCTTGCTGACATCGTTCAGCCGGATCGTGACGCGATTGCTGGCGTGATAGCCGACGATGCTGGGCGGCGCGTTGGTCGACGACGGCGTGCGGTTGGCGAATTGCGGCTGCAGCGACAGCCGCGAGGTCTGATAATCCTTCTCCGCGATCCCTGCGCCCTTCAGCGCCGCCAGCACCTTGCCCATCGTCACATTGTTGGCTTCGGTGGCCTCGCGTGCGGTCTTGCCGTCGGTGGTGACGCCCGCGTCGAGTTGCGCCTGGTCGGGCGCCGCCGACACGGTCGCCTCGCCGGTGACCGAGATCGCCGGCGGAAAGTCGTTGTCGGCGAATGCCGGCGCAGCCAGCAGCGTGGTCGCAATCAGGGTGGCAGCGCAAGGAAGGCCGAGGGGGAGGCGATAGGTCATCTGGCTCACTTCAGGGGGACGTAGACGTTGATCACAAGCTTGTCTTCGGCGGTCTTCAAGGGATCGGTGATGTATTCCTCGATGAAGGTGTCCTTGGCTTCGAGCTTCTTGTCGTCGAGGTGATTGGTGATCGCCTCATAGGTGTTGTCCATGTTGTCGTAGGACCCGCGATGGACGAATTTCAGCGCCTTGCCGTCCGGCGAATTGCCCATGCTGATGTTCTTGCCGAGGTTCTTCAGGTCCTGGTCGACCGGGACTTCGGCGATGAAGGTGAAGCCGGTGTCGTCGGTCGAGGTGTAGACGATCATCGGATTGCCCGCGGCCTTGACACCATCCTTGTCGAGCAGGGCGGTGAGCTGCTTGAACGCCTCGATCAATGCGTCGAACGCGGAATCCCAGTTGGCCGTGCCCTTCAGCATGACAACTTTCTTCGGCTCCAGCGTGAACGGCTCGCCGAACGGATCGGCGGTCTGCACCGGGGCGGCCGGCGGCGGTGTGGGGGATTGCGACGCGGCCGGGCTGTCGGCGGGCGACTTGGTCTCGGCCGGCGGGGGCACCGGCGTTGCCGATGGCGCTGGGGTGGGCATCGGGCTCGGGCTTGCCGCCGGGGCGGGCGAGGCCGCCGGGGACTGGGCAGGTGCCGGGCTTGCCAGTGCGATAGCGGTCAAAGGGAGCAGCGCGAGCACGGCCGCGCGGAGCGTGTTGATACGGTTCATTCGGTCTTCTCCATCCCCGTCCTCAGACGGCCGCTCGATTGTCCCGGCGCGCGGTCCGCGAGGTGCGCTAGTCCTAACACGCAAGTTCTGCATTCGTCCCATGACAGATGTGTCATGGGGCTATTCAGGCTGGCTAACTGGCCTTCACTCGCCATATAACCGGGCAGAATTTGGGAAAATCGATGA
This sequence comes from Bradyrhizobium sp. USDA 4473, assembly GCF_054063335.1. Lineage (NCBI taxonomy): Bacteria > Pseudomonadati > Pseudomonadota > Alphaproteobacteria > Hyphomicrobiales > Nitrobacteraceae > Bradyrhizobium > Bradyrhizobium sp. USDA 4473. The sequence goes on from NZ_JBSSGE010000001.1 coordinate 1,856,280, forward strand.
GCGCGCTCGCCAATCACGCATTCGCCAAGATGAACGGCATCGGCAACGAGATCGTCGTCGTCGACCTGCGCGATTTAGAGGCACCAGGTCGGGCAGTCGTCTCGGCGGCGGAGGCGCGCGCGGTGGCGTTGCCGGCCGGGGCGCCCTATGACCAGCTGATGGTGCTGCAGCCGCCGCGGCTCGACGGTACCGAAGCGTACATCACGATCTACAACAATGACGGCTCGGAGGCCGGGGCCTGCGGCAACGGCATGCGCTGCGTGGTGCGGCGGATCTTCGAGAAGACCGGCCAGACCACAGCGACGTTCCAGACCCGCGCCGGGCTGCTCAATTGCTGGCAGGGCCCGGCGCCCGATCTTTACACCGTCGACATGGGCGCGCCGAAGTTCGGCTGGCAGGACATTCCGCTGGCTGAGGAATTTCGCGATACCCGCTACATCGAGCTGCAGGTCGGGCCGATCGACAATCCGGTGCTGCATTCGCCCTCGGTGGTCTCGATGGGCAATCCGCATGCGGTGTTCTGGGTCGATGACGTCAATGCTTACGACCTCGAACGTTTCGGCCCGCTGCTGGAGAACCATCCGATCTTCCCGGAGCGAGCCAACATCACGCTCGCCCATATCGTCGATCGCGACCACATCACGATCCGCACCTGGGAGCGCGGCGCCGGCCTCACCAGGGCCTGTGGCTCGGCGGCCTGCGCCACGGCGGTCGCCGCGGCGCGGCTGAAGCGCGCCAATCGGGTCGTCGAGATCACGCTACCTGGCGGCAAGCTCGGCATCGAGTGGCGCGAGCGCGACGATCACGTGCTGATGACCGGCACCGCCGATTTCGAATATGAGGGCCGCTTCGATCCGGCGCTGTTCGCCAGCGTCGCTTAGAGCATGATCCGGAAAAGTGGAAACCGGTTTTCCGAAGAGATCATGCTCAAACGAAGAACTATGGGCGTCGACGTCGTCACCTTTGGCTGCCGCCTCAACGCATTCGAATCCGAGGTGATCCGCCGCGAGGCGGAACAGGCGGGACTTTCCGACACCATCGTCATCAACAGCTGCGCCGTCACCAATGAGGCGGTGGCGCAGGCCCGGCAGTCGATCCGCAAGCTGAAGCGCGAGCGGCCCACGGCGCGCATCGTGGTCACCGGCTGCGCGGCGCAGACGCAAAGCCGGATGTTCGCCGACATGGCCGAGGTCGACCGCGTCGTCGGCAATGACGAGAAGACGCGCGGTGACGCCTGGCGCGCGACACGCGCCGCGTTCGATCTCGGCGCCAGCGAGAAGATCGCGGTCGCCGACATCATGGCGGTGACGGAAATGGCGCCGCACCTGCTCGACGGCTTTGCGCGCGGCCTGCCGCGGGTGTTCGTGCAGGTGCAGAACGGCTGCGACCATCGCTGCACCTTCTGCATCATCCCCTATGGCCGCGGCAATTCGCGCTCGGTGCCGATGGGCGCGGTGGTCGATCAGGTCCGTGCGCTGGTCGAGCGCGGCCATGCCGAGATCGTGCTGACCGGCGTCGATCTCACGAGCTATGGCGCCGACCTGCCTGGCGCGCCGAAGCTCGGCCAGTTGACCCGGCAGATCCTGCGCCACGTGCCGGAGCTGAAGCGGCTGCGCATCTCGTCGATCGATTCGGTCGAGGCCGATCGTGATCTGCTCGATGTCATCGCCAACGACGCACGGCTGATGCCGCATCTGCATCTGTCGCTGCAATCCGGCGACGACATGATCCTGAAGCGGATGAAGCGCCGGCATTCACGAAAGGACGCGATCGATTTCTGCGCGCAGGTTCGCCGGCTGCGGCCGGACATCGCCTTCGGCGCCGACATCATCGCGGGCTTTCCGACCGAGTCCGACGAGATGTTTTCGCGCTCGCTCGACCTGGTCGACGAATGCGATCTCACCTTCCTGCACGTGTTTCCCTATTCGCCACGTCCGGGCACGCCCGCCGCACGGATGCCGCAGGTCCCAGGCGGCACGATCCGGGAGCGCGCCAAGCGGCTGCGCGCGGCCGGCGACGCCGCGCTGGCGCGGCGGCTTGCGGCGGAGATCGGCGCCGTACGCGAGGTGCTGATCGAGAGCGACACGCAGGGCCGCACCGAACATTTCCTGCCGGTCGCGATCGACGATGACGTGGCGGGCATGGTGCGCCGGCTCGCCGTGACCGGCCATGACGGTGCACGTCTCGTCGGGGTGCGCCGCGACACGACCGATCAGGAGTAATGACCATCTGTTCAGTCGATGAAAGCCGCTAGCTCCTCGGGGGTCCCCGAGGGGAAGGCTTGCTTCAGAAACTCAAGGAATGCGGAGACCCGAGCGCTCAACAGCCGGCGTGAGGGATACAGCGTCCAGAGCGCGATGTCCGGTCCGTCGACGTCGCCCCAGTGGACGAGCTTGCCGGCGGCCAGGTCACGGCTGACGAGCGAGATGGGAAGCCGCGCAGCGCCAACGCCTGCGCGCACCGCATCGCGGACCATGATGAGAGACGACAGGCGAAGCGCCGGTCTGGTCTTGATCCGCAGATTGCGTCCCTGCGCCACCGCGTCCCAGCTGGCGTCCAGGTCGCTTACCCCGCGCGCCACGGTCGGAACAGCGACATCCGCCGTCGGACGGACGAGAGCGGGGCTCGCCACGACCACCAGCCGATCGCGCATAAATATCCGTCCGACGAGGCTTTCGTCCGGGTCCGGATTGACCCGGATCACGAGGTCGTAGCCTTCCTCGATCATGTCGACGGCGCGGTCTTCCGTGGTGATCTCGAGCCGCACCTCGGGATATTTCAGCGCGAACGCGGCCGCCAGCTTGCCCATCGCGGTCTGCGAAAACAGCAAAGGTGCACTGATCCGCAACCTGCCCCGCGGCTTGTCCGCGCCGGAGGCGATCGCGGAGGCGGTCTCGTCGAGCTCCGCGAGCAAGGCGCCGCTCCGTTCATGAAGCGCGCGTCCCTCCTCGGTGAGCTTCAATGCGTGCGTTCCCCGCTCGAACAGGCGCAAGTCGAGGCTGCTCTCCAGCTCGGAGACCCGGCGGGACAGGGTGGCCTTCGGGCGTCCGGAGGCCCGGGCGGCCTTTCCGAACCCGCCGTGGCGGGCGACCAGATTGAAATCGGCGAGCGCGAGCAGATCCATGTGTTCCACCAGTGGGACGGTCTGTCCAAACATAGCGTCTATCGATCCGAATGTGGATCACTAATTTCCGGGGTGCTGACCAACCCCCAACTGGAGTGACCCAATGACCATCCTCGTGACCGGTGCCACCGGAACGGTCGGCCGCAGCGTCGTCGAACACCTCGTCAAGCGCGGCGCCGACGTGCGCGCCCTGGTGCGCGACCCGGCCAAGGCAAGCCTCCCGGCCGGCGTCGCCGCCGCGAAGGGCGACCTGCTCGACGTCGACTCGCTGCGCGGCGCATTCGCGGGTATCTCGACGCTGTTTCTGCTCAACGCCGTGGTGCCTGACGAATTCACCCAGGCGCTGATTGCGCTCAACGTGGCGCGCGAGGCGGGAGTCGAGCGGCTCGTCTATCTCTCGGTGATCCACAGCGACGTCTACGTGAATGTGCCGCACTTCGCCGGCAAGTTCGGCATCGAGCGGATGATCGAGCAGATGGGCTTCAACGCCACGATCCTGCGCCCCGCTTACTTCATGAGCAACGAGCTCACGATCAAGGACGTGGTGACCGGATATGGCGTCTACCCGATGCCGATCGGCAGCAAGGGTCTCGCCATGATCGATGCGCGCGACATCGGCGAGATCGCCGCCATCGAGCTCATCCGCCGCGAGGCCTCCAATACGCCGCTCGACCGGATCAACCTGGTCGGTCCCGACACGCTGACCGGCGCGAAGGCCGCCGCCATCTGGTCGGACGTGCTCGGTCGAACGATCGCCTATCCCGGCGACGATACCGCCGCTTTCGAGAAGAACCTCCGGCAGTTCATGCCGAGCTGGATGGCGTTCGACATGCGGTTGATGAGCGAGCGCTTCCTCACGGACGGGATGCTGCCCGAGGCTGGCGACGTCGAGCGTCTGACCACGCTGCTCGGCCGGCCGCTGCGATCGTATCGCGACTTCGTTGCCGAGATCACGGCCGCCGCCTGAGGGCGGCGACACCACCCCATCACGACAATCAAGGATGAGGCCATGATCCATTCGACTGCCACCGTCCCGGTGAATCCGGGGGACGTGACTCCGCTGACCCGCGCCCAGATCTGGACCGGGCTGGTTCGCAAGGCGATGGACGCTCGGCTGTTTCTGCCGCCCAATCTCTGCACCCGCTGCGAAGTCGTGGAGGAAAGCGCGACGCACATTGTGCGTGAAGCGACCATCGCCGGCGATGACCTGCGCGAGATCGTCGTCTTCGAACCCGAGAAGAAGGTCACCTTCTTCCAGGCCGCAGGCCCGCGCGAAGGCGCCATCGTCAACGAGGTGTTCGAGGACGAGACCGGCGCGTTGCAGCTGCGGTTCTATTGCTACATCGGGTTGCGCGGGAAGCAGCCCTTCGGTCCGGAAGAGCAGGCCGAGCAGACGCAGTTCGACGGCGACAAGGGCTACAAGGCCGCGCTGCTCTCGACGCTGAAGCGGACCCGCGAACTGCTCGCGGAGGGCAAGCTCTGATCATCGCCAGTCATTCAACGGCGGGACAGCCTCACTGGAGGCGTCCCGTCAGCCACGGAGGCAGCCATGAACAATCCCATCAACGACAGCCCAAAGACTTCCCCCTCGAAAATACTGGTGCTCGGCGCGACCGGCGGCACCGGACGCCGGATCGTCGGCCGGGCGCAAGCCCGCGGTCACGAGGTCACCGCACTGGTGCGATCGCCCGACAAAGCGCGTCATCTCGAAGGTGCCAGGCTGGTCATCGGAGACGCTCGCGATGAAGCCGTGTTGCGCGCCGCGCTCAAGGACCAGGACGCCGTGATCAGCGCGCTCGGCACGCCGGCGAGCCCATTCGGCGAGGTGACGCTGCTCTCGACCGCGACACGTGCGCTCGTCAAGGCGATGAAAGCCGAGCGGGTGTCTCGCTTGGTTCTCATTACGGGCATTGGTGCCGGCGATAGTGCCGGGCACGGCGGCTTCCTGTTCGACAAGGCGATCTTCCCGCTGCTGCTGAAGAACGTGTACGCCGACAAGAACCGCCAGGAAGCCATTGTCAGGGACAGCGGCCTCGATTGGGTTCTGGTGCGTCCCTCCGTCCTGAACAACAAGCCCGGCAGTGGTTCGGTTCGCGCTCTGACGGATCTCTCCGGCTTCCATGGCGGAACCGTATCGCGCGACGACGTCGCGAGCTTCGTCCTCGACCAGCTGCAAACCAACACTTGGTTGCATCGCGCGCCTTTGATCACGTCGTGACTGCGGCTGCACTTCCGCGCATCGTCGTTCCGGTACGACGGCGCGGAATGCTGGGGTGCTGCCGTCTCCGAGTGCGCCGCGGCCGCTCGGCTCGGTACCCCTGTCTCTGGAATACTGGATCACCCGCTTTCGGGTAATGACACCCAATACCCTGTCTGACAGGTTGAATCGAAATCAAGTCGCGCCCTCGCGCGCGACGCCTTCAATGCGCGCGTCCGCCGGGCTTCGGAGGGTGTGCGCCGCGGACTTGCCAGAACCGCAGCAGGCGATCGGCATTTTCGCGGGTCAGTTTCGTGAACTGGCTCTTGGCTTTGGCGAGCTCGACCAGTCCCATGGAGCCGGTCGTGTAGCGGCATTCCATCACCGCGGCGGTGGTCTCCCAACTCAGGCCCGCGGCGCGGCACGGTACCAGCAGGCCTTCACTGCGCAGGCTCTGCATCAGCGAGCGGATCACCTCGATGCTCGACGGCGCAAGCTCCGCCAGCGCAACGATGGTCTCCTCATATCTTCGCTGTCTGGCGAAGCCGAGCAGGGCGGCCTCGTTGAGATCGCCGCCATCCCTGAGCTTCGCGATGTGGCGCTTCGCCGCGGTGAAATCGCGCACCTGCGACATGTCGCGCTCGACGCCGGCTGCGACCGCGGCGATCGCGTTCCGGATCTCCTCGAACAGATAGGGCGGGGCGCGTTCCAGCAAACGACCGCGAACCTCTTCGGTTGCATCGCGCAGCAGTTGAAGGCGGAGCTCCGAGGGCAGGTCGGCGCGGACGCCGGTCTGCACCGCGAGCACGGGATCGTGCTCGGCCTGCGCCAGGATGACCGCAAAGCCGCCCGGCGACAGCTTGGCGCCGGGATTGGTGACGAGACGATGACTGACGCTGGCAAAGCTGCGGGCCAACAGCGCGTCGGTGACGACTTCCTTCAACCACCAGCGGCCGGCGACGGCGAGCAGATGCTGCTCGCTCTTGGTCCGCGCGATCTCGACCAGGTCGTCCGCGCCGAGCCGCGAGGATTCCTGCAGGACCGGCCGGGCGATCCTGATCTCCTCATTGCTCGCGAGACGGCGAATGAGCGCGGGCGGGGCCTGGGCGATCGGCGCGAGCTGCTCGCTGATGTCGGTGAGCGCCATCCGGGCGCTGATGTCGGCGAGCGCGCGCAACTCGATGGTCTTCACCAGGCGATCGAGCACGTTGTCGAACAGCTCGACCTGCTCGCTGTTGAAGCTGCCGGCGGATGCGAGGAAGAGGCTGGTGACGCGCTTGGCCGTGGTGATGCATTTCGCGGCGGAGCCGGCGCGTATCGCAGCCTCGACCTCGTCGACAATTGCTTGCCCATCATTCAGCATTGCTCGTCCTGAGCCCGTCGCGGCGCGCTTTTTCTAAGCCGCCTGCAGGACTAGCGGATCGGGCTGAATGTTCCGTAAAGGATAATGGTCCGTAAAATCACGGTGGTCATTGCCCGTTCCAGCCGCAGGCCTTGAGCCGCGCCTGCATATGTTCGGGCGCCGGCGCGACGACATGCACCGGGTCCTTGTTGCGGGAGATCGGGATGCCGATCTCGCGGGAATGCAGATGCAGGGTCGGCTCGCCGAAACGCGGGCCGTTGCCATAGATATTGTCGCCGACGATCGGCCAGCCCATCGCCGAGGAATGCACCCGCAGCTGATGGGTGCGGCCGGTGACCGGCTCCATCGCGAGCCAGGCGAGACCATCGCCGCGCCCCAGCACCTTCCAGTTCGTGATCGCCTTCTGGCCGTCCGGGTCCGGCTTCTGCCACCAGCCGCGCTCGGCGTTGAGCCGGCCGAGCGGCATGTCGATGGTGCCTTCGTCCTCGGTGGGGCCGCCCTCGACCACGGTCCAATAGGTCTTCGCAATCTTGCTGTGCTTGAACAACAGCCCGAGCGAGGCGGTCGCCTTGCGGTGGCGTCCCAGGACGAGGCAGCCGGAGGTGTCCTTGTCGAGCCGATGCGCCAGCACCGGCGGTCGTGGCAGCCCGAACCGCAGCGCGTCGAACGAGGCCTCCAGATTGGGGCCGCCCTTGGGGCCGCGATGCACCGGCAGGCCGGCCGGCTTGTCGATCACCAGCATCAGCCCGTCGCGGTGGAGCACCCGCGCAAGGATTTCTTCCGCGGTCAATTGGTGAACATCGATCAATTCGTCGAGACTTTCGTTTGTGAGCCGAAACGGCTAACACGTCCGCGCCATGAACGATACCACTGCGGGAACTCCCAAACAGAGCTGGTGGCAGCGGCTGAAAGGCGGCCTGAAGCGGACCTCGAGTTCGATCGGGACCGCGGTTGCCGACCTCGTCACCAAGCGCAAGCTCGATTCGGCCATGCTCGATGACATCGAGGATGTGCTGCTGCGCGCCGATCTCGGGACCGATGTCGCGGTCCGCATCGCGGAGGCGGTCGGCAAGGGCCGCTACGACAAGGCGATCTCCGCCGACGAGGTCAAGGACGTGGTTGCGACCGAGGTCGAGAAGGTGCTGGCGCCGGTGGCGAAGCCGCTCGAGATCGATGGCTCGAAGCAGCCGTTCGTCATCCTGGTGGTCGGGGTCAACGGCTCCGGCAAGACCACGACGATCGGCAAGCTGTCGGCGAAATTCGCCGCCGAGGGCCGCAAGGTGATGCTCGCCGCCGGCGACACCTTCCGCGCCGCGGCGATCGAGCAGCTCAAGGTCTGGGGCGAGCGCACCAAGTCGCCGGTCATTGCCGGTGCCCAGGGCTCCGATTCCGCGAGCCTTGCCTTCAGCGCGCTGACCGCGGCCAAGGAGCAGGGGCGCGACGTGCTCTTGATCGACACTGCCGGCCGGCTGCAGAACAAGTCCGAGTTGATGAACGAGCTCGAGAAGGTCGTGCGCGTGATCAAGAAGGTCGATGCCTCGGCGCCGCACGCGGTGCTGCTCGTGCTCGACGCCACGGTGGGACAAAATGCGCTGTCGCAGGTCGAGGCGTTTCATCGTACGGCTGGCGTGACCGGCCTCGTGATGACCAAGCTTGACGGCACCGCGCGCGGCGGCATCCTGGTCGCGCTATCGGAGAAGCACAGACTGCCGGTGCATTTCATCGGCGTCGGCGAAGGCGTCGAGGACCTCGCGCCCTTCACGGCGAAGGATTTTGCCAAGGCGATTGCCGGGATCGAGAACTAGATTGATGGACAAGACCCAGCCGCATCCGCTGTTCAAGCTTGCGACCGAACTCGGGCCGCTGCTCGTGTTCTTCGTGGCGAACGCCAAGTACCATCTGTTCGTCGCGACCGGTGCTTTCATGGTCGCGATCGTCGCGGCGATGATCGCATCCTATGTGGTGACCAGGCATGTGCCGATCATGGCGCTGGTGACCGGCGCGATCGTGCTGGTGTTCGGCACCCTGACGCTGGTGCTGCACGACGAGACCTTCATCAAGGTCAAGCCGACCATCATCTACGGCCTGTTCGCAGCGGTGCTCGGCGGCGGGCTGCTGTTCGGCCGCTCCTTCATCGCCGTGATGTTCGACCAGATGTTCAATTTGACGCCGCAGGGCTGGCGCATCCTCACCATGCGCTGGGCGCTGTTCTTCGCCGGCATGGCTGTTCTCAACGAGATCGTCTGGCGCACCCAGACCACGGATTTCTGGGTGAACTTCAAGGTGTTCGGCGTGACGCCGCTGACCATGATCTTCGCCATCGCGCAGATGCCGCTGACCAAGCGCTATCACCTCGAGCCGGTCTCGCTGGAAACCAGCGAAGCGGACGCCGGCGACCTGCGGAAGTAGATCGAAACGCAGCGCGGGCGATTGCGCCGCGCTGCGTTCGAGGTCTCGGAGATCAACTGTTCAGCGTTCAGCTCTTCTGCTTGGCGATGATCTTGTCCTTGATCTTGTCGTAGGTCGCCTGCGGCAGGATCTGCTTCTGCACCAGTTCATCCTTGCCCTTGTAGGGACGGCCCTTGATGATCGCGGCCGAATAGGTCTTGCCGACGCCGGGCAGCGCGTCGAGCTGGTCGGCGGTGGCGCTGTTGACGTCGAGCAGGTCGTCCTTGGCCATCCCGGTCGTCTTGGCGTCGGGCGTCACAGCCTTCGGCGCGGGAGCCATCTTGTTGACGTCCGACTTGGTGGCGGGCGTGGCCGGCTGAACGCTCTGGGCCATCGACGGCGTCGCCGTCAGCATGCCGAGCGTGAGCGCGGTGGTGAGAAGTGAAGCGAGCGTGGTCTTGCGCATATGTCCCCTCCAGAGGAACGTTGATGTCAACGCTGCTGAGTTGGGGTTGCGTTCGTGGCGTTGCCGTGGCCGCGAAATGAACCGCGGATAAATGCGACGAAGTATTTTGCCGCAGGTATTTCTCCTCGTCATTCACCAGCGGTTCACAGCATCGCTGAATGACGATGCGCTTACTGTCCGGCGTGCAGCGCCTTCTCGATCTCGGCCTTCAGCACGGTGTTGACGTTGTCAGGGGTGACCGGCCCGACCAGCTTGTAGACGATCGTGCCCTCGCGTCCGACCAGGAAAGTCTCGGGCACGCCGTAGACGCCCCATTCGATCGAGGCGCGGCCGTTGCCGTCGACACCGACGATGCCGAACGGGTTGCCGTAGCGGCCGAGGAAGCGTCGCGCGTTCTCGGGCGAGTCCTTGTAGTTGATGCCGATGATCTGGAAGCGCTTGTCGCGGCCGAGCTCGGTCAGCAGCGGGGCCTCGTCATGGCAGGGCACGCACCACGACGCCCAGACGTTAACGACCGAGACCTTGCCCTTGAACGCGGCGGGATCGAGACCGGGGACCGGTGCGCCGTCCTTCACCAGCCCGTCGAGCGCCGGCAGCGCGGTCTGCGGCGCCGGCCGGCCGATCAGCGCCGACGGAATTTTCGAGGGATCGCCGCCGTAGAGCCGCAGCAGGAACAGGGCTGCCAGCCCCAGGAAGATCAGCAGCGGTAGCACCACCAGCAGGCGGCGGGCTTGCGGCGGGCTGTCGGTCGCCTGCTCGCTCATCTGATGTCCGCCGCGCTGCGGCCGGAGCGGCGGGTGATGCCGCTGGCCTCGATCTCCCTGAGGCGGGTCTGCTGGCGGCGATAGTCGGCGACGATCCAGACGATCAACAGCAGCACGACGGCTGCGACCAGCGCATAAGACGTCACGATGAAGGAGGCGTAGGGACCAAGCGACATCGCGTCACGCCGCTCCCTTGGGCGCGCTTCCGTCGCGCGAGCCGGCACCTGCTTCGCTCGCGAACGAGACGCGGCTCGCCTGGATCATCTGCAGGCTGCGCACGCGCCGGCGCAGGATCTCGTTGCGCATCGCCGCCAGATGCAACGTGATGAACAGCAGTGAAAACGCGATCGCCATCACCAAAAGCGGCCACAGGAACGCCTTGTCGAGGGTCGGGCCGCCGGCGCGAAACACCGAGGCCGGCTGATGCAGCGTGTTCCACCAATCGACCGAGAATTTGATGATCGGAATGTTGATGGCGCCGACCAGGGTTAGCACCGCCGCCGCCCGTGCCGCGCGCGACGGGTCTTCGACCGCACGCCACAGCGCGATCAGGCCGAGATACATCAGGAATAGGATCAAGACCGAGGTCAGCCGCGCATCCCACTCCCAATAAGTGCCCCACATCGGCCGGCCCCACAGCGAGCCGGTGACGAGCGCCAGGAAGGTGAAGGCGGCGCCGATCGGGGCTGCGGCTTTCGCGGCGACGTCGGCCAGCGGATGGCGCCACACCAGGGTGCCGAGCGCAGCCACGCTCATGACGCCCCAGACGAACATCGACAGCCACGCATTCGGGACATGGATGAACATGATCTTGACCGTGGCGCCCTGCTGATAGTCGTCGGGCGCCATCGCCGACTGGTAGAGCCCGATCGCGAGCAGCAGCGCGGTCGCGCCGGCGAGCCACGGCAGGATGCGCGCGGTCAGTGCCAGAAACCTGGTCGGATTGGCAAGGTCGGTCAGCGTCTCGGTCAGCTTCATGGCACCCTGATAGTCGTCCGCTGTGAACGAGGCAATTGGCCGAATTCCCCTCGGCGAGATTTGATCAGTCCAGCCCGTGCCGGAGGCTCGCGGCAGCGGCAAACGGGCCGATCACGAGGCTCGCCAGCGACAGCGCGCACAGGATCGAGAACGGTGTTTCAAAGGGGAGGGGACCCGAGAGCGCCGCCTGCGAGGCCGCGACGCCGAAGATCAGCACCGGGATCGACAGCGGCAGCACCAGCACCGCCAGCAGCAGTCCGCCGCGATGCAGCGTCACCGCCAGGGCCGCGCCGATCATGCCAGTGAAAGTCAGCGCCGGTGTTCCCGCCAGCAGCGTGGCGGCAACCGCCAGCGTCGCCGTGCCGTCGAGATTGAGCAGCAAGCCGAGCACCGGGGTTGCGATGATCAGCGGCAGGCCGGCGGCAAGCCAATGCGCCAGCGCTTTGGCCGCGCAGGCGAGTTCCAGCGGCGTCCGGCTCATCACGATCAGGTCGAGCGAGCCGTCCTCGTGGTCGGCCGTGAACAGCCGGTCGAGGGTGAGCAGGCTCGCCAGCAGTGCGCCGAGCCAGAGGATGGCAGGGCCGAGCCGCGACAGCAGCGCCAAATCCGGCCCCACCGCGAACGGCATCAGCACCGTGACGGTGAGGAAGAACAGCACCCCGATCAGCGCACCGCCGCCGACACGCAGCGCGATCCGGATATCGCGGCGGATCAATGCGCCCAGCGCGGTCATGTAAGAAATCCACTCTGCAGGAAGCTCCCGAAATCTCGCCGCGTACTCGCTGCGCTCCCTCCCCCCTTGCGGGGGAGGGCGGGGGAGAGGGGTGGCCCCGGGCGAGAGGATTGTTGGGAGTGCTGCTTTCGCAATCTCGGCCGTGCGTCGTTGAAGCGCACATCGATAGAGTCCGTCGTGTGGCACCCCGCTCCATAGCCGAAGCTTTGCTTCGGCGTCCTTTCAGTCAACGGCCGCCAAAGGCGGCCTATGCCCTCGCCCGCAAGGGGGGAGGGAACGGAGAGACCGGAGCTCAGCGTTGAGAAGTACAGCGGGTTCATGTCGCGCCTCCCATCCGCAGGTCGCGCGCATCGATGCCGAGCGGCAGATGGGTCGCCGCGACGATCAGACCGCCGCTGGCGAGATGGTCGCGCATCAGGCCGACGAACAGCGTCTGTCCGGCGGCATCGAGCGCCGAGGTCGGCTCGTCCAGCAGCCAGACCGGCCGCCGCACCGAGAGCAGGCGGGCGATCGACAGGCGGCGGCGCTGGCCGGCGGAAAGATACGCCGCCGGCAGATGCGCGGCGTGGTCGAGCGCCACGGCGGCAAGGCAGCGGCCGGCATCCTGCGTCTCGCCGCCGAGGAATTCCCGCCAGAAGGAAAGATTTTCCGCAACACTCAGCGCCGGCTTAAGGGCGTCGCGGTGGCCGAGATAGTGGGCCTGCTCGGGCAGGCTGAGCTCGGCGTCGCCGCCTTCGAGCGCGACCGAACCCTCGGCCGGAACCAGGAGCCCGGCGAGCACGCGCAGCAGCGAGGTCTTGCCGGCGCCGTTGGGGCCGGTGATGGCGAGCGCCTCGCCGGCCGCAGCCGACAGGTCGAGGCCGGAAAACACCTCGCGTCCGCCGCGCACGCATTTCAGATTTCGTCCGGAGAGCTGCATGGTTTGTCTTGTCACAGCCCTCTGAAATCTTTCGCTACCGCGTGAGAATTTTTGGGTCGCGCAACGCTGTCGCACGCTTGTCGGTGTGGCGGTGCTTCTAGAAAGGTTCTATAAGCCCGGAACTTGATGCAGCACACACAATCGGCGGCCGCAAGCCATCCAGGCCATCCCTTGGCCCGTGTTGGTCGCCGGTGTTTAGTTACCCTCGTAGTTACCCCTGCCGGGTATAACTGAAAATTGGGATTCCTCGCATGACCTCGCTCGACAGCTTCAAATGCCGCAAGACCATGAAGGTCGGCGGCAAGTCCTACGTCTATTACAGCCTGCCCCAGGCAGAGAAGAACGGACTGAAGGGGATTTCGAAGCTGCCGTATTCGATGAAGGTTCTGCTGGAGAACCTGCTGCGCAACGAGGACGGCCGCACCGTCAAGAAGGACGACATCGTTGCGGTGTCGAAGTGGCTGAAGAAGCGCCAGCTCGAGCATGAAATCGCATTCCGTCCGGCGCGCGTGCTGATGCAGGACTTCACCGGCGTTCCGGCCGTGGTCGATCTCGCGGCGATGCGCAACGCGATGCAGAACCTCGGCGGCGATGCCGAGAAGATCAACCCGCTGGTGCCGGTCGATCTCGTGATCGATCACTCGGTGATCGTCAACTTCTTCGGTGACAACAAGGCGTTCGCGAAGAACGTCACCGAGGAATACAAGCAGAACCAGGAGCGCTACGAGTTCCTGAAGTGGGGCCAGAAGGCGTTCTCGAACTTCTCGGTGGTGCCGCCCGGCACCGGCATCTGCCACCAGGTCAATCTCGAATATCTCGCGCAGACGGTGTGGACCAAGAAGGAGAAGATGACGGTCGGCAAGAAGACCGGCACCTTCGAGGTCGCCTATCCGGACTCGCTCGTCGGCACCGATTCGCACACCACGATGGTCAACGGCCTCGCCGTGCTCGGCTGGGGCGTCGGCGGCATCGAGGCGGAAGCCTGCATGCTTGGCCAGCCGCTGTCGATGCTGCTGCCCGAGGTGGTCGGCTTCAAGCTCAAGGGCCAGCTCAAGGAAGGCGTCACCGCGACCGACCTGGTGCTGACCGTCACCCAGATGCTGCGCAAGCTCGGCGTGGTCGGCAAGTTCGTCGAGTTCTTCGGCCCCGGCCTCGACTATCTCTCGGTCGCGGACAAGGCGACCATCGGCAACATGGCGCCCGAATATGGCGCGACCTGCGGCTTCTTCCCGGTCGATGCCGCGACCATCGATTACCTGAAGACCTCCGGCCGCAAGGCTGATCGCGTCAAGCTGGTGCAGGCCTACGCCAAGGCGCAGGGCCTGTTCCGCACCGCCAAGTCGGCCGATCCGGTATTCACCACCACGCTGACGCTCGACCTCGCCGACGTCGTGCCGTCGATGGCCGGACCGAAGCGCCCCGAAGGCCGGATCGCGCTGCCGGCGGTGTCGACCGGTTTCGCGACCGCGCTGGTCAACGAGTACAAGAAGCCCGAGGGTGAATCGAAGCGCTTCGCGGTCGAGGGCCGCAACTTCGATCTCGGCCATGGCGATGTCGTGATCGCCGCAATCACCTCCTGCACCAACACCTCGAACCCGAGCGTGCTGATCGGCGCCGGCCTGCTCGCGCGCAAGGCGGCCGCCAAGGGCCTGAAGGCCAAGCCGTGGGTGAAGACCTCGCTCGCGCCGGGCAGCCAGGTGGTGGCGGAATATCTTGCCAATTCCGGCCTGCAGGCCGATCTCGACAAGGTCGGCTTCAACCTGGTCGGCTTCGGCTGCACGACCTGCATCGGCAATTCCGGGCCGCTGCCGGAAGACATCTCGAAGTCGATCAACGAGAATGGCATCGTCGCCGCCGCCGTGCTCTCCGGCAACCGCAACTTCGAAGGCCGCGTCTCGCCGGACGTGCAGGCGAACTACCTCGCCTCGCCGCCGCTGGTGGTCGCGCATGCGCTCGCCGGCACCGTGACCAAGGACCTCGCGGTCGAGCCGATCGGCATCGGCAAGGACGGCAAGCCGGTGTTCCTCAAGGACATCTGGCCGACCGCCAAGGAGATCAACGCCTTCATGAAGAAGTACGTCACCGCGACGATCTTCAAGAAGAAGTACGCCGACGTGTTCAAGGGCGATACCAACTGGCGCAAGATCAAGACCACCGAAAGCGAGACCTATCGCTGGAACATGGGTTCGACCTATGTGCAGAACCCGCCCTATTTCGAAGGGATGAAGAAGCAGCCGGATCCGGTCACCGACGTGGTCGACGCCCGCATCCTGGCGATGTTCGGCGATAAGATCACCACCGACCACATCTCGCCGGCCGGTTCGATCAAGCTGACCTCGCCCGCCGGCAAGTTCCTCAGCGAGCACCAGGTGCGCCCCGCCGACTTCAACCAGTACGGCACGCGGCGCGGCAACCATGAAGTGATGATGCGCGGCACCTTCGCCAACATCCGCATCAAGAACTTCATGCTGAAGGGCGCCGACGGCAATATTCCGGAAGGCGGCCTGACCAAGCACTGGCCGGACGGCGAGCAGATGTCGATCTACGACGCCGCGATGAAGTATCAGGCCGAGGGCGTGCCGCTGGTGGTGTTCGCCGGCGCCGAGTACGGCAACGGCTCGTCGCGCGACTGGGCCGCCAAGGGCACCCGCCTGCTCGGCGTGCGTGCGGTGATCTGCCAGAGCTTCGAGCGCATCCACCGCTCCAACCTGGTCGGCATGGGTGTGCTGCCGCTCACCTTCCAGGACGGCACGTCGTGGTCCTCGCTCGGCCTCAAGGGCGACGAGAAGGTCACGATCCGCGGCCTGCAGGGCGATCTCAAGCCGCGCCAGACGCTGACCGCCGAGATCGTCTCCGCCGACGGGGCCAAGAAGGATGTCCCGCTGCTCTGCCGCATCGATACGCTGGACGAGCTCGATTACTATCGCAACGGCGGCATCCTGCACTACGTGCTGCGCAAACTCGCGGCCTAAGGGCCGTTTGTTGGAGTCTGGTCTCCGCGCAAACCCCTCGCGTTTGCCGCGAGGGACCATGCCTCAACGCGGATTTGTGATCGGTGGCTCACCGCTTAGTGAGTAGCGACCAAAAAGAAGGCGGCCTATGAAAAGGCCGCTTTCTCGCGTTTTGGGGCACGCAAGTTCAGGGACAGACTTCATGCTCCGTACAATTACGGATGGAAATCATCACGACTGGTTCGCAGTATGACAGCGATGATGGCCTATAATTCTATCTCGCGATGGTCCAGTGCGCTCGGTATCTGCGCGATCGTCGCAATCATCCGCCCCGCTCACGCCGATCCGCGTGCTGTCGTCGAACTCTTCACCTCGCAGGGATGCTCGTCCTGCCCGCCCGCGGACAAGATCATCGGTGATCTTGCGAAGGACCCCAACGTCATCGCGCTCAGCATGCCGATCGACTACTGGGACTATCTCGGCTGGAAGGATACGCTGGCCGACTCCCGGTTCAGCGCGCGTCAGAAAGCCTATTCGCATATGCGCGGCGATCGCGATGTCTACACGCCGCAGGCCGTGATCAACGGCTCCGCGCATGTGATCGGCAGCGATCGCGCCGGCATCGAGAGCGCGATCAAGGATACCGAGAAGGGCGGCAGCGTGATGTCGGTGCCGGTGACGATGACGCTGACCGGCAAGCAGATCAACGTGTCGGTCGCGGCATCGAAGTCGCCCGCCGCATCGCGCGGCGAAGTCTGGATCTGCTCGATCTCGAAGTCGGTGCCGATCTCGATCGCGCGCGGCGAGAACCGCGGCCGCGAGATCACCTACCACAATGTGGTGCGCAACCTCCTCAAGGTCGGTGACTGGAACGGGTCGTCCGGGAGCTGGACGGTGCCGCTGGAGAACATCACGCGCGAGGGCGTCGATGCCGCGGCGGTGTACGTCCAGGACGGCAATCGCGACAAGCCGGGCCCGATGCTCGGCGCCGCGTTCACCTCGCTTCACTAAGCTTCACGGGGCGCGCTTGCGTCGCATGGTTTGTCGCGCAGCCGAGCGACAGCGAACGTGCATCCAGTGATGTGCTGAAAGGAAGGACGCGAGGCTTTGCGCCTGCGTCTCGATCGTGCGCTATGCCGTAGGTCCCAAAAACAAAAAGGACCAACTTTCGTTGGCCCAGTGTTGGGATTTGACTCCCCTGCGAACAGGCCCGATCCCGACGGCCCCGGGGGGCTGGGGGCTGAGGAATCCGGAACCGAAAGGACCGGGCCAACGCAGGATTTTGTTTTCGCAAGGCAGCGGGGCGGGCGATTGGCGGAAGTGGGGCAGCAATATGATTCCGCTAACGTTCCCGTGACTCTCTGGTTTTTCGGACAATCCGTTGCGTCCAATAGTGGTTAAGGCCTGGTTGCGTTGCGAATGGCCCCTTGCAGGGCCCATCGCTTAGCGCAATCATGTCACTCTCGTGACGATCCCGAAGGGTGGACGGCATTCGGGTTCCGCCGTCACCGAGATGACAGGAGGCGCTCGATGAGTTTGATCTCGGAGGACACTGATCCGAGCGGGAGTCGCGCCGCGGCGCGTCCCGTCGCCGCGACCCCCCAGCCCAACCGCGTGACATTCAATCGACTTGAGCTCAACCGCATCCTCAATCTCTACGGCCGCATGGTCGCCGACGGCGAGTGGCGCGACTACGCGATCGACTTTCTGAAGGACCGCGCCGTGTTCTCGGTGTTCCGGCGTGCGTCGGAAATGCCGATCTACCGGATCGAGAAGGATCCCCGGCTGGCGCGCAAGCAAGGCATGTACAGCGTGATTTCGGCGACCGGTCTGATCCTGCGCCGTGGCCATGAACTCGAACGTGTGCTGCTCGCGATCGACCGCAAGCTGTCGCTGGTGTAGGCGTGGCAAGGCCGCGGCTTCGTAGCCCGGATGAAGCGGAGCGCAATCCGGGGCCGTTGTAACCGCGGATGGAGGAGTCCCGGATTGCGCTCCGCTCCATCCGGGCTACGCCATTCGGCCCGCCGAAAAGAAAAGCCCCGGCCAGATGGCCGGGGCTTCGATCGGTTGCCTTGCTCGAGGTGGTTAATCGCGCTGGCCGAGCAGCTGCAAGAGCAGCGTGAACAGGTTGATGAAGTTCAGGTAGAGCGACAGCGCACCCGTGATCGCCGCACGCTCTGCCATCACGCCACCCTGCGAGGCGTAACCGTAGATGTAGTCGTTCTTCAGCCGCTGGGTGTCCCAGGCGGTGAGGCCCGCGAACACCAGCACGCCGACCACCGAGACGATGAACTGCAGCGCCGAGCTCGCCAGGAACAGGTTGACCAGGCTCGCGATGATGATGCCGATCAGGCCCATGAACAGGAACGAGCCCATGCCGCTCATGTCACGCTTGGTGGTGTAGCCGTACAGGCTCAGCGCACCGAACGTCGCCGCGGTGATGAAGAACACGCGCACGATCGAGGTGTGCGTGTACACCAGGAAGATCGACGACAGCGACAGGCCCATCAGCGCCGAGAACACCCAGAACAGGAGCTGGGCGGTCGCGGGCTGCAAGCGGTTGATGCCGGCCGAGATGACGAACACCATCGCCAAGGGAGCGAGGATGAACAGCCACTTCAGCGGGCTCACGAACATCGCGTAGCCGAACTGCGTCAGATAGGCGTTGCCGAACTTGGCGACCGCGGCCGACTGGTCGGTGGTCACCGCGCCCATGTAGACGCCGAGCGCGGCCAGGCCGGTGATGGCAAGGCCGATGCTCATGTAGTTGTAGATGCGCAGCATGTAGGCGCGCAGACCGGCGTCGACGGCCGCAGCGTCAATGCGCCCGGCGGCCCGGCCGAAAGGAGAAGCGTAATTGCGGTCTAGGTCCGACATGGTCGAATTCCCGTGGTTGGTCCCGGTGGAGCGCAAGGGATTTGCGGCGCCGGTCGTAAATCTATCTCAGATGGCTCGGTTTGCGGAACATTAATTCCGTGTCATTCAGCCGGCCATCCGACCCGTTTGGTATGTGGGAAATTAACACATCCGACGCAAGCTTCCACGCGCGGCCGAATGTCGCTCTGGCCTAGCATGATAGGCAAAAACGGCGCTTTCGCCGCTACATATTGTCACAAATTCCGCAGCACCGAGGCCGGTTTCTGGTTCAGCGCGAGCAGCGTGCCGGCCAGCCCAAGCCCGACCGTGACGACCAGCGCGGCGAGCACGACCAGCGCGGCGCTGCCGGCCTGCCAGATGAAGCTCAGCGTCATCAGCCGCGTCACGATCAGCCAGGCCGCGACCGAACCGGCGATGACGCCGAAGATCGCGGTTGCAAAACCGATCATCAGATACTCCAGCGCGTAAGCGCCGAGCAATCGCGGCCGCGTCGCGCCGAGCGTCTTGAGGATCACGGCATCATAGACCCGGTGACGGTGCCCGGCCGCGAGCGCGCCGCCCAGCACCAGGATCGCCGAGATCAGCGTCACGGCGCTGGCGCCGCGGATCGCCAGCACGAGGTTGCTGACGACGCTGCCGACCGTCTCCAGCGCCTCGCGGACCCGCACGCTCGTCACCATCGGAAACGCATCGGCGACCTGCTTGATGATGCGCGCATCGTCGTCAGCGCCCGCCTGGGTCGAGCTTGCATGCGGCTCCGTCAGGGTGGCGACGTGGCTGTGCGGCGCGCCCTTGAAGGCGTTCGGCGAGAACACCAGCACGAAGTTGATGCCGAGGCCCTGCCAGTCGATGTTGCGCAGATTGGCGATCTTCGCCGGCACGTCGCGGCCGAGCACGTTGACCACGACCTCGTCGCCGATCTGCAGGGAGAGGCCGTCGGCGATCTTCTTCTCCATCGAGACCAGCGGAGGTCCGCTGTAGTCCGGGCCCCACCATTCGCCCTCGACGATCTTCGAGCCCTTGGGAATCTCGCCGGTATAGGTGAGGCCGCGGTCGCTTTGCAGCACCCATTCCGAATCGACCGACGACTTGAGCTGATCGGCCTTGACGCCGCGCGCGGCGACGATGCGCCCGCGCAGCATCGGCACGTCC
This sequence comes from Bradyrhizobium sp. USDA 4473, assembly GCF_054063335.1. Lineage (NCBI taxonomy): Bacteria > Pseudomonadati > Pseudomonadota > Alphaproteobacteria > Hyphomicrobiales > Nitrobacteraceae > Bradyrhizobium > Bradyrhizobium sp. USDA 4473. The sequence goes on from NZ_JBSSGE010000001.1 coordinate 1,876,192, forward strand.
TCGACGGTTGAGCCGGCGGCGATCTGACCCAGGAAGGCGGCAAAGCGGTCGGCCTCGGTGGAGGGGATGTCGATGAAGAAGAACGACGGCGCCCGCTCCGGCAGCGCGGCCAGGAATTGCCGGCGCAGATTGCCGTCGATCTGGGTGATGGTGACGAGCACCGCGAGCCCGAGCCCAAGCGACAGCACGACCGAAGGCGTCAGCGCGCCCGGCCGGTGGATGTTGGCGATCGCGAGCCGCAGCATGGTGATGCGGCTGCGCGGCAGCCGCCGCGCCACCGCCATCAGGATCTCGGCGATGCCGCGCAGCAGCAGGAACACTGCGATCGACGAGGCGACGAACACGGTGGCGACCCGCTTGTCATAGGCCAGCCCGATCGCAACGCCGATCAGCAATGCGATCACCACGGCCATCAGCGCGAGATAGCTCCAGCGCGGGCGATGCCACTCGCTGGTGACGGTTTCCCGGAACAGCGCGGCGACCGGCACGTCGTGGACCCTGCCGAGCGGCCACAGCCCGAACGCCAGCGCAGTGAGCTGGCCATAGATGAAGGAGAGCGCGAGCTCGTCGGGATGCAGCGCCGGCACCACCGGCAGCGGCAGCAGCTTGCCGAACAGGCCGACGATGACGAAAGGCAGCGCGGCGCCGAGCGCAAGCCCGATCACCGAGCCGATTCCGGCCAGCACCACGACCTGGGTGCAGTAGATCGTGAAGACGTCGCGGCCGGTGGCGCCGAGCGCCTTGAACGAGGCGATCACGTCGCGGCGGCGGTCGATATGGCTTTTCACTGCGTTGGCGACGCCGACGCCGCCGACCAGCAGGGCGGCAAGGCCGACCAGGGTCAGGAACTGGGTGAAGCGGTTGATGGTGCGTTCGAGCTGCGGCGAGGCGTTGCTGCGGCTGCGGACCTCCCAGCCGGCCTCCGGCGCCGCGGCCCGCGCGCCGTCGATCAGCGCGGTGGTGGCGCGATCGTCGTTGGCGCCGTCGGGCAGCTTCACCCGGTAGATCCAGCGTACCAGGCTGCCGGGTTGCAGCAGGTCGGTGGCGCGCAGGCTGGCTTCGCTGATCAGGAAGCGCGGACCGAGCCCGACGCCGCCGGCGAGCTTGTCGGGCTCGGCCGCCACCACGCTGCGGATCTGGTAGGTCGCGCTGCCGATGGTGACGCGGTCGCCGAGCTTGAGGTCGAGCCGCGCCAGCAAAGTCGAATCGGCAGCCGCGCCAAAAACGCCGTCGCGCTCGGCGAGCAGATCGGCGATAGGCATGCCGGGCTCGAGCGTCAGCTCGCCGAGCATCGGATATTTGCCGTCGACCGCCTTGAGCTCGACCAGCGCCAGCTTGCCGTCGCCACTGCGGGCCATCGCGCGCAGCGTGGCCGCAACCGAGACCTCGCCGCGGGTGCGCAGATACGCGACTTCGTCGGGCTTGGCCTCGCGCGAGATCAGCGAGAACGCGACGTCGCCGCCGAGCAGCGTGCGGCCCTCGCGCGACAGGCCGTCGCCGAGGCTCGCGGCGACCGAGCCGACACCGGCGATCGCCATCACGCCGAGCGCGATGCAGGCGATGAAGACATAGAACCCGCGCAGGCCGCCGCGCAGTTCGCGCAGCGCATAACGGAAGGCAAGCGACGACGCGCGGCCCTGGGTACGGACTTGCACCGCGACGTCGGACGCAATGCTCATGTGGCGGATTGTCCGTCGATGCGGCCGGAGCGCAGCCGCACCACGCGATCGCAGCGCTGCGCGAGCGCGAGGTCATGCGTCACCAGCACCAACGTCATGCCGCGCTCGGCGTGCTTGGTGAACAGCAGATCGACGATCTGCTTGCCCGTCGCCTCGTCGAGATTTCCGGTCGGCTCGTCGGCGACCAGGATCGCGGGATCCGGCGCCAGCGCGCGCGCGATCGCGACGCGCTGCTGCTCGCCGCCGGAGAGCTGCGTCGGATAGTGATGCAGCCGTTCGCCGAGCCCGACCGATTGCAGCTCCTGCGCGGCGCGCGCAGCCGCATCGGGATTGCCGGCAAGTTCGAGCGGCACCGCGACATTCTCCAGCGCCGTCATGGTCGGGATCAGATGGAACGACTGGAACACGATGCCGACCTGGCGGCCGCGGAAGCGCGCCAGCGCATCTTCATCGAGGGCATTGAACGAGGTGCCGTCGACGACCACTTCTCCGCTGTCAGGACGTTCAAGCCCCGCCATCACCATCAGCAAGGTCGACTTGCCCGAGCCCGACGGGCCGATCAGGCCGATCGCCTCGCCCGCTGCCACACGAAGGCTGATATCTTTCAGGATATGAACCCGTGCCGCGCCGGTGCCGAGCGAGAGATTGACGTTCCTGACGGCAATGGTGTCCGGCTCGACGTCGGTCAGTGAAGAGGATGCGATGAGACTGTCCATGGTTCGGTCATATGGCACTTCCGCAGCTGCGGTCGAGGGCCGGTTGAGAATTGTCGTGCACATACTCGTGTTGCTTATGGGCTTGATGACGGCGGCAAGCGCGCAGACGCCGGGATCTGGGGACGGAGCCGACAAAGGCCCGGCGCAAGGCTCCGTGAAACCGATCAAGATGGTGGTCCTGGGCGATTCCCTGAGCGCCGGTTACGGTCTCCCGGGCCCGGCGGCATTTCCGGTTCGGCTGCAAAAAGCCTTGGAAGCCAAGGGGATAAAGGTCGATATGACCAATGCGGGGGTGTCCGGCGATACCGCCTCCGGCGGCCGCGAGCGGCTCGACTGGTCGGTCGCCGATGGAACCGATGCGGTGATCGTCGAACTCGGTGCCAATGATGCCCTGCGCGGCATCGATCCCGCGGTGACGCGTGCCGCGCTCTCCGACATCATCACAAAGTTGCAGGCGCGCAAGATTGCCGTGCTCTTGTGCGGCATGCTTGCGCCGCCGAACTATGGCAGTGAGTATGCAGCGAAGTTCAACGCGATCTATCCGGATTTGGCGAAATCCCTCGGCGTACCGCTTTATCCGTTCTTCCTCGATGGCGTTGCTGCTAATCAGAAGTTCAACCAGGCCGACGGCATGCATCCGACGGCGGAAGGTGTGGACATCGTTGTGAAGAATATCCTGCCCACGGTGGAGGCACTTCTCGGCGCATTATCCGGGCAACGCAGTTGAAACGCAGGCAGTGCGCCGTGTCGGGTCCGTAGGTTTACGAGCTGTTAACGGGTCATGCTTCGCAGAGTCACATATCTCGGGTACAAATAGGCATCGGTGATTCGTCGCCGGGCTTGTTACAGGGTGCGGGCTCCCAAAACCCGCGCCAAGCATCGAGGATTAAAGCGATGCCGCGTCTGTTCACTGGTCTGGAAATTCCGGCCGATATCGGCCAATCCCTCTCCAGCTTGCGTGGTGGCCTTCCCGGCGCTCGCTGGATCGATCCCGAAAATTATCACGTCACCCTGCGCTTCATCGGCGATATCGACGGCCTCTGGGCCAACGAGATCGCGACGATGCTGTTTCGGGTGAACCGCAAACCGTTCGAGGTCAAATTGCAGGGCCTGTCGAGCTTCGGCGGACGCAAGCCGCGCGCGGTGGTTGCCGCCGTCGAGCCCAGCCGGCCGTTGATCGAACTGCAAGCCGAGCTCGAGCGGATGATGCAGCGGATGGGGCTCGATCCCGAGGGCAGGAAATTCACGCCACATGTCACGCTCGCGCGTCTGCATGATGCATCGAGCCGGGACGTCGCGGACTATCTGTCGGTGCGCGGCTACTTCCCGAGCCGCAGCTTCATGGCGGACCGCTTCGTGCTGTTCTCGTCGCGCGCGTCGACAGGCGGCGGCCCTTACGTGGTCGAGGATTCCTACGACCTCTGCGCGTAAGGGCTCGCAGATCGTGGTGCCAGGCACCTGGCAAGGCCGTGTGGCCGGCCGTGGTATGCAAGGGTTCGCGCTTGCATACCCCAATGGCACAATTCACGGCTTGCAATTTGTCGCGCAGTAGGGCCGTAAGGTGGGCCCATGCTGTCCACCTCGCCCAGTTCCTTTCTCGAGCACTACAAAGCCCTGGTCGCCTCCGGCGCGATCGAGGCTGATCCCGCGCAGGCCCGCGCTGCCGATGCGTTCGGCGCGCTGGAGGAGCGGCTCGCGAGCTACAAGCCGCAGCGCAAGCAGGGCCTGTTCGGCCGGCTGTTCGGCGGCGACAAGGACGACAAGCCGCCGCGCGGTCTCTACGTCCATGGCGAGGTCGGCCGCGGCAAGACCATGCTGATGGATCTGTTCTTCCAGCAGAGCCCGGTCGAGCACAAGCGCCGCGCGCATTTCCACGAATTCATGGCCGAGGCACATGAGCGGATCTACGGCTATCGTCAGCAGATCGCGCGCGGCGAGATTGCAGACGGCGACGTGATCGCGCTCACCGCGCAGGCGATCTTCGACGAGGCCTGGCTGCTCTGCTTCGACGAATTCCACGTCACCGACATCGCGGACGCGATGATCCTCGGGCGGCTGTTCGCGAGGCTGTTCGATCTCGGCACCGTCGTGGTCGCGACCTCGAACGTCGCGCCTGAGGATCTCTACAAGGGCGGCCTCAATCGCGCGCTGTTCCTGCCGTTCATCGCGCAGATCTCCGACCATATGGACGTGCTGCGGCTCGATGCGCGCACCGATTTCCGGCTGGAAAAACTGTTCGGCGTCAAGATGTGGCTGGTGCCGGCGGATCAAGCCGCCGATGCCGAGCTCGACGCGGCCTGGCGCAAGATGACCGGCAATGCGCCGTGCAAGGCGCGCGACATCGCGATCAAGGGACGTGTGCTGCACGTGCCGTGCTCGTCGCACGGCGTCGCGCGGTTCAGCTTTGCCGAGATCTGCGAGAAGCCGCTTGCCGCCTCCGACTATCTGAGGCTGGCGCACGACTACCACACCATCCTGATCGACCACGTTCCGGTGATGGACTACGCCGAGCGCAACGCCGCCAAGCGCTTCATCTCGCTGATCGACACGCTCTATGACAATGCCGTGAAGCTGATGGCCTCGGCGGCAGCCGATCCGGTGTCGCTGTACCTTGCCGACGACGGCGTCGAGGCGATGGAGTTCAAGCGCACGGCCTCGCGCCTGATCGAAATGAGCTCGGAATCCTATTTGGCGCTGCCGCACGGCCGGAAGGATTCTTCCGCAAGCGGCGCGACGACCGGGCTGGTCGAGACCTGAAATCCAGCTCGAAATTCGCTCTTGCGCGTGGCCCGGTTCGGAGCAACTTTTCGTGTCTCCGGGAGGATGCTGCTGGCATGCCTGATCGAATTGCAGGCAGGGTCCGCAATCGGGGCAGGCCCGCGACTTGCAGGCCGACTTGAATGGATCATTCGAAAGGGATAACCACCCTTGCAACCGACTTCCCTCCCTCCTGCACCAGTTCAAAGGACTGATTTCCCATGGCACGCGACAAGATTGCACTGATTGGCTCCGGACAGATCGGCGGAACGCTGGCGCACCTCGTCGGCCTCAAGGAGCTCGGAGACGTCGTGCTGTTCGATATCGCCGAGGGCGTGCCGCAGGGCAAGGCACTCGACATCGCGCAGTCGTCGCCGGTCGACGGCTTCGACTCCAACCTGGTCGGCGCCAATTCCTATGAAGCGCTCGACGGCGCCAAGGTCTGCATCGTCACCGCCGGCGTGCCGCGCAAGCCCGGCATGAGCCGCGACGATCTCCTCTCGATCAACCTCAAGGTCATGGAGCAGGTCGGCGCCGGCATCAAGAAGTACGCGCCGGACGCCTTCGTCATCTGCATCACCAACCCGCTGGACGCGATGGTCTGGGCGTTGCAGAAGGCCTCGGGCCTGCCGCACAAGAAGGTGGTCGGCATGGCCGGCGTGCTCGACTCCGCGCGCTTCCGCTATTTCCTGGCCGACGAATTCAACGTCTCGGTCGAAGACGTCACCGCCTTCGTGCTCGGCGGCCACGGCGACACCATGGTGCCGCTGACCCGCTACTCGACGGTTGCCGGCATTCCGCTGCCCGACCTCGTCAAGATGGGCTGGACCTCGCAGGCGCGCATCGACGAGATCGTCGACCGCACCCGCAACGGCGGCGCCGAGATCGTCAATCTGCTCAAGACCGGTTCGGCCTTCTACGCGCCGGCCGCATCCGCGATCGCGATGGCCGAGAGCTATCTGAAGGACAAGAAGCGCGTGCTGCCCTGCGCCGCCTATCTCAACGGCGAGTACGGCGTGAAGGACATGTATGTCGGCGTGCCCACCGTGATCGGCTCCAAGGGTGTCGAGCGCGTCGTCGAGATCGAGCTTGCCGGCAAGGACCGCGAAGCGTTCGACAAGTCGGTCGGCGCGGTGCAGGGCCTGGTCGACGCCTGCAAGAAGATCGCGCCCGATCTGCTCGGCAAGTAATCGCGTTCGGCAATCGCCCGATAGGCGATTTCGATCGCCTGTCGGGCGCAAGGTGATGAAATTCCGGCGGATTTTGTAGTTGCGCGCGCTTTGGTATATGGTATGCCAGCGTCAAGTCTGACGCGAAGTTCGGCGCACGAGGGTTTGGGAGCCTCTTTCCATGAATATCCATGAATACCAGGCCAAGGCACTGCTGCACGAATTCGGCGTGCCGATCTCGCGTGGCGTCGCGGTGCTGAAGCCGGAAGACGCCGACGCGGCGGCCAAGCAGCTCCCCGGCCCGATCTGGGTGGTGAAGAGCCAGATCCATGCCGGCGGCCGCGGCAAGGGCAAGTTCAAGGAAGCATCCGCCGGCGACAAGGGCGGCGTCCGCATCGCCAAATCGGTCGCCGAGGTCGACGAATTCGCCAAGCAGATGCTCGGCGCGACGCTGGTCACGGTGCAGACCGGCCCGCACGGCAAGCAGGTCAACCGCCTCTACATCGAGGAAGGCTCCGACATCGACAAGGAGTTCTACCTCTCGATCCTGGTCAATCGCGAGACCTCGGAAATCTCCTTCGTGGTGTCGACCGAAGGCGGCGTCAACATCGAGGACGTCGCGCATTCGACCCCGGAAAAGATCATCTCCTTCTCGGTCGATCCCGCCACCGGGATCATGCCGCACCACGGCCGCACCGTCGCCGAGGCGCTGAAGCTGAAGGGCGATCTCGCCAAGCAGGCCGAGAAGCTGACGGCCCAGCTCTATAATGCCTTCGTCGCCAAGGATATGGCGATGCTCGAGATCAATCCGCTCGTCGTCACCAAGCAGAGCCAGCTCCGCGTGCTCGACGCCAAGGTGTCGTTCGACAGCAACGCGCTGTACCGCCACCCGGACGTGGTCGCGCTGCGCGACGAGACCGAGGAAGACGCCAAGGAGATCGAGGCGTCGAAATACGACCTCAACTACGTCGCGCTCGACGGTACGATCGGCTGCATGGTCAACGGCGCCGGCCTCGCCATGGCGACGATGGACATCATCAAGCTGTACGGCATGGAGCCGGCGAACTTCCTCGACGTCGGCGGCGGCGCCAGCGTCGAGAAGGTCGCAGCCGCCTTCAAGATCATCACCGCCGATCCGAACGTGAAGGGCATCCTGGTCAACATCTTCGGCGGCATCATGAAGTGCGACGTGATCGCCGAGGGCGTGGTCGCCGCGGTGAAGCAGGTCGGCCTCAAGGTGCCGCTGGTGGTGCGTCTTGAAGGCACCAATGTCGAGCTCGGCAAGAAGATCATCCGCGACAGCGGTCTCAATGTCCTGGCTGCCGACAATCTCGACGACGCCGCGCAGAAGATCGTGAAAGCCGTCAAGGGAGGCTAACGATGGCCGATCATCTCGACGCCCCGACGCCGCTGGATGAACACCGCAAGCTTGCGGTCTTCGCGGGCGAGTGGAACGGCGAAGAGATGGTCTATCCGTCGCGCTGGACCGCGGGCGGTCCGGCCACCTCGCATGTCGTTGCGCGCATCGCGCTCAACGGCTTCTACCTGATCCAGGACAGCGTGCAGACCCGCGACGGCAAGGAGAGCTTCGCCACCCACGGCGTCTTCACCTACGACCGCGAGGATCGCGCCTACCGGTTGTTCTGGCACGATTCGCTCGGCTACTACCCGCCGTCGCCGGCCTCCGGCGGCTGGGCGGGCAAGTCGCTGATCCTGGTGCGCGGCTCGCTGCGCGGCAATGCCCGTCACGTCTACGAGGTCGTCGACGACAACACCTACACCATGAAGATCCAGTTCTCGCCTGACGCGGAAGGGTGGGCCGACGTGCTCACCGGCGTGTACCGGCGTATCCACTAAACCCTTCACCGCTGTCTCGCGAAAGCATCTCGAACCATGTCCATTCTGATCGACAAGAACACCAAGGTCATCTGTCAGGGCTTCACCGGCAAGAACGGCACGTTCCATTCGGAAGCGGCGATCGCTTACGGCACCAAGATGGTCGGCGGCGTTGCGCCCGGCAAAGGCGGCTCGACCCATCTCAATCTGCCGGTGTTCGACACCGTCGCCGAGGCGCGCGCCAAGACCGGCGCGGATGCCAGCGTGGTCTATGTGCCGCCGCCCGGCGCGGCGGACGCGATCTGCGAGGCGATCGACGCCGAGATCCCGCTGATCGTCTGCATCACCGAGGGCATCCCGGTGCTCGACATGGTGCGCGTGAAGCGCTCGCTGTCCGGCTCGAAGTCGCGGCTGATCGGGCCGAACTGCCCCGGTGTGATGACCGCCGGCGAATGCAAGATCGGCATCATGCCGGCCAACATCTTCAAGCCCGGCTCGGTCGGCATCGTCTCCCGCTCCGGCACCCTGACCTATGAGGCGGTGTTCCAGACCACCCAGGAAGGCCTCGGACAGACCACCGCAGTCGGCATCGGCGGCGACCCGGTCAAGGGTACCGAATTCATCGACGTGCTGGAAATGTTCCTGGCCGACGAGAACACCAAATCGATCGTCATGATCGGCGAGATCGGCGGTTCCGCCGAGGAGGATGCCGCCCAGCTCCTCAAGGACGAGGCCAAGCGCGGCCGCAAGAAGCCGATGGTCGGCTTCATTGCCGGTGTCACCGCACCTCCCGGCCGCCGCATGGGCCATGCCGGCGCGATCATCTCGGGCGGCAAAGGCGACGCCGGTTCCAAGACTGCGGCGATGGAAGCGGCCGGCATCAAGGTTTCGCCGTCGCCGGCGCGGCTCGGGCATACGCTCGCCGAGATGCTGAAGTAACCGCCGCCACGCGGAACTTACCTGGATCACGACATGGTTCCGGCGGGATTTCCGTCCGGAACCACATCTATTTGAGCATGTTAACGGCGCGGCGGCCGCTCGATAAGAATTGAAAATATATTCATTTCTTAGTTCTTTTAGGCAGGAATATCCGTCCTAGATAGGGTAAAGGATATCCCATCCAGCCGGCGCACTTCCAGACCGGCATCAGCGCCGTCTCCTACGCGCGAACCGAAAAAATCACCAGGACTGCCCCATGTCTCGCCAAGACGCGAACGCCGCTTTTGCACTCTCCTCATTCCTGCAGGGCACCAACGCCGCCTACATCGACGACCTCTATGCCCGTTACGAGCAGGACCCATCCTCGGTCGACGCCGAATGGCAGGATTTCTTCAAGAGCCTGAAGGACGCCCCGGCCGACGTGCAGAAGAACGCCGAGGGGGCCTCGTGGGGCCGCGCCAACTGGCCGGTGACGCCGCGCGACGAGCTGACCTCGGCGCTCGACGGCAACTGGGCCCAGGTCGAGAAGGCGGTCGGCACCAAGCTTGCGGCGAAAGCGCAGGCCAAGGGCACCGAGCTTTCCGACGCCGACGTGCATCAGGCGACCCGCGATTCGGTTCGCGCCTTGATGCTGATCCGCGCCTACCGCATGCGCGGCCATTTCCACGCCAAGCTCGATCCGCTCGGCATCGAGGCGCCGCGCGATCGCGAGGAGCTCGATCCGCGCTCCTACGGCTTCACCGAAGCCGACTTCGACCGCAAGATCTTCCTCGATCACGTGCTCGGCCTCGAATACGGCACGCTGCGCGAGATCGTGCAGATCTGCGAGCGCACCTACTGCCAGACGCTCGGCGTCGAGTTCATGCACATCTCCAATGCCGCGCAGAAGGCGTGGATCCAGGAGCGCATCGAGGGTCCGGACAAGGAGATCAGCTTCACGCCCGAGGGACGCCGCGCGATCCTCAACAAGCTGATCGAGGCCGACGGCTTCGAGAAGTTCTGCGACACCAAGTTCACCGGCACCAAGCGCTTCGGCCTCGACGGCGGCGAATCGCTGATCCCGGCGCTGGAGCAGATCATCAAGCGCGGCGGCAATCTCGGCGTGAAGGAGATCGTGGTCGGCATGCCGCATCGCGGCCGCCTCAACGTGCTGACCCAGGTGATGGGCAAGCCGCACCGCGCCCTGTTCCATGAATTCAAGGGCGGCTCGGCCAACCCGGACTCGGTCGAAGGCTCCGGCGACGTCAAGTATCACCTCGGCGCCTCCTCGGACCGCGAGTTCGACGGCAACAGCATCCATCTGTCGCTGACCGCAAATCCGTCGCATCTCGAGATCGTCGATCCGGTCGTGATGGGCAAGGTGCGCGCCAAGCAGGACCAGCACGGCGATCCGCCGGACATGCGCATCTCGGTGTTGCCGCTTTTGATGCATGGCGACGCGGCGTTCGCGGGCCAGGGCGTGGTGGCGGAGTGCTTCAGCCTGTCCGACCTGAAGGGCTATCGCACCGGCGGCTCGCTGCACTTCATCGTCAACAACCAGATCGGCTTCACTACCTATCCGCGCTACTCGCGCTCGTCGCCCTATCCGTCCGACGTCGCGAAGATGATCGATGCGCCGATCTTCCACGTCAACGGCGACGATCCGGAGGCCGTGGTGTTCGCGGCCAAGGTCGCGATCGAGTTCCGGCAGAAATTCCACAAGCCGGTCGTGATCGACATGTTCTGCTACCGGCGCCACGGCCACAACGAGGGCGACGAGCCCGCGTTCACCCAGCCGGTGATGTACAAGAAGATCGCCGCGCACCCGACGACGCTGGAAATCTACGCCAAGCGGCTGGTCGCTGACGGCGTGTTGACCGACGGCGAGGTCGAGAAGGCCAAGGCCGACTGGCGCGCGCGGCTCGATGCCGAGCTCGAAGCCGGCTCGGGCTACAAGCCGAACAAGGCCGACTGGCTCGACGGCAAGTGGGCCGGGTTCAAGTCGGCCGATCAGGAAGAAGACGCCCGCCGCGGCGTCACCGGCGTCGATGTTGCCGTACTCAAGGACATCGGCCGCAAGATCACCAAGGTGCCGGACGGCTTCCGCGTCCACCGCACCATCCAGCGTTTCCTCGACAACCGCGCCAAGGCGATCGACAGCGGGATCGGGATCGACTGGGCGACCGGCGAGGCGCTGGCGTTCTGCACGCTGCTGCAGGAAGGCCATCATGTGCGGCTGTCCGGCCAGGATTCCGAGCGCGGCACCTTCTCGCAGCGCCATTCGGTGCTGATCGACCAGGAGGACGAGAGCCGCTACACGCCGTTCAACCATCTCGGCGGCGAAGACACCGGCCATTACGAGGTCATCAACTCGCTGCTGTCGGAAGAGGCGGTGCTCGGCTTCGAATACGGCTACTCGCTGGCCGAGCCGAATGCGCTGGCGCTCTGGGAAGCCCAGTTCGGCGACTTCGCCAACGGCGCCCAGGTGGTGTTCGACCAGTTCATCTCCTCCGGCGAACGCAAATGGCTGCGCATGTCGGGCCTCGTCTGCCTGCTGCCGCACGGCTATGAGGGGCAGGGACCGGAGCATTCCTCCGCGCGCCTCGAGCGCTATCTGCAGATGTGCGCCGAGGACAATATGCAGGTGGTCAATCCGACCACGCCGGCGAACTACTTCCACGTGCTGCGGCGCCAGCTGCATCGCGAGATCCGCAAGCCGCTGATCCTGATGACGCCGAAGTCGCTGCTGCGCCACAAACGCGCGGTGTCGCGGCTCGACGAACTCGGCAAGAACGCCACGTTCCACCGCATCCTGTACGATGACGCGCAGATGCTGCCGGACGAGAAGATCAAGCTGGTGCCGGACGACAAGATCCGTCGCGTCGTGCTGTGCTCCGGCAAGGTCTATTACGACCTGTACGAGGAGCGCGAGAAGCGCGGCATCGACGACATCTATCTGATGCGCATCGAGCAGCTCTACCCGGTGCCGCTCAAGGCGCTGGTGCAGGAGTTCGGCCGCTTCAAGAACGCGGAGATGGTCTGGTGCCAGGAAGAGCCCCGCAACATGGGCTCCTGGCACTTCATCGAGCCCTATCTGGAATGGGTGCTGAACCAGGTCAACGCAGCTAACAAGCGTCCGCGCTATGCCGGCCGTCCGGCATCGGCAGCGACCGCCACCGGTCTGATGTCGAAACACCTGGCGCAGCTCAAGGCGCTGCTCGACGACGCACTGAACTAACGATCTTCACTGCAGCCATGCCCCGCCCTGTGCGCAAGTGCGCACCGGGGCGGGGCATCCGGTATCCGCGTCATTCAGCACAGGTGCTGTCGTCACGGAGGACCGGGTCGTCCGCTTTGGCGGGTGGTGGCCGGATAAATTTTTCGACCGCAAGGTTATCGAGGAAAAGACCATGACTGAAATTCGCGTTCCAACGCTCGGCGAATCCGTGACCGAGGCCACCATCGGCCGCTGGTTCAAGAAGGCCGGTGAGGCCGTCGCAGTGGACGAGCCGTTGGTGGAGCTGGAGACCGACAAGGTCACCATCGAGGTGCCTGCGCCGGTCGCCGGCACGCTCGGCGAGATCATCGCCAAGGATGGCGAGACCGTCGCCGTGGGCGCGCTGCTCGGCCAGATCAATGACGGCGCTGTTGCCGCCAAGCCGGCTGCTGCTGCCGCCGCTCCCGCCAAGGCCGCCGCGCACGCTGCCGCCGCGCCCGCTGCCGCCGCTCCCGCGGCGGCGCCTGCCGCGCCCAAGGCTCCGCCGGCGGACGCGCCGCTGGCGCCGTCGGTGCGCAAGCTGTCGGCCGAAAGCGGCGTCGATGCCTCCACCGTTCCGGGCTCCGGCAAGGACGGCCGCGTCACCAAGGGCGACATGCTCGCTGCGATCGAGAAGGCCGCCTCGGCGCCAACGCCGGTCAACCAGCCGGCGGCCGCCGTGCAGGTCCGTGCGCCCTCGCCGGCCGACGATGCCGCGCGCGAGGAGCGGGTCAAGATGACCCGGCTGCGCCAGACCATCGCGCGCCGCCTCAAGGACGTGCAGAACACCGCCGCCATGCTGACCACCTTCAACGAGGTCGACATGACCGAGGTGATGAAGCTGCGCGCGCTCTACAAGGACACGTTCGAGAAGAAGCACGGCTCGAAGCTCGGCTTCATGGGCTTCTTCACCAAGGCGGTGGTGCAGGGGCTGAAGGACATTCCGGCCGTCAACGCCGAGATCGACGGCTCCGACCTGATCTACAAGAACTACTACCACATCGGCGTTGCTGTCGGCACCGACCGTGGCCTCGTCGTGCCTGTCGTGCGCGACTGCGACCACAAGTCGATCGCCGAGATCGAGAAGTCGATCGCCGACTTCGGCCGCCGCGCCCGCGACGGTCAGCTCAAGATCGACGAGATGCAGGGCGGCACCTTCACCATCACCAATGGCGGCATCTACGGCTCGCTGATGTCGACGCCGATCCTCAACGCGCCGCAGTCCGGCATCCTCGGCATGCACAAGATCCAGGAGCGGCCGATGGTGGTCGGCGGCAAGATCGAGGTGCGCCCGATGATGTATCTGGCGCTGTCCTACGATCACCGCGTGATCGACGGCAAGGAAGCGGTCACCTTCCTGGTGCGCGTCAAGGAGAGCCTGGAAGATCCGGCCCGCCTGGTGCTGGATCTCTGAGGTCGTTCGCGCGCGACGCCCGACCGGCTCGGGCGTCGCGATTTGTTGGGTGCTCATGATCGGGGATCAATGTGACGGATAAGGTCGTTGTCATCACCGGCGGCAGCCGCGGCATCGGCCGCGCTACCGCGCTTGCTGCCGCCGCGCGCGGCTATCGCGTCGTGGTCGGCTACGCCACGAACCAGGCCGCGGCCAACGAGGTTGTCGCCGCGATCGAAGCGAAGAACGGCAAGGCGATCGCGGTGAAGTGCGACGTCGGCAGCGAGCAGGACATCCTGGCGCTGTTCAAGGCTGCGGATGGCTTCGGCACGCTCGGTGCGCTGGTCAACAATGCCGGCATCGTCGGCAAGAGCGGCGTGCGCGTCGACGAGATGTCGGCCGAGCGCATCCAGCAGATGATGGCGGTGAACGTCACCGGCAGCATCCTGTGCGCGCGCGAGGCGGTGAAGCGGCTGTCGACCAAACATGGCGGCAAGGGCGGCGTCATCGTCAACCTGTCCTCGGTCGCGGCCAAGCTCGGCGCGCCCAACACCTATGTCGATTATGCCGCCTCCAAGGGCGCGATCGATTCCTTCACGATCGGCCTCGGCTACGAAGTCGCCAATGAAGGCATCCGCGTCGCCGGAATTCGTCCCGGTCTGATCGATACCGACATCCATGCAGCCGGCGGCGAGCCTGATCGCGCGCATCGGCTGGCCCATCTGGTGCCGATGAAGCGCGTCGGCACCGCGGACGAAATCGCCAACGCCATCGTCTGGCTGATCTCGGACGAGGCGTCCTACGTCACCAGCGCGATCCTCGACGTGTCGGGCGGTCGCTAGGCCACATTCAAGAGCGGGCGCCGGTCTGCCAACAAGATCGCGCCCGCGTAACTGTCACAGAGTTTAGCTACAGGACCGTCCATCATGGCTTCTTACGATCTCGTCGTCATCGGCACCGGACCCGGCGGATATGTCTGCGCGATCCGCGCGGCACAGCTCGGCATGAAGGTTGCCGTCGTCGAGAAGAACGCGACGCTGGGCGGCACCTGCCTCAACGTCGGCTGCATGCCCTCGAAGGCGCTGCTGCACGCCTCCGAGATGTTCGAGGAAGCCGGGCACTCCTTCGCCAAGATGGGCGTCAGCGTCCCGGCGCCGAAGCTCGATCTGCCGGCGATGATGAACTTCAAGCAGCAGGGCATCGACGGCAACGTCAAGGGCGTCGAGTTCCTGATGAAGAAGAACAAGATCGACGTGCTCAAGGGCACCGGCAAGATCCTCGGTGCCGGCAAGGTCGAGGTCTCCGGCGACGGCAAGGCCGAGACCGTCGAGACCAAGAACATCGTGATCGCCACCGGCTCGGACATCGCGCGGCTGAAGGGCATCGAGATCGACGAGAAGCGCATCGTGTCGTCGACCGGCGCGCTGTCGCTGGAGAAGGTGCCGGGCAGCCTCTTGATCGTGGGCGCCGGCGTGATCGGGCTCGAGCTTGGCTCGGTCTGGCACCGTCTCGGTGCCAAGGTCACCGTGGTGGAATTCCTCGACCGCATCCTGCCCGGCATGGACGGCGAAGTGGCCAAGCAATTCCAGCGCATCCTTGAGAAGCAGGGCTTTGCGTTCAAGCTCGGCGCCAAGGTCACCTCGGTCGACACGTCTGGCAAGACGTTGCAGGCCAAGGTCGAGCCGGCCGCCGGCGGTGCCGCGGAGACCATCGAGGCCGACGTCGTGCTGGTCTGCATCGGCCGCGTGCCGTACACCGAGGGTCTCGGGCTGAAGGAAGCCGGCGTTGCGCTCGACAATCGCGGCCGCGTCGCGATCGATCAGCACTTCTCGACCAATGTGAAGGGCATCTACGCGATCGGCGACGTCGTGGCCGGGCCGATGCTCGCGCACAAGGCGGAAGACGAGGGCGTGGCCTGCGCCGAGATCATCGCGGGCCAGGCCGGCCATGTGAACTACGACGTCATTCCAGGTGTTGTGTATACCACCCCGGAAGTGTCGTCGGTCGGCAAGACCGAGGAAGACCTCAAGCAGGCCGGCGTCGCCTATACCGTCGGCAAATTCCCGTTCACCGCGAACGGCCGCTCCAAGGTCAACCAGACCACCGACGGCTTCGTGAAGGTTCTCGCAGATGCGAAGACCGACCGGGTGCTCGGCGTGCACATTGTCGGCATCGAGGCCGGCGAAATGATCCATGAAGCCTGCGTTCTGATGGAATTCGGCGGTTCGGCCGAAGATCTGGCGCGCACCTGCCACGCCCATCCGACCCGCTCCGAGGCGATCAAGGAAGCTGCGCTTGCGGTGGGCAAGCGCGCCATCCATATGTGATCGAACGTCCGGCGCGAGCCGGCTGGAGCGTGATCCGGAAAAGTGTGAAGCGGTTTTCCGAGAGGATCATGCTCAAACGAGGAGCTGAAGCGCGATGATTCATCGCGCTTCAAGATCATAGCGATGTTGCGCCGCCTGCTTCAGCCGTTCTGGGTCCTGCTTGCGATCATTTTCCTGATCGAGGCCTGGCTGTGGGATCACCTCGAGCCGATCGTGGCCCGCGTGGTGGCGTGGATTCCGCTGCATGCGCTCAAGCAATGGCTCGCCGACCGGGTCGATTCGCTGTCGCCGGCGATGACGCTGATCGTCTTCGTCGTGCCGCTGATCCCGTTGTTTCCGCTGAAGCTGGTCGGGCTCTGGCTCTTGGCGAATCAATACTGGTTCAGTGCGGTCTCGCTGATCCTGTTCGCCAAGATCGTCGGCGTCGGCGTCACGGCCTTCCTGTTCGACGTGACGCGGTCGAAGCTGCTGGAGATGCCCTGGTTCGAGGCGCTCTATAATTTCGTGATGGCGCTGCGCGCCAAGGCCACCGCGCTGGTCGAGCCGGTCAAGCGGCGCATCCGCGAGATGATCACCGGCGACGGCGAGGGTTGGACCGCACGCACGCTGCGCCTGATCGCACGCTTCCGCAAAAGCGTGCACCAGACCAGCAAGGTGCTTTGAGCATAGCTCTCAATCCCGTCATCCTGAGGAGCGCGCTTTTGCGCGCGTCTCGAAGGATGAACGGCCCGGCCGGTGGCCGATTCATCCTTCGAGACGCCGCTTCGCGGCTCCTCAGGATGACGGTTACAGAGCGGATTCGTCCGCCTCAATGCAAAGGCAGCAGGTGCGGCTGGAATAGACCGAGCACGGTCATCAGGACGCCGGCGAGCGTCACCAGGCCGGATACCCAGGCCAGCGCGGCGATGCCGGTGATGATAGTTGCGGATGCCAGCACGATCGCGATCTGGAAGGCGGCGGAGGCAAGCTCGAAGTGATGATACTTCGCGGTGGCCTCGTCGCGCTCATGCTCGGCGTGCTTGGCGCGCTCGGAGAGTTGCTCCGAACCCTCGCCGGTCTCCGGCTCCGAGCGGTAGCGCGCCGCGGTCTTCTGCCAGTCGTCGATCTGCTTCTGCAGCGCGGCCTTGGCCGCCTCGTCGGTGGTGGTGGCGAGGTTCAGCTTGCCCTGCTCGGCGGCGGTCTGCACCGCGGTGCGGCGAATGCTCTTGGCCTGGAAGAAGGCCCAGAGGTTGGAGGCCTCGACATTCTTGCTGATCGATTCGGTCTGGGCGCCCTTGCCGAGCGTCTCGGACAGCGCCAGGCAGAGCGCGATCACGGCGATCAGGAGCGCGATCTTCCTGTTCTCGCCCGACGCATGCTCGGCATGCTCCGCGTGCTCCATACTTTCATGTGCGCTCATGATTCCCCTCCGGATGAGACCGCGCCACGATTGCCGAATGCGGCGCACAAGGCAAGGGCCGCGCGGTATGTGGCAGCCGTATGAACGAAGATGAACGGCGCAAGATGAACGGCGGATCGGCAGGCGAGGCCTGCGCCTGACTTTGAGCTGACAGCGATGCGATCAGCCTCGCGGGTGCGCGGAGCGATAGACTTCGAGCAGGCGCTCGCTGTCGATGCCGGTGTAGATCTGCGTGGTCGACAGCGATGCGTGGCCGAGCAATTCCTGGATCGCACGCAAATCGCCGCCGCGGCTCAAGAGATGGGTGGCGAAGGAGTGCCGCAGCGCATGCGGCGTGGCGCTGTCGGGCAGGCCGAGCGCTCCGCGCAGCCGCTCCATGGTGAGCTGGATGATGCGCGGGCTCAACGGGCCGCCGCGCGCACCGACGAACATCGGCCCGGTCGGGCTGAGCTGGTGCGGGCAGATCGCCGCGTAGTCCGCGATCAGTTGCAGCACGTTGTGCAACACCGGCACCATGCGGGTCTTGTTGCCCTTGCCGGTCACGACCAGCACGTCGCCCTCGCCCGGCTTCGGCACGTCGCGGCGCTTCAGCCCCAGCGCCTCCGAGATGCGCAGGCCCGAGCCATAGAGCAGCGCCATCACGGCGGCGTCACGCACCAGGATCCAGGTCTCGCGCTCCTCGCCGGCACGCTCGTCCGCGTCGGCAAAGCGCTTCGCGGCTTCCATGTGGATCGGTTTCGGCAGGCTCTTCGCCACCTTCGGCGCGCGGATCGCTGAGAGAGCGCCGACCTTGCCCTTGCCTTCGCGCTCCAGGAAACGTCCGAACGAGCGCAGGCCGGCCAGCGCCCGCATCAGCGATCGGCCGCCGATCTCGTCGGCACGGCGCATCGCCATGAAGGCGCGGACGTCGCTCGCCTCGAGCGCGGAAAATGCCGCAAGCGTCACGCGCGCGCCCCAGTGCTCGGCCAGGAAGGCCAGGCATTGCCTGACGTCGCGGGCGTAGGCCTCGAGCGTCTTCGGCGACAGCCGCCGCTCGGCGCGCAGATGCGACAGCCATCGCATCATCTCCTGCGTCACCGATGGATCGGCGCAGTCGAGCTCGAGCGGTGCGATGGGCTGATCGGTCCGGGCCATCTGTTAGGGGCTATTGGCGCTACGAATCTCCTGATTATATCGCACTGCCTTCGTTTACCGATCGCTAAGACCGCACGACGGTGCTAGCCCGGTGCAAAGTCCGGATTCAAAAGCTCCGATTTCATGGATCACACCACGCGCCCCAGCTTGGCCTCCGCATCGACGACAGGCGTCGTCGACGTGCTGGTGCCTGTCGCGCTGAACCAGACCTATTCCTACCGCGTGCCGCGCGGCATGGAGCTCGCGCCCGGCGACGTGATCTCGGTTCCGCTCGGACCGCGCGAGGTCATAGCCGTGGTCTGGGCCGAGAACGCCAGGCCCGATCCGCGGCTGCACAACCGGCTCAAGGACGTCAGCGAGAAGCTCGATGTTCCGCCGCTGAAGGCGGAGCTGCGCCAGCTCGTCGACTGGGTCTCCACCTACACGCTATCGGCGCGCGGCATGGTGCTGCGGATGACGCTGCGGATGGGCGACAATCTCGGGCCGGAGCGGATGCGCCTCGGTGTGCGACTGGTCGGCGAGCCGCCGCGGCGCCTGACACCGGCGCGGCGGCGCCTGATCGAGGTGCTGTCGGACCGCTTGCTGCACGGCAAGTCGGACGCGGCGCGGGAGGCCGGCGTCAGTTCCGGCGTGATCGACGGCCTGGTCGATGAGGGCACGCTGACGGTCGAGGCGATGCCGCCGCCAGCCGCGCCGCCGGTTCCGGATCCCTCCTATGCGCAGCCGGATTTCTCGCGCGAGCAACGCAGCGCGGTCGACGTGCTGCGGACGCTTGCGGCGAGCGGCAGCTTTCATGTCGCGCTGCTCGACGGCGTCACCGGATCGGGCAAGACCGAGGTCTATTTCGAGGCGATCGCCGAGAATATCCGCCGCGGCAAGCAGACCCTGATCCTGATGCCGGAAATCGCGCTGACCGGCCAGTTCCTCGACCGCTTCGCGCAGCGTTTCGGCGTGCGGCCGCTGGAATGGCATTCCGAGCTGACGCCGCGCACCCGCGCGCGCAACTGGGCCGCGATCTCGGAGGGCAAGGCGCCGGTCGTGGTCGGCGCCCGCTCGGCGCTGTTCCTGCCCTATGCCGAGCTCGGCCTCATCATCGTTGATGAGGAGCACGACCAGGCCTACAAGCAGGATGACGGCGCGCATTATCACGCGCGCGACATGGCGGTGGTTCGCGCCCATATCGCCAAAATCCCGATCGTGCTGGCGTCGGCGACGCCGTCGGTCGAGAGCGAGGTCAATGCGCGCAAGGGGCGCTACCAGCGCGTGGCGCTGCCGTCGCGGTTCGGCGGCCAGCACATGCCGCATATCGAGGCGATCGACATGCGGCGCGCGCCGCCGCCGCGCGGCCGCTTCATCTCGCCGGTTCTGGCCGAGCAGATTCGTCACGCGATCGAGCGCCGCGAGCAGGCGCTGCTGTTCCTCAACCGCCGCGGCTATGCGCCTCTGACGCTGTGCCGGGCCTGCGGCCACCGCTTCGCCTGCACGATCTGCGACGCCTGGCTGGTCGACCATCGGTTTCGCCAGCGGCTGGTCTGCCATCACTGCGGCTTCTCGATGCCGCGCCCGAACATCTGTCCGCATTGCGCGGCCGAGGAATCGCTGGTCGCGGTCGGTCCCGGCGTCGAACGCTTGCAGGAGGAGGCAGCTCACATCTTCCCCGAGGCCCGCACCATGGTGCTGTCGAGCGACCTGATCACCTCGATCGAGACCATGCGCAGCGAGCTCAACGAGATCGCCGAGGGCCGCGTCGATATCATCATCGGCACCCAGCTGGTGGCGAAGGGGCACAACTTCCCGCGGCTCAACCTCGTCGGTGTCATCGATGCCGATCTCGGCCTGAGCAACGGCGATCCGCGCGCCGCCGAGCGGACGTTCCAGCTTTTGAACCAGGTGGTCGGCCGCGCCGGCCGCGAGCAGGGCCGCGGCGTCGGCTATCTGCAGACCCACCAGCCGGAGCATCCGGTCATCAAGGCCCTGATCGCCAACGACCGCGAGGCGTTCTACGCCAGCGAGATCGAGATCCGCGAGCGCACCGGCTATCCGCCGTTCGGCCGGCTGGCCAGCCTGATCATCTCCGCCGGCGACCGCCCGACGGCGGAAGGCTTTGCCCGCAAGCTCGCCGCGGTGGCGCCGCTCGACGAACGGATTCAGGTGCTCGGCCCCGCCGAGGCGCCGCTTGCCGTCATCAAGGGCCGCTACCGCTTTCGCCTGCTGGTGAAGTCGCTGCGCAATGTCGACCTGTCGCAATATCTGCGCGAATGGCTGGAGGCCGGTCCGAAGACCACCGGCAATCTGAAGCTCGAGGTCGACGTCGATCCACAGAGCTTTTTGTAGTTCTCACAGCCGTCATTCCGGGGCGGCGCGAAGCGACGAGCCCGGAATCCATCAGGCCGCAACGTTGGTGACAAATGGATTCCGGGCTCGCGCTTCGCGCGCCCCGGAATGACGAAAAAAAGCCTGCCGTCATTCGCGACGGCAGGCCCTTTGGCGCGAGGCAGGCCTCGCGGCCGGTACGCAACGCAACGCTTACTGAAAGCGTTAGATGACCTCGGCCGTGACGCGGCCGACGCCGGCACCGGTCAGGCCGATGGCCCGGGCTGCGCCGGTGGAGAGGTCGAGCACGCGGCCGCGGATGAACGGGCCACGATCGTTGATGGTGACGACGACGCTGCGGCCGCCATGGGTGACGCGGAGCTTGGTGCCGAACGGCAGCGAGCGGTGGGCCGCGGTCATGGCGTTCTGGTTGAAGCGCTGGCCGGAAGCGGTGCGGCTTCCCGATTCATTGCCGTAGAAGGAGGCCATCCCCGAGAACGTGTGGCCGCCGGACGACTGGACCGATGCGTTGGCGTCGCGCCAGGACGAGCCTTCGGCGCGGGCATGGTGGTGATGGTGGCGATGATGGTGGTGCCGGGACTTCGCGGACGCCTCGGTCACGCTGCCCCCGACCAGAACAGTTGCGGCTACAAACGCAAGCGCCGTACGCGAGCGGGTGACGTTGCCCGCTGCTTTCTTGATATTCAGCATTGATAAGACCCTCAGACAGTATTGCCGCTAACGCGGCAAGTGGAACCCCCGTCCCTTCGTTGACCTAGGCCGTTTGGTTTCGCATTGAGGCACGAATTAGGCAGTAAATCCCGAATGTCTCCGGCTGAAATATCTTGTTACCGCCTTGGGGTACTCGATCGAAGTTGCCTAAGCTTGTGCTTTAATCAATTTTTAACCGATGTTATACTTACGAATACTGAATATCGATGCAGTGGTAAGTTTTCGGTAAGTATTCGCCAAATGGAAATCACGGCTGTCGCGGGTTCCTTGCGCGCTCGGCCCTAGGCCCATGCAAAATTCGATGGAACAAATTCGCGAGATGTAAATCGGGCGTCGCTGGGTCGATTTTCCGCGGGCCGAATTCGTCCCGATTTGCGGTCGGCTGCGGTCACCGAAAACCGCGTGCGACAAGGCGGCTCTCACGATGCCGTCATGTTGCACCTGCGCGATTGCTATGTTAGCAAAGCCGCGATTTTAACGGTCCCGGCATGTCCTGTGCCGGTCGAAAATCGAAGTCCCGCTTGAATTCCAAGGGCTTGGATCGCTAGGCGCTGCTTTGGTGGCGACGGTTTTTCCCTTGCGAATTTGACAGCAAAAAAGAGCGAGCTCGTGGCTGCTGAAGATCCGTCCGTTTCGGGAGTGTCCGGTCGTTACGCAACGGCCCTGTTCGAGTTGGCGCGCGACGAGCAATCCGTCGATCAAGTCCGGGCCGACCTCGACAAATTCGAGGCCATGCTCAACGAGAGCGCCGATCTGAAGCGCCTCGTCCGCAGCCCGGTGTTTTCCGCGGACGCCCAGCTGAAGGCGCTGACCGTGGTGCTCGACAAGGCTGGCATCGCCGGCACGTCGGCCAAATTCCTCAAGGTGCTCACCGCCAACCGCCGGCTGTTCGCAATTGCCGATGTGATCCGCGCCTATCGCGCGCTGGTGGCGAAGTTCAAGGGCGAGGCGACTGCGGACGTCACCGTCGCCGAGCAGCTCAGTGACAAGAATCTCGACGCCCTGAAGACCGCACTGAAATCAGTGACGGGCAAGGACGTCGCGCTCAACGTGAAGGTCGATCCCTCCATTATTGGTGGCCTGGTGGTCAAGCTCGGCAGCCGGATGGTGGATAGTTCGCTTCGCACCAAACTCAATTCGATCAAGAACGCGATGAAAGAGGCAGGCTGATGGACATCCGCGCCGCAGAAATTTCTGCGATCCTCAAGGACCAGATCAAGAATTTCGGCCAGGAAGCCGAGGTCACCGAAGTTGGCCAGGTGCTGTCGGTCGGTGACGGTATCGCCCGCGTCTACGGTCTCGACAACGTCCAGGCCGGTGAAATGGTCGAGTTCGAGAACGGCACGCGCGGCATGGCGCTCAACCTCGAAACCGACAACGTCGGCGTCGTGATCTTCGGCGCCGACCGCGAGATCAAGGAAGGCCAGACCGTCAAGCGCACCCGCGCCATCGTGGACGCGCCGGTCGGCAAGGGCCTGCTCGGCCGCGTCGTCGATGCGCTCGGCAATCCGATCGACGGCAAGGGCCCGATCCAAGCCACCGAACGCAAGCGCGTCGACGTCAAGGCGCCCGGCATCATTCCGCGCAAGTCGGTCAACGAGCCGATGGCCACCGGCCTGAAGGCGATCGATGCGCTGATCCCGATCGGCCGCGGCCAGCGCGAGCTGATCATCGGCGACCGTCAGACCGGCAAGACCGCGATCGCGCTCGACACCATCCTGAACCAGAAGCCGCTCAACGCCCAGCCGGACGAGAGCCAGAAGCTGTACTGCGTCTATGTCGCGGTCGGCCAGAAGCGCTCCACCGTTGCCCAGTTCGTCAAGGTGCTCGAAGAGCAGGGCGCGCTGGAATACTCGATCGTCGTTGCGGCGACCGCGTCCGACCCGGCGCCGATGCAGTACATTGCGCCGTTCACCGGCTGCACGATGGGCGAATACTTCCGCGACAACGGCATGCACGCCGTGATCATCTATGACGATCTGTCCAAGCAGGCCGTCGCCTACCGCCAGATGTCGCTGCTGCTGCGCCGCCCGCCGGGCCGCGAAGCCTATCCGGGCGACGTGTTCTATCTGCATTCCCGCCTGCTCGAGCGCGCGGCCAAGCTCAACAAGGAGCACGGTTTGGGCTCGCTGACCGCGCTGCCGGTCATCGAAACCCAGGCCAACGACGTGTCGGCCTACATCCCGACCAACGTGATTTCGATCACCGACGGTCAGATATTCCTGGAAACCGACCTGTTCTTCCAGGGCATCCGCCCGGCGGTGAACGTCGGTCTGTCGGTGTCGCGCGTCGGTTCGTCGGCGCAGACCAAGGCGACCAAGAAGGTCGCCGGCAAGATCAAGGGCGAGCTCGCGCAGTATCGTGAAATGGCGGCGTTCGCGCAGTTCGGCTCCGACCTCGACGCGTCCACCCAGCGCCTGCTCAACCGCGGTTCGCGCTTGACCGAGCTCCTGAAGCAGCCGCAGTTCTCGCCGCTGAAGATGGAAGAGCAGGTCTGCGTGATCTGGGCGGGCACCAACGGCTATCTCGATGCGCTGCCGCTCAACAAGGTGAAGGCGTTCGAGGATGGCCTGCTGTCGCTGTTGCGCGGCAAGCACGTCGACATCCTCAACGCGATCCGCGACAGCCGCGATCTGTCCGACGACAGCGCCGCCAAGCTGAAGGCGGCGGTCGACGGCTTCGCCAAGACGTTTGCATAACGAATGGGGCGTCGCCCGGCTCGCCGCCGGGCGTGACGAACGGAGGCTTGCGATCTGACCATTGTGGTCGGATCGCCGGGGTGAACGAAGAATGGCGTCACTAAAAGACATGCGGGTCCGCATCGCCTCGACCAAGGCGACGCAGAAGATCACCAAGGCCATGCAGATGGTCGCAGCCTCGAAGCTGCGCCGCGCGCAGAACGCCGCCGAAGCGGCGCGGCCCTATGCCACCAAGATGGATGCGGTAATCTCCAACATCGCCGCCGCGGCCAATGGCACGCCGGGCGCACCGGCGCTGCTCGCCGGCACCGGCAACGACCAGGTTCACCTGCTGCTGGTCTGCACCGGCGAGCGCGGCCTGTCCGGCGCCTTCAACTCGGCCATCGTGCGCCTGGCGCGCGAGCGGGCGCAGTCGCTGCTCGCGCAGGGCAAGGACGTCAAATTCTTCTGTGTCGGCCGCAAGGGCTACGAGCAGCTGCGGCGGACCTTCGAGAAGCGGATTGTCGAGCATCTCGACCTGCGTTCGGTGCGCCAGATCGGCTTCGCCAACGCCGAGGACATCGCCAACAAGGTGCTGGCGCGGTTCGAGGCCGGCGAGTTCGACGTCTGCACGCTGTTCTATTCGCGCTTCCAGTCGGTGATCGCGCAGATCCCGACCGCGCAGCAGATCATCCCGCTCGAGGTCGCCGCGCCCGCCGCGGGCGCGGCTCCCTCCACGTCCTATGAATACGAGCCGGAAGAGGATCAGATCCTCGGCAGCCTGCTGCCGCGCAACCTCGCGGTGCAGGTGTTCCGCGCGCTGCTCGAAAACAACGCCTCGTTCTATGGCGCGCAGATGAGCGCGATGGACAGCGCGACCCGCAATGCCGGCGAGATGATTCGCAAGCAAACCCTGATTTACAACCGAACCCGTCAGGCCCAGATCACGAAGGAGCTGATCGAGATCATCTCCGGCGCTGAGGCGGTCTAAGGCAGATTTTCGAAGGAGAACAGTCCATGGCTACAGCAGCCAATCCGATCGGTCGCGTTACCCAGGTCACGGGCGCCGTGGTCGACGTGCAGTTCGAAGGCCACCTTCCGGCGATTCTGAACGCGCTCGAGACCAAGAACGGCGGCAACCGCCTGGTGCTCGAAGTCGCCCAGCATCTCGGTGAATCGACCGTCCGTACCATCGCGATGGACATCACCGAAGGTCTGGTGCGCGGCCAGGAAGTGACCGACACCGGCGAACCGATCCGGGTGCCGGTCGGCGAAGGCACGCTCGGCCGCATCATCAACGTGATCGGCGAGCCGATCGACGAAGCCGGTCCGATCAAGTCCGACGGCGTGCGCGCCATCCACCAGGAAGCGCCGACCTACACCGATCAGTCCACCGAGGCCGAAATCCTCGTCACCGGCATCAAGGTCGTCGACCTGCTTGCTCCGTACGCCAAGGGCGGCAAGATCGGCCTGTTCGGCGGCGCCGGCGTCGGCAAGACCGTGCTGATTCAGGAGCTGATCAACAACGTCGCGAAGGCGCACGGCGGTTACTCGGTGTTCGCCGGCGTCGGCGAGCGTACCCGCGAGGGCAACGATCTCTATCACGAGTTCATCGAATCGAAGGTCAACGCCGATCCGCACAATCCGGATCCGAGCGTGAAATCGAAGTGCGCGCTGGTGTTCGGCCAGATGAACGAGCCGCCGGGCGCCCGCGCCCGGGTCGGCCTGACCGGTCTGACGGTCGCCGAGCATTTCCGCGACCAGGGCCAGGACGTGCTGTTCTTCGTCGACAATATCTTCCGCTTCACCCAGGCGGGTTCGGAAGTGTCGGCGCTGCTCGGCCGCATCCCGAGCGCCGTGGGTTATCAGCCGACGCTGGCGACCGACATGGGCGCGCTGCAGGAGCGCATCACCACCACCCAGAAGGGCTCGATCACCTCGGTGCAGGCGATCTACGTGCCGGCCGACGACCTGACCGATCCGGCGCCCGCCACCTCGTTCGCGCATCTGGACGCCACCACGGTGCTGTCGCGCGCGATCTCGGAAAAGGGCATCTATCCGGCGGTGGACCCGCTCGACTCGACCTCGCGCATGCTGTCGGCGCTGGTGGTCGGCGACGAGCACTACAACACCGCACGTATGGTCCAGCAGATCCTCCAGCGCTACAAGTCGCTGCAGGACATCATCGCCATTCTCGGCATGGACGAACTGTCGGAAGAGGACAAGCTGACGGTCGCCCGCGCCCGCAAGGTCGAGCGCTTCCTGTCGCAGCCGTTCCACGTCGCCGAAATCTTCACCGGCTCGCCGGGCAAGTTCGTCGACCTCGCCGACACCATCAAGGGCTTCCGCGACCTCTGCGAGGGCAAGTACGACCACCTGCCGGAAGCGGCGTTCTACATGGTCGGCACCATCGAAGAAGCCGTCGAGAAGGGCAAGAAGCTGGCGGCCGAAGCCGCCTGAGTTAGCGAATAGCGAATAGGGAGCGGCGAATAGGGAAAGAGTGACGAGCGCATTCGCTACTCGCCATTCGCTATTCGCCTCTCACCAGTCGAAACCAGTCTGAACTACGGGCGCTCCATGGCCACCTTCCACTTCGATCTCGTCTCTCCCGAAAAGCTCGCCTTCTCCGGCGAGGTCGATCAGGTCGACGTCCCCGGCGTTGAGGGTGATTTCGGTGTGCTCGCCGGCCACGCGCCTGTCGTCGCCACGGTTCGTCCGGGCATCCTGACGATCACGACCGCCGGCAAGAAGGAGAAGGTGATCGTGCTCGGCGGTCTCGCCGAAGTGTCGGACAAGGGCCTCACCGTGCTCGCCGACGTCGCGACCGCGATTGCGGAGCTCGACCGCGCCAAGTTCGCGGAGACCATCAAGGAGATGGAAGAGAAGCTTGCCGAGCACGAGGGCACCGAGCTCGACCACGCGATCGAGCGGCTTGACCACTTCAAGAGCATCCAGCACGAGCTCAACGCGACGGCGATGCACTAAAGCATGATCCGGAAAAGTGCGAAGCGGTTTTCCGAAAAGATCATGCTTAGACAACAAACCAAGGCGCGATGACGGTTCAACCTAATCACATCGCCCTTTAAGGCGATTGCTGATCTGTGATCGCGCCATGCGCTCAAGTCGGGCGCGGCTTTGTGAAATCGCTCACACTTTCTGCCTTCATCGATCAAGCCTTGAACGATTCAACGCTCGCCGCGCCCCGGCGGGCATTGAATGTTTATTGCACCCGCGAGCGTCTGGCGGCATGCTGCCCGGCACATTCGGGTTCCGGGGCTGGTGCTCATGAAGCGCAAGATCGCAGCGATCTTCGCAGCCGATATTGCAGGCTATAGTCGACTGGTTGCCGAGGATGAGGAAGAGACGCTGCGGCGGCTCGCGTCCTACCGCCAGGTCACCGACGATTTCATTGCCAAGGGCGGTGGCCGCATCTTCAACACCGCGGGTGACGCGGTGCTGGCGGAATTTCCCAGCGCCGTCGAAGCCGTGCGCTGCGCGATCGACATCCAGGAAAGCCTGCGCACGCGCAACATGGCCTATCCGCCGAGCCGGCAGATGGCGTTCCGGATCGGTATCACGATCGGCGACGTGGTCGAGCGCGACGGCGATCTGCTCGGCGATGGCGTCAACATCGCAGCAAGGCTCGAGGGCCTCGCCGAGGTCGGCGGCATCTGCGTGTCGCGCGCGGTCCATGAGCAGGTCGCCAACAAGCTGTCGGTGCAATTCGCCGACATCGGCGCGCAGGAAGTGAAGAACATTCCGACCCCCGTGCACGCCTACATGGTGGCGATGCGGCGCGAGGACGGCAGCTACGCGACGCCCCAGGTCAAGAAGCCGGCCAAGGCCGCGCGTGCGGCCGCACCGGCCTGGATGTGGCCCGCCGCAATCACGCTGGTGCTGCTGGCCGCCATCGGCGTCGGCGGCTTCCTGTATTACACCAAGCTGGAAACGTCGGCGGCGAAGCCTGCGGTCGTGACAAGCTCGACGCCGGCGCCCGGGTCCCTGGTCTCGGCTGCACCGGCACCATTGGTCGCACCGTCGCCGTCGCCATCGGCGGCGCCGTCTGTCAAACCCCCACCGGCACCCACATTGGCCGCGCCAGTGTCCGAGCCGCCGCCATCGATCACATCGGGCGACAAGCTCGTCGCCGGCATGACACCCTTTGTCAGCGATCGCACCCGCAACGGGCTCGCGACCGAATATCTGCCCGCGGGCGATTCCAAGGCGCTTGCCCTCAACATCAATGGTTTCGTCGGCTGGAGCGTGGCGCAGCCGAGCGAGGACGCGGCGAAGACGGCCGCGCTCGACCTGTGCCAGAAGCGCGCCGACAATGCAGGCTCGCCGCGCAAATGCGAGTTGTACGCCGTCGGCAATACGATCGTGTATAGCCACGGCCTGCCGCCGGTGCCGCCCTTGCCATGGGTCAAGCGCGATGCGCTGGTTGAGAAGCCGTATACGACCAAGGACGTTCCGCTGCTGCGCGAGCCGGCCAGGGCAAGGCTCGAAAGCCTGTTCGTGCCGGGACGCAAGACGCGAACCATCGCGCTCGGCCCGGGCGGCCACTACTTCTTCAATTCGGGCATCGATTCACTGGAGGAATCCGCGCGTCGCAACCTGCAGGCCTGCGGCGCGGTCGCGGGCGTGCCGTGCACGATCGTCGCGGTCGACGACGTCTTTGTGGTGCCGATCCCGGCCACATTGCGCGTGACCGGCTTCTTCAAGCCCGCCGACAGCTCGGTCATCATGCCGAACGAGCGCGGCGATGTCGTGCGCAAGCTTGCCGATGCGACGACCGGCTGGAATGCGGTCGCGGTCGGCACCCAGGGACGGCCCGGACTGGGCCTGAAAGCGGAGAACGAGCAAAGCGCGGTCAACGCCGCGCTCGCGGACTGCGTCAAGCGCGACAGCGATTGCCATGTCATCGCGATCGGCCCGTTCACGGTCGGCCCGAACTAATCTTACTGCGTCAATGGAGGTTTTTGGTCACGAAAGGCTCTGAACGAATCCTGCCGTCATTGCGAGCGAAAGAGAAGGAATCGTGCCTCAGCAAGACTAGAACATGATCCGAATGTGAGGCAGCTTACAGCAGGGATCACGCACACATGACAAGCTGCGGCGCGATGACGAACTGGCCTCGCAGCATCGCGACGTCTCTCCCACGTAACGGGTCATTCTGAAGTGCTGACTTTCTCCACCGACGCGCTCCGCCCGCAAGACCGCTTCGAGCATTGGTGCGACGTGCGCGGCAAGAGCCTGTTCGGGGTCACCATCGAGCTCGAGCGCGACAAACGGCCCGACTTCCGCGGGCGCTTTTCCGCGACGCCGATCGGCGATGCCGTGCTGGCGGAAATGTCGGCGTCGTCCTATCGCGTCAGCCGCACGTCGTCCGATATCGCGCGCGTCCCGAGCAACAGCCTGCAACTCGCCTGGCAGGTGCGCGGCCCCGGTCATCTGAATATCGGCCGCGATCGTGTTCAGTGGGTGGACAACGGGGATCTGGTGTTCGGCCACTCCAATCTTCCGTTTGCGTCGACGCCCGACCGGACCGATGGCTTCCACTTCTTCAGCCTCAAGATCCCCGTCACCGCCGACCTCGCCCTTGGTGCGCGGATCGAGGATGCCCCGCCGGTCATGCTGACGCGGGGCGCGGGCCTGACCCGGCTGGTCGGCGCCATGTTCCGCGCCATGACGCAGCATCCGGCGCAAGCCGGCCAGTTCACTGCCGAGGTCACGCATATGGTGCGCCTGGCGCTGCTCGCGCGCGGGCGCGTGCGGCCGCGCCAGGATGAGGTCCGGGCCGCGCTGCATGCCGGCTACCTCCACGCCGCGCGCGAAATCCTGTTGCGCGATCTGCATCGCACCTCGCTCTCGCCGGCCACTGTTGCCGCCGAGCTCGGCATTTCGCTGCGGCAAGTGCATGCGCTATTCGAGCCGACCGGCCTGTCGTTCGCGCGGACGCTGACGGCGGCGAGGTTGAAAGAGGCGAGGCGGCTGCTCTATGCCACGCGGGAGCGCGGCATCGACGAGATCGCATTCTCCTGCGGCTTCGACAGCATCGCGACCTTCTATCGCGTGTTCCGCGCGACCTACGGCATGACGCCGGGCGATGCGCGGCGGATTCCGCCGCCGGATCAGCCGGCGAATTCGGCGAACCAGGTCGCGACCGTGCGATAGACGTCGCGGCGGAACGGCACCACCAGATCGGCGACACGGTCGAGCCGCTCCCAGCGCCATTGATCGAACTCGGCGGGCTGGCCGTTGCGCGGCGTCAACGGATCGATCTCGGCGTCTTGTCCGGTGAAGCGCAGCGCAAACCATTTCTGCCGCTGGCCGCGGAATTTCGCCAGCCGGTGCGAGGCCGGACCGTCATAGGCGGGGAATTCGTAGGTCATCCAGTCGGTCTCGCCGAGATAATCGGCGCTGACCGCTCCGGTCTCTTCCCACAATTCGCGCATCACGGCCTGGCGCGGATCCTCGCCGTCGTCGATGCCGCCCTGCGGCATCTGCCAGTCGAGGCCGGGCAGCACGATCTCCGGACCGTCGTCCTTGATCCGGTGGCCGATCAGCACGCGTCCGGCCGCGTTGAACAGCGCAATGCCCACATTGGGCCGATAGGGCTTATCTGATGACATTTCGGCGCTGCGTCGTGGGTCTATTTGGCTGCCAGCGCGGCAAATTCCTTCACGACGCGCTCATAGACCGGCCGCTTGAACGGCACAATCAGCTCCGGCAGATTCTTCATCGGCTCCCAGCGCCAGGTGATGAACTCGGCCTTGTGGCCGCCGCCGGGGTTGGCGACGTTGATCTCGTTGTCCTTGCCGGTGAAGCGCAACGCGAACCACTTCTGCCGCTGGCCGCGATAGCGGCCCTTCCAGGCGCGCCCGGCGACGGTGCGCGGGATGTCGTAGATCAGCCAGTCCGCGACCTCGCCGAGCTTCTCCACCGATTTGACGCTGGTCTCCTCGTAAAGCTCGCGCTTGGCCGCCTGAAACGTATCCTCGCCGGGATCGACGCCGCCTTGCGGCATCTGCCAGACATGGGCGTCGTCGACATGCTCGATGCCGCCGGCGCGGCGTCCGATGAAGACCAGCCCGGCGGTATTCAGCAGCATGATGCCGACGCAGGTTCGATAGGGCAGGTCTTCATAACGTGCCATGCTGCCGCTACCTCGCCCAGTTCCCGGCGCCACCAGACCCGGCCCCCCGGCAAGGTCTCAAGTCGCACCAACAGATTGATCTTCTAGCCCGATTTTGATTTCAGCATCGCCGTTGTCAATGGCACAAGCATGATGCCCTTGGAGTCCAGTGTCTTGAGCCAGGCGCCGAGCCGCTCGATCGAGACCGGCAGCGCCGAGGCGACGCCCACGGCGGTGCCGCGTTCCTTGGCGATGGTTTCCAGCTTGACCAGTGCGCGGTCGATTTCTGCCGACGTCGGCACCGCGTCGATGGCGAAATCGGCCTTGGCAAACGGCAGCGACTGGCCCGCGGAGAGCGTCTGCGCCACGCTGCGCGGGGTGGTACCATCGTCGAACCAGCTCAGGCCGCGCTTGGCCGCTTCGCGCACGATCGGCTGCATCACGAGATCGGTCGCGACGAACCGCGCCCCCATGAAATTGGCGATCCCGGCATAGCCCTGCAGGCGGCTCAGATGCCAATAGAGCCGGTCGAGGTTCTGCTCGCTGCCCAGGGTGGTCAGCAGGGTCTGCGGGCCCGGATCGTTGTCGGGATAGTCGAACGGCTCCATCGGGATCTGCAGCAGGATCTCGTGGCGCTGGGCGCGGGCGCGTTCCGCAAGCTTGCCGGGGTCGACGCCATAGGGCGTGAAGGCCAGCGTCACGGCCGGCGGCAGCTTCATGATGGCGTCGGCGGTCTTGGCGGCGCCGACGCCGAGGCCGCCGACCACGATGGCAACCACGGGCATCCGGGCCGCCTTGGCACGGTCGGCCTCGGCCGCATAGACCGTGAACGGCTTCAGGCCGTCGGCGACCATCGGGATCATGCCGTAGCGCGACTTTTCCAACAGGCGCGGGTCGACCCCGGCCATCGCGACCGGAGATGCCTCGCCATCGGCCTTGTCCCCCGGATCGCCGGCGCCGATCACGACATCCTGGCGCTTGCCGCTGGAGCCGTCGATGATGGTGACCGTTCTGGCGTCGCTCGATGCGGCCGGCGCCTTGGCGGCGGATTTGACCGCCGGCTCGGCCGGCTGGGCGGCCGGGGCGTGCTTGTCGTCGCCGGCTGCGGGCGGCGCATTGCGGAGCGCGATCCGGGCCATCGGCTCGCCGCCGAGCGGGTTGTCGTTGAACAGCGCGACGCCGGCGAAGCCGACCAGCACGAGGCCCAGCAGCACGGCGAGCGCCTGCATCGCCGTGAATGGCAGGCGGATACAGCGCGTCCTGCCCACGGTCTTCTGCCCAAGCGGCGTGCTCAGTTCGTCGGCCGCTTCTGCCATGACCCTCCCCGAATCAACAGCGCGAACGATAGCACGATGCGGTGCATTCCCGCGCACCGGCCGCCCCGTCAAAGCACGGTTACGGGTGGACATCCGAAAGCAGAAAGGGCGGCCCGAGGGCCGCCCTGTTCACCGAATCGATCGGATCGGATTAGTTCGCGGACTTGTTGGCCGGCTTGTCGGCCGCGGCCTTGTCGCCGGGCGCCTTGTCACCGGCCGGTGCCGGCGTGGCGTTCGAGGTCGACTTGATGCCGTGCAGCAGATCGTCGGCCATTTTCAGCGCCTTGTCGTCCTTGGCATCCGGCGGGACGTAGGACTGCGAACCGGTCTTCTCGTCGCCATCGTTCTTCAGATGGCCGCGCAGCGAGGCCTCGCCCTTGGTATCGGTGCGCGCCTTCAGCTCTTCCGGCACGTCCTGCAGCACCTCGATATCGGGCACGATGCCCTTGGCCTGGATCGACTTGCCCGACGGCGTGTAATAGCGCGCGGTGGTCAGGCGCAGTGCGCCGTTGCCCGAGCCGAGTGGGATGATGGTCTGCACCGAGCCCTTGCCGAACGAACGGGTGCCGACCAGCGTTGCCCGCTTGTGGTCCTGCAGCGCGCCCGCGACGATCTCAGACGCCGAGGCCGAGCCGCCGTTGATCAGCACGATGACCGGCTTGCCCTTGGTCAGGTCGCCCGGATGGGCGGCGCGGCGCTGGGTTTCCTCGGCATTGCGGCCGCGGGTCGAGACGATCTCACCACGCTCCAGGAAGGAGTCGGACACGGTGACCGCTTCTTCCAGCAGGCCGCCGGGGTTGTTTCTGAGGTCGATGATATAGCCCTTCAGCTTGTCGCCGATCTGGCCCTGCAGATTGGCGACCTCCTTCTTCAGGCCTTCGGTGGTCTGCTCGTTGAAGGTGGTGATGCGGATATAGGCGATGTCGTCGGCCTCGACGCGCGCGCGCACCGAGCGGACGCGGATGTTGTCGCGCACCAGCGTGACGTCGATCGGATTGTCCTGGCCCTTGCGGATGATCTTGAGCTTGATCTTGGTGTTGACCGGACCGCGCATCTTCTCGACGGCCTGGTTCAGGGTCAGGCCCTGCACGGCTTCGTCGTCGAGGGTGGTGATGATGTCGTTGGCCATGATGCCGGCCTTCGAGGCCGGAGTGTCGTCGATCGGCGAGACCACTTTGATCAGGCCGTCTTCCATCGTGACTTCGATGCCGAGGCCGCCGAATTCGCCGCGGGTCTGCACCTGCATGTCGCGGAAGCTCTTGGCGTCCATGTAGCTCGAATGCGGATCGAGGCCGGACAGCATGCCCGAGATCGCGGATTCGACCAGCTTGGAATCATCCGGCTTCTCGACATAGTCGCTGCGCACCCGCTCGAACACGTCGCCGAACAGATTGAGCTGGCGGTAGGTGTCCGACGTCGCGGCGCGCGCGCTCGATCCCATCAGCACAGCGCGGGGCTGCGTGACGAAAAGCGTCAGGGCCGCGCCGGTGGCGGCGCTCAGGAGAATTACCGAAGTCTTGCGCATCATCCGCGAACCTTTTCGCCTTCATTTGCGGCCCACCATGGACCTGGATCGATTGGAGTGCCGTCTTTCCGGAACTCGACATAGAGCACTGGCTGGCTCGCATTGGTCGCGAGAATGGATGCAACCTGGGACGTCGACCCCATGGTCGCAACCGGCTCCCCCGTCAGTACAAACTGGCCGATGTTTACCGAAATACGCTCCATCCCGGCGATCAGGACATGATACCCGCCCCCGGCATTGAGGATCAAGAGTTGTCCATAGCTGCGGAAAGGACCAGCGTAAACTACCCAGCCGTCACACGGGGTTGTGACCTGCGCGCCCGGCTTGGCCGCCAAAGAAATGCCTTTTTGTACGCCTCCCGCGCCATCGGAACCGCCAAATTCGCGAATCTTGGTGCCATTCACGGGATACGAGAACAGGCCCTTGGCCGAGGCGAAGGCGACCGCCGGGCTCATGCGGGCGGGATCCTTCAGGGCTCCCAGATTCGGCTTGCCGTTAACCGTCGCCGGCGCCCCCTGGAGGCTCGCCGTGGCGGCGGCCTTGGCCGCGCTCTTGAGGTCCTGCTCCATCTTGGCGATCAGGCTCTGCAGGCTGTCGGCCTGCTTGGCCAGCGCGACGGCGCGCGCGCCTTCCGCCTCCATGTCCTTTTCCGCCGCGCTCTGCTGCCGTTGCCGTTCGTCGACCAGCGCCGCAAGCCGGGTCTGGTCTTCTCTGAGCTTGTCGCGGTCGGCCGCCAGCGCATCGCGCTCGGCGGAGATGGTCTTGCGCAGCGCGACCAGTTCGCCGAGGTCGGCGGCAAGCTTCTCGGCGCGGACCCGCAGCTCCGGCACCACGGCGCCGAGCAGCATCGCGGTGCGCAGCGATTGCAGCGCGTCCTCCGGCCGCACCAGCAGCGCCGGCGGCGTGCGCCGTCCGGCGCGTTGCAGCGCGGCCAGCACCTCGATCACGTCGGAGCGGCGTGAATCGAGCGAGCTGCGGATCTCGCGCTCGCGGCCGTCGAGCGGCTGCAGGCGTGCCTCGGCATCCGCGATCCGGGTCTCGACGCCACGCACCTGGCCGGCAATGTCGATCAGCTCCTGATTGAGCTTGCTGCGGTCCTGGCCGATCGCCGCGATGTCGGCCTTCAGCTTCTCCTGCTGCTCGGCCGCCTTGCGCTGCTGTTCGCGCGCGGCCTCGAGCTCCTGCTCGCGCTGCTTGATGGCGTCGGGCGAGGTCTCCGCCGTTGCGGCCTGCTGCGCCGGCGGCGCGGGTTGCTGCGCAGGTGATGTCGTTTGCGCGTGCGCTGCTGACAGCTGAGCGGCGAAGATTGCGACCGACAAAGCCTCCGGCAGCCAGCGGCGCGCGGTGCCGAAATACGAAACTGTGTCCCGCTTGTGCTGCATTCGCGTGCGTTCAGCGCTTTCGACTGTCGGCCACCGCGCCTTACGCGCGATGATAGGGGTGGCCGGCCAAAATGGTTGCGGCCCGATAAATCTGTTCCAGAAGCATGACGCGGACCATTTGATGCGGCCAGGTCGCGGAGCCGAATGCAATTCGCAACGAAGCCTTGCGCTGCAATTCCGGCGAAAGTCCGTCCGCGCCGCCGATCACGAAAGCCGTATGCGGCTGTCCCTCGTCGCGCCAGCGGCCGAGCTGCTGCGCGAAGCTTGCGCTGTCGATGCTCTTGCCGCGTTCGTCGAGCGCGACCAGCATGTGCTTGTCCGGCAGCAGCGCCGCGATCGCCGCAGCTTCTTCCGCGATCCGCGCAGCCGTGTCGCGCGCGCGGCTCTCCGCAATCTCATGAATCTCCAGGCCGCGAAAGCCGAGCTTGCGGCCGATATCCTCGAAGCGCTCGCGGTACCGCTCCGCGAGCTCCCGTTCAGGGCCCTGCTTCAGGCGGCCGATGCAGATCACGACAAGGCGCATCAGCGCAAACTATCTGCGCTGCAGCCGATTCGCATCGGCTTCGACACCCCTTAGACCGCCGCGACCGCCGGGTTCTGAGTCCACAACCGTTCGAGATTGTAGAACTCGCGCACCTCAGGCCTGAACACGTGCACGATCACCTCGCCGGAATCGATCAGCACCCAGTCGCAATTGGGCAAGCCCTCGACATGGATGTTCTTGACCCCGTTTTCCTTGAGGCTCTTCGTCACATTTTCCGCGATCGCGCCAACGTGCCGGTTCACCCGGCCGGTGGTGACGATCATGTAGTCGGAATATGCGGATTTGCCGCGGAGGTCGATGGTGACCGTCTCTTCCGCTTTCATGTCCTCGAGGCGGGAGAGGATCAGGCTCAGCGTCTTGTTGGCATCCGGTTTGTCGGCGTCCGGTTGCGCCTGCAAGGCCGCGGTTTTCGTCGATGTTTTACGCGCAGTCTTTGGAACCTTGGGTAAAACAGACTTTGACAATACAGATGTGGCCAGGGACCATTTCCTTTCACTGTATCGCGGGGGCCGAATCCTCGGCACCCACACACCATACTACGCATGTGGGGTTAATGGTTTCAATATTCCAGTAACCCTTTTGCGCTTCACGCCGTTCTCCAGCTCCCGTCCGGGTTCCGCAGACCGGTCGAAGACAGATTGGATTTCATTCCTGTCAGGAACACCCAGGCCGGCGCCTGCTGGTCGGCCAGCCGTGTCGCCTGATTTTCGGGCATGCGATAGCGCGAGAGCGCCTGCGCCGCCGGTGCGGCAAGGGCGCGAAAGCTCTGGGGCGGCCGGTCGATCACGGCAATCGGCACATCGGACGCGATGCGCCGCCAATCCTTCCAGCGATGGAATTGCGCGAGATTGTCAGCGCCCATGATCCATACGAAGTGCACGCCGGAGACACGACGGCGCAAGTGGATGATCGTGTCGACAGTGTAGCGGGTGCCAATGACAGCTTCGAGACAGCTGATGTCGATGCGCGGATCGTCGGCGACGCGGCGCGCCGCTTCGGCACGTTCGGCAAGCGCATGCAGGCCGTCATGGTTCTTCAGCGGATTGCCCGGCGTCAGCAGCCACCACACGCGATCGAGTTGCAAGCGCTTCAGCGCGAACAGGCTGATGGCGCGATGCGCGGCGTGCGGCGGATTGAACGAGCCGCCAAGCAGCCCGATGCGCATGCCGTTGGTATAGAACGGAAGCGCCTGGGCTGCGGACAACGGCACGGTGGAAGCTTGCTGCAAGGATCTACCGTGTGCGTGCGACAATGATCACGGCCGTGTCTGCCCGGTGCCGTGGACGCGGTATTTGAAGCTGGTCAACTGCTCGGCGCCGACCGGGCCGCGGGCGTGGAATTTGCCGGTGGCAATGCCGATCTCGGCGCCGAAGCCGAACTCGCCGCCGTCGGCGAACTGGGTCGAGGCGTTATGCAGCACGATCGCCGAATCGACCTCGTTGAGGAAACGCTGCGCGGCAGCGGCATCCTCGGTCACGATCGCATCGGTGTGATGCGAGCCGTGATTTTGAATATGCGCAATCGCTTGATCGAGGCCGTCGACGATCTTCGCCGAGATGATCGCGTCCTCATATTCGGTGTTCCAGTCCTCGTCGGACGCGGGCTTCACCCTCGCGTCGGCGCCCTGCACGACGTCGTCGCCGCGCACCTCGCAGCCGGCGTCGAGCAGCAGCGCGACCAGCGGCTTCAGTTTCGTCGCGGCGGCGTTGCGATCGATCAGCAGGGTCTCGACGGCGCCGCAGACGCCGGGGCGGCGCATCTTGGCGTTGAGCACGACCGACTTGGCCATGTCGAGCTTCGCAGTGGCATCGACATAGATGTGGTTGACGCCCTCGAGATGCGCGAACACCGGCACGCGCGCCTCGGCCTCGACGCGCGCGACCAGGCTCTTGCCGCCGCGCGGCACGATGACGTCGATGCCGCCGTTCAATCCGGTCAGCATCAGGCCGACGGCGGCGCGGTCACGGGTCGGCACCAGGGCGATCGCGGCCTCGGGCAAGCCGGCCTCACGCAGGCCCTGCACCAGGCAGTCATGGATCGCGCGGCAGGAGCGGAAACTGTCGGAGCCGCCGCGCAGGATCACCGCGTTGCCGGACTTCAGGCACAGCACGCCGGCGTCGGCGGCGACATTGGGACGGCTCTCGAAGATCACGCCGATGACGCCGAGCGGCACCCGGACGCGCTCGATCGTCATGCCGTTCGGACGCTGCCAGCTTTCGGTGACGGCGCCGACCGGATCGATGATCTCGCGCACGGTCGCAACGCCATCGGCCATGCCGTCGACGCGCGCCTGCGTCAGGGTCAGGCGGTCGACGAAGGCCGAGGTCATGCCGCCCGCGCGGGCTTCGGCGACGTCCTCGGCATTGGCGGCAAGGATGGCCGGCGCATTTGCGCGGATGGCGCGTTCGATCGCGGTGAGCGCCCGGTTCTTCTGCTCCGCCGGCGCCAGCGCCAGCACGCGCGCGGCGGCGCGCGCCTTGGCGGCGAGGTCGGTCATCAGGACGGTGAGATCGGCGTTGCCGTCGATCGCCTTCAGGGGGGCGCTCATGGAAGTCCCAGCTCTTGTTTGAGCATGATCTCTTCGGAAAACCGGTGCCCACTTTTCCGGATCATGCTCTAAGGCCATGTTCTAGCATGGCAATTGAGGGGTGGCGAGGCGCGGAACCGGCATGGCAGATGGGCGGCCGGCCGCCGCGCTCGGCCGATGGCCCACACAATGCCTGCCCAATGGCCTATTTGGCCGGGATCGCGCCGGCTGGGCCGATCACGAGGTCGTCGCGATGGATCATCTCGGACCGGCCGCTGATGCCCAGAATGGTCATCACGTCGGGCGAGGAGCGGCCCATGATCTTCTCTGCGTTCTCGGCGTCGTAGGCGACCAGGCCGCGGCCGATCTCGTGGGTGTCGGGGCCGCGCACCACCACGGCATCGCCGCGAGCGAACTGGCCGTCGACCCTGACAACACCGGCCGGCAGCAGGCTCTTGCCGGCGCGCAGCGCGGCCACCGCACCGGCATCGATGGTCAGCGTGCCCTTCGGCTCGAGCGAGCCCGCGATCCAGCGCTTGCGCGCGGTGACGGGATTGGCCGGAGTGAGAAACCAGGTGCAGCGGCCGCCGTCGGCGATCGCCTGCAAGGGATGCTCGATCTTGCCGGAGGCAATCAGCATGTGGGTGCCGGCAGTGGTCGCGATCTTCGCGGCCTCGATCTTGGTGGTCATGCCGCCGCGCGACAGCTCGGAGCCGGCCGAGCCCGCCATCCCCTCGATCTCCGCAGTGATGCTTTCGACCACCGGGATCAGTCTGGCGTCGGGATCGAGCGCCGGCGGCGCGGTGTAGAGGCCGTCGATATCGGACAGCAGGATCAAGAGATCCGCGCTCGCCATGGTGGCGACGCGGGCGGCGAGGCGGTCATTGTCGCCGTAGCGGATTTCCGTCGTGGCGACGGTGTCGTTCTCGTTGATCACGGGCACCGCGCCCCATTCCAGCAGCTTGGCGATGGTCGAGCGTGCATTGAGGTAGCGGCGACGCTCCTCGGTGTCCTGCAACGTGACCAGGATCTGCCCGGCCCCGATGCCGTGATGGCCGAGCACCTCCGACCAGATCCGCGCCAGCGCGATCTGGCCAACCGCTGCGGCAGCCTGGCTCTCCTCGAGCTTCAGCGGGCCGCGCGGCAACTTCAGCCGGCTGCGGCCGAGCGCGATCGAGCCCGACGACACCACCATGACCTCGCAGCCGCGCTTGTGGAGTTTTGCGATGTCCTCGACCAGCGCGGCGAGCCAGGATGCGCGCAACTCGCCGGCCTGCGAGTCGACCAGCAGCGACGAGCCGACCTTGACGACGATGCGGCGAAAGTTCTTGAGCGCGGGGCGTTTCATGGGTTCGGTCTGGCAGGAAGGTGGAAGCAAGAGGCGCCACGAGTGGCATGGAAAGTCCAAAGGGCGTTCGGCTCGCGCCGCTCAGCCCTGCGGCGGCAGCGGCGTCGCCCACGGCTCCGCCTGGCCGCCCTTGGCCTTGTTGGACACCGGCGCCTCGCCGATCACGTCGACCAGCGCACGCAGCGCATCCTGCACGCCTTCACCGGTCGCACCCGACAGCAGCAGCGGCGTCTTCTTCGCGGCCCGCTTGAGGCGGTCCTTCTGCTTCTTCAGCTCGTCGGGCATCACAGCATCGATCTTGTTGAGCGCGACGATCTCGATCTTGTCGGCGAGCTGCCCTGCATAGGCTTCGAGCTCGGTGCGCACCGTCTTGTAGGCCTTGCCGGCATGCTCGCAGGTCGCATCGATCAGGTGCAGCAGCACTCGGCAGCGCTCGACATGGCCGAGGAAGCGGTCGCCGAGACCGGCGCCTTCATGCGCGCCCTCGATCAGGCCGGGGATGTCGGCGAGCACGAATTCGCGGCCGCCGAAATTCACGACGCCGAGCTGCGGATGCAGCGTGGTGAAGGGATAGTCGGCGATCTTCGGC
Source organism: Bradyrhizobium sp. USDA 4473 (assembly GCF_054063335.1). Lineage (NCBI taxonomy): Bacteria > Pseudomonadati > Pseudomonadota > Alphaproteobacteria > Hyphomicrobiales > Nitrobacteraceae > Bradyrhizobium > Bradyrhizobium sp. USDA 4473. The sequence continues at coordinate 1,916,865 of NZ_JBSSGE010000001.1, forward strand.
CGTGCCGCGCTCACCGCCGACAGGAAGGTCGATTTGCCGGCATTGGGCAGGCCGACCAGGCCGGCATCGGCGATTAGCTTCAGCCGCAGCCAGATCCAGCGCTCTTCGCCGGGCGCGCCGGGATTGGCGTTGCGCGGCGCGCGGTTGGTGGAGGATTTGAAATGCGCATTGCCGAAGCCGCCATTGCCGCCCTTGGCGAGCACGAAGGTTTCGCCGAGCTCGGTGAAGTCGTGCAGCAGGGTCTCGCGGTCCTCGTCGAACACCTGGGTGCCGACCGGCACCTTCAGCACGATCGACTTGCCGTTGGCGCCGTGGCGGTCCTTGCCCATGCCATTGCCGCCCTTCGGCGCCTTGAAGTGCTGCTGGTAGCGGTAGTCGATCAGCGTGTTCAGCCCGTCGACGGACTCGATGATGATGTCGCCGCCGCGGCCACCATTGCCGCCGGAGGGGCCGCCGAACTCGATGAACTTCTCGCGCCGGAACGCAACGCAGCCATTGCCGCCGTCGCCCGAGCGAATATAGACCTTGGCTTCATCGAGGAATTTCATGATTTTCACTAGTTAGGGCAGGGTGGCCGCGGCGGCAACCCGGAAAGGCCCTCACATCAGCGAAAAGCCTTAATTTTCGGACCTTTTTGCGGCCCTGAGGCGTGACGAAGTTAGGTTGAACTGGCGCCGCGAACACGCTGCGCTCGCTCTCCCGCTTGCGGGGTGGGCTGGGGTGGGGGTATCGCCGCGAATCCCATTGTGGAGAGAGCCCCCACCCGCCGCGCTACGCGCGTCGGCCTTCCCCGCAAGCGGGAGAGGCGAAACGAGTTTGCGGCCCGACTCAGCCAAAATCACCACGCTTTAGAGGCTATGCAGGCCGCCGCCGGACCAGGAATTTCTGCATGCCCTCCAGCACCAGCTCGCGGCGCTGGTTGTGCACGGTCGAGCGCAGTGTCACGACGCCCGTGGTCTTGCCGGGCGACAGCTCGGTCACCTCCAGCGCCGGGTAGATGGTGTCGCCGGCATAGACCGGTTTGAGGAACTTGCTCGACTGCTCCAGGAAGCCGACCAACGACTCCTCGACGACATAGGGAAACAGTCCCGCGCCGGGCGCGGTATGCACCAGGGTCTGGAAGCCGTGCGCCAGCAAATCGGGCATGCCGCGGTTGCGGCAATATTCGACGTCGTAATGGATCGGATGGGTGTCGCCGCTCGCGGTCTGGAACGCGGCGAACACCGCCGACGTCTGGGTCCGGCTCGGGATCACGAAGCGCTCGCCGAGCACGAAATCCTCGAACCAGCGTTGCGCGGGGACCATGCGATGCTGGGTGGGGTCGAACTCGCTCATGCGGCGTTTCCTGCTCTTTTTGTTGCCGGGATCGGCTACCGGTATCGCAGCGATGCGGGTGCGGCAATCCGTTCAATTCGTCATGCCCGGGCTTGTCCCGGGCATCCACGGCTCTTAAACCGGACGACCCGGGAATCCTTCCATGAGCCTGTTCGCAAAACTGTCCTCCTACGACGATCGATCGGCGCGGCTCGCCGGCATCGGCTTGATGCTGCTGTCGATCTTCATGTTCTCGTTCGGCGACGCGATGGGCAAATTCATCGTCGCCACCTATTCGGTCGGGCAATTGTTGTGGCTGCGCGCCTGCGCGGCGCTGCTCGTGCTGCTGCCGATCGTGTGGCAGCGGCGCGGGGATTTCCTGCATCTGGAGCGGCCGTGGCTGCAATTGCTGCGGGTCACGCTGTCGACGCTGGAGGTCGCGGCGTTCTTCCTGGCGACGGTCTATCTGCCGCTCGCCGACGTCATCACCTACTATTTGGCCGGGCCGATCTTCGTCACCGCGATGTCGGGCCTCGTGCTCGGCGAGCAGATCGGCTGGCGGCGCTGGACCGCGATCCTGGTCGGCTTTTGCGGCGTGCTGATCGCGCTCAGGCCATCGGCGCAGACCATCAGCTGGCCGGCGATGATCGCGCTGGGCGGCAGCCTGTCGTTTGCGGTGCTGATGCTGATCACGCGCTCGCTGCGCGCGACGCCCGATATCGTGCTGGCGACGTCGCAATTCGGCGGCACCTTCATCCTGGGCCTGGTGCTCTCGCCGTTCGGCTGGGTGACGCCGTCGGCCGGCAGCCTGGTGCTGTTCTTCGCCGCCGGCATCATCTCGGTTGCGGCGCTGCTCTGCGTGAATCGCTCGCTGAAGCTCGCGCCGGCCAGCGTGGTGGTGCCGTATCAGTATTCGATGATCGTCTGGGCGGTGATCTTCGGCTTCGTGGTGTTCGGCGACGTGCCGTCCTGGGCCACCATCGTCGGCGCCGCCATCATCATCGCGGCCGGCCTCTACATCTTCGTGCGCGAGCAGCAGCTCGGACGCACCGACTCCGCGGTGAACCCGCCGGCGTAAAGGTGCAGGGTGGGCAACGGCGCGCCCGCACAACAGCTGCCGTCCCTGCGAACGCAGGGACCATAACCACCGTTGCTTGTCGTCACCTGCGCTGGAGCCACAGCTCCGCCAAACAATGACCATTTGTGGCTCTGGGTCCCCGCCTTCGCGGGGACGACGACCTGTGGCGCGATCGTGCTCGTGAGGGTGGGCACGCTCGCGCTTTGCCCACCCTACGCAATGTGCTGGTGTTCAGCTCTCGCGCCGGGTCGAGTTGTTCCAGCTCTTCAGCGAGGTCCAGACGCCGCGTGACAGGCGGAAGGCGTCGACCGGGCTCGATGAGCCCAGCGCCTCGAAGCGGTGCAGCTCGACGCCGCTCCACTGGAAGCCGCACTTCTCGAGGATGTTGCGCGACGACGGGTTGACGACGCGGGCGCCCGCGATCAGCTGGTCGAGATCGAACTCCTCGAAGAAGTAGTCGATCACGGCGCGCGCGGCCTCGGTGCCGAAGCCCTGGCCCCAATAATCGACGCCGAGCCAGTAGCCGAGTTCGGCCGATGTCTCCTCGCGCCAGTCGATGCCGACCATGCCGATCGGCGTGTGATTGTTCTCGATCAGGAAAACGGTCTCGCGTCCGCCGGCGCCGAGCGCGCGCACGAAATCGATGGCGTCATCCTGGGTATAGGGATGCGGCAGGCGGCGGGTGTTCTCCGCGATGCGGCGGTCATTGGCGAGGCGTGCGATGGCTTTTACGTCCGCGAGCGTCGGCTTGCGCAATGTCAGCCGTTCGGTCTCGAGGACGCAAGCTCTTGCCTCACGCAAGGTCGGCGTCGGGATGTCCTGCAGCATGTCGAGCTCCTGTGATGCGAAAATCGTTACGCAACGCTTGGAACGTCACGCGCGGTCGAACCGGATCGCGCGCAACAAAAAGGGGAGGCCGGTCATCCCGCCTCCCCTTGGAGCCCTTTGCGACTCCGCCGGTTCAACAGGACCCGGCGGACTCGTATGTGTCCACCGTCTACTCGGCCGCTTCCGCCATCGGGATAACCGATACGAATGTGCGGCCGTTGGCTTTGGCACGGAACTCGACATGACCCTCGATCTTGGCGAAGAGGGTATGATCGGTGCCCATGCCGACATTAAGGCCGGGATGCCAGGTGGTGCCGCGCTGACGCGCGATGATGTTTCCGGGGATCACGCGCTCGCCGCCGAACGCCTTGATGCCAAGGCGTTTGCCCTTGGAATCACGTCCGTTGCGCGATGAACCGCCTGCTTTTTTGTGAGCCATAGCTCGTCTCCGACTTCGCTTTGATCTCTAGATCAATTCCTTGACGGAATCATTTCACATTTTGTCACGCTTCACATCCGAGAGCGCGACGATCACTTCTTCTTAGGCCTTGGCCGCGTTCTTAGGCCTTGGCCGCGGCCTTCTTGGCCGGAGCCTTCTTCGCGGCGGGCGCCTTCTTCTTGGCCGCCTTCGGTGCTGCGTCCTCGCCATCGGCGGGCGCTGCGACCTTTTCCTTCTTCGGCCGCGGGCCGATGGTCGGCTTGGCGTTATCGGCGAGGATCTCGGTGATGCGAAGCACCGTGAGTTCGTCGCGATAGCCGCGCTTGCGGCGTGAATTCTTGCGGCGACGCTTCTTGAACGCGATCACCTTGGCGCCGCGCTTGTGCTGCAGCACTTCGGCCGCAACGGTGGCGCCTGCCACGGTGGGCGTTCCCAGCACCGGCGTGTCACCGCCGAGCACCAGAACTTCGCCTAGCTGCACGATCGTGCCGACGTCGCCGGCGATCTTGCCAATCTCGAGTACATCATTCGGAACGACGCGGTACTGCCGGCCGCCGGTTTTGATGACTGCGAACATCGTTTGATTCCTTCGTGTTCGGTTCCGGCCTCGGACCGATGGCCCGGGTCGGCTTTTTGTTCAGTCGCTATGGGTTATGTGTTTCGCGCGAAAGGGAATGAATTCCCAAATGGCCCGCACAAAAACAATCGGCGCGAGAAATCCCCGCGCCGGATGGGCGGACTTATAGCCGCAAACCACCGAGAGTCAAGGTAAAGCAGGGCAAAAACCGGCCAAAGATGAAGGGTTTGGCGTGTTTTTGCCCGAATTCGGCACCTTGACCGGAGCTCTCGGCGCTGCCGGCGGCTCCGCCGCGCGGAGAGCAACCATTTGAGTTCCCGGCGGTTAGTGGAGGAAATCTCTCGGGCAGGCAAGGGCGAATGGCAGAAGAGGCTGGACTGACCACGGGCATCGCGCACCACGGTGCCGCGCGGCTGCCATCCGTCGATATCGACAGTTTCAACATCGAGCTGAAGGACGACGAGGGCTTTCTCGGCGATCGCGCCTCCAAGGGCGCGTTCCGCAAGATCCTCGACCGCTGGCGCAAGCCGCTGCGCAAATCCGGCGAGGATCCGTTCGGCGACGAGCCGTCGGACAAGATCAGCAAGAAGAAGCTCGACGAGATGCTGGTCGGCGACGACACCGAGGCCTCCGCGGTCGTGCACAGCGCGATCGAGGAGTTCGCCCAGGAGCTCGCCTATGTGACGCGGCGCTTCCTCAACACCAAGGCCTGGGCCAAGACCGAGCGCATCGTGGTCGGCGGCGGCTTCCGCGACTCCAGGCTCGGCGAGCTCGCCATCGCGCGCACCGACATCATCCTGAAGTCGGAAGACTTCAAGGTCGACCTGGCGCCGATCCGCTTTCATCCCGATGACGCCGGCCTGATCGGCACGCTGCATCTGGCGCCCTCGTGGATCTTCGAGGCCCATGACGGCGTGCTCGCCGTCGATATCGGCGGCACCAATATCCGTTGCGGCGTCGTCGAGACGCGCTGGAAGAAGGCGCCCGATCTCTCCAAGGCGGCGGTCTGGAAGTCGGACCTGTGGCGCCACGCCGACGACGAGCCGACGCGCGAGGGCGCGGTGAAGCGGCTGGTGAAGATGCTGAAGGACTTGATCGCCGCCGCCGAGAAGGAAAATCTCAAGCTCGCGCCATTCATCGGCATCGCCTGTCCCGGCGTCATCAAGGAGGACGGCGGAATCGAGAAGGGCGCGCAGAACCTGCCCGGCAATTGGGAGAGCAGCAAATTCAACCTGCCGGCGAATCTCGTCGAGGCGATCCCGCAGATCGGCGATCATGATACCGCGATCGTCATGCACAATGACGGCGTGGTGCAGGGGCTGTCCGAGGTCCCGTTCATGCAGGATGTCGCGCGCTGGGGCGTGCTGACCATCGGGACCGGGCTCGGCAATGCCCGCTTCACCAATCGCAAGAAGGACAACGGCAAAAGCGAGAAGGCCGAGGACAAGGACGACGACAAGAACGAGAAAAAGGCCAAGAAAGCCAAGAAGGCCGAGGCCTGAGCCGGCGCGTGCTCGTGCGATCGCGCGTAAGGTCGATCGGCTAGCCTGTAGCCTGGATGGAGCCAACGGGTCGCGCGAATGCGCGCCCGGTGACAGGCTCCGCGCAATCCGGGCAGGCGACGCTCCCGGCCAAACGGGTCGGGCCACTGCGTGCCGATGACGCGCGGTAAGGTTGATCGGTTAGGTTAAGATCGGCTTCGCGTTGCCGTTTCGACACCGGCCGCTACCGTGGACCGTGTCGCTCCCGCCGACCGGCGAAGCCGCACTTCCCGGCCTGCAATACTGAAAAGCGGCACGGGACCGCCAGTTTTTGTCGCGTCCTGGCGGTCCCACCACTTCTCTCACTTCCAATTGATCCGCGCGAAGAAGCCGGCGATCTCGGCGGCCGCGCGGTCTGGGTCCTCGCGATGCGGGAAATGCCCGACATCGGGAAACATCTCCAGATCCAGATTGGAGAAGGTCTCGCCCAGCCGGTCGGTCCATGAGTAAGGAAACAGCGGGTCGTGCTCGGCCCAGCGGATGCAGGTCGGGACATTGATCGGCGGCAGCGCCGGCGCCTCGCCCTGCATCATCTTGACGCGACCCGCATGTGAGGCGCGGTAATGCGCAAAGCCGCCGGCGAGGTTGCCGGGCTTGAAGAAATTGTCGGCGAAATCCTCGATCACGTCGTCGAACGCAGCCTTGCGGTGGGTCCAGTTGTGCAGGAAATGGCCGATGTAAGTGCGGCAGCTCTCGCGGCTCGTGCCGACCAGCGTGGGCGCCATCTCCATCTGGTGGAACGACTGGTACCAGATGTGGTTCAGCCGGTCCGGCGCGGCCATTCGTGGGCCGATGCCGGGATAGACGAAATCGAACAGGAACAGCCCGGCGATTCGCTCGGGCGCCTTGCGGGCGAGCGGCTGCATCACGGCGCCGCCGACGTCGTGGCCGACCACGCCGGCTCTGTCGATCCCGAGCCCATCCAGCAGCGCCAGCATGTCGTCGGTATGCTGATCTGGACCGTAAGGCCCCTGCGGCTTGTCGCTGTCGCCGAAGCCGCGCAGGTCGGGCGCGATCAGGGTGTAGCGGTCGGCCAGCCGCGCCATGACAGGCTCCCAGGTCAGCCAGAACTCAGGCCAGCCGTGCAGCAGCAACAGCGGCCTGCCGCTCCCGGTCCGCGCGACGTGGAACGCCGCGCCATTGGCTCGAATCGTCACATGCTCCATGGTCCGCTCCTGCTCATTCCGGTTCGCGGCGGCGATCGAATCAGCGCCGTCCCGCTAGCGCGTTGTTTCCGCGCACGTTCTTGCGCCGCTCCGGCATTTCGGTGGAGTGGCCCGCCGGTGACGGAAATATTATTGCAGCGCCTTGTCTGTCCCGCCAACCTCGCCTAGAACACGCCCCGACCGCGGGTGGCGCAAATCACCCGGGCCACTGGAGAGGTGGCAGAGTGGTTGAATGCACCGCACTCGAAATGCGGCATAGGTGCAAGCCTATCGGGGGTTCGAATCCCTCCCTCTCCGCCACCCTTCGCCCTGTCCAGCCCGGACACATAGGTAACCGATCGTACCTAAGACATGGGTGACAGCCTCGTGCCGAACGGCTTGTCGAGGGATTGCAGGGTTTCTGGTCCAGGTACTGGCCGCGTGTCTCGAGGAAATCGCGCACTGGGGCAGCGAAGCGCGCCGGTCCATCAGTCGCGGCCGCCGCGGACTCCTTTGCATGGGGTTGTTTTCGCCATTTTGGTGGGAGGCTCGTCTATCGTCGGCGGGGATGGGTGCCGAGCTCGAACCTGCGGGTGATCGCGATCGCATCGAGGAAGGCTTCGTCGTGGCTGACGACCAGCAGCGCGCCGTCAAAGGCGCACAGCCCGGCCTCGACCGCTTCCATCGATTCGATATCCAGATGATTGGTCGGCTCGTCGAGGATCAACAGCGGCGGCGGCGTTGGGCCGCCCAGCACACAGGCGAGGCCGGCACGCAGCAGCTGGCCGCCGCTGAGGCTCGCAACGATCTGCAAGGCAGCATCCGCGCGGAACATGAAGCGCGCCAGCGCCGCGCGGCACGCGTTCTCGTTCGTCTCCGGATTGATGCGGCGGAAATTATCCAGGATCGGGGCCTGTGCATCGAGCAGGCTGACCGCCTGATCGAACATCGCAAAGCGGGTCATCACCTCGACGCTGCCGCGCGTCGCCGCCAGCTCGCCGCTGACGAGCCTGAGCAGCGTCGTCTTGCCGGCGCCGTTGGGGCCGGTGATCGCGACGCGCTCCGGACCTGAGATCGAGAAGGTGAGATCACGCAGGATCGGCGCGTCCGCGGCGTAGCCGGCGTCGGCCGCCTCGATCCGCAGTACCATCCTGCCCGCCGGCAGCTGCGTCGACGGCAGTTGCACCGAGAAAGGTTGCAGCACCTCGATGCGCTGGCGCGTCGTGGCGGCCAGTTCGAGCGCCTGGATCCGCCGGCGCTCGGCGAGGCGGACCTTCTCGCCGCCGGTGTCTTCGCTGCGATCCCGGCGCAGTCCGGCAGCGATCCGCGGGATGTCGCCCTTGGCGCGCTTCTTCGCGCCGGTGCCGTCCTTGCGCGCTTGCCGTTCGGAGGTTTCCCTTGCCTTGCGGTCGATCTCGGCGACGCGCTTCTCGGCATCCGCCAGATCGTGGCGTGCGGCCGACAGCTCGACGGCCTTGCGCAGACGGTACTGGCTCCAGTTGCCGCCGTAGCGCCGGGCTTCAAGCGAGGTCAGCTCGACGATCGCATCCATGGTCTCGAGCAGCGCGCGGTCGTGGCTGACGATGATGGCGCCATGCCGCCACCCGGCGAGCGGGTCGATCACCGCCTGGCGTCCCGGGCGGTCGAGATTGTTGGTGGGTTCGTCGAGCAGCAGAAAGTCGGGTTCTGCAAAAGTCAGCGCGGCGAGGCGCGCCCGGGTGGCCTGTCCGCCCGACAGCATCGACAGCGGCGCGTCGAGCACGTCGCTCAGTCCGACCTGCGCGAGCGCAGCCGCGATGCGCGTATCGAGCGTCCAGTCGAGCTCCGCAAGCTCCTCGGTGCTCGCAAGGCCCTGCTCGGCACGGCGCAGTGCAGTGAGCGCATCGCGCGCGTCGAACAGATCGATGACGCATTGGTCCGGCTGCACCTGAACCGTCTGATGCAGCATCGCGACACGTCCCTGCACCGAGACCGCGCCGGAGTGCGGCGCGCGCCGGCCTGCGATCAGGCCGAGCAGCGTCGTCTTGCCGACGCCGTTGCGGCCGACGAGACCGGTCCGCTCGGGTCCGAAGCTGAGATCGATGTTGGAAAGGAGAACCCGGCCGTCAGGCGCGGACAGGGTCAGATGGGAGAGCGCGATCGATGCTGGCATGGATATCCCCGTGGGCAAGGCTGATGGGCATTGCGGTCCGGGTGAAATCCATGGTCGTCGGCATCCTCAGGGATTGATAATCGAATGGATGTAATCCCGCATTGAGCCGGGATCAAGGCGCGGAGCGAAGCGTCACGCCGCTTCGGCGAAGGTCCAGCGGTCGGGATCAGGCGTGTGGCCGATCAAGGCGAGACCATAGGCGATCGATTCGAATTGATCCGCCGAGGTCAGCCGGCTCTCGCCGAAGCGCTCGGCGAACAGGCGCTGCACCGCCGGCACGAACGAGGTGCCTCCGGTCAAGAACACCTTCTCGACGTCGCGCGCGGTGATGCCGGATTTCGCCAGCGCCTCGTCGACGGTCGCGCCCAGCCGCTCGATATCGTCGGCGATCCAGGATTCGAAATCGGCGCGCGTCACGGTGGCGCCGATATCGATGCCGGCGCGGGCAAAGCGGAACTCGACGCGGTCGTGGCTCGACAGCGCGACTTTGGTATCGGAGACGGCGCGGTACAGCGCGAAGCCGAGATCGTGGTCGACGATGGTGATGAAATCGTTCAGCGGCGCCGGATCGAGCGCGGTGCGCGCCAGCTGCTGCAATTCGCGCAAATCGCCATTACCCCGCATCATCGCGAGCTGGTGCCAGCGCGCGAGGCTCGAATAATAGTGATTGGGGATCGGCAGCACCTTGTCGAACGAGCGGTAGTTGGTGCCCTTGCCGAGCCGCGGCGAGACGATGTGGTCGACGATGCGGTAGTCGAAAGTGTCACCGGCGATGCCGATGCCGGAATGTCCCAGCGGTTCGGCGCGCAGCACGCCGCCCTTGCGCGAGAACCGCATCACGGAGAAATCGCTGGTGCCGCCGCCGAAATCGGCGACCAGCACGGTGGCGTCGCGGTCGAGGCTGCGCGCAAAGGAGAACGCCGCGCCGACCGGCTCGTAGACATAGCGCGCATGGCCGGCACCGAGCCGCTCGAACGCGGCGCGATAGCGCTGCATCGCGAGCTCGTCGTTGGGATTGCCGCCGGCGAACTTCACCGGGCGGCCGACCATGATGGTCGGTGCGCCCAGATCGAACCCGTCGCCGGCATGGCGCGTCAGCGTGCGCAGGAACGCCGCCAGCAGGTCCTCGAACTTGTAGCGCTGCCGGAATATCTGCGTGGTGTTGAAGGCCGAGCTTGCCGCAAACGTCTTGAACGACTGAATGAAGCGATGGATCGTGCGCCCTTCGAGGAATTGCTCGATCGCCCACGGGCCGCCCTCGGCGCGCGGATGCAGGCCGGCGCCGGGCCGCTCCTCCCAGAAGCACAGCGCCGACACATAGACGCTATGCGTGCGGCCGCCATGGTCGAAGCGGATGGCCTCAACGCGGCCGTCGGCATCGGACAGCGCGACCACGGTGTTGCTGGTGCCAAAATCGACGCCAATCGAGACGGCGGGCGGGGCGCTCGACATGTCATGCTCGGAATATGATGTGAAAGGGGGCGGACCTTTAGCGGCTTTGGCCGGACTTGCCAACCCTTGCCGACGCTATCCGAGTTGGGCCAGTTCCACCGCCCTTTGGAAAGGGGAGGTCGCTTTGCCCGCCAGAGCAAAGCGGGTGGGGATCTGCTCTCTCCACTTGCACCGTTGCCTGTGGTTGACCCATCCCGACCTTCCCCGTTTTAGGGGAAGGAGAAGAGAGCCCGGCCCCGATGAAGCGATTCAATCCCCCAATGCGTAGGCGATGACGTAGTCGCCGCGCTTGGTGCCGAACGAGCCGTGGCCGCCGGCCGCGGTGACGATGTATTGCTTGCCGTCGGCCTCGTAGCTCATCGGCGTCGATTGCGCGCCGGCGGGCAGGCGATCTTCCCACAGCACCTTGCCGTCACGCACGTCGTAGGCCCGGATCGTGTACTCGTAGGTCCCGGTGTAGAACGCGACGCCGCCCGCGGTGGTGATCGGCCCGCCCAGCATCGGCACGCCCAGCTTGAACGGAAGCGGCAGCGGCGTGGTGTCCCGGATCGTGCCGTTGGGATGCTGCCAGACGATCTTCATCGTCTTCAGGTCGATCGCAGCCATCGAGCCCCATGGCGGCCGGTAGCACGGCACGGAGAGCGGCGACAGGAAGCTCGAAATATCGACGCCGAACGGCGTGCCGTACATCGGCTGCACCCCGACCTCGCTGCCGACCGGCTTCTCCGCGGTCGGCGCCGGTGGATTTTGCGGGCCGCGCGGAATGAGCTTTGACGCAAACGGCAGCGACATCGGATTGGCGATCGCGATCTGCCTGACGGGATCGACGGCGATGCCGCCCCATTCGAACATGCCGAGATTGCCCGGGAAGACCAGCGTGCCCTGCAACGACGGCGGCGTGAACGTGCCCTCGTAGCGCAAGCGGTGGAACATGATCCGGCACAGCAACTGGTCGAAGATCGTGCCGCCCCACATGTCGGCGCCGGTCAGCTTTGCCTCGGGGCGGAAGGTCAGCTCGGAGAACGGCTGCGTCGGCGCGCTGCGGTCGCCGGGCGCGGCGCCTTGCGGTACCGGACGTTCCGGCGCCGGCACGATCAATTCGCCGGTCCTGCGGTCGAGCACGAAGATGTTGCCGACCTTGGTCGGCTGGATGATCGCGGGAACGACGCCCTTGGCCGTCGTCACATCGACCAGGCTCGGCTGCGAGGGCACGTCCATGTCCCAGAGGTCATGATGCACGGTCTGGTACGACCAGGCGCGCTTGCCGGTGTTGACGTCGAGCGCGACGATCGAGCTCGAATAGCGCTCGACCAGCGCATCGCGATTGCCGCCCCAGATATCAGGTCCGTTGTTGCCGGTCGGGATGTAGACCAGGTTCAGTTTCGGATCGAACGAGGCGGTGATCCAGGAGTTCGGCGAGCCGTTGGTGTAATGCCGCGTCGGCGACGGCAGCGCGTTCTCGTCGGCCGCGGCGGAGTCCCAGGCCCACACCAGCTTGCCGGTGTAGACATCGAAGCCGCGGATCACGCCCGACGGCACCTCGACCGCGTAATTGTCGATCACCGCGGCGGCCACGACCAGGATCTTGTCGCTGACCACAGGCGGTGAGGTCGGCTCGAAGAAGCCGGCGGTCTTGATTCCCATGCCCTGCTGGAGGTCGAGGATGCCGTGATCGGCAAAGCCGTCGCACAGCTTGCCGCTGTCGGCATCGAGCGCGATCATGCGGCCGTCATTGACCGGCAGGAAGATCCGGCGCGGGCATTCGGCCGGCGCCGGGCTGCCGCCGGAGTCGACGGCACCGGCCGCAGTCTCGTGATAGGAGACGCCGCGACAGGTCATGTGCTGGAAGGTCTTGTTGTGCACGAGCTTGGGGTCGTAGCGCCAGCGTTCCGTGCCGGTCTTGGCATCGAGCGCGAACAGCACCTGGTGTTGCGAGCAGAGATAGAGCGTGTCGCGCACCTTGATCGGGGTGACCTCGAAGGTCGTCTCGCCGGAATCCTCCGGCGTTGCCACGTCGCCGGTGCGGAAAGTCCAGGCGACCTTGAGCTTGCCGACATTGTCGGGCGTGATCTGCTTCAGCGGCGAGTAACGTTGTCCGAACTGCGTGCGTCCATAGGCGCGCCAGTCGCCATCCGGCTGCGGGTCGGCTTCGCTTTGCTGCACGGCCGCGCCGGCCTCGGTAATCGTGCCGTTGATGTCGTGATAGCTCGACAGCAGTCCGACGACGAGCACGGCGGCTGCCGCCACCACGCCGATCCAGAGCGGCGCGGTCGCGCGCCCGTAGGACACCGGCTGGTGTCGCGAGAGCCCGCGAACGATCACCGGCGTCAGCAGCCAGAGTGCCATCGGGAAGATGACGTCGCCGCGCGCCGCGAGCGGCCACCAGTCGAATCGTACCTCGGCAACCGCCCATGCCAGCGTGCCGACCAGCACGATCGCAAACAGCCAGAGCGCCTGACGGCGCTGCGCCAGCAACAACGCGGCGGTGGCGAGAATGCCGATGCCGAGAATGACGTAGAAGATCGATCCACCCAGTGCGGCGAGCCAGATGCCGCCGCCCGCGATGACCGCGCCGATCACGGCGTAGACGATAGCTGTGATGAAAATTGCCCGCGATCGCTGCATGGCTGCACCAGTGCGGAAGAGGCACCGGGCTTGTCCCGCGCAAGCGCAACAGACCACGTCCGCTTTCAGGAACTGTGGTTCAATCATGGGTAACTTGCAACCTGGAACTGCGATGTTGATGCAACACAGGCGTGCAAAGTTGCGCTGCTTGCCGAAGCAAGATCATTCAAACTGCGCGCAGTTGTTCGAGAAGCAGCAACGCCAGGTGCCTCGCGCTGACGCAAAGGTGACGAAGCTTCGGCGAATTTTGAATCGACGCGCTCTTCCAGTTCTGCGCAGGCACTGTTCTATACCGTCAGCCAGATTTGCCGGCTCGCAGGAGAAGCTCACATGACACTGAACCCTACGGCCAGGAATTACAGCGTCGCTGTCGCCGCCTATGAGGCGGGGCGGCCCAGCTACCCTGCGGAGATCATCGCCGCGCTGCCGCTGCAGTCCGCGGGTTGTGTTGTCGACCTCGGTGCCGGAACCGGCAAGTTCACCCGCCTGCTGCTTCAGCATCTCCCCACCACCGCGCGTCTGGTCGCAGTCGAGCCCGTCGCGGAAATGTCGGCCAGGCTGGCCAAGGAGGCGCGGGTGGAGGTCATCAACACGCATGCCGACGCGATCGATCTCGACACCGGCAGCGTCGATCTGGTCACCTGCGCCCAGGCGTTCCACTGGTTCGACAATGAGGCGTCGGTCGCCGAGATCGCGCGCCTTTTGCGTCCCGGCGGAACGCTTGCGCTGGTCTGGAACAACAGGGATGACCGCGCGCCGTGGGTCGACGCGTTGTCCGTCATGATTGAAGAATACGCGGGAGATACGCCGCGGCAACGGTCGGGACGCTGGCGCTGGATCTTGAAGGATCCCCGCTTCGTGCTCGAGAAGGAGATCGTGCAGGACCATCCGCACCGGATGGCGCGCCAGGACGTGTTCGAGCGCGTCGCATCGACCAGCTATGTCGCCAATCTTCCCGCTGCGGAGAAGGCGGCGCTTCGGGGAAAGACCGACGATATCCTGCGCGAGGCCGGCCCTCGGTCAGGCCGACGAGGTGGTGTTTCCTTATGTCACGCAGCTCTTTTTGCTGAAGCGGGTCTAGTCTTGCTGCGTCACGATTCTGGCTCCGTCGTCATTGCGAGGAGCGATAGCGACGAAGCAATCCATCCAACCGCGTTTCCGGACAGATGGATTGCTTCGCTTCGCTCGCAATGACGGCTGGATTCGTTCATAGCCTCGCAGGACCAGCGGAAAGCGCCTGTGATGTAGTAAGACTAGACCGTGCTACTCCGCAGCGCGTCTTTCCTCGACCGCCTGCTTCAGGCGGGGAAGTGTCATGCGCCAATAGAAGGCGACATGCTTCGCGCCGGACTCAGGTCCGATTTCCCATCCGTCCCCGCGGCGAACCGGCGACGGCGGCACCTGCTGGGTGACGGTCAGCAATGTCTCATCGCCCTCAGTTGCGAGCGTCATCGTGACAGTCGCATAGGATTGCGGAACATCGGGCAGGCCGGAGACCTGTGACCAATAGGCGTATGCGAGCTGCATTGGCGGCTCGACATGGAGCACGCGTCCCTTGTCGCGATAGCGCTTCGCCCCGATCTCCGCCTCGATCTCGATCGGGGCGCCGATCTGCCAGTCGGTCTTGAAATGCGCATTGCGCCATGTCTCGCCCGCATTGGCGGCCATGATCGCGTCCCATACCTGTTCCGGCCGCGCGGCAATGCGGATCGTCTCGGTGACCGTCTGCAAGATCGGGGTTTCGCTTGTCATCGGATGCTCACTTGTCGCCCACGATCTTCCATTTGCCATCCGCGCCACGCCGCAGCGCCGGATCACCGACCCTGATGTGTTGCGCAAGAAAGTCGATGAAGGCGCGCACCCGCGCCGGCAGCGGACCGGCGTGCCCGACATAGACCGCGTGGATGTCCTCGCGGTCGCCGGGATTGAGATTTTGCAGCACCGGCACCAGCCGCCCGGCCTCGATATCGGGGCCGATGTGGAACAGTGCCAATCGTGCCACCCCGATGCCGCCGAGCGTCAACTGGCGCGCGGCCTCGCCGTCGCTGGCGCGGGCGACCGGCGGCGGCAACGCCTCGTCGATCTTTTCGGCGCGGCGGAACGGCCAGCCGCGGATGCTGCGCGGAAAAGTCCAGCCGATGCGGCGATGGGCGGCGAGGTCGGCCGGGGTCTTCGGCATGCCGAAGCGGGCGAGATAGGAGGGCGCGGCGACCACCGCCATCCGGCTGGTGCCGAGCTTGCGCGCGATCAGCCGTGAGGCGCCGAGCGGGCCGGCGCGGATCGCGACGTCGGCGCGCGCCTGCATCAGATCGACCAGCGTGTCGGTCAGCACGAGGTCGAGGGTGATGTCGGGATGCTCCCGCATGAAGCGCGGCAGCAGCGGCATCACATGCAGCATGCCGAACGGGATGTTGCTGTTCACGGTGAGATGTCCGCGCGGCACGCAGGAGGCGGCCTCGCGCTCGGCCTCGTCGATGTCGGCGAGGATACGCTGGGCGCGCTGATAGAAGGCCTGGGCCTTCCTCTGTCAGTTGCAGCTTGCGGGTGGTGCGGTTGACCAGGCGCGTGCCGAGCCGGGTCTCCAGCCGGGACACCAGCTTGCTGACGCCGGACGGCGTCAGGCGCAGGCTGTTCGCGGCCGCGGTGAAGCCGCCGAGATCGACCACGCGGACGAACACGTCCATCTCGCCGGAGCGGTTGGTATCTGTTCGGGCCATCTTGAATTCAAGTCACAAATGATTGGATTGCGGCCATTCTAGTCCTTCCTGGACCGCTATCTCGCATTGCGGAATCTTCACCTTCCGGAGCGACACATGCCTCTCGCAGTCCTTGCCCTGACCGCCGGTGCCTTTGGCATCGGCACCACCGAATTCCTCATCATGGGGCTGTTGCTGCAGGTCGCCGCCGACATGCACGTCTCGGTCTCCGCGGCGGGCCTATTGATCTCCGGCTATGCGCTCGGCGTGTTCGTCGGCGCGCCGATCCTGACGCTCGGGACGCGGCGGATGCCGCGCAAGGCGGTGCTGCTGGCACTGATGGCGATCTTTACGCTCGGCAATGCCGCCTGCGCGCTGGCGCCGAACTACGAACTCCTGATGGCGGCGCGCATCCTCACCTCGCTGGCACACGGTACCTTCTTCGGCGTCGGCTCGGTGGTCGCGACCAGCCTCGTCCCGGAGGACAAGCGCGCGTCGGCAATCTCGACGATGTTCATCGGCCTCACGGTCGCGACCCTGCTCGGTGTTCCCTTTGGCGCCTGGTTCGGCCTGATGCTCGGTTGGCGCGCGGCATTCTGGGCGGTGGCGGCGATCGGCGTGATCGCGTTCATCGTGCTGGCGGTGCTGGTCCCCGGTCATGTCGGCGCCAACGACAAGCCGGCGCCGCTGCGCGAGGAGCTCGCCGTGCTCGGTCGCCCGCAGGTGCTGCTCGGGCTTGCCATGACGGTGTTCGGCTTCGGCGGGCTGTTCGCGGTGTTCACCTATGTGCAGCCGATCCTGACCCGGCTCACCGGATTTTCCGACGCCGCGGTGTCGCCGATCCTGCTGGTGTTCGGCGCCGGACTTGCGATCGGCAACGTCGCCGGCGGGAAGCTCGCGGACAAGGGACTTGCGCGTGCACTGCTGGTGTCGCTCGGCGGCCTCGCCGCCGTGCTCGTCGTGCTGGTGGCGGTGGTCTCGATCAAGGCATTGGCCGTGGCGTTGCTGTTCGTGCTCGGCATCGCGTCATTTGCGACCGTCGCGCCGTTGCAGCTGCGCGTGCTCGAGTCCGCCGGCGCGGAAGGGCGGACGCTGGCCTCCAGCCTGAACATCGCAGCCTTCAATCTCGGCAACGCGCTCGGCGCCTGGGCCGGCGGCGTCACCATCGATCGCGGCCTCGGGCTCGGCGCGTTGCCGCTGGTCGCCGCAATCATTACCGCGGTCGGACTGCTGCTCGCGCTGTGGAGCCTGCGCCTCGACCGGCCGGCCGTGCTGGCCGCGCAGTGCCCGGCCGAATGAGCCGCATCACAAGGAGTATGACCATGGAATACCGCAATCTCGGCACCTCCGGCCTCAAAGTACCGGTGCTTAGCTTCGGCACCGGCACCTTCGGCGGCCAGGGACCGTTGTTCTCGGCCTGGGGCCGCAGCGACGCCAGCGAGGCGCGGCGGCTGATCGACATCTGTCTCGAGGCCGGCGTCAATCTGTTCGACACCGCTGATGTCTATTCGAACGGCGCGTCGGAAGAAATCCTCGGTGCCGCGATCAAGGGCCGCCGCGACAAGGTTTTGATCTCGACCAAGACCGGCCTGCCGATGGGCGACGGCCCGCTCGATGCCGGCACGTCGCGATATCGCCTGGTCGCGGCGGTCGACGCTGCGCTGCGCCGGCTTGGTACCGACTATATCGACCTGCTGCAGCTGCATGCCTTCGACGCCTTCACGCCGGTCGACGAGGTGCTGTCGACGCTCGATACGCTGGTGCGCGCCGGCAAGCTGCGTTATGTCGGCGCCTCGAATTTCTCCGGTTGGCATTTGATGAAATCGCTCGCCATCGCCGAGCGGCACGGCTGGCCGCGCTATGTGGCGCACCAGGTCTATTATTCGCTGGTCGGCCGCGACTATGAATCCGAGCTGATGCCGCTCGCGCTCGATCAGGGCGTCGGCGCGCTGGTCTGGAGCCCGCTCGGCTGGGGCCGGCTCACCGGCAGGATCCGGCGCGGCAAGCCATTGCCGGCGAACAGCCGTTTGCATGAGACGGCGCAGTTCGGGCCGGCGGTCGACGACGAGAAGCTCTACGCGATCGTGGATGCGCTGGACATGGTCGCCGCCGAGACCGGCCGCAGCGTGCCGCAGGTCGCGCTTCGCTGGCTGCTCACGCGCCCCAGCGTTTCATCCGTCATCATCGGTGCGCGCGATGAGGCGCAGCTGCGCGACAATCTCGGCGCGGTCGGATGGTCGCTCTCGCCGGACCAGATCGCGCGTCTCGACAAAGCGAGCGCGATGATGCCGGCCTATCCATATTACCCCTATCGCATCCAGGAGGGCTTCGCGCGCCTGAACCCGCCGGCCGTATGAGCTCAACCCCGCAGCTCGGGGAATACCAGGCGCATGCAGGCGCCGCCGGACGGCGCCTGATCGACCTCGATGCGGCCGCCGTGCAGGCGCATGATGGTCTGCACCAGATCGAGGCCCAGGCCGGCGCCGCGTCCACCCGGATGCAGCCGGCGGAACGGCTCCAGGATCTGCTCGCGCGCGTCGGGCGGGACACCGTCGCCGTCGTCGCAGACCTCGATCCGCGCGGCTGTCGTCACCCGAACCAGGATCGTGCCGCGGCGCTGCCCGTGGTCGATGGCATTCTGCACGAGATTGGTGAGGGCGCGCTCAAGCGCGGTCTGGTCGCCGGTCACCACGACCGCGTCGTCGTCCTGCTCAAAGGACATGTCATATCCCGCCGCGAAAGCGAGCGGTGCGATGTCGAGCACGACCTGCCGCGCGACGCCGACGAGATTGACCGGGCCGAACGTGTCGGTGCGCTGGTCGAGCCGTTGCAGGTCCAATAGCTGACCGGCCATCACGCTCAGCCTTGTGGCGTCTTCGAGCAGATGGGTCTTCTCCGGACCGGCTTGCAATGAAGCGACGCGTGTCGAGAGGATCGCGATCGGCGTGCGCAGCTCGTGCGCGGCGTCGGCCAGGAAGCGGCGATGACGCTCGTAACCCCGGTCGAGCCGGTCGAGCGCGGCATTGATCGCCTTGACCAGCGGCGTGATCTCGACCGGGACGTTGTCGAGCGGCAGTTGCACGCCGCGCTGGTCGATGTCGATGCGCTCGGCCTGCGCCGCGACCTGGGCGAGGCCGGTCATGGCCCGCCGCACCACGAACGGAGTTGCGACCAGCGTCGCCAGCGTCATCAGCACGACGATCGGCAGGATCATGTTGAGGAACAGCAGCGGCGTGCTCTCCAGCGCGCGCCACATCGAAAGCTGGCCGTACGTGCCGGTCAGGATCTGGATCCGTCCGGCCGATGTGTCGACCCATTTGACGAGAGCCGCGGGCCGCATCGCCTCCGCCGCGTTCCATTTGAGCCGCGCCTCGCTGACATGATCGAGCGCTGAGGCGATCGGCGCGAACTGCGCCGGCACCGCGCCTTCGGAGATCTGGCGTCCTTCGGCATCGCGGACGATGAACCAGAGGTCGGCGTGCTCGGCGCGCAATGCGGCCAGTTCCGGCGTCTGGCGCAGCATCACGCCGCCGGATTCATCGCGCATCACGGCGTCGCGCAGCGTATCGAGCGTGCTGCCTTCGTACTCGCCGATCAAAAGCCCGGCGCGCAGCAGGCCGATCGCGGCGGCGCCGATCAGCAGAATCAGGAGGGTCAACGCGATCGCCTGCAGGCCCGCCAGGCGCCCGACCAGGCGCCAGGTGAGCGATCGCGGCCGCAGCACGCTCACGGTGTCTCCCGCAGCACATAGCCGAGGCCGCGAACGCCGTTGATCGTGACGCCGGCGTCGGCCTCGGCAAGCCTGCGGCGCAGACGCGACACATGGCTGTCCAGCGCGTTGGGCTGCACGTCATCGTCGAGGCCGTAGACCGCCTCCATCAGCGCGGAGCGCTGCACCATCCGCCCCATCCGATGCATCAGCGCCTCGAGCACCAGCCGCTCGCGGCGCGGCATCTCCAGGGCACGGCCATCGACGCTGGCCTCGCGATGGGTGAAGTCGAACGACAGGCGGCCGATCCGCACGGCGTGCTGCTGCACATTGGCGGGCCGGCGCAGCAACGCCCGCAACCGCGCCAACAGCTCCTCGAACGCAAATGGTTTGCCGAGATAATCGTCGGCGCCGCTGTCGAGGCCCGAGATGCGGTCGGCGAGCTCGCCGCGGGCGGTCAGCACCAGCACCGGCACGGCGTTGCCGCTCGCGCGCAATTTCGGGATCAGCGTCAGCCCGTCGCCGTCGGGCAATTGCCGGTCGAGCACGATCGCGTCGTAGCTTCCCGCCGCGGCAATCGCCTCGGCTTCCAGGAGATCCGGCGCATGATCGACCAGCATGTCGTGGCGCGCGAGGGCCGCACGCAGCGCCGCGACCATGTCCGGCTGGTCCTCCACCAACAGCACCCGCATTCGTCTCTATTCCTGCATCGCCTCGGCAATCGATCTGCCGGCTTTATGTCTCGTTCATTGCGGCAACCTTGCGTGTTTGTCAGCTCAAATGCGTCGCCGACCGAAATTTTTCGGGTGCGCAGATTCGCGACAGGTTGACGCAAGCTTCGCATGAGACGGAGGCGGCGCTACCGGCATCTGCAATGCGAAAGACACCTGAAATGATTTTGCCAACCGACCTCTGCCGCGCGACCGGCATCGCGCTCAACACGCGGGAGCCTCAGCATGTCGGCCGCTGACATCCTGCCGTTCTTCCGCGCCTGGATGCGCAATCCGCGGCGTGTTGCCGCGGTCGCGCCGTCCGGGCCGGCGGTCGCGTCGCTGATGGCGCAGGAGATCACGGCTGACACCGGTCCGGTGATCGAGCTCGGTCCCGGCACGGGCGTCTTTACCCAAGCCTTGCTTCGCCGTGGCGTGAGGCAGCGGGACCTGACGCTGGTCGAGTACGGCTCCGAATTCATCCCGCTGCTGCAGCGCCGCTTTCCCGGTGCGCGGGTGCTCTGGATGGATGCGGCGTGGCTGAAGCGGGAGAGGCTGTTCGAGGGAGCGCCGGTCGGTGCGGTCGTGAGCGGCCTCGGGCTTCTCATCATGCCGCCCGAAAAGGTCACGGCGATCCTCGATGGCGCCTTCGGCTATCTCCGCTCCGACGGGGCGTTCTACCAGATCACCTATGGTCCGCGCTGTCCGGTCGCCGATGCGATCCTGGATCGCCTCGATCTGCAAGCGAGCTGCATCGGGCAGACGTTCCGCAACCTGCCGCCGGCGTCCGTCTATCGGATCAGCCGCCGCCACCCCCACGCCTGATCGAGGTCGCGATGGACACGTCGAGCACGATCGCGATGTTCCTGCATTTTGGCCTGGTGGGCGTCGGCTGCCTCGCCATCGCCGAGAAGTTCATTCCGCTGTTGCCGTCCTATGTGCTGCTGATGCTGCTCGGGCTGACCGTCTCCGACGGCACGACGCTCGCGATGACGATCCTGGCGACCAGCGTCGGATCCGTCGTCGGCGCGATCGGCTGGTACGGGCTCGGCCGCACGCTCGGCTCGCGGCGCATCGATGGCTTGGTGACACGCTTTGGCAAATTCGTGCTGTTGCGGCCGTCGCTCTACCGGCAGCTCACCGACGCCTATCGCGGCAATCATTTCTGGGTGACGCTGATTGGTCAGACCCTGCCCACCGTCCGGATCTATCTGGCGCTGCCCGCCGGCGTGCTGCGGCTGGAACCGCGCGCCTTCGTGCTGGCGACGGCGATCGGTACGGTGGTCTGGAACATGCCGTTCCTCACTCTGGGCTATGCGCTGCGCGGCAGCGGCCATGATCCGGTCAGCGTCGGCTTCTGGGTCGTCGTCGTCCTGATCGCCGTGGAGGTCGGGCTGTTATTCGGATTCCGCCTCTACAGGCGCTCGCGCGCGCCGCGGCCTCTCGCGGAGCCGCTCGCGCTACCCTCGCGCTTGCCGGTGGAGGAGGGCGCATGAGGATGCTGCCGTTTCGCTTGCAGCCAGGCTCGCACGCGCGTCAACGTGTCGCCGCGGCATCGGAGGCGATCGCCTGATGCGCGTGCTGGTGGCGACCGACGCCTGGCATCCGCAGATCAATGGCGTGGTGCGTTCGCTGGAATATCTTGCCAGCGAAGCGCCATCGCTCGGCGCCGAGATCAGCTTCCTCACGCCGGCCGATTTCCGCACCGTGCCGATGCTCGGCTATCCGGAGATCCGGCTGGCGTTGCCGTCGATCGGGCGCATCGCGCGCGCGATCGCGGCCGCGCGTCCGGACTCGGTGCACATCGCGACCGAAGGCCCGATCGGCTGGATCGCCCGTCATGTCTGCCGCACGCGGGGCTATCCGTTCACCACCAGCTATCACACCCGCTTTCCCGAATATCTCGCGGCACGGCTGCCGGTGCCGCTGCGGTGGAGCTACGCGGCGTTGCGGCGTTTCCACAATGGCGGCGACGGCGTCATGGTCGGCTCGCCGTCGCTCGAGCAGGCGCTGAAGGCGCATGGCTTCCGCAAGCTGATGCCGTGGTCGCGCGGCGTCGATGCCGAGCTGTTCTGCCCCCGCGCGGAACGGCCGCTGGCTTTCCCGGCGCCGGTGTTCCTCTATGTCGGCCGCGTCGCGGTCGAGAAGAACCTCGATGCGTTTCTCGGTCTCGATTTGCCTGGCTCGAAAGTCGTGGTCGGAGATGGGCCGCTGCGCTGCAGCCTGCAAGCTCGGTTTCCGCACGCGCACTTCCTCGGCACGCGGACCGGCCGGGCGCTCGCCGATGCCTATGCGTCGGCCGACGTCATGGTTTTTCCGAGCCTGACCGATACGTTCGGCATGGTGATCCTGGAGGCGCTGGCCAGCGGCGTGCCGGTTGCGGCCTATCCGGCGATGGGGCCGCTCGACGTGATCGGTCAATCGGGCTGCGGGTGTCTCGATCACGATCTACGCCGCGCCGCGCTTGGCGCGCTGCATGTGCCGCGCGAGAAATGCCGCGCCCACGCGCTCACATTTACCTGGCAGGAAAGCGTGCGGCAGTTCCTCGACAATATCGGGCGGGCGCACGCCACGCCGGCGCGCGCAGTCGTTGCAGGATTGCAGGCTGACTAGCTGCCCAACAGCTCCGTGATCAACCCGGCGGCCTTGATCCCGGTGCCGCTGATGATGACGACGGTGCGCTCCGCGGGCCGGATCGCACCGCGCGCCTTCAGGATGTCGAGTGCGGCCGCCGCCGTGGCCGAGGTCGGCTCGACGAACAGGCCGGTCAAGGCCAGCCGCTTCAACGCGGCGACGATGCCGTCTTCGGGTATGGCGACGGTGCCGCCGCCGCTCTCCGTAAGCGCCGCGATCATCTGCTTCAGCCGCAGCGGATGCCTGATCGCGGTGCCCTCGGCGATGGTTTTGTGGACCGCGCGATCGACCGGCGTGTCGACGCCGGCGGCAAAGCTGGCATCGACCGGCGAGCAGTTGAGCGGCTGCGCCCCGAACAGACGCGGCAGCTTTTTGATCTGTCCGGCCGCCAGCAATTCCTTGAAGCCGATATAGCAGCCGAGCAGGCTGCTGCCGGCGCCGACCGGCATGACGACATTGTCGGGCGCGGTGAAGCCAAAATCTTCCCAGATCTCGTAGGCCAGCGACTTGGTGCCTTGCAGGAAGAACGGCTGCCAGTTGTGGCTGGAGTAGAAGATCTGCTTCGACTGCCGGATCGCTTCAGCCTCGGATTCCTCGCGCGGGCCTTCGACCAGCTGCACCTCGGCGCCGAAGGCGTGCATCTGCGCGACCTTCATCGGCGACGTCGTGGCGGGCGCCAGGATCTTGACCCGCATGCCGCCGGCGGCGCCATAGGCCGACACGGACGCGCCGCCATTGCCGGACGAGTCTTCCAGCACCGCGTCGACGCCGAGCTGGCGCAGCAAGGACAGCATCACCGTGGTGCCGCGATCCTTGAAGCTCGCGGTCGGATTGAACCATTCGAGCTTGAAATGCGGCCGCAGATCGTCCCATTGCTTCTCGACCGCCGGGGTGCAGCCTTCGCCCATCGTGATCGGCTGCCTGATCTCGACCGGCAGCGCCGCGCGGTAACGCCACAGCGACCGCGTCCCGCGCTCGACGTCGTCGCGGGAAATGCCCGGCAGCGGCGTGACGAGCAACGGCTTGCCCTCGTCGGAGCACCAGCGCGGCACGTCCAGCGGGTAGAGCTTACCGTTGAGCGGGTCGATGTAGCTGGGTGATGGCATGTCGTTAGATCCTGAACACATTTGGCCTGTGCCGGCGTTACGCCGCGCCGGCCCGCTTGCTGAGATAGGTCTTTGCGAAGTCGAGATACCAGTCGAGGCATCCGGGATTGGCCATCGCGTCGCGGTTGATCACCTTTTCGATCGCATGGCCGAGCAGGAGTTTCTTGACCGGCAGCTCCTGCTTCTTGCCGGACAGCGTGCGCGGAATTTCCGCCACCGCGAAGATGTCGTTGGGCAGGAAGCGGCGCGACAGCCCGGCTTCCACCGCCTTGTTGATCTTCGCCTTCATCGCGGCATCCAGCGCAACGCCGTCGCGCAGCACCACGAACAGCGGCATGTAGCTGTCGCGGCCGAGATATTCGAGGTCGACGACCAGCGAATCCAGCACCTCCGGCAGCGCTTCGATCGCCGAATAGAGCTCGCTGGTGCCCATCCGCAAGCCATGGCGGTTGATGGTGGCATCGCTGCGACCGTAGATCACGCAGGAGCCGTCGGGATTGATTTTCAGCCAGTCGCCGTGCCGCCACACCGGGCCGCGGCCTGAGCCGTCGAAATTGTCGGGGTAGGTTTCGAAATAGCTCGACAGATAGCGCGCATTGTCGGGATCGTTCCAGAACCGCAGCGGCATCGAGGGCAGCGGCTCGGTGCAGACCAGCTCGCCGACCTCGTCGATCACGGCGCGGCCCTGCTCGTCGAACGCGTCCACCGCGCAGCCGAGCAGGCGGCATTGCATGATGCCCGGCGTCTGCGGCAATTCGCGATTGCCGCCGATGAAGGCGCCGGCGAAATCGGTGCCGCCGGAAATATTGGCCCACCACATCTCGGCCTGCGCGGCGTTGCCGTTGCGCTGCGCAAGCGCGGCGAAGCGTTCGTTGAACCAGGCTTGGGTATCGGCTGAAAGCGGCGAGCCGGTCGAGCCGAGCGTGCGCAGGGCCGAGAGGTCGCCGACAGCGGCCAGATCGATCTCCGCCTTGGTGCAATTGGCGAAGAACGCCGCGCCGGCGCCGAAGAAGGTCGCCTTGGCATCGGCGACGAAGCGCCACAGCGTGGTCCAGTCCGGCTTGTCTTTGGTGCCGCCGGGGCTGCCGTCGAAGATGCAGCAGGTGGTGCCGTTGAGCAGGCCGTTGGCCTGGCAATTCCACATGATCCAGCCGGTCGACGAGTACCAGTGGAAGCGTTCGCCGAACGAATTCGGATGGTAGCTGCAGCCGACGTCGTTGTGCAGCGTCGACAGCGGCAGCGCCACGACGATGATGCCGCCATGGCTGTGCAGGATCGGCTTCGGCAATCCCGTGGTGCCCGAGGAATACACGATCCAGAGCGGATGATCGAACGGCAGCCATTCCGGCTCGAAGGCATCGATCTCCGCGCTCTGGTCGGCGAGGATCGACGACAATCGTGTTTCCGACGGTACAGCGTCGTCGCTGTGCAGGATGACATGCTGCACGGTCGGCAGCGCGCGCCGCAGCTCTGCGATCACACCCTGCCGATCATGGCGCCTGCCCGCATAGATCACGGCGTCGCAGGCGATCAGCACCTTCGGCTCGATCTGCTTGAAGCGGTCGATCACCGCGGGCGCCGCCATGTCGGGCGCGCAGACGCTCCAGATCGCCCCCAAGCTCGCCGTCGCGAGGAAGGCGATGATCGTCTCCGGGATGTTCGGCAGGTACGCCGCGACCCGGTCGCCGGCGCGGACGCCCTTGGCCTTCAGATGCAACGCCAGCGCCGCCGATTTGCGCTTGAGCTCGGGCCAGCTGGTCTCCGTGAGCTTGCCGTCCTCGCCGCTCGCGATCAGCGCCGGCAGCCCGGCGGCATGCGCCGGCCCGACATGGCGGAAGACCTGGCGGGCATAATTCACCGAAGCGCCGGGAAACCACACCGCGCCCGGCATCTTGCGGTCGGCCAGCACCGCAGTGTGCGGCGTCGGCGAGCGCAGGTCGAAATAATCCCAGACACTCTGCCAGAAGCCGTCGATATCGGTGACCGACCAGCGCCGCATCGCCTCGAAATCCGCAAATTCGAGCCCGCGGGTCTGCTTCAGCCATTGCCGGTAAAGGGCCATTTGCGGGACGTAAGGTGCGGTCATGGGCGGTTTCCGAAACTTTCTTGTGTTGTGGCATGCGCCATCTGGCGTGCCGGCGTCTCTTAACATAGGGATGCGAGCACGGCGAACGCAGCGGTCCCGCGGCCTGCGTCATATTCTTGACCCCCTGCGGCGTGCTATTCCGTCGGTACGGGCTGATTCCATGCCTGTCGGAGTGGAGCGGCCATGTCCGTCGGCGAACTCTTCATCCTCGGCTTCCACGGCAAGATCATTCCGTCCTGGCTGACCGAATTCGCCGCGCAGTTCGGGCTCGGTGGCGTGATCCTGTTCGATTACTCCTGCCAGACCCGGCAATACGACAACAACATCGCCTCGCCCGCGCAGCTGCAATCGCTCTGCGCCGAGATCGCAGGCCTGCCGTCACAGCCGCTGGTCTTCATCGACCAGGAGGGCGGCCTGGTGCGCCGGCTCAAGGAGGGGCCGGGCTTTCAGCCGCTGCCGAGCGCGAAGGATTTCAACCGGCTCGCCACGTCGGATAAGCAGGCCATCCTGGCCGCAAGCTATGGTGAGCTGCGCCGGCTCGGCATCCGCTACAATTTCGCGCCGGTCATCGACGTCGATTTCAACCCTGACAATCCCAACATCGGCAAGATCAAGCGGTCCTATTCGTCCGATATCGCCGAGGTGGCGGCCCACGCCCGCCTGGTCGACGCCGCGGCGCGGCAGGCGGGCGTGGGCCTTTGCCTGAAGCATTACCCCGGCATCGGCGGCGCGTGCGTCGATTCCCATCTGGAGTTCATGGATATTTCCGATGCGCTGCGGCCGGAGCAGGAGGAGCTGTTCTATGCGCTGGCGCCGCAGATCCATGGCGACGCGGTGCTGGTCAGCCACGCCATCGTCCGCCAGTGGGACGCGCAGCATCCGATGACGTTGTCGCCGGCCGGGATCGGCCGGCTTCGCCACCGCCTGCCCGAGACGCTGCTGATCACCGACGACATGCAGATGCAGGGCTTGCAGAAGGCGCTCGGCACAGGCGCGGCCAGCCTGCAGGCGATCGCCGCCGGCCTCGACATGATCTGCATCGGCAATAATCTGCTCGACCAGGAGCGGGAGATGGCCGGCATCGCCGCCGCAGTCGCGGGTGCAGTGCAGGACGGATCACTGGATCGGGCCGCGGTGCAACGCTCCATTGCGCGGGTGCAAAAGCGCAAGGCACTGCTCGCCTGATTGCGCTGAACCAATTTTTGCGCCGGCCGACCACAAGGAGCGGAACCAAATTTCATTACCGCGATTTAACAGTGACGCTCATCGGGGCTAACAACCATGAAGATGCTCAAGCGTCTCTTCCGATTGACCTGGCTACGCCGCGACCCACGCGGCTCGGCCGACGTCCCGCCTGCCTCCATCGATTCCGACGAATTCACGCGTCTGCTGTGCAGCGGGCGTGCCGAGGATTTGCGGATCCTGGCCAAGCGGCTGAGCCAACGCTCGCGCGCCCACGCCTAGGCGGCGGATCGAATCCACAATGGTGAGCCGGTTCTCGGCGGAGCCGGCGTGCGGTCGCAGCTCCTGATCCGATCGGTTACTGCTTCGCCTTGTCGTGATTGCCGATCCCGACCGCCTTGTAGTCGTAGGTCGGATAGAATTCGGTGTGATAGGCACCCCAGGCACTGTTCTCGATGACACGGTTGACCTCGCGCAGCCGCGAGGCCGGCAGCCGCAGCGTCACCACCTGGCCGACACCCATCATCACATACCAGCTGACGACCTCGACGCCGTCGGGCGGGAACGCTTTGTAGAAGCCCTGCCGTTCGAGCTGCGCGTTGAGTTCGCTGAGCGGGCGTGACTGATCGTGCTTGAAGAAGATGGTGACCATGACGGCGTTGTCAGGTGTCGGTGCAGCGTTGATGGTCGGCGGCGTCTCGGCCTGCGCACCGGCGCCGGCCATCAGTGCAGCGGCGAGCGCCGCAATCGCCATCCAGGACCCGTGTCGCCCGTTTCGCCCTCGCTTCATGGCCGCACCCTTTGTTGTTGGTCGAGAGGCGGCGATCATCGCGGCGCGTGCCGGGGCTGTAAATTGACATTCACCTGAGCGGATGGCCGTCCGCTGCTCCCGGCGGGTCACTCGCTGCTCTCTTGCCGCCTTGGGCCGATGTGAACCGGCTCATATGCGCGCGCTCAAGCGTGCGGTAAGGCGAGGCCATCCCGATGCCCAGAGGGATGATCGATGACGACCCGGCGAATGGCGTATTGGTGGCTCAGGTTCGTTCTTTCGGGGCGGTTCCTGCAGAAATTCCTGCGGCTCCGGCGCCCGTGACCTCCGGTCCGCGGGGCGGCGACAGCACGGCCGCACTGGCCGCGCTGGAACGCGGCGGCCAAACGATAATGGTCAATGTCGATCTGTGAAGCCGCCCGGGAATCGGGCGGCGCCCTGCATCCCGTAAGAATACTGTAATTCGACTCAAATATGCGAGATTCGTTGCCAAATCAGCGGTAATCTGCGCCTCCTCGACCGGTCGGGGCCCGAGGTCACAGTTGCGTCACCCGTAGTTCTACGGAGTCCCGTGTTAACGCAGCCACAAGTTCACCTTCGGTAAACCATACTTATGACGCAACATGACAATCGAGCCGAGGCGCGCCTCCCGACATGGACGGGTGGAACTGCGACGCTCGAGACCCAGTCGGCCGAACTCCAGGGGGCTGCTGCACCGCGACCCCAGCCGAGCCCGGACGCCGGTGCCGCGATCGTCCGGCAGTTCAACGGGCCCGTGACGGCGCTGCTGCTCTATATGAACGAGCTCAAACAGCACAGCCAGCAATTCGCGCACGCGCCCGGCAACGGCGTCTATCTGCGCCAGGTGATCGAGAACGCGCTCGAGCAGACCGAGCGGGTGTCTGCGATGCTGAAGCAGATTTCCAGTCTCTATCCGAATGTCGTTCCGGTTACCGACCTCAAGCCGCAGGGCGACGACAAGCCGGCAGGCTCACGGTCGCCGGACGTCATGTTCGCGCCGGAAGCCGGCCGCAAACCATTGACCAAGCGCGAGCGTGAGGTGCTCAGCCTGATCAGCGATGGCTATTCCAACAAGCAGGGCGCGTTGCGGATGAACATCAGCCCGCGCACCTTCGAGAGCCATCGCGCCGAGGCCATGCGCAAGCTCGGTGCGCGCAACACCGCGGATCTGGTCCGCAAGGCTTTGTTGCATTCCGCCTGAGCGGTGAATCCGGTTTCGTCCGAACCCGTTTTCAAAAATCGTCTTTGGCGGCGAAGCACAGGCGCGGCGCGAGCCGCACGGGTGCGGCAGCCGCTTTCGGCTCCTCCGGAACGATCGTGACCACCCATGCGGCGGTCGCGCCCGACTTGCTTTCGACAATCGCGCGGACGCGTCCGGTGACGGTCGCGCCGGCCGACCGGACGGTGGCGGTTCGGCCGTTGAACTGGGCCATGCGGAAGCGCCGGGCTTCCTTCCGGTCGGTCGTCTCGTAAGTGAACATCGGCTCCCCCGTGCGTCCATGCGACTGTGGGGATTCAGCGTTATCCGACGGTGAAAATCGCACGCCGTAGAAGTACGGCTCGGGCGTCGGTTCGGGCCCTAACCGCCGACCTCCTGGCAACTCAGCAGTCCCGCATACTGCGCCTTGACCGTGGCGTAGCATTCGCACGCGGTCCGGCTCAGGCCATCCGCGTTGGTGATCTCGATGTGCCCGCGGCTGTAGTGGATGAAATTCGCCTGCTGCAAAGTATGGGCGACCAGCGACACGCTGTTGCGGCGCGCGCCGATCATCTGCGCCATCATCTCCTGCGTCAGGACGATCTTGTTGCTGCCGGAGAGATCGCGGGTTTGCAGCAGGCATCGCGCCAATCTTGATTCCACAGTGTGCACGGCGTTGCACCCGGCGGTCTGCTGGATTTGGGCATAGACGGCGAGACCATGCCGAATCAGCATCGCGCGCAACGTCGGACTCGCCGCGGCGGCGGCCCGCAAGGCTTTGACCTCGATCGTGGAGGTCACGCCCGGCACCAGGGCCACGGCGCTGCTCAGCGTGGGCGCCTCACCAAGCCCCGCGAATGCACCATAGATGCTGTCGCGGCCGACCATGGCGACCTGGACGCGCTCGCCTCGGCCGAGCTTGACCACCAGCGAGATCACGCCCTTGTGCGGCATATATGTCAGCTGGAGCAACTCGTCGGCCTCGACCAGCACCGAATCGGTGGCGAGCTCGGTGGTCCGCAGATGCGGCCGGATCAGCTCGAAATCGTTCGCGGAGAGCGACGACAGGAATCCGTTGGGTGATCGCGGAACCTTATCCAAAGCAACCTCCTGCCTGCCGGCAAAGCTTGTCTCTGGTCACCAGGGCTGATGCGTGCAGCTGGACGTCCTTGCAACTTATTCTGGCACGTCTCGGTTCCAATGGAAACATATCTTGGTTCCATAAGGAACATGCCAATCGCCGCAGGCGGCGTTATCCGCGGCCGGAATCGTCCGGTCCGATCAATTGTTCGGCGTGCGCCTTGACGGCCGCATAGCACTCACACGCGGCCTTCCGCAGACCGTCGATATCGGTGATTTCGATATGACCGCGGCTGTAGCGCAAGATGCCGGCCTGCTGGAACCCATGCGCGACGATCGAAACCGCGTTGCGCCGCACGCCGATCATCTGGGCCAGCATCTCTTGGGTCAACGGCAATGCCTCGCTGCCGCACAGATCGCGCGCACGCAGCAGCCAGCGTGACAGCCGTGCTTCCACCGGATGCGAGACGTTGCATGCCACCGATTGCTGCGTCTGCGCCATCAGCGCCTGCTCGTAGAGCGCGACCAGGGTCCGGAAATCCGCGCTGTGATCTGCCGCCTCGCGGAAGTCCTCCGCTCTCAGCATCGAGGCCGTGCCCGGCACCACGACGATCGCGTCGGCGAGCAGCGGCCGGTCATGCAGGGCGGCGGATGCGCCGACGATGCCGTCGCGACCGATGGTTGCAATCTCAACAGATTGCCCGTCGGACAGATTGACCATCATCGAGACCAGGCCGCCATGCGGGAAGTAGACCCGCTGCACCGGTGCCCCGGCTTCGGCGAGTACCGCTTCCTTGGTGAGGTCGACCGTTTCGAGAAAGGGATGAAGTTGCGCGTACTCCGCGGAGGGAAGTGCTTGCAACAGACGATTGGGCGGGGACGATACCGCAGACATTGGAGCTCCTGCCGAGGGCGGGAGCACTATGGTCTCGCATCACCTACTCTTGGCGCGTGGTCAGCGACCATAGCTTGCCTGTTTAATTGCACAAGGGTTGTGGTGCGAACCTCAGAGGTTGTGGCGCGAACCTTATACCCGCTAGGAGGCAGACGGTCCGCGTCGCATCGGCCTCTGCGGCAGTCGTCGATTCGATCGACAGGCGTCGCGGACGATAGGGTTGCGGCATTGTCTCGCATTTGTTGATTTTCATTAACTCTTATGCGTGTCCGATCACGCATCGACATGATTGCGATTGCGGCATTCGACGCGTCCGATCGGCGGCGCCGGGATTCTGCAAGTTACGCAAATGCGAGGACAAATTCGTCGTCGCGAGGCGGATCCGGCGGCGGATATGCGCCGCTCCGCGCAACGCTACATCGTCACACCGTAGAATTACCGGCAAGGCCATTCTGGGTATTTGTACGGAGCAGCCCTT
This sequence comes from Bradyrhizobium sp. USDA 4473, assembly GCF_054063335.1. Lineage (NCBI taxonomy): Bacteria > Pseudomonadati > Pseudomonadota > Alphaproteobacteria > Hyphomicrobiales > Nitrobacteraceae > Bradyrhizobium > Bradyrhizobium sp. USDA 4473. The sequence goes on from NZ_JBSSGE010000001.1 coordinate 1,948,580, forward strand.
TAACGAACGGGTAGCGCGGACGGACCAGTGTGGCAGCGGTCGCCGTGCGAAATTTACGGCGTCGCGTCAATCGTGTTCATCCAGAAGGGTATCAGTATGTCCGGCATCGTCCTCTCGGCATCGGTTCGTCAAAATCTGCTTTCGCTGCAGTCGACGGCCGATCTGCTCGCCACCACGCAGAACCGCTTGTCCACCGGCAAGAAGGTCAACACCGCTCTCGACAATCCGACCAACTTCTTCACGGCGCAGTCGCTCGACAACCGCGCCAGCGACATCAACAACCTGCTGGACGGCATCGGCAACGGCGTGCAGGTGCTGCAGGCCGCCAACACCGGCATCACCTCGCTGCAGAAGCTCGTCGACAGCGCCAAGTCGGTCGCCAACCAGGCCCTGCAGGCTGCAGTCGGCTATTCCGCGAAGTCGCAGGTGACGACCGCCGTGATCACCGGCGCCACCACCGACGATATCCGCGGCACCGCCACCTACAGCAGCGCCACCCTCGCTGGTTCGGTCGTCAACAACAATCTCACGACTCCCGCGCCGATCACGGCTGCGACCAAGCTCGTGAGTGCGACCAACTCCGATACCCTGGCGGCGACCCCGACCGGTGTGATCAACGTCAACGGCAAGACGATCTCGTTCTCGACCTCGCAGACCACGTCGACGACCGACTCGGCCGGCAACGTGACCCTCGGCACCGGCGCGGGCAGCACCCTGACGGTCGGCGACCTGCTCACCGCGATCGACGGCATCACCGGTGCGACCACCGCCTCCACCGTGTCGGCTGGCGCGCTCCAGATCAGCACCGGCATCAACCAGGATCTCAACATCTCCGGCGCGGGACTGGCTGCCTTCGGTCTTACCGCCGGAACCACGGCACGCACCGTCGCAACGCCGTCGCCGCTCAACGGCCTGACGCTGACGATCGGTGCGACCGGTAACGGCACCGCCACCAACATCACATTCGGCAGCGGTGCGGGCCAGGTGAAGTCGCTCAACGACCTGAACAACGCCCTGTCGGCCAACAACCTGCAGGCGTCGCTCAGCGCCAGCGGTGCGCTCACCATCAGCACCACCAACGATGCTGCCTCCGCGACCATCGGCACGATCGGTGGCACGGCAGCGGCCTCCGGCAAGCTGTTCAACGGCCTCGCGGGCAGCGCCCCGGTGCAGGATCCGAACGGGCTCGCCAACCGCGCCAACCTGGTCAACCAGTACAACAACATCCTGGATCAGATCACCACGACTGCCCAGGACGCGTCGTACAACGGCATCAACCTGCTCAATGGCGACCAGCTCAAGCTGACCTTCAACGAGACGGGCTCCTCGACGCTGAAGATCCAGGGCGTGACCTTCGACGCCTCCGGCCTCAACCTCACCAAGCTGGTGGCCGGCACGGACTTCATCGACAACGCCTCGGCCAATGCCACGCTGAAGACGCTGAACAACGCCAGCGGCCTGCTGCGCACCCAGGCTTCGACCCTCGGTTCGAACCTGTCGATCGTGCAGATCCGCCAGGACTTCTCGAAGAACCTGATCAACGTGCTGCAGACCGGCTCGTCGAACCTGACGCTGGCCGACACCAACGAGGAAGCGGCCAACAGCCAGGCGCTGTCGACCCGCCAGTCGATCGCGGTGTCCGCGCTGGCGCTGGCCAACCAGTCGCAGCAGAGCGTTCTGCAGCTGCTCCGCTAAGCGTAGCCGCAACAGACAACTGGTATCGAGGCGGCGGAGGAAACTCCGCCGCCTTTGTTTTAGCCGCGCTTAACCATCCCGCCGGCTTCAACCAGCAGGCGATCGCGTTTGATGCCGGCGAATGTCGGCGCCGCAAACGTTTCGCTCGGCTTAGCGGGACCGTGATTCCATTTGATTCAAATTGCGATGACCGGTGGAACGGGCTCTTTCCCGTCGGGGTGGTAAGGGCCTGTCCGGTGAGATTGGTCGTGATGTGCATCGTCGCTTGAAGCGCTTCATCGTCCGTATTTGCACGGACGGCAAAATTAACGTCGCTGTGAAGCCGGCCAAGTTATCGATGCGAGGCGAGCGTTCCGTAGCACCTTGAGGGGACCTATTCATGGACGATCTGTTGCGCGAGTTCCTGACGGAGAGCAGCGAGAGCCTGGATACGGTCGACAACCAGCTGGTGCAGTTCGAGCAGGATCCGAACAACGCAAAGATCCTGGATAATATCTTCCGCCTTGTGCACACCATCAAGGGGACCTGCGGCTTCCTCGGACTGCCGCGGCTGGAAGCGCTGGCGCATGCCGGCGAGACCTTGATGGGCAAATTCCGCGACGGCATGCCGGTGAAGGCCGAAGCCGTGACGCTGATCCTGTCCTCGATCGACCGCATCAAGGAGATTCTGGCCGGGCTCGAGGCAACCGAAGCCGAGCCTGAAGGCAATGACCGCGACCTGATCGATCAGCTCGAGGCCATGGTCGATCGCGGCATGGCCGCAATGGCGGCTGCTGATGTCGCCGAAGAAGATGTGCCGGTGGTCGACGCCCCGTCGGTGCAGGCGGCAATGACCGAAGGCACGCTGGTGGTGCAGACGCTGGAGCGCCCCTTGCGTCCGGGCGAGGTCTCGCTCGACGAGCTCGAGCGCGCCTTCCGCGAGACCGAGACCGAAGTGACTGCACCCGCATCGGCGCCGGTTGCCAAGCCGGTGGCCGCGGCACCTGTCGCCGAGCCCGCGGAAGCCGCAAAGAAGCCGGCCCGCAAGGCGGCCGCCGAGACCGACGTCCAGGAAGGCGACAAGATCGCCAACCAGTCGATCCGGGTCAATGTCGACACCCTCGAACATTTGATGACCATGGTCTCCGAGCTGGTCTTGACCCGCAACCAGCTGCTGGAGATTAGCAGGCGCAACGAGGACACCGAGTTCAAGGTGCCGCTGCAGCGGCTCTCCAACGTCACCGCCGAGCTGCAGGAGGGCGTCATGAAGACGCGGATGCAGCCGATCGGCAATGCCTGGCAGAAGCTGCCGCGCATCGTCCGCGACCTCTCCGGCGAACTCGGCAAGCAGATCGAGCTGGAGATGCACGGCGCCGACACCGAGCTCGACCGCCAGGTGCTCGACCTGATCAAGGATCCGCTGACGCACATGGTGCGCAACTCCGCCGACCATGGGCTGGAGACCACCGCCGAGCGCCTCGCCGCCGGCAAGCCGGAGCAGGGCACCATTCGCCTCTCCGCCTATCACGAAGGCGGCCACATCATCATCTGCATCGCCGACAATGGCAGAGGCCTCAACACCGAGCGGATCAAGGCCAAGGCGCTCCAGAACGGCCTCGTCACCGAGGCCGAGCTCGAGAAGATGACCGAAGCCCAGATCCACAAGTTCATCTTCGCGCCGGGCTTCTCGACCGCAGCGCAGGTGACCTCGGTGTCCGGCCGCGGCGTCGGCATGGACGTGGTGCGCACCAATATCGACCAGATCGGCGGCACCATCGACATCAAGAGCGTGGCCGGCGAGGGCGCCAGTGTTACCATCAAGATCCCGCTGACCTTGGCGATCGTCTCCGCGCTGATCGTCGAAGCCGGCGGCGACCGTTTTGCGATCCCGCAGCTCTCCGTGGTCGAGCTGGTGCGGGCCCGCGCCAACTCCGAGCACCGCATCGAGCGGATCAAGGACACCGCGGTCCTGCGGCTGCGCAACAAGCTCTTGCCGCTGATCCATCTCAAGAAGCTGCTGAAGATCGACGACGGCGCCACCACGTCAGATGCCGAGAACGGCTTCATCGTGGTCACGCAAGTCGGCAGCCAGACCTTCGGCATCGTGGTCGACGGCGTGTTCCACACCGAGGAGATCGTGGTCAAGCCGATGTCCACCAAACTGCGGCACATCGACATGTTCTCCGGCAACACCATTTTGGGCGATGGCGCCGTGATCATGATCATCGACCCCAACGGAATTGCCAAGGCCTTGGGCGCCTCCGGTTCCTCGGCCCATGACATGGCCGACGACAGCGCCAATGCCCACGCCGCAAGCGGCGAGCAGCTGACTTCGCTGCTGGTGTTCCGCGCCGGCTCCTCGCAGCCCAAGGCGGTGCCGCTCGGCCTCGTCACGCGGCTGGAGGAGATCGCAACCGACAAGATCGAGCTCAGCAACGGCCGCTACATGGTGCAGTACCGCGAGCAGCTGATGCCGCTGGTGCAGATGGCCGGGGTCGAGGTGCAGAGCCAGGGCGCGCAGCCGATCCTGGTGTTCGCCGATGACGGCCGCTCGATGGGGCTCGTGGTCGACGAGATCATCGACATCGTCGAGGAGCGGCTCAATATCGAGGTCGCCGGCTCCCAGGACGGCATTCTGGGCTCGGCCGTGATCAAGGGCCAGGCCACCGAGGTAATCGACGTCGGCCACTTCCTGCCGATGGCGTTCGCCGACTGGTTCTCGCGCAAGGAGATGCGCCCGTCGGCCTCGGCACAGTCGGTGCTGCTGGTCGACGACTCGGCGTTCTTCCGCAACATGCTGGCGCCGGTCTTGAAGGCCGCCGGCTACAAGGTCAGGACCGCGCCGAATGCCCAGGAGGGCCTTGCCGCGCTGCGCTCGGGGCAGGCGTTCGACGTCGTGCTGACCGATATCGAGATGCCCGAGATGAACGGTTTTGAGTTCGCCGAGAACATCCGATCTGACCACAATCTGAACCAGCTGCCGATCATCGCGCTGTCGGCGATGGTGTCTCCGGCGGCGATCGAGCGCGGCCGGCAGGCCGGCTTCCACGACTACGTGGCAAAATTCGACCGTCCCGGGCTGATCGCGGCGCTGAAAGAGCAGACCGCCGAGATGCGGCGGGCCGCTTGAGGGAAACACACCAATGACCAGCAAGACCGAGACAACTGAAGGCGCGGTCGCCGAATACGTCACCGCCGTCATCGGCGGCCAGCTGTTCGGACTGCCGATCTCGCGCGTCCAGGACGTGTTCATGCCGGAGCGGCTGACGCGGGTGCCGCTGTCGTCCAGCGAGATCGCCGGCGTGCTCAACCTGCGCGGCCGCATCGTCACCGTGGTCGACATGCGCGCCCGGCTCGGGCTGCCGAAGGCCGATGACGGCCAGCCGCCGATGGCGGTCGGCGTCGACCAGCGCGGCGAATCCTATGGCCTGCTGATCGACCAGATCGGCGAGGTGCTGCGGCTGCCCGATGACGGCCGCGAGGACAATCCGGTCAACCTCGATCCCCGCATGGCCAAGCTCGCCGGCGGCGTCCACCGCCTCGACGGCCAGCTCATGGTCGTCCTCGATGTCGATCGCGTGCTCGAACTGGTGCCCAAAACAGCTGCTGCAGCGTAACGCTCCGCCGCACAGACGGCGGATTCTACAAAGGAGGCCAACCCATGAAGACATGTCTTGTCGTCGACGATTCCGGTGTGGTGCGAAAGATCGCGCGCCGCATCCTCGAAGGAATGGAGTTCACCGTCATCGAGGCCGAGGACGGCGCGGTCGCGCTCGAGGCCTGCAAGCGCGCCCTGCCGGACGCCGTGCTGCTCGACTGGAACATGCCGGTGATGGACGGCTTCGAATTCCTCGTGCAGCTCCGCCGCATGCCCGGCGGTGACGCACCGAAAGTGGTGTTCTGCACCACCGAGAACGGCATCGACCATATCTCGCGCGCGCTGCATGCCGGCGCCAATGAGTACATCATGAAGCCGTTCGACAAGGACATCGTGATCGCGAAATTCCAGGAAGTGGGTCTGCTGGCGCTCGATGCGTCGGCCGAAGCCTGACACCCAGTTTCACTCTTTGCCCTTGCGAGGCTCCCGTGACGCCCCCCGACTACGAGTATCTGCGTAAGCTCCTGAAAGACCATTCCGGTCTCGATCTGTCTGCGGACAAGCAGTATCTGATCGAGAGCCGCCTGTTGCCGCTGGCGCGCAAGAGCGGCCTGTCCGGCATCCCCGACCTGGTCGCCAAGATCCGGGCCGGCTCGTCCACCCACACCGTCCAGGTGGTCGAAGCCATGACCACCAACGAGACCTTCTTCTTCCGCGACAAGGTGCCGTTCGACCATTTCCGCGACACCATCATGCCCGACGTGCTGAAGGCGCGCGCCGCGCGCCGCAGCGTCCGGATCTGGTGCGCCGCCGGTTCGACCGGCCAGGAGCCCTATTCGCTTGCGATGTGCCTGAAGGAGATGGGCGCCGCGCTCGCGGGCTGGCGGGTCGAGATCATCGCGACCGATCTGTCGCAGGAGGTGCTGGAGAAATCGAAGGCCGGCATCTACAGCCAGTTCGAGGTGCAGCGCGGGTTGCCGATCCAGCTGCTGGTCAAATACTTCAAGCAGTCGGGTGAGCTCTGGCAGATCAATGCGGAGTTGCGCTCGATGGTGCAGCATCGTCAGCTCAATCTGCTGCACGATTTCTCCCAGCTCGGCACCTTCGACGTGATCTTCTGCCGCAACGTGCTGATCTATTTCGACCAGGACACCAAGATCAACATCTTCAACCGCCTTGCCCGGCAGATGGAGGCCGACGGCTTCCTGGTGCTCGGCGCCGCCGAAACCGTGGTCGGTCTCACCGACACGTTCAAGCCGATACCCGAGCGCCGTGGCCTGTACCGCCCGAGCGACGTGCGCCCGGCGCTTGCGATGCCGAGGCCGGCCATGGCGGTCGGATATTGAGCGATGACCGAGGACGGCAAATCCGTTGAGCGGGTCACCTTCAGCCGGGGCGTCGATGTCTGCATCATGGCCATCGACGGAACCTGGCGGCGCGATTGCCAGCTCAACGCCATCTCCGACAACGACGCGTCGCTGACGGTCGAGGGTTCCATTCAGGGGCTCAATCTGAAGGAGTTCTTCCTGCTGCTGTCCTCGACCGGGCTTGCCTATCGCCGCTGCGAGCTGGTCCGCGTCAACGGCACCGAGATGGACATCAGCTTCCTCAAGGGCAAGCCGAGCAAGCGGCGCTCGGCCGCCGACGAAGAGCGGGCCAGAGCCTGACGCTCAAGGCCTGACCCTCAAGAAGACATGATCCGGGCTTGGGGACGACTTTACGCGATGCCACGAAGCGGCGCTGGCCGGCCCGGCATCAGTTCAGGAGGCGTCTCGGCACGCCTGAATCGCGCAGCCGGTCGAGTGCCGCGCCAAGGCCGGTGCCGCTGGCCTTTAGGGCGGTCGAGGCTGCGACATAGCGCGGGGTGACGTCGTCAAGGACGACGATATCGGCAGCACCGTCCTGCTCGGCCAGCAGGGCCTCGCGCGCCATCGCGGCTTCGATCAGCCGCAGGCTCGCCTGGACGTGGCCGATCAGCGCGACCAGCTCGGTCACGATCAGATTGTAGGGATCACTGCCCTCGTCCAGGCACATTGCAACGCCGTCCACCGCTGCATTTTCCATGCATGTTTCTCCACTGCCCCCGGTTTTAGGGAACGCGGTGCTACTTGTGCGTTAAGCGGACGTCCCGTACAAATACGGGTCCATTGATCGAGATGGTCGAGTTAGGTCTTGTGCAGACTGGCAGCACGCTTCACCACTGATGGACGATGCATATGGTTGAGAATGGCGCTCCTCGCGGGGAAATCTTTGTAGTCGACGACGATCCCGCCGTCCGCGAGACGCTTTCCGTGGTCCTGTCGACCGCCGGCTACAAGGTGATCTGCTTTGCGGACGGTGCAGCGCTGCTCGCGGTGGCGCGCAGCCGGACCCCGGCCTGCATCCTGCTCGACGTCCACATTCCCGGCAAATCCGGCCTCGATATCCTGCGGGAGCTGCACGGCGAGGACTACCCGGCGCCGATCTTCATGATCTCCGGTCAGGGCGACATTCAGATGGCGGTCAGCGCCATCAAGAACGGCGCGCTCGATTTCATCGAGAAGCCGTTCCGCGGCAATGAGATCGTCAGCCGCTTGAATGAGGCGATCGACGCCTACACCAGGCGGCAGGCCGAGACCTCGGCCTCGCGCATCGCCGCGCTGCACTTCCCGGGCCGCGAGCCGCTGACCCGCCGCGAGCGCGAGGTGCTCGAGCAATTCACCGCCGGCGCCTCCAACAAGGAGGCGGGACGCCATCTCGGCATCAGCCCGCGCACGATCGAAGATCACCGCGCCAACATCATGAAGAAGCTCGGTGCGCGCAACGCCGCCGATCTGGTTCGCATCGTGATGACGGCGCAGCAGAAGTAAGCCCAAGCCGGTTTTGCCCTGATTGTCATATCGCCGAGTTTGTGCAGCGCACGTTCGGCGAACGGCACGTCTGCGCCTGGCGCGGGACGACACCTCCGGAAATCCTGTATATGCGTGGCGCAGGGCCTACGCGCGCCGTGACCGCGCGCGAGCACAGTCGAGACACATGGCATCGAGACATGGCGATGACGAAACAGAACAAGACCCCGGATCAATTGCGCAGCGCACGCTGGTTTGCGCCCGACGATCTCAGAGCCTTCGGACATCGTTCGCGCGCGATGCAGATGGGCTACGCGCCGGAGGAATGGCGCGACCGGCCGGTGATCGCGATCATCAACACCTGGTCGGACGCGCAGCCCTGCCACATGCACTTCAAGAGCCGGGTCGACGACGTCAAGCGTGGCGTGCTGATGGCCGGCGGCTTTCCGCTGGAGCTGCCGGCGCTGTCGCTGTCGGAATCGCTGTTGAAGCCGACCACGATGCTCTACCGCAACATGCTGGCGATGGATGCCGAGGAGCTGCTGCGCGGCCATCCGGTCGACGGCGTGGTGCTGATGGGCGGCTGCGACAAGACCACGCCAGGGCTCTTGCTCGGCGCTACCAGCATGAACCTGCCGGCGATCTATCTGCCGGCGGGGCCGATGTTGCGCGGCAACTGGAAGGGCAAGACGCTCGGCTCCGGCTCGGATGCCTGGAAGTACTGGGACGAGCGGCGTGCGGGGAAGATCTCCGACAAGGACTGGGTCGACATGGAGGCCGGCATCGCCCGCAGCTACGGCACCTGCATGACCATGGGCACGGCCTCGACCATGACCGCGATCGCCGAAGCCATCGGCATGACGCTGCCGGGTGCTTCGTCGATCCCCGCCGCCGACGCCAACCACATCCGCATGAGCTCCGAGGCCGGCCGCCGCATCGTCGAGATGGTGTGGGAGGATCTCACCCCGCAGAAGGTCCAGAGCCGCAAAGCCTTCGAGAACGCGATCGCGGTCGCGATGGCGATGGGCTGCTCGACCAACGCCATCATTCACCTCATTGCGCAGGCGCGCCGCGCCGGCCAGGACATCTCGCTCGATGATTTCGAGATCGCGAGCCGCAAGGTGCCGGTGATCGCCAATGTGCGGCCGAGCGGCGACCACTATCTGATGGAGGATTTCTTCTACGCCGGCGGACTGCCCGGCCTGATGAACCGGATCAAGCCGCATCTGCATCTCGATTGCATGACCGTCACAGGCAAGACGCTCGGCGAGAACATCGACGGCGCCGAGGTCCACAATGACGACGTGATCCGGACGGTCGAGAACCCGATCTACAAGGAGGGTGCGCTCGCGGTGCTGAAGGGCAATCTCGCGCCCGACGGTTGCGTCATCAAGCCGTCCGCCTGCGATCCGCGCTTCCTCAAGCATACCGGGCCGGCGCTGGTGTTCGACGATTATCCGTCGATGAAGCAGGCGGTCGACGATCCCGATCTCGACGTCACGGCCGATCATGTCCTGATCCTGCGCAATGCCGGGCCGCAGGGCGGCCCGGGGATGCCGGAATGGGGCATGCTGCCGATCCCGACCAAGCTCGTGAAGCAGGGCGTGCGCGACATGGTGCGGCTGTCGGATGCGCGGATGAGCGGCACCAGCTATGGCGCCTGCATCCTGCACGTCTCGCCGGAATCCTATATCGGCGGCCCGCTCGCGCTGGTGAAGAACGGCGACCGCATCACGCTCGACGTCGCTGCCCGCATCATCAATCTCGATGTGCCCGAGGCGGAACTCGCCAGGCGCCGCGCCGAATGGAAGCAGCCGGAGAAGCGCTTCGAGCGCGGCTATGGCTGGATGTTCTCCAAGCACATCAAGCAGGCCAATGAGGGCTGCGACTTCGATTTCCTCGAGACCGGGTTCGGCAAGCCGGTCGGCGAGCCGTCGATCTACTGAACCGTCGTTCCGGGGCATGCGAAGCATGAACCCGGAACCCATTTCTCCACGGCGCATGCGGCTCGATGGATTCCGGGCTCGCGCTGCGCGCGCCCCGGAATGACGAAGGAGCACCCATGCCAAAACTCAGCGACGCCACCCGCAACAGGCTGAAATCCGTCTCCACCGCCACCGTCGCGACCGCGCTGTTCAAGCGCGGCTTGCGCATCCAGATGATCCAGGATGTTCACCCTCTCGGTCCGGATCAGCCGACCATGGTCGGCGAGGCCTTCACGCTGCGCTACATGCCGGCGCGCGAAGACCTCAATACGATCGAGGTGTTCCGCGACCGCGCGCATCCGCAGCGCAAGGCGATCGAAGACTGCCCGCCGGGCGCGGTGCTTGTCATGGACAGCCGCAAGGATGCGCGCGCAGCCTCTGCCGGCGCGATCCTGGTGACGCGGCTGATGAAGCGCGGCTGTGCCGGCGTCGTCACCGATGGCGGCTTCCGCGATTCGGCCGAGATCGCGCGGCTCGGCTTCCCCGCGTTTCATCACCGCCCGAGCGCGCCGACCAATCTGACCCTGCACCAGGCGATCGAGATCAACGTGCCGATCGGCTGCGGCGACGCGCCGGTGTTTCCCGGCGACGTGATCCTCGGCGACAGCGACGGCGTCATCGTGATTCCGGCGCATCTCGCCGACGAGATCGCGGCCGAGACCTTCGAGATGACCGCGTTCGAGGATTTCGTCACCGAGCAGGTCCAGAACGGCCGCGGCATCTTCGGTCTTTATCCCGCGACCGACGAGCAGACGCTGACGGATTTTGCGGCGTGGCGGAAGGCGAAGGGACGGTAGACGCCGCCGCACCCTCCGCCGTCGTCCCGGCGAAGGCCGGGACCCATACCGCGTGATCTATCGAGCGCGGAGGTCGCGGTACCACAGCACGCAACAGGCGGTCTTCACCAAACTCCTCCCTGTGGTTATGGGTCCTGGCCTTCGCCAGGACGACGATGGGAGGGACCTTTGTTACACCTCCGCCCTCTCAGCCATTCCCACCGCCCACAGTGCGAACGCGTAGACGATCGCGACCTCGTCGAGCCGGTTGAAGCGGCCGGAGGCGCCGCCGTGGCCGGCGCCCATGTTGGTGCGCAGCAAGACCGGGCCGCCGCCGCGCATGGTGGCGCGCAGCCGCGCGATCCATTTCGCCGGCTCCCAATAGGTCACGCGCGGGTCGGTGAGCCCGCCCATCGCCAGGATCGCCGGATAATCCTTCGCTGCGACATTGTCGTAGGGCGAATAGGACAGGATGGTGCGGAAATCCGTCTCGCTCTCGATCGGGTTGCCCCATTCCGGCCATTCCGGCGGCGTCAGCGGCAGCGTGTCGTCGAGCATGGTGTTGAGCACGTCGACGAACGGCACCTCGGCGACGATACCGGCAAACAGTTCGCCGGCGCGGTTGGCGACCGCGCCCATCAGCATGCCGCCCGCCGAGCCGCCATGGCCGACGATGCGTTTCTCGCCGGTGTACTTCGCCGCGATCAGCGCCCGCCCGGCGGCGGCGAAATCGTCGAACGTATTGGTCTTCTTCTCGCGCTTGCCGTCGAGATACCAGCCCCAGCCCTTGTCGGCGCCGCCGCGGATATGCGCGATCGCATAGACGAAGCCGCGGTCGACCAGCGACAGCCGGTTCGCCGCAAACGACGCCGGCATCGCCATGCCGTAGGAGCCGTAGCCATAGAGCAGCAGCGGCGCCTTGCCGTCGCGCACGAAATCCTTGCGATGCAGGATCGAGACCGGCACCTGCGCGCCGTCATGCGAGGTCGCCATGATGCGCGTGGTGACATAATCCGCCGGGTTGTGGCCGGACGGAATCTCCTGGCGCTTGCGCAACACCCGTGTCCGCGTCGCCATGTCGTAGTCGTAGACCTCCGACGGCGTCGTCATCGACGAATAGGCAAAGCGCAGATTGGTGGTGTCGAACTCGTAGCCGCCCATGGTGTCGAGCGAATAGGCCGCCTCGTCGAAGGCGATGGCGTGCTCCTCGCCCGTCCTGAGGTCGCGGATGATGATCGCCGGCAGCGCGTTGGCGCGCTCCAGCCGCACCATGTGGCCGGCATAGAGCTCGACGTCGAGCACATAAACACCTTCTCGATAAGGGATCAGGTCGCGCCAGTTGGCGCGCTCGGGCGTGGCGAGCGGCGCGGTGACGACCTTGAAGTCGATGGCGTCGTCGGCATTGGTCAGGATGAACAGCTCGTCGCCGCGGTCGGCGATCGAATATTGCACACCGTCCTCGCGCGCCGCGACCAGGCGCGGCGGTGCGTCGGGATTGGAAAGGTCGATCAGCCGCTGCTCCGAGGTTTCGTGATCACCGCCGGCGATCACGCAGAAGCGGCCGCTGGCGCTCTCGTGCAGATGGGTGAACCAGCCGGGATCCTGCTCCTCATAGATCAGGGTGTCGTCGGCCTGCCTGGTGCCGAGCCTGTGGCGCCACACCTGCATCGGCCGGTGATTGTCGTCGAGCTTGACGTAGAAGAAGCTCTTGGAATCTGAGGCCCAGACCACGCCGCCGTCGGTCTCCTCGACGAGGTCGTCGAGATCGCCGCCGGTGGCCCAGTCGCGCACGCGGATCGAGAAATACTCGGAGCCCTTGGTGTCGGCACTCCAGGCATGCAGCCGGTGGTCGTTGGAATGCCGGCTGCCGCCGAACTTGAAGTATTTGTGGTCCTTTGCCAGCGCGTCGCCGTCGAGCACGACATGCGCCTCGCCGCCGTCGCGCGGCGTGCGGCAGTACAGCTCGTGCTGACCGCCCTCGCGGAATTTCCTGAAATAGGCGAACGGGCCGTCCGGCGACGGAACGCTGGAATCATCCTCCTTGATCCGCCCGCGCATCTCCTTGACCAGTCGCTTCTGCAACGCGTCGGTATGGCCGAGCAGGCTGTCGGTGTAGCCGTTCTCGGCTTCGAGATAATTCCGGATATCGGGATCGAGGATCGAGGGATCGCGCAGCACCTCCTGCCACTTCGGATCCTTGATCCACGCGTAGTCGTCGGTCACCGTGATGCCGTGGGTGGTGAAGGAATGCGGCCGGCGCGGCGCGACGGGGGGCGGTGTCGTGGTGGCGGATTTGGTCACTCGATCCTCATAATGCGGGGTTCCGCACTATATCGGGATGAATGTGGCGATTGCCAGATGGTTGGGGCTCATTGGGTTGCTGCGCTCCATCCCCGTCATTGCGAGCGGAGCGAAGCAATCCATCCTTCCCCGAATGGATAGATGGATTGCTTCGTCGCTTCGCTCCTCGCAATGACGATGTGGATGGATCGAACTACCCGTTCCGCAGCTTAGCACCCGCATTGCCGCCGGACATCGGGATCCGGTTCACCGCCAGCACCACGGCGAAGGTGATCACCAGCATCGCGATGCCGAGCACCGCGATCGCGGCGAGGTCGCCGCCTTCGTTGAGATCGTAGATCAGGACCGACAGCACCTTCGTCTGCGAGGTGAACAGCACGATCGCGGCCGACAGTTCCCGCATCACGCCGATGAAGATGAAGCACCAGGTCGCGATCACGCCGGTGCGCAGCAGCGGCGCCGTGATCTGGCGCAGCGCCTGCAGCCGCGTCGCGCCGAGGATGCGGCTGGCTTCCTCGAGCTCGGGATGAATGGTCGCGAATGCCGCCTGCAATTGCTGGTAGGCCGAGGGCAGATTGATGGTGAGGAACGCCAGCAGCAGGATCCACAGCGTGCCGTAGAGCACGAAGGGCGGTCGCGTGTAGCTCAGGAACAGCCCGACGCCGAGCACGATGCCGGGCACCGCGACCGGCGCGGTGGCGAGGAAGCCGAGCACACGGTGGCCGGCGATCACCCTGCGCGTCGTGACATAGGCGATCACCAGCGCAAGAATGGTGCCCATGGTCGCGGTCGCGGTGCCGAGAATGACGGTGTTCTTCAGCGCGAGCTGGGTCGACGACAGTTCGGTGAACACGAAGACGATGTTGTGCAGCGTCGCCGTGGACGGCGTCACCAGCGTGGTGGCGTTCGGCGAGAACGCGGCGTTGAGCAGCGCGAGATAGGGCAGGAAGACCGGATTGAGCAGCACCAGCAGGCAGAAGCCGAGCGCGGCCCAGCGCCAGCCGCGCAGTTCCACGCGTCGCGGCGCGCCATATTTGCCACCGATCACCGAATAGCCGCGGCGGCCGAGCAGCGCCTTCTGGCCCTGCAACAGCAGGATGGTCAGCACCAGCAGCGGCACCGCGGCGGCGGCCGCGAGTTCGAGCTTCGGCGGATACTGGAACAGGCTCCAGATCTTGGTGGTCATGGTGTGGAAGCCGGCCGGCAGCGCCAGGATCGCGGGCGAGCCGAACAGCGTCATTGCCTGCAGGAAGGCGATCAGTGCGCCTGCGACCAGCGCAGGCAGCGCGAGCGGAATCGTCACCCGCCGCGCGGTGGTCCAGGCATTGCCGCCGAGGATCGCTGAGGCGTCTTCCAGCTCGCCCGGCATGGTGTCGAGCGCATTGGCCACCAGCACGAATACGAACGGGAAGGTGTAGCAGGAGATCACGAAGATGATCCCGGTCATCGAGTAGATGTTGAACAGCGCATCGGCGTCTTCGCCGGCGAACAGCCGGTAGAGCTGGTTCAGGAGCCCCGAATTCGGCGCCGCCAGCAATTCCCAGGCGACCGCGCCGAGGAACGGCGGCGTCACGAACGAGGCCGTCACCAGCGCGCGGATGGTCTGCCGGCCCGGCATGTCGGTGCGCGACACCAGCCAGCTCAGCGGCGCAGCGACGATGCAGCAGATCAGCGCCGAGGCGGTGGCGATGACGGCGGTGGTCAGCAGCGGATCGAGGAAATCGGGATTGCTGAACAGCGTGACGAAGTTTGCAAGCGTCGGATGCCGGTTCTTGTCGGTGAAGGCGAATACCGCGAGCCAGGACAGCGGCAGCAGGATGAGGAGGATCAGCACCGCGGCGAACAGCCATAGCACCGGACGTGTCCAGTCGATGCGGGGTTTGGGGGATAGGGAGGTGGTGGTCGTCATGTCAAGACTCCCTCCCCGTCATTCCGGGGCATCGCGAAGCGATGAGCCCGGAATCCATCGGGCCACAGGCGCAAGCTCAGAAATGGATTCCGGGCTCGCGCTGCGCGCGCCCCGGAATGACGAGGGTGGGTATGGCGCGACCTCATGGCTCACACCCGAAACAACCGCGCATCGCGCGTCTTGCTCTCTTCGGTCACGTAATTGCCCTCGGCCTGGGCGGCACGCGCCGGCGAGGCGAACACCGTGCCGGCGGCAAGTGCCGCAGAGCCTTTAGGACATCGCGCGTGGAAAGCGGTCTGCGCATCGCCTCGCCCGTTTCTTGTTGTTATCGCTTGAGCGCGCGGCAGCGCTCGGGAGGCAATGTCAGCCAGACCTCGCGGCCCTTCTCGACGGCGGTCTCCGTCGGCGTGGTCACCCGCAGCGAGGTGCCGTCAGCGGTTTCCACCATGGTGTCGCGGTTCATGCCGAGATAGACCTGGCGTGTCACGACGGCCTTGAGCGTGTTTGGCGCGGCGGCGGGCGGGCGCGTCGAGAGCTGGATCTCATGCTGGCGGATCGCGATCGGCGCGCTCTGGCCAGCGGTTAATTTTGCGCCGACCACCTCGAGCACGGCACCCGCGAACTCGACATGGGTCGCGTCGCGCGCGATACCCCTGATCACATTGGCGGCGCCGATGAAGCGCGCGACGAATTCGGATTCCGGCCGCGCATAGATGTCTTCGGGGCTGCCGAGCTGGTCGATCTTGCCGGCATTCATCACCGCGATCAGGTCGGCCGTCGTCATCGCCTCGGACTGGTCGTGGGTGACGTAGACGGTGGTGTAGCGATATTGGTCATGCAGGCGACGGATTTCGAACCGCATCTCCTCGCGCAGATTGGCGTCGAGATTGGACAGGGGCTCGTCGAGCAGCAGCGTCTCCGGGCCGACGATCAGCGCACGCGCCAGCGCGACGCGTTGCTGCTGGCCGCCGGACAGTTCGCCGGGATAGCGCTGCGCCAGCGGTTCCAACTTGGTCGTCGCCAGGATCGCGGCGAGTTTCTTGGCGATGCTGTCGCGATCCAGTTTGCGCAGTCGCAAACCATAGACGATGTTCTCGGCCACCGTCATGTGCGGCCACAGCGCGTAGCTCTGGAAGATCATCGACATGTTGCGCTGCTCGGGCGG
Organism: Bradyrhizobium sp. USDA 4473; assembly: GCF_054063335.1. Classification (NCBI taxonomy): domain Bacteria; kingdom Pseudomonadati; phylum Pseudomonadota; class Alphaproteobacteria; order Hyphomicrobiales; family Nitrobacteraceae; genus Bradyrhizobium; species Bradyrhizobium sp. USDA 4473. The sequence goes on from NZ_JBSSGE010000001.1 coordinate 1,964,816, forward strand.
CAGCGTGCGGGCCTTCGAGGACACCACGCGGTCGCCGACGCGGATCTCGCCGTCCGATGGTTCGAGGAAGCCCGCGATCAGCCGCAGCGTCGTGGTCTTGCCGCAGCCGGACGGCCCGAGCAGGCAGACCAGCTGGCCGTGATCAATCTTGAGCGAGACGTCATCAACCGCGACGAACGATCCAAACCGCTTGACCAGGCCGCGCAATCCCACCGATGCCAAGCGATCCCTCCATTTTATTGTGCTGCAGGGATCAGTGCCCGGCTGTTGCCGGCAGTAAAGCGGAAATCCGCGGCGCCGAAAAGTGGAAGTGCCTGCTCAATAAGTCGTGGCTAGGCCTTGTTGCGTCTCCCTCGGCCCGTCATCCTGAGGAGCCGCGCAACGCGCGGCGTCTCGAAGGATGCACGGCCCGGATATCCCGGCGTACTCCGATTCACTCGCCGCGGGAGCGTGGCCGTCGATCCTTCGAGACGGCCGCTCTGCGGCCTCCTCAGGATGACGGGGAAGCAGTTGCGCTGCGACGACGCGCCAGTTGGCTGATTGTGTCCCAATCCGATTTGATCAGCGCTTCTTTCTTCGCCCGGTTCCAGCCCTTGATCTGGCGCTCCGCAGCGATGCCGTCGGTGATACGGTCGAAATACTCCGACCAGACGAGAACCACCGGCCGGCGATTGTAGGTGTAGCCGGGGAACGCACCCGCATTGTGCTGTTCGATGCGCGGCGTGAGATCGTCGCCCGTTGCACTGCCGACAGTTGTCGGCGCAGCGAAGCATGTAGACGTAGATGCCCATGGCGTTGGTTCTGGCTCGCGTACGCTTGAATCAAGCATACGTCGCGACGGCCAAGTAGCAAGCACGCGTTGGATGCCTCTTGTCACATCGTGAAAGACGTCCCGTCATCCTGAGGAGCGCGCGCTTGCGCGCGTCTCGAAGGATGCACGGCCCGGATATCCCGGCGTACTCCGATTCGCTCGCGGCGTCAGCCGGGCCGTCGATCCTTCGAGACGGCCGCTCCGCGGCCTCCTCAGGATGACGGGTTTGAGATGCGAGTCATCGATCCCTTGGCCTTACGCCTTCACGTTCTCGCCGAGCCATTGGATGGCGGCGTCGGCGCCGGCCTTGCCGTGCGGGATGTTCAGCGCGGTGAGTGCGACCTCGATGACGCCGAGCGTGCCGAGGATCATCGGCGCGTTGACGTGGCCCATATGCGCGATGCGGAAGGCCTGGCCCTGCAGATCGCCGATGCCGGTGCCGAGCACCACGCCGCATTTCTCCTTGGCGTAGCGCTGGATCGCGGCGGGGTCGGCGCCCTTCACGGTCACCGTCGTCACCGTGTTGGAGCGCTCGGTGGGCTCGGCGATGTTGAAGCCGAGCACCTGGCCCTCGCCCCAGACCGCAACCGCGCGGCGCACCGCTTCGCCGAGCAGGCGGTGCCGTTCGAAGGCGTTCTCCAGGCCTTCGGCGTGCAGCATGTTGATCGCCTCGCGCAAGGCGAACAACAGATGCACCGGCGCGGTGCCGGCATATTTGCGGTAGTGCTCAGAGCCTTCGCGCTCGGTCCAGTCCCAATAGGGCGTGCGCAGATCGGCCTTCTTGTGCGCGTCCCAGGCGCGGTCGCTGGCGGCGACGAAGCCGAGGCCGGGCGGCGTCATCAGGCCCTTCTGCGAGCCAGACATCGCGACGTCGACATACCATTTGTCCATCTCGAACGGCATGCAGCCGAGCGAGGCGACGGTGTCGACCATGAACAGTGCGGGATGGCCGGCGGCCTTGATCGCCCTGCCGATCGCCTCGATGTCGTTATAGGCGCCGGAGGCAGTATCGACCTGCACCGCGAGGATCGCCTTGATCGCGTGCTCCTTGTCGCGCCGCAGCCGCTCCTCGACCTCGGCCGGGCGGATCGCGCGGCGCCAGTCGCCCTTCAGCACCTCGACATCGGCGCCCATCGCGGCCGCGGCCTGGCCCCAGCCGATCGCGAAGCGCCCGCTTTCGAGCACCAGCACCTTGTCGCCGCGCGACAGCACGTTGGAGAGCGTGGCTTCCCAGGCGCCGTGGCCGTTGGCGATGTAGATGTAGGACTTGCCTTTGGTCGCGAACAGGTTCGAGAGATCGCGCAGCAGGCCGTCGGTCAGTTCGAGCATCTCGCTGGAGTAGATGTCGAGCGCTGGGCGGTGCATCGCCTGCAGCACCTGATCGGGCATCGTGGTGGGCCCGGGGATGGCCAGAAATTCCCGGCCCGCGCGAACGGTCATCGTCCTGTTCCTTTTGGGTAAAGCAACGCAAATCATGCGTGTGAGGGGTCGAGCGGGGACAATATTCCATTGCGGCTTCGATTGCGAGCCGGACGGAGCAATCCAGCATTTCCAAAACCGGGTAGCAGCGGCCTATTTGCCGATCGACTCCACGACCGCGCGCCAGATCTGGTCCTTGAATTCGGTCGCGGCGGGACTCGGGATCTGCGCGACCGCGCCGTGGTTCTTATTGCAGGCCTCGACCAGCCGCAGCACCCAGATCTCGCCATCGGTGTAATAGAGATCGCCGCCGCCATTGCGGCCGTTGAAGGTCGGACCGATGCCGGTCACCTGATATTTCGCGGTGACCATGCCGGCGGACTCGAGGTCGGTGGCGAGCAGCGCACGCTCGGCGTCCAGGTCGGGTCCGATATGATGGGTCACCGCGCCGGTGTAATGGCTGACGCCGACGCTGCGGTCGAGCGTCGCGGCACCGAGCCACACCGGGCGCTTCTCCTGACCCTGGTCGAGCACGCGCCAGAACCGGACATGGTTGCGGCGATCGGCGCTCGATCCGACCGGCCGCTCGAAGGCGAGGTCCTCGCGGCGGCCGAGATAGAACAGGCTGCTCACCGGCGCATCCTTGTAGGGGCGATCGAGCAGCACGCTTCCGACGATCTCGATCGAGGATTTCAGTGTCACCGGATCGGCCGGAAACCAGCCGGCCTCGTGCATGGCGCAGACCACGTCCCTGGTGTCGCCGATCAGCCCGACATTCATCGGATCGCCGGGAATGCCCTGCGCGGTACGCGTCACCATCGGCAGATTGGCAAGGCCCTTCTGGTGCTCGTAATGCGTCCACAGCGCCGGCAGCACCAGATAGGCCGCGATCAGATAGATGACCAGCACGAACAGCAGCAGCATCTGCGCTTGCCGGAGGCGGCTGCGCCGCTGCGTGGAAGGTGGATCGATCTCGACGTCGGTCACGGCACACGCTTCCGGATCACTGCGTCGCGCGCGCTAGCGCCGTGTCTCGCGACAGCCGGCGGCCTCGGCTTCCTCGACCGAGCAGAACCAGCGCGTGCCCTTTGAGATCTTCATCTCGATCTTGGCGTACCAGCGGCTGGTCGGCTGATGAAAGATGCATTCGCCGGAGCGGTTGACGTTGCCCTTGATGGTGCAATCGGGCGAGGGCGCAACCGGCCCGGAGGCGGAGGCGAGCAGGATCGCATTGGCGCCCTCCGGCGGCTTCACCGCGCCGAGCACGATGGTCTTCTTGTTGCGCACGCGCCAGTCCCACGGTGCGATGAACGCGCCCTGCCACATCCCGGCTTTTGCCTCGCGCGCGGCCTTCTCGTCCGGCTCGTAGTCATGCGAGACGCGGGTGTAGGCCAGCGCCCAACCATTCGCGACCATCCACTTCTGGATGTCCTCACCATCGACCTCGCAGCGCGCGACGGTGCGGCCGCGGCGGTCGACCGAGCAGGGGGGCGTGGCAGGTCCAGCTCTTGTTGCCGGCATGCTTGATCAGCTCGTCGCGCGCGGCGACGCCGCAGGTCCAGCGCTCACCCTTGGTGTTGAGGCAGAGCTGGTCGGTCGACGGCGCATCGATGCCGCCGAGCCGAATCTTGACGCTGCCGATCATGAGCTGGTCGCCGTCGCGGATCTTCGGCACGCCGGTGATGTCGGCCGCCACAGCCAGCGTCGGCAGCGACAGCAGCAGGCCAGCAGTGAGCAGCGTCTTCAGCATCGGCGTTCCCGGCCAGGTTCTTGTCGTTCAAAGGGCTTTGGCGTTGATCGGTCAGTGCCCAACGATTGTGCGGGCAATTGGGCAACCCTGCCAGTGCTGTCGTGTTTCCGCCAGTGTCAACTTCGCGTCATCCAGGGGCGAATGGTGAGTGGCGAATTGCGAATAGGGAAGGGGTGGCTTTCTTCGCCATTCGCTATTCGCCCGCCATTCGCTTCCGCGCCAGCGCCAGGGCCATCAGCACGAACGCCGATGTCACTTCGGGCCCGCCGACCAGGATGCGCGTCGGCGTCTTCATCTTGTTCCATTCATAGGCTCTGTAGGGGCCCTTGCGGCCGCCCTCGCCGAGCCCCTGCACGATGCAGTGCAGCGCCGGCGTGAAGCTCGAGACCTCGGCGTTAAGATGCGCCAGCGCCATCAGCGCCAGCGCGGCGTCGAACGGGTTCATCTCATGGGTGATCAGCTCGCTCTGGACATAGCCGAGCACGCGGGCGCGGATCAGCGCGAACACGTTGCCGGGATCGATGATGCGCTGCGCCGCCAGCGGCAGCGCGATGAAGGCGGCATAGCAGCGGCCGAAATAGGCCGAATAGAGCTCCGGCAAATAATAAATATGCGAGCGCGGATTCCTGAACGCGCCGCTCTCGACCAGATTCCTCTGGAAGGCGATGATGCGATGCACCGTCTCCAGCCGCTGCGGCGTCTCGATGATCTGCCAGCGGGCGAGGTTGCGGAACGAGACCTCGAGAATATCGAGGTTCAGCGTCGGGTCGAGGTCGTTGCCATAGGGCCGCTCGCCCTTGAGATTGTCGATCCAGGTGACGACGCCGCCCTCGTAATCGATGTTGTCGTTCAGCGGCACGGTGACAACAGGCTCGTTGGCGCCCGCGCGCACCTGGTAGCCGCGGTAGAAGTCGAGCAGCGGCTGCGCGAGGATCGGATCGTCGGAGCCGGCTTGGGTCGCCGCCGAGAACGAGCATGCCGTGGTGTCGCAGTCCGGCACATAGATGCCGAAGCCGAGGTCCTGCTTGATCTGGGCGAAGAACCGCGAGAAGCGCGGATGCCGGCCCGGCGCCAGCGCGGTGATCACCTTCACCGTGGAACCGTCATGCGACGGCACCTCCTCGGCGCTGGTCTTGAGGCAGAAGTCCACCATGTCGGCGATCGCGCGCCGCGCCGTGCCAGCCTCGACCGGTGACGCCAGGCCGGTCTCGACGAAGCCGAGCAGCGCCTCGGTGAAGAACGCGTCGTAATAGGCCGAGCGGTGGCGGATCTGCACCGGCTCCCACATCGGCTCGGCGATGCCGCGCCAGGCCGGGTTGATCAGCGCGCGCGCCGGCGAATGCGCGATGAAGATCCGCGCCAGGCCGAACAGCAGGGTCGAGTTCTTGTAACCGCGCGCGTTCAGCCCGGTCAGCGCCATCAGCATCTCGCGCCCGCCCAGGTCGGGATCGCCGATCAGGTTGAAGGCGGCATAGGTCGGGATGAAGCCGTTCCTGCCGAACGAGGCGAGCAGATGCGCGCCGGTCTTGCGGATCACGCGGTCGATCTCGGCCATTGCCGGCGGGCGGCCCGGCGCCGCCGCGGCCGGCGGGGCGGGGTGGCGCACGCCGATGCCGTCCATCAGGTCCGCGACGGGGGCGCCGATCGCGGCCCAGTCCGGCGCCTCGCTATCGCGCGCCGCGGTCAACGCCGCGCGCAGGCCGGCAAGGCGGTCGGGGTCCTTCAGTGCGGGCAGGCCGGTGCGGCGGAGCAGCGTACGCAGCGGCGGATTGCCGAGCGCGGTCCGGTAGAACTTCCCGAGATGGGCGTCGCCGCCGCGATAGACCTGCAAGATGGGGTCGCAGACGTCGTACAGCGACGGGCCGTCCTTCCTGGCGGTCAGCGACCGGCACACGGCCCCGGCGATCTCGTGAAGGCTCATGAATCCCTTTCTCAAGGAACCGGTTAACGCCGCCGCCCCGGACGGTGTTTCCTCCGGTCCTCCCCCAAACTCGCAAGCCTTTGGAAAGCTACATGAATCCCTGCAAAATACAAATGTGACCGAGATCACGTAACGGGATCTTAACGGCGTCAATGCCCTGTGCCGGGCGGCAGCATGCAGCAAACCGGGTTGCCCCGGCCGGCCGTCCGGGTTAAGGGAATGTTTGTTGCGGCGCCGCAAATTGAGATCAATCGACGGCACACACAGCTCAACCCCATTAAACCTGACCGTCACTGACGCGACTAACTGGCGCGATTTCGTTCGAGCGCCTTCGGGACAAGGATTGGGACTAGGAACGCTATGAACCTTAGGCAGCTTCAGATTTCCCGTCGCACCATCGCCGTCTGCGTGGCGGTGGCCGGCACGGTGTCGCTGGCGATCGGTGCCCATGCCGCGCTCAACAAGCGCACCCTCGATGTCGCCAAGGGTGGCGACAAGGCCGTGACCGGCGAGCTGACCGGCAGCATTCCGGCCGGCACCTCCCGCCTCGCGCTGATCATCGGCAACGGCCATTACCCGGACGCCGCCGCGCCGCTGGCCCAGCCGATCAACGATGCCCGCACGCTGTCGTCGGCGCTGCGCCGCGAAGGCTTCGACGTCGACGTGGTCGAGGACGCGACCAGGGACGACATGTTCCGCGCGGTCGAGCGCATGAAGGCCAAGATCCGCCCCGACACCGTCGTGATGCTGTTCTTCGGCGGCTACGGCGTGCAGGTGGGCCGCGAGAGCTACATGATCCCGGTCGATGCCACGATCTGGAAGGAAGCCGACGTCAAGCGCACCGGCGTCAGCGTCGAGTCCGTGCTCGACGCGATGAAGGAGCGCGGCGCCAAGGCCAAGCTCGTCGTGCTCGATGCCTCCAGACGCAATCCCTATGAGCGCCGCTTCCGCGCCTTCTCGCACGGCCTCGCGCCGATCAGCCCGCCGGAGAACACCATCGTTCTCAGCTCGGCGACGCCGGGCAAGGTCGCCGACGACTCAAAGGGCGCCAACAGCGTGCTGGTCTCCGAGCTGATCCAAAACCTCAACGCCCAGGCCGGGGCCGAGACCGCGTTCAACAAGACCCGCGTCGCGATCTCCCGCGCGAGCGAAGGCGAGCAGGTGCCGAGCGTATCGTCCTCGCTGCTGGAAGACATCAAGCTCGGCGGGTGATGCCGCGAATAGCGAATGGGGAGTAGCGAATAGGGGACATCTCGTAGCCCGGATGGAGCCAACGGGTCGCGCGAACGCGCGCCCGGTTGGCTCCATCCGGGCTACAAACCGCTATTCGCTACTCCCCATTCGCCATTCGCTATTCGCCCCTCTCACTTCGCCTCCGCGGCTGCCCCCACCGGCCGCACCGGGTCGCCCTCGCGCAGCAGCGCGCCGGCGCGGGCCACGACGATGTCGCCTTCCTGGATGCCGTCGCGGATCTCGACCTGTCCCGCCGACATCAACCCGGTCTCGACCCGCCGCGTCTCGACGCGGCCGCCGCGCACCACCTGCACCACGGTGCCGGCGGTGGAGTAGAGGATCGCGGTCAGCGGCACCGCGACGCCGCAGCTCTGCCCGGTCTTGATCTGCGCCCGCCCGCTCGAATTCACCAGCAGCCGCCTGGTGCCGCCGATCGCCACGAACACCTGGCCGAGCTGGCTGTTCGGCTCGACGGTCGGCGCGATCCGCCGCACCTTGCCGTCGACGTCGCCGGCGCCGAGGATCCGCAGCTTTGCGGTCTGCTCGGTCTTCAGCTTGGCGATGTCGCGGGTCGGCACCATGCCGACCAGATCGTATTCGCTTCTGGTGATGATCGAGAACAGCGCGTCCTTGCCGGAGGCCGGGCTGCCGACGATCGCCGATGAGGCCGAGATCGTGCCCGCCACGGGCGCCGTGACATTGCTGGTATTGGTGCCATCGGTCAGTTTCGCCAGCACCTGGCCCGCGGTGACGGTGTCGCCGGGATCGGCATTCACCTCCGCCACCTTCAAGCCGAAACGATCCGGCCGGATCTGCTGCTCGTCGCGCGGCAGCACGATGCCTGTGACCTCGACGATGTTGCCGAAGCAGAATTTCGACGCCTTCAGCACCGTGACCGCCGCGCCCTTCGGCACGGAGTCGGGCTCGTCGGCGGCTGATGTGGGAGAAGCTGCGAGCAGCAGCAGCGCGGAGGCGGCGAGGGCGGTGCGGTACGGAAATCGCGGCGTCATCGGCGGATCATTCCCAGCAATGTGCGGCCCCTGATTAGCAGATGGCCGGGAAGCCAGCCAGCAGAGAGGTCACGCCGCGACCGCCCGCTCCGTTCGCGTCCCCCCTGTGGGAGAGGCCGGAGCGCATGGAGCGGAGCGAAATGCGATCCGGGTGAGGGGGCACGGTCTATCGTGGAACGTATCGGGCCGACCGGGCGGCGGGCTCGGAGTGCTTCGCGGAACCGGCACCATTTGCTTAGCCCAGTTGCCGCTGGTCGTGATATGCATCCCGGTGACCACGAGGACCTGCGATCCGATGAGAGATGAGTATGATTTCTCGGACGCCGTGCGCGGCAAGTTCTCCCGGGCAGGAGCGCGCCTCGTGCCGCCAATCCATCTGGAGCCGGACCTGCTGGATCACCTGACGGCGCAGGCCGCGGCACAAGGGGTATCGCTAAGCTCGTTGGTCAATACGCTGCTCAGGGAGAACATCATTGGCTCCCTTCAAGATCACGGAGGCGGATCATGAGCGCAACCGCAACCGCCCAACTGTTCATGCACGGCGGCAGCCAGGCTGTGCGCCTGCCAAAAGAGCTTCGCTTTGAGGGCACCGAAGTCCGGGTGAGCAAGGTCGGCGACAAGGTGATCCTTGAGCCGATCAAAAAGCCGCCGATCGACTTCGACAGATTCTGGGCCGAACTCGACTCGCTTGGGGCGAGGGATTTTCTGCCCGACGGTATCCCGGACGAGGTGCCGGTTGAGCCTGATACGAACGTGTTCGTCGACGAATGATTTGCCTCGACACCAGCATCGTGATCGCGACTCGTGAACGGGCGCAGGCCGCGACGCCATAGCCGGAAATGTCCGGCACCATGAACGGCACACCGCCGAGCGCGCCCGCAAGCTTGGTCCATTGCCGTCCCGATCCCAGCGAGCAGTGCAGCGCCATCACTGACGCCGAAGCCGGCGTCCCATCCAATCCCGTCATCAAACCATCCTGCTTGTTCTTGTTGTCGCAAGGCGCGCGCGTTCGCGCGCGCCCGTCATGACGCGAGCGAGGTGGGGGATGGGTTATTCCTAGGAGGGGTGCGTTGGGGAGGGATCGTGATTGCGGAGGGGGTGGGGGTCACGGGGTGGTGATTGGAATGCGGCTCTACGAGACCGCGTGACCAGCCGATCGTTCTCTAAAGGCCGGCAGTCGCACCCGAGCAAAACTGACGCTTCCATTTCCACGGAATTGGTGTTCTACCTTGGATAGAGCTTGATTGCGAGGATCGTATACGTGTGTCCAAGCTAGGCGACGAGATTTTCGAGACGAAGGAGGTCAAGGCCGAGGTCGAGGCAGCAAGGCGGCGAAGTAAGTTTCGCCTATCAATGATCGGCATTAAGCCAGGAACTGAACTTCAGCTTTATAAAGATCCGACTATAACTTGCACTAGGGAGTAAGGCATCGCAAATGTCCGACCAAGTTTCGGTTCAGCGCAAGGGTGGAAAGATATGGAGCCATTTGAGAAACAAATGGCTTGAAGAAACTCCTGAGGAGACAGTACGTCAAGAATATCTAGTTGCGACACTCATCAAGGAGTACGGCTTCACTCTAGAGCAGATGGCCGAAGAGCTTGAGGTCACCGGCCGAGGATCAGGTCACGCGCGAGCCGATTTCGTAATCTGGCGCTCCGAGCGCGATAAGATTAGCTCGAATTCACCGCTTATCATCGTCGAATGCAAATCAGATAACGTCACAATCGCAGCCCACGACTATGCTCAAGGCGACAATTATGCTCGCCTGACGGGAGGCCACGAAAGAATCAACAGAACGAAACGCTGCATTGATGGATTCTGAGCTGACCCAACTGAGGTTGGAGAGCAAGCGCGCAAAAGCAACGAAAGATAGCGCTCGTCGGAAAGAAGCGGAGCGGAAACTGAAGGATCTTGAGAAAGAACTAGCTCAGACGATCATCATGGAAGCTCGTGCCATTGTTAGGGAGCGGTTCTCGTATTCGGTTTTCCTGTACGAGGCTGAGCACGTCGGAATTACCGCAACTGGCGACGAAGATTTGAATGAATTGTGCCGCTGTCCGCGGCAAGCCCGCCCAACGTCGCTTTTGGCGTGATCCGGCTAGCGTGTGTTCATTAGATCGAACGGTGAAGCCATCGTTCTGATTTTCGGAATTTCCCTTGACATCTCCCCCAACTCACCTGTACAACTTCCCCCATCCCGCCCGGCAAGAGGGGCGTATCGCGATCGTCACGAACGTGCGGCGGGATGCGATGGACGCTGGCGGCGCGAACGACGACGCGCGCTGGTCGGCGGACGGCGAAGTCGTGCAGACCTGACGCCCTAGCGGTAGGTGTCTTTTCCGATTGCGCAATGCGCGTTGCGAAGACGGTGACAAACAAGCCAAGTCTCACCGGGGCGAGCACGTATAAGCCGTAAACCATTGCGCAGGGAAGGCCGGATGTTTCCGGTTACACCTGTGGTCCTACCTCCCGTGCTTTTTGTTGCACGGGACCCGCGGGTGCGATCGGCGCCCGGCCTTCCCTGCGCCCTCCGATTTCGATGAGGGTGGTTGATCGCATGACTCGGGCGCGGTGGCGTCGCGAGGCTGCGGGGGTGTGTTTCCCTCAGCTGTTTGATAGTTGAATCAGGACAAACGGGTTGCAGCGATGTGCGCTGTTGAACCGTTACCCTGAGGAGGCCGCGCAGCGGCCGTCTCGAAGGGTCGACGGCCCGGCTGCGGCCGCATCGGGGCCGTGCATCCTTCGAGACGGCGCTTCGCGCCTCCTCAGGATGACGGGACTTATGTGGGTGCCCGGGACGACGTTGGGAAAGAGCTTTGGCTATTCCGCCGCCGCCTCCGCGCTTGGCTCGCCCTTCCAGCGCAGAATCTCCGCCGCCAAAATCGGATGGTTGAAGCCCTTCAGCACGAGGTCGTCGATGGCGCGGCCTTCGACGTACGCTTCGACCATGCCGTAGACGCGGCGGCTGACCACGATCTGGCCGGCCTTGGCCTCGCCGCACAGGCGGGAGGCGAGGTTGGTGACGCTGCCGATCGCGGCGTATTCCAGCCGCTGCTCGAAGCCGACCTGGCCGAGCGTGGCGTAGCCGAGCGCAATGCCGATGCCGAAGCCAAGACTATGACCGCGGTTGCGCCACTTCTCGGTCAAGGGGCCGACGGTGTCGCGCATCTCCACCGCCATCTTCACCGCGCGTGCGGTGTGGTCGGCGAGCTGGATCGGCGCGTTGAACAGGATCATCACGCCGTCGCCGGCATATTTGTCGAGCGTGCCTTCGTATTTGAAGATCAGCTTGCCGAGCGCCGCGTGATATTCGCGCAGCACGTTCATCGCCTCCTCGGGCTCGGTCGCCTCGGTGAAGGCGGTGAAGCCGCGCAGGTCGCAGAACACCACCGTGACCTCACGGCGGTGGCTGTCGAGCAGGCCCTCGGGATTGTCCGACGAGGCGATCAGCTGCGCCACCTGCGGCGCCAGGAAGCGCTCGAGCCTGCGGACGCGCTCGAGCTCGCCGAGCTGGGTCTCGACCCGCTGCTCCAGCGACCTGTTCCAGTCCTTGAGCTGCTCGGTCTGCTCGCGCAGCTTGTCGGCCTGCTCGCGCACGGTGGCGTTGGCTTCCTCCAGGTCGCGGGTGCGCTCCTTCACCTTGCCTTCGAGGTCGGAATAGGTCTCGGCGAGTTGCGAGGCCATGCTGTTGAATTGCCCCGCGAGCTCCTCCAGCTCATCCGCGGTCTTCACCTCGATGCGATGGCCGAAATCGCCGGCGCCGAGCCGCCGCGCACCGGTGCGCAGTGCCGTGATCGGCACCAGCATGCGCCGCGCCAGGATCGTGCCGGCGATGATCGCGACCACGAGGCCGAGCGCGATCAGGAGCGCAATGCGCACCAGCTGGTCGCGGATCGGAGACAGCGCCTGCGCGGTCGGCTGCTCGTAGAACACGTGCCAGCCGAGGTCGGGCGCCGCGGTCGCAGTCGTCAGCACCGCGTTGCCGTCGACATCCCTGCCGGAGGCGAGCGGCCTGCCGTTGCGCGACAGCACGGCTGCGACCTGCGGCAATGCGGCGAGGTCCTTGCCGATCTCCGGGCCCTTCGACGAGGACGCCAGCACGCGGCCCCTGGCGTCGACGACATAGGCATAGGCGAGACGGCCGACCTGGGAGTCGCCGAAATAGTCGTTGAGGAAGCGCAGGTCGATCTCGGCCACGGTGACGCCGGCATTGAAGCCGGAATGCTGCTCGCCGATCGACATGAAGGGCCGCCCGTCGCGGAAATACGCCGGCGCGTAGGCGGTGCCGCGGCTGACCGTCTCGATGAAGCGGAGGTCGCGGGAGAGGTCGGTGTTGGAGTTCACCGTGACGGTCTGGCGCGACAGCCGCAGCAGCTCCTGGCCCTGGCTGCTGATCAAGGTGAGCTGGCTCACCGCCGGCACCTGGCCGAGCAGCTGGGCATAGTCGGCGCGGCGCAGCTCGATGGTGTTGGAGGAGGCGCGGGTCACCCAGGAGATCTGGCGTTCGAGATCGGAGATCGCCTGCTCGATGCGCTTGGCGGTGGCATCCGCCTTCTCGCTCATCGCATCGATCAGCGTGCTCTTGATGCCGCGATAGCTGATCCAGGTCTCGAGCGCGCCGTTGACCGCGAGCACGAACACGACGAGGCCGACCAGCGCGAGGACGTATTTGGCGAACAGGCCGCCGCGCAGGAACCAGTTCTTGCCGTTGTCCGCAGCCCCGTTCATCCCGCCTCGTCCGTGCCCTCCGATCCGTCGGGTGCGCCACTGTGTTGGGCGCTGTTTAGCACGGATCGGACGGGGAGAGCGGAGCCTTGGGTCGCATGGTTAGCCGCGGATAATGGCGGGGGATATCCGGGACTATCAGCGATTGAACAGCTGACGCAGCACGTCCTTCATCGCCGGATTGTCGTGCTGCTCGGCGGTGTCGCCGGGCGGCGGGGACGGCGGCGCGGGCTGATCGGCGGCCGGCGGCGCGTCCGCCTCGGGCCTGGCCAGGCTGCGGCTCGGGCGCGAGGCGTTGCCCTGGTTGAGGGTGGAAAGGCCCTGCTGCAGCAGGTTCCCGATGGTGTCGCCGAGTTGCCCGCCGAGCGGGTTGCCTTGGCCGGCGCCTGGAGTCTGGCCGGTGCCGGCGCCACCGCCGCCCTGCGCGCCGTTGAGCAGGTTGGTCAGCCCGTTGAGCCCCTGGCTCAGGCCCTGTTGGCTCAGACCCTGGCCGTTGGCGCCGAACAGGCCCTTGCCCATCTCCTTGAGCTTGGCATAGGCGGCCTGGGGATTGTCCAGGATGCCCTGCATCTCCGGATAGATCCGCGGGCTCACCCAGGGGCCCTCGAGCATCACGGGGATGCCGAGGCCGACCGGATTGCCGGCGCGGCCCTGGCCCTCGGTGGTCATCACGAGTTGCGGCTCGACGCGGAATCCGATCTGGCGGGTGTTGAGGTCGATGGTGCCGACCCCGGTCATCTTCATCAGCGGGCCGATCAGATTGAGATCGGTGGTGACGGCCTGGCCCTTGTCGACCTTGAACGAGGCCGAGAGCTGGCTGAGATCGGTCGACAATTCCTCACCCTGCTGCCAGCCCGACAGGGGGCTGGTGGTGAGGTTGCGGATCATCTGCGCGACGTTGAGGCCGAGGATCTTGCCGTCCTGGAACACGACGAAGGCGGTGCCGCCGAGATTGCCGACGATGGCGCGCTCGCTCGTGCCCTGCGAGGTCAATGCGAGCTTGGCCTGCATCTTGCCGTCGAGCTTGTCGAACTCGGCGAGGCTCTTGAGCACCGGCAGCGCGCGCACGCCGGCGAGATCGAGCCGCAGCGCGTAGGTTGGGTTCGCGGTTCGCGCGTCGATCGTGACGTCGCCATCGGCGGTGCCCTCATAGGCGCCGAGGTTGCTGAGCCTGCCCTTCAGCACGCCGCTGTCGACCGACGCATCGATCGCCGCCTGCGTAAAGCGGCCGCCGCCGATCACGAGCTCCGGCGTCGAGATGCGCGCTTGCGCGTCGACGTAATTGAGGCCGTTGAGATCGATCGACGCGTTGCTCCAGCTGTTGGTGCCCAATGGCTGCGCCGCGTCGGGCTGGCCCGGCGGCACCGCAATCGAGATGCGCTGGAAGTCGAGATCGAGCTTCACCAGCGGCTTGTTGCTGGCGAAATCGACCGACGCCCAGCCGGTGAAGCCGCCATCGCCGAGCGTGCCGGAGACGCCGTTGAACATCACGACCGTGCCGTTCAGACGTGCTTCCGCGTTGGCCTTGATCGCTGCCGGCAACAGGCCCGGTGCCTCGATGTTGAATTCGGTCGGCACGCTCTGATGGTCCAGCGATCCTTGCGGCGCGGTGGCGCGGAGCTCGAACTTCAGCGGCCTGTCGCTCGCGCGGGCGTTCGCGGTGACGACGATCCTGCGATCGTCGCCGATGGTCGCGTCGGCGTTGAGCGCCTCGATCCGGCTCTCGACGCGGTCGCGCACACTGGAGAACACGACCGTGCCGCCGGTGACGCCGACGTGCCGGATCGTGATGCCGCCATTGTCGGACGCAGACGACTTCGCCGGCGGATGATGGTCGCGGGTGCGCTCGCGCTGCAGCGGCAGGTTCACCACCGGCTTCTCGATCGCGAGGTCGGTGATCTCGGGCCGGCCCGACCACAGGCTCGACAGCGTCATCTCCGCGTCGACACGGGTGGCCGCGAACCGGTTATTGGACTCGCGGCCCCGCGGGTCCTGCAACACGACGTCGTTCAGCGTCAGATTGATCGTCGGCCAGAGGGAGACCTTGGCGCCGCCATTGATGGTGAGCTGGTAGCCGGTCTCCCGCTCGACCCGCTCGGTGATCGCAGACGTGACGAAAGAAGCGGGGATCCCGATCACGGCCACCAGCGCGAGGATCACGACCACGGCCGCAACGGCAGCCCCGGCAAGTCTCAGTGCTCTCATGTCGTCGTTCCAGGCCGGGCAAGCAGGGGTTCCGCCGCGCAAGGACACGGCCGTTCACACGAGATTACCCCGCAAACGGGGTCTCGCTCCAATGCCGGGAAAAATAATCCGTTACCAGCATGAACTTATGTGACCTCAAACACACTCTTATGAGGGTGATTTTTGCTAACCGGGCAGCGGGGACTGCTCGGATTGATTTGGAAGGCAGTACAATGAACAAACAGGCCGAATTTGCGGTCATTCTGAAGATGAATCCGATGTTCGCCGATCTCGGTGCGGACGAGCTGCAGCGGCTTTCGGGCCTCTGCCACACCCAGCAGCTCACCACCGGCGAGGTGCTGTTCCAGAAGGGAGATCCCGGCGATGCCCTGTTTGGGGTCCGCCGCGGCCAGATGCGGATCGAAACCGGTGCGTCCGACGGCAGCCGGCTCACACTCAACTTCATGGGATCCGGCGACCTGTTCGGCGAAGTCGCCGTGCTCGACGGCCAGGATCGCACTGCGGACGCGACCGCGGGCGAGCCGACCGAATTGTTCGTGCTGCGGCGGGAGGATTTCCTGGGCTTCCTCGAGCGCGAGCCGAAGGTCGCGGTCCGGCTGATCGAATTGCTGTGCCAGCGCATCCGCTGGCAGAGCGAGCGGATGGAGGAATCCGTGCTGCAGCCGTTGCCGGTGCGCCTCGCACGCCGGCTGTGTGCGCTGGCCGAGGATTTCGGTTCCGAGGTGCACATCTCGCAGGAGCAGCTCGGCATCTTCGTCGGCGCGGCGCGCGAGAGCGTCAACCGGCAACTGCAGACCTGGCGCAAGGACGGCATCGTCGACCTGCAGCGCGGCCGGATCATGCTGCACAACATGACCAAGCTGACGGCAGTCGCACGCAACGATTAGAAACGGTTTTCGAACGAAGCGAATAATCGGTTCGCGCAAGGAGCGCGACGAACGAGAAGCCCGGCGGAACGCATGCAACGTGCGCGAGAATTCGAGTCTCTCGCGCGCTTTGCCTGCGAATGTTGACGCACTGCTGCCTAAAAGACGTGCTTGCATGACGAGGCCGCTATCGCTTTCATTGCGGTGCCGGTCCTTGGGGTGACACCCAGCCTTGCTGGCCTCACGCCATCCACCTGCAAACCCCTGCGGTCTTTCCCCGTTGACCGCAGGGGTTTTGCATTCCGGGCACCGCTAAGCCTCGCGGCCGCGGCCAATGCGCGCTCCCTGGCGGCCGGCATCAATTCCCGCGCTGACGTGGTATAGACGGGCCATAAACGGGAGTTCGCAATGAGCAGCCAGAACGCGGGCGGCAAGCCGCCGGTCAAGTCGCAGCAGGATCTTCGTGGGCATTTCGGGCAGGTCAGCCCGCTCGCCGAGAAGAAGGTCCTCCATCATCTCGACAAATTCTGCCGCGACTTCATCGCGCTGTCGCCGTTCCTCATCATTGCCTCCAGCGACGGCAACGGCCATGCCGACGCCAGTCCGCGCGGCGATGCGCCGGGCTTCGTCTCGGTGCTCGACGACAAGACGCTGCTGATCCCGGACCGGCGCGGCAACAACCGGGTCGACACGTTCGGCAATATCATCGCCTCGCCCGGGGTCGGGTTGATCTTCATGGTGCCCGGCATCAACGAGACGCTGCGCATCAACGGGCGGGCCGAGATCTCGCAGGAGCCGGATCTCCTGACGCCGCTGACCGTGCAGAACGTCACGCCGATCATCGGTCTCAAGGTGCATGTCGACGAGACCTATTTCCATTGCGGCAAGGCGCTGATGCGCTCGAAGCTCTGGAATCCCGCTGCCCAGGTCGAGCGCAACAGTTTCCCGACGCTCGGCCGGATCATCGCCGAGCAGACCGCCGCCGTTGAGGTCGAGGTCGCCGAGAAGGCGATGGAAGAGGCCTATCGCACGCGGCTGTATTAGCCGCGCCGCGAACCCAAGCTCATTCCGCCGCCGGCGATATCATGCTCGGCGGGCCGCCCTGCCGCTTGGTGTCGTCGGGCTTCGGCTCGCTCGGCGTGAGCTCGTGGTCGGCATGCGAGACCACCAGCCGCTTGCCGAGGCGCCAGATCAGGCCGCCGATGTCGTCCATCACCATGAACATCGCCGGCACGAACACCAGCGACAGCACGGTCGAGAAGATCAGGCCCCCGATCACCGCGAGCGCCATCGGCGAGCGGAATTCGCCACCGGCGCCGAACGCCAGCGCTGACGGCATCATGCCGGCGGCCATCGCGATCGTGGTCATCACGATCGGGCGGGCGCGCTTCATGCCGGCGTCGATCATGGCGTCCTCGCGCGCCTTGCCGTCGCGGATCGCCTCGACCGCGAACTCCACCAGCATGATGGCGTTCTTGGTGACGATGCCCATCAGCATCAGGATGCCGATCCACACCGGCGTGGTGAGCTGCTTGCCGGTCAACAGCAGCGCGCCGATCGCGCCGCCGATCGAGAGCGGCAGCGAGAACAAGATGGTGATCGGCTGCAGGAAGGTGCCGAACAGCAGCACCAGCACGGCATAGACCATCATCAACCCGGCGGTGATCGCGGTGGCGAAGCCGTCGGACAGCTCGGCGAGGCTCTCGGCGTCGCCGGACGGGCTGACCTTGACGCCCTTCGGCAGGCTCTTCATGACCGGCAGGTCGTAGATCAGCTTGGTGGCGTCGCCGAGCGCGGCATTGCCGACCAGGTCGGCGGCGACGGTGGCCTGCCGCTCGCGGTCGTAGCGGTTGATGCTGGTCGGGCCCTGGTCGAGCTGGATGTCGGCGACGACGGACAGCGGCACGCCGCCGCGTTCGCCGCGCTGGCCGAGCGGCACCCGCAGCTGCTCCAGCATCTGCAAATCGCTGCGCGCATTGTCCTCGAGTTGGACGCGGATCGGGACCTGGCGCTCGCCGGCGTCGAATTTCGCCAGCGCGGGGCCGACGTCGCCGATGGTGGCGACCCGGATGGTCTGCGACAGGCTCTCGGTCGAGACGCCGAGCCGAGCGGCGAGCTCGGCGCGCGGACGGATGCGCAGCTCGGGCCGGTCGAGCGCGGTCTCCGAGATCACGTTGGCGATGATCGGGATCCGCTTCATCTGCGTCGCCAGCTCGCTGGCGACGTTGTTCACGATATTGCTGTCGGTGCCGGTCACGACCAGCGAGATCGCGCGCAGGCCGTTCTCGTCGAGAAACCAGAACCTGATGTCGGGGACGTTATCGAGCTCCTTGCCGATCGACAGCTCCAGCTCGCGCTGGGTGATCCTGCGGTCGGCCTTCGGCGTGTAGTTGATGATCAGCGCGGCGCGCCGCACCTCCTGGATGCCGGGCGGCACCCGGCCGCCGTCGACGAACACGCTCCTCACCTCGGGCCGCTTGCGCAGCCGCGCCACGATTTCCTCGGTGACCTTCTCAGTGTAGGCGAGCTGCGAGCCGGGCGGCAGCTCCATCGCGAGCAGCGAGCGCGCGGTGTCCTGTGCCGGCAGGAAGCCCTGCGGCAGCAGCGTGATGCTCCAGATCGAGGCGGCGAACACCGCGAAGCCGAGCAGCACGGTGATGTAATGGTGTTTCACCGACCAGGTGACCAGGCTGTGATAGCTGCGCAGGATGCGGCCGGGCGGCGGATCATCGTGGTCATGGTGCTTGAGGAAATAGGCCGCCAGCATCGGCGTCACGAAGCGCGCGGCGAGCAGCGAGAAGAGCACCTGCACCGACACCGTGATGCCGAACTGCTTGAAGAACTGCCCGGCGATGCCGGACATGAAGCTTGCAGGGGCGAAGATCGCGATGATGGTCAGCGAGATCGCGATCACCGCGAGGCCGATCTCGTCCGCGGCTTCGAGCGCGGCACGATAAGGCGTCTTGCCCATCCGCATGTGGCGGACGATGTTCTCGATCTCGACGATGGCGTCGTCGACCAGGATGCCGGTCGACAGCGTGATGGCGAGGAACGAGACCAAATTGAGCGAGAAGCCGAGCAGGTCCATCGCCCAGAATGCTGGGAAGATCGACAGCGGCAGCGAGACCGCGGCAATGATCGTGGCTCTGATGTCGCGCAGGAACAATAGCACGATGATGACGGCGAGGATCGCGCCCTCGAACAAGGTCGAGATCGCGGCCTCGTAATTGCCCTTGGTGAACTCGACCGAGGTGTCGATCAATTTGAGGTCGACGTCGGGATAGGCAATTTTCAGGGCGTCGATCCGCTTCTGCACCGCGGCCGCGACCACCACGTCGCTGGCGCCCTTGGAGCGCTTGATGCCGAGAGCCACCACAGGTTCGCCGTTGAAGCGGGCGAAGGTGCGGCGGTCGGCGATGGTATCGGTGACGGTGCCGAGATCGTCGAGCCGGATTTCGCCGCCGCCGAACAGCGGAATCATGGTGCCGGCGAGTTCGTTCAGCGTCTTGGCGCCGGCGAGCGTCCGGATCGCCTGGTCGTTCTTGCCGATCTCGGCGCGGCCGCCGGCGACGTCGACATTGGTGCCGCGCAGCATCTGGCTGACATTGACCGCGGTCAGCCCCACCGCCTGCAGCTTGTCGGGATCGAGCGAGACCAGGATCTCGCGCTCGACACCGCCGATGCGCTCGACCTGGGCGACGCCGCGCACGCCCTGCAACGCGCGTTTGACCACGTCGTCGACGAAATAGGAGAGCTGCTCCGGCGTCTTGCCGGGCGAGATCGCGGCATAGGTCACGATCGGCAGGCCGATCACGTCGACGCGCTGGATCAGCGGCTCGGTGACGTTCTGCGGCAGGTTGGCGCGCACCCGCGTCACCGCGTCCTTGACGTCGTTGAGTGCGCGGTCGGTGTTGGTCTCCAGCGCGAACTGGATCGTGGTCACCGACAGGCCGTCGGTGATCGAGGAGGAGATATGGCGCACGCCTTCGACGCCGGAGACGCCGTCCTCGATGGTCTTGGTGACCTGCGATTCAAGTTCCGAGGGTGCTGCGCCGAACTGCGAGACCGCGACCGAGATCACCGGAATGTCGGCGCTCGGCAGCCGCGTCACCGCGAGCTTGGTGAAGGAGACCCAGCCCAGCACGAGCAGGATGATCGAGAAGACGATCGAGGGAAGCGGGTTCCGGATCGACCATGCCGAGATGTTCAAAGCCATTAGAGTGTCCGAATTACCGTGATCGCGTGCGATCGAGTTCGTCGGCGAACATGGTCTTGATCTGGTCGCCGTCATGCAGCGAGGTGCCAGCATCGGCCACGACGATTTCGCCGACGTCGAGGCCTTCAAGGATTTCGGTCGAGGTGTCGGAGGTCAGCCCGACGCGCACCCTGCGGGTCTCCACCGTGTTGTCCTTGACGACCTGCAAGGTCAGGCGGTCGATCGCGGTGCGCGGCACCGCGACGCCGCAGGAACGCTTGGCGTCGATGTTGGCGCGCGCGAACATGCCGACCTTCAGCGTCGGATTGTTGTTGATGGTGATGCGGACATGGCCGAGTTGCGTGGTGCGATCGACCTGCGGCGAGATCTGGCGGACCTTGCCGACCATGTCGGGCGCGTCATCGCGGCTGATCCGGACATTGGCGCCGGGATTGAGCTTGAGGAGCTGGAAGCCCGGCACCTCGGCGTCGAGCTCGATCTCGTTGCCGATCGAGATCTTGAACATCGGGGGAGCCTGCGGCGAGGCCGGCGCGCCGGGCGCGGTGCGCACCTCGGTGATCAGGCCGGCCGCCGGCGGGCGCAGCACGATCGGCTTGGCATTGGCCTGGGCGGCCTGCTGCGGCGGCGGGGTCAGCCGCGCCAGTTCCTGGTTCTCGGTCACGGTATCGCCCTCGCGGACCAGGACGTCGGTGACCTTGGAGCCGTCCTGGTCGACATTCACCTGCGCCTCGCGGCGCGGCACGATGAAGCCGGTGACGCGGACCATGTCGGAGAAGCAGGCATTGGTCGACTTCGTCACCACCACCAGCGCCTGGCCCGGCGTTTCCTTCTCTTGCGGGGGGGAGCGGTGCTCGAAGGCGTAATAGGCGATGACCAGCGCGATGAAAAACACCGTGCCGAGCGCAGGCTTGAGGTATCGGGAAAAATTCATCGCCTGATCAATCCAGAGCTTGTCACGCCGTGTCTGCCTGTCGAAGTCTCATCCGCTCGCATTGTGTTGCTTGAGCATGCGACGTCATGTGAGGCGGGTCACCGGTGGGCTGCTCCGGGCTTCTGCCCTCAAGCAAATGCGCCCCGCCGGGGTGCGGGGCGCATTGTAACCTCAAAAAGCGGCCACGCCACCGGCCATCACATCCAGATCATTGGGACGAGTTTCACTTGGACGCGGTGTCCTTGTTTTCCACGTTCACGACCTGGACGCGGCGGTTGACGTCCGCCATGGGGTGGCTGGGGTCCTTCAGCTTGCTCTTGCCATAGCCGACGGTGACGAGATCGGTGCCGTTGATGCCGTATTTGTCGACCAAATAGCGCTTGATGGCGTCGGCGCGGCGCTCGGAGAGCCCCTGATTGTAGTCCTCGCCGCCAGCGGCGTCGGTGTGGCCGGCGACCACGAAGGTCGAACCCTTCAGGTCTGGATTGGTGAGGGCGCGGCCGAGCGCCTGCACCGAGGGCAGCGACTTGGCGCTGATATCGGCGGAGTTGTAGTCGAAGTTGATCTCGAGATCGATCTTCGGCTTGTCTTGGACGATGGTCGCGATCTCCTCGCGCTCGGTCGAGGACAGCGAGCGGGTGGCGCGGCCGCGGACGCTCTGCACGAATTTGGCCTGGTCGGCGTTCAGCCCGGGCGAGGTGGTCTGCGGGCCGACCGAGAGGCCGCGGGTCAGCGGCTTCTTCTCGGGCGTCAGCGCCTTGATGATCTGGTCCTCGGTGACGTCGTCACCGGCGCGGGCGGCCGCCATGCCGAACGACAGCACGGCGCCGGCGGTCATGATTGAAAGGATCGCGGCCTTTGCCGACGGCTTGAACATTTCGGTCCCTCCTGCGCAGGCTTGCGCGGTTCCATGCAACTCTTCAGTTCGCCCGGCATTGGCCCGGCACGCACCCTCTGATTAGTCGCGCAATTGCAGCGGCGGTTCGAGCCCGGCCGGGCAGCGATCGATTGGTCACTGCACGCCGTAGTCGGCGAATTCCTTGACGATGTTGGGGTCCATCGCCTTGGCGTTTGCGATGTCGAGATCGCCTTCCGCGACCGCGCCGTTGCGCTTCTTGGCGAGGCCACGCCCGTAGAGCGACGAGGTCAGCCGCGGATTGATCTTCAGCGCGGCGTCGAAATCGGCGATGGCGTTCTTGTTCTGCCCGCCCTTGAGATTCATCAGGCCGCGGCTGTCGAGCGCATCGACGAAATTCGGGCGCAGCCGCAGCGCCTCGTTGCAGTCCTTCAGCGCTGCCTGCAGGTCGCCGATCACGGTGCGGACCCAGCAGCGGTTGTTATAGGCCTCGACATCCTTCGGGTTCAGCCGCAGCGAATTGGTGAAGTCCTTCACCGCGAGCTCGTAAGCGCCCTTGCTGGCATAGACCTGGCCGCGGCGATACAGCGCGGCGCCGTCGTCCGGGTTCTTGTCCAGCTTCTCGCTCAGACTCTTGATGGTCGGATCGTCGGCAAGCACGGGCGAATTGCTCGGCGCCGGTGTCGGCTGGATCACCACCGGCGGCGGAGGCGCGGGTGGCGGCAGCGCGATCTCGGGGCCCTTCGGTGCGGGTGGCGGTGAGGCCGGGGCGGTCGCGACGGGGGGCTTGGGCGGCGCCGGCGTCGGTGTCGTTGCCGCGGGAGGCGCCGGTGCTGGCGTCGGCGTTGCGGCGGGCGGGGCCGGTGGTGGCGCGACCGGCGGAGCCGTGGCCACCTCGGTTGACGGCGATGCGGCGGGGGTGGGTGCAGTGCTCGCCGCTCCCGGCGCACCGCTTGAAGTGGCTGCGCCGCCTGGAATGAACGAGAAATCCTCGGCCAGTGACGACGAGATCCACGGCACCTGTTCCTGCCGCGAGGCCCGCGTGACGCCGACGCGGGTGCGGTTCAGCGTTTCCTCGGCCATCAGGTCCGGGGTGCGGATCTCCTTCAGGAGTTCCCGCACGAACAGGCTGTGGTCGCTGCCATTGTCGGAGACGACCGACGACAGCGCCGCCGAGTACATCACGAGCGTCCCGTTCGGCGCGATCACCGGCGCAAGCCCGGCCGAGAAGCTGCGGAAGCGGCGCTCGAACGGGTTGCGCCGGGAGGCGTCGATCAAGGCGATTTTGACGCCGGCACCGCGGCTGTTGATCTCGCCGAGCACGGTCTCCAGGCTGAAGCCGTCGCGGCGCACGTCGGCCTCGGCCCAGATCTGCGCATCGATCGGGATCATGTAGCTCTGCCGGTTCGACTGGATGCCGTAACCCGAGAAGAAGACCAGCGCGACCGAGCCGGGCTTGATCTTGCCATAGAGCCGGTCGAAGGCGCGGCGCATGCCGTCGCCGGTCAGGTTCTCGCCGACCTCGACCGTGAAGCCGTCGCGCTTGAGTTCATCGGCGACGTCGCGCGCGTCGTTGACCGGCTCCTTCAGCGGCGCGTCGGCGTCGGGATATTTGGCGTTGCCGATCACCAGCGCGAAACGGTCGCCGGCGGCGAACGACAGGGTGGACGACGCGATCGAAAAAATCAGCGTGGCGAGCAAGGCAAGGCGGATTTTCATAATCGCGGCAAATCCAGATCGCGGCATTGCAATGAAACGGCGCCGTTTCCAGCCTGCGCCGCGGGGACCTTAACTCTAGAGCCTTTTCCGTTCCGATGGAAATCGGAACGAGGGCTCTAGATTCTTGTTTTGACGCGCTTTCTTAACGCGAACCGGTAGCCACTTCGCTCGAAAACGCTTCTCACGAAAATCCATTATCAAGCCACGGCCGAACTCCCGTCAACGGCTTGCGACCGCATCGCTTATCGAGGTGACCGCAGGGAGGCCGCAGTGCAACAGCATGCGGTCATGGCGGCCATCGCCATCATGGGATGGTGCCGGTTCCTGCGCGTTGATAATGTGATTGCACTCACAGTGGCTTGGCGGCCCTGTCATGCGCTCGTCGCACGACGCGCGGTTTGACCTTTGCGCGGGGCGATGGCTTTGTGGTCGGGACGGCAAACCATTCAACAAGGCTGCAAACAAGAGCGAAACCGATGGGAAACGCCTACGAGATCTACGCCTTGCGTTATGCGACGATGTCGCCGCGCACGCCCCACCTCAACTTCCTAGTCCCCGATCCGCACGACACGACGGCGCAGGATCTGGATTATTTCGTCTGGCTGATCCGCGGCCACGGCCGCGATATCCTCGTCGACACCGGCTTCAACGCCGAGGAGGCCAAGGTGCGCGCCCGCAAGCTGACGCTCAACCCGGTCGATGCGCTGGCCGGTTTCGGCGTCAGCGCCGATGCGATCCGCGACGTGATCGTCACCCATCTGCACTATGACCACGCCGGCAACCTGGATCGCTTCCCGAATGCCAAATTCCATCTGCAGGAACGCGAGATGAGCTACGCGACCGGCCGCTGCATGTGCAGCGGCATGCTGCGTCATCCGTTCTCGGTCGAGCATGTCACCCAGATGGTGCGGCACGTCTATGGCGAGCGCGTCACCTTCCATTCCGGCGACGGCGAGATCGCGCCCGGCGTCACCGTGCATCGCGTCGGCGGCCATTCCGACGGCTTGCAGGTGGTGCGGGTCGAGACCGCGCGCGGTCCGGTGGTGCTGGCGTCCGATGCCGCGCACTACTATGCGAACCTGCACAAGAAGAGCCCGTTCCCGATCGTCTACAATGTCGGCGACATGGTGCAGGGCTGGGAGATCGTCGAGCGGCTCGCCGGGCATCCCGACCGCTTCATCCCAGGTCACGATCCGATCGTCAGCGAGATCTATCCGCGCGCCAGCGACAAGGTCGATGCGTTCGCGCTGCATCTGGCGCCGTCGCGATCGTTCGCGAGGTGACAAGCGCATCTGCAACGCGTCAAGAAACGTGAAAAGAAGCAACGATATGACTGACTACAAGACTCTCGGGTTCATCGGCCTCGGCGTGATGGGTGAGCCGATTTGCCGCAACCTGGTCAAGAAGAGCGGCAAGCGCGTCGTGGTGTTCGACCTCGCGACTGAGCCGTTGCAGCGGCTCCGCGCTGACGGCGCGGAGGGCGCGACGTCGGTCGCCGATGTCATCAAGCAGAGCGACGTGCTGTTCCTCTGCCTGCCGAGCGCCAGGCACGTGCGCGCGGTGTTCGAGGAAGACGGCATTTTGAAGAACGCACGGGCCGGCCAGATCGTGGTCGATCTCGGCACGTCATCCGTCAGCCAGACCCGCGACTTCGCCGCGCAATTGCAGGCCAAGGGCGCGGCCTGGGCCGATGCGCCGATCGCGCGCACCCGGCAGGCGGCGCAGGATGGCACGCTCAGCGTGATGGTCGGCGCGGTGCCCGCCCTCTATGCCGCGATCGAGCCCTTAATTCGCTGCTTTGCCACCGACGTCACCCATTGCGGCGATGTCGGCGCCGGGCAGGTGACCAAGATCCTCAACAACATGGTGCTGTTCGAGACGGTGAACGCGCTGGCCGAGGCTGTCGCGGTGGCCAAGCACAATGGCGTCGATCCGAAGTTGCTGCTGGACACCCTGTCGAAGAAGGGCTCGGCCGACAGTTTTGCGCTGCGTAACCACGGCATGAAGGCGATCGTGCCCGGCGTGTTTCCGGAGCGCGCCTTCTCGACCGAATATGCGCTGAAGGATCTGTCCTACGCGCTGGAGCTCGCCGCCGACGCCGGCATCAGGATTCGCGGGGCGGAGCTGATCGGCACGGTGCTGCAGGAGGCGATCGACAAGGGGTCGAAGGAATACTACTTCCCTGTTATCGCGAAGCATATCGAGGGGGCGTAACTCCCTCCGTCTGTCATTCCGGGGCGTGCGAAGCACGAGCCCGGAATCCATCAGGCCGCGTTGACCGCGGCTCAATGGATTCCGGGTTCTCGCTTCGCGAGCCCCGGAATGACCGGTAGGGGTCCTAATACACGTCCTTCGCGTCGGCCTCTTCACTGGTCTGCACCAGCTCGAGGCTGCTCTCGACCTTTCCGAGCAGGCGGCCGAGGTCGCGGCGCTCCTGTGCGGAGAGGCAGGACAATATCTCCTGCTCCTTGCGCAACAGGCGCGGGATCAACTCCTCGTACAGCGCTTGGCCCTTTTTGGTCAGCCGCAGGCGGAATTCGCGGCGGTCGTCGGCGTTCTCGACGCGCTCGACGATCTCGCGCTCCATCAGCGCCGAGACGGCGCGGCTGATGGTGGATTTGTGCGTGCGCGTGCAATGCGCGATGTATTGCGCGCTGCAGGGATCGCTGCGGAAGCCGAGCGTCGCGAGCACGCGCCACTCCGGAATGTCGAGGCCGTAGCGCGCTTGGTATTCGCTCGACAGCGCCGAACTCACCTCAGCCGCCAGCCGGTTCAGGCGGAATGGCATGAAGTGGAAGAGGTCGAGGCGCTTCTTCGCCGGCGCGGCATCGTCGTGCGCGTCCACTTCCACGGCGCTCTGCGCCCGGGCTGGAGGCTGGCTTGCAGAGGTCCTGACCAAAAATTCCTCCAATTTGAGTTGACGGCGGGCTCGACTGGGGGTTTAAGATAGTTGCAAGTGAGACTAATTTAGCAAGCTCGCGGCCGACCCGCAAGGTCCTGTCGCAAGCCAGTCACACAAGCCGCAGCCTGAGCCATAGACGAGGGCCGGTACAAGGGAACATCCAGGGTCACGCAATGGCAGCCAACACGGCAGAGGCCAAAACCCAGTTCGGCTATCGCCGCCACCCCGACCAGGACCGGTCGGCCGCCAACGTCGCGGAGCATCCGGTTGTCGTGGTCGGCGCCGGGCCGGTTGGATTGTCGCTCGCGATCGATCTCGCCCAGCGCGGCCAGCGCGTGGTGCTGCTCGACGATGCCGACCGGATCGGCGAGGGCTCGCGCGCGATCTGCTTCTCGAAGCGCTCGCTGGAGTTCTGGGATCGCCTCGGTGTCGGCGACCGCATGGTCGAGAAGGGCGTGGTGTGGAGCGTCGGCAAGATCTTTCACGGCGCCTCGCAGCTCTACCAGTTCGATCTGCTTCCCGAAGAGGGCCACAAGCGACCGGCCTTCATCAATCTGCAGCAGTTCTACGCCGAGGCCTATCTGGTCGACCGGGTCGAGCAGCTGCCCGACATCGATCTGCGTTGGCGCAACAAGGTGATCGCGCTGGAGAGCCGCAATGACGGCGTCGCGCTGACCATCGCCACGCCCGAAGGCGCTTATCACGTCCACGCCTCCTTCGTCGTCGCCTGCGACGGCGCCCGCTCGTCGCTGCGGCAGATGGTCGGTGCGGAGTTCGCAGGCCAGGTGTTCGAGGACCAATTCCTGATCGCCGACGTCAAGATGACCGCGGCGTTTCCGACCGAACGCTGGTTCTGGTTCGATCCGCCGTTCCATGCCGGACGCTCGGCGCTGCTGCACAAGCAGCCGGACGACATCTGGCGGATCGATCTGCAGCTCAATCCCGATGCCGATCCCATAGCCGAGAAGCAGCCCGAGAATGTTCGGCCGCGGATCGAGCGCATGCTGGGGCATGACAAGTTCGAGTTCGAATGGATCTCGCTCTACAAGTTCCAGTGCCGCCGGATGGCCAAGTTCATCCATGGCCGGGTGATCTTCGCCGGCGATTCCGCGCATCAGGTCTCGCCGTTCGGTGCGCGCGGCGCCAATTCAGGGCTGGAGGATGCCGAGAATCTGGCGTGGAAGCTCGATCGCGTGCTGCGCCGGCTGTCGCCGGAAGGCTTGCTCGAGACCTACCACATCGAGCGCAGTGCCGCGGCGGACGAGAACATCCGCGAGTCCACCCGCTCGACCGATTTCATGGCGCCGGTGACGCGACAGGAGGCGCGGCTGCGCCAGGCGGTGCTGTCGCTCGCCAAGGATACCGAGTTCGGCAAGCGCATGGTCAATGGCGGGCGGCTGTCGGTGCCGTCGATCTATGACACGCCGCTGTCGAGCGGCGATCGTGACGACTGGCGCGGCGGCCCGCCGCCGGGCGCCTCCATGCTGGACGCGCCGGTGACCGAGCAGGGCGGCGGTTCGAGCTATCTGACCGACGTTTTCATCAAGCAGGGAACGCGTTTCACCCTGCTGGAGTTTGGCAATGGCGCTGATGTCGATGTGCCCGACGGTGTCGGCTCCATCCGGGTCGGCGGCGAGGGCGGGCTGGTCGACGCGCAAGGCCTTGCCGGCAAGCGCTACGACGCTGCGCCCGGCACCGCCTATCTGCTGCGGCCGGATGGTTATGTTGCGGCACGCTTCCGCAACGCCGCGCGGCCGGTACTCGATGCGGCGCTGGCGCGTGCAACCGGCGTGAGCTGAGGATCCATCATGGCGCTGTCGACCAGTTCGAACTTCGCAAAGCCCGACGACGCCTTCCGCGCCATCGTCGAGGCGCATCGCGGCCTCTCCGACGCGCAGAGCGCCGATCTCGATGCCGCGCTGGTTCTGGTACTCGCCAACCATATCGGCGATCTCGACGTGCTGCGCGAGGCGATCGCGCTGGCCAAGCGGCGGCTTCTCGACGCGAGCCAGCAGCAACAACAACAACAGCAACAGCAACAGCACTGATCAAACGGACAGGAATGAACTGATGGCCAAAGGTTTCGCATCGACCACGGATCTCGCGGAGAAGAAGGTGACCTTCTCCGAGATAGGCACCGATCTCTACGCCTTCACCGCCGAGGGCGATCCCAACACCGCCGTGATCGTCGGCGAGGACGGCTGCCTGGTGTTCGACGCGCAGGCGACGCCGGCGATGGCCAACAAGGTGATCGAGCGGGTCAAGACCGTCACCGACAAGCCGAT
The DNA here is from genome assembly GCF_054063335.1 of Bradyrhizobium sp. USDA 4473. Lineage (NCBI taxonomy): Bacteria > Pseudomonadati > Pseudomonadota > Alphaproteobacteria > Hyphomicrobiales > Nitrobacteraceae > Bradyrhizobium > Bradyrhizobium sp. USDA 4473. The sequence continues at coordinate 1,993,665 of NZ_JBSSGE010000001.1, forward strand.
CAAGTACGTCGTGCTGTCGCACTATCACGCGGTGCGCGTGCTCGGCGCATCCGCCTATCACGCGCAGGGCATCGTCGCCTCGCAAGAGACCTATCGGCTGATCGAGGAACGCGGCCAGCAGGACTGGGATTCCGAATATGGCCGCTTCCCGCGGCTGTTTCAGGATGCCGCCAGCATTCCCGGCCTGACCTGGCCGACGCTGACATTCGAGGGCGAGATGTCGATCTATCTCGGCAAGCGCGAGGTGCGGCTGATGCAGCTCGGCGCCGGCCACACCTCGGGCGACATCGTCGCCTGGGTGCCGGATGCCGAGGTGATGTTCTCGGGCGATCTGATTGAATACCACTCGGCCTGCTATTGCGGCGATGCGCATCTGCGCGAATGGCCGACGACCCTGAACGAGATCCGCGCCTTCAATCCGAAGGCGATCGCGCCGGGCCGCGGCGATGCGCTGAAGGGCCTCGAGACCGGGCGCGATGCGATCGCGATGACCCGCGATTTCGTCACCACGCTTTACGGTGCGGCGGAGTCTTCCGTCGCCAAGGGCCGCAGCTTGAAGGAATCGATGGCGGCGACCCGCGAGGTGATGGATCCGAAATTCTCTGATTTCGCGATCTACGAGCACTGCCTGCCGTTCAACGTTTCCCGTGCCTATGACGAAGCGTCCGGGATCGACGATCCCGTGATCTGGACCGACAAGCGCGACCAGGAGATGTGGGCCGCCCTGCAAGGAGGAGGATAGACATGAACATCAATACCTCGCCTGATCAGATCGTGCGCAGCTCGGGGCAAGTCACCCCGGGCTACATGTCCGGCTTCGGCAACAGCTTCGAGACCGAGGCCTTGCCCGGCGCGTTGCCGATGGGGCGCAACTCGCCGCAGCGCTGCGCCTACGGGCTCTATGCCGAGCAGCTGTCCGGCTCCCCGTTCACTGCGCCGCGCGGCACCAATGAGCGCTCGTGGCTGTATCGCATCCGGCCGTCGGTGCGGCACTCCGGCCGTTTCGCCAAGGCAGATAGCGGGCTGTGGCGCACCGCGCCGTGTCACGAATACGACATGCCGATCGCGCAACTGCGCTGGGATCCCGCGCCGATCCCGAAACAGGACATGACCTTCCTGCAGGGCGTGCAGACCATGACCACGGCGGGCGATGCCAATACGCAGGCCGGCATGGCGGCGCATGTCTATCTCATCACCAAATCGATGGTCGATCAGCATTTCTACAATGCCGACGGCGAGCTGCTGTTCGTGCTGCAGCAGGGCAAGCTGCGCTTCGTCACCGAGTTCGGTCGCATCGATGCCGAGCCGGGCGAGATCGTGGTGATCCCGCGCGGCGTCAAATTCCGCGTGGAAATTCCAGGCGGACCGGCGCGCGGTTATCTCTGCGAGAATTACGGCGGCGCCTTCACGCTGCCGGAGCGCGGCCCGATCGGCGCCAATTGCCTGGCCAATTCGCGCGACTTCCTGACGCCGGTCGCCGCCTACGAGGACAAGGACACGCCGACCGAGCTCTACGTGAAGTGGGGCGGCTCGCTGTTCAAGACGACGTTGCCGCATTCGCCGATCGACGTGGTCGCCTGGCACGGCAATTACGCGCCCTACAAATACGATCTGCGCACCTTCTCGCCGGTCGGCGCGATCGCCTTCGATCATCCCGACCCGTCGATCTTCACGGTGCTGACCTCGCCGTCGGAGACCGCCGGCACCGCGAACATCGACTTCGTGATCTTCCCGGAGCGCTGGCTGGTGGCCGACAACACCTTCCGTCCGCCGTGGTACCACATGAACATCATGTCGGAGTTCATGGGCCTGATCTACGGCGTCTACGACGCCAAGCCGCAGGGCTTTGTGCCCGGCGGCATCAGCCTGCACAATTGCATGCTGCCGCACGGCCCCGACCGCGAAGCGTTCGAGCACGCCAGCAACGGCGAGCTGAAGCCGGTCAAGCTGACCGGCACCATGGCCTTCATGTTCGAGACCCGTTTCCCGCAACGCGTGACGCAGCACGCCGCGACCTCATCGATGTTGCAGGATGATTACGCGGATTGCTGGAAGGGCCTCGAGAAGAAGTTCGATCCGAACAAGCCGTAGAATTCAGTCTTCGTCATTCCGGGCATCGCGAAGCGATGAGCCCGGAATCCATTGCTCCGTGCGACATGTGGCCTGATGGATTCCGGGCCTGCGCCTTACGGCGCATCCCGGAATGACGAGAGATAGAGTGCGTCAATCATTTCGGCAGGAAACCATGCCCTACCCCAACGACCCCAAGCTACGCTCCTTCATCGACGTCGCGCCCAGCTCCGACTTCCCGATCCAGAACCTGCCCTATGGCGTGTTCTCGTCGAAGGACGGGCTTGCGCCGCGCGTCGGCGTTGCGATCGGCGATTATGTGCTCGACCTCTGGGAGCTCGAACAGGACTCGCGGCTCGATGTCGGGCCGCTCGGCGTATTCTCGCAGCCGTCGCTCAACGCCTTCATGGCGCTCGGGCCGAAGGTGTGGTCGGCGACGCGGGCGCGGATCAGCGAACTGCTGCGCTCGGATCATCCTGAGCTGCGCGACAACAGGGAATTGCGCGCGCGGGCGCTGGTGCCGATGGCCGACGTCAGGCTGCACATGCCGTTCGCCGTTGCAGGCTATACCGATTTCTATTCGTCGAAGGAGCACGCCACCAATGTCGGCGTCATGTTCCGCGGCAAGGACAACGCGCTGCAGCCGAACTGGCTGCACATGCCGATCGGCTACAACGGTCGCGCCTCGACCGTCGTGGTCAGCGGCACCAAGGTGAGGCGTCCGCGCGGCCAGCTGAAGCCGCCGAGCGCCGAGGTGCCGAGCTTCGGTCCCTGCAAGCGGCTCGACTTCGAGTTGGAGATGGGGGTCGTCGTTGGACAGGCATCGGCGATGGGTGAGATGCTGACCGAGAAACAGGCTGAGGAGATGATCTTCGGCTTCGTCATCCTCAACGACTGGAGCGCGCGCGACATCCAGCAATGGGAGTATGTGCCGCTCGGCCCGTTCCAGGCCAAGGCGTTCGCAACCTCGATCTCGCCGTGGGTGGTGACGCGCGAGGCGCTGGAGCCGTTCCGGATGCCGGGTCCGAAGCAGGAGCCGGAGCCGTTGGCTTACCTGAAGCAGACCCAGCCGAACAATTACGACATGCAGCTCGATGTCGCGCTCCGTGCGGGTGCGATGAACGAGGCCAAGACGATCTGCAGCACCAACTTCAAATACATGTACTGGTCGTCGGTGCAGCAGCTCGTGCATCACGCCTCGTCCGGCTGCGCGATGAATGTCGGCGATCTCCTAGGGAGCGGCACGATCTCCGGCCTGGAAAAGCACCAGCGCGGCAGTCTGCTCGAAATCAGCTGGAACGGCACCGAGCCGGTCGAGCTCGCCAGCGGGGTCACGCGCTCGTTCCTCGAAAACGGCGATTCGCTGGTGATGCGCGGCTGGTGCCAGGGCGACGGCTACCGTGTCGGGTTCGGCGAAGTCGAAGGCACCATCGCGGCGGCGGAGTAAATCGTCTCCGTCATTGCGAGGAGCAAAGCGACGAAGCAATCCATCGCTCCACTTACGCGGAACCATGGATTGCTTCGTCGCTTTGCTCGCAATGACGAGCTGAAGCTCACCGCTCCTCCGGCCTGATATCCCGCAAGCGCGCCGTATGCGTCGCGCAGTCCTCGACGCTGTACTTCAGATGCACCCGCTGGTCCGACGGCGGCTGGTTCACGGTGCAGACGCCCGGCCGCCACGGCTTGGCCGGGCGGATCGGCCGTGGCGCGAAGCCGCCGCCGCAGTTCGGACAGACATTGCCGAGCCTGGTCTCGGCGCAATCCGCGCAGAACGTGCATTCGTACGAACAGATTCGTGCGTCGAGCGCGCTCGGCGGCAGGTCCTTGTCGCAATATTCGCAGTTCGGTCGCAGCTGCAGCGCCATGGTCGTCTCTCTAGCCGGGTGTTGGCGGAATGATCGCAAATCGTGTCGCGAAAGCGAATGACGAAATTCCCTCGATTCGCGCCGGATCACGCCTGCAGCGATTTCAGCGGCAGCTTGGTGCTCTCCTTCAGGCGGTCGAGCACGATCGAGGAGCGAACATGGGCCACGCTCTGGTGCGGCATCAGCACGTTGTTGACGATGTCGGACAGGCTCTTGAGGTCGCGCAGCATCACCTTGAGCACGTAGTCGGCGTCTCCCGTCACCGCGTAGGCTTCCTGGATGTCGTCGACGCGGTTGACCAGTTCGCGAAACCGCTTGGCGTTGTCGGGCGAGTGGGTCGCCAGCGTGATGTGGATGAAGGCGATCAGCCCGAAGCCGAGCGCCTCGCCGGAGAGGTCGGCGTGGTAGCCGGCGATCACCTTCTCCTCCTCCAGCCGCATCCGCCGCCGCGAGCATTGTGAGGCCGACAGGCCGACCAAATCGGCCAGCTGCTGGTTGGTCAACCGGCCGTCGTCTTGCAGGGCAGCGAGCATTTTGAGGTCGAAAGCGTCGACTTGTGGCATGCGCTAAGTATCCATTCCATGCACGGATCGTGCGCGAATTTAGCAAATCGAGGTCCATTTTGCACGCACGTTGCGCCGCAAGTGACGGAAACTGGTCCCGGACAAATCAGGGAGTTGCCGCCATGGGTCCGTTTCCGCACGATGCGCCGCCGGCCGAAATCAGCACCGAGAACCCGATGGGCACCGACGGCTTCGAGTTCGTCGAATACGCCCACCCCAATCCCGGCGAGCTGCACGCTTTGTTCAAGCTGATGGGCTTTGTCGCGGTGGCCAGGCACAAGACCAAGGCCATCACGGTCTATCGCCAGGGTGACATCAACTATCTCGTCAACGAGGAGCCCGGCAGCCACGGCTTCGACTTCGTCGCCGCACACGGCCCCTGCGCGCCGTCGATGGCGTTCCGCGTGGTCGATGCGAGGCGCGCCTATGAGCGTGCGATCGCGCTGGGCGCCGAGCCCGCCGAGGTATCGTCGGCGCAGAAGACGCTCGATGTGCCGGCGATCAAGGGCATCGGCGGCAGCCTGCTGTATTTCGTCGACCGCTACGGCGCCAAGGGCTCGGCCTATGATGCCGAGTTCGAGTGGCTAGGCGCCGCCAACCCGCGCCCCGCCGGCTCCGGCCTGTATTACATCGATCACCTCACCCACAACGTCCATCGCGGCCGCATGGATGTCTGGACCGGCTTCTACGCAAAGCTGTTCAACTTCCGCCAGATCCGCTTCTTCGACATCGAGGGCCGCGCGTCGGGCCTGTTCTCGCGCGCGCTGACCAGCCCGGACGGCAAGATCCGGATTCCGATCAACGAGGACGCCGGCGATTCCGGGCAGATCGAGGAATATCTCAACGCCTATCACGGCGAGGGCATCCAGCACATCGCCTGCGGCGCGCGCGATATCCACGCAACGGTCGAGAGATTGCGCGCGGACGGCCTGCCGTTCATGCCGTCGCCACCCGACACCTATTTCGAGCGGATCGACACCCGCCTGCCGAAGCATGGCGAGGACGTCGCGCGGTTGCGGAGCAACGGCATCCTGATCGACGGCGAAGGCGTGGTCGAGGGCGGCCAGACCAAGGTGCTGCTGCAGATCTTCTCGGCTAATGCGATCGGGCCGATCTTCTTCGAATTCATCCAGCGCAAGGGCGACGATGGTTTCGGCGAGGGCAACTTCAAGGCGCTGTTCGAATCGATCGAGGAAGACCAGATCCGCCGCGGCGTGCTCAAGGTCGATCACGCGGCGTAGCGGCGACCGAGCCGCATGACCTCGTCATTGCGAGCGAAGCGAAGCAATCCATCTCACCGCTTGCGGAGACCTGGATTGCTTCGTCGCTTCGCTCCTCGCAATGACGGCGAGACTATTTCCCCGCCTTCCATGCGCTCGTCACCTCGCCAATGCTCGCAAGCTCCGGCTCGCGGATCGCCGACGGCGTGCGCGAGAAGCGCGGCGCGGGGGCGGGCTGGGTGACGCCGTGGCGTTCGACGAACACGTGGCGGGCTGCCATGTGCGGATGCTTCGGTGCTTCCTCCATGGTGAGGATCGGCGCGAAGCAGATGTCGGTGCCTTCCATGATCGTGCACCAGTCGGCGCGCGACTTGCTCTTGAACACCTTCTCCAGCTTCGCCTTAAGCGCCGGCCAGGCCTTGCGGTCCATCTGGGCGTCGAAGTCGGCGTCGGTCAGGCCGGCATGCTTGCGCAGCAGTGCGTAGAACTGCGGCTCGATCGAGCCGATCGAGATGAAGTTGCCGCAGGAGCATTCGTAGACGCCGTAGAAATGCGCGCCGCCGTCGAGGAAATTCTGATCGCGGCCGCCGCTCCAGCGGCCCTGCGCGGCCATGTCGTAGAACATCGACATCAGCGAGGCCGCGCCATCGCACATCGCGGTATCGACCACCTGGCCCTTGCCGGACTTCTGCGCTTCCAGGAGTGCTGCGAGCACGCCGACCACAAGGTAGAGCGCGCCGCCGCCGAAATCGCCGACCAGATTGAGCGGCGGCACCGGCTTCTCTTTGGTGCCGATCGCAGCCAGTGCGCCGGTGATCGAGATGTAGTTGATGTCGTGGCCGGCGGCATTCGCCAGCGGGCCTTCCTGGCCCCAGCCGGTCATGCGGCCGTAGACCAGTTTTGGATTGCGCGCGAGCACGACATCGGGGCCGAGGCCGAGGCGCTCCATCACGCCGGGGCGGAAGCCTTCGATCAGCGCATCGGCATGGCCGAGCAGCTCGAGCACTTCCGCGATCGCCGCCTTGTTCTTGAGATCGAGCTCGATGACCTTGCGGCCGCGGGTTGCGACCGCCTTCAGATTCTTGCCCGCGCCGACCCGATCCAGCGTGATGACCTCGGCACCCATGTCGGCGAGCAGCATACAGGCGAACGGGCCGGGACCGATGCCGGCGAATTCGACGATGCGGAAGCCGGTGAGCGGGCCCGAGGTGCGAGCGGCGGTTTGGGAGGCAGGCTTGTCGAGCACGTTTGTTGTTCCGTTGGTTGGGTGGTGTTATGCGGCTGGGCTACGACCGACTTGGCGCCGAACTTCCTGCGTTTCCCCAGCCGCCCGTCTGACGGTATTTTTAATTAGCTGATTAGCTAAATTGTCTCGCCGAATGCGCGATGTGGCAAGCACCTTTTGCCTCATGCGGCCGGTAAAAACGCGAACGACGCGCATCGCTGCGCGCCGTTGCAGACTTGTGTTTAGGCGCTAAAGCGCACTGCTTGATCAGCCCGCGGCGGTCATGGCCCGCTGTCCCATCACCTTCACGAGGTTGGCGCGGTAATCCGCCGAGCCGTGGATGTCGGCAAGCAGGCCGCTCGCCGGGATGGTCACGCTGTCGAGCGCCGAGGCCGCCCAGTTCGCCTTCAGCGCCTGCTCGATCGGCCCGACCCGCATCACGCCGCTCTGCGACGCGCCGGTCGCAGCGACGCGGACATCGCCCGATTTGGTCTTGGCGACGAACACGCCGGTCAGCGCGAAGCGCGAGGCCGGATTCGGGAATTTCGCGTAGCCCGCCTTGGCCGGGACCGGGAATGCGACCTGCGTGATGATCTCGCCGTCTTCGAGTGCCGTCGAGAACAGGCCCCTGAAGAAGTCATCCGCCGCAATCGAGCGCTTGTTGGTCTTGACCGTCGCGCCGAGCGCCAGCACCGCCGCCGGGTAGTCCGCCGCCGGATCGTTGTTGGCGAGCGAGCCGCCGATCGTGCCGCGATAGCGCACGGCCGGATCGCCGATCCCCGACGCCAGATGCGCCAGCGCCGGGATCGCTTTCTGCACCGCCTCGCTTTGCGCCACGTCGTAATGCGGCGTCGCGGCCTTGATGGTGACGGTGTCGCCCGACACCTCGATGCCGATCAACTCCTGCACCTTGGAGAGATCGATCACGTCCGACGGCGCCGCGAGGCGCTGCTTCATCACGGGAAGCAGGGTTTGCCCGCCGGCGAGGAATTTTGATTCCGCGCCTTTGGCGAAGGTTGCGGCAGCGTCGGCGACCGAGGAAGCGCGATGATAATTGGTCTCGTACATGGCTCTTCCTCCCTCAACCGTGAATGGCGTGCCAGACGCGATCGGGCGTCGCCGGCATTTCCAGCTTGTTGTTGCCGATGGCGTCCGTGATCGCGTTGATCACGGCAGCCGAGGCGCCGATCGCGCCGGCTTCGCCGCAGCCCTTGACGCCGAGCGGGTTGCCCGGACACAGCGTCGTGGTGTGGGAGAGCTGGAACGACGGCAGATCGTCGGCGCGCGGCATGGTGTAATCCATGAAGGACGCGGTCACGAGCTGACCGGTGCCGTCATAGACCACGCCTTCCAGCAGCGCCTGGCCGATGCCCTGGGCAAGGCCGCCGTGAACCTGGCCTTCGACGATCATCGGGTTGATCAGCCGGCCGAAATCGTCCGCTGCCACGAAGTTGACGAAGGAGGTCTTGCCGGTAGCCGGATCGACCTCGAGCTCGCAGATATAGGCGCCGGCCGGGAAGGTGAAGTTGGTCGGGTCGTAGAACGCCGTCTCCTTCAGGCCGGGCTCCATGCCGTCGGGCAGATTGTGCGCGGTGTAGGCGGCGAGCGCGACCATCGGCAGCGCGATCGACTTGTCGGTGCCGGTGACCTTGAACTCGCCATTCTCGATCACGATGTCGCTCTCGGACGCCTCGAGCGCGTGGGCCGCGATCTTCTTGGCCTTGGCCTCGACCTTCTCCATCGCCTTCACGATCGCGGTGCCGCCGACCGCGAGCGAGCGCGAGCCGTAGGTGCCCATGCCGAACTGCACCTTGTCGGTGTCGCCATGGACGATCGAGACCTGGCTGATCGGCACGCCGAGCCGCTCCGCGATGATCTGGCAGAACGTCGTCTCGTGACCCTGGCCGTGGCTGTGCGACCCGGTGAGCACCTCGATGGTGCCGACCGGGTTGACGCGGATCTCCGCCGATTCCCACAGGCCGACGCCGGCGCCGAGACTGCCCACCGCCTTCGACGGCGCGATGCCGCAGGCCTCGATGTAGCAGGAGACGCCGATGCCGCGCAGCTTGCCATCAGCTTTCGCCTTGGCCTTGCGGGCCGGGAAGCCGGCATAGTCGATCGCCTTCATCGCAGCGTCGAGCGAGGCGTGGAAGTCGCCGATGTCGTACGCCATGATGACCGGCGTCTGATACGGGAACGAAGTAATGAAGTTCTTCTTGCGCAGCTCGGCCGGATCGACTTTCAACTGCCGCGCCGCCGTCTCCATCATGCGCTCGATCAGGTAGCTCGCCTCGGGGCGGCCCGCGCCGCGATAGGCGTCGACCGGCGTGGTGTTGGTGTAGACGCCGATCACCTCGGCATAGATCGCCGGGATCACGTACTGGCCCGACAGCAGCGTCGCGTAGAGATAGGTCGGCACCGCCGAGGAGAACAGCGACATATAGGCGCCGAAATTGGCGTGGGTCTTCACCCGCAGGCCAAGGATCTTGTTGTCCTTGTCGAACGCCATCTCCGCCTTCGAGACATGGTCGCGGCCATGCGCGTCGGTGAGGAAGGCTTCCGAGCGGTCGCCGGTCCACTTCACCGGACGGTTAACCTTCTTCGAGGCCCACAGCGCCACCATCTCTTCCGGATAGATGTAGATCTTGGAGCCGAAGCCGCCGCCGACGTCGGGCGCGATCACGCGCAGCTTGTGCTCGGGCGCGATGTTGTAGAACGCCGACAGCACGAGGCGGGCGACGTGCGGGTTCTGCGACGTGGTGTAGAGCGTGTAGTGCTCCTCGGCCTGGTCGTAATGCGCGACCGCCGCACGCGGCTCCATCGCATTCGGCACCAGGCGGTTGTTGGTGAGGTCGAGCGTCACCACATTGGCGGCTTTGCTGAAGGCATCCTTGACCGCGGCTTCGTCCCCGAGGTGCCAGTCATAGACGATGTTGCCGGGGGCCTCGGGATGCAGCTGCGGCGCGCCCGGCTTGATCGCAGCCTTGATGTCGGCCGCCGCGGGAAGCTCTTCGTAATCGACGACGACGGCTTCGGCCGCGTCCTTGGCCTGGTTCTTGGTCTCGGCGATCACGACTGCGACCGCCTGTCCGACGAAGCGCACGGTCTCCGGCGCCATCGCCGGCCACGCGCCCATTTTCATCGGCGAACCGTCCTTCGAGGTGATCGCCCAGCCGCAGATCAGGTTGCCGACCTTGTCGTCGACGATCTGCTGCCCGGTCAGCACCGCGATCACGCCGGGCATCTTCATGGCCTCGGTGGAATTGATGCCCTTGACCTTGGCATGGGCGTGCGGGCTGCGGACGAAGTGAGCGTAGCTCATGCCGACCATTTTAACGTCGTCGACGTAACGTCCTTGTCCGGTGATGAACCGGCGATCTTCCTTGCGCACGACGCGTGCGCCAATTCCTTCAACACCCATGGTCTGGTCCTCCCGACCGGAGATTCGATTTGCCGCCGTTTCCATCGAGATCGGCGGTGATGAGCTTGATCGTATGTGCTGCGCGAGCTGCTATTCGGCGGCCTGCGCGACCTTCATGCGGCCGGCAGCGTCGAGCACCGCCTTGACGATGTTGTGGTAGCCGGTGCAGCGGCAGATGTTGCCTTCGAGCTCGTGACGGACCGTTTCCTCGTCGAGCCTGCCACCGTGGCGGTGCACGATATCGACCGCGGACATGATCATGCCGGGGGTGCAATAGCCGCACTGCAGGCCGTGATTGTCGCGGAATGCCGCCTGCATCGGGTGCAGCTCGTCGCCCTTGGCGAGGCCTTCGATGGTGGTGACGTTGCAGCCCGCCGCCTGGCCGGCCAGCATGGTGCAGGATTTGACCGCGCGGCCATCGACATGGACGACGCAGGCGCCGCACTGGCTGGTATCGCAGCCGACATGGGTGCCGGTGAGGTTCAGATTTTCGCGCAACAGGTGCACGAGGAGGGTTCGGTCCTCGACATCGACCGAGACCGCCTTGCCGTTTACCGTCAGTTTGACTGTAGACACGCGTTTCTCCCAATAGCTTCGTTATGGGCCCAGTAGACCACGCTTCAGATGGGACGTAACCGCGATCAAAGTCGTAGTTACGGCCCTGTCACGAAGGCTCCGGGCTGTGCCTCTAATCCTAGCAGCCAGCCGTTCGATGGGCAATTTGCAAGCGGGCCGCGGCGTGCTCCGGCGTGACGAAAATGCGCTGCGACGCAAGCGATTTCCGGCAGATCATTGGTGCTTGCAGCACGGCAAAATCGTCGCCGCTGACGCTACTACCTTCCGCCTATAACGACGCAAGAGTGTTGCTGGCATTTTCATCGCCGATGTAGCGACACAAGATCGCTGATCCATGCATTTGGGTAGAGAGACGCGCGCGCGATGCATCCATCGCGGCAACGAAACCATATTGGAGGAAGCCAATGAAGCTGAGGAGCGGGATTTTCTTTGCCGGCGTGTCGCTGGTCGCCATGGTGATGGCAGGTGTTACGGCATCGAACGCCAATGATTCCGTCGCAAAGGCAGCGTCCGATCCGAACGGATGGGCGATCGCCGGCCACGACTACGGCAATACGCGCTTCAGCCCGCTGAAGCAGATCAATTCCGAGAACGCCGGCAAGCTGCAGCTCGTTTACTCGATGTCGCTCGCTTCGCTGCGCTCCAACGAGGCTTCGCCGGTGGTGATCGGCAAGAACCTGTATGTGTCGACCTCGTGGGGGCCGAAATACGTCTATGCGATCGACGCCGCGACCGGCGCGCGCAAATGGACCTGGCAGCCCGATATTCCTGACGACGTGCTCCAGTACGCCTGCTGCGACGTCAACAGCCGCGGCGTCTCCTATGCCGACGGCAAGATCTTCGTCGGCCGGCTCGACGGCAAGCTGACCGCGCTCGATGCCGAGACCGGCAAGGAGCTCTGGACCTCGACCGTCGTCGACTACAAGCAGGGCTCGGTGATCACCTCGCCGCCGCTGATCGTCCGCGACAAGGTCATCACCGGCTTCGGCGGCGGCGAATACGGCGTCCGCGGCGCGTTGCAGGCCTTCAACCTCAAGGACGGCAAGCTGCTCTGGCAGACCTTCACGGTGCCGGCGCCGGGCGAGCCCGGCAGCGACAGCTGGAAGGGCGACACCGGGCTGCATGGCGGCGGCGCCGCCTGGCTGGTCGGCTCCTACGATGCCAAGACCGACACCGTCTACTGGGGTACCAGCAATCCGGGTCCGTGGAATACCGCGGTGCGCTCCACCGGCGACGGCAATTTCGGCAAGCTGACCAACCTCTATACCGCCTCGACGCTGGCGATCGATCCCAACACCGGCAAGATCAAGTGGCATATCCAGGGCACGCCGGCCGACGCCTGGGACTATGACGGCGTCAACGAACTCTTGCTCGCCGACCTCAAGATCAAGGGCGCCGAGACGCCGGTGCTGATGAAGGCGGACCGCAACGGCTTCTTCTTCGTGGCCAACCGCGAGACCGGCAAGGTGATCTCGGCCGAGAAATACGTGTTCGCCAACTGGGCCAAGAAGTGGGACATCAACACGATGCGGGCGGAGGAGGATCCGGACAAGCGTCCCGGCCCCGGCCATCCCGCCAAGGACATCTGCCCGAACCTGATCGGCGGCAAGAACTGGCAGCCGATGTCGTTCAACCCGCAGACCGGCCTCGTCTACATCCCGAGCAACAATGTCTGCATGGATTGGTCGGTCTCCGACGTGAACTACAAGCGCGGCGTGTTCTATCTCGGTGCCGAATTCCCGACCAAGCCCGGTCCCGGCGGCTTCCTCGGCGAACTCGTGGCCTGGGATCCCGTGGCCAACAAGAAGGTGTGGAGCATCAAGGAAGACCTGCCCTTCAACGGCGGCACGCTGACGACCGGCGGCAATCTGGTGTTCTCCGGCAATCTGCATGGCGACTTCCGCGCCATCGACGCCAAGAACGGCAAGGTGCTGTGGAGCAAGAACCTCGGCAGCGGCATCGGTGCCGGTCCGGTGACCTATTCGGTCGACGGCAAGCAGTATGTCGCGATCGTGGTCGGCCGCACCGCGGCGCTGCCGGCCTTCCTCGGTGACATCGGCAAGCAGATGGTCGCCGCGGCGCCCGAAGGCGGCTCGCTGTTCGTGTTCGCCCTGCAGTAACAACAGTCGCGAGGAGGCAGCATTGTCCGTGTCCCGTATCAACTTGAATGGCATGCCGAACTCAACGCGCCGCGTGCAGTTGGGAAAGGCGATCCGGACCGTGCTGCTCTCCGCGACGCTGCTTGCGCCGGCCCTGTCGGCCGGCGCGGACGAGACAAAACCGCCGCTGCGGCTCTGCGCCGATCCGACCAACCTGCCGTTCTCGAGTGACGAGCCGGGCAAGCCCGGCCTCTACCTCGAGATCGGCCAGGCGGTGGCCGCGAAGCTCGGCCGCAGCGTGAGCACCAATTGGTACAAGTCGTATTTCGGCAAGCGCACCGTGCGGGAGACGCTGCTCAGCAAGCAGTGCGACGCCATGGTCGGGCTCCCACTGATCGATGATTTCATGGGGCCTTCGGTGATCTTCTCGAAGCCGATCGCCCATGAAGGCTATGCGCTGGTCGGCGCCAGGGATCGCAAGCTCGCCGGCATCGACGACCTCAGGGGATTGCGGGTTGCGGTGCAATACCAGTCGACGCCGCAGAACCTGCTGGCGCTGCGCGACGATATTCAGAAGGTCACCGTGCTGAGCCCGGAGGAGGGCATGGCGGCCCTCGAGCAGGGCAAGGTCGACATCGCCTTCATCTGGGCGCCGGTGGCGGGCTGGCTCAACAAGACCAGCTACGGCGACAAATACCAGATTGTCTCCACCGAGGGCGACGGCCTGCTCTGGGCCACCGCGATCGGTTTTGCCAAGGCATCCGGCGCACTGCGCGACGAGGTCGACGGTGTGCTGCCGTCGCTCGGGCCGGATATTGCCGCTCTGTTTGCCAAGTATGGCGTGCCGAACGGCGCGCCGGTGAAATTCGGCCAGGCGGCACCTGCGACGACGTCGGTCGGGACGAGCGAGCCTGTCACGGTCGGGCAGGCGGTCGCCGAGAAACCGGTTCAGACCGCGGCGGCCGCCGGCGACACCAAGGGGGATCCAAAGGCAGGGCGGGAGGTGTTCAATGGCACCTGCGCCCATTGCCACGGCCCGGACGCAGTGCAGGCCGAACGAAAGATCGATCTCAGGCTGCTCAAGAAGCGTTATGCTGACGACATGGAATCGACCTTCTGGAAGACGGTCCATGACGGGCGGCCTGCCAAGGGCATGCCGGCCTGGAAGGACGTCTTCAGCGACGACGAGCTGAGAAACGTGTATGCCTATCTGCAGAGCGTTCAGGATACCGGCGGGAACTAGGCAAAGAGCAGTGCGAGGGTCCTCATGATGGGGTTCCTGATCATCGACGATCACCCCCTGTTCGGCGAAGCGCTTGGCAACGCCATCCGCATCTCGCATCCCGATGCCCGGATCTACGAGGCGACCTCGATCAAGGGCGCGCTCGGCATCCTCGCCAGCGAGCCGAATATCGATCTGGCGCTGCTCGACCTGCTGCTGCCCGACGTGGTCGGCTTCTCCGGCTTCCAGAAGATCAGGGATCGCTATCCGCGGCTGCCGATCGCCATCGTCTCCAGTGAAGAAGACAAGCACACCATCCGCGAGGCGCTGGAGATGGGCGCGGTCGGCTATCTGCCGAAATCGACCTCGCTCGGCGAGCTGTCGCAGGCGATCGCGCGCGTGCTGAGCGGATCGGTGTCGGCGCCGCGGGATTTCGTCGCGGTCGGCGCGCTCGATCAGTCCGAGACCGCGCGGACGCTGCGCGAGCGGATCCAGAAGCTGACGCCGCAGCAGATCCGCGTGCTGCATCTGATCATCCGCGGCCTGCAGAACCGCGAGATCGCCGCCGAGCTCAAGCTCGCCGAATCCACCGTGAAGGCGCATGTCACCGAGATCCTGCGCAAGCTGAAGCTGTTCAGCCGCAACAAGGCGATCATCGAGCTCGGCAAGATTCCGCTTCCGGTCCTCGAGACCAGCGCGGCTGCGAAGGCAGAGAAGGCGCCCTAGCTTGCTGCATCGCGAGGCGATCGCATTGAACGTCCTGCCTATAGGCTGGCGGTCGGCTTTGGGATAAGTTCGTGCGCATCATGGCTGTCACAAGCGATCCGAGGGAGGACGGCGCAGCATTGACCACGACCGCGCCCCTGGCGGACCAGCCGCCGCTCGATCAAGCGGGTGCGCCTCGACTGCTGATCGTCGAGGATCACCCGCTGTTCCGTGCCGCCCTGATCGGCGTGATAAGCGCCGAGTTTCCCGACGCCGAGGTGTTGCAGGCCACCTCGATCGACGGCGCGCTGGACGTGATCGCCGCGCGCGAGGGGCTTGATCTGATCCTGCTCGATCTGTCGATGCCGGGGACCACAGGCCTGCTCGGCGCCTACCGGGTGCGCGGCCGCTGCGCCGCGCAGCGCACTGGTGATCGTGTCGGCGCATGACGATTCCCGGATCGTCGGCGGCGCGATCTCGCTCGGCATCTCCGGCTACATTCCGAAGTCGACGCCGAAGCTCGAACTGGCGCGGCTGCTGCGCGGCATCCTCGAAGGCGAGCTGTGCCTGCCGACGCGCTTCCGCGATACCGCCGCCGCACGGAAGGCGCAGGCCGAGACCAAGCAGCTGATGCAGCAACTCGGTCAGTTCACCGCGCAGCAGCTTCGTGTGCTCGACATGATCTGCCGTGGCTTGCAGAACAAGCACATCGCCTATGAGCTCGATATCTCGGTCACGACCGTGAAGGTGCATGTCTCCGAGATTCTGCGCAAGCTCGGCGTACGCAGCCGGACCGAGGCGATCATCGCGCTGTCGAAGCTCGATTTCGGCAAGCACGACCACGCGCCGGTGACGGCCTCGTCGTCGCGCGACGCCGAATCATAGCCGCGCGCCGGACTGCTCCGCCGCCAGCAGGAACGACAGCAGCGAGCGCATCTCGGCCGGCTTGATCGGCTTCTTCAGCAGCTCATGGCCGAACGCCGAGACGTCGGACGCAGCCTTGGCCGAGTAGTCGGCGGTCACGATGATCGCCGGGACCTTGGCGTTGATCTCGCCGCGGATCACATCGACGGCCTGGATGCCGGTCTCGCCATTGTCGAGATGCAGGTCGGCGATGATCGCGTCGGGGATGCCGTCGAGCGCATGGATGCGCTCGAGCGCCTCGGTCTTGGAGATCGTCACCGCGACGTCGCAGCCCCATTTCTCCAGCAGATGCGCGAGACCCTCGGCGCTCGACAGGTCGTTCTCGATCAGCAGGATCTTGGCGCCCTCCATGCCGCCATAGCGATAGTCGACGCTGGCCTGCTCGCGCACCGGGATCGCGACCGGATCGAGCGTGCGCGGCACGGTGACCGAGAACACCGAGCCCTTGCCGGCGTGCGAATTCAGCCGGATGTCATGACCGAGCAGATCGGCAAACCGGCGCACGATCGAAAGGCCGAGGCCGATGCCGGCCTTGTCGCCGGCGCCGGCGTCGCCGCGCTGGAATTCGACGAAGATCGCCTCGCGCTGGGCTTCCGGGATGCCCGGCCCGGTGTCGTGCACTTCGATGCAGATGTCGCTGCCTTTCATGCGGCATCCCATCAGCACGGTGCCGCGCTGGGTGTAGCGCAGCGCGTTGGCGACGAGGTTTTGCAGGATCCGGCGCAGCATCAGCGGGTCGGAGCGAACCACGGCGGATGACGGCATGATCCGGAAGCCGAGATTGCGCTTGGCGGCGGTCGCGACAAATTCCTGCTCCAGCGCCTCGAACAGCGCGGCGATCGCGACCGGACCGAATTCGGGCCGGAGCACGCCGGCGTCGAGCTTCGAGATGTCGAGCAGCGTCCGCAGCATGTCTTCCAGCGTCGCCAGCGAGCGGTCGATCTGGTCGGTCAGCGCGACGCTCTTGGGCTCGGTCGCCATTTCCGCGAGCGCGGACAGCGTCAGCCGCGCCGCATTCAGCGGCTGCAACAGGTCATGCGTCACCGAAACCAGCACCGATGATTTCAGCGAGCTTGCCGCCTCGGCCTGCTGCTTGGCCTGCAGCAGGCGTCCGTTGGTTTTCTCCAGCGATTGCAGCGCCTGCTTGAGCTGCTGGGTGCGGTCGCGCACCTGCTGGTCCAGCGCAATCGCGGTCTCGAACAGGGAAAAGGCGTTGAGCTGCTGGTCGGTCGACCGTTCGACACGCGACATCAGCGCGGCGTTGATCTTGCGCAGCTTCTCGGCTTCGCGTTCGAGGGCGGCAATGCGCGTGGTCTTGCTGTCGGTCATTGCGGCGCGATCGCCCGCTTGCCGATGGCGATGCCGGTCAGCGTCTGGTTGACATGCATCGAGCGATACTGCTCGCCATAGGTCTGAAAGCCAATCACCTTGTTGCGGCGATAGAGCTCCGACATTTCGCGCGACAGCTGGCGCTGCTCGACATCGAGCCGGCGCAGCACGCATTCGAAGCCGATGAACATCGAGACCTCGCCGAGATCCTCGGTCAGCTCCTTGAGCAGGCGGCTGGTCACGTCGATCGGATCGCGCTCGCGCGCCACCGTCAGCACCATGCCCTCGTCGATGGCGCAGAAGAATTGCAGCGACCCATCGGGGTTGGTGCGTTGGATCGACCGCGCGTAGTAGGCGCCGCCGACCCGGACCAGCACCGGATGCGCGGCAAAGGAGAACAATTCGAGCTTGCTGTCGCTGAGGCCCACGGCGCGGGAATACTCCAGCGCGGCCGGCTCGGCGTTCAATTCCTTGACGATGCGGTGCTCGGTGTCGGCCTCGGTCACCACCATCTTGGTCGAGGTCGGCTCGAAATGATCGCACTTGAAGGTGCGGAACGGCAGCCGGGTCCGGATCAGGATCAGGACGGCGGCATCGCTATGGGCCTTGCCGTCATGGAACACCCAGGACTTCTCGAACCGCAACCCGTCGCCGGCGGAGCCGCCGACCACCGGGATGTCGCCGAGCGAGGCGTAGATCGCCGACATGATGGTCTCCTCACGCTGGCACATGCCATCGATGAAGAGCAGTCCGAAGGACTCGTCGGTGTGGTCGCAATGCTCGGTGCGTTGCGCGAATTCGTGCTGCAGCTCGGTGCAGATCGAGCGGCCGTGGTCGACCCGGAACGTCGAGACGTCGAACAGCGGCCGGGCCGCGATGACGAAATCGGCCGCGTCGAATCCCATCGCGACCACGCTGTCCTCGTCCCAGCCGCGCGGGGACAACTCGCCGGCCGTGGTGCAGCCGAAGATCGGAACGTCGGGCATCCGCTTCGACAGTTCGGCGATGAACGCTTGCGGATCGTAGAACGGCGACACGAACACCACGAGCATGGCGAGCTCGGTCGCGGCCAATTGGCGCGCGATCTCGTCGGCCGCCTCCTGCGGCCCGTCGGTCTTTGCCTGCACCACGACAATGCTGTCGGTGGCGCTGCCGTTCTGCTTCGCCAAACGTATCCTCCCTGACCAGAATTTTTTGCTTTTCTTGGCGCGGCCGGTTCGGCTCGCGCGGGTCTCAAGGCTACGGAGCTTCGCCGCGATCGGTTGCGGCTAGGCCCGCCTTTTTATTCCAGGTCGTGAAGGGAAATGTCATGGGCCGGCGGTCTTCGCCGTCAGCCGAGCTCGCCGCGAGCGCCAACGGCGCCGATCGACGCGATGACATGGGACACCTCCCGATGTGTTGTCCTGGCCCGGGCAGGGACAGGTTTGATCGGTTCTAAACTATCGGGCCGGACCCGCGCGTCAATCACCTTGCCCGCCCCCCTGGGCCGACCAAGGTAGTACCGGGCCGAACCGGCGCGGCCGCTGCCCATTTACCGGGCCTTATCGATTCTGCCTTAGTTTTGCCCTCCGGGGGCTGGGGCGGGTTGCCGCCGGACCCCGCGTGGTTTTCAGAATGAAGACGGGGGTTGGAATGCCGGGACTGAAGCGATCGTTGTCGATCAGGTTCCCAACCCTCAGATTCCGCGCCAAGATCATGCTCGGCTTTGCCGTCACCTTGGCGCTGTCGGCAGCCACCATGGGCTTTGCCTATCTGGGCTTCGAGCGGGTCTCCGTCGGGGTCGGCTCCTATCGCCAGAGCGTCGCGGAAGCCGATCTCGCCCGCAACATCGACCGCGAATTGATCTCCTACCGTTCGCTGGCGCGCTACTACGTCGCCACCGGCAAGGAGGACGACGCCAAGGCCGCGCTCGCCGCCGAGGCCAGCCTGAAGGACGCCATCGTGGCGTCGATGAAGGGCACCAGCAATCCGGCCCGGCTCGAGCAGGTCACCAAGCTGGAGCGCGAGTTCCGTGCCTTCACCAAGATCTTTGCCGAGATCGTCCGCATCAAGGACGACAGCGCGCTGACCGCGCAGAACAAGCTGACGCGCAGCGCGACCTCGATGCGCTACAAGCTCGACGATCTGCCGAGCAATGCCGACGATTCCGAGCTGCAGTCGATCCAGTTCGGCGCCAAGAAGGTGGCCGACCAGTTGCAGTCGATCGCCGGGGCAGTCAACACCTTCGTCGTCAACGGCGACAAGACGGTCGCCTCCAGCGCGCTCGCCCGGCTGAAATTCGCTGACAATCTGGTGAAGGCGATCACCTCGAAGGACGAGCGGATCACCCAAAGCGTGAAAGACATCACCGGCCTGCTCGAGGAGTACCGCGAGGCGCTCACCAGGCTGATCGCGAATGCGAAGTCGATCGACGAATTGACCGTCGAGATGACGGAATCCGCGGCTGCCATCAGCCAGGGCGCGGCGGCGATGAAGTCCGATCTGCTCGCCGACCAGAAGCGGTTCGAGACCGAATCGCACAGCATGATCGGCGACACCGAGCAGCTGATCCTGATGCTCGCGGCCGGCAGCTTCGTGCTCGGGCTGGTGTGGGCGTTCCTGCTCGGCAAGGGCATTTCGCGGCCGATCGCAGCGATGTGTGCGGCGATGCGCGAGCTCGCCGCCGGCAATTTCGACGTCGTGCTGCCCGGCCTCGGCCGTCGCGACGAACTCGGCGAAATGGCCGGCGCGGTGGAAGAGTTCAAGGTCCAGGCGGTCGCCAAGGCCGAGCGCGATGCCGCGACCCAGGAAGCGCAGAACAAGGCGAGCGCGACCGCGCGGCGCAACGAGCTGATTCGTTTCGCCGACGAATTCGAATCCGCGGTCGGCTCGATCGTCTCCAACGTGTCGGCGTCCGCCGTGCAGCTCGAATCCGCGGCCGGTACCTTGACGCGGACTGCGGAGACCACGCAGAACCTGTCGAGCCAGGTCGCCGCCGCCTCCGAGGAGGCCTCCAGCAACATGCAGTCGGTGGCATCCGCGACCGAGGAATTGTCGGCGTCGGTCGACGAGATCGGCCGCCGTGCCAAGGAGTCCAGCCAGATCGCCGATTCCGCCGTACGTCAGGCCGAGCAGACCGATGCGCGGATCGGCAAGCTGTCACGTGCCGCGCAGGAGATCGGCGACGTGGTCAAGCTGATCACGGCGATCGCCGAGCAAACCAATCTGCTGGCGCTGAATGCCACCATCGAGGCCGCACGCGCCGGCGAGGCGGGCCGCGGCTTCGCGGTCGTTGCCTCCGAGGTGAAATCGCTGGCGAGCCAGACCGCGCGCGCCACCGACGAGATCTCCACCCACATCTCGGGCATGCAGGCCGCGACGCAGGAATCGGTCGCCGCGATCAAGGAGATCGGCGGCACGATCGGGCAGATCTCGGGGATCGCGACCAACATCGCAAGCTCGGTCGAGCAGCAGAGCGCCGCCACGCAGGAGATCGCGCGCAGCGTGCAGAACGTCGCGCAGGGCACCCAGGAAGCCGCTTCCAGCGTCACCCAGGTCAACCGCGGCGCCACCGAGACCGGAGCCGCCTCCGAAGAGGTGCTGAACTCTGCCCGCTCGCTCTCGGTCGAGAGCTCGCGGCTGCGCGAGGAGCTCGACCGCTTCATGGCGAATATCCGCGCGGCGTAACTGGCGCTGAACTAACCACCGTCGTCCTGGCGAAGGCCAGAACCCATACGCCGCCGCCCTCGAAGGAGGCAAGCGGCGAGTTGTCCTTACGCCAACAGACAGTAGTGGTAATGGGTCCCGGCTTTCGCCAGGCCGACAGAACGAGGACGACGGTATCAATCCCGACCGAACTGATGCTTCAGCTCGACCTTGGCGCGCTCGAGCCGCGACCGCTCGGTCTTCGGCAGCGTCTTGCCGGCGCGGTTGATATAGAAGGTCAGCATCGACAGCGCGGAACGATAGGCGCCACTCTTGCGGCGCGTGCTGTGCTCGGCGGATTTTTTCAGCGATGCTGCGATCTTCCTCGCGCTGGTCTGCTTGAACACGCCGCGCTTGAGGTCGAGCGCGTCGCTCTCCTTTGTGACCCGCTGCGACCAGCGCTTCGACGTTGTCTTTCTCGCACCACGCTTGCGGCGCGCTCTGCTCGTGGATCGTGCCGCTGATTTTCTCGGCGTCTTGCGCGAGACTTTCTTGTGTGCAGCCATCAATGCCTCCATGGCTTTGTGCCGAGAACACTTCGCCGCGATTGCGGTTCCTGTGCCGCAGTGCGGGAACCGTTCCCGGCATGCAGCGTTGATGTGGTGTGGCGGGCACACCGTTTGCCGCAATCCTGGGAGGGAAGACCTTGGAACGCACCGTTCCGGGGATTTTCTCATTGGTCCAATCTGATGAATTTGCAGCCGGTACAATCGAGTTCTGCGACAACGATCGACGGGACGGCCGCGCCAACTGCGCAGACCGCCGATCGCATCATCGAGACCTCGATCCCCCTTCGCCTCGACAATCTCCACTGGAGCGGCTTCCACACCCGCGTCGTGCTGGCGCTCGGCATCACCTGGATTCTCGACGGGCTCGAAGTGACGCTCGCCGGCGCATTATCGGGGGCGCTGAAGGAGAGCCCGACCATGAGCTTCTCCAACGCCGATGTCGGTCTTGCCAGCAGCGCCTATCTCGCCGGCGCCGTGCTCGGCGCGCTCGGCTTCGGCTGGCTCACCGACCGGATCGGGCGCAAGAAGCTGTTCTTCATCACGCTGGCGGTCTATCTGACGGCGACGGCTGCGACCGCGCTGTCGTGGAATGTCGCAAGCTACGCGCTGTTTCGCTTCCTCACCGGCGCCGGCATCGGCGGCGAATACACCGCGATCAATTCGACCATCCAGGAGCTGGTGCCGGCGCGCTACCGCGGCTGGACCGATCTCGTCATCAACGGCAGCTTCTGGATCGGTGCCGCGATCGGCGCGTCGAGCGCGATCGTGCTGCTCGATCCTGCGTTGCTTGCGCCGGATCATGGTTGGCGGCTCGCCTATTTCACCGGCGCGGTGCTCGGCCTTGTCGTGCTGTTGATGCGAATGTGGATTCCGGAAAGCCCGCGCTGGCTGATGATCCACGGTCGCCCCGAACAGGCGCACAAGATCGTCGCCGATATCGAGACCTCGGTGCTCGGTCGCGAACAGTCCAGCGAAGATTTCGACAAGATCAAGCTGCGGATGCGCGATCACACGCCGCTGCGCGAGGTCGCGGTGACGCTGTTCTCGACCTACCGGCAACGCTCGCTGCTCGGGCTGACGCTGATGGCGGCGCAGGCGTTCTTCTACAACGCGATCTTCTTCACCTTCGCGCTGATCCTGACCGATTTCTTCGGCATCGCCGCCAGCAATGTCGGCTGGTACATCCTGCCGTTCGCCGCCGGCAATTTCCTCGGACCGCTGCTGCTCGGCCGCCTGTTCGATACGCTGGGCCGCCGCACCATGATCGTGCTGACCTACGGCACCTCGGGCGTGCTGCTCGCGTTGTCCGGTTATCTGTTCTCGGTCGGCGTGCTCAGCGCCACGACTCAGACCATCGCCTGGATGGTGATCTTCTTCTTCGCCTCGCCGGCGGCAAGCGCCGCCTATCTCACCGTCAGCGAGACGTTTCCGCTCGAGGTCCGCGCGCTTGCGATCGCGGTCTTCTATGCTGTTGGCACCGGGATCGGCGGCGTGATCGGGCCGGCGCTGTTCGGCGTGTTGATCGATACCGGATCGCGCAACAGCGTCTTCGCCGGCTACCTCCTGGGGTCGGCACTCATGTTGGTCGCCGCAGCCGCCGCTTGGCGCTATGCCGTCGCGGCCGAGCGAAAATCGCTCGAATCTGTCGCGCGACCGTTGGCATTTGTGGAGTAGACTATGACGAAGCATGACGTGGCCGAAATAGCTCTGGATGACGACATCGCCCCTGACGCCAAGAATGACAGCAGGATCGACAGCAGGATCGAGAGTGTGCCGGCATCGCTGATTCCGCCGCTTCACCAGACCGCGGTGCTGCTCGACATCGACGGCACGCTGCTCGACTTCGCGCCGACGCCGCGCGAGGTCTGGGTGCCGCCGGAGCTGTCAGGCACGCTGAAGCAGCTGCATGAGCGCACCGGCGGCGCGCTGGCGCTGGTCAGCGGCCGCTCGCTCAACGACATCGACCTGATCTTCGCGCCGGACGTGTTTCCCGCGATCGGCGGCCATGGCGCCGAGATGCGGTTGCAGCCGGACAGCGAGGCCGTCGCCGCGCACGCGCCCCCGCTCGACAAGGAATTGAAGCGCCGTCTGGCCGCGATCGCCAAGCTCAGCCCCGGCATTCTGCTCGAGGACAAGGGCTATTCGCTGGCGCTGCACTATCGGCTGGCGCCCGCTGCGGAGAAGGCGATCTATGAAGCGGTGTCGCTGATCCGCGCCGAACTGCCGAATGCGCCGATCGAGGTGTTGCCGGGCAAGAGCGTTTGCGAGATCAAGCATTCCGGCTTCACCAAGGCGACCGGCGTGCGCGAGCTGATGACGCATGAGCCGTTCCGGGGACGCCGACCGTTCTTCATCGGCGACGACGTCACCGACGAGACCGTTTTCGGCATCATGCCTGATTTCGACGGTCTCGCATTCTCCGTCGGCCGCCGCGCGACCGGCGTCGCCGGACATTTCGCCGGGCCGAGCGATGTGCGTCAATTTCTCGCGCAGCTGCTGGACGATGATCGGGACGTCAGCCTGTCCTAACCCGAGTCGTATTCATCGCAACCGAATCGAATGCGGTGCTTTTGCGTCGTGACGCGGCGCTCGCGTGTAATTTTCTTTTCGCAAGTTCCCGCGAGTTCCTCCGCGCCCTGCCCGATTTTGGTTTCATTTGGGAGATTCCTTGATCAGGAACCATCTTGATGAATGGTTGTTAATACGCGAGTTGACCAACAGGAGGGGACCTGGTGAACCTCGTCGTCGTATCGAACCGCGTCTCGCGCGGAAAACCTAACGAACCCATGACGGGGGGGCTGGCCGCGGCATTGCTGCCGGTGGTGGAAAAGACAGGGGCAATATGGGTTGGTTCCAGCGGGCGGGTCCGCGACGGGAACCACAAGGAACCTTTCGCAGAAGTCGAGGCTCTCGGTGCGGGCGCGCTGGCGATGCTCGATCTGCCGGCCGCGCATTATGGCGGCTACTACGAGGGCTTCGCCAATTCGGCGCTGTGGCCTGCGATGCATTCGCGTGCCGATCTGATTCGCGCCTCGCACGAGGACTACACCAGCTATCGCGAAGTGAACGCGTTCATGGCGCGCGCGCTGCTGCGCTTTCGCAAGCCTGATTCCGTATTCTGGATCCAGGACTATCATTTCCTCGCACTCGGCGCCGAGCTGCGCGACCTCGGCGTCACGCAGCCGATCGGCTTCTTCCTGCACACGCCGTGGCCGGCGCGCGCGGTGATCGCCGGCGTGCCCAATCATCGCGAACTGATCGAGGCGATGCTGTCCTATGATCTGATCGGCTTCCAGACCGATGAGGACTGCGAGAATTTCCTGAGCTACGTGCAGAACGATCTCGAATTCGAGGTGCGTGACGGCGTGATCAATTCGTCGTTCGGCCGCACCCGCGCTGCGGTGTTCCCGATCGGCATCGATCCCGGCAAGTTCGCGCAGCAGGCCACCAAGGCGATGACGCATCCCGACGTGACGCGGCTGCGGCGCAGCCTGAACGGCGAGAAGCTCGCGATCGGCGTCGACCGGCTCGATTATTCCAAGGGTCTCGTCAACCGCATCAAGGCGTTCGACCGGATGTGGTCGCTGCATCCGAACCTGAAGCGTTCGGTGTCGCTGTTGCAAATCGCGACGCCCTCGCGCGGCGCGATCGAGGCCTATGGCAATCTCGCCGGCGAGGTGGCGAAACTCGTCACCGATGTCAACGGCGTGCATGGTGAGGTCGACTGGACGCCGATCCGCTACCTCAACAAGGGGTTCGGCCAGGGCGTGCTCGCGGGGCTCTATCGTACTGCGCAGGTCGGCGTCGTGACGCCGCTGCAGGACGGCATGAACCTTGTCGCCAAGGAATACGTCGCCGCGCAGAATCCGGCGGATCCCGGCGTGCTGGTGCTGTCGAAATTCGCCGGCGCGGCGAACGAGCTCGACGCCGCATTGCTGGTCAATCCGCACGACATCGACGGCATGGCGCGCACGCTCGCAACCGCGCTGGCGATGCCGCTGACCGAGC
This sequence comes from Bradyrhizobium sp. USDA 4473, assembly GCF_054063335.1. Lineage (NCBI taxonomy): Bacteria > Pseudomonadati > Pseudomonadota > Alphaproteobacteria > Hyphomicrobiales > Nitrobacteraceae > Bradyrhizobium > Bradyrhizobium sp. USDA 4473. Next base: position 2,019,085 of record NZ_JBSSGE010000001.1, read on the forward strand.
GGCGGATGCGCTGGGAAGCGATGATGGAGAAGCTCAACAGCGGCACCATCCAGCAATGGTTCGCCGACTTCATCGAGGCGCTGCAGGATACGCCCAGTGCGGCAAACGCGGCGCTGCCGGAGCCTCCAACCCTGTGGCCGCGCCGCACGGCGGATCTTGCCGCGCGCTATCACTGAGCGAACGTTATCCCTGCGGGATCGGTGCGTCGTTCGCACATCCGCTGTTCTGTCGTCCCGGCCTGGTGCGCACGGGAGCCGGTATGACATTATGTTGCTCCGCCCGGTGAGTGATACGCGCGCATTCTCGCAATGCTTGCGCCAGCCCGCCCGGACCGCCGTCATTGATTTGCGCTTGCGTCCGGCCAGCACGCCGCAGGAATCGCCTGCGGCGTCAACCAGGCCGCCAGGCGCGGCTGGCGCCTTGCCAATTTATCTAATGTTTTCAATACATTGGGGAAATCTTGCGCCGGAGGCCCGCGCTCCCTTGCAAAATCCGGCTGAGCCCTTCAAGAGAGGCCTCCCGGAGAGATGGCCGAGTGGCTTAAGGCGCACGCTTGGAAAGCGTGTGTGCGGGAAACCGTACCGTGGGTTCGAATCCCACTCTCTCCGCCATTTCTACGCCATAGCCCTCCCCTGTATCCGATTCCCCGAATCTACCGCGAATCCAACGAAAATTTCCGCGAAGTTGCGCGATGCTTCGCGCCAACTCGTAGTTTTTCGCCGTGGGTTCGGAGGAGGGTTCTTCCGCCACCACAACGGTTTCCTCTGCCTCGCATTCTTCAAAGCGATAATAAAACAACGAGTAGCGCGACGAAGGCCATTGTGGTCAGTCCGCGATCATATCCTTGCATCATGAAAACCGTAGGTTTTGACCGCGGGTTTGGAGGACGGATTTTGCGAGGGAGAACATTTGGCAAGTAAGCTCCAACCGCTCGACATCGAACGTGAAACTTGGCCCCGCAACTAACCTGACGGCTGAGGCGCGTCGTGGATTTGGATATGAGCGCGAGCAGATCGGATATCTGCGCAATTAAAATGATCATTATTCGGAGCGCCAGCAGAGCAGATTCGGTGCAAGCGCTCATGAGATCTTCCCTCGTGCCTTGTTTGCCGCAGACCATCGACGCTCGATTTCCCTCACCGCAACTTTCATGCTGGGCAAATACTTCTTCGCGGCGACCTCGGGCGTCATCGACGACGAGAAAAAGATGAGGTTGAGGCTGCCGAGTACGGGGCCACCACCTGGGATGGCCAGCGCGATGGCGCTGATACCAGCCTCCGATCCACCGACGGACGAGGCGTATCCATCTTCTTTCGTCTGCAGGAGGATTTCGTTGATGAAGCGACGATCCTTCGCCAACCCTGCGTCTTCTTCGACGAGGGTGGCGGTCAGCTCGAGCATCTCGCGGCGCAGCGCAGGCGTCGAGGCGGCCAGGATGGCCTTCCCCAGGGCGCTCCGGACCAAGGATCTTCTGCGGCCGACCATCGAGCGATGGACCGAGAAGGGGCTGAAGGGATGCGTGCTCTCTCGGATGAGGACCGAGCCAAGTTCGAAGACGCCGAAGTCGCTTGGCCACGAAACCTCGTCGAGCAAGCCGAACATGGCTGGCAGCGCTGCCTGGCTTGATAGGTCGCGTGAAGAAACGCCTTCGCTGAGGGTGCGCACTTGGGGCGTCAAGCCGAACAGAGCGTTCATTTCGTCGAACGTTACGTAGCCGTCTTCGCGGAGCGTATCGAGTAAACGGTAGCAGGTTGTCCGGTTGAGGCCGGTCCTCTTCGCGAGTTGCACGACGTTCGATGGCCCGCTCGCATTGAGCTCATTGATCAGGGCCAACCCTCGGGAAAGTGCCCTGACGTTGCGGTGCATGATCGCCTCCGGACGTGTTCGCTGTGCGAACATTTCACAGACTCCGATGGAATCATAGTGCGATCGGCGGCAATCCATCGCCCAACCCGCTGAGAGAGGCGGCGACGGGAGGAAACGATGGTTCATTCAAGTTTTTATTTGTCCGCGGCCGTGTGCTTGGCCCTCGCAATGCCCGCTGCGGCCCAGAGCGCCGGTGGCAACGCCAATCTGAGCGGTGGGAAAGTCAAGGTCGGTGTCCTGACGGACATCGCCGGCCCCACGGCGATGGCGAACGGCAAGGGCTCGGTGATCGCGGCCGAGATGGCCGCCGAGGACTTCGGCGCGGGTCTCAACGTCGAGGTGATCTCGGCCGATCACCAAGGCAAGCCCGACGTCGGATCGCAGATCGCAGCACGCTGGTTCGACGTAGAGGGCGTGGACGCGATCGCCGACATGCAGGGATCGCCGATCGGTTTCGCCGTGCAGAACATGGCGGCGCAGAAGAGCAAGATCATGCTGTTGTCCGGTTCGACCTCCTCGGACTTCAACGGCAAGGCCTGCTCGCCGCTCACGGTCCAGTGGACGGTGGATACCTACAATCTCGCGAAAGGTGCCGCCAAGTCCGTGGTCGAGGCCGGCGGAACGAAGTGGTATTTCCTCACGGTGGATCAGGCGTACGGCAATGCCCTGACGCGCGATACGTCCGAGCAAGTCAAGCTCAACGGCGGGCAGGTGGTCGGCAACTCCGTTTTCCCGCCGAACACGTCCGATTTCGCATCGTTCCTTCTCACCGCATCCAATGCCGGTGCAAACGTGATCGCGATCGCGGCGTCGAGCGGCGATACGGTCACCGCGATGAAACAGGCGGACGAATTCGGTCTGAGCTCCACAGCCAAGATCGTTCCGCTTCAGTCGGTGCTGACGGACGTCTACGCGGTCGGTCAGAAGATCGCGCACGACGCCTACGAAGTGTCGCCGTTCTACTGGGACCGCACACCCGAAACGCGCGCATGGGCCGAACGCTTCTTCGCCAAGGCCAAGATCATGCCGACCGGATTCCACGCCGGCGTCTACTCCTCCGTCGCGCACTATCTGAAGGCGGTGAAAACCACGGGTACCGACGACGCTCCGACGGTGATGAAGCAGATGGAAAAGGAGCGGGTGCACGACTTCTTCGCGGCCGACGGCTACATCCGCGAAGATCGCAAGATGATCCACGACATGTACCTGCTGCAGGTCAAGAAGCCCGGCGAAAACAAAGGCCCCTGGGATCTCTACAACGTCATCCAGACGCTGCCCGGCGAGTCCGTGAATCGCCCGCTTTCCGACAGTCCGTGCCTGCTGGTGAAGAAGTAGCCGCCAGCCATCGTTCGACAAATCAGCTTGGCGTTCGAAGGAATCCGATCATGTCAGTCGCCATCGTCTGCGCTTCGCATACTCCCCTGATGTACAAGGGGCCGGCCAGCAACGAAACCGAGCAACGCGTCCGAACCGCGTTCGGACGGCTCGGGGCCTTCGTGAAGGAGTTCGCACCGGACTACATCATCCAGTTCGCACCCGATCACTTCAACGGCTTCTTCTACGACTTGATGCCCTCCTTCTGCGTCGGGGCCGGAGCAGTCTCCCTGGGCGACTGGGGAGGCGGGACGGGCCCGCTGGATGTTCCGGAGCAAACGGCACTCGAGCTCATCGACCACGTGCGGGCCGAGGACTTCGACGTCGCGGTGTCCTACCGCATGCCGGTCGATCACGGCTTCGTCCAGCTTTGGGAAGCGATGCTCGGAGACTTCAAATCAATTCCGATCCTGCCGATCTTCGTGAACGCCGCAGCGCCGCCCGTTCCGACCTACCGCCGTGCTCGGCAACTCGGTGAATCGGTCGGCCGGTTCGCGGCACGTTCCGGCAAGCGGGTGTTGTTTGCCGCGTCGGGTGGCCTCTCGCACGATCCGCCGCTGCCGTCGATCAAGGATGCGCCGCCCGAAATCCGCGAGCGGCTGATCAACGGCCGGAATCCGACGGCCGAGGCCAAGGAGGCCCGCGAGAAGCGCGTGCTCGAGGCGGGTGTTCTCGCCGAGGCGGGCAAGGGGCCCTGCCAGCCGCTCAATCCCGAGTGGGACGCGGAGTTCATGAACATCCTTCGCAGCGGCCAGATCTGGCGCGCGGACGCCCTCAACACCGGCAAGGTCCGCGAAGTCGCGGGGCGCGGCGCCAACGAGGTGCTCGCATGGGTCGCCGCCTTCGGCGCCTTTTCCACGGGCGGCCACTTCAAGATGGAGCAGGAATTCTACGAAGCGATTCCGGGCTGGATCGCCGGCATGGCGATGATGGCGGCGAAGCAGGCCGACGGTGCTCATTGATCGACTAAAGCCCGCGCGAATGCGGGCATCGCGGAGCAGGCAAATGGCATACGAAACGGACGTGCTCATCATCGGCGCCGGCCCCACGGGCTCGACGACCGCCCTGGCGCTCGCCAATTGCGGCGTTCGCAGTCACATCGTATCGCGCGGCAACTGGATGGCCGACAGCCCGCGCGCTCACATCACCAACCAGCGCGCCAACGAGGTCTTCCGCGATCTCGGGATCGCGGAAGACGTGGCCCGGTACGCGAGCCCCTGGGAGCTCATGGGCGACACGACCTTCACGACCAGCCTGGCTGGCTGCGAGCTGATCCGAATGCGGACCTGGGGGACTGGCGACGATCGCCGCGGCGATTATCTGCGTGCAAGCCCCTGCGGCATGGTCGACATCATCCAACCATTGCTCGAGCCAATTCTGTTCCAGAAGGCGGCCGAGAAGGGCGCGACCTTCGCGTTCAACACCGAGTACGTCCGGCATGAGCAGGATGCGGGCGGCGTTACGGCCACGCTGCGCGATCGCCTCGACGGGCGAGAGTACACCGTCCGCGCGCGTTATATGGTCGGCGCGGACGGCGCGCGCTCGATGGTGGTGGACCATCTGGGCCTGCCGATCGAAGGACAGATGGCGCGCGCCGGCACCGTCTACACCGTCTTCAACTGTGACCTGACCAAATACAGCAAACATCGGCCGAGCATTCTGAACTGGATCGTGACGCCGGATGCTAGCTTCGGCGAAATCGGCATGGGCCTGCTGCGGGCCGTGCATCCCTGGACGCAGTGGATCGCCGGTTGGGGTTTCGACATCAGCAAGGGCGAGCCAGACTTATCTCCGGACGCGATCATTCCAAAGATAAAGGTTCTGATCGGCGACCCGTCCGTCGACATCAACATCGTGCGCACATCGATCTGGTACGTGAACCAGGCCTACGTGACCCAGTATTCGAAGGGCAGGGTGCACTGTGGCGGCGATGCGGTCCACCGGCACCCGCCGTCGAGCGGATTGGGCAACAACACCTGCGTCCAGGACGCCCACAACCTCGGTTGGAAGCTCGCCTATTCGGTGAAGGGCTGGGCCGGTCCGAAGCTGCTGGAAAGCTACTCGCAGGAGCGGGCGCCGGTCGGAAAGCAGATCGTGCTGCGGGCGAACCAGTCCCGGCTCGACTACGCCCCGCTGAACGCATGCTTCAGGGTGCAGGGCGCGGAAAACCCGGTCGCCGCGGGCATCGCACGCTTCCGCGACCCAGGGCCGGATGGCGTGGCCGCCCGGAAGGCGGCGCAGGCAGCGCTGGACCTCAAGCAGACGGAGTTCAATGCCCAGGGCACCGAGATGAACCAGCGGTACGAATCCTCGGCCGTGATCCCGGACGTCGGTGCCAAGCCGGAGGAGTGGCGGCGAGATCGCGGCCTCTACAATCAACCGACGTCGCGCCCCGGTGCCAAGATTCCGCATGCATGGCTCGTCGACCGTGACGGCTTGCGCGTGTCGACGCTCGACGTGACCGGAAAGGGCCTATTCACTGTCGTGACCGGCCTCGCCGGCGGGGCATGGAAGGAGGCGGCGCTGCGCCTCGATCTGCCATTCCTCCGCGTCGTGTTGACGGGCTCGCCGGAGGCGCAGGACCTCTATTGCGAGTGGCAGCGCATCCGCGAGATCGAGGAAGCCGGAGTTCTGCTTGTTCGCCCCGATGGCGTGATCGCCTGGCGCGACATTGAGGGAACGTCCGACGCAAGCGCGGCCCTTGACCGGCTCAGCGCAGCAATCCGAACGGTCCTGGATCTTCCGGACCTCTCAGCGGTCCCGCGACAGAAACCATCCTCTCCATCGAAACCCAGCGGCACCCCGCTTTTCGCCTGACGTCAACGAACGAGATCCAGCTATGAGCGACACGAGACCAGAAAACTTTTCCAGCGTCTGGGCCGATCTCAGGGGCATTTCCTTCAAACAGCACTTCATCAACGCCGGCGGGATTCGCACTCGCTGCATCGAGTCGGGCGATCCGTCCAAGCCGCTCGTCCTGGCGCTGCACGGCGTCGGCGGCCATGCAGAGGCATACTCCAGAAACTTCGGTCCGCACGCTGATCACTTCTGGTTTGTCGCCATCGACATGCTGGGCCATGGATGGACCGACAAGCCGGCCATCGACTACCAGGTCAAGGACTACGCCGATCATGTCCTTGCCGTCCTCAAGACGCTCGGCAGGGACAAGGCGATGATCAGCGGTGAGTCGCTCGGCGGCTGGGTCGCGACCTATCTCGCGGTGCATCGTCCGGCCGCGGTCGAGAAGCTTGTCCTCAACACTGCCGGTGGCTGGACGGCGCACCCTCACGTGATGGAGCGGCTGAAAAAGCTGTCCAACGAGGCGGCGTCCGATCCCTCCTGGGAACGGATCAAGGCACGTCTCGAATTCCTGATGTGCGACAAGAGAATGGTTTCGGACGATCTGATCGAGACCCGTCGCGCGATCTACGCCCAGCCGGGATTCGCCGACACGATGAAGCGGATCATGTGCCTGCAGGAGATGGAAATCCGCCGGCCCAACATGATCACCGCCGACCAATACCGGTCGATCAAGGCGCCGACCATGGTCGTATGGACCTCGCATGATCCGACGGCGACGCCCGAGGAGGGGAAGCAGATCGCGGACATGATTCCGGGCTCGAAATTCGTGGTCATGAACCGCTGCGGCCACTGGCCCCAGTTCGAGGACGCAGAGCAGTTTAATCGGCTCCACATCGAATTTCTGCGGACCGGCAAATAAGGATCGTTCAGATGAATCAGCAAGCCAAGCACAGCGAACTCGCCGCTCAGATTCGCGCCGCTTACGCCGGTACTCCGATCGCGCCCATTCGACCCCAGTTGGCGGACCTCGACGTCGATGGGGCCTATACCATCCAGCAGGAGAACACCGCACATTGGGAGAAGGAAGGCCGGCGCATGGTCGGAAGCAAGATCGGTCTGACCTCGCGCGCCGTGCAGAAGCAACTCGGGGTAGACAGGCCGGATTTCGGAGTTCTCTTCGCCGATATGATCGTGGGCGAGGACGAGCCTGTCGCTGCGGGGCGCGTGCTTCAGCCGAAGATCGAAGCGGAAGTGGCTTTCCTTCTTGACCGGGACGTCGAGGTCGAAACACCGACGGTGGCCGACGTGCTGCGGGCGGTGGCCTACGCGATGCCAGCCCTCGAGATCGTCGGCAGCCGCATCACCAATTGGGACATCGGCATCGTCGATACCGTCGCCGACAACGCGTCGTCTGGCCTCTTCGTCCTGGGAGGGCCTGTGCGCCGGCTGGATGGGTTGGATCTCCGCGCTCTCCAGATGCAGATGACCAGGAAGGACGAGGTCGTCTCGAAGGGAACCGGCGCGGCCTGTCTCGGCAATCCGCTCAACGCGATGGCGTGGCTCGCCGGCGAACTGGCCCGTCGCAAGCGGCCGCTGCGCGCCGGCGACATCGTGCTTTCCGGAGCGCTCGGGCCGATGGTCGCGGTGAACCCGGGGGACGCGTTCGAGGCCAACATCGCCGGTCTTGGCACCGTCTCGGCCCGGTTCGCATAAGGATATCCAAAGGAACACCAAATGAAGCTCGTCAGATTCGGCAATCCCGGCGCCGAAAAGCCGGGGCTTGTCGACGATCAGGGGCGCCTGCGCGACTTGTCGAATGTCATCGCCGACCTCACCCCCGCCAACCTGTCGCGTTCAGCGCTGCAGAAGATCGCTGGGATCGCTCCATCCACGCTTCCGCTCGTTGCCGGCGAGCCCCGTTTTGGCGTGCCGATCGCAGGCGTCGGAAAATTCATCGCGATCGGTCTGAACTATGCCGATCATGCGGCGGAGGCGAACCTTCCGCTGCCCTCCGAGCCCATCGTCTTTCAGAAAGCGATCACTTCGCTCAGCGGACCGAACGACGATGTCGTTATGCCCAGGGGCTCGAAGAAGTCCGACTGGGAAGTGGAGCTCGGAATCGTGATCGGCACGCGAGCTTCCTACGTCGAGCGCGCCGACGCGCTCGAACACGTCGCGGGCTACTGCATCGTGAACGACGTGAGCGAGCGCGAGTACCAGATGGAACGCGGCGGCACCTGGGACAAGGGCAAGGGCTGCGACAGCTTCGGACCTGTCGGGCCGTGGCTGGTGACGACGGACGAGGTCACCGACCCCCAGGCGCTCGACGTCTGGCTCGACGTCAACGGGCAACGCATGCAGGCGGGCAACACCCGGACTATGATCTTCGACTGCGCTGAGATCGTCAGCTACGTCAGCCGCTTCATGACGCTGATGCCCGGCGATATCATCGCGACGGGCACGCCGCCTGGCGTAGGCATGGGCAAGAAGCCCGCTGCGATCTACCTCAAGCCGGGCGACGTCATGACGCTCGGGATCGAGGGTCTCGGGACGCAACGTCAGCAAACCCGTGAGTGGTCGCCCGCTGCGGGGCCGCGGTCGTGACGGTCTATAGCGGAAGATTCGAAGGACGGACGGCCGTCGTTACCGGCGCGGCGTCCGGCATCGGTCGCGATGTGGCCCGGCGCCTGGCGGCCGAGGGCGCCCAGGTCTCCATGTGGGACCTTAATGCCTCCGTCCTCGCAACAGCAGCGGCGGAGGCCGGCGCGGCACACACGCAGTCGCTCGACGTCGCGGAAGAAGACGCCGTCGATGCGGCTATGCGGCGGAGCATCGATGATCTGGGCGGCCGGCTCGACATTCTGGTAGCCAGCGCCGGCATCACAGGGCCGAACGGAGCCGTGAAAGACTATGCCGGCAGCGATTGGCGCAAGGTCTTCGACGTCAACGTCAACGGAGCTTTCTACTGCAATCGCGCTGCTGTCCGCGCGATGGAGAAGGGTGGCTACGGTCGCATCGTGAACGTCGCTTCGGTCGCAGGAAAAGAAGGCAACCCGAACGCTTCGGCCTACAGTGCGTCCAAGGCCGCCGTGATCGCGCTCACTAAATCGCTGGGCAAGGAAACGGCCACGACGGGCGTCCGCGTCAACTGCATCACGCCGGCTGCGATCAGAACGGCGCTGTTCGACCAGATGACGCCCCAGCACATCGATTTCATGCTTTCGAAGATTCCGCTCGGACGGTTCGGAACGATCGAAGAGGCGACATCGCTCGTCTGCTGGCTCGCGAGCGAGGAGTGCTCGTTCAGCACGGGCGCCGTATTCGATCTCTCGGGCGGGCGAGCAACTTACTAGCCGGGCGGTCCGTCATGTTCGCGCCGCGAACGGTTTGCGTGGACGGAGCCCGCCGCACTCATCTTCGTCTTGATTGGAGCGAGGCGTTGAGTACGCGCGAACTCCTCTAGGAAACGGCAATGACAGTAGCGCAACTCGTGGGTTTGGGTTGCGTAAGGTCAAAAATGCTTTATGTTTCAATGGGGATTGACTGACACTCTCTCCGCCAGTCTCAGCCCGTCCGGCCCGCCGAGCCTGCTTTGAGCAAACCGAACTCCGCCAGGCTTCGGGCGCGAGCGGGGACCGCATCCGCGGGACTTCGCGGCGCCCGGCCCAGCGTTCGGCGCGCCTTTTCGCTGGATGCGTTCTTGCGCTTTCCGAGCTCCGGCAACAGACCCTTGACCCCCGGGATCGAACACGGCGACCGCGCGCGTGAGCCAATCCGGCAAGGAGCGGGTGGAAACCCTCCCCGCGTTATCGCCAGCGGCCTTCTTGAGCAATTCGGCCATCTGCAGGACGCTCATGAAGTCGCCGCCAGTCGCAAGAAACCTCTCTCCACATGCTGCTGGGGCGGTCATCGCCCGCAAGTGCAGGTTCGCGACGTCACGTGCGTCGACCACACCAAACCAGATGTCGGGGGGCAACCCGCCCCCGTCACCAACACGCGCGTCGTGCTATTGAGCCCTTCGTAGCCGAAACGCAGCGACAGCGGCAGCAGCCAAAATTGCAATGCTCAGCCAGATGATGACGTCTCCAATCCTGTTGTAGATCGTCGCGCTTCCTTTGGTTGGCACATCTGCATACATGATGTGGCTCTCCGGTCCCGAGGTGTCCTGTGTTGCAAGGACATGGCCGAGGCGATCGAAAGCCGCCGATTGGCTGTAGTAGGCGGCGCGGATCAGGGCGTAGCCATTCTCGATTGCTCGCACGCGCACCCATTTCAGCGTGTGCGAGGAGCCGATTTCGGGCCACTCGAACCCTGGCACCAACATGACATCCGCGTCCACCCGCGACTGCGAGGGGAAATCGGCGTCGAAGCAGATGACGTTGGTCAAGCGGCCGAAAGGCGTTTGCGCAGTGGGTGCCGGTCGTGTTCCCGGAGCAACCGGTTCGAGGAGAGGAACAGGATGGCGCTTGTCATAGGACCAGATTTCCTTGCCGTCAGGACCGATCAGCTCACTCTGATTCCGAGCGAACGGCTCTCCGATGGCGGCATCAATGAAAATCTTCTCCGAGCGCGCAACGTCTGCGATCTTGACAAGAAAGGCGGATTTGTCGGCATCACTGAGTATTGGTGCCGCTGTCTCGGACCAGAGCACGACTTTGGCGCCGCTCCAGGCAGCCTCGCGCGTGCTTCGGAGCAGGTCGTCTTGCACAAGCGAATAGGCAGCTCGCACCAAATCCGTGGGCGCGCGCGCCACTTCACTCTTGTTCGCGAAAAGAAGTGTATTGGCGTGCATGACGGTCATCGGATCGGCGTATGAATTTGGAGCAGCGGATCGACCTTCGATCATCGCGCGCGCGGCATTTTGCGCGTACATGCTCGGCGTGATCGTCGCCATGCGGACGTAAGCTTTTGGCGTCGGCGTGAATGCGAGCCGCAAACCCCCTCCGATCAGAACCACGCCTAGAACGGTACCGTAAGCGATCGCTACGGATCGTCGCCTGGAATCGCGCGGGCGCTCCCACATCCAGTTCACCGTCGTTGCAAACCAATTGATCAGAAATCCAATGCTGTACGGTCCGAGCACGGAGGTCAGCTGCAGTACCGACAGATATTCGGTCTGCGTGTTGGCGCGCAGGCCATACATGCCTCCCAGCGGGCTCAGCGTCGCCACCAAATATTCCGTGCAGGCCCAGGCTGCCGGAAATGCCAGAAGTTTACCGAGAACACCAAGGTGGGGCGTGAGTATTCGATCGGCCACATATGGCAGCGCGAATACGGCGCCGAACACGATCGCTATCGCATAATCCGGAGCGGTCATCGCTCTGTCGTTCAGCTCGATCGCCCAGAACAAGGCGTTGGCCAGGGAAGCCAGCCAAATGGCCGGGATCGCGACGCGTAAACGGTTGATGCGTACAAATCGCAGCAGGAATACCGGAGCAACCCAAGCTGCCAGTGCGATGTCCCATCGCCCGCCGACGGCGAACATCGAGGTGAACGCTCCTGCAATCAGCCATAGTAGCGACTGGTTGCAGGCGGGAGCAGCGACCGCAACTCTCGCGCTGTCGTCCTCAAATGCGTGTGTAGTCATCGGGCGCTCCCTCCTTTGGCTTTTCCGGCCGATCGGTCGACGCTACACTTTCAACCTAGGTTCAAGGTCAAGGAGGTCCGATGCGGATCGGAGAGCTTTCAAAAAGGACCGGCATCTCGCCGTCCCGCATCCGGTTTTACGAAAAGCGCAAAGTGCTTCCCGCCGCGATCCGGCGTGAGAATGGCTATCGAGACTATCCGGAAACGACCGTGAAAATTCTCAGTCTCATCGATGGATCGCAGCGGCTGGGTTTTTCCCTTGGCGAAATCCGAAAGGGCCTCAGCGACGCCGCGCCCAATTATCCCTCGCGCGCAGCGATGGTAAAGGCACTAAGAGGAAAGCTGGGCCGTATCGACCAGCATATCAAGGAGATACAAGCCCGGCGGCGTGAGATCGCAAAACTAATAAAGGTAATGGATCGTTGAGGGCGGTGTAAACCCAGCTCCCATTCGCGACAGAAGCTTATATCTCGAGCTCGAATTTCCGAGTTGGATGAGCCAAACCCGCTAGACTGGTTCGGGTCGTGGCTCAAGTTGTGGTTTAGCACCCGGCGATCGATGTGCAGAATAGCACGCGATCATTCGTGCGTGAACGTCTCTCGTCCACGCGTCGATCGGGACTGTAACGGATGGCCGCAGGTCAACAGTTCCGAGAGCAGCGCCGTCAAGGTTGCAGCTTCCGATGTGCCGAGCCGGTCAACGACGTCCTGCTGGATAGATGCGCCGAGCGCGCCGATGTCGTCGAAGCGCGCAGCGCCCCTGCGCGACAGGAAGATCAGCACCTTGCGCCGGTCGAACGGATCGGGACCGCGATACACGTCGGCCGACGCGACCATTCTGTCGATCACCTTGGTCAGGGTCGGACCATCGACCAGCAGACGGGTCGCCAGATCTCCCATCGACAGGCCGTTCTGCTCGGCCAATGCCTCGAGCACGCGATACTGGTGGAGCGACATGTCGTGCGGCTTGAGCTGGGCTTCCAGCGCTTGCTCCAGCTGACGATGCACGCCCCGGATCAGGTCGGGTAGATCCATGGAGGTCCTTGGCCAGTTTATTTGATATTTCAACATTTGATTTCGACTATAAATTGGTGTGCCCGGAAAGCAAATCCGGTTGGGGCTGCTCAATGAATGGGCAGGCTCGGCGGCAAACATCGGCAAGACAGGCGGCGAGACTGCGAGAATGATCGCTTCTGCTGCAAAACCGGCCCGGTTGCGCGCGGGATCGCGGTTGGCATGATTCGTGAGTGGTATCTCCGTCGGAATTGCGGAGAGGCCATTGTTGCGTAGCGTCCGGATATGTCTGCTCATCCCACAAAGCGGCGCGGCGGGACTGTGGGCGCCGTCGGCCGAGGCGTGCGGACGTCTGGCGGTCGACGAAATCAACCGGATGTCGGGCATCCTGCGCCGGCCGGTCGAACTCTGCGTCATGAATGCCGGCGAGAGCGGCGCAAGTGCGGGGCAGGCGGCGCGCGACGCCATCGACCTTCATGGCGCGGACGGCATCGTCGGGATGTTGCCGAGTTTTGCGCGGGACTCCGTGGTGAACGCGGCCCTCGGTCGCGTTCCATTCATCTATACGCCGCAGTTCGAAGGGCTGTCGTCGCCGTTCGACGTCATGACGACCGGCGAGACCGCCGACGAGCTGCTCGCGCCGGCGATCCAATGGCTCTCGGAATCGAAGCACGCGCGCCGCTATTTTCTCTGCGGCAACGACTACATCTGGCCGCGCTCGTCGCTCAGGATCGCGCGCGCGCTGATCGCCCGCTTCGGCGGCAGCGTGACCGGCGAGCATTATCTGCCCGTCGGCCTGCATGATTTCGATGAGATCCTGGACCGCATCAAGACCACGCGCTCGGACGTGGTGGTGCCGATGTTCCTGGGGCTGGACTGCATCGCCTTCAACCGGGCGTTCTGTGCCGCCGGCCTGAGTTCGCACGTATTGCGGTTTTCCTCCGCGGTCGACGAGACCATCATCTACGGGCTCGAGCCGGACGAGACCGAAAACCTCTATGCGGCGTCGAGCTATTTCGCCTCGATCCGCTCCCGCAACAACGGCGCCTTCCTGGAGCGCTATCACACCGCGTTCGGTGACAGTCCGCCGCCGGCCAATGCTTTCGGGGAGTCCTGCTACGAGGGGATCTATTCCCTCGCCGCCCTGATCGAGGAAGCCGGCAGCCTCGATGCGCGGCAACTCAGCCGCTTTTACGGGCGGACCAGCCAGCAGCGCACGGCACGCGGCGATGATGCGCGTCCGGTGGTCGGAGTCCGGCATCCGATCCATCTCGCCCGGCTCGACGGCTACGATTTCTCGCTGGTCGCGTGGCGATAAAGCGCTTGCATTTTCAAATATTGTCATTTTAATAGTTTCCATATCAAGCACCGCCAACTTGGGGGCCTCCATGAGTTTCTCGCGTCGCCGCTTCCTGCAGCACTCGGCCATTGCAACGACGACGCTGATCGCGGCGCCCGCGGTCTTCCGCTCCGGCGCGCTCGGGGCCGAGAACCCGATCGTGGTCGGCAGCCTGCACGATCAGTCCGGGCCGATCGCAGCCTCCGGCACGCCGATGGTCTACGCCCTGCAGCTCGCCGTGGACGAGATCAACGCCGGCGGCGGATTGCTCGGCCGGCCGCTGAAGGTGATCCACTACGACACCCAGTCGAACATCCAGATGTATTCGCAATTCGCCCAGCAGCTCGCGGTGAAGGACAAGGTCGACGTGGTTCACGGCGGCATCACCTCGGCCTCGCGCGAGGCGGTGCGCCCGACCTTCGACCGCTTCAAGGTGCTGTACTTCTACAACGTGCTCTATGAGGGCGGCGTCTGCGATCGCAACACCTTCTGCACCGGAACGACACCGGCGCAGACCGTGGAAAAGCTGGTGCCGACCGCGATGAAGAAGGCCGGCAAGAAGGCCTACATCATTGCCGCCGACTACAATTACGGTCAGATCACCGCGAAGTGGATGACCAAATACGTCAAGGACAATGGCGGCGAGGTGCTGTCGACCGACTTCTTCCCGCTCGACGTCACCAATTTCGGCCCGACGATCTCGAAGATCCAGGCCGCCAAGCCCGACCTCATCCTCTCGGCGCTGGTCGGCGGCAACCACACCGCGTTCTACCGGCAGTGGACCTCGGCCGGCATGAAGGGGAAGATCCCGATCGCGTCGACCACGTTCGGCCTGGTCAACGAGCCGACCACGCTCGATGCGGCCGAAAGCGACTCCATCCTCGGCGCCTACGGCTATTTCGAGGAGCTGACGACGCCGGCCTCGAAGAGCTTCGTCGAGAAGATCAAGAAGGCGCATTCCGACACGCCCTATATCAGCGAGCTCGCCGCCTGTACCTACGAAGGCGTCATGCTGTGGGCGGCCGGCGTGCGCAAGGCCGCCAGCATCGACCGCATGAAGGTGATCGCGGCGCTGGAGGATTCCATCTCGTTCGACGGGCCGAGCGGCAAGGTCACGCTCGACAAGGCAACCCATCACACCATCCGCAACGCCTTCCTCGCCGAGGTGAAGGACCGCAAATGGTCGGTGCTGGAGAGCTACCCGGACGTCAAGCCGGCCGACACCGCGAGCGTCTGCGATCTGGTCAAGAATCCGAACGACATCAAGCAGTACATCATCAGTCTCTGACGTCTTCTGGCCCCGCAGCGCGGCGGGGCCAGCGCACTGGACTGCCGGAAGGACCTTACGAATGGCGATCTACGTCATACTCGGGCTCGACGTTCTGAACGGAATCGCCTCGCTGTTCCTGCTGTGCCTCGGACTGGCAATCATCTTCGGCATGATGAAGATCATCAACCTCGCCCATGGCGAGTTCGTCATGCTCGGCGCCTACGCGACCGTCATCTCGGCCAACGCCGGAGTGAACATCTGGATCGCGATGCTGGTCGTCGCGCCGCTGTTCGTCGGCGTCGTCGGCCTCGTCATCGAGCGCTGCCTGATCCGGTTTCTCTACGGACGCCTGGTCGATTCGATGCTGGCGACCTGGGGACTGAGCCTCGCCATCATCGGCATCATCACGACGATCTACGGCAATACCCAGCAGGGCGTGCCGACGCCGCTCGGCGGCTTCTCGATCGGCTCGTATCAGTCGAGCTACTACACGCTGTTCCTGGCCGGCATGGCCGTTGTCATGATGGCGCTGGTCTACGGCGTCATGCGCTATACCAGGTGGGGCCTGATCGCGCGCGCCACGATGCAGAACCCGGCGATGGCAGCGACGTTGGGGGTCAATCCGGCGCGGGTCTATATGAGCACCTTCGCGGTCGGCGCCGCGGTCACCGGCCTTGCCGGCGGCCTGCTGGCGCCGGTCTCGGGGATCACGCCCGGGATGGGCGGCGCCTATGTCGCCAAGGCCTTCATGACCGTGGTCGGCGGCGGTGCGGCGATCCTGTCGGGCACGATGTCGGCGGCCAGCCTGTTCGGCGCCGTCAATCAGATCGGCGCCTACTTTACCACGCCCGTATACGGCGAGGTTTTGGTGTTCACGGCGGCGATCGTCCTGATCCGCCTGCTGCCGCAGGGCATCTCCGGCCGCTTCTTCAAGGGGACGCTGTGATGCCGCCCCGCTTTCGCCTCGCGGCCCAGGCGGCTGCGATCGTCGCTGCGATCATCGCGATCGCGCTGGTTCCGTCGGTGATCGAACTGTTCGCGCTGATGCAGCTGACGCTGTTCGCGGCGATGTCGGTGCTGGCGCTCAGCCTGGCCTTCATCTGGGGCTTCGGCGGCATCCTGTCGTTCGGACAGACCGCGTTCTTCGGGCTCGGCGGTTACGCCTATGCGATCGCCGCGATCAATTTCCAGGACTCGACGCCGGCGATCCTGCTGGCCGTCATCGTTCCGCTGCTGTTCGCGGTGGTGCTCGGCTATTTCATCTTCTTCGGCCGCATCTCCGACGTCTATCTCGGCGTGATCACGCTTACCGTGACGCTGATCCTGTTCAACTGCATCAACTCGACGTCCGGCGACAGCTACCGGATCGGCCAGGCGCTGCTCGGCGGCTTCAACGGCATTCCGGCAGTGCCGACCTTCAACGTGCCGTTCCATCCGGGCGAGATGCTGTCGCCCGAGCAATCCTGGTGGACGACGGCCGGCGCGCTGCTTGCCGTGTTCCTGTTGCTACGTCTGTTGCTGTCGCTGCCGGCCGGCCGCGTCATCGTCGCGGTGCGCGAGAACGAGACCCGCGCGTCCTTGCTCGGCTATGACCCGCGCGTCGTCAAGCTGCTGACCTTCAGCCTGGGCGGCGCGATCGCGGGGTTGGCCGGCGCGCTCTATGTCAATTGGGGCGCGTTCGTCGGTCCGACCATCTTCAGCCTGTCGCTCTCGGCCGAGATCATCATCTGGATCACCGTCGGCGGCCTCGGCACCCTGCTCGGTCCGATCGTCGGCTGCGTGCTGATCGAGTACATCGTCGCCTATATCGGCTCGCAGCAGGCGCTGAACTCCAATCTCGTCCTCGGCGCCGTCCTGATCGTGTTCGTGCTGCTGCTGCCCAAGGGGCTGGTACCGACGGCGCGCGATCTCCTGCTCAGGCTTGTGCCGCAGCCGAAAGCGAAAGCGTCTCTCGAAGAGGAACCGATGTCATCGCCGACGGTGGCGCCGCACCCGGCTGGAGCAGAATAGAAATGGCCGAACTCGTCCCCCTGCTCAAGGCCGAGCATCTCACGATGCGGTTCGGCGGCGTGGTCGCCAATGACGACATCACCTTCACGCTGGAGGAGATGGAGCTGCGTTGCCTGATCGGCCCGAACGGCGCCGGCAAGAGCACCTTCTTCAAGATGCTGACCGGCCAGCTCACCCCGACCTCCGGCACCATCGCATTTCGCGGCGAGGCCATCGCCGGCCGGCTGTCGCACCAGATCGCCCGGATGGGGATCGGCATCAAGACCCAGGTGCCGAACGTCTTCAACGGCCTGTCGGTGCGCGAGAACATCTGGCTTGCGGTCCGCCGCAAGGCGACGCCGCGCGCGCAGGCGCCCGCCGTCAATGCCGTGCTGGGGATGATCCGCCTGACCGACCACGCCGACCGCATTGTCGCGACATTGTCGCACGGCCAACGACAGTGGGTGGAGATCGGCATGGTGCTCGCCGCCGAGCCCGATCTGATCCTGCTCGACGAGCCGGCCGCCGGCATGACCGACGAGGAGACCGCGCACACCGCCGCGATCATCCGCGAGATCAACCAGACCCATGCCATCATCGTCGTCGAGCACGACATGGAGTTCATCAAGCAGATCGCCAAGAAGGTGACCGTGTTCCATCAGGGGCGCGTGCTCGTGGAAGATACCGTGAGCAAGGTGCTGGCGGATCAGCGGGTGCGCGACGTCTATCTCGGCAAGAAGGTGGCGGCATGAACGCGCTGCTGGAGGTCAGGGATCTGCGCTCCGGCTACGGCCGGATTCCGATCCTGTTCGGCATCGACATGACGGTGCAGGACGGCGAGTATCTCGGCATTCTCGGCCATAACGGCATGGGCAAGACCACGACGTTACGTGCCTTGATGGGCCATCTGCCGACCACCGGCGGCACGGTCGCCTTTGCCGGCAAGACCATCACCCATCTGAAGCCACATGAGCGGTCCCGACTCGGCATCGGTCTGGTGCCGCAGGGCAGGGAGATCTTCCCCGACCTCAGCGTTGACGAGAACCTGCGGATGGGGCTTGCGGCGGCACCGAAGGAAGATCGCACGGTGATCGACGCGGTGCTGCAGGACTTTCCGCGCCTGGTGCGCCTGCTCGACCGGCGCGGCGGGGCGCTGTCGGGCGGCGAGCAGCAATTGCTCGCGCTGGCGCGCTGCCTCTGCACCAAGCCGCGGCTGATCCTGCTCGACGAGCCGACCGAAGGCATCCAGCCGTCGATCATCGAGGAGATCATCGAGACGCTGCTCGCGCTGAAGAAGCGCTGGAGCATGTCGCTGATCGTCGTCGAACAGAACCTCGAATTCATCACCTCGCTGTCCGACCGGGTGCTCAATATCCAGAAGGGACGCATCACGGAAGAGCTCGACCGCAACAGCCTGATGGCACGGGATGCCGCCATGAGCCCGAGTTAAGGCCCGTTCCGGCGCAGCCGCGCCGGCCACCGCGATGACTGATTTCTGTCTGCTCTGCCAGCTTGTCCGCACAAGAAAGGATGACTCATGTCTATCAAGCGCCCGAATGCCGAGGATGTCGCCGAGCTCGCCGCGAGCCTACACATGAACATGTCGGTCGAGGAGGCCTCCGACTATCTCGCATTGATGGGCGGCATGTTCGATGCGTATGACGTCGTCGATGAGCTCCCGAATCCGCTGCCGCCGGTGAAATATCCGCGCGTGCCCGGCGGCAAGCCGGCGCCGAGCGAGAACAAGTACGGCGCCTGGGCGATCAAGACCGAGGTGAAGGGCGCATCGAGCGGCAAGCTTGCCGGCCGCACCGTCGTGCTGAAGGACAACGTCGCGCTTGCCGGCGTTCCCATGATGAACGGCTCGACGACGCTCGAGGGCTTCATTCCAGCTGCCGACGCGAGCATCGTGACGCGGATCCTCGATGCCGGCGGCACCATCGTCGGCAAGGCGGTGTGCGAACATTTCTGTCTGTCGGGCGGCAGCCACACCTCCGATCCGGCGCCGGTTCATAACCCGCTCAAGATGGGGTATTCCGCAGGCGGCTCGTCCTCGGGCAGCGCTGCGCTGGTTGCGGCCGGTGAAGTCGACATGGCGATCGGTGGCGACCAGGGCGGCTCGATCCGCATCCCGTCGTCCTATTGCGGCATTTACGGCATGAAAGCGACGCACGGCCTGGTTCCCTACACCGGCGTGATGCCGATCGAATCGACGATCGATCACACCGGCCCGATGACGGCGAACGTCGCCGACAATGCGCTGCTGCTGGAGGTGCTGGCCGGTCCCGACGGGTATGATCCGCGGCAGTATGCGCCGAAGGTCACGAGCTATACCGAGCTGCTCAACCGCGGCGCCAAGGGCCTGAAGATCGGCGTCCTCAAGGAGGGCTTCTCGGCGCCGAACATGCAGGAAGGCGTCGTCGCCAAGGTCAAAGCCGGGGCGGAGCGCTTCGCCAAGCTCGGCGCCAGCGTGTCGGAGGTTTCGATCCCCGAACACATGCACGCGCTCGCGGCCTGGAATCCGATCACGCTGGAGGGCTTTCTGGTTCAGATGATGATCGGCAACGGCATGGGCTTCAACTGGAAGGGGCTCTACGATGTGGGCCTGGTCGACGCGCATTCCGCCTGGCGCGACCGTGCCGACGACCTGTCGCAGACGCTGAAGCTCTGCATGCTGGTCGGACAGTGGGGCGTCAGCCACTATCGCGGCCGCTATTACGCGAAGTCCCGCAACATCGCGATCGCCGCCAAGGCGGCCTACGACAGGATGTTCGGGTCGTACGATTTGCTGCTGATGCCGACCCTGCCCTGCGTCGCGACGCCGATTCCGGCGAAGGGGGCGCCGTTGGCCGAAGTGGTCCAGCGTGCCTTCGAGATGACCGCCACCACCAGCCCGTTCGACGTCACCGGCCACCCCGCCATGACCGTGCCTTGCGGTCTCTCGGACGGCCTGCCGGTCGGCGTGATGCTGATCGCCAGGGATTACAACGAGGCGACCATCTATCAGGCGGCCAAGGCCTTCGAGGCCGACGGCGACTGGAGAAAGTTCTGATGATCACGATCACCGCCATCATCAGGGCGAAATCCGGCCGCGAGGCCACGATGCGCGACGCGTTGCGCGACGTCGCGGCCCATGTCGCGGCCAATGAGCCGGAGACGATCGGGTTCTTCATCTCGCAAAGCGAGGACGATCCCTGCCTGTTCACGACCTATGAGCGCTTCGCCGACAGGGCCGCGATGGATCGTCACAACGGGTCGGCCGCGGTGGCGACCTTCTTCGGCATCGCCAAGCCGATCCTCGACGGTGAGGTCACGCTGGTGACGTCAAAGGAGGTGTCGGCGACGGTGCGTTAAAGCATGATCCGGAAAAGTGCAAAGCGGTTTTCCGAAAAGATCATGCTCAAACAAAGGGCTAAAGCGCGATGACGATTCAACCAAATCTCATCGCGCTTTAGACCGGCGCCGGATCAATTGCGGGAGAACATCGTGACGTTACGGCTTCATGGCATTATCGGGAGGTCCGACGACACGGCCTTTGCGCGCCGCCTCCATCATGTCGAGCATCACGGTGGCATCGAACTGCTGTTCGTGCCGCCTGCGGATGTCGGTCGCAAGCGCTTTCGCCTGACGACCGATCGCGGAACCGACTGCGCGGTCAGCCTGGATCGCGATGAAGAGTTGGTCGATGGCGCGCTGCTCTTTCTCGCGCATGATCGCGCCGTCATTGTGCGTTTTGGCGAGCAGCAGACCTGGCGATTGAAGGCCACGGATCAGGCGGCGGCGCTCAAGCTCGGATGGAATGCCGGAAACCTGCACTGGCGGGTCCGCTTCGACGGCGACTGGCTCGTCGTGCTGCTGGATGGTCCGCTCGAGACGTATCGCGCGCGCATCATGCCGCTGCTCGAGACCGGCGAGGTGATGGAAGCCGATGCTGTTCGATAGATTGCAAGCGCTGGCGCTGCTGCAGCTGGGCGATAGCGCCTATCCGGCCGGCGGCTTCGCGTTCTCCTGGGGACTTGAAGGGCTCGCCGCCGACGGCATGCTCGCCAATCGCAACGAACTCGACCGTATCATCTCCGATCAATTGGTGCGGCGCTGGGCCACCATGGATCGCATCCTGCTGCGCAGCGCCTTTCACGCGGCGGGTTGCGATGCGATTGCTGCGGTCGATCGGCTCGCCGAGGCGGCAACGGTGTCGGCCGAGATGCGGGAAGGTTCGCGTCGCGCGGGCAGGGCGCTGCTTGGGGTCTGGGTCAAGCTCGATGGCCCGCTATCGGTCGCTTACCGCAGGCTGGTGTCATCGGATGCGCGGCTCGGTCATTTACCGGTCGCGCAGGCCGTGGTCTGCCGCGATGCCGAATTCAAGCTCGATGCAGCGGAGTTGATGTCGGGCTGGACGCTGGTGACCGGTCTGGTCGGTGCCGCGGTACGGCTCGGCGTCATCGGTCATGTGGAGGCCCAGCGCAGCCAGGCGGTGGCGCGCGGATTGCTCGCGAACCTGCTGGCGGAAACGCCCCGGCCGGACGCGCAGCCGGCGAGCTTCACGCCGTTCATCGACATTGCGGTGTCGCGCGGGCCGCTGCGTCACGTTCGGATGTTCACGACATAGGAGAGGTGGCCTCGTCATGATGAACCTGTCGCCGACCGAGACGGATCGTCTTGTGATCTTCAACGCTGCGCAAATGGCGCGTCGCAACCGTTCGCTCGGGATCAAACTGAGTCACCCCGAGGCGGTCGCCTACATCACCGACGAGGTCATGACGGCGGCGCGGCGTGACCTGCCCTATGCGGACATTCGCGACATGGCAGGCCGGCTGCTGACGGTCGACGACGTCGAGCCCGGCGTCGCGCCGATGATCCCGATGCTCTACATCGAATGCCTGTTCGCCGAGGGCACCAAGGTGATGGCGGTGTTCGAGCCGATCGCGCCCAGCGATAGTGCGGTCGCCGAGGATCTCGTTCCCGGCGAGATCATCGCAGGCGGCGAAGACATCGAGAGCTTTGCGGGCCTGCCGGCGATCACCATCGAGGTCGTCAACACCGGCGACCGCGACGTCCAGGTCCGCAGCCACACGCATTTCTTCGAGGTCAATCGCGCCTTGCGTTTCGATCGCGCGGCGGCCTGGGGCATGAAGATCGATCGGCCGGCCGGCGCCGGCATCCGCTTCGAGCCGGGTGTCACCAAGTCGGTGCGCCTCGTTCCGATCGCGGGCGACCGGGTCGTGCTCGGGCAGGCCGGGCTGGTCAACGGTCCGCTGGATGCGCCGTCGGCGCGCGACGCGGCGCTGAAGCAGGCCCGCGCCCGCGGCTATCAGGGAGCCTGACCGTGGCCATCCTGACCCGCCGCGCCTATGGCGAACTCTACGGCCCGACCAAGGGCGATCTGGTGCGGCTCGCCGACACGAGCCTGCTCGCCGAGATCGAGCACGACTACACCACTTACGGGCATGAGCTGCTGGTCGGTGCCGGCAAGAACCTGCGCGACGGCGAGGGCGTCAACGGCTACCGGACGTCCTCGCACAAGATCCTGGATGCGGTGATCAAGAATGCCACGATCGTCGATGCGGTGACCGGGATCGTGAAGGCCGACATCGGCATCCGGGACGGCCGCATCGTCGGCATCGGCAAGGCGGGCAACCCCGACGTGATGCCGGACGTGCATCCCGATATGGTGGTCGGCCACACCACGGCGCCGATCGCCGGCGGTCCGTTCATCGTCACCGCCGGCGCAATCGAGTCACACGCCCACCTGATCTCGCCCGAACAGTCCGACCATGCCCTCGCGGGCGGCACGACCACGTTGGTCGGCAACGGCTCGGGTCCGGTTTTCGATGTCGGCAGTGGTGCCGCCGCACCCTTTGCGCGCTTCCTCCAGGCGATCGAGTTCTCGCCGCTCAACTACGCGCTGTTCGGGCGCGGCGGGTCCAATCCGGAAGCCGTCGAGGAGGCGGTGGCGGCCGGCGGCATGTCGGTGAAGATCCACGAGGATTTCGGGGCCGCTCCGGCCGTGATCGACCAGAGCCTGGTGGCGGCCGACCGCAACGATTTCGCGGTCCACCTGCACACCGATTCGATCAACGAATACGGCTTCTGCGAGGATACGATGGCCGCCGTCGATGGGCGCACCATCCACATGTATCACGTCGAGGGCGCCGGCGGCGGCCACGCGCCGGATCTGCTCAAGGTCGTGTCGTGGGACAATGTGATTCCCTCGTCCACCAATCCGACCAATCCGTACACCTCCTACGGTATGGAGGAGGGCGTGCCGATGACGATGATCTGTCATCAGCTCAACTACAATGCGCCCGAGGACGTGATGTTCGGCGAAGCGCGGGTGCGCGCACAATCGATGGCCGCGGAGGATTTCCTCCACGACATGGGCGCGATCTCGATCTTCGGTACCGATACGCAAGGCATGGGACGGCTTGCCGAGAATGTCGCCAAATGCTGGCAGCTCGCCAGCGTGATGAAGGACCGGATCGGCCGCCTGCCCGAGGAGAAAACCGTTCGCGCCGACAATGAACGCATCAAGCGTTATGTCGCCAAGCTCACCATCAACCCGGCCATCGCGGTCGGCATCGACCACATGGTCGGCTCGGTGGAGATCGGCAAGATGGCCGATCTCGTGCTCTGGCCGCGCGCGTCTTTCGGCATCAAGCCCTACATGGTGATCAAGAACGGCTTTGTCGTGTGGGCCGCCATGGGCGACGGCAATGGCAGCCTTGGCCTGTCGGAACCGATGATCCAGAAACGCATGTGGGGCGCGCTTGGCGCCGCGCCGCAACGTCTGGGCGTCAACTTCGTGTCGAAGCTTGCCATCGATGCCGACGTCGGCCGCAAGCACGGCCTGACGCGCGATCTCGTCCAGATCAGGAACGTGCGGAAGCTGCGCAAGGCCGACATGGTGCGGAATGCGACGAAGCCGCATGTCGAGGTCGATCCGCAGACCTTCGAAGTCCGCGCCGACGGCAAGCTATTGATGTGTCCCCCGGCTACCAAGGTGCCGCTTGCCAGGCGGTATATGCTGCGATGAATCGAATCACGCTAAGAGGCGAATCGAGCGCTGCACATATCGCGGCCGCGCGGGTCGGGATCGGAGGGCCGGTCGGCTCGGGCAAGACGGCGCTGGTCGAGCGGCTGATCCCGGCGCTCAAGGCGCGCGGCATCGATATTGCCGTCATCACCAACGATTTGGTCACCGCGGAAGACGCCGAGCGGATCCGGCGATCCGGGCTGATCGATCCTGCTCGGGTGTCGGCGGTCGAGGCGGGCGCGTGCCCTCACACCGTCATTCGCGAGGACCCGACGCTCAACATCGAGGCGGCGGACGAACTCGAGCGGCGCTTTCCCGGCGTCGAGCTGATCCTGCTGGAAAGCGGCGGCGACAATCTGGCGTCGACCTTTTCGCGCGATCTGACCGATTTCTGGATGTTCGTCATCGACGTGGCCGGGGGCGACGATATCCCGCGCAAGCGCGGGCCCGGCGTCATCCGCGCCGACCTCCTTGTCATCAACAAGGTCGATCTGGCGCCTCATGTCGGCGTCGACCTGGAGCGCATGCGTCGCGAGGCCCTGACTGTTCGCGGCGATCGTCCGGTGCTGCTCACCAATTGCCGTCGCGGCGAGGGGATCGATGCGATCGTCGATCTGCTCGAGCGCGAGGTTCTGTTCAGAACGTGAGGCCGGCGGCGACAGCGGACGATCTGCGGCTCGACCTGAGCTTTGCCCGTCGTGGTCATCGTACAGTGATCGACCGGCGCCTGTTCCGTTGGCCGTTCGTCCTGACGCGCAGCTTCCATGTCGATCCGGATCGGCCGGATTGCCTCGGCGTGATCGTGCAGACGGCAAGTGGCGCGGTGCACGGCGAGGATCGCCTGGCGCAGCGTCTCGTGCTCGAGCCGGGAACGGCCGTCTGCCTCACCAATCAAGGCGCGACGTCGGTGCATCGTGCGGACCCGGATGCTCACGCCGCCGAGACCGTCAGCCTTCAGGTCGCGAACGGCGCCAGCCTGGAATATCTGCCGGAGCCGCGCATCCTGTTTCCGGATGCGGCGCTGCGCCAGTCCGTGGAGCTCGACTGCGCAGACAAGGCTTGCAGCTTGATCGTCGACGCATTCACGATGCACGATCCGGGCGGGAAAGCCCGCGGTTTCCGCGAGCTGGAATCGACGTTCTGCCTGCGCAGATCGGGCGGCGAGCCCCTGCTGATCGACCGGATGCGGCTGCAGCGTCCGGACCCCGATATCTTTTGCGGTCGTCGGGCGTTTGGATCGGCGTTCCTGGTGCTGACCCCAACGCATGATCTGGCGAGCCTTCAGGCATCGCTGAACGCCGCTCTGGATCGGATTCCGTGCCTGTACGCTGCGGCCAGCGTGCTGCCCGAGGCCGCGGGGCTCGGTGTCCGCCTTGCGGCGACGGACCTCCGGCCGATCCGAACGGCCTTTGACGGGATCCGGGCGATCTATCGTCAAGCAATGCTGGCGCCGACGGCGCGTGCGGGCGCGATCGCCTGCTGATGCGAGTATCGGCGCCCCGGTATGCGAGGCGCCGATACGTGAGATCGGGCAGGTCGGCTTGCCCGGTGTCTCTGCCGCGCAAGCCGTTCGCTGTGGTGCGCCGCTGGAGCTCCCGCAGCTGCGGCTTCATTTTTCCTTCAGCGGCTCGACGCCCTCGTCGCGAACCGCTTGCAGGCTGCGCGGATCGAGGTCGAGCGCGCGGAGGATGGTCGGCGCGATCTGGGTGGTGAAGCTCTCGTCCTCGATGACCCGCGCATGCTTGATGCGCGGCGAGGAGAGCAGCAGCAGCACGTTGCGATCGTCGTTCGAGAAGCCGCCATGCTCGGCAAGCTTGCTGCCGCCGGTGCAGATCACGCCGTGGTCGGTGATGGCGATGAAGTCCGGCACCCGGCTGTTGTGGAACGGATCCTCATACAGCCTGGTCAGCTCGTCGCGGTCGAGCAGCTTCTGGATATGCAGGTCGGCGGCGTGAGCCAGGATGTAGGCCTTGGCGTCGGCATAATAGGGATGGCCGGTCGCCGGATTGGTCGCCTGCTGCAACTCGGGCGACAGCCAGACCAGCGCCTCGTCATCGCAGATCTCGAAGCCGTTGCTGCCGAAACCGGGCGTGCCGCTGTACAGCGCGTCGGAGATCGCCACGCGGTCCTTGACGTCGATCGGCGACTGGCCGTGCTTGGCGCTGACGATGATCAGCGTCGAGTCGTAGAGGTTCTGCGCCTTGAGCTCGTTGACGAACTTGCCGAGCGCGTCGTCGACGAACTGGAATTGCAGCGTGAGCGCATTGCCGGGCGTCGCCTTGCCGTCGGCATAGCCGCCGACCAGCGACTTGTCGGTATCGGCGTGGCCGGCCTTGGCGAGCTTCTGGCCGACGCTGACCGCCTGGAAGTTCATGCCGAAGATCGCAGGCACCGGCTGACGCTTGGCTCGCGTGCCGTCATAGCCGTCGATCCAGTTCAACACCGCCTGCACCTTCAGCGAATCGTAGGAGCGCACGCCGGTGTAGCTCGTGGTGTAGTCGTCGCCGGGCTGCGCGCCGGGGTCGATCGTGTCCTGCGAATTGATCTCCGGCGTGAACAGCTCGTCGAGGCCCTTGCCCGACGGACCGGCGAGATCCTCATAGGCGGGATGCTTGTCGGACCAGGCCGTGCGCATGCCGGCCTGCTTGATCACCTCGAAGATCGTGTTGGTGCGCACGTAGTCGTGCGGATAGACCGGCTTGCACTCGCCGTTCACCAGCTTGCGCTGCATGTGATCCGGGTCGAGCTGGGTGTAGACCTGACCGAGCGTGCCGCCGGCGGTGTAATCGGCGACCAATCCGCTGGAATAGTTGTAGCTCTTGTCGAGCGCTTCGAAATTGGTGAGCTCGGTTCCTGCGGGGCTTACGCAACCGGGATCGGCAAGACCCTGGCTGGTATAGAAGGCCTTCGCCGGATATTCGGTGCGATCATAGCTGTCGTCATAGAACAGGCCGCCGCCCTTCGGCGTGGCGCCCGTGACCTGCGCGAGCAAGCCGGGATAGCTGTCGGAGGGCGCGGTGGTGAATGCGTTCGGATAGACCACGCCCTTGCCGCTGAGCTGCGCGAAGTTGCCGCCCGGACGGCTTTCGACCCAACGCTTCAAATCGACGGCGTGCATGCCATCGACG
This sequence comes from Bradyrhizobium sp. USDA 4473, assembly GCF_054063335.1. NCBI lineage: Bacteria > Pseudomonadati > Pseudomonadota > Alphaproteobacteria > Hyphomicrobiales > Nitrobacteraceae > Bradyrhizobium > Bradyrhizobium sp. USDA 4473. The sequence continues at coordinate 2,046,485 of NZ_JBSSGE010000001.1, forward strand.
CTGATCAGCAGGACGTGCTTATAGCCATGTCGCTGCGAATGGTCGTTGTCATCATCGGCATGCGCGACCGCGACGCCGCAAGCCAGCATGGCCGCCGCGATCGCGGCAGTCGACAAGAAATAGTCACGAAAACCACTCATGAGTTCGCCCCTCTCGATTTCCGGTGAGATTTTGAATCGCCCGCGCTAGCCGCGACAATCTGTCGCGGTCAGTTGACGGCGGGATGACGCTTTCTTGCGAGTTCGATGACCGGGCGGGGCTGACCGGCATCCCAGGATCGTCACGCCGATGGCGCGAATTGGTGCAGGCGGCGGCCGCCCGCACCTTTGCATGGGGTTGTTTTCGATGTTTTTGCTGGGAGCCGCGGCGACCGCGGCGGACGCGCGTTACTCGGATCGAGCGGCTTCCCGCAAATGCCGTCCGATCGCGGTCTCGACCTCGCTGGGGTGATCGACCTGGGGCAGGTGCCCGGCGTCGGGAACGATCGCAAGCCGGCGATCAAGCATCGCCGCGAGCTCGGTCATCGGCTGCACCAGCAGCTGGTCGTTTGCGCCGACGATCATCGTTAGCGGCACCTGCATCGTCTTCACGCCGTCGAGATAGGCGAGGCTTTGGATCGCGCGGGCACAGCCGATGAAGCCCGCGGGATCGGTCCCGTTGATGCAATCGAGCAGCGCGGTGGCGATGGCGGGATGGGCCTCGAGAAAAGCCCGTCCGAACCAGCGCTCGGCGGTCGGGGCCGCCAGCGGCGCGATGCCCTGAGCTTGCACGAGAGCGATCCGATCGTCCCATGCGGCCGCGAACGGCGGCGGCGCATCGGCGCGCGCGGCGATCACGCACAGGCTGAGCAGGCGGTCGGGATGGCGCACGCCGAGGCCGAACGCCGTCATGCCGCCCTGCGAGACGCCGATCACATGCGCCCGTGCGATCTCGAAATGATCGAGCACCGCGATGGCATCCGCCACGAGGTCGTCCATCGCATACGGACCGCGCGGTGCCTCGGATTGTCCGTGACCCCTGCTGTCGAGGGCGAACACGCGATGGCCGCGCGCGGCAAGCGCGAGGGCCTGGCGGTGCCAGATCGCGCTGCTGGTCAGGATCGAGTGGCAGAGCAGCACCGGCGCGCCGTGCCCGGCGCCGCCGACACGGACACTGAGCCGCCCGGCCTTGCCCGCCACGTCGTGCCGGACGAAGCCCTGCCATGCGGCTGAAACGATCGGGGCCGGTTCAGTCGACAAGGCCCATCTCCGCGAACACGTCCTTGGCGATGCGGAAGCTGTCGAGGCCGGCGGGCATGCCGCAATATACCGCGATTTGCAAAAACACCTCGCGCAGCTCGCTCTTGCTCAGGCCGTTGTTGAGTGCGCCGCGGATATGTACCTTGAGCTCGTGCGGCCGGTTCAGCGCCGCGATCATGCCGAGGTTGAGCAGGCTGCGGCTGCGCTTGTCGAGATCGGGGCGATTCCAGATCTCGTCCCAGCAATATTCGGTCGCAAGCTTCTGGATCGGCCAGTTGAACTCGTCGGCCGCCTTCAGCGATCTTTCGACATAGGCGTCGCCGAGCACGGTGCGGCGGGTTTGCAGGCCGCGCTCGAACTTCTCGCCGCGGGGATTTGCGTCGGTCATCATCGTCTCCATTTCTATTGTGGTCAGGCCAGCGCCGGCTGGGCGAGCGGCGTGGTCCAGGCGTCGTAGCCGTAGACCCAGTCCGGATCGGTCGGGTTCTTGAGCCAGGTGTTGGTGCGCGAGCTCGCCTGCACGCGCGAGGTGCGTGGCTTGCGCGTCGCCTCGAAGCGGCGGAAGGCCTCGGCGACGCCGTCGCGATCGACGCCCGCGAGGCAGCGTGACAGCACCGCGGCATCCTCGATCGCCATCGCCGCGCCCTGCGCCATGTAGGGCGTCATCGGATGGCAGGCATCGCCGAGCAGCGTGATGTTGCCCTCGCTCCAGCGCGGCAGCGGATCACGGTCGACCAGCGCCCATTTGTGCACCGACGGGCAGGCCTCCAGCACCCTGCGGACTTGGGGATGGAAGCCTTCGAACGCCTTGCGCAACTCGCCGACGTCGCCGGTCGCCGACCAGGATTCCACCGTGAAGCCCGGCTCCGGCTGGCTGGTCACGAAATAGACCTCGCTACGGTCGGGCTTGACGTAATAGATCACGATATGGCGATCCGGCCCCCACCATTTGGTGCAGTCGTCGATCGGATAGCCCTCGAGCAGCGATGCCGGAAACACGGTGCGATAGGCGATGCGGCCGGTGAAGTTCGGCTCGTCGCGGCCGAACAGCCGCTCCTTGACGAAGGAATGCACGCCGTCGGCCGCCACCACCGCGTCGACCGCCGTGCTGTGGCCGTTGGCGAAGGTCAGCGCCACTGAACGGTCGGCGCGCTGTTCGATCGCAGTCAGCTTGTGATCGAGCCGGACGAGATGATCTGGCACGGCGCTGGCGAGCGCCGCATGCAGGTCGCCGCGATGCCCGAGCAGATAGGGTGCGCCGTAGCGCTCCTCCGCGGCAGGGCCGAACACCATGTCGAAGCGCACCTCGCCGGTGTCGTATTCCTTGTTGTTCCAGGATCGCGGGTAGAACGCCGCGCGGCGCAGTACCGGCTCCAGGTCCCAGGCCCGCATCACCTTCATGGCGTTGCAGCCGATCTGGATGCCGGCGCCGAGCCGGGTGAAGCGCTGGGCCTGTTCGTATACCGTCACATCGACGCCCGCGCGGCTCAGCGCCGCCGCCGAGGCCAGTCCGCCCATGCCGGCGCCGATCACCGCCACCGAAAGTCTGCTCATCGTCGTTCCTCACAGCTTGCGCCGGTTGACGACCGGCTTCCCTGCCGTTGTCGGTCAAAGCGGCAGGCGCCCGCAAACGAGTAATGCTGACGGAGCGTGAGGTGGGCTCACGCGCCCGGTACCAGCCTGTGAGCTGAGGTCACGCTGCCTGAGCTTAACTCGTTTGCGCTCGGCGCGATCGCCCGCCAACGTTCCGCCGCTGCTGCAGCGGTGCATCCACCGATGGCGCGGCCAATATCAAAGACTCCAGAGGATCGCCGCCCATGTCCACGATCACCAATGACGGTGCTGCCCGTCTCGACGTCGCCGCAGCGCCCTGGCATGCGCGTCTCTATGTCCAGGTGCTGATCGGCATCGCGCTGGGCGTGCTGGTCGGCTACCTCTGGCCGGATGTCGGCGCGGCGCTGAAGCCGCTCGGCGACGCCCTGATCAAGATGATCAAGATGGCGATCGCGCCGATCGTCTTCCTCACCGTGGTGCACGGCATTGCGAGCCTCGACGACATGCGCAAGGCCGGACGGATCGGTCTGAAGACAATCATCTATTTCGAGGTTGCGACCACCGCGGCGCTGATCATCGGCCTGATCGTGATCAACCTGGCGCGGCCCGGCGCCGGCATGCACGTCTCGGCCGCTTCGCTGGATTCCCGCCTCGTTGCCACCTACGTGACCCAGTCGCACGACCAGACCGTGGTCGGCTTCCTGATGAACGTCATTCCCTCCACCGTGGGCGGCGCGTTCACCAGCGGCGACACGCTGCAAGTGCTGTTCTTCGCGGTGCTGTTCGGCATCGCCCTGCAGCGCTATGGCGAAGGCGGCAAGCCGGTGCTGGTGGCGATCGAGAAGCTGTCGAAGATCCTGTTCATCCTGATCGGCATGATCATGCGGATCGCGCCGATCGGCGCGTTCGGCGCCATGGCCTTCACCATCGGCAAATACGGAGTCGGCTCGATCGTCGCGCTGTCGCACTTCATGCTGGTGTTCTATCTCACCTGCGTGCTGTTCGTGATCGCAGGGCTCGGCATCGTGTCGCGCCTCGCCGGCTTCAGCATCTTCAAGCTGATCCGTTATCTCCGCGAAGAGCTGCTGCTTGTGCTTGGCCTGTCGGGCTCGGAATCGGTGATGCCGCGCTTCATCGACAAGATGAAGGCCGCAGGCTGCGCCGAATCGACCGTCGGCCTGGTGATCCCGACCGGCTACACCTTCAATCTCGACGGCACCTGCATCTATCTGACCATGGCCGCCGTGTTCCTCGCCCAGGCCACCGACACGCCGATGTCGCTTATGCAGCAGATCGGTCTCGTCGTGGTTTGCCTGTTGACGTCGAAGGGTGCAGCCGCCGTGCCGGGCAGCGGCTTCATCGTGCTCGCGGCAACGCTGGGCTCGATCGGCCATGTCCCGGTGGCAAGCATCGCGCTGCTGCTCGGCATCGACCGCTTCATGTCGGAAGCGCGCGCGCTGACCAATTTCATCGGCACGGCGGTGGCGACCGTGGTGGTGGCGCGCTGGGAGGGCGACCTCGACCGCGCGCAATTCGTCCGCGCCCTCGACAATCCGGACGCCGCCACGCTATCCTCCTGAGCCTTCCGGAGACGCGACAGCATCATGAGAAAGTTACCACCGCTCAACGCGGTGCGGACATTCGAGGCGGCCGCGCGGCACGTCAGCTTCACCAAGGCCGCTGAAGAGCTGCTCGTCACCCATGGCGCGGTCAGCCGCCAGGTTGCGCTTCTCGAGGACTGGTTCGGCGTCAAGCTGTTTCGCCGCGCGCCCTCGCAACTGACGCTGACCGCCGCCGGGCAGATCTATTATCGCGAGGTCACGGCGATCCTCGATCGGCTGGCGCTCGCGTCGATGGACATGAAGGCGTACGGCTCGCCGTCGGTGCTGCGCGTCAGTGCGCCGCCGACCTTTGCGATGCGCTGGCTGATCCGCCGCATCGCCTCGTTCCAGCGCATGCGCGCCGATGTCGAGCTGCGGCTGTTGACCTCGATCGGACCGCTCAACTTCAACGACCGCTCGTTCGACGTCGCGATCCGCGGCAATATCGGCGAGCCGGTCGGCTGGATGTCGCAGCACTTCATGACCGAGCTGATCGCGCCGGTCTGCCACGTCGACCTGCTGAGCCGCGGGCGGCTCGCCACGCCCGACGACCTGCGGCACCACACCCTGATCACCTATCTGACCGAGCCCTATGACTGGCCGCGCTGGCTGGCCCAGGCCGGCGGCGAGATGAGCGCGGATCAGGAGACATTGCGGTTCGAGCAGATGTTCTTCGCGCTGCAGGCGACCATCGAGCGCATCGGCATCGGGCTGTTTCCGCTGTTCCTGGTGATCGACGAATTGATAGCCGGGCAGCTCTGCCTGCCGTTCGGCGATCTCGGCCTACGCAAGCGCGAGTATCGCTCGTTCTATCTCGCCGACAATGAAAGCGCCGGCGCGATCGCCGACTTCACCGCATGGCTCGCCGACGCCGGGCGCGAGACCGAGCAATTCATGATGGACTGGGGCAGATCGAAGGGCTGGAGCTTCTAGACGAGCGGCTCTAAGACCGCATCAGGGGGGAATGCACATGAGCAACATGTCTCGCCGGCCGTTCCTGCAACTGGCGCTCGGTGGGGCGACGCTGCCGCTTGCAGCGCGCGGTGCGCGCGCGGAGACCATGGCGCGGCCGATCACCATGATCGTGCCGTTCGCCGCCGGCGGGCCGACCGATGTGCTGGCGCGGATCCTCGCCGAATACATGCGCAATGTGCTCGGCCATCCCGTCATCATCGAGAATGTCACGGGCGCCTCCGGCACCGTCGCCGGCCTGCGTGCCTCGCGCGCGGCGCCGGACGGCTCCACGATCACGATCGGGCATTGGGGCACGCACTGCCTCAACGGCGCGATCTATCAGCTGCAATATGACGTGCGCGAATTCGCGCCAGTCGCGCTGATCGCCAGCGGACCGCAGCTGATCATCGGCCGGCCCGACCTGCCGGCGCAGAATCTGAAGGAGCTGATCGCCTGGCTCAAGGCCAATGGCAACAAGGCGACGGCGGGCACCGCCGGCCCGGGATCCGGCGCGCATGTCGCCGGTGTGTTCTTCCAGCAGTTGACGAACACGAACTTCTCCTTCGTGCCGTATCGCGGCGCCGGTCCCGCGCTGAACGATCTGATGGCCGGGCATATCGACATCATGTTCGATCAGGCCTCCAACTCGCTGCCGCAGGTGAAGAGCGGGACCGTGAAGGCGTTTGCGGTGACGCAGTCGTCGCGGCTGGCATCGGCGCCCGAGATTCCAACCGTCGATGAAGCCGGATTGCCGGGGCTCACCATCGCCTATTGGCACGGCATTTGGGCCCCGAAGGGTACGCCCGCCGAGATCGTGGCGACGCTGTCGAAGGCCGCGATGACTGCGCTCGCCGAGCCCGTCGTGCGGCAACGCTTCGCCGAGCTCGGTCAGGAGATTCCGCCGCCGGACAAGCAGAGCTCCGCCGCGCTGCGCGACCATCAGGCCGCCGAAATCGAGAAATGGTGGCCGATCGTCAAGTCGGCCAACATCAAGCCGGAATAGGCGTAATCGTCTGACTGAATGGGTGTTTTAGGCGAATTCCCCGACTTGGGGTTTGCCCCTTGAACGGTCGGCCTGCACCATTATATGTTCAATCGAACATATAATGGTGGCGATGACCGATACGAGCAAAACGGCGCCGGCGACAATCGCCCGGCCCAATTCCCGGCCCAAGGGACGTCCCAAGGGACGCCGCAGCAAGGACTTGCCTGATGGCCGTCAGGCGCTGCTGATCGCGGCGACCGAGGCCTTCGCAAATCTCGGCTTCGATGGCGCCGACCTGCGCAGTGTCGCGGCGGCGGCGGGTGTCGCGCCGAATCTCGTGCGCGTTCATTTCGGCAACAAGGCCGCGCTGTGGGAGGCCTGCCTCGACCGCATCGTGACGCTTGCCGTGCCCGCGATGGCCGAAGTGCATGCGATTGCCCACGACAGCAGCCGTTCCCTTGGCGATCGGCTGCGCGTGCTGATCATCCGCGTCGCGACCTTCTACGCGGCGCATCCGGAGGTGCGCAATTTCGTGGTTCGGCGCGGCGCCGAGAGCCCCGAGCGCGCCACGCAGGTGACCGAGAAGCTGCTGCGTCCGGCGTATGAGTCGGCGCGCGAGCTTTTCCAGGCCGGCATCGATGCCGGGATCATCCGCAGCAGCCATCCGGCGCTGTTCTTCGCGCTGCTCAATGCCGCGCTCAACCAGCCGCCGTCCTTTCCCATGCTGCTCGGCCGGATCGCGCCCGAGATCGACGCGGAAGCCGCCTGGACCCGGCTGCTCGACACTACGATCGCAACACTTCTGCACCTTCCGCCGTCGCAAGCCGACGTCGATCCCGCAGCCGGCAACGCCGGCACGCCGCAGTCGTGACAATCCGTCTCGACCCGGCATTTCAACCACCAGTGAGAGAGTGATCCATGAAACTGCGTCTTGCCCTCGTGCTTATCGCCGCAACCATTGCGCCCGCCGTGACGCCCGCCGTGGCCCAGTCCGGACCGAACGAATCGATGCAGCGTCAGGCCTGCATGGGTGACGCCGTGCGGCTGTGCGGCGCCTACATTCCGGACCGCGAGCGGATCAGGGATTGCATGGCTGCGCAGGTCGAGCAGCTCAGCCCGTCCTGCCGCGCGGTGTTCGATGCCTCCGTGCAGGCCGAGCGATCGCCGTCAGCGCGGCGTTGATCGGCCGTCGGCTCCAGGAGTTTGCATCCGGGCCACAGTTCACAGCCAGTGGCGGTTGCCGCCGGAGCAGCCGTCTCAAATCCGTGAAAACACCCCCTTCCGTTAACCTTTGATTAACCATGCGGTCCGATTGTTAACCATTCGACAAGACAACCGAGTCAGGGGCGATGGACGCAACTCAACAGGTCGCACGTCAGCAGGTCCGCATGCGCGGCCGTTCCTATGTTGCGTTCGTTTTCTCGCCGGTCGTGCCTGTTGTGTCCTGGCTCGCCGAGATTGACGCGACGCTGGCGAAATCGCCGGGCTTCTTCACCGGCAAGCCTGTGGTGCTGGACCTCGCATCGGTCGACCTCAGCCAGGCCGCGATCGCGCATCTGATCGGCAGCCTCGGCGAACGCAACATCCGCGTCCTCGGCATCGAGGGGGTCGACGAATCCAAGCTCGGCGCCAACATGCCGCCGCTTTTGACCGGCGGCCGGGCCTGCGCGATCACCCATGTCGAGCCGAAGGCGCCGCAGCCGAAAGAGAAGGACAAGGACAAGAGCAAGCTGCCGTCGCTGCTGCTGGAGAGCCCGGTCCGCTCCGGCCAGTCGATCGTGTTCGCCGAAGGCGACGTCACCGTGCTCGGCTCGGTCGGCTCCGGCGCCGAGATCGTCGCCGGCGGCTCGATCCATGTCTACGGCACGCTGCGCGGCCGCGCGATGGCCGGCATCAACGGCAATTCGGCGGCGCGGATCTTCTGCCAGAAGATCGAGGCCGAACTGCTCGCTATCGACGGCTATTACCAGACCGCAGATGACATCGCCGACAGCTTGCGCAACCGGCCCGCCCAGGCGTGGCTCGAGGGCGAAATGCTGCGCATCACACCATTGAACTGACCGACTGACTACAAGGAGAGAGAGAATGGCCAAGGTTTTGGTCGTGACGTCTGGGAAGGGCGGGGTCGGCAAAACGACCTCTACTGCCGCCTTGGGCGCGGCGCTTGCGCAAATGGGCCAGAACGTCGTCGTCATCGATTTCGACGTCGGCCTGCGCAACCTCGACCTCGTGATGGGCGCCGAGCGGCGCGTGGTGTTCGACCTCATCAATGTGGTGCAGGGCGTCGCCAAGCTGCCGCAGGCCCTGATTCGCGATAAGCGGCTGGAAAATCTCTGGCTGCTGCCGGCATCGCAGACCCGCGACAAGGACGCGCTGACCGAAGAGGGCGTCAAGCGCGTGATCGCCGACCTCAAGACCAAGTTCGACTGGATCCTGTGCGACAGCCCGGCCGGCATCGAACGCGGCGCGACGCTCGCGATGCGCTATGCCGACGAGGCCATCATCGTCACCAATCCGGAAGTGTCGTCGGTGCGCGACTCCGACCGCATCATCGGCATGCTGGATTCCAAGACGGTCCGCGCCGAGCGCGGCGAGCGGGTCGAGAAGCATCTTCTGGTCACCCGCTACGATGCAGGCCGCGCCGCGCGCGGCGAGATGCTGTCGATCGACGACATCCTGGAGATCCTTGCGACGCCGCTGCTCGGCATCGTCCCAGAGAGCCAGGACGTGCTGCGCGCCTCCAATGTCGGCTGCCCGGTGACGCTGAACGCTGCGAACAGCGCGCCGGCGAAGGCCTATACCGACGCGGTGCGTCGCCTGATGGGCGAGGCGGTCGAGATGGTGGTGCCGGTCGAGCGCAAGGGGCTGATGGACAGGCTGCTGCGACGGAGGGCGGCATGATGAACGTAATGCGGCTGTTCGGCGGCCGCGCCGCATCGGCGCCCGTCGCGCGGGAGCGGTTGCAGATCCTGCTTTCGCATGAGCGCGGCCGGACCGGCGCACCCGACCTGCTGGAAACGCTCCGCTCGGAAATCCTGAGCGTGGTCTCCAAGCACATCGACGTCGATCCCGACAAGGTCGTGGTCAAGATGGATCGCGGCAAGTTCGTCTCGATGCTCGAGGTCGACATCGAGGTTCCCAATGGCGTGCAACGATCAAAGATGGTGGCGGCCACATGACGGCAGACAGCGACAGTCACATCGCCTGGCAGCGCGCGCAGCTCAAGAAGCTGCGCGCGGCATTGAAGGCGATCGAGGCGGATCAGCTCGGCAAGGCCAATTGCGGCCGCGCGACGCAGATGACGATCGACGAATTGCAGCGCAAGATCGGCGAATCAGGCCGCTGCATCGCCGAGTACGAGCGCCGCACCCGTCGCCCGCTGGCGACGGATCTCGGCAGCCTCGCCAGCGTCAGCTGGACGCACTGGAACGCCAACATGCCGATGGCCAAGGCGCCGCGCCATCGCGCGTAGAGGGCGATTCCCACAAGGTCGTCATTCCGGGGCGCGCCTCTTGGCGCGAGCCCGGAATCCATTGAGCCACGGGCGATGCGGAATAATGGATTCCGGGCTCGACGCTTCGCGTCGCCCCGGAATGACGATCCTATTGGGGAGCGCTGAGCTGAAGCAGCAGCGGCCTACAGCAAAAACGACAGCGCCGTCTCGCACTGGGCCTCGATCTTGAGCGTCAGCAAATCGTCGGCGCGGGTGCGACCGAGATTGACGGCGGCGATCGGCAGGCCGCGCTGCTTCGCCATCCGGACGAAGCGAAAGCCGGAATAGACCATCAGCGATGAGCCGACCACCAGCACGGCGTCGGCCTGCTCGAGATGTGCCTGCGCGGAGGCAACCGTCTCGCGCGGCACGTTCTCGCCGAAGAACACCACGTCGGGCTTCAGCACGCCGCCGCAGGTCGTGCAGGCCGGCACCGCGAATGATGAAAAATCCTGCTCGAGATCGGCATCGCCGTCGGGCGCGTCGGCGGCATCGAGCGTGAGCCAGGCCGGATTGAGCCGCGCCAGCTCGCCCTGAAACTGCTCACGCGGCATCGTTGCGTCGCAGCCGAGGCAGCGCACCACATCGAGCCGGCCGTGCAGGTCGATCACATGCTCGCTGCCCGCGGCCTGGTGCAGCCGGTCGACATTCTGGGTCACGAGCTGCTCGCAGCGGCCTTGCTGTTCGAGCTTCGCCAGCGCGCGATGCGCGCCGTTCGGCGCCGCGCGGCCGAACCGCCGCCAGCCCACCATGCTGCGCGCCCAGTAGCGCTGCCGCGTCGCAGCCTCGCCCAGAAATGCCTGGATGGTGACCGGCCGCGTCCGCTTCCAGTTGCCGTCGCTGTCGCGGTAATCGGGAATGCCCGAATTGGTGCTGCATCCGGCCCCGGTCAGGACAAACAGGCGCTGGTGGCCGGCGACGAAATCCTCGAGGGCGGGGTGCTGCATGCGGGCACATCTAGTGCGGCGCGCGCGGCTCCGCCAGATGTGGGGCCTGCCGCGAGCGGACCTTTCACGTGATCTCTGCGTTGACGGCATGGCACTTCCGACGGAGCGATCGATGCGTCAAGGATTCATCGTCGTTGTTTGCGGGTTGATATCCCTGCCGTTGACGCCGTCTCATGGTCAGGATGCAGGCGTGTCCGGTGAGCAGGGGTTCAACAATTCCTGCCGCACCTGCCACACCGTCAGGGACGGCGACAACCGTGTCGGCCCGAACCTGCACAATATCGTCGGCCGCAAGGCCGGATCGGTCGCGAACTTTCCCTATTCGGAGGCGATGAAATCATCCGGCATCGTCTGGGATGAGCGCACGCTGCTGCGCTTCATCGAGGATCCCGAGGCTGTGGTGCCGGGCAACGGCATGAAGCCGTACACCGGCGTGCGCTCGGCGGAGGATCGCGCCAGGATCGTCGCTTTCCTGAAATCCCCCGGCAAATGACCGTTGGCGCAACGCCGGTCTCACCGTGCCGGCACGACGAAGACCTGGCCGGGATAAATCAAATTGGGATTACGGATCTGCTGCGAGTTGGCCCGATAGATCACCGCGTAGCGCTGCCCGGCGCCGAATGCGCGCTGGCTGATCCGCCACAGGCTGTCGCCGCGGACGACGGTGGTCGTCGCGATCTTCGGCACGATGACGGCGGAGGGGGAGCTTGATGCGGCGGTGGGCGTCGCCGCCGCGAGCTGCGGTGTGGTTGCATTCGCACCGCTCGACGCCGGGATCGACGCGGTCATGGCCGCGTCCGGAACGTTGAACGGCACTTCGGCGCGTGCACGGACCTTGCCCGAGCCGGGGTCGACATCGTCGAGCCGGATCCGGTAGTCGCCGGCGGTGACGCCTTGGTTGATCGTGACCGAGAGGTGTCCGGTCTGGTCGGCGGTGGCCGACGTGATCAAGCCGCCGTTGAGATAGAACCGGACGGTTGCCCCGGGCGCGGCCTGACCGCTGACATGGAGCTTGCCCCCCGGTTCGGTCTCGACCGCCTCGACGGTCACCTTGCCGGCCGCCGGCGCCGCCGCGGCAGGTTGCGACAGCACACGCACCGGCTTGTCCGGCGCCATCAGTGCCACCATCGGCCGCTCCCGTGCCGCAGCATCCAGCGCCACAGCCACGCTCTGCGTGGAGGTCACCTGCTTGCCGTCACGCGTCATGCGCAGGGTCAGGTCGTAATTTCCCGGCGGAAGCGGGCGCGGCACCATGACGAACTGGCCGGATTTGTCGGCCACGGCGCGATCGTGCACCTCGCCGTTGCGCAGCAATTCCACCGTCGTGCCCGGGGGTGCCCGGCCAGCAACAACGGTCCCGCCGGTCGGCTCGATGTTGACGACGTCGAATTCCGGCACCGCGTCGCCACCCGTTGCCGGCGACGATCCTGCGAGGGCGTCGGTCAGGGCCGCCGTCTCGGTCTGTGCCTTTGCCAGCGCGGTCTTGTCTTGGTTTCGTGCGTCTGGTGCGGCAGCGGATGGCGCCGTCGCCATCAGGCGCGGGCTTGTGCTCAGGATCTGCTGGGTTTGGCGGATACCGAAGACGAGCGCCGCCGTGCCGCCGGCGGCAAGTGCCAGCAACGGTATGACCAATCGCATCGCCGTAGCGTTCATGATCATCATCCGCGGATCAATGTCCCCGTGTGTCCGCGCTCCCCTGCAGCCTCGTGAGGTTTCCGGAACAGAGTGCGCCGGTTTGCGCACCCCATCAAGTCGGATGAAAGGATTACTCCCTTGAGCGGCACGGCCGACCGGGCAGCTCAGCGCTACGCCGCGACACTGACGGCAAGCGCTGCGGTGCCCACAAGAACCAGGCTGAGCGCCCAGACCATCTCCAGGTTGAACCAGCTCCGCGCAACGAATCTCACGCCGAGATAGCGATAGACCAGCCATGCCAGCAGGCCACCGGCACACAGCATGGCGGCGGTGTGGACGAATGCGACCAGGAGCGCCATCGCCAGATTCTGGTCGATCATCCGGTCTGCGGCCGTGTGGCCGTCGTGCGCCGATGACGTCGCGCAGAGGCCGAGATAGATCGGCAGCAGCATCAGGCCTGCACCATGTGCAATCGCCACAGCGAACGACCAGAGCGCCAATCTGGCCGGCGGAATCCGCGCGAGGGCGCGCGGATGGCGGCGATCGACCAGGCGCATCAGGCCGAAGCCGATGACGATAATGCCGGCCGCGACCTGGATCGGGCGCTGCCATTCCACCAGCGCGATCAGCAGCGCGAACGGCAGCAGCACGAGCAGCATCGCTGCGAGATGGCCCGCCGACAGCGGCAGCAGCGCGCCGACCACGGCGCGCGGCGATTTGTCCATCAGGCCCGCGGACACCGCGAGCGGCCAGCCCATGCCCGGATTGATTCCGTGATAGAGGCCGCTTGCGATGATCGCGAACCACAGCCAGATAGCCGTCGGTTCGACGCCACTCAATGTCAGACCGACGGATAGCAGAACGAATCCGTCGAACAGTCGCCGCCCTCGAGGCGGATTTGATGCGGGCGATAGCCCTCGGGGAAGTCGACGAAATAGTCCTTGGCGAGTTCCAGCCCCCCGTTGGCGCCGACATTGGCCATCACCTCGGCGCCCGGCATGCCGTCGGGATAGAATTGGTCGTCCCAGGTCGAATACAGCGAGTTGGTCCAGTACACCCGCTTGCCGTCGCGGCTGATCTCGACCATCTGCGGGCCGCCGGCAAACGCCTTGCCGTTCGGATGCGGCGTGCGGCGGGCGATGCCGCCGATATGCACCGAGCCTGCGAGCTTCGGCTTCCGCGGATCGCGGACATCGTATTGGCGCATTTCGCCGGTGCCCCAGCAGGAGACGTAGAGGAAGCGGTCGTCCATCGACAGGTCGATGTCGGTCACCAGCGGCGGCACCGCGCCGAACCCCTGCAGCAGCGGCGGCAGCTTCTCCTTCGGCGCCGGCTCGGGCGGGATGACCGCGGTCTTCTCGGCGTGGAATTTTCCGCCCTCGCGCCACCAGGTCCAGATCGAGGCTTCGAGGTTGGTGGTGTCGACGACGACGCCGACAAAGCCGTATTCGCGGATCGGATCATGCGCGGGTCTGACCTCGAGCGCCATCTGGTGATTGGCGCCGAGGTCGATGGTCTGCACGTTGCGCCGCGCGCGCAAGTCCCAGAAGTGCAGCCGGTGGCCGTATTTGTTCGACAGCAGGTCCTCCGGCACGATGCCGTTCTCGAATTGCGGCGGCAGCGCCCACTCGCTCGACACCATGTAGTCGCGCGGCAGGTTCCACCAGAAATCATAGTGCAGGGTCTGCGGCCCGCGGTCGATTTCCCAGCGGCCGAGCACGTCGAAGGTCTCGCAGTCCATGATGAAGATGCCGGGCGGGCCTTGCGTGCCGTCCTTGCCGCCGCCGCCGAGGGTGGAGACATAGATGCCGTCCGGTCCGCAATGAATAGTGTGCGGCCGCGAGTAGCCGGTCTTCTTGAACACTTCCTCCGGCTCGATGATCTTGTGGATCTTGGCTTCGAGCGGCGAGGGCTTGGTGTCGATGATGTAGATGCGCGACGACCGCAGTCCGGGAATGATGAGGTAGCGCCGCTCGATGAAGGCATGCCCTGTGAGCGGTGACAGTGCGGAGGAGCAGGCGTTCCAGCCGAAGTGGTGGAACTCGTCGCCCTTGTTCGGCATCGTCACGGTGTGGACGATCTTGCCGTAGGTCTTCGAGCCCGGCTTGACGTCGATCACCGCGAGCGCGTCTGGCTTCTTGAAGTCGGGACTGAGCAGCAGCGTATAGGCGAATTGCTCCGGCGGCGCCTCCATCGCAAGCTTGGGCGAGGCGTGAAACGTAGGGTCGGGTCGCATCGTCATGACGTCCTCCCGGTTCTATCGGCTTGTCGCCAACGTCGGCCGTGCGCAGCGTTGCAATGCTCTGAATGGTCGGCCTGGCACTCCGCTGGGCGCGAGGTTGGCTGCGCACAGCTTACGGCATCATGCGCCTCCCGGAAACACGCACGCATCCAGTTGGGCCGTGGCGTTCTGCCACGAATTCGTGAGCCGCATCACATACGAAATTGCTGGCCGCTCACCTCTCGTGCGCCGCATCCCATGTCCGAGTTGTGAAGTGAGATGGTTGCCGCTCGTGGTATATGCTTGGCGCGTGCTGATCGCGGACAGGGGCGGACTATGCAGGCAGTCGATCTCGTCGGGCTTTGGTCACAGATCAGGGCTGCGCTGGGCGCGCTCATCCTGCTCACATCGCTTCATTCCGGCGCGGCCAATGCGCAAGGCGCCGAACCAGTCTGGCCGACGGCTCAATGGGAAACCTCGACGCCGGAGCAGCAGGGGATGGATTCGGCGGCGCTGGCAAAGCTGGTGGCGACCGGCACCACGCGCAGCTTCGACAGCCTGCTGGTGACGCGCCATGGCCGTATCGTGCTCGATGCGTATTACGCGCCCTTTGCCGCCGACATGCCGCACGCGATCAACTCCTCCACCAAGGCGGTGGTCTCGACGCTGCTGGCGATCGCCTACAAGGATGGCCTGCTGGATCGTCTCGATCATCCGATGCTGGATTTCTTTTCCGATCGCGCCATTGCCAATGTCGACGAGCGCAAGAAGGCCATTACGGTCCAGCATCTGCTCAACATGACATCGGGCCTCGACTGGGACGAGGGCTTTGAAGGCGGCCGGGAGCAGTCGCTGCGCGACATGGGAAAGAGCGCGGACTGGGTCCAGTTCATCCTGGACCGGCCGATGGTCCATGCGCCGGGCGAGGTCTTCTATTACAACAGCGGCGGCTCGCATTTGCTGTCGGCGATCGTCAGCAAGCTCACCGGCAAGAACACCGCCGACTATGCCGAGGAGCGGCTGTTCGGCCCGCTCGGCATCTCCAGGCCGTTCTGGCGGCGCGATCCGCAACGGCTTCCGATCGGCGGCTTCGGCCTCACGATGCGGCCGCGGGACATGGCGAAGATCGGCTATCTCTATTTGCGCAACGGCGCGTGGGCGGGCAAGCAGTTGCTGCCGGCGGATTTTCTCGATGCCGTCAACCATGCCAGCACCGACATGAATGCGCGGTTCGATCCCTCGCTGCGCTATGCCGATCAGTTCTGGGCCATCCCCGACAAGCACATCTACATGACGGTCGGCCATCATTGCCAGGTGATCATGGTATTGCCGGAGCGGGATATCGTCGCAGTCATGACGGCAAGCAATTTCTGTTCATTCGGCAAGCTGGCCGACGAGATTTCCGCTGCCGCCAAATCCGACCAGGCCTTGCCGACCGATGCGCTCGCGGCCGAACAATTGGCCAAGGCGATCGCCGACGTCTCGACGGAGAAGCCGACACCGGTCGGCGTGATGCCCGCGATTGCATCCGCGATCTCGGGCCGGACCTACAAATTCCCTGACAATGACCTCGGGATCAAAACGCTGACGTTGTTCCTTGCCGATGAGAACCCGCGCTACGTCGTGGAGACGAACGCGGGCGATCCTGCACGGCGCCAGCTTGACGGACCGATTGGCCTCGACGGCCTCTATCGCAAGAGTGCCCCGACCTTCCTCGGCGTTCGGGCCGTCAAGGGCGCGTGGCAGGACGAGCAGACCTTTGTCGTCGACCTCCAATATGTCGGGCTCGGCGACGCCTGGATCTGGACGCTCACTTACGACGGCGACAAGGTCGCGCTGCGCGGCAAGGCGAGGGACGGGCGCAAGGGGTCAGCGGAAGGCATCGCCGGCGGCTGAAGCGAGACGCGTGACAACCGCGCGCCTGCGTTGGTTCAAAACTCCAGCGCCGCGTTGTCCACCACCTCCTTCATCACGAAGAAGGTGCGGGTCTGGCGCACGCCGGGCAGCGCGATCAACTGGTCGCCATGGATGCGCTTGAAGTCGTCGACGTCGCCGGCGCGGATTTTGAGGAAGTAGTCGAAATCGCCGGCGACGAGGTGGCAGTCGAGCACGCATTTGAGTTTCGCCACCGCCTGCTCGAAGCTCGCAAAGCTCTCCGGCGTCGAGCGGTCGAGCACGACGCCGACCATGACCAGCGTGCCCTTGCCGAGCTTGCGCGGCGCCACCATGGCGCGGACGCCGCTCAGATAACCCTCATCGAACAGCGCCTGGGTCCGGCGATGGCAGGTGGCGGGGCTGACGCCGACCTGATCGGCCAGCTCGGCATTGCTGAGCCGGCCGTTCTTTTGCAGCAATCTCAACATCTTGAGGTCGATGCGGTCGAGCCGTGCCGTCATGGAAGAATCTCTCACGATTGGTCAATCTTATGAGAGAAAACATATCACCTCTGGCAAATCTTGCAATCATCTACGAATTTCCAGGCCGAGTTAGAGAGCACCTTTCGTACCAGTGATGGTAGGTCTGGCCGCCATTCCAGGCCACCTAAGAGGATGCCAGCATGCTGGAGAAGTTCGCGCGCTACCCGCTCACCTTCGGACCCACCGCCATCGAGAAGCTCGATCGGCTGTCGAAGCATCTCGGCGGCAAGGTCGAGCTCTATGCCAAGCGCGAGGATTGCAATTCCGGGCTCGCCTTTGGCGGCAACAAGCTGCGCAAGCTCGAATACATCATCCCCGATGCGATCGCCTCCAACGCCGACACGCTGGTCTCGATCGGCGGCGTGCAGTCGAACCACACCCGCATGGTTGCCGCGGTCGCGGCCAAGATCGGCATGAAGTGCCGACTGGTGCAGGAGAGCTGGGTGCCGCATGAGGACGCCGTCTATGACCGCGTCGGCAACATCCTGCTGTCGCGCGTGATGGGCGCCGACGTGCGCCTGGTCGACGAAGGCTTCGACATCGGCATCCGCAAGAGCTGGGAGCAGGCGATCGAGGAGGTGAAGGCCTCCGGCGGCAAGCCCTATGCGATCCCCGCCGGCGCCTCCGTGCACAAATATGGCGGGCTCGGCTATGTCGGCTTCGCCGAAGAGGTGCGCGCGCAGGAGCGCCAGCTCGGCGTCAAGTTCGACTACATCGTGGTCTGCACGGTGACCGGCTCGACCCATGCCGGCATGCTGGTCGGCTTCGCCGCCGACGGGCGCGCGCGCAACGTGATCGGCATCGACGGTTCGTTCACGCCCGCGCAGACCAAGGCGCAGGTGCTGTCGATCGCGCAGAACACCGCCAAGCTGGTCGAACTCGGCCGCGACATTGTCGAGGATGATGTCGTGCTGATCGAGGACTATGCCTATCCCGCCTATGGCGTGCCGTCGGAGGAGACCAAGGCGGCGATCCGCCTCAGCGCGCGGCTCGAGGGCATGATCACCGACCCCGTCTATGAGGGGAAGTCGATGCAGGGCATGATCGACCTGGTGCAGAAGGGCTACTTCCCGGCCGGATCAAAGGTGCTCTACGCCCATCTCGGCGGCGCCCCGGCGCTCAACGGCTACGCCTACGCGTTCCGCAACGGCTGAGCCGTCGCACGCATTCTTGCCTCCCCTTGAAAAGGGGAGGTCGCTTTGCTCGACAGAGCAAAGCGGGTGGGGATCTGCTCTCCCCGCATACAGCTTCGTAGCCCGGATGGAGCGCAGCGCAATCCGGGATAGGTTTCTCCGCGGCGCGAGATCCCCGGATTGCGCGGAGCCTGTCATCGGGTGCGCATTCGCGCGACCCGTTGGCTTCATCCGGGCTACGCTTCTTCGCGCTATCCGGGCTACGTTCCATCTCTCCGCGTCAGGTCGGCGTCAGCTTCTCTCGGTATCCTGTCCGGGCCGGGCGAGTCGGGAGACCTTCGCGTGAGGATGATGAATGCGGCCGGCCGGGCCATCGCCGCACTTGGCCTTGGCATCGTCGCCGTGGGGCATTGGTTCTGGACCTACCAGGGCCACGCTGCTGGGCTGCGCGCCCGCCTGCTGGGGATGAATCACGCGGTCGAGCTGTACGCGGGCATCTTCCTGATCGGCATCGGCGTCCACGCCCTCGCATCCCGGTACTGGTTCAGCGATTCCAACGACTCGGCGCAATCCTCGGTTCGGGATCCGCAGTAGCCATCCGCCGGCATGACCGACGAAATATGTCTGGGTTGACATTCTAGGAACATAATAGGAACGTTACAGGTGTAACCTGAGGATGTGGCGATGGCCTCATCTGCGGCGGTATTGCGCGGTGGCAGGACCAAAGGCTGAGCCGCGCACCACTTGCGGGTGAATTTCTTCCTCCTAGAATGGGTTGTGGCTGGGGAGTGTGCGTCATGAGAGTTGTGATCTGGGTGGCCGTTTTGGCCGCGTGGCTGTTCACGTCCGCAACTCCATCGCATGCCCGCGGTCCCTACGGCTCGATCACGGTCGGCAACTGGAAGGGCGGCGCCTTCACCGACGACAAGAGCGGTGCGTTCACGCATTGCTCGGCCGCGACGTCTATCAAAGCGGCATCTACTTCGTCGTCGCGATTGCCGCGAATGGCAGCTGGCGGCTCGGCTTTGCCCATGAGAGCTGGCGCCTGACGCCGGGCGAGGCCTTCCCGCTTGCGCTGACCTTCGACGGACAGCCCGCGTTCGCTGTCTACGTCATGCCGCTCGGCAGCCAACTCGTCAATGTCGAGATGCCGGTCAATTCCAACTTGGTCAACCAGTTCCGCAAGGCGCGCCAGATGACGGCGTTCGCGCAGGGACAGTTGTTTCAGTTCAACCTGAATCAAACCGGGCAATTGCTGCCCGCGTTGCTCAACTGCGTGGTTTCGGTGAAGAAGAACGGCGTCGCCAATGCCGGCGAGTTCGCGGTCGCGGCCAAGCCTGCGGCTGCGCCGCCGCAGCAGGCCGCAGGCCCCAGCACGCCGCCCGCGAAGCAGGCGCGATCTGGGACCGGCACCGGCTTCGTCGTCAGCGATGGCGGCCACATCGTTACCAACCATCATGTCATCGAAGGTTGCACCGAGATCACCGGCAATCTGAGCGGCGCGGCAGCGGTCAAATTGCGGTTGGTGTCCGACGACGAGACCAACGATCTCGCGCTGCTGCAGGCGCCAAGCCCGTTCAAGGATGTCGCGAGCATCCGGCAGAACGCGATTCAGGTGGGCAACGGAGTCGTGGCAATCGGTTATCCCTATCATGGCCTGCTGACATCCGATTCCACCGTGACCACGGGCATCGTCTCTTCGCTGAGCGGCATCCTCAACGACACGCGTCATTTGCAGATCAGCGCTGCGGTGCAGCCCGGTAACAGCGGCGGACCGCTGTTCGATCTCGGCGGCGCGGTGGTCGGTGTGGTGGCCTCGAAGCTCGACGCGGTCAGGATGGCGCGGGCCACGGGATCGATCCCGGAAAACATCAACTTCGCCATCAAGACCGGCGCGCTGCGCGACTTCCTCGACAACAGCGCGGTGTCGTACCGGACCGCCGAATGGCGCGACGGAACCAAGAAGGAGACGTCCGACATCGCCAAGGAGGCGCGTGGCTACACGCTGTTGATCACCTGCACGGTGACCGAGCAGAGCGCGAGCGCGAAGAAGGGCAATTGAGACCTCCGCTCACGCTCTCTCCGCGGAGGAGATCGCATAGGGGCTGATAGCCATACTCCATCACCTATCGGACGGCCACCGGCTCCTTTGCATGGGGTTGTTTTCCATATATTGGCATGCGCGCCACTCCTGGTATCGGAGCTAGCTCAGCCGCCGCAGCGTATGCACCGTGATCTCGGCCGGGCAGTTCAGCCGCACCGGCGCCAGGCTGGTGCCGGCACCGGCCGATGTGTATCCGGCGAGTTCGCCGAAACGCCAGGCGCCCCGGCCCATCCGCCGCGGCAGCCGCGCCTCCAGCTTGATCGCGATGCCGCCGGGCAGGCAGAGCTGGCCGCCATGGGTATGGCCGCTCAGCATCAGGTCGAAGTTGGCCGCTGCCGCCGCGTGATAGGATTCCGGCGTATGCGCGAGTAGGATCGCGTAGCCGTCGCGCGGGATCGCCGCGGCGGCCTTCGCAATGTCGTCGGTGCGGTAGAAATGCGCGTCGTCGATCCCGGCGAGATGGATCGTCGCGCCATCGCGCGTGATCGGCTCCTGCTCGTTGAACAGCATCCTGATGCCCATCGCCTCCAGCGCCGGCGTCATGCGGATGCTGTCGTGGTTGCCGAGGATGCCGTAGAGCGGCCGCTTGATCCGCGCGCAGAGCTCCTTGATCAGCGCAAGGCTGGTCCCGAACGGGCCGTACGTCTTGCCGCGATAGTCGCCGGTCAGCACACAGATATCGCAGGCGACATAGCACACGATGTCGGCCAGATGCCGCATCGCGCCCTGGCTGATGTCGGCGTGGAGATCGCTGAGCTGCAGGATGGTGAAGCCGTCGAACGCTGCCGGCAGCCGTGCCGACGTCACCAGGTTGCGCCGCACCTCGACCCGGTCGGCGTTGCGTCGCGCGCGGCCATGGAGGCCGGCAACTTTCAGCGCGGTCGTGACGATCCGCGGCGCCAGCTTCCAGTTCTCGACATTGAACAGCAAGGTGCCCTGGCCGAACACTTGCTTCTCATGCGCAGCCTCGATGCCAAGCCGGCGTATGACATGGTCGGCGCCGATCCGCTCGATCAATCCCTGCAACGCCGTGTCGGCCATCATCCCCCGTGCGGCCCGCGATGCGAAACGGCGCCCGGCGCGACACTATCATGTGCAATCCCGGCGGGGATACCGCCGGCGATCAGATCACGGGAACCCGTTTGGCGGCGACCGCGGCCGGCGAGATCACCTCGATGTCGAGCGGTACCTGCCAGCGCTCGGTGAAGCGCACCTGCGGCGGCGCATTGCCGTTGCGTCCGCCCTGCAGCACGAAGCCGGCATAGCCCGAATTCATCACCTCGTTGCACTTCTGCACATAGATCGGGAAGCCGCCGATATAGGGCATGAACACGCGAGGCCGGCCCGGGATGTTGGCGCCGACATACCACGAGCTGCAGGTCGAGCGCAGCGACACCGTGGAGACGTCGTTGACATGGGCGACCCAGGCGTCCTCGTCGTCGCGGATCGCCTCGATGGTGCCTGCGCCGGTGTCGCGCATGTGGCCAAGGCAATCCGCCAGCCAGTCGACATGCTGCTCGATCGCCTGGATCATGCTTGCGAGCACCGACGGGCTGCCGGGCCCGGTGATCATGAACAGGTTCGGAAAGCCCTCCGAGGCGAGCCCGAGATAGGCACGCGGGCCGGCGCGCCATTTCTCCGCCAGCGTTCGTCCGCCGCGGCCGGTGATCGCGATCTTGTCGAACGAGCCGGTCATGGCGGCAAAGCCGGTGGCGGAGACGACCGCATCGAATTTGTACTCGGTACCGCCGACGACGATTCCGTCACGCGTGAAGCGCTCGATCGGCGTCTTCGACACATCGACCAGCTTCACATGCGGCAGATTGTAGGTCTCGAAGTAATTGGTATCGACGCAGAGCCGCTTGCAGCCGAACACGTTCCGCGGACACAGCAGCTCGGCGGTGGCGGGATCCTTGACGATGCCGCGGATCTTCTCGCGCGCGAAATCGGCGATGGTGTCGTTGGCCGCCTTCTCGAACAGGAGGTCGCCGAACGTGCCGAGGAAAGGCAGGCCGCCGCGCTGCCAAGCTTCTTCATACAGCCGTTCGCGTTCCTGCTCGCTGGCTTGCAAGGCGGGCTGGGCATTGAACGGGAAATAGAATCCGGTCGGCCGCGCACGGGCCTTGGCGCGCAGCTCCGGATAATGCGCCTTGGCCTCCTTCAGATATTCTGCCGACAGCCGCTCATTCCAGGCCGGCACCGACCAGGTCGCGGTGCGCTGAAACACCGTGAGGGCGGAAGCCTGCTGCGCGATGATCGGGATCGACTGGATCGCCGACGAACCGGTGCCGATCACGCCGACGCGTAGGCCGGTGAAATCCACCCCATCATGCGGCCATTCGCCGGTGTGATAGATCGGTCCGCGGAAATCCGCCATCCCGGGGAAGGCCGGGCGGTTCGGCGCCGACAGGCAGCCGACCGCCATGATGCAGAATTTCGCGGTGACCTTGTCGCCGCGATCGGTCTCGATCTGCCAGGTGCCGGCCTGCTCGTCGAAGGTCGCCGCGGTGACGCGGGTGTCGAACACGATCTGGCTGCGCAGATCGAAGCGATCGGCGACATGATTGGCATAGGCGAGAATTTCGGGCTGGGGAGAATATTTCTCCGACCAGCTCCAGTCCTGGTCGAGTTCCTCGGAGAACGAGAAGGAATATTGCAGGCTCTCGACGTCGCAGCGCGCGCCGGGATAGCGATTCCAGTACCAGGTGCCGCCGACGCCGCCGCCGGCCTCATAGACCCGCGCGGTGAAGCCGAGCCCGCGCAGCCGGTGCAGCATGTACATGCCGGCAAAGCCCGCGCCGATCACCACGGCTTCGAACGATCCGGTTTCGGCAGGGCGCGCAGTTGTGCGCGCGGCGCTGTCATGAGCCATGGCCCGTCTCTTCCCTGTGCCTTGTCTTCGACCGCGCCTCGTTGGACACGGTGACAAAAGATTAGGGCTGTTGCGGCGAGGCCCGCAAGCGCGTGCGCTGCTCCGTCGGGTATGGCTCCTATGCCGGGGCGGCGAGGGCCGCGGTATCCGGGCGCTACTTGTGTTTAGGCGCCGGCCAGGCTGGTCGCAGCTTCGTCGATGAAGGCGCTCACCTCTATCGGCTTCGAGGCCAGCGAGGCGTGGCCGGCAGCGAGCGTGATGATCTTGCGCGGATTCATCCGTTCCGACATCCGCTTCTGATTGTCGGGATTGATCATCCGGTCGTCGCTGGAGATTTGGTACCAGACCGGCTTCTTCCGCCACGCCGGCGCGGTGATGTTGTCGCCGAACGTGCTGGCAAGCGGGGCCTTCTGCGTGACCGCCATCACCAGCGCTTCATCGGCAGGCAGGTCCTGGCAAAAACTCTCATGGAATTTGTCGGGCTTGATCCAGAGGTAGCCGTCGCTGTCCGGTGCGACATTGGCGATCGCTGCCGGCGGCAGCGCCGCGGTGATGCCGCCGGGGCTCTCGCCGGCGTCGGGTGCGAAGGCCGCGATGTAGACCAGGCCGACCACGTTCGGCAGATCGCCGGCTTCGGTGATCACCGCGCCGCCATAGGAATGGCCGACCAGCAGCACCGGACCGCTCTGCTGCCTGACCATCTTGCGCAGGCGTTCGGCATCGTCCGCGAGCGAGGTCAACGGCATCTCCACCGCTTGCAGGCCGGTGTGCCCCTTGCGCGAGAGCGCGACGATCACCTTGCTCCAGTGTGCTGCGCCGCCCCAGAATCCATGAACCAGAACGATCGTCGGCTTGCTGCTCATGCTCGGCTCCTCTGCTGGATCGTTTAAGGAAACGCGGTCAGGATGAGCCGGCCTCGGGCGGCCGTCAACGAGACAAAACAGAGCCGCGTCGCGCCGGTGTCACGGTGTCGTCACCAACAGGAGGCAGTCGCCGCCTCCGGCTGTTCAGCCCTCGTTGGCCTTCACGATCCGGATCAGCTCGGCGCCGTAATGCTCGAGCTTCTTGTCGCCGATCCCGGCGATGTTGCGCAGTTCGCTCAGCGTGTCCGGACGCATCGCGGCGATGCCGTCGATGGTGGAATCGTGCAGCACCACATAGGCCGGTACGCCGCGCTGCCGCGCGACCTCCGAGCGCCAGGCGCGCAGCGCCGCGTGCAGCGCTGGGTT
Organism: Bradyrhizobium sp. USDA 4473; assembly: GCF_054063335.1. Lineage (NCBI taxonomy): Bacteria > Pseudomonadati > Pseudomonadota > Alphaproteobacteria > Hyphomicrobiales > Nitrobacteraceae > Bradyrhizobium > Bradyrhizobium sp. USDA 4473. Next base: position 2,070,868 of record NZ_JBSSGE010000001.1, read on the forward strand.
GGCGACGCCACCGGGGCCGTCGGCGGGCGCAAGCTCGCCACGGCGTGACTTGTCGCGGATCGCGCGGTTGCGCGCGCCTTGCGGCTGCTCGCGCAGCATCACCGCGGTCTCGCCCTTCAGCACGCCGCGGGCGCTGTCGGTCAGTTTCAGCGCGCCGAAGGCGTCGCTGTCGGCGCGCAGATGGCCCATCGCCACCAGCTGGCGCAGCACCGCGCGCCATTGCTTCTCGTTGAGCTCACGGCCGATCCCGAACACCGACAATTGGTCGTGGTTGAACTGCTTGACCCGCTCGGTCAGCCGTCCGACCAGCACGTCGATCAGGTGCATGGCGCCGAAGCGTTGCCCGGTGCGATACACGCAGGACAATAGCTTCTGCGCCAGCACCTTGCCGTCGCGGACACGCGGCGGCGTCAGGCAGTTGTCGCAATTGCCGCAGCTTTCATCGGCTCGCGTCTCGCCGAAATAGCCGAGCAGGCGCTGCCGCCGGCAGTGCACGGTCTCGGCCAGTGCGACTAGGGCGTCGAGCTTGCCGATCGAGACGCGCTTGAAGGCGTCGGAGCCGGTCGATTCGTCGATCATGCGGCGCTGCTGCACGATGTCGGAGAGCCCATAGGCCATCCACGCCGCCGACGGCTTGCCGTCACGGCCGGCGCGTCCGGTCTCCTGGTAATAGGCCTCGATGCTTTTCGGCAAATCGAGATGCGCCACGAAACGGACATCGGGCTTGTCGATGCCCATGCCGAACGCAACCGTTGCGACGATCACGAGGCCGTCCTCGTTGAGGAAGCGATCCTGATGCCGGGCGCGCACGCCGGCATCGAGCCCGGCATGATAGGGCAGCGCCGGAATGCCGGCCTCGTTGAGCGCCGCCGCGACGTCCTCGACCTTGGCGCGCGAGAGGCAATAGACCACGCCGGCGTCGCCGGCATGCCGATCCCTGATGAAGTTCTTCAGCTGCGTTGTGGCGTTCTGCTTGTCGACGATCTCGTAGCGGATGTTGGGCCGGTCGAAGCTCGCGACGAATTCCGGCGCGTCGCTGAGCTGGAGCCGCTCGGCGATCTCCTTCCGCGTCAGCGCATCCGCGGTCGCGGTCAGCGCGATCCGCGGCACCTTGGGAAAGCGTTCGGCCAGTGCGGACAGGCCGATATATTCCGGACGGAAGTCATGGCCCCATTGCGAGACGCAATGCGCCTCGTCGATCGCAAACAGCGCGATCTGCGCCTGGCCGAGCAGATTGAGGCAGCGTGGCGTCAGCAGCCGTTCCGGCGCGACATAGAGCAGATCGAGATCGCCGGCCAATAGCCGCCGCTCGACCTCGGAGGCTTCCTCATAGGACAGCGTCGAATTCAGCACCGCGGCGTTGACGCCGGCCTCGGTGAGGCCCGCGACCTGGTCGCGCATCAGCGCGATCAGGGGCGATACCACGATGCCGCAGCCGTCGCGCAGCAGCGCCGGCAGCTGGTAGCACAGCGACTTGCCGCCGCCGGTCGGCATTAGCACCAGGCAATTGCCGCCATCGGTGACGTGGCGGATGATCTTCTCCTGCGCGCCGCGGAAGTCCGACAGACCGAACACGGAACTGAGCACGGATCGCGCGTCGAGGGGTGGAGCGGAGGCGCGATCGAGGGCGGGCTGGGCGGTCATGATCCGTTGTTTGATCCCTTGCGACTTCCCCGGATGTCTGTGGGGTCAACAGGCGGTGATCGAGGTCTTGCGGGCGAACGATAGCGGAACGAAGCGTGTTAATACACGTCCCAACAACAAACTCAATTCAGGCATGACGGGTCGGCTGCGGATCATCACAGGCATTGCTGCGATCGTGCTGGTCGCCGGCGCGGCGGCGGCCTTCGCGGTCGCCTGGCGGCCCCAGATCGCGGCCATTGCGCCGCCGCGGCCCGATAGCTTCGATCCTGACATGGTCAAGCGTGGCCGCGACCTCGCGGCAATCGGCAATTGCAACACCTGCCATACCGTGCAGGGCGGCGCGAATTATGCCGGAGGGCTTCCGGTTCCCACGCCGTTCGGCACCATCTTCTCATCGAACATCACGCCCGATGCCGAGACCGGTATCGGGGACTGGCCGGAGCAGGCGTTCGTCCGCGCGATGCGCTCCGGCGTCAGCCGCGACGGCCGGCATCTCTATCCGACCTTTCCCTATGATCATTTCACCAACGTCTCCGAGGCGGACGACCGGGCACTGCATGCCTTCCTGATGACGCGACAGCCGGTCCACGCCTCGCCACCGGCCAATCAGTTGGCATTTCCGCTCAACTATCGGCCACTGATCGCCGGCTGGAAGCTGCTGTATCTTCGCAGTGGCGATGTGCCTTCCGACGCAGCCAAGGGCACCGAATGGAACCGCGGCGCCTATCTGGTCGAGGGGCTCGCGCATTGTGGCGCCTGCCACACGCCGCGCAACGCGCTCGGCGCCGAGCGGGTGAATGCGCAGTTTGCCGGCGGCGATGTCGACAATTGGCACGCCTATGCGCTGAACGATTCTTCGCACGCCCCGGTGCGGTGGACCGCCGACGCGCTGTACGCCTATCTGCGCCATGGCTGGCACAGCGATCACGGCACCGCGCGCGGACCGATGGCCGAAGTGGTCGGCAATCTGGCATCGGTGGCCGATAGCGACGTGCGGGCGATTGCCGTTTACATGGCCGATATTTCGGGTGCGCCGGCGCAGGATCGCAAGGCGCCCGCGGATGTCGTGGCGCAAACGTCTTCAGATGATGCGGCGCAAGCCCAACCAGCAGGTGCTGCGATCTATGCCGCGGCGTGCGCGGCCTGCCATGAGGGCAACCGGGCGCTGCCCTATGGCGGCGTCAACCTCGCGCTCAGCACGGCGATTACAAGCCCGGATCCGCGCAACCTGCTCAACATCGTGCTGTCAGGCGTCGGCGCTGTCGCGGGCGAGCGCAGCCCGATCATGCCCGGCTTCGCGCCGAGCATCGATGATGCGCAGATGGTCGCGCTTGCGAACTACCTGCGCGCCCGATTCGGCAAGCGGCCGGCATGGAGCGACCTCAACAAGGCCGTGCGCGATGCGCGCGCGGTGCAGGCCGCGTCGCTTGCAGCGCGCGATGCGTCTGCGGACTCCAAACAGCGAGGCAAGCCATGACGACAGTGAAGGTCAATGGCCGGGATCATCAGGTCGACGCCGATCCGGATACGCCGCTGCTCTATGTGCTGCGCGATGATCTCGCGCTCAATGCCGCCAAGTTCGGCTGCGGGCTCGGCCAATGCGGCTCCTGCACCGTGATCGTCGACGGCAAGGCGGTGTTGTCCTGCGTCACGCCGCTACTGCTCGTCGAGGGCAAGCAGGTGACCACCCTGGAAGGGCTCGGCACCGTCGCCGCGCCGGCGCCGATCCAGCGCGCCTTCATGGAGGAGCAGGCCGCGCAGTGCGGCTACTGCATCGCCGGGATGATGATGCGCGCGCAGGCGCTGTTGATGCGCAACCCGAAACCATCGGATGCGCAAATCCGCGCCGAGCTGGAGCCGCATCTGTGCCGCTGCGGCACTCATATGCGCATCCTGCGCGCGGTGCGCCGCGCCGCCAGGTTGATGGACACGGCCGACGCCACAAGCGACAGGAGCGTCCGATGACCGCGCCGCTGGTTCTCGATCGCCGCAGGGTGCTCGCCGGCGGCGGCGCGCTGATCGTCAGCTTCTCGCTGCGTCACGCTGTGGCGCAGGAGAAGCCTGCGCAGGGGCCGAAGCTGCCGGGTAGTCTCGCGACCTCGCCCGATCTGGATTCCTGGATCCGGATCGATGCCGACGGCCAGATCACTGCCTTCACCGGCAAGGCCGAGCTGGGCCAGGGGTTTAAGACTGCATTCCAGCAGATCGCCGCCGAGCAGCTCGATATCCCGTTCGATGCGCTGAAGGTGATCACCGCTGATACAAAGCTCACGGCGAACGAGGGCTACACCTCCGGCAGCCATTCGATGCAGGACAGCGGCACCGCGATCCTGCATGCCGCGGCGCAGGCGCGTGCGCTGCTGGTAGCAGAGGCCGCCAGGCGCTTCGACCTGCTGCCCGACGGATTGCGAACCGAGAATGCGGCGGTCATTGCTTCGGATGGCCGCCGCCTGAGCTATGGCGAGCTCGTGGCCTTGAACATGCTGCACGTCCAGGCGCAGCCGACGTCGCCCCTGAAGGATCCGGCAAGCTTCAAGGTGATGGGCCAGCCGGTGCCGCGCCTCGATATTCCCGCGAAGGTCACCGGCGGCGCGGCCTATGTGCAGGATATGCGGCTGCCCGGCATGGTATATGCGCGCGTCGTGCGTCCGCCGGGCTACGGCGCGCAGCTGATCGAATGCGACACCGGCGCGATCGAGAAAATGCCCGGCGTGGTCGGAACCGTGCGCGACGGCAATTTCCTCGCGGTGGTAGCGGAGAAGGAATTTGCCGCGGTCAGGGCGATGCAGGCGCTATCGGCGGCAGCGAAATGGCGGGAAAGCGCGAAGCTGCCGAACCAACAGGACCTGGCAAATGTGCTGACCGGGCTGCCGTCGCAGGATTTTTCGATCTTCGAACGCAGCAATCCCGCGGTGAGCGGCACGAAATCGCATGAAGCGACCTACACACGACCCTACCAGTCGCATGGTTCGATCGGGCCGTCCTGCGCGGTCGCGCATTTCGTCGATGGCGCGATGACGGTGTGGACGCATACGCAAGGCGTCTATCCGGATCGGCAGGCGCTCGCTGAGATGCTCGGCATGCCGCAATCGAGCGTCCGGCTGATCCATGTCGAGGGCTCCGGCTGCTACGGCCACAACGGCGCCGACGATGCCGCGGCCGACGCCGCGCTGATTGCCCGTGCGTTTCCGGGCCGCCCAATTCGCCTGCAGTGGATGCGCGAGCAGGAGCATGGCTGGGAGCCGTATGGTCCGGCGATGGTGACGAAGCTGAGTGCATCGCTGGATGGCACCGGCAAGATCGCCGACTGGAATTTCGCGGTCTGGAGCAACACCCATTCGATGCGGCCTGGCGGCGCCGGCTCACTGCTCGCGGCCCAGCATATGGCGCGGTCATTTGCGATACCTGCGCCAAAACCACTGCCGCTGCCCGAAGGCGGCGGCGACCGCAACGCGATCCCGATCTACAATTTTCCGAATGTGCATGTGATGCATCACTTCATTGCAGCCATGCCGCTGCGGATCTCCGCGATGCGCGCGCTCGGTGCCTATCACAATGTGTTCTCGATCGAGAGCTTTATGGATGAATTGGCGGACCTTGCTGGCGTCGATCCGGTCGAGTTTCGCTTGAAGCATCTCGACGATCAGCGCGGCCGCGCGGTGGTCGAGAGAGCCGCCCGGGAATTCGGCTGGACGCGCGGTCGGAAGGCACCGCAAAACCGCGGCTATGGCTTTGCGTTCGCGCGCTACAAGAATCTCGCCGCCTATTGCGCCATCGCATCCGAAGTGGAGGTCGATCGCGAGACCGGGCGCGCGCGGCTGGTGCGCGCGGTTGCCGCCGTCGATGCCGGTCAGGTCGTCAATCCGGATGGCATCACCAACCAGATCGAGGGCGCGATCGTGCAATCGACGAGCTGGACCTTGTACGAGAGCGTCACTTTCGACGATGCGAGGATCACGAGTATTGACTGGCAGACTTACCCGATCCTGCGCTTCGATGCCGTGCCGGACAGCATCGCCGTCCACATCATCAATCGCCCCGGCGAGCCGTTCCTCGGCAGCGGCGAGACCGGGCAGGGCCCGGCCGCCGCGTCACTGGCCAACGCCATTGCGCACGCGACCGGCAAGCGGCTTCGCGACCTGCCGCTCAGCCGCAAGCGGATCAAGGATGCGATCAATGCGTAGCGAAGTCAGGCAACGGGCGCGGGTGGCGCCGGCGGCGGTGTCATCGGTTCGATGTTATAGGTCTTCGGTAGGTTGATCGGCTTGTAGGCGGGGTCCTTCTCCATGCGTTCGAGCACGGAGGCATGGATGATCGCACCTTCCGGTATTGGCCGCGGCTCGCCCATCGGCAGGTAGAAGCCGAGGAAGGATTTGCGCTCCGGCCATTCCTTCCATTTGTCGCGCTTCGGAATCCACTCCAGGATTTCCCAGGCGGCGGTCAGCGAGTTGTGCAGCGGCGCGGTCGCGCTTGGCGGCACATAGTCGTGGACGTGCGGCGGCAACGGCAGCCCCCAGGCGAGATGATCGATCAGTGCCTGGTCCATGTGCAGCCCGGCGGCCTTGGCCTGCTCGAGCATCCAGATCAGCGGAAACTTCGACGGCCCGCTCTGATCCTCCGGATAGCCGCCGCCGACGTCGGAGTGCACGCCGGCGAACCAGACCTGGCGGATGTCCTGCTCCACCGCCGTTGTCGGATCGAACGGATCGGAGCGAAATTTCTGCGGTTCGATCCAGCGGTTGAGGCGGAACATGCGTCGGCGCTCGTCGATCGAAATCGCCTGGCGGAAACGCCTGACGCTCGAATTGGTCCGGGTGAACAGCAGCGTCTGCAAGTCGAACAGGAAGTTGTCCTGCCGCGGCACGATGATCGAGGCGACGGTGTCCCAGACGCCGACGAATTCGATGTCGATGTTGCGGCCGCCGGCGATCTGGCTGAAATGCCAGGCTTCCTTCAACGGGGCATCGTCGAACGTCCCGTCGGGCTTCTGGGCGTCGGAGCTCGCCTTCTTGTAGGTCGAGAACGCGTAGCCCGCGAGGTCGAGCTGGTCGACCGGCAACAGTCCCATCACGTGGACGAAGGCCGCCAGCACGCGCACGGTGTAGGCACCGCGGCTGAAGCCGAACATCCAGACCCGATCGCCGGGCTCCCAAATCTGACACAGGAACTGGTAGGTGCCGAGCGTATCCTCGTCGAGACCGGCGCCGAAGGCCAGCCCGAACAGGCCGCGCACCTGCTGCTTGAAACGGCCCCAGCTGTTCTGCAAGCCGACCGTGCCGAGACCCGGATGATAGTAGATCCGCTGCTGGTCATGCTTGTCGGCGACGCGAAACAGCTTCAGCACGTTGGAAATATTGGCGCCGATCTCGTTGCCGGTGCCGTCGCACATGATGACAATATCTTTCGGCATCCGTTGCCCCTGCGGTCGCCGTGAAAATTCGCAGTCTCAATGTACGGCGGAATACAGGCGAGATTCAATCTTCAATTGAAGGCGGCTCTGTGCACGCGGCGTGACGGGCGCACTGTCGGCCGTGTGCTCATGCCTCGCGGCGATCCGCAGAATTCAATTGCAACATTTCTGAAAAGGTGGGAATCTCACCGACACTCATTGCGGTATTGCGTTGATTTTTTCTCCCGTTCAGGGATTTCGCCGGTGCGCGCGATCATCTTGCCTGCTGCCGTCAGCAGCTCCCTCAACACGGACAGGAACGGATCGGCATGAGCCACCAAGCTCTCGTGACGGTCATTCTCGCGGGCCTGGTTGTGATTGCGTTCGGACTGTTCTGGTGGGTCGGCCGCTACTCCGATCGCGTCTTTGCCAACCGGTTTCCCACCCGCTTTCCGGAGAAGACGTTGAGCTACACCGGCGGCCAGCTCGGCACGCTGGTACAGTCCAATCTGCGAATGAAGTACGTCTTCCCGATCCTGTTTCCGCTCGACCTCATCGTCATGCTGGCGCTGGCGGGTGCGATGGGCGCGGCGTCATCGCACTGGCTCAACCAGATCCATCCGTCCGCGGCGTGGCTCGGCCTGGTCGTGCCGGCGGTGTACCTGCTCAGTGACCTGATCGAGGATTGCCTGCTGGCCTGGCTTCTGCTGCACGGCAACCCGCATGCAGCGGCGCGCTCCGTCTCGGTGCTGAAGGCGATCACGACGATCAAGCTGGTCAGTGTCACCGCCTCGATCGCGCTGACGCTGATTGCATTCGTCGGGTGGCTGTTCCACGCCGAGTCGCTTGCCATCTAGGCTAGGCGGCCAAATCTCGATGATATTGCGTTGAATCGGCGTCGCGCTTTGGCTCCTTGTTTGAGCATGATCTTTCCGGAAAACCGCTTCGCACTTTTCCGGATCATGCTTTAGCGGCCTATTGATAGGTCGCGACGATGTCCGACACCGCGCGCTCGAGCTGCTGGGCTGTCGCGCATTGGCGCACCACGGTGCAGAAGGTTGCGTATCGCGGCATCTCGGAATCGCCAAAGCCCCAGACCATGCGGCCCTCGGGATTGAGCCAGACCAGCCGCTTCGACCGTTCGCCGATGCGGCGCAGGATGTCGGCACGGGGATCGAGGTTGTTGCTGCGGGCATCGCCCAGCACGATCACGGTGGTCTGCGGCGTGATCGCGCTCATCCAATTGTCCTCGAAATCGGCGAAGGAGTTGCCGTAGTCGGACGAGCCGAACCCGACCTTGGACATGATCTCCTTCATCGCCTCCTCCGGCGATTTCGATTCCAGGATGTCGCTGACCTCGATCAGATGGCCCGAGAACGCGAACGAGCGGACGTCGTCGACCACCTCTTGCAGGCTGTGGATCAGGAGCAGGAAGAAATCCGAGACGCGGGCGACGGAGCCGGAGACGTCGCACAGCGCGACGATCTTCGGCCGGTCGCGATGCTTGCGCTTCCAGGCGGTGAGGAACGGTACGCCGCCCCAGGCCGCGTTCCGCCGCAGCGTGCGGCGGACGTCGAGATGGCCGCGGCGCTGGCGCTTGCGCGGTTTGGAATAACGTTCGCGCAGCCGGCGCGCGATCTGGCGGATCAGCGTCCGCATCTGCTCGACCTGCCGCGGCTCGATCCGCGCCAACGGCGCGTTGCGCAGGATCTCGTTGCGCAGGTTCTCGGCTTCCTCGCGGCCGTACAGCAGCAGAGCCTGCGAGACCGCGTCGCGCACGGTGCCGCGCAGGCCGTTGAGCGCCTCCTGCAAGCGCTCGGCGAGTGCCGGATTGCGCGTGGTCTGCTCGTCGATATCGTCGCGCAGGCGCTGGATGCCCATCGCATCGAGGATGCGGGTCTGGAAGATGCCGCGCTGGGTGAAGTAGCGAATGTCAGGCAGCGAAGCGGCGCCGGAGGCATTGGCGATCGCGGTCGAGATTGCGGAGCGGTCCTGCGACAGCAGCATCTGTGCTAAGGGCCCGACATCGGCGTTGGCGGCGCCGCCCGTCGTGTCGCCGTGCTCGTCGGCCGACGGGTTGTCGCCGGATTCGCTGCCGTCGTCGGGCTTGTTCTGCTCGGCGTTCTCCTGCTGCGGCTCGGGCTGGCTGAAGAACAGGTCGAAGCATTCGCCGAGTGCGCGCTTCTCGTCCTGGGTCTTGGCAAGCGTCAGCAGGAAGGTGTCGCGCAGGATATCGCGATCGTTGAAGCCGACCTGGGCGACCGCCCGCATCGCATCAATGCTCTCGGCCGGCGAGACCCGGACCCCGGCTCCCCGCGCCGCACGAAAGAAGCGATGCAGGTTCTCGCGCATGTTGGTCTAACTAAAAACGCCCTGGCGCGACGCCTTGGCGATGAAGGACGAGATCTGCGGCGTCGCGGCCTCGATATCGGCCTCGTATTTCAAGAGCACGTTGAGCGTGTCCTTGACGATCTCGGTATCGAGCTCGCTGGCCTGCAGCAGCACCAGCACGCGCGCCCAGTCGATCGCCTCGCTGACCGAGGGCAGCTTCTTCAGGTCGAGCGAGCGGATCTCGTGGATAAAACCGACCATCTGCTTGCGCAGCGTCTGCGAGATGCCGGGTACCCGGCTCTCGACGATGCGCTCTTCCAGCTTCTGCTCGGGGAAGCCGATATGCAGATGCAGGCAGCGCCGCTTCAAGGCGTCGCCAAGATCGCGCTCGCTGTTCGAGGTCAGGATCACGGTCGGCGGCGCCACCGCGGAGACGGTGCCGAGCTCGGGGATCGTGACCTGAAAGTCGGAGAGGATCTCCAGCAGCAACGACTCGAATTCGGCGTCCGATTTGTCGATCTCGTCGATCAGCAGCACGCAGCCGGCGGGCTGCTCCAGCGCCTGGAGCAGCGGCCGCGGCTCGACGAACTCCTTGGAGAAGAACACGTCGCCGAAGGTGTGGAGCTGGTCGAGCGCCGCGGCCAGCGATTGCGCGCCGCCGAGCACCTCGCCGAGCTTGTCCTTCAGGATCTGGGTGTAGAGCAACTGCTTGGCGTATTTCCACTCATACAGCGCCTTGGCCTCGTCGAGGCCCTCATAGCATTGCAGGCGGATCATCTTCATGCCGCGCCAGGCGGCGATCGCCTTCGCCAGCTCCGTCTTGCCGACGCCGGCAGGCCCTTCGACCAGGATCGGCTTCTCGATCTGCTGCGACAGATAGACCGCGGTCGCGATCTGCCGGCTTGCAATATAGCCTTGCGCGGCGAGGCCGCTTTCCACGGCCTCGATCGAGGCGGTGGGCCTGGTGTCAGCCACGAGGATCAGCTCCGAATTTGTCTTGAACTCGGACCTGTTCTGCGCCCGTTGCGGGCAAAGCACAAGGCTCGTTCGGCCCGCAACGGCATGGAGATTAAAGGCTGGGGTAAGCGCATGGTTCCCGGGGTATTCCGCCGAGCGCAATACGCGGCGCTCAACTGGCGCAGCTCTTCACGAAATCCTTGCGCTGCGGGCCGACGATCTTCTGGTCGATCGCCTGCTTCAGGCAGTCGAGATGGGCTTGCGCCATGCAGAGCTGCATCTGGTCGTGGCGGTCCTGCCCTTTCAGGGCCTTCGCCGCACTCTGGCAGGCTGCTCGCTTCGCACCGGGCACGGGGGCCGCTGCGACGCTCTCTTGTGCAGGCGCCGCCGCCGGCGCTGCTGCCGGTGCGGGGGCTGAGGTTGATTGCGCGAAGGCTGCGACCGAAACCAGCAGCGAACCAGCCGAGACAAGGGCGACGACAAGACGTTTCATGGGATGTGCCTCCGCGGGCATGGTCCGGAGACGTGGATATCGGCTGTCCGGTACATCATGCTCAGACCAGGAAAGGATCACAATGCGATCTCGCGGTCGCGCCGTGATCCACGGGGAGGCCGACAATTAGCGGCCGCCGCCTGAATGCGGCGTGAATAGGCCGGGAGGACGTTTCACCTCAGCGTGAGGCCGGTCGCGGCCTCGAGTTCGCCGATCGCCTGCGCGGCGTTCGCGACCTTGATCGTGGTCATGCCCATCTCCCGCGCCGGCTTGAGATTGACGCCGAGATCGTCGAGATAGACGCAGTTCGCAGGATTCACCTGCAGCGCCTCCACCATCATCCGGTAGATGCGAGGATCGGGCTTGCGCAGGCCGATCTTGGCGGACTCGATGATATGGTCAAACAGCGCCATCACCTCGGCGACATACAGCGTACGTCCGCTGTGGCTGCCGATCGCGTTCGACGGCAGATTGTTGGTGATGCAGCCGGTCTTGAATTTCGTCTTGACGCGCTTCAACGCCTCGACCATTTCGGGGCGCAGGTCGCCGGAGAGCAGCGGCAGCACGTCCCTGCCGCGCACCTCGGCGCCGAGCGCCTTCGATTCCGTGGCGAACAGTTCATCGAACGCATCGATCCCGATCTCGGCCCGCTCGAACTTGGCCCAGGCGTTTTCCAGATGGTTGGCGGCGTTGGTGCGGCGGATGATATCGATCGGCAGGCCGCGCTCGGTCTCATAGCGTGCAAATGCCTCGAACGGCGAGGTGGTCAAGACGCCGCCGAAATCCCAGATCACTGCCTCGATCATCAATGTCCTGCCCGTCAAAATCCTGCCCGTCGCAAAGCGTCGGCTTCGCCTCGCGTCTTCCGGCCGTCTGGCAGGAAGATAGGGAAACGCGTGTCCGTTCTCTTTATTGGAATTGCCGCCGATCAGGCAAGCCGCCAGTTTGCGTCGAAAGACCGCCACGCGGAACGGGCTCACCAGACCATCGGCACCAGCCGATAGCGCACGCGGGTAAGGTAGTCGGCATAGCCGTCGAGCTCGGCGGTGAGCATCCGCTCCTCCATCATCGACCGCAGGCCGAGCAGCGCCGCCATCACAGGCACGATCGCCAGGCCATACCAGGATCCGAGCAGCAGCGGCGTGCCGACATAGGTCAGCAGGCCGCTGGCATAGATCGGGTGCCGCACATAGGCGTACGGTCCGGTGGTTACGGCTGCATGCCCGCGGTCGCGCTGGATCTTCACGACCGGTGCGGCATAACTGTTTGCGCGATAGGTCCGGTAGACGATATAGAACGATGCCGCGATCATGACCGGGCCGGCGCATTGCAGCCAGAAGGGCACGAGCGATGCCTGGTAGCGGATCGCGTCGAGCGCCATCAGCGGCAGCCATGTCAACCACAACAGCGGCATGATCGTCGTGATGACGCGATCCCAGCTGGCCTGGCCGCGCGCGGTGCACCGCTCCGCCAGCAGGCCCGGATCATGCCTCGCAAGCCAGGCCTCGGTGATCAGCCCGCCGATCGTGAGCTCGAGCAGGAACACCCAGGCGCCGGCCCATCGCAAGGTGCCGGCGGCGAGAAACAGGAGTGTCCCGAGACCCACAAAGGTGAAGGCGGCGCGGTGCAGATTGATGTGGGGCGGATTTCTGGTCTCATTCATGTCTCTCTCCGACGAGCGGCAACGGCCGCGCCGCCGGAATCGAGCGGGCCGTTGCGTGTCTTTGCAGCGAAGCGCGGTTCAGCGCGCAAGACCGCTCACGATCGGCGGGTCCAGTTTCGCGCCTGTCCGGAATAGACCTTGCTCGGCAGCGCGCGCGCCGTGGGATCGAGCAGGATCTTCATCGCGGTGTTGAGCCGCGCTTCCGAACGCGGCGAGCCATCATGGCGCATCTGCTGCGGAGCACCCGGGCCCTGCGGCGGCGCCATATAGGCCTGCGTTGTCGGCGGAGCGGGCGTGGTGGCGATCTTCGGACGGGCGACAACAGCTGCCTCCAATGGCAGCCGCGCGTCTGCAATGCTTGACGCTGCGGATGCTGCGTCCGCCTGCGGCGGCGGGGCGGCATTGCCGGATCCGGATTGGCGGGGCGTTCTTGCCATGGCATCGGCTCCATAGGTTGGTGATGACGACGATTTCAGGTCTTGTCTTCGTCGGATGTGGTGCGTTTGGCGATGATCGGGTTGCGGTCGCTGATCGCGGCGAGCAGCGAGGCGTGGGTCACGACGGATGACACGACGATCTTTCCGGAGCGCTCGATCCGGCGACCGTTCTGCTGCTGTGGCTGCGGACTCGTGGCGGTGGACTTCTGCATCATATCGGCCTCCTCGAAGATGGGGTGGGGCCCGGCAGCGCCGGGCCCCGAGTTTGGCGATCAGATGCCGAGGACGCCGCTGAGGGCGGGGATCGCCACCTTTGCGATCCCGCCGAGGATGTCGCCCCAACCCTGCGGGTTGACCGACCCGTTGGTCGCCACTTCAGCAATCCGCTTCGGACCGCGCTCGATGCCCTCACACTGGATCGGGCTACGCACGCTGCCGAAGGTCTCAAAGTCGTTCCTTGCGTACATGTTCAGCTCCTTCTTTCGGTTTGAATTGACGGCAACGACCGGAGGTGGGCACCGACCGGGGCCGCCGTCGCTGGACGTCGCCCAGGGGATCGCTCATCGCGTCGATCCCCTGGACCACGTGACGCCAATTCGCGCCACGTTCTGATCTCCTCCGGACGCAGAGGAGCAATCGCGTCAATAGACCTGCCACTGCCGCAGCGGCCCGACCGCGACAGGCACCACGTCGCTGACGTCGATCGTGTACTGATAGACTTCGCGCGCCTGGGTCAGGACCTGCGTCGGGTTGAAGAAGCGGTAGGTCACGTCGTGGCAATCCGAGTCCGGCCGACAGATGACGCTCTGATCCACCTCGACGGTGTCGAGCCGCAGGCCCTTCTTGGCGGCGTCACCGAAGATCTTCTGCGTGTTGTAGGCATTCATCGCCGAATAATTCAGCGCGCGGTCCTGCGGCGAGAGGCCGACGTTGCGGAACTCGTTGTAGATTCGATCGAGGAAGCCCTCGGCACCTGCGGGCCAGCTATCAGACTTGGGTCCGAACAGCGTGAACAGATCCCACTGGTAGAAGCCGCGCCAGTCGGTCACCAGCGTCGGCACGACGGTTCCGTTGAGCAGCTTGGTCGTGTTGGTGCTGTCGACCCAACCGGCCATCGAGACGCGCGCGACGCCGCCGGGCCCCGGGAATGGCGGGTTCGCCGTCGGTCGTGCCTCGGAGTCGGCCGCGGCCGCTGTCGCCTTCACAACGGTCCGGGTCGTCGCGGGATCGTCATGCGAGACCTCCTGGTGCCACAACGCCAGGATCAGTGCGGCGAAGAACCCGAGACCGAACACATCGAGCGGCTTGATCGCGTAGATCGGGATCGAATCGATCGTCATCGTCCAGGTAATGGCGTCGGCGTCCGGGAAGTTGTTGCCGGCGCCGGCCGGCGTCGCGGTTTCGCCTTCGGCCTGGTTCAGCAGATAGCGCGCCATGATCGCGGGATTATAGGGCGCCGAGGTGTCGCCGGAGTGGTCGCGCTCCGGTCCGAAAGCCGGATCGCCGCGGCCGATCAGGCTGTCGCGCCAGTTGGCGATCGCCTGCACGAAGTAATCGAGCCGGGCTTCCTTGCCGAAATCGTAGAACAGCCGGCCGATCGGGAAGGCGAGCTGACCGGTGGGCTCGGACGCAGCGCCCCGCGGACGCATGCCGCCGCGACAACCGCAGTTCGTCTCGCTCGTCCGGACCGCGGGTGCCTCGTACATCGGCAGCGCCTGCGGCATAGCGACGGGAAGCGCGTGGCTCGGCATCAGCGCCGGCATCTGCTGCGGCTGCAGCCAGGTTTGCGGCATCATGCCGGCGGCTGGCATCGCCATCTGCGGCATGACCATCTGCGGCGCCGGTGCCGGCATCCAGACCATGTCGCCGCCCGGATGAGGAGCGTGGTACGGATAAGGCGCGGGTGCCGCGATCGGTGCGGCGGCGACACTGTGATCAACGGGGACGGCCATCGCCGCTGGTGCCGCCGGCGCGGCGGGCTGCGCCTCGCTTGGCATGATCCCGGCGCTGCTTCGCAGGACCGAGCCGTCGGGCCCGAATATGCGCGGAGCCGATGGTGCAGACATTGCTGATAGATCTCCCATGGAACCCTCTCTGGTTGCAGTTGGCTGAGCGGCGGATGACGGTTGGAGGAAGGGGCGCGCGGATACTCCCCGGAAGCGGGGAGGCGCGGCCGTGGCACCCGACGGCATGACGGCGTCCGCCTGCTCGCCAAGCAGGGCGGCGACAGCCGCGGGAATATCGAGCCGTCCGGCGAGGCAGCGCGTGGCGCTGCCGTCGTTGCGGCAGGGCACCGCGCTTTCGAGCAGCGCGGCACGGACGGCTTGCGGATCGGCCTTGCGCCCGTTCTGGCGCAGGCAGGAGAGCAGCAGCGCGACGACCCCGGCGACGATCGGCGCAGCGAAGCTCGTTCCGGATCGCAGACTGACGTTGCGAACGGGTGAGGCGCCGGCGATGTTCTCGCCCGGTGCGAGGATGCCGTTCTTGAGATAGGCGTCGCCGAAATTGCTGAACGGCAGCGGATTGCCGGCGAGGTCGCAGGCGCCGACCGCGAGCACCGAAGAAAGGCTACCCGGCACCTGGACGCAGCGGCAACCGTCATTGCCGGCCGCGGCGACGATCAGCTTGCCGGCGCGCTCACAGGCGCGCACCGCGTCCATCAAGATGCGATCGGCCTGTCCGGTCGCCGATTGCTGGCCGCTGCTGATATTGATGATATCGGCGCCGACGGCCAGCGCCTGGTTGATCGCGAGCGCCAACGTGCTTTGCGAGGACGGCTCGATCTGCCCGGCGGCGTCCTCGCGATAGATCGAGAACACGGTCGCGCTGCAATTCGGCGCGACGCCGAGCACCGGGCTGCCCGGCGTGCCCATCAGCACGCTGGTGACATGGGTGCCGTGCTCGGACTGAATCGTCGGCGAAGACGGCGCGACGAACTCGCCGCCCATGGCGACGCGCGCTTGCCCGAGCGAGGGATGATTGAGGTCGACGGGACCGTCGATGATCGCGATCTTCACCGCGGGGTCGCCACCCGACGTTCGCTGCCACAAAACAGCCAGACCAGGAATGTCGGCAACTGGATTCATGAAATCATTCCCGACCGATCTGCCGCGAACTCACGCGGGCGATCCGTCTTCCACGGCAATCTGCAATTTGCGCAGCGAGCTAAAAAGCACCGGTACCTCGTTGCGTCGGTGCAGTTGTGGCAGCTCTGCCGCAAACGGCCTATTCGTCGCGGTGGATCAGAAAGGATCGAGGCGATGATGGGGCTCGATTGATCCATGAGGTCGATCGAGTGCCTGGAAATATCGATCAAAGGATTTGGTCGGGATCGACCTTGCAGCGCGACGCGCACGCGCGCGCGCCGACACGCGCCACATCTCTGCAACGATGCAGCGCCGCCGGCCGCACACGGAATTCAGGATGCCGGGGTCAGTCGAGCTCGCGGCGACGATCGAGCGTCGGTGCGGATGATGCGATCCACGGCGCTTCGCGCACCCGCCGCATTGCCTGCGCGCGGCGCGGCAGGCCGAGCTTCTGCAACACGTGATGGACATGATGCTTGACGGTCGCAAGGCTGAGATTGAGATCGCGTGCGATCTCCTTGTTCGACAGGCCCTGGCCGATCAGCTTGAGGACCTCGCTTTCGCGACGCGTCAGTCCCTGGTCCGCCTCGATCGTGTCGGTCTGGCGCTCCATGCAAAACAGCGCGCGCAGCAGGCCGCCGGAAATCTCGGCGCTGCAGGCTAGCCGTCCCGATGCCACGTCCGACAACGCGCGGCAGAGCTCATCGAAGCTGGCGTTGCGGGAAATGTAGCCGCTGAACCCGGCCCGGCCGCAGCGAACCACGTCGCGCCTATCCTCGTTGAGGCCGAGCGCTACCAGCGCGATCTCCGCATGCTCGCTCGCGATCGTGCGCACCTCGTCGAGATCGATTCCCTGTGTGACGTCGATCAGGATGACATTCACATTGCCGGCCTCGAGACTCTCGCGCAGCCCGGCCAGATCGGATACCGCCGCCGCGATGGCAAACTCGGCGTGGTTCTGGAAACTCGAGGTAAGCCCCTCGCTGAACAGCCTTATCGGCGTGACGACCGCAATCCTCATGATAATCCTCGAACTCAACGAAATGGCGGATGGAAAAAGCCGTCTGAAGCTCGACGGTACCGGCATCCAGAAAGTCATGAAGGTAAGTATGCGGTATGCTGCCAGAGGTTGTATTATTATCGGGTCGAAATTACGGCCGCAACGCGCAGGATCAAGAGAAGCAGTTCACATTCGCGCATCGTGCGGATCACACAGACCGCGATCGGATGTGTTGCGGTTCGCGACAGGGTCGCGATGCGAAGCCTGCACGCGTCTCGTCGCAGCAGGAATTTTGGCGGCGACTTCAATACCGTAGTGATCGACGTCTAGATATTTAGACAATTGACGCCCACAAATCCGGATGCTCTGTACAACAATGCGTGTTCGTCGGCGCGAAGCGTGAGCGACGCAATGCCGCGCCTCGGATGTGCTTAACACGGATGCAGATCGACAGGGTTCCATGACGAGCTTGATACGAGCGACAGCCTTTCTCACCCTGTCGATGGCAACACCGGCCTTCGCGATCGTCGGTGGCGGCGCGACGTCGACCGACGGCGTTGCGCGTGCGGTCGTCACCATCGTCGGTTCGCGCGGCAATTTCTGCACCGGCGCGCTGATCGCGCCGAAGGTGGTGCTGACCGCGGCGCATTGCGTGCAGCCCGGCGCCGACTACAAGATCGTCGAGTACGGTGCGGACCGCCAGCCCAAGCTGCAGGACGTCAAGACGGTCGCGATCCATCCAGCCTTTCGGATGCAGGCGATGACCAATCATGTCGCGACCGCCGACGTCGCGCTGCTGCAACTCGCGATGCCGGCCGCAGGCAAGGCGCCGGCTGTGCTCGGCATGCCGAACATTCCGATCCAGGTCGGCGGCCGCTTCACCATTGCCGGCGTCGGTGTCACCGTGCGCGGCGACGGCAAGAGCGGCGGCAGCATTCGCGTCGCCGGCCTGATCGCGAGCGGCAAGCCCGGCACGCTGCAGATTCGTCTGGTCGATCCGGTCGGGCAGGGCGTGCGCGACGGGCTCGGCGCCTGCACCGGCGATTCCGGTGCACCCGTGTTCGAGGACAAGCCTGGCGGGCCTGTCATCGTCGGCGTGGTGAGCTGGTCGACCGGGCCGAACGGCACTGCGGGCTGCGGCGGCATCACCGGCGTGACGCCGCTGACGCTCTATCGCGACTGGGTGATGCAGACCGCGCGGCAGTGGGGCGCGGGGTTTTAGCCCGGCGCGCTCCGGTCGAATCGCCGACGCACTCAGAATTCCGTCATCCTGAGGAGCCGCGAAGCGGCGTCTCGAAGGATCGACGGCCACCAGCCGGGCCGTGCATCCTTCGAGGCTCGCAAGAGCTCGCACCTCAGGATGACGGGAGGGGCAGGGCGGGCGCCAGACCTAATGCCCCGCTGCCTTGTTCGCGGCGGCGTTGTTCAGCACGATCAGGCCGTCGACGGCGACGCCGAGCTTGCTGTTGATCAGGAACGGGTTGACGTCGATCGAGGCGATGCGGCCATTGGCGTCGGCCATCAAGTTGGAGAGTCCGACCAGCGCCTTCACCGCCGACGGCTCGTGCAGCGCCGGCTTGCCGCGATAGCCCTTCATCTTGACGCCGGCCTTGGTCTTGGCGATCAGCTGCTTCGCTTCGGCGTCATCGAGCGGTGCACCGGCCAGCGCCACGTCCTTCATCAGCTCGATGTCGACGCCGCCGGTGCCGAACAGCACCACGGGGCCCATCTCGGCATCGAGCGAGGCGCCGACCACGAGCTCGAGATCGGCCTTGACCTGCTGCGCGATCAGGATGCCCTCGAGCTTCGGCTTGCCCTTCAGCTTCTTCACCCGCGCGGTGATGTCGTTAAACGCCTTCTTCACCTCGGCCGCGTTGGCGAGGTTCAGCACCACGCCGCCGATATCCGACTTGTGCAGGATGTCGGGGCTGACCACCTTGGCGACCACCGGAAAGCCGATCTGCTTGGCGATCTTCACGGCCTCCGCGGCGGTCTGCGCGACCGCTTCCTTGGAGATCGGGATGCCATAGGCCTTAAGCAGCTTCTTCGAGGCGACCTCGTCGAGCGCGGCGGCGCCATTGGCGGCCTTCAGCGTCTTCTCCAGCACGGTGCGCGCCGACGGCTTCGAGCTCGACGCGATGTCGGGCACTTCCTTGCGCAACCCCGCATATTCGATCAGCGACTTGATCGCGCCGACCGCGCGGTCGAGGCCCTGCATGACGGCGATATTGGGCAGCGATTTGCGCAGGCCCTTGGTGAATTCGGTGAAGCCGATCGACATCGCGCTGATGTAGATCACCGGCTTGTTGGCTTGGCCCGCCATGTCGTTGACGATCCGCAGATTGCGCTCGCGCAGCTCGTGCGGCGCCTTCGGCAGTTCAGCATCGATGATGACGATGTCGGTATCGGGATCGTCGATCATGATCTTGATCGACTTCATGTAGACGGAGGGATCGACCACCGCGGCAAAGCCGGCGTCGAGCGGGTTGCCGACGATGCTGCCGGGCCCGAGCATCTGCGCCAGTTGTCCGGACGCGCTCGGGCTGAGCGGCGCGAAATTGAGGCCGGCGGAATAGAACGCATCGATCAGAAGCCCGCGCTTGCCGCCCGACAGCGACACCGCGGCGAGGCGGTTGCCCTTCGGCGGATCGGCGTGCACGAAACACTCGGTGGTTTCGATCAGTTCGTCGAGCCCGCGCACCCGAATCACACCCTCGCGGGTCGAGATCGCATCGAACGTCTCGATCGAGCCGGCGAGCGCGCCGGTATGCGCCATCGCAGCAGCCCGGCCGCCTTCGGAGGCGCCGAGCTTCAGCGCGATGACAGGCTTGCCGGCGGCGCGCGCGGCCTTGCAGGCCTCGCGGAACACTTTTGTATTCCTGACGCCTTCGAGATAGACCACGATGACACGGATGCTCGGATCGGCAGCGAAATAGCTCATCAGATCCGGCGTCTCGAGACCGGATTCGTTGCCGGTCGTGACCATGTAGCCGACGCCGACGCCGCGATCCTCCAGCGCCTGGCGGATCGCCATCACGATGGCGCCGGACTGGCCGGCGATCGCCACCGCGCCCTGCTCCATGGTGACGATGCGGTCGTCGATATTGGTGAACAGGTTCTCGCCGGCGCTGAGATTGCCGAGACAGTTCGGACCGGTGACCGCAAGCCCGGTCTCCTTGATCGCCTGCTTCAGCTCGGCTGCGAGCCGCTGGCTCTCTTCATCCTGCAATTCGCTGAAGCCTGACGTGACGATGGTCGCCGAGCGTGCACCCGCCGCGGCGGCGTCGCGGATCACCTGCACGGCAAAGCGGGCCGGCACCAGCACCAGCACGTGGTCGGGTTTCTCCGGAAGGCTGGCGAAATCCTTGTAGCAGGTGACGCCCCAGATCGCCTCGCGCTTGGCGTTGATCGGATAAAGGCCTCCGGCATAGCCGTACTTGACCAGGTTGTTCCAGATCCGTTCGGCGTAGTTGCCGGGCTTGTCGGTGGCGCCGACCAGCACGATGTTGCGCGGGTGCAGCATCGCATGGATGCTCTTGACGATGTCGCTGGCGTCGGCTGGCGGTGCCCATCCGCGGGACGGATGAGACGCGGTGCGTGCGAGAGCTTCCATGGAGCCTGCCCTTATCCTTGTTCTGCTTGTTTCCTCTGGCCCACGGTCGATCACCGCAGGACATGATTTTTCATTGTTTTTATGGCTGATGGAAGGGGGTAGCAACTCACGCCGGCGCAAGTCAGGGCGTCGCGCGCAATATCCCGGCAGGCGAAAATTGACGCGAGTCAGGAACCCGATTCGATCAGGGTCGCGTGCAACAGATAACGCTCGGGCCCTGATATCAGCGCGTCGAACGGCCAGCAGGTCGACAGCACCAGCTCGTGCTTATCCGTGATGGGATCGATGTCGGATTGATCGAAGCGGACGACCGCGCTGCGGTCGGCCCGGTAGCGAAACATCTTGCCGTCGCTTCGCGTCACGTCGATCTCGTCGCCGATTGTGACATCTCTCAGAAAGGCGAAATGGGTGTCGCGATGCGCCGAATAGACCGCGACACCCCGCTCGCCGGCGTCGACGGTCTGCTCGACATGGCCCGGGCCGAACGCCAGCGCCTGGCCGCTGCTGCCGGCAAGCGCGATCGCGGAGGCGTGCAGGCGCTTCACCTCGATCCGGGCCACCGGCCAGGTGTCGGCCCAGCGCCACGGCTTCACCGGCTGGCCGGTCGCGATACTCTGGGCGAAGGCGCGCTCCAGCAGCACCTGCGCGAGCAGCGCCTTGGCGCGGATATAGGCGCCCTGGCCGAACAGGATCAGGCCGATGAGAGCGAAGGCGAGCGGGAGAATGAAGCGGCGCATCGTCATCGGACTCCCGTCATTGCGAGGAGCGAAGCGACGAAGCGATCCATTTTTCCCGAATGGTGGCATGGATTGCTTCGCTCCGCTCGCAATGACGCTCGAGGGAAAACTGCGCGCGCGGCCCCCGGGGGACGGATGGGAAGGCCGCGCGCGCTCTTGGAAAGGAGGAGGCCGGGGGCACCTCCTCCTTTCATCCGACGTCATTGGGGCGACGTCTGACGTCGGTTGAACACCAGAAGCAGGAGGCTGACCGTGAGCAGGATCACACCTGCGATCATCTTCAGTTCGGCATCGGTCGCGGTCTTCGGCAGCTGGATCGCGCCGGGACCTTGGGGGGCGACCGGTGACCGCTTCAGCGCGGCGAGCTGCACCTTGCCGTCGCCGGCCTCAGCGCGACGCTCGGCGGGAGCAGTCGGCAGGCTCGGGCGCTCGCCGAACAACTTTGCGAAATCCCAGCCGGCGGGCAGGTTGAGCGGCAGCTCTGCGAGCTTCAGCGGCTCGCCTTCGGGACGGCTCGGCGTCTTGTCGACCGCAACGAGGCTGGTCAGCCGGGTCACGAGCTGATGCTCCAGCGCGAGCGCAAGGATGGTCTTGTCGGCATCTGCGGGGCTCTGCTGCCGCGTGGTGCGTGCGACCTCGGCGTCCGCGATCTTGCGGCGCGCCCACAGTTTCGACAGGCCCTTGCCTTCGGCGGCGTTCGCCAGCGGCAGCGTCACGCTCCACGGACGGTCGCCGATGCGGCCCTTGATCTCGACCGAACCGGCGAGCTTGTCGAGCTTCGCGGCCAGCACTAGCGGCTCGTCGCGATAGACGTCGGGGAGTGCGGACGGCGTTAGGTCGGCGGTCGCCTCGGAGAATTTCGCGGACAGATTGGTTACCGCGGGATTCTCCAGCTTGGCGAACAAATCGCGCATGCGCTCGTCGACCTGCTCGACCGAGCCGATATGGGTGAAGGTGCCGCGGCCGAGCTCGGCCGCGCGCGTCATGAGGTAGGTGTTCGGCGCCGAGCCGATGCCGACCATGAAGACCCGCGAACGGCCGCGCAGCGCGCTGATGGTCTCGAACAATTGCTGCTCATTGCCGATGGCGCCGTCGGTCAGGAACACGACCTGGCGGACGTGGTCGGCGTCGTCATGGTTGGTGTCGGAGAGCGCGGCACGCATTGCCGGCACCATCTCGGTGCCGCCGCGGGCCTGGATCGCACTGACGAACGACGTCGCGTTGCCGATATTGCTGCTGTTGGCCGCGACCGGCGCCGGGAACAGCGTGTCCATGGTGTCGTCGAACCGGATCACGTTGAAGCGATCGGTCGGTTGCAGGCGGCCGAGCGCGTAGAGCAGGCTCGCCTTGGCCTGGATGATCGAGGTGCCGCCCATCGAGCCGGAATTGTCGATCACGAAGATCACTTCGCGCGGCAGCTGTTTCTGCTGCGCCTGCTCGACCGACGGCGGCGTGACGAAGGCCAGCAGGTAGTCGGAATCGCCGACATGTTCGCGGAACAGCCCGACCGACGGTGCCTTCTCGGCGGCCGGCCTCCAGGTCAGCTCGAAATCGCGATCGGCCGGCACCGGGCCTTCGGCAAGCCGGACGACGCGCACCGTGCTATTGGGGCTCTCGATCTTGACTTGGTGGAAATGGCTCTTCACGTCGCCAAGCGGGAAGCCGGCGTTGAGATGCACCGTAATGTTGGTCGGGTTGACCGGCGCATGGGCTGCGGGATCGAGCACGTCGGATGCGATGCGGTCGCGATCCGGTACCGGATCGGTCGTGGTGGTGCCCCAACCGCTGCCATCGGCGCGGAGGTCGACGCTTTGCACGACGAGCCGCGGATTGTAACGCGGGCCGACCACCATCGGCACCCGCAGCGAGAACTCATTGCCGTTCTGCTGCACCGGCTCCTGATATTCGATCTGTACCAGCACGGTTTCACCGGGACCGATATTGGCAACCGAGTTGGTGAAGATATTGGGCCGCTCCTGCTCGGTGAGCGCGGCCTTCTGGCCGGTCTGCTTGGCCTGCTCGTAGATCGCGCGGGCCTGCTGCCGCTCCTTGATGTCGCCGACCACGATGCGGTCGCCGACCACCATCTTCAGGGCGTCGACCGCGCCGCCCGCCGGCAGCGGATAGACATAGGTCGCTTCCACCCAGTCCTTGGTCGGGTTGCGGAAGATCTGCGTGACGCGGGCGCGCACGGTCGGGCCCGATACGGTGAGGTCTACATCGATGCCGAGCCTCAGCGCATCGCTATAGCCGTCATCGGTCTTGAACAGCAGGGAGCCGGAGCGGGCATCCGATGGCCGCAGCACCGCCTGTTGCGGCAGCTCGGCCGACCACACCGGATCGAAACTCACAAACAGCGCGGCAAAGCCGATCGCCAGCGCGGCCACGCCTTCCACCAGGAAGAACAGCGCAATGCGCATCCTGCGCGACATTCGGATCTGCGGGCTGCTGTCACATGCATCGTAAATCGTCATTTTCGTCACTCCCGAGCGAGGCTTTCGCTGCTTCGCAATCATGGAGAACGGCGGTTTTGGCGCGAGCAGAATGATCGGCAATGATTGGCCGCCGTCCGGCGCCCTCCGCCGCCGGCCGCGGCGGGTTTGTGCGGTTTTGTGATGAGTTGTCCGGTCTGCTAGACTGCGTCAATTCATGGGGAACCCGCTGCAGGATCACGATGCCGACGCCGGACAAGCAACTTTCCACCGAGCAGAGCCAGCAGGTCGCGGAGACCATCCGCGAGGAAATCGCCCGCCGCCGCATCTCGCGGCAGACGCTGGCGGAGCAGGCCAAGCTCAGCCTCTCGACCTTGGAGAAGGTGCTCGGCGGCCGCCGCCCGTTCACGCTGGCGACCACCGTGCGGCTGGAGCAGGCGCTCGGCGTCTCCCTGCGCAAGCTGCCGGAAGCGATCAAAGTGGTCGTGCCAACCAATGGCGGGATCGCACCCGACAGCCTCGGATCCTATTCCCGCCGTTCGGTGGCGCGGATCGAAGGCACCTACATCACGGTGCGCCCGTCGTTCGGCGAACCGGGCGCGCTCTACGCCTATCGCACCGAGATCGTCTGGGACGATGCGACATCGTCGCTCGGCTTCCGCGAGGGTGAGCGACAGGACGCCGACTATACGCAGTATGGCGAAGTCGCGGTGCCGAATGAATCCGGCTTCGTCTACCTCGTGACCAACCGGCACGGACAGCATCGCGTCATCACGGTGTCGCGCCCGCGCAATTCCGGCGAGATGTACGGCATCATCACGACCTTGCTCGCCGGCCGCGGCTCGCTGCTGACGCCGGTCGCCGCGCCGATCGCGTTCCTGCCGGAGAGGAACGTCGCCAAGCCAAGCCTTGGCCGGGTGTCGGCCGACGATGCCAACTTCGCCCTCTATCGCGAGCATCTGCGCCGCACCATCGACGAGCCGTTTGCGATCTTCCTGCCGGGATAGTCGCGGCTCGTGCGGCAACAAGGATGTCGGCATATTGCGATGCCAGTTCCGTCATCCTGAGGAGCGCGGCACGCGCGTCTCGAAGGATGCACGGCACCAGCAGGGCCGTCGACCCTTCGAGACGCCGCTTCGCGGCTCCTCAGGGTGACGGTGAGATAGATTGATCCGCAAAAACAACGAAGCCGCCCGGAGGGGCGGCTTCGCGATGTGTTTGCTCGTCGAGAGCTCAGCGCTAGCCGCCGGTCTCGGCACTGATGATCTCGCCGAATAGCTCCCACTGTCCGTTCTTGAACTGCATCATCTTGAGCTGCTCGACCGGTGCGAAGTCGGTCGGGCTGGTGTTGATCTTGATGCCGGGGATCAGCGTGTCGGGCGCAAAATCCTTCAGGCTGGCGGCCTGCTTCATCACGTTCTCGCGCGTCAGGTCGTCGCCGGCCTGCTTCAGCACCTGCACCATGGTCTGCGCGGCGGCGTAGCCATAGACCAGATTGGCGTCGGAGAGGTTGGCGCCCGGCATGTACTTCTCGGCGAAGGCCATGAACTTCTTCATGCCCTCGTCGTTCTTCCACTGCGGATCGGAGGCGTCTTTCAGATAGCCGGCCGACAGCACGCCTTCCGAGGCTTCGAGCCCGGCGGGCTTCATCACGGCGCCGATCGAGATCGAGACGTCGGTCATCACCTGCATCGGCTTCCAGCCGAGCTCGGCGATCTTCTTGATCGCTTGTGCCGCGAATTTCGGCGTCGAGATGTTGACGAACACGTCGGCGCCGGTGTCCTTAAGCTTGACGATGTGGGAATCGATCGACGGCTCCGTGGTCTCGTAGCTTTCCTCGGCGATGATCTTGACGCTCGACTTGTCGAGCACCTCCTTGAGGCCGATCAGGTAGTCCTTGCCGAAATCGTCATTGGCATAGAAGATCGCGACCTTGGCATCCGGCTTGGCCTTGAGGATGTACTTGCCGAAGATTCGCGCCTCGACGCGATAGCTCGGCTGGAAGCCCATCGTCCACGGGAAGTCCTTCGGGTCGTTCCACTTGCTGGCGCCGGTGGCGAGGAACAGCTGCGGCACCTTCTTGGCGTTGTGATACTTCTGCACCGCGGTCTGGGTCGGCGTGCCCAACGCGTTGAACACCAGGAACACCTCGTCGCTTTCGATCAGCTTGCGGATCTGCTCCACGGTCTTCGGCGGCGAATAGCCGTCGTCATAGGAGATCCAGTTGATCTTGCGGCCGTTGATGCCGCCCTGATCATTGATCATCTTGAAATAGGCTTCCTCGGTCTTGCCGATGATGCCGTAGGCGGAGGCGGGACCGCTATAGGCCTCGACATTGCCGATCTTGATCTCGGTGTCGGAGGCGCCGGTGTCGTACTTCTTTTGTGCAAAGGCGGCCTGGGTGGAGAGCAGGCAGAGCGCTGTGGCTACGGCCAGCAACGACAATTTTTTTGTAGTTTCCATAAAGGCAATTTCCTCGATTGATTCTGGTTGGGGACTGACGCAACGAACCCGCAGCCGGCCCCGGCAGCCGGTTGCGGGGTATCTGTGGTCGCGGCGAGATCCGGAACGCATGAGAAACGCGCGCCAGGATCACGCCGCGGTATCGGTCGGCTTCGGCTGGCTGAATTGCTGCCGGAGCGTCGGCTTATGAATCTTGCCTGTCGCGTTGCGCGGCAGGGCATCGATGAATTCGATCAGGCGCGGGCATTTGAACCGCGCCAGGTTGGCCTGGCAATGCGCGTGGATCTCGGCCGGCGTCAGCGTATGGCCCGGCTTCACGGCGATCACGGCCATTCCGACCTCGCCCCATTGCTCGTTCGGAATGCCGATCACGGCGGCCTCGGCCACGGCGGTCAGTTGATGCAGCACGCTCTCGACCTCGGCCGGATAGACGTTCTCGCCGCCGGAGATGTACATGTCCTTCCAGCGATCGACGATGTAGTAGAAGCCTTCCTCGTCGATCCTTGTGGCGTCGCCGGTGTGCAGCCAGCCGTCGGTGAAGGAGGAGGCATTGGCGTCCGGCCGGTTCCAGTAGCCCGGCGTGATGTTCGGGCCCTTGACCCAGAGTTCGCCGAGCTCGCCGACCGCGGCATCGCTGCCATCGGGTCGCACGACGCGCACTTCGGTATGCAGCACCGGCTTGCCGGACGAGCCGGCCTTGCGCGCGGCATCTTCGCGGTCGAGCACCATCACCGCCGGCGAGGTCTCGGTCATGCCGTAGCCCTGCTGCAGCGCGACGCCGCGCGCCTCCCACGTCTTCAGCAGCGGCACCGGCATCGGCGCGCCGCCGACGCCCCCGATCACGAGGCGGCTGAAGTCAGCGGTGGCAAAACTCGGATGCTGCGCCATGAACTGGTAGATCGCGGGCACGCCGAAGAACACGTTGATGCCCTGCGTGGGATCGCCGATCAGCTTCAGCGCCTCGCCGGGATCGAACGCGCGCATGATCAGCACCGTGCCGCCGGCATGCAGCACCGGGTTGGTGTAGCAATTCAGCCCGCCGGTGTGGAACAGCGGCAGCACCGTCAGCAGCACCGAGGCCGGCGAGATGTAGGCGGGACCGCCGAGATTGACGCAATTCCAGAACGTCATGCCATGGGTGATGATCGCGCCCTTGGGCTGACCTGTGGTGCCCGAGGTGTACATGATGGTCGAGATGTCATCGAGCGTGACTTCCTCGAACCGTTCGAGCTGCTTGGCCGCCGCGATGCCGGCTTCATAGGCACCGCCCGCGCCGAGCCGCACGGTGGACGCGACGTCGCAGAGTTTGGCGACCGCAAGCGCCGTCTCGTCGAGGTCGTCGTCATGGATCATCACCTTGGGCGAGGCGTCGCCGGTGATGTAGCGCAGCTCGGGGACAGTGAGGCGGGTGTTGAGCGGCAGGAAGATCGCGCCGATCCGGAAGCAGGCGAACTGCACCTCCAGCGTATCGGTGGTGTTCAGCGCCAGCACCGCGACGCGGTCGCCGCGCGCAACCTTAAGCCCGTCGCGCAGCCAGGCGGCGAGCCGCGACACGCGGGCATCGAGCTCGGCATAGCCAAAGCGGCGTCCGCTCGCGAGATCGACGAGCGCCATCTTGTCCGGCGTGCGCCGGCGATGATGCGCGATCCAGTCGTAGTAACGAACCGGCACATGTCCCTCCTCCGGGAACGACAGTCTTGCGCCGCCTGTTCCTGGCTCGATTGATGCCATGAATTGGCAGTGGAGAGGGCGTATCGGGATACTGTCTTGCGTTTAGTGGCTGAGAAAAGCCAGGTTTGGGCGCATGGCTCTTGAGCGAATCTGCCGAATACTTCAACTTTAACGATCGTTTTGAAACAGGAAATTGGACATGGGGTATCGAGACACTTGGCTCTGGCAACGAGCATTTGTTCAAGCACGCGAAGATGCGACCCAGTCAGAGCAGCAATATTTTCAGGAACGTTATCTATCTGTGCGGGAAAAGGCCGCTTCGCTAGTTGGTCGAATCCAGGCCGATATGCCAAGCATGACAGTTCACGACACTTCGCATTTGGATGCGCTTTGGGAAATGGGCTCCATAGTAGCGAGAGACAGGCTGGATCTTAATCCGCCTGAGGCGTTCGTGTTTGGCGGGGCTGTACTCCTCCATGATGCGGCTATGACTGTTGCCGCCTACCCGAACGGCCTCGAGGGTCTGAAGGAGACGCTGGCGTGGAAAGATAGCTACGCAAGAATTCTTATGGAGACTCAAGAGGGCTCGAATGAACCCATCGACCTCGCTTTAGTCGAGGAGCGTGCGACGGCAGAAGCGTTGCGAATGATGCACGCCCCGCAAGCTGAGAGGCTCCCGGGGATGTCTTGGAAGGCTCCGAGCGGCGGACAGGAATTCTTGATAGACGATGTCGAGGTCCGCCAGTTCTACGGACCGAAGATCGGTCAGCTTGCGCACAGTCATTGGTGGCCGATCGGTCGAGTCGAAGACGAGTTGGCGAACGACCTTGGCCCATTGGGAGGGAGAACGAGGAGTCGTATCGACCTGATCAAGATGGCTTGTTTACTGCGAGTTTCAGATGTCATGCACATCGATCGCCGTCGCGCACCAACTTTCCTGCGGAAGCTATTAAATCCGCAAGGCATATCTGAACATCATTGGGCCTTTCAGGAGCGGATGGCGGTCCCATTCATTGAGAATGAAGCGCTTGTCTACACCGCTGCTCCCGCATTCGAACTCGCCTTGGCGGAGGCTTGGTGGCTTGCCCACGACACCTTGGTGTCGGTGGATAAAGAACTCCGAGGTGTGGACCATCTGTTGCAGAAGCGGAGCGCCGGACGATTGAACGCAAATCGCGTGAAGGGAATTGATAGTCCCACTGAACTCGCGCGTCTTGTAGAGACGTCTGGATGGGTTCCCGTTGACAGTACAGTGCGGGTTTCCGACGTCCCAAAGATAGTATCGACGCTTGGCGGGCGTATTCTCGCTTGCGGCGGCTCAATTGGAGACTTGCCGATAGCAAGGCTAAATGGGGCGTGGCTTTCGACAAACGCTCTGCTGGAAGTCTTGGCCGCCATGGGTCAAATAGACGTCCACTTCGGAGGGGAAGTTGAGTACGATGCCGATCTAGATGAGGTGCATCCTAGGGAATTTGACGAACAGTTTGAAGAACATTCAGATATTCTGTTCGTTCCCAATGAGTATGCTGGCTATGACACAATTACTCTAACGCGATTTTTTGCGGAAGTCGCTCCGACGGAGGCACCAGCAGATCTAGAGGGGCTTGTTCGACGTCTAATTGAGGAAGCGTGGACAGACGCTTGGGAAAGTGCGGAAGATGCGGTGGTGGGTACCGTGAATGGATCGGACATTAGCAGAGAGGTAGTCAGATTCGAGAAAGCCGCTCCTATCGAAGAAGGCTAGTTTCAACATGAAGTCTCGGTAGCAAGTCAACGCAAGTCTACCTCGCTCGATGCGGACACTCTCGCTCCAGTATTGGATCCATGGAGCACCGGGATGGCAAACCCGTTCTACACCGGCGAGCATGAAGCCTTTCGCGAGGTGATGCGGCGCTTTGTTGTCAGGGAGATCGAGCCATTTGCCCATCAATGGGACGAGGAGGGCGAGTTTCCGCGCGAACTCTATGCCAAGGCGTCCGAGATCGGGCTGCTCGGCCTCGGCTTTCCGGAGGAATATGGCGGGATCGCCGCCGACCAGTTCATGAAGATCGTGGCCTCGCAGGAGCTGGCGCGGGCCGGCGCCGGCGGCGTTTCCGCCAGCCTGATGAGCCACACCATCGGCTCGCCGCCGATCGCCCGTGCCGCGCGGCCCGAGGTCAAGGCGCGCGTGCTGCCGGAGGTGCTCGCGGGCAGGAAGATCTCCGCACTCGCGATCACCGAGCCGAGCGGCGGTTCCGATGTCGCGAACCTCCGCACCAGGGCGCGGCGCGACGGCGACCATTATGTCGTCTCTGGCGAGAAGACCTTCATCACCTCGGGCATGCGCGCCGACTATCTGACGGTCGCGGTGCGCACCGGCGGCGAGGGGCCGGGCGGTGTCAGCCTGCTGTTGATCGAAGGCGATACGCCGGGTCTCTCCCGGACCAGACTGAAGAAGATGGGCTGGTGGGCGTCGGACACCGCGACGCTTCATTTCGACGAATGCCGGGTGCCGGTCGAGAATCTGATCGGCGAGGAAGGCCAGGGCTTCAAGATCACCATGCAGAACTTCAACAGCGAGCGCATGGGCATGGCGGCCGGCTGCACCGCGTCTGCGCGGGTCTGCCTCGACGAGGCGATCGCCTATGCCAAGGAGCGCAAGACCTTCGGCAAGCCGATCGCGCAACATCAAGTCATCCGGCACAAGATCGTCGACATGGCGCAGAAGGTCGCGGCTTCGCAGGCGATGCTGGAAATGCTGGCGTGGCGGCTCGGCCAGGGCGAAAGCCCGGTCGCCGAGATCTGCATGATGAAGAACCAGGCGACCCAGACCATGGCGCACTGCGCCTCGGAAGCGGTGCAGATCTTCGGCGGTGCCGGCTTCATGCGCGGGGTCAAGGTCGAGCGCATCTACCGCGAAGTCAAGGTCAACGCCATCGGCGGCGGCACCGAGGAGATCATGAAGGATCTCGCGTCAAGGCAGATGGGGTTGTAACAGAGTTTCCCGTCATTCCGGGTTCGTCCGCTGCGTGGCCGCCCCGGAATGACAAGGGATAGACCACAAGGGGAATGCCTGAGATGATCACGCTCTATCACTGCGATGCCGCGCGCTCGTTCCGTCCGCTGTGGATGCTGGAGGAGCTCGGGCTGCCCTATGAGCTGAAGATGCTGCCGTTTCCGCCGCGCGTGTTCGCCAAGGAGTATCTCGGCATCAATCCGCTCGGCACCATCCCGTTCATGGTCGATGGCGAGACCAAGATGACGGAGTCCTCCGGCATCTGCCATTACCTCGGCACCAAGTACGGTCCGACGTCGCTCATCGTCAGCGTCGACGAGCCGGCCTATGGCGCGTTCCTGAACTGGATGTATTTTTCCGACGCGACGCTGACCTTTCCGCAGACCTTGGTGCTGCGTTACAGCCAGCTCGAGCCGGAGGAGCGGCGCAATCCGCAGGTCTCGGGCGATTATGCAAAATGGTTCCTGGGCCGGCTGCGCGCGGTGGAGGCCGCCGCCGCCAAGTCGGAATTCCTCTGCGCGGAACGCTTCACCGCTGCGGACATTGCAAATGGCTATGCGCTGCGGCTCGCCAGCAATATCGGCCTTGCCAAGGATTTCGGGCCGAATGTCGCGGCCTATTGGGCGCGGCTGCAGCAACGCGACGGTTACCGGCACGCGGTGGCGGCGGAGCAAAAAGCCGGGCTGGAACAGAACGTTGCGCCGCGGGCGCGGCCTTAATCTCGCCGGCGTCGATGCGCCCGGAATGACGACATTTCGCGCCGGTGACAGTCCGCGAATTTGCGCTATGGTAACCCCGCCGCAGCGGCCCAAAGAGCCGCGCGAGGAGGAACCGCCATGGACGCGATCGTGGACGCGAAGTGCAAGGAATCCGCTCGCCATTCCGGCCAGCAGCAGTCCGGCCATCGGATGCTGATCACGCCGGAGCGGGTGTTCTATGCCGGGCTGCTCGGCCGTCCGCGCGAGCGCTGTCCGGGCGCATTCCATGTCTATGTCGCAATCCGCGACGGGTTGCATCTGTCGACCAGCGAGGGGCGCGAGTCCCACGGCGAGCTCGCGGTGACGATGCCGAACCTGCGCCACACCATCACCAGCG
This sequence comes from Bradyrhizobium sp. USDA 4473, assembly GCF_054063335.1. Taxonomy (NCBI): domain Bacteria; kingdom Pseudomonadati; phylum Pseudomonadota; class Alphaproteobacteria; order Hyphomicrobiales; family Nitrobacteraceae; genus Bradyrhizobium; species Bradyrhizobium sp. USDA 4473. Next base: position 2,102,874 of record NZ_JBSSGE010000001.1, read on the forward strand.
AACATCCCTCCGCGATCTGCGTTGCGATCGAGCCGGAGAGCGTGCCCGATGGCACGCTGGAAGCCGTCGCTCGCCGTCTGCAAGGACCCGACTCGCATTTGTTTGCGAACCGGATTCGCAACGCCTATGCGACGCTCGCCGAGATGCAGCATCGCGACGCGATCGCGAATGCCGAGTTCGACACCATGTGCTTCGGCGATGCGCTGCCGCAGCGCGTGCTCGATCCGCGCGTCGTGCGCGCGATCGGCCGCATCGGACAATTTTCCGGCGAGCCGGTGACGGCCGCCGGCTGCGCTGCCGAGGCCGGCCTGTCGCCGTCGCGCTTCCTGCATCTATTCAAGGAGGAGACCGGGATCTCGTTCCGGTCCTTCCGTGCCTGGAAGCGCGCGCGGTATCTGCTGCACTTTGCCAACCAGGACATCAACCTCGCGCATCTCGCGCAGGACATCGGTTATCCCGACTCGACCCATTTCAGCCACTCGATCCGCCGCTTCTACGGCTTGAAGCCGCGCGCGATCTTCTCCGGCTCGCGTGACCTCGCGATCTATCGGACGGGGCAAGCGGCGAACGAGCGCGCGTTGACCTAGATCGGCGTCCCGGCGGGTTGCGTTTCGCTGCATGCAGGCTGTGACTTAACCTCCCCTTGAAAAAGCGGGTGGGGATCAAATCTCTCCGCTTGCAGCGTCGCTTGCGGCTGACCCATCCCGACCTTCTTTCTTTCAGGCGGAAGGGGAGGACGGGCGACGGCGGCGGACGCCGGGACGAAGGCTACAAATTCGCGCCCTGGATCACCTCGCCGAATCGCAACCAGCCTGGCCCCTCGATCCGTTGGAGCTGCAGCTGCTGCAGCGGGTGGTGATTGGTCGGGCTGGTGTTGACCTTGATGCCGGGCAATAGCGTCGGGACATAAACGTCCCTGAGATTGTTCGCCTGCGCCATGATGTTGTCGCGGCTGAAATTGCCCTTGCACTGCTCGAGCACGATCTTGAGCACGTTCGCCACCATATAGGCGTAAAGATTGTAGCCTTCCTTCGGATTGCCGTCGGGGAAGTATTTTTCCATGAATGCGAGGAAATCCTTCACGCCTTGGTCATTGGCCCAGGCAGGGTCGGCAACGTCCTTGATATAGGCCGACGAGATTGTGCCCTGCGCCTTGTCGAGACCGACGGGGACGATGGTCGAGGACAACGACGCTGCGCCGCTCGCGATGAAGTGCATCGGCTTCCAGCCAAGCTCGTAGATCTTGCGGATCGATTGCGCGCAGAACTTTGCCGTGGTGCCCGAGATCAGCACGTCGGGGTTGGCGCCGCGCAGCGCGACGATCTGGGAATCGATCGTAGGATCGGTGACCTCATGAGAGGCCACCACGGCCGACGTCGCGAACCGCTCGCCCAACACATCCTTGGTGCCGGCGACGAAATCCTTGCCGAGATCGTCATTCTGGTAGAGCACCGCGATTTTGGCGTCCTTGTGTTGACTCAGCGCATATTTGACGAACACCTGCGCCTCGGTCCGCGCGCTGGGCGCAAAGCCCATGGTCCAGGGATAGGATTTGTAATCACCCCATTTGTCGCCATTCACCGACAGGAACAGATGCGGCACCTTGGCGGCGTTGATGTATTTGACGACGGCCGAGTTCGGCGCAGTGCCGAGCATGTTGAACAGGAAGGCGACATTGTCGCTCTCGATCAGGCGGCGCACCTGCTCGACCGTCTTCGCCGGATTGAACGCGTCGTCGTAATAGATGTACTTGATCTGCCGGCCGGCGATGCCGCCCTGCTCGTTCAGCATCTTGAAATAGGCTTCCTGGCAGCGCGCCTGCACGCCGAGCGCGGACACCGGTCCGCTCAGGGAAGTGGTGCTGCCGATCCTGATCTCGGTCGCGGTGACGCCGGGCGTGTCCTCGGCGAGCAAGGGCCTGAGGCCTCCGACGGCGGCAAGTCCCGCGCCTGCCGCACTCGCGAGCCAGGTGCGCCGGTTGATCGAGACCATGACGTTCTCCCCGTGATGCCGGCTTGTTGCGCCGCTTTGCTTTGCAGCAAGGTTACGCATCATGTGGACGTTGCGTCTTGTGTTAACCGGCTGACAGCCGATTCCGACGTGATCGCATCCTCTTAGCCAGTCAACGCAAGATGGTGCGAAGGCAAATTTCTCATCATGGGAAAATCAGCAGCGCATGTGCGCTGCAAAGCGGACAACAGACCATGAGCGACAAGGCTGTCATCACCTGCGCGCTGAACGGCGTGCTGACCGACCCGAAGCAGCACAACGTCCCGGTGACGCCGGAAGAAATGGCGCGCGAGGCCAAGGCCGCATTCAACGCCGGCGCCAGCATCATGCACATTCACCTGCGTCAGCAGGCGCCCAACAAGGGCCACCTGCCGTCATGGGAAGTGGCCGTCAGCAAGGAGATCCAGCAGGCGATCCGCGAGGCCTGCCCCGGCGTGATCATCAACCACACCACCGGCACGTCAGGTCCGAACTACCAGGGCGCGCTCGATTGCGTGCGCGAGACCAGACCCGAGATCGCGGCCTGCAATGCCGGCTCGCTGAATTATCTCAAGGTCAAGGCCGACAACACCTGGGCCTGGCCGCCGATGATGTTCGATAACGCGGTCGAGAAGGTGCAGGACTATCTCGACGTGATGAAGGCCGCCGGCACCATTCCCGAATTCGAATGCTTCGATGTCGGCATCGTGCGCTGCGTCGGCATGTACCGGCAGACCGGGATGTATTCCGGGCCGCTCGAATACAATTTCGTGATGGGCGTCGCCTCGGGAATGCCGGCGGATCCTGAGCTGTTGCCGATCTTGCTCAAGCTGAAGGCGCCTGACGCGCATTGGCAGGTCACCGCGATCGGCCGCGCCGAGATCTGGCCGCTGCACCAGCACGCCGCCGATCTGGGGGGCCATCTGCGCAGCGGGCTGGAAGATACGTTCTATCTCGGTGACGGCACCAAGGTGACGTCGAACGGGCAGCTCGTCGAAGGCCTCGCCGCCTGCGCGCGGCGCGCCGGCCGCGAGATCGCGAGCCCCGCGGAAGCGCGGCAGATTTTTGGGGTCAGGCACTAGGGCTGTCATTCTGGGGCGCACGCAGCGCGAGCCTGGAATCCATCAGGCCGCATGTCCTGTCGCGCCATGGATTCCGGGCTCAGCCCTTCGGGCTGCCCCGGAATGACAGCGAGTGAGGAGCAGGGTTGATGGCCATCATCGAGAACGCAATTTCCACCGGCAGCGCCGCGTTCCTGGGCAATCGCGATGGCATGCTCGCCCTGATTGCCCGGATGCGCGGGCTGGAGGAGCGGACGCGCGCAGCGTCGGCCGCGGCAAAGGACCGCTTCCACAAGCGCGGGCAGCTGTTGCCGCGCGAGCGCGTCGCGCTGGTGCTCGATCCCGGCTCGCCGTTCCTCGAACTGTCGACGCTCGCCGGTTACATGTTCGACGTGCCGGATCCGGACAAGAGCGTGCCCGGCGGCGGGCTGGTCGCCGGCATCGGCTTCGTCTCCGGCATTCGCTGCATGGTCAGCGCCAACGATTCCGGCATCGATGCCGGCGCGCTGCAGCCCTATGGTCTCGACAAGACGCTGCGGGTGCAGGAGCTCGCGCTGGAGAACAAGCTGCCCTATGTGCAGCTGGTCGAGAGCGCCGGCGCCAACCTGCTGCGTTACCGGGTCGAGGATTTCGTCCGCGGCGGCAACATCTTCCGCAATCTGGCGCGGCTGTCGGCGGCGGGGCTCCCTGTCGTTACCGTTACCCACGGCTCTTCGACCGCGGGCGGCGCCTACCAGACCGGCCTCTCCGACTACATCGTGATGGTGCGCGGCCGCACCCGCGCGTTCCTCGCCGGACCGCCTCTGCTCAAGGCTGCCACCGGCGAGATCGCGACCGAAGAGGAGCTCGGTGGCGCCGAGATGCACACCCAGGTCTCCGGCCTCGGCGATTACCTTGCCGAGGATGACCGCGATGCGCTGCGCATCGCGCGCGAGATCATGGCCAAGCTGCCATGGGATCGTCTTTGGGATCGTCCTCGCGACCGGCCGGCGCCGACGCCAGCCGCGTTCAAGCCGCCGCGCTACGATGCCGAAGAACTCCTCGGCATCATGCCGATGGACCACAAGCGCCCCGTCGACATGCGCCAGGCGATCGCGCGCTTCATCGATGATTCCGACTTCACCGAGTTTGGCGCCAATTACGGCCCGGCGACGGTCTGCGGCCATGCCCGCATCCAAGGCCAAGCGATCGGCATCATCACCAACAACGGCCCGCTCGACGTGCCCGGCGCCAACAAGGCGACGCACTTCATCCAGGCTTGCTGCCAGTCGCGCACGCCGATCCTCTACATGAACAACACCACCGGCTACATGGTGGGCAAGGCCTATGAAGAGGCCGGCATGATCAAGCACGGCTCGAAGATGATCCAGGCGGTGACGTCGGCGACGGTGCCGCAGATCACGCTATACTGCGGCGCCTCGTTCGGCGCCGGCAATTACGGCATGTGCGGCCGCGGCTTCCATCCGCGCTTCTGCTTCTCCTGGCCGAATGCCAAGACCGCCGTGATGGGCGGCGAGCAGGCTGCCGAAACCATGGCAATCGTCACCGAGGCCGCTGCCATCAGGCGCGGCAAACCGATCGAGAGGGAGAAGCTGGAGGCGATGAAGGCGCAGATATCAGGCGTGTTCGACGGCCAGATGGACGTGTTCTCGACCAGCGCCCGCGTGCTCGACGACGGCGTGATCGATCCGCGCGATACGCGGACGGTGCTGTCCGAGATACTTTCGATCTGCCGCGAGGCCGAGGCACGCACCCCGCAGCGCATGCAGTTCTCGGTGGCGCGGCCATGAGCGGTACCATCGTGAAGCGGACGCCGTTCTTCAAGATCCTGGTCGCCAACCGCGGCGAGATCGCGCTGCGCATCATGCGCTCGGCGCGGCGGCTCGGCTATGGTGTCGTCGCGGTCTATTCGGATGCCGACCGTGATGCACTGCATGTGCGCGAGGCCGATCAGGCGGTGCGGATCGGCGAGGCATTGCCGGCGCAATCCTATCTGAAGATCGACGCGATCATCGCAGCCGCCAAGGCGAGCGGCGCCAGCGCGGTGCATCCCGGTTACGGTTTCCTCGCCGAGAACGAGGACTTTGCGCAGGCCTGCCGCGATGAGGGGCTGGTGTTCATCGGGCCGTCGCCGGAAGCGATCCTGGCGATGGGCAACAAGGCCGGCGCCAAGGATATCATGCAAAAGGCCGGGGTGCCCTGCGTGCCCGGTTATCAGGGCGCCGATCAGAGTGACGCCGTGATGCTGGCGGAAGCCAAGGCGATTGGCTTTCCGGTCATGATCAAGGCGGTCGCCGGCGGCGGCGGCCGCGGCATGCGGCTGGTTGTGGATACTGCGGCGTTTCCTGATGCGCTGCGCAGCGCGCGCTCGGAGGCGCAAGGCGCGTTCGGTGATCCCACCGTGATTTTGGAGCGGGCGATCGTCGATCCCCGCCATATCGAGATCCAGGTGTTCGGTGATCGCCATGGCAATGCCATCCATCTCGGCGAGCGTGATTGTTCGGTGCAGCGGCGGCACCAGAAGCTCATCGAGGAGGCGCCGTCGCCGGCGGTGACACCGGAGTTGCGCGCGCGGATGGGTGCGGTCGCCGTCCAGGCGGTGAAAGCGATCGGCTATGAGGGCGCTGGCACGCTGGAATTCCTGCTCGATCGCGCTGGCAATTTCTACTTCATGGAGATGAACACACGGCTGCAGGTCGAACATCCCGTCACCGAGGCGATCACCGGACTCGATCTCGTGGAATTGCAGTTGCGGGTCGCGCGCGGCGAGCCGCTCGGTGTGAAGCAGGAGGACGTCACCTTTTCCGGCCATGCCATCGAGGTGCGGCTGTGCTCGGAGGATGCCGGGCACGACTTCATGCCGCAATCCGGGTCGATGGCGCGGTGGCAGATACCCGATGGCATCCGCGTCGAACACGCGCTGCAGTCGGGCTCGGAGATTCCGCCGTTCTATGATTCGATGATCGCCAAGGTCATCAGCCATGGCGCCACCCGCGACGAGGCGCGCGGCAAGCTGATCTCAGCCCTGGAGCAGGTCACGGCGTTTGGCGTCACCACCAACCAGGGCTTCCTGATCGACTGCCTGCGCCACCCGGTGTTCGCCAAGGGCGAGGCGACCACCGCCTTCATCGGCAATAATCGCGAGGCGCTGCTGGCGCCGCGGCCCGATCGCAGCAGCGATCTCGCGCTGGCGGCACTGCTGCTCTATGTCACCAATCCGCATGCGCCGCCATGGCAGCGCGGCCGGTCGCTGGCTGCGACATTCCCGCTCGGCCTGCGGATCGACCTCGGCCACGGCGTGCAGGAGATCGAGATCGTCCGCGAGCGCGACGGCAGTTATCTCGCGGCCCGCAATGGCGATCGCTTCAGCTTCGTGATCGACGAGCTGGATCAAGACAGCATCCGCTTCCACCATGATGGCGTGATGGAGCAGGCCAAATTCCTGCGCGACGGCGACCGGCTCTTTGTCCTGCATCGCGGCGTCACGCTGTCAGCCCGCGATCTCACGCTCGCGCCGCCCGAGAGCGCGTCAACCGCCGGCGGCGACGGCAAGGTCCGCGCCGCGATGAACGGTCGGGTCGTCGCGGTCTTGGTGAAGGCCGGCGACAAGGTCGCGGCGGGCCAACCTGTCATGACGCTGGAGGCGATGAAGATGGAGCACGTCCATACCGCTGGTGTCGCGGGCACGGTGTCCTCCATTGACGTCGCCGAGGGCGAGCAGGTGACAACGGGGAAGATCGTGGTGGAGATCGAGACGGCGGCGTAGCCGCTGTCATAACCGCTGGGTCCCTGCTTTCGCAGGGACGACAGCTCTATTCGCTCCGCCCCGTCCCATCATTCAGCCAGCACGCTACCTGATGCCCGGGGCCGGCTGCCTGCAGCGCCGGCCGCTCGGTCTTGCAGTGATCGATCGCGCAGCGGCATCGGGTGTGGAAGGCGCAGCCTGACGGCGGGTTGATCGGGCTCGGCACGTCGCCGTCGATCAGTGGCGCGGTGCGCCTGGCCTTCGGATCGGCGATCGGCACCGAGGCGAGCAAGGCTTGCGTATAGGGATGGCGCGGATTGGCAAACAGCTCGTGCTTGTCGGCGATCTCGACAATACGGCCGAGATACATCACCGCGACGCGGTGGCTGATATGGGCGACGACCGCGAGGTCGTGCGCGATGAACAGGTAGGAAAAGTTCTGCCTGCGCTGCAGGTCGATCAACAGATTGATCACCTGCGCCTGGATCGAGACGTCGAGCGCCGAGACCGGCTCGTCGCAGACGATCAGCCGCGGCCCAAGCGACAGCGCGCGCGCGATGCAGATGCGCTGGCGCTGGCCGCCGGAGAACTGGTGCGGAAAGTTCTTCATCTGGTCGGGCCGCAGCCCGACCTGCTGGAACAGCTCCGCGATGCGCTCCTGCTTCTTCGCGCCGGTCGCGATGCCGTGCACGCTCAAGGGCTCGCCGACGATGTCGCCGGCCGTCATGCGCGGGTTGAGCGAGGCGAACGGGTCCTGGAACACGATCTGCATCGAGCGGCGATGCGGCCGCAGCGCGGTCTTGCTGAGCGGCGCGATATCCTCGCCGTCGAGCTTGATCGCACCGCTGGTCGGCTCGACCAGCCGCAGCACGGTGCGCGCCACCGTCGACTTTCCGCAGCCGGATTCGCCGACCAGGCCGAGCGTCTCGCCGGCGCCGAGCGCAAAGCTGACGCCGTCGACCGCATGCACGGTGCCGACCTGCCGGCGCAGCACGCCGCCGCGCACCGCATAATGCTTGACGAGATCGGTGACCTCGAGGAGCGGGCGTTGCGTGGTCATGACGCCTCCGCCAGGTCGCCGGCGCGCCAGCATGCCGCCCAGTGGTTGGGTCTGACCTCGTCGAGCGGCGGATATTCCTGGCGGCAGCGATCGATAGCCAGCTTGCAGCGCGGCGCAAAGGCGCAGCCGGGCGGCAGGTTGGTCAGCGACGGCACCATGCCGGGAATTTCGTTCAGCCGTGCGTCGCTCTCTGCGCCGAGCGCGATCACGGCCGGCATCGAGGCCATCAGCCCGCGGGTGTAGGGATGCAGCGGCGTCTCGAACAGCGATTCGACCGTCGCCTCTTCGACCTTCTTGCCGGCATACATCACGATCACGCGCTGCGCGGTCTGCGCGACGACGCCGAGATCATGGGTGATCAGGATCAGCCCGGTGCCGAGCCGCTGCTGCAGATCGACAATCAACGCCAGGATCTGCGCCTGGATGGTGACGTCGAGTGCGGTGGTCGGTTCGTCCGCGATCAATAGCGCCGGCCGGCACGCCAGCGCCATCGCGATCATCGCGCGCTGGCGCATGCCGCCGGAGAGCTGGTGCGGATATTCCTGGGCGCGGCGCTCCGGCTCCGGAATGCGCACCAGCCGCAGCATGTCGACGGCTTGTTTCCAGGCTTCGTTGCCGCTCACGTTCTGGTGTAGCCGCACCGCCTCGATGATCTGGTCGCCGATCCGCATCACCGGATTGAGCGAGGTCATCGGCTCCTGGAAGATCATCGAGATGCGGTTGCCCCTGATGTCGCGCATCGCGGCATCGTCGAGCTTCAACAGGTCGGTGCCTTCGAGTGTCACCGAGCCACCGACGATGCGGGCCGGGCGGATCGGGCACCAGGCGCATGATCGAGAGCGCGCTGACGCTCTTGCCGCAGCCGGACTCGCCGACGATCGCCAGCGTCTCGCCGCGGCGGACGGAGAACGAGACGTCATCGACAGCGCGGAACAGGCCGGAGTTGGTGAAGAACACCGTTTGCAGGTTCTTCACCTCGAGAACCGTATCGAGCGTCTTAGCCTCGGTCATCAGCCGCGCTGCCTCGGATCGAGGATGTCGCGCAGCGCGTCGCCGAACAGATTGGTGCCGAACACCGCGAGGCTGATCGCGATGCCGGGAAAGATCACCAGCCACGGCGCGGTGCGGACATATTCGGCGGCGGATTCCGACAGCATGCGGCCCCATGACGGATAGGGTTCGGGGATGCCGAGGCCAAGGAACGACAGCGATGCCTCGGTCAGGATGGTCGAGCCGAGCTGCGCGGTGGCGAGCACGATCAAGGGGGCGATGGTGTTCGGCAGCACGTGGCGCAGCGCGATCCGCATCTCGCTCATGCCGATCGATTTGGCGGCTTCCACGAACGGCTGTTCGCGGAGCGCCAGCGTGTTGGCGCGGATCACACGGGCAACGGTCGGGATCAGGGGGATGGCGATCGCGAGGATCACGTTGGGCAGCGAGGGGCCGAGCGCCGCCGTCATCACCAGCGCGAGCACCAGCAGCGGCAGCGATTGCAGGATATCGGTCACGCGCTGGAACACGAGATCGACCCAGCCGGAGAGATATCCGGAGGCGAGGCCGACGATCACGCCCAGCGTGGCGCCAAGCATCGTGGAGCCGATGCCGACCGCGAGCGAGATCCGCGCGCCATGGATGATGCGGCTCCAGACGTCGCGGCCGAAGGAGTCGGTGCCGAACCAGTGCAGCGCGGAGGGGGCGGCCAGGCGGTGTGCGGAATCGACGGTCAGCGGATCGTAGCGGCTGATGACGTCGGCGAAGATCGCGGTCAGCATGAACAACAGCATGATGACAAGGCCGATCGTGCCGAGCACGTGTCGCTGCGCCAGGAACGCAAACCGTCCCCAGCCGCCGGTGGCGTTGGCCCCGGCGCGTCGCAATTCACTTTCGAAGTTGATGGTCGCCACGCCGCCTCTTTAGTTGAGCATGATCATATCGGAAAACCGGTTTCCACTTTCCTGATCATGCTAGTCTCCGAACCGGATACGTGGATCGATCGCCGCATAAAGCATGTCGACGATGAAATTCACCACGACGACGACGACCGCGATGAACATCACGAGGTTCTGCACAATCGGGTAGTCGCGCCAGCGCAGCGCCTCGACCAGGAAGCGTGCGATGCCGGGTATGTTGAAAACGGTCTCGGTCACGATCAGGCCGCCGATCAGGAACGCGGCCTCGATGCCGACCACGGTGATCACCGGCAGCACCGCGTTCTTCAGCGCGTGGTGATAGTTCACCGAGGCCTCGGAGGCGCCCTTGGCGCGCGCGGTGCGGATATAGTCCTGGCGCAGGATCTCCAGCATCGAGGAGCGGGTGATGCGCATGGTCAGCGCCGCGCTGCGGAAGCCGACCGCCATTGCCGGCACCGCATAGATGGTCAGCGCCTCGAGCCAGGTCGTCGGGTTCGGATTGAAGATCGGCATGGTGCCGAACAGCGAGACCGAAGCCATCAGGATCAACAACCCGAGCCAGAACGACGGCAGCGACAGGCCGCTGAGGCTGACGACGCGCAGCGCATAATCGAGTTTCGAGCCCTGATGCACGGCGCTGATCACGCCGAGCGGGATGCCGATCGAGGCGGAGAACAGCAGCGCAAGTCCCGCCAGCCGCGCGGTGATCGGAATCCGCGGCAGGATCTCCTCCAGCGCCGGTTTCTCCGAGACGTAGGAATAGCCGAGGTCGCCGTGCAAGAGGCCGCCGATCCAATGCAGATACTGGATCACGATCGGCTGGCTCAGGCCAAGCTCGCGCTCGAGATTGGCCTTGTCGGCGGGATCGACGAAGCCCGCGGCGTCGAACAGGATGTCGACGATGTTGCCAGGCACCACGCGCAGCAGCACGAAGATGATGACCGAGATCCCGAACAGGGTCACGAGCATCAGGAACAGCCGCCGCACGATATAGGCAAACACCCTGGCTCTCTCCCTGATCTCGCCTGTGGCTTTCTTTTGACGCGTTTTCTAGACGCGAACCGGTATCCACTTCGCTCGAAAACGCTATGACTATTTATCCAGCCAGACGTCCTCGTAACGATAGCCGTTATACGAGCTGTTGGACATGATCGTGACATTCTTCACGTAAGGCTTCCAGCAGGTGCCGGTGCGGGCATGGAAGATGATCGGACGCGCGACATCCTCTTGCAGCTTCTTGTCGATCTCCCAGACCAATTTCTTGCGCTTGTCGAGGTTGGTCTCCTCGGACTGCTGGTCGAACAGCTTCTCGATCTCCTTGTTGCAATAATTGGTGTAGTTCCGCTCCGAGCCGCAGGCATAATTCTCGTAGAACGATTGGTCCGGTTCGTCGACGGCGTTGCCGGTGAGGTTGAGGCCGAGCGAGTAGTCCTTGCGGGCGATCTTCGGGAACCATTGCGCGGTGTCGACGACGTCGAGCTCGGCGTCGATATAGATGCTCTTGATCTGGTCGATCAGGATGATCGCGGGATCGCGGTAGACTGCGATGTTGCGGGTCGACACCTTGATCTGCAGATGCTTGTCCGGGCCATAGCCCGCCTTCTGCATCAGCTTGCGGGCTTCCTCGCGGTTCTTCTCGACATCGGGACCGTAGCCGGGGATGGATTCCAGCATGTCCTTCGGCATCGCCCACAACCCGTCCGGCGCCGGCTCCATGGTGCCGCCGATGTCGCCCTGGCCCTCGAACATGATCTGGATGAACGCCTTGCGGTCGAGCGCCAGCGCCAGCGCGCGGCGGACATCGAGGTTGTCGAATGGCGGTGCGGTCGAATTGATGATGATGTTGGTGGAGACGTTGTTCGGCTCCACCACGCAGACCGCATTCGGGTCCTGCGACTTGACGTCCTTGAGCAGCGGGATTGATACCTCGGTCGGGAACGTCATATCGAACTTGCCGGAGACGAAGCCGAGGATCGCGGTCGAACGGTTCGGGATGATGGTGAACTCGATGCCGTCGAGATAGGGCAGGCCCTTCTTGAAGTAATCGGGGTTTTTCGTGAGCTTGATCGATTCGTTGGCCTTGAACTCGACGAACTTGAACGGCCCGGTGCCGACAGGCTTGGTACGCATCTCTGCCGGCGACACATGGCAGGGATAGACCGGCGAATAGCCCGAGGCGAGCAGCGACAATAGCGCCGGCTGCGGCCGCTTCAGCTTGAACGACGCCTCATAGTCGCCGTTGGTGGTCACCTCGTCGACTTGGTCGTACCAGGACTTGCGCGGGTTCTGCCGCAACTTCTGCTGCGACTTGCCCATCAGCATGTCGAAGGTGCATTTGACGTCGGCCGCGGTGAACGGCTTGCCGTCATGCCACTTCACGTCCTTGCGCAGCTTGAAGGTCAGCGTCTTGTTGTCGCCGCTCCAGGCCCAGCTTTCCGCGAGCTCGGGCCGGATCGTGCTGGTGCTGTTCTGGGCGATGTGCTGGTCGAAGATGACGAGGTTGTTGAAGATCGGCATGAACGGAACGTTCAGCGAATAGGTCGCGCCCTCGTGGATCGAGGCACTTCCGGGACTGTCGCGGTGATAGATCCTGAAGATGCCGCCGGATTTCGGCTCGGCTGCACGTGATACGTCACTGACGGTCAACACAGACAACACCGCAACGGCCAGCGCTTGCACGCTCCGCATGGTCCCCTCCCGCATGTCGGTCTCAATGGCCGATTGGCATCGACGATACCACGGTGAGCCTGTCGGGCAACCAGCGAGGGCCGCGAAGGGATTGGCAATTCGGATGACGCGAGTGCATTAAAATTTCCACGGACTGGGAATATTGACTGTGATGGCGCGGAACTCGGGTTGTTTTGCTATGCAGTGACGCATCTCCGCTTGAATTCGATTGCGAGCGCCGACGCGTGCGCTGTGAAGCAGTCCGCTATCAGCGACAGTTTGTCGCCGATTACGGTGTGGCTGCCGATTCGTTCTCCGTCATCCTGAGGAGCGCGAAGCGCGTCTCGAAGGATGAACGGCCCCGCTGGCGGCCGCCGATCCTTCGAGACGCGCGCAAGAGCGCGCTCCTCAGGATGACGGTGAGAGAGCATTGTCGTCCTTCACTCCGCCGCCTGCGACGAGGGTGGGCTCACGCTCGCGACGCCATCGGCATCCGTCGCCGAGATCGTGGTGCGGATCATCAGGCGGCCTTCATGTGCCGGCCAGGGGCGGCCGCGATGCATGGTGGCGCGGTTGTCCCACATCACGACATCGCCCTGCTTCCATTGATGCAGATAGCTGACGCCGGGCGCGGTCGCAGCCTCGGTCAGTTGCTCGATCAGCGCCTTGCCGGCCTCGGCATCCATGCCCTCGACGCCATAGGCGTGGGAGGCGAGATACAGCGCGCCGCGGCCGTTGACCGGATTGCGCCACACCATGCGCCAGCACACCGGCGGCAGTGCATCGACTTCCTCTGATGTCGCGAGGCCGGCTGCGACCTTGCTGCGCGAGTGCGCGTAGGAGTGCCAGGCGAACGAGTTCTCCAGCCGCTTCGCCACATCCTTGTCGAGCCGCTCGAAGGCCAGCCGCATCGAGACGAACTCGGTCTCGCCGCCATGTTCGGGGATGATGCGCGCCGACAGGATCGAGGTCAGCGCCGGCACGCGCTTGAAGGACGAGTCGGTGTGCCAGAGCTGGTTGGCCCGGGCGCGCAGCTGCTGCCGGTGGTCGGATGGCACCACCTTGCCGTCGGGCCCGAAGGTCGAGAGGATCACGAAATGCGAGCCGGTGCCCATCGAGCCGACCTTGGTCGTCTCGGGCGGACCGAAGCGGCGCGAAAAGGCGAGCTGGATGTCGTCGCTGACCTCCTGGCCGCGGAACACCAGCACCGAATGTTCCTCGAACGCCGCGCGCACCGCGGCATAGGCCGCATCGCTGGCCGCGACATCCGACAGCGTCACGCCGCGCAGTTCGGCGCCGAAGCCCGGCTTGAGTGGAATCACTTCCATCGGCACATTCTCCCTGACTTTTCTTGTTGGGCCGAGGTTAGGGGAAAAGCTCGCCGGCGGCAACGCGGCCCACGCCGCCTCACCCCATCGCGATCAGATTGTGCCGCGCGCGCCGATCGGCGACCTCGATGCGTTGCGTGACGAAGGCGAACAGCGCCCAGCTGGCGTGAAACGCAACGCCGGCCAGGATCACGATCTCTCCGGGTATCGGGCCGATCGAAGCGCGGTCCCAGATCGCGCTCATCGTGGTCAGCGGCAGCGGATGGATCGCAAGCTTGCCGTAATAGGCAATGGCCTGGATCGCGAAGATCCAGCCATAAGTCCGGCGCAGCCGCCGGCCGACCGCACGCGCAAAGCTGATGTGATAGCTCGGTTTGCGATAGTCGTTGGCGAGCAGCTCAGTCCATGGCGCAGTCGGCGAGGGATCTTCGCCGCGGATCATCGGCGCGTAGAAATCAGTTTCGAGCAGTCGTGCCCGGGCGCGCCACACATTGAAGTAGCGATAGCGCCTTGCTTCGAACAGCAGGAAGACGGTGACCAGCAGGCCGACCAGCACCATCGGCAGGGGCGAAGCATCCGCGTTGCTATAGGTCGCCGACAGCGCGATCCCGGTCGTGACCACCGCCCAGTTGGTCGAACTGTCGAGGCGGGTGCGCCAGACCGTGCTGCGATAGACTTCGCCGCGATAGAGGTGGGCGAGCGCGCCGATCTCGGCGGCAGTGAATTCGAGCCTTCCGGCCTGCACCGGCTGGGGCTCGCGCGGCTGGGGCGACGGCATGGCGGCCTCCGGCGAAGCTGGCTTGCAATGGCGGAGCATAACGCCGAATCCGCGCGGCGGGCGAGTCTGTTACGTCGCCCGCCGTTCCCGGCCGCGCGCGCCCCGGCTGGCCGCGCCGCCAGACTCAGACGATCCGCGAGGTCTTGTTGCCCCAGTAGCGATCGCGCAGCAGGCGCTTGTAGAGCTTCCCGGTCGGCAGCCGCGGCAGCTCGGCCTCGAAATCCACCGAGCGCGGCACCTTCTGGCGCGACAGCGAGCTGGCGCAGAACGCGATCAGCTCCTCGGCGAGCTCCGGCCCCGGCGCCACGCCCTCGGCCGGCTGCACCACCGCCTTCACCTCCTCGCCGAGATCGACATTGGGCACGCCGAACACCGCGGCGTCGGCGACCTTGGGATGGGTGATCAGGAGGTTCTCGCATTCCTGCGGATAGATATTCACGCCGCCGGAGATGATCATGAAGGTGGCGCGATCGGTCAGATAGAGGAAGTTGTCGTCGTCGACATAGCCGACGTCGCCGACCGTGCTCATGCTGCCGTCGGCCGAGCGCGCCTCGCTGGTCTTGGCCGGATCGTTGAAATATTCGAACGGCGTGGCGGTCTTGAACCACACGGTGCCCGGCGTGCCCTTCGGGCAGGGCTTCATGTTCTCGTCGAGAATGTGCAGGTCTCCGAGCAGCACCCTGCCGACGGTGCCGCGATGCGCCAGCCACTCCTCACTGTTGCAGGCGGTGAAGCCGAGGCCTTCGGTCGCGCCGTAATATTCGTGGATGATCGGCCCCCACCATCTGATCATGTCGTCCTTGACCAGCGCCGGGCAGGGCGCGGCGGCATGGATCGCGATCTCGAGCGTCGACAGATCGTAACGGGTGCGGACCTCCTCAGGCAGCTTCAGCATGCGCGAGAACATCGTCGGCACCAGCTGGCTGTGAGTGATGCCCCATTGCTCGACCAGCTGGAGATACCGTTCGGGATCGAAGCTCTCCATGATGACGACGGTGCCACCCATTCGGATGGTCAGATTGACCGCGGCCTGCGGTGCCGAGTGATAGAGCGGCGCCGGCGACAGGTAGACCATGCCCTCGCGGTAGTGCCAGAGCTTGGTCAGGAAATCGAACAGCGGCAGGTTTTGCGATGGCGGCTGCTCTGGGAGCGGCCGCACGATGCCCTTGGGACGGCCCGTGGTGCCGGAGGAATACAGCATCGCGGTGCCGGCATATTCGTCCGCGATCGGCGTTGCCGGCAGCCCGGCGGTCGCGTCGCGCAATCCGACGATGCGCGCGCTCTCGCTGTCGCCGTCGACCACGATGCAGAGCTCGACCTGCGGGCACTCCTTCAGTGCCTCGCGTGCGATCTCGAGCTTCAGCTTCGAGGTGATCAGGATCCGCGACTGGCTGTTGGTCAGGATGTAGGCGAGCTCGCCCGGCGTGAGGAAGGAATTGACGCAGGTGAAATAGAGGCCCGACCGCTCACCGGCACCACAGGCCTCGAGGTAACGGTTGTTGTTCTCCATGAAGATCGAATAATGATCGAGCCGCTTCATGCCGCGGTTGCGGAACAGGTGCGCGAGGCGGTTGCTGCGCGCCTCGAGTTCGCGATAGGTGACGATCTCGCCGGTGCCGGCCATGATGAAGGCGGGCTGCAGCGGGCGCAGGTAAGCGTGCTTGCCGGTGTACATCGAACTCCAGATCCCCCTCAATCTTTGCCTTAAGCCGCCATCTCCAGAATCTCGCGAACCTCTGACGGATCGTCGATCTTGCGCGGATTGCGTGGCACCCAGGGCGTGCGCATCGCACCCGCAGCGATGCGATCGAAATGTTGGGGGCCGACGTGCACCTCACGCAGGCTGCGCGGCATGCCGAGGTCGCGGATCAAGCGGTCGAGCACGTCGCCGGCGTCCTTGCCGGGATGCCCCATCGCGGCGGCGACCAGCGCCTGACGGTCGGCATTGTCGCGCTTGTTCCAGCGCATCACCGCGGGCAGCATCACGCATGAGGTGTAGCCATGCGGCACGTCGAACTCGGCGCCGAGCACATAGCCGATGCCGTGGCTCGCGCCCATCGGTACGCCCGATGCAAGCGGGCCGGTCGAGAGCCAGGTGCCGATCTGGCAATCCATCCGCGCCGAGATGTCCTTCGGATTGGCCTTCACGCGCGGCAGGCCGGCCGCCAGCATCTCGAGCCCCTTCAGCGCCTGCGCATCGCCATAGGGATGCGCCTCGCGCGAGCAGATGCCCTCGACGCAATGATCGACAGCGCGGATACCGGTCGACAGGAACAACCATTCCGGCGTGTGCACCGACAATTCCGGATCGAGGATGGTGGCGCGCGGCATCACCAGCGGATGGCGCAGCATCTCCTTCTGCCGCTTGGCCTCGTTGGTGACGCCGGCGATCGAGGAGAACTCGCCCCCGGCGATCGTGGTCGGCACGCTGATCTGGCGCACGACGGGCGGCTTCATTTCGGGCGAGACGCCGCCGCGGGTGCGGATCGTGTCGATGCCGTCGGATGTGGTGACGTCGTTGGCAAGGCAGAGCTGCACCGCCTTGGCGCCGTCGGTGATCGAGCCGCCGCCGATAGTGACGATCAGATCGGCCTTCGCAGCGCGGGCCTGCTCCGTGGCCGCGATGACAGCGGCGCGCGGCGTATGTGCCGGCATCCTGTCGAAGGTGCCGACGCAGCGTGGGCCGAGCGCGCGGCGGATCTTCTCGATCTCATCGGTGCCGCGGTTCAGCGTGCCCGACACCATCAGGAAGGCGCGCGCGGCGCCGAGCCGGTCCAGTTGCTCGACGATGGCCTCACAAGCGGGCCGCCCGAACACGACCTCCTCCATGGCGCCGAATACGACACGGCCTTGGTGCACGCGGGTCTCCTCCCTCAATCCGGTCCGCCTTGCTGGCGGTTCTGTGCGGAGAGGTTAGCGGAGGAAATCGGGGCCGTCATCAGTGCTCCTGCGCGTGGTTGCACGATCGCGCCGCCTATTCCGCTGTCGTCCCTGCGAAAGCAGGGACCCATAACCACAGGGTGGTGTTGTTGAAGTGAGCTGTGGCCCCCGCGCTGGCCAAGCAATTGTCATTGGTGGTTATGGGTCACGGGTCGCGCGGAGCCTGTCATCGGGCGGCGCTTCGCGCCGACCCGTTGGCTTGCCCGGGACGACATCGAATATGTGGTGCTCGCTTGAGGATCATAGACCCGCAATCTCGCGGCCGATTGAGTCCGAGTCTTGCGTTTAGTTGCCCTGCGCCTTGTTCATGAAGTGAGCAGAAGGAAGCTCGGACAGAACATGTCGCGAGACAAAACGCGCCGAAGCCGGGCCGCGCTTACTTCACCGCGGAGAAGCGGGTGTCGAACGAGTTGGTCTGAACGACAGGTGCGGAGCCGGCGAGCTGGGTCGACGAGGTCGGAGCCGGTGCGGCGGCTGCGGTGTCGGTCGCCTGCGGCTTCGGCGCGGGCTTGGCGGCTTGCTTCGGCTCCGCCTTCGGGGCGACGCGAACCACCGATTGCGGCTTGGCTTCGGCGACCTTCGGCTTGGCGGGCGTGGCAGCGGCTGGCGCCGGCGCGGTCGCCTTGCTGGCGTCGGCGGTGGCGCCGCCGATGCCGACCTTGCGGGCAAAGCTCGAGAAGAAGCCTTCGGACTTGTCGGACGCATTCGCCGAAGCGACGCGGGTGTTGGCCGCAGGTGCGGTCGAGGAGGTCGTCGCCACCACCGGCTCTTCCTGCTGGACCGCGAGATTGG
Source organism: Bradyrhizobium sp. USDA 4473 (assembly GCF_054063335.1). Taxonomy (NCBI): domain Bacteria; kingdom Pseudomonadati; phylum Pseudomonadota; class Alphaproteobacteria; order Hyphomicrobiales; family Nitrobacteraceae; genus Bradyrhizobium; species Bradyrhizobium sp. USDA 4473. The sequence continues at coordinate 2,121,144 of NZ_JBSSGE010000001.1, forward strand.
GCCGCGGCGGATTGACCGTGCCTGGGATCGTGCCGGGCGCGCGCGCCAGCGCCATCGAGGCCAGCGCCTGGCTGTCACCACCTTCGGACAGGCCGGTGTTTCCTTCCGGAATCTTGGAGGCGAAGATCGCGTTCATGCCGCCGTCGATGCCGGTGTTGAGGCGCGCCACCGGCGTGCCCTTGGACACCAGCTTGGCGATCTCGGCGTCGTCGCGCTGCTGCTTCTCGCGCACCGCGCTCGTGATCTCCTCGGGGATCACATAGGCCGGGCACTTCGCCGACGCGTTGAACACCGGATCGCGGGTCGCATCCGGCGGCTTCACCGCATCGAACACGTATTTCTTCTCGCAGAAGTCGACCTTCGGCTCCTGCTTCGTCACCTCGAAATGATCATTGCCTTCCTTGATCATCTTCCAGAAAGGCATGTTCGGGTTGTTGCGGTGCTTGGCCATGTTCACCGGCGTCATCCGGAACGGATAGGCCTGGAACTGGAACGCCTTCTGGCCGCCGAAGAAGGATTCGCGACCGAGCGAGTAGATCTCGGCGATCTGCTCGTCGGTCATCGCGTAGCAGCCGCGCGACGAGCAGTCGCCATGCACCATCAGCTCCGAGCCGGTTCGGCCGAGCGCCTTGTCGAAGGCGTTGGGATAGCCGGTGTTGAACGAGAGATAGTAGGCCGACTGCGGATTCATCTGGCTCGGGTTGATGGAATAGAATCCTTCCGGCGCCTGGCGGTCGCCTTCGCGGACCTTGGGGCCGAGGTCGCCCGACCAGCGGCAGATCGGATAGGTCTTGAGCAGCGCGAACTGGCCGGATCGGGTCTGCTTCCAGACCTCGAGCTCGGCCTCCTGCTTGAACAGGCGGACCAGGATCGGCGACTGCAGATCCATGTCCTTCTCGGCCATGGCGGCGACGAGCTTTGGCGGGACCGGCTGGTTGGCCTTGGCGTTCTGGGCGAGCGAGATCTGGTCGCTGTCACAACCGGCGAGCATGACGCCCGCGGCGAGGACTGCCGAAGTCAGAAGCGCGCGTACGAGCGTGCGATGAGTCAAGTCCGAGCTCCACACCCACCGGGCGATTTTCGCGACCCCAACACGGCGAATATGCCCTGAAGCCATTGTGTAAAATATTAGCCTTCGACCACCCCTGCTCGCAACCTGAACCGGGGCTGACAGCCTTCACGGTAGCAGGCATGGTTCAAGGAACGTTAAAGACCCGGCTCGGGGCCCAATTGCGGCAAAATTGGTCGATTTGGGCGAAAAATCCGGCCGTTTGGGCGCCTCAGCCCAGCTTGCGGCCGATATCGAGGAACTTCTGGCGCCGCTGTTTGCGAATCGCGTCCGGATCAAGATTTCGTAGGTCGTTGAGTGCCTGGGCGATCGCGTCGCCGGTGGTCGCGATCATCGCGGCGGGGTCGCGATGCGCGCCGCCGGAGGGCTCCTTGAGGATTTGGTCGATCACGCCGAAGCGCAGCATGTCCTGCGCGGTGATCTTCATGCTGTTGGCGGCTTCCTGCGCCTTGCTGCCGTCGCGCCACAGGATCGAGGAGGCCGCCTCCGGCGAGATCACGCTGTAGATCGCGTGCTCCATCATCAGGACGCGGTTGGCGGTGGTGATCGCGATCGCGCCGCCCGACATGCCCTCGCCGGTGACGATCGCGACATTGGGCACGCCGAGTGACAGGCAGGCGTCGGTCGAGCGCGCGATCGCCTCGGCCTGGCCGCGCTCCTCCGCGCCGATGCCGGGATAGGCGCCGGCGGAATCGACGATCGACAGCACCGGGATGCCGAAGCGATCGGCCATCTCCATCAGGCGCACCGCCTTGCGGTAGCCTTCGGGGCGCGCCATGCCGAAATTGTGCTTGATGCGGCTGTCGGTGGTGGCGCCCTTCTCCTGGCCGACCACGCAGATGCTCTCGCCGCGGAAGCGGCCGAAGCCGCCGATCAGCGCCTCGTCGTCGGCGAATTTGCGGTCGCCGGCCATCGGCGTGAATTCGGTGATCAGGCCACTGACGAAATCGGTGAAGTGCGGCCGCTGCGGATGCCGCGCCACCAGCGTCTTCTGCCACGGTGTCAGATTGGCATAGAGGTCGGTCAGCGCCTGCGCCGCCTTGTCCTCGATCCGCGCGACCTCGTCACCGATGTCGCTGCCGCTGGCGGCAAGCGTGCGCAACTCGTCGATCTTGGATTCAAGCTCGGCGACGGGTTTTTCGAAGTCGAGATAGCTGCGCATCGGGTCGGGCATCAACTTAATATAGGGAGGAACAATGCGAGGGGCGAAGCGGATTCGGCGGTGACAAGAGAAGTTTTGTAACTTCAATCGGTTAACGCGCATTCAGCGGAATGCACGCTTCGGGATCGCAGGCAGGCCACGCTCTTTCTGCGGAGACGGCGCGGAAGTCAAGGCGGATCAGGTGAAGGTATCGAGGTCTCCAACGCTCGTAGCCCGGATGGAGCGAAGCGTAATCCGGGGTAGATCGGGCTACGGATGGTCTGTCCCGGATTGCGCTGCGCTTCATCCGGGCTACGGGGCCTGCGACGTTTCCGCCAGCGGATGCAGGTCGCGGACCAGGCTCTTCAGCCGCTCCTCGACCACATGGGTATAGATTTGGGTGGTCGAGATATCGGTATGGCCGAGCAGGGTCTGCACGATGCGCAAATCCGCGCCATTGTGCAGCAGATGGCTGGCGAACGCATGACGTAACACGTGCGGGGAGACCAGCCGGGGCGCAAGGCCGGAAGCCGCCGCAAGCTCCTTCAGGTCGCGGGCAAAATGCTGCCGGGTCAAATGGCCGCTCTCGCCGGAGGACGGAAACAGCCATTTCGATGCTGCTGCCTTCTTCGCCTTCGGCTGCATCACCTCCAACGCGGCGAGGTAGTCCGCCATCGCCTGGCGCGAGGCCTCGTTCAGCGGCACCAGCCGCTCCTTGTTGCCCTTGCCGCGCACCACGATCATCCGCGCATCGCGCCGCGCCGCGGAGACCGGCAGCGACACCAGCTCGGAGACGCGCAGGCCGGTGGCGTAGAGCACTTCGAGCAGGCAATACAGCCGCAGCGCGCGCAGCCGTTGCGCCGGCGAGACATCGGTCCGGGTCAGTTCCTTGGCACGGGTCAGCATGCGGTCGACGTCGGCGATCGACAGCACTTTGGGCAGGCCGCGGCCGCGCTTCGGCCCGGACAGGATCGCGGCGGGATCGTCGGCTCGGACCTGCTCGTTGAGCAGGAAGCGGTAGAGATGCCGCATCGCCGACAGCCGCCGCGCCACGCTGGTCGACTTGAAGCCCCTGGTATCGAGGTCGGCGAGGTAGCCGCGCAGCGCCTCGGTGTCGGCAGTGGTGAAATCGGCGCCGGCATGGGCGAGGTAACCGGAGAAATCGGTGAGGTCGCGCCGGTAGGCGTCGAGCGTGTTGAGGCCTGCGCCCTGTTCCGCGGCGAGCATGTCGAGGAACAACGCGGTCAGTTTGGCGTCGGAGGACTTGGCAGGCGGCTTGGTCTGAACCTTGGCTGGCATGCCGGAATCATAGCGGCTATTTCTTGAGGAACTTATCGGGCGGAATGGTCACGGTCATTTCCCGCGGTTTCGGCTGCACGAAATTCGCCAGCGCGAAGACGATGCCGTACCCGATCCCGAAAATCACGGCGACGACCGTCAGGAAGCGGAACAGGCTGGGCATAGAGGCGACTCGGGCGGCGAATTAACCAATGAAATCATCCAACATGTTCCCCGCGCGGTTGCAAGAGTCGCTGGTAACGGTATCGCCGGGGGTAGTATAGGTGGCTCGAATTCCAAACAATTCGTCCCAATATCCGAGCTTTTTGATGTCCGACGCAGCCGTACCGGCACCCACCCACCCGACCCTGGAGGCCGATATCGCGGCCGCGCTGGGGCTGCGGTCGATCGTGCTGGTCGGCATGATGGGGGCCGGCAAGTCGACCATCGGCCGGCGGATGGCGGCGCGGCTCAAGCTGCCCTTTGCCGATGCCGACACCGAGATCGAGGCGGCGGCCCGCATGACGATCCCGGAAATCTTCGAAACCCATGGCGAGCCCTATTTCCGCGACGGCGAGGCGCGGGTGATCGCCCGCATCCTCGACAGCGGCCCGGTCGTGCTGGCGACCGGCGGCGGCGCCTTCATGCGCGATGAGACCCGCAACCGGATCCGCGACCGCGCGATCTCGATCTGGCTCAAGGCCGACAGTGATATCATCATGCGCCGGGTCCGCCGCCGCGCCGACCGTCCGCTGCTGCAGACCGCCGACCCGGAGGCGACCGTCAACCGGCTGCTCAGCGAGCGCGAGCCGGTCTACAAGAATGCCGACCTGACGATTGCCTCGCGCGACGTGCCGCACGATCGCATCGTCGACGAATGCCTCGCGGCCCTGCATGCGCATCTGTGCGGCGTGCGTCCGGCCGGCGGGCCGCCACCTGATGGATTGAACGCGACCTCATGACTGCGCCCTTGAAACACTCCGCCTCCGTTACCGTCGACGTCGCGCTCGGCGACCGTGCCTATGACATTGTCATCGGCCGCGACGTGCTGGCCTCGCTCGGCGAACGCGTCGCGGCGCTGCGGCCCGGCGTGCGCACCGCTATTGTCACCGACCGCACCGTCGCCAAGCACTGGCTGGAGCCGACCGAAGCGTCGCTTAAGGCCGCGGGCGTGCCGACATCGCAGATCGTCGTCGAGGAGGGCGAGGGCTCGAAGAGCTACGCGACGCTGACGCAGGTCAGCGAGGCGCTGATCGCGGCGAAGATCGAGCGCAACGATCTGGTGATCGCGCTGGGCGGCGGCGTGGTCGGCGATCTTGCCGGCTTCGCGGCCGCGATCCTGCGCCGCGGCGTCGATTTCGTGCAGGTGCCGACCTCGCTGCTGGCGCAGGTCGATTCCTCGGTCGGCGGCAAGACCGGCATCAACTCGCCGCAGGGCAAGAATTTGATCGGTGCCTTCCATCAGCCGGTGCTGGTCATCGCCGACACCTCGGTGCTCGATACGCTGTCGCCGCGCCAGTTCCGCGCCGGCTACGCCGAGGTCGCGAAATACGGCATCCTCGGCGACGAAGCGTTCTTCGCCTGGCTGGAGAAGAATCACGCCGACATCTTCGGGGGCGGCGCCGGGCGCGAGCACGCGATCGCCACCTCCTGCCGCGCCAAGGCCGGCGTCGTCTCCCGCGACGAGCGCGAGACCGGCGAACGTGCGCTGCTCAATCTCGGCCACACTTTCGGCCATGCGCTGGAAGCCGCGACCGGCTTCTCCGATCGCCTGTTCCACGGCGAGGGCGTCTCGGTCGGCATGGTGCTGGCAGCGGAATTCTCGGCGCAGCTCGGGATGATCTCGTCCGACGATGCGACCCGCATCGCGCGTCATCTTTCCGCGGTAGGGTTGCCGACGCGCCTGCAGGATATCGCAGGCTTTACGCAGGAAGGCCTTGTCGATGCCGACGCATTGCTGGCGCTGATGGCGCAGGACAAGAAGGTCAAGCGCGGCAAGCTCACTTTCATTCTGCTGGAAGCGGTCGGCCGCGCCGTGATTGCCAACAATGTCGAGCCGCAGCCGGTGCGCGACTTCCTGCAAGCCAAGCTCAAGGCCTAGAGCGGGATGACTCTTCTTCGAATCGTCACCCCGCTCTGTCTGCTTGATTCGAGCATGATCTTTTCGGAAAAGCGCTGCACACTTTTCCGGATCATGCTCTAGCCACGGATCATTTCAGTGGGATGGTTGACCTTCTCGATCGTGTTGCTCTGTCTCTTGATCTCGGCGTTCTTCGCGGCGAGTGAGACGGCGCTGACCGGCGCCTCGCGCGCCAGCATGCTGCGGCTGTCGAAGCAGGGCAACACCGATGCCGGAGTGGTCTCGAAACTGTTCAACATGCGCGAGCGGATGATCGGCGCGCTGCTGCTCGGCAACAACATTGCCAATATCGGCGCCTCGGCGCTGGCAACGGGCGTGTTCACCGCCTGGTTCGGCGATGTCGGCGTGCTCTATGCCACCGCTGTGATGACTGTAATGGTCGTGGTATTCGCCGAGGTGCTGCCCAAGACCATCGCGATCAACGCGCCCGACCGCATCTCGCTCTTGGTCGCGCGGCCGATGCGGCTGACGATCTTCGTGCTGGGGCCGTTGCTCACCATCATCGAGGCCATCGTGCTGGCGCTGATGAAGCTGCTCGGCATCAAGGTCGGCGCGCATCAGGCGGTGCTGTCGCCGACCGAACGTCTGCGCGGCGCGGTCGATCTCTTGCATCACGAGGGCAAGGTCGAGAAGCAGGACCGCGACATGCTCGGAGGTTTGCTGGACCTCAGCGAGTTGCAGGTCTCCGACGTGATGGTCCATCGCACCGAGATGACCATGGTCAACGCCGACCTGCCGCCCGAGGAGCTGGTGCGCGAGGTGCTGGCCAGCGAATACACCCGCATCCCGCTATGGCGGGAGAAGCCCGAGAACATCGTCGGCGTGTTGCACGCCAAGGACCTGCTGCGCGCGATCCGCGCCAATGAGGGCGACATGTCCGCGATCGATGCCTCGGCGATCGCGCTGCCGCCCTGGTTCGTGCCGGAGATGCGCCCGGTCTCCGAGCAGCTGAAGGCGTTCCGCCGCCGCAAGACCCACTTCGCCCTCGTGGTCGACGAGTATGGCGAGGTCGAAGGCATGGTGACGCTGGAGGACATCCTGGAGGAGATCGTCGGCGACATCTCCGACGAGCACGACATCGTCGTCGCCGGTGTCCGCGCCCAGCCGGACGGCTCGGTCGTGGTCGACGGCTCGGTGCCGATCCGCGACCTCAACCGCGCGATGGACTGGCGCCTGCCGGACGAGGAGGCGACCACGGTCGCCGGCCTCGTGATTCACGAGGCGCGCTCGATCCCGGAGCGCGGCCAGAGCTTCACCTTCCACGGCTTCCGCTTCCGCGTGCTCCGCCGCGAGCGCAACCGCATCACCGCGCTGCGCATCACAGCCGTGCCGCGCGAGGCCGAGCTGGAGGAGAAGAAGCCGAAGCGGGCAGGGACAGCGTTCTAGGCGGGTACAGCACACGCAAGCCTCTCTCCGTCACCCTGAGAGCTTGTGACGGATTCGGCTCCTGCGGAGTTTTTGGCGGCTGTTCGTCGCAGCAATTGGCAGGTTTGAGTTCGAGTTCGGCGATGACCCGTTGTTTAGGCTCTGGAGAGGCGGTTGCCTTGCAGGATGTTGTTGACGAGGGCGTACCAGAGCACGACGGCACGGACCTTTTCGATGCCGCGCACGGTCAATTGCCGCAGGTCCCAATTGCGCCAGCGGGCATGGATGCACTCGCAGATCGACCGGGACCTGTATCGGGCCTTGCCCTCTTTGCTCGCCATTCGCGCACGCCAGGCCAACACCCCCGGACCGTCGCCGCGCCGCGGTAGATAGGGATCGGTACCGTGCTTGGATTGAGTGGGCGGACAAAAGATATCGATGCCCTCGGCATAGGCCCATTCGATGTCCTCGGCACTGCCAAAGCCGCCATCGACGAGATGGTCCTTGGGCAACCCTCCGGGCCGCGCACGCTGCCGCTCCAGCATGGGACGCATCAGGCCGCGATCGGATCCGATGTTGCAAATTCTGGTGTCGACGACGATCTGCTCGCCGGCCACGCTCGTCACCTGCACGTTGTAGGCGGGGCGGAAGCCGCCGTTCGCCATCTTCATGACCCGTGCATAGGCGTCCGTCGTGGAGGCCCGCGGCTCCTTCGGCGTCTTGCCGTTGCCGCGACTTTCTTCGCGCTCCTTGCGCTGCTGCTTGATCTCGGCGAGCGCCGTCTGCGCCGCCTTCACCCGCGCGCTGCGTTCCCGCGCGGCCCGCTCCTTGGCTGCCCGGGCACGCTTATTGCTGGCGTCCGAGCGTGTGTCGACCTCGCGCTTGAGGTCTTCCACCACGGCCTCAGCCTGCGCCAAATGCTTATCCAGCGTCGCCTCGCGCCGGAACGAGGCCGCCCCGGCGCTGGCCCGGACCCGCATGCCATCCTGCGCCAAGGTCTCCAGATCGACGAGACCGGCCTTTGCCAACGCTGCCAGATGCTCACTGAGCAGTCGGTCAAGCAGATCGGCGTTGCCGACCCGGAAGTCCGCCAGCAGGTGATAGTTCACCGACACCCCGCCGCACAGCCAGCGATAGGCATCGTGGCTCTCGCACAGCCGCTCCAACGCCCGCGCGCTGCCAACGCCTTCGCTGGCGGCATAGAGCCACAGCGCCAGCAAAAGCCGGGGCGAGGTCGCGGGGTGACCGGGACGATCGCCGCGAGCCTTGATCCGGTCCTCCAACTCACTCAGATCAAGCTCTTCGACATAAGACCAGATCAGCCGCACCGGATGGTCTTCCCCGATCAGGCTCTCAATATCAACCGCTCGCAGCGCAATCTGGTCGCGCTGGGGCTCACGCAGCCGCGGAGCGCCGGGCAAGCCCGCTTCGACTGATGGCTTCGCCTGCTCCGGCAGGTCCCCAAACAACTCATCGGCAGCCAACATCACCTCCCGCGAATCCATCATCGCCAGAGAATCACACCGCGCCGGCTTTCGGCTATAATGCTCGCTGAAACCCCAAAAAAATCACACCCTCTGAGGAGCCGCGCAGCGGCGTCTCGAAGGGTCGACGGCCCGGCTGGTGGCCGTGCATCCTTCGAGACGCCGCTTCGCGGCTCCTCAGGATGACGGGTTGAACGAAGCCGTCGGCCTACTCGATATCGATCGAGATGCCCGACAGCTTCCACGCGCCGTCGGAGGGGATGAAGCCGAGCTGGTACTTCACCTGCTTGGGCCTGGTGTCGAAATGGCCTTTCAGCCGCAACACGCCCTTGTCGTCGATCTTGGCGTCCTCATCGAGCGTGATCGGCTTGGCGACCACGGCGTCGAACACCGCGTGCTTGTCGACCAGGTCCTTGAAGATGGTCTTCAGCTTGTCCGGCGAAAACTGGTCGCGGAACGGTTTCGATATCTTGGCGTGGAATACGGTGAAATTGTTGGCGGCCACCGCATCGTTGAGCGACACCAGGATGCTCTTGATCAGCACCTCCTGGACGAACGGGCTCGGCATATCCAGCGCCGAGGCCGGGCGCATCGCACAGATCAGGAGCAGGCCGGCAGCGGTGACGATCGACCGGAAACGTGGCCAGCAAGGGATCATCAACGGCCCCATATCATGCGTGGCGACCCGTGGTTTCCCTGCTCGCATCGGGAGCAGGTCCATCGCCGGAGGTATCATCCTCATAACGGAAAACCGCTGCTTCGTCTTGCGGCAAGCGCGAGCTAGCGCGGCTTTTCCCCGGGGCCGTGGGCATGGATCGCCAGCGCATGCACCGAGCCGGCGAGTTCCGGCGCCAGCGTCGCATTTATCATGCGATGGCGTTCGATCCGGCTCTTCCCTTCGAAGGCCGGAGACACAATATATACCCTGAAATGCGTCTCCCCGCCTGGCCTGTGGCCGGCGTGGCCTTCATGCAGATGTGACTCATCGACGACGTCGAGGCTTTCCGGCAAGAAAGCTTCACGCAACTTGTTTATGATAGCGTCTTTGGTGCTCATGGCGGCGGAGTTAGGTTCGCGACGGCTTTTCGTCAATGGTGCTAGCGGGAAACGAGGTCTGCGCAATGTCAAGACTTGAAGATTTGTGCATTGCGTAGTCAAAGAGAACATGCCGATCGATTCATCAAAATTCTTCGACTCCATTCGCATCAAGCCGACCAAGGTGAGTGCGAAGCGCCAGGCGCAGGCCGGCGAGCAGGCCGTGACCTGCGAGTGGGCGGGTTGCCAGAACAAGGGTGCGCACCGCGCCCCGAAGGGCCGCGAGAATTCGCGCGAGTATTGGCACTTCTGTCTCGACCATGTCCGCGAATACAACCAGTCCTATAACTTCTTCCAGGGCATGAATCCTGACGACGTCGCGCGCTACCAGAAGGACGCGCTGACCGGTCATCGGCCGACCTGGAAGATGGGCGCCAACAACGGCAAGAAGGAGAGCGGTCTCGATGCCGCCTCCGATCCGTTCCACGTGTTCTCCGAACTCAACGGCCGCGGCCGTTGGCGGCCCGGCCCGGGCGGCGCGGAGCCCAAGCCCGAGACCCGCAAGGTCATGAACGCCGAGCGCAAGGCACTGATGGTGATGGGGCTCGGTGCCGGCGCGACGCTGGACGACGTCAAGTCGAAGTACAAGGCGCTGGTCAAGCAGCACCACCCCGACGCCAATGGCGGCGACCGCTCCACCGAGGATCGCCTGATCGAGATCATCAAGGCGTATAATTATCTGAAGACCGTGGTGCGCGAGGCGTAAGCCATCACCGTCGTCGCCCCTGTGAGTGGGTGGCTCCGCCGTCGTCCAACGGTGCGGTTTTGTAGCCCGGATGAAGCGAAGCGTAATCCGGGACCCCTCTAACCGCGGTCACACCGCTCCCGGATTTCGCTGCGCTCCATCCGGGCTACGGTTCGCGGTTGGCTCTCAGCCCTTCGGCACCGCCCCGACATAGGACGAACTCGGCCGGATCAGGCGGCCGGTGCGGCGCTGCTCCAGCGCGTGCGCGGTCCAGCCGGCGGCGCGGGCCACCGCGAAGATCGGCGTGAACGCCTGCCGCGGGATTTCCAGCCCGTCGAGCAGGATCGCGGTGAAGAACTCGACATTGGTCTCCAGCGGCCGCTCCGGATTCTTCTTCTGCAGCGCCTCGCGGATATAGGCCTCGACCTCTGCTGCAAACGGCAGGTCGGCGCCGTTTGCCTCGAGGCGTTCGATCGCGACCTTGAGCACGTCGGCGCGCGGGTCGCGCACGCGGTAGACGCGATGGCCGAAGCCCATCAACCGTTCGCCATGCGCCAGTGCGCCGTCGACCCAGGGCTTGATTCGCTCGCGTGTGCCGATCGCATCCAGCATCTCCAGCACCGGCTCCGGCGCGCCGCCATGCAGCGGGCCGGTCAGCGCGCAATAGCCGCCGGTGATGGCCGCGAACAGATCGGCCTGGGTCGATGCGATCACCCGTGTCGTGAAGGTCGACGCATTCATGCCGTGATCGCAGACCGTGACGAGATAGGCGTCAAGCGCTGTGATCTCGCGCGGCGCGGCCTTGCGGCCCAGCAGCATGTGCAGCGTGTCGGCGGCGTGGCTGACATTCGGATCGGGCGCGATCGGGGCGTGTCCCTTGGCTTGCTGCACCAGCGCACCCGCGATCACCGGGAAGGCGCCGACAATGGTCGCCTTGTGCTCCAGCCCGTTCTCGCTGCGCAGGCCGGCGATCGCGGCGCGGAAGCCGTCGACAATAGACATGCCGCGGGTCGCCGGCAGCAGGTCCGGCAGGCGAGCGAAGGCGCGTTCGCGGGCGGCGCCGAGGCTTGAGCGGACATTGGCCTCGCTCAGCGACTTGCCGGTGGCGCCGTTCCACAGCCGCGCCGTGACGGCCTCGAAGCTCGACGTGCCGGCGAGGCTCGCGACGTGCTCGCCGGCGATGATCAATTCGCCGCGCTCGCCGTCGACATGGCTCAACACGGTCTCGGCGGCGGGAACGCCGTCCAGACCGATCTGGCTCTTGGTGACAATCATGTTCATGACCCGATCTCCTTGCTTCACGCCTCGAAGGTCGGGCCTCTCGACGAGTTGATCAATCTTGATTATATAAATCAATATGAAAAAATCCGCCGAGCTCTACCTCTCCGCCCGCGAGGCCGCCGCCGAGCTCGCGATCTCGCCGGCGACCCTCTACGCCTATGTCAGTCGTGGCCTGATCCGCTCCGAGCCGTCGCCGGATTCGCGCAGCCACCGCTACCGCGCCGAGGACATCAGGGGCCTGAAGGAACGCCGCGTGCCGTCGCCGGAGCCGCGCGGCTTTCGCAATTTCGATGCCGATTTGCCGGTGATGGATTCGGCGATCGCGACCATCACCGAGCAGGGCCCGATCTATCGCGGCGTGAACTGCGTCGATCTTGCCGAGCGGGATACGCTGGAGCACACCGCGACGCTGCTCTGGGATGTCACCGACGTCGATCCGTTTGCCTCGGACAATTGTCCGCATGTCTCGGACGAGATGCGCTTGATCGCCGAGGCCGCGCGCCGCGCCCAGCCGATCGACCGCACGGTGGCCGTGCTGGCGCTGGCGGCGAGTGCCGATCCCGGCGCCTTCACCCGCGCGCCCGACGGCCGCGCGATGGTCGGCGGCCGCATCTTGCGGCTCTTGGTCGCGACCATGCTGAACGCCGCGCCATCGGCGGACCCGCTCCACGAGCAGGTGGCTCGGGTCTGGACGCCCGACAACAAGCACGCACCGGATCTGATTCGCCGCGCGCTGGTGCTGCTCGCCGATCACGAATTGAATGCCTCGACCTTCACCGCGCGCTGCGCGGCGTCGACCGGACTCAATCTGTATGACGCCGTGATCGCAGGTCTCGTTGCGCTGAAGGGGCCGATGCATGGTGGCGCCGGCGTGCTCGCCTCGCGCCTGGTCAGGACGATGATCGACAATGACGTTGCGCCGGTGGTTCGCGAGCGGGTCGCGCTCGGCGAGCGCTTCGCCGGCTTCGGACACGGCGTCTACAAGAAGGGCGATCCGCGCGCGATCTCGCTGCTCGAAGCGCTGACGCGGGCCGGCGCGCCGCGCAAATTCACCAGGGAGGTGCCGGAGCGGATCGCGGAGGCGACTGGCGAATTCGTCAACATCGACTATGCGCTGGCGGTACTGGTGCAAGCCCTGCGGATGCCCGCAGGCAGCGAGCTCGCGCTGTTTGCGATGGCTCGCAATGTCGGCTGGATTGCGCATGCCAGCGAGCAGCTTCAACTCGGCAAGCTGATCAGGCCCCGCGCGCGCTATGTCGGACCGGCACCCGGGCGGGCCGCTTCGACCAATAGTATCTAGAGCATGATCCGGAAAAGTGGAGGCCGGTTTTCCGAGCAGATCATGCTCAAATAAAAGCTATTCTGCCGGCTTGGACGGTTCGATCAGGCCGCCGCCGTGGCGGCGGCGAATGGTCCAGATCGCAAGCGCCAGGATGACCGCGCCGCCGGCGACCGCAAACATCCAGAGATGCTTGCCGACATGTTGATGATGCGGCAGGCCGGCATAGTCGTGCAGCGCAGTGACCGCGAGCACGCCGGGCAGCACATGCGCCGGCGCCCAGAGCAGGATTGCGGGGATGTTGACGGCGTAGAAGCGCTGAGGCGGCATGTCGAGCGCGCCGGCGGTGATCGGCACGAAGGCGCGAATCGGCGGCACGAACCGGGCGAAGAATACCGCGAGCACCCCCCAGCGGTTGAAGAAGGCCTCGCTCTGCGCGACCACCCGCGGATAGTTGGAGAGCGGCCAGGCGGAGAGGATCTCGCGCTGGCTGCGGTAGCCGATCAGATAGGCGGTGCCGTCGCCGAGCATGGCGCCGCAGGCCGCGGCGGCCAGAACTGGCACCAGCTTCAATTCGCCGCCCGGCACCAGCGCGCTCAGCGCCAGGATGATGGTCGAACCTGGCACCAGCGAGCCGACCACCGGGACAGCTTCCAGCAGGGCGGCCAGAAACAGCGTCAGATAGGCGAGCCAGGCATGGGCCGAGACGAAGGCGATCAGGGGGTCAAGGAATGAAGTCACAAAAATCCCATGCGGCGGTGATAAAACGGCTTCGAGAGCTAACAACTCCCCGCCGGGCTGAAAAGTGCCCGGCAGGGCAGGCCGCCGTGGCGCTGCGGCGAAAGTACGGCGGGATTTGCAGGGCAGCCTTCCAAAAATCGAGTTTCGTTCCTATCTTTATGATAGACCAATGAAACTTTGATTTGCCCGCGGGCTTCTGCCAGCCGTTGCTCTCTGCTAGGCTTGTGCGCAGCACCCCATCCGCAGCCAAATGACCTACAATCTGGTTTCGGGAATGCCCGGGACCTCGGAGGATGAATGACGACCGCCGTCCAGACCAAAGAACAAGAACCCGTCGGCTTGCCCGACATGAAGGTGTCGGTCCGGCAGGTCTTCGGGATCGATAGCGATCTGGAAGTTCCGGCCTATTCGGAAGTCGACCCGCATGTGCCGGAGACCGATCCGGACTATCGCTTCGACCGCGCCACCACGCTCGCGATCCTCGCCGGCTTCGCCAAGAACCGCCGGGTGATGGTCACCGGCTATCACGGCACCGGCAAGTCGACCCACATCGAGCAGGTTGCGGCCCGCCTCAACTGGCCCTGCGTCCGCGTCAACCTCGACAGCCACATCAGCCGTATCGATCTGGTCGGCAAGGACGCCATCGTGGTCAAGGAAGGCAAGCAGGTCACCGAATTCCGTGACGGCATCCTGCCCTGGGCGCTGCAGCACAACATCGCGCTGGTGTTCGACGAATACGACGCCGGCCGCCCGGACGTGATGTTCGTGATCCAGCGCGTGCTGGAAGTCTCGGGCCGCCTGACGCTGCTCGACCAGAACAAGGTGATCAAGCCGCATCCGGCGTTCCGCCTGTTCTCGACCGCCAACACGGTCGGCCTCGGCGACACCTCGGGCCTCTATCACGGCACCCAGCAGATCAACCAGGGCCAGATGGACCGCTGGTCGATCGTCACCACGCTGAACTACCTCGCCCATGACGAGGAGGTGGAGATCGTGCTGGCCAAGGCGAAGCACTATCGCACCCAGGAAGGCCGCGACATCGTCAACAAGATGGTGCGGCTCGCGGATCTCACCCGCAATGCGTTCGCCAACGGCGATTTGTCGACGGTGATGAGCCCGCGCACGGTGATCACCTGGGCCGAGAACGCCGACATCTTCAACGACATCGGCTTCGCGTTCCGCGTCACCTTCCTCAACAAGTGTGACGAGCTGGAGCGGCCGCTGGTCGCCGAGTTCTACCAGCGCTGCTTCAACGTCGAGCTGGCGGAATCCTCGGTCAACGTGGCGCTCAGCTAATCCATGCCGAACATCTCCGTCGAGCGCACAGTCACACAGACGAAGAAGGCGGTGCTCGGCGGATTGCTCCGTTACAACAACGAGAAGATGGGGAAGCAGAAGTACAAGCGCTTCGCCATCTCGCTGCGGCAAGGCGACGAGATCGTCGGCGGCATCGTCGGCGAGGTCTGGACCGCGGTGTTGTTCATCCAGTTGTTCTGGATGGAGCAGAAGTTTCGCAACAAGGGTTTTGGCGCGAAGCTGATCAAGGCGATCGAAGACGAGGCGCGGCGCTTCGGAGCGACGCGATCCTATCTGGATACGATGAGCTTCCAGGCGCCGGGCTTCTACCGCGCCAACGGATATAAAGAGTTCGGTTCGATTGAGGGGTATCCCGGCGGCGTCACGCGCCACTGGTTTACGAAATCGCTATGACAACCTCCAACATCAAATTCCGTCCCGGATCGAAGGAAGCGCCGACCGAGCCGTTCAAGCGCTCGGTGTCGGCGTGCCTGAAGGCGATCGCCAAGAAGCCGGAGCTCGAGGTCTCCTTCGCCGCCGAGCGGCCGGGGCTCGCGCCCGGCAAGGCGCGGCTGCCCGAACCGGCGCGCAAGATGACCAAGCGCGATGCCGCGATCGTGCGCGGCCACGCCGATTCGATCGCGCTCAAGATCGCCTGTCATGATCCCAAGGTGCATCGCAAGCTGATGCCGGGCAATCCGCAGGCGCGCGGCGTGTTCGAGGCGGTCGAGCAGGCGCGCGTCGAGGCGCTCGGCTCGCGCCGGATGGCGGGCGTCGCCAAGAACCTCACCGCGATGCTCGACGATCATTTCCACCGCGGCAAGTATGACGAGATCACCGACCGCGCCGATGCGCCGCTGTCGGACGCGCTGGCGATGCTGGTGCGCGAGCGCCTCACCGGCTTGGCGCCGCCCGCGGCCGCCAAGAAGATGGTCGATCTCTGGCGTCCGACGCTCGAGGACAAGATCGGCTCGCGGCTCGACAAGCTCAGCCGCTTCGCCGAGGACCAGGCGAGATTCGGCGACCTCGTCCACGATCTCTTGTCGGCGCTCGATCTCGGCGACGATCGCAACATGGATTCCGACGACGACGAGGACCAGGACGAGAACCAGGACGGCGAGAACGATCAGTCCGGCGCCGAAGGCTCGCCCGATTCCGACGCCGCGCAGGAGATGAGCGCCGACCAGGCGCAGACCACCGCTGACGAGATGAGCGAAAGCGCGATGGAGAGCGCGCAGGCCTCGACGTCGGATACGTTCGACGACGGCGAGCTCGGCGACGACGAGACGCCTGGCGAGGCGACGCGGCCGAATTCGCGCGGTCAGAACGAGCCGCGCGGTCCGGAATATCATGCATTTGCGCCGAAGTTCGACGAGGTGATCGCGGCCGAGGATCTCTGCGACCACGACGAGCTGGAACGGCTGCGCTCCTATCTCGACAAGCAGCTCGCGCATCTGCAGGGCATCGTGGCGCGGCTCGCCAACCGTCTCCAGCGCCGCCTGATGGCGCAGCAGAACCGCGCCTGGGATTTCGATCTCGAGGAAGGCATCCTCGATCCGGCGCGGCTGTCGCGCGTCGTCACCGATCCCTATCACCCGCTGTCCTTCATGCATGAGAAGGAGGCGACCTTCCGCGACACCGTGGTGACGCTGCTGCTCGACAACTCAGGCTCGATGCGCGGCCGGCCGATCACCGTTGCCGCCACCTGCGCCGACATCCTGGCGCGCACGCTGGAGCGATGTGGCGTCAAGGTCGAGATTCTGGGCTTCACCACCCGCGCCTGGAAGGGCGGCCAGTCGCGCGAGGCGTGGCTTGCCGCGGGCAAGCCGGCCAATCCCGGCCGCCTCAACGATCTCAGGCACATCATCTACAAATCGGCCGACGCACCATGGCGTCGTGCGCGGAAGAATCTCGGCCTGATGATGCGCGAAGGCCTGCTCAAGGAGAACATCGACGGCGAGGCGCTCGACTGGGCGCACAAGCGTCTGCTTGCGCGTCCCGAGCAGCGCCGCATCCTGATGATGATCTCCGACGGCGCGCCGGTGGACGATTCCACGCTGTCGGTCAATCCCGGCAATTACCTCGAGCGGCATCTGCGCCACATCATCGAGGAGATCGAGACCCGCTCGCCGGTCGAATTGATCGCGATCGGCATCGGTCATGACGTCACGCGCTACTATCGTCGCGCCGTCACCATTGTCGATGCCGAAGAGCTCGGCGGCGCGATCACCGAAAAGCTCGCCGAGCTGTTCAGCGAGACCCACGGCTCGGCGCCTGCACCGGGCAGCCGGCGCCGCCTGCACTCGTGAGACATGCGCTCACTCCCTAGCCGCCGCCATATCCTGAGAGGTGTGGCGGCGGGGCTGTCGGCCGCCGCGCTGCCGCATCTTGCCTTGGCACAGAGCGCGACCCAGCCGCCACTGACTCCGGGACCATCAGGCAGGCCGGGCCGGCATCGCGTCGACGAGCCCGTCGCGATCGAAGTCAACGCGCGGCCGTTGCCGTCGTTCGATATCCGCGATCGCGCGCGGGTCAAGTTCGGCGCGCTGGAATATCGCAGCGGTCTTATTCTGACCTCGTCATTCTCCGGCTTCGGCGGCCTCTCCGCGCTGCGGCTCGATGCCAAGGGCGAGCGCTTCATCGCGGTCAGCGACCAGGGGACCTGGTTCACCGGCCGCATCGTCTATCGCGGCCGCGACATGGCCGGGCTGGACGATGTCGAGGCTGCGCCGCTGTTAGGTGCCGACGGCAGGCCGATCACCGCGACTCGTGGCTGGTACGATTCGGAATCGCTCGCGCTCGACGGCTCGTTTGCCTATGTCGGGCTCGAGCGGGTCAACCAGGTGCTGCGCTACGATTTCGCCAAGGGGTTTACCCGCTCGCGCGGCGAGGTGGTGCCGCTGCCGCCGGCGGCGCGCAAGCTTCCCAACAACAAGGGGCTGGAGGCGCTGGTCTTCGTACCCAAGGCCTTGTCGAAGGCCCAGCCGTTGGCAGGCACGCTGATCGCGTTCTCGGAGCGCGGGCTCGACGCGAGCGGCAATTTGATCGCCTTTCTGGTCGGCGGCAGAACGCCGGGCCAGTTCAGCGTTCGTCGCACCGAGAATTTCGATATCAGCGACGCGGTGTTGCTGCCGTCAGGCGATCTGTTGATCCTGGAGCGGAAATTCTCCTGGCTCGGCGGCGTCGGCATCCGCATCCGCCGCCTCGCGCTGTCCGACATCGCGCCCGGCGCCGTGGTCGACGGACCTGCGATCTTCAACGCCGATCTCGGCAACGAGATCGACAACATGGAAGGCATCGACGCCCATGTCACCGACGAGGGCGAGACCGTGCTGACCTTGATCTCCGACGACAATTTCTCGCTGATCCAGCGCAACCTGCTGCTGCAGTTCACGCTGCTGGAGTGAGGTGCCGCGCCTCAAGGGGCGGCGCTATCGCATTGCTGATCTGCGTCGTAGCCTGCCCGGCGTCCCCGACAGTTGGTGATCTCGGCCGCGCCCTCTATCTTAGCCGGGTCCTTTCCCGGTCCCGGATGTCCCCGCATGAGCGCCCTGTTTTCCCCGATCGAACTGCGCAGCCTCAAGCTTTCCAACCGCATCATGGTCTCGCCGATGTGCCAGTATTCGGCCGACGATGGCTCGGCCAATGATTGGCATTTCACCCACATCAACATGCTGGCGCTGTCGGGCGCCGCGATGTTCTGCATCGAGGCCACCCATGTCGAGGATATCGGGCGGATCACGCCGGGTTGCCTCGGCCTCTATAGCGATGCCAACGAGGCGGCGCTGAAGCCGATCATGGCCTCGGTGCGCAAGCACTCGGAGGCCGCGGTCGCGATGCAGCTCGCGCATGCCGGCCGCAAGGCCTCGAGCCAGCGGCCCTGGGAGGGCGGGCAACTGATCCCGATCGCCGAGGGCGGCTGGCAGACGGTCGGGCCGTCCGCTGTCCCGCACAAGGAGAGCGAGGCGGCGCCGGTGGCGCTCGACGATGCCGGTCTGAAGCGCATTCGCGAGGCCTTTGTCGCGTCGGCGAAGCGCGCCGACCGCCTCGGCATCGACGCGCTCGAATTGCACGGCGCGCACGGTTATCTGCTGCACCAGTTCCTGTCGCCGATCGCCAACAAGCGGACCGACCGCTATGGCGGCTCGCTCGAGAACCGCATGCGCTTCCCGCTGGAAGTGTTCGACGCGGTGCGCGCCGTATTCCCGGATCACAAGCCGATCGGCATGCGGGTGTCGGCGACCGACTGGGTCGAAGGCGCCTGGGACCTCGCGCAGACCATCGAATTTGCAAAGGAATTGAAAAAGCGCGGCGTCGACTGGATGGATGTCTCGTCCGGCGGCGTCTCGCCGCTGCAGAAGATTCCGCTCGGTCCGGGCTACCAGGTGCCGGCGGCACAGGCGGTGAAGGAGGCGACCGGCGTCACCACGATGGCGGTCGGCCTGATCACGGAAGCCAGGCAGGCGGAGGAGATCGTCTCCACCGGCAAGGCCGACATGGTCGCGCTCGCCCGCGGCATGCTCTACGACCCGCGCTGGGGCTGGCATGCCGCTGCCGAGCTCGGTGGCGAGGTGAGCGCGCCGCCGCAATATTGGCGCTCGCAGCCTTCGACGCAGAAGGCGCTGTTCGGCAAGACCACGTTCGGGGCGCGCTAGGATTACTCCCTCGTCATTCCGGGATGGTGCGTCAGCACCAGACCCGGAATCTCGAGATTCCGGGTTCAATGCTGCGCATTGCCCCGGAATGACGATGTGATTCATCTGGCCATTGTCCTGCCGCAGCCGGGGCAGCTACTCTCTGCGCGCGTGCGCAAGACACGCTTCGAACAAAGAGAGGAAACCCATGGAACTCGGATATTTCGCGATGCCGTCGCATCCGCCGGAGTGCGGATTGAAGGAGGGCCACGACTGGGATCTGCAGGTGCTGCGCTGGCTCGATGAGCTCGGCTATCAGGAAGCCTGGATCGGCGAGCACCACACGGCGCCGTGGGAGCCGCATCCGTCGCCCGACCTCTTAATCGCGCAGGCGCTGCTGCAGACCAAGAACATCCGCATCGGGCCCGGCGGCTTCCTGCTGCCGTATCATCACCCGGCCGAGCTCGCCAACCGCGTCGCGATGCTCGACCATCTCTCGAACGGTCGGCTCAATTTCGGCGTCGCGGCTTCGGGGCTGCCGAGCGACTGGGCGATGTTCAATGTCGACGGCATGTCGGGCCAGAACCGCGACATGACCCGCGAGGCGCTCGAGATCATCCTGAAGATGTGGACCGAGCCGGCGCCGTGGACCCACAAGGGCAAGTTCTGGACGGTGACCAAGCCGGACACGATGTTCGATTTCCTCAAACCCCACATCAGGCCCCAGCAAGCGCCGCATCCGCCGATCGGCGTCGCAGGCCTATCGAAGAATTCCGACACGCTGAAGCTCGCCGGCGAGCGCGGCTTCATTCCGATGAGCCTCAACCTCAACCCGGCCTACGTCGGCAGCCACTGGGAGTCGGTGGAAGCCGGTGCCGCCAAGACCGGCCGCAAGCCAAGCCGCAAGGACTGGCGGATGGTGCGCGAGGTGTTCGTCGCCGACACCGACGAAGAGGCGTGGAAGCTTTCGACCGGCGACATGATGGGCCGGATGATGGGCGAGTACTTCCTGCCGCTGCTCGGCCATTTTGGTTTCAAGGATTATCTGAAAGCTTCGCCCGACGTGCCGGACAGCGACGTCACCGTCGAGTATTGCGCCCGCAACAACTGGATCGTCGGCTCGCCCGCGACGGTTACCGAGAAGATCGAGACAATCTACCGGGAGGTCGGCGGTTTCGGCGTGCTGCTGGTGTTCGGCTTCGATTACAAGCACAAGCCCGAGGCCTGGCACAACTCGCTGCGGCTGCTGAAGCACGAGGTGCTGCCGAAGCTGAAGCATCTCGATGCCTCGGTCGGCCGCGCGGCGTAGACCTGAGCGATGCGAGGCAGCGGCAACGCTGCCCCGTGCTTCAGGTTGTGGCGGGCAGTCGGCGTCGCGCACAGATGGAATACGTCGCGCGGTTCGTTACGGTTGCTGCGGCCTGCAGCAACCGCGAAGCGCCGCCTGGTCGCAGTCATGTGAGTGGCGAGCGACTATCGCGATGCTGCGAAAAGGCCTAGCCTGACAGCGGTGCAATTCATTGATGAGGCAGAGCAATGCGCAGCCGCGTCAGAAAATTTGCCCATGTCCTGGAGCGCTTCGGCCTTGCCCTGGCGGGAGCTGCGAGCGGTCTGTTCGTCGCCATCCATGTCGGATCGAGCGTATCGGCGCTGACCTCGCAGGCGTTCCTGCTGATCATGATGCTCGGCGGCGCGATCGGCTTCTATCTCGGCATCGATACGCCGCCAAAGCTGTTCCATCCGAAGGATGCCGCATCGACGCGGAAGATCGACGCGGCGGAGCTGCTCGGCGCGATCGGCACGTTCCTGGCGACGATGGTCGCGTTCTTTTCGGTCGGCGTCGTCGTGCTGCGCAGCGAACCGGATATCGGCTGGACCGCAGCCATCATGGCCGGCTGGGTGCTCGGCGTCGCCATGCAGATCGTCGCCGGCACCATCGCGCGGGCGCGCGCGTAGCTAGTCGCCGCGCGATACGCCGAGTCCGGCAAGGTGCGTGTCGACGAACTGCGCAAGGCGCTCGCGCAGCTGCTCCGGCGGCACTGCGACCATGCGCTCCTCGAGGCCCAGCGAGATGATGCCGTGGACCGCTGAGAACATCATCCGCGACAGCAGCGCGACGTCGTCGGGATCGCGATCGGGCAATAGCCGCACCAGTGGCGCATGCATCAGCGCAAATGCCTCCATCACCATCGTCAGGATATCTTCCGGAAACGGCCGGTCGTCCTCCATCCGGTGCTCGAACAGCGAACGCAGCAGGTTGGCGTGCTCGGTGGCGAAGCCGAGATAGGCGTCGGCGAGCCCGTGTAGCTGGCGCAGCGGATCGTCGGTTGGGACCGCCTTGAGCCGCGCGGTCAGGGCCTGAACGGTTTCCCGGTTCACGGTCAGGATCAGGCCATCGAAGTCGCCGAACTCGTTATAGACGCTGCCGATGGAGCAGCCGGCGGCTTCGGCAACGTCACGAACCTTCAATGATCTCAGACCTTTAGTCGAGATGACCCGGCGCGCGATCTCGATCAGCAGAGTGCGCCGCTGAAGTTTTTTTCGGTCTCGTCGCGATTCTTCTTGAACAACGTTCATTTTCTAGCTACAAATTTGAGCGTTGCTCAAGTTGGCATAGGAGGCCACTCACATGCAGACCCTAGCACTTCAACTGACCACCACCCTTATCGATGACGCGATCGAGCTCGTGAAGGGCCTTGGCCGCGGCATCCTCGCCCTGGCGATGGCGCCGATCGAGCGGATCGCCCGTGCCTGCGACGTCGCAGGCGTCCTGGAGCAGCGGCGCGCCGATCGGCGCGCGCCGCGCCCGGCGATGGTCACCGGTGGTCGTTGCAAGCAGCGCAGCTGCCGCTGGTCGCCGTTCCGCGGCTTGAGTGAACTGACCTGAAGGGTTCGGGCCGCAATTGTCGCCGAAACCTCAACAAAGCACTCACCATGTCCCTCGCGAGTCCGTTTCGCCGTCGACCGGCCACAACCCTGGATAAGGTCTCGTACATTTCTGCCGGGCATTGTCCCGGCGTTCCGGTGCGGCCGATCCGCCCCGATTCGAACCGATACGTTGCGGAACAGACTAAAGGCTGCGGCATCTCCGTCATTTTCACCACGCTCAGCATTCTCTGCCACCCGAATTCGCAGACCTGCCAGCGCCCTGCGCGCTAACCCAAGGAACCGGTCATGATCAAGGAATTGATGACGTCCCGCCGCTTCGCGCCGCTGTTCTGGTCGCAGTTCTGCTCGGCATTGAACGACAACGTGCTGAAGAACGCGCTGGTCATCATGCTGCTGTATGGGGTCGCCAACGAGCAGGGACCGGCGCTGGTGCAGCTCGCGGGCGCGGTGTTCATCTTCCCGTTCTTCGTGCTGTCGGCGCTCGGTGGCGAGCTCGCCGACCGCTATGTCAAATCCATCGTCGCGCGCCGCCTGAAATTCTTCGAGATCTTCGCCGCCGCCTTTGCCGCGGCCGGCTTTTTCACGCATTCAATCCCGCTGCTGTTCATCGCGCTGGTGCTGTTCGGCACCGTCGCCGCGCTGTTCGGCCCGGTGAAATATGCCGTACTGCCCGACCAGCTGTCGGTGTCCGAACTCGCCACTGGCAACGCGCTGGTCGAGGGCGCCACCTTCATGGCGATCCTGATCGGCACCATCGCGGGTGGCCTGTTCGTCGCGGGCGCCAGCCACATGGGCTGGATCTGCGCCGCCGTTGTGGGCCTGTCGATCTTGTCCTGGGGATTTGCCTCGCGCATCCCGGTCACGCAGCCGTCCGCGCCTGATCTGCCGATCACCAGGAATCCCTGGACCTCGACCGTGCGGCTGTTGAAGTCGCTCTATGCCGAGCCGCGGCTGTGGGACGGCATGGTGATCGTGTCGTGGTTCTGGATGGTCGGCGCGATCGTGCTGTCGCTGCTGCCCGCTCTGATCAAGGAAGGCGTCGGCGGCACCGAGGGCGTGGTCACGCTGTGCCTCGCCGTGTTCGCGATCGGCATTGCCGCCGGCTCGCTGTTCGCCGCCCAGCTGAGCCATGTCCGCCCGAATATCGCGCTGGTGCCGATCGGTGCCATCGTGATGGGCGTGATCGGCCTCGACCTCGCACTTGCGATCGCCACCACGTCGCTCGGCAAGGACGTCACCGCGGCCGCGTTCGCGACCTCGCTCGGTGGCTTCCGCATGCTGGCCGACTTCTTCCTGTTCGCCATCGGCGGCGGCCTGTTCGTGGTGCCGGCGTTTGCCGCCGTGCAGGCCTGGACCGCGCCGTCCGAGCGCGCCCGCATCATCGCCGCCGGCAACATCCTGCAGGCCGGCTTCATGGTCGCCGGCGCGGTGTTCGTCGGCGCCCTGCAAGCCGTCGGACTGCCGATCGCCTGGATCTTCTTCGGCCTCGGCATCGCGAGCTTCGGCAGCGTCTGGTTCGTGCTGAACAAGTGGGGCAAGGAGGGCGTGCGCGATTTCGGCGCGCTGCTGTTCCGCGCGATGTTCCGGCTCGAGGTGCGCGGCATGGAGAACCTGCCGCCTGCAGGCACCCGGATGCTGATCGCGCCCAACCATGTCAGCCTGGTCGATGGCCCGCTGCTGCACGCCACCTTGCCGATCGACGCGAGCTTCGCGGTCGACACCGGGATTGCCAAGGCGTGGTGGGCCAAGCCGTTCCTGAAGATGATCAAGCACTACACGATGGATCCGTCGAAGCCGCTGGCCGCGCGCGACCTGATCAAGCTGGTTGCCGCCGGTGAGCCGGTGGTGATCTTCCCGGAGGGCCGCATCACGGTTTCGGGCTCGCTGATGAAGGTCTATGACGGCACCGCGATGATCGCCGACAAGGCTGACGCGGTCGTCGTCCCGGTCCGTATCGAGGGCGCGCAGCGCTCGCATCTCAGCTATCTCAAGAACGGCGAGATCAAGCGCTCCTGGTTTCCCAAGGTGACGATCTCGATCCTGCCGCCGGTCAAGCTGCCGGTCGACCAGTCGCTGAAAGGCAAGGCGCGCCGCAACGCCGCCGGCGCCGCACTTCAGGACGTCATGATCGACGCCATGGTGCAGAACGCGATGCTCGACCAGACGCTGTTCGAGGGCCTCGGCCACGCCTATCGCGACCGCGACACCGGCAAGCCGATCATTGAAGACGCGCTCGGCACCAAGCTGACCTATCGCAAGCTGATCCTCGGCGCGCAGGTCTTGAGCCGCAAGCTCGAGCAGGGGACTTCAGTGGGCGAGAATGTCGGCGTTCTGCTGCCGAACTCGGCCGGCGTCGCCGTCGTGTTCATGGCGCTGCAGACCATCGGCCGGGTGCCCGCGATGCTCAACTTCTCGGCCGGCCCGGTCAACGTGCTGGCCGCGATGAAGGCGGCGCAGGTGAAGACCGTGCTGACCTCGCAGGCCTTCATCGAGAAGGGCAAGCTCGACAAGTTGATCGCGGCGATGGCCGGCCAGGCCCGCGTGATCTATCTCGAAGACGTGCGCGGCGGCATCAGCCTCACCGACAAGATCGCGGGCTTCCGCGCCGGCATCGCGCCCCGCGTCGCCCGCAATGCCAGCGATCCCGCGGTCATCCTGTTCACCTCGGGTTCGGAAGGCACGCCGAAGGGCGTCGTGCTGTCCCACCGCAACATCCTCGCCAACGCGGCGCAGGCGCTGGCGCGGGTCGATGCCAACGCCAACGACAAGGTGTTCAACGTCCTGCCGGTGTTCCACTCGTTTGGTCTCACGGGCGGCATGATGATGCCGATCCTCGGCGGCATCCCGATCTTCATGTATCCGTCGCCGCTGCATTACCGGATCGTGCCCGAGCTGATCTACCAGACCGGCGCCACCATCCTGTTCGGCACCGACACCTTCCTCACCGGCTACGCCCGCTCGGCGCATGCCTATGATTTCCGCACGCTGCGGCTGGTGATCGCCGGCGCGGAAGCGGTGAAGGAGCGCACGCGGCAGATCTACATGGAGCGCTACGGCATCCGCATCCTCGAGGGCTACGGCGTCACCGAGACCGCACCGGTGCTGGCGATGAACACGCCGATGGCCAACCGCCAGGGCACCGTCGGCCGGATTTCGCCCTTGATGCAGTACCGCCTCGATCCGGTTCCCGGCATCGCGGAGGGCGGCCGGCTGTCGGTGAAGGGCCCGAACGTGATGATCGGCTATCTCCGCGCCGAGAATCCCGGCGTGCTGGAGCCGCTGCCCGAGGGCTGGCACGACACCGGCGACATCGTCACGGTCGACGCGCAGGGCTTCATCGCGATCAAGGGCCGCGCCAAGCGCTTCGCCAAGATCGCCGGCGAGATGGTTTCGCTGTCGGCGGTCGAGGCGATGGCGACCGCGCTGTGGCCGCAGGCGATGTCGGTCGCGGTCACGCTGCCCGATCAGCGCAAGGGCGAGCGCATCGTGCTGCTCACCACGCAAAAGGACGCCGACCGATCCGCGATGCAGCGCCAGGCCAAGAGCACCGGTGCCTCCGAGCTCGCGGTGCCGGCCGACATCCGCGTCGTCGACAAGGTGCCGCTGCTCGGCACCGGCAAGACCGACTATGTCGGCGCCACTGCTTTGGCCAAGGAACTTGCGGCCGCTGCGCCCGTGCCGGCGCCGCAGGCGGATGAGACGACCGACGCGGCCGAGGCCGAGCCGGAGGCGCGTCAGCAACACGTCGCTTGAGCCTTCGGCCTGAGTTTTGGCTTGAGCCTCGGCATGATGGTTGTGCTTTCCGGGCGCATGTTGTCAGATGGACGGCAACTGCTCCCGAGAAAGCACAGCCATGGTTCTTCCCCTCGACCCCGTCATCGAACAAATCATCCCGCTGCTGCCGCTGCGCGATCCCGCGACCATGACGCCGCAGAGCTGCCGCGAGCAGCTGCGCGCGCTGGCCGAGGCGCGCAAGGCGGTGCCGCCGCCGCCGGTCGATGTTTTCAGGGATATCGAAGTGCAGGGCGCCGCCGGCAAGCTCGGCGCGCGGCTCTATCGGAACGGCAGCGGCACCGCGCCGACCGTGATCTTCTTCCACGGCGGCGGCTGGGTCGCCGGCGATCTCGAGACCCATGACCGGCAGGCCCGCAACCTCGTGATCGAGACCGGCGCGGTCGTGATCTCGGTCGATTACCGCCGCCCGCCGGAGACGCGCTTTCCCGGCGCATTCGAGGATGCGTTCGCCGCGATCCGCGACGTGATCGCGCGGCTCAGTGAGTTCGGCGGCGATCTCGCCCGCATCGGCGTCGCCGGCGATTCCGCGGGCGGCAACCTCGCCGCGACCACGGCGCTGGCGTGCCGCGACGCCGGCATCAGGCTCGCCGGGCAATTGCTGGTCTATCCCGTCACCGACGTGGTCGGCCACTATGCCGACGCGGGCGAGAACGCCAAATTCCCGTCGCGCGATGAGAATGCGGAAGGCTACTTCCTGACCCGCGCGACGATGCAATGGTTCGCGGGGCATTACCTCGCGGACAAGGCCGATGCCGCCGACTGGCGCGTCTCGCCGCTGCGCGCGACGAGCTTCGCCGGCGTGGCGCCGGCGGTGGTCACCACCGCCTGGTTCGACCCGCTGCGCGACGAGGGCCACGCCTATGCCAGGGCGTTGCAGGCGGCCGGGGTGCCGGTCGCGTATCACACCGGCGAGGGGCTCATTCACGGCTATTTCGGCCTCGGCGACGCGTCGGACGCCGCCCGCGCCGAGGCGCAGCGGGCGCGGGCGGATTTCAGGGTGTTGTTGGAGCGGGGGGTGTAACTCCCGCCCCGCGGAGGGGGCCGATACCAAAACAGCGAAAACAACCCCATGCAAAGGAGCCCGGCGGTAGCCGGGGACCTTCGACCAGGCGGCTTGACGCGTCGGGCAACTCAAGGGTACATTTCCAATATTCCGAAATCTGGAATGCGTGTGTGCGCGCCCCAAGGGCGAGTCATTTCGCCGTTGTTGACGGCAAGTCTAACCTCCGTCGTCCCGGCGAAGGCCGGGACCCATAACCACAAATGAATGTTTGGCGCGATGCTGGGGCCGCAGCCCGCTGCAACAACGGGCTGCGGTGGCAATGGGTCCCGGCCTTCGCGGGGACGACGATGTGGATGGGGCGCGTCCGACAACTTGCCCCTCAACACATCCCTCTCAACCCCCTCAATCATTCCCGATCGTCTCGCCGAACAGCTGCCAGGTTTCGCCGTTGAATTTCTGCAGCCGCATCGCTTCCACCGGGAAATAGTCGGTCGGCGAGGTCTTCACCTTGATGCCGGGCAGGAACATCGGCAGCGCGATGTCGAGGTTGGCGGCCTGCTTCATGATGTTCTCATGGGTGAGGTCGTCGCCGCATTGCTTGAGCACCTGCACGGTGGCCTCCGCCACCACATAGCCGTAGACGATCAGCTGGTCCTGCAGATTGCCGTCCGGGAAATATTTCTTCATGAAGTCCTGCCAGGCGATCACGTCCGGATCGTCTTTCCACTGCGGATCGTTCGGATCCTTCAGCGAATAGGACGAGATGATGTCCCTGGAGTAGTCGAAGCCGGCCGGCTTCAGCACCGAGGAGACCGAGGTCGAGGTCGCCGCGAGGAAGAACAGGTCCGGCTTCCAGCCGATCTCGCCGATCTTCTTGATCGCCTGCGCCGCTTGCTTCGGGATCGCGTGCATGAACAGCACGTTGGCGCCGGAGGCCTTCAGCTTCACGATCTGGCTGTCGACCGTCGGATCGGTCGATTCATAGGTCGTCTCCGCCACCACCATCTTCGCGGTGTTCTCCGGGCCCAGCCCCTTCTTGAAGCCGTTGCCGTAATCCTTGCCGGCGTCGTCGTTCTGGTAGAACAGCGCGATCTTCGCGTCCGGCTTTTGCGTCAGCACATATTTGGCGTAGACCGCGGTCTCGGCCTGGTACGACGGCTGGAAGCCGATCGACCACGGATAATGCGCATAGTCGCCCCACAGCGTGGCGCCGGCGCCGACGAACAGCTGCGGCACCTTCTTGTCGTTGAGATATTTGCGCACGGCAAGCCCGGTCGGCGTGCCCAGCGGATTGAGGATCGCGGCGACCTCCTCCTGCTCCACCAGCTTGCGGGTCTGCTCCACCGTCTTCGGCGGCGAGTAGCCGTCGTCGAGCG
Source organism: Bradyrhizobium sp. USDA 4473 (assembly GCF_054063335.1). NCBI lineage: Bacteria > Pseudomonadati > Pseudomonadota > Alphaproteobacteria > Hyphomicrobiales > Nitrobacteraceae > Bradyrhizobium > Bradyrhizobium sp. USDA 4473. The sequence goes on from NZ_JBSSGE010000001.1 coordinate 2,149,695, forward strand.
TGATCAGGTTGATCTTGCGCCCGTTCACGCCGCCCTGGTCGTTGATCATCCTGAAGTAGGCTCCTTGCGTCTTCGCGATCACGCTGTAGGCCGACGCCGCGCCCGAGAAGGGCGAGGTCTGCCCGAGCTTGATCTCGGTGTCGCTGGCGCCGGTGCCGTACTTCTTCTCGGCGGCATGCAGCTGCGTTGCGAGCGCAAGCGCTGCCGCTGCCGTGATGGCCTTCCAGATCATCGTGAGCCTCCCTGTGCGTTTTTTGTTGTTCGCGCGGGCTAAGCTTACGCGAGGCCAGGGGAGGCAGGCTTGCGGCGAGACGCCAAGGCAGGGATGCGAAAATGCGGCGGGCGGCAAAACTACCGCTGTCGTCCCTGCGAAAGCAGGGACCCATAACCACTAATATTTGCCGTTAGATGGAATGTTGTCCCAGCCTTCTAACCAATTACCAGCCGGGGTAATGGGTCCCGGCCCCCGTGCGCAATTGCGCACTCGGCCGGGACGACAATGATGAGATAGCGGCGCCCTCAGCGATACCGCACGCTGCCGGTGGTCACCGGATCGGTCGGCAGCACAGTGGCGCCGGCGCGGCTGGCGGCGGCGGAGGTGATCATCCCGGGCTCACCCGTTCGCACGTTCCTGGGCGGGTGAAATTCGAGGACGACGAGGGCGGCCGTTGCGAGCACCGCCACGGCGGCGGTTGCGATCGCGGGCACCAGTCTTCCGCGCGGATCGGCTGCGCGAACTTGCATTGATCAATTCCTTTATCGGGGTCGCTTTGGACGTGACATAAGAACGGCCAGGCTTCTTCCCAAGAGTGCGGCGCACAGGCCTCACAATCAGTTGTACCCGCCGTGATGTCCCTCGCGGCTTTTCGAGACGATGCGGCGTCGGCCACAAGCGAATCGGAAACGCGTCGGGCGCGCTTGTTTGCACACTAACATCCGGAAGAGATCATGGCGTTTTGCATGCGCCTCATGCGCTCGTGATGATGCGAGTGATGTTGTGATTAGCCCGCGCGCGACAAGCTGCTTTTGCCTTTATTTATAGGGTTTCTACCTTGGTTAAGACGCGCGCGTTAAGCGTTTCTTCACGCACGAACAATTCATCGGCAGAGATTCGCGCTGTGGCGAGCGATGACATCGCTGTCATTGGCGGCAGCTGTCAGCGAGCTCGCTGCAGCCTCCGGGGACGTGGTATTGCGAGGCGCGAAGCGACGAAGAAATACATCTCTCCTTATGGGACGCGATGGATGATTTTACTTCACGCGCAATCGCGCAAAGAAGAATTCACCTCGCTGTTCTCCGCGGCGAGACTGGACTTGCTTATCGCCGCCTTCGCAAGACGCTTGCGCGCCCCGCGCGAAACACCTGTCACCAGGGCGTCAGGGCCACACGGTTTCACCGTCCGCGATCTGCCACGCTCGTCTCACGCACTCCTCGCCTCCATCGCATGCCGCACCCAACGTCCGTGAAGATCGCGATACGCGCTCTCAGAGGAGGCGGGACGCGCTGCTTGGACGCTGAGTGCGGGAAATACAAGACCGCTCGGGCTGTATCGAACTGAAACTAATAAACAAACTAGATTTTTGAAGCGTAAGATTTGAAGCGTAAGAAACGGGTGATCGATCCGCCAGTGCAACCGCACTCTCATTTGAGTCGGCCCTTGTATCCTGGTAAGCTCTTGCCAAGCAGCAGTTTGAGCTGGTGGGCTTGCCCTGTCACCCAAGTCCCCGGGAGAAACAACCCAGTCTGCCCTCAATCCTGCGTCGCGGACAACCGATGGAATTGACACGAGGGGATTGATCTCAGCGCCGGAGTGGAGAGCATTGTACGAAAAATATGAAGGAGACGAACTCTTCGAGGGATCACCATCGTGAGCATGAAGATCACTAATTACGAGGATGTCTAGGTTAGATGGCATCGTAGTTGAAAATCAGGACTTCGGATTAGCGTGTAATATCGTCGTCGGCTTCGCGGTATCTTTGCGAACTGCTCGTAAAATTCAGAAGGCGATTTGCGACAGTCCTGATAGAATCGGACAACGTTTTCGTTGATGTCGTTTAGATGCGCGACACTTGGTCTTAGCCGAAAGAAGAATGCGGCTGAGCCGGCAAATGGCTCAATGTACGCGTTGAAGTGCTTAGGAAAGTATCGCTTCAGATGCTCGTACTGCCGCTTCTTGCTTCCCGCCCAGCGAAGCAGAGGGAGTAGTTCAACGCTGCTTTCGGGATGTTGGCTCGAGATTTTTTGCAAAGACGTCTCAATGGGGCTGAACAGAATATCATAGAATCTATGAAATGACGCTCGCTAGCAAGTAGACCTCCAGACTACCCCCAATTGTATTTGGATTTCGGCGCATCTCAAAACAAAAACGGCCGGGTCATCGACCCGGCCGTTCAAAACTCTTCCCGCGAATTCCGCTCTCGCAGTCTCGCTCAGCTCGCCTTCTTCACCGGGGCCGGCTTGCCGACCTTCTTCTCGATCGCGCGCTTCAGCTCGAGGGCGCGGGGCGAGAGCACGTCGGCCTTGGCCTTGAGCAGGTAGGCATCGAGGCCGCCATTGTGGTCGACGCTCTTCAGCGCATTGGTCGAGACGCGCAGGCGCACGTTGCGGCCGAGCGCATCCGAGATGAAGGTCACGTTGGCCAGGTTCGGCAGGAAGCGCCGCTTGGTCTTGATGTTGGAGTGGCTCACCTTGTGGCCCGTCTGGGGGCCCTTGGCCGTCAGTTCGCAGCGCCGGGACATCTTACAAAATCCTTATTGCATCCCCGCCGCTCTGCCAGGCGTGCAATCGCACGGCCCGCGCGGGGGTTTTGAATTCGCGTCCATTTTCCAGGAACCGCGGGTGTATAGAGGCGGATCACCCGAGCGTCAAGATTATATCGCCGCATGGCGGTATCCGGGAATGCCGGTTCATAAGCCGTTCCAGCCACTTAACGGCTGAAATGGCAACCATATAAAGGGCGTATTCGGCTGCAAGTCTTGGTTCCATAAGAGACGCGCATGTTGTCCGGCCGATGTGCTTTGAGAAATGGACAACGGACCAAGCGCCGATAGCAGGACCGTCAGGTAGGTTAAGTGACGACCGCCATTGCCATTTTGCCCCCGCTCGGCCGGCTCCTCGGCCTGTGCGCCGGTGCCCTTTTGCTGTTTTGTGCCGAGCGCGCCAGCGCGCAGGGTCGGCTCGACGCGCAGTATGAGGCGACGCTTGCCGGTATCCCGGTCGGCAAGGGCTCCTGGACCATCGAAATCGGCGACGACACCTTCTCCGCCACCGCCCAGGGCGGCACCGCGGGGCTTCTGAAGGCATTTTCCGGCGGCAGCGGCTCGGGCGCCTCGCAGGGCCGGGTCGTCAACGGGACGCTGGCGGCCTCGTCCTACACCGCGACCACCACCACCTCGAAGAAATCCGAGACGATCCGGATGGTGCTTGCGGGTGGCGGCATCAAGGAATCCACGATCGAGCCGGAGCCGCCAGTTGATGCCGACCGCCTGCCGGTGACCGAGGCGCAGAAGAAGAACGTGTTCGATCCGATGACCGGCGCGTTCCTGCGCGCGCCCGGCAACGCCGAATTGATGAGCCCGGATGTCTGCCGCACCGGCGCCGGCGTGTTCGACGGCCGCATGCGCTACGACCTCAAGCTCGATTTCAAGCGGGTCGAGATCGTCAAGGCCGAACGCGGCTATCACGGTCCGGCGCTGGTCTGCGCGCTCTATTTCGTGCCGATCTCGGGCTACATCCCGGATCGCCCCGTGATCAAATACCTCGCCGCCCAGCGCAACATCGAAATCGCCTTCGTGCCGATCGCCGGCACCCGCCTGCTGGTGCCGTTCCGCATGACGATCCCGACCCCGCTCGGCCAGGCCATGCTGGAAGCGACCTCGTTCGTCACCACAGCCGCGCCGCCGCGCGTGGCGAAGACGCAGTAGCCTGCTTTTTGTAGCCCGGATGGAGCGAAGCGAAATCCGGGGTCTTTCGCCGCGGACGCAGAGTCCCGGATTGCGCTTTGCTCCATCCGGGCTACGCAGCGCACGGCGTGCAACAAACGTCACCGGAATCCAGTTGACTGAATCTAGTTGACTCTTGCCCGCTTCTGATTCGACTCGGTCGCCTCTGGAATTTAAGGAATTCAGTCCGCATATCCCCTGCTTGTGGAGCCCGTTCAAACTTGATCTAGTGCCGCCGCCGTGGGGTCTACCCGAGATGTTGCGGTGAACGTTTCAGGCCCGGAACGGAGTCAGCGATTCGGCCGCGATTCGTTCTCAAGTCGTTCCGAAGCTTAAGGGCGGCGCAGCAAGCGTCGCATTGTGAGACAGATTTTGCGAAACACTCTGCCGGTGCGAAACACACTGCCAAACCGTCACCCTGAGAGGATGTGAAGCTTTGTCCTCATCCACCGTTGTCGTCGCCCGGCTTGCCGCCTTCGCTAAAGCTTCGGCGCGCCAGGGAGTCATGGCCTCGTCGAAGCCTTGGCGAAGACGGGACCGGGCGACCCAGTACGCCGCGGCCTATCGGCTCAAGCACGACCGTCTCTGGAATACTGGATCACCCGCATGCGCGGGTGATGACACCGAGCAAGCCAAGGCGTCACGAGCTCCCGGGATGACGGATTGAGCGTTTCGCCAACACTTCAAGAAACACCTGACTTCAAGAAACACCTGCAAAAAATGGTTTTCTCAACTTCGTTCGGAAATGACCGCGTGCCCGGTGCGGGTGTCACTGCGGTGCTGGGGCCGACCAACACCGGCAAGACGCATCTGGCGATCGAGCGCATGCTGGCGCATTCGTCGGGCCTGATCGGGCTGCCGCTGCGGCTCTTGGCGCGCGAGGTCTACAACAAGATCGTCGATCGCGCCGGCGTCGACAACGTCGCGCTGATCACCGGCGAGGAGAAGATCAAGCCGAAGGCGCCGCGCTTCTGGGTCTCGACCGTGGAAGCGATGCCGCGCGATCTCGACGTCTCGTTTCTTGCGGTCGACGAGATCCAGATCGCGGCCGATCTCGAGCGCGGGCATGTCTTCACCGATCGCATCCTCAACCGCCGCGGCCGCGACGAGACGCTGCTGCTGGGCGCTGCGACGATGCGGCCGATGATCGAGCGGCTGCTGCCGGGCGCCTCGATTATCACGCGGCCCAGATTGTCGCAGCTCGAATTCGCCGGCGACCGCAAGATCACGCGGCAGCCGCGCCGCACCGCGATCGTCGCGTTCTCGGCCGATGAAGTCTACGCGATCGCCGAGTTGATCCGCCGCCAGCACGGCGGCGCGGCCGTGGTGCTGGGCTCGCTTAGCCCACGCACGCGCAATGCGCAGGTCGCGATGTTCCAGAACGGCGATGTCGATTATCTCGTCGCGACCGACGCGGTCGGCATGGGGCTCAATCTCGACGTCGATCACGTCGCCTTCGCCTCCGACCGCAAATATGACGGCTATCAATTCCGCCGCCTGACGCCGGCCGAGTTCGCGCAGATCGCCGGCCGCGCCGGGCGCGCCACGCGCAACGGCACATTTGGGACGACGGGACGCTGCGCGCCGTTCGAGCCGGAGCTCGTCAACGCGCTGCAGAACCACACCTTCGACAGCGTCAAGATGCTGCAATGGCGCAACGCCAGGCTGGATTTCTCCTCGCTCGGCGCGTTGCAGGTGTCGCTGGCGCTGACGCCTAATCATGAGGCACTGACGCGGGCCCCGGTGGCCGAGGATCTGCGGGTGCTCGAACATGTCGCACGCGACGCCGAGGTGCGCGAATGGGCGCATGGGCCCAAGGCGGTGGAGCGGCTGTGGGAGGCCTGCCAGGTTCCGGACTACCGAAAGCTGTCGCCGGCGGCCCATGCCGAACTCGTGACCACGCTGTATGGCTTCCTGATGCAAAAGGGGCGTATCCCTGACGCATGGTTTGCCGCCCAGGTCGACCAGGCCAACCGGACCGACGGCGATATCGACACGCTATCGGGCCGGATCGCGCAAATCAGGACCTGGACCTTTGTTGCCAACCGGCCCGACTGGCTCTACGACCCGGACCACTGGCAGGGGATCACGCGCGACCTCGAAAATAAATTATCCGATGCGCTGCATGAACGGCTCACGGAGCGTTTCGTTGACAGGCGGACCAGTGTATTGATGCGCCGCCTGCGGGAGAACTCAGTTTTGAATACGGAAATTGGCAAGACCGGTGAAGTGATCGTGGAAGGCCACGTGATTGGCCGGCTCGATGGTTTCACCTTCGCACCCGATGCGGCCGAGGCCGGCAGCGACGCCAAGGCGCTGCAAGCCGCCGCCCAGCAGGTGCTGGCGCGCGAGATCGATGCGCGCGCCGAGAAACTGGGCGCCGCCCCCGACGAGCAGTTCGTGCTGACCTCCGACGGCACCATCCGCTGGACCGGCGATGCGGTGGCGAAGCTGGTCGCCGCCGACGACGCGCTGCATCCGCGCCTGCGCATCATTTCCGACGAGCGGCTGACCGGCGCCTCGCGCGAAGCGGTGCAGACCCGGCTCGACCTCTGGCTCAAGACGCATATCGAAAAGCTGCTCGGCCCGCTGTTCGAACTGTCCAAGGCCGAGGATCTGCAGGGCATCGCCCGCGGCATCGCGTTCCAGCTGGTCGAGGCGCTCGGCGTGCTCGAGCGCAGCAAGATCGCGGCCGAGATGAAGGATCTCGACCAGCCGTCGCGCGCCGCCTTGCGCAAATACGGCGTGCGGTTCGGCGCCTACCACATCTATTTCCCGCAACTCTTGAAGCCCGCGGCGCGCTCGCTGGCCTCGCTGCTGTGGGCCGAGAAGCAAAGCAATGTCGACATGGCGGCGCTGTCGAACGTGCAGCATCTGGCGTCGAGCGGCCGCACCTCGTTCCCGGTCGACAAGACCTTGCCGCGCGACGGCTATCGCGTGCTCGGCTATCGCCAGTGCGGCGAGCGCGCGGTGCGCGTCGACATCCTGGAGCGGCTGGCCGATCTGATCCGGCCGGCGCTGGCCTGGCGCGAGACCTCGCCGGGCGAGAAGCCTGCCGGCGCGTTCGACGGCCGCGGCTTTGTCGTCACCCAGGCGATGACCTCGCTGACGGGATCTGCCGGTGAGGACTTTGCCTCGATCCTGCGCGCGCTCGGCTATCGCATGGACCGCCGTCCGCCGCTGCCGCCGAAGCCGGTCGAGGCTGCGCCGGCCGAGACCACCGAGACGGTCGCCGCCGAGACGCCGCCGGTCGAAGCGACCTCCGACGCCGCCGTGAACGCGCCGGTCGATGCCGCTGCCGAAGTCACCGCCGATGCGGCGGAGGCTGCGGTCGATCATCAGCCGGTGTCCGGCGATCCCGCGCCGTCGGCCGCGTTGCTGCCCGATGTCGGCTTTTGCCGAGGTCGCCGCCAGCGAGGCGACGCCGGTCGTGGTCGAGACCCATCAGGATGCGGCGGCCGAGCGCGCCGCGCCGGTCGATGCGCCCGCCGCAGAGCCCGCCGTTGCTGTCGAAGAACCCGCTGCTGAGGCGCCGGCTGCTGAAGCGGCGGCCGAGCCTGCGCCTGCGGTGGAAGCCGCGGCAGACACGCCGGCAGAAGCTGTTGCCGAAGCGCCTGCGGAGACCGCAAGCGTTGACGCTGCGCCCGCTGAAGCTGGCGCCGCGGCCGCTGCCGCCGCCGCGGAGACGCCGGCCGAGCCGCAGCTGATCGAAGTCTGGCGTCCCGGTGGCCGCTCCGACGAGCGCCGTCCGCATCATCGTGGCCACGATCGCAACCGCGGCCGCCATCAGGGCAAGCCCGCCGAGGGCGCGCAGGCCGCGGAAGGCGGCAGCGAGGGCGAGGCCAAGCGCGAGCAGCATCGTCGTCCACGCCGTCACCAGGATTTCCGCACGCCGCGCCCCGGCGCGCCGGCGGATCCGTCGGCCGCACCCACTGAGGGCGCGCAGGCCCGCGACAACAAAGACGACAAGGGCCCGCGCCGCGAGCGCTTCGAAGGTAAGGGGCGCGATCGCGACAATGAGCGGCGCCGCGACAACAAGTTCGGTGGCGGCGATCGCAAGGGCGAACGCGGCGATCGTGACCGCGGCGGCCGCGATTTCGGCCGTGACAAGGGCGGTCGCGACAAGCGCGAGGGCGGCCCGTCGCATCGGCCTTACGCCTCGAGCGCGCCGCGCGAGCGCGACCGGCCGATCGATCCGAATTCGCCATTCGCAAAGCTCGCTGCGCTGAAAGAGCAGCTCGCCGGCCGGAAGGAATAATCCAGCCAATTGGACAGACAGCGCCTCGACAAATGGCTGTGGCACGCGCGCCTGGTGAAGGCCCGCACCAGCGCGGCTGAACTCGTCGCATCAGGGCATGTCCGCATCAACGGCACGCGCGAGAAATCGCCGGGCCATGCGGTGAAGGCGGGCGATGTCGTCACCGTCGCGCTCGACAACAGCGTCCGCGTGCTGAAGGTGATCGCCTTCGCCGAGCGGCGCGGCGATGCGACTTCAGCGCGGGCGCTGTATGAGGATTTGCAGGCCGGCAATTTGCAAGCCGGTAAGGAGTAGTTATCTAGCGCTTGCTATTCCGATTTGGGCGGGCAGTTACGTGAGAATACTGGCGTTTTTCGGGGGCGGCTTCCCTTGCGGCCCCGGTATTCCTGCGCTACGCAACCCCAGAAAAATCGATCGTTCCGGAGTTTTGGATGACCTACGTCGTCACTGAAGCCTGCATCAAGTGCAAATATACCGACTGCGTCGAGGTCTGCCCCGTCGATTGCTTCTACGAGGGCGAGAACATGCTGGTCATCCATCCCGACGAATGCATCGATTGCGGCGTGTGCGAGCCGGAATGCCCGGCTGACGCCATCAAGCCGGACACCGAGCCGGGGCTGGAGAAGTGGCTCGAGGTCAACCGCGACTACGCCAAGAGCTGGCCGAACATCACCCAGAAGAAGGACTCGCCCGAGGACGCCAAGGAGTGGGAAGGCAAGGAAGGCAAGTTCGAGAAATATTTTTCTCCGAATCCGGGCAGCGGCGACTGATTCGCTGGCGTTCGCGAGCAATCTTCCGGATTACCCCGATAAGGGCGGGCTTTGGCTCGCCGCGGCGCTCCAATTTAACCCTAATGACGGACATATGACCTGAGGATGCCCTGTTATGCCCGGAATCGGGCGTAAACCATTGATTTTTGCGGAAAATGTGCTATATCTGACACATTACAGGCCAAGAACCCCCTGCCATGCGTACCTTGTGGCTTCGAGGTTCCCGCAACATCGAACAGGGGCGTGGCAGTTTCCGCGCGCAGGCTGTGTCACAGAAAACGCGTAAAAAGAGTGCTTCAAAGACGACGAAGAAAGCCGCTGTCGTTGCCCGCAGCGCAACCAAGGGCCGTGCCAAGGCGCCTGTGAAAGGCGCCAAGAAGGCCGCGGCTGCAAAGTCCTCAAAGAACAAAAGAAGCGTGATGCCAGAAAAGACTGCCAAGACTGCCGCGAAAGCGGCAGCTGCGAAGCCCGCTGCTGCGAAGGTCGCCCCCAAAACTGCTGCTGCGCCGAAGCCGGCTGCCCCGAAGGCTGCCGCCCCCGCCGCTGCTCCGAAGGTTGCCGCCAAGCCGGCCGCCGCACCGCGCGTCGAGGAGCCGAAGAAGGTCGTGACCCAGCGTCAGGGCTTCAAGGCCAATGAATTCGTCGTCTATCCCGCTCACGGCGTCGGCCAGATCCTGGCCATCGAGGAGCAGGAGATCGCGGGCGCCAAGCTCGAGCTGTTCGTGATCAACTTCATGAAGGACAAGATGACGCTGCGCGTCCCGACGGCGAAGGTCGCCAATGTCGGCATGCGCAAGCTGTCGGAGCCGGCGCTGGTCAAGAAGGCGCTGGAGACCCTGAAGGGCCGCGCCCGCGTCAAGCGCACCATGTGGTCGCGCCGCGCCCAGGAATACGAAGCGAAGATCAATTCGGGCGACATCGTCGCGATCGCCGAGGTGGTCCGCGACCTCTACCGTTCGGAATCGCAGCCCGAGCAGTCCTACTCCGAACGCCAGCTGTATGAAGCGGCGCTCGACCGGCTGTCGCGCGAGATCGCGGTGGTGCAGCACTCGACCGAGACCGAAGCGATCAAGGAGATCGAAGGCCAGCTCGCCAAGAGCCCGCGCCGCGGCGCCAAGGCGGAAGCCGAGGGTGAAGGCGAGGGCGATGCCGACGGCGAGGATGCCGACAGCGATGGCGACGACACCGCCGTCGAGGACGAAGCCGCCTGAAAGGGTTCGACGGATTGAAACCAAAGCCCGGTCGCAAGACCGGGCTTTTTGTTTTTTGGCAAAATGTCGCCCACCTCATTGCCGGTTTATCCCGAACGGAACGCCGCTACCTTTCGCGCGTTCGCTCGCCATTGGAGGAGAGCGGACCATGGCATCAAAGGCAGTCATTTTCTTCGCGGGCGTCGGAACAACCTTCATCATCCTCGGTGCCGGATTCGGTGGTGGGCTGCTGATGGCAAATTCGGCGCTCAAGGATCCCGCCGGTCCCCAGACGCGCGTCTCTTCGCCGGCGGCCGCGGAACCAGCACGCGTGGTGCTGCCATCGACGGCAGAAGCCGCGCCCGCACCGCAGCCAGCGAGCCAGCGCGAGGCCGCCGCTGCAGAAGCCGCCGCGCCACCCCCGCCGTCGCAGGTGCAGCCAGAGCCGGTGAAGGACGTCCAGGCGCCCGTCGAGAAGCAGGCGGATGCGGCTGAGGCGAGGAAGCCTGCAGCGGAAGAACGGGAGCGGCGCAAGCGGTATGCTGAACGCAAGGCGAAGCGTATCGCGTCCGAGCAGGCGAGACGTCAGCAGCGGCGCATCGAGCAAGGCGGCCAACGCCGTGAAGCTCCGGTGCTCCTGGAACAGGTAGACCGCCGTGACGTACCGATCATGGCATCTGAAGATGATGATTCCCCGCCCCGTCCGTTCGCGAAATTCTTCGGGAATGACTGAGCGCGTCACTTGGTGAAGGAATGGAGGAACAGTCCGGAATTAAGGAACGTTGATGGTGATGACTGACGAAACCTCCATTGCTTTCGCGACGAGCCCTGAGCAACGCATCGAGCAGGCGTCAGAGGCGATCCGTCAGATGGCTGAGCACAGCGTATTTGAACCTTTGCCGCAACGAGACCGGTGGCTGCATCACCTGGGCGAGGCGACCAAGGCCGCCCCACTTCAATCACTTGCCGTTGCATTCCTGCTAGGGGTCTTTCTGGCCCGCCGGTAGCGTCTCGGTGACACTGACTGCTCTCCTGCTGCGGCACTTGTACTCAAGACGAGCGCTGCGTCGCCATACGGTAGCGGAGCAAACGGCCACGGCGCTCGACGCTACGTAAACGATTCCGACCAGCATCGTCCTGCGGATGTATCCCGGTGCTCGCGGAGGAAGTAGGGCCGTCGCCCTTCGAGGCTCGCCGAAGGGGCGAGCACCGCAGGGTGACGGTGAGAAGCTTCCGCCTATGGCTACTTCACCCGCTGCTTCTCGAGCTTTCGCGCCAATGTCCGGCGATGCATGCCGAGGCGGCGGGCGGCTTCGGAGATGTTGAAGTCGGTTTCGATCAGGGTCTGGTGGATGCGCTCCCATTCGAGCGTCTTGATCGAGGTCGGCCGCGCACCGACCTCGATGGCGGCGTTGCCGGCGGCTTTCTGGAATGCGGCCTCGATGTCGTCGGTGTTCGACGGCTTTGCGAGGTAGTGGCAGGCGCCGAGCTTGATCGCCTCGACCGCGGTGGCGATGCTGGCAAATCCGGTCAGCACCACGATCAGCATCTCCGGGTCATGCGCATGCAGCGCTTCGACGCAGGCAAGACCCGAGGCGCCGCCGGCGAGCTTGAGGTCGACGACGGCATAGCCGGGCGATTGCTGCTCGAGTAGCTCACGGACCTCGTCGAGCGAGGCGGATACGGCGACGCCGTAGCCGCGGCGCTCGAACGAGCGCTTCAGGGTCCGGGCAAAGCCTGAATCGTCCTCGACGATCAGAAGCTGGCGTTCATGCGTCAAGGTGGTCTCCGATCGCAAGCATCGAGAGCGGCAGCTCGAGCCTGACTGTGGCGCCGATGTCCGGCCGGTTGCGCGCCGCCACCACGCCGCCGAGCTTGCGCACCACGTTGACGACCAGGAACAGGCCGAGGCCGCTGCCGGGGCTGCCCTTGGTCGATTGATACGGCTTGCCGATATGTGAAAGCACCTCGCGCGAGAAGCCCGGACCGCGATCGTTCACCGACAGCACAAGCGTATCGGCATTGCGCTCGGCCATCAGCTCGATCCAGTCGCGCGAAACCTCGGCGGCATTGTCGAGCACGTTGAAGATCGCCTGCTTGAGCGCGATGTCGGACACGATCGCAAGATCGGTGCCGAACGCGTTGCGGAAATACAGCGTGGCCGACGGCCGTGTCGTCCGCCACTCCTCGACCAGCGTGCTCAGGAATGCCGCGACGGTGGTCGGCGAGGAGCCTTCGCCGCGGGCTTCGCCGGCTGAGAGCAGGATGCCGGTCACGATCGACTTGCAGCGCTGCACCGAGATCTCCATCTCGCCGAGGTCCTGCGACAGTTCGGGGTCGGAGGCGAGCGCAGGCATCCGGCGCCAGTCGCCCAGGATGACCGAGAGCGAGGCGAGCGGCGTGCCGAGTTCATGCGCGGCGCCGGAAGCCAACAGGCCGATCCGGACGATATGATCCTGCTCGGTGGCATGCTGGCGCATCGCCGCGAGGCGCAGGTCGCGGTCGCGCAGATTGCGGTTGATCCGGGTCATGAACACCACGAGCAGCACGGCGTCGAGCACGAGGCCGATGAAGGTGCCGGCGATGTACAGGTTGAAGGCGTCAGCGAAGCCCTGCTGCGGCAGCTCCAGCGGCCGGTAGTAGCTGGTCAGCCAGGCGAAGTTCATGCAGACCAGCGCCACCAGCGACCAGGTCGAGGGCGCATCGAGCAGCACCGCGCCGAGCGTCACCTGCAGCAGATAGAGTGAGGTGAAGGGATTGGTCGCGCCGCCGCTGAGATAGAGCAGGGCGGTCAGCGCCGCGACGTCGAGCGCCAGCGCGACCAAAAGCTCGCGGTTGTTGATGTCGGCGCGGTAGCGCAGCCACAGCAGGCTGACGACATTGAGCGCGACGAGCCCGGAGATCACGGCGGCGAGCGGCAGCAGCGGCAGCGCGATGCCCATCCAGAACTGGACGAAGCCGATGGTGGCGATCTGGCCAATCACGGCGATCCAGCGCAGCTGGACCAGCAGGGCCATGTTCTTGCGGTTGGTGGCGATGTCGGCGGGGCTTGCGAGATCGAACGGGATGCCGGTGGCCGCGCCTGCGGCAGACGGCATCACAGCCGTGCCTGTCGCGGCATTTTCCTCATGCGGATCCGATGTGCGCTCGAGCATCTGGGCCTGGGTCGCGAGACAGGTTGCGGGCTGCGCCGACCAAGCGGCGCACGGCGGCGCGTCTTGAACTCCACCCTGGATCGGAGGCGCCGGCGCGGCTCCTGCCGACGATGCGCAGGAGCGCGCCCGCCAGCATAAAGGCCAGCGCAAACCATGTCAGCGCGTAAATCAGGTGGTTGTTGGGAAACCGCACGATCGTGAGCCCGCCGAGGGGGCTGCCGCCGGGATTCGGCGTCGCATCGGCATCGATGAAATAGGGGGCGACGTGCGACAATCCGTGCGCGGCGGCGATCGCGGCGACGTCGCGCGAATACCAGCGGCCCGCCGCAGGGTCGTTGCTGCGCAGGAAACCGCCCTTCGGCTCCGAAATCCGCAACAACCCGGTGAGATTGACCCGGCCCTGCGGGGCGCCGTCGCGCCGTGTGGCGGGATCGCGCCGGTCGGGCGGAACGAAGCCGCGATTGACCAGCACCGTGGTTCCGTCGGCCATCTGCAGCGGCGTCAGCACCCAGAAGCCGGGGCCTTCGGCCGTCACGGCCTGCACCAGCGTCTCGTCGGCATTGAGGAACGTGCCGCTCAGGGTGACGCGGCGATATTCGTCGCTGGCGGCCGTGACCGCGGGCCATGACGATGGCGGCGGCGGCGCGACCGCTGCCGCATGCATGCGCTGCTCGACCCGTTCGATCAGCGCCAGCTTCCAGGTCCGGCGTTCGATCTGCCAGACGCCGAGCGCGCTCAGCAGCACCACGCCCAGCATGCCGAGCGTGAGCAGCACCAGCGGTGGTCTGGCAGATCGCACCGTCACGGCATCTGGCTCATGTCGTGGATCGGCATCATGTTGATGTTGAGGTGATGCATGACCCACAGCGAGCCGGTCAGCGCGATCACCACCATGACCACGGTGAAGATCATGGCCATCATGGTCCAGCCGTTCTCGGACCGCGTGTTCATGTGGAGGAAGTAGATCATGTGAACCACAATCTGCACCGCCGCCAGCACCAGCACGATCAGGGCGGTGACCGCCTTGTCGGCGATGGTGCCGGTCATCACCAGCCAAAACGGAATGGCGGTGAGGACGACCGAAAGGCCGAAGCCGATCAGATAGCTCTTCAGCGAGCCGTGAGCGGCGCCGCCATGATCGTCATGGCCGTGTCCGGCATTGGCTTCGAGGGCATGAGCTTCGGCGTGAGCTTTTGTTGTCATCGCAGCATTCCCAGGAGGTAGACGAAGGTGAAGACGCCGATCCAGACCACGTCGAGGAAGTGCCAGAACATCGACAGGCACATCAGCCGGCGCCGGTTGGCGGTGGTGAGGCCGAACCGCGCGGTCTGCACCATCAGCGTCATCAGCCAGACCAGGCCGAAGGTGACGTGCAGGCCGTGGGTGCCGACCAGCGTGAAGAACGACGACAGGAAGGCGCTGCGCTGCGGCGTGGCGCCCTCATGGATCATGTGGGCGAACTCGGTGAGCTCGATGCCGAGGAAGGCGAGACCGAACAGTCCGGTGATCGCGAGCCAGAGCTGGGTCTGGCCGATCTTCGATTTCTCCATCGTCAGCATGGCGAAGCCGTAGGTGATCGAGGAGAGCAGCAGCATCGTGGTGTTGAGCGCGACCAGCTTGAGGTCGAACAGGTCCTTCGGCGACGGGCCGGCGGCATAGCTGCCGCCGAGCACGCCATAGGTCGCAAACAGCATCGCGAAGATGAGGCAGTCGCTCATCAGGTAGATCCAGAAGCCCAGCATGGTGCTGGCGCCTTCCGGATGATCGTGCTCGTCGACGACGTGGAAGACGGGCTCGGAGTCTTGAGTGGTGATGGTCGTCGCTACGCTCATGACTGGGCTCCCGCGGCAAGAACGCGTGTCCGCGCGTCTTCAGTCCGCACCACCTCATCCGCCGGGATGTGGAAGTCGCGGTGATAGTTGAAGGTGTGGCCGATCGCGACCGCGAGCAGCGCAACGAAGCTGACGGCGGCGAGCCACCAGATGTACCAGATCAGCGCGAATCCCATCACCGTCGCGAACCCGGCGAGGATGACGCCGGTGCCGGTGTTGGACGGCATGTGGATCGGCTTGAAGCCGGTCAGCGGGCGCCTGTAGCCGCGGCGCTTCATGTCCCACCAGGCGTCGTTGTCGTAGACCACGGGCGTGAAGGCGAAGTTGTAGTCCGGCGGCGGCGAGGAGGTCGCCCATTCCAGCGTGCGCGCGTTCCAGGGATCGCCGGTGGTGTCCTTGAGCTGTTCGCGCCGGAGGATGCTGACCGCGAACTGCACCAGCATCGCACCGATGCCGAGCAGGATCAGGAAGGCGCCGAACGCCGCGATCACGAACCAGATCTGCAAGGACGGATCGTCGAACACGCGGAGCCTTCGGGTCACGCCCATCAGGCCGAGCACATAGAGCGGCATGAAGGCGAAGTAGAATCCGGAGACCCAGAACCAGAACGACAGCTTGCCCCAGAACGGATCGAGCCTGAAGCCGAACGCCTTCGGGAACCAGTAGTTGATGCCGGCGAACAGGCCGAACAGCACGCCGCCGATGATCACGTTGTGGAAATGCGCGATCAGGAACAGGCTGTTATGCAGCACGAAATCGGCCGGAGGCACCGCGAGCAGCACGCCGGTCATGCCGCCGATCACGAAGGTCAGCATGAACGCCACCGTCCACATCATCGGCAGCTCGAAGCGGATGCGGCCGCGATACATCGTGAACAGCCAGTTGAACATCTTCGCGCCCGTCGGGATCGAGATGATCATGGTGGTGATGCCGAAGAACGAGTTGACGCTGGCGCCGGAGCCCATCGTAAAGAAGTGGTGCAGCCAGACCAGGTAGGACAGGATGGTGATGACGACGGTGGCGTAGACCATCGACGTGTAGCCGAACAGCCGCTTGCCGGAGAACGTCGCGGTCACCTCGGAGAAGATGCCGAACGCCGGCAGCACCAGGATGTAGACCTCGGGATGGCCCCAGATCCAGATCAGGTTCACGTACATCATCGGGTTGCCGCCGAAATCGTTCGTGAAGAAGTTGGTGCCGACGTAACGGTCGAGCGACAGCAGCGCCAGCACCGCGGTCAGCACCGGGAAGGAGGCGACGATCAGGACGTTGGTGCAGAGCGAGGTCCAGGTGAACACCGGCATCTTCATCATCGTCATGCCGGGCGCGCGCAGCTTGACGATGGTGCAGACCAGGTTGATGCCCGATAGCGTGGTGCCGACGCCGGCGACCTGGAGTCCCCATATGTAATAGTCGACGCCGACGTCAGGACTGTAGCCGATGTTCGACAGCGGCGGGTAGGCGAGCCAGCCGGTGCGGGCGAATTCGCCGACGAACAGCGACATCATCACCAGCACCGCGCCGCCGACCGTCATCCAGAAGCTGAAATTGTTGAGGAAGGGGAACGAGACGTCGCGGGCGCCGATCTGCAGCGGCACCACGTAGTTCATCAGGCCGGTGACCAGCGGCATCGCCACGAAGAAGATCATGATCACGCCGTGGGCGGTGAAGACCTGGTCGTAGTGATGGGCGGGGAGGTAGCCGTCGGAGCCGTTGAAGGCGATCGCCTGCTGCAGGCGCATCATCAGCGCGTCCGCGAAGCCGCGCAGCAGCATCACGATGCCGAGGATCATGTACATGATGCCGATGCGCTTGTGGTCCACGGTGGTGAACCATTCGCGCCACAGATAGCTCCAGAGCCGGAAGTAGGTGACGAGGGCGAACAGCGCCAGCCCGCCGGTTGCGACCACCGCGAAGGTGCCGACCAGGATCGGCTCATGGATCGGCAGCGCTTCGAGATTGAGGCGGCCGAAGATCATCTTGACGAGATCGGGATTCATGCGGTCCTCCTCAGGACTCTGATTTCGGACGCTGGCCGAGCAGCAGGGATGTCGATGACGGGTGAGCCGGCGAGAACGGCGGGCGCTTCAGCCCGAAGCCGCGCAGCGGCGTCAGATCGAGCGGCGCGGTGACCTCGCGCGACGGCGCATCCTTGATCTCGTCCATCGAGCAGATGCCGGCGACGAAGGTCGGCTCGGAGCCGAGCGGCGCGCCGCGGCGGGCGTATTCGTCGTAAGTCAGCGGCAGCGTGTTGCTGAAGCCTTCGCGTCCCAAGCCGCCCTTGGCGTCGATCGCCATCATCTCGCTCATGCACATCTTGCCGGGCTCGACGCACATGTTGAGGATCGCCTTGTAGAGATCGCGATCGACCGAGCGATAGAGCCGGACCGGATCGTTCTCGCTCGGACGTTCGAGCTGGAGATAATCGGTGCGGCCGAGCATGTTGGCGCTGGCCTTGGCGGTCGCGATCCACTTGTCGAAATCGGCGTTCGACAGGCTCTTGAAATCGAAATGCATGCCGGAGAAGCCGGCGCCGCTGTAATTGGCGGAGAAGCCGCGGAAGGTGCCGGGCTTGTTGGCGACAGCGTGCAGCTTGGTCTCCATCCCGGGCATGGCGTAGATCTGGCCGGCGAGAGCTGGGATGTAGAACGAGTTCATCACGGAGGAGGCCGTGATGCGGAAGCGGATCGGGCGGTCGACGGGCGCCGCAAGCTCGTTGAGCGCGGCGACGCCGTAATCCGGGTAGATGAACAGCCACTTCCAGTCGAGCGCGACCACCTCGACATTGAGCGGGGCGTCCTTGCTCTCGATCGGCTTGTCGGCGGCGATGCGGCCGAGCGAGCGGTAGGGATCGAGCAGATGGGTGCCCATCCAGGTCAGCGCGCCGAGGCAGATGATGATCAGAAGCGGTGCCGACCAGATCACCAGCTCGAGCTGGGTGGAGTGATCCCAGTCCGGCTCGTAGGGCGCCTGGGTGTTGGACTGGCGGTAGCGCCAGGCGAAGAACACGGTCAGCGCCATTACCGGAAGCACGATGATCAGCATCAGGACGGTAGAGATCACGACGAGGTCGCGCTGCTGGGCGGCGATGTCGCCGGCAGGCGCCAGGACGACGAAATCGCACCCGCCAAGGAGCGCCGCGAACGGCAATAAGGCCAATAATTTCAAGGCGCGCACGGCTCACCCCACTTGAATTTCATGAGTTCGGCCAAGGGGTAGCTGCGATGCAGCAAAGTTGACATTGGACAATTTGTCCAATGTTGCACTGCGGGATAGGCGGTCAGAAGGTGAGGTGGACCGCGTGGCAAAGTCTGCCCGTGGCCTCATCTTGTTCGAGCATGATTGGTTCGGAAAACCGTTCTTCGGTTTCCCGGATCAGGCTCCAAAGGACGGTTCTCCGGCGATGGCACAGGCCCCAGCAATGGCTCACGGCACCCCGACCACATCAGGTCACGGGCAGGCGAAACCCGGCGAGATCGCCATCGGCGTCATCATCGGACGCACCTCGGAGTTCTTCGACTTCTTCGTCTACGCGATCGCCTCGGTGATCGTGTTCCCGAAGCTGGTGTTCCCGTTCGCCAATGAATTGACCGGCACGCTCTATTCCTTCGGCATCTTCGCGCTGGCCTTCGCCGCGCGGCCGCTCGGCACCGTCATCTTCATGGCGGTCGACCGCCGCCACGGCAAGGGCGCCAAGCTCGTCACCGCGCTGTTCCTGCTCGGCACCGCGACGGTCGCGCTCGCCTTCCTGCCCGGCTACGATACGATCGGCGTTGCGGCGATCTGGCTGCTCGCCGCCGCGCGCGTCCTGCAGGGCATTGCCTGGGGCGGCGCGTGGGACGGCCTCGCCTCGCTGCTCGCGATGAATTCGCCGGCGAACAAGCGCGGCTGGTACGCGATGGTGCCGCAACTCGGCGCGCCGCTCGGGCTGATCGTGGCGAGCGCGCTGTTCGCGTTTTTCGCCGGCAACCTGTCGGCGGATGATTTCTTCGATTGGGGCTGGCGCTATCCGTTCTTCGTCGCCTTCGCCATCAACGTGGTGGCGCTGTTCGCGCGGCTGCGCATGGTGGCGACCGATGAATATTCCGAGCTGTTCGAAAGCCGCGACCTCGAGCCGGCGCGGGTCGGCGAGACCGTCGCGCAGGAAGGCCGCAACATCCTGCTCGGCGCGTTCGCGCCGCTGGCGAGCTTCGCCCTGTTCCACATGGTCACGGTGTTTCCGCTGTCCTGGGTGTTCCTGTTCACCAAGGAAAGCCCGGTGCGCTTCCTGATCATCGAGATGATCGGCGCCATGGTCGGCGTCGCGGCGATCGTCGCCTCCGGCATGATCGCCGATCGCGTCGGGCGCAAGCCGCTGCTGCTGGGCTCGGCGGTCGCGATCGCGGTCTATAGCGGCTTTGCCCCGCAGCTGCTCGACGCCGGCGCGTTCGGTGAGACCGTCTACATGGTGCTCGGCTTCGTGCTGCTCGGCCTGTCGTTCGGCCAGTCGTCGGGCGCGATCGCCTCGAACTTCGCGCGCAACTATCGCTACACGGCTTCCGCGCTGACCTCGGATTTCGCCTGGCTGTTCGGCGCCGGCTTCGCGCCGCTGGCCGCGCTCTTGCTGGCGACGCATTTCGGCCTGATCTCGGCCGGCGCGTACCTGTTGTCGGGGGCGGTGTGGACGCTGCTGGCGCTGTGGCTCAGCGGCCTGCGCGAAGCGGAAGTGAATTAGACTGCTCGCGCAGTTTCCCTCGTCTTGTAGCCCGGATGGAGCGAAGCGAAATCCGGGGCCACCTTGACCGCGGACCGTTCTGCCCCCGGATTGCGCTGCGCTCCATCCGGGCTGCGAATCTCAGGCTAGCGGAATAATCCATCGACGCGAAACGAATAGCCTAAGCCGACAACGTAGTTCGGCGAGTTGCGGTTGAGCCCGAACGCGATGTGGAAGTCGAGCTGCTGGGTCGGTGTGATCTTGTACATGCCGCCGGAATTGACCAGCTGGGTCGGCCGCGCGCCGTCGGGATAGTCGCCGACATATTCGGTGAACACGCTGATCCGCTCGGTCAGTTTCTTCTCGACCACGAACGTCGCCTCCGACATGTGCTGGCCGGTCGGTTCGGCCGGACGGAAGAATTCCGTGAACATGCCGCTGACGCCCCAGCCCTCATGCAGCTCCCATGACCATGGCAATTGAATATAGGGCTGCGCGCCGCGGCCGGCGATAACAGCAGCACTTGTCGGCAACGCGACGCCGGCCGTGATCGAGAGGTCGATCTTCCCGGGCACCGGGCTGATCTGCCATTTGATGGCCGGCGCGACGTCGGAGAAGCCGGAGGCGCCCGGCGATTTCAGCGTGCCGACATAGCTCGGCAGGTCGACCAGTACTTCGAGGCAGGGCGCAATCCCGAGCCGCCAGCGGCTGTTGCTGCCGTCGATGCTGCGGCCACCGTCGCGGCCGGTCAGGTTGACGCCGTTCTCGTTCTGCAGGCTCCCGACCGGCACGACGATACTGGAATTGGTGACGTCGGGCCGGTCGGTCGCAATTTCGTCGCTCGGTTTGGGACAGCCGTCCGCGCGCGCGGCGGTGGCTGCTGCGAGTGTGAGCGCAGCAAGCACGCACCCGAGTTCGGCAAGTCGAGCGACGGCGCCGAACCTGGTCTGAAACACTGGGGATGCTCCAATAGCGCGGCGCGGCTGCGGAGGTGGCAGCCGCAATCAAGATCGACGGGGCCGCGCAATTATTCCGCGGGGGCGGCAAAAAACTTCAACACGAGGCATGATTGTCGGCGATCCCAGCGGCCGGCGTCCAGTGCAATGACGGCCGGGCGGCAGGGAATAGAATGGCAGCGCGGCGGCTCCTGTTGTGGTGGCAAACAGGAGACCCGGAATGACCATTCGTTCGATCGCCGGCGCGCTGGCGCCGCGGCGCGCCAAAATCGCCGCGATGGCGGCCATCGCGATCCTGCTCGCGCTGAACAGCGCCCGCGCGGCGGGCGATCCGGCACGCGGCGCCACGCTGTACCAGGGCTGCGGCGATTGCCATTCGATCGAGAAGAACGACGTCGGCCCGATGCATAAGGGCGTGGTGGGCCGCCTCGCCGGTTCGGTCGCGGGCTATAATTATTCGCCGGCGCTGAAGAATTCGAAGATCGTGTGGACCGAGGAGAATCTCGACAAATGGCTGACCGATCCGGACGCGATGGTCCCGGGCACCAAGATGTTCTACGAGGTTCAGGATCCCAGGGATCGCGCCGACATCATCGCCTTCCTCAAGGAGAGGGCGAAGTAGGGTTGCTTGTAGCCCGGATGGAGCGCAGCGTAATCCGGGATCTTCTCTTCGCGGACGCACGTCCCCGGATTGCGCAACGCTGCATCCGGGCTACGGTTCTCTACCGCCTCAATCCACCACGATCTTGACGCGGTCGCGCGGTTTGACCTGGGCGTGGGCGTCGAGGCCATTGAGCACGCGGAAGCGCTCGGCCGGATGATCGACGCCGGCCATGCGGTGCGACAGCGATTCCACGGTGTCGCCGGGCTGCACGTTGATCACCTTGATGCGCAGCGGGCGCGCGGCCTGGATCTCGTCGAGCGTCAGGCGACGGAATGAATTGACGGTCTCGCGTGCGTTGCGCTCGCTCTCGGTGGATTTCTGCTTGGCGGCGAAGATGAAGCGGTAGACGTCGCTGCCGAAGCGCAGCGCATAGACCTTGAACTGCCACTGGTCGCCATGCGCGGTGGCCGAGGCCGCCGGAAAGCCGTTGATGGTGAGGTCCTCGGTCGAGGACTTCTCGACGCCCTCCATCCAGCCGGAATTCAGATAGTCGCCGAGCGACTGCTCGGCCGGCACCCGCACCACGTCGAAGCGCATCGCCTGGCTGCCGCCTTCGCGCACGCCGATCACCGCCTGCGCGGTGTTGTCGAGCGTGAAATTATCGGGCGCGGTGAAGGTGAAGCCGAGCTTCGGATGCAGGAAGCGGCGGCCGCGGACGAAGCCTTCGCTGGGATCCTCGCCGTAGACGATGTTGTCGATCGCGGCGAGATAGGTCTCGCGGTCGCGATCGTTGCTCTCCGGCGATGAATATTGCCGCGCGGTGGTCTGCGCATTGTTGATGCGCTCCGGCGTCGCCGGATGCGACGAGGTGAAATCCTGCGCGCGCGGATCGAGCGCAGTCTTGCCGATCTTGAGCGCGGCATTGCGCTCCATCGCGGTCAGGAAACGCGCCGCGCCGTAGGGATCGAAATGCGCGCGGGCGGCGATGCCGACGCCGATGCCGTCGGCCTCGAACTCCTGCTGCCGCGAGAAGCTCGCCAGTGTCAGCTTGGTCTTGGCGAGCGCAAGCGCCGTGAGATCGGGATCGGTGCTCATGTCGGTGACGACGCGCGTCACCACCGCCGCCTGGCGCGCCTGGTCCTCGCGCATCGCGGCGTGCTTGGCCAGCACATGCGCCATCTCGTGGCTCAGCACCGAGGAGAGCTCCGAGGTGTCGCTGGCGAGCGCGATCAGGCCGCGCGTGACGTAGAGCTGGCCGGTCGGCAGCGCGAAGGCGTTGACCGCGCCGGAGTTGAGGATCGTCACCTTGTAGGCCTGGTCGGGCCGCTCGGAAGCGGCGACCAGCCGCTCGACGGTCTTGCTGATCAGCGCCTCGAGCTTCGGGTCGTCATAGGCGCCGCCATAGGACGACAGGATGCGCTCATGCTCGCGCTCGCTGTTGGGCGTCTGCTGCACCACCCGGTTCGGCTTCACCGGCGCCGCCGCCGCAGTCGGGGTGACCTGCTCGAATCGGCCGACATTGCCGCAGGCCGACAGCGTCAGGGCGGCGCAGACGAGCACCGGCGCAGCCGAAAGCCGGCGGCCAGTCCCATTTTCACGCCGTCCTGCGCGCACCATCACGTCCAAAACTCGCAAATTGTCCCGTGAGTCGGCCGGGGTGTGGCCAAAGGCCCCCTAGTTCCCGCCGAGCACTTCAATCTGCCCCACCCGGAGCAGTTCGATTCGCGGCCCACGTCGTGCTTCCACCCAGCCTCGTACACGAATCCTGCGATTTTCCAGAGACTTGGGCGCAAGCCCGGCCGCTTCGAACGCAGGGACTATGCGCCTTGAAATAGTCAGAGCAAAGTCCCGAGTCCAGTTTCGGCCGAAATTCAGGTAGGTCGTCGCCCCGGCCTGGCGCACCGACAAAACCCTGCCCTCGACCACCATAAAACGCCCGATCCCGGCCAAAATATCGTCCGGACTTTCGGCGTTTTTTATGACACTGGCCTCGGCCCAGGTTCCCGACCGGGCCGCCCGTGCCTCGCCCTCCGCCGCCATCAGCGCCGCGGCGCAGTCCTTGTCGGCGACCTCGGACGACACCAGCGCGAGGCCCTGACGCAGCAGTTCGGTCTGCACGGGCAGCCCCTCACCTTCGACGAAGGCGTAGGCCGGTTGCCGGCCGTAGCGGTCCGGCGTGTCGTCCTGCCCGCGCAGCGTCACCTCGCGGCCGACCAGCCGTGCCGACAGCGCTGCCATGGCCTTCGTCCTGTCCGCCACCTCGATGCCGGCAAGCCGGACCTCACGGCCGTCGTCGAGCCGAAGGCTGCGGGCATCGATGATAGCCGCGACGCGCCCTTCGCCCTGAATCTCGAAATTGCATCGGCAGGTTCGATGCATGCGACGATTGCGAGCGCGCATACTGTCATCGTCACCGTCCGCGAACGGCGTCGCCATGCTCGATCGTGTGGAAGCGTCATGCTGCACTCTTCACTCCGGCGCGCTCTGTTCCGAGCGGCGGCCGCCAACAGAGGCAGTCTGACGGAAAGATCGTCGCGGAGCCACAAGCGAAACGACACCCGTTGGGCACCTTGATTCAGCGAACAAATTTTCCGAGCGCTTCTCATCGCGCGCATGCACGCGCCGCTGGTTTCACATCGATGCGTGGCCGCGACGGGACAAACACACCTCGCATGTCCCTTGCCGTGACGAAAATGGCCATCCAATCGCGCGCGACGCGGTCCGCGCGCCCGTCAACCTTACCCATTGACCATCTCAACTCCGTGCGCGGAATGAGAATTCGTTATTATTGCCAATGATTTGCGGCGCACGATAACTATTCGGCAATTTTTAGAAACAGCGATCGATTGCGGTCGCTCAATCCTATTGCCGAGGTCCTTGTGTCGAACCCAGTTGTTCTCACGCTGACGACCAGCGATCCCCTCCACGATTACACCCAGCTCTACAACGCGATCTCGGCGATCAGCGTCGGCGGCGGCTTCGCTGCGGCGAACACCGATTACGTCATCAACTTCTCGCTCTCGTCAGGCGCGCGCACGTTGCAGCTGCTCGACGATCTGCCGGCCATCAACCTGATGAACGGTTCGACGCTCACCTTCGACGGCAACTCCGACTACAACAATCAGCTCGGCGGGCAGGATTACAGCGACGTCATCGACGCGCGCGGCTATCAGGGCTTTGTCGTCACCTCAGGCAAGGTGACGTTCAAGAATCTCACCATCATCAATGCGGTTGCGAGCGGCGGCAATGGCGGGGTCGGCGGTGGCGGCGGCGGTGCAGGCCTCGGCGGCGGCCTGTTCGTCGGGCAGAACGCCGACGTCACGCTCGACAATGTCAATTTCGGCAGTAACACCGCGAAGGGCGGCGATGGCGGTGCGGTCGATCCTGCCGGTGGCGGCGGCGGTGGCGGCGGCATCGGTGCCGACGGCGGCAGTGGCAATGGCGGCGGCGGCGGTGGCGGCGGTTTCGGCGGTCACGACTATTATGGCGACCACGGCAATGGCGCGAACGGTTACAGCGAAGCCGGCTCTGATAGCCAGCATCCTTCAACAGGCGCGCAGGGCTCGAGCGGCACGCCGGCGACCGTCGTCGGTCCAGGCGGCGGACAGAGCGCCGACAATTATGGCGGCATCGGCTACGGCGCGCATGCCTCCGGCGGCGCAAATGGTGGCGGTGGTGCCGGCGGCGTCGGCGGCGGCGGCGGTGGCATCGGTGGCGGCAACTCGGTGGGCGGCGGCCCTTCGGGCACGCTGATCGGCTTCGGCGGTGCAGGTGGCGTCGGTGGCGGTGGCGGCGGCGGCATTTATGGCGGCGGCAATGGCGGGTTCGCCGGCGGTGGCGGCGGATCCGGCAATGGCAGCGGCTACGCGCACACCGGCGGCAATGGCGGCTTCGGCGGTGGTGGCGGCGGGTCGAACGGCACGCCCGGCAGCGGCGGCTTCGGCGCGGGCAATGGCTCGCTCGCCGGCGGCGGTGGCGGCGGTCTCGGCGCCGGCGGCGATATCTTCGTCCAGCAAGGCGGCAAGCTGACCGTGATCGGCGGCACCCTGTCCGGTGCCACCGAGACCGGCGGCACTGGCGCGAATGGCGCGAGCAACGGCTCGGCCTATGGCGACATCTTCATCCAGGGCACGATGGTCGTCACGCCGACGCACACCGTTTCCACGGTCTTCGAGGGATTGCAGACCGTCACCACGCTGACGATCGCCGACACGATTGCGGACGAGAAGGGAATCAGCGGTGCCGGCACGACCGGCAAGTTGCAGATTTCCGGCGGCGGCACGCTGACGCTGACCGGCGCCAACAGCTATGTCGGCGGCACCCAGATCGATGCCGGCAATACGCTCTCGATCACCGCCGACAACAATATCGGCGGCTCGGCCGGCGCACTGATCCTCAACGGCGGCACGCTGACCACGACCGGCGGCTACACTTTCACGCACGGCATCCAGGTCACCGCCAATGGCGGCACCTTCGACATCTCGTCCGGCACGATCGCCGACTCTGGCGCGATCAGCGGCTCCGGCACGTTCACGCTGTCGGGCGCAGGCACCTTGCAACTCGGGCTTGGCCAGCTCGCGGGGCTGACCGGGACGCTCAACCTGAGCGGTGGGCACCTTGGGTTGACGACGGGCGGAACCTTTGACGACGCGATCGTGGTCGGCGGCAACTCGGTTTTGACGGTCGGGACCGGCGCGACCGTCACCGATACCGCCCTGATCAGTGGCGGCGGCAATCTCGGAATCGACGGCGGCGGCACATTCGTGCTCAGCCATGCCAACAGCTATGGCAGCACGACGATCTATTCCGGCACGGTATGGCTGACCACGGCCGGCGCAGCCGGCACCGGCAATATCTCGTTCACGACAGGACTCGCCAGCACGCTGAAGATCGACGATGCCGCGCTGACCGGCAACGCGTTCACCAACAGCATCTCCAACTTCAATCCCGGCCAGTCCATCGACCTGACCGGGCTGCACTACAACGCCCAGAACACCTCGCTCAACACCGTCAGTCTTTCCGGCAACGTCCTCACGGTCTCGAACGGCACGGTGACGGATACGTTGACGGTGAACGGGCTCGACGGCGGCGCCCGCTTCCAGCTTTCGCAGGATGCGAATGGCGGCACGATCGTGCAGCTTGTGTCGACGCGCGTCTTCAATGTCTCGAACGTCACCGAGCTCAACGCAGCCATCCTGCAGATGGATTCCGGCGGCCAGAACGCCGCGCCGAATGCCAACTACACCATCAACATCACCGCCAGCTTCAGCCTCTCGTCGGAGCTGTACGCGCTCAATCTCTTGAGCGGGTCGAGCGTCACCATCAACGGCAGCGATGGTCACGGCGGCGCCTACACGATTGACGGCCTCAACGCCCAGCGCGGGTTCTTCGTTTATGCCGGCAACGTCAATCTCGAGAACCTGACCATCCAGAACACGGTGGCGGCCGGCGGCGGCGTCATCCAGGGCGGCGGCGGCGGTGGCGCCGGGCTCGGCGGTGCGCTGTTCGTCTCGGCGAACGGCAGCGCCACGCTCGACAATGTCGTGTTTCACAACAGTGCCGCGATCGGCGGCAATGGCGGAACCGGCAGCACCGCGAGCAACGCCAACCTCGACGGCTTCGGCGGTGGTGGCGGCATGGGCGGTCGTGGCGGCAACAGCAGCGGTGGCGGCATCGGCCTTCACGCGCAGGGTGCGAACTCCGCTGCATTCCAGAACGGGGCCGCTGGGATCGTTCCCGGCGCCGCGGGGGGCGGCAAAGGCGTCGACGGCTACCTGATCCCGTTCGGAGGCGGGACCATGCTTTACTGGTATGGCGGAACGGGCGGCGCCAATGGCGGCGGCGGCGGCGCGGGTGGCTTCCTCGGCAACAACAACCGCGCGCACGGTACCGGCGGTGGCGTCGGCGGCGGCAACGCAATCGACGGCGGCAATGGTGGCTACGGCGGTGGCGGCGGGGCGTTCGGCAATGGTGGCTTCGGTGGTGGTGGCGGCTATGGCGGCAATGGCGGCTTCGGCGGCGGTGGTGGCGTCAGCGGGCTCGGTGGCTTCGGCGGCGGTGGTGGCACGGCGGGTGGCGGTGGCGGCCTTGGCGCTGGTGGCACCGTCTTCGTTCAGCAAGGCGGCTCGTTGACCATCAAGGGCGGCTCGCTCTCGAACGATTCCGGCTTCAACGCGGTCAAGGGCGGCACCAATGGCGCCGGCCAGGCCAGCGGATCTGCATACGGCTCAGGCATCTTCATCCAGGGCACCAACAATCTCAGCTTCGCACCGGCCAGCGGCCAGACGCTGACGGTCGCCAGCGATATCGCGGACCAGAGCGGCAGTGGCGGCACCGGCGCCAATGCGGGCGTCGGCGGTCTCGTGGTTAGCGGCGGCGGCACCGTCATCCTCGGCGGCAACAACACCTACACCGGCAACACCACGGTCAGCGGCGCCGGCACACGGGTGTCGATCTCCGCCAACGTCAATCTCGGCGCGGTGACCAACGTGCTGAAGCTCGGCGACGGCACCGGCATCAGCTTCACCGACGGTTTTACGCAGACCCGCAACATCACCGTCGCCGGTGATCCGGTCTTCAACGTCGCGGCCGGCCAGACCGTCACCCAGAGCGGCGTCATCTCCGACGGCGCGACGCCCGGCGACGTGGAAGTGACCGGCGGTGGACGGCTCGTGCTGTCCGCGCACAACACCTATTCGGGCGGCACCGTCATTAAGGGCTCGATCCTCGAGCTCGCAGCGAGCGGTGCGGCCGGAACCGGAGCGATTGCGTTCACGGACGGCTCTACCGAGAAGCTCGTGCTCGATGCCGCGGCATTCTCCGGCACCTCGTTCGGCACGTCGATCACCGGCTTTGCCGGCGGCGATACCATCGATTTCAGCAATCTCGCCTATGACGCGACGGCGACGCTGGCCTATGCGAACGGCATATTGACGGTGAAGAGCGGCAGTGGCAGCACGCTCGCCTCGCTGCATCTGGGTTTCGGCGCGGGCGCCACCTTCGGCTCGCTGAGCCTCGCCTCGGATGGTTCGGCCACGCCGCACCTCGAGATCAGGTCGCAGGCCAGCATTGCTTCGCTGACCGCGGACACGACCGGTCACCTGACGCTGCTCAATACCGGCAAGGTGGTGACCATCACGGTCAATTTCAGCAATGCGGTGACCGTGACCGGTGCGCCGGAACTGCTGCTCAGCGACGGCAAGGCCGCGACCTATGTCAGCGGCAGCGGCTCGCAGGCACTCGTGTTCAGCTACACGGTGCAGGACGGCGACAGCAGCTCTGATCTTCAGGTGCAGAGCCTGTCGCTCAACGGCGGCACGATCAAGGATCCCGGCGGCCAGGACGCCGACGTCACCCATGCGGCGACCGATCTGCATCTGGTGATCGACGGGGTCGCGCCGACGGTATCGGTCGCGGCAAGCTCGACGTCGCTGCTGGCCGGGCAGAGTTCGATCGTCACCTTCACCTTCTCCGAGGCGGTCACGGGCTTCGCGCTTGCGGACACGACGGTGAGCGGCGGCACGCTTGATAACCTTATCCATGTCGGCCTCAACGCCGCGCACCAGGACATCTACACCGCGACCTTTACGCCTGACGTGACCAATTCCGAGGTGGGTTCGGTGCAGGTCAACGCGGCTAGCTATACGGACGCGGCTGGAAACGCCGGCGCGGCCAGCAGTGCGATCAATTTCTCAGGCGACACCAAGGCGCCGACGGTGTCGGTCACTGCCGATCACAGCAGGCTCGCGGCCGGCGATACTACAGTCGTGACTTTCAGCTTCTCCGAGGCCGTCACCGGCTTCGGGCTGGGCGACGTCACCGTCAGCGGCGGCACGCTGGATAATCTCACCCATGTCGGCGTCGATGGC
The DNA here is from genome assembly GCF_054063335.1 of Bradyrhizobium sp. USDA 4473. NCBI lineage: Bacteria > Pseudomonadati > Pseudomonadota > Alphaproteobacteria > Hyphomicrobiales > Nitrobacteraceae > Bradyrhizobium > Bradyrhizobium sp. USDA 4473. The sequence goes on from NZ_JBSSGE010000001.1 coordinate 2,178,962, forward strand.
TCCGGCCACGACGTCTACACCGCGACCTTCACACCCGACGTGACCAACACCGAAGCGGGTTCGGTGCAGGTCAACACCTCAAGCTATAGCGACGTCGCCGGCAATTCCGGTTCGTCGAGCAACGCGGTCAATTTCACCGGCGATACCAGGGCGCCGACGGTGTCGGTTTCGGCGGACCACAATGCGCTGCTCGCCGGCCAGACCGCAGTGGTGACCTTCACCTTCTCCGAAGCGGTCGCGGGCTTCGCGCTCGGCGATGTCAGCGTCAGCGGCGGCGCGCTGGGTAATCTTGTCCATATCGGCGTCAACGGCATCGGTCAGGACATCTACACCGCGACCTTCACGCCCGATGTCACCAACATCGAGGCCGGATCGGTCCAGGTCAACGCATCGAGCTACAGCGACACGGCCGGCAATGCCGGCGGTATCAGCAACACGATCAATTTCACCGGCGATACCAAGGCGCCGACCGTCTCCGTCTCGCTCAATCCCGACGCGGTGCTGGCCGGCGACCTCTCGGTCGCAACCTTCACCTTCTCGGAGGCGGTGTCCGGCTTCGCCCTGGGCGACACCACCGTGCATGGCGGCGCGCTGAGCAATTTGGTCCACGTCGGGCTCAATGGTGCCGGCGAGGATGTCTACACCGCGACCTTCACGCCCGATGTCAGCGACACCGAGACCGGTTCGGTGAAGGTCAATGCGTCGAGCTATGCCGATCTGTCCGGCAACGCCGGAGCGGCTGGTAACACCGCCACGATCGGCGGCGATACGCTGGCGCCGACGGTCTCGATCGCGGCCGACCGTAGCGCGCTGCTGGCGGGCCAGGCCGCGCTGGTGACATTCACCTTCTCCGAAGAGGTCGCGAGCTTCGCGCTCGGTGACGTCACGGTGCATGGCGGGACGCTCGGCCATCTCGTCCATGTCGGCATCAACGCGTCGGGCCAGGACATCTACACCGCAGCCTTCACGCCGGATGAAAGCAACACCGAGGCGGGCTCGGTGCAGGTCACGGCGTCAAGCTATACCGACGTCGCCGGCAACGCCGGTGCAGCGAGCAACATCGTCAATTTCATCGGCGATACCAAGGCGCCGACGGTGTCGGTTGCCGCGAGCCCGAGCACGGTGCTGGCCGGGCAGACGTCGGTGGTCACCTTCACCTTCTCCGAACATGTCGCGGGCTTCGCCATCGGCGATACCGTCGTCGCCGGCGGTGCCCTGAGCAACCTGGTCCATGTCGGGCTCAATGTGTCGGGCCAGGACGTCTACACCGCGCTGTTCACGCCTGATATCACCGATGTGCTGGCGGGCTCGATCCGGGTCACGGCCTCGAGCTATGCCGACGATGCCGGCAATACCGGTGCGGCTGGTAACACCGCCACCATCGGCGGCGACACGCATGCGCCGACGGTGTCGGTGGCGGCCAATCACACCGTGCTGCACGCGGGCGACACGGCGCTGATGACGTTCACCTTCTCCGAAGCCGTCGCGGGCTTCGGGCTCGGCGACATCACCGTGCACGGCGGCTTCATGGGCAACCTTGTTCATGTCGGCCTCAACGGCGCAGGCCAGGATATCTACACCGCGATCTTCACGCCCGATGTCACCAACTATCTGTCGGCAAACCTGTCGGTCGCCGGCGCGAGCTACACCGACGTCGCCGGCAATGCCGGTGCGGCAAGCAGCTCGGTCAATTTCAGCGGCGACACCAAGGCGCCCTTGGTACCGGCGCTATTTCTGCATCAGGACACCGGCGTCTCGGGTGCCGATCGCATCACCAGCAATCCGCTGATCGACTATTACAAGGCCGATGCTGCCGACACGCTGCGCTTCAAGGCCGACGGCGCGTCGGGCTTCTCGGCGGTGGCGCCGGTGTTCACGACCGATGGCGTGCATTCCGTGACGGTGCAGGAGGTCGATGCCGCCGGCAATGTCAGCGCGTCGTCCAGCCTGACCTTCACCCTCGACACGACTGCGCCCCATCTGACCGGGATCACCGCCACGCCCTCCGGCGGCGTTGCGTCTCCGGGCGCGCTGGTGCAACTGACGGTCGGCTTCAGCGAGGCGGTTCGCGTGATCAGCGGCACGCCGACACTGACGCTGAACGACGGCGGCAGCGCGATCTACGATGCCGCGGCCACGACGCTGCTCGGCGATCCCTCGAAGCTGGTATTCGATCACATCGTGTCGTCGACCGATCGCGCGCCATCGCTGGCGGTGACCGGCTTCGCCGCCAATGGCGCCAGCGTGGTCGACCTCGCCGGCAATGCGGCGTCGCTGTCGGCCGTGTCGGCGGCGTTCGATGCGTTGCACATCAACGAGACGACAGTGCCGGCCTATACGCTCGGGTCGATCACGCGGCCGGAACTGCATCTCGATCTCGGTGGCCATGTCATCATGGACGCGACCGCCACGGCGTTCGCCGGGCACTATGGCATGCAGTACCTGTTCCTCGGGCTGCCGGCTGGCACGTCGTATCAGACCGTGCCTGACTTCCATCTCTGATCGAGGCGTCATTCCGGCTAGCGGAAAACAGATTACTGCCGCTGCGGCTTGCTGCACTGCGGGCCATGCGGCATGATCCCGCCCTCGAAACGGACCTGATGCAATGAGGTCCGCATCTCCAGGGAGGGTATGAATGAGACGAGTTTTGGCCGGCGTGTTGGCCTGTGTGTTTGCGATCTCGGCGAATGCGTCGCTGGCGCAGGACAAGCCTCCGCTGAAGCTCGGCGGCATCCTCGACATGTCGAGCCTCTATGCCGACATCACCGGTACGGGCAGCGAGACCGCGGCCAAGATGGCGGCGGAGGATTTCGGCGGCACGGTGCTCGGCCGCAAGATCGAGATCGTGGTCGGCGACCATCTCAACAAGGCCGACCTCGCCGCCAATATCGCCCGCGACATGATCGACAACCAGGGTGTCGAGATGATCTTCGACGTCGCGGCCTCGGCGACCGCGCTCGCCGCCGGCGAGATCGCCAAGGCGCGCGGCAAGATCATCATGTTCAACGGTCCGGGCTCGATCCGTCTCTCCAACGAGGCCTGCGGTCCCTATACCGTGCACTACGTGTTCGACACCTTCGCGCAGGCCAATGTGACCGGCCTTGCCGCGGTCAAATCCGGTCTCGACACCTGGTTCTTCCTCACCGCCGACTACGCCTTCGGCCAGGACCTGGAAAAGGACACCAGCAATGTCGTGGTGAAGTCGGGCGGCAAGGTGCTCGGCAGCGTCCGGCATCCGATCAACACCTCCGATTTCTCGTCGTTCCTGTTGCAGGCACAGGCCTCGAAAGCCAAGGTGATCGGCCTTGCCAATGCCGGCGGCGACACCATCAACGCGATCAAGCAGGGCGCTGAGTTCGGCATCACCAAGGGCGGCCAGAAGATCTCGCCGCTGTTGGCTTTCGTCACCGACATCGACAGTGTGGGGCTCGAGACCGCGCAGGGCCTGCTGCTTGCGGAGGCGTTTTACTGGGACCTCAATGACGACACCCGCGCGTTCACCAAGCGCTTCATGGAGCGGACCAAGCGGGTGCCGACCTCGGCCCAGGCCGGCGTCTACTCCTCGGTGCTGCATTATTTGCAGGCAGTGAAGGCCGCCGGCACCACTGATGCCGCCGCCGTCATGAAGGTGATGAAGGAGACCCCGATCAACGACATGTTCGCCAAGAACGGCAAGATTCGTGAAGACGGCCGCATGGTGCACGACATGTATCTGTTCGAGGTCAAGAAGCCCTCGGAGTCGAAGGGTCGCTGGGACGACTACAAGCTGCTCGCGACCGTGCCCGGCGACCAGGCGTTCCAGCCGCTGTCGGCGTCGCGCTGCCCGCTGGTGAAGAAGTGACGGAGTGACGAAGTCACTCAGTCATCCCGGGGCGATGCGTTAGCATCGCACCTCAGATGCGCAATTGCGCATCGGGGATCTCGAGGTTCCGGGTCTGGTGCTAGCGCACCATCCCGGAACGACGGGGAACAACCAACAAACAACGAAAGGCAAAACGCCATGAGCGACAATCAGATGGTTCTCCAATCCCTCGAACAGGGCCTGCTCACTATCACCATGAACCGCCCGGATCGGCGCAATGCGCTCAATCCCGACATGACGCAGGGGCTCGTGGAGGCCGCGCGTCGCGCGCAGGACGATACCGAGGTGCGGGCGGTGCTGATCCGCGGCGCCGGCGGCACCTTCTGCGTCGGCGGCGACGTCAAGTCGATGGCGGCAGGCCGTGCGCCGCTGCCGTTCGAAGCCAAGATGGCCAATCTGCGCCGCGGCATGGAGGTCTCGCGGATCCTGCACACGATGCCGAAGCCGGTGGTGGCGCAGCTCGATGGTGCTGCGGCCGGCGCCGGGCTCTCGATCGCGCTGTCCTGCGATCTGCGCGTCGCCAGCGCGTCCTGCAAGATCACCACCGCCTTCGCCAAGGTCGGCTTCTCCGGCGACTACGGCGGCACCTATTTCCTCACCAAGATGCTCGGCAGCGCCAAGGCGCGCGAGCTCTACATGATGTCGCCGGTGCTGTCGGCGCAGGAGGCCTACAATCTCGGCATGGTCTCCAAGGTGGTGCCCGATGCCGATATCGAGGCCGAAGCGCTGGAGCTCGCGCGCTCGCTGGCGCAGGGCCCGTCGGTGGCGCTCGGCTACATCAAGCGCAACATCAACAATGCCGAGACCATGACGCTGGAGGCCTGCTTCGACGGCGAGGCGATCCACCACACCCGTGCCGGCGAGACCACCGACCACAAGGAAGCGGCAAAGGCCTTCGTCGAGAAGCGCAAGCCCACCTTCCAGGGTCAGTAAGCCGTGACCAATCACATGGCCGAGTACATGCGGTTGCGGCAGATCTGCCTGGTGGCGCCGCAGCTCGCGCCCGTGATCGCGGATATCTCTGCGATCATGGGCCTCGATGTCTGCTACCGCGACGGTAACGTCGCCAAATACGGCCTCGAGAACGCGCTGCTGCCGGTCGATACGATCCTGCTCGAAGTGGTCGCGCCGTTCCAGCCGGGGCCGGGCACCGCGGCCGGCCGCTTCATCGAGAAGACGGGCGGACGCGGCGGCTACATGGCGATCTCTCGCTTGCGAAGATCCTGACGCGCGCGGCGCCAAGGCCAATGCGATCGGCGTGCGTACCGCCAACGTGATCACGCATGCGCCGTATCATGGGGTGCAACTGCATCCGCGCGACTGCCGCGCCGTCTTCATCGAGTTCAACCACACCGACGGCAGCGATAACGTGCTGGGGCCATATCCGCCGGCCGGCCCGGACTGGCAGAAGTCGATCCGCAAGGACACGACGTTGGCGTTGACCGAGGTCGAGATGCAGAGTCCCGACCCCGAAGGGTTGGCGGCGCATTGGGGCAGGATCGTCGGCATTCCCGCCGACGGTACCGTGGTGAAGCTGCCGAATGCCACCTTCCGCTTCGTCAAGGGGGCCAGCGAGATCATGAGCGGCTTGACCTTCAAGGTTGCCGACAAGGCCAAGGTGCTGGATGCCGCGAAAGCCAGGGGCTGCGAGGTGAAGGACGATGAGTTCTTTCTGTGCAGTGTGAACTTTCGCCTGATTGCGTAGTTTCGTAGCCCGGATGTAGCGAAGCGAAATCCGGGTTTACGCTGTGGGCGGATAAGCCGTCCTCGGATTGCGCTGCGCTCCATCCGGGCTACACGTTCCCTAATCCGTCATCCTGAGGAGCCGCGAAGCGGCGTCTCGAAGGATCGATGGCCACCGGCCGGGCCGTTCATCCTTCGAGACGCGCTACGCGCTTCTCAGGATGACGGGGAAAGATTGAGCGAATGGCCGCTATTCAATATCGTGGTTCATAATAACAACAACGGAACGCCCCATGCCGCATCCGCTCGATTCCTTCTTCGCGCCCAAAAGCATCGCGCTGATCGGCGCCTCGCGCGATCACGAGAAGATTCCGGGGCGGTTGCTCGCAATGTTGCGCAAGAACGGCTATCCGGGCGGGCTCTATCCGATCAATCCGAACTATGAGGAGATCGACGGGCTGAGATGCTTCAAGTCGGTCGCCGAGATCGGCGCGCCGATCGATCTCGCGGTCATCGTGATCCCTGCGCGTGCGGTGCTGCCGGCGCTGGAGCAGTGCGCGGCCGCCGGCGTCAAGAACGCGGTCATCATCTCCTCGGGCTTTGCCGAGGAGGGCGGCGACAGCGCAGCGATGCAGGATGCCATCGTCGCGCTCGCGAAGCGGACGGGGATGCGGATCTCCGGTCCGAACGCCGAAGGCTTCTACAGCCAGGTGCAGAAGGTCGCCGCGACCTTCAGCCCGACCGTCGACGTCAAGCCGGATGCGCCCGGCCTGGTCGCAAGCCAGCGGCGGATCGGCATCGTCGCGCAGAGCGGCGGCATCGGCTTTGCGATATATCATCGCGCCAAGGCGCTCGGCGTCGCGCTCAGCTATGTGGTCAGCGCCGGCAATGAAAGCGATCTCGGTGCCGGCGAGTTCCTCGACTACATGGTGCAGGATGCCTCGACCGACGTGATCCTGCTGTTCATCGAGGGCATCCGCGACGTCGACAAGTTCCTGGCGGCGGCGAAGCGCGCGGCAGAGCTCAGGAAGCCCGTCATCGTAACTAAAGTGGGCCGCTCCGGCGCCGGCGAGCGCGCCGCGGCCTCGCACACCGCGAGCATGGCGGGCTGGTCGGCGGCCTATGATGCGGTGTTCGCGAAATACGGCTTCATCGTCTCCAACGACCTCGACGAGGCGGTGACGATTGCCGCCGTCCTCACCACCAATCCGTTGCCGAAAGGCGACCGCGTCGCGGTGCTGACGGTGTCCGGCGGAGCGGGCATCTGGGGCGCCGATACCGTCTCGATGCAGGGCCTGCGCGTGCCGGAGCTGTCGGCCGAGATCCAGAGCCAGATCAAGCAATGGATGCCGTCCTATGGCGCGGCGGGCAATCCGGTCGACGTGACCGCGCAGGGCGTCTCCTCCGGCGGCCTGCAGAAGAGCATCGAACTGTTCAACGCTTCCGACGAGGTCGACGCGACCTTGGTCGTGCTGTCGCTGTCGAGCGAGACGCGGATGCCGTTCAAGGAAGAAGAGCTGAAGCCGGTGATATCAGCGCAGCACAAGCCGGTGGTGTTCTACTCCTATACGCTGCCGTCGTCGTTTGCGCGACAGGAGCTGGCGAAATCGGGCGTGGTGGTGCTGTCGGGCCTGACCCATGTCGGCGTCGCGATGCGGCGGCTGGCTGATTATGCCGGCTTCAAGCCCGCGCCCGAGATGGCGGCATCTGCGTCGCAAGCGCGCGATCTCTCCGCGCATCTCGCAGCGAAGACGTTCTCCGAATATGACAGCAAGTCGCTGCTGCGCGCGGCGGGGATCGCGTTGCCGGACGAGGTGCTGGTGACCGATCGCGACGGGCTCGATGCCGCGATCGAGCGGGCCGGGTTTCCACTTGTCATGAAGATCCAATCGCCTGACATCGCGCACAAGAGCGAGGTCGGCGGCGTCCGCGTCAACATCTCAGCCAAGGGCGCGGCGTTCACGGCCTATCGCGACATGCTGGAGAGCGTGCAGAGGCGGCGGCCGGACGCTGCGATCCAGGGCGTGCTGGTCGGGCCGATGGCGAAGAGGGGCGTCGAGATCATCGTCGGCACCATGACGGATGCCACCTTCGGACCGATGGTGATGGTGGGGCTCGGCGGCATCACCACCGAGCTGTTCAGGGATGTGGTCTATCGCCCGGCGCCGGTGAGCGGGGCCGAGGCGACCGCGATGCTGGAGACGCTGAAGGCCGCGCCGCTGCTGCACGGTTTCCGCGGTGCGCCGAAGGCGGATGTCGCAGCGCTGGCGCGGTTGATCTCGCAGATTTCAGTGCTGGCAGCGCAGCATGCGAACCAGATCGCCGAGATCGAGCTCAATCCGGTGCTGGTGCATCCCGAGGGGCAGGGCGTGACCATCGTCGATGCGCTGGTGGTGCCGAGGGATTAGCCCGCTATCTCCTCAACGTCGTCCCGGCGAAGGCCGGGACCCATACGCCGCGGCCGACGAAAGAGGCACAAGCGGCGTCGGCGTTCCTTACAACTCAGTTCAGTGGTTGTGGGTCCCGGCCTTCGCCGGGACGACCCGTGGAGAGAGTGCCGCTCGGCGCTCACCGCCCCTTGAAGTTGGCGACGCGGCGCTCGGCGGTGGCCTTGACGCCTTCCTTGAAGTCTTCGGTGGCGCGCAGCTTGGTCTGCTCGGCGAGTTCATGGTTGGTCGCGGCGAGCACGCGGTCGGCGAGGCCGGCGCGCATGGTGGCGCGGGTCGAGACCAGGCCGAGCGGCGAGCATTCGGCGATCTCCTGCGCGAGCTTCATCGCTTCAGCCCGCACCTGGTCCTGCGGCACCAGCACGTTGGCGAGTCCCCAGCGATAGGCTTCCTCGCCGGTGACGCGGCGGCTGGTGTAGAACATCAGCTCGGCATTGTTCTTGCCGATCAGCTCCGGCAGCGTCGTGGTGAGGCCGAAGCCCGGATGGAAGCCGAGCTTGGTGAAGTTGGCGGAGAAGCGGGCCTCGGGGCAGGCGACGCGGAAGTCGGCGGAGACCGCAAGGCCGAGGCCGCCGCCGATCGCGGCGCCATGGATCGCCGCGACGATCGGCTTCTTGTTGCGGAAGATGCGCACCGCCTGAACGTAGAGATGGTTGATCGGCAGGTTGGAGGCCGGATCAGACTTGGCGCGCTCTTCCTGCTCCTGGCGGGCGGGATCGCCGAAATTGGCGCCGGCGCAGAACGCCTTGCCCTGGGCTGCGAGCACCGAAGCGCGGATCTCGATGTTGTTGTCGAACTCCTCCAGCGCGTCGGCGATCTGGTTGATCAGCGCGACGTCGAAGAAGTTCAGCGGGGGTTTACGGATTTCGATCAGGCCGACATGGCCGTGGGTCTCGACGCCGATATCAGTGTACTTGGTCATGATCTGTCCTCTTTGAATTAGCGCAAGCCGAGTCCGCGGGCGATGATGCCGCGCAGCACCTCGGTGGTGCCGCCCTGGATCGTCAGCTTGGGTGCGGTCTTGATGGCGAAATCGAGCTGCTTCTCCAGCGTCTCGCGGTTGGTCGCGGTCTCCTCGACGAACGCCGCGAGATCGCGCACGCGATGCGGCAGCTGTTGCTCCCACACCGTGCCGATGTCCTTGACGATCGAGGCCTCCACCACCGGCTCCTTGCCGGCCTGCAACATGCCCGCAACCGACACCGACATGCGGCGCATGGTGTGCACCTGCGCCACCAGCCGGCCGATGCCCTCGGCGCTGCGGGTGTCCGGGTTCTTGCCGACCGCGCGCACCAGCTCGGTGAGCACGTAATAGGTTTCGAGGAAGCGCTCGGGGCCACTCCGCTCATACGCAAGCTCTGACGTCGCCTGTTTCCAGGCGCCGTCGACTTCGCCCAGCACGTGATCGTCGGGCACGAAGTAGTCGGTGAACACCACCTCGTTGAATTCGAACTGGCCGGTGATCTGGCCGATCGGATTCACCTGGATGCCCGGCTGCTTCATCTTGACCAGGAACTGGGTCAGGCCGTGGCGGCGGTTTTCCTTGGTCGGCGGCGAGGTGCGGAAGATCGCGATCATGTAGTCGGCGATGTGCGCCGACGAGGTCCAGATCTTGGTGCCGTTGATCAGATAGCCGCCGTCGGTCTTGGTCGCGCGGGTCTTCGCCGCGAACAGATCGGAGCCGGAGTTCGGCTCGCTCATGCCGATCGCAAAGCAGACCTCGCCGCGGCAGATCCGCGGCAGGATATCCATCTTGATGTGCTCGGGCGCGTATTTCAAAAGCACCGGGCCGCTCTGGCGGTCGGCGACGAAGAAGCGCCGGGTCGGCGCATTCGCCACCCGCATCTCCTCGGTGACGACGTAGCGCTCCAGGAACGAGCGCTCCTGGCCGCCATACTTCTTCGGCCAGGTCATGCCGAGCCAGCCCTTGGCGCCGACGCGACGGGAGAATTCCGGCGCATCATTGTCCTCGCGGTTGGGCGCGTGCGGATCGAAGGTGCCGGCGGCGATCTCCTCGGCGAGGAAGGCGCGCACCTCCTTGCGGAGCTGCTCGCATTTCTCCGGCAGGCGGATCGGATCGAAACGAAGGGCTGCGGTCATGATGTCCAGTCCTGATCTTTCTGCCTGATCTCAGCGCGAAGCCACCAGCGGCCACAATTCATCGGCGCCACGTTCGGCGACGAGCTTGCCGAGCTCGACCGCCCAGTAGCTCTCCGAGCCGAAATCGTCGCGCCATGCCAATGCGCGCAGCGAGTAGCGGTGCAGGATGTGCTCGATGGTGAAACCGATCGCGCCATGCACCTGATGCGCGATGCCGCTGCCCTTCTCGGCGGCTTCCGAGCAGCGGATTTTTGCCGACGCCGCCTCGAGGAACACCGCGTCGGTATTGAGCGAGGTCGCGTTGACGATGGTATCCGCCGCCGAGGTCGCGGCGGCCAGCGCCGCGGCGTTTTCGCCGGCGAGGCGCGCGAGGTTGTGCTGCACCGCCTGGAATTTCGAGATCTTCTTCTCGAAGGCGACGCGCTCGTTGGAGTAGCGCACGGAGATGTCGAGCATCGCTTCCAGCGCGCCCGCGATCTGCAGGCTGCGTACCACGCCGCCCATCAGCATCAGCGTGGTCTGGTCAAAACCCTTGGGCGCGGGCTTGGTGGTGACCGGCTGCACCTTGTCGAGCGTGACGGTGTCGTTGTGATCGCCGCCAAGGCCGATCCCGGATTCGATCCGGCACTTCGCGGCATCGACCAGCGCAACCGACACGCCACCATTGCCATCAGCCAGCACGGCAAAATGCTTTGCGTCTTTCGCGAACGGCACGCCGCGGGCGCGGCCGGAGAGCGAGCCGTCGGCGCCAACCGTGACGCGGTCCTTCGGGCTCGCCGGGACGACCGTCATCTCGCCTTCGGGAGATGCGATCTTGCCCTGCGTCAGCAGCCAGCCGGCCAGCATCGTTTCGGCCAGCGGAACAGCGATCGCATGTCGTCCGGCGACATTGAGGACGCTGAAACCTTCGGCGAGACTGGCACCGGAACCGCCGAGATCGTCGGGCACCCAGGACAGCGGCAGGCCGGCTTCGGTCAGCGCCTGCCACAGCGGCGCTTTCCATGCGCCCTGCTTGTCGTGATTGATGGTTTGGGCATCCGCGAGATCGGCGAAAATCTTTTCCGCGGTCTCGGCGACGATGTTCTCACTCTCCGCCACAGCGTTCCTCGTGTTGATTGGCTCGGGCCGGCCGTTCGGCCGTGCCCTGCTTGCGATGTTGTCTTGCGCTCAATGATGGGGAAAAGCCATAGCCGTGACAAGCGCTGCCCGCAGGGCCACTTGCGCGGACGGCATGAAGCCGGACGCGGCACATGAATTCCGCAGAGTGAACTTTGCCGCGCCTCGTTTTGTATGCCACGCGCGATCGTAAATCGGTCGGTGACATCAGTTCAGTCCGCCAGATGAAACTCGATCGCTTTCCGCATCAGGTCGGCGAATTCGGTCTCCTGGGTGACCAGCGCGTCGTTCAGTCCGGCCACGCACAGCACCAGCGGCTCGTTCGACTCAGCAATCGGCGGCAGGTTCATGGCAACGGCGCCGGCGCCCGGCGTGACCAGGCCGAGCGAGAAGGCATGCCCCTTGGCGCGGACCTTCTTCAGCTCGAGCATGAGGGCCTTGATGTCGACATGCCGGTCCGGCCGGGTCTCGTTGGCGTTGATCAGGCGCACCAGGCGGCGGACCTCCTTGTCCGGGTAGGCCGACAGCAGCGCGTAACCCGACGCGGAGCGTGCCAGCGGCCGCAGCGTTCCGGCCTTGACATAGAGCCGCATCGGCAGCTTGGCCTGAATGATATGGACATATTGCGCGCTGAGCCCGTTACGCACTGCGAGCATGATGGTCTCGCCGGTCCGCGCGGAGAGCTCCTCCATCAAATTGACCAGGCGCCCCCTGGTGAACAGCGCCGGGCTCAGCCAGTGCCCCAGCATCGAGATCCGCGGCGTCGGGATATAGGTGCGGCGGCTGGTGTCGTAGTGCAGATAGCCGAATGCGGTCATGGTCCGCATCAGCGCCGAGGTACTGGATTGCGGGAATTTCAGCGCGGCGGCGACCTCGATGGCGGAGGCGGCGCGCTGGTGCTCCTCGAAGAATTCGAGTACGTCGAACACGCGCCGCGCCGACTTGACCGCATTGTCCATCTTCGGCAGGTCGCGCGAGGTATCGCCGGGAAAATCGAAAGACCGGGCGCCGGCAGCCACGTCGGTCGTCGCTGCATCTTTCTTCGCCACCGGCATCGTTATCGTCCCTGCTGTGCCACTCGCCGCTTCAGCCACCAGCCATATTGCTCGGGCCAACTGGTCCACTCGGGATCGCAGCCGAGCGCAAGTGCGGTCTGCGCGGGCCAGTTCGGATTCCACAGCAGTTCGCGGCCGAGCGCAATAAGCGTCGCCTTGCCGTCCCGCAAGATGGCTTCGGCGTAGTCCGGCTCGCGGATCAACCCGACCGCCACCGTCGGGATGCCGGCTTCGTTCTGGATACGCTCGGCGAACGGCACCTGAAAGCCGGGGGTGCGCGACACCAGCGAATTGCCGCGCGGCAGTTTCATGCCGCCCGACGAGCAGTCCACCATGTCGATCCCGATCGCCTTCAACTCGCGCGCAAACGCAACCGAGTCCTCGATCGACCAGCCGATGTCGACGCCGTCGACCGACGAGATGCGAACGAAGGCCGGCAGATGATCCGGCCATTCCTCGCGCATGATTGCGGCGATCCGCAGCGGCAGGCGCATGCGGTTCTCGCGCGAGCCGCCATACTCGTCGTTGCGGTTGTTAGCGAGCGGCGACAGGAACGAGTGCATCAAATAGCCGTGCGCGCAGTGTAGCTCGATGACGTCGTATCCGGCGGCCCTGGCCCGGCGGAACGCCTGGCGGTAGTCATCCACCAGGGCGTCGATTTGCTCTGACGTCATCATCTGCGGCGCGGGCCAGCCCTCATCGAACGGAATGCCGCTCGAGGCCGCGATCTGCCACGGGCCTTCGCCGCGCGCCTTGATGTCGGCCTCGCCGAGCGGATTGCCGCCTTCCCACGGCCGCTGCGACGAGCCCTTGCGGCCGCCATGGGCGATCTGGATCGCGGCCTTGGCGTTGAAACCGTGGATCAGCGCGGCGAGGGCGGCATGGTCGGCGATATGCGCATCATCCCAGATGCCGAGGCAGCCATGGGTGATGCGGCCCTGGGTGTTCACCGAGCTCTGCTCGACGAACACGAGACCAGCGCCGCCGGCGGCGAGCTTGCCGATATGCGCGGTGTGCCAATCGGTGGCACGTCCCTCGCGCGCCGAATAGGTCGCCATCGGCGAGACCATGATCCGGTTCTTCAGTTCGAGGTCGCGCAGTCGCAGCGGGGTAAACAGCAGCGGCAGTTCGGTCATGCGATGTCCAGCCTTGCTTGTGGTTTGCGGATTCGTCAGAGCCATCATTTCTTCAGCAGCGGACAGGCGCTTTCCTCTGATGTCGCGAACGCTTCCTTGCCCGGAATGACCTGAACCAGCTTCTCGTAATCCCAGGCGCCCTTGGATTCCGCCGGCGATTTCACCTGCACCAGATACATGTCGTGGATCAGCTGGCCGTCCTCGCGCAGGAATGCGTTGCGGGCAAAGAAATCATCGATCGGCATGTCCTTCATCTGCGCGATCACCTTGGGGCCGTCGTCGGTGCCGGACTTCTCGATCGCCTTGAGATAGGTCATGACCGCGGAGTAGAGACCGGCCTGCACCATGGTCGGCCGCTTCTTGGTCCTGGCCATGAAGCGCGCGGCGAAGTCGCGGGTCTTGTCGTCGAGATCCCAGTAGAACGCGGTCGCGAGCTGCAGGCCCTGGGCGGCCTGCAAACCGATGGCGTGGATGTCGCTGGTCTGCATCAGGAAGGCTGCGAGCTTCTGCTTCTGCGCCATGCCGAACTCCTGCGCCTGCCGGATCGAATTGGCGAGGTCGCCGCCGGTGTTGGCAAAGGCGATCACGTCGGCCTTCGAGCTCTGGGCCTGCAGCAGATAGGACGAGAAATCCATGCTGTTGAGCGGATGCCGCACTTCGCCGGCGATGCTGCCGCCGACCTTCTCCACGGTCTTGGCGGCGTCGTTGCGCAAGGCGTGGCCGAAGGCGTAGTCGACCGTGACGAAGTACCAGCTCCTGGCGCCTGATTTGGCCAGCGCCCGCACCGTGCTGTTGGCGAGCGCATAGGTGTTGTAGGTCCATTGCACCGAATTCGGCGAGCAGCCCTTTCCGGTCAGGTCTGAAGAGCCGGCCGACGACACCAGCATCGCCTTGTTCTTCTGCTTGGTGAGCTCGAGCACCGCGAAGGCGACCGCGGAATTGGCGAAATCGACGATGACGTCGACATTCTCCTGCTCGTACCAGCGCCGCGCGATGCCGGCGCCGATATCAGCCTTGTTCTGATGGTCGGCATCGACCATCGCGATCGGCTTGCCCAGCACCTTGCCGCCGAAATCCGCAATCGCCATCCGGACCGCTTCGACCGCGCCGGGGCCGGCCGCGTCGGCATACAGCCCGGCCTGATCGGTCAGCACGCCGATCTTGACCATGTCGTCGGAGATCTGCGCGTGCGATGGCGCGGCGAAGGCGACTGAGAGGATTGCAGCGCTCGCGGCGATCCATCCGTAACTCGGTGTCATTGTCCCTGGTTTCCTCTAGTTCGATTGCCTTATGGCCTTGGTCTTGTCTTGTCGCAGGTCGATCATGCCCGGATGCGACAGCGGGTCCCTGTCGGCGCCGAGCAGCACGTGCTTCTGGATCTTGTTGGTCGAGGTCAGCGGCAGCTCGGCCACGAAGGCGATCCACGCCGGCAGCTTGAACGGCGCCAGGCGTTCGCGGCAGAAACGGAAGATGTCCTGCGCAAGCTTGTGGGAAGCGTCAGCGCCATCGTTGATCACGATGAAAGCCGCGACCTCTTCGTCGCGGATCGGATCGTGCGCGGCAACAACCGCGGCCTGCTTGACCAGCGGCGACGTCGTCAGCACGGCCTCGACCTCGGCGGCCGAGATGTTCTCGCCGGCGCGCCGGACCAGATGCTTCAACCGGTCGACGAACACGAAGGCGCCATCCGGATGCTGCCAGGCGCTGTCGCCGGTGTGAAACCAACCGCCGCGCCAGGCGTGCTCGGTGGCCTCGGGGTCTTTCAGATAGCCGGAGAAGAAGCCGCGCCGCGGCGTCGCTTCCGAATGGCGCACGCAGAGTTCGCCGACCGCGCCCGGCGGCAGCGCATGGCCGTCGGCATCGAGGATCGTCATTTCGAGGCCGGGCGCGCTGCGGCCGATCGTGTTGGTCTCGAGGTGGCGCGGTTCGATGGTGTTGAACGGACTGCGTCCGGTCTCGGTCATGCCCCAGCCCTCGACGAAGGCGATGCCGAAGCGGTCGCGGGCCCGCGCGCGCTGCTCGGGATTGGCGCCGACGCCCATCGAGAAGCGCAGCGCATGCGCTGTCTCGTCCGGCGTTTCCGGCTGCGCCAGCAAGGCCGCGACGATCACGCCGAGATAGTGCAGTACGCTGGCGCGGCACGCGACGATGTCGCGCCAGGCGAATTTCGCGTTGAAGCGTTCGGGGAGGATCAGGCAGCCGCCGGTCAGCATCATCGCGATCGGAGTCAGCGTCAGGCCGGCCATGTGGAATAGCTGCAGCGGGCTGTAGAGACGCTCCGTTCCCATGTGATACGTCGCCTCGCCGCCGTGGCTGACGTACCAGCGGCCGGTCGAGACCACGTATTCGTTGGTCAGGATGCAGCCCTTCGGCCGCGCCGTGGTGCCCGAGGTGTAGAGCAGGGCGGCCTCGGTTTCGCTTCCCGGTTCGCCGGTACGCGGTGGCGGCCGCCTGGCAAACGGGATTTGCGCCAGGCTCGCGCCGAGGTCATCACCGGACACCTCAAGCACGGGCACCGCGCTGGTCAACGCCTTCTGCAACTCCGTCTGACCGTGCAGCGTGACGATCAAATCGGGCTCGGCATGCGCAATGAGATATTCGATTTCCGCCGCGCGATAGGCCGGATTGATCGGGACGATCGAGACGCCAAGGCTGTTGAGCGCCAGCCAGTGCACGATGAAATCGGGCCGGTTCTCCAGCAGCAGGCAGGCGCGATGTCCATGGCCGAAGCCCGACGTGCGGTACCGGTCGCGCAATGCGCAGACCTGCCGCGCAATGTCGCCATAGGACAGTTCGACGCCGTCGGGAAAGTATGTGCGGTTGGGACGCGCGGGAATGCAGAGAAAGGGTTTGAACGCCGCAGCATCTGCGGTCGCAGCGAACACGTTGAAGACGGTGTACATCGTCGCGAATGTTTCCCCTGACGGCCGCGGGTCGACGTCAACGATGCCGGCCTGCGGGTGCTGCTTCGTTGAGCGCGTTGCCGCGATCGCGGCGTTGCGCGGAAGCTATAGGGGCGAGTAACGTGCTGTCAAATCCGTTATGAGTTTCCAAAAAACTCATATGTAGTTTGAAGGCGAATCGGGAGGTAACGAGATGAAGATGCATATGTTGTCGGGCGGCCGTCTGCAGATGTCGAAGCGGACCTATCTGCCTGATGCGCCGCGTGGCGAGACGATCGACCTTCCGGTGTCCTGCGTGCTGTTGCGGCATACGCAGGGCAACGTGCTGTTCGACACCGGATGCCATCCCGATGTCGCCACCGATCCCGAGGGGCGGCTCGGCATGCTCGCCAAATACATGCGCCCGATCATGCCGGCGGACGATCACGTGCTGACGAGCCTGAAGGCCGTCGGACTTGGTTCTGATGATATCGACGTGGTGATCTGCTCTCACCTGCACACCGATCATTGCGGCTGCAACGCCTTTTTCAAGAAGGCGACGATCTTCGTCCACGCGCTCGAGATCGAGGCCGCGAATGCCGACAACGCGTTCGATCGCGGATACATCAAGGCGGATTGGGATCATCCGCTGAAGATGGAGATCTTCGATCGGCAGATGGACGTGTTCGGCGATGGCAAACTGACGCTGATCCCGCTGCCGGGACATTCGAAGGGCACGACCGGCGCGCTGGTCAAGCTCGACAAGAGCGGCGAATATCTGCTGGCGTCCGACGCGCTCAGCGTGCGCGCCAATCTCGACCAGCGGGTCTCGCCCCGGAACAGCCTCGATGTCGATCAATTCCTGAAATCGCTCGACGAGATCGCCAGGCTCGAGGCGTCGGGCGTCAAGATCATCTGCGGCCATGACGAGGCGCAGTGGGCCGGCCTGCAAAAGGGGCCGAACGCGTATACGTGAGGCCTCGTATCTGAGAGCTTCGCGCTGTTTGCAGATGCTGTGCCGCGCGATATGGTGTGCCACCGCCGGAGATCATCTGGCTTACAACAACAAGGAAAATGCAGATGTCCAAGGATGGTTTGTGCGCGATCGTGACGGGGTCGGCGTCGGGACTCGGCGCCGCGACTGCGCAAATCCTCGCCACGCCGGGCGCGCGCCTCATCATCAACTATTCCAACAGCAAGGCGGAAGCCGAGGCGACCGCGGAAGCCTGCCGCAAGCAGGGCGCCGAGGTGCTGGTGGTGCAGGGCGACGTCTCGCGCGATGAGGATTGCAAGACAATCGCCGCCGCTGCGCAGGGCTGGGGCCGCCTCGACGTGCTGGTCAACAATGCCGGCACCACCAAGCATGTGCCGCATCACGATCTCGACGGCCTGACCGCGGAGGATTTTCAGCGCATCTATGCAGTCAACACCATCGGTCCGTTCCAGATGGTCCGTGCCGCGCGCGCTTTGCTCGAAGCCGGCGCCAAGACCTCCGGCCGTCCCTCGGCGGTGGTCAACGTCTCCTCGGTCGCCGGCATTTCCGGCGGCGGTTCGTCGGTCGCCTATGCCGCGAGCAAGGGCGCGCTCAACACCATGACGCAGTCGCTGGCGCGCGCGCTGGCACCGTTGATCCGCGTCAACACGGTATGCCCGGGTTATATCGATACGCCCTGGTTCACCAAGGGCCGCGGCGCTGATGGCGCCAAGCAGGTGCGCGATGCCGTGGTCGCGCGGGTGCCGCTGAAGGTTGCCTCGACCGCCGAGGACATCGCCAATCTGGTCTGCTTCCTGGCCAGCCCCGCGTCGAGCAACATGACCGGCGAGTTCGTCCGCATGGATGCCGGCATGCATCTCATTCAGTGAGCCGAATGTGAGGCTATATCCTCATCTACCGCTGTCCTCGCCCGGCTCGACCGGGCGATCCAGTACGCCGCGCCCACTCGGCTCTAGCACTGCAGTCTCTGGAATACTGGATCACCCGCATGCGCGGGTGATGACACTGAGCAAGTCAGAGTGATGCATCTCTCCGGGATGGCGCCTTCGCCGTCACTTGTTGCCGATATCCGGGATCACGCGCGCCGCGACCAGCCGATTCCAGATGAACAACACCACCAGCGCGCCGATCGTGGCGGTGATGAAGCCGGCGCCTTGTTCGGGGCCGTAATGGCCGATCGCCTGGCCGATGAAGGTCGCGAGAAACGCGCCGGCGATGCCGAGCACGGTGGTGAGAATGAAGCCGCTTGGATTATTCGGCCCCGGTGACAGGAACCGCGCGATGATCCCCGCGACAAAGCCGACGATGATGACCCAGATGATGCCGCCCATGACTGTCGTCCTCCTCAGATGGAATCAACGCTGCCGCTAAAGCCTGCGGTTCAGCTCGTCGCCGCTCGGCAGCCGGCCGTCCGGCGTCAGATGATTGATCGCGTCGGGCAGGTATTGGCTGAGGCCCTGCAGCAATTGGTCGCGCGACATGCCGCTCTGCGACGCCAGCGAGTCGATCTGGTCGGCGCCGAGCGCGTTGGCGAGATCGCCGGGCGCGATCTGCTTGTTGGGCCCGTTGCTGACCCAGGAATTGGCCGCATCGCCATGGCCCTTCTGCTGCAATTGATTGAGCAGATCGCCGAGGCCGCCGCTGAGCACCGTGCCGGCCGCGCCGCCGGCGAGAAGTCCGCCCAGGCCGCCCTTGAGCAGATCGCCAAGCCCGCCACCGCTGGCGCCGCCGGGCAGGGGCGTGTCGCCGGGCAGGCTCGCGGTGACGTTGCCGGGCAGCGACGGCGCTTGCGCCGGCTTCGGCTCAGGCTCGCCCGCACCCGGCTGACCGCCGGAGAAATGCTTGACCGCCTTCCAGGCGAGCAGCGCCAGGATGGCCATCGTCATCGGCGACATCCCGCCGCCGCTGGAGCTGTCGGATGATGTGCTCGGCGCGCTCGGACCGCGGGGCCCGTTCTGCATGCCGTTGAGTACGTCGAGTAGACCCATGATCGTCTCCTGCCGCAACCGTGCCCCGAGCCGGAAACATAGCTTCGGCCCATGACGGTTACAAGGCGGACCACCCGGGCCGCGGCGCATCGAATAGGCAGGCAACCCCAGGTCTGCTATCGACGTCCGCTAGAGACTTGATGAGCGGACGTTTAGCCAGATGAACGCGGACCGGCCAATCGGGATTGCGGGCGCCGGAAGCATCGGCTGTTTCGTCGGCGGTATGCTCGCGGCTAAGGGTCGTCGCGTCGCGCTGCTGGCGCGGCCGCGGTTGATCCAGGAGATCACGGGCAACGGCTTGCGGCTCAGCAGTTTCGACGGCTCGGAGCGGATGGTATCTGCCGACCGGCTGATTCTGTCCGACGATCCGGCAGTGCTGCGCGATGCCCAGACCGTGCTGGTGACGGTGAAGAGCGCCGATACCGGAGAGATCGCGGAATTGATCGCACGCCACGCACCCGCCGACGCCGCGGTGGTCAGCCTGCAAAATGGCGTCGGCAACCTGCCGCTGCTGCGCGACCGCCTGCCGGACCGCAAGGTGCTCGGCGGCATGGTGCCGTTCAACGTGGTCGCGCTCGGCGATGGGCGCTTCCATCGCTCGACCTCAGGCGACATCGTGATCGCGCGGGATGATTCCGGCACTGCGGCGCGGCTCTCGGTGCCGGGCCTTGCGATCAAGGCGACCTCCAATATCGATGGCGTGCAGTGGGGCAAGCTGATCGTCAATCTCAACAACGCGCTCAATGCGCTGTCCAATATTCCGCTACGACGACAGCTCGCGCAGCGCGGCTGGCGACAATTGTTCGCCGACCAGATGGCCGAAGGCTTGGCCGCGGTGCGCGCCGAAGGCATCGCGCCGGTGTCGCCGACGCCGCTGCCGTCGAGCTGGATGCCGCCTTTGTTGCGGCTGCCGGACGCGCTGTTCGACGTGCTGCTCGGCCGCACCATGAAGATCGACCCCGAGGCGCGCTCCTCGATGTGGGAAGACCTGCAGCGCGGGCGCCGCACCGAGATCGACTATCTGCAAGGCGTGATCGTTGCGATCGCGGATCGCCGCGGCCTTCAGGCTCCGTTGTCGCGCCGGATCATCACGCTGATCCGGAAGGCGGAGGCCGACGGCAAGGGATCGCCCGGGCTGACGCCGGAGCAGATCCGCGATGAACAACCGAGGAGGTGACATCATGCAACGATCTTGCATCATGCTGCTCATGCTTGTTGCGCTGGGCTTGGGCCCGGCGCGCGCGGCGCCGCCGACCGTGGCACCATCGCCGGGCTATGATGCGCGCTTGCAGGAGCAGCGCGCGGCGGCTGCCGCGGCAACGAGCCGATCGGCCATGGCTGCGCGCAAACCGGTCACGCATCGCCACCACAAGCGCAGTCGCGCGCGCTGATCCACCGCAGAGAAGATCTCAATGAAGCCGCTCGTCCTCGCGCTCACCTTCGTGCTCGGCGTCAGCACGACGGCCGGCGCCGCCGATTATGCCGGTTCGATCAGTGCCTACCGGCGTGCCAACCGCATGCCCGCGGTGACGCTCGACGCGAAGCTGAATGCGATGGCGCTGAAGCAGGCGCAGGCGATGTCGGCGACCGGCTCGGTCAGCCATTCCGCGGACGGCAGCTTCTTTAGGCGCATCGCGCCGCTCAAGAAGCAACGCGCCGCGGAGAATATCGGTGCCGGGTTCATCGCCTTCGCCGAGATGCTGAAGCAGTGGGAGAATTCGCCGGGCCATCGCGAGAACCTGCTGATGCCGGGCGCCAAGCGCGTCGGCGTCGCGTTCGTCGACAATCCGAAGTCGCCGTACCGCAGGTTCTGGGCGATGGTGATCACCGACTGACGCAGCGTAGCGTTTTCGAGCGAAGTGGATCCCGGTTCGCGTGAAGAAAACGCGTCGACGATGAAGAGACGTTAGTTTCGTTTGGCCAGCTTGGTTGGTGTCGGCGAGGCCGGCGTGAACAGCTTCTTCAAGCCATCCAGCCCCTCGGAAAGCCGCGGCCATTCGCAGGAGAACGTGCCTTTCACGCAGCTCCCCGCCTGCGGCCGCACCCGGGGAAGAGGAGTGGCCGCGGCCCGCGGTTTGGTCGGCCTTGCGACCGGCACGGGGACTTTCGCCGGTTCGCTCTGCAATGACGCCTGCTGAATCTGCGGCTGCTGCTGTTCCTGCCGCTCCAGCTGCTTGGCGTTGAACGCCGCGACGATGCTCGAGCGGCGCTCCTTCTCGAGATAGCCGGTATATTCCTGGTCGATCTTCTTCTGCTCGTCCGGCGTCGGGTTGGGGCCGGCGATGTCGAAGCTGCGATCCTGCATGAAGTCGTAATAGGTGTAGCCACCGCCTGGCTTGCGGCGTCCGGCAAACTTGGCGTTGCAATCGGCAAGTTGCGCGGTCCTGTCTTCCCTGGTCTTCGCCTTCTCGGCGAGGTCGGCGCAATCCTCGAAGTCCTTCGGGGCGCTGCGCCACCATTGTGCGTGCGCGCTCGTCGTCAGCGCGCAGGCGGCGACGAAAACGGCAACAGCCAACGTCGATGATCGTGACGGCATCACGGACATTGCAACCAAATCCGAACGACACAGAGTGAGCAGATTGTCGCCATTTTAGTGACGCTTGTCACCCCGGGAACCCCACGATTTTGCGCGCCTGTGGACCGCCACGCCAGCCGCTGTGTCTGATGGAACACAGCCGCGCGGTATTGAAATAATTAAAGAATTCTGATCCGAAGCCGAATGACCATCGGAACAATTCGACTTGAATCGTTCACTTCACGCGGTGCAGCAATGCGACGAGCTCGGCCTGCCGATGCGTGCCCGTCTTCTGGAAGATCGTCTTCAGCTGATTGCGCGCGGTGGCGAGGGCAATGCCGGCTTCCTGCGCGGCCGCTTCGACTGAATCGCCGCGCGCGAGCCGCGTCGCGAGCCGCGCCTGTGCCGGCGTCAGCTCGAAGGTCGCCGCCAGCAGTGCCTGATCGAACGCGGCGCTGCCTTCCAGATCGCGGATCAGGAGGATCGCGCGCGCGCCCAGGAAGGGCGAGCGCGCGGCAGGAGGCACCGGCTGCATCTGGATCACGATCGGCCGTTTGTCGATCCTGCGCACCACGATCGGCGACGACGGGAGCGGGTGCAGGTCCGAGCTGTGGGCCAGTTGATCGATCAGCCTGGTCAGATCGGCGTTGGCCTGCCGGTCGAGCAGGGTGAGACGGTTGTTGCGGATCGCAAGGTCGTGGCCCAGGCAGGCTTCCGCCTGGCCGTTCATGCCGATGACGGCGCCGAAGCGGCCGACGGCGATTGCCGCGACCTGGATCAGGTCGAGCGCGCTGGTGATGCCCGACAACGCGGAACGGCCGACGGCGGCGGAGAGCGTCGCCGCTTCGGTCAGCCGCGCCGACACCCGCGAGAGCGCCTTGACCTCGTCGGCGTCGAACATGCCCTCCTTCGGCGTGCGCTGGATGGTCAGTCCCCACAAGGCCGGGCCGGAGCGAAAGCCGATGGCGGCAAACCATTTCAATCCGAACTCGCCGAGCGAGGCGTAGAGCGGATCGCGCAACATGTCGGTCTCGGACTCGAACAGGTCCGCATCGGTGATGACGTTGGTGCCGGCGAGGATCAGCGGCACGCCGCGCGCCGCGCGGATGTCGGACAAATGCAGGTTATTGGGGAAGTAGGTCTTGGTGAAATAGTCGGTGATCGATTCCGTGCGCGGGATGTCTTCGGTGCGGATATCGCTCTGAAGCATCGCAGCCCCGGTCGCACCGACGGCGGCGCAGACCTCGTCCATGAAGGACGGCCAGGTCGTCGGATCGAGCACCACGTCGCCGAGGCGCGCGGTCACATCGTCAAGCCTGTGCAGGTCGACCAAAGGTTCAGCTCCGCCCTATGCAGAGTTTGCTTGTTTCGTAAAGCGAAACAGGTCGCGCCTCTTTCGCCCGGTACCGGGCATAAGAGAACCCGGGCCCGCCGACATGCAAGTGAAATCGATCACATGCCGAGCGGGCGTGCCCACAGAGTTTGGCGAAACATGATCGAAAATCGGCGAGGCCGGCCGGCTGGTACGATCCGGCCGCTACGATGAGTGACCATCCTCACGGAGGTCGGCCTCGGCCAGCGCCACGCGGCAGAAGCTGGCCGCGATCGCGACGACATCCTCGACGGCCTGCGGATATTGCTTCGACACCCAGCGCAGCGCGATCGAGATCACGGCGCCGACCATGCCGATCGAGAGCAGCGTGGCCGCAGCGCCCCTGTCGCTGCCTTTCGGATCGCGTGCCGGTGGGACCAGGATGTCGCTGAAGACGCGCAGCGCGTCGAGCTTGACGGCATCGACCGCGGGACTGATGCCGGAAATCTCCAGCAGGAAGACCCGCGCCGGCTTCGGGTGCTGCTTCAGCCGCGTGAAATACAGCGTCAGCGCAGCGCGCAGCCTTGCCTCGGGATCGTCACTGCCGGACGCGGCGGCCGCCGTCATCTCCTCGTGGAGGTGGCCAACGACATGATTATAGGCCGCGATCAGCAGCGCCTCGCTGTTGGCGAAGGATTCGTAGAAATAGCGCTCGGTGAGCTCGGCCGCCTCGCAGATCGCCTTCACGGTCGCGCCGCGATAGCCGACCTCGCCATAGACCTCGATCGCCGCATCGATCAGCTTGAGCCGTCGTTCGGCGCGGCGTTCCTCGGCGTCCATGCCGCCGTAGAGGCGGGCTTTCCGGCTGCTTGCCATGAAAGCCTATTGACACGATGCATTGTCAGATGTCAAGCTATCTGACAATTGGCATTGTCAATACTGTCACGGGAGGGTCAGGGCATGTCCGCTCATTTCGACGTGTTGATCGTGGGCGCGGGCCTGTCGGGCATCGGCGCCGGCTATCATTTGCAGGCCAATTGCCCGGACCGCAGCTACGCTATCCTTGAAGGCCGCGATTGCATCGGCGGCACCTGGGATCTGTTCCGCTATCCCGGCATCCGCTCCGACTCCGACATGTACACGCTCGGCTATTCGTTCCGGCCGTGGACCGAGCCGAAGGCGATCGCCGATGGTCCCTCGATCCTGAATTACGTGCGCGAGACCGCGCGCGTCCACGGCATCGACAAAAACATCCGCTTCAACCACCGCGTCGTGCGCGCCGACTGGTCGTCGGCGGAGTCGCAATGGACGGTTGAGGTCGAGCGCGGGCCGGAGAAGACGATCGAGCGCTTCACCTGCGGCTTCCTGTTCATGTGCAGCGGCTACTACAAATACGAGCACGGCTACACGCCCGACTTCCCCGGCATCGCCGATTTCGCCGGCCGCGTCGTCCATCCGCAGCAATGGACCGACGACATCGACTATGCCGGCAAGAAGGTGGTGGTGATCGGCAGCGGCGCGACCGCGGTGACGCTGGTGCCGGAAATGGCCAAGACCGCAGCCCATGTCACGATGTTGCAGCGTTCGCCGACCTACGTCGTGGCGCGTCCGGACGAGGACAAGGTCGCCAACTGGCTGCGGGCGCGGCTGCCGGCAAAACTCGCCTACGGCCTCACGCGCTGGAAGAACGTGCTGTTCGGCATGTATTTCTACCGGCTCTGCAAGCGCGATCCGGAGCGGGTGAAGAAGCTGATCCTGGGCGGCGTGCGCCACGCGCTCGGCCCCGACTACGACGTCGCCACCCATTTCACGCCGCGCTACAATCCGTGGGACCAGCGGCTCTGCCTGGTGCCGAACGGCGATCTCTTTCAATCCTTGCGCAGCGGCGCCTCCTCCGTCGTCACCGACCAGATCGAGACTTTCACGCGTGAGGGTATCAAGCTCAGGAGCGGCAGTGTGCTCGACGCCGATGTCGTGGTCACCGCAACCGGCCTCGATCTCCAGGTGCTCGGCGGGCTCGAGATCAAGGTCGACGGCGCGCCGGTCGATCTGTCCAAAACCATGAACTACAAGGGGCTGATGTATTCCGGCGTGCCGAACCTCGCCGCCGCGTTCGGCTACACCAACGCATCCTGGACGCTGAAATGCGACCTGACCTGCGAATATGTCTGCCGAATGCTCAACCACATGAAGACGAATGGCTACGCGCAAGTCACGCCGCGGCGGAACGATCCTGATGTCGCCGAACTGCCCTGGGTGGATTTCTCCTCGGGCTATATCCAGCGTGCGGCGGCCAGGTTCCCCAAGCAGGGCTCGCGCCGGCCGTGGCGGCTCTATCAGAACTATGCGCTCGATATCATGACGCTGCGCTTCGGCTCGCTCAAGGATGAGGCGATCGAGTTTCTGCCGCCGCGCCGGGCGGCGGCGGTGACTCCGGCATCCGGCTCGGCACGGCAGGTGGCGTAGCACTTAGAAACAGCGAAACTCCGGGCAACTTCGCGCGCCCGATGTGGCGCGGGCTGGCGATCACGCCTCGCCTCTGCTATGGGATGGCACCCCGCATGCTTCGCCGCGGGTTCGCGGTCCCGTAGCTCAGCCGGATAGAGCGACGGTTTCCTAAACCGTAGGTCGGAAGTTCGAGTCTTCCCGGGATCGCCAGTCCGCCAAACGCAATCGGCCCTTCCAATACCGCAATGTCCCCACGAGGCCAGGTTCCGGCAACTGCGTTGGCGGGTTTCGCTGGACGCTCGGTCGGCGGCGATGATAACGGCTGAGCCAATGTTCTCGTGACGGATCGCATGCCGAAACCTCCGCCTCCTTCAGCCAATCGCGGGCCCAGCCCGTCCCCGGTCCTGCAACGCGCCATCGTCGCATTGCAGATGGGGCAGATCATTGAGGCCGAGCGGCTGGCGGCGGAGGTCTTGAAGGCAAACCGCAACGATGTCGGCGCGGCATCGATCCTGGCCCGGGCGCTGATGATCCAGAACCGCAACGAGGAGGCGATCGCGCCGCTCGAGCGCGCCACGCGCCGCGTCGAGGATCCCGGCCTCGAGACCCTGCTCGGCGCGGCGCTCGGCGGCGCCGGTCGCCAGGACGAGGCGATCGATCTGTTGCGGCGAACCACCGCGCGGCGGCCGCCATATCTGCCTTCATTTCAGGCGCTGGCAGGGCAATTGCACGCGGCCGGCCGCATCGACGAGGCGGTTGCCGTGCTTGAGAGCGCGCTTGCTCTCGCGCCCGGGAGCCTCGAATTCCAGCTCCTGCTCGCGCAGCTGTTGCCTCAGCGCAATGAGCGCGGCCGCGCGCGCGAGATGCTGGAGAAGCTGCGCGCGGCGGCGCCGGGACATCCCGATGTTCTGGCCGCGCTCGCGCGCGTGCTGCTGCTCGACGGCGAATATGCCGCTGCGGCGGATCTCTACAGTCAGGTGGTGGCGCAGCGCCCCGACGACCCGCTGACACGCCTGAGCTTCTCCGCCAGTCTTCTGGAAATGGGCGATCGCAACGCCGGCGAAGCCAATCTGCGTCTGGCGATGCGCGGCCGCCCGCAAATGATCGGCCGCACCACGGCCGCGCTGATCATGTCATCGCATGGCCGCTTCTTCTTCCGTCGCAGCGCGTTCGCGAAGTTTTTGAGTTAGCACAGCTATCATCGCCCGGCTTGACCGGGCGATCCAGTACGCCGCGGCTTCTCCACTCAAGCACTGCTGTCTCTGGAATACTGGATCACCCGCTTTCGCGGGTGATGACAGGATCGCGCCACATCGTCGGTGTCGTCCTGCTTTCGCCGGGACGACGGCGACGGATGCAGAGCTAGGTGGCTCGCAACGACGCGCGCGCCTAGCTCCGAAACTGGCGGCGATAGACGCCGGGCTCGCGGGCCATCCTGTTGGACAGCTCCTGGGCGCGCGACGTTTCATCCGGGGTCATCGCCGCGGTCTGGGCGACCCAGTTCTCGCGCTTCACCGGGAAGCATTGCGCAACCGGCGTGCCCCTGGGCAGGACGCCTCTGAAATTGGTGTCGTGCCAGTGCGCGGGGAAATGAACCCAGCTGTCGTGAAACAGGTCGCAATCGACCATGCCGGACAGCGTGGTGAACGGCAGGTCGAACCGATTGACCGGATGGGTGAAGTACAGCGAGTAGCCCGGCGGCGCCTCGATGGTCCACAGGTTGACGAACTTGATGAGGAGGCGGTCGGCCTCGAACAGCGGCGAGCCGATCACCTGGCTTTCGTCGTGGAATCCGATCGGCGAGCGCGGGAATTCCAGCGCGCCGCCGGCGGGAAGATCGTTGTCCCATGTGATCTCGCCGTTCTCGACCTTGAGATCGCAGACCAGCGGCATCAGGAAACCCGACGTCATCGCATCGACGAATGGCGGGCAGCGCTTGACGGTGTCCTCTTCGCGATTGCTCATCGTATTGAAGGCCTGCGTCGGCATCGCCTTGAGCCATCCGGGGAGACCCAATGACGCCGGCACCGGCGGCGGGATCTTGCCCTCGAGCTCCGCCGGGCAGCGGAATTTGATCGCTATCGCTTCGTTGTTGTTGGACACGGCCTGGCCCTTGGTTCGTTCGATGTCGCGGCGCATCTGCGCCAGTTGATGCTGATCTAGCACGCGATGACGGGACGGAGAAAGCAGCCGCAGCGGCTGCCGGGCGAACCGCGGCATGGAGCTATAAGTTGTTGTTATCATGAGAGATAAGGCAAAGTCTTCGATGGCCGGCGCGGCGCTGCTTTTTTTGCCTCGTTCGGCTCGCCGGTGTGCAAGACTTTGCCGACAGGCATTGGCTTTCGATGCCGGTCGGGCGCATCATGTCGGCCTTCGCTGACGACGAGGTTGCAGCAGGCAACGGAGGGATCGATGGCCGAATCGAAGGTTGAAACCGCCAACACCGCAGGCACCGCGCCACCTTCCGGCGATAGCGGCGGCGTCAGCGAGCTTGCGATCGCGACCGTCCGTACCGTGCCGATCGAGCAGGCGCAGTCGCGCACCGAGCACGATCTGCTCGGCGAGGACGAGGTGCCGGCCAATGCGCTGTGGGGCATCCACACCAAGCGCGCGGCGATGAACTTTCCGATCACCGGCGTGCCGGTCGGCCATTTCCCGGAATTCGTCCGCGCGCTGGCGCTGGTCAAGCAGGCGGCCGCCCGCGCCAACAGGCGCCTCGGCTATCTCGCGCGCGAGAAGGCCGATGCGATCGAGGCGGCCTGCACCAAGGTCGCAACCGAGAAGGTCTACGCCGAGTCCTTTGTCGTCGATGCGATCCAGGGCGGCGCCGGCACCTCGACCAACATGAACGCCAACGAGGTGATCGCCAACGTCGCGCTCAAGCTGATGGGCAAGAAGCCCGGCGACTATCACACGCTGCATCCGAACGACGACGTCAACATGGCGCAGTCGACCAACGACGCCTATCCGACCGCGTTGCGGCTCGCGGTGATCTTTGCCACCCAGCCGCTGGTGCGCGCGCTCGATGATCTGGCCTATGCCTTCAAGGGCAAGGCGGTGGAGTTTGCCGATGTCCTGAAGATGGGCCGCACCCAGCTCCAGGACGCGGTGCCGATGACGCTCGGCCAGGAGTTCGACGCCTTCCACGCTACCGTGAAGGAGGACGTCGCGCGTCTGAACGAGATCTCAAGCCTGTTCCGCGAGGTCAATCTCGGCGCCACTGCGATCGGTACCGGCATCAACGCCGACCCGCGCTACGCGGCGCTTGCGGTCGAGGAATTGTCGCGGCTGTCGGGCCAGCCGATGGTGCTGGCCTCGAACCTGATCGAGGCGACCTCCGACCTCGGCGCCTTCGTGCTGTTCTCGGGCGTGCTGAAACGCGTCGCGGTGAAACTGTCGAAGATCTGCAACGACCTCCGTCTCCTGTCGTCGGGGCCGCGCACCGGCATCGGCGAGATCCGGCTGCCGGCGGTGCAGGCCGGCTCGTCGATCATGCCCGGCAAGGTCAATCCTGTGATTCCCGAAGTGGTCAATCAGGTCGCCTTCCTCGTGATCGGGCACGATCTCACGGTGACGATGTGCGCCGAAGGCGGCCAGCTCCAGCTCAACGCCTTCGAGCCGACCATCGGCTATTGCGTGTTGAGTTCGCTGCGCATGCTGACGGCGGCGATCGATACGCTGACCAGGCGCTGCGTCGAAGGCATCGAGGCCGATCGCGAGCGCTGCCGCAGCCTGGTGCAGGGCTCGATCGGCCTGATCACGGCGCTGGCGCCGGCGCTCGGCTATGAGGCGAGCTCCCGCGTGGCGCGTCGCGCGCTGAAGGAAAACCGCTCGGTCGCCGACATCGTGCTGGAGGAGAAGCTTCTGACCGAGGAGCAGCTCAACCAGCTGCTCGAGCTGGAAGCCATGACCCGCCCGGCACGCCGGCAGCCGGTGCCGAAGAGCTGAGGGCGCCGAAGGAATGACCCGACCTCCACCGCAAGCGGGGAGGTCTGGCCACCTACCGATGTCACAGCGTCTTGATGAATTCGATCAGGGCGCGGCGCTCGCCTTCCTCGAGCCTCGGTCCGATCACACCGGTGCCCTTCTCGTTGGAGAATTCGTGCCCGGCATTGCTGTTGCCGCGCTTGGCGGTGTCGAGCGCGAACACGTTCTTGATCTTGCTGTCGGAGACGTAGCCGAGATCCTTCGGGTCATACTCGCGGCTGCCGAGATAGACGATCGAGGGACGTTCCTTCACCGGCGACAGCAGCGCGTAGATGGTCGGGACCGACCCGTTGTGCAGGTAGGGCGGGGTCGCCCAGATGCCGTTGAGCGGCCGGACCTTGTAGGCGAGCGGCGCCTGGATCTCGTTCGCCCGGTAGCCGCTGATGCGCTTGCGATCTTCCGCCGGGGTGTTGTTCTGGTCATACCAGTAGTCGACCGTCTTCTCGACCAGTTCGCCGAGCGCCGGCCCGAAGCTGCCGTCCCTGATCTTCAGATTGGCCGGGGTCTCGACCGTACGGCTCCTGAGGCCTTCGGCCTGAGCACTGTCGGTGCCGATATGGCTGATCGGAATCATCTCGACGTCGAGCAGCGACTGGCCGGCGTCGTTCTTGATCCAGCGCTTCTTGTCCTTGAACAGTGCAAAGGCTTCGTCCTGCGGCAGCGCCTTGCTGTTGATCGCCGGGCCGTGGCAGCCCTCACAGTGCTTCTTGTAGAGTTTGCCGCCCTCTGTCGCGAGCGGCATGTTGATCTGTCCCAGGATGTTCTCGGGCCATTTCGGCGATGCCAGGCCGTCAAAGCCCTTGTCCTCGCTTGGCGGTTCGCCAGCGATCATTCGCTCCATCTCGTGCAGGACGTCGATCCGCGCACTCGATTTGAACAGGCCCTTCGATTCGTCGAGCAGATTGAGTTCGGCGCTGACGCCGAGCGCTTCGCCGGCATTGCGGACCATCGGCTGCATGATGGAGCCGTCGTATTGCACCCAGCTGAACCACGGTGCGTTCCAGATTCGCGGGAAATGCACCGGCGCCGAATGCGCGGCATAGTTGTTCGGGTTGTTGAGGTCGATCGAGAACACCTGGTTGCCGATCCGGTTCAGCGCGTCGAGCCGTGCGTAGCCTTCCTCGACGCTGTTGGCGGCGACCTTGGTCTCCAGCGCGTTGATGTTGGCGTATTGCTTCAGCACGAGATCGAGCTGGCCGCGCAGCGCCATGCGTTCGTCGCGGCTGGCCTCCTTTCCGAGGATGTCGTCGGCAAAGCGTGCAAAGCGGCCCGGCCAGAACCGGGTCAGCAGCAGCGAGACGCCGATGCTCTTCTGGAATTCGAACAGATTGGTGTTGGCCGGCCCGCCATCGATCACGACCTCGGTGCCGCGATAGCTGAAGCTTCCGGTGTGGCAGGCGGCGCAGGTCAGCCCGATCCCGTGCATATCCTCTTTCGTGTGCGGGTTGCGCCAGGGCGCGCCGTTGGCATCGGTCATCGGGGAGCTCGGGGCGAAGCCGATCGGCAGCGCATCCGGGCTGCCCGGGATCACGGTGTCGGGAATAAAGCCGAAGCGGCCGAGATAATTGGTCTCGCTGAGTCGCGGTGCCGCGCCGAACAGCGGCCACAGCGTCGGCTGCTCAAGCGCCATGAACCATTTCAGCGGAATGCCGAAGGTCCGCGTGCCCTGGTCGGCGTGATAGAACCAGCGTAGCTGTGCCGCGGTGACATTCTGCTCCAGCCACACCGTCTTTGCCGGCGGCTGGTAGTCGACGACCTTGACGTGGAAGCCGCTCGCCACCGTCTCGATATCGTCCTTGAAGTAGAGCAGGCCGGCGACAACCAACAGTCCGATAAAAAAGATCGTCTTGCGAGGCATGCCCGTCCCCAATTCGCGGTACCCGCGCGTGATATGGATGAGATATTAAGATTCGCCGAAAACAGGTTCGCGCTAAGCGTGTAGTGCGCTGCGCGCCATCCTACAGTAGCGGCGCTTGGTCTACCAACGGAAATGTTGCCAAGGAAATATTGACTGGCTGTGAGCCAGTTCACTTGCGGCATCGCGACGGTGGCGACATTTGCGCGCATCGCGACCTGCGGCTAGATATGCCGGAGCCACAATTCTTCGAGATGTCATCTTGAACGCGTCAGGTGCACAGCCGCTCACGATCGCCGTCGCCGATGACAGCACGGTGCCCGCACTGCTGCTGCGCCCGGCGCAGGCACGTGCGGCCTATGTGCTTGCGCATGGCGCAGGCGCCGGCATGACGCATCCGTCGATGGCCGTGATCGCGGAGGGTCTGGCGGAGCGCGGCATCGCGACGCTGCGCTATCAGTTTCCCTACATGGAGAAGGGCAGCAGGCGGCCCGATCCGCCTGCCGTTGCGCAGGCGACGGTGCGGGCGGCGGTGGCGGAGGCCGGGCGCCGTTGCGGCGAACTGCCGCTGTTCGCCGGCGGCAAGTCGTTCGGCGGACGCATGACCTCGCAGGCGCAGGCCAAAGCGCCGCTCGAAGGCGTGCGCGGGCTGGTGTTCCTCGGCTTCCCGCTGCATCCCGCCGGCAAGCCGTCGAACGAGCGGGCCAGGCATCTCGCCGCGGTCAAGATTCCCTTGCTGTTCCTGCAAGGCACCCGCGACGCGCTGGCCCAGCTCGATCTGCTCGAGCCCGTCGTGAAGGGGCTGGGTAGCCGTGCGACGCTGCATCTGGTGCAGGAGGCCGATCACTCCTTCCACGTCCTCAAGCGCTCCGGCCGCACCGACCGCGAGGTGATGGCCGAGCTGCTCGATGCCTTCGCGGCCTGGATCGCACAGCATTCGTAGGTTTTTGTAGCCCGGATGGAGCGCAGCGAAATCCGGGATTGCTTGCCACCTGTGACACCGTCCCGGATTGCGCGGAGCCTGTCATCGGGCGCGCGTTCGCGCGCCCCGTTGGCTCCATCCGGGCTACGCTCGGTCAAGTTGCGGCGCCGCCATAGATTCGGTCGCGCAGCCGGCGCATGCCGGACAGCCAGCGGTCGCGATTGGCGGCCTTGCGCTGCATGTAGTCCTGCACCTGGGGATGCGAGAGAATCAGGAAGCGCTCCTCGGCCATCGCCTCGAGCACCATCCGCGCGACCTCACTCGGCTGCAGCACGCCGTCGACCCGCGCCGCGCTCGGGCCCGGCGTCGTCATGCCCGTCTGCACCGATTGCGGGCAGAGCACGGAGACGCGGATGCCGCGATCGCCGTACTGGATGGCGAGATGTTCGGCGATCGCGACGGCGGCGCTCTTGGTGACGCCGTAAGGCATCGAGTTCAGCGAGGCCAACAATCCGGCCGCAGACGCCGTGTTGATGAGATAGCCGGAGCCGCGCGCCAGCATGCCGGGCACCAGCGCGCGGGCGGCGAACACGTGGCTCATCACATGCACGCGCCAGCTGACCTCCCAATCGGCGTCGGACGCGGCTTCCTGTCCCTTGCGCGACAGCCCGGCATTGGAGAAGAACACGTCGACCGGCCCATATTTGTCCTCGGCCGCGGCGATCAGCGCCTTGACGTCCTCCTCGAGCCCGACATCGGCGGTGACCGCGAGCCCGTCGATATCGCCGGCGACGCTGGCGAGCCGGTCGCGCGAGGTCTTCAGATCGGCGACCACGACGCCGCGGGCGCCGGCCTCCGCATAGGCCCGTGCCACCGCTTCGCCGATCCCGCTGGCGCCGCCGGTAACGACGCAGACCTTGTCCTTGATTTGCATGGTTCGATGTCCCTGCCTGTTTATTGTCGCGATCGTCAGCCCTGATACAGCCCCTTGTCACGTGCCTTGCTGATCGCGAGTGCGGCAATCAGGTCGAGCATCGGGGTCGCAAGGCCGGCCGCGCGCGCAAATGCCGCCGGGGCGCGCACCAGTACGTCGATCTCCATGGCGCGGCCGAGCTCGTAATCCTGCAGGATCGACGGCTTGTGGTTCGGCGCCGGCCCTGATCGGGTGACGCGTTTGACCTCGGGAATGTAGTGTGTCGCCACCGCATTGGCCTCCTCGAGCAGGCGTGGGATCACGTCCTGGATGTCGGGATCGTCGCGGACGCCGCGCGCGGTCAGCCCGGTCAGCAGGCAGAGCACCGACATCGACATGTTGGTGAGCAGCTTCGACCAGATCGTCTCGCGGATCTGCTTGACCTCGGGCGATTCGATCGCGGCGTCATTGAGTGTCGCGCGCAGCCGGGCGATGCGCTCGCTCTGCCGATCGTCACATTCGCCGATCAGGAGGCGATTGCGATCCGGCGACAGGTTCGCCACCACGCCGGGCGCGATCACATCATTGGAGGAGAAGATCACCCCGCCGACGATCCGCTGCTGCGGGACGGCGCTGCGCAGACGCCCGCCGGGATCGAGGCCGACCTTCAGCGTCAGCCCGTTGGTCCTGACCGCGTCGAGATGCGGCCCGCGCATCACGCAGGAGACATCGTGGCCGGCGCGTGCCAGCCGGACCGCGACATGGCTGCCGACGGCGCCCGCGCCGAAAATACAAATGCGCATCAGTGGAACTGGTCCTTGCAACGTGTCGCGTCAGTTTCCACAAGCGCGGGGCATTGCGCAACCCGCCATGCATGCGGCGCGGCCGCGCGCGCTCGAAAGTGATGGATCACGCCATCTCCTGTCGCCATAGTGGCTGGGCAAGAGCAATGGCGAACGAGGGAGAAAATTCATGTCGGTCAGCCCAGTCCTGTGGAGCCTCGATGCGCGCGGGGTCGCGACCGTCACGCTGAACAGGCCCGAGGTCAACAACGCCTATGATGGCGCGCTGATCGCCGGCGTGTTGGCCGCGATCGACGATCTCTCGACCAAGCCGGTGCGCGTCGTCGTGCTGAACGGCAACGGCAAGCATTTCCAGGCCGGCGCCGACCTGAAATGGATCAACGGCGTGCGGCCGAAATCATCTGATGAGAACGAGGCGGCGTCGCGCGCCACCTTCGAGGCGGTGCAGCGGCTCAACACGCTGCCGGTGCCGACGGTCGCGCTGGTGCAGGGCGGCTGCTTCGGCGGCGGCACCGGCGTGATCTCGGCCTGCGATATCGTGATCGCGGCCGACAATGCGCTGTTCTCGATCACCGAGGTGCGCTGGGGCCTGACCGCGGCGATCATCATCCCGCAGCTCTGCGACGCGATCGGCGTGCGCCAGGTGCGCCGCTACGCGTTGACCGGCGAACGGTTCGGCGCCGAGGATGCCCGGCGCATCGGTCTGGTGCATGAGGTGGTGCCGCTGGCCGATCTCGACAGCGCCGGTGCCAAGGTCGTCGAGCAGCTGCTCGGCAACGCCCCGGATGCGATGGCTGAGACCAAGAAGCTCGCGATGGAGAGCTCGTTCGGCGGCATGGCCGTGGATGATGCGGCCTACCAGCGCCTCGTTCATCTGCACTCGGCGAAGCGGCAGACCGCGGAAGCAGCCGAAGGGCTCGCGTCCTTTGCCGAGAAGCGCGCCGGCCGCTGGGGTGGCAAGGTATAGTCGTGCCGCTCAGCAGCCGTTGCAGATGCCGCGAATGCTGCGATAGACCTCTTCGTCGTCGCGGCGCATCTGTTGCAGCGATTCGAACGTCTTCGCTTCGTTCGATCGCGTCGATGCTTCAGGCTTGGCCTCCGGCTTGCGCTTGGCGGCGAGCTCCAGCTCCTGCCGATGATAGCAGGCTTCGCGCTCCGGCTTGGCCTCGATGAAGCGGCAGGTCTCGATCGCGGCCGCAGGCTGCGCTGCGAGGATGAGGCCAATCGACACGGACATCAGGAGTTTCAAGCGGGCGATCCTTTCGTACTGTTGTCTCAGGTCCACCCTTGCGAGGCAAGGCCGCACCATCACAGCGACTGCGACAGCGATTTTTTCAATGTCTTGAGTAGCGCCTGCACCGCGGCGGCGTCGATGCGGCGTTCGGGAACGGCGGCCTTCACCCACAGTTCGGGGATCGGAAATTCAGGGAGTAGGGGTTGCAACGTGCCCTTGCGCAGCGCCTCCGCGACCAGATAGTGCGACAGCAGCGCGATGCCATTGCCGGCGATCGCGCTTTGCGTCAGCACGCGGCCCTGTTCGAGGACAGCATGGGCCGCACCTGGATGTTGATGCGGCCGCGCGGTCCCTCGAACGGCCATTCCGGTCCGGTCGGCAGAAAGCTGAGGCAGCGATGGTCGACCAGGTCGCGCGGATGCTTCGGCGTGCCGTGCTTCTTCAGATAGGCCGGCGCGGCGCACAACAGCCGCGGCAGCCGGCACAGCGGCTCGTCGACGACGCCGCCGAACGAGTGCGGAAAGGCGCCGATCGCGATATCGAAGCCTTCGGTCACCGGATCGACCGGGCGATCGATCATCACAATCTCGAGCTTCACGCTTCTGTTCTGCTTCTGGAAGACCGTGAAGGCATCGGCGAGCCGCGCCACCGTCAGCGAGGTCGGCGCCTTGACGCGGAGATGATCGGAGAGGTCGCGCTGCTTCTCGCCCATCCGCGACAGCAGATCGCCGACATCGGCAACGACGCCGCGGGCGCGGTGCACATATTGCTGTCCGGCCTCGGTCAGCCGCAACTGGCGGGTCGAGCGGTGGAACAGCGCGGTCCCGATCCGCTCCTCGAGCTGGGTGACGCGCTTGGCGACGACCGAGGTCGCGACGTTGAGCTTGCGGGCTGCGGCGGAGAAGCCGCCGGCATCGGCGGTGGCGAGGAAGGCTTCGAGATTGGTGAGCGTATCCATCTGCCTTCCCCTTGCTCTTCTTTTGCCTTTCTCGATTCGAGAAAGCTGATCACATAATTTGGTGGATTGTACTGCAATCCGCATCAATTCATAGTTTGCCCAATCAACCTTGTTCAGGGCGGAAATGATGCGAGCGAGCACGATCGAAGAACCTGCGCGGCAGGTGCCCCTCTATGGCGAATATGACGTGGTGGTGCTCGGCGGCGGACCGGCCGGCATCGCCGCCGCGGTCGGCGCGGCACGGGCCGGACGGCGAACCCTGTTGATCGAGCGTTACGGCTTTCTCGGCGGCATGGGCACCGCGGCCGGCGTGACCAACTTCTGCGGGCTGCATGCCAACGTCTTCGGCAAGATGCATCGCGTGGTGCAGGGCATCGCTTCCGACCTGCTGGCGCGGATCGACCGGCTCGGCGGGCTGAACGCGCCGCACCTGATCCTCGGCAAGATCCTTGCGCAGGCCTACGACACCGCGGCCTACAAGATCGCGGCGGACGATCTCTTGGCCCATCATAAGGTCGACATCCTGTTCCATGCACTCGGCGCCGGCGTCGTGATGGACGGCGCATACATCCGCGCGCTGATGGTGGAGACCAAGGCCGGCCGGCAGGCCGTGCGCGGTGGCATCTTCATCGATTGCTCCGGTGACGGTGATCTTGCGGTGTGGGCCGGCGCGCCCCATGAAGTCGGCGACAACAAAGGCGGCATGCTCTATCCATCGATGATGTTCCGCCTCAACGGTATCGATCCGGGGAAGGCCGGCGATGCGTGGCGGACGATTCCGGAGCGGATGGCGCAGGCCGAGGCCGCCGGCACCTTCAAATTCCCGCGCAAGTCCGCGATCGTGCGGCCGCAGAAATCGCAGATCGAATGGCGGGTGAATTTCACCCAGGTGACGCGCAGCGATGGCGGTGCGATCTCAGGTATCGATCCCGACGACATGACGCGCGGCGAGATCGAGGGCCGTCGCCAGGCCGTCGAGGCGTTCAAGTTCCTGCGCACGGTGCCGGGCTTTGAAAGCTCCTACATCGTCGACCTGCCGCCGCAGCTTGGCATCCGCGAGACGCGGCGTGTGATCGGCGGCTACATGCTGTCCGGCGAGGACGTACTGGGCTGCGCTTCATTCGCCGATTCGATCGGCGTCAATGGCTGGCCGATGGAAAAGCACGTGCCGGGCGATGTGACCTTCGAATTTCCGCCGATCCCGGAGAGCCGGGGCTATAACGAATTGCCGTACCGCATGCTGGTGCCGGAGGGCGTCGACAATCTGCTGGTTGCCGGCCGCTGCGCCTCGATGACCCATGAGGGGCAATCGGCCGCGCGCGTCTCCGGTGCCTGTTTTGTGATGGGCGAGGCGGCGGGAACCGCGGCGGCGCTGGCACTTTCAGGCAATACGATTCCGCGCGACATTTCCGTCGAAAAGTTGCAACAACAGCTTGGCAAGCAGGGCGCGTTCATCGGCCGCGATCAGGCCGTGCCCGAGGGGTTGTAGGTGGAGACGGTAATGAAGGGTTGGGCGCGGCTCGCACTCGCGGGTCTCTTGGTGTGGGCCGCGAGCGGTGTGGCGCGCGCGGATGATCTCTTGAAGGCGAAGATCGGTGTGTTGCGGCTGTCGTCCTCGGCGCCGGTGTTCATCGCGCAGGACGAGGGCTATTTCCGCGACGCCGGCCTCGATGTCGAGCTGAAGTTCTTCGACGCGGCACAGCCGATCGCAGTCGCGACCGCATCCGGCGATGTCGATTTCGGCGTCACCGCCGTCACCGCGGGTCTCTATAATCTCGCCGGCAAGGGCACGCTGAAGGTGATCGGCGGCATGAGCCGCGAGAAGGCCGGCTATCCCCTGATCGGCTATTTCGCCAGCAACAACGCCTATGCGAGCGGCCTCAAGACGCCGAAGGATCTTGCGGGCAAGCGCGTCGCGGTGACCCAAATCGGCTCCAGCTTCCACTATTCGCTCGGCCTGCTCGCCGACAAATACGGCTTCAAGCTGTCGGACCTGAAGGTCGTGCCGCTGCAATCGCTGTCGAATGCCGCCGCAGCGCTGAAGGGCGAAACCGTCGACGCCGCGCTGCTGCCGGTCTCGACCGCGCGAACCTTGATGGATTCGAACGGTGCGAAGCTGCTCGGCTGGGTCGGCGACGAGACGCCGTGGCAGCTAGGCGCCATCTTCGCGTCTCCGAAGACGCTGGCCAACCCGCAGCTGGTGAAGCGGCTGCTCACCGCGCTCATTCGCGCCGACCACGAATACCACGACGTGATCCTCACCGCGATCAAGGACGGCATGGCGCCGATCAACGAGAAAACAAAGCCGCTGCTCGAGATCATCGCCAAATACACCAATCTTCCGGTCGAGCAGGTGGTCGGCAATTGCGCCTACATCGATCCCGACGGCAAGCTCGACGTGAAGAACCTCGACAACCAGATCAAATGGCTGCAGGGGCAGGGTTTTGTCGACAAGGGCTTTGATGCCGATGCGATCATCGCCAAGGATTATGTGAAGGCGGATTGATGATGAGCCGCGCAAACAACTCCATCCCCGTCACCCTGAGGAGCCGCGCAGCGGCGTCTCGAAGGGTCGACGGCCCGGATGCAGCAGCTCGGCCGTGCATCCTTCGAGACTCGCTTCGCGCTCCTCAGGATGACGGTCAAACAGCGCGGAGCGGCGCATCATGGACCTGATCGCCGATCATATCAGCCATCGCTTCGGCGCGCTCGACGTGCTCGACGATGTCTCCTTCCAGGTCTCGGCCGGGGAGATCGTGGCAATCGTCGGGCCGTCCGGTTGCGGCAAGAGCACGCTGCTGTCGATCCTCGGCGGCCTGCTGCGGCCGAGCAGCGGCGCGGCGGAGTTGCGTGGCGTGTCGCCGGCCGGCAGCCTCAATCCGCTGACCTTCGTGTTCCAGGATTTCGCCCTGCTGCCGTGGAATACGGTCGAGGAGAACGTCGCGTTTCCGCTGCTGCACACCGGATTGAGCGCCGGCGAGCGCCGCGCCGTGATCGACGATGCGCTGCGCCGCACGGGCCTAACCGATTTTCGCGCGGCCTATCCGAAGCAATTGTCCGGCGGCATGCGCCAGCGCGTCGGCATCGCGCGCGCGCTCGCGGTGCGTCCCGCGATCCTGTTGATGGACGAGCCGCTGTCGGCGCTGGACTCGCAGACCCGCGAGCTGCTGATGGAGGATTTCGTCGGCCTGCTGGCCGACGGCGCGATGGGAGCGGTCTACGTCACGCACAATCTCGAAGAAGCCGTGCGGCTCGCCGACCGCATCGTGGTGCTGTCGCGCCGCCCCGGCCGCATCAGGGAGATCGTGGCCATCCCGATGACGCGCGCCGAGCGCGGGACCGCGGATGCGCGCGGGCCGATGGCAGCACTCCAGAGTGAGCTGTGGTCGCTGATCCGGAAAGAGGCGATCGATGCCGAGCGCGAGGTCCAGCATGCTTGATCGCGCGCCGCCGGAAACGAAGGACCAATCCGCGGAAGCAACCCGCCCGGTCGCGTTTCGCGGCGCCGGCTTCACGCCGGGCGGCAGCCGCTCTGCCGGCTGGATCGCGCTCGCGCTGGTGATCGCGGTCTGGCAGCTCGCCGGCAGCGCGGGATGGGTCAATCCGCTGTTCCTGCCAGCGCCGTCGGCGATCGCGGTTGCGATCACCGAGCTCGCGATGTCGGGCGCGCTGTGGCAGCATTTGTCGTGGTCGATCATGCGGATCGGCACCGGCTGGATCATCGGCACGGCCGCCGGAATCGTCACAGGCTTCGCGATCGGGCTGTCGACCATGGCGCGCGGCGTCGGCATCACCTTCATCTCGGCGCTGTTTCCGATCCCGAAGATCGCGCTGCTGCCGTTGCTCATCCTGTGGCTCGGGATCGGCGAGGAGCCGAAGATCGCGACCATTGCGCTCGGCGTGTTCTTCTCGACCGCGATCTCGGTCTATAGCGGCGTGGATGCGGTGCCGCGCAATCTGATCCGGATGGCGCAGAGCTTCAACGTGCCGTTCCACGCCATCGTGCGCCGCGTGATCTGGCCGGGCGCGCTGCCCTCGATCCTCGCCGGCTTCCGCATCACTGCGTCGGTTGCGCTGCTGCTGGTGGTCAGCGCCGAAATGATCGGCGCGCAATACGGCATCGGCGCCTTCGTGCTGCAGGCCGGCAATCTGATGCAGACCGATCAGCTGCTCGCCGGCGTCGTGATCCTGTCGCTGTTCGGGCTCGCGGTCGGGAAGCTGATCAACCTGCTGGAAGTGCGGCTGCTGCACTGGCGGTGAAGGCTGCGCTGCCGGCTACAACCCCCGCTGTCGTCCCTGCGAAAGCAGGGACCCATAACCACAGGGTGTCGTTGCTAGAAAAGGCTGGGGCCCAGCGCCTCGAACAACAAGCCCCTGTGGTTATGGGTCCCGGGTCGCGCGGAGCCTGTCATCGGGCGGCGCTTCGCGCCGACCCGTTGGCTTGCCCGGGACGACACCATTACATTTTGCCACGCCTCGCTACGCGTTACCCCTGTCCTCGCGGAACAGATCGAGCTTCTGCTGCACCGGGCGGTCCGAGAACGAGAACAGCACGGAGTCGGTGTCGGCCTCGTGGGTGACCCAGTGCCAGCTCGGCACCACGAACAGATCGCGCGGTCCCCATTCGAAGGTCTGGTCGCCGACCCGGGTGCGGCCCTTGCCCTCGATCGCGGCGAACACGGTGGCGTCGGTCGCGCGATAGCGTGCGGTCTTGAAGCCCTTCGGCAGCAGCTGGATGAAGGTGCCGATGGTCGGCATCGCGAAGTCGCCGGTCTCGGGGTTGGAGAATTTCAGCTTGAGGCCGTGGCAGGCGTCCCACTCGTCGCGGGCGCGGGCCTTTTCCAGCGTCTCGCGGGTGTGCTCATAGGGATAGTTGAAGATCGGCGAGGTCTTCGACGACCGCTTCTGGTCGATCGGCAGCAGGTTGCGGCCGTAGCGCGCGAAGCTGTCGCCCGCCGGCTTGGAGATCGCCTGCTGATCCTCCTTGGCGCCTTCCGCAAACGAGCAGTCGAAGAACTGCACCATCGGGATATCGAGCCCGTCGAGCCAGAACATCGGCTCCGATGTTTCGTTGGAGTGGTCGTGCCAGGTCATCGACGGCGTGATGACGAAGTCGCCCGGCGCCATCGCGGTGCGCTCGCCATCGACCGCGGTATAGGCGCCCTTGCCCTCGAGCACGAAGCGCAGCGCCGACTGGGTGTGGCGATGGGCGGGCGCGACGTCGCCCGGCACCACCATCTGCACGCCGGCAAACAGCGAGGTCGTGATCCTCGACTGGCCGCGCAGGCCGGGATTCTCCAGCACCAGCACGCGGCGTTCGGCTTCCTTGGCCGTGATCAGTTTGCCCGCCTCGTTCATGTAGTCGCGGATCTGGTCGAACTTCCACAGATGCGGACGGCAGGCGCTGCGCGGCTCCGGCGTGACCAGGTCGCCCAGCACGTTCCACAGCGCCGAGAGATTTTCGCCGTCGATCTTCTTGTAGAACGCCTCGCGCTCCGGGGTCTTCTGCACGGCTTCCATGGCAAGCCTCCCATCATTCTTGTCGGTTCAATTTAATTGACAGTATACTGACAATATGGCTAGCGTCAATGAAACAAGCCAATCACGAATGCAAGGGAGGTTCCGATGAAGCTGCATGGCTATTTCCGGAGCAGCGCGTCCTACCGGGTCCGGATCGCCCTCAATCTGAAGGGTCTGACACCGGAGCATCTGCCGCATCATCTGCGCAAGGGCGAGCAATGCGCGCCGGCCTATCTCGCGATCAATCCGCAGGGGCTGGTGCCGACGCTGGAGAGCGATGCGGGGGCGATCCTCACCCAGTCGCTGGCGATCATCGAATGGCTTGACGAGACCAATCCCACTCCGCCGCTGCTGCCGAAGGATCCGTTGCGGCGCGCCAAGGTGCGGGCCTTCGCGCAGGCGATCGCCTGCGACACCCATCCGGTGCAGAATCTGAAGGTGCTGGCGCGGCTGCGTCAGCTCGGCCTGCCCGAGGCGCAGGTGACGGAATGGGCGGCCTGGGCCAATCGCGAGGGCCTGTCGGCCTGCGAGACGCTGATTGCCGAAGAGACCGGGCCGTTTTGCTTCGGCGACCAGCCGACGCTCGCCGATCTCTGCCTGGTGCCGCAGCTCGCCAATGCGCGGCGCTTCGGCGTCGATGTGTCAGCCTATCCGCGCCTGCTCAAGGCCGAGGCCGCAGCAAAGCAGGTCAAGGCGTTCGCCGACGCCGTCCCGGACAAGCAGCCCGATGCCGAGTAGCAAGCCAACGCCCGTCACCATGGACGCGGTCTACACCGCGCCCGGCTATCTGTTCCGGCGCATGCAGCAGATCGCGGTCGCGCTGTTCATCGAGGAGTGCAAGGCGTTCGACCTGACGCCGGTGCAATACGCCGCGCTGGTGACGATCTCGACCCATCCCGGCATCGACGCCACAAGGCTCTCGGCGGTGATCGCGTTCGACCGCTCCACGCTCGGCAACGTGATCGAGCGGTTGCAGGCCAAGGCGTTCATCGCCCGCAAACCGTCGCCCGAGGACAAGCGCGTCAAGCTGCTCTACCTCACCAAGGCCGGCGCGTCCGTGCTCAACGACATCATGCCCTCGGTCGACAAGGCGCAGGCGCGGATGCTGCAACCGCTGAAGCCTGCCGATCGCAAGACGCTTCTCGCGCTCCTGACCCAGCTCGTCGACCTCAACAACGAGGCGTCGCGGGTGCCGCTGCGCGCCGAGGACGCGCTCGAGCATCTCGGGAGGTCGGGCTGATGGCGGAGACGAGGCCTGTCCTGATCGCGGGCGGCGGCATCGGTGGTCTCGCCGTGGCGCTGGGGCTCGCACAAAAGGGAATCCGCTCGATCCTGCTGGAAAAGGCCGCAGCGCTCGGCGAGATCGGTGCCGGCATTCAGCTCGGGCCGAATGCGTTCCATGCCTTCGACTATCTCGGCGTCGGCGAGGCGGCGCGCAACATGGCCGTCTATATCGACCAGTTGCGGCTGATGGATGCACTCACCGCCGACGAGATCACCCATATCGACCTCGGCGACGCCTTCCGCGCTCGGTTCGGCAACCCCTATGCCGTGGTGCATCGCGGCGATCTGCACGGCGTGTTCCTGCGCGCCTGCGAGAGGCACGAGTTGATCGAACTGCGCGTCAGCAGCGAGGTGGTCGGCTACGAACAGGACGGCTCATCGGTGACCGCCAGGCTCGGCAGTGGCGAGCGGGTCACCGGACGTCTTCTGATCGGCGCCGACGGCCTGTGGTCGAATATCCGCAAGCAGGTGACGGCCGACGGCCCGCCGCGCGTCTCCGGCCACACCACCTATCGTTCCGTGATCCCGACCGAGCAGATGCCGGAGGATCTGCGCTGGAACGCAGCTACGCTGTGGGCCGGCCCGAAATGCCACATCGTGCATTATCCGCTGTCGGGCTGGAAGGTGTTCAACCTCGTCGTCACCTATCACAACGACGCGCCGGAGCCGGTCGCCGGCAAGCCGGTCTCCGAGGAAGAGGTGATGAAAGGCTTCACCCACGTCCATGAGCGGGCGCAGA
Organism: Bradyrhizobium sp. USDA 4473; assembly: GCF_054063335.1. Lineage (NCBI taxonomy): Bacteria > Pseudomonadati > Pseudomonadota > Alphaproteobacteria > Hyphomicrobiales > Nitrobacteraceae > Bradyrhizobium > Bradyrhizobium sp. USDA 4473. The sequence continues at coordinate 2,222,715 of NZ_JBSSGE010000001.1, forward strand.
CCATCATCCGCCACGGCACCAATTGGAAGCTCTGGGTGCTGTGCGATCGCGATCCCACCGAGCGCTGGATCGACGGCCGCGTGGTGCTGCTCGGCGACGCCGCGCATCCGATGTTGCAGTATTTTGCGCAAGGTGCCTGCCAGGCGATGGAAGATGCGGTCTGCCTGTCGCACATGCTGGCCCATCACGACGATCAGCCGGCAGCGCTCGACGCCTACCGGGCGCAACGCTTCCCGCGCACCGCGCGGGTGCAACTGATGTCGCGTGCGATCGGCGAGCACGTCTACCATCCCTCAGGCGAGCACGCCCGCATCCGCAACGCGATCATGAGCGCGAAGTCGCAAGCTGAATGGTGCGACGATATCGCGTGGCTGTATGGTGGGACGGGGCTGGGCGGTTAGCTGCGGCACGCTGATTGAAAGAGCACTCCGTGTGGCCACCCCTCTCCCCTGCAAGGGGGGAGGGAACCCGTCCGCCGGTGCCTCTCTTACGTCCGTAGGCATGGATTGCCGCGCATGCGAGTGAGGTGAGTACCCTGCTCGGGCTCGCTCCCCCCTTGCGGTGGAGGGGTGGGGAGAGGGGTGAGCCCCGGGCGAGATGTCGAGATTGAGATCAGGCGACAGCAACGCGGCGCGCTATCTCCACAGCACCGCTCACATCCGCATCACCGCCTGGCGATCGATCTTCCCCGTGCCGGTCTTCGGCAACTCGTCGATGAACTTCACCTCGCGCGGATATTTGTACGGCAAGAGCTTCGTCTTGACGTAATCCTGCAGCCGCCGCGTTGCCTCGTCGCTGTCGAAGCCGGCCTTGTTCATCACCACCACCGCGCGCAACGTCATGCGGCGGTCCGGCAATTCGGCGGCGTAGACGGCGCATTCGCGGACATCGGGGTGATCGGCGAGGCAGAGCTCGACCTCCAGCGGATAGACCCACTGGCCGGAGATCTTGATCAGGTCGTCGGCGCGGCCGCGGAAGAAGTGGAAGCCGTCGCTGTCGCGCATGAAGCGGTCGCCGGTGTAGATCCAGCCGTCCTCACGCACCGTCTCGGCGGTCTTGTCCGGCCGATTCCAGTACAACGGCGTGGCGGAATCGCCGCGCACCCACAAAATGCCTTCCTCATTGTCGCCGACCTCGCGGCCGTCGCTGTCGCGCAGCATGATCTCGTAGCCCGGCACGCGCAGGCCCGCGGCGCCGAGCTTCTTCTGTTCTGCGCGGTTGCTGAGATAGACGTGCAGCACCTCGGTCGAGCCGAGCCCTTCGATGATCTCGAGCCCGGTCAGCTGCTTCCAACCGTTGAAGACCTCGGCGGACAGCACCTCGGCGGCCGAGACCGCCATCCGCAACGAGGAGAAATCGGCAGCGTCCGCGCCCTCGGCCTTGGTCAAGGAGATGTAGAGCGTCGGCAGGCCGAAGAACACGGTCGGCCGGTACTGCCCGATCGCGTTGAAGATCGCGGCCGGCTTCGGCTGGCCCGGCAGCAGCAGCGTGGTAGCGCCGACCGAGAAAGGAAACGTGATCGAATTGCCGAAACCATAGGCGAAGAAGATCTTCGGCACCGAGAAGCAGATATCGCCGGGCGCAAGTTTCAGCACGCTGCGGGCAAAGGCGCGTTCGCTATAGGCCATGTCGTGTTGCAGATGCACGATGCCCTTGGGGCGGCCGGTCGAGCCCGACGAATACATCCAGAACGCCATCTCGTTGCGATGGGTGTCGGCCGCGTCGAGCTCGGTCGGGAAGCCGTGCAGCCATTCGCCGGCGTTACGCGTTTCCGCGACAGCGTGATCGCCGGCTGTGCCATTGACCACGACCAGCGTCCGCAGCGGCGTATCCTTGCAGGCCTCGGCATTGAAGCGCGTGCAGAACTCGGCATCGGTGACGGCGACCTGCGCGCCGGCGTCGGACAGGTAGAATTGCAGCAGCTCCGGCGTCGTCAGGGTGTTGATCAAGAGCGGCACGAAGCCGGCGCGCACCGCGCCGAAGAACGCCGCCGGATAGGCCGGGGTATCGTCGAGGAACAGCAGCACGCGGTCGCCGCGCTGCAAGCCGAGTGATTGGAAGGCGTGACCCCAGCGCGCGGCGTCAGCGCAGAGCTCGCGATAGGTCCGCGTGCCGGCCGGCCCGGTCAACGCCAGGCGCTCGGCGTTGCCGTTGCCGAGATTGTCGAACAGGATGCGGCTCGCATTATAGCGCTCGGGGATCGTGAAGCCGATCTCGCGCGCACCGGGATTGTCCTGCGGAACCTGGTCGGCGATCCCGGTCATGAGCGTCCCTTTGCGGCTTCGTAACGGGCCATGAAGGCAGGCGACATCGCGCGCAGCCGCGCGTCGTCGATCCGGCCGGAGCGGGTGATGTAGCTGTAGGCGAAGTCCATCAGATCGCGCTGCATATGAGCCGGGAAGTGCTCGTACCAGTCGGCGCTGGTCCGTGCCGCGGTGACGAGCTTCTTCACGATCGGCTTGCGCTCGGCCTCGTAGCGGGCAAGGGCAGGGGCGATGCCGCCCTCGCTTTCCAGTGCCTTGGTCAGCGCGATCGCATCCTCGATCGCGAGCCGCGTGCCCGAGCCGATCGAGAAATGCGCGGAATGCAAGGCGTCGCCGATCAGCACCATGTTGCCGTGCGACCAGCGTTCGTTCCAGATCCACGGGAAGTTGCGCCACACCGATTTGTTCGAGATCAGCCGATGGCCGTCCAGCGTCGCGGCGAACACGTCCTCGCAGATCGCCTGCGATTGCTCGATCGTCTTGTCGGCGAAGCCGTAAGCGTCCCAGGTCGCCGCGTCGCACTCGACCAGGAAGGTGCTCATGTCCTTGGCGTAGCGATAGTGATGGGCGTTGAAGCAGCCCACGTCGGTCGCCACAAAGGTCTGCGACAGCGTCGCGAAGGGCTTTGTGGTGCCGTACCAGGCGAATTTGTTGGTGGAATGCGAGACCGACGCGCCGAACGCGGACTCGAAACCACGGCGGACCATCGAGTTCAACCCGTCTGCGGCAACGATCAGGTCGTAACCCCTGAGCTGATCGACCGATTGTACGACAGTATCGAAGCGCGGCGTGACACCTGTGCTGCGCACCCGCTCCTGCAGGATGGTCAGCAGCTTGAGCCGGCCGATCGAGGAAAAGCCGACGCCGTCGATCTCGACGCTCTCGCCGCGCAGATTGAGGGTGATGTTCTTCCAGCTCTCCATTTCTGGGGTGATGGCGTCGACCGTCCCGGGGTCGTCGGCGCGCAGGAAGTCCAGCGCCTGCTCGGAGAACACCACGCCGAAGCCCCAGGTGGCGCCGGCCGCGTTCTGCTCGAACAGGTCGATCTCGGCGTCAGGATGACGCTTCTTCCAGAGATAGGCGAAATAGAGCCCGCCGGGCCCTCCGCCAATCACGGCGATCCGCAACGTCTGCCTCCCAGATTGACAGTGTACTTACAATTTGGGTCCAGACTAATCGCCCTCTGGCGGGAACGCCAGAGGGAAAATGCGCGGCGACTACCCTGTCGGCGCCGAAAGGCTCAGTAGCAGCGGCGGACCTTGACCCCGTCGACCCATACCCAGCGGCAGCCGGCGACGACGGGTTTGCGGACGACAACCGCGCCGCGCGTGCTGGCGCATCCGGCGCGATAGGGACCGCGCCCGCAGACGACGGCGTTGGCGTCGGAGGACTCGAAAGTCATGGTCGCGGCAAAGGACAGCAGGGCCGCAGCGATCAGCAATAATGAACGCATCATGTTCCCTCTCCCTGGGTGAAGTTGGTTGGCCTGTGGATGACAACAAGGTGCTGCGGCTCCGTGCCCGGCCATCGCCGGGCACATGTCGTCTCGCCGCCCGCGCGGCTATTTCTTCTCCGCGTCCGCCAGCACCTTCTTGCAGGCGGGTGCCAGCTTGTCGCTCTGCCTGGCGAGACAGGCGATGATGCGCCCGCCGCCGGGCGTCACGCTCTTGCAGAACTTCTCGTAGTCGCCCATGCAGGCGTCGCGCTGTGCGCTGGTCAGCTCCTGGGCGTAGACGGCGGTCGCGCCGCAGAGCAGCGCGGCGGTCAGGACAAGTCGCAGCATTGTTCGCTTCCCTTTCCGGTCAGTTGCTTGGCAACAGGATCACCGCGCCGCGAACGGCGCCAGCACGTCGCGGCATCCCGGCGAGAGCGAGCCGGCATTGGTCGCCAGGCATTGCACGATCCGCCCGCCGCCGGGCTGGACGCCGCCGCAGATCGAGCGGACATCCGCGCCGCAGGCCGAGCGCAGCACGAACAGCTCTTCGCGCGGCCGCAGCGGCCGCAGCACGATCACGGCTGGCGCCGCCGCTGGCGCCGCGGCCGGTGCAGCGGTTGCCGCAGCGCCTGCCTCCGGTGCGGCACCGCCGGCAGCCGCCACGGCCTTTTCGCAGGCCGGCGACAGCCTGCCCTTGTTCTTCTCCAGGCATTGCAGCGCCGGTGCGCCACCGGTCGGCACGCCCGCACAGACCTTGGGATAGTCGGAGCGGCATGCGCTGCGGATCGCTGAAACCTGTGCGCTGGATGGCGTCCCGGCCGCCTTCGGTGCAGCCGCAGCGGCGGCGGGCTTGGCTGCCGCTGCTGCGGGTGCCGCGTCGGTTTTGGCTGCCGCAGGCGCGGCGGCCGGCGCGTCCACGGCCTTCACTGCGGTGGCGCAGCCCGGCGCGAGACTTGCCATGTTCTTTTGCAGACATTGCAGTGACGCTTCGCCGCCCGGCGGAACGCTCGAGCAATGTGCGATGTAGTCGTCGCGGCATTGCGATTTGATGGCGTCGCGCTGCGCCTGGCTTGGCGCCTGCGACAAGGCCGGCGCCGTGCTGATGAATGCCGCAAGCCCGAACCATGCGGACAGCTTCGTTGCACGTATCAACGCATTGATCATCGGAATAAATCCTCTCGTCGTGCCGGCAGCTTGCGGCTCAATTGAACTGGGTTCTGAAAATGACTTGCTTTGACAACCTCGGCGGGTGACATCATTTTCGCTTTCGAGTTCCGCCGCAAGCGGATTGTTGCTATGGATGACGCACGCGGATTTTTTGCTCGCCACGACGGCTTTGAATTAAGTCATTTGAATCGAGGCTCGGAAATGAGGCATGCGCGCGCGTCGGCACATTTCAATCAGAGCAATTTTGTGCGGATGCGAAATGCGCCGCTCACGCGCATCGCGTTCATCGCATCCGCCTTTGTCAGTTTAAGTGCCTGCGAGCAAAATAGTTTTGTTGCGCCGCCGCCCCCCAAGGTCGACGTCGCGCCGCCGGTGCAGCGCGCCATCACACGCTATCTGGATGCCACCGGCAACACCGCGCCGATCAAGACCGTCGATCTGGTCGCGCGCGTGCAGGGTTTTCTGGCGTCGATCAACTATCAGGACGGCTCGCCGGTGAAGGAGGGGACCACCCTGTTCACGATCGAGCCGGAGACCTACAAGCTGAAGCTGGAGCAGGCGCAAGCCGCCGAAGTCGGCGCGCAGGCGACGCTGAAGCAGGCCGAGTCCGACTTCAAGCGGCAGCAGGATCTGGTGCAGCGCCAGGCAGTCTCGCAGGCGACGCTGGAAACCTCGACATCGACGCGGGACAACGCCCAGGCCAATCTGCAACAGGCTCAGGTCAACACCAAGATCGCCGCGGTCAATTACGGCTACACCAACGTTGCCGCGCCGTTCGACGGCATTGTCAGCAACCATCTGGTCTCGGTCGGCGAACTGGTCGGCGTGGCGTCGCCGACCCAGCTTGCCACCATCGTGCAGCTCGACCCGATCTATGTGAATTTCAATGTCAATGAGCAGGACGTGCAGCGCGTCCGCGACGAAGCGCGCCGCCGTGGCATGACGACCAATGAGATCAGGCAGCTGCCGATCGAGGTCGGCCTGCAGACCGAGACCGGCTATCCGCACAAGGGCAAGCTCGACTACGTCTCGCCGACGGTCAACCAGTCGACCGGCACGCTTGCGGTTCGTGGCCTGGTGCCCAATCCGGATCGCGTGCTGCTGCCGGGCTTCTATGTCCGCGTTCGGGTGCCGTTCGACAAGCAGGACAACGCGTTGCTGGTGCCCGACGTCGCGATCGGCAGCGACCAGGCCGGCCGCTACGTGCTGGTGGTCAATGCCGACAATGTGGTCGAGCAGCGCAAGGTGACGACCGGTCCGCTCGACGAGGGACTGCGCGTCATCGAGAGCGGGCTGAAGGCCGATGACCGCGTGGTGACCGCCGGACTGTTGCGTGCGATCCCCGGGCAGAAGGTCGATCCGCAGATGCAGAAGGGCGACGCGACGCCGGCAGCGGCCAAGTGAGGGGCGCGCCATGATCTCGAAATTCTTCATCGAGCGCCCGGTCCTTTCCAACGTCATCGCGATCCTGATGATCCTGCTCGGCGGCGTGGCGCTGTATAGTCTCGCGGTCGCGCAATATCCCGACGTGGTGCCGCCGACAGTGCAGGTGACGACGCGCTATCCCGGCGCCTCGGCCAAGACCGTGGTCGACACCGTGGCGCTGCCGATCGAGCAGCAGGTCAACGGCGTCGAGGACATGCTGTACATGCAGTCCTACAGCGGCGCCGACGGCACCTATACGCTGACGGTGACCTTCAAGATCGGCACCGATCTCAACTTCGCGCAGGTGCTGGTGCAGAACCGGGTCTCCTCGGCGCTGTCGCAGCTGCCGTCCGCGGTGCAGAACCAGGGCGTCACGGTGCAGAAGAAATCGACCTCGATCCTGCTGTTCGTGACGCTGACCTCGCCGAACAAGACCTATGACAGCCTGTTCCTGTCGAACTACGCCACCATCAACATCCGCGACGAGCTGTCGCGGCTGCCCGGCGTCGGCAACGTCACGGTGTTCGGCGCTGGGCAATATTCGATGAGGGTCTGGCTCGATCCGAACAAGCTGCAGGTGCGCGGGCTGGTGCCGCAGGACGTCATCCAGGCGATCCAGCAGCAGAGCCAGCAGGTCACCGCCGGCCAGGTCGGCGCGCCGCCGACGCCGGCCGGGCAGGCGTTTCAGTACACGTTGAACGTCAACGGCCGGCTCGACGACAAGAGCCAGTTCGAGGACATCATCGTCAAATCAGGCACGGTCGGCGACGTCACCCGGGTTCGCGACGTCGGCTGGGTCGAGCTCGGCGCGCAGACCTACAGCCAGATCTTCTCGCTGAACCAGAAGCCTGCGGTCGGCATCGGCGTGTTCCAGTCGCCGGGTGCCAATGCATTGCAGGTCGAGAAGGCGGTCGAGAAGAAGATGACGGAGCTCGCCAGGCAGTTTCCGCAGGACATCAAATACGACACGCCGTTCGACACCACGAAGTTCGTCAACGCCTCGATCGCGGAGGTCTACAAGACGCTGATCGAGGCCGGCCTGCTGGTGCTGGTCGTGATCCTGGTGTTCCTGCAGGATTGGCGGGCGATGCTGGTGCCGGCGACCACGGTGCCGGTCACCATCATCGGCGCGTTCGCCGGCATGGCCGCGCTCGGCTTCACCATCAACCTGTCGACGCTGTTTGCGATCGTGCTGGCGATCGGCATCGTGGTCGACGACGCCATCGTGGTGGTCGAGGGCGCCGCGCACAATATCGAGCGCGGCATGAACGGGCACGACGCCGCGATCAAGGCGATGGACGAATTGTTCGCGCCGATCGTCGGCATCACGCTGGTCTTGATCTCGGTGTTCCTGCCGGCGGCCTTCCTGCCCGGGCTGACCGGGCGGATGTACGCGCAATTCGCGCTCGTGATCGCGGCAACCGCGCTGCTCAGTGCGGTCAATGCCGCGACCCTGAAGCCGACGCAATGCGCGCTGTGGCTGCGTCCTCCGGCGCCGCCGGAGCAACGCAATGTCTTCTATCGCGGCTTCAACGCGGTCTATGACCGGCTGGAGCGCGGCTACACGCGCGTCGTCGGCGGCATCGCCGGGCATGCCAGGATTTCGGTCGCGGTCGCGCTGGTCATTATCGGGCTCGCCGGCTACGGCCTGTCGCGGGTGCCGACCGGCTTCATTCCGATCGAGGACCAGGGCTATCTGCTCGCCGCGGTGCAGCTGCCGGACGGCGCGGCCCTCGACCGTACCCAGCAGGTGCTCGACAAGGTCACCGAGATTGCCGGCAAGACGCCCGGCGTCGACCAGGTGGTCTCGATCGCCGGCATCTCCGCGCTCGACAATTCCTCGAGCCTCGCCAATGCCGGCGTGGCCTACCTGATCCTGAAGGACTGGAGCGCGCGCGGGCCGGGCGAGGATCTGCGTTCGCTGGTCTACGGGCTCAACGACAAGCTCGCGGTGATCCCGGAGGCGCGCATCCTGGTGATCCCGCCGCCGCCGATCCAGGGCATCGGCAACGCCGCAGGGTTTGCCATGCAGGTCGAGCTCCGCGACGGCAATGCCGATTACGGCAAGCTGCAGGCGATCACCGGGGCGATCGTGGCCAATGCGCAGACCCAGAGCGCGCTGCAGCGGGTGCAGTCGTCGTTCCGCTCGATGGTGCCGCAGTTCGACGTCGAGGTCGATCGGGTCAAGACCCAGACCCTTCACGTCACCACCGACCAGATCTTCGCGGCGCTGTCGTCCTATCTCGGCGCCAGCTACGTCAACCAGTTCACCAAGTTCGGCCGCACCTTCCAGGTCTACACCCAGGCCGAGGCGCAATACCGCCTGACCCTGCGCGACATCCAGAACATGATGGTGCGCAACAGCAATGGCGACATGATCCCGCTCGGCACGGTGGCGAACATCACGCCCTCGGTCGGACCGTCGCTGATCAGCCTCTACAACCTCTATCCGTCCGCCTCCGTCATCGGGCTGCCGGCGCAGGGCTACTCGTCCGGCCAGTCGATGACGCTGATGGAGGAGATCGCGGCCAGGACGCTGCCGCCGGGCGCGGGCTTCGAGTGGACCGCGATGTCGTACCAGGAGAAGGAAGTCGGCGGCCAGATCTACTATGTGTTCGCGTTGGCGCTGCTCCTGGTCTACCTGGTGCTCGCCGGGCAATATGAGAGCTGGTACGCGCCGATCTCGGTGATCCTGGCGGTGCCGCTGTCGCTGCTCGGCCCGACGCTGGTGCTGCTGAGCCTGGGCATCGAGAACAACCTCTACACCCAGATCGGCACCATCCTGTTGATCGCGCTGTCGGCCAAGAACGCGATCCTGATCGTCGAGGTCGCGCTGGAGCATCACGTCCGCGACGGCAAGCCGGTGCTGGAGTCGGCGATCGACGCCGCCCGCGCCCGATTCCGGCCGATCCTGATGACGTCGTTTGCCTTCATCCTCGGCGTGCTGCCGCTGGTGCTGGCGACCGGCGCCGGCGCCAACGCCCGCAAGTCGATCGGCATCACGGTGTTCTCCGGCATGATCGCCTCGACCTGCCTTGCGGTGCTGTTCGTGCCGGCGTTCTTCGTCGTGGTGCAGAGTTTTGAGAACTGGCGCAAGGCGAAGAAGGGCAAGGCGGCCGCGCCGCAGTCGGCAGCGGAGGCACCCGGCACGGTGCATTAGCTCCGCGCATCTAATTTCTCCCCGTCACCCTCAGGAGGCCGCGAAGCGGCCGTCTCGAAGGGTCGACGGCCACCAGCCGGGCCCTGCATGCTTCGAGGCGCGCAAGAGCGCGCACCTCAGCATGACGGGACTGAGTTGCGTAAGGCGGGTTAGCCGACTACGTCCGCCGTAGCCCAACGAGCGAAGGCGGAAGGCGTAACCTGCCATCTTCTCCACGGCACGAAGTCGGTGGGTTACGCTGCGCTAACCCACCCTACGACATCGTGCTTGCCGTTACACCTTCACCATGCGCTTGCCGCGGTTCTCGCCGGCCAAAAGGCCGATCAGCGCCTGCGGCGTGTTCTCGATGCCGGCGATGACGTCCTCCTGCACCTTGAGCTTGCCGGAGGCGACCCAGGATTGCAGGTCGGCGAGCGCGGCGTCGCGCTGCTCCATGTAGTCCATCACGATGAAGCCCTGCATGACCAGCCGCTTCACCACGATCAGGCCGGGCACACCGCGCGGGCCGTGCGCGGAGGGCACGCCGTCATATTGCGAGATGGCGCCGCAGCAGGCGATCCGGCCGCGGTTGTTCATCTGCGCCAGGCAGGCCTCCAGGATGTCGCCGCCGACATTATCGAAATAGACGTCGATGCCCTTCGGCGCGGCTGCGCGCAGCGCCTTGTAGGTGGCGCCGTCCTTGTAGTCGACCGCGGCGTCGAAGCCGAGTTCCGAGGTCAGCCAGTGACACTTGTCCTTGCCGCCGGCGATGCCGACCACGCGGCAGCCCTTGATCCTGGCGATCTGGCCGACGATCGAGCCGACCGAGCCGGCGGCGGCCGACACCACCACGGTCTCGCCCTCCTTGGGCTTGCCGACATCGAGCAGGCCGAAATAGGCGGTCAGCCCGGCGACGCCGTAGACGCTGAGCAGATGCGTCATCGGCTCGAGCTTCGGCATCTTCGCCAGATGCTTGGCGGGAACCGCGGCATAGTCCTGCCAGCCGGTATCGCCGAACACGATGTCGCCCGGCTTCAGGCCGGGGTCGTTCGACGACACCACCTCGGCGATGCTGCCGCCGGCCATCACGGTGTTGGCCTCCACCGCAGCGCGGTAGGTGGCGCCGTGCATCCAGGCGCGGTTGGCGGCATCGAGCGAGATGTAGCGCGTCCGCACCAGCGCCTCGCCGTCCTTGGGCACGGGCACCGTGCCCTTGGTCAGACGGAAATGCTCGGGGCCAAGCTTGCCGGTCGGCTTTTCAACCAGCAGGATCTGGCGATTGACGGTGTCGTTCATGGATGTCTCCCCCTCGCGTTGGTCGTTTCGGATGCAGTTGGCTGCCGCGTGCGCAGCTCGTTGCACAGATTGTGCGCTGCATGAACGCTAATCCGCGCGCTGGCATTCCACAACGGGAACGTTTCGGCAAAGTCCCGCTGGACGCGAAGCGTGTTGCGTAGCTGCGTAAATCTGCCACACTTGCCCTTCGCCGGGAACTTACGGGGGTAAGAGAATGTCGAACAGGTTTACGCAGTACATCCTGATTGCGATGGTCCTTGGCATCGCGATGGGGACGCTCGTCTTCAACTATCTGCCTGACAGCCGCGCCGAGATCGCAGCAGACGTCAACCTGATCGCGATGCTGTTCCTGCGCCTGATCAAGATGATCATCGCGCCACTGGTGTTCGCCACCCTGGTCGGCGGCATTGCCCATATGGGAAGCGGCGCCAAGCTCGGGCGCATCTTCGCCAAGACCATGGGCTGGTTCGTCTCCGCCTCCTTCGTTTCGCTGCTGCTCGGCCTCGTGATGGTCAATCTGCTGCAGCCCGGCGCCAACTTCCCCGGCACGCTCCCCGACAAGGCGCAGTCGACCGGCCTGCCGGTCTCTGCGTTCTCGATCGAGAAATTCCTGACCCATCTGATCCCGACCTCAATCGCGGACGCGATGGCGCAGAACGAAATCCTGCAGATCGTGGTGTTCGCGGTGTTCTTCGCGGTGGCGCTCGGCGCCATGCCTGAGCGGTCGAAGCCGATCATGGGCCTGATCGACGACCTCGCGCACATCATGCTCAAGGTCACCGGCTATGTGATGCTGTTCGCGCCGATCGCGGTGTGGGCCGCGATCATGGCGACGGTCTCGAAGAACGGCCTCGGCGTGCTCTGGAAGCTGATCGTGTTCATGGGCGGCTTCTACCTGTCGCTGCTGATCCTGTGGGGCATCCTGGTCGCGGTCGGCTTCATCGTGATCGGGCCGCGCTACAGTCATCTGCTGCGGCTGATCCGCGAGCCGCTGATGATCGCGTTCTCGACCGCCTCGTCGGAGGCGGCCTATCCGAAGACGCTGGAGGGACTGAACAAGTTCGGCGCCTCCTCGCGGATCTCGGCCTTCGTGCTGCCGCTCGGCTATTCCTTCAATCTCGACGGCACCATGATGTACTGCACCTTCGCGAGCATCTTCATCGCGCAGACCTACCACATCGAGATGTCGCTCGGCACGCAGCTCGCGATGCTGGCGACCCTGATGATCACCTCGAAGGGCGTCGCCGGCGTGCCGCGCGCGTCGCTGGTGGTGATCGCCTCGACGCTGTCGCAGTTCGGCATCCCCGAGGCCGGCCTGTTGATGATCATGGGCATCGACACCTTCCTCGACATGGGCCGCAGCGCCACCAACGTGATCGGCAACTCGCTGGCGACGTCGGTGGTCGCGAAGTGGGAGGGCGAGCTGAAGGCCGAGCACGAGCTCGGGCCCGACGACGCGGTGCCGCAGGACGCGGTGCCCGGCGCCGTGATGGCCGGCCATTGACGGGAGGGATGCATGCATCGCGCCCGCTGGAGGCCAGTACGGGCTGAGGGGCCTCTGCCGTCGACATGGCTGCTGTCGGCATGCCTGCTGGCGGCAAGCCTGCTCGCTGGTCCGGTGTTCGCACAGCCGGCGGGCGAGGGGCTCAGCCCCACGCTCGCCAACATCAAGGCCACGCACAGTGTGCGGATCGGCTATCGCGAGAGCTCGCCGCCGTTCTCGTTCCTCGACCACTCCAACCGGCCGATCGGCTACAGCCTCGAGCTGTGCGATGCGATCGTCGAGGAGATCGGCGCCGAGGTCGACGACGCCAACCTCAAGGTGGACTACGTCAAGGTCACCTCCGACGACCGCATTCCGGCGGTCGTCGACAAGAAGATCGACCTCGAATGCGGGTCGACCACGGCGAACTCCGAGCGCGGCAAGCTGGTGGCGTTCTCGCCGCTGATGTTCGTGGCCGGCACCAAGCTGATGGTGCCGAAGGCCTCCGGCGTTGCCCAGGTCGCCGACCTGAAGGGCAAGACGGTGGTGGTGACCAAAGGCACCACCAATGAGCAGGCGATGCACAATGTCGACGCCAAGCAACAGCTCGGCCTCAACATCGTCACCGCAGGCGACCATGAGCAGTCCTACCAGATGCTGGTGGACGGCAAGGCGGATGCGTTCGCGACCGACGATATCCTGCTCTACGGCCTGATCGCGCGGCACAAGTCGCAGGACAAATTCCGCGTCACCGGAGACTATCTGTCCTACGATCCCTACGGCATCATGTACCGCAAGGGCGAGCCGCAGATGAAGGACGTGGTCGAGCGCGCCTTCCGCAGGCTCGCCTCGAACCGCGACATCATCCCGCTCTACAACAAATGGTTCGTCGGCCGGCTGCCGACCGGCGAGAAGCTCAACGTCGCGCTCTCGCCGCAGCTCGAAGAGGCCTTCAAGGTGCTCGACGAGGGGCAGAGCAATTAGGCTGCCGAACGGCCGCCCGGGCCGGGCGTCGTCCGGAAAGAAGAGAGCCCGCGCTCGGCATGCGGCCGCACCGGCCGTGACCGCGCGCGTCGACGCCAATTATTTACCATGTTAAGCGCTTAAACTCCGGTCTTTTACGGGGATTTACCACTCCTAAGACGCTGCCGCCTATCGTCGGGCCATAACGGCCCGTTATGGGTCCATCAAATTGCGGCAGTGATCGGATGTTCAAGGTCTATAATTGCATCGCGACCGAGCATGACCTGTGGCTCGTCGGGCTGGCCGCCGTCGTCTGTAGCCTCGCATCCTATGCAGCCATCAACCTGCTGCGCCATGCGCGCAGTTCCGTCGGTCAAATGCGCGGCGTCTGGCTGGTGGTGTCGGCGGTGTCCACCGGCTTCGGCATCTGGGCGACGCACTTCATCGCGATGCTGGCCTTCACGCCCGGAATTCCCAGCGGTTACAACATCAAGCTGACCTTTCTCTCGCTGGTCGCGGCCATCGTGCTCACCGGCGTGGGGCTGGCGGTCGCGATGCGGCCGGGCTGGCGGTTCGGACCGGCGCTGGGCGGCGCAATCGTCGCCGGCGGCATCGCCGCGATGCATTACACCGGCATGGCCGCCTTCGAGATCGCCGGAATCATCCTCTGGGATCGAACGCTCGTCGTCGTCTCGATTGTGATTGGTGCGGTGATCGGCGCCGCGGCGTTGCCCGCCGGTCTCCATGACCGCTCCGAAAAGTGGAAGGCCGTGGGCGCGCTGCTGCTGACGCTCGCGATCTGCAGCCACCACTTCACGGCGATGGGCGCGGTATCGATCGTTCCCGATCCGACGATCCAGGTGTCGCGCTCGGCGCTGCCCGCCGAATGGCTTGCCGGCGCCGTCGGCGTCGCGAGCTTCATCATCATCCTGCTCGCGCTGACCGGCAGCGCGCTCGATCTGCGCGAGCGGCGCCGGATGGAGATCGAGGCCGATCGCATGCGCGGTCTCGCCAACGGAGCCATCGAGGGGCTGCTGGTCTGTGACGGCGACCTGATCGTGACCGTGAATGACAGCCTCGTGCATCTGGCGGGCGCCGCCTCCGAGCAACTGGTCGGTTGCCGGCTCGCAACCTGCTTTCCCGATCGGATCGCGCTCGCCAGGATCGTCGCCGATCCGCACAAGCCGATCGAGACCAATCTGCATCACACCGATGGTTCGATGATCCCGGTCGAACTGATCATGCGATCGCTCGATTTTGCCGGGCGGCCGCATCACGTCATTGCGGTTCGCGACCTGCGCGCGCGCCGCGAGGCGGAGCGGCATATTCGTTACCTGGCGCACCATGATGCGCTGACGTCGTTGCCAAACCGCAGCCACTTCAACGCGCGGATGGATCAGGAAGTCGGAATCGCACTCGCCAAGAGCGAGAAGCTCGCGGTGCTCTGCCTCGATCTCGATCGCTTCAAGGAGGTCAACGACCTGTTCGGTCATGCCGCGGGCGACAAGGTGCTGCAGGCGGTGGCCTCGCGCGTGACCGCGGTGCTGGGCGAGCGGCATATGATGGCCCGGCTGGGCGGCGACGAATTCGCCGTCCTGGTGCCGCAGGCCAGCCCGTCCGCGGTGAGCCATCTGGCCGAAGCCATCCTCGATGCCTTGCGCCGCAAGGAGATCATGCCCGACGTGGAGAGCATTTCGAGCAGCATCGGCATCGCGATCTGCCCCGATGACGCCTCGGAACGCGAGGCTTTGCTGGTCCATGCCGACACCGCGCTCTATCGGGCCAAGACCGAGGGTCGTTCCACCTACCGCTTCTTCGAGGCGAAGATGGGCTCCGACGTCCGCGAGCGGCGCATGATCGAGCACGATCTGCGCCACGCGATCGGCCGCGACGAGCTGCGGCTGGTCTATCAACCGCAAAAGGACATTCGTTCCGGCGCCGTGACCGGCTTCGAGGCACTGCTGCGCTGGAAGCATCCGACCCGCGGCGACATCTCGCCGGCGGTCTTCATCCCGATCGCCGAGGAGTCCGGCTCCATCCTGGAGATCGGCGACTGGGTGATGAGGACGGCGTGCCGGGAGGCGGCCAACTGGACGCAACCGCTGACGGTTGCCGTCAACGTCTCCGGCGTGCAGCTCTACAACAGCAATTTCGTGCAGGACGTGCACAAGATATTGCTGGAAAGCGGGCTTTCGCCGCGCCGGCTCGAAATCGAAATCACCGAGACGGCGCTGGTCCGCGATTTCAATCGCGCGCTGGCGACGCTGCGGCGGGTCAAGGGATTCGGCGTGCGCATTGCGATGGACGATTTCGGGACCGGCTATTCGTCGCTGTCGAACCTGCGCGCGTTTCCGTTCGACAAGATCAAGATCGACGGCTCGTTCATCAAGTCGGTCGATACCAACGAGCAGGCCGCCACCATCGTGCGCGCCGTGCTGGGCATCGGACGGGGGCTTGGCCTGCCGGTGCTCGCGGAAGGCGTCGAGTCGAACGAAGAACTCCAGTTCCTGCGCGACGAGCTCTGCGATGAAATGCAGGGTTACCTGCTGGGCGCGCCGGCCAGGATCGAGACGTTCCGCGGCCTCACCCATCGCGGCGATGTGGCGCCGGCGGCGGATCAGGACAGCGCTCCGGCGCTGGCGCAGATCGCCTGACGACGGTGCACGCGGCCGCGGCGTCGTTCATCGCCAATAGCGGCGCGACAGATCCAGGCACTGCCGGACCCAGTATCCGTTGACATGGATCAACTGGCATGTGCTCGGATATGGCTCCTTGATGATCGGGTAGCCGTGGATGTCGATATTGGTCGGGGCCGTGACGCCGCGCCAGAATACGGCGTGGGCGGCCGGAGGATTGAGGGTGGCGGCGACCGCCGCGGCGGCCAGGACACTCAAAAGGAGTTTGCGCATAATCTGGATCCGGGTCGATGAATGCGCAAAGCGTACTCCCTTGGGCGGGATGAGCAAGCCGCCGAATGGATCAAAATGACGGGGAACGCTCGCGCATCGGCGCTAGCTGCCTTGCACCGCCATGCAGGCGAGGGCAACGATGCCGACGGCCGCGAGCACAACCATGACCTGGAAGATCGCGCGGCCAACAATAACCCCCATCAACGCTCCATCGATCCGGCGGGATCTTGCTTCGAGTTTCCACGCGCCGCGATCTCTCGAGCATCGGCAGGCAAGTACCAATCGTGAGATCGACCAATTTGTCGCCTGACGGGCTAATGCCGCTCCGCGACGATTCGGTCGACCACTTGCGATAGCTCCGCTTCCATGTCGGAAATAATGTCGTGCAGGCGGGCACCGAGCGGATCGGTCGTTTCTCGCGCCATCGTCTTGAAGCGCATGACGTTGGCATGTTCGTCGACCCGATCTTCAGCCGGTCGTCGCGCGGACAGACTGCCTGGCGCGCCGGTCGTCACGTCGGTCCCGTAGGGTTCGCAAACATCCTGATCCGGCTGTGCAGCGTTCTTCATGAGCTTTGCCTCCTGGCACGACGTCCTTTCTTCGGCCGCGAGCTGATAGCTCGTCGCTCATCAATGACTCCGATACCTCGAAAGTCGTTCCGGTTGGAACCTGCAAAGGCTTGCCGGAACCCGCCCGTCGCTGGGCCTGGAACCAGAACTATCGGCGTCCCCGAGCGTTGACTGTGGTTACCCTTTGGAGGGTGCCATGGGTTACGCGAGGCCAAACCGAAAAACTGCGGTGGTGGTCGAAGACGATATCATCCAGCGCGACATGATCACGCTGTTGCTGGAGCAAGATCACTTCGACGTCATCCAGTGCGAGGACGCAGAGACGGCAGCGCTGGCCATCAAGCGGCGCCACCCGTCGCTTGTCGTGACCGACATCAAGCTCACGGGCAAGATGGATGGGATCGCGCTCGCGCATATGGCGGTCAATTGCGACCCAGCCGTGCGCGTTCTGGTGATCTCAGGCCTGCCGCTGGCCGTCGCCCTGCCTGCCGGCGTCAAGTTCTTCGAGAAGCCGGTTTATCCGCCCCTCCTGCTGCGCGAGCTGACGTCGTAGGTTTCGGGGATTGAGAATTGGTTCATGCAAGAGGATCCAGAAATCGATTGGCACCGCGAGCAGATCACCAAGAATCGTGAGCTGCTCGCGGAGTTGCAAACCGCAAACACGGGCGGGTGTGGAGGTATTTCCGGAAACACAGGCCGAGATCGACCGTCTCATGGCACAGATCGAGCAATCGGAGCTGATCGTCGCCGCCTATGAAAAGCAGCACCTGCGAGACTGATTGGGGGCGCCTAAAGGGAAGCGCGAGATGCGCTACCTACGCGAACACCTTGTCCAGCGCGGCGGAGTAAATCATCTCGACGAGATCAGGGGCGCGCCTGCCGAGCGCTTCCATCTTTACCCCCGAGTTGACCTCGAGAATCTGCCAGCCGCCGTCGGCCTGCACCACGTCGATGGAAGCGAAGCGAATGCGAAGAGCCTGTGCGGCTTTGATCGCAAGCGCGCTGCCGAAGGACGGCATTTCCTTGGACTTGAGCAGCGCCGGCTCGGCGCCGGAATCAAGATTATGTCGCCAGTTGATGATGCGTACTTCGCCTTTGGCCGGAATGCCGTCTAGCACGGCAGGCGAGAAGTCGTCGGTGATGGTCTTGAGCTGGTCAGCATGTGCGGCCTTGTGCGCGAGTTCGCGCAGCGAATGGATGCCATCGCCGACAACCGATGGACGCAATTTGACGTAGGCGAGCAGGGCGCTGTCGTCGAGCACGATGAATCGCACTTCGTGCTTGATCGCGACATAGGGCGAGATCGCAAGGCTTGGATGCGCGGCAAGGATACGCGCGACCGCGGCCTCGAGCTGATCCCGCGTCGTCACGCGGACGACGAGCTCGCCGGACGTCCCCTCATTCGGTTTGACGACCAGTCCGTGCGGATGGGCGTCGAGCAGACGCTGCATCGCGTCCAGCGAGTCCGATCCCGGGATGTGCTTGCTGAGCCTGGCGCCGAGAAACAGCGTGTGCGGAATGGCTGGCACGCCGGCCGCTGCCAGCACCTCGGCGCAGGCCGATTTGTCGTTGGCGACCTGGTGCGCGACCGCGCTGTTCAGCCCGACGTCGTAGCCGATCACGAGATGTCGCGCGTCGTCCTTGGTCAAGATGAGCAGCCAGCCGCCTGACCGGACCTCGACCGCAATATCGTGCGCCAGACAATATTTTTTGATGGTTTCCAGGAAGGTTCGCTGGCTGATCAGGACCACGAGACATTTTCCCTTCGCCGCGGTTTTCGTAGCAATTAATTGCCAGATCGGCGCCGATCTCAGCAAGTAAATTACGTGCAGCGCCGCGCGTTAACGATGCCGTCGCTGAACCTCTGCGCGAAATCGAACGACTGCCATTCTGAGATCGCAATTGCACGCCAGTTGGTCTTGACTATCTCATGCGCAGGCGCGATGGACACGCGAGATCTTCAATGATTTCGGCTACTTCTGCGCCGTCGCGAGCAGTCTAGAAATCAAATCATTCTGAATCTGGTCAGTCGAGAAAACGAAAACACATGAGCGCGTTCTATCGAGAGAAGGTTCTTTCCGTTCAGCACTGGACCGATACGCTTTTCAGCTTCCGGGCGACCCGCGATTCCGGTTTCCGCTTCCAGAATGGCCAGTTTGCCATGATCGGCCTCGAGGTCGACGGCCGGCCGCTGCTGCGCGCCTATTCGATGGCGAGCGCCAATCACGAGGAAGAGCTCGAGTTCTTCTCGATCAAGGTGCAGGACGGCCCGCTCACCTCCAAGCTGCAGAAGATCCGCGAGGGCGACACCATCCTGGTCGGCCGCAAGGCGACCGGCACGCTGATCACCGACAATCTGATTCCCGGCAAGCGGCTGATGCTGCTCTCGACCGGCACCGGCCTCGCGCCGTTCGCCAGCCTGATCAAGGACCCCGAGGTCTATGATCGCTACGACCAGATCCTGCTGGTGCATGGCTGCCGCCAGGTCTCCGAGCTCGCCTATGGCGAAGAGCTGGTGGCCAAGCTGCGCGACGACGAACTGTTCGGGCCGCTGCTGTCCGAGAAGCTCTCCTACTATCCGACCGTGACGCGCGAGCCGTTCCGCAACCGCGGCCGCATCACCGACCTGATCACCTCGAACCAGCTGTTCACCGACCTAGATCAGGGGCCGCTCGACATCGAGACCGACCGCATCATGATGTGCGGCAGCCCGGCGATGCTCGAAGAGCTGAAGCAGCTGTTCGAGACCCGCGGCTTCCAGGAAGGCAGCGGCAACACGCCCGGCCACTTCGTGATCGAGAAGGCATTCGTCGAGCGTTAAGGCTCCTTCCACTTCGTCATTCCGGGACATCGCGAAGCGATGGGCCTGGAATCCATAACCACTGCTTTTTGTTTGTCGAAGGCTGGGGCCTCATCTGGCTCCAGCCTTTTGCATTGGTGGTTATGGATTCCGGGTTCGATGCTTCGCATCGCCCCGGAATGACGCCTGATATAGCGCCGTCCATTCCCCCGCTGCTATAACGCCCCCAACGCCGCGCGCCCCTCCCCGAACGTGGCGACCAGGGAGCAGCACCTTGTCCATCACCGATCCGGATGCACCGAAGACCGCCTTTGTGTTTGCCGGCGGCGGCAGTTTTGGTGCGGTCCAGGTCGGCATGTTGCAGGCATTGGCCGGGCATGGCGTGATGGCCGACATGGTGGTGGGCTCCAGCGTCGGCGCCTTGAACGGCGCCTTCTATGCCGGCGACCCGACGGTCGCGGGCGTGGCGCGGCTCGCCGAGATCTGGCGCGGCCTGAACCGGCAGGACGTGTTTCCGGTGACCTGGCGGACGCTGGTCAGCTTCCTGTGGCGGCGCGATTTCCTGATCCCGCATGACGGCGTGCGCAGGCTGATCGACGATTACATTCCGTTCCGCAATCTCGAGGATGCGCGGATCCCGATCCACATCGTCACCACCGACATCATCAGCGGCGACAGCGTGGTGCTGTCGGAAGGCTCGACGGCGGAGGCGATCGTCGCATCGACCGCGATCCCCGGCGCGTTCACGCCGGTGCATTACCGCGATCACTACCTCGCCGATGGCGCGATCTCCAGCAACACGCCGGTCCGCGTTGCGGTGAGGCATGGGGCAAAACGCCTGATCGTGCTGCCGACCGGGCATGCCTGCGCCAACCAGGCGCCGCCGGTCGGCGCGCTTGCCAACGCGCTGCATGCGCTGACGCTGCTGATCGCGCGCCAGCTCGTCAACGAGCTCGAGAATATCGGCCCCGACGTCGAGTATTTCGTGGTGCCGCCGCTCTGCCCGCTGGTCGGCTCGCCCTACGATTTCTCGCGGACCTCAGATCACATCGCACGCGCCCTGGACACCACCAATGCGTGGCTGGCCGGCGACGGCCTGAAGCCGGGCCACATCCCGCACGAATTGCAGCCGCACGACCATTGAGCGGGGCGCGCTTCACCTCGCCCCGCATCCGCCTTCGCCCAAAGGCGGATGCGGGGACAAGAGAGTGGGCGAGGGAGCGCAGTTGCGCGGTTGCCCTTCGTTGCACTGCAAAAGGCAATTCGATTCAATTTGACCGGCCACAGCACCCGCCCATCCGGGCGGTTGTCACATCTGTGACTGCTCGGCCGTATAACCGTAGTGCACTTGTTCGGCGAGTTGGATTAGGCTCACGACCGACAGGGTAGTCAGGGCAGACCGGAGGGGATTCCGATGGATACGATGCTGCTTCCGTTCTCGCCGCGCTTCATCGTGCTGACGATCTGCGCCGTCGTCACCACGCTCCTGCTGCTGGTTGGAATATTCGACCACAAGGTCTTCAAGATCGTCCTGATCCCGCTGGTCATCTTCGGCGCGCTGACGTTCCTCGGCATCCGTGACCTGACACAGAAGAATCATGCGGTGCTGCGCAACTACCCAATCTCGGCGCATGTCCGCTTCCTGCTCGAAGAAATCCGCCCCGAGATGCGGCAGTATTTCTTCGAGAGCGAGAAGGACGGGATGCCGTTCTCCCGCGACACCCGCGCGGTGGTCTATCAGCGCGCCAAGATGGTGCTCGACAAGCGGCCGTTCGGCACTCAGGAGGACGTCTATCGCGAGGGCTATGAGTGGATGCACCACTCGGTGGCGCCGAAGCCGAAAGCCGACGAGAAATTCCGCATCACCATCGGCGGCCCCGATTGCACCAGGCCGTATTCGGCCTCGGTCTTCAACATCTCGGCGATGAGCTTTGGCGCGCTCAGCCCGAACGCGGTGCGGGCGCTGAATGCCGGCGCCAAGAAGGGCGGCTTCGCCCACGACACCGGCGAGGGGGGCGTCAGTCCCTATCACCGCGAGATGGGCGGCGACATCATCTGGGAGATCGGTTCCGGCTATTTCGGCTGCCGCAACCGCGACGGCACCTTCAACCCGGAGCTGTTCGCGAGCGTCGCGGGCGAGGACCAGATCAAGATGGTCGAGCTCAAGATCAGCCAGGGCGCCAAGCCCGGCCATGGCGGCGTGCTGCCGGCGGCGAAGGTCTCCGAGGAGATTTCCAAGATCCGCGGCGTGCCGATGGGCGAGGACTGCATCTCGCCGGCCTATCACAAGGCGTTCTCGACGCCGATCCAGATGATGGAATTCGTCGCGAACATGCGAAAACTGTCCGGCGGCAAGCCGGCCGGCTTCAAGATGTGCATCGGCCATCCCTGGGAATTCCTGGCGATCTGCAAGGCGATGAAGGAGAGCGGGCTGTATCCCGACTTCATCGTGGTCGACGGCAATGAAGGCGGCACCGGTGCGGCGCCGCTCGAGTTCATGGACCATCTGGGCATGCCGATGCGCGAGGGCGTCAACTTCGTCCACAACGCGCTGATCGGCATCGGCGCGCGCGATCGCATCAAGATCGGCGCCTCCGGGAAGATCGCGACCGCCTTCGACATGGCGCGCGCGATGGCGATCGGGGCCGATTGGTGCAATTCGGCGCGTGGCTTCATGTTCGCGCTCGGCTGCATCCAGTCCCTGAGCTGCCACACCGATCGCTGCCCGACCGGCGTCACCTCGCAGGATCCGATCCGCAACCGCGCGCTCTATGTGCCGGACAAGATCGAGCGCGTGTACAATTACCACCACTCGACCCTGCACGCGCTGACCGAGCTGCTCGCCGCCGCCGGCCTTGAGCACACCAAGGATCTGCGCCCGATCCACTTCTCGCAGCGCTCTTCGACCACCGAGGTCTCCACGTTTGCCGAACTCTACCCGACGCTGCGCCCCGGCGAGCTGCTCGAAGGCACCCAGGACCGCCGCTTCCGCGACGCCTGGGCGATGGCGCGCGCGGACTCGTTCCAGCCGGCGGGGTAGAAGCGCGAAAGCGTCGTGCCGCAGCCCGGATGAAGCGCAGCGCAATCCGGGGCCCTTTCTCTGTGGATCGACCGATCCCGGATTACGCGGAGCCTGTCATCGGGCGCGCGTTCGCGCGACCCGTTGGCTTCATCCGGGCTACGTTCCCTACGTACCGGCAGGCGCGCCGAACCATCTCGTCAGTGCTTCAGTGAGCCCAGCCTGCGTGCGCTCTCCGACCCACGCCACGTAACCGTCGGGCCGCACCAGCACCGCGGTCGGGGCCGCAACGGTGCCGATCGCCGGAAGCTCCCATTCGCCGCCATAGACGGCGTCGACCAGCCGAAACCCGGTCGGTCCATCCGGTCAGGTCGACGCTGGCCGGCTCACCGAAATTGAGCAGCACCGGCCACGCAAGGTGCAGCAGCGTGAAGGCCTGCACCGGGCCACCGGCGGTGACGAGATCGAGATCGGGCAGACGGCGTCCGAGCAGCGGATGGCCGCTGCCGAAATCGTATCGAATGTCCAGTCCGGACATCATCGCGGCGAAGCGTCTGCGCGGTTCGTCCATGCTGAGCAGTTCGCGCACGAATTCATCCAGCGCCTTGGAGCGGTCGTCGGTACGGCGCAGCGCGACCTGCGCCATCGTATTGCGCAGCACGCGAGCGCCGATCGGGTGGCGCTCCCTGTGGTAGCTGTCGAGCAGACTGTCCGGCGCAATGCCCTTGACCACCTGCGCCAGCTTCCATCCGAGATTGACCGCGTCCTGCACGCCGATGTTGAGGCCCTGTCCGCCCATCGGCGGATGCACATGCGCGGCGTCGCCGGCGAGCAGCACGCGCCGTTCGCGATAGGCGCCTGCCTGACGCGCCATGTCGGTGAACCGTGAGATCCAGCCGGGACTGTGGATGCCGAAGTCGGAGCCATAGACCGCGACGAGCGCCTCGCGCACATCGCTCAAGCTAGGTTCGGTGGACTTTAGCTGCCGCTCGGTCAGCACCAGCCGCAACCCGCGTCCGTCCTCGATCTTGCCGATCCCGTGGATCCCGACGGCATCGTTGCGAAAGCCGAGCGGCGGCTCCTCCGCCATCTGCACTTCCGCGATCAGCCAGCTGGCGGTCGGTTCGAAGCCGGGGAAATCGATGCCGGCTGCCTTGCGAACCAGGCTGCGTCCGCCGTCGCAGCCGACAAGATACTGTGCCCGCAGCACATCGCCCTCTGACAGCGTGACATCGACGCCGCTGTCATCTTGCGTAAAGCCGGTCACGTCGCACCCGCGATAGATCGGCACGCCGAGCTCGCCGGCCCAGCCGGCCAGGATACGCTCGATATGGTTTTGCCACAGCGCGAGCGTGTAATTATGCCGGGTCGGAAAATCGCTGAGATCGAGCGGCATCGGGTGGACGTGCACGACCGGATGGCGCGTCCCTTCCGAGACGAACCGGTCCGCGACGCCGCGCTGGTCGAGCACCTCGAGGGTGCGCGCGTGCAGCCCGCCTGCGCGGGAGCCCATAAGATCCTGGCTGGCGCGCCGCTCGACAATCGCAACGTCGATTCCCCCCAGCGCCAGCTCGCACGCCAGCATCAACCCGGTCGGTCCACCGCCGGAAATCACCACATCATGTTCCCGCATCGCGCGCTCCTCCATTCGATTGGGCGCGCGTTCTACGGGATCACCCCGGGCTTGCGGCAAGCCCGGGGGGTCTACATATATCTAAGTGGGGAGAGGGCGTTCGGCTTGGCCGCACCTCGACCAACCATCCAGGCTGTCATTGCGAGGAGCGAAGCGACGAGGCAATCCATGCTTCCGCGCAATCCGGGATTCTTTATGCGCGGATGAAGCACCCCGGATTTCGCTGCGCTCCATCCGGGCTACAGCGGCCTCAGAACTCGCCGTGGATGCGGCCGGAGAAGATGTGCACCGGGCCGCGGTCGGCGTTGTAGGCGGGGTTGGTGATGAACTGATAGTCCGCGGTCACGGTCAGGTTCTTGTTCACCTGATAGGCGTAATAGGTCTCGAAGATCCGCTCCGGGCTGTAGTTCAGCGCACCGTCGCCGATCAGCAGACCGAGGCCGCCGGCAGCGAGGTAGTCGCGGTGCGCGGCGGAGAGCCCGTTGATCGCGCCGCCGATGCCGATCGTGTCGTTCGCCCGGCCCCATCGGCTGCCCTTGATCGACAGGCCGCCCGAAAGGCTGCGATCGACGTCGGTGAACGACAGGATCTCGGTCCGGCCGTCGTTCCAGCTGAGGCGCCCGAACATGCCGACATCGGTTGCGATCTGCTGCTCGCCGTTCAAATAGAAACCGTATTTGGTGTTGTCCTTGCGGATACCGGCCATCACGTCGTTGATGTCGAGCGCAGGGTTGGCGTCCTCGATCGCGAGCGCTTGGGCGTAATTGCCGGTGTTGCCGCGATTGCCGAACACGCCGACGCGCAGCTTGCCGGGCTGATCGAAGATCGAGTAGCGGCCCTCGAATTCCACCACCGCGCCGCCGGTATTGGCGTTGGAGACCAGCACGTCGCTGTTCGGTGCATTGGGCACCTGGAACACGCCGGCGCGCACGGCCCAGTCCTTGCGGTTGAGCTCGACCACGGCGCCACGGGTGTAGCCGGGCAGATCGGCCGGGAAGTCGTAGGCGGCCGACGCCCACATCGCCCAGTTCATGAAGTCGGCGCGCGGGTCCTTGGCGTAGGAATTGCCGTCGAAGAAATCGCCCACCGCAAAGCGGCCGACCACGATCGTGAGGCGATCGATGTCGCGCTTGCCCGCGATCTGGTTCGGACCGTCCGCGACGTCTTCCTGCTCGCCGCCGAAGCCGAAGATCTGCTTGAGGTAATAGCGCTGCGGCCGGATCTTCGGGAATTCGGCGCCGGCCTTCTGCGCCTCGCCGTTCGGGAAGCCGGCAAGGCCGAGCGTGCCGTTGAGGCCAAAACCCTGCGCCGTCTCGGGGTTGAAATAGAGCTCACCGCCCTCCCAGAGCCGCACGCCGAGAAACGCCGTCGTGGTCCAGGTCTGCTGCACCTGGCTCACGCCCGGCAGGCTGTTGGTGCCGGAATAGGGCGCGCGGAACGACGGATAGCCCTGGCCGAGCAGCGTGGTCTGCCCGTGCACGCTCCAGTCGCTGGAGTCGGGCAGCGCGCTCCGCGTCGGCGTCGCCGACCAGGGCGAGTCGCCGAGCTGGTAGTTCAGGCCGAATTTCAGCAAATGAATGCGCGGGTCGATGCTGACGCCGGGCATGCCGAAATCGTCGAGGCCGAGCGTGCGGCGCGACAGGTCGATGTAGTCGTATTCGAGCTTGGCGGTCCAGTTGCCGCTCAGCGCAAATTCGGCGCCGGCACCGACGGTCCAGCCGGTCTGGTACTGGCCGGGCTCGGAGATCACGTTGCCGCCGGCATCGTTGACCCTGACCTCGGTGTGGCCCCAGGCGAAGCCACCGGTCACATAGGGCATCCAGCTGCCGAAGCTGTAACCGGCGCGGCCGCGCACCGTGCCGACATAGTCGATCGACGAATTGAAGGGCCCCGGCACACGCCGCGGCAGGTCGGTGGGGCCGGTGAAAGTCGCGTCCGCCTCGACGCCGAGCACGAAGCGGTTGGCGAATTCCTTGTTGTAGCCGGCCTGGAAGCCGCCGATCCCGCCGGTGATGGTGGGCGGAAAGAACACGCCCTGCTCCAGGATCGGATTGGTGCCGGGGCCCAGGGTGCCGTCGCCATAACCGACATGGCCGCCGACATAGAAACCGGTCCAGCTGTAGACCGCCTTGGCGGCTGGGGACTTGAGCGGCAGATCGGCCGCGGTCGCCGGCGCGCCGAAGGTGGCCGCACCGAGCGCTGCGCCGGCGGCGATCTGAACCCGGAAGAGACGGACGCAGGTCATGGCGCGGCGTTCCGCGAACGGTTGGCGGTTTCGCCCGTCATCACAGATTTGGCGGCCGTGTGCCACCCGAGATTTGAATTCATTGCCCGCCGTCCCCGGTCCGATCCGTCTCGTCCCATCCAAAGCCAGATCAGCACCTGGCATCCTCAGCTTCTTATTGCAAATAATTCGCAATAGCAACTGGGGTGCGCCTGATACCTTTTCGATTTGCACGCCACTATGACAGTCACGTAACACCGCCGGGCTGCACGCCTCCGCGGCTGCGATCGGCTGCGCGGCTGTGGCAGATCGGTCGAGATCGGACCGTTCAGTCATTGTCTTCTTCCGTTGTTGCGATGAATGCCGGCTGCGCTGCCCTGCCGAGCACGATCCGCGCGCCGGCCCGTTCGACCGATCGCGCCATCGACAGCGCCGTCCGCAAGCCGGCGGGCGAAATCACGTGCCGCTGATGGAGCGCAGCCGCACCGCGCAGGATGGCGCCGGCCAGCCTGAACAGCATGATCGCGCCCCACCGCCGGCCGCGGCCGAGCGCCGTCACGCCCCGACCGTCGCGAGCTGGACGATGCGCAGCAGCACAAGGCCGGCGGCAACCACCAGATAGAAGCGCAGCACGATCATCCAGATCCGGCTCAGCGGGCTGAGTCGCGCCGGCGGCAGCCGGTCGAGCGGCGGCATCCGCCAGCTGTCGCGATCGGCCAGCGGCGGCTTGCGCCTGAAGCGGAATGAAGCGTGACGTCGCGACGACATTTCGTAGAACTTGACGGCGGCGGTGAGCGCGAGTGCAAGCCCGCTGCCGCCGACCAGGATGCCGATGATCCATTGCTCGCCGAGGTCGGGGAACAGCACCGAGGCGGTCAGGATCACCGACAGCATCACCAGCCCCGCGACCACGGCGCCGGTGAACAGGTTCAACCGCGTCGAGTTCACCCACGGCCCGAGGATGTGGCGGTCGTTGCACAGCAAGAGCAGGAACACGGTCGCGCTCGGCAGCAGCACGCCGGCCAGCGTCTGCACCGCATTGGTGAGCAGCCCGAGCGGCGTGCCCGGCGTCAGCACCAGCACGGCGGCCAGCACGATCAGCCCGCAATAGACGCTGTAGAAGCCCTTCGCATCCCATGGCTTGCGGTGCAACGAGTGCTTGACCGCGAACACGTCGCCGATCGCGTAGGCGGTTGCGAGCGACACCGCGGCCGCGCCGATGATGCAGGCATCCAGTAGCGCGAGGGCAAACAGGACCGCCGGCAGCCGGCCGGCATATTTTTCGAGCCCGACCGCGGTCCCCAGCGCGTCGGTGTAATTGCCGAATTCGGGCTTGCCGGCGAACACCGCTGCGCAGAACGAGATCATCGCCACCGCGCCGACCACGACCAGCACGATGCCGAGGCAGAGGTCCATCCGCTCATAGCGGATGAAGCGCGGCGTGATCCGCTTGTCGACGATGTAGCTCTGCTGGAAGAACAATTGCCACGGCGCCACCGTGGTGCCGACGATCGCGACGATCAGGAGCATCACCTCGCTGAGCTTGGCGTCGTGCGGCATCTTCGGCACCAAGAAGTCGGCCGCGATCTGCCCGATCGGCGGGTGCACCATCAGGATGACCGGCACCAGCAGCAGGCTGCCGATCACCAGCACGATGCCGAAGCGCTCGAAGCGACGGAAGTCGCCGGTCGAGACTGCCAGCATCACGATCACAGCCGAGGCCAGCACGCCCCAGAACCGCGAGACGCCGAGAAAATGCAGCGCGAAGGTGATGCCGATGAATTCGGTGACGATGGTCAGCGCATTCAGCACCAGCAGGTCGATGACGCTGAAGGCGCCCCAGAACTTGCCGAAGCGCTCGAAGATCAGCCGCGCATGGCCGACGCCGGTGACGGCGCCGAGCCGCACCACCATCTCCTGGTTGACGTAGAGCACGGGGATCAGCAGCAGCAGCGTCCACAATAGCGTGGTGCCGTAATTCTGCCCGGCCTGGGTGTAGGTGCCGAACGCGCCGGCATCGTTGTCGCCGACCATCACGATCAGGCCGGGACCGACGATCGCCAGCAGCGTCTTCAGCCGCGCCAGCAAGGTCGCACGCGGTGCGGTGTCGTCGCGTGCAATGCTGCCGAGCGCGCCGCGGATATCTCCGGCATGTGCGCTGTCGAGAATGGCGGTTTGGGTGATCTTGCTTTCGGTCATTTCGCGTCTCCTCGCCGCCTTGCGGGCACGGCGGGAGGGACGCAGCGCCGCTAGGTACGCACGTCTCCGCTACCGTGAGCAGCGGCGTTTCCAGATGTGATGCAGCTCCATGGTCCCGCTGCCGCGCCGCGATGGCGCGCAACGGGACGACTAGGTCCTTCGTCCATATTGGCCTCCTAGACGTACGCGGCGGTCTTCACCGCGAGACGTGTAGCTCTCACGCGCGGGCCGAGATGCCGGCCCGCGCGCCGCTGACGATCGAGATCGCCGCTGCCGTCGTCGATCCTCCACCGGCACTCCAGCCGGCCCTCGATCAGAACCCAATGACAGGCCGGGGTTGGACGCCGGCGGCCGGCCAGGCGGCGAAAGCCCGGCAGGTTGTCATTGGAATGAATGGCCGCCGGCCGCGGCACGCGCCGCGGCTCGAACGACCGGAATTTTGCGAGCTTTTCGAACATCGCTCACCTCCACTTCCGCTGTCGCGCGGCAGGCCGGTGAGGAGCAGGCGGTTACGTCAGGCGCGACCACCCATCCACGCAGGCAATCTGCGCGACAGTCTTGCGGTGTTGCGGCGTCAAGTGTCCCGTTGCCGGTCGACTGTCGCCTGAGTTGCTACTGCCCATGTGCCTTCTGTGCTGGCTCGTGGTCGGGTTGCTATCCGGGAGTAAAACCCCGGTGCGGAACGCATGTTCCGGCAATCGGGCACTACGCCCGTGACAATGGCCTGTCAAGCCGATTCTGCTATCCTCCGGGGAGGATCATGATTATCCTCCAGGGAGGATAGGAGACCCAGATGCCCGACGACCATCCGCACGCTGCGATCGCCCGGCGCTTGAAGCGCGCCAACGGCCATCTCGAGACCATTGTCGAGATGATCGAGCAGGGCCGGCCCTGCGCGCAGATCGCCCAGCAATTGCAGGCGGTGGAGAGCGCGATCGAGAGCGCCAAGAAGGCGCTGATCCACGATCACATCGGCCACAGCCTGGAGGAAACGCTGAAGGCGTCGGGTCCGAAGGGCCGCGGCGTGCTGCGCGACTTCCGGCTGATCGCGAAATATCTGTGAGACGGCCCGCATGCGGCGAGCTGGCAAAGCGTGACCCGCCCGGGGGGATCACCGGACGGGTCGGTTGCGACACGGGGTGGATGAGGACCCGCGCCGAACGCAGGATCCGCAGCCTTTATGAGAAACCCGTCGATCAGTAGCAGGAACGCACGCGGCCGATGTAGTTGCCGTAGGCGTCGAACTGGCGCACCCAGACGCAGCGGCGATAGCCACTGTAGTAGCCGTCATTGGCTGCGATCGCGCTGCCGACGATGGCGGCGCCGACGAGGCCTGCACCGACGCCCCAGCCCCAGCCATACGGCCTGGCTTCGGCCTGCGAGGTGGTGGTCGCGATGGTGCCGGTCACGGCAAGCGCAGTGAGGGCGAGGGCGGCCAACTTGGTCTTGATCGACATCGGATACTCATCCTGTTTGAGCGCGGCGCCGGTGTGGTCC
The DNA here is from genome assembly GCF_054063335.1 of Bradyrhizobium sp. USDA 4473. Classification (NCBI taxonomy): domain Bacteria; kingdom Pseudomonadati; phylum Pseudomonadota; class Alphaproteobacteria; order Hyphomicrobiales; family Nitrobacteraceae; genus Bradyrhizobium; species Bradyrhizobium sp. USDA 4473. The sequence continues at coordinate 2,252,737 of NZ_JBSSGE010000001.1, forward strand.
GCATGCCCGTTGGACGGAGGTTTTTCGGTTCCGGTTCGAACACGAGGCAGGAAATATGGTTTCGTGAATTGTTTCGTCGGCCTCTCGCCGAACGTAGCGATGCCCGGTCAGTTGCCCTGAAAGACGCCCGGATCGAACCGATCGACATCGGCCAGCAGCTCGCAGAACGCGCGTGCGCCGTGCTCGAGCAGCTTCTCGCCTTTGTCGGCAGAGGCCTTGGTCGCATCGCCGATCGCGCCGCTGGGATTAAGGTCCTGCGCCTGCCAGGCGAACGGCGCCGGGCGCTGCGTCGACAGCAAACGATGATCCTTCTCGATCTGCACGCTTGCAGACTTGAAGTCCGCGATCGCATCCTTGCGCACATGTTGCGGATATTTCGCCAGCATGATCGAGGTCTCGACTGCGCCGCCATGGATGCCGTGGCGCAGTTCGTCGGCATCGAACAGCCCGTCGGGCGCGCCGAAGCGCGACCAACTCGTGGTCACCACCAGCATCTTGTGATGCGCGCGCAGATCCTGCGCCACCAGCTGCATCGCCGCCGAATTGCCGCCATGGCTGGTCACGATCACGAGCTTCCTGATCCCGGTGCGCGCCACGCTCTCGCCGAGCGCCATCCAGCCCTTCAGTGCGACCTCGGTCGGCAGCGTCAGGGTGCCGGGAAAATCGATGTGCTCGGTGGAGATGCCGACCGGCTGCACGGGCAGGAACGTGGCCAGGATCTTGGCCGGCAGCAGCTCGCGCACCCGCGCCAGATACGCCTCGCCGATCATGACGTCGGTTCCGAGCGGCAGATGCGGCCCGTGCTGCTCGGTCGCGGCCAGCGGCAGCACCGCGATCCAGCGCGCCGCCGCCCCCTTGGCGAGGTCGGGCCAGTGGATGGCGGTCCAGTCACGGGACGGGAGCTGAGAAGTCATCGGGCCGGTCGTCTCAATACAAGCGTTTCATTGGATGGATTTGCAGGCTAGTTTGTCTAACATCATTCGGGGCGTTCGCGTCTCCGGGCGCGGTCCACGTGTCCCGCCTTCCATCATGGGCCATAATATCAGACGGAGTCCAACCATGATCCGGGCCTTTTTGCCGCGAGCGTTAACCACAAGCCTGCTGGCCGTTGCCTTCGGCCTCGCCGTGACCCTCGTCCCGGCACGAGCGCAGACTCTGGACAAGGTCTCGTTCGGCACCAACTGGGTCGCCGAGGGCGAGCATGGCGGGTTCTTCCAGGCGCTGGCCGACGGCACCTACAGGAAGTACGGCCTCGACGTCACCATCGTGCCCGGCGGTCCCAACGAGAACAACCGCATGCTCTTGATCGCGGGCAAGCTCGACTTCTTCATGAGCGCGAATTCGCTGCAGACCTTCGATGCCGTCACCAACAACGTGCCGCTGGTCGCGGTCGCCGCCATGTTCCAGAAGGACCCGCAGGTCTTCCTGACCCATCCCGAGGTCAAGGTCACGAAGATCGAGGATCTGAAGCCGCTGACGCTTCTGATCTCCAAGGAGGGCATCACCAGCTACTTCCAGTGGCTGAAATCCGAATACGGCTTCGATGAAAACAAGGTGAAGCCCTACACGTTCAATCCGCAGCCCTTCATCGTGAACAAGCAGACCGCGATGCAGGGCTACGTCACCTCGGAACCCTTTGCGGTCGAGAAGGCCGCCGGCTTCAAGCCGAACGTGCTCTTGCTCGCCGATTACGGCTTCAACTCCTATTCGACGTTGATCGAGACCCGCCGCGACCTGGTCGACAAGAAGCCTGACCTGGTGCAGCGCTTCGTCGATGCCTCTGTTGTCGGCTGGTACACCTATGTCTACGGCGACAACTCGGCCGGCAATGCGATGATCAAGAAGCTCAACCCCGACATGAACGACGAGCTGCTGGCCTATTGCGTTGCCAAGATGCGCGAGCATGGCATCGTCGACTCCGGCGACTCCGTCAAGAACGGCATCGGCGCCATGACCGACGAGCGGATGGCGAGCTTCTTCGACAAGATGGTGCGCGCCGGCGTGGTGAAGAGCACCATCGACTATCGCCAGGGCTACACGCTGCGCTTCGTCAACAAGGCGGTCGGCGTCGAGCTGCGGCCGAAGAACTGACGGGCGCGGACGGGCATGTACCCAGGTCCTGCGGCATCGGTGCTTCACCTCTCCCCTTGTGGGAGAGGTCGCATCGCATCATCAGATGCGATGCGGGTATCCGCTGTCTCATGGGACCGGCGCCCCCTCACCCGCGCCTGCGGCGCGGCCTCTTCCCGGTGTGGAGAGGTGCAGTTTGCGGCACGATCGTGTGCAGCAATATCTGGCCGTCGATGGTAGAGAGCATCGTGCCGGAAACCGCGGCCAGCCGCTTCGCCGTGCGCCTGCGCGGCGTCTGCAAGACCTATGACAGCGGCGTGACGGCGCTTGGCCCGCTCGACCTCGATGTCAGGCGCGGCGAGTTCGTCTCGCTGCTCGGGCCCTCCGGTTGCGGCAAATCCACCGCGCTGCGAATTATCGCAGGTCTCGCCACGCCGAGCGCCGGTACGGTCGAGCTGGCCCATCACGGCGCGGCGCAGCGCGGCAGCCACAGGATCGGCTTCGTGTTTCAGGAGCCGACCCTGATGCCGTGGGCCAATGTGCATGACAATGTCCGCCTGCCGCTGAAGCTGGCCCGTCTGCCTGCGGCCGCTGCCGATGCGCGCATCGATGCGGCGCTCGATCAGGTCGGGCTTGCGGAGTTCGCCGCCGCCTATCCGCGCGAATTGTCCGGCGGCATGAAGATGCGGGTGTCGCTGGCGCGCGCGCTGGTGACCGATCCGGATATTCTCCTGATGGACGAGCCGTTCGCGGCGCTCGATGAGATCACGCGCTTTCGCCTCAACAACGACCTGCTGGCGCTGTGGCGCAACCTGCACAAGACCGTCATCTTCGTGACGCACTCGGTGTTCGAGTCGGTCTATCTGTCCGAGCGCGTGATCGTGATGACGGCGCGTCCGGGCCGGATCGGCGCCGAGTTTCGCATCGCCACGACCGAGCCGCGCGGTGAGGAGTTCCGCACCTCCGCCGAATATGCCGCGTTCTGCCGCGAAGTGTCAGGCGCGCTGGCGCCGTCTTATGCAGGGCAGGCGGGCGCATGACGTCTCCGCAGGATCTCGTCCGCTTCGTGTTGCCGGTCGCGGTGTTTGCCGCGGGCCTCGTGCTCTGGGAGGCGATCGTGCGCGCCTATGGCATCCAGCCCTATGTGCTGCCGAGCCCGCTACTCGTATTAAAAACGTTGGTCGCGGACTGGCCGATCCTGTCGCAATCGCTCGGCGTCACGCTGCTGACAACGCTCGAAGGCTTCGTCGCTGCGGCGATCGGCGGCATCGTGCTGGCGCTGCTGTTCAACCAGTCGAAATGGCTGGAATATTCTCTGTTCCCATATGCCGTGGTGCTGCAGGTCACGCCGGTGATCGCGATCGCACCGCTGCTCTTGATCTATCTGCAGCAGCAGACCGCCGTCATCGTCTGTGCCTGGATCGTGGCGTTCTTTCCGGTGCTGTCGAACACCACGCTCGGCCTCAGCTCGGTCGATCGCAACCTCGCCGGATTGTTTCAACTATATGGCGCCTCGAAGCTGCAGACGCTGCTGTTCCTGAAGCTGCCGGCGGCGCTGCCCTATATCCTCGGCGGCCTGCGCATCGCTGGAGGATTGTCGCTGATCGGCGCCGTGGTCGCGGAGATCGCGGCGGGCAGCGCCGGCGCCGGCTCGGGGCTCGCCTTCCGGATCGCTGAATCCGGCTACCGGTTGAATATTCCCCGCATGTTCGCAGCCCTTCTGCTGTTATCGCTGGCCGGGATTGTCATCTATGGGGTGCTGGCGCTAGTTTCCCACCTCTTGTTGCGCCGCTGGCATGAAAGCGCGTTAGGAAAGGACAGTTGATGGCCCCGATTTCTTCCGAAAAGATCGATCTGCTGATCTATGGACCGATCCGGCCAATCCTCGAAAACGGCTTTCCCGACCAATACGTGCTGCACCGGGCCGAAAGCCGCGGCGACCTCGAGCGCCTGACGCCCGACACGATGAGCAAGATCCGCGGCATCGCGGTCACCTATCATACGATGGCGACCGACAAGACCGCGCTGGCACTGTTTCCCAAGCTCGAGATCGTCGGCAGCTTCGGCGTCGGCTACGACCACGTCGATTCCGCCTATGCGCGCGATCACAATATCGTGGTCACCAACACGCCCGACGTGCTGACCGAGGAGGTCGCCGACGTCGCGATGGGCCTCTTGATCGCGACGCTGCGCGAGTTCGTCAAGGCCGACCGCTATGTGCGCTCCGGCCTGTGGCAGACCCAGAATTATCCACTCAGCGTCGGCTCGCTGCGCGACCGCAAGATCGGCATCGTCGGCATGGGCCGGATCGGCCAGGCGATCGGGCGCCGTCTCGAAGCCTCACGGGTGCCGGTGTCCTATCACTCGCGCAACCCGTCCAAGGACGTCTCCTACAAGCACTATCCCGATCTGATCGAGATGGCGAAGGCGGTCGACACCCTGATCGTCATCGTGCCGGGCGGCGCCTCGACCGCGAAGATGATCAATGCCGACGTCCTGAAGGCGCTGGGACCCCGCGGCGTACTGATCAATGTCGCGCGCGGCTCCGTCGTCGACGAGCCGGCGCTGGTTGCCGCGCTGAAATCGGGCACCATTCTCGCCGCCGGCCTCGACGTGTTCGCGGCCGAGCCGAACGTGCCGGACGAATTGAAGGCGATGCAGAACGTCGTGCTGCTGCCGCATATCGGCTCGGCGTCGGTGGTGACGCGCAATGCGATGGACCAGCTCGTGGTCGACAACATCAAGAACTGGTTCGCCGGCAAGCCGCCGCTGACGCCGGTTGCCGAAACGCCGGTCAGGGATCGCTGATGCCGCTGTCCCGCTGCAACGTCGCCCTGCTCGTGCTGCTGGCCGCATCCGGTCCGGCCGCCGCGCAGGACGTCAAGACGTTGCAGAAGGACATGATCGGGCAGTGGGAGCTCGCCACCACCGAGCGCAGCAAGACCTGCGTCGTGACGCTGAAGAGCGACACGACGCCTTTGGGCCTCAAGCTCGAGCTCGAGCCGGGCTGCGCGGCCGCGCTGCCCTTCACCAAGGACATCACCGGCTGGAGCATCAAGGGTCTCGGTGACATCGTGCGGCTGCAAAACGCGACCGGCGAGGCGGTGATCGATTTCACCGAGGTCGAGACCGGCATCTTCGAGGGCATGCGCACCAACGAGGGCGTCTACATCCTGCAAAACCTCGCTGCCGCCCGTTCGCTCGCCAAGTCGATGGACCAGATGATCGGCGACTGGTCGATGGTCCGCGGCAACGGCCAGGCGATCTGCGGCCTGGTATTGACCAACACCGACGCCGGCAACGACAATTTCCAGGTGTTCCTGAAAGGCAAATGCGATCCCACGGTCGCCGCCTTCAACCCGACGCAGTGGCGGCTCGACCACGGCCAGATCATCCTGATGTCGGCCAAGGGCGAGACCTGGCAATTCGAGGCCGACGACAACGCCCAGTGGCGCCGCGTCCCCGACAGCGCCGACCCGCTGATCATGCTGCGCGAGCAGTAGGGGGCGGCGCTGCCACACATACCGTGTCGTCCCTGCCTAGTGCGCAATTGCGCACGGGAGCAGGGACCCATAGCCACGATGCCCGTTGGTTGGCGCGGCTGTGGCCAGGGCTCGTCTCAACAACTCAACTCTGTGGTTATGGGTCCCTGCTTTCGCAGGGACGACGAAGGGGCGATCTGCGTCTCGATGGCACCCTCAAAATAATTCCCAAGCCCCTGTCGATCCGGCGGCCGCCGGATCGTCGTTCCCCATAACAAGCCGATTTGGCCTGCGATCATCCCGCGGCTCGCCCGGAAACAGGAGCAATTTCATGCGCTTTATGTCGATCGTCACCTCGTCGCAGCCGCCGCAGCAGCCGACCCCGGAACTGCTGGAGGCCATGCACAAGCTCGCCGATCGCGAGATCAAGGCTGGCCGCATGATCGACAATGCCGGCCTGATGCCGCTCGCCACCGGCGCCCAGGTGCGGATAGCCGACGGCAAGCTCAGCGTCGTCGACGGCCCGTTCATCGAGGCCAAGGAAGTGATCGGCGGCTATGCCATCACGGAGCTGCGCAGCAAGGAAGAGGCCATCGCACTCGCGGTCGAGTTCATGCAGCTGCACAAGGATCACATGCCGGGCTGGGAAGGCACCTGCGAGGTCCGTGCCTTCGCAGGCTTCGCCGGCCAGTGTCCCGAATAGACCAAGGGAAAGACCAAGAGGAGGACAGGCGATGCGCTTCATGTATGTCCTGGTGGCCGAGAAGCCGATGCTGCCGAACCCGCCGTTGCGGGAGGCGATCGGCAAGCTCGCCGAACGCGAGATCGCGGCCGGTCGCATGCTCGATACCGGCGCGCTGTTGCCGCGCACCGCGGGCGCGGAGGTCAAGATCAAGGATCGCAAGCTCACCGTCACCGACGGCCCCTTCATGGAAGCCAAGGAAGTGGTCGGCGGCTATGCGGTGTTCGAGCTGAAGGACAAGGAGGAGGCCGTGGCGCGCGCGGTCGAGTTCATGCAGCTTCATCTCGACCACATGCCGGATTGGGAACTGTCATGCGAGGTTCGTCCCTTCATGGAGTGCTGACGGTCGCCTCGGGCGCATGCCGGAGGCCGGCGTGACGGACGACGATGTCAAGCGCACCATCCTCGGTGTGTGGCGCATCGAGCAGCCGCGGCTGATCACCAGCCTGTCGCGGATGCTGCGCGACGTGCCGCTCGCCGAGGATCTGACCCAGGAAGCGCTGGTCGCCGCGCTGGAGCACTGGCCGGCCGATGGCGTGCCGGAGAAGCCGGGCGCCTGGCTGATGGCGACCGCCAAGCGCCGCGCGCTCGATCATATCAGGCGCAACCGCATGCTGAGCCAGCGGCACGGCATGCTGGCGCATGATCTGGCGCGGGAGCAGGAGACCATGCCCGATTTCGATTCCGCGCTCGACGACGATATCGGCGACGAATTGCTGCGGCTGATCTTCACCGCCTGCCATCCGCGCCTGTCGCGCGAGGCCCGCGCCGCCCTGGCGCTGCGGATGATCTGCGGCCTCACCACCGAGGAGATCGCGCGCGCCTTCCTGCAGAGCGAGGCCGCGATCGCCCAACGCATCGTGCGCGCCAAGCGCACGCTGTCGGACTCCGGTCTCGCCTATGAGACGCCCGGCGGTGCGGAGCTGTCCGAGCGGCTCGCCTCGGTGCTCGAGGTGGTCTATCTGATCTTCAACGAGGGTTACACCGCGGCACGCGGCGACCAATGGCTGCGGCCGCAGCTCTGCAACGAGGCGCTGCGCATCGGCCGCGTGCTGACGTCGATCGCGCCGTCCGAGCCGGAAGCGCATGGGCTGCTGGCGCTGATGGAGTTCAACGCCTCGCGGATGGTGGCGCGCACCGACGCGGCCGGCGAGCCGATCCTGCTGATGGAGCAGAACCGCGCGCTGTGGGATCGTTTGCAGATCCGCCGCGGCCAACTGGCGCTGGCGCGCGCCCGCGAGCTCGGCGGCGCCGGCGGCTTCTATGTGCTGCAGGCCGCGATCGCCGCCTGCCACGCCGAGGCCGACACGCCTGAAGCCACCGACTGGCACCGCATCGCCGCGCTGTACGGCGATCTGGCCGCGCTGCTGGACTCGCCGGTGATCGCGCTCAACCGCGCGGTCGCGATCGGCATGGCCGAAGGGCCGCTCGTCGCGCTCGCGATCGTCGATAGTCTCGCGGACGAGCCGGCGCTGAAATCCTATCACCTGCTGCCGAGCGTGCGCGGCGATCTGCTGCACCGGCTGAGCCGCTTTGCCGAGGCGCAGGCCGCGTTCGAGGCCGCCGCCGCATTGGCCGGCAATGCGCGCGAGCGCGAGTTCCTCAAGCGCCGTGCCGCCGCCGCTGCGCGCGCCGCGCAGGACCAGGGCCGTCACTGACGGCTCCGCGATTTCGACTCAAATCCGTGGCAGGCTCGCGCGAGATGTACCGAACTGGGAACTGCCGCCATGACGAAGCCATCCGTGCTGGCGATCGGCCTCGACCCGACCTTCGTCGATCTCTCCGTCGTCCCGCAATTCACGCCCGAGCTCGTGCGCAGCTATATCGACGCGCAGATCGAGGGCCTGCGGACGCTCGGCTACGACGTCGAGAGCTGCCTGATCGATCTCGGCGAGACCGCGGAAGCGGTGGCGGCGGCGGCCCTCAACGCGCGCCGCTATGATTGCATCGTGATCGGCGCGGGGCTGCGCGAGCCGCCGGAGCGGCTGCTGCTGTTCGAGCAGATCCTCAATCTGGTGCACCGGCTCGCGCCTGGCGCCGCCATCTGCTTCAACAGCAACCCGGCCGATACCGCCGCCGCCGTGCAGCGCTGGGTCAAGCCCTAGCGACCGTGCAGCCCGCATGAGCGAAGCGGCATGCGGGGCCTTGCGGCGAGTAATCCCGGGTATCGTACAAGCTGAGCCGCTTCACAGGCGCACGCCAGCGACCTGGTCTCGTCGCGCCGCTGCCGGCCTGCGGCGGAAGCACGGGCAACTGCGGGTCGGGCCCGGCACGGGCCGGGGGCTGCCGCGAAGGCCTGGCGGTTGTTGCCGGCGGCAACCTATGACACCATCCCGATTCCGATTGTTTTTGATTTTTGGAAGCCAATGCCGCGCCGCAAATTCGCCTGGGAGAATCTGTCGGACGAAGAGTTGCTCGAGCAGCGTCTCAGCAGCCTGAGGGTTGCGGTCGAGGACACCTGGCTCGCGGACTGCGTCAGCACGCTCTATGAGGAGCTCGAGGAACGCGGCTTGCGGCTGCGGCCGCACACCTGGATATCGAGCGAATGGTTCAGCCCGGCCGATGTGCCCGGCATCGCCATTCCGTTCTATCTCGCCCATCCCCGCTTGATGAAGCTCGAGAAGAAGATGATGCTCGACGTCGAAGGCGGCACCTGGTCGGAATGCATGGCGATCCTCCGTCACGAGGCGGGCCACGCCGTGCAGCACGGCTACCAGCTGCAACGTCGCCGGCGCTGGCAGCAGCTGTTCGGCCCGTCGTCGAAACATTATCCGCGCTATTACCGGCCCAATCCGGCCAGCCGGAATTATGTCCAGCATCTCCGCCTCTGGTACGCGCAGAGCCATCCGGACGAGGATTTCGCCGAGACCTTTGCGGTGTGGCTGCGGCCGCGGTCGAACTGGCGGACGCGCTATGCCGGCTGGCCGGCGATCAAGAAGCTCGAATATGTCGACGAGCTGATGGGCGAGATCGCCGGCAAGCGGCCGCCGCTCGCCAACCGCGAGCGGGTCGATCCGCTGTATACGCTCAAGCAGACGCTCGGCGAGCACTACAAGAAGAAGCAGGCGTTTTACGCCTTCAGCCCGCCCAAGACCTACGATCGCGATCTGTCGAAACTGTTCTCCGCCGATCCCCGCCATCACCGGCATCCGCCGGCTTCGTCCTTCATCCGGCGGCATCGCGCCCAGATCAGGCAGCTGGTCGCGCGCTGGACCGGCGAGAACCAGCTGACGCTCGATGCGGTGCTCGACGATATGATCTCGCGCTGCCGCGAGCTCAATCTGCGTGCCGTCGGCCCCGAGAAGAAGCTGGTGACCAATTTCATTATCCTGCTGACCGCCAAGACCATGCACGCGCTGTTCGGCCCCTCGCGCCGCAAATGGATCGCGCTATGAAACACTCTCGCATTCTGGTGCTGATGCACCCGGACTGTGTGCCGCCGGACTCCAGCGACGGATATTCCGCGCGGGAGATCAACGAGTGGAAAACCGAATACGACGTCGTGAGCACCCTGCGCGCGGCCGGCCATGACGTTCGTCCGCTCGGCGTGCAGGAGGAAATCAAGCCGGTGCGCGACGCGATCGAGGACTTCAAGCCGCACGTCGTGTTCACGCTGCTGGAGGAGTTTCACTACGATGTCGTGTACGACCAGCACATCGCGAGCTATCTCGAGCTGATGAAGATTCCCTATACCGGGTGCAATCCGCGCGGCCTGATCCTGGCGCGCGGCAAGGACCTGTCGAAGACGCTGGTGCATCATCGCCGGGTTCCGGTGCCGGCCTTCGCCGTGTTCCCGATGCGCCGCAAGGTCAAACGGCCGCCGCGTCTCGAGCTGCCGCTGATCGTCAAGAGCCTGAGCAGCGACGGCTCGCTCGGCATCTCGCAGGCCTCGATCGTCGATACCGACGAAAAGCTCGCGGAGCGCGTCGCCTTCATCCATGAACGGATCGGCACGGCGGCGATCGCCGAGCAGTTCATCGAGGGACGCGAGCTCTATGTCGGCGTGCTCGGCAACAACCGGTTGCGGGTGTTGCCGGTCTGGGAGTTGAAGTTCGGCAGCATGGGCGGCCCGGCTGCGCGGCAGATCGCAACCGAGAAGGTCAAGCATGACACCAGCTATCAGGAGCGCGTCGGGATCGTGGATGGCCCGGCCGAGGACCTGACGCCGGAACTCTCAGCGCATATCCAGCGGCTGGCCAAGCGCATCTACCGCACCCTGGGGCTCGACGGCTACGCGCGCATCGACTTCCGCCTGTCGACCAATGGCGTGCCGTTTTTCATCGAGGCCAATCCCAATCCGGAAATTGCCAAGAGCCAGGAGTTCGCGACCGCCGCCGGGCATGACGGGCTGGACTACCCGGGCCTGCTGAACCGCATCCTGACGCTCGGAATCAGCCGCGCCAAGGCCGGCGTGTCGCTGGGCTGACCGAAGCGGTCAAAGACTGCCCTGCGTCAAATGACGCCGCGCGTCCCTCGGGATGAACATCGCAAACGTTTCCCTAACGCGCGCCGCCGGCGTCGTGCTGGCGGTGGCTGCGGAAACCGCGGCCGCCGTGACACGAAACGCATCGGGCTCCGGCCACCGCCGTGCAAGGATTTCGTTTACCGAACCCGGCATGGCCTGCGGGTTGCGGCGGCAGGTATCGTAGACGTACAAGCCGGCAAGAAAAATCGATACGACAACAAGGATCGTCCTGAAAATCGGCATTGTGTTCGCGCCTTCTTGATTGAGGCGCACAATGCCCGGCGACGGTGAACTCCGGGTTGAGCGTTCCGGGCGATCGGCCGATACGGTTCCCAACTGATGAACGTGGCCGTGTAAAGAGCTCGCTTACCAATGCCTTCAAGGTTGCGGCAACCAGCTTTCCTCACCGGCGGGAAAGGAGTCCCGCCTATCCTGGCGCAAACACAAGAAGCTCAGGAGGCTCCATGTTCGTCGCCCTTCGCGTTATGATCCTGATCGCCAGCGCCTATGCCGGCTCCGCCGTCGCGGAGATGCAGTTTGCGCCGCTGCCGAGCGCTGCGGTTTCCGCGCGGTAGAACCGGCGCGCGGCGCACTCAACGCGCGACTGCGGCCACGCCGATCGCACGCGCCGCGTTCTCTGTCATCCGCGTCGCCGTCAGCCGCAGGAAATACAGCGACAGTCCCGGATTGCGTTCGCACAGCTTGCGCAGCGCGCCGTCGCTGATCCACAACAGATCCACATCGGTTGCCGCCAGCGCGGTTTGCGTGCGGCGGCGCTCGAGCGAGAACAGTCCGATCTCGCCGAACAATTCGCCCGCCGATACGCTTCGATCGATCTCCGGAAACCTGACCTCGCCCGAAACGACCATGTAGAGCAGGTCCGCGTCATCGCCCTTCCTGAAGATGGTTTCTCCGGCCTTGACGTGCTTCGGCTGCATGAACGGTTGCAGCCAGTTTGGCGAGAGATCAGTCGATGCGGCGAGCCTGGCCTTGCGCAGCAGCCGGACCATCTGGACCAGCAACAGCGCGTTCAACGGCAACAGAATAATGTGCAGGGCGAGCACCGGGTACAATCGGGCACCCAGCCCGTAGCTGATGAACGCCAGATTGCTGCATATCGCGACCGAGCGCAGGCTCAACATCGTGCTCATGCTGAACGTCAGCAACACGAGCGCCGACGCCAGATATCCCAGGCCATCGATCAATGTCATGGCAACGTCCACTGGAAATGAATTGCAAGCAAGCGGGTCTGAAAACGATCCGCAAAATACACCAGTGCGCTCAATTCTCTGAGTGGAAATGTGGCCGGCCGCCACTTGCATTGGAACTTCGGCGCTTTCCGTCGCTTTACAGAAGGTAGCTCGTTGGGATGCGCGATGTTCCGACATTTTTTCGTTGTGCGATTTGCCCTTGCTGCTCTGCTTCTGCCGGCCGCGCCCGCAGTCGCGGCAGGTCTCGATGCCGCGGCGATCAATGACGTTGCGGCGCCGCCGGCAACATTGCCGGGCCGTCACCAGCTCAACGCCTCGATTGCCAAGCTCGAGATCCTGCTCGACCGCGCGCATTTCTCTCCGGGCGAGATCGACGGCAAGTTCGGCGAGAATGCGCAGAAGGCGCTCGCTGCGTTTGCCGCAGCGAACGGGTTATCCTTCGATAAGACGGTCTCGGCCGACCTCTGGAGCAAGCTCGCCGCCGCCAGCGAGGGGCCCGCGATCGTCAGCTACACGATCGCCGATGCCGACGTGAAAGGTCCGTTCTCGAAGAAGATTCCCGCGAAGATGGAAGATATGAAGAGCCTCCCGGCGCTGAACTACACCAGCCCGCGCGAAGCGCTCGCGGAAAAATTCCACATGAGCGAGGGGCTGCTGCAGGCGCTCAATCCGGGACAGAAGTTCGACAAGCCGGGTGACAGCATTATGGTCGCGAACGTGCTCGACACCGGAAAGCCGCCGGCGATTGCGCGTGTGGAAGTCGACAAGACGCGACAGACGCTCAGCACATTCGACGCTGCGGGGAAGCTGCTCGCCTTTTATCCCGCGACGGTCGGCAGCACGGAGAAGCCGACGCCGAGCGGCACGCTGAAGGTGACGGCGGTCGAGAAGAACCCGACCTATCACTACAATCCAAAATACAGGTTCAAGGGCGTCAAGTCGAACAAACCGTTCACGATCAAGCCCGGCCCGAACAACCCGGTTGGCTCGGTCTGGATCAATCTCTCGGGGGAGGGCTATGGCATCCACGGCACCGGCAATCCCGACAAAGTCTCCAAAGCCGAGTCCCATGGCTGCGTCCGGCTCACCAATTGGGACGCGGCGCGCGTCGCGGCCGGTGTAGCCAAGGGGACGCCGGTCAGCTTCGTGGAGAGCGCGCGATAGCGCGACGAGCGCGGGAGCGACAGTTATTGGTCGGTCGGACGCTTCCGATTCAGGAATTCCTGCACCGCATCGTGACTCGCCGGCAGGCTGTCGTCCAGCAACAGGAAGTGCACGCAGCCTTCGACGGTTTGCGATGCGCGGGCAAATTGTTCGGCGAGGCTCAGAACGATGGCGCGCTTCTCCGGCTCCATGATGCAATAGAACGCCAGCGCGAGCCGGAGGGCTTCCTTGTCGTCGGGGCGGCCGAGCATTCAAATCTCCGAAAATTCGTAGCAGGCCGCAGCGAGCGCGAAGCCGTTAGTCCCGTTCGGCATATTGACATCGGCCGCAACGGTGACGCAGCCGATCGCGCGACGGTGACCGCTGGTGGAATTCAGGATCAGGCAGGCGACCGAACGAAGCCAGCGAGTCTCTCCGGACGGCCGCACGACCCCGAATTCGACGCGGCAGTGTTCATTTCTGGCCAGCAGCTCGGATACTTCGGGTCATCGATTCGTGTGGCGATCTCCAGCCGGCGGCTCGTGGTGGCGACGTCGCGGGCTGCTCCTTGCTGCGCCGACCTGGTCAGATCGGACGCACGCGCAAAGCGCGTCTCCACCGCGCTGCTCGCAGGATTGGACATACTTGCCGCAAAAATGTGAGCGAGGTCGGTGCCCCGCGCTTCGCTTTCACCGACGAGGTTTCGGATCGTTTCTGCGGAGCCCTCGGCTTCCGGCTTGGGGCCGGACTCCTGACGAATCCGGCGCGCCCTGCAACGTATTAGTGATGCCTGCACGGTCTGGCGTAGGAGTTTCTGGTATGCCAGTATCATCACGCAAACGCACAGGAGGTCGGCATGCGAGCGATTCTAATTGGTGCACTGTGCGCCGTCGCGATGGTCACGAGCGCGAATGCTGCGATCCGGGAAGAGCCCGTCACCTATTCCGACGGCGAGGCCACGATGAAAGGCTTCGTTGTCTATGACGACGCGACCCAGGCCAAGCGGCCCGGCATCGTCATGGTGCATGAATGGTGGGGCATCACGGCGCATATCCATAACGAGGCGCGCAAGTTCGCGGAGCAGGGCTACACCGCGTTCGTTGCGGATATGTATGGCGACGCCAGGACCGCCGACAACCCGAAGGACGCCGGCGCGCTCGCAGGCTCGGTGATGAAGGATCCGAAGGTGATGGAGCAGCGCTTCAACGCCGCGCGGGAGCAGCTTGCCAAGCAGGCCTCAGTCGATCCGCAGCGGATCGGCGCGGTCGGTTACTGCTTCGGCGGCGCGGTGGTGCTGAACATGGCGCGCAGCGGCGCCGATCTCGCTGCGGTAGCGGGCTTTCACGCCTCGCTCGGCCTCAACACCGCCGCGCCGGCACCGGGAACCGTCAAGGCGAAGATCCTGATCCTCAACGGCGCCGACGATCCATTCGTGAAGCGCGAGCAGTACGAGGCGCTGAAGAAGGATTTCGACGCCGCGAAGGCCGACTACCGGATCATCGAATATCCCGGCGCCGTGCACGCCTTCACCAACCCGGAAGCCACCGAGCTCGGCAAGAAGTTCAACCTGCCGCTCCGATACGACGCCAAGGCGGATCAGGAATCGAAGGCTGAAGCCGCCAAGCTGTTCGCTGCAAATCTCAAGAAATAAGCAGGAAAGGTGGCCTCCGGCAGCCTCGCTGAACGCCGCCGCCGTTCAGCGCACCGTCATCGCCCAGCTTGACCGGGCGATCCAGTACGCCGCGGCTTCTCGATTCAAGCACCGCTGTCTCTGGAATACTGGATCACCCGCTTTCGCGGGTGATGACAGCGCAGAATGCCGCTCCATATCACGCCGTCATTGCTTCGCTTCGCCCGCAATCGCGGCGGCACGGTGCGCTCGCGCCTTGAAGCCATGCGGAAGACGCAGCCGGCCGCGCGGACGCTGGCCGGCTGGCGCGGTTGCCATGTGCCGCTCGACGGCTGATGATGCACAAAACAAAGCCGATCGAGAGGGAGCGAATGCGCGGGCGTCGTGTGCTGATGGAATCGTTCGTGTCGCACGGCGTGCGCCACATCTTCGGCAATCCCGGCACGACGGAGACGCCGCTGCTCGACAGCCTGCCGGCCTTTCCGCAACTCGACTACATCATGGCGCTGCATGAAGGTGTCGCGGTCAGCGCGGCGAGCTTCTACGCGCAGGCGTCGGGACGCGTCACCATCGCCAACCTGCATGTCGCTCCCGGCCTCGGCAACGGCATCGGCTCGCTCTACGGCGCGCTGAAGGCAGGGTCGCCCGTGATTGCGACCGCCGGCCAGCAGGATACGCGCATGCGGCTCAACAATCCGCTGCTCGGTCATGACCTGGTTGCGATGGCAGCTCCGGTGACCAAGTGGAGCGTGCAGATCGAGCGCGCCGACGAGATCACGCCGATCATGCGCCGCGCGTTCAAGGTGGCGACCGATGCGCCGCAGGGGCCGGTGTTCGTCGCGCTGCCGATCGACGTCCTGGAGCAGGAGACCGCGGTCGATGCATCGACGCCGGATCGTTTGTGGCGATCGACGCGCCCCGACCCGGCCGGCATCGACGCGCTGGCCGCGCTGCTCCTCACGTCGAACAATCCGGCCGTCATCGCCGGCGACGACGTGGCGCGATCCGGCGGCGAGCAGGCGCTGGTGACGCTTACGGAGACGATCGGCGCCACCGTCTGGTTCGAGGGGCTGCGGCATCACGCGCCGTTTCCGACCAGTCATCCGAGCTATCGCCAGTCGCTGCCGGGCGATGCCCGGCAGGTGCGCAAGGCGCTCGGCGAGACCGATCTCGTGCTGCTGATCGGCGGTCCGTTCTTCGAGGACATCTGGTTTGCGCCCGGCGGCCACATCCCCGACGGCGCATCGGTGCTGCAAATCGAAGCCTCCGCCGAGCGTCTTGCGCTCAACAACCGGCTCGATGCCGGCATTGTCGGCGACATCGCCGTCAGCATCGGCGCATTGACCGACGCGGTACGCGCCAAGGCGAGCGCGGAGTTCAGGCAAGCCGCGCAAAGCCGCAATATCAGGCTTTCTCAATTGCAGGCGAAGGAGAAGGAGACCTATCGCGCGCGTGTCGAGAAGAGCTGGAACCGGGAACCGAGCTCGATGCCGCGGGTTGCGGCGGAGCTGCGCCGCGGCCTGCCCGATGACGTCGTCATCGTCGATGAAAGCATCACGGCGAGCCTCGATCTCGCGCGTGCCTTCGACTATCGCGGCTTCGGCGATTATTTCGGCGGCCGGGGCGGCGGCATCGGCCAAGGGCTTGCCGGCGCGATCGGCGTCAAGGTCGCGATGCCCGACCGTCCGGTGGTCGCGATCTCCGGCGACGGCTCGGCGATGTATGCGATCCAGGCGTTGTGGACCGCCGCGCACCACAGGCTTGCGATCGTGTTCGTGGTGCTGGCGAACCGCGAGTACCGCATCCTCAAGCACAATGTCGACGTCTGGCGTCAGAACTTCGAAGCCGGCACCCAGCATCCCTATCAGAACATGGATCTCACCGGCCCCGCGCTCGACTTCGTGCATCTCGCGGCCGGCATGGGCGTCGAGGCCGTGAGAGTCGACAAGGCCGACGACATCGCCGGCGCCGTTGCCAAGGCCGTCGCGGCCCGGCGGCCGTACCTCGTCGAGATCGCAATCGAAGGCAAGCGCTGACCATCGGAGCAGGTTCATGGCAGGCATTCTGGACGGCAAGGCTGCATTGGTGACGGGCGGCGGCTCCGGCATCGGCCGGGCAACCGCGATCGCGATGGCGCGCGAAGGCGCGCGGGTGGCGGTGTCCGACCTCTCGAAGGGCGGCATCGAGGAGACGGTCGCGCTCATCAATGCCGCCGGCGGCCAGTCGATCGCGATCCAGGGTGACGTCACCGACGAGGCCGATGTCGCGAACATGGTGGCGCGCACGGCTTCGGCGTTCGGCCGCATCGATTGCGCGTTCAACAATGCCGGCGTGGCCGCACGCTCCGTCGGCCCGCCCGGCCAGCGCATTCACGAACTGACGCAAGCCTCGGTCGCGAAGATGTTCTCGGTGAACCTGATGGGCGTGTTCCTGTGCCTGAAATACGAGGTCGCGCAGATGCTGAAGCAGGGCGGTGGCGGCGCCATCGTCAACACGGCCTCGATCGCAGGCCTGGTCGGCCTCGCCACGTCGGGCCACTATGTCGCGACCAAGCACGGCGTCGTCGGGCTGACCAAGTCTGCCGCGATCGAATATGCCCAGGACGGCATCCGGGTGAACTGCGTCAATCCCGGATACATCAAGACGCCGATGACCAAGGAAACGATGGACGAACGTTACGACGAGATCATCGCCAAGGTGCCGGTGCGTCGTTTGGGCGTGCCCGAGGAAATCGCCGAAGCCGTGGTCTGGATGTGTTCGGACAAGGCCTCGTTCATGACCGGCGCATCGCACGTCGTCGACGGCGGCTACAGCGCCGCCTGATCTTCCGAGCAAAGACGGCAGCGTCATGGGGCCTTGCGGCAACGGGGCCGCTGGTCCCTCTACCGCGCTGTCGATGGAAATCGGCGGGGCGCGCGGAGCTTGTCTTATCGGGGCCAGTGCGGGCCGTCCGGAAATGGATTGATCACCTCTTCGGTTTGCTGCGCCCCTCTGGTCGCCGGTTTGGCTCCCCGCGGAACGTGCGGGCCGCCTGGAAACGGGTTGATCTGCTTTTTGGCCTTCTTGACGGGCTTGCGCTTGGCCTTCTTGGCTGCGCGTTTTCCCGCTGCCTTACGCGTCGCCGCTTTCTTGCCCGTCTTGGTCTTCTTGGCCTTCTTGGCCTTTTTCGCCTTTTTCGCCTTCTTCGCAGTCTTCGATGCCTTGGCCATGGTCTTTACCTTCCTGCTACGGAGTTGGCAGAAGCTTGAATTGCTGGCTCTTGCGTTGGTCGACGGCATAAACGGCCAACGTCTCGGAAGACGTGCCTCCGCCAATGACGCGCGCGCCCAGGACCATCGAGGTGCGGCCGCGTTCCCTGTCACCGACCACAACGGCATTGGTCGGCGCGAAGGTGAAGGCCCGCAGGCTGCTCAGATAGGCCGTCGCACTGGTCGGCAACGCCAAGCCGACGGTCACTTCATGCATATCGGTCCGCTTCAGCTCTCCGGTCAGGGCGGCGTCCGTCAACTGAAAGGCCGTGCCCGTTGGTGTGAACGTGATCTTTGGTGTCGCCGAGGCGTCGAGTGTCGTCGTGAATGTCAAATCGTCGGTCATCGTTGGAGGCGCGGTCGGTTTCGCTTTCGTCCCGGCCAGGTTTCCGAACAGGGTGAGGTCAAGATAGTCGTAGACCATCCTGTCCATGCCGATATGGCCGACGATTGGATAAGCGTAGTTCGCTTCAACGAGGTAGCCATCGCAGTCGCGACGGCCACCTTCCCTCACGGTCGTGTTGAGCTTGGTGAGCAGATTGCTGAACGTGTCGGTGACCGTGAAGCTGCGCTCGTTGTTGCGCTTTCGCGTAACGGACCCGCCGAGCCCCAACTTGAACAGCGAGTTTGACGGCCCGCCTTGGAGGTTTGCGGTCCCGGCCGAGAAATCATTGTTCTCGGTCATCGTCAGATCGAAATTGTAGGCAACACCGATCGAATAGAAGACATCGATCACATTGCGGACTTGTTGAAATTCATCCCCTTTGAAGAGAGCCGAACTGAACCCGGAAATTTCATTCGGGTTGTTCTTGTAGCGCGCCGCGAGCGTTCGGGCGAGCGGAACGCCCGCCTGGCTTGGATGATCCCGGCCAAGGTCTTCGAGCCAGGTGACAAGCGCCTGAATGGCCGCGTCACGGGTTTCGCAGCGAATCTGCTGAACGATCTGCGGTGTGGTTACGCCCGTGTAGTCTTCCGGCAAAGGGTGGATGGCGCACGCCGTGAGGAAGATCAGTCCCGGAAATATAACTGCCCAGCGCCGTGTCATGACGCGCCCCAATCCATTCGTCAAAAAAACAATCAAAAATTGATGCACGCTGAGCGTGTATCAAAACCAGCCCATTGGCAATAGGGCGTTTGGCGGGATCGGGCTCTGGCCACAGACAAGTCGGCGTCTGCGGGGTAGGGCAAATCGCGCAGCTCCCAGCGTCGTCATTCCGGGGCTCGCGCCAAGCGGCGCGCCCTCAGGTGCGCAATTGCGCACCGGGCAATGACGGAGAGAGGTGCGACAAAACAACCCGACGGGCAACTCAGCAAAAACGCGTCAAGGGCTCGCCGCAAAAATTTTTCGCTTTATCCGAAGCGCAACTCGGTGTATGAATTCCGCGTCTCGCCCGACACGAGGGGCGCTTCGCGGTCGTCACGAACGTGGGTCGAGATGCGGTGGACGCTGATTGCGCAGTCGACGAATGCGCATGAAGCGGACGGCGAAATCGTGCAGGCCTGACGCCCTAGCGGTAGGTGTCTCTTCCGATTGCGCAAATGCGCGTTGTGAAGGCGGTGACAAAAAAGCCCAGTCTCGCCGGGGAGAGCACGTATAAGTCGTAAGCCATCGCGCAGGGAAAGCCGGAGTGTTTCCGGTTACACCTGTGGTCCTACCCCCGAGCTTTCTACCCATTGCTCGGGGCCCATGGGTGCGATCGGCACCCGGCTTTCCCTGCGCCCTCTGTGAGAGGAGGGCGGAACGAAATCAAAAGCTCGGACGATTTATGTCGCGAGAATGCGAAACTGTATCCCATCCTCAGCTGTCATCGCCCGGCTCGACCGGGCGATCCAGTATTCCAGAGGCAGCAGTGCTTGAGCCGGGAGGCCGCGGCGTACTGGATCGCCCGGTCGAGCCGGGCGATGACACTGAACAAGGTGTTTGACGTCGTGCATCGAGTTCTATCGCCACCGTCGTCCCGCCCCCCGTGCGCAATTGCGCACTAGGCCGGGACGACGCGGGGAAGGAGCCGCGGCGCGCATCAACCGCATGCGGGTGATGACGTCGAACAAGCTGTTTGACAGGTTGAATCGGAATCCTCGCGTCGTGCCCGGACGCCGAACGCCGCGCGACGAACGCACGCCGGCGTGCGTCTCGGTCGTTGGCAGCCGGCCGCGCGAATCAGCAGTGCTACGGAAGTTGTGCGTCCGGCTTCGCGGCAGCGGGCCTAATGGTCTGTCTTCGGTGCCTTGATCGGTCCGTTGGCCGCGATCTCGAAGCCGAGCCGGAGCGCGCGCTCCTGGCGCTCCTCGGTCAGGAACCTGAGCTCCCGTTCCAGCGACCGTGCGACCTCGTCCTGGGTTTCCTTGGAGTGGCGGCGGGAGCCGCCGTGCGGTTTGGCCGATTCGGCAGTCACGGGAGAAACCCTTGTCATCACAGTGTCACAGGTCCTGATGCCACGACCGGAGTCCGACGGACAATCAAAAAGAATTCAGCGGGCACCCTTTGGCAGGTTTGCTACGTGTCTGACTCAAATTTAAGCAGAAAATTCTCCTGGACCTCGCACGGCGCCGAAGCCGGCCGGCCACGGTCTCATCAATTCGGATGAGAGAGCCCGGTTCCCGCGAAATCATTTCCGGATTCGCACGAAGGCGTCCTGAAACCGACAAGGTCTAACCTTAGTAGCGTTGTGAAGGACGGTGCCTGGTGAGACGCTGATGGCCTCGGTCGTGAGATTCACGATCCGGGTTGTGAGGTCAGTTGGTCCTCCTGAGACATTGGGGATGATCTCTGAAATGAAGAAGCCGAATGCTGTGCCATATGTCTGGGCGGCCGCGTTGATTGCGGTCGCGATTTGGGGAGTGAGCGGCACCCCGCAGATGGCGCACACCTCCGCCCCCACGCATCTGGCGCGGGCGCGCTAGACCCGAGCGTTTTCGAGCGAAGTGGACACCGGTTCGCGAAAAGAAAACGCGTCAAAGCAAAACGCTAGAGCTTCGGCCGCAGCGAGCGCTGCATGTCCATCGTGTAGGTATAGCGCCCTTCCGGGTGCGTGGTGATGGTGACCTCGAACAGCTCTTCGCGCACGCCGTAATAGCGGCGGATCACGGTGAGTGCCGGCGAGCCGGTCTTGACGCCGAGCGCCTTGGCGATCGGCGCCGGCATGCCGCGCACGAAGATCTCCATCTGGGCGCGTTCGGTGACCTGGCCGTACATCTTGGCGATCTGCTCGTGCACCGGGGTGCGGCCGTGGTCGCTGCGGGTCACGACATCGGCGAACCGGCGCAACACATAGATCTCGGTCCAGCCGAGCGGGGCGGCGAACTGGTCGGAGCGGCGCACCGCCTCGATCAGGAACCAGCTCTTGCCGGGTTCGCATTTCAACAGCCCGGCCAGCTTGCGGTCGGCGACGATGTCGCCGCTCGCGACCACATCGCGGTAGGTTTCGTTGGAATAGCGCAGCCACTCGCCGAGCGATTTGACGCTGTGGGTGAACAGCACCGGCGGCTCGGCTGCGATCACCACCGACCCGAGGCCGGCGCGGCGCACGATCAGGCCCTGGTCGATCAGGATGCGCAGCGCCTCGCGTACCGTCTGGCGGCTCGCCTGGTAGCTTGCCATCAGCTCGGTTTCGGTCGGCAGCAGGTTGCCGACCGCGTAGGTGCCGAGCCGGATGTCCCTCTGCAATCCGGTGGCGATGTCGCGGTAGCGAGACGATCTCGCACGGTCCGGTTGTTCAGACATGGCGGATCACTGGTATGCCGTATGGCAGGCGACCACGTGTCCAGACTGCATCGATCGCAGCGCGGCCTCGAACGCGGCGAGCGTCGCGAGCACGTCTGCCTCCGGTACCGGGAACGGCCGGCGGCCTTCGACCGCATCGGCAAAGGCCGCAAGTTCCGCGGTGAGCGTGTTGACCGCCGGATAGCGCGTCGTCGCAGGCGCCGCACCGGACGTCCGTAGCACCATCGTCGTCTCGTCGAGCACCTCGGCGGATCCCTTCGTTCCGAACACATGCACGCGCCAATAGAACGGTGTTGCGCGCACCGTCGCAAGGGTTGCACTCACGCCATTCACAAATTCAATCGCCAAAGTTGCAGTGTCGAGCGGCGGTGGGCCCGCCGCGCGCTCACTCAACCGGGCATAAACTTGTCGAGCAGGACCAAGCAGGCTGACGAAGCCGTCGAGCACGTGCAGTCCCGCGCCGGTCAACCCGCCGCCCGGCGACTCCTCGGGCGACAGCCGCCAGCCCTGGGTGATTGCCTGCGAGCTCTCGTTGCTGTTGTGGCCCTCGACATGCAGGATCGTGCCGAGCTCGCCGCTCGCTGCGATCGCGCGCAGCGCCTGCATCGACGGCCAGAACCGGCGGTTATGCCCGACCGCGAGCAGCACGCCCGCCTTGCGGCAGGCCGCGAACATCTCGGCGGCATCGTCGCGCCGGAGCGCCAGCGGCTTCTCGCAGAACACCTGCTTGCCGGCTCGGGCTGCCGCGATCACCTGGCCCTTGTGCAGCGAATGCGGTGTCGCCAGCAGCACGGCGTCGATGGCGGGGTCGGCCAGCACGGCCTCGAGGCTCGGCGCGGGCGATAGGCCGTGCGCCGCGCAGAAGCCCGCGGCGCCGGCGACGTCGGGTTCCACCGCGCGGACGATCTCCAGCCGCGGCTCGTTCCGCGCAGCCTCGACCAGCGCGCGACCCCAGCGGCCGAGGCCCGCGATCGCGCACGTGATCATGAGCGCTCCCTGTGCTGATCGCGGCCGGGGCGGATCGCCTCGATCACCGCGGCGCTGTCGCTGTCCGGGCCTTGCAGCGCAATCGCCGCGCGCAGCAGCTCCGCCTGCGTCGACGTCATCGGCAAGCACAGCCCGTGGCGGGCAGCCTCCTGCAGGATCAGCTCGGCGTCCTTCAAGGTCTGCGCGATATGCGATTGCGGCGAGAAATCCCGCGCCAGCATCTTCGGTCCCTTGCTGTCCATCACCTTGGAATATGCCGCCGATTGCCGCGCAGCCGCAAGGAAGGCCGCGGCGTCGAGGCCGAGCGCTTCGGCAAAGGCGAGGCCCTCGGCGAGCGCGGCGCGGTTGCTCTGCAGGACCAGGTTGACGGCAAGCTTGGTGCGGCTGGCATTGCCGATCGCCCCGACATTGATCCGCTGCGGGCAGAGGATGTCGAGCGTCGCGGCGGCTGCCGCGATGATGTCGCTATCGCCGGCGACCAGCGCGGTGGCGGTGCCGGCGCGGACCTCGGCGCTGGTGCCCGAGATCGGCGCCTCGATGAAGCCGAGCCGCGCGCGCGCCGCGAACTCGGCAATTGCCGTGATCTCGCCCGGCGCGCAGGTGGTGGTGCAGATCACGCGCGGCGGCACTGTCGCATTGGCGAGGTCCGGCAGCAGGCCCATGACCTGGGCCGCGTCGTACACCGCGACGACGATAGTCCCGCAGCGTGCGGCGACGTCGGCGGCGAAGGCCGCGAACTCGGCGCCGCTGGCCCGCAAGCCATTCGTCTTCGCCGCATCGACGTCGAAGCCGATGACGCCGATGCCGGCGTCGATCAGCCGCGCGGAGAGCGCCGATCCCATCAACCCCAGGCCGATCATGCCGATGGGTGTCTCGCGAGCCATGTGCGATGTCGCTCCGCGCTATTGCGGCTGGATGCCGGCCGCCTTGACCTCGGCCGACCAGCGCACGACCTCGCTCCTGACGAACGCGCCGAACTCGGCCGGCGCCAGCGGCGCCACGATCACGCCGACATCGGCGAGCTTCTTCTTCGTCTCCGGCATCGCGAGATACTTGGCGCACTCGGCATAGAGCTTGTCGACCACCGGCCCCGGGGTGCCGGCCGGCGCGAACAGCCCGTACCAGATCGTGGCCTCGAAGCCGGGCATCGCTTCTGACAGCGCGGGCAGGCCGGGCGTCAGCTCGTTGCGGGTCGCCGACGTCACGGCGATGCCGCGCAGGGTGCCGCCCTGCATCTGCGGGATCGCGACCGAGAAATCGCCGAAGGTCAGGTCGATCACTCCGGCCATCACGTCGGTCATCGCCTGGGGCACGCCGCGGTAGGAGGCCGCGATCAGCGACAGGCCGCCGCGCGATTGCAGCTGCGCGATCGAGATCTGCGATGCGCCGGAGCCGTAGCCTGCGGTCAGATTGGGGTTGGCCCTGGCATAGCTGAGGAACTGCGGCAGGTCCTTGGCCGCAAGCTTCGGGTTGACCAGGAGCACCATCGCCGTCGTCGTGGTGCGGATCACGGGCGCGAAATCCTTCACCGGGTCGTAGGGCAGGCTCTTCAGTGTCGCGACGTTGCTGGCATGGGTGGTGTTGGTGCCCATCAGCAGCGTGTAGCCGTCGGGCGCGCTGCGGGCGACTTCCTGGGCGCCGATGCTGCCGAGCGCGCCGGCGCGATTCTCGATCAGCACAGTCTGGCCGAACGCGTCCTGCAGGTGCTGGCCGACCAGCCGCGCGACATTGTCGGGGCCGGCGCCGGCCGGGAAAGGCACGATGATCCTGAGCGGCCGTTGCGGGAAATCGTCCGCCGCGTATGCCGGCAGGACCGGAAGTGCCGCGAGCAGGACGAGGAGCAGCCCCAGCCGTAACTTCATCCCGGTCCCTCCCGCGTCTGTTTGGGCCGAGTTTATACGGACAAATTGGTCGGAGGTGCAAGCTAAGCGCCTCCAGGAATATTGAGGTGCGACATATTTATCCGTATAAATAGTCCATACAGGGAGCCAGACGACGATGGTCGACATCAGCGATCTCCATGCGCGCGGGCTGCGCCGGCGCCAGAAGATGTTCGGCGAGGGCGATGTCGCCAAGCGGATGGCGGCTGCGGGCGAGTTCGGCACGCCGCTGCAAAACATCATCAATGCCTATGTCTATGGCGACGTCTGGGAGCGCTCTGGCCTGTCCGACCAGCTCCGCAGCCTGGTGATGCTCGGCATCACCGCGGCGAGCAGCAAGCCCGCCGAGTTCCGCGTCCATGCCAAGGGCGCGCTGGCCAATGGCTGCACCGCCGCGCAGGTGCAGGACGTGCTGCTGCTGGTCGCGATGTATTGCGGCATTCCGGCCGCGATCGAGACCAGCAAGATCGCAGCCGAGGTGTTCGGCGAGGCGCCGCCTGCGGCGTAGGGTTCACGCCGGGGCCGAACAGGTGAACGCGCGCCAAAGCGGCAAAATTCGAGACAATCGCTCGCTGCCGCGTGATCGGATGCGGCAGGCAGGAACCTTGCGAATGCGGATCGAATTGGACTACGAATCCTGAAGAGATCCTCAAACGACACGGCGCTTCATGACCGCACATCAACGCAACCTTTCCGCCTCGATCGATCCGGTAAAGCTCGATCGGCTCGCCGAAGTCGCGATCAAGGTCGGCCTGCAGTTGCAGCCGGGGCAGGATCTGCTGCTGACGGCGCCGGCCGCGGCGATGCCGCTGGTGCGGCGGGTGGTGGAGCATGCCTACAAGGCCGGCGCGGGCCTGGTGACCCCGTTCTTCTCGGACGAAGAGCTGACGCTGGCGCGCTACCGCTACGCCAACGATGCGAGTTTCGATCGCGCCGCGGGCTGGCTCTACGAGGGCATGGCGAAGGCGTTCGGCGCCAACACCGCGCGGCTTGCCATCGTCGGCGACAATCCGATGCTGCTGTCCGGCGAGGACCCGACCAAGGTCGCGCGCGCCAGCAAGGCCAATTCGATCGCCTACCAGCCGGCGCTGGAGAAGATCGTCAATTTCGACACCAACTGGAACATCATCGCCTATCCGAGCACGTCCTGGGCCAAGCAGGTGTTCCCCGACGATGCCGAGGACGTCGCGGTAGCGAAGCTTGCGGATGCGATCTTCTCCGCGTCGCGGGTCGATCAGGATGGCGCCGTCGCCAATTGGGAAAGGCACAACGCCAAACTGCGCGAGCGCACCGACTGGCTGAACGGCCAGCGCTTCCACGCGCTGAAATATTCCGGCCCCGGCATGGACCTCACGATCGGGCTCGCCGACGGCCATGAATGGGAAGGCGGCGCCTCGACCGCCAAGAACGGCATCGTCTGCAATGCCAACATCCCGACCGAAGAGGTCTTCACCACGCCGCACTGCCGCCGCGTCAGCGGCCATGTCGTGAGCTCCAAGCCGCTGTCCTATCAGGGCACGCTGATCGACAATATCTCGGTGAAGTTCGAGGAAGGCCGCATCGTCGAGGCCAAGGCCTCGCGCGGCGAGGAAGTCTTGAAGAAGGTGCTCGACACCGACGAGGGCGCGCGCCGCCTTGGCGAAGTCGCGCTGGTGCCGCACTCCTCGCCGATCTCGAAGAGCGGGCTGTTGTTCTTCAACACGCTGTTCGACGAGAACGCCGCCTCGCACATCGCGCTCGGCCAGTGCTACTCGAAATGCTTCGTCAACGGCGACAAGCTGACGCCGCAGCAGATCGCCGAGCAGGGCGGCAACAAGAGCCTGATCCATATCGACTGGATGATCGGCTCCGCCCACACCGATATCGACGGCATCCACGCCGACGGCCGCAGCGTCCCGGTATTCCGCAAGGGCGAGTGGGCGTAGGGCGCGCTCGCCCATAATCCCGTCATCCTGAGGTGCGCGCTCTTGCGCGCCTCGAAGGATGCGCGGCCCGGATATTGGCCACGCGTTCGGAGAGAGCTCGGCCGTTCACCCTTCGAGGCTCGCTCCGCTCGCACCTCAGGATGACGGGGCTAGGTTCTTGTCGCTCGACTAGGCTTCAAGGTGGCTAACGAAACCGCCGCTCGCGCGCGGCGATCAGGTCGCCTCGCATCGCCAGGAAGCGGCAGGTCTCGTGCTGCGGCTTGAAGCCGAGACGGCGGTAGATCTTCAGCGCGGGAGCGTTCCGGCTTGAGACATTGAGCCAGCAGGGATGCTCGACCGACACGTCGTGCGCGGCCAGCACGCGATAGACCAGGAGCTGGCCGAGCCCGCGTCCCTGCCGCGCCGGGTCGACGGCGACCGACTCGATCCACATCGAGTTCTGCTCCGGCTCGGTCAGGCAGAAGCCCGACACCTGTCCATCCTCCGATGCGATCCAGACCTCGGTCTCGGTCAGGACCTGCGCCATCTCTTCCGGCGAGTACAGGCGGAACGCGGCGTCGGAGGCGTAGGCGGTGTTGTGGATCCGCGCGACCTGGCCGGCGCAGGCGGTGACGTCCGAGACCTGCTCGATGGTGGCGCGGGCGGCGGCGAGCGTGCGCGCGGGCTGCAACGGCTCGACGCACTTCATCCCGATCTCCGACTCGACATGAACAAAGCCGAAGGCGGCGACGAAGGCCATGCCGGCCGGCCAGTCGCTGCTCACCAGCGTCTGCACGGTGAGATTGGGGTCGGTGTCGATTGCCAGCACGTCGTCGACCAATGCGAGCCCGATCCGGCGCCGCCGCATCTCGGGCGTCACGACGATCTTGAGGAATCGGGAATGCCCTGCGCCCTGGTCGCGCAACGAGGACTCGGCAAGGCCGACAAGCCGCCCGTTCTGCTCGGCAACACGAAAGTCGCGGCCGCCGCGGTTCTGCGGCAGCTTCAGGAACTGGTCCCATTGCGACAGCGTGACAGGGCCTAGCCGCGGTTCCACCGCAGCTGCCTTTGCGTAAAGTGCGACCACCGCTTCCGCATCAGCCTCTCGAAGCGGCCGGATGGTGATGCCGTCATCCATGAGTCGGAAGCTTACCCGATATCGAGCCGATAGACATCCTTTGCCGTCTTCAAGAACAACGCCGTCTTCTCGGCTTCGCTATATTGTGATGCAAGCCGTTTAAAGGTGTTGAAGATGACCTGATAACTGCATTGCCCCTTATCAGGTGGGAAGTTGCTCTCGAACATGCAACGGTTGGGGCCGAACGCGTCGATGCAGGTCTCCACATAAGGCCGCCAGGCGGCGGCGAGTTCCTCCGACGACGGCGGGCGGGGGCGGAGGTGGAAGTCATAGCCAAGCAGGCACATCGCCAGCCCGCCGAGCTTGACCACGACGTTGGGGCATCTGGCGATCTCCTGGATCGACGCCCTCCAGACCGGAAAGGTCTCCGCCCGCTTGCCGGCGAAGCGGCCGGTGCCGACCGGGCCGCCGCAATGGTCGAGCACGATCCTTGTGTCGGGGAAGGCGCGGGCGAGGTCGGTGAGCTCGCCGATCTGCGGATGGAACAGCCAGGCGTCGAAGCTGAGGCCGAGCGGCGCCAGACAGGCAAAACCCTTGCGGAAGGTGGAATCGAGGAGGATGCCCTTCGGCCGGCTGGCGTACATATGGGCGACGTTAGGGGCCTCGTCCCAGGCCGAGGAGTGGCGGATGCCGCGGAACCGGCCGTTGCCGGCTGATATCTCCGCCTCCAGCACCGCCTTGGCCTGGTCGCCGAGCAGAAGGTTGACGTGGCTGACGATGCCGGCGCAGATCGCCGCCTTGCCGTAGCCGCCGCTCGCCGCCATCGCCGCGACGCCGTTGGCGAACTCGACCTCGCCGACCGGGCGGAACGCCTCCGGGCCGTCGGCGCGGTACATCGACCGGCAGTCGACATAGACGGTCGCGACGATGTTGTGGCCGGAAGCGATGTCGTCGCGCATCTCCTCGATCAGGTAGCGCAGGCCGCCGCGATCCCAGAGATGGTGATGCGGATCGACGATCGGCCTGTTCGGATCGATGATCTCCTCGGTGTATTGGGCGAGCCAGTCTTCGCGCGGATTGGCATAGAGCCCGCTGGCGGAGGCGGGTAACGTGCTGGCCATCGATTTTCACTCCCGTTGGTTTTGCTTCTTCTTGAACAGAGATCTCACACCCCGTCGAGGATGATCACCGTCGGTGCCGCCGGCAGGGTGTCGCGGGAAATCCGCAAGGTGCGCTCGCCGCCGCGGCGGTCGATCTCGAACTGCTGGCCGATCAGGCGCATGAACTCGTCGAGCGGGGTGGCGAAGCGGTGCATCGGCAGCACCACCGATGCACGCAGCCGCCTGGTGATCTCGGAGATGCCGTCGAGCGACATCGTATAGGTGCCGTCGATCGGCACCATCACGATGTCGAGCCGGCCGATCGCCGCGAACTGGCTGTCGTCGAGCCTGACATGGAGGTGGCCGAGATGGCCGATGCAGAGGCCGGCGACCTCGAAGATGAAAATCGAATTGCCGTCCTTGATCATCTCGCCGCCGGGGTCCTCCCCCCAATAGCGGCGGATGTCGGTCGTGACGTTGCGGATATAGACGTCGCCGATCCGCTCCGCGTAATGCGCGGCCTGGCCGTTCTCGCCCCAGCCGTGCAGCACGTGGGCAATGCCGGGATCGGGGAACAGCGTGTAATGCGTCGCATGCGCCCGGTTCATGGTCGCGACGTCGGGCAGCCGTCCGGTCTGATAGACGCCGTTGTAGTCGGTCGCGATCCGGACGCCACCAGGCGTGTCGATGTAGTAGGTGGAATGGCCGGCATAGGTGATGGCGACCTCCTCGGTTTTGGCCGCGACGCGCCGGTAGCTCACGGGGGTAGCGCGCAGTGGCGCGTTGGCCATCGCGAGGCATTCGCTGCGCCGGGCGTCCTGCGCGAAGGCATGGCCGGTCAATGATCCCAGCAAGACCAACGCGGCGAGCAATCTCAGCATGACCTGTTCCGCCTTCGGCGACATCCGCCGAGGCGAGACTACCGCGCAATTGGCGCGCCGTCATGATGAGGCCGGCGCATCGCTCCACGGCGCTGACTGCAACACGATCCAGGCGATTCCGGCGCCGGGACGCGCTACCATGCCGCGCACACAACCGAGATCAGGGAGTTATGCGTGACCGACACTGCCTCCTCGCCGCGCGCGCCTTCGACCAAGCGGCTCGAACCGTTGCGCCATGTCCCCGCAGGCGTGCTCAACATCGCCTATTACGAGGGCGGCCCGGCGGATGGTCCGGTGGTGTTGCTGATGCACGGCTTTCCCTATGACATCCATTCCTTTGTCGACGTCGCGCCTATCCTGGCCGCGCAAGGCTGCCGGGTCGTCGTGCCCTATCTACGCGGCTACGGCCCGACGATGTTCCGAGATAAGGCGACGCCGCGTTCGGGCGAGCAGGCCGCGGTCGGCGCCGACATGATGGCGCTGATGGATGCGCTCGGCATCGAGCGCGCGGTATTCGCCGGCTATGATTGGGGCGGCCGCGCCGCATCGATCGGTGCGGCGCTGTGGCCGGAACGCTGCCTCGGACTGGTCTGCACCAATGGCTACATGATCCAGGACATTGCGCACGCGATGGTGCCGGCGCCGCCGGAGCGCGAGGTCCCGCTCTGGTATCAGTACTATTTCCAGCTCGAGCGCGGCCGCGCCGGCCTTGCCGCCAACCGGCGCGGCATCGCAAGGATCCTGTGGTCGCAATGGTCGCCGAGCTGGACGTTCGACGAGACCTGCTTCGAGCGGACCGCGATCGCGTTCGACAATCCCGATTATGTCGACGTCGTGATCCACAGCTATCGGCATCGCTATGGCGTCGTCGAAGGCGACCCGCAATACGCGGATGTGCAGCGGCGGCTCGATACATTGCCTGTGATCACCGTCCCCGCCATCTCACTCGACGGCGCCGACGACGGCGTGACGTTCGTCAGCGACGGCAGTCGCACCGCCGCAAAATACACATGCCGCCTGGCCTATCGCGCAATTCCGGGCGCCGGTCACAACGTGCCGCAGGAAGCGCCGGAGGCGTTTGCAGCGGCGGTGATGGAAGTGATGAAGGCGTAGCTCGGTTTCAGCGCTGCCGCGGGCTGATCTTCCAGGCGATCGTGAGCGTCAGCAGGGTCATGATGCCGCTGACGAGCGCGGCCGCCGGGATCGTCAGCGCCAGCGCCGCGGTTGCGGCCCAGCCGATCGAGGAAAAAGGCTTCGGCGAAGGTCGCAATGCGGGAGGAAGTCTGGCGCCGGCGGAACTGGCTGCGCTTGGCCTGTGCGCGGAACCAGAGCTGGACAGCGGCGGCGGATGCGGTCGCAATCAGGATCGCGATCGCCGTGACCACGGCCTGCGCCAGCGAGGCGAACGCCAGCGCGGCCACCAGCGGCGTGAACACCACCGCGATTGCGATCAGCACCACCTCGATCTTGGCGCGGGTCACGCGTGACGGCGGCAGCGGCGCGGTCGCCACCAGATCGGGCGCGTCCTCGCCCGAAATGGTCAGCCAGGCAAGTCCGCCGGCAAGCTGGCCTGCGGCCATCACGATAACAGGCGTGATCAGCACGATCGCGGTCGATGTGCCGGAGAAGCTGCGCCAGAGCATCAGCACGGGCGGCAGCAGATAGAGCATCTGCATCAGACTCTGCGACAGCAGCCATGGATCGCGGCGCAGCAGCACGAACTCCTTGCGCCGCAGCGCCTGTTGCCGCGAGCCGGGGCGGAACGCGCGGGCGCGCCCCCGCGTGACCGCAGCCGGATTGGCGGCGACGCTTGCGACCGTGTCGGCGAAGCGCGGCGCGAAGGCCGCCATCACGACGCCGAGCAGCACGAGGCTTGCCGCGAGCAGCAGCATCATGATGTCGAGATCGCCGAGCGATGCGCGCGCCGGCCACCACAGCAGGCTGTCAAGCGCGGGGGCGATGTGTGCCGCGGTATCCGAAGTCAAAAAGGCAAAGCGCGACAACGTGCCGTAGGACAGCACGGCCACGACCTGCAGCGCAATGACAAAACCCGCGCCGATGACCGCGGAGACGACCTGCGCCACCAGCCGGGTCCGGATCGGCCCGATCAGGCGAAACAGGAAGGCGGTGACGGCAATTGCGGTGGCGGCCGCCGACAGTCCGATCGCAAGCACGACGCCGAAGCCGGCGAGCCAGCGCGGGCCGCCGAGATACACCAGGACGTCGATGAACGGCGTCGACAGCAACAGCGCCATGCTGCTCACCGTCAGCGCGATCGCGACGATCCGGATCGAGAAGATGTTGGTGAGCTTGGCCGGCGACGACATGATCAGATCGAGATCGGCGCGGGCATAGAACACGCGCGTCACCGATTCGATCGCCTGCGACAGCATCAGCGCCCAGGCCAGGAAGACTGTCGCGGTCAGCACGATCAGCGACGACGGATCGAGCGGAAACCTCAAGTCGGCATAGCGATTGACCACGGCATAGGCCGGCAGATGCAGGATCGCGGCGAAGACCACAAGTCCGATCACGGCGCGATTGCGCCTTCGCCGGCCGCCGGTCATCATCGCCAGCCATTCGCGCCACGCCAGGCGGAATTCGTGGCGGGCGAACCAGCTGAGATGGGCGACCGAGCTCACGCGGCCGCCGCTTCGGTATCGACCAGCGCGATGAACATGTCCTCGAGCGTGGTGTCGTTGCGGCCGTTCTGCTCGCGCAGTTCATTGAGCGTGCCCTCGGCGATCAGCCTGCCGGCCGCGATCACGCCGATGCGGTCGGCCATGCGCTCGGCGACTTCGAGGATGTGGGTCGTCATGATCACGGTGCAGCCGGTGCGGACGCGCTCCTGCAACAGACCCTTGACGTGGCGCGCCGACAGCGCGTCGAGGCCGGTCAGCGGCTCGTCGAGGATGATCAGGCGGGGTTCGTGCACCAGCGCGCCGGCGAGCGCCACCTTCTGGCGCATGCCCTTGGAGAAGCCCTCGCAGCGCTCGTTGAGATGCGGCTCGAGCCCGAGCGACACCAGGAGCTCGCGCGCCGACTTTTCCGAGGTGCGGGGATCGATGCCCCACAGGCCGGCGACGAATTCGAGATATTCCAGCGGCGTCAGCTTGTCATAGATCATCGGCTCGTCGGACACCCAGGCCATGATCTGCTTGGCTGCGACCGGATCGGCCAGCGCATCGATGCCGAGGATCGACACCGAGCCGGCATCCGGACGCAGCAAACCTGCCACCATGCGCAGCGTCGTGGTCTTGCCGGCGCCGTTCGGCCCGAGCAGCGCATAGAACTCCCCAACCCGGATGGTGAGATCGAGCGCATCGACCGCCGGGCGATCAAAACGCTTGGTTAACCCTCGCAGGGCGAGTGCGGGCAGTTGCGATGTCATGATGCGGTGGCGATCCGGGATTTCGCTCGTCGGTTGCGCAAACTTGGACAAAAACCGTTTCGGTGCAGTGAATCGCACGGGGCAAATCGCAGGCGATATCCGTATTACCCCGTGCTGCGGGCAATCTTCGCAAATGTGATGATACAGCCGGATCAGCGGTTTGTTGACAGGGATCGGGCGTTTTGGCTCAATCGGGGCGGACATAGCGGCTTTCAGCGCTTCCGACACAAGGGCGTGAAGGCGGGATGCGACGA
Source organism: Bradyrhizobium sp. USDA 4473 (assembly GCF_054063335.1). Lineage (NCBI taxonomy): Bacteria > Pseudomonadati > Pseudomonadota > Alphaproteobacteria > Hyphomicrobiales > Nitrobacteraceae > Bradyrhizobium > Bradyrhizobium sp. USDA 4473. The sequence continues at coordinate 2,285,927 of NZ_JBSSGE010000001.1, forward strand.
GCGATCGGATAAGAATCGCCGGGCATCGGGGAGGGAACGATGCTGGACTTTGTTCAGCAGCTCGTCAGCGGCATCGCGCTCGGCTGCGTTTACGGCCTGATCGCGCTCGGCTTCGTGCTGGTCTACAAGGCAACCGAGGTCGTCAACTTCGCGCAGGGCGATTTGATGATGCTGGGCGGCTTTTTCGCCTTCACCTTCATTGGCATGCTCGGGCTGAACTACTGGGTCGGCTTCGCCGGCGCGGTGATCTGCATGGCGTTGTTCGGCATGCTGGCCGAACGGGTCGTTGTGCGGCCGATCCTCGGCTATCCGCAATTCTCCATCATCATGGCGACGATCGGGCTCGGCTATTTCCTGCGCTCGGTGGCCGGCATGATCTGGGGGACCGACGACTTCAAGATCGAGACGCCGTTCAGCCAGGGCGTGTTGCGGATCGGCAGCCTGGTACTCGCCTATGACAAGCTGTCGGTGATCGCGGCGACCATCATCCTGTGCGCGCTGCTCTATCTGTTCTTCAACCGCACCACGCTCGGTACCGCGATGCGGGCCAGCTCCGAGAACATGCTGGCTGCCTATTACATGGGCATCCCGGTCAAGCGCGTGGTCTCGATCGTCTGGGCGATCTCGGCGGCGGTCGCGACCTGCGCCGGCGTGCTGCTGGCGCCGATCACCTTCATCCATTCCAATGTCGGGCTGGTGCTGGGGCTGAAGGCGTTTCCGGCCGCGGTGCTCGGCGGCTTCGGCTCGATCCCGGGCGCGGTGGTCGGCGGCGTGTTGATCGGTGTGATCGAGAGCATGGCCGGCTTCTATTTGCCGCAGGGATGGAAGGACGTCGCGCCCTACATCGTGCTGCTCGCGGTGTTGCTGCTCAAGCCCGAAGGCCTGTTCGGCCTTCACGTCCGCAAGAAGGTTTGAGGAGGACGCATGCGGTTTCTCTTCAAGACCGATTACGAAGACGACATCAGGCTGCTCCCGCATTCCGGCTACGTCTATTCCTACGGCCTGTTGCTCGTGGTGCTGCTGATCGCGCCCTACGTGCTCTCTAGCTATCTGATGAGCCAGCTGGTCTTCGTCTGCATCTATGCGACCGTCGGCGTCGGGCTGATGATCCTGACCGGCTTCACCGGACAGGCCTCGCTCGGCCACGCCGCGTTTCTGGCGATCGGCGCCTACACTGCGGCCTATCTGCAGCAATTCAACGTGCCGTTTCCGGTCTATTTCCTCGCCGCGGGGCTGTTGACCGGCGTGGTCGGCGCGCTGGTCGGGTTTCCGGCGCTGCGGCTGCAGGGCATCTATCTCGTGATCGCGACGATCTCGTTTGCGTTCATCGTCGAGGAAATCCTGGCGCGCTGGGAAAGCGTGACCCATGGCAATGAGGGCATGCGGGTCAAGACCATGCAGCTGTTCGGCACCACGGTGTCGCGCGACGGCCCGACGTTCTATTATCTCTGTCTCGCTGTGCTGGTGCTGACCATCGTCGGCACGCTCAATCTGCTGCGCTCGCCGACCGGCCGCGCCTTTGTCGCGATCCGCGACAGCGAGACCGCGGCGCGCAGCATGGGCATCAATGTCGCGCTCTACAAGGTGAAGTCGTTTGCGATCTCGGCTGCCATCACCGGCTTCGCCGGCGTGCTGTTCGCGCACAAGCTGTCCTTCATCTCGCCCGAGATGTTCACGCTGCAGCTCTCAATCGAGTTCATCATCGTGATCCTGATCGGCGGCACATTCAGCCTGCACGGCGCGGTGCTGGGCGCGATCTTCCTGGTCATGATCGACCCGTTCCTGACCTATCTGAAGGACGACATGCCCGGCGTGATCGGCGGCGTCGCGGCGACGCTGGGTGCCGGCCCCGAGCGCGCGGGACATATCCAGGATGCGGTCGCAGCCTTCGCCTCGGCCAACGGGCTGAAGGGCGCGATCTACGGCATCATCATCGTGGTGTTCGTCCTCTTCGAACCCTTGGGACTTTACGGCCGCTGGCTCAAGATCAAGCTCTTCTTCCAGCTGTTCCCGCTGTACAAGCGCGCGACCTTCAAGCGGCAGAAGATTTATGTGAAATCGGAGCGGAATCGATGAGCTATTTCCGCGCCGAGAACCTGTCGCTGCATTTCGGTGGCCTCAAGGCGGTCGACGCCGTCAGCTTCGCGGTCGAGAAGGGCGAGATACTGTCGATCATCGGGCCCAACGGCGCCGGCAAGAGCTCGATCTTCAATTTGATCTCGCGGATCTATCCGCCGACGTCGGGCAAGATCTTCTTCGAGGACCAGGACATCACCCAGCAGCCGGCCTACGACGTCGCCAGGCTCGGGATCGCGCGCACCTTCCAGAACATCGAGCTGTTCGAGAATGCGACGGTGCTGAGCAATCTGCTGGTCGGCCGGCATCGGCATTCCACCACCCAGCTCTGGCAGGAACTGTTATTCTTGCCGAGCGTCCGCGTGGGCGAAAAGGCGCATCGCCGCCGGGTCGAGCAGGTGATCGAATTCCTCGATCTCGAGCCTTACCGCGACAAGCTGATCTCGGGGCTGCCCTACGGCGTGCGCAAGGTGATCGAGCTGGCGCGCGCGCTGTGCTCGGAGCCGAAGCTGATCCTGCTCGACGAGCCGTCGTCGGGCCTCAACGTCGAGGAGACCGACGACATGTCGTTCTGGATCCGCGACATGAAGAGCGAGCTCGGGATCACCGTGCTGATGGTCGAGCACGACATGACGCTGGTCAACCGCGTCTCCGACCGCGTGATCGCGCTGAACTACGGCCGCGTGCTGGCGATGGGCTCGCCGTCCGAGGTGCAGCACCATCCCGACGTCGTCGCCGCGTATTTGGGCGCGTGAGGATGATGGCATGAGCACGCCGGACATCATCCTGAAGCTCTCCAACGTCGAAAGCTATTATGGGCCGATCATGGCGATCCGCGGCATCAGCCTCGAGGTGCCGCGCGGCCGGATCGTGACGCTGCTCGGCGCCAACGGCGCCGGCAAGACCACGGTGCTGAAGACGATCTCCGGCATCCTCGACCCGCAAAAGGGCTCGATCGAATTTTTGGGCAAGCCGATCCAGCGCATGGAGGCCGACCGGATCGTGCGGCTCGGCCTCAGCCATGTGCCGGAGGGGCGCGAGGTGTTTCCGTTCCTGTCGGTGCGCGAGAACCTGATGATGGGGGCCTATCTGCGCAAGGACCGCGACGGAGTGGCGCAGGACCTCGAGCGCGTCTACGGCTATTTTCCACGGCTGAGGGAGCGGCTCGGCCAGCCGGCCGGACAGCTTTCCGGCGGCGAGCAGCAGATGCTGGCGATCGGGCGCGCGTTGATGAACCGGCCGACGCTGCTGCTGCTGGACGAGCCGTCGCTTGGGCTGTCACCGATCCTGGTGAAGGAGATCTTCACCATCATCCGCAGGGTCAACGAGGAGCAGGGCATGTCGATCCTGCTGGTCGAGCAGAATGCCAAGATCGCGCTGGAGACCGCGCATTACGGCTATGTGCTGGAGATCGGCCGGGTCGTGATGAACGACACCTGCGAGCGGCTGATGAATTCACCCGATATCCAGGAGTTCTATCTCGGCGCCAAGGAAGCCGGCGCGCGGGGCGAGCGGCGCTGGAAAAAGAAGAAGACGTGGCGTTAGGAGGACTTGGCGTTGATGAGCGTCGACGAAAGTCGGCGCTGCGTTGCGCGAGGGTTGGAGCTAGATTTCAGGCCTGTTTCGCCAACAAGACCGGCACAACAACCCGGCGCGCGAGACAGGCGGCAGAGGAGGGAGCGCGCATGGCAGGACCAGCGGTGCTGACGGTTGCCGACACGATCGCGCGGAGCTTTCTGCTCGCGGTGCAAACGCGTGGCGACAGGCCCGCGATCCGCGAGAAGAAGTTCGGCATCTGGCAGCCGACCAGCTGGCGCGAATGGCTGCAAACCTCCAGGGACATCGCCTTCGGCCTGCACGCGACCGGCTTTCGCCCCGGCGACGTGGCCTCGATCATCGCCAACGCGGTGCCGGAATGGGTGTATGCCGACATGGGCATCCTGTGCGCCGGCGGCGTCTCGTCCGGCATCTATCCGACCGATTCGGCGGCGCAGGTCGAATACCTCGTCAATGACTCACGCACGCGCGTCATCTTCGTCGAGGACGAGGAGCAACTCGACAAGGTGCTGGCCTGCCGGTCGCGCTGTCCGACCCTGGAGAAGGTCATCGTGTTCGACATGGAGGGGCTTTCCGGCTTCTCCGATCCGATGGTGCTGTCGCTCGCCGAATTCACCGCACTCGGCCGCAACCATGCGCAGGGCAATGACGCGCTGTGGGACGAGATGACCGGCAGCCGCACCGCGTCCGATCTCGCGATCCTGGTCTACACCTCGGGGACGACGGGCCCGCCCAAGGGCGCGATGCATTCCAACCGCAGCGTGACGCACCAGATGCGCCACGCCAACGATCTCTATCCCTCGACCGACAGCGAGGAGCGGCTGGTATTCCTGCCGCTTTGCCACGTCGCCGAGCGGGTCGGCGGCTATTACATCTCGCTCGCGCTCGGCTCGGTGATGAATTTCGCCGAGAGCCCGGAAACGGTGCCGGACAATCTGCGCGAGGTGCAGCCGACCGCGTTCCTCGCGGTGCCGCGGATCTGGGAGAAGTTCTATTCCGGCATCACCATCGCGCTGAAGGACGCGACCCCGTTCCAGAACTGGATGTATGCCCGCGCGCTTTCGATCGGCAACCGGATGACCGAGTATCGATTGGAAGGCGCGCCGCCGCCGCTGTCGCTGCGGCTTGCCAACCGCGCCGCCTACTGGCTGGTGTTCCGCAACATCCGCCGCATGCTCGGGCTCGACCGCTGCCGGATCGCGTTGACCGGCGCGGCGCCGATCTCGCCGGATCTGATCCGCTGGTACCTCGCGCTCGGCATCGACATGCGCGAGGTCTACGGCCAGACCGAGAATTGCGGAGTCGCGACCATGATGCCGGCGGACCGCATCAAGCTCGGCTCGGTCGGCAAGGCCGTGCCCTGGGGCGAGGTGATGATCTGCCCGAAGGGCGAGATCCTGATCAAGGGCGACTTCCTGTTCATGGGCTATCTCAACCAGCCGGAGAAGACCGCCGAGACGATCGACGCCAAGGGCTGGCTGCACACCGGCGACGTCGGCGCGATCGACAATGAAGGCTATGTCAGGATCACCGACCGGATGAAGGACATCATCATCACCTCCGGCGGCAAGAACGTCACGCCGTCCGAGATCGAAAACCAGCTGAAGTTCTCGCCCTATGTCTCGGATGCGGTCGTGATCGGCGACAAGCGGCCGTATCTCACCTGCCTGATCATGATCGATCAGGAGAATGTCGAGAAATACGCCCAGGACCAGGACATCCCGTTCACCAATTACGCGAGCCTGTGCCGCGCCCGCGAGATCCAGGACCTGATCCAGCGCGAGGTCGAGGCGGTCAACGCGAAATTCGCGCGGGTCGAAACCATCAAGAAGTTCTATCTGATCGAGCGCCAGCTGACGCCCGAGGACGAGGAGCTGACGCCGACCATGAAGCTGAAGCGCAGCTTCGTGAACAAGCGCTACGCGGCCGAGATCGACGCCATGTATGGCGCGCGGGCGGTGGCATAGCCGAAGCAGGAAAAGGCGAAGGAGCGAGCCGGCCCTACCCTTCGCTCACCATGGGCCCTTGTTGAGGAGGAGACTGCAATGTCGAAATCGCTGAAGGCGCTGGGCCTTGCGGTGAGCGCGCTGGCGCTGACCTGTCTGCCGGCCGCAGCCCAGACCAAGGTCACCAATGAAGGCATCTCGCCGACCGAGATCGTGATCGGAACGCATCAGGATCTGTCCGGCCCGATCAAGGTCTGGGGCGTGCCGGTGTCGAACGGCATGAAGATGGCGGTCGAGGAAATCAACGCCGGCGGCGGCATCAACGGCCGCAAGATCAAGATGATTTTGGAGGACAACGGCTACGACCCGAAGAAGGCCGTGCTGGCCTCGCAGAAGATGGTCGAGCGCGACAAGGTGTTCGCGATGATCGGCCCGATGGGCTCGCCGACCGTGCTCGCCGCACAAGACATCCTGTTCGACGCCGGCGTGCTGCAGCTGTTTCCGCTGACCGCCGCCGAATTCACCTTCAAATTCGATCCCGCCAAGCCGCAGGAGCGGTTGAAGTTCAACAACCTGCTGCCCTATGTCGAGAGCACGCGCGCCGCGCTCAAATACATGATGGAGTGGAAGAACTTCAAGAAGCCCTGCATCATGCATCAGGACGACGAGTACGGCAAAAACGTGCTCGACGGCTTCACCCAGCAGCTCGCTGCGATGAAGGTGCAGCCGGCTTCGGTCACGAGCTACAAGCGCGGCGCTTCCGACTTCTCGGCGCAGGTCGCCAAGATGAAGTCCGACGGCTGCGACCTCGTCGTGCTCGGCACCGTGATCCGCGAGACCATCGGTGCGATGAATGAGGCGAAGAAGCTCGGCTGGGACGTCACTTTCCTCGGCGCCACGCCGACCAACGTGCTCGAAGTGCCGGCGCTCGGCAAGGACGCCGTCGAAGGGCTCTATGCGGCGTCAGGCTTCGAGATTCCCTATGAGGACACCTCCAAGGGCAAGGTGAAGGACTGGCTGGTCAACTACAAGAAGATGTTCAACTCCGACGCCAATACGCAGGCGATCATCGGCTACAATGCGGTGATGACCTTCGCCTTCTATGCGCAGAAGGCGGGCAAGGATCTCACCGGCCAGAAGATGCTGGACGCGCTGGAGTCAGGCGACAAGTTCCTCGACATTTTCAGCTCGCCGCCGACCAAATTCTCCAAGACCGATCATCTGGCCAACACCATCACCCAGGTGCAGCAGGTCAAGGGCGGCCGCTGGGTGCTGGTGAAGGACAATTTGATGTTCTGAGCAGAACAGAACTCCGTCATTGCGAGCGCAAGCGAAGCAATCCATATCCCCGCGAGCGGAAACATGGATTGCTTCGTCGCTTCGCTCCTCGCAATGACGGTCCATGGTGGCGGTGACTCGTGCTCGGAGAGCGAACCGAATGCCGGTCAATTCACCGCCCCGCCGGCCGCCATGCGGCCTCGCTGACGAGCGGCGCATCGACGTAGCGGCTGACGCCGTTCTGGTCGATTACGAAGGTCGGCCGGAAGCTCCTGAGGTCGCTGTCCTCGATCATCGCCATGCGGCGGTTGTCGAGCGTCAGCCAGTGGCCGTCGAGCCGTGCCGCGACCACGGCATGGTCCTCGCCGCCGAGCAGGTCGTGCATGACGACGATGCGCAGATCCTCGGGCGCGACGCCGGCCTTGGCGAGCGCCACGAATTTCGCGATCGCATAGTCCTCGCAATCGCCGCTGCCGCGGGCGAAGGTGGCAAGCGGGGTCACCCAGACGTCGGGCTCGCCATAGGTCGCCAGATCATTGCCTGGGCGGATCGCCAGGTTGATGGCGCGGTTGATCTCACCGAGCCGGGCACGGCCATGATGCGCCCGTCCGGCGTCGACGATCGCCAGGAACCGCCGCGCCTCCGGCGATGCGCAACCGGCGCGGTCGCTCTCGCAGGCGGCCAGCTGCACCAATTCGTCGGCGAGCTGGCGCTGTACGCCGAGCCATTTGTCGTGCAGGCCGCCGTCGGCAAGCAGGCTGGTCGACAGGCCGAACGGCTCGGCCGACTTCCTGAGCAGCGATGCCGGGCCGGGCGACAGCAGCGAGGCGGCATTGAGCTCGGCCATTGGCGCAGCCAGGGCCAGGCCAATGCCCAACATCACGGCGCGCGGTGCGAACGAGCGAAGCGACAGTCCCATGTGACACCCCCTGTCCGCTCATCGGCGGGTGGACACTACACCGCACACGCGACCGGATCGTTTCATGCGCGAGCATGGCCAACGATCCCTTCGAATCGACTTAAGATGTGGGGAATCCCGCCAGCAGGCTGAAGGGCGCCTGCCCGGGGTCCCGAAAACTTTACCGGTTTGTGAAACGAACCGGCGAACCTTTTTCCACTGCGAAACGCCTCATCCTTGCCTTCTGGTTAACCCGGCCAGTCCGCGCGCAGGATAGCTGCGATTTGTAAGCTAAGTCACAGCTTTAGCCGGAAAAATCGGGTCAAATGCCCGCTCGGGGCTGTGGGGAAATAAAGGCAAGTAGAGAAATGCCAATCAATACCACGAATACGTGGCTCAGTACGCATCTTGGCTCGAATCCTATCTCATGGTACCGTCAGTCAAGTTCTGACTACACGACTCTTCTGAGAGTGAGCCAAGTCACACCCGCTGAAACGGCGCGACCAGCACACCTTGCGAAAGCAAAGGATGGTTTCGCCAAGCTTTATCCGATGATATGCAGGCGTAATCATTCGGATACTTTACCAATATTAACCCTCATGCGGTGATCCGCAGTGAACTTTGTTGGGAAATTCGACGGCCATTCGCCGAGCGCGGACCCTTATGTCCGCGGATCGGCATACGTCGAAAGCGTTACCTCGCATGCTCCGCCTGGCGCGATCACGGTCGACGACGGGCAATTGCTGTTCACCGGCGACTTCAAGCGGACCGGGCTCGATCTCGTCATCTCGAAGGACGATCGGGAACTCGTCCTGCACGACTACTTCAAGGGCGAGAAACGCGCGGCCCTGGCGTCGCCTGAAGGCGCGCATCTCACCGGCGACCTCGTCAACGCGCTCACCGGCTACACCCAATATGCCCAGGCCGGCGGCGCAGCGGAGCCCGCCAAGGTCATCGGCCATGTCACCAAGCTGACGGGCAGCGCCACCGCCGTTCGCAACGGCGTCGCCATCGTCCTGAACCAGGGCGACAACGTCAACAAGGGCGACGTGGTGCAGTCGGGCAGCGACTCGACGCTCGGCATCACCTTCATCGACGGCACCGTGTTCGGTCTCGGGCCGAACGCCAAGATGGTGCTGAACGAAATGATCTACGACCCGAACGGGTCGAGCAATTCGTCGCTGATGAGCCTCGTCTCGGGCACCATCTCGTTCGTGGCCGGCGCGACCGCCAAGCATGGCGACATGAAGGTCGATACGCCGGTCGCGACCATGGGCATTCGCGGCACCGCCGTGCTGGTCGAGATCGATTTCGACGTGCAGGGCTCGGGTGGCGTGCCGCCCGCCAAGTTCCAGGTGCTGGTCGAGCCTGACGGCACCACCGGCTCCTACATCCTGTTCGATAAGACGACGCTCAATCCGATCGCGACCGTCGATCAGGCCGGCACCCAGACCATCGTCAACGGCCAGGGCAGCGTCAGCTTCGTCTCGTCGGCGCAACTGTCGGCCGATGCGCAGAAGCTGATCTCGGACGTCTTCGCGCTGAAGTTTACCGACAACAACAATCCCAACACCAAGCTCACGACGAACTTCACCGACAGCGTCGTCCCGGTCACGACCAGCCTCAAATTCGCGACCGGCGACGTGATCCTGCCGACAAGCTTCCTGCTGGCCTTGACCGGCAATGCCGGGCCACAGGCCCCGTCAGCCAAGACTGACCACGCCCCCGGTGCGCCGCACGTCGTGACGCAGAACGGGACGTTCACTGAACTGGCCGGGCAGACCCATAGCGAGCAGTTCGATACGGCGACCGGCCAGATCACATGGGTCGACGTCAATCTCGGCGACAGGCCGACGGCCGCGGTCAATTTCAGCGCGTTCAGCTATCGCGACGCCGGTGGCAACGATGTCACCTCGTCGCTGACGGCGGCGCAACTGGCGGCGATCCAGGCGGTCGAGATCCCGTTGCAGCTCGATCCCAATCCGCTGAACACCAATTTCGGCTCGGCGACCTGGACCTACAGCGTTGCCGACGGTGCCTTCGACTTCCTGGCCGCCGGCGAGACCCTGACGCTGACCTATCTGGTGCGCGTCGACAACAACTACGCGCCGAGCAACGAGACCGCGTTCACGACCATCACCATCACGATCACCGGCACCAACGACACGCCGGTGGTGACGTCCGCGGCGCAGGCAGGCGTGATCACCGAGCTGCCATGGACGACGAACTCCGCCACGCCTGATACCGCGCACGGCACGCTGACCTTCACCGATGCTGATCTGACCGACGCGCACACGGTCACCATCACCGGCGTCACCGAGGCCGGCGTCACCACGGGCCTTGCCAGCCACGCCACCGTGCTGAGCTGGCTGTCGCTGGGCGCGCTCACCGATTCGACCGATGGCGTCACGGGATCGCGCGCCTGGACGTTCTCTGCGGGCGACAGGAGTTTCGACTATCTCGCCGCGGGCGAGACGCTGACGCTGACCTATACGGTCGAGATCGACGATCATCATGGCGGGGTCGTCACGCTTCCGGTCACCATCACCATCGTCGGCACCGATGACAGGCCGGTGATCACGTCGCCGACCCAGGTGGCGGCCATCACCGAGGCCGAAGGGGTGACCGGTTCGCTGATGCCGGATACCGCGTCCGGCACCGTGACCTTCACCGATGTCGACCTCAGCGACACCCACAGCGTCACCGTGGCCGGTGTCACCGAAACCGGCGTCACCACGGGGCTGCCCGATCAGGCCACGATCCTGAGCTGGCTGTCACTCGGCGCGCTGACGGATTCGACCGGCGGCGTCACCGGATCCAGCCACTGGACCTTCTCGGCCGCCGACGCGAATTTCGATTATCTCGCGGCTGGCGAGAAGCTGACACTGACCTACCTGATCCAGGTCGACGATCATCATGGCGGCATCGTCACCCAGCCCGTCACGATCACCATCACCGGCACCAACGACGTCCCGACCTTCACGTCGGAGCCGCCGACCGCGACGGTCGACGAGCAACCCGACACGACCGGTTCATCGACGCCGGACATGGCGGCCGGCGTGGTGGGGTTTGCTGATGTCGATCTCAGCGACACCCACACCGTATCCATCACCGGCGTGAGCGAATCCGGAACCACCACGGGCCTGCCCGAGGACGAGTCGACGGTCCTGAACTGGCTCTCGCTGGGGACGCTGACCGATTCGACCGGCCATGTGACGGGATCGCAGGCCTGGACCTTCTCGGCCGCGGACAAGAGTTTCGATTATCTCGCCGCGGGCGAGACGCTGACGCTGACCTACATGATCCAGGTCGACGACCACCATGGCGGCGTGATCAGCGAACCGGTGACGATCACGGTTGTCGGCAGCAACGACACGCCGGTCGTCACCTCCGAGGCACAGGTAGCCACCATTCCCGAGCAGCCCGACACGACAGGGTCATCCAAGCTGGATACCGCGTCGGGCGCGGTGACGTTCACTGATGCGGATCTCAGCGACACCCACACGATGAGCATCACCGCTGTGGCCGAAACCGGCGCGACCGGGGGCCTGCCCGAGGACCCGTCCACCATCCTGAACTGGCTGTCGCTGGGCACGTTGACGGACGCGACCGGCGGGGTGACCGGATCGTCCAGCTGGACGTTCTCGGCCGCCGACCAGAACTTCGATTACCTTGCCGTCGGCGAGACGCTGACGCTGACCTACACGATCCAGATCGACGATCATCATGGCGGCGTCGTCACCACGCCGGTGACGATCACGATCACTGGCGCCAACGACGCGCCGACGCTCGCCGACGTCAATGCCGGCACGCTGACCGATACCGCGGCCTACGACACGTTCAGCCCGCTGACCGGCACGCTCCATGGCCACGACGTCGACGATGGTGAGACCGCGACGCTGACCTATGCCGCCCTCAATTCGGACCATGTCGCGGTCAATTCGGCGATCAGCGGCCTCTACGGTTCGCTCACGGTCAATGCGGATGGCAGCTACAGCTATGTCCCCAATGACGCCGCGATCAACGCGTTGGCCAAGGGCACCTATGCCGACACGTTCACTGTCGAGACCATCGATGCGCATGGCGCGACCGGGACGGCGACGCTGACGGTCGATGTCGTCGGCGCCAACGATGCGCCGGTGATCCATGCCGACAACATCAGCATCACGGACAATTCCAACGGCACCGAAACGATCTCCGGCCTGACCGTCACGGACGTCGATGCCGGCGCCAACGAGAACTTCACCCTGGCGGCCGCGACCAACCCCGGTTCGGGCAGCAGCGTGACGCCGCCGTCGCAAACCGGCCATCTCTCGGATATCAACACCGCGCTCGGGTCGCCGGGTCTTGTCTACAACCCCGGCCAGACGCCGCCAGCGACCGACAAGATCGCGCTCTCCGTGACCGACGGCAGCGGCGCGAGCGATACGGTCAATCTGATTTTCAACGTCCAGCAAGATTCGTCCCAGCCGGTGACGCTGACCGGCACCAGCGACAAGGACGTGTTCTTCGGATCGGGCTATCAGGACAAGTTCGTGTTTGCGTCGAACTTCAATCACGACACGATCCTGAACTTCACGCCGGGCCAGGACCAGATCGACCTGTCCACAATCGTCTCGACGAGCACCTTCGGCAGCTGGTTCGATCAGCATGTGACGACATCCCCGACGAATTCGGCGGATACGCTGATCACGATTGACGGTGCGGACACCATCACGTTGCACAACATCGCGAAGGCGAGCCTGTCCCAGAACGACTTCATCATTAGTTATACGTGACAAGCGCCAGCCTCCCGAAAAGCCAGCCAATTCCCGCATTGCGCAACGTCTGCTCGATTGGAACAATCGTCCGCGCGTGATATCCAGACGGCATGAAACGGCTGAAGGCGATACGACGGTGGTTCGCACGGCGCTTCGGTTATGCGCGGCTGGCCTGCGTGGCGCTGCTGATCGGCATTGCCGCGCTGCGGATCGTTGATCCCGCTCCGGTTCAGGAGCTTCGCGTCAGGACGTTCGACACATTCCAGGTGATCGAGCCCCGCCAGAAAACCGCACGGCCCGTCACCATCGTCGATATCGACGAGAGGAGCCTCGCCGATCCCCGGCTCGGGCAATGGCCCTGGCCGCGGACGCGACTCGCCGACATCGTCATCAATCTCACCCGGCTCGGTGCCGTGGTGATCGCGTTCGACGCGGTGTTCTCCGAGCCGGACCGTCTCAACCCGGATATCGCGGCCGATACGTTCAGCAATCTTGACGAGGAGATGCGTGCCAGGCTGCGGCAGCTGCCCAGCAACGACAGCATCTTCGCCGAGGCGATCAAGAACTCGCGCGTGGTGCTCGGCGAATCCGGCGGGCCCAATGTGCGCGCCGACCTCAACGAAAAGCTGCCGGTGACCGGGCTTGCGATGCTGGGCGAGGAGCCGCAGCGCTTCATGTTCCAGTTTCCGGGATTGTTGCGCAACGTGCCGATGCTCGAGGAGGCCGCGGCCGGACGAGGCCTGTTCACGATCAGGCCGGAACGCGACGGCATCGTCAGGCGGGTGCCGATGATGATGGTCGCGCAGGGCATCACCATGCCGTCGCTGACATTCGAAATGCTGCGGGTGGCGGGCGGCTCCGGCACCATCCTGATCAAGGCCGACAAGGGCGGCATCCAGAGCCTCGGCATCAAGGGCTTTGCGATCCCGACCGATCTCTACGGCCAGCTCTGGATCCACTACGCCCGCCGTGACCCTTCGATCTATGTCTCGGCCGTCGATGTGCTGGATGGCCGGGTCGCGCCGGACCGGATCGCCGGCAAGCTGATCCTGATCGGCACCTCCTCGGTCGGGTTGAACGACATCAAGACCACGCCGGTGACGCCGGCCATGCCCGGCGTCGAGGTTCATGCCCAGGTGCTGGAGAGCGCGCTGACCGGCGACGTGGTTTCGCAGCCGAGCTACGGTATTGCGATCGAATTCCTCGCCGCGATGATCATGGGGCTCCTGGTCATCGCCTTCGCGCCGAAGTTCGGGCCGATCACGCTGGTCGTCGTCGGCGGAATGTTCGCCTCGGTGCTGACCGGCACGTCCTGGTATTTCTACGCCCAGCACCGGCTGCTGATCGATTTCACCTATCCGCTGATGTCGACCACGGCGATCTACCTGACGCTGATCTTCTCCGCCTTCGTGCGCGAACAGCAGCAGCGCCGGCAGATCCGGTCGCAGTTCGTGCAGTACATGTCGCCCGCGCTGGTCGAGCAGCTGGCGCAGTCGCCGGAGCGGCTGGTGCTCGGCGGCGAGGAGCGCGAGATGACCATCATGTTCTCGGACATGCGCGGCTTCACCTCGATCTCGGAGACCTACAAGAGCGATCCGCAAGGCCTCACGGCGCTGATGAACCGTTTCCTGACGCCGCTGTCGAATGCGATCCTCGCCCGCAAGGGCACCATCGACAAATACATGGGCGACGCCATCATGGCGTTCTGGAATGCGCCGCTTGACGACAAGCAGCATCAGCTCAACGCCTGCGAGGCGGCGCTCGACATGCTGGAGCGCGTCGACGACCTCAACCGGGCGCGCGAGCGCGAGGCCAAGGACGGCGGCCACGTCTATGTGCCGCTCAACATCGGCGTCGGCCTCAACACCGGCACCTGCGTGGTCGGCAACATGGGCTCCGACGTGCGCTTCGACTATTCTGTGTTCGGCGACAGCGTCAATCTGGCCTCGCGGCTGGAGGGCCAGTCCAAGGAATACGGTTTCCCGATCATCGTGGGATCGAAGACCGCGCTGGCGGTGAAGGAGAAGTTCGCGATCCTCGAGCTCGACTTCATCATGGTCAAGGGCAAGAAGGAGCCCGAGGTGATCTACGCGATCGCCGGCCGCGAGGACGTGGCGAATTCCGGCCGCTTCCAGCGGCTGCGCAACCTGACCATCGAGATGCTCGCCTGCTACCGCGGCCGCGACTGGGACGGCGCGCTCGCCGCGATCGAGCGCGGCCGCAAGACCGACGATGCCCGGGCGCTGCAGTCGCTCTACAATCTCTACGAGGCGCGCATCCGCAATTTCGAGAAGTACCCGCCGCCGCCCGACTGGAACGGCGCGTTCGCGTTGACGACGAAGTAGTCGCCGCACATTCAGATTGCAGGGTGGGCAAAGCGCAGCGTGCCCACCACACCTTGCGCTGCTCGCGATGGTGGGCACGGCGCTTGCGCGCCTTTGCCCACCCTACGATCTCTTACTCCACCCCGATCTGCGTCAGATCCTGGAACCAGTGCTGCGCCTGCACGAAGGTCTTGACCTTCGGCGACAGCGCGTGCGGATTGGTGTCGTGCACCACCCACACCAGCGCGGCATCGTCGACGATCAGCGCATGCGCCTGCGCCAGCAGCGCATCCTGCTTGGCGGTATCAAAGGTCTGCTTGGCTTCGTCGATCAGCGCATCGACCTTCGGGTTCTTGTAGCCGCCCCAGTTGACGCCGGTCGGCGCCACCTGGCCGGAATGGAAGAACCGCACGATGGCGTAGAGCGGATCCGAGGTGACATAGGCGATGTTGTTGGCGGTGATGCCGGCGTTCATCTCGTCGGCAGCACCCTTGCGCCAGTGCGAATACAACGTCTCGAGCTCGACCACCTTGAAGTCGATATCGATGCCGATCTCCTTGAAGCTCTGTTGCAGGAACTCGTTCATCGGCAGCGACAGCATCTGCCCGGTGCCGCCCTGGGCGATGATGAAGGTGGTCTTCAGCGGCTTGTCCTTGGAATAGCCGGCTTCCTCGACCAGCTTCTTCGCGGCCGCGAGGTCGTACTTCAATTCGAAGGTCGGTTTGCCGAACCATGGGCTCGACGGATCGACCTGGCCCTTGGCGGGCTTGGCGAGGCCGTTCATCAGGCCGACCACGGCGTCGCGGTCGATCGCGAGGTTGAGCGCCTTGCGCAGGCGGATGTCGGTCCAGGGCGAGCCCGGCAGCACGCTCAGATGATAATTCCAGACATGCGGGGTCACGTTGTCGACGATCCGCATGCCGGCGGCCTTGAGCTGCGGCACGGCATCGGGCGCCGGCGTCTCGATCAAATCGACCTGTCCGGCCAGCAGCGCATTGGTGCGGGTCAGCGCTTCCGGCATCGGGATCAGGATCAGCTTGTCGACCTTCGCCAGTCGCTTCTTGTCCCAATAGTCCGGGTTCTTGGTCAGCTCGGCGAGCTCGCGCGGCACCAGCTTGGTCAGCTTGAACGGGCCGGTGCCGGAGGGCTGGCTGGCGAACTTGTCCCAGTCCTTGCCGAGCTTCTCATATTGCGCGGGGCTCGAGACCAGGAACCAGAGCATCTGGTAGGGGAAGAAGGAATCGACCGTCTTGGTGGTGATCTCGACGGTGAAGTCGTCGATCTTGGCGTAGCTCGCAACCGAGGGCAGGCGGGTCTTGACCTGGGCGCTCTGCCGCTTGTCAAACTGCGGCGCCTTGTCGTTCAGCACCTTGTCGAGATTCCAGATCACGGCGTCGGCGTTGAAGTCGCTGCCGTCGTGGAATTTCACGCCTCTGCGCAGCGTGAAGCGCCATTTGGTCTTGTCGGTGTCGTCGACCTTCCATTCGGTCGCAAGCCCGGGCACCAGCTTGCCGGGCCGGTCGGCCACGTCCATCTCCCAGGCGACCAGCGGATCGTAGATCGTGTAGGCCGTGAACTGATAGGCGCCGGCGCCGCGATCCGGCTGGCCGGTCGTCAGCGGAATATCGGCCATCGAAATGCCGTAGCGCACAATGGACTCCGCCCGCGCCGACAAGGCCGGCCAGCCCGCGGTCAGGGCAAGCGCCATTGCCGCCATCAGGATCGAATTGCGCGCACGCATATTGAAGGCTCCGTTGGTGGGAAGTCGGAGCCAAAAACTTGCAAGCATGATGCCAGAATAGGCACTCTTGCCCCGTCTTAGCCGAAGGTGGGAAGAATTGACGCGCCCAACGGTAATTTGCTGAAGAACTATTCCCCTTGGCACAGGCATTGCATACGCTTGCCCAAGAAATAATCACCAAAACGTCACCAGACTTCGAAGGGGTTGCTGAGATGCGTAACAAGAAGACCAATGCGACGGCATTCATGCTGGCGCTCGCGATTGCGACCGGCGTGCCGGCGATCGCCGGCGCCGAGACCGTGCTGCGCATTGGCATGACGGCTGCCGACATTCCGCGCACGCTCGGTCAGCCCGACCAGGGTTTTGAGGGCAATCGCTTCACTGGACTGACGATGTACGACGCGCTGACGATGTGGGACCTGTCCTCGTCGGACAAGGCGAGCGCGCTGATCCCGGGCCTCGCCACCGAGTGGAAGGTCGACGATGCCGACAAGACCAAGTGGATCTTCAAGCTGCGTCCCGGCGTCGTCTTTCACGACGGCTCGCCGTTCAACGCCGATGCCGTGGTCTGGAATGTCGACAAGGTTCTGAAGCAGGACGCGCCGCAATTCGATCCGAGCCAGGTCGGTGTCACCGCCTCGCGGATGCCGACTTTGGTCTCGGCGCGCAAGATCGACGACATGACGGTGGAGCTGACCACCAAGGAGCCCGACAGCTTCCTGCCGATCAACCTCACCAATTTGTTCATGGCGAGCCCGGCCAAGTGGCAGCAATTCTACGACAAGGCCGAAGGCGCCGACGCCAAGGCGAAATCGCAGGCCGCATGGGCTGCGTTCGCCAAGGACGCGTCGGGCACCGGGCCCTGGAATATGTCGAGCTTCACCCCGCGCGAGCGGCTCGAGCTGGTGAAGAACGAGAACTACTGGGACAAGGCGCGCGTGCCGAAGACCGACAAGATGGTGCTGTTGCCGATGCCGGAGGCCAACGCCCGCACCGCGGCGCTGCTGTCCGGGCAGGTCAACTGGATCGAAGCGCCGGCACCGGATGCGTTGCCCGAGATCAAGCAGCGCGGCTTCAATCTCTATTCCAACGAGGAGCCGCATGTCTGGCCCTGGCAGTTCTCGCGCGTCGAGGGCTCGCCGTGGAACGACATCCGCGTCCGCAAGGCCGCCAATCTCTGCGTCGATCGCGAAGGGCTGCGCGATGGCCTGCTCGCCGGCCTGATGGTGCCGGCGACCGGCACCTTCGAGCCCGGCCATCCCTGGCGCGGCAACCCGACGTTCCAGATCAAGTACGACAAGCCGGCCGCGCAGAAGCTGATGCAGGAGGCGGGCTTCGGTCCGAACAAGAAGCTCACCGTCAAGATCCAGACCTCGGCGTCCGGCTCCGGCCAGATGCTGCCGCTGCCGATGAACGAGTATCTGCAGCAGGCTTTGGCCGAGTGCTATTTCGATGTGCAGCTCGATGTCATCGAGTGGAATACGCTGTTCACCAACTGGCGGCGCGGCGCCAAGGATCCGTCGGCCAACGGATCGAATGCGACCAACGTCACCTATGCGGCGATGGATCCGTTCTTCGCGCTGGTGCGCTTCCTGCAATCGGGCATGGCGCCGCCGGTCTCGAACAATTGGGGCTTCATCAACAATCCGAAGTTCGACGAGCTGGTGAAGAAGGCCCGCCAGACCTTCGATCCCGCGGCCCGCGATGCCGCGCTCGCCGAACTGCACGCCGCCTCGGTCGATGACGCCGCGTTCCTCTACGTCGCGCACGACGTCGCGCCGCGCGCGATGAGCCCGAAGGTCAAGGGCTTCGTGCAGCCGAAGAGCTGGTTCGTCGACTTCTCGCCGGTGTCGGTCGCGCCGTGAGATAGTTGGTGGCTTGCTCGGTGCACCCTCTCCCCTTGTGGGAGAGGGTGGCTTCGCTGAAAGCGAAGCCGGGTGAGGGGTTGCCTCCGCGGGCGATCGTCCTTGCTGTGAAATGACTGTCGCCGCGGATCGAACCCCTCATCCGGCGCGCTCCGCGCGCCACCTTCTCCCACAAGGGGAGAAGGGAAGAAGCGAGTGAACTCGTGTTCGCCTATACGTCCAGACGAATCGTCTACGTCATTCCGATCGTGCTCAGCGTTGCGCTGGTGTGCTTCCTGCTGGTGCACATCACGCCCGGCGATCCCCTGGTCGCGGTGCTGCCGGCCGATGCCTCGCAGGAGCTCGCCGCGCAATTGCGCTCGGCTTACGGCTTCGATCGTCCGCTGCCGGTGCAGTTCGGCCTGTGGCTGTGGCGCGCCATCCATGGCGATCTCGGCAATTCGATCGCAACCGGGCGTCCGGTCCTGAGCGAGGTGATGCGCGCGGTCGGCAACACCGTGATGCTGGCGATCGCGGCTGCGATGATCGGCTTCACGCTCGGCCTGCTGTTCGGCCTGATCGCCGGCTACTTCCGCGACACCTGGGTCGACAAGGTCGCGACCTCCTTTGCGATCGCCGGCGTGTCGCTGCCGCATTACTGGCTCGGCATGGTACTGGTCATCATCTTCTCGGTGCAGCTCAACTGGCTGCCCGCGGTCGGTGCAGGTCCCGGCGGCTCCAGCGCCTGGGCGTGGGACTGGGAGCATCTGCGCTATCTGGTGCTGCCGGCGATCACCACCTCGGTGATTCCGATGGGCATCATCACCCGCACGGTGCGCGCGCTGACCGGCGACATCCTGAGTCAGGATTTCGTCGAGGCGCTGCGCGCCAAGGGTCTGCGCGAGACCGAAGTGTTCCGTCATGTGATCAAGAACGCGGCGCCGACGGCACTCGCGGTGATGGGCCTGCAACTCGGTTACATGCTCGGCGGCTCGATCCTGATCGAGACGGTGTTCTCCTGGCCGGGTTCGGGGCTGCTGTTGAACTCCGCGATCTTCCAGCGCGATCTGCCGCTGTTGCAGGGCACCATCCTGGTGCTGGCGCTGTTCTTCGTGCTGCTCAATCTCCTGGTCGACATCGCGCAGGCCGCGATCGATCCGCGCATCAAGCGGAGTTAGAGCATGATCCGGAAAAGTGGAGACCGGTTTATGCTCCAACAAAGAGTCTTCGCATGAGTGCGTTGTCAGATACCGTATTGCAGGCTGCGCCGGCGAGCAAGGCGCGCGGCTATTGGGCGACGGTCGGCCGCCGCATCCGGCGCGACAAGGTCAGCATGGCCTGCGCCTTCATCCTGGTGCTGATCTTCGCCTCGGCGCTGCTGGCACCGTGGCTGCATCTTGCCGATCCCTACCAGGGCTCGATGATCCGCCGCCTCCGCCATATCGGCACGCCGGGCTTCCCGCTCGGCACCGACGAGCTCGGCCGCGACATGCTGGCGCGGCTGATCTATGGCGGACGGCTGTCTCTCGTCATCGGCATCCTGCCGGTGATTTTCGCCTTCGTGATCGGCACTTCGCTCGGCCTCGTCGCCGGCTATGTCGGCGGCAAGCTCAACACCGCGATCATGCGCACCGTCGACGTGTTCTACGCCTTCCCATCGGTGCTGCTGGCGATCGCGATCTCGGGTGCGCTCGGCGCCGGCATCACCAATTCGATCGTGTCGCTCACCATCGTGTTCGTGCCGCAGATCACCCGCGTCGCCGAAAGCGTCACCACCGGCGTGCGCAACATGGATTTCGTCGAGGCCGCGCGCGCGTCCGGCGCCGGTCCCTTCACCATCATGCGCGTGCACATGCTCGGCAATGTGCTCGGCCCGATCTTCGTCTATGCCACGGGCCTGATCTCGGTGTCGATGATCCTGGCCGCCGGTCTCTCGTTCCTCGGACTGGGCACAAAACCGCCGGAGCCGGAATGGGGCCTGATGCTGAACACGCTGCGCACCGCGATCTATGTCAATCCGTGGGTCGCGGCGCTGCCGGGCGCGATGATCTTCGCGGTCTCGATCTGCTTCAACCTGCTCAGCGACGGCATGCGCAGCGCCATGGACATCAGGAACTAGTGCGATGACCGAAGCCAAACTCCCGGCGGACATGCTGGAGCCGGTCGCCGATGTCGGCGGTGCCGCGCAGCCGTTGTTGCAGGTCACCGGCCTGACCAAGCATTTCCCGGTGCGCGGCACCCTGTTCAGCCCGCGCAAGACGGTACGGGCGGTCGACGACGTGACCTTCGCGGTCATGAAGGGCGAGACCGTCGGCATCGTCGGCGAATCCGGCTGCGGAAAGTCGACCACGGCGCGGCTGTTGATGCATCTGATGACGCGCGATGCCGGCGACATCATCTATGACGGAAGGCAGGTCGGCCCGGCGCTCTCGCTGCGCGATCTCAGGCGCGGCGTGCAGATGGTGTTCCAGGACAGCTACGCCTCGCTCAATCCGCGCCTCACCATCGAGGAATCGATCGCCTTCGGACCGAAGGTCCACGGCATGGCCGACGACACCGCGCGGACCTTGGCGCGCGAGCTGCTCGGCAAGGTCGGTTTAAGACCGGAGATCTTCGCCAACCGCTATCCGCACGAGGTCTCCGGCGGCCAGCGCCAGCGCGTCAACATCGCTCGCGCGCTCGCGTTGTCGCCGCGGCTGGTGATCCTCGACGAGGCGGTGTCTGCGCTCGACAAATCGGTCGAGGCGCAAGTGCTCAATCTGCTCGCCGACCTCAAGCGCGAATTCGGCCTGACCTACCTCTTCATCAGCCATGATCTCAACGTCGTGCGCTACATCTCCGACCGCGTACTGGTGATGTATCTCGGCGAGGTCGTCGAACTCGGCCCGGTCGATGCGGTGTGGGACGCGCCGGCGCATCCCTATACCCGCGCGCTGCTGGCGGCGATGCCGTCATCCGATCCCGACAAGCGCACCGAGGTGCCGCCGATCTCGGGCGATCCACCCAATCCGATCGATCCGCCGTCGGGCTGCCGGTTTCACACCCGTTGCCCGTTTGCGGAGCCGCTCTGCGCAAACGTCACGCCAAAACTCAGCGATCTCGATACAATCGGCCATCAAGCGGCGTGCTACATGGCCATTCCCGGCTCGGGGCACAGCCGCGCGCCGGCAAAAGCAAAAGGAGAAAATGCGGCATGACAAGACCCACTCCAAAGGACGTCAAGGTGATCGCGCAGGTCGCCGATGTGCCTGCTGACGACGAGGTCGCAACCCGTATCGCCAATTCGATCGGACCGGCCTTCGACGGCTTTGCACCGATCGCCGGCACGCTGCCGTTCGATCTCGAACCCGCGAGCTTCCTGCTGGCGCAGATCGCAAAGGTGTCGAAATGAGCTCCGATCCGGCCCTGATGACGCTCACTGCGGTCGCCAAGGCGATCGCCGACAAGAAAGTCTCCTCGCATGAGGTGACCCGCGCCGTGCTGCATCGCATCGCAGAATGGCAACCGCGCCTCAACGCCTATATGGCCGTCGAATCCGAGCAGGCGCTGGCCGCCGCGACCGAAGCCGATGCCGCGCTCGCCAAGGGCGGTAGCCGCGGTCCACTGCACGGCGTGCCGCTGGCGCACAAGGACATGTATTACGAGGCCGGCAAGGTCGTGACCTGCGGCTCGCTGATCCGCCGCGACTTCATGCCGAAGACGACGTCGACGGCGTTGCAGCGGCTGAAGGATGCCGGGCCGGTCCGGCTCGGCTCGTTGCAGATGGTCGAGTTCGCCTATGGGCCGACCGGCCACAACGTGCATTACGGCCCGGTACGCAATCCCTGGAACACCGAGCACATCACCGGCGGTTCGTCGTCGGGCTCGGGCTCGGCGGTCGCCGCGCGGCTCACCTTTGCCGCGCTGGGCTCCGACACCGGCGGCTCGATTCGCATGCCGGCGCATTTCTGCGGTGTCACGGGATTGAAGACCACGGTCGGCCGCGTCAGCCGCGCCGGCGCGATGCCGTTGTCGCAGTCGCTCGACACCGTCGGCCCGCTGGCGCAGACGGCGGAGGATTGCGCGCTGCTGCTCGGCCTGATGGCCGGTGCCGACCCGGAGGATCTCACCGCGTCGACGCAGCCGGTGCCGGACTACATGGCCGCGACCAGGCAGTCGCTGAAGGGCATCAAGATCGGCGTCCCGACCGCGTTCTATGTCGACGATCTCGATCCCGAAGTGGCGCGCATCCTCGACGAGACGGTGGCCACGCTGAGGAAGGAGGGCGCCGAGATCGTCAAGGTCGAGCTGCCCGACCAGCGCCAGCTTTCTTCGGCCTCGCAACTGGTGCTCGCGGTCGAGGCCGCCGCCTTCCACAAGCGCTGGATGATCGAGCGGCCGCAGGATTACGGCGCGCAGGTCCTGATGCGGTTGCAGAACGGCCTGACCATCCCGGCGGTCACCTATCTCGAGGCGATGCGCTGGCGCGGCCCTGCGCTCGCCGCGCACAATGCGGCGGTCAATGGCGTCGATGCCGTGATCGCGCCGTCGTCGCCGGTGCCGGCGCCGACCATTGCCGAGAGCGATGTCGGCAATGGTCCGGGCGCCGACGCGGTGCTGCAGCGGCTGACGCGGTTCACCCGTCCGGTCAACTATCTCGGCCTGCCGTCGCTCTCGATTCCCTCGGGCTTCACCAAGGCGGGGTTGCCGGTCGGCATGCAGCTGATCGGCCGCTCCTTCGAGGAAGCCACATTGCTTCGGATCGGCGCGGCGTTCCAGCGCGTGACCGATTTCCACGCCAGGGTGCCAAGACTCACATGACAAAGCGGCTCGCATGACCAATCTCGTCGAGATCAACAACCTCAACATCCGCTTCACCGGCGATCGCACGGTCCATGCCGTGAACGATCTCAGCCTGTCGCTCGGCGAGGGCGAGGTGTTGGGGCTGCTCGGCGAGTCCGGCTCGGGCAAGAGCGTGACCTTGCGCGCGCTGATGCGGCTGTTGCCGCGGAAGCGCACGCAGATCTCCGGCAGCGTCAAGGTGCTGGGCCGGGAGGTGCTGGCGATGGACGATGAGGCGCTGTCCGCGTTCCGCGGCCAGACCGTCTCGATGATCTTCCAGGAGCCGGCGCTGGCGCTCGATCCGGTCTACAGCATCGGCCGCCAGATCGCGGAGACGGTGATGCGCCACGAGGGCAAGAGCGAGCGCGAGGCGACCGCGCGTGCGCTCGAGATGCTTGAAGTGGTGCGGATCCCCTCCGCCAAGCGTCGGCTGGAGTCCTATCCGCACGAGATGTCGGGCGGCATGCGCCAGCGTGCGATGATCGCGCTGGCGCTGGCCTGCAAGCCGAAGATCCTGCTCGCGGACGAGCCGACCACCGCGCTCGATGCCACCGTGCAGATCCAGATCCTGCTGCTGCTGCGCGAGTTGCAGCGCGAGTTCGGCATGTCGGTCATTTTCGTCACCCACGACATCGGCGTCGCCATCGAGATCTGCGACCGGGTCGCGGTGATGTATGCCGGCCAGATCGTGGAGCAGGGCGCGCTGCGCGACATCGTCCGCACGCCGGTGCACCCTTATGCGAAGGGGCTGCTGGCCTCGACCATTCACGGCGCGATGCGCGGCCAGCGGCTGGAGACCATTCCGGGCACGCCGCCCTCGCTCGACCACGCACCGGCCAGCTGCTCCTTTGCCCCGCGCTGCAAGTTCGCCGAGCCGCATTGCAGCGAAAGCCTGCCGCCGAACGTGCAGGTCGCACCCGGCCATCAGGCGCGCTGCGTCCTGGCAGAGCCGGTGCCCGCCACGGTCTAGCTCGCGCGCGCGACCGCGTCGGCGATCCAGCGCCGCACCGCTGATATCCGGCGGTCGCGGGCCTGCTCGGTGCGGGAGACCAGATAGATCGTCTCGCTGTGCGCGGGCTCGAACGCAAACGGCGCCACCAGCCGCTTGCCGAAGCCCGGCCGCGCCTTGATCAAGGGCGCCATGGCGAGCGCCACGCCGAGCCCGTGTTCGGCGGCCTCCAGCATCGCCGGCACGCTGTCGAGCCAGAGATGCCCACGCGGCGCGAGGTGCGGCTGCCCGGCCTCCTTCAGCCAGGCCGGCCACGCCCGCGGCTGCGTGGTGACATGGATCAGCACCTCGCGCGACAGGTCCGCCGGGGTCCGAAGCCCTGCCTTGACCAGCGCCGGCGCGCAGACCGGCAATCCCTTGACCTCAACCAGCGGCTCGACCTTCAGCCCGGCGGCATGTTCCCGCCCGTAGCGGATCGCGACATCGACGCGCGAGCCGTTGAAGTCGGCATATTGATGCGTGGCCTCGATCCGCAGCGTCAGTTGCGGATGACGCCGTTTGAACTCGGGCAGCGCCGGCAGCAGCACGGCGCTGGTGAAGAACGGCAGCGAGCTGATCCAGAGCTCGCCGCCGGCCTCGCCGCGCTGCCGCATCATCTCGCGGCTCGCCTCCTGCAGCGTCGCCAGCGCTGCCGACACCTTTGCGAGATAGCGTTCGCCGTCCTCGGTCAGGCGCACCGAGCGCGCACCGCGGACGAACAGCCTGGTGCCGAACTGTTGCTCCAGCCCGCGGATCTGGTGGCTGATCGCGGACGGGCTCAGCGACAGGTCGCGCGCGGCGCGGCGGAAGCTGAGCTGCGTCGCCGCGCGCTCGAAGGCGAGCAGCGCCGTCAGCGGCGGGATCGCTCGCGGGTCGGGCGCATCCAACGGGTGAATCCTGCTCACCTCAGGTGACGAATGGCCTTTTGTCATGGCGGCTATTCTTGGATCAGATTGCCCGAACGCTCAATCCTGCTCATCCGTGAGACCGTCCGCCTTGGCCATCTTCGAACCGACAGCCACGCCCCATCACTGGAAACCCGCGGCGCTGGCGGCGGGGCCGTTCGCCGGCTTGCAGGGCGGTGCGGTCGCAAGCCTGCTGACCGGCGAAATCGAGGCCATGGCCGGCGCGCGCGACTGGGGCACCGCGATTTCGGCTTCCGCCTGGTTCCTGCGGCCGACGCCGATGGCGGAATTGCGCACGCAAATCTCCGTCGTGACCGAAGGCGGCCGGGTCAGCGTCGTCGACAACACGCTCTGGCCGGCGGGCGAGCAGCAGCCCTGTGCGACGGTGCGGGTGACGCTGTCGCGCGAGCGCGCGGTCGAGATCCCCGGCTTTCACGAAGCAGTAGCCGAACCCGTGGATCCCACCCGCTGTTTCCGCTGCGCAGTCCGCACGCAGTGAATGGCCGCAGCTGGTTCATGGACGCGATGGAGGCCCGCGCCGGCGACGATGTCGCCTGGTTTCGGATGCATCACAGCGTGATCCCGGACGCCGGTCCGCTGGCGCGGGTGCTCGGTCCGGCCGACTGGACCCACGGCATCGCGCGCCCGGTGCAGAACGTGGTGGCCGACCCCAACCCGAACCTCGCGGTGCAGTTGTTCAGGCCGCCGCGGGGCGCCTGGATCGGGGTTCGCGCCGAGGCGCGCTGGCGGGCGGAGGCCGGGCTTGGCGTCGGCAGCGGGGTGCTGCTCGATGTCGACGGCGAGATCGGCCGGGTCTCGATGTCGGTCATTCTCGTGCCCTTTCCGAGAAGCGCGCCGGCACCCGCGCCGGGTTCCGCGGCCGGTTAACCCTAATTATTCCGTCAATTGTCTGTGGGATCACAAAAATAGGGCGCGAGCCGTGCTCTGGTCGGCGCGACTGAAATGGACGATGATCGCAAACGTCTGTACAACGTGGTGATCACGTAACTCTTTTGTTTTGCAGAGATCAGTTTCTATGGCAGCCGCGCCCGCTGTCCGGCGTTCCGAACTGGCTGAGGCGCTGCGCGCTTGCCGCAGTGCCTTCATCGGCGTCGGCCTCATCAGTTGCATGATCAACCTGCTGTACCTGACCGGTTCGATGTTCATGCTGCAGGTCTACGACCGGGTGCTGCCGAGCCGCAGCGTACCGACCCTGGTCGGCCTCGTGGTGATCGCCGCGGTGCTCTACATGGCGCAGGGCGTGCTCGATTTGCTGCGTGGACGAATCCTCGGCCGGGTCGGCACCTCGCTCGACGAGGCGCTCAATGCGCGGGTGTTCGACACCATCGTGCGGCTGCCGCTGACGGCCGGCAATCGCAGCGAGGGCCTGCAGCCGCTGCGCGACCTCGACAATGTGCGCTCCTTCCTCGGCAGCATGGGCCCCGGCGCGTTCTTCGATCTGCCCTGGCTGCCGTTCTACATGGCGATCTGCTTCGCGTTCCATTGGCTGCTCGGCGTCACCGCGCTGATCGGTGCCGTCATCCTGGTGACCCTGACGCTGATCACCGAATACCTGTCGCGCCGGCCGGCCAAGGAGGCGATGTCGCTTGCGGCGCGCCGCAACGATCTTGCCGCGTCCAGCCGCCGCAACGCCGAAGTGCTGGTGGCGATGGGCATGGCCGGGCGCATGAACAAGCGCTGGAACGAGGCCAACGAGGAATATCTGTCCGGCAACCAGCATGCGAGCGACGTCACCGGCGGGCTCGGTGCGGTCGCCAAGGTGCTGCGCATGATGCTGCAATCCGCGGTGCTGGCGGTCGGTGCCTGGCTCGTGATCCACCAGGAGGCCACCGGCGGCATCATCATCGCCGGCTCGATCCTGAGTGCGCGGGCGCTGGCGCCGGTCGATCTCGCGATTGCGCATTGGAAGAGCTTCGTCGCCGCGCGGCAGAGCTGGCAGCGCCTCAACCGCCTGCTGGAGCAGATTCCGGCGCGGCCGCAGCAGACCTTGCTGCAGGCGCCGGAGAAGAAGCTCGCGGTCGAGGCCGTGACCATGGTCGCGCCGGGCGACCAGCGCGTCATCGTGCAGGACGTCAGCTTCACGGTCGAAGCCGGCAGCGGCGTCGGCGTGATCGGTCCGAGCGGCTCGGGCAAGTCGTCGCTGATCCGGGCGCTGGTCGGCGTCTGGGTGCCGGCGCGCGGCAAGGTGCGGCTCGACGGCGCCGCACTCGATCAATGGTCGTCGGACGAGCTCGGGCGCCATATCGGCTATCTGCCGCAGGACGTCGAATTGTTCGCCGGCACGGTCGCGCAGAACATCTGCCGGTTCGATCCCGACGCCAAATCCGACGGCATCATCGCGGCGGCCAAGGAAGCTGGCGTGCACGAGATGATCATCAAGATGCGCGAGGGCTACGACACCCAGGTCGGCGAGCAGGGCAGCGCGCTCTCGGCCGGCCAGGCGCAGCGCGTCGCGCTGGCGCGCGCGCTCTACGGCGATCCGTTCCTGATCGTGCTGGATGAGCCGAATTCCAACCTCGACAGCGAAGGCGACGAGGCGCTGACCCGTGCAGTGCGCGCCGCCCGCGAGCGCGGCGCTGTTGTCATCGTGGTCGCGCACCGGCCGATCGGGATCGAGGGCGTCGACCAGCTGCTGGTGCTGAAGGACGGCCGCATGCAGACTTTCGGTCCGAAGGAGACGGTGCTGGCGCAGGTGCTGCAACGGGTCGCGCCGCCGGTGCCGCCGCCGATCAAGATCGTCGCCGATGCGGGAGTGGCCAAACCATGACCGATCAACCGCGCAATGCACATGCCTCGATCAGGAAGCACCTCATCGTCGGCCTCGTCGTGATCCTCGTTCTCGGCGGTGGCGTCGGCGGCTGGGCCGCGACGGTGCCGATCTCCGGGGCGCTGATCGCGCCGGGCTCGGTGGTGGTCGAATCCAATGTCAAGAAGGTGCAGCATCCGACCGGCGGCGTGGTCGGCGAAGTGCGGGTGCGTGATGGCGACGTGGTCAAGGCGGGCGATATCGTCGTGCGCCTCGACGAGACCGTCGTGAAGGCGAGCCTTGCGATCGTGGTCAAGACGCTCAACGGGCTTTACGCGCGCGCCGCAAGACTCGAAGCCGAGCAGCAGGGCCGTGACAAGATCGCCTTCCCGCCGCAGCTCGTGGAGCAGGCCAACGATCCCGACGTCCGCGACATCATGGCGAGCGAAACCAAGCTGTTCGAAGTGCGCGTCAACGGCCGCACCGGCCAGAAGGCGCAGCTGCGCGAGCGCGTCACCCAGCTCAACGAGGAAATCTCTGGCCTGCAGGCGCAGGAGACCGCCAAGGACAAGGAGATCGCGCTGGTGCAGCAGGAGCTGGTCGGCGTCCGCCAGCTCTACGAGCAGCATCTGGTGCAGCTCACCCGCCTGACCACGCTCGAGCGTGACGCGGCGCGGCTCTCCGGCGAGCGCGCGCAGTACATCGCCTCGCGCGCCCAAGCCAGGGGCAAGATCACCGAGACCGAGCTGCAGATCATCCAGGTCGACAAGGACATGCTCTCCGAGGTCTCAAAGGACCTGCGCGAGACCAACGACAAGATCGGCGAGTTCGTCGAGCGCAAGGTCACGGCCGAGGACCAGCTTCGCCGCATCGATATCCGCGCGCCGCAGGACGGCGTGGTGCTGCAATCGACGGTGCACACCGTCGGCGGCGTCATCACCGCGGGCGATGCGATCATGATGATCGTGCCCAAGGCCGACGATTTGTCGGTCGAGGCCAAGGTCAATCCGCAGGATATCGACAAGCTGCAGGTCGGGCAGAAGACGGTGCTGCGGCTCTCCGCCTTCAACCAGCGCACTACGCCCGAGCTGAACGGCGTCGTCACCCGCGTCTCCGCCGACGTCAACACCGACCAGCGCACCGGGCAGAGCTACTACACCATCCGCGTCTCGATGCCGCCGGAAGAGGTCGCGCGCCTCGGCAGCGAGGTGAAGATCATCCCGGGCATGCCGGTGGAAGCTTTCGTCCAGACCGGCGACCGAACCATGATGTCGTATTTGATGAAGCCCCTGCACGATCAGTTCATGCGCTCGTTCCGCGAGAAGTAGGATTCCTCACGCGAGATGATTGACCCGTCATCCTGAGGTGCGAGCCTTGCGGCGCAATTGCGCCGCTCGGCGAGCCTCGAAGGATGCACGGCTCCGCTGGTGGCCGTCGATCCTTCGAGACGCGCTGCGCGCTCCTCAGAGGGTGTGATTTTTTTGGGGTTTCAGCGAGCATTATAGCCGAAAGCCGGCGCGGTGTGATTCTCTGGCGATGATGGATTCGCGGGAGGTGATGTTGGCTGCCGATGAGTTGTTTGGGGACCTGCCGGAGCAGGCGAAGCCACCAGCCGAAGCGGGCTTGCCCGGCGCTCCGCGGCTGCGTGAGCCCCAGCGCGACCAGATTGCGCTGCGAGCGGTTGATATTGAGAGCCTGATTCGGGGAAGACCATCCGGTGCGGCTGATCTGGTCTTATGTCGAAGAGCTTGATCTGAGTGAGTTGGAGGACCGGATCAAGGCTCGCGGCGATCGTCCCGGTCACCCCGCGACCTCGCCCCGGCTTTTGCTGGCGCTGTGGCTCTATGCCGCCAGCGAAGGCGTTGGCAGCGCGCGGGCGTTGGAGCGGCTGTGCGAGAGCCACGATGCCTATCGCTGGCTGTGCGGCGGGGTGTCGGTGAACTATCACCTGCTGGCAGACTTCCGGGTCGGCAACGCCGATCTGCTTGACCGACTGCTCAGTGAGCATCTGGCAGCGTTGGCAAAGGCCGGTCTCGTCGATCTGGAGACCTTGGCGCAGGATGGCATGCGGGTCCGGGCCAGCGCCGGGGCCGCCTCGTTCCGGCGCGAGGCGACGCTGGATAAGCATTTGGCGCAGGCTGAGGCCGTGGTGGAAGACCTCAAGCGCGAGGTCGACACACGCTCGGACGCCAGCAATAAGCGTGCCCGGGCAGCCAAGGAGCGGGCCGCGCGGGAACGCAGCGCGCGGGTGAAGGCGGCGCAGACGGCGCTCGCCGAGATCAAGCAGCAGCGCAAGGAGCGCGAAGAAAGTCGCGGCAACGGCAAGACGCCGAAGGAGCCGCGGGCCTCCACGACGGACGCCTATGCACGGGTCATGAAGATGGCGAACGGCGGCTTCCGCCCCGCCTACAACGTGCAGGTGACGAGCGTGGCCGGCGAGCAGATCGTCGTCGACACCAGAATTTGCAACATCGGATCCGATCGCGGCCTGATGCGCCCCATGCTGGAGCGGCAGCGTGCGCGGCCCGGAGGGTTGCCCAAGGACCATCTCGTCGATGGCGGCTTTGGCAGTGCCGAGGACATCGAATGGGCCTATGCCGAGGGCATCGATATCTTTTGTCCGCCCACTCAATCCAAGCACGGTACCGATCCCTATCTACCGCGGCGCGGCGACGGTCCGGGGGTGTTGGCCTGGCGTGCGCGAATGGCGAGCGAAGAGGGCAAGGCCCGATACAGGTCCCGGTCGATCTGCGAGTGCATCCATGCCCGCTGGCGCAATTGGGACCTGCGGCAATTGACCGTGCGCGGCATCGAAAAGGTCCGTGCCGTCGTGCTCTGGTACGCCCTCGTCAACAACATCCTGCAAGGCAACCGCCTCTCCAGAGCCTAAACAACGGGTCATCGCCGAACTCGAACTCAAACCTGCCAATTGCTGCGACGAACAGCCGCCAAAAACTCCGCAGGAGCCGAATCCGTCACAAGCTCTCAGGATGACGGGGAGAGGTCGAGCCCGTGGCGAAGATCCGTTGCCGTCGAGCGTAACGTGCGATCAGCGCTCCAGATTCTTCAACAACAGCTCCAGCGCCGCTTTCGCGAACGCCTGCATGTTCGCGGCCCGGTCGTTGTCGCCGGTCTCCAGCGTGATCACCTCTTGTTGGGGCCCAGCGACCGCCATGCAGCTGTGACCGGCGGCGTCGCCGTAGCGGTTGCCGGTCGGGCCGGCGGCGCCGGTCTCGGATAGTCCCCAGTCGGTCGAGAGGCGCGCGCGGATCTGCCGCGCCAGCAATTGTGCGTAGGGTTCCGACGAGGAGCGGAGGCCGCGCATCGCATCGTCGGAAACATCCATCAGCGCGCGCCGTGCGTCGCGGGTGTAGATCACGCCGCCGCCGAGGAAATAGGCCGATGCGCCGGGCACCGCCAGCAGCGATGCCGAGATCAGTCCGCCGGTGGACGATTCCGCGACCGCAATGGTCTGCTTGTTGGCGATCAGTTTTGCGGCGACCTGTCCGGCGATGGATGTGAGTGCGTTCATCGGCGCTCTTTCTCGTTGCTTGCCATGAAAACTGCCATGAAAATCCAGTGGGGCGTTCTGCCTTCCTAGCACACCACACAGGCCGCTGCCGAGTTGCGGAGCGACGCCCCGGCTGCTTGAATGCCGGACAACAACCAAGCGTCGCCCGGCAGATTGTCGCGAGCGCGCACGGAGGAAACTCGCGAGGAAACCTGATGACGTCGCTGATCGCGGGCGGCGTGGATTGCGATCTGCATCCCGCCGTGCCCCACCTCACCAGCCTGCTGCCATACTTGAACGACTATTGGCGCGACCAGGTGACGACGCGCGGCATGACCGATCTGATCTCGCAATCCTATCCGACCAATTCGCCGATCTCGTCGCGGCCGGACTGGCGGCCCGCGCAGGGCAAGCCGGGCTCGAGCCTTGCCGACATGCAACGCCAGGTGCTGGACCGGTTCGGCACCGCCCACGGCATCTGCAATCCGCTCTACGGCGTGCAGATGGTGTTCTCCGAGGACATGGCCGACGCCTTCTGCCGCGCGCTGAACGACTGGCTCGCCAAGGAATGGCTCGACAAGGACGAGCGCCTGCGCGGCTCGATCGTGATTCCGGTGCAGAGCATCGAGAAGGCGGTCGCCGAGATCGAGCGCTGCGCGCCGGACAAGCGCTTCGTGCAGGTGCTGATGCTGGCCATGGGCGACATGCCGCTCGGCAAGCGGCACTACTGGCCGATCTACGCCGCGGCCGAACGGCGCGGCCTGCCGATCGGCATCCATGCCGGCAGCGCCTATCACAATCCGCCGACCTCGGTCGGCTGGGGTTCCTATCACATCGAGGACTATGTCGCGCAGGCGCAGGCGTTCCAGACCCAGCTCACCAGCCTGATCGTCGAGGGCGTATTCGCGCGTCATCCGAATCTGAAGATGGTGATGCTGGAGTCCGGCTTCACCTGGCTGCCGCCGTTCCTGTGGCGGCTGCACAAATTCTGGCGCGGCGTGCGGATGGAAACGCCCTGGGTCGACCGTGCGCCGCTGGAGATTGTGCGGAGCAACATCCGCTTCTCGCTGCAGCCGGTCGATGCGCCGCCGGACGGTGACACGCTGAACCGGCTGTTCGACCATATGCAGTCGGACGAATTGATCCTATTCTCGTCAGACTATCCGCATTGGCAGTTCGATGGTGACGAGGTGCTGCCGCAGGGATTGTCGCAGGATCTGGTCCGCAAGATCATGATCGACAATCCGCATGCGACCTATCCGCGCCTCAAGGTGAGGCATGATCCCGAAAAGCGGCGTCCGGTTTTCGGATCAGATCATGCCTAATGAAAAGGAGACGACGCGATGAACGTCCAGATTCGTGAACGCCCGGAAGCGGCATCGTCAACCAGCATCAAGACCGCGATCGCCGATTGCGACATCCATCCGGCACGTGCGACCAAGGACGAGCTGTATCCTTATCTAGCCAAGCGCTGGCACGCGCATCTCGAGACCTTCGGCGTCCATGCCTATCAGGGCATGATGGAAGGCCCGCCCTATCCGAAGGCGCAGCCCAATGCGTCGCGCCGCGATGCCTATCCGCCGGAAGGCGGCCCGCAGGGCTCGTCGCTGTCCTTCATGCAGAAGCAGCATCTCGATCCCAACAATGTCGCGCTCGGCGTGCTCAACCCGCTCAACACCGGGCAGGGCCTGCGCAACCAGGATCTCGCCGGGGCGATCTGCTCGGCGATCAACGACTGGCAGATCGAGAAATGGACCAGCAAGGATTCACGGCTGAAAGGCTCGGTCGTCGTCCCCAATGAGGACGGCGTGTCGGCTGCGGCGGAAATCCGCAAGCGCGCGGGCGACACAAATTTCGTCCAGGTGCTGCTCTTGAGCCGCAATGTCGAGCCGCTCGGCCAGCGCCGTTATTGGCCGATCTACGAGGCGGCGCAGGAGGCCGGGCTGCCGATCGGCGTGCACGCCTTCGGCTTCGGCGGCAACCCGATCACCGCGTCGGGCTGGCCGAGCTATTACGTCGAGGAGATGGTCGGCCATTCGCAGTGCCAGCAGACCGCGCTGGCGAGCCTGGTGCTCGAAGGCGTGTTCGAACGTTTCCCGAAACTGAAGATGGTGATGGTCGAGGCCGGGTTCGGCTGGGCGCCGTCGCTGGCCTGGCGGCTCGACAAGGTGTTTGCGCGGCTGCACGCCGAGGTGCCGCATCTGACGCGCAAGCCGTCGGAGTACATCCGCGACCGCATCTGGTGGACCACGCAGCCGATGGAGGACCCGGAAAGCCGCGACCATCTGTTCCAGACCATCGAGTGGATCGGCTGGGACAAGCTGCTGTTCGCGACCGACTATCCGCACTGGGACTACGACGAGCCGTCGCGCGTGCTGCCGGCCGGCGTCAGCGACGCCAACCGGCAGGCGTTCTATCTCGGCAATGCCAAGCAGCTGTACGGTATCGCATGATCCGAAAACGTGGGAACCGGTTTTTCGAATCAGATCATGCGTGAGAACAACTGATGGCGCGCCATGTGATCGCCCCGGTGGATGAACTGCCGCCGGGCTCGCGAAAATTCCTCGAGATCGACGGACGGCCGATCGCGGTCTTCAACGTCAAGGGCGAGTTCTTCGGCCTGTTGAACCGCTGCCCGCATCAGGGCGCGGCGCTGTGCGAGGGGCCGCTGATCGGGCTCGCCTCGTCGTCGGACCCGGGCGAGATCGAATACACCAAGCTCGGCGAGATCCTGCGCTGTCCCTGGCACGGCTGGGAGTTCGACATCCGCACCGGCCAGTCCTATTGCGACCCGCGCCGCTTCCGGGTGCGTGCCTATCCCGTCAGCGTCGAGCCGGGCACCAATGTGGTGAAGGGTCCGTATGTCGCCGAGACCATCAAGGTCGCGGTGGAGAGCGACTACGTGGTGGTGGAGCTCTGACCACGCGTCATTCCGGGGCGTCGCGCAGCGGCGAGCCCGGAATCCATTTGACTACTTGCTCTCTGGCCCGATGGATTCCGGGTTCGTGTCATCCAAGTCGGCTGTTGGCGACTTGGACACTCAATATTTGCCGAACTCGGGTAAACCCGAGTTCGGGCGGCGCGCCCCGGAATGACGGCGGTTGGAGCTTACTCCACCATCATCTGCCGCTCCCGCGCGTAGCGCACCAGCGCGACGAAGCGGTAGATGCCGTGCACGAACTTGCCGTAGGGCATGGTGATGAACAGCGCGAACACCACGCCGAGATGCAGCGCCAGCAGCGGCCCCATCGCGGCGGTCTCGCGCCACAGCAGCAGGGCAAGGCCCGTGATGCTGGTCAGGAACAGCATCAGGATGAACGCGGTGTCCATGCCCATGGCCTGCCCGTCGACCAGCACGCGATCGCGCTTCCATTTCTCGCTCAGCAGTCCGATCGGGCCGACCACGAGCCCGATGCCGCCGAGCGTGCCGAGCACGACCGGCAGGTCCCACCACGCATAGGGCGCCTCGCGCGCCAGCAGATAGTGGTACAGCGTCGCGACGCAGGTCGCGGCGAAGCACAGCAGGAAGCCGTAGAAGGTGAGATGGTGATACAGCTTGCGGCGGTCGGTCGGATGATCGTCCTCGTTGAAGCAGCCGACGCCGCCGCCGTCGAGATAGCGCAACTCGCCGGCATCGCGCACCGCCTGCAACAGCGATGTCGTATCCGTTGTCATGCCGACCGGCTCGCCGATATCGCGCCAGAACGCGCGCACGCCCATCATGAGCGCCAGGATGGCGTAGAGCAGGGCCAAGCCGAACAGCAGCGCCATCGCGTTGTGCGGCATCAGTTCGTAGAACGCGCCGGGACCGGTGTGGATGCCGGTCAGCACGCCGCGGTCGTTGATCGCGGCGAAGCCGAATATGAAGCCGGCGACGCTGAGTGCCGCGATCAGGCTGATGACGAGGCCGTTGCGTGCAAACACGCCGGCCAAGGCGCGCGGCCAGGCATAGGCGGCATAGGATTCGGCGCGCGCCACCGCCAGCGTCTTCGGGACGTTGACATTGAATTCGTGCGGCGGCGAGAACTGGCAGTCGGTGTAGCAGGCGCCGCAGGAATGGCAGAGGTTGGCAAGATAGTTGAGGTCGCCGTCGGAGAACGCGCGGCGCATCTCCATCGCGGGAAACACCGCGCACAGGCCCTCGCAATAGCGGCAGGAATTGCAAACCGTCATCAGACGGTCGGCTTCCTGCAATGTCCTCGTCCCGTGCATCTCAGACTCTTTGTTTGACGCGTTTTCCTGACGCGAACCGGTAATCACTTCGCCGGAAAACGCTAGCCTTATCCCGTATCTCGCTACTGCTTCGTCAGTCCTTTGCCTTCCAGCCATGTCTGGATCAGGCCGGCGACCTCGGCGTTGTTCTTGTCCATCATCATCATGTGCGAATTGCCCTTGATGCCGACCTTGGGCAGGTCGACCACGTCGACGCTGCCGCCGGCGGCGCGGATGGCGTCGGCGAAGGCGCCGCCGGTCGCGCGGATCTTCGGCCAGCGCGAATCCCGCTCGATGTAATCGCCATAGACCATCAGGGTCGGGATATTCTTCAACGCGTCGACCTTGGCGGGATCGCCGACGCCGGCCGGCTCGATCGCGATCAGCGCCTTGACCTTGTCGGGGCGCGCCTGCGCGACCTTGAAGCCGAACGTGCCGGCCTGGCTGTGGAACATGATGATGCAGGGGCCGACGCGATCGATCTCGGCGATGTAGGCTGCGATCGTCGCATCATCGGTGGTGGTCCAGCGCGGCACGTTCTGCTTGACGAAGTTCTCATAGCCTTCGTTCGGGAACTGGCTGCCCGGCATCAGCTTGCGCTTGGCGGGATCCGGATCGTAGGAGTCGGGGCCGTCGCCGATGCGAAACCGCTGGAACGGGTTCGCTGTGGTGAGGAACACCGGCTCGCCCTTGAAGATGTCGGGGTATTGCGCCCAGCCGGCGCGGCCGCGCTCGACCGCGTCCGAATTGTAGACGCTCCAGCCCTTGCGCAGGAAATAGTTCAGCCAGCCTTCGCGGCCGTCCGGCGTCGTCTCATAGGTGACGCCGGTCAGGCCACCGCCATGCCACAGCAGCAGCGGATAGGCGCCTTTTTCGTTCTGCGGCAGGAAGTACTGCACGTACATCTGCTCGACCTGGTAGGTGCCGTTCGGATCGACTTTTGCAGGTACGCCGCCCGGCGTGAAGGTGACGTCCTTGACCGGCTTTCCCGTGATCTCGACGAGGCGGCCGCCGACATGGAACGAGCCCATGTCGCGCAGCGCGATCGGCTCGGCGGCTTTGCTCGTGGTCGCTGCCATCAGCGCGGCGGCTGCGGCGAACATGGCAAGACGTGACATCGGTCCTCTCCGATCGCGCAAGGCTCAATTCCGCGCATTCTTCGCCGCTTCCCGTCCGGCGACGCGGCCGAACACGCTGCCGATGGTCATGCCGATGCCGGCGGCGTAGCCCTTGCCGAGCACGTTGCCGGCCATGATCTCGCCGGCCGCGAACATGTTGGCGGATGGCTTGCCGTCCTTCATCAGTATCCGCGACTGCTTGTTCACGCGGGTGCCGAGATAGGTGAAGGTGATGCCGGGCCGCACCGGATAGGCGAGATAGGGCGGCGACTCGATCCTGCGCGCCCAATGCGTCTTGGCCGGCGTGATGCCTTCGGTGCGGCAGTCGTCGAGGACGGTGTGGTCGAAGGTGCCGGGCTGCACCGCGGCGTTGAACTCGGTGATGGTCTTTTCCAGCGCGGCTGGATCGAGCTCGAGCTTGCCGGCGAGCTCGGCGACCGTCGCGCCGGCGATCGGCGGAAACAGCGTCGGCATGAAGCTGGTCACCACGCTGGAGTCGAAGATGATGTAGGCGATCTGGTCCGGCTGGGCGGCGACCAGGCGGCCCCAGATCGCGTAGCGCTTCGGCCAGATGTCCTCGCCCTCGTCGTAGAAGCGCGCGGCATGCTTGTTGACGACGATGCCGAACACCACCGAGTCGTGGCGGGTGATGATGCCGCCGTCGAATTTCGGCGCACGGGCGTCGATCGCCACCGCATGGCATTGCGTGGGATCGCCGATCTCCTGCACGCCCTTCGCAAGCAGCATCTTGAGGATCGCGCCGCGATTATACGGCGTGCCGCGGATCAGGAAATTGTCGGCAGCCTCGCCCCAATATTCTTTCAGCCATTCGATATTGGCCTCGAAGCCGCCGGCGGCCGCGACCAGGGTCGAGGCACGCACCTCGGTCCTGCCGCCGACCGGCTGCTTCAGCTGCGCCGAGAGGAACATGCCGTGCTCGATGTTCAAGTCGATCACCTCGGCGTCGTAGAGGATGTCGACGCCGAGCTGCTCGGCGGTGCGATAGAGCGCGTTGAGCATCGCGCGGCCGCCGCCGAGAAAGAACGAATTGGTGCGGCCGAGGCTCAGCGTGCCGCCGAGCGAGGGCTGCCAGCGAACGCCCTGCTCGACGATCCAGTTCAGGATGTCCTTGGACTCGTGGATCATGAAGCGGGCCAGTTCCTCGTCGGTCTGGCCGCCGGTCACCAGCAGCAAATCCTTCCAGAACTCCTCCTCGGTGTAGGGACCGGTGAGGATCGCGGTCGCCGCGTCATGGGCGCAGCGCATGTTGCGGGTGTGACGGGTATTGCCGCCGCGGTAGAATTTCGGGGCGCCTTCCAGCACCAGCACCGAGGCGCCGGCGCGCCGCGCGCTGATCGCAGCGCAAAGCGCGGCGTTGCCGCCGCCGATCACCAGCACGTCGAACCTGCGCGTCAGATCAACCATGCGCTCTTGTTATCGTCGTTGGCATGGAAAGCAACAGGGGCAGGCGAATGAGCATGATCCGGAAAAGTGTGTAGCGGTTTTCCGATAGATCATGCTCAAATCGGGAGTCCTGCCCCGATTGCATGCGTGATATCAGGCCGCGACGGTCTCGCGCTGCTCGATGGTCTGGCCGCCGCGATAGACGATCAGCGCGGCGACGATGCCGAGCAGCGCGGCGCACATCAGCCAGTAGCCGGGCGAGGCCTTGTCACCGGTCTGCTGGATCAGCCAGGTCGAGGCGAACGGCGTGAAGGTGCCGAACAGGCCGGCCGCCAGTGCAAAAGCCAGCGAGAAGCAGGTGGTGCGGACATGGGCCGGCACGATCTCGACCAGCGCGCCGAGCATGGTGCCGCTGTAGACGCCGAAATAGAACGAGAACATCATCTCGACCGCCAGCATCTTGCCGAAGGTCGGTTCCGTCACCAGCCAGTGCAGCGCCGGATAGGCCGTCACCAGCGACAGGCAAGCGATCGCCAGCAGCACCGGCTTGCGGCCGAGCCGGTCGGACAGCGCGCCGCCGACCGGATTCCAGATGAAATTGGTCACCGCCACCAGCAGCGTCACCAGCAGCGCGTCCTGGGTCGAGAGCTTCAGCACGGCCTTGCCGAAGGTCGGCGTGTACACCGTGACGAAGTAGAAGGTGGTGGTGGTCAGCACCGCGATCATCATGCCGAGGATGACGATGCGCCAGTTGGCGACCGCCGAGGCAAAAACCTCGCTTGCGGTCGGATGCTTCTTCATCGCCAGGAATGCCGGAGTTTCTTCCAGCGTACGGCGCAGGAAGAAGATCACCGGGATGATCAGGCAGCCGACGAAGAACGGAATCCGCCAGCCCCAGGCCGCAACGGTTGCGGCCGGCATGCTCTCACTCAGGATGTAGCCGAGGATCGAAGCGACGAAGATCGCGACCTGCTGGCTCGCCGACTGGAATGAGGTATAGAAGCCGCGATTGCCGGGCGTGGCGATCTCAGCGAGGTAGACCGAGACGCCGCCGAGCTCGACGCCGGCGGAAAAGCCCTGCAGCAGGCGGGCGATCAGCACGATGATCGGTGCGGCGATGCCGATCGACGCATAGGTCGGGCAGATCGCGATCACCACGGTGCCGACCGCCATGATTGCGAGCGTCACGATCAGGCCCTGGCGGCGGCCGATGCGGTCGATATAGGCGCCAAGCACGATCGCCCCGACCGGGCGCATCAGCGCGCCGAGCCAGAACACGCCGAAGGCGTTGAGCAGCGCGGCGGTCTCGTTCTCGGAGGGGAAGAACGCCTTGGCGATCAGGGGCGCATAGAAGCCAAACAGGAAGAAATCGAACTGCTCGAGGAAATTGCCGCTGGTCGCACGCAGGATGGCGCCGAGGCGCGATTTGATTTGCGGGACTTGCGATGAGCTCGACTGCGACATAACGGCCTTTCCTCCCCGTGGCAAAACGGCCGGCGTAAATTGCCACGCCGGCCAAGGCAGTTAACTGCCATATGCGGCAATTTGGCACGGCCGTCCGGCGCGACCAACCCGAAATCGTGCCGCTGCTATCGGAAAAAAGCCGTAGGCGAGAGCGGTTTCGGGCGAAGCGGACGCCGGTTCGCGTGAAGAAAACGTGTCAAAACAAAACAGAGCCGCGTGCGCCGCATCACGGCGTCGAATGCGCGGTGGCGCCGAGCCAGGAGCGGAAGGCCGAGAGTTTGGGTGAATCGGCGCGTCCCTGTGGCGAGACCAGGTAGAAGCCCGCATCGGCGGGCAGCGCGATCTTGAAGGGAACCACAAGGCGGCCTTTGGCGATGTCGTCCTGCACATAGGAGGTGCGGCCCATCGCGATGCCGATGCCGTCGATCGCGGCCTGCAGCGTCACGAACAGCAGGTCGAAGGTCACGCCCGGCTGCTTGGAAATATCGGTCGGCAGGCCTGCTGCGGTCAGCCACAGCCGCCAGTCGTCGCTGTTGGCGTTGCTGGTGTGCAGCAGCACGTGATCCCGGAGATCTTCAGGGCATTTCAGCGGCTTGTTTCCCTGCAGCAGCGACGGGCTGCACACCGGAAACAGCTCGTCCGCCATCAGCCAGTCGGCGCGCAGGCCCGGCCATTGGCCGCGGCCATAGCGAATCGCCGCGTCGACCTTGTCGCGCTGGAAGTCGACCAGGCTGGTCGAGGTGGTGATGCGGACGTCGATCCCGGAATGCGCCTCCTGGAACGCCGACAGCCGCGGCAGCAGCCATTTGGCGGCGAGCGATGCCAAGGTCGAGACCGTCAGTACATGATCGTCGTCGCGGCGCAGCAGGCGATCGGTCGCCAGTCTCAGGTCGTTGAAGGCGGCGCGGACGCCGGGAAGGTATTCGGCAGCCTCCGGCGTCAGGCTCAGGGAGCGGTTCTGGCGGATGAACAGGCGGACGCCGAGCTCCTCTTCCAGTCGCCGGATCTGATGGCTGATCGCGGTCTGCGTCACGTTCAGTTCGGACGCCGCGACCGTGAAGCTCATGTGCCGCGCGGCGGCCTCGAAAGCCCTCAGGCCGTTCAGCGAAGGCAGCCGGCTGGTCATCCCTGATTTGCCTCCAAATACATGACTTTAATTCATGCGAAACGGTACAAAGTGTCGTTTGTGAACAAGTCGGATGGCGTAGATATTACTGCCAACAGGTTACCGAGAGGAGCCGCAAATGTCCATTTTCACCCATGAATCGATGACAAATCATCATACGCCAGGGCTTTTGCACCAGGTCGGCGAGACCCTGCATGTGTGGTGGGACCGCTATGAGCGCCGCCGCGAGCTGTCGCAGTGGACCGAGCGCGACCTGCACGACATCGGCATGTCCCGCAGCGACATCGTGTTCGAGACCGAGAAGCCGTTCTGGCGGGCCTGATGGGCCGCCGGAGCGCGACCAACAAAAGTGGACGCCGGTTTTGCGTCCGGTCGCGCTCCAAACTTAAAGCAAGGCGCATGACCCGGCCGCCAAACCGCTTCACACTTTGGCGGGTCATGCGCCGCCCGGCGCTGCTTCCACCGAGGGCGCCGGCCAATTTCTTCACCCGAGGAGCGTGTCATGACTGCGCTGCATCTCGACGATCTCAAGCAATACTCTGATGTGCTGCGCGCCAAGGACGGCAGCGAGATCAAGGTGCGCTTCGTCGAGCCGCGCGACCGCGAGGAGCTGCAGGGCTACATCCGCTCGCTCTCCGCGGCGTCGCGTTACAACCGTTTCCTGGGTGCGCTGAGCGAGCTGCCGAAGCCGGAGCTCGAGCGCTTCATCCATGTCGGCGAGGCTGACCGGTTCACGGTGGTCGCGACGATGCCGGTCGATGGCTTCGAGACCATCGTCGGCGAAGCCCGCTACGCCTTCCATGCCGATACGTCGAGCGTTGAGTTCGGCCTGTCGATCGATGACCGGTGGCAGGGCCACGGCATTGGCAGGGCGCTGTTGAAGAATCTCGAATGCCGTGCGGCGTCCTTTGGAGCCGAGCGCATCTTTGGCGATACGCTGCGATCCAATGCGGCGATGATCGGCCTCGCCCGGAAGTCGGATTACGCTTTCAGTGCTAGTCCCGGCGACTGGAAGCTGGTGCGCTTTGCCAAGGAGATCCACGTCGAACCGCAAGACATTCCCTGTGCCAGCTGGCGGCTTGCCGCCATTTCCCGCTCGGCCGCGATGTCCTCGCTTGCGGTTTGACCGACTAGGCCCGGTTCTGGCCCCTCCAGAACCGGGCCCTTTTCTTTCCGACGCTGTGACCTGTAGCCCGGATGGAGCGAAGCGCAATCCGGGATCGGTTTCACCGCGCCCCGGATTTCGCTTCGCTCCATCCGGCTAGAAGCTCTCCCGTCACGCGACGCTATTCCGTAAAATCCGTCGACGTCGCGACCGCCCGCCATTCCGCGAGCTCTTTCGCAACAAACGCATTCTTCGTCTCGATTCGCTCGACCGTGTCGCTGCCGAGCGGCAGCCGCAGCGGCGGGTTCTGCGCGTTGACGAGTTGCAGCATCGCGCCCGCAAGCTTGCGCGGGTCGCCGCGCTGGCCGTGGTTGAACTCGACGGCAGCGGCGCGGGTCTTGCCGACGCTCGCGTGATAATCCTCGATCTGATGCGCGGTGCGCGACAGCGAAGCGTCGTCGAGGAAGTCGGTGCGGAAGAAGCCGGGCTCGACCACGGTCACCTTGATGCCGAGCGGTGCGACTTCGGCCGCCAGTGCCTCGCTGATGCCTTCCACCGCGAATTTGGTCGCGCCGTAGACGCCCCAGCCGGGATAGCCGGTGTAGCCGCCGACCGAGGAGATGTTGATGATGTGGCCGGAGCGCTGCCGGCGCATATGCGGCAGCACCGCGCGGGCAACGCCGAGCAGGCCGAATACGTTGGTGCCGAACAGACGCTGGGTTTCTTCAGCACTGGCTTCCTCGATCGCGCCGAGCAGACCGTAGCCGGCATTGTTGATCAGGATATCGATGCGGCCGAACGTCTTGACCGCTTCGCTCGCCGCAGCGTGAGCTTCGGTCTCGCTGGTGACGTCCAGCCTGGTGGCCAGCAGCCGCTCATGCCGGCCGAGCCGTGCCGCGACGGTTGCGGGGTCGCGGGCGGTC
Source organism: Bradyrhizobium sp. USDA 4473 (assembly GCF_054063335.1). Taxonomy (NCBI): domain Bacteria; kingdom Pseudomonadati; phylum Pseudomonadota; class Alphaproteobacteria; order Hyphomicrobiales; family Nitrobacteraceae; genus Bradyrhizobium; species Bradyrhizobium sp. USDA 4473. The sequence goes on from NZ_JBSSGE010000001.1 coordinate 2,328,695, forward strand.
GCAACCACTGCATCACCTGCCTTGAGCGCGGCCTCCGCAATCAGGGCGCCAAATCCCCGGGAAGCTCCTGTGATGAACCAGACACGCATGATCTTGCCCTTTTCTGTTGGGCCCGGCGCAGTGCCAGGCTGATGGGCAAGGGATAGCGTCTCGCCATAATTGAGATAATCCGCTATGAATTTCGTAAGCTGTTGAGAAAAATTCATCAATGCGGATCGATCCCTCCGACCTCGCAACGTTCCTCGCGATCGCCCGCCACAAGAGCTTTCGCGCGGCGGCGACCGAGCTTGGCGTGTCGGCCTCGGCGCTGTCGCATGCGCTGCGCAATATCGAGGAGCGGCTCGATCTGCGCCTCGTCAACCGCACCACCCGCAGCGTCGCGCTGACCGAGGCCGGCGAGCTCTTGTTCGCGCGGATCAGCCCGGCGTTCCGCGACATCGACGACGCGCTGGAGGATCTCAACAATTTTCGCGGACGTCCGGCGGGCACGCTGCGCTTCACCGCGGCGCGCCAGTCGGCGCAGCTGGTGCTGCTGCCGATCGTCACGCACTTCCTGAAGGCGTTTCCCGACATCAGCGTCGAAATCATGATCAACGACGCGCTGATCGACATGGTCGCCGCGGGCTTCGACGCCGGCGTCCGCTTCGGCGAGACCATTGCCGCCGATATGATCGCGGTCCCGATCGGTCCGCGGCATCGCTTCGCCGTGGTCGGCGCGCCGGGCTATTTCAAGGTCCACAAGCCGCCGGTCACGCCGCATGATCTGAGGGGATTGCCCTGCATCCGCTATCGATTCACCTCAGGTGCGGTCTATCGTTGGGAGTTCGAACGCGGCGGCATCGAGGTCGATATCGACGTCGCGGGACCGCTGACGTTGAACGACCAGGACCTGATGGTCGATGCGGCGCTCGACGGAGCGGGGCTCGCTTACGTGTTCGAGGCGCAGGTCGAGACGCTGATCGCGAAAAAGAAGCTGGTGCGCGTGCTGGCCGACTGGTGTCCGGCCTATCCCGGCTTCTTCCTCTATTACCCCAGCCGCCGCCAATTGCCGGCTGCGCTGCGCGCGTTCGTGGATTTTTCGCGCAGCCAACATCCGTAGCCCGGATGGAGCGTAGCGCAATCCGGGGAGGCTCTATCCACGGCCAGACTGATCCCGGATTTCGCTGCGCTCCATCCGGGCTACGCACTTGTGAGCCTCTCCCACAAGCGAGAGGTGACTTCAAAGGCGCTACGCGCTCAGTTCCCCCGAAACACCGGCTTGCGCTTTTCGATGAAGGCCTGCACCGCCTCCTTGTGATCGGCCGTCGTGGTGAGGCGGATCAGCCGCTCGGCCTCGTGGTCGCGCGCGGTGGCGAAATCGAATTGTAGCGCTTCGTCGAGATTGTCCTTCGTGTAGCGCAGCGCCAGTGTCGGGCCTTCGGCGATCGACTTTGCCAGCGCGAACGCTTCGTCCTGGAGTGCTTCGTCAGGCACCACGCGGTTGACGACGCCGATCTGCTCACATCTCGCGGCGTCGACCTTTTCCGAGGTGAACATCAATTCGCGGGCGCGCGAGGTGCCGACCAGTCGCGTCAACAGCCAGGCCATGCCGTAATCGCCGCTCAGCGCCACGCGCAGATAGCCGGTCGAGATGAAGGCGGATTGCGCCGCGATCCGGATATCGCAGGCCATCGCGATCGCAAGCCCGGCGCCGACTGCGGGGCCGGGAAGTGCTGCAATGGTCGGCTTGCGCACCGAGGCGAGCGCGCCGGTCAGCAGGCGCTGGCGCTCCTGCAGATCCGCGACCTTGTCCTCATAGGACATTTCGAGTTTCTTCGGGTCGCGATTGGCGCCCATGCCCTTGACGTTGCCGCCGGCGCAGAACGCCTTGCCGGCGCCGGTGATGAGCAGCACGCCGACCTCGGGATTCTCGCCGCAGGTCCGGATCATCGTGCGCAGCGCCGGCGTCAGCGTGTCCGACAGCGCGTTGCGCGCATCCGGGCGGTTCAGCGTGATGATGGCGACGCGGTCGCGGATCACGCAGAGCAGTTCGTCGGTGCCGGTCTCGATCTTGATTTCGTTCGACATGTTTTCCTTCCCCAGTTCAATCCGTCATTGCGAGCGCAGCGAAGCAATCCATGCCGCCGCAAGTCGAGGAAATGGATTGCTTCGTCGCTTCGCTCCTCGCAATGACGAATGCGGCGGCGATTTAGGCCCATCCTACGTCGATTACATGATCTTCGTCATCTCAAAACTTCTCGACCCAGGGCCGCAATTCCAGCTCCCAGCTCCAGGCGCTGCGCGGCTGTTGCAGCACGTTCCAGTAGCTCAGCGCAATCGCATCGGGATCGAGCATCGAGTCCGGCTTATCGGCGGGCTCGGTGCGGGCGGCGCTGCGGATGCCGCCGTCGATCACGAAATGCGCGACATGGATACCTTGCGGCGATAGTTCGCGCGCCATGCTCTGCGCCAGGCCGCGCAGCGCGAACTTGCCCATCGCGAACGGCGCCGATTGCGCATAGCCCTTGACGCTGGCGGAGGCGCCGGTGAACAGGATCGCACCCTTCCTGTTGGGCAGCATGCGCTTCGCCGCCTCTTGCGCCACCAGGAAGCCGCCGAACGCCGAGACCGCGATCGCCTGCTCGACCTCTGACGGCACGAGTTCGACGAACGGCCCGCGGCTGCGACCACTGGCGTTGTAGACCACGAGATCAGGCGTTCCGACCTCGCGCTCGACCAGGCCGAAAAGCCGCTCGACATCCTCGGCCTTGGTGGTGTCGCAGGCATAGGCCTTCGCGCCGGTTTCGGTGCAGAGCGCGCCGAGCTTCTCGATACTGCGGGCGCCCAGCGCCACGCGAATTCCCTCCCGCGAAAATAGCCGCGTCAGCGAGGCGCTGAGGCCCGCGCCGGCGCCGACGATCAGGGCGATCTTGTATTTTGGAATATCCATTGGGCTTTCCTTTGCTCGGCCGGAGGAGGATAGTCGTGCCCAAACAAATGAGCACCGCAGCCGGGAATTCAATGCAGCCGCACAAGCAGGATCCGAAAACGTCCGCCAGCCAGCCGGGCCTGTTGGCGCCCGACACCACGGGAATGAATTTCTACCGGGCCGATCCGGCGCTATCGGACCTTCTGAAACTGCATCTGCCTGAGGCGTTGTTCCGCCACATCGAGCCGCATCTCGACCGGCTCGGCGGATTGGCCGGCGGCACGCTCGACGAATACGCGCGGCTCGCCGACCGGCATACGCCGGTGCTGCACCAGCGCGACAAGTTCGGCCGCGACGTGCAAACAATCGAATATCATCCGGCCTATCGCGAGCTCGAGAAGGCCGCGTTCGGAGAGTTCGGCATCCATGCGCTGTCGCTCCGCAAGGGGATCATGGGCTGGCCCGACAAATATCCCGTGGTGGCCAAGCACGCCTTCACTTTCCTGTTCAACCAGACCGAATTCGGTATGGGCTGTCCGATTAACGTCACCGACGGATGCGCGAAGCTGCTGGCTAATTTCGGCAGCGAGGCGTTGAAGGCGAAATATTTGGACGGACTGACCCAGACCGACATGAGCAAGCTCACGCAGGGTGGCCAGTTCATGACCGAGAAGGAAGGCGGCTCCGATGTCGGCACACTGACCACCCGCGCCGTGCAGGAGGGCGACCACTGGCGGCTCTATGGCGAGAAGTGGTTCTGCTCGAACGCCGATGCCAAGGTGGTGATGCTGCTGGCGCGCCCCGAGGGCGCGGGGCCGGGCACCAAAGGCGTCGGCCTGTTCCTGATGCCGCGCTTCCTCGACGACGGCTCGCAGAACCACTATCGGATCGTGCGCTTGAAGGACAAGCTCGGCACCCGCTCGATGGCCTCGGGCGAGATCAAGTTCGACGGTGCGATCGCCTACGCCGTCGGCAAGCTCGATCGCGGTTTCGTGCAGATGGCCGAGATGGTGAATTCGTCGCGGCTCTCCAATGGCGTGAAGTCGACCGCGTTGATGCGCCGTGCCTGGCATGATGCGATCACGGTGGCGCGCGGGCGCGTGGTGTTCGGCCAGCGCATCATCGACCTGCCGCTGGCGCGGCGCCAGCTGATGAAGATCATGCTGCCGACCGAGCAGGCGCTGTCGATGAGCTTCCTGACCGCGGACGCGCTCGACCGCGCCGAGGCCGGCAGCCAGGATGCCGCAGCGCTGCTGCGTATCCTGACCCCGACCCTGAAATTCCGCGCCACCCGTGATGCCCGAAAAGTCTGCGGCGACGCGATGGAGATGCGCGGCGGCATCGGCTACATCGAGGAATTCGTCACGCCGCGGCTGCTGCGCGATGCGCATCTCGGTTCGATCTGGGAGGGCACCGGCAACATCGTCGCAATCGATGCGCTGAAGCGTGCGGTGGGACGTCACGGCGCCGACCATGCGCTCGCCGCCGATCTGCATGCGCGGCTCGACGACAGCCCGAATGTGCCGCTGGCGTGGCGCAGCCGGCTGCGCGATCTCAGCGACCGTGCGATCGCGTTTGCGCGCGAGGTCGCAAGCCGTATCGACAATGAGGGCGATGCGCGGCGCGCCACCAGCCTGCTCTATCATGTCGCAAGCGCCGTGGCGCTGGCGTGGGAAGGCGGACGCATCCACGAGATGCGCGGCGACGCGCGCCGGCTGTTGCTGTCGCGGATGGTGATCGATCACCGCGTGATGTCGGGCGATCCGTTCCGACTAACGGAAAATACCGTTCAGCGCAGGATCACAGAGCACCTGCTCGGCGAGCGCGCCGTCGGCATCGCCGAGGTTGGCGAATTGCTCGTCGCAGCGTAGGCTGATCTTCGGCCGCTCACGCAGTCTCACCTCTCCCATCGGGAGAGGTCGGATCGCGCCAGCGATCCGGGTGAGGGGTTGCGCTCCATCGATAGATATGAACCCCTCACCCGGACCGCATCTTCGATGCGCTCCGACCTCTCCCCTTGGGAGAGGTGGAGAGCGGGCACAACAAAAAACATGAGAGGAAATTCCGATGAAGGCCGCCGTCCTGCATGAAGTCAATCAGCCGCTGGTGATCGAGGATGTCAGCGTGCCCAATCCGGGACCGCGCGAGGTCCTGATCCGCACTGCGGTCGCTGGCCTCTGCCATTCCGACCTGCACTTCATGGAAGGCCTTTATCCGCATCCGCTGCCGGCGGTGCTCGGTCATGAATCGGCCGGCGTGGTCGAGAAGGTCGGCTCCGACGTCAACTATGTGAAGCCCGGCGACCACGTCGTGACGTGCCTCTCGGTGTTCTGCGGCACCTGCGACAATTGCACCACCGGCCGCACCGTGCTGTGCACCGACACCACGGTGAAGATGCTGCCGGGCGCCTCCAATCGGCTGTCCTGGGGCAGGAAGGAGAAGCTCAATCAATTTCTCAACCTGTCGTCGTTCGCCGAGCAGATGCTGGTGCATGAGAACGCCATCGTGAAGATCAAGAAGGAGATGCCGCTCGATCTCGCCGCGTTGATCGGCTGCGGCGTCATCACCGGTTACGGCGCGGTGGTGAACACCGCGAAGGTGACCGCGGGCGAGACCGTGGCTGTGATCGGCTGCGGCGGCGTCGGCATGGCCGCGATCAACGGCGCGCAGATCGCCGGCGCCGGCCGCATCATCGCGATCGACACCAATCCGGCCAAGCTGCAACTCGCGACCAAACTGGGCGCCACCGACATCGTGGATCCCGCCCGCGGCGATGTGGTGCAGCAGGTGCGCGAGCTCACCGGCGGCGGCGTGCAGCACTCCTTCGAGGTGCTCGGCCGCAAGGACACCGCCGAGCAGGCCTTCGCCATGCTGGCGGCCGGCGGCACCGCGACCATCGTCGGCATGATCCCGTTCGGCCAGAAGATCGAGCTGCACGGCTTCGACTTCCTGCGCGAGCGCCGCATCCAGGGCTCGTCGATGGGCTCGAACCACTTCCGCGTCGACATGCCGCGCCTGGTCGACTTCTACATGCGCGGCAGGCTGCATCTGGAGGACTGGATCTCGGCCAAGCTGAAGCTCTCCGAGATCAACGAGGGCTTTGCCAACATGAAGGCCGGCAAGACGCTGCGCAGCGTGATCATGTTCGACAGCTAGTTGTCGTCGTCCCGGCTTTCGCCGCGACGACGGTTGAGGGTGTGTCCAGCCTACCGCGCCACGTGCGCGGACACCGCGAGCCATTTCCCGTTCTGCCGCGCCCAGCAGTCGGTGTAGCGGCCATAGGCCTGCTCGCCGTCGGCGTTGAGATAGCTGGTGCGGGCGTGGATGATGGCGAAATCGCCGAGGACGCGGATTTTGACGTCCTCGGCTTTCAGTCCCTTGATCTTCACCGGGATCGCCGTCTGCTTCAGGAATGCGGTGCGGTCGACCAGGCTCTTGTCGGGATTGGTGCAGTAGAAGTCCGGCGCCAGGATCTCGTCAAAGCGCTTGACGTCGCAGTTCTGAACGGAATCGACGTAATCCTTGTTGAGTTTTGTGAGTTCTTCGAGGTCTGTGCTCACCGGTTTCCCCTGTTGTTCGTCATTGCGAGCGCAGCGAAGCAATCCATTTCTCTGCCTGCCGAGATGTGGATTGCTTCGTCGCTTTGCTCCTCGCAATGACGGCGTCTAGAGTCTTCGTGTGTCAATCATCAAACATCTTCGGCGGCACGAAGCCGCCGAATTCGCGCTCGATCAGCTCGGCGAGCTTCAGCGGCGTGCGGTCCTCGAGCCACGGGCCGACGATCTGCACGCCGATCGGCAGTCCGTCGGGCGCAAAGCCGGTCGGGATCGCGGTCGAGGGCAGGCCGGGCAGGGTCGCGATGCCGGGCCAGGCGAGCTGGTCGGTGTAGACGTGCGGCACGCCGTCGATCAGGATCTTGCGCTGCTCCTGGTCGGGCGAATGATCGTGCGGATAGGCCGGCGTCGGCATGATCGGGCAGATCACCGCGTCGAACGATTTGAACAGCTCGCGCCACTGCGCGCGCAACCGCGCACGGCCGCCGTCGGCGATCACCCAGTCGCGATGGCTGAGCGCGATGCCGCGTAGCCGTTCGGCTTGCAGGCTGGTGTTGTCGGCAGGCAGCGCCGCAGCGGCGGCGCAGGCGCCGGCATAGACTTCCGGCGGGAACGTGGCCGCGAGGAACGACAGCAGCATCCGCATATAGAGACGCGAGGAGGCGGCGAAGTCCGGCAGCAGCGGGCTCGCGCGAGAGACCTTCGCGCCGGCCTTGTCGAGGTTGCTGGCGAGCTTGTCGATGCTTCCCCGGATCACCCTGTCGGTCGGCAGCACCGGATCGCTGTCGATAACGAGGATGCGGAAGTCCTTCAGGCTCGCGTGGCGCGCCGCCGGCAGGTCGAGGCGATAGGCCTTGCCCGCTTCGAGCGGATCGGGACCGGCCATCACGTCGAGCACCAGCGCGAGGTCGGCCGCGCCGCGCGACATCGGGCCGATCACCGACAGATCGCGATCGAACGGCAGTGGCGGCAGCGGCGGCGGCGTGTGGCCGCGCGACGGCAGCAGCGCGAAGGTCGGCTTGTGCGCATAGATGCCGCAGTGGAATGCCGGCACCCGCAGCGAGCCGCCGATGTCGGAGCCCAGCGACAGCGCGCCGTAACCCGCAGCGAGCGCGGCCGACGATCCGCCGGAGGAGCCGCCCGGCGTGCGGCCGAGGTCGTAAGGGTTGTTGGTGGTGCCGTAGATCTCGTTATAGCTCTGCCAGTCGGCGAGGCCGACCGGCACGTTGGTCTTGCCGAGGATCACGCCGCCGGCGTCCTTGACCCGCTGAATCGACAGCGCATCCTCCGCCGGAACGAAGTCCTTTTGCGGCGGGAAGCCCCAGGTGGTCGGCAATCCCGCGACGTTGAAGGATTCCTTCACCGTCATGGGAATGGCCGAGCAGCGGCCTGTGCTCGCCGCGCGCGATCGCGGCGTCGGCAGCGCGGGCCGCGTCAAGGCCGCGCTCGAAATCGCGCACGCACACCGCGTTGACCTTGCCGTCATGGCGCTCGATGCGGCCGATCGCATCCTCCGCGAGCTCGATGGCCGAGACCTCTTTCTTGCGCAGCGCCGCCGACAATTCGACGGCGGTCTTGAAACTGTATTGCGATTTGGCCACTGGCATGCTCCCTGATTTTGGCGGCGATCATGCGCAGAATGGAGCCGACGGGCAAGACCGGCTTGATCGCAATTGCGCTAGCCCGGAAGCATGCGCTGCATGATGCGATCGCGGTGGATCAGCAGGTGCACCAGCGCGGTCGCGACATGGATTCCGATCAGCACCAGCAGCGACCATTCCGCGGCCTGATGCAGGCCATCGATCGCCTTGCCTGCCGCGGCATTGTCGGAGGCCAGCATGGGCAGCGGCATCATGTAGAAGAGCGAGATGCCCCAGCCGCGAAACGACGCGAACAGCCAGCCGCTGACCGTCGTTGCCAGCACGAGGACATAGAGCATCCAGTGCACGGCTTCCGAACTCAACCGTTGCCATGCCGGAAGCGAGCTTTCCGGAGCCACCGGGTGCGTCAATCGCCATACGAACCGCAGCACGATCAGCGCCAGGATGACGATACCGAACGAGATGTGGAATGTCATCGCTGCGCCGGGCGTCTGGCCGCGATGAATGTCCGGCATCAGCCAGCCGATCGGGTATTGCACGGCAAGCAGTGCGACGACCGCCCAATGCAGGAGCTTGGCGGTGGTGCCGTAATGCAGACGGTCGGTCATGGACTTTCAACCCGGATCGAGGTCGTCGGTTCAATCTAGAACGGCGCGCCGCGTGCGGACAGATGCGCCAGCGGATTGATGGCGCCGTTGGCGCTTGCCCGCTCGGTTCCCTTGGCGCCCGGTACCGGGAAGGCATATCCGATGATGGTCTTGACGACGAGTCGGTCGGACGCCGGCGTGAGGCCGTAGCCGACACCGAAATTGACGTCGAAATCGCCGAGCTTGAAGTCGGTCACCGCGAACAGCGTATGCTGCTGCTCGGCGAGCGGGCTGAAGGCGCCGATCTTGCCGAGATCGGCGTAATACTCGAGCCCAACGAACAGATCGTCCTTCAGCTTGCGCGCGACGCGCGCCGCCGGTGCAAAATCCGTCTCGCCGTATCTGCCGAAGCCGACATCGACGATCGGGTTGACGATGAATTCGTAATCCGCGTTGCGCACGCCGATGATCGGGCGGATCTCCATGCCGAACCGGGTCTGCGCGAATTTCGGCGTCTCGTAGCTGAACTCGAAATTGATGCCGTAGAACAAATTGCGTTTGTCGGCGTTGGGCGAGACGAACAGGGTACGCAGCTTGACGCCGTCGGAGAGGAATTGCCGGTCCTGGACCGCGAACGGCAGATAAAGCCCGAGCTCCCACCAGTCGGTCATGCCATAGGCAAACTCCGGCGTCCCGTTGAGGCTGTGGTTCGATGGAAAGCCACCGGGGAAGGGCGGGTCCTTCTGGCCGATGCCGACATAGTTGAGATGCTGCTGGATGGTGAACTGCCCGACTTCCGCGATGCCGGCATTGTAGACCTGGATCTCGTCGGTCGCTTGCGCGCGACCGCTCCAGCCGAGCGCCGGCAGCGCCGCAAGAAGCGCTATGATGGCGAGATGCTGGCGCTGTCGCATCTTTCCCTCAAGCCGTTAAGCCGCGCCGATCAAGATGCCGACTGCGAGCACGATCGCGCCGCCCAGCACGATCTGGAACACCGCCTGCAGGAACGGCGTATCCATGTAGCGCGAGCGGATGAAGGCGATCGCCCACAATTCGAAGAACACGACGATGCCGGCGATCGCGGTCGCGATCCAGAACGCATTCGGCCAGGCATCCGGCACCAGATAGGGAATGGTGTGGCCGAGGCCGCCGAGCGTCGTCATCAATCCGCAGGTGAGGCCGCGCAGCCAGGGCGAGCCGCGGCCGGTCAGCGAGCCGTCGTCGGACAGCGCCTCGGCAAAGCCCATGCTGATGCCGGCGCCGATCGACGCGGCCAGCCCGACCAGGAAGGTCTGCCAGTTGTGATGGGTCGCGAAGGCGGCGGCGAACAGCGGCGCCAAGGTCGAGACCGAGCCGTCCATCAGTCCGGCAAGTCCCGGCTGCACATATTGCAGCACGAACATCCGCCGCCGCGTGCGGTCTTCCTCCGCGCGCACATCGGGCTTGAGGATCTCGCCGGTCAGCTTGATCGCGAGCTTCTCGTGGCCTTTCTCCTCCTCGGCGAGATCGCCGAGCAGCCGGCGCACGCCGGTATCCTCGGCCTTCTCGGCCGCCTTGGCGTAGAAGCGTTCGGCCTCCAGCTCCATGGTCTCGACTTCCTTGCGGATGGTGTCGAGCGGCAGGTTCTTGGTCAGCCAGATCGGGCGCCGGCGCAGAAAGCCTTTGACGTCCTCGCGCCGGATCGGCGGCAGATGCGGACCGAAGCGTTGCTCGTAGGTCTCGAGCAGTCGGTGGCGATGGCCGCGCTCCTCCTCTGCCATCTCCTCGAAAATCTTTGCGGTATCGGGATAGCGGCCGGCGAGGTCCTCGGCGAAGGACATGTAGATCCGGCTGTCCTCCTCTTCGGAGGCAATCGCGACCGCCAGCACCTCGCGCTCGGTCAGATCGGCGAAATTCTTCACGGCAACGCCTTATTCATCCAACTTAGAATTAGAATAATTCTAATATTGATCATCGGCGCGCCGGTCAACCGAAAGGGCCATTGGTCGGCACCGTTTTTGATCACGATGAAGGGAACCAGGCGTTTCCGCGCCCGTTCGAGTTCCGGTGCTGATCAGCGGGGGACTCCATGAGCACGGTCAAATATCGCCTGAACGATCCACGCCTGGCGCCGCGGCGGACCAGGCTCGAGATTCCCGGCTGGGCGGGTCAGCGCGAGCCGCGCGCCGACGGCTCACGCGAACAGGTCTGGCATTGCGTGCCGTTCTCGGAGGGTGCGCAATACGGCATCGAGCTGTTCTATCCCTACGACTTCGAGCTGCATGTCACCACGCGCGATGGGCAGCTGCATCTCGATGCCGATTGGGGCGAACCGCCGGACAGCGGCGTGCAATGGCCACCGTTCCGCAATTTCGGCACCACGTTCTATACCTACCAGATCCTGCTCGACCTCAAGGTCGAACCGGGCATGGCGGTCCGCACCGAGCCGCATCCGCGCTTCTATACCGACCGTACCGACACGGTGCCGATCGCCGTTCCGGCGCTGATCCGCAACTGGTGGCCGATGATGTTCTTCTGCGTGTTCAAGGCGCCCGCCGAAGGCCGCACGCACATCTTCCGGCCGAACGAGCCCTTCGCGCAGATCATCGTGATCCCGGAGGAGGCGGGTTTTCAGCTCGAGCCAATGGGCGAGGAGGAAGCCGCCGAACGCGAATTGCAGGCGCGCCGCATCTACAACAGCCGGCCGAAGCTCGCCGCCGGCACGGAATGGACCTCGTCGACCGATACGGTGTTCGACGGCACCTATCGCCATCTGCATCGTGCGGCAAAGGAGAAAGCGCGCGGCGACTGAGACGTCATAGGCTCTTAGACCAAAACAGCGGGGCCTGCGGGCCCCGCTGCCTTATCGCACGTCAGCCGACGCTCAGTAGTCGCGTCGATAGAAGCTGTGGTGATGATGGTGGTGATGGTGATGATATCGCCGATAGCGCGGCACCACGATGACGCGAGGCCCGTAGCCGCGATCATAGTCGCGATAGTAGCCGTGATGGTGGTGGTGATGGTGGTGGTGGTGATGATGATAGAACTGCGCGACTTGCACGTTCTCGCGTGCCTGCGGCGGCGCCGTCTCGTCGAGCGCCTGTAGCTTCGCCGAAGCGTTCGAGATCGGCTCCAGCAGCTCTGCGTAGGAATTCGCCCGCAATACGTCGGTCGGCGCGGGCGCCGGTGCGGCTTGCACCGTTCCGAGCGCACCGAGCGATGCGACCGCGCCCAACAGTCCGGCGATCTTCTTTTCCATAGTCCTCCTCCATGTCAGGTCGCCGGACAAAGGACCGGCTGAGCGCAACGCCGGGTTCCATCGAATGTTCCTCGGAATGTTCCTCGAAATGTCTGGAACATTGCCTGTTGCGTCCGCCGCTATTGCACCGCACGCGCGACGAACTGGAGCAGCAGCCGGCTCACCTCGTCCGGCTGCTCCTGCTGCACCCAGTGGCCGGCGCCGTCGACGAGGTGGCAGCCGATCATGTTGGTGCAGACATTGGTCTGCATCGTCTCGAACACGCCGGGCCGCTGATAGGTGCCCCAATCCTGCTTGCCCGAGATGAACGCCGACGGCTGATCGATGCGGCGGCCGCTCCAGGTCTGCAATTCCGCCGTGAACGCGCCCGACGTGCCACAGCGATACCATTGCAGTCCGCCCTGGAATCCCGTGCGCTGATACTCCGCGCTGTAATAGGCGAGCTCGCGATCCGGCAGCCAAAGGTTGGCGGCGATCGCCTCGCGTGACGGCATCTCTTCGGCCACCGTCGCCGCCATGCCCCTAGCGAGATCCATCACATAATAGGTCGGCAGCTTTGCCAGCTCGCCCGCCGACCAGGATTGCAGCGGGTACGGCTTGTTGTCTTTCCAGTCCGCGCTCTTGTGATGATAGTAGGCGCGCAGGAAATCGTGCACGCCTTGCGGTGCGCGATGCATGTCGTCGTTGGCGGGGCGCGTCGAATAGTACCATTGGTAGTGCTTGCGCGGCCGCGGCAGCGCGGCGAGTTCGCGATGCACGGGGTCTTCGGCCGCTTGCTTCGCCGGTACGTTCGCCGTGTTGAACGGCAGTGCCGGCGGTCCTGCGAACGGCGCGCTCATCATCACCACCGCGCGGAACACGTCGGGCCGGATCAGTGCGCACCATGCCGCGACCGACGAACCGAAATCATGCCCGATCACCGCGTCTACGTGCTTGTAGCCGAACGCTGCGACCAGCCCGAGCGCATCGCGCACCAGGTTGGGCAGGCGGAATGACGCAAGGTCGCCGTCATAATCCGCGCTCCAGCCGGTGGTGCGGCCATAGCCGCGCTGGTCCGGCGCGATCACGTGATAGCCGGCCGCAGCGAGCTTCGGCATCACCTTGCGCCAGGAAAACGCTAATTCCGGAAAGCCGTGCAGCAGCAATAGGCAAGGCCGGCCGGATGTTTCGAAGCCGGCTTCGAGCACATGCATGGTGAGGCCGTTGATGCCATCGACATAGCGCGAGCGGATGGTTGCGGGCAGCGGGACGTCGGGGAGCGTTTCCATCTGAGATCACCTGTTGGGCATCGTCGCACAACCAGCGCATTTTGCTGTATGCTGACGGCCATTGATTCACGATAGCAACTTTGCCCAGGGGATGCATACCGCATGCGCCACGCGAGGATTGCAGAGCTGGCCGGCTCGATGTCGCGTCTCGGCCTGATGATCGTGGCCGCTGGTCTTGTGCTGGTGTCTGCCGTGCGCGCAGCCGACATCAAGGAGCTCACCGAAAAACTGCCGCACGCCTATATCGGCGAGTTCCTGTGGGACGGCGACAATACGGTGCAGAACGTCGTCATCACCTTCGACAAGGTCAAGGCTCTGAACGAGCAGAATGCGGAAGCGCGCGGCTGCGGTTCATATGAAGCTGGGCGTCAGGTGACGAAGATCGGTGTGGAGATGTTCATCCGGCTGTCCGATCTCGAGGTCGAGATTTTTGAGCGGTCGCCCGACGGCAACGGATCGTTCGAGACCGAAGGCAGCCATCGCGGCAAACTGTCGGACGATCTTCAGCGGATCGATGCGCAGTGGACCACCACCGCCAATGGCAAGCACGGCCAACTGCATCTGCGCGCTGCGGCTTCCGCCGCCTGCGAGCCGGCGGCGGAGTTGTAGGTCAGATTGGAGTTGTCGAGCGCGATCAGCTTCGTCGGGTGGGCAAAGCGTTAGCGTGCCCACCATCGCGAGCAGAGCATGGAGGGTGGGCACGGCGCTATCGCGCCTTTACGCCCTCCGAAATTTACGCCTTGGCCGGCGCCTTCGGCCAATATTTGTCGCGCAGGTGCCGCTTCACCAACTTTCCGGTCGGCGTGCGCGGCAGCTCCTGCTCGAAATCGATACTCCTGGGGCATTTGATCGGCGACAGGTGCTGGCGGCAGAACGCGATCAGCTCGGCCTCGAGCGCCTTGCCGGCCCTGCCCATGTCGTGCGGCTGCACCACGGCCTTGACCTCCTCGCCCATCTCCTCGTTCGGCACGCCGAACACCGCGACATCGGAGACCGCCGGATGCGTGATCAGCACGTCCTCGGTCTCCTGCGGATAGATGTTCACGCCGCCGGAGATGATCATGTAGCTCTTGCGGTCGGTCAGATAGAGGAAGCCCTCTTCGTCGAGATAGCCGACGTCGCCGAGCGTCGACCAGCCCCTGGCGTTGTAGGCCTTCTTCGTCTTCTCGGGATCGTTGTGATAGGAGAACGCGGGCGCATCGGCAAAATAGACCTGGCCGATCTGGCCGGTCGGCAGCTCCTGCTCGTTCTCGTCGAGGATCTTGACCTTGCCGACCACGGCGCGGCCGACCGTGCCGCGATGGGTCAGCCATTGCTGCGAGGTCGAGACCGTGACGCCGTTGCCTTCGGAGCCGGCATAATACTCGATCAGGATCGGTCCCCACCAATCGATCATCTTCGCTTTCACGTCGACCGGGCAGGGCGCCGCGGCGTGGATCGCGCCCTTCAGCGAGGAGACGTTGTAGCGGGTGCGCACCTCGTCGGGCAGCTTCAGCATGCGAACGAACATGGTCGGCACCAGTTGCGACTGCGTCACCTTGTGGGTCTCGACCTGCTTCAGGAATTCCTCGGCGTCGAAATGCTCCATGATGACGGACGTGCCGCCGAGCACCGTCGCCATCATGTTGAAGCGCAAGGGAGCCGCGTGATAGAGCGGCGCCGGCGACAGATAGATAGAGTCGGCGTTCATGCCGCACATGTCGGCGGTGAGAATCCGCAGGAACGGGTTCGGCTCGTCGATCCGGTTGCCCTCGAACTGCTTCTTGATGCCCTTGGGCCGGCCGGTGGTGCCGGAGGAATACAGCATGTCGTAGCCGGCGACCTCGTCGGCAATGGGCGTGGTCGGCTGCGCGGCGGCCTCCTTGTCGTAGGAGCGGAAGCCCGGCGCCGGCTCGTCCATCATGTAGAACAGCGGTTCGCCGGGTCCGCCCTTGATCAGGCCCTTCACCTTGTCGGCGCATTGCGGCGTGGTGATGAAAACCTTGGCGCCGCAATCTTTGATGATGTAGGCGATCTCCTCTTCGGTCAGATAGCGGCTGATCGCGGTGTAATACAGCCCCGAGCGCTGCGCGGCCCAGCAGATCTCCATGAAGGCGAGCCGGTTTTCCATCAGCAGCGCGATGTGGTCGCCGGGCTTCAGGCCGAGCGAGCGGAACAGATGCGCGCCCTGGTTCGAGAGCTCGGTCGAGCTCGCGATAGGTGATCGCCTTGCCGGATGACGCCATCTGGTAGGCGATCTTGTTCGGATGGTTACGCGCGTGGATGGACGGATGGGTCATTGCGTTTCCTCAAGGCGCGAATGGCGAGTAGCGAATGGCGAATAGGGAAGGGTGCAGCACCTTCCGCCTACTCGCTATTCGCTACTCGCCATTCGCTATTGGCTTTTTCTTTTTGTTACAGCCGCTCGACGATCGTCACGTTGGCCATGCCGCCGCCTTCGCACATGGTCTGCAAACCGTAGCGCTTGTTGCGCTGCTTCAGCGCATGTAGCAGCGTCGTCATCAGCTTGGTGCCGCTGCCGCCGAGCGGATGGCCGAGCGCGATCGCGCCGCCATTGACGTTGAGCCTCGCCGGATCGGCGCCGGTGGTCTTCAGCCACGCGGTCGGCACCGAGGCGAACGCCTCGTTGACCTCGAACAGGTCGATGTCGTCGATGGTCATGCCGGCCTTCTTCAGCGCGCGCTGGGTTGCCGGCAGCGGCGCTTCCAGCATGATCACGGGATCGCCGCCGATCATGGTCATGTGATGGATGCGCGCCATCGGCGTGAGGCCGAGCGCCTTGAGGCCCTTCTCGTTGACCACCATGACGCCGGAGGCGCCGTCGCAGATCTGGCTGGCGCTGGCCGCGGTCAGCTTGCCGTTCTCGGCGATCAGCTTGACGCCCTTGATGCCGTCGAGGCTGACGTCGAAGCGGATGCCTTCGTCGATGTGGTGGGTATCGGTCGAGCCGTCGGCGCGGGTGATTTGCACCGGCACGATCTCGTCCTTGAAGGCGCCCGCTTGTGTCGCCGCGATCGCGCGCTGATGGCTGCCAAAGGAGAATTCGTCGAGCTCATCCTTCGACAGGCCGTACTTCTCGGCCATCATCTCCGCGCCGGTGAACTGGCTGAACACGATGTTGGGATATTTCGCCTCGATGCCCGGGCTCTTGTAATGGCCGAAGCCGTTCTTGGCGGGCAGCGAGGAGGCGAGGCCCATCGGCACGCGGGTCATCGATTCCACACCGGCGGCGATCACGCAGTCCATGGTGCCAGACATCACCGCCTGCGCCGCGAAGTGCAGCGCCTGCTGCGAGGAACCGCATTGGCGGTCGATCGAGGTCGCCGGCACGCTCTCCGGCAGCTTCGAGGCCATCACAGCGTTGCGCGCGATGTTGGTGGATTGCTCGCCGGTCTGCATCACGCAGCCCATGATCACGTCCTCGACCTGCGCGGGGTCGACGCCGGTGCGGTCGACCAGCGCGTTGAGCACGGTCGCGGCCAGATCGGCCGGATGCCAGCCGGCGAGACGCCCTCCCTTGCGGCCGCCCGCGGTGCGAGCGGCGGCGACGATATAGGCCTCGGCCATGTCTGATCTCCCTGATGTTTCCGGATTGGGGTTTGTAAGTTGGGCCGGATTTAAGGGACGGCTCAGCATTTAGTCAATCAATCAATTAACTCTTGAGTGCAGCCCCGCCATGGGCTTATGTGCGGCCTCGATTGAACGTCGAGCAGATCGAGCCAAGATCGAGCCGAGACGGGCTCGGGACACAGAGCGGGATCAGAGCGCAGTTGAATACCAGCGTACCGACGAAACTTCCGGCCGGCAAAAATGCCACCGCGGACAAGCTATTGGTCGCAGCCAGCGAGCTGATGATTGAGCGCGCCTCGATCGAGGTCTCGCTATCCGACATCGCGCAAAAGTCGGGCGTCAACGCAGCGCTGGTGAAATATCATTTCGGCAACAAGGACGGGCTGTTGCTGGCGCTCTTGGCGCGCGACGCCGCCACCGAGATGTCGCAGCTCGAATATCTCATCAGCCAGCCGATCACGCCGTCCGCGAAGCTGCGGCTGCATATCGGCGGCATCATCCGCGCCTATCACCAGTTCCCCTATATGAACCGGCTGATCCATTATCTGCTGCACGAGAGCTCGCAGGAGGCCGCGGACGAGGTGTCGAAATTCTTCGTCGCGCCGCTGCTGGATTTCCATCGCCGGCTACTCGCCGAAGGCGTCAAGGCCGGCGAATTCCGCAAGATCGATCCGGTGCTGTTCTACACCAGCCTGATCGGCGCCTGCGATCATCTGTTCTTCGGCCGCCACGCGATGTCGCGCGCGGTCGGCGTCGGTCCGGTCACCGACGAGGTCTGCCGCGAATACATCAAGCACATGGAAGCCTTGATCTTCGGCGGCGTGCTGGAAGCGAAAGAATTGCGGATGGCGAATAGCGAGTAGCGAATGGGGAGAGGTCATCTCTTCCACTCGCCATTCGCTACTCACCATTCGCCATAACCAAGTCTAGAGAAGAAACGCCCAAGGAAAGGTTATTCCGATGCAGTTGAAAGACGTTGCCGTTCTCATCACCGGCGGTGGCTCCGGCCTTGGTGCCGCAACCGCGCGCGCCATGGCCGCCAAGGGCGCCAGGATCGGCGTGATCGACCAGAACAAGGAAAACGCCGAGAAGGTCGCCGCCGAGGTGAAGGGCGTCGCCCTGCATGCCGACGTCACCGACGAGGACGCGATCAAGGCTGCGATCGCCAAGGCCGAGGCGGCGCACGGCATCGCGCGCGTCTTGATGAACTGCGCCGGCATCGGCGGCTCGCAGCGCATCGTCGGCAAGGACGGCGTCTATCCGCTGGCGAAGTTCGTCCGCATCATCAACGTCAACCTGATCGGCACCTTCAACGTGCTGCGCCTGTTTGCCGAGCGGCTGGCCACCGAAGCCCCGATCGGCGAGGAGCGCGGCGTCGCCATCAACACCGCATCGGTTGCGGCCTATGAGGGCCAGATCGGTCAGATCGCCTATTCCGCCTCCAAGGGCGGCGTCGTCGGCCTCACGCTGCCGGCCGCGCGCGACCTCGCCAGCCTGAAGATCCGCGTCAACACCATCGCGCCGGGCCTGTTCCTGACGCCGCTGCTGATGGGTCTCAACGAGGAAGCGCGCAAGAGCCTGGGCGCACAGGTGCCGCATCCGGCCCGCCTCGGCGACGCCTCGGAGTACGGCAACCTCGCCGTCCACATCGTCGAGAACCCGATGCTCAACGGCGAGACCATCCGCCTCGACGGCGCCATCCGCATGGCCCCGCGCTAGCGCAGGCGCCGCTCTTCTTTCCCTTCTCCCCCTGTGGGAGAAGGTGGCGCGGACGCAGTCCGCGACGGATGAGGGGTTCTCTCCCCGGAGACAGACCCCTCACCCAATCGAATGCAAAGCTGACAGCGAACATGCCCTCTCCCACAAGGGGAGAGGGCGCAGCAACGAGCATCGCGTTCGCTGAACGGGCGGGAGCAGGAAGTGACGAATCCGCTGCTGATCGAACATCACGACGGGGTCGATTGGGTCACGCTCAATCGCCCCGAGAGCCTCAACGCGCTCGATCCCGCGCTGATCGATGCGCTCAATAGCTACTTCCAGGGCCTGCAGCGCAATCGTGACACCCGCGTCGTGGTGCTGAAGGGCGCCGGTCCGAATTTCTGCGCCGGGCTCGACCTCAAGCACGCGATGGCCCGTCGCGGTGGGCAGACCGAGCCGCCCGGCGTCACCGAGTCGCTGGACTCGCAGCGCCGCATTGCCGACATCGTGATGCTGATGCGGCGCTGTCCGCAGCCGATCATCGCGCTGGTGCAGGGCGCGGCGGCCGGCGGCGGTTTTGCGCTGGCGCTCGCCGCCGACATCCGCATCGCGGCGACAAACGCGCGGATGAATTGCGCCTTCATCAAGCTCGGCCTCGGCGGCTGCGACATCGGCACCAGCTATTTCCTGCCGCGCCTCGTCGGTGTGTCGGTGGCATCGGAGCTGATCCTCACCGGGCGCTTCATCCATGCCGATCGCGCGCTTGCCGTCGGCCTGGTGTCCGAGGTGGTCGAGGTCGCCGATCTCGATGCCGCGGCCAATCCTTATGTCGAGGCGATGATGACGGCCTCGCCGGTCGGTCTGCGTCTGTCGAAGGAATGCATCAACATGAGCGTCAATGCCGGCTCGATCGAGGCCGTGATTGCGATGGAGGATCGCAACCAGGTGCTGTGCAGCCGCTCGGAAGATTTTCAGGAAGGCATCAGGGCCTTCCTTGAGAAACGAAAGCCTGTCTATATCAGGCGCTGATAAAAAGTCCGCAAAGGACAAGAAATTCCGGGAGACGCAAAATGGATGGAGACGCGGCGATGCTGACGAAACCTGGCTTTCGCAAGGTGGATTGGCTCGCACGTGACATCGCGGTCGAGCGGCGTGCCGACGGCACCGTCATCCTGAAGTCGCGGATTCCGCTGCAAGCCTACGAGACGCACATCCCGGCCTATCTCGCCAAATGGGCGACGCAGGCGCCGGAGCGGATCTGGCTCGCGCAACGCGGCGGTCCTGATCGGCAGTGGCGCAAGGTCTCCTATGGCGAAGCCAAGCGCACCGTCGATGCGCTGACGCAAGGCCTGCTCGATCTCGGCGTTGGTGACGGCCGGCCCGTCGCGATCCTGTCCGGCAATTCGATCGAGCACGCGCTGATGACGCAGGCTGCGATGCAAGCGCGGCTGCCGGCCGCGCCGGTGTCGCCGGCCTATTCGCTGATGAGCCAGGATCATCTCAAGCTCAAATACCTGTTCAACCTGATCAAGCCTGCCGTCGTGATGGTGCAGGATGGCCCGGCTTTCGAGAAGGCGCTCAGGGCGCTCGATCTCACCGGCATCACGGTGGTTCACGTGCTGCGCCCCTGCGAAGACATCAAGAGCGTGGCATTTGCCGATCTCGCGGCTGCGACGGTGACGGCCGATGTCGAGGCGTCGATCGCGAAGATCACGCCTGCGACCACAGGCAAGCTGCTGTTCACGTCGGGCTCGACCGGCATGCCCAAGGCCGTCATCAACACCCAGCAGATGATGTGCGCCAACGCGGCGATGATGATGCAGGTGCGGCCGCGCGAAACCAATGGCCCGATCCCGACTGTGCTCGACTGGATGCCGTGGAATCACACCATGGGCGGCAACGCCGCATTCAATCCGGTGCTGGTCGATGGTGGCACGCTCTATATCGACGACGGCCGGCCGATGCCGGGCCAGCTCGAGGAGACCATCAGAAATCTGCGCGAGGTTTCGCCGACCTATTACGCCAACGTGCCGGCCGGCTATGCCGCGCTCGCTTCCGCCATGGAGAAGGACGAGGCGCTGTGCGCGAGCTTCTTCAAGAACCTCTCGATCATGGCCTATGGCGGCGCGCGGCTGCCCGACGATCTCTACGACCGCATGCAGGCGCTGGCGGTGAAGACGACAGGCGAGCGCATCGTGTTCTACACCGGCTGGGGTTCGACCGAGACCGCACCGACCTCGACCGGCACCTATTGGGACACCGAGCGCGTCGGCCTGATCGGCCTGCCGTTCCCCGGCGTCGAGCTGAAGATGGTGCCGTGCGGCGCCAAATACGAATTGCGGCTGCGCGGCGTCAACGTCGCGCCCGGCTATTTCGGCCAGCCCGATCTCACCGCGAAGATGTTCGACGAGGAAGGCTTCTACTGCATCGGCGATGCCGGCGTGTTCGTCGATCCCGACGATCCGTTGCAGGGCATCATCTTTGCCGGCCGCGTGGTCGAGGACTTCAAGCTGACCACCGGCACTTTCGTCCATGTCGGCTCGCTACGTACCGATGCGATCGCGGCCGCGACGCCGGTCGTGCATGACGCGCTGGTTGCGGGGCAGGATCGTGAGTTCATCGGCCTGTTGTGCTGGCCGAACCTGCACGCCTGCCGCCAGCTCGTCGGCAATGCGGACGCGAGCTACGAGGACGTGGTCCGGCATCCCGAGGTGGTCGCGCGCCTCAAGAACGGTTTGCAGGCGCACAATGCGTCGACCACCGGCAGCAGCATGCGGATCGCGCGGGCGATGCTGATGGCAGAACCGCCGTCGATCGACGGCAACGAGCTCACCGACAAGGGCTACATCAACCAGCGCGCCGGCCTCGAGCGTCGCGCCGCACTGGTGGAGAGGCTGTATGCCGGCAAGCCCGGCGACGACGTGATCGTGTTGTGATGAAGCTCTCTCAACACGTCATTCCGGGATGCGCCGAAGGCGCAGGCCCGGAATCCATTAAGCCGCATGATCTGCGGCTCGATGGATTCCGGGCTCGCGCTTCGCGCGCCCCGGAATGACGGCCAATTGAAACGACAAGGACCGAGAAGGTAACGCCATGAATTTCGATTTCTCCGACGAACAGAAGCAGATGCGCGACGAGGCGCGGAAGTTCCTCAGCGAGCAGTGCCCGCCGAAGGCCGTGCGCGAGGTGCTCGACGGCAAGGCGCCCTACAACAAGTCGCTGTGGAAGGGCCTCGCCGAGATGGGCTTCCTCGGGGTTGCGATCCCCGAACAGTTCGGCGGCGCGGGCGCCGGCCATCTCGAGCTCTGCGTGATCGCCGAGGAAATGGGCCGCGCGCTGGCGCCGGTGCCGTTCTCGTCCACGGTCTATCTCGCCGCCGAAGCGATCCTGATCGCGGGCAGTGACGCGCAGAAGCAGAAGTGGCTGCCGAAGATCGCCTCGGGCGACGCGATCGGCACGCTGGCGCTGTTCGAGGGTAAGGGCAATCCGTCGCCGAAGGCGATCAAGCTCACGGCCAATGGCGGCGTGCTCAACGGCGTCAAGAAGCCCGTGCCGGATGGCGCGATCGCCGATTTCGCTGTTGTCGCTGCGCGCACCGGCTCAGCCGGACGCGAGTCCGATATCGCGCTGTTCATCGTCGATCTCAAGGCCGGCGGCATCGAGGTCAGGTCGTTGACCAACATCGATCTCACCCGTGGCCAGGCCGAGATCACCTTCAAGGACGCCAAGGCCGAGCCGCTCGGCGCGGCCGGCGAGGGCTGGAGCGTCATCACCCAGGTGCTGGATCGTGCGGCCGTGTTGATGGCGTTCGAGCAGGTCGGCGGTGCCGACCGCGCGCTGGAGATGGGCCGCGACTACGCGCTCGATCGTATCGCGTTCGGCCGTCCGATCGGCTCGTTCCAGGCGGTCAAGCACATGCTGGCCGACATGTATGTGTCGGCGACGCTGGCGCGCTCGAATTGCTACTACGGCGCCTGGGCACTCTCGACCAATGCCGCCGAATTGCCGGAAGCGGCAGCCGCCGCGCGCATCAGCGCGACGCAGGCGTTCCAGCACTGCGCCAAGAACAACATCCAGGTGCATGGCGGCATGGGCTTCACCTGGGAGTTCGACTGCCACATGTACTACCGCCGCGCCAATGCGGTGGCGCTCGGGCTCGGCAGCCTGTCCTATTGGGAAGACGCGCTGATCGATCGCATGCGCAAGAAGAACGCGGCGTAACAGTTGGTGATTTGTAGGATGGGTAGAGCGCAGCGAAACCCATCATGACGCGGGTGGTCCAAGAGATGGGTTTCGCTTCGCTCGACCCATCCTACGACACCGGCGAAGGATGACAGACCATGAATTTCGACGACACCCCGCAGGAGGCCGCATTCCGCGCCGAGGCGAAAGCCTGGATCGCGGCCAATGCGCCGAAGCAATATGAGGACGAACTGCGCAAGGCCTCGCTCGGCCGCGTTGCGCTCACGGGCGCCAACATTCTCGAAGTGGCAAAAGCCTGGCAGAAGAAGAAGGCCGACGCCGGCTGGGCCTGCCTGCACTGGCCGAAGGAGTATGGCGGCCGCGGCGCCTCGCCGATCGAGCGCGTGATCTGGCAGCAGGAGGAGGGTCCGTTCGGCCGCCTGAGCTCGATGTTCATCATCGGCCACGGCATGTGCGGCCCGACCATGATGGCGTTTGCCGGCGAGGAGCAGAAACGCACCTATCTGCCGCCGCTCGCCTCCGGCGAGAAGATCTGGTGCCAGCTGTTCTCGGAGCCCGCCGGCGGCTCCGACGTCGCCGGCCTGCGCACCCGCGCCGAGAAGCACGGCGACGAATGGGTGATCAACGGCCAGAAGATCTGGACCTCGGGCGCGCACTACTCCGACTACGGCATTTTGCTGACCCGCACCGATCCGACCGTGCCGAAGCACAAGGGCCTCACCATGTTCTTCCTGGACATGAAGAGCCCGGGCGTCGAGGTGCGGCCAATCAAGCAGGCGAGCGGGGCGTCGGACTTCAACGAGGTCTATTTCACCGACGTGCGGATTCCGGACGCGCAGCGGCTCGGCAATGTCAATGACGGCTGGAACGTGTCGCTGACCACGCTGATGAACGAGCGCATGTCGATCGGCGCCGGCGTCTCGACCGGCTTCCCCGAGCTGTTCGACTTCTGCAACAGCCTGATGCTGGAGGATGGCCCCGCGATCGAGAACCGCGCGGTGCGCTCCAAGCTCGCCAATTGGGCGGTGAAGGCGAGCGGGCTGAAATACACCAGCATGCGCGCGATCTCCGCACTCTCTCGTGGCGAACGCCCGGGACCGGAGAACTCGATCGGCAAGCTGGTCGCCGGCTCGATGATCCAGGACGTCGCGACCTACGCGCTCGACCTGCAGGGCGCCGCCGGCGCCTTGAGCGGATCCGAGGATGCCGAGGTCACCGGCAAATTCCAGGCGATGCTGCTGCGTGCGCC
Organism: Bradyrhizobium sp. USDA 4473; assembly: GCF_054063335.1. Lineage (NCBI taxonomy): Bacteria > Pseudomonadati > Pseudomonadota > Alphaproteobacteria > Hyphomicrobiales > Nitrobacteraceae > Bradyrhizobium > Bradyrhizobium sp. USDA 4473. Next base: position 2,352,571 of record NZ_JBSSGE010000001.1, read on the forward strand.
CGGCACCCGCGTCGAAGGCGGCACCGACGAGATCATGCGCAACATCATCGCCGAGCGCGTGCTCGGTCTGCCCGGCGACATCCGGGTCGACAAGGACGTTCCCTTCAACAAGATCCCGACCAAGGGAAGAAACTAGCCGTCATTCCGGGGCGGCGCGCAGCGCCGAACCCGGAATCCGGAGATTGTGGATCGAAATTCCGGATTCACGCTTCGCGTGCCCCGGAATGACAAAAAAAAGAGGTTCGCCATGAATTTCGATGACACGCCGCAGGAAGCCGAATTCCGCGCCATCGCCCGCAAATGGATCGCCGCCAACGCGCCGAAGGAGTTCGAGGAGGAGCTGTCAAAGTCGTCGCTCGGCCGCATCCGGCTCGCCAAGCACGACATGGTCGAGGTCGGCAAGGCCTGGCAGAAGAAGAAAGCCGAGGGCGGCTGGGCCTGCCTGCACTGGCCGAAGGAATATGGCGGCCGCGGCGCCACCCCGATCGAGCGCGTGATCTGGCAGCAGGAAGAAGGCGTCTACGGCAAATTGACCCAGCCGTTCCAGATCGGCGAGGGCATGTGCGGCCCGACTGTGATGGCCTGGGGCTCTGAGGAGGCCAAGCGGCGCTATCTGCCGAAGCTCGCCTCCGGCGAGGAGATCTGGTGCCAGCTGTTCTCGGAGCCGTCGGCCGGCTCCGACGTCGCGGGTCTGCGCACCCGCGCCGAGAAGAAGGGCGACAATTGGGTCGTCAACGGCCAGAAGATCTGGACCTCGGGCGCGCATTACTCCGACTACGGCCTGTTGATCGCGCGCACCGATCCCAATGTGCCCAAGCACAAGGGCCTCACGATGTTCTTCCTCGACATGAAGAGCCCCGGCGTCGAGGTGCGCCCGATCAAGCAGGCCAACGGCATGCAGGAGTTCAACGAGGTCTATTTCACCGACGTCGTGATCCCGGACAGCCAGCGCCTCGGCGCGGTCGGCGAGGGCTGGAGCGTGTCGCTGACGACGCTGATGAACGAGCGCATGTCGATCGGCGCGCGGCTCGCCACCGGCGTGCCCGAGATGTTCGAGTTCTGCTCCAATCTGATGCTGGAAGACGGCCTTGCGATCGACGATCCGGCGGTGCGATCCAAGCTCGCGAGCTGGGCGGTGAAGGCGAGCGGGCTGAAATATACCAGCTACCGCGCGATCTCGGCGCTCTCGAAGGGCGAGCGTCCGGGTCCGGAAAACTCCATCGGCAAGCTGGTCTCCGGCCTGATGCTGCAGGACATCGCGACCTACGCGATGGATCTGGAAGGCGCGGCGGGCAGCCTCACCGGCACCGATGAGGAGCAGGCCAACGGCCAGTTCCAGCAGATGCTCTTGTCGTCGCCCTCGATGCGCATCGCCGGCGGCACCGACGAGATCCTGCGCAACATCATCGCCGAGCGCGTGCTGGGTCTGCCCGGCGACATTCGGGTCGACAAGGACGTGCCCTACAACAAGATCCTGACCAAGGGGCGGGGCTAGTCGTCATTCCGGGGCACGCGAAGCGTGAACCCGGAATCTCGAGATTCCGGGTTCGATGCTTCGCATCGCCCCGGAATGACGAAAAAAGGAGAACAGCATGGACGCGAAAACACCCGGCGCGCGTTACGCGACCGAAGACCGCATCGGCGCGCTCGAGGAGTTGCTCAACGAGCGCTACTCGGTGCGCGCGTTCCAGCCGCGCGAGGTACCGCGCGAGACGATCGAACATGTGCTCGCGACCGCGCAGCGCACCGCGTCCTGGTGCAACAGCCAGCCCTGGCAGGTGCTGATCGTCTCCGGCGAAGCCAAGGAGCGGTTCCGCAAGGCGATCTACGCCGAGGCCTCGCGCGGCCTTGGCGATGATTATGATTTCACGCCGCCGCGCGAATATGTCGGGGTGTATCTGGAGCGCCGCCGCGAAAGCGGCTTCCAGCTCTACAACACGCTGGGCATCGCGCGCGGCGACAGAGCGGCGTATGCCAAGCAGGCGCTGGAGAACTACAATTTCTTCGGCGCGCCGCACATTGCCGTGATCCATACCAATGAGCCGCTCGGCATCTATGGCGCGGTCGACTGCGGCGGCTATGTCTCGAACTTCATGCTGGCCGCGCAGGCGCTCGGGCTTGGCACCATTCCGCAGGCCGCGATCGCGCGCCATTCCGGCCTGATCCGCCGCCATTTCAACCTGGCCGATGACCGCCGGGTTGTCTGCGGCATCTCGTTCGGCTATGCGGATCATGCGCACAAGGTGAACAGCTACCGCACCTCGCGCGCGACCGTGGCGGATACTGTCACATTTGTGGATGTATAATTTTCCCCAAGGCGGGGCGCTTCCTCCCGCCGAGGACAAGAAGACGCGACAAGAAGAACGACAAGAACAACAATGGCGAATAACGCCTCCCTGGCGCCGGCGGAGATCAGCTGGCAACTGCACCGTCTGCCCGCGCTCGAGCGCGACGCCTACGTCGCCGCGCATTATCTGGGACAGCCCGTTGCCTGGAAGACGCGCTTCTTCGACGCGATCGATTGGGGCGCGGGCTCGGTGCTGCAATTCAGTTTCCTGCAGCGCGGCTGGCACCGTCATTCCCGGCTCGACAATCCGATCTATGCCTATATCGACATCGAGCAACATCCGGAAACGCGCGGCCTGCGCCGCGGCCGGCGGATCGACCTCGAGGGCACGATCAAGGGCGTCGATTTCGTGACCGGGATTACGCTGACGCTGGACAAGTTCGAGATCCTGCCGGTCAATTTTCTCGACCGCTTCGTGATCAGTTCGGACAGCCGGTACTAAGCATGATCCGGAAAAGTGCGAAGCGGTTTTCCGAGAAAGATCATGCTCAAATAACGACTCAGCGCTTGCGTCCCGCCATGGCCCGGCGCGGCGGTGCATCCACATAGCGCGCGGCCATCGCGCCGGTCAGCTCGGCCATCTTCTCGCGCAGCCCGTCAGGCGCGATCACCTCGGCCTCGGCGCCGAGCCGCAGCAATTCGGTCGCGGCATGCCACACCGTCTTGCCGACCGGCATGGTGGCGACGCGCCAGCCGTCGGCATCGGTGCCATCGGTGAGCCGCATCCGCGCCTTGACGTAAGGATGCGCCAGCGCATCGAACAGCTTGAGCCCGAGCGGCGACAGCCGCACCGTGGCCTGGTTCGGATGCAGCTCGGCCTCCAGCCGCTCGATCGAGGCGCGCCAATAGCCGGCGAGGTCGAAATCCGCCGGCCGCGCGAACGGCGTCTCCAGCACCGTGCAGTCCAGCACCCGTGCGACACGATAGCTGCGCACGCTGTTGTCGACGAGGCCGGCGAGGTACCAGCTGCCGCCCTTCAGCACGAGGCCGAGCGGCGCCACGCGTCGCCGCTTCTCGGCCTTCCAGCTCTGGTAGCGGATCTCGATCAGATTTTCGCGCAGCACGGCGCCGGCGATGGCGCGCAGGTGCTTCGGCTCCTCGGTCTCGCCGAACCAGCCGGGCGCGTCGAGATGGAAGCGCTGCTGCATGCCCCGTGCGTTGGGTCGCAAATTCTCCGGCAGCGCCGCCATCAATTTGCTCTGCGCCGCCGACATCGCCGTATCGAGGCCGAGCGCGGCGGCGGGGCCGGGCAGGCCGGCCATGAACAGCGCCTCGGCTTCGCCCTGCGATAGCCCGTTCAGCCGCACCCGATAGCCGTCGAGCAGCCGATAGCCGCCCTCGGCGCCGCGGTCGGCGTAGACGGGGACGCCCGCGGCGGCGAGCGCGTCGATGTCGCGATAGATGGTGCGCACTGAGACCTCATTAGCCTCCGCCAACTCGGGCGCGGTGACCTGTCCCCGCGCCTGCAGGGTGGTGAGGATAGAAAACAGCCGGCTCGCGCGCATGGTCCGATCATACCTGACACAAGATGTCAGGTATAGGCGGACATAAGGGGACCATGCCCTGACGGCGCAAGGAGATCGCCCATGACCACCGCTGCTCCCATCGACCGCGTCACGCTGTATTACTCGCCGCAAAGCCGCGCCACCGGCACCCGCGTGCTGCTTGAGGAGCTCGGCGCGCCCTACGATCTGCACATCCTCAACATGAAGGCGGCCGAGCAGCGCAAGGCCGCCTATCTCGCCATCAATCCGCTCGGCAAGGTGCCGGCGATCCGCCATGGCGACGCGCTGGTCACCGAGCAGGTCGCGATCTTCATCTATCTCGCCGATCTGTTTCCGCAGGCCGGCCTGACGCCGGCGCTGCATGACCCGCGCCGCGGCCCCTACCTGCGCTGGATCGCCTATTACGGCTCATCGTTCGAGCCGGCCGTGATCGACCATTTCATGAAGCGCGAGCCGGCGCCGATCACCCAGTCGCCCTATGCCGATTACGACACCATGCTGGGCGCGCTCGAGGCGCAGCTCGCCAAGGGACCCTATCTGCTTGGCGATCAGACCACGGCGGCTGACATCCTCTGGGGCATCGCGCTCTCCTGGACCATGACGTTCGGCATCGTGCCCAAACGGGATGTCTTCGTCCGCTACGTCGAGCGCATCACCGCGCGCCCGGCGTTCCAGCGCATCACGGCCGCCGACCAGGACATGGCGGCGGCGCATGCCGCGGCGGCCGGCCTATGATACGATCGGCTATGGTCAAGGAGATCCACACCACCAACGTCGTCAACACCTTCATCCGTGTCGCGGAGGATTGCCCCGCGCGCGTCGGCGAGGAGCCGCGGCCCCATGGCGGCAAGCCGACAGTGGGCACGCTGCAATACGCCATGCTTGCCGGCGCGCCCTACAAATACACCTCCGACGATGTGGTGTTCGCGACGTCGGCGGCCGGCCGCGCGCTCGGTGCGAAGGCGACGAAGAAAGAACGCAGCGCGGCCCGCGAGGCGTTCTTCTCGAAAGGCCAGGCCTGCATGCGCGCCTCGCCGCTCGGCAAACGCTTCGGCTGGGGCGTTCACGCCGACGCCGAAGGCCGCATCGCCATCGTCGCCGTCGACAGCAAGCGCTACCAGGCGCTCGCCGCGGACCCCGACATCGCGCAGACCCGCGCAATGCGGAGCAAGCGGGTGTGAGGGGATTCAGCGAGCGATCGTGCCGAATAGCACACCGCCAGCCCCGTCATCCTGAGGAGCGCGTAGCGCGTCTCGAAGGATGCACGGCCACAGTGGGGCCGTCGACCCTTCGAGACGCCGCTCCGCGGCTCCTCAGGGTGACGGTAGTTGGAGCGCGGCCGACCTAAAACCGCGGCGGCCGCTTTTCGGCGAACGCCTTGATGCCTTCCTTGATCTCGTCGCCGCGCATGCTGTCGCGGTGGCGCTGGTCGGCGGCGGCGGCGTCGAGTTCGCCGCGGGCGAATTCGTTGATCGCGCGCTTCATGCCGGCCATCGCCTTCGGCGCATTGCCGGCCAGGATCGTCGCCAGCCTGTCGACCTCTTCGTCGAGCACGTCGGGGGACACCATCGCGGTGAGATAGCCGATCCGCAGCATCTCCGGCGCCGAGATCTTCTGCGCGGTCAGGAACAGCATCTTGGCGTTGTCGACGCCGAGTCGCGTGACATAGCGCTGGATGCCGCTCTTGTAATAGTGCAGCCCGAGCCGCGCCGCCGGCATGAACATCTCGGCGGTGTCGACGCCGACGCGGAAGTCGCAGGCCAGCGCCAAATCGGTCGAGCCGCCATAGACGCCGCCATTGAGCCGGCAGATCGTCGGCACGCTCAAATCCTCGAGGCGGTTGACCACGACCTCGAACGCCGAGCCCGCGCTCTGCTGCTCGTTCGCGCTCACCGCGCGCTCGGCCACCGAGTTGAGGTCGTAGCCGGCTGAGAACGCGCGGCCGGTTCCGGTCAATACCAGCACGCGGATCGCGGGATCGGCCTCGATCGCGTCGAACAGTTTCAACAGCTCGCCGAGATCCTCGGCCTGCAGGCGGTTGAGGTGCTTCGGCCGGTTGAGGCGGATCGTGGCGCGCGCGCCTGATATTTCGAGCACGGGTCCGCTGGCGGTGTCGGCCGCGTCAGCCATCTTGGTCTCCATCATTGATTCTCGCGTTCCCGCCGCTTCGCCTCGGCGTCGATGGTCTCGGCGAGATCGGGGTGTCTTGCCATCAACAGGCGGAAATCGACCAGGTCAAGCACCAGCAGCCGGGTCACCTTGCTGGTCGAGACGCTGGCGCCGCGCTTGGCGTTGCCGAGCAGTGCCATCTCGCCGAAGAACGCGCCTTCGCCGAGCTTCACCTTGCGCCCGGGCAGGTCGACCTCGACCTCGCCGGCGGCGACGAAGTACATGCAGTCGCCATTGGTGTCCTTGCGGATGATCATGGTGCGCGGCGGCAGGTCCATGGTCCGCAGCATCTGGGTGACGTCGGCGATCGCGGCCGGGCCGAGATGCGCGAAGAACGGCACCTTGCTGACCGTCTCCCAGGTTTTCAGGAAATTGTCGCGGCGGGTCTCGTTGGCAAAGCCGGTCGCCAGGATACCGGTCCACAGCCCGAACACGCCGAGGCCTGAGATCATCACCATGGCGGCGACCACGCGGCCAAGCGGGGTGATCGGCACCACGTCGCCATAGCCGGTCGTGGTCAACGTCACCACCGCCCACCACAGCGCCGCCGGCACGCTGCCGAAAGTCTGCGGCTGCACGTCCCGCTCCAGATAGTACTCGGCGACGGAGGCCAGGAACACCACCATCAGGAAGATCACCAGCACGCTGAGCAGCGGCCCGGACTCCACCACCAGCACCCGCCGGAGCTGGCGCAGGCCGGGAATGCCCGGCACCACCTTCAGCACCCAGAGCACGCCGAGCAGCCATGCGGTCTTCGGTTCGAGGCCGGCGAGCAGCGCCAGCGGCACCGCCAGCGCGCCGATCGCATCGACGATGCCGGCGCTGGACAGCTGATAGAACCAGAGCTTGTCCTGCCGCCGCATGTGGCGCAGCCGCACCAGCCACTCGAACACGAAATAGGCAAGGCAAGTCCACAGCAGCGCATCGACCCAGTGCGGGACCGCGTCATAGGCCGGCGCGACCGTCAGCAGCGTCATCATGGCGACGCCGACCGTGACCGCGACATAGGCCGCCCTGGTCATGTTGCGGCCGGCGGTGGCGGAAACGAAGCGCGTCAAGGCCGGAAGGACGAGCGGCTTGGACATCAATACGGGGCTTGCCTGTCGATGAACTGCTGGAATGGAGGGCTCTGCGCTGGCGGAGCCGCAGTCACAAACTGCCTCTCCCGGCCGAGGCCGTCAACGCGCAGGCTGGCGGCACCCATTCAGCGGCCGGTCCGTTCATTGGACGAATGGCCTAAATGGCCTAACCATGTTGGCTCGATTTTGCGTCCGCGAATGTGAGAAATCAGACAAATCGTCGCTTTTTCCCCGTATATCAGGGATGCTGACGAACGCGATAGCTATGCGACCCGGGCGGGCAACCCCGAGCAAGGCAGCCTGAGCAGGCAACCTGAGCAGGAATGAAGCGACTAATAAGACGATCTTATTCACTTCTTGAGAATTGGCTGGTTTCCGATGGATACCTCACATCTCGCGCAGCACGCCGGCGCCGCCGGCAGTTTTTTCGCATCGATCTTCGTGGTCGCCACGCTGTCGATGCGCACCATGATCCCGTTGCGCGTGTTCGCCATCCTGACCAACATCATCCTGATCGCGACCGCGGTCCCGACCCACAATTACGCGACGCTGATCCTGCATGCCGTGCTGCTGCCGGTGAACACCTATCGTCTGCACCAGATGCTGCAGCTGGTCCGCAACGTGAAGAAATCGGTCAACAGCGATCTGTCGATGGATTGGCTGAGGCCGTTCACGACGGAACGCAAAGTCGCGGCGGGCGAAGTCCTGTTCTACAAGGACGAGAAGGCCGACAGCATGTTCTACATCGTCAGCGGCCGCTTCCGCCTGGTCGAGTCCGGCATCGAGCTGCCGGTCGGCGCTCTGGTCGGCGAGTTCGGCATGCTGTCGCCGTCGAACACCCGAACCCAGACGCTGGAGTGCGTCGAGACCGGCATGATACTGTCGGTGACCTATGACCAGGTCGAGCAGCTCTACGTCCAGAACCCGGCGTTCGGCTTCTACTTCCTGCGTCTGGCCAGCGCCCGCCTGTTCGAGAATATCGCGACGCTCGAGCAGCGGCTCGCGCAGCACGCCAGCCCACAGGTCGCGGAGCCCAAACCTGCATGAGCCCGGTGACGAGTTCTGGAGGCGCCGCAGTGCCGGATGACGACAGCCTGCTGGCTTCGCTTCGTTACCTGTTCGCCGATATCATCGGCGACGAGGACGAGGGGCCGCCGGTGCTGCCCGAAGCCTGCCCGGACCACCTCGGGCCCGCGGTCACCGAGGCCATCCACCAGTTGATCGCCTATCAGAGCACGAGCTACGCCCAGCTCTATATCGACCGGCTCAAGCGCTTCGTCGGCCGCCGCGGCGTCGACGATGCGCTGTTGGCCGACATCGCGCGGCTGATGGCCGAGCGGATGGCCTATGAGGACGCGATCCGCATCGCGCAGCTCAAGCTCGGCGAAGTCCACGCGACGGGCGGTCCTGTGGCGCGCTCGGCCGACGACGTCAAGAAGCTGCGCCTCGACGAGTTGATCGACGCCTTGCCGGCAATGGTCGCCGATCCGATTCTTGCCGTGCTCGATCAGTTCGGCTGGCGCCGCCGCCGGGTCTCGATCCGCTTCAGCGCCAACAACCGCTTCAGCATTCGCCGGCTCAGGATCGAGGCGGGGCTGAAGCGCTGGCGGCTGTTCTCGGGCCGCTACGCCAAGGAGCGGGTCTGGGTGGAGCGCTGGCTGCACATGATCGACCGCAGCCTGACCAAGCAGCCGAGCGCAGCTTCGGCCGTCGCAGAGACCGCAACCATGATCCGGGGCTACGGCGATCCCTATCGTCAGGGCATCGCGGATTGGCACGTGATCATCGACGGGCTGGTCAAGCCGACCTTCGACGGCGTGCTGGCGCTGCCCGATCTGGCCGCCGCCATCACCGAAGCCCGGGCCGCCATCATGCCGGATCCGCGGCAGGCCGCGCTGAAGCGCAAGATCGCCGAGATCCGCGCCCGCGTGCCGGCAAATCCATCACCGTCACCCTAGCGTCAGCCCATCCACGTCATTGCGAGAAGCGGAGCGACGAAGCAATCCATGCCGCGACTTGCGGCGCCATGGGTTGCTTCGCTCGCAATGACGGTGAAAAATTCATCACCGTCACCCTGAGGAGGCCGCGCAGCGGCCGTCTCGAAGGGTCGACGGCCCGACTGGTGGCCGATTCATCCTTCGAGACGCGCTACGCGCTCCTCAGGATGACGGGTCTGGCGACGTTACGCGCTGCTTTTCGAACTCGGCCTACCGCTTCATGTGCGGCGGCTCGTCGTAGCCGTGGCGGCTGGAATAGAACAGCAGGCCCATCAGGCCGATGCAGACCGCGGCCAGAACCGCAACTCCGATCGTGAACAGGACGACGCCATAGGTGGGGATCGGAGCGTCTACCGTGAGTCCTTCATAGGCGTAGGCGCCGACGGCGGCGAGAAGCACCAGCAGGCCGATGCTGATTGCAATGCGCATGCAAAGCTGCCTTTGCTAGGGGCCAGGAGAAGGGCAGGTTGCAGCAGGGCAGGTTGCGCTTATCCCGCCGCAGCGGTGACCTTGGTCAACGCCTGCTGTCCGGCTTCGATGAGCTCGGAGAGCGTCGTCCTGCCGCTCTTGGCACACTTGATGATGTATCGGGCAACGCGCCGGCGGGTGCCATGTTCCTCGCCGTGCAGCGCGCCGGCGCAGACCTGGTCGAGCGCGAAGTTCATCGCAGCGAGCGTACGTGAATCAAATCGTTCCTCGATCATCGCAGCTCTCCCTTCGCGGCTCTTTCGACTCGCGGCTATTTGCGGAGCGTCAGCGAATCGCTGACTTCCATTGTCGCCTCGGTCTGTCGGACCTTCTTCATCAGCGCTTCGCGTTCCCGCCCCGGCGGCAGCTTGCGTGCTGCAATGCGCGAATCCTCGGCGAATTTCTGCAGGCGGTCTTCGAACGATCCGGGAGGCCGTGACCTGTTGCGCTTCTTCTTGATCATGCCGCCTCCGAGCCGGAACCAGTGATACTAGGCATGTTCCCGGAGGCCGTCGTTAACCCATGACATCGGCCCATGCGAAATCGACGTCAGGACCGCAGGAACGATCTCGTGCGCCATGCGTAAGGCCCACGTGTTCGCTGCTTTGCTCCCCGAAAGGCGGTGGACCACTCTGGTGACGGGCCTCGGCGAATTTCGTCGCCGGGGCCCGCATACCTTCAGGGAGGTCAGACGTGGCGCATTCCAATCACGGCATCATCAAGGACGACAAAGGCCAGGAACAGCCTGCCGACAAGCCGCGCGCACAAACCGCGCAGAAGACCGACAAGCGAAAGCCGCAGACGCGCGAAGCGACGCGGGATCCGAAATTGAACGACGCCGACAAGACGCCGGGGTCGGGCATGTCATCAGACGATGGCGGCGAGCCGCCGACGGGCTGAATGGCTTTCGCTGTGCAGCAGCCGCGGCAATGCGACAGGAACGATGATCCCTGCGCCATCGTTGGCCCGAGGGATCTTTCGGTGGTCGATGGAGAACTGATATGGTGACGGATGAGAGGGAGCTCGGAAACCTGATCGGCAGCGACAAGGTCGAGGGTACCGCAGTCTATGGATCGGACGAGCGCAAGATCGGTTCGATCGAGCGCGTGATGATCGACAAGAAGAGCGGTCGGGTATCCTATGCGGTGCTCGGTTTCGGTGGCATCCTCGGGCTCGGCAACGACCATTATCCGCTGCCCTGGCAAGCGCTCAAATATGACACCAGGCTGGGCGGCTATGTCACCGGCGTGACCGAGAGTCAGCTGCGCGGCGCGCCGAAATACGGCAGCGAGCGGGACTGGAATTGGGCCGATATCGGCACCACACGCGCCGTAAATGACTATTACGGCGTGCCGTTTGTCTGAACGGCGATACCCCGAAGGCACTGCGCTTCGGCCGAATTAGCCGAGTTGTACGCCGCTTGAAGACGTAACCGTTACGTCGTTAAGCGTCTGTACACTAGTGAACACACGTCAATAGCTGTGCAATGTAACATACGTTATTGAAAGCGGCCCGGCAGTTACCCGATTAAGCATGCGGGGAGATCAATGTCGTTGGCGTCGCTAGTCCGGAAATTGGAGCACTTTGTACGGCTTTCGCCGGTAGACCATGTCATTCTCAATCGCGCGTCGACCGAGCGTGTGCGGCATTTTGGTCCGCGCGTCGACATCGTCCGCGAAGGCGAGAAGCCGAAGGATGTTCATTTGATCCTGTCGGGCTGGGCCTACCGCTACAAGCAGCTCGAGGACGGCAGGCGCCAAGTGGTGTCGTTCTTCCTGCCCGGCGATATCTGCGATGTGAACATCTTCATCCTGCGCGAGATGGATCATTCGATCGGGACCATCACCGCGGTGTCGATCGCGGATCTCTCGCGCGAATTCTTCGATAAGGTCGCGGCCGGCCATCCGCGTATCGTCACCGCATTCTGGTGGGAGACCCTGGTCAACGCGGCGATCCAGCGCGAATGGACCATGAGCCTCGGCCAGCGCACGGCGCTGGAGCGGATGGCCCATCTGCTCTGCGAGATCTGGCTTCGTCTGCGCCTCGCCGGCCTGACCCAGGGCGACAGCTGCGACTTCCCGCTGACCCAGAGCGATCTCGCCGACGCGACCGGCCTCTCCAAGGTCCACGTCAACCGTACGCTGCAGGAGCTGCGCGCCGGCGGCTTGATCGTGCTCAAGGGAAAGACGCTCGCCGTCCCCAATCTCGACCGGCTGATGCGCGCCGGCCTGTTCAATCCGAACTACCTGCATATGGATCACGAGGGACGGCAGCTCGACGCCGGCGTGACGCCGCCGGATGCGGTGGCGGGCTGACGGGCCGCGTCGCGAGAGCGCGGATGTACACTGGCCGCGCCACACATGCGATGTCGTCCCTGCGAAAGCAGGGACCCATAACCACCAACGCTGATTACTGCGCGACGCTGGAACGACGAGTCACGTTCACAACTTCCGCCGCGGCGTATGGGTCCCTGCTTTCGCAGGCACGACAGCTCTATACGCGGCGCAACCAGGGGCCGCGCCTCACCCGTTCGCGGTCTTCACCACCACGAGATTGTCGTCCGCCGTCGCCGGGTGGCGCTTGAGGTGATCGCGGCGCAGCGCGATCTCGTCGCGGACCAGCTCGTAGCCGAGCTTGAACGTGTCCATCCCGTCGCCGGAAACGGTGCCGTCGCGCAGGCCGATCACCGCGCCGCGCAGGATCGCCTCGAGTTCGTCCTGCAATTGGTCGAGATCCTCGGCACAGGTGGTGTGCTCGACGCGCTCGCCGATGTCGAGGATCCGGGTCGCCAGCTCGCTGGCCTTCTCCGGCGCGACGCGGGTGATCTTGGTGTAGACCGCGGCGAAGATCGAACCGATGATGCTGAGCGCGGCGGCGCCGAGATACATCACGTCGCTGTAGCGATCCATGAATGATTTGGTGTCGTCGTTGATGTATTCGGCGGCGCCCTGATGGGCGACGATGAAGGCGTCCTTGTCGGTCGCCGCCGGCTCGATCTTGGAGGCGAAGCCGTCGTCGAGCGCGAGCTCGGACTTGTTCTCGTAGACGATGCGGGCGAGCTCGGCGGCCGTCGTCGTGGACATCGAGGATTGCGCCACCAGCAGCCATTCCAGCCCGATGGTGTCGACGTCGTCATCGGGGATCGCCGGCGAGGACGACAGCATGCCGGTCGAGACGGTTTCCTCCGATATTGCCGGATATTTGCGTGCCAGCGCCTTGGCGGAATCGATCGCGTTCAGCGTAAAGCTGCCGGAGCGCTTGGCATATTGCTCGTAGGTCTTGTCCTTCACGATCTTCGAGGCATGCTCGATCGCGACGACGGCGCCAAAGCCCGAAGCGAACAGCTTGTCGAACGGCGTGTTCGGCGGCGCCTGCTGGACCCGCTGCGCCGCTTCCGGGCTGTCGGAAATCTCGAGCGCGCTGCGGACGAAATTCACGCTGTTCTCGCCGTCGCCGACCACCGCGACCCGCTTCTTCTTGAGCTCGGACAGTGACTTGATCTTCTTGCCGCCGGGGCTCAGCACCAGCACCACGTCATGTTCGAGGATCGCGATGGCACGGGCGCGCGGCGGCACCCTTGCATCGGTGCGCAGCACGGCAAGCGCGGCGTCGCGGCGATCGAATTGCGCCAGCGCCTTGGCGTTGTCGGGATTTGGCGCGATCTTCAGCCGCAGCCGCGACGAGTTGGTCTTCAGCACGGTCGCGAGCTTGGCGGCGAACCTGGCCTCCGGACCGCCGGCGTCGCCGACCGCGACCACCAGCGTTTCCGAATTGCGCAGCCAGAGCCGGCCGCCGACCACGGTGACCGCGCTCAACAGCAGCGTCAGCAGGGTGAAGACGATGATCTGCGCGCGGTTGCTCTTGGCGGCCGGCGGGCGTGTCGGCGTTGGCGCAGGCGAGGGGGCTTCGGCACTCATGGCTGATTACCTGGCTCATCACCCGTCCGGGCCACCCGCAACCGGATCGGCGCTGCCCGGTGAATCGGTAAATGACTATAAAAGAACGAAAATTTCCTGCATGGTCGACGATATACCTCCCCGGCAGGAATGCAAACCGGCCGGCTTCCGTAACCTTGACTGCGGCCGATCTGCGCCGCGATGCGACATGACCATCGCCACTATCGACGGCTGAAGGGGGATGTGATTTTCGCGCCAGCCGCAGGTGCATTCCGTTGCCGGAGATGTCATAAATGAGACACGCATCGGTTTGCGCAATTGTGCTGACGGCCTGACCCGGATTTCTTGCAATCACATTCATCGAAGGTAAAGGGCGTCAGCTTGTTGTTTCCTGCCATGTCATCGTCGGTGTCGGTTGGTGCGCTGATGGGATGGATGTTGCTTCTCACCGCGAAGCACATCATCGCCGACTTCATGCTGCAGAACGCCTGGATGGCGATCGGCAAGGACCAGAAGACCGGCTGGGCCATGCCGCTGCTGGCGCATTGCCTGGTCCATCTCGCGGTCGCGCTGGCGCTGATCCTGGTGGTGGCGCCGCGGTTCTGGTACGTCGCGTTCATCGACTTCGTGATCCACATCATCGTCGATCGCTGCAAGGGATACTGCGCCTCGCATTTCGGCGTGACGCTGGAGTCCGGCCATCCCTGGTTCTGGACCCTGATCGGGGTCGACCAGGCCCTGCACCATCTCACCGGCTTCGCACTGTCGATCTACATGGCGGCGAACTGAGCGGCTGACGGACGGCCTTTCCTTCATTTCGAGCAACCAACCGTCCGCCCGCGGCGGGCGGATGTGATTCGCGTGCAACGGGCAAGCCGCTCCGAAGACGACCGGGAGCCGTGGTTAACCTTTCGTTAGAGGATTGCGCGGCATCTTCCCGATCGAGGGGGATTTGCAAATGTTTTCAAGCCGCGACGCCTTTGAGAACGATGCCTGCCCGGTTGCGGACGACCTGCTCGGCCAGATGTACCGCGCCAATCCGAACGGGCTTTCGCTGCTGGTTGCCAATGTCGCGCCCGACGTCAGGGCGAGGCTGGCGCTGTTCTGCTATCGCCGCAGCCACCTGCACGCACTCGCACTCGCGATCGCGTCGAGCTGCAGCGAATGGGAGCTGGTCAATTCCGGCGGCCGTGTCGGGTCGACGCTGTACGCGCTGTCGCGCGAGCCGGCTCGCGCAGCGACCGTGTCGCATGGCGGCCGCAAGCCGATCACGCTGTCGACCAAGCCGCTGTCGAGCTTCGCGCCCGTTGTCGATGACGAGCTCGACGACGAAGACGTCACCGACAGGGTGACAGCCTAAAGCGCGCGATCAAATCGGCTGCGCGCTCGGGATGAGCGGCAGCCCGTGCCGGCGCCGCGCCATCGCGCATTCGGCGTCGCCCGGCTGGCAGGTCCGGCACACCTCCGGCCGCACCGCATAGACCACGCAGCGCGTTGCCTCTCCGATCTTCCCCGACAGCGCCGAGCAGCGGTCGCCGTCGCAGCGCATCCCCGATTGTCGTGCATTGACGTATTGCGCCGGGATCAGATCGAGCTGCGCATCGTCCTCGATCGTGAAGCGCGGCCAGTTCTCCGAATAGCTGCAGCAGGCGCCGCAGGACTGGCACGGGCTATCGCCCGCCGCATCGATTGCGTCGCCGGCCATCAGGTGTCCTTATCAGGTATCTTTGGGTGCTTCCCACACCAGGCTGCGCCGCCAGCGTGCCCTGAGCAGGTCGCGCCGCTCCGGATATTTCTCGTCGTGATACACCGCCGTGACCACGCGGTCGGTGCGGAAGCTGCGGAAATCCTTGCGCAGCTCGCACCAGGCGGCGAGCAGCCGCACCGCCTCGTGATAGCCGACCGCGATCGGCCAGATGGTGCGCTCGCTATCGCGGCCATGCTCGTCGCGATAGTTCAGCGTGATCTTCTTGCCCTCGTGGATCTGGCTGCGGGTCCGGACCATGTCGATGCGGTCGGGCTCCCGGTTCCAGGCGGAGCGGGCGCGGCTTGCGGGCTCCAGCACGAACGGCCGCAGGCGGTCCGGCACGGTCTCGGCGATCTTGGCCATCAGATCCTCGGCCGCCCGCGCCAGCGCGGGATCGGCGTGGCCGACCACCCATTGCGCGCCGAGCACGCAGGCCTCGATCTCGTCCGGTGTCAGCATCAAGGGCGGCAGGTCGAAGCCCTTCTCCAAAATATAGCCCATGCCGGCTTCGCCGCGGATCGGCACCCGCTGCTCGATCAGGCTGGCGATGTCGCGATAGATGGTCCGCTTCGAGGTCTCGAGCTCGGCTGCGATCGCATCTGCGGTCAATGGCTTACGGGTGCGGCGGAGCACCTGGATGATCTGAAACAGCCGGTCGGCGCGTCGCATGGCAATTCTCTCGGCAGTTCTCTCGGCAACTCTCTGGATCGCTCTCTTGACGAGTGTCTTGACGGATCTTGGGGTGTCTCGACCTGTCGCCTTTTTCGCGTCCCCTGTCACTGCTGCTGACAGCATGTTGGCAGCAGGTGGGGGCTATATCAGGACAACACCTCAAGTGAAGGGAATTTGTCCATGACGAATCTTGATGAACTCGGTTTCCGGCAGGCGCAGAGCTTCGCGCTGGAACAAATGGTCACGGTCTACTCCACCTCCGGCGACCTGCGCTGGGCCCTGGTCGCGCTGATCGCACAGTCGATCGGCACCGCCTGGTCCTACGGGCGGGCACGGCTGGTCAAGCGGGTTCGCGAGGCGGTTCGCCGCCTCGCACCGGTCGGCCCGCTCGACAGTGAATGCCACTGCTGCTGACACCATGCTGGCAGCAGGGGGCGGCTAGCTTCAATTCACGTCCACAGGCGATCGGGAGCTTCATATGATTACGCTTTTTGGCTTTGGCACGGGCTTCGGTCTGCCGGAAATCAGCCCCTTCGTGACCAAGACCGAGGTCCAGCTCAAGATGGCCGGGCTTGCCTACACCAAGGAAAAGGCGATGCCGCCGGCCTCTCCCAAGGGCCAGCTGCCGTTCATCACCGATGACGGCGAGACGATCGCCGATTCGACCTTCATCCGCGCCCATATCGAGGGCAAATACGGCTTCGATTTCGATGCGCCGCTGAGCCTGCAGGCGCGCGCCCAGGCCTGGGCGTTCGAGCGCATGATCGAGCATCACGTCTACTGGGCGCTGGTCGGCGCGCGCTGGGTCGACGACATCAATTTCGCCAAGGGGCCGGCGCATTTCTTCGACGGCGCGCCCGATCATCTGCGCGACAAGATGCGCGAGGACGCCCAGTTTCGCGTTGCCGAGAATTATCTCTTGAGCGGGCTTGGCCGCCACGGCCCCGACGAGGATGTCGATCTCGCGCTTCGCTCGCTGTTTGCGCTGTCGGTGCAGCTCGGCGACAAGCCCTATCTGATGGGCAATGCTCCCTGCGGCACCGACGCCACCGCGTTCGGCGCGCTGGCGGGAATCCTCACGCCGTTCTTCGATTCGCCGCTGCGCGAGCGCACCGAGAAGTTCGACAATCTCACCGCCTATGTCGGGCGGATGATGCAGCAATATTATCCGGAGTTCGCCTGGGCGCCGTTGCAGCAACAGGCCGCTTAGACCGGCGTAGCGGGCTCGCCCTTCAGCGCGGCGAGCTCCGCCTCGAGCTCGGCGATGCGCTGGTCGCGCGAGGCGAGGGCTTGCGCGACGTCGGCGGCGTCGAACTTCTGCGGAATATGCTGCGGACAATTCGTGTCCCACGCCGCGACCGTGAACAGGATCACCTGCTCGGGCCGCGCGCGATAGCCTTGCGGCATCAGCGAACGCGTCAGCGCCGGATCGTCCTCGACGACGCGCGCCTCGCCCCAGATCTTCACGCGTTGCCGGTACGCGTAGTTCATCACGAAGATATAGGCCTTCGGGTTCTCCGAGAGATTGCCCTGGGTGATGAACTGCCGGTTGCCGCTGTAATCGGCGAACGCGATGGTGTGCTTGTCGAGCACCTTGATGAAGCCCTTCGGCCCGCCGCGATGCTGGATGTAGGGCTGTCCTTCCGCCGAGGCGGTGGCGAGATAGAAGCTGTTGGTGTTGGCGAGGAAGGCTGCGAGGTTCTCGTCGATCTCGGTCTGCCAGCCGCCACGCGCCTCGACCTCGGCATAGCTTGCGCGCGAGCCCTTGCGGGCCTGGACATCCTTCACCGCCGGGGTGAACCCGACGTCGCTCGAAGAGCTGCGAACCTCTGACATCTGAGCCTCCCGCGATGGGCGGCAAAGCGGCCGTCCTCGGATCTCAAGATGGATATTTCCGGATCGCAAGCAATCTTGTGAATTGACACTTCACTGTTGCCGATTATGCAATAGTGCCATGGACCGGATCGACGCCATGCAGGCCTTCGTCGCGGTGGCGGACCTCGAGGGGTTTGCCCCCGCCGCGCGCAAGCTCGGCCTGTCGCCCTCTGCAATCACCCGGCTGATCGCGGCGCTGGAGGAGCGGCTTGGCGCGCGGCTGCTGCAACGGACCACGCGGCAGGTCACCCTGACCGATGCCGGCTCGCGCTATCTGGAGCGGGCGCGGCGGATTCTCGCCGACGTCGAGGAGGCCGAGGACGCGGTCGAGAGCGAGCGCACCCGCCCCGAAGGCCGCCTGGTGATCTCGGCGCCGTTCGGCTTCGGGCGGCTGCATGTCAGCCCGGTCGTGTCCGCCTATCTGAAACGCTACCCCGATGTCGGCGTTGATCTGCGGCTATCGGATCGCCGGATCAACCTCGTCGAGGACGGCGTCGACCTCGCGGTCAGGCTCGGGCACCTGCCTGACTCGACGCTGGTGGCGCGGCATGTCGGCCAGATGCGCCGGATCGTGGTGGCCTCGGCCGGCTATCTCAAGCTCCGTGGCGAGCCGAAACGGCCGTCGGACCTCGCCAACCATGACACCATCCAGTTCGGCGCCGTGACGGCCGTGCCGGATTGGCGCTTCGTGGAAGATGGCCAGGAGATCCGGATTACGCCGACGCCGCGCTTCACCAGCAACAGCTCGGATGCCGCCATCCAGTTCGTCGAGCAGGACGGCGGGCTGACCCGGGTGATGGCCTATCAGGCCGCCGAATCGCTGAAAGCCAAGCGGGTCCGAATCGTGCTGGCCGCGTTCGAGCAGCCGCCGGTGCCGATCCATGTCGTCTACCCGACGTCACGGCTGCTGTCGGCCAAGGTGCGGACCTTCATCGATCTCGTCACCGAGATCACCGACTGGCATTTCAGATAGCTTCCCGCGAAAGCGCCTAGCTTACCGGCGGCTTCTTCGGCACTACGCGGAAGGTGCCGCTGGCGCGCGCGATCGTCACGCCGTCGGCCTTGATCAGGGTTTGGGCGAAGCAGATCGTGCTGCCGGTCTTGATCACGTCGCTCTCGATTGAAAGCCACTGCCCGACATTGGCGGAGCCGACGAAATCGACCGTCAGCGAGATCGTCACATACGAGGTGGTCCAGCCGGTGGCCTGGCCGCAGCTATAGCCCATCGCGTTGTCGGCGAGCGCTGCGATCAGCCCGCCATGGATCAGGCCGCGGCCGTTGGTGTGCGGCCTTGCCAGGCGCAAACCGATGACGACGGACCGCTCGGTCGTCTTCTGGTACAGCGGCTCCCAGGGTTCGGTCAGCGGGCTCTTGCGGAACAGCGGCTCGAAGCCTTGCGGGACGTCCTGGGGAATGTCGGGGGCGACTTGCGTCTCGGTGGTCATGTGAGTCTCGCTTATGACGTTGGGTTGACGCCATTGAACGCGATGTCGATGACGGTTTCACCGCCTACAAAGTTTTAAACGGGATTTGCGTGGGCGTTTGAATGCGGCCCGGGCCTGTCGCCACGTCTTCAGCTGTCATCGCACGCGAAAGCGGGCGATCCAGTATTCCAGAGACTTCGGCTGGATCCGAGAAGCCTCGGCGTACTGGATACCCCGCCTACGCGGGGTATGACGACCGAGATTGCGGAGAGAATGCTGCCCGACAAAAGCATCCGCGAGCCCGCCTAAAACGGCAGCCCCACATAGTTCTCCGACAGCGAGGTCGACGCCGCCTTGGAGCTGACGAGGTAGTCGAGCTCGGCGATCTGGATGCGCGCGGCGAAGTCGCCCTCGTTGGGGAATTTGTGCAGCATCGAGGTCATCCACCAGGAGAAGCGCACCGCCTTCCAGACCCGCGCCAGCGCCTTGGCCGAGTAGCCGTCGATCCCGGCCGAGGATTTCTCGTCGTAATATTCGCGCAGCGCCTGCGACAGATAATGCACGTCGCTGGCGGCGAGGTTGAGGCCCTTGGCGCCGGTCGGCGGCACGATGTGCGAGGCGTCGCCGGCCAGGAACATGCGGCCGAACCGCATCGGTTCGGCGACGAAGCTGCGCAGCGGCGCGATGCTCTTTTCGATCGAGGGGCCGGTGACGATCTCGTCGGCCGCCTTCTGGTCGAGGCGCCGCTTCAACTCGTCCCAGAACCGCTCGTCCGACCATTGGTCGACCTGATCGTCGAGCGGGCACTGCACATAGTAGCGGCTGCGGTGGCTCGAACGCATCGTGCACAGCGCAAAGCCGCGCGCGTGGTTGTTGTAGATCAGTTCCGGCGAGACCGGCGGCGTCTCCGAGAGGATGCCGAGCCAGCCGAACGGATACACCCGCTCGTAGCTGGTGATCGCCGAGGCCGGCACGCTGGCGCGGCTTATGCCGTGGAAACCGTCACAGCCGGCGATGAAATCGCAGGCGATGTCGTGGCTGACGCCGTCCTTGACATAAGTGACACGCGGATGATCGGTGTCGAAATCATGCGGCTTGACGTCGGCGGCCGAGTAGATCGTGGTCAGGCCGGCGGCCTTGCGGGCGTTCATCAGGTCGAGCGTGACCTCGGTTTGACCGTAGATGGTCACGGTCTTGCCGGTCGAGCCATGCAGGTCAATGCGGTGCCGCGCACCGCCGAATGCCAGCTCCAGGCCATGATGGACCAGGCCCTCCTGGTGCAGCCGCGCCGCCGCGCCGACGCTCTCGAGCAGCGACACCGTGCCTTCCTCGAGCAGCCCGGCACGAATCCGCCCCAGCACGTAGTCCGGGGTCTGCCGTTCCAGAATGACGTTGTCTACGCCGAAAGTATGAAGTAGTTGCCCAAGCAACAGTCCGGCCGGACCTGCGCCTATGATTGCTACTTTTGTCCGCAATACCTCGTCCTCCCGATCGGATAGGCTTTATCCGGGCGCCCGCTCAGGGGCGAGCGCCGTCAACTTGCCAAGGCAACTATATCATATAACAGTTTTGGCAAGGCGGATTTGCGCGGCAAAGGTCCTTCGCCGCAGCGCAAGATGGAGCAGGGGCGGGTGCGACGCAGCGTCCACCACGCGGATTTCGTCTTGAAAACGTCCGCGAATTAGATAACATGTTAAGTAATGAGACCGGGCACGAAGCCCGCGGTCCTGGAGAGGAGGAGACGTGATGAGGAAGAGTTTGCTGGCGCTGCTGATGGCAGCCGCCATCGTGCCGGCCGCGGGCCCTGCCATTGGACCTGCCTTGGCGCAGGACAAGACCGTCAATCTCAAAGTGTCGCTGTGGGTGCCGCCGGCGCATCCGCTGGTGCCGGCAACGCAGGCCTGGGCCGCCGACATCGAGAAGGCGTCGGGCGGCACCATCAAGGTCACCGTGTTTCCCTCCGAGCAGCTCGGCAAGGCGTTCGACCATTACGACATGGCGCGCGACGGCATCGCCGACGTCACCTACGTCAATCCCGGCTATCAGCCCGGCCGCTTCCCGATCGCCGCCGCCGGCCAGCTTCCGTTCACCTTCTCCGACGGCAAGAAGGGCACGCTGGCGCTGAACGAGTGGTATCACAAATATGCGCCGACCGAGATGAAGGACACCAAGCTGTGCTTCGCCTTCATCCACGATCCGGGCGCGCTGCACGGGAAGAAGAAGATCGTGCTGCCGAGCGACCTCTCCGGCGTCAAGGTGCGGCCCGCGCAGAGCACGATCGGCGAGATGGTCAAGATGTTCGGCGGCACCAACGTGCAGGCCTCCGCGCCGGAATCGCGCGACGCAATCGAGCGCGGCGTCGCCGATGAGATCACCTTCCCCTGGGGTTCGATCTTCCTGTTCGGCATCGACAAGGTGGTGAAGTACCACATGGACGTGCCGCTCTATACGACCGTATTCACCTACAACATGAACCTCGCCAAATACAATGCGATGTCGGACGCCCAGAAGAAGGTGATCGACGATCACTGCTCGCCGGAATGGGCCTCCAAGGTCACCGATCCCTGGACCGATTTCGAAGCCAACGGCCGCACCAAGATGAAGGCGCTGCAAGGCCATGAAGTCTATCCGCTGACGGCGGATCAGCTCGCCGAGTGGAAGAAGGCGGTCAAGCCGCTGCACGACAGCTGGGCCGAGGCGGTGAAGAAAGCCGGCGGCGACGCCGAGAAGATCGATGCCGATCTGCAGGCCACGCTGAAGAAATACGAGGCGGGAATTTGATCTCGCTCCCCTTCACCTCTCCCCGCTTGCGGGGAGAGGTCGGATCGCATCGCCAGATGCGATCCGGGTGAGGGGTACAGATCTCACCGCATTCACTATTCGTGGAAGCAGCCCCTCACCCCAACCCTCTCCCCGCAAGAGCGGGGGCGAGGGAGCCAATCGAAGCCGCGCATGACGCAATCTTCCGAAGTCACCCAAGACGGCGCGATCACCGGGCCTCCCGAACCGGTGCGCAAGAATGTCATGGACCGCTTCATCGATTCGATCGAATGGGTGGCGGCCTTCTTCGTCGGCGTCGTCGCGCTCAACACCTTCACCGCGGTGTTCATGCGCAAGTTCTTCGCGGTGACGATCCCCGACTACTATAATGTCGGCCAGTTCCTGCTCGGCATCCTGATCTTCTGGGGCATCGCGGCGACCAGCTATCGCGGCACCCACATCACGGTGGACCTGGTCTGGGCCAACGCCTCGCCGCGTTATCAGCGCTGGATCGACATCTTCGCGACGCTGGTGCTGCTGTTTGTCGTGTCGGTGCAGACCTACACGCTGGTCGACAAGGTGATCGACACCAAGAACAGCCACATCGTCACCATGGATCTCGGCGTGCCGGTGTGGCCTTTCTTCCTGGTGTCTTGGATCGGCGACGTTTCGGCCGTGCTGCTGATCGCGATCCGCACCTACCGCCTGATCTTCCATCCGGAAGATATCCACGATGCCAAGATCAAGACCGCGGAGTAGACGGCCATGAGTCTCGACCTCAGTCCCGAGGCCGTCGCCGTCATCGGCTTCGTCAGCCTGTTCGTGCTGATGCTGCTGCGTGTCCCCGTCGGCATGGCGATGGGCCTCGTCGGCATCACCGGCTTTGGCTACCTCACCGGCTTTGCGCCGGCGCTGAAGCTGGTCGGCCAGACCACGATGCGCACGGTGACGGACTATTCCTTCGGCGTGATCCCGATGTTCCTGCTGATGGGCGCCTTCGTGTCCGTCTCGGGCATCAGCCGCGAGCTGTTCCGCGCCGCCAATACCTTTGTCGGCCACTGGAAGGGCGGGCTCGGCATCGCGACGATCGCGGCCTGCGGCGGCTTCGCCGCGATCTCGGGTTCCTCGGTCGCCACCGCCGCGACCTTCTCGGCGGTGGCCTATCCCGAGATGCGCCGCTTCGGCTATCCGCAATCCTTCTCGACCGGCGTGATCGCGGTCGGCGGCACGCTGGGCGCGATGCTGCCGCCGTCCACGGTACTCGCGGTCTACGGCATCATCACCCAGCAGGACATCGGCAAGCTGTTCATCGCCGGCGTGGTGCCGGGCCTGCTCGCGATCCTGATGCACATGATCACGATCGGCATCATCGGCGTGACCCGGCCGGGCTTCCTGCCGGCGGGCAAGAAGGCATCGTGGGGCGAGCGCGCAATGGCGATGCGCGACGTCTGGTCGCCGTTGCTCCTGTTCCTGTTCGTGATCGGCGGGCTCTATGGCGGCTTCTTCGTCCCGACCGAAGCCGGCGCGGTCGGCGCGGTCGGCGCCTTCATCATCGGCATCATCAGGGGCAAGCTGAGCAAGGACGGCATCCTGCAATCGCTGCTGCAGGCGACGCGCACCGCGGCTGCCGTATTCACCGTGCTGATCGGCGCGCTCTGCTTCGGCTATTTCCTCACCATCACCCAGACGCCGCAGCACGTCACCGAATTCCTCACCGGGCTCGGGATCGGGCCCTATGGCGTGCTGGCGCTGATCCTCCTGATGTATCTGGTGCTCGGCTGCCTGATGGACGCGATGGCGATGGTGATCCTCACCGTGCCGATCGTGTTTCCGGTGGTGACCGCGCTCGGCTTCGACCCGATCTGGTTCGGCATCATCATCGTCATGACGGTCGAACTCGGCCTGATCCATCCGCCCGTCGGCATGAACGTGTTCGTGATCAAGAGCGTGATCAAGGACGTCAACATGTCGACCATCTTCGTCGGCGTGCTGCCGTTCGTGATCACCGACCTGATCCGGCTGGTGATCCTGATCCTGTTCCCGCTGCTCGCGACCTGGCTGCCGCAGCGCATGATAGGTTAAATCCATGATACCCACGCTTCAGACCAAATACGTCTTCACCATCACAGCCCGCATCGCGGACGTGACGTCCGCCGGCGACATCGGCACCGGCATCCGCCGCATCATTCCGATCATCGGCGGCGAGGTGACGGGCGAGGGGATCAACGGCAAGGTGCTGCCCTTCGGTGCCGACTTCCAGATCATCCGGCCCAACGAGCTGATCGAGCTGGAGGCAAAATATGCCTTCGAGACCGACGACGGCGCCGTCGTCTATGTCGAGAACAAGGGCATCCGGTTCGGGCCGGTCGAACTGTTGCAGAAGCTCAAGCGCGGCGAGCCGGTCGACCCGAAGCTGATCTACTTCCGCACCGTGCCGAAATTCGAGACCGGAGCGGAAAGATACCGCTGGCTGATGCAGCACATCTTCGTCGCCTCCGCCGCCCGCCACGCCGACCGCGTCGTGATCGACGTGCATCAGGTGCTTTGAGCGGTGGTGCGACAAATTAACCCGACGGGCAAAATTCCGCTTCGCGTTTCACCCAACTCAGATGTTCAATATGTCCGTCTCACCCGATCGAGGGGCGTTGCGCACGTCACGAACGCGCGGTGGGATGCGGTGGACGCTGCTTGCGCACTGACGACGTGCACAATGTAGCGGACGGCGAAGTCGTGCAGACCTGACGCCCTAGCGGCAGGTGTCTCCCGCGAGATGCGAAAGCGTTTCGCAGTGACGGTGACAAACAAGCCCAGTCTCACCGGGGCGAGCACGTATAAGCCGTAAAACCATCGCGCAGGGAAAGCCGGGTTGTTTCCGGTTACACCTGTGGTCCTACCTCCCGCGTTTTTATTACGCGGGACCCATGGGTGCGATCGGCACCCGGCTTTCCCTGCGCCCTCTGATTTCAGAGCGGCGAAACGACAAGCAAAGCTCGGACGATTCATGTCGCGAGAATGCCGACGTGTGCGCAAGTCCATCCCCGTCACCCTGAGGAGCCGCGAAGCGGCGTCTCGAAGGGTCGACGGCTACCAGCCGGGCCGTGCATCCTTCGAGGCTCGCTCCGCTCGCACCTCCAGCGACAAAGGCGTCGCCTTTGTCGCTGGAGGCCCACTTGCGTGTGCACCTCGGGACGGGCTCGACACTCGTGCGTGCCCGTATTGACTCTCCCGCCAATCGTTATAAAACATAACTATTCTAACCAGGAAACAATAACCATGGGAAACGCTGCCGACGCGGGTGACGCCACGCTGCTCAGGATCGAGACGCGAGGGGCGGTGCTGACGGTCGGGCTCAACCGGCCCGCCAAGCGCAATGCGCTGAACGACGGCATCATCCTGGCGCTGCGGGACTGCTTTTCCGCGATATCGGACGACATCGGCGCCGTCGTCATCCATGGCATCGGCGATCATTTCTCGTCCGGCCTCGATCTCTCCGAATTGACCGAGCGCGACGCCACCGAGGGGCTGGTGCACTCCCAGATGTGGCACCGCGTGTTCGACCGCATCCAGTATTGCCGCGTGCCTGTCATCGCGGCGCTGAAGGGCGCGGTGATCGGCGGCGGGCTGGAGCTGGCCTGCGCCGCGCATATCCGGGTCGCCGAGCCGTCGGCCTATTTCGCGCTGCCCGAGGGCCAGCGCGGCATCTTCGTCGGCGGCGGCGGATCGGTACGGCTGCCGCGCCTGATCGGCGTGCCCCGGATGGCGGACATGATGCTGACCGGCCGGGTCTATTCGGCGACCGAGGGCGCCGCCTACGGCTTCTCGCAATATCTCACCGAGGCGGGCGGCGCGCTGCCGAAGGCGCTGGAGCTTGCCGAGCGCGTCGCCGCCAACGCGCCGCTGACCAATTTTGCCGTGTTGCAGGCGCTGCCGATGATCGCCGAGGCCAATCCGCAGACCGGCCTCCTGATGGAATCGCTGATGGCGACGGTGGCGCAGAGCGACAAGGAAGCCAAGCAGCGGATCCGCGCGTTCCTGGATCGCAAGACCGCCAAGGTGAAGCCGACATGAATGCCACGTCGCCTGCGTCCACTGCGAGCGCGCATCCGCTGCGCCCGATCTCGTTCGGCAATCCCGACGTCACCGTCGAGCGCCGCGACGACGGCACGATCTATCTTCGCCCAAAACTCAAGCTCGCCGATTTTCCCGTTCGCCTGACCGATCGCCTGCACCACTGGGCGAAGGCTGAGCCGAACCGCGTGTTCATGGCCGAGCGTGCTGCCGGCGGCGGCTGGCGGCAGATCACCTACGCGCAATTGCTTGAGGCCGCCAGGAGCATCGCCTCCGCGCTGATCGCGCGCGGATTGTCGGCCGAGCGACCGATCGTGATCCTGTCGGGCAATTCGATCGATCACGCGCTGGTCGCGCTCGGTGCGCTCTATGCCGGCGTTCCGTTCTGCCCGGTGTCGCCGGCCTATTCGCTGGTGTCGCGCGACTACGGCAAGCTCGGCTTTGTCATCAAGCTTTTGACGCCCGGCCTCGTCTTCGTCGACGATGCCGACAAGTTTTCCGACGCCTTACTCGCCAATGTCGGACCCGACGTCGAGATCGCGGCAAGCCGCGGCGCTGTCGCCGGCCGCGACGTCACGCGGCTCGCGGGCCTGATGGCAACGCCGGAAGATCCGCGCCTCGATGCGACCAACGCGGCGATCGGCCCGGACACAATTGCGAAGTTCCTGCTGACCTCGGGGTCGACCGGCAATCCCAAGGCCGTGATCAATACCCAGCGCATGATCTGCGCCAACCAGGTGATGCTGCGCGAGACGCTGGCGTTCCTGAAGGACGAGCCGCCTGTGATCGTCGACTGGCTGCCGTGGAATCACACCTTCGGCGGCAACCACAATGTCGGGCTGACGCTCTATAACGGCGGCTCGATGTATCTCGACGAGGGCAAGCCGATGCCCGGCGGCATCGAGGAGACCGTGCGAAACCTGCGCGAGATCTCGCCGACGGTCTATTTCAACGTGCCCAAGGGCTATGAATCACTGCTGCCCTATCTCCGCGACGACGCGGCCCTGCGGGCAAGGTTTTTCCACCGGCTGCATGCGATGTTCTTCTCCGGCGCCGCGCTGTCGCCGTTCGTCTGGAACAGCCTCGATGCGCTCGCCGTGCAGGAGAAGGGCTATCGGGTGCCGATGCTGACCGGCCTCGGCGCCACCGAGACCTCGCCGTTCTTCATGTCGGTGCGGCCCGACACCAGCCGGTCCGGCCATGTCGGGCTGCCGGTGTCGGGCAACGAGGCGAAGCTCGTGCCGAACAACGGCAAGCTCGAGGTACGCGCCAAAGGCCCGAACGTGACGCCGGGTTATTGGCGGCAGCCCGAGCTGACGGCCAAGGCGTTCGACGAGGAGGGCTTCTACAAGTTCGGCGACGCGCTGAAGCCGGCCAATCCCGGCGACCTCGATGCCGGCTTCGATTTCGACGGCCGCATCGCCGAGGACTTCAAGCTGGCGAGCGGCACCTGGGTCAGCGTCGGGCCGTTGCGGGCCCGCTTCGTCGGGACCTGCGCGCCGCTGGTGCGCGACGTCGTGATCGCAGGCCTCAACCGCGACGAACTGGCTGCGATCGTGATCCTCGATCTCGATGGCTGCCGCCTGATCAATCCGGCGCTTGCCTCGGGCGACATCGCGGCCGCGGCCAATGATCCGCTGGTGCGTGCCGCCTTCCGCGAACGTTTCGCGCGGGTCCTCGCCGGCGCCACCGGCTCGTCGACCCGGATCGCGCGGGCGATCCTGCTCGACACGCCGCTGTCGATCGATCGCGGCGAGGTCACCGACAAGGGCTCGATCAACCAGCGCGCCGTGCTGGAGCATCGTACCGACATCATCGAAGCGCTCTACGCGCCGGTGCCGCCGGCATCGGTGATCACGCTCATCTGACTCTCGAAGAGGAGAAAGCCATGCAGTTGAAGGATCAAGCCGCCATCGTCACCGGCGGCGCATCGGGATTGGGAGCTGCGACCGCGCGCCGGCTGGCCGCGCAGGGCGCCAAGGTCGCGGTCTGCGACCTCAACGCCAAGCTCGCCGAGAGCGTCGCGGCCGAGATCGGCGGCATTGCCGTGGTCTGCGACGTCGCGGATGCGGCGGCCGCCGAAGCCGCGGTCGCTGCCGCCGCCAAGGCGCATGGCCCGGCGCGGGTGCTGGTGAATTGCGCCGGCATCGGGGTGGCAAAACGCGTGATCGGCCGCGAGGGGCCGATGGCGCTCGCCGATTTCGACAAGGTGATCAAGGTCAATCTGCTCGGCTCCTTCAACATGCTGCGGCTTGCGACTGCCGAGATGGCGAAGCTCGAGCCGCTTGCGACCGGCGAGCGCGGCGTCGTGATCTCGACGGCCTCGGTCGCGGCCTATGACGGCCAGATCGGGCAGGCGGCCTATTCGGCCTCCAAGGGCGGCATCGTTGCGATGACCTTGCCGATCGCGCGTGAGCTCGCGCAGTTCGGCATCCGCGTGCTGACCATCGCGCCCGGCCTGTTCATGACACCGCTGCTGGCCGGCCTGCCGCAGGAAGCGCAGGATTCGCTCGCCGCCGCGATCCCGTTCCCGCGCCGGCTCGGCCAGGCCGACGAGTTCGCCTCGCTGGCGCTGCACATGATCGACAATCCCTATCTGAACGGCGAAGTGGTGCGGCTCGATGCCGCGCTCCGGATGGCGCCACGCTGACGCATGATCCGGAAGAGCACCAACGCTCTTCCGGATCGCCCATGCTCAATCGAGGACAAACCATGTTCGTCAATCGGCGCGACGTGCAGATCCAGTGGGGCGATTGCGACCCCGCCAACATCGTGTATTACCCGCGCTACTTCGCGATGTTCGACGACTCGACCTCGATCATGTTCGAAGCCGCCGGTTGCTCGAAGCAGGACCTCGTTCACAAATACGACCTGGTCGGCATTCCCATGGTCGACACGCGGGCGAAATTCCACATCCCGTCGACTCATGGCGACTGGATCACCATCGAGAGCCGGATCGAGAGCATCAAGCGCTCGAGCTTCGAGGTGGTGCACCGCGTGTTCAAGGGCGAGGCATTGGCGATCGAGGCCTTTGAGACCAGGGTGCTGGTCGGCCGTCACCCGGACGATCCCACCAAGCTGAAATCGGCGCCGTTTCCGCAGGAGGTCATCGACCGCTTCATGAAGGGCTGACTTGCCGTCCTCCATGACCTAAAGAAGGGGCTGAATTGGCCCGCAAAACCGGTTTAAACCCAAAAAACATATCCGCAGGGAGGAATGAATGAGGAAGGCCACTCTCGCCGCAGCCGTGCTCGCGGCTGTCATCGCGCTGCCGGGCGCACCCGCGCTGGCGCAGACCAATGAGATCACCATCGGCATCTCGCTCTCGACCACGGGCCCCGCCGCGGCGCTCGGCATCCCCGAGCGCAACGCGCTCGATTTCGTGCCGAAGGAGATCGCCGGCGTGCCGCTGAAGCTGATCGTGCTCGACGACGCCGGCGATCCGACCGCTGCGACCACCAATGCGCGGCGCTTCGTCACCGAGTCCAAGGCCGACATCATCATGGGCTCCTGCATCACGCCGACGACGATCGCGGTGTCGACGGTTGCCAACGAGGCCGGCATCCCGCATCTCGGCCTTGCGCCGTTCCCGATCAACGACGCCCGCGCGAAATGGTCGGTCGACCTGCCGCAGTCGATTCCGATCATGGGCAAGGTGCTCTACGAGCACATGAAGGCGCACAACATCAAGACCGTCGGCTATATCGGCTATTCGGATTCCTACGGCGATCTCTGGGTCAACGACTTCAAGGCGCAGGCCGTGCCGATGGGCCTGACCATGACCGATGAGGAGCGCTTCGCGCGTCCGGATACGTCGGTCGCCGGCCAGGTGCTGAAGCTCGTTGCCGCCAATCCCGACGCCATCCTGGTCGGCGCCTCCGGCACCGCCGCGGCGCTGCCGCAGAGCGCGCTGCGCGAGCGTGGCTACAAGGGCCTGATCTACCAGACCCACGGTGCCGCCACCATGGACTTCATCCGCATCGCCGGCGCCTCGGCGGAAGGCGTCATCATGTCGGCCGGCCCGATCATGTCGCCGGAAACCCAGGCCGACAGCGCGCTGACCAAGAAACCGGGCCTCGCGCTGAATGCGGCCTACGAAGCCAAATACGGCGCCAACAGCCGCAGCCAGTTCGCCGGCCACTCCTACGACGCGTTCCAGGTGCTGAACCGCATCATCCCGGTGGCGCTGAAGACCGCCAAGCCCGGCACGGTGGAATTCCGCGAGGCGATCCGCCAGGCGCTGATCTCCGAAAAGGAGATCGTCGCGTCTCAGGGCGTCTACAACTGGACCGAAAAGGACCGCTACGGCCTCGACGACCGCTCGCGCATCCTGCTGACGGTCAAGGACGGCAAATACGTCCCGGCGATGTGAGCTGGGCGCGATCTGCGAAACGAAAAGCCGGTCTACGGACCGGCTCTTTTGTTGTCTCTGGGATGGGGCATTTCCCAGCGCCTCAAATCGCGCTCTCGCCTTCGTGCTGGAAGCCGAGATAGCTGGCGGCGACGCCCTTGTTGGCGGCGATCTCGTTCGCGGGGCCCGACAGCACGAATTCGCCGAGCTCCATGACATAGGCGCGGTCGGCGATCTGCAGCGCGGCTTGCGCGTTCTGTTCGACCAGCAGCACCGAGACGCCGGCGGCGCGGAGCTCGCCGACGATGCGGAAGATGTCGGCGACGATGATCGGGGCGAGGCCGAGGCTCGGCTCGTCGAGCATCAGCAGCTTCGGCGCGCCCATCAGCGCGCGGCCCATCGCCAGCATCTGCTGTTCGCCGCCGGACAGCGTGCCGGCGAGCTGCTTGCGCCGCTCCTTGAGCCGCGGAAACAGCGTGTAGACCCGCTCCAGCGAGGTTGCCGCGACCGCCTTGGCGATCCGGAACGCGCCGAGCTCGAGATTGTCCTCGACATTCATGGTGCCGAACAATTCGCGATGCTCGGGCACCAGGCTGAGACCCGTTGCGACGCGGTCCTCGATATCGAGCGGCGCCAAGTCGATCCCGGCGAAGCCGGTGCGGCCCTTCAGCGGCAGCACGCCCATGATGGCATTCAGAAGCGTGGTCTTGCCGGCGCCGTTGGCGCCGATGATGGTGACGATCTCGTTCTCGCCGACGTCGAGCGAGACGCCGCGCACGGCCTCGACCTTGCCGTAGGAGATGTGGACGTCGGTGACCGTCAATAGCGCGCTCATGCGGCGGCTCCGAGATAGGCCTTGATGACGTCGGGGTTGCGCTTGATCGCGGCCGGCGTGCCCTCGGCGATCTTGGTGCCGAAATCGAGCACCACGATGCGGTCGGCGAGATCCATCACGAATCCCATGTCGTGTTCGACCAACAGCACCGACATGCCGCCGTCGCGCAATTGTCGGAGCAGCGCGGCCAGCCGCTGCTTCTCCATGTGGCGCAAGCCGGCGGCCGGTTCGTCGAGCAGCAGCAGCATCGGGTCGACGCACAGCGCGCGCGCGATCTCGACGATGCGCTGCTGGCCGAGCGACAGGGAGCCCGCGAGCTGGTCGATCTGGTCGGACAGGCCGACGCGCGCGATCTGCCGTGCAGCTTCGGCCAGCAGCTTCGCCTCGTCAGCGCGGTCGAGCCGCAGCATGCTGGAGATCGCGCCGGAATTGCCGCGCAGATGCGCGCCGATCGCGACGTTCTCCAGCACGGTCATGTCGGGCACCAGCTTGACGTGCTGGAAAGTTCTGGAAACGCCGAGCTTGACCACCTCCTGCGGCGGCGCGTTCGCAACTTCGTTGCCGAGCACCGCGATCTTGCCGCTGGTTGCGGACAGCACGCCGGTGATCAGGTTGAAGGTCGTGCTCTTGCCGGCCCCGTTCGGGCCGATCAGCGCGACGATCTCGCGGGCGTTGACGTCGAACGAGACGTCGTTCACCGCCAGCACGCCGCCGAACTGCTTGCGCGCCTTCTCGACGTGCAGCAGCACGGATGACGTTCCCGGCGCCCGCTCGCGGTGCTCGAGCTTCACCGAGGTGTCCGGGGCCTTGCGGGCAGGCTTGAACGGCAGCTTCGACATCAGCCAGGGCCAGACGCCCTGCGGCGCGAGCTGCAACAGCAGCACCAGCATGATGCCGAACACGATGGTCTCGAGCTGGCTCTGCCCGCCGAAGATGTAGGGCAAATAGCTCTGCAACACTTCCTTCAGGATCACGACGATCCCGGCGCCCAGCACGCCGCCCCAGACGTAACCGGCGCCGCCGACGACGGCGATGAACAGATACTCGATGCCGGCCTGGGCGCCGAACGGGGTCGGGTTGGCGGCGCGCTGGAAATGCGCGTAGAGCCAGCCGGACAGGCCGGCCAGCACCGCGGCATAGATGAACACCAGGAGCTTGGCGCGCGGCGTCTGCACGCCGAATGCTTCGGCCGCGATATGGCCACGCCGCAGCGCGCGGATCGCGCGTCCGGTGCGGGAATCCAGCAGGTTCATGGTCAAGAGCGCCGCGAGCAGCACCGCGACCCAGATCGCGTAATAGATCGCATCCGGGTTCAGCATCTTGAACGAGCCGATCGAGAGCGGCGGAATTCCCGAGATGCCGTCGTTGCGGCCGAGGAATTCGAGCTTGCTGAACAGATAGAACAGGCCGATGCCCCAGGCGATGGTGCCGAGCGGCAGATAGTGGCCCGACAGCCGCACCGTGACGAGGCCCAGCAGCACGGCGGCAATGCCGCTGACCAGGAGTGACGCCGGCAGCGTCAGCCACGGCGAGACGCCGTAGGCGGTGGTCAGCACCGCGGTGGTGTAGGCGCCGAAGCCGCAGAATGCGGCCTGCCCGAACGAGGTGAGGCCGCCGACGCCGGTGAGCAGCACCAGCCCCATCGCGACCAGCGCGGCGAGGCCGATATTGTCGAGCAGCACGATCCAGAACGGCGGGATGCCCGGGATGAGCGGGATCACCGCCATCACGAGCGCGAAGATGATGAGAGGGAGCCGCTGCGTCATCGCGCTCAATCCTTCTCTTCTTCGACCTGGGGCGCTGCGAGCGAGCGCAGCACCAGGACGGGAAGGATCAGCGTGAACACGATGACTTCCTTGAAATTGCTGGCGTAGAACGACGAGAAGGCCTCGACGATGCCGACCAGGATGGCGGCGACCGCGGTCAGCGGATAGCTGACCAGGCCGCCGATGATGGCGGCGATGAAGCCCTTCAGGCCGATCAGGAAGCCGGTGTCGTAATAGAGCGTGGTGATCGGCACGATCAGGATGCCGGAGATCGCGCCGATCACGGAGGCGAGCAGGAAGGCGATCTGGCCCGACAGCGTGGTGCGGATGCCGACCAGGCGGGCGCCGAGCCGATTGACCGCGGTGGCGCGCAGCGCCTTGCCGGTCCGGGTGTAGCCGAAGAACAGCCACAGCGCGACGATGAAGCCGACCGTCAGGCCGTAGACCGCAAGGCTCTGGCCGGTGAAGCGCAGCGGACCGGCGGTCACCGCGGCACTCGACAGCGCCGGGCCGCGCAGGCCCTCGGCGCCGAAGAACACCAGGCCGAGGCCCTGCAGCGCCAGATGGCAGCCGACCGAGGCGATCAGCAGCACCAGCACCGAGGTGTGCGCGATCGGCTGGAAGGCGATGCGGTACAGGAACAGCCCGATCGCCGCCACGATCAGGAGCGCCAGCGCGATGTTGACGGCGATCGGCGTGTGGGGACCGACCAGCGCATAGACCAGGCCGAGCAGCGCGAAGGGGAAGACGATGTTGAGCGCGACCGAGCGCATGACCAGCCGGGCATGCAGCGCCTTGCGGGCGAAGAACAGGTCGAGCGCGAAAGCGACAAGGCCCATCGCGACCGCAAGCCGCACGGTGCCGGGCACCTGCCCGGTCGCCAGCATGGCGTAGCTCAGCGCGCCATAGGTGACGAATTCGCCCTGCGGGATCAGGATCACCCGCGTCACCGCGAACACCAGCACCAGGGCCAGCCCCAGCAGTGCGTAGATTGCGCCGTTGGTGATGCCGTCCTGCAGCAGGAACAGCATGATCGTTGTGTTCAAGGCCGAGCGCTCCCCCTCAAGCGTCGGGCCGCCGCAGCCGGCTGTGCCGGTGGGGTCGGCCGATATCGGCTGTTGATAGAAGCCGATATTAGATATAGCGAATAACAATTATCAGATATAATCTCAAGGTCCCCGAGCGTCCCGCGGGGTTTTTGTACCGGGATTGCGAGCCTGGCGCGATGACTGTTTCCAAGACCGCCTCCGATGCCGTCCGTTCGTCGCGCGACCAGCGCAGGGAACCGGTCGATCCTGCCGGGGACGACAGCATGCTGCAACTGGGCGAACTGTCCGGATTGCTCGGCTATTCGCTGAAGCGTGCGCAGCTCAGGGTCTTCGAGGACTTCCTGCGCTGCGTCGCGCCGTTGCAGCTGACGCCGGCGCAGTTCTCGGTGCTGCTGCTGCTCGACAAGAATCCCGGCCGCAACCAGACCGAGATCGCCAACACGCTCGGCATCCTCAGGCCGAATTTCGTCGCGATGCTCGATGCGCTGGAGAGCCGCGACCTTTGCGCGCGGATGCGCTCGACCAACGACCGCCGCTCGCACATCCTGGTGCTGACCGACCGGGGCCGCGCCGTGCTGGCGCGCGCCAAGAAGCTGGTCGCCAACAAGCACGAGGCGCGGCTGATCGAGGTGCTCGGCCCGGCCAATCACGCCGCGCTGCTGGAGATGCTGGCAAAGCTCGCGCAGGAGTTTTGAGGCTCCGTCATTCCGGGCTCACCCCCTCTGCGTCATCGCGAGGAGCGATAGCGACGAAGCAATCCATCTTTCCGCACGTGCCGCACGATGGATTGCTTCGCTGCGCTCGCAATGACGGGGAGAGAGCGGTGCGCGGCTAATCCACCAAAATCACCCTGACATCGTTGACGTTGGTCAGCGTCGGCCCGGTCAGCAGCAAATCCCCGGTCTGCGCGAAGAAGCCGGTGCCATCATTGTTCTCCAGATACGCCCTGGGATCGAGGCCGAGCGATTTCATCTTCGCGAACGTCGTCTGGTCGATCATGACGCCGGCGGGGTCGGTCGCGCTGCCGGCGCCGCCATCGGCGCCGTCGGTGTCGGCGGCGAGCGCTGCGATATCTGGCGTGTCCTTGAGCAGATCGGCCAGCGCCAGCGCGTATTCCTGGTTGGGGCCGCCGCGGCCGTTGCCGCGCACGGTCACCGTCAACTCGCCGCCGGAGATGATCGCAACGCGCTTGCCTTCGCTGCGCGCCTTCAGCGCCAGCCGCGCGTGCGCGGCCGCGACCTCGCGCGCCTCGCCTTCGAGATCGGCGCCGAGCGTGATGGTCTCATAGCCGGCGTCCTGCGCGACCTTCACCGCGGCGTCGATCGAGGCCTTCGGCTTCGCCAGCAGCTCGAACGTCGCCCGCGCAAAGGCGGGATCGCCGGGCTTGCAGCTTTCGTTGCCGGGATCGTCGAGTGCGCGGCGGACCGCGTCGTCGACCGAGAGGTTGTATTTGGCGACCAGCGCGCGGGCATCCGCCAGCGTGGTCGGATCCGGCACCGTCGGCCCCGAGGCGATCGCCGAGGGATCGTCATGCGGCACGTCCGAGATCGCCAACGTCACGATCTCGACGGCGTGCTGGCCGGCGCGCGCCAGCCGTCCGCCCTTGATCCGCGACAGATGCTTGCGGACGGTGTTCATTTCGCCGATCGGCGCGCCGGAGCGCAGCAGCGCGCGGTTGACCTGCTGCTTCTGGGTAAAGCTGACGCCCTCGACCGGCGCGATCCAGTTCGCCGAGCCGCCGCCGGTCAACAGCACCAGCAGCAGATCGTCGGGCGTGGCCTCTGCGGCCAGCCGCAGCGTATCGTCGGCCGCGCGCAGGCCGGCTTCATCGGGCACGGGGTGGCCGGCCTCGACCACCTTGATGCGGCGGGTCGGCACGCCATGGCCGTGCCGGGTGGTCGCGATGCCGACCAGCCGCGACGGTGCGAGGCCGAGCGTGTCGAGATAGTGCCGCTCGGCCGCAGCCGCCATGGCACCTGCGCCCTTGCCGGCAGCGAGGCAGATCACGCGGCCCTTCGGCACCGGCCGCAGCCGCGACGCCAGCACGACATCGGGGTGCGCAGCCGCCACCGCGGCATCGAAGATCGAACGCAGGAAAGGACGTCGGTCGGTCATGGCTGTGCTTTCGTTACGCGGTCAATTGCCGGCGATTTCGCCGCTGATGACGTCGCCGAACAATTGCCAGCGCTCGCCCTTGAACTGCATCAGCTGCAATTGCTCGATCGGCTGGAAGTCGGCAGGTCCGGTCGACAGCGTCACGCCGGGCAGCAGGCCGCCCTGCGCAAACTGCTTCAGGCTCGCCGCCTGCTTCATCACATTGGCGCGGGTGAGGTCGTCGCCGCAGCGGCGCAGCACCTCGACCATGGTGGTCGCCATGTTGTAGCCGGTCATCGCCGAGGCATCGACGCGGTTGGTGTCGGGCATGTATTTGGCGAGCAGTTCGTCGAACGCCTTCATGCCGGCATCGTCCTTCCACTGCGGATCGCTGGCGTCCTTGGCATAGGCCGCCGAGATCACGCCCTGCGCATTGTCGAGCCCGGCCGGCCGCATCACGGTCGCGGTGGAGGCCGAGACGTTGGAGACGATGGTCATCGGCTTCCAGTTCATCTCGCCGAGCTTCTTGATCGCCTGGGCGCCGAATTTCGGCGTGGTGAAGAAGATGATGACGTCGGGGTTGGAGGATTTCAGCCGCACCACATGGGAATCGATGGTCGGCTCGGCGACCTCGTAGCTTTCCTTGGCGGCGATCCGCGCCGGATCGCTGGCGAAGCCGTCTTCGAGGCCCTTCAGATAGTCCTTGCCCATGTCGTCGTTCTGATAGAGCACCGCGACCTTGGCGGCCGGCTTCTCCTTGAGCAGATATTTCGCGTAGATCCGCGACTCGCTCTGGTAGCTCGGCAGCCAGCCCATGGTCCACGGGAAGGTCTTGGGGTCGTTCCACTTGGTCGCGCCGGTGGCGACGAACAGCTGCGGCACCTTCTTGGCGTTGAGATATTTCTGGATCGCGGTGTTGGAGGCGGTGCCGAGCGTGCCGAACAGGAACAGCACCTCGTCGCTCTCGACCAGCTTGCGCGCCTGCTCCACGGCCTTCGGCGGCGAATAGGCATCGTCATAGGAGATGAAGTTGATCTTGCGGCCGTTGATGCCGCCCTCGTCGTTGACCTTCTTGAACACCGCGGCCATCGCCTTGCCGACCACGCCATAGGCTGAGGCCGGGCCGCTATAGGGCACGATATTGCCGATCTTGATCTCGGTGTCGCTCGCGCCGGTGTCGTATTTCTTCTGCGCCCATGCGGCATGGCCCGTCGCGGCGGCGACGGCGAGGCCGAGCAGGGCGGTTGCGACACGGTGACGGATCGGCTTCGGCATGTCCCGAAATCTCCTTGTTGTTGCCGGCGCACGAAGGCGCCGGGTTCTTTGTCGGGGTCTTGCCGGTTTACCTAGCGCATTGCCGGACAAAGTGTAAGCGGGCTTCGCCCGGGCGGGCCGGCCCGTGGTGAATCAAAAGCCCCCTGCGATGGTATCGCAGGGGGCCGTTTTCGGTCGGCAATTCGCGAAAAGTCAACCGCCGACGTCGGCGCTGATGACGTCGCCGAACAGTTCCCATTTTTCGCCCTTGAACTTCATCAGCTGCAGCTGGCTGATCGGGGCGAAATCATTCGGAGCGGTGTTGATCTTGATGCCGGGCAGCAGCACCTCGGTGCGGAAGTCCTTGAGGTTCGCCGCCTGCTTCATGATGTTCTCGCGGGTGAGGTTGTCGCCGCACTGCTTCAGCACCTGGACCAGCGTCTGCGCCACGCCGAAGCCGACCACGGTGCCGCCGTCGAGCTTGTCGCCCTCGGGGAAGTCCTTGGCCATGAAAGCGTAGAATTCCTTCATGCCGGGATCATTGTCCCACTGCTTGTCGGACGCATCCTTCAGATAGGCGGCGGAGATGATGTCCTGCGCGTTCTCGAAGCCGGCCGGCTTGATCACGCTGCCGACCGAGGCCGATACGTTGTTGAGGAAGTGGGTCGGCTTCCAGCCGACCTCGGCGACCTTCTTGATCGCCTGGGCCGCGAATTTCGGCGTCGCGATGTCGATGAAGACGTCGGCGTTGCTGGCCTTCAACTTGACGATGTGGCTGTCGATGGTCGGCTCGGAGGTCTCGAAGCTCTCTTCGGCGACGATCATGCTGGCGGCCTTCTGGCCGAGGCCGTCCTTCAGGCCCTTCAGATAGTCCTTGCCGTAATCGTCGTTCTGGTAGAGCACGGCGATCTTGGCGTTCGGCATGTTCTTCAGGATGTACTTGGCGTAGATCTGGGTCTCGCTCTGGTAGTTGGGCTGCCAGCCCATGGTCCAGGGAAAGTCCTTCGGGTCGTTCCACTTGGTGGCGCCGGTGGCGACGAACAGCTGCGGCACCTTCTTGGAGTTCATGTATTTCTGGATCGCCGAGTTCGACGGCGTGCCGAGCGAGTTGAAGATCAGCAGCACCTCGTCGCTTTCGACCAGCTTACGGGCCTGCTCCACAGCCTTCGGCGGCGAATAGGCGTCATCGTAGGAGATGAAGTTGATCTTGCGGCCGTTGATGCCGCCGGCGTCGTTGATCTTCTTGAAATAGGCGGCCTCGGTGCGGCCGATGATGCCATAGGCGGAGGCGGGGCCGCTGTAGGGCATGATGTTGCCGATCTTGATCTCGGTGTCGGTGGCGCCGGTGTCGTATTTCTTCTGGGCAAACGCGGCGCTGCCGGATGTCGCGACGAGCGCGAGCGCGGCCCCGAGGACCGTAAGTCTGGTGGTAACGGACATTGATGTCTCTCTCCCTGTTGTCAGACGAATGTGTCGCGGCCGCCTGTTTCGGTGGCTCTGTTGTTATCGGGTGAAATTACCAGCTTAG
This sequence comes from Bradyrhizobium sp. USDA 4473, assembly GCF_054063335.1. Taxonomy (NCBI): domain Bacteria; kingdom Pseudomonadati; phylum Pseudomonadota; class Alphaproteobacteria; order Hyphomicrobiales; family Nitrobacteraceae; genus Bradyrhizobium; species Bradyrhizobium sp. USDA 4473. The sequence goes on from NZ_JBSSGE010000001.1 coordinate 2,391,455, forward strand.
GCGGGACGCCTCAATGAAAAGCCCCTGCGACAACGCCGCAGGGGCCAGCGTCTTTAGTCGACAATTCCGGCTCAACCGCCGACGTCGCCGCTCAAGATTTCACCAAAGCGGTCCCAGGTCTCGCCCTTGAATCGCATCAGTTGCAGCTGCGAAAGCGGCGCAAAATCGGTCGCCGAGGTGTTGACCTTGATGCCCGGCAGCAGCCCGCCGAGTTCGAGGTCGCGCAGGCTGGCGGCCTGCTTCATGACGTTCTCGCGCGTCAGATTGTCGCCGCATGCCCGCAGCACGTGCTCGAGGCCCTGCGCGACGGTGTAGGCGTACATCACGGAGGCGTCGGCGCGGTTGGCGTCGGGATAGTACTTATCCAGGAATGCGTTCCAGGCGATCATTCCCTTGTCGGTCTTCCACTGCGGATCGGTCGGATCCTTGAGGTACTGCGATGAGATGATGCCCTGGGCGGCCTCGAAGCCCGCCGGCTTGATCACGCTGCCGATCGAGGACGAGACGTTGTTGAGGAAGTGCAGCGGATGCCACTCGAGCTCGGCGTTCTTCTTGATCGCCTGCGCCGCGAATTTCGGCGTCGTGATGTTGAAGAACACGTCGGCGCCCGTAGCCTTGAGCCTGACGATGTGGGAATCGATGGTCGGCTCCGTCACCTCGTAGCTGTCCTCGGCGACGATCATGGACGCGGCCTTGGCTCCGAGCCCGTCCTTGAATCCCTTCAAATAGTCCTTGCCGTAATCGTCGTTCTGGTAGAGCACCGCGATCTTGGCGTCCGGCTTGTTCTTCAGGATGTACTTCGCATAGATGATGGACTCGCTCTGGTAGTTGGGCTGCCAGCCCATCGTCCAGGGAAACTCCTTCGGGTCGTTCCACTTGGTGGCGCCGGTAGCGACGAACAGTTGCGGCACCTTCTTCTGGTTCATGTATTTCTGGATCGCGGAGTTCGGCGGCGTGCCGAGCGAATTGAAGATCATCAGCACCTCGTCGCTCTCGACCAGCTTGCGCGCCTGCTCGACGGTCTTCGGAGGCGTGTAGGCGTCGTCGTAACTGATGAAGGTGATCTTGCGGCCGTTGATGCCGCCCTCGGCGTTGATCTTGCGGAAATAGGCCTCCTCGGTCTTGCCGATCACGCCATAGGCGGACGCCGCTCCGCTATAGGGCATGATGTTGCCGATCTTGATCTCGGTGTCGCTGGCGCCGGTGTCGTATTTCTTCTGGGCAAGTGCTGCGCTGCCGGATGCGGAGACGAGCGCGAGCGCAACGGCAAATGCCGCCAGATGTCGTGTTGCAGACATGCGGTTTCTCTCCCTGATAGCAGATGATGTGTCGCGGCCCCCTGTTTCGAGGGCTCGTTGTTATCAGTGAAAACTATCATCTTACCGGGGGCGTCTCAATGAAAAGCCCCCGCGGCGCGACCGCAGGGGCTGCATCTTTAGTCGACAATATCAGGAGCTGATTGTCTTGCCGCGCGATCCGCAGAGATTGCGGTGCGTTCAGGAAACGCTGTTGAGTTGAGCGCGGCGATCAGTTGCTCAGATTGCTTGAAATGATGTCGCCGAACAGCTCCCACTTCTCGCCCTTGAACCGCATCAAGCGCAGTTGCTTGATCGGCGCGAAGTCGGTGGTCGAGGTGTTGATGCTGATGCCGGGCAGCAACGTGTCGGGGACAAAATCCTTCAGGCTCGCGGCCTGCTTCATGACATTGGCGCGGGTCAGATCGTCCCCGCACATCTCCAGCACCTTCACCATGGTCTGTGCGGCGGCGTAACCGTAAGAGGTGGCGCCGTCGAGCTTGTTGGCCTCGGGATAATCCTTCTTGAGGAAGGCGAGGAATTTCTCCATGCCGGGATCCTTGTCCCATTGCGGATCGGCGCCGTCCTTGAGATAGGACGCCGACAGGATGCCCTGCGAATTCTCGAAGCCGGCCGGCTGCATGACACCGCCGACCGAGGCCGAGACATTGGCGACGATCTGCAACGGCGTCCAGGCGATCTCTGCCGCCTTCTTGATCGCCTGTGCCGCAAATTTCGGTGACGTGATGCTGATGAAGGTGTCGGCGCCGGCGGCCTTCAGCTTGACGATGTGATTGTCGATCGTGGGCTCGGAGGTCTCATAGGCTTCCTCGGCGACGATCATCGAAGACTTGTCGCCGAAGGCGTCCTTCAGGCCCTTGAGGTAGTCCTTGCCGAAATCGTCATTCTGGTAGAGCACGGCGACCTTGGCGTCCGGCTTGTGCTTCATGATGTATTTTGCGTAGACCCGCGCCTCGTCCTGGTAGGACGGCTGCCAGCCCATGGTCCACGGATAGTTCTTGGGATCGTTCCACTTGGAGCCGCCGGAGGCGATGAACAGCTGCGGCACCTGCTTCTCGTTCATGTACTTCCGGATCGACGCGTTGGTTGCGGTGCCGACCGAGCCGAACACCAGCAGCACCTCGTCGTCCTCGACCAGCTTGCGGGTCTGCTCCACGGTCTTGGCCGGCGAGTAGCTGTCGTCATAGGAGATGAACGTGATCTTGCGGCCGTGGATGCCGCCGGCCTCGTTGATCATCTTGAAGTAGGCTGCCTCGGTCCGGCCGATCACCCCGTAAGCCGAGGCGGGGCCGCTGTAGGGCACGGTGTTGCCGATCTTGATCTCGGTGTCGCTGGCCCCGGTATCGTATGTCTTCTGCGCCAGCGCGACATTGCAGCTCGTCAGGATCAGAGCGAATGCGGACAACAGCGCCGTCAGGGACGGACGTGCGGCAGTCATGTTTCCCCACCTCGGGTTCTCTGTTGGGTCGTATTCAATACGAACGGCACGGGGCGTCAACAAAAAGCCCCCGCGAGGGTTATCGCGGAGGCCCGTTGTTTATTTCCGCAGTGCAACGTTCATTCGGAAGGAACGTCGCCGGAAATGATGTCGCCGAACAGTTCCCACTTCTGCCCCTTGAAGCGCTGCATCTGCAGCTGGGCGATCGGGGCGAAGTCGGTGGCGGAGGTGTTGATCTTGACGCCGGGCAGCAGGGTGTCGGGCGTAAAGTCCTTCAAGCTCGCCGCCTGCTTCATGACGTTGGCGCGGGTCAGATCGTCGCCGCACATCTCGAGCACTTTGGCGAGCGTCTGCGCGGCGCCATAGCCGTAGACGTAGCCGCCGTCGGTCTTGTCGGCGCCCGGCATGTACTTGTCGAGAAACTCGGCCCACTTCTTCATGTTCGGATCGTTGGCCCACTGCGGATCGGCGCCGTCCTTGGCATAGGCGGCCGACAGCACGCCCTGGGCGTTGTCGAAGCCGGCCGGCTGCATCACGCTGCCGACCGAGGCCGACACGTTGGTGATGATCTGCAGCGGCTTCCAGCCGAGTTCGGCGGTCTTCTTGATGGTCTGGGCGCCGAATTTCGGCGTGGTGTAGATCAGCAGGACGTCCGGATTGGCGGCCTTGATCTTGACGATATGGCCGTCGATCGATGGCTCGGAGATCTCGTAGCTCTCCTCCATGATGATGCTGGAGGCCGCCTTGGCGCCGAAGCCGTCCTTGGTGCCCTTGAGGTAGTCTTTGCCGAAATCGTCGTTCTGATAGAGGATCGCGACCTTGGCGTCGGGCTTCTCCTTCATCAGCCATTTGGCATAGATCTGCGCTTCGCTCTGGTAGCTCGGCTGCCAGCCCATGGTCCACGGGAAGTTCTTCGGGTCGTTCCACTTGGTGGCGCCGGTGGCGACGAACAGCTGCGGGATCTTCTTGGAGTTCAGGTACTTCTGGATCGCGGTGTTGGACGGCGTGCCGAGCGGGTTGAACACCAGCAGCACCTCGTCGCTCTCGACCAGCTTGCGTACCTGCTCGACCGCCTTCGGCGGCGAATAGGCGTCGTCATAGCTGACGAAATTGACCTTGCGGCCGTTGATGCCGCCGCGGTCGTTGATCATCTTGAAATAGGCTTCTTCGGTCTTGCCGATCACGCCGTAGGCGGAGGCCGGTCCCGAATAGGGAATGATGTTGCCGACCTTGATCTCGGTATCGCTCGCGCCGGTGTCGTGTTTCTTCTGGGCGAATGCGGCAGTGGAGGTCGCGGCAACAGCGACGATCGCCGCGGACATCGCGGCGATCCGAACGGTAGAAAGCATAATGTCTCCTGGTTTGGTTCTAAAGATTCTTAGCTGTTTGAGCATGATCTCTTTCGGAAAACCGCTTCGCACTTTTCCGGATCATGCACTTAGTTCTTCTTGAGCTTGGCGGCCAGTTGCTGGGCAACGATCGCAACCTGCCTGGCGCCGTGCGGCACGAGGAAGATGACGAGGAACAGCAGCACGCCGAACACCGCGCCGGAAAGGCCCTTGGAAATGCCTTCCGCGATGTTGGGCACGAAGATGATGAAGGCGCTTCCGACGATCGAGCCGGGCAGCCAGCCGACGCCGCCGACCACCATGCCGAGGAACAGCGAGATCGCGAGCTGGATCGTGTAGCCGTCGGGTGCCACGAACTGCACCGCGATGGCGCCGAGACCGCCGGCGACGCCGGTGATGCCGGCCGAGACGCCGAACGCCAGCGTCTTGTACAGCGCGACGTCGACGCCCATCGCGGAGGCCGCGATCTCGTTGTCGCGGATCGCCATGAAGGCGCGCCCCGAACGCGAGCGCAGCAGGTTGACCGAGGCGATGTAGATCGCGATCGAGACCGCCAGGGTGAAGTAGTAGAGCCACATATCCTGCGACAGCGGCAGGCCGAACGGCGCATCCGGCTTGGTGACGACGAGGCCCTGCACGCCGCCGGTCCAATGCTCGAAATAGCCAAGCTTGAGCAGCTGCGGCATTGCGGTGGCGAGCGCGAAGGTCGCGAGCGCCAGATAGACGCCGCTGAGCCGCAGCGCCGGCTGGCCGAACAGGAAGCCGAAGCCGAAGCAGACGATGCCGGCGATCGGCAGCGTGAGGGCATAGTTCATGCCCGCATGCTCCATCAGGATCGCCGAGGTATAGGCGCCGACGGCGTAGAACGCGCTCTGGCCGAGCGAGAACTGGCCGCTTCCGCCGGTCAGGATGTTGAGCGCCATCACCGCCAGCGCGTAGATCAGAAGCATCGTCATCTGGAAGATGATGAAGTTCTTCACGAACAGCGGGATCAGGACCAGCGCGGCAAGCACGACGAGCGAGGTGCCATAGCCGAGCGTCATGGCGCGCTTGGGCACGGCCTCGACGGCAGGGGCTTCTGTGACGATTTCTTCAGCGGCGCTCATGATCAAACTCGCTTCACGATGGCGCGGCCGAACAGGCCTGCCGGTTTGACGACCAGGACGACGATGATCAGCGCAAGCGCGATCGGAAGTTTCAGCTCATTGCCGACGCCGGGGATGTAGGTGCCGACCAGGTTCTCGAAGATGCCGACCAGGAAGCCGCCCATCACGGCGCCGAACGGGCTCGACAGGCCGCCGAGCACGGCCGCGGCAAATCCGTAGATCAGCACGCCGAGCATCATGTTGGGCTCGAGGAACACGACCGGGGCGATCATCATGCCGGCGATCGAGCCGATCGCCGATGCCATGCCCCAGCCCAGCGCGATCATCCACGAGGTGTTGATGCCGACCAGGCGGGCCGATTCCGGCAGCGAGGCGGCGGCGCGCATCGCAAGACCGACCCGGGTGAAGCGGAAGAAGAAGAACAGCAGGAGCAGCATCAGCAGCGTGATGCCGATCATCCCGGCCTGGTGGGTCGAGATCAGCTGGCTGCCGAGGAACGGCGAGGAGCCGAACGGCGTCGGATACTGCTTGATGGTGAAGTCCCAGATCAGGCCGGCGACCGAGTTGATGATCGCATAGAGCGCGATGAAACCGGCGACGTTGGTCAGGATCGGAGCCTTGGCGAGCGGCTTGAACAGCAGCCGCTCGATGACGATGCCGGCGACGAACGAGAAGGCGACGGTGAGTACGAAGGCGCCCCAATACGGCACGCCCCACTGCATCAGCTGCCAGGACACGAAGGTCGAGAACATCGCCATTTCGCCCTGGGCGAAATTCAGATGGTCGATGGCCTGGTAGATCATCACCACGGCGAGCGCCATGCAGGCATAGATCGCGCCGGTGGCGATGCCGGCCAGGACCTGGTTGGCAAAAAGCTCCATTGTGCCAGCTCCCTCAGTAGCCGAGATAGGATTTGCGGACGTCTTCGTTGTTCGCGATGTCCTTGGCATTGCCCGACATCACGATCCGTCCGGTTTCGATCACATAGGCCTGGTCGGCGAGCTCGAGCGCGAGCTGCGCGTTCTGCTCGACCACCAGGATGGTCACCTTTTCCTCGCGATTGATCTTGCCGAGGATGCGGAACAGGTCGCGCACGATCAGCGGCGCGAGGCCGAACGACGGCTCGTCGAGCAGCATCAGGCGCGGCCGCAGCATCAGCGCGCGCGCCACCGCCAGCATCTGCTGCTCGCCGCCGGACAGCGTGCCGGCCTGCTGGGTGTAGCGCTGCTTCAGCACCGGGAAATGGTCGTACATCCGCTCGATGTCGGAGCCGATCGCCTTGGTGTCGGAGCGGCTGATGGCGCCGAGCTGCAAATTCTCCTCCACCGTCATGTTGGTGAAGGTGCCGCGGCCCTGCGGCACATGGGCGATGCCGAGCCGGACCACGTTCTCGGTCGAGCGCGTGCCGATCGGCTTGCCCTCGAACTCGATCGCGCCGGTCGAGCGCACCATGTTGCAGATCGCCCGCAGCGTGGTGGTCTTGCCGGCGCCGTTGGCGCCGAGCAGGGTGGTCAGCGAGCCCTCGTTGAGCGAGAAGCTGAGGCCGTGCAGGGCCTGGACCTGGCCGTAATAGGCGCGCAGGTCCTTGACGTTGAGCATCGCGGTCATTGGTCCTTGCTCCCCAGATAGGCCTTGATGACGTCGGGGTCGGCCTGGACCTGGGCCGGCGTGCCTTCGGCCAGCTTGCGGCCGAAATTGAGCGCGACGACGTGGTCGGCGATCGACATCACGAGACCCATGTGATGCTCGACCAGCAGCACCGTAATTTTACGGTCGTCGCGGATTTTGCGGATCAAATCGCCGAGCACATAGACTTCCTCGTGATTGAGGCCGCCGGCCGGCTCGTCGAGCAGCAGGATCTTCGGATCCGCCGCCAGGGCCCGCGCCAGCTCGACGCGCTTCTGGGTGCCGAACGGAAGTCCCGAGACCACGGTGTGGGCGACGTCCTCGAGATCGAGATAGCCGAGGATGTCGTGCACCTTCTTGTTCATGTCGTTCTCGCCGCGGCGGACCCAGGCGAGACGCAGCGAGTCGCTGACGATGTCGCTCGAGGTGCGGGCATGCGCGCCGACGCGGACGTTGTCGATCACGGACAGGTTGGGAAACAATGCGACGTTCTGGAAGGTGCGGCCGATGCCGATCTCGGCGATCCGGTGCGGCGGCCGCGACAGGATGCTCTTGCCTTCCATCAGGATGTCGCCGGACGACGGCTGGTAGAGCCGCGACAGGCAATTGAACAGCGTGGTCTTGCCGGCGCCGTTCGGCCCGATCAGGCCGAGGATCTGTCCGTGGCGCATGTCGAACGACACGCCGTTGAGCGCGATGATGCCGCCGAACACGACGCTGACGTCGCGAACCGCGAGCAAGGGATCATTCCCCTGCGCGAGCTGTGCCTGCGTCATCTCGTCTCGCCCGCCGTCGTCGAGCGGTGCGAGCGATCCTGCGATGTGCTTCGCCGGACGTGATGGAGGCTATCTGATCCCCTCGGCCAAACGTGCAACTTTCCCTCCTACTTTGATCTTTTTGCTTGTTTCTTTTTTGGATTGCGGCGCCATTCCACCGAGCGCCTGCTCGATGTTCCTTACCATCGCCACAAGACGAGGTCCAATGTCGTTGAGCAATCTCTCTTCCGTGAAACGGAATGCCGGCGCGCCGCAATTGAACGCGTACGGACCGGTTCCGTCATTCAATCTCAATGCGACGCCAACCGCGGCGACGTCGTTCTGCCAGTCGCCGGCCGACATGGCGAAGCCGTGCTTCGCCACCGTCTCGCCGGAACGTTCGATGCCGTCACGCATCTTGGCCCAGCGGCTGCCATAGTGATCCCGCAGCTCGCGTAATAAAGCCGCACGCTCTTCGGGTGGCAATGCCCAAATATAGGCACGTCCCATCGCGGTGGTTGCGATCGGCACCCGCGAGCCGACGTCGAGTTGCACGCCGAGCGCCAGGCCGTTCCGGCTCTGGCCGAAATAGATCATGCTGTGACGATCGCGGCCGCCGACCGCGACGGCGCCGCCGGTCGCGCGCATCACTTCTTCTCGATACGGCTCGGACAAATGCCGAACGCCGAGATTGGCGAGCGCGGCATAGCCGAGCGCCATCGCCGACGGCGCGAGCTGATACTTTTCGAATTTCGGTACAGGTGTAAGGTATCCCAGCTTGGTGAGCGTGTAGGTCAGCCGGGAAATGGTTGGCTTCGGTAACTTGGTGCGGGCTGCAATCTCCTGATTGCCGAGCAGCCCGTCATTGGGTTGAAATGCGCGCAGGACGTCCAGTCCGCGGGAAAGCGCGACGACGAAATTGCGATCGGTCGCTACCTTCTTGCTGGCGCGCTTCATCCCTGTCCTTGCCCACCCTTGTCATGCTCGTTGACAAGGCTCGTGCTTCAAAATAACCCTCCGTGTCAAGATGTGGAATTAAATTTCGCAGTGCGAAATTGGTCTAATCGTAGCGGCTCAACGCAGGTCGTGCAGCTACTCAACGCAAGTTCAAGAACAAGCATCCAGGGAGAGTCCCGGTGAGTGAAGTCGTCAAGCTCGAACGTCATGACAACATTGCCGTCGTCACGGTTAACAGTCCGCCAGTGAACGCGCTGAGCGCGGCCGTGCGCGGCGGCATCTTCGATTGCATCAAGAGCGCGATCGATGACGCGCAGGTCCAGGGCATCGTGCTGACCTGCGCCGGCCGCACCTTCATCGCCGGCGCCGACATCACCGAATTCGGCAAGCCGCCGAAGCCGCCCGGACTCGCCGAGGTGCTGAGCCTGATGGAGAGCTCGCCGAAGCCGATCGTTGCTGCGATCCACGGCACCGCACTCGGCGGCGGCCTCGAGGTCGCGCTGGCCTGCCACTATCGCGTCGCCACCAAGGACGCCAAGCTCGGCCTGCCCGAGGTGAAGCTCGGCCTGCTGCCGGGCGCCGGCGGTACCCAGCGCCTGCCGCGCGCGGTCGGTCCCGAGCTCGCGGTCAAGATGATCGTCGGCGGCGATCCGATCGGCGCCGATGCCGCGCTGAAGGCCGGCCTGATCGAGGAGATCGTCGAAGGTCCGGCCTCGGGCGGTGAGGCATTTGCGCGCAAGGTGGTCGCCGAGAAGCGTCCGCTGCGCAAGCTGCGCGATGACGACTCGAAGCTCGCCGCGGCCAAGGCCGACCGTTCGATCTTCACCAATGCGGTCGCCGCGCTGACCAAGAAGTCGCGCGGCCTCGAGGCGCCGTTCGCCGCGGCCGATGCCGTCGGCGCCGCGATCGACCTGCCGTTCGAGGAAGGCCTGAAGAAGGAGCGCGAGGGTTTCCTCAAGCTGATGAACGGCGACCAGTCCAAGGCGCAGCGCTACGCGTTCTTCGCCGAGCGCGAGGCCGCCAAGATATCCGGCATTCCCGAGGGCACCAAGGGCCGCAACGTGGCCCGCGTCGCCATTCTCGGCGCCGGCACCATGGGCGGCGGCATCGCGATGTCGTTCGCAAATGCCGGCATCCCGGTCACGCTGATCGAGACCGGCGAGGAGCAGCTCAAGCGCGGCATGGGCATCATGCAGAAGAACTACGAGGCGACCGCGGCGCGCGGCGGCATACCGGCGGACGCGCCCGCCAAGCGGATGGCGCTGATCAACGGCGTCGTCGGCATCGAGAACGTCGGCGACGCCGATCTCGTGATCGAGGCGGTGTTCGAGACCATGGCGGTCAAGAAGGAGGTGTTCGGCAAGCTCGACCAGTATGCCAAGCCCGGCGCGGTGCTGGCCTCCAACACCTCCTATCTCAACATCGACGAGATCGCGAAATCGACCAAGCGTCCGCAGGACGTGCTCGGCATGCACTTCTTCTCGCCGGCCAACGTCATGAAGCTGTGCGAGATCGTGCGCGCCGACAAGACCGCGCCCGACGCGCTGGTGACCGCGGTGTCGATCGCCCGCAAGATCGCCAAGGTGCCGGCCGTGGTCGGCGTCTGCGACGGCTTCGTCGGCAACCGCATGCTGGCGCAGCGCGGCAAGCAGTCCGAGAAGCTGCTGTTCGAAGGCGCGCTGCCGCAGCAGGTCGATGCCGTCGTCACCAAGTTCGGCATGCCGATGGGCCCGTTCGCGATGGGCGATCTCGCCGGTCTCGACATCGGCTGGCGCTCGCGCAAGGACCGCGGCATCAAGTCGGAGATCGCCGACGCGCTGTGCGAAGCTGGCCGCTTCGGCCAGAAGACCGGCAAGGGCTACTACAAGTACGAGCCGGGCTCGCGCGCGGCGCTGCCCGATCCGGAGGTCGAGAAGCTGATCGACGAGACGCTGGCGCGCCTCGGCCGCAAGAAGCGCGTCGTCAGCGACGACGAGATCCTCGAGCGCATGATGTACCCGATGATCAACGAAGGCGCGAAGATCCTCGCCGAGGGCATCGCCGCGCGTCCGTCCGACATCGACGTGGTCTGGCTCTATGGCTACGGCTGGCCGATCTATCGCGGCGGTCCGATGTTCTGGGCCGACACGGTGGGCCTCAAGCACATCGCCGATCGCCTGGCCTTCTACGCCAAGGAGACCAACGATCCCTCGCTCGAGCCGGCGCCGCTGCTCAAGAAGCTCGCCGACGAAGGCAAGACCTTCGCCTCGCTCGCCGCGCCGTCGAAGGCGGCGTGATTGGCTGAAGGCCTAACCACGTGTCGTTCCGGGGCATCGCGTAAGCGATGAACCCGGAACCCATTGTGCCCCGGCACGTGCGGCCTGATGGATTCCGGGCCTGGCCCTTCGGGGCATCCCGGAATGACGACTTCAGAGAGTCCCTGCGAAGGCATCCATGACCTATCCCGGCGAACAATATTATCCCAAGGGCGTGCAGTGGAGCGACGAGATCACGCGCGGCACGCTGCCGGACCTGCTTGCGACCGCGGCAGCCGAATACGGCGTGCGCCCGGTGCTCGAATTCCGCGACCGGCAGATCGGCTACGCCGAACTGGAGGCCCTGGTGGAGACCGCGGCCGCCGCCTTCATGCGCGCCGGCTACGGCAAGGGCACCTCGGTCGCGCTGTTCCTCGGCAACTCGCCGGACCATCCGATCAATTTCTTCGGCGCGCTGAAGGCCGGCGCCCGCGTCGTGCATCTGTCGCCGCTCGACGGCGAGATCGCGCTGTCGCACAAGCTCTCGGACTCCGGCGCGCGCGTGCTGGTCACCAGCAACCTCTCGGCGCTGCTGCCGACCGCGCTGAAATTCCTCGCCAAGGGGCTGCTCGACCGCCTGATCGTCTGCGAGGACGACAATTGGGGCAAGGTCGGCACGCCGCAAACCGCGCTGCCCGACAATCCCGCCGTTATCACGCATCGCCAGTTCATCGATGGCGCTGTTAAGCCGGCGCAATGGCCCGCGGTCGACGTCGAGGACGTCGCGCTGCTGCAATATACCGGCGGCACCACGGGCCTGCCCAAGGGGGCCATGCTCAGCCACGGCAATCTCACCGCGGCGGTCTCGATCTACGACGTCTGGGGCAAGCCCGCGCGGCTCGAGCGCAATGCGATCGAGCGCGTGATCTGCGTGCTGCCGCTGTTTCATATCTATGCGCTGACCGTGGTGCTGCTGTCGGCGATCCGGCGCGGCCATCTGATCTCGCTGCACCAGCGCTTCGACGTCGAGGCCGTGATGCGCGATATCGAGGTCAAGCGCGCGACGGTGTTTCCCGGCGTGCCGACGATGTGGATCGCGATCGCCGCGCTGCCCGATCTCGACAAGCGCGATCTCTCCTCGCTGGTGGTTGCCGGCTCCGGCGGCGCGCCGCTGCCGGTCGAGGTTGCAAAGGTTTTCGAGCGCCGCGTCGGCATGAAGCTGAAGAGCGGCTGGGGCATGACCGAGACCTGCTCGCCCGGCACCGGTCATCCCAAGGAGGGCCCGGAGAAGCCGGGCTCGATCGGGCTGATGCTGCCCGGTATCGAGATGGACGTGGTGTCGCTGGAGGATTCCACCAGGGTGATGCCGGTCGGCGAGGTCGGCGAGATCCGCATCCGCGGCCCGAACGTCACCAAGGGCTACTGGAACAGGCCGGCGGAGACCGCGGAAGCCTTCGTCGGCGACCGATTCCTCACCGGCGACATCGGCTACATGGACACCGACGGCTATTTCTATCTGGTCGACCGCAAGAAGGACATGATCATCTCCGGCGGCTTCAACGTCTATCCGCAGATGATCGAGCAGGCGATCTACACCCATCCCGCGGTGCAGGAGGTGATCGTGATCGGGATTCCCGACGATTACCGCGGCGAAGCGGCAAAAGCCTTCATCAAGCTGCGCGACGGCGAGAAGCCGTTCTCGGTCGACGAGCTGCGCACGTTCCTCGCCGGCAAGGTCGGCAAGCACGAACTGCCGGCGGCGGTCGAGTTCGTCGCCGAACTGCCGCGCACCCCGGTCGGCAAGCTGTCGCGTCACGAATTGCGCCAGCAGCAGCCGAAGACAGCTCAAGCCAAATCAGTCGTTCAATAGGAGGATCCGATGGATCTCGCTTTCACCAAGGAAGAGATAGCGTTTCGCGAGGAGGTGCGGGAGTTCTTCAAGAACAACGTGCCGCCGGAGACACGGCGCAAGCTGCAGGAGGGCCGCCATCTGTCGAAGGACGAGATGGTCACCTGGTGGCGCATCCTCAACAAGAAGGGCTGGGGCGTCACTCACTGGCCGAAGGAATATGGCGGCACCGGCTGGAGCACCGTGCAGCACTACATCTTCAACGAGGAGCTGCAGTCCTATCCGGCGCCGCAGCCGCTCGCCTTCGGCGTCAGCATGGTCGGCCCGGTCATCTATACCTTCGGCAATGAGAAGCAGAAGAAGGAATACCTGCCGCGCATCGCCAATGTCGACGACTGGTGGTGCCAGGGCTTCTCGGAGCCGGGTTCGGGTTCGGATCTCGCCTCGCTGAAGACCAAGGCCGAGCGCAAAGGCGACAAGTGGATCATCAACGGCCAGAAGACCTGGACCACGCTCGCCCAGCACGCCGACATGATCTTCTGCCTCTGCCGCACCGACCCGGCCGCGAAGAAGCAGATGGGCATCTCCTTCATCGTGTTCAGCATGAAGTCGAAGGGCGTCACCGTCCGCCCGATCCAGACCATCGACGGCGGCCACGAGGTCAACGAAGTGTTCTTCGACGACGTCGAGGTGCCCTACGAGAACCTGATCGGCGAAGAGAACAAGGGCTGGGATTACGCAAAATTCCTGCTCGGTAATGAGCGCACCGGCATCGCCCGGGTCGGCGTGTCGAAGGAGCGGCTGCGCCGCATCCGCGCGCTGGCCTCCAAGGTCGAGTCCGGCGGCCGTCCTGTGATCGAGGATCCGGCGTTCCGCGAAAAGCTCACGGCCTGCGAGATCGAGCTGAAGGCGCTCGAGCTGACCCAGCTCCGCGTCGTCGCCGACGAGGGCAAGCACGGCAAGGGCAAGCCCAATCCGGCGTCCTCGGTGCTCAAGATCAAGGGCTCGGAGATCCAGCAGACCACCACCGAGCTTCTGATGGAGATCATCGGTCCGTTCGCCGCGCCCTATGACGAGCACGGCGACGCCGGCTCGAACGAGAGCATGGATTGGACCGCGCAGATCGCGCCGAGCTACTTCAACAACCGCAAGGTTTCGATCTACGGCGGCTCCAACGAGATCCAGCGCAACATCATCAGCAAGGCCGTGCTGGGGCTGTAGTTGGGCTCTCACCATTGTCGTCATTCCGGGGCTTCGCGTAGCGAAGAGCCCGGAATCCATCTTCCCGCAAGATGTGCGGTCAAATGGATTCCGGGTCTGGCCCTTCGGGCCATCCCGGAATGACGCCGCGGAAGAGCATCAGCATCTTTTGACGATAGGGAACGAACATGGATTTTGATCTGTCCGAGGAGCAGCGGCTTCTCAAGGAAAGCATCGACGGGCTTCTCACCGATGCCTACGACTTCGATGCGCGCAAGAAGTACATGAAGGAGAAGGGCGGCTGGAGCAAAGCGCTCTGGGGCAAGCTCGCCGAGCAGGGCCTGCTCGGTCTGCCCTTTGCCGAGACCGACGGCGGCTTCGGCGCCGGCGCGGTCGAGACCATGATCGTGATGGAAGCGCTCGGCAAGGCGCTGGTGGTCGAGCCTTATCTCGCCACCGTCGTGGTCGCCGGCGGCTTCCTGCGCCATGGCGGCTCGGCCGAGCAGAAGGCCAAGTACATTCCCGGCATCATCGACGGCAGCAAGACCTTCGGCTTCGCCCAGCTCGAGAAGAACTCGCGCTACGACCTGTTCGACGTCGTGACCACGGCCAAGAAGAAGGGCGATGGTTGGGTGATCGATGGCGAGAAGTTCGTCGTGCTCAATGGCGAGAACGCGGACACCTTGATCGTGACCGCGCGCACCAAGGGCGGCCAGCGCGACAAGACCGGGATCGGCGTGTTCCTGGTCCCGGCGGATGCCAAGGGCGTCACCAAAAAGGGCTATCCGACCCAGGACGGCCTGCACGCGGCCGACATCACCTTCACCAATGTCGAGGTCGGTGCGGATGCTGCGATCGGCGATCCCGAGAACGGCCTGCCGCTGATCGAGCGCGTCGCGGACGAAGCCCGCACCGCGCTGTGCGCAGAGGCCGTCGGCGCGATGGACGAGTCGCTGAAGGAGACCGTCGAGTACATCAAGACCCGCAAGCAGTTCGGCGTGGCGATCGGCTCGTTCCAGAGCCTGCAGCACCGCGCCGCCGACATGTTCGTGGCCCTGGAGCAGGCCCGCAGCATGTCGATGTTCGCGACCATGGCGTCGGACTTCGACGATGCCAAGGAGCGTTCGTCCGCGGTGGCGGCTGCCAAGGTGCAGGTCGGCAAGTCGCTGAAGTTCGTTGGCCAGCAGTCGATCCAGCTTCACGGCGGCATCGGCATGACCATGGAAGCCAAGATCGGCCACTACTTCAAGCGGCTGACCATGATCGAGAACACGCTCGGCGACACCGACTACCATCTACGTCGCGTCAGCGAGGGCGGCGGGCTGCTGGCTTAGTCCTCAACTGTCACTCCGGGTCAGCCCGAAGGGCTGAGCCCGGAATCCATTTCATCACCAATGATGCGGCCCAATGGATTCCGGGTTCTCGCTTCGCGAGCCCCGGAATGACGGCCCATCCGGGAGGCAACAACAATGAAAAACACCCCGTTCGATCTCACCGGCCAGGTCGCGGTCGTCACCGGCTCGAGCCGCGGCATCGGCCGCGCCTCGGCGGAGCTGCTCGCAAAACTCGGCGCCAAGGTTGTGATCTCCTCGCGCAAGGCGGATGCCTGCGAGGTCGTCGCCGACGGCATCAAGAAGGCCGGCGGCGACGCGCTCGTCATTCCCTGCAACATCGCGCGGCGCGATGAGGTCGAGGCGCTGGTCTCGGGCACCATCAAGCATTACGGCAAGATCGACATCCTGGTCTGCAACGCCGCGGTGAATCCGTATTACGGCCCGCTGCTCGACATCACGGACGAGGCCTTCGACAAGATCATGGGCTCCAACGTCAAGAGCAACATCTGGCTCTCCGCGCTGGCGATCCCGCAGATGGCCGAACGCGGCAAGGGCTCGGTCGTGATCATCTCCTCGATCGGCGGCTTGCGCGGCTCGACCGTGATCGGCGCCTACGGCATCTCCAAGGCGGCGGATTTTGCGCTGTGCCGCAGCCTCGCCGGTGAATGGGGCCCGAAGGGCGTGCGCGTCAATTGCGTGGCGCCGGGCCTGGTGAAAACCGATTTCGCCCGCGCGCTGTGGGAGGATCCGGACAATCTGAAGCGCCGCACCGCGTCGACGCCGCTCCGCCGCATCGGCGAGCCCGACGAGATCGCCGGCGCCGTGGCCTATCTCGCCTCCGACGCCTCGACCTTCATGACCGGCCAGACCATCGTGGTCGACGGCGGCGTGACGACGGCGGCGACGTAAGCGGCTGTTCCTTCGGGATGGCGCTCAGCTTGCTCAGTGTCATCACCCGCGCATGCGGGTGATCCAGTATTCCAGAGACCGCGGTGCTTGAGCCGAAGGGCCGCGGCGTACTGGATCGCCCGGTCGGAGCCGGGCGATGACAAGGGGCATATGCGATAGCCTTCCTGCGCAAGCGAGAGGGGGAGCTCAGCCCGCCTCATACCTGCTCCAGCGCCCGCTCGAAATCCTCGATCAGATCGTCGGGGTGCTCGAGCCCGGCCGAGAAGCGGATAAAGCCTTCGCTGATGCCGAGCTCGGCGCGGGCCTCCGGCGCCAGGCGCTGATGCGTCGTGGTGGCGGGATGCGTGACTAGGCTCTTGGCATCGCCGAGATTGTTGGAGATTCGCGAGATCTTCAGCGCGTTGAGGCAGCGGAACGCGCCTGCCTTGCCGTCCTTGACCTCGAAGCCGACCAGCGTCGAGCCGGCGCCCATCTGCTTCTTCACCGTCGCAGCCTGCGGATGATCCGCGCGGCCGGGATAGACCAGCCGTGTGATCTTCGGATGCCTGGCCAGCGCCTCGGCGATCTTCGCTGCGTTTTCGGTCTGCGCGCGGACGCGGACGCCGAGCGTCTCCAGCCCCTTCAGCAGCACCCAGGCGTTGAACGGCGACAGCGACGGGCCGGTCTGGCGCATGAAATTATGGATGTGCTCGGCGATGAAGGCCTCCGACGACAGGATGACGCCGCCGAGGCAGCGGCCCTGGCCGTCGATATGCTTGGTCGCGGAATAGACCACCACGTCGGCGCCGAGCGACAGCGGGCTCTGCCAGATCGGCGTCGCGAACACGTTGTCGACGATCAGCCGGGCGCCGCCGCTGTGGGCAATCTTGGCGATCGCGCCGATGTCGAGCACGTCGAGCGTCGGGTTGGTCGGGCTTTCCAGGAAGAAGGTCTTGGTGTTCGGCCGCAAGGCGCGCTGCCACTGGTCGAGATCGAGGCCGTCGACCAGCGTCGTCTCGATGCCGTAACGCGGCAGCAGGTCCTGCACCACATAGAGGCAGGAGCCGAACAGGGCTTTCGAGGCCACCACGTGATCGCCGGCCTTCAGCGGTGCGAGGATCGCGGTGGTCACCGCGGCCATGCCGGTCGCGGTCGAGCGCGCGGCCTCCGCGCCCTCGAGCTCGATCATGCGGCGCTCGAACATCGCAATGGTCGGGTTGGAATAGCGCGAATAGATGAAGCCGGGGTCCTGGCCCTTGAAGCGCGCCTCGCATTGCTCGGCGGTGTCGTAAACGTAACCCTGGGTGAGAAACAGCCCTTCCGACGTCTCGCCGAATTGCGAGCGCAGCGTGCCGCCATGGACCAGGCGGGTTTCGGGACGGAAGCGGGCGGTACCTTCAGATTCAGACATGTGACCTCCGAAGTGGCCATTCCTCTGGAAAATGGCCACAAAAAAACCGGCCTGGAGCAACCTCCACAAGCCGGGATCACACTGTCCCCGGCCTGTTTAGCGACTTATTTAACGTGGCTGCAAGCCGGCCGGCTCAAATCACCACGGGATAAGTGCAGCTGATATTCCCTCGCGCCCTTTCCGTCAAGACGGTCATCGGATAACCCGTAAAAGCCCATATTTTAGGGCTTGATGGCCGCCAGAGGTTGGTTTTGGGCCATCTCGAGGGACCGTATCGTGTCGTTCACGCTGGAAGATGAATCCAACGGAATCCTGCCCGACCGCATGATCGCGGAGATGGCGGAGGCCGGTCTCATTCTGCCCGCCTACGACTTCGTCGAGAGCCAGATCCAGCCGGCGAGCCTCGATCTGCGCCTCGGCGACATCGCCTACCGGGTCCGCGCCAGCTTCCTGCCGGGGCCCGATGCCACCGTCGCCGAGCGGATCGACCAGCTCAAGCTGCACGAGATCGATCTGTCCGACGGCGCGGTGCTGGAGACCAATTGCGTCTACATCGTCCCGCTGCTGGAGAGCCTGGCGCTGCCGCCGGAGATCGTCGCCGCGGCCAACCCGAAGAGCTCGACCGGACGGCTCGACGTCTTCACCCGCGTGATCGCCGACGGTACCCGCCGCTTCGACATGATCGGCGCCGGCTATCACGGCCCGCTCTACGCCGAGATCTCGCCGAAGACGTTTCCGGTGCTGCTGCGCGAGGGCTCGCGGCTCAGCCAGGTCCGCTTCCGGATCGGCGAGGCGACCTTGACCGCCGACGAACTGGACGCGCTGCATGCCAGTGAGCGGCTGGTCGATGCCGACAATGCCGATCTCACCCATGGCGTCGCGCTGTCGGTCGATCTCTCCGGCGAGAGCTCGGGCGGCTTCGTCGGCTATCGCGCCAAGCGCCACACCGGCGTGGTCGATGTCGATCGCCGCGGCGGCTACGCGGTCGACGAGTTCTGGGAGCCGATCAAGGCGCGGCCCGACGGCAGCCTGATCCTCGATCCCGGAGAGTTCTACATCCTGGCGTCGAAAGAGGCCGTGCAGGTGCCGCCGGACTACGCCGCGGAGATGGTGCCGTTCGATCCTTTGGTCGGCGAATTCCGCGTCCACTATGCCGGCTTCTTCGATCCCGGCTTCGGCTATGCCGGCGCCGGCGGCAAGGGCGCGCGCGCCGTGCTCGAAGTGCGCTCGCGCGAGGTGCCGTTCATCCTCGAGCATGGCCAGATCGTCGGCCGCCTGGTCTATGAGCGGATGCTCGAGCGTCCCGATGCGCTCTACGGCCAGCGCATCGGCTCGAACTATCAGGCGCAGGGCCTGAAGCTCTCCAAGCATTTTCGCGTTTAATTCCGCGAGCCGGAGTTCGCGTAGCCAATAAGACCGTCGCGCCATCATTCTCCGCTGTCATTCCCCGCGAAAGCGGGGAATCCAGTACGCCGCGGCTTCTCCATCGACAATGACCGTCTCTGGGATACTGGATCGCCCGAACGAGTCGGGCGATGACACCGCGTGTGTGGTTGCGCCGTCGCTTCCGCGATGACACATTCGAGAAAACAACAAGCCGGGAGCGAACATGACCGCAGGCGAGAGCGCACAACAGGCGCAATGGCGGAAGTGGCGCAGCGTCGCCGATCTCTATCACGCCTTCTTCACCGGGCTGATCCTCACCGTGATCACGCGGCGCGGCACCGCCGACGCCGCCGAATTCGTCTTCCGCGTGTTTCGCCGCCAGCAGCAGGAGCGCTTCCTGCCCGGCTTGAAGAAACTCGGCCTCGACGGCCTGCCGCCGGCGGTCGCGGCCGCGCAGTATCACTATCTCTCCAACTGGATCGGCGGCGTGCACGTCGAATACATGTTTGAGACCGACCGCAAGGCCTGGATCCGCTATCCGCCGCCGCGCTGGATCTGGAAGGGCACAGCGATCTGCGGCGTGCCCGGCGAGGTCTCGCGCGCGATGCTGCGCGGCTGGCACGCCAACAATGGCGTGGCGCTCGGCGATCTCAGGCTCGGCTTCGTCTGCACCAAGCAGAGCGTCGACGGCCAGGACGGGCTCGAGGGCTATTACTGCGAATATGATCACCCGCTCGAGCTCGACCAGCGCCTGGTGTTCGCGCGCCATCTCGAGGCACCGCTGTTCGATGCGAAGACCGCGCCGGCGCTGCCGGTCGACAGCTGGCCGCGTCAGCGGCTGGAGAAGGCTTATCGCAACTACGCGATGGAATATGTGAAGACGGCCGCGCCTGTGATCGTGCAGGTGTTCGGGCCTGAGGATGCGAGCTATCTGCTGCATCTCACCGGCAGACTGATTGGCATGCAGTATTTCGATGAGGTCGCGCAGGCGCTCGGTGGCAGTCGTGGCCGCGCCACGGAATTTGCGGCATTCCTGCGCACGCTGTTCGAGGCGCAGGATGACGTCGCAGAGATCAGCGAGTCCGAGGGCCAGTTCGAGATCCGCCAGCAGGGCTGGAAGCTAATGGCCGATGTGGCCGACTATCACCCGGCCTGCGCCGGCGTGCTGACCGGGCTGTTCGAGGGGCTTGCCGCCGGCTGCGGACGGCACATTCCGGTGCATCTAAAGCCGAACAGCGCTGCCGGCGCGCCATTCGTCTGGTCGATCGGCTAGATCAGAGGTTCACCTGCAATCGCGCAGGCCCCCCTTGCGTCCCGCGCACGTGGAATCCGCTGCTGCCATGGTAGGGAAACACCATGGCGCGGCTCCCAGACTGCGCAGAGCGCGATCAGCAAAAGTGGGTACCGGTTTTGCGCCTGATCGCGCTCTGAATCATAAATTTAGGCGCATGACCTCTTCGCCAAACCGCCCACACTTTGGCGGGTCATGCGCCGTGGAGTGGAAATGTCCGATCTCGGCCTCGCCGAAATACCTGTCGACGAACAAGAGCGGCCGCTGCCGCCGCCGGTGAGCAAGCCGGCGCGCAATGCGCTGCTCGACGGGCCGATCCTGCGCACGCTGTTGTGGCTCGCCTGGCCGAACGTGATCGCGCTCTCGGCCGGCACCTGCGTTGTCATTGCCGAGACCTGCTATATCGGCCGGCTCGGCGTCGAGTCGCTGGCGGCGATGGCGCTGCTGTTTCCCTGCGTGATCCTGACGATGACGATGTCGGGCGGCGCGATGGGCGGCGGCGTCGCGTCCGCGATTGCGCGCGCGCTCGGCGCCGGCGAGATCGAGCGCGCCTCGACGCTGGCCATGCATGCGCTGATGATCGGGCTGACTTTTGGTCTGACGTTCATGCTCGGCATGCTGATCTTCGGCCCGCGTCTGCTCGAACTGCTCGGCGGCCGCGGCAATGTGCTGGCGCAGGCGATCGCCTATTCGCAGATCTTCTTCGGCGGCGCGATCCTGCCCTGGCTGATGAACACGATGGCCGGCATCCTGCGCGGCACCGGCAACATGAAGCTGCCGTCGACCATGATCCTGTCCTCGGCGGTGTGGCAGATCATTTTGGGCGGCACGCTCGGGCTCGGCCTCGGCCCGGTGCCGCAATTCGGCATGCGCGGCGTCGCCGCGGGTTCGCTGATCGCCTATTCGATCAGCATCAGCGTGATGGGCTGGTATCTGTTCTCGGGCCGGGCCCGCGTGAAGCCGAAGTTCAGGGGGCTGCGCGTGCAGTGGGCGATGTTCATCGACATCCTCCGGGTCGGCGCCGTCTCCTGCTTCTCGCCGCTGCAATCGGTCCTGACGATCTCGATCTTCACCCACATGCTGGCGCAGTTCGGCACCGCGGTGCTCGCCGGCTACGGCATCGGCGCCCGGCTTGAATTCATGCTGACCTCGGTTGCCTTTGCGGTCGGCATCGCCTCGGTGCCGATGATCGGCATGGCGGTCGGCGCCGAGCGCGTCGCGCGGGCCCGGCGCATCGCCTGGACCGCGGGCACGGTGTCGTTTCTCTCGGTCGGTGCGGTCGGCAGCTTCATCGCTGTCTTCCCCGACCTCTGGGTCAATCTGTTCACCGACGATCCGCATGTGCGGGCGACCAGCCATCAATATCTCTCGACCGCCGCGCCGATGTACGCCTTCATCGGCCTTGCGATGTCGATGTATTTCTCCTCGCAAGGCGCGGCGAAGGTGCTGGGTCCGGTGCTGGCGCAGACCGCGCGCCTGATCTTCATCGGTACCGGCGGCTGGTGGCTGTCGACCCATGAGGCGAGCGCGCAAAACTTCTTCGCCCTCGCCGCCGCCTCGATGGGGGTGCTCGGCGTGCTCTCATGCCTCAGCGTGATCCTGACGCGCTGGGGCAAATCGGCGCCGGTCGCAGCACCGCAGCCGGCGCTGTCGTGAGCTATTGGACCCGTCATCCGGTCCTTCCCCGTCATCCTGAGGAGCGCGCAGCGCGTCTCGAAGGATCGACGGCCCCGGTGCTTCAGCGTTCGCTCCTGGAAACAGCTGGGCTGTCGCCCTTCGAGACGGCCGCTTCGCGGCCTCCTCAGGGTGACGGTCGAAGATACTTTACGCGGCGTTCTTTTCCTTCGCCGATAGCGCCTGCGCCTTCTGCATCGCCTTGCCGCCGAGGTCCATCTGCGCGTCCATGTAGGGTGCGATCTCGTGCGGCAGCACGTCGGCGATCCACACCACGCGGCAGCGCGATTCGCCATCGGCAAACACCTGCACAGAGGCGGAGTGCTGCGTCAGCCGTTCGCTGCTGATCGCATAGACCAGCCGCTGTCGCTTGTCGTCGCAATCGACCAGTGTCTCGCGTGCCACGGTGCCGTTGCTGAAAGTGACGGTGCGGACGTCGCCGTCAAGCTGGGTGTCGGTGACGAAGCCCGGCACCAGCCGCGTATGCAGCGCGCCGAAATCGCGCAGCGCGTCCCAGACGTGGTCGGCTGGCGCGTCGATCGGGATGTCCTTGTGAATTGAGGCCATCGGATAGGGTCCTTTTATCAACAGATCTCAGGTCGACACCGCTTCGACATTGTTGCCGTCGGGGTCGAGCAGGAACGCCGCGTAGTAGGTCGGGCTGTAATCCTTGCGATGGCCCGCCGCGCCGTTGTCCTTGCCGCCGGCCTTCAGGCCTGCGCTATGGAATGTCTTGATCGCGTCGTGGCTCGGGGCGCGGAACGCGATGTGGGCGCCGCCCTGGGCCTTGCCCTTGTGCAGATGCAGCCAGAGCGCGGGCTCGCCCTTTGGGCCGAAACCGGCACCGCTGCCGTCGCGCGAGCACAGCACGAAGCCGAGCGGCGCCAGCGCCGCGGTGTAGAAGCGCACGCTGGCGTCGAGGTCACTGACGCGCAATCCGATATGGTCGTACATGATGAGGTCTCCAGTCATCGGGCGCGTCGAGGGACGCGCGGACCGGAGCAACCTAGCTATTGCAGCGCAAGCCGTTCTTGGAGAATCTTGCGGTCGCCGCGAGAGGCCTGGCGGAACTTCAGCGGTGAGGCGCCGGCGGCGCGGCGGAAGCTGCGCACGAAATTGGAGAGATCGCCGAAGCCGACGTCATAGGCGATCTCGGTGATCGGAGAGTCGTCGTCGGCCAGCCGCCGCGCCGCATGGCGCAGACGCGAGCGCACAAGATATTGATGCGGGGTGACGCCGAGCACCGCGGAGAACAGCCGCAGGAAGTGGAACGTGCTGAGGCCCGCCTGCTCCGCGGCAGCGTCGAGATCGATCTGATGCTGCGAATTGGCGTCGATCCACAGCGCGGTTTCAACCGCGCGGCGGCGATCGCGCAAGCCGGCGGTGAGGGGCTTTGCCTTGCGCTCCGCCACCAGCTCGACCAGTCGGCTGGCGAGGAGGTGACCGACCTCGTCGAGCCCGACGTCGCTGTTGCCAGCTGCCGCCGTCTGGGCGAGCTCGCCGATCACCATCAATTGCGGCAGCGGCGGCACCGCGCCGACCTGCCAGACCGCCGCGTGGTCGCCGATCGTCTCGACCAGCTCCGGATCGAGGAAAAACGACAGGCACTCGTCGCCGACCACATGATCGTGGGTGCAGATGTATTCGTCGCCGGGATGGCCGACCAGGATGGAGCCTGCCACCAGTTCATGGAAGCGGCCGCGGCAATGGCAGCCGAAGCTGCCGCTGCGCACATAGGACACGGAGTGGCAGGCGAACTGCTCGACGAACGGCTTGTCGCCGGGCTCCGCCGTGCAGCGAAACTCGTTCACCGTGATGCGCTCGCGCTGCAACAGCGTGGACCGGTTCATACCCAGGATTTAGGCTTGCGGCCGGGGCCGCGCAACCGGCAGCAGCACGTCAAACAGGGTCTTGCCGGCGGTCAGTTGGGCGCCCTCGATCGACAGCAGGCGCCGCTTGGAGACGCTGCCGCCGTTCGGCGAGATGCGGTCGGCATAGTGGCGCGCCTCGAGCACGCGATGGCAGGGCACGATGATCATGAACGGATTGCGGCCGAGCGCCTGTGCCACCGAATAGACCGCGCCGGAGGCGCGCAAGGCGCTTGCCACCTCGTCATAGGTCCGGGTCTCGCCGCGGGGAATGCCGCGGACAATCTGGTAGACGCGCTGATCGAAGGCCGGGATGCCGCCCATGTCGAGCGCAACGCCCGAGAGGTCGCTTTCGCCGCTGCGCATGATCGCGGCGATGCCCTCGATTGCGATCTCGACGTCCTCGGGAGGCCGCATCTCGCGTGCATCGGGATAAAGCTTGAACAGCCGCCTGCGGGTTTCGATCTCGCGCTGCTCGGGAAGCTGCACGCCGGCAATGCCGGCTTCGCCCCATGCGATGCCGCATCGGCCGATTGCCGTGTCGAAAATGGTGTACCCACGCCCCGCCATGACGCCACCAGCCCCCAGGGCGCGATCATAGCATCGCCGCGGTCCGGCGCATCCGGAATCTTCACGTTTAGTTAAGCATGTCGCGGCGGGCGCAGTGTGACCTCGACAACGTCCGGTCACGCATCTGCCGGTCACGCATCTTAAAGGCTTTGCCCGCTATCTGGACGCAGCATGCTGCTCCTCGATACGATCGGCGGAACGATGACGAGCACGAGCGCCGAAGCCGCGCCCGGCAGCGCGGGCATGGCCCGGCGCGCGCGTGGGCGCCTTCGCCCGCTATTCGGGTTGCTGTTGCTGGCGCTGGTGATCCGCCTTGCGGCCGCGGTCTGGCCCAACGTGATGTATCCCGACGAGATCTTCCAGTATCTCGAGCCGGCGTGGCGCATGCTCGGCCATGACGGCATCCTGACCTGGGAATGGCGCGAAGGCATTCGCGGCTGGTTCCTGCCGACACTGCTGGCCGGACCGGTTGCGCTCGGTGAGGCGATTGCGCCCGGCGGCGCGGGTGCCTTCCTGGTGCCGCGCCTGGTCGCGGCATGTGCATCGGTATCGATGGTGGTCAGCGCCTGGTACTTCGGCGCGCGGGTCTCGCGAACCCATGCCGTCGTCGCGGCGTTTGCCGCCGCGGTCTGGTTCGAGTTGATCCTGCTCGCGCCGCACACGCTGGGCGAGCCGCTGGCGACGGCGCTGATCGTGCCGGCGGCGCTGCTGGTGACCGATCATCCGTCGCAGCGGCGTCTTGCGATCGGCGGTGCCTTGCTCGCTTTCGCCTTTGTCTGCCGCTTCCAATATGCGCCGGCCATCGCAGTGCTCGCGCTCGGCGCCTGCTGGAAGCGCTGGCGCAACCTCGTTCCGCTGATCGTCGGAGGCCTCGCAGCGCTGGTGCTCACCGCCGCGATCGATCTTGCGCATGGCGCGGTGCCGTTCGCCTGGCTGATCGGCAATGTCAGGGAAAACCTCGTGCAGGATCGCGCCACCGAGTTCGGCGTGACCCCGCCTGCGGCCTATCTCGTCAATTTCCTGATCGTGTGGTCCGCGACGATCGTGCTGCCGCTTGCTGCGATCTGGCGCGGCTGGCGGCATGCACCGCTGCTGCTGGCTGTCGCGCTCGCCAATCTCGCCTTCCACAGCCTGATCGCGCACAAGGAATACCGCTTCGTCTTCCTCTCGGTGGTGTTGTTCATCATCGTCGCCGCGCTCGGCTCGGCCGACTGGGTGCAATGGCTGCGTACGAAGGACAAATGGCGCCGCTTTGCGTTGCCGGTCGTCATGGGGGGCTGGACGCTGCTCTCGGTGGCGCTGGCCGGCGCCAGCGAAGGGATGCGCGAATACTGGACGCGCGGCGTCGGTGCCGCGCAGCTCGCGGCGGAACTGCGCAACGATCCCCAGATGTGCGGCCTCGCGCTTTACAACGTCCGCTTCCAGCTGTTGCCGGGCCGCGAGCGCTTGGTCGGCCCGGTGCCGCTCTATGTGCTTGCGCCCACCGATCCGCTTGCCGAGCTGGTCCTGCCGCTGTTGTTGCAGACCACCAAGCCAGCCTTCAACCGCATCCTTGCACGCCCCGGGGCGGCCGGCGATCTGCCGGCGGATTTCTCACAGCAAAGCTGTGCCCATGTCGGCATCGCCGATGCCTGCATCTACGCGCGCAGCGGGACCTGCGACGCGACGGCCGCCACGCCCTTTGTCATCAATGACGCGCTCGTGAGGATGGGGCACTAAAGCACGGTCCGGAAAAGTGCAACGCGGTTTTCCGAAAAGATCATGCTCAAACAAACAGCTGGTGCGGCGATCGGCCTCAATGCGCTTGATCCGCTGCCGCCGCCCGGGCTATGGTCCGGCAGGTCGCACCCGATTGGGTCGACCTCAAGCAATTGAGTTCGCGGGCGTAGTTCAATGGTAGAACGGCAGCTTCCCAAGCTGCATACGAGGGTTCGATTCCCTTCGCCCGCTCCAGCCCTTGTTTCATAGGGGGTGTGTACGAGGCACGTACTTGGAATTGGCTGCGTTTCTAGGCTCTTTTGGATCCCCTGTTCGTTGAAGTCATTGCGATTTTTGGGGTCAGTGAAAGCGATTCTGGAGCCAAGCTTGAGCCAAAAAGCCCACCTCCCATCCTGTGGTTGCGGCTTCGGCTAGGCGCGCTTTGGATGACAAAGCCAGCATCTGCACAAATGTATGATCCTCGCTACCCGATCTGCATGCATGTCTATGGTGCGTTGCTCGGCGACCGAATGGACTGCGACTTCACGTCGCTGAATCAGTGCCAGGCCGGCGCTGCGGGACTTCCGGCGACCTGTCTGGTCAATCCCTTTTACGCGCCAGCCTATGCGCCGAGATCGGCGCGCCGTGACAGGCGTGAACGATGACGATTTCCGCTCGTTTTCGCGGGCGTCCATTTGAGATCGATCGATGGAATGGTGGTTCTACGCGCTCGTTGCGATGGTTCTGATCGGATGCGTATGTCTCGTGCGCGCCCGTCGCCGCAGCAGCACTTCGAGAGAGGACGAGGAACTGAACCAGCGAATTGATGAACGCGTCGACCGGCTTCGCGACGATCTCGCTCGCCGTGATCGCGATCGTGATTCCTGACTCGAGCACTCCCCGGAGAGGCGCCCCGGGATTGTTCCGGGATATTACGGCAGTTTGTTCACGCAACGTGCACAACTAACGAACCGTACTCAACCTGTTCTTCTCACAATGCGCGGTTATGTTTCCGTAGTTCTCCGCGTTTGAGAACGAAGTTCCGCCGGACCGCAGGACGGCCGGCGGCCCGCCGCGGTGCTGGTCAGCGCCATCCCATCGCGGGCGCGACGTGAGTCAAAATGCTCTCGATCACATGCGCGTTGTAGGCGACGCCGAGCTGATTGGGGACGGTCAGCAGCAGCGTGTCGGCCTCGGCGATCGCCTCGTCGGTCTTGAGCTGTTCGATCAGCCTGTCCGGCTCGGCGGCGTAGCCGCGGCCGAAGATCGCGCGCGTGCGCTCGTCGATGAAGCCGATCTGGTCTTCTTCCTGGCCGTTGCCGAAATAGGCGCGGTCGCGGTCGTCGACCAGTGCGAAGATGCTGCGGCTCACCGAGACCCGCGGCTCGTGGCTGTGACCGGCCTCCTTCCAGGCGGCGCGGTAGGCGCGGATCTGCGCGGCCTGCTGGATGTGGAAAGGCTCTCCGGTCTCGTCGCTCTTCAGCGTCGAGCTTTGCAGGTTCATGCCGAGCTTCGCTGCCCAGACCGCGGTGGCGTTCGAGCCGGCGCCCCACCAGATGCGTTCGCGCAGGCCTTCCGAGAGCGGTTCGAGCCGCAGCAGGCCGGGCGGATTTGGGAACATCGGCCGCGGATTCGGCTGCGCAAAGCCCTCGCCGCGCAGCAGCTCGAGGAAGATCTCGGCATGACGGCGGCCCATGTCGGCGTCGGTCTGGCCCTCGCCCGGCTGATAGCCGAAATAGCGCCAGCCATCGATCACCTGCTCGGGCGAGCCGCGGCTGATGCCGAGTTGCAGGCGTCCCTGCGCGATCAGGTCGGCCGCGCCGGCGTCCTCGATCATGTACATCGGATTTTCGTAGCGCATGTCGATCACGGCGGTGCCGATCTCGATCCGGCTGGTCTTGGCGCCGACCGCCGCCAGCAGCGGGAACGGCGAGGCCAGCTGGCGGGCGAAGTGATGGACGCGAAAATACGCGCCGTCCGCGCCGAGCTTTTCGGCGGCGACCGCCAGCTCGATGGATTGCAGGAGCACGTCCGCGGCCGAGCGGGCCTGGGATTGCGGCGAGGGCGTCCAGTGCCCGAACGAGAGGAATCCGATTTTCTTCATGTCGGCAATGTAGGCATGTCCGGTGCGAATTGCGATTGGTGGCGTGACCCCTCGGGAGACCGAAATCATCCCCGGAACGATGGAAAGTGTTTACCAGCCGGGACGATTTTCTGCGGCTGATATTGCGGGTTGCGCGTCTCGCGCTGCTGCGCAACTGCGCATGCGTGCAGGTCTTGCCGCCTGCGCCACAGCGTGACTTGCGATCCTCCGGCGCGCCGCCTAGCTTTCCGCCACCATTGCTCCCGCCATCACGTTCCCGCAGGTCCCGATGCCGCAGCCGCTTCTGTTTCAGCCGATCACGCTTCGCGGCGTGACCTCCCGAAACCGCATCCTGATTTCGCCGATGTGCCAGTATTCGGCGACCGACGGCCTCGCCAATGATTGGCATCTTGTTCATCTCGGCAAATTCGCCCAGGGCGGCGCCGGGATCGTGATGGTCGAGGCTGCGGCGGTGGCCGCCGAGGGCCGCATCACCCATGGCGATGTCGGCATCTGGAACGACGAGCAGATCGCGCCGCTGGAGCGCATCGCGGCCTTTCTGAAGGACAACGGCGCGGTGCCCGCGATCCAGCTCGCGCATGCCGGACGCAAGGCCAGCATGCAGCGACCCTGGTACGGCAATGCCGCACTCGACGAAGCCGACCACGCCCGCGGCGATCTGCCGTGGCGGACGGTGGCGCCGAGCGCGATCCCGATGGAGGAGGGCTGGCTGATGCCGCACGCGCTCGATGTCGAGGAGCTCGCAGCACTGCGCGAGCAATGGCGGCGCGCCACGCTGCGTGCGGTGGAGGCGGGCTTCGAATTCGTCGAGGTGCATTGTGCGCACGGCTATCTGCTGCACGAATTCCTCTCGCCACTGTCGAACCACAGGAACGACGCCTATGGCGGCGACCGCACCGGGCGGATGCGCTATCCGCTCGAGGTGATCGAGACCGTACGCGCCGCATGGCCCGCGGAGCGGCCGCTGTCGGTACGGATCTCCTCGGTCGACGGTGTCGATGGCGGCCTGACGCTCGAGGACCAGATCGCGTTCGCCAAGGCGGCCAAGGCGCGCGGCGCCGATCTGATCGATTGCTCGTCGGGCGGCCTGCTCGGCTCGGCGACCGCGGCGCGGATTCCGCGCGGTTACGGGTTTCAGGTGCCTTATGCGGACGAGATCCGCCGCGCCGCCGAGATCGCCACCATCGCGGTCGGCCTGATCCTGCATCCGCAGCAGGCCGAGGATGTTCTGGCGGGCGGCCAGGCCGATCTGGTCGCGATCGGCCGCGAGGCGCTGTTCGATCCGAACTGGCCGCTGCACGCCGAGCTTGCGCTCGGCGGCGGAAGCGGCGAGGTGTTCGCATCCTGGCCGAAGCAGTATGGTTGGTGGCTGGAGCGGCGCGAGCCGGGCCTGCGCAGGCTCGAAGGCCCGCCGCTGCCGTTCCGTAGCGTTTAATCAGAACAGCTGACAAGAAACCTGGGAGGTCGTCACATGACAACAATCGCAAAACGTCCCTATCGCGGCGTCTTCCCGGTCGCGCCGACCATCTTCGACGCCAGCGGCAACCTCGATCTCGACGGACAGCGCCGCTGCATCGATTTCATGATCGATGCCGGCTCGCACGGCATCTGCATCCTCGCCAACTTCTCCGAGCAGTTCGTGCTGACGGATGCCGAGCGCGAGTCCGTGATGCATGCGGTGCTCGAGCATGTCGCCGGCCGCATTCCCGTCATCGTCACCACGACGCATTTCTCCTCGGCGGTGTGCTCTGAGCGCAGCCGCGAGGCGGAGGCCGCCGGTGCTGCGATGGTGATGATCATGCCGCCCTATCACGGTGCGACCTTCCGGGTTGGCGAGCCGGCGATCTACGAATTCTATCGCGTGGTCTCCGATGCGATCGGCATCCCGATCATGATCCAGGACGCGCCGGTCGCCGGCACGCCGCTGTCGATCGATTTCCTGGCGCGGATGGCAAAGGAGCTCGCCAATGTCAGGTATTTCAAGATCGAGGTGCCGATGGCCGCCAACAAGCTGCGCGGTCTGATCGAGAAGGGCGGCAACGTGATCGAGGGGCCGTGGGACGGCGAGGAGGCGATCACGCTGATGGCCGATCTCGACGCCGGTGCCACCGGCGCGATGACCGGCGGCGGCTATCCCGACGGCATCCGCCAGATCATGGATCCGTTCCTCGCCGGCCGCCGCGACGAGGCCGTGCAGGCCTATGCGCGCTGGCTGCCGCTGATCAATTACGAGAACCGGCAATGCGGGCTGCAAGCCTGCAAGGTGCTGATGCGCGAGGGCGGCGTCATCAAGTCGGACGCGGTGCGCCACCCGTTGCAGCCGCTGCATCCGGCGACGCGCGCCGGCCTGATCGAGATCGCGCGCACGCTCGATCCGGTCGTGCTGCGCTGGGGGCGTTGAGCCGGCCCCACTGCCGTCCGCATTCACATAACCGTCAACAACCGCATCTAGCGTTCTGGTCCGGTAGCGCGAGCGGGGCGTTTCCCCCGTGCGCGCTGGATATGTCGGACCGGTCAGGCGGACGCGGATGATCGAAACCTTCCGGGTTGGCCGCTTTGCGATGCGCTACGGGCATTTCGTGCCGCGGCTCTACAATTATTGCCGTTCGCTCGGCTTCGAACGGCAGCACATGCTGCCGTCCCGGGCGTTTTGCTCCGACGAGAGCCAGGGCTATCCGGTGATGCTGCTGGCCCAGCATTTCGGGACGTTTCCGTTCGACCATGGGCGGGTCGGCGGCAAGGTTGCGATCAACCGCCACGGACCTTATGCCCATCACGGCGAGGATCTGGTGCTGATCCAGGCCAGCCATGTCGGCTACGATCCCGATGATGGCCGCTTCGGCGTCTATCAGCGCCACCGCACCGAAGATTGCAGGTTCGGAGATTGCTGCGGCAAGCTCTGCAGCGTGCTGCGCTGGTACGAGGATGAGTACGCGCATGCCTGCCGGCAGGTGCAATGCAGCCGGCTCAATGGCGAGCCGGTGTTCCAGATCGACAATCAATATCTCGACGATGCCCGCAGCGACGGCCTCTTCCTGTCGCTCGAGCGGATGGTCGAGATGCCGGTTCAGCCGCTGACCGTGCTGAGCACCTCGAAGGTGTTTCGCGCGAGCCCGGCGATCCGCCAGCGGCTTGGCGAGGCCAGCTTTGGTGAGACGCCGGCACCGATCGGCACGGCGCTGTCGCCCGATCTGTTTCACTTCCGCCGCGCGCCGGCCGAAGGTCCCGATGGCCATGACATTCTCGAGGCGGCGCTCGCTCCAGTGATGCCGGCGCTGGTGACGTCGCCGCATCCCGCACTGGATGCGGCGCGCTTCGTCACCCAGGCCGAGTTCGACCGCACCTACCGCAGCATTTTGCGCGAGCCGGCGTTTGCGACCAAGAATGTGCTGTTGGTTTCCGGCCTCAACATCGACGTGTCGCCGCGCGAGGGATTCTCGTTTCCGTTCACCAAATTCGTGCCGTGGGCCGCCTATGCCCGGCTGCGCGACGGCCGCTCGTTCCTGCTGGAGCAGGAGCAATTGGCCGAGACGCTGCGCCGGATGCCGGGCGAGAATCCGGACTGCCTGTCGTTCGACACCACGATCGAGCAGATGACCGCGGCGCCGGAAATCCGCATTCCGATCGGCTGATCCAGATGACGACGCTCCCCGCTTTGTGCACGCGTACCCCTCCCAAGCCGCGCCTCCAGCGGCTGGAATTGATGGACCGCGAGCCAGGCTTGACCCGGCGTAGCTTCATTCTCGGCTGCCTTGGCATGGCCGCGAGCCAGATGCTACGCCTGCTCGACAGGCTCCAGCAATTGCCGCTGCTGCGCATTCGTTTTCCCTGACCGTGAGCGAACGCGTTACAGCCAGCGTGACACAGAGAAGATCGCCAGACCGACGAGCCCGCCGACGACGGTGCCGTTGATCCGGATGAATTGCAGGTCGCGTCCGACTTGTAGCTCGATCCGCATGATCAGCGTCTCGGTATCCCAGTTCTCGACCACCTTGCGGATGAAGGCCGCGATCTCCTGCCGCCGCGACGCAACCGCGCGCAGCGCGGCAACGCGAAGCCAGCGGTGGATGCGGTCGCGCATCTCGGCATCGTCGCGGATCCGCACCGCAACCGACATCAGGGCGGTTTCGATCGCGTCCGCGATCGCAGCCGAGGCTGCTGCGGAATTCAGCCGCGCCTCGATGGCGTGCCACATCGCGTCGATCTGCCGGATCACGGCGGGGTTATCGAGCAGGTTCTGCTTCAGCTCCTCGCCCTTGGCGAGATAGTCGGGATCGGTGGCGAGCCGGTCGATCAGGCGCTCGATCTCGGCCTTGAGCTCGATGCGCCAGGGATGGTTCGGCTCGCGCAGCTCGTCGAGCGTCTGGCCGATGCCGGAGATGACGCGGTCGGCGACGATGCCGTCGACCCATTTCGGCACGAAGCGATAGGAGCGCTGCGAGACCTTCTTGCGGATCGTCTCCTTGTTGTTGGCGAGCGCCACGCTGGCCGACGTGATCAGCCGCTCGACCAGCGCCTGCGCATCGCCATGCGCCCACAACAGCGCCAGCACGCGCGAAGCCAGCGGCGCCACCGGACCCGCCGCGATCCCCTGCCGCGTCCGGCGGGTCAGGAAGGCGTTGATGTCGGCGCTCGGCGTCGCCTGCAAGGCCTGATGGACCGCCGAGACCGTGCGCTGTGCGGCGCTGCGGGCATGCGACGGCCGCTCGATCCATTGCGCCGTCCAGCCGGCGATATCGACGTCGCGGATGCGATCGCCGATCACGCGCGGCGACAGGAAGTTGTTGGCGATGAAGCGGCCGAGCGCGACCGCGATGCGCTGCTTGCTCTGCGGGACGATCGCGGTGTGCGGAATCGGAATGCCGAGCGGATGACGAAACAGCGCGACGACCGCGAACCAGTCGGCGCAGGCGCCGATCATGCCGGCCTCGGCGAAGGCGCGCGGATAGGCCAGCCAAGGCCAGTGCGGCTGCGCCATCGAGGTCGCCAGGAATACCAGCAGCATGAGCACGAGCAGCGCTGTGGCGAGCGAGCGCATGCGACGGAGGTCGCGCAGCCTGGTGTCCTCAGGCGGAAGCACGGCGCCGATATCCAATTGCTGCCAAACGCCTCATGCGGTGGCGATGCCGCGCCGCGGCGCGAGCCCGGCCGCGATCGCCGCGTAATGTTGCCGAACGCCGGTGCTGCCGTGGATCCGTTCCAGCCGGCGCACGGTGAAGTGCCCCTTCGCGATCTTCTGGAAATGATCCATGAAGATGACGTTGACGGTCGCGCCGAACGCCGCGCCGATGATCGGAACCGCGCCGGCCGCGGCCTTGTCCGAGACCACCAGCCCGAACCGGGACACCAGTTCGCTGACCAGGTTGGAGATCACCGGGGCGGAGGCATCCACCGCGCCGCGCTCCAGGATATAGGCGGCGGCGTCGCTGGTGTACTTGCTGATCAGCGCGCGGGCGGCGTAATAGCCGATGTCGACAGTCTCGTCGGTGCGCTTGGTGCCGTAGGCGAACACTTCGAGACAGGCGAGCCGTGCCTCGATGTTGGAGAGATCCTCGCCCTGGTGCCGCGCGATTTCGGCGATCGCGCGCAGCATCAGGGTCGTCGTCAGGGGCAGTTCGACCGCGAGCGCGCCGAAGCCGAACAGGCCGCTGACGCCTCCGGTCACGCCGGCGAGAAACGACGAGAAGGTCACCGCGGGTGCGGGCGGCGGCTTCTCGTCGAGCGTGTCGACGGCGACTTCCAGTCCCTTCATGACCGCCGTGCGCACCAGCCCGCTGAGCTGGCGGTTGGCGGCTTTCGGCAGCAGGTTCAGGACGCGATTGACGGGGACGCCGGCATAGTCGGCGATCCGTGCTGCGAGGTTGGGGCTTTCCAGTGTCTTGACCGCGGCTTGTAGTGCGGCGTGATCGCCGGGAGGAAGCACAAGGAGCGGGGCGACATCCTGGCTCATTGATACCTGAGGATTGGCCGGATGCCGTTGACGCTCGCCAGGATCGCCGAGCCGTTGCTGATCAGGGCGGTCACCTCCGGCGTGATCAGGCCGCCGGGCAAGGCAAGGCCGAGCGCCAGCGTGTTGAGCGCGGCGACGATGGCATAGTTCTGCTTGATCAGGCTGACCGCGCCTTGCGAGATCTCGACCGCCTTGACCAGCTTCCAGAGCGAATCCTCCATCAGGATGACGTCGGCGGATTCGTGGGTGACTTCGGCGCCATGCTTCATGGCGATTCCGACATCGGCGAAGCTGAGTGCCGGGGAATCGTTGATGCCGTCGCCGACCATGGCGACTCGTCGCCCCTGGCGCTGCAACTCCTGGATCACGCCGGCCTTGTCGGCCGGCAGCATGTCCGCGAAGTGCTCGGTCAGCCCGAGATTCTCGCAGACGGCGCGCGCCACCACCGCATTGTCGCCGGTCAGCATGATGCTGTTCTTGACGCCCAGCGCATGCAGCCGCTGGATCACCGAACGGCTCTCCTCGCGGATCTCGTCGGAATACGGCACGAGGCCGGCGAGCTTGCCGTCGACGGCGATGTACAGGCTCGAATAGCCGCGCTCGTCGAGCGCCGCGCGATCGAGGACCGAGGCATCGACCGCGATCTCGCTCTGGCGCATGAAGCGCTGGTTGCCGACATGGACGTAGTAGCCGTTGACCTGGCCCTCGACGCCGAGGCCGAGGCGGTAGGTGGTTTCGTTGCAGGGCGGAATGTTCACCGCGAGCTGCCGGGCGCGGGTGCGCAGCGCTTCGGCGACCGGATGTTGCAGCTTGGTCTCGGCGGCCGCGGCGAGCCCGAGCAAATGGTTCGGCGTGATCTGCTTCTGATAGGAGATCACGTCGATCACGGCGGGCGTGCCGTGAGTCAGGGTGCCGGTCTTGTCGAACACCATGGTGTCGATCCCGGCGAGCTTCTCCATATGGCCGCCGCTCTTGATGATCATGCCGGTGCGGGCGGCCAAGGTCATCGAGGACAGCACCGACGTCGGCGCGGCGACCCGGATGCCGGTGCCGTAGTCGACGATCACAAGCGACAGGAAGCGATTGAAATCGCCCGAGACCATGGCGGTGCCGGTGGCGAGCGCCAGCGTCGGGGTCACCAGCCGGTCGGCGAAGCGCTCGGCATGGTTCTGCATGCGGGTGTCGCCGATCGGCGCGGATTCGATCAGCCGCACGATCTGGCCGGCGGTGGTCGCGGTTCCGACGCGCAGCGCCCGCAACGTGATCTGGCCCTCGCGGATCACAGTCGCGGCGAAGGCGGCCTCGCCCTTGCCGCGATGCACCGGCAGGCCCTCGCCGGTGATCGTCTTCTGGTCGATGGTGGCGGAGCCGTCGATGATCTCGCCGTCGACCGGGATCATCTCGCCGGGATACACCACGACGATGTCGCCGTTCTTCAGCTCGGCGGCGGCGATCGATACCACCTCGCCGTCGCGCAGCAGCCAGGCCGTCTTCGACTGGAATTCGAGCAGCTCGTTGATCGCGCGCCGCGAGCCGGCGGCGGTCAGGTCGCGGATCCAGTCGCCGAGCTTGATCAGCCAGGTGACGATGCAGCCGGCCAGCGGGTTGCCCTGGATCACCGAGGCGCTGATCGCGAGCGTATCGAGCACATCGATGTTCAGCCGGCTCTCGTTCGCCCAGACCTTCCACGCGCGCCTGGCGATCGGAATCGCATTCCAGAGCATCAGCGGCATGTTGACCGCCGCGATCACCGGATTGGCGCTGAAAGCCATGAACAGCGACAGCGTCGGCAGCGCCAGCGGCGAGCGCTTGGAGACCTCCGGGACGCTGGCGCGCGGCGAAGCCACCTCCGGCGTGGCGCTTGCACAGAGCGCCTTGACGTCGGCGAGGCTCATGCTCTTGAAGCCGTTCAGCAGCGCGAGCAGCCTTTGCTCGTGCGCCGGATCGTATTCCAGCACGAGGCTCGCGCAGTCGTAGTTGATCCGTGCGGTCCTGATCCCGTCCTGCGCCCGCAGCCAGCCAAGGCAGCTTTCACCCAGCTTGCGATTGTGTCCGAGCGCCGGGATGCTCAGACGAATGCGGCCTGGCATCGAGTGGCAGAAACGGAAGTCCATGAATTTGCGCTCTCGCCCCTCGCGCGCGTCAGGCCTTCGCGCCTGCCGGCTCCGCCTCTTCCGCGGCGCCCATGTTGGCCTGAATCATGTGGTTGAGTGCAAAGATCGCCAGCGTGACCCAAACCGGCGTCGCGGCGCTGGCGCCGACTTCGAAGATGGTGAAGCCGGCAATGCCGGTGGCAAGCAGGATCTTCAGGTCGACGACGTTTCCGGTGGCGACCTTGATCCCGTTGTCGAAGTCCTTGAAGAAATCGACGATTACCTTGGCCGTATGCGAATGCTCGGCGAGGTACTCGGCTTCCTGCTCGATCTTGGTGGCGAGCGCGTCGATCTCGTTGGTCGGCGGCTTGTAATGGCCACCGGTATGGTGCTCGAGCCGGCCGTGAAATTCGTCGTGCCGCTCGGTGTCGTAGTGCAGCACGATGCTTCCGGTCGCCGGGTTGACGATGACCTCCTCGATGCCGGGAATGACGCTGAAGGTCTGCTTGATCTGCTCAAGAAGCTCGGGATTCTCCTTGGCCGACGGCACCTTCATGCGGATCCGGCCGGGAACCTGATGCGCAATCTGCAGCTTCATCTTGGTCATCGTCGTCCTCTAACAGCATTCGAGCGCCGGCGCGGGACGTGAACGATGCCGTCGTCGAACACAATTGCCTGTGGCGCCGGTCTCTCCATCGCAACGACGGTCACCGGCGCATGTCGTCTCGTCGTATCCTGAGCGTTGGGCGTCCGGCTCAGGCCGCGGAGTGCGTCCGGCCCTCTGCCGCCGCCTTTTCCTGCGCCTGGCCTTCGGCCTTCACTTCCGCGACGATGTCGTTCACCTGCTCATGGGCTTCGGCGAACATTTCGCGCGATTTCTGCGCGAACTTGTAGGTGCCGCGAACGGTGGATTTGAACAGCGGATTGAGTGCGCCGGCCAGTTTCGGCAGATACTTCGGCGCCGCAACCGCGGCAACGCCGAGTGCAAGTCCAGGCAGCAGGGCAGCTTCGAACACGGCTGCACCCACAGCCACCACCGCGACAACCGCGACCGTCTTGTTGATGCCGCCGCTTTCCTCGGAATCCTGCTCGGGGGCGTCATGGTGGAAGGCGGTATCGTGACTGCTACCATTGGTATTCGGGTTCATCGGAAATCCCTTGTGACCGCTCAACTGACTGCAGTTTCATCAATAACGGCGGATTGAAATGGATTCGTGACACTTTCATTACAGCCGTCCGACCGATTCTGGCGGCATGGTGTCGCAGCGCAGCAGGGACGAATTTGCGGATCGACGCAGCGTCGGTCGCGGCTGCGGATTGATGTCCGAGTGTATCTGTCTTGCTGCTTTTGCATGGATCCGGCGCAAGCCAGGCCGGATGCCAGCAGCGCTATGTCCTAGCGGTCCCACGTCACCGGTAAATCCAGCAGGCCGCGGAAGGCCCAGCCGCCGATCCGCGGCGGCTTGTCCGCGATCAGGCGCAGATTCCTGAGCCTTTCGAAGATCGCGGGCAGTGCGACGTCGGCCACCATGGCGCGCGAGGCCCAGGCGCCGGCACAGAAATGCGGACCGGCGCCGAACGCGATGCTCTTGCTGGCGTCGCGGCGCACGTCAAAGGCGTCGGGCCGGTCGAAATGCTTCTCGTCGCGGTTCGCCGAGCCGAACATCAGGAACACGCGTTCATCGGTCTCGAAGGCGACGTCCCGGATCGTCCAGGGCTTGGCGATCCGCCGCGGCGACATGCCGATCGGCGAGATCCAGCGGGCATATTCCTCGAACACCTGCAGCCACGGGATCGCGCCGCCCATCGCCAGCGCCAACTGGTCCGGATGGGTCAACAGCGCCCACACCGTGCCGGCGATCGCGTCGCGCGGCTCGTTCTGGCCGCCCGAGATCGCGAGCTTGATATTGGCGCGCACGCTCTCCATCGGCATCTCGGTCTGAAGCAGCACGCCGAGCAGGCTGAGGTCGGGCGTCTTGCGCAGCATCGGGACCATGTCGTCGATCGCGGCGTCGATGCCCGCGGTCGCCGCGTGGCAGCGCGCCTCGATCGCGGGATCGCCGACATAATTGGCCACCCCGTCGATCATGCCTTGCGACCAGGCGTTCATGTCCTGGAAGCGCATGTTGGTGAGGCCGGTGATCGATTTCAGGCATTCGGCCGAGAACGGCAGCGCGAAGGCCTGCACGAAGTCGACCACGCCGTCAGGCTCGAGTTCGTCGAGGATGCGCTTCGCATGTCCGGCGAACTGCGCGGTCCAGTGCGATCGCACGGTCTTCGGCGAGATCGTCGGAAAGATTGCTTTGCGCTCGATCATGTGCGCATCGCCGTCCTTGCGCATCATGTTGTGGCCCATCAATTTGTTCATCAGCCCTTCGGGCTGGTGCGACGAGAACACGTCGATCTGCTTCTCCGACACGAAGATATCGTCGCGGTTGCACAGCAACGTGCTGCCGAGCTGCGGCACGAAGGCGATCGGGGCCTCCTTGCGCATGCGCGCCAGTGCCGGATAGGGATCCTGCCAGAACGCTGTGACGTCGATGTCGAAATGGGGAGCGGTGCTCACGGCGCGGTCTCGGGTTGGCCTCGGGTTTCGGACCAAGCATAGCCGCACAGCTGTCGCCGGTCTGTCCCTACCGTTGGGGACAGTGAGGCCGCCCTCAAAGCGCCCTCAGTTCAGCCGGTGTCCCGACGCCATCAGCCGCAGCGCGATCGCGAACAGCTCGTTCTGCGAGGAGATGC
Source organism: Bradyrhizobium sp. USDA 4473 (assembly GCF_054063335.1). Lineage (NCBI taxonomy): Bacteria > Pseudomonadati > Pseudomonadota > Alphaproteobacteria > Hyphomicrobiales > Nitrobacteraceae > Bradyrhizobium > Bradyrhizobium sp. USDA 4473. The sequence goes on from NZ_JBSSGE010000001.1 coordinate 2,430,294, forward strand.
CGAGCTTGTCATAGGCGCGCTTGCGATAGGTGAGGGCGGAGTGCAGCCCGATGCCGAGCTCGGCTGCGATCGCTTCCGAGCTGAGGCCGGTGAGGATGCGCAGGCAGACCTCCTTCTCGCGCCCGGTCAGTCTCGCGAGCGGCTCGGCGTTCGCAAACAGGGTCTTCAGCCGCGCGATCGGATCAACGTCCGCAGTCGGCTCGCCCTGGAAGTGCCGGGCCACGGCTGCGGTCAGCGCCGGCGCGACCGCGGCGAGGCGCGCGATCTGCTCGCGGCTGAAGCGGCCCTGCTCGGTGATCTGGTAGAAATTGACGTAGAAGCAGGTATCGCCGGTCCAGATCGCGGCGGCGAATTTGTCGACGATGTCGGAATCGTCGAAGAAGATCTTGCGATAGCCGTCGCTGTACATGCGGCGGGCGAAAGTCGGCAGCAGGATCGGGGCGGCCTGCGCCTGCCCTTCGAACACCGTATCCCGGTTCGGGTCGGCCTGATGGAAATGTTCGGAATAGGCGATCCCGAGATCGCGCCCGGTCGGGATGTTGCCGACATCGAGCAGGCACGCGGCCGACCGCGGCCCGGTGAACGAGAACACCATGCAGTGACCGACACCGGCAACGCGGCGCAGCGTGCCGATCAGCGCTTGCGCAAAGCTGTCGCGGCCGATCGCCAGCAGTGCCGGCGTGATGTCGCTGACGACAGAAGTCTTGAAGGCGAAATCGGCCTTCATGGTGTCCTCCCTGTGTTTCGGGAAGACTAGCAGCGACGCCACGGGGGTGGAAGCGGGGGGCCGGTCCCCGCTATTGGGGCAAGAGCAGCTCTATCCCTCGTCATTCCCCGGTGCGCAATTGCGCACCGGGGAATGACGGCCGTGGGGAAAGCGCCTCAGGCGCCCGGCACCTGGTCGAGGAAGCCGGTGATGCTCCTGATCCGGCCGTCCTTCAGCATGGCGAAATCGGTGCCCTTGATCGGGCTGTCGACGCCCTCGGGCCCAAGCCCCCAGGAGAAGCGGACGTGGTCGCCGAAGCCGTTCGGCTCGCCGATCAGCTTGAAGGAGAAGTCCGGAAACTTCTGCTGCACGCCCGCGATCAGCGCGTCGACGCCTTCATGGCCGTCGCCGCTCATCAGCGGATCGACATAGCGCGCATCGGCGGTCCAGTTCTCGCTCAGCATCTCGCGGCGCCGGCTCGGCGTGCGCTCGTTCCAGAGCTCGATATAGCGGCGGGCAATGGTGGCGTGGTCGGTCATGGTGCTCTCCTTCTGATAGGCCGGACTGTGCGGCTGTCCGGACTATCGAAGGTTCGCCTGCACCGATCGATTACCTCGGAGGTCATCGCGCGCGTTATGGCGCGATGGTCACGGCTTGATGTAGGCCTCGGGATCACCCCGGGCGTGTGCCTCCATCGCATCGAGGAAGCAGCGTACCTTGGCCGGGACGAATTGCCGGGCCGGCAACAGCGCGTGCACGTTGAGCGGCTCGCAGGCATGGTCCGGCAAGACCCGCCGCAACTGGCCGGCGGCGACCGCGGCACGGGTGTAGCTCGCTGTGACCCGCAGCACGCCGTGGCCGGCGAGCGCCGCCTGCAGCCGGACATGCGCATTCGAGCTGGTCAGCCGCGCGCGATCGACCGCGAGGTGCTCGACCGCGCCGCCGGGTGCAGTGATCGCCCATGGCGGATCGCTGGGGCCGGTCAGCAGCGGCAGCTTCCGCAATTCGTCCAGCGTGCGCGGCTCACCGAATGTCTCCAGCAGCGCCGGCGCCGCGAACAGGCCGCGTTCGAGGGTGAAGACGCGGCGGATCACGATGCCGGCCGACGGCAGCGGCGCCTCCAGCATCGCGAACACGATGTCGTAGTTCTCGGCGATCGGGTTGACGATGTCGTGCTCGACATCGATCCGGATCGAAAGCTCGGGATAGCGGCCCATCACCGCGCAGGCGACCGGTCCCGCGTGGTGCGCGCCGAATTCGTACGGCGCCTTGATGCGCAGCGTGCCCGCCACCGCGCCGGACATCGCCAGCGCCTCGCTGTGGGTGTCGTGCAGCGCGGCGAACAGCGGGCGCACCTTGCGATAGATGGTCGCGCCGGAATCGGTCAACCGCAGGTGCCGGGTGGTGCGCTCGATCAGACGCAGCCCGAGATTGGCTTCCAGACGCTGCACCGCAGCACTGAGGCTCGATTTGGGATGTCCGAGCACGCGCGCAGCCGCGGTGAAGCCGCCATGCTCGACAACCTCGCAAAACAGCTCCCAGTCGCGCCACTCCATGGCCGATTGTCCATCCGGCGGTACAGTGTGTCCAGCCAAATCGGATTATCCCAGCCGCCGGGATCACCTAAACCTGACCGCAAGCATTCGTGCATCGGGAGGGTGATATGGCTGACGACGGAATTTTTCTGCGCAACGCCTGGTACGTGGCGGCGCTGAACCACGAATTGATCGACGGCAAGAAGCTGGCGCGCACCATCCTGGAGCGGCCGATCGTGCTCTATCGCGGGTCGAGCGGGAAGGTCGTCGCGCTGGACGACCGCTGCTGCCATCGCGCCGCGCCGCTCTCGATGGGACGCATCGAAGGCGACGACATCAGGTGCATGTATCACGGCATGAAGTTCGCGGCCGACGGCAAGTGCATCCAGATCCCCGGGCAGGACGCGATTCCGGCCAAGCTCGGCGTGCGCAGTTATCCGGTGGTCGAACGCTACAACATGATCTTCATCTGGACCGGCGATCCCGAAAAGGCCGATCCGAAGCTGATCCTCGACTATCCGCCGCTCGAAGATCCCAAATGGCGCGGCCTGCCGGGCTACATGCACTATAAGGCCAATTGGCTCTTGATCGTCGATAACCTCAGCGACTTCGCGCACCTCGCGTTCGTGCACACCAACACGCTCGGCGGCTCCGAGGAATACGCCTACAAGACCAAGCCGGTCGCGATCGAGAAGCTCGACGACGGCTTCCGCGTCGAGCGCTGGCACATGGGCGCCGATGCGCCGCCCTACCACAAGAAGGTGATCTCGAACCGCGACGACAAGGTCGACCGCCGCAATATCGGCCGCATGATCGTGCCGGGCATCTTCACGCTCGACACCACCTTTGCGCCGGCCGGGCAGGGCGTCGAGAAGGGCGTTCAGGTCCCGGGCACGCGGTCCTATCGCAACGCGCAGTTCATGACGCCGGAGACGCGCTCGTCGACGCACTTCTTCTGGAACTATTTGCACGATTTCGACATCGACAATCCGAACATATCGCTGTCGCTGCGGCATTCGCTCGAGGAGGCCTTCAACGAGGACAAGGACTTCATCGAGGCGCAGCAGAAGGTGCTCGACGCCGATCCGGACTATCAGCTGCTCGCGATCGGCGCCGATGCGCCGTTAACCTATTTCCGCTGGCTGTTCGCCCGCAGGCTCGATGCGGAGAAAAGCGCGGCGCGCGCCGCTTAAAAGCGAATGGCGCGGTGGCCTGGGGCCGCCGCGCCATTTTTGATCGTCAATCGCAGCGCCTACTTGGCAGCGACGACCATGATCTCGACATTGTATTGCGGCGCCGCGAGTTTGGCCTCGACGGTGGCGCGGGCCGGGGTATTGCCCTGGGAGACCCACGAGTCCCACACCGCGTTCATCTCCGGGAATGTCTTCATGTCGGTGATGTAGATCGTCGCGCTGAGCAGCTTCGACTTGTCGGTGCCGGCCTTGGCGAGGTGGCCGTCGATGATCGACAGGATATCCTTGGTCTGGTCGGTGACGCTGCCGCCCGCCGCCTTGCCGGCGACGACGCCGGCGAGATAGACGGTGTTGCCGTGCACGACGGCCTGGCTCATGCGCGGGCCGGTTTCGAAACGCTGAATGCTCATTTGGGTCTCCACTTGAATGGCGGGCACTGTCTAACGTGCCAGACCGGTCCGCGCCACTGCGCATTTTGCAACGCGGCTGATGGAAATGGCTTAAATTGCACCGAAATCGCGGCGACCACGAACACAGTGTCGTCCCGGACAAGCGAAGCGCGATCCGGGACTCATAACCACGGAAATCAGCCGTGAAGCACATTGCGGCCCCAGCGCACTCAACGATTTGGAGCGGTAGTTGGGTTCCTGCTCCCGTGCGCAATTGCGCACTAGGCAGGGACGACAGCAGAGACTGCCTCGGCGCAATCACAATTTTCAAGGATTCGATCCAGCACCTGCCCAGCGTGCGAACAGTGCCACCCGCTCGGCCGGCCAGGCGCCGTCGCACGGCATGGTCCCGGCCTCGAGGCGCGCTAGAATCTGCCGGCCGTGCCTGGCAACGTCCGCCTCCTTCCAGAGATCGAACGCGAACAGCATCGCGTTGCGATCCATCGGCCGGAACAGCGGCCGGATGTGCTGTTCGAACTGCACGGTCTCGCCGGGACCGGGCAGCGCGACGCCGCGGTCATTCGCGACGGGCACGTCGCTCGCGGCTGCCGACGGCCGCGCGGCCGGCGTTGTGTTGCAGACCCACCACCAGCGCGGCACCGGCATGTTCGGCGGCGGTGTCGCGCCGGGGCCGGAATTCTCCACCGCAATCCGCGAGCCCCATTCGATATAGGCGACGAAGGCGGCGCGGAATTCCGGATCGGACGGCAGCCCGGCATCGTCGGCGCTCTGCACCATGTAGGTGGCCCACAGCGCGCGCTGCTCGGGCCTGATCCGCTTGCCGATGTGCTGCGACACCATCCGCCGATAACCGCCATAGCGTTCGGTGTAGAAGCGCGGGCCGCCGAACACCTCGCTGAGCCAGGCCGCGACCCGTTCGGGATGGTCCGGCGACATCTCGGCGAACAGCGGGCCGAGCAGCGGATCCTCCGGCACATAGCGGCTGTAGAAGATGCGCGTCATGTCGAGCAGCGCCGGATAGCCGCCGGCCCATTCGAACAGTGTCGGCTCGCGCATCGGATCGAGCACGGGGTCATGAAATGCGACGTTCCAGTGCATGCCGCTGCAGAACGGCTTGTTCAGCGACGAGCCGCAGCGGCACAGGCTGACATGTTCCCGCGACGCGCCCGCGTTCGGTGCGATCGGCGTGCCGTCCTCATCGACCAGCTCGACATGGCCGGTGATGCGATAGGGCCCGTCCTTCGATATTTCGATCTGCGGCGGCCGGCTGACATCGGACCAATTGGCATCACACTGCGGGCCCATGCCGATGCCGAGCGCGCCCGACGGGCATCGGCGCACCGCATTGATGAGGTCGTCGAGGCGCGCGCCGCTCGGCGCGACGAACGGCTCCTCGCCGAGGCGAAACACGGCGTTGAGCCGGTCGGTGCAGAAGCCGGAATGTGCGCAGGTGCCGCGGTTGTCGAACACATGGGCCTGCTGCCCCGCATAGACATCGAGCTTGTCAGGCACGCGCCGCGGATCCTTACCGTCGGTGAAGCCGCGCGCAACGTGGCTGTCGTCGCAGAACGGTTTGGTCTGCGATTGTCCGCAGCGGCAGAGCCGCACCGGCTCCTCGGTCGCGACCGGCACGCCGAGATGATCGACGATCGCAATGCCGGGCTCGGGTTCATACGGCCCGTTGCGCCTGACGGCGATGCGCTTGCGTGGAGGTTGTCTGTCGCTCGACCCTTGGACGGAACTGTCGTCTGTCATGCCTTGCAATGATCCCTGAACTCGCCCAACCCGCGCGAAGCGTGCTTAGATGGATCGATGGCGGCGCTCAACGAACCAGATGGAAAGTGCCGCAGGGGAGTTGCGATGATCCGCAAGACCAAGCGCAAATATGGTTGCCCGGTCGAGTTCTCGATCGATCAGCTCAGCGGCAAATGGAAGACCGTGATCCTGAGCCGGCTGAAGGTCCGCCCGATGCGCTATGGCGAACTGCGCCACGACATCCCGCAGCTCAGCGACAAGGTGTTGACCGAGCGGCTGCGCGATCTCTGCAATTCAGGCTTCGTCAAGCAGGAGCGCGGCGGCGGCGCCTCGCGCTATTGCCTGACCAAACGCGGCGAGATGCTGAAGCCGATGCTGCAGGCCCTCTACGATTGGGGGCAGGCGAATGCCGACACGTTCGGTGTCCGCTTCCTCAACGTGGAGGCGGAGTAGGGGAGGGCGTAATTTCGGAATATTGGAAGTGTGCCCCTGAGTTGCCCGACGTGTCAAGTCGCTTGATCGAGCGCGGCCACCGCCAGCTCCTTTGCATGGGGTTGTTCCTCGATATTTGACCGCTGCCCTGCGACGGTTCCATAACCTTCGCGCGGAACCAGCCTGGAGAGTGGATTTCCGGCCGGAACCATCAGCGAGGAAAGCTCGTTGTCGCGGGATGTTGGGGGTAATCAACACAAGGAATGCTCATGCGCATCCGTATCTCTACGGCATCCATCATCGTTGCCGCGCTCTCGCTTGGGGCGCCTGCCTGGGCGCAAGTGCAGGGAACGCAGCCGAACACGCCGTCGCAGGCCCAGTCTGAGCAGCCCGCCACGATCAAGACCATACAGGTCGTGGACGTGAAGGAACTGAAGCCCGAAGTCCGGTCACGGGTCGAGGCCGTCATCGCAAAGGCAAGCGAAGAGGATCTGAAGAGCCTGCGGGGTTCGATCGACGCGTCCACGGAGGCGACTTCCGCGCTGAAGGCGAAGGGACTGAGCTCGGCACAGGTTGTCGCGGTCAATCTCAGCAACGGCATTCTCACGCTCTTCACCAAGCTGGCGTGAGCGCAAGATAGCTCCAAGGTAGCCGAAGAAATTCCGACTCAATGACAAGAGCCCGCCGGTTCAAACCCGGCGGGTTTAATCCACCGCCTTCGCCGCCGCGCGCCCTGCATTGCGGCCCGAGAACAGGCAGCCGCCGAGGAATGTTCCCTCCAGCGAGCGATAGCCGTGCACGCCGCCGCCGCCGAAGCCGGCGGCTTCGCCGGCCGCGTAGAGCCCGCGGATGATCTGGTGATCCCTGCCGAACACGCGTGAATCCAGGTCGGTCTCGAAGCCGCCGAGCGTCTTGCGGGTCAGGATGTTGAGCTTCACCGCGATCAGCGGGCCGTGCTCGGGATCGAGGATGCGATGCGGCTTCGCGGTCCGGATCAGCCGGTCGCCGATATAGCGCCGCGCATTGTGCAGGTTCATCACCTGCGCATCCTTGACGTAGGGATTGATGATCTCGCGATCGCGCGCTTCGATCTGCGCCTTGATGGCGTCGAGCTGCAACAGATCATTGCCGGCGAGCTTGTTCATGGCACTGATGAGATCGGCGAGATTGTCGCGCACGATGAAGTCGGCGCCGTGCTGCTTGAAGGCCTCGACCGGCGCGGGCGCGCCCTTGTTGGTGGCGCGCTTGATCGTCATGCGCCAGCTTTTTCCGGTGAGGTCGGGGTTCTGCTCCGAGCCCGACAGCGCGAATTCCTTCTTGATGATGCTCTGGGTCAGGATGAACCACGAATAGTCGTAGCCGGTGCCCATGATGTAATGCAGTTGCCCGAGCGTGTCGGAGCCCGGGAACAGCGGCGCCGGCAATCGCTTGCCCGTGGCGTCGAACCACATCGACGATGGCCCCGGCAGAATCCGGATGCCGTGACGCGGCCAGATCGGGTTCCAGTTCTGGATGCCCTCGACATAGTGCCACATGCGATCGCGGTTGATCAGCCGGCCGCCTGCTTGCTCGGTGATCCCGATCATGCGGCCGTCGACATGTTCGGGTACGCCGGAGATCATGAAGTTCGGCGGCGCGCCGAGCCGCGTCGGCCAGTTCTGCCGCACCAGATCATGATTGCCGCCGATGCCGCCGGAGGCGACGATGATCGCCTGCGCGCGCAGGGAAAAATCGCCGACCACGTTGCGCGACGAACTCTTGCCGCGCTCGACCGACGTCGGTTCCAGGACCGCGCCGCTGACGCCGTCGACCGCGCCGTTGGTCACGCTGAGCGCATCGACGCGATGGCGGAACTTGAAGATGATCCGTCCGCTGTTCGCAGCGTCGCGCGCGCGACGCTCGAACGGCTCGACGATGCCGGGACCGGTGCCCCAGGTGACGTGGAAGCGCGGCACCGAATTGCCATGGCCCATCGCGTCGTAGCCGCCGCGTTCGGCCCAGCCGACCACCGGGAAGATGCGGTGGCCCATCGCGCGCAGCCAGTCGCGCTTCTCGCCCGCCGCGAACGCGACATAGGCTTTGGCCCATCTGCGCGGCCAATGATCCTCCTCGCGATCGAAACCGGCGGTGCCGATCCAGTCCTGCAACGCGAGGTCGGCAGAGTCCTTGATGCCGAGCCGGCGCTGTTCCGGCGAATCGACCAGGAACAATCCGCCAAACGACCAGAACGCCTGGCCGCCGATGCTCTGTTCCCCTTCCTGGTCGAGCACGATGACGCGCTTGCCCGCATCGGCGATCTCGGTTGCGGCAACCAGACCGGCAAGCCCGGCGCCGACCACGATCACATCTGCATCGTCAGCCATGTTTGATTCCCCCATCCCGCCGTGAATCAAGACCACGTCGTTGTGCGCGGTCAACGCCAAATGGACCTTGCCTGTGGCGGCGAGGCACCAAATAATTGCGGCAAGCTGTTCCAGTTTGGGACCTTTCCACGCGCCAGTGCAGCGTGCGCGCAACACCCAATTTGAATTTGTTTTGACCGGCTTCGCTCGTCTGGACAAAAATCCGTCGCCGCAACACGCTCACGATTGTCGTGCATCACAGACCAAACAGATTCGGTTTCGACTGGGGCTGGCCAAAATGAAGTTGCTGACGGGGTTGCTCGCTGCGGTTCTCCTGCTGGCGGGAATGGGGGCGTCTCACGCAGTGGTCAGGATCGCCGACGATCGCGGCGGCAAGATCGGCGTCTATGTCGACAAATATCAGGACCTGCGCACCTCGGGTGAGACCGTGATCATCGACGGGCTGTGCGCCTCGGCCTGCACCATCGTGCTCGGCAAGGTTCCTCACGACCGGATTTGCGTGACCTCGCATGCCAGCCTCGGCTTCCATGCCGCCTGGGATTACGGTGATGACGGCCGTCCGGTGCCCAATCCCGAAGCCACCCATATGCTGTACCTGATGTATCCGCCGGCGGTGCGCAAATGGATCACGGGTCGCGGCGGTCTGACCCGGCGCATGATCTTCCTGCAAGGCAAGCAACTGCAGGCGCTGTACAAGCCGTGCTACCTCAACGCCCAGGCCTCGGCCAAGGGCGAGCATTGAGGCGCAGCCGACCCCGGCATGACGGGATAAGCGCCGGAAATCGCCTCGCACTCATTTGACGGCCTGCGACCGCCATTGCGCTTGCTGCCTGCCGGAACCGGGCTTATCTCAACCGCATGGTTCAGCCGATCTCCACCCGACCCGAGCTCGTCGCGGCTCCGCAGGGCCGGGTGGCGTCTGCGATCCTGTGGGGCGCTGCCGGCATCGGCGGATTGGCCTTGCTTGCCGCCGCCGCGCTCTGGTTCCACTACGGGACCGCGGTATTTTTCGAAATGATCACGGCCGGCATCGCCGCCTGCTTCTGACAAGGACGCTCTCGCATCATGCCCCGGACCACGCGCCCATTGGTGATCTTTGCTGCCTTCGCCGGCAGTCTGGCGGTCGGCCTGTTCCTTATGCTGTGGGCGGTCGGCGGCCTGCGCACCGTCGCCGCGCCGGCCGCGATCGGCGGCCCGTTCCAACTCACCGACCAGTCTGGGCAGACCGTCACCGACAAGAACCTCCAGGGCAAGCCGACGCTGATCTTCTTCGGCTTCACCCATTGCCCGGACATCTGCCCGACCTCGCTGTTCGAGATTTCCGAGGTGCTGAAGGCGATGGGCAAGGATGCCGACCGCGTGAATGCTTATTTCGTCTCGGTCGACCCGGAGCGCGACACCGCCTCGGCGATGAAGGATTACCTGTCGAGCTTCGATCCACACCTCAAGGGCCTGACCGGCGACCCGGCAGCGATCGCCAAGGTGCTGTCGAGCTACCGTGTCTACGCCAAGAAGGTGCCGCTCAAGGATGGCGACTACACGATGGACCACACCGCGCTGATCTATCTGATGGACCGCGACGGTCATTTCGTCGCGCCGTTCAATCTGAAACGGACGCCGGAAGAGGCGGCGGCTGATCTCAAACGGTATCTCTGATCGCTTTTTCCGGTTCAGAATTAACCCATTCGGCGCTCGCTTCACGCGCCGGATGGTCTATAAGCCGTTCAATTTCCTGATATTGCCGGTTATGCCCAATCTGTCTGCCCAGCCATGTGCCGTCCGCTCGCGCCAGTCTCGCCTGGCCGCGGGATTGCTGGCCGCCGCCGTGCTGGCCATGGGGGGGCCCGCGGCCGGGCAGACGCCTCCGGCACAGGCCCCGGCGGCGAAGAGCGCGCCGGCTCCGGCCGCCAAGGCGGCCCCTGCACAGCCGGCACCCGCGCCGCCGCCGGCAGCAGCGGCTCCGTCGCCGCCAACCCAGCCACCCAAAGCCACCGAGGCCGCGCCCCAGGCGGTGCCCGGCTTCTGGGATCCGCGGCGCAGGCCCGACCGGCCCGACCTGTCGCGCCTCACCGTGATCCGCTTCCTGACCGAGACCGATTATCCGCCGTTCAACTTCACTGGCCCTGATGGCAATCCGGCCGGCTTCAACGTCGACCTGGCGCGTGCGCTGTGCGACGAGATCAAGGTCACCTGCACCATCCAGATGCGCCGCTTCGAGACCCTGATCGATGCGCTCGCCACCAACCGGGGCGACGCCATCATCGCCTCGATGGCGGTGACGCCGCAGCTGCGCACCAAGGTCGATTTCACCGATCCTTATTACCGCGCGCCGGCGCGCTTCGTGTCGCGCCGTGACAACGTGATGCCGGAAATCCGTCCCGAATATCTCGAGGGCAAGAAGGTCGGCGTGATCGCCGGCACCTCGCACGAGGCCTATCTCAAGGCGATGTTCACCGACGCCGAGATCCATTCGTACCCGGATAACGATGCGCTGCGTGCGGCACTGCGCCGCGGCGAGGTCGATTTCATCTTCGGCGATGCGATCTCTCTGGCGTTCTGGATCAACGGCACCGATTCCGCCGAATGCTGCGCGTTCTCCGGCGGCCCTTTCGTCGAGAGCCGTTATTTCGGCGAGGGCGTCGGCATCGCCGTGCGCAAGGGCAACGATCTGCTGCGGCAGTCGTTGAACTGGGCGCTGTTCCGGATCTGGGAAAAAGGCCGCTTCACCGATCTGTGGCTGCGCTATTTCTCGATCAGCCCGTTTTAGCTCCGTCATTCCGGGGCGATGCGTAGCATCGAACCCGGAATCTCGAGATTCCGGGTCTGGTGCTGACGCACCATCCCGGAATAACGACAAGCTTCCCGTCGTTTTGCATTTTGCCGCGAAAGCGTTAGTTTTCGCGGCCTTTTTGGAGAAAGCCCGAGGAATGTCCGTGATCGATCCTTCTGCCAGCCCGAGCGACCTGCGGGCGCTCGCCGAACAATCCAACGCCTGGCCATTCGAGCAGGCGAAAGCGATTGTGGCGCGGCTGAAGAAAAATCCCAAGGACGAGGTGCTGTTCGAGACCGGCTACGGCCCCTCGGGCCTGCCGCATATCGGCACCTTCGGCGAGGTCGCGCGCACCACGATGGTGCGCCACGCCTTCCGCGTGCTCACCGAAGATAAGATCAAGACCCGCCTGCTGGCCTTCTCCGACGATATGGACGGCCTGCGCAAGGTGCCGGACAATGTGCCGAACAGGGAGTTGCTCGAGCAGCATCTCGGCAAGCCCTTGACCAAGGTGCCCGATCCGTTCGGCACCCATCCGAGCTTCGGCCAGCACAACAATGCGCGGCTGCGCGCCTTCCTCGACCAGTTCGGCTTCGACTACGAATTCGCGAGTTCGACCGAGTATTACACCTCCGGCCGGTTCGACGCCGCGCTGCTGCGCATGCTGGAGCGGATCGAGAAGGTGATGGCGATCATGCTGCCGTCGCTGCGCGAGGAGCGCGCCGCGAGCTACTCGCCGTTCCTGCCGATCTGTCCGCGCACCGGCCTCGTGCTCTACGTGCCGGTGACCGCGCATGACGCCAAGGCCGGCACGATCTCCTATGAAGACCCCGACACCAAGGAGAGCGTCACCGTTCCCGTCACCGGCGGCCGCTGCAAGCTGCAATGGAAGCCGGACTGGGCGATGCGCTGGTATGCGCTCGGTGTCGACTATGAAATGGCCGGCAAGGACCTGATCGATTCGGTGAAGCTGTCGGGCAAGATCTGCGCGGCGCTCGGCGGCACACCGCCGGAAGGCTTCAACTACGAACTGTTCCTCGACGAGAAGGGCCAGAAGATCTCGAAGTCGAAGGGCAACGGCCTGACCATCGACGAATGGCTGCGCTACGCCTCGCCGGAATCGCTGTCGCTGTTCATGTATCGCGAGCCCAAGGCGGCGAAGCGACTCTATTTCGACGTCATCCCGCGCAACGTCGACGACTACCAGCAGTTCCTCGACGGCTTCACGCGCCAGGAGGCGCGGCAGCAGCTGCAAAATCCGGTCTGGCACATCCATTCCGGCAAGCCGCCGCAGGCCGACATGCCCGTCACCTTCCAGCTGCTGCTGACGCTGGTGTCGTCGTCGAATGCGGAGAATGCCGAGACGCTGTGGGGCTTCATCGGCCGCTATCGTCCGGGTGTGACGCCGCAGACCCATCCGAAGCTCGATGCGATGGTCGGCTACGCCATCAACTACTATCGCGACTTCGTGGCGCCGACCAAGCAGTTCCGCGAGCCGACCGACGGCGAACGCGCCGCGCTGCAGGATCTGCGCGATGCGCTCGCCAACATGCCGGCTGAGGCGACCGCGGAAGACATCCAGAACGTGGTCTACGAGATCGGCCGCCGCGAGCCGTTCCTCGACTTGGTCAAGAAGGGCAAGGACGGCCGCCCCGGCGTCTCGCTCGATTGGTTCAACATGCTCTACCAGGTGCTGCTCGGCCAGGAGAAGGGCCCGCGCTTCGGCTCCTTCGTCGCGGTCTACGGCGTGCAGAACGCGGTCAACATGATCGACGGCGCATTGGCACGGTCGTCGTAATTTGAAGGATGTGTAGCCCGGATGAAGCGAAGCGAAATCCGGGGGATCATCATCAGCGGCCTCGGTGCCCCGGATTGCGCGGAGCCTGTCATCGGGCGCGCGTTCGCGCGACCCGTTGGCTCCATCCGGGCTACGAGCGCACACTGCGGCGTAGCGCCGCAAAACCAGATGGCAGTCCTGCCGCAATTTCAGCCGAGGCTGTTGCCGGATTGCGCTACAGTCGGCCCCATAAAATCAGCACGGCCTCCGCCAAGGGGCCGGCACAGATGGGAGCATGCGCATGCAGTTCAGGGTTTCACCGACATCGCTGCAGGACAGTTCGAGCGCCGAGGAATGGCAGGCGCGGGTCGATCTCGCGGCGGCGCATCGGCTCGCCTACATCCACGGCTTTTCCGAAGGCATCTTCAACCATCTCACCTTCGTGGTTCCCGGCCGCACCGACCGCTACTACCAGATTCCGTTCGGCATGCACTGGTCGGAGGTCACCGCGTCGTCGTTCATGGAGGTCGGCATCGACGATGCCGAGGTGAAGCGCGGCGAGGGTGAGGTCGAGCGCTCATGCTTCTGTATCCATGCGCCGATCCACAAGGCGCTGCCGCAGGCCAAGGCGGTGTTCCACACCCATATGCCGTATGCCAGCGCGCTGACCCGGCTCGAGGATCCGCGGATCAAGGAGATCGGCCAGACCGAGGTCGGGCTGTCGGAGGCGATCGCCTATGACGATCTCTACACCGGACCTGCGCTCGACCCCGAGGAAGGCGCACGGCTCGCCAAGGTGATCGGCAACAAGACCATTTTGTTCATGGCCAATCACGGCATCTCGACCGTCGGCGAGACCGTCGCCGACGCCTATGACCGGCTCTATTACATCGAGCGCGCCGCGCAGGTGCAAATCTACGCGATGTGGACCCAGCAGCCGCTCAAGCAGTTGCCGCAGCATGTGGTGGAGAAGACCAAGCGCGATTTCCGCGACGACCATCTCTACAGCGGCCCATCCCCGGCGCAGCGGCATTTCGATGCGCTGAAGCGCATGCTGGATCGCAAGGAGCCGGACTACGCGACGTAGACTACGCAGCGCAATCTCCGCCGTCGTCCCTGCGAACGCCGAGACGAGAAATCAAACAGCGAGGTGTCATCACCCGCGAAAGCGGGTGCTCCAGTATTCCAGAGGCGGCTGTGCTTGAGTCGAGAAGCCGCGGCGTACTGGATCGCCCGGTCGAGTGTTTAGACCGGACAGATCACTGACAGGTGTTCGGAGACATAGCTGACACGTCAAAATTGGCTGGATTGGTCGATTCGGGAGCCGTCCATGCCGTGGAGCGAGGTGTCAGTGATGGATCAGCGACGAGAGTTTGTGCGGCTTGCTCTGCAGGAAGGCGCGAACCGGCGAGAGCTGTGCCGGCGCTTTGGGATCAGTCCTGATGTCGGCTACAAGTGGCTGAGGCGGTGGCATGCCGGCGATCGGGAACTGGCCAATCAGTCCCGTCGACCGAAGACGATGCCCAAGCGCAGTGCGATCGCGCTGGAGGCGCAGGTGGTGGCGGTCCGCGACAAGCATCCGGCCTGGGGAGCGCGCAAGATCGCCCATTGCCTGAAGCGGGACGGGCAAGCTGTGCCAGTGGCCTCCACGGTGCATCGGATCCTGTGCCGACATGAGCGGATCAAGCCGAGTGAGAAGGCACCGCCCGGTCCGCCAGGCCATCGCTTTGAGAAGGAGGCTCCCAATCAGCTGTGGCAGATGGACTTCAAGGGCCACATGCCTCTCGGCAACGGGACGCGGTGCCATCCGCTGACCATGGTGGACGATCACTCGCGCTATGCTCTGTGCCTGAAGGCATGTGCCAATGAGCAGCGCCCCAACGTGCAGAAGCATCTGACCGATACCTTTCGCCGCTATGGCCTACCGGACGTCTTTTACATCGACAACGGCTCGCCCTGGGGCGATACGTCCGGCGCTCGCTGGACCGCGCTGAAGGTCTGGCTGCTCAAGCTCGGCATCCATGTGGTGCATGCCAGGCCGTGTCACCCGCAGGGCCGCGGCAAGAACGAGCGCTTCCATCGCAGTTTGAAAGCGGAAGTGTTTGCCCTGCGCTCGTTCCGCACTTTGCCGGAAGTCCAGCGTGCCCTGGATAGCTGGCGCACACTCTACAATTTGGAGCGGCCTCACGAGGCGCTCGGCATGGCTGTCCCAGCCGACCGCTACCGGCCGAGTTCTCGCGCCATGCCGAACCGTGTTCCGAAGGTCGAATACGATACCGGAGAGATCGTTCGCATCGTCTCCTCGACACGGAGCTACGTCGCCTTCCGGGGGCAGATGTGGAAAGTCCCGCAAGCCTTCTGCGGCGAGCCTCTTGCGATCAGACCGCTCAACCGCGACGGCAACTACGGAATCTTCTTCGCCAGCTGGCAGGTCGCATCAATCGACTTGACCAATGGCAGACCTGTCAGTGATGTGTCGGAACAGGCGTCAGCCATGTCTCCGGTCTAAACATCGAGCCGGGCGATGACAGTTTTGTCTGGGGACGCAGCTGCGCTTGCCCGGGACGACACCGTTGTTGTGTTGACCGCTACTGGCTCGCCCACACCACGCGCGCGATCCACGTGACCTCTTCAGCATCGAGCATGCGGTCGGGGTGCTCCGGGTTGAGCGAGGCGAGTTCCAGCACCTTGCCGGTGCGGCGCTTCAATTCCTTCACCATCACCTCGCCGCCGCTGGTGCGCACCACCACGCGATCGCCGCGGCGGATCGCGGTCGCGGGTGACACCACGATGATGTCGCCTTCGCGATAGGCGGGCTTCATCGAATCGCCCTCGATTTCCAGCGCATAGGCGTGCTCGTCTGAGGTCCCCGGCAGCGCCACTTCATCCCAGCCTTTGCCGGCGGGAAAGCCTGAGTCGTCGAAATAGCCGCCGGCGCCGGCCTGGGCGAAGCCGATCAGCGGCACCGACTGAGCGCCGCGCGCGCCATCGCCGAGCAGCTGCACGAAGGTCTCCATGCTGGCATTGCTCGCGGCCAGCGCCTTGGACAGCGATTCGGTCGACGGCCAGCGCTCGCGCCCGTCGCCGGTCACGCGCTTGGACTTGTTGAAGGTGGTGGGATCAAGACCGGACTGCTTGGCGAGGCCGGATGGTGACAGGCCGGCACGCTCGGCAAGCCGGTCGAGCGCGGCCCAGACCTGAGCGTGGGTCAGCGGTCGGGCGGCTTTGGACTGTTTGGCCATCGAGAACATCCCGGAAGGTAGGAATTATTGCCTGAAACTTCGATTTTCGCAAATCTGCCGGCGGATGTGTCCCGACACCGCTTGAGTTGCGCGGCCACCGCCGATACGGTCCCTCGCTCGCCAGATGGCGATTGGGGCCTTTCCCCGCAAATCCGGATAAACCCCCAAAAGACTCAAGGACAAAAGGGAAGGCCGGGCCGTGCCTATGATCTACAAAATCACCCCCGCTTCGGCTTGGCGCGAGGCCGAGCGGCAGGGCGTGTACCGGGGCAGTGCGGACGACAAACGCGACGGCTTCATCCATTTTTCGACCGCCGCCCAGGTGGCCGAAACCGCACGCAAGCACTATCACGGGCAAACCGGCCTGTTCCTGGTCGTGGTCGATGCCGATGCGCTCGGCGACGCCCTCCGCTGGGAGCGGTCGCGCAATGACGAATTGTTCCCGCATCTCTACGGCGAACTCGATCTCGGCGCGGTCACCGAAATCCTCGACCTGCGCGCGCGCTCCGACGGCGGCCACGACGTTCCGGAGCTCAAGCCGTGATCCGTGCCTTTGATGCCTTCTCGCTGCCGCTGCTGCGCCTGTTCGATGCCGAAGATGCCCATCGCATGGCGATCCAGGGCCTGAAGCTGCTGCCGCCGTTCCGGCAGCGGGCGGATGATCCCCAGCTCGCGGTGCGTGCCTTCGGGCTGAATTTTCCGAATCCGATCGGCATGGCGGCGGGCTTCGACAAGAGCGCGGAAGTGCCCGACGCGCTGCTGCGGCTCGGTTTCGGCTTTGTCGAGATCGGCTCGGTGACGCCGAAGCCGCAAGCCGGCAATCCGCGGCCGCGGCTGTTCCGCCTCGAGCGCGACGAGGCCGTCATCAACCGCATGGGCTTCAATAATGACGGTGCGGACGCCGTGCTGCGCCGGCTCGCCGCGCGCGGTGGCGCCGCAGGGATCGTCGGGGTCAATGTCGGGGCCAACAAGGATTCGACGGACCGCGTCGCGGACTATGTGCAGCTGATCGAGACCTTTGCCCCGGTCGCGAGCTATTTCACCGTCAACGTCTCCTCGCCCAACACGCCGGGCCTGCGCAATCTGCAGCAATCGGCGGCGCTCGACGATCTGCTGGCGCGGGTGATCGACACCCGCGAGCGCGTGCGCAAGAACGCCGGCGATTCGCCGGTGCTGCTGAAGATCGCGCCGGACCTGAGCCTCGCCGAGCTCGACGATGTCGTGCACATCGCGCGCTCGCGGCGGGTCGACGGCATGATCGTCGCCAACACCACGCTGGCGCGTCCCTCGACCTTGCGCGAGGAGAACCGCGCCAAGGAGCAGGGCGGCCTGTCGGGCCGTCCGCTGTTCCGGCTGTCGACGCGGATGGTGGCCGAGACCTATGTCCGCGTCGAAGGCGCGTTTCCGCTGGTCGGCGTCGGCGGCATCGATTCTGGCGGCGCGGCGCTGACGAAAATTCGCGCCGGCGCCAGCCTGATCCAGCTGTATTCTTCGCTGGTCTACAAGGGCATCGGCCTGGTCGACGACATCAAGCGCGATCTGTCCTCGACCTTGCTGCGGACCGGGCGTGACTCTCTGTCGGAAATCGTCGGTGCCGATGCGGCGACCATCACGGCCGAAGATTGGCCGGTGAGGTAGTTGCCCGTAGCCCGGATGGAGCCAACGGGTCGCGCGAACGCGCGCCCGATGACAGGCTCCGCGCAATCCGGGATAGCCTCACCGCGGACACAGACCCCGGATTTCGCTTCGCTGCATCCGGGCTACAGAGCTACACGATCTTGAACGACTTCCGCAGCATCGCCGGATAGCGCAGGCCTTGCAGGCCGCCGCGGGCGACGTAGAAGCCGAGCAGCGCGATCCACAGCCCGGTGTTGCCGTAGCTGCTAAGCATCCACCAGGTGGCGAGGAAGATCGCGAGCGAGGCCAGCATCAGATTGCGCATCTCGCGGGCCCAGGTCGCGCCGACATAGATGCCGTCGAAGCCGAAGGCGAACACGCCGGGCAAGGGCGCCAGGATCACGAACGGCAGGAAGTCGCGCGCTGAGCTGCGCACGTCGTCGCTGGTCGTCATCAAATTGATCAGCGCCGGCCCGAACAGCGCGAACAGCACCGAGACAGCCAGCGCAAAGCCGATGCCCCACAGCAGCACCAGCCGGGTCGAATCGGCGAAGCCTCGTCCGTCGCGGGCGCCGAAGGCGCGGCCGCACAGCTGCTGCGCGGCATTGGCGAGGCCGTCGAGGAAGAAGGCACTCACCAGCAGGAAATTGTTCAGCACCGAATTCGCCGCCAGCGTGACGTCGCCCTCGCGCGCGCCCTTGGCAGTGAAGAACAGGAACACGACGATCAGCGCCGCGGTGCGGACCATGATGTCGCGATTGACGGCCAGCATCCGCATCAGCTTGGCGCGATCGAACAGCATGGCCGCGGGAACCGCGAAGCCGCCTTGCGAGATCCGCCACGCCACGACGATGCCGACAACGAAACCGGTCGTCTCGGCGAGCACGGCCGCGATCGCGGCGCCGGCAATGCCGGCGCCATAGGTTTGCACCAACAGCACGGTAGCGATCATGTTGATGAGGTTGATCACGATCTGCAGCGCCAGCGCCAGATTGGCGCGGGCCTGGCCGACCAGCCAGCCCAGGATGACGTAATTGGCCAGCGCCAGCGGCGCCGACCAGATCCGGATCATGAAATAGGATTTCGCCGCGCGGGTGACGCCCTCGCTGCCGCCCATCAGCTGGAAGATGATTGCGGCCAGCGGAACCTGCAGCGTGATCAGCGCCGCGCCGATCAGCCCGGCGACGATGAACCCCCGGACCAGGATCGCGGCATATTCCTGCGGCTCGCCGGCGCCTTGCGCCTGTGCGGTGAAGGCCAGCGTGCTCATGCGCAGGAAGGCGAACAGCCAGAACAGGCAATCGAAGATCACCGAGGCCATTGCCACGCCGCCGAGCAGCGCGGCGTCGTCGAGGCGACCGATCGCGGTGGTCGAGACGATGCCGATCAGCGGCGTGGTCAGGTTCGCGACCATCGCGGGACCGGCGATGGCAAACACCTGGCGGGTCGTGATCTCTTGGTGAACCGGGGCGTGCATGGCTACAAGTGTGATGAATGTACGCTTCTATCGCGTCATCCGCCGCGCGACCATGCTGGAAATGTTCTCAGAGCAATGCGGTGGCGAAGTGGCTGGACGGCCTATCCTGCAATTGCGCGGTCACAATATCACGACCATGCCGTCGCTCGCCGCTGTGTAGGGCAGGCCGTCGATGCGGCCGAGCATGTCGTCGCTCATATGGGTCAGCACCACGCGTTTCGCGTTGATGGCCGGCAGATGCGCATCCAGCGTTGTCAGGCTGAGATGGTTCTTGACCATTTTGTCGTGGGTATAGGCTTCAGCGATGAAGAGGTCGGCGTTTTGCGCCGCCGGGATCAGCGTGTCGGTCCATTCGGTATCGGCGCTTTAACTGATCACGCGGCCTTCCGCTTCGATGCGATAGGCCAGGAATGGCCCACCGGATTCGCCGTGCAGCACGGGAAACGGCGTCACGGTCATCTCGCCGAAGCTGCGCGGCTCCTGCGGCGCGAGCGTGACGACCGACAGATCGAAGCGCTGTCTGGTCCTGGAGGAATGCTCGAACATCACCTCCATCACCTGGGGTAGCTTGGTTTCGATGCCTTCGGGACCTGCGATCACCAGCGGCCTCGTGCGGCGGGAGAATTGCGCGTCGAGCAGGAAGAACGGCAGGCCGGCAAAATGATCGCCGTGGAAATGCGTGATCAGGATCAGGTCGATGGCGTCGCGGTCGATCTCGAGCCGCTTCAGCGCGGGAAGCGACGAGGCGCCGCAATCGATCAGGAAATTGGCGCGCTCGCCGCTGACATGGAAGCAGGTGTTGAAGCGGCCGCCGGAGCCGAACGCATCGCCGCAGCCGACAAATCGCAATTGCATCGGCTGCGAACCCTCGCTTATCAGCGGCCGCGCGGCGCGCCGAACAGCCGCGACAGCAGCCAGATCGGGATCACGATCACGGCGCCGAGCAGGAAGTAGCGCCAGGCCCAGTTGATCGCGTCGAAGCCGAGATCCCAGAGGCTCTGGAACAGCCTGCGGATGCTGTAGAGGATGTTCCAGGGGTCGAGCCCGATCGCGGCGAGCACGACGCCGACCAGGATCGAGAGCAGGATCAGCCGGAATGCCACCGACAGCGGCGAGCCGCCGAGAAAGCGGTACAGGCCGTCGCTCTGGCCGCCGGCCGGCAAGTCCCTGATGTTGTCTGGCATCGCTCTCTCCTGGCGGAATCGCCCGCATTATAGGTCACGGCGGTGCACATGGGAAACCCGCGGGGCGCGATCAATGGCTGCCATCCGGCTTGCGGGTTTAACTTCCTGTCATGGAGATTAACATCCGTTCAAGTGTCTCCAGTCGGTCGGCGTCGCGTGGGGGCTTGTCCCAGCGCAGCCGGCTGATGCGGGGAAAACGCATCGCGACGCCGGATTTGTGCCGCGGCGAGCGCTGCAGGCCCTCGAAGGCGACCTCCAGCACCAGCCCCTGATCCGGCTCGTGCACGACATGTCGCACCGGACCGAACTTCTCGGTGGTGTTGCGACGGACGAAGCGATCGATCTGCAACAGCTCCTCGTCGGTGAAGCCGAAATAGGCCTTGCCGACCGGCACCAGCTCGTCGCCGGCCTCACCGCGGGTCCAGACTCCGAACGTGTAGTCGGAATAGTAGGATGAACGTTTGCCGTGGCCGCGCTGGGCATACATCAGCACCGCGTCGATGATGTGCGGATCGCGCTTCCACTTCCACCACGGGCCCTTCGGCCGTCCGGGCAGATAGGGCGCATCGCGCCGCTTCAGCATCACGCCCTCGACCGCGTCGGCGTCGTTGCCGGCGCCCGCACTCTTCGGATCGGCACGCGCCGCGGCCAGCTCTTCCCAGCTCGCGAACGTGACGGTCGGCGACAGATCGATGCGCGGATCGCCGAGCTTGGCGACGAAGGCTTCGAGATGCGCGCGGCGTTCGGTGAACGGCAGCTCGCGCAGATCGTTTTCGCCGTCGCCGAGCAAATCGTAGGCGCGCAAATGGATCGGGAATTCTTTGATCAGCTTCGGCGAGACTACCTTGCGATTCAATCGCTGCTGCAAGACGTTGAAGGTCTGCACGCGACCGTCGCGCAGCACCAGCAATTCGCCGTCGATCGCGCCGGGCAGATGCAGCGACGGCACCAGGTCGGGGAAGCTGCCGGTGATATCCTCGCCGGTGCGCGAATAGAGCCGCGCCTGGATGTGGCCGCGCGCATCGCGGCCGGCGACAGCCTGCACACGGATGCCGTCCCACTTCCACTCCGCGCTGAACTCGGCGGGGTCGAGATTGGCGAAATCACTGTCCTCGATCGCATGCGCCAGCATCACCGGTCGAAACGGGGTCGGGTCGCTGTTAACCGGCTTGTCGCCGCGGCCTTCGAGCCAGGCGAACAGGTCGAGATAGGGCGGCGACAGACCGGGCCACATCAGCTCGATCTCGTGCGGGTCCTTGTCGCCAAGTGCGGCCGCCGCGGTCTTCGCCAGCCGCGCCGAGATCCCGATCCGCATCGCGCCGGTGACGAGCTTCAAGAGCGCCCAACGTCCGGTCTCGTCGAGCTCATCCAGCCAGCGCGCCAGCTGCGCCGGCAGCTCCGCCTTGCCGAGCGTGCGCAGCGTGGTGACGACCTCGGTCAGTGTCGGCGGAGGCGGATTGTTGTGCGTGCGAGGAGTCTCACTGCCATCTCGCCCGCGGTACCCCTCTCCCCAGCCCTCCCCCCTTGCGGGGGAGGGTCGGGGAGAGGGGTGGCCCAGGAAAGGCTCGGCGTAACTTGCTCCAGCCTTCGGCCACATCAGCGCGACGGTCTCGGAGAGATCGCCGACATAGTCATAGGAATAGCCGAACAGCACCGGGTCGGCGCGCTCGGTGATCAGGTCGCGGATCAGGCCCGGCTTGGCGTGCTTGAACGACAGCGCGCCGGTCAGGGCCGCCAGCGCATAGCCGCGGTCGGGGTCCTCGGTTGCGCGGAAATAGCCGACCAGCAGCTTGATCTTGTTGTTGCGGCCCGGCTCGTAGGCGAGGCGGTCGAGCAGCTCGGCAAAGCGGTTCATGTGTTCGCCTCGCCGTCGGACTGAACCTCGCCGGTGATCGCTGCCGTCTCGCCCTCGTCCTCGTCGCCATAGCCGACCAGATCGAGCGGCTGCGCGGCAAGGCCCTTGCTCTTGCACCAATGCACGAGCGCGTCTTCCTGGCCGTGGGTGACCCAGATCTCGCGGGCGCCGGTCGCGGCGATCGTCGCCGTCAGGCCATCCCAATCGGCATGATCCGAGATCACCAGCGGCAGCTCGATGCCGCCCTGCCGGGCGCGGGCGCGCACGCGCATCCAGCCTGAGGCAAAGGCGGTGACCGGATCGGGAAAGCGCCGCGTCCAGACATCCGATGTCGCGCTCGGCGGCGCCAGCGTGATGGTGCCGGCGAGATCGGCCTTCTTCATGCCGCGCACCGGCCGGAGCTCGCCGAGTGGAATGCCGCGCCCCTGATAGTAATAGGTGATCTTCTCCATCGCGCCATGCAGATAGATCGGAGCGTCGTAGCCGGCCTCGCGTAGCAGCGCGATCACGCGCTGCGCCTTGCCGAGCGAATAGGCGCCGACCAGATGCGCGCGCTCCGGAAACAGTTTTGCGGACGCCAGCAGCTTGTTCACTTCGCCGGCGGCATCGCCATGGCGGAACACCGGCAATCCAAACGTCGCCTCCGTGATGAAGATGTCGCAAGGCACCAGCTCGAACGGCGCGCAGGTCGGGTCGCGCGCGTCCTTGTAGTCGCCGGAGGCAACGATCCGGGTATCCTTGCAGGTGACCGAGATCTGGGCCGAGCCGAGGACGTGCCCGGCGGGATGAAACGACACCGTGACGTCGCCGAGCCTGATCTCTTCGCCATAGGCGACCGCCTGCACTGAGCCGGCGAAATTCTCGCCGTAGCGCAGCCGCATCATGTCGAGGGTTTCCTGGGTCGCGAGCACGGCGCCGTGGCCGGGGCGCGCATGGTCGGAATGGCCATGCGTGATCAGGGCCCGCTCGACCGGCCTGACAGGATCGATGTGGAAGCCGCCGGGCTTGCAGCAAAGCCCGGCCGGGACGGGCATCAGGATGTCTTGCGGGCGCATGCCGGACATATAGGCATTGATTCCGCGATATCTAATCGTCATGCGCGGGCTTGACCGGTGCATCCATCTCCGGGAAAAGTCCGTGCTTTCGTAAAAGAAGATGGTTCCTAGAGCGAATGGCTCCCCGCCTGTTTCTATCCTCCGGCGACCTCGTTGCCGACCGCCGCTACGAGTTTGCGCGCGACCTGCAATTGAAGGGCGATCTGCCGGCGGCCGCCGAGCTGCTCGAGCAGGCGATCGAGCTGGTGCCGAAATTCCCGTCCGCCTGGTACAGGCTCGGCAAGATCCGCCTCGAGCTCGGTCAGCGCGAGGCCGCGATCGCAGCCTTCCGTTCCGCACGCGACGCCGATCCCGAAGACCGTCATGGCTCCGGCCTGCATCTGATGCAGCTCGGCGTCGAGGCGGTCAGCGCGATGCCGCCGGGCTATGTGCAGACGCTGTTCGATCAATATGCACCGCGCTTCGAGGCCGCGCTGGTCGGCGATCTCGGCTATCGCGGCCCGGCGCTGCTGTTCAAGGCGGTGCTGTCGGTGCGCGCGGGCGCCAAGAAGCCGGCCTTCTTCAAGCGCGCGATCGATCTCGGTTGCGGCACCGGACTGGCGGCAGATGCGTTCGCGCGGCATGTCGACCGCTTCATTGGCATCGACCTGTCGCCGCGTATGATCGACAAGGCACGCGCCACCGGCCTCTATGCCGAGCTCGAGGTCGACGACATGCTGCAGGGCATCTCGACCAAACCCGACGCCAGCGCCGAATTGGTCCTCGCCGCGGATGCGATGGTCTACGTCGCCGATCTTGCGCCTGTGCTTGCGGAGGCCGCGCGCGTACTGGTGCCAGGCGGCGTGCTCGCCTTCACCACGGAAACCCATGACGGCGAGGGCGTCATCTTAGGCCAAGGGCTGCGCTACGCGCACAGCGCGGCCTATGTACGCGCGATCGTTGCGGCCGCCGGGCTGACGCTGGCCCTGCTCGACGATCTCTCGGCGCGCAACGAGGACAACATCCCGGCACCAGGCCTCGTCGCCGTCGCCGTCAAGCCGTGATGCTTTCACCCTCTGTGGGAGGGCCTATGTGAACTGGAACATGCTCGCGTCCAGCTGTCCCGGTGCGATGCCAATCAGCCAGACGGCGCTTCCTGCCGAGTCTGTGATGATGGTCGTGTTGATCCCGGCGACGTAGGTTTCGGCGGCCTGAACGTCCGCGAATGAATGCAGCGATGTGCCGGCGAAATTGATCAGGTCGTTGACACCGCCAGTGTTGAAGTCCTGGATCACCATCACTTCGGAATTGGTGTCGTTGATGGTGAAGACATCCGAACCACCGCCGCCCCAGGCGTAGTCGACTCCGCCCCCACCGCTGATGATGTCGGCGCCGGAGCCCATCAGGAAGACATCGACGGCGCTGCCGCCCGTGACTGTGTCGCCGCCGTCGGAGCCGTAGACGTAGTTCTGGCCCGAGCCGCCGTAGATGACGTTGCCGTCGGCCTCACCCGACGAGATAAATATATTGAGACCGGAGCCGCCGTACATCGTGTCGACGCCGGTGCCGCCGTAGAAATAGTTCGTTCCGGCTCCGCCGTAGAGCACGTCGGCGCCGGCTTCACCGTACATGACGTTGATGTCGGAAGAGGCCAGTCCGCCCGCGCCATCCAGCGTGTCGTCGCCTGTTCCGCCAAACAGATAGTTCGACCCGGCGTCGCCGTGCAAAGCATCGTTTCCATCAGCGCCGATCAGGATGTCGTTGCCGTAGCCACCGAACATCGCGTCGTTGCCGCCAAGCCCGTAGAGATAGTCGTTGCCCCAGTAGCCGTAGAGCGTGTTCGGGCCGGCCTCGCCGATCAGAGTATCGTTCCCCAGGCTGCCGATCGCGACCTGGATGTTGTAGACGCCATCGTGGCCAACCTGCGGCCCAATGGCGTAATGCGCGCCGAGGTCGAGGGTGACCCCGCCGCCGACGCCTGAATAGCTGATGGTGTTGATGCCGGTGCCGCCGTCGAACGTATCGTTGCTGCCATCGTCGAGACCGGCGGACAGATAATCGTTGCCGTCGCCGCCGTTCAGCGTGTCTGCTCCGCCATTGCCGTAGATGATGTCGTCGCCGGCTCCGCCGTCCATGACCTGCGACGCGGAATTGCCTGGTATGATGTCATTCGATGCTGTGCCGGAAACCGATGCGGACGTCCCTCCGTTGGCGACGAATTGATGGACGCTGGTGCCCGACGCCGCGAACAATGAAAGGAACGGGCCGCCGGCCCTGTAGCTTTCACCCACATGGGTGCCGTCGACGAGATATGTGTCGCGGAAGTAGTCGAAGTCGCCCATGCCATAATTGATGAACTCCTCCTGGATGAACGCGACATCCGCGAGCGCGACATAGAAGAGCATCTCATCGGTGCCGGAAACACCCGCGACAAAGTTCGATCCATAGCCAAAGTTGAACGCGACGGTGTCGTTGCCTGCTCCAGTGTTGATAAAGTCCGAACCCCCGCCGCCGTCGATGAAGTCGTTGCCATCGAGCCCATTGATCGTATCCTGTGCGCTGGTGCCGAGGAGGGTGTCGTTTCCGCTGGTGCCCTGGATGGTTGCCATTGTTCGCTCCGAGCTTCGGCATGAATGCCAATATGACTGCGTTACAAAATATTGAAGTTGCAGCCTCGTCTCTGCTTGCGATCGTATCGTTGCCAGTGTCGCCAATCAGTAAAATCAATGTGGTAGCGAAGCTCTCGTCATACAGAAGGATCGTTGCCGTCCCGCGGCAAATGACGGGCCGCAGTCTCTCAACCTCTCGTAGTATCCTATCGCGTGTCGAGCGCGACGGACAAGTAGGCGATTTCAGCTTGGGTTGTCCTTCGAGGGACATCACACACCTCTCACACCGGAGAAGCGGATGAGGAGTTTGTCCTGCGGGCAGTGACCCCTGGTCCGGTTCGCATCTTTCGATGCGAGCCACCCTGTCCGCAACGGGAGAAGGCAAGAGAACTGTGTTCGCCCTCCAACTTGAGTCTACACGCTACGCATTTGCCGTGACGCGGCATTGCGCCACACGGCGGTGACTTCGCGCTTGCCCGGCGCAAAGCGGAATGCGAGAGCTTTTCGCCTCAGGGAGAGAAACAATGAAAAAGCATACGCGGCGCGAATTCGGCGCCACCGCATTGTCTGTCATCGCAGCGTCCGTGCTGCCGGCGCCGTTCGTCCGGGCCGCCGACAAGAAGTATGATCCCGGCGCGAGCGACACCGAGATCAAGCTCGGCCAGACCGTGCCGCATTCCGGCCCGGGCTCGCTTTATGGCGTGCTCGGCCGCGTCGGCGAAGCTTATTTTCAGATGCTGAACGACAAGGGCGGCATCAACGGCCGCAAGGTGAAATTCCTCACCATGGACGACGCCTACAGCGCGCCGAAATGCGTCGAGGCGACGCGTCGGCTGGTCGAGCAGGAGGAGGTGCTGGCGCTCTACGGCTCGCTCGGCACCGCGCCGCAGACCGCCGTCCACAAGTACCTCAACTCGAAGGGCGTGCCGCAACTGCTGCTGAACACCGGCGCCTCGAAATGGAACGATCCGAAGAACTTCAAATGGACCATGGCGGGGCTGCCGCTCTATCCGACTGAAGCGCGCATCCTCGCCAAGCACGTCGTCAGCGTGAAGCCGGACGCCAGGATCGGCATCCTCTACCAGAACGATGATTTCGGCCGCGACTTCCTGGGGCCGTTCAAGAAGGTGCTGGCCGATGCCGGCGGCAAGGCACAGGTGATCATGGAGCAGACCTACGATCTCACCGATCCGACGGTCGATTCCCAGCTCATCAATCTGTCGAAGTCGGGCGCCGACGTGTTCTACAACATCACGACCGGCAAGGCGACGTCGCAGTCGATCCGCAAGGTGGCGGAGCTCGGCTGGAAGCCGCTGCAGCTGTTGTCGGCGGGCTCGACCGGCCGCTCGATCCTGAGCGCTGCGGGGCTCGAGAACGCCAAGGACATCGTCGCGATCCGCTACAACAAGGAAGTCGGCGTGCCGCGCTACGAGAAGGACCCGGACGTGGTCGCGTTCGAGGAGCTGCGCAAGAAGTACTTGCCGAACATCGACCCCGACAACACCATCGCCTTCGCCGGCTACGGCCAGGCGGCGACGATGGGCGAAATCCTGCGCCGCTGCGGCGACGATCTGACGCGCGCCAACGTGCTGAAGCACGCCACCACGCTGGCCGGTTTCCACTCGCCCTATTTCCTCGACGGCATCAATTACAGCTATACGCCCGACGACTACACGCCGATGAAGACGTTGTACGTCTCGATCTTCAACGGCAAGGATTGGGACCTCTCCGGCGAGCCGATGACGGAGTAGGGGTAGGTACACGCTCTATCCCCGTCATTGCGAGCGGAGCGAAGCAATCCATCGGTCCCCCCGGGGAGAGATGGATTGCTTCGTCGCTTCGCTCCTCGCAATGACGGCGGCGAGGAGTAGGGAGATGCTCCTGCCACCTGCCGCCATCTCGGCCGACCCTCGACGAAACCGCTTGAACCGCCTACCTGTTGGGCGTGTCGACGCTTGATCTCTTTTCCGTCCTGCCGTCGGAAACGGCCGACCTCTTGCCGCGCCGGTTTCGCGACTGGTTCGCCTCACGCGGCTGGTCGCCGCGCGAGCACCAGCTCGCGCTGCTGGCGAAAGCGCGTGAGCAGCGTTCCGCGCTGCTGATCGCGCCCACGGGCGCAGGCAAGACGCTGGCGGGGTTCCTGCCGACGCTGGTGGAGTTGAGCGGGGAAGGCGGAGAGAGAGACGGAAAGTTTTTGCCGGATACTCGATCGCCACCTCCCCCCTTGCCGGGGAGGTCGACGCCCGTCGACGCGCAATCGCGCGTCATAGGGCGGCGGGAGAGGGGTACGCCGCTTGCTCCGAACGATACGGCCTACCCCTCTCCCCAACCCTCCCTCGCAAGGGGGGAGGGAGCCCCGCCAGCGAGCGCTGCGGAGCCAAGAAAGACGCTCATCTCCACCGGCCGCGGTCTCCGCCGCTCCAGCGGGCTGCACACGCTTTACATCTCGCCGTTGAAGGCGCTCGCGGTCGACATCGCGCGCAACCTCGAGATGCCGGTTGCGGAGATGAGCTTGCCGATCAAAATCGAGACTCGCACCGGCGACACGCCGGTGTCGCGGCGGCAGCGGCAACGGCGCTATCCGCCGGATATCCTGCTCACCACGCCGGAGCAACTGGCGCTGCTGCTCGCCTCCGACGACGCGCCGTTCCTGTTCTCGTCGCTGAAGCGCATCGTGCTCGACGAGCTGCATGCGCTCGTCACCTCCAAGCGCGGTGATCTGCTCTCGCTCGGTCTCGCGCGGCTCTGGACCATCGCGCCGCAGGCCCGTGCCATCGGCCTCTCGGCGACGGTGGCCGAACCCGAGCAGCTCGCGCGCTTCCTGGTGCCGCAGCCGGGCGGCGAGAACGCATCCGCCGACGTCGTCACCGCCGGCGGCGCCGCGCCGCCGGTGGTCGAGATGCTCGACACGCGGGAGCGGCTGCCGTGGTCCGGCCACGGCGCGCGCCACGCGCTGCCCGAGGTCTATGAGCTGATCAAGCGCAACAAGACCACACTGGTGTTCGTCAACACCCGTAGCCAGGCCGAGATGCTGTTCCAGGATCTCTGGCGCATGAACGACGACGGGCTCGCGATCGCGCTGCATCACGGCTCGCTCGACGTCGCGCAGCGCCGCAGGGTCGAGGATGCGATGGCCGCGGGAAAACTGCGCGGCGTGGTCTGCACCTCCTCGCTCGACCTCGGCGTCGATTGGGGCGATGTCGACCTCGTCATCAATATCGGCGCGCCCAAGGGATCGTCGCGGCTGATGCAGCGGATCGGCCGCGCCAACCACCGCTTCGACGAGGCCTCGCGCGCCGTGCTGGTGCCGGCCAACCGCTTCGAGGTGCTGGAATGCGCCGTCGCGATCGATGCCATCGCCGAGAATGCGCAGGACACGCCGCCGCTGCGCACCGGCGCGCTCGACGTGCTGGCCCAGCACGTGCTCGGTTGCGCCTGCGGCAAGCCGTTCCTGTCGGACGAACTCTATGATGAGGTGAGGACCGCGGCGCCTTACGCAGCGCTGTCGCGCACTGATTTCGACGATGTGGTCGACTTCGTCGCGACCGGCGGCTACGCGCTGAAGACCTATGAGCGTTTTGCGCGGATCAAGCAGGACAAGCAGGGCCGCTGGCGCGTCACCAATCCGAAGGTGCGGCAGAGCTACCGCCTCAACGTCGGCACCATCGTCGAGGACACCATGCTGAAGGTGCGGCTGGTGCGCTCGCGCGCCGGCGGTTCCGGATCGACCGGGGCGATCGCCCGCGGCGGCCGGATGCTCGGCGAGATCGAGGAGGCCTTCATCGAGGGCCTGGTGCCCGGCGACACCTTCGTGTTCGGCGGCGAGGTGGTGCGCTACGAGGCCCTGGTCGAGGACCAGGTCTATGTCTCCCGCGCCAATGATAAGGATGCAAAGGTGCCGTCCTACATGGGCGGCAAGTTCCCGCTGTCGACCTACCTCGCCGAACGCGTCCGCAAGCTGCTCGACAACAGCCGGGCCTGGAAGGCGCTGCCGGATCAGGTGCACGACTGGCTGTCATTGCAACGAAAATTCTCGCGGGTGCCTGCGGTGCATGAGCTGCTGGTCGAAACCTTTCCGCGTGGCGGCAGCCACTATCTGGTCTGTTATCCCTTCGAGGGACGGCTGGCGCACCAGACGCTCGGCATGCTCTTGACGCGCCGGCTGGAGCGCGCCCGCGCCCGTCCGCTCGGCTTCGTCGCCAATGAATACGCGCTCGCGGTCTGGGGCGTCGGCGATCTCTCCTTCATGATCCGGCACGGCAAGCTCGATCTCAACGCGCTGTTCGATCCCGACATGCTCGGCGACGATCTCGAGGCATGGCTTGCGGAATCCGCGCTGATGAAGCGCACCTTCCGCAACTGCGCGATCATCTCGGGCCTGATCGCACGCCGCTTCACCGACGAGGAGAAGTCGCGCCGCCAGGTGCTGTTCTCGACCGATTTGATCTACGACGTGCTGCGCAAGCACCAGGCGGACCACGTGCTGCTGCGCGCCGCGCGCGGCGATGCCGCCACGGGATTGCTCGATCTCCGCCGCCTCGGCGACATGCTGTCGCGCATCCATGGCCGAATCACCCACAAGGATCTCGACCACGTTTCTCCGCTTGCCGTCCCCGCGCTGCTGGAAATCGGCCGCGAGTCAGTTTATGGCGAAGCATCCGACGAGCTTCTGGCCGAGGCGGCCGAGGAACTCGTGCGGGAGGCGACATCCTGACGCTGGCATTCTGGGGAGCGGGACGTGATGGCAAGCGCGCTGGCTTTGCGAGACGGTGACGACATGCGCGTTGCGAGGGTCACGGTGGCGGATGTCGGCTTCGTGGCGGATTGCTCCGGCGCGCTGTTCTGGGAAGAGCAGCGCCTGCTCGTGGTGTCCGACCTGCATCTGGAAAAAGGCTCGAGCTTCGCGGCCCGCGGCGTGCTGCTGCCGCCTTACGACACGGTGGCGACACTGAGCCGGCTCGCCGCCGTGATCGCGCGGCACGACCCGCGCCAGGTGATTGCGCTCGGCGACAGCTTTCATGATCGCGATGCGCATGCGCGCCTGTCGGAGCCGGATCGCGAAGCGCTCGCGGCACTCCAGATGCGGCGAAACTGGATCTGGATCGCGGGCAATCACGATCCGGCGCTGCCGTCCAGTCTCGGCGGCATGGTTGCGACCGAAGTTGCGATTGGCCCGATTGTGTTCCGTCATGAGCCGACCGGCGCGTCCGGCGAGATTGCCGGTCACCTGCACCCCAAGGCGCGGGTGCCGACCCGCGGTCGCTCGATCGAGCGGCGCTGTTTTGCCAGTGACGGCGAGCGCGCGGTGATGCCGGCGTTTGGCGCCTACACCGGCGGCCTCAGTGTCCGCGACGCGGCATTCGCGCGGATCTTCGGATCGTCGGGCTTCATGGCCCATGTGCTCGGCGACAACCGCGTGCATGCGTTCGTGGCGTCGCGGTGTTATTGAGCTCACTTCGTCATTCGGGGGCGCGCGAAGCACGAGCCCGGAATCCATTTATCCGGGTGATGCGGCATGATGGATTCCGGGCTCTCGCTTCGCGAGCCCCGGAATGACGGTGAGTAAATCCTACGCCGCCTTCGCCTGCACCGTCTCGCAATATTCCGCGAGCCGATCCGCCAGCCGCAAGGTCGCGGGGCGGGCTTCGGGGGCAGCGACGAGGGCGACTTCGGTCCGCTCGATCGGGGCAAAGCCGTCCTTCGCCGTCAAGACGCGGTGCTCGGCCTGGATCGACATCTCCGACAGAATGCTGAGCCCGAGGCCCGCGGCGACCGCGGCCTGGATGCCGGCGAGGCTGGAGGAGGTGTAGGCCATGTGCCAGTTGCGGCCTGCGCTCTCCAATGCATGGATGGCGTGGGCGCGATAGAGGCAGCCCGAGCCGAAGCCGATCAGCGGCACCGAGCCGATCGTCGTGTCGCGCGGGTGGCTCTTGCTCGTCACCCAATGCACGCGTTCCGGCCACACCGCGATGCCGCCTCTCTCGCTGGCCGCACGCTTGATCAGCGCGAGGTCGAGGTCGCCGCGCTCGAGATCGCGGTACAAATACAGGCTCTGGCCGGAGCGCACGTCGAGGCGCAAATTCGGATGGCTGCGCGAGAAGGTCGCGAGCAACCTGGTCAACCGGTATGCGGCAAAATCCTCGGTGATGCCGATCCGGATCGCGCCTTCGCTGCCGGGGCGCGACACCACATCCCGCGCCTCCTCGGCGAGCGCCAGCAGCCGCCGCGCATAGGTCAGCAGCTGATCGCCGGCCTCCGTCGGGGTGACATCCTTGCCGCTGCGGATCAACAGCGGCTGGCCGACATCCTCCTCCAGGCGCTTGATCTGCTGGCTGACCGTCGATTGCGTGCGGTGGACGCGCTCGCCGGCGCGGGTGAAGCCGCCGGCATCGACCACCGAGACGAAACTGCGCAACAGCTCCAGGTCGAGCATCGCAGCCTCTCCATTCATAAATCCACTGGATGCCAGTCTATCATTTAATTTCCAAATATCAAGGCGGCGGCCTAGATCATGGGCGAAGGAGAAATTCCATGTCCGCCGCATCCTCGATTGCCGCCCCACGCGCCCGCTTTAACACCCTGCCGCTCTTGATCGCGCTGTTCTGCCTGCTCTGGAGCTACGCGTTCGTCGCCGGCAAGATCGGCGTCACCGATTGTCCGCCGCTGATCCTGCTGGCGGCGCGGTTCTCGCTCGCCGGCGTCCTGATCCTCGCGATCTCCTGGCTGCGCAGCGACAAATGGGATCTCAGCTGGCGCGACGCGGCGGTGTTCGCCGTGATCGGCGTCGCCAACAACGCACTCTATCTCGGCCTCGGCTACACCGGCCTCAAGACCGTCTCCGCCGGGCTCGGCGCGCTGATCGTCTCGGCTAACCCGGTGTTCACCGCGATGCTGGCGGCGCTGTTGCTCGGCGAGAGCATGACCTTGCGCAAGGTGGTTGGTCTCGTGCTCGGCATCGTTGGCGTTGCCTTCATCGTCTGGCATCGGATCAAGGTCGGCAGCGACAGCCCGCACGGCATCCTGTTCACGCTGGCTTCGCTCGCCTCGATCGTCGCCGGTACCATCCTGTTCAAGCTGCTGGCGCCGAAGGGCAGCCTGTGGATCGGCAATGGCATCCAGAACATCGCCGGCGGCCTCGCGGTGATGCCGTTCGCCTTCACGTTGTCCAGCGTCAGCGACATCGTACCGAGCATGCGCCTTGCCGGCGCCTTCGCCTTCCTCGTGCTCGGCGGCTCGATCCTCGCTTATCTGCTCTGGTTTCATCTTCTGAAAGTGTGTGGCGCGACCGCCGCCAGCGCCTATCACTTCCTGATGCCGCCGCTCGGCATGCTGTTCGCCTATCTCGTGCTCGGCGAGCATGTCGAATTGCGCGACCTGCTCGGGATCGTTCCGGTCGCGCTCGGCATCTATCTGGTGACCCGCCCCGCGGCCGCCGCAGCGCCCAAGTTCGCCTGACCCGCGCGTGCGACGGCCAACAGGTCCCCGGTTTCATCATAGGAACCTTGGCGGTATCCGGCTCGTTGTCGCGACGGCCGGAACCGGGCATGACGCAGCACAGAAAGACCTCGCGAAGGCAGAATGGCAAATCCGCCGACAAGGCGGCGCAGCGCCAGCCGTTCAGCGTCCGCAACATCCTGAAGACGCTCGGCCCCGGCCTGATCACGGGGGCCTCCGACGACGATCCCTCGGGGATCGGCACCTACAGCCAGGCCGGCGCGCAACTCGGCTACGGCATCGGCTGGACCATGCTGCTGACCTTCCCGCTGATGACCGCGATCCAGGAGATTTCCGCGCGGGTCGGCCGCGTCACCGGCCATGGCATCGCCGGCAACGTCTGCAGGCACTATCCCGGCTGGCTCCTTGCTCTGGTGGTGTTGCTGCTGTTCATCGCCAACACCATCAACATCGCCGCCGATCTGTCGGCGATGGCGGACGCGACCAGGCTGCTGATCGGCGGTCCGGCTATCGTCTATGTCGTGCTGTTCGGCGTGACCTCGGTGGCAGCACAGATCTTCATGAATTACCGACGCTACGTCGCGGTGCTGAAATGGCTGACGCTCAGCCTGTTCGCCTATGTTGCGGCGCTCGCCTTTGCCAAGGTGTCGTGGACAGAGGTGCTGGCCGGTGTACTGCTGCCGCGCGTCACCTGGAGCGCGGACTATTTCACGACCATCGTCGCGATCCTCGGCACCACGATTTCGCCCTATCTGTTTTTCTGGCAGGCCTCGCAGGAGGCCGAAGAGCAGCGGGTCGATCCCAACAAGCATCCGCTGATCAGGCGGCACTACGGCGCACAGCGCGAATTCTCGCGCATCCGCGCCGACACCATCACCGGCATGGCCTTCTCCAACCTGATCGCGCTGTCGATCATCGTCACTGCCGCGGCCACGCTGCATGCGACCGGCAAGACCGACATCCAGACCTCGGCGCAAGCCGCCGAGGCGTTGCGCCCGATCGCCGGACCGTTTGCCGAAGTGATCTTCGCGCTCGGCATCGTCGGCACCGGCCTGCTGGCGATCCCGGTGCTTGCCGGCGCGACGGCCTATGCGGTCAGCGAGGGACGTCGATGGCCGGTCGGACTGGCGCGCAAGCCGAAGGAGGCGATCGCGTTCTATTCGGTGCTGGCGCTGTCGGGCGGCATCGGCATCGCGCTCAATTTCACGCCAATCGATCCGATCTCGGCACTGTACTGGAGCGCGGTCGTCAACGGCGTGCTTGCGGTGCCGGTGATGGTGCTGCTGATGTTCATGGCCCGCCACAAGGAGGTGATGGGCCGCTTCGTGATCGGCGCGTGGCTCTACTGGCTCGGCTGGCTCTCGACCGGCGCGATGGGGCTCAGCGTGATCGCAATGGGGATCGGATTCCTTCTCTAATCTTGCCTCTGGTCTGTAGGTTGTGGAGCGAAGCGATTACCCATCAATTCTGCGGCAGCACGCTATGCCGGTCCACCCAACCTGCGCGTCTAATCTTTCCTGAACACGATCGAGGCCATCCAGCCGGTCATCAGCGCCATGAACGCGGTGACGAGGCCGTAAAACAGACCGTTCTGCCGCGCGGTGGTGGCGACGAACTGTTCGAAGCCGATCTTGACGATCTCGAACGCGCTCTCGGTCTTGGTCACCAGCGCGCCGTCGGAGAACAGCTTGATCTCGACATTGTAGGTGCCGATCGGCACCTCGGCCGGCAGCGGAATGCCGGTGCGGAACAAGGTCGGCGTCAGGAACGTCACCGCCGAGGTCGCCTCGCGATACAGGCCGTGCTCGGAGCGCAGCCGGACGAAGGCGCTGCGGAACGGATCGTTCGGCACCACGTCGGCAAAGTCGGGCCCGACCCGCTGCATCAGCAGCACGTTGTTGAGCCCGAGCTGCTGCCGCCGCTGCACATCCGGCGAGGCGATCTGGTCGAACGGGCGATTGGAGAACAGCGCGAGATAGCCGGGGACTTGCAGGAACTGGCGCGAGTCGGTGTTGATCCAGATCCCGAATCTACGCTCCTTGCGCCGCGTCACCATGTCGGCGCGCGGGCCGGACACCGTGACCACGAGATCGTAGTTCGTGCGATTGGACGGCGTCTTGTCGTCCTTCTCCACCGAGCCGAACAGCACGAGCTCGCCGCCGGAATAATTCGGCGTCACCGTGACGCGGTGGTTGGAGACCGACACGATCAGCCGCTCGGCATGAGCGGGCGCCGCCGCCAGGGTGGCGACGATGAGGCCGATGGTCGCAAGCGGCGCGTAGAGCCTCATGGCGGGGCTCCGCCGGTTTCGCGGATGCTGTAGGGGTCCTGCGGCCGGATCACCAGCTCGACGGCAAAGCGGATGCCGACCGCGAGCACCAGGAGGCCGAGCAGCAGGCGCAGGTGCTCGCCGCGGATCTTCTGGCCGGCGCGGGCGCCGAACTGCGCGCCGGTGACGCCGCCGATCATCAGGATCAGCGCCAGCACGGCGTCGACCAGATGGTTGGTCACCGCGTGCAGCAGGGTGGCGAACACCATGGTGACGAGGGTCAGCACCATCGAGGTGCCGATCACCGTCGAGGTCGGCACCCGCAGCACATAGATCATCAGCGGCACCAGGATGAAGCCGCCGCCGATGCCCATGACCGCGCCGATGAAGCCGATCACGAGCCCGACCACGACCACCGGGATGACCGAGAGATAGATCTTGGAGCGCTTGAAGCGCAGCTTCAGCGGCAGGCCGTGGATCCAGCCGTGGCTGCCGGGCTTGCGCAGCGCGACCGGGCGGCCGCCGCGGGCACGCAGCATCGCGCGCAGGCCTTCCCAGAACATCAGCCCGCCGACCGTCGTCAGCAGGATGACGTAGGACAGCGCGATCATCAGGTCGAGCTGGCCGAGCGAGCGCAGGAAGGTGAAGGTCCAGACCCCGAGTGCGGTGCCGATCGTGCCGCCGACCAGCAGCACGGCGGCCAGCAGCGGGTCGATCGCCCGCCGGCGCCAATAGGAGATCGCGCCGGAGAACGAGGAGGCCGCGATATGGCTGGCGACGGAAGCCACCGCGACCGCGGGCGCGATGCCGACGAAGATCAAAAGCGGCGTCATCAGGAAGCCGCCGCCGATCCCGAACATGCCGGAGACGAATCCGACCGCCGCGCCCATCGCCAGGATGAGGAAGACATTGACCGGGATGTCGGCGATCGGGAGGTAGAGCTGCACGCGCGTCGCTTCTTGTCGGTTCGCCGCATGCTGGGGGCGCAAGGCCGCATCACGGCGTGATGTCGTTCGGGTCGGGCATTCTCCGGCTGAACGAATCCGGTCGGCGCGCAAGACGCAGGCGAACGCGGGTCGATTGCCGCAGTCCTGCATAACCGATATCGGCGGAGGGAGGGACTAAAGATTCCGTCTCGGACGGCATTTTTCGCCGCACCTGCTCGTTGGGCTGCGCACGTGGTTGATAATTCAGATTAATGACGTGGCGTTGGCTCAGGGCCGGTCGACCGGCTTGGTGATCAAGTTGAGCGCGAGCGCTTCCTTCGGGCTCAGCCAGCGGATATCCGAGGTCTGCGACATCGCCTCGACGATCCCGGAGGCGACGCCCATCTTGGTCATGTAGCCCAGCACCATGCCCTGGATGCGCTGCGCCTCGGCGAGCGGATCGCTGACCGGTGCGCTGGTCGTGAAGCGATGCACGCCGAGCCGCGAGCCTGCAATGCCATAGCGGGTCACACCGCCGGCATAAACCAGGACGCAGGCGCTGGCGCAGGCGGCGGGCCGGAGTCTGCCCGTGGCATCGGCAGTCGCCACCGCAGTGACAAGCCCGTGCGAGCGGATCACCTCGCCCATGATTGCGGCCTGGTTCAGCGCACCGCCCGGCGACGACAGCAGCACCGCGTCACCCGGCGCGAGCCGCGCCTCGTTGAGCCGGTCGCGGAGCCAGCTCGCGCTGGCCGAGCCGATCTTGCCGCTGATCGCCAGCGCCCGCCGGCCACGGCCCGCCCCGTCAATGTCGGCGTCGGGGATGACAGCTGACGTCATGCTCGCTGCGATATAGGTCTCGCGCCAGAAGTCCCAGGCGCCCGGACGCGACAGGTCGCGATAGGCCTGGATCGCGACGCTCGACAGCAGCAGCATGAAGATGATGATGGACGGAAACGAGAACCGGAAGTTGCCGCGCGGCGCTGCCGTGCTCCCTTGCGGAGACCGAGACGGCGAGGACGGCGGATCCTTCGGGCGCGCGGCAAACGGGGACGGGGTCTGGCGCGGCGGCGCGACGCGGGGACCGGTCGGCGACGAACGGTGCCCCGTTCCATCCTCCTGACGATCGTCGACAGACAAGCCTGACCCTCCGGAACGCGTGCGCAATCGGCGCGCGACTGCGCGCCTGTCTACACGGCGGAAGGGCGGACGGACAAGGCAGCGGCGCCGTCAAGGCATTGCGACTCTTGTCGTCCTAGAGCCTTTCCCGTTCGATAGATCGGAACGGGGCTCAAGACTCTTGTATTGACGCGTTTTCTTCACGCGAACCGGTATCCACTTCGCTCGAAAACACTCGGCATGATCCGGAAAAGTGCGAAGCGGTTATCCGAAAAGATCATGCTCAAACAAAGGGCTAGAGCGCGATGACGATTCAGCTAAATCTCATCGCGCTTTAGTGCGCGGGAGCGGCGAGTGCCGCGGTTCGCTTCGACGGTTGCCTGACGGGCTTTGCCGCCGCGGGCTGCGCGGGGGCGCCGTCCCAGCCGCCGGCCGGGGCCGGCACGTTGACCGCATCGCTCGGCTGCGGCTCGGGGGTGAAGGTCTGGATCGCAAGCTTCGCGGCGGCCAGCGACTGCGGGTCGAGCCGCTTGGCGATATCGTCGCGCTTGTGGCCGGCGTCGGCATCGCCCTGCGCGGCGGCGAGGCTGAACCATTTGAAGGACTCGGCGAGGTTCTGTTCGACGCCGATGCCGCGCGCATAGAGGATGCCGAGATTGACTTGGCTGTCGGCGACGCCGCGATCGGCCGCCTTGCGGAACCATTGCGCGGCGCTCTTGTAGTCGGCGCCCTTGCCGCCGCCATCGGCGTCGAGCACGGCGAGGTTATGCATCGCCTTGGCGTTGCCGCGCTCGGCCGCCTGCACGTAGTAGCGCCGCGCCACGTCGAAGTCGCGCTTCACGCTGAGGCCCTTCTCGTAGAAGGTGCCGAGCCGGAACATCGCCGGCACCACGCCGGCCTGCGCCGCGCGGCCATACCATTTGGCGGCCTCGTCGACATTCGCGGCCACGCCCTTGCCCTCGGCAAAGCGGACGCCGACCTCATAAGCCGCGGCGGCATCGCCCTTGATCGCGGCGCTGCGCAGCGCCGGACCGCCGATCGCGTCGGGCAGCTTCTCGCCGGCCGGAATCTGGACCAAGGCAAGCTTGCCGCCGAGCGGCGGCGCGGTCGGAATCGAGCCGGTGATGTCGCTACTGGCGGCGACCGGTGGCGCCGCGGCCGGCTCCGGTGCCGCGGAAGGTGCGAGCGCCTGAGGGATCGTCACCTGCGCGCTGTCGAGCGTGTTCGGCGCCGCCGTGTTGTTGGACTGGCGGCCAAGCGGGGTCGGCGAGGTCATCGACGGTCCGGGCGTGCCGGACGGCATAGCCGGTGCGGGGGCGGGTGCGATCGAGTTCTCGGCAGGCGGCTGCGCGGAGGGCGCGGCCGGCTCGCTGTGCTCGATCGCCGGCACCTGCGGCGCCGAACTGGTGTCGAGCAGGTTCATCGCCATCTTGACGGTCGAGAGCAGGATCACCACCACGCTCGCGCCGACCAGCAGCGAGCGGATCTTGGAGGTGATGCTCGAAGGCTGTGCTTCCGGCGCGCCAGTCGCCGAAGCGCCGGTCGCGGGGGCGCTGGCCTTGGCGGCAGCAGCCTTCGCAGCCTTGTCGGCCTTATCCTTGGCCTTGGCGGCGGCCTTGTTCGCTGCGCGCGCCGCCTTCTCGTTGACGGGTTGCGCGGCGGCGGCCTGCGCGGCGCGGCGCGCGGCGGCGATGAAGCTCGAAGTCGAGACCGGCTCTTTCTTGCCGGCGGGGAGATCAGAGATCGCGCGCTCGGAATCCGCGATCCGCTCCGACGGCGATGACATGCGGCCCGAGGGGCGCGTGCCTGGCTCGAGCGGATGATCCGGCGGCAGTTCCGGCGCGATCGCGGTGCGTGCGGACGCCGCATGCGGTTCGAGGATCTCGCTGATCGCGCGCGGCGGCAGCGGCGGGGGGGCGGTCTCGACCGGCTGCGCGGCATGGAATTCGCGCGGCGCGGACATGAAATGCTCCTGCGCCAGCGCAGGATTGGGCAGTTCGGGCCGGTACGATTCAGGCTGGTGGGATTCGGGTCTGGGCTGCGCGGTCGGCTGCGGCATCGCCGCGCGCGGCGCTTCGATCCGCGGTTCTGCATAGGCAGGCGCGGGGGGAGCCGGCGGCGGCGCGGTGCGCACCGTGCGCAGGTCATTCTCGATCATCGCCAGCCGATCGACGACATGGCCGAGCGTGCTGTGCACAGTCTCCAGCGAATCCTGGGTGCGGCGATCGGTCTCCGACTGGCTGAAGCGGATGTCGGACAGTTCGCGCTTCACCAGATCGACGATGCCGCTGTCCATCATCGGCTGCGGCGAGGAGGCGTTGATGTTGCCGCGGGCGGCGTCGGCGAGCGAGGCGATGTGGGCGTGCTGCGCCTCGAGGTGCCGCATGATGTCATGCAGCCCTTCCTCGACCCGGCCGAGATTGCCGGAGCGCTGGTCGGCGGACTCCAGACGCTCGAGCAGATACGAGACGCGCTGCTCGAGATGGGTGAACGCCGATGAGCTGTCGTTGCCGACCTGCAAGCGGTCGATCCGCTCCGACAGGGTGCGCATCGCGCTTTCGATCGCGTCGGTATTGTCGGCGCCGGCCGGCCGCTCGCGGCCTTCGAGCGAGGAGGCCAGCGCGGCAATGCGCTGCTCGATCGCGGCGAAAGCATCGCCGTGAGTTTCGGCGCGCGACATCTGCGACAGCTGGTCGACCTTCGCCGACAGCGCATGCACGTCCCCGGAAAGCTGCAACAGCGCGTCGTTGGAGGCGACGTTGGAGACGATGGCGCGGAGTGCCGCGATCGCGCTCTCGAGCTGACGCACCATCGACGGATCGTCGTTGGCGCGCAGGATCATGTCGAGCTTGGCACCGAGATTGCGGATCGCCTCGTCGTAGCCGGTGAGCTGCTCGGCGGGCGTCAGCGTGCGCAGCGCCTCGCGGATTTCCGACAATGCGCGTTCGACGCCGGCGATCGCCTGGCCCTGGCCGTTGCTGCCCTCCCGGCGGATCTCGTCGATCCGGTGATGCAGCGAGCGGACTTCGTTCTCGATCGATTCGATCGCCCGGCGCGGCATCGCCTCGGTGATGGCCTGGCGGATTTCCGCAAGCTCGCCACGGAAGGCCGCGATCGATTGCTCGATATGGTCGGGTCGCTGCAACGCCTCAATCTGGCTCGTGATCTTGAGCAAATAACGCTCGAGCGAAGAGAAGTCGGGGCCGGCCGACGCAGGCGGCGGCGCGTAGGCGGCCATCGGCGGCGCGCTGGGCGGCGGCATCTGCCGCGGGGCCGGGCCATCGAGCTCGTTCTGGCGTGCGGCGATTTCCGCGATCGCGGAATCGAACGACGCCGGGCTCAGCGGCGGCGAAGGGCGATAGACCTGCGCGGCAGCGCGCTCCACCGCCTCGGTCTGGCGCTGCCATTCCTGCTGCTGGCGATCCGGCATCTGCGGCTCCCGCTGCATCTGCGCTTCACGCACCGGCTGGGGCTGCTGTTCGCGCGGCGGCTGCGGCCGCGAGATTTGCGACAGCCGCGCATCGAGGCGCGAAATCGCATCGTTCAACTGTCGTGCGACGGCGGGCTGGCCCCGCGGCACTTCGGCGCGCACGGTTTCGGCGCGCGTCAGCGGCTTTGCGATCTGTTCGATCTGGCGGGTGATTGCGTCGAGCCGCTGGTGGATATCGGCGACTTCGCGGCTTTCCCGGCTCGGCATCGGTTGCCGTTGCTCGGAGGCGGTGCGCCAATCCGGCGGGCTCGGTTCGCCGACGGTGGAATTGAGCCAGTCGTTGAGCGGCATGCCGGCACGGCGCGCAGCCGCCTCGGCCCTTTCGCGGACGGAGGGATCGATGCCGTCAACACTCCACGATACGCGCGAATTCATGATTCCGTCCGGTCCCGACTCCGGCGCCATACTCTGCGCCCGCAGCCTCCCCGCGCATTCCCGTTAAGAGACAATCGAATTCTGCGCTGGTCGTCTGCTTCAGCTGCTGACTTTTTCCCGTCACGGTAAATAACGGGTTAAGGAATGCAGCCGACGGGCCTTAAAGTTAGGGAATTGCGGAACCTGTTGCGCCGGATCAGGACAGGCCTTTCGTTTCCGGGCAAGCGGATTCCGCGGGGTGCGCCGGCGCGCGCAAAAGCCAAACTTGCGATTGTTTCTAGCCGTTGCTTTCGCGCTTGCCGTCGTCGAGCGGCAGCACATTGTTGCTGCGGCCGGACATCGCCGACAGCGCGTCGAGCGCCTCTTCGCACCATTCCACCACCATGCGCTCATGGCGCATCCCAAGGCGCAGGCTGAGCATCTTGCCGACATCGGCCGGCGGCGCGGTGCCATCGGGGAAGCGCTTGTTGAGCAGGCGCTCATAGCGCTCATAGCGGTCGCGGTGATGTTCCAGCCGCGCCATCAGGTCGGTGCGCAGCGGCTCGATGTCGACGCAGTCGAGCGCATAGAGCCGAACCAGCAAATCGTCCTTGATCGAGGGCGGAACGCTCGGCCGCGCCGCCCAGTGCTTCAGCGCCGCGCGGCCCTCGGCCGTCAGCGTGTAGACCAGCTTGTTGGGCTTGCCGGATTGCACCACCTCGCGGCCCTGGACATGGCCCTTGTCGCGCAGCCGCGAGAGCTCCCGGTAGATCTGCTGATGGTCGGCCTTCCAGAAGAAGCCAATCGAGGCGTCGAACGTCTTGGCGAGCTCATAGCCCGTCATCGGACGTTCCGTCAGGCAGGCGAGGATTGCGTCACCGAGTGCCAACGCCCACCTCCATCTCAGTTCCCGAATCGGCCATTCCCGAGTTCGCTTGACTTTATGCGTTACTGTGCATATGCGTCAATATGCATATGGCGATCGGCGCACCGCCTTGTCGCCCGCGACCGATGTTCAGGCTTCCAACCCCGCCGCAGGAGACGTCCGAATGAGCAAGCCGGGCCTCGACAAGTGGTACGCCTATGTGAAATCCCACGACACGTCAGTGCTGTGGGATCTGCTGCATCCCGACGCGGTGTTCGAAAGTCCGGTCGTGCACACGCCGCAACGCGGCCGCGACATCACCTTCAAATATCTCACCAGCGCCGCCAAGGTGCTCGGCGGCCCGACCTTCAGATATCTCGGCGAGTGGCGCAACGATACCGGCGCGGTGCTCGAATTCGAGAACGAGATCGACGGCATCAAGCTCAACGGCGTCGACATCATCACATTCGACGGTGACGGCCGGATCACGCATTTCAAGGTGATGACGCGTCCGCTCAAGGCGATCAACCTGCTGCATCGGATGATGGGCGAAGAGTTGATGAAGCAGAGCGGCGCAACGTCGCAATCGTAAAGCATGATCCGGAAAAGTGCGCAGCGGTTTTCCGAAAAGATCATGCTCAAACAAGGAGCTAACGCGCGATGACGGTTCAACCCAATCGCATCGCGCTTTAGTCGCGTTAGCACCTGCCGCGGACCTGCCGAACCGGATAAGGTCCGCTGCAACAAACCGAAGAACAAGCTGCAGAGCGTCGGCCGCAGATGCGGCCACGAGCCAGCCGGGAGATCAGCATGCCAACCTACAAAGCCCCCGTCGAAGACGTCAGCTTCCTGTTGAACGACGTTTTCCAGATCGATCGCTACGGCAATCTTCCCGGCTTTACCGATGCGTCGGCCGATGT
Source organism: Bradyrhizobium sp. USDA 4473 (assembly GCF_054063335.1). Lineage (NCBI taxonomy): Bacteria > Pseudomonadati > Pseudomonadota > Alphaproteobacteria > Hyphomicrobiales > Nitrobacteraceae > Bradyrhizobium > Bradyrhizobium sp. USDA 4473. The sequence continues at coordinate 2,473,651 of NZ_JBSSGE010000001.1, forward strand.
GCGCGAGGCGATCCTCGGCGAAGCCGCCAAGCTCAGCGAAGAGGTGCTGCAGCCGCTCAATCGCGCCGGCGATCTCGAGGGCTGCAAGCGCAATGACGACGGCAGCGTCACGACGCCGAAGGGCTTCAAGGACGCTTTCAAACAGGTTGCCGAAGGCGGCTGGCTCGGCCTGTCGGCGCCGGCGGAGTTCGGCGGCCAGGGCCTGCCGGTGACGCTGTCGCAGGCGGTCAACGAATTCCAGATCTCCGCCAACATGGCGTTCGCGATGTATGGCGGGCTCACCATGGGCGCGACCGCGGCGCTCTTGGTGCACGGCTCCCCCGAACAGAAGAAGACCTATGTGCCGAAGATGGTCGCCGGCGAGTGGACCGGCACCATGAACCTGACCGAGCCGCATTGCGGCACCGATCTCGGCCTGCTCCGCACCAAGGCGGTGCGCCAGGCCGACGGCAGCTTCAAGATCACGGGCACCAAGATCTTCATCTCCGCCGGCGAGCACGACCTCACTGAGAACATCATCCATCTGGTGCTGGCGCGGATCGAAGGCGCCCCGGCCGGCATCAAGGGCGTCTCGCTGTTTGTCGTGCCGAAGGTGCTGGTCAACGCCGACGGCTCGCTGGGTGCGCGCAACGGCGTCAGCTGCGGCTCGATCGAGCACAAGATGGGCATCCACGGCAACTCGACCTGTGTGATGAACTACGACAACGCCACCGGCTGGCTGATCGGCGAAGAGAACAAGGGCATGCAGGGCATGTTCGTGATGATGAACGAGGCCCGCCTCGGCGTCGCCGTGCAGGGCCTGGCGCAGTCCGAGGTCGCCTACCAGAACGCGGTCGCCTATGCGCGTGAGCGCCTGCAGGGCCGCTCGCTGACCGGAGCGAAGGAGCCCGAGAAGCCAGCCGATCCGATCATCGTGCATCCCGACGTGCGCCGTACGCTGCTCACCATCCGCGCCTTCAACGAGGCGGCGCGCGCCATGGTGGTGTGGACCGCGCTGAAAAGCGACGTCGCGCACCGCTCCAACGATCCCGGGGATCGTCAGGCGGCGGACGATCACATGGGCCTGATGACGCCGGTGCTGAAGGGCGTGCTGACCGATACCGGGTTCGCCAACACGGTGTCGGCGCAGCAGATGTTCGGCGGCCACGGCTATATCGCCGAGCACGGCATGGAGCAGTTCGTGCGCGATGCCCGCATCGCAATGATCTATGAAGGCGCCAACGGCATCCAGGCGCTCGACCTGGTCGGCCGCAAGCTGCCGCGCGACGGCGGCCGCGCGACGATGGCGTTCTTCGGCGAGGTCACGGCCTTCGCCAAGGAGCATGGCGCCGACGAGGCGATGAAGCCGTTCATCGCCCCGCTTTCCACCGCGCTCGGCCATTTGCAACAGGCCACCGGCTGGCTGATGCAGAACGCGCTGACCAAGCCCGACAATGCCGGCGCTGCCGCGACCGATTACATGAAATTGTTCGGTCTCGTCGCGCTCGGCTACATGTGGGCGAAGATGGCCAAGGTGGCGCTGGACAAGGCCGCCGCCGGCGCCACGCCCTACCTCACCACCAAGCTCGTGACCGGCCGCTTCTTCATGGAGAGGCTGCTGCCGGAAACCGCCGTGCATCTGGCCCGGATCCAGAGCGGCAGCGCCACCACGATGGAACTGGCCGCGGAAGCGTTCTGAAGCGTTTTCTGGCGAAGTGGACACCGGTTCGCATGAAGAAAACGCGCCAAACAAGAAAGCCTTGAAAATTGCCGCCGCATTGCTGCGGCGGCGCTTCCTTCCGTATATATTATGATCCTCATATCAAGGAGGGCGTCATGCCTGAGGCATACATCTACGATCACGTTCGTACCCCGCGCGGCCGCGGCAAGGCCGATGGCGCGCTGCACGAGGTCACCGCACTGGCGCTCGCCACCGTGCCGCTGCAGTCGCTCAAGGAGCGCAACAATCTGCCCGAGGATTCCGTCGACGACGTCGTGCTCGGCGTGGTCGATCCGGTCGGCGAGGCCGGCTCCGACATCGCCCGCTTCGCGGCGCTGAACGCCGGCCTCGGCCAGAAGGTGCCGGGCGTGCAGATCAGCCGCTTCTGCGCCTCCGGCCTCGACGCGGTGAACTTCGCCGCGGCCCAGATCATGAGCGGCCAGCATGAGCTCGTGATCGGCGGCGGCGCGGAATCGATGAGCCGCGTCGGCATCGGCGCCTCCGGCGGCGCCTGGCCGATGGATCCCTCGATGGCGGTGCCGGCCTATTTCATGCCGCAGGGCATCTCGGCCGACCTGATCGCGACCAAATATGGTTTTTCGCGCGATGATGTCGACGCCTATGCGGTGCAGAGCCAGCAGCGCGCGGCGAAGTCCTGGGATGAAGGCCGCTTCAACAAATCGGTGGTGCCGGTCAAGGACGTCAACGGCCTGACCATCCTCGCCAAGGACGAGCACATGCGCCCGACCATGACGATGCAGTCGCTGGCGCAGCTGCAGCCGTCATTCGCGGCGATGGCGGCGATGGCCGGTTTCGATGCGGTGGCGATCCAGTCGCATCCCGAGGTCGAGAAGGTCAATTACGTGCATCACGCCGGCAACTCCTCCGGCATCGTCGATGGCGCCGGCGCGGTGCTGCTCGGCAGCAAAGAGGCGGGCGCCAAGCACGGCCTGAAGCCGCGGGCGAAGATCCGCGCCTTCGCCAATATCGGCTCGGAGCCGGCGATGATGCTGACTGGCCCGGTCGACGTCACCGAAAAGCTGTTCGCGCGCTCCGGCATGAAGAAGTCGGACATCGACCTGTTCGAGCTCAACGAAGCCTTCGCCTCGGTGGTGCTGCGCTACATCCAGGCGTTCGACATCGAGAATTCGAAGATCAACGTCAATGGCGGCGCGATTGCGCTCGGCCATCCGCTCGGGGCGACCGGCGCGATGATCCTCGGCACCGTGCTCGACGAGCTCGAGCGCACCAACAAGGAAACCGCGCTGGTGACGCTGTGCATCGGCGGCGGCATGGGCACCGCCACCATCATCGAGCGCGTCTGAGGCGAGGGGAGCGAGCAACATGGCTTACAAGAATTTCAAGTTCGACGTCGATGGCGACGGCATTGCGCTGGTCACCTGGGATATCCCCGGGCGTTCGATGAACGTGTTCGACGAGGTCTCCACGCAGGAGATCGGCGAGATCATCAAGCGGACGACCAGCGATCCCGCGATCAAGGGCGTCGTCATCACCTCGGCCAAGGAGGCGTTCTGCGCCGGTGCCGACCTCTCGATGCTCGAGGGCATGAACCGCGCCTACGCGCAGCTCTTCAAGGAGAAGGGTGAGGAAGCCGCGAACCAGATGCTGTTCGAGCAGAGCCGCCAGATGTCGCTGTCGTTCCGCGCGATCGAGACCTCGGGCAAGCCTTGGGTCGCCGCGATCAACGGGCTTGCGCTCGGCGGCGGCTTCGAGATCACCCTGGCCTGTCACTACCGCGTCGCAGCCGAGAACCCGAAGACCCGGCTCGGCCTGCCCGAGATCAAGGTCGGCCTGTTCCCCGGCGCCGGCGGCACCCAGCGCGTGCCGCGTCTCGTGCAGCCGGCGGATGCGATGCAGTTGCTGCTCAAGGGTGAGGCCGTCGATCTGACGCGTGCCAAGGCGCTCAATCTGATCCACGCCGTGGTGCCCACGGCCGATCTGATCAAGGTCGCCAAGGACTGGATCAAGGGCGGCGGCAAGGCGGTCGCGCCGTGGGACGAGAAGGGCTTCAAGCTGCCCGGCGGCCTGGTGTTCTCGAAGGCCGGCATGCAGATGTTCCCGGCTGGCAACGCGATCTATCGCCGCGAGACCTACGACAATTATCCGGCCGCGCGCGCCATCATGAGCTGCGTCTATGAAGGCCTGCAGTTGCCGATCGACACCGCGCTGCGGGTCGAGTCGCGCTACTTCACCAAGGTGCTGCGCTCGAAGGAAGCGGCGGCGATGATCCGCTCGCTGTTCCTGTCGATGCAGGAGCTGAACAAGGGCGCGCGCCGTCCGGCCAATGTGCCACCGACCAAGGTGAAGAAGCTCGCCGTGATCGGCGCCGGCTTCATGGGCGCCAGCGTCGGCTATGTCTCGGCGCAGGCCGGCATCGACGTCGTGCTGGTCGATCGTGACCAGGAAAGCGCCGACAAGGGCAGGGGCCACGCCAAGACCGTGGTCGACGGCCTGATCGCCAAGGGCCGCATGAAGCAGGAGGCCGCCGACGCCATCCTGGCGCGGATCTCGGCGACGGCAGATTACAACGTGATCTCGGACTGCGACCTCGTCATCGAGGCGGTGTTCGAGGATCGCAAGGTCAAGGCCGACACCTATGCCAAGGCGCAGCCGCTGCTGAAGCCGGACGCGATCTTCGCCTCCAACACCTCGACCCTGCCGATCAATTCGCTGGCCGAGGAGTTCAAGGACCAGGGCAAGTTCATCGGCATCCACTTCTTCTCGCCGGTCGAGAAGATGATGCTGGTCGAGATCATCCTGGGCAAGAACACCGGCGACGTCGCGCTGGCGACCGCGCTCGACTATGTCCGCGCGATCGGCAAGACGCCGATCGTGGTGAACGATAGCCGCGGCTTCTTCGCCAACCGCTGCGTGATGCGCTACATCTCCGAGGGCAATGAGATGCTGCTCGAAGGCGTGCCGCCGGCGATGATCGAGAACACCGCCAAGATGGCCGGCATGCCGGTCGGGCCGCTGTCGCTGCAGGACGAGGTCGCGCTCGATCTCGGGCTGAAGATCACCAAGGCGACCGAGGCCGATCTCGGCCCCAACGCGATCGACCAGGCGCAGAAGAAGCTAATGGTCGAGATGGTCGAGAAGCAGGGCCGCTTCGGCCGCAAGAACGGCAAGGGCTTCTACGACTATCCCGAGAAGGGCAAGGGTCAGAAGAGCCTGTGGCCGGGGCTCGCCAATCTGCAGCCCAGGCAGCTCGATCCCGACACGCTCAGCGTCGAGGAGTTGAAGCAGCGATTCCTGGTGGTGCAGGCGGTGGAAGCCGCGCGCACCGTCGAGGATCACGTCATCACCGACGTGCGCGAGGCGGATGTCGGCTCGATCCTCGGCTTCGGCTTTGCGCCGTTCACCGGCGGAGCGCTGTCCTATATCGACTTCATGGGCACCAAGAACTTCGTCGCGCTGTGCCACGCCTTCGAGAAGAAGTACGGTTCGCGCTTCACGCCGCCGAAGCTGCTCGAGGAGATGGCGGCCAAGGGCGAGACCTTCTACGGCCGCTTCCCGCCGAAGAAGCAGGCGGCGTAAGCGCCTCTTCACTCCCTCTCCCCGTTCTCACGTCGTTCTCACGGGGAGAGGGTTGAGGTGACGGGCCGTCTCCGCATATCGGGTCAGAGCTGCGTTCGCCGAGGCTCCCCCTCACCCGGAACGCATCTGACGATGCGTTCCGACCTCTCCCCGCACGCGGGGCGAGGTGATGCCGCGTTCCGCTGCTCGACCTAAAGCAAAGTCATCGAACTCCAGCGTGCGACACGATCAAGCGGGTCATCGATCCGACTTGATCCTGTTGCGCTACGGTCACGGCGGTCAAAGTCCCGCCACGCTTGCTCTCCACTGGCACCACGCTGCTGGCATCACTCTTGCTGGTCGATCGAAGACGATCAGCAAGACGACGATCGGGCTGGGGTGTCCTGCAATGCGTTCTGTGCTCAAGGACAGTGCCGCTGAGGCCGCGGGCAAGCGTTTCTTCTCGCTCTCGCCGCCGTCACGGCTTATTCCGCTGCGGTTGCGGCGCAAGGGCCCGTCGTGGATCGGCCTGATCCTATTCGTTCTGGCCGTGGACCTTGTGCTCGCCGCGGCGGCCTGGAATGCCGTCGATTTCTTGCGCAATTGAGCCGTCATTCTCGGGCAACAGCAAAGCGCCGGCGAGATAGGCGATCTGGTTGAAGGCGAGGCAGGCGACGACGATCGGGCCTCCGCTGGCAAAGGCGTAGCCGTCGGATTGGAGCACGATGGCCGCGAGCACCGCGATCAGCGGCGATACCAGCATCAATGTCCAAACCCGAAAGCAAAAACTGGTGGCCAACCCAACGAGCGTGCTGGCCGATAAAAGCATCAAGGCGATCGTCACAGTTTCAGACCAGTTGGAGCGGAGGGCGCGCCGCAGGTCATAGTCGGTCAGTTGGATCGCACGAACAAGGACAGCTACGCCCTCAGCCGGAAGTGCACCGACTTAGTCTTAACCGGTAGAATGCGGATTAAATTCGATTTGTTCCAGCGCGTGCTGAAATGTTTGCACTGCTCATTTCTCCCTGAAGGCGCGGTGCACCTGGTCCGCCAGCGGCTTCATCAGATAGGACAGCACCGTCCGCTCGGTGGTCGGGATGAACACCTCGACCGGCATGCCCGGCAGCAAATGCGTGGTCGCGAGCTTGTTCAGCTCGGGTCGCGGAATCGCAATGCGCACAAGGAAGTAGGTCGGAGCCGTCTTGTCGTCTCGCGAGACGTCGGCGCCGATCCGGCTGACCTCGCCCTCGATCTCCGGCGTGGTGCGCTGATTGAAATTGGTGAACCGCAGCACGGTCGGTGCGCCCAGCTTGACCTGATCGATATCCTGCGGCGCAACATGAGTTTCCACGATCAGATTGTCCTGGTCGGGCACGATGGTCATGATGGTCTCACCCGCGGCAATGACGCCGCCCTGGGTGTGGATGGTCAGGTCGTGCACCACGCCGGCCTGCGGCGCGCGGATCTCGAGCTTTTCGGTCTGGTCTTTCGCCGTGACCTGCTTCTCGATCATGTCGGCATATTTGGCGCGGATATCGGCGAGCTCCTTGGCGACGCCAGAGCGGAAGTCCTGATCGACCTGCAGGATCTTCAACTCGGTTTCCGAGATCTTGCCCTTGGCCTGCGCGATCGATGCGGTGAGCTGACCGCGTTCGCCAAGCAGCCGCGCCGAGTCGCGTTGAAGCGCAGAAAGGCGGGACAGCGAGACCAGGCGCTGCTCCCAGAGCTGCTGCACGCCGGTCAATTCGTGGGCGATCAGGTCGGCTTCCTGCTTCTTGGCGGTCAGTTGATCCTGCATGCCGCTGATCTGCTCCCTGAGCTGCGCGATCTGCTCCTGCAATTGCCGCTTCTGTCCGTCATTGGCGTCCCGGCGCAGCTGGAAGAAGCGGCGCTCGCCCGAGATGACCGATTGTGCGGCCGGATCGCGGCTCGACGCCACGCTGTCAGGGAAGGCGATCTCGGCATCGCCGTCGCGCTCGGCCTGTAGCCGGGCCCGCCGGGCCTCGAGCTCCCACAGGCTCTTGGTGACCGCGGTCAGATTGGCCTGCGCGACGGTTTCGTCCATCAAGATCAAGAGATCGTCCCGCGCGACATGGGCGCCGTCTTCGACCAGGAGCTTCTTGGCGACGCCCCCGGAGGGATGCTGCACCTTCTTGACACTGGATTCGACGACAAGCGATCCCTGCGCGATGATCGCGCCCGACATCTTGGTGGCGGCGCCCATGATGCCGATGCTGGCAACGAGGAAGATCGCGGCAATCGCAACCGCCAGAATATGGTGATGAACCGATTGCCGGGCGCTAGGCATCTTGCCGGGGCTCCACCTGCTTCTTGCGCCGGCGGCGCACCGGCGTTGCAGCCGGGGCAGAAGGCGGTGACGGCTGTTGCGCCTTCGCCGTCAGCAGCGGCAGCACCGCTGCCGTGGTGCCGAACGCGTGCATGCGCCCTTCGTTCAGCACCAGCATGTGGTCGACCGCTTGCAGCACCGCCGGCCGATGCGCGATCACGACCACGATCCCGCCGCGGGCGCGGACCCGGGCGATGGCGCGGATCAGCGCGCGCTCGCCCTCGGTGTCGAGGTTCGAGTTCGGTTCGTCGAGCACGATCAGGAACGGATCGCCGTACAGCGCCCGCGCCAGTGCGATGCGCTGCCGCTGGCCGCCCGACAGCATCAGGCCGCCATCGCCTACTTCGGTCTCGTAGCCGTCAGGCAGCCGAAGGATCAGCTCATGCACATCGGCCTCGCGTGCGGCGGCGATCAACCGGCCCGAGTCGGGCACCGCCGCGAAGCGCGAAATGTTCTGCGCCACCGTGCCGCGAAGCAGTGCGACGTCTTGCGGCAGATAGCCGATCGATGGGCCCAGCGCGAGCGGGTCCCATTGCGCGAGCGTGGCGCCGTCGATCCGGATCACGCCGCGCGCCGGAGCGCTGACGCCGACCAGGGCGCGCGCCAGGGTGGATTTGCCGGAGCCGCTCGGTCCGACCACCGCGACCGCACTGCCGGCGCGCAACCCGAAGCTCACCTCGTGCAGCACCACCGTGCTGGTTCCCGGCGCCGTCAGGCTGAGCGAGGTGACGCGGATGTCATGCTTCGGCGCAGGCAATGGGGTCGGCGGCAGTGGTGCGGGCACCGCGGCCAGGGCGTCGGCAAGCCGGGCAAGGCTGGCGCGCACCGAAATGAAGCTGCGCCAATTGGCGATCGCGAGCTCGATCGGCGCCAGCGCACGGATCGACAGGATCGTGGCGGCCAGCATGACGCCGGCGGTCGCCTGCTGGTTGATCACGAGCCAGGCGCCGAGCGCCAGCACGCCGGATTGCAGGATCGTGCGCAGCAGGCGCGAGGTGCTGCCGAACGTGCCGGTCAGGTCGGAGGTTACGCGCTGCGCCTCGAGATAGGCCTTGGTGCGGTCCGACCACAATTCGGCCATCCGCCGCCGCATGCCGAGCGCATGCACGACCGCAGCATGGTGGTATGCGGTCTCGGCCATTTGCCACCGCGAAGATGCGAGCGCGACCAGCGACCGCGCCGGCGTGCGCGTGAACAGCTCGGCGCCGACCGTGATCAGCGCCAGTGCAATGGCGCCACCGGCCACCGCCAGTCCCATCAGCGGATGAAACAGCGTGCAGACGATGATGTAGAGCGGAGCCCATGGCAGGTCGCAGATCGCGATCAGTCCGCTGCCGGCGATGAAACCCCTGATCGTGTCGAGATCGCGCATGGTTTGCAGGCCGTCGCTGTTTGGACGGCTGAGGGCGGTGTACTGGACGCTGTCGAAGACGGCGGCGCGCATGCTCTCATCGAAGATCTCGGCAATGCGCGCCAGCAGCCTGCTGCGGAGCATGTCGACGCCGGCCTGGACCAGCAGCAGGGTCAGCGCGATCAGCAGCAGCCCAACCAGGGTTGCGATGCTGCGGCTCGGCAGCACGCGGTCGTAGGTCTGCAGCATGAAGATCGGCCCGACCAGCATCAGGAGATTGACCAGCCCGCTCGCCATCGCGGTCGCAATCAGCGCGCCGCGCAGCGCCAGCACGGCATTGCGGATCTCCGCCGGCAGCGATGAAAACCTTTTGCCCTGACCGATCATCTCGCCCTCGCGGATGTTCGAGCCGTGATGCCCAAATCGATTGGTGAGGAAGCTCGCGGAAGCGCGGCGGGATCCGCGCTTCCGCGAGGCCTTGCGGCGTCAGAGTATATGCGTGCCGTGGCTATGGAGGATGCCGTGATCGCCGGCCAGCGGCGCCGGGATCAGGTCATGCACGTCCGAATCGATGTCGACCGGAACGGACACGGGCGCGTTTGCGGTGTTCCCGGATGCGATATTGCCGCCGAGCAGATGGCCGAGATTCAGGCCGCCAAGCACATTGCCGGTCAGTCCATCGGCACCGGTGCCGCCCAGGCTCGGGACGTTGATACCGCTCGCGCCGGTCAACGCGCCGAGGTCGAGCAGCTGCGGACCGTGCTGGCCTACGTCGACGGCGTTGACCTCGATCGTGTGATGGTCGCCCGATGTCGGCGCGGCCAGGACGTTGATCGCGTTTCCGTTCGTCTGCTCCGGGCCCACGTCGACCTCGGCGAGGTGACCGGTGCTGGAGCCGGAAAGGTTGCCGAGCAATCCGCCCAGCAGCCCGCCATCACTAGCGTTGTTGCCGCCATTGATACTGAGCAGCGGCAGCGTCTCCACGTCGTGCAGCACATGGCCGAGCAGGCCCGTCACCGGGCTTAGCGGGCCAGTGCCGCCGAGCACGGAGCCGACGCCGTTGTCGCCGAGCACTGACCCGACTATGCCGGTGCCGCCGAGCAGCGATCCTGCGCCTGCATCTCCGAGCACAGAGCCGACGATGCCATCCACTGCATGGATGGCTTCTGTCACCGGCGCGAGTACGCCGGTGGTGCCGCCGAGCACGGATCCGACACCCGTCTCGCCAAGCAAGGAGCCGATCACGCCGTCCACCGTCTGAACGACGCCCGTCACCGGGGCGGTCGCGTCGGTGCCGCCGAGCAGCGACCCGAGGCCGGTATCGCCGAGCAGGGAGCCGACAAGCCCGGTATTTCCGAGCAGCGAGCCGACGAGGCCATTGTCTCCGGTCAGCGATCCGACGACACCGTCGACCGAGTGGACGATGTCATTGAGATCGCTGCCGACCTCGGTCAGCACCGTGCCGAGCCCGCCGCCATCAAGCAGCGTTCCAGGCACGTTGAGGAGATCGGTCAATAGGTTGGTGTGGCCGTCGGCTGCGGGCGTGGGAATGCCGATCTCGCCCAGGCCGATCGTTGCGGCGAGGCCGGTCACGTCGTGCACGAGATCGCCCACTCCGGTCGCCTGGCCGACTGGATCGAGCACACCAGTGTTGGTGTCGTTGACCGCGCCGTTCACAGCCGTGAGCACCGGCTGCAAGATGCCGTCATTGCCGGCAAGGTTGAGGCTGCCGTCACCGCCGACTATGCCGCCCAATCCCGGTAGTCCGGGGTTTCCGGTTTGGCCAGGCGGCGTCGTGGTGCCGCCACCGCCGGTATCCGAGCTGCCCCCACCACTCCCGGTATCCGAGCCGCCGTCGCCACCGGAAGCCTGCGATCCCGTCGAGGGTGTACCGGTGCCCGAGCCACCTTGTTGAGGCGGTGTCGTGTCGCCTTGCGACGAAGTGGTGTCCGATCCCGTGGGCTGACCCGTTGCACCGGAGTCGGACGTTGTGGCGGCGCTGTCGCCGACCATGCCGCCCATGGCGATGTATTGGTCACGATAGGCGTCGCGATCAGAGGTAGTCATACGCTTCTCCACGCCAGGTTGATCGAGTGGGCACTCAACTGGCTGATCGCGCTTAGGGTTTCGTGGCCTGCGCGGTCGTGGAGAACATCGCGTAACGTGGAACGCGGAAATCTGTCGAAAATTGTCAGGAAATAAGCGCCGGCCTCGCGATTAGGCGAGGCCGGACGTCGATCCGTTGCAAGCTTACGCTGCCTTCAGCAGGCCTTCCTTCTTCAGCGCTTCCTGCACCTTCGGGCGCGCCGCGATGCGAGCCTTGTAGGCCGTCACATTCGGCAGGCCGGAGAAGTCGAAGCCGAGCCGGTCCTGCGCCCACATGAGCATGGTGAAGAGGTAGCCGTCGGCGACCGTGAACTGGTTGCCCATCAAATATTCGCGTCCGCCGAGCTGGCTCTCGACATATTTGAACTTGCCCATGGCGCGATCCTTGAAGAACGCCTTGGCGTCGTCTGACAGCACGGGCGAGAACATCGGGCCGAGGTTCTTGTGCAGCTCGGTCGTGATGTAGTTCAGCCATTCGAGCAGCTTGTAGCGCTCGTTGGAATCCCGCGCCGGTGCCAGCTTCCGCTCGGCGACCCGGTCGGCGATCATCTGGATGATGATCGGTCCTTCGGTGACCATCTCGCCGGTATCCAGCGCCAGCGCCGGCACCTGGCCCTTGGGGTTCACTTGCAGGAAATCGTCGCCGTTTTCGAGCTTCTTGGCGCGCAGATCGACCTTGATCAGGTCATAGGGCAGGCCGGCCTCGAGCAGGGCGATGTGGGGGGAGAGGGAGCATGCGCCGGGGGAGTAATAAAGCTTCATGGGGGTATTCCTTCCCTTGTTCTTGGCGTCCGGAGAGGGATTGCCTACATGCACCTGCATGAAATAGTCAAGATTGATGCAGATGCATTCAGTGCGGTACAGTCGGTGCCGGGACCTTATGGGCTAGACGATGAAACGCAAGCTATCGAGCGAGGCGACGGCCGCCTGGATCCGGCTGATGCGGGTGCCGAGCCGGGTGCTCGACTGCGTCGAGCAGGATCTGAAGAAGGCCGGCTTTCCGCCGCTCGCCTGGTATGACGCCCTGCTCGAGCTGTCGCGCGCGCCGTCCGGCGAGCTGCGCCCGGTCGAGCTCGAGCGGCAGATGCTGATCCCGCAATATTCGACCTCGCGGCTGATCGACAAGCTGGTCGACGAGGGGCTTGCCGCCCGGCGCGAATGCAAGATCGACAAGCGCGGTCAGTTCGTCGAGATCACCGAGGCCGGCCGCGAGCTGCAGAAGAAGATGTGGAACGCCTATTCCGCCGCGATCGACAAGCATGTCGGCTCGAAACTGTCCGATGCCGATGCGGCGCGGCTGTGCGGTCTGCTCGACCGTCTCGGCTGCTCCTGCGGCGACGGCAAAGACGACGTCAAGAACGATACCAAGGCAGCGTCCGCACGAGACGGCGTGCCTGCCCGATGATAGTCCTGATCCCATCATCCGCGGCCGTTGTGGCCCGTGGATGCCCCTGCCACCACGCGTCTTCGATCGAAGCGCCCTTGAGTTGGATTTTCTATGGCGCGTGACCAGATCGACATGACGCCGCTGCAGTCGCGCGACGAACTCGTGGCGTGGATTGAAGCCGGCGTGAAGCCGGAGTCCGAATTCCGGATCGGCACCGAGCACGAGAAGACCCCGTTCACCCTCGAGGGCCACCAGCCCGTGCCCTATGAAGGCGCCAAGGGCATCGGCGCGTTGCTCGAGGGCATGAAGCTGCTGCTCGGCTGGGAGCCGATCATGGAGCGCGGCAACATCATCGGGCTCTACGACGTCACCGGCGGCGGGGCGATTTCGCTCGAGCCGGGCGGGCAGTTCGAATTGTCGGGCGCGCCGGTCGAGAGCGTGCATCAGACCCAGTCAGAATTGATGGCGCATCTGGCGCAGGTGCGCGAGATCGCAACCCCACTCGGGATCGGCTTCCTCGGTCTCGGCATGACGCCGTCCTGGTCGCGGGCGCAGATCCCCGTGATGCCCAAGGGGCGCTACAAGATCATGCGAAACTATATGCCGAAGGTCGGCAAATACGGCCTCGACATGATGTTCCGGACCTGCACGGTGCAGACCAATCTCGACTTCTCGTCCGAAGCCGACATGGTGAAGAAGCTGCGGGTGTCGCTGGCATTGCAGCCGATCGCGACCGCGCTGTTCGCCAACTCGCCGTTCACCGAAGGCAAGCCGAACGGCTTCCTGTCGTTCCGCTCCGAGATCTGGCGCGACACCGACAATGCGCGCTCGGGCATGATCCCGTTCGCCTTCGAGGACGGCATGGGCTACGAGCGCTATGTCGACTATGCGCTCGACGTGCCGATGTATTTCGTCAAGCGTGGCGACGAATATATCGACGTCGCGGGCTCCTCGTTCCGCGATTTCTTCGCCGGCAAGAATGCCGCTTTCCCCGGCGAGCGGCCGACTTTGTCGGACTGGGCCAATCATCTCTCGACGATCTTCCCCGAGGTGCGGCTGAAACGTTACCTCGAGATGCGTGGTGCCGACGGCGTGCCGTGGGGCCGGTTGCCGGCGCTGCCGGCGTTCTGGGTCGGGCTGCTCTACGACAATGACAGCCTCGATGCCGCCTGGGACATCGTCCGGCACTGGACCGCGCCGGAGCGGCAGGCGCTGCGCGACGACGTGCCGCGTTTCGGTTTCAAGGCGCGGATCAAGGACCGCTATCTGTTCGAGATCGCCAAGGAGTGCCTGATCCTGTCGCATGCCGGATTGCGGCGGCGCGGCCGGATCGACCATCTCGGACGCGACGAGAGCCGCTTCCTCGAACCGCTCGAGCGCATCATCGAGAGCGGCCGTTCGCCGGCCGAGGAGATGCTGGAGAAGTTCAACGGCGCCTGGAAAGGCTCGGTGGAACCGGCCTATCAGGAGTACGCCTTCTAATCCCCACCTGGGCTGGATCGAGGCCTGACATGCGGGCCGACGGCTTGGGTGTCGCACCCGCCGTTCATCAGCCGTACAGGTTCATGGCGTTCAAATGACGCCCCGCGGATGCGCGGGGCTGCACGAATTTGAAAGCAATCTCATGGGGATAGGCCGCCTCTTTAGGGCGTGTGTGGTGTTGTTCGCGGTTTTCGTGGCCGCAGTCGTCGCGTGCCCGGCATCGGCGCAGACCAATTTCGACCGTCCCGGCGGCGACTATCTGAACGCGCCGGTCTCGACCGGCGATCCGGCCGATTGCGCGCTGACCTGCGAGCGCGACCGCCGCTGCCGGGCCTGGAGTTTCAACTATCCGACCGACACCAACAATGGCGCGGTGTGCTGGCTGAAGAACACCGTGCCGCCGCGGGTGCAGGACGTCTGCTGCGTCTCCGGGGTGCGCGGCGCGGGCGTGGTCGAACCGCGCAACGGCGCCATCGAGACCTCGATCGACCGCCTCGGCGGCGACTACAAGAATTTCGAGTTGAAGAGCAGCGACGGCGACGAGGCCTGCCAGGCCGCCTGCATCGCCGACAACAAGTGCCGCGCATGGACCTACGCCCGGCCCGGCTATGCCGGCCGCGACGCGCATTGCTTCCTGAAGAAGGAGATCAAGCCGCCGCGGCGGAAGGCCGGGTTCACGTCAGGCGTGGTGCGGTGACGCGCAAAGATTCCGTAGCCCGGATGGAGTGAAGGGCATCCGGGATTGCTCTCGCCGCGGATGGACCTGCCCCGGATTTCGCTTCGCTCGATCCGGGCTACGGCAAGTTCACTCCGCCTCGAGCACCGTGATCTCCGGCCACAGCGCCTTCCACCGCGCGGCCTTCGCCGCGTAGTTCGCCGGCGAAAAATTCGCGGTGCGGTTCGGTCGTACGATCAGGCCGGCGACATCGCCAAAGCCTTTCGGCGCATAGACGTCGTAGCCTTCCGCGCTGCGGCGGATGCCGACCTGTACATTCGCGCTGAGGAAGCGATCGATGCCGTCGGTCGAACGCGACAGCGCGGGGTAGGGCACGCCGTGCTTGCCGGGATACCAGAGATGGACACGGGCCTGGTTGCGGACCTCGATCGCGGCGCCGAGGTGGCCGAGCCGCGCCGTGAGGTCGCGGATGATAGCGTCCTCGGCCTCCCACGACGTATCCGGGTCGAAATAGAACACGTCGTAGTCGTTGATGCCGTGACCGAGCGGCCGCTTCGTCAGCACATTCCACACGCTCTGCACCAGGCAGCCGGCGACCAGCCAGGCATCGGGCAAGGCGAGACGATGCAGCTCGTCGATGATCGCTGGATTGACGGGGTTGCGCAGCGCAGCAGCGAGGAATTGGTCTGAGGTCATCGAGATGCCGCAGGGTGGGTTAGCGTAACCCACCATCTCTTGCGCCGCGAACGCGGCGGGTTACGCCTACGGCTAACCCGCCTTACGATGCTAGCCATTTGCGTCGAAATCCCTGACCGCCTTCTTCGATGCCAGCGTGCGCCAGTGCCGGCGCAGCAGCGGCTCGATGGTGGCGCGCTTGGCCTTCGACAAGCGGATCAGCACGATCGGATAATCGCGGTAGTGATCGGTGAAATAGAAGATCTTGGGCTGGCTCTCGACCAGCATGTCGCGCTCGTCGGGCGGCACGCCGGGGATCACCAGGCTGTCGCCGTCCTCCTTGAGCCGCACCAGCATCTTCTTGCGCACCTTCAGTGCCGGCGTGCCGTAGGACGAGCCGTCCTCGACCTCCGGCCACGCCAGTGCGATGTGCCTGATGTCCTCGAAGGTCACGGCCGGTGCCCGTGAAGTACGTAGCCCGGATGGAGCGCAGCGCAATCCGGGGTTTCTCGCAGGATGAGGGACTTGCCCCGGATTGCGCTTCGCTCCATCCGGGCTACGGGTCCGTCTACTGCACCGAGGTGAAGAAGCGCGCGAGGCGGAAGCCGGACAGCCAGGTCCAGACCGGCTGGCTGCGGATGCCCATGTCCCAGGAACCGACCACCGCATCGGCACGGCCGATCAGATTGTCGATCGGCAACAGGCCGACGCCGCCGTCGCGCACCGGCACGCGGCTGTCAGCGGAATTATCCCGGTTGTCGCCGAGCACGAACAGCTTGCCTTCCGGCACCGTCACCTCGGCGGTGTTGTCGAGCCGGCCGTTGTCGCGGATCTTGAAGATCGCGTGGCTGACGCCGTTCGGCAGCGTCTCGATGTAACGGTAGGCGTCCTCGCCGCCGCCGCGATCATCTTCGGCAAAGCCGGTGCCATCGGGCTTCAGCGCCGCCGGATGATCGTTGATGAAGAGCTGGCCCTGCCGCATCTGGATGCGATCACCAGGCAGTCCGACCACGCGCTTGACCCAGGCCTGCGAGCGGTCGCCCGGCCAGCGGAACACGACGACGTCGCCGCGCTTCGGCGTCTCGCCGAACACCCGGCCGGTTTCCGGCAGCGTGATCTGGATCGGCAGCGACGCCGCGCCGTAGCCATAGGGGAATTTCGAGGCGACCAGCGCGTCGCCGATCAACAGCGTCGGCTCCATCGAGCCCGACGGCACGTAGAACGGCTCGGCGATCGCGCCCTTGGCGAGGAATACGACGGCCACGATCGCAGCCAGTTGCACGGCCTGCCCGCGCCAGCTGGTTTGCTTGGCTGCCACGACTTCGTTTCCGCTGCTCACTAGCCCGTTCCTCCGACCGTAATCCGTTCCATCCTGAGCGTCGGCTGGCCGACGCCGACCGGCACACCCTGGCCGTTCTTGCCGCAAGTGCCGATTCCCGTATCCAGCGCAAGATCGTTGCCGATCATGGTGATCCTGTGGAGATCGGTCGGTCCATTGCCGATCAGCATGGCGCCCTTCAGCGGCGCGCCGAGCTTGCCGTTCTCGATCTTGTAGGCCTCGGTGCACTGGAACACGTATTTGCCCGAGGTGATGTCGACCTGGCCGCCACCGAAATTGGCGGCATACATGCCGTTCTTCACCGAGGCGATGATCTCGGCCGGGTCGCGGTCGCCCGACAGCATGTAGGTGTTGGTCATGCGCGGCATCGGCACATGGGCATAGCTTTGTCGCCTGCCGTTGCCGGTCGGTTTCATGCCCATCAGCCGGGCGTTCTGGCGATCCTGCATGTAGCCGACCAGGATGCCGTCCTCGATCAGCACGGTGCGGTTGGTCGGCGTGCCCTCGTCGTCGATCGACAGCGAGCCGCGGCGCGAGGCCATGGTGCCGTCGTCGACCACGGTGACGCCCTTGGCCGCGACCTGCTGGCCCATCAGGCCGGCGAAGGCTGACGTCTGCTTGCGGTTGAAATCGCCCTCGAGCCCGTGGCCGACCGCTTCATGCAGCATCACACCGGGCCAGCCGGCCCCTAACACCACGTCCATCTCGCCGGCGGGCGCCGGCACCGATTCGAGATTGACCAGCGCCTCGCGCAACGCGCCGTCGGCGGCGTCGCGCCAGGCCTTGGTCTCGATGAAGCGGGCATAGCCCTCACGGCCGCCATAACCCTTGCTGCCGCTCTCCTGGCGGTCACCCTGGCCGGCGACCACGGAGATGTTGACGCGCACCAGCGGGCGGATGTCGCGATAGCTCTCGCCGTCGGGCCGCAGGATCTCCACCACCTGCCAGGTCGCGGTGAGGCTGGCCGAGACCTGCCGCACCCGCGGGTCCTTGTCCCGAACATAGGCATCGATCTCGCCGAGCAGCTTGACCTTTGCCTCGAACGCCGGGCCGTCCAGCGGGTTCTCGTCGCCGTAGAGCTTGATGTTGGTGTGGGCCGGCGCCGCGGCGAACGTGCCGGCATAACCGCCGCGCACGGCGGCGACAGCGTCGGCCGCGCGGATCAGCGCCGGAATCGAGACGTCGGAGGAATGCGCGTAGCCGACAGCGTCGTCCTTGACGGCGCGCAGGCCAAAGCCCTGCGAGGTGTCGTAGGTCGCCTGCTTCAGCCTTCCATTGTCGAACACCAGCGCCTCGGTCTGCCCGAACTCCAGGAACAGCTCGCCGTCGTCAGCGCCTTCAAGGCCGCGCGACACCTCGCGGCGGACGGCATCGCGGTCCAGATTGGCGCGGTCGAGCAGGGAGGTCGTGGCGGGATTGGTCATGGTCACTCCGACGCAGTGCGATTCCTTGGGCGTTCCGTGTCATCCTTGCCTGAAGCGCAACTGATTGCCAGTGGGGAACCCGGACACAGGGATTTCGGGCCGATTGAAGCAGAGACGAGCGCAAAACTCATCTTACAACCCGGAAACCTGCGCCGGCCCCGGTTCAGGCCCGGACGGCGACTGCTCAAGATAGTGTTTTGGGTGGCAAACCGGGAGGGCCTGCGATCGTGACGGCGATCACGGCAGCCCCACGCCATCCTCACCTTGTCGTCATCGCCGTGAGCGCCGCCCCGCCTTCTGCGGCGGGTCCTCTGGCTCGCCTTGATCGTTCGATGCCGCCGGCTGCGCCGTGCTGCCCGTCGAGGTCGGGAAGCCATGCTCCTGTGCCCAGCGGTAGAGCTCGTCGAAGACGGGCCTCAGCGCCTTGGCCGACGGCGTCATCTCATATTCCACCCGCGGCGGCACCTCGGGATAGACGGTGCGCTTGACCAGGCCATTGGCTTCGAGATCGCGGAGCTGGGTGGTCAGCATGTGCTGGGTCACGCCCGGGATCGACTGCCGCAGCTCGCCAAACCGGCGTTTGCGGTCGACCAATTGCCAGAGGATGTCGCCCTTCCATTTCCCGGCCAGCACCGACAGTGCGCGATGAAATTGCGCCGACAGGTCGCCGTTGCAGGGCCCGGACGCCGCCGGAGGCTCGGCCGGCCCATTAGTCAGTTTTTTCATACTACCTCACAAAAAGCATCCTACTTGCTCTTTTCATCTTACTCCCGAATTTAGTGCACCGGAAGCCGCGGGCCAGCCGCCGAAGGGGCGGATCGCCGCAGCGATTCGAACGATTGGGAGTTATTAATGTCAGTTGCTGTTGCCGCGGCGCCGTCGCGCTGGAAATCCGTCAGCCTCTGGGTCGTCAGGGGATTGCTCGCTCTGGCCTTTGCCGCCGCGGGCGCCGCCAAGTTCTATGGCATGCCGATGCTGGTCGAGGAATTCGAGCATATCGGACTCGGCCAGTGGTTCCGCTATTTCACCGGATCGCTGGAGATCATCGGCGCCATCCTGATCCTGCTGCCTCCGGTCGCAGCCTTCGGCGGCGTGCTGCTGAGCTGCATCATGGTCGGCGCCACCATCAGCCATCTGTTCGTGATCGGCGGCTCGCCGGTGCCGGCGCTGGTGCTGCTGACCTTGAGCGTGATCGTCGCCTACGCCAAGCGCAGCCAGTTCGCTCTGCTCGCGAGCGCGCCGTGAGGTGGCCGCGATGCGCCGCATCCTGACGCTGACCGCAGGGCTGGTGCTGGCCTTCGCGGTCCCGTTCGCGGTGACCTTGCTGCTCACCGGCTCGGTCGCTGCAGTCTCCAAGCCTGAGCCAAAGAAGCCCGAGCCGCGGGTGCATCACGTGGTCCTGCCGATCAACTCGGACGATCCGACCGTGATGCGGGCGCTGATCTCGACCGCGCTCAACCTCCCGAAATATTATCGGGAGCACAACGAGCCGTTCGAGATCGAGGTCGTCGCCTACAATGCCGGCGTCCACATGCTGCGCGTCGATACCTCGCCGGTGAAGGACATGTTGCGGGTGGTGCGCGGGCTGACGCCCGACATCCGCTTCGTGGTCTGCGAGGCCACCAAGCTCGGCATGGAGCGCGCCGAGGGGCATCCACTGGTGCTGCTCGACAATGTCGATCTGGTGCCGAACGGGCCCGGTCACATCATCGAATTGCAGGAAGCCGGCTGGTCCTACATCCGCTCGTGAACGGCCATCGAGCTAAGCGGAGAAAACCGTCATGACTTCTGTTCGCGTTCCCACGCGTCGCGCCGTGGTCGCCGGCCTGGTCGGCGCCGGCGCCTCGCTCGCGATGCCGGCGCGCGCAGCATCGGGTCCGCCGCAATTCGGCACCGTCCGGCATCAGTTCACGCTCGTGCAAGGCGCCCGCCCGGTGCCGCCGGCTGCCATCCCCTTGCTCGCCGGCGGCGCGCTCGATCTCACCGCGTTCAAGGGAAAGCTCGTGCTGGTGAACTTCTGGGCCACCTGGTGCGCGGCGTGCCGCACCGAACTGCCGATGCTGGACCGGCTCGCCGCCAGCGGCCGCAGCGACCTCGCCGTCGTCTCGATCAGCACCGATCGCAACCGCGCGCTGGTGCCGCACTACGTCAAGCAGCTCAAGCTCCGCCGCCTTGCGATCGGCTACGATCCCGGCGGTCTCGTCTCGCGCGTCGATGCCGCCGAGGTCGACACACCATTCGCGCTCTACGGCATGCCGATCTCGTTTCTGATCGGCATCACCGGACAGGTCGAGGGCTATATGACGGGCGAAGCGGACTGGCTGTCCGCCGAGGCTGGCGGGCTATTCGATTATTATGCGGGTGTCCGCTGAGATTAGCGTAGCCCGGATTGCGCTGCGCTCCATCCGGGCTACGAGCTTGTGCGTCTTGACACGCAGCAAAGTGAGTTGCCTAGGGCAACTTGTCATAGCCCTCCGCCAGCCCGTTCAGGCTGAGCGGAAAGCCGATACCTTCTTCCGGGGTCTCAAAGATAATGAACGTCGCCGTCTTGGCGTTCTTCAACTGCCCGAGCAGCTTGTCGTCCATCACGACCTCGGCGACGCAGCCATTGGGCAGGCATCTGACAAAACCGGCGCGGCCGACGTCCTGATTGTCGAGCTTGAGGCCGAGACCGGAGGGCAGGAGCACGCCGAGCGGGGCGACGACGCGCATCAGGCGGCTCTTCTGGTCGGCGGTCTTCAGCACGATCACGGTCAGGCCGGCATTGGAGCGGTCTTCGGCGACCACGCTCTGGATCAGCGCGCATTGCTCGGATTGGGCGCCCGGCGGGGTGTCGCAGCGGATCTGCCAGTCGCCATGGACGGAACGCACCGCGCCCTGCGCGTTCGCGTGCTGGGGCAGCCCAAGGGAAATCCCGAGACAGAAGGCTGCAATCACGAGGCGACAGAGCCAGCCGCTCATCGCCAAACCTTTTGCCTGAATGTTCGAAGCGCCCATCCGGGTCGATCCTTTGATGTTCGATCGGTCCGGCCGTCCGTTCGGCCGCCGGTCACACGCGCGACCATGATGCGCCCTCAAAAATCGCATCGTGATCTCATCTCTTTGTTTGAGCATGATCTTTTCGCAAAACCGGCTGTCCCAGTTCCGGATCGTGCTCGTGAGCCGACTGATACCGCAATGACGGCGCCTTGAAGGCGATCTTGAAGCCATTCCCGCGCCGGATTGAGGCAACCCGCAGCGAATCAGGTTCCTGTGGAGCACCCGCCTGTGGGTACATCGGGCAATCTCGCTGTCAAGAAGGGTGGACAATTGGTCCAAGGGCTTTCGCTTGATTTTGCGGGAAAAATCGCAACCGGCAGGTTCATCGCAGGCGCATGGCTTTCGGTCCCACTACTGCATTGCGAGCGCCTGAGAATTATGGTTTGAGAGGCTGGATTTCGACGCGTTCTAGCGATCTGGCTCCCGTACCCACCTTGACTCAGAGACGGGTATGTCCGGAAGGCCGTTTGTCAGGGCGGATCGTGCTGCATTGCCGGCCACATGCCGGAGGTGCTTTGGGGAATAATGCAAGGGAGCGCGAGCGGCATGAAGATGTCGATTGGCCGGTTGGGCAGGCAATTGCTGGGGTTGGCGGTAGCGGGTGTGGCGTCGGTCGCCGCGGGATCGGCCTTCGCCGAGATGGGGCAGCCGGCCCCCTGGGAGCACACGCTGCAGGAAGGCGCGACCCCGGTGATGGAAAACATCATCTGGTTTCACAATTTCCTACTGGTGCTGATCACCCTGATCACCCTGTTCGTGCTGGCGCTGCTCATCATCGTGGTGGTGAAGTTCAACGCTCGGGCCAACCCGGTCCCCTCCAAGACCACCCACAACACCCTGATCGAGGTGGCCTGGACGCTGATCCCGGTCCTGATCCTGGTCGGCATCGCGGTGCCGTCGTTCCGCCTGCTGTTCCTGGAGCTCGACGTGCCGAAGCCGGACCTCACCGTGAAGGTCACCGGCAAGCAGTGGTATTGGTCCTATGCCTACCCGGATAACGGCAAGTTCGAGTTCGATTCGCTGCTCGACAAGGACAAGCAGCCGCGGCTGCTCGGCGTCGACAACGAGATGGTGGTCCCGGTCAACAAGGTGGTCCGGATCCAGACCACCGGCGCCGACGTGATCCACTCGTTCGCGGTGCCGGCGTTCGGCGTCAAGATCGACTCGATCCCAGGCCGCCTCAACGAGAGTTGGTTCAAGGCCACCAAGACCGGCGTGTTCTACGGCCAGTGCTCGGAACTGTGCGGCAAGGACCACGCCTTCATGCCGATCGCGGTCCGGGTCGTCAGCGACCAGGAATTCGCGACCTGGGTTGAAGGGGCGAAGAAGAAGTTTGCGACCAACCCGGCGAATTCCTACGCCTCGGCTGGTCAGGCGGCGCAGTAAGCCCGAACGGCTTACGGCGCGGATGGAATAAGGGCGACGGGACCGCAAGGTCCGAGAGGGACTGCAAGGCAGGATTTTGAACATGGCGACAGGCGCAGCGACACACGACGATCACGCCCAAAATCACGGACATGACGATCACGCCCACCATCCGACCGGATGGCGGCGTTATCTCTACTCCACGAACCACAAGGACATCGGTACGATGTACCTGGTCTTTGCGGTGATCGCGGGCATCATCGGCGCGGCGATGTCGATCGCGATCCGTGCCGAGTTGATGTATCCGGGCGTCCAGATATTCCACGAGACGCACACCTATAACGTGTTCGTGACCTCGCACGGTCTGATCATGATCTTCTTCATGGTCATGCCGGCGATGATCGGCGGCTTCGGCAACTGGATGGTGCCGCTGATGATCGGCGCGCCTGACATGGCGTTCCCGCGCATGAACAACATCTCGTTCTGGCTGCTGCCGGCCTCGTTCGCGCTGCTCCTGATGTCGACCTTCGTCGAGGGTGAGCCGGGTGCCAACGGCGTCGGCGCCGGCTGGACCATGTACGCACCGCTGTCGACTTCGGGCCATCCTGGCCCGGCGGTCGACTTCGCGATCCTGTCGCTGCATCTCGCCGGTGCGTCGTCGATCCTCGGCGCCATCAACTTCATCACCACGATCTTCAACATGCGCGCGCCGGGCATGACCCTGCACAAGATGCCGCTGTTCGTGTGGTCGATCCTGGTCACCGTGTTCCTGCTGCTGTTGTCGCTGCCGGTGCTCGCCGGTGCGATCACCATGCTGCTGACCGACCGCAATTTCGGTACCACCTTCTTTGCGGCTGACGGCGGCGGCGACCCGGTGCTGTTCCAGCATCTGTTCTGGTTCTTCGGCCACCCCGAAGTGTACATCCTGATCCTGCCCGCCTTCGGCATGATCAGCCAGATCGTCTCCACCTTCTCGCGCAAGCCGGTATTCGGCTATCTCGGCATGGCCTACGCCATGGTCGCGATCGGCGGCATCGGCTTCGTGGTGTGGGCGCACCACATGTACACCGTCGGCATGTCGTCGGCGACACAGGCCTATTTCGTCGCCGCCACGATGGTGATCGCGGTGCCGACCGGCGTGAAGATCTTCTCGTGGATCGCCACGATGTGGGGCGGCTCGATCGAGTTCAAGGCGCCGATGATCTGGGCGATCGGCTTCATCTTCCTGTTCACCGTCGGCGGCGTCACCGGCGTCGTGCTGGCCAATGCCGGCGTCGACCGCGTGCTGCAGGACACCTATTACGTGGTGGCGCACTTCCACTACGTGCTGTCGCTCGGCGCCGTGTTCGGCATCTTCGCCGGCTGGTACTACTGGTTCCCGAAGATGTTCGGCTACATGTACTCGGAGAAGATCGCCAAGGCGCACTTCTGGTTCACCTTCATCGGCGTCAACCTGGTGTTCTTCCCGCAGCACTTCCTCGGCCTGTCGGGCATGCCGCGCCGCTATGTCGACT
This sequence comes from Bradyrhizobium sp. USDA 4473, assembly GCF_054063335.1. Classification (NCBI taxonomy): domain Bacteria; kingdom Pseudomonadati; phylum Pseudomonadota; class Alphaproteobacteria; order Hyphomicrobiales; family Nitrobacteraceae; genus Bradyrhizobium; species Bradyrhizobium sp. USDA 4473. The sequence continues at coordinate 2,497,592 of NZ_JBSSGE010000001.1, forward strand.
ATCCGGACGCATTCGCCGGCTGGAACCTGATCTCCTCCTGGGGCTCCTACATCTCCGGCGTCGGCGTCCTGATCTTCATCTACGGCGTGATCGATGCCTTCGTCCGCAAGGAGCAGGCCGCGAACAATCCGTGGGGCGCGGGTGCGACCACCCTGGAGTGGACGCTGACCTCGCCGCCGCCGTTCCACCAGTTCGAAGTGCTGCCCCGCGTGCAGTAAGTCCAAGACAACGCGGCGCACCTTTAAGGGTGCGCCGCGCCTTTTGAGAGAAGTGAGACCTGATCTTGTCGGTTGTCGATCACAACGCCATCGAGTTGCCCCGGATCTCCGAGGCCGAAGTGGGCGACTACATCGCACTGCTGAAGCCGCGCGTGATGTCGCTGGTGATCTTCACCGCATTGGTCGGCCTGATGATCGCCCCGGTGCATGTGCATCCGGTGCTGGCGTTCACCTCGATCCTGTGCATCGCGGTCGGCGCCGGCGCCTCCGGCGCGCTCAACATGGCCTATGAGGGCGACGTCGACGCGCTGATGTCGCGCACCGCCAACCGGCCGATCCCGCGCGGCCGGATCACCCAGGCAGAGGCGGCCGCCTTCGGCCTGACGCTCGCCTTCTTCTCGGTGATGACGCTCGGCATCCTGGTCAACTGGGTGGCCGGCGCGCTGCTCGCATTCACCATCTTCTTCTACGCCGTGATCTACACGATGCTGCTGAAGCGCTGGACCGCGCAGAACATCGTGATTGGCGGCGCCGCCGGCGCGCTGCCGCCGGTGGTGGCGTGGGCCGCCGCGACCGGCTCGCTCTCGGTCGAACCGATCCTGCTGTTCCTGATCATCTTCTTCTGGACCCCGCCGCATTTCTGGGCGCTGGCGCTGTTCCGCAGCGACGATTATGCGCGCGCCGGCATTCCGATGCTGCCGGTGGTCGCCGGTCCCGACGCGACCCGGCTGCAGATCCTGCTCTACACCATCGTGCTGGTCGCGATCGCTTTTGTGCCGTGGCCGCTGGGGTATTTCGACGCGATCTACGGCGTCACCTCGTTGGTGCTCGGTGCCGGCATGCTGTGGCTCGCCATCGAGGTCTATCGCCGCCGTGAAGGCGTTGCGGCCAACCGCGCCACGCGCCGGCTGTTTGCCTTCTCGATCCTTTATCTGTTCGCGCTGTTCGCCGTCCTCCTCGTCGAGGTCGTGGTCCGCGCGATCCTGCCCGTGATCATCGGGTAGGGACGCCGGGGGGCGAGATGGGGGCGCACGGGATAGCAATGGACGACAAGAACGAACCAGAAGGCATCGTCCTCACAGAGGCGCAGCTCAAGAGCCGCCGCCAGCGTTCGATCGCCATTGCGCTCGCGCTCGGCGTCATGGTCGTGCTGTTCTTTGCCGTCACCCTCGTCAAGGGGCCAGCCGTGCTGGTGCGGCCGCTGTGAGCGAGATGGCGAACCAGGGACCGCAGCAAAGCGAGGGCGCCCAGGTCACGCGCCGCATGCTGACGCGCGATGCGCTGGTCGCCTCGATCTGCGGCTTCGTCGTGGTGCTGATGGTCGGCGCGTCCTATGCCGCCGTGCCGTTCTACAACTGGTTCTGCCGCACCACCGGCTTCAACGGCACCACCCAGGTGGCGACCACGCTGCCTTCGGATGCGCCGCTGGAGCGTACCATCGCGGTCAGCTTCGATTCCAACGTCGCGCCGGGCCTGCCCTGGAAGTTCGAGGCCGAGCAGACCACGATCGACGTCAAGATCGGCCAGGTGGTCACGGTCTATTACACGGTGACCAACCAGTCGGCGCGCACCACCACCGGCCAGGCCGCCTACAACGTCGCGCCGCTGACGGTCGGCGCCTATTTCCAGAAGATCAACTGCTTCTGCTTCACTGAACAGACCATGGCCCCGGGCGAGAAGCGCGAGATGGCCGTGGTGTTCTATGTCGATCCGGCGCTGGCCAAGGACAGCGAGAACGACACGCTGAAGACGATCACTTTGTCCTACACCTTCTTCCCCGTGCGCGACGCCACGCCGAAGCCCGTGGCAGCCGGCGAGGCGGAGCAGCGCAAGGGCGGCTAGAGCATGATCCGGAAAAGTGGGGACCGGTTTTCCGACAAGATCGTGCTGATGAGATTGGAATTTTAAGATTAAGACGTGCCTAGCGGCACGCGAATGGAGAGACGGCAATGGCTGAGGCGCAAGTCAAGCATCACGACTATCATCTCGTCGACCCGAGCCCGTGGCCCGTGGTCGGCTCGATCTCGGCCTTCATCATGGCGTTCGGCGCGATCGGCTGGATGCATCACATGTACTCCGCCGCGCCGATCGTGTTCGGCATCGGCACCATCGGCGTGCTCTACACCATGGCGAGCTGGTGGAGCGACGTGATCAAGGAAGCCCAGTACAAGGGCGACCATACCCGCGTGGTGCAGATCAGCCACCGCTACGGCATGATCCTGTTCATTGCCTCCGAGGTGATGTTCTTCGTCGCCTGGTTCTGGGCCTTCTTCAACTCGGCGCTGTTCCCGGCCGACGCGGTGCACGCCACGCGCGACGCGGTGTTCGGCTGCGGCCCCGGCACGGCGATGGGTGCCTGCTCGGTGCCCGGCACCTGGCCGCCGAAGGGCATCGAGACCTTCGATCCCTGGCATTTGCCGCTGCTCAACACGCTGCTGCTCCTGACCTCGGGCACCACCGTCACCTGGGCGCACCATGCACTGCTCGAAAACGATCGCCAGGGCCTCAAGCAGGGCCTGATCCTGACCGTGATCCTCGGCGCCTGCTTCACCTGCGTGCAGGCCTATGAGTACGCCCATGCGACCTTCTCGTTCGGCGGCAACGTCTATGGCGCGACCTTCTTCATGGCGACCGGGTTCCACGGCTTCCACGTGCTGGTCGGCACCATCTTCCTGCTGGTCTGCCTGATCCGCGCCTATGCCGGCCATTTCACGCCGAAGCAGCACCTCGGTTTCGAGTTCGCCGCCTGGTACTGGCACTTCGTCGACGTGGTCTGGCTGTTCCTGTTCATCTGCATCTACGTCTGGGGCCACGGCGCCGAGACGATGGCACACGGCGCTCACTAATCTCTCTGACGTGCTAAGAGGGGGCGGCCGATGGGCCGCCCCCCTCTGCTTTTGAAGAGAGCCGATGACCGACACCCCACCCACTGTGACCGAGAGCGCGATACGCGGCATTGCCTGCCGCTGCCCGCGCTGCGGCAGGGGCAAGCTCTATTCCGGCTTCCTGACGCTGGCGCCGCGCTGCCAGGCCTGCGGCCTCGACTTCGCCTTCATCGATGCCGGTGACGGACCGGCGGTCTTCATCATCATGCTGGCGGGCGCCATCGTGGTCGCGGCGGCGCTGATCGTCGAGGTGAAGTACCAGCCGCCGTTCTGGGTGCATGCGGCGCTGTGGCTGCCGTTGATCGTGGTGACCACGATCCTGCCGCTGCGCTCGATGAAGGCGCTGCTGATCGCGCTGCAATTCCACCACAAGGCCGCGGAAGGCCAGTTGATCGAGCGCGACCCGAAATGAACGAGACCACGAACAAGGCGTTTCCCGGCGAAGCAGGCACCGGTTCGCGCCAGGACAACGCGTCAAAAGGTTCACCTCGGCCGAGCGCGGCAGGCTTCGGCATTTTCACGCTGATCCTGATCGCAGTATTTATTGCCCTCGGCGTTTGGCAATTGCAGCGCCGGGTCGAGAAGCATGCGCTGATCGCCGCACTCGATGCACGGCTGGCCGCGCCGACCGACGCGTTGCCGCCGCCCTCGGCATGGCCCACGCTGACCTCGGCAAGGGACGAATTCCGCCGCGTCACCCTGACCGCGACCTATGCGAAGCTGCCCGACGCGATGGTGTTCAGCTCCGGCTCCGCAGTGCGCGACGATGTCAGTGGCCCCGGCACCTGGGCATTCCTGCCGGCCAAGCTCGCCAGCGGCGAGACCGTCGTGGTCAACGCCGGCTTCGTCCAGAACACGATGCAGGACCGCGCCTTCGAGGATCGCGTCACTGGGCGCCTCGTCACGGGCATGCCTGTCGAGCTCACCGGCTACATCCGCTTTCCCGAGCCGCCGGGCCGGCTGACGCCGAAGGAAGATCCGGCGAAGCGGCTGTGGTTCGTGCGCGATCATCGCGCGATGGCGCAAGCGCTCGGTTGGGGGGAGGTTGCGCCGTTCTATATCGACCTCGAGGCGCCGGTGCCGGACAGCAGCACGCCGAAGCCCGGGCCGCTCAAGGTGCGGCTCAAGGACGACCATATGCAATACGCCATCACCTGGTTCTCGCTGGCCGCCGCGGTCACGGTCGCTTTCGGCCTGTGGTGGCGCGGCCAGCGCCGCCGCGCGGGCTGAGACGAGCGGGTCACGAAGCCGCCTCGGGCTCGTGCGGCACAGCCTTCCGCGCAGTTGCGCGCAGCTTGCCTAACGACCGGCTGATCCTGTCGAGATAGATGTACACGACCGGCGTCGTGAACAGCGTCATCAGCTGCGAGACGATCAGCCCGCCGACGATGGCGAAGCCGAGCGGTTGGCGCAATTCCGAGCCGGTGCCGGTGCCGATCATCAGCGGCACGCCGCCGAGCATCGCACACATCGTCGTCATCAGGATCGGGCGGAACCGCGCCTTGCAGGCCCGATAGATCGACTGTTCGGCGGAGAGATGCTGGTGCCGCTCGGCCTGCAGCGCGAAATCGATCAGCATGATGCCGTTCTTCTGCACGATCCCGATCAGCAGGATGATGCCGATCAGCCCGATCACGTCGAGCCCGAAGCCGAACGCCCACAGCGCGAGCAGCGCGCCGAGCCCGGCGGACGGCAGGGTCGATAGGATCGTGACCGGATGGATCGTGCTCTCGTAGAGCATGCCAAGGATCAGATAGACGGCGACCACCGCGGCGAGGATCAGGATCGGCGTCGACGCCAGCGCGGCCTGGAACGCCTGCGCGTTGCCCTGGAAGCTGGTGACCACGGTCGACGGCACATGCAACTCGGCGGTCGCCTTCTGCACGGCCGCGACCGCGGACCCTACCGCCGTTCCGGGCGCAACGTTGAAGCTCAGCGTCACCGACGGAAACTGGCTCTGGTGGTTCACGGAGAGCGGCGCCGTGCCGTAGTCGATGCTCGCGATCTGGCTCAAGGGCACCATCGTCCCCGCGGACGAGCGGACATAGATATGGTTCAACGCGTAGGGGCCGAGCTGGAACGACGGATCGACCTCCAGGATCACGTAATAGGTATTGAGCGTCGTGAACAGCTGGGCGACATGCCGCTGGCCGAATGAGTCATAGAGCGTGTTGTCGACTGCGGCCGGATCGATGCCGAGCCGGGAGGCCGCGTCGCGGTCGATCTGCAGCTTGAGCTGACGCGCGGCGTTGGCCTGGTCGGTGGCGACGTCGGCCAGCTCCGGCAACGTCTTCAGCTTCTGATACAGCTTGCCGGCCCACAGATTGAGCTCGTCCTGGTTCACGTCGGTGAGGGTGAACTGATACTGCGTCTTGGACAGACGGCTGGCGAGATTGATGTCTTGCGTCGCCTGCATGAACACCGACATGCCCTTGATCTTCTGCAGCGCGGTGTCGAGCTGCCGGATCACCTGATCGGCGGACGCATTGCGCTCGGCTCGCGGCTTCAGCAGCACGAATAGGCGGCCATTGTTCTCGGTCACGGTCGGGCCGCCGGGTCCGATATAGCCGGTCGCATTGGCAACCGAGGGATGCTTGGAAATGACGTCTATGACACTGCGCTGCAGGGTCGCCATCTGCGCCGGCGAGATGTCGGCCGAAGCTTCCGTGATGCCGGTGATCATGCCGGTGTCCTGCTGCGGAAAGAAGCCCTTGGGGATGCCCAAGAACAGCAGGCCGATCACCGCAATACTAGCCAGCATGATCGACAGCGTCGTGGCCTTGTAGCGCAACGCTCTGGCAAGCATGGCCTCGTAGGCCGCCTGGATCGCGACGAAGCCGCGTTCCAGCGCGCGCGAGATGGTCCCGGCGTCGGTGCCCTGGTGCGGCGACAGCAGATAGGCGCACATCATCGGCGTCAGCGTCACCGAGACGATCACCGACACGACGATCGAAACGCACACCGTGACGGCGAATTCCTGAAACATGCGGCCGATCACGCCGCCCATCAGCAACAGCGGAATGAACACCGCGATCAGCGAGACCGAGATCGAAATGATCGTGAAGCCAATTTCGCCGGCGCCCTTGAGCGCGGCCTGCATCGGCGAGAGACCTTCCTCGATGTGCCGCGAGATGTTCTCGATCATGACGATGGCGTCGTCGACGACGAAGCCGACCGCGATCGACAGACCCATCAGCGACAGATTGTCGAGGCTGTAGTTGAGCAGATACATCACGCCGAAGGTGCCGATCAGCGAGATCGGGACCGAGACCGCGGGGATGATGGTCGCCCACAGATTGCGCAGGAACAGGAAAATCACGCCGACCACCAGCGCGATGGTCAGCACCAAAGTGAGCTGAACGTCGGCGACGCTGGCGCGGATGGTCTGCGTGCGGTCGGAGGCGATCTGAACCTTGATGTCGGACGGCAGGCTCGACACCAGCTGCGGCAGCAGCTTCTTGATGCCGTCGACCGTGCTGATCACGTTGGCGCCGGGTTGACGCTGGATCGCGAGGATGACCGCAGGCTTGTCGTTGTACCAGCCATGCAGCGTGACATCCTCGGCGGCGACGATGGCATGCCCGATGTCGCGCAGCCGCACCGGCGCGCCGTTGCGATAGGCGATGATCAGGTCGTCATATTTGTTTGCGGTCAGCACCTGGTCGTTGGTCGCGAGCGTATAGGCCTGCTGACTGCCGTACAGCACGCCCTTGGGCTGGTTCACAGTGATGTTGCCGAGCGTGGTGCGCAATTGCTCGAGATCGAGCCCGGCGGCGGCGAGCTTGGCCGGATTGACCTGCACCCGGATCGACGGCTTCTGCATCCCGCCGATGGTCACGAGCGAGACGCCCGGCACTTGCGACAATTTTTGCGCCAGGATGCTGTCGGCATAGTCGTCGACCTTGGTCAGCGGCTCGGTGTCCGACGTCAGCGCGATCAGCAGCACCGGCACGTCGGCCGGATTGACCTTGTGGAAGGTCGGCGGCGACGGCATGGTCTTGGGCAATTGCCCCGATGCCGCATCGATCGCGGTCTGCACGTCCTGTGCGGCGGCATCGACGCTGCGGTTCAGTGCGAATTGCAGCGTGATCTGGGTGTTGCCGAGTCCGCTGCTCGAGCTCATGCCGGTCAGGCCCGCGATCTGCCCGAACTGGCGCTCCAGCGGTGTCGCGACCGAGGAGGCCATGGTCTGCGGGTCGGCGCCGGGCAATTGCGCGGTGACCTGGATGGTCGGGGTATCCACCGTCGGCAGCGCCGAGACCGGCAGGCGCACGAAGGCGATGATGCCGACCAGCACGATGGCGATGGCCAGAAAGGCAGTGGCGACGGGCTTGCGGATGAAACCTGCGGAGACGTTCATGGCAGCATACCTGCGCTTGCGGTGGTTGCGTCCTGGACCTGGTCTTTCTTGTCCTCGGGTACGATCTCGACCGTGGTCCCCGGATTGAGCCGGTACTGACCGGCGGTCACGACGGTCTCGTTTGCCGCGAGGCCCTGCTCGATCAGGACCTGTCCGTCGCGCGATTGCCCGGTCCTGACATTGCGGATGCTGACGACGTTGTGCGGGTCGACGGTGTAGGCGAAGCTGCCATCCGGTCCCTGTCGCACCGCCGTCAGTGGTGTCGTGAGCGCATTGTGGCGAACCGCGATCGTCAGATGGACGTTGACGAAAGTGCCGGGCCACAGCGTGTTGCCGGCATTGGGAAACGATGCCTTCAGTTGTACGGTTCCGGTCGAGCTGTCGACCTGGTTGTTGATCAGCATCAGGCTGCCGTGGTCGAGCTTATGCTTGTTCTGGGCGTCATAGACGTCGACCGATGCGTCGCCGGATGCCAGCGCCTGCTGCACGCGGGGGATTTCGCCGGACGGCAGCGTGAAGATCACCGCGATCGGTTGCAGCTGGGTGAGGACCACGAGCCCATTGGTATCGGTCGGGTGCACGATGTTGCCGGGATCGATCCGGCGGATGCCGGTGACGCCGTCGAACGGCGCTGTGATCGTGGCAAAGCTCAATTGGGTCTGCGCGGCTTCCAGCGCCGCCTTGTCGAGCGCGACCGTGCCTTCGTCTTGCGAGACTTGCGAGTCCTGGGTGTCGAGCAATTGCTGGGTCGCAAAGCCGCGATTGGCGAGCGGCTGCGTTCGCGCCAAGTTCGTCTTGGCGTTCTTCAGGCTCGCCTCGTCGCGCGCCAGCGCAGCCTCGGCCTGGTCGACCTGGGCCTCGTAGACCCGTGGGTCGATCCTGGCCAGCACGTCGCCGCGCTTCACCTGCTTGCCCTCGACGAAATCGACGCTGTCGAGTGTGCCCTGCACCTGGGTGCGGATGGTGGCCGTATTGATCGGGGTCACCGTGCCGAGGCCCTCGAGCACGATCGGCACATCATGTTGCAGCACCTTCGCCGCCGTCACTGGGACGGCGGACTGGACGGTGTGCGGCTCGGCCACCTGAGGAGCCGCATGCGTCGCGCCGTCCAGCCGATACACGACATAGGCGCCGGCGCCAATTGCGGCGGCGGCCACCAGGCCCGCGCATACGATCTTGAAAGTTTTCGATGTCATGGGTCACCAGCTCCATCGGTTGTCCGGCGGCCGATTGTTGCAACCAGCTCCAGAACAAAGGTCTCAGTTGCGCTCGCCGCGGCCGCCTCGGCCCCGCGGCCGGCAGTCAGGTCGAGATTGATGATGCGTGCGTCGAGATCGGCGGCGCGCAACGCGTCGATCAAGCCGCCTTGCGGCGCTTCGTCGTCGTGACGAATGACAAGCCGGAAGGCGGTCACCGTCGGCACCACGGGAAACGGCAGCGCGTCGGAGGCGACGTCGATTGCGACAATGCCGCCGCAGGGCAATTCGCCGCGCAGCGCCAGCTCGAGCATGCGCCGTGCGACCGGTCCTTCGCCCAGCAGGATCAGCTGCCGCGGGGCCATGCCGGTGCGGTCGAGCGCGGCGGCAACGCCGCTCAGGATGCCGGCATAGCTGGTTTCGCGAAGCTCGATCGGCACCCATGTGGCCAGCGGCGTAAGCCGCCGCCAGCGCGCGAAGGTTTCCGGCACGGCGATAGCAGCGGCATCGGGGCCGGCTAGGACGCCGACCAGAACGCGCGCGGTGGCGCGAAGTGGCCGGGTTGCGATTGCGCTGTGCGGGCTCTCGGGCATGCGCAGAAGCTGGAGCTTGGCCTGTTATTATTCAAATGAATTGTCTTTATCTGCTAATTCATATTGTTCATGATGCGGCCATGCGGATGCGCAATCTCGACCTCAATCTGCTGCTGGTGTTCGACGCTGTCATGCGCGAGCGCAGCGTGGTGCGCGCGGCCGGCGCGCTTGCGATCAGCCAGCCCGCCGTGAGCCACGCGCTGAACCGGCTGCGTCACGCGCTGAAAGACCAGCTGTTCGTCCGCACGCCATCCGGCATGCTGCCGACGCCGCGGGCGGAAGCCCTCGCGCTGCCGGTCCGCAAGGCGCTGAGCGAGCTGCAGCTCGCAGTCGAAGGGGATCGCTTCGATCCGGCGCAGGCGGAGCGGCGCTTTGCCATTGCCGTCAACAATTACGCCGCAGTGGTCGTGGCCGGCGCGATTATCGCGGCGGTGCGCGCGCAGGCTCCCAAAGTACGCCTGACGCTGGTGCCGAGCGGGACGCTCAATCTCGCCGACCGGCTCGATCGCGGCGAGCTCGATCTTGCGATCTCGTCGCGCGCGATGGACGGCGAGCGCTTTGCATCCCGCCGGTTGATCGAGGATCGCTTCGTTGCGGTGCTCCGGGCCGGTCATCCGGCGTTGCGCAAGAAGCTGACCGGCGAGACGCTGGTCGAGCTGCCGCATCTTGCAATTACCTCCAGCGGCGAGAGGATCTGGATTTCATCGATGCCTGGCTGCGGGCGCGCAAGGCCGAGCGTACCATCGCCTCCGATGTGCCGTATCTGTCCGCCGGCGCTGTCCTGGTGCAATCGAACATGGTGGCGATCCTCGGCCGCAAGCTCGCGCTCGAATTCCGCCGTGCCTATCCGATCGAGATGCGGGACCTGCCGTTCGATGCATCGAAGCTGCAGAGCGTGATGAGCTGGCACCGCCGCTTCGACGATCTGCCGGCACACCGCTGGCTGAGGGACACGATCGTTGCCGCCACGAGCGGCATTTGACCTCTATCGAGACGATCCGAAGCGATACGCCCGCGCCGATCCCCGGCGCGGGCGTCGTGCAGCTGACCTCTGCTCTTCGTCAGTGACCGACGGGAGCGGGGCCGCCAAGCTTGACCTTGCGCAGGGTCAGCGCCAGCGGGATCGCCGACAGCGCGATCAGCATCAGCACCCAGAACGCGTCCATGTAGGACAGGAACGAGGCTTGGGTCTGCACCTGCTGGCCGATCCACTGGATCGCCTGTTGATGTGCCTGCGCCAGCGCGTTGCCCTGGGCGACGAAGTAGTCGGTGACCTGCTGCAGCGTGTCCTGGTATTGCGGGCTCGACGGCATCACCTGCTCGACCAACCGGCTCTGGTGGAATTGCTCGCGGTGCGTCAGCACGTTGGAGACGAGCGAGACGCCGATCGAACCGCCGGTGTTGCGCGCCGCGTTGATCAGGGCGGAGGCCTGGTCGGTCTTTCCGGCGGGAATGCCGTCATAGGACGCCGTCATGATCGGAATGAAGATCAGCGGCAGGCCGACGCCGATCAGCATGCGCGAGCGCGCCATGAACCAGAATCCGAGATCGCCGTACACATTGGTCATGCTGTACATCGAGGCCGCGATCACCAGCGCGCCGGCGATGATCAGATATTTCGGCTGCACCCTGGAGGCGAGCCGGCCGACCGCGAACATCATCAGCATGGTGACCACGCCGCCGGGCGAGAGCACGAGGCCGGCCCAGGTCGCGGTATAGCCGAAATCCTGCTGCACCAGCTGCGGCAGGAACTGGGTGGTCGCGAGCAGGATGGCGCCGGTCGCCAGCATCACCAGGAAGCAGGCACCGAACTGCCGGCTGGCGACCATCCGCAAATCGATCATCGGATTGCGGCGGGTCATCTCCCACGGGATCATCAGCACGAAAGCGGTGGCGCAGATCGCCGCCGACGTGATGATGAAGGACGATCCGAACCAGTCGTCCTCCAGGCCGCGGTCAAGCGTCACCTCGAGTGCGCCGAGGAAGGTCGCCACCAGCGCGAAGCCGATGACGTCGAAGCCGTTGTCCCGCTGCGGCTCGCTGTCGGCCTTCGCAGTGTTGGCTTTCGCGGTCGCCGGCTCCTGCAGCACCATGGCGATCGCGACAGTCGCGAATAGGCCGACCGGTGCGTTGATCAGAAAGCACCAGTGCCAGGACAGATTGTCGGAGAGCCAGCCGCCGAGCGTCGGGCCGACCACCGGCGCCACCACCACGGCGATGCCAAACACCGCAAACGCCTGTCCGCGCTTGGCCGGCGGGAACGCGTCCGCCAGGATCGACTGCGCCACCGGCACCATGCCGCCGCCGCCGAGACCTTGCAGGATCCGGAACAGCAGCAGCGCGTTCAGATTGGGCGCGAAGCCGCACAGGATCGAACTGACCGTGAAGATGCCGAGGCAGATCAGGAAGAACGTCTTCCGCCCCAGCATCTTGGCGAGAAAGCTCGAGGCGGTCAGGATGATGGCATTGGACACCAGATAGGAGGTGACAACCCAGGAGGCTTCGTCCTCGCTGACGCCCATACCGCCGGCGATATAGGGCAGCGCGACGTTGGCGATGGTGGTGTCGAGCACCTCCATGAAGCTCGCGAGCGCGACCACGATGGCGATCAGCCAGGGATTGACCGTGACGTTCGGAACCGGGAGGCTCTTGGCATCGATTGCTGCTGCACTCATGACAGCCTCCTGGAATCAGAGCTTGCCAAGCCGCTCGAGCAGCGACGGCGATGAATTGATCCGCACCGTCGGCACCACGGACATGCCCGGGCCGAGCGCGACGTCGGTCGGCGGGTTGTCCATCACGATCTTGACCGGCACGCGCTGCACGATCTTGACGTAGTTGCCGGTGGCGTTCTGCGCCGGCAGCAGCGAGAACGCGGTGCCGGAGCCCGGCTGCACGCTCTCGACATGGCCCTGGATGGCGCGGCCGGGATAGGCGTCGATCTTCAGCGTCACGTTCTCGCCCGGGCGCATCTTGTCGAGCTGGATCTCTTTGAAGTTCGCGGTGACCCAGGTCTGGTCGGGCACGAACATCGTCAGGTTGGTGCCGGCCTGCGCGAACTGGCCGACGGCCGCCGACAGGTTGACGACGCGGCCCGGCTGCGCCGCGGTCACCGTGGTGTAGGACAGATTGAGCTTCGCCTGGTCGCGCTGCGCCTCGGCCTGGGCGAGGTTGGCGACCGCGCTCTTGCGCTGCGCCTTCAGCGATTCCACCTGGCGCTGTGCGAGGTTCAGCGTCGCCTGCGCGCTCAAGAGGGACGCCTGCTGCTGATGCAGTTGCGAGGTGTACTGCTCGGAATTCTGTACCGTACCGTAACCGGTCTGCTCCAGGTGCTGGTAGCGCGTCGCCTGCTGTTGCGCGAAGGTCAGCGCCGCCTGCGCCTGATCCACCTGGGCCTGGTTGGCCGCGATCTGCGCCTGCTGCACGTCGAGCTGCGCATCGACATTCTCGATGCTGGCCTGCGCGGCGGCGACCTGTGCCTCGGCCTGCGCCAGTGCCACGCGATAGTCGCGGTCGTCGAGCCGCGCGATCACGTCGCCGGCCGCGACGTGCTGGTTGTCGGTGACTGGAACCGCGGTGATGTAGCCGGAGATCTTCGGCGCCAGCGCGGACTGCCGCGCCGCGATGAAAGCATCATCGGTGGATTCGAAATGCTCGGTGTAGTCCATGTAGAGATAGCCGCCGCCGAGCGTGGCGGCGAGCAGCACGGCGCCAACAGCGGAGACGACCGGACGGCGGCGCAGGAAGCCGCGCTTCTTCGGCGCGGCCTCCGGCGGGATCGTTGCCGGCGGGGCGGGCTCCTTCGCCACCGGGCGCTCCTGCGCGGGAGCCCGCGCGGTCAACTCTGAACTGTCGGGCTCGCGGGAGGGCGCGCCCTCGATACCTTGGTGCCCCTGTTGGTCGCGCTCCAACACAGTGTCTTCGAACATGATGGCTGCTCCTGCAGTTGAGCGAGGTCTGCACGGCCTTCGCAGAAGGGAACGATACCGTTCCGTTCTGTGCGGCATTTAGTCCCGCTGCAGTGCAACGTCAATGGAAACGGAACTGTGCCGTTCTATTTACAACTAGATGTGATGGGCCTATATTGCCTGATGTTGCCGGCCGAACCGGCTCATGGAACCCGGGTCAAGGCGATGACCACCAGCACACTGAAGATGCCGCGGGCGCCCAACACGAAAGTGGCGGCGAGGAAGGCGAGGCCGGTCGAGGTCCGTGCTGGCCGGCCGCCGAAGGAGCTCGCCGGCGAGGTCGATGCGCGTATCCTCGATGCGGCGCGCAAGGTCTTCCTGCAGCGTGGCTTCGAAGGCGCCAGCATCGATGAGATCGCGGACGTCGCGCGCTCCGGCAAGCGCACGATCTATGCGCGCTTCCAGGACAAGCGGGCGCTGTTCACCGAGGTGGTGACGCGGGACATCCTGTCACGTATCGCGGAGTTCAAGGCGGACGCGCCGCTTGGCGTGACGGTGGAGGAGCGCCTCACCAGCGTCGCCTCGACCCTGCTGCATTGGGGGCTCGACGCCGACCGGATCGGCCTGATGCGGCTTGCTATCGCGGAGGCGCATCGCTTCCCGGATCTCGCCGCCACCGTCAATCGCAGGGCGCGCGCGCTCGCCACCGAGCTCGGAATTCACCTGCTGCGCGACCTGACGCAATCCGACGAGCTCGGCAAGTTGCCGGCCTTCGCGCCGGAGCAGCTGCCGACCACGGCGCGCCTGTTCCTCGACATCATCGCGGTGCCGATGCTGATGCGGGCTCTGTACGAAGTCGACCTGAAAGCACTCGACCCCGAGATCGACGAGCATGTCGCGCGCGGCGTCGCGTTCTTCGTTGCCGGATGCAGAAGCGGCTGGGTGGAGAATCCCAAGCAATAGCAGCGTTCAGCCCGGCGCGCGCTCCACGGCGTGACGCAGCCAGACCATGCCGCCTTCCAGCGTCTCGCAATGCGTCAGCCGCAGTGACTGCCCGGCGCCCGGCCGGTCGCCGTCTGGACCGTGATAGTCGACGATGCATTGCGATCCGGCGACGCCGTCGACCGCCGGATGAATCAGCGTGCTGAATTCGTCGATCAGCCCGTGCTTCAGGAAGGCGCCATTGATGCCGCCGCCGCCTTCGAGCAGCAGCGTCTTGGCGCCGAACAGCGCGGCACATTGCGCCATCGCGCCCGGCAGGTCGTCGCCCCTCGGGCCGGCAAAGATGTAGGACGCGCCGTCCTCGCGCAGCTCGGCCAGATGCGCGTCGGAAACCTGCTCGCCGAGCACCGCGACCGCATGGTCGCCGCCGACATTGTCCTTGCCGAAATGCACCCGGCCCGACGGATCGATGCCGATGGCAAGCTTGCGGCCGGCGCGGTTGGCAAGATGTGGCCCGCGCGGCAGCTTCGGCGGGTTGGCGATGTGCCGCTCCGATCCCTTGGCCATCTCGTTCATGGTGACGCGGCCGATGATCCAGCCGTCGGCATTGAAGCCATCATGGATTCGTTCGTAATGGGAGCGCAGCACGTCGGCCGGGATGCCGGCGGCGGCCTTGGTGAAGCGGCTGGGATGAAGCCGGCCGTCGATCGACGTGCCCATGTGGCAGATGATGTGGGGTCGCATAGGCAGAACTCTTCGTTGGGGGATGACAGCGCCGCGGGCGCGGGCAGAGGACGTCCTGATCTAGAGCGCCGCAGGCGCCTTCTCAACGCCGATAGTGCAGCGGTGTTTCAACTTCGCTTGTCCACTAGTCGAACCAGCCGCGCCGCTTGAACCAGAGCACCGGCAGGATGCCACTGGCGATGATCGCGGCGCAGGCCAGCGGATAACCGAAGGTCCAGCCGAGCTCCGGCATCACCTTGAAATTCATGCCCCAGACCCCGACCAGGATGGTCGGGGGAACGCCGACCACGGAGACGATGGTCAGGATCTTGAACAGGTCGTTCTGCTGGATGTTGATGAAGCCGAGCACGGCGTCCAGCAGCAGTTGGATCTTGTCCGACAGCCTGGTCTCGTAGTCACCCAGCGACGCGACATCCTTGGAGACTGCCTCGAGCCGCCGCTTCGATGCCGCGGTGATCCATTCGTTGCCGACATCGTCGGCGAAACTCGCGATCCGGCCGACCCCGAGCAGCACGTCGCGCGCCTTGGCCAGGCGATCAGCTAACTCGCCGATATTCTCCAGCGCCTCGCGTAGCCGGCGGCTGGAGCGCACCGGCCGCTTGCTCCGCACCAGTCCGCCCTTGAACACGGCGCGCGACAGTCGGTCGGTCTTCGCGCCAAGCTGCTCCAGCACGTCGGCGCCGCGATCGATCATGGCCTCGAGCAGCGCGGTGAACACGCACATGCCGTTCTGCAGGCTTTTGTCGGTGTCGATCCGCTTCATCACCTCGTCGAAGGTGGCGAGCGGCGCAAAGCGAACCGTGACCAGCACCTTGGGGCCGATCACGAAGCCGATATTGGTGATCTCGGCCTCGTTGTTCTGGTCGAGCCGCACCGCCGGCGAGCTCAGATAGAGCCGGTCATGATCGGTCACAAGACGGCTGGACGCCTCGATCTGGCCCAATGATTCCTCGGTGGGGATGCGAATGTCGAGCATGCGCTCGACGAACTGCTTTTCATCCGCGGTGGGATCGAGCAGATCGATCCAGATGATGTCGGGCGGCAATTCGGCGCCGATGCCCTGCCAATCAGAGCTCACCGACCTGTACAGTTTCAGCACTTACCGGCTCCATGCATGGGGACTTGCGGCCACGACAATAACGAGGGTCGCAAGCCGGTTCCATGCATGAGCCGGGGCCTGCCCGCCTTCAGCTCCTTGTGCTTGCCGTCTTGTCGAGCGCGGCGCGCAGGCCCTTGGCAAGCTTGATGGCGTCGTCATTGGCCCAGAAATGCATAAAGAACAGGCGCGGCTGTTCATCCAGCATGTGGCTGTGCAGTGCGGTGACCTCGATGCCGTGGGTTCGCAGCGCTGTGATCACCGGGTTCACCTCGTCGTTGGTCAGCACGAAATCGCCAGTGATCGCCGCCTTGCTGCCGCCGGTCGGCTGGAAGTTGATGGCGATCGCAACGCCCATCGGGCCGACCGGCGCCAACGGCATGCCTCCTTCGGTGACCGGATCGCGCCGGGCCACGTTGAACTGATAGACGCCACCATTGGTCTGACCCTTGGCGCCGATGATCTGGTCGAGCTGCGCGGTGTCGAGATCGACGGCCGGTGGCGGTGTTGCCGGCGCCGCGGCCGTGAGCGGCGTCTTGCTTTCGGCGAGCGCATCCCGGATCGCGCCGGCGATCTTCACCGGATCGCCGTGGCCGGCGACATGCATGTAGAAGGTGGCCGGGCTCGCGCCGAGCAAATGATTGTGCACGGCCGTGATCTGCAGGCCGTTGCCGATCATCTTCAGCATGACGGGATTGATCTCGGATTCGAGCAGCACAAGGTCGCCCATCGCCATGACGCCGTCATGCATGGGCTTGAAGGCGACCCATCCGCCGAGCGCCAGCGCCGGCTTGATGGTGACGCCGTTGAGCGTCACCGTGAGGTCGGTCCGCGGAAAGCCGTAGCGATGAACGTCGCCCGAGACGGCCGGCTTCCTGCCCAGGGTGTCATCGACCTTCTGCCAGTCGATGCCTTGGGCATGCGCCGAGGAGACGAACGGCTCGGTGAATATCTGCCAATCGATCTTTTGCGCGCTTCCGCTGGAGGCAAACACGCAGGCGCTGACGCCGATCAGCGCGGAGATTGTGTTTCGCATTAGATTACTCCTTTGAACCCGCATTTGTTGCTTCAGGCTGCCCGCTCTATTCCTTCGAGAGCCCGACGATGGTTCGGAATCCCGCGATGGTCTGCACCGAGATCTCGACGGGATCGCCGAAGCGGACGGCATTGAAGATCAGGCCGTCCTGAACCTTGAACGTTTCGGTCTTGTCCGTAGACACGCGAATCAGCAGCGTGTCGTTGCGTTCGTCGACGCTGTCGACGATGCCTCGCAGCGTCTCGGTTGCCGACGGAAGCATCATCGCCGACTGCAATGCGACGGCCGCTTGCTGTTGCTCACTGTCGTCGGCTGGTGCCGCAAGCGCTGCACCTGTCCAGAGGACGGCGAGGCACAGGACCGCAGTTGTTGTCCTCATGATTTCACTCCATTGCTTGGGTCTTGATGTGTGCCGCGCGGAGATGGGGTCTAGTTCTGCTCTTTGACCTGGCCGCTGCTGTCGATCACCAGCCGCACGGGCTTGCCGTTCTTCATCGCTTTCGCCGTCAGGCCTTCGGCCGTCGACCTGACGTCGCTGACATTGGCGTAGCCGGCGGCCTGGAGTTTCGCGACCAGTTCGTCCTGGGTCAGGGCGTGTGCGGGCATGACGGTGCCCGCGATCGCGAGCGCAAGGATCAGGTGAGAGAGCTTCTGCTTCTGCATGTCTGGTCTCCTGGTTGTGTTGTACTGCCCCAGGTGCTTGTGACGCGCGCTGCCCGGCTCAGATGATGTCTGCCAGCCGCAGCAGCACGCCCGTGACGCAGGACGCGGCAAGGACGCTGAGCATCCCCACATTGAAGCGGAATATCGCGATCGCCGCCGCCGCCGCCAGCGCAAGCGCCGGCCAGTCGATGCTCGCCGGCACCGGCGCGTCGAACGATAGGCCGAACTCGTGCACCGGGACGGTTTGCCGAAACAGCGTATGCAGCGCGAACCAGATCGACAGGTTGAGGATCACGCCGACCACGGCGGCGGTGATCGCCGACAACGCGCCCGCCAGCGCCTTGTTGCCGCGCAGCGCCTCGATGTAGGGCGCGCCGACGAATATCCACAGGAAGCACGGCGTGAACGTCACCCACGTCGCGAGCAGTCCGCCAAGCGTGGCAGCCAGCATCGGCGACAGCCCGCTTGCCTCGCGGAACGCGGCCATGAAGCCCACGAACTGCACCACCATGATCAGCGGGCCGGGCGTGGTCTCGGCCATGCCGAGGCCATCAAGCATCTCGCGCGGGCTGACCCAGTGATAGTATTCCGCGCCCTGTTGCGCGACATACGCGAGCACGGCATAGGCGCCGCCGAACGTCACCATCGCCATCTTGCTGAAGAAGATCGCGATCTGCGTGAACACGTCGCCCGGTCCCAGGACGATCAGCAGGGCGAACACCGGAACCAGCCAGAGCGCGAGCCAGACGGCGCCGACCCGCAGCGTGCGCGATGCGTTGGGACGGACATGATCCGGCACCGCCTCGCCGAGCATGCTGTCGATGGCAGCCGAGCTCTTGCCGCCATGTTCGATGGCCGCAAATTCCGGCCGGCCCAGCCGGGCGCCGATTAGCCCGGTGAGGGCCGCGGCGCCGATGATCAGCGGAAACGGCACGGCGAAGAAAAAGATCGCGACAAAGGCGATCGCCGCGAGCGCGATCATCACCCGGTTGCGCAGCGCGCGTTTGCCGACCCGCACCACCGCCTGGATGACGATGGCAAGCACGGCGGCCTTCAGGCCGAAGAACAGCGCCTCGACAAACCCGACATTGCCATAGGCCGCATAGATATAGCTGAGGCCCATGATGGCGAAGATGCCGGGCAGGATGAACAGCCCGCCGGAAACGATGCCGCCGAGCGTCCGATGCAGCAGCCAGCCGATATAGGTCGCCAGCTGCTGCGCCTCCGGCCCCGGCAGCAGCATGCAGTAGTTGAGGGCGTGCAGGAAACGCCCCTCCGATATCCAGTTCTTCTCCTCGACCAAGATGCGATGCATCACCGCGATCTGGCCTGCCGGTCCGCCAAAGCTCAGGATAGCGACCCGCATCCAGACCAGCAGCGCGTCGTTGAACGAGATGCCGTGCGCGTGCTCTTGTCCGTGCGCCTTCGGTGTCGTTGCGACGTCCGTCATGGCTTCACCTTGCTGGTCGGCCAATTGTGCGTCTCCCTGGTCGCGTCGCGGCACCAGCGATAGAACGCGTCGTAGAGCAGCATGCCGGCGCTCAACTGTTCGAGGTCGTCGTCGAACATGCGCGACAAGCCGAGCGAGGCCGCGAGCAGGCCGGGCGCCTCCGGCGAGAGATCAAGCCGCGCAGTGTCGGCGGCCCGCACCATTGTCGCGAGCCGCTCCAGCGCCGGCGTCGACAGGCCGAACTCCTCGACCATCACGTCGAAGGTGCAACGCTCGCCGCGATGGCTCCAGAACACGTTCTCGATGTCGAACGGCGTGGCCTCGAATCGTTCGGCGACGGCCTCGACTTCCGCTGATGTGACGAACAGGAACACGGCCGCCGGATCGACAAAGCGGCGGATCAGCCATGGACAGGCGATGCGATCGATCTTCGGCCGCGACCGCGTCACCCAGACGGTGCGGCCGCGCCCGTCGCGTTTCGGAATCCTGTTGGCGGGAACGGTTGGGAGTTCCGCCTGTCGCCAGCCGAGATGGCCGCCCTCGAGAATCTCGGCAGCAATGTTGCCGCAGCGGAGCCAGGCAGCGGTGCCTTCGGCAAGCTTCTGCCCCTTCTGGCAGACGACGACAACGGATTGGCCACTGAGGCCGGACGCCCAATCCTGGACGTCGAGATGGGAGTGCCGAATGGCGCCCGGGATCAGGCGCGGGTCGGCGGCGAAATCCTCATCGAGGCGAACGTCGACGAGCACCGGTGCCCTGGTGGTGCCGATGAGACGAGACAATTTTTCGGATGAGATCGATGTGTAAGATGACATGCTGCGCCCTTGGTGAACAGGACGCGATTCTTGGGCATGTCGCCTCGCGGGGAGATCGCACATCCCCGTGCCATCAATAGAAGACCAATGCCGGTTGCTGTCAACCAGCTCTGCTGGATCAACGCATCACCAAGATTTCACCGTTTGCGACAGGAACATGTCGGCGCTCAAATATCCGCTGCTGCGTCACGCATGCCGCCGCGTCGGTCGACAACAATGTTGACTAATATAGGGTACCCCCCTATATTATTTTGATGTCGCACACGATCAAGCACAAGTCCAAGCTCGTCGGCCGGGTTCGCCGCATCAAGGGGCAGCTCGAGGCCGTCGAGCGGGCGCTGGAGTCCGAGATCGGCTGTGCCGACGTATTGATGCTGGTGGCCTCGGTACGCGGCGCCATCAACGGGCTCACCGCGGAATTGCTCGAAGATCACATCCGCCATCACGTGGTGGACCCTGCCCTGGAAAAGGATCCCGAGAAGGCGCAGGGCGCTGCCGACCTGATCGACGTGGTTCGTACCTATTTGAAGTGACGCCCAGCCTGAAGTGAAGCAAATGGCCGATCTGTCCCAGCTGCTGCAGCAAAGCAGCGCGCATGCATGGCTGTTCATCCCCAGCGCGATCCTGCTCGGCGCGCTGCACGGGCTTGAGCCCGGCCACTCCAAGACGATGATGGCGGCCTTCATCATCGCGATCCGCGGCACGGTGGTGCAGGCGGTGCTGCTCGGCCTGGCGGCGACGATCTCGCATACCGCGATCGTCTGGATCGTCGCGCTCGCCGGGTTGCATTTCGGCCAGCAATGGTCCGGCGAGCGCAGCGAAGCCTGGCTGCAACTGGTGTCGGCTGCGATCATCATCGCGATCGCCGCCTGGATGGCGTGGCGGACCTGGCGAGAGCAGACTGCCGATCACGATCATCACCACCATCACGACGAAACCCGCCCATTGATCCTGGCCGGACAATCGCTGTCGCTCGAGGTCTTCGAGAACGGCGTGCCGCCGCGCTGGCGGCTGCGCAGCGAGGCCGGCACGCTGCCGGCGGCCGGCGAGGTCAGTGTCATGACGATCCGCCCCGACGGCAGCGAGCAGTGTTTTCGCTTCGCCGGCCAGGGCGACTATCTCGAAAGCATCGATGAGATTCCGGAGCCGCATGAATTCAAGGCGCGCATCTCGGTGCGGGCGGAGACGGCGGAAGTCCTGTTCAAGGAGCATGACCATGCGCACATGGACCTCGGAGAGGACGGAGCCGATGCGCATGCCCTCGCGCATGCCGCTGACATACGCAAGCGCTTTGCCGGACGCACCGTCACGACATGGCAGATCATCCTGTTCGGCCTGACCGGCGGGCTGATTCCCTGTCCGGCGGCGATCACCGTGTTGCTGCTCTGTCTTCAACTGAAGCAGTTCAGCCTCGGCTTCGTGCTGGTGCTCTGCTTCGGCATCGGGCTTGCGCTGACCATGGTCTCGGTCGGGATTGCGGCCGCGCTCAGTCTCCGTCATGTCGAGCGTCATTGGGGCGGCTTCGGCCGCTTCGCACGGCGCGCACCCTACGTGTCGGCCGCGCTGATCGTGCTGGTCGGCCTCTACACGGGATGGCTGGGGGTGCATGGGGTCATGGCGTGATCTCACGTCGATCTTGAAACCGGCGCGAAGTGGTCTAGAGTCGCCCTTGAGGGGACCAGGCAGACTCCCCGTGAGACTTCGGTCCAAGCTCTGCGCGACTTCAACCGTCGTGGAGCTTCCATATGGACACCGAACAGCACACATCTCCTCGTTCCAGAATCGCGATCCTGTGGCGTGGCGATGCCGTGACGCGCCGCGAGGCGACGCCGCAGAACAGCCGCTTCGTCCGTGTCTTCGAGGCGCTTGCCGCCTCCGGTATCGAGGCGATTCCCGTCGTCTATGACGAGACCTTCGCCGATCTCGTCCGCGACCAATTGCTGACCATGGACGGCGTCCTCGTCTGGGTCGATCCGATCCATCAGGGCAAGACGCGCGCGGCCCTCGATCCGCTGCTGCGCGAGGTCGCAGCGAAACGCCCATGGGTCAGCGCGCATCCCGATGTCATCCTGAAGATGGGCGTCAAGGACGTGCTTTATCGCACGCGTCATCTGGGCTGGGGCGCCGACACGCATCGATACGCCAGCGCGGACGTCTTCCGTGCCGAATTCCCGTCGCGGCTTCGCACGTCCGGGCCGCGTGTGCTCAAGCAGAACCGTGGCAATGGCGGGCAGGGCGTCTGGAAAGTGGAGGCTTCGCCGGATGCGGATGCGACCGTTCGCGTGCTGCATGCGCTGCGCGGCAGCCAGCCTGAGCAGCTGCCGCTGGAGGCGTTCATGGCGCGCTGCGATCAGTATTTCGGCTGGGGCGGCTGCATCATCGACCAGCCGTTCCAACCGCGCCTGCCCGAAGGCATGATCCGCTGCTATGTCAGCGGATCGAAGGTCGCGGGCTTCGGGCATCAATTGATCAAGGCGTTGATCCCGCCGCCTCCGGAAGGCCCTGATTCACCGCAAGCCCAGCCCGGGCCGCGCATCATGGACGGTCCTGATGCCGCGCAATTCCAGGCATTGCGGCGCTTGATGGAGGACGAATGGATTCCGCAAATGATGGCGACGCTGACGATCGATGAAGCATCGCTGCCGGTGATCTGGGATGCGGATTTCCTCTACGGCCCGCGCGATGCTGATGGTGCCGACACTTACGTGCTCTGCGAAATCAACGCCAGCTCGTGCTTCGCGATTCCCGACGAGGCACCGGCCGCGATTGCACGGACAGTGCGGGAGCGGTTTCGCAGGACGATGGAGAGCGAAGCCGGGCGATAGCAGCACGCTGCGAAGCGATGTCTTTAATCCTCAACTGTCATCGCCCGGCTCGACCGGGCGATCCAGTACGCCGCGGCGTCTCGGTTCAGGTACTGCTGTCTCTGGAATACTGGATCATCCGCTTTCGCGGGTGATGACACCGCGTGTTTGACATCTCGAATCGAGATCGATCCTCATCGTCGTCCTGGCGAAAGCCCATTACCCCAAATCTCAATTGTGACCCGACGCTGGGGCCACTATCCCGTTCATCACCGAACGGGGCTTTTATGGCTTTCGCCAGGACGGCGATGGGGAGATTCCTTACGTCGCCTTCACCTGCATCGCCTCCGGCGTATCGGGCTGCGCTGACGGATGTGCCGTGGCGAACGCCGGCAGCGCCATCGCGGTGTCGTGGATGCGTTTTACGGTCGGCCAGGGCGACAGGCTGATCTGCTGGTTGATCGCCGCGGTGACATGGCCGACCAGGCAGATATCGGCGACGGTCGGCGTGTCGCCGTGGCAGAACCGGCCGGTCGCCTTGTGGCCGGCGAGGTGGCCTTCGAGCGCCGCCAGCGTCTCGACCGTCCAGTGCCGCCGCCAGGCAGATTGCTGGCTGTCGCGCAGGTCGAGCTCGCGGTCGAGATAGCGGCGCACCCGCGGGGTCAGCAGCGGATGGCCTTCGCAGGCGACGATCAGCGCAAGTCCGCGCACCCGGGCGCGGCCGCGCGGATCGGACGGCAGCAGCGGCGGGGTCGGAAAAGTCTCGTCGAGATAGTCGATGATCGCGAGCGACTGGAACAGCACGGCGCCGTCGTCGGTCACCAGCGCCGGCAGCGCCATCTGCGGATTGATCTTGCGATAGGCGTCGGCGCGGTGCGCGTCGGCATCGATGTCGACGAACACGATGTCGGCCGGCACGCCCTTGAGGTTGAGCGCAATCCGCACCCGAAAGCTCGCCAGCGATCGCCAGAAGGAGAAGAACTGCATCGGGAATTTCTCTCTGCCCTCAACGAGGCGGCTCGTAGCCCGGATGAAGCGCAAGCGAAAATCCAGGACCGGTCGTCGTTCCGTCGCAGTCTATCCCGGATTGCGCTTCGCTGCATCCGGGCTACGCCATCGTCGATGCCTAGCCCGCGCCGACCTTCTTCTTGCGCCAGGCCAGATGCACGGCACAGGTGCAGCCCTGCGGATGCGAGGCCAGCTCGGCGTCGTTGGCTGGCGTTGCGGCGGGTGCGATCGGCTGGCCCTTGGCGCCGTCCTGCGAGGGGATGTAGTTCAAGACAGGCGCCAGCCAGCGCTCGACCTCGGCGACCGTCATGGCCTTGCGCGCGGCATAGTCCTCGACCTGGTCGCGCTCGATCTTGCCGACGCCGAAATAGAAGCTCTCGGGATGCGAGAAATATAGGCCCGAGACCGACGAGCCCGGCCACATCGCAAAGCTCTCGGTCAGCTTCACGCCGGCGGTATTCTCCGCGTCGAGCAGCGCGAACAGCGTCCGCTTCTCGGTGTGGTCGGGTTGCGCCGGATAGCCGGGCGCCGGGCGGATGCCGTCATACTTCTCGAGGATCAGTTCGTCGGCCGAGAACGTCTCGTCCGGCGCATAGCCCCAGAACTCCTTGCGCACACGCTGGTGCATGCGCTCGGCAAAGGCCTCGGCCAGACGATCGGCCAGCGCCTTGCACAGGATCGAGGAGTAGTCGTCATTGGCGTTCTTGAAGCGGTCGGCGACCGCATCCTCGCCGATCCCCGCGGTGACGACGAAGCCGCCGATATAGTCGGGCACGCCGGTGTCCTTTGGCGCGACGAAGTCGGACAGCGCGGCGTTGAAGCGGCCCTCGCGCTTCTCGAGCTGTTGGCGCAGCGTGTGGAAGGTCGCGATCTTTTGCTTCCGCGTCTCGTCGGCATAGACCTCGACATCGTCGCCGACCGCATTCGCCGGCCAGAAGCCAATGGTGGCGCGCGCGGTGAACCACTTCTCCGCGATGATCTTGTCGAGCATCTTGCGCGCGTCGGCATAGAGCGAGCGCGCGACCTCGCCGACCTTGGGATCGTCGAGGATCGCCGGGAAGCGGCCGGTCAGCTCCCAGGTCTGGAAGAACGGCGTCCAGTCGATGTAGTCCGCGAGCTCGGCGAGATCGTAGGTGTCAAAGCTCTTCAGGCCGAAGAAGGCCGGCTGCTTCGGCGGTGCGGCGGCGAAGTCGATCGCAACCTTGTTGGCGCGCGCTTCAGCGAGCTTCAGCCGCTTCTTGTCGGCCTGGGAGCGGAAATGCGCCGACGAGATCTTCGCGTATTCCGCGCGCACCTCGGCGGCGTAGGCCTGCTTCTTCTCGGCCGACAGCAGCGAGGAGGCGACGCCGACCGCGCGGCTGGCATCATTGACATGCACGACCGGGCCGCCCGGATAGTTCGGGTCGATCTTCACGGCGGTATGCACGCGGCTCGTCGTCGCGCCGCCGATCAAGAGCGGCACGTTCATACCCTGCCGTTCCAGTTCGCCGGCGAGGAAGCTCATCTCGTCGAGCGAGGGCGTGATCAGGCCGGACAGGCCGATGATGTCGGCGCCTTCGGCCTTGGCGGTCTCGATGATCTTGTTGGCGGGCACCATGACACCGAGGTCGATGACCTCGAAATTGTTGCACTGGAGCACGATGCCGACGATGTTCTTGCCGATGTCGTGGACGTCGCCCTTGACGGTCGCGAGCACGATCTTGCCTGCGGCGTTGCGGCCGCCCGGTGATGCCATTGGCGAGGTTGCGCGCCTTCTCCTCCTCCATGAACGGCATTAGATAGGCGACCGCCTGCTTCATCACGCGCGCCGACTTCACGACCTGCGGCAGGAACATCTTGCCGTCGCCGAAGAGGTCGCCGACCACGTTCATGCCGGCCATCAGCGGCCCCTCGATGACGTCGAGCGGACGGGAGGCGTTCTGGCGGGCCGCTTCGGTGTCCTGCTCGATGAATTCGGTGATGCCGTGCACCAGGGCGTGGGACAGCCGCTTCTCGACCGGCCATTCGCGCCAGGCGAGATCCTGCTCCTTGGTCTGCTTCTCCTTGCCGCGGAATTTCTCGGCAAGCGCCAGCAGCCGTTCCGACGCACCGGGATCGCGGTTGAGGATCACGTCCTCGCAGGTCTGGCGCAGTTCGGGGTCGATGTCGTCATAGACGATCATCTGCCCGGCATTGACGATACCCATGTCCATGCCGGCATGGATCGCGTGATACAGGAACACCGAGTGCATCGCCTCGCGCACCGGCTCGTTGCCGCGGAACGAGAACGACAGGTTGGAGACGCCGCCGGAGATGTGGGCGCCGGGCAGGTTCTGCCGGATCCAGCGTGTCGCCTCGATGAAGTCGACGCCGTAATTGTTGTGCTCCTCAAGGCCGGTCGCGATCGCGAAGATGTTCGGATCGAAGATGATGTCCTCGGGCGGGAAGTCGAGCCGGCCGACCAGAATGTCGTAGGCGCGCTTGCTGATCTCGGTCTTGCGCTTGAACGTGTCGGCCTGGCCGGTCTCGTCGAACGCCATCACCACCACGGCCGCACCGTGGCGCTTGGCCACCGTCGCCTCGTGGATGAACTTCTCCTCGCCTTCCTTCAGCGAGATCGAGTTCACGATCGGCTTGCCCTGGATGCACTTCAGGCCGGCCTCGATGACGTGGAATTTCGAGGAATCGACCATCACGGGCACGCGCGCGATGTCGGGCTCGGCGGCGACGAGGTTGAGGAACGTCACCATCGCGCTCTCGGAGTCCAGGAGGCCCTCGTCCATGTTGACGTCGATCACCTGGGCGCCGTTCTCGACCTGGTCGCGCGCGACCTGAAGCGCCGCGGTATAGTCGCCCGCGGTGATCAGCTTGCGGAAGCGGGCCGAGCCGGTGACGTTGGTGCGCTCGCCGACATTCACGAACGGGATCGCATCGGTCAGCGTGAACGGCTCGAGGCCGGACAGCTTGAGCCGCCGCTCGATCTCGGGCACCACGCGCGGTTTGTGCGGGGCGACGGCCCTGGCGATCGCCGCGATATGGTCGGGCGTGGTGCCGCAGCAGCCGCCGACAATGTTGACGAGGCCGGCGGCGGCGAACTCGCCGATCAACCGCGCCATGTAGTCCGGCGTCTCGTCATACTGGCCGAATTCGTTGGGCAGGCCGGCGTTCGGATAGGCGCACACCAGCGTGTCGGCGACGCGGCCGATATCGGCGATATGCGCGCGCAAATCTTCTGCGCCGAGCGCGCAGTTGAAGCCGATGGTGATCGGCCTGGCGTGCCGAACCGAATGCCAGAACGCTTCCGGCAGTTGGCCGGAGAGCAGGCGGCCGGACTTGTCGGTGATGGTGCCGGAAACCATCACCGGCACGTCGATGACGCGCTCCTCGATGATCTCGGCGATCGCATACAGCGCAGCCTTGGCGTTCAGCGTGTCGAAGATGGTCTCGACCAGCAGCAGGTCGGCGCCGCCGTCGAGCAGGCCCTTGGCCTGTTCGCCATAGGCCCTGCGCAGATCGTCGAAGGTCACCGCGCGATAGCCGGGATTGGAGACGTCGGGCGAGATCGAGGCGGTGCGGTTGGTCGGGCCGAGCGCGCCGGCGACGAAGCGCGGCTTGCCGTCCTCGGCGCTGACCCGCTCCGCTGCGATGCGCGCGAGGCGAGCGCCTTGCAGGTTCATCTCATAGGCGAGGTCCGACATGTCGTAGTCGGCCTGCGCGATCGAGGTCGAGGAGAAGGTGTTGGTCGCAACGATGTCGGCGCCGGCGCGCAGATAAGCGGCGTGGATGTCGGTGATCGCCTCGGGCTGGGTCAGGATCAGGAGATCGTTGTTGCCCTTGATGTCGCGATGGAATTCCGCAAAGCGCGCGCCGCGGAAGGCGGCCTCGTCGAATTGCAGGCCCTGGATCATCGTGCCCATGGCGCCGTCGAGCACCAGGATGCGCTCGCGGGCAGCCGCGAGCAAAGCGGTTCGCTTCGCAGAAACAGGAATGGTCATGGATCAGGCAGCTTTCTGGGCACCGTTCGGCCGGATGCCGAGCAGGTGGCTGATCGCGAACACGAGGTCCGCGCGGTTCATGGTGTAGAAGTGGAAGGTGTCGACGCCGTGCTTGAACAGCTTCTGCACCTGGCCGGCGGCAACGGTGGCCGCGACCAGCTTGCGGGTCTCGGCGTCGTGGTCGAGGCCTTCGAACTTCTCGGCGAGCCAGTCCGGCACGCTGGTGCCGGCGCGGGTGACGAAATTGCGCGCCTGCTTGAAATTGTGCATCGGCATGATGCCCGGCACGATCGGAATCTCGATGCCGCGTGCCCGCACCCGGTCGACGTAGCGATGATAAAGGTCGTTGTCGAAGAACACCTGGGTGATCGCGCGCGTCGCACCGGCGTCGACCTTGGCCCTCAGCGTGTCGATGTCGGCGTCGAAATCGGCGGCTTCCGGATGCTTCTCCGGATAGGCGGACACCGAGATCTCGATGTCGGCGTGGCGGCGCTTGATCCCGGCGACGAGCTCGGCCGAGCTCTGGTAGCCGTCGGGATGGGTGAAGTAGGGCGTGCCGATGCCGCCGGGCGGATCGCCGCGGAGCGCCACGATGTGGCGGACGCCGACCTCATGGTAGCGGTCGACGATCTCGTCGATCTCGCTGCGCGAGGCGCTCACGCAGGTCAGATGCGCGGCCGGCAGCAGATCGGTCTCGCGCAGGATGCGGCTGATGGTCGAATGGGTGCGCTCGCGGGTCGAGCCGCCGGCGCCGTAGGTGACCGAGACGAAGTTCGGCGTCAGCGGCGCAAGGCGATTGATGGTCTCCCACAGATTGCGCTCCATCTCCTCGGTCTTCGGCGGGAAGAACTCGAAGGAGATTTTCGGCGCCCTCGGGGCGCGCTGGCCGTTCGGCACGGAGGAAATGGTCTCGGTCATGATACGCAAGGGCTCCGCAACTGGAGGGCAGACATCCGGCCTGGATATGGAGGCCCCAAGATAAGCGAAACCGGTGGGCTGAAACAGCCCATTCGATATGGGAAATTGCCCATTGTTGGCAAGGAAATGAGAAAAAATGGCTAAGGGGCACGTGTGGTGGGCGACGAGCCGTCAGCCAAATCAGATAGATAGCATATTGATTTATATGGATTAAGTCCTGTGCCGGCGATATGCGCGCCGCTAGAATGGAATGTGGGCAACGGAGTATGTCAACGAATCGTCTTATCTTGTCCCAATGCACTGCTGCAGCCTCTTCCGGCCCTCGGGTGCGGGACTGCTCTGCGCGGCCGGGGACTTTGTCGCCTCCTGACCTCACACTAGGTTGTCGGCCATGATCCCGCTGTCCGTCCTCGACCTCTCCGTCGTTACCACCGGCACCAAGCCCGCCGCGGCGCTCCGCAACAGCATCGATCTGGCGCGCCATGTCGATGCTCTCGGCTATGTCCGCTATTGGCTCGCCGAGCACCACAACCTCGCCTCGGTCGCGAGCCCGGCGCCCGATGTGATGATCGGGCAGATCGCGGCGGTGACGCAGCATATTCGCGTCGGCTCCGGCGGCGTGATGCTGCCCAACCATGCGCCGCTTGTCGTCGCCGAGCGCTTCAAGATGCTGGAGGCGCTGTTTCCCGGCCGCATCGACCTCGGCCTCGGCCGCGCGCCCGGCACCGATGGTGCCACCGCCTATGCGCTGCGCAGCCGGCTCGATCGCCGCGAGGGCGACGATTTCCTCGAACGATTGCACGAATTGACCTTGTGGGAGACGCGCGATTTTCCGGCCGGCCATCCCTACACCAATGTGGTGGCGATGCCGGATGATTCGCCGCTGCCGCCGATCTGGCTGCTCGGCTCGAGCGACTATTCCGCCGAGCTCGCCGCCCAGGTCGGGATGGGGTTCGCGTTCGCGCATCATTTCGCCACGTACGATGCGATCGCGGCGATGACCAATTATCGCGCGCATTTCAAGCCGTCCGGCTGGCGGGCGACGCCGCAATCGATCCTCGCGGTCGCCGTGGTGACGGCGGAGACCGATGCGGATGCCGAGCGGCTGGCGCTATCGATGGATCTCAACCGGCTGCGCCGCGACCGCGGCCAATATCTGCCGCTGCCGAGCATCGAGGAAGCCGAGGCCTATCCCTACACCGACGCTGAGCGCGCCTCGATCGCACGCAATCGCGCCCGGCTGTTCGTCGGCAGCCCGGCAACCGTGATGGCGAAGCTCGAGCCGCTGATCGCGGCGACCCAGGCGGACGAGCTGATGGTGATCACCGCGGTGTATGACCACGCGGCGCGGAAGAGGTCCTACAGCCTGCTTGCGGAGGCATTCGGGCTTGTGAAGAGGGGCGCCGCATGAGGCCGTCATTCCGGGATGGTCCGCAGGACCAGACCCGGAATCTCGAGATTCCGGGTTCGATGCTAGGCATCGCCCCGGAATGACGGCGTCAGTCCTGCGTTTCGCTGAAGGTCGCGCGGAACGGGTTGCCGGGATAGACGCCGAGGATGCGGAATTCGCGCGAGAAGAATTTCAGTTCCTCCAGTGCGAAGGCGAGTCCGCGGTCATCCGGATGACCGTCGACATCGGCATAGAATTGCGTGGCGAAGAAATTGCCGTCGACCATGTAGCTTTCGAGCTTGGTCATGTTGACACCGTTGGTGGCAAAGCCGCCCAGCGCCTTGTAGAGCGCGGCGGGCAGATTGCGCACCCGGAACACAAAACTGGTGACCAGCGGCCCCGAACCCTGCGCGGCCCATTTGGCCTCGCGCGCCAGCACCACGAAGCGGGTGGTGTTGTGGGCCTCGTCCTCGATATCCTCGGCGAGAATCTCGAGGCCATAGATATTAGCGGCAAGGCGCGAGGCGATCGCCGCCACGGTGCGGTCGCCGCGTTCGGAGACATCGCGGGCGCTGCCGGCGGTGTCGCCGGCGACGATCGGCTTGATGCCGAGCTTGCGGATGGTGCGCCGGCACTGGCCGAGCGCCTGGACATGGCTTTCCACGCTCTTGATGTCGGCGAGCTTGACGCCCTTGAGCGCCATCAGCTGGTGGCGGATCGGCAAGAACCATTCACCGACGATGAACAGGCCCGACGCCGGCAGCAGATGATGGATGTCGGCGACGCGGCCGGCGACCGAATTCTCGATCGGGATCATGCCGAGATCGGCCTCGCCCGACGAGATCGCGGCCAGCGCGTCCTCGAAGGTCGGGCACGGCATGGGCTCGGCGTCGGGATAGGCCTCGACGATCGCGATATGGGAATTGGCGCCAGGCTCGCCCTGGAACGCGATTTTCAGCTTCTTTGTCATCGGTTCTTTCCTGCGGGGCCTTTTAGCACCCGCTCAGGCCTTGGAAAGTATTCTGCGGGCGGTTTCGAGGTCGGCCGCGGTGTCGACTCCGCGTGGGACGCTGTCGACGATGGTGACGTCGATCCGCATCCCGGCCTCCAGCGCGCGCAGCTGCTCGAGTTTCTCCTGCAGCTCCAGCGGCGAGGGCGGCAACTTGACGAACCGCTCCAGCGCGGCGCGGCGATAGGCATAGAGGCCGATATGGTGGTAGCGCGGCCCGTCGCCGTGGGGCGCGGTGGCGCGGGTGAAATACAGCGCGCGCAACCGGTTGGCGCCGATCGGGGACCCGACCGCCTTGACCACGCTGGACGCCCGGTCCTCCTCCTCGCTGTGAATCCGCGAGGCCAGGGTCGAGATATCCACGGCGGCGTCGTCGAGCGCCGGCATCACGCTGCGGATGGTCTCCGGCGTGATGGTCGGGAAATCGCCCTGCAGATTGACCACGATCTCGGTACGGCCGCCCGGGTCGAGGGTCATCATCGCTTCATGGATCCGGTCTGAGCCGGAGGGATGGTCGGAGCGGGTCATCACCACCTCGCCGCCCGCCGCCCGCACCGCGGTTGCGATCTCGGCCGTGTCGGTTGCGACCGCGACCCGGCCGATCCCGGCCGCCTCGGCCCGCCGCAGCACATGGACGATCATCGGCTGGCCTGCGATGTCGAGCAGCGGTTTTCCGGGCAGTCGGGTGGCGGCCATGCGGGCCGGAATCAGCACCAAGGTACGGGGATCGGTCATTCGGTTCGGGGCCCGTCCGGCTTGCGGAAATTGCCGGGGAGGAGGTTGAATTCGGCGCGTTTATACGGGTTGCCAGAGCGCGGGCAAACCGATATCTCAACCCTGCCTGGGGGAGGCACGAAAGGTCGATTCCCGGGTCTTTCCCCGCGGCCGTATTCCCGGCCTGAAGTCGACATTCAAGGCCCGGAGCCTGACCGAAATGGACTCCTTCGAACTCAACAAAATCCTCGGTGCGGTTCTCGGCACCTGCATCGTCGTCCTGGTGATGAGCTTTACCGCCGGATCGGTGTTTTCGGCCAAGATGCCGGAGAAGCCGGGTTTTGAGATCGCGGTGAAGGAAGAGACCCATGGCGGTGGCGGCGAGGCCGCAGCCGCGCAGTCGGAGCCGATCGAGAAGCTGCTGCAGACCGCCTCCGCCGAGAAGGGCGCCGCGGCCGCCAAGAAGTGCCAGGCCTGCCACACCTTCGAGAAGGGCGGCCCCAACCGCGTCGGTCCGAACCTCTACGGTATCGTCAACGAGCCCCGCGGCGAAGGCCGCGGCTTCAACTTCTCGGCCGCGATGAAGAGCAAGGGCGGCACCTGGACCTTCGACGACCTCAACAAGTTCCTGGCCAATCCCAAGGGCTTCATCCCGGGCACCGCGATGGGCTTCGCCGGCGTTCCGAAGGACAGCGAGCGCGCCGACATCATCGCCTATCTGAATTCGAACTCGGAGCACCCGGCTCCGCTCCCGACCGCTTCGAAGTAACGATTTGTCCTGCGATCATATGCAGATTGACGGCCAGGCAATGCCTGGCCGTTTTCGTATGTGGGAAACCGTTTGGCGGTCGCGGGCTTGTTATCGTGGCGTTTGGCCGCAGCGGAATTGTTCCCCAACGGCTATCATGAGGAAAAAGCAACGTAATTTGTCGAACCGTTGCCTTATATTGAGTCCCATCTAGCGAGGCGTGCACAGCAACAGGAATTCTGCATTGGCGATCACCCGACGACATCTTCTCCAAGGTAGCGCCTACGCCGCGATGGCTCCGGCGCTTGGTCTTGCCCCCGCCGCATCGGTCATATCAGGGGCCCACGCGGAGGACGCCCCCGGCGGGCTGAAATGGCGTCACGCGCTCTCGACGTTCGGCGATGTCAAATATCCCGCCGACTTCAAGCGTTACGACTACGTCAATCCGGAGGCGCCGAAAGCCGGCGTGATTCGGCTGTTCGAGCTCGGCACGTTCGACAATTTCAATCTCGTCATCCAGGGCGTGAAGGGCTCGCTTGCCGGCGCTGCGACGCAGATCATCGAAACCCTGACCACACGATCGCTGGACGAGCCTTCGACCGCCTATGGGTTGCTGGCGGAGACGGCCGCCTATCCCGATGATTTTTCCTACGTGATCTATCGGCTGCGCGCGGCGGCACGCTGGCACGACGGCAAGCCGGTGACGCCCGAGGACGTGATCTTCTCTTTCGATGCCTTCAAGACCAACAGCCCGATGTACAACGCGTATTATCGGCATATCGTCAAATGCGAAAAGACCGGCGAACGCGATGTCAAATTCACGTTCGACGCGCCCGGAAATCGCGAGCTTCCAAGCATCGCGGGCGAAGTGCCGGTGCTGCCCAGGCATTGGTGGGAAGCAAACGATGCGCAGGGCAACAAGCGCGACATCACTGCGACGACGCTGGAGATTCCGCTGGGGTCCGGGCCCTATCGAATCAAGGAATTCATTGCCAGTCGTTCGGTCACGCTGGAGCGCGTCGCCGACTATTGGGGCAAGGACCTCCCGGTCAATGTCGGGCAGAACAATTTCGAGCAGATGCGGTTCGAATTCTTCCGCGACGATACGGTCGGGCGCGAAGCCTTCAAGGCGGACCAGCTCGACTGGTTCGCCGAACGCAGCGGCAAGCAATGGTCGACCGCCTATGATTTCCCGGCGGTGGCCGACAAGCGCGTGCTGAAGGAGAAGTTCACCAATTCGAGCTCGGGACGGATGCAGGGCTACGCGTTCAATCTGCGCCGTCCGCTGTTCACCGACATCAGGGTCCGCCGCGCCTTCAACCTCGCCTATGACTGGGAGACCTCGGACCGGCTGCTCTCGAACGGCGACTACCATCGCGACAACAGCTATTTCGACGGGATTCCCGAGTTCATGGCGACCGGCATCCCGGAAGGTGCCGAGCTGCAGATCCTCGAACCGCTGCGCGACAAGGTGCCTGCCGAGCTGTTCACGACGCCATACAAGAATCCGGTTGGCGGCACCGAGGAGGCGGCGCGCGCCAATCTGCGTGAAGCCGCGCGCCTGCTCAAGGAAGCGGGCTTCGAGAATCGCGATCGCAAGCTGATCGATCCCTCGGGCAAGCCGGTCAGCGTCGAATTCCTGTGCGGCGACCCGGGCGACGAGCGTGGCGTGCTGTTCTACAAGCCCTATCTCGAGCGGCTCGGCATCACGGTGTCGATCCGCACGGTCGACAGCGTGCAGTACCAGAACCGCATCCGCAGTTTCGACTTCGATATCACGACCGCGGTATGGGGACAGTCGCTGTCGCCGGGCAACGAGCAGCGCGACTTCTTCGGATCGGACTCGGCCGACCGGCCGGGCTCGCGCAATCGCCCCGGGATCAAGAATCCGGCGGTCGATGCCCTGATCGAGCGCATCATCTTCGCCAAGGACCGCGCCGACCTGGTCGCGAGCTGCAAGGCGCTGGACCGAGTCCTGCTTTGGAATTGCTATCTGGTCCCGCAATTCGCCGCCGGCTTCGAACGCGCCGCCCGCTGGGACCGTTTCAGTCGCCCCGATCCGCTGCCGAAATACGGCGTGGCGGGCTTTCCGAGCCTGTGGTGGTACGACGCCGACAAGGCTGCCAAGATCAAGCGCTCTTAGAAGGAAACGCGCATGGCGCTATTGACCCGCCGGCATGCACTTGGTCTCGGCATCGGTGCGGTGAGCGCAGCGGCATGGCGTGCCGTACCTGCCGCAGCCGAAGACGGCGCCGAGATGCACGGCATGTCGGTGTTCGGCGACCTGAAATACCCGGCGGATTTCCAGCAGTTCGACTTCGTCAATGCGAAGGCGCCGAAAGGCGGGTTGTTCTCGATGGTGCCGACCGTGCGCACCAACAACCAGTCGTATTTCACGTTCAGCTCGCTCAACGCCTTCATCCTGAAGGGCGAGGGCGCGCAGGGCGCGGACCTGACCTTTGCCACGCTGATGGCGCGCGCGGCCGACGAGCCGGATGCCGTCTACGGCCTGGTGGCGAAGTCGGTGCGGATTTCGCCGGATAAACGCGAATATCGCTTCACGTTGCGGCCTGAGGCGCGCTTCCACGACGGCTCCAAGCTGACCACGCAGGACGTCGCCTTTTCGCTGAACATCCTCAAGGACAAGGGGCACCCGCTGGTGGTGGTGCAGCTCCGCGACATGGTGAAGGCGGACGCGCTCGATGATGCGACGGTGCTCGTCACCTTCACGGAGAAGCGCGCGCGCGACGTGCCGCTGTTCGTCGCGAGCCTGCCGATCTTCTCGAAGGCCTATTATGCGACGCGGGCGTTCGAGGAATCGACCCTCGATACGCCGCTCGGCTCGGGGCCGTACAAGGTCGGCAAATTCGAGGTCAACCGCTACATCGAATATGATCGGGTCAAGGATTGGTGGGGCGCCGATCTGCCGGTGAGCCGCGGCCTGTATAATTACGACACCGTGCGCTACGAATATTATCGCGACCGCGATGTCGCCTTTGAGGGCTTTACCGCGAAGAACTATCTGTTCCGCGAGGAGCTCACCGCGCGCGTCTGGGCGACGCGCTACGATTTCCCCGCGCTCAAGGAAGGCCGCGTCAAGCAGGAGCTGATCCCCGACGACACGCCGTCCGGCGCGCAGGGCTGGTTCATCAACATGCGCCGCGACAAGTTCAAGGACCCGCGCGTGCGCGAGGCGCTGATCTACGCCTTCGACTTCGAGTGGACCAACAAGACCATCATGTACGGCGCCTATGCGCGCACCGTCTCGCCGTTCCAGAATTCGGACCTGATGGCAAACGGATCGCCCTCTCCGGAGGAGCTCGCGCTGCTCGAGCCGTTTCGCGGCCAGGTGCCCGACGAGGTGTTCGGCGCGCCCTTCGTGCCGCCGGCGTCCGACGGCTCGGGGCAGGATCGCGCGCTGTTGCGCAAGGCCGGCCAGCTCCTCACCGAGGCCGGCTATGTGGTCAAGGACGGCAAGCGCGTGCGGCCCAACGGCGAGCCCTTCACCATCGAATTCCTCAACGACGAGTCCTCTCTGCAGCCGCATCACGGGCCCTACATCAAGAATCTCTCCACGCTCGGCATCGACGCGACGTTCCGCCTCGTCGACCCCGTGCAGTATCGGGCCCGGGTCGAAGATTTCGACTTCGACATGACGATGGAGCGCTTCAGCACGTCGGCGACGCCCGGCGACAGCATGCGGCCGTTCTTCACGTCGCAGGCGGCCAAGACCAAGGGCTCCTACAATCTTGCCGGGATCGAGAGCCCGGTGATCGATGCGCTGGTCGAGAAGATCATCGCCGCGGACAGCCGCGCCGAACTGACGACCGCCTGCCGCGCGTTCGATCGCGTGTTCCGCGCCGGCCGCTACTGGGTGCCGCAATGGTACTCCAACAAGCATCGGGTCGCCTATTGGGATGTCTTCGATCATCCCAAGACCCTGCCGCGCTATCAGATCGACAACTACTCATCGAGCATGGGGGAGCGTATCCTGTGGTGGTATGACGCGGCCAAGGCCGCGAAGCTCGAGCAGGCGAAGTAGCCGATGAGCGCCTACATCGCCCGACGTATCCTCCTGATGCTGCCGACGCTGCTCGGCATCCTGTTCGTCTCCTTCGTGGTGGTGCAGTTCGCGCCCGGCGGCCCGATCGAGCGCGTCATCGCGCAGCTTAACGGTGCCGACACCGGCGGCACCTCGCGGGTCTCCGGCGGTGGCGGCGATTTCGCTGCGCAGCGCGGCCAGGGCGGCGGAGCAGGCGGTGCGATCAATTCGAAATATCGCGGCGCGCAGGGGCTCGACCCTGACTTCATCAAGAAGCTCGAGGTGCAATTCGGCTTCGACAAGCCGGCGCCGGAGCGGTTCGCGCTGATGGTGTGGAATTTCGCGCGCTTCGACTTCGGCGAAAGTTATTTCCGCAGCGTCAGCGTGTTGCAGCTGATCAAGGAGAAGCTGCCGGTCTCGATGTCGCTCGGCATCTGGATGACGCTGCTGACCTACCTGATCTCGATCCCGCTCGGTATCCGCAAGGCGGTGAAAGACGGGTCGCGGTTCGACACCTGGACCTCGGCCGTGATCATCGTGGGCTTTGCGATCCCCGGCTTCCTGTTCGCGATCCTGCTGATCATCCTGTTCGCCGGCGGCTCGTTCCTCAACATCTTCCCGCTGCGCGGTCTGACCTCGGACGGCTGGTCGCAGTTCCCCTGGTACTGGAAGATCATTGACTATTTCTGGCATTTGACGCTGCCGCTGATATCGATGGCGCTCGGCGCCTTCGCCACCATGACGCTGCTGACCAAGAACTCATTCCTTGACGAGATCCGCAAGCAATATGTGATGACGGCGCGGGCCAAGGGTTGCAGCGAGCGCCAGGTGCTGTACGGCCACGTCTTCCGCAACGCGATGCTGATCGTGATCGCGGGTTTCCCCAGCGCGTTCATCCACGCCTTCTTCTCCGGCTCACTCTTGATCGAAACCATCTTCTCGCTCGACGGGCTCGGGCTGCTCGGCTTCGAGAGCGTCCTGAACCGCGACTATCCGGTGGTGTTCGGGACGCTGTTCATCTTTTCGCTGGTCGGACTGGTGGTCAATCTGATCTCCGATCTGGCCTATATGTGGATCGATCCCCGGATCGACTTCGAGGCGCGGGAGGTGTGATGTCGATGCTCGCGCCCCGGCCGGTCGAGACCACGACGCAATCGCCGATGGGCGAGGCGGTGCCCGCCACCCGCCACGCCTTCACGCCGTCACCGCTGAACCAGCGGCGCTGGCAGAACTTCAAGGCGAACCGGCGCGGCTACTGGTCGTTCTGGATCTTTCTGGTGCTGTTCGTGCTGTCGCTGTTTGCCAATTTCATTGCCAACGACAAGCCGCTGCTCGTGAAGTATGACGGCCATTACTATTGGCCTGTCGTGACGAGCTATGCCGAGACCACCTTCGGCGGCGATTTCGAGACCGCTGCCGACTATCGCGATCCCTATCTGCAGAAGCAGATCGCCGCCAAGGGCGGCAGCATGATCTGGCCGCCGATCCGCTACTCCTACGACACCCACAATCTGGATCTGCCGACTCCAGCGCCGTCGAAGCCGACCTGGCTGTTGACCGAGGACCAATGCAAGGAGGTGGTGCAGAAGAAGGGCCTCACCGGCTGCCGCGACCTCGAATACAACTGGCTCGGCACCGACGATCAGGGCCGCGACGTGGTCGCGCGGCTGATCTACGGCTTCCGCATCTCGGTGCTGTTCGGCCTGATCCTGACTATCCTGTCCTCGATCATCGGCATCGCCGCCGGCGGCGTGCAGGGCTATTTCGGCGGCTGGACCGATCTGATCTTCCAGCGCCTGATCGAGATCTGGACCGCGATCCCCTCGCTCTATCTGCTCCTGATCATCTCGGCGGTGCTGCCGCCCGGCTTCTTCATCCTGCTCGGCATCCTCCTGCTGTTCTCCTGGGTCTCGCTGGTCGGCCTGGTGCGCGCCGAATTCCTGCGCGGTCGCAACTTCGAATACATCCAGGCGGCACGCGCGCTCGGTGTCTCCAACGGCGTCATCATGTTCCGCCATCTCTTGCCCAACGCGATGGTCGCGACCATGACGTTCCTGCCCTTCATCGTCTCGTCCTCGGTGATGACGCTGACGGCGCTGGACTTCCTCGGCTTCGGCCTACCGCCCGGCTCGCCCTCGCTCGGTGAATTGCTGTCGCAGGGCAAGGCCAATGTGCAGGCGCCGTGGCTCGGTCTCACCGGCTTCTTCTCGGTCGCGATCATGCTGTCGCTTCTGATCTTCATCGGCGAAGCCGCGCGCGACGCCTTCGATCCGCGCAAGACGTTCTCGAAGGGCTGACGCATGGACGCGGTCAACCAGCCTCTGCTCGATGTCCGCGACCTCTCGGTGGCCTTCGGCCGCTCGCTTGCGGTCGACGGCATCTCGTTCTCGATCAAGCGCGGCGAGTGCGTCGCGCTGGTCGGCGAATCCGGTTCGGGAAAATCCGTCAGCGCGCTGTCGGTGCTGAAGCTGTTGCCGTATCCGACGGCTTCGCATCCGACCGGCGCGATCCGCTTCCGCGGCCGCGATCTCCTGACTGCGTCCGACCGGGAGATGCGCGAGGTTCGCGGCAACGACATCTCGATCATCTTCCAGGAGCCGATGACCTCGCTCAATCCGCTCCAGACCATCGAGACCCAGATCGGCGAGATCCTGTCGCTGCACCGAGGCATCGGCGGCGCGGCGGCGCGGGCCCGGACGCTGGAATTGCTCGGCCAGGTCGGCATCCCCGAGCCGGAGACCCGGCTGAAGAGCTATCCGCACCAATTGTCCGGCGGCCAGCGCCAGCGCGTGATGATCGCCATGGCGCTCGCCAACGAGCCTGATCTCTTGATCGCGGACGAGCCGACCACTGCGCTCGACGTCACCGTGCAGGCCCAGATCCTGGCGCTGCTGGCCGAGATCCGCGCGCGGCTCGGCATGAGCCTGCTGTTCATCACCCACGATCTCGGCATCGTCCGCCGCATCGCCGACACGGTCTGCGTGATGAACAACGGCAAGATCGTCGAGCAGGGGTCGGTCGAGCAGGTCTTCACCGCCCCGCAGCACGCCTATACCAAGGCGCTGCTCGCGGCCGAGCCGAAGCCCGATCCGGCGCCGCCACAGCCGGGCGCGCCCGTCGTGATGTCGGCGGACAATCTCAAGGTCTGGTTTCCGATCAAGCGCGGGCTGTTGCGCTCGACCGTCGGCCACATCAAGGCGGTCGATGGCGTCAGCCTCGCGGTGCGCAAGGGCGAGACGCTCGGCGTGGTTGGCGAATCCGGCTCCGGCAAGACCACGCTTGGGCTCGCGCTGCTCCGGCTGATCTCCTCCGATGGCCCGATCGTGTTCCTCGGCAACGACATCCAGGGCTTGCGCTTCAAGCAGATGCGGCCGTTCCGTCGCGACATGCAGATCGTGTTCCAGGATCCCTTCGGTTCGCTCAGCCCGCGCATGTCGGTCGCCGACATCATCGCCGAGGGGCTCGAAGTGCACCAGAAGCAGCTGTCGCGCGAGGAGCGCGAGGCGCGGGTGATCAAGGCCATGAAGGATGTCGGCCTCGATCCGGACTGGCGCTTCCGCTACCCGCACGAATTCTCCGGCGGTCAGCGCCAGCGCATCTCGATCGCGCGCGCGGTGGTGCTGGAGCCGAACTTCGTCGTGCTGGACGAGCCGACCTCGGCGCTCGACATGCTGCTGCAGGCCCAGATGGTCGATCTGCTGCGCGACCTGCAGCGCAAGCGCGACCTCACCTACATGTTCATCTCGCACGATCTGCGCGTGGTCGCCTCGCTCGCGAGCCACCTGATCGTGATGAAATCCGGCAAGATCGAGGAGGAGGGGCCGGCCTCCGAGCTGTTCAAGAACCCGAAGAGCGACTACACCCGCGCGCTGTTCGCGGCCGCGTTCCGCATCGAAGCGGCCGGCGACGGGTCGGTGGCGACGTAACCCATACTCGTCATTCCGGGGCTCGTGAAGCGAGAGCCCGGAATCCATCGGCCCGCATGTTCGGTGGATGGATGGATTCCGGGCTCGGCGCTCCGCGCCGCCCCGGAATGACAGGTTCAGAGCCGCTTGATCGCGGTGACCTCGCTACCGGCAGCCTTGATCCTTGCGATCGCGGCCTGCGTGTTCTCCACCACGGTCACCA
Organism: Bradyrhizobium sp. USDA 4473; assembly: GCF_054063335.1. NCBI lineage: Bacteria > Pseudomonadati > Pseudomonadota > Alphaproteobacteria > Hyphomicrobiales > Nitrobacteraceae > Bradyrhizobium > Bradyrhizobium sp. USDA 4473. Next base: position 2,538,233 of record NZ_JBSSGE010000001.1, read on the forward strand.
TATGATGCGCGTTGGCGTGCACGATCGTGGTCGCATCGCGCGCGATGGCGACATGGCCCTTCCAGAAGATCAGGTCGCCGCGTTGCAGGTGCTTCGATTCCGCTGAACTCAGTTCGCGGCCGAGTCCGTCCTGCTGCATGTCGCTGTCGCGCGGGCAGCCGATGCCGGCGGCGGTCAGCGCGATCTGCACCAGGCCCGAGCAGTCGATGCCGAGGCTCGACTTGCCGCCCCAGAGATAGGGCGTGCCGACGAATTGCTCAGCGATCCCGACGAAATCCTGCGCCATCGCGTCGAGCAGTGCGAGATGCTGGCGCGGCAGGTACCAGCCCTCGCGGGTCAGTGCGAAAACGCCGTCCTCGCGGAGGATCGCGAGCTTGCTCCCCATTGCCAGCGCTTCGACCGGAGGCAGCTTGATCGACGGTCCCGGAAACGCCAGCGTGCGCAGCGCCGTCACCTTGTGCGTCGGGGTCGCACCGGGCGTCGTCAGCGCGGCCTCGGGTAACCAGCCGACATAGCCGTCATCGGCCAATTGGCCCCAGGCCCAGCCTTCGCCGTTGCGATCGTAGACCGTGACGCGCTCGCCGCGCAGCGTCTGCGTCATCTGCTCGGCATCGCTTGCCGGTGCCCGGCGCAGCGGCGCGATCGCCTCACCAACCTCGAACAGCGTGCCGTCGACGAAGCGCGCCGCCTGGACCTTGCCCTCGAGATATTTCGCGGCGAGGTCGGCACGGGCCGGCGTCAGTCTGGCATCATGCATAGCGCCGGCTCAACAGTTTGTAGATCGCGCGCGACGCCTGGCATTCGCCGCCTTCGGGGCGGCCCGGCTTTGCCGACGGCGTCCAGCCATAGATGTCGACATGCAGCCAGCTCCGCGCGTGCTCGACAAAGCGCTGCAGGAACAGCGCGCAGGTGATCGAGCCCGCGAAACCGCCCGACGGCGCGTTGTTGATGTCGGCGGTCTTGGAATCGAGCCAGGCATCGTAAGCCGGCCACAGCGGCATCCGCCACAACGGATCGTTCTCGCTTGTCGCATGAGCTGCGACGTCGGCGGCGAGTGCTTCGTCATTGGTGTAGAACGGCGGCAGATCCGGGCCCAGCGCCACCCGCGCGGCGCCGGTCAGCGTGCCCAAATCGACCAGCAGATCCGGCGTCTCCTCGTCGGCCAGCGCCAGCGCGTCGGCGAGCACCAGCCGTCCCTCGGCGTCGGTGTTGCCGATCTCCACCGTGATGCCCTTGCGCGACCTGAAGATGTCTAGCGGGCGGAACGCATTGCCGGCGACCGCATTCTCGACCGCCGGGATCAGTACGCGCAGCCGCAGCTTCAACCTGGCGTCCATCACCATCTGCGCCAACGCCAGCACATTGGCGGCGCCGCCCATGTCCTTCTTCATCAGCAGCATGCCGCTCGACGGCTTGAGGTCGAGCCCGCCGGTGTCGAAGCAGACGCCCTTGCCGACCAGCGTCACCTTTGGATGGGCAGGATCGCCCCAGCAGAGCTCGATCAGCCGGGGGCCGCGCGTCGAGGCCATGCCGACGGCGTGGATCAGCGGAAAATTCTGCGCCAGCTCCTCGCCCCCGATGCAATTGAAGGCGGCGCCGAACCGGCTGGCGAGATCGCGCGCCACCTCGGCGAGTTCGGCCGGGCCCATGTCGTTGGACGGCGTGTTGATGAGGTCCCGCGCCAGCGCCGCGGCGTCCGCCATCCGCGCGATCTCGGCGGCATCGATGCCGTCGGGCGGCACCAGGCGGACCTCGGGAGCCTTGTTCTTGCGATAGCGGCCGAAGCGGTAGCAGCCCAGCGCGAAGGCGAGCGCGGCGAGCCGCGTGTCATGCGGCGCATTGGCGAAGCGGTAGATGCCGGGCGGCAGCAGACCGGGCAGGGCGCCGGGCCGGAACGGATCGCGCGCCTTGTGGTCCGTGTCCTCGAGGCCGAACAGCACCTGCGCGATGCCGCCATCGGCCGCCGGCAGAACGAGGAGTTTGCCCGGCTTGGCCTCGAAGCGGTTGGCCTCGGCGAACTGGCGCGCCGGCGCCGACAGCTCGTCGCGGACCGCATCCCAGGTCGCCTTGGTGACGAAGGTGATCGGCGTGGCGGCGGTCGTGGGGGCGGTCTCGAACACGGATGGCATGCGGCTCTCGGCTGTTCTGGCGTCGTGGCTGGTGACTACACGCCTTTCACGGCGGATGGTAGCGCGGCCGCGGTCACAAGGCCTTGCAGAATCGGAACCGGCGCGCCGGTCCCTCGTGCCGCCAGTTAACCAGACGTTAGGGTTAACAGTCTATTGCTGGCACGCTCGGTTGGAGCCATTCGCCCGATTTCGTGAGTGACAGTGCCATGCGTCGACATTCCCATTTGACCCGGCATCTCGCTTCCGCAGCCTTCGTGGCGGTCCTCGCCGCAGGGCTTGGCGGCTGTCAGACCATGTCCGACGTGACGGGATCGATTGCGTCCCGCTCGGACCCCACCCCCGCCACGCCCGATGATCCGCGCCGCGCCGCCGAGGTCTATGGCGAGCGCTATCGCAAGAATCCCAAGGATGTCGAGGCTGCTATCGCTTATGGCCACGCGCTGCGCATGACCGGACAGCGCTCGCAGGCTTGCGCCGTGCTGGAGCAGGCGACCATCGCCAGCCCCGGCAACAAGGCGCTGCTCGCGGCCTATGGCCGGGCGCTCGCCGACAACGGCAATTCGCAGGCCGCGTTCGACGTGCTGAGCCGCGCGCACAGCCCGGACAATCCGGATTGGCGGATCCTCTCGGTGCAGGGAACCACGCTCGACAAGTTGAACCGGCACGAGGAGGCGCGGCGCTATTACGCCAGCGCGCTGCGGCTGGCTCCGGACGAGCCCTCGGTGCTGTCCAATCTCGGCCTGTCCTACATGCTGACCAAGGAATTGCCGAAGGCGGAGGAGACGCTGCGCCAGGCCTATGCCAGCGCCCGCGCCGACACCAGGATCCGGCAGAACCTCGCGCTGGTGGTCGGCCTGCAGGGCCGCTTCGCGGAGGCCGAGACGATCGTCAAGGCGGATCTGCCGGCAGACGAGGCGGCGGCCAATGTCGCCTATCTCCGCGACATGCTGAACCGCAAGGACGGGCCGAAGACCGCGTCGCGCGCCGCACCCGTCGTCGCCAAGGACGACTAACGTCACCTCTTGCAGCTTCGCGATACCCGTGCCCCATACGCACAAAGAGAAACGCCCGGCAATGCCGGGCGTTCTCGTATGCGTCGTCGCGCAAATTCAATGCATCGTGGCGATCTTGATGTAGGACGGCCCGAGGATCACGATGAACAGGCAGGGCAGGAAGAACAGGATCATCGGCACGGTCAGCTTGGGCGGCAATGCCGCCGCCTTCTTCTCGGCCTCGTTCATGCGCATGTCGCGGTTTTCCTGCGCCATCACGCGCAGGCTCTGGCCGAGCGGCGTGCCGTAGCGTTCCGACTGCTGCAAGGCCATGCACACCGACTTGACGCCCTCGAGCCCGGTGCGGCGCGCCAGGTTCTCGTAGGCGGACTTGCGGTCCTGTAGATAGGACAGTTCCGCGGTGGTCAGCGCGAACTCCTCCGACAGCGCGATCGACTGTCCGGCGATCTCGTTGGCCACCTTGCGGAACGCGACCTCGACCGACATGCCTGATTCGATGCAGATCAGCAGCAGATCCAGCGAATCAGGGAAGGCACGCTTGATCTGGAGCTGACGCTTGGAGATCGCGTTCTTCAGGAACAGCATCGGCGCCTGCAGGCCGGCATAGGCCGCGGCGACGCAAATGCCGATCTTGATCGTGAGCGACCAGCCGGCGCCGGGCGATGAAGAACGTATAGATGATGGCGCCGAGCAGCAGCACGATCGGCGTCACCGCGCGGGCGAACAGGAAGGTGACGTAGGGCGCGTGGCCGCGATAGCCCGCCATCACGAGCTTCTCGAGCGCTGCTTCCTGGGCCAGCCATTTGGTGAGGTTGAGGTCGTCCACCACCCTGGAGACGACCTGCTTCGGCGTTTGCCGCAGTGCCACCTTCTCCGTCTTGGAGAGCCGTTCGCGTTCGCGCTGCCGGAGCCGTTCGCGCTCGCTGGCCACCGCCTTCATGCGCTTGTTGAGATCGCCGCCGGCGAGCAGCGGCATCACCAGCGTATAGACCGTCGCGCTTGCCGCGAAGAAGGCAAGCAGCATGGTCATGAACCTGACGTCGTGGAGCTTGGCAACCAGAATATCAATCATGCTGCACCGTCAGAAATCGAAGTTGATCATCTTCTTCATCACCAGGACGCCGCATGTCATCCAAAGCGCGCAGGCGACCAGCATCAGCTGTCCCATCGAGTTGGTCCAGAGCAGGGCGATGTAGTCCGGCGTCGTCAGGAACACGAGGATCATCACGATCGGCGGCAACGAGCCGATGATGCCGGCGGAGGCCTTCGCTTCCATCGACATCGCCTGGATCTTCTCGGCCATCTTCTTGCGGTCACGCAGCACCCGTGACAGGTTGCCGAGCGCTTCCGACAGGTTGCCGCCGGACTTCTGCTGGATCGCGATCACGATGCCGAAGAAGTTCGCCTCCGGCAGCGGCATGCGTTCATAGAGCCGGGCGCAGGCCTCGCCGAGCGGCATGCCGATCGCCTGGGTCTCGATGATCGCGAGAAACTCGCTGCGCAGCGGTTCCGGCGCATCGTTGACCACAGCCTTGAGCGATTCGAACAGCGGCAGGCCGGCCTTGATGCCGCGCACGATGACGTCGACGGCATCGGGCAGCGCTTTCAGGAAGGCCTTCTCCCGCCGCTTCTTCAGGAAGCCGAGCAGCCAGCGCGGCAGGCCGAGACCCATCGCAAAGCCGATGCCGGCCGCGCCGAGCAGGCCGCCGCCGACCAAGAATGCCACGCCGAACCCGAACAGGCCGAGGGCGCCGGAGATCATCCAGAATTTCTGCTCGGACCATTCCAGCCCGGCCTGCGAGATGCGCATGCCGAGCGGGACCTTCTTGTCCTTTTGCCGGCGGGCCTCGAGTTCCTTCAACGATCCTTCGACCTGCTCGCGGCGCGAACGCTGCGTGCGGTCGGCCGTCCGGGTCGTCGAGGGCTCGCTGCGCGCAACCGATGCGCGGCGCGACTCGGCCTTCTTCTCTCCGGAGAGGTAAGGATACAGGAACACCCAGGCGAGGCCGCCCACGGTGGTGGCGGCGAGGAAGGCGAGAGCAAGCATCTGCATCTGCATCCGGCGTCTCCCTAGACCGGCGCGGGTGCGTCGGAGGCGTCGAGCGCCGCCGCCAGCCGCTTCTCTTCATTGTAGTAGCGGGCACGCTCCCAGAAACGCGGCCGGCCGATGCCGGTCGAGCGATGCTTGCCGATGATCTTGCCGTTGGCGTCTTCCCCGACCACGTCGTACAGGAAGATGTCCTGGGTGATGATGGTGTCGCCTTCCATGCCCATCACCTCGGTGATGTGGGTGATGCGGCGCGAACCGTCGCGCAGGCGCGCGGCCTGCACGATGATGTCGACCGAGGCGCAGATCATCTCGCGAATGGTCCGCGACGGCAGCGAGAATCCGCCCATGGTGATCATGGATTCGCAGCGCGACAGCGCTTCGCGCGGATTATTGGCGTGCAGCGTGCCCATCGAGCCGTCATGGCCGGTGTTCATCGCCTGCAACAGGTCGAACGCCTCGGGTCCGCGGACTTCGCCGACGATGATCCGCTCGGGGCGCATACGCAGGCAGTTGCGCACCAGCTCGCGCATCGTCACCTGACCTTCGCCTTCGATGTTCGGCGGCCGGGTTTCCAGCCGCACCACATGCGGCTGCTGCAGCTGAAGTTCGGCAGCGTCTTCGCAGGTGATGATGCGTTCGTCGTGCTCGATATAGTTGGTCAGGCAGTTCAGCAGCGTGGTCTTGCCCGAGCCGGTGCCGCCGGAGATGATCACGTTGCAGCGGACCCGGCCGATGATCTGCAGGATGGTCGCCCCTTCCGGCGTGATGGCGCCGAACTTGACGAGCTGCTCCAGCGTCAGCTTGTCCTTCTTGAATTTTCGGATGGTGAGCGCGGGCCCGTCGATCGCCAGCGGCGGCACGATGGCGTTGACGCGCGAGCCGTCGGCGAGGCGGGCGTCGCAGATCGGCGAGGATTCGTCGACGCGCCGGCCGACCTGGCTGACGATGCGCTGGCAGATGTTGAGCAGCTGCTGGTTGTCGCGAAAGCGGATTCCGGTGCGCTGGATCTTGCCGGCGACTTCGATGAACACCGTGCCCGCGCCGTTGACCATGATGTCGGCGATGTCGTCGCGCGACAGCAGCGGCTCGAGCGGGCCGTAGCCGAGCACGTCGTTGCAGATGTCGTCGAGCAGCTCTTCCTGCTCGGCGATCGACATCACGATGTTCTTGATCGCGATGATCTCGTTGACGATGTCGCGGATTTCCTCGCGCGCCGATTCGCTGTCCAGCTTGGCAAGCTGGGCCAGGTCGATCGCCTCGATCAGGGCGCCGAAGATCGTCGCCTTGACCTGGTAGTAGTTGTCGGAGCGGCGGGCTTCGACGGCGGGAGCGGGCGGCGGCTTGCTAGGTGCCAGCGGTGGCGACGAGATCGTCGGTGCCGCGGACTCGCGCGGCATGGTCGACGGGCCGGCAGGCTCCGGTGTCTGAAAAGCGGGCTTGGGTGCCCGCACGTCCCCATCGTTTCCGCTACGCTTACCAAACACGACGTCTTGACTCCACGCGGACCACTATTTGGACCGCAGCTTTTCGAGCAGGGGCGACAGGAAGGACCCCCTCGGCTTCTTGGTCTCGCCGCGGCCTGTCAGCCGCTGCGCCATCTGCAGGAACAGCTCCACCGCGCGGTGATTGGCGGAAATCTCCGCGATCATCTGGCCGTTATTGGCGGCCGAACCGAAGATCTGCGGATCGAACGGGATGGCCGCGATCGGCTGGCTTTCGATCGCCTTGGCGAACTCGCCGGCTGCGATCTCCGGACGCTTCGGCACGCCGACCTGGTTCAGGCAGTACAGCGGCGCGCGGTCGTTCGGCCGCGACGCCTTCAACAGGTCGAACATGTTCTTGGCGTTGCGCAGATTGGCGAGGTCGGGCGCCGCCACGATCAGGATGTCGTCGGCCGCGATCAGCGCGCGCTTGGTCCAGCCGGACCATTGATGCGGCACGTCGAGCACGATGCAGGGCATCGTGGTGCGCAGCGTATCAAAGATCGCATCGAACGCCTCGGCGCCGAAATCGTAGACCTTGTCGAGCGTCGCCGGCGCCGCCAGCAGGCTCAGATGGTCGGTGCATTTCGACAGCAGGCGGTCGACGAAGGCGGTATCGACGCGATCCGGCGAGAACACGGCATCCGCGATGCCCTGCGCCGGGTCCTGGTTGTAGTTGAGTCCGGCAGTGCCGAACGCGAGGTCGAGGTCGGCGACCACGGAATCCAGCGCCAGATCGCGGGCGATCGCCCAGGCGACATTATGCGCGATCGTCGAGGCGCCGACGCCGCCCTTCGCGCCGACCACGGCGACGATGCGGCCGACCGCCTTGGCTTCCGGCGCCGAGAACAGGTTGCAGACCGCGCGCACCACGTCGATCGCATGCGCCGGCGCGATCACGTAGTCGCTGACGCCGCGGCGCACCAGCTCGCGATACAGCGTGACGTCGTTGACCCGGCCGATCACCACCACGCGGGTGCCGGCGTCGCACACCGTGGCAAGCTGATCCAGGCCGGCCAGCACGTCGCTGCGGCCCTCGGTCTCGAGGATGATGACGTTGGGCGTCGGCGCGGAGCGATAGGCCTCGATGGCGGCCGCCATGCCGCCCATCTGGATCTTCAGGTGGGCCTTGGCCAGCCGGCGATCCTCGCCCGCCGACTGGACCGCGGCGGCGGTCTCGACGGTTTCGCAGAACGCCTGGACGGAAACCCGCGGCGCCGGAGCAATATGGTCGTCCACGGCCTGCGGCGGGGCGTCCGTCTGCTCTTCGGAGTTTTGCTGCGCGTAGGTTATCATTTTCCTGTGTCGCTTAGCTTGGCCCTGTCGGACTCGGGATAATTCGTGGCGGTGGCGGTGCCCTTGCGATATTTGTCGAAGGCGATACTGCGACGCGCCGTGTAGGCAGGGGTCTCCGCGCGCGGCTGCACGAGGTCGGTCGGGTCCTCGACCATGGCCGCGAGGTTGCGCTGATTGGCGCAACCGAAATTGTAGTACTGCTTGTTTTCGTTGTAGGACCCGTTGTGGATCGACGGACCGAGATCTTCCGGCCACAGGCCGCACGGTCCGGCGACCGCCTTCATCTTCGGATAGTTGACGCGGATCGCGGGCATCTGGCGCGGATCGTCGGGACGATATTTGCGAACCAAGATCCCGCGCGGCGGCACGCCGGCGGCGGTGAAGGTCGCCTGGATTTCGCGCAGGGATTCCTGGGCGGAGCGCGCGTTCGGCGTGTCGGCGGGCACGTCGATGGTGACGGCGCCGGTGCCTTCGCGCATCCAGTCCTGCGCCATCCCCATCACCTCGGCGCGCTGCTCCGCGGTCAGGCCGCCGCGGCTGCGCCCGACAAAGACCACGATCGAGCGATCGGCTTCGGTGACCGCGATCGGATGACGCTCGCGATAGTCGGCCGGCGAGTTCACCATCGCAAAGCTGTTGTCGGCGGCGTGCTGGCAGGCGCCGAGTGTCATGGCAAGGCCGACCAGCGCGCCGGCCAGGCCGATGCTGCGCTTGTGTTCGGCGGGTGTCCTGGATGTGGTCTGTGTCATCGTCCGCCTCAGTCGGTAATGAAGCCGTAGGTGCCGCGGTAATTCCGCGCCGGCTCGGTGGTGCGGCCGGGCGCTCCATAGATGCGATTGAGGCTGCCCAGCAGGTCGGCCTGCGGATCGGAGGCGTTGGCGAAGCCGTCATCCGGACGCGACAGGTCCTTCTGCGCCACCGCGCGGACGATATAGGGCGTCACCAGCACCATCAGTTCGGTCTGGTTGTTCACGAAGTCGCGGCTGCGGAACAGCGTGCCGAGCACCGGCAGCGACGCCAGCCCGGGCAGGCCGTTGATCGCCTGCTTGGTCTGGTCCTGGATCAGGCCGGCCATCGCCATCGAGCCGCCCGAGGGAATTTCCAGCGTGGTTTCGGCGCGGCGGGTCTTGATCGAGGGGATCGTCGTTCCATTGGCGCCGCCGGTCAGCGAGTTCTCGGTCGAGACTTCGGACACCTCGGTCATCACGCGCAGGCTGATCCGTCCCTCGGTCAGCACCACCGGCGTGAAGTTGAGCGAGATGCCGAATTTCTTGAAGCTGACGGTCTGAACGCACTGTCCGATCGCGCCTGACGTCGTGGTCTGACAGGTCACGCCGGTCGGAATCGGGAATTCGCCGCCCGAGATGAAGGTCGCCGATTCGCCCGAGATCGCGGTCAGGTTCGGTTCGGCGAGCGTCCGCACGACACCGGCGCTCTCCATGGCTCGGATCGTTGCCGACACCGACGAGCCGAACGACGTGGTGATCGCGTTGTTGGGCACCAGCGGAGCATTGTTCGCCGTGAACGGGTTGGCGTTGGCGAACTTCACCACCGCCGTGCCGTAATTGAGGTTTGCCGTGAGGTCGATGCCGAGCTGCTTGATCAGGCTGCGCGAGACTTCGGCAACGGTGACTTTCAGCATCACCTGGTCGCGGCCGCGAACCGCAATGGAGTTCACGACCTTGTCGGCGCTGCCGACCAGGCGCGTGGCGATGTCGGCGGCCTGCTGTGCCTCGATCGGGCTCGCCGCGCTTCCGGTCAGCATGACGCCCTCGCCGACGCCCTCGATCTGGATATCGGCATTCGGCAGCGCCGCCCGCAGTGCAGCGCGCACGCCGTTGAGGTCGCGCTTGACCGCGATGTCATAGGCCGCGATCTGCTGTCCGGCTGCGTCGAAGAACACGATGTTGGTCTGGCCGACCGCCGCGCCGATGATGTAGGCGCGTTGCGCCGAGCGGACCACGGCGTTGGCGATCTTGGGATCGGCGACCAGCACGTCCTTGATGTCCCTCGGCAGATCGATCACGATCGATTTGCCGACGCCGAGTGCGAGGAAACGGGCATTCATCTGGCCGCCATCGGCCGACGCGGCAGGTGCGGGCGCGGCGCGGTAGTCGCTTGCGATCACCGGCGTCAGCGCCGGGTTGAGCGTAAACGCCGTGACGGCCGAGAACGACAAAGCGCGGACCATGAAGGTCCGCATTGTCCGTTGAGTTGCCCCGCCCATCATCACGTGTATCCTCATGGTCACTTCTGCATCGTTGCCTGGTTGGCAACGCCAAAGCGGATGACGTTGATCGTCTCACCGCGCTTACGGGTGTCGTCGGTCTTGGTCTCGGGCGCGTTGTTGTCGGCGATGCTGCGCAGCGCCAGCGACAGGACGCCGCTCTGGCGCGCGCGCGCCAGCGTCTCGGTCTGTTCGGGCTTCAGCTCCAGCGTCACCGTCTTGCCGATCAGTGCGTTGGTGCCGTCCTTCTCCTTCGGCGCCTGGTCGATCGCGAGCACGCGAACGTTGGTCAGGATGACCTCGGAGTTGACGATGTCGGCGCCGTTGCGGTCCGGATTCTTGTCCCGCTTCGAGAGCAGGACGTCGACCCGGTCGTTCGGCAGGATGAAGCCGCCGGCGCCGGTCTCGGGCGAGATTTCGGTCGATACCGCCCGCATGCCGGTGGGCAGGATTGCGGCCATGAAGCCGCTGCCGTCGGCCTTGACCAGCTTCTGTTCGCGAATCGGTTCACCCTGGATGAACGGGGCGCGTGCGATCGAGCCGGTGACGTCCTTGATCGCATCGGCGTTGCTGTCCTTGCGCATGAAGCTGGCGCTGGCGGTCGCGGCCGGCCAGGTCTGCCACTGCACATCCTCGGGCTTCACCGCCTGGCCGAGACCGATGTCGGTGCGCGCGACCAGGATGTCGACGGTAGGCAATTGCGCGACCGGCGGAGGAGGCGCCGGCTTGTCCTCGCCTCCGCTTGCCAAATAGAGCGCCGCAATGCCGGCGCAGCCTGCAATTGCCAAGACCAGAATGCGGGCCCTATCCATTACGCTTCACTTTCCACATGACGCCGCGACGCTGCCGCCGCCGTGATGGGAGTTGACCAGCTATTCGTCAAAGCATGGTTAATGAGGCGTATCTAAATCGCCTTAACGGGCGGTTACCGCCCGCCTTTTCAGCGCATGGCGAAGTGCGCGAGATCGATCGTCTTGATCCAGTCCGTCTCGGGATAGATCAGCAGGGCGCCGAGGGCGAGCGCAATGCCGTAGGGGATTCCGGTCTGCTTGTCGTGCAGGCGGCTCAGCCAGGCCTGGGACGCAAGCGGGTAGGGCAGCGGCCATTGTCGCAGTTGCAGCAGCAGCACCGTCAGCGCCCCGCCGAACAGCGACGCGAACACCAGATAGGGGAGCAGATGCTCGAACCCGAACCAGAGGCCGGCCGCGGCCGCGACCTTGGCGTCGCCGCCTCCGACCCAGCCCATCGCAAACATGCCGAACGCCACCACCAGCACCAGCGCACCGGCGCCGGCGTGGGTGAGGATCTCGTGGACGCCCATCCCGGTCAGCGGCGCCAGCACGAAGAAGCCGGCCACCAGCGCCAGCGAGATCCGGTTCGGGATCGTCATGGTCAACAGATCGCTCGCCGCCGCGAAGGCCATCAGGGCCGGAAACAGCATCAAGCGGGCGATGTCGAGGATCATGGATTCATGCCGTCAAGCTGGAGCTGCGGTCGAGACCCGACGCTAGCGGCCAATGGTGAATAATCGGGAAAGGATCGTCGGCGCCCTCAAAACGAGCCGATCGGTCCCCGACAAATAGCAAAGGTCCCGGGGCTGCCGGGACCTTTGATGCGAATTCGCAGGATCCGGCTTACTTCAGCGAACCCGAGATCGAGTTGAAGGTACCCGAGAGCTTCGAGCCGACGCCGTTGACCGCAGCGATGATCGCGATGGCGATGCCGGTGGCAATCAGGCCGTACTCGATGGCGGTCGCGCCGGACTCGTCCTTCACGAAGCGCGAAACGAGGTTCTTCATAAAATCACTCCTGTGTACACGTGGCTGGTCGAACTAGATTTGGTCTCGCCGGCGTTCTCAGCACCGTGACCATTGCGGCACCCTACGGTTGGACGATTTCGGTGCAGTTAATTTGATTGCATAAACTTCGGGGGAACCCGCTGTTGTTGCGCACAGTAAATTTGGGATTAAACGGCCTGCTAAAATTGCGGATTGTTTCCGGAGCGGCCGCTGCCGGCATCCATTCACGGCTCCTTAAGCGCACAGCTATACTCATGGGGCTTCCGTGAAATGAGGCTGCCAATGTCCACCCTTCCGATCGAAGTCATCGAGATGCTCGGCCAGACGATGATGCGGGTGGTGCCGATCACGATCGCGCTGGCACTGTTCTTCACGGTGCTCACTCATTACTGGGCCTGCAATCCCGGCAAGCCGTGGTGGCAGAAGCGCGAGCTGGTCACCGACATCTGTTACTGGTTCTTCGTGCCGGTGTTCGCCCGCGTGCTGCGCATCGGACTGCTGGTGGTCGGCGCGGCCGCGGTCTTCAACGTGCACGGCGCCGACGAGCTGATTGCATTCTATGAGAACGGGCATGGCCCGCTGGCGCAGCTGCCGCTCTGGATGCAGTCGATCATCTTCCTGGTCGCGTCCGACTTCATGCTGTACTGGCTGCACCGGATGTTTCACGGCGGCGCCTTCTGGAAGTACCACGCCATTCATCACTCCTCCGAGGATCTGGAATGGATCTCGGCGGCGCGCTTCCATCCCGTCAATCTCCTGATCGGCACGATCACGGTCGACGTCATCCTGCTGATGGCCGGCATCTCGCCGAACATCATGCTGTGGGTCGGCCCGTTCACCACATTCCACTCGGCATTCGTGCACGCCAATCTGAACTGGACGCTCGGCCCGTTCAGATATGTGATCGCCACGCCGGTGTTTCACCGCTGGCATCACACCGCGCTGGAAGAAGGCGGCGACACCAATTTCGCCGGCACGTTTCCGCTCTGGGACATTCTGTTCGGAACGTTCCGGATGCCCGAAGGCAAGCTGCCGGACGATTACGGCGTCGACGCCGAGCAGGGCGTGCCGGCGGAAATCGGCGGGCAGCTGGCCTATCCGTTCCGGCATTGACGTCATCAACCGGTCTGTGTCCGCATGAGTGCTGAGACCGCAGCCGTCCCGCAGGCCAGGACCGCCGTACTCGCCGAGGTCCCGGCCTGGTTCTGGATGGCGTGCGGCGTCTACGCGCTGCTGCTGATCGTCGGCGACCGGCTGCTCGCCGACTCCGACACCTACTGGCAGATTGCCGTCGGCCGCTGGATCCTCGACCATCGCGCACTGCCGTCGGTCGACATCTATTCCTTCACCAAGGCGGGCGAGCCATGGGTGTCGTCGTCCTGGGTGGCGCAGGTGCTGTTCGCGAAGGCCTATGACCTTGCCGGCTGGACCGGACCGGCGGCGCTGGCCGCCGCCTGCGGCGCCGCCACCTTTGCGCTGCTCACCGCGATCCTCAGCCGCGCCGTGCCGACGATCCATGCGAGCCTGATCGCGCTCGCGGCGCTGGTGCTGACATGCGGGCATCTACTCGCCCGTCCGCATGTGCTGGTGCTGCCGATTATGCTGGTGTGGGCCAACGGCCTGATGGTTGCCAGCGAGCGCCGCGCGGCGCCCTCGGTCTGGCTGCTGCCGCTGATCGCGCTCTGGGCCAACCTGCATGGCGGCTTCCTGTTCGGGCTGGTGCTGGCCGGCGCCTTCGCGCTCGACGCGATGTGGAATGCCCTGCCTGTGCAACGGGTGCAGCTGGCGCTGCGCTGGGCGGCATTCGGCATCGGTGCGCTGGCCGCATGCTGCGTCACGCCCTATGGCTGGGGTTCGATCCTGGCCTCGCTGAAGATACTGAACCTCGGCGAACTGCTGCATCTCATTGCGGAATGGATGCCGGCGAACTTCAGCCAGGTCGATGCGTTCGAGCTGTCGATTCTCGGCCTGATCGGCGCAGCGCTCTATTGCGGGGTGAAGCTGCCGCTGCCGCGGATCGCCCTGGTGCTGGGCTTGCTGCACATGGCGCTGTCCCATGTCCGCAATCTCGAGCTGTTCGCCTTGCTGCTGCCGCTGGCTGCGCTCACCCCGGTGGCAACCCAGTTCGGCCTGCGTGCCGTGAGCGCCGTCCGGCTGAAGGCCGCGCCGGCGGCCATGCTGATCGCCGCGCTGTGCGTCTCGACGGCGATCGTTGCGGCGCGCCAGACCATATCGCCGCCGCCGATCCACTCGCCGGCTGCTGCGGTCGACGCGCTGAAGGCGTACAGGGCGCGGCGCGTGCTCCACGATCTGCAGTTCGGCGGCTACCTGATCTGGCGTCAGGTGCCGGTGTTCGTCGACGGCCGTGCCGAGCTCTACGGCGAAAAGTTCGAGATGGATTATTACCGTGCGCTCCAGCTCAAGGATGTCGGCGGCTTCCTCGATCTGCTCAAGGCCTACGACATCGACGCGGTGATGCTCGACCCGGCGACGCCGGCCTCCAAATTGCTCGATCACATCGACGGCTGGCGGCGCCTCTACGCCGACGACCGCGTCGTGATCCATGTGCGTGCGACCGGCTAGGTTGCGGCTGTCCCGGCGGGATCGGTATTTTCCCGGGGGTTACGAGGCCGCCGACTGATCCGCTCCGGAAGTCGCGACATCCGCGCAATTCGGCGGTCGATTTTTGCTCTTCTTAAATGAATTGCCGTCAGATTTGGCAGCGTCGGGCGCCGGTCCGCTGCGTATCGCTTTTGCCGGCTCGTACACGTCCCGGGGTAGAGTATGTCGTTTCAGTCCCAACGTATTCGCGCCGTCGCGCGCATTGGATTCATCTCGCTGGTCGCAGCCGTGCTGCTGTGGCCCGCATTCGCAACCGCGGCGCCCGATCCGGACCGCATTGCGGTCAATGTCGACCAGGCCAAGCTCGTCAAGCTGCCCGGCGGCATCGCCACCATCGTGGTCGGCAACCCCCTGATTGCCGACGTCACCTTGCAGAATGGCGGCGTCGTCGTGGTGACCGGCAAGGGCTACGGTGCGACCAACTTCATCGCGCTCGACCGCACCGGCCAGGTGCTGGTGGATCGCCAGATCCAGGTCGAAGGTCCGACCGACCAGCTCGTCACTGTCTATCGCGGGGTCGATCGGGAGACCTACAGCTGCATGCCGGTCTGTCAGCGCCGCATCACCCTTGGCGACGGCGAGACCTACTTCAAGTCGACCATGGACCAGGCCGGTTCACTCAGCAGCCAGGCATCCGGGTCCGGCGCGGGTGGCAAGCCGCAGAACTGACGCGTGCCGGCGCTTCCACAAGCCGGCCTCGATCGCAGTTGTCCCCGTCATGATTAAGAAAAGCCTAACGGATCGGGTCGCTCTGTCTCGATCCGGCGAAATACTTCGACAATGAGTCTTGGGTAGTGAGTCTTGGGTTGTTGCTGCCGCCATGTTGATCCGGGGTCGTTGATGCCGCCGCCCGCTCATTCATTCATGAGCCTCCTCCGTCGCTTCCGCCGCAATCGCCGTGGTGCGACGGCGGTCGAATTCGCGCTGGTCGCGCCGCCGTTCTTCGCGCTGCTGTTTGCGATCATCGAAGTGGCGATGATCTTCTTCGCCAGCCAGGTGCTCGAGACGGCGACGCAGGATTCGTCCCGCTTCGTCATGACCGGCCAAGCCCAGGGCGCAAACTATAGCCAGGACGATTTCAAGAAATTCGTCTGCGGCGAGGTCAGCAGCGCGTTGTTCGATTGCACGAACGGCATCTACGTTGACGTGCGCAGCTATCCTGCGACGAATTTTTCGACCGTCAACCTCACGCCGATCACCGATCCCAGTCAGGTGAAATGGTGTCCAGGCAAGGACGGCGACGTCGTGGTGGTCCGACTGTTCTACCAGTGGCCGATATTTGTCACCAAGCTGTTCAGCTCCGCCTACCTCACCAACGGCAAGCGGCTCCTGATCGCGACCGCGACATTCAAGAACGAGCCCTCCGGAACAGCCGGCACGACATGCTCATGAGCAAGGTCATGAAAACGCTGCCTGCAGCCTTGCTGCGCTTTGTCGTTGCTTTCCGCTATGACCGCCGGGGCCTCGCCGCCGTCGAATTCGCCTTCATCCTGCCGCTGATGCTGGTGATGTTCTTCGGTACCGTCGAGTTTTCGTCCGGTGTCGCGGTCGACCGCAAGGTCACGCTGATGGCGCGTGCCGCGTCAGATCTGACCTCGCAGTCGACGCAGGTGGTGGACTCCGATCTGCAGAATTTCTTCAGCGCCAGCGTCGGCATCATGACGCCCTACGATGCGTCGCCGACCAAAGTCACGTTGTCGGAAATCTACGTCGACAATTCCAAGATCGCGCATATCCAGTGGAGCAAGGCCGGCACGATCGCCTCCGGTGCCACGCAGGCCACGCTGTCGGCCTCGACCCGCAGCCAGGGTGACATTGTGACGAGCCTCGTGCCGTCGGCGCTGCTGGTCGCGGGCACCTATCTGATCTTCAGCGAAGTCAGCTACAAATACGTCCCAACCATCGGCTACGTGATGGCCAAGAGCGGCATCAATCTCACCGACGTTGCCTTTACACGGCCGCGGCAGTCTGTCTGCGTGTTCTACGCCCCGACCGCCGCCACGATGCCGACGACCTGCTCGACTTACTAGAGCGCTCTCAAGCGAAGTGGTTACCGCTTCGGGTGAAGAAGCGCTTCAACACAAGAATCGAGAGCCCGTTCCGATTCTATCGGAACGAAATGGCTTCCAGGCTGCGGCGGCAGCGCGGCGATTCAAACGACCTCGATATCCAAACAAAAAGGGCCGCCCCCGAAGGTGCGGCCCTTGATGCTTTAACGACAATTTCCCGAAGCTTGGCGCTCCCGGAAAATCGGCTTATCCGGCGGCACGCAGATTGTCGGCCGAGGATTTGCCGGAACGGCGGTCAGCAACGATCTCGTAGGAGATCTTCTGGCCTTCACGCAGAGTGCCAAGGCCGGCGCGCTCGACTGCACTGATGTGCACGAACACGTCGTTCCCGCCTTCATCCGGCTGGATGAAGCCGTAGCCCTTGGTCGCGTTAAACCACTTCACGGTTCCCATGCTCACGTGGGTAGTCCCTTCTCAGATATACAAGTTCAAGACCCGCTGATCGGCGGGGTGGTGAGATCGAATTTTTGGAAGGGTCGTCAGCGTCTGAACCGGCTGTACCGGTATTGGCTAATGTCGTCCGGCCGAAAATCGATGGGTAGGATATTATTCGATAGAAGGGCTCAAAACAATCCTGACGTGCGCGATTTTTTGGCCGGCGCGGTCGCCGGCCAATTGCTGCGCAGGACATCGGCACGTCATGCCCGCAGCGGTTGCAAAGTCCGCTATCGGCGGCGGAACTGGCCGCCGCGCTGGGCTCCGCCCCGCGGCGGGCCGCCGGGCGCGCCGCTCGGACGTTCGTCCTTGTGACGGAAGATCAGGCGGCCCTTTTCGAGATCGTAGGGCGACATTTCGATCGTCACGCGGTCGCCGGCCAGCGTCTTGATGCGGTTTTTCTTCATCTTGCCGGCGGTGTAGGCGACGATCTCGTGTCCGGCGTCGAGTTGCACCCGGTAACGGGCGTCGGGGAGGATTTCGGTCACCAGTCCTTCGAACTGGATCAGCTCTTCCTTAGCCATATGGTTCTCCAGATCGAGCGACGGCTAGTGCTTCGGTCGGTTGTTGCGGTTGGGTTGCGGACTAGGCCGGCTCTCGCGATGCAAGAAGGCGACGCCCTGGATGCCTTCGCTGTTGCCGGCCTGCGACGGACGCGGCGACTCGCCCCGGTTCGTCTGCGGCGCGCCATTATTACCACCCCGACGGCGGCGGCGGCGAGGGCCTTTTGTGCCCGGAGCAGCCTCATTCCCACGAACATTATGGGCGCGCGGCGCGGAACGGCCGCCGCGGTGCGGATGGGTGGCTTGGGCGGGCGCGGCGGCCTCGCGGCCCCCGGAAGAGCCGCCTTGGGTGCGGCGGTCTTCCCGCGGCACCGTAATCCGGATCAGCCGCTCGATATCGCGCAAATAGCCCATCTCCTCGGCGCCGGCGATCAGCGAGATCGCGACCCCGTCGGCGCCGGCACGCGCGGTACGGCCGATGCGGTGGACATAGGTCTCGGGGATGTTGGGCAGGTCGAAGTTCACGACGTGGCTGACGCCGTCGACGTCGATGCCGCGGGCGGCGATATCGGTCGCCACCAGGGTTCGGATCTCGCCGGAGCGGAACGCCGCCAGCGTACGCTCGCGGTGATTCTGCGACTTGTTGCCGTGGATTGCATTGGCCTCGATGCCGGCCTTGGCAAGGCTTTTCACCACCTTGTCGGCGCCGTGCTTCGTGCGGGTGAACACCAGGGCGCGGTTGACCGGTTCCTGCTTCAGGAGCTGGGCCAAAACCGCCGGTTTGGCGGCGAAATCGACCTGGATCGCGCGCTGGGCGATGCGATCCACGGTCGAGGCGACCGGCGTCACGGCCACCCGGGCGGGGTCGCGCAGCATCGCTTCGGCGAGTTCGGCGATGTCCTTCGGCATGGTGGCCGAGAAGAACAGCGTCTGGCGCCGGACGGGCAGCTTGGCGACGATTTTCCGGATGTCGTTGATGAAGCCCATGTCGAGCATGCGGTCGGCTTCATCGAGCACCAGGAACTCGACCTGGTTGAGCTTCAGCCCGTTGCTCTGCACGAGGTCGAGCAGGCGGCCGGGGGTAGCGACCAGCACTTCGACGCCCTGCATCAGGGAGCGGACCTGGCGGCCCATCGGCACGCCGCCGATGGCGAGCGTCGAGGACAGCCGGATGTGGCGGCCATAGGTGTTGAAGCTGTCGAGGATCTGCCCGGACAGTTCGCGGGTCGGCGAGAGCACCAGCACGCGGCAGCTCTTGGGCTGCGGGCGGACGCGGTTCTCCAGCAGCCGGTGCAGGATCGGCAGCGCGAAGGACGCGGTCTTGCCGGTTCCGGTCTGGGCGATGCCGACGACGTCGCGGCCGGCAAGTGCGAGCGGGATGGTCTGGGCCTGGATGGGAGTCGGCGTGAGATAGTTTTCTTCTCGAAGCGCGCGGGCGATGGGATCGGCGAGGCCGAAATCCTGAAAGGAGGTCAAAAGGTGGTTCTTTCCATAAAAGCCGTCATCGTCCCAGCCAAGACCGGCCGGAATCGTATGAAGGCATTCGGGGACACCCGCGTGTCTGGGGCGTCAAGCTGGGTTAGCTGAAAGGCGAGCCAGAAGCCGCTTGGGGCAGCTTGAACACGCAGCTCGCGAAGGCACCGCGATGTCGCGGGCATGGCGAGGATATGGACCAGGAACTGGGCGGTTTCAAGATGATATCGCCAGTTTGGATGATATCGCCCCGATTGGCGCCCGGAGTGCGTCGAGCCGGCGCGCAAACTGTCACAAAGCTGTGCCGGAAATTTAGCCAAAATGGCCATTTTGCTCATAAAATAATCTGACTGCTCTTTCAGCAGTCAATTTTGCGGCCCAATGTTTATGCAATCGATTTCCGTATTTGCCCGGAACTCGTGAAATTATCTAGCTGGTTCATCAGCTTACGGTGCCTCCGCACCGTGGCACAGTTCTTGCGATTCCCTTAACCGCAGGCGGCCATGCGGCCGTTTCGCAAGCGTTCACGCCTGCGTCAGGGAGACGACATTTCATGCTTACTCAGCTTACTCACGGAATAGCGACGATGACCCGCCGCCGCGCGCTCGCGGCGACGGCCGGCCTGGTTTTGGGCCTGGCTGCGTCCTCGCCCTTCGCGCCCGCGCAAGCGGCCGACGACACCATCAAGGTCGGTATCCTTCACTCGCTGTCGGGCACCATGGCCATCAGCGAAACCACGCTGAAGGACACGATCCTTTTCCTGATCGACGAGCAGAACAAGAAGGGCGGCGTGCTTGGCAAGAAGCTCGAGCCCGTCGTGGTCGATCCCGCCTCGAACTGGCCGCTGTTCGCCGAAAAAGCCCGCGAGCTGATCACCAAGGACAAGGTCGCGGTGGTGTTCGGCTGCTGGACCTCGGTGTCGCGCAAGTCCGTGCTGCCGGTGTTCAAGGAGCTGAACAACATCCTGTTCTATCCGGTGCAGTATGAGGGCGAGGAGTCCGAGCGCAACGTGTTCTACACCGGCGCGGCGCCGAACCAGCAGGCGATTCCCGCGGTCGACTATCTGATGAAGGAAGAGAAGGTGAAGCGCTGGGTGCTGGCCGGCACCGACTACGTCTATCCGCGCACCACCAACAAGATCCTGGAAGCCTATCTGAAGTCCAAGGGCGTCGCCCAGGACGACATCATGATCAACTACACGCCTTTCGGTCACTCCGACTGGCAGACCATCGTCGCCGACATCAAGAAGTTCGGCTCGGCCGGCAAGAAGACCGCCGTGGTCTCCACCATCAACGGCGACGCCAACGTTCCGTTCTACAAGGAGCTCGGCAACCAGGGCATCAAGGCGACCGACATTCCGGTGGTCGCGTTCTCGGTCGGCGAAGAAGAACTCGCCGGCATCGACACCAAGCCGCTGCTCGGCCATCTCGCCGCCTGGAACTACTTCGAGTCGATCAAGACCCCGGCGAACGAGAAGTTCATCAAGGAGTGGCAGGCCTACACCAAGAATCCGAAGCGCGTGACCAACGATCCGATGGAAGCGCACTACATCGGCTTCAACATGTGGGTGAAGGCGGTCGAGAAGGTGAAGTCGACCGATCCGGACAAGGTGATCGACGCGCTCCCGGGCACCGAGGCGCCGAACCTGACCGGCGGCATGTCGAAGATGCTGCCCAACCACCACATCACCAAGCCGGTGTTCATCGGCGAGATCAAGGGCAACGGCCAGTTCGACGTGGTCTGGAAGACCCCGGGCCTGGTGGCCGGCGACGCCTGGTCGAAGGAGCTTGAAGGCTCCAAGGACCTGATCGGCGATTGGGTCGGCAAGAAGTGCGGCAATTACAACACCAAGACCAACAAGTGCGGCGGCCAGGGCTCTTGAGCTGAAAGGCTCGTAAGCTCCTGAGCTGATCAACGACACAACACAACCTTCCAACACTGGAGAAGGCGGCACCGCTCGCCGCCTTCTCCTCCCACTCCTGCCGGGGTTCTGACGTGTTTGCCATTTGTATTGATCGCTTTCGTGCGCTTTGTCTCTCGATCCTGCTGCTGAGCTGCCTTGCTGTGCCGGCGCTGGCCGGCCCGTTCGAGGATTCGGTCGCCAAATTCGCCAATGACGAGTTCTCCGACACCGAGGTCGCGATCGGCGAGATCGCCGCATCGGGCAATGCGCTGGCCTCGCCCATCATCAGCGCGCTGCAGGACGGCCGGCTGTCGGCCGATCCCGACAGCAAGAAGGTCTTCATCACCCAGACCGACGGCAAGATCGTCGACGCCGCCACGGGTGCCGCCGTCGACAAGCTGCCCGACAACGCCGCCGCCGTCCGGCTCAACAACCGCCTGCGCCGCACCGTCGAGGCCGCGCTCGGCGGCCTGACGCTGCTGTCGCCGGATCCGGCCAAGCGGCTCGGCGCGGCGCAATCGGTGTTCAGGAGTCACGAAGAGAATTTGCTGCCGACGGTGGAGAGCGCGCTCGCCAAGGAGAGCGTCAAGCCGATCAAGCAGGCCTTCGCCGAGGCCCGCGCCGCCATCATCCTGTTCAAGTCGGATGCGACAGACAGCGACAAGCTCGATGCGATCGCCGTGGTCAAGGCGCGCGGCGACCAGGAGGCGCTGGCGCTGCTCACCGGGCTCGGCGATCAGCCGCCGCTGGTCGCCAAGGCCGCCGCCAGCGCGGTGTCCTCGATCCAGAGCAATCTGGCGATGTGGTCGATGGTGCAGAACGCCTGGTACGGCCTGTCGCTCGGCTCGGTGCTGCTGCTCGCCGCGATCGGCCTGGCCATCACCTTCGGCGTGATGGGCGTCATCAACATGGCGCATGGCGAGATGGTGATGCTCGGGGCCTACACCACCTTCGTGGTGCAGGAGGTGATCCGGACCCGTTATCCGGCGTTGTTCGACTATTCGCTGCTGATCGCCGTGCCGCTCGCGTTCCTGGTCGCCGGCTTCATCGGCGTCCTGATCGAGCGCACCATCATCCGCTTCCTCTACGGCCGCCCGCTGGAGACATTGCTTGCGACCTGGGGGCTGTCGCTGGTGCTGCAGCAGGCGGTGCGCACCGCGTTCGGCCCGACCAACCGCGAGGTCGGCAATCCCTCCTGGATGAGCGGCGCCTTCGAGCTCGGCCAGATCACCATCACCTATAACCGGCTCTGGATCCTCTGCTTCACGCTCGCGGTGTTCGCGATCCTGCTCGCGATGCTGCGCTACACCGCGCTCGGGCTTGAGATGCGTGCGGTGACGCAGAACCGCCGCATGGCGGCCTCGATGGGGATCGCGACCTCGCGCGTCGACGCGCTGACCTTCGGGCTCGGCTCGGGCATCGCCGGCATCGCCGGCGTGGCGCTGTCGCAGATCGACAATGTCAGCCCGAATCTCGGCCAGAGCTACATCATCGACTCATTCATGGTCGTGGTGTTCGGCGGCGTCGGCAATCTCTGGGGCACGCTGGTCGGCGCCTTCACGCTCGGTATCGCCAACAAGTTCCTGGAGCCGGTGGCCGGCGCGGTGCTCGGCAAGATCGCGATCCTGGTCTTGATCATCCTGTTCATCCAGAAGCGGCCGCGCGGCCTGTTCGCGCTCAAGGGCCGGGCGGTGGAAGCATGACACCGCACATCCTGACCCGCTCGCTCGACCGCGCAGCGACCGCGTTCGTCCTGCTCGTCGCCGCGGTCGGCGTGCTGATCCCGCTGTCGAACCTGCTGCTGCCGCAGGGCTCGATGTTCCAGGTGCCGACCTATCTGGTGGCGCTGTGGGGCAAGTATGTCTGCTACGCCATCCTTGCGCTCTCGATCGATCTGATCTGGGGCTATTGCGGGATTCTTTCGCTTGGTCATGGAGCATTCTTCGCGCTCGGCGGCTACGCGATGGGTATGTACCTGATGCGCCAGATCGGCAGCCGCGGTGTCTACGGCAACCCGATCCTGCCCGACTTCATGGTGTTCCTGAACTGGGACAAGCTGCCCTGGTACTGGTACGGCTTCGACAAGTTCGCCTTTGCGGCGCTGATGGTGCTCTTGGTGCCGGGCCTGCTCGCCTTCTGCTTCGGCTGGCTCGCCTTCCGCTCGCGCGTCACCGGCGTCTATCTGTCGATCATCACGCAGGCGATGACCTACGCGCTGCTGCTGGCGTTCTTCCGCAACGATTTCGGCTTCGGCGGCAACAACGGCCTGACCGATTTCAAGGACATCCTCGGCTTCAACGTGCAGGCCGAAGGCACTCGCGCCGCGCTATTCCTGCTGAGCTGCGTGGCCCTGATCATCGCGTTCCTGATCTGCCGCGCGATCGTGACCTCGAAGCTCGGCAAGGTGCTGATCGCGGTGCGCGATGCCGAAAGCCGCACCCGTTTCCTCGGCTACCGCGTCGAATCCTACAAGCTGTTCGTGTTCACGCTGTCGGCCTGCATGGCCGGCGTCGCCGGCGCGCTCTATGTGCCGCAGGTCGGCATCATCAATCCGAGCGAGTTCGCGCCGGCCAACTCGATCGAGGCGGTGATCTGGGTCGCGGTCGGCGGACGCGGCACGCTGATCGGGGCGGCGCTCGGCGCCGTCGTCGTCAACTACGCCAAGACGTTCTTCACCTCGGGGCCGCTGGCGCCGTACTGGCTGTTCATGCTGGGCGCGCTGTTCATCCTGGTCACACTGCTCTTGCCAAAGGGCATCGTCGGCACCTTCAACAGCTGGCGTGAGACGCGGCGCGGCGCGGGGATCGCAGCCGACGAGGCGAGTGCCGCGCGCGAAGACGGCGTCGGCGCACCGAACCCGGCGGAGTAGACCGATGAACGTCATGGATACCCGCGCCACCTCCGCCATGCTGTATCTCGACGGCGTGCACGTCTCGTTCGACGGCTTCCACGCCATCAACAATCTGTCGCTGACGCTCGCGCCCGGCGAGATGCGCGCCATCATCGGCCCGAACGGCGCCGGCAAGACCACGATGATGGACATCATCACCGGCAAGACCAAGCCGGACGAGGGCACCGTGCTGTTCGATGGCACCGTCGACCTGACGAGGCTCGATGAAACCCGCATCGCCGAGCTCGGCATCGGCCGGAAATTCCAGAAGCCGACGGTGTTCGAGAGCCAGACCATACAGGACAATCTGCTGCTCGCGCTCAATGTCGATCATTCCGTGCGCGGCACGCTGTTCTGGCGCGGCAGCAAGGCCGAGTCCGAGCGGATCGACAAGGTGCTCGAGACCATCCGCCTGACCGAGGCGCGCAACCGCCTCGCCGGCAGCCTGTCGCACGGCCAGAAGCAGTGGCTCGAGATCGGCATGCTGCTGGCGCAGGACCCCAAGGTGCTGCTGGTCGACGAGCCGGTCGCCGGGATGACCGACGTCGAGACCCATCTGACCGCGGAGCTGCTGAAAGAGATCAACAAGAACCACACCATCATGGTGGTCGAGCACGACATGACCTTCGTGCGCGAGCTCGGCGTCAAGGTGACCTGCCTGCACGAAGGCTCGGTGCTCGCCGAAGGTTCGATCGACCAGGTGTCGTCGAACGAGCGGGTGGTCGAAGTGTATCTGGGGCGCTAGCGATGCTGAAGGTCGACAACATCAATCTCTATTACGGCGCGGCGCAGGCGCTGCGCGGCGTGTCGCTGACCGCCGAGCCCGGCAAAGTCACCTGCGTGCTCGGCCGCAACGGCGTCGGCAAGACCTCGCTGCTGCGCGCCATGGTCGGCCAGTATCCGATCGCCTCCGGCGCGATCAATTTCGACGGCAAGGACATCACCGCGCTGAAGCCCTATGAGCGGGCGCGGCGCGGCATCGGCTTCGTGCCGCAGGGTCGCGAGATCTTCCCGCTGCTGACGGTGGAAGAGAATCTGAAGACCGGCTTCGGCCCGCTGAAGCGAGAGGATCGCAACATCCCCGACGACGTGTTCTCGCTGTTTCCGGTGCTCGAGACCATGCTGGGCCGCCGCGGCGGCGATCTCTCCGGCGGCCAGCAGCAGCAGCTTGCGATCGGCCGCGCGCTGGTGATGCGGCCAAAACTGCTGCTGCTCGACGAGCCGACCGAGGGCATCCAGCCCTCGATCATCAAGGATATCGGCCGCGCCATCTCCTATCTGCGCAACCTCGGCAACATCGCCATCGTGCTGGTCGAACAATATCTCGACTTTGCCTGCGAACTCGGCGACAGTTTTGCCGTGATGGACCGGGGTGCGGTGAAATATGCCTGCGACCGCGCAAGCCTCGATCCCGCCGAGATCAGCCGCCAGATGGCGCTGTGAACAGGATGTAACGCCGCCCTTCGTGGCGTGCGAAGGGAGCGTCGGGGGAATGCGGAGCGGGATCGCAGGCGCGGCAGCGGCGACGTTTGCGGCAAACCGCGCCCAGGGAGTGGTGCGGTTCGCGGTGCATCGCAAGGACGGCGCGACCCGCCGCGGCGACCTGCACGAGTCAGGCTCGCTGCGCGTCCGCTTTCCGTCACCGGAAGATGACGGCCTCTCCGCCATGTTCGTCAACACCGCCGGCGGCATTGCTGGCGGGGACCGCTTCGACATCGGCATCTCCGCCGGCGAGGGCGCCCGCCTGACGCTGACCACGGCAGCCGCTGAGAAGGTCTATCGCGCGCCCGGCGCCGCGGCGCGGCTTGATATCTCGCTCAGCGTTGCGGACGGTGCGCATCTCTCCTGGCTGCCGCAGGAGACCATCCTGTTCGATCGCGCGCGCATCCATCGCAGCTTCGACATCGATCTTGCCGAGCACGCCTCGTTTTTGCTCTGCGAGATCGTGGTGTTCGGCCGCGCCGCGATGGGCGAGACCATGCGCCACGGCGAATTCGTCGACCGCTGGCGGGTGCGGCGCGGCGGCCGGCTGGTGTTTGCCGAGACCATCAGGCTCGACGGCGAGATCGGCGCGAAGCTGACACGGCCCGCGATTGCCAATGGGGGATGCGCGATCGGCACCGCGCTGATCGTGCCCGGCGACGAGGCGCTGGTCGCGCGCATCCGCGAGGCGTCGGAAAGCTTTGGCGGCGAGGTCGGCATCTCCGCCTGGAATGGCTTTGCAATGGCGCGCTTCTGTGCCCAAGATGCGGCCCGGCTGCGCGCCGACATGATGGCGGTGCTCGGCCGCGCCTCCATCGTCCCGCTGCCAAGACTCTGGCTTAACTAAAGGCCTGTGGCTCAACTAATCCTTTCAGAACGATCAGAGTGCTCGCATGAATTTGTCTCCCCGCGAAAAGGACAAGCTCCTGGTTTCGATGGCCGCCATGGTGGCGCGCCGCCGGCTCGAGCGTGGCGTCAAGCTGAACCATCCCGAGGCCATTGCGCTGATCACCGATTTCATCGTCGAGGGCGCGCGTGATGGGCGCACGGTCGCCGATCTGATGCAGGCCGGCGCCAAGGTCCTGACCCGCGCGCAGGTGATGGACGGCATCCCTGAGATGATCCACGACATCCAGGTCGAGGCGACATTCCCCGACGGCACCAAGCTCGTCACCGTGCACGAGCCGATCCGCTAGCCACGAACCGCCATTCCGGGGCGGCCGAAGGCCGAACCCGGACTCCAGAGATTGTTGATCGAGATTCTCAGATGTGCAGAGCACATCATAGTGCACGCTTCGCATGCCCCGGAATGACAGGAGAGAGAAATGATCCCCGGTGAACTCTTCATCAAGGACGGCGAGATCGAGCTCAATGCCGGCCGCAAGACCGTGACGCTGTCGGTCGCCAACACCGGCGACCGCCCGATCCAGGTCGGCTCGCACTACCATTTCTTCGAAACCAACCCGGCGCTGAAGTTCGACCGCAGACGCGCCCGCGGCATGCGCCTCGACATCGCCGCCGGCACCGCCGTCCGCTTCGAGCCCGGCCAGACCCGCGACGTCCAGCTCGTCGCCCTCGCCGGCAAGCGCGTGATCCACGGCTTTCGCGCCGAGGTGAAGGGGAAGCTGTGATTCGGATTCAACGCGCCGTGAGCCATGGAGATGCGTGAGGTGAGCACTCTGGTCAGGCTCCCTCCCCCCTTGCGGGGGAGGGTTGGGGAGAGGGGTAAGCCCCGGGCGCTGAAAAGCGTCGTTTCGCGATCTCCCGCCAATAGCAACTGCGACCAAGCGGGAGTCGTATAACCGATGCTTCCTGCAATTCGCATGGTCTCCGAAGCTGCCGAACTTGCCGCCCGCCGTCACAACGGCACGGCCCGCAAGGGGCGGGGAAATGAGCCCTATATCAATCATCTCGCCGAGGTCGCAAATCTGCTCGCGCACGTAACCGATGGCGCCGATGCCGAGCTGGTGGCGGCAGGGTGGCTGCACGACACCATCGAGGACACCGAGACCACCCGCGAGGAGCTCGCGCAAAAGTTCAGTGAGCGCGTTGCCAATCTCGTGGTCGAGTGCACCGACGACATGAGCCTGCCGAAGGCCGAGCGGCGGGAAAAGCAGATCGATGACGCTCCGCACAAATCGTCCGACGCAAAGCTGATCAAGACCGCCGACAAGGTCAGCAATATCGGCGCCCGGATCGTGCCGCATCCGAGCAAGGATGAGCGCGCCGATCTCGCCGACTATGCGGCCTGGGCCGACAAGGTCGTTGCCGGCTGCCGGGGGATCAATCCGCGGCTCGATCGCATTTTCGATGACACCATGGCGCGCGCCAGGGCCGCGCTGGCTGAAACTGGGGGCTGATATGTCCGTGAAGATCAAGCGTTCCGTCTATGCCGACATGTTCGGCCCGACCACCGGCGACAAGGTGCGGCTGGCCGACACCGATCTGATCATCGAGGTCGAGAAGGATCTCACCACCTATGGCGAGGAGGTGAAGTTCGGCGGCGGCAAGGTGATCCGCGACGGCATGGGGCAATCGCAGGTGACCAACGCGCAGGGCGCGGCCGACACCGTTATAACCAATGCGCTGATCGTCGATCACTGGGGCATCGTCAAGGCCGACGTCGCGATCAAGGAGGGCATGATCGCCGCGATCGGCAAGGCCGGCAATCCCGACATCCAGCCCAACGTCACCATCATCGTCGGTCCCGGCACCGACGTGATCGCGGGCGAGGGCAAGATCCTCACCGCGGGCGGATTCGACTGCCACATCCATTTCATCTGCCCGCAACAGATCGAGCACGCGCTGATGGCGGGCGTCACCTCGCTGCTCGGCGGCGGCACCGGCCCGTCGCACGGCACCTTCGCGACCACCTGCACGCCCGGTCCATGGCACATGGGGCGGATGATCCAGTCGTTCGACGCCTTCCGCGGTCAATCTCGGCATCTCGGGCAAGGGCAATGCCTCGCGTCCGGCGGCGCTGGTCGAGATGGTCAAGGCCGGCGCCTGCGCGCTGAAGCTGCATGAGGACTGGGGCACCACGCCATCAGCGATCGACACCTGCCTCTCGGTTGCGGACGATTACGACGTCCAGGTGATGCTGCATTCGGACACGCTGAACGAATCCGGTTTCGTCGAGGATACGATCGAGGCGTTCAAGGGCCGCACCATCCATGCCTTCCACACCGAGGGCGCCGGCGGCGGACATGCGCCCGATATCATCAAGGTTGCCGGCCTGAAGAACGTGCTGCCGTCCTCGACCAACCCGACCCGGCCGTTCACCCGCAACACCATCGACGAGCATCTGGACATGCTGATGGTGTGCCATCACCTCGATCCATCGATCGCGGAAGACCTGGCCTTCGCCGAAAGCCGGATCCGCAAGGAGACCATCGCCGCCGAGGACATCCTGCACGATCTCGGCGCGCTCTCGATGATCTCGTCGGATTCCCAGGCGATGGGCCGGCTCGGCGAAGTGATCATCCGCACCTGGCAGACCGCGGACAAGATGAAGAAACAGCGCGGTGCGCTGCCGCAGGACAAGGGCAACGACAACGACAATTTCCGCGTCAAGCGCTACATCGCCAAATACACCATCAACCCCGCGATCGCGCATGGCGTGTCGAAGCTGATCGGCTCGGTCGAGAAGGGCAAGATGGCCGACCTCGTGCTGTGGTCGCCGGCGTTCTTCGGCGTCAAGCCGGACTGCATCATCAAGGGCGGCTCGATCGTGGCAGCGCCGATGGGCGATCCGAATGCCTCGATCCCGACGCCGCAGCCGGTGCATTACCAGCCGATGTTCGCCGCCTTCGGCAAGTCGCTGACCGCGTCCTCGGTGGTGTTCACCTCGAAGGCTGCGGTCACCGGCGGCCTCGCCCGCAAGCTCGGCATCAGCAAGAAGCTCTACGCGGTGCAGAATACCCGCGGAAAGATCTCCAAGAAGAGCATGATCCACAACGACGCGACGCCCAAGATCGAAGTCGATCCGGAGACCTATGAGGTACGCGCAGACGGCGAACTCCTGACCTGCGCGCCGGCCGAGGTGCTACCCATGGCACAGCGCTATTTTATGTTCTAAAACCCACCCCGGTATCTCACCTAGAAAAGAAAACCGGGAGGAATTTCCGTGATTTACGTCGTTGCCACGCTGACCATCAAGCCCGAAACCCGCGCCGAATTCATCGCCGCGGCGACGGCCTGCATCAAGGAAACCCGCAAGGAGCCCGGCAACATCGCCTACGATCTGCATGAGAGCGTCACCGACCACAGCAAGATGGTGTTCGTCGAGCAGTGGGAAAACGCCGAGGCGCTGGTGCCGCATCGTGCCGCCGAGCACATGAAGACCTTCGGCCGGGTCGCCGTGAAGTGCATGTCCGCGCCGCCGAAGATCGAGGTGATCACGCCCGAGAAGGTCGACGTCCGCTAAGCAAGAACAACAACGGGAGCAATTCTATGATCTATGTGATCGCCACCACGCCGATGAAGCCGGAGAACAGGGACGACTTCATCAAGGGGCACAAGGCCTGCATCGTCGAGACCCACAAGGAGAAGGGCTGCCTCTCCTATGAGGGCCATGTCAGCGTCAACGATCCCAATCTGTATGTTGTGGTCGAGCGCTGGGAAACCCGCGACGACCTGACCGCGCACAGCAAGGCGCCGCACATGAAGGTGTGGCGCGAATATTCCGCGGACATGAAGACCGGGCCGACGGTGATCGAGATCATCAGCGACGGCAAGGTCCAGAAGCTCTGAGGCATCGATGATCCGCGCAACCAAGGTTCTGGGACAGCATCGCTTCAAGGAAGCCGCCGCCGACACCGTCGTGCTCGATTTCGACGACCGGCACCGGCGGCGCATGGCTATGACCGGGACGCGCGGGCTCGAATTCCTGCTCGACCTCGAGAACGCGGTCGCGCTGCGCGGCGGCGATGCGCTGGTACTCGAGGACGGGCGCCTCGTCGAGGTGGTCGCAGCCCCCGAGCCGCTCGTGGAAATCCGCGGCAGCGATCCGCATCATCTGATCCGGGTCGCCTGGCATCTCGGCAACCGCCATCTGCCGACGCAGATCATGCCGAAGGGCCTGCGCATCCGCAGGGATCACGTGATCGAGGCAATGGTGAAGGGGTTGGGGGCCCGAATCATCGAGATCGAAGCGCCGTTCGATCCCGAGGGCGGCGCCTATGCCGAGCATGCGCAGGCCGAGGCGCACGCGCATGTTCATGCCGGCCACGATCATGCTCATAGTCAGGCGCACGATCATGGTCACCACAACGATCATGCACATCACCACGGTGATGGATATCACCATGATCACGGGCATGATCACGACCACCACCATCACCATCACCATGATGAGCATTGCGGGCATGCCCATCATCACCACGACCACTCCCATGCTCATGACCACAAATGAGCCTGATCCCGCCGCGATGCGCGGCGGGATGGCGGAAGATGAGGCGGCCGCGCTGTACCGGCTGATGACGTGGCTGTCGCCGTCTTTTCCGGTCGGTGCGTTCGCCTATTCCAGCGGCCTCGAATGGGCGGTCGAGGCCGGCAATATCACCGATGCCGCTTCGCTGCGCGGCTGGCTCTCCGCAATGCTGAGCGACGGCAGCGGCTTTTGCGACGCCGTGTTCCTCGCGCAGAGTTTTCGCGCGGCGTCTGGCCCTGATCCTGCCGCCCTGAAGGCGATCGCCGAGCTTGCCGCTGCCTTCGTGCCGTCGCGCGAGCGCCAGCTCGAAACCACGACGCAGGGACGCGCCTTCATCGAGATCGCCCGCGCCGCCTGGAATTCACCCGGTCTCGACACCATGATCGCGGCCTGCGACGGCGTGATCGTCTATCCGGTCGCGGTCGGTATCGTCAGCGCCGCGCACGGCATCCGCCTGGCGCCGTCGCTGCATGCCTTCCTGCACGCCGTGGTCTCGAACTGGATTTCCGCAGGCAGCCGACTGATCCCGCTCGGGCAGACCGACAGCCAGCGCGTGCTGGCCGATCTCGAGCCGGTCGTTGCCGCGACCGCAGCACGGGCCGACATGGCGACGCTTGACGATCTCGGCAGCGCGACCTTCCGCGCCGACCTCGCCAGCCTGCGTCACGAGACGCAATATACGCGGCTGTTCAGGTCATGAGGCGCGACACTTTCCACCCGTCGTCCCTGCGAAAGCAGGGACCCATAACCACCGGCTTGTGTGGTTATGCGGGGCTGGGGCCCCAGCATGTCGCAACAATCGAGTTCGGTGGTAATGGGTCCCGGCCTTCGCCGGGACGACAATAAGAGAGAGCTGTTCACATGCCCACTTCTCACGGCCCGCTGCGGGTCGGCGTCGGCGGTCCGGTCGGCTCCGGCAAGACCGCGCTGATGGATTTGCTCTGCAAGTCGATGCGCGAGCGCTACGACATCGCGGCGATCACCAATGACATCTACACCAAATGGGATGCCGAGTTCCTGGTGCGCTCCGGCTCGCTGACGCCGGACCGCATCGCCGGCGTCGAGACCGGCGGCTGCCCGCACACCGCGATCCGCGAGGACGCCTCGATGAACCTCGCCGCGGTCGCCGACATGCGGGCCAAATTCCCCGACCTCGACCTCGTCCTGATCGAATCCGGCGGCGACAATCTGGCGGCGACCTTCTCGCCGGAATTGGCGGATCTCACGATCTACGTCATCGACGTCGCCGCCGGCGACAAGATCCCGTCCAAGGGCGGCCCCGGCATCACGCGCTCCGACCTGCTGGTGATCAACAAGATCGACCTCGCGCCCCATGTCGGTGCGTCGCTTGAGAAGATGGATACCGACGCCAGGCGGATGCGCGGCGAGCGGCCCTTCGTGATGACCAATCTGAAGACAAGCAACGGCCTCGACCGCATCATCAGTTTCATCGAGACCAAGGGTGGTCTGCGGTCACAGGCGAAGGGCAAGGCGACCGGCCGTTAATCATTGTGGCGGGTGATCGGTTTGTTCTTTCAACGAGCAAGCGGTACCCCGCGGGGAAGGGTTGGGGAGAGGGGTACCGCTTGCTCCGCTCCCTAACACTTCGCCGCAAAAAAGCTGCGCTATCGCCGGAACAAATTCCAACTTTGACGATTAGCAACCTTTGGCGCCGCCAAAGACCGCCGGGTGGCGTCGTCGTTAATGTTGCCGACCGGCTCCTGTTGCGTACCGATGATCGCTATTCCATATTCCTTTGCGGCTGGCGTTCTTCGCATCCTGACTAGTCGCCGCTCCCGCAGAAGCCAGATGCCTTCAGTCCCCTTTCGCCACCCCCTGATTGCCGAGTAAGCGTGTGGTTCGACTGGGCTTCATCGTTGCCTTGATTGCGCTGATCGGAGTCCTGCTCTCCGGTCTCGCGGCCTATCGGGTGCACGACCAGGAGCTCGCGATCGACGGCATCGCGCTGGCGCGGGCGATCGACGTCCATGCCAGCCTTGTGCAGGACCGCCTGACCGAGCGCGAGCTGCTGGCGCGGGTCGCTTCGGGCCTGTTCCGGACGCCGTCGATGGTCAAGGCCAACATGCTGCAGCCGTTGCGCTCGGCGATCTACGCCTTCAAGACCGACTTCGTCGTCGCCGCCTGGATCGCGCGGCTCAAGCCGAACGAGCTGACCGCGGCGGAAGCGGAGCTGAAGGCCGCCGGCTTCACCAATCCCTCGATCCGCGATTTCGACGATCAGGCGCTCGACATCAAGGCGCTCGACAAGCCGATCAACGTGCTGATGGATGTCGAGCCGCGCAACCCGGAGACCCTGAGCATCCCGGGCCGCGCCTTCGACCGCCACTCAGTGGTCGGCCCGATGCTGGCGAAAGCGATGGCCAACGCCAAGCCGGTGGCCTCGGACCCGGTGCCGCTGCTGCGGCAGAACGGTCCGGTCGGGGTCGTGCTCGCCGCGCCGGTGTTCCAGGAAGGCGCCTCCGAGCCGGCCGGCTTCATCACGTTTTCTTACGAGCTGTCGTCGCTGATGCTGACCAACGACGATTCCTCGCTGTTCGCGGTGGCGCTGAAGGATCCGCGCGATTCCAACGACGAGTTCACCGCCAATGAGCAGGGCATCGTCACCTCGCGCGCGGTGCGCCAGGACGGGCCGACGCCATCGATGGTCCGCACGGTCACCTTCGGCGGCCGCGACTGGTCGCTCGACTACTACGCCAAGAGCAACGCGACGGTGCGCGCGCAGCAGACCGCGACCATCGTCGCGGCGATCGGCCTCGCGCTGACCGGCATCGTCTGCGGTTTGTTCGGCTATGTCGCCTACAACAATCTGCGCCTCAGCCGCGAGATCGAGGTCCGGATCGGCTTCGAGCGCCGGCTGACCGCCGTGATTGACGAGCTCAATCACCGGGTCAAGAACATCCTCGCCGTGATCCAGTCGATCGTGACCCGCACGCTGCGGCACGGCGCCGACATCGACGTCGCGCGCGAGCTCCTGATCGGGCGCATCCACGCGATGTCGAATGTCGTCACGCTGCTCAGCGAGAGCCAGTGGCAGGGCGTCAAGCTGAAGGGCCTGTTCGAAGCGCGCGCGATTCCGCATGCCGAGCGGATCGCGGTGAACGGTCCTGACATCACGGTCAGCGCCCGCGCCGCGCAATCGCTGTCGCTGTTGTTCTTCGAGCTCGCCTCGCATTCCGACGAGGGCCTGTCGCTGGTCGGCAAGCATCCGCATATCGTCGCCAATTGGGAGGTGGTCGGCGAGGATGCGGAGGCGATCTTCCATTTCCGCTGGGAAGAGTTCAACACCAGCCAGGCGACGCGGCGGGCGGACAGCGACTTCGGCCTGATCCTGCTCGACCGCGTTGCGCCGGAAGCGCTCGGCGGCACCGCGAAGCGCTACTTCACCGACGTTTCCTACGTCTACGAGCTGACCGCGCCGATGGACACCGTCGTCGACATGACCGAGCGCGATCGCACCGAGCAGTTCTCCGCGCCGCTGCGTCCGGTGAAGAAATAGCCGCACGCAGCCGCTACAGGTTGTGCAGCTCGATCGTTGCGCGGATTGATCGTAATCACGTTGATGGGAATATGCCGGCATGGTCCAGGACCATCGCCCGGCATCCGTAGTTGCCCGCAACCGAGCGTTAAAACTTCGTTGAACATGCTTCGGCATATACCGAGCAGGATACCGTCTGAGGACCCCGATGAGGCTTTGGGTCAGCCTGACCTTGCTCGCAGCAGTCTTGCCGGTCGGGCTGTCGCTTGCCCTGACCCCGGCGACGGAGCCGCGCGACCCTGCGGCCATTCGTGCAAGCTATCGCCGGCCGGACGTCGTGCCCTTCCCGAGCAGCAATCCCTATTCGGAGGCGAAATCCGCGCTTGGGCAGATGTTGTTCTTCGATCCGCTGCTGTCGCGGTCGAAGACGCATGCCTGCGCGAGCTGCCACAAGCCGAGCCTGTCCTGGGCCGACGGCCTTCCACGCGCCATCGGCGAGGATCCGAAGGGGCTGCCGATCCGTTCGCCGACGCTGATCGACGTGGCCTTCTTCGAGCCGCTGGGGTGGGACGGCAAGTTCAGGGATCTCGAATCCGTCGCGTTCGGGCCGATCCTGAGCCCCGCGAACCTGAACATGACCGAGCCGGAATTGATCGCGCGTCTGTCGGCGATATCAGGCTATGTCGATGCGTTTGCTCGCGCGTTCGGCGACGGCGCAATCACGCGGCCGAGGATCGAACAGTCGCTTGCGACCTTCGAGCGCTCCATCGTTGCGGGCGAGGCGCCGTTCGACCGCTGGATCAAGGGTGATGAGAGCGCGATCAGCGCATCAGCCAAGCAGGGATTCGATCTGTTCAACGGCAAGGGACGTTGTTCGTCCTGCCACAGCGGCCCGTCCTTCTCCGACGGGTCCTTCCAGGATATCGGCACCGCCAAGGGCCACGACATCGGCCGCGGCCGCTACTTTCCGACCTCGGCGAAGCTGAAATATGCGTTCAAGACCCCGACCTTGCGCGACGTCGCGCGCCGGGCGCCCTACATGCACGACGGATCAGTCGCGACGCTGGAAGATGTCATCGAGCTCTACAACAGAGGCGGGATCGAACGGCCGAGCCGATCGCCCGACATCAAGCCGCTGTCGCTGACCGCGGACGAGAAGAAGGATTTGATCGCCTTCCTGCAAACCCTGACCGCCACCGACCCGCCGGTGGCCGGGATTCCCAAACTGCCGCGCTGAGCGCGAGCCCAAAAGGTAAGCGGCTCGAGGGTCACAAGGCCGGCGAACGAGACTCGTCAGGCGAGGTGCGGCAGCGCGGCGCCCAGGAGGCCAAGCCCGACGATCAGGCAGGCGCCCGCGCAGGTCTCGAGGGTTTCCGTCCGCGACAGGGACGATTTCGTCACATAGGCGAGGGCGGACCCCACCCCGATACTGACGGCACTCAGCACTCCGAACATCTAACCGGCCTCCCGATCCGATTTGTCCGGATTTCACTACGACAGTTGAATTGAGCGCCCGTGCCGGAATTGCCTAAAATTCGATGGAACCGGCCGGAAAAGCGGCACTCGAGGACAGGCTGGGGCGCGCGCGCCACGATTAACCACAATGCAACCGAGAGCTGTTGCAGACGGGCGTAACCGTAAAATTTGATATAAGTTGAACAAGTCCTTAAAGTGTGTGCGGGCGGTTGGTTCAATGTTTAGTGGGCGGGAGCGCGATGCCGGCTCGGCTGTACGCTCATTTTTCGCCACGTGCCTTGCAGCGGTTTTGTTTTGCGTCGTAGCCGCGCGCAGTGCCGAGGCACATGTCAAATGGTTCTGCGCTTACGATGTCGCCGGCCAGCCCCGCGGACTCGAGAACGTCCTTTGCCTCGATTTTGAACTGCTGCTCGGCGTCGCCGTGTTCTGGCTGTTCGCAGGCTGCCTGATCGAGCCGACGTCGCTGGGTGATGCGACGATCCGGGTGCTCGACCGCATCACCGAGCCGCTGCGGCTGCGCACCGAGCTGATGATGCGCGCGGTGGCCGCGTTCTTCTTCATCTCGATCTGGGCTGTGGGCGGGATCCTGCTGACGCCCGAGTTGAAGACGACGTCGCCGTATGTGGGCGCATTGCAACTTGCGATCGCCGCCGGGATGCTGTCGCGGCGCACGCTGCCGCTGTCGGCCGTCGGCATGGTGATCCTGTTCGGGATCGGCGTCCGCGGCTACGGCATTTTTCATCTCGCCGACTACCCGATTTTTCTCGGCGTTGCCGCCTATTTTGCGCTGATCGGACTGAACAAGGATCTGTTCGGGATCCGGCCGATCGACGTGATGCGGTACGCCGCGGCGGTGACCTTGATGTGGGCCTCGATCGAGAAATGGGCTTATCCGGAATGGAGCTTCCCGCTCCTGATCGAGCACGCCTCGATGACGTTGGGCTTCGACAATGAGTTCTATATGCGCGCCGCGGGCATGGTGGAGTTCACGCTCGCCTTTGCCCTGATCTGGACGCCGTTGATCCGCCGCTGCGCTGCCGCCGTGCTGACGGGAATGTTCATCAGCGCGTGCTTCGAGTTCGGCAAGATCGACACGATCGGACACTCGGCGATCATCGCCGTGCTGATTGCGATTGCCGCCGACAACAAGGTGTTGCCGCGCGATCGCCGCGCGCCGTGGCTTGCCCCGGTCGCGCTCTGTGCCGCGCTGTCGCTGACATTATTCGTCTACTATTTCGGCCACGCCGCGCTGTTCAAGACGTCGGTCTTGTAGACCACAGCTATTTGGCGACGTGGACGGCGAGCTTCATCTTCGGATGGATGCCGCACAGCACGGTGTAGTCGCCGGGCACCGTGAAGGCGACGTCGAACTTGCTGCCGGGCTGCTGGTCGCCGGAGTCGAAACTGAAGGCATCGGTGCTCAAATAAGCGTGATGGAGCAGCTCGCCGTCATCGTTAATGAACCGTAAAGCCTCGCCGCGCTTGATCGAGATCTCCGCGGGCTTGAATTCACGATCCTTCTGCGAAATGACCTGGGGAGCCGCCCCCAAAGCGGCTCCGGCAAGCGCCCCCGTGACGATCGCGACCACCATCGGCACGCCGCCGATCTGGCCGAGGCGCAGGGCGCGCGACAAGCCTGACTGCATGAGACCCCCGTTTGGAACTCCAATACCGGCTACTCTGGGCTGCAATTGGTGCGTCCCGGATTACCTGCAAGGCCGATTATCGCCAGCCGATCTTAACGATTTCAGCATGAGTTGCAGTCACTACTAAAGCAATTTTGAGCAGACAGTCATTTTTCCGCAGCGCTGCGCGTTTCTGCGTAGCTTGAGTATCGAGCACACGGCGAAACGCGGGCATGGATAGCCTATTGGGCAATCTCAAAGTGAAGAGCGCTGCGGCCTTCCGGTTCGCAACCGGGCGGCTCTCGCGTCTTGCCCTGACCAAGGGTTCGATCCGGACCCAGATCCTGATTTTTTGCCTTGCGATGAGTGCGGTTGCGGTCGCGCTCGGCGGATACTCCATCCTCGGCATCCGTCACGCCGGCGATCTGGTGGCGAAGACGTTCGACGAATCCCTGATGTCGATCAATTACGCCCGCGCCGCCGGTGCAGACTTCGCCTCGATGCGGGTCGCCTCGTCGCAGGGCCTGCTGACCACGGATCCGGAGGTCCGCGCCAGCCTGGACGGCCAGATTGAAACGCTCGCCAAGACCCTCTCGGAGGATTTGACGATCGCAGCCGATCGCTCGCAGTCCGCGCGGGCCGCGCAAGCCGCCGCCAAGGTCCAGGAGGCCGCCGACGCCTGGATGGCGCTGCATCGCCGGGCAGTCGGGTCGTCGGCCGACGGACAGCCGGCGGCCGA
Source organism: Bradyrhizobium sp. USDA 4473 (assembly GCF_054063335.1). NCBI lineage: Bacteria > Pseudomonadati > Pseudomonadota > Alphaproteobacteria > Hyphomicrobiales > Nitrobacteraceae > Bradyrhizobium > Bradyrhizobium sp. USDA 4473. Next base: position 2,576,372 of record NZ_JBSSGE010000001.1, read on the forward strand.
TCCGCATGGACCGGGTACCACGGTCGGCGACCTCGATCGCTACTCCAAGATCGTCAGCCAGCAGGTCGAGCTCTTGGTCAATTATACCGCCGGCGACGGCTTTCTCTTCCGGCAAAAGGCGCTCTCGACGATCAAGCGCGACCTGCAGCTCAATGTCGCCGGGCTGACCGTCGCGCTGTTCCTGTCGGCGCTGTTCTCATGGCTGCTGGCGCGCCGGATCATCGGCCCCGTCGCCATCGCCTCCCGGGCCGCGCGCAGCATCGCCGCCGGCGACCTCGATGCGACCGTCCCCAAGGGCGGCACCGACGAATTGGGCACGCTGCTGACCGCCATGGAAACGATGCGCGACAACATCCGCCGGATGGTCGATCAGGAAGTCTCGCAACGCCGCTCGGCGCAGGCGCGGTTGTCGGATGCGCTCGAGACGTCGCGCGAAGGCGTCGTGCTGCTCGATGCCGACGGCCAGATTGCGCTGGCCAATTCGCGCGCCAGCGAGTTCATCCGCCTCTCGCCGCAGCTCTTGCAGTCGGTCGAAGCGCCACGGCTGGCGCCGGCCGATGGCGATGTCGACGGCTTTGCCAGCGAAGCCCGGCTGTCGGACGGACGCTGGCTGCGCGTCAGCCGCAGCGAGACCCAGGAGGGCGGCGTCGTCCTGGTCTACAGCGACATCTCCGCGCTGAAGCAGCAGAAGGCGGAGCTGCATGAGACCAATCTGCGGCTCGATGCGGCGCTCACCCACATGTCGCAGGGCCTGTGCCTCTACAACAGCGAGGCGCGGCTGCAGGTCGCCAACCGCCGGTTCTGCGAAATCTTCGATATTTCGCCGGAGCTCGTCGTTCCCGGAATGACCATGGATGACGTGCTCGAGCTGAGCATCGCCGCCGGCAATCATGGCGACCGGACCGTCGCCGACCTGCTCGCCGAGCGCGAGCGGTCGATGGCCCAGCACGACGGCAACTATCTGCAGCATCTCAGCGACGGGCGGATCATTGCCATCGCGCAACGGCCGACAACCGATGGCGGCTGGCTCGTCACCTGCGAGGACGTCACCGAGCAGCAGCGCGCCGAGTCGCAGATCGCGTTCATGGCCCGGCACGATGCCTTGACCAAGCTGCCGAACCGGACCCTGCTGGCCGAACGGATCGAGCTCGCGGTCGCCCAGGTCGGCCGCGGACTTGGTTTTGCGGTGTTCTGCCTCGACCTCGACAATTTCAAGCAGGTCAACGATACGCTCGGGCATCCGGTCGGCGACGAATTGCTGTGCGCGGTCGCGGATCGGCTCAATGCCTGCGTCCGTGAGGTCGACACCGTCGCACGTCTGGGCGGCGACGAGTTCGCGGTGATCCAGTGCGGCGTCCAGAGCGGAGACGAGGCCGAACGCCTCGCCCGCCGCGTCGTGGAATGCGTCGGCGCGCCGTACGAGCTGAACGGGCATCGCGTCGTGGTCGGATGTAGCGTCGGCATCTCGATGTCGCCGGGCGACGGCGCTACCGGCGAGAAGCTGTTGAAGAACGCCGACGTCGCTCTGTACCGCGCCAAGATGGAAGGGCGGGGCACCTGGCGTTTCTTCGAGCCTGCGATGGACGCCAGCCTGCAACGGCGCCGGGCGATCGAGCTCGACCTTCGCGAGGCGATGTCCAAGGACGAGTTCTCGTTGTTCTACCAGCCGCTGTACGATCTCCATCTCGACCGCATCTGCGGCTTCGAGGCGCTGCTGCGCTGGCATCATCCCAAGCGCGGGCTGGTGCCGCCGGACCAGTTCATCCCGATTGCGGAAGAGATCGGCCTGATCGGCCCGCTGGGCGAATGGGTGCTCAACCGGGCCTGCGAGCAGGCCGTCACCTGGCCCGGCGAGATGAAGCTCGCGGTCAATGTCTCCGCGGTCCAGTTCCGCGATCCCGACTTCATCGACGTCGTCGTCAACGCGCTCGCGGCGTCGAAACTGTCGGCGCGCCGGCTGGAGCTCGAAATCACCGAATCCGTCTTCCTCGCGAACAGCAACGAGACGCTGGCGACGCTGCACAAGCTGAAGGCGCAGGGGCTGCGCATCGCGCTCGACGACTTCGGTACCGGCTATTCCTCGCTGAGCTATCTGCGAAGTTTCCCGTTCGACAAGCTCAAGATCGACAAGTCGTTCGTGCGCGACGCGACCGCGACACATGGATCGAAATCGATCGTCCGCGCCGTCATCAGCCTCGGCAGAAGCCTTGGCATGACCACGATCGCCGAGGGCATCGAGACCGTCGAGCAGCTCGATCACATGCGGGCCGAGGGCTGCAACGAGGCGCAGGGCTTCCTGTTCAGTCATCCGGTCCCGGTGACCGAAATCGCGGCCAAGATCCTCGAATTGAGAAACGGCTTCAAGCCGGCTGCGGTCGAGAAGGCGATGGCGAGCTGAAGCGCGACGAGATTGGGTTGACCCGGCTTGGCGCGCTGTCGGTTCACCTCTCCCGAGGGGAGGTGAAGTTTCGACGCCGCTGCAGATCAATCTCTCGTCATGCTCTAATCTGACTGCGTCACGGTTCTCCCCGTCGTCATTGCGAGGGACGATCGCGACCAAGAAATCCATCCAGCCGCATTTGCGGGTAGATGGATTGCTTCGCTTCGCTCGCAATGACGGCTGTAGTCGTCACAGATCCGCGGAAAAAGCGTCTGTGACGCACAGACTAACTGCGCGAAGACGGCGCGCCCGGCGATCGCGTCGACGTGATCTGCTCTCAATCAAAAAGGCGGCCCGATCGGGGCCGCCTTTTCGTTGACTGATCGCGCGTCTCGCTTAGCCGCCATTGCCGCCGATCACGGCGCGCACGGTGTTGTCGGGGCCGAAATCCTCGGCACTGTCGACATAGAGCAGCGCGGAGAGCTTCGATCGCGCACGGTTGACGCGGCTCTTGATGGTGCCGACCGCGCAACCGCAGATCGCCGCGGCATCCTCGTAGGAGAAGCCGGAAGCGCCGACCAGGATCAACGCTTCGCGCTGGTCCTGCGGCAGCTTTTCGAGCGCCGCCCGGAATTCCTCGAACTCCAGATGCGCGGCCTGCGACGGCTGGCTCTTCAGCGTCTTGGCATAGTTACCCTCGGCGTCCTCCACCTCGCGCCGCCGCTTCCGGTAATCGGAGCGAAACAGGTTGCGCAGGATAGTGAACAGCCACGCGGGCAGGTTCGAGCCAGGCTGGAACGAGTCGATATTGGCGATCGCACGCAGCAGGGTCTCCTGTACGAGATCGTCGGCGCGGTCGCCATTGCCGGACAGCGAGATCGCGAAGGCGCGCAAGCTCGGCACCGACGCTAGGATGTCGTCGCGGAGTTCATTTGTGAGAGGCATTAGTCCCCTCCATTGTTCTTGTCGGTATCGCCCCCGGCCACGGCCGCCGCGGCGGCCTCGGGTCCGTCGAGTTTGCGGATCAGATCCGCAAAGCGGTCGGGCACCCCTTGCCGCACCACGTCGTCGTACATGGCGCGAAGCTGGTGGCCGATTCTCGATTGAATCTCGGCGTTGAGACCGCCCTGCTTCTTTACTTCCTTCATGATCTGATCCACGCTTCCCCGGGAGTTAAGTCTCTGATTTTCAAGTCGTTTCCTCGAAAAAAGAGGCTGGCCGCGTTACCTCGTCGGTCAGGAGCTAATGCGAAGTTGCGCATAAAGTTCCGGAAGGCTGGAACTATTTCGTGGAACTTTTCCGGCTTTCGCGCGTAATCGGCCAGGCAGGGGAGACGGGGTCCCCCGGAGCTGGATTCTGTAAAACTGGATACTGTCGTCCCCAGACAACGGGTTTCAGGCCGGTAGGCCTCACGAACAAGGATGGAGTGGGAATGTCCCGATCGCAGATCGTTGCCGAGCACCTTCCGTTGTTGCGCCGTTACGCTCGCGCGCTGACCGGAAACCAGGCGTCGGGGGACGCCTATGTCGGGGCCATGCTCGAGGCCTTGTTGCAGGATGGCTCATTGCTGGACCAGACGCATGGCCCCCGCGCCGGCCTGTTTCGGCTGTTCACCCAGATCTGGAATTCGGTGTCGGTGAACAACAACGACAACGAAGACGTGGCGACGCTGTCGCTGCCGCCCGAGCGCCGGCTCTCCAACATCACGCCGCTGCCGCGGCAGGCCTTCCTGCTGCTGTCGCTGGAAGGCTTTTCGGAGGAGGAGGTCGGCTACATCCTCGGCACCGATATCGCCGAGACGCGCAAGCTGACCGATGCCGCCGGCCGTGAGATGGCCGCCGAGATCGCCACCGACGTCCTGATCATCGAGGACGAGACCTTCATCGCCATGGACCTCGAGAGCCTGGTGAAGAATCTCGGCCACAACGTGATCGGCGTCGCGCGCACGCATTCCGATGCGGTGGCGCTCGCCAAGAACAAGAAGCCCGGCCTGATCCTCGCCGACATCCAGCTCGCCGACGGCTCGTCGGGCCTCGATGCCGTGAACGAGCTGCTGCGGACCTTCGAGGTGCCGGTGGTGTTCATCACCGCCTATCCGGAGCGCTTCCTGACCGGCGAGCGGCCGGAGCCGGCGTTCCTGATCTCGAAGCCGTTCCAGCCGGCGATGGTGTCGGCGGTGGCGAGCCAGGCGCTGTTCTTCCAGCGCAACTCGCGCAACCGCACGCCGCGCGCGGCGTCGGCATGAACTGAGTTTACGCAAGAGGGCAAATGCGACCGGCGTACCGAAAGGTACGCCGGTTTTTTGTTTGGGTCGTTCAACCCGACGGGTGCGTCTACCTGTTGCGGAACAGAGATCATCGACACGAGTTTGCTCCTTATTGTTTGGGCCTGGCGGGCTGATTGTGTCGATATTGCAAACCCCGATAGCTGCTGGTGATGAACTCACCGAGCGTCTCTTCATCGGCCGCAGCGAGCTTGCGGCACTCATCAAGAATTTGGATTGGGCGAGTACTTCGTTAGGTCCGCCCGAGAGCTGGCCGGAGAGCCTGAAGACTGCCGTGCGCATCATGCTCACCTCGCAGCAGCCGATCTGGATCGGGTGGGGTGACGATCTGACGTTCCTCTACAACGATCCCTACAAGTCGATCATCGGCGGTAAGCATCCCTGGGCACTGGGACAGCCGACGCGCGTGGTCTGGCGCGAGATCTGGGATGACATTGCTCCGCTTCTAAACAAGCCCATGGGAGGGAGTGAAGGCACTTATGTCGAGGCCCAGCTGCTGATCATGGAGCGCAATGGGTTTCCGGAAGAGACCTACTACACGTTCTCCTACAGCCCGATTCCCGATGCCGACGGCGTGCCCGCCGGAATCTTCTGCGCCAATACCGACGATACGCAGCGCGTCATCAGCGAGCGCCAGCTCTCGCTCCTGCGCGAGCTTGCCAGCCGCGCGGCCGAGGCGCGGAGCGTCGAGGAGACCTGCGAACGCAGCGCCGCCGCGCTTGCGACCGATCCCCGGGATCTGCCCTTTGCGATGATCTATTTGATCGACCCGCAGGAGCAGGTGGCGCGCCTGGCGGCGACCAGCGGCATCGATCGGCATCATAGCGGGGTGAAGCCGCAGCTCTCGCTTGACGGCAGCGAGCCGTGGCCGGTCGCCGAGGCGCAGACGGGCCGTGACGGCGTGCTGGTGCGGAACCTGAAAGGTCTGTTCGGTCTCGATTTTCCATCCGGCGGCTGGCGGCAGGCGCCGGAGCAGGCTGTCGTCCTGCCGGTGCTTGCCGCCGGTGATGCGGTCGCCGGCCTCCTGATTGCCGGCCTCAATCCATTCCGCCTCTATGACGAACGCTACACGAGCTTCCTCGGGCTGGTATCGGCGCAGATCGCCGCCGCAATCAACAATGCCCAGGCCTACGAGGAGGAACGCCGCCGCGCCGAGGCACTGGCCGAGATCGATCGCGCCAAGACGACCTTCTTCTCCAATGTCAGCCACGAATTCCGCACGCCGCTGACCTTGATGCTGAGTCCGCTCGAAGAACTGATGAGCAAGGCGGACAAGCATCTACCGCAAGAGCAGCGTTCGCTGCTTGACATCGCACACCGCAACGGTCAGCGCCTGCTGAAGCTGGTCAACACGCTGCTGGATTTCGCGCGTATCGAGGCGGGCCGGATTACCGCCACATACGAGCCGGTCGACCTTGTTGCGCTGACGTCCGACCTCGCCTCGAGTTTTCGTTCGACTGCCGAGAAGGCCGGTTTGGGTCTCGTGATCGAGACCGAGCCGCTGCCTGAGCCCGTCTATGTCGACCGCGACATGTGGGAAAAGATCGTCCTCAACCTGCTCTCGAACGCATTCAAGTTCACATTCGATGGAGAGATCGCGGTCTCCATCAAGGCCTCGCCCGACGGTACTGCGGCCGAGATCGTCGTGGGTGACACGGGGACCGGCATTCCTGCGTCGGCGCTGCCGCACATATTCGATCGGTTTCAGCGCGTCGAGGGGGCGCGCGGCCGCTCCTTCGAAGGAAGCGGTATCGGCCTTGCGCTGGTACGCGAACTGGTGAAGCAGCATGGTGGGCAGATCCGCGTCGACAGCGAGATCGATCGCGGGACCACCTTCACCATCGCGCTTCCGTTCGGAAGCGGACATCTTCCGGCCGAGCAGATCAGTGCGGGCAACGCGGTCGCTTCGAGCAGTGTTCGTGCACAGGCCTATCTCGATGAGGCAATGGGATGGCTGGACGGCGGTGATCCCGACGATCGACCCGATCCCTCGTCATCGGAGGATCTCGGTTTTGCAGCGTCAGCGATTGCCGGACGGCGGCAACGCATCCTGCTCGCTGACGACAATTCGGACATGCGCGAATACGTGCGCCGCCTGCTCGCTCCGCTCTACGACGTCGAGGCGGTCGAAGATGGGCAGGCTGCGCTGGAGGCGGCTTGGCGGCAGCGGCCCGATCTCGTCCTGAGCGACATTATGATGCCGCGCCTGGATGGCATCAGCCTCCTTAACGCGCTGCGCTCCGATCGGGACCTGAAAGGCCTGCCGGTCATCTTCCTTTCGGCACGCGCCGGTGAGGAGGCGAAGGTCGAGGGCCTGCAGATCGGCGCCGACGATTATCTCGTCAAGCCGTTTAGCGCGAGGGAGCTGCTTGCGCGCGTCGCCGCGAATCTCGAACTATCTGCCTCGCGGTCGGAGCGTGCGACACGGCTTGAAGAGGAGGCGCATGTCCTCGAGCTCTTGAACAAGGTCGGCAGTGCGGTTGCAGGCGAACTCAATCTCGATCGCGCTGTCCAGATCGTCACCGATGCGGCGACCGAGTTGACCGGCGCATCCTTCGGTTCGTTCTTCTACAACGTAATCAACGACAAGGGCGAGAGCTACATGCTCTACACCCTATCGGGCGCGCCGCGCGAGGCGTTCTCGCGATTCCCGATGCCGCGCAACACCGCGGTGTTCGCACCGACCTTCAATGGCGATGCGATCGTGCGGTCTGACGACATCCTGAAAGATCCCCGCTACGGCAAGAACGATCCGCACTACGGGATGCCGAAAGGGCATCTGCCGGTGCGCAGCTATCTGGCGGCACCGGTTGTGTCGCGCTCCGGCCAGGTGCTGGGTGGCCTGTTCTTCGGCCACCCCGAGCCGGGCGTCTTCGGCGAGCGAGCAGAGCGACTGATCGCCGGTATCGCCGCGCAGGCGGCGACCGCGATCGACACCGCGCGGCTGTTTCAAGCCGCCGAGCGTGAGGTCGCCGAGCGGCGCCGCGCCGAGGCCGCGTTGCAGGCCCTCAACATGACTCTGGAGCAAAGGGTTGTGGAGGAAGTCCAGGAACGGACCAAGGCCGAGGAGCAGCTGCGACAGATCCAGAAGATGGAGGCCGTCGGCCAGTTGACGGGCGGCATCGCTCACGACTTCAATAACATGCTGGCGGTGATCATCGCCGGCCTCAATCTGATCCAGCGCAAGCTTGCGAAGGGCGAAAACGACGTCGAGCGTTTCGTCGCGGCCGCCGTTGATGGCGCACAGCGCGCCGCGGGCCTCACCCAACGCCTGCTTGCCTTCTCGCGTCAGCAACCGCTTGCGCCGGTTACGCTTGACGTCAACAAGATGATATCGGGCATGGCCGAGTTGCTGGCGCGGACGCTTGGCGAGACCATCGGGCTTGAAACCGTGCTGGCCGCGGGCCTGTGGCGCGTGCGCGCCGATTCCGGCCAGCTCGAAAACGCCGTCCTCAACCTATGCGTCAACGCCCGCGATGCTATGCCGGGTGGCGGCAAGCTCACGCTCGAAACCGCCAACTGCTATGTCGACGAGGTCGCGGCGAGGGCATATTCGATTCCATCCGGTCAATACGTCATGATCGCTGTGGCGGACAACGGCAGCGGCATGGCCGAAGGGGTCATTGCCAAGGCGTTCGATCCCTTCTTCACCACCAAAGGGGTCGGCAAAGGTACTGGCCTCGGCCTCAGCCAAGTCTATGGCTTCGTGCGCCAGTCCGGCGGCCATGTGAAGATCTATTCGGAGATTGGGGTCGGTACGACCGTCAAGATCTATCTGCCGCGGTACCGTGGCGAAGCAGATCCGGACCCTATCAGGCGTGCGGCGATCGCCTCATACCGCGGGCAGACGAGCGAGGTCATCCTGGTGGTCGAGGATGAGGATCGCGTGCGTGGCGTTTCGGTCGAGGCGCTCCGGGAGCTCGGCTACACCGTGGTCAGTGCTGCCAATCCCCACGACGCCCTGCAACTCCTCGATGGCGGCCTATCGGTGGCGTTGCTGTTCACGGATGTGGTCATGCCCAGCATGTCGGGCCACGATCTTGCCGTACGAGCGCGCGAGCGCATTCCGGGCCTCAGGGTACTCTACACCACCGGCTACACCCGCAACGCCATCGTTCACAATGGCATCCTCGATCCCGGCACCAATCTGCTGCCGAAGCCGTTTTCGATCGACGAATTGGCGACCAAGGTCCGCGAGGTCTTGGACGGATTCTAGCGGGTGATCCGGTGCTCGCTCGAATCTACGTCCTTGTCGCGCGGACCGGCATCGCGCTCGGCCTCGAGCTTTCGCGGCCGTGCAGCCTGCAATCTCGATTTGCTTCACCCGGCGGATGCCGCCGACAAGCTCTGAGATCGGCGCGATGGCGCTGAAGCTCGGCGGCATGGCCCTGGCGGTGCGGCGCCTGTGCGATGGCCGCAGGAACGGAGGTTCGCGAGACGCGTTCTCCCGAAAAGGGAGCTTGGCCATGCGCAAAGCGATCGCGCGGCTCGATGCGGAGCAGAAGGCGCAGCTGCTCTATCTCGCGGATCTTGGCACAGCGATGTTCACGTCGGCGCTCGTGGTCTGTCTCCTGAAGGCCGTCGTGGACCTCTTTGTCTCCGGCTGAATAGGCTTGCCAGGTCAATGCGCCATCAATCCTCTTGCGGCGCAGCGTCTTGTTGCGGCGTCGTGCCTTGCGCGTCGACTGGGGTGTGCCCGTCGGGCCCCCGATCGAACACCCCGTATTCGCTGGATTTTACTCCAGCGGCCCCATCGGTCCCGCCGCCAGCCATGCCGAGCTTCAGCAGCTCGCGAACCGCCGCGGCCCGCGTCGGCATGCGGTGCTTGAATCGGAAATCGTCGAGGGCAGCCAGTTCCTCTGGCGATAGCATGACTTGCAATCGCTCGGCCCGCAGTTCGTTCATCGTTAATTACCCAGACTTAGCGAGTTGAGTAACTCGCTAAACCAGCAAACTCTCCGCGAGTTCCAATACTTGAGACAAAAACGCCGAATGAGTAAAATAATAAAGCAAAATCAATTAGTTATCAAAAAATAAAGGAACGTCAGGCCACCTCTTTCGTTACATCGCGGGAGAGATGCCATGACTAACCACGTCAAGCTGCCCCGCAAGCTATCCGAGGAGCCGAGCGCTCCGGAACCGCGGCGCCCGAGCCACGCGCGCGTCATCGATGAACTGGACCGCTGGGCCAATAGTCCCGGTCTGCAACCACCTGAGGTGGACGATGGAGAGAACGATTCGAAGGCGGAAACGGTCTGAGCCCCACACCTTCGAGCAGCGGCTTGAGGAGCATCGGGTGCGGCTTGAGACCCAACTCGCGCAGCTGCCGCGTGGCGTCGAGCGCGAGCAGATCATGGCACGCATCGAACAGCTGAAGACAGCGGTCGAGCTCAACGCGATGCTGTCGACGACCGCATGAGCCAACACCGGAGCGGTGGCGCGCCACCTTGCTCCCGCCGCTCCGCCCACCTTCCGTCGCCCTGACGCGCCTTCTCCACCTTCTCGCCCGACTGCGGTCGTGCTGATGCAGCGGGGTGAGCTATGGCCGGCCGGCGCCTACATCGCGCCTTCGTCACGCTCTCGATCCTCGCGCTGTTCGGCGGCCTGCGGCTGGCCCGGCGTTCGCGACCTAATGTTCAACCGTCGTCCTCAGGAGCGGCCTTTTGGCCGCGTCTCAAAGGACCCACGGCCGGCCGCTGGCCGTCAACCCTTGCCGCCGCCGGCTCCTTTGCATGGGGTTGTTTTGCGGTATTTTGGATTCGCCCCCTGCGACGCTCCGGCTGGAGCATTTCGAGCGAAGCCGATACCGGTTCGCGTGAAGCAAACGGGTCACGGAGCCCGCTCCTATTCCATCGGAGCGGGAAAGGCTCTAGTCTGTGGGACGGCGGCCGGTGCGCGGGTTGAGCGGTGCGGTCGGCGGCCGCCGCAGCGCTTCGGGAAGGAATGCTTCCTCGCTCCGGGGCGAGGCGTCGGCACGCACATCGGCGGCCCATTGCGCGCGTTCGTGCGGCGTCTGGTTGTCATCGAATGTCCGCTTCACGTCCACCCCGCCGACCCGGTCGTTGACGCCGTTCCGACTGGCGGGATGGTCGACGCCGCTGTGGATGTCACTGGAGTTCCCCATCGTAGTCTCCGCATCTGGTTGCTGCGGATCAACGTGGGCTGCGCGAGCGCCGTTCCAAAAAGTGAAGGGCCACAGGTATCGTTTGCCGCCGGAATCCTTGGCGCGCGCGGGACCAGTCGGTAGGATGGAACCCGGATGGTGGCTAGAGACCAGGGAAAGACCGGGGAATGAAGCATGTCGACGTCGCAGTGATTGCTGCCACGCTGTGGCTGCTGGCGTCGATGGTGCTGGACATCCTGACGCCGAAGTCGATCACCGCGCTGATGATCGCTGCCGCGCTTGCCCCGCCGTTCCTGATCGGGATCGGCATCCATTTCGCACGCGAATATTTCAAGGCGAAGCGGCGCAGCTACCGGCCGCCGCAGTTGGACGAACGCTTCAAGAACTAGACGCGCTTTCACGCGAAGTGGCACCGGTTCGCGTCAAGAAAACGCGTAAACCTCAAGCCGGCGGGGCAGGGCTGCGACAAGGGTTGTACGAGCTGCATTGATCTGGTCCCGTTGCTTGCTAAGCTTGCGGCATGACCGAGCATCTCCCTGACACGATCAGCCGCCTCTACACCGACCCCGGCGAGTATATCGACAGCGACCATCCCGCCGTCGAGGCGTTCGCCCGCGCCGCCGTTCCACCCGGCGCCAGCGCGCGCGAGATTGCGAGCCGGCTCTACACCGCGGTCCGCGACGGCATCCGCTATAACCCCTATGTCAGCATGCGCTCGCCGGAGAGTTATCGCGCCTCCAGCGTGCTCGCCGCCGGCAACGGCTATTGCGTCGGCAAGGCGGCGCTCTATGCGGCGGCCTGCCGCGTGCACGGCATCCCGGCCCGGGTCGGCTTCGCCGACGTCCGCAATCACCTCACCACCGAGAAGCTGCGCCAGAGCATGGGCTCGGACCTGTTCACCTGGCACGGCTTCACCGAAGTGTTCGTCGACGGCGCCTGGCGCAAGGCGACCCCGACCTTCAACGACACGCTGTGTGCCAAGCTCGGTGTTGCGCCGCTCGATTTCGACGGCCATGCGGATGCGCTGCTGCATCCCTTCGACGGCGAAGGCCGCGCCTACATGCAGTATGTCAACGACCACGGCACCTATCACGACGTCCCCGCCAAATTCCTGATGCGCGAGATGGCGCGCGAATATGCCAACATGCAGGGCGAGGACATGGCCGGCCGCGACATGGAGCGGGAAGCGGCGGAGCAGTAGCGCACGCCGCGGCGCACCGGCTTGAGGGGGCGGTGTCATGGATGCGGAGCGGCCGAAGGCGCAGGTCAGCCGCCCGGCGACGGGCTGGGAGGACACGGTCGCGCTGACCGGCTTCATCCTGGTCGCCGTCGGCCAGGCGTCGAACCAAGTGCTGGCGCGCGGCCTTGCCGGCTCGGTGCCGCCGTTCTCGCTGGCCTTCTTCCGCTGGAGCATCATCGCCATCGGCCTGGCGCCGTTTGCGATCGCGGCGATCCGCGACGGCAAGATCCCGCTGGCGCCGAATTTCTGGCCGATCCTCGCCGCCGGCTTCCTCGGCATGTTCCTGTGCGGCGGCCCGGTCTACATCGCCGGCATCACGACGACTGCGATCCACATCGCGCTGATCTTCGCGCTGTCGCCGATCATGGTGCTGCTGATCTCGGCGGCGCTCGGCATCGAGCATATCGGTCCGCTGCAATGGCTCGGCACGGCGCTGGCGCTCGCCGGCGCGCTGCTGATCGTCTCCGGCGGCCATCTGGAAACGCTGACGCAGTCGAGCGCGGCCTGGGGCGATCTCCTGGTGGTGGGCGCGATGCTCGGCTGGTCCGGCTACACGCTGGTGCAATCGCGCGTCGCGCCGCGCGCCTCGCTGCTGGCGCGGGTCAGCCTGTTCTCGGCGGCCGGCGCGCTGTGCTCGCTGCCGCCGGCGCTGCAGGAGATGTGGGCGACACCGGCGGCGGTGTTCAACGCCCGGGCATTCGAGGCCTATGTCTTCGCCGGCCTGGTGCCGGGTCTCGCCGCCTATGCCGGCTTCGCCTGGCTCGGGGCACGGTTCGGTTCGGTGCGGACGTCGCTGGTGCTCTATGTCGCGCCGATCGCGAGCGCCTTGCTGTCCTGGCTGATCCTCGGCGAGCCGCCGAAGCTGATCCATCTGATCGGCGGTCTTTTGATCCTCGGCGGCGTCTGGGCCAGCCTGCGCAAATAGGCCGGGCAAGCTTGCCCGCTGCCGGAAGCCTCGCTCCCGATGCAACCTCTTGTCAGCTCGTGCGTTGAATTCATCGGCGATTCAATACTTTATCGGAGTGTCGTATGAATTTGACTCCCCAGCAGCGCAAGGACCGTGATGCGCAGCGTCAGCAAGACGCGTCGCAGGCGATGAAGGAGCATCGCGCCAACGAGAAGGCGTTCTACGACAATTTCCAACGCCTCAAGGCCGAGCGGCAGGCGCGCGAAGCAGCCGAGTCCCGCAAGCCCGCCGCGAAATAAGCGCCGGGAGCCATGGCCATCGTCCGGATTGCCTGGACCTGACAAACCGAGAAGGAGCGGATGCGAGCGGGCGAGCACGGCGGGCAGGCTCACCCCGATGACGAGATGAGATCTCCAGGCTTATGGAGGACGTCTGATGTATTTTGCCGATAAGAAAACCGTCACTTGCAAATGCGGCGAGCCCTTGAGCGAACTGATGCTCGTTGACGACCAGACGACCGGAATCAAGTTTCACGTCGGTCGCTGTCCGTCATGTCGCGAGGTGACAGTTGTGCGATCCCAGGACGCCCCGACAAGCGACGATGCCTGACGCAGGCGCTCCTCTCGAGCGGGCTGCTGCTTCGCGTGATTTCCCGTGCGCCAGCTACGCGACAGCCCGGCTGACGCATCGCCCGCGGCAGCCCGCGCAAAGCACTGCTGAAAAAGAGCAGGGCGCGACCGGCATCACCACGGTCGCGCCCTACGTCGCCGGTCAATGGGGCAGGGGGAATAACCGGCTGTTGCAATGACTCGCAGGCCCCCGGACTCGTTCCGTGCCGGTAAAAATATTTCGTACACGGTTAAGTGATGGCCGCACGCGAGAACCCCACAGGTTTCGTTCGCGTTGTGTCCAGGATCGCCAACGGGAATTTCCATGGGGCGAGGGACACCACCATGTCAAAGAAGCAAAAGGGAATTTTCGCTGCGTTGGCGGTTGGCTTGACGCTTGGCGCGGTCCAGCTGGCATCCGGCCACGATCTCATTGGCGGCCAGCAGGTTACGACCGCATTGGCGCCCGAGCTTGCCGTCAACCGTGCCGCCAAGGCCGATCGTGCCGTGGTTCCGGCGGTCGCCTTGCCGAGCCGGACCGTCGCTCTGAAACTCGATCGGCTGCCCGACACGTCGGTCCTAGTCCGCGTCCCCGTGGCGCGGGAAGAGGCCCGCAATCATCCCGCAGCGCCCGCCCGGGCTCGACCCGGCGATACTCGCAAGGTGGCCTGTGAGCCCGTGGTCAGCGTCCTGACCGAAGTGGCCAAGCTGCTGCAGCCCGGCCGCTGCGTGACCTGAGCAGGGCATTCTCCTGACGTCATTCCGGGGCGCGCCACTTGGCGCGAGCCCGTGATCCATTTCACCATGAGACGTGTGGCCTAGTGGGTTCCGGGGCTCGCGGTTCGCGAGCCCCGGGAATGACGGTGGAGGGCTTTACTCCTCCTCCGGCTCGCTGCTGCTGGCAGCGCCGCGGCTGGCCATCAGGCCGAGCGCGAGGCCGGCGACCGCGAGGATCGGAACCAGCCGCTTCACGCCGACGGCGCGTGCGATCTGCAAGCCGGTGGCGATCAAGGCTGGATCGGCGAACATGGTCGCCGCGGCCGATTTCGTCGCCTTGGCGGCTTTCTCCGCGCGGCGCTGCATCTCGCGCTTGCGCGACATGTACACGGCGACGGCGATCAACGTGACGACCAGGAATAGCGCTGCGCCGGACAGGCACGCTTCCATCGGTCCGTAGTGCTGCAACACGTAGACGAAGCCGGCCGCGCACAGGAAGGCGAGGGTGATGAACAGCGCGATCGCAGCCGCCGCGGCAAGCGACGTCAGCCGCAGCGCGCTGCCGGTGGACTCCTTGACGTCATCGATCAGCCGCTGAAACATCGACCAGCCTCGCCTTCAACCTTGCGCTCTAGCTAGATCATGATGCGTTTCCACGGAATCGCATCATGATCTCATCGCTTTGTTTTGAGCATGATCTCCGCGCAAACGCCTTTGGCGTCTGTCGCGAGGGAAAACCGGTTTCCACTTTTCCGGATCATGCTCTAGCGCCGCCAGGTGAGGCCGATCAAGAAGCCGAGGCCGACCGCGAGGCCGACGGTCGCCAGCGGCCGCTGCGTGATCACATCTTCCAGCGTCTCCTCGATCGAGGACGCCGCGTCCTGCGCCGCGCCCATCATCGCGCTGCCGCGCTCCGACACGTCGTCGAGCGCATCTTCCGCATTGGCGCGCGCTTCCTTGTAGCGGCGGCGGGCCTGCTTGCCGGCGTTGTTGGCAAACGAGTTGAGCGCGTCGGTGATCTGCTCGGTCAGGGCTGCTATGTCGTTCTTCACGGCGGTGACATCCTTTTCCAGGCGTTCATAGGTCGCTTTTTCGGTCATGTTCTTGATCCCAAATACGCTGTCCGTGCTCGACATCGGAGCTCCCGTATCATTCGCGTGTTGCGGGAAAAACGCCTCGCATCTCACAAAGTTCCAGGCGCGAAACCGTGGTTACCCTTCAGGCAGCTGCGGCGAATTGACCGGCATCAAATGCTCTTTGACGATCAACGCGACGATCAAGAGCGGCGACGACAGGAAGGCGCCCATCGGCCCCCACAGCCAGGTCCAGAATGCAAGCGCGAGGAAGACCGCGAGCGCGTTCAGCGAGAGCCTGCGGCCGACGATCGTCGGCGTCACGAAATGTCCTTCCATGAAGGTCACGACGGTAAAACAGGCTGGGGCGATCAGTCCCGCGCCGATCGTCGGCGAGGAGATAATGCCGACCACCACCAGCACGAGGAACATCGCGACCGGGCCGATGATCGGAATGAAGTTCAGCGTCGCCGCGAGTGCGCCGAGCCCCGCCGGATTGGGCATGCCGGTCACCGCGCAGATCGCGCCGGTGACGATGCCGACCCCGATATTGATCATGGTCACCGTCAGCAGGTAATTGCCGAGATGGACCTCGACCTCGTTGAGGATCCGCAGCGCGCGCAGCCGTGCCTCGCGTTCGCTGAAAGTCATCACCAGTGCGCGGCGCAGATCCTTCCAGCCCGCGATGAACAGGATCAGGGTGGCGATGAACAGCAGGAATTCGGCGAACGTCGGCGACAGGAATTCCAGCGTCGGCTGCACCCATTCGAATTTAGGCAGCTGGAAGCTGGCGAGCGTATCGGAGCCGCCGACCATGCTCTGCAATTCCTGCCACAGCGCAAGCGGCCGGTCGAACACGTGCAGCTTCTGCCTCAGGATTGCGCCGAGCTCGGGCAGCCGCGAACTCCATTCCATCACGGGAGAGGCGATCAGTCCGACCATGAAGGCGACCGCGGTGCCGACCGCGATCACAAGCAGCACCGCACCGAGCGCGCGCGGAATCCGGTAACGCTCGAGCAGGCTCGCCGCCGGCGACAGCATGGTGCCGACGATGAAAGCCATGGTGATCGGGAGGAAGAAGGCGCGCGCCAGATAGAGCACGCCGACAATGACAATGACCAGCAGTGCGACCAGCGCAAAGGCGACGACCTCGGCGCGGCTAACGACCGGTGGCAACTCGGCTTTGCTGTCGGGGAGGGGCGTGCCTTCGGGCGCATGGCCAAGCAGACTTTCACCCGGAAAGGCGCGCACCCGATTCCCTCCCGCACGAGGACGAATGAATTTCCTATCAAATTGCCCGTGACAACGACGTTGTCCCGGCGAAGGTTCCATCGCGGGTTCGTGAGACGTGGTGGGTTGACAATCGCGACTTCGCGACGATTCGCGGCGGAACTCTCTGGCGGCCATGCGCGTTGGCCTGGCATCGCATCACCACGATGCGGATCCCGTCCAGGGGCAGCACATGACACATCCGTCTCTCTCCAGCCGCCGGCTTGCGTCGCGCGTTGCGCGCACCCATGCTCGCACTCTTGCTTTCGCCGGCGTCCTGTTCGTGACGCCGTTCGTTGTCACCACCACGGCGAATGCCCAAGTCAGCTCGTCTGCGCTCGGCTATGCCTCGACGCAGCCGGGCGCTTTCCCGTCCGACGAGGCGATGACCAATCCCTCGACTGAAGCCACCGAGGACGGCGCACTGCCGGAGCGGCTGCGCCGCACCATCGTGGCGCTCAACACGTCGGAGGCGCCCGGCACCGTCATCATCGATACCGGCAACACCGCGCTCTATTACGTGCTCGGCGGCGGCCGGGCGATCCGCTACGGCGTCGGCGTCGGCCGCGAGGGCTTCACCTGGGCCGGCACCCAGACGATCAGCCGCAAGGCCGAGTGGCCGGACTGGCATCCGCCGGCCGAGATGATCAAGCGCCAGCCCTATCTGCCGCGCTTCATGGCCGGCGGCCCGGGCAACCCGCTCGGCGCGCGCGCGATGTATCTCGGTTCGAGCGAGTATCGCATCCACGGCACCAACGATCCCACGACGATCGGCAAGTTCGTCTCGTCGGGCTGTATCCGCCTGACCAATGAGGACGTTTCCGACCTGTTCAGCCGGGTCGATGTCGGCACCAAGGTCGTGGTGCTGCCGAAGAACGCGCCGCACCTCGCGGCGCGCGAGCTCGGCCCGGCCACGACGCAGATCTCGGTCCGCGCGGCGCCGGGGCAGCCGCGGCCCGCTGTCATGACGCTGCCGTCCGGCCGTCAGGCGATGAACATTCCGATCGCCTCCTCGTTGTACTGACGATCGGCGTCGTACAGAGGGTCGGTGATGGCAAAGCGAGATGCGAGGCGGTGGGCGTTCGGGACGGCGGCATTGCTCGGCCTGTCCCTTGCGCCCGCGGCGCAGGCCCAGGATTTCTTCTCGCACCTGTTCGGCGGCCTGATGCAAGGCCGCCCGCCGATGATCCGCATGCCGTTCGACGACGGCCCTGCACCGATGGTGCCGCGGGCCGAGCGTCGCGCGCGCTATGACGGCGGCCAAGCCTATTGCGTGCGGACCTGCGACGGCCGCTATTTCCCGCTGGCCGCGACCGGCAGCCAGAGCAAAGCGGAAAGCTGCAACAGCTTCTGCCCGGCCAACGCCACCGAAGTGGTTTACGGCGGCAATATCGACAATGCCACGACCGAAGACGGCAAGCCGTATTCCGAGCTGCCGAACGCATACCGCTATCGCGACGCGATCGTCGCGGGCTGCACCTGCAACGGCAAGGATCCAGTCGGACTCGCCGCCGTGAAGATCGAGGACGACCCAACCTTGCGCAAGGGCGACATCGTCGCCGGCAAGGATGGCTTGATGTCGGTCAGCCGTCCGGACCGGCGTGGCGCATCTCTCAACTTCACGCCGGCGCCGGAGCGTATCCGCGCCAAATATGGCCAGCCAGCAGTGGTGGCGCGCGAATAGCGCCGCTTGCACGAAGCGGGGTCACTTTCGGTTCCTGGCGCGGAACCGACCTTCCTCCTGAACGTTAGCAACACGCGAACAGCACATTCACCGATGCCATCAGGGGGCCCCGCATGCTCGTCGGCGTACTCGTCACTTTCCTTGTTATTATTCTCGTTCTTTATCTCATCAACATGCTGCCGCTCGACGGTCGCGCCAAGCAGATCGCGCGCGTCGTCGTCATCATCATCGGCATCGTCTCGCTGTTGAAATACCTCGCGGTGTTCTAGCTTCGTCATCGCGAGGAGCGAAGCGACGAAGCGATCCATCTATCCGTTATGCTGAAGCATGGATTGCTTCGCTTCGCTCGCAATGACGTGGAGATGGCGGTGCATCGCCAACAAAAAAGCCCCGGCTCGTCGCCGGGGCTTTTGCTTGTCGTCGCGATCAACCCGCGGCCTTGGCCTCGCGGCGGCGCGCGGTGAGGATGTATTCGGTGTAGCCGTTCGGCTGGGTGCGGCCTTCGAAGATCAGGTCGCAGGCCGCCTTGAAGGCGACGCCATCGAATGACGGCGCCATCGGCTTGTAGAGGGCATCGCCGGCGTTCTGCTTGTCGACCACGACGGCCATGCGCTTCAGCGATTCCATCACCTGATCTTTGGTGATGACGCCCTGATGCAGCCAGTTGGCCAGATGCTGGCTCGAGATGCGCAGCGTGGCGCGGTCTTCCATCAGGCCGACATCGTGGATGTCGGGCACCTTGGAGCAGCCGACGCCCTGGTCGATCCAGCGCACGACATAGCCGAGGATGCCCTGGCAGTTGTTGTCGATCTCCTGCTTGACGTCGTCGGGCGCCCAGTTCGACTGCGACACCGGAATGGTGAGGATGTCGGAGAGTTTTGCGCGCGGCCCGCCCTTGGCGAGCTCCTGCTGCCGCGCGATCACGTTGACCTGGTGATAGTGCAGCGCGTGCAGCGTGGCCGCGGTCGGCGACGGCACCCAGGCGGTGGTGGCGCCGGCCTGCGGATGGCCGATCTTCTGTGCCAGCATGTCGGCCATCTTGTCGGGCGCAGCCCACATGCCCTTGCCGATCTGGGCGTGGCCGGGCAGGCCATCGATCAGGCCGTTGTCGACGTTCCAGTCCTCATACGCCTTGATCCACGGCTGCGCCTTCATGTCGTTCTTGCGGATCATCGGACCCGCTTCCATCGAGGTGTGGATCTCGTCGCCGGTGCGGTCGAGGAAGCCGGTGTTGATGAACATGATGCGCTTGGAAGCGCGCTGGATGCAGGCCTTGAGGTTGACCGTGGTGCGGCGCTCCTCGTCCATGATGCCGACCTTCAGCGTGTTTTCCGGCAGAGAGAGCATCTTCTCGACCTCTGCGAACAGGTCGCAGGTCAGCGTCACCTCGTCGGGGCCGTGCATCTTCGGCTTGACGATATAGGCCGAGCCGGTGCGGCTGTTCTTGACCTTGGAATTGCCCTTGAGGTCGTGGATCGCGAGCAGGCCGGCCACGGCGGCGTCCAGGATGCCTTCCGGAATCTCCTCGCCCTTGGCGTCGAGCACGGCGTCGGTGAACATGTGGTGGCCGACATTGCGCATCAACAGCAGGCTGCGGCCGTGCAGCTTCAGCTCGCTGCCGTCGGGCTTCTTGTAAACGCGGTCGGCATTGAGCGAACGCGTCAGCGTCTTGCCGCCCTTGTCGAAATCGGCCGACAGCGTGCCGTTCATCAGGCCGAGCGTGTTGCGATAGACCAGCACCTTGTCTTCGGCGTCGACCGCGGCGACCGAGTCTTCCATGTCGAGGATGGTGGAGACCGCCGATTCCAGGATCATGTCGGCAACGCCGGCCGGGTCGTCCTTGCCGATGACGTTGTTGCGGTCGATCTTGACCTCGACATGCATGCCATTGTTGACGAGCAGGATCGCGGTCGGCTGGGCGGCATCGCCCAGATAGCCGGCGAACTGGGCGCCGTCCTTCAGTGCGGTCGAGTTGCCGCTCTTCAGCTTGACCGAGAGCTGGCCTGCGATCACGGCGTAGGAGGTCACGTCGGTGTGGCTTCCGGTCGCAAGCGGCACGGCCGCGTCGAGGAACGACTTGGCCTTCGCGATCACCTTGTCGCCGCGCGCCTTGTTGTAACCCTTGCCGCTGTCGCTCGGATCATGCGGGATCGCGTCGGTGCCGTAGAAGGCGTCGTACAGCGAACCCCAGCGCGCGTTGGCGGCGTTCAGCGCGTAGCGGGCGTTGGTCAGCGGCACCACCAGCTGCGGGCCGCAGATCTTGCCGATTTCCTCGTCGACATTGGCAGTCTCGATCTTGTGGGTCGCGGGCTCCGGCAGCAGATAGCCGATCTCCTTGAGGAACGCGGTGTAGGCGTTGATGTCGAACGCCTTGCCCTTGTTGGCGCGATGCCACTCGTCGATCTTGGCCTGCAGCGTGTCGCGGACCGCGAGCAGCTCGCGGTTCTTCGGGCCGAGCTTCTGGAGGATGGCGGCCAGTCCTGCCCAGAACGCGTCGGGCGCGATCCCGGTTTTCGGCGTCGCCTCCTTGGCGATGAAATCGAAGAGGACAGGGGCGATCTTCAATCCATGGGCATCGACACGAGTCATGATGGGCTTTCTCAAAGAAATGGGGCGTTTAGGCGCTGTTTTCGAAAGAAATCAGCAAAAAACGCGCCAAAGGGCCGCGTTCACGGCCCTTTTAGCCTTAAAGCCACGGCTCTGAGAAGGCCCCTGCCAGTACCTTCAGGCGCGGAGGTCAGAGCAGCCTGGTCCGCACCTTGGCGGCGATCAGCAACACGGCGAGCAACAGGGGAATTGCGCCCGCCATGAACACCGCTGGCGCGCCCATCAGGTCAAGGACCAGCCCGCCGCCCGCCGCACCGGTGGTGATGCCGAGGAATATCGAGGCCACGGTCATTCCGGTCCCGCTTTCGGTCTCGTCGGGCACCATCCGGGTGATCCAGGTCGTCGTCGCGACCGGCACGCCGCTGAAGGCGAAGCCCCAGAGCGCGACCAGCACCAGAGCCGGCACCACGTCCTTGCCGTAGGCTGCGAGCAACAGACCGACCAGGCTGATGGCGAGCGGCATCGCGATCAGCGTGAGCTTGAGTTTGCGCTCAGCCAGCAGGCCGCTCACGAAGGAGCCGAGGTAGTTGGCGACGCCGAAGGCGAGCAACGTCGCGGCGACGCCGGCGGCGCTGAGCCCGGTCACGTTTTCGAGGAAGGGACGGATGTAGCCGAAATAAGCGAAATGTCCGGTGAAGACCAAGGTGGCCGCCAGGATGCCGGCGCCGATCCCCGGCCGCGACAGAATCTCGATCAAGGTGCCGAGCCCGGCTTCTCCCCTTGGCGCCAGACGCGGCAGGACCACTGCCTGCACGACGAACACCAGTCCGGCAAATGCCGTCGCCAGCAGGAACACGGCACGCCAGCTCATCACCTCGCCGAGATAGCTGCCAAGCGGCACGGCGATGATCATCGCGGCGGGAACGCCGCTCATCACGATCGACAAGGCGCGTGGCACCAGCGGGGTTGGCACCAGTCGGATCGTCGTCGCGGCCGCCATCGCCCAAAAGCCGCCGAGGGCAAGACCGAGCACGATCCGCGCCGTGAGCAGGAAGGTGATGTTCGGCGCCAGTGCCACCAGCAAATTGGAGACGGCCAGAAGAACAGCGAAACTGAGCAGCACCGGCTTTCGATTGAAGTTGCGTGTCAGTGTCGGCGTGAACAACGCGCCGACCAGGCCGGCGAGCGAGGTCGTCGTCACCGCCTGACCAGCCAGCCCTGGGCTCACGCCGAGATCCCTGGCCATCGGCGTCAGCAATCCGGACGGCAGGAACTCCGCCGTCAGAAGCGCGGTGACGCCCAGCATCATGGCGGCGACCGCGCCCCAGGCGGGCGCTTCCGAGGGGAGCGTCTCAAGCGCGACGTCGCGCGGCACCGGCGCAACCACATCGGTGTGCGCCAGAGCCGGGTCCAGTTCTTGATCCATCGACCAAAACTTCCATTTTATGCTGCGTTGCCGCAGACATAGTCTGGAGGTTTTGGACAATCTATGCCATAAACGCTCCAATGTTTGATCGATCGTCCAAATCACGTGTCGCCGATACGACTAGGGCCGCCATCGATCTGGTCAGCGAATTGCTGCTCGGCATGCGGCTTGAGGGCGTTTACTACCGCCGGATCCAGACCAGGGCGCCTTTCGGTCTGCGCTTTGAAACGCCATACGGACGCGCACAATTCCATTTCGTCGCGCATGGCACGGCGCTGCTGCGTTACGCCGATGCGACGCTGCTGCCCCTTGGATGCGGTGACGCGATTTTCCTGCCGCGCGGCGGCGCGCATGATCTCGTCTCGGCCGCGGACGAGCCGAGTTGCGACGTCGAGCGTTTCAGGACCGAGACGCTCTGCGGCAACGTCGATGTGACATCAGTCTGCCCTGAAGGATGTCCTCAAGACGAGTCGGTCCTGATCTTCAGCGCCTGCATGAATTTCGACCTTGGCGGCATGCGCCCGCTCATCGCGCTGATGCCGGAGGTGATGCGGGCCGACACGTTGCTTGTGCGCCAGCCGGAAATCGAGCCGATGCTGAAGGCGATGGAGCGGGAAACCTGCACGCCGCGGGCCGGCTCCGTCGGTGTCACCGCGCGGCTGGCCGATGTGCTCGCCGCGTCGATCGTGCGAGGCTGGGTCGAATGCGGCGGCGACAACGCCGTCGGCTGGTTCGAGGCGCTGCGTGATCCGCGTCTCGGCCGCGCCCTTGGCGCGCTGCACCGGGCGCCCGGCCGCAACTGGACGGTGGCCGAACTGGCGGCGGAGGCAGGCTGCTCACGCTCGCTGTTCGCCGAGCGCTTCCAATCGATGACCGGGCAATCGCCGCTGCGCTACCTTGCCGAACTGCGCATGCGCCTTGCGACGCAGTGGATCGAGCATGAGCGGCAGCCGATCGATCTGATCGCACAACGGCTCGGCTATGCGTCGCAGGCAGCCTTCAGCCGCGCGTTCAAGCGTGTCACCGGGCGATCGCCGGGGATGCTGCGGCACGCGGTTGGAAGCCAACGCGCGGCGGAATAGGCATCAACCGGATCGGTTTTTTGACACCGCCGTCATGCCCCGCTTCAAGCGGGGCATCCAGTACCCTGCGGCTCATCGGCTCAGGAATTGCCGTCGCTGCAATAGCGAGTCAGATATTCGCCGCGAGGTCGGTCAGCTCATCGAACAGGATGCCGGTGGTGGCCAGCATCCGCTCGATCTCGTCGGTGGCGTCACTGACCGAGCGGTTCGAGGTGTCGATGGTCAGTTCGTTGCCGGTCGGCGGCTGATAATCATTGGTGATGCCGGTAAAGGACGGCAATCCGCCGGAGCGGGCCTTGGCGTAATGACCCTTGGGATCGCGGGTCTCGCAGACCTCGGCAGGTGTCGCGACATAGATTTCGCGGAACGCGCTGTCGGCGATGCGGCGCGCAACCGCGCGGTCGGCAGCCGACGGCGACACCGCGGCGACGATCGCGATATGGCCGTTGCGTGCCAGATGGGTCGCGACCTCGGCGAGGCGGCGGATATTTTCGGCGCGATCCTGCGGCGAGAAGCCGAGATCGCTGTTCAGCCCGGCGCGGACGGTGTCGCCATCGAGCAGGATCGGCGAGCCGCCATTGCCGAACAGGCGGCGTTCCAGCGCGCGCGCCAGGGTCGACTTGCCGGAACCCGGCAGGCCGGTCAGCCAGACCACCGCGCCGTTGTGGTGGTAGCGCGCCGAGCGCTCGTCCGGCCGCAGCGCAGATTCCACCGGCACGATATCGACCGGCACCGCGGGCCGGCCGGCGTCGACCGACAATACGAGGCCGCCGCCGGCGATCCGGCCATTGACCTCGATCACCAGGCGGCCGGTGCGGGGATTGTCGGTGTAGGGATCGGTCGCGACCGGCTGTGCCAGTGAGATGTCGATCTCGCCGACATGGTTGCGCGCGATCGCGGTGTTCTCTTCGTTGGACAGCGCGCCGGGGTCGACCGCCTTCTCGATCGCGATCACGGTGGCGCGGCTTTCCTTGGTGCCGAGCCGGATCAGGATCTGCTCGCCCTTGGTCAGTGGCTTGTCGTGCAGCCAGAAGATCCGGGCGCGGATGCGGCGGGTGTCGCGCGGACTCTGCCCGGCATGTCCGATGATGTCGCCGCGTTCGAGGAACAATTCGCGGTCGAGCGTGATGCCGACCGAGCGCCCGGCGCCGTGCGGGCCGTGCAGCGGCGTCACCGGCCAGCTCTCGACGGTCTTGATCCTGGCGATCTTGCCGGCGGGCATGATGACGATCTCGTCACCGGCCTTGAGGCTGCCGGACTCGATGCGGCCGGCCACGATGCGGCGGTCGTCGAACTTGTAGATCGCCTGCACCGGCAGCCGCAGCGGCAGCTCCACCAGCGGGCGCGCCGGCTCCAGCGCGTCGAGCGCCTCGACCACGGTCGCGCCCTTATACCAGTCGATCCGCGCCGTGCGCTCGGCGACGCCGTCGCCGTCGCGCGCCGAGATCGGGATCACCGCGGTCGGCGTCACGCCGAGGCCGATCAGATGCGCCGAAATCTCGTCGCTGATCTCCTTGAAGCGGTCGGCAGAGAAATCGACGCGGTCCATCTTGTTGACCACGATCGCGACCTGCTTCACGCCGAGCAGATGCAAGAGATAGCCGTGGCGGCGGGTCTGGTCGCGCACGCCTTCCAGTGCGTCGATGATCAGCACCGCGCCGTCGGCCTGCGAGGCGCCGGTGATCATGTTGCGCAGGAACTCGGCATGGCCGGGCGCGTCGATCAGCACGACGTCGCGCGAGCGGGTGCGGAAGCGGATCTGGGTGGTGTCGATGGTGATGCCCTGGTCGCGCTCGGTCTGCAACGCGTCGAGCAGGAACGACCATTCGAACGGCATGCCGCGCCGCGCGCTGACCGCCTTCAGCATTTCCAGCTTGCCGTCCGGCAGGCTGCCGGTCTCATGCAGCAGGCGCCCGACCAGCGTCGACTTGCCGTGATCGACATGGCCGACGATGACGATGCGCACTTGCGGCCGCGTCGTGCCGTTGGGCGTTGCCGAGATCGAGGCGGTAGGAAGGATCATGTTCATCGGAACGCTCGCACGAAGTGGGAAGCCAACAGTTGCGGTGAGTGTTGATCAGAGATAGCCGGCGACACGCAGCCGCTCGAACGCATCCTCGGTCTCGTGGTCGAGCGCACGGCCGGCGCGCTCCGGGATCCTGGTGGCGTCGAGTTCGGCGAGGATCTCGTCGATGTTGGAGGCGGTGGAGGCGACCGGGTTGGTGATGTCCTGATCCCCCAGCGAGCGGTAACGCTTGCCGTCCTTGGCGAGATAGAGCGGGATGATCGGAATGCCTTCGCGCTTGGTGTAGGCCCAGATGTCGGCCTCGGTCCAATGCAGGATCGGATGGATACGCAGATGCGCGCCCTGTGGCGGCGAGGCGTTGAACTGGTCCCAGAATTCCGGCGGCTGGTCGCGGACGTCCCATCCGCCTTCGGTGCCGCGCGGCGAGAACACGCGCTCCTTGGCGCGCGTTGCCTCTTCGTCGCGGCGGATGCCGGCGATCAGTCCGTCGAAGCCATACTTATTGAGTGCGAGCTTCAGGCCCTCGGTCTTGCGTGCGGCGGAACGCGCGGCCGGCGGCAGGGTCGGGTCGACACTGTCGATCGGCGGGCAGGGCTCGACGCGCAAATCGAGGTCCCATTCCTTTCCGAAGCGGTCGCGGAACGCATACATCTCCGGAAACTTCTTGCCGGTGTCGACATGCAGCGCGGGGAACGGGACGCGGCCGAAGAACGCCTTGCGCGCCAGCCAGATCATCACGTTGGAATCCTTGCCGAGCGACCACAGCAGCGCGAGCTTTTTCAGCCGGGCGAACGCCTCGCGCAGGATGTAGATGCTCTGGGCCTCGAGCTCATCGAGATGATCCATGGTCGGGGGCGCCTGGTCGGCCGAAATTCCCGGCACGGAAGATGCTTGACCAAGAGCTGCGGAACGCGTTCCGGCAGCGGCGGATTCGTTGTCGAGAAGATGCATCTCTTGGCCTTGGCCTGTGGAGTTGAAAATTCTAAAGTTGCGCTGCAATAGAGAAGAAATAATTTTCTCTTTGCTGGGCTTGATCGAGAGATAAATAGAAAATAATTTCAGTCAACCCCCAAATTGGGGAAGCGAGTGTCTGATGCGATATCTGCCGGTGTTTCTGGATCTGCAAAGCGGCAAGGTGCTGCTCGTTGGAGCGGGTGAACTGGTGCGCGCCAAGTTGCGGCTGCTCGCGGCAGCCGGCGCCGCTGTGCGTTGGTACGCGACCGACGGCGATCACGAGCTTGCCGGCATCTCGGCCGAGGACGCCGCGCGCATCGAGTGCGCCGAGGGCGATCCGCTCGCAGCCGATCTGTCCGATATCATCGCCGTGCTCTGCGCCGGCGCCGGTGACATCGGTATTGCGATGTCGGTGCGCGCCAAGGCGATTGGTCTGCCGGTGAATGTGATGGACGACCTCGTGCATTCCACCTTCATCATGCCGGCGATCGTCGATCGCGGCGATGTCGTGGTCGCGGTCGGCACCGGCGGCACGTCGCCGGTGGTGGCGCGCCGCATCCGCGAGAAGATCGAGGCGGTGCTGCCGGCGCGGATCGGCGATCTCGCCGGCTTCATCGGCCGCTTCCGTAAGGCGATGCACGCGCGCATCGAGGAGTTTCCGCTGCGTCGCCGTTTCTGGGAGCGCATTATCGACGGCCCGATCGGCGCGCTGGTGCTGGCCGGCCGCAACGACGAGGCCGAGCAGGCGCTGAACGCCATCACCGATCCCGCCGCTTTCGCCGGCGCCGATACGGCAGGCAAGGCCGTCGGTCATGTGACACTGGTCGGTGCCGGCCCCGGCGATCCGGACCTGCTCACGGTGAAGGCGTTGCGCGCGCTGCAGGACGCCGACGTGGTGTTCTATGACGAACTGGTGTCGCCTGAAATTCTCGACCGCATCCGCCGCGATGCAGCTCGGGTCCCCGTCGGCCGCCGCGTCGGCAAGCCCGGCATCGGCCAGGATGCCATCAACCGCCTGATGATCGAGGCCGCGCAGTCCGGCCAGCGCGCGGTGCGGCTGAAGGGCGGCGATCCCTTTATCTTCGGCCGCGGCGGCGAGGAGATCGAGGCGCTGCGTGAGGCCGGCGTCGCCTACGCCATTATTCCCGGTGTCTCCGCCGGTCTCGGCGCGGCCGCGCAGTTCGAGGTGCCGCTGACCTTTCGGCACGAGGCGCTGCGCATCACCTTCCTGACCGCGCACAAGGCGCGCGATGCCGAAGTCGTCGACTGGTCGGTGCTGACCGACAAGAAGATGACTGTCGTCGTTTACATGGGCATGACCGCGGCGCCCGCGATCCGCGAAGGCATGCTGGCCGCGGGCCGCTCGCCGGAGACGCCGGTCGGCGTGTTCGCGCGCGTGACCCGGGCGGACGCCAAGGCCGCGGTCGGCACGCTGGCGCGATTGCCCGAGCTCGTCAAACAAGTTGATGGCGGTCCCGCCGTGCTCATCATCGGCGACGTGGTCGCGCACTCCGCGCCGTGGAGCCGATCCAACGTCACCCAACTGTTCTCCAACCAGATGTTCTCCGAACTGCTGAAAGCTGCCGAATGACCTCTCCGCTCGAACAGAAGAAAATCAGGATCACGGGCCCCTCGGTGGTGACCGCCAACCGCACCTGGGACGGCGCCGTCGTGTACCGAACCGCCAAGCAAGGCTGGTCCACCGAACTCTCGGACTCCGCGATCGTCAGCACCTCCGACGATGCCCGCGCGCTGCTCGCCGAGGCCACCGCCGACGACGTCGGCGCGGTCGGCCCCTATATCGCGCCGGTCGAGCTCAAGGACGGCGGCAAGGTCAAGCCCGGCAACCTCCGCGAACAGATCCGCGCCAAGGGCGTCACCATCGATCTCCAGGTCCCCGCGTAAGACGCGCCCGCGTAAGGCTCATCGAACATGTATGCTTATGACGAACTCGACCGCACGCTGATCAACGAGCGTGTTTCGGAATTCCGCGACCAGGTGAAGCGCCGCCTCTCCGGCGAGCTCACCGAGGACGAATTCAAGATCCTGCGCTTGCAGAACGGCGTGTATTTGCAGCTGCACGCCTACATGTTCCGCGTCGCGATCCCCTACGGCACGCTGTCGTCGAAGCAGCTGCGCCGCTTCGCCCATGTCGCGCGCCGCTACGACCGCGGCTATGGCCATTTCACCACCCGGCAGAACATCCAGTTCAACTGGATCAAGCTCGCCGAGCTGCCGGACGCGCTGGCCGACCTCGCCGAAGTCGGCATCCACGCGATGCAGACCTCCGGCAACAACATGCGCAACGTCACCTCGGACCAGTGGGCCGGCGTCGCGCCGGGCGAGATCGAAGACCCGCGGATCTGGTCGGAATTGATCCGCCAGCACACCACGCTGCATCCGGAATTCTCGTTCCTGCCGCGCAAGTTCAAGATCGCGATCACGGCGTCCGAACATGACCGCGCCGCGATCAAGATCCACGACATTGGGCTTAGGCTGCACAAGAACGCCGACGGCGAGACCGGCTTCGAGGTGCTGGTCGGCGGCGGCCTCGGCCGCACCCCGTTCATCGCCAAGACCATCAAGCCGTTCGTTCCCGGCCGCGACATCCTGAGCTACATCGAGGCGATCCTGCGGGTCTACAACCAGTACGGCCGCCGCGACAACATCTACAAGGCGCGCATCAAGATCCTGGTGCACGAGCTCGGCATCGAGAAGTTCGCCAAGGAGGTCGACGAGGAGTGGAAGGCGATGGGCGATGTCGGGCTGACGCTCGATCATGCCGCCATCGAGGAGGTCCGCTCGCGCTTCTCCTACCCTCCTTACGAAAAGTTGCCGCACATGCCGGATGAGCTGAAGCAGGCCGCGCATGATCCGCTGTTCGAGCGCTGGCGCAAGAACTCGGTCGCTGCGCACAAGGTGCAGGGCTATTCGATCGTGACGCTGTCGCTGAAGCCGGTCGGCGGCCCGCCCGGCGATGCCACCGCCGAGCAGATGGATGCGGTCGCCGACCTCGCCGACAAATATTCGTTCGGCGAGATCCGTGTCGGCCACGAGCAGAACCTGGCTCTGCCGCATGTCGCCAAGCGCGACCTGCCGGCCCTGTTCAAGGCGCTCGACCGGCTCGGGCTTGCGACGCCGAATGTCAATCTGGTCACCGACATCATCGCCTGCCCGGGGCTGGACTACTGCTCGCTGGCCAATGCGCGCTCGATCCCGATCGCGCAGGAGCTGACGCGCCGGTTTGCCAACCACGACACCGCCGACCTGATCGGTCGGCTGCACATCAACATTTCCGGCTGCATCAACGCCTGCGGCCATCACCATGTCGGCCACATCGGCATTCTCGGCGTCGAGAAGAACGGCGAGGAATTCTACCAGATTACGATCGGCGGCCGCGCCGACGAGAACGCGCAGCTGGGCACCTTGATCGGCCCGGCCGTTCCCTATGCGGAAGTCGCCGACGTGATCGAAGACATTGTCGAAGCCTATCTCGCGCTGCGCGACCGTCCCGAGGAATTGTTCGTCGATACGGTGAAGCGTCTGGGCGTCGAGCCTATCAGGGAGCGGGTCTATGCCACTCGTTAAGCAGGGAAGAATTATCACCGACCTGTTCGTCCACGTCGCCGACGGCGCCGAGCTGCCGGGCGACGGCGCGGTGCTGGTCACGGCGGAGCGCTTCCTCGCCGATCCGGAGGCGCTGCTGCGCCGCGCCGGCAAGGTCGGCGTGATCTGGCCGAACAACCGCAACCTCGACGATCTCGTGCCGCATCTCGATCGCCTCGCCTCGGTCGCGCTGGTGTTTCCGACCTTCCGCGACGGCCGCGCCTACAGCCAGGCCCGGCTGCTGCGCGAGCGCTATGGCTATGACGGCGAGCTGCGCGCGACGGGGCAGATCCTGCGCGACCAGTTCGTGTTCATGACGCGCGCCGGCTTCGACGCCTTCGAGGTGAAGAAGGATGCCGACGCGGACGCGTTCGCCGCGACCATGAAGCGCTATTCGGTGTTCTATCAGCCGACCGGCGACGGCCGCGTCACCGCGCTCAACCGCCGCATGCAGCTGCGTCACTCGGAGAGCGCCGGCCAGTGAGCACGCTTGCACCAGAGCTCGCCGTGACATCGGCCGCACTGCCGGCGGCCGATGCGCTCGATCGCGCGTTGCGTACCGCGTCGCCTGCCGAGGTGATCGCGGCCGCGCTCAAGACGGTCGGCCGCGAGCGGCTGGCGCTGGTGTCGTCATTCGGCACTGAATCCGCCGCGCTGCTCAAGGTGATGGCGGATGTCGATCCGGCGATCCCGGTGGTCTTCCTAGACACCGGCTGGCTGTTCGAGGAGACGCTGGCCTACCGCGACACGCTGATCAAGACGCTCGGCCTCACCGATGTGCGCTCGATCAAGCCCGACGAGCAGGCGCTGGTGCGCCAGGATCCGGACCGCGAGCTGTGGTTCAGCGATCCCGACGCCTGCTGCCGCATCCGCAAGGTCGAGCCGCTGGCGCGCGCGCTGAAGCCGTTCGCGGGCTGGATCAACGGCCGCAAGCGCTTCCAGGGCGGTGCCCGCGCCGACATTCCCGTGGTCGAGGACGACGGCGTCAGGCTGAAATTCAATCCGTTCGCCAACGTCTCGCGCGAGGAGATCGAGGCGATCTACACGCTCGGCAAGTTGCCGCCGCATCCTCTTGTCGCATCGGGATATCAGTCGGTCGGGTGTATGCCTTGCTCGAGCCGGGCTGCTGCCGGCGAGGACGCACGTGACGGCCGCTGGCGTGGCCGGGCCAAGACCGAGTGCGGCATCCACACGACGAAGATGTCGTAGGGCATGATCCGGCCAAGGCGCGATGACGTCTCATCGCGATTTGGCGACGCGACAAAGCCTTCGCGGTGCGGCGTCTTCGTAGCACAAGCGCGCTGCGCCGCCGAAAACAAAGAAAACCGGTTTCGTTGACTTAAAGCCACTTCACCGTGAGTTATGTCTGACGTGTTCCCTGACATTCTCAGGTTGAATGGAGACCGAAATGATCCGTCGTATGCTGCCGCTGGTTGCGGGATTGTTGTGGGCGAGCTCGGCCTTCGCGGCCGACTATTCGCTGCTCAACGTGTCCTACGATCCGACGCGCGAGCTCTATGTCGATTTCAACAAGGCGTTCGCCGCGGCCTATCAGAAGGACACCGGCAAGAGCGTCGAGATCAAGCAGTCGCATGGCGGCTCGGGCTCGCAGGCACGCTCGGTGATCGACGGATTGCAGGCCGATGTCGTGACGCTGGCGCTGGCCTATGACATCGACGCGATCGCGGGCAAGGGGCTGCTTCCGGCCGACTGGCAGAAGCGGCTGCCGCTCAACGCCTCGCCTTACACCTCGACCATCGTGTTCCTGGTGCGCAAGGGCAATCCCAAGGGCATCAAGGATTGGGACGATCTGATCAAGCCCGGCGTCGCCGTGATCACGCCGAACCCGAAGACCTCGGGCGGCGCCCGCTGGAACTATCTCGCCGCCTGGGGCTATGCGCAGAAGAAGTTCGGCTCGGCCGACAAGGCGAAGAAATTCGTCGCCGATCTCTACCAGAACGTCCCGGTGCTCGACACCGGCGCGCGCGGCTCGACCGTGACCTTTGTCGAGCGCGGCGTCGGCGACGTGCTGCTGGCATGGGAGAACGAGGCCTTCCTGGCGCTGCGCGAATTCGGCGCGGACAAGTTCGAGATCGTGGCGCCGCCGCAGTCGATCCTCGCCGAGCCGCCGGTTGCGGTGGTCGACAGCGTTGCCGACAAGAAGGGCACCCGCGCGGTTGCCGAGGCCTATCTGAAGTACTGGTACACCAAGGAAGGCCAGGAGATCGCCGCGCGCAACTCCTACCGGCCGCGCGATCCCGAGATCGCCAAGGAGTACGAAAAATCCTTCGCCAAGGTTGAACTTTTCACCATCGACGACGTTTTCGGTGGTTGGACCAAGGCGCAGAAGGAGCACTTCGCCGAGGGCGGCATCTTCGATCAGATCTACAAGAACTGATCGAGCCATTGCCCGGTTCAACAGGGGGACAAGTGAGCACAGCGGTTGCACGGCGCAGTACCCTGCCGGGGTTCGGTCTCACCATGGGACTGACCCTGACCTGGCTCTCCGTCATCATCCTGATTCCGCTGGGCGCGCTGTTCCTCAAGACGTTCGAGCTCAGCCTCGATCAGTTCTGGGCCATCATCACCAGCCGCCGCACCCTGAACGCCCTGAAGATTTCGTTCGGGCTGTCGTTTGCCGCCGCCTGCGTCAATCTGGTGATGGGCACCATCATCGTCTGGGCGCTGGTGCGCTACCGCTTTCCCGGCCGGCGGCTCTTCGATGCCATCGTCGATATTCCCTTTGCGTTGCCGACGGCGGTCGCCGGCGTCGCGCTGACGCAGCTGTTTGCACAAAAGGGCTGGCTCGGCGCGCCGCTCGCCGAGCTCGGCATCAAGGTCGCGTTCACGCCGATCGGCATCTTCATCGCCATGATCTTCATCGGCATTCCCTTCGTGGTACGTACGGTGCAGCCGGTGCTGATCGATCTCGATCCCGAGATCGAGGAAGCGGCGGCGAGTCTCGGCGCCAGCCGCTGGCACACGGTGTTTCGCGTCATCCTGCCGAGCCTGATCCCGGCGCTGCTTACCGGATTCGCGCTGGCCTTTGCCCGCGCCATCGGTGAATACGGCTCGGTGATCTTCATCGCCGGCAATCTCCCGAACGTCTCCGAGATCGCGCCGCTGTTGATCGTGATCCGGTTGTCCGAATTCCGCTACGCCGATGCCACCGCGATTGCGGTCGTGATGCTGGTGGCCTCGTTCCTGATCATCTTCCTGATCAACCGGCTGCAGCGCTGGGCGCAGGCCCGCATCCCCGTGCATTGAGGTCTTGAGCGATGTCGATGCAGACGGGATTGGTGACCTCGACGCCGCAACTGCGGACCTACGCCCCCGCGACCGACGTCAGCGTCGCAGCGCCGGCGCCGCGGCTCGAGATCACGCGCGCGACCCCAGTCACGGCCCACCGCAATCCGCGCACCGAGCCGGGCCCGATCCGCTTGATCATCATCGCGCTCGCGATCACCTTCCTCAGCATCTTCGTCGTGCTGCCGCTGGTCGTGGTGTTCGCCTCGGCCTTCTCGAAAGGCGTCGTCGCCTATGTCGCGGCGCTGGCGGAGCCTGAGGCGCTTGCCGCGATCAAGCTGACGCTCCTGATCGCCGCGATCTCGGTCACGCTCAATCTCGTGTTCGGCGTGGTCGCGGCCTGGGCGATCTCGAAATTCGAATTCACCGGCAAGACCTTCCTGATCACGCTGATCGACCTGCCGTTCTCGGTCTCGCCTGTCATCTCGGGCCTGGTCTATGTGTTGCTGTTCGGCGCGCAGGGCTATTTCGGACCGTGGCTGCAGGCCCACAACGTCCACATCCTGTTCGCGGTGCCCGGCATCGCGCTGGCGACGATCTTCGTCACCTTCCCGTTCGTGGCGCGGGCGCTGATTCCGCTGATGCAGGAGCAGGGCACCCAGGAGGAGGAAGCCGCGATCTCGCTCGGCGCGTCCGGCCTGCAGACCTTCTTCCGCGTCACGCTGCCCAACATCAAATGGGGCCTGCTCTACGGCGTCCTGCTCTGCAATGCGCGCGCGATGGGCGAGTTCGGTGCGGTGTCGGTGGTGTCGGGCCATATCCGCGGCGAGACCAACACGATGCCGCTCTTGGTCGAGATTCTCTACAACGAATATCAGTTCGTCGCGTCGTTCGCGATCGCATCGCTGCTCGCGATGCTGGCGCTGATCACGCTGGTGGCGAAAACCATTCTCGAGCGGCGACTCGACGAGGCAGAGGTGCCCGATGGCGATTGAAGTCAAGAATATCGTAAAGCGGTTCGGCAGCTTTGCCGCGCTCGACAATGTCGATCTCAAGGTCGCCGACGGCGAGCTGCTGGCGCTGCTCGGTCCGTCCGGTTCCGGCAAGACCACGTTGCTGCGGATCATCGCAGGGCTCGACTGGCCCGACTCCGGCGAGGTCGCGATCGACGGCGAGAACGCGCTGTCGCGCGGCGCCAGCGAGCGCCAGGTCGGCTTCGTGTTCCAGCACTACGCGCTGTTCCGCCACATGACGGTGTTCGAGAACGTCGCGTTCGGCCTGCGCGTGCAGCCGCGCGCGATCCGCAAGGACGAGGCGACGATCCGCGCCCGCGTCAAGAATTTGCTCGACCTGGTGCAGCTCGACTGGCTCGCCAACCGTTATCCCAGCCAATTGTCCGGCGGCCAGCGTCAGCGCATTGCGCTGGCGCGCGCGCTTGCCATAGAACCACGCATCCTGCTGCTCGACGAGCCGTTCGGCGCGCTCGATGCCAAGGTGCGCAAGGAGCTCAGGCAATGGCTGCGCTCGCTGCACAACGAGATCCACGTCACCTCGATCTTCGTCACGCACGACCAGGAGGAGGCACTCGAAGTCGCCAACCGCGTCGTGGTCATGGACAAGGGCAAGATCGAGCAGATCGGCTCGCCCGGCGACGTCTACGACAATCCGGCGACCGCCTTCGTGCACGGCTTCATCGGCGAATCCATCGTGCTGCCGGTCGATGTGGCCGGTGATGCGGTGCGGCTCGACGGCCGCCCGCTGAATATTCCGGCGCTGGGCGCCGCGTCCGGCGCGGCCAAGTTGTTCGTCCGCCGCCACGACATGGCGGTCGGCCCGGCCGGAACCGGCGTGCTGGAAGGCGCCATCCGGCATGTCCGTTCGTTCGGCCCGATCCAGCGCGCCGAGGTGGCGCTCTCGGGCAGCGAGGGCAAGACCGTGATCGAGATCGACGCCCCCCGTGACCGCGAACTGCAGGCCGGCGAAATCGTCTCGCTGCAACCCCGCCGCTACCGGATCTTTGCCGCGCAATAGTCGGGTTACGGTTTCAACCCCTGTCATTCCGGGATCGTGCGCCAGCACGAGACCCGGAATCTCGAGATTCCGGGTTCGCTTCGCGCCCCGGAATGACGGCATTTCGCAGCCAAAAGTTAGCCCCTGTTCACCATTCAGCCACGGTTGGTATGCAACAACGGCGGGCCAACTTTGGGGGTCTTCAAGAGTGAAACGGACGACGGTCGCCCTGTTCGGGCTTCTGGTGCTTGCCGGCTGCGGCACGGACACCAAAATCCCGGAAGAACCAGCCATGTATCTCAACATGGCGCAGCCCGGCGCCGTGCTGGACAGCCAGGCGGCTGCGATCATGTTTTCGCAATACCGCCAGAACAACGGCCTTGGCACCGTCGTGGTGGATCCGGAGCTGACCAGGCTCGCCGAGCAGCAGTCCCAGGCGATGGCGGCCCGCAACAAGATGGACCATGACGTCAAGGCCCCGCTCGGCAAGCGGCTGGAGGCCGGCGGCTATCCCGCAACCGTCGCGGTCGAGAACATCTCGGCCGGCTATCACACGCTGGCGGAAGCGTTTTCGGGCTGGCGCGATTCACCGCCGCACAAGGCCAATATGCTCAAGAGCGGTGTCACAAAAATGGGCATCGCTGCCGTCTATGCTCCCAACACCAAATACAAGGTGTTCTGGACGCTCATTTTGGCGGCAACCTGATTTCGATAAATTCCGCGTGATCTAACCTCTGATTGACGCGGCTGCGAACAGCCGCCACGGTGCGGCTCACGTCATTTTTGACCCAACGGTTGCGAATGGATACTTCGGATACCGCGCCGGCCTCGACGCCCGCGCAAGCGCAGCGTGTGCTGGTTCTACAGGGCGGCGGCGCGCTCGGCTCCTACCAGGCCGGCGCCTTTCAGGCGCTCTGCCATGCGGGCTTCGAGCCGGAATGGATCGCCGGCATCTCGATCGGCGCCATCAATGCCGCGATCATCGCCGGCAACGAGCCGGACAAGCGCGTGCCGAAGCTCAAGGAATTCTGGGAGATGGTGTCGGCGCCGGTGCCGTGGAATCCGGTCTCGAACCATGAGCGCGCCCGATCGCTGTTCAACGAGACCAGTGCCGCCATCATCGCGACCTTCGGCGTGCCCGGGTTCTTCACGCCGCGGATTCCGCCGGCGCCGCTATGGCCGCCCGGCAGCTCGCAATCGCTGAGCTATTACGACACCGCGCCCTTGAAGAAGACGCTGGAGCGGCTCGTCGACTTCGATCGCATCAACGATCTGAAGACGCGGCTGTCGGTCGGGGCGGTCGGCGTCACCTCGGGCAATTTCCGCTATTTCGATAATTACGAGTTCAAGAAGCTCGGCAAGACCATCGGCCCCGAGCACATCATGGCCTCGGGTGCGCTGCCGCCGGGCTTTCCCGCCGTCGTGATCGAGGGCGAGCATTACTGGGATGGCGGCATCGCCTCCAACACGCCGCTCGACTTCGTGCTCGACGAGGAGACCAGCCGCGATCTGCTGATCTTCCAGGTCGACCTGTTCAGCGCCCGCGGCCCGCTGCCGGAGACGCTGCTGGAGGCCGCCGAGCGCGAAAAGGACATCCGCTATTCCAGCCGGACGCGGATGAACACCGACAAGAACCGGCAGATCCACAACGCCCGCATGGCGGTGCGCGACCTGATCGGCAAGCTGCCGGATTACCTGAAGAACGATCCGTCGGTCGAGCTGCTGCGCAAGGCCTCCAAGGAGAACACCGTCACGGTGGTTCACCTGATCTACAAGAGCAAGAACTACGAGTCTTCGTCGAAGGACTACGACTTCTCCCATGTTGCGATGGTCGAGCACTGGGGCGCGGGCGTCCGCGACGTGCATTTGTCGATGCGTCACAAAGAATGGCTAGAACGGCCACAGTCCGGGGAAACCATGGTGACTTACGACCTCACGGGGGACGAACCCACTCCCCCGCAAGCAAATAGGAGCGACCGATAATGGGTACGTTGACAGGCAAGACCGCCGTTGTGACCGGCTCGACCAGCGGCATCGGATTGGCTTACGCGCGCGCCTTCGCCGGCGCCGGCGCCAACATCGTTCTCAACGGCATGGGCGTTCCGGCCGACATCGAGAAGGAACGCTCCGGCATCGAGACCGACTTCAAGGTCAAGGCGGCCTATTCGCCGGCCGACATGACCAAGCCGGCCGAGATCGCCGACATGATCGCGCTCGGCGAGAAGACCTTCGGCTCGGTCGACATCCTGGTCAACAATGCCGGCATCCAGTTCGTGTCGCCGATCGAGGAATTCCCGCCGGAGAAGTGGGAAGCGATCATCGCGATCAATCTGTCGTCGGCGTTCTACGGCATCCGCGCCGCGGTGCCCGGCATGAAGAAGCGCGGCTGGGGCCGCATCATCAACACGGCTTCCGCGCACTCGCTGGTCGCCTCGCCATTCAAGTCGGCCTATGTCTCGGCCAAGCACGGCATCGCCGGCCTCACCAAGACCGCGGCCCTCGAGCTCGCGCAGTTCAAGATCACCTGCAACTGTATCTCGCCGGGCTATGTCTGGACGCCGCTGGTCGAGCACCAGATCCCGGAGACCATGAAGGCGCGCAACATGACCAAGGAGCAGGTCATCAAGGACGTGCTGCTCGCGGCACAGCCGACCAAGGAGTTCGTGACTTCGGAGCAGGTCGCCGCGCTCGCGCTGTTCCTGTGCGGCGACGATGCCGCGCAGATCACCGGCGCCAATCTCTCGATCGACGGCGGCTGGACCGCGGAGTAATCGTCCGCGCGATTTGTCAGTTCAAGAAGAAGCCGGCCCTGATCGGATCAGGGCCGGCTTTTTTGAGGAAAGCCGGCCAGTTCGGCGGCGGCCAGGTCAGTCGAAAATGCTACGGTGCCGGCCGCCGTTTCCCGAACGCCAGCACATGGAGCCCGAGGCGCGAGCGCACCACGTAGAACAGCAGGATGGTCTCGAAGGTCAGCGACAGCGAGGTCGATGCCGCCGCGCCCATTCCGCCATAGCGCGGCACCAGCGCGATGCAGAGCCCGACATTCATGACGAACGAGACGGCGTAGGCGGTGGCGCAGATGCTCTGATGGCCGAGCATGTTCAACAGCCGCTCCACCGGGCCGATCGCCGAGCGCACCACGAGACCGATCGCGGCCACGAACATGATGCTGTAGCCGTCGACGAATTTCGGGCCGAACAGCCACAGCAGCGGCTTGCCGAATACGAGCAGCGCGACGGTGGCGAGCAGCGACGGCCAGAACGTCCAGCTGATCGCGTGCGCGACATAGGCCGACAGCCGATCCTTGTCGCCGAGCGCGTTGTACTCGGCGAAGCGGTGTGCCGTCGTCGCCGACATCGCGTAGTGCACGAACGATACCAGCGCCAGCGTCTTCACCACGGCGAAATAGATGCCGACTTCCTCTGACGAGCGGAACTGCTGCAGCATCAGCACGTCGGTGTAGCCGAGCAGCAGATAGAAGCTCTCGACCAGCATGATCGGCAGCGAGATCGCAAACCAGCCCCTGACGTCGTAGGTCTTCTCGCCCACCCCGTGGTGGGCGGCGAGGCGGCGGTTCAGCACGATCATCTGGCCGATCGCCGCGATGTAGACCGCCGCGGCGCTCGCGAGCATCGCCACCGTCGCGCCGAGATTGAGGCCGAGCGCCAGCGCGCCGGCGGTCAGCGCGATGATCAGTCCCTGCCGCACGATGAACTGCGGCATCAGGCCGAGCTGCATCCAGTCATGCGCGCGCGAGATGCCGTCCTGGGTGTTGGCGACCACGAAGGGCGGCAAGGTCAGGCAGCCGATATAGAGCGGCACCACCGCATTGGGATCGATCCAGGGCGAGGCGAGGTGGATCACGCCGGCGAGCAGCAGCGCCACCGTGCTGGAGGCGGCAAGCACCACCCAGCGGCCGCCGGAAAGGAAGCCGCGCAATGCGGCGAAGTCGCCGCGCGCGCGATATTCCGGGATGATCTTCTGCGAGGACGGCGCGATGCCGAAATCCATCGTGCTGCCGAGCAGCAGCACCCAGGTCCAGACATAGACATAGATGCCGTAATCCGAGCCGCTCATCCAGCGCGCCAGCAGGATCTGCGCCAGATAGGCGATGGCGGCGCTCACGACGCGGATGACGAAGATCATGCCGGCCAGGCGCTTGGTGACCGACGCCTCCTTGGTGCCGCCAAGCAGGAGCGCAACGAGTCCGCGCAGGCGTGCGGCCGAGCCCGATGGCGCAGAGGTTGCTGCAGAGGATTCGGATTGTGTCTCCATCACAGCCAAGGCGGAAAATTCCCAAAGCGCCGCAAGGCGGCAATGGGCTCCGATCTATCAACGAAACGTTAAGATTGGGTTGGGTGAGGGGCGTTCCCGTCATGCGTCATCCCGGCGAAAGCCGGGATCAATAACCACAGGGAACAGTTCGCGCGCGCAGCTCGATCCCCCGCGTGCCTCTAACTGCGGCCGCGGAGTATGGATCCCCGGCATTCGCCGGGACGACGACGAGATCGGCCGTCTGGCTAGTTCAAATTGATATTGAATTCGTAGCTTTTGTCGCCGCCGACCACCGTCAGCTTCAGCGCGGCGCCATTTGCCGTGGCGCCGGGCGGCAGACCGTCGAGCTCGAAGGAGAAGCGCTTCACGCCCGGGGGCGCGTGTTCGACGAGCTTGGGCACCGGCAGTGCCCAGTCGGGCGTCGGGCCCTCGACGAACAGGCTCAGGTCCTTTGGGTCCTTTGTTTCGGGCGCGGTGACATCGACCAGCACGTTGTTGCCGTCGCGCTTGACGTCGCGGATCGTGAACGGGACGGGGTCGCCGATATTGGCGGGCTTCGGCACCGCGTTGAGCGCTTCCGACAGCGCGGCGTCCTCGGTCGATGCGACGCTTGCGAAGGCGAGCTCGGCCTTCGCTTCCACCGGCACGCACAGCTTCTCGCACACCGCGTAGCTGATGTCGGCGCGCAGCACCAGCGGCTTGTCGGGATTCTTCGCGACGATGCGCAGCGGCAGCACCACCTGATGCTTGTAGCCGAGCGAGGTGCCGCCGGCGCCGTCGTCGAACTGGCGCGGCGCCGGCCACATCACCGTCACCGCATCGACATTGTCGGACTTGGAGAAATCGAACCGCGGCGGCACGCCGGAATCGCCTGGGGTCCGCCAATAGGTTTTCCAGCCGTCCTGCAGCTGGAAGGCAATGCCGCCCAGCAGCACCGCGCCGCTGCGCGATCCCGCGAGCAATCGCACCGCGGAATGGGTGTCCTGCTGCCACGGCGAGGCGTCGTCGGCACGAACCTCCGTGGCGACCAAGGCGACGGAGAACAAGGCGGCAACGCCAAATGCGCCCCGCAAGGGAACTGTGACGATCATGAGACGTCTTTACCTGCAACTTTCGGTGCAAACCATTGAATTGCTTGTGATGCATCGCCGCACTGCGGTCGATGGTTGATTGACAGAACCGCCACCCAATATCAGGATGCCCAAATCAGCAGGAAAGGCCTTTGCGGATGCGCCCTGAAGGCAAAACAGGCAAGACAACAGGCAGGCCTCGCAAGACCGCCGCCGGCCGAAACCCGGCCGTCGGTCCCGATGCCGGCGACGATGGCTATCTCGATGGCCAGATGCTGATCGCGATGCCTGTGATGAACGACCCGCGGTTCGAGCGCTCGGTGATCTACATGTGCGCCCATTCATCCGAGGGCGCGATGGGCATCATCGTCAACCGTCCGGCCGGCAGCATCGATTTCCCGGGCCTCCTGGTGCAGCTCGACATCATCCAGAAGTCGGACCAGATCACGCTGCCCGAGAATGCCGAGATGATGAAGGTGATGAAGGGCGGCCCGGTCGACACCGGCCGCGGCTTCGTGCTGCACTCCAGCGACTTCTACATCCAGGATGCGACGCTCAACATCGACGACGGCATTTCGCTCACCGCGACCGTCGATATCCTGAAGGCGATCGCCAAGGGCGCCGGCCCCAAGCACGCCATCCTCGCGCTCGGCTATGCCGGCTGGGCGCCGGGCCAGCTCGAGAACGAGATCCAGCACAATGGCTGGCTGCATTGCGACGCCGATCCCGAGCTGATCTTCGGCACCGATGTCGACGAGAAATATGCCCGCGCCTTGCGCAAGATCGGCATCGAGGCCGGCATGCTGTCCAACGACGCCGGCCACGCGTAGGTAGCGGCGCCCCTTCCACATTCACGGTGTCGTCCCTTCGAAAGCAGGGACCCATAACCACCGCATTCAGTTGTAACGCGGCGCTGGGCCACAGCGTCACGCAACAACGGCGCCCTGTGGTTATGGGTCGCGCTTCGCTTCCGCGGGACGACAGCTGTTGTCGCGTCCCGCTACTCTGCCGCTTCCTGCGCCACCGTCGGCTGGGTACCGGCCACCGTGGCGCGGCGCATGTCGCGGGGTTGCGACTGGTCGTAGCGGCGGACGCGGTGCACGGTCTGGCGGTTGTCCCACATCACGAGGTCATGCACCGTCCATTTGTGGACGTAGACGAACTCCGGCTGGGTGGCGTGCTCGGTGAGATCGCGCAGCAACAGCCGCGCCTCCGGCATGCTCATGCCCCGGATGGCGCCGGCATGCGACGACAGGTACAGCGACTTGCGGCCATGCACCGGATGGGTACGCACCAGCCGTTGCAGCACCGGCTTGAACATCTCTTTCTCTTCGTCGGTGTAGTCGAGGAAGCCGAGCGAGCCGCGCGAATACATCAGCGAGTGTTCGCAGATCATGTCCTCGATCTCGGCCTTGGTCTCGTCGTCGAGCGCATCATAGGCCGCGCGCATGTCGGCGAACTCGGTGTTGCCGCCCTTCGGGTTCACGACGCGTGCCGACAGCAGCGAGAATTTCGCGGGGATCGGCCGGAACGAGCTGTCGGAATGCCACAGGCAGTTGCCGAGATTGAACAGATGGGTGCGGTGATCCTTCGGTAGCGGCTTGCCGTCCTTGCCGAGATTTCCGACATCATTGAGCCCGGAGGAGAGGCGGTAGTCCTCCTTCTTCGTCACGGTGCCGCCGCGCGAGGTTTCGCGCTCGCCGAAATTCAGCGCGAACGCCATCTGCTGCTCGTCCGTGATGGCCTGGCCGTGGAAGACGAGCACGGCGTATTTGTCCATGCCGGCCTCGATGTCGCTGGCTTCCTGCTTCGTCAGCGGCTTGCGCAGGTCGACGCCGGAGACCTCGCCGACGAAATGCTTGTGAAGCTGCCGGATCAGGACCGTCATGGCGGATATCTCCCCGTGCTGTTGCGGGCGGTTGTCCCGCTTCGTTTGCCGAGAAGGCTACTCCCGAGCCGCGCGCTGTCAACGCTTCGGGGAAAGACGCGGGTCAGGCATTCCGCGCCATCAACCCGCCGTCGACCGGAATCACCGCGCCGGTCAGGAACGATGCAGCGGGCAGGCACAGGCTCAGCGTCATATGCGCGACCTCTTCCGGATCGCCGTAGCGCGCCAGCGCAGTGCGGCGCTTGGCGTAGATCGTCTTGTGCTCCTCGGAGATGCGATCGGTGATGGCGGTGCGGATCGGGCCCGGACAGATGCAGTTCACCGTGATGCCTTCGCGTCCAAGTTCCACCGCGAGCGAGCGGGTCAGGCTGGTGACCCCGCCCTTGGCCGCGGAGTAGGGGCTGTGCAGACCCGTCGCACCGAGAGCCTCGGTCGAGGCGATGTTGACAATGCGCGGCGAGCGCGATTTGCGCAGGTAGGGCAGTGCGGCGCGGATGATGCGCGGATGCGCCGTCAGCATGACCGCGATGCCCTTGGCCCAGGCGTCCTCGTAACCGGGATCGTCGATCGGCACCCGCACCGAGATGCCGGCATTGTTGACGATGATGTCGAGCCCGCCGAAATGCGCGGCGACATTGTTGACGACTTTGGTGATGGCGTCGCGATCGCTGACGTCGAGCGTCCAGGCTTTGGCCGAGCCGCCGCTTGCCGAAATCTCCTTCGCCACCGCCTGCGTGCCTTCCTCGGTGAGGTCGGTGACTGCGACATTGGCGCCTTCATCGGCGAACACCCGCGCCGTGGCGCGGCCCATGCCGCTGGCCGCGCCGGTAACGAGAACGGTGAGGCCCTTCACCGAACGGCTGAGCTGCTTGTATTCGGACATGACGGACCTCCCGTTGATTTTCTTGTCGTGTGAGACGGCAACGCTCGCACCTCTCGGCAGAGACGTCAAACCGGCGAGCTCTTATCGGCCTGCGTGCAGCGCGTTAACGCAAGTTCTGCGTTGGCTTTTCGCAAAGGATCATGCTCAATCAAGACAACAACAGAGAGGAACGCGCGATGAACGAGCTCGATTTC
The DNA here is from genome assembly GCF_054063335.1 of Bradyrhizobium sp. USDA 4473. Classification (NCBI taxonomy): domain Bacteria; kingdom Pseudomonadati; phylum Pseudomonadota; class Alphaproteobacteria; order Hyphomicrobiales; family Nitrobacteraceae; genus Bradyrhizobium; species Bradyrhizobium sp. USDA 4473. Next base: position 2,619,865 of record NZ_JBSSGE010000001.1, read on the forward strand.
AGCGGCAAGCAGATATTGGTGGTCGGCGGCTCCAGCGGCATCGGCAACGGCATCGCGCAGGCTTTCCGCGCCAAGGGCGCGCGCGTTGCCGTGTACGGCACCCGCGCCAAGGCGAGCGATTATTCCGCGGAGGAAGGCTCGCATCTCGATGGCCTCGCCTATGCGCAGCTCGACGTCTCCGATCCGCAGGCGATCGCAAGCCTCACGCCGTCGTTCGATCGGCTCGATGTGCTGGTGCTGGCGCAGGGCGCGGTGATTTACCGCCGCGGGGAATTCGAGATGGAGGGTTTTCGCAAGGTGCTCGAGGTCAATCTGATGAGCCTGATGGCCTGCGCTACCAAATTCCACGCGATGCTCACCGCGAGCAAAGGCTCGCTGATCATCGTGAGCTCGACCGCGGCCTATCATTCCACGATGGGCAATCCGGCCTACAACGCGTCGAAAACCGGCGCGGTCGGGCTGACGCGCACGCTCGGCGAGGCCTGGGCCGAGAACGGCATCCGCGTCAACGGCATCGCGCCGGGCCTTGTCGACACCAAGATGACCAAGGCGACGACGGCGAATCCGAGGCGCCTCGAAGGCGCGCTCGAGCGCATTCCGCTGAAGCGGCTCGGCACGCCCGCCGACATGGCCGGCGCCGCCTTGTTCCTGGCCTCGCCGCTCGCCTCCTACGTCGTCGGCCAGACCCTCGTCGTCGACGGTGGGCTGATCCTGTAGTTCCAGGAACTTGCGCGCGCTTGCCCGGTTAGCTCCCTGACAATTCAGGGAGCGTCACGATGGACAAGGATCGGATTTTCGGAACGGCAAAGGAGTTCGCGGGCAAGGCCGAAGGCGCAGTCGGCGAGGCCACCGGCGATGCGCAGACCCAGGCCTCGGGCGGCGCGCGCCAAGCCGCCGGCACGGTGCAGGATCTCTACGGCCAGGCCAAGGACGCCGCGCGCGACGCCGCTGACACGGCCGTCAACTACGCCAAGGACGCGTACGAACATCGCGGCGAAACCGTTCGCAGCGGACAGAAGGCGATGGCGCATGCGGTGCAGGACAATCCGCTGGGATCGCTCTTGATCGCCGGCGGTATCGGCTTTGCGCTCGCGCTGTTGATGACGCGCCAGCCGCGCCGCCCGCCGCCGTCACGCTGGCGCTATTACGGCTGAGACCGCAGGGCGGGTGAGCGATAGCGTAACCCGCCATCTCTCCGCGCAAGCAATATCGGCGGGTTACGGCTCGCCTAACCCGCCGACCATTCTTTCACGATCTGAAGGCGCGTCACGCGCCGTCTACTGCCAGGGATTCCCCGGCGCTGCGGCGCGCTGTCCGACGCCGCGCGGTGGCCGCGGTGGCGGGGCGACTAGCGGGCGCTGCTGCGGCGCGCCGAATCCGAACAGGTCGCGCAGCCAGGGCTGGGTCTGTGGCTGCTGCTGTTGCTGCGGTTGGGCCTGGGTTGGACGGAACGCGCGGCGTTGTGGCTTCGGTGCGGTGATGATCGAGCCGTCGGGCGCGATCGCCGTGGTGGAGGGCGGCGGATTTGCCGGCCCACCCGCGGGCGCGGCTGGCGTCACCGCGGCAACCGGCACGTCGCCCTTGGCTTGCTCGCGGCCGATCTCGCGGCGCGGCCAGGCGAAATCGTCGGCGCGGCCGGCCGGCGGGGCCAGGGCCTCGCCCTTCACCAGCGTGCGGGCGGCGAGCGCATCGACCGCGGCGGGCCGCGAGCCCGGGCCGCCGAGCAACTGATCGGTGCCGACCGTCGAGGCGACCAGCGGCAGCACCGGGCCTGCCAGCGGCCGCGGCGCCGGCTTGCCGGGCTCGGCGCTGGCATCGGGCGTTGCCGGCTCGCTCGGCAGCGCGATCGGGCCGGAGCGCACCGCAAGCAGGCGGGTTACCTCGCGCTCGACATAATGCGCGAGCTTGCGCGCACCGGCCTTGGTGAAGAACACGCCGTCATCGGTGCGCAGCTTGCGCGGCTGGCCTTCGAAGTCAGGGCCCTTCGGCATGAAGCGGCCGGCCTCGTCGACAAAGCCGTCCCAGACGTCGACATAGGTGATGCCGGCCTTGCCGGCGCCGTCGCGATACAGCGCGTCGAGGAACAGCATGTCCGACGTGCCCTTCTGGCCGCGGATCGCAGGCAGGCCGACCCACAGCACCGGCACGCCCTTGCTCTTCAGCACATTGATCAGCTCCTCGATCTTCTTGCCGTAGAGCTCGACCCAGCGGTCCTCGCGGAAATCATAGACGCCATTGGGCGAGCGCGCGGTCTTTTCCGGCGCGGCCTGCGCATCATTATCGGCGTCGTCGGGCGACAGCTCGGGATCGACCGGTTTGGTATCGGTCTTGGCATCGCTCTTGGCATCATTCTTGGCGGCGGCATCGGGCTTGTCGCCCGGCTTTGCGTCCGGCTTGCCGCGTGTGTCCTTCTTCTCGTCTTTCTTGTCGGCCTTTTTCTCCACCACCGGTTCGCGGAGCGACGTACGATCGTTGAGGCCGAGCATCACGACGATGGCGTCCGGGTTCTCGGTGGCGAGAATGCCCTTGGCGGCGGCCGCCCAATCCGCCGGGTCGCCCTTGGGCTGATAGCGGATCAGGCCGGACACCGTCTTTGCCTTGCGGATCACGCCCATGTCGGGTTGGTCGGAATACGCATCCTCGAGGCCATAGGCGAGCCAGTCGGCCATTGCATCGCCGATCACGAGCACGTTGCGCTCGGCGGCGGCTTCGCGCTTGGCCGGCGCCGGTGCGCGTGAGAAATCCTCGCGCGGCCGCTGCTGCTGGGGCTGCGACTGCGGGTGCTGCTGCTGGAATGGCGCGAAGAAATCGCCGCCGAACCAGCCGCCGCCACCACCGCCGCTGCGTGGCGGCGGCGCGCGGCGTGGAGCATCGCCGAAGCCGGGGAAACCGAAGAACTGCGCCGAGGCGGGCTCGGCAATGCCGATCAACAGCGTAAGCGCCACCGCCAGCGCCACCAGCGGGCCGGCTTCGGTGAATAGGCGCAGGAAGGACTTCGGCTCTCGCATCGGGGCGTCGCAATGATCTGGAAGTACGTCAGCATATTAGCGGAATCGGGCCGCAAGCGGGCAGCTTTTCCACCATAAATCGGGTGCCCCCAGCCGCCGTCAAGACGGGCGGCAAATATCGGATTTCACGGTTACTTTTGCGGGGAGGAGGGGGCCTGACGTCACCGCCGGCGGAACTCGGCTCGCATGGCGTGAAGAGCCGTAGCCCGGATGAAGCGAAGCGCAATCCGGGCCCGAACCAACCGCGTCGCGAGGACCCCGGATTACGCTTGCGCTTCATCCGGGCTAAAGGGCCGCCGGCGCGGCCCTACCGCCCCCGCAGCCGGTCCAGCACCTCAGACGTGGCAAAACCGTCGGCCGGCGCGCCGATCGAAACCTGGAAGCCGCGCAGCGCCTCGCGGGTCTGGCCGCCGAACTGGCCGTCGGGCGTGCCCTTGTAGAAGCCGCGCTGAGCCAGCAGTTGCTGCAACTCCAGCCGCTCGGCGCGCGACAGCACCCGTTCCTGGCGCGGCCAAGGCTGCACGAAGGGTTGGCCGCCGCGCAGCCGATCGGCGAAATGGCCGATCGCGAGCGCGTAGGCCTCGGCCGGGTTGTACTTCATGATCACGCGGAAGTTCTGCAGCATCAGGAAGCCCGGACCTTCGGCGCCAGCCGGCGCCAGCAGATAGGCCTTGTCGGATGGCCGCGGGAACGGCTGGTTGTTTGGCCGCTTGACGCCGAGCTGCTCCCATTGCGACAGCGGCATCACCTTGGCGCGGTCGGCCAGCATGTAGTTGAGGCCTTGCGGCAGCACCACCTCGTAGCCCCAGCTCGCGCCGGTCTGCCAGCCGTCCTTCTTCAGATTGTTGGCGGTGGACGCGATCAGGTCGCTCGGATTGTCGACGACGTCCCGGCGGCCGTCGCCGTCGCCGTCGACCGCGTAGCGCTTGAACGCGGTCGGCATGAACTGGGTCGGGCCGAACGCGCCGGCCCAGGAGCCGCGCAGCTGTTCGGGCCTGAGATCGCCGCGGTTGAGGATTTCCAGCGCCGACAGGAACTCGTCCTTGAAATAGGCCTGGCGGCGGCCGATGCAGGCGAGCGTCGCGGTCGACTGCACCACGCTGCGGTCGCCCATCTGGGTCGAGTAGTTCGATTCGATGCCCCAGATCGCAGCGATGATGTAGCGATCGACACCATAGGCCTTCTCGGTTGCGTCGAACTGCGGCTTGTATTTCGCGAGGATCTCGCGGCCTTTCGCCAGCCGCGCGTCGCTGACCAGGATATCGAGATAGTCCCAGATCGCCTTGGTGAATTCCGGCTGCGAGTCGAGCAGATCCATGATGCGCAGGTCGGGTTGCAGGCCCGCGGTGAAGCGCTCGAAATTCTGCTGGGTGATGTTGCGCCGCGCGGCATCTGGCCACATCCCGGCGACGCAGTTCGGGAAGTCGGATGCGGCCTGGCGGATCGCGGCGGCGGTCATCAGCGGATGGCCGGAGGCGCCGTCTTCGCCGCTCCAGGGCGGTGTTGCGCCATCCTGTCCGGTCGCAGCCTGCGGCGGGCTCGCGTTCGGCCCGGAAAAGATGCTGTCGATCAGGTTGGTCAGGCCGTTGCCCGCCGATTGCGCCTTGGCCCCGCCGGCCAGCAGCAGGGCCAGCGCGACCAGGCTCGCGCTGCAAAGTCTGGTCCTTGATGTTCCGATCGAGCGCATGTGTCGTATGCCTGTCAAAAACGTGCTGTTCCAGAAGGACCCGGGACGGTTTCCAATAACTTAACAGAGGCGAGGTTTTGTTGCCGCACGCATGGCTGACGGGAACGGCGGAATTAAGCCGCACCACACATCCGCCTTTGTTGGCGGCTGCAAAACGGTTACCAAGGGCATGATTGATTTCGTGCCGCCGTCCCACCCCATTTCAAGGCTTCCGATAATCCCATGAAGATCCGCAAAGCCGTATTTCCCGTCGCCGGCCTCGGTACCCGCGTGCTGCCCGCCACCAAGGCGATGCCGAAGGAAATGTTGACGATCGTCGACAAGCCCCTGATCCAGTACGTGGTCGACGAGGCGCGGGAAGCCGGCATCGAGCACTTCGTGTTCGTCACCGGCCGCAACAAGGGCGTCATCGAGGATCATTTCGACCGCATGTTCGAGCTCGACACCACGCTGGCGCAGCGCGGCAAGAAGACCGAGCAGGAAATTCTGGCGCAGAATCAGCCCGAAGCCGGCGCGATGAGCTTCACCCGGCAGCAATCGCCGCTCGGGCTCGGCCATGCGGTGTGGTGCGCGCGCGACATTGTCGGCAACGAGCCGTTCGCGGTGGTGCTGCCCGACGAGCTGGTGCTGAACACGCCGGGGTGCCTGAAGCAGATGATCGACGCGGCCAACAAGCTCGGCGACAAGTCGAACGTGATCGCGGTCGAGGCCGTCCCCGACGAGCTCACCCATCAATACGGCATCTGCAGCGTGGGGAAGCGCACCGGCAACATCTTCGAGGTCGACCGCATGGTCGAGAAGCCGCCTCAGGGCACCGCGCCGTCGAATCTGTCGATCACCGGCCGCTACATCCTGCAGCCGGAGATCTTCGACATCCTCGCCACTCAGCAGCGCGGCGCCGGCGGCGAGATCCAGCTCACCGACGCGATGATCGGGCTCGCCAAGACGCAGAAATTCTACGGCGTCGAGTTCGAGGGCGAGCGACATGATTGCGGCTCCAAGCCCGGCTTCCTCCGCGCCAACATCGCGTTCGGCCTCAAGCGCCCCGAACTGCGCGACGGCCTGATCGCCGAGATGAAGAAGTATCTGGAGAAGTAGGGCCACTGCCGCGGCGAAACCGAGAGCAAAGCTCAGGCGATCCTGTCGCGAGAATGCGGCTGTATGACTCTCCGCCCGTGCAACAAATTTAGTGTCGTCCCTGCGAAAGCAGGGACCCATAACCACCGATGTTCGTCGTTGCACAATGCTAGAACGACGAGTCGAGGTCACACAACTCGGGCCGCGGCGTATGGGTCCCTGCTTTCGCAGGGACGACGGTGGTGAATGTGGCGCGAGGCCCGCGTCAAACTCAGAACGCTGCCTCTACGCGCCACTGCACCAATCACGCGACCTTCCGTCGCCCCGCGCGCTTCGCGTCCTTGCCGCCATCTCCCTTCGGCGCGCGCAGTTCGCGGGCGGCGAGGCTCACCACTTCGGCGATCTGCTGGAGCTGCGCGGCGAGCGGGGAGGTCTTGCGCCAGACCATGCCGATGGTGCGCGAGGGCTGCGGGTGCTTGAAGCGCGAGACCGTGACCGGCGCCGAGCGCGTCTCCACCGTCACCGCCATCTCCGGGATCAGGGTGACGCCGATGCCGGCGCCGACCATCTGCACCAGCGTCGACAGCGAGCTCGCATCCAGCACCTCGCGCGGCGGCGAGGATTGCATATTGCAGAACGACAGCGCCTGGTCGCGGAAGCAGTGGCCCTCCTCGAGCAGCAACAGCCGCATCTCGCGCAGCATCTCGGCGCTCGGCACGGGGGTCTTGGCGTCCTCGCCCGGCCGCACCAGCAGGAAATTCTCCGAGAACAGCGCGACCTCGGTCAGCGACGGTTCCGACACCGGCAGCGCCACGATCGCGGTGTCGAGCCGGCCCTCGGCGACTTCCTTGATCAGCTTCGGCGTCAGCGTCTCGCGGACGTGGATGTCGAGCTCGGGATGCAGCCGCGCCAGGGTCTCGATCACCTTCGGCAGCAGATATGGCGCGATCGTCGGGATCATGCCGACACGCAGGCGGCCTGCGAGCTTGTCGCGCGAGGCGCGCGCGAAGTCGCCGAGCTCGTCGACTGAGCGCAGGATGTCGCGGACGCGGCGCAGCAGCTCCTCGCCGAACGCCGTCAACGTCACCTGCCGCGCGCTGCGCTCGATCAGCACGCCGCCGACCGCCTGTTCCATCTCGCGGATCTGCATCGACAGCGCCGGCTGCGACACCGCGCAGGCGTCCGCGGCGCGTCCGAAATGCCCGTGGCGGGCCAGCGCATCGAAATACCTCAATTGCCGGAGTGTGACATTTATCATCAGATAATCTTATCGGTGTGATCACTAAAGTCAATTTCACCTGATAGATTGGGGCGCGTAGAATCTTTCTTGGAAGAGCTCCAGCACATTCCAGAATCCATCACCTCGGAGAAGAAACATGGACGCAAAAACCGACGAAGGCGCGGGCAAATGCCCATTCGGCGCAAGCCCCCGCGCACGCACGAATCGTGACTGGTGGCCGCAAGGACTCGACATTCAGGTGCTGCATCGGAATTCGGATCTGTCCGATCCGATGGGAAAGACCTTCGACTACGCCAAGGAATTCAAGACCCTCGATCTCAACGCGGTCATCAAGGACCTGACGGCCTTGATGACCGAGTCGCAGGAATGGTGGCCGGCCGACTACGGTCACTACGGCGGCCTGATGATCCGCATGGCCTGGCACTCGGCGGGCACCTACCGCATCACCGACGGCCGCGGCGGCGCCGGCGCCGGTCAGCAGCGTTTTGCTCCGCTCAACAGCTGGCCCGACAATGCCAGCCTCGACAAGGCGCGCCGGCTGCTTTGGCCGATCAAGCAGAAGTACGGCAAGAAGATCTCCTGGGCCGACCTGATGATCCTTGCCGGCAATGTCGCGCTGGAATCGATGGGCTTCAAGACGTTCGGCTTTGCGGGTGGCCGCGCCGACGTATGGGAACCGGAAGAGCTGTACTGGGGCCCGGAGGGCACCTGGCTCGGCGACGAGCGTTACAGCGGCGAGCGTCAGCTCTCCGAGCCGCTCGGCGCCGTGCAGATGGGCCTGATCTACGTCAATCCGGAAGGTCCGAACGGCAAGCCGGATCCGGTCGCTGCCGCGAAGGACATCCGCGAGACGTTCTTCCGCATGGCGATGAACGATGAGGAGACCGTCGCGCTGATCGCCGGCGGTCACACCTTCGGCAAGACCCATGGCGCGGGCGATCCGTCGCTGGTCGGTCCGGAGCCGGAAGCTGGCGCGCTCGAGGACCAGGGTCTCGGCTGGAAGAGCAGCCATGCCAGCGGCGTGGGCACTGATGCGATCACCTCCGGCCTCGAGGTGGTCTGGACCCAGACGCCGACCAAGTGGAGCAACTACTTCTTCGAGAACCTGTTCAAGTATGAATGGGAGCTGACGAAGAGCCCCGGCGGCGCCCAGCAGTGGGAAGCCAAGGGAGCCGACGCGATCATCCCGGATCCGTTCGATCCGTCGAAGAAGCGCAAGCCGACGATGCTGACCACGGACCTCTCGCTGCGCTTCGATCCCGCCTATGAGAAGATCTCGCGCCGCTTTCTGGAGCACCCCGATCAGTTCGCGGACGCGTTCGCCCGCGCCTGGTTCAAGCTCACCCACCGCGACATGGGTCCGATCGTGCGCTACCTCGGCCCGCTGGTGCCGAAGGAGACGCTGATCTGGCAGGACCCGATCCCGGCGCTCGATCATGAAGTGATCGGCGACAAGGATATCGAGGCGCTCAAGGCGAAGATCCTTGCCTCGGGTCTGTCGGTGTCCGAGCTGGTGTCGACCGCCTGGGCTTCGGCCTCGACCTTCCGCGGCTCCGACAAACGTGGCGGCGCCAACGGTGCGCGCATCCGTCTTGCTCCGCAGAAGGACTGGGAGGTCAACGAGCCGGCGCAGCTCAAGACGGTGCTCTCCAAGCTCGAGGCCATCCAGAAGGAGTTCAGCACCGGCGGCAAGAAGGTCTCACTGGCCGACCTGATCGTGCTCGGCGGTGCGGCCGCGATCGAGAAGGCGGCCAAGGACGGCGGCATCAGCGTGAAGGTTCCGTTCACGCCCGGCCGCATGGACGCGTCGCAGGATCAGACCGACGTCCAATCCTTCGCTCCGCTGGAGCCGCGGGCTGACGGTTTCCGCAATTACGTCAGCGGCAAGCATCAGTTCATGATGCCGGAAGAAGCGTTGGTGGATCGTGCGCAGCTGCTGAAGCTGACGGGGCCGGAAATGACCGTCCTCGTCGGCGGACTGCGCGTTCTCGGCGCCAATGCCGGGAAGTCCAAGCACGGCGTCTTCACCGGCAAGCCCGGGACGCTGACCAACGACTTCTTCCTCAACCTGCTCGATATGTCCACCGAGTGGAGCCATGTCGGCCAGGGCGTCTATGAAGGCCGCGACCGTAAGACCAAGGCGGTGAAGTGGACCGGCACCCGCGTCGACCTGATCTTCGGTTCGCACTCGCAGCTGCGGGCATTCGCCGAGGTCTACGGCCAGTCCGACTCGAAGGAACAGTTCGTGAAGGACTTCGTCGCGGCCTGGGCCAAGGTGATGAACGCCGATCGCTTCGACCTCGTGAAGTAAGCGGCCGGCAATGGCCATCAGGGCAGGGCGGCGCTTCGGCGCCGCCCTGTTTCATTTCAGGGACGTCGTTCGGGACGAAAGGCTTTCCGCAGCGTTGCTCAGTCGTGCAGCTTCATGTCCCGGATCATCTCCTCGAACTCCGCCTGCGATGGCGGCGCCAGCGAAGCTTGCGGCGCGCTGCCGGTCGCGGCAGGCACGTCACATCGCATGGCGTCGCGCCGCGGCTCGAAGATTGCGGTCAGGCTCGCCCAGCACACGAGGAGCGCCACGATGCAGTCGAGTACATTGGATGCCGTCATGGCAGCACCAGCATCAGCATTGTCATGCCCTGATGCTGCAGCCGACCCGGGCTTCGCGCAATTCGGAAGCTGCGAAACGTAACTTCGGCGCAGCCGAGTGGACACCGTCATTGCGAGCCACCCGGTTCGGCGCGAAGCGCCGCCGGATGACAGGCTCCGCGAAGCAATCCATCGTGCCGCATGGAGAGATGGATTGCTTCGTCGCTCCCGCTCAATGAGGGCGGATGGAATCGAATGTCCAACCCTGATTCGTGCGTCGCCGTTACAGCGGCTATCCGCTCCGCGCCCGGCGCCCTTCGATCGGATAGGCGGGATCGTTGAAGCCCGGCGTCGAGGGATGGCCTGTCACGACGAGGCGGTCGATCAGGGCTTCGTCCTCGGCGGTGAAGCGGTAGTCGAGCGCGCGGATGTAGTCGTCCCATTGCGCTTCGGTGCGCGGGCCTGCGATCACCGCGCTGACGAACGACGAGTTCAGCACCCACGACACCGCGAACTGCCCGGCGGTGATGCCGCGGCTCTCGGCATGGCGCTTGATCTCCTGGGCGAGCTCGAGCGATTCCGGCCGCCACTCGGTCTGCATCATGCGCTTGTCGTTGCGCCCCGCGCGGCTGTCCGCCGGCGGCGCCGCGTCGGGGGCGTATTTGCCGGTCAGGACGCCGCGCGCCAGCGGGCTATAGGGCACGATGCCGAGGCCGTAATAGGCGCAGGCCGGAAAATGCTCGACCTCGGGCATCCGGTTCATCGCATTGTAATAGGGCTGGCTCGCGACCGGGCGGTCGATGCCGAGCCGATCGCAGATGTTGCAGATCTCGGCGACGCGCCAGGCGCGGTAGTTGGAGACGCCGAAATAGCGCACCTTGCCGGCGCGGATCAGGTCGCCGATCGCGCGCACGGTCTCGTCGAGCGGCGTCGCGTGGTCTTCCTTGTGCAGATAGTAGACGTCGATGTAGTCGGTGCCGAGCCGCTTCAGGCTCTCGTCGGCGGCCTGCAGTACCCAGCGCCGCGACAGCCCGCCATGATTGGGATCATCGCCGATCGGATTGGCGAGCTTGGTCGCGAGCACCCAGTTGGAGCGGCTGTTGGCGATCGCGCGGCCGACGACCTCCTCGGACTTGCCGCCATTATAGGCGTCGGCGCTGTCGATGAAGTTGATGCCGGCCTCGCGCGCCTTGGCCACGATCCGCGACGAGGTCGCCTCATCGGTCGGCCCGCCGAACATCATCGTGCCGAGACAGATCGGCGATACCTTCAGGCCGCTGCGGCCGAGTTGGCGATATTGCATCGATCGTTCCTCCGGATGTCATTCCGGGATGGTCCGAAGGTCCGACCCGGAATCTCGAGATTCCGGGTTCGATGCTGGCGCATCGCCCCGGAACGACGATGATCAACTCTCGTTCTTCAGGATCTTGAACACGCCGTTGGCCATCGCGATGCAGCGCTTCTCGACGGTCACCTCGGCGCTGATGAAGATCAGGCTGCGGGTCGAGCGCACCACGCGGGGCCGCGTCGTCAGGATCTCGCCGATCTTGCCGGCCTCGACGAAATGGGTGTCGAGCTGCACCGTCGCAAGCGTCGGCTTGCCCGAGACGAAGCGCGCGGCCATGCCGCAGGCGCGGTCGGCAAAGGTCATGATCACGCCGCCCTGCACCAGCCCGCGACGATTATGGTGCTTATCCTCGGTGATCAGCGCGAGCTCGAGCGCGCCGTCCTTCAATCGTTCCCACAACGGGCCGATCAGGGTCAGGAAGCCCGTGGTTTCGGCGATCTTCCAGCCGTCGGATTTGAGGTGGTCCGCGGCCTTGGCCGTCATGAGGAGGAATCCCTTGCTTGCAGATGATTGATCGCAGGAGGCATGTCGTTCGACTCATTTCATCAAACGCTGATGTGTTGTAGTCAAGCTCAATGGCCCGCACATTTGATGATGCCACCCGGCGGAATATCGCAGAGCTCTGTGCCGCATTCGCGCGTCAGGCCGCGGCCGACGCGGCGCCGGCGCTGAAACGCGCGGCGGTCGCGATCGCGCTGACCGAAGGCGATGATGGCCGTGGTACGGCGTTCCTGCTGACCCGCCGCAGCGCGCGCTTGCGTGCGCACAGCGCGCAATGGGCGCTGCCGGGCGGACGCTGCGATGCCGGTGAGACCCAGGCTGAAGCCGCGCTGCGCGAATTGCAGGAAGAGCTCGGCCTCAAGCTGTCCGAACGCGATGTGCTCGGCCTGCTCGACGACTATCCGACCCGCTCCGGCTATCTGATCACGCCGGTCGTGGTGTGGGCCGGTGCGCATGCCGCGATCACGCCGAATCCGGACGAGGTCGCCTCCGTGCACCGCATCGGCCTCGATGCGATCGAACTCCAGGACGCGTTCAGCTTCGTCACGATTCCCGAGAGCACCCGGCGCGTGATCCGCTTCCGCCTCGGCGGCCAGCAGATCCATGCGCCGACCGCCGCGTTGATCTATCAGTTCCGCGAGGTGCTGGCCGGGCGCAGCACCCGTGTCGCCGATCTCGAGCAACCGGTGTTCGCATGGAAGTGACCGCCATCACCCCGTCGTCGGCACGGCGTTGCGCGGGCAATACCGCATTGTGGCGAAAATTCTGGAGCCGATCGCGGCATCCGGCCGCTTCGATCCGGACAATTCCGGGCTGACTTCGCGGCCGCGCTTGCTACAACGAGGCCATGCGCCCGCAATTGATTCGCCCCTGCCTTGGACTCGTCGCGCTCGCGCTCACTGTCGGCGCGCCGTCTGTCTTGGCTGGTGTCTTGGCCGGCGAGGCCGATGCGTTGCCGCCGTCGGTCGCCAATGCGATGGCGCAGGCCTCGCCGCAGGCGATCATGGACTATCGCCGCAAGCTGCAGGAGTACGAGGAGGCGCGCGCTGCCTTCGAGCAGGACGCCGGCGCCTATTGGAACGCGATCGCCGACAAGCGGCGCACTCGCAATGCCAAACGCCGCGACCGCGTGCAGATTGGGCTCGACGACTACGTGCTGCAGCAGCCGCCGGTCTATGAGGGCCCGAAGCGGCCGGTCAATCCGGCACCGGAAGAAGAGGGCGGCAAGCCGCCGCGGCCGCCGAAAACGATTCCGGTGGTCTCCGATCTGGTCAGGGCGGCCGCCGAACAATTCCAGTTCATGCCGCAGCGGCCGACCAGCGAGGTCGAGTTCAAGCGCGCCTATGCCCGCTACGCCCGCGCGGCCGGGCTGACGCCGGAGCAGGCGGTGCGGGTCTATTCGTTCGAGACCGGCGGCACCGGCAATTACGACGTGCAGGCGGGCATCGAGCACGGCGGCAAGCGCGCGATCTCCACGGCGATGGGCTACAACCAGCTGCTCACCACCAACACCGTCGAGCTATTGGCCGAGCAGGGCCATGAATTCGTGCGGGACCTGACCGAGCGGGTGGCGCGGACGCAGGGGCCGGCGCGCAAGGCGATGGAGCACAAGCTCGCGGTGCTGAAGAAGATGGTGGCGTTCACGCGCACCGTGCCCGACGACTGGTCGGCGCATCAACGCCTTGCCGACACGCCGCAGGGCTGGGCCTGTCACGCCATGGTGCTCGACATCGATGTCGGCCCGATGCTGCAGACCCACAAGCTGCTCACCTCGGTGATCTTCGCGCGCAACAAGGGCTACGGTCGGCCGCTGACCGCGGCCGAGCTCGAGATGATGAATCTGACCGGCGACGGCACCGGGCTCGACATGGTGACCATGCCGCAGGCGATGCGCGAACAGGTGCCGACCGCGAACTTCTTCCAGCGCTCGGGCTATGAGCGCAACCCGGTCGCGATCCGTCACAACACCGTGGCCAGGCTGCTTGCCGTCACCAACGAGCGCATGGACTTCAACAGCAGCAAGCCCGGCGCCAAGGAATTGGCCGCTGCGTTCTGAGGTCTGCTGGAAGCCTCAGTTCGAGCCGAACATGAACTTGCCGTCGCCCTCGAGATAGGGCCCGGAGCGCATGTAGAGCTGGCCGTTGTGCCCGATGAAGAACAGCGTCCCCTTCGGCACCTTCTTGGCGCCCTTCAGCAAGGTGCCGGCATTGCTGGTCCCCATTTTGTAGGCCCAGGTCTTGCCGTCCTTGTCATAGGCATAGCCCATGTCGGTCTTCAGCTCCCAGGGCGCGGCCTCCTGCGCGAATGCGCATGTCGTCATCGCAGCAAGGGTCGCTGTCGCAAAAAAGGTCTTGGTCAAAAAATGCGTCATGATCCACCTCCGGCCGAAAAACGGCGTCGTCCCCACGCCTTTGAACAAATCACGAACGCCATTCGCGCGTCAATACGACAATCGGCGTGGCTGCTTACGCAGATCATCGAGTTTGTGATTTCCCGTATCAAGCTTGGCGACTATTTTCGCGTTACCGTTTACAAACGCTTCGATTGCCAGAAACGTTACTGGGGGATGATCAGGATGAGCCACGTCATGAAAATCGGTATCGGTGTCGCTCTGTCGTTCATGACGCTGGCGTCAGTCGTGCAGGCGGACGAGTTCAAGCTCTCCAACAACCAGCGAATCTCCTGCAGCCGCGGCCTCTCCGCGGGCAAGCTCAACACCTCGACCTGCAAGTCCTACGCCTATCTGTTCAACGCCAAGACCTCCGAATACTTCCGTTGCCAGGTCTCGCTGGCGCTGACGCGGGACAACAAGGAGGTCATCAACGTCCAGGCCGACGGCGGCTGCACCAAGAAGCCGCGCATCTTCGACACCGACGGCAATTACACGTTCGACGCCACCGAGACCGAGCCGCCGAACACCAACTCGTTCTTCGGTCCCGGCGGCTATGCGATCTGGGCGAGCGACGCCAACACCCAGAAGATCCGCGGCTGCATCACGATCTCGTCCGGCCTCGGCTCCGATATCTCGAAATGCCTCGACATGACGTTTCAGTAACGGCGGCGCGGCCCGCGTGAATGCGGGCGCTTCCGGCGTGGTGGTGCCGTCGAACCGCCATGGGTCAGGAGGCCGGCTCTTTCTCCGAGAAGTGCATGCGTGAGCGGGCGAACTTCTTGACGCCCATCGGCTTGCCGAACAGGTAGCCCTGGACCTGATCGAAATCCATCTCATGCGCGGCGAGGAAGTCCGCGCGGGTCTCGACCCCCTGGGCGACGACCTGCGCGCCGCTGTCGTGGGCGAGCTCGACGACACGCCGGCACACCGTCTGCTTCAGGCGCTGATCGGCGCAGCCGGTGACGTATTGATGATCGACCTTGAGCTGAACGAACGGAAAATTCGGCAGTCCCAGCAAGGACGGCCAGTTGGCGCCGACATTGTCGATCGAGATGCCGATATTGTGCAGCCGCACGCGCCGCGCGACGTCGATCGCGAGATCCAGATTGTCGATGACCTCGGTGCTGTCGATCTCGATCAAGAGGCCGGCGAAGGCCGCATGGTCCGGAATCCGGTAGCAGAGCTCGCGTACCGCATCGTCATCGGCGAGAAACGAGATCGGCAGGTTGATCGAGAGATTGACCGGCCCGATCTGCTCGAGCAGATAACGCCAGTCCTCGATCGCGCGCGCGATCACGAATTCGGACAGCGCATGAAAATGCGGATCGCTTTCATCCGGAATGAAGTAGGCCGGCGGCACCACGCCCCATGCCGGATGGCGCATCCGGATCAGCGCCTCGGCACCGCTCGGGACCAGTGTCCGGAGATGGATTTTCTGCTGATACCACAGCTCGAGCCAGCCGGCCTTGAGCGCTTCGGGGACGTCGACGGCCGGGCTCGGCGCGGGCTCGAGCGGCAGCAGCGACGCAAGACTGTCACGCAGGGTTCCGGCGCTGAACGGGGTGGACAGTGCCGGCAGCATGGCGATGCCGTACTCATCGCCGATCTGCCGGACCGCCTTGACGATGATGGAGTCCGGTTGGCCGATCACGAGGACCTTGCCGCCGTAGTCCTTTCTCACCAAAGTCTCGAGAATTTTACTGACTTCGATGCCGTCCACGGACACCCCGAGCACCAGAAGATCGGGCCGTTCCGCGTCCAGCACGGTGTCAAGTTCCAGTGCCTGGCTGCATTCACTGGTGATGAAGCCGAGGTCGTCCAGCGCCTCCGCGAGGAAGGTCCGGAGGTGTTTTTTGCTGTCTGCAATGCATGCGCGAGGGGTCAGCTTGCGATGTCCGAACCAGCCGGCTCGTGCGTGTCCGATGTGACTGATGTGATTCATGCCCGCCTTGTCCGTAATTACCCCGGATTGACTCGTACATCCTGGAGCGGCGGCAATCATGGAAATTTCTGGTTCATACATTGATTGCCTCGCTAACCTTAAAGGATTCAATTCGAGTCAAATCACGTTGGAATCGCTGCATCTTGCCGCTGTCATGCGTGCAATAAATGCGTCATCTGACGTTCATCAGCGTGATCGTGGCCGAACTTGGGGCGACAACAGAAGCGTCGTGCGCGTGTTCCAATGGGAGACGCCGTTAATCACTGTGTTGCCGCTTCGAGATGAGCGCGAAGCTGCACCATTGTTGGACATCAGATTGCTTCGCGCGGCGCGATGTGAGTCCCTGCCGAGCAACGACGGCGAATCACAGATCTTGCGATGCGCATGCAGGTGAGCATGACGTCGCCGTTGGCGTTCGCAACGTCTCCGGCATCAACGCGCAGGAGCCGATCGGCAAACTGAAAGATCACGGTCGTGACCGCGAAGATCAGCAGCGGCTTGCACGTCAGCAGCGCGCAAAGGCCGGATGGCCGGTGATGCCGCGTGCCCTGCGCCTCCGCGACATCGTCCAGCCCGCGCGCGACCTGGTGATTGATGACAGCGTCGTGGCGATGCTGGCAAGCGCCATCGCCGCGAGCAGCCAGAACTCCATGACGGGACCAAACCAGAAGGCAGTGCCGCCGGCGATCGCGGCCACCGCATTGCCGGACGGCTGCAAGTGATACCTCGCGGGCGGGATCGCGCATCTCAAGCCGCTCGCCGGGCGCGAGTGCCCGCGCAGGTAAGGTGATGCTGCCGTCAGGGTTTTCCGCCGCGCATGCGTCATTTGGATGGGTTGACCCGGCGGGGGCGGGCGGCCAATTTCCGGCCCGGCTTAGGGGAGAATAATGCTCATGAATTCAAGGTTGATGGCTGCCGCGGTCGTGGCAGCCAGTGTTTTGTCCGCGCCCGTCGCACAGGCCGAGCAGTTCATTAACGTGCTCACAGGCGGCACCTCGGGCGTCTACTATCCGCTCGGCGTCGCGATCGGAAAGATCTACGGCGACAAGATCGCCGGCGCCAAGACCCAGGTGCAGGCGACCAAGGCCTCGGTCGAGAATCTGGTGCTGCTGCAGCAGGGTCGCGGCGAGATCGCCTTCACGCTCGGCGATTCGCTGAAAGCGGCCTGGGAAGGCGACGCTGAAGCCGGTTTCAAGACCAAGCTCGACAAGCTGCGCACCATCGGCGCGATCTATCCGAACTACATCCAGATCGTCGCAACCGCCGAAAGCGGCATCAAGACGCTGGCTGACCTGAAGGGCAAGAGCCTGTCGGTCGGCGCGCCGAAATCCGGCACCGAGCTCAACTCGCGCGCGATCCTCGCGGCCGCCGGCATGAGCTACAAGGATCTCGGCAAGGTCGAGTATCTGCCGTTCGCCGAATCGGTCGACCTGATGAAGAACCGCCAGCTCAGCGCCACGCTACAATCCGCCGGCCTCGGCGTTGCCTCGCTGAAGGATCTCTCGACCTCGAGCGAGATCACGGTCGTCGCCGTGCCGAAGGAGACCGTCGACAAGATCGGTCCTCCCTTCGTCTCGGTGATCATCCCGGCCAACACCTATACCGGTCAGGACAAGGATGTGCCGACGGCTGCGGTCGTGAACTACCTCGTCACCTCGAGCGCGGTGTCGGACGATCTCGCCTATCAGATGACCAAGCTGGTCTATGAATCGCTGCCGGAACTCGCCAACGCCCACGCCGCGGGCAAGGAGATCAAGCTCGAGGCCGCCGCGACCGGCAGCCCGGTGCCGCTGCATCCCGGCGCGATCCGCTTCTACAAGGAAAAGGGATTGATCAAGTAAGGCCGGACAAGCCGACCTCCACCGTCATTGCGAGGAGCCAACGGGTCGCGCGAATGCGCGCCCGATGACAGGCTCCGCGACGAAGCAATCCATTCGTTCCGCATGTGCCGAACGATGATTGCTTCGCGGAGCCTGTCATCCGGCGGTGCTTCGCGCCGGTGGTCGAGTTTTTTCTCGGTTTCGGGACAACGGCCAGGTAGCTATAAGCGCCGTGGGCACGGCGGGGGATTTCATTCAATGCAGCAGCAGATTGCGGGCGAGCAGCCCATCAAGGTTGAATTCGACAATTTCGAGCACGGCTTTCCGGAAGGTTTCGGCCCGGGCGGCTGGGGGCGTTTGGCCTATGCCATCGGGCTCGCCTTTGCGGTGTTCCAGCTCTACGTCGCGGCCTTCAACTACCTGCCGAGCCAGGTGGTGCGCGGCGTCCATGTCGGCTTCCTGATCCTCCTGACCTTCGGCCTGATCGGCAATTTCACCGCCAAGACCGATTTCGGCCGGGCGGTGAGCTGGATCGTCGGCGCGGCGGGCTTCCTCTGCGGGCTCTACCAGTGGATCTTCTATGCCGATTTGATCGCGCGCGACGGCGATCCGACCCAGATGGACCTCGCGGTCGGCACGCTGCTCGCGATCCTGATCTTCGAGGGCACGCGGCGGCTGATGGGCGCGGCGCTGCCGCTGATGTGCGGCGCCTGTCTGCTCTACTGGTTCTTCGGGCAGTACCTGCCGTCGCCGTTCAACCATCGCGGCTATGACTTCGACCAGATCGTCACGCATCTGTCGTTCGGCACCGAGGGCTTCTACGGCGTGCCGATCTACGTCTCGGCGACCTACATCTTCCTGTTCATCCTGTTCGGTTCGTTCCTCGAGCGGGCCGGCATGATCCAGCTGTTCACCGACGTCTCGCTCGGCCTGTTCGGCCGCACCCGCGGCGGCCCGGCCAAGGTCGCGGTGTTCGCCTCGGGCATGATGGGCACGATCTCGGGCTCCGGCGTCGCCAACGTCGTCACCGTCGGCCAGTTCACGATTCCCCTGATGGTCAAGTTCGGCTACCGCCGTGCGTTCGCCGCCGGCGTCGAGGCCACCGCCTCGATGGGCGGCCAGATCATGCCGCCGGTGATGGGCGCGGTCGCCTTCATCATGGCGGAGACGCTCGGCGTGCCCTATTCCGAGATCGTCAAGGCGGCGGTGATTCCGGCGATCCTGTATTTCGCCTCGGCATTCTGGATGGTGCATCTGGAAGCCGGCAAGCACGGCCTCGTCGGCATGAAGCGTTCGGAGATCCCGAGTGCCTGGAAGGCGCTGGTGGCGCGCTGGTACCTGGTGTTGCCGCTCGCAGCTTTGGTCTACATGCTGTTCGAAGGCTTCACGCCGCTCTATGCCGGCAGTATGGGGCTTGCGCTGACGGTCGCGCTGATCCTCGGCGCCAGCATCACGCTCGGCTTCTCCAACACCGTCGTGCGCTATATCTTCTGGATCGGCCTCGCGCTGGTGGTGGCCGCGGTGTCGCGCCACGGGCTCGAGATCGTGCCGGTCATGAGCGTCGTCGCCGGCCTGATCGCGATCGCGGCGATCACGCGCGGCGGCCGGGCCACGCTCCGGGCCTGCCGTGACTCGCTTGCCGACAGCGCCAAGTCGGCGCTGACCGTCGGCATGGCCTGCGCCATCGTCGGCACCATCATCGGCATGATGACGCAGACCGGCGTCGGCACCATCTTCGGCAGCTGGATCATCGGGCTCGGCGCCAAGAGCCTGTTCCTGGCGCTGATCATGACCATGCTGCTGTCGATCCTGCTCGGCACCGGCATCCCGACGATCCCGACCTACATCATCACCGCGGCGCTGGCCGCGCCTGCGCTCGCCAAGCTCGGCGTCCCCTTGATCGCAAGCCACATGTTTGCGTTCTACTACGGCATCATGGCCGACCTCTCGCCGCCGGTGGCCCTCGCAGCCCTCGCGGCTGCGCCGATCGCCAGGGAGAATCCGGACAAGATCGGCTGGGAGGCGATGCGGATCGCGCTGGCCGGCTACGTCATTCCCTTCATCTTCGTCTATTCGCCGGCGCTGATGTTGCAGGCCAATGATCCGATGGCCGCCCAGCTCGGCTTCTACGGCGCGGTGGCGCTGGCGACCTTCAAGGCGCTGGTGGCGATCGGATTGTTCGGCATCGTCGCGATCGGCTTCCTGTTCACGCGACTGAGCTTGATCGAGATCGTGGCTGCATTCGGCGCCGCGCTCTGCCTGCTCGGCGATTTCCGCTTCTCGGACACCGCGGGCTTCACGCTCGCGGCGGCGGTCGTGCTGTGGCAATGGCGGCAGCGTCCGCGCGATGCAGTGGCGGCGGCTTGAGCCTCTGCCTGGCGTCCGCCGGTGTCGTGAAGACGCTGTCGATTGCGGCCTTCACGCTGGCCTGGACGCATTCGATCGAGAAGACCGCCTGGCAGGAAGACTGGCACGTCACGCGGGCCGGGCTCGTGCTGCAGCAGGCACGCATCAAAGGCACCGGCGCCGGCATGGAGCCGCCGCCGGAGGCGCGCCTCGTCGACGGCTGGTTTCAATGGTCGCCGCGGCCGGTGCCGAGGCCGGCGGTCGTGCTCGGCAATTCCGGCGCCGCCGGCGAATGGCACTTATGCCATGCGGGACGCTGCCAGACGCTATCGGAGATTTTCGGACATCCGATCGGTGCTAATGTCACCACGATGAGTGTGTGTCGCGATCCGTAGCCCGGATGGAGCCAACGGGTCGCGCGAATGAGCGCCCGATGACAAGTCCGCGTAAGCCGGGGACGCTGTTCCCGGATTGCGCTTCGCTCCATCCGGGCTACAAGAACAACAACAAACGGGAGAAAGATCGATGGATCGGCTCAAGGGCAAGGTTGCGATGGTGGTCGGCGCGGGCTCGATCGGGCCCGGCTGGGGCAATGGCAAGGCGACCGCCGTCACCTTCGCGCGCGACGGCGCCGACGTGTTCTGCGTCGATCGCAATGGAGCGGCGGCCGAGGAGACGGTCAAGATCATCACCGAAGAGGGCGGCAAGGCGACGGCCTTCACTGCCGACGTCTCGCGCGCCAGCGAGGTCGAGGCGATGGTCGCGGCCTGTCTGAAGACCTATGGCCGCATCGACGTGCTCGACAACAATGTCGGCATCGCCGAGGTCGGCAGCGTGGTCGAGGTGGCAGAAGCCGAGTGGGATCGCGTGTTCGCGGTCAATCTCAAGAGCGCCTATCTGTCGATGAAGCACGTCATTCCGGTCATGATCAAGCAGGGAGGCGGCTCGATCATCAACATCTCCTCGATCGCCTCGATCCGCCATGTCGGCATTTCCTATGTCAGCTACAATGCCAGCAAGGCGGCGATGAACCAGATGACGCGCTCGACCGCGGTCGAGTTCGCCGCCAGGCATGTCCGCGTCAACGCGATCCTGCCCGGGCTGATGAAGACGCCGATGGTCGCGCATTCGGCGGGGCTGGCGCAGAGCTACGCCAAGGGCGATGTCGAGGCGATGTGGCGCGCCCGCGACGCGCAGGTGCCGATGGGGCACATGGGCGACGCCTGGGATGTCGCCAATGCCGCGCTGTTCCTCGCCTCGGACGAATCGAAATACGTGACCGGCATCGAGCTTGTGGTCGACGGCGGCATCACCTGCAAGTCGGGTGCCTGAGCAGCGAACCTTGCTTCACCTCGCCCCGCGTGCGGGGAGAGGTCGGAATGCATCGCTAGATGCATTCCGGGTGAGGGGGAGTCTCCGCAAATGCAACTATCGCCGGTTGCGCGGAGACAGCCCCTTACCCCAACCCTCTCCCCGTAAAGAACGGGGAGAGGGAGCGCAGTGCTGTCGCGGCGGCAGTTCCTAACCTCATCGCGCTTTACGCCTCGACGCTGAGTTCGGCGCGGTCGAGCTCTTCCTCGACCAGATGGAACGCGTCGTCGCCGATGGTCTCGGTGCCGCGCAGCTTGAGCAGCGCCTGGCGCGCGGCCGCGATGGCGCGGCGGCGCAGCGGATCGGCCGGCAACTCGCGCGAGAATAGGCCGCCGTCAGGATCGCTCTCGGCGCGCATCAGCACGGCGCGGTATTCGAGTCGCAGGATCTCGGCCTCTTCCGACGGATCCCCGTCGATCTCCTCGAGCGCGGCGCGAAACACCACGCCGCGGGCAAGGGCCGCCTCGCGTCCGACCGGATCGTCATCCTCGAAATTTAACGCCAGGATCAGCGGTCGCAGGGTCAGGCCTTGGATCACCAGCGTGCCGAGCACCACGGCAAATGCCGTGAGCAGGATCAGGTCGCGATACGGAAACCATTCGGGCAGCGCAAACGCCGCTGCCAGCGTGACGATGCCGCGCATGCCGCACCACGATACGATGAAGCCGCGCTTCGGGGTCGGCACCGCGTCCACCACATGCGCCGGCAGCCAGTCGCGTGCCTTCAGCGCGCGCAGAAGCGCGCCATAGGGCATCACCCAGACGATGCGGGCGAGGATCACGACGGCGAGGATCGCGGCGGCAAAGCTGCAATATTTCCACCGCACCTCGGCGTCGAGATCGGACCAGATCGGGCGCAGTTGCAGGCCGATCAGCATAAAGGCCAGCACGTTGAGCACGAACACCACGGTTTCCCACACCGCATAGGAGGACACGCGCAGCCGCGCCGAGGTGCGGGCCGGCGCGGTGCGGGCGATGGTGATCGCATAGGCGATGATGGTGAGAATGCCGGACAGCCCGAGATGCTCGGCTGTGATCCACACCATGAAGGTGCCGCCGAACTGCGTGATGATCGCGCTCGGCGCCTCGGTGATGCGGCGGGTGATCATCATCCAGACCCGCGCGAACAAATAGCCGGCGGCGAGGCTGCCGACCAGTGCGACCGCGATCGACGGCACGAACTCGCGGATCTTCATGTGCTCGGCGGCGACCAGGCCGACCGCAACCCGATAGATCAACAGCGAGGTGGCATCGTTGAGCAGGCTCTCGCCCTCGAGGATCTTCTGGATCCGGTACGGCAGGGTGACCTGGCGCAGGATCGCTGTGGCCGCGGCCGCGTCCGGCGGCGCCACGATGGCGCCGAGCGCGATTGCGACCGGCCAGGGCATATCCGGGCGCAGCCAATGCGCGGCCACGGCGACCGCCGCCGTCGTGACGCCGACCGCGACCACCACCAGCGTCGAGACCGGCAGCCAGTTGTTGCGGAGATCGCGCAGCGAGGTGTCGAACGCGGCATCGAGCAGCACGGGCGCCACGAACAGCGCCAGCGCCAATTCCGGTTCCAGCGCCCAGGTCGGCGCCCATGGCAGCAATGTCAACAGCACGCCGCCGATCGCCAGGAAGGTCGGGTAGGGCACCTTGATCCGCCGCGCCAGCGCCGACAGCGCCACCGCTGCGAGCAACAGGCCGATGATCCATTCGAACGTGAGCAAGACGAACCCCCAAAGTGCGGCGCGCGACCTGCAGCCGATCATCGCAATTGACGTATAATCCAGCGTGTGGTTTGGCGGCAATTGCTGCCGGACATCGGAGGCTGGCGGTTCAGGCGCGGGATGTCTTGTCGGTGATGGGAATGCGACGCAACTCTCCAAATCTGGCTATCGCGCTGATCTGCGCATGCCTGTCGGTCGCATCAGGCGTTGCGCACGCGACCGGCAGCGAGCCCGGCAAGGATGTGCAGGTCGATCCTGGCCCGTGCAATGCGGCTGCCGCGACCGATGACGACAAGATCATCGAGGCCTGCGGCGCGCTGATCGACAATGAGAAGGCGACGAAGCCGGATCGCATCAAGGCGCTTGTGGCGCGCGCGGGCGCCTATGACCGCAAGCAGATGATCGATCGCGCCATCGCCGATTACGACACTGTGCTCAAGTTGGATCCGTCGCTTGCCGATGCCCACAATGCGCGCGGCGAGCTGTGGCGTCGCAAGGGCGACCGGCCGAAGGCGATCATGGATTTCGGCGCCGCCGTCAAGCTCAACCCCGATCATGCTGCCGCCAAGGCCAACTACAAATCGCTGTCGCTGGAGCTGGAGCGGATCGGCGCCATGATGGCGGTCGCCGGCAAGCCGAGCTTCGATTGCCGCAAGGCGCGTCGGCCGGTGGAGAAGGCGATTTGTGCCGATCCCGCGCTTGCCGATCTCGATCGCGAGATCGGCGCGTCGACCTTCCGCGCGGTGCGCGAGGCAAAGGACCCGCGCCAGGCGCGCGAGCTGCAGCGCGATCAGGATCAGTTCGTCGCCCGCCGCAATGCCGAATTCGGCAAGCCGGGCTACGACCTGGGGAAGGCGATGCGCGAGCGGCTGCAACGGATCAATGGGGTTGACGGATACTAGATTCTTGCTTTGACGCGTTTTCTTCGCGCGAACTGGTAACCCATTTCGCTCGAAAACTACGGGTCGACCCGGCCGAAGGTCGCGGTCATTTCGGCTTGAATCGGCGCCACTTCCCGTGACAATGGTCGGCAAACGACGCGCGACCGCGCGAGGGAGAAACGCGATGAACGTCCAGCAGAGCCGGTATCATGAGGTGTATGCCCGCTCGCTTCGGGACCCCGACGATTTTTGGGCCCGAGGCAGCGCGCGAGATCGACTGGATCGAGCCGGCCAAGAAGATATTCGATCCCTCCATAGGCGCCTATGGACGCTGGTTCACCGGCGCCGTGGTCAACACCTGCTACAACGCGCTGGATCGCCATGTTGCGGGCGGCCGCGCCGACCAGGTTGCGCTGATCCACGATTCCCCGCTCACCAATTCGATCACCAAATTCACCTATTCCGAGCTCTTGAAGGAGGTGCAGACGCTCGCCGCTGTGATGCAGGATTTCGGCGTCACCAGGGGCGATCGCGTCATCCTCTATATGCCGATGGTGCCGGAGGCCGTGGTCGCGATGCTCGCCTGCGCGCGGATCGGTGCTGTGCACAGCGTGGTGTTCGGCGGCTTCGCGGCGAAGGAGCTCGCCACCCGGATCGACGACGCCAGGCCGAAGCTAATCTTCTCGGCGAGCTGCGGCATCGAGCCCGGCCGCATCGTGCAGTACAAGCCGCTGCTCGACGAGGCGATCCGGCTTGCCGGCGCCAAGCCCGAGACCTGCATCATCCTGCAGCGGCCGCAGCAGGCGTGCGAACTCACCGCGGGCCGCGATCATGATTGGGCGAGCTTGCGCCGCGTCGCGCTCGACGCCGGCAAGGCCGCGCCCTGCGTGCCGGTCGCCGCCACCGATCCGCTCTACATCCTCTACACCTC
Organism: Bradyrhizobium sp. USDA 4473; assembly: GCF_054063335.1. NCBI lineage: Bacteria > Pseudomonadati > Pseudomonadota > Alphaproteobacteria > Hyphomicrobiales > Nitrobacteraceae > Bradyrhizobium > Bradyrhizobium sp. USDA 4473. The sequence goes on from NZ_JBSSGE010000001.1 coordinate 2,644,709, forward strand.
GGGCACGACAGGCATCCCGAAGGGCGTGGTGCGCGACAATGGCGGCCATCTCGTCGCGCTGAAATGGTCGATGGAAAATCTCTACGGCGTCAAGCCCGGCGAGATCTGGTGGTGCGGCTCCGACATCGGCTGGGTGGTCGGCCACTCCTACATCGTCTATGGCCCGCTGATCCATGGCGCCACCACCATCATGTATGAGGGCAAGCCGGTCGGCACGCCGGATGCCAGCGCGTTCTGGCGCGTGATCTCGGAGCACAAGGCGGTCGCGTTCTTCACTGCGCCGACCGCGTTCCGCGCGATCAAGAAGGAAGACCCGGAAGGCAAGCTGCTGAAGAGTTACGACCTCTCGCGCTTCCGCACCCTGTTCCTCGCCGGCGAGCGCGCCGATCCGCCGACGGTGGAATGGGCCGAGCAGCAGCTCAAGGTGCCTGTGATCGATCACTGGTGGCAGACCGAGACCGGCTGGTGCATCGCCGGCAATCCGGTGGGCTTGGGCATGCTGCCGGTCAGGCACGGCTCGCCGACGGTGCCGATGCCGGGCTATCAGGTCGACATCGTCGACGAGGCGGCAAAGCCGGTGCCTGCCGGCACCATGGGCTCGATCGTGATCAAGCTGCCGATGCCGCCGGCCTGCCTGCCGACGCTGTGGCAGCAGGACGATCGCTTCCGCGACGCCTATCTCTCGGAATTCCCCGGCTACTACAAGACCTCGGACGCCGGCTACAAGGATGCGGACGGCTATGTCTGGGTGATGGGCCGCACCGACGACATCATCAACGTCGCCGGTCACCGGCTCTCCACCGGCGGCATGGAGGAGATCCTCGCCTCGCATCCCGATGTCGCCGAATGCGCCGTGCTCGGCGTCAAGGATGCGATCAAGGGCGAGGTGCCCTGCGGCTTCCTGGTGCTGAAGGCCGGCGTGACCAAGGCGCCGGACCAGGTCGAGAAGGAGGTCGTGGCGCTGGTGCGCGAGAAGCTCGGCCCGGTCGCCGCCTTCAAGCTCGCGATCACTGTGGCGCGGCTGCCGAAGACCCGCTCCGGCAAGATCCTGCGCGGCACCATCAAGAAGATCGCCGACGGAGAGCCCTGGACCATGCCGGCGACGATCGAGGACCCGAAGGTGCTCGACGAGATCGGCGAGGCGCTGAAGGAGAAGACGTAATGCGCGTTGGTGGTGTGCTTTGCCGGCTTCCGGATAGACCACCCGTGTGAACCCCTTTCCCTGGCCCTCCCCGCATCCGCCTTCGTCAAGCGGCTTCGGCGGACAAGAGGGGGAGGGTGGGGAGAGGGGTGGCCCCGGGCGAGATGATCGATCAGGGCGCGAACCGCCAATCAGCCGGCGCCCCTCCGAAACGCATTTCGAAGCAAAACGGCCTTGATTTTGATGGATTGCCGGGTCATCCCGGCCGTCGACACCTCATTTGCCACGAGATACGGACCCACGGATGCGATCCATTTCCGCACGCGCGCCCCTTGCATTGCTGCTCGCCTTGCCGCTGCTGGCCGGCTGCCTCGAGCGCGGCCGATCGCCGATCGCGGAGAGCATGGGCGACGACGACCAATACTGCCAGGCCGGCGGCAAGGTCGCGGTCGGCTCGGCCGAATATGTCGCCTGCCGCAGGGATCGCGACGTCCAGCGCCAGAACGCTGAAGTCCGCTCCGACCGAAGGCAGCGCGATCTCGGCGAATATATGATGAACCATCCCGACGTGCATTAGGCGCCGGGCCGAATTCGCTTAAGCTATCGGTGCGCCGCCGTGCGATCATGCGCGGCGCTTTTGGATGAGATCAGGTCCTGTGCTTGTGGACGGCGAGCTCGCGTTGCAACGTGACAGGATCGGGGAGCTCGACGGGCTGCGCGCGATCGCGCTGCTGATCGTCGTCATCTGGCATTATTTCGGCACCCCGGACGGGCCGCAAGGCTGGCCGTGGAGACTGCTTCATGTCGGCCGCTTCGGCGTCGACCTGTTCTTCATCCTGTCCGGCTATCTCATCACGGACATCCTGCTGCGGCACCGCACGGCCGAGCGATACTATTCGGCGTTCTACGGCAGGCGGGCGTTCCGCATCTGGCCGCTCTATTATCTGATGTGCGCCGGCGCGCTGATCGGCTGGTCTTTGTCGTTCAGCCCTGACCTGTTCGACACCAGGGGGGTGCCCGGCTGGCTCTATCTGTTCGGCTTGCAGAATTTCGGTATGGCCAGGGCCCAGACTGACGGCGCCTACTTCCTGGCCGTGACCTGGTCGCTTGCGATCGAGGAGCAGTTCTATCTGCTGTTTCCGCTGCTGATCCGCAACATCCCGCCCGAGCGGCTGTTCGCGATCCTGCTGGTGCCGATCCTGATCTGCCCGATCGGGCGGCTGATCGATAGCGCAATGCCAGACGCCTATGGCTGGTACGTGCTGCCGCAGTTCAGGATCGATTCGCTGGCGATCGGCGCGCTGATCGCCTGGTGGCGCCTCTACCGCAAGCCGGACGCCGAAATCTCCGGCCTTGTTGTCCGCATCCTCAAATGGTCGAGCATGGCGCTGCCGCTGCTGTGGCTGTTCGGATGGAAGCGCTGGTCGGTGGCGTTCTCGCACACCCAGGTCGAGATCTTCTTCGGGGCTCTGCTGTTCGTCGTGCTGGAGCATCGCGGCTCGCCGCAACTCGCGATCCTGCGCAGCTCGGTCGCGAACTTCTTCGCCAGAACGTCCTATGCCGCGTACCTCATCCATCCCGTCGTCGTGTACCTGCTGTTCGCCGTGCTGCATCGGCCGCGAACGATCGAAAGCGTCGCCGGCATCTCGCTGACCTTCGCCGCGCTTGTCCTGACGTTTGGGCTGTGTGCGCTGAGCTACCGCTATTTCGAGCGGCCGCTGCTCGACTTCGCGCACCGGCGCTTCTCGTTCAACTAGCGAAAACAAAACGCGGCGGGTTCGCCCCGCCGCGTTTCGTAGTCCGCTCTTCGAACAGCGCAGTCCGCGCTTATTCTTCGTCGTCGTCGGGCTTCTTGCCGCCGATCGTCTTCAGCTTGGCGAACACGGCGTCGACGTTGAGATCGTCGTGCCGCTCGATTGGCTGATCGTCCAGCTCGTCCTTGCGCGTGGTCTCGGAGGCCGGCAGCAGCGTGGCGCCGCCGTAGACGGTCGTGGTCGGCTTCTCCTTGGCAGCGCGCTGCACCTCGAAATCGAGCTCGATCTGCGAGCACAGGCCGAGCGTCACCGGATCCATCGGGGTCAGCGTCGAGGCGTTCCAGTGGGTGCGGTCGCGCACGCTTGCGATCGTGGTCTTGGTGGTGCCGACCAGCCGCATGATCTGGGCGTCCTTCAACTCGGGGTGGTTGCGCACCAGCCAGAGGATCGCGCTCGGCCGCTCATGGCGGCGCGACACCGGGGTGTAGCGCGGGCCCTTCTTCTTGGCGGCGGTGGGCAGCACTACCTTGCTCTCCTGGAGCTTGAGCCGGTAGTTCTGGTCGCGTTCGCCGCGCTCGATCTCCTCGCGGGTCAGCTGGCCGTTGGAAATCGGGTCCATGCCCTTGATGCCCTGGGCGGCGTCGCCGTCGGCAATGGCGCGGACCTCAAGGGGGTGCATTTTGGTAAAATCGGCCACCTGATCGAAGGTCAGGGCGGTATTGTCGACCAACCACACGGCAGTCGCCTTCGGCATCAGCGGTGCGTTGCTCATGGCAAATCTCCTTTGTGCTTCGCCCACCTCTGTCGAGGCGAAGCTGGTAGTCATCGGCGATGACGGGAATTATAGGGCCTATATAAGCCCTCAGGGGGGAATGGCGCAATGGGCCAGCAAAATCGCCTTGACAGCGCCCGAAAGCAGTCCCAAGTCCTTACTCTAACTGGCCGTTCCCCGTCCGCCCGACGAGGGGTGATTCGGTCCCGAAATTGCCCCCAAAAGACAGCCCCGAGACCAGCTCGATGTCAGCGAAAAAACCCGATCTCAAAATCGTGCTTTGTTCCCCCCGCGGCTTTTGCGCCGGGGTGGTCCGCGCCATCGACACCGTCGAACGGGCGCTCACCATTTATGGCGCCCCGGTCTATGTCCGGCACGAGATCGTCCATAACAAGTATGTGGTGGACAGTCTAAAGACCAAAGGCGCCATTTTCGTCGAGGAACTGTCCGAAATCCCCGACGAAACCAACGCCCCGGTGGTGTTTTCGGCCCATGGCGTTCCGAAATCGGTTCCGGCCGAGGCCAAATCCCGCAATTTCTTCTCGCTGGATGCGACCTGCCCGCTGGTGACCAAGGTCCACCGCGAGGCGGCGATCCATTTCAAGCGCGGCCGCGAGATCCTCTTGATCGGGCATTCCCATCACCCCGAAGTGGTCGGTACGCTGGGCCAGCTGCCCGAAGGCGCCGTGACCCTGATCGAGACCGCCGAGGATGCCAAGACCTTCGTGCCGAAGGACCCCGACAACCTCGCCTTCGTGACCCAGACCACGCTGTCGATCGACGACACCGCGGAGATCGTGGCGCTGCTCAAGGAGCGCTTCCCGAACGTCAACGGCCCGCACAAGGAAGACATCTGCTACGCCACCACCAACCGCCAGCTTGCGGTGAAGAAGGTGGCGCCGGTGGTCGATGCCCTGATCGTGGTCGGCGCGCCGAACTCGTCGAATTCGCAGCGCCTGCGCGAGGTCGCCGAGCGCGAGGGCTGCCCGATTGCGATTCTTGCCCAACGCGCCAGCGACATCGACTGGGATCGCTTCGAAGGCATCACGAGCCTCGGCATCACCGCGGGCGCTTCTGCCCCGGAGGTGATCGTCGAGGAGATCATGGGCGCCTTCGCCGAGCGTTATGAACTGCACGTGGAGACGGTCTCGGCCGCGGAAGAGAACGAGTTCTTCCCGCTGCCGCGTTCGCTGCGGCCCGACGCTGCCGCGGCGGAATAGACCATATGGCGGTCTACACCGACGTTGCCGCCGAAGACCTCGCGGAATTCCTCAAGAGCTACGACATCGGCGAACTGCTCTCCTACAAGGGCATCGCCGAGGGCGTCGAGAATTCGAACTTCCTGCTGCACACCAGCCAGGGCGCCTATATCCTCACGCTCTATGAGAAGCGCGTGGCGGAGGACGACCTGCCGTATTTCCTGTCGCTGATGGCGCATCTCGCCGCGCGCGGCGTGTCGTGCCCGCAGCCGGCGCGCAACCGCAAGGGCGAGGTGACGAGCCGGCTCGCCGGCCGGCCGGCGGCGATCATCAACTTCCTCGAGGGCGTGTGGCCGCGCAAGCCGAACGTGGTGCATTGCTCCGGCGTCGGCGAGGCGCTGGCGAAGATGCATCTCGCCGGTGCCGACTTTCCGCTGGTGCGCACCAACCCGCTGTCGGTGTCCGGCTGGCGGCCGCTGTTCGCGCTCTCAGCTGCGCGGGCCGACGGCGTGCAGGCCGGGCTGCACGACTTCATCGCGCGCGAGCTCGATCATCTCGAGGCTTCGTGGCCGGCGGATCTGCCGGTCGGCGTGATCCATGCCGATCTGTTTCCGGACAACGTGTTCTTCCTCGGCGACAGGCTGTCGGGCCTGATCGACTTCCCGTTCGCCTGCAACGACATCCTGGCCTACGACGTCGCGATCTGCCTCAACGCCTGGTGCTTCGAGCCGGATCATTCCTTCAACGTCACCAAGGCGCGTACGCTGCTCAAGGCCTATGGCCGCGAGCGGCCGTTGTCGGCGGCGGAAGAGGCCGCGCTGCCGCTGCTCGCGCGCGGCGCTGCGATGCGCTTCCTGCTGACCCGGCTGGTCGACTTCCTCAACGTGCCCGAAGGCGCGCTGGTGCAGCCGAAGGATCCGCTGGAATACGTCCGCAAGCTGCGCTTCCAGCAGAATGTCGCGAGCCTGAACGATTACGGCATCACGCCCGCGGGATGCGCGGCGTGAGCGACAAGCCGCATGTGACTGTTTTCACCGATGGTGCCTGCTCCGGAAATCCCGGCCCGGGCGGTTGGGGCGCGATCCTGCGGTTCGGCGATGTCGAGAAGGAGTTGAAGGGCGGCGAGCCGCACACCACCAACAACCGCATGGAGCTGATGGCGGCGATCTCGGCGCTGGAAGCCCTGAAGAAGCCCTGCGTGGTCGACCTCACCACCGACAGCCAATATGTCCGTCAGGGCATCACCGGCTGGATCCACGGCTGGAAGCGCAACGGCTGGCGCACCGCCGACAAGAAGCCGGTCAAGAATGTCGAGCTGTGGCAGCGCCTCGATGCCGCGCTGAAGCCGCATGAGGTGCGCTGGCACTGGATCAAGGGCCATGCCGGCCACACGGAGAACGAACGCGCCGACGAGCTGGCGCGGGAAGGCGTGGCGATGGCGAGGTTGAAGACGTAAGGCGCAGGACCTCTGCGCAGTCATTCCGGGATGGCGCGCTAGCGCCAGACCCGGAATCTCGAAATTCCGGGTTCGGTGCTGTCGCACCGCCCCGGAATGACGATGAGAACTACAGCTGCCCGAGCAGCGTGTCGCCGCCGGAGACTTCGACCTTGCCCGGAGCCGGCTCCTTGTTGAGCTTCTTCACCACGCCGTCCTCGACCAGCATCGAGTAGCGGTGGGAACGGATGCCGAGGCCGTTGCCGGAGGCGTCGAGCTCCATGCCGATCGCCTTGGTGAAGTCGGCATTGCCGTCGGCCAGGAAAACCGCCTCGTCGCGCTGGTCGGTGTCGCGCTTCCAGGCGTTCATCACGAAGGCGTCGTTGACCGAGACGATCGCGATGGTGTCGACGCCCTTGTTCTTGATGGCATAGGCGTTGAGAAAGATGCTCGGCAGGTGCATCTTGTGGCAGGTGCCGGTGTAGGCGCCGGGCACCGCGAACAGGGCGACCTTCTTGCCCTTGAAAATGTCGTCGGTGGTTTTGACCTGCGGACCCTCGGCGGTCATCACGCGAAACTTGGTTTCCGGCAGCTTGTCGCCAACATTGATCGTCATCGTCATTCTCCCTCGGTGAAGCGGAACTGTCTTAGACCCGGCGCTCGGACGGCACAATACGAGCTGCTGCGGGAACGGCAATGCCGAACCGCGGTCACCGTTCCGTCATCAGCGCATGATCCGGAAAAGCGCGAAGCGGTTTTCCGAAACGATCATGCCCGAACAAGAATCTAAAGCGCGATGACGTTCCAGCCCGATCTCATCGCGCTTTAGCCGGAAAACCCGCCGGCATCGAGGAAAGCCCGCTCCTCGGCGGTCGTTTCCCGGCCCAGGACGGCATTCCGGTGCGGGAAGCGTCCGAACCGGCGGATGATGTCGGCGTGGTCCTCGGCGTATTTCAGATTATCGGGATGGCAGTCGTATTGCCGGAACAGGGCCACGCAGCGCTCCTGGTCAGCGAGCTCCTCCGAATGCTCGAACGGCAGATAGAGGAATTCCCGCAGCACCGGGTCGGTCCGCGCATCGACGCCGCGGTCGATGGCGCGGCTTGCCACCTCGCGCGCCAGCGCATCGCTTGAGAAGGTCCTGGCGTCGCCGCGAAACAGGTTGCGCGGAAACTGGTCGAGCACGATGGTCAACGCGAGCGTGCCCTGGTCGCTCGTCTCCCATGACGACAATCCGCCGCCAGCCGCCTTCTGCCAGGTGGCGAGAAAGCGGCTGCGGATGTCGGCGTCGAAGGCGTCATCGCGCGTGTACCAGCGGTCGCGGCCGGCGTCTCGCCAGAACGCGATGATTTCGGCAGGCGTCGCGATGCCGGCGTCAGTCATGTCCGTCCAACGCTCGCCATACCTGACTCTTGTTTGAGCATGATCCTATCCGGAAAACCGCTTCGCACTCTTCCGGATCATGCTCTAGGCCGCAGCCTTCTTCTCGTCGCGCAATTCGCGGCGCAGGATCTTGCCGACATTGGTCTTCGGCAAATCGGTCCTGAACTCGATCTGCTTCGGCACCTTGTAGGCGGTGAGCTGGGTGGCGCTGAACTTGATGATGTCCTCCGCCGTGACGTTCGGATCCTTCTTGACCACGAACGCCTTCACCGCCTCGCCGGACTTGGCATCGGGCACGCCGATCACGGCGCATTCCAGCACGCCCGGATGGCTCGCGATCACTTCCTCGATCTCGTTCGGATAGACGTTGAAGCCGGAGACCAGGATCATGTCCTTCTTGCGGTCGACGATCTTGGTATAGCCCTTCTCGTCCATCACGCCGATGTCGCCGGTGCGGAAATAGCCGTCCGCGGTCATCACGCGCGCGGTCTCGTCCGGCCTGTTCCAGTAGCCTGACATCACCTGCGGGCCCTTGGCGCAGATCTCGCCGGCCTCGCCGATCGGCAGCTCGTTGCCGTCGTCGTCGCGGATCGAGAGCCAGGTCGACGGGACCGGAAGGCCGATCGTTCCGGAGAATTCCTCGATCGTGGCGGGATTGCACGTCAGGGTCGGCGACGTCTCCGACAGGCCATAGCCTTCCGACAACGCGATGCCCGTGACCTTCAGCCATTTCTCGGCGACCGGCCTCTGCGTCGCCATGCCGCCGCCATTGGCGATCTTCAGCTTGGAGAAGTCGAGCTTGTCGAATCCGGGCGTGTTCAACAGGCCATTGTAGAGCGTGTTGACCGCCGGGAAGAAGCTGACCTGGTACTTCGACAGTTCCTTGACGAAGCCCGCCATGTCGCGCGGATTCGGAATCAGCAGATTGGTGCCGCCGGCCCGCATGCCGAGCAGATAGCAGGCGGTGAGCGCGAAGACGTGATAGAGCGGCAGCGCGCAGACGATGACCATCTGCTCGACGATCGGCGGCTTCGCCAGCGCCGGTTGCAGCCAGGCGTCGTTCTGCAGCACGTTGGCCAGGATGTTGCGGTGGAGCAGGGTCGCGCCCTTGGAAACGCCGGTGGTGCCGCCGGTATATTGCAGGAAGGCGACATCATCGAGCGTCAGCACAGGCTTGTTGAGCCTGGCCGCGCGGCCGGCCGATAGCGCCTCGTTGAAGCCGACGGCGCCCGGGATCGACCAGGCCGGCACCATCTTCTTTACCCGGCGCACCACCAGGTTGACGATCACGCCCTTGAAGCCGAGCAGGTCGCCCATGCTGCCGACGATGACGTGCTTGACCGAGGTGTTGGGAAGCACCTTCTGCACCGTGGTGGCGAAGTTCTCCAGCACGATGATCGCCTCGGCGCCGGAATCCTTCAGCTGGTGCTCGAGCTCGCGCGGCGTGTAGAGCGGATTGACGTTGACCACGGCATAGCCGGCGCGCAGCACGGCAGCGGTCGCGACCGGATATTGCAGCACGTTCGGCATCATCAGCGCGACCCGCGCGCCCTTTTGCAGGCCCTTGCTTTGCAGATAGGCGCCGAGCGCCGTCGACATCTCGTCGAGCTCGCGATAGGTGATCGCCTTGTCCATGCAGATGAACGCCTTGCGATCGGCGAACTTCTTGAAGCTCTCTTCCAGCAATTCGACCAGCGACGAATATTGCGTGACGTCGATATCGGCAGGCACGCCGGCCGGATAATGCTTGAGCCAGATGCGCTCCATGTTGGTCTATCCCCTCTCTCAAATTTGGCTGATGTCCCGGATTGTTTCCGGGTTTCTCGACCCTCGGCCGTATTATTCTTGGTCGCGGTATTTCAGGCAGTATTGAGCGATGCCGCGGCCGATGGCAAGCCGCTGCGCGCTATCGACGCATTGGGAGATGGAGGGCGGTCGCCCTGCTAGCCCGCCGGCTTGGCGTCGGCTTTCGGCTTGTCGGCAGCTTTCGGCTTCGCAGCAGGCTTTGCCGCCGCCGGCTTGCCGGTAGGCTTTGCGGCGGCAGGCTTGTCCACGGCCGGCTTCGCAGCTGCGGTATCGGGCTTGGTGTCGGGCTTGGCGTTGGCGTGGCGCACGGGCTTGGCTGCCGGCTTGCTGTCCGATTTGGCCGCGCTCTTGGCGTCGCCCTTCGCGTCATCGGCCGCATCGGGCTTCTTGCCCGCGACGCGACTGTGCTTGCCCTTGCCGCGCTTGACCGCCGGCTGCAGCTTCTCGGTGTCGGCCTCGACCGCGGCGATCAGCGCAGCGCCGGTCTTGGTCGGCCCGGTATAGACCACGACCGGCTCGGAGGCCGCCGCCGGCTGTGCCAGCAGGTCGGCCGGTTTGGTCGGCATCGCGGCTTGCAGGCCCGACGCGAAGAAGCTCACGCCGCCGTCGCCATTGGTGCTCGCGCCTCCGGCGCTGGCGATGGTGTCTTCGCCATCCTCGTCGCTGGCTGGCCGCTTGTGTTTGGGGCCGCACATCTCCTCGCGCAGGTTCGGCGGCGTGGAATCGATCGGCACCAGATTGTCGACGGTGCCGAGCGAGGGCCGCAGCCACGCCAGCCCGTTATTGGCAAAGCCGCGATCCAAAAGCTGCGCGGCGCGGATCGCGCGCATGCGGCCGGAGGAGGCGCCGAGCACCACGGCGATCAGCCGCTTGCCGTCGCGCGTCGCCGAGGCCACCAGATTGTAGCCGGAGGCGCAGATGAAGCCGGTCTTGAAGCCGTCGGCGCCGGGATAGCGGCCGATCAGCTTGTTGAAGTTCTGGGTGATGCGGCGGCCGAACCGGATCGAGGGGATGTGGACGAAATACTCGTATTCCGGCAGGTCACGGATGATGGCGCGGGCGAGGATCGCCATGTCGCGCGCCGAGGTGATCTGGCCGTCGGCCGGCAGGCCGTTCGGGTTGACGTAGCTGGTCTGCGTCATGCCGAGCTTGTGCGCGGCATCGTTCATCATCCCGGCAAAGCCGTCGATCGAACCGCCGATGCCTTCGGCCAGCACCACGGCCATGTCGTTCGCCGACTTCACCAGCATCATCTTCAGCGCGTTGTCGACGGTGACCTGGGTTCCGGGCCGCAGGCCCATCTTCGAGGGCGACTGCGAGGCGGCGTTCGGCGACACCGTGAGCAGCGTGTCGAGCGAGACGCGGCCGTCCTTGACCGCCTTCAGCGTCACATAGGCGGTCATCAACTTGCTGAGCGAAGCCGGATACCACGGCATCGTCGCGTTGTCGGCCTGCAGCACCTTTCCAGTATCGGCCTCGACGACCAGCAGCGCTTCGGCTTGTGCGATCTGCGGCGTTGCGATGGCGAACATCGCGACGGCCAGAATCCATTTCAACGATGGGCGCAGCGGGCGAGGAAAATGCACGAATCCGGTTCCGGTCCTTTGAGACCCGCCTTCAAAAAAGGAGGTCTTGCGATTGCGACGTACGGGTTTCAAGCGTGTCCGGCGCCGCGTTGCGGCGACGCAAACCCTATACCGGCTTGCCAGCAGAGAACAGAGGCCGGTGAATTATATCGTGGACGAAATCGGCTGAATTTCGGCAGCCGCCTCAATTAGAAAGGTGATAATTATGGTGTCTCGATGCCGGCGCGCGCCTGCTCCTGGATCATGAACTGGGCCCGCGCGAGATCGGCAAAACGGCCGCCTTTTGCCACCAGTTCATCGAAAGTTCCGCTTTCGATCACCCGTCCCTGCTCGAACAGCAGGATGCGGGTGGCGTGGCGGATGGTCGAGAGGCGGTGCGCGATCACGAAAGTGGTGCGCCCCTTCATCACTTCGTCGAGAGCGGCGTTCACCTTGGCCTCGGTGACGGCGTCGAGCGCGCTGGTCGCCTCGTCGAGGATCAGGATCGGCGGGTCCTTCAAGAGCGCACGCGCGATCGACAGCCGCTGACGTTCGCCGCCCGAGAGCATGCGGCCGCGCTCGCCGGCATGGGTCTCGAACTTCTTGTCGCTGCGCTCGATGAAGTCCAGCGCCTGCGCGCGCGCCGCGGCGGTACGCAGCTCCTCATCGGTTGCATCGGGCTTGCCGACGCGCAGGTTCTCGGCGAGCGACCGGTTGAACAGCAGCGCCTCCTGGAATACCACGCCGATGTTCCGCCGCAGCGCCATCAGCTTCATCGCGCGGATGTCCATCCCATCGATCTTGATGAGGCCGGATTGCGGATCGAACGCGCGATGCAGCAGTGCGATCGCGGTGGACTTGCCGGCGCCGGTCGAGCCGACCAGCGCGATGGTCTGGCCCGGCAATGCGGTGAAGGAGAGGTCCTCGATCGCCGGCCGCTTGCCGTCATAGGAGAACGAGACGTCGTTGAATTCGACGAGGCCCGACAGCCGTCCGGGATCGATGGCGCCGGGCCTATCGCGCACCGCCGGCACCGCGTCCAGCACGTCGAAGAACTCCTGCAGGCGCGGCGCCTCCATGAAGACGTTGTTGATGAAGCTCACCACCTGTTCGAGCTTCTGGATCAGCATGGTGGCGAACGAGACGAACATCACGATCTCGCCGACCGTGGTGAGGCCTTCATTATGGAGCGCGATGCCGACCGTGAAGATCGCCAGCACCGTGATGGTGGTCGAGGCGCGCGTGATCACGGTGACCAGCGCCCACCAGGACAGCACCGGCATCTGCACCGCGAGCAGCTTGTCGGCGACGAAGCGCAGGCCCTGCACCTCGGAATCGATCCGCACGAAGCTCTGCACCAGCGCGACATTGCCGAGCGCGTCGGAGGCGCGCGCCGACAGGTCGCTGTAATACGCCTCGACCTCGCTCTGCATGCCGTAGGTCTTGCGCACCACGAGCGTGGTCAGCACGGTGAACACGACGCACAGCACGAACAAGAGGATCGCCAGCCGCCAGTTGATGTAGAGCGCGAGCGGCAGCAGCACGATCAGCGACATGATCGCGGCGAAATGCTCGCGGAAGAAGGCGAGCCAGAGCCGCCACAGTGCATCGGTGCCGTTCAGCATCACCTTCATCAGCCGTCCGGAATGGGTGCCGGAGTGGAAGGTCAGCGGCAGCTGCAGGATGTGCTCGAAATAATCCGTCAGCACCGCCTGGCGCTGACGGTGCGCCAGCCGGTCGGCCTGGAGCGCCACGATCGCGCTGCAGCCGATCGTGAACAGGCCGAACGCCGCCCAGGCCACCAGCAGCGGCCAGGCCGAGGAGGTCGCGAACAGCCCGGTGACCGGCCGGCCCGACAGCACGTCGACGATCTTGCCGAACAGCACCGGCTCGGCGAATTGCGCGGCGGCGAGCAGCATGTTGGCGGCGGCGAGGATCCAGCCGAGCCGTGCCTCCTTGCCGAGCAGTTCGAGGACGCGGGTATAGAGGCGGAGCATGGACATGCCGGCGGGACTCGTAAGCGGTGGACGCCCGGTGAGGCGGGATGTGATCTAATCAGGGTTCGTGATGCGGGGCCAGCGGGTGATGGCCCCCCTGCTGCGTTATCCAATTCCGTCGCCCGTCATTGCGAGGAGCGACAGCGACGAAGCAATCCATGCTTCCACGCGCCCGGCGACAATGGATTGCTTCGCTTCGCTCGCAATGACGTGGATAGGATGAGGGCTCAATTCACCAGCCGGCTATCGATCGGCGGCAGGAATTGGTCGTCGAAGATGTCGGCGGCGTGCGGCCGCTGCTGGAATTTGAAGTCTTCCGCGAGCTGGTCGACCGAGCGCTCGAAGCGCTCCGGCTCGATGCCGCCGAGGCCGTTGCGCTTGACTTCAGTGGTCAGGATGTTGTCGCGAAGGATGGCGCCGAGCCGCTCGAGCTCGAGATCGCGCGAGCCGCCGTCCATCCGGCTCACCACCTCGCCCGCGGCACGGGCAGGGTCCTTGACGGTGAGGTTGGTACCGCCGATCACCGCGCGCACGAACCCTTTCACCACATCCGGTTTCGCCGCTGCTAGCCGCGGGCTGACGATCACGGCGAAGCCATAGGCCACGCAGCCATAGTCGGCGAAGCGCAGCACCGCGAGATCGTCGGCCGGCACGCCGCGATCCCGCAGATTGATCGCGGAGAGATAGGAGAAGCCGGTCACGGCATCGACCTGGCCGGCCGACAGCATCGGCTCGCGCACCGCGGCGCTGATCGTGTTCTGCTTGACGCTCGCAAGCTTGATGCCGTTCTGCTTGGCGACCGCGGGCCACAGCCGGATCGAGAGGTCGCCCTCGGCGACGCCGAGGTTCTTGCCCTCCATGTCGGTCAGCGTGTTGATGCCGCGGCTCTTGCGGGCAATGATCGCGTAGGGCGCCTGGTTGAACAGCACGAACACCGCCTTGACGGGCGCGGCACCCGGCTTGTCGCGAAAGCGGATCAGCGCGTTGAGGTCGACGAGGGCGAAATCGCTCGCACCGTCGGCGACGCGCGCGATGGCATCCGCCGAGCTGGTCGCGACATTGGTGCCGACGTTGAGGCCCTCGGCGCCGAACAAGCCGCCGGTCGACGCCATCACGAAAGGTGCGGCGACAGCATCGAGCGGACGGTCGAGCGTGAACTGGATCGAGAGCGGCTGCGGCGGATCGCCGGCATACAGCGTCGTCAAGGCCGGCCACACGCCGCCCGAAAGGCCGATCATGCCGGCCAGCATCCAGCGGAGAACGGTGGTCCGACTTACCTGCATCATGCCATCCGGGAGGCGAGACAAAGTGCCGCGCCGGCTGCGCGCCTGTTTCACGACATCGAATGCGCCAACGAAAGCTGCAGTTCAAGCGTCAATTTCAGGCGTTATTTGCAGCCATTTTGCCCTGGGCAAAGTGAACGGCCGATGACTGGCAGGATCTAAGCTGTTTTCACGTTAGGGTTGTTCAGCTTGCATTCGGTTTGGGGAACCTAATCTAGAGGTGGTGGTTAGCTAACCAAGGCCCGTCGGGCCGGCTTCCATTAAGGATGACTGCAATGTTTGCGCGAAAGGGTGTTTTTTCGTCCATTGGCCGCGCAGCCACGTTGGCAACGGTTGCCGCGGTGGCGTTGACGGCCGTTGAGCCGACGATGGCGTTCGCAGGCTCGGCTCCGGCGGGCAAGGCGGCCACAGTGACAACGTCACAAGGCACGAGCGGTGCGACCGACATCAGTGCGCGCCGTCGTTACTATCGCGGTGGCGGTGGTGGCGCGGCTGCTGCGGCCATGTTCGCCGGCATCGTCGGCACGGGTCTGGCGATCGCCGCAGCCCAGAGCCGCCGCGACTATTACGACTCCTACGGCTACTACGGTGGCCCCGGTTACTACGGTGGTGGTCCTGCCTATTATGGCGGCCCGGCCTATTACGGCGGCGGACCGTATTATGGTTATCGCCCCTATTACGGGCGCCGCTCCACGCTGCCCTATACGCCGTACTGACACGGGCGGTTCTCGAAACTGTCACAATCGATCCAATCCACCGGCTGCGAGGCCGGTGGATTTTTTGTCGTCCATTGCGCCGTTAACACGCCGGCGACGCGTTTCGATTAGGCTCGAACGATGGGTGATTCGATCGAGCGGCTTTACCAGGCGGTGATCGCGGCCAAGGATCTTGATCCGGCCACGTCGCGCACGGCACGGCTGTTCCAGCGCGGGCCGGCCAAGATGGCCAAGAAGCTTGCCGAGGAAGCGGTCGAGGTCGTGATCGACGCCATCAGCGGCAAGCCGGACGCCGTGGTCCGCGAGAGCGCGGACCTGCTCTACAATCTCACGGTGCTCTGGGCGTCCGCCGGCGTGAGGCCCGAGGATGTCTGGCGCGAGATGGAGCGACGCGAACGGCTGCTCGGGCTCGCCGAGAAGCTGCCGAAGTCGCCGGTCAAGGTCTCCAAGAGCCTGTCCAAGACCGCGCCGGTCCCGGTGGTCCGGCGTCGAATTGTCGCGCTGGAGAACCGGCTGCGCAAACGGTAGCCGTAAACCCAACCGGAAAGGCTGGACAACCCATGCCCCGTCATCCTGAGGAGCGCGCTCTTGCGCGCGTCTCGAAGGATGCACGGCCCGGCTGGTGACCGATTCATCCTTCGAGATGGCGATCCGATATCGTTGAAATCGACCCTATTCGGCCCAATCCCGGCATGGACAAATCGGCTCCATGATGGTTCATCGCGCCCATGTTGAAACGGATTTATGACTGGTGCGTCGACGCGGCCGACAAGCCCTACGCACTCTGGATTCTCGCGGCGGTCGCGTTCGCCGAGAGCTCCTTCTTCCCGATTCCTCCCGACATCATGCTGCTGCCGATGTCGCTGGCGCGGCCGAAGCGGGCCTGGTGGTTCGCGGCGGTCTGCACCGTGGCGTCGGTTGCCGGCGGCGTGCTCGGCTACGCGATCGGCGCGCTGCTCTACGACTCGCTCGGGCAGTGGCTGATCCATCTCTACGGCCTCTCCGACAAGGTCGACGCGTTCCGCGCCTCCTATGCCGAGTGGGGCGCCGTGATCATCCTGGTGAAGGGGCTGACGCCGATCCCCTACAAGCTCGTCACCATCACGTCAGGCTTTGCCGGCTACAACATCTGGCTGTTCATCCTGTGCTCGATCGTCGCACGCGGCGGCCGCTTCTTCTTCGTCGCGGTGCTGCTCAACCGCTATGGCGATGTCATCCGCGCCGAGCTCGAGAAGCGGCTCGGCCTGTGGGTTGCGATCGGCGCCATCGTGCTGGTGCTGGGCTTCGTTGTCGCATTCAAGCTGATCTGACCAAAGTCCTAGTCGTCAGCGTCTTTGCCCACGGACGGCTTCCGACTACGCTCGCTGCGATGGCCGATGGAATCGACGACCGGTGAATCCCGCAAGACTCAATCCCGCCAAGGCACGCGCTGCGATGGCGGGCCTTGCGCTGTCGATGGCGCTGCCAGCGATCGATAGGGGATGGGCGCAGAGTGCGTCACCCGCGCCTGGTGTCCAGTCGCCGGCGCAGCAGTCTGTCGAGCCTCAGCAGCCGCAACAGATCGAGCTGCCGGCCGCGCCGGTCGAGCGCGAGAACCCCGGGCTGATCAACGAAATCGGCAAGCTGTTCGAGAAGTCGAAATCGGCGCTGCCGCCGCTCAAGAGCCCCGGCGAGACCCTCAACGACCTCACGAACATCGCGCGGCCCTCGACGGTGGTGACCGGGCGCGCGGCCTGCGTGGTTGCCTCGAACGGCGCGCCGGATTGCAAGATCGGCGCCGACCGGCTGTGCCAAAGTAAAGGCTTCAAGGAAGGCAAGGGCATCGACACCGACGCGTCAGAGAAATGCTCGCCGCTGGTCTATCTGCCGGGCCACAAACGCGGCCCGAACGACTGCAAGACGGAAAATTTCGTGACACGGGCAGTCTGCCAATGAGGCAGACAAAACCACCTCTGGGATGCCAGACGCCTGCGAAAAATGCCGCGCCTGGATGAAGTTTTGTCATCCATTTCGCAGCGCCATAACGCAATACTTGACACTGGAAAGATTCTTGTTGGTATGACGGTCAGCATTCGAGATCAATCGACCAACCCTTAGGATCCGCCGCCAATGTCCATGCCTGCTCTGTTCAAGGGCCGCCTGTCTCTTCCCGTGATCGGGGCACCGCTGTTCATCATCTCGGTGCCCGACCTCGTCATCGCCCAGTGCAAGGCCGGCGTGGTCGGCTCGTTCCCGGCGCTGAATGCGCGGCCGCCGGAACTGCTCGACGAATGGCTGTACCGGATCAAGGAAGAGCTCGCCGCCCATGACAAGGCGCATCCGGAGCGGCCGTCGGCGCCGTTCGCGGTCAACCAGATCGTGCACAAGTCGAACAACCGGCTCGATCACGACATGGCGCTGTGCGAGAAGCACAAGGTGCCGATGATCATCTCCTCGCTCGGCGCGCGCGAGGAGCTCAACCAGGCGGTCCACGGCTGGGGCGGCATCGTGTTCCACGACGTGATCAACCAGAAGTTCGCCCACAAGGCGATCGAGAAGGGCGCCGACGGCCTGATCCTGGTCGCGGCCGGCGCCGGTGGCCATGCCGGCACGCTGTCGCCGTTCCCGTTCGTGTCGGAGACGCGGCAGTGGTTCGACGGGCCGATTGCGCTGTCGGGCACCATCGCCAACGGCCGCGCCATCCGCGCCGCGCGCATCATCGGCGCCGACTTCGCCTATATCGGCTCCGCCTTCATCGCGACCAAGGAAGCGAACGCGGTCGAGGGCTACAAGAGCATGATCACCAATTCGTCCGCCGAGGACATCGTCTACTCCAATTTGTTTACCGGCGTGCACGGCAATTACTTGAAGCCGTCGATCGTCGCAGCCGGAATGGATCCGGAAAACCTGCCGACGTCGGATCCCTCGAAGATGAGCTTCGGCACCGATGCCTCGGGCGAGCGCGCCAAGCCGAAGGCCTGGAAGGAGATCTGGGGCTCCGGCCAGGGCGTCGGCAGCATCTCCAAGGTGGTGCCCGCGGCCGAGCTGATCGGCCGCTTCAAGAAGGAATACGACGAAGCGGTCGATCCGGCGCTTGCTTGATGGAGCCGATCTTTCGCGTTGACGGCGACCGCGTCGTCACCAGCCCCGACGCCGCGGGTCCGTGGGACCCGCGGATGCAGCACGGCTCCGCGCCGGCGGCGCTGGTGGTGTGGGCCGCCGAAGCGATCGCGACGCCGGTGCCGATGCGGATCGCGCGCGTCACCATCGACCTGATGCGTCCGGTGCCGGTGGCGCCGCTGACGGTTGCGAGCGAGATCCTGCGCGACGGCCGCAAGATCCAGCTCTGCGGCGTCAGGCTGTTCGCCGATGGCGTCCTCGTGGTCTCGGCCACGGTGCTCAAGATCAAGCATCAGTCGGCCGGGTTGCCGCCTGACATCGCAGCCCTTCCGGTCGATCTGCCGGGGCCCGACCAAAGCATGGTCGAGCCGGGCAATCTCGCGAACAGTCCGTTCGTGAAGTGCATTTCGATGCGGGCCGCGCGCGGCCGCTTCGGCGTGATGGGTCCGGGCGCGATCTGGTTCCGCGTCAATCAGCCGCTGATCGCGGGCGCCGCCGTGTCGCAGGCGATGCGGGCGGTGGTCGCCTCGGATTTTTCCAACGGCACCTCGCCGGCGCTCGATTTCAACCAATGGACCTTCATCAACGCCGATCTCACCGTGAGCCTGGCGCGCGAGCCGGTCGGCGACTGGATCCTGCTCGACGGCGAATCCTGGATCGGGCCTGACGGTGCCGGGCTTGCGATGTCGCGGCTCGCCGATGTCAGCGGTTATTTCGGCCGGGCGGTCCAGAGCCTGGTGATCGAGCGCCGCTGACCTGCGCTTCTCCAACCTCCCCTTGAAAAGGGGAGGTCGCTTTGCCCGCCAGAGCAAAGCGGGTGGGGATCTGCTGTCTCCACGCGCTGCCGAGCCTGCGGCTGACCCTCATCCCGACCTTTCCTCCCTTTCAGGGGGAAGGCGAAGACCGGCCACGCCTCCTGTGCATGGGGTTGTTTCACCGATTCGCGTTCACGCTGCGGGGGCCGCGCCAAGCGACTGGCCCTGCGACAAAAATAACCTCCCTTCATGGGAACGGTTGGCCGCACCAGCGAGTTTCGCTCCCGTTAGGGGGCCCCATGACGCGTATCGATCCCGCCGCCGGCATCGTCGCATTGGCCGCCTGGCGGCATCGTGCTGGGCCGGCCGGTCGCTGCGCCTGGGTGCCGCAGGGACGAACGCGATGAAGCCTGGCCCGTCCTCGGAACGCGCGGTCATCCTCGCCGCAAGCGAGCGGGACGCCGTCAAGACCGCCCATCTGATCAAGGAAGCCGGTTACTACGCCAATATCTGCGGCGACCTCGCCGAGCTCGAGCGCCAGGTCGCAAGCGGCGCGGGCCTTGCCATCATTGCCGATGAGGCGATCCGGACCGCCGACCTCGCCGGCTTGACGCGTTGGCTCAACGCGCAGCCGTCATGGTCGGATTTCCCCATCGTGCTGATGAGCGAGGCCGGGCCTCCCGAGCGGAATCCGGAAGCGGCGCGGCTCGGCCGCGCGCTCGGCAACGTCACCTTCATCGAGCGGCCGTTTCACCCGACCACGCTGGTGAGCCTGGTCGCATCCGCAGTGCGCGGCCGTCGCCGCCAGTACCAGACCCGCCAGATCC
Source organism: Bradyrhizobium sp. USDA 4473 (assembly GCF_054063335.1). Taxonomy (NCBI): domain Bacteria; kingdom Pseudomonadati; phylum Pseudomonadota; class Alphaproteobacteria; order Hyphomicrobiales; family Nitrobacteraceae; genus Bradyrhizobium; species Bradyrhizobium sp. USDA 4473. The sequence continues at coordinate 2,664,441 of NZ_JBSSGE010000001.1, forward strand.
TCGAGGACCTGACCGAGAGCGAAGATCTGTTGCAGACCGCGCTCAACGCCGGCCATCTCGGCGCGCTCGAGGTCCATCTCCCTGATTTCGAGCTCGAGGCGTCGCCGACCTGCAAGGCCTTCTTCGGGCGCCGGCCCGGCGATCCCTTCACCTATCAGGATCTGCTGGGTTCGGTGCATCCCGACGACCGCGTCCGCCGCGCCGAAACCGTCGAGCAGACGCTCCGCACCGGCGCGGACTACCGGATCGAATATCGCAACATCTGGCCTGACGGCACCCAGCACTGGGTCGATGTCCGCGCCCGTGCGGTGCGCCGCCCCGACGGCAGCATCCGCTCGCTGGTCGGCGTCTGCTCCGACATCACGGCGCGCAAGACCGCGGAGATCGAGCGCGAGGCGCTGCTGGCGCAGCTCGCCGCCGAGCGCACCGCGCTGGCCGAACTCACCGCGACGCTGGAGCAGCGGGTCGAGCAGCGCACCGCCGACCTGATGAAGGAGGTCGCCGCGCGCGAGCGGGCGCAGGAGCAGCTCCGCCATGCCCAGAAGATGGAGGCGATCGGCCAGCTCACGGGCGGCGTCGCGCACGATTTCAACAATCTCCTGATGGCGGTGATGGGCAATCTCGACCTGCTGCGCAAGCGGATGCCGGAGGACCCGCGGCTGCGCCGGCTGGTCGATGGCGCGTTGCAGGGCGCCGAGCGCGGCGCTTCGCTGACGCAGCGATTGCTGGCGTTCGCGCGGCAGCAGGATCTGCGCGCGGTGCCGGTCGACCTCGGCACGCTGGTGCGCGACATGAGCAACCTCTTGGAGCGTTCGCTCGGACCGCGCATCGTGCTGCGGCTCGACATTCCCGAGGGGCTGCCGCCGGCCTGCGTCGATACCAACCAGCTCGAGCTTGCGGTCCTCAACCTGGCGATCAATGCGCGCGACGCGATGCCGGATGGCGGTGTGATCGAGATCCGTCTCGCGGCCTCGCAGGCCAAGAACGATCCGGTGCTGCAGCCGGGCAAGTACCTGAAATTGTCGGTCGTCGACAGCGGCACCGGCATGTCGCCGGAGGTGTTGAAGCGAGCGATCGAGCCGTTCTTCTCGTCGAAGCCGGTGGGCAAGGGCACCGGGCTCGGCCTCTCGATGGTGCATGGGCTCGCGGTGCAGCTCGGCGGCGCGCTGCAGCTGTCGAGCGCGGTCGGCAAGGGCACCACAGCCACGCTGGTGCTGCCGGTCGCGACAACGGCGCCGGCGGTCGAGAGCGCGGCGCCCGCGCCGCAGACGGTCAAGCGCTCGGCGGTGATCCTGCTGGTCGACGACGATGCGCTGATCGCGATGTCGACCATGGAGATGCTGGAGGACCTCGGTCATCGCGTGATCGGCGCCCATTCCGGAGCGCAGGCGCTCGATATCCTCAGGACCGATCAGGAGATCGACCTGATGATGACCGATCACGTGATGCCCGGCATGACCGGCGTCGAGCTCGCCGCGGCCGCGCGCAAGCTGCGGCCGCACCTTCTCGTGCTGCTCGCCACCGGCTATGCCGAATTGCCCGACGGCATCCAGCTCGACCTGCCGCGGCTGGCCAAACCCTATCATCAGGATCAGCTGCGCGAGCGGCTCGATCAGCTGTTGCGGCAGGACGCGAAGCAGCAAGCGGCTTCGGCCAGCGAAAACAGCCTCGCTGCGCGTTCTACGCTCTCACCGTCACCCTGAGAGAGTGTGAATGTATTCAGTGTCGTCCTGGCGAAAGCCACGACCCATTACCCCGAGTGCCGGTCGTTGCGCGACGCTGGGGCCACTGTTGCACTCTCAATCGAACTGGGTGGTTATGGCTTTCGCCAGGACGACGACGTGGGGCGGCCGCTCGCTACAATTTCTCAGACCGTCACCCTGAGGAGCCGCGAAGCGGCGTCTCGAAGGGCGACGGCCCGGCTGTCGCCGCAATGGAGACGCACGCTGAATATCGGGGCCGTGCATCCTTCGAGGCGCGCAAGAGCGCGCGCCTCAGAGGGTGTGATTTTTTTGGGGTTTCAGCGAGCATTATAGCCGAAAGCCGGCGCGGTGTGATTCTCTGGCGATGATGGATTCGCGGGAGGTGATGTTGGCTGCCGATGAGTTGTTTGGGGACCTGCCGGAGCAGGCGAAGCCACCAGTCGAAGCGGGCTTGCCCGGCGCTCCGCGGCTGCGTGAGCCCCAGCGCGACCAGATTGCGCTGCGAGCGGTTGATATTGAGAGCCTGATCGGGGAAGACCATCCGGTGCGGCTGATCTGGTCTTATGTCGAAGAGCTTGATCTGAGTGAGTTGGAGGACCGGATCAAGGCTCGCGGCGATCGTCCCGGTCACCCCGCGACCTCGCCCCGGCTTTTGCTGGCGCTGTGGCTCTATGCCGCCAGCGAAGGCGTTGGCAGCGCGCGGGCGTTGGAGCGGCTGTGCGAGAGCCACGATGCCTATCGCTGGCTGTGCGGCGGGGTGTCGGTGAACTATCACCTGCTGGCGGACTTCCGGGTCGGCAACGCCGATCTGCTTGACCGACTGCTCAGTGAGCATCTGGCAGCGTTGGCAAAGGCCGGTCTCGTCGATCTGGAGACCTTGGCGCAGGATGGCATGCGGGTCCGGGCCAGCGCCGGGGCCGCCTCGTTCCGGCGCGAGGCGACGCTGGATAAGCATTTGGCGCAGGCTGAGGCCGTGGTGGAAGACCTCAAGCGCGAGGTCGACACACGCTCGGACGCCAGCAATAAGTGCCCGGGCAGCCAAGGAGCGGGCCGCGCGGGAACGCAGCGCGCGGGTGAAGGCGGCGCAGACGGCGCTCGCCGAGATCAAGCAGCAGCGCAAGGAGCGCGAAGAAAGTCGCGGCAACGGCAAGACGCCGAAGGAGCCGCGGGCCTCCACGACGGACGCCTATGCACGGGTCATGAAGATGGCGAACGGCGGCTTCCGCCCCGCCTACAACGTGCAGGTGACGAGCGTGGCCGGGGAGCAGATCGTCGTCGACACCAGAATTTGCAACATCGGATCCGATCGCGGCCTGATGCGTCCCATGCTGGAGCGGCAGCGTGCGCGGCCCGGAGGGTTGCCCAAGGACCATCTCGTCGATGGCGGCTTTGGCAGTGCCGAGGACATCGAATGGGCCTATGCCGAGGGCATCGATATCTTTTGTCCGCCCACTCAATCCAAGCACGGTACCGATCCCTATCTACCGCGGCGCGGCGACGGTCCGGGGGTGTTGGCCTGGCGTGCGCGAATGGCGAGCGAAGAGGGCAAGGCCCGATACAGGTCCCGGTCGATCTGCGAGTGCATCCATGCCCGCTGGCGCAATTGGGACCTGCGGCAATTGACCGTGCGCGGCATCGAAAAGGTCCGTGCCGTCGTGCTCTGGTACGCCCTCGTCAACAACATCCTGCAAGGCAACCGCCTCTCCAGAGCCTAAACAACGGGTCATCGCCGAACTCGAACTCAAACCTGCCAATTGCTGCGACGAACAGCCGCCAAAAACTCCGCAGGAGCCGAATCCGTCACAAGCTCTCAGGATGACGGTGATAGGCTTGGAGCTGTGCGCGCAGCCGCGCCCTTACCCCACCATGCGGTCGCGGCCGGACCAGAAGCGGGCCTTCAGCACCTTCTTGTCGACCTTGCCGACGCCGGTCATCGGCAGCTCGTTGACGAACTGGATCTGTTTCGGCGCGTGCGCCGATCCCTTCTTTGCCTTGACGAGGGCGATCAGCTCGTCGGCGTTGGGCACCGCGCCCTCGCGCGCCACCACGACGGCGGTGACGGCCTCGCCCCATTTGTCGTCGGGCACGCCGACCACGGCAACCATCGCCACATCGGCGTGCTGCGACAGCACATCCTCGACCTCGCGCGGGAAGATGTTGAAGCCGCCGGAGACGATCATGTCCTTCTTGCGGTCGAGGATGAACATGTAGCCGCGTTCGTCCTTGCGCGCGATGTCGCCGGTGTGCAGCCAGCCGCTCTTCAGCGTCTCCGCCGTGATGTCGGGCCGCTTCCAGTATTCTGCCATCACGTGGGTGGCGCGGACGCAGATCTCGCCGGCGTCGCCTGTTGCAACCTCCTGGTCGTCCTGGTCGAGGATCTTGACCTGGCAGGCGGCGATCGGGAAGCCGCAGGACAGGAACAGATCCGGCGTCTTCGGATCATGGTCGGCCTTGCGCAGCACCGAGACCGGATAGCATTCGGTCTGGCCGTAAAGCTGCGAGAACACCGGGCCGATCCGCTCGATACCCTCGACCAGCCGGCTCGGCGACATCGCGGACGCGCCGTAGAGCAGGAGCTCGAGCGAGGAGAGGTTGGTTTTCGGCAGCGCGGGATGATCCAGCATCACATAGATCATGGTCGGCACGAACAGCGTAAAGTTGATCTTCTCGCGTTCGATGGTCGCAAACACCGCCTCCGGATCGAACCCCTTCAGCATGTGCACGGTGCCGCCGCGCATCAGCGTCGGCAGCACTTTTGTCCCCGCGACATGGCTGATTGGGGCCACCGTGAGGTAGCGCGGCGTCTCGGGGATCTCGAAGTCGGCGAGGATGGCTGCGGCGAAGCCGCCATATTCGCGGTGATAGCGCAGCGCACCCTTGGATTTGCCGGTCGTGCCGCCGGTGTAGTTCAAGGTCGAGATGTCGTCATCGCGGGCGAAGTTCTTCGCGGTCGCGCTGCCGGCATCCTCGACCACGCGCAACAGGTCGGCCCCGTAATCCGCCGGGCCGAGCGTGAACACCGTCCTCAGGCCCTGCGCTTTCGTCGCGAGCTCGCCGCCGCGGTCGCGAAACGTGATGCCGTCGACGATCAGCATCTCGGCTTCGGAATCCTCGATCTGGAACAACTGGTCGTCGAGCGAGCCGAGCGGATGCAGCCAGGTGATCGCGAGCCGCGACAATTGCGCAGCGACGCCGGCGCACCAGCTGTCGGCGCGGTTGGCGGTGAGCATCGCGACGCGGGTCCCCGGCGCAAAGCCGAGCCGCATGAACACGCTTTGCATCCGTCCGATCAGGTCGGTCGCGCCTTGATAGCTGAGCGAGCCGCCCGGCCATGCGAAGGCGGTGCGTGACGGATAGCGCGCCAGTGCCCGCAAGGTTTGTTCGCATACCGCCGGAAATGCATAGAGCGGATTGCTCATGTCGTGGCCTCCTCCCGCTTTGTCTTTGGCCTCTTGCGTGCCAATGTTGGCGACAAGCTAACACAATGATGATGGGAAGAAGCAATTGTCCGCTGATCCTCTCGCGCGTTTTCGCGATCGCCTTCGGTTGCCGCTGATTGCGGCGCCGATGTTTCTGGTCTCCGGTGTCGAACTGGTGGTAGCCGCCTGCCGCAACGGCGTGATCGGTTCGTTTCCGACCGTGAATTGCCGTGAGACGGAACAGCTCGATGCGTGGCTCGGCGACATCGAGGGGCGCTTGCGGTCGCATGAAGATGCGAGCGGCCAAGCGGCGGCGCCGATCTGCCCGAACCTGATCGTGCATCGCTCCAACGCGCGGCTGCAGCAGGACCTCGCCGTGCTGCTGCGGCACAAGCCCGAGCTTGTGATCACCTCGGTCGGCTCGCCGGCGCCGGTGCTTGGCCCCCTGCACGATGCCGGCGCGCTGGTGTTTGCCGACGTTGCGTCGATCCGCCATGCCGAACGCGCGGCAGCAGTCGGCGCCGACGGGCTGGTGCTGCTCACCGCGGGCGCCGGCGGACAGACCGGATGGCTCAATCCGTTCGTATTCGTCCGCGCGGTGCGCGGCTTCTTCGACGGCCCGATCGTGCTCGCCGGCGGCATCAGCGACGGCCACGCGCTGCGCGCCGCGGAGGCGCTCGGCTGCGAGCTGGCCTATATGGGCACCAAGTTCATCGCGACGCACGAGAGCATGGCGGATGCGAGATACAAGCAGATGCTGGTCGCGGCGACCGCCGACGACATCCTGCTGACGACGGCGTTCACGGGTCTGCAGACCAACATGCTGCGGCCCTCGATCGAGGCTGCCGGCCTCGATCCCGACGACCTGCCGGCGCGCGGCGCGATCGACATCGGCAAGGACATCGACATCGGCGCCCGTGAAAGCCGGCCGAAACGCTGGCGCGACATCTGGAGCGGTGGCCACTCCACCTCGGGGGTGGCCGGGGTGCTCGGCGTCGACGAACTCGTGGCGCAGACGGTCGCGGAATACGAGGCGGCGAGCGCGCGGGTGCGGCTCGCCTGATCATTCAAGTGCCGCCTGTCCGCTTAACGCGGCATTAACCATGCCAGTCCCAACTATGCGTCACGGGATGGTCCGCCGCCACGGCCGGCCGCCCGGCAGTTGTGGGAATGCGACATGGCTCTTCAGGCGCTCTCCAAGACCCCGGCCTCGCTCGACGAACTCCGGACCCGGGTGTTCTACGCCCTGCAGCGGCATCCGCTGTGCCGTCAGGTTGAATTCGACATCGTCAGCACGCCGCGGACCCGCCGCACCAACTGGACCGTCAGCATGCATTCGGTCCAGCCCGGCGCGCTCTGGACGGCGCACGAGATCGTCGCCGACATCCAGGAAGCCTATGAGCTTGATGCGGCAGCCTGATTTTTCGGGCCGTTTCGGGACGATTTCACCTATTTGGCGCCGTCGCGGCACGCTAACGCCGCATTTCGCGCGCAGTTTGCGGTGACACCGGCCGGCAATGGAGTAATTTTTGACCAGAGCCATCACCATCGTCGCCCTGACCTGCTTCCTGCTCGCCGGCGCCGCGATCACAGCCATTTTGGGCCGTGACAGCCTTCCGGCGGCGCAGGCCGACGTCGGTCCGGTCGCCAACCGTGCCAGCAAGCAGGACAAGCTCGCGGTCACGACGCTTGCCGCGGCCTCCTTTGACGTGCCCACCAAACCGGCCGATCCTCCCGCCGGCCCGTCGCCGCTATTGCTGCGCGCGCAAGCCGCGATACCGGGTGCAACCGATACGGTGCGCCAGGCTTACGCGTCGGCCGAGCCCGCCGATATAGGCCTGCCGAAGCTCAACGATCCCGTCGATGCCGCGCAGCCGAAGGTCGCTGAGCCCGCGCCGGTCGCGCCCGCAGCGCCGCCGAAGCCCAAGGCGGCCGCCAAGCCGGCGCCGCAGAAAAACTATGCGCTGCTCAGCGATGCCCAGATCGCCGGCATCAAGGACCGGCTCAAGCTGTCGTCGTCGCAGGAATATTACTGGCCGGCGGTCGAGACCGCGCTGCGCGCCGTCGCCCGCAAGATCCACGCCAAGCGCCAGGGCGATCCCGCTTCGGGCACCATGCCGATCGATCCGGACTCCGAGGAGGTCCAGCAGCTGAAATCGGCGGCGATGCCGCTATTGTTCCAGCTGCGCGAGGACCAGAAGAACGAGGTCCGCTCGCTGGCGCGCCTGATCGGCCTCGAGCGCGTCGCCTCGATGATCTGAGCGCAGGGTTCGGATCGGACCGAACCTGCGTTCCTCTATCCCGCGCGCGCCTCCGGCGGCCGCAGCTTCTCGACCTTGCTCTGGGTTTCGACCAGCAGCTGCTTCATGAAATCCTTGTTGCGCTTCAGCCAAGGCTCCAGCGTCTGCCTGACATCGCCGGGCGACCTCTTCTCGATGGCCTGCGCCAGCCGGGTCTGAAACGTCCCCCATATCCTTGAACATCTCCTTCAAGAGAGCATCGTCGGAGATGTTGATCGCCGATTTGATGTCGCCGACGGTTTCCAGTTCGCGCATGTTGCCCTGCCGCAGGATCGAATCCAGGTTCTCCAGGCATTCGTGGTAGCGCGCGAGCAGGTCGTCCCATCGCTTGGCGGTGACGTCCTCGTCGAGGTCCTCGACGGCGTTGTACAGCGGCTCGAGGAACGACCATCGGAAGCGCCGCGCCAGCCGCAGCAGGATCGAGAGGAAGACGATGTCCTTCGGCATGTTCTGCGCAACCATCAGCCTCGGATCCTCGCTGAATGGCGGCATCGGCACGAAGATGATGACGACCGAGAACGGCGTGCTGTCGAGATATTCGAGCCGTGCGATCACCGGTTGATACAGCTTCAGGTCGCGGAAGATCGGGCTCAGGACCTGCTCGCGGCCTCGCCGGCTGGCAATATCCACGTCGGCGAACGAGTTCGCGACATAGCTCGTCAGCTCGTCGAGCCAGGCGCCGCTGTCGTAGCGGTTTTGCGCGCTGAGCAGATCCTCCCAGTCGAGATCGGCCGTATCGGGACCGGACAGCAGCGTGGTGGTGGCAGCGTCGGCCTCGAGTTTCGCATCCTTCAGGAAGCCGCGCGCGCGGTCCGCCGGCGGCAATGTCCTCAGCGTCTCGGCCTTCTGCCGGAACGACAGCTCGTCGCTGAACACGATGCGCAGCCGCAGGCGGAACAGCTCTTCGGGCCGGGTGATCTGCATGAACTGCGCGTGCAGATCCTTCGCCGCCTCGTTGAAGTCGCGGGCGTGGTTGGCATTCAGCCGCGGCCTGAGCGGTGCGACGCCGAAGGTCGGCTTCACGAACAAATCTTCGAGAAACCGCCGGACGTCTTCCTCGCCGATGCCGTAGAACTCGTTTTCCGCCAGCATCGGGAACGACGGCGATGCGTCGACCGAGAACCACAGGACCTTCGAGGTGAGCTTCAGCGCGCGCTTGTAGCCATCGAACTGCGAAATCTCGGACGCACACCAGGTCCAATTGTGCTCGGCGTTGGTGTGGATGAAGATCAGGCAATCGGCCTTCGCCGTGTTGTCGATCATCCATTGCCGCCATTCCGAGCCGCCCGGGATTTCCTCGCAGACGAAGCATTCCATCGGACGCTGGCCGTCCAGGCTGCTGAGATATTCGAGCCGCGCCTTCAACAGACGGGCGAGGAATCTGTCTTCGGCGCGATGGCTGATGAACACCGAGAAATCGTCTGGCATGGCAAAATCCGATCTGCATCAAATTGCTGCGACGGCCGGGCCGGGTCTCGTTGCGCGTCTCGCTACGGATCGAATGATAGCCCGCTGCTGGAATTGGCGGTCGCTGGCTGAGAAAAAGAAATGCCTCCTGCCAGTGAACTAGCTCACTATACCTTAGCGTGTATGGGGTGCATGATGTTTGTCGCGGGGAGCCGCGCGCGGGAAAATCGCCGTGCTCCGGCGTCGAATGGATAAAATCGTCAACAAGTCGGTGTATCGATCTGGTGCATCGCTCATGTCATGACCTGGTGCCGTTTGCGCTCGGAAGCGCATCCAATTGGGCCTTCGGCCGCGACCGGTCGGTCGTTTCGAAATCAGCAAATCTCATTGTTCTGCGGGGGCAACCATGCCGAAGACCAAGCAGCAGCATCTCGATCGCGATGCCGGACCGAAGCGAATCCTGGCGCTCGACGGCGGCGGCATTCGCGGCATTCTGACGCTCGAATATCTGGCCGCGATGGAGGCACTGTTGCGCAAGCGGCACAACAACAACGACCTGTTGCTGTGCGACTATTTCGATCTGATCGGCGGCACCTCGACGGGATCGATTATCGCGGCCGGACTTGCCTGCGGCATGACCGTGGACGCCTTGAAGACGCTCTATCGCGGGATCGGCACCGATATCTTCCAGGAATCATTCTGGCGGCGGGGGTTGCTGGCGCCGAAATTCGACTCCGACGCCTTGCAGCGCGCGCTCGATACGCAGCTCGGCGCCGATACCGTGCTCGGCGGCGATCGGGTCCGCACCGGCCTGATGATCATGACCAAGCGGCTCGACACCGGCAGTCCCTGGCCGCTGCATAACAATCCGGACGCGGCTTTTGCGAAGCAGGACGGCGCATTGCGGCTGACGCAAGTCGTTCGTGCCTCGACCGCGGCGCCGACCTATTTCAAACCCGAGGAGATCACGATCTCGGCGCGCGACGGTCACACGGTCAATGGCGCCTTCGTCGACGGCGGCGTCAGCCCGTTCAACGATCCGGCACTGCAACTTCTGATGCTTGCGGCGCTCCATGGCCACGGCTTTCGCTGGCATACCGGCAAGGACAGGCTGCTGTTGATCTCGGCCGGTACGGGCCAATTCCGCTCCACCTATTCGACCGAGCAGATCGTCCGCATGCCGGCGGCAGAGCAGGGCGTGCGCTCGCTGCAGTCGCTGATGGACGATTGCAGCCGGCACAATCACGGCATGCTGCAATGGCTGACCGATTGCCGTACGCCGTGGTCGATCGATCGCGCGGTGACCGACATGATTGCGGACAGCCAGAGCGGGCCGCAGCTCGCGACCTATGCGCGCTACAACGTGCTGCTGGAGACTGCCTGGCTGAAGCAGACGCTCGGCATCGAGCGGACGCCGGACGCGCTGGCGAAGATCGCGGCGATGGACGATCCGAAGAACATGGACGAACTCGCCGGGATCGGCGGGAAGGCCGCGGAGAAGCAGGTCAGCGCGGACCATTTCCCGCCGGCCTTTGATCTCGCGTGATGCCGCGCGGCGCGGCGGACACGCCGATCCCGGCTTCGACAAGGATTTCGCCTTCAGTTAAGTTCGGCACCTGGACGCAATGATCCAGTCATGAGTCGAGGTGTCGCGATGGCTACCGAGCAAGACGCCAAGTCACCGAACACGGTGGTTCTCTTCAGCGGTCACATGATCGATGCGCCGGATCGAAAAACGCCACGCTTTCCACCCGACGAGGCGCCCAAGGCCGCCGCTGCGATTGCCGCCGCGCTGGAGCGGATCGGGGTCCGCGAAGGCGATCTTGCAATCTGCGGCGGCGCTTGCGGCGGCGACCTGTTGTTTGCGGAAGCCGCGCTCGCGCAGCGCATGCGGCTTGAAATCTACATTCCGTTTGACGAGCCGACCTTCCTCGCCGGCTCGGTGGATTTCGCCGGAGGCGATTGGCGCGCGCGGTATTTCGCCGCCAAATCGCAGGCGACGCTCCACGTCATGCCCGACGAGCTCGGGCCGTTGCCGGCCGGCGAGAACGCCTACGAGCGCGACAATCAATGGATGCTGCAGCGCGCCGCGCGCTTTGGCGGCGAGAAAATGGCCTTCATCTGCCTGTGGAACGGCGAGGGCGGCGATGGTCCGGGCGGCGCGAAGCACCTGATGGAAGAGGCCGGCCGCAAGACGACGTGGATCTACTGGCTCGACACGAGAAAATTATGGGACTGAGGGAATTGCAACATGCCGTCGTGTTTCATGATCATGCCTTATGGCCGCAAGCCGACCCAAGCCGACCCCAAGTTCGGTCCGGCCGAGATTGATTTCAACGCGCTGTGGGATCGTGCTTACGTTCCGGCCATCAAGGCGCTCGGCTATGAGCCGGTGCGGGCCGATCAGGACACCAGCGCGTTGATCGTCAGCGAGATGCTGGAAAGAATCTACTTCGCCGATCTCGTGCTGGCCGACATGACGATCCCGAACGGCAACGTGTATTACGAGGTCGGCATTCGCCACGCATCGCAAAAGACGGGGTGTGTCCTGCTCGCCGCCGACTGGTCCAAGCAATTGTTCGATGTCGTCCAGATGCGAACGGTGCGCTACCCGCTGCCCGAGGGAGAGATCACCGAGGCAACCGCTGCCGCGATGCAGGCCGCGATCAAGGAGCCCATCAGGGCCCTTGCGGCCGGGATTTCGCCGATGCACCAGTCGATCCCGGGCTATCCGGACAAGGTCGACCCGCGCAAGGCGACGACGATGCGAAGCCAGCTCGCCGAGCAAGCTGCATTCCAGACCAAGATACGCGCGGTCCGCGCTGCGCTCGCGGAGGAGCGCATGAAGCGGGCCCAGGCCTTGATTGCCGCCGAGGGCAATCCACCCGCGACCTATGCGAAGGCGCTCGCCCTGTTGCTGCTGCTGCGCGATTGCGTCGATACCACCGCCGACTGGAATGTCGTGCTCAACTACACCAAGGATCTTCCCGAGCGCTTCGCCAACGAACCCGAAGTGCAGGAGAATCGAGCATTTGCCGCGGCCCAGGCCGGCGACGACATCCAGGCGATTGCCGAGATCCAGACATTGATAGATTTCGCGGGGCCGACGCCGGAACGGCTCGGCTTGATGGGCGGCCGCCACAAGCGCCTCGCCAGAGCCGCACCAGCCGACTCTCCTCGCCGCAAGGAGGAGCTCGAGAAGGCGATCGATTGTTATCAGCAGGGTATGGAGCTCGATCTCAACGCCTATTACTGCTCCAGCAACTTGCCCCGTCTCTATCGCGCCCGGGGGAACCCGGGCGACGAAGATCTTGCGCAGGCCACCGTGCGGGTCGCGATTGCCGCCTGCGAGCGGGCCAGACGATTGCAGCTTGCCGACGAATGGCTGCGCCCGACGCAGCTTGCCGCGGCCTTTGACCTCGGTGATCCCGACAAGGCCGAGAGGCTGGCAATGCAGGTGGTTGCCGAGGGGCAAGTGAAATGGAAGGTGAGCAGTGTCCTTCGCGACCTCGAAGCCAGTCTCCAATACGTCACCGACCCAGCAAAGCGCGCGCGACTGTCCGCGACCATCGACAAGGTCAAGGCGGCCTGATCGCGCGCTTCTTCGATTTCGACCTCAACCAAGCCGCATCGACAGCTCGACGTCCTCGGCGAACGGCACCGAGATGTAGCCGCCCTTCAGCGCGCGCACCCGCGCCAGATAGTCGGGACTGTCGTCGGCATTGTCGGCGACCACGAAGGCGCCGGCCTTCAGCCGCCCCTGCACCAGATCGAGGATATCGGGATAGAGCCCCTTGGCGCCGTCGAGCAGCACGAGGTCGATCGCATCGGGCAGATCGCTGCGCAGCGTCGTGAGCGCGTCGCCCTCGCGGATCTCGACCAGATCGTCGAGCCCGCCCGCGATGAGGTTGTCGCGGGCGCGCTTGACCTTGGCCGGTTCGAACTCGCTGGTGATCAGGCGGCCGCCGCCATTGTCGCGCAGCGCAGCGGCGAGGTGCAGTGTCGAGATGCCGAACGAGGTGCCGAACTCGACGATGTTGCGCGCCCGCGCGCCACGCGCCAGCATGTAGAGCAGCGCACCGGTCTCGCGCGAGGCCGCGAGCGGCACATTGTTGAGGCGGCCGTAGAGCGCGCGGTAGTCGGTCTTGCTGCGCATCAGGCGCGCCTGGTCCGCGTCGGAAAGGTCGGCCACCGCGCGCCGGGTTTCTTCCACCGCTGCGGAGGCTTGCGCGAACAGGCGGTCGAGCAGGCCTGCGAGCTGGGGTGAGGTGAGGGTCGTCATGTGGGTCTCCGGTGCAAAAGCGGCGCGTCCTTGCGCCTCGTTAGAAATACGAATAATTATTCGCATTCGCTAATCGCATTCCCCGAATTGCCCATAAGACGTCCATGACCGAACGGCGAAGCTCTTCAGTTTCCTCGCGAAAACAGCCGCAACAGGCGCGATCGACCGAGCTCGTCGCGGCGATTCTCGAGGCGGCTGTTCAGGTTTTGACGAAGGAGGGCGCGCAGCGTTTCACCACGGCGCGGGTGGCCGAGAAGGCCGGCGTCAGCGTCGGCTCGCTGTACCAGTATTTTCCGAACAAGGCGTCGATCCTGTTCCGATTGCAGAGCGACGAGTGGCGGCAGACCACCGGCCTGCTGCGGGAGATTCTCGAAGATGGCGGGCGGCCGCCATTGCAGCGGCTGCGCGCGCTGGTGCACGCGTTCTTCCATTCCGAATGCGAGGAAGCCGCAGTGCGCGGCGCGCTGAGCGATGCCGCGCCGCTCTATCGCGACGCGCCGGAGGCCCGCGAGGCGCGGGCGTCGAGCGCGCGCACCGTCGAGGTCTTCATGCGCGAGGCCTTGCCGAAGGCATCCGCCGCAGCCCGCGCAATGGCGGGCGATCTGATCACGACGACGCTGAGCACGGTCGGCAAGGATTTTTCGGAGAGCCCGCGAAGCCGGGCCGAGATCGAGAGCTATGCCGATGCCATGGCCGACATGTTCTGCGCCTATCTGAAGAGCATCGGAAAGCGCTGACGCTCACAGATAGAGCTTGGCCACCAGAAGAAATCCGAGAACGCCGCTGGTCACTGCGAACACGGTCATGCCGTTGCAGAAACTGACATAGGCGGCCGACCAATAGGCACTCTTGTGAGGCGCAGTCTCGTAAGGAGCTTTCCTGGAAGCAGCCGCGACTTTCTTCGGTTTCTGGGGCAAGCCGATGCATTCCTTGAAAAAGCGCCGCCACCTGGTCAACACAGGTGACGGCGCCCGTCTGAGGGCTTCAGGGCGAAACCCCGCCGCAGCGTAGGCGGCGATGATGAACGGTTCGTATACCGCTCGGCATCGCACGCTCGAATGTCAGCGCAGAAGCAAAGTTCCGCCAGAGCGCGATGAGGTCGTCATCGCGCTTCGGGATGTTACTTGAGCATGATCTTTCGGAAGACCGCTTCGCACTTTTCCGGATCATGCCCTTAGAACGAAGCGTAGGCGTTGCGGAACGCGATGGCGCCGGCGAGCGAGCGCGGCCGCGTGCGCACGGCGTGTCCGTCGTTGCCGCTGGTGACGATCCACTGGCCGTTCTCATGACCCACGATCTTGCCGACGTGGTGACGCCAGACGACGATCGCGCCGACCGAGGGGCCGCCGGCATTGGTGCCGTAGCGCGCCCAGGAGCGCGCCAGATTGTATTGCGGACCCGGATCGCTGCCGACCTGCGTGCGCATGAACCAGCCGCACCAGGCCGCCGGGCGACCCGCGTGTGCGTGCGCATAATGACGATGATGATGGTGACGACCGCGAGCTTCGGCAGCAGATGAAGCAAAGGCCAGGAGCACGGCGACAGCCGCAAGAGTTTTACGCATTACAAAGTCCTCTTGTTGTTGGCAGACCATCCTGACAGTGGGAGGAGGAGCGCAGCGATGACCTGCGATTGGGTTGCGAAGCGACCGCACCGGGTCGAGCGACGCAAAACAGAGGCGGGAACGTGGCCCGCCCAGGCCTTTAAGAAACCGCCTATGGCCAAAATATGACGGTCATACTTGTCTGGCGGCCGAGATATTGCCGAAAACGTCAGGCGCGGCCTGCGATGGGCGGCAGCCCTGTTGCGGCCGAGCGAAACCGACGCCAAAAGCCTTGATCACGCGACGCCGAACCGACCAAAAAAGATTCGCGAGGACCCAGCGTCCAAATCGGAGCTGGATCGTTCGAGCTTCCCGTGGGTTGGAGTCTATGGACAAAAAGGCCGACAGCGCTTTCCGGACGGCTGCCCGCTCTGGATTCGAATTTGTGAGGGTCCGCGGCGCCCGCGAACATAATCTGAAGAATGTCGACGTCGACATTCCGAGAGATTCCCTGGTCGTGTTTACCGGGGTCTCCGGCTCCGGAAAGTCGTCGCTTGCCTTTGGGACGCTGTACGCCGAGGCGCAGCGCCGGTATCTGGAGTCGGTCTCGCCTTACGCAAGGCGGCTGTTTCATCAAATGGCCGTGCCGGAGGTCGATGAGGTCGAAGGCCTTCCACCGGCTGTCGCGCTGCAACAGCAGCGGGGATCGCCAACGACGCGGTCCTCGGTGGGGAGTGTCACGACACTCTCGAGCCTGCTGCGGATGCTTTATTCCCGAGCGGGTGACTATCCGCCCGGGCAGCCGTTGCTATACGCGGAGTCGTTTTCGCCGAACACGCCGGAAGGTGCTTGCCCTCGCTGTCATGGCATCGGGCGCATCCATGATGTCAGCGAGCGGTCCATGGTGCCCGACGATAAGCTGACCATCCGCGAGCGCGCGATCGCCGCCTGGCCGACAGCCTGGCAAGGGCAGAACCTCAGGGACATCCTGGTGACCCTTGGCTACGACGTCGACAAGCCGTGGCGCGAACTGCCGAAGAAGGATCGCGACTGGATCCTTTTTACCGATGAGCAGCCGACGGTGCCGGTCTATGCAGGATATACTCCAGCGGAAACGCGGCGGGCGCTCAAGCGCAAGGAAGAGCCCAGCTACCAGGGGACCTTCACGGGCGCTCGCAAGTATGTACTGCAGACCTATGCGACGACCCAGAGCGCGATGATGAAGCGCCGGGTGGCGCAATTCCTGTCGGGTTCGGACTGTCCGGTCTGCAAAGGCAAGCGGCTCAAGCCGGAGGCTTTATCGGTCAAGTTCGCCGGCTTGGATATCTCCACATTGTCGCGGCTGCCCTTGAAACGCCTGGACGAGCTGTTGAAAGCGTCGCCGGCAAAAGCGAAGCCCGATGCCGGGGATCATCCGGAAAAGGCGTTGGTCTTGAAACGCATCGCCGACGACCTGCGCGGCCGTTTGGAAGTTCTGCTCGACCTTGGTCTCGGTTACCTGACGCTCGAGCGGAGCACGCCGACCTTGTCGCCGGGCGAGTTGCAGCGACTTCGCCTGGCGACGCAGGTCCGATCCAACCTGTTCGGAGTGGTCTATGTGTTGGATGAGCCGTCCGCAGGGCTGCATCCAGCGGACACGGAGGCGCTTCTACGCGCGTTGGCGCGCCTGAAGTCTGCGGGCAACTCGCTGTTCGTCGTCGAGCACGAATTCGATGTGGTGCGTCAGGCAGACTGGATCGTCGATGTAGGGCCCGCGGCGGGAGAGAATGGCGGCAGGATTCTTTACAGTGGGCCGCTGCCGGGATTGGTTGATGTCCGGGAATCCCAGACACGACGCTATCTGTTCGGTGAGGGAGCGGAAGCTTCCCGGAGCAGCCGTGCGGCGCAAGGATGGCTGAGGCTGCGCGGTGTGACCCGCAACAATCTGCACCGACTGGACGTCGATTTACCATTGGGCGTTTTTACCTGTGTCACGGGGATCTCGGGTTCGGGCAAGTCGAGTCTGGTCAGCCAGTTCCTGGTCGAAGCCGTTGGCGACGAGTTGGGACACCGCCGGGAGCCTGATGCGGACGATGACGTTCTGGAAGCCGCGATCGAAACGCTCGGTGGCAAGATCACCGAGGGACTGGACCAGGTGAAGCGACTGGTAGTGGTCGATCAGAAACCGATCGGGCGAACTCCACGGTCGAACCTCGCGACGTACACCGGCCTGCTCGATCATGTGCGGCGATTGTTTGCGGCGACCAAGCAGGCGCGAGCCCGGAAATACGACGCCGGTCGATTTTCGTTCAATGTCGCGAAGGGCCGGTGCGAGACCTGCCAGGGCGAAGGCTATGTCTGCGTCGAGCTCCTGTTTCTGCCGAGCGTCTATGCGCCGTGTCCAACATGCAAGGGTGCTCGCTATAATGCCAAGACGCTCGAGATCAAGATCCGGGACAATTTCAATCGCCGACGTGCTTGCCATGAACGTCGACGCAGCGTTCGAGTTCTTTGCAGATGATGAGTCCCTGCGCCGATCGCTCGGCGTACTGCGCGAGGTCGGTCTCGGTTATATCCGGCTCGGACAGCCCGCCACGGAGTTGTCGGGCGGCGAAGCGCAACGCGTCAAGCTCGCCACGGAACTGCAGCGCGCGCAGCGAGGCGGGACACTCTATGTGCTCGATGAGCCGACGACCGGTCTTCATCCGGCCGACGTGGCAAAGCTGCTGAAGCAGCTCGACGGATTGGTCGAGGCCGGAAATACCGTGATTGTCATTGAGCATGACATGTCGGTCGCAGCAAGCAGCGACTTCATCGTCGACGTCGGACCGGGAGCGGGCGAGGAGGGGGGCCGCATCGTTGCGTCGGGTACGCCGGGACAGGTTGCGCGCGCGGTCGGCAGCCGAACCGCCGGATATCTTCTAAAAGCTATGAATTGAGCAGGCCAGGACCGGATTTGACACGCCGCGCTTCCGGCCCGGCGCGTTCAGCACCGGGCTCTCGTAAGCGCAGTGGTCTCGGCTCACCAGTAGGGCGAGGCTCGATAGTAGTCGTAGACGCGCCGGTCGTTGTCGCGAGTCCAGCTCCAGTCATTGTCGTTGGTGTAACGCGGTGCTTTGTCCAACTGGTCCTTGGTGATGTTGGTCCGGTATCCGCCGAGATTGGTGTCATAGGTCAGGCTTGACCACGGCGTCGGATAGTGATCATCGCCGATGCCGAGGAAGCCGCCATAGCTCAGAACCGCATAGGCGACCTTGCCCGACACCTTGTCGATCATGACGCGCTCGACGCTGCCGATCTTCTGCTGGTCGGCTCCATAGACGGCGGTGCCTTCGACCTTGTCGCTGGCGATCAGATTCCCTGTCTCTCGTTCTGCCATAGCTCTCTCCTGGGGTGCATGGTCAGAACGTCAAACGCGGGCTCGATAAGCCCGTTCCTAATATTGAAAGCGCTGCGGCAGATTATGGCCGCCACGCATCCAGCACCTCGCCGGCTTCCGCCAGCTCGATCTGGACATCGAAGCGCTGGGCGTAGAGGTGAAGAGAGGCCTCATGCGCCGCATCGGACGAGGAGCACAGGCCGTCTTTCACCACGATGACGCGGTAGCCGACGTCGACGGCATCGAGCACCGATGCGAGCACGCAGACGTCCGTCTCGGAGCCGGTCACGAGCAGCGTATCGACGTGCTTCTCCTGCAAGTAGGTCTGCAGCGCCCCGGTTGCGAACGCCGAATAGACCGGCTTGTCGATGCAATGTGCGGGCGGCGCGAAGCCCTCAAGCTCGGGCACCACGCGCAACAGATTGAGATCCATTGTGCTGCGCGTCACCTTCGGCCATTTCTCATAATAGGCGCGCCACATGCCAGCTGCATCCCTGGGCTCAATCGGCGGAATAAAGCGCGTGAAGATGGTGCGTTCGGGTGCGCGGGCCACGAGCTCCCGGATGACTGGTACAACGCGCGGCATCCATGGCGTGGGCCATGGGCCGTCCGCGGCAAACAGACGCTGCATGTCGATGCAGAGATGCACGGCGCGATCGCCGGGTGGGGCTTTAAGCCGCCCCATGACCGGCTCCCCGATGCCAGAGCGGAAAACCGTACCATGCCGTCAGGAGGGCAACGAACGCGGACGTGCCGATCGCGATGGCACGACCTGCGTTCTCGCTGACGATGTAAAGCACGACCGTGATGTCGGCGGCGATCCCGAGCGCAAGGGGAAGCACGGCCGCAATCACGAGCGCGGAGCCGATCCGGAAGAATTGCGGATCATCCTCGCCATGATAGGCGAGGCGATGCAGCGATGCAGGGGTCATCAGGAGAAGAACCGAAAACGCCACGGCCAGAAGCCCCGCCGCATGGACGGTCTGCATCCAGCCGGGCAAGGCCTGGAAGGACCTTGTCAGCGCCGCCACGAACTGAAAGCCGAGCAGCGCCTGTCCGCCTGGAATGATGACGCGGGCTTCGGTCAGGAGCTGTTCGATCTTGGTTTTGAGCGGCGTGCCGCTCTCCGGGGGCAGCGGCTTGGCCTTGTGCCGCAAAACCATCCCGAGGCCAAAGAGCAAGCCGAGCCCGATTACGGCCAGCCCCGCTCCCATGGCTGCGCCAAGTCCCGGCCCCACGAGAAAATCGAAAACAACGAAGACGGATGCGCCAAGGCCAAGCGTCAGTGGCAGGAGGCTCCAGCCGGTAAGGCTTGTCGTGACGTGCAATGCTCGGTGCCGGCTTTGGCCACTACAGGCGATGCGGTGATACATGGAGGGCGCAATCAGGAGACAAATGCTGCCGCACAGCAGCACCAGCGCCGCGCATTGAAGCGTATGGCCGGCTGGCGACGCGTCCTGGAAAAGCTCCTGAAATGCACCTTGAAAGGCGAAGCCGAACAGAACCTGTGCGCCAAGGATAAGGAGGCGGGACTCGTCGAGGGCAGTCTTGAGCTTGGCGTCGAGTTCTTTCGTCATCGCAACGCGATGAACCTTTTTCGGCCCCTGCCGGTTCCAATATCAATTGGGGTGCTGTCCTGGACGCGCGCAAAGGGCAATCGGGGCGGTCTTTAGGTGGGTAATTCGGTCCCCGGACTTGTGACCAGTTTCTCGATCGCGATAGCGCTCTCCGCTTCGCGCGCCTTCCGCAGCATGCGCTCGCGCTCCGCCCCCGGCGGTAAGATCGAGGCTCGAGCTCGCGCCGCTTCTGCCAGCTGACCTAGCCTGAACGTGAGCGAGGTCGTTTGCTTAACCCGGTTGCGCTTCTTTCCCACGGCCTTCCTCGTTCCACTGCGGTGAGGAACAGACCAATGATCTTGCTGTTTTTCAGCAACATAGGATAATTTCTGACGAGTAAAAAATTTTTGCAGGCGTGGAACTAAAATGGACGAAGCGTCCATGAAAGCTGGGCGCCGGGAAGAATCGGCAATTTATTTAGATGAGATTCACACGTGTTATTTCTCGAACCGCGTATTCCGCGAATCATCCGGACACTGGGCAGGGCTATTTCATCAAGATCAAATTTACGGCCCAGAAGGGCCGCCTATTATCGGCAACCGGCGGTTCGGCGTGAGCATGGGAATAAGAACGGCCCCAGCGATTGCTCGTTGCTGGGGCCGTTTCTTTTGGATGACCAACGGACTGCTCCACGTCCGATGTGTGCGATTTGCTATACAGCTCGGACGACCTACTTTGAAACGCGCTTGATCGCCTTGGCCGCATGGCTTGGCCCACGCCAGCCCAAAAAAGTCAGATCCTTGCTCTCAAGAGCGTTGGTGGCGCGGAAGAACGCTTCGAGCTCCTCGCAGGCGCGCGAGGGAAGATGGCGGATATCCCTTAGATCTGTTTCGAGTGGGGAGCGGTCCGGCACGGCAAAGACGCGATCGTTGCGCTCCTTTTTACCCTTGCTCTTCTGCTCGATCTCCAGCACCCCGACCGGCCTGCATTTGAGAACAACGCCGGGATATGTCTTGGCGTCGTGAATGACCAGCACGTCGAGAGGGTCGCCGTCCTCCGCCTTGGTGGACGGGATGAAGCCCCAGTCGTACGGATAGCTGAGTCCTGTCATCAGGGGCTTTGCCAAAGTGAAGGTCCCCAGCTTGGGGTCGAACTCGAGCTTGCATGTGCTCCCGCGGGGAGTCTCGATGACGGCGAAGACGTGCTTATCGTCCGCCCAGGTCGGGAGCTTGGCGAGATTCGTCATAATTGGTCGCCTACGAGCATATGCGCCTGCGGGCCGCCCGCGGGCGCCTCTTTCTCCATAGCCGCTTGATCGTCCTGCTGCGGTTGGTCAAACCAAACGGCGGGGCCAATCTATCGTTCCTGCATGCGATTTCGCCGCCGTCACCAACCTTGCGACGAGGACGATGGCGGCAAGGAAGGCTTCCTTGGAAGTGGCGAACATAACTTTGACGCCGGCGCGATCCCGCTGCCTGTGGCGTCCCTCATCGCCGTCCTGCGCGAGGCGCCGAACGCCATGCCGTCGTTCTCCGTCGACGTGCTGTTGAACAGGGGCATCGCCGACATCCACGCCTATCTCAGCTCGCTGCCGGGGCGGCGCGACGCAAAAGACATTCCGCCGATCCTGAACCAGTGAGGGGTGGTTAGGAGCGCCAGCCCGTCTTCGCTCTCGCTTCGCTCAAGCTTCGCCGGACACGCTTCGCCCTTGCGGTCTGGGCATGGCTGCGCCAGGCGAAGCCCGCAAGGGCGAAGCGTGGTGCCCTTGGCCGATAATTGCCTAGAGCCATAACCATTTGAATTTGAACGCACTTTTCTCTTCGATTGCTGCCGGTACCAGCACAAATACCAGCAGGATGACGCGCGGTACTCGCCGACAAAAATAAGCAGGAGGTTCTCGCCGCGGGCACGGTTGTGGCCCTTCCAGACCCCACAATCGCCTGATCGGAATCAACCCGGCACTGACCCGAAATCGGAGAGGCCTACCGCGAGGTTGAGTTCAGGCTCGAGTCATGCGTGCCCGATCCGTGGTCCTTCACGATGCCGATGGAGAGAGCTAATTCCCAATGACGACCTTGGGACGACTCGATTGCCGCTCGGTGCGGGACCGACGCCGAAAGCGCTCATCGCGCGACGCTGATTTTAGTACCGCGGTTTCAGAAACGTCCCGTGGTCGGCGTTCTCACCAGTGCTGTATGTTTCGAACCGAGGAAGAAGAAAGTCGATCGCCGGGATCTTGAACGAGCTAACGGGGACGTCCTGATTTCGCGCCCCACATGCAAAGGCTTGATGGCTCGAAGCCGAACTGTCGGGGCCGATGGGTTTCCTCATCCTCGATTTCGTCAACGCCGACCGAATATTCGAACACCATGCCGTCGGGACCCTGAAAATAGAGAAACCGCGCGCCGGATGTTGGGTGACGGCCCGGACCGAAGACGATTGGGACGCGCTGGCCCGACAAATGATAGTACGAGCGTAGCACGTCGTCGTTGCTCTCGACCTGGTGGTTGATGTGATGCACGCCGGGGCCCGCGGCCGGGGGCCAGCGCCACGGTGTGATGGATCGCGTTGACTCGCATGAGGGCAATGTCCCCGATGCGATCGCTGACGCGGGCGTTGCAGACCTGAGTCCAGAACTGTTCGTCGCGCACGGGGTCGGTCGTGAACAGGCCCACATGGCTGAAGCCGGTGATCCCGGCGTCGCGGGTCGCAAAATATCGTCTGCCACTGCGCTCGGGCCGCACGACGAACTCGATCTGGTTGCCGGTCGGATCTTTGAACGCGATGAAGGCCTTGACCTTGCGGAGCGCGCATTCGCCCGGTGTGCCGGCATGGACGGCATGGCCGAGCGTGTCGAGCGTTGCGCCGGCGACGCTGAGCTTGTCCGCATCGTCAACTTCAAAGGCGACGGTCTGGTCCTGCGGATCACCCTCGAAATAGCAGAGCGTGTGCGCCCGATCGTCGGAGCGCAGATAGAGCGCCTGCTTTGCCTGCTCGCCGACCTGCAGGCCGAGGCTTCTGGTGGCAAAGCTCCGCGCGTCCTCGAGGTTTGAGGCGCCGAGCCGTACATAGGCGAGATCGCGCAGTTCAATCATGTGGCGTCTCCATTCTCTTTGGCTTGTCAGTCGCCGGCCGGCCGCAGTTCCGGAATGCCCTGGCACTGGCTGCCCCAGTCGCACAGCGAGGAGGGATGAGCCGAGAATTGCCGGGGATGATGATCGGGTTCGATGTCTTTGATCCCATGCGTGTAGGAAAAGACGTATCCTTCAGGCCCCTCGAACCTGAGGAAGATTTGTCCGGACGCGGGCTCGCGTCCGGGGCCATGCAGGATCTTGATCTGGCGCTCCTGCACGAAATAATGGCCCTGCATGATCGAATCCAGGCTCTCGACGCCATAGCTGATATAGAGGATGCCGGGCCGGTCTGATGGATAGAGCGCAATGCGGTGATGCTTCCGGTCGATCCCGAGATAGGCGACGTCGCCGGCCCAGTCGCTGATCCGGGCACCAAGGATCGAAGTCCAGAATTTCTGGTCGTCCGTCGGCCTGACGCTGCGTAGCCCGACGCCTTCCAGCCCGGTGATGCCGGCGTCGCGGCTAGGGAAATAGCGGCGTCCGCTTTGCGCGGGCCGCAGCACCAGGTCGATCTCGTTGCCGCTGGCATCTTGCACAATCAATGCATCTCGGACGAACCGCTGCTTGCACTCGTCGGCGCTTCCGCGACGTGCGGTGAAGCCGTCGCTCCGTAGCGCGTGCTCGACGCGTTCGAGCACCGCTTCGTCGGAAACCTCGATGCCGATTGAGGACGAGTTCGTTGCCGATATTAGTGACAGCGTGTGATAGCGATCGTCCGATCGGAAGAGTAGAGCCTGTTTGTCGGGTACTGGTTGCAAGCCCAGAATATCGGTCGCGAACGCCGCTGCGGGTTGCGGCTCGCGGACGGCCAATCTGGCGTAGCAGAGCCCGATCAGGGAGCGTTGTGGCGCCCTCTCGGATGAACTTTGACCCGTCATGTCCGCTTTCTCGACTGCTTGGGCATCGAATTCTCGATGTGCTGCCGCACGATCTGGCGCCAGACACCGAGCAGGCGTGAGAAGTGCTCGGGATCGTTCTCGATCAGCATTCTGACCGAGAAGCCGCGGACCACGCTCAGCGTCAAAGCGAGCACGTCCTTGGCGAGCTGTTCCGGAATTCCGGACGAAATCAGCGTGTCGAGCCAGGTCGCCTCGATCGAAAAGCGCGTCTGCCGGGCGAATTGCCGGGTCTCGCGCTTGATCTGCCGGGTGCTGTCATCGCTCATCGCGATGGCGAGCTCGATGAAGAAATAGTCGCCGAAGAAAAAGTCCTCTGCGTCTTTGATGATGCTGTCGATCGGATCGCCGCCGTCGTGCCGCGCCGACTGCGCGCGGCGCATACTTTGGGTGAAGGTGATCTCGTTGACATAGGCCAGCACGGCCACGACGAGCTCGTGCTTGCTGGGGAAATGATGCATCAAGGCGCCGCGCGAAACGCCAGCGAGGTCAGCGACCTCGATCGTCCGCAGCCCGACATAGCCATTGCGGCGAATGAGCTTGACCGCGGCGTCCATCAGTTGCTTGCGCGTGGTTTCGCTGCGCTCCGCCTGGGTTCGTCGCGGCGCGTATTTCGGCTCAGCCGTGCTGTCCCGGCGCGATCTCAGCTTCTGTCGGGTTGCAGGCCCGCGGGATGCCGGGGCGCCACGGCGGGAGGAGGGCTTTGGTTCGTCAGAATTCGACATAGACGCTGTCTTCTATCACCTTGACCGGGAAGGTCTTCAACGGAACCGTACACGGCATGCCGGTCGGCGCGCCGCTGGTGACGTCGAATGTACCAAAATGCCAAGGGCATTCGACGATATTTCCGGTCAGGATGCCTTCTTCGGACAATGAAGCCTCGCCGTGCGTGCAGAGGTCGGCCGTGGCGTAGATCGTGCCGCCGACATTGTAGACCGCAAGGTTGGTGCCATCGGGCATCGTCGCGGGACGGATCTCGCCCTCCGGAAAGTCCTGAACCGTGCCGATGAGAATGCTGTTGATCGTGGTCGTCATAGCATTGTGCTTCCGCCATTGACGCTGATGACCTGTCCCGTGACGAACGAGGCTTCCTTCGAAGCCAGATAGCACACCATCGATGCCACCTCGTCCATCTCGGCCGGGCGCCCCATCGGCACCACGTCGACAAAGCGCTGTAACGCCTTCGGCGCCTTAAGGGTGATCTGCTTGACCTGGGGCGTTTCGACGATGCAGGGAGCGACGACGTTCACGGTGATGCCGTCCTTGGCGAATTCACGCGCCAGTCCGGTCGCCATTGCATGCACGCCGCCCTTGGCGGCGTTGTAGGCGGCGTGATCCCAGAGACCGTTGCGGACCGAGTCCGCCCCGATATTGACAATGCGACCGTAGCCGCGGACCTTCATGACCTTGACGGCGTGCCAGGCGCACCACAGCGCGGTCCAGAGATTGCGATCGATCGTGGTCCGCAACGTATCAGGCGTGTGGTCCAGAAACGGCTTGATGATCCCGCCGCCTGCGTTGTTGACCAGGATATCGAGCGCACCGAAATTGTCGACCGCCGACCTGATGACGCTGCCTGCGACGTCCTCCTGCGAGAGGTCGCCGGCCTTCACGACCGGACGCCTGGCGCCGGTTGCAGCGATCTCGTCGGCAACCGCACCGAGGCCGCCCTCATCAATGTCGGATACCACCAGGCTGGCGCCGGCATCGGCAAAATGGCGGGCGATGACGGCGCCGATGCCGCTGGCGGCACCGGTCACCACGACTGTCTGTCCGTCGAAACGAGAACCCATCTGATTGATCCGTCAGAGCACGATGCTGATGCGGCCGCTCGGCCGCAGGCCTTCGCCGCCGAGCAGGCAGCGCTTCTCGCGGATGCGGAAGCCATCGTCTCGCAGCGCGAGGCGATACTTGTTGGTCCCGAAGTAGAGATCGGTGACGCCGTCCTTGGTCCGCAGCGTCTGGAACACTGAGGTGACGTCGATCTCGTCCTCATGCCGTGCGCAAATTCGGACATTGCCGACGATTCGACTGGTCTTCGAATGTGGAAACTCGGCATGCGCGGTGCGCTTCATGAGCCGCTTGACCCGCTCGCCGAGCCGCATGCGATCGTCGGCGATGTAGAACAGATTGGTATCCGACGAGGCATCCGCGGGCAGGTCTGTGCAGGGAACTTCGTACCGGGCATCCTCGGTAAAGAGCGTCAGCCACTCTGGCAATCGCCACTGATCGAGCAACTCGGCCTCGTTGAACAGGAAATCTTCGACGTCGGTTCGGGTTACGGATTGCATCTCGTTCTCCTAGGCCGCGACGCTTTTGATGCCGGACGCTGGTTCGGGAAACATCTGCTTGTTCCACTGGGTCCAGAACGCACGCATCTGAAGCTCGTCGTCGTGATGGGCCTTTTCTTTGCCCATTCCCTTCGAGATGTCGTTCCACAGGGTTTCCTTGGAGTTCTCGAAGCCGCGTTGGCAGTGCTCCAGCGCTTCGGCGTCGTCGGGCGTGGCAAAGCCGCCGGGGCCGAGAAACTCGAGGAAATTGTTGAGGCGATACTTTCGCGCCCACGCCGATTCGTCGTTCGGCGCCAACGCCCAGGCATTGATGACCATGTAGTCGGGAGCCATGGGAAAGTAGGTGCGCACAGTCAAGGCCATGATGTCGTTGACGACGAGATTTGGGAAAATGAACAGGTTGCGGTTCTTGCGCGCGATCCGATCGGCGCGCTCCTGGCCGTGGCGTGCGACGAGGTTGTCGTAGATCCGGCCGATCTCCGATTTGCCAGCCTCTCCCCAGCCGGGGATCCACTGCGCGACCGGTCGTCCCCAGGGAGCGCCGTATTCGAGGACGGCGTGACCGTTGCCGAGGTCGTAGCCGTAGCCGCCGGCACCCATCCCGGTAGCGAGATTGTCCGTCGAGCTCATCAGGATATCGAAGTAGGTCGCGTGGGTGGTCGCGGCATGATAGCCGTCGATGCTGTTCTCGGTGAGCAGCTTCCAGTTCGCCCGGATCGAATATTCCTGGCTGCCTGCGACGATCGACATTCCGGCGTCGGCCTGATCGCAGATCACGTCGAGGTATTCCTTGGCGCCCGCGAGGTAGTCGACAAGCGGCATTATGTTGCTGTCGAACGAGATGAAGTTGAAATCGCGATAAGTCTCGAACCGCGGCACTGGCTGCATGTTCGAGGTGTCGCGACCCTTGAACCCCTCGGGGTAGGAGGCTTCGCCTGGCTGACTACGCAACTTGCCGTCAGCGCCGAACACCCAGCCATGGTAGAAGCACTGGAACGATTTGGCGTTGCCCTTGCGCTCGCGGCACACCTGGGCGCCGCGATGCGGGCAGGTGTTGAGCAGGGCGCGCAG
The DNA here is from genome assembly GCF_054063335.1 of Bradyrhizobium sp. USDA 4473. Classification (NCBI taxonomy): domain Bacteria; kingdom Pseudomonadati; phylum Pseudomonadota; class Alphaproteobacteria; order Hyphomicrobiales; family Nitrobacteraceae; genus Bradyrhizobium; species Bradyrhizobium sp. USDA 4473. The sequence continues at coordinate 2,691,401 of NZ_JBSSGE010000001.1, forward strand.
TTGCCCCTTGCTGTCGCGAGTGAACAATATACCGCGGCCGGCGACCTTGCGGGTGATAAAATCGCCGGGCTTGGGGAGTTCCGACGAATGTCCAAGGTACAGCCACGAGCGGTCGAAGATTCTCTCCTTCTCGGCCTTGAAGATCTCGCGGTCGACGAAGTTGCGTCGCGCAACTTTGAAAATGTGCTGGGCCGGATCGACGAGCAGCGCGGGCTGCGGCTGTTCTGCGTTCATTGTGGTTTCCTCTTCCCTAGGCGGCGAGTAAGCGCTTCAGTTCGAGTGCGGGATTCTCAAGTTCGCTTTTTCGAACAGGCTTGCGTGAGGCGACGAGCCGGCGCAGTACCGCCATGTCTCGGGCCGAATTGACGGTGATGCCGCCGACGACTTCGCCGTCGCGGATGCTGATGGTGACGAAGCGACCGGCGCCGACGTCGCCTCTGACGATCTCCTCTCCGCCGGCCGGGTTGCCGACGACCTGGATGTTGGCGTCGTACTGGTCGGACCAGAACCAGGACGGGGCATCATAGGCAGTCGCGGAGTTCGTCATCGATTTTGCGGTGGCGATGGCCTGGTTCTGCGCGTTGGCCCAGTTCTCGATGCGCATCCAGCGGTCGTGACTGCGGCTCCATTGCTCTGCGACGTCGCCGGCGGCGAAGATGCCATCGGCTTGGGTGGCTCCGCTCGAGGTGACGCGGATGCCGTGCTGGGAATCGAGGCCCAATTGTTGGGCGAGCTCAGTGACCGGCTCGACGCCGACGCCGGCCAGTGCGAGATCGGCCGGGACGAAGCTGCCATCGTCGAGTTCCAGTCCGCGCGATGTCGATCGTTTCGCCACGGCGTTGCACACAATCTTCACGCCCTTCGACGCATGGAGCTGATGGAGACATTGGCCGAGCGATGCGGAGCCGATCTGGGACAGCAAGCCTTTGGCCTTCTCGATGATGGTGACGTGGCATCCGCGCCCGATCGCCGCCGATGCGACTTCGAGGCCGACGACCCCGCCGCCGATCAGCGCAATCTGTCGCCCGGGCTGCAACTCCTGGCGCAGCGCCAGCGCGTCGTTCATGCAACGGAGGTAGCGGACGGGGAGTGGGCCATTGTCGAGCTCGGGCAGGCGACGCACACGCGTCCCGGTCGTGAGCAGCAGGCGGTCGAATGCGAGCTCTTGTCCGTTGGCGAGACCGACAACGCGCCGCTGCAGATCGGCCGCAACGACACGGGACGAGGTGTGCAATGCGACATCGAGGTCGTTCCACTGCTGTCGCTGCAAGACCAGCACCGGATTGGAAGCGCGGTCGATCAAGATGGCTTTCGACAGTTGCGGGCGTTCGTAGGGAAGGTGCTCTTCCTCGCCGATCAGGCTGACCGGGCCGCGATGTCCGGCGGCGCGCAGGGCCTCGGCGGCGCGGGCGCCCGCCTGTCCGGCTCCAACGATCACGATGCGCGCTTGCTGCCGGTCCAACGTCATTCGCTCCCTTGGCCGCCCTCTTGGCGGCTCGCTCAGCGCGGCATTTCCACTCGTCGCGCCATGACGCTCAGAGGCGTCTTGACAGCAAAGATAAAAACAATCATTCCTGTTTGTAAAGTGAATTCTGTGACGCGCAGCGGCGCGGGCGGGGATCACGACAAGAAGCTCGCAACAGAGCGACAGGGAGAGCGCGTTGGGCACTGTGATCGACATTCACACGCATGTTGTGCCTGCGCGGCTGGGCGCCGACCCGAAACGGGACGCGCGCTGGCCGAGCGTCGAGCTTTCGACGAGCGATCAGGCGATGGTGATGATTGCGGGCAAGATATTCCGGAAGATCGATACGCGATCATGGAATGTCGAACAGCGGCTCGCGGACATGATCGAGGACGGCACCGACATGCAGGTGCTCTCGCCGATGCCGGAGTTGCTGTCGCATTGGTTGCCGCCTGATGACGCCGAATATCTGGCGGACGTCATGAACGACCAGATCGCGGGCATGATCGCGCAGGCTCCCGGCAATTTCGCCGGTATCGGCATGGTGTGCATGCAGGACGTGCCACGTGCTGTCCGGCAGCTGGATAAACTCAAGGCGCTCGGCCTTGCCGGCATCGAGATCGGGACGCACATCAACGGCGTTGCGCTCGGCAGCGAGAGCCTGTTTCCGGTCTACGAGGCCGCCCAGTCGCTCGATCTCGGCATCTTCGTGCATCCGCTGCACCCGGCAGGCATGGAGCGCGTCGGCGGCAGCCCGGAATTCGCAGCGACTGCGGTGTTTCCGCTCGAAACCGCGCTCGCGTCGGTGTCGCTGCTCGCCGCCGGCGTGCCCGAAAGATTTCCGCGGCTGCGTGTCCTGCTCAGCCATGGCGGCGGGGCGCTGCCATGGATTCTACCGCGAATGGATTTCGGCTGGTCGCTCGGCGCCAGGGGCAAGATGACGCGGCCGCCGTCAGACCTTGCGCGGCGGTTCTGGTACGACTCGATCCTCTACGATCCGGTGTCGCTGTCGTTCCTCGGCAACGCGGTGGGCGACAGCCGCATCGTCGTCGGATCCGATTATCCCTTCACGATCCGGCAGAAGCAGCCGGGTGCGTTCGTCAGGCGCGCGCTGAGCAGCGATAGCGTTCTCGTCGAGAATTCCTTCGGCTTCCTTGGTCGGCGTTATGACGTCGCGCCGCTGCACGTCGCGCAACCGCGAGGGATGGGTGAACAGTCGGAGGCATCCCATGGCTGATTGTCGCTCCCTGCCGCAGATGTGCCTGCTTGGACCGATCCCGCCGCGAACGCCCAGCCGCAGCGATGCGCAGGTGCCCTCCGACACGGAGAGGGGACTCAGCAAATACGGCCGCATTCCCTTCGTCTATTTCTACCAGCATGGCGCGGCGGCCGATCCCGCTTTCGGCCTGCTCGACATCGAGATCGCAATCCAGCGCCGCGGTCCGCAAGACTTCGTATGCGAGGTCTACGCCATCGGGGACGGCTATCAGAGCGGACATGGCACGAGCACGCCCGAGCCGCTGCTGTTCGAATTTCGCGGCCGCGGCCGGACCATCGCGAAGGCTGAATGGCGCTACCCGACCGTTCTGAGCGGTCACATGGATGCTTTGACGTTCTCGATGCCCCTTGCGCTCAGCGACGACGAGTTCGGCTTGCTCGACAGTGTCCTGCTGCCGCCGGCGCGCGGCGAGGTCACGGTTTGCCTGGAGTGAGCGTGATGGCTGACAAGTTGATCGCGATCGGGGAGCGTCGCGTTGCGCGCCAGGACCTGCTTGAGCAGGGCAGCCGTGCCGCCACGGCACTCGCTTCGATTGGCCTCCGCGAAGGCGATGCCATCGCGCTGCTGATCCGGAACGATCCCTGCTATTTCGAGGTGCTGCATGCAGCCGCGCTACTCGGCGCCTATGTTGTGCCGTTGAACTGGCACAGCAAGCCCGACGAAATCGCCTATATTCTTGCCGATTGCACGCCGCGGACAATAATCGGGCACCGTGACCTGATCACGGCGGTCGAGCGGGTCGTTCCCGCCGATATGCCGACCTTTATCGTTGACGAGGCCCTCGCGCGCGCCTCGACGTCGTTGCCATCGCCGCCCCACGCGCAGGATTGGCAGGCGTTTCGCGACAGGGCTGCGCGATGGGAGCTGCCGCCTCGCGCGCCGCGGGGCACAATGATCTACACCTCGGGCACCACGGGACATCCGAAGGGTGTTCGACGCGCGCCAATGACACCCAAGCAGATCAAGAAAAACGCGACACTGCTTCGCGAGATCTATGGCATCGAACCCGGCATGCGGGCCTTTGTTTGCGGTCCGCTCTACCACGCATCGCCCGGCGCCTTTGCGCGGCAGGCCTTCCAGCATGCCGACCTCACGGTATTGCAGCAGAGTTTCGATCCGGAGGATCTGCTGCGGGTCATTGCCGAGCACCGGATCACGCATCTGACGATGGTGCCGACCATGTTCGTGCGCCTGCTGCGGCTCAGCGACGCCATCCGCGATCGCTACGACCTGTCCTCGATCCGCTGGGTGACGCACACCGGCGCGGCCTGTCCGCCCGACGTGAAGCGCGGGATGATCGAATGGTGGGGACCGGTGATTCACGAGACCTATGGCGCGACGGAGACCGGCGCTGCGGTCGGCTGCAACACCGAGGAATGGCTCGCACATCCCGGCACAGTCGGCCGCCCGATGACAGGCACCGAGCTCAGAATCTACGACGAGGCCGGGCAGGAAGTCGCACCCGGCGGCATCGGCGAGATCTACCTGCGCACGGAGGCGTATTCGGACTTCACCTACCACGGCCGTCCGGAGCAACGTGAACAGGTCGATCGTGCCGGCCTCGTGACCTGCGGCGATGTCGGCTATCAAGACGCCGACGGCTTTCTCTACATCTGCGATCGCAAACGCGACATGGTAATTTCGGGTGGGGTCAACATCTACCCCGCCGAGATCGAGAATGTCCTGGTCAATTGTCCCGGCGTGCGCGACTGCGCTGTGTTCGGCGTACCCGATGCCGAGTTCGGCGAAAGCCTGATCGCTGCGATCGAGGCGGAGCCGGACGCAGCGCCCGCGCCGGCCGATGTCGCGGCGTTCCTCGAACAGCGCCTCGCGCGCTTCAAGGTGCCGAAGCGCTTCGTCTTTCACGACGCCCTGCCGCGGGAGGCGAGCGGCAAGATTTTCAAACGGAAGCTGCGCGACCACTACCTTCTGTCCGGCGTTCCGGCGGTCTGAACAATCATCGCCATCAACAGGAGATCGAGCGTGGATCTGAGTGACAAGTTCATCGACGTGGCGGGAACCCGCACGCGCTATCATGATGTCGGGCAGGGAGAACCAACAATCCTGATCCACGGTGGTGGACCGGGCGCGTCGGGCCTGAGCAATTACCGCAAGAATGTCGAGGCGCTGGCGACCGGCCGCCGCGTCATCGTCGTCGATCTGCCAGGTTTCGGCGAGACCGAGGGCAAGCTGCCGGACGGGCCGATCTTCGAGGCCATGGGCGAATTCGTCCGCAGCTTCATGGATGCGATCGGGGTCCAGAAGGCGAGCTTCGTCGGAAACTCGCTGGGTGGCGCTACCGCGCTGATGGTCGCCTTGCGCGCGCCGGAGCGGGTCAACCGTCGGGTGCTGATGGGCACGGGTGGCAGTCAGGCCATCTTCACGCCAATGCCGACGGAAGGCCTGCGCCGCATGGCGATGTTCCACGGCGGCGACGGCCCTTCGATGCAGAAGCTGAAAGGCGTCATCGAGCTTCTGGTATTCGATTCCAGGGCGATCACCGACGCGTTGCTCGAGGAGCGGTTGAAGGCTGCGATGCGCAAGGACGTCATCGACATCTTCAAGCGGCCGCCGCTCGACATCTGGCGCGAGAATCTCGCCGCGCTGAAGCACAAGACGCTGATCGTTTGGGGACGCGACGATCGTGTGGTCCCGCTCGATTCCGCCTTCATCCTGCTGAAGACCATGCCGAACGCCGAACTTCACGTCTATCCCAAGTGCGGCCACTGGGCGCAATGGGAAAAGGCCGACGAGTTCAACGCGCTGGTCGCCGCCTTCCTGGATCGGCCATGAGCACGCTCGTCGACAGGCTCGCAACGCGCCTCCAGGAGGCGGAGTCGACCCGGCGGCCGATCGACCCGATCGCCGGTGAGATCGGCAGCGGCACCTCGAGACCGCCTATGCGGTGCAGTCCGAGGTGAGCCGGCGCGGTATCGCTGGTGGCAGGCGGCTGGTCGGCCGGAAGATTGGCCTTACTTCGAAAGCCGTGCAGCAGCAGTTCGGGGTCGATCAGCCTGATTATGGTGCGCTGTTCGCGGACATGGAGGTTTCGACCGGCGAGACCATCGATGTCGCGAAACTGATCCAGCCGCGCGTCGAGGCCGAAATCGCGCTTGTTCTCGACCGCGGTCTCTCCGGCGAAGACGTCACGCTTGGCGAACTGATGCGATCGATCGCCTATGCCGTTGCTGCGCTCGAGATCGTCGACAGCCGGATACGGGACTGGAAAATCAGCATTCTCGATACCGTCGCGGATAACAGCTCGAGCGCCGGCTACGTGCTCGGCGCAGCGCCGCGGCGATTGACCGATGTCGACCTCGAGGCCTGCGGCATGACGATGACGCGCAACGGAACGATCGTGTCGGTCGGCTGCGGCTCGGCCTGCCTTGGTCATCCCTTGCGTGCCGGGCTCTGGCTCGCAAGGGCGATGGCACGTGCCGGCCAACCCCTGCGAGGTGGCGATGTCGTGCTGACGGGCGCGCTTGGCCCGGTCTCACCGGTGTCGGTCGGCGAAGTCTACGAGGCGAGAGTCTCCGGTTTCGGGCCTGTCAGCGTGACCTTCACGTAGTCGGCCGGATCAGAAGGCATCAAGAGCCGCTTCAGAGCTTCAAATCACCAACAATCGATCATAGGGAGGATTGAGCATGACTTTGATTTCGCGAAGATCGGCCGTTGTGGGGCTGGGAGCGAGCGCGCTCGCATTTGGAAGCGTGTCAGGAGTGCGCGCTGCAAACTACGGACCCGGCGTCACTGATACCGAGATCAAGCTCGGGACCACTGCACCTTACAGCGGCCCGGCGTCCGGATACGGCGTCTACGGGCAGGCGCAGACAGCCTATTTCCAGATGATCAACGACAATGGCGGCATCAACGGCAGAAAGGTCAACCTGATCTCGCTCGACAATGCGTTCTCGCCGCCGAAGGCCGTCGAGCAGACCCGAAAGCTGGTGGAATCGGAGGAGGTGTTTGCGATCGCCGGCTTCCTCGGCACGGCGGCGAATGCCGCGGTGATGAAGTATCTCAACGCCAAGAAGGTGCCCAACCTTTTCCTGACCTCGGGCGCCGAGCGCTTCAACGATCCCAGGGAATTTCCGTGGATCGTGCCGTTCTATCCGATCTATGTCGCGCAGGGAGCCGTGCTGGGGGCGCATATCCTGAGCGAGAAGCCGGATGCGAAGATCGCGATCCAGTACGTGAACGACGATCTCGGCAAGGACTTTCTCCGCGGCCTGAAGAAAGGGCTCGGCGGCAAGGCCAGCGCCATCGTCAAGGAAGTCAGCCACGAAATCACGGAGCCGACGATCGACAACCAGGTCGCCGACTGCAGGGGGGCGGGCGCTGACGTCTTCGTGCAGCTCACCTATTCCAAGTTCGCGGCGCAGGGCATCCGCAAGGTGGCCGAGCTGGGATGGAAACCGCTCCACATCGTCAATTCGAACTGCAGCTCGATCGGCGGGACGCTGGCGCCGGCGGGGCTCGACAATGCGAAAGGTCTTGTCTCGGCATGGTGGGAAGTCATAGCGACCGATCCGCGCCAGCAGGATAAGCCCCGCGTCAAGGCCTATGTCGAATTCATGAAGAAATACATGCCGTCGGTCAGCATCGATGACAACACCGCAACGCCCGGCTACAACAACGCCTACATGATCGAGCAGGTCTTGAGGCGGTGCGGCAACGAACTCACGCGCGAAAACCTGCTCAAGCACGCAACCTCGCTCAAAGACGAGCAGCCGCCGCTGTTTCTGGACGGCATCAAGGTCGGTAATTCTCCAACCGACTATCGCGCCGTTCACAACCTTCAAATCACCCGCTTTGACGGCGCCAACTGGGTTCCGGTCGGGGACATGATCGATCTCGACGGCATTGCGTCGTGAACTCGGCCCTCGAGTGATGCGGCCGATACGGCAATCCAGCCCAACGCCAATCTGAGAGCTTGTGACGGATTCGGCTCCTGCGGAGTTTTTGGCGGCTGTTCGTCGCAGCAATTGGCAGGTTTGAGTTCGAGTTCGGCGATGACCCGTTGTTTAGGCTCTGGAGAGGCGGTTGCCTTGCAGGATGTTGTTGACGAGGGCGTACCAGAGCACGACGGCACGGACCTTTTCGATGCCGCGCACGGTCAATTGCCGCAGGTCCCAATTGCGCCAGCGGGCATGGATGCACTCGCAGATCGACCGGGACCTGTATCGGGCCTTGCCCTCTTCGCTCGCCATTCGCGCACGCCAGGCCAACACCCCCGGACCGTCGCCGCGCCGCGGTAGATAGGGATCGGTACCGTGCTTGGATTGAGTGGGCGGACAAAAGATATCGATGCCCTCGGCATAGGCCCATTCGATGTCCTCGGCACTGCCAAAGCCGCCATCGACGAGATGGTCCTTGGGCAACCCTCCGGGCCGCGCACGCTGCCGCTCCAGCATGGGGCGCATCAGGCCGCGATCGGATCCGATGTTGCAAATTCTGGTGTCGACGACGATCTGCTCCCCGGCCACGCTCGTCACCTGCACGTTGTAGGCGGGGCGGAAGCCGCCGTTCGCCATCTTCATGACCCGTGCATAGGCGTCCGTCGTGGAGGCCCGCGGCTCCTTCGGCGTCTTGCCGTTGCCGCGACTTTCTTCGCGCTCCTTGCGCTGCTGCTTGATCTCGGCGAGCGCCGTCTGCGCCGCCTTCACCCGCGCGCTGCGTTCCCGCGCGGCCCGCTCCTTGGCTGCCCGGGCACGCTTATTGCTGGCGTCCGAGCGTGTGTCGACCTCGCGCTTGAGGTCTTCCACCACGGCCTCAGCCTGCGCCAAATGCTTATCCAGCGTCGCCTCGCGCCGGAACGAGGCGGCCCCGGCGCTGGCCCGGACCCGCATGCCATCCTGCGCCAAGGTCTCCAGATCGACGAGACCGGCCTTTGCCAACGCTGCCAGATGCTCACTGAGCAGTCGGTCAAGCAGATCGGCGTTGCCGACCCGGAAGTCCGCCAGCAGGTGATAGTTCACCGACACCCCGCCGCACAGCCAGCGATAGGCATCGTGGCTCTCGCACAGCCGCTCCAACGCCCGCGCGCTGCCAACGCCTTCGCTGGCGGCATAGAGCCACAGCGCCAGCAAAAGCCGGGGCGAGGTCGCGGGGTGACCGGGACGATCGCCGCGAGCCTTGATCCGGTCCTCCAACTCACTCAGATCAAGCTCTTCGACATAAGACCAGATCAGCCGCACCGGATGGTCTTCCCCGATCAGGCTCTCAATATCAACCGCTCGCAGCGCAATCTGGTCGCGCTGGGGCTCACGCAGCCGCGGAGCGCCGGGCAAGCCCGCTTCGACTGGTGGCTTCGCCTGCTCCGGCAGGTCCCCAAACAACTCATCGGCAGCCAACATCACCTCCCGCGAATCCATCATCGCCAGAGAATCACACCGCGCCGGCTTTCGGCTATAATGCTCGCTGAAACCCCAAAAAAATCACACCCTCTGAGGGTGCGACATCGTCTCGCGAGCTGACGGATTACTCATCCTCGGAGGCAACCGAGGCTGGTGGCGGCCTTACGCCACCGCCCGCCGCTTTTTCCGCGTTTTGGAGCGCTGCGTTTCTCCCTCCTCGTCGTCGCTCATGTTGGCGACCGTGCCGTCCGACATCGCGAGGAGGTTCCGCTTCATGGCGAGGAGTGCGTCGGAAGCGTCTTCCAGCTGCTTTCGGTCGATGCCGTTGACGATCTTGGCGTTGAACTTGTCGGTTTCCTTCCGGAGCTTCTCGAGGAAGCCGCGCGCCTGCTTGGTGACGTAAACGCGCTTGACGCGGCGGTCGACCGGATCGGCCTGGCGGATCACGAAGCCGGAGGATTCGAGGCGGTCGATCAGGGCTCCGACGGCGACCTTGCCGACATCGAGCTCGTTGGCGAGCTGAACCTGGGGAAGGCCGTCCTTGCGGGAGATGAACGCCAGCACCCACCATTGCGAGCGGGTGATCCCGAGCGGCGCCAGTGCACGATCGAACATCATCCTCCTGAGCCGCGATACGTCGTGGATGAGATATCCAAGCCGAAGATCCCAATCGGGCTGATCAACCATTGATACTTCCCTTGCGGCGAGTCGGAGGGTTGAGGTCAACCAATACCATACACCAGCGTATTTTAAATGGAAGGTCACGCCATCGGGACGAAATCGCCGCCGCCCCATCACGGATCGATTTACATAAGAAGTACGCTAGTGTATTACTTGTGAGAGGTCGAAGACCGCGGAAGCAGCCGATCACGGCAAATTCTGCCATAGGGAAGGAAGTCTCCCATGTTCGATGCGGCCGTGCTGAAGGGAAAGCGCATCCTGGTGACGGGCGGAGGGACCGGACTCGGCAAGGAGATGTCGGTCGGGTTCGCTGCCCATGGTGCCCATGTCTACATCTGCGGGCGGCGCAAGGAGGTGCTCGACCAGGCCGCGCAGGACATCCGTGCGCGGTCGGGCGGGCAGGCGACGGCGCTGCTCGCCAATGTGCGCGATCCCGACAGCATCGATGCCATGCTGGCCAGCATCTGGACCGAGGGGCCGCTCACCGGGCTCGTCAACAATGCGGCCGCCAACTTCCTGGCGCCGACCGAAAGCCTGTCGCCACGCGGCTACGAGGCGGTGCGCTCGACGGTGATGGACGGCTCGTTCTACACCTCGCTCGCCTGCGGCAAGCGGTGGATCGCGGCGGGCCTGCCCGGCGTCATCATCAGCAACCTCGTGACGTGGGTGTGGACCGGATCGGCCTATGTGGTACCGGCGGCGATGGCGAAAGCGGCCGTGCACGCCATGACCATGTCGCTTGCGGTCGAGTGGGGGCCGAAGAATATCCGCGTCAATGCGATCGCGCCCGGGCCGTTCCCGACCGAAGGGGCCTGGGACAAGCTCAATCCGCTGGCCGAAACCGGCATCGGCGCGACGCAGGCGGAGGAGGTACCGCTGCGCCGCTTCGGCAAGATGGACGAGCTGCGCAATCTCCTGATCTTCCTGATGTCGGACGGTTGCAGCTACATCACCGGCGACACGATCAGCATCGATGGCGGTCATCATCTGGCCGCGCCCAGCACCTTCGCGGGGCTCTCGAAGTTGTCATCCGCCGACTGGCAGCGCGCGCGGGAGGCCATCCAGGCCTCGGTGCAGAAGGAAAAGCAGGCACGCTCGATCTAGTCACGGAGAAAGAGATGTCGAGGGGACTGGCCATGGCGACCAAGAGCTTTGAATGCACCGTGGGCGATGGTCTGGCCCATATCGTGCTCGATCGGGCCGAGCGCGGCAATCCGATCGATGGCGAGTTCTGCCGCGAATTCAGCCTTGCCATAGCCGAGTTGAGCGAGCGTGCCGATGTGCGCGCGCTGCTGCTGTCGGCGCGCGGGCGGCTGTTCAGCGTCGGCGGCGACTTGACGTCGCTGATCAGCCAGGGCGATGCGCTGCCGACAATGATCAAGGTGTGGACGGCGGACCTTCATGTCGCGATCGCCAGAATGGTGCGCATGCGAGCACCCGTCGTCGCCGCCATTCACGGCAATGTCGCCGGCGGTAGCGTGTCGCTGATGGTGGCCGCAGACCTCGTGGTGATGGCGGAGACGGCGAAAATCTCGGCGGCGTTCTCCAGGATCGGCTTCAGCCCGGACAGCGGATCGACCACGACGGTCACGCGGCGGATCGGCGTGGCACGCGCCCGGCGGTTCTTCCTGCTCGGCGAAACGCTTGACGCCAAATCGGCGCTTGCGCTGGGACTGGTCGACTTCGTCGTTCCCGCTGACGCGGTGCAGTCCGAGGCTGCCCGCATCGCCGGAGAACTTGCCGTTGGCCCGACGGAGGCGTTCGGCGCGATCAAGCGGCTGTTTTCCCGGACCAACGATCGATCGTTCGAAAGCCAGCTCGAGGACGAGGCCGAGACGCTTGCCGCGATTTCGCGGACGGCGGACGCGCGTGAAGGCGTCAGGGCCTTCGTCGAGAAGCGCAAGCCGGTGTTTGCCGGGGAGTGATCTTCGAAGGCGACAATCTGGACCATTGGCAGTATGTAGTACGATAAAGTAAGGTACACACATATACTAAATAATCCGGCCGTGAAGCCGGAACCGACACAGCAGCGCAGGAGGGACACATGGCCGTGGCAGCCGCCAAACTGGATACGTCTCATGCCGGCTTCCGCGAAGCCGGCTACTGGCTCGACAAGACCGTCGATCAGCTTCTCACCGAGGCCGTCGAGAAGGCGCCCGACAAGGTTGCGATCGTCGCCGATCGGGCGGATCGGGACCAGGCGACACGTTTCACTTATCGGGAGCTGGAGAGGCTGGCGGATCGCGCCGCGAGCTCGCTGCTGCGGCTCGGTGTCGGGCGCAGCGACGTCGTCACCGTGCAACTGCCCAATTGGTGGGAGTTCGTCGTCACCGCGTTCGCGTGCAGCAAGATCGGCGCGGTGATGAATCCGGTGATGCCGATCCTGCGCGAGCGCGAGCTGCTCTACATCCTGAATTTCTGCCAGGCAAAAGTCTTCATCGTGCCGAACAGATATCGCGGGTTCGACTATGCTACGATGGCGCAGGGCATGCGCGCGGACCTGCCGCACCTCAAGCATGTGATCGTTGCCGACGGCGAGGGCGAGACCGGCTTCGAACGGATGCTGTTGTCGTCCGAGCCCGACGAGCCGCCTTCCGGCTTGCGTCCGGACGACACGGCCGTGCTGATGTTCACGTCTGGCACCACGGGCGAGCCCAAAGGCGTTATGCACACGTCGAATTCGCTGATCGCCTGCTGCAAGGCGCTGTCGGGGCGGTTCGGACTCGATTCCAGCGATGTGCTGCTGGTGGCCTCGCCGGTCGGGCATATGACGGGTTACGCCGCGATCGTGCTGCTCTCGGTCTATCTCGGCGGCACGATGATCCTACAGGATGTCTGGGAGGCCAGGCGCGGCGCCGGCCTGATGGCGCGCGAGGGTGTCACTTACACGGCAGCGTCGACGCCGTTCCTCAGCGACATCTGCGACGCCGTGAAGGCGGGTGCGGCGCGGCCGAATAGCCTGCGTTCGTTCCTGTGCGGCGGTGCCCCGATCCCGTCCGTCCTGATTGAGCGTGCGGCCGCCGAACTCGGTCTTACGGTCTGCTCGCTCTGGGGCATGACGGAAGTCCTGTCGGGCACGCTGACCGAGCCGGCGCGCGCAGCCGAGAAATCCGCGAGCACGGACGGCCGGCCACTCGAAGGAATGGAAATCAGCGTCGTCGATACCGAAGGACGGCCGGCGCCTATAGGCGAGCCCGGGCGGCTGCTGGTTCGTGGCGCCCAGATGTTCAAGGGCTACTACAAGCGGCCCGAGCTGCTTACTTTCGACAATGATGGCTGGTTCGACTCCGGCGACCTCGCCTACATGGATAAGGACGGCTATATCCGCATTTCCGGCCGCGTGAAGGATATCCTGATCCGCGGCGGCGAGAACGTGCCCGTCGTCGAGATCGAGAACCTGCTCTACAAGCATCCCGCGGTCTCCGCCGTCGCGGTGGTCGGCTTCCCGGATGCCCGGCTCGGCGAGCGCGGCTGTGCGTTCATCGTTCCCCGCACCGGCAGCACGATCGATTTGACGGCAGTGCAGGCCTATCTGGGGGAGGCGAGGATGGCGAAGCAGTTCTGGCCCGAGCGTGTCGAGCTCCTGGCCGAGCTGCCGCGTACGGCAAGCGGCAAGATCCAGAAGTTCAAGCTGCGCGAGATCGCCGCGGCCTTTGCCGACGCGAAATAGTCACTGGTCGGAGTAGGTCGGATCCCGCCGCTCGCGAAACGCGTCGACCGCTTCCGCATGATCATGCGTCTCCAGCAGGATCACCTGCTGGCGATCTTCCAGCATCAGCGCGGCATCGAGGCTCGGTGCGTCGATCAGCGTGTTGAGCGCCTGCTTTGTCATGCGCAGCCCCATCGGCGAGACCCGCAGCATCTCCTCGGCGAACGCCAGTCCCCTTGCCAGCAGCTCGTCAGCCCGAGCGATCTCACTGACAAGTCCGATCGCCTTCGCGCGCTCGGCCTTGAGGAAGCGTCCGGTGAGCAGGAGCTCCGAGGTCACGGAGAGCCCGACCAGCCGCGGCAGGAGATAGCCCGAGCCCATGTCGCAGCCGCCGACGCCGATGCGGATATAGGCTGCGTTCATGCGGGCATCCGGTGCGGCGAAGCGGACGTCGCAGGCGAGCAGGAAGGAGAAGCCCGCGCCGCATGCCGCGCCGTGGACGAGCCCGATGATCGGCTGCGGGCATGATCGCATCAGGCGGATCACGCCGGAATAGTTCTGCTGCATCTTGAGCTGGCGCTGCGGCCGCCCCCTCCCAGGGGCGGCGAACGCCTCCGATCCCAAATCGGCCCCGGCGGAGAATTGCGGCCCGTTGCCGCGCAGCATCACGACCCGCGTGGTCGGCCGTTCGTGGAGCGCGGAGAAGTACGCGGTCAGTTCCGCGATCATCTCGGGCGAGACCGCATTGAGCTGGCCCGGCCGGTTCAAGGTCAGGATCTCGATCGCGCCGCGGGTCTCGACAGTGATGGTATTCGGTGGCGTCACGGGTGCGTTCCCATCGTTCATTGTTCTTGATCAGATAGTAATATAGTGTACGGTAATAATGCGCAATACCATGAGCATTCCGGCCGCCGATCGGGAGGCCGGCGGCCAGAGGACCTTCAGGGAGGCGAGGCGATGCCATACCAGTCCGTGTTCAGGCCGGATCTGTTCCGCGGCCAGACGGTCATCGTGACCGGCGGCGGCAGCGGGATCGGGCGCTGCACCGCTCACGAGCTCGCGGCGCTGAGCGCGAATGTGGCCATCCTCGGCAGGACGATCGAGAAGCTCATCGAAGTGCAGCGGGAGATCGAGGAGGATGGCGGGCAGGCGATGAGCCATGCCTGCGACATCCGTGACGAGACCATGGTGGCCGCCGCCATCGATGCGGTGCTGGCGCGCTACGGCCGCATCGATGGCCTGGTCAACAATGCCGGCGGCCAATTCCGTGCGCCGCTGAAGGCGATCTCGACCAAGGGGTTCGAGGCCGTCGTGCGCAACAACCTGACCGGCGGCTTCATTTTCATGCGCGAGGTCTTTAACCGCTGGATGGAGGCCAATGGCGGCGCGATCGTGAACATCATTGCCGACATCTGGCACGGCTGGCCGGAATTCGGCCACTCGGCGGCGGCGCGCGGCGGCATGTTGACCCTGACCGAGACGGCGGCCTGCGAATGGTCGGCTTCGGGCGTCCGTGTCAACGCGGTCGCGCCGGGCGGCATCGTGTCGAGCGGCTTCGACACCTACACGCCCGAGATGCAGAAGAAGCTGCATGACTTCACCGAGCGCGTGCCGTTGCAGCGCTTTGGCACCGAGGCGGAGATATCGGCCGCCATCGTCTATCTGCTGTCGCCGGCGGCGGCCTATATCACCGGCTCCTGCCTCCGCGTCGACGGCGGAACGCCCAATGCACGCACCACCTGGAAGCTCGAGCCGCACAGCCGCAGCGTGCCGTTCGAAGGCTTCCATCGCGTCAAGCTACCCGAGGTGATGAAGCGCAAGGCGAACGCGTAGCCGCTCGCTCAATCCACCGCGATGATCAGCTTGCCATGGTTCTCGCCGCGGTAAAGCCGGGCGATCGCGCCGGGCGCGTGGGCGAGGCCCGGCAGGATTTCCTCGTCATGAACGATCTTGCCGGCAAACGCGAGCTCGGCGAGGTGCGCTGCTGCCGTTTCGAACTCGGCGACGTGATCGAATATGATGAAGCCGCACCAGCGCAGGCGCCGGGTGAGGATCTCGCGCTCGGGGCGCGGGCCGGTTGGGACGGGAGTCCAGGATGCATTCGCCGCCGTGCCGCACTGGATCACGCGTCCACGCAGCCGCATGGTGCGAATGGCGGCATCGGCGATCGGACCGCCGGTATTGTCGAAGAAGATGTCGTTGCCGTCGGGACACGCGGCGCGGATGGCCGCGCCGATATCGGCCGCCTCCCGGTAGTTGATCATCTCTTGATAGCCGAAGCGCGCTTTGGCTCGCGCGGCCTTGTCGGCCGAGCCGGTGAGCCCGACCGCGCGGCAACCGGCGATGCACGCGAGCTGGCCGACGAACCCTCCGACGCTGCCGGCTGCCGTCGACACCAGCACATGCTCTCCGGGCTTGGGATCGCCGAGGCCGTGAAACGCAAGGTAGGCGGTGATGCCGTTCATGCCGAGCACGCTCAGATTGGCGCTGAGCGGCAGGCGCGATGGAGCGACGCGGCGCAGCACCGCGTCGGGTGTGGTGACGCAATAACGCTGCCAGCCAAACCAGCCGTAGACATGCTCGCCCGGCCGAAACTGCGGAACGTTGCTCTCCAGGATCTCGCCCACTGCGAGCGCGCGCATCGGGGTGTCGAGCGGCACCGGCGCGCTGTAGTTCCCTTCATCGTTGGCCCATCCGCGTTGCGCCGGATCGACCGAGAGATAGCGATTGGCGATCAGGATCTCGCCCGCGTCGGGCGCGGCGACCGGTTCCGTCACCAGCGAAAAATGCTGTGCTTGCGGGATCCCGCGCGGCCGCGCCGCGAGCCGGACCTGCCGGTTTTCACGATAGGTCATGAGCGCTCCTCATAAGTCGTACGCTTGTGTACGATATGACTATACGGTAGAAATCGGATGGGAGACAAGGAGGTCCCGGCGGCTCCGGCCGCCGGATGACCCTGCAACGATACAGGAAGAGGCAAGCGAATGGCGGGGCTTTACTTCGAGCAGTTTTCGGTAGGGCAGACATTTGTCCATGAGATCAGGCGGACCGTAACCGACATGGACAATATCCTGTTCTCGTCGCTGACCTACAATCCGGCAGCGGTGCATATCGATCACGAGTATGCCAAGGGCACCGAGTTCGGAAAGCCACTGATGAATTCGATCTTCACGCTCGGCCTCATTATCGGCTTGTCGGTGCAGGACACGACCTTGGGCACCACCGTCGGCAATCTCGGCATGGAGGACACGCGATTCCCCAAGCCGGTGTTTGCCGGCGACACGCTGCGTGCCGAGACCAAGGTCGTCGCGGTCCGCGAGAGCAAGTCGCGGCCGACACAGGGCATCGTGACCTTCGAGCATCGCGGCTTCAACCAGCACAACGAAGAGGTGATGTATTGCCGCCGGAACGGGTTGATGATGCGGAGGCCGTCATGAAACTGCGCTCACTTCTCTTCGTGCCTGCCGACAGCGAACGCAAGTTCGTCAAGGCAGACCGGATCGGCGCCGATGCCTTGATCCTCGATCTCGAAGATTCGGTGGCGCCCGGTCGCAAGGCCCTTGCGCGTGATGCCGTGAAGACCTTGCTGGGCGGCGGTTCGAGAAACTGGTCCTTCCTGGTCCGGATCAATCCGCTCGGCACCGGGCTCACGCTGGAGGATCTGGCGGCCGTGGTTCGTCCCGGCCTAGACGGCATCCTGATCCCCAAGGTCAACGGCATCGAGGACGTCGACCTGGTTTCGCACTATGTCGATGTGCTCGAGGTAGCGAACGGCGTTGCGCCCGGTCACGTCAAGCTCCTCGTCGTCGCGACCGAAACGCCCGCGGCGATGATCGGTTTCAGCGGCTATGCGCACAAGAACAAGCGGCTGGTGGGCGTGACCTGGGGCGGTGAGGACTTGAGCGCGGCGCTCGGCGCGCTGACGCCACGCGAAGCCGATGGGAGCTGGACCTTTCCCTACCAGGTGGCGCGCGCGCAGTGTTTGTTCGCGGCCGGTGCCGCCGACGCCGCGGCGCTCGAAACCCTGTATGTCGACTTCAGGGATCAGCAGGGGCTCGCCGAAAGCTGCAGGATCGCGCGCCGCGATGGCTTTGTCGGCCGCATTGCGATCCACCCGGATCAGGTCGCGACCATCAACCGCTGTTTCACGCCGTCGGATGACGATCTGGCCCACGCGCGGCGCGTCGTTGCTGCCTTCGCCGCCGCGCCGGATGTCGGTACCGTCGGGATCGACGGCAAAATGTACGACATTCCGCATCTGGTCGCGGCAAGACGAACCTTGGCATCGGTCGGGGAGGGCAGTTCGAATGGATAGGTCCTTTGCCAATCAACTCGACGTGCCCGAGGATCACGCCGCCATTCGCGAGGGCGTTCGCGCCGTCGTATCGCGCTTCGACGACGAGTATTGGCTGGCCCGCGACGATGACGGCGAATTCCCGCGCGAATTCCACCGCGCCATGGCGGATGCCGGTTGGCTCGGCATCACGATGCCGGAGGAATATGGCGGCGCAGGTCTGGGCGTGACCGAAGCCGCGATCATGATGCACGAAGTCGCAAGCCATGGCGGCGGCATGACGTCGGCCTCCGCGGTGCACATCAACCTGTTCGGGCCGCATCCGATCGTGGTGAAAGGCACCGATGAGCAGAAGCGGCGCTGGGTGCCGCGCCTGGTGTCTGGCGAGGATCAATGCTGTTTCGGCTTCACCGAGCCGGATGCCGGGCTCAACACCACGCGGATCAAGACCTTTGCCGAGAAGGTGCCGGGCGGATACATGGTCCATGGCCAGAAGGTCTGGACCTCCACCGCGCAGATTGCCAACAAGATCATGCTGCTGACGCGGACCACCAAGTTCGAGGATTGCAAGCGCCCGACCGACGGCATCACGATCTTTTATACCGACCTCGACCGCTCGAAGGTCGAGGTGCGCCGCATCCCGAAGATGGGACGCAAGGCGGTGGACTCCAACGCCATCTTCATCGACGGCCTGTTCATTCCGGAAGCCGACCGGATCGGCGAGGAAGGCAAGGGTTTTTCCTACATCCTGCACAGCCTCAATCCCGAGCGCATCCTGATCGCGGTCGAGGCCATCGGGATCGGGCAGGACGCGCTGCGCCGCGC
The DNA here is from genome assembly GCF_054063335.1 of Bradyrhizobium sp. USDA 4473. Taxonomy (NCBI): domain Bacteria; kingdom Pseudomonadati; phylum Pseudomonadota; class Alphaproteobacteria; order Hyphomicrobiales; family Nitrobacteraceae; genus Bradyrhizobium; species Bradyrhizobium sp. USDA 4473. Next base: position 2,709,950 of record NZ_JBSSGE010000001.1, read on the forward strand.
GACGCGCTACGCCAGGGAGCGCGCGGTGTTCGACCGTCCGATCGGCCAGAATCAGGCGATCCAGCATCCGCTTGCCGAGAAATGGATGTATCTGGAGTCGGCATGGCTGATGGCGATGCGGGCGGCTTGGCTTTACGATTCCGGCAAGCCGTGTGGGGCCGAAGCCAACAGCGCGAAACTGCTCGGCGCACGCGCCGGCCACGACGCGGCGTGGCAGGCGATCATGACCCATGGCGGCTTCGGCTACGCCAAGGAATACCACGTCGAGCGGCTGTTCCGCGAAGTCTCGATCACCCGGTTGGCGCCGATCACCGAACAGTTGATCCTCAGCTTCATCGCCGAGAAGGTGCTGGACCTGCCGAAGAGCTACTGACCAGCGGCAAAGGCGCGGGTCGCGATCGTGGCCCGCGTCAGAGGCTGCGCGAGATCAGCTCGCGCATGATCTCCGAGGTGCCGCCATAGATGCGCAGCACCCGCGCGTCCGCGAACAGCCGGCAGATCTCGTACTCCCGCATGAAGCCGTAGCCGCCGAAGAACTGCAGGCATTGGTCGACCAGGCGCCCGTGCATCTCGGTGGTCCAGAGTTTTGCGGTCGACGCCGCATAGGTCGTGAGCTCGCCGCGGATGTGCTGCGCGAGGCACTGATCGACATAGGCCCAGCCGACCTGGAGGTCTGATTTCAGATCCGCCAGCTTGAAGCGGGTGTTCTGGAACGTTCCGACCGCCTGGCCAAACGCCTTGCGCTCCAACACATAGGCCTTGGTGATATCGAATGCCTTCTGGGCTGATGCGATCGAGTGGAGCGCAATCGTCAGCCGCTCCTGCGGCAGCTCGCTCATCAGTGCGCCCATCGCGCCGCCCTCGGAGCCGAGCAGATTGCTGACGGGAACGCGGACCTGGTCGAAGAACAGTTCCGACGTGTCTGATGACAGATGGCCGAGCTTGTCGAGCTTGCGGCCGTGCCGGAAGCCGGGACGGTCGGTCTCGACCAGGATCAGGCTCATCCCGCGCGATCCGCCGTCCGGATTGGTGCGCGTGACAGCGATCACGAGGTCGCACATCTGCCCGTTCGAGATGAAGGTCTTTTGGCCGGAGATGACGTACTCGTCGCCCTCGCGGACCGCGCGCGTACGGATGCCCTGGAGATCGCTGCCGGTCCCGGGCTCGGTCATGGCAATCGCGCAAACGGTCTTGCCGGCCACCATCCGCGGCAACCACGTCCTCTTCTGCTCCTCCGTGCCATAGCTCAGGAGGTAGCCGCAGCAGACGTCGCTATGGACCGAGAAGTCGGTCGCGGGACCCGCGAAACCGGAATAGGCGAACTCCTCGATCACGACGGCGTTGTGGCGGAAGTCGCCGCCGATACCGCCATATGCCTCGGACACTTGCGGACAGAGCAGGCCGGCCGCGCCAGCCGCCGGCCACAATGCGCGATCGATGATCCCGGCCTTTTCCCATTCCTGGAAGCGCGGCGCGATGTTCGCGGCGGCAAAGCGGCGAACGCTGTCGCGCAGCAGGGTATGCTCTTCGTCGTAGATCGGCCGATTTGGCAGCATGTCTGTCAACGGGCGAACTTGTGGAAGTCCGGATCGCGCTTCTCATTGAAGGCCGCGACGCCTTCCTTGGATTCGTCCGTGTCGTAGAATAACTTGACGGCATGCAGCGCGAAATTGCTGATGCCGCGGATGTTATCGGAATCGGCGTTGAACGACCGTTTCGCGAGCGCGATCGCGGTCGGTGAGCGCTGCGCGAGCTTGTCGGTCCAATCTTTCACCGCGTCGTCGAGTTGAGCGGCGGGAACGACCTTGTTGACGAGCCCCATCTCGCGGGCCTGTTCGGCGGTATAGCGCTCGTTGAGGAACCAGATTTCACGGGCCTTCTTGTCGCCGACGTGACGCGCGAGGAAGGCGGTGCCCCAGCCGGCGTCGACCGAGCCGACCTTGGGGCCGACCTGGCCGAACTGCGCCGTGTCGGCCGCAATCGTCAGGTCGCACAGCGTGGCGAGCACATTGCCGCCGCCGATGGCGAAGCCGTTGACCCGTGCAATCACCGGCTTCGGTACGTCGCGGATCAGGCCTTGCAACTCGTCGATGGGAAGACCGACGACGCCGCGACCGTCATACTGGCCCTGATGCGCGGACTGGTCGCCGCCGGTGCAGAACGCCTTCTCGCCGGCGCCGGTCAGCACGATACTCGCCACCTGGCGATCGTTGGCGGCGAGCTGGAATGCCTGGATGAGCTCCTCGAGCGTCTGGCCGCGGAACGCGTTGTAGACCTTCGGCCGGTTGATGATGATCCAGGCTGCGCGATCGCGGACCTCATAGACGACATCGGTGAATTGCTTGGGATCGGTCATGGCGTTTCCTTCCGCGCGTTAGATCATGTTCATTCCGCCGGAGACGGAAATGGTTTGTCCGGTGATGAATTTGCCGTCGTCGGATGCCAGCATCGCGACGATCCCGCCGTAATCTTCGGGCTCGCCCATCCGCTTGAGCGGGATGCCCCTGACCATCGCGTCCTTCCACTTCACCGCGTGCTCGCCCTCGCCAAGCACCGCTGCCATCATTGGGGTGTTGGTCGGGCCCGGGCAGACGGCGTTGAGCAGGACGTTCTTGCGCGCCAGTTCACGCGCCAGCGACTTGGTGAAAGAGATCAATCCGCCCTTGCAGGCGGAATAGACCGCCTCGTCGCTGGTCCCGACGCGCGCGGCGTCGGAAGCGATGTTGACGATGCGGCCACCGCCGCGTTCGGCCATCAGCGGTGCGATGGCCTTGTGGGTATTGAGCGGCCCATACAGGTTGATGCGGATGATCTTGTCCCATAGGTCCGTATCGGTTTTCAGGAACGGCATCGGGCGATCCCAGCCGGCATTGTTGACCAGGAGCCAGATCGGACCGAGCTCGGCTTCGACCTTTGCGACCGCGGCCTCGACGGAGGCGGCATCACCGACGTCGACGGAGTAGGTCTTGATCATGGCCTGCGGCGCGAGCTTTGCCGTCTCTTCGCCGCCCTGCGGATTGATGTCGAAGATCGCGATCTTGCAGCCTTCTTCCGCCAGCCGCAGCGTCAATCCTCGTCCGATGCCCTGTCCGCCGCCGGTCACGACGGCAACTTTCCCTGATAAGCCTTTCAACGCTGATCTCCCTTGTTGCTTGTCGCTCTTTTGGCTCTTGCAGATGACCTGGCCTCCCGAAGGAGGGAGGCCTATCCGGCCGACCCGTTCTTCTGGATGTCGAATCCGCGCTGGGAATACATCTGTCGCGCGATGATCGTTTTCATGATCTCGATCGAGCCACCGGCGATCTTGACGATCCGTGCGTCCGCATAGGCCCGCGCAATCGGGTATTCCCACATATAGCCCCAACCGCCGAACAGTTGCAGGCATTCGTCGACTGTTTCGCAGTGCAGCTCGGAGGTGAACATCTTGGCCATCGCCGCGTCGACCGGATCGAGCTTGCCCTCCATGAAGAGTGCAATGCACTTGTCGGTAAAGACCCGCGCAACGGCCGCCTTCGTCCTGAGCTCGGCGAGCTTGAACTGGGTGTTCTGGAAATCGGCCAGCTTCTGGCCGAACGCGCTGCGCTCGGAGGTATATTGGAGCGTCCAGTCGATCACCGTCTCGGTGACGGTCGCCGACCGGATCGCCTGCGCCAGCCGTTCCTGGGACAGTTTGGTCATCATCTGGGCAAATCCCTTGCCCTCCTTGCCGAGCAGATTGCCGGCAGGAATCCGGACATTGTCGAAGAACAGCTCCGACGTATCCTGCGCCTTCATGCCGAGCTTTTCCAGGTTGCGACCGCGCTTGAAGCCGTCGCGATCGCTCTCGACGATGAACAGAGTCACGCCTTTGGCGCCGGCCTGGCTGTCGGTTTTGGTCGCCAGCACGACGAAGTCGCACAGCTGGCCGTTGGAGATGAAGACCTTCTGGCCGTTGATGACGAACTCGTCGCCGTCGCGCACTGCGCGCGTCCTGATGGCCTTGAGGTCGCTGCCTGCATGAGGCTCGGTCATCCCCAGCGACCCGATCGCCTCTCCCGAGACCATCCTTGGCAGCCATTTGCGCTTCTGCGCTTCGGTCCCGAACGACAGGATATAAGTCGCAACTAGATCGGTATGGATCAGAAAGCCGGGGCCGCTGGCGCCCGACCGCCAGAGTTCCTCGAAGACGACCACGTCAAAGAGGTAATCCAGTCCCATGCCGCCATATTCCTCAGGCACGGTGCAGCAGAGCAGGCCGGCGGCGCCGGCCTTCAGCCACAGCTCCCGCGGAACGATTCCGTCTTCTTCCCACTGGGCGTGGAAGGGCACGATCTCGCGGTCGACGAAGCGGCGGACCGTCTGCCGGAAAAGTTCATGCTCCTCGCGAAAGATCGTGCGCTCGATCATTGTCAAATGGTGTCCCGTCTGATTTAGTTTGCTAGTGTACGGTATTCGGATTGGGCGCGCAACCCGAAACCGATCCAATGCAAGAATGATCGTACATCAATGAACGGTTGCGAGTGGAGGGACATCGATGGCAAGCCGGCCGGAACTGAAGCAATTTCGGATCGAGGTGATGGGTAATGGCGTGCTGCACCTCATCTTCGACATGCCCGGACGGTCGATGAACGTGCTCTCGAATGCCGCGATCGAGGAAATCGGTCTGTTTGCCGACTGGCTCAGGGAAAGCGATGTGGCTGGTGTCGTGATCCGCTCCGGCAAATCCTCGGCGTTCTGCGCAGGCGCGGATCTCGCCGAACTGGAGACCGCCTACGACATGATCATGGCGGCCCCCGCCGGCGAACGCGATCGTCTGGCCTTCGATCATTTCTTCCGGCTGAGTTGTGGCCTGCGTAAGCTCGAGACGGCTGGCAAGCCGGTGGCGGTGGCGATCGCCGGCCTTGCCTTGGGAGGCGGTTGCGAGTTCGCCCTTGCCGCGCATCACCGCGTGATCGCCGACCATCCGCAAGCGACGTTCGGCTTGCCTGAGTCACTGGTTGGTTTACTGCCGGGAGGAGGCGGAACCCAGCGACTGCCGCGCCTGATCGGAATCGAGGCGGCGCTGCCGGTCCTGCTGGACGGTGCGCGGATCGGCGGGCAGGCGGCCGTCGCGACCGGCCTCGCAGATGAACTGGTGGCGCCGGGCGAGGAGGTCGCCGCCGCCGAACGCTGGGTGTTGTCACAGCTGCTAGCCGAGCAACCCTGGGATCAGCCGGACTGGCGCGCAGCAGACGCAGTGGGCGTCGCGGCCATGATCGCAGAAGCGCGCGGCAACATGCTTGCCGAGACGCTCGGACACTATCCGGCGCCGTCAGCCATTCTCGACTGCATCGAGCAGGGACTTCCACAGGATTTCGACACGGCGATCCGCACCGAGATGCAGATCTTTGCCAGGCTCATTCAGCGGCGGGAGCCGCGCAACATGATCAGGACACTGTTTCTTGGCCGGCTCGACTATGAGCGGTTCAGGAAGAAGGAGATCAATCCGAAGATCATGGAGGCTGTCACGGCAGTATCGGAGGTCCTTGGCGCGGGTTCGGAGCCTGGCAGCGAGCTGTCCGTTGCCTTTGCACGGGCCGGTTTTCATATCGACGGGCAACGCAAGCCCGACTTCGATGGTCGCATCGCAGGCGACGCCTACTGGCATGAGGATGAATCGAACGGCTGGGGCAAGCAGCTGCTGCGCTCCCGGCTCGCGGACGCGGATGCGGCGGCCGCGGCCTGGCGCGGGCGGCTCAACGAGGCGGAACGGCGGGCTGCCGATTACGTGCTGGTCACGCAGTGTGGCTTTCCGGCCTATCTGGGTGGCTTGTTTGCGGCGGGGTTGAACTAGCTCGCGCTTCAGGAAGGAGATGCGTCGTGCCAAGACCTCTCGACGGTATCAAGGTTCTCGATCTTTCGAAGGTGCTCGCCGGGCCGCTCTGCGCGCAATATCTCGGCGATCTCGGCGCCGAGGTCATCAAGGTCGAAGCGGTAGGGCATGGCGACGAGACGCGGGGATGGCCGCCGTTTCCCGCCGCTGGCCTCGGCACCGTGTTCCTGAGCGCCAATCGCAACAAGCGCAGCATTGCGATCGACATGAAATCCGACAAGGGACGCAACCTCGTGCATGAACTCGCGAAGTCGGCCGACGTCGCGATCGAAAGCTTCGGCACCGGTGTGGCAGAGCGGCTCGGTATTGATGCCGTCAGTCTTTGTGCGCTCAATGGCCGGCTGGTCCATTGCAGCATCTCCGGCTTCGGCCGGACGGGCCCGCTCAAGAATTCGCCGGGCTACGACGTGATTTTGCAGGCCTTCAGCGGCATCATGTCGATGACGGGCGACGAGGGCGGCGGCTATATCCGCAGTCCGATTTCCCCGATCGATCAGATGACGGGGGTGCACGCCTTCAGCGGGATTTTGGCCAGCCTGCTGGCGCGCGAGAAGTCGGGCAAGGGCGCGGCGATCCAGGTGTCGTTGTTCGACACCGCGCTTGGGCTTCTCGGCTATAATCTCCAGACATTCTAGGAAAAGGGAACGCAGCCCGCGAAATGCGGCTCCAGCCATGAATCGCTGTGCCCCTATCAGGCCTTCGAGGCCGCAGACGGTCCGATCATGATCGGCGTCGCCAACGACAATCTCTGGCGCAAGTTCTGCGCTGTCGCCGGCCTGAGCGCGATCGTGGACGACCCGAGATTCCGCACCAATGCGGATCGGGTCAGGCATCGCGCCGAGACGCTGCAGCATGTGCAAGCGGTGATCGCCGGCAACAGCGTCGCGCACTGGAATGCCGTGCTCAACGAGGTCGGCATTCCCTGTTCGCCGATCAATACCCTGGCACAGCTGCTGGATCATCCGCACACCCGCGCCAACCAGCGGATCATGCAGTACGATCATCCCGCGGCGGGGCGTCTGAATTGTGTCGGACACCCCGTCACCTTCGTCGGGGAAGCGCGCGAGCCCGGCCTGCCGCCGCCGACGCTCGGACAGCATACCGACGACGTCTTGACGGAAATCGGCCTGTCCGCGGCGAGCATCGCGGAACTGCGTCGCGAGCAGATCGTGGGTTGACTGGCGTGAGGCGGCGGTGCTCCTGCGCCAGTTCATTGTGAAGAACGACAGCAGTGCACCGTCGACGTCGTGGCGGCGCTATTCGTCGAGCAGCTTCCAGGAGGTCTTCTCGAAGATCGCCATCCGCAGGGCGCGGTAGGGGGCATAGTTGTCCATGGAATTCGTCAGCTCGATTCCCGGCAGCAGCATGCCGACCCGGTCCTTGTTGAAGCTGGTTGCCTGGGCGAGCAGGTTCTCGCGCGTCAGATTGTCGCCGCATCGCTGCAAGCCCTTCGCGATGGCCTGCGCATTGATATAGCCGGACAGCGCGACGAAATCGTTCGGGCTGTCGTTCGGCGCCCATTTCTTCATGAAGGCGATGTAGTCCTTCACCTCCTGGTCGTCGGCCCAGGCCGGATCGCTGGCCTGCTTGGCGAACTGGGTCGTGTAGGCGCCCTGAACGATCTCGAAGCCGACTGGCATCAGCACGCCCTGGATCGAGTTGACCGGACTGGCGAGAAACTGGACCGGCTTCCAGTTGATCTCGTTGATCTTCTTGATTGCCTGTGCGGCAAACTTCGGCGTCGCGAAATAGACCAGCGTATCGGCGCCCGACGCCTTGAGCCTGAGCACTTCGGAATCGACCGTGGGAGAGCTGAGCTCGTAGCTCGCTTCCGCCACGATCTTCGCTGCGCTCTCTCCGCCCAGTCCCGTCTTGAGGCCGGTGAGGTAGTCCTTGCCGTAATCGTCGTTCTGATAGAGCACCGCGATCTTTGCGTTGGGCATCTTGTTGAGAATGAATTTGCCGAAGGTTGCGCCTTCCATCTCAAACGGCGGATAGAACGGGACGGTCCACGGGAAATTCTGCGGATCGTTGAAGCGGCGGCCGCCGGCCGAGATGAAGACCTGCGGAACCTTGTTCTGGTTGAGATACTTTTGAACGGCAACGTTGGGCACGGTGCCGACCGTCCCGACCTCGGCGAGCACGCCATCGTCGTCGACCAGCTTGCGGGTCTGCTCGATGGCTTTCGGCGGGCTGTAGGCGTTGTCGAGCGAGATCAGGTTCACTTTCCGCCCGTTGATCCCGCCGGCTTCGTTCAGCATCTGGAAATACCCGGTCATGACCCGGCCATAGCTCGAAAACGCAGATGCCGGTCCGCTGTAGGGGACGGTCTGGCCGATCTTGATCTCGGTGTCGGTAACGCCTGGCCCATAGTGCTTCTCGGCGGCAATGGCATCGACTGCGTGGCACCCCAACAACAGCGCCGAGACCCCAACCAGGGTTGAGACTTTCATGTTTCCCCTCCGTTGTTGCTTGTCGTCCTGCGCATGACATCGAGAGCGTCAGGCGCGGCGATCTGATATAAGTATGCAAGTGTACGATATACGACACAACGGAGATCGCGTCATGCGGTATTTGCCGCGGCGGCTTGTTGCGGCGCGGAGCTCGAGTTGGGAAGCCGCGGCGATCCCGGCTCTTGAACGCGGATCGATCTATGCTATTAGTCGTACTAAAGTGTACTAATTTCCCGATCAGGAAGCGCCGCGTTGAGCCTTCCTGCAATCGAAGGCCGTGGGAGCGAACATGGGGACCTCGAGCGCGACGGCTCTGGCCGCGTTGAAGATCGGAGGGCGAGTTGCCTATGAGCGGCTGGTGCGGCCGAAGGCGCGGCAACATGACGATGTGCCGTGCTCGCCGGGCGCGATCACCACGGAATGGCTGACCGCGGTTCTATGCGGCAAGGTGCCGGGCGCGATGGTGACGCAGGTCGAGGTCAAGCCCGCCAGCGCCGGGACCCATGAACGGCATCGTCTGGTCGTGAGCTATAACGAAGCGGGGAGGCGTGCCGGCCTCCCAGGTTCGATGTTCACCAAGTCGTTGCCGAGTGTCGTCACGAGGATGATCGGCGGGTTCAACGGGACCGCTCGCGCCGAGGGGCGCTTCTACATGCAATTGCGGCCGCAACTCGGAATCGAGGCGCCGGCCGGGTATCATGCTGCATTTGACCCGCGGACGTTTGCCTCGATCCTTCTGCTGGAAGACCTGGTGGCGGCGAAGTCGGCCAGCTTCTGCAGTCACAGGACATACGTCTCCCGCGCCATGGCGGAGGACATGATCGATCTGCTCGCTGCGCTGCATGCCCGGTTCTATGGCGATTCCGCGTTCGCGACCCAGTACCGGTGGGTCGCTGCTTACCCGCGCTGGTTCACTATCGGGGCGCAGAAGATGGATCTGGAGCACTACACACGGAAAGCGTTCGATGCCGCCGCGCGCGTCATTCCGCAGAGCGTTTTGGCGCAGCGTGATGCGGTATGGCCGGCGGCCATGCGTGCGCTCGCCGTGCATGAAAGCCAGCCGCAAGGCTTGCTTCATTCGGACGTGCACATTGGAAACTGGTACCAGACCGGCGCGGGGAAGATGGGCCTGTGCGACTGGCAATGTTTAGCGCGCGGCCACTGGTCGCGCGACGTTGCCTATGCCGTCACGGCGGCACTGACGCCGGAGGATCGCCGCAAATGGGAGAGGGATCTGCTGGCCAGGTACCTCGAGCGCTTCGCCGAGCTGACCGGTTTCAAGCCGGACTTCGACGAGAGCTTCCGCAACTACCGGCAACAGATCGTGCACGCGCTCCTGATGTGGACGATCACACTCTGTCACTCGCCATTGCTGCCGAACATGCAGCCCGAGGATACGACCTTGACAATGATCGGAAGGATGTCAACGGCAATGGCCGATCTGGATTGGTCAAAGGAGTGAAGGTGTCGGGTCACGATCGTGCCGCTCGGCCGCTACTCATCTAGGCGTCGGCGCGACGATATCGATCGGTTGTGGCGTGCCGCTTCGCTGACCATGGCTTTGTCGCGGCAAGAGTCAACTCGGGCGGCTCTTGCCCGCGCTTTTTGCTCTAGTCGGCCGACAGCGGCTCGCCGGTCAGGGACCAACTCTCTCCATCAAATGTCGCGATCCGCAAGGTCCTGAACGGCGTGTAGTCACCGGCCCTGGTTCCGATCGAAACGCCTGGGAGCATCATCGGCAGTCGTTCGCCGCTCAATGAAGTCGCCTGCTTGATCAGGTTCTCGCGTGTCAGGTCGTCGCCGCACCTGCGGAGTGCCAGCGCAACGGCATGTACGTTCATGTAGGCAACCAGCACTGAATAATCGTCCGGATTGGCCGAAGGTGCGTATGTCTTGAGAAAATCCTTGTAGGCCTTGACCTCGTCGTCATTGGCCCAGGCCGGATCACCGGGTTGCTTGAGGAACTGCGTGGTGACGAGCCCCTTCGATGCTTCGAGGCCGGCGGGCTTCAGGATGGTTTCCACCGATGCCGTCGAGCCGCCGATCACGTGCAGCGGCTTCCAGCCGAGCTCGTAGACCTTGCGGATGGATTGTGCCGCGGCCTTCGACGACGACTGCTCGATCAAAGTGTCGACGCCGGCGGCCTTCAGCTGGACGATCTGCGAGTCGATCGTCGGGTCGGCAAGCTCGTAGGAGGCCTGGGCAACGATCAGCTCGGCCTTGGGCCCGAGGCCGGCGCGGAGGCCCTTGAGGTAGTCTTTGCCGTAATCGTCATTCTGGTAGAGCACGCCGATCTTGGCGTCGGGCTTTGCGGTGAGGATGTACTTGGCGACGACGCGGCCTTCGGTCTCGAAGTCCGGATAGAGCGGGATCGTCCACGGAAAGGTTTTGGGATCGTTGAAGCGGCGTCCGCCGGCGGTGATGAACAGCTGCGGCACCTGCTTGGCGTTGAGGTATTTCTGGATCGCGACGTTGGGCGCGGTGCCGATCGTGCCGACTTCGGCCAGGACGCCGACGTCCTCGATCAGCTTGCGCGACTGCTCGACGGCCTTCGGCGCGCTGTAGGCGTTGTCGAGCTGGGTGAAGTTGATCTTGCGGCCGTTGATGCCGCCTTTCGTGTTGAGCATCTCGAAGTAGCCCACGACGGCGCGCCCGGCGCCCGCGCCGAAGGCGGAGGCCGGACCGCTGAGCGGCGTCGATTGTCCGAGCTTGATCTCGGTGTCGCTGACGCCGGGACCATAGGTCTTCTGCGCGTACGCAGGCGCCGCCAGCAGGGCCGACAGCGCGACGGCCGCCAAAGCCCGGTCGATGAGGTAATTCAAGGTCGTTCTCCCTGTAATTCGTTTCTTGTTGAAATTGATCTGCGTTAGCGCAAGAGTTCTCGGGCGATCACCACGCGCTGGATCTGGTTGGTGCCTTCGAAAATCTGCGTCAGCTTGGCGTCGCGCATCATGCGCTCGACCGGGTAGTCCATGGTGTAGCCGTAGCCGCCGAAGATCTGGACCGCGTCGGTCGTGACCTTCATGGCCATGTCGCTGCCGACGCATTTCGCCATGCTCGCGAGCAGGTTGAGCCGCTTCCAGTCGCCGGCATCGCCGGCGCGGGCGCATTCATAGACAAGGGCGCGTGCCGCCTCGATCTGCATGGCCATGTCGGCGAGCATGAACTGCACGCCCTGGAACTCGGCGATCGGCTGCTTGAACTGCTTGCGTTCCTTGGCGTATGCGACGCTCGCATCGAGCGCGCCCTGCGCGAGGCCGACCGACTGGGCGCCGATGGTCCGGGCGGTTGAGGTCGAGCGCGCGCATCGACGCACGAAAACCCTTGCCTTCCTCTCCGACGAGGTTTTCGGCCGGAACCCGGACATTGTCGAAGAAGATCGGGGTGTTGGGGGCGCCACGAAAGCCCATCTTGCGCTCGTGGCGGCCGAAGGTGATGCCCGGCATTGTCTTCGGCTCGACAATGAACGCGCTGATTCCGTCGGCACCGGCGCCGTCACTGGTTCGCGCCATCACCACGATGTAATCGGCGGCGACACCATAGCTGCACCATTGCTTGCGGCCGTTGAGGACGTAACTGTCGCCGTCCTTGCGGGCGCGGGTGTTCAGCGCGGCGACATCGGAGCCGGCCTGCGGCTCCGAGATCGCGATGGCGGTGACGACGCCGCCCTCGGCGATGATCGGCAGGTACTTCTTGCGCTGCTCTTCCGAGCCGAAATGCAGCAGCGGCATGATGAACATGGTGTTGAGCGCCGCGATCGATGCGCAGGCGGGCGAGACCTTCGAGATCTCCTCGCGCGCGATGCAGGCCATGGTCAGATTCCCGTTCGGGCCGCCATAGCGCTCCGGTACCCAGAGCTGCATCAGTCCCATCTCGCCGAACAGCTTGACCAGCTCGAGCGGGAAGCGGTCGGTTTCGTCAATTTCGGCGGCGATCGGCGCGACATGTTTGGCGACCATCCTGCGCACGTTGTCGCGGAAGGCGACCTGCTCCTCGGAAAAACTCATGCGAACTCCCGTTTCGTTTTCTTTGCCGGAAGCCAAAAAAAGGGCTTCCATTGAATGGGTGATCCATTTAATAATTCATCGCATGAGCACCAAGTCAAGCCCTCGCGCGCCGCAGCGCTCCCGCACCGCCTCGCCGAACCGGCGGGAGCGGGCCGTCGATCATCGCGCGGCCGGCTCCGCCGCCGCGCCGACATTCAAGCCGATCCACACCAGGCGGACATTCGAGGAGATCTGCGAGCGGATCCGCGAGCAACTGGCGCTCGGCGTGTTGAAGCCCGGCGACAAGCTGCCGGCCGAGCGCGAGCTGGCGCAGCAGCTCGGCGTCAGCCGCAACGTGCTGCGGGAAGCGCTGCGCAGCCTGGAGATGGCCGGCGTGCTGCGGTTGCAGAAGGGTGTCAAGGGCGGCGCCTTCATCCAGCAGGGCGACACGCGCCGCATGAACGAGGTCATGCGCGACATGCTGAGCCTCGGAACGATTTCGGTGCGGGAACTATCCGAGGCGCGGGTCCACGTGCTCGATCTCGTGGTGCAGCTGGCATGCGCGAATGCGCGCCGCGCCGACCTCGACGCGCTGGAAGCCAATATCGAGCGGACCGAGCTTGCCACAAAGGAGGGCCGCTTGCTCGATCGGGTCGAATGCTCCCGCGAATTCTACAAGCTGCTCGCAGCCTCGACCGGCAACAAGGTAATTGCCATGATCGTGGACTCCGTCACCGAGATCCACATGCGCTTCGTCTATGCCAAGGTCGCCTCGAGCGGGGTCGCGATGGCTCGGCTGGCGGAGAAACGGCGGCAATTCCTGGCGGCGCTGAGCGAACGAAACGTGACGCTGGCGAGCCGGCTGCTGCGATCGCACCTAGAAGCCGTGCAGCGAATGCTGGAGCAGGATCCGGGAGCCATGTCGCTACATGTCGCATTGGCCGACGTGCAGCCCGGGATGCGCCGCTAGCGCGCCGTTCTCGCCAATAAATCAACACCTAAACAGCAATAACAATGGAGGCAAACGTGTCCAGCTACGCCAAATATGAATGCCTGACGGTCGAGGTTGCGGACAAGGTCGCGACCGTGACCTTGAACCGCCCGCAGGCACGCAATGCGATCAATCAGAAACTGATCCGCGAGCTGCGCACGATCTGGGACGACCTCGCCGACGATCACGCCGTCAATGCGGTGGTGCTGACCGGTGCCGGCGACTTCTTCAGCGTCGGCGGCGACGTCAAGGCGATGTCGGAGCGGCCGGGCGGCGACGTGCTCGAAGAGGGCGAGGTGCACGACCCCATGATCAGCCGGCGCGGCGTCACCCGGCAGCTCGAGCTCGACAAGCCGATCATCGCCGCGATCAACGGCGACGCCATCGGCCTTGCGGCGACCCATGCGCTGCTCTGCGACATCACGGTGATGGCCGAGGATGCGCGGATTGGCGACACTCATGTGTCGCGTGTCGGCCTGGTCGCGGGCGACGGCGGCACGGTGATCTGGCCGTTGCTGGTGGGCATCAACAAGGCCAAGGAATTCTTGATCCGCGGCACGCTGCTGAAGGGCAATGAGGCGGAGCGGATCGGGCTGGTCAACCATGTCGCGCCGCGCGGCGAGGTATTGGCCAAGGCCCGCGCGATTGCGGTCGAGCTCGCGAGCGGTCCGACCTGGGCCATTCGTTGGACCAAGCTCTCGATCAACCAGATCGTCAAGGAGCGCGTGAACATGCTGCTGGAGGCCTCGATGGCGCTGGAGCAGGTGACGTTCGAGACCGCCGACCACAAGGAAGCGACCATGTCGTTCAAGGAGAAGCGCAAGCCGCGGTTCGGCCAGGCGTAGGCCGGACCCATGGTTGCAACTGAACTGTCGAGCGACGATGTCACGGGGATGCTGCGCGACTCCCTGCGCGGATTCCTCGATGAGCATTGGCGTCCGCGTGGCGCAGCGGCATCGTCCTCGCCGGACGAGTTATCCGCGATCTGGCGCAAGCTGGTCGGGCAGGGCGTAGCCGTGCTCGGGGCAGAGGGCGACGAGGGCGGGCTCGCCGAAATTCTCGTCATCATGACAGAGCTTGGCCGCGCCGGATGTCTCGCGCCGATGTGGTCCGCGGCGCTCGCCAATCTTGCGATCTCGGGATCGCAGATCGACGTCGTGGTGGATCTCCTGGAGCGGCTGCACTCCGGGGGAGCTATCGTCGCCTTCTCGTTCGGTGCGCTGGATCCGGATCCCGGTACGGGCTCGATCGAGGTCACCGACCTCAAGGCAACGGGCGTGCTTCGCTTTGTCGAGGCGGGGGGAAGCGCCACGCATCTTCTGGTCGCGCTCGGTCAGGCCCACCTCGCGCTGGTCGATCTTGGAAATCCCGGTGTCGAAAGCGTCGCAACCCGCGCGATGGGGGCGTGGGGGTCTTGCGAGATCAGGCTGAACGCAGCGCCGGTCACGCTCATTCCCGTAGGAACGGTCGATCTCGGCGATCTCCGTCTCAAGGCCAAGGTCGCACTGACTGCGCGTGCCTATGGCGCCGCCCGGCGAGCATTTGAGCTCGCCGTGGACTACGCCAAGCAACGGCATCAGTTCGGCCAGCCGATCGGAAAATTCCAGGCCATTCAGCACAAGCTCGCAAATAGCCTGATCGCGCTCGAGGGCGTGAGGCTCGTCCTGGAGCATGTCGCCAGACTCCATGATCGCGGCGATGACGACTGGCGATATTTCGCGGACTGTGCATCGGTGTTTTCAAGCGATGCGCTGCGTCGGATTTCGCTGGAGACCCAGCATACATTTGGTGCGATCGGCTATGCCGAGGAGCACGAGGCGCCAATCCATTTCAAGCGCGTGCATCTGGATACAATCGCGCTCGGCGGGGCTTCGGATGTAAAACGCAGACTGGCCGCGCGGCTGCTCGACGCCGGCGGTGCAGGGCTGCCGCAGTACGATCTTGGGTCGGCTGGAAATGCGTTGCGTGAGCAGGTCCGGCTCTGGGTCGAGCAAAACTGGTCCGGAAGCACGAAGGAAGCGTTTGACCAGAGGCCGTTCGCCAAACGCGAGTTCGATGCCGGATTCGCCCGCAACATGGGTGAGACCGGGTGGATCGGCCTCGGATGGCCAGAGCAGTTCGGCGGCCAGGCACGTTCTCCACTGGAGCAGATCGCCTTCATGGAGACGATGGAGCGGGCCGAGGCACCGAGGATCGGCGCGGCGATCCAGGCCAATGCGCTGATGATGTTCGGTACTCCCGAACAGCAGCAAAGATACCTTCCGGAAATCCTGCGCGGCGAAGCCATGCACGGCATGGGTTACAGCGAGCCGCAGGCGGGCTCGGACCTCGCGGCGCTGCGCACCAGCGCGATCAGGGACGGTGACCACTGGGTGATCAACGGCCAGAAGATCTGGACCACCACCTGGTGGGGCAAATACATGTTCCTCGCGGCGCGAACCGACAAGGACGCCAAGCCGCCGCACGCCGGCATCAGCATGTTCATCGTGCCGATGGACGCGCCGGGCATCACGCCCCGTCCGTCTGTCACCATGTATGACGGCACGTTTGCCAACATCTTCTACGACAATGTTCGCATTCCCGCCGAAAACCTGGTTGGCGAGGTCAATGGCGGCTGGAAGGTGCTGACTGGCGCGCTGGCCTTCGAGCGAGGGCTGGTCGGTGGCGGGATCGTCCTGAAGGTGGCGTACGCCTTCGAACAGCTGCGCGCGCATGTGATGGCCAGGGAAGGCGATCGCTTGCTGGCTGATGATCCGATCGTCCGCGACAAGATGGCGATCTTGGCGTCCGAGATCGAGATCGGCCGTCTCTTGATGATGCACTGCGCCGAGCTTGCCGCCGATGGCGTGACGCCGCCGGAATACGGCGCGATCAGCAAGGTGTTCTCCGGAGAACTCATGGAGCGTTTCGGCGAGGCCGCGCTCGACATTCTCGGGATGCGTGCCGCGCTGTCCGAGCAAATGCCCGGCGCGATCGACAACGGTCGCTTCGAGCAGAATCTGCGGCATTCGCTAATGTGGGTGATCAGCATCGGGACCAATGAGATTCAGCGCAGCCTGATCGCGCAGCGGGCGCTC
This sequence comes from Bradyrhizobium sp. USDA 4473, assembly GCF_054063335.1. Taxonomy (NCBI): domain Bacteria; kingdom Pseudomonadati; phylum Pseudomonadota; class Alphaproteobacteria; order Hyphomicrobiales; family Nitrobacteraceae; genus Bradyrhizobium; species Bradyrhizobium sp. USDA 4473. Next base: position 2,726,308 of record NZ_JBSSGE010000001.1, read on the forward strand.
GGGCTGCCGAGGTAGGAGAGATCGGATGCAGAAGGATAGCGACAGGGCGCCACTCGCCGATGTGCGGGTGCTGGATTTTTCCATCATGGTGGCGGGGCCCTATTGCGCGCGGCTGCTCGCCGACGTCGGCGCCGAGGTCATCAAGATCGAGCCGCCGGAAGGTGACGACATGCGGCTGCGGACGCCGCTGCGTGAAGGCCACAGCACGTATTTCGGTCAGCTCAATGCCGGCAAGCGCAGCCTGGCGCTGGACCTGAAGAATCCTGATGCCATCAAGCTCGTGCATCGCATGGTCGTAGAGACGGACATCGTCGTCGAGAATTTCCGCCCCGGTGTCATGGACCGCCTCGGCCTTGGCTACGAGGCGCTTCGCGAGATCAACCCGCGCCTGATCTATTGCTCGATCTCGGGTTATGGCCAGTCAGGCCCTGCGGCCGGGCGCGCGGCTTACGCCATGATCGTGCATGCCGAGAGCGGGTTCGATCACTCCCTGATGCGATACGCCGGTGATCGCGATCGTCCGGCGGCCGGCGCGATCTTTGTCGCCGACATCCTTGGTGGCATTTTCGGCTACTCCGCGATTCAGACCGCGCTGGTCCAGCGTGAACGCACCGGGAAGGGGCAGCGCGTCGACGTCGCCTTGATGGACTGCATGCTGAACCTGCTGGTCTACGAGCTGCAGGAAGCGCAATTCCCGATCCGCTCGCGGCGTCCGACCTATGGGCCGGTCCGCACGCGCGATGGCGATATCCTGATCGCCCCGGTCACCCCGCGCAATTTTGCGGCGTTGTGTGAGGTCACGGGGCAGGACGAGCTGGCGAACGATCCGCGCTTCACGGCCATTCCTGCACGCGGCGCCAACTGGACCGCGATGATGCAGGTGATCGAGCAATGGACCGAGCGCCACACGGTTGCTGAATGCATCGCGGCGCTCGATCGGGCCGGCGTTCCCTGCGCCGAGTACCGGACGCCGGGCGCGGCGCTGACCGATGCGCATCTGCGCCAGCGTGGTGTGTTCGGGACGGTCTCGGATGGTGCCGGTGAATTCGTCGGCGTCAATGCGCCATGGCAGATGTCCGGGGCCGATACGCCGATTGGACGTCACGTTCCTGGGATCGGCGCGCAGCGCGACGATGTGCTGTCGCGAATCCTCGGACTGTCGCCGGAGGCGATCGCGGCACTCGCTGCTGCCGGTACGTTCGGCAAGGCGCCGGCCTAGGAGGGCGGGCATCGCGATCTCAACTGTCCGATGGCGCGTCCGGCGGCGGAGCCTTCGCGATCGCCAGCAGGCATTTCAGGAAATGCGCGCGATCTTCCTTGCGCAGCGGAGCCAGCATGATGTTCTGCAACTCGGCCGCGGCCGGAATAACCGCCAGAAGGGCTTCCTCGCCCTTGGCCGTGATCTGCACCTGCAGCGAGCGGCGGTCTTCCGGGTTGTCCTTCTTGGAGACCAGCCGGCGCGCGACCATCCGCTTCAGCATTTCGCTGAGCGTGTTGCGGTCGCAACTGATCCGGTCCGCCAGCACGGAGGGGGTGAGGGGGCCCAACTGGTAAAGCGCCATCAGCACGCCGAACTGTCGCGGCGTGATGTCGCTCTGCCGCGTCATGCTTTGATAGAGCCCGTCGTAACGGGCCTCCAGCAGCCGCAGCAGAAATCCGACTCCGCCTTCCAGCTGCCAGTTGCGCGCAATGTCTGCGGCCGAACCAATCTTCGTTGCCCTATCGGCTGCCATGCCGTCGCTAAACCCTAGCTGCGATTTACAAATTCGCCTTAGCCGTTAGCAGCTTGGCTGATTGCCCTCAACCCTGCGGTCAACCGCCGCCCAAGCTTGCTCCCGAACGATGCAATCGCTCCCGGCTCTTGTCAGCCTCTTCACCATGTAGTACGTATACGTATCAACGCGGAGACGTCGTGCAGGGAGGTTGAACTTGGACCTGCGTGAGCTGCTGTCGATTCCCTATCTGCTTGAGGCCGAGGCGGTTGAAACCGAACCCGGGCAGTGGCGGGTTCGCCTGACCTATCCGGAGCTGCCGGGATGTACGGCCGAGGCCGCCGTCGTTGAGGACGCCCTGCGGGAGCTGGAGCGGCGGCGTATCGAATTGATCGTCGGCCTCGTGGAGGAGGGCAAGCAGCCTCCAATTCCGCGCAAGCCACTCACCGCATCCGATCCGCTTTGGACCGCACAGGATCTCGGACTGTCCGACCGCGTCGCCGCGCTTCTCGGCGGGGCGGCGGGCCCGGCCACACGCAATTGAAGGAGGCAAACCCATGCTCTCGCGCGAAGACAATGAACGCCTGGTCAGGGTCGGCAAGGGCACGCCGCTCGGTGACCTGTTTCGTCTGTACTGGATTCCCTTCCTGCCGTCGGCGGATCTCGCCAAAGACGGGCAGCCGAAGCGCATCCGGCTGCTGGGTGAGGATTTGGTCGCCTTTCGGGATTCCGAGGGGCGCATCGGATTGGTCGACCAGGCGTGCCCGCATCGCGGCGCGCCGCTGGTCTTTGCGCGAAACGAGGATTGCGGGCTGCGCTGCGTCTATCACGGCTGGAAATTCGACGTCACCGGCGCGGTGACGGACATGCCGGCGGAGCCGGTGCGCAGCCGCCTCAAGGAGCGGGTGCGGATCAAGGCCTATCCCTGCAGGGAACGCAACGGGATGATCTGGACCTACATGGGTCCCGACCAGGCCGAGCTTCCGCCGCTGCCGAACCTCGAATGGAATCTGGTGCCGGCCGAGCAGGTGCACATCTCGGTTCGGGTCCAGGAGTGCAACTGGCTGCAGGCGGTCGAGGGTGAGATCGACTCGGCGCACGCGCCGCTGCTGCACGGGCGGCTGGACGCCCAGGGCACGACGAGCGCCTGGATCCAGAAGCGCGACCTGCGGCCGACCTTCGAATGCATCAAGCAGGACTTCGGCATGAGCATCGCCGCGCGGCGCAACTACGATGCCAACACGCTGTACTGGCGCGTCAACCAGTTCCTTCTGCCGTTCTACACGCTGGTGCCCCCGCTGTCTCCGTTCCCGGATCTGAGCGGGCACGCCTGGGTGCCGATCGATGACGAGAACACGCTCTGCATCATGTTCTCCTATCATCCGTCGGCGCCGCTGCCGGAGAAGACGCGGCAGGTGTTCGTCGAAGGACATAAGGGCCGCGAGAGCGGTCACGCCAGCCGCCACGCCCTCGTCGAGCACCCGGTGACGGTCCCGTACGCGGGCTACTGGACCAAATACAATCCGCAGAACGGTTTCCAATTCGACGATGAGGCGCAGCGGACCACCTGGTTCTCCGGCTTGCCCGGCCTTTGGGTGCAGGACGGCGCCTGCCAGAGTGGTGTCTCGCCGATCTTCGATCGCACCAAGGAGACGCTCTGCTCGAGCGATACCGGCATCGCGATGACGCGGCGCTTCATTCTGGAAGCGCTCGGCGCCCATCGTGATCACGCGATCAGGCCGAAGGGGGTGTCGGACCCCGACGTCTTCATGGTGCGGGCCGTATCGTTGCGGTTGCCGCCGGAGGATTCCTGGGTCGATGTCGGCGCACCATTCATGCGGGCGAAGCTCGGCGCCGATTTCGGGTACGAGCTGTGAGCCCATCCAACCATATGGCTGACACGCAGGAGGTGCTTGTCAAGCGGATCTGCCTCGAGGCCGAGCGGATCAATTCCTACGAGCTGATTGCCCGAACGGGCACCGAATTGGTGCCCTTCACCGCCGGCAGTCATATCGACCTGCATCTGCCGAACGGCATGCTCCGCAGCTACTCGCTGGTGAACGATCAGCGCGAACGGCACCGGTATGTCATTGCGGTCAACAAGGATGCGGAAAGCCGGGGAGGGTCGAGTTTTGTCCATGACACCGTAAGGGTCGGGGACATCATGACGATCTCGAAACCGCGCAACAATTTTGTGCTGCACGAGGACGCCGAGCATTCGATCCTGATCGCAGGCGGAATAGGCATCACGCCGCTGCTGTCGATGATCCGACGGCTGGAGGCGCTTGGACGCAGCTGGGAGCTGTTTTACGCCGCAAGGACGCGTACCGCCGCCGCGTTCCTCGACGAGCTCGCGACGTTTCGGTCCAATCGCTCGAAGACGCAGGTCGATTTCGACGACGAGCGAGCGGGACGGCCCTTCGATCTGCCGGCAATTGTCAGAGGCGCGCCAGTGCACGTACATCTCTATTGCTGCGGTCCGGTACCCATGCTCGAGGCATTCGAGGCGGCGGCTGCCGGTCGCCCGGCCGATCACGTGCATCTGGAGTATTTCAAAGCGCGGGAAGCGCCCGCCATCGAAGGCGGATTCGACATCAAGCTGGCGCGAAGCAGCCGCACGATTGCAGTCGAGCCCGGCAAGACGATCCTCGATGCGTTGCTGGATGCCGGAGTTGCCGCGAACTACGCCTGCACCGAAGGGGTCTGCGGTACCTGCGAAACGCGCGTGCTCGAGGGCATACCCGATCATCGCGACCAGTTCCTGAGCAAGGAAGAGCAGGCGGCGAACAAGAGCGTCATGATCTGCTGCTCGGGTGCCAAATCCCGCACGCTGGTGCTCGATCTCTAGAACAACAACGTCACTAAGAGTGGAAACGATGAAGTATCTTTTGCGCATTGCAGGAATAGCCCTTCTGGCTGTTTGGGCCAGTTCGCCTGCGTCGGCGGACGCTGAGCGTTCCCTGAAGATCGGCGTGCTCAACGACACGTCTGGTCCTTACTCCGACAATGCCGGAGAAGGTTCGGTGACGGCGGCCAAAATGGCCGCAGAAGATTTCATGCGGCTTCATCCCGACTTCAAGGTCGAGATCGTCTCCGCCGACCACCAGAACAAGGCGGATGTCGGCGCCGCAATTGCCCGCCGCTGGATCGACCAGGACAAGGTCGATGCGGTCGCCGACGTGCCGAACTCGGCCGTCGGGCTCGCCGTCAACGAAGTCGTGCGCGGCACCAAGGCGGCACTGATTGCGTCGAGTGCCGCGTCCTCGGACCTGACCGGGAAATACTGTTCGCCCAACACGATCCAGTGGACCTTCGACACCTGGGCGGCCTCGCACACCATCGGTGCCTATCTCGTGCGTCACGGCGGCAAGAAATGGTACTTCATCGCGACCGACAATGCGCTCGGCAAGTCGATGGTGCGCGACGGAACGGCGGTGATCGGCGCCGGCGGCGGCACCGTGCTCGGGTCGGTCAATGTACCCATCAACAATGCGGACTATGCGTCATTCATCCTGCAGGCTGAGGGGTCGGGTGCCGATGTGGTTGCGTTTGCGACCGCCGGCGGTGACACGGTCAGCCTGATCAAGCAATCCGCCGAATTCGGTTTGAAACAGAGTGGACGTACCTTTGCGGCGCTCTTGACCACCACCAACGATGTGGAGTCGAGCGGCCTTGCGGTCGGCGAGGGACTGATTGTCACCCAGCCGTTCTACTGGAACCTCAATGACGCCAGCCGCACCTGGTCGGCCAGGTTCAGCGAGCGTCAGCATGGGCAGTCGCCGACCGCGTTCCATGCTGGCGTCTATTCCTCGGTCCTTGCCTATCTGAACGCGGCGTTGGCGGCTGGAACCAACGACGCGCCGGCGGTCATTCAGAAGCTGAAGGAGAAGCCGGTCGACGATGCTTTGTTCGGTCCGGTCGTGGTCCGCGCGGACGGCCGCGCTATCCACAACATGTACATCTTCAAGGTGAAGAGCCCGAGTGTCTCGAAGAGCAAGTGGGACCTGATGGAGCAGGTCGGCGTGCTCACAGGCCCCGAAGCCTTCCGGCCGCTCGACCAAGGCGGCTGCTCGCTGGTCGAGCCGAAGAGCAATTGACGGTCGAACGCTTCATGAACCTGGACTCAAACGCACGGAACCTGTGATGCTGGACCAGCTTGAAACCGACTTCCCCGAGCACACGCCGCGTCCATCCGATGCGCCAAAGGCGCTCGAGGGGATCCGGGTGATCGATTTCTCGCACTTCATCGCGGGGCCGTTCGCGACCATGATCCTCGCCGACATGGGTGTCGAGGTGATCAAGATTGAAGCGCCGGGCCGTGGCGACGATCTGCGTCGCTATCCCCCGATGCACCCCGATCTCGGACACGGTGCGCCGTTTCTCTGGACCAACCGCAACAAGCGCAGCGTCGCGCTCGATCTCAAATCGCCTGAGGGCCTGAAGGTCGCCCGTGAGCTGATCGCGACCGCTGACGTCGTGGTCGAGAATTTTTCGGCTGATGTGATGGCGCGGCTGGGGCTCGATTACGAGAGCTGCCGCAAGATCAAACCCGAGATCGTCTATTGCTCTGTGTCGGCCTATGGCCGCGACGGGGCGTTTTCGGACCGGCTCGGCTTCGATCCAATCGCGCAGGTCGAGAGCGGCTTTGTCTCCATGAACGGCTATGCCGACCGCGAGGGCGTGCGCGCATTATCGCCGGTGATGGATATCAGCACCGCGATGATGGCGAGCAACGCGATCCTCGGCGCCTTGCTGGCGCGCGAGCGCAGCGGGCAGGGCCAGGCGATCGAGGTCTCCTTGTTCGAGAATGCGGTCCTGATGACCGGCTACGCGACCATGCAGTCGCTGTTCAGCGGTGCCAATCCGAAGCGAAGCGGCAACACGAGTCCGGACACGTGCCCGTCGGGTGTGTTTCAGGCCAGCGACTGCTGCTTCTACATCAACTGCGGCAACGACAAGATCTTTCAACGCCTGATGGCGCAGGTGCTCGAGCGCGAAGATCTTGCGGTGGCCGAGGTTTATGCGACGGGTCCGGATCGGATCCGCCGACGGGAGGAACTGTTCGCGATCCTCGGCAATGCCTTTGTCCGGCAGCCCTGGTCACACTGGCAGTCGCGGATGCGGGCGGCCGGTGTGCCCTGCGGGCAGCTGCGCACTGTCGGCGAGGCGATCCGTTCACCCGAGGCGAGGGAGCGTGGGATCGTCACCCGGATCCCGCACGAGACCGTGGGATGGGTGCCGAATGTGAACCTGCCGATCCGCTACTCACGGACGCCGATCGTTGATCCCGTTGCGGCACCTGCCGTCGGTCAGCACACCGAAAGCGTCCTACGTGAGCTGCTCAGCTATGACGAGGCGAAGATCGCGCGCCTTGCCGCAGACGGGGCCTTCGGCAGCCAGCCCTCGCGACGGGATGCCAAGTCGTGACCGCGCGCGCGAGGGACGAACGGACGCTGCGGGGTCGTGTCGCGGTGATCGGGATCGGTGAAACGGAATATTATCGCCACGGTGCATCCCCCGACCCGGAATTCAAGCTGGCACTGAAAGCCATTCTGGCGGCTTGCGAGGATGCCGGACTCGATCCGCGCGAGATCGACGGGTTCTCGTCCTACAGCGACGATCGCAGCGAGGCGTCGCGGCTGGCCGCGGCGCTGGGCACGCATCGATTGCGCTCCGCGACCATGCAATGGGGCGGAGGGGGCGGTGGCTGCTGCGCGGCGGTTGCCAATGCGGCCGCCTCGATCGTCGCGGGCCTCGCCGATTGTGTCGTGGTGTTCCGCGCGTTGTCGCAGGGCCAATATGGCCGGTTCGGGAAGGCGGGCGAGATCCACACGGTTTCGGGCGAACGCTCCTATCTGATGCCGTATGGCGTGCTGGCGCCGCCGCAGCGCTTTGCCATGCGGGTGCAGCGCTACATGCATGAGCACGGTGTGCGCCAAGAGGCATTGCGCGCGATTGCGCTTGCCTCCTATCACCATGCCCAAGCCAATCCACGCGCCGTGATGCATGGCAAGCCGCTGGACGTCGGGAAATACGATGCCTCGCGCTGGATCGTGGAGCCCTTCCATCTCTACGATTGCTGCATGGAGAATGACGGCGCAGCGGCCCTGGTACTGGTATCGGCGGAGCGCGCCAACGACTTCAAGCGCAAGCCGACCTATCTGCTCGGTGCGGCCTTCGGCTCCGGGCATCGCGCAGGGGCGACTGCGCACAACGCGACACTCTATGCTACCGCGAGCTTCGACACCGTTGCCCCAGATCTCTATCGCATGGCCGGGGTGGGGCCATCGGATATCGGCGTAGTCCAGGCCTATGAGAATTTCACCGGCGGCGTCGTACTGGCGCTGGCGGAGCACGGCTTCTTCGAGCCCGAGGAGGCCAACGAGTTTCTGACCTTCGAGAATCTGATCGCGCCGTCCGGGCGGCTGCCGCTCAACACCAGCGGGGGCAATCTAGCGGAGTGCTATATGCACGGATTTGAGCTCGTTCTGGAGGCCGTTCGGCAGGTACGCGGAACTTCGACGAACCAAGTTCGACGAAACGATGTGGCGCTGGTGATCGGCGGCCCGATGGTGACGCCGGCCAGCAACCTCATTTTGGCCTCGGAGGCGACCTTATGAGTGGGCCCCTCAATGCGCGCTATCTTCCTGCCGGATTACCCATCCCAGTCAGCGAGCCAGATGGGCTCTCGGCGCCCTATTGGGCTGGCCTGCGGGAAAGCCGCCTACTGGTGCAACGCTGTGCCCGCTGCAGTTCCTGGCAATTCGGGCCGGAATGGATCTGCCATCATTGTCATGCCTTTGAGCTCACATGGACCGAGGTCGAGGCGAGCGGCCGCATCTTCAGTTGGGAGCGCGTCTGGCATCCCTCGCACCCGGCGCTGAAGCAGCATGGTCCATACGTCGCGGTGCTCGTCGAGCTACCAGACGCCGGTGGCGTGCGTATGGTGGGTAATCTGCTGGGCGATCCCCGCCAGACCGTGGTCATCGGTACTGAGGTTAAGGGGGTCTTCGAGCATCACCCGGAGTCCGATCCATCCTTTTCGTTGCTGCAATGGCGGCTGCGGCAAGGCCCTGACGAGGTCAGCGGTCACTCGACCGGCTAGTTAGTGTCGTAAATTGAAAGGAATCCTGCGATTCGAACGTGTGGCCTTCGCCTTGAGGGCAGCGGTCACGAGCGCAGACGGTCTCTTGGTCAGGGCGTATGTAAGCGCGGCGGTTTACTCAGGTGGCCAAGCGCAACGCGTTGCAAGAGCGCTGCGAAATCGATCCGCTCTCCGGCACTTCAGGCGCAAGCTTTCGACGACGATCACCTCGGCTTGCCGCGGGTTGCATTCGGCAAGCTCAACCAGCTTGACGTTAGGAGACTCAAGCCTGCGCGCCTACCTTGTCGGCATCGACTTCTTGGCATCGAAGGAGTTCCGATCAGCCCAATGCTTCATCCGCTTCGTGCGCGAGTCGAAAAGCGCCGGCGGTCCGTAGCTCATGTCGAATTTCGATCGCACGGCGGCAGTCGAGCTTAGTGAGATCTGCTGTGGGACCCACAGGGCCATCATTCTTGCGCGCCATCTGCTCGATTCCATCGTTCGGAATAGCGAAATTCGCCGCAGCGCGTCTGGCTTGGCGATACCAGCAAAAATACCTGCAAGGTGAACCGCTGCAGTGGGCTTATGCTTGGATTTTCAATTCGCCGCGACAGTTTTTGGCGAAATCCGGAATCGAACTGGCGTCTTAAGTTATTGTTATAACTGAGATTTTTTCCGTGGTGCCCCTGGCCGGAATCGAACCAGCACTCCTTGCGGAACTCGATTTTGAGTCGAGCGCGTCTACCAGTTCCGCCACAGGGGCATTCGCGATGGTCCAGACCGGGAAGGGCCGGGGTCGCGAAGCGCGGCGGACTATAGCGGGCGGCCCGTCACGGTCAACCCGCGCGGATGTGAATGTCCGGCGCCTCGACAGCGGTAATTTCGCGCGATACGACCGCAATCGAGCATGGAGCAGGGCCATGACCCTCCCGAATGACGCTCCCAGGAGGACCGCCGTGACGATTGCCACCGCCCATCCGTCGCATGCTTCGGCGAGCGGCAATCCCGCGCTGGCCTCGGCCCTGGCGATTGCCGTGATCGCGGCGGCGACCTTGGCCGGCGCCTGGTTCTTCCAGCTCGTGCTGGAGATCATGCCCTGTCCGCTCTGTCTCGAGCAGCGCTACGCCTATTACCTCGCGGTCCCGCTCGGCGCCGTGGTGGCGCTCGCCGCCGCCCGCGGCGCGCCGCGTCCGGTGCTGCTGGCGGGCCTTGCGATCCTCGGTCTTGCCGCGCTCGCCAATGCCGGGCTCGGCAGCTATCACGCCGGCGTCGAATGGGGATTCTGGCCGGGACCGACCGATTGCACCGGCCCGATGGTGGATTTCGGCAAGGCCGGCTCGCTGCTGGACCAGCTCGACAAGGTCAAGGTGGTCCGCTGCGATGAGGTGCAGTTTCGCTTCCTCGGCATCTCGCTCGCCGGCTACAACGTGCTGATCTCGCTGTTGATGGCCGCGATCGCCGGCTGGGGCGTGATGCGGGCCGCGAAGGCCTGAGGTCGCGGCCGCTTCCCTTGATCCGTCATGCTGAGGAGCGCGTAGCGCGCCTCGAAGCATGCACGGCCACCGGCCGGGCCGTTCATCCTTCGAGGCTCGCTCCGCTCGCACCTCAGGATGACGGGACGGAGAGCTTCTAATCGTCGACGTCGTCCTGCGGTCGGCCGAACAGATGGATGATGCCCGGCGTCGAGATGGTGACGAACAGGAAGCGCGACAGATGATGCGCGCCGACGAAGATCGGGTCGATATGCAGCGTCAGCGCCAGCGCCAGCATGGCGTCCATCGCGCCGGGCGCGAAGGCGACCACGACGTCGGCGAGCCGCACATGGGTGGTGAAGCCGATCACCGCGACGAACACGGCTGAGATCAGGATCGCGATCGCGAACGAGCCGAGCCCGGCATTGACGTGGCTCAGCAGGGTCGAGGTCTTCATCCGCGCGAAGCGGGTGCCGATAATGGCGCCGATGCCGACCAGCGCGATGTTGCGGAGCCACGGCGGCAGGCCGCCATCGATCAGGCCCGAGCCGTGCAGCAGGCTGGAGGCGAGCATCGCGCCGAACATCCAGCTGGCGGGGAATTTGATCCAGCGCAGCAGCAGCGATACGCCGATCGACAAGGCGACCAGGGCTGTGAGGCCGAACGGCGAGGCGACCGTGGTCGGCAAGGGCGGCGGCGCGGCATGCGTCACCCCGGTCAGTGCCAGCACCAGCGGCAGCGCCGCGGTCAGGATGATGACGCGCATGGTCTGCACCACGGCGATCGCCGCGACGTCGGCGCCCTTTTCCGCGGCCAGGATCGTGATCTGCGACAGCGCGCCGGGACTGCCGGCGAGGAAGGCCGAGGTCTGGTCCCAGCCATGGACGCGTTGCAGATAGAGGCTCGATCCGAAGGTCGAGCAGAAGGTCGCCAGGGCCAACAGGCCGATGGTCAGCGGATAGGAGCTCATGTGCTGCAGCAATTGCTGTGACATCAGCGAGCCCAGCGAGATGCCGAGCAGCAGCAGCACCGATTGCGTCAGCACCGGCGGCACCGCGAGCGGCCGGCCGGCCAATGCGGCGAGCGCGACCGCCACCATCGCGCCCGAGATCAGGCCGCCCGGCAATTCCGCCCATAAAAACAGCAAGCCGCCGCCGGCGCCGATGACGAGGGTCTCGAGCCCGTTCAGAACTTTGCTGCGGTCGGGAATGGCTGATGCCATCGAAGCGCGGATCAGGGTCACGCCGCCTTATGGCAAATCCGCAACCACGGGACAAATGCATCTCGCGATTGCAGCATTGCGCCGGAAAACGCGAGCGACTCGCGCGGCGCACAGATTTTCACCCTCCCCGGTTGGGGAGGGTGAGGGACACGTCGAGGTCTATCCGCGCGTTACTTCGTCGCCGCGGGCGCGGCGGCACCGCCGCCCGCCGCGTTCTTCTTGCACTCGGAACGGAATTTCTTGCGCTCCTTGCCGTGCAGGCCCTTGGCGTCGGCTTCCTTCGAGCATTCCAGCGACTCGGCGGTGCGCGGCTTGGCTTCCTTGGGCGCCTTGGCCGCAGTGGCCGCCGGAGCGGCGTCCTTGGCGGCGGGCGCGGCAGTCTGCGCGAAAGCCCCGCCCATCAGCAGCAGGGAGGCAACGGCAGTCGCGGTCGCGAACGTGGTAATCGTCTTCATGGGGCACCTCGTGAGGAAAGGAGCCGAAACGTTGCGCGGCGATGCTGAACCGTGGATGAACATGCCGACGTCCTGCCGCCACAATATTTTAGCGCCCAGGCGCGCCCGCACGTTGTCGCAAGTCGGGGTTGCGCTAGGATAATGGTCTTACGCCAATGCCCCCAAGGCAAGCCCCAAAGGGAAACCAACGGGAAACCAGGGATGACGGGAGACTAGGGATGACCATTCAGACCAGATTGTTGTGCGTGATTGCGGTGTCGGGCTTTGCAGCCTTTGCGGCGAGCGCGCCGGCACAGGCCCTGACCGCGCAGGAATGCAGCGCCAAGTACCAAGCGGCCAAGTCGGCCGGCACCCTCAACGGCCAGAAGTGGAATGATTTCCGCAAGGCCCAGTGCAGCGCCGATGCGACCCCGGCTGCGGCGCCCGCCGCTCCGCCGCCCACTGCTGCCGCACCTGCTCCGGCTGCACCGAAGGAAGCCAAGCGGGAAGCCGCTCCCGCCGCGGCACCGGCAGCCCCGTCAGGACCCGCTGTGTTTCCGAACGCGGTCGATCCCAAATACGCCAAGGAGACCGAAGGCAAGCAGCGCATGCACAGCTGCCTCGACCAGTACAACGCCAACAAGACCACGGGCGGCAATGGCGGCATGAAGTGGATCCAGAAGGGCGGCGGCTATTACAGCGAATGCAACAAGAAGCTCAAGGGCGCCTGAGCCCGGCCGGAGCTGACGTTTGACGAGCGGCCGGCGCAAGCCGGCCGCTTTCTTTGACGCCATTGCTACTGGCCTTCCGCCAGCAGCTTGTCCGCCGATTGCGCCAGCAGTTGCGCGCGCTTGCGCGCGCCGCGCTCGAGAAACAAGAGGCTCTGGCCGAAGATGAAGCAGTAGAACAGGAAGGCCTGCGCATCGGCCTCTTCAGACGACATCCCGGTGGCGCGGTAGAGCTGGCCGACCTGCTTCAGCCGCGCGGCATCGACGCTCGCGGCGGCCGTGGCGGCGGCCTCGTCGGTGCGTGCCCATTGCCGGATCGCGAGTTCGACTGCCATCGCCTCGGCGTTCATGCGCTCCGAATAGAGCGTGATGATCGCCTTCAGCCGCTCCCGCGCGCTGGCGCCGTCGAGCGCGGTCTGCTTCTCTATCGCGGCGATGCGGCCGTCGCGCCAGCGCACCAGCATGGCCTCGAGCAGCGCGGCGCGATCCCTGAAGCGGCGGTAGAAGCCGCCCTTGGTGACACCGAGATTCTTCGCCAGCACCTCGACCCGGACGCCGTCGATGCCGCTATGCGCAAGTTCGGCAAAGCCGGCCGCGACCCAGGCGTCGCCCTTGCTTTCAGTCATGTGATCTCCGCGGAGCGGGTCTGATACGGTACCGTATTGCTAGCCTGCTTGGTCCTTGATACGCTACCGTATCAAAAATCGAGGGAGGGGTACCATGGAGGGCGAGGCGACCTATCGCGGCACGGTCTATCCCTGGCACTGCGATCACATCGGCCACATGAACGTCATGTGGTATGTCGGCAAGTTCGACGAGGCGAGCTGGAACATGTTCGCGCGGCTCGGCCTGACGCCGAGCTATCTGCGCGAGTCCGGCCGCGGCATGGCCGCCGTGCAGCAGAATATCTCCTACAAGCGCGAACTGCTCGCCGGCGATCTCGTCGAGATTAAGAGCCGGCTGGTCGAGTTCCGCGACAAGTCGATCCGCATCCTGCACGAGATGCGCAACGCCGAAGCCGGCGAGGTCGCCGCGACCTGCGAGATCACCGCCGTGCATATCGACCGCGCCGCGCGCAAGGCGGCACCGTTCGCGCCGGCGATCCGCTACGCCGCGATGCCGCATCTCGTGCCGTCAGAACCGGTGAGCGCGTGACCGCGATGCCCCGCTTCGAGCCGAAGAATCCCGATTTTCGCGCGGTCGCGGCCGATACGTTCGCACGCCAGCGCGCGATGCAGACGCTCGGGATCTCGATCGCGCGGATGGAGCCGGGGGAAGTCGATCTCGCGATGCCCTATGCGCCGGAGTTTTGCCAGCAGAACGGCTTCGTGCATGCCGGCATCATCACCGCGGGTCTCGACAATGCCTGCGGGATCGCGGCCTTCACGCTGATGCCCGAAGGCTCCGACATCCTCACCGTGGAGTTCAAGACCAACCTGCTGGCGCCGGCCCGCGGCGAGCGGTTCGTGTTCCGCGGCACTGTGATCAAGCCCGGCCGGACGCTGACCGTCTGCGACGGCCGCGCCTACGCCGTGCAGGACGGCCTCGAGACGCTGGTCGCGACCATGAGCGGCACGCTGATGGCGTTGCAAAGACGGGAGCAATAGAGGCGCGTGCAATAAAAGCGTACGCAGCCTCTGTTCCGTCATCCTGAGGAGCGCGCCTTGCGCGCGTCTCGAAGGATGAACGGCCCGGCTGGTGGCCGTCGATCCTTCGAGACGCGCGTTCCGCGCTCCTCAGGATGACGGGTTTGAGAAAGGCGCAACGGATCAGCGACCAGAGTGCCTAGCATCTGCGCACGCGCTCAAGGCCTGGTGCATTGACAAGCTACCGTCGTGCCGACCTGATAGCTGGATGCTTCGCGCGAGCGCCCTGCCATGATCGCCAGCCTCAGTCTGATCCTGCTCTGCCAACTCGTCGGCGAGGTTATGGTGCGAGCGCTCGCCGTGCCGGTGCCGGGTCCGGTGGTCGGGCTGGTGCTGCTGCTGTTGCTGCTGTTGGCGCGCGACCGGTATGCGGCGCTGGCGCGCGGGCCGCTCCGCAATGACGGCGTCGAGAGCGCCAGCCGCGGCATGCTCGCCAATCTGTCGCTACTGTTCATCCCGGCCGGCGTCGGCGTGGTGCAGAAGCTCGATCTGCTCGCCGAACACGGCACGGCGATCCTGGTGATCCTCGCGGTATCGGTGATCGTCACGCTGCTGGCGACGGTTGCGACCTTCGTCGCGGCGAGCAGCCTGTTCTCGCGCGACAAGGAGGCGCCGTGAGCGACAACCCGTTCTCGCTCTGGGTCTACCTCTCGCAGTCGCCGTTGCTCTGGCTGACGGTGACGCTGTTGACCTATGCCGCGACCGATGCGGTGTCGCTGAAGACGCGGCGGCATCCGCTCGCCAATCCCGTGCTGCACTCGCTGTGGATCATCGGCGCCTTCCTGCTGCTGACCAAAACCTCCTACACCACCTATTTCGCCGGCGCGCAGTTCGTGCACTTCCTGCTCGGGCCGGCGACGGTGGCGCTGGCGGTGCCGCTCTACGAGAACCGCAAGCGGGTGGCGGCCGCGGTGCTGCCGATGCTGGTCGCGCTCGCGGTCGGCTCGCTGACGGCGATCGTCTCGGTGGTGCTGCTGGCGCGGGCGTTCGGCCTGCCACGCGACATCATCCTGTCGCTGGCGCCGAAATCGGTGACGGCCGGCGTCGCGATGGGCATCAGCGAATCCCTGCACGCCGATCCTTCGCTGACCGCGGTGTCGGTGATCCTCACCGGCATCATGGGGGCGGTCATCGTCACGCCGTTGATGAACTTCACAGGGATTACCGACTTCCGCGGCCGCGGCTTTGCCGCCGGGATCGCGGCGCACGGCATCGGCACCGCCCGCGCCTTCCAGGTCGACGAGGTCGCCGGCGTCTTTGCCGGCATCGCGATGAGCCTGAACGCGCTGGTCACCTCGCTGCTGGTACCGCTGGCCGTGACATATTTGCTGCGCTGATGCCGGCTGCATGGCGGTTTTGTGCTATCGGTATGGCATCAGGTAGCAAATCCTTCTAGGGTGCCGCCGCAAACGCGAGTCTGTCTCCCTTGGTCTTCTCTGCAACTCAAAGCCTGCTTGGGCTGGCATCGGGCATGCTGGTCGGCTTTTCGCTGGGCCTGGTCGGCGGTGGCGGGTCGATCCTGGCCGTGCCGCTGATGGTCTATGTGGTCGGCGTGCCCGAGCCGCATGTCGCGATCGGTACATCGGCGATCGCGGTCGCCGCCAACGCCGCGATCAATCTCTCCAACCACGCCCGCGGCGGCACCGTGATCTGGTCCTGCGCGCTGGTGTTCGCGCTGTCAGGCATGCTCGGGGCGTTCGGTGGCTCGATCCTCGGCAAGATGCTGGAGGGCCAGAAGCTGCTCGCGTTGTTCTCGATCGTGATGCTGGTGATCGCGGGCCTGATGCTGAAGACCCGCGCACGGGTCGGGTTGACCGACGTCAAGATCTCGATGTCCAACATGCCGGCGATCATCGGCCTTGGCCTTGCGACCGGAACCATGTCGGGCTTCTTCGGCATCGGCGGCGGCTTCTTGATCGTGCCGGCGCTCATGCTGGCGACCGGGATGCCGATCATGAACGCGGTCAGCTCCTCGCTGGTGGCCGTCACCGCCTTCGGCATGACCACGGCCCTGAGCTATGCGTGGTCCGGGCTGGTGTCGTGGGGCCTGGCGGGGCTATTCGTCGCCGGTGGCATCGCGGGCGGCCTGTTGGGCACCCGCAGTGCCCGGCACCTGTCGGAACGCCGCGGCGCCCTGAATATTGTCTTTGCGACTGTGATTATCGTGGTGGCCATCTATATGCTGCTGCGTAACATCAACGTGTCCTGAACGTAGAAGGGCGAAGGGCCCTTCCGGAAGCCAGCCATGAACCATCTGACGACATCACCCCTGATCGACGCCGCTGCCACCCGGCGCGGTGCGCTCGGCTTGATCGGTGCCGGCATCGCGCTCTTGGCCGCGGGCGGCGCGCGCGCCGAGGACGACAAGGTCCTGACCGAGGAGCAGGTGCTGCGCGATCCGGATATTCCTGTGATCGGCAATGCCAAGGGCGACATCACCATTGTCGAGTGGTTCGATTACAACTGCCCGTATTGCCGCAAGCTCGCGCCGGAGCTGCGTCAGGTGGTGCAGGACGACGGCAAGGTTCGTCTGGTGCTGAAGGACTGGCCGATCCTCGGGCCGGTCTCCAAGGTGGCGGCGCGGATGGCGCTGGCGGCGAAGTACCAGGACAAGTTCGAGGCCGCGCATGAGGCGATGATCTCGGTCAATTCGCGCATCACCGAGCCGCGCATCGCCGAGCTGCTCTCGGGCGCCGGGCTCGACATGGACCGGCTGAAGAAGGATCTCGACACCAACGCCAAGGCGATCGACGCGATCCTGTCGCGCAACAACGAGCAGGCGATGGCGTTCGGCTTCAACGGCACGCCGTCATTCATCGTCGGCAAGTATCGGGTGCCTGGCGTGCTCAGCATGGATCAGTTCGAGCAGGTGATCGCCGACGCGCGCAAGGCCAATATGGGCCGCAAGACCGAGCAGAACTAAGTCCCTTGGCATTCAATCACGCGGAGCCCTTGCGCTTGGCATAGGCGCGCCGCGCGCGCTCGCGATTGCCGCACACCTCGCTCGAGCACCATCTGCGGGTTCGGTTCGGGCTCTCGTCGACAAAGAACCAGCCGCAGCCATCGGCCTCGCAGCATCCGATCCGGCTGGCGTCGTCGGACGCCAGCAGAGCCGTCAGCGACCACAGCACCGGCCATAACGGCTCCGTCAAATCGGTCCCTGCCAGCGCATGGCGATAGCCACGGTCCTGCCGCACAAGGTCGGGCTGCCGGGGCGCCGCTGCGAGCAATCGATTGACGAGACCAAGATTCACGGCGCGGTCGCCGCGCAGCGCGTCCGAGATGCGCCAGATGTCGCGGCGCAGCTCATACGCCGTCTGCATCGCGCGAGCGGCCTCGCTGCTCGCCGCCCGCGCTTTCAGCTTTGTGGCCGCAGCAAGCGGCAAGGTCCCGCGGCGTTCGCTCCAGGCCAACAGCGCCGCATAATCCGGGATCAGCTCCTGCGGATCGTTGGAGGTGCGCCAGTCCAGCGTGTTGGCGAAGTCAAGGCAGACCCGTCCGCCGAAGAACTGCGTCGCTGCCCGCGCGGGGTCTCTTGACATCACGGCCTCTCACCAAGTCTAATCTAATGGTCATGACCATTACAAGTGCCCGACAGTTTCAACGCGTCCCCACGATGACGACAGCCGGATTCAGGCGGGGCCTGGTCGCGGCGCTGCCTTTCCTGCTCAGCAACGGCGCCGCCGGCCTCGTGATGGGGCTGACCTACAAGGGGCTTGGGCTGGGGGCGGCGCATGCAATCCTGTTCAGCCTGCTGGTCTACTCCGCCACGGCGCAGGCGATCACGCTGAGCATGTGGGCCAGTCCGCTGCCGGTCGTTGCCATGGTGGTTGCCTGCATCGCCACGAATTCACGATACTTAGTGATGGGCGCCCATCTGCGCCAGCTGTTTGGCGGATTGGCGCCCCGGAAGATGCTGCCCAGCCTGTTTCTGCTCGCGGATGCGTCGTGGCTGATGACGAGCGCGGACGCCGACCGCAACGGACCTGATGCAGGCTATCTGCTGGGATCAAGCATCCCGATGGCGGTCGGCTGGGTCGGCGGCACCGCGCTCGCCTATGCCGCCCCGCTCGCGGCAAACGGACCGCTCAGGCTTGCCGCCGCGTTGCTGCCGACGATGTTCATCGCGACTCTTATTCCGAGCCAATGGAAGAACGCGCGATCGCCCTGGCCGTGGCTGACCTCGGCCGTTGCCGCGTTGCTCGTCGCCCGCTTTGTCGATCCCAGCTGGTCGATGCTGATCGGAGGCGGCTGCGGCACGCTCGTGAGCATGATGGAGCCGAGCGATGCATGACTTGCAGGTCCTCGGCGTCATCTGCATCCTCGGCATCACCTGCTATGCCATGCGCGCCGGCGGATACGTTCTCGCCGCATCGATGCGCGAGGACGGCATCGCCGCGCGGTTTCTCCGGCTCGCGCCCGGCAATCTGTTCATTGCATTCATTGTCGGCGGCTGCCTGTCGGGCGGGCCGGCAGGCCTGATCGGGACCGTGGTCGCGCTGGTGACGATGGCGATCACGGCGCGGGAATGGGCCGCGCTGGGAGCCGGGTTCGGCGCTGCGCTGGCGGCGTCCACGATCGGATGGTGACGGCAGCGATTACTTCGACGCGATCTTGTCCCACTGCTCGCGGGTACGCGCCTTCAGCAGATTCCAGTCATGGGCCGCGACGTCCCAATTGACGATGGTGCGGGTGTCTTGCGCGACCTCGCCATTGGCCACGCTCGATGTCCGCATCGAATCGGCCACATAGACGCCGCAAACCAGCAGGAGCGCGCCCAAGATCATGCCGAAAAACGTCCGCATCGCTTAATCCCTCCGCTGTCGGCAGGATAACGTTGGAGGGTTCGCTGTGGTTCCAGCGCTCGGTGCGCCGCATCGTCAACCGTCTTCCCGGTTGCGGCCTTGCAAGCCGCAGGCGCATGAGTTGTGTTGTTCTATTCACGGCCAATCCATGACCGTCATCCTGAGAGAGTGTGAATGTGTTCAGTGTCGTCCTGGCTTTCGCCAGGACGACGGCGTGGCGAGGCTGCTCGCTACAATTTCTCACACGTCATCCTGAGGTGCGAGCGCTTGCGAGCCTCGAAGGATGCACGGCCTCGACGCAACCGGAGCCAGCCGCAGCCGGGCCGTCGACCCTTCGAGACGCGCTTTGTGCTCCTCAGGGTGACGGGGAGAGGTGAGTTCAAGTGCCGTCGGCTCACCCACCATTCAGCCACTGCATGATCTCTGCATTGATCTCGCGCGGATAGGTGTGGCTGAGGTCGTCGATCTCGCGATAGGTCACCTTGGCGCCGGCGGCCGACAGCAAGCCTTGCGTCTGCCGCGCGGTCTGCACCGGGAACATCCAGTCGAGCTTGCCGTGGGTGATGAAGATCGGCAGGCCGCGCAGCCTGTCCGCATCGGCCATCTCGGCCATCAGCGGATGGAAGGTCGCCGCGACCGGCGCCAGATGCGTGAAGCGCGAGGCGCCATCGAGGCCGCTCACATAGCTGAACGTGCCGCCGTCGCTCATCCCGGTCAGCAGCATGCGCGTCTCGTCGATCTTCCAGCGTTCGCGCACCTGGTCGAGGATGCGGTTGAGGTTCGGCGTGTCGCTGTCGTCGCCCATCAGCGCCCAGGTCTGGCCGGTCGCGGTCGGCGCCACCAGGATGGCGCCGCGGCTGCGCGCGTCGCGCAGCCAGCTCCACAGGAAGCCGCGGCCGTTGCCGCTGCCGCCGTGCAGCGCCATCACCAGCGGCCAGCCGCGGTCGGGCGTGTAATATTCCGGCACATACATCGAGAAGCCGCCGCGGCTGCCCGGTTCGTTGCGCTCGTGGAAGATGCCGGTGTCGGCGTTGGGCTTGGCCGCGAGCTTCGCCTGCAGCCCGGCATCCTCGCGCAAATCCGGCGCCATGAAGAAGCCGCTGACCGGCGGCAATTCGGTCAGCGGATAGAGCGCCTCCTGCGCGCGCGGCAGATGGCGCAGCGCGCGGAACACGCTGACGAGGTCGCCTTGGCCGTTCTGCACCGCGCGCAGCCCCGCATAGCCGGCCAGCGCCGGTTCGATCGCAGCCTCCAGCGCGACCTTGATGTGCGCGAATTTTTCCGGCCAATCGGCGAGCCGCGGCTGCACCGCCTGCAAGGCTTGCTCCGGCTCGCCCGCGATCTGCATCACGCGATCGAAGTCCGGCGGGTTGAGGTTGCGCGCGACGAAGGCCAGCGATTCCAGCGTTTGCAACAGCGGCGGCAGCACGGCCACGATGTCGTCGACCACGGCCTCGCTCATCGCCACTGCCTCTTCTTTTTTGCCTAGTGCAGCCGCGGCGCCTTCAACAGCTTCATGCGGTCGATCGAGGTCAGCGTGACGTCGAAGGTGACGCCCTCATGGTAGACGGTCAGCGGCACGTCGACGCCGGCCGAACCGAGCGACCAGAGCTTGCGATAGAAGCCGGTCTGGCCGGTCACCTTGTCGCCGTCGACGGCGAGGATCACGTCGCCGGTCTTCAACTCGGCGCGCGCCGCCGGTCCCTTGCTGGCGACGCCGACCACCACCAGGCGGTTGTCGATCTCGGTCGTGTACATGCCGAGCCACGGCCGCGCCGGCCGGTCGACGCGGCCGAACTTGCGCAAATCGCCGAGCACCGGGCGCAGCAGATCGATCGGCACGATCATGTTGACATGTTCGGAACGGCTGGAGCGCTCGCGTTCGAGCTGCAGCGAGCCGATGCCGATCAGCTCGCCGTCCTTGTTGATCAGTCCGGTGCCGCCCCAGTTCGGATGCGCCGGATAGGTGAAGATCGCCTCGTCGAGCAGGTATTCCCAATAGCCGGCGAATTCCTGCTTGGCCGCGATCTGGCTTGCGACCGAGCGGGTGCGGCCGCCGGCGCCGCCGAGCACGACATTGTCGCCGACCTGGGTTGCCGCCGACGAGCCGATCGGCAGCGGATCGATGTCGAGTTGTCCCAGCGCCTGCACCAGGCCGAAGCCGGATTCGAAATCGAAGCCGAGCGCATGGCCCTCGACCGCGCGGCCGTCGCCGAGATGCAACCACACGGTGGCGGCTTCGGTGATCAGATAGCCGATCGTCAGCACCAGCCCGCGGTCGATCACCACGCCGTTGCCGGTGCGCTCGGTGCCGAGCGTCTCGGCACTGAACGCGTCAGGCGGAATGATCGAATGCAGCCCGACCACGCTCATCAGTGCACGATCGAGGTCATAGCGATAATCCTCGGGGCGGGGCTGAAAGGCCGCTGGCACTTTCCATTCGGTGGTGGAGGGCATTAGGGATCTCCTGGCGCGCAGCGTGCTGGAACCTCATAGTAGTGCGAGGTTCTGCCGGCAGGGAAGATGGAATGATATACCCTGCGCGGCGGCCTGCACAGCTCATCTGGCGTGCAGACCTGCCCCTCGCAAGATCAAACGAATCTATTCGGTTTTTGTTGCCGCACGTGCCGGCATGATGCGGAAGGCGCGGTTGTCCTTGATCCAGGCGGCGCGCTCGTCGCGCAGCATGGTGCGGCGGACCTTTCCGGAATCATCGCGCAGCGCGGTGCCGACGCGCTCGAAGCTTTCCGGATGCTTGTAGCGGCTGAGCCGGTCTTTCAGGAAATCGCCCATGCCGTCGGCGATCGCTTGCGCATCGGCAGTCTCGGCGAGTTCGAGGATCGCATGCACACGCTGGCCGAATTCCGGATCGGGCAATCCGACCACGACGCAGGAACGCACCTCGGGATGCTCGCTGACCGCGGCCTCGACCTCGGCCGGATAGATGTTGGCGCCGCCGCGCAGCACCATGTCGGCGAGCCGGTCGCCGAGATAGAGATAGCCCTCTTCGTCAAGCCGGCCGATATCGCCGAGCGATTCCCAGCCGTCCGGCCGCCGCTTCGGCGATGCGCCGAGATAGTGATAGGTCGAGCCGGCGCCGTCATTGGGCAGGAAATAGATCTCGCCGGTCTCGCCGGGCTTAACGTCGTTGCCGTCCTCGCCGATGATGCGCAGCTTCGCGGTCTCGCCGATCTTGCCGACCGAGCCCTTGTGCGCCATCCATTCGACGCCCGAGATCACGCAGGCGCCCTGCCGCTCGGTGCCGCCATAGAGCTCCCACACCCGCTCCGGGCCGAGCCACTCGATCCACTTCTCCTTCAGCCAGGGCGGCATCGGAGCCGCCATGTGAAACACGATCTGCAGGCTGGAGACGTCGTAGCGCTTGCGCACCTCGTCGGGCAGCGCCCAGATCCGGTGCATCATGGTCGGCACGAAATTGACCCATTGCACGCGCTCGCGTTCGATCAGCCGCAGCGTTTCCTCGGCGTCGAACTTCACCATGCCGGTCAGCTTGCCGCCGCCGAACAGCGCGGAGTGCGCCAGGATGAACGGCGCGTTGTGATAGAGGGGCCCCGGGTTGAGCAGCGAGGCCTGATGCGGAATCCCGAGCATCAGCGGCGTCGTGGTCTCGATCACCGCGGGGTTGTGATCGAGGATCACCTTCGGCCGCCCGGTCGAGCCGCCGCTGGTCATCGCCTTCCAGTAGCGCGCGACCGGCGCATCGAGCGGCTCTTCGGAAAATCCTTCCGGCACAAAATTCACCGGCAGCGAGTTCGGCGCATTCCAGTCGGCCTCGCCGCCGACCACCAACGACGGCTTGAGAATCTCGAGCACGGCGGCTGCCTCGCCGCGCGGCAGCCGCCACGACAGCGAGGTCGGCGTCGCGCCGCATTTCCACACCGCGAAACTGGTCTCGAAGAATGCGTTGCTGTTGGGCAGCCCGATCGCGACGAAGTCGCCGGGCTTGACGCCTTTCGCGGCGAAGGCGCGCGCCCGCGCATTGGCGCGGCGCTCGAGCTGATGCCATGTCAGCGTCTCCGCGCCATGACTGATCGCGATCGCATCAGCGGGCTTGCGTTCGGCATACCAGCGCGGCACGTCGGCGAGGGGGAGAAGCATGGGTCGTTTCCGTCGGAAAGGCGGCTTGAAGCGCTCTTGTTGCAGGGATGTGGCGAGGGCCACGGCCGCCACTTCACCAATTATGTGGTCTCGATGTCAAGCCGACGGCTGCTCGCGCAGCCGATATCCTGCTGATGATATTGTGGAATCCCGGTTCGCTAAAAGCCCCGTCAAGATTCCGGTAAAGTTCAAGCGATCACGCTAAGCCGGACTTTACGGGGGGACGGCATTGTGACCGGTGCGGTTCTGTGCCGGCACGCCGATCGGCGTGCGCGGATTCCAGTTTTCAATGACCAATGTCTTCAATGACCAATGTCTTCAATGACCAATGTCTTCAAGGACCAATGTCTTCAAGGACCAATGTCTTCAAGGACGACGACGATGGCGAGCAATGGAGCACGGATCAAGGTCAGTCGCGAGCCGCGGCGCCAGCTCAACAACCGTGCGGCGTGGATCACGGTCGATGATGGCGCCACCGAGAACGAATGCGCGGTGGTCGATATTTCGCCCGGCGGCGCCAAGATCACCACCGAGGTCGCGTTCGAGGTCAAGGACCGCCTTGCGCTGACGCTGCTCGCCGATCATGCCAAGCGCTATCCCTGCGAGGTGGTCTGGCGTCGCGGCAACACCTACGGGCTCAAATTCGTGATGGCAGAAGCCGAGCCGGATGAGCCGGCCGCGGAGCCTGCCGGCGCCGTATAGCCGAAAGGTTCTGCCGCCGTCTGGCTGCCGGTTCGATGCGGCGCGAGCCCGTCCGGCCGTTCCACCCGATAGAGCTTTGCGAATTCGCCGTCATGGAGCGGCGTGAGCTTCTCGATCGGCTGAAATCCAGGCTTTGGATCGATCAGCAGCACATAGTCGAAGTTCGAACGCCAGTCGACCAGGTAGCGCGCCCATCGCAGGGTTTTCGCCGAGAACGGTTCGTTGGCCAGCACCTTCCAGTCGATCGGCTCCGTCAGCGGGTGAGACATTCGATCGAACGGCGGCAGAATGGTCACCGGCTGCTGCGCCGGGTAGGCAAACAACAATGGCCAGAACGCTCTGCGCTCGATGAGGAGCAACGCCGGGAGGTGGTAGGTCAGCCGGTAGATCCAGGGCAGCGTGCGTCGCGCCGGAGGCGCCATCGTCCGTTCTTCCGTCGATCCCGTCGCGGCCAGCACGCGCGCACCGGGCTCGACGCCGGCGATCGCCGCGCGCAGATCGGCAAGGTCGTCCCGGCTGTCCATCCACGTCGCAGCGACATAGGCCGAGCGGACGAGAATCAAGGCTGCAAAGACGACGCCGAACATCATTGCCTCGCGCCGCGCGATCCGCGGCTGCACGCCCGCGAACAGCAGCAATCCGATTATCACCGCAGCCCGCAGATCGATGTGGGAGCCTCCCTTCATCCGCAGCGGCGCGGCGATGTAGACGATTGCCAGCACGGCAATCGCAAGCCGCATTCCCGGAGCGAATGCGAGATGACGACGCATGGCGAACAGCGCGACGACGAAGGCGACGGCAGTCACGATCGTCAGGTTAAAGCCCGGTATCGTGAACGCGCTGAACAGCCTCATCAATTTGACGATCGCATGCCACGCGCCGAGCGACGTGGCGGCGTCGCCGAACGGACTGAGTCGATACAACACGGCCGCCGGAGCGAGCGCGACCAGGATCGGGATCGCGGCCTGCATGACATCGTGTACGGTGACCGTGCCCGATGACCAGCGTTTCCGGACCTCCGCTGCCTCTTCCGCACCGATCAGGAGGAATAGAAAGGCCAGCCCGAAGATGTGGGTGAAGAAGGTCGCGACCGCGGCGGTCGCGCCGGCCAGCGTTTTCCATCCGGAACGATTCCGCCGGCGCAGCGCAACCCAGGCGGCCGCACCGACCAGCGCAAGGCCCAGCGAGAGCAGGAAATTCATGAAGCCCATGAAGAAGGCTGCGTTGTAGGCGACCAGGCCCGACGCCAGCGGCCAGTAGGAACGGCAGCCGAAAGCGACCCGGTGGTACACGACCGCGCCGCCGACCGGGCCGAGCAGGCACAGCGCCAGCAATATTCGGCCACCCGTGTGGGGATCGGTTATGCGCAGCAGCCCTGCCCCGATAACGTCCATGCCGAGATTGGGCAGGATCGTCCAGTGTGGCGCATACATCTTCGAGAGGACCGGGTCGTCCGGATGGGCCAGGATGAAGAACCGCGCGAGGTGATTTGGATAGTCCGTGAGCGGCGGCACGTCGATGACGAGAAGCGGAGCCAGCAACACGATCGCAAGCGCCACCGCCGTCGCCAGCCACCGCCAAGCCGCCTCACGCATCGATTGAACGTGGGTGGCAGCCGTCTTGACCAGGGGCGCGTGCATCGGCGGCTAGTCCTGTCCGTCCGCTCGCGCGCAGTGCATTTGGAATGCGTGCCCGATGCTCCAGCTGGACCAGATCGGAAGCCAGGCTGCGGCATTCAGGAACACCCGGATGAAGCGGATGCGGAACCCGCTCGCGACGAGGTTGACCGCGGGAAACTTCGCGGACATCGCGCCGAGACTTCGGCTGCGGTTGTGGTGTTCCGCTAATTTACCTGTGGTTGTCACACGGCCATGTCGCGTGGGGGCCGTTAACATTCAGTTACGGTTGGATCGATTAGGTAACATACAACCTGTGGATTTGGAAAAATGCACCCTCAAATTATGCGGGTGCCGCGATCTGTGCGCTAGCTCGCGACTAAAGTCGAGTTCGACGTGAAGTCGCCGGACGCATCAGTGCGCCTTCAACGGCGCACGCGAGCAGGCGGCTGCACGGCGTCCCCCGCGTTGTTGGTGTTGCCGGCATTGCCGGTTGTCGAGCCCGGAAGCGCCGGCGCTGCACTGAAATTGCCGCCGGATGACGGTGCATAGCGCTGGCCACTCTGGGTCGGAAGCGCGCTACCCGACGGCGCGGCGCGGTCGCCGGGACGCGGCGGCAGCGGGGAGCCGCCCGCGCCTTGGGCGAGAAGCTGGTCCGGCGCGAGGGTGAGGCCGGCGGCGACGATGATGGCGAATGTGGTCTTGCGCATGATCTGGTCCGGGATGGCGCGACAGCCGCGGCGGAAGATGTGACGTCCGTCAAGCCCGCGCGATGATATCACCGATAACGTCGGACGTGTTGCTCCGGTTGCAAGGGCCATCGCTCAACCGTGATGCACATCTGCGTGTGTCGGGCGTCGGCGACTATCAGCCGCGATAGCGCAGCGCATCGACCAGCAGGGCGAAGGCCGGCGCGGATTGCCGGCGGCTTGGATAATACAGGTGATAACCGGGAAACGGCGCGCACCAGTCGTCGAGCACCTGGATCAATTGGCCCTTGGCGAGCTGCGTGCGCACCTGATCCTCGGCGATATAGGCCAGTCCCAGCCCGGCCAGCGCCGCCTTGATCCGCAAGGTCGTGCTGTTGAACACCAATTGTCCGTCGACGCGGACCTTGAGCGGGCGGCCGCGCCGCTCGAATTCCCAGGCATAGATGCCGCCATGGGTCGGCAGGCGGATGTTGATGCAGGCATGCTGGGTCAGGTCCTGCGGCCGCTTCGGGCGCTCGCGCCGCTTGAAATAGGAGGGAGCACCGACCACGACCATGCGGAAATCCGGCCCGATCCGCACCGCGATCATGTCCTTGGCGAGCTGTTCGCCGAGCCGGACGCCGGCGTCGAAGCGTTCCGCCACGATATCAGCGAGACCGTTGTCGACGGTCAGGTCCACCTTGATGTCGGGATAGCGCGGCAGGAACGTTTCCAGCGCCGGCCACAGGATCGTCTCGGCCGCGTGCTCGCCGGCATTGATGCGGATGGTGCCGGCGGGTTTGTCGCGCATGGCGCTGAGCGCTGATAGTTCGGCGTCGATCTCCTCGAAACGGGGGCCGATGCCTTGCAGCAATCGTTCGCCGGCCGCGGTCGGCGCGACGCTGCGCGTGGTGCGGGTCAGAAGCCGCACGCCCAGCCGTTCCTCCAGCGCGCGCAGGGTATGGCTCAGCGCCGACTGCGACACGCCGAGCCTCGCTGCGGCGCGGGTGAAGCTGCGCTCGCGCGCCACCGCAAGAAAGGCGATCAGGTCGTTGACGTCGTGCCGCGGCATTCATGAGCCCTGCTCATAAGTCCATCCTGATTTTTACGTCTAATGCTCCGCCGATGCACGTCCTAAATCCCGCGACGACGAATTCAGGTCATCGACGTGGAGAGACATCATGCAGAAACGTAAGCTCGGCAGCAGCAACCTCGAGGTCTCGGCGATCGGCCTCGGCTGCATGGGCCTCAGCTTCGCCTACGGCCCGGCGCTCGAGAAGGCACAGGGTATCGCGGTGCTCCGCGGCGCGGTCGAGCGCGGCATCACCTTCTTCGATACCGCGGAGGTCTATGGCCCCTACGTCAACGAGGAACTGGTCGGCGAAGCGCTGGCGCCGGTCCGCGACCAGGTCGTGATCGCGACCAAGTTCGGCTTCGATCTCGGCTCGATGGCCGAGCGGCACCGGTCGCTGAACAGCCGGCCGGAGCACATCAGGGCGGTCGCGAATGCCTCGCTGAAGCGGCTGAAGATCGACATCATCGATCTGTTCTATCAGCATCGGGTCGATCCCGCGGTGCCGATCGAGGACGTCGCCGGCACCGTCAAGGACCTGATTGCCGCCGGCAAGGTGCGCCATTTCGGCCTGTCGGAGGCCGGCGCGCAAACCATTCGCCGCGCGCATGCGGTGCAGAAGGTGACGGCCTTGCAGAGCGAATATTCGCTGTGGGAGCGCGGGGTGGAAGCGGAAATCCTGCCGGTGCTGCAAGAGCTCGGCATCGGCTTCGTGCCGTACAGCCCGCTGGGCCGTGGTTTTCTCACCGGCGCGATCAGCGCGTCCACGACGTTTGCCGGCGACGATTTCCGCAACCTGGTGCCGCGCTTCACGCCGGAGGCTCGCCGCGCCAATCAGGCGCTGGTCGATCAGCTCGGCCGGATCGCAGCCGGCAAGGGCGCGACCACGGCACAGATCGCGCTTGCCTGGCTGCTGGCGCAAAAGCCGTGGATCGTGCCGATCCCGGGCACCACGAAGCTCAATCGGCTCGAGGAAAACATCGGCGCAGCGAACATCGAGCTGACCGCGGCCGACCTCGCCGACATCGGCAGCGCCGTCACCGCAGTCGAAGTCCAGGGCGCGCGCTATCCGGAGCAACTGCTCGGGTTGGTCGGGCGTTAAGCGCTTTCCGTCGTCGCGGGACGCGCGCCTGCGTCCCCAGCTACACCTGTCATCGCCCGGCTCGACCGGGCGATCCAGTACGCCGCGGCCTCTCTGCTCCAGCACTGACGCCTCTGGAATACTGGATCACCCGCTTTCGCGGGTGATGACACCGCGTTGTTTGACATCTTGAGTCGGGAACCATCCACCGCCATCGTAATGCTCGTTGTCGCAAGAGGCCGGGGCCACACCCGCCTCGCGGCCTCACCGTTCCGTCAGCTTCAGCTCGATGCGGCGGTTGCGCTTGTAGGCGTCTTCGGTCTGCGCGGTGTCGAGCGGCTGGAATTCGGCGAAGCCGGCGGCGACCAGGCGCTGCGCCGGCACGCCGCGCGAGATCAGATATTGCACCACCGAGATCGCGCGCGCCGAGGACAACTCCCAGTTCGATTTGAACAGCGGGCTGTTGGTGATCGGCCGCACGTCGGTGTGGCCGTCGACGCGCAGCACCCAGGCGATCTCGGCTGGGATCTGCTTGTCGAGATCGATCAGCGCGTTTGCGACCGTATCGAGCTCGGTCTTGCCGTCCGGCAGCAAGGTCGCCTGCCCGGTGTCGAAGAACACTTCCGACTGGAACACGAAGCGATCGCCGACGATGCGGATATCGGGGCGGTTGCCGAGGATCGCGCGCAACCGGCCGAAGAATTCCGAACGGTATTTCGACAGTTCCTGCACCCGCTGCGCCAGCGCGACGTTGAGGCGCTGTCCGAGATCGGCGATCCGGTTCTGCGATTCCTTGTCGCGCTTCTCGGAGGCGTCGAGCGCCTCCTCGAGTGCGGCGAGCTGACGGCGCAGCGCGCTGATCTGCTGGTTCAGCACCTCGATCTGCGCCAGCGCGCGCGACGACACGCTCTTCTCGGACTCCAGCGCCTTGTTGAGCTCGGTGGCGCGGCCCTGTGCGTCGTTGCCGGAATTGGCGAGCCCCTCATACAGCCCCTTCATGCGGTCGCGCTCGCTCTCGGCGGAGGCAAGGCCGGCGCGCAGCTGCGACACCTGGTCGTCGAGCGTCAGCTTGCTGAGCTTCTCCAGCGACAGCAGCTCGTTGAGCTGGGCGATCTTGGCGGTAAGCTGCTCCAGCGCCTTGTCCTTGCCGGTGACCTCCTGCGACAGGAAGAACTGCACGACCAGGAACACCGAGAGCAGGAACACGATCGACAGCACCAGCGTCGACAGCGCGTCGACAAAGCCGGGCCAGTAGTTGAAGCCGGATTCGCTGCGGCGCGAGCGGGCGAGGGCCATCTGGTTTCCCTTTAGTTCCTGTCAGTGCGGCGCGTGGCAGACGGCTTCGATGTTGTGGCCGTCGGGGTCCAGCACGAAAGCACCGTAGTAGTTTGCATGATAGTGCGGCCGAATTCCGGGCCGCCCATTGTCCCTGCCGCCGGCCTTGATCGCGTCCTCGTAGAACCGATCGACGGTGGCGCGATCATTTGCCGTGAAGGCGATGTGGGCGCCGCTCTGCGGCGTGCCGCGCCGGCCGATCCAGAAGAAGGCCTTCGGATGCACGCCATAGCCGGCAAACCCGGCACCCTCCGCATACAGACGGCTGATGCCGAGCGAGCGCAAAGCCGCATCATAGAAGGCCTTGGACCGCTCGATATCGCTGATGCCGATGGTCACGTGGTCCAGCACATCGGCCTCCGTGGCTCAGCTCTTCTCGGGCTGGCGGGCGAGGCGCTCGAGCAGCCTCTTGATCTCGCGGTTCTGCTCGCCCTGGCCGTCGGCCCATTCGCGGATCATCTGCTGCTCGGTGCGCATATGCGCGACCAGTCCCTGGATCGCCTCGGCCAGATTGGCCATCGCCGCCGTGGTGTTGCGGCCGCCCGCGCCGCCGCCGCCTTCCTCGAGCGTGGCACGCAGCCGGTCAATCGCGCCCTGCATCTCGGCGCCGCCAGCGCCGGCCTCGTCGCCGGAAATGCCGCGCACCGTGGTGGCGAGCCAGTCCTCGAGGTCGGTGTAGAAGCGGTTCTGGGCCTGGCTCGATTGCAGATCGAGGAAGCCGAGGATCAGCGAACCGGCGAGGCCGAACAGCGAGGACGAGAACGAGATGCCCATGCCGCCGAGCGGGGCGGCGAGGCCCTCCTTCAGCGTGTCGAACAGCGCACCGGCGTCGCCGCCGACCTTGAGCCCGTCGATCACCTTGCCGACCGAGCCCACCGTCTCGATCAGGCCCCAGAAGGTGCCGAGCAGGCCGAGGAACACCAGAAGTCCGGTCATGTAGCGCGAGATGTCGCGGGCTTCATCCAGCCGGGTTGCGATCGAATCCAATAGATGCCGCATGGTCTGCTGCGTGATCGACATCCGCCCGCTGCGCTCGCCGCCGAGAATGGCCGCCATCGGGGCCAGCAGCGTCGGGCGCCGGTCGATCGCAAGGCCGGGGTCGGCGATGCGGAAATTATTGACCCAGGCGACCTCGGGATAGAGCCGGATCACCTGGCGGAACGCCAGGATGACGCCGATCAGGAGCACCGCGCCGATCAGGGCGTTCAGCCCGGGATTGGCGAAGAAGGCGGTGACGATCTGCTTGTACAGCACCACCCCGACCAGGCCGCACAGCACCAGGAACACCAGCATCCGCACCAGGAAGATCCTGGGCGAGGACAGCTTGCTCAGTTCGATCTCCATGTCGGAGCGGGAAGGGGGCATTGCCGGGTCATCCGTTCGCGAAGGCCGCATCTGCCAGCAATATGGCACAGCGGCGCAGTGAGGAAAGCCGAATCCAAAGGCTGCCGGCAGAACCTGGGGTTGATCCGGAGCGAAGTGTTGCCGCATTGCGCAGCTTTCCGAGGCGCCGGCGCACCGGCGTGTGCAGAAGGTGCCAATCCCCGCAGATCGCGAGACGGACTCAGGGGGCGGGGCGATCCGCGATGCCTGCGCCGCGGATTTGCGCGTTCGCAATCTGCGACATTCCTGCGCAGGCAAAGGCCGCGTTCCCGCTCCCGCAGTCCTTAACGCATGCCCACAGCCTGCGATGGAACCCGCTCACAATCCGGTGAGTCGACAAAACATGCCGCGAAATCAGAACGATAGGTTTGTGTGACATTGAGCCGCCCGACAAACGCATTGCGTCGCAGCAAGCAGGATTTATTTTTGGCGGCAGGAGCGGTGCCGGTGTGGCGCCGCCGTTTGTTTATTCCCAACCAACCACAGGGGCGACCATCTCAATGTCTGGACTTCGCGCGCAATCGGCATGCATTGCTCTGATGCTGGCCGTGACGGCGCCACTGCTTGCTGGCTGCGACGAGCCGACCACCGCAACCGCCGCCGTACAAGCGCCCGAGCCGGACGTCAGTGTCGTCACCGTGAAGCCGCAGGCCCGCGCGATGGTGCGCGAGCTGCCGGGCCGCATCGCGCCGACCCGCGTCTCCGAGGTGCGCCCGCGCGTCTCCGGCATCGTGGTCAACCGCATGTTCCATCAGGGCAGCGAGGTGAAGGTCGGCGATCCCCTGTACCAGATCGATCCGCGGCCGTTCGAGGTCGAATTGCAGTCGACCGAGGCGGCGCTGGCGCGTGCCAAGGCGGTGCTCGAGCAGACCGCGCTGCAGGCCCGCCGCATCGCGACCCTCACCAATCAGCGCGCGACCTCGGAGGCCGAGAACGAGAGGGCGATCGCCAATCTGAAGCAGGCCGAAGCCGACGTGCAGGGCCGCGAGGCCGACGTCGCGCGCGCCAAGCTCAATCTGGATTACGCCACCATCCGTGCGCCGATCGACGGCACGATCGGCGCTGCGGTGATCAGCGAGGGCGCGCTCGTCGTGCAGAACGACCCCACCAGCCTTGCCACCATCCAGCAGCTCGATCCGATCTATGCCGACTTCCAGCAGTCGGTGACCGAAATGAACCAGCTCCGCCGCGCCTTCGAGAGCGGCGATCTCGACCGCATCGCGCCCGACGCGATGAAGGTTCGCCTCGTGCTCGACGACGGCTCGATCTATCCGCTGCCGGGCAAGCTATTGTTCTCCGACGCCAAGGTCGACGCCTATACCGGGCAGGTGACCCTGCGCGGCGAGTTCCCGAACCCGCATCGCATCCTGCTGCCGGGCATGTATGTCCGCGTGCAGATCGAGCAGGGCATCGACTCGGACGCGATCGCGGTGCCGCAGCAAGCGATCCAGCGCAATGGCGGCGGCGGCAGCGAGGTGTTCGTCGTCAAGGACGACAATCTCGTCGCGGTGCAGCCGGTGCGCACCGGCTCGCTGCAGGGCGGCACCTGGTTCGTGACCGAGGGCCTGAAGGCCGGCGACAAGGTCGTGGTCGAGGGCTTCCAGAAATTCGCCGCCGGCGACAAGGTCCGGCCGCTGGCCTGGCGCGAGGTCGATGCTGCTGCAATACAGTCGGATTCGCAGCAGACCGCCCACGCGAAGCCGTGATCCGCCATGCCTAGCTTCTTCATCGACAGGCCGATCTTCGCCTGGGTCGTCGCGCTGTTCATCTGTCTGGTCGGCGCGATCTCGATTCCGCTGCTTGCGGTGGCGCAGTACCCGATCATCGCGCCGCCCTCGATCTCGATCTCGACGAGCTATCCCGGCGCGTCGCCGGAGAACCTCTACAACAGCGTGACGCGGCTGATCGAGGAGGAGCTCAACGGCGCCGCCAACATCCTGAACTTCGAATCGACCTCCGACTCGCTCGGCCAGGTCGAGATCATCGCCAACTTCAAGCCGGGTACCGACACCAGCCAGGCTTCGGTCGAGGTGCAGAACCGCCTCAAGCGCGTAGAGGCGCGGCTGCCGCGCGCCGTGATCCAGCAGGGCATCCTGGTCGAGGAAGCCTCCTCCGCCGTGCTGCAGATCATCACGCTGAACTCGACCGACGGCTCGCTGGATGAAGTGGGCCTCGGCGACTTCATGATCCGCAACGTGCTGGGCGAGGTGCGCCGCATCCCCGGCGTCGGCCGCGCCACGCTGTATTCGACCGAGCGCAGCTTGCGCGTCTGGATCGATCCGGCCAAGCTGGTCGGCTACGGCCTGTCGGCCGACGACGTCAACAAGGCGATCACGGCACAGAACGCCCAGGTCGCCTCCGGCAGCATCGGCGCCGAGCCGAGCACCGACACGCAGAAGATCTCGGCGCAGGTGCTGGTCAAGGGCCAGCTCTCCTCGCCGGACGAGTTCGGCGCGATCATCCTGCGCGCCAATCCCGACGGCTCGACGGTCCGGCTGCGCGACGTCGCGCGGATCGAGGTCGGCGGCCTCAGCTATCAGTTCAACACCCGCGTGAACGGCAGGCCGACGGCCGGCCTCTCGGTGCTGCTGTCGCCGAAGGGCAATGCGCTGGCGACCGCGAGCGCGGTCGAAGCCAAGATGCAGGAGCTGTCGCGCTTCTTTCCGGCCAACATCTCCTACGAGATCCCCTACAACATCACGCCCGTGGTGAAGGCCTCGATCGAGAAGGTCCTGATGACGCTGGTCGAGGCGGTGGTGCTGGTGTTCGTCGTGATGTTCCTGTTCCTGCAGAACATCCGCTACACCATCATTCCGACCATCGTGGTTCCGGTGGCGCTGCTCGGCACCTGCGCCACGCTGATGGCGGTGGGCTACTCGATCAACATGCTGACCATGTTCGGCATGGTGCTGGCGGTCGGCATCCTGGTCGACGACGCCATCGTCGTGGTCGAGAACGTCGAGCGCATCATGGCCGAGGAAGGCCTGCCGCCGAAGGAAGCCACCCGCAAGGCGATGTCGCAGATCACCGGCGCCATCATCGGCATCACGCTGGTGCTGATGGCGGTGTTCGTGCCGATGGCGTTCTTCCCGGGCTCGGTCGGCATCATCTACCGGCAGTTCTCGGTCACCATGGTGGCGGCGATCGCGTTCTCGGCGCTGCTCGCGCTGTCGCTGACGCCGGCGCTGTGCGCGACCTTGCTCAAGCCGGTCGAGCTGGGC
Source organism: Bradyrhizobium sp. USDA 4473 (assembly GCF_054063335.1). Lineage (NCBI taxonomy): Bacteria > Pseudomonadati > Pseudomonadota > Alphaproteobacteria > Hyphomicrobiales > Nitrobacteraceae > Bradyrhizobium > Bradyrhizobium sp. USDA 4473. The sequence continues at coordinate 2,760,629 of NZ_JBSSGE010000001.1, forward strand.
CACGGCCATGCCCGCAAGGGCGTGTTCGGCTGGTTCAACCGCGTGCTCGACTATAGCCGCGCCGGCTACACGCGCACGGTGCAGGGCTCGCTGAAGCGCACCGGCCGCCTGATGCTGATCTATCTCGTGCTGTTCGCAGGCGTCGCCTACGGCTTCGTGCGGCTGCCCGGCGGCTTCCTGCCGGTCGACGACCAGGGCTTCATCACGACCGACGTGCAGACGCCGTCGGAATCGTCCTACGCGCGCACCGAGGCTGCGGTCGAGCGGGTCGAGAAATACCTGAAGGATCGCGCCGGCATCGAGAACGTCACGTTCCTCACCGGCTTCAGCTTCCTCGGCCAGGGCATGAACACCGCGCAGGCCTTCATCACGCTGAAGGACTGGTCGGAGCGCGGATCGAAGGATTCCGCCGCCGCCATCGTCGCCGACATCAACCGCGACCTGTCGTCATCGATCCGCGACGCCAGGATCTCGGCGCTGCAGCCGCCGCCGATCGACAACCTCGGCAACTCCTCTGGCTTCTCGTTCCGCCTGCAGGACCGCGGCCAGAAGGGCTATGCGGCGCTGATCGCAGCAAGCGACCGCCTGATTGCCGAGGCCAATGCCAGCCCGATCCTGCAGAAGGTCTATGTCGAGGGCCTGCCGCCGGCGCCGCAGGTCAATCTGATGATCGATCGCGAGAAGGCCGGCGCGTTCGGCCTCACCTTCGAGGACATCAACAACACGATCTCGACCAATCTCGGCTCGAACTACATCAACGACTTCCCGAATCGCGGGCGGATGCAGCGCGTCGTCGTGCAGGCCGACAAGGCCAGCCGCATGAAGCCGGACGACATCCTCAATTACAACGTCAAGAACAGCCGCGGCCAGCTGGTGCCGTTCTCGGCCTTCGCCACCATCGAATGGACCAAGGGGCCGACGCAGATCGCGGGCTTCAACTACTATCCGGCGGTGCGCATCTCCGGCGAGGCGAAGCCGGGCTTCACCTCGGGCGATGCGATCGCCGAGATGGAGCGGCTCGCCGACAAGCTGCCGCGCGGCTTCGGCTATGAATGGACCGGCCAGTCGTTGCAGGAGAAGCTGTCGGGCTCGCAGGCGCCGTTCCTGCTCGCGCTGTCGGTGCTGGTGGTGTTCCTGCTGCTTGCCGCGCTCTACGAGAGCTGGACCATTCCGCTCGCCGTGCTGCTCACCGTGCCGCTCGGCATTCTCGGCGCCGTGGTGGCGGCGACGCTGCGCGGCCTGCCGAACGACGTCTATTTCACCGTCGGCCTGATCACCATCATCGGCCTTGCGGCGAAGGACGCGATCCTGATCATCGAGTTCGCCAAGGATCTGCGGGCGCAGGGCAAGCCGCTGGTCGAGGCGACCATCGAGGCGTGCAGTCTCCGATTCCGCCCGATCCTGATGACCGGTCTCGCCTTCGTCTGCGGCGTGCTGCCGATGGCGATCGCGACCGGCGCCGGCGGTGCCAGCCAGCAGGCGCTCGGCACCTCGGTCATGGGCGGCATGATCGCAGTGGTGATCCTCGCGCTGCTCCTGGTGCCGGTGTTCTTCGTCAGCGTGCAACGCGTGCTGGCGGGGGATCGCGAGAAGACCGCGGAGAGCGCCGAAGTCTATGGTCCGCCTGCGCCGGCGAGGGGAGGCCACTGAGGTCCCGTCGGCGACGCCTCCGGCTTGCTTTCGCAAGCCAGTCAATCCAGATTACAGCTCTGGATTGAACGGGTGGCGAGCAGGCAACCCGAGGACTGAGAGCATGTGATGCGGCCGAGCGATATTGCGATCTCGAACTATCGCTCGATCCGGCGGCTCTCGATGCCCATTCAACCGCTCTCCGTCTTCATCGGCGAGAACGGCGTCGGCAAATCCAATCTCTACAAGTCGCTGTCGCTGCTGCGCGACGCGGCCACGGGCCGGATCACTCGCACGATCGCCGACGAGGGCGGATTGAACTCGGTCTGCTGGTCCGGCATCCGCCGGCGGGGCGAGGATGCGCGGCTGCGATTGGCGGTCAGGTTCGAGCACGTCAATTACGCGATCGAACTCGGACATCCCGGTCCGGTCGAGGCGGCGTTTCCCGGCGAGCCGATGATCAAGTCCGAACGCATCGAGGCGATCCACGGCAAGCGCAAGGTCCTGATGATGGAGCGGACCAATTCGCACGTCAGCGTCCGCGGCGAGAGCGGCGCCTGGAGCGAGTACAAGAATGCGGTGCTGCCGTCGGAAACCGCGCTCGCCGATTTCGTCGACGGCCAGAGCTGTCCCGAAGTCGGCCTGATCAGGAACGCGTTGCAGAGCTGGCGCTTCTATCACGACTTCCGCACCGATCCGGCATCGCCGATCCGCAAGCCGTGTCTGGCGATCACCACGCCGTCGCTGAGCGCCGATGGCAGCGATCTGGCCGCCGCCTTGGCAACGCTCAGCGCGATCCGGCAGGATGCGGTCGACCTGCAGGATGCGATCGAGGATGCGTTCCCGGGCGCCAAGCTCGGGGCATGGGAAGACAACGGGCGGTGCGAATTCGAGCTGCGGCAGGCGGACATGCCGCGTGCGTTCAAGGCACACGAACTCTCCGACGGCACGCTGAAATATATCTGCCTGCTCGCCGTGTTCATGGGCTATCGGCTGCCGCCGTTCATCGCGCTGAACGAGCCCGAGACCAGCCTGCATCCGTCGCTGCTGGCGCCGCTGGCGAGGCTGATCGCCAAGGCGTCGCGCCGCGCCGACATCTGGATCGTCACCCATTCGGAACAGCTGATGGAGGCGCTGCGCAGCGAGAGCTCGGTGCCGCTGCGCCGGGTGATCAAGGCAAAGGGCGCCACCGCCATCGAGGGCCTGACCCTCAGCGGCGAGTTTCGTGACGGGGCAGGCGAGGATGAGGACGACGATGACGACGATTAGAACGTCGTCGTCGCGTCATTGCCCGAGCGGCTTCAGGACCTTGATCAGCTCGCCGTGCACGAACTCGTTGCCGCAGACCACATGGCCGGTCTGCAGCGGGTCGTCATTGCCCTGAATGCCGGAGATCGTGCCGCCGGCTTCGCGGACCATCAACAGGCCGGCCGCGATGTCCCAGGGCTGCAGATTGCGCTCCCAATAGCCGTCGAAGCGGCCGGCGGCGACGAAGGCGAGATCGAGCGAGGCGGCGCCGAAGCGGCGGAAGCCCGCGACCTTGGTCTGCAGCGCGGCCATCTCCTGCTGCGCCAGCTGGTGGTTGCCGCGGCCGATATGCGGCAGGCCGCAGGCCACCACGCATTCGTTGAGCTGGCGGCGGCCGGCGACGCGCAGGCGCTGGTCGTTGAGGAACGCGCCCTTGCCGCGCTCGGCGATATAGAGCTCGTCATTGGCGGGATTGTAGATCACGCCGGCGATCACGGTATCCTCGCGCAGCAGCCCGATCGAGATCGCGAATTGCGGGATGCCGTGCAGGAAGTTGGTGGTGCCGTCGAGCGGATCGACGATCCAGGTGTGGGTCTTGTCCGAACCTTCGCGCTTGCCGCCTTCCTCGCCGAGGAAGCCGTAGCCGGGCCGGGCCTTTTCGAGGTCGGTGTAGAGCATCTCCTCGGCGCGCTTGTCGGCCAGCGAGACGAAATTCGCCGGCCCCTTCAGCGACACCTGGAGATGTTCGATCTCGCCGAGGTCGCGCTTGAGGCTGCGGCCGGCGCGTCGCGCGGCCTTGACCATGACATTGATGAGGGCGGAGTAGAGCATGATGAGAACTTGTGACCCGAGAAATGTGAAAGTCGATCAGGCGGCGCGCGTAAATCTCAACCCGTCATCCTGAGGTGCGAGCGGAGCGAGCCTCGAAGGGTGCACGGCCCCGGACCGGGCCGTTCATCCTTCGAGACGCGCTACGCGCTCCTCAGGATGACGGGTCAAGAGTGGACGGCATGGCCGCACCGGATTTCCGGACTGGGTGCCCTCTGGAAGTGGCGCCGTCAAGGCGTCATTTGACGTTGTTTCCGATCCATTTTCGCGCGGCTGCCTCGCCCTTGGCGCGGTCTTCCGGGGTCATATCGGCGAGGATGTCGTCGAGATCGGGGTCGCCCTTGCCGGCGGTCTTGGCGACGGTGTGCCATTTCAGGGCCTCGACCTTGTCGACCGGGGCGCCGGCGCCGGTCGCCAGCACATGGGCGAGGCGGTTCTGCGCGATCGGGCTGTTCTGCCGGGCGGCCTTGCGCAGCAGCGCGATCGCCGCCGGCACGTTCCGCGGCGTGCCGGCGCCGTTGTAGAGCGCGATGGCGTATTCGACCTCGGCATCGACATTGTCGGCCAGCGAGGCCGCTTGCAACAGCCGCGCCGCCTTTTCGAGGTCCTTCGGCACGCCGGTGCCTTCCTTGTAGAAGGTCGCCAGCGCGTATTGCGCCTCGGGGCTGCCGGCGTCGGCGGCCATCCGCAGCAGCTCGGCGGAGCGCTTGAGGTCCTGCGGCAGGGTCTGGCCGTCGAGATAGAGCAGCGCGAGGTTATAGGCCGCCTTCGGCTCGCCGAGCTTGGCCGCCGATGCCAGGAGCTTGACCGCACCATCCTTGTCCACGGTGCCGCCGCGGCCGGCGATCTTCATCATGGCGAGCGCGAACATCGCCTCGCGGTCGCCGGCGTCGGATGCGCGCTTGTACCAGTCGTCGGCCTTGGCGTAGTCGCGCTTGACCCCGAGCCCGTTGGCATAGAGCTCGCCCAGCATCGTCATGGCCTTGGGGTCGTTGTTGTTCTGCGCGCGGATGGTGGCGAGCTCGAACGCGCTCTTGTACATGCCGCGCTGATAGGCGCCGTAGACGATGTCGACATTGGGATCGTCCGGCATCGGGGTTGCCGACGGCGTCGGGGTCGCGGATGCGCCAGGCTTTGGCGTCGCGGACGCGGCAGGCTTCGGCGTCGGCTTCTTTGCGACCGGCGAATGCACCTTCGGCTTCTCTTTCGGCGCCTCCTTCTTGGCAGGCGGCGGCGTCTGGGCCGGCGGCGTGATCGAGAGCTGCGCCATCGCGCCGCTCGCCAGCATCGTGCAGCCGAGCGCAACAGCTATCGGACGCAGGCATTTCATTCCGCCGTCATCCCTCGGTCTTTCCCTCGACCTTGGCCTTGCCGAATGCGCCGGCATGGGCCTGCGCAATCGCGGTGCCGATCTCGACCAGCGCCGCCTTGGCACCGCGCGGATCGGCCCAGATGACATCCGCGACCAGCACGAAATCCGCGCCGGCCGCCGCAAACGCCTCGGCCTCCTCGCGCGAGGCCGCAAAGCCGATGCAGGGCGGCTCGAACAATTCGTCCCACCATTCCAGCCGCTCGGCGATCGCCTCAAGCGAGGGCCGCTGTCCCCTGGCGTCGGGTTCGCCGAACAGCACATAGTCGGCGCCGGCCTCGCCCGCGGCCATGGAATCGTGGCGCGTCACGAGCCCGCCGACGCCTGTGATGCGGTCGGGCTTCAGCGCGGGCGCGGCCTCTTCCATCGCGGCGAGCCCGGTCAGATGCGCGCCGTCGGCACCGGCCCGGGCCACGATGTCGGCATGGCCATCGATCAACAGCGCCGCACCGGCGTTCTGGATCGCGGGCGCCAGGGCTTTCACGTAGGAGATCATGCTGCGCGGATCGGTCTCGCGCAGCCGCACCAGCACGGCGGCGATATCGGCCGCAGCCAGCAGCTCGGTGAGCTCGGCCGCGAGCCGTGACGGCTCGTCGACCGGCGGGGTTGCCAGATAGAGGCGCGGCGCCGGCCGCGGCGGAACGGGCTTGCTGGCCAATTATGCCGCCTGCTTTTCGAGGCCGGCTTCCCAATTGCCGGTGCTCGCGAGCCCGTTCATCCGGGCGCGATGCGAGAAGGCGCGCTGGCCGGCGGGGACGTTGTCGGGCTTGCCGGACCACGCCTTCTGCGGCGCCGCCTGCAAGGCCCGGCCATAGGAGAAGGTCAGCCGCCAGGGCAGATGGCCGATCTTGTTCATGGCGTCGAGATGCGCGGTCGCTTCCTCGTCGCTCTGGCCGCCGGAGAGGAAGGCGATGCCGGGCACCGCGGCCGGCACGCAGCTCTTGAGCAGGCGGATGGTCTTCTCGGCGACTTCCTGCACCGAGGCCTGCTTCGGGCATTTCTTGCCCGAGATCGCCATGTTCGGCTTCAGGATCATGCCTTCGAGCGCGACGCGCTGCACCCGCAATTCCTGGAAGGTGCGGTTCAGCACGCGCTGCGTCACTTCATAGCAGCGGTCGATGTCGTGATCGCCGTCCATCAGCACCTCGGGCTCGACGATCGGCACGATCTGCGCGGCCTGGCACAGCGCGGCGTAGCGCGCCAGCGCATGGGCGTTGACGCGGACCGCGGTCTGGGTCGGGATTCGCGACCCGATATCGATCACCGCGCGCCACTTCGCAAAGCGCGCACCGCGCTCGTAATATTTCTTCAGCCGCTCGGCGAGCTTGTCGAGGCCGACGGTGACGAGTTCGCCGGGGCAATTCGGCAGCGGCTGGGTGCCTTCGTCGACCTTGATGCCGGGGATCGCGCCCGCCTGCTCGATCAGCTTGACCAGCGGCGTGCCGTCCTTGGCGTTCTGCCAGATCGTCTCGTCGTAGAGGATGACGCCGGAGATGTACTTGCTCATCGCTTCCTGCGAGCGGAACAGCATCTCGCGATAGTCGCGGCGGTTGTCTTCGGTCGAATCGACCTTGATGGCGTCGAACCGCTTCTTGATGGTGCCGGAGGATTCGTCGGCCGCGAGCAGGCCCTTGCCCGGGGTGACCATGGCAAGCGCAATTTTATTGAGGTCAGCGAGGTTCATCGGAAGCGTCCTCCAGAGCCATTGCCTTTGCAAACCAAAATAGGCGGTTCTCGGGCAAATGCCTAGAAAACGTTCGTCGCGGCCAGCGTTTGCCGCGGCTGGCGATCAAGCCTCCGGGACACCGTTTCCGACTGCGTCAGAGCCGGTGTCCCGCCTTAATGATTCAGGCGATAAGTTGTCAGGCAACCTTGTTACGCAACCTTGGGATCGAGCTGCCCCGCGGCGTAGCGCTTGGCCATCTCGGCCGTGGTCAGCACCCTCTTGATCTTGCTGGCCTGCCCCGCGGTGTTGAATTCCTGCAGGCGCTGCTTGCACAACTTGGTCATCGCGTCCATCGCGGGCTTCAGGTATTTGCGCGGATCGAACTCTTCCGGATTGTCCTTCAGCACCTTCCGGATCTGGCCGGTCATCGCCATCCGGTTGTCGGTGTCGATGTTGATCTTGCGCACGCCGTTCTTGATGCCGCGCTGGATCTCGGCGACCGGCACGCCCCAGGTCGGCTTCATCTTGCCGCCATTGGCGTTGATGATCTCCTGCAATTCCTGCGGCACCGACGAGGAGCCGTGCATGACGAGATGCGTGTTCGGCAGCTTGCGATGGATCTCCTCGATCACGTTCATGGCGAGGATGTCGCCGTCGGGCTTGCGGGTGAACTTGTAGGCGCCGTGCGAGGTGCCCATCGCGATCGCCAGCGCGTCGACCTTGGTCTCCTTGACGAACTTCACGGCTTCGTCCGGATTGGTCAGCAGCTGGTCATGCGACAGCTTGCCCTCGGCGCCATGGCCGTCTTCCTTGTCGCCCATGCCGGTCTCGAGCGAGCCGAGCACGCCGAGCTCGCCTTCCACCGAGATGCCGCCGAGATGGGCCATGCCGGTCACCGTCTTGGTGACGCCGACATTGTAGTCCCAGTCGCCGGGCGTCTTGCCGTCGGCCTTCAGCGAACCGTCCATCATGACCGAGGTGAAGCCGGCCTGGATCGCGGTCATGCAGGTGGCGGGCTCGTTGCCGTGGTCGAGATGCACGCAGACCGGGATCTGCGGGTAGATCTCGGTGACGGCGTCCATCATGTGCTTGAGCATGACGTCGTTGGCGTAGGACCGCGCACCGCGCGAGGCCTGGATGATGACCGGCGCATCGACCTCGGAGGCCGCCGCCATGATCGACAGCGCCTGCTCCATGTTGTTGATATTGAAGGCAGGTACGCCGTAGTCGTGCTCGGCCGCGTGATCGAGCAGTTGCCGCAACGTGATGCGAGCCATTCCATTTCTCCCTCTAAAGCGCGTTCGGATTTGAACTCATTCAACCGTGTTTCAAAACTTCGACGCCCGGCAGCGGCTTGCCTTCCATCCATTCAAGAAACGCGCCGCCCGCGGTCGAGACGTAGGAAAAATCGCCGGCCACGCCCGCCTGGTTCAGCGCCGCGACGGTGTCGCCGCCGCCGGCGACCGAGATCAGCTTCTTGGCCTTGGTGCGCTCGGCGGCATGCCTGGCCGATACCACAGTACCGCGGTCGAACGGCGTCAGCTCGAAGGCGCCGAGCGGTCCGTTCCAGACCAGCGTCGCCGCATCGTCGATCGCGGCATGGATGCGCGCGATCGATTGCGGGCCGACGTCGAGGATCATGCCGTCGGCCGGGATCGCGTCGAGGCCATAGGCATGCGACGGCGCGTTGGCGGCAAACTGGCTGGCGACGACGGCATCGACGGGGAGAATGATCGCGCAATTGGCGGCGTTGGCCTTTTCCATGATCCGCAGCGCCGTCGCCGCGAGGTCCTTCTCGGCCAGCGACTTGCCGACCGCGACGCCCTGCGCGTGCAGGAAGGTGTTGGCCATGCCGCCGCCGATCACCAGCGCGTCGACCTTGTTGACGAGGTTTTCCAGCAGGTCGATCTTGGTCGAGACCTTGGCGCCGCCGATGATCGCGATGACAGGCTTGGTCGGGGCTTCCAGCGCCTTGCCCAGCGCGTCGAGCTCGGCCTGCATGGTGCGGCCGGCATAGGCCAGCAGCTTGTGGCCGAGGCCTTCGGTCGAGGCATGGGCGCGGTGCGCGGCGGAGAAGGCGTCGTTGACCCAGATGTCGCCGAGCTTTGCGAGCTCCGCGACGAAGCCGGCGTCGTTCTTCTCCTCTTCCTTGTGGAAGCGGGTGTTCTCGAGACACAGGATGTCGCCGTCCTTGAGGGCTGCAACCGCATTGGCCGCCGCCTCGCCGATGCAATCCTCGGCGAAGCCGACCGGGCGCTTGATCACCTTCGACAGCGCCTCGGCGACCGGCTTCAGCGACTCCTTGGGATCGCGGCCCTTGGGGCGGCCGAAATGGGCGAGCAGGATCACCTTGCCGCCCTTGTCGGAAATCTCGGTGATGGTGGGGGCAACGCGCTCGAGCCGGGTGGCGTCGGTGACGCGGCCGCCTTCCATGGGGACGTTGAGGTCGACGCGCAGCAGCACGCGCTTGCCCTTCACGTTGACGTCGTCGAGGGTACGGAACGATTTTGTCATGAGCGTTTCCTGTGCGGCCGGACGCCGCCGTCCGGCGGACGGCGCAGCTTTCGCTTGCCGATGTCGCGGCCGTCGGGGCCGCGGATGCGGAGGGCAAACGCAAATGCCCGGCTTTGGGCCGGGCATCGCGAACAGTCGAACCTAGATCAGCTTGCCGATCGCGACGGCGGTGTCCGCCATGCGGTTCGAGAAGCCCCACTCATTGTCGTACCAGGCCATCACGCGCACCAGCGTGCCGTTCTGCACCTTGGTCTGGTCCATGTGGAAGGTGGCCGAGTGCGGATCGTGGTTGAAGTCGATCGAGACGTTCGGCGCGTTGGTGTAGCCGAGGATACCCTTGAGCTGCTGTTCGGCGGCGCGCTTCATCGCCTCGTTGATCTCCTTGGCGTCGGTGGCGCGCTTGGCGACGATCTTGAGGTCAATCACGGAGACGTTCGGGGTCGGCACGCGGACCGAGACGCCGTCGAGCTTGCCCTTCAGTTCCGGCAGCACCAGGCCGATCGCCTTGGCGGCGCCGGTCGAGGTCGGGATCATCGACATCGCCGCCGCGCGGCCGCGATAGAGGTCCTTGTGCAGGGTGTCGAGCGTCGGCTGGTCGCCGGTATAGGCGTGGATCGTGGTCATGAAGCCGGTCTCGATGCCGACGGTGTCGTTCAGCACCTTGGCGACCGGCGCGAGGCAGTTGGTGGTGCAGGAGCCGTTGGAGACGACCAGCTGATCCTTGTTCAGCGTGTCGTGGTTGACGCCGTAGACGATGGTGGCGTCAGCGCCGTCGGCGGGCGCTGAGACCAGCACGCGCTTGGCACCGGCGGCGAGATGCGCCGAGGCCTTGTCCTTGGCGGTGAAGATGCCGGTGCATTCCAGCGCGACGTCGACGCCCAGCGCCTTCCACGGCAGCTTGGAGGGATCGCGCTCGGCCGAAACCTTGATCTTGTTGTCGCCGAGGCTGATCGCATCGCCGTCGACGGTCACGGTGCCCGGGAAGCGGCCGTGCACGGAATCGAAGCGCAGCAGATGTGCGTTGGTCTCGACCGGGCCGAGGTCGTTGATGCCGACCACCTCGATGTCCTTGCGGCCGGACTCGGCGATGGCGCGCAACACATTGCGGCCGATACGCCCAAACCCGTTGATCGCGACGCGGATTGCCATGCTCGTCTCCTCTAAAGCTGTTGTCAGCCCCGCGGGAGGGCTCCCACGAGGTTCTTACGGCGGAACGCCCGGTTCAGCCGGGCGCGTACGGAAAAGATGGAGCTTTGGTAATCCTTTTTTACGACAAGCTCAACCGCGGCCTGCTGGTGTCAGGCCAGCGTCAGACGCGCTTGGTGGCAGCGTTAACGACGGCTTCAGTGGTAATGCCGAAATGCGGGAAAAGGTCCTTCGCCGGCGCGCTGGCGCCGAATCCGTGCATACCGATGAATTCGCCATCATGGCCGATCACGGCATCCCAGCCCCAGCGCACCGCGGCCTCGATCGCGATCTTGACCGGGGCCTTGCCGATAATGGCATTTTGCCGCTCGGCGGGCTGCGCCAGCAGCAATTCCAGCGACGGCACCGAGACCACCCGCGTCGCGATGCCGCGCCCGGCGAGCTGCTTCTGCGCCTCGACCGCGATCTGGACCTCGGAACCGGAGGCGAACAATGACACTTTTGCGTCACCCTGGGCCGCGACCAGCTCATAGGCGCCGTGGCTGCACGGGTTGTCGTTCGGTGCTGACGTGCGGAGCTGCGGCAGGTTCTGGCGGGTCAGCGCCAGCACCGTCGGTCCGTCGATGCGGTTGAGTGCCAGTTCCCAGCACTCGGCGGTCTCGACCGCGTCGCAGGGCCGGAACACGCGCATGTTGGGCATCGCGCGCAGCGCGGAGAGGTGCTCGACCGGCTGGTGGGTCGGGCCGTCCTCGCCGAGGCCGATCGAGTCGTGGGTCATGACATAGACGACGCCGGCGCCCATCAGCGCCGACAGCCGCATCGCGCCGCGCGCATAGTCGGTGAACACCAGGAAGGTGGCGCCGTTCGGCGCGAAGCCGCCATGGAGGAAGATGCCGTTGAGGCACGCCGCCATGCCGTGCTCGCGGATGCCGTAATGGATGAAGCGGCCCTTCGGCGTCTTGGCGCCGAACGCGGTCGCAGACTTCGCCTTGTTGTTGTTGGAGCCGGTGAGGTCGGCGGAGCCGGCCACGAATTCCATCGGCATCGCGGCAGCGATCACCTCGATCGCGGCTTCGGAGGATTTGCGGGTGGCGACGTTGAGCGGATTTTCCAGCAGGCCCTTCTTGAAGGCGCGCAGCCCCTTGGCGAGCGATTGCGGCCGCTCGTGACGGATGCGGCGTTCGAACTCGGCGCGCTTGCGGTTGCCGAGCTGCGCGAATTGCTCGTCCCACGCTTTGTGCGCGGCGGCGCCGCGGGCACCCGCCTCGCGCCAGGCCTTCAGCACGTCGTCGGGCACCGAGAACGGCTCGAGCGAGATGCCGAGTTTTTCCTTGGCAGCCTTGAGCTCGTCGGCGCCGAGCGCCTCGCCATGGGCTTTCGCCGTGCCGGCCTTGTGCGGCGCGCCGTATCCGATCGTGGTCTTGCAGGCGATCATCGAAGGCTTGTTGGACTTCTGCGCGCGGGTGATCGCTGCGGCGATCGCCTGCGGATCATGGCCGTCGATCAGCTCGGCAGCCCAGCCGGCGGACTTGAAGCGCTTCACCTGGTCGACCGAGTCGGAGATCGAGGTCGGGCCGTCGATCGAGATGCCGTTGTCGTCGTACAGCACGATCATCTTGTTGAGGCGCCAGACACCGGCGAGCGCGATCGCCTCCTGCGAGATGCCTTCCATCAGGTCGCCGTCGGAGGCCAGCACATAGGTGTGGTGGTTGACGATCTTCTTGCCGAACTCGGCGGCCAGCATCTTCTCGGCGAGCGCCATGCCGACTGCGGTCGCGATGCCCTGGCCGAGCGGACCGGTGGTGGTCTCGATGCCCTTGGTGTGGAAATTCTCGGGATGTCCCGGCGTCAGCGATCCCAGCTGGCGGAAATGCTTGATCTGGTCGAGCGTCATGTCCTTGTTGCCGGTGAGGTACAGCAACGCATAGAGCAGCATCGAGCCGTGGCCGGCCGACAGCACGAAGCGGTCGCGATCGGGCCACGCCGTGTCGGCGGCATCGAACTTCAGGAATTTCGTGAACAGCACGGTCGCGATGTCGGCGGCGCCCATCGGCAGGCCGGGATGGCCGGAATTCGCCTTCTCGACGGCGTCCATGGCAAGGCCACGGATCGCATTGGCCATACGGGTGTGATCGACCTGCGTCATGATGAAAAGTCCGCCTGGAATGAGGAGCTGAGTGCTGAACGCATCGGGGCGGGCAGCCGCGATGCGTGCGTGGATGGCCTTACGGGTTGGAGGGTGGATTAGCACCTCAATTCCGCAAGTCCAAGGCGATGAAACGCCCCAAAACGGGGAAAAGTTGCTCGAAATGGCCCTATTTCATTGAACGGTGCATAGTTTCGCGCCGCCGTTGCGCTTGGCTCGCTCGCCACGTAAATTTCGTCCCGTAAACGCTTGCCGAACCGCCAGTTTTGCCGTGCGGCAGCCATCTCCAGCAGGCCTGATCGAGGGGTCCACGCCGCACGTCATGAGTGATCGTCTCGCCAATGGGTCTGGCAATACCGAGGCACCGCTTGCCGATATCGATGCTGCGACAAAGCGGCTGATGGCAGCACTTGATGCGCTGGAAAGCTCGGTGGAGCGGCGCCGCGAGGCCGACCGCGACGAGAACGAATTGGCGAGCCGGATCCAGGCGCTCGGCGCCGATCGCTCTCGCCTGGCCGACGAGCTCGACGGATCGCTGGTGAAGACGCGCAAGCTCGAGCGCGTCAATCGCGACATCGCGGAAAGACTCGATGCGGCGATCGGCAGCATTCGCGCCGTGCTCGAGGGCGGAGAAGGTCGATGAGCCACATCAACGTCACCATCAATGGCCGGCAATACCGGATGGCCTGCGAGGAGGGCCAGGAGGTGCGGCTGTTGAAGCTCGCGGAAAATCTCCAGCAGCGCGTCGAATCGCTGCGCGGCAAGTTCGGCGAGATCGGCGATGCCAGGCTCACGGTGATGGCGGCGCTCACCGCCTGCGACGAGCTGGTCGACGCCAGCGCGCGCATCCGCAGCCTCGAGGAAGAGGTCGAGCAGCTGCGCAATGCCCGCACCGCCGCAGCCGACCGCGCCCGCGCGACCCAGACCGCGGTCTCCAACGCGCTCAACGCCGCCGCCGAGCGGATCGAGCGCACCACGCAGGTGCTCAACCGCACCATCGGCGGCGGCATCGCGATCGGGTGATGCGCATGCGGCCACGGCCGCATCGTAATCCTGCCGGGTGATTGAGCCAATCGATTCTGAATTATAGAATAATGCGGCTGATTTGCCCGACATGTCAAGTTGCCATATCGGATGCCGGCACGCTGCCGGCTCCTTTGCATGGGGTTGTTTTCGCTGTTTTGGCAGTGCGCCGCTCCGGGGCAGGCTGAGCAAGATCATACGAGCGTGGACTGCGTCGTCCTTACCGCTGGCGGATTGCGGCAACGATGGCTAGATTAGCCTCGCGAAGCTGCGTCGTGCGTCAGGAGCCATATATCCCCGGGGCCTTATCGATCCTTTAGGGAACTGTCCCTGGCCGGGTCCGTGGACCCGGACATATGGTGCCCACCTACTTTCGTAGGGAACTCCGGGATCGAGCGCTCCAACGGCCTCTGCGGCTTCGCACTATTTTTGCTGTTTCCTGGTCGTCGCGCGGCGGCGGTTCGATTGTGGTGCAGCGCTGTCCCCTGCGAAGCAGGGCGTCCAGTGCGCCGCGGCCTGGCCCTTGAATGCTTGCGTCTCTGAATGCTTGCGTCTCTGAATGCTTGCGTCTCTGAATGATGGATCGTCCGTTGTCGCGGACGACGACAGCGGAAGATGGATCATGCACGCATCTCCATCGAAGGCCGAGCTTCGGGCGCTTGCCCTCGCCAAGCGCGATGCGCTGAGCGACGAGCAGCGCGCGACCGCGGCCGAAGCGCTCGCCAAGCGCGGCGCGCCGTTCGAGATCGCCCAGGGCATGATCGTCTCCGGCTACGCCCCGATCCGCAGCGAGCTCGATCCGGTGCCGCTGATGAAGAAGCTGGCCGAGAAGGGCGCGCGGCTCGCGCTGCCCTGCATCAATGCGCGCGGCCAGTCGCTGACCTTCCGCAGCTGGTCGCCGCACGATCGCCTGATGCTCGGGCCGCTCGGCATTCCCGAGCCGTCGCCGGCCGCGGCCGAGGTGCATCCCGACGTGATGCTGGTGCCGCTTGCGGCATTCGACAAGCTCGGCCACCGCATCGGCTATGGCGCCGGCTATTACGACTATACCTTCGCGCATCTGCGCAAGACCAAGCATGTGATCGGGGTCGGGATTGCCTTTGCTGCACAGGAAACCAAGGCCATTCCGGCGCTGTCGCACGACGTCCCGCTCGATTATGTGCTAACGGAGCGCAAGACGTTCGATTTCCGGAGTAGCTAGCCTTGCGTATCCTTTTCGTTGGTGACGTCGTCGGCCGGACCGGCCGCACCGCCATCTCGGACCACCTTCCCGGCATGATCAGGGACTGGTCGCTCGATCTCGTCGTCGTCAACGGCGAGAATTCCGCCGGCGGCTTCGGCATCACCGAGGCGATCTATCAGGAGCTGCTCGATGCCGGTGCCGACGCGATCACGCTCGGCAACCACGCCTGGAATCAGAAGGAGGCGCTGGTCTTCATCGAGCGCGCGCCGCGCCTGATCCGCCCGTTGAATTTCCCGCGCCATTCGCCGGGCCGCGGCGCCACGCTGGTCGACACCAAGAACGGCAAGCGCGCGCTGGTTCTCAACGCGATCGGCCGCGTCTTCATGGAGCCGTCCTCGAACGATCCGTTCAGCGCGATCGATCGCGAGCTCGAGGCCTGCCCGCTGCGCGAGGGCTGTGACGCCATCGTGCTCGATTTCCACGCCGAGGCGACCAGCGAGAAGCAGGGGGTCGGCTTCTTCTGCGACGGCCGCGTCAGCCTCGTGGTCGGCACGCATACCCATGTGCCGACATCGGATCATCAGGTGCTGCCGGGCGGCACTGCCTATATGAGCGACGCCGGCATGACCGGCGACTACGATTCGGTGATCGGCATGCAGAAGGAGGAGCCGCTGCAGCGCTTCCTCACCGGCATTCCCTCCGGCCGTTTCGAGCCGGCAGGCGGCGTCGCGACGCTGAGCGGCATCGCGGTCGAGACCGACGATGGGACCGGGCTTGCCGTCAAGGTCGCGCCGGTCCGCGCCGGCGGGCGGCTCGAACCCGCGGCGCCGGGGTTCTGGATTTGATGTTGTAGCCCGGATGCAGCCAATGGGTCGCGCGAACGCGCGCCCATGACAGGCTCCGCGAAATCCGGGGCCGTTCTTTCGACTTGCGACATCCCCGGATTGCCCTGCGCTCCATCCGGGCTACCGGTCACGATTGCCTAAACCCCATCCGGAACGCGCCCCAGTGGCGGCCGTTGACGACGATCGGCGATGACACATCCTTCATCAGCACGAAATTGCCGCCGCCCATGTCGCGGCGATAGGTCTGCAGCAGGAACGGCTTGGTGTTGGCCGCGACCTTGCTCACCGCGCGGTCGTTGAACAGCCGGCGGTTGCGGCAATTGGCGTTATTCCAGACCGGGTCCGGCCCCTGCGGCAGCCGGTAGTTCGGATTGTGGGTCGGCAGGTAGCCGCTGCGCGCCCAGGCGACGCAGAACACGATGCGCGGATCGGTCTTCTGGATCGGATCCTGGATCGCGGGCAGCACCCGATCGGTGAAGCTGACATAGTCGGTCAGATACTGCTTCGGATTGGTACCCGCGATCTCACGGTAGTTCTCGTCCATCAATTGCGCGAGCGTGATCTCGCCGCGCGCGATCGCAGTCTCGAACAGCTCGGAGATCTGCTTCGCGGTGTCGATCACGACGCGGATCAGCGGCGTATCTGACGTCTCGACGCCGCTGTCGGCGATCGTGACGATCAGGCTCTCGGAGAGCTCGAGCAGCTTCGCGACGCGGCTGTCGGCGTGCTTGAGGTCGCGCGAGGAGAGGTCGACGCCCTTGGCGAGCTCGTTGAGCTCGCTGATCACGCTGTCGCAATGGCCGAGATTGGAGGTCGCGGCGCGCGCCACATTGCCGATCTCGGCGCCGACCGACGAGAAGCCGTCCTGCACGCGGCTGATGATGCCGGAAATCTGCTGGGCGCCTTCGCCGGCGCTCTTGGCGCGCAGCGAGGCATCGCTGCTTTCGCCGATCAGGCTGCCGATCTGGCCGTCGAGATCGCGCACGGTGTCGGAGATCTGATGCGTCGCCTGGCGGGTCGCCTCCGCGAGGTTCTTCACCTCGCTCGCGACCACCGCAAAGCCGCGGCCGGCATTGCCGGCGCGCGCCGCCTCGATGGTGGCGTTGAGCGCCAGGAGATTGGTCTGCTTGGCGATCGCCTCGATCGAGCCGGAGACCTTGGCGACCTGGCTCAGCGCGGAGCCGACCGCGGCAAGCCGTGCCTCGATGCGCCCGACCGCGGCGACGAGCTCGGCGATGTGGCTCACCGCGGTCTCGACCACGTCGCGCGACTCGGCGATCTGGCCGACCGCGGCGGAGGCGGTCGTCTGCACCGCCTGCGAGGCGTTGGCGATGTCGTGATTGGCCGAGACCATGATCTCGGCGGTCTTCTGCAAATGGTGGAATCGCTCCGACTGGTTGCTGACCCGGTTCGCGACCTCCTGGACGTTGCCGGCAATGTCGGCAAGCTCGACCCCGAGGCCGCCGATGCGGTCGGCGAGCTGGTCGACCAGCCGTTCGGCCAGCGTCCGGTTCGATGATGTATCCAGCACTGCAAGCTGCGCAGCCGACATGTCAGCACGTCCTCCCGTCACAGCGGCCCGTCAAGCCGCCGCAGCATTCCCCATCCGATCCAGAGCGTGATTCGCGAAGGCAGTCTTGCCTGAGCGTGCACTCACAGCCTGTAGGCGGTACGGAACCCGCCCCAGTGCCGGCCGCGGACCCGGATCGGCACGTCGATCTCCCGCATCATCACGGTGGTGCCGTTGCCCATGTCGCGCGCGTAGCTCTGCACCAGATAGGCGCGCTGATTGCGCGCGGCGGCGAGGCCGGCCGGATCGTTGAAGATGCGGCGATTGCGGCAATTGGCGGTGTTGTAGGCGACGTCGCCCGGTCGCTGCGGATGCGAGTAGATCTTGTTGTGGACCGGCAGATAGCCGTTGCGGTCGACGGTTGCGCAGAATGCCAGCCGCTTGTCCTTGGCCAGGAACGCCTCGAGCAGCGCGGGCAGCGCGCGATCCGCCCAGTCCAGCATTTTGGTGCGGTACTGCACCGGGTTGGTGCCGGCGATCTCGACATAGTCGGTGTCGAACATATCGTCGAGCGTGATCGCGCCGCTGACGAGCCCGTTCTCGAAGATCTTGCTCAGCGCGTGGCCGGCTTCCATCGCCCGGGTGACGAGTTCGGCGTTCTCCTCGTGGATCGCCCACATCCGGTCTTCGATCTTCTCGCGCAGCGCTGATGTCGCGGCCTCGAAACGCGCCTGGACGCCTGCCTTGGCGCGGTCGGCGATCCTGATCCGGCACGCGCCGATGTCCTGCAAGGTCGCGCTCAGGGTCTCCTGCACCGGCAGCTTCTCGACGTCGGGCCCGCCGATCAAGATGCCGTCCATCGCGAGCTCGTAGACCGGCGCGGTGACGGTGCCGCGCGCGGTGGTGATCTCGATGGTGAGGCTGCAAGGCAGCCGCTCGTCCTTGCGCGGATCGCCGCGCTCGTCCTGGCGCAGCAGCACCGCGCAGCGCGCCTTGAGCTTTTGCGCGAACGCGGTCACCGCCTTGCCGGCCTTGGCGACATCGTCGCCATGCGCGGCGGCTTCGCGGGTTGCGCTGTCGATCTCGCCGGCGCTGGTGCCGACCGAGACGATGAAGGTCGAGGCGGAGGCGGCGTTCTGGCCCATCTCGCCGGTGATCTGGTTCTGCTCGGCGACCGCGCCGTTGACGTTGTCGAACACCGGACGGATCTTGTCGATCGCCTCCGAGATGCGGTGCACGGCATCCGCCGATCCGGTGGCGTCCTTCTGCAACGCCTCGATCTTCTTGGTGATCTCCTCGGTCGCGCTCTGGGTCTGGACCGCGAGGGCCTTGACCTCGGTGGCGACCACCGCAAAGCCCTTGCCGGCGGCGCCGGCTCGCGCCGCTTCGATGGTCGAGTTCAGCGCCAGCAGCGTGGTCTGCCGCGCGATCTGGGCGATCAGGTTGACGACGTTGCCGATCGCGGCCGAGGATTCGCGCAGGCGGTCGACATTGGCGGTGGCCTCGCGCGCCGCGGCCGCGGCGTCGTCGGCGAGCTGGCTCGCGCTGCGTACCTGTTGGCCGATACCCTCGGCGGAACGGGTGAAACGGTCGGCGGCCTCGGAGAAGGTCGTCGCGGTGCTCTGTGCGTCGCTGCTGTGGCCGGTCAGCGCATCGGTGCGGGCGCGGATGGCGGCAAGCTTGGCTGCCGTCGCCTCGGCGCCATCGGCCACCGAGCCTGCGGCGCGCTCGAGCTGGCGGATCATCGCGCCGAGCTCGAGTTCCAGCAGTTCCAGGATCTCCTTCGAGGAATCTCCGGACGAATCTTTGGACGAATCCTGGGCCGAATCAGTCGCGGTCGCGGCTTCAGCCGGAACCTGCGGCGCGACGGCCGGCGCGGCCGGCTCCGGCACTTGCTTGCGAAACAAACCGAACGCCATGGGAGCTCTTTTGCGGGCTATTGGAAAGTTGCGGCGGGACGGGCGCGATCCTCGCATCCGGGCATGAAGTCATGGTTAACAAGTGCCTCATATTCCGGCATGCGGTAGTATTCCTCCGCCGGATGGCCTCGCCGATCCTTTGATTTTGACCGTGAGGGGCCTATAAGGCCGCGTTTTCCATCCCCGTTCAGACCCTAAGCTCCGAAGAGACGTCGCATGGCCGGCCATTCCCAATTCAAGAACATCATGCACCGCAAGGGCCGGCAGGATGCCCAGAAGTCGAAGCTTTTCGGCAAGCTGGCCCGCGAAATCACCGTGGCGGCCAAGCTCGGCACCCCGGACCCGGCGATGAACCCGCGGCTGCGCGCCGCCGTGGTCGCGGCCCGCGCCGAGAACATGCCCAAGGACAATATCGACCGCGCCATCAAGAAGGCCGCCGGCAATGAGGGCGAGAACTATGACGAGATTCGCTACGAGGGCTATGGCCCCGGCGGCGTCGCCGTGATCGTCGAGGCGCTGACCGACAACCGCAACCGCGCCGCCTCCGACATCCGCTCGTTCTTTACCAAGTCGGGCGGCAATCTCGGCGAAACCGGCTCGGTCGCCTTCATGTTCGACCGCACCGGCATCATCGAATACGACGCCAAGGTCGCCTCCGACGACGCCATGCTGGATGCCGCGATCGAGGCCGGCGCCGACGACGTGGTCTCCAGCGAGGCCGGCCACGAGGTCTACGCCTCGCAGGACTCTTTCCGCGACGTGGCAAAAGCGCTGGAAGCCAAGTTCGGCGAGCCGCGCAAGGCGGCGCTGACGTGGAAGCCGCAGAACACCGTCGCGGTCGACGACGAGACCGGCGAGAAGCTGCTGAAGCTGATGGACCTGCTCAACGAGCACGACGACGTCCAGAACGTGTACGCCAATTTCGAGGTGTCCGACGCGCTGCTCGCGAAGATGGGCGGCTGAGGCCGCTTTCTCCGCTGTCGTCGCCCGGCCTCGACCGGGCGATCCAGTATTCCAGAGGCCGTAGTACTTGAGCCGATAAGCCGCGGCGTACTGGATCCCCCCTTTCGCGGGGGATGACGAGCAGAGGCGGAATGATCAGCGGGCCGGCCGCGACAGAGCCGGGGATGGACCGCCGTTTGTGTTTCGTTCTCGCAGGCCAGGCGGTATCACTACCGCATGACAGCGCAGCCGATTCGCTCTCCCGTCCGCATCATCGGTATCGATCCCGGCCTCCGCCGCACCGGCTGGGGCGTGATCGAGACCGAAGGCAACCGTCTGGTCTATGTCGGCTGCGGCTCGGTCGAGCCGCCGGACGATCTGCCGCTGGCGAGCCGTCTGCTGGCGATCCATGAGGGGCTCGCCGCCGTGCTCGGCGACTTCAGGCCGGCGGAGGCCGCGGTCGAGCAGACCTTCGTCAACAAGGACGGCGTCGCCACGCTGAAGCTCGGCCAGGCGCGCGGCGTCGCCATGCTGGCGCCCGCAATGTTCGGTATCTCGGTCGCCGAATACGCGCCGAACCAGGTCAAGAAGACCGTGGTCGGCGCCGGCCACGCCGAGAAGAACCAGATCCAGGTGATGCTGAAGATCCTGCTGCCGAAGGCCGAGCCGCGATCCGCCGATGCCGCCGACGCGCTCGCGATCGCGATCACCCACGCCCATCACCGCCAGAGCACCGCGCTGCGGCTCAGGGTGGCGAACCTATGATCCTGCAATGTGAGGAGGGCACGCTGTTCAGGCTCCCTCCCCCCTTGCGGGGGAAGGTTGGGGAGAGGGGTAAGCCCGGCGCTCCGACCAGTGATGTGCGACGACGATGTATCAATGAAGTTCGCGAGCCAATTGAGCGCGGTGCAAACGTTGTTCGCGCGAAGCGTCGGACAACGGAGCCAGCGGCACCCCTCTCCCTAACCCTCCCCCGCAAGGGGGGAGGGAACCCGTCCGCCGGTGCGTCCCTTACCGACGGATGCGAAAGCGGGGGCGTGCGATGATCGGCAAGCTGAAGGGGCTGATCGATTCCTACGGCGAGGACTACGTGATCCTCGACGTCGGCGGCGTCGGCTATCAGGTGCATTGCGCGAGCCGCACGCTGCAGGCATTGCCGTCGCCGGGTGGCGCGGCGGTGCTGTCGATCGAGACCTATGTCCGCGAGGACGCGATCAAGCTGTTCGGCTTTCGGTCAGATCACGAGCGCGAATGGTTTCGCCTGCTGCAGACCGTGCAGGGCGTCGGCGCCAAGGTCGCGCTTGCGGTGCTCGGCACGCTGCCGCCGACCGACCTCGCCAACGCCATCGCGCTGCGCGACAGGGCGGCGGTGGCGCGCACCCCGGGGGTCGGGCCGAAGGTCGCCGAGCGCATCGTCAGCGAATTGAAGGACAAGGCGCCGGGCTTTGCCGATGTCGATCCCGCGGTGGTGCAGCTGTCAGGCGCGATCGACAACAACCGCGCGCCGCGCCCGGTGACGGATGCGATCTCCGCGCTGGTCAATCTCGGATACGGCCAGCCGCAGGCCGCCGCCGCCATCGCCGCCGCCTCGCGCAGCGCCGGCGAGAAAGCCGAGACCGCGCAGCTGATCCGGCTGGGCTTGAAGGAATTGTCGAAGTGAACCCGCCCTCGCGCATGGTCTCGCCTGAACGCCGCTCCGACGATGTCGGCGACACCGCGCTGCGTCCGCAGTCGCTGACCGAGTTCGTCGGGCAGGCGCAGGCGCGCAAGAATCTCTCGATCTTCATCGAGGCCGCCAAGAAGCGCGGCGAGGCGCTCGATCACGTGCTGTTCGTCGGTCCCCCCGGCCTCGGCAAGACCACGCTGGCGCAGATCGTGGCGCGCGAGCTCGGTGTCGGCTTCCGCGCCACCTCGGGCCCGGTGATCGCGAAAGCCGGCGATCTCGCGGCGCTGCTCACCAATCTCGAAGAGCGCGACGTGCTGTTCATCGACGAGATCCATCGTCTCAGCCCGGCGGTCGAGGAAGTGCTCTATCCGGCTATGGAGGATTTTCAGCTCGACCTGATCATCGGCGAAGGCCCCGCGGCGCGCTCGGTCAAGATCGAGCTGTCGAAATTCACCCTGGTCGGCGCGACGACCCGCGCCGGCCTGCTCACCAATCCCTTGCGCGACCGCTTCGGCATTCCGATCCGGCTCAATTTCTACACCGTTGAGGAGCTGGAGAAGATCGTCACCCGCGGCGCCCGCGTGCTCAACATCGGCATGAGCCCCGATGGCGCCAACGAGATCGCGCGCCGCGCCCGCGGCACGCCGCGCATCGCCGGCCGCCTGCTGCGCCGGGTGCGCGATTTCGCCTCCGCTGCCGACGCCGATTCCGTCGATCGCGGCATCGCCGATCGCGCGCTGAGCGCGCTCGAGGTCGACAGCGCCGGGCTCGATGCGATGGACCGGCGCTATCTCACCACCATCGCGCTGAACTATGGCGGCGGGCCGGTGGGCGTCGAGACCATGGCGGCGGCACTGTCGGAGCCGCGCGATGCGATCGAGGACATCATCGAGCCTTATCTGATCCAGTGCGGTTATCTGCAGCGCACTCCGCGCGGCAGGCTGCTGACCTCGCACGCCTTCCGCCATCTCGGCCTCGCCGAGCCGAACCGCGACCCTTCGCAGTTCGGCCTGTTCGGCGGCAATGGCGACGAGGACTAAGGCTAAGCTCTCGAAGACGTGAACAGGCGTGTTGGTGCAGCGCATTGCGCTGCCGGTAACCTTGCGCGCTAACCATCGCTGCAGCTCTGCAGGCCGTCTGCACAAACGGGGCCAAATTTCGCTCCAATCAAGGGCCTATCCTGGCTCAGGCATCACCGATCACACGTCCATGATTTCCCGTCGAAACTTTCTGCGCACCGCCGGCGGATTGACCGCCGCCTCCGCTTCGACCGCGGCCTATGGCCTGAGCGAGCCGGTCGTCCGCCTCACGCTGACGCGCTACGACCTGTCGCCGCGGCAATGGCCGGCGGACTTTCCGCTCAGGATCGCCGCACTCGCCGACATTCATGCCTGCGATCCCTGGATGTCACTCGATCGCATCGCCGAGATCGTCGACCACACCAATGCGCTCAACCCCGACATCATCGTGCTGCTCGGCGATTATGTCGCCGGGCTGCGCCACGTCACGCGTTTCATCCCGGCGTCAGAATGGGCCGCGGTGCTCAAGGGCCTGAAGGCGCCGCTCGGCGTGCATGCCGTGCTCGGCAATCACGATTATTGGGACGACAAGACGGTGCAACGGCAAGGGCAGGGCGCGCCGGTTGCGCGCCGCGCGCTGGAGCGCGCGGGCATCCCGGTCTACGAGAACGACGCGGTGCGGCTCGTCAAAGATAATCGTCCGTTCTGGCTTGCCGGTCTCGGCGACCAGCTCGCCTTCATGGCGGCGCGGCGCTATCGCGAGATCAGGCGCATCGGCGTCGACGACCTCAGCGGGACTCTCGCAAAGGTCACCGACGACGCACCGGTGATCCTGCTCGCGCACGAGCCTGACGTTGCGCTCCGCGTGCCCTCGCGTGTCGCGCTGCAACTCTCCGGCCACACCCATGGCGGCCAGGTCCGGCTGCTCGGCTGGTCGCCGGCGGTGCCGGTCAAGCACGGCATGCGGCTCGCCTATGGCCACATCAAGCTGAAATGCGACGTCGTCGTCTCCGGCGGCCTCGGCTGCAGCATCATGCCGTTCCGCCTCGGCGTGCCGCCCGAGATCGTGCAGGTCACGCTCGGCGGAAAAGGGCCGGTGGTGTCCTGACCGCGCTTGCGTGATCGCGCAATTTGCGCAACACGATTGTTGTTCCAAAAGCATGATCCGGAAGAGTGCGCAGCGGTTTTCCGAAGAGATCATGCTCAAACGACCTCAATCGAGGGGCCGCAATTGACCTTCCCCCATATCGACGGCGCGATCCGTGATGGCCGCCACCATATGCAGGTCCGCGTCTATTACGAGGACACCGACTTTTCCGGCATCGTCTACCACGCCAACTACCTGCGCTTCATGGAGCGCGGGCGCACCAATCATCTCCGCCTGATGGGCGCCGAGCAGAACGCGCTGTTCGAGGAGGCCGAGGCCGAGACCGGCGGCTTCGCCTTTGTGGTGCGTTCGATGACGCTCGACTTCCTCAAGCCGGCGCGGATGGACGACATGCTCGATGTCGTAACCTGGCCGATCGCGGTGAAGGGCGCCTCCATCATGCTGGCGCAGGAGGTCAGGCGCGGCGATGACGTGCTTGTGAAGGCGCAGGTGCGCGTCGCCTTCGTCAGCGGCGGCCGCGCGCAGCCGATCCCGAAATCCATCCGTATGCTGATGAAGGCCGATCTGGCATGATTATCGGGCAATAGGAAACGCCCCATCGACTCTCGATCCCGCGGCGATAGATTTGCGTGACCAACAACCGCGAGGGATCGCCGATGTCACGTCCGCCGCTGCCGCCCTTCACCCGCGAGACCGCCGCGCAGAAGGCGCGCATGGCCGAAGATGCCTGGAATTCGCGCGACCCGGTTCGGGTCGCCGGCGCCTATACCGAGGACAGCCGCTGGCGCAATCGTTCCGAGGTATTTCAGGGCCGCGAGGCGATTGTCGCCTTCCTCACCCGCAAATGGGAGAAGGAGCAGGACTACCGCCTGATCAAGGATCTCTGGGCGTTCGACGGCAACCGCATCGCGGTGCGCTTCCAGTACGAATGGCATGATGCCGGCGGCAACTGGTTTCGCTCCTACGGCAACGAGCAGTGGGAGTTCGACGAGCACGGCCTGATGCGCCGCCGCGAGGCCTCGATCAACGACATCGCGATCGCAGAAAAGGACCGCCGCTTCCACTGGCCTGCGCCGGGCCCGCGTCCGGCCGATGTGCCGGGGTTGGGGCAGGAGCCGTTCTGACGGTGAGAGGTGGGCCGTCGTGCTTCGAGACGCGCGTTCCGCGCTCCTCAGCATGACGGGTGATTGATATTCGCAAGGTGCTAGATTTGCTGCGAGCAGTTTCGTCATCCTGAGGTGCGAGCGGAGCGAGCCTCGAAGGATGGACGGCCCCGCTCGGAGGCCGTCACGTTCGAAACGAGAATGTGCCTTACGCCGCCGCCTTGTGCCGGGCGATTTCGGCCTTGTAGAGCTCGAATTCTTCCGCGACCGCCTTCGCGATCGAGGGCCGCGCGCGCAGCCGCTCGTAATAGGCCTTCAGCGCCGGCCATTTCGAAAGCTCGATCGGGGGCGTCGCCATGGTCCAGTTGATGACCGTGACGAGGTAGGCGTCGGCGACGCTGAAATGGTCGAGCAGATAGTCGCGGCCTTTGAGATGATCTTCGACATAGTCGAGCCGCGAAACGTATTTCTCCAGCGCATAGGTCTTGGCTTCGGGCGGTGCCTTCCTGTCGAGCAGCGGCAGGAACAGGCCCTTGTGCAATTCGGTGCCGATGAAGCACAGCCATTGATGCAGCTTCGAACGCTCGGCGTTCGACGCGGTGCCGAGGCCGGCGCACGGGAACTGGTCGGCGACATATTGCAGGATCGCCGCGTTCTCGGTCAGCACGACGCCATCGTCGGTGCGCAGCGTCGGCACCAGGCCCAGCGGGTTGACCGTGTTGAAGTCGGAGCCGTCGTTGCGCACCTGCTTGGTCTTCGGATCGACCTCGAGATAATTGGCCGGCTGGCCGGCCTCATAGAGCGCGACGCGGGTCGCCATCGAGCAGGCGAGCGGCGAGAAATAGAGGTCCATTGGTGCCTCCTTGGCGGTGTTGGCGCGGGTGCCCGGCCGTTGTTGATTTTTGTACTGTCCTGGATAATATTTGTCCGGTCAAGGAATTTAGTGCGAAATGGTACAAAAAATTAAGAAGCCGCCATCTGCTGCCAAAATCGAGGCGCCGGTCGCACCGAAGCGCCGCGGGCGGCCGCGCGCCTATGAGCCCGATGTCGCGCTCGGCAAGGCGCTCGATTTGTTCCGGCGCGACGGCTTTGCCGCGACCTCGCTCGATGATCTCAGTGCCGCGACCGGCATGAACCGGCCGAGCCTCTATGGCGCGTTCGGCGACAAGCGCGAGCTCTACATCAAGAGCTACCAGCGTTATCGCGACGACGCGCGCGCCGCGATGGCCGACATCTTCCGCGCCGATGCGCCGCTCCGCGAGCGGCTCGAGCGCATCTATCGCATCGCGCTCGACATCTATCTCTCCGGCGAATCCGGCCCGCGCGGCTGCTTCACGGTGATGACGGCAGCGTCCGAGGCGGTGTCGGATCCGGACATCCGCGCCATGGTGCTGGAGGGCCTGACCGAGCTCGACAAGGCGTTCGGCATCTGCTTCCGCCATGCCAGGGAGCGCGGCGAGCTGCCTGACGGCGCCGATCCGGCGGCGCTGGCGCATCTTGCCTCCGCCACCATCCACACCATCGCGATCCGCGCCCGTGCCCGCGTGGCGCGCAAGGAGCTCGAGGCGATCGTGCAGGGCGCCATCGACGTGATGTGCGGGCTGAAATAGCCGCCGCCAATTTTTCCGCAGCAAATGTCGGGCGGTGTTTTTCCCGGCCGTCCTCCGTCAGGTCTCCTCACTCACGGAAGTGGAATCTCATGGGAAAAGTCAGGACTTCAGCTTTTACGGTCTCGATCGACGGATTTGGCGCGGCGCCGCGTCAGAGCCTCGAACATCCATTCGGCGAGGGCGGCCTGGCGCTGCCGGCCTCCTGGTTCTTCGAGACACGGGCATTTCGCGCGATGGTCGGCAAGGAGGGCGGCAGCACCGGGCTCGATGACGAGATCGCGCGCAAGTCGATGGAAAATATCGGCGCCTGGATCCTCGGGCGGAACATGTTCGGCCCGATCCGCGGGCCGTGGCCGGATGATGCCTGGAAAGGCTGGTGGGGCCCCAATCCGCCGTATCACACGCCGGTGTTCGTGCTGACGCATCACGCGCGGCCCGACATCGAGATGGAAGGCGGCACCACGTTTCATTTCGTGACCGACGGCATCCACGCCGCGCTGGCGCGGGCGCGCGCAGTGGCGGGCGACAAGGACATCCGGGTCGGCGGCGGCGTGTCGCTGGTGCGGCAATTCCTTGAGGCGCGGCTGCTCGACGAGGTGCAACTGGCGCTGGCGCCGGTGCTGCTCGGCGGCGGCGAGAGCCTGTTTGCCGGGCTCGATCTGCCCGCCCTTGGCTATGGCGTCGTTTCGCACGTCGCGAGCCCGAACGCCACGCACGTCACCTTCGCGCGCAAATCGTAGATCGTTCACGCCTGCGTCAGCGGCCGAAATCGGCCGTTGACGCCAACGCCGTTCCGGCGTACTTAACCCAAAGGTTATTTAACCTATGAGCTAAGTAGATGCCGCCCGATCCCCTCAGTTCGACCTTCGCGGCGCTGGCCGATCCGACCCGGCGCGCGATCCTGGCGCGGCTCGCGCTTGGCGAGACCTCGGTGATGGAGCTGGCGAAGCCGTTCGACATGAGCCTGCCGGCGATCTCGAAACACCTGAAGGTGCTGGAACATGCCGGGCTGATCTCGCGCGGGCGCGAGGCGCAGTGGCGGCCGTGCCGCATCGCGCCGGCCTCGTTCAAACAGGTCGACGGCTGGCTCGGCAATTTCCGCCGCTTCTGGGACGAGAGCTTCAACCGCCTCGACGGCCTGCTCGAGGAGATGAAGGCGGAGGAGGCCGCGAAGGCCCCGCCGCGCAGCAACCGCAAAGTCACCAACCGTAAAGTCAGAGTAACCGAGGAGAAGCAACGTGGACGCACGCGTGGATAAGACGCTGAGGATCACGACCCCGTCGGATTTCGAATTCGCCATGACGCGCCAGTTCGATGCGCCGCGGCGCTTTGTGTTCGACGCGATGACCAAGCCGGAATTTCTGGTGCGCTGGCTCGGCTGCGAGACGCTGGCCATGCCGGTGTGCGAAGTCGACCTGCGCGTCGGTGGCGCCTATCGGTTCGTGTTCCGCTCGTCCGAGGGCATCGAGCACGAACTCACCGGCACCTATCGCGAGGTGGTGCGTCCGGAACGGCTCGCGTTCGGCGAAACCTTCTCGATGCCGGGCTTCACCAGCGACGAGTATCTGGTGATCTCGACCTTCGACGAGCAGGGCGGCAAGACCACGTTGACCACCACGATCCGCCATCCGACCAAGGAAGCGCGCGACGGCCATCTCAATTCGGGCATCGAGAAGGGCGTCGAGCCGGCCTACGACCGGCTCGCCGAGATCGTGGCTGGGATGGGGTGACGTTGTACGTCGTCATTGCGAGGAGCAACGCGACGAAGCAATCCATCGTACCGCACATGCGGAGGTATGGATTGCTTCGCTTCGCTCGCAATGACGGGAGGCGAGCGCTGGCTTCGTAGCCCGGATGGAGCCAACGAGTCGCGCGAATGCGCGCCCGATGACAAACTCCGCGCAATCCGGGAGTGGTCTGCCCGTAGCAAGGACCCCGGATTTCGCTTCGCTGCATCCGGGCTACGCGCCGGGCCTCAATAGCCCCGCTTGCGATCGACCACGTTGTCCAGCTCCCCGCCTTGCTCGAAGCGCGCGATCTGCTGCGCGACGTATTTCGAGATCTCGTCGGCGTCGGTGTCGGCGGCGTTGTGCGGGGTCAGCACCACCTTCGGGTGGCTCCAGAACGGGTTCGCTTCGGGCAGCGGCTCGGTCTCGAACACGTCGAGCGAGGCGGCGCCCAGCGTGCCGTCATCGAGCGCGTGCAAAATATCCGCCTCGTTCTGCAAGCCGCCGCGGCCGGCATTGATGATGACGGGCGCGCCGAGCGGGCTCTCGCGGTTCAGTTTGGCGAACGCATCGCGGTTCAGCACATGCCTTGTATCCGGCGTCAGCGGCAGCAGGCAGACCAGGATGTTGGTCGCGCGCAGGAACGCGTCGAGCCCGTCGCTGCCGTGATGGCAGGTGATGCCGTCGATCCGCTTCTCGCTGCGGCTCCAGCCGACGACGCGGAAGCCGAGCGCGCGCAGCGCCTGCGCCGCGGCCGCGCCCAGCGTGCCGAGCCCCATCACGCCGACGGTGATCGCGTTCGCCGCCCATTGATAGTTCGGCGCCCAGTACTTCTTGCGCTGCGACTCGCGCAGGTAAAGCTCCTGGCGGTGATGCATCAGCACATGCAGCACGACATATTCGGTCATGCGGTCGGTGAGATCGGAGACCGAGACCCGCACCAGCGGTACGTCGGGCAGCGAGCGGTCGGCCATCAGCGCGTCGACCCCGGCGCCGAGATTGAAGATCACGCGCAGGTTCTTGAACGCCGCGAGTTCGCCCGGCTTCGGCTTCCACACCGCGGCGTAATGCACCTCAGCCGGATCGAGCGCGCCGTCCGGCAGCAGCACCACCGCCCGGTCGGCGCAGACGGTGTCGAACCGCGCCTTCCAGCGCGCCGGCGACCAGTTTTCCGAGCCGCCATTGATCAGCAGCGCGAGTGCGCCCTTACCCATTCAGATACCTCCAAAGCCAATGTGACTTATGTCACAGAGCGGGCGTAACCCGCGCCCTAGTCTCCTGCCATCAACAGGGGAGAACTTCCATGCGCAAACTGGTCCTGAGCTCGGCTTTCATCCTCGCCGCCATCGCCACCGCGCACGCCGGCCAGAGCCGCGGCCTGGTGCTCGCAAATGCCGATACGCCCGCCCAGGCGCAACCGGCCGTTGCTCCGGCCCAGGCCGAGGCCCAGCCGGCGCCGTCGCAGGCGCAGCCGGCGGAGGCGCCGCGGCAGCAGGCGTCCCAGCCGTTGCAGAGGAGCCACGTCCATCACCGGGAGAGCGATGAAGCCAAGGCGCGCCGGATCGCCGCGCGTTACGGCATCTACTGGTGACGGCACCATGATTGTCGCGGTGATGGCGTGACGCGTCATCGCCGCGTCCGACGTCCCGGCATGTGATCGACATCGAGCGCCGCATCAGGAACCCAAATTTCTTTCGCGCCGCCTGTCGGCAGCGGGCATAATCGTTCGTTCTTGCAATGAACGGAGATGCCTTTTCGATGCTGTACGCCATCCTCTGCTATCATGACGAAGACATGGTCGGTTCCTGGAGCAAGGAACACGACGCCTCGGTCATGCAGAAATTGTCCGTCGTGCAGGACAAGCTCGCCAAGCAGGGCAAGCTCGGCCCGGTGGCGCGGCTGCTGCCGACCACCGCGGCGACCACGCTGCGCAAGGAAAACCCGCCGGTGGTGCTGGACGGCCCGTTCGCCGAAACCAAGGAGCAGCTGCTCGGCTTCTATCTGGTCGAGGGCAAGAACCTCGACGAGGTGCTCGACATCGCGCGCGACCTCGGCGAGGCCAATCCCGGCGGCACCTATGAGATCCGCCCGGTCGGCTACTTCAATCAGGGGGGTACCAAAGCGTGAGCGTGACCGACACCGCCTGGATCGATGCCGCGCTGACGTCGGCGCGTCCCCAGGCGGTTGGCGCACTGCTGCGCTACTTCCGCAATCTCGATACCGCCGAGGAGGCGTTCCAGAACGCCTGCCTGCGGGCGCTGAAGAGCTGGCCGCAGAACGGCCCGCCGCGCGATCCCGCCTCGTGGCTGATCATGGTCGGCCGCAACGTCGCGATCGACGACATCAGGCGCAGCAAGAAGCAGGAAGCGCTGCCCGATGACGACCAGGCGATCTCCGATCTCGACGATGCCGAGGACGAGATCGCCGAGCGGCTCGACGGCTCACATTATCGCGACGACATCCTGCGGCTGCTGTTCATCTGCTGTCACAAGGACCTGCCGGCGACCCAGCAGATCGCGCTGGCGCTGCGCATCGTCTCGGGCCTCTCGGTGAAGCAGATCGCGCGCGCCTTCCTGGTCTCGGAAGCCGCGATGGAGCAGCGCATCACCCGCGCCAAGGCTCGCGTCGCCGATGCCAACGTGCCGTTCGAGACGCCGGGCGCGGTCGAGCGCAGCGAGCGGCTCGCCTCGGTCGCGGCGATGATCTATCTGATCTTCAACGAGGGCTATTCGGCGAGCGGCGACACCGCCGAAATCCGCGCGCCGCTGTGCGAGGAGGCGATCCGGCTCGCGCGGCTGCTGCTGCGGCTGTTCCAGAGCGAGCCGGAGATCATGGGGCTGACGGCGCTCTTGCTGTTGCAGCACGCCCGCGCCGAGGCGCGCTTCGACGCCGACGGCCAGGTCATCCTGCTCGACGACCAGGACCGCACGCTCTGGAATCAGAAGCTGATCGCCGAGGGCCTCGCGCTGATCGACAAGGCGATGCGCCATCGCCGCAGCGGACCCTATCAGGTGCAGGCCGCGATCGCCGCCCTGCACGCCCGCGCGGAAAAGCCCGAGGACACCGACTGGACCCAGATCGACCTGCTCTACGGCGCGCTCGAAATCATGCAGCCGTCGCCGGTGATCACACTCAACCGCGCGGTTGCGGTCTCCAAGGTGAAGGGACCAGACGCCGCGCTCGAGATGATCGAGCCGCTGGCGCCGCGGCTTGCGAATTATTTCCATTACTTCGGCGTGCGCGGCGCCTTCCTGATGCAGCTCGGCCGCAACGAGGAAGCCCGCGTCGCCTTCGACCGCGCCATCGCCCTCGCCAACACCACGGCCGAAGCGGCCCACATCCGCATGCATATCGACCGCCTGATGCGCGACAGCCAGCCGCGCAATGCGAAGGCGAAGTAGTCGGCTCGCCTGGCCCCGGGCGAGCTGATCGATGGGAGCGTCGCTCGTGCAACCGCGGTTGTGCTTCCGAAAAATTCTTCACCCATCTTGTCGGCCCCGCATTCCCCCGTTCGTCATGAAGGCAGAGAGCATCACCAAGCGTCACGGAGCCTGTCATGCCGACGATCGTCGACACCGAAATCTCGAAGCCCGCCCGCATCACCGGCCGTGTCATGAGCGGCGTGGTCATCCTGTTCCTGCTGTTCGACGGCGCGATCAAGCTGCTGCCGTTGCCGGTCGTCACCGAGACCATGGACAAGATGGGCTGGGGCGCGAGCGATACGCTGGCGCGCAGCCTCGGCATCATCACCATCGTCTGCACGCTGTTGTACTCGGTGCCGCCGACCTCGATCCTCGGCGCCATCCTGCTCACAGGCTATCTCGGCGGCGCGATCGCTTCCCATGTGCGGATCGGCAGCCCGCTGTTCACCCACACGCTGTTCGGGCTTTATCTCGGCCTGATGCTGTGGGGCGGGCTCTATCTGCGCGACGGCGATCTGCGCGCGCTGCTGCCGTTCCGCCGCTGAGTGATCGTTCATCCACAATGCTGCCGCAGGGACATGCGACCAGCGTCACATGAACAGTGTATCGTCCGAGCCGATTGAAAAATAACTAACCAAGGGAGCATGCAATGCAGGTCAACCCGTATCTGTCCTACGACGGCAATTGCGGCGCCGCGCTGAAATTCTACGAGAAGGTGCTTGGCGCGCGGATCGAGGAATCCTTCCCCTATGGCGAGGGCAACGCGGAAATGCAGACGCCGCCCGGCTGGCAGGACAAGATCATGCACGCCCGCCTCACGATCGACGGCGAGATCATCATGGCCTCCGACGCGCCGCCCGGCCATTTCCAGAAGCCGCAGGGCTTTCACGTCGCGTTGCAGGTCGAGGATCCCACGGAGGCCGAACGCCGCTTCAAGGCGCTGTCGGAAGGCGGCACCGTCACCATGCCGTTCGGCAAGACCTTCTTCTCCAACGGCTTCGGCATGTGCGTCGACCAGTTCGGCATCCCCTGGATGGTGAACTGCCCGGCACAGATGTAGGTCGAGGTTACTTCTGCCTAGCACCGCGATTCTCGTTCTATCGCCGTCATCCTGAGGTGGCCGCTTCTTCAGCGGCCCTCGAAGGATCGACGGCCCGGCTGTTCCAACGTGCGCGCGCTGAGCCATCCGGGCCGTGCATCCTTCGAGACGCGCGGAGCCTGTCATCGGGCCGCGCTTCGCGCGGACCCGTTGGCGCTCCTCAGAATGACGGGATTGGCAGCATCGCTTGCTCAGTTCAGATCGGACTCGATCGCCGCTACCTGCACCGTGGATAGATCGCCGCGAGGTCGCGGCCGCGCAGCAGCAGCAGGCGGGAGGTCAGGCCGCCGCGGCGCACGATCCAGCCGCGCACCGGCGGAGGGTAAGCGGCCAGCACCGCCTCGGACGCTTCCGGCTCGGCATAGGTCCGGCCGCGCTGGTCGATCGAGCGCGCGGCGTGGAAGCCGAGCACGGCGCGCCGCGTCACGCAGATGCGGTCGCTTGGCACCATCGAAAGCACCAGCGTGCAGGCCGACAGGCATGGCCCGTCGATCACCACGCGCTCGCCGGACTCGCGCACCTTGTCGAACAGGTCGATGAACGGGCCGACCTGCCCGCCGGGGCTGGCGAGGATACGAACTTCGGCATCTGCGCCGGAGATGTCGGCGAAGAGCGCCGCCAAGCCCAAGATCGTCGAGATCGTCCAGATCGCCCCGATGCGCATGCGGCCGTTCCTTCCGTTGCCGGCTCCAGTTAGGCTAGCGCTTGCGGCGAGAGTTTGTCAGCCTTTGCCGGAGACGCCGGCTTCGGCAAAGGTCGCCATGCCGCCGTGACAGGCGAGCGCGGCGCGCAGCAGCAGGATCGCGATTCCGGCGCCGGAGGCTTCGCCGAGCCGCATCTCGAGATCGAGCAGGGGCGCGAGTCCAAGCTCCCGCAGCAATTCGCGGTGGCCGAGTTCGGCCGACACATGCCCGGCGCGGCAATGCGCGAGACCGCCGGGCGCAAGCCGCGCCAGCGGCAGCACCGCCGCTGTCGCCACGAAGCCGTCGAGCAGCACCGGGATGGACCTTGCACGCGCCGCCAGCACGGCCCCGGCGATCGCCGCGAGCTCGCGCCCGCCGAGCGCGACCGCGACTGCGAGCGGATCGTCGAGCAGGCTGCGATGCATCTTGAGCGCGGCATCGATCGTGGTGCGCTTGCGCAGCAGGCCGGCATCGTCGACGCCGGTGCCGCGGCCGGCCCAGCGCGCGCCGCGCCCGCCCATCAACGCCGCGCACAGTGTTGCTGCGACCGTGGTGTTGGCGATCCCCATCTCGCCGACCACCAGCAGGTCGCATTGCTCCGGCACGGTGCGCCAGCCGGTATCGAACGCGACGAGGAAATCGGCGCCGTCCATCGCCGGCGCCATCGTGAAATCGCGGGTCGGGCGCGCCAGCTCGAGCGGCTCGACGCGCAGCTCGGCGCCGGCAAGCTTGGCGATCTGGTTGATTGCAGCACCTCCCGCGGCGAAGTTCGCCACCATCTGCGCGGTGACTTCGGACGGATAGGCGGAAACGCCACGTTCGGCGATGCCGTGATTGCCGGCGAACACCGCGATCGTGATCTCATCGAGCCGGGGGATCTCGCGCTGCTGCCAGCGCGCCAGCCAGATCGCCACCTCTTCAAGCCGCCCGAGGCTGCCCGGCGGCTTGGTCAGGTTCTGCTGGCGAACCGTAGCGGCCGCGGCACTGGCCTCGTCGCCCTGGGGCAGGTCGCGACAAAAGCTGCGGATGTCGTCTAGAGTACTGAACTGCATGCGATTCCCTCGTCGAGCGGGCCGCAAGCTAAAGCACCATCCGGAAACCTGTGAAGCGGTTTTCCGAACGGATCGTGCTCAAACAAGAAGCTCAAGCGCGGTGAGATTCAGCCCGATCTCAGCGCGCTTTAGCTCAATTCCAGGGCCGCGACCATGCGTGAATTGCTCGACGATCTCAGGACCGCCACCGCCTTTCTGACCCGGCTGCCGATGCCGCATCCGGACGGCGCGCGGCCGGAGAGCTTTGCGCGGGCGCAGCGGCTGTTCCCGCTGGTCGGGGCCGGCATTGGCGCTGCGATCGGCCTGTTCTGCCTGCTGCTGCGGTCGATCGGCGTGCCGGACCTTGCCGCGGCGGCGCTCGCGCTCGGCGGCGGCGCGCTGCTGACCGGGGCACTGCATGAGGATGGGCTCGCCGATGTCGCCGACGGGTTCGGCGGCGGCCGCGATGTCGCGCGGCCAAGCTTGAAATCATGCGCGACAGCCGGCTCGGTACCTATGGCGCGCTGGCGCTGGTGGTGAGCTTTGCCAGCAAGCTCGCGGCGCTTGCGGCCATTCCGGATGGCGTCGTGGTGCAGAGCCTGATTGCGGCGCATGCGCTCGGCCGCGGCGCGTTGCCGTGGATCGCGATCAGCCTGCCTTATGCGCGCGCGGATGGGCTCGCGGCCAATGCCGGCCGGCCTGACGGCATGATTGCCGCGGTCGCAGCAGGTCTCGCGCTGGTGATCGCAATCCTCGCGCTGCCGTTCAGCAGCGCGCTGTTGGCGGCGATTGCGGCCGGTGCGAGCGCGCTGATCATGGCGCTGCTGGCGAAGCGGCAGATCGGCGGCCAGACCGGCGATGTGCTCGGCGGCGCCGAGCAGGTCGCGGAGACCGCGATGCTGGTGCTGCTCGCGGCGCGGTTGGGTTAGAGCGTTTTCGAGCGAAGTGGATCCCGGTTCGCGTGAAGAAAACGCGTCAATGAAAGGCCAAGTGGTGATGGATCGTGAAACCCGCTTCTGGCTGATCCGTCACGCGCCGGTCGATGGTCCACGCGGCGTGATC
This sequence comes from Bradyrhizobium sp. USDA 4473, assembly GCF_054063335.1. Taxonomy (NCBI): domain Bacteria; kingdom Pseudomonadati; phylum Pseudomonadota; class Alphaproteobacteria; order Hyphomicrobiales; family Nitrobacteraceae; genus Bradyrhizobium; species Bradyrhizobium sp. USDA 4473. The sequence goes on from NZ_JBSSGE010000001.1 coordinate 2,796,127, forward strand.
CATGCGCCGGATGCGCCGGCGGACCTCAGCGATGCCGCGGCCTTGGCTGCGTTGCAGGCGAGGCTTCCGGCGGATGCGATCGCGGTTTGCAGTCCGGCGCGGCGCACACGCGAGACCGCAGCGCGGCTCGGCCTCACCGCAACGGAAGACGACGCCTTTCGCGAGCAGGATTTCGGCGACTGGACCGGCCGCCGCCACAGTGAGATCGAAGCCGAGCTCGGCGCCGTGGCCTACCGCGCCTTCTGGCAATCGCCGGGCATCAACCGCCCGCCGGGTGGTGAAAGCTTTGCGGATCAGATCGGTCGCGCGCAGGCCGGGCTGGCACGCCTGCCGGCCGGCGACGTCGTGCTGGTCGTGCATTCCGGCACCATCCGCGCGGTGCTCGCCATCGCGCTCGAACTCGCGCCGGAGCTCGCACTGCGCTTCGTCATCGACCCGCTGTCGCTGACCCGGATCGATCGGTTGGGTGATACGTGGCGTGTGGTCGTGGTGAATGGGCGGTAGGCCAATGCGGCAATGTCAATTCCGTCATCCTGAGGAGCGGCCTCTTGGCCGCGTCTCGAAGGATGCACGGCCCCCGATCGCTCGGCGTACGTTGATCGTCTACCGGTGATAGCGGGACCGTCGATCCTTCGAGACGGCCGCTTTGCGGCCTCCTCAGGATGACGGTGAGAACGCGGGACGGCTACCCATTCCGCCGCTGGCCGCGCAGGGTCGGCAGGCCGATGCCGGCGGCGTCGAAGCCGCCGTCGACGGCAAGAATCTGCCCGGTGATGTAGCTCGCGCGATCCGAGCACAGGAAGAAGATCGCTTCCGCCAGCTCTTCCTCCAGCCCGTAGCGATTCAGCGGGATCGCGTCGTGATAGTCGGCGCGGATCTCCGGCGTGTGGACAGCCTTGGCCATCGCGGTCTCGACCGGGCCCGGCGCGACGCCGTTGACGCGGATGCCGAGCGAGGCGAGCTCGACCGCGAGCTGCTTGGTGAGATGCGCGAGCCCCGCCTTGCTGGTGCCGTAGGCCGAGCGCAGCGTCGAGGCGCGCACCGCCGAGATCGAGGTGATGTTGACGATCGCGCCGCCATGCTCGCGCATCAGGGGCGCAGCCGCCTTGGTGCAGAGGAACGGGCCGGTGAGGTTGACCGCCATGATCCGGCTCCAGTCGGCGTCCGAGGTTTCCAGCACCGGCGCGAACACCGCGGTGCCGGCGTTGTTGACCAGCGCGTCGAGCCGGCCGAAGCCGTTTGCGATCGCAGCGATCGCGGCTGCCACGCCAGCGGCATCCGATACGTCGCAGGTCAGCGCGACTGTGTCGTCGGGCTGCTTCAAGGCCGCGACCGCGCTCTCCAACAGCGCGCCCTCGATGTCGAGCAGCGCGACGCGCCAGCCGTCGGCGAGGAAGCGTTTCGCCGCGGCAAGCCCGATGCCGCGCGCGGCGCCGGTCACGAGGGCGACTTTTTGTTCGGAGGGAGTCATCGGGCGGTCCATCGGTTCGGGCAGGAAAGTCCCGACCGTCTGCGACCTTTATGTGGAGCTGTCAACAACCAGTGACGTGCCGTTCCTCCGTCATCCTGAGGAGCGCGTAGCGCGTCTCGAAGGATGCACGGCCCCCAGCCCGGGCCGCGCACCCTTCGAGGATCGCACCGCGTCCTACGCCGCAAGCTCGGCGGAAGCGCGCTGCATGTTGGTCGACATGTCCTGCGTCACGATGCTCTGCTCCTCGACCGCCGCGGCGGTGGAGGTGATGTACTCGTTGACGCCGGCGATCGCCGCCTTGATCTCCGACAGCGAGGTGACCACCGCGGCGGCGATCGAGTTCAGCGCATCGATCTCCGAGGAAATCGTGTCGGTCGCCTGCTTGGCCTGGTTGGCGAGGCTCTTCACCTCGGAGGCCACCACCGCGAAGCCGCGGCCGGCCTCGCCGGCGCGGGCCGATTCGATCGTGGCGTTGAGGGCGAGCAGGTTGATTTGCCCGGTGATGCTCGAGATCATCTCGACGATGCCGCTCATCGCCTGCGCCGCGGCGTTGAGCTTCTGCGCCTGGCCGTCGGCAGCCTCGACGCGGCCGGTGGCGACCGCGGCGTTCTGCTTCGACTTGGTCATGGTTTCCGAGATCTCGCGGATCGAGGCGCTCATCTCCTCGCTGCCGGCGGCGACCGCCTCGATCAGGCCGCGCGCGCTGTCGGCTTTCTTGCGGCCGATCGCCTGCGCGGTGATGTCGGTGGCGTACTTCACCACCTTGTAGGGCTTGCCGTTGAGGTCGAGGATCGGGTTGTAGGAGGCCTGGATCCAGATCTCGCGGCCGCCCTTGGCGATGCGCTTGTACTCGGCGGCCTGGAACTCGCCCCGGTTCAGTGCGCCCCAGAACTCGCGATAGCCGTTCGCGCTCGCTTCGGCGGGCTCGACGAACATGCTGTGATGCTTGCCCTGGATCTCGGCGAGCGAATAGCCCATCGCGGCGAGGAAGTTCGGGTTCGCGGTGCGGATCGAGCCGTCCATGTTGAATTCGATCACCGCCTGCGACTTGCCGATCGCGTCGATCTGGCCATCATTGTCGGCGGCCTTCAGCTTCTGCTGGGTGACGTCGGTCGCGAACTTGACGACCTTGAACGGCTTGCCGCGATCGTCGAGGATCGGGTTGTAGCTGGCGAGGATCCAGATTTCCCTGCCGCCCTTGGCGATCCGCTTGAACTCGCCGGTCTCGAACTCGCCGCGGTTCAGCCGCGCCCAGAAATCGCGATAGGCCGGACTATCGCGGTCGGCCGGCGATATGAAGATGCTGTGATGCTTGCCCTGGATTTCGGCCAGCGAATAGCCCATCGCGCCGAGGAAGTTCTCGTTGGCGTTGACGATGGTGCCGTCCATATTGAACTCAATCACCGCCTGGGCACGTCCGATCGCGGCGATCTTGCCGGCATCTTCCATGCTGTGGATCTTCTGTGCGGTGATGTCGGTGGCGAGTTTGACGACACCGACCGGCTTGCCGTTCTTGTCCAGGATCGGGTTGTAGGAGGCCTGGATCCAGATCTCGCGACCGCCCTTGGCGACGCGCTTGTACTGCGAGGTCTGGTACTCACCACGGTTCAGGTTCGCCCAGAATTGGCGATAGTCGTGGCTGTCGCGCGTGGCGGCATCGACGAACATGCTGTGGTGCTTGCCCCTGATCTCGTCGAGCGTGTAGCCCATCGCGTTCAGGAAGTTCTCGTTGGCGTCGACGACGGTGCCGTCGAGCTTGAACTCGATCACCGCCTGCGATTTTCCGATCGCTGCGGCCTGCGCCAGCGCGTTGTCGATCTTTGCCTTGTTGCTGAAACTGAACATCAGGGCTCCGTGAAGGTTCAAACAATGAAAGGGGATGAGAAAAGCGGATCGTTGCAACTCACGGAAAGGTTGCAGCGAGCCGTTTAGCATCGGTAAAGCCTGCGGCTCGCACGCGCGTGGCACGAACTGCATAGAGCGATCACGCACGCGCGCATCTATTTCAACTTGCGAGGTATTTTTTCGATATGCACGTTATCATCCAGAGTCGGCATGCGATGTTCACCGTAATCTTACGGACGAAAATCGATGACAACTTTGGTCTGATGCAGACGATCGGAACGCGTGCACTTCAGCGTCGCTGATAGGTCTATTACGATCGCTGATATTGCTGATCGCTTCACCGATCGATTTCGCGTCGCGATTCGCGGCCGCGACCAATCCGCATCGTGCTCGATGCGTGAGTCTGCGCGCGCCCGCCGAGCACGAAAAGTATCGCCGTACCAAAAATTTATCGCGCGCGCGATGTCGGAAGAACGGTCCCTGCTTCGTCCTCCGGGCTCTGGTTCCATGATGGAGTTCTGATGTCGCTTACCCTGCATTACCACCCGCTGTCGTCGTTCTGCTGGAAGGCGTTGGTGGCGCTTTACGAGAATGGCGCGCCGTTCACGCCTCACTTGGTCAATCTCGGCGATCCCGCCGAGCGCGCGGCGCTGCTCGCGCTGTCGCCGATCGGTCGCTTTCCCGTGCTCCGCGACGAGGCGCGCGGCGAGACGGTGCCGGAATCGAGCATTGTCATCGAATATCTCGACCGGCACTACCCTGGTGCCGTCAGGCTGATCCCGGAGGACCCGGAGCTCGCGCTGCAAACCCGGCTGCGCGATCGCTTCCTCGATCTCTACGTCCATCTGCCGATGCAGAAAATCGTCGGCGACCGGCTGCGGCCCGCAGACAGCAAGGATCCCCATGGCGTCGCCGAGGCGCGGGCGCAGCTCCGCACCTCCTATGCGATCCTCGACCCGCAACTCGCGCATGGCGGCTGGATGATGGGTGAGCGGTTCTCGCTGGCCGATTGCGCCGCGGCGCCGACGCTGTTCTATGGCAACAAGGTCGAGCCGTTTGCGGAGGAACACCGGCATCTGGCAGCCTATCTCGAGCGGCTCAAGGCGCGGCCGTCCTTCGCCCGTGTGCTCCGCGAGGCCGAGCCCTATTTCGGCATGTTTCCCAAGGAAACCTGAGAATGGAGCCAGCGAAGGGGCGGCCCGGTTCCCAAAATAAATAGCGGCCCGATGTCGCGTTCGGGCCGCTCCATTCGTCTTCCACCTGAGGTCCGGGTTCTGGAGCGCTGACCGCTCCGGAGGCCCGGGCGAATGATGTGGAGACGACATGGCTGCAGCTGGCAACAGGGCGGAGATCATCCGCTCCCTCTTCGCCGCCTATCTCGCCAATGACCGCGCGAGCGTCGAGGCGGCGTTTGCGGAGAACTTCCGCTTCTCGACGCCCTATGGCGAGAACATCGACAAGCCGCGCTATTTCGCCGAGTGCTGGCGCGACTCCGGCTGGATCGGCCGTCACGAGATCGAGCGCATCATGGTCGAGGGCAGCAATGCCTTTGTCACCTATCGCTGCATCGCGCGCGACGGCAAGAGCTTCCGCAACACCGAGTTCGTCGTGTTCGACGGCGACAAGGTGTCGCGCATCGACGTCTATTTCGGTCCCGCGCATCAGGACGGCGAACTCGTCAGGCAGGAGCGCTGAAGGCCGTGGCGCGCGATGCAATGACCTCCGGAATAATTTCGCGTGCCCTGTCGGCGTGGCACGACCGGCGTCGTCCTTGAGACGAGCACCGGCGGTGCCGGAAACACAACAAGGCGACGGAGCAGGATGATGAAGTTCATGGTGATCGTGAAGGCGAACAAGGATACCGAGGCCGGCGTGATGCCGAGCACCGAGCTGCTCGCCGCGATGGGCAAGTTCAACGAGGAGATGGTCAAGGCCGGCGTGATGCAGGCCGGCGAGGGCCTGCATCCGACCAGCAAGGGCGCGCGGGTCAAATATGCCGGCGGGCAGGGCACGGTGAGCCGCGGGCCGTTCAGCGTGACCAGTGATCTCGTCGCGGGCTTCTGGCTGATCGAGACCAAATCGCTCGATGAGGCGATCGACTGGATGAAGCGCGCGCCGTTCGATGGCGGCGCCGAGATCGAGATCCGCCAGGTCTTCACGCCGGACGATTTCGGCGCGGCGCTGACGCCCGAGCTGCGCGAGCAGGGAGAGCGCCTGCGCAAGCAGGTGAGCAAGACATGACACCCGACGTCATTCTGCGATATCGCCGACGCGGTGATAACCATCGACGCAAGTCATGGATTCCGGGCCTGACGGGTCGCGGGATGACGAAGACGAGAATTGCGAGTGCGTCAACAGATGAGGAAATCCGACCCATGCGTTTCATGATGCTGATGATCCCGCTCGGCTACGAGTCCGCGCCGGCCAAGCTCGAGCTCGATCCCGAACGGGTCGCCGCGATGATGCGATACAATCAGGCGCTGAAGGACGCCGGGGTGCTGATCACGCTGGAGGGCCTGCATCCGCCGGCTGCCGGCGCTCGCGTCAAGTTCGACACCGGCGTGCCGGTCGTGATCGACGGCCCGTTCACCGAGGCCAAGGAGGTGATCGGCGGCTTCTGGATGATCGAGGTCGCCTCGCGTGCGGACGCGATCGCATGGGCCAAGCAGTGCCCGGCCTCGGCCAACGAGATCATCGAGATCCGCCAGGTCCAGGAGATCGGCGACTTCTCGGAGGAAGTGCGAGAGGCCGCTGCCATCTTCGAGCATCCGCAGGGCGGCTGGGGCAAGGCGCTGCGCTAAATCTTGCAACAAGCGCTGCCGCCGCACGGCGTCAGCGCACCAACCATCGATCGTCAAACCACCTACGCGCACAACGGAGATGAAATATGAGCACCAACACCTTCCTCGCCGTCTATCTCGGCAGCAAGGACGGCTCGCGCATGGCAGCCTGGAACGCGATGCCCGAGGCCGAGCGGCGCGCCAAGGAGCAGCAGGGCATGGCGGCCTGGGGCGCCTGGGTCGAGAAGCACCACGACGTGATCGTCGAGATCGGCGGCCCGCTCGGCAAGACCAAGCAGGTCGGCGCCGCCGGCACCGCCGACATCGCCAACCAGCTCACCGGCTTTACGGTGGTGCGCGCGCCCTCGCATGAGGCGGCCGCCAAGCTGTTCGAGAACCACCCGCATTTCTCGATCTTCCCCGGCGAAGCCGTCGAGATCATGCCGGTGCTGCCGATTCCGGGCCGATAGGGCCGCAGGCCGTCAGGCCCGCATCCAGCGGGAGCGGTCCGTTAATCTTGATGAACGCATCGCCGCCCCGCTAGTGACCTTTACTGCCGGCTCATGTAAAAGCCGTTCACATGAGCTGGCGCAAGGACCAAGGCCGCGCCGAGCGCGGCTATCATCACGGCAATCTCAAAGAGGCGTTGCTGCAGGCCGCCCTCGATTTGATCTCGAAGAAGGGGCCGGCCGGCTTCACCTTCGCCGATGCCGCGCGGATGGCCGGCGTCAGCCCCGCCGCGCCGTACCGGCATTTCCGCGACCGTGACGAGTTGATCGCCAGCATCGCGCAGCGCGGCTTCGAGCAGTTCGAGTCGCTGCTGACCCAGGCCTGGGACGACGGCCGCCCCGACACCGTCACGGCGTTCGAGCGGGTCGGCAAGGCCTATCTCGCCTTCGCCCGCGAGGAGCCCGCATTCTATTCCGCGATGTTCGAATCCGGCCTGCCGCCCGATGCCAATCCGACGCTGATGGCCGCCAGCGAGCGCGCGTTCGCGATCATCCGCGCCGCTGCCGAGCGGCTCGCCGCACTGGCACCGCCGGGCATGCCGCGTCCCCCGGCGATGATGATGGCGCTGCACATCTGGTCGATGTCGCACGGCGTCGCCTCGCTGTTCGGCCGCGGCGACGCCGCGCGGCGCAAGCTGCCGATGTCGCCGGAGGACCTGCTCGAGGCCGAGGTGTTGATCTATCTGCGCGGCCTCGGCTTCCCGACTGATCGCAGGCCTGGAACCAGCTCGGCCGACGAAAAGCCGGCGGGTGAAAGGTCCGGTCCGTGGGGCAAGGCGAAATAAGGTTCAAAGGCTGAGCCAAAAATAATCGGCCGGGTGCGTCATCCGCGCTGCTTGACTTTCCCGGGGGATGGGCTACCTATGTAAATGTTATTTACATTCACAACGGCGTGATGCCGTGATGGAGAAGGAAATGGCCTACACCGCTGATGTCAATCGCTGGCGCGGCCCCGTCGAAGAGCCCTACCGTCCGCACTTCTACGCGACGCCGTGGCACCCCCTGAAGATCGCCGGGATCATCCTCGGCTTCATGATCTGGTGGCCGATCGGCCTCGCCCTTCTCTTTTTCACACTCGGGAGCAGAAAAATGGCGTGTTGGAGTCACAACGACATGGATCGCTGGCAGAACAAGATGGAGCGCATGCAGGACAAGATGGAGCGGATGAGGAGCCGCATGGAGCGCCGCGGCTTCCCGTTCGGCGGCTTCGGCCCGCCCTCCAGCGGCAACCGCGCCTTCGACGAGTACCGCCAGGATACGCTGCGCCGGCTCGAGGAGGAGCAGGTCGAGTTCAAGAACTTCCTCGATCGCCTGCGCCACGCCAAGGACAAGGAAGAGTTCGACGCCTTCATGGCGCAGCACAAGACCCGTCCGACCCCGCCGAACGACCAGCCGCCCCAGAGCTGATCTGAATAGGCTGATCGCGCGAGGCACGAGCTAGCCTTCAGGCGATGTGCCCCCATAGAACCTGATGGCCCTGAGCCGCCCGTTTGCGATGAGCAAGCGGGCGGTTTGCATTTTGGCCCGGTGATGCCCACTATCGTTTGACTGCGCGCGACGAGGCGAAGCTGCGATGGCGAGTTCTGACGATCTCTGGTCCGCGATCCGGCGCGAAGCGCAGGCGGCTGTCGTCGCCGATCGCTTTCTTGAGGCCTCGGCCGCCTTCATCCTCGATCAGGGCGAGCTCAGTGGCGCGCTGGCTTTCCTGATCGGCCGGCGCATCGGCCGCGAGGATGGCGACCGCGCCCAATTCGTGCGGACGGCGCGCGAGGCGTTCGCAGACGAGCCTGCGCTGGTCGATGCCGCAGCCGTCGATCTCACGGCGATCGTGCGCCGTGACCCGGCGATCACGGGCTTGCTATTGCCGTTCCTCAACTTCAAGGGCTACGCCGCGCTGCAAGCCTGGCGGGTGTCGAACTGGCTGTGGCGTCAGGACCGCCCGGATCTCGCGCTGCTGATGCACAGCGCGACGGCGGATCAGTTGCAGATCAGCATACACCCGTCGGCTCAAATCGGAACCGCTGTTTTCCTCGATCACGGCACCGGCATCATCGTCGGCGCGCTGGCTACCGTCGGCGACGAGGTCACGATTTTGCAAAACGTCACCATCGCGCGGCATCAGGATGACCCGCGCCACGCACCGAAGATCGGCCATGGCGTGCTGCTCGCCGCCGGCGCCACCGTGATCGGACATCTCTCGATCGGCGACTTCGCCAGGATCGGCGCCGGCGCGCTGGTCACGTCAGACGTGCCCGCCGGCTGCACCGCCGTCGGCGTGCCGGCGCGGCTGACCAATTGCGCCGAGGCGGGGGTGTCATCGTGAGGTGAGTATCCCGACGGTTGTGAGGTGAGCACTCTCTCAGCCTCCCTCTCCCCTTGCGGAAGAGGGTGGGGAGACTAGCGTGCTCTCCTTACTGCACAGGGCAACGCGAACCTGTCTCACACATTCGACCCATGGATCGCGTCGATCACCGCATCGGTGACTTCCCTGGTCGTCGCCTTGCCGCCGACGTCGGGCGTCAGCACGCCGGCCGCGCACACCTTCTCGACGGCCGCCATCAGCCGCGCGGCGGCGTCCTTTTCGCCGAGATGCTCCAGCATCTGCGCAGCCGTCCAGAACGTCGCGACCGGGTTGGCGATGCCCTTGCCGGTGATGTCGAAGGCCGAGCCGTGGATCGGTTCGAACATCGAGGGGAAGCGGCGCTGCGGATCGATGTTGCCGGTCGGTGCGACGCCGAGGCTGCCGGCGAGCGCGCCTGCGAGATCCGACAGGATGTCGGCGTGCAGGTTGGTCGCCACGATGGTGTCGAGGCTCTTCGGATGGAGCGTCATCCGCACCGTCATGGCGTCGACCAGCATCTTGTCCCAGCTGACGTCGGGGAAGTCCTTCGCCACCTCGGCGGCGATCTCGTCCCACATCACCATGCCGTGGCGCTGCGCATTCGACTTGGTCACCACGGTGAGCAGTTTGCGCGGCCGCGACTGCGCCAGCTGGAACGCGTAGCGCATGATCCGCGTCACGCCGACCCGGGTGAACACGGCGACTTCCGTGCCGACCTCTTCCGGCAGGCCCTTGTGCGCGCGGCCGCCCATCCCGGCGTATTCGCCCTCGGAATTCTCGCGCACGATCACCCAGTCGAGATCGCCGACGCCGACATTGCGCAGCGGCGAGGCGACGCCGGGCAGGATCTTGGTCGGCCGCACATTGGCGTATTGGTCAAAACCCTGACAGATCGGCAGCCGCAGGCCCCACAGCGTGATGTGGTCGGGCACGTCGGGCGCGCCGACCGCGCCGAAATAGATCGCGTCGAACGTCTTGAGGTCGGCAAGGCCGTCGGCCGGCATCATCACGCCGTGCTTCTTGTAATAGTCCGAGCCCCAGTCGAAGGTCTTGACGTTGAAGCTGATGTCGCCCGAGCGCTTGGCCAGCGCCTCCAGCACGCGGACTCCGGCGGAGATCACTTCGGGGCCGATGCCGTCGGCGGGAATGGCTGCGATGGAATGGGTACGCATGGGTTTCTCCGGATGGATTGTTAGCGGGTTCGCACAGGATTGGGTTCGGGACTGGCCGCCGGCCCGCTCTGCGCGCGCGCCAGCAGCAGCGTGAGCACGGCCGACAGCACCAGCAGGCCGGCGACGAAATACAGACCGCCGTCGAAGCTGCCGGTGCGGTCCTTGATCCAGCCGATCATCGCAGGCCCGACGAAGCCGCCGAGATTGCCGATCGAGTTGATGGTGGCGATCCCGGCCGCGGCGGCCGAGCCCGACAGGAACATGGTCGGCATGCTCCACAGCGGCGGCTTCGACGAGGAGATGCCGATATTGACCAGCGTCAGCGCCGCGATCACCGCGGCAAGCCCGGTCCATAGTCCTGCAAGCGCGAGCCCCGCCGCTGCCGTCAGGCAGGCCAGCACCACGTGCCAGGTGCGCTCGCCGCTGCGGTCGGAGTGCCGCGCCCACAGCACCATCGCGATCACGGCGACCGTCGCCGGCACCGCGTTGAGGAAGCCGACCTGCAGCGACGACAGGCCGAACGCCTTGATGATCTGCGGCGCCCACACGCCGAGTGTGTAGAGCCCGGCCGAGGTGCCGAAATAGACCAGCGCCAGCGCCAGCACCCGCGGGTCGGCAAGCCCGCGCCAGATGCTGTGGCTCGCGGTCGTGGCCTTGCCGTCAGTCTCCGCCTTCATGGTCCTGACCAGCCAGGCGCGTTCGTCATCGGCGAGCCATCTGGCCTGCTCCGGCCGGTCGGTGAGGAAGCCGAGCACGACGAAGCCGAGCAGCACGGCGGGCACCGCCTCCAGCACGAACAGCCACTGCCAGCCCTTGAAGCCGAGCAGTCCGTCCATCTCCAAGAGCGCGCCGGACAGCGGCGAGCCGAGCAGGGTCGAGAGCGGCGCCGCGGCCATGAACAGCGCGGTGACGGCGGCGCGCTGCCGCGCCGGAAACCAGTAGGAGAGATAGAGGATGATGCCGGGGAAGAAGCCGGCCTCCGCAGCGCCGAGCAGGAAGCGCAGCACGTAGAAGCTGGTCGCGCCCTGCACCAGCGCCATCGCCGCCGAGACCAGGCCCCAGGTGATCATCACCCGGGCGATCCAGATCCGCGCGCCGATCTTGTGCAGGATGATGTTGGAAGGCACCTCGAACAAGAAGTAGCCCCAGAAGAAGATACCGGCGCCGAAGCCATAGACCGTCGGCGACAGGCCGATGTCCTTGTTCATGGTCAGCGAGGCGAAGCCGATATTGACGCGGTCGATGAAGGCCACGAAGTACAGCAGCATGATGAACGGCACGATGCGCAGGGTGACCTTGCGCAACACGCGCGTGCCAAGCTCGCTTTCCATGGGCTTCCTCGGGGGTTCGTGTTGTTTGTTGGGACGGCGCATTCCGCCGCGCCACCGGGAAGCCTAGAGGGGCGGGCCCTTCCGGTTCAATCTGCGCCGGTTTATACAAAAAAATGATATAATCGCCCCCGTCATTGCGAGCCACCCGGTCGGCGCGAAGCGCCGCCGGATGACAGGCTCCGCGAAGCAATCCATTGTCACCGCAGATGCGGAACGATGGATTGCTTCGTCGCTTCGCTCCTCGCAATGACGGCGGGTGTGCGGGAGGAGTCCGTCTTGGAACTGCACCAGCTTCGCTGCTTCGTGGCGGCTGCCGAGGAACTGCATTTCGGCCGCGCGGCGCAGCGGCTGCAGATGATGCCGTCGGCGCTCGGCCGCCACATCAAGCTGCTGGAAGAGGATCTCGGGGTGCGGCTGTTCGCGCGCACGACGCGCGCGGTGTCGCTGACCGAGGATGGCGCCACTTTGCTGCGCGAGGGCCGCGCGCTGCTCGGGCGCGCCGAGGCGATCGAGGACGGCTTTCGCCGCCGGCTGCGCAAGCCGCAGGCGCGGCGCTTCCGGATCGGCGCGATCGACAGCGCCGCGGCCGGCCTGCTGCCGCCGCTGCTGCGCGATCTCCGCGCGGCCCATCCCGACGTTGCCGTGCAGTTGCTCGAGGAGAAGACCATCCGGCTGCTGCCCAAGCTGTTGTCGGGTGCGCTCGATCTCGCCTTCGTGCGCCCGCCGGAGCGGCCCGACCGCCGTATCGAGTTCGTCCCGCTGCTGCAGGAGACCGCGGTGGTGGCGTTGTCGCACAAGCATCCTCTGGCGCGTCGCAAGCAGATCGTGCTGCCCGATATCGCCGATCAGCCCCTGATCGTGCCGGAGCGCCGCTCGCGGCCGCACAGCCACGATCTCACGACAAAACTGTTCGACGAGGCGGGGCTGACGCCGCGCATCCAGGAGATCGCCGACGAGAAGCAGACCATCGTCAACATGGTCGCCGCACGGCTCGGCGTCGCCATCGTGCCGCGCTGGACCGCGCGGATGGCGATTCCGGGCGTGCGTTTCGTTCCCCTCAGGCTCAGGCGCGGCAGCCCCGCCGGCCGCCTGCCGCTCGCCGCCGCCTGGCTGAAAGGCTCCCGCGACCCGGTCCGCGACCAGGTGCTCGCGGTGCTGCAGGCGAAGTTGAAGGGTTACGCACGCGAGGCGTGAGCACGTCTCTCCCCGTCGTCATTCCGGGGCGTGCGCAGCACGAGCCCGGAATCCATCGGGCCGCATGCTCCGTTGATGAATGGTTCCGGGCTCTCGCTTCGCGAGCCCTCAGGTGCGCAATTGCGCACCGGGGAATGACGAGGGGATAACGTCGAGCCCTAACGCCGTTCCGCCCGGCTTTCCCATGCCCCGCTCTCCGTAGCCGGCGCTGATCGGACGGCGTCCTACGGCACTCCGGCTGACAGCATGGCACGCCAAGGACGTCAGGATCGCGGGCGGCCGATCAATGCGCTCCAGAATCCGCGCCGGGGCGGTGCTGCGCGGGGGCAAGCCATCGCCTGTAGATGGCGTTTCGTTTCAAAGAAGCAGGTCGTCGGGTTGGCGTCCGCCAGGGCAGCGAGCTCTGCATATCGTTCGCTTGCGCGCGAGGCCGGCGTATCGCGGAAATCCAGCGCTTCGGACGAATAGCGATGGTCCGCCTGATTCTTGCCGATATCGATGATCTGGCTGATATCGGCCACCTGCGAGCCGCGCAGATCGAGCGATCGACATTCATGGGCGCGTTGTATCGGCGTCAGGTCGGATACATCAGTTTCAGCGATGTTCAACGTCTGCAGTGATGACGCAGGCGCGAGCGCCTGCAAGCTCCTGATCCGGGTTTTCGATGCGTTGATGGATTGCAGCTGGGAGAGCGAGCCGGGGTGTCCGAGGTCGGTTACCGCGCTCCCCGCGATGTTCAAATTCCACAACGTCTTGCAATCGTGCAGTGGATCGATCGACGAAACCGCGGTCTCGCCGAGATCGAGGTATCTGATGCCGTCGAGATGCGCGATCGCGGAAATGTCGCTGACCTTGCTGTTCGATATGTTAAGCCGCTCCAGGCCCTTGAACACCCAGAACGAATTCTCCGCACGCTTCATTTGATCGAATTCGCGCTGACATTCGGCGAACGGCCGCAGCGGCGACAGATCGGAAACCTGGGTCTTCGAGACGTCGAGGCTGTTCAGCGAGGGCAGACCGGCCAGTGCCGACACATCGCTAACTTGGGTGCCGCGAAGGTTCAGTTCTTCGAGCGTTGTCAGGCCGGCGAGCGGCGACAGGTCGGTGACCGACGACTCGGTGGCACTCAGGCTGTTCAACCGATGCAGATTTTCAAAGCCTGCCAGCGTGGACAGCCCAGTTCCAAACAGCAGAACGACCTTCAATTCGCGCCATCGCCCGATCACGTCAAAGCGCGCCGACTGCACGCCATTGAGTGATAGAAATTCGAGTCCCTGCAGGGTCGCGAGCGCATCGAGATTGAGCAGGTCGATCCGACCCTGGGTGCACCAGACATGCAAGCGCTTCAGCGGCGCGCAATCGGCCGCGGGCTTCAGATCGATCGCCGACGGTGTAAGGATTTCGAGCACTTGCAGGCCGGTCCAGCCCGACATGAAGTCGAGGCCCGGAAATGGGCATTTCATCGATCCGATCTGCAAGGATTCCAGGTTCGACAGCGGTGCGAGCGGCGAGAAATCAGTGACCCTGCAGCCGTAGATCTCCAGATTGCGCAGCCATGTCAGTGCCGAAATACCGTCGGGAAGCCGTTGGAGGTCAAGGCCGCCGAGCGTCAGACCCTCATCATGTCGTTCGGTGCAGACCGCGACGCGCCGCTCCGCTTCCGACAGCGCAGCTTCAGGGTCGGCTTGCCACAATGCGTAAGTTGTCCATTGGTCCGACATGCCTCGCCCCATCAAATGGCAAGGCGGAAATCATGCCGGGCAGGCGTTAACAAAATAGTGCTTCGATCCGCACGCGCTTTCCTTCCGATTTGCAGAATTTAACTTGACATCGGACCCAACTCAGGTGTTGAATGGGTCCGTCTCACCCGATCGAGGGGCGCTGCGCATCGTCAGGAGTGTTGCGGTGAGATGCGGTGGACGCTGCTTGCGCACTGACGACGTGCACAATGCGGCGGACGGCGAAGTCGTGCAGACCTGACGCCCTAGCGGCAGGTGTCTCCCGCGAGATGCGACAGCGTTTCGCGGCGACGGTGACAAACAAGCCCAGTCTCACCGGGGCGAGCACGTATAAGCCGTAAAACCATCGCGCAGGGAAAGCCGGGATGTTTCCGGTTACACCTGTGGTCCTACCTCCCGCGTTTTTCATTACGCGGGACCCATGGGTGCGATCGGCACCCGGCTTTCCCTGCGCCCTCTGATTTCAGAGCGGCGAAATGACGATCAAAGCTCGGGCAAGACATGTCGCGAGAATGCGAAGCCGCGTCCTCATCCTCAACTGTCATCGCCCGGCTCGCCGCCTCCGCTAAAGCTTCGGCGCGCCACGGACTGCTTGCCTCGTCGAAGCCTTGGCGTAGACGGGACCGGGCGATCCAGTACGCCGCGGCTTCTCGACTCAAGCACAGCCGCCTCTGGAATACTGGATCACCCGCTTTCGCGGGTGATGACACCGCGTTGTGAGGCATCTTGAATCCAGAACTGTCCCCATCGTCGTCCTGGCCTGCGCCGGGACGACTTGGGGAGGGACCGCCATTCAGGCTTTATGGGGCAAATCTCCCCCGGTTCTGCGGATCGGCCATGAGTTCCTCGTCGGTGGACTTGCGTTATGTTATAATATAACAGTCTCCCCATGGCGCAGACGCACACCCACGACCACCACCATCACGGCCACGCACATCCCCACGGGCATGGCCATGGCCCCCACGCGCACCCGGCCCAGACCGCGCACTGGTCGATCCTGCGCATGCCGGTGCCGGCCAGGTTCTCCGCCGCGCTCGCGGTCTCGGCCTGCCTGTGGGCCGTCGTCTGGCTGGCGATGAGGTAAGCCGATGAGCCCGCTTGTCACCTTCCGCGACGTTACCCTCGGCTATGACCGCCACCCGGCGGTGCATCATCTCAATGGTGCGGTCGAGGCCGGTGCGCTGCTTGCCGTGATCGGTCCGAACGGCGCCGGCAAGTCGACGCTGTTGCGCGGCATTGCCGGCGTGCTGAAGCCGCTGTCCGGCGTGATCGATCTCGACGGGCTCGAGCACCGCGACATCGCCTACCTGCCGCAATCCGCCGACATCGACCGAACGTTCCCGATCTCGGTGTTCGATTTCGTCGGCACCGGGCTGTGGCGTTCGACCGGCTTCTTCGGCGGCATCGGCAGGGCCGCGCGCGACAAGATTTTGGCGGCGCTCGCCGCGGTCGGCCTCAACGGGTTCGAGAACCGCCCGATCGGCACGCTGTCGGGCGGCCAGACCCAGCGCATGCTGTTCGCGCGCGTGTTGCTGCAGGATGCCCGCCTGATCGTGCTCGACGAGCCGTTCAACGCCATCGACGCCAAGACCACCGCCGACCTCCTGGCGCTGGTGAAGCGCTGGAACGGCGAGGGCCGTACCGTGCTGGCGGCGCTGCACGACCTCGACATGGTGCGCAACAATTTCCCGGAGACGCTGCTCCTGGCACGCGGCCCGGTGGAATGGGGGCCGACCGCCGAGGCGCTGACCCCTGAGAATCTGACAGTCGCGATGCGGATGTGCGAGGCGTTCGACGACCAGGCCGGCGCCTGCGCCGCCGATCCACGTTCGCGAGCCGCCTGATGCCGATGCTGACCGACGCGCTGATCACGCCCTTCACCGAATTCGAGTTCATGCGCCGCGCGCTCGCGGCCGTGATCGCGCTGTCGCTCGGCGGTGCGCCGATCGGCGTGTTCCTGATGCTGCGGCGGATGAGCCTGGTCGGCGACGCCATGGCGCATGCGATCCTGCCGGGGGCCGCGATCGGCTTCCTGATCTCTGGACTCAATCTGTTCGCGATGACCACCGGTGGCCTGATCGCAGGCTTTGCCGTCGCGCTGCTCGCCGGCCTCGTCGCCCGCACCACGGAGCTCAAGGAGGACGCTTCGCTCGCGACCTTCTACTTGGTCTCGCTTGCGCTCGGCGTCACCATCGTGTCGATCAAGGGCACCAATATCGACCTGCTGCACGTGCTGTTCGGAAATATCCTCGCGATGGACGACCAGACATTGCTGGTGATCGCGTTCAATGCCACCATCACGCTGCTGGTGCTCGCGGTGATCTATCGGCCGCTGGTGATCGAATGCGTCGATCCGGTGTTCCTGCGCACCGTGAGTCGGGCCGGCGCGCCGGCACATCTCGCCTTCCTGGCGCTGGTGGTGGTCAACCTCGTCAACGGCTTCCACGCGCTCGGCACGCTGCTCGGCGTCGGGTTGATGATCCTGCCCGCCGGCATCGCGCGTTTCTGGTCGCGCGATATCACCACCATGATCTGCATCGCGGTGGCGAGCGCGATGCTGTCCGGCTATGCCGGGCTGGTGCTGTCGTACCAGACCCGGATTCCCTCCGGCCCCGCGATCATCCTGGTCGCGGCCGGGCTCTATGTTGTGTCGCTGCTGTTCGGCAATGTCAGCGGCCTGGTGCGGCAGCTGTTCCCCGGCCGCCATCTCGAGGCATGACGACAATGCGGCGGTTGTTTGGATTGATCGGTCTGGCGCTGGTGCTGGCGGGCGGACCGGCGCGCGCCGCCGATCGCATCAATGTGGTGGCGAGCTTCTCGATCCTCGCCGACATGGTGCGCAATGTCGGCGGCAACAGCGTCGACGTGACGGCACTGGTCGGGCCCGATGGCGACGCGCATGTTTACGCGCCGACGCCGGCCGACGCCAAGAAGGTCGCCGATGCCAGGCTGCTGGTCATCAACGGCCTCGGCTTCGAGGGCTGGATGCCGCGGCTGTTGCAGGCCTCCGGCAGCAAGGCGCCGGTCGCGGTCGCGACCAAGAGCATCATGCCCCGGAAGATGGGCGGCCATGACGATCCGCATGCCTGGCAATCGGTGGCCAATGCCAAGATCTATGTCGTCAATATTCGCGACGGCCTGATCGCCGTGGCGCCCGACCAGGCGGCCGCCTTCAAGGCCAATGCCGATGCCTATCTGGCCAAGCTCGAGGCGCTCGACCGCGAGGTGCGTGAGGCGGTGGCCAAAGTGCCGGAGCCGCGGCGCAAGGTGATCTCGACCCACGGCGCATTCGGCTATTTCGCCGACGCCTATGGGATCACGTTCTTCTCGCCGCTCTCGGTCTCCACCGATTCCGAGCCCAGCGCACGCGATATCGCCGCCATCATCGCCCAGATCAAGGTCGCGAAAATTCCGGCAGTTTTTCTCGAAAATATCAGCGATCCCCGCCTGATCGAGCGGATCGCGGCCGAGACCGGCGCCCGGGTCGGCGGGACGCTGTATTCGGACAGTCTGACGGGCGAAAAGGGCGATGCACCCACTTACATTGATATGGTCAGGCACAATATAAAGGCCCTGACCAGCGCGCTCGCCAACTAGGGCAGGGGCCTCCCTGCCGAGTCGAGCGCCGCCTGGCATGATCCGGAAAAGTGGGGTCCGGTTTTCCGATAAGATCATGCTCAAACAAAGAGTTCCTTCGGAGTTGTTATGGCTGAAGCTTCGCAAAAAATTCCAGTGACCGTGCTGACGGGCTATCTCGGCGCCGGCAAGACCACGCTGTTGAACCGCATCCTGTCGGAAAACCACGGCAAGAAATACGCCGTCATCGTCAACGAATTCGGCGAGATCGGCATCGACAACGACCTCATCATCGGCGCCGATGAGGAAGTGTTCGAAATGAACAATGGCTGCGTCTGCTGCACGGTGCGCGGCGACCTCGTCCGCATCATGGACGGGTTGATGAAGCGCAAGGGCAAGTTCGACGCCATCATCGTCGAGACCACCGGCCTTGCCGATCCGGCGCCGGTCGCGCAGACCTTCTTCGTCGACGAGGACGTGCAGAAGAACGCCCGGCTCGACGCCGTGGTGACGGTGGCCGACGCCAAGTGGCTGAGCGACCGCCTCAAGGACGCGCCGGAAGCCAAGAACCAGATCGCGTTCGCCGACGTCATCGTGCTGAACAAGACCGACCTGGTTTCCAAGCCCGAGCTCGCCGAGGTCGAGGCCCGCATCCGCGGCATCAATCCGTACGCCAAGCTGCACCGCACCGAGCGTTGCCAGGTCGGGATCACCGACGTGCTGGAGCGCGGCGCGTTCGACCTCGACCGCATCCTGGAGATCGAGCCCGATTTCCTCGAAGCCGGCGACGATCACGACCATGACCACGATCATCATGACCATGATCACCACCACCATGATCACGACCATGGCCATGGCCATGGCGGGCTGAAGCACTATCACGACGAGGACATGCAATCGCTGTCGCTGCGCTCGGAGAAGCCGCTCGATCCGAACAAGTTCATGCCATGGCTGCAGAACCTCGTCGCCACCGAGGGCCAGAAGATTCTGCGCTCGAAGGGCATTCTCGCCTTCACCGGCGATGACGATCGCTACGTGTTCCAGGGCGTCCATATGATGCTGGAAGGCGATCACCAGCGGAAATGGAAGGACGGCGAGAAGCGCGAAAGCCGGGTCGTGTTCATCGGTCGCGAATTGCCGGAGCAGGCGATCCGCGACGGCTTCGAGCAGTGCATCACCGCGTGATGAAAGAGTTCGATCCGGGCGAGGCCGCTTCCTCCATTGT
This sequence comes from Bradyrhizobium sp. USDA 4473, assembly GCF_054063335.1. Lineage (NCBI taxonomy): Bacteria > Pseudomonadati > Pseudomonadota > Alphaproteobacteria > Hyphomicrobiales > Nitrobacteraceae > Bradyrhizobium > Bradyrhizobium sp. USDA 4473. Next base: position 2,815,310 of record NZ_JBSSGE010000001.1, read on the forward strand.
TTCGATCACCGATCGCGTCAAGCAGCTCGCTCTGGGCGCGGCGGTCGGCTCGGTGCATTTCCTCGGCGATCGCGCGTTCTTCGTCGGCGCGGAGGAGAGCGTCGCGATCGCGACCGCCGCCGGCGAGATCACGCGCACCGAGACGCATTTCGGCGCCATCCTGTGCGCGGCCTCCGACGGCAAGCGGCTCGTCACCGGCGGCGATGACGGCAAGCTGATCGCAATCGACGCCAAGGGCGAGACCGCAACGATTGCGACCGACGCCAAGCGGCGCTGGATCGACAATGTCGCGCTGCACAGCGACGGCACGGTGGCGTGGTCGGCGGGCAAGACCGCGTTCGTGCGCAATCCCAAGGGCGAGGAGAAAACCTTCGAGGTGCCGTCGACCGTCGGCGGGCTGGCGTTCGCGCCGAAGGGCCTGCGGCTTGCGATCGCGCATTACAACGGCGTGACGTTGTGGTTTCCCAACATGGCGGCCAATCCGGAATTCCTGGAATGGGCCGGCTCGCATCTCGCGGTCACCTTCAGCCCCGACAACAAGTTCCTGGTCACGGCGATGCACGAGGCTGCGATGCACGGTTGGCGGCTCGCGGATAACCGGCACATGCGGATGAGCGGCTATCCCGGCCGGGTGCGCTCGATGTCGTGGAGCGTCGGCGGCAAGGGGCTCGCGACCTCGGGCGCCGATACCGTGATCGTCTGGCCGTTCACCAGCAAGGACGGCCCGATGGGCAAGGAGCCGGCGATGCTGGCGCCGATGCCGGCGCGGGTCGCGGTGGTCGCCTGCCATCCGAAGAACGACATCATGGCGGTCGGCTATGCCGACGGCACCGTGCTGATGGTCCGCCTCGAGGACGGCGCCGAGATCCTGGTGCGCCGGAATACCGGCGCGGCGGTGTCGGCGCTCGGATGGAATGCCAAGGGCACGCTGCTCGCCTTCGGCACGGAAGATGGTGACGCGGGCATCCTGGAAATGTAAGAGATCGCTGCATCCGAAGCTCGCGCCGGGGCAGCGCCATGCGATTCCTGACGACATTCCAGCTCGCAGACTTCCTCGACACGCTGGTCAGCCTGACCTCAGCCTTCGTGCTCGGCACCCTGATCGGCGCCGAGCGGCAGTACCGGCAGCGTACCGCGGGGCTGCGCACCAATGTGCTGGTCGCGGTCGGGGCGGCCGCCTTCGTCGATCTCGCGATGCATCTCGCCGGTGCCGACGGCGCGGTGCGGGTGATCGCCTATGTGGTGTCGGGGATCGGCTTCCTCGGCGCCGGCGTCATCATGAAGCAGGGCATGGACGTGCGCGGTCTCAACACCGCGGCGACGCTGTGGGCCTCGGCCGCGGTCGGCTCCTGCGCCGGCGCCGATCTGGTGGCGCAGGCGGCGGCGCTGACCGTGTTCGTGATCGCCGGCAACACGCTGCTGCGTCCCTTGGTCAACGCCATCAATCGAATCCCGCTCAACGAGAAGGCGCTGGAGGCGACCTACTACTTCAAGCTCGCGGTCACTTCCGACGCGCTGCCCGACATGCGCGATCGCCTGGTCGAGAAGCTCGAGGCCGCGAATTATCCGGTCGCCGATGTCAACGTGGTCGAGGCCGGCGACGACTTCCTCGAGATCGTGGCGGAGCTGGTCTCCACCGCGGTCGAACCCAACGAGCTCAATGCCGTGGTGGTCGACCTGCAGCATCTGCCCGGCGTGCGCCACGCGACCTGGGAGATCAGCACCACCGATTGAGTTCCGGGCGGCGGCGCGCAGGAACCATGCGTCGGCCGGATCGTTGACCCCGCTGACATGATGCGGGTGAACGGGATGGCTGCTGATCGGCGCAAACTGCGGAAAGACGTGCTGATCGCCTCGACATTGGTCGCGGCGGGCGTCGCGATTGCGGCGCTGTCGCTGCACGCGATCAACGCCGCTCCGCCGCAGGAGATGGCGCAGGCGACCCAGCCGCTGCAGACGACGCCGACGCCAGAGCCGCAGAAGACGACCGCTCCGGCCGAGTCGAAGCCCGGTGGCGAGCGGCCGACCACCCCGGCGCCGCAGCCGGCCCGCCCCGACGACGAGGCGCAGAAGGCCGGCGCCAAGCCGGTGCTGCCGCCGGCGCCCGCCGAGAAGACCGCGCCGCCGATCGAGAAGAAATAGCCGCGCCGCTGCCTCTAGCGTGTGACGCGCATTTGACTGATGCTGCCGATTATACGGTCTCGCCTCCGTCGGCCCCGCCCGCCATAATCCGTCGTCTTGCCAACGACAGATGGGGCCTTCCATGAAGATCGAAGACGTCCGGCGCACCGCCTATTCGATGCCGCTCACCAACCCGTCATTTCCGCCGGGGCCGTACCGGTTCTTCGACCGCGAATATTTCATCATCACCTACAAGACCGACCCGGAGGCGCTGGCGGCCGTGGTGCCGGAGCCGCTCGAGGTTGCCGAGCCCGTGGTGAAGTACGAGTTCATCCGCATGCCGGACTCGACCGGCTTCGGCGACTATACCGAGACCGGGCAGGTGATCCCGGTGCGCTTCAAGGGCGAGCTCGGCGCCTATACCCATGCGATGTATCTCGACGACGAGGCCCCGATCGCCGGCGGCCGCGAGCTGTGGGGATTTCCGAAGAAGCTGGCGCGGCCCAAGATCGCGGTCGAGAGCGACGTCCTGGTCGGCTCGCTGCATTACGGCTCGGTGCTCTGCGCTTCCGCCACCATGGGCTACAAGTACCGCAAGGTCGATCACGACACGGTGCTGAATGCGATGAAGGCGCCGAACTTCATTTTGAAGATCATCCCGCATGTCGACGGCAGCCCGCGGATCTGCGAGCTGGTGCGCTTTCAGCTCGGCGACATCGTGCTGAAGGAGGCCTGGACCGGTCCCGCCGCGCTCGGCCTGTTTCCGCACGCGCTGTGCGACGTCGCACGCCTGCCGGTGCGCGAGGTGGTGTCGGCGCTGCATTACAAGGCGGACCTGACGCTCGGCCTCGGCTCGGTGGCGTTCGACTACATGGCGAGGTGAGCGGCGCCAGATGGCAAAATGCCCGGCGCGAGGCCGGGCATTTCCGTCTCCAGCTGTGGCGCGCTTATTAGCGCACCAGGATATTCTTGAACTGCCAGGGATCGCTGGTGTCGATATCTTCCGGAAACAGTCCCGGACGATCCGTCAGCGGGGTCCAGTCGGTGTAGAAACCCTTCACCGGGCCCAGATACGGCAGCTGGATCTCCAGCAGGCGATCGAAATCCATTTCGTCGGCCTCGACGATGCCCTCGTTCGGATTCTCCAGCGCCCACACCATGCCGGCGAGCACGGCGGAGGTCACCTGCAGGCCGGTGGCGTTCTGGTAGGGCGCGAGGGCGCGGGTCTCTTCGATCGAGAGCTGCGAGCCGTACCAGTAGGCATTGTTGTCGTGGCCGAACAGCAGCACGCCGAGTTCGTCGATGCCGTCGACGATCTCGTTCTCGTCGAGGATGTGGTGCTTCTCCTGCATCTTCGCGGCGCGGCCGAACATTTCGTGCAGCGACAGCACGGCGTCGTCGGCCGGATGATAGGCGTAATGGCAGGTCGGCCGGTAGATCGCCTTGCCTGATGCGTCACGCACCGTGAAGTAGTCCGAGATCGAGATCGACTCGTTGTGGGTGACGAGGAAGCCGTACTGCGCGCCGCGGGTCGGGCACCAGGTGCGCACGCGCGTGTTGGCGCCGGGTTGCATCAGATAGATCGCCGCGCCGCAGCCGGCCTCGTGGGTCCGCGCATTCTCGGGCATCCATTTCTCATGGGTACCCCAGCCGAGTTCGGACGGCTGCACGCCTTCCGACAGGAAGCCTTCCACCGACCAGGTGTTGACGAAGACATCCGGCTCCTTCGGCGTCTTGGAGCGCTGGGTGTCGCGCTCGGCGATGTGAATGCCCTTGATGCCGGCCTGCCGCATCAGGTCGGCCCATTCGGCCTTGGTCTTCGGCCGGGGAGCATTGAGCTTCAGATCGGCGGCGACATTGAGCAGCGCCTGCTTGACGAAGAACGACACCATGCCGGGATTGGCGCCGCAGCAGGACACCGCCGTGGTCGAACCCGCCGGGCGCGCCTTCTTGGCGGCCAGCGTCACTTCGCGCAGCGCGTAGTTGGAGCGCGCTTCCGGGCCCTTTGAGGAATCAAAGTAGAAGCCGAGCCAGGGCTCGTTGACGGTGTCGATATAGAGCGCGCCGAGCTCGTTGCAGAGCTCCATGATGTCGGTCGAGCCGGTGTCGACCGAGAGATTGACGCAAAAACCCTGGCCGCCGCCTTCGGTGAGCAGCGGCGTCAGCAACTCGCGATAATTGTCCTTGGTCACGGCCTTCTGGATGAACTTGACGTTCTGCTTCTCGCAATGCGCCTTGCGGCCCTCGTCCTTGGGGTCGATCACGGTGACCCGCGACTTGTCGTAATCGAGATGCCGCTCGATCATCGGCAGCGTGCCTTTGCCGATCGAGCCGAAGCCGATCATGACAATGGGGCCGGTGATTTTCGCGTAGATCTGCGAGGAGGGGCTCATCATTTTCTCCAGGAGCGCCGAGCGGCGGGTAGAGTGGATCAGGGGTTGCGTCGCTTTGCGGTGACTTCGATCTCGACCTTCATCTCGGGCTTCAAGAGTCCCGCGACGATCAGCATCGTTGCGGCCGGGCGGATGTCGCCGAGGACTTCGCCGCAGACCGCGAAATGAGCGTCCGCATCGTTGACGTCGGTGAGGTAGTAGGTCGCACGCACGATGTCGGCCATCGCGAAGCCGCCCTCCTTGAGGGCGGCTTCGATGGTCTTGAAGCAGTTCCGTGACTGGCTCGTGACATCTGCCGGCATGGTCATCGTGGTGTAGTCGTAGCCGGTGGTTCCGGCGACGAAGGCGAAGTCGCCGTCGATCACGGCGCGGCTGTAGCCGGCGGTCTTTTCGAACGGCGAGCCGGTGGAAATCAGGCGGCGGGGCATGCTGGACCTCGACGGAAAAATGGCTTTGCGCGGGGTTTACGGGCATTCTTGCCGCCCGCGCAACCCCTTGGATTCGAACCTAGGATTCGGCGCTTGGATTTCGGCCCTGCGGCCGGTGGTTAGTGGGACTGCTGCGTGGCGTCCGGCGGCGATGGCGGTGCGCCGGTCCAGCGCCTGATCAGGATGTCCCTGACGATCATGACCGAGATCAGGATCAGCATCACGGTGGTGACGAGGCCGCGCCAACGCGGGCGCGCGCCGTCGATTGCGGGAAGGTTCTCTGTCATGGCGCCCGCCTACGCCGCGTGCGGCACGGCAAGCGGTGCCTTGCGGGTCCGAGATGCCTTCTTGGGCAGCGGCGCGCCGGTCGGCGTGATCATGCCCCAGGCGCCGTCCAGCGCCCCCTCGACCAGCTCGAGGCCGAGCAGCCGCTCGCGCTCGAACGCGCCGGGCAGCGACAATTCGCCGGTCCCGGCGGCGGTGAAGCCGTAGCGGGCGTAGTAGGGCGCATCGCCGAGCAGGATCACGGCGCCATGGCCGCGGGCCTTCGCTATGGCCAGCGCGCGCTGCATCAGCGCTGCGCCGACGCCGAGGCCGCGGCAGTCGTCATCGACGGCCAGCGGCCCCAGCATCAGCGCGCTGCGGCCCCCCGCGCTGACGTGCCACAGCCGCACGGTTCCAACCAGCCGGCCGTCCTGGCGCACGGCCGCAAGGCTCAGGCCTTGGGCGGGCGCGCGTCCGTCGCGCAGGCGCTGGCAGGTGCGCGTATGGCGTTTGTCGCCAAAGCAGGCATCCAGCAGCGCTTCGCGCGCGACGACGTCCGAAGCCCGCTCCGCACGGATCGCGAACGGAGCGGCATTTCGGATGAGGGCAACGGGGGTGTTCCGTTTAGCAGTCATGGCACGTCAGTCCTCGCTCGCAACGGCCGGTCGTACGCCGCGGCAAGCGTCGTTCGAAAATTCAAAAATGGTTCGGCGAGGAGCCGGCGGAGCCGGCTCCCGGTTCAGGCCTCGAATAAGAGGCGGGTCAGATGTGGTAGGTTCGGAGCGGCGGAATGCCGTTGAAGGCCACCGACGAGTAGGTCGACGTATAGGCGCCGGTGCCTTCGATCAGCAGCTTGTCGCCGATCTCGAGCGTCACCGGGAGCGGATACGGCAGCTTCTCGTACAGCACGTCGGCAGAGTCGCAGGTCGGGCCCGCGAGCACGCACGGCGTCATGTCGGCCCCGTCATGCGGGGTGCGGATGGCGTAGCGGATCGACTCGTCCATCGTCTCGGCGAGCCCGCCGAACTTGCCGATATCGAGATAGACCCAGCGCACCTCGTCCTCGTCGCTCTTCTTCGAGATCAGAACGACTTCGGTCTCGATGATCCCGGCATTGCCGACCATGCCGCGGCCCGGCTCGATGATCGTCTCCGGGATCTGGTTGCCGAAATGCTTGCGCAGCGCGCGGAAGATCGACCGGCCATACTGCACGACCGGCGGAACGTCCTTGAGATACTTGGTCGGGAAGCCACCGCCCATGTTGACCATGGTGAGGTTGATGCCGCGCTCGGCGCAGTCACGGAACACGGTCGACGCCATCGCGAGCGCGCGGTCCCACGCCTTCACCTTGCGCTGCTGCGAGCCGACATGGAACGAAATGCCGCACGGCTCCAACCCGAGGCGCTTGGCGAGGTCGAGCACCTCGACCGCCATCTCCGGGTCGCAGCCGAACTTGCGCGACAGCGGCCACTCGGCGCCGGCGCAATCATAGAGGATGCGGCAGAACACCTTGGCGCCGGGAGCGGCGCGGGCGACCTTCTCGACCTCGGCGGCGCAATCGACTGCGAACAGGCGAATGCCGAGCGCGAAGGCGCGCGCGATGTCGCGCTCCTTCTTGATGGTGTTGCCATAGGAGATGCGGTCCGGCGTCGCACCGGCAGCCAGCGCCATTTCGATCTCCGCAACGGTCGCGGTGTCGAAGCAGGAGCCGAGCGAGGCGAGCAGGGAGAGCACTTCGGGCGCCGGGTTGGCCTTGACCGCGTAGAACACGCGGCTGTCCGGCAGCGCCTTGGCGAAGGTCTGGTAGTTGTCGCGCACGACCTCGAGGTCGACGACGAGGCACGGCTCGGTGTCGAGACCTTCGCTGCGGCGGTTGCGCAGGAATTCCTGGATACGTTCAGTCATGGCACTCTCCAACGGCCCCAGCGACGGGATCCGTATCAACGTGACGTCGGATAAGAGCGCTCCGGCCACATCGCGCGATGGAGGCGCAACGAAGCCGAAAAACTCAAACCAGACTGTGCTGCCGTGGATTGGTTGGGAGAGTTTCCCGCCCGCACACCTGGCAATGAAGGACAAGCCTTTTCAGTAGCCCGCGCCGGCGTTGGAATGCCGGTAGAGACCAAAAAAGCCCGATCCGTCGTTGCTTTAAGTCGCGTCCCCCGTTGAGAGCGGGGTGCGCCGGTTCGCCTCCGGCTGCCAGTCACGGTTGCAAAGAGTGGCGAGACCTTCAACGCGGCATCCCTGGAGAGAGATGCTGGCCGCCTCGTGTCCTCTCGGACGTAAGCGACCCTCGGTTCTTCCACCCCTTGGCGGCTGTCCGGCCTCTTGTCCGGATACCTACCGACTGACACACGACCACAGGCACGTGCGAAATTGGGCAAGGCAGGAAATAAGTCTTTTGACTTCGCGGCGCAAGAATTTTTTTGCGATAGCGGCAAATTTCCCTAACGCGTGCTTGCGATCTCGCGCGCAGCCCGTGTTGAAGATGAACGGCTGTTAAGAATGACTAACGAAGCGTGTGCGTTTTAGCCCTGTGCCGCAGCACTTTCTCGAATCGCACGAGGCTCACGCGCGACGCGTGAACGGCTCGACGCGTTGAGCTGCGCGGATGAAGGCGATCATGATCAGGACGCCGATGCCGAACAGCACGGCCTGCAGGATGTGCGCGGCGACATCGTCGAGCCCGAACAGGATCGCGAGCGCCCAGCCGCCGGCGAACGCCGCGCCGAACACTTCCGCGCCGATCAGGATCGCGGCCGAGATCACGGTGATGACGCTCGGCCAGGCGATGGTGCGATTGCCAGAGGCTGTGGGCTGCATGCTCATGAAATAGGTCCTGTTCAGGGGGCGCAATCTCTCCGAAAAGAGCCCATCTATCAAGCGCAAAAGGCCCAAAAATGCCGTATCGCGTGATATAGAGTGGGCCGCATTTTCAGGGCGAAAAACGGGATTTTCGATGTCAGAAACCAGCGCAGAAGCCAACGATCAGGTTCTTGCCAACCCCCTCCTGAAGGCGTGGGCAGACGCCGCTCGAGACGCCGCCCTTCGCCGAGATCAAGCCGGAGCATTTCCTGCCCGCCTTCGAGCAGGCCTTCGCCGACCATTCGGCCGAAGTGGCTGCGATCACCCACGATCCGGCGCTGCCCGACTTCGACAACACCATCACGGCGCTGGAGCGCTCCGGCAAGCTGCTGTCGAAGGTCTCGGCGGTGTTCTACGACCTGGTTTCGGCCCATTCCAACCCGGCGATCCTGGAGATCGACAAGGAGGTCTCGCCCCGGATGGCGCGGCACTGGAATCCGATCATGATGAACGCTGTGCTGTTTGGCCGCATCGCCATGCTGCACGAGAAGCGCGCTTCGCTCGGCCTGACCGGCGAGCAGATGCGGCTCCTGGAGCGCACCTACACCCGCTTCCGCCGCTCCGGCGCCGGGCTCGACGAGGCCGCAAAGGCGCGGATGGCGGAGATCAACGAGCGGCTCGCCCATCTCGGCACCACGTTCAGCCACCACCTGCTCGGCGACGAGCAGGAGTGGTTCATGGAGCTCGGCGAGGGCGACCGCGCCGGCCTCTCCGACACGTTTGTGGCGGCCGCCAAGGCTGCGGCGGAAGAGCGCGGCATGCCGGGCAAGGCGATCGTGACGTTGTCGCGCTCCTCGGTCGAGCCGTTCCTGCAGAGCTCGCAGAGGCGCGACCTGCGCGAGAAGGTCTACAAGGCCTTCATTGCCCGCGGCGACAATGGCAACGCCAACGACAACAACGCGACCATCGTCGAGATCCTCAGGCTGCGCGAGGAGACCGCCAAGATCCTGGGCTTCCCGACCTATGCCGCCTACCGCCTGGAGGATTCCATGGCCAAGACGCCGGAGGCCGTGCGCGGCCTGCTGGAGCGGGTCTGGAAGCCGGCGCGGGTCCGGGCGCTCGCCGATCGCGACGCGCTGCAGGCGCTGATCGCGGAAGAGGGCGGCAATTTCGCCCTGGCCGCTTGGGATTGGCGCTACTACGCCGAAAAGCTGCGCCAGCGCCGCGCCAATTTCGACGATTCCGCGATCAAGCCCTATCTGGTGCTCGACCACATGATCGAGGCCGCCTTCGACTGCGCCACCCGCCTGTTCGGCGTCACCTTCGCGGAGCGCAAGGACGTCCCGGTCTGGCACCCGGATGTCCGGGTCTGGGAGGTCAAGGGCCGCGACGGCAAACACAAGGCGCTGTTCTACGGCGACTACTTCGCGCGGCCCTCGAAGCGCTCCGGCGCCTGGATGACCTCGCTGCGCGACCAGCAGAAGCTCGACGGCGGCGTCGCGCCGCTGGTCATCAATGTCTGCAACTTCGCCAAGGGCGCCGACGGCGCGCCGGCGCTGCTGTCGCCGGACGAAGCGCGGACCCTGTTCCACGAGTTCGGCCACGGCCTGCACGGCATGCTCTCTGACGTGACCTATCCGTCACTGTCTGGAACATCTGTCTTCACTGACTTCGTCGAGCTGCCGTCGCAGCTCTACGAGCACTGGCAGGAGCGGCCCGAGGTGCTGCAGCGCTTCGCCCGGCACTACCAGACCGGGGAGGCACTGCCGGACGATTTGCTCAAGCGCTTCCTCGCCGCGCGCAAGTTCAACCAGGGCTTTGCCACCGTGGAGTTCGTCTCCTCGGCGCTGGTCGATCTCGAGTTCCACACCCAGCCGGCGGCGGCGAGCTGGGACGTCCGCGCCTTCGAGCAGAAGGAGCTGGAGAAGATCGGGATGCCCGCCGAAATCTCGCTGCGGCACCGGCCGACCCAGTTCGGCCACATCTTCTCCGGCGACCATTACGCCTCCGGCTATTACAGCTACATGTGGTCGGAGGTGATGGACGCCGACGCGTTCGGCGCGTTCGAGGAGGCCGGCGACATCTTCGATCCGGCGACCGCCAAGCGCCTGCATGACGACATCTATTCGTCGGGCGGCTCGCGCGATCCGGAGGAGGCCTATGTCGCGTTCCGCGGCCGCGAGCCCGAACCGGACGCGCTGTTGCGCCGGCGCGGGCTGCTCGAGACGTCTGAGGCGGCCTGACGGTGCGGCCGTCCCTGAACCGGCTGATCGCCGGGTTCGCGTTGGCGGTGTCCGTCGTGCTCGGCACGGCGGCGGCCTGGGCGCATCCGCATGTCTGGATCACAGCCAAAAGCGAGCTGATCTACGCGCCCGACGGCACCATCACCGCGGTCCGGCATGCCTGGACCTTCGACGACATGTTCTCGACCTATGCGCTGCAGGGCATCGAGACCAAGGTGAAGGGCGCCTTCAGCCGCGAGGAGCTGGCGCCGCTGGCCCAGACCAATGTCGAGTCGCTGAAGGAATACGCCTACTTCACCTTCGCCAAGGGCGACGGCAAGAAGCAGAAGTTCACCGAGCCGGTCGACTACTTCCTCGAATACAAGGATTCGGCGTTGACGCTGCACTTCACTTTGCCGGTGAAGACGCCGTTCAAGGCCAAACAGCTCTCGCTCGAAGTGTTCGACCCGACCTATTTCATCGACTTCCAGTTCGCCGAGAAGGAGCCGGTCAAGCTGGTCGGCGCCGCGGCCGACTGCAAGATGCAGTTCGAGCGGCCGAACAGCGACGGTACCGCCGCCGCGCAGAAGCTCGGCGAGCAGAACTTCCTCGACGGCAGTGCCGGCAATTTTGCGATGATGTTCGCCAACAAGATCACGGTGGATTGCCCATGACGCCGATCGCCTCCCGCGTGATGCGCGGCCTCGCCGTCTCTGCTGCCGTGCTCGCGGCGCTCGCGCTGCTCGACGGTACGGTGCATGCGCTGCTGGCGCAAAATCCGTTCGGCGCGCCGCGCGCGGCCGAGCCGCAGGGCGGGCTGGTCGGCTGGCTGTTGGCCAAACAGTCGGAGTTCTATCGCGAGATGTCGCAGACCATCCGCGCCGCGAAATCCGATGGCTCGGCGGTCTGGACGCTGCTGGCGATCTCCTTCGCCTACGGGATTTTCCATGCCGCCGGGCCCGGTCACGGCAAGGCGGTGATTTCGTCCTACATGGTCGCCAACCGCGAGACCGCGCGGCGCGGAATTGTGCTGTCGTTCGCCTCGGCGCTGATGCAATCGCTGGTCGCCGTCCTGATCGTGGGCGTCTGCGCCTGGCTGCTCAACGCGACCGCCAACACGATGTGCGGAGCGGAGAAGGCGATCGAGATCGCGAGCTACGCGCTGATCGCGGCGTTCGGCGCCCGGCTGGTCTGGGTCAAGGGCGGCGGCTTTGTCCGTGCGCTGCAGGTGCCGCGTCCGGCGCTGGCGCTGGCCGGCGCGCAGCAGCACGATCATGACCACCATCACCACGGCCATGATCACCATCATCATCACGCGCACGACGATCACGACCATCACCACGGCCACGATCATGGGCATGACGCGAGCCACGTCCATGACGAGCATTGCGGCCATTCGCACGGGCCGACGCCGGCCGAGCTTGAAGGACCCGGCGGCTGGCGGCGCGGCATCAGCGCGATCCTCACGGTCGGGATCCGGCCGTGCTCGGGCGCGATCCTGGTCCTGGTGTTCGCGCTGGCGCAGGGCCTGTTCTGGGCCGGCATCGCAGCGACCTTCGTGATGGGGCTCGGCACCGCCATCACGGTGGCGGCAATCGCACTCATCGCGGTGTCGGCGCGCGGCGTCGCGGAGCGGCTGAGTGCGGCGCGCGACGGCGGCGGCATGCTGATCATGCGCGGCCTGGAGTTCGCCGCCGCGGGTCTCGTGCTGCTGTTCGGGCTCGGGCTGTTGTTCGGTTATGTCGCAGCCGAGCGGGCGACGTGCCTTTGAGGTCCTAACTTCAAGTTATCCGTCATCCTGAGGAGGCGCGTCAGCGCCGTCTCGAAGGATGGACGGCCCGGCCGGTGGCCGATTCATCCTTCGAGACGCCGCTTCGCGGCTCCTCAGGATGACGGGAAGAGAGTTGGGCTCACCGCGCCAGATATCCCCGGATCGCCGGCAGGAAGAAGATCGCGATGTTGATGGCGAAGCCGATGCTCCAGAGGATCGAGCGCAGGGTCGGGCGATTGCCGATATAGGTGAAGACGTAGGCGATCCGCACGATCAGGAACAGCACGGCGAGCTCGTCGATCAGCCGCAGCGGGCCGACGCGGAATTCGGCGAGCAGCACGGCGAAGCCGAAGAACGGCAACGCTTCGAGGCCGTTCTGATGGGCGCCGAGCGCGCGCGAGCGGATCGGGTCGTCGTAGAAGTCGGGATCGCGCGGTCTTGAATTGTCGAACCCGCGGAAGCCGATCCATTTCACCGATACGACCGTCAGCAGCGAGAGCATCAGCGTCCCGAAGACGCACCATTCGGCGATCGTCATGGTTCCCCCTCATTCACGGAGCGGAACGTAGCCAACCCGCACTCGGCTTGACAAGGTTGGAGCAACGCGCGAAGCCCAAAGCCCCCAGGGCGAAGGACTTTAGCTGCAAGGCCATCATGAGCACGGTAATTCCGTTCGAGAGCCCGAAGTCCGCTGCGGCGCCGAAGCCGGAACGCGTCGGCGTGCTGCTGGTCAATCTCGGCACGCCGGATACGGCGGACGCCGCGGGCGTGCGGGTCTATCTCAGGGAATTCCTGTCCGATCCGCGGGTGATCGAGGATCAGGGCCTCCTCTGGAAGCTGATCCTCAACGGCATCATCCTGCGCGTCCGCCCGGCCCGCAAGGCGCGCGACTATCTGAAGATCTGGAACACCGAGAGGAACGAGTCGCCGCTGAAGACCATCACGCGGTCGCAGGCCGACAAGCTGGCGGAGGCGATCGCCGATCACGATCACGTCGTGGTCGACTGGGCGATGCGCTACGGCAATCCCTCCATCAAGGAGCGGATCGAGGCGCTGGCGGCGCAGGGCTGCGGCCGGCTCCTGGTGGTGCCGCTCTACCCGCAATATTCTGCGGCGACGTCGGCGACGGTCTGCGACGAGGCGTTTCGCGTGCTGGCCGGCATGCGCGCGCAGCCGATCCTGCGGGTGACGCCGCCTTATTATGACGACCCCGATTACATCGAGGCGCTTGCGGTTTCGATCAATGCGCATCTCGCGACACTGCCGTTCCAGCCCGAGATCATCGTCGCCTCGTTCCACGGCATGCCGAAGGAGTATGTCGACAAGGGCGATCCCTATCAGGCGCAATGCATCGCCACCACAAACGCGCTGCGCAAGCGGCTCGGGCTCGATGCCGTCAGGCTGATCCTCACCTTCCAGTCGCGCTTCGGCAATGCCGAGTGGCTGCAGCCCTATACCGACAAGACAATCGAGAAGCTGGCCAAGGACGGCGTGCGGCGCGTAGCCGTGGTCACGCCCGGCTTCTCCGCCGATTGCCTGGAGACGCTGGAGGAGATCGCGCAGGAGAACGCCGAGATATTCCGGCACAATGGCGGCGAGCAGTTCGCCGCGGTCCCCTGTCTCAACGACAGCGATCCCGGCATGGCCGTGATCCGCCAGCTCGTGCTGCGTGAGCTCCAAGGCTGGATTTAACAAGGCTGGATTTAACACGGCTGGATCTAACAAGGGTGGATCTAGCAAGGCCCGGATCGGATTGTTAACGATCGGTGACAGCAGGACCGGCTATTCGGTTGCATCTGGTAGTCCGACAGCAGCTTCCAATGTGCTAGGTAGAACGACAGCCGGCCTGAACCGGCGCCGCGGTCGTGCCGACCAATGCACGAGCGCGCCTGGCGACGGTCTCGCCGGCTCTGGAGGACTTCATGACTGGCTTCGACATTTTCGCGATTGCGTTCGTTCTTCTCGTCATCGTTACGCTATTCGCCGGGATCAAGACCGTCCCGCAGGGTTTCGACTGGACCATCGAGCGGTTCGGCAAATACACCCGCACGCTGTCGCCCGGCCTGAATCTGATCGTGCCGTATTTCGATCGCATCGGCCGCAAGATCAACATGATGGAGCAGGTGATCGACATCCCCGAGCAGGAGGTGATCACCAAGGACAACGCCACCGTGACGGTGGACGGCGTCGCGTTCTACCAGGTGTTCGATGCGGCGAAGGCGAGCTACGAGGTCGCCAATCTCAACCAGGCGATCACGGTGCTGACCATGACCAACATCCGCTCGGTGATGGGCTCGATGGACCTCGACCAGGTGCTGTCGCATCGCGACGAGATCAACGAGCGGCTGCTGCGGGTGGTCGACGCCGCGGTGTCGCCGTGGGGCGTCAAGGTCAACCGCATCGAGATCAAGGACATCGTGCCGCCGGCCGACCTCGTCGAGGCGATGGGCCGGCAGATGAAGGCCGAGCGCGTCAAGCGCGCCGATATCCTGCAGGCGGAAGGCCAGCGGCAGTCGGAGATCCTGCGCGCCGAGGGCGCCAAGCAGGGCCAGATCCTGCAGGCCGAGGGGCGCCGCGAGGCCGCCTTCCGCGACGCCGAGGCGCGCGAGCGTCTCGCCGAGGCCGAGGCCAAGGCGACCCAGATGGTGTCGGAATCGATCGCCAAGGGCGACGTCGCCGCGCTGAACTACTTCATCGCCGACAAATACATCAAGGCGTTCGGCCAACTCGCGGAATCGCCGAACCAGAAGGTGCTGATGCTGCCAATCGAAACCTCGAGCGTGCTGGGCTCGCTCGCCGGCATCGGCGAGATCGCCCGCGCCACCTTCGGCGAGAGCGCGGCATCCGCCAGCGCCGCAGCGCGGCGCGGCGGCTCGGTGCCGCCGGCCGGTCCACAGGCACCACCGCCGGTGCCGCCGCAGCGGTGAGGACGTGACGACGTCACGCCTGCAATGGTAGAGGTCGTATCATGGCCGAGATGTTTTCGACATTGGGTACCTGGAACTGGCTGATCTTCGGCTTCATCCTAATGGCGCTGGAGCTTGCGGCGCCCGGGGTGTTCCTGTTCTGGCTCGGGCTCGCGGCGCTCTTGGTCGGCCTGCTGTCCTTCGTGTTCACGCCGTCCTGGCAGGTACAGCTGTTGATGTTCGCGGTGTTCGCCGCGCTGGCGGTGCCGGCCTGGCGGCATTTTGCCAGCGGCGCGACCGCGGCGAGCAAGACCAATCCGTTCCTCAACCGCCGCAACGAAGCGCTGGTCGGCCGCGAATTCACGCTGGAGAAGCCGATTATCGACGGCGCAGGCACGGTGCGGATCGACGACACGGTGTGGCGCGTCGCCGGCCCCGATGCGCCGGCCGGCAGCCGTGTCAAGGTGGTCCGCGCCGACGGCGCCAGCCTGACGGTGGCCGCAGTCTAGCTGCCAGCGCGCTTGCTCCAGCGCTCGGCGAAGCGGTTCAGCGGCGTGAAGGTCGCAAACAGCTCTCTCCCGAGTGCGGTCAGGCCATAGCCATCTTCCGTCAGTTCGACGAAGCCTGCCTCGCGCAGCTCGGTTAGTCGCGTCTGCAAGATCGTCGGCGAGGCTTCGTCACAGGCGCTGCGCAGCGCGCGCGAGGTCAGCGCGCCCTCGCGCAGCTCCCAGAAGATGCGCAAAGTCCAGCGCCGCCCCAAGAGATCGAGCAGCGCCATGATCGGGCGGCCGGACCGCGAGCCGCGGACGCCGGGTTTTACTGTCGGAACTTGCTTCGCCATGTCGCGAATCCCGCTTGCGTCCCTCGCTACAGATATTGTAGCGTATCGCTACAGTAAATGTAGCAATGAGACCGAGCCATGTCACGGATCGCGCCGCTCGATCCGCCCTATGCGGCGGACGTTCAACAGCATTTCGACCGCATCATGCGCGGCAAGCCGCCGCTCGTGCTGTTCCGCATGATGGCGGCCCATCCGCGCGCCTGGGAGAAATTCCGCGGCGCCAGCCTGCTGGATCGCGGGCCGCTGCCGCTGCGCGAGCGGGAGATCGTGATCGACCGCACCTGCGCGCTGAACAGATGCGAATACGAATGGGGCGTGCATGTCACGGCGTTCGGCGCCGCCGCCAAGCTGTCCGCGCAGCAGATCCACGCCACCATGCACGGTGCGGCCGATGCCGATTGCTGGTCAACGTCGGAACAGGCGCTGATCGCGACGGTCGACGCGCTGCATGAGCGTGCGACGCTGGATGAGGCGGAATTCGCTGTGCTGTCGGCGCATTACGATGAGGATCAGATCCTGGAGATCATCCTGCTGTGCGGCTTCTACCGCACGGTCTCATATCTCGCCAACGCGCTGGCCTTGCCGCTGGAGCCGACGGGGGCAAGATTTCCGAAGTAATCACCGTCATTCCGGGGCGACGCGAAGCGGCGAGCCCGGAATCCATAACCACCATCGTGAGTATGGATTCCGGGCTCGCGCCAAGAGGCGCGCCCCGGAATGACAAAAAGGGCCTACGCCACGCCCGCGCGCAGCAGATCGTGCAGATGGATGATGCCGACCGGCTTCTTCGCGTCGGTCACGATCAGCGTGGTGATCTTCGAGGCGTTGAGCAGCTCGAGCGCTTCGCCGGCCAGCGTGTCGCGGCCGATCGTCTTCGGCGTGGTGGTCATCACCTCGTCGACCGACAGCGTCAGAAGCTCGGGCCGCATCTGCCGGCGCAGATCGCCGTCGGTGACGATGCCGACGAGATGACCGTGGCGGTCGACGATGCCGACGCAGCCGAAACCCTTCGACGTCATCTCGACCAGCGCATCCGACATCTTGGTGCCGAGCGGCTTCAGCGGCAGCGCGTCGCCGCTATGCATCAGGTCGCGGGCATATTTCAGCAGCGCGCCGAGCTTGCCGCCCGGATGCAGCACGCTGAAATCGGTCGAGGTGAAGCCGCGGCCCTCGAGCAGCGCGATCGCCAGCGCATCGCCGAGCGCCAGCATCATCAGCGAGGAGGTCGTCGGCGCCAGATTGTGCGGGCAGGCCTCGCGGGCCTTCGGCAGCGTCAGCTGCACGTCGGCGGCCTTGCTCAGCGTCGATTCCTTGTCGGCGGTCATCGCGATCAGCGGAATGCCGAAGCGCGCGGCATAGGCGATCAGGTTGCGCATCTCGGCCTGTTCGCCGGACCAGGACAGCGCCAGCATCACGTCATCGGCGGTGATCATGCCGAGATCGCCGTGGCTCGCTTCCGCCGAGTGCACGAAGAACGCCGGCGTGCCGGTCGAGGCGAAAGTCGCGGCGATCTTGCGGCCGATATGACCTGATTTGCCGAGTCCGGTCACGATCAGCCGCCCCTTGGCCTTGCGGATCAGCTCGGCCGCCGCCGTGAACGCCGCGCCGAGATCGGACGTGAGGGCGGCGGACAGCGCAGCGACGCCGCTGGCTTCGGCATCGAGGGTGCGGAGCGCCGACTGAACGGCGCCGTCATCGGGGCCGGATGATTTGGTCATCAGCGGTTTCGGTTTGGCCATTTCGGATTCCAGGGGAGGGGTTTTGCACCCGGGCGTCTCCCTTAGCACGTTCGATTCCGCGATGCGACGCGCGGCCGCCGCTCCTCAACGGCTCATTAACCATAATTGTTTTAACTCCATTAACGACGTTTTCCGCCACCCGGGGGAATGCGTACGTCAAGTGCATGAATTCGTTGGGGTATTTCCATCGTGGTGCGGCGGCCAGCAAGCGGCCCAAATCGGCGCGGACGCCTCGTTCGCGTGGTTTTGCCGTGCCTTTTGCTAGCGGCTCTTTTGCTGACTGCGACCGGCGGCCTCGCCACCGCCCAGACCGTGACGCCGGATTTGTTCAGCCCGAACCGGCAGAGCCAGGTGATCACCCAGGATTCGCCGCTGCGCCGGACCCAGCTCGACGCCATGGATCCGCTCAACGGCCTGAAGCTGCCGGATGCCGATCCCACCCGGCGTTCGTCGTCATCGACGTCGACCACAGAGCGCCTCGGTCAAATCCCGACCTATGGGCTCCCCGCCGCGAACGGCGCCGCGACGTCCGGCTATGACTCGCTCAACCGCAAACGTCTCAAGCCGAAATATTATCCGGGCCAGGCCAAGCCGAAGCCGCCGCCGGGACCGGGCTCGCCGGTGCCGCCGCCACCGCCGCTGAATGCGGCCGGGCAGCTGCGGCTGTCGATCCCGCCGTCGGAGGCTGCCGCCAAGGCGCCGCTGCCGCCGGCGATGGCCGGTACCATCGTCGGCCAGCCGCCGCGGAGGCGGCTCAAGCTCGACGACGATCCGTTCGGCGCGGTCGGCGATTACGCCGGCTCGTTCATGGTCAAGACCGCGGTCGAGGTGATGGCCGGCTACGACACCAATCCGGGCCGCCTGTATCAGCCGCAGGGCAAGGCGTTCTACATGGTGTCGCCGGAATTCGTCGCGATGTCGGACTGGGAGCGCCACGCCGTCGTCGCCGATCTGCGCGGCTCGTTCACCGGCTACGGCTCGCAGCTGACGCCGAACGCCGACGGCACGCCGCTGTCGGCACCGCTCGATGTCGACCGTCCGAACTTCACCGGCCATATCGACGGCCGTCTCGATGTCTCAAAGGACACGCATCTGACGGCGCAGGGCCGCCTGCTGGTGTCGACCGACAATCCCGGCAGCCCGAACGTGCAGGCGGGTCTTGCCAAATATCCGATCTACAGCACGGTCGGCGGCACCTTCGGCATCGACCAGCATTTCAACCGCATGCAGGTCTCGCTCGGCGCCACCGTCGACCGCACCGATTACCAATGGTCGAAGCTCACCGACGGCACCTCGTCGTCGAACGACGACCGCAACTTCAGCCAATATGGCGGCATCGGCCGCGTCAGTTATGAGCTCAATCCGGCGGTAAAGCCGTTCGTCGAGGTGCAGGGCGACAGTCGCGTCCACGATCTCTATCTCGACCGCGCCGGCTACGCGCGCGATTCGTCGGGCGGTTACGTCAAGGCCGGTACCTCGTTCGAGTTCACCCGGATGCTGTTCGGCGAGATCTCGATCGGCTACGCGATGCGCGACTATGCCGACACGCGGCTCAACCGGCTCGAGGGCCTGCTCACCACGGCGTCGCTGACCTGGACCGCGACGCCGCTGACCACGGCCAAATTCTATTCCGACACCCAGCTCGGCGAGACCACGCTGCCCGGCACCTCGGGCGTGCTGTCGCGTACCTACACCATCGAGGTCGATCACGACTTCCGCCGCTGGCTGACCGGCATCGGCAAGTTCACCTACGGCACGCTCGAGTACCAGGGCGACAACCGCAACGACACGATCTACTCGGTGTCCGCCGACCTGATCTACAAGATGACCCGCAGCCTCTGGATCAAGGGCACCGTGCGCCGCGACTGGCTGGATTCGAACCTCGCCGGACAGAGCTCGGCATCGACGGTCGTGATGCTCGGCGTGCGGGTGCAGAACTAAGTTAGTTCGCTAGACGGACCGTCTTGGCTCTCGGTTTGCCATATTTCACCGTCGGCTCGAATGATACCTTCTTCCCCATGCGCAGGCCGCCACCTTTAAACTCCTTGAGCTTAAAGTAATACTCAGCCTGATGTTCTCCTCCGCGAATAAAACCAAATCCGCCCGATCGATCGATCGATATCACGGTGCCCAGTTGACGACGCGGAGCGTCTTTCTTGATCTTTAGAGGACGACCAACATTCAGCGCTTTGCTGAGCCCATAGAAAACTTCGTACTCTACTCCTACCCTAACTTTAGGAGCCATGTTGGCGAGAGTGCGCTCACGAAAGCACCATCTGATGAAGAGTTCAGAGTCTCCATTCTCGGATGCATCCTTCTCTTTGTAGCAAATCACATTCTGCTCATATAGGAACTGAAGGAAGAGGCTCGACGACTCGAAGAATCTAGGTAGTTCTTTCCCTCCGCTGGTGCATTCGGCGACAAACTCATTGAACGCGTCAAGAAACTGAGCATACGAGAAAGTCCGTCTACCTTGCAGGTGCGAGAAGAACTGCAGGAAGAGATCGTACTCGTCCTGCGAGTAATAAAAGAGAAGCTGATCGCGAATCTCACCGAGCAAATACTCGGCATGGGCGTCACGAAATGAAGGGTCGTTGAAGTCCTCTGCTGTTACGTAAGGCGCGGTTTCTCTATTGCGCCGAACGATTTCCTGCATCGTATGAATCATCGCGTTAATGTCGCGAGGTCGATAGTAGCTGAACCTTAGGAAGGCCAGGAACGAGTTAACGCCGTGAGCATCCGATACATTGGACGCTCTGACATTCTCGGCATGGAAGGGAAAATAGTAATCCCACGCGTCTCCAAGTTTTGAAACGGCCTCGTCTTGCTGTACCGACAGCAACCGATCCGCTACTCGAAATAGCAGCGAGCTTCGATAGTCTTTGTAAGTCGTCATCCAGTTCAGAAAGACGGAATTGTCCCTGAGTTTTGTGTTGAGGTTGTGTAGGCCTGTTCTGAGAAAGATGTCAGGGCGAACTAGAAGAACGATGCGTAGCCTTCCCCGAGAGTCCTTAATGTTGGAGAGGAAGTCGTTGTTGATGGCCCAGATGGCAGCAATTAGACCTTGAACACAGTCGAAATAGTCCGAGTAGGCGGTCTTTCCTGTTCCTTTTTCGCCAACTAGGTAGAAGATGTTTGGGTCCAGGAGCCGATCGAGGAAATGATCTTTCACGAAATATTTCGTGAGGAGTTCCTTGTTTTCGCGGCGCTGATAGTTTTCCGCGTTACTAAACCCAACATTTAGGTCCGTAAAAAGTTTGTGCATTGAAATGGCCCCTCGAACGGAACGCAACCTCCCGTAGAGTCATGATTCTAGCTTGCGGCACAATGGCGCGCAATCTATTGACCGAGGAAGTTTCGATCTTGGAGGGGCCAGTCCCGAGGTCGCCCGACCTATATGGATCGTTCGCGACAAGCTGACCTTGAGCCGCGGTAAGTTTCGCAAGTACCATGCGAGATCGGAAGCGAGATCGAGCCGCGTGACCGCCGGGGTACCTACCCCGGCAAATCCGTCTTCCCCATCAGGAACGCGTCGATCGCGCGCGCGCATTGGCGGCCTTCGCGGATCGCCCAGACCACGAGCGACTGGCCGCGGCGCATGTCGCCGGCGGAGAAGATCTTTGCGCGCGAGGTCTGGTAGTCGTGCAGCGAGGCGCGGACATTGCCGCGCTGGTCGAGGTCGACGCCCAAGGTCTTGAGCAGGCCCTCGTGCACCGGATGGACGAAGCCCATCGCCAGCAGCACCAGCTCGGCGTCGAGCGTGAACTCGGTGCCGGGCAGCGGCTTGAACTTGTCGTCGACCTTGACGCAATGCAGCTTGCTGACCTTGCCGTCCTTGCCTTCGAACCTGGTCGTCAGCACGGCGAATTCGCGCACCGCGCCTTCGGCCTGGCTCGACGAGGTCCGCATCTTCAGCGGCCAGTTCGGCCAGGTCACGCCCTTGTTCTCGTGCTCGGGCGGCGCCGGCATGATCTCGAGCTGGGTCACCGAGAGCGCGCCTTGCCGGAACGAGGTGCCGATGCAGTCCGATCCGGTGTCGCCGCCGCCGATCACGACGACATGCTTGCCGCCGGCGAGGATGTCGACGGCGCCGTTCAGCGATTCGCCGGAGACGCGGCGGTTCTGCTGCGGCAGGAAGTCCATCGCGAAGTGGATGCCGGCAAGATCGCGGCCCGGGATCGGCAGGTCGCGCGGGGCTTCCGCGCCGCCGGTCAGCGCCACCGCGTCAACCTGCTTGGCGAGCTCCTGCGGGTCGATCGCGCCGGGGGTCGAGCCGCCGACGGCCTTGCCGTAGTGGAAGGTGACGCCCTCGGCTTCCATCTGTGCGACGCGGCGGTCGATAACGCCCTTCTCCATCTTGAAGTCGGGAATGCCATAGCGCAGCAGGCCGCCGGCCTTGGCGAACTTCTCGTAGACATGCACCTCGTGGCCGGCGCGCGCGAGCTGCTGGGCCGCGGCCATGCCGGCGGGACCGGAGCCGATCACGGCGACCTTCTTGCCGGTCTTCTGCGCGGCGATCTCCGGCTTGACCCAGCCATTGTCCCAGGCGCGGTCGACGATCGCGCATTCGATAGTCTTGATGGTGACCGGGTTGTCGTCGATGTTCAGCGTGCAGGACGCCTCGCACGGCGCCGGGCAGATCCGGCCGGTGAATTCGGGGAAGTTGTTGGTCGAGTGCAGGTTGCGCGAGGCTTCTTGCCAGTTGCCCTGATAGACGAGGTCGTTGAAATCGGGGATCTGGTTGTTGACCGGGCAGCCCGGCGTGCCCGGCACGGTCGAGCCGGTACCGTGGCAATAGGGGATGCCGCAATTCATGCAGCGCGCCGCCTGGTCGCGGGTGTCCTTCTCGCTCAGCGGAACGACGAATTCCTTGAAGTTCTTGAGCCGATCGGCGACCGGCTCGTACTTGCGGTCATGCCGCTCGATCTCGAGGAAACCTGTGATCTTGCCCATTTAAACCCGATGCCCCTGCATCATGTGTTCGTCTGTTCTGTTTCGTTATCTTCCGTCATTGCGAGGAGCGTAGCGACGAAGCAATCCATCGTTCGGCTTGTGGCGCTATGGATTGCTTCGCTGCGCTCGCAATGACGAGCTCGTGTCGTTACGCGCCGATCGCGATTTTCGGCTCGGCGTCGGCGTTGGCCTTCATTTCCTTCAGCGCGCGGCGGTACTCCACCGGCATCACCTTGCGGAATTTCGGCAGCCAGGTCTTCCAGTTGGCGAGGATCTCCGCCGCCTTTCTTCGAGCCGGTCAGCTTGGCGTGACGCGTGATCAGCACATGCAGCCGCTCCACGTCGGAGTCGAGCAGGTTCTGGAACACGTCGACCCGGCCATGCGCCTCGAGATCGCCGGAGTGATGGTAGGTGTCGGCGTTGATCATCTCTTCCGACAGCACCGGCTCCAGCTCGACCATCGACAGGTTGCAGAGCTTGTTGAAGTCGCCGGCCTCGTCCAGCACATAGGCGATGCCGCCGGACATGCCGGCCGCGAAGTTACGCCCGGTCTTGCCGAGCACCACCACGATGCCGCCGGTCATGTATTCGCAGCAATGATCGCCGGCGCCTTCGACGACCGCGACCGCGCCGGAGTTGCGCACCGCGAAGCGCTCGCCGGCGATGCCGCGGAAGTAGCATTCGCCCGCGATCGCGCCGTACATCACGGTGTTGCCGACGATGATCGACTCCTCGGGCACGATGCCGGAGATCTTCGGCGGCTTGACGATGATGCAGCCGCCCGAGAGGCCCTTGCCGACATAGTCGTTGCCTTCACCCTCGAGCTCGAAGGTGACGCCCTTGGCGAGCCAGGCGCCGAACGCCTGTCCGGCGGTGCCCTTCAGGCCGACATGGATGGTGTCGAGCGGCAGGCCGGCATGGCCGTAGATCTTGGCCACCGCGCCCGACAGCATCGCGCCGGCGGAACGGTCGGTGTTGTTGATCTCTTCCTCTATCCTGACCGGCGCGCCGCGATCGAGCGCAGCCTGCGCCTTCTCGATCAGCCGGCGGTCGAGCACGGCTTCCAGATGGTGGTTCTGGCGTTCCGAGTGATAGATCGTCTGGCCCTTCTCCTCCTTCTGCCGCACGAACAGCTTGGAGAAATCGAGGCCCTTGGCCTTCCAGTGCGAGACCAGTGCGGTCTGGTCCAGCATCTGGACCTGGCCGACCATGTCGTCGAACTTCTTGTAGCCGAGCTGCGCCATGATCTCGCGGACTTCCTCGGCGACGAAGAAGAAGTAGTTGATGACGTGCTCGGGCTGGCCGGTGAAGCGCTTGCGCAGCACCGGATCCTGGGTCGCGACCCCGACCGGGCAGGTGTTGAGGTGGCACTTGCGCATCATGATGCAGCCCGCCGCGATCAAGGGCGCGGTGGCGAAGCCGAACTCGTCGGCGCCGAGCAGCGCACCGATCACGACGTCACGGCCGGTGCGGAAACCGCCGTCGACCTGCACCGCGATGCGGCTGCGCAGCCGCTGGCGCACCAGCGTCTGATGGGTTTCGGCAAGGCCGATCTCCCACGGCGAGCCGGCATGCTTGATCGAGGTCAGTGGCGAGGCACCGGTGCCGCCCTCGAAGCCGGCGATGGTCACATGGTCGGCGCGCGCCTTGGCGACGCCGGCGGCAACCGTGCCGACGCCGACTTCGGACACCAGCTTGACCGAGACCTGGCCGTCGGGATTGACGTTCTTGAGGTCGTAGATCAGCTGGGCGAGGTCTTCGATCGAGTAGATGTCGTGATGCGGCGGCGGCGAGATCAGGCCGACGCCCGGCGTCGAATGCCGGACGCGGGCGATCGTGGCGTCGACCTTGTGGCCGGGCAGCTGGCCGCCTTCGCCGGGCTTGGCGCCCTGCGCCATCTTGATCTGCATCATGTCGGAGTTGACGAGATATTCCGTCGTCACGCCGAACCGGCCCGAGGCGACCTGCTTGATCGCCGAGCGCATGCTGTCGCCGTTGGGCAGCGGCTTGAAGCGGTCGGATTCCTCGCCGCCTTCGCCGGTGTTCGACTTGCCGCCGATCCGGTTCATCGCGATCGCGAGCGTGGTGTGCGCCTCGCGCGAGATCGAGCCGAACGACATCGCGCCGGTGGAGAAGCGCTTGACGATCTCCTTGGCCGGCTCGACCTCCTCGAGCTTGACCGGCTTGCGCTTGTCGTCCTCGGCGCTCTTGATCCGGAACAGGCCGCGCAGCGTCAAAAGACGCTCGGACTGCTCGTTGAGGATCTTGGCGAACGCCCGGTAGCGCTCCTGCGAGTTGCCGCGCACGGCATGCTGCAGGGTCGAGACCGACTCCGCGGTCCAGGCATGGTCCTCGCCGCGGGTGCGGTAGGCATACTCGCCGCCGACATCGAGCGCGCTCTTGTAGATCTGGCCGTCACCGAACGCGTCGGTGTGGCGCCGCACGGTCTCCTCGGCGATCTCGCCGAGGCCGACGCCCTCGATGCGGGTGTGGGTGCCGGCGAAATACTTCGTGACGAAGTCCGCCTTGAGGCCGACCGCGTCGAAGATCTGCGCGCCGCAATAGGACTGGTAGGTCGAGATGCCCATCTTGGACATCACCTTGAGCAGGCCCTTGCCGATCGACTTGATGTAGCGCTTGACGATCTCGTAGTCGTCGAGCGCGCCGGGCAGCCGGTCCTTCATCGCGAGGATGGTCTCGAACGCGAGATAGGGGTTGATCGCTTCGGCACCGTAGCCGGCGAGGCAGGCGAAGTGATGCACTTCGCGCGGCTCGCCGGATTCGACCACCAGGCCGACCGAGGTGCGCAGGCCGGTGCGGATCAGATGATGATGCACGGCGGCGCAGGCCAACAGCGACGGGATCGGGATCCGGTCGGTGCCGGTCATGCGGTCTGACAGGATGATGATGTTGATGCCCTCGCGCACCGCGCCCTCGGCGCGCGCGCAGAGCTCGTCGAGCACCTGCTCCATGCCCGCCGCGCCGAATCCGGCGTGGAAGGTGGTGTCGAGCGTGCGCGACTTGAAATGGGTCTCGGCGACGTCGGAGATCGAGCGGATCTTCTCCAGATCCGCGTCGGTCAGGATCGGCTGCCGCACCTCGAGCCGCTTGGTCGAGGCGACGCCTTGCAGGTCGAACAGGTTCGGCCGCGGCCCGATGATCGAGACCAGGCTCATCACGATCTCTTCGCGGATCGGATCGATCGGCGGGTTCGTCACCTGGGCGAAGTTCTGCTTGAAATAGGTGAACAGCTGCTTCGGCTTGTCCGACAGCGCCGAGATCGGCGTATCGTTGCCCATCGAGCCGGCGGCTTCCTCGCCGGTGGACGCCATCGGCGTCATCAGGATGTTGATGTCTTCCTGGCTGTAGCCGAACGCCTGCTGGCGGTCCAGGAGCGGCAGGTTGGAGCGCACGCCCTTGGCCGGCGCATCCGGCAGCTCCTCGAGCTGGATTTGGGTGCGATGCAGCCAGTCGCTGTAGGGATGGCTCTTGGCGAGGTCGGCCTTGATCTCGTCGTCGGGAATCAGGCGGCCCTGCTCGAGGTCGACGAGCAGCATCTTGCCGGGTTGCAGCCGCCACTTGGTGACGATCTGGTCCTCCGGAATCTTCAAGACGCCCATTTCGGACGCCATCACGATGCGGTCGTCCTTGGTGACGAGATAGCGCGCCGGACGCAGGCCGTTGCGGTCGAGCGTCGCGCCGATCTTGCGGCCGTCGGTGAAGGCGATCGCGGCCGGGCCGTCCCACGGCTCCATCAGCGCGGCATGGTATTCGTAGAAGGCGCGGCGCTGCTCATCCATCAAGGGATTGCCGGCCCACGCTTCCGGAATCATCATCATCACGGCGTGCGGCAGCGAGTAACCGCCCTGCACCAGGAATTCGAGCGCGTTGTCGAAGCAGGCGGTGTCGCTCTGGCCTTCATAGGAGATCGGCCACAGCCGGCTGATGTCCTTGCCGTAAGCTTCCGAATGCACCGAGGCCTGCCGCGCCGCCATCCAGTTGACGTTGCCGCGCAGCGTGTTGATTTCGCCGTTATGGG
Organism: Bradyrhizobium sp. USDA 4473; assembly: GCF_054063335.1. Taxonomy (NCBI): domain Bacteria; kingdom Pseudomonadati; phylum Pseudomonadota; class Alphaproteobacteria; order Hyphomicrobiales; family Nitrobacteraceae; genus Bradyrhizobium; species Bradyrhizobium sp. USDA 4473. Next base: position 2,841,792 of record NZ_JBSSGE010000001.1, read on the forward strand.
CGATCATCCGGTAGGGATGCGCCAGCGACCAGGTCGGGAAGGTGTTGGTCGAGAAGCGTTGATGCACCAGTGCCAGCGCGCTGTCGAAGTCCGCTTCATGCAGGTCGGGATAGTACTTGCCGAGCTGGTCGGCGAGGAACATGCCCTTGTAGATTACGGTGCGGCACGACAGCGAGCACGGATAATAGCCCGCCATGCCGCGGTCGCGGCGCTGATAGATCGCCTGCGAGATCGACTTGCGCAGGATGTAGAGCCGGCGCTCGAAATCGTCCTCGGTCTTGGCGGCGCCGTTGCGGCCGATGAAGACCTGCATGTGGTAGGGCTCGGTCGGCTTCACGGTGACGCCGAGCGAGGAATTGTCACTGGGCACGTCGCGCCAGCCGAGCAGCTTGAAGCCCTCGTTCTTGATCTCGTCGGCGATGATGCTCTTGATCACGTTCCGCCACGCCGCATCGCGCGGCATGAACAGCGCGCCGATGGCGTATTCGCCGGGCTGCGGCAGCTTGAAGCCGAGCTCCGCGGTCTTGCGCGCGAAGAAGGTATGCGGAATCTGCACCAGGATGCCGGCGCCGTCGCCGGCGCGCGGGTCGGCGCCGACGGCGCCGCGATGCTCGAGGTTGCACAGGATGTTCAGCGCGTCGGAGACGATCTGATGCGACTTCTGGCCCTTGATGTTGGCGATGAAGCCGACGCCGCAGGAGTCCTTTTCCAGGCTCGGATCGAACAGGCCTTCGGCTTCAGGACGCCAGGTATGAAGTTCAGGCGTATGAAGCTCGCGCGCGGGTTCGGCGGCTTTCGAGTCCGCGGTCGCCGACAGCGTACCTGCCACGATGATTTCGCGCTCGAATTCCGACCCGCTCATGTGTCCTCTCCCTTGCGTAAGGGGTCTCACCCTGTTTGGCGCACCTTGGACGTTGCGGCACCCACCGGGCCACCGCTCGTCCGCCGCGAGCCGCATTTTCCTAAATTCAGACGACGGGCGTTTCAACGTCCCCTGGGGGACGACCCTGCCTGCAGCATTCTCGGAGCCCGGGGCGCCGAGGTCCTCCTTACGAAGGTCGTCGTTGCAATCCCCATGCCGGGATGGCCTCGAAATTGAGACAGCCTTGCTGTCATAACCTCGACCTTGCCAAATTTTTGTCTATCACACAAGCGCGAGGAAGTCCCCGCTTGCATGTTTGGATCGGGCGGCTCGGCAGGCCAGCTGGCGCCCCCGATTCGAAGCAAACACGCCGTGATCTGGCCCACGCAGCGACCAAGGACCGCCGAATTTCAAACCGAAATTTTGTCCCCGGGCAAGCCGGCAAGAGAGCGAAAACGCTCCCGGGCGGGGCAGACAGGAGTTACGGCGATGAAGTTGTTCACAGGTTCGGTTGCAGCCGCCGCCTTCGCGCTCAGCGCGGGCTCGGCCCAGGCCCAGCTGGCGACGTCCGCCCGGATCGGCAGCCCGCTTTTGGTCAGGGTGTCCGACATCGGCGAGCCCTACGTCGCCATGCCCGAGGTTCCACCGCCGCCGCGCTATGGCCGGGTCCCGAGCCTGCTGCCGCCGGTCGAGGTCTACACCGTGCTACGCGAGAACGGCTATCTGCCGCTCGGCGCCCCGCAGCAGCGCGGCTTCGTCTACACCATCTCGGTGATCGACCAGGGCGGCGATGACGGCCGGCTGGTGATCGATGCCCGCGACGGGCACATCATCCGCTTCACCCCCGCCTATCGGCTCGGCGACAATTACGAGGAGGAGATGAGCGCGACCTATGGTCCGGTCGGCCCGATGCCGCGGCCGATCCAGGCGAGGGTGCCGCGGCCACCGCTCCCGATCCCCCATGTCGCGAGCCGCGTGCCGGTGCCGAAGCGAAGCCCGCTCTCAGCCAAATCTGCACAAGGTCTGGCCGAGGCCCCTGCGACCGTCCAGCCGCCCGTGCCGGCGGCCCAGGCTGCCGTCCCGCAGACCGCCGCGCCGCAGCCGGCTCCCGCCGAGGCAGCCGCACCGGCGCCGGCCGAGCAGGCGGCGGCACCATCGAAGCCGGCCGAGACCCAGACGGCGGCGCAGCAGACCGCTCCGCGGGCCGAGGTCCCGACCGTCGGTCAGGCCGCTCCACCGCCAGCGGCGCCCCCGCCGGCGATCCTGCCCACCCAGGAAATGCCGAAGGTGCAGGGGTTGGAGTGAGCAAGGTCGCTGCGTAGCCCGGATGGAGCGGAGCGACGTCCGGGATTCTTTCCCGCGGCGGGACTTGCCTCGGATTGCGCGGAGCCTGTCATCGGGCGCGCGTACGCGCGACCCGTTGGCTCCATCCGGGCTACGGACTGCGGCGCCACGACAAAAAACGCCCCGGTTTCCCGGGGCGTTTTCGCGTGCAGCCAATATCCGCTGACGCGGGAGGTGTTGCTTAGGCCGCGACCTTGGCCGAGCCGTCGACGACCTGCGGGGCCGTCTCGCCGCCGCCGATCGGAATGCTGCGCGGCTTCTTGGCCTCGGGAATCTCGCGGACGAGATCGACGTGGAGCAGGCCGTTCTCGAGCGAGGCGTTCTTGACCTGCACGAAATCGGCAAGCTGGAAGACGCGCTCGAAGGCGCGGGAGGCGATGCCGCGATAGAGCACTTCGGAGCCGTTGCCCGAGTTCTCGTTGGCGGTTTTCTCGCCCTTGATCGTCAGCGTATTCTCCTTCGCGACGATCGAAAGCTCGGCCTGCGAGAAGCCGGAGACCGCAACGCTGATCCGGTAAGCATTCTCGCCGGTGCGCTCGATGTTGTAGGGGGGATAGCCGGGGCTGCCGTCCGAGGTCACCTGATCGAGCAGGTTGAAGAGGCGGTCGAAGCCGACGGTGGAACGATAAAACGGAGTGAGGTCGTAGCTACGCATAGGATGAGTCCTCCAGTGAGCGACTGTTTCAGTTACCCGCCCGCCATCGGGCCGGGCTTAGATGTGTGCAGCCTGATGTTCCGGGTCCGAAACACTGGTAGCGGCCTGCACTCCGGTGATATGGGAGGGGTCACGTCGCGTTCAAGGGGCGGAAACCGCGTCGCTTTTTTTGCGCCGGCGTCCTTGATCTCCACCCTGTCTCACCGGTCCGGTCTCCTGCATGACGCTCGTCTCGATCCCCGCCAACCCGGTTCCGGACGACGTTGTCAGTGGCACCATCAAGACCCCCGATGGAGCCGAGCTGCGCTTCGCGCGCTGGGCGCCGCCGCCCGGCCGCAAGGGCACGGTCTGCGTGTTTGCCGGGCGCGGCGAGATGATCGAAAAATATTTCGAGACGGTGCGCGACCTGCGCGACCGCGGCTTTGCGGTGGCAATGATCGACTGGCGCGGGCAGGGCCACTCGTCGCGGCGGCTGCGCGATCCGCGGAAGGGTTATGTGCGCGACTTCGCCGACTACGAGGTCGACGTCGAGACCTTCGTGCAGCAGGTGGTGCTGCCGGATTGCCCGCCGCCCTATTTCGCGCTGGCGCATTCGATGGGCGGCGCGGTGATGCTGCGCCTCGCACATGCCGGCAAGCGCTGGTTCGACCGCATGGTGCTGTCGGCGCCGATGATCGACCTGCCGCGCGGCCGCGTGTCGCTGTTGCCGAGCGCGCTGCTCAGGATCATGCGACTGGCCGGGCAGGGCGGCCGCTACGTGCCGGGCGGCACCGACGAACTGGTCGGCCTCGCGCCCTTCATCGGCAATCCCGTGACCAGCGATCCGGTGCGCCACGCCCGCAACGCAGCGATCCTGGAAGAGGATCCGACGCTCGGCATCGCGGCGCCGACGATCGCCTGGGCCGACACCGCATTCACCGCGATGCGCACCTTCCGCGGCATGTCGTATCCGTCCGAGATCCGCCAGCCGATCCTGATGCTGGCGGCGAGCAATGACGAGGTGGTGTCGACCGCGGCGATCGAGGAGTTCGCCTATCATCTGCGCGCCGGCTCGCATCTGGTGATCGCCGGCGCCAAGCACGAGATCCTGCAAGAGCAGGACCGCTATCGGGCGCAATTCTGGGCGGCGTTCGACGCCTTCGTGCCGGGCACGCCGCTGTTCAAGTGAGCAATTTGCTGGCGCGGCGTCTGCGGCTCAGCCGTTGAGCAGCGCGACGATCCGCTCGGGAAAGCGCTTCTCGACGAACAGGGTCCTGACCTCGGCGACGCTAAGATAGCGGTCCCTGCCTTCGCCCTTGCCCATGATGTCGAGCAGCACCGGCCACTCGCCGAGCATCAAGAGCGGATAGTAGCAGTGCAGCATGCCGTAGGACGGCGGATGCTCGTCCTTGGCACGCTGGAAGTTCGCCGCCATGAAGGTCTTGATCTCGGAGGCCGACAATCCGCGTTCGACACTGCCGTCGGGCGCCTTGTAGTCGCTGCCGAAGGTGGCGAGCCGCGCGATCTCGTCCTCATGCACCACGGCATGCTGGTCGAGGATGCGCGAGCCGGCGCCGTGCTTGTCGAGCGGGCCGTTGCGCAATTCGTCGAGGATGGCGCCCTGCAACAGGCTTCGCATCTGGCTGAACGGGCCGATGCCGTTGGCCATCTGCGCGACCATGAAGATCTTCGCGCCGGCGCTGAGCGCCGGAAGCCCGGTCTTGCCGGTGGCGCGGTCGATGGTTGCGGTCAGCTCCGGCAGCGGCACGAGATGGCCGCCGACATAGTTGCCGGCGACCAGCGCGCGCAGGAACGGGCAGGGATTGTCAGGGGAAACCTGCGGGGCGGGTGCCGCGCTTGCAGCCGGATCGGACATCAAACCACATCCTGAAAAGCTTCAGCTTAAAAAGCATCCATTACCGGTGAATGAACTCGCTCAGGAGTCGGCGGCGAGTTTCGATCCGGATGCAACCAGAACGAGTTTGCCGAAGGGGACGCCGGCTTTCAAGAGGCCGTCGCGATAAAGCGCGATATCGTCCGGGTTCTTCCAGTGGAAATTGCGCAGATGGCGTTTGACGGTCAGGTCGGGATAGTTGCCAAGCAGCGCCTCCGCAGCCTGGGCCGCCTCGTCCTTGCGTCCGAGCTGGGCGAGCGCTGCGGCGCGCACCGCAAGGCACTGCAGATGGTTCGGGTTGAGATAGAGCCCCTCGCGCGACCATGACAGCGATGCGTCATATTGCCCGAGCAGATAATGGCTGAATGCGTTCAGCGCCGCCCACTGGTAGCGCGGGTCGCTGTTGCCGCGCTGGACCGCCGTCGAGAACAGATCGACCGCCTTGCGGTGGTCGCCGATCACCATGTGGCAAATTCCGAGCACGCCGCGCGCACCCATATCGTAGGGGTTGAGCTCGATCGCCCGCTTGATGGCGTCCATCGCGGCTTCGTAGTGGCCCTGCATCGCGTGCAGATAGGCCAGCAGCGAAAACGCGAACGAGGAGCGCGGGTCGAGCCGCACGCTGCTCTCGGCCAGGCTGACCGACGAGGCCCATAATTCGCGCGTGCTCGGAATCCAGCCGAACTGGATGCTCTGGATCTGGATCAGCGCCAGATAGGCGCGCGCGATCGACAGTGCGGGATCGAGCTGGATTGCTTCCTTGAAAAGCGCGATCGCGGTTTCGCAATCGTCCTTGGTCTGGTGATAGTAGTGCGACAGACCCTTCAGGAAGCGATCCCAAGCCGTGATTTCGGCATTCGGCGAGCGCGCCGGTGCCGAGGCCTCGGCGCGGTAGATTTCCTGGGCAACAGCGGCAGAGAGATTGGCGGTGATCTCGTCCTGCATCGCGAACAGGTCGCCCATGTCGCGGTCGTAGCGGCCGGTCCACAACTGCTCGCCCTTCTCGGGCGCGATCAGTTCGGCGGAGACGCGGATCTTGTTGCCGGCGCGGCGCACCGAGCCCTGGATCAGATAGGTGGCGTCGATCTCACGCGCGATCAGGCGGGTCGAGACGTTCTTGCCCTTGTAGGCGAAGGTCGAATTGCGGCTCAGCACGCGGTAGAAGGATTGCAGCGACAGCGCGTGGATCAGATCCTCGGTCAGACCGTCCGAGAAATATTCGTCGGCACCGCCGCTGAGATTGTCGAACGGCAGCACGCCGACGATCGCGGTCCGGTATTGCCCCGGCAGATGCGGGCCGTCGTCCGGGGTCTTTTCCTGATGATCGGATCCGGCCGGCGCCCAGGTCCAGACATGGATCGGTTCGGCGATGTTCTTGAAGCGGTGCGGGCCGGCGTCCACCAGGGTGACGGCCAGCCGTCGCCCCGATTCGGTGCGGGCCTTGTCGGACACCGCGATCCCGCCGGGCTTTGCCACCGTCTCGAGACGGACGGCGATATTGACGTCGTCGCCGAACACCTCGTCCTCGTCGGCCATGACGTCGCCCATGTGGACGCCCATCCGGAAGTGCATGGCGCGGTCGGCCGGCAGGTGCTCGTTGCGCTCGGCCATCAGCGTCTGCATCGCGACGGCAGCCTCGATCGCGCCGATGATGCTCGGAAATTCCAGCAGGAAGCCGTCGCCAGTGTTTTTGACGATCCTGCCGCCATGGTTGAGGATAATCGGGTAGATCGCACTGCGATGCGCCTTGAACGAGGCATGCGTCCCCGCCTCGTCGGCACCCATCATGCGGGAATAGCCGGCGATGTCGGCGCAAAGAATGGCAGCGAGCCGTCTTTCCATGTCTCCTGTGCCCTGGAATGGCCACTTAGCCGAGGTGACCGAATCCGATACTTACAAGACAGGCCGGGTCCGGCGGAAGCTCGGTTTACGGGCAGCTATAATGCATAGTAGCAGGAATTGGCATGCGACCAACGGATCGTACCACCGTTTCTCTACGGAATTCGTGTGTCGCCGCGATGGCGCAAGCCGGCCGATCGCCCTTTCCGGACCCCTACTTAGATAGGTTAACGCAGGCATGCTGGGAATTCACGAACTCTGGCTCTTCGTCCTGTCCGGGCTGCTGCTCAACGTCACGCCGGGTCCGGATACCGCCTATATCATCGGGCGCACGATCCAGCTCGGATGGCGGGGCGGCGCGGCTGCCGCGATCGGCATCAGTTGCGGCTGCCTGGTCCACGTGTTCGGCGCGGCGATCGGGCTCTCCGCGCTGCTGATGGCGTCGTCGACCGCGTTCCTGGCGGTCAAGCTGATCGGGGCGGCCTATCTGGTGCTGACCGGCTTGCAGATGCTGCTGTCGCGCGCCAAGCCGATCGCTGAGATCACGGGGCAGGGCGGCGAGACCTCGATCTCGCGCGTGTTCTGGCAGGGGGCGCTGACCAACATCCTCAACCCCAAGGTTGCGCTGTTCTTCCTGGCGTTCCTGCCGCAATTCGTGGCGGCGGACTCCGCCCACAAGACGCTCGCCTTCCTGGTGCTCGGGCTGATCTTTATCACCGGCGGCACGGTGTGGTGCCTTGGTCTTGCGGCCTTTGCGGCGAGGGCCGCCGGCCGCATCCGGCAATCGGGCGGCGTGGTCGCCTGGATCAACCGCTCGCTCGGCGCGCTCTTCATCTATCTCGGCGTCCGCGTCGCCATGCTGGAGGCGCGCTAGCTATCACTTGTGCACGGCCTGCTCGGAAAACGGCTTCAGACGTTTCCGGATCACGCTTATCCGTGGATCTTGAGCAGCGCGCTGCCGGCGAGATAGAGGCCGAGCAGGATCATCGAAATCAGGAACCAGCGGCGGAACACATCAGGCTGCATCCGCGTGCGGACCGCCTGGCCGATGAACATGCCGATGAACGATGCCGCCATCGCGACCGCGCCCGGCAGCGCGGTGGCCGCCGTCAAGAGGCCCGAGGCCGTCAGGTTGAAGGCGAGTGCGAGCGTTGCGGTGGTGAAGAAGACGCCGAGCGCCTGCACCAGCTCGTCGCGCTCCATGCCGATCGCCTGCATGAACGGCATCGAGGGGATGACCTGCACGCCGGTCGCGGCCGAGATCAGTCCGGTGACGACGCCGACGATGCCGCCGATCCACTTCTCGTCGCGCCGCCTGACCTTGAAGTTGAACCTGCTCAAGCCAACGATCGCGTAGATCACCAGCAGCACGCCGAGCACCACGGTGCCGTAGGCCGCGTATGGCCCGGTCAACAGCCCGGCATTGATCCAGATTCCGACGACGGTGCCGAGCATCAGCGGCCACAGCCGCCTGAGGATGTCGCGCAAATAGGGGCCGACGAAGGTCTGCCAGATATTGGTGACGATCGCCGGCACGATCACGATCGCAATCGCCTGGCCCGGCGCCATGGTGGTTGCGAGCAGCCCCATCGCGACCGTCGGCAGGCCGAGGCCGAGCGTGCCCTTGACGAAGCCGGCCAGCAGGAAGGCGAAGGCAATGAAGATCAGGAGATGGTCGACCATGACGGCACATTGACCGATCGACGCGATCGGCACAATCTGGAGGTTACGGAGTTAGCCTTCGGACGGTCCGAAGGCGCGGGGCGGAAGAAGATAATGGGGCGGAACATGTCATGCGGTTCGACCTGATCGATTTGCAATTGTTCATCGCGGTGTCCGATGCGCGCAGTATCACCCAGGGCGCGGTGCGTGCCAACATGGCGCTGGCCTCGGCCAGCGAGCGGATCAAGGGCCTCGAGGAGGCGCTCGGCGTCGCACTGCTCAAGCGCGGCCGCCGCGGCGTCGAACTGACCGCTGCGGGCGAGAGCCTGCTCGGCCATGCCCGCATCGTGATCCACAATGTCGAGGCGTTGCAGAGCGACCTCGCCGCCTATGCCAGCGGCGTCCGCGCCAACGTGCTGCTGCTCGCCAATACCTCGGGTCTGTCGGAACATCTGCCGCGGGCGCTCGCGGCCTTCCTGCACGAGCATCCCGATATCAGTGTCGATGTCGAGGAGCGCGAGAGCACCGATATCGCGACCGCGATCGCGAGCGGCGCCGCCGATCTCGGTTTCGCCGCCGAACACGCGCTGCCCGACAGCGTCGAGCGCTTCCTGTTCAGCGAGGACCGCCTGATGCTGGTGGCGTCGCGGCGCAGCGATCTCGGCAGCCGTCGCCAGATCGACTTCCAGGAAGTGGTCGGCCGCGATTTCGTCGGCCTGACGGCAACGTCCGCGCTGCAGGTGCATATTTCCCGGCATGCGGCCAAGCTCGGCGCGCGGCTGCGTTTCCGCGCCCGCCTGCGCGGCTTCGACGCCATCTGCCAGATGGTCGCCGCCGATGTCGGCATCGCGGTGATCCCGGAAACCGCCGCGCGGCGCTGTGCGGCTGCGATGCCGATCACGACGATCAGGATCCGCGACGGCTGGGCCAACCGCCGGCTGACGATCTGCGCCCGCAGCTTCAAGGCGCTGCCGCGCGCCGCCAAGCAGCTCGTGGACTATCTGCGGGCCGAAGCGCAACGCTGAGAGTCTTACGAGGCTTCCTGCGCGATGCGGCGCTCGTCGCGGTTTTGCCGCACCGTGTTGGCCTTCAGGATCAGGCTGCCCGGATGCGGATCGCCGTAATGGAGCAGCATCGTCGCGCGAACCGCGTCGCTGGCGACCGGGAAATTGGCATGATAGGTCCGGTAGCCCCAGAACAGATAGAGGTTGCCGGGCTTCAGATATTTGATGTTCGGCAGGTCGCCCTCCGCCAGGGCGCGCGTGACGCGGTTGCGGTACCAGTTGCTCTGTGTGATCGCCTTTTCGACGATGTTGAGGAAGGTGAACCGGCGATAGCCACGCCGGTTCGGAAACACGATCAGCTCGCCGGCGCGCCGCTTCGGCCCGTCCGGGATCAGGATTGGTGCCAGCGCCGTGATGACATGCTTGTCGTAGTGGTAGAGCAACGATCGCTCGTCGCCGGTGCGACCGGCGACGACGCGCAGGCCGGTATAGATCTCCTCGTCCAGCTTCGCCCTCGGGCAGCCGATTTGCGCGAGCCTCGTGAGGAGCCGGCGCATCTGTGGATCGCCGGTCAATTCCTGTGGCGGCGTGCCTTCGTTGCGCGACAGCCAGTTCAGCGCGAAATAGCGCTTGCCCTTTTGCTCGACCAGGCCGTGGACGTAGCCCTGCGCCCGCTCGATCCAGGCCGGATCGATCGCATTCTCGATGCAGACGAAGCCCTTCTGGTCAAGCTCCGCGGCGAGCGCCGCGGGATCCAGCCGATCGGTCAGCAGCGGCATCATGAACTCCAAACGGACGTGCTACGGCCACCTCCCGGCCGCGAGAGCGAAGCTAGGCTGCATTCCTGACACATCGGTTAAATCGACATGCACGATTCGCGGGAAAGTTGTGTGTGGCTGTCCAAAACCGCTGCGGGCGAGATCATGCCGCACCAGTTCTCGATGACGAGGTCGGGCATGCCAATAGCTCGGCAACTCGAGAATCAGGCGTTCAGCAGCTTCATCGCGGCCTCGTGCACGCGGGGGTCGCCGGCGGCGATGATGCGGCCGCCGCCTTGCGCCGGCTTGCCGTCCCAGGTGGTGACGATGCCGCCGGCACCGGTGACGATCGGGATCAGTCCGGCGATGTCGTACGGCTTCAGCTCGGTCTCGACTACGAGGTCGAGATGGCCGGCTGCGAGCATGCAATAGGAGTAGCAGTCGCCGCCGTAGCGAGACAGGCGGACCGCATTCTCGATCCGGCCGAAGCGGGTGCGGTCCTCCGGATTCATCAGAAGGGGACTCGTGGTGAAGGCGGTCGCCTCCTTCAGCGAGGCGCAGCGCCGCACCGCAAGTCGTCGTTCGCCCGACGGCCCGGAGTAATTCGCCGAGCCGTTGTCGCCCGAGAAGCGCTCGCCGATATAGGGCTGATGCATCATGCCGAATACCGGCGTACCTTTGTGCAGCAGGGCGATCAGCGTGCCCCAGATCGGAAAGCCGGCGATGAAGGATTTGGTGCCGTCGATCGGATCGAGCACCCAGACATAGTCGGCATCCTCTCGCTCATTGCCGAATTCCTCGCCGACGATGCCGTGCTGGGGGAAGTTCGCCTTGATCAGCCGCCGCATCACCGCTTCCGCGGCGCGATCGGCCTCGGTGACCGGATCGAAATCGTTCGAGCTCTTGTTGTCGACCGAGAGCGAGGTGCGGAAGAACGGCAGGATGGTTTCGCCCGATGCCGTCGCGAGGCGGCCGATGAAGGCGGTAAAGTCGATGACCGTCACGGCATGTCCCTGAAATGCGCAAACGAGGCGATAGAAGTTCGAATCCTGCTCTTGCCTAGAGCCTTTTCCGTTCCGATGGAATCGGAACGGGGCTCTGGATTCTTGTTTTGACGCGCTTTCTTTACGCGAACCGGTAGCCACTTCGCTCGAAAACGCTCTAGCTCAATCCAATGCGGCGCGCACGATTAACGGAGTGTTATCCCAGCCTGATGACCTGGTTTCTGACTTGGTTCTGGCTTGGCTTCGCGCTTTCGATTTGGCTTCGGATTCGAAAGTCTGGCCGGCCTCAGGACGGATCACGAAGTTGCGAGTTCTGGTATACAAGCTATGCGCCGAACGCTGGCCGCCCGGGCGTTCCCCTGTAAGATATTGATCCTACATGCGGAAAGCCGCTCCCGCTGACCTGTTGCAGATCTGCCAGAGCTTCCAACATTTCCCAGGAAATGTTTCGAAAGTTCTTGCGTTTTGTGCAGCGCGGTCGCATATTGTTGCGGTGCGGTAGCGCCTCGCGCTATCGCTGCCCTCCTTGGGCGTTTCCTCCCTAGACTTGGGCCGCTTGTTCATTCAAGCGGCCCTTTTTTCTTCGGCCAACGTTTTCGCAAGTGAATTGGGAATCCAATTCGGCGCTTATCGCATCGCCATTCTGAATTCGCAGTTCATGACTTCATCGGCACAGCGGCTCGACGAACGATCCTTCACTCCGCCGCCGCCTGGAACGGGCCGAGATCTCCGAACGGGATTTTCGCGAGCGCGTCCGCCAGCGTTGCAAAATCGTCCGCCACCTGGGCGAAGCGCGGTCCGCGTTCGCGGCGGCGCTCATCCATATAGACCGCGCGGTTGAGCTCGATCTGCACGGTGTGCAGGCCACTCGCCGGGTTGCCGTAATGCTCGGTGATGAAGCCGCCGGCATAGGGCTTGTTGCGGCCGATCGAATGACCGAGCGAACCCATGACCTCCTCGACCAGATCGGGCAGCAGCGGCGCACAGCTCGTGCCGTAGCGGTCGCCGATCACGACGTCGGGCCGGCGCGGCTCGTCGCGCGAGACGCCGACCGACGGCATCGAGTGGCAGTCGACCAGGATCACGGCGCCGAACGCCTGGTGCGCCTTGTTGATCAGCCGGCGCAATGCGCGGTGATAGGGCTTGTAGAGCAGCTCGATCCGCCGCAGCGCCTCGTCGACCTCGAGCCGCTCGCGATAGATCTCCTGGCCGTCGCCGACCACCCGCGGGATGGTGCCCAGCCCGCCGGCCACCCGCATCGAGCGCGTGTTGGCAAAGCTCGGAAGCCGCCCGGTGAACATCCGCGGGTCGAGCTCGTAGGGCTCGCGGTTCACGTCGACATAGGAGCGCGGGAAGTTGACCCGGACGATCGGAAAGCCGCGATCGCTCAAGCCCGCGATCAGCTCGTCCATGAAACTGTCTTCGGAGCGGCGCAGCGACGTCACGTCGATTCGCGACGCCTCCAGGAACTCGGCCGGATAGACCGAGCCTGAATGCGGAGAATTGAAGATGATCGGCGCGCGCCAGGCCTGCGGCTCAACGATCTCGAACGGGGGCGACAACTCGCCAGCAAATTCGCTCATTCCCTTGGCGCCGTCCCTTGCGTCCGCCTCGCCCCGCAAGAATTGATTCTGCCGGAAAAGCGGAGATTTATGGGCGGGCATTGTCGGTAATCGCGATCATTCTGCCAAGTGAAAAGAGTGCGGTATCCGCTGGAACGCGTCTGAAAGGCAGCAAATGCCGCAAGCCGGTTGATTCCATGGGTGGTTCGGTCCACAAATAGTCGTTGGCCCGACGCTTCAGGCTTGACGCAAATTTCACCCGAAATTTACCGTCTGTCGGGCTTACTGTTCGGACTGATCCTCCAGCCGGATTCGACGATTCCTGCCATGCCGAAAATTCTCCTCGCCGAAGACGATACCGATATGCGCCGCTTCCTGGTCAAGGCGCTTGAAAATGCGGGTTTCAAGGTCTCGCCGCACGACAACGGCATGTCGGCCTACCAGCGGCTGCGCGAGGAGCCGTTTGAAATGCTGCTCACCGACATCGTGATGCCAGAGATGGACGGCATCGAGCTTGCCCGCCGTGCTTCGGAACTCGATCCCGACATCAAGATCATGTTCATCACCGGCTTCGCCGCCGTGGCCCTCAATTCCGATTCGGAGGCGCCGAAAAACGCCAAGGTGCTGGCCAAGCCCGTGCACCTCAGGGAATTGGTTAGCGAAGTGAATAAGTTGCTGGCGGCCTGATTCGCCAAAAAACCTTCACTTTGCGTCCTTGCCTGCCCCGCCGCCGTCCGTTATAGGGACCCGATCCAAATGGCTTTGGGTGCGTAGCTCAGCGGGAGAGCACTACCTTGACATGGTAGGGGTCACAGGTTCGATCCCTGTCGCACCCACCATCCTTCGCTCGCGCAGCGAGAGAAGGATGCCACGCCGAAGCCCGACGGGCGAAGGCGGGCCTTTTGGCCGCGAGCTTCGGCTCGGCAAGCCACGCTTCATATCATCTATGGACGGGCTTCGCGTGGCGCAGCCACGCCGGAGACCTTCTGTGCGAAGCGTGTCCGGCGTAGCTTGAACGCAGTGAAGGCGAAGACGGACTGTCGCGCCGAAGCCACCAGGCGAAGGCGGGCCTCTGGCTGCGAGCATCGGCTCGGCACGCCATACTTCGGAATGAAGCGGCAGGGCTCGGCTTCCGATCATCACACGACCGCGCGCTCGGCCTGACCGATCTCACCAATGATGCCAGCGATGATGCCAACGCGGGTAGCCGCCGCGATAGTAGGCGTATGAGGCGTATGCCGGCCGCACCACGTGACGATAGCGGTAGCCGTAATAGGCCGGCCCGTAGCCGCTATAATATGTCGTGGTGTATCCGCCGCCCCAACGATACGGCGCGTAGCCGTAGTCGTCGTAATCATAGGCGTATGCGTCGTAACCGGGCGCATAGTAGGCCGGTGCGTAGCCATAACCGTAGCCATAGCCCGGGTAGCCGTAGCCATAGGCGGATGAGGCGAGGCCGCCGACCACGGCGCCGGCGATCAATCCGCCTGCGAGCGCCGGACCGAACCCGCCGCGCGCTTCGGCGGGTGCGGGCGCTGCAATCGCGCTCACTCCGAGTGCACCGGCTGTCGCAAGAACAAGGGCTGTCTTCCTCATCAGATCCTCCTCGATAGTGATTGCCCAGCCGGTCAACGGAGTGGAGCGGCGTTGGTTGCTGCCGGCAGCGCGCCTGCAGAAAGGTTCCTCAAGCGGAATCGGACACCGGCCAGCCGGCTCAGAAGGGATCCTGTCGCAGTTCCCCCGGCGCGAAATGTCGCGCCGCGGATGGTCGAGGAACGGCGAGGGCGGCGACGTTGTTTTCCTGCAAGGCAGTTCACCGATGAATCGCGCGCGCGGTGCCGCAGATTTCGTTGGCTTCGCGGGGCAGCGGCCGTGGCGGAGTGAGCGCCAGACATTGGCAGCAGCTTTCGCGAACTGAACAGCCGCCAAATCTCAGGAGGAATCAGCAATGCACAGCAAGATCATCAAGAGCAAGTTTCTGCTGACGACAGCCGTGCTGTTGGCTGGCGTCGGTCTCGCATCGGCGCAGGGCCTGCGCGAGGGCGGCGGTGGCGGAGGCAACATCGGTGGCGGCGGCAGCGTCGGCGCCGGCGGTAGCGAGCGCGCACCGTCTGCAGGTCCGTCGGGCGGGCGTTCCGGCGGTGCAATGCATGAAGGTCCCGGGGCGTCGCGAAGCGAGGGCATGACCGTCGGCCGAGGGCAGGGCGCGAGCCCAAAGGAGCCAGGGGAAAGCGGCCGTGCTGAAAGTCGGATGGGCCGCGGCGCAGCCGAGCGCGGCGAGAGCATGCGCGGCGAGACCACCGGGCAGGCCCGCGACAGCGGCCGCGTCGAGCAGCGAGGCGATCGGCAGAGCCAGCGCAATCAGGGCCGCCAGGAGCAGACCATCGGGCAAAGCCGAAGCCAGCGCGAGCAGGTCGGCCGATCGGAATCCCGTGAAAGCGGCAGCGCCACCACGCGGCAAAGCCAGCAGCAGCAGGACCGGGCCAACGCCGCCAATCGCAATCAGGGCACCACGACCGGTCAGCGCAGAGGTGCGAGCACGACAACCGGCCAGAGCACGACCACGAGCCCGAACACGCGAGCCGGCCAGACGACCGGTGCGGCCACCCAGCAACCGGGCACCACGCAGGGCCAGGTCAACTCCGGCGCCAAATCCGGACAGACCACTGGGCAGGCCAACACAACGGCCCAGACCCAGTCGAACGCCGCGGTCCAGACCGAGGCCGGGCGCACCGTGACCGCCGAGCAGCAGAGCACGATCCAGCGCTCGGTGCTCTCTGCGCGCAATGCGCCACGCATCAATGTCAACGCGATCAATTTCGCGGTCAATCCGGGCGTGGCGGTGCCGCGGAGGTTCAACGCAATTTCGGTCGCCGCCTTCCCGGCGCTGATCGATGCATTCCCGTACTATCGCGACGACAGCTTCTTCATCGTCGAGGACGAGGTCGTATTTCTCGATCGCGATCGTCGGGTCGTCGACGTGGTCCCGGTCGGACCGCGGACGCGCTTCAGCCATCGCGGCCGCAGTGGCGGCAGCGTTGCGATGATGGACCTGAGCCCGCAACAGATCCGTGAGGTGCAGCAAGTGCTGATCGACCGCGGCCTGTTGGTTGGTGAGGCCGACGGCGTGCTCGGCTCGCGGACCCGCGAGGCGCTGATCACGTTCCAGCGCCGAGAAGGCCTAACGACGAGCGGCAGCGTCGACACCCGCACGGTGGCCGCACTGGGCCTGTCCGACAGGATCGGCGAGGCCGCGGGGCGGGGATCGTCAACAGTCGGTCAGAGCCGCACCCAGCAAAACACGACGGGACAGACGACCGGCCAGACCAACGACGTGCCGCAAAACCAGTCGACCGACCAGACCGGCACGCAGCAGCCTGCCCAGCAAAACACGACAGGGCAGACCACGGGTCAGGCGAACGCGCCACAGAACCAGTCGACGTCTGGCCAGGCCGGAAACCAGCCGTCGGCTCAGCAGCAGGCCCCGCAGCAGAATACGACGGGACAGGCCGCGCCGCAGAACCAGTCCACCGTCGGGCAGGGCAGCGGCGGCAACCAGCCGAGCACCGGCCAGACCTCGTCGTCCAATCAGCCGAACCAAAACAACGCTCCACCGTCGTCAGGCTCAAGCACGAGCCCACAGACGCCGGCGCAGGGTTCCGATCGGAAGTAGGCTCTATCCATCCGATCGGCAGCGCTTCGAAAACCTCCCACTTCTCCTTCCCCCGCAAGGGGGAAGGTCGGGATGGGTGGCCGCGGACTGCACAGTCGGCGGAGAGAGCAGGTCCCCGCCCGCTCGCTCTGACGAGTGAGGCGGCCCTCCCCTTTTAAGGCAGGGCTATGGCATCTGGCCTGCCTCGGCAGGGGCGCATCAAAACCTGCAAAACAACCCCATGCAAAGGAGCCGTCGGCGTGCCGGCATTCGATATGTCGACTTGACACGTCGGGCAAATCAGCGGCATTATTCTATTATCCAGAAAACGTGCAGTGCGCCTAACGCCGTCCGATGGGACGGAGCCGTAGACATGTGCGATCGCCCCGCGTTGCGGAGAGGGCGGGGCGAGGGGCGCGCCTCGGGCGAGATGATCGAGACGAGCATCGCTTTCTCGACGCCGATCGTGTGCTGCGCGAAGTATTGAGAGAGTTCGCCGTGTGGCACCCTCTCCCCAACCCTCCCCCGCATCCGCCTTCGCCAAGAGGCTCCGGCGGACAAGAGGGGGGAGGGAGCGCATCCGCCGGTGGCTTCCTCACGCTGCTCGTGTCAACGATCGCGAGGCGCCGGCACAGCCGCGCGATGGGACAGTGCTATCTGGCGCGCAACACTCCCGGCAAAAATTCAGTGAACCAAAAAATTCGATGAGCCGTTGTGACTTCCGCCACCTCGACACTCATATGTAAATGCCGCAAGCAGCGACAGTGTGTACGGCCGCATGCCACAGGGTTTGCAGTCACGCCGCATGCGGTGGATTGGCGCAGGAATAGGCAGACGTCCCCATGCCTGGTCGCGGCGATCGTCGCAGAGGTCTCGATATGTCATGTACCGTGCTTACCTCCGCTTCCTGCCGTTATATCCGCTGTCCCACAGCGCCGAGATCGCTAACATTTTCTGAAGTCTCTTGGACGATGCGTTGCGCGATCGCATCGCATGAAGGCAATCGTGCAATTCTTCGCGGCGCGCGTTGCCGCTCCTCTGGCTATCGCGCAAAGTGTTCTCTAGATCAGTCGGGTCGGATACGGCCATGACGCCACGATGATGAAAAAAGCATGTGTGAGCACGACCGCCTCAGCAACCTGCATCAGCCCTATCGGGAGCGGCCGGCGTAAGCAGGCTGATCTTCGCTTTCCCGGATGCCGCTTCTTTATCTCCCGAATTCGCCGGCCTTTCGGTGCAGGCGACGCAACCTTTGGAATGCCCCTCCGTTGAGCCGATGTCTGTCGTCTGCGAAAACGGGGAACGGAAGTACATGCGACAAGACGACGACACGCCGCCACGCGCATCGCAACTCCTCGAACATGTTCCAATGCCGCGCGAGCCGCGGAACATCAGGGACATAGCTGCGGCACCGCCGCGGCTGTTCTCGACACGCCCTTATCCGCCATCGGAGCAGTTCGAGGTCTGGAAGACGCGCATGGCCTCGCTGGTCGAGGTCGCGCCACCCGAAGGCTATAGCCCCGCGCAAGGGTTCCTGGTGGAGTACCTGACCTGCAACATGGCCGAAATCGTCTTCACGTCGGGACGATTCGCCGCGCAATCGTTCGCGCGTGTCATCAAACCGTCGCAGGGCGCGCCGGTCGATATCTGGTGGCTCTACCGGGTACGCTCCGGTGAAGCGCGCTTCGCGAGCGCCGGGCGACGAATTCACGCCGGGCCGGATGCCATGTTCCTGATTTCGCTCGATGATGATTTCAGCGGCAGCATCACGGACTATGAGGGCCTGGTGCTGGGCTTGCCGCGCAGGTCGTTCGCCGAGGTGGCCGATCAGTTCGACGAGCTCTGCAATATTCTTCTCGAAGGCAACCTGACCGCGCTGCTTGCCGACTATCTCGACAGGCTGGAGACGCGCATCATGCTGATGTCGCCGGACGAGTTGCGGCAGGCGGGGCGGGCGACCGCACAGATGATCGCCGCCTGCGTCCAGCTGTCCTCGGATCGGCTCGAGTCTTCGCACGGCGCGATCGAGTCGGTGCTGTTCGAGCGTGCGCGACTCTATATAGAGACGCATCTCGGCGAGTTTGACCTCACGCCGGATCGCATCGCGCAGCAATTGCGCATTTCGCGCTCCGCCCTCTACCGTGCATTCGAGAGCGTCGGCGGCGTCGCCGGCTACATCCTGCGCAAGCGGCTGCGCGCCGCTCATGCCGAACTCGTCGCGTTCAACGACAGGCAGGTGCAGGAGATCGCCTATCGCAACGGCTTCAAGCTGGCGTCGGATTTCACGCGCGCGTTTCGCCGCGAGTTCGGCGTCAGCCCGCGCGAAATGCGCGAACGCACGCGCCGTCGATCAACTGCCGGTTGAAGGCGCGATAAAATACCTCACGGTGCATCGGCCAATCATTCAACTTGTGAGACGATCTGCGCGTTATTTGGACGGCCTGCTGAGTGACGTTGCCAAATATGTGTCTATCATTTTCGGTTATGACGACTCGGGGCACATTGATGGGGCAGTCGAGCGAGCGCGGGGTGGCAAGATGCGCTCGTTGAGTTCGACACATCGTTGGCCAGGACTGGAAGCCGAGCGCGTGTCGCGCGATCGTCTTCATCTCTCCGCGTGCGCGGCCATGGGGCCCGCGCGTCGGCACGGTCCATGGCGCGTCGCCTCCGGCGTCTGGACCAGATGTCGCGAAAGGGGCGCACCATGGCTGTCGCACGCAACTCAACCACATCTCTGAAGACGCAGCGCCGCAGCGGCTTCGTCCATTGCTGGATCGCGTCGGGCGATGCGGACAGCCGTTCGCTGCGGCGCCGGTTGCTGGCGGTGTTGCGGCAGGCACACCGAATCCTTGGCGTGAAGCGCGCTCGGCTGGGACTTGGCCCGCTCGGAGCCGGTGGGGCGGTCGGCGCGATGTTTGTTGTCGTGGGGCTCATGAGCCCGCAGGCGGCGTTCGCGCAGGTCGCCATCGGCAACGGGGTCTTGAGCAATCCCGCGAACTGCACCAACCCCACTGCTGCAACCGCGGGCAGCACTGCGCTGGGTTGCGGCGCCCACGCCGCCGGATCCAGTTCAACCGCCATCGGCACCAGCACCACCGCGAATGGCCAGAACTCCCTGGCGATCGGCGATGCCAACACCGCAACCGGCGATGGCTCGATCATCGTGGGCTATGCCAACTCGGTGAACGGCCTCAATGCGATCGGCATGGGTGTGTTTGCCAACGCGACCGGTACCAATGCCCTTGCCGTAGGCGGAAACGCGCACGCCACCGGCGACGGATCGAGCGCCTTCGGCGTCAACACCACTGCAAACGGGGCGAGTGCCGTCGCCATCGGCTCATCGGCCAACGCCTCGGGCGGTGCCTCGATCGCCATTGGATTGTCTTCTGCCGCCTCGTCTCCAAATGGTTCGGGCACGGCCATCGGGGTCGGCTCCAAGGCCAACGCCGGAACCGGCGGTGGGTCGCCGATCGCGATCGGTGTGAATGCCAATGCCAGCGGGACCGCACCGAGCGGCTTCACCTTTGAGGCCGTCGCGCTCGGTACCGGCTCCACCGCGACGGGGGCATGGTCGACCGGCGTCGGTTCGAGCGCTTCTGCGACCGGCACCGGCGCCAGCGCCCTCGGCACCTCCGCCACGGCAGCGGGTAATCAGGCCACTGCGCTCGGAAACGGCGCGGCGGCCTCCGGCCAAGGCGCGAACGCGTTGGGCTACACCGCGAATGCGTCGGGCGTAAACGCGATTGCCATCGGCTCTTCCGCCGCGGGATCGGGAACGAGCGCATTTGCCGGAGGCAATCTCGCCACCGCATCCGGGAATTTCGCCGTTGCTTTGGGTAACCAGGCGCAGGCGCTGGCCGCGGGGGGCGCGGTTTCGATCGGATCGGGTGCAATCGTCGGCGGCACGGCGACGGGCGGCATCGCGGTCGGCAATAATGCGAGCTCCACCGGTGTGTCTGCTGCCGCTGTCGGCGTTGGGGCGTCCGCATCAGGCGGAAATGCCTCCGCCCTCGGCACCCAGGCCCAAGCGACGGGCACTTATGCAACTGCAATTGGCTCCGGCGGGACCACGGTGGCGACGCGGGTGATCGCCTCAGGCGTCGGATCGATCGCGCTCGGCGGCAATTCGACCGCCGGCGCCAATGCTTCCGGGAATAACGCCATCGCCATCGGCGGGCAGGCAGCTGCCAGCGCCGTCAGCGCGATTGCGCTCGGCACCAATGCCGCGGCCAGTTCCGCCAATGCTGTCGCCGTGGGCACCAATGCGGCGGCCGCCGGCGGTCAGGCCGTCTCGATCGGTGCGAACAACACTGCCTTTGGCAACGGTGCCGTGGCGATCGGCGATCCCAGCTATGCCAGCGGCACCGGCGCCTTCACCGGCGGCGCCAACAACATCGCCAACAGCGACGGCACGGCCACCGCCACCGCCGCCAACCAGGCCAACGGCGCGGTTGCGATCGGCAACAACAACAAGGCGATCGGGCAGGGCTCGGTCGCGCTTGGCAATGGCTCGACCGCAGGCGCCGCCGGCTTAGTGGGCAACGTCGCACTGGGCAACGGCGCCACGGCGGCGGCAAGCTCCGGCGATGTCGCGCTCGGCTCCGGCAGCGTCACCGCGACCGCTGTCAACACGCCGAGCACGGTGATCAACGGCACCACCTACAGCTTCGCGGGCACGACAGCGGTCTCGACCGTCAGCGTTGGCGCTGTTGGTGCCGAGCGCACCATCACCAATGTCGCGGCGGGGCGGCTCAGCAACTCCTCGACCGACGCGATCAACGGCTCGCAGCTGTTCGCCACCAACCAGGCGGTCGACAGCCTCGCCACCACAGTCAACAACATCAGCACCAGCGGAATCAAGTATTTCCACGCCAATTCGACGCTGGCCGATTCCTCCGCGGTCGGAACCGACTCGGTTGCGGTCGGTCCGCTGGCGAGCGCGACCGGCACGAATGCGATCGCCGTCGGCAACTCCTCGTCCACCGGGGCCGACAATGCCGTCGCCGTCGGCTTCGCCTCGAGTGCGTCGGCGCTCGACTCCGTGGCTTTGGGCTACATCGCCAAGGCGACGGGGCAATACAGCACCGCGGTCGGACCCAATGCGCAGGCCTCGGCCACATCAAGCACCGCGATCGGCCAGAATGCGGCGGCATCCGACGTTCAGGCGACCTCTCTCGGTGTCAATTCGAGTGCCGGTGCCGCCAATGCACTCGCGCTCGGCGCCAATGCCAGCGCGACGAACGCAAACGCGGTCGCGCTCGGCTCCGGCAGCCAGACCAGCGCGGCGGTTCAAACCGCCAGCATTGTCATCGGCGGCAACACCTACGGCTTCGCCGGCACCACCCCGACCTCGACGGTCAGCGTCGGCTCGGTCGGCAACGAGCGTACCATCACCAACGTCGCGGCGGGACGGATCAGCAACGGCTCGACCGACGCGATCAACGGCTCGCAGCTGTTTGCCGCCACCTCGGCAATCGACAGCCTCTCGACCATCGTCAATAACGGCCTGACGCATTACTATAGCTACAACGACGGCGGTACCCAGCAGGCCAACTACAACAACAACGGCGCGACCGGCGCGAACTCGATGGCGGCCGGCGTTGCCGCGTCGGCAACCGCGGCGAATTCCACCGCGCTGGGCTTCAACACCCAGGCGACGGTCGCCGACGGCGTCGCGCTCGGCTCGGGCTCGATCTCCAACCGCGCGCTGGCGCCGGCATCGGGCACCATCGGCGGCACCATCATCCCCTACAACACCACCGATCTCACGCTGCTCGGCGCGGTGTCGGTCGGCAATGCGACGAGCTACCGGCAGATCACCAATGTCGCCGACGGCACCGAATCGAGCGACGCCGTCACCGTGCGGCAGCTGACCGGCGCGCTGCAATCGTTTGCGACCACGACGACGAAATACTTCCACGCCAACTCGACGCTCGCGGATTCGCTTGCGGTCGGCAACAACTCGGTCGCGGTTGGACCACAGACCGTGGTCAACGGCGACAACGGCATCGGCATGGGCAATGGCGCGACCGTGGCGCAGACCGCGCCCGGCGGCATCGCGATCGGCCAGAATTCGGTCTCCAACTTTGCCGATTCGATCGCGTTCGGCACCAGCGCGGCGGCCAACGGCATCCAGTCGGTGTCGATCGGCGCGGGATCCCAGACCACCAACCCGACCAGCGTCGCGCTCGGCCCGAACGCCAAGGCGACCGCGCAAGCCGGCGACGTCGCGCTCGGTGCCAATTCGACCACCTCGACGGTGGTCGCGACCAAGAGCACCACGATTGCCGGGACCACCTACGACTTCGCCGGTACCGCGCCGACCTCGACCGTCAGCGTCGGCAGCGCCGGTGCGGAGCGTACCATCACCAACGTGGCCGCGGGCCAGATCAGCTCGACCTCGACCGATGCGATCAACGGCTCGCAGCTCTGGGCCACCAACACCTCGCTCGCCGCGCTCTACACCACGGTCAACAACATCTCGACGGGCGGTGGCGGCGTGAAATACTTCCACGCCAATTCGACCGCCGCGGATTCGATCGCGACCGGATCGGAGAGCGTCGCGATCGGACCGCAATCGGTCGCAAGCGGCGCCAATGCGATCTCGATGGGCAACGGCTCCGCCGCGTCGGCCGATAATTCGGTGGCGATCGGCGCCGGCGCCAAGGCGACGGCGGCCAACTCGCTGGCGCTCGGCGCCAATTCCACCACCACGGCCAATCTGAGCGATGCGGCCTATACGCCCGTGGTCGGCAAGAGCGTGGCGGGGGTCGCGACCGGCGAGGTGTCGGTCGGCTCGTCCGGGGCCGAGCGCCGCGTCACCAATGTCGCCGCCGGCTCGGCCGCGACCGACGCGGTCAACGTCAGCCAGCTGCAGGCGGTTGCGTCGAGCTCGATCCGCTACGACACCGACGCCTCCGGCAACACCACCAACAAGGTGACGTTGAACAGCGGCAATGGCGGGCCGGTGACCATCAGCAACGTCGCGGCGGGCGTCGCCGGCACCGATGCGGTCAACGTCAACCAGCTCAACAGCGCGTTCCAGCAGCTCAACGGCCAGATCGGCGAAGTGCGGCAGGACGCCTGGCGTGCCGCCGCGATCGGCATGGCCGCCGCATCGCTGCGCTATGACGACCGGCCCGGCAAGATCAGCGCATCGGCCGGCGGCGGCGTCTGGCGCAGCCAGGGCGCGCTCGCCTTCGGCATCGGCTACACAAGCGAGAACAGCCGGCTGCGCAGCAACCTGGCGGCGACCACCGCCGGCAGCGACTGGGGCGTCAGTGCCGGCGTGAGCCTGACGCTCAATTGACGCTGACGGCGACGAGGCGGCCGGCGTGTCTGGCCTGGTTGGTCTGGCTCGCGGCGGCGACGAGCGCGGGTGCGCAGCCCGCGCCGCCGCCTGCCTATTCCGTGAAACCGTCTGATGTCGTGGTGCCGGAAGGCGAGACGCTCGGCGAGTTCAGGCGGATGATCCAGCCGTTCAAGAACTGGACCCTGATCTGCGACGAGAGCCTCAGATCGAAGCGCCGGGTCTGCAACGTCACGCAGTCGATCGTCAACGCGCAGGGCGCGCTTGCCTTCAACTGGTCGTTGGTCGCGACCGCCGACGGCAAGCCGCTGATGGCGATGCGGATTCCCGCGGCCGCCGGCGTCGGCGCGCAGATCGAGCTCGCGATGGGCGACAGTCCGGATCGCATCGTCGCGCAGACCGATCGCTGCGACACCAATTTCTGCTTCGCCACGATCGCGATCGGCAACGTGCTGCGGCGGCATATCCGCGCGGCGACGCCGTGCCTGGTGTCCTATCAGCTCCCGCAGACCGGGCCGGTCATGCTGGAGGCGCCGCTCGACGGACTGTCCGGCGTGCTGGCGAAATTGAAATGAAGCGAGGTCGGAGATGCGGATGTGGAATTCCGGGATCCGGCTCGAGACTGACACGCGAAATGAAAAGGACGGATGGTCGATGCGGCGCACCCTTGGTTTGATCTTTGTGGCGGTCGTGGTGGCTGCGCTCGGTGCCGCCGGCGTCGTGGTCTATGCGCAGCAGACCCCGCCGATCCCATTGCAGCCGGCCGCGCCGGCACCGGCCAAGAAGCCCGCCGTCGCCGCGAAGCCGCAGCCGCACAAACGTCCGCAGGAGGCGCAGACGCCGGCGGCCGCGGCCGTTCCGCCGCAGCAGGCTGGGCAGCAACCGACCGTGTTCGACGATCAGGCGCGGCAGGCCAACATCGTGACCTGCGCCAACCTGTTCGGGACGCTCGGCCGTGGACTTGCGATGAACTCCAACTACACCGCGCAGTCGCAGTGGGACGCCAAGGCCGGCAATTCGCATTCGGTGCAGTCGCTGGTCGCGCTCGCACCGAACCAGGCCCCGCAGGGAAACCAAGCCCCGCAGGGAAACCAGGCCCCGCAGGGGACCGCCGTTCAGCAGGCCGCCGGCATCGTGTTTGCCGCTCCGGTCGGATCGTCCTGCGAAGGCAATCTGGTGCGGGTCACGCCGCGGGCGGAAAGCTGCCCGACGGTTGCGGCCGAGCTCGCCAAGCTCAACGGCCAGACCGGCGCGCTCGGCGAACTCGCGACGATCGCGCTGCCGAACGGCGCGCAGGTCGTGCTGCTTCCGTTCGGCAATGCCTGCGTCGCGGTGACCGCGCTGCGCCTCGCGGGATAATGCTTACGCCCGGCTCAACCAAGCTCCGCGAGGCGCCGCGTTTGACGCGCGATCAAGCGCTCGACATCGGCAATGTCGGCAGGTGCGAGTGCGGCGCCGGGCTTGCGCAAGGTGGCTGAAGCGATCACGCCGCGCCTGGCCAGCACATATTTGCGGATCGCAAGGCCCGGGCCGGGCTGCTGCTCGTAACGCGCCAGCGGCAGATAGGCGTCGAACAGATCGTGGGCGCGCTCGATGTTGCCGGCGGCATGGGCGCGCCAGACATCGACCATCATCTCCGGATAAGCGAAGCCGGTCATCGCGCCGTCGGCGCCGCGGCTGAGCTCCTCGGGCAGGAACACCCCGCCATTGCCGACCAGGATCGAGATCCGCCGGGCGCGGCCGGCGTCGCTCGCCGCACGCAGCGCCGACAGCTTGGCAAGGCCCGGCCAATCCTCGTGCTTGAGCATCACCATGTTGGACAGTCGCCCGGCGATCGCCAGAATCACCTTCGGCGTGAACTGGACCTGCGTCGACAGCGGGAAATCCTGCAACACCAGCGGCGCGCCGGCGATCGCTTCCGCGACCATGTCGTAATAGCCGACGATCTGGTCGTCGGTGCGCAGCGACGATGGCGGGGCGACCATGACGCCGGCGGCGCCGTCGTCCATCACCGCGCGGCTGAGTTCGGTCATCGCGGCGAAGCCCGGCGCGGAAACGCCGACCACGACCGGGACGCGTCCGGCCGTGCGCGCCAGCACGCGACGCACCAGCGTGCGGGATTCCGCCGCGGTGAGTTTTGGCGCCTCGCCCATCATGCCGAGCAGTGTGAGGCCGGTCGCGCCCTTATCGAGATAGAAATCGACCATGCGATCGGCGCTGTCGAGATCGAGCGCGCCGGTGTCGGTGAACGGCGTCACCGCGATCACATAGACACCGTTCGCGGTTTCGTTGAACAAGGTCATGACTGGTGTTCCTGTCGTGGTTGGTGTGGTCGGTGTCAGTCGAGCGCGGAGATCATGCCGCTGATCAGGTTGCCGGCCAGCAGCTGCTCGGAGGTCGGCACGATGTTGCGATGGATCTCGATCAGCGCATCGGCGATGCGATCGAGCCGCCGCCGCAATTCGCGCGCGAGCGCGATCGCCGCGTCTTCCTCGATCGCCTGGAAGCGAATGCGTTGGCCGGGGCGCAGCTGGGCCAGCCGCGGAAAGTCCGCCGAGATGACGGTTGCGATCTTCGGATAGCCGCCGGTGGTCTGGCGGTCGGCGAGCAGGATGATCGGCTGGCCGTTGCCCGGAACCTGGATGCTGCCGAACACGATGCCGTCGGACACGATGCCGACGGCGCCGGCATGGGCCACCGGCGGCCCGTCGAGCCGGTAGCCCATGCGATCGGACAGCGCGGTCACCTCATAGTCCGACGTCAGGAACGTCGTGATGCCCTCGGCGCTGAACGCATCGTCCTGCGGACCGAGCAGCACGCGAATCGGGCCGTCATGCTGGATCCGATGCGCGGGAGACAGCATCAGATGCGGCCGGTCCGGCAGATCCGGCGTTGCCAGCGGCAGCAGATCGCCGTTGCGCAGCGGCCCGCCGTTGAGTCCGCCGAGCTGGCTGCGCGCGTGCGTCGCGACGCTGCCGAGCATCGGCTTGATCGCGAAGCCGCCGCTGACTGCGAGGATGGCGCGCGCGCCGTCGCGCGACGAGCCGATCGACAGGCGCTGACCTGCTTTCAAGTCGTGGGTCTCGTGCGCGGCGACCTCTCGGCCGTCGATCGTCATGGCGAAGTCGGCACCGGCCAGCGCGAAGCGGATGTCGCCGCCGGTGCAGGCCAGCACCGGCCCGGTCAGCGTGATCTCGAGCGCCGCGGTATTCGCAGGATTGCCGACCAGCGCGTTGGCGATCGCCAGCGCGACCGTATCCATCGCGCCCGACGCGGAGATGCCGAACCGCTGCCAGCCGTGACGGCCGAGGTCCTGGATGGTGGTGGCGAGACCGGGCGCGATGACTTCAAGATGCGCCGACACCGTGCCGCTCACGTGCGCAGCTCCTCTTTGTCGGCGATGATCTCGCCGGCGTCCGCGGCGCGCTCGAGCGCGGCGAATTCGGCGGCCGCGATCGGCCGAAACCGGATCAGGTCGCCGGCACTGAACAGGAACGGCGCCCGCTCGCGGCGGGGATCGTAGGAGCGCACCGGCGTGCGCCCCAGCATGTGCCAGCCGCTTGGTGCTGCGATCGGCGGCGAGATCGCGGCCTGCTGGCCTCCGACCGAGACGCTGCCGGGCGGTGTGGTCAGCCGGGGCGAGGGACGCCGATCGATGTGGAGCACGGGATCGAGCCCGCCGAGATAGGTCAGCCCCGGCATGAAGCCGATCATGTAGACGCGGTATTCCGCCGCGCCGTGCCGCGCGACGATCTCGTCCGTCGTGGTGTCGAGACGTTGCGCGAGCCAGTCGAGATCCATTCCGTGTTCGCCGCCATAGGTGACGGGAACGGTCCAGCGATGGCGCAGCCGGCCGGTCGGCGCCGGCGGCCAGAGCGCCATCACTTCGGCTTCGATCTCGCGCCGCGTCACCACGATCGGGTCGAAGCAGACCAGCACGGTGCGGTAGGTCGGCACGATCTCCACCACACCGGGTAGCGCGCGTGCGGTCAGCGCCTGGTCGAGATCGACGACTCGGGCGTTCACCTTTGCATCGATGCCGTCGCCGAGTTCGATGGTCAGCGCGGCATCGCCAGACCTGCGAAAGCGCGGCTGCGCGTAGAGTGCTTCATTCATCAGGTGCGCTCATCTTCTGTTGCGATCGTCCGGCGACGCGCGGACGTGATCGCGCGAGAGCCTCTCCCGCGAGACACCCTCTGCAATCCCTGCGCCAAAATTCCTCGTGGTATGCCGTGGGCGCGATGTGTATATCGGACCTGTACTATCAAGAGAGGGAAGACGATGGCGCTGATCGACATGAACTGCGACATGGGCGAGGGCTTCGGTGTCTACACGCTCGGCGACGATGCCGAGATGCTGCGCACCGTGACGTCGGCCAACATCGCCTGCGGCTTTCACGCCGGCGATCCCCTCGTGATGCATCGCACGCTGACGGAGGCGAAGGCCAACGGCGTTCAGGCCGGCGCGCATCCCGGCTTTCTCGATCTCTGGGGGTTCGGCCGCCGCCCGATCCAGGGTGAGCGCCCGGCCGATATCGAGAAGATCATGCTTTACCAGATCGGCGCGATGATGGCGCTGGCCGCCGATGTCGGCCACCCGATCCGTCACGTCAAGACGCATGGCGCGCTCGGCAATATCGCCGCCGAGGACCGCGACCTTGCGGAGGCGGTGGCGCGGGCGATCCACACCGTCGATCGCAATTTGATCTTCGTCGTGATGCCGGGCCAGGAGACCGAGCGGGCAGGGGAGAAGTTCGGCCTGCCGCTGGTGCGCGAGATCTATGCCGATCGCGCCTACGCCGACAACGGCAATCTGGTATCGCGCCGCCTCGCGGGCGCGGTGATCCATGATGCCGAGGTCGCGGCGGAACGGGTCATCCGCATGATCGAGGACCGTGCCATCACCTGTCTGTCCGGCACGCGCCTGCCAACCCGGATCGACAGCGTCTGCGTCCATGGCGACACGCCGGGTGCGGTGGCGATGGCGCAGCGGCTGCGCGAGCGCCTTGCCGCATCGGGCGTCAAGCTGGCGCCGATGGCCGAAGTGATCGGCGCGTGAGGATTGGCCGCGGCTCACCGCTTCCTCACTCCAGCACGAGGTGGGCGAGCAAAGTCGCGGCGGCCTGGAAGTCCTCGATCCGCATCGCCTCGTGCGGATTGTGGCTGCCGTTCTGATTGCGCACGAACAGCATGACGCTGGGAATGCCCGCATTGGCAAACACCGCGGCGTCATGCCCCGCGCCGCTCGGCATCGTCAGATGGGCGATCTCGAGACGATCGGCGAGGCGGCCGAGCTGTCGCAGCAGGTCCGCGCTCATCACCGCCGGCTGGCTACCGGTGCGCTCGCCGAGCTCGAAACGGACGCCGCGCCTGGTCTCGATCTCGGCGACGAAAGCGATCGTTCGGTCGTGGATGTGCTCCACCAGCTCGCGGTCGACGCTGCGCGCGTCGAGGCAGAAATTCAGTTCGCCCGGCACCTTGCTGAAGCCGTGCTGGGAGGCATCGGTGAAGACCTCGCCGAACGTGATGGTGGCAGGGCGGCCCGCGGCCTCGAGATCGTCCCAGAGCCGATCGAGCGACTGAATGAGATCCGAGACCGCAAACACGGCGTCGTGGCGATGCTGGCGGGGCACCGCACCTGAATGGCCGTAGCTGCCGAGGCAGCGCGCCTTGCGGTAGCGGAAGCTGCCGGTGATGCCGGTGACGAGGCCGAGCGGCAGCTTCGCGGCCTCGAGCGTCGGGCCCTGCTCGATATGCGTCTCGACGAAGCCGTGGATCTGCGCCGGCTTGAGCAGATGCTCGCCCCTTGCGACCCGTTCCGGCGCGAAGCCGAGATCGCGCATGTGGTCGCGCAGCGCCCGCCCGGTGTCGGAGCGCGGCAGATCGAGCACATCGGCAGGCAGCAGGCCGAGCAGCGAGCGGCCGCCGATATAGGAGGCGGGAAACCAGTTGCTCTCCTCGGCGCGCGTCGCGACGACGATGACGCTGCGTCGCGGCCGCAGTCCGCTCCGTCTAAGTCCTGCGACCGCGGCAAGGCCGGCGATGACGCCGGCGGCACCGTCGAAATTGCCGCCGTGCGGCACCGAGTCGAGATGAGAGCCGACCACCCAGGCCGGCAGGTCCGGATCGGTGCCCGCAAGCGTGAGCAGCAGATTGCCGGCGGCATCGACGGCACGGGACAGCCCGAGCTCGGCGGCGTGTTGGCTGACCAGGTCGTGCGCGCGCTGTTCGCCGGCGCCATAGGCGTCGCGGGTGACGCCGGGGTCGTCGTGGCTTTGCTCCGCCAACCGATCGAACAGGCGAATTGCGAGCGCGCGATCGGCGTGCAGCATCCGCTGAGCGGTCATGGGCGCGCTCCGCGACGCTGCGGCCAGACCAGCGGATTAACGAGGAAGCGCGGCCGCTCGTCCGCCAGCACCGCAAGAACGCCGCGCGCGACATCCTCAGCGGTCCGCGCCAGGCTTGCCTCCGTCGAGCCTGCGATATGCGGGGTCAGGATGACGCGATCGTGCCGCAACAGCGGATGATCCTTCGGCATCTCCTCGCGCGCAAAGACATCGAGCCCGGCGCCGCCGAGCCTGTTGGCATCGAGTGCGTCGAGCAGTGCGGCTTCATCGATCACTCCGCCGCGGCCGGTATTGACGAGGAGGGCGC
This sequence comes from Bradyrhizobium sp. USDA 4473, assembly GCF_054063335.1. NCBI lineage: Bacteria > Pseudomonadati > Pseudomonadota > Alphaproteobacteria > Hyphomicrobiales > Nitrobacteraceae > Bradyrhizobium > Bradyrhizobium sp. USDA 4473. The sequence goes on from NZ_JBSSGE010000001.1 coordinate 2,871,969, forward strand.
CCGGCCGCATCGCCGCCAACTCGGCCGCGCCGATCAACCCGCGGGTGGACGGCGTGAGCGGCAGATGCAGCGAGACGATGTCGGATTGCGCCAGCAGGTCGCGCAGCGCGGCGACGGGCGCGACGGCGGCAGCCGCATAGATCTCCGGCGCGGTTTCCAGCGAATGCGCGATCACCCGCAGTCCGAGCGCTTTGGCAAGCGAAGCGGTCTGGCGACCGATATTGCCGAAGCCGACAATGCCGAGCGTCAGTCCGTCCAGCTCGGTCAGCCGCGCGCGATATTTGAAGCCGTGATCGTTGTCACGCACGGCGCGGTCAGCGCTGACGATCGACTTGGCGAGCGCGAAGATCAGCGCAATGGCGTGTTCGGCCACCGAGCGCACATTGCTGTTCGGGGCGTTGACGACGACGATACCGCGCGCGGTCGCACGCGCGACGTCGATCGCGTCGACGCCGACGCCATGCGAGCCGATCACGCGCAGCGCCGGCGCGGCCTCGATCGCGGCGGCCGGAAAGCCTGCGCTTCGGGTCACGACGGCGACGCAATCCGCTGCCGCGCGGATCAGCGATTGCGGGTCGGATCGCGCAAGCTGATGCAGCACGAGGCCGCCCTGTGTCAGGACGTTCAGCCCGGCCTGATGAATCGGCTGGACGATCAGGCAGGTCTTCGAGGTCTCGGCCATGCTTAATTCCTGTGCATAGGCAGCCTAAAAAATGCCATTGGCACTCCAATGGTATACCATTAGCTTAAATGCGCCGGACGTTTCAATAGCTGAAAAGTCCGGATCCAACGCCGGCGGCAAAGTCGGTGCGTCGAGACGATCATGTCGTTCGTCGGGAGGATTAATGTGACCGCGATGCCGGGCGCTGCGCCGATCCTGAAGCTGAAGGACATCCGCAAGCGCTTCGATGCGAACGAGGTGCTGAAAGGCGTGTCGCTGGACGTCAGGGCCGGGGAGGTGATCTCGATCATCGGTGCCAGCGGCTCCGGCAAGAGCACGTTCCTGCGCTGCGTCAATTTGATGGAGCTTCCGGACGAAGGCTTCATGGACTTCGGCAGTTTCGCCTTCGATTACGCCGAGGGTGCACGACGCCAACCGACGCCGCAGCAGCTGCGCGAATTGCGTGCCCAGATCGGCATGGTGTTTCAGAGCTACAATCTGTGGCCGCACATGACGGTGCTGGAAAACGTCATCGAGGCCCCGGTCCGGGTCAAGAAGGTGCCGCGCAAGGAGGCGACCGAGCACGCCGAGACGTTGCTGCGCCGGATCGGGCTCTATGAGAAGCGCAACGCCTATCCGTCCAAACTGTCCGGCGGCCAGCAGCAGCGCGTTGCGATCGTGCGGGCACTGGCGATGAAGCCGGCGGTCATGCTGTTCGACGAGGTGACTTCCGCGCTCGATCCCGAGCTCGTCGGCGAGGTGCTGGAGCTGATGGGATCGCTCGCGGCCGAGGGCATGACGATGCTGCTCGTGACCCATGAGATCGCGTTCGCGCGCGATGTGTCGTCACGGGTGGTGTTCTTCGACCAGGGAGTGATCGCCGAAGAGGGCGCGCCGCGCGACGTCCTCGCTAATCCCAGCAGCGACCGCCTGCGCCAGTTCCTCAAGCGCGTGCTGCACCAGGACTTCGCCGCATGACCGCTATCGCATCGCTTGATTGGACACGCCGATGTTCCTGACCAGGATTCACGACTGGGCCGTCGATTTCGCGATCTATCTTCCCGGCTTCGGCAAGGCCGCAGGGATCGTGCTGGCGCTGACCGTGCTGATCATCCTGGTCAGCTGGATCTGTGGCCTGATCGCCGCGCTCGGCAAGCAGTCGCGCTTGAAGGTCGTGCGCGGGGCGGCGGATTTCTACGTCTGGTTCATCCGCGGCACGCCCACCCTGGTGCAGGTCTTCATCGTCTATTTCGGCTTCCCTCAGCTCGGCCTGAAACTGTCGCCGTTCGTCGCCGGCACGCTCGCGCTCGGCGTTTCCAGCGGCGCCTATGTCGCCGAGACCATCCGCTCCGGCCTCACCGCGATCCCCAGGGGACAGATGGAATCGGCACTCGCGCTCGGCATGAGCCGCGCGGGAGCCATGCACCGGATCATCCTGCCGCAGGTGTTCCGCATCATCCTGCCGTCCCTCACCAATGAGGCGATCTCGGCGCTGAAGAACACCTCGCTGCTATCCACCATCACGGTGGTCGAGCTGACGCTCTACTCGCAATTGCTGATCGCCAGCACGTTCCGTCCGTTCGACTTCTACATCGCCAGCGCCTTCATCTATCTGGTCATGACGACGTTGCTGTCGAGACTCGCACAATGGCTCGAGCGCAGCTACGCGCTGCGCTATTGACCGAAACGTCCCATGACGAATGTGAACGCCTCCATCCATGAAAGGACACGACTGATGATCTCGCGACGGCAGTTTGCCTATCTAGCGCTCGGTGCCGGGTTGACGTTCTCCGTTCCCGCCGTTGCGTCCGACCTCGAACTGCTGCAGCCCGGCAAGCTGCAGGTCGCGACCCAGGGCACCTTTGCTCCGTTTTCGATGCGCAGGCCGGACGGCGAGCTCGATGGCTTGGAGATCCGGGTCGGCAAGGAGATCGCGCGCCGCCTTGGCCTCGAATACACGCCCGTCATCACGCAGTTCGACGCCGCGCTGGTCGGCCTTCTCGCCGGTCAGTTCGACATGACCAGCGTGTCGATGGACATCACTCCAGCCCGCCAGAAGCAGGTGACCTTTGCCGACGGCTGGCTTGCTTCAGGCGCCACGATCCTCACCCGCAAGGACACCGGGATCCGGACCGGCGCCGATTTGAAGGGCAAGAATGTGGGCGCCGTCGCGGCCTCGACCTTCGGCAAGATCGCCGAGCAGAACGGTGCGACACTGAAGAGCTACAAAGCGGAGGTCGACGCGGTGCAGGATCTCGTCAACGACAACCTCGATGCCGTGATCACCGATGCCGTTGCCGCCAACTATGCGATCAAGGCCAAGAAGCTGCCGCTGGTGACCGGCGAAGGCACGCTGAGCCAGATCCAGAAGGGGCTGGCGATTCAGAAGGGCAAGCCCAACCTGACCAGGGCTGTGAACAAGGCCTTGGCAGACATGATCGCCGACGGTACCTATGCCAAGCTCACGACCGAATTGATCGGATTTGATCCGCACCCCGCGGAGCCGATTCGCAGCGAGATCAATTGATCGATCGTCGTCCGCATTGAGGCGGCATTCCGGCCAACCGGAATGTCGCCGCAGAAGTCATCCGAGGGAAGATCAGGACATGCCGCGCAGGCCGAATGCAGCGGGCAAGGCGACCAACCGGTCGCAAGCCGCACCCGATGTCTCCCTTCTGCTCGCCCCGACCGAAAAGAGCCTGAGCCAGCTGGCGTATGAGCGCATCCTCGATCTCTTGGTGAAGCGCGAGCTGCCGGCCGGAACGGTGATGCAGGAGCGCCGGCTCGCCGAGTTCCTCGACATCTCGCGCACGCCGATCCGCGAGGCGCTCTACCGGCTCGAGACCGAAGGGCTGGTCACGCGTGCGCCCGGCAACAGCCTGGTGGTCAAGGAATTCTCGTTGCGCGAGTTCATCGAGATCCTGCAGGTGCGGCGGGTGCTCGAGGCCGAGGCGGCGGTGCAGTCGATCGAACGCATTCCGCCGGCCGAGCTCGATGAGCTACAGGCCAGGATCGTGCAGCTGCGCGAGCGCGGCGATCCGCAGTCGCCGGAGAACCGCGAGCTCGACGGCCGCTTCCACGAGCTGGTCGCCGACAACAGCGGAAATGCGGTGCTGGCGGCCTTGATCCGCGATCTCAGGCTGAAGACCCAGATGTTCAACCTCAGCCGGCTGCCGGAGCGCTTCGTCCCGGTTCACAACGAGCATCTGGCGATCATCGCCGCGCTGCGCGCCAGGGATGCCGCCGCGGTTCGCGCCGCCGTCGAGGCGCATATCGAGAACATCAAGCTCAGCATCATGCGCAAGCTCGGGACCGTCGGCTGATTGCCAACGCGGAGCCGGAGCGGCGCCTCAGGTTAGGCGCTCGGGCCTCGCGCATCGCGGTGCGGCACCAGGCCGAACCGGCCGTGCAGTCCGCGCCAGAAGCTTGCGAACAAAAGGCTCAAAAGCTTGCCCATCGAACATCTCCCTCGGCGTCAGCCATGACGCGATCCTGTTGGTGTCGACGACGAAATGACAGAGCCAATTCTGAGCAGACTTGCGCAGTTTTTAAGCAGAACGGCCGCGCGGCTGGACCGCGCGCGCCGAAAAATCTCATGAGATTCAAACACCGCCACCGTGGCACGGCTCGTGCATCAAGGGCGTCGAGTTGGCCGCTAGGGTTCCGATCTTGCCAGGCAAGATGCTGGTCCGAGAGCAGCCGCTTGCGGGGGAGACATCCCCGCAGGTGCACGGCGGGATAAAAGCCCGGGAGACCTCGTTAGCCAAGGGATTGGCGGAGCGATGGTCTTTTCGCCAGTCCCTTTTTGTGAAATTTCGCAAGAGGGATCGGCAATGAACAAGTTCTCTTTCTTCCTTCGCTCTGTTGTCATCGGCTGCGCGATCGTGCTCGCGACGGCGCCTGCGGCCGACGCCGCGCCGAAGAAAAGCTTCAAGGTCGCCTGGTCGATCTATGTCGGGTGGATGCCGTGGGGTTATGCGGCCGACACCGGCATCGTCAAGAAATGGGCCGACAAATACGGCATCACGATCGAAGTCAAGCAGTTCAACGACTACGTCGAATCGATCAACCAGTACACCGCCGGCGGCTATGACGCCGTCACCATCACCAACATGGATGCGCTCTCGATTCCCGCAGCCGGCGGTGTCGACACCACCGCGGTCGTGATGGGCGACTTCTCCAACGGCAATGATGCCGTGATCCTGAAGAACAAATCCGACCTCGCCGCGATCAAGGGCCAGACCGTCAATCTGGTCGAGTTCTCGGTGTCGCATTATCTGCTGGCGCGCGCGCTGGAGAGCAGCAAGCTGAGCGAGAAGGACGTCAAGGTCGTCAACACCTCGGATGCCGATATCGCGGCGGCCTACAAGACGCCTGACGTCAATGCGGTCGTGACCTGGAATCCGATCGTGACCGAGATCCTCGGCTCGCCGGACGCCAAGAAGGTGTTCGATTCCTCGCAGATCCCCGGCGAGATCATGGACCTGATGGTGGTGAACACCGCGGTCGCCAAGGACAATCCGGATTTCGCCAAGGCGCTGGTCGGCATCTGGTACGAGACGCTGTCCAAGATGACCGCGAACGATCCCGCCGCCAAGACCGCCAAGGAAGCGATGGCCAAGGCCTCCGGCACCGATCTCGCCGGCTTCGACAGCCAGCTCTCGACCACCAAGCTGTTCGACAGGGCCACCGACGCCGAAGCCTTCACCCGCAGCAAGACGGTCGGCACGACGATGGATCGGGTGCGCAAGTTCCTGTTCGAGAAGGATCTGCTCGGCAAGGGCGCAAAGTCGGCCGACGCGGTCGGCATCGAGCTCGCCGACAAGTCGGTGCTGGGTGACAAGTCGAACATCAAGCTGCGCTTCGACCCGACCTACATGGACGAAGCCGCCAAGGGAAAGCTCTAGGGCAAGCTCTGACGCGCACAACGCCGACCTCACGCAGGAGCCGACGATGCGACTTGTGAACATACGGCCGGGACGGCAGACGCGCTTCTATCTACTCGCGCTGCCGTTCCTCCTGGTCGCAATCGCCTACTTCGCCGGCTCCAGCGCGCGGCTCGCGCAAAACCCGAACGACAAGCTGCTGCCGGCGCTGCCGAGCATGGTGCAGGCGGTCAAGCAGATGGCCTTCGAGGTCGATCCCCGCACCGGCAGCTATCTGATGGCCTCCGACACGGTCGCGAGCCTCGGGCGGCTGGGGTCGGCGTTGGCGATCTCGACGGTGGCGGCACTGGTGCTCGGTATCGTGATCGGGCTGTTGCCGGGCGCCAATGCCCTGCTTGGGCCGTTCGTGTCGGTCACCTCGATGGTGCCGCCGCTGGCGCTGTTGCCGATCCTGTTCATCGTGATGGGGTTGGGAGAAAACTCCAAGATCGCGCTGATTGTGATCGGGACATTGCCCTGCATGATCCGCGACCTCGCCATGAAGGTGCAGGAGCTGCCGCGCGAGCAGATCGTCAAGGCGCAGACGCTCGGCGCCTCGACCTGGCAGATCGCGCTGCGGGTCGCGATGCCGCAAACCCTGCCGCGGCTGATCGACGTGCTGCGCCTGCAACTCGGCCCGGCGTGGCTGTTCCTGATCGCGGCCGAGGCGATCGCCTCCGATTCCGGGCTCGGCTACCGGATATTCCTGGTGCGCCGCTATCTCGCGATGGACGTGATCATTCCCTACGTCGTCTGGATCACGCTGCTGGCGTTCCTGATCGATGTCGGGCTGCGCGTCCTGCAACGCAAGGCGTTTCCCTGGTTTGCCTCGATGAGGGCGGAATGAGCGCGATCCGGTTCGACGACGTCTGGAAGGAATATGGCGATCACATCGTGCTCGAGCGCATCACGATGGAGGTCGAGCCGCGCGCGTTCATCGCGCTGGTCGGCCCGTCCGGTTGCGGCAAGACCACGCTGCTCCGCATGCTGCTCGGTGAGGAGCAGCCGAGCCGCGGCCGGATTTTGGTCGACGGCAAGCCGTTGCCCGCCGAGCCGGATGCCGACCGCGGCGTGGTGTTCCAGCGCTACTCGGTGTTTCCGCATCTGACCGTGCTGCAGAACGTGATGCTCGGCCGCGAGCTGCGCGATGCCAAGTTCGCGGTTCGGCTGTTCGGCGCCGCACGGCGCGCCGCCATGGATGAATCGATGAAGCTTTTGGCCGAAGTCGGGCTCGCCGGTCAGGAAAACAAATATCCGTCTTCACTGTCCGGCGGCATGCAGCAGCGCCTCGCGCTGGCGCAGGCGATCATGCGCGAGCCGAAGATCCTGCTGCTTGACGAGCCATTCGGCGCGCTCGACCCGGGCATCCGCGCCGACATCCACCTGTTGATGAAGCGGCTGTGGAACGAGACCCATCTGACCGTCATGATGGTCACGCATGATCTCAGCGAAGCATTCGGGCTCGCGACACGGGTGATCGCGCTGGAGCGGTCGCGCAACCGGCCCGAGGAGCGCGATCGCTACGGCGCCACGGTGTCGCGCGACCTCGAGATCTTCCCGCGCCGCAGCGCCGAGCTGCGGTCGTCGGTTCAACCAGCTCCGGCCGGGACGACCCGGTCAGACAAGGAGCACCAGCCGGGACGGCCCGGCGCTCTCGTCTTGAAGGAGCAACCATGATCCTCACAGCGGAACAGAAGGCTGAGGTCGCGGCGCATACGCGACGCTACAACGAGCTGAAATCGGCCGGGCAGGAGCACGCGCCGCGGGCGCTCCCGGCGCCGACCGCGCGCGATGCCGCACCGATCGCCACAGATGCGATCATCCACCGCGAGGCGATTCCGGCGGGCTGGTACTGGACCACGCGGCTGAACCGCGGCGATACGCTGCGCATCGTCAACCCACAGGGGATATCGACCGTCAGCCTGCTCGCCTGGAACGCCGCCGACACCACCGAGCGGCTCAACCACGCCGACACCATCAAAGTGCAATGGGCGGCGCGGCTGCAGAAAGGGCGCGTGCTGCTGTCGGACATGGGGCGCGTACTGCTCGCCATCACCGAGGACACCAGTGCCGCGCATGATGCCGTGGTCGGCGGTTCGACTGCCGCGACCAACCAGGCGAAGTACGGCGACGGCAATTTCCGCAACACGCGTGACAACTTCGTCCTCGCCGCGATGAAGCTCGGGCTCGATCGCCGCGACGTCCATCCCTGCGTCAGCTTCTTCGCCCCGGTCGCGATCGATGCGGACGGAAAATTCGTCTGGTCCGAGGGACGGCGCGAGAAAGGCGACTTCGTCGATCTGCGCGCCGAAATGAATCTGCTGATCGCGTTGTCGAACTGCCCGCATCCGCTTGATCCGGCCACGGCCTATCCGCAAGCGAGTGTGGAGATCGTGCGCTGCCGCGCGGGTGCGCCGGCTGCCGACGATCTGTGCCGGACGGCGACGGCCGAGGCGATCCGCGCCTTCGAGAACAACGCGCTGTATTTCGGCGAGACCAGCGAAGGAGCCGTGCGATGACCACGCAATCCGTTCCGACCGGCCGCATCATGCTCGATGTCGAAATTCCCGCGCGCAAGCCGTGGTCGGCGATCATCCGCAAGGGCCAGACGCTGCGCATCACCGATACCCACGGCCAGCAGGCGGTGGATACGCTGTTCTATCGCGCCGATGATTTCGGTGAGCGCTACAGCGGCCAGGATACGCTGCGCGCGCAAGGCTCGGCCTATGTCGGGCTCGGCACCAGGATCATGTCGAATGAAGGCCGCGTGATGCTGCGCGTGACGGCAGACAGTTGCGGCCTGCACGACACCTCGGCGGGCGCCTGCTCCTGCGAGAGCAACACCGTGCGGTTCGGGCACCAGACCCGGTACCAGCACGCCTGTCGCGAAAACTTTGTGATCGAAGCCGCGAAATACGGCCTGTCGAAGCGCGACATCGTGCCGAATTTGAACTTCTTCATGAACGTGCCGATCGATCCCGCCGGCAATTTCACCGTGGTCGACGGCGTCTCCAAGCCGGGCGACGCGATCGAGCTGGTCGCCGAGATGGACGTGCTGTGCCTGATCTCGAACTGCCCGCAGATCAACAATCCCTGCAACGGCTTCTTCCCGACGCCGGTTCAGGTCACGATATTCGAGCCGGAGGCGTGAGGCATGTTCAGCAAGGTCCTGATTGCCAACCGCGGCGAGATCGCCGGGCGGATCGGCAGAACATTGCGTCATATGGGCATCGGCTCGGTCGCGGTCTATTCCGACGCCGACCGCTTCACCCGGCCGGTGCTCGATGCCGACGAGGCGGTGCGGATCGGCCCGGCGCCGGCGGCCGAGAGCTATCTCAACGTCGATGCCATCATGGCGGCGTGCCTTGCCACCGGCGCGCAGGCGGTTCACCCCGGCTATGGCTTCCTGTCGGAGAACCGCCGCTTTGCCGAGCGGCTGGCCGAGCACGGCATCACCTTCATCGGGCCGCGGCCCGAACATCTTGACGCCTTCGGCCTCAAGCACCGGGCACGCGAGATCGCCGAGCGCAGCGGGGTGCCGCTGTTGCCGGGCTCAAGGCTGCTGGAGACCATCGACGAGGCGGTGCGCGAGGCTGAGCGGATCGGCTTTCCGGTGATGCTGAAGAGCACGGCGGGCGGCGGCGGCATCGGCATGCAGCTCTGCCACGACATGGCGACGCTGCGGGAGCGCTTCGAATCCGTGCAGCGCACGGCGCGGGCGAGCTTCGGCGATGCACGGGTCTATCTCGAGCGCTTCGTCGCCCAGGCGCGCCATATCGAGGTGCAGATCTTCGGCAATGGCAGGGGCGATGTGGTCGCGCTCGGCGAGCGCGATTGCTCGCTGCAGCGGCGCAACCAGAAGGTCTTTGAGGAGACCCCCGCGCCGGGGCTGTCCGCGGAGATCAGGCGGCGGCTGCACGCGGCCGCGGTGTCGCTCGGCAAGGCGGTGTCTTACGAATCCGCCGGCACCGTGGAGTTCATCTACGACGTCGAGCGCGAGGATTTCTACTTTCTCGAGGTCAACACCCGCCTTCAGGTCGAGCATCCCGTCACCGAGCAGGTCACCGGTGTCGACCTGGTCGAATGGATGATCCGCCAGGCCGCCGGCGAGGATGTGCTGGGCCAGGCCGGCACGCTCACGCCAAAGGGCGCGGCGATCGAGGTGCGGCTCTATGCCGAGAATCCGGGCGCCGGCTTTCGGCCGAGCGCGGGCCGCTTGACGCGGGTCGCTTTCTCGGGCGATGCGCGGATCGACGGCTGGATCGAGACCGGCACCGAGGTGTCGCCGTTCTACGATCCGATGCTGGCCAAGATCATCGTGTCAGCCGAGACCCGCGAGGCCGCGATCGCAAAGCTGACGCACGCGCTGGATGACACGGTCGTCGCCGGCATCGAGACCAATCTCGACTATCTGCGTGCGATCGCGGCATCGGACGTGTTCCGCAGCGGGCAGGTCGCGACCAGCGTGCTCGGCGCCTTTGCGTATCGGCCGCACACCATCGATGTGGTTGCGCCCGGTGCGCAGAGCGGGGTGCAGGAGTTGCCCGGCCGGCTGCATCTCTGGCATGTCGGCGTGCCGCCGAGCGGCCCGATGGACGAACGCTCGTTCCGCCTCGCCAATCGCGTGGTCGGCAATCCGGAAACCACGACTGCGCTGGAGCTGACGGTCAACGGGCCGACCCTGCGTTTCAACACCGATGCGATCGTCGCGCTGTCGGGCGCGCGGATGAAGGCGTCGATGGATGGCGCCGATGTGGCCTATGACGAACCGATCGCGGTCCGCGCGGGGCAGACGCTTGCGATCGGCAGCATCAAGGGCCCGGGTCAGCGCAGCTATCTCGCCGTTCGTGGCGGCATCGACGCGCCGCAGATTCTCGGCTCACGCGCCGTGTTTGCGCTCGGCGCCTTCGGCGGCCACGCGACGGGCTCGCTGAAGGCCGGTGATGTCTTGCATATCGGCGCGGAGAGGCCTGACCTTGCGACGCCGCGGCCGGCCACGCAAGACGAGCGGCCAGAACTCACGTCGGCGTGGCAGATCGGCGTGGTCTACGGCCCGCATGGCGCGCCGGACTTCTTCCTCGAGGACGACATCGAGACGCTGTTCGCGTCTGATTACGAGGTGCACTTCAACAGCGCCCGCACCGGCGTCCGGCTGATCGGGCCGAAGCCGCACTGGGCGCGGGCCGACGGCGGCGAGGCCGGGCTGCATCCGTCGAACATCCATGACAACGCCTATGCGGTCGGCTCGATCGATTTCACCGGCGACATGCCGATCATCCTCGGGCCGGACGGACCGAGCCTCGGCGGCTTCGTCTGTCCGGCAGTCGTCGCGCGCGACGAGCTCTGGAAGGTCGGCCAGCTCCGGCCCGGCGACACCGTGCGCTTTGTGCCGGTGACGCGTGACGATCCGGTTGCCGGTCCCACGGTGCTGCGTGCGCCCGAGCTCGGATCGGCGATCGTCGGCCGCAACGATGACGGTCCGATCCCGGTGGTGTATCGCCGCGCCGGCGACGACAATCTGCTGGTCGAATACGGACCGATGGAGCTCGACGTCGCGCTGCGGCTGCGCGTGCATGTGCTGGCGCAGGCACTGGAGGAGGCCAGGCTCGGCGGCCTGATCGATCTGACGCCCGGCATCCGCTCGTTGCAGATCCATTATGACGGCAGCGCGCTGTCGCGTGGCAAGCTGCTCGACCTGTTGCGCAAGATCGAGCGCGAACTGCCGCCGGTCGATGCGATGCGGGTGCCGAGCCGAACCGTGCATCTGCCGCTGTCATGGCGCGATCCGGAATCCGAGCTCGCGATGCGCAAATATCAGGAGCTGGTGCGCGCGGATGCGCCGTGGTGTCCGTCGAATGTCGAGTTCATCCGGCGCATCAACGGGCTCGGCAGCGAGGATGACGTCCGCCGCATCGTGTTCGATGCCGACTATTTCGTGCTCGGTCTCGGCGACGTCTATCTCGGCGCGCCGGTCGCGACCCCGCTCGATCCGCGGCATCGGCTGGTGACCACCAAATACAATCCGGCGCGGACCTGGACGCCGGAGAACGCGGTCGGAATCGGCGGCGCCTATATGTGCATCTACGGCATGGAAGGGCCGGGCGGCTATCAGCTGTTCGGCCGCACCATCCAGGTCTGGAACACCTGGCGCACCACGCGGGTGTTCGAACCCGGCCATCCCTGGCTGCTGCGGTTCTTCGACAAGATCCGCTTCTTCCCGGTCGATGCCGATGAATTACTCGACGCGCGCGCCGCGTTCCCGCACGGGCAATACGACATCAGGATCGAGCAGGGCGAGTTCTCCTACGCCGACTATGCGAAGCAGTTGGCCGCGACGCAGCCCTCGATCGCCGCGTTCAAGGCGACCCAGCAGGCCGCATTCGACGCCGAGCGCCAGCGCTGGCGCGAGATGAAGCTCGACGAGGCGCCGGTAGAGCCGATCGACGCCAGCGTCGCCGCGACCGGCATTCCCGATGGCCAGATCGGCGCGTTCTCGGAAGTGCCCGGCAACATCTGGAAGGTCCTGGTCGAGCAGGGCGCCGAGGTCGCGGCCGGCGACGTGCTCGCCATCATCGAGTCCATGAAAATGGAAATCTCGGTGCTCTCGCCCGCCGCGGGCCGCATCGCGTCGGTGCCGGTGAAGCCCGGCCAGACGCTGCGCGCGGGGGATGTGGTGGCGTTGATCCGGCCGGGGTAAATCATGCCGACCCGTGTGAGCTGCGATACCTCCCCGTCATTGCGAGCGAAACAATCCATCGCTCCGTCCGTGACGAAGCATGGATTGCTTCGTCGCTACGCTCCTCGCAATGACGAGGCCGCTCCCGCTTCACACTTCCAGCCATTCCTCGCGAATAGCGGCGTTGTTCTTCAGCTGCTCGGGCGTGCCTTCGAACACGACGCGGCCGTGGCCCATGATGTAGACGCGGTTCGAGATCTTCATCGCGATCGAGAGCTTCTGCTCGACCAGCAGGATGGCGACGCCGGCCTTGGCGATCCGTGCGATCAGTTCGCCGACCTGCTGCACGATCAAGGGCGCAAGTCCTTCGGTCGGTTCGTCGATCATCATCAGATCGGGGTCGCCGAGTAATGTGCGGCAGGTGGTCAGCATCTGCTTCTCGCCGCCCGACAGTACGCCGGCCGGCGTGTCGGCGCGCGCGGCGAGATTGGGGAACATGTCGAGCATCTCCTGCAGCCGCCACTTGCCCGGGCGGCGCGGGTCCTTGATGCCGAGGATCAGGTTCTGGCGCACCGTCAGCCCCGGGAAGATGTCGCGGTGCTCCGGCACATAGCCGAGCCCGAGGCGGGCGATCTTGTGGCTCGGGAGGCCGACGATGTCCTGGCCCTTGAAGCGGATGGTGCCCTGCGGCGGCACCTCGCCCATGATCGCCTTGACAGTGGTGGAGCGGCCGACGCCGTTGCGGCCGAGCAGGCTCACCACCTCGCCGGCGGCGATGTCGAGATCGACGCCCTGCAGGATGTGGCTCTTGCCGTAATAGGCGTGAAGATTCCTGACCTCGAGCATCAGTCGACCTCCTCGCCGAGATAGGCTTCCTTGACCTTCGGATTGCCGCGGATCTCCTCAGGGGTGCCGGAGGCGATGATGTGGCCGTAGACCAAGACCGAGATGCGGTCGGCGAGGCCGAACACCACGCTCATGTCGTGCTCGACGATGACGAGCGTGCGTCCCTCGGTGAGGCGGCGGATCAGCGCGACGGCGCGCTCGGTCTCGGCGTGGCTCATGCCCGCGGTCGGCTCGTCCAGCATGATGACGCTGGCGCCGCCGGCGATGGTGATGCCGATCTCGAGCTCGCGCTGCTCGGCATAAGTCAAAAGGCCCGCCGGCACGTCGCGGCGATGGCTGAGATGGATGTCGTCGAGAATCTGCGCGGTGCGCTGCTTCACCTCGGGCAGATCGTCAACGTTCTTCCAGAACGCGTAGCGGTGCCCGGTCGCCCACAGCACGGCGCAGCGGACGTTCTCCCACACCGTCATGCGGGCGAACACGTTGGTGACCTGGAACGAGCGCGACAGCCCGCGCCGGTTGATCTCGAATGGCCGCAAGCCCGAGGTCACTTCGCCGTTCAGGCGGATCTCGCCCGAGGTCGGCTTGATGTGGCCGGAGATCAGGTTGAACGTCGTCGACTTGCCGGCGCCGTTCGGGCCGATGATGGCATGACGCTCGCCCTTGGCGACGCTCAGGTTGAGGTCGCGGATGATGCGGACATTGCCGAAACTCTTCTCGACGGCGTTGACGTGAATGGCAGCGGTCATGCGAGATACCCCCGATCACGGGCCACCGTCGCGGCGCGATCCCAGGCCTCCGCAACGCGCCGCCAGGTGAGGCTTGCGGCCAGGAAGCCGCCGACCAAGAGAACCGCCGCGGCCGCCCAGGTCGTCGGTGCGCTGGCGACGAAGGGAATGCCGAGCAGGTTGATCGGGTCGCCGCCCGAGAAGCGTGCCACGGTTTCGATGGTCAGGATGATGCCGAGCGCAAACGCGAGCGTCGGGATTGCCGCGACCAGATAGGACGGGATCACGGTGCCGAGCGTGCCCGCGCGGATCAGCGGACGGTGCTTCATCAGGATGCCGGCGATGCCGCCCGGCGCGAACATCACGATGCCGATGAAGATGATGCCGAAATAGAGCTGCCAGACCGAGGTGACGCTGGTCAGCCCGAGTTGCAGATAGGTCACCAGGATGGCACCCAGGATCGGGCCGAAGAAGTAGGCGGTGCCGCCGATGAAGGCGGAAAACAGCACCAGGCCCGACTGCGTCGCGCCGAGATAGGCGGAGTTGGCGATCTCGAAATTGATCGCAGTCAGCCCGCCGGCGATGCCGGCGAAGAAGCCGGCGAACATGTAGGCGAGATAGCGCACCACATGCGGATCGTAGCCGATGAACTCGACGCGCTCCGGATTGTCGCGCACCGCGTTGCAGATGCGGCCGAGCGGCGTGCGGGTCAGCGCATACATCGCGATCGCCGAGACCATCACCCAGAACGCGATCAGATAATAGACCTGGATCTGCGGCCCGAAGGTCCAGCCGAACAGCGGCATCAGCCCGGTGCGATCGGTAGTGATGCCGGATTCGCCGCCGAACACGCTGCGCAGGATCAGCGACGACGAGGCGACCAGTTCGCCGATGCCGAGCGAGATCATCGCAAACACCGTGCCGGCGCGCTTGGTCATGACCCAGCCGACCAGCAACGCGAACGCCATGCCGCCGATGCCGCCGACCAGCGGGATCACCGGCAGCGGGATCGGCCAGTTATGGCTCGAGACCGCGTTCATGACGTGCACGGCAAGGAAACCGCCGAGGCCGTATTGCACGGCGTGGCCGAACGACAACAGGCCGGTCTGGCCGAGCAGGATGTTGTAGGACAGCGCGAAGATGATCGCGATGCCGATCAGGCTGAACGAGGTCAGCGAGCCGCCGGAGGAGAACACCAGCGGCAGCACGACGAGCGCGACCGCAGCGAGCAACCAGACGCCGTAGAAGCCGAGGGCGCCGCCGGATTCCTGTTTGGTCACGGCGGAGACGGGCGTGGCAGCGTTCGTCATGACTCACGCGTCCCCAACAGGCCCATCGGGCGGAAGATCAGCACCAGCACCAGCAGCAGATAGGGCAGGATCGGCGCGATCTGCGCGATCGTCACGTTCCAGATGTCGGTGAGCGGCGTGGAGCCGAGGCTCGGATCGAGCGGGCCGAACACGCTGGCGAGCGAACCGTTCAGCGCGACCGCAAAGGTCTGGATCAGCCCGATCAGCAGCGAAGCGATGAAGGCGCCGGGCAGCGAGCCGAGGCCGCCGAACACGATGACGACGAACAGGATCGGGCCGAGCAGCGCGGCCATGTCGGACTGCGTCACCAGCGACGGACCGGCGATCACGCCGGCAAGGCCGGCCAGCGCGCTGCCGACGCCGAACACCAGCATGAAGACGCGGCCGACATTGTGGCCGAGATGGCCGACCATGCTCGGATGGGTCAATGCGGCCTGCACGATGAGGCCGACCCGGGTCCGCTTCAGCGTCACCAGCAGCGCGATGAAGATCACGACCGAGACCACCAGCATGAAGATCTTGTAGGCGGGATAATTGGTCGAGAACACCGTGAAGGCCGGAAAATCGAGCACCGCCGGAACGCGATAATCGACCGGGCTTTTGCCCCAGATCATCGAGACGATCTCTTCGATCGCGAACGCCAAACCGAAGGTCAGCAGCAGCTCGGCGACATGGCCGTGCTTGTGGGTGTTGCGCAGGCCGTAGCGCTCGACCGCCATGCCGACCGCGCCGACCAGGAGCGGCGCGATCACCAGCGCCGGCCAGAATCCGATCCAGCGGGTGAGCTGATAACCGAAGAACGCGCCGAGCATATAGAAGCTGGCATGCGCGAAGTTGAGCACACCCATCATGCTGAAGATGACGGTGAGCCCGCTGGACAGCAGGAACAGCAGCATCCCGAACAAGACGCCGTTGAGCGTCGAGATGACGATCAATTCAGCCATGGCGCACCCGTTTGAGACTGGGAACGGTTCACGTGATCAAAGACCTGTCGAAGGAAAGGGAGTTCACCGTCATTCCGGGGCGATGCGAAAGCATCGAACCCGGAATCTCGAGATTCCCCGATGCGCAATTGCGCATCTGTGGTTCGATGCTTCGCATCGCCCCGGAATGAAGAGAGAGGCGGCCGATCAGGGCCGCTTCATGTTGCAGGTGGTCGGGAGCATCGTCTGCTCGGTGTCGATCTTGGAGACGATGTGCCAGCCCCAGCCGGTGTTTTCCTCGTCGTACGGCTCCTTGGCCTTGTCGGCGAGCGAGCCGAACGAAGAAATGTAGATCGGCTGGAAGAACTGGTGGTCGTCCTTGCGCATGAAGCCCTCGCCGCCGTCGAACACCTCGAACTTCAGGCCTTCGAGCGCCGCCGCGACCTTCACCGGATCGATCGAGTTGGCCTTCTCGGCGGCCGCCTTGAACATCCGCATCTCGTTGACGGCGCGCGGATACCACACGGAAATGCCGGTCTTGGCGCGGAAGTCCTTCTCGAAATCCATCGCCGCCTTGTTGCCGGAGTTCGGCACGCCTTCGCTGATCTGGAACACCTGGTTCTCGAGGCCGGTCTGCTTGATCGCGGTCGGTCCGCCGGCGCCGCCGGCATAATAGGTGTACCAGTTGACCTTCAGGCCGGCGTCGGCCGCAGCCTTCAAGAGCAGCGCGAAGTCCTGGCCCCAATTGCCGGTCACGACGGTGTCGGCGCCCGACGCCTTGATCTTGGCGATGTAGGGCGAGAAGTCGGTGACCTTGAGCATCGGGTGCAACTCGTCGCCGACGATCTGGATATCGGGCCGCTTTTCGCCCAGCATCTTGCGCGCCGTTGATCGCACCGACTGGCCGAACGAATAGTCCATGTTGATCAGGTAGACCTTCTTGATGGACGCTTGGCCTTTCATGTAGTTGGTCAGCGCTTCCATCTTGATGTCCGAGTTCGCATCCCAGCGGAAATGCCAGTAGCTGCACTTCTCGTTGGTCATGCTCGGATCGACCGCGGCGTAGTTGAAGTAGAGCACTTCCTTGCCGGGGTTGCGCGAATTGTTCTTGGTGACGAAGTCTTCCAGCGCGGCACCGACCGATGAGCCGTTGCCCTGGGTGATGTAGCGGACGCCGGCGTCGACCGCCTTCTGCGCCTGCACCAGGCTTTCCTGCGGATTGGTCTTGTTGTCGAGCGGCACGATCTCGACCTTGTGGCCGAGGATGCCGCCCTTGGCGTTCAATTCGTCGGCAAGATACTGGAACGTCTTCAGGCCGCCTTCGCCAACGCTGGCGCCGCCGCCGGAGAGCGGATCGATATAGCCGATCTTGAGGTTTTCCTGCGCGGACGCCGCGCCTCCCAACACCGTCAGCGCTGCCGCGGCGGCAACGATCAGCCTGTGCATCCTGCGTTCTCCCTTGCTTGTGTTTCTTGATCTGAGCGATCGAGGCCGTCTCATAAACCCCAATTGCCGAGCCTTCGCAACTTTCGCTTTGAATACTGCGTCAAGTTTTAGCGGGTGGTACCATGATGTTATAGGCTATACGAAGCCGGAATCGGCTGGGAATTGGTCGCTGTTTTGAATTGCAGGTAAACTTTTGGATGAGGGCGGCGTTCGTATTGGTTCGCTGTTTGGAACTGACGCCGGCGCTGTCTCGCTCTAAACCGGCTCTCTCAACATACAGCATCGCCCGGGGCTGACCCATCCCGACCTTCCCCCTTTCAGAGGGAAGGGGGAAGCGGTTCAGGCCGGATATCGGCGCGGCTTGAGGCCTGCCAGAAACAGCCGCGCGAAATGATCGGCGATCTGCATCGGAGTCCAGTCGCGCCTGGTCCTGAACCAGATCGGATACCAATGGCCCATTCCGGTCAAAATCCGTTCTGCGAAATACGTATCGATGCGGCGGAAGCGGCCCTCGTCGATCCAGCGCTGATAGCTGTTCTGGTCCTGCCGGATCGTTGCCAGCACGTCGCCGACATAGGCTTTGCGGTCGACGTCGTTGAGATAGTTGATGTTGTGGTAGGTCGCCTTTGGACCGCAGGGCGTGTCGTGCAGCATCAGCAGCAGGCGGATTCGTTGCACGATGTGATCGAATGGGCCAAGGCTGTGCGCTTGCAGATGCTCGCGGATGCTGATCTCGCCGGCGAGCCCGCGTCGCAGGCACGCCAGCAGCAGGCTCTCCTTTTCACTGAAATGATAGTAGATGCCGGCGCGGGTCATGCCGGCATCGACCGCGATGCTCTCGAGCGACGTGCCCGACGCACCCCGCCGGTTGAAGCTGTCGGAGGCGATCGACAGCATCCTGTCGAACTTCGCGGCCCGCTTGTTCAACGCGGCGCGGGACTCCAGGAACGGTGCAAGGCTGAGCGGTTCGGGCATTGCGGGCATGGCGATCTCGCGCCGGTACACGCCGTGGGTGATGATGTCGTCGATCGCATCGATCGCCTGTTGCCGCGTGTAGTAATCGCGTTCCGACAGCCAGAACGGAACCCAGTCCAGGATCGAGATCAGCGCCACCGCCGCGAGCAGCGGTTCGTCGCAGGCGATCGAGCCGTCGGCGACGCCGCGCTTGAGAATGTCCGCGAGCAGTGCAGCGTTCTGCCAGCGCCTTGCATGAACTTCGCTGCTGTAGGACGCAGCCAGCGCATCGATATCGCTGAACAGGATCATGCGCTGGCCTTCCGGCCTGAGCCGGCCGCGCACGAAGCGCCTGACGATCTCGAGCCCGTCGATCCCGGGCTCGGCCGCGGCTTCAATCTCGTGCCGGTAGATTGCGAGGCCCCGTAGATAGCAGTGGAAGATCAGATCTTCCTTGTCGCGAAAATAGTGGTACAGCGCGCCCGGCACCGCCCGGACCGACGCCGCAACCTGCTCCATCGTCACATTGGCATAGGAGTGGCGGGCAAACAGCCGGGACGCTGAGACGAGGATTTCTTCAGCCCGGTCCGTGAGATCGGCGGCGACTTGCAAGCTCGAATGCCCTTCCTGGTCGCGGAACGAAAGTCCGCAGGCGAGATAATCCCCGAGATAATCCCCGAGATAATCCCCTTGGCAGCCGCCTGTCGATCTGCGATAGACGGTGGCATACCATACACCAGCCGGACCGTGTTGTCCGAGGGGTGATGTGGCGGACGCCGGACCGGGGACGCGCTGGACGGCCAAGATCGACCGGGCATCAGCCGGCATCACCCTCAGGGCAGGATTTTGAAGAGAAGGGCTTAACAGAGCATGGCGCGCAACATTCTGATCCTTGGAGCTTCCTACGGCTCCCTGCTGGGGACCAAGCTTTTGATGGCCGGGCACAACGTGTCCCTGGTGTGCCGCAAGAACACCGCCGACCTGATCAATCGCGAAGGCACCGAGGTCCGCATCAAGCTGCGCGACGAGAAGGAGCACCGCTCGATCTTCTCGCGCGACTTGCCCGGCAAGCTCGACGCCGTGACGCCCGCCGATGTCGACGTGTCGCGCTACGACATGGTTGGACTTGCGATGCAGGAGCCGCAATACACCAACCACACGGTTCGCGTGCTGATGATCAAGATCGCAGCGGCCAAGCTGCCGTGCCTGTCGATCATGAACATGCCGCCGCTGCCGTATCTGAAGCGGATCCCCGCGCTGGCCGGCATGGACCTCGAGGAGGCCTACACCAACGCGCAGGTGTGGGAGCGCTTCGAGCCGGGCCTGGTCACGCTGTGCTCGCCTGATCCGCAGGCCTTCCGGCCGCCGGAGGAGAAGGCCAATGTGCTCCATGTCGGCCTGCCGACCAACTTCAAGGCTTCCGCCTTCGCCGACGACAAGCACAACAAGGTGCTGCGCGAGCTCGAAGCCGACATCGACGCGGTGACGCTCGACGGCCAGGACGTGCCGGTGAAGCTGAAGGTCTTCTCGTCGCTGTTCGTGCCGCTGGCGAAATGGTCGATGCTGCTGACCGGCAATTATCGCTGCATCACGCCGACAGAGCCGCAATCGATCCGCGACGCCGTGCACAGCGATCTCAACCGCTCGCAGGCGATCTACGACCATGTCGACGGCATCGCGCGCAAGCTCGGCGCCGATCCTGCGGACCAGGTGCCGTTCGCAAAATATGCCAAGGCGGCGGAAAGCCTGCTCAAGCCGTCCTCGGCGGCCCGCGCGGTCGCCGCCGGCGCGCCGTTCATCGAGCGCGTCGACCTGCTGGTGAAGCTGATCTCGCATCAGCTCGGCACGCCCAGCGCGGAGATCGACCGCACGGTCGAGACCGTCGATCAGAAGCTGAACGAGAAGATCGTGCAGGGCGGCTCGGGCGCGGAGTAGCGCAACGTGTGATGGCGGGGGCTTTGTGCCCTCGCCATGCATCGGCGCTCGGCAAAGCGCGCGATCGCGGTTCTCGAACGCATGGCTCGGCTCGCGCAGCTGCGGCTTGGAGCCACGGACATGTCGATCAAATCGCTTCCTCTGTTAGCAACCTATGGCGACCTCGATCGCGCACGCGACATCCTTGCTTCAAGCAGGCTCGGCTATCGTGCTCCGTTCTCGTGAGGCGAGCACGCCGGTGAGGCTCCCTCCTCCCTTGCGGAGGAGGGTGGGAAGGTCCGCTGGTGCGTCTCTCACGCGGAAGCGAGGAAGCTGTTGACCGCTCGCGTGTCGCCGAGGGTCACGCCCTTGCGGCGGCGTGGGCGAAGGTCACCTCGATCAAGGTGCCGGTGCGGCCGCCGGTTCGGATCTGGAATTTGGCGCGATTGGCTTCGACCAGCGCCTTGGTCAGCGACAGGCTGACGCCGCCGGAGCCGGCCTGATCGGATGGCGTTGGCGCGCGGAACGGCTCGAGCGCGGCGGCGACCTCGTTGTCGTTGAGGCTCTGGCCGGTGTCGCGCACCCGCAGCATCACTTCGCCGAAATCCGACAGCGCGGTCGAGACGATCACCTGGCCGCCGGCATTGGCGAGATGGATCGAGTTGCCGATCAGGTTCAGCGTGATCTGGCGCAGCGCCCGGGCATCGGCGACGACCGGCGGCAGCGTATGCGCGAGCGAGGTGCGGATGATGATGCGCTCGCGATTGGCCTGCGGCTGCATCACCGCGACGCAGCTCTCCACCATCTCGTTGAGGTTCTGGCTGGTGAAGGCGAGGTCGAGCTTGCCGGTCTCGATCCGCGACAGGTCGAGCAAATCGTTGACGATCGCGATCACGCGCTCGCCGGAGGCGCGGATGTCCTTCATGTATTCGACATAGCGTTCGTTGCCGAGCGCGCCGAAGCGCTCGCCGATCATCACCTCGGCAAAGCCGATGATGGCGTTGAGCGGTGTGCGCAGCTCGTGGCTGATCCGCGCCAGCATGTCGGTCTTGGCGTTCGCCGCGCGCTCGGCGAGCCGTCGCGCCTCGCGCACCTCGCTTTCGCTCTTCTTGGTTTGCGAGAGGTCGCGGAACACCGCGAAGAAATTCGGTCCGTCGGCACGGGTGCGGCCCATCGTCACCGACAGCGGGATGATGCCGCCCTGGCGGACGCGGCCGAGCGTCTCACGCCCGTGATCGAGCAGGCTGGCGACGCCGGATGATTTCACGCTCGCCAGATAGTCGAAGATGCCGTGCTGGCTCTCCGGCGCGAACAAATCGGCGAGGTTATGCGTGACGAACTCACTGCCGTCATAGCCGAACAGCGCTTCCGCACTGCGGTTGCAGGAATGGATGTTGCCTTCGGCATCGAACATGATGATGCCTTCGGCCGCGGTGTCGAGGATGGCGCCGAGCTCCTCGGCGTCGGCGTGGCCGGCCTGCGGCGGCGGTGGCGCAAGCAGCGGCTCTGCTGCAGCCTCCGGTTCGGGATCGGAGAGCGCGGCGGCGACCACGGTGTCCTCGTCGAGCGTGCGCGAGAAGATCAGTGCCAGCGCGGCGTCATCGTCCCAGCTGATGGTGTGCAGCCGCGCTTCCGCAGACACCTGCTCGGCCTGGGCGTTCTGGTTGGCCGAGATCGTGACCGGCGTGCCGGTGCCGGAGGTGCTGCTCGCCTGCGAGACGCCGGGCTCGACATAGAGCGCGTCGAGCCCGCCGGCGGCTTCCAGCGCGTGCAGGCTGTCATAGCCCATGCGGGCGAGGAAGGCGTGGTTGGCATAGAGCAGGCGGTCGAGCCGGTAGACCAGGATGCCGACCGGCAACAGATCGAGCAGCGTGCGGTCGCGTCGGGAGTCGGCGCGCGGCGCGGGCTCGGCGGCGGCGAGCCAGCCGGGCTTTGGCGACTCTGCCGGCGTCTCGCGTTGCGCGACGGTTTCTTGCTGCGCAGCCTTTTCGTGCTGGAGCACGGCTTCCGGCTCCTGCTGCGACTCGTTCGCGTGCGGCTCGTCGGCAACCGGCTCCGCGGTGGCGGCCTCGTTGGTCGCAGCAGTGAGGCCGGCCTCGCTTTCGAGCCGGGCCGACAATTGGCGCGCGAGCTCGTTGAACGCGTTGTTCTCGACCGGCGTCAGCGACGGCGGCCGCGCGTCGCCGGCCGGGCGGAACGGCACCACATTCGGTGGCGGGTCGTGACGCACTTCGTGCGTGTCCTCGTGCGTGTCCACGGCGTGATCCGGATCGGCTTGGTGTGAAGTCTCTGCTACGGGCTCGGTCAATTCCTCGGGTGGTGCTGTTGCGGTCGTATCGGGCGGCGGCTCCGCATGCGGCGGAGGATCGTCATGCGGCGCGGCGGGCCCGGGCGGCGCAGCGGTGCGCGGCGCCGGCGCGACATCGGCCGACAGCGATTGCGGCGCGACCGCGCCGCTGAAGAACTCATAGCGTCGCAACGCGGCGAGTCGCGCAAGCCCGTCGAGATCGCGACACACACCAAAGCCGCGATAGCCGGCGAAATTCCGGTTGCGGTCGAATACCGGCAGGCCGGACAGTTCGACCGGCAGCCGGCCGCCGCCGTCGACCGGCCAGTGCAGCGTGATGCCGCTCCAGGTGTCGTGGCTGGCGAACGCCTGCATGACGCGGTCCTCGGGATCGAGCCCGAAGCTGTCGGCGATGTCGCTCCACAGCCGGCCGAAACCGGCCGCGGTGTGCAGGCCGATCAGGCGGGTGAATTCGTCGGAGCCGAGCGAGAAGCGCGCCTCGTGGTCCATCTGCCACATGAAGCGCAGCGGATGCCGCCGCACCGGCAACGGCTCGTCGAGCCAGGAGGGCGGCTTTGCCGGTGCTGACGTCGCGGGCTCGGGGTCGGTGGCCGGCGGCGGCGCAGGCAGATCTGCGATCGCATAGGGCGAGGGGACGGGATCAGCCGGCGGTGCCGGTGTTTCCGCGGCCGGCGCAGGCGCGGTCTCTTCGAGAACAGGTGTAGGCTCCGCTGCAGGCTCTGCGATCTGCGCTTCAGCGGGCGCCTCGATCAGCGCTTCCGACAGCGGCTCCTCGACGGTTGGGCTTTCGTCAGGCGTGGTGTCGAGAGTCGCGGCTTCGACCTGCGCTTCGGCAGGGGCTTCGATCAGCGCCTCCGACAACGGCTCCTCGACCGCCGGAGTGTCGTCGGGTGTCGTGTCGAGAGGTGCGGCCGCGATGGGAGCTTCTTCTGCCTGCGTCACTTCTGACGCGAGCGATGGAGCAACGTCTGCGTGTTCGGATTCAGGCACGCTGATGATCGGCTCGGCGGTTTCTTCCGGCGTCGGGTTGAGTGCGTCGAACAGCGTGAAGGTGGCCGACGCGTCGCTGGCCTGCACGGGGGCTTCGAGATGCGCCGCTTGCTGTTCGACGGCGAGCGGCGTTGGCGGCGGCTCGGTTGCTGCGGTCTCCGGCGGCGTCACCGCTGATAATACCGGCGCTTCAGGTGCGGTCGGCGCAGCCGTCTCGGACTCAATTGGTTGAGGCACGATCGGTGCCGAAGGTCTTGCAGCGACATGCGGCGCCGGCTTGATCAGCGCGATCAGCGCGCGATCGGCGCCGCGGCCGATCCGTTGCAGCACGACGCGGCCGATCGCAACGCTCGCCGCAGCGCGGCCCTGCGCCAGCGCCTCGTCGCGCGCCGCATCGAGACCGGCTTCGCCGAGATCGTGCAGGCCGGGCAGCGCACGTGCCGCTTCGTTGGTTGCGATCAACAGTCCGTCACTGGTGAAGGCGGCAGCGGGACGCGGCAATCCCTGCACCAGGCGCAGCAAGCGCTCGGCAAGCGGCATGCTGCGGCCGGTCGCATCGAGCGCCGAGATCAGGATGCCCTGGCTGCCGACGGGCAGCTCGATGCGGATGCAGCCGCAGGTCGCGAGCATGCCGGGCGCCGCGCCGAAGCCGCGCAGCCGCTCCAGCCGCACCGCGCCGTTGCTGCCGAGGCTCGGGCCGAGCCGTGCGACCTGGCGGCGATGCGGATCGGCCGGACCGAAGACGCGCTTCGCCAGCTCGGTGCCGTTAGCGGCACCGAATACCTGCGCACCGGCCGGATTGGCCCACAGAATCCGTGCGCCGTCGGCCGACCACAGCCATGCCGGCAGGGAGCTCGTCGCATGGTCCGCCAGCCTGACATCGCCGAGCGCCTGGATCTGGAATTCCGCGTCACTCATCACGCACGATTTGACCGCATAGGTTTGGCTTTCTTCCTAGCTTTGCCGAAGGCCCGGCAGCCGCAGGACGACAGCCTTAACAGAAGGTTAGTATCGCAAGCGGGGGGCGGCAGGTCCATGTCCGCGGCCAAACTGCCCCCGCCAAAGCCGGGATAACGTTAACTTGGCTGAACGATCCACAGCGGTTTAGCGTTGTCGGGGCAGAGGCAGTGGCTGCGACAGCGTGTTGCGGCGCCTGGTGGCACCGCGTCACACTTGCGGTTGCAGTGCCGCGATATTCCTGCCGCGCGCCCGCAAGGCCAAGCGGCGGGCAGATCACCAAGCGAGGGAGAACGACCATGAGTGACAACGGGCGTGACCATTTCGAGATCCCCAAGTTCGAGATCCCCAAGGATATGCGGTCGATGGCGGAAGCAAGCTTCGATCAGGCACGCAAGGCTTTCGAGCAATTCGTGACCAACGCCAGGGACACCGCCGGCAAGATCGAGGAGCGCAACGCCACGATGCGCGCCGGCGCCAAGGACCTGTCGGCCAAGGCGTTGTCCTATGCGGAAAAGAACGTGCAGTCGTCGCTCGACTACGCCCAGTCGCTGCTCAAGGCGAAGGACCTCACCGAGGTGATGCGGCTGCACAGCGAATATGTGCAGGGCCAGATGCGCTCGCTCGCCGAGCAGGCCAGCGAAATGGGCCAGGCGGTCAGCCGCGCGGCGATGGATGCGGTCAAACCCAAGAGCTGAGGCACGAACTGGGAAGGACTGGCCCGGGGGCCAAACTCAGGCTGATTTTGGCCCCAATCCTGGTTGGGTGCGGTAACCCCATATTCCGTCACGTAAAAAATGTGGCGTCGCACGCGATCTCACGTTGCGTTGCACAATATTGACATGATATGGGTGTTTATTAGGCGCGCCCGACGAAGGCAATCCCGTGAATCAAGGCAGCGTGATCCATTTCAACGTTCCCGGCCTGCTGGCTCCGGGACGTTCGCAATGGTCACATCTACTCACCCGTTGCGAAGGATTACACGTATGACCAACCCGTCCGATCCGTTCTCCGCCTCCATTATCCCGTTCGAGGTTCCCGAGCAGATGCGCGCGTTCGCCGAAAAGGGCGTGCTGCAGGCTCGCGACAGCTACGCCAAGTTCAAGGACGCTGCCGAGACCCACAACTCGACGGTCGAAGCCGTGTTCACCTCGGTGAGCAAGGGCGCCAGCGCCTACTCGGCCAAGCTGATCGAGTTCTTCAAGGCCAACACCACCTCGTCGCTCGACTTCGCCCAGGAGCTGTTCAGCGTGAAGTCGCCGACCGAAGCGGTCGAGCTGTGGACCTCCCACGCCCGCAAGCAGTTCGAGACCTACACTGCGCAGGCCAAGGAACTGGCCGAGCTCGGCCAGAAGGTCGCCAGCGAGACCGCCGAGCCGATCAAGGCCAGCGCCTCGAAGTTCTACAAGCCCGCCGCCTGATCGCGGTCCGCAGGATCTCAGCGAAAGGCCCGGGCCTTGACGGTCCGGGCCTTTTTGCTGGACGGGGACCGTTAAGCGGCCCGAGATAAGAGCGGAAATCGGCGCGTTAAGCGCTTGCCAAAGGCGGGCGTTGCACCTAGTTTCCGCCCGAAATCGCCGCCCCGCTTGAGCGGGCCGCGCGTCAGGATGCAGTTGTAGCTCAGTTGGTTAGAGCGCCTGTCTGTGGAACAGGAGGTCGGTGGTTCGAGCCCACCCAACTGTACCAGCAAAATCAGATGCTTATGAAATAACATCGACGGCTGCGGATTGTCGTAGCTACCGGGTAGCTACCACGAGAGCGCTAGTGCAGCGCGCTCGCTTAAGCGAGACCGAAATTCAAGTGTCTGGCACGGTTCAGACGCGGCTTAGTCCGGCCTTAGGTTGTCTTCGGTGTGAAGGAAAATGAACGGATCCGGCATTGTCTCGGATCCGCCACTATCCAATTCCCTGGATCGAGTGATTCCAGCAAAGCGCTCTCAAGGCTGAAACAGGGGTTCGATTCCCCTAGGGAGCGCCAACAAACTCAAGCACTTAGTTGCTCACCTGCCGCATTCGTTGAATAATGGTTGAATAAGACGCTGGTGAACAGCGGCGAACGCTTGCGAAATTTGCTGCCGATATTGGCAGAATAGCCTCGGCGCGATGCCTTACTGTGGCTGGCGCATTCGCAAAAAATGACCTCGTCGCCCTGGGTGTCCGGAAACATTCAAACCGCCGCTAACGTGCGCTCTCATACGCGAGCGCCCTCGGGTGTTCGCATTGACGTTGCCCGTCGCACTGTCGACTCTCGTCCCGTCGAGCTTTGTGCGAATAGGAGGGCCACGTGAGGTACAGTCGACGAGACAAAACTGGCGGACAACAGTCACGAGTCAGTCTATCCGCTCCGATTGCCGCAGAACCGAGCTCGACGCCATTCGCGCAGCGGCTAACCTGCTCTATTGACGATGCATGCGAAGTGACTGGCTTGGCACGCACGAAGCTTTACGAGTTGATTGGAGCTGGGCGTATCGTCACGACAACAATCGGACGTCGGCGACTAGTAGTGGTGCGCTCACTTCTGGCGCTCCTTGACACCAACATGTCGAACTAATGGACGTGCACTTAAAGGAAGCAACCCCGCCTTGAACGCGCTATTCCTCAGGTGGTCATTTTTGATGACGACGGAGGACGTTGCTGCAAATCATCTGCGTTCTCGTCCTTGTCGTCCCAATAAAGTTGTTGAGCGCTCATTTTGACTTCGGCTGGGACAGCCGAAGTTCGCGGTTGACCAAAAGAATACCGTAGAACGTTGAGAAGAAAAAAGCCTAATCGCGCCATTCGCAACTTTCACTGCGACCTGCCCCTGGCTGGCAATTACTTAATACGAAACCGTTGAAGTTGCGGTGATCTCCGTCGCCGACTACTGCCAATACCAACAGAAATACCAACAAGACCACGCGCGGTCTTTGCGTTCCCCTACAAACGATGTTGCGCTGGTCCTCGTGGGAGGACCAGCGCAACGCGCGTTCCGAGGCCGTTAGTCGACGGACGTCGGACAGTTCTCCTGCAGTTGGCCCCTTGCGGTCTTCTGATGGCTCGCAGGCACCGGTGGACTGCGTGATCGAAGCCGTGATCACGTCAGGCTCGATGAAGGTTTCGGTGTAGGACTCCGGGCCGTTCGTTGAATGGAGGGTGGTCCGCGTGTTTGCAACGAAGAAGCCGCCGGGATGGGAGGGGTAGATCGCATTGCTGTCCATGCCGGCGCCGCAGCCGGGATTCCGTGCGGCGGTCTGCGCGACCAACGTCTTCTTCGAGATGACGGGCTGCTTCGCCCATACGACCGTCGGAGGATCCTTCACGATCACCTTGGTCCGGGTCTGGCCAACAGGGCCCGCCAGCGCATGCAGAGCCTTGCCCAAAAGTGGGCTCTCGCGCGCATGATAATAATTGTACTCCGTGGTTTCGCAGGTCGCCACGCTGTCGACATTGGCCTGTCTCGCGTCGGCGCAGCAGTGAAGCGTGTGCGTAACCGGCGGCTTGCCGAGGACAGCGATCCACGCATCCTGGATCTCCACGTGCGCAGCGACGGAGCGTCCGCCGCCTTGCACCTATTCGTTGGGAGATCAATTGGTCGCGGTCGCGGTAGTGAAGAAAGCTTTCACCAGGCACCAATGGGACGAGAGCGGACTTATCGAGAGGCGCTGAAGGAGCAAGCAGGGCTGAACGCTCGGCTGCCCGCGTGGGCTTTATTTTGCTGCAGCTCTTCAGGCCGGCGTTATTTTGGCGCACCATCGCTGATCCGCCTCGCATCACTGAGGCGATAGCGTCTTGCTGAGAGGTATAGCGCGGGCGCCGCGCGCCGCTTCGCGTCGGGTCGGCGGCTCATGCCGTGCGGGCGCAGAAATCTGAGAAGGAGCTTGGCCACTCGATCGACATCGAAAGTGTCGCATTCCCAAATCGTGAGGACGTGCCACCCCTCCTTTCGCAGGAGCCTGATGTTTCTGGCATCTCGCGCGACGTTTTTTTCAAACTTCTCAGCCCAGAAACCTGCGCGCGTCTTGGGTGTCGTCGTCCGCGAACAATTCCGATGACGGTGCCAAAAGCATCCGTGAACGAAGACCACTCGCTTCAGGACAGGAAAGACGATATCAGGCGTTCCTGGCAGGTCGTGCCGGTGCAGTCGAAACCTGTAGCCCAGCCTATGAGCGACCTGCCGAACCACGATTTCGGGACGAGAGTTCTTTGGTCCAATTCTGGACATCAGAGCAGATCTGGCTGGTGATATCGGCTCAAGTCCGTCGGCTCCGGTTGAGGATAATTTCCTCGATCTTTGTTTTGATGACATGGGCTGCATAGTTAGCCACCTAGGTCAAGCCGCTTTCGGCATCTTTCTTTTGGCGCTTCGTAAGGCTTCAAGAAATCCGGCCGGTAGCCAAAGCCCGCCTTCCTCGGCGCGCTTTATGAACCCATCCAAGGCCCGATCCGACAAGCGCATCCAGGTGTCGTCCCGGAAATCGGAAATCGACTGCCGAGGCGCAATGATCGGCCTGTCGCTCGCGATCACGCCGACGCGCCCCCGCCCCACATTCCATCCGGCATCCGGCCACATCTTGCCCTCACGAATGGGCGTTTCCACGAATTCTCGATGCTTGCCGGGAGATTTCAACCTTTGAGCGACCCAATGTGCCACCGGAACGGATACGGCATTACCCATCAATCGCCACTCCGCCCTTCTTCCCGGATGCTGCGTCGAAGCGTGCGTCCACCCCCGAGCAAACCCCTGAAGCCGTTCGCAGGCGGAAAGACTCGGCATCAGGACCTCCCCGTCAGGAAACAGAACCGCGGGGGCGGAAGGAATCCCGACCGAGGATCCGACCTTCAGTGGCGGGATGCCGTCGACGGTCAATCCGATGCCCGACCGTCCTTCGGTCCAATAGAAGCCCAAAGGCTTCCGAAGCGTCCGCTCGGGGGGCACTGGAGCATCAGTCTCGTCGGCCAAAAGCACATCTCTGGGATCGAGCTTCTGGCTTGCTACCAGATACACGCGCCGCCGGCGCTGCGGCAGCCCGAATCCCATGGTATCAAGCACCCTGTAGGCCCAGGAGTAGTTCAGGCGCTCGAATTGCTCAACCAGCCAACGCATGCCGTTGCCGCGATCCAACTGGAGCAAGAAGTAGACGTTTTCGATGACGACCGTCGGCACATGGGACTTCTCGATCAGCTCGAACATCCGCTCGACGACGGTCGATTTACTGCCTTGGATGCCCGTCTTGTCGCCTGCCATGCTGAGGTTCTGGCAGGGAAACCCGGCGGTCAAGATCTCGGTGTCCGGTGGCAAGGCCTCGATGTCCGCGACATCTCCGAAATGAGCCACCTGCGGAAAGTGCTCCTTGAGCACCAATTGGGCGGCGGGATCGATCTCCGCAAGCAGCTTCGTCTGGTAACCAGCCTGAGAGAAAGCGAGCTCGAATCCCCCTATGCCCGAAAAAAGTCCCGCAATCGGCATCTTGTTAACCTGTTAAGAGCTTGTAGCGATACACTATTTACGTCCGCAGGAAAGACCGTCCAGAGGAATCGCCCGGATAACGCATGCAAGAGGCCAGTCATCGACAGTTATCTGACAGTCCCGGCCGGCGACGATCAGCGGTCCCAAGGAAAGTGGAGGTTCAGAAACTCCACGACAGATGCGGAATCTATACCAAACCGGAGGTTGTCGGATCGATTCTCGATGAAGTCGGCTGGGTACCCCGGGTCAAGCTGTTCAACAAGCGGCTGCTCGAGCCGGCTGCCGGTGATGGCGCCTTCGTGGTGGAAGCCGCCCGTCGGTTGGTAGCCTCTTGCGAAAAGTTCGGGCTCGAACCGACAGTCGGAAACTTGGCGTCCTGTATCACATCCTTCGAGCTGCACCCACGAGAGGCAAAACGCGCCCGATCCAGGATTGCTCAGGCGCTCATCGAGCTGAAAATTCGTTCCACGACCGCCAATGCACTGGCCCGCAGATGGGTGACCTGCGGTGATTTCCTTCTTGCGCCGCCCGTGGGCGGCTCTTTCACTCACGCGGTCGGCAATCCTCCGTATGTACGCTGGTCGAAGATTCCGCCGCGACTCAAGGCCGAATACGACGCGAGCATCGCCAAGGAATTCACGGGGGGAGATCTATTTCTTCCGTTCCTGGACATCGCACTCAGCCGGCTCGCTCTCGACGGAAAATGCGGCTTCCTTTGCTCCGATAGATGGCGCTTCATGGCTTTTGCCGAATCTTTCCGGCGAAAGTGGCTGCCTCAGCTCCACATCTCGTCGGAGCATCGGCTGTGTTCCTCCAAGGCGTTCGTGAAGGACGTGGATGCTTATCCGAGCATCCTGATAGCTGCCCGTTGCAAGCCCGTCGGGCAGCCCCGACGGTCGACCTCGAACACGATCCGCGAAGCGGGGTTCATGGTACGAGTCGGCCCTGCGCTGGGGCATACGGCGGCGTTCGTTCTGGGACCGGACGAGAACGACGTCGAGCCCGAACTCCTGCGCCCGTGGGTGGAGGCATCCGAAATCCAAGAAGGAAACATCAGCTGGAAGGGAAAGCGCATCATCGCGATGCACGATTTCAGCGGAAACCTGCTGGACCTCAGAAAATACCCTCTTCTGTCGGCCCGACTGGGTCGTTTCAGAGCGAAGTTGACGCGGCGGGCCATCGTCATCAATGGAGCAGCTTGGTACAGCCCGATCGACAAGGTCCTTGCTTCCGGCTGGGACCGGCCTAAACTGTTGCTACCAGAGCTGGCGAAAATCCCACGCCTCGCTCTCGATCGCTCCGGTTCAATCCCCTCGCACGGCGTCTATGCAATCTTCGCGGACGAAGAGCGAATGATGCACGAGCTGTACGAACAATTGCGAGATGGTGGATTGGCTCGCGCTCTCGAGAAGATCGCCCCCAGGGTGAAGGGCGGGTATTTCAGGTGTTACAAGCGTTTTCTCGACTGCATAGAATTGGCTTAGCCATTTATCGTTTTGATGCGGAATCGTTTGGCTTGCGATGGCAGAGTTCACGGTAGACACCAAGCTGTTTCGCGAGTTGGGCGAATTGCTCGTCGGGCGCGACTCGACGGCCGTGGTTGAGCTCGTGAAGAACTCGTATGACGCCGATGCGACGAAGGTCACGATCCTTGGCACCAACCTGGAAAATCCGGAGAAGGGCAGCATCATCGTCGAGGACGATGGGATCGGCATGGATGTCGAAGATTTCGAGAAAGGCTTCCTGCGTATCGCCGGACGAACGAAAAACACGAGCGACAGACGGTCTCCTTGGTTCAAGCGCAGATTCACGGGAGAAAAGGGCGTCGGCCGCCTGGCAGCGCACAAGCTTGCGCGGAATCTCGAAATCATATCCCGCAAGTGGAACGGTGCGAAACGCAATCCCGAAACCGGCTTTCCTGCCGGAAAAGGTGTTCGAGCTACGATCGATTGGGACGGTGTCGAGAGGCTGGAAACGTTGCAGCAGGTCGCCAAATCGAAGTCGGTCGCGACTCACGTACTGCCCCAACAAGAACTGAAAGGCAGACCCGCCGGAACGCGCCTGATCCTGAAAAAACTGCGTCGCGCCTGGAGCGCAAGGACACTCGATACGTTCTTCCGCGAGGTCATCACTCTCACCCCGCCAGCGGCTCTGATGGCGCCCCTCCCGAAGGGACTGGTCGAAGGGCGTACTATCCTTCCGGTCGTCAACGTTCGCGATGCACAGCGCGAAGCTGGTTTCAAGATCGAGTTTGCCGGCGAGTTCTCGCAGAGAGAACCGGACATTCCGGGCTCCATCGAAAGCGCTGCCTGGGTGATCGAAATCGACTGCGATGCCGAAGACCGGACCTTGAAATTGGCAGTGCTGCCGACCAAGGCCATGCGCAAGGAATTGCCGCATGCCGAGGGGTTTCAACTCAAGCGCAAGCTCGACAAGGATGCAGCAGCGGTGGGCTTTCAGGCACGAATCCTTCAGCGCCAACACACGGCCTGGCCCGCGGCGCTGGCTGGAATTAGGGTCTATTACGAGGGGTTTCGGGTCCTGCCGTATGGCGATCCTTCCGACGACTGGCTCGATCTCGACCGTGATTATCGTTCGCGCGGCAGAGGCGAGCTCGGAAGGCTGCGTAGGTTCTCGGACTGGGAGCTTCCCGAGGGCGATCCCAACGAGGCGCTGACGCTTCAAGGCAACAAGATGTGGTTCGGGGCGGTGTTTCTCACAAGGGCACATGCAGGCGACCTGAAAATGCTGGTCAACCGCGAAGGCTTCCTTCCCGGCCCGGAGTTCGACTTCATCGGGGACATGGTCAGGCTCGGCATCGATCTCCAGATCCGTCAGAACTACTCGGCGAGAGTGGTGCGCACGCAGGCGCGCAAGCAGGAGCAGGAGCGACAGAGAAGGGCCGTTCCAGCCTCTCCGGCTTCACAGGCGCCGACCTCGCATCTCGTGAACAACATGCAGAGCGATGCCATCGGCTCGTTGAGGCAAGCCCGCGCAGCTTTGGCGCGCGGAGATACAACTTCGGTTCAGGAAACGATCTCCTCCGTCGAGAAGACCTTGTCCTCGGCCAAGGAGCTGATCGAGGAGGGCGCTTCGGAAGCGACAATGTATCGCGTCCTTGCCTCGATGGGCCTGGAGCAGGCGGCGTTCATTCATGAGGTCAATGCGCTGGCGATCCTTTCTCAGGGAGTCGCACAGAGCTTGGAAGGCCTCGCCAAGTCGATCACGGACCAGAAGCTGTCGCGGCGCATCAGTGCGGTTGCGAAGGATTGCCGTGACATTCGCGACAGACTTCGACGAAATGCCGTGTATCTGGCCGACATGACGGGTATCGAAGGCCGCCGTCGCAGGTCCAAGCAACCGCTGCTGGAGCGCTTCGAAAAGGTCCTTGATTTCCACAGACCTTCGATCGAGAAGAGAAGTATCGAAATCAAGACCCATATTCCCGCAAGCACGAAAACCCCAGCGATGTTTCCGGCCGAAGTCTCCGCCATCTTCAACAATCTCCTCAGCAATGCGATCAAATTTGCGGGCGAAAAAGGGGTGATCAAGGTTTCAGCCGCGGCCGACGACGGCGAACTGATCATCCGCTTCGAAAACTCAGGTGATGCGGTCGATCTGAAGACCGCCGGCAGATGGTTCGAGCCATTCCGATCCTCAACCTCGGAAGTGGACGAGTCTTTGGGGCAAGGCATGGGATTGGGCCTCACGGTCACCAAGAGTCTTCTGGACGAGTACGGTGGAGACATTCAGTTCGTTGCCCCTTCCAGGGGCTTTGCCACAGCGATCGAGGCCCGGATACCCACATCATGAGCAAGCCGCCGCTGATTCTCGCCATCGACGACGACGAGAACGAAGTCAGACCCAAAATACCGGACGGATACATGTTGGAGGTCGTCGATCCGAACGCCAACCGAGAGGTATTCTCACAATCGGTTTCGAAATGGGTCGGCGAGGCATGCCTGATATTGCTCGACCAAAAATTCCACGACTCGCCGATCTCGATTTCGCTGGATGCTCAAGACGGCTCGAGCTTCGTGTCGCATCTTCGTTCCTGGTCGCGTTCCAACAAGCAACCGCTTGCGCCGATCGTGATGTTCACGAACGATGTCGAAGTGTTTGCCAACGAGATTCCAGCCGTTGGACCGGCTCTCCCAGTCGAGGGATCGTTCGTCAGTCGTGAGCATCGGCTGGCTCCTGCTCTCGATGTAGAATGGATTCTGTTCAAGAATGATGAGCGAGCCACGCAACGTCTGGCCGATTTGACAGAGGCATTTCAACAGATCCGCGCTGGCGTTGGGACTGACGGCGCCAGCTTGGCCGAGATCGGTAAAATTCTGGATGTGCCCACGCACGGCGTGTGGTCTGATCAGGCTAGAGAGGAGCTCCAGAACGCCAGGCCCCCGGTCGATCAAACAGAAGACGGCGCTCCTCAATCAGCTCGCGGCGCATCCCAAATTGTGCGATGGCTATGTCATAGGGCGCTGCCATACCCCGGACTCTTCTTATCCGATTTCTATGCGGCTTGGGCATTGGGAATATCGGTGGAAGATTTCACGCAGCTGGTAGACCTAGATCCGTCGACCGAATGGCTGATCGAATTGAAGCGCGCCAGGTACACCGGACCATTGGCGAGCTTCATGGGTCGGCGGTGGTGGCGACCGGGCATAGACCAGCTCGTCTGGTTGTTGGATGAGGCAACCGCGAAAAGCGGCACACGCCTCGAAGCGCTCAAATCGGCAGTTCCTAGATTTGAGTTCGGAGAGCTAAAGCCCTCATCGTCTCACGTCGTGATTTGGGATGACGACCTCCTCGAGTCGGACATCGGCTCGATCGAGGAAGCGATCCAGGTTCATCCGCCTGGATGGCCAGCCGAAGCGCTGGAGCCTTGGATGTTGAAAGCCGACGTGAAAGCCGATCCCGTGCTCACGGCAATGGCTGATCCGAACGACTTAGTTTGAGGAGCCTTCCTTGCCCGTGATATTCGACGTAAAGCTAATGCAAAGCGACCTGAGTGCATTTTCAAAAGCTAGTTCCAAGTTCTTGGCGAACCACAGGCGATTGGACAATTTGCAGGCGCAACTGGCGACGGCTGTGGCGAACGCGAAACAGGCAGACGGCAGCGTACGGTGGGGCACCGGACAAGGCGAAGCCGCCCAGCCCATCAGGACGCGCCCAAGCAAGAGCTATCGCAGTCACGGCGAGTTCGCAAAAGAACTCGTGGCGGAAGTTTCGTTCAACTTCAAGGGCAACTTGGCAGAGGACGACAAGGATCGCCTGATCGTAACCTCGGGGGGTACTTCCATAAAGCTGATGTGGAGCGAAGGCGATGGCGACTGTACAGAGTGCCACTTCGACGTCCACCCCAACAAGGTCGGACATCCGACGCTGCACATTCAGTTCGTCGGGGAGGTCAGGGAGCTGCCGCGTGTGCCTTCCTTCTTTGCTCATCCATTGGACATTCTTGAATTCACGTTGATGGAGGTGTTCCAAGAGAGCTGGCGGCGAGAGCGCTCCAAGGTAACGTGTCGGACCCAACTGCATACCTTTCCCGCGAGCCAACGTACCCGGCTCAAGGCGGTCTTGCAGAAATACACTGGCTGGTTGGACTCCGAGAATGACACCCCACCTCTGGTCAGCTTGCAGGCTACGCCCGCGCCACCTTTCGATCTCTATCCGCAATAATACGGAGCGGTTCACGCATCGTTGTCGTGCTTGCAGATTGCAGGCCCTCTTGCGCCGCCTGGAGTCAACCCAAGCTCGTCCTGTGTAGGCTTCGCGCGGCGATGCCAGACAATGCGCGCCGCGTCGCCGCACAGACGAATGTTTGCTTGAGCAGGGTTGGTCTGTTGGCGCCAATTGATCGGAAGCAATGCTTACCGGCCGGCCGTCGCAATTCGCCGCCGCGCGGCCCCCGCACCCTTCTAAAGTATGATGGTAAGCCGTCCTAGCAAGTCAGTCGCAGCAGGCCTTTCTGAAGCTCAATCCGCATTAGGGCCTTAGCCCGAGAAAGGCACACTCATCTGCCGAACGCTCAAAGCATGCTATCTGCGTCATTTCGCAAAGCAGCAACTCGTGAACACTCCGAACGAACAAGACGGCCAAAGTTGCAATCATAGTTCAAATTCAACTATCAATGGCGCTGCGCAGGGGGTGCGCAGTGATGTCGATTGCACAGAAAACCAGGAATTCGTTCCGATCCGATTTTTTGGAAAGTGCGCTCGTCCGGTACTACCTTCGCACGGATGGTCCCTTTGGGTCCGCTCCGCTGAAGTACATCGATACATCGCCTCAACGGCTGGCTTCGGCCCTCGGCGTCGGTGATCCGAACGATGTCTCCGAACGGGTCTTGGCCTCGTTTGCCGAGCGATCTTCCGTCGTGGACGCCCTTACATGGGGAAGCCCGGTCCTCGTAGGGCAAGGCGAGGGACCAGGCTACTTCAGATGGCTTGTCTTGAGCTGTCTCATTGCATCGGTTTCGACTGAAGTGGCGGACGAAGGCAACTATCGAGACCGTCTCAAGCTTCTACTCGGTTTCCGCTTGCCAATATCGGACCTAAGCGGAACTTCCAAATTGTGGAAGCGACTGGCAAGGTGGTCTGAATCCGCCAGAGCGAAGGGGCTCCCCTTCAGAAGGGTCACGCTTCCTGATCCTGGAGCGATGACACAGATCGGCTTCTCGCTGAAAATCGCCTTTCCCTCTCGGCGTGACCGCGATCGTTATGAAAGCATTGCCGCGGATCTATCGGGTTCGGTCGATGATCCGTCCCGAGTAATTCATTTCTTTCACAGGCAGATCGATCGATATCCCTGGTCGGATGGATTCAAGGCCGCATTCTTTGAGTTCGAGAAACGGTTTCGAGCGGGTGACCGACTTCTCCTGGATCACGCCTTCTGGTGTTTTGTCAAGGAAACCGCTCATCAGGTGGATTCCAACAGATCCACTGGTGCATCATGTTTGCGGTTGCTTCCGGATTTGGACGGTGAACCTCAGGCTGAAGCAATAAGCGAGAGCAAGGTAGAAGCAGATGAAAGGTGGGAGCATGTGGATCGCGGCGGCTACATCCTTTCCGGCGGTCTCGACGATGTACTGCAAGCTCTGATCGCGAACTCTAGCCGACTCGACGGTATTCTGTACAAGGCATCGAGAGAGGCGACAAAGGGCCTGTTGGTGTTTAAGGAGGACGGCTGGGGTAGTTGGGCGTGGTCACAACATCCAGATTCGAGCTACGTGCGTGTCCTGGTGCATGACCGACTTAGCAAGCATTGTTCCAGATACTTTCGACTGAGGAAAGCGTCGACACTCTGGTGGATGTCGGAGCAGATCGGACTGAGCCAGTATGAAGGCATTTGTACTGCGCTTGGCTTGGTGTCCCCCCGTTCGGGGGGGCTTAAACGTCTGGTGGCTGAAGGAGGGATCAAGACGGCTGGAATGTATCTCGGTCGCCGTTCGCTCCTGCCTATAGTTCGAGCGCATGCAGGCGTCAAAGTCGCTGTCGAACCTCAGAGAGCAGAATTGGGCGCGCTCAAGGT
The DNA here is from genome assembly GCF_054063335.1 of Bradyrhizobium sp. USDA 4473. Taxonomy (NCBI): domain Bacteria; kingdom Pseudomonadati; phylum Pseudomonadota; class Alphaproteobacteria; order Hyphomicrobiales; family Nitrobacteraceae; genus Bradyrhizobium; species Bradyrhizobium sp. USDA 4473. The sequence continues at coordinate 2,909,585 of NZ_JBSSGE010000001.1, forward strand.
CGATCGGGTCCAGTACGACCAGATCCAGCTCTCGTCCGCCGAGCGATTGTCCGGCCGTTGGCGAATTTCCGCGTCCGAGTCCGATCGAGATGCGCCTTCCGAGTTGAGCTTGACCTTCATCGATCAAGCTGTTGTGCATCCATCGTTGAGCGCTCCCAACCCGGCGGCCTGGCGCCGAGATGCCGAAACACGTGGCTTCAGGGAAGTCGAAATTCGCCAAGCTCCTCCCGTTGGGAGCTCTGCGGGGCATATCAGCGATTCGATGAACGATCTGCTCGAAGCGGTATATGCGGGTGGGCGGAGCGGCTGGAGTGAAATGGATCTGATCCCGCTACTTACAAGGATTTCTGGAGCTCAAGGTCCGCGGCCGTGGGACCTGCTTCGAGCGCTGAGGGACTCACGTTGGCTTGATCCGTGGGTTGCGCGAGGATGGAAAGCGCGTCGATGGTATCTCTCGCCAATCAAGCTCATTCAAGCCGGCGGAACGGTTATCCTGAGCGGCGCGACTGGTGAGGTATCAAGAGAGCGCTTCACGAGATTAGTGGAAGAACTTGGCGGGCAAGTGGAGATTGACGCAACTGCGGGATACTGGGCCGTACCGCTAATCAAGGCCTCCCGCGTCGACGCGACGCAGTTGTCCAAAGCATTCGGACTGGATTTGCAGAGGCCGATCGTACAGGACATGCAGAAGGCGCCGCTATGCTGGAGCAACCAGCACGAAAATTTCGATCGCCGGGAGCTTGCGAGTCGGTGGGACTGGAAATACGAACGGTTCTCCTACACGAGCGACCTTGGAGCCTCGCCGGTTAAGCTCGAGACTTGGATCCGGCCAACTCGCGATTCTCCCGATCTGTATCGCGTGGTGCGCCGCGACGGTTCAGAGGCACTGTTCGCGAATCGAACGTGTGCGATCCTGGAAGCTTACCGATTGGCAAGGAGGCCGCTCTTTGAAAAGAGGGGCCGTTGGCTCCTTGCAAAGACATCGGATGGTAAGCTTCCTGACGCGGCTGTCGATCGACTGCGGCTGCGACACCTCATTGCTCCGGGAATCGTAGGCGACAGTTCCGAATTTCGCTACGCATATCCTGTCGATGAAACCGACATGGTTTGGTTGGGCGAGCGTCTTGGATCAGAGCTGTTCGAGAAAGAGATCATTCCAAACTCCCGCGCGGCATTTCATTTTCGAACCGCGCGCGGCGAGAAGTTTTTTCGAGCTGCCATCAATGCGGAGAGGGTGAGATTTGAGCAAGGTCGGTCCTAACCAGTACTTCCTGGGACGCTGTCTTTTCTTTCACGAGAAGTTCACGCGATTGGAGCCGCTCGCGCAGTCAGCGACGCATGGGTGGACACGTATCGCCGATAGGAAACGCCAGTTTCCTCCGGCAGGAAATGTATTCTCGTTCGACAAAAATACTCTCAGGTGCCCGGAAGGGACGGTCCGCTATTTCCGAGTCGAGGAAAACAAAAGAACGAGCTCAAAGGAAGAGCATGATCAATATGTCGTTCTCGATGCTCACGAGCCGATAGAGATCCTGGATTTCTCGCATTTCCAGAGCCCCGAGGAGGTCAGATGCGCGGTGGTGGAGGAGGGGCTCGCCACTGAGCAAGCATCCACCCCCGAAGTGATCATCGCTATGAAGGGGCGGTCGTGCGTCAGACTTCATCTCGATCTCGATCCCGTGACGAGAAGGCTGCGGCCGAGAGATCTTCAAGGACTGGAGAGACTGACGCTCTTTCGTCTTGCGCCGCACCATCTTCAGGGAGAAAGGTTGGAGGGGCGCTTGTTCTTGTGCCCAACGGATCCAATCGAGTCCATCGGCGCCGTCGACTGGTCCACCAACGCCGACTTCATGCAACGGACGCTGCGAAGGCTGAAGCGCTCCAACTCGTTTCACGCTGAAGAAGGAATGGGGGACGTAAGCCGCAGAGCTATAGAAAAATTGGCCTTGGCGGTTCGCAGCGGAGAGGTCTTGGGGGCGGATCTCAGAGAAATCGAGGCGACGCGAGAGCGACTGAAGTCCTTCGTGTTCAGCGTTGAGGCGAACCTCGGATTCGTCGAGACGCTCGCTGCTGAACTCATGAAATCTCCGTCAATAGCGCACAAGCTCGAAGAGAGGATTTCGGCGGCCACTGCAGTTGCCACCGCGAAGGTCCATGCCGAGCTTGAGCCGGCAATCAGGTCGGAAATCCTGCAGCAACTGGGGGATCAGATCGCGCAACGAGATCAATTGTCACAAGAAGTCGCCGATCTTGAGGAAACGGTTCAGCGTTCAAGAATCGAGCTCTCGAAAATCTCGGACAATCACGAGCTGCAACGCGCGGCTATCGTATCGGAAGGTCAGGCATTCCTGAAGAGCTTCGCCGACGTCATCGAGTCGGTAGGCCGCTACGCAACTCCACAGCGCGAGAGCGGGGCTGCTGAGGCTGTAGTTTGGAATCGTCCGCGGAACAATGGCGGCGTGGAGTTTGGAATCCGTGAACTGAAGAAATGTTTGCGAGCGCTGGCGGAAAGAACCGGGTTCGATCTGGCTGAAATGCTTGAATTCGATGCTCTCCTCAGAGGTGGAGAAGTTCCGCTCTTGTTCGGGAGAGATGTCGAGGCTCTGCTCGCAGGATACACTCGTTCCGTGCTGGACGGCCAAATGTGGAGACTCTCGGTAGATCCAGCGACGATCGGATTTGATGATCTGTGGAGGGGAGCGGCGACAGGAGAGCCTACCGTCATTGCAAGTGCATGGAACGCTGCCGCTGCCGATCCGGATGCTCCGACATTGGTGGTTATTGAGGACATATCGAATGCACCCGTAAGAAACTGGATGTCCCAATTCCTGCGAATGACCCAGTCTGATCTGCGACCACCTGCTGTTCTGCGCAACACTTTTCGATGGATCCGAGATGATGGCGGCTGAAGGTAAGGAAAATCTGCTTAAAGCGATTCCGTTTGAAGCGAAAGCGACGAAGGCTGGCGTGGTATCCGCAATCTTCGACGAGGCGGAGGATGGGAAGCATTCTGCCGCGGGCAGATTGAACGGACAGCTGCTGAGCCATTGTCCGGCGGAGAGTCTGAACAAGCTGAGCGCAGAACTGGCGCGCGTATGTGAGTCGCAAGGCGTTGCGAGACGAGCCGTGAGGGTGTTCAAATCTGTGCTTGCAACCGTGGAGGTCGACGAAGCGCTCCGGTTCGCGTGCGAGTTTGCGAACTTCCAGAACAATCCTGGTGTGCTGCAAAATCCAACCAATCACGTCCAGCGCAGCTTCGGAAAGCTCGCTGCAACGATGGGTTTCGAAGGTTAAACGGTCGGGGTGCAAGCAATGATCGATCCGTTAGGCGGGGCTCAGCGAATTCGTGATTTCATTCTATCCTATCTCGACACCGCGTTCCGTGTCAGAGTGCCACGGTTGACGGCAGAGCGAAAAAGCCTTCTCGAAAGTGAAGGGACGCTCATGACGCTTCCGCTGATCGAGCCTGTGCCGCGATATCGGCAAGTGACTTGGCGCCTTGAGCAAATAGTCGAGGACTTCGATGGAAACCCGGTCAGCCACCTCGGGCAGCCGGCGCGCGTCGCCCTCGCGGAGCTTGCGCTTTCGGGGCTGTTTGCTGGGAAGAGCGCTCCGGGAGGTCGCGTCAGGCGAGAGGCGTTATTCGAGCTATTCACCCATCAGGCCGCCATGCTCGGGAGGGGAAGCCAGCCCGGACACCCGGGAATCGTGACGTCCGGGACTGGCTCAGGGAAAACCGAATCTTTTCTTCTGCCGATTTTTGCAGCTCTTTGCGCAGAAGCGGTCGACTGGGCCCCGCCAGGAGCCGAATTTCTTGAAGATCGCTGGTGGCGGAGCGAGTCCGCCCCCTTTCGTGCACGCCGAATACACGAACGCCGTCCCAAGGCGGTTCGCGCGATCATCCTGTATCCCATGAATGCTCTGGTTGAAGACCAAATGACGCGTCTCCGCAAGGCGCTGGACTCGCCAGAGGCCCACACCGTGATGGACGAACGATTCGGTGGCAATCGAATATTCTTTGGAAAATACACCAGCGCGACACCGGTTACCGGTCATGTAGCGCATCCGAGAAAGACAGGTGCTGCCGAGAGGGAGCGCCAAAGGCAAAAGAGAAGCGAGCTCGCTGACGCCCTCAGGTCGATGGACGTCATGCAGGAGCAAGCGCGGCGCTTCGATGAAGAGTCCAGAGTGGGATCCGATGGCGATGCCCAGCCGGAGCCGACTCGATATCTGTTTCCGTCCGTGGACGGCTCCGAACTTTGTTCTCGCTGGGACATGCAGCAGAGTCCACCGGACATTCTGGTGACGAACGTCTCCATGTTGAGCGCAATGCTCTCCAGGGAGGTGGAAGCGCCAATCTTCGATGAAACGCGGCGGTGGTTGAAAACCGATCCAGACGCATATTTCTACATCGTCATGGATGAACTTCACCTAGTGAGAGGCTCCGCAGGCACTGAAATCGCCGGCCTGATCCGGGCACTCATCCATCGTTTGGGACTTCACGAGACCGAATGCCGAAGCAAGCTCCGTATTCTTTCTTCAAGTGCCTCTCTCCCGATCGAAGGGGGCGAAGGTGAGCGCAGCATAAGATACTTGAGTGCTCTCTTTGGACGATTTGGAACGTTTTGCGACGATCGGCCGAATGGGGCACCCGCGCCCGGATTTTGGCGCGAATGCATCGTGCCAGGAGAGCCGGTGTTGCCGAAGCGTTCGGGCCCGAAGACGTTGGAGCCGGAGCCGTTCGTCGAACTCGCGTTGGCGCTCGGCGGCGACGGGCTGGTGACGAAGTTTCGAGATGGTGCAGAGCCGCAGGCTGCCATTCGAAGAGCATACGAAGCGTTCTTCGGGCGTGGTGAGGCCGCCGAGGAATTCGCGACTGTTTTCCTGAAGTCGGTCGAAGCCGCGGCGGCGGCGGTGATGCTCGGATGCGCCGAGGATGAGCAGGCGAATGCGGCGCGGGCAACGAGTGTCGACAGGCTCGCACTTCGAATTTTCGGTTCTGACGATGAAATGACCAGAAAAGCTTTGCGCGGTCTTTTGATTCTGCGAGGGCTAGGCGATCAGGCCAAACTTATCTGCGACGGGCAAATCGAGGCGTCGACGCCGAGCTTCAGAATGCATTTATTCATTCGCAGCCTGGAAGGGCTGTTTGCGACGCCGCGACGGGGCGACGACGAAATCGTCTACGACCAATTGTCCGTCGAGCGAGGGACCACGTATTCATATTCGGAGCGCCTCGGCTATCGCCGCTCTTTCGAGCTCGTCTACTGCGAGGCCTGTGGCGAAGTGTTCGTGGGCGGAATGCGCGGACAGGGAGCGTGGGGCGCTGCGGCGGTTGAATTGTTGCCGGCGTCTCCGCTGTTGGAGAATCTGCCCGAAGCCGCCGCATCAGGACAGTATGAAGATCTGAGCTATGAGGATTTTGCCATCTTCTGGCCATCGCGCAAAGACCCTGTTGGAGTTGGGCAGGGCGAGGATTGGAGCGAAGCGGAGCTGGATACGCGCACAGGGCTCATCTCGCCGCCCCGAAATGGCGGTGAAGATGCGTGTTCGGTGCCAGGGCGGTTTTATCGTCGAGGCGGCCAATTCAGTCACCAGAGGAGGCCGAACACAGCAGGTACGGCTGGACCAGATTGCTGTCCTGCATGCGGCACCGATTACACGCAAAGAAAAAGGCCGAGATTTTCGCCCATTCGGAGCTTCAGAACCGGCTTCGGGCAGACGTCTCAACTGGTCGCGACCGAATTGTTCGAACTCCTCAAGACCGGATCGGGTTCTGCAAAGGCGATCGTCTTTTCCGACAGCAGGCAAGACGCTGCCAACTCCGCGCTGAACATCGAGCGGCGTCACCACCAGGATCTAAGGCGGCAAACGGTCGTGGAAGCCGCCAGGAGTTATCGCGAGCTGCAGGGCAGGCGTCCCACGAGAGAGCAGATCGAGCGGGAATGGGAAGAGGCCGTCGCGGCTCGCCAATTTACGCGGATAAATGAGCTGAGTGCCCTGCTGGCGGCGACCCCAAGCAATGCAGACCAGCGGCGGGTTCCGCTGATCGAATTGATCGAGAAGCCGATAGCGGAGGCTGGGCCATCCCATGCAACCAGCCCGATGTTGACGCAGCTCGTGCGTTTGGGCGTTCACCCGACCGACGACGCCGGGGTAAACTCGATCGCAGGATTCGAGTGGCAATCGCTATTCAAGAGGCAGCCTGACGGCTCGTTCAGGTGGAAAACCGATGGGGCGGACGCGGCCGCACTTCAGTCGGCTAGAACCGAAGTGTTGAGCGGCCAAGAGCCCTACGTCGACGAGGTTCTATTCTCAAAAACCTACTTCGCGCTTGAGGAGACCGGATTGGGATACGTCTCGTTGTTCCGATCTCCCGAGGACGGCGCAGATCGAATGGATGCTTGGCTGAGAGTCTTCTCGGACGCGTATCGCGTCTCATCCAATCGTTGGGTGACAGACGAGACGAAACTTTGGTTCGATGTCGACCAGATTCCCAGAGCAGCGACGAACAGAATCAGACGTTTTGCCGCGGCATCGCGATCCACGGATCCGGAAGACGAAATCCGCTCGGTTCTGGCGCGCCTGACGAGATTAGGCCACCTCAATGGAATAATCGATGTCGCCAAGCTCAGCTTGGTGTTCACACAATCTGGTGACGCATATCGACGCTGCTCTGGGTGTGGCCGCGTGCATCTGCATCTGGGAACTGGACGATGCACCCGGTGCTGTCTGCCGCTGCCCGACCTCCCGACCGGTACAGTCGACGAGCTTTGGCAGTCAAACTTCCTCGCCAGACGAATAATCCGCGGAGAAGGGGAGAATGTTCCCTCTTTCAGGCTGCGTTGCGAAGAGCTCACTGGTCAAACGAGCGAGCCTGCAGAGCGATTGCGCCGCTTCAGAGGCATTTTCGTCGAGACGGATGCAACCAGAGACAATCAGTTGGAGAGGGCGGCGCGCGAAATCGACATGCTCTCCGTCACCACGACGATGGAAGTCGGCATAGACATTGGCACTCTGCAAGCCGTGTACCAAGCGAACATGCCTCCCCAGCGATTCAATTACCAGCAACGAGTCGGGCGCGCCGGACGACGAGGGCAGGCGTTTTCCCTTGTTGCAACGTTGTGCAGAAGCAGAAGCCATGATCTCTATTACTTCAGGAATGCTGCATCGATCACAGGGGATCGACCGCCTCCGCCCTTCCTGGCGTCGGATCACATTGACATACCTTTGCGGCTCCTACGGAAGGTGTGGCTATCGGAGGCCTTTTCGGAGCTCAGGCGCGAAATCAGCCCCTGGCCCGGCGATGACAATCCGCCGGATATCCACGGCGAATTTCTCTTGTCCGCCCAGTACTACGCACCTGGATCGCCTTGGGAGGCTCTTCTCCGCAATGCGCTCAAGAAAACAATTCCGACGAGAGATTCGTTTGCTGAAGTTCTGGCTGATCAGGCGCGGATAGCCAAGAGTGCTCTGTTGGGCCGATCTTCCATCGATCAACTGATCGAAGAAATTGAAGGCCTTTCAGAAGCCGGCAGCATTTTCGAGGGGGGACTAGCCCAGTTTCTGTCGGATTTCGGACTACTTCCTATGTACGGCATGCCGACTCGCGTGAGACCGTTGTACTTGGGGCTGAAGCCGTCCCGTGCCGGCGGCACCGGCATGGAATGGGACAGCATCGACCGCGACTTGGATGTGGCGATCTACGAGTTTGCGCCAGAGCAGGGCTTGATCCGCGACAAGCGACTTCATCGCCCGGTTGGATTCACGGCGTCTTTGCAGTCGCCGCGTGCTTGGAACCGAGGTAACTACGGGCCGGTCGACCCCGGTGCGCGTTGGTTTACAGGATCCTGGTTCTTGGCCAGATGCCCATCGTGTGCGGGCACGACATCACGCGCCGCTGCACCGCCGGAGTCTGTGAAATGTGCCGATTGCGGTCAAAGCATGGAACAGGCCCTGTTTCGAGAATACTTCATCCCGGCGGCATTCCGAACGGATTTTCAACCGCAAAAGGTCGATGAAAACGAGAGAAGGGAAATCTTGCGTCGAGCGGTGGTCGCGGAAATCACCGACGTTTCGACTGAGTCAGTGCCTGACACAAATCTCGCAATGCATGCGGGAAGCGGTGCTTTCGTTGTCCGGCTCAACGATGGACCGGGCAATGCCGGCGCGGGTACACTCGGCTACGACGTTAGGCTTGCACACGAGCAGGTGCGGGCGCCGTTCGCCAACACATCGATACGCTTGAAGAACCAGACAATTACGACGCAAGCCTATGATCGATCTCCGCGTCGATGGGAACTTGCGTCGCAGAATATCCAGACCGGCGTCCGCCTCATGTCCCGCAAGTCCACGGAGGCGATCTGGCTGGGCGTTCAGACCATGCCGGACAGGCTAGCACTCGCGCGGCTCGGGCGTGAAGCTTGGCAAACCAGCGTGAGGGGAGCCGCAGTCAGTGCTACGCAAATCATCATCCAGCGCGCTTCACTTGCCTTGGATATTGCTCCGGAGGAGTTCGAGGCCCTGGAGCCTCGGCTACGGCAGGGCAAGCCCTTGCTTCAGGTTGCGGACTTTCTGGTGAATGGAGCCGGTTTCTGCCGCCGTCTATCCGAGGCAGGAGATACGACGGAGCCGCTTGTTGTGGAGCTCATTCGATCGGTGCTGCAAGAAGCCGACGATTCTCTCGTTAGATCCTATTTCGATGCAAACCATCGAAGCGAGTGCGGACAGGCGTGTTATCGATGCCTCCAGCGCTATGGCAACCGAGGATATCACGGTTTGCTTGATTGGCGTCTGGGTCTCAGCTTCCTCCGTTCGATGATCGACGCAAACTTTGCTTGCGGGCTCGACGGAGATTGGAGCCGGTATCGCGAGCTCGATGACTGGCCAAGGTTGGCGGAGGTCGCCGCAAACGAACTGGTCCGCCTTCAGCCGACCTCCAGAGAATTTGTTCGTCTCGGCCGTATAGGACTTCCTGGGCTTCGCGAAAGGGCGCGCGGTCAGGTGGAGAACTACGTCGTCGTGCATCCATTCTGGAAGATCAACGCAGTGACGTTGTCAGCCGAGCCGATCCGCAGCATCGTCGAGGACAATCCAAGAACCTACTTCGTCGATGGGTTCGATGCCTTGAGGAGACCGATTCATGCATTGGATGCAGCCAGGGGACGGCCATTCGATGCCTAGAAGAACGGAGGTTCAGAGCAGCTCTGAGCATGACGAGAGAAGAGCCTGGCTGGCAACGGTGTCCGACGATCTCGAGGAGGAATCCTGTTCAAATCAAGCAGGCGGGCATTACGACTACGATAGCAGCGTCCAAAATCACAAGCAGGTCAAAATCGGAGACCTGCTATTCGTGAGATCCAGGAGCACCTTGCACGGCGTCGGTCGGATCGAACGAATCGAGTCCTCGGACGGCGAAAAGATCGTGGCGCGCTGTCCGATTTGCGACAAGCGGTTTGACCTTGGCCGCAATTCACGGGGAAGGGGCGCGGCATTCAAATGCTCGCAAGGCCATCGGTTCGGTCAGCCGAAACTGGCGGCCATGCCAATCGTGAATTATCGCGCCTTTTTTGATGGCGACTATTTCCAGGCGAGCAAGCCCATCGGCACCATCGAGCTCAAGAGGTTTTGCCTTCGTCGGAGCAGTCAGCTCGCGATGATGCCCGTCGATATGATGCAAATCGTCGACTTCGTCGGAAGCTGGGAGACGAGCGAGCATGTTGACCTTCTCGCAAGATGGCTGCGCCAGTACAGGAAAATAGGGGAGCTCGAGGGGAACGAAAGCCCTGATCTTACTCCCGAAGGAGAAGACCGACGTAAGCTGGCAATGAAGGAAATTCGTGAGAGACGAGGCCAGCAGTCATTCAGAAAGGCGCTTCTGTCTCGCTATGGGTGTAAATGTGCAATTTCGGAATGTCGCGTCGTCCACATCTTGGAGGCGGCTCATATCCGTCCCTACAGGGGAAGAGGTGACAATCATGTGGCCAATGGTCTTTTATTGCGAAGCGACCTTCATACGCTGTTCGATCTGGATTTGATCGGCATCGAGCCCGAACGCGGGATCGTGTCGATCAGCTCCGAGCTGGTGGGCTCCGAGTACGAGACTCTTCATGGTCGGGCCCTCGCGGTGGAAGAAAATAGCTTTCCCGACCGTAGTGCCCTTCGCTTGCGGTGGAAGGAGTTTTTGTTTCGGGCTCGCCCCACCGTGTGTATTTGAATCTTGCCTCCAATGAGTCGCTGGGGTGCGACCAATAGGTCCCGGCTTGCGTGGATGTTTCAGAAAGCACTCAGCCACGCCGTGCTGAGGTCAGAACAGTTCACGCTGTGATTGGACGATTGCGAAAGGGGGCGTCCGCTCGAGCTTACCGAAGCGCAAATGCTGGATCTCATCCGGTAACTCAGCAATGCCCGATCCCAAAGGGCAGGATAGGAAACAAGTTCCGCTTTTCGCTCGTGATCCCCTTGCGTCATGCTCTCATCATACGTCACACTTCGCGACTATATTATCCAGGTGTTTAGAATGCCAATCAAACCGCCGCAATTTTCACGAAAGACCGTGCTTGCCGCGGTCGATGCGCTGCCGTTCAACCAGGGTCAGTTTTCGCGCTTTTTGCAGGACTTAGGCCCTGAGTATTTCAATTGGGTTCGACACGAAGACGTCAGCGTCGGGAAGCGTCGCAGTGACTTGATTGAGATGTATGACGAAGAGCCTATGAGGAAACTGCGGGACGGCGAATACCTCAGCGAGTTCATCGTAGAGACGGCCGCCTCGCATGTGCCCGAGCCGCCACAACAGTATCCGTGGGCCGACCCGGTCGAGGAGACGCCGACAATCAAGAAGTTCAGGGCGACGCTGGAACGGGACGGATTCACCATTGTAGATAGATCGCTGCGACGAGTATTGCCGGTAGAGCTAGGCATCGCAGCCGCTGAAGACGAAGTAACACGCATATTGTCTCTGCCCCCCTTCGAGGTCGCAAAGGGCCATCTTACCCAGGCGCTCGATGCACATGGTCGGGGCGACTGGGCGGCGGCAAACAGCCAGATACGAGTTTTCTATGAGGCTCTTTTGGATGATCTTGCCAGAGCAATCGATCCAGCAATGGCTGCCCAGAGCGGTGAGGGCCGGCGCCAGCGGTTGGCGAGAGAAGGCATTCTCCGCGTCGATCTGAACGAGTGGGGAGGCGAGGGAAAGAATTTCATAAACGGACTTATGAAGCGCCTGCATCCGGAGGGGGCGCATCCCGGGCTGTCCAATGAAAAAGACAGTACTTACAGGTTGCACATAGTTCTGTTGACCGCGAGGCTCCTACTGGAGCGGTGGGAATCCAGACCGTACACAGTCTCTGAACACGCATGACGATGCTACGGCGTCCACTGTCGCGCATATTCTGGTAGAAGTTAGCATATTCAAGATCCAACCGCTTCTGTAAACATGCGAGCCAACCGTTGCAGATTCCGGTCACGTCGAGGTAGGCCTCGTCCAGCGACAGCGGCTCGATGATCGGAGTGTGCTCGGCGAAAATCTCACGTACTTGCATTTGCTGGGATTCCGCCTTGTACACCTCGAAGCGCGCATTCACGAAGATCAGGTCTGGGCACTGCCGTTTCGCGGTAACCGATGGCATGGCCGCCCCGACGCCGAACTTGCGCGCTTCGTAGCTCGTCGCTGGCACGACGCCGCTCTCGGGATCTGCCGACAGTCACTTGCTTGCCGAGGTCGAGATTGTCACGTGTTCGAGGGACGCGTAGATGGGGTCCATGTCGACGAGGATGATCTTGCGCTGCCGCGCCAAGGCCTTTGCCTGATCGTCCTCGTCGGTCACGTTGTCTGACCGGCAGCGTCTTCCTTGATGCCGCGAGCAACGATCTTGAGCGATCCGTCCGGAAGCGGCCGCTGTAGCTTCAGGGCCTCGTCCGGAGAGGCCGTCATCCAAGTCTCTACCTCGTGCGGTGTCGTTAGGATTACGGGCATGGCCTTCGGATGGATGGCGGCGACCTCGGTGTTTGGCTCCGTCGTAAGGAACGCGTAGAGGTCATTTGTCGTCTCACCTTCTTTGACTTTTCGGACTGACGTCCAGTTGGTCCAGATGCCGGCGAAGCAGGCGAGGGGACGGGTCTCATCGAGAGCGAACCATATGTCACCTCCCTCTGCCTTGTTGAATTCGCTGAAGGAGTTGAACGGTATCACGCAGCGATTTTCGACTCCGAGCCATCGCGTCCAGTGCTTGCTCCTCACGTTGCGGATGTTGGTCGTGCCGCCGTCCGGCTCCATTCTGAGCAATTCCTTGAAATCCACTGCCTTGCCTTTGGCCTGCAGCTTCTCGGCCCGTTTCTTGGTGGCGTCCATCAGCGCTTTTGACGACGATGGCATTCCCCAGCGCGCAGTAGTGAGTTCGCGGCCCTCCACTCCGTTGCGCACGATCGGTGCCTTGTAGTCGGGAAACACGCCGGGCATCGGCGCTAGATTTCCAACGTATCGGTTCACGACGCGGAACAGCGCACTGATCGCGGCTTGGTTGGTCGTGATCGAATAAAGATTGCACATCGGTCAGGATTCGGTTCGAGGGTGGCGCGGCTGCCACGTCAACTGTAGCAGAGTCGCGGATGGACGCCGGCCCGCCTTGGCGCATTTGCGGCAGCGCAGCCGGCTGGCGAGATCGTGCACGAAAGTGGTCGGCGGGTGCTTCATCGCCGCGAGATCCACGTCGCTTGGCGTCTTGCAGCGCGCGCACCTGATCTCCAGCCACGGGAAGCCACCGTTCACGGCCTGGTCAATGGTCGGCGACGGATCGATCGGTTCGCCGTCACTCCACATCCGCTCGTTCCAGCTTTCGCAAAGCAGCCTGTCGGCTTGCTGGATCATCGCCTCGCCTTTGGCCCGCATCTCCGCCGACTGGCTAGCCAGGATGTTAGCCATCGCGCGTGCCTTGCCGAGCTCCTTCGCCAGAGCCTTGCGATCGCCGCCCGACAGGGGCGTAGGGTGATACTTCGGGGCCATCCGGACATCCAGGCGCCAAGAGATCGGATCGGCAGTTGCAGAGCGACTACGGCGTCTCGAACGCTGGCCAGCACCCGTCTTCTTCATGCCTACCGGTGCGCTGCCGGCAGGTGTTGTCGAGCAACCCCTGCGCCACGTCTTTCCAAACTGCGTTGGCACCATACAGGCGGACGGCATCGGCGGTCTGGATTTCCACGGTCCGCTCGCAGCGGCGGCAAGAGATGCGCAGCACGTGGGCCTTAATTTCCCAAAGACGTCGCTGTCGGGCCTGGGCGACGGTCGCGCCGGCGCGAGGATCTTTGAGGACCGATTCCCAATATTCGGCCGGGAGGGGAGCATCCGGACCCGCAGCGGACGGCAATCTTCTGCGGTCGGCTTCAGCGGCCAATTTTTCCATCTGCTTCGGGGTCGGCATGCGCCAGCTCGCGGGTCGGTCGGTCATGGGCAAATTAGAACATAACAAGAACAAATGTCGAGTCCGACCAGGCGGCCGCTGAGAAAAATCCTCCTCTGGGACGGATCGCGATGTCGGAACCAAGCCGGATCCTTCGTCTTGAATCCGGTATCAGTATCGGAGTTCCCATGGCCCCCCGCGCTAACTGGAAAGGCTTCCTGCGTCTTTCCCTCGTCACCTGTCCGGTCGCGCTCTATCCGGCCACCTCGGAATCCGAAAAAGTCTCGTTCAACCAGCTTAACCGAAAGACCGGCCATCGGATCAAGTACGCCAAGGTCGATGCCGACACTGGCGAGGAGGTCGACAACGAGGACGTCGTCAAGGGCTACAAGGTCGACACCGATACCTATATCGAGGTGACGAAGGAGGAGCTCGAGAATGTCGCGCTGGAATCGACGCGAACCATCGAGATCGATGAGTTCGTCGATCGGAGCGAAATCGACCCGCGATATCTGATCCGTCCCTACTATCTGGTGCCGGACGGGAAAGTTGGCCACGACGCCTTCGCCGTCATCCGCGAAACGATCCGCGAGATGAACAAGGTCGCGATCGGGCGCGTGGTGCTGACCAACCGGGAGCACATCATCGCGCTCGATCCGCTGGACAAGGGGTTGATGGGGACGCTGCTGCGCTATCCCTACGAAGTCCGCTCCGAAAAGGAGTATTTCGACGAGATCCAGGACGTCAAAGTCACCAAGGACATGCTCGATCTCGCCAAACACATCGTTAATCAAAAGGCGGGCCATTTCGAACCGGAAAAGTTCGAAGACCAGTACGAAACCGCGCTCATCGATCTCATCAATCAAAAGCGCGCCGGCAAGCCCATCATCGCGAAAGCGCGTCCTCGAGGAGAGAACGTCGTGGATCTGATGGATGCGCTGCGCAAGAGCATCGGAAGAGAGGAGGCCGCGACAGAGGCGCCGAAGAAACCAGGCAAGAAGCCGCGCAAGGCGGCGGCCGGGCAGAAGGAGATGCTGATGCCGATCGCAGGCAAGAAGCCGGCGAAGGAGGCCGCGGCCAAGAAGCCCGCGGCCAAGCCGCAGCGGAAATCGGCTTAGGTACGTCGTAAAGCATTCGGTGACGCCGGACGGCCACTACGTCGTCCTCGCGGCAGGCTCTGGCGGATGGCAAATTCCACCCGACTATGTCACGTGAGATCATTTGGTCGGCAGGCTGAGATGGCGCGGCGAGGGGTGCGCGGCGCAGGAAAGGTGGCGGGCGGCGAAGCCGAAGCAACGGCGCATAGGGCCGTGGAAGAGGTTGAGCGAGCGCTCGACTAGCGCCGTTACCACGCGATCGCCTCTTCTCCGTCGCTTGCATGATGTACTTGCCCTGCTCGGGATGAACACACGAGTTGGTTCCTCTGAGGCCGATGGACGCGGTGCCGGTGGCGCGGAATCTGAGAGCCGGCCGGTTCCTTCGAGAGGGCGTTGCGCAGGCAATCAGGGGGGATAGGCACTCCAGACAATAGCCACAAAGTTCACCGACACGCCTCCCACCACCGCCTTTCTCCACCAAAGCCGCGATGTCCCAATATTCACTTGAGGTTTTGCGTCAGCGCTATGTCGTCGAGAAAAGACCGCTCGAGGCCAGCGTGGAACAGATCTTGCGGGCCGACAGCCGCGCGGGAGCGCGTGCCACCCTGGCTGCAATCGATAAACGGCGCTATGAAAATAGGTCCGAAGGGCAGCGGCTCCGCAAGATGCTCCGCTTTGAGACCTCTCTCTGGGAAAGCGGCCATCATGCCGTGGCAGGCGTGGATGAGGCTGGAATGAGCCCTCTCGCCGGGCCGGTCTCTGCTGGCGCCGTGATGCTGAAACCCGGAACACGGATAGTCGGGATCGACGACTCGAAAAAACTTGACGCCGCGGCACGCGAAGAACTCGCAAAGGAGATCAAGGAAAAGGCAGAGAGTTGGTGCGTGGCATTCGTCGAGGTCGAGGAGATCGATGCGATCAACATCTATTGGGCAGGCATCCAGGCCATGCAGCGTGCTGTTCGGGGGCTGCGCTTGACGCCGCAACACTTGCTAATCGATGCGAAGCGGTTGAAGGAAATCGACATCCCTCAACAGGCCATCATCAAGGGCGACGCCAAGTCCGCCAGCATCGCCGCCGCCTCCATCCTCGCGAAAGTCGAGCGCGACGCGGTCATGCGGGCGCTCGACCTGCGACACCCCGGCTACGGATTTGCGGATCACAAGGGCTATCCGGTGCCAGCTCATTATGATGCGCTCGCAAGGCTCGGAGCATGCGCAGCACACCGAAAATCGTTCGGACCTGTACGCAAGGCTCTCGGCTTGCCGCCCCTGCCGCCATGGCCTTCGGCATCCGAGCGCGAAGCCCGCTGAATTCCAAGTCGTCCGCTTCTCTCTGAGTTATTTTCGCGACCAGCTCTTTTCGCGAACAACGTCCGCGGCCTTTTTGTCAGACCGCAGTCCGAGATAGACCGGCTGGCGCAACTCGCCCTTGCTGGTCCACTCCGCGAACTTCACTTCTGCGATCAACGCAGGACGCACCCAAGTCGTGACCCGCTCATCCTTCACCTTGGCTGGGAACGGCGACTTCGCCGTTTTGAGCTTCATGAGCTTAGCGTGAAGCTCTTCCAGAGCCTCGTGGCTGAAGCCGGTGCCGACGTGGCCGATGTACCGCCATGCATCGTCTTCGCGTACCGCCAGCACGAGAGCGCCGAAGAAGGGCCGGGTACGCCTCGGCGCCGTGAAACCGGCGATCACCACCTCCTGCCGCTGAGCGGTCTTCACCTTCAGCCAGTCGGCGGTCCGGCGTCCGGACGCGTACGGGCTATCGGCACGCTTGGCCATGATGCCTTCGAGATGTCTCAGCTCGGCTTCTGCGAAGAACTTTGTGCCGCAGCCTTTGCGATGGTTGCTGAACGCGATCAGCTTGTGACGCGGCAGGATGGCCTTGAGCCGCTTCTTGCGCTCGAGGAGCGGCAGCGCGCGCAGGTCCTCGCCGTCTACGAACATGAGATCGAAAACGCAGTACAAAAGCTTAGCTTCGTGGCGCAGGGCGTTCTGAAGCAACTGGAAATGGGATACGCCGTCCTTTCCGATCGCGACCAGCTCGCCGTCAATCACAGCGTCCGCCTTCACGCCTTCAAGTGCTTTCGCGACCTCGACATAGGAGTGGCTGATGATCTTCCCGTTGCGACTGTAGAGTGCGACCCGACCACCCCGGATTTCCGCGACCATGCGAAAACCATCGAATTTGTCCTCGAAGACCCAATTGGGATCGTCGAACGGTGAATCTGTCAGCGTGGCCAGCATGGGCTGCAGGCGGCGAGGCAAGGTTGATTTTCGAGCCATGGCTGGACGGCGGGAAGAGAGATGGGGGAGGAACGGGTGTAATGTATCGTGAGTTCCGCGCGACACTAGAAGAAGATGGCCGAGCCCAGGTGCTAAAGCTCCGGGTGCAACGTCACCGGGTGCGCTGCCGCGCTGTGAGCGGCCGTGTGACAATTCTGCTCGCCAATTCGATGCTGTATTGCGGCGAAATTTAACATTCCTGAATCCACAAGCGAGCAAAACCGGTTAGGATGGGACTTTCCCTCTTGGGGGCACCTCATGTTCGACACGGCAACCACCGCGCTTTTGCGCGCGGTCCTCGATGAAGTCTGCGAATGCGTATCGCAGCGCGAGATCGGCGCACGGACCCACGTCGCCTCGAAAATTCTGGAGGCCGCTACCAGGGGCGAGATTTCTCCGGAGGCGCTCAAGCAGGTCGGTCGCGATGCCCTCTCGCACGCGCCCACGATGTGGCGCTGATCCGGAGGAGCGGGCGTGAACTTCCAGGTGACCGTCCTCAAGATCCTGGTCGCATATCCGGATGGGTTTGCCGTGATGGAGGACCTCAAGAGGGACATGGCCATCCTGGCGACCAGCGGACCCGACTGGGCGGACCGGACCAGGCGCCTCGCGGCGCGGGTTCCGGATCTCGACATCTGGTCGCAGGGGCTGGTTGAACGCATCAGCGGCGGTTGGAAGATCACGTCCAAAGGACGGGCGGCGCTTGAGTTCATGGAAGTCCGTCCTGCTGCACCCGAGCCGAGCCAGGCGTCGGTGGTCGAGGAGACTACAGCTGCAATGGAGGTCGCGACGGACGTTCCTCCTCTGCGGCAGCCCGCCGATCGTGCCAAGCGTCGCCGCGAGCGCCGGGAGCGTCGCCGTGAGGCCCGTGAACGAGCGAGGGCGAATGCCTCCTAGTAAAGAAAAAGCCGCCAGTGCTGGGCGGCTTGATAGTCCCGGACCGTCGATTGCTTCCCCAGCCCCAAGCGTACCGCCGTTACCTTGTTTGCGGCCATGCCAGCCCGATCTACCGAGCGCTTTTCGATTCGGCCATCTATCGGCCGAGTTGTACACCGGGCTCTTAAAGCGTCGGCAAGGTTTCAAAGGAGGTGGACGGGAGGCGCACCCGCGCGGTGTCGCCGGCCGCTACCGTTCCACGGGCCCGAACCACTCCCAGCACCCCGCATTTGAATGGAGGCCCCGTTTCCGCCGACGACAGCACGTGCCGTTTCAGGCCAGCTCGGAAGCGGTCGATCAGGACACAGGGCGTCCGGAGGCCAGTCAATTCGATGATCGCCGCGGGCCCGAGCTCGATCAGCGTCCCGAGCGGCATTCGTTCGAGGTCCAGTCCAGCCGTGGTGATGTTCTCGCCGAGGTCTCCCGCAGCGACTGCGAAGCCGGCTTCCCGGAGGTGCGCAAATCGCTCCGATGCGATCAGGTGAACCTGCCGCAAATCGGGAAGCCGGGGGCGACGACGGGCGAGGTATCGATGCCTGACAAACGGACCGGCGTGGGCGTCACCTTCGACACCATGGCCTTCCACCAGAACGATCTGATCCCGTGGTGGCTTGCTGAAGTGGTGCCCGCGATCGGCGGCTACCGAAATCACCCTTCCTCGAGCGAAAGGTCGCGCGCGTGGGACATCAGGCAGCGCGGGCGAGCGAGCGCCGCTTCTGGCGGAGGTGGCGCGTGATCTCGGGAAGCGTCATCGCATTCAGGATACGGTCGGCGGTGACGCCGCCCTTGCGGGCCATCTCGACGCCCCAGTGCATGTGGTCGAGCTCTGGAATCGAGTGTGCGTCCGGATTGATGCTCAGCATGCAGCCGAATTCGAGGGCCGCCTGGTGCCAACGCCAGTCCAGGTCGAGGCGCCATGGATGTGCGTTGATCTCAACGATGACGTCCTGCTTCGCACAGGCCCGAAGCACCTTCTCGACGTCGATTTCGTAGCCCGGCCGCCGCTGGAGCTGCCGCCCAGTCATGTGGCCAATGATGGTCGTGTGAGGATCGGAAATGGCCCGAAGCAGGCGCTGCGTTTGCGCCTTGCGGTCCAGCTTGAAACGGCCGTGGATGCTGGCGACGACAAAGTCGAAATGTTCAAGCACCTCGTGGTCATAGTCGAGTGACCCGTCCGCCAGAATGTCGGACTCGATGCCTTTCAGGATCCGGAAATCCTCGCCGAAGCGCTTGTTCAACCGGTCGGCTTCCCGGTGCTGCTGCACGATCTCTTCGAGGGAGAGACCGCCGGCGTAATGGGCGGACTTGGAATGGTCGGCGACCCCAAAATACTCGAAGCCACGCTGACGGGTCGCCTTCGCCATGGTCTCCAGGGTTTCTGTCCCATCGGAAGCATCGGTGTGGCAGTGAAGGATTCCGCGCAGGTCGTCGTCGGTGACGAGCTTCGGCAGCCTGCCCTTCAGGGCCAGCTCGACCTCGCCGCGGCCCTCCCGGAGCTCGGGATCGATGAAGGGCAGCCCGAGAGCTTGGTAGATGTCAGCCTCCTCGCCGGCGATCAGTGTGCGGCCCTTGTGCAGGCCGTGAGCGTCCAACCGCATGCCCTTCTCGGCGGCCAGGGCCTGGAGCTGCTCGATGTGAGCGGCGGAGCCGGTGGCGAAGAGAAGGGCGGCGCCGAAATGTTTGCGGTCGGACACGCGGACCTGCAATCCTTCGGCCGATGGCGTCGAAGTCTTGTCCGGCTTGGCAGCCTCCGCAACGATGGCGAGGTCGGCGACGAGCTCGCAGCCTCGACGGAAATCGCCGGCGATCGTCACGCGCCTGAGCTCAGGCCGCGCCTTCCGGATGGACTCCCTCGCGTGCGCGAGCAGGGCGGCGGCTCGGTGCAGGTGGAGGCGACCTTCTGCGCTTTTGGCGATTGCGAGGTTCTGCAGGATCTTGGTCTGCAGCGCGGCACCGAGTCCTTTCGCCTTCTTGATGCGATCGTCATTGGCGGCGGCCTCCAATTCCGCGAGCGAGGTGATGCCAAGATCCCGATAGAGCCGCAGCACCTTCTCCGGCCGCAAGCCGGGCACGGCGAGCATCTCGAGCACACCAGTGGGTATTTCCTTCCGCAGCTTTTCGAGGCTGGGATGGTTGCCCGTCTTGTGAAGTTTAGCGATGATGTCGGCGATCGCATCCCCGACGGCCGGGATCTCCGTAAGACGATCTTCGGCGATGAGCACGTCCAGGGGAACAGCAAGGGTCGTCAGGCTATCTGCGGCTCGCGAGTAGGCTTTCGCCCGGTATGGATTGCCGCCCCGCAAGGCGGTGCGCTGCGCGTATTCTCGCAAGAGCCTCGCCACACCACGAGCGTCGAGCGAAGGCATCAGCGAGTCTCCCGGTCCACGCATTGCGGCGCCGCCAGAGTAAGGCGACCCCCGGAGCGGCCACTTGGCTGGCGATCGAGAGAGCTCTCAAGCTCCTGGGCTGCGCGGAAATCGTTCAGGTGCTGGATATTGGGGCCGTAGGCAGCTTCCTTCTTGAGGAGATTGTAGATCCGTCCGGCCACCAGCTGCAGATGCTTCATCCTGCCCCGCGGCATGGATCTCGCTCTGCAAAGAGCTCGTACCGCGTAGGCCCGAAAGTAATCGAATGCGTCTGACATGCTAGGTAAACGCCCGCTATCGGCCGGAGTTCGATACGGGAGCGATTGGCCTTTTTCGGCACTGCACGAAAACGCGGGCCGGGTCGCTCATATTCGATAGCTTGAGAACAAGCGAGGTCGCAGGAACTCGTCGCCACCTTCGAAGTTGCGAGACTCGTTGAGTAAGGTAGGTAAACTGCCCGCCACCGGCCCCAACCCGGCGGCGGGTTTTTTGTGAGTTGCGCAGCGTGGCAAAGCGTACAAGAGCGGCGCCTCCGGCCGAGAAGCCAGAAGCTCCTCAGATGCCGGGGTTCATCAGCCCCCAACTGGCGACCCTGAAGATGAAGGCACCTTCGGGTTCGAGATGGATTCACGAAATCAAATACGATGGGTACCGCATCCAACTCCGGATCGACGGCGACGATCGCCGCGCCTACACGCGCAACGGCTACAATTGGGTCAGCAGGTTTTCCAGGATCGCCGCCGCCTTCGATATTGAAGGTCAGGCCATCGTCGACGGCGAAGTCGTCGTCATCCATGAGGGCCGCACCAATTTCTCCGAACTGCAGGCAGACCTCGGTAGGGGCGATCAGGACCGACTGATCTTCTTCGCGTTCGATCTGCTGTGGCTCGACGGCAAGGATTTACGCAAAGAGCCGCAGATCGAAAGGAAGAGGCTGCTCAAGAAGCTGATCGAGGATCACAAGCTCGAGGAGCCCATTTTTTTCAGTGAACACCATGAAGGAGACGGACAGGCGCTGTTCGCCGCCGCCAGCAAGCTGAACTATGAGGGCATCGTCTCCAAGCGAGTGGATGCACCATACCGATCCGAACGGGTCGAAGCCTGGCAGAAGATGAAGGTCGTCCAGAAGGGCAAGTTTCCCGTTGTCGGCTTCATCAAGGATCCGTCCGGCGTGGCCGCGCTCTACCTGGGCAAGCAGGAAGGCAAGGATCTCGTCTACATGGGGAAGGTCGGCACGGGATGGAGCCGGACCACCTCGGCGCAGATCCGCAAGGCGCTCGATACCGTAGTCAGCCCGAAGCAGAGGCTGACGAAGACCATCAGGAAGCCGAAGGCGACGTGGGTCGAACCCAAGTTCTATGCGGACATCGAGTACCGCGACATCACCTCCGAAGGTCTCCTTCGAGCCAGCTCGTTCAAGGGGCTAGGGAAAGGAACGGGCCGTTCATAGCAGCGTTTTCCCGTGAGTATGTGGAGTACCGGTCATGGATCCGGAACAGCGAGTTGCGAAGGCCTTGGAAGACGCTCAGGGCATCCTGGCCCGGTATGTCGAGCCTGGCCCCAGAGATTGCGAGCAAACCATAAACCAGCTGCTTGACGTGCTCGACGACGAGGCGGTCGTGCAGGCGCTCAAGGATTCGAAGATGGAAAAGCCAACTCCAGAACAACTCGCCGAGCTCAAGAGGCTCAGCGCGATCGCGCGGGTGCCGGATGAATCGGAGATCGTCACCTCGAAGGAGGAGGCCGAGACCCGGATTCGTGACCTGAAAGACAAGGCTCGGATGGAATGATGCCTGAGAAGCCCACGAAAGGCGTGGAGCCCCTACGCTCCGAGGACGACATTCGCGCGATCAGCTGGGTCCGCGCGGCGTACCCGGCAAGGAAAGTCCGGCGAAGATGACACCTCAGCGGGAGAAGAAGACGCCCAAGGACGTCGATCCCGGACATCCGGCATGAACTCGATGGACACGTTCGATCCCGACATGCCGTGCCGCGTGCACGACGGTCTCAACGACCAGATCATCGAATGGAGCCCTCAGTGGGCTCCGATGTACCGCGAGCACGCGTCGACATGGGACGAGGGCGTGATTTCCTGGGACGGTCTGCTGCTCGATGGATGGGCGCCAATCGTCCATGGCCATCTCAGTGGCCACTGAGCTGCGGCCCACAACGAACGGAACCCGTGAATCCTTGCAGCGTTGCATTGCCATCACTTCTAAAGAGGAGGAGCCGATGGCCGCAGCGAAGAAGAAGACCGCGCGTGGACGCAAACAGGATCGCGCCCGGGTCGCGAAAGGGCAGGACCACGAAGTCCGGTATGAAGCGAAGAAGACTGGCCGCTCGGCCTCTGCGGTGAAGAAGGCTGTCAAGAAGGTCGGCAATTCCCGCAAGCGCGTCGAGAAAAAGCTGGGCCGCTGACTTGGAAGGCTGGCTGGCGTTCGCTCGCACCAGCCCCTCTAATCTGCAGGGCACTCCGGGCACGTATCACCGATCGAGTTCAGCACGTCGCGAACCTCAGCCAACGCTGCATCGGGGTCGACGCCTGCCGGCGGGTCTCGACGGGCGATGTCGAAGGCCCGCTCTCGTGCGTGCGGATCGGCGCGGTCCTGCATCCAACCGTGCTCCTCGCACTCGCGGATGGCGCCGGCTTCATTCAGCACGTGGATTGCCCAACCGCGCAGGGTGCGAATCGCCGGCCATCTCTGCTTGGTCATCAGCATTGAAGGTTCTCCCACGCCGAGACGAATCGTTTAGTCCCGCAGACGTTCCCCATCGCTAACACAGGACTGGGATTCCGGATCATGGGATCTCGTGGCTTTTCGAGGGCCGAGTTCTTCGCGCGGCCAGGTGCTAGGTTAGGCGTGAACGAGCTCAAGAAACCGTTTTGCCAGACGTCCGAGTTCGGGTGGTTGGCTCCTTGGCTGGTTTGCGCGTGCGCTGTCGCTGCGCCGGGCTTTCGTGAACCGAGCCGCGCAGCGTCTCGGCCTTGCGGCTTCGATTCCTCGCGCACGAGAAGATAACGCCCTCGCGGGGCAGAAACGAAAACCGGACCTTTATGCAGCCACCTGCACAAAGGTCCGGCCTTATCTTAGATTGCCGCGATACCAAACGGCTGCAAAGGACGCTTCATATCCTTTGGGAGGTCTCGCTTTTTTTTCCGGATTGCGACCCGAAGGCGGCAATAGGATCAGTAGCCGATACGACTACTTCTTTTTCTTTGAGGTCTTCTTTGCCACCTTCTTGGTAGCTGCCTTCGCGGTCTTCTTTGCCTTCTTCGCTTTCTTGGCCATGTCGTCCTCTGTAAGAATTGGCTCTCGGTGAACATGCCCACGCCGTGCATCTACATGCGCACGAGTGAGACGATATCACAAAAGCAAAATTGATACCAAACAGACGTGAAGCCGCATTGAGTCGCTCGCCGGAGGCACTCGCCCTCGGGCCCGCCGTCATTGCATGCCGGCGTCGCTATCACTGCCCTTCGGGTCGGGTGCCTTCTTAACCGGTCTCGCGACTGCACTCGGTCCCGGGTCCCGCCGCTACGCGTCGGCGCTATGCTGACCCTCCTGCGGGTGCCTCTTAGACGGGTCTCGCGACCCTTAGTGGTCTCCGCTTCGCTTCGCCCATACGCTTGTCTTCTTTATTAACGACGGCACCTCGCGCACAAAGCTTCCTGATCCCGCCCGCCAAACGAAGATGCTCGCTTTAGATGCCGATCCCCTAGAATGGGAGGTCATGCCGGATGACACGCACCGCCTCACGCAGTATGGACGGCGAGGCGGATGCACTTCATTAGACTTTCTCGGCTAACCGGCTTGCCAAGTACACAAACTGCCCCCGCTTTGAAGGCTCTTGCTCGGGTCTGGTCGTCCGCGAACGCCGAAATGACGATGACCGGAATCTTGAAGCCCGTCTCGGCTAGGCGGCTCTGCAGCTCAAGTCCAGATATGCCGCCCAGCCTGACGTCAGTGATCAGGCAAGTCGTCGAATCGAGCCGCCCACGAGATAGGAACTCTTCTGCAGACGAAAATCCGTCCACCTCGAAACCCGAAGCGTCGAGAAGATCCTCCAACGCCTCCAGAACCGTCGGGTCGTCATCTACGCACGAAATCAAAGTTGGTTCGGTCACGAGGGTTTCCTTCAAAACTTCGGCATCCCGCCGGGCAAGCCGCCTTCAACAACGGTCTGATCGCGAGAGCCGACAGGCGCGAGACCCGCCACGACGGGGATTTGAAAGATGAACCTTGTGCCGGAGCGCCTCGGCTCGGCCCACAAACGTCCACCATGTATCTCGACGATGGACCGACAGATCGCCAAGCCCATCCCCATACCGTCCGGCTTGGTGGTGAAGAAGGCGTCAAAAATCTTGCTCGAATCGACCGGGTCAAGACCCCTACCCGTGTCCTCCACGCTGACCTTCAGGTGTCCTGCGATATCTCGCGTCTCGATCCGAAGCATCTTGGTTCGGCCCGTGACATCAACCATTGCGTCGATCGCATTGGCGACAAGATTGAGAACGACCTGCTGAAACTGGCCGCGGTCTCCGAAGAAGCTGACCGTACCCTGAAGGTCGACATCAAGCAGTATGCCTTCCTTGCGGATTCGGGCTTGTGTCAGGTCGATAACCCCTCGGACGGCTAGGTCCGGCTCGAACTCTTGACCTTCCGACGGGGCTTTCTTGAGCAACGCGCGAATGGTCTTGATCACCTCGCTTGCACGATGGCCATCTCTTACGACTCGCTGCGCGGCTGCTCGCGCCTTTTCGACCTCCGGCGGGCTTTTCTCGAGGCGAAGCATGCAGGTTTCCCCGCTCGCGACGATCGCCATCAAGGGTTGATTGAGTTCGTGCGCGACGGAAGCTGCGAATTCGCCAATAGTCATGCGCCGCGCGATATTCTCCAGATCGGCTTGGGCCTTCCGCAAGGCTTCATCCGTCCGACGCTGCTCCGTCAGATCCTTGCAGATCGATGCTGTGCCCCTTCTTTCACCGGTTGCGCTGTCGACGATATAGAAAAGATTTTGCAAGACGGGTATCGGCGCATTCGTTTTGAAATGTCTCAGATTCCGCTCTCCGGTCCACCGGCCGTCTCGCTCAAGGGCGGGAAGAATCTCCCTCAAATATCTGTCGTCTTCTTCGGCCGGCCTCAGGTCACTGATCTGAACTCTGGAGACATCCGCGTCCAGTTCGATACCCACCATGCGCCTTCCACCCGCATTGATGTAGCCGTCACGCCCCTTTGTCGGCAAATAGCCGATGAAGTCGCTGCTGTTTTCGACGACCGAGACCAGCATCTGCATCTCGTCGTGAGATGCCTGCAGACGATCCTGGGTCGTCTTGAGATCGGCATATAAACGGGCGTTCTCGAGTGCGTTGGCGGCCTGCGAGGCCAATGCGCGAAGCACCGCGGTGCGTTCCGGCGTGAACGCGTGCGTGGTCAGGCGGTTTTCCAGGTACAGCGCCCCGACCAGGCTCGATTGTTTCGTCAGGGGGAGGCACATCAACGAGCGGATGCGCTGGCCTCGGATGTAGGCATCGGCGGCGAATTGACCCTCCAAGGCATCGTCCAACAGGACGGTCTGTTGGGCCCTCAGGACATAACGCAGGATCGGCTGGCAAAGTTCGTTCGGAGAGGAAGTCTCGTGTCGAAGTTCGACCCTTACCACCCCGCCCACAACTCGAGCCTCCGCCTCGATGCGGGCATCCTCGCTGCCCGAGAGGATCAGCAGCCCCCGGTCGGCTCCGGCATGTTCGAGAGCAATTGCCATGATCCGCTCGATCACGCGATCAAGGACGATCTCGCCCGAGACCGCGAGCGATGTCTTCATGATCGCCGCCAAGTCCAGATGCTCTGGGGTCTGCCCGGATCGCGCTTCCTCGGCTAATTCTCGCTTTGTCGCGTCCGGATCGAGCTTCTCGAGTTGCCTAACCTTCGGCATTGCGCCCCATTGCTCGTAGGCGGTTCGGGCCCTCCTCAGATATCCCATCGCCGCGGTGTCGGCTCCGGATGACCGATAGTACCGGGCAGCGAGCTCGGCCGCGATCGCCTCGTTCTGAACGAAGCCGTTCTCATGTGCCGACCGTATGGCGAGCTCGTACAACTTCATCGCTTCGCTCGCTTTTCCACGTAAACGAGCGAGTTCGGCCTCCAACAGCGCCTCGCGGTGCGCCTGATTTTCCTGACACCCCTTCGACCACCTCGCGATCCGCCGCCGATGCGTCTCTATCGAATCGATGTGCTTTTGACGTTGCGGCCCCGGGATTTCCTCACAGGTGGCGGCCAGGGTCAGGGCGCTGTAGAAATGGTACTCGCCGATCTCTAGAAAGTGCTCGGTCGACCAGATCAAGCCTTGAGCGTTCCGCGCGGCCGCGAGGGCTTCCGGCATTTCGCCCGCCATGAAGTGCTGCTGCAGTTTGCAGATGTAATACCTGGCCGCTCCGACCGCGGAACGGGTACCGGCCTGCATGAGGCGTCGTTCGAAGGCCAGTTCGCTGCCGTCCGCTTCCGGAAACAGACCGACGTCTGTCCGTTCGCCCCGAAGCGAACGAACGAGGAGCAACTGGGCGACCAGAGAGTCGATCGCCAGCCCGAATTTCGCCCCCCGCATCGACGACAGCGCCGCTTCGAGCTCCCACTCCACCTCCGCAAGGGGGGTCCCGGAAGCCAGCAGATTGGCTACAAGGCTCCTGATGCTGTAGGCAGCATACGTCAGGTCGCCCGATGCGTAAGCCTCTTCAACGGCGCGCCTGAGCACCTCCCGGCCGGACGAATAAGGTCGTGCCCAAGGAAGCACGAGAGCTCCGAAGAAGGTATGTACTTTGGCCTTGAAGCGGTCCAAGCCGCGCTTGTCCACTAGGTCGCAGCCGAGTTGGCCGAATCTGAATGCCGCTTCATAATCGTCTTGGCGCAATCCCAGCACGATGCTGAGCAGCGCATAGGCGCAAGCAGAAGCGTCGCAGTTGCCGTGCATGAGACTGAGATTGGTCATGCGAATGACCGCCAGATAGAAAAGGTTGTTGTCCGTGAAAGAGGCGGGCGCGAGAAAGTCCGCGAGCACGTCGATCGTCGCAAGCAGTTCGGCGTCCTGCAGCAACGGGAGATCGATCATCTCCTCGATCGTCCGCTCGCCGAGCAAACGCCAAACTATCGACAGGTCCCCATCCACTTCCTCGTCCGAAGGATGGGGAGACCATTCTATCCCGGCGGGTAGCAGGTATTCGAGACCGACGGCTATGGCGCCATCGATCCTGTCGATAGTCGTATACAAGATCATGCGCAACCGAGCGACCGCCGATCGATCGACCGCGGATCTCGCCACGCCCGCGAGACCGTCCAGTCGGGTCTCCGCCCCCAGGTGATCTCCCGTCAGGAATTCGCATTCCGCCCGGTTCAATTCGAGCTTGAAGTTCAAACCGTGATTTTCCGGCCCTGGTTCGACTGGCTGAAGCGCCACGGCTCCCGCAGCGAAGTATTGCAATGCCGCCGCATAGGCCGTGGATGCTTTGGCGCGAATCCCGGCCGTCAGATTGAAGCGAGCGACCTGCTCGCGTTCCGAGGACGATTGGATGAGGTGTGCGGAACGATTGTACTGCTCTACGAGATCGAAGATCTTCTCGTCCACCTCTTGCTGGGAGAGTGTTCGAGCGAGCACTCTCGCCGTCCGGAGATGCTGATGGGCGCGCTCCGCCTCCGGAATCGACGAATAGGCCGCTTCTTGAATCCGATCGTGGACGAAGGAGTATTTGTCGGCACTCACAGACACGAACTCGAGGCGCACCGCCTCCCAAAGTGCGGCCTCCAGCGCTTCGCGCGTCTCTCCGTACAGCGCAGAAAGCGTATCTGCACGCGCTCCGTTGCCGATGCAGGCCAAATCCTTCAAGGCTTTCTGCACGTGACTGGGCAACTTATTTAATCTTGCCACCATGAGGTTGACGACGTTGTCGGTAAACCTTTTCCGTGCGATTTGCCCTATGTCCCATGTCCACCCCGCTTTTTCGGCCGCGAACGCAAGCAATCCATCGTGCTCCAGCGAGGTGAGGAACTGGATAACGAAGAAGGGATTGCCGCCTGTCTTCGCGTGCACCAACTGAGCCAACGGCCGTGCGCGCTCCGGACGACACCGCAATGCGCCGGCCACCAACTCGGTGAGTTCTCCAAGCGCGAGATTTGCCAACGAGAGACGGCGTAGCGAGACCTTCGATTCCTCGATATCTGCGAGCGTTGCTGTCAGGTGATCGTCGGAGCTTACTTCATTGTCCCGATAGGCTCCCACGAGAAGCAGATACCCCAATTCATTGCGAGTGCAGAGATTTTTGAGCAGGTCGAGGGTGTCCGGATCGCTCCAATGGAGATCGTCGAAAAAGATAACGAGAGGATGCTCGGAACGCGCAAAAGCGCCGATGAACCGACCGATCAACGTTTTGAAACGCAGCCGTGCATCGTCCGGCGACAGCTCCGAGGCTTCCGGTTGTTTACCAATGATCAGCTCCAGCTGCGGAACCAGACGGATGATGGATTGAGCATTTTGACCTAGAGCCTCCATCAGCCGAGTTCGCCAGCGCGCCAATTCGTCGTCGTTCTCACCCAGCACGCCTTGGACCAAATCCCGCAGCGCTTGCGTCAGAGCGGCGTACGGAATCTCGCGCTTGTATTGGTCGAATTTGATCCGCGCGAACGACCCTCGGCGGGTGGCGACCGCTCTGTGAAGCTCGTTCACGGCCGATGACTTGCCGACCCCTGGACCGCCCGATACCAGGATCATTTCGGTTGAGCCGCCCTCGGCGACCCTCTCGAAGGCATCGATCAGGGTATCTACGTCGGATTGTCGGCCGTAGAGCCGCTCGGGAATGAAAAGACGATCCAAACCGTCGTTCTCGCCGGGGGAAAAGGCATCGATGCTTTGGTGGGACTGCCAATCCGCTTGGCAACGCCGAAGATCGGCCAGAACGCCGGAAGCGGTCTGGTAGCGGTCCTCGGCGTTTTTCGCGAGGAGCTTCATGACGACGTCGCCGACGGGGGCGGGCACGCCATCGATCTGAACGTCAGGTCGGAGCGGCTGTCGGGCGATGTGACAGTGGATCCATTCGACCGCGTCAGCCGCCTCGAACGGTAGGCGTCCGGTGAGCATCTCGTAGAGGGTGACGCCCATGGAGTACAGATCGCTGCGAATATCTACCGACCGGTTCATCCGACCGGTCTGTTCCGGCGCTATGTAGGCCAATGTGCCCGCGATGGCATCGACCGAAGAGGCCATACGTCGCTCGCGCGTCAAGCGCGATGCGATGCCAAAACCCATGACGCGAACGATATCCTTTTCGTCCACCAGCAGGTTGGCAGGATTGATGTCCTTATGAATGATGCCGGCCAGGTGTATCTGCCGAAGCGCTTCCGCCAAGCTTACCGCAAGCCGAAGAAAAGCAGATAGTTCGAGAGACTTGCCAAGCCGCTCATTAAGCGGCATGCCGCCGGGGTCATCGAGGATGAGTGCCGGTCCTTCTTCGCCTCGCACAAGCTCGACGGGACAGACCGCCCATGCGGAATCGAGGTCGCCGGCAATAGAAAACTCGTTCCCTAGCTGCTTCACCAAGTCGGGGTTGTGCGTGGCGCTGCGCGGCTTCCGAACCAGGACTCGGCGACCATCCGGGGATCGGCGCCCCCTCAGCAGCGTGAAATCGTCACCTTCGCCAATGATTTGAAGTACATGGCCGGAAAGATCACTCAGGGGTGGCCCCTCTGATTCCGCATCGTTGACCGACTCGGCGCAACCTTTCTGGCAGCGGAACTGCATCGTGAGCCTTCCTGCGGCGACGAATGGCGACCTCGCCGAAGGAGTATCAAGAGACCGTGGCCGGCTCTATGACACCATGGTATCGGTGGCGCGCCGCGGCTCCATGATGCTTGTTGCTTCGCCGCCTTCGAAAGCACATAATACCGCAGTCCGGATCACTGACGATCGAAAGCGGATCATGGCTCAAAAGGCCGTTGAATATCGTGTCTTTTGGAAAGCCACGCGGCGCGGTCTGTGGCCTGATGAGCTGGTGACCGCTTCCTTAGCCAGCGGGATCGACGTTCAAAGGGAAGAGACATGACGATATCGAGCGCGGTCGATGCCGGGTCTTCATTTCTCCCCTCCAAACCGAAGGTCTTCGTCGTCGATGATGACCCGTCGGTCCGAGACTCTCTCGAAGAGCTGATCAGCACGAGAGGCTGGGAAACGGAAACGTTCGCCACGGCACAAGAGTTTCTCTCGCGTCCGCAGGACCCCGTTCCGAGCTGCTTAGTGCTCGACGTCAGTCTCCCTGGGCTCAGTGGACTGGAGCTTCAGAAGCACCTGGTAAGCCAGGGGATCGGCATCCCAATCATCTTCATCACCGGCCACGGCGACGTACCCATGTCCGTTAAAGCGATGAAGGCCGGCGCGATGGAGTTTCTGATCAAGCCCTTCTGTCATGGCGACCTATTCGGGGCGATCGAACTGGCACTCGCGCGCAGCTATTCCGCGATGGGTGGTGACGCGGAGTTGCGCGAATTGCATGAACGCCATTGCTCGCTCAGCCCCCGTGAGCAGGAAGTGATGGCACTGGTGGTGAAGGGCCTGTTGAACAAGCAAGTGGGCTACGAACTCGGGATCAGCGAGATCACCGTAAAGGCTCACCGAGGCAAGATGATGCGAAAAATGAGGGCGCGATCCTTGGCGGATCTTGTGATCATGGGCTCCAAGCTGCAGCAGAAAAGTCGGCAGAATTAATCCCATCGCCGATGGCGATGCTCGCACTTTCCGGCGAGTACGAGAAGAGACGAGAGCCCAAATCAAGTCGCATCGTCCCGTCACCCGGATCCTTCGGCGGCTCCGGTCCCCTTTGCTGGATCCCGCTCAGGTCTCGGTGGCAGCTGACGGTCAAGTCGACGACGGGATCGGTCTGACAACGAAAAGGGAGGGGACGACCATCGACATCGACGACCGTCGCTCCCGGGGACTTTGCGACCGATGCGTCAGATCTGCGCAAAACCTCCGTCCACGAAGAGCTCGACGCCATTGACGTAGCTGCTTTCCGATGAAGCGAGGAAGAGCACGGCATTCGCGATCTCCTCCGGCGTCCCGACCCGCCCGAGAGGGGTCGCATCGGCCGCCGCCTGAATGAAGTTCGGCATCTCTTGCGGCGTCAGTCCGAGACCGTCATAGCCGGGGGTCGGCACCGTGCCCGGACTGACAACATTGACGCGGATTCGTCTTTCCTTGAGATCCACGATCCAGCCTCGCGCCAGCGCACGCAGTGCCGCCTTACTCGCTGCATACACGCTGAACGCCGGCAGCCCCTTCACGCCCGTGATGGACGCGTTGATCACGATCGACGAACCATCCGGCATCAAAGTGAGTGACTTCTGAACGGTGAAGAGCGTGCCCTTGACGTTGACGGCGAACGTCTTGTCGAAATGGCTCTCGCTGATGGAGCCGATAGGTGCGAATTCGCCGATGCCGGCGTTGGCGAAAAGGATGTCGAGCTTCCCTTTTTGGGAGCGTATCGTATCGATGGTGCGGTCTATATCCGGAATCCGTGCGATGTCTTCCTGGATTGCCATCGCATTAGGGCCGAGAGCGGCCGAAGCGATGTCGAGCTCCTCCCGGCGTCGTCCGGTGATGAACACGTATGCTCCTTCCGCGACGAACAATTTCGCCGTCGCCAGGCCAATACCGCTGCTGCCTCCCGTTATCAGGGCGATTTTACCGGCCAGCCTGTTGGAGCCGATCCGATCTGCAGGTGTGGGTGAAGCCGTCTTTTGGTGGTCCATGTCGTCTCTCCGTTGCTGCATCCAAGAGTTGGGAAGAAGTGACCGTCTTCAAGTCCAAGCTTGTGCGATCGACGGTTTCGCCAAGCGTATGTTCAGACTTCCATTAAGTTCGACGTCACGACGACCGATGTTCCCGCTGGTCCGGACCTGACGATCATTTCGCCGCCAATCGCGTGCACCAGCTGATTCAGAATCCGCGAGCCGGCGCCGCCGGAGGCGATGCCCATTCCCCGTCCGTCGTCGGAGACGATGCAGACCAGGGAGGCGCCGTTTTCGAAGATACTTACGCGGACCGTGCCGCTGTCTCGCCCGCTGAAAGCGTGGCGGGCGGCATTCGTCACGAGTTCGGCGACGATCAGCCCGAGCCTCTCGCAACGTTCGGCCGGCATCTCGCCGACTTCCGAGAGGAGTTCGCACCTGACGCCCATCGGTCTCAGTAGCGCCTCAGATAGGGCCTTGCACAATTCCTCCATGTAGTCGGAAAGCGAGATCTTGCCTTGGAGGCCACCGACGACCAGGGACCTGTGCAGCATTCCGAACGCCGCGATCCTCGCTTCGCATCGCTCAAATGAGCGCCGGGTCTCGGCCGAGATCGAAGTCGCGAACTCGCGCCGAAGGGCGAAGGCAAGAACCGTCAGAGTGTTGGCGAAACGATGATTGGTCTCCCGCAGGAGGACCAGTTCGTCGCTGTTCGGCGGCAAAGCGAGGCTTTGCCTGGTGGCGCTAATCTCCAAATTCCTGAACATCGCATCCTCCGACAAGGTGGCCTCCTTCGAAAGGCTTTTGGCTGATCGGTTGTGGAGCATGCCACGCCGATCGACGTGCTTCGCCACAACTGCAGCACGTATGGCTCGGAATCCATTGCACGATGGTATCGACGGCGTGCTTTTCGTCGTTATCGTCTCTTTTCGAAATCGAACGGCATCAACCAATCCGAAGGTATCACCGACACCTTCGTGCAATGGATCATCGGCGCACGTCAGATCATGTTCGCATCATCGGTTGCACGATCGCAGCAACCAAGCATGCGAGTTGGAGATCGTCGATGAGCTTTGACATTCAGAACCTCGATCGCCCTAGGGCAGCCGTATCCTTGCGAGGATCGAAGTCACCTCGCGAAGTCCGTCCCAACACCTCGTCGGGCTTCTTCGCGTTCGAGCACGGCGAGTTCGAGATCAGCATCGTCAGCGACGGATATCTTGAAATCCCGGAAGAGATTTTTACTCCAGCAGTCGCGCCGAGGCAGCGAAGTGAGGTTCTCGAGCGTCTGGATATTGTGGGAGACACAGTCCGCGCGCCGACCAATATCCCCGTGTTGCGCTATCGGGACGAAGTGATCCTGTTCGATGTCGGCGGCGGCGACAGATACCAGGCAACGGACGGGCGGTTCTTCGATAATCTGCTGTCGGCCGGCCTCGATCCGGATGCGGTGACAAAAGTTGTCTTCACGCACGCGCATCCGGACCACACGGGCGCCACTCTCGCATCCGACGGATCACTCTTGTTTCCGAACGCCACTTACTTCGTTGGCGCTGCGGAGTGGGACTACTGGATGGACCCGGACTTCTTCAGCAAGGCTCCGGAGGGAATTCACGATTTCGGCAGGGGCGCGCAGCGTGATC
Source organism: Bradyrhizobium sp. USDA 4473 (assembly GCF_054063335.1). Lineage (NCBI taxonomy): Bacteria > Pseudomonadati > Pseudomonadota > Alphaproteobacteria > Hyphomicrobiales > Nitrobacteraceae > Bradyrhizobium > Bradyrhizobium sp. USDA 4473. The sequence continues at coordinate 2,943,074 of NZ_JBSSGE010000001.1, forward strand.
TGGGCGCGGTCCGGGACCGGGCGGTCATGCTCAAGCCCGGGGACGATGTTATCTGGGGCATCCGTGCAATCGACGCCGCCGGCCATACGCCGGGGCACCTATCGTTCGAGCTCGCAGGGGACGGCGGACTCATCATCGCTGCAGACGCAGCGACCAGCGAGGTCGTCGGCGTCGAGCACCCCGACTGGCACTTCGGTTACGACAGCATTCCTGAACTAGCCGTCCGCAATAGGCGACGGCTGCTCGATCGGGCATCGACCGACAAGACAAAGCTCTTGGGATTCCACTGGACGTATCCAGGGCTGGGGTTCGTCGAAGTTCATGGGAACGCCTACCGCTACGTCCCCATCGCGTGAAGACACGCACCACAGGAGTACTCAATATGACACATCAGAACAACCGGACGATCGGGTCGAAACTTGCGTCCCGTCGCAGCGTCCTGATCGGGGGAGTGGCCAGCGCATCGGCGCTGGCGCTGATTGGACATGCACCGCTTGCGGCTCGGCCGCGAGAGATCGCCGCGATGGACCGCCAGGCGGGGCGCGCCATCAAGACGAAGGACGGCACCGAAATCTTCTACAAGGATTGGGGCAAGGGTCCGACCGTCATTTTCAGTCACGGCTGGCCGCTTAATGCGGACGCTTGGGACGACCAGATGTTCTTCATGGCTTCGCATGGCTTCCGTTGCATCGCGTACGACCGGCGCGGGCATGGACGATCGGGGCAACCGTGGGACGGAAACGACTACGACACTTTTGCCAGCGACCTGGCTGATCTCATAGAGACGCTGCGCCTCGAGCAGGTCACTCTGGTAGGGCACTCGGCGGGCGGCGGAGACATCACGCGCTACGTCGGTCGATTCGGAACCAATCGTGTCGCGAAGATGGTGCTAGTCTCGGCCATTCCGCCATTGATGCTGAAGACTTCGGCCAATCCGGGCGGCGTGCCGATCGAGGTGTTCGACAACATCCGGTCGGCCGTGGCCACCGACCGCGCGCAATTCTACCGAAATCTCGGCGACGGGCCCTTCTATGGGGCCAACAGGCCGGGCTCGAAGGTCTCGCAAGGGGCCAAGGATGCGTTCTGGCTTAGCTGCATGCAGGTCGGACTGCGGGCGTCGTACGAGGGCATCAAGGCTTTCTCGGAGACCGACTTCACGACCGACCTGCAGCGGTTCGATGTTCCGACGCTCATCGTTCATGGCGAGGACGACCAAAACGTTCCGATCGCAAACTCGGCCCTGCTCTCATCGAAGATGATCCGAAAGGCGAGCCTGAAGATCTATCCGGGCGCACCGCACGGGCTGACGCTCACCCATAAGGATCAATTCAACGGCGATCTCCTCGGCTTCATGAAGGACGTGAGCTGACCGAACGCCGACCACCCCCCGCACCGCAACCCAAATGAGGACGAAGACCATGAGCACCATTACGACCAAAGACGGCACGACGATCCACTACAAGGACTGGGGCAAGGGCCAACCGATCACCTTCTCGCACGGATGGCCGCTCAACGCGGATGCGTGGGACGACCAGATGCTCTTCCTGGCTTCCAACGGCTTTCGCTGCATCGCTCACGACCGCCGAGGGCACGGCCGCTCGGGACAATCGTGGGAGGGCAACAATCTCGACACCTACGCCGATGACCTGGCGGAGCTCATGGATGCGCTCGATCTCAAGCAGACCGTCATGGTCGGTCACTCAACCGGAGGCGGCGAGGTGACACGCTATATCGGTCGGCATGGGACCAAGCGCGTGGTCAAGGCCGTGCTCGTGTCCGCCATCCCGCCCTTGATGCTCAAGACGCCGGCAAATCCCGGAGGACTGCCGATCGAGGTGTTCGACCAGATCCGGGCGGGGGTGAAGGGGGACCGATCGCAGTATTACCAGGACCTCAGCCTTCCTTTCTACGGCGCAAACCGCCCCGATTCGAAGGTGTCTCGCGGAATCAAGGACAGTTTCTGGCTGTGGTCGATGCAGGCCGGAGAAAAGGGAGCGTACGACTGCATCAAGGCCTTCTCGGAAACGGATCTCACGGCCGACCTCAAGAAGATCGACGTCCCGACCTTGGTGCTGCATGGCGATGACGATCAGATCGTTCCCATCGCGGATTCGGCGCTGCTGTCCTCGAAGCTTATCAAGGAGGCGACTTTGAAGGTCTACCCCGGCGCGCCGCATGGTCTCTTCGCCACGCACAAGGATCAGCTCAACAGCGATCTCCTTGCCTTCATTCGAGGCTGAACCAGGTCGATCAGAGAGCGGCGGGCGTAACATGCCCGCCGCGGAAGATCGGACTTTGAGATCAATGCGAACTCGACACGAACAGAGTGAAGCGAGGACGGTTATGGAGCAGCGAACTCAGAAAACGATGTCGCGCCGCGGGTTTTGCCTGTGTTGCTTGGGCGGCGCCGCGATCGCGGCGGGCGGATGGTTGACGCCACGGCAAGCGTTCGCCGAAGCCAGGGGCATCGTGAGCCTCATCAAGGACAGCGCGGCGGCATCGCCGATCGCTATCCACAAGGTGCGCGGCAACATCAGCGTGCTTGAGGGATCCGGCGGGAACATTGCCGTTCTCACCGGCAAGGACGGCAAATTGCTGATCGACGCCGGGATCGGCGTGTCGCGACCGCAGTTGACTAAGGCCCTCGCGTCCGTCAGCGACGCACCAATCACGCATCTGGTCAACTCGCATTGGCATTTCGACCACACTGATGGGAATACCTGGCTAAACGAGAGCGGCGCTGTCATTCTTGCTCACGAAAACACGCGCAAGCATCTCGCCGAGCTCCAGCGCGTCGAAGATTGGGACTACAACTTTCTTCCGCTGCCAGAGGGCGGAGTTCCAACGGAAGTCTTCGCGACCGAGAAGACCCTGAAGCTCAACGGCGCCTCCATCCTATTGAAATACTACGGCGCGGCGCACACCGACAGCGACATCTCCACCACCTTCGGTGAAGCCGATGTCATGCATGTTGCCGATACCTTCTGGAGCGGCATCTATCCATTCATCGACTATTCGACCGGCGGCAGCATCGACGGGATGATCGCCGCATCGGACGCCAACCTTGCGGCGGCGACCAAGGACACGATCATAATTACTGGTCACGGCAGACCCATCAGTAATCGTGCCGAGCTGCAGGAATGGCGCGACATGCTAGTCGCGATCCGCGACGCGGTCGCCAGACTCAAGAAGAAGGGAATGTCCCGCGACGAAGTCGTCGCGGCGAAGCCAACGGCCGCCTACGACGAGCGTTACGGCCAGTTTCTTATCGATCCAGGGTTTTTCACGCGGCTTGTCTACCACGGAGTCTAGCCGGTCGGTCGGTGAAATCTATCGACCGCTCTTCCACGACGCTAACAACTTGGAGGTCAAAATGCAGAGTTATAGGGCAAGCTACAAGTTCTCCCCACTCAAGGCGGGGGGCCTGTTTTTGGGAGCGACACTCGCGCTCGGTGCGATGTCTCTCGAGGCGAAATCGGCGGAATTGACTCGCGGGGCGCCTGCGATCGCGTCCGCGAGCAGCGTCACGCACTATCGGACCAAAGAGATCGACGGCGTGAAGATCTTCTACCGCGAGAGCGGTCCAAAGGACGCTCCGGTGGTCCTCCTGCTGCACGGCTTTCCGACGTCCTCGCACATGTTCCGCAACCTGATGCCTGCCCTCGCCGACCGCTACCACGTCATCGCGCCGGACTACCCCGGCTACGGACAGAGCGAGTCGCCGGACCGCGCTAAGTTCAACTACACGTTCGACCGCTACGGCGAGCTCGTCGACGGGCTGCTCGATCAACTCGGCGTCGCCAAGTACGCAATGTACGTCATGGACTACGGCGCGCCCGTCGGCTGGCGGCTGGCGCTCAAGCATCCAGAGCGGGTCAGTGGCCTGATCGTACAGAACGGAAACGCCTACAACGAAGGTCTGAGGGAGTTCTGGGATCCGATCAAGGCCTACTGGTCAGATCATTCGGAGGCGCATCGAAAGGCATTGTACTCCCTGGTCTCGCCGGAGACGACGATATTCCAGTACACCGACGGCGTGTCCGATACTAGCCGCGTCTCTCCGGACAATTGGATTCACGACCAGGCTTTGCTGGACCGGCCCGGCAATGAAGAGATCCAGATGGATCTCTTCTACGACTACCGCACCAATGTCCCGCTCTATCCCGCGGTGCAGGCTTACTTTCGCAAGTACCAACCGCCTACGCTTATCGTCTGGGGCAAGAACGACAAGATCTTTCCTGCCGACGGTGCGTATCCCTACAAGCGCGATCTTCCCGAGGTCGAGTTTCACCTAATCGACACCGGTCATTTCGTGCTCGAGGACAAGGCTGACGAGGTGGTGCCGCTCATCCGCGATTTCCTCAAGCGCAAGGTCGCCACCGAAACGAAGCGGAAAGTTGCCGTGCAGTGACAAGCCCCGGCCCGGGCTTGTCGCCCGGGCCTTCCGGCGTTTCGCGAAAAGAGACCTCACGTTTTGAAGGGCCGAAGTCGATGAATAGGAGTCTCTGCTTTCTCTCACTGGCAGCATTCCTGGCGATGCCGTCCACGGCGGGTCACGCGGACGGAGAGGGTTCTCCGATCTTCGGCGTGACGATCCCCGAAGGTTATCGCCACTGGGAGATGATCGCGCCTTCTCACGAGGACGGCAGCTTCAACGAACTCCGCGCGATCCTCGGAAATGCAAACTCCGTCAAGGCATATCGAGACGGGACGCTTCCATTTCCGGACGGGACGATATTAGTCAAGCTCGCTTGGAAGCGCGTGCCTTCCCCGGAGTTTGGTGGAGCGTTCGTGCCGGGCCATGCGACGACGGTCCAGATCATGGTCAAAGACTCGAAAAGATACGCCTCCACGGGAGGATGGGGCTTTGGCCGGTTCGTGGACGGCGAGCCGGTGGACAGAGCTCAGCATGAGACCTGCTTCGGCTGCCACCAGGCTAACGTGAAGGACCACGACTTCGTCTTCACGAGGTTCGCGCCATGACATCAGCGAACTCCGAAGGAAAAAGCATCATGCCCCCGGAAAGCAAGACAAACTCGCACGACGAACCGAACACGGAAGCGATGACGGCCGGTAGCTGGACCATCTTGATCGTGCTCCTGCTGCTGCTTGCCGCGACGCTGGTGATCGCAGTCCTCGGGTGGTCGTCAGGAAGCGGCGCCGACGTTCCTGCTTCCGGGTATGTCGCGCTCGCGCTCGGGGTCCTGTTCTCCTTAGCCGTCGGTCTCGGCCTCATGGGACTTGTCTTCTACAGCAGCCGCGGAGGGTACGACGAACCGCCCTCGCTGCTGCCGGCCGAAAAGCCGGACGACAACGAGAGCGTCGGACCAGAAATGGACGCCATGGCCGCACCACTCAGCGCCGCCACGGCAAGCGCCACGAGAAAGACGTCGGCAGCCGAGGAGAGGGAATGATCATGATCCGGGCTTACAGCGACCATGCGGCCAACGAGCGAACCTTCCTCGCGTGGGTTCGAACCGGAATCGCCATCATGTCATTCGGCATCGTGGTGGAGAAATTCGATCTGTTCATTCGGACGCTGGCGATTTCCGAAACCACCGACACCCTGCGCAGAGCGCAACTGGAACGAATATCCAGTCATTTGGGTCCCCACGAGAGCATCGCCATCATCGCCGGTGGGGTCGCGCTGATAGCGATCCAGACGCTGCGCTTCGCACGTAACAGCCGTCTGCTGGACGACACCGAACCGCATGCGTTGAGGGCTATTCGCACGGGTTCTGTCGTCTCTGCGCTTCTCATTCTGCTCGTGGCGGCCGTCGCGACCTACCAGGTCTTCGACTGATCCGCCGAGAAATCAACCCTTAGGGAGAGTCTGGCGATGCCGAAAGATTACAGAGACGAGGTGCATTCGCGCCGGTGGTTCTTGACGGCGACGGCGGGAGCTGCCGGAGCAGCCGTCGCTAGTACCGCCTCTGCCGAAACGTTGGCCGACGTGCCCGATCGCGGCCCCGGCGCCGATCTGAGCGCGCATAGCGAACGCTCCCGCTTCGCGAAGCTCGACCGTATTCCGGAGTCCACACCGGGGAAGAGGAACATCGATCCAAGCGATGCCATCAATTCCAAGACGCCCCACCAGAAACTGGTCGGCAACATCACGCCAACCGATCTGCACTACGAGCGTAGCCATTCCGGCGTGCCCGACATCGATCCGGCGCAGCACCGTTTGTTGATCCATGGCATGGTCGGCAAGCCGCTGGTGTTCAGCGTCGACGATCTCAAGCGTATGCCGTCGATCACGCGCATCGTCTTCATTGAATGCACCGGCAATGGCTGGGAAAACTGGAAGAAGGCAGATCCTGATGTGACCGTGCAGAACACTCACGGTCTTGTCAGTACCAATGAATGGACCGGCGTGCCTCTGAAGTTCCTGATCGACCTCGTAGCGAAGGACAAGGAAGCCACCTGGATGCTGGCAGAGGGCGGCGACGGCGCAGGAGTCGACCGCAGCATTCCGCTGACCGACGAGATCATGAACGAGGCGTTCGTCGCCTACGGGCAGAATGGCGAACCGCTGCGGCCGGCGCACGGATTTCCGATGCGTCTGCTGATGCCGGGCTTCGAGGGCAATCTCAACATCAAATGGCTGCGCCGCCTCAAGTTTGGCGCGGCGCCCTGGATGACCCGGTGGGAGACGGCGCGATACACGCAACTGCTGGCCGACGGCAAGGCGCGGCAGTTCCAGCTGCGGATGGAGACCAACTCCGTCATCACGCAGCCGTCGGGCATGATGCAGATCCAGCCGGGCTACAATCGCATCTCCGGATTTGCCTGGAGCGGCCACGGCAAGATCGCCAACGTCGAGATCTCGACCGACGGCGCCAAGACCTGGAGGCAGGCGCAATTGACGCAGCCGGTGCTGTCCAAGGCGCAGGTGCGCTTCCAGATGGATTGGGTCTGGGACGGGAAGCCGACCAAGATCATGAGCCGCTCGACCGACGAGAAGGGCAACGTCCAGCCCGATCGGGCGTCCTTCATCGCCACGATGGGGACCAACGCGCTGTTTCACTACAACGCGCAGCAGACCTGGAGCATCGACGAGGCCGGGAGGGTTCGCAATGTCCTCGCATAACAAGTTCCTCGGCACCGGGATTCTAGCCCTCGGTCTGCTCGCAGCCCCCGCGCTTGCCTTCGATTTCGGCCGCCCGGCGACGCCGCAGGAGATCAAGCTATGGGACATCGACGTCGGTCCCGACGGCAAGGGCCTGCCTGACGGCAGCGGTACGGTCGTGCAGGGCAAGCAGATCTTTGCCGACAATTGCGCGGCCTGTCATGGCGACAACGGCCAAGGTGGCATCAAGGATCGCCTCGTCGGAGGACAGGGGACGCTGGCCTCCAACATGCCGGTCAAGACTGTCGGCAGCTTCTGGCCATATGCCACGACGTTGTTCGACTACATCCACCGCGCAATGCCCTATCCGACGCCGGGCTCGCTCAGCACCGAAGAGACCTATGCCGTTACTGCCTACATCCTGAGCCTCAACGGCATCGTTCCGGCGGATGGCAAGGTCGACAGGAACTCGTTGCCGAAAATCAAAATGCCCAATCGCGACGGATTCATCCCGGATCCCGAATTCGATTTGCGTAAGAATGAGAAATAGCGATGGACCGGAAGAGTATCCGGTGGCCGAGAGCGATCGTGATCGCCTGGTCGATGTTGGCTCCGTATTCGATAGGGATGGCAGGAGAGACGAAGATGGCTGCAGAAGGGTTAATGACGGTGAAGAGTGCGTACGGCGCGTCGGAGACGATGGAACGGTTGAAGGATGCTGTTCGCTCCAAAGGTATGACGATCTTCGCACATATCGACCATGCGGCGGGTGCGAAGGAGGTTGGAATGTCATTGCAGCCTACAGATCTGCTCATATTCGGCAGCCCGAAAGGTGGCACACCCCTCATGCAATCGGTTCAAACCATCGGAATCGATCTGCCGCTCAAAGCGCTGGTCTGGCAGGACGAGGCGGGAGTCACTTGGGTATCCTATAATATTCCGGCTTGGTCCGCGGAGAGACACCGCGTGAATGCCCCGGAGGCGGTTAGAGCAACGAGTGCGGCCATCGAGGCAGTTGTCTCGGCAGCGACTTCGGTGAGCTCGGCTCGTTGAGTCGAGCTCGTGAAGATGGCTGACATTTTAGAGCCGCAATCGACTTCAGCCGATCAGGAACCGGAATATCGAACCAAGCTCGTCGGGTCACGCCGCAGAGGATGGATAAGAGTGCATCTCATTCAGTCGGGTTTAAGACGAATGTGAACTTGGCTCCCTCCGGCATATTGGGTTCGACCGAGAGATCACCGGCGTGAGCTCGAGCTATGGAACGGCAAATCGACAGTCCCATTCCCATGCCGCCGGACTTCGTCGTGTAGAACGGATTGAAAATCCGTTCCATGTGTTCAATCGCAATTCCGGTACCCGTGTCTGCGACCGACACTGCGAGTCCGCCATCATCACGAACTCGAGTCGTTATGCAAAGAACCCTTGCTCCCGCCTTAGATGCCATAGACTCGATTGCATTCGTGACTAAGTTCAAGAGCATTTGTTGCAACTGAACGCGGTCCCCGAGGATCTGGGGCCGCGAGGGGTTGGGTACGTACTGCACAGCTATTTGAAGCCGCTGAAGATCACCGCGTACGAAGTCCATCGTCTCGAAAATCAATTCGTTGACATCGCACGATGTCCTGACCGCGGCCTCCTTTTGGAAATTGGCGCGGACCCGTTCGATAACGGCTCCCGCGCGATGGCCATCGGCGGTTATTTGTCTGAGCGCCGACTTCGCCTTTTCGAGATTGGGGTCCTGGCGATCCAGCCAGAGAAAGCCCGCTTCGGCGCGATTAACCATCGCCGTCAATGGCTGCTTCACTTCATGTGCTATCATCGCCGCGACGGCATCACCCGTCACGAGACGAGCCTCCCGTTCGCGACGTTGCGCAACGAGGGCGCTCAGCAGCTTCGAATACATTCCAGTCGTTTCGTGAAGCAGGAGAATGAGGACCAGAGTACTCGATAGAAATGCGATGAGCCGTACGGCGTACCAACCGTCCGTGTAACGGATCGGGGAAGGGTAGTAGCTTAGAGGAAGATCCATGAAGTAGAAGAACATCACCACCATCAGCCAAAGGTCGAGTGTGGTGCGCCCGCGGTACCAGAGCAGAGCGATCGCAACAACGCTCAGCAATCCGTTCGACATTCCTAAGGCATAGGGATACAGCGGAGTATAGTGCATTGGATCGGCCAATATTCGCGGCAGAAACGGTTCTCCGGCGATGCAGATAAAGGAGACGGTACCCACCAATGTCACCGTAGCGGATATACTCAATCCAACCGCACCTGGTGTCGTAATAAGTAGCGGCGTGTTGAGGCGACTTTCTTTGATTAGAATGTAGCTGATGACGAATGCGGCGAATCCACTCCTCCAGGCTATGTAAAATCCTGCCGCGCTCTGGAGCCCGCCTAAAACGCCCTCACCAGGCTTGAAGACTCCAGGAAGGGTCAGGGTCCAACCGATCAGGATTAGCGCTGTAAATAGGTATCCGCTCGCGATAACGAGAATGGCCGGCAACCGCAGGATGGAAAATTGAGCGAACAGCAATACTGCGGTCACGATATCACAGAGGAGCATCGAGACCACAAGACCCAAAACAAATCCTGGAAGGAGGTGCGGCTCGTTATCGGAAAAGCTGACCGAAACGAAAAACGTTACGATTATTCCGAGCGCGAAGAGGGCCGCCATGCACCGCTGGGTGGTGCCCGGAGTGACGTTCGAAGTGAATAGTATCAAATCGTCCGAAACGGCGTGCTGACCTCTCTTCATCGCGCCATCCTTCAACAAGAAGGGTCTGCGGATCTGACGGTCATTGCCGCTCCTGACAATTCGCCGCTCCGCCTCGTCGAACCACGTCTCATGGATGATGCGGAGCACATCAGCATCCTCACTCCGTCAAGGCGGCATCTAGCACCCTGCGCAATTCTTGGTCGCTAAAAGGTTTCGTCAGACACCCGACTCCGCCCCGACTAACGAGCCGAGCAAATAGAGCTTCGTCGGGCAGGGCCGTGATGAAAATGATCGGAATCGGTCGCCTTTGCTTGTTCAGCACATCTTGCAATTCAGGTCCGGTCATTCCAGGCATTGAAACATCCAGAATAAGACAGCTCGTCCTTTCGACCGCCGATGACGCCAGAAACTCTTCAGCCGAAACAAATGCCTCAACATTATATCCTCGAGCCGCCAGCAGATCTGGCAGCGACTCGCGCACTGAATCGTCGTCGTCCACGATTGAAACGAGAAGCTGTGCAACCATATCGATCCCTGAGCGAGCAGTATCGTTCGCTGGTCGACGGTGTCTATGATACCTTGGTGTCGACCAGGGCTGCTGGAAGCATGCCGAGCAACGCATCCGAGGCAGGTCCGAGAAGCGCTATATCTCCCTGTGCCGGGTGCAGCCCGCGCCGCATCACCCTCGTTCGCCGGCGAGTGCCGGGCTGGTCAGCTGAAATACCCTGAAGGCCAACGGCTGCAGTGCGCCGATGGCCTCTGTCGACGAGGGCGACGAGGAGGCGCGTAATGCGTCCGCCGGCTGTTGCGGCTTGCCTTCGGGGCTGGGCCTCAGAGAGTGAGAGGACGGGCGGTGCAGTTCGTGACGGGTTGGAGGTCGAGAGAGAGTCTTTCGGCCGCCCGTCGCGGAGAATCCGACAATGGCTAGCGCCGTTCAGAAGATTAAACTCAGTCCATCCCGGGACATTCCCTTTAACAAGCTGGTCTTGAGCCAGTCCAATGTTCGCCGGGTCAAGGCCGGCGTCTCGATCGAGCAACTGGCCGAGAGCATTGCGCAGCGTACCTTGCTACAAAGCCTCAGCGTCCGTGCCGTCGTCGATGCCGACGGCATGGAGACCGGCATGTTCGAGGTTCCTGCGGGCGGGCGGCGGTATCGCGCCCTTGAACTGTTAGTGAAGCAGAAACGCATGGCGAAGACCCAAGCGGTCCCCTGTGTGGTCAGGGCTGGCGGTATCGCCGAGGACGACTCACTTGCGGAAAACGACGAGCGCATCGGCCTGCATCCACTCGATCAATTCCGCGCCTTCCAGATCCTCCGCGATGGCGGTATGAGCGAAGAGGAGATCGCCGCACGGCATTTCGTGACGCCGACAATCGTCAAGCAGCGGCTGCGGCTGGCGTCGGTCTCGCCGAAGCTGCATGAGGTCTATGCCGGAGACGGCATGACGCTCGAGCAGCTCATGGCATTCTCGGTCATGGCCGATCACGCCCGCCAGGAGCAAGTCTGGGAGAACGTCAGCCGTTCCGGCTATGACGAGCCTTACCAGATCCGCCGGCTGCTCACCGAGAACACCGTGCGCGGGTCCGATCGCCGGGCGCAGTTTGTGGGCCTCGATGCCTATCAGCGCGCGGGTGGTGGCGTTCTGCGGGATTTGTTCGAGCACGACGACGGCGGCTGGCTTCAGGATGTCGTGTTGCTCGACCGCCTCGTCACCGAAAGGCTCAAAGCCGAAGCCGAGACGATTGCTGCTGAAGGCTGGAAGTGGATCTCAGTCGCCGTAGAGTTCTCCTACGGTCACACCCAAGGGCTACGAGAAATCAAAGGCAAACCTGTCGATCTCTCGCCTGAGGAGCAGGCCACCATCGAGGCCTTGAACGCCGAGCAGGCCAAGCTTGAGGCCGATTACCAGGATGCGGATGAACCGCCCGACGAGATCGATCAGCGCCTCGGCGAAATCGAGGCGGCGCTGGCGGCATTCGAAGAGCGGCCGATGCTCTATGATCCGACCGAGCTCGCTCGAGCTGGAGTCTTCATCAGCATCGACTCCGAAGGACGCCTCTCGGTTGACCGGGGTTACGTCCGGCCGGAGGACGAGGTGCCGGCAACTGACCCTGATGTCGGGCAGGGCGCCGATGCGTCGTCGACCGAAGGTCCAGAAGTGTGCCCTTCCGTCCAGCGAACGGTGATCGCGGTCGCGGGTAGTGCTCCTGATGCCGAAGAGGATGATGAGGACGCGGCCAGACCTCTCCCGGATCGGCTCATCACCGAGCTGACGGCGCATCGGACGCTGGCATTGCGCGATGCGCTGGCGGAAAATCCAGCGGTCGCATTCCAGGCGGTACTGCACAACTTCGTGCTGACGGCCTTTTATCGGTTCGCATCGTCTGGGAGCTGTCTTGAGATAGGCCTTCGCACGCCGAACTTTCCCGCTCAAGCTCCTGGGCTTAGGGAAAGCATCTCGGCCAAGGCTGTCGAGGCGCGGCATGAGGCTTGGAAGGCACGATTGCCGAAGAGCGAGAACGATCTCTGGGATGCGCTGACGGCTCTCGATGGCGGTGCACAGGCATCACTGTTCGCCCACTGTGCCTCATTTGCAGTCAACGCCATCTATGAGCCAGCCAACCGCTACAATCAGGGTCGTGTCTCCGCTCACGGAGTCCGAACGCGTCTCGACCAGGCCGATGTGCTGGCGCGCGCGGTCGGGCTCGACTTGGTGCAGGCTGGCTGGCGACCGACCGTCGACAACTATCTCGGCCGGGTCACCAAGCCGCGAATTCTGGAGGCGGTGCGGGAAGCCAAGGGCGAGTCGTCAGCACAACTGATCGACCATCTGAAGAAGGCCGACATGGCCAAGGAGGCCGAGCGGCTTCTCGATGGCTCGGGTTGGTTGCCGGAGCCGCTGCGTCTTGCGGATCCCGATGTGGCGCCAGTGGAGCAGGAGGGCGAACCGGGCTCGCTGCCTGAATTCCTCGCCGACCAGGAGGATCAGGAGAAAGGCGGCGACGAACATCCGCAGCAGCTCGACGCGGCTGAGTGACATCACAGAGCGGGACGGCTCCGGCCGCCCCGCGGTTGCTTGGGGACCGGTGCTCAGCGCCGGTCCCCATTCTTATGAGCGAGGGCTCAGAGGGAGAGGCAGGCCGGGAAGGTTTGAATCGCCGTGGTCTTGAGGAGAGCGCCTGGTGGTTCGACCCATTCCAGCTCTCCGAAAGAAATCCTGCCATGACCGAATCTCTCGCCGGCGGCACTGCCGCCGCGCCGCTCTCGATGCGTGCCGCTGCAAGTCTCACCTCGGCTGCCGTCAGGGCCGCGCGACAGGTCCTGACCGACGTCGAACGTGGCCGTCACATCGATGCCGCTGTTCTGCGTAGCGCCATGGAGGCGGCCTTCGGCGCCTCGGACACGGCCGGCGCCTGGAACTGGAAGACCGCCTATGACGTCTGCGAGGCGGCAACCGTTCTGTTCCTTCGCAAGTTCGGCCCGGCGATGCGTGCCAGGGCTGGCTCGACGGCAGCAATGCTGCCGATGCTCGCGAAGATCGCGAGTTGTCTGCCGACCCACACGCGGCGTTCTGAGGATAGTCAGGCGCTTCAGCAATTCTCGACGCCGATCCCGCTCGGGCTTGCCGCATGCACCGCAGCTGGCATTACGCCGGCCGATCGCGTTCTCGAGCCATCGGCGGGGACCGGCTTGCTTGCCGTCTTGGCCGAGCTCGCCGGCGGCGCCTTGGTGTTGAACGAGTTAGCCGAGGCCCGTGCGGAGCTGCTCGGTCATCTATTCGCGGGCGTTAAGGTCACGCGGTTCGATGCCGCGCAGATCGATGACCACCTCGATGCGAGTGTTGTACCGAGCGTTGTTTTAATGAACCCGCCGTTCTCCGCGGTGGCGAATGTCGATCGACGGATGGCGGATGCGACCCTCCGGCACATCGCCTCGGCGCTCGCGCGTCTTTGCGACGGTGGACGCCTCGTCGCCATCACTGGCGCCAGCTTCGCACCGGATAACCCAACATGGCGAGATGCCTTCGTTCGTCTCCAGGAACGCGGGAGGCTGTTGTTTTCTGCCGCCATCGACGGCGCCGTCTACGCGAAGCACGGAACACAAATCGACACACGGCTGCTTGTGATCGACAAGCTACCGGCTGCCGATCCGACGGCTTTTCCTGCCTCGCCAGGTGTGGCCGCCGATGCCGCTACCTTGCTTGGCTTGGTGAACAAGCATGTGTCTCCAAGGCTGCCCGTCGCCCCGCCATCGGAGATCGCTGCTATCGGGCGACCAGCGACATCACGATCGGTCGGCGCCGTTGCACCAATTTCTTCGTTCTCTTCGATAAGCGCAGCGCCAGAAGGTGTCGAAGTAGCGTACGAGACGGTCGAATGGTCGCCGCCGGAAGGCGCCCGGCTGACCGATGCGCTTTATGAGGAATACGGACTACAGTCGATCCGCATTCCCGGATCGTGCGCACATCCGACCAAGCTCGTTCAATCCACGGCGATGGCGTCCGTTGCGCCACCGAAGCCATTCTATCGTCCGCACCTGCCGGCCAATGTGATGGCCGACGGAGTTCTGTCGGATGCTCAGCTGGAGAGCGTCATCTATGCCGGGGAGGCGCATTCCGAATTCCTGGCAGGCTCCTGGACGGTCGACACGACCTTTGATGTTGTGGCCGCTGCGCGCGACGACGCAGAAGATGCCGTCCGCTTTCGCCGCGGCTGGTTTTTGGGTGATGGCACCGGTGCGGGCAAGGGACGGCAGGTGGCCGGGATCTTGCTCGACAACTGGCTCAAGGGCCGCCGCCGGGCCGTCTGGATCAGCAAGTCCGACAAGCTGATCGAGGATGCGCAGCGCGACTGGTCGGCGCTCGGCATGGAGCGACTGCTTGTTACGCCCTTATCTCGGTTTCGCCAGCGCACCCAGATCCGGCTATCGGAAGGCGTCCTATTCACCACCTATGCCACGCTACGGACCGACGAGCGTGGCGAAAAGCTTTCGCGTGTCAGGCAAATCGTCGAATGGTTGGGCTCGGACTTTGACGGAGTGATCGTCTTCGACGAGAGCCACGCCATGCAGAACGCGGTCGGGCGTAAGGGCGAGCGCGGCGATCAGGCGGCCTCTCAGCAGGGGCGCGCGGGCCTCAGGCTCCAGCATGCCTTGCCGAATGCACGCGTGGTTTACGTGTCGGCGACGGGCGCCACCACGGTTCATAACCTCGCCTATGCCCAGCGCCTTGGCCTTTGGGGCGGCGCCGACTTCCCGTTTGCCACGCGTGCCGAGTTCGTTGAAGCGATCGAGGAGGGCGGCGTCGCGGCCATGGAGGTGCTGGCGCGGGACCTCAAGGCGCTCGGTCTCTATGCGGCCCGCTCATTGTCCTACGAGGGCGTCGCGTACGAGCTTGTCGAGCACCAGCTGACGCCCGAGCAAGTTCGCATCTACGATGCCTATGCCGAGGCGTTCAGCGTCATCCATAACAACCTCGATGCGGCGATGCGGGCCGCTAACATCACCGGCGCAACGGGAACGCTGAACGGGCAGGCCAAATCAGCGGCACGCTCCGCCTTCGAAAGCGCGAAGCAGCGCTTCTTCGGCCACCTCCTGACTTCGATGAAGACCCCGTCGCTGGTCCGATCGATCGAGCGCGACCTTGAGGCTGGACACGCGGCAGTGATCCAGATCGTTTCGACGGGCGAAGCGCTGATGGAACGCCGGCTCGCCGAGATCCCGACTGAAGAATGGGGTGACGTCCAGGTCGACATCACGCCGCGCGAGTATGTTCTCGACTACCTCGCCCACTCCTTCCCGGTCCAGCTCTACGAGCCCTTCACCGACTCTGAAGGTAACCTCTGCTCCCGGCCTGTCTATCGCGACGGCCAGCCGGTCGAGAGCCGGGAAGCCGTCGCACGACGCGACCGCCTCATCGAGAAGCTTGCATCACTACCGCCGGTACCTGGGGCACTGGATCAGGTCATCCAGCGCTTCGGCACCGAACTTGTCGCCGAGGTGACGGGCCGCTCGCGCCGCATCGTTCGCAAAGGCGACCGGCTGGTGGTCGAAAATCGAGCCGGCTCCGCCAACCTGGCTGAGACCTCGGCCTTCATGGACGACGTCAAGCGTATCCTCGTCTTCTCCGACGCGGGTGGCACGGGGAGAAGCTACCATGCCGAACTGTCTGCCCGGAATCAGCGGTTGCGCGTGCATTACCTGCTCGAGCCGGGTTGGAAGGCCGATGCTGCGATTCAGGGGCTTGGCCGCACAAACCGGACCAACCAGGCGCAGCCGCCGCTGTTTCGCCCCATCGCGACTGACGTCAAGGCCGAAAAGCGCTTTCTCAGCACCATTGCCCGCCGGCTCGATACGTTGGGAGCCATTACGCGTGGTCAGCGCCAGACCGGTGGGCAGGGCTTGTTTCGCCCCGAGGATAATCTCGAAAGCCAATACGGGCGCGATGCATTGCGTCAGCTCTACACACTGCTCGTGCGAGGCAAGGTCGACGGGTGCTCGCTTGGGAGATTCGAAGATGCGACCGGCCTGAAGCTCATGGATGCCAATGGGCTCAGGGATGACCTGCCGCCGATCACGACCTTTCTGAACAGGTTATTGGCGCTCACCATCGACCTCCAGAATGTGCTGTTCACCGCCTTCGAGCAGCTCTTGACCGCTCGGATCGAAGGCGCGGTTGCATCCGGCACCTACGACGTGGGGTTGGAAACACTCCGTGCCGAGAGCTTTGTCGTCAACGACCGGCGAACGATCTATGACCATCCGGGGACTGGCGCCGAGACCCGGCTGCTCACGGTCATACAGCGCCAGCGCAATCATCCGGTGAGTCTGGATGACGCTCTTGCTCGTCTTTCCGACCGTCAGGCCGTCCTGCTGGTCAATGAGCGCTCGGGACGAGCCGCCGTGCAGGTCCCCGCGGCGAGCGTCATGCTCGATGACGGCGAGATCGAGCGGCGCGTCAGCCTGATCCGGCCGATGGAGCAGCATCGGGTCCCCCTAAACATGATGGCAGAAAGCCATTGGGTCGAAGCGGACCGTGGGCGCTTCGCTGCGGCCTGGCTGGCGGAGCTTGCCGAGGTGCCCCAGTTCACGGAAAGCACGATCCACGTTGTGGCGGGCTTGCTGCTCCCCATCTGGAAGCGGCTGCCGAACGAATCGACCCGCGTCTATCGCCTTCAGACCGATGCGGGCGAGCGCATCATCGGCCGCAAGGTTTCTGCCGCGTGGGTCGCAAACGTCCTTGCGACGGACGCGCCTTCGCTGACACCGGCCGCCGCCTTTGCCGCGCTGATGGAGGGACGCACAGTCCTCGAGCTCGTGGAGGAGCTCCAGCTTCGCCGCGTCCGGGTGATGGGCGCCTACCGCATCGAGCTATCGGGTTTCAACGACACTATGCGCGATCGCTTGCGGGCCTACGGCCTCTTTGGGGAGATCATCTCCTGGAAGCTGCGCATGTTCGTGCCTACGGACGCACGCGGCATCGAGGTCCTGTCGAGGGTGCTCGACACGTATCCGGTAGCGCGCATCGGCGAGCGGGAGGCCGCCTGATGTCCCGCGATGCTTCCGAACTGGCACGCCGACTCGCGCGCGAAGCCGAGGCGGTGTGCAGACACTATCTCTCCAATGGCAAGCGGGCGGGGCGGTACTGGGTGGTCGGCGACGTGCACAACACACCGGGCCGCTCGTTGTTCGTGCGGCTGCACGAATCGCCGAAGGGACCCGCTGGGAAATGGACCGACGCCGCAACGGGCGAACATGGTGATCTCCTCGACATCATCCGCGAAAGTCTGGCCTTGCGAGACTTTCGCGAGGTCGCCGAGGAGGCGAGGCGCTTTCTGAAGCTGCCTCGTTCTGAGGAGCAATCACTCCCGAGACCCGTTCGTCCAGTCGTGCCGGCCGGATCGCAGGAAGCCGCCCGTCGACTTTTCGCGATATCCAGCCCGATCGAAGGGACATTAGCCGAGGCGTACTTGCAGCGTCGCGGAATTACTTGCATCAACCATGGTGGCAGCTTGCGCTTCCATCCTCGTTGCTACTATCGACCGGACCAGCATTCGTCGACCGAAACCTGGCCGGCGATGATAGCCTCTGTCACGGACCTCGAGGGACGCATCACCGGCGTGCATCGCACCTGGCTAGATCCACACGGCTTTGATCGCGTGCGGCTCGGCAAGGCCCCGATTGACACGCCACGACGGGCCATGGGTGACCTGCTCGGCAACGCCGTTCGCTTCGGCGTGGTTGACGACGTGCTCGCTGCGGGCGAAGGGATCGAGACCATGCTGTCGCTGCGTTATGTACTGCCGACCTTGCCCATGGCCGCCGCGCTCTCGGCCAATCACCTGGCAGCCATGTTGCTGCCATCTGGTCTGCGTCGGCTCTATATTGCCCGCGATGACGATGCTGCCGGAGATGCCGTACAGGCTATTCTCACCCAGCGCGCGAAAGCCGTCGGCATTGAAGCGATCGCATTGTCGCCCCGGCTGGGCGACTTCAACGAAGATCTGCACATCTTCGGCCTTGAGGCTCTCCGAGCAGCGTTGCTACTTCAACTCGTACCGGAGGACGTCGTCCGTTTCCTGCATTCTTCGATGGCGACCGCGGAATAGCCCCGGCAATTCGATGGGCGTCGACAGGTCGGTCGCGGTGCGGCCACTGCCGGAAGAGGACGCGACCACGGCCTTCTAGAGGGCGATCGGACGGCAAGCGGCTCGGGCCGGCAATGGCTGCGTCCGGCTATTTTCCGCCGCGCGCCGGCGACGAGAAGACACATTAGCCATCTGGCGAGCGCGCTTTGCACCGCGAAGCAAAATAGCCGGCCTCCGCCATCCTCCGCTGCGCTTCGGCCCTCCGCTCTGCTCTGGGTTCTGGCCCGTTCCGCCTGCCGTCTGAGTGATCGCCACGAAGGCCGCGATGGTCGCGGCCGATCCGGCAAAGGATCGCCTCCATGACCGACCACGATGACATCGAACCGCCGCACGCCGCATCTGCGACCGAACACGTTCTTGCCGAATTGCAGCTCTTCGGTTACCGCCCCTTCGACGACCAGCCCGATCCACGGCCGCTTCCCGAGGGCAGGATCATTGCCGGTGCCGTCGCTGACATCTTCGATGCCCTGGTCGCCACGTTGAGCGACACGCGGCTCGAGCCGGACCTCGACGATCTGCTCTGGTCGACTGTCAACCTGTTCCATCGTGCCGTCGACCGCATCGGTCGCCAACTCGACGACAACGAACAGGCGCAACAGAAGAGTCAGCGCGAGCAGGACGGTTCCGAAGTTCGGTCCGTCGAACTCGAACGCATCACGGCGGAAGGCATCACGCTGATTGAGCGCCGCAACTGCCTGGAGCTCTTCCGTGATCAGGCCATAGAGCGCTTCGAGACTCACACCGGCTCATTCTGGCGCCCCCGATCGGGATCGCTGGTGAACCATCGTACGCTGACCGCAGCGATGATCGACTCCCGCGACTTCATCGCGGCCAAGCGTCGCGCCGAGACCGAGGTCATGCTGCCCGCTGGGCCGAAGATCGCGCTCACCGGAGGGCTCGACTTCAACGACCACCACCTCATCTGGGATCGTCTCGACAAGGTTCACGCCAAGCATCCCGACATGGTCCTGCTCCATGGAGGCTCCCCGAAGGGTGCCGAACTGATCGCATCCAAATGGGCGACCATCCGCAAGGTGCCTCAGATCGCCTTCAAGCCTGATTGGACGAAACATGCCAAGGCAGCACCGTTCAAGCGCAACGATGCCATGCTCGAACTCCTGCCGATCGGCGTCATGCACTTCCCGGGCACGGGAATTCAGGACAACCTTGCCGACAAGGCGAAGCGGCTCGGCATCCCTGTCTGGAGGTTCGGCAGCGCGTGAGCGCCGCTTTTTCAACTGAAGTCGTCGAGACGAAATTGCTCACGCCGCAACTCCGCCTCGTTTCGGTTTCATATCCAGAGTTGCGCCGTGGTGGTGGTGGAAGGCGCGACTGGTACAGCTATGCACATGGAGCCACCACCATGCTCGCTATTGGGCTTGTTCTCAACACACTCGGCATCGGCTTGTTCTGTTGGGCAATCTTTACGCTCGCTGTGTATGCTCTGCCGTTTTTCGTCGCACGCGACTGGCCATCGATGACCCGGCTGACAGGTTCAGATGACAGGCCCGGTGGGAAGGCGGGATCTCCGAACGCCTCGGTTCTGGACGTCGCGTAAGACGGAGGCAGGGCCAGCGGACAATAGGTAGGCCTTCTCCCGCATCGATGAAGTCGATACCGACATCGGGAGCGGACGCGATCTCATCCTCTTTGGGGCTAACGTCCGTAACGAAGAAGAGCGAGCCGGCCTCGCGGTCGGGCCTTGCTTCCAGAGGAGGCGCACGGAGCCCACGCTGCGCTCTCATTGTAAGTTCTTTAAATGAACTAATAATGCATGCCGTCATGGGCGGCGCACCCCTAGCTGCTGTCCTATAAAATATGGCGCTGCAGTCAGCCGCGCTGCCCGATTTGCAATCTTCTTAACTTGACGAGTTCTAAAAAAGAACGTTATGGTGACGGGAACGGTTGATGCCGAGCGACGCCGTCAACTGAGAAGAAGCCCCGAAGAGGGCTGCTCTGGGAGGGGTTCCGATGTGGACGACGTGCAGGAATTTTACCGCTCTAATCGTCCTGCTCTTGAGCGGGTCGGCATTCGCGGCTGAGGAGCCGGGAGTTACAGCGACTGAAATCAAAATCGGAGGGGTGTTTCCCTTCAGCGGACCCGCATCATCGATCGGGCTCGTCGGCAAGGGACTAACCGCCTACATCCAATCGGTGAACGACCGCGGCGGCATCAACGGCCGCAAGATCAATTACATCGCCTATGACGATGCCTATAGCCCACCAAAAGCGGTGGAGCAGGTTCGCAAGCTGGTCGAGAGCGACGAAGTCGCCTTCATGTTCGGCCAACTCGGGACTCCGGGCCTTTCGGCCACAGCAAAGTATTTGAGGGCGAAGGGGATTCCGAGCATCGCGATCGTCAGCGGCTCCTCCAAATTCACCGACGTCTCGGCCTACCCGCTGACCACCACCGGGCTCGTCAGCTACGACACTGAAGGAAAGATCTACGCCAAATATCTGGCCAAGGCGCTCCCGCGTGCCAAATACGCGATCCTCTACCAGAACGACGACCTCGGCAAAGACTACGTCAACGCCTTCAGAGCATTCCTCGGCAAGGACTACGATCGCAAGGTCGCCACCGCCTCCTACGAGGTCACCGAACCGACGGTAGATTCCCAGATCAACATCCTCAGGAGCTCGGGTGCGGAAGCGCTAGTGATCGCGGGGACGCCGAAGTTTGCAGCGCAGGCGATCCGCCAGGCCTACCTGATCGGCTGGAAGGCGACTGTCATCGTCAACTTTCCCTCCAGTGCGGTTGGCGGAACGCTCGCGCCGGCCGGTCTCGACAAGTCAATCGGCGTGATCGTCGGGACCATCAACAAGGACATCGGTGATCCCACCTGGAAGGACGATCCCGCGATGCAGGCCTATCGGGCGTTTCTCGACAAGTACCTGCCCGGTGTCGATATCACCAACGGCAGCTATCTGACCGGCTATCAACAAGGCATCCTGCTGGAGCAGATCCTCAAGCAATGCGGCAATGATCTTTCGCGCAAGAACATCCTTGCGCAGGCCAAGAACCTGAGGGATTTCGTCGTGCCGACCGCGCTGCCCGGGATCAAGGTCAACACCAGCGAAGCCGAGAATACGATCTGGACCCAGATGCGCCTGCAGCGCTGGACCGGCACGACCTGGGAAGCTTTCGGCGAGGTGCTGGACGCCAAGTCCGACTGAGCGCGCAGCAGTCAGGGTCGCGGGTGCGGCATGGAGGCCGCCCGGCGCTGCCATCCGCAAGACGGCATGCGCGCAGCGCGCGATCGCCCTTCACCAGTTCACGGAGATCATTTTCAATGTCGACGAAGGCACTCACGTTTGCAGCGCGGGAAGTGTCCATCGCGCCGCGGCCCGACGGCACGCTCATCCTGAGCTCACCAATCGAATGGACGCCGTGCGAATGGCGGATCACAGAGTTTCTGCCGCACTGGGCCGCCGCCACTCCGGACCACACCTTCCTCGGCCAGCGTAATTCGCAAGGGAAATGGGACGAGATCACCTATGGACAGGCGTGGTCGCAGGTTCAGGCGATCGGCCAGAGCCTAATCGAGATGGGCGCAAAGCCGGGCGACAATCTGGCCGTGCTGTCTGGCAACTCGATCGAGAACGCGGTGATTTCCTTTGCGGCGATGTCCATCGGAGTCGTCCTGGCGCCGATCTCGCCGAACTATACCTTGATGCCCGGCGGCCTCGCGCGTCTGAAGGACATCGCGGAAGTGCTGCGACCGAAGTTCGTCTTCGTTCAAAACGGTCATGAATTCTCCGCCGGCCGGGTCATTCCCGAATTAAATTCCCCGACATGGATCAGCGTTGATGGCGCGCCGGGGACAGTGCCGTTCAGCGCCATGAACGACAGAACCGGAAGTGCGGGATTTGCCGAGGCATCGCGCAAGGTCTCGTGCGACGCGGTCGCCAAGATTCTCTTCACGTCGGGCTCGACTGGCTTCCCCAAGGGAGTGCTGAATACCCACCGCATGATGGCAAGTTCGCTGCAAATGGGCAGCTTGCTGGTGTCGCCTCCCCAAGCGCCGGTCCAGGTCGAGTGGCTGCCCTGGCATCACACAATGGGCAGCAATGTCATCCTCCATGGCATCCTCAAGAACGGCGGCACGCTCTACATTGATGATGGTCGTCCGCTGCCGCAGCTGTTCCACAAGACCCTGGCGAATTTGCAGGAGATCTCGCCGACGGCGATGTTCAACGTGCCCGCGGGTTATAATCTACTGTGCGATGCCATCGAAAAACACGCGGAGCTCGGCAAGAGCATATTCAAGCGGATGGACCGATTGAGTTATGCTGGCGCGGCCATCTCGCAGAACACGTTGGAGCGACTTTACCAGCTGACCGCGTCGATCACCGGCCGACGCATTCCCGTCATGTCGGGCTACGGTACGACGGAAACCGCGCCGACGATCAGCACGACGCATTGGGCGACGGACCAGCCCGGAGAAATCGGTCTTCCGGCGCCGGGTCTTCAACTGAAGCTGATTCCCGTGTCCGATACCTATGAGGTGCGGGTGAAAGGTCCCAACGTCACGCCCGGCTATCTCGGACGGCCGGATCTCACCGAGGAGGCGTTTGACGACGAGGGCTTTTACCGGATTGGCGACACGGTCTCCTTCATGGATCCGCAAAAGCCGGAGCGGGGATTGCGCTTTACCGGGCGGATTTCCGAGAACTTCAAGCTTGCGAACGGAACCTGGGTGGCGATCGGGCAGATGCGCGCCGCCATTCTGGCCGCGACACGCGGCGTTTTGCTGGATGTCGTCGTCGCAGGAGAGAACCGCCCGTGCTGCAGCTTGTTGTGCTGGCTCAACCCGACCGAGGCGGCGCGCATTTCGCGAGATCGCTCGACCGATCTGAATTCCGACTCTCAAGTGATCCAATTCCTCCGGGAGCGCTTCCAGGAGTACAATCAAATTGTCGGCAGCAGCGAGCGAATCCGTTCGTTCTCGCTGCTGAAGGACCCTCCCTCGATCGCGGCCGGCGAGATCACGGACAAGGCGTATATCAACCAGCGTGCGGTGCTGAAAGGGCGCGCGGAGCAGGTTGAACGTCTCTACAGCAATGAACCATGCGAGGATGTGATCGTAGTCTAAGCAGGTGCGGTCCGCTCAAGCTGCCCGGTGCCGCGCCTTGGTCTTTGACGTTTCCGCCTCCACAACCAGGCGCCGCTTGCTGGCGCCGGGACCAGGATGAGTATGAACCTCCTTGGCAGTGACGGGTTCGCCGCATTCCGAGCAAACCATGACCGGATCGAAATCCTTGCCGCATTTGCGGTGTTGATGCAGCAGCGGCCGACCTCGCTCGTCCACCATGTGCATGTCGCCCCAATGCACGATTGCCATCATGATTGGATAGAGGTCGAGTCCCTTCTGCGTCAGGATGTATTCGTGACGCTTGGGAGAGTCCTGATACGGGACCCGTCGCAGAATACCCTGCTGGACCAGCTTCTTGAGTCGTTCGGCGAGCAGATGGCGCGTGATTCCAAGCGCGGATTGAAATCCCTCGAAGCGACGGGTGCGCAGAAAGCACTCGCGCAGGATCAAGAGGGTCCAGCGATCGCCAATCACGGAAATGGTCCTGGCCATTGAGCATGGCTCTTCTTCGAGTTCCTTCCACTTCATTGCGGTCTCCACATCCGGCCCCGGTCGGTTCGAATCGGGGCCGGCAACGGTTTAATGCCAGAGCATTCTAGATAGGTACTAATCCCCAAACAATACCTCGAAGCCGCTTGATCGGCCGAGGAAAGTCCGATGCAAGTTGACAGTTCTATTTTAGAACTATAGACAGACTTAGGCGCCCGACCTCGACCCAGTCATCGGGCTCTTCCGGAGGAAGCCGACATGATCCCGAAAGTTGAATTCCTGTTCGATTTCGGCAGCCCGAACGCCTATCTGGCGGAGACTGCCATTCCCGGCATCGAGCGCCGCACCGGTGCAAAATTCGAATATGTCCCAATCCTTCTCGGCGGGATCTACAAGGCGACCGGCAATATGTCGCCATTTGATTCGCTTCGCGGAATCATCAACAAGCCGGAGTATCAGGCGCTCGAGACCCAGCGCTTCATTCGCCGCCACAACGTGACCAAGTTCCGGCAAAATCCGTTCTTTCCGGTCAACACGCTGATCTTGATGCGCGGCGCGGTCGCGGCGCAGTTTGAGGGGCTGTTTGAGCCCTATTTCCGCGCTGCCTATCACCATATGTGGGAAGAACCGAAGAAGATGGATGATGCGGAAACGTTCCGGAGAGCCTTTGTGTCTTCAGGGATCGACATCGATCGCATTGTCGCGCGTGCGCAGCAGGACGACGTGAAGAAGAAGCTGATCGATCTCACCGGCGATGCGGTCCGCCGCGGCGCGTTCGGATCGCCGACATTCTTCGTCGGCAAAGAGATGTTCTTCGGAAAGGATCAACTGCGCGACGTAGAGGAATCCATCGTCGAGCAAAGCGGTGGAGCGCGCTCCAGGACGGCCTGACTGGGCCGCGCCCGTGGAATCGAACTGGAGCGAGCAGGGCATCAGTTTGCCGCTACTCGCTCGCCAAATATCAATTAACGAGTTCTAAAAAAGAACGTTCGGTAAGGCGCGCAGGGTAGTCTTGATCGAGGCCTGATCGTCTTGCCGAGCAGAGTCCTTTGGGGCGACGCATTATCTTACAGGGAGTAGACCTTTGAAGAGAAACGCAACAGTGGCTGTAATAGGCGCCGGCGACTATATCGGCGGCGAGATTGCCAAGAAATTCGCCTCCGAGGGCTTCACGATCTTCGCCGGCCGCCGCAGCGGCGACAAGCTCGCGCCGCTGGTCAAGGAGATCGAGGCGGCCGGCGGCGAGATCCACGCGCGCTCACTCGACGCGCGCAAGGAGGAGGAGATCACCGCGTTCCTCAACGACGCCGACAAGCATGCGCCGCTGGAGGTCTGCATCTTCAACATCGGCGCCAACGTCAATTTCCCGATCTTGGAGACCACCGAACGGGTGTTCCGTAAGGTCTGGGAGATGGCCTGCTATTCCGGCTTCCTGGCCGGACGCGAGGCGGCGCGGCTGATGACGGCGCGGGGCGAGGGCAACATCTTCTTCACCGGCGCCACCGCGTCGCTGCGTGGCGGTAGCGGCTATGCCGCCTTCGCCAGTGCCAAGTTCGGCCTGCGTGCGGTGGCGCAGGCGATGGCGCGTGAGCTCGGTCCGAAGAACATCCATGTCGCGCACCTGATCATCGATTCCGGCGTCGACACCGAATGGGTGCGGCAGCGCCGCCTCGAGGCACTCGGCCCGAACGCGCTCGACAATCCCGATCTGCTGATGCCGCCGGCATCGGTCGCCGGCGCTTATTGGCAGCTCTACCAGCAGCCGAAGAGCGCCTGGACTTTCGAGCTGGAGATCCGGCCGTTCGGCGAGAAGTGGTAGGGAGCAGGTCAGATGGAGCTCGCGCTATCCCCGGACGATGCGGCGTTTCGAGACGAGGTTCGCGCCTTCATCAAGGACAATTATCCGGCGGAGATGCGCGTCGCCAACCCGGAGACCGATCTCAGCAAGGAGCAGATGCTGCTGTGGCATCGCATCCTGCACAAGAAAGGCTGGATCGCGCCGCTCTGGCCCAAGGAATATGGCGGGCCCGGCTGGTCGATCACCCGCCGCTTCATCTTCGAGCAGGAGACGACGCGTGCGGGCACGATGCCGCCGCTGGCGTTCAGCGTCACCATGGTCGGCCCCGTGATCTATACATTCGGCAACGACGCGCAGAAGCAGAAGTTCTTGCCGCGTATCCTGTCCGGCGAGGACTGGTGGTGCCAGGGCTATTCGGAGCCGGGCTCCGGCTCGGATCTCGCCACCGTTCGTACCAAGGCGGTGCGCGACGGTGACCACTATATCGTCAACGGCCACAAGACCTGGACCACGCTGGCGCAGCACGCCGACTGGATCTTCTGCCTTGTTCGCACCGATCCCACGGCGAAGCCGCAGTCCGGCATCTCGTTCCTGTTGATCGACATGAAATCGCCCGGCGTTACCGTTCGCCCCATCATCACCATCGACGGTTCGCACGAGGTCAACGACGTATTTCTGGAGAACGTCCGCGTGCCCGCCGAGAATTTGATCGGCGAAGAGAACAAGGGCTGGACCTACGCAAAATTCCTGCTCGGCAATGAGCGCACCAGCATGGCCGGGATCGGCCGCTCGACGCGCTATCTCAACCGGCTGAAGAAGATCGTCAAGGCCGAGATCCCGGAAGACGATCCGGCGCACCTTGAATTCATCAGGGACATCGCCCGCGTCGAGCTCGATGTGCTGGCGCTGGAGGCGACCGAGTTGCGCGTCGTCGCGCAGATGGCGCGCGGCATCGACCCGGGACCTGCGGCCTCGCTGTTCAAGATTCGTGGCACCGAGATCTTCCAGAACATCACCGAGCTGACGCATCGGGCGATCGGCAATTACGGGCTTGCGATCCGCGAGCATCCGGTCAGCGCGAATCACTTCATGCCGGGGCCGGATTACGGCCACACCGCCTCGGAGAAGTATCTCAACTCGCGCAAGCTCTCGATCTACGGCGGATCGAACGAGATCCAGCGCAACATCATCGCCAAAGCGGTGCTCGGACTCTGACGGCCAAGCCAGGAGAGGATCGGATGGATATCCAGTTCACGGAAGAGCAGGAATTGCTGCGGTCCAGCGTCCAGCGCCTGCTGCGCGATCGCTATGATTTCGACGCGCGGCGCAAGATCGTGGCCAGCGAGGAGGGCTGGAGCCGCCGGCAATGGCAGGAGTTTGCCGAGCTCGGTCTGCTCGCTGCGCCGTTCTCGGAGAGCGTCGGTGGCCTCGGCGGCGGCGAGCTGTCGACGATGATCATCATGCACGAGTTCGGCCGCCATCTCGTGGTCGAACCGTTCGTCGAGACGATCGTGCTCGCCGGCGGCTTGATCGAGCGGCTGGGATCGGAGGCGCAGAAGCAGGCGCTGATTCCTGGTATCGTCGACGGAACGAGCATCTGGGCGTTGGCCACGACCGAGAAGGGATCGCGCTTCGATCCGGCTGATGTCACCACCGCGGCTCGTCGCGAGGGGCAGGAGTACGTCCTCAGCGGCGAGAAAGCTGCGGTGATCGGCGCGCCCTGGGCGGACCGCCTGATCGTCTCCGCCCGCACCTCGGGACATCACCATGACCGCAGCGGCGTCAGCCTGTTCGTGGTCGACCGCCACGCGGCCAATCTGCATCTCCAGAGCTTCAGGACCATCGACGGCCGCCGGGCCGCCGAGATCAGCCTGAACAATGTCCGCGGCGAGCTGCTTGGCCGGGAGGGTGAGGGCGTCGCTGCGCTGGAAGCCTGCCGCGACCGCGCCATCGGTGCGCTCTGCGCCGAGATGGTCGGAGCGATCGGCGAGCTGAACGACGCAACGCTGGACTATTCCAAGACGCGCAAGCAGTTCGGCGTGACCATCGGCGCGTTCCAGGTGCTGCAGCACCGGATGGTCGACATGTTTATCGCGCATCAGGAGGCGCTGTCCCTGATGCAGCATCTCAATCTCAGCCTCGGCGCAGGCGAGGCGGGCATCTCGCGGCTCGCCTCGGGCGCCAAGTCAAAGATCGGCTATGCCGGCAAGTTCGTCGCCGATCAGGCCGTGCAGATCCACGGCGGCATGGGCATGACCGACGAGCTCAATGTCGGTCACTACTTCAAGCGCATTTCCGCGATCAACATCCAGTTCGGCGATCCCGCCTACCACGTTCTGCGCTACGCGCAGTTCGGCGCGGCCGCCTGATCCAGAGAGGCAAACATGACACCTGATGCAGTGATCGTTTCCACCGCCCGTACCGGCGTGGGCAAGGCCTATCGTGGCGCGCTCAACAACACCGACGGGCCGACGCTGGCGGGTCACGTGATGGCCGAGGCTGTGAAACGCGCCGGCATCGCGCCCGGCGAGGTCGAGGACGTGGTGATGGGCTGCGCCATGCAGCAGGGCACCATGGTGATGAACGTCGCTCGCAAGGGTGCGATCCGCGCTGGTCTTCCAGTGACTGTTGCCGGCACCACGATTGACCGGCAATGCGCCTCCGGCCTTCAGGCGATCGCGGTCGCGGCGCGCTCGGTCATGCTCGACGGCGTCGAGATTGCAATCGGCGGCGGCATCGAGTCGATCAGCTTGGTACAGAACGACCACATGAACAAGTTCCATGCCGTCGACCAGGATCTCATGGCGATGAAGCCGGAAATGTACATGTCGATGCTGGAGACCGCAGAAGTGGTCGCCGAGCGCTACAAGATCGGCCGGGACAAGCAGGACGAATACAGTCTCGAATGCCAGCGTCGGGTCGGCGCCGCGCTGCAAGGCGGCCGCTTCAACGACGAGATCATCCCGATCACGACCAAGATGGCCGTGCTCGACAAGGACACCAAGCAGGTCTCCTACCAGCAAGTGACGTTGGCAAAGGACGAAGGCCCGCGTCCCGACACCACGGCGGACGGCCTCGCCAGGATCAAGCCGGTATTCGAGGGTAAGACCATCAGCGCAGGCAACGCCAGCCAGCTCTCGGATGGCGCGTCGGCCTGCGTGATCATGAGCGACAAGATCGCGGCGCAGAAGGGACTGAAGCCGCTCGGCATCTTCCGCGGCTTCGTCGCCGCCGGCGTCGAGCCCGACGAGATGGGCGTTGGGCCGGTTGCCGCGATCCCGCGGCTGCTCAGGCGCCACAATCTCAAAATCGACGACATCGACCTCTGGGAGCTCAACGAGGCGTACGCGGTGCAGGTGATCTATTGCCGCGACAAGCTCGGCATCGACCCCAACAAGCTCAACGTCAACGGAGGCTCGATCGCGATCGGCCATCCCTATGGCATGACTGGCGCGCGGCTCACGGGGCATATCCTGCTCGAGGGTCGGCGACGCAAGGCGAAATATGGCGTGGTGACCATGTGCATCGGCGGCGGCATGGGCGCCGCTGGCCTCTTTGAAATCGTCCACTGATCGGAAAACGGAGTTTTCACGTGAAGACAGCAATCACCGAATTGTTCGGCATTCAGCATCCAATCATCCAGGGCGGCATGCATTACGTCGGCTTCGCCGAGATGGCGGCGGCCGTGTCGAATGCCGGCGGCCTCGGCATCATCACTGGGCTGACGCAAAAAACGCCGGAGCTCCTGGCGAAGGAGATCGCACGCTGTCGCGACATGACGGACAAGCCGTTCGGCGTAAACCTGACCTTCCTGCCGACACTGTCGGATCCGCCTTATCCGGAATATATCGCCGCGATCGGCGAAGGCGGCATCAAGGCGGTCGAGACGGCGGGCCGCAGCCCGGAAGCCTATATGCCTGCGCTGAAGGCGGCCGGCATCAAGGTGATCCACAAATGCACCTCGGTGCGGCATTCGCTGAAAGCAGAGAAGATCGGCTGCGACGCCGTCAGCGTGGACGGATTCGAATGCGGCGGCCATCCCGGCGAGGACGACATCCCGAACATGATCCTGCTGCCGCGGGCGGCGGATGAACTGAAAATCCCGTTCGTCGCCTCCGGCGGCATGGCGGATGGACGCAGCCTGGTCGGCGCGCTTGCGATGGGCGCCTCCGGCATAAACATGGGCACGCGCTTCGTCGCCACCAAGGAAGCCCCGGTCCATGACAACGTGAAGCAGGCGCTGGTCAAGGCGACCGAGCTCGACACCGTTCTGGTGATGCGCGCATTGCGCAACACCGAGCGCGTGCTCAGGAACAAGGGCGTCGACGAGCTGCTCGAGATCGAACGCGAGAAGGGCGCAGACCTGAAGATCGACGACATCCTCGACCAGGTGGCCGGCGTTTATCCGAAGGTCATGGTGGATGGCCAGATGGATGCGGGTGCGTGGAGCTGCGGCATGGTGGTCGGGCTCATCCACGACATTCCGACGGTGAAGGAGCTGATCGACCGCATTATGGCGGACGCCGAGCGATTGATCAGGGTCAGGCTGACGGGGTTCCTTGATGCCGACAGAGTGGCCGACCTCAAAGTTGCGTGAAGCTACGGCGCGGCAGCTCGCGCCCTGCGCATGACATCCCCATTCGCTCAGCGCAGGCAGAAACAGCGGTCCATGGGATCGCTATCAGCAAGTATTTTGTTCCATGCCGGAGCAGACGATGCGTTACCCAAAGGACCACGGGCAGCACACCCGCAGACGCATCGTCGAAAGCGCATCGCGCGGTCTACGCCAGGCCGGTACCGATGGCCTAAGTGTGGCCGATCTGATGAAGCTCGCCAATTTGACGCATGGCGGTTTCTATACCTATTTTGAATCGCGCGATGCATTGGTCGTTGAAGGGTTGGCTCTGGCCATGGAGCGAACAATCATGCACTGGCTCAATCTCACGCAGGGGCTGCCCGCCGATAAGGGACTTAAAGCACTCATCGATTCCTACCTTAGCCCCCGCCACCGCGACGATCCGGGACGGGGTTGCGCGCTTCCAGCTTTGGCCGCGGATATCGGACGATCAGGCCCGGAGGCTCGGCGGACTCTTGAAAGGGGACTCGCCAAGATGATCGAAATCGTCGCTGGGTTCACCCAGGCGCGGCCAGCGGACAACGCCAGACAAGCGGCAGCTGGCGCAATTGCGACCATGGTCGGTTCGATCGTGTTGGCTCGTGCAGTAAATGATAAGCGTCTTTCTGATCTCCTGCTGGAGGCTGGCCGGCTGGCATTGAGCAATCAGGCTGCAGACGAGTGACGATCGCAGGTTGATTGCTTCGGACCGACTCCAGCTTCTCGTTGAACCGGAACGATGAGGAGGCAATGGCTGTGCCTCCACCATCGAGCGCCGTCTCTTCAGCTACGCGGCCATCCGCAGCAGCTCCACGATTTCGGCTTGATCCTTGAAGGGACGCGGATTGGCCTTGACGAAGCGATGATTGATTGCGATTTCGCTGATCTTGCCAAACTTGTCTTCTCCAATGCCAACCTCAGCGAGGCGACCTGGTAGTCCAAGTTGCCTGACGAACTCTGCAAAGGCATCAGCCGCATCCCCGCCGGGAGCACCCAAAGCTGCTGCCAAGCGCTTTTGCGCGTCGTCGGTGAACGGCCTGTTGTAGCGAAGAAGGCTCGGCATGATGACGGGCGTGCAATAGTAGTGAGGAACCCCGAAAGTCCCGCCAAGCACATGGCCGATGCCGTGACTTGCGCCCATCGGAACGCGTGCCTGCAGTCCAAAGGACGCCAGCCACGAGCCGTATTGAGACAAGCGGCGCGCCTCGAGGTCGTCGGGCTGTTGCAGAGTCCGGAGCATTCCCTCTCGCAATGTGCGAATACCCGCCAGAACCACTTCGTCAGCAAGGGGGGTGCCAGCCGGGGAGCACAAAGCTTCGATACCATGATCCATGGAACGTGTGCCCGATCCCATCCAGAGATTCGAAGGTGTATGAAGCGTGAGGGCAGGGTCGAGAATGATCGCCACCGGCATCATGTAAGGATGGAAGAATATCTGTTTCAACTTGCTGCGCTCATCGGTGACAAGGGCTGCCGCGTTGTATTCGCCACCATTCAGCGTCGACGGCACGGCGATCTGCCGAACTGCCGGCGCGCGAAACGGAGAGTGGCTCGCGCCCGGCCCCATCGGGAACGCATCGAAGCCCGCTTCATCTCTGATGTCATGTTCCATCGCCATGATCACGATCTTGGCGAGGTCAACGGCAGAACCACCACCAACGGCGACGACGAGATCGGTGTTCGCCTCCTTGGCGTGGCGGGCAACTTCGGCGGCTTGATTGCGCGTGGTATGTTGTGCAATTCCGTCGAACGTCGCGGCATGTTTGCCGGCAAGACTATGCCGGATTTTATCAATTTCCTCCGTTTTGCCGTTTAGGGTGCGGCTGACGATGAGGAAGACGCGCTTTGCTTTGAGTCGTTCCGCCTCTTCGTTGATTGCCTCAGCCGCTGGTCTGCCATAGATCACTCGATCAATTGCCGGAAAATTGTGTACACCTGCGCTACGCATCCCGATGCTCCCGTTAACATGTTGGCGGAGCAGATTGTCCATGATATTATAGTCGTCATTCAATCACTCTTTTAGGACTCGGCCATACGGAGTTGCGTCCTCCCCGATCGAGGCGACTAGCCTATGACTAACAGCGAAGCTGACGGCCCCGAAGCCAGAAGGAGAATGTGAGCATCGTCGATGGATACGTGCGAATTTTAATAATCCCTCGAACCGCAGAGATATTTTTAAAGCACCGCTGAAAGGGATCGGCAGTTCGGGCCCAATGCAGAGCGGGAGTCTTCATCTCTGCGCGATTGGTGCTGGTCCAGGCCGACTCGCACTGGCGCAGTTTGTCATCGAAGACAGAACGCGCTGAGCCCCGCCATAAGAAGGACCTGCCGCATATCGCAGCCCGCGCGCCTGGTTTGCCATGACGTTCTGGAGCACGGCGCGCTTAGAAAGCAGCGAAAGGATTCGTGAATTGCCTTGAATCGGATCACGTCAAGCTTCTAACCTCACCGACCTTGAGCTTGAGCTAGACGCCACTGCATTAAAATGTCGGCCCCCCTGCCTGCTTCTGCTTTCATCCGCGGCTCCTTGACCGGTTTGCCGGTCTCGGCGTCGACATAAGCGAGCTTCAGACCCCGACCCGAGGTCCCGTCTACAAACCGAAGCGGCGGCCCCTCAAGCTCCTCGAGATTCCACTTGTCTCCAATCTGGACCATTGCCTGAATTACGAGCGCGAGATCTCGCCCCTTCGTGGTTGGCACATATTCGTAACGTTCACGCCGTGCGTCATATTTGCGTCTCTCGATCAACCCATTCCTTTCAAGTGATTTCAACCGATCAGATAGGGTCGCATTGGTTATCTCTGTAGACTTTTTGAGATCGTCGAAGCGTTTCAGACCCAGAAGCAGGTCTCGCATGATGAGAACGCCCCATCGATCTCCGATGGCGCCCATCACGCTCGCTACAGAGCAGGCCATTCCCTCAAATCCCTTGGATCGCATTTTGTTCGCCTCATCCGATATAGGTCAGCTCCGTTGCTCCAATTATTGGAGCTTGATAAGTCTAATAATAAGAGCTACCTGATGTTTGATACATAGACAGGGGTTGAACCGAATGCCAGTTCAGGCGGCTTCCAGGATTTTTGTAATCGGAGCGACGGGGGCGCAGGGTTTGCCCGTGGTACGCGGACTTGCCGGCGATGGAAAGTATTCGGTCTTGGCGCTAAGCCGAGATCCCACTTCTGGTCGCGCCAAAGGCCTGCTTGAGTTGCCTAACGTCTCCATCCTTGAGGGCACCTTTGCCGATGAAGAGGTTCTGCGGGCAGGCTTCCGCCAGTGCGATGGAGCCTTCGTCAATTTCGATGGTTTTACCGTCGGGGAAAAAACAGAAATGTACTGGGCGATCCGTGCCTACGAGATCGCTCTCGAGGAGGGCATCCGGTTCTTTGTCTATGGAAATCTCGATTACACGCTGAAAAAAGCAGGCTACGATTCCAAGTTTCGGACTGGCCACTACGACGGGAAGGGACGCATCGGCGAGTGGATACGTTTGCAAAATCAGGCTAATCGCAATCGAATGGGTGCCGCCATCTTCACCACTGGTCCCTACATGGAGATGGCGTTCTCTTCAAGAACACCTATGACTCCGAGGATTGAAGATGGGGTCGTTACTTGGCGCCTGCCCCTCGGAGAAGGGGCCGTCGCGCACGTCGCGCTGGAAGATTG
The DNA here is from genome assembly GCF_054063335.1 of Bradyrhizobium sp. USDA 4473. Taxonomy (NCBI): domain Bacteria; kingdom Pseudomonadati; phylum Pseudomonadota; class Alphaproteobacteria; order Hyphomicrobiales; family Nitrobacteraceae; genus Bradyrhizobium; species Bradyrhizobium sp. USDA 4473. The sequence goes on from NZ_JBSSGE010000001.1 coordinate 2,977,166, forward strand.
CGGCTACTATGTCCGCTGGCTCTTCGATAATTCCGAGCGCGCCAACGGGATGGATTTGGAGGTGGGGATCGAGCATGTCAAGTACGCTGATCTGGCCGCCGCCTTCGAGCGGGTTACGGGTCATGCGGCCCGGTACATCGACACAGACTTGAATAGCTATTTCGAGGGGGCCTACAAACCAGTTGCGGACAAGCCTGCAGGATATCAAGCCGACCCAAATGATAAGAGCACGATGAGCTTCCGCGATAATTTCACAGGCTTCTGGAACCAATGGAAGTACAATATCATCCGGCGTGACTACCGATTGTTGGACGAGATACACCCGCAACGGATAAAAAGCGCCGAACAATGGATCAGAAGGGAGGAGGAAATCGAACGCGCAGCGGGACGAGGCGGCCTCTGGGAGAGGCTACAACCTGAAAAACTGCAGTCTCACACGATCCTGAAGATAGGGGAGGACCGGAGGCGAGGCTGAAGGGTCGATGTGAGCATTCCGGATGAAGGCGGGTGATGCTCTCTCGGAATCACTTGCCGCGTTGGTCCAGTCGGTGAGCGACTGGACTTTGGGATGTGTTTGCACTTTGCGTTGATTGTTGGCGTCGCGATGTCCGCACGTAAAGCACGAGACATTGGCCGGGGGCAGCGGCCGCCGGTAACGCCTTTCTGGCCGATATCTGCCAACCAGCGGCTGAAGCCTCGGCCAGCGCCCAACCCCGGTGACATCCCCGCAAGAATTGTACATCCGCCGGTCGGGCGTGAGGTCTCAGCCAGAAATCAGTCCGCGCGCAGGGGACGCTTCTCCAAGACAGGTTCGCTGACGCCTTGGACGCCGACCAAGCCGAGGACCGTCAAAAGGGAACCCTGAGCTCCTTTCCAACCATCCGTCACATCAATCCATTCGTTGGGCGCGTGAAATCCGCCTGTTTTACCACCTGCACCGATTACAATCGCAGGAATGCCAAACCCCATTGGAACATTGGCATCGGTGCTCGCACCCGTCAGCAGCGTCTTTACCCCGAATGCGGTGTTCGACCTCGTGGCAGCCTGAACTATGGGGGAATCCGCGGGCGTACGCCCGCCGGGCCGATCTCCGATCATCTTGACAGCGGCCGTCAAGGTCGTGACGCTCCAACGCTTGTTTTCTTCGGACACCGCCTCATCGACAGCTGCGAGCACTCGCTTTTCTGTGGCCATCAACGCATCCATGGCTTCCGAGCGAATATCGACCGACATTTTCGCATCGGGGGAGATCGTGTTGACCGAAGTCCCGCCACTCACGGTCCCAATCGTGAAGGTAGTCCGAGGCGATTTGGGCGTCTGAATCTCTGCAATTTTGGCGATCGCGCGACCCATGCCATGGATGGCACTCGGTACGTCACCAAAAGCATTGTAGCTGTGGCCTCCAGGCCCTTTGAATTCGACGTCGAAGCGATGGCTCGCGACGCCGAGCACGAGCACTTGTCCCTGACCGGCCGGTTCGAGCCCGACCATTCCATCGATATTCCGGCGATCATCAAAAATGCGCTTCATACCGCGGAGGTTTCCTAACCCTTCTTCGCCGACATTTCCGACGATCAGAAGGTTGCCGACGGTCTCGATGTGAGCGTTATTGAGCGCCTTCGTCCAAGCAATCAATACCGCAAGGCCACGCGTGTCATCAGAAATGCCGGGCGCATAAAGTTTACCGTCGCGCTGCCTTACTTTCACGTCGGTACCGGCAGGAAAGACGGTGTCGAGGTGCGCTGAAATCAGGAGAGTTGGCCCCTGACCGCCACCCTTGCGGAAACCGACCACGTTGCCAACGGAATCTATCGCTGCGTCGGTAAGGCCGGCTTCCTTCAAGCGAGCCAAAAATGCTTCGGCCTTCTTCTCTTCGTGAAACGGGGGAGCTTCGATCTCCGTCAGCGCTATCATATCAGCGACTGTGCGATCGTGGTCGGCTTTCAATGCATCGAAAAGCTCCTGGATCTTCGGTGCGGTCACTAGCGCCGTGAAGGCCAAGTCGATTGAAGGCTTAATCACGGTGGGCGTCGGTGCAGCCGGCTCCAAGTCTTGCGCATGCATCGACCTTGTTACGCTTAACGAGGACGTCAAAGCTAACGTCAAAACGAGAGCAAAATCACGGAGAGACATGCTTCAAATTGCCTTCCATTCTCAGGTCTTGTGCATATCGTCCCACCATCAGCCCTTCGATCCGAGAGCCTTTTGAGATCAAGACAGGTCGAAGACGACGATACAGGCGAGTGTAATTGTAGAATGGGACGCTGGGCCAAAGGTGATGCATAAGGTGTAAGTTCTGCTGCAAGGTGAACAAAGCGCCTCCGGGCCACAGACTAATTCGAGTGTTCAAGTATCGCTCTGTTCTATCGAAGGGGTGATGTGGCAGCCATTGGAAGAAGATGTGAAGGATCAACATCGCCACTCGTGTTGGGATGAACCAAAGGCAGAAAAACTCCGCGGTTCGTCCCAAATACAGAGAGAGTGCGAATAGGCCGAGCGTCAAAAGAGGAACGGCGGAGACCTGCCAGAATTCGGTACCAACCAGCGCGCCGGAGATCCGATCATATCTTCTCCGCGCGACATATCGCAGAAGAGGCAGCGGCGTCAAAAACATTATGGTCGTGATGCACCATTTAGCGATCAGCGCGGACAACGTTCCTTTCCAGAGGATGTCCGGATCAGCGTGCGAATTGGTATGGGAATGATGCTTGATATGAGTGCGCTTTAGGAACGGCCACGCCATGGACATTCCGAGTGCGCCGACCCAGCCCACGACCTCGTCGAGCCAGCGGAACCTGGGGTATCCTGGCACGAGATTTCCGTGAATGCTTTCGTGGACAAGCGTGTAGTGCGCGTAAGACAGGAGAGATAGAACCGGCACGGCGCTCCACAACGGGACGATCCAAAGGAAGCCCAAGCTAGCATATGCGACAAATAGAACCGGCAGGACCAGCGCCAATATGAGAGTCGGCACTGCGATCGCAGGAGTCAGGTCTCGGGCGATCTCCCGTTCGATGTTCGGAGTTATTACGGCACCCGTACAGTTTTCTGCAATCATAATCGGTCGTCCTTTGTCATCGGGCTATACAAGACTGATGCAGTACGTTTGTAATGCCTCATATAGTACAGGTGTAATGTTTTCAATCAAGCAAATTGTTGGCTAGCTTTAGGTTGCCTGTCGAAAACAACGAACTTGAGAATGCGCTTCAAACCTTCCGAGACCGCCGAGAAGCGCGATGTCTTTAGGCAACGTGGGTTCGACAGCGGAAACGTTCTAGAGATAATGCAAGCTGCTGGTCTGACGCGCGGAACGTTCTAATCTCACTTCCAATCGAAGAAGGAGTTGCTTGTAACTGCAACAGACCTAGCCTTTCGCGAACAGCTGCTCCGAAAATCGCTTCGCTCCATAAATCCAAAAGCGGATCGCGTTCGGAAGCATCTATCGTGCGAGAACAGAAATTAATATCGGCGGATACGCCATCCCTCGACAAGGCGGCGGAGCGGAAGGTTGCGACGCCTACGAACGGGAGGAGAGGCGCCGCTCGCATGAACGGGAGCCCGACCGAGACCTGGCCGGCGATGATCGCTGCCGTCACCGATCTTTCCGACCACTTGACCGGCGCGCATCGCACCTGGCTTGACTCGGACGGCTTCAGCGAGACGACGCTCGGCAAGGCGCGGATCGACGCGCCGAAGCGGGCGATGGGCGACCTGCTTGCACGCCAGACACCCGGACATGGTGCTGCTGCACGGCGGATCGCCTAAGGGCGCTGAACTGATCGCTGCCAAATGGGCCAATACTCGCAAGGTGCCGCAAATCGCCTTCAAGCCCGACTGGACGAAGCATGCCAAGGCCGCTCCGTTCAAACGCAATGATGCGATGCTGGAGACCTTACCCATCGGCGTGATGCACTTCCCCGGCACCGGCATCCAGGACAACCTCGCCGATAAGGCCAAGAAGCTCAGAATCCCGGTCTGGAAGTACGGCGGCGCATAGACGCCGCCGCACGTCGTCGTGCAAAACGACGCGTGAGCTGAGGGCTCAATCGCGGTACAAATATCGAGTAGGCTCAGGCGTGCTCGTCATAATAATGCGAGTCATCAATGGCGCCCGATGTCTCCAGCTCAGGCCGTCTATAGCCGGTTCGACCGGCCACACGCTCAAATGTCATCATCGTCGTGAAAACGATGGAGTCCCCGTGGAACGGCTTATCCGGATCGTTCTCTCCATTGAGAGCGCCTGAGACATTTGCCACGAGCACATCGTCTCCGACGTCGAGGCTTACTTTGTCGATATAGAGCTCGTCAAAAAAAGCGTTCGTCATCGCCATCTCACCCGAGAGAGCGTCCTCGATCATCATGGGATCCTCTTGAATGAAGGACACGTTGATATACTCCTCGAGATCTCGGGTGTACCAAACCTCACCTGAAAGGTAGCCGTTTGCACTGAGAAAGCTGGACAGCTGCGACGCCAGTTCGTCAACGTTGGTTAGGCCTGTGGGAAGACCATTGAGCTGCTGCAGGCGCTGGTCCATCAAGCGCAGACCAGGTATTAGGATCGCGGCTTCATTCAAAGCAGAAAGCTGGTATGTGGGTTCGGCCCTCAAAGCCGCTGCGGTGCAATAGCCAAAGTAAGCGGCCACGATCTCGTGAGCGTGAGCGGCCCCAAGCTTGCTGCCGGTCAGATTGTTGAATGTCGTACGCAGAAAGTCTGCGCATTTCTTTTGGATCGAAGACATGGCAATCCATTTCAGTCCGGCGTCTTAATGGCAGTCACAAGCGTTTCATGACCACCGCGCGCCGGCAGAATGGTTGCCGTGGGGTGTTCGATTGGGAAATCGAGATGCCGCCTTTTGGGTCGCTTGCAGCCCAGGCGATCGGCTCCTGACGCTCAATATGGCCACTTTGGCTGTCGCACGCAACTGGATTTGTGACGATTCCGTCGCCGCCGTTTGCTGCTATACTGCGTTCGCGCCGTGGTGGTGGTGGAAGGCGCGACCGTCAGACCTTTGTCTATCTCACGGAGTCCACCACCATGTTCGCTCTCGGACCACTCCTTGTCATTGTCGGCATCGGCTTCTTCTGCTGGCTGCTGTTCACGCTTGCCGTCTTCGCGTTGCCATTCTTTGTCGGCCTCACCGTGGCCATGGGGGCCTTTCATTCCGGTGCCGGCGCCCTCGGCGGCATTCTCGTTGGCCTGGTTGCTGGCAGCGCGACTTTCTGGGTCGGCCGGTTCGCCCTGACCTTCCTACCGTGGACATGGCTTCGTGTGCTGATCATTATCCTCTTCATCGCTCCGGCCACGGTTGCGGGATACAGCGCCACGCACGGGATCGCACAAATGGCGATTCCATCCGCGACTTGGCAGTTGATCTTCTCGGTCCTTGGCGCCGTTGCCGTGAGCATCACGGCGTGCGTCCGCTTCACGGCGATGGCAGCGCCGGGGCCAAGCGGGCGCGGCATGGCGTAGGGCTGACAGCCCTCACAGCAACAGTGGTTTGGCCAGATCAGGCTTTCGCGACATGCGTCTCTTGCCACGACTGTGAGTGGGACGATGAGCGCGGTGAGGCTCTGATCTGAAGCAAACGCTCATGTTGATGCGCCCATCGGTGCAATGGCGGACCACGGCGAACTCGGGGTGAACGTGACCAACAAGCCCGGGATGACCAGTGCGTCTCGGGGGGAGGGTCGTAGTGGCGACGCCTATCTCGTCCCTCTCACATCGAGAGTTTCATCCGCCGTGAAACGTCTTGCCGGTCGCCGAAGGCATCGCGACCGTCCCCATATTCTCCTCCATGTCAGCTCCGTTTAGTTCGAGCGCACCGAACGGCCTCTCCGATGGGTGGATCTGGCCGAAGGACGGCAAAAGCCTCGATCGCCTATGGCGCAATGGCGCCGATCGACTTTCTTCCCCTGCCGGCTGCGCCGTCATTCCTCGCGAAACAAGAAAGTCGCTCTGCTGCCATCCTCCGCTGGCGCTTCGGCCCCTTCGGGGTGCGCCGTCGATCGCCTCCGGCCCGTCGATCACCATCGAGGCCGCACGGTGCGGGCTCGAAAAACAGAGATCAAGGAGAACCACCATGGCGACCATCGGCACCTTCAAGAAGACCGGCGGCAACGAGTTCACCGGCGAAATCGTCACTCTCTCGCTCCAGGCCAGGAACGTCCGGATCGTCTCTGAGACCAGCCGCTCGGGCGAGAACAGCCCCAGTCACCGGGTCTACTGCGGCCGAGTGGAGATCGGAGCCGGTTGGCCCAAGCGCTCCAACGAGGGCCGCGACTATCTGAGCCTCAAGCTCGACGATCCGAGCTTCACCGCTCCGATCTTCGCCAACCTCTTCGACGACGAGGATGGTGAGGGCTTCAGCTTGATATGGTCACGCCCCAGCCGTCGCAACGGCGACTGACCCGCCCCACAATGCCTCGCCCTGCTAGTCCGGGCGAGGCATTGCAGCGGTCAAGAGCCGCGAAGGCACCTCGTGTGCCGTGACGGACAAACGGGAGGGCGGAATCGAGGCCGATCAGCGGCCGTGAGCGGATTTGATTGGACGTCTTTGGTTGGCCTCGACCACGCTATCGACGATATCTTCCCAGTCGGGACAAATGGCGATGAGACGATCCAGCACCGTCGGATCCCGTTCGATTTGGCCGAGCGCCTGAGCGCGCCATTGGTCGTTGAAACTAATGCTCATCAGTCCCAGGCATTCGACGACTGAACTGTCGGGTCGCAAGTGCTACAGTGTTGCCGTCACGATGCCGATCCATTGTTGGATCAGATGCCACGGCTCCGCCTCGCGCCGCGCCTCCAACTTTTCTCCAAGCAGGCCAATCAGCGCGAAGAACCGCGTTGGCCATGGCTGCGGCCTGAGTTCCGTGACCAGAGCGTCCACCGTCTCGCGAATGTCGGCTGGCAAGTGCTCGTACAGAGTCATAAGGCCACTCCATCTCACCCAACATGCCCGTCCGTTTCTGAACCAGGCATGCGTTTTGGAGACAGATCAGATTTACGTAAAGCCGCCTATCAACTTATGCGTGAGGCGACTCGGAGTTGATTGATAACGCGCTGGCGCTGCGATGGAGCACAAAATTCTCGCGTTATCGCGCGCGATGAGGATGGGCCGTCGTTCGCTTGACGAGATCGGCTGCTTCGACGCCTAGCGCCTCCGCGATTCGGCCAAGCACGGTAACGCTGGCCGACACATCTGCGCGTTCAATTGCGCCGACGTAACGGACGCTCAGTCCGGCGCCATCGGCCAACTCTTCCTGCGTCATTTTCTTCACATGACGTATCCGACGCAGATTGATCGCCATGACCTCCTTGAGATCCATGGCAACAAGGGAACTCACATCGGAACGATCGTTCCAGGAACGATCGTTCCGATTCGTGCAGCGTCGTGCTATTCATATCTTCTGGCGCGGCCCGGGTTTGCCACTTCCGGGGAGCGCCGCGATGCGGTTTGCGCATCACGGCGCAAATCGCATGTGACGATTTCCCAACTTGCAAAGTTCCGGAGCTTAGATGAATTCTAACCGCTGCATCGATGCTGAGGGGCAATTGCAATGAACGAAGCGCAATTTAAAGACCGGCCACCAAAAACCGATCGCGTCAACGCTTACGACGAGAAACATCTTGCGATCTATGTCCGATTGTTGATGGCCGAAGAAGAGGGGGCCGACTGGCGTGAGGTGGTGCACGTGATCTTCGGTCTCGACCCTGCGCGAGAGCCGGATCGCGCCAAAATCGTCCATGACAGCCATCTCGCCCGCGCGCGATGGATGGTGGACGCCGGATATCAGCAGTTGTTGCAACCGCGGATGCAGTGAATTGCGCCCCAATCACACAAATTGCGATCGTGCGTGATGCAACCTATGGGTCTAGTCCCATGCAATGTCTTTACGGAAGGTGGGGCGGGGCACAGAGAAAAACGAGAAGACAGACCATGCCGACCCAGTACTGGCGCTCGCCGGAGACCATCGAACGCCTGAATCGCCTTGAGCGCCCGGGTTTTGCCCTCGAATTCCTTCGCCGCAATTCTGACTACCGCCGCGACTTCGCCCGTACCGAGCGCCAGATCGCGCGCGGCGACTCCGATGCCGATACCATCCGAATGAGTTTCGCACGTCGATGGAGGTTGCGGTGTCGCCCATGACCCAGTTTCTCCGGTTGGGCCAGAGCCACCGATCTGGCTCCCCGAGGCCTCACCGGGAACATTGATCCTGGAGCCCGCGCCGCCGGGCTTCGATACTCCCCATTCGGTTGATCGCAGCGCTTTCGGGCAGTCGCTGCTCGAGCAGCCCGATGCTGACGGCCGCGCTCTGGTGATCGTGGACGGCTCGGGTGAGCTGCATGTCCGTTTGCGCGACGAGCAGGCCGCGCGCCGCCCCGCCGTGCTTGTGCCGCTCGACAGCATTGGCGCGCTGCGGGCGGACGTAGCGCTACACTTCGCGCGCCACCTTGCCGGCCAGCGTGTGGGTCTTCTGCCGGCGGCCTTGCGGCTGACAGCATTCCAGAAGCGGCGATTGATTCAGCTGCTTCACGCCTTCGACGTCCACGACCTGGGCGGCGGTCCGCGAGACGTGGCAGCGAAGGTACTCGCCTCGGACCACGCCCATCGTCGTTCGGTCGAGTGGAAGGATTCGCACGCTCGACGCAAGGCGAATCGCCTCATTCATGACTCGATTGCCTTGGTCGAGCGCGGCTATATGAAACTCCTGCGCGGCCTCTGACCGGCACTTCGATCCCTCCGTTCGCCCTGATCTAACTAGCGCCTTGCTGACAACGCCTGGCTTCGTCTGGTTGCGACCGTTGGGGGACACAATCGAACGCGAATTTTCGTCCACCCCCAACGCCAAAGCTCTCCGCCACTCTAGCCCCGACAAGCCGCGACTTGGCTGCGGCGCTTCAAGGCAAGACGGAGATCGCCCATGCTCGACCGAACCGCGCAGCTCACGACGCGCTATGTGCGCACCTCTGAGGCCGCGCGCCTCCTCGGCCTCTCGCCGCGTACGCTCGAGAAGTATCGCTGCCATGGCAACGGTCCGACCTTCCGCAAACTCGGCGGGCGCGTCGTCTATTCCATCGGCGATCTCGAAGCCTGGGCCGATCAGTCCGCTTGCAGTTCGACATCGGACCCGCGCTACGTCGAGGCGCGCGCCGCCGGCAACGCGCATCGTTGAGGCTGCGCTCGCCCATGTCGTCGCGCCGCCTCATCACGTCGAGCGAACGAAGCAAGCTCGATCCGTTCGTCATCGCCACGGGCGATGCCAGCCCCCGCGATCAGCGCGACCTGATGGAGCGGCCCTTCTTCTCGCTCGCCAAGGTCAAACGCACCCGCCCAATCCTCTATCAGGCCGGCGACGTGCGTGTCGAAGTCTACGCAGTTCCTGAGCACGGGATGGCGACCATCTGGGATGCCGACGTGCTGATTTGGGCAGCGAGCCAGATCGTCGAAGCTGAGAACCTTGGCCTGAAGACCTCGCGCTTCCTGCGCTTCACACCCTATCAGCTTCTGATTGCGGTCGGCCGACAGACCGGGGCGCGTGACTACAAGCTGTTGAAGGGGGCACTGAGCCGTCTGCAGGCGACTGTCATCCGCACCAGCATCCGGCAGGGCGAACATTGGCGGCGTCACCAATTCTCCTGGATCAACGAATGGGAGGAATGCGCGCGGCGCGACGGCCGGGTGGAAGGCATGGAATTTGTCCTCCCCGACTGGTTCTACCGCGGTGTCATCGATCGCTCGCTCGTTCTTAGCATTGATCCGGCCTACTTCAGCCTGACGGGCGGGATCGAGCGCTGGCTCTACCGCGTCGCGCGCAAGCATGCCGGCCGTCAGCCGCGAGGATGGCTGTTCGAGGTCGCACACCTCCACGAGAAATCCGGCAGCCTCGCCAAGCCCACTGACTTCGCCTTTGACCTCCGCCGCATTGCGGCCCGTCAGCCGCTGCCAGGTTACCGCCTGAGCATCGAACGCAGGGAACGTCGCGAACTCCTGCGCATCTTGCCCGGCAAGTCATTCACAGCATCTGTGGATGGCGCTGTGAATCATCTCGGGACTTCGGGCGTTCGCGCTATCGGGACTTCGGGCGTGACCGTATCGGGATTTCGGGAGTGCGAACCACAGCTAACGCTCTGGCGAGAAGAGGCGATTTCTCGCCCTAACTTAGAGTCTAACTTAGAATCTGACTTCTGTAGCGGGGGCGTGCCTCCTGCGGATAACGCCGCGAGTGCTGATGAGCTGCCAACCAAGCACGCAAGCCAACAATTTTTGCCGCGTCCCGGCCATAAGGCGGGAGGCAAGCAATGATTGTCGCGGTGCTCAACCAGAAGGGCGGCGTCGGCAAGACGACGCTGGCCCTGCACCTCGCCGGCGAATGGGCGCTACGCGGAAAGCGCGTAACGCTGATCGATGCCGACCCTCAGGGCTCGGCATTGGACTGGTCGCAGCAGCGGGCGCGCGAGAACATCGCACGGCTATTCGGTGTCGTTGGCCTTGCGCGCGATACGCTCCACCGCGAAGCGCCGGAGATCGCACGCACCGCTGATCATGTCGTCATTGACGGGCCACCGCGCGTCGCTGGATTGATGCGTTCCGCGCTGCTGGCGGCCGACCTGGTGCTGATCCCCGTGCAACCCTCGCCGTTCGACGGCTGGGCATCGGCAGAGATGCTTGATCTGGTACGCGAAGCCCGCATCTATCGTCCGCAGCTTGCCGCTCGCTTTGTGCTCAATCGCTGCGGCGCGCGCACGATTATCGCGCGCGAAGCGGCTGAGGTTCTTGCCGATCATGACCCGCCGGTGCTCGCCAGCACGATCGGCCAACGCGTCATCTTCGCCGACGCCGCACAGTCGGGCCGGCTCGTCTTCGAGTTCGCCGAGCAGAACGCTGCCGCTCGCGAGATCGCCGCGCTCGCCGCCGAGGTTGCGAGGTTCGCGCCATGAGTGAGCGCTCCAACAAGCGCGGCTTCGCTTCGCGTCCCGGCGATGCCGAAAGCTGGATCAAGGCCAGCGACGCACCGCCACGCCGCGTGGATGAGGGGGCCGCATTCACCGCACGTCTGACCATCGACGTCACGCCGGCGCTGCGCGGCCGCATCAAGGTGGCCGCCTTCCATCGCGGCGTCACCGTCGCCGACATGCTGCGCGAATTGCTGGCGCGAGAGTTCCCTGCAGACACCGGAGAGCGGTCATGAACGATAATGAGGCTTTGCCGCCGCGTGCCGTGCCACCTTCGCACCGGCGCGACGTTGTATTCACCCATGTCGAGCTGACCTGGATCGAGAAGCGGATTGAGCACTGGCTGCGCTTCGGCCGTCGCGCGGAAGAAAAGATCCTCGACCGTCGCCGCAGCATCTCAAGTTTTGCACCCGGCAGCATCTTCGGCTTCGTCCGCTGGGCCTCGAACGACTATGGCACCGTCGTGTCGCGCATGGACATCGTGCGCGCGGTCGAGCTCGGCCAGCGCTATCAGACGCTGCCATTCGTCCGCCCCGGCGGCGAGATCTTGCTGCGCGTTGATAGCTGGCCGAAGGTCGAGCGCGCCTTGCAGGCGGTCGACGCCATCGAGGCGCTCGCCATCGATCCAGCCGACGCTGCCCCCGAATATTGGCGTCATCTCCACAACCGTCTCGCCGCCGACCACGTGCCGCGCGCCTACACGCGCGAGCAGCATGTCGCCTGGCTCAAGCGCCGGAGCGTTACGCCATGAGCCGATTTGGCTACGTCCTGTTGACGTACATCGCGGCGCTTGTCGCCGGCGGCTTGGTGTTCGTTCATCCGGCAACGCGACTGATCTGGAACGCTACCGCGAGTACGCCGATAGGGCTCTACGCGCTGCATCCGCTAGGACGGCTACATGCCCTTGAACTGGTCGTGGTGCGGCTGCCAGAGCCGATCGCGAACGTCCTCGCAGATGGCGGCTTCCTTCCGAAGGGTGTGCCGCTGCTGAAGCACGTGATGGCGCAGGTTGGACAGACTGTGTGTCGGTCCGGAGATGCCATCACTGTCGATGACGTCGACGTCGGTGCCGCGCACGATCGCGACCATCTTGGCAGGCCACTGCCGCGTTGGAGCGGCTGCTACACGCTGCGGTCTGACGAGGTCTTCCTCATGAACCCGACTGTCCCGGACAGCCTGGATGGTCGCTACTTCGGCTTACTGCCCGTCAGCTCCATCGTAGCGCGTGCGATCCCGCTTTGGACCGATGAATCCGCCGATGGCCGCTTCGTCTGGCGCGCGGCCACCCATTAGCCCGCTTCTCAACCCGCCAAGTAAGGAGATCTCCCATGGCACCAATCGGCCAATTCACTCGCGATAAGTCCGGCTTTACCGGGCGCTTAGAGACGCTTTTCTTCGAGCGGATTCTCACCCTCGTCCCGGCCGAATCCTCGGATGCCGAGAACGCGCCGGACTACCGCATCCGCCTCGGTGATGCCGACGGCCCGGAGATCGGCGCTGGCTGGAAACGCACCGGCGAAAAGGCCGGCGAGTATGTTTCGCTCATCATCGACGACCCGGCGCTGCCGCGGCCAATCCGCGCCAATCTCTTCCAGTCCGGCGATGACAAATCGGCCTGGACGCTGAACTGGAATCGTCTGCCTCAGCGCGCCGAACGGGACTGATTGCATGCAGGGACCCGTCACGCGTGCAGCCAACAATGCCCATCGAAACTTCTTCCCTTTGCTCGCGGCAAGGCCGTCTCTTCCCTCCGGTCCGCGCAACCGTCGGCTGGCCGCCGCGCACAAGGGTGGTCAAACCGCCGGTCTGTGCGCATCGCCGGTAGGTGGCACGACGCCTCGCCGTGATGGCAGAGGCTCGGCGGGCTTGGCCGTTCTCCTCCTTACCGGCCTGCTGGTGATTGGCGGTTCAATGCCGGCAGTGTCAGCAGAGAAGCCGCCGGCGCGCGGTCAACTGGCGACCGATCGCTATGTTACTTTCGTGACGGAAGCCGCACAGCGCTTTGGCATTCCGACTGCATGGATTCGTGCCGTCATGCGGGTGGAAAGCAACGGGGATCGGCGTGCAGCCTCACCTAAAGGTGCGCTCGGCGTCATGCAACTCATGCCCAAGACCTGGGCGGAGCTGCGCGCGCGCTACGGTCTCGGGCGCGATCCGTTCGATCCCCGTGACAACATCCTCGCTGGTGCCGCTTTCCTTCGCGAACTGCACGACCGCTACGGTTCGCCGGGCTTCCTTGCGGCCTACAATGCGGGGCCCGGCCGTTACGAGGAGTTTCGCGATCGACATCGTCCACTGCCCGCGGAAACCGTCGCTTATGTGGCGACCATCGCCCCTTTTGTCGATGCGGAAGGGGCGCCAGGACCTCTCCTCCTCGCGGCCTCTTCTCGTCTATCCTGGACGCGGGCGCCGCTCTTTTTCGACCACGTTGACGGGCCGTCATCTGCCGCGAAAGTGACAGTCGATCGACCGGCGCGCGACAGGCCGGCTGCGGTTCCCGTGCACGATCTCTCAGCGATCGTGCCGCAGTCGGAAGACCTCTTCGTTGCGCTCTCGACAACGGGACGATCGCAATGACTGGACAGCATCATCAACATCGACGCTCAGATTGGCGCACGCTGGCGCCCCTTGGCGGACATTCGGTTTTCATTCGAAACGCTGCAACACGATCATGACGCTCAAACTTTCGGGCTTGCTACTAAACGACCCTCGCTCACACGGGCAAGGGTTCGCGGAGGAGTGCGGAGATAACGTGCTGAGCGCATACTGGCGATGCCTTCGGCCCGCGCTCTACTCGTCGCTTCGCTCCTCACCGAACCACCCTGCGAGTGTCTCGGCCCTTCGGGTGACGATCGCTATCGCAAGCGCTCGCTTCGCTCGCAAACGGTGGCCGCTTCGCAAGTCAACTGACAAGTCGCCGCGGCCATTTCGCAATGAATCGGCCACCAGCCGACGTGTTCGAGCAGGCGCTATTGAAAAATCTACCGCAACGACCCGAATTGCATTTTGTCGCAAATCGCCGCGAGTACCGAGGATCTGTTGGCTTGGAAGCTGGGCCCTGGGAACCAGCGACCGGGAGACCACGACAACGACCGAACGAGGGCGAGATAAAAGGCCGCAATGTGCGGCTCGGTCGGTCGGTTGTTGTTGCTTTGGTTTTGGGCTGATCCGGCAATGTGAGGCCTCGGCACGCAATGTGCGCCTCACCATCAACTCATTGTACGGATTCTGCATTTCGCACATTGCCGGGGTTGGCCATGGCTGAGGAGAAGGAATTTCAGCCGCGGCCTGGCCGCATCCGCTCCTCGCGGAGCCAGCGTGCCAAGCCATTCATCGCCCAGGCGCTAGCCGCGGCTCAGCGCGCCGGCGGCGGCGTTTCGCGAGCAGGCCATCTGACCAGCCACCGTCATTCGCGCTTCGGCCGCGGCCGGGTCGCCAGCGAACGGGCGAACCGTCTGCTCACGGGACGCTCGCGCCTGGTGACAATCAAGACCCGCGTCGTCCGTCATAAGGCGCGTTCCGCGCCGCTCGCCGGGCATCTCGGCTATCTCCGGCGCGAGGGCGTCACCCGGGACGGGGAGAAGGCCCGTCTGTTCGGCCCCGACACCGACGATGCCGATCCAAAGGGCTTCGGTGAGCGCTGCCAGAATGATCGGCACCATTTCCGGTTCATCGTCTCGCCGGAGGACGCGCCTGAGATGGCGGACCTCAAGGGCTTCGCCCGTGAACTGGTCGGCCAAATGGAGAGGGATCTCGGGACCAGGCTCGACTGGGTCGCCGTCGATCACTGGAATACCCAGCACCCTCACGTCCACATCCTCGTGCGCGGCGTCGCTGAGGACGGCCAGGATCTCGTGATCTCCCGTGATTACATCAAGGAAGGAATGCGTGCTCGCGCGCAGGGCCTGGTCACACAGGAGCTCGGACCGCGCTCCGATCTCGACATTCACCGCTCGCTCGAGAGCCAGGTCGAAGCCGAGCGCTGGACACAGCTTGACCGCCAGCTCGTTCGCGACGCGGGTCGCCACGGCATCATCGACCTTGCGCCCAATCAGACGCAGCAGCCCGATCAGTTCCATACGCTGAAAGTCGGCCGGCTCCGGCGCCTGGAGAGCCTTGGCCTTGCGCATCAGATCGGGCCCGGCCAATGGGTCATGGACGAGGGCGCCGAGACAACCTTGCGCGAGCTCGGTGATCGCGGCGACATCATCAAGCGCATCCACCGCAGCCTGACCGAACGCGGCATCGCGCGCGGGACGGCGAGCTACGTACTATCAGGCGAAAGCCTCGACGTCCCCGTCATCGGACGTCTCGTCGATCGCGGTCTCGATGATGAACTCAAGGCGACCGCCTATGCCGTGGTCGACGGAATCGATGGCCGTACTCACCATATCAAGTTCCCCGATCTCGACGCCGCCGGTGACAGTGTCCCGGGGTCGATCGTCGAGCTCCGCAAGTTCGACGACGCGCGAGGCCAGCGTCGCGTGGCATTGGCCGTCCGCTCCGATCTGTCAATCGAAGCGCAGGTCACGGCAAGTGGCGCGACATGGCTTGACCGGCAAGCGATCGCCCGCGATCCGGTGGCGCTTGGCCAGGCCGGGTTCGGCGCCGAGGTTCGAGAAGCCATGGAACGCCGCGCAGAGCAGCTCCTCGAGCAAGGGTTGGCCGAACGTCAGCAGCGTGGGCTGGTGTTCGCAAAGAACATCATCGGTACGCTGCGCCGCCGGGAGTTAGAGGCTCTCGGTGAGCGGCTCACCGCCGAGACGGGCCAGCCCTTCAATCCATCGGCGACCGGTGAATATGTCGCCGGCACCTATCGGCAGCGCTTCGCGCTCGCCTCCGGCCGCTTCGCGATGATCGATGACGGTCTCGGCTTCCAGCTCGTGCCGTGGACGCCCTCGCTCGAAAAGCAGCTAGGTCGGCATGTCTCCGGTGTCACCCGCGATGACGGTGGCGTCGATTGGGGATTCGGGCGCAACCGGGGAATCGGCCTGTGAGCCATCGCTCCCATCATCGAATCTAGAGAAAGGGCCGCCATCATGTCCGCGACCAAAATACTCTGGGGCCAGGTCATCACTGTCTTGGTGATCGTCCTGCTGACGTTCTGGACCGCGACGGAATGGACGGCATGGCGGCTCGGCTTCCAAGCACAACTGGGGCAGCCTTGGTTCGAGCTGTTCCATTTTCCGTTCTACTTTCCGCCAGCCTTCTTGTGGTGGTGGTACGCCTACGATGCTTATGCGCCACATATCTTCATCGAGGGCGCCTATATCGCGGCATCCGGCGGCATCATCGCCGCGGTTGTCGCGATCGGGATGTCGGTCTGGCGCGCCGGCGAAGCGAAGAATGCCGAGACTTATGGCTCCGCACGGTGGGCCGAGGCGAAAGAGATCGCGCAGGCTGGTCTGCTCGGGCCCGACGGCGTGGTTCTCGGCCGGTTCGAGCGCACCTATCTCCGCCATGATGGACCGGAGCACGTCCTGTGCTTCGCGCCGACGCGGAGCGGCAAGGGCGTTGGGCTCGTCATCCCGTCGCTGCTGACCTGGCCTGGCTCGGCGATTGTCCACGACATCAAGGGCGAGAACTGGCAGCTCACCGCCGGCTTTCGCGCGCGGCACGGCCGCGTTCTTCTATTCGATCCGACCAATGCAAAATCGTCGGCCTACAACCCGCTACTGGAGGTCCGGCACGGCGAATGGGAGGTGCGGGACGTCCAGAACATTGCCGACATTCTGGTCGATCCCGAGGGCAGCCTCGAGAAGCGAAACCACTGGGAGAAGACAAGTCACGCGCTCCTGGTCGGTGCAATCCTCCACGTCCTCTATGCCGACGAGGACAAGACGCTCGCCGGAGTCGCGGCCTTCCTGTCCGATCCCAAGCGGCCGATCGAATCGACGCTCGCCGCGATGATGCGCACCGCACATCTCGGTGAGGCCGGCGTGCATCCGGTCGTCGCCTCCGCTGCGCGCGAGCTCTTAAACAAGTCCGGCAATGAGCGCTCCGGTGTCCTCAGCACAGCGATGTCGTTCCTGGGCCTCTACCGTGATCCCGTCGTCGCGGAAGTGACGCGGCGCTGCGACTGGCGGATCACCGATATTGTCGGCGGAGACCGAGCGACGACGCTGTACCTGGTCGTTCCGCCGTCGGACATCAACCGGACCAAGCCGTTGATCCGACTGATCCTCAACCAGATTGGCCGCCGCCTGACCGAGGATCTTCAGGCCAAGGCCGGCCGACGCCGGCTTCTCCTGATGCTCGACGAATTCCCGGCGCTCGGCCGGCTCGATTTCTTTGAGTCGGCGCTGGCCTTCATGGCCGGTTACGGCATCAAGAGTTTTCTGATCGCCCAGTCGCTGAACCAGATCGAGAAGGCGTACGGGCCAAACAACTCGATCCTCGACAATTGTCACGTCCGGGTCAGCTTCGCGACCAATGACGAAAGGACGGCCAAGCGGGTGTCCGACGCGCTAGGCATGGCGACCGAAATGAAGGCAATGAAGAACTATGCCGGCAGCCGGCTGGCACCTTGGCTTGGTCACCTCATGGTGTCGCGGTCGGAGACCGCCCGCCCGCTACTGACCCCCGGCGAGATGATGCAACTCCCGCCATCAGATGAGATCGTCATGATGTCAGGGCTCCATCCGATCCGCGCCAAGAAGGCACGCTATTACGAGGACCGACGGTTCCAGGAACGCATCCTGGCGCCGCCGGTGCTGACCAAGCCCAAGGACAACCGGCTGGACGATTGGAGTTCGCGGCCACTGCCGCCGCGCCCGGTAGCGGCACCGGCCTCGGCGATCGATGAATCCGACACAGAGGACCCGAAGACGGCTGACCGCCGGCAGCAACCGGAACTGGCTCGTGACACCGTGGAGAGGAGAGAGCCCCTCGATAACGAGTTCGCCTCGGAATTTGCCGACGAACTCGAGGAAGATGCTCCGCGGATCGGGCGTCTCAACGACATGATGCAGGGCGTCGCGCGCCAGGCATCGCTCGATCCCGGCGACGATCTCGGATTGTGAGGCAGGCATGACTGCGCCAAAGAAGAAGGCCCAGATGTCGGTGTATCTCGATCCTGATGTCATGAAGTCCCTGTCGGCCTACGCGACTCGGCGTGAGCAATCGCTGTCGTTCATCGCCGAAGTCGCCATCGCGTCCTTCCTGTCACCGGACTCCGACGAGCGGCGGGAGGCGGCTATTGCCAAGCGACTCGATCAAGTCGATCGCCGCATCGCGCGGCTCGAGCGCGATATGGGGATCTCAGTCGAGACCTTGGCCTTGTTCGTTCGATTCTGGCTCACGACGACACCGCCGCTCCCCGAGTCGGCTGCAAAGGCGGCGAGGGCGCAGGGGGGCGCGCGGTGGGACAATTTCGTGGCGGCGCTCGGGCGACGGCTCAGTCAAGGGCCAAAACTGCGACAGGAAATCCCGGAGGATATTCAGGAGGGAGAGCCGACGGGAGGGTAGCGCCTTATCGTCCAATGATCGCTCACCGCGTGGATGGAAATCCAACCGCGGTGGCGACGCCTGGCTCAGTCGGGGGCAGCCGCTTCGGTCAAGCCGTCACAAAGGGCCTGAGCTAAGCAATTGTAGCTCCAATCATTCTGGTGCAGCCAATTGCCGTCGAAGTTGCTGATCATCTGGTCGATCGGGATACCGCGGTTGATGTGCCAGTAGCGCATGATGTCGAAGCGGCGGAAGAGCGCGACATCGCGCTTGGTCGCAATCGTTTCGATGATCCGGAGCATGTCTTGCGTGGTGGCCGTCGGCGTCTCGTCTTTTTGAAGCAACGCAGGGGCGTATTGAAGATCCATCAAGACGAGGTCGGCGTTCGTTCCTGACAGATGATCGATGCCACGGATAATTGCCGCTCCGACATCGTCTAAAAAGTAGTCCTTCCAAGCCGCATTGGTGCCGACCTGCCAAATCACCAAGCTTGGATCGAACGAGATGACCTCTTTCTTGAACCGCGCGGCTTCGTTCGGCGCTTCATCGCCGTTTACGCCGGCGTTGTGCATATTGATCTTGCGGCCCGGAAAGCGGCCGGCAAGTGCGGCCGCGAGCCTGTCTACGTACCCGTTGCCCGGGCTTGCTCCCTCCCCGAAGGTCGAGGATGAACCGATAGCGACGATGCTGACGTCGCCTGTACTTCGCAACGCCTCGGCGAGCCGGGGCAGCGGCTGCCCCAGCGAAGTCAATTCCGGCGGCGTCTCGCAGCTGGGGGGGGCCGGCATCTTGATCTCCCGATGGCCAATCGCCGCGTGGCGTCACTGACGCGGCGTATAAGGGCACTGCGAAGAGCTGAAGACATCGTTCAGATGCCGCGCAAGCCGCAGGCCGGCGAAGCCGAGTTGTTGGCTGATGAGCGGCGTCACTCGATCGTAGTAGGCTTGATCGATCGTGCCGCCCGTATCTACCCAGACGTTGAAGGCGATCGCCGCATTGTGGGCGTCTTCGGCCCACGCGACCGGGTCATCTTTGTTGTCGTTCTTGGCTGCATCGGTCGTCAGCCAGCCCGCTTCCAGGTCGTCGACAAAGGTCGGCCAATTGTACTCCATCGCGCGGATCAGAGTCGTGTCCCACATCTTGTGGAGATTGTCGGGCGGCGTCGAGCATTTGTCGGCCGAGCATGTCTTTCCCTTGAACTGCAGTTTATCGGTCGTGAGCGTGATCCCGTTGCCCCCTATGTTCTCCCAGATCGTGTGGAAGGGCTGGTGGACGTCGCCTACGAAGTGGACGGCGAATTTGAGAGCGCGAAGCTGCTGATCGCCGGTGGTGCAACGCAACTCGTTCTTCAAGCGTGACAACTCGTTGATGACGCAGTCGCCTTGCTCGGGCTTTTCCTTCGGACACTCCGTCGCCGCATCGTAGCGCGTATCCTGCCTTGGAATGTCAACGAAGTGCCAGTTGTAGGTTCCGTTCGGCTTCCCTCCGTCATAACGAACCTCATCGGCCCACGTTGAAACCGATGCCAGCGAGGGAGTCGAATATGGCGTCGTGTTAGGATTGGCTCGAAGGATTTGGGTTATGGCCTGGGCCGCGTTCTGAGAGAGCCGTCGTTGAGCGATCTCGGCGACGATCGAGTGGCCCTCCTCACCCCATGCCCAAGCGTCGGAAGCAAAAATAGTGAAAACCAGTGTCAGAAAAGCCCAACCTTTCCAGAAGGGAAATCGATTGCTCATCACTGGCTCTCCATTCAGGCGATTATTATTTTCGATCAATGTCTCGACTTTAGCTAGAACGTCCGTCATATTGCAATCCATCGTTCAAAATGATTTTTCTTGGCGCGCTCATATTTGAGGGCCGACATCGATGGTTGGCGAGCTACCCGACTACGGAAAGCCCAACAGGGCGTATGATAATGGCGATCTATTGCAGGGGTATGATCCACGCGACAAGTTGGTCTTCGTCAAGTCGTGGGATTTCGGGGCCTATCGCCGCTAGCGTGCTTGTCGGGGCAAATTCAGTTCGCGGCGCAGCTCGTTGACATGGAAAATCTAATTTCCTGAACGAAATCCGCTCGTCGGTCGGCTTGTCCGCATCGGAAACCAAAATTATGCTGGACGATACTTTTTGACAGGAGCAGAGCCTTGGACACGGACCTCCCGACTGAGATCTTGAAGATCAAGCTTCCTAACGGCGCCATGATTTATGCCGAAGTGCAACTCCTCGACCGCGAAGAAGACATTGCGGGCAAGGAAATCAACCTTTCTGATTTGAAAGAGAAGATCGCTGGCATCGCTGAAGTGGTGAGGGACGCGATTGTGGACCTCAAGCCGAAATCAGCCAGCATGGAATTCGGGCTTGAAATTGGCTTGGAAACTGGTTCGCTGACCGCGCTTCTGGCCAAGGGCACTGGCAAGGCAAATCTGAAAGTGAAGCTCGATTGGTAACGAGCGATGCGCGGTCGTCTCTTTAACCTTGTAATGCCTCGAATGTTCGAGGTCACAGTTAAGATCGAGGCCAAGGGGGCATCGGTAAACGGAACTGGCTTCTTTGTGGGCCCCGGTCTTGTTCTCACCTGCAAGCACAACGTTGTCGACGAAAAGGGTGCACTTCTCGACGTTGTGATTAAGAAGATTTCTTCTGACGGCAGGTTTACCCAGCAAAAGCCAATCAAGATCGAGGTGTCCGAGCGGGCAGATCTGGCGCTGCTGAGGATGGAGGATCTTTCCAATCGGTATGTCGTGCTGGATGACGCTTTGCTGTACGAGCAGAGCCTCCTCGGCTATGGTTTTCAGACGTCGACCTCGCAAGTCACGCTTGAACCGATTCCGTTGATCTACAAAGGCACTCGCGTCGCCCTTGGGCAAGCCACTTCCAAGGGGCTTTGCCTGGCGGCGGAGGCGCGCCTTGCCCATGAGCTAAGCGGATCGCCGCTCGTCAATCGTCAAACGCTCGCGGTATGTGGGATGCTCTACAGGCGGCTCAACACCGGACCGGGCGGCATCGGCTGCCCGTTAGAAGTTATTTTTACTGAGTTTCCCGAACTACAGCGGTCTTCCAAAGGAAGAAGGGACTGGTATTGGCAGCTACTGGTGTGGTTGGCTCGAATCTTCAGTCTAAATTTCCGACCGCGGACCGCTTTTCGAATTGCGTATCTCGGCGGTCTTGGCTTTGCGGCTCTCTTTCTGCTCTCGATAATTTCGAGCACGTATCAGGCGAACCGCCTCCTGTTCTCGCGCGAGGGACCTCTGGGCTCCCAACCTCTTTTTGATCTAGTGAACTTTTCGCCAGTGTCCTACCTGAGAGCGCGAGGCCTTGAAATGGCTCAAGGCGAGTCCGAGTTCTCGAATCTGATCTTCGTCATGCGGCGCGACGGCGATTTCGTTCAAATAGCACCTACCCCGATTAGAAGGTCCTTACGAAGTTTTCGTGAGGGTACTCCGGCCATTGCCATTTCGGAGAGGGACGTCTCCTACGCAACCCCGAACACCGTGCAGAATGAATGCCGGCAGGAAGCGGCAAAGCGCCAACTCGAAATTGCTGCTCCGCCCTTTAACTCGATAGGTGTATTGGATCCTCCTGAGATCTGCCGGCTTTTTGTTGCCTCTCCGCCCAAGGATATTGCGGAAGCTACCGCTCGCCTTAGGGCTTGGCGACGATGGAAGGCCACCACATTCTATAAGGCTAAACACGCATTCTACTATGTTCAAGCCGCAGCGGGCACCTGGTATTCCAACAACAACAATTTCCTCGAACCGCTCGTCAGCACCTCCGTCCTCACCGGGTTGAGCATTCCTCTGGAAGATTGCCAAAAATCTCTCCGCTGTGTAGCCACCGATCTCAACAAGCTCGAATTCGTGCCGAATGGATCGCAAATCAGCGCTACGCTTCCGCGGGGCGAGCCCGATGTCGGCTCCGAATTGGGAGACGGCCCATACCTCGACGCACAATTCTCGGTTGGCAGTAGCCTAAAAGCCCTTCGATTGGCCATCTCTCTGCGTGAAACGTCACTCGATATGGGAACGGCCTTGCAAGAGGTCCAACTCAGCGATTTGCTCGAATATTCCAGCGTTATCGGGCCACTGGCGACCCTGAATCGAGAGGCCTCGCGAACCGAGAATCTCCGTAGTCTGTTAGTGACCAATCTCACGGGCGCAACTCTCTTTGGGCTTGTAACTGTCTGGCACGCTTTCGTGGTGTTCGCGCTCTTTGCCGTCGGCGATCGGGTGTGGAATGTCCGCATCGCTCACCGGAGAGCTGCAGGTGATGCAAACAAGCCTACTCACACTTAAACTGTTCCGAATTGGGCGAATTAGAAAGTCAGGAGAACTCATGCTCAAGAAATGTCTAGTTGTGATCCTTATCGCTTCGGCGTGTTCGCGCACTTGTATGGCTCAGGCCAGCAGCGGCCTCGAAGCAAGGCGCTCGCTCGCAAAAGCGACTTTGGAGCAGATCAATACCGCGGCGGATAATTTTAAGAAGAAGTGTGGCGTTACTGTTTTTCAGGACATTGTGCCGGGTGAAGTTGATTGCGGCAACGGAAGACAGACGATCGGAGAAGCGTGGGGCCGAACTTTAGAACAAGCCGGCTACCCTGCTACTCCTCAGGCCCGAAGGCTTGCAGCGCAAAATCTGGGACTCGATAGCCGTACCAGCCTCGTTCTCTTTTTGGCTCCTGCTGACAACGAAAAACTCGGCTATCTGATAAGGGCGCTCAAACAAATCGAAAACGACGGCAACTAGTCGGCAAGCAGCTGCGTGCGAATATCCTGACCATTCTCCGGATCGGGTTAGCACCCCATCCGCCGCACGAGCGGCGGTGCGGTCGGAATCGCAGGGCCGAGTTCACCTTCGCCCCAAAGCAGCCGGCGAGGCACGTGGCGCCGGCGTAACCTCTTGTCGACATAGCCGTGTGCGGCACCGTTGCGGATGCCGAAGTGCGTGCGATTGCTCGCTCCTATAACGCACGCGGGACGCGTGCTTTTCGACATCGGCTTTCCGACTAAGGTGAGACTGCGCAGCCACAGCTTGATTGACGCAACTTATCGCAGAGATGTTTAGTCGCGGCGATCGGAACGCTTTCGATAGAGCAAGTATTTTTTCTCTGCTCTACGCTGGCTCCCTACGACGGCTGAATACTTGTTGAACTAACCCATTTCCTGCCTTTTCTATCCATCCCCGTCGCCGATCGCATTTCTGCGATTGGCGCTCGACGGGGGACGATCGTGGCGGGCACTTCAATCCATTCGGAAGCCTTTTCGCGTGGCGCACGCATGCTACGCACCGCGCTGGGCCCGGCGATCGCAACGTTCCTCGAAGACCCCTCGATCGTCGAGGTGATGCTCAACCCCGATGGCCGGCTCTGGATCGACAGGCTGTCAGGTGGTCTGGAAGATAGCGGACGCACGATGTCTGCCGCCGATGGCGAGCGGATCGTGCGCCTGGTCGCGCACCATGTGGGCGCTGAGGTGCATGCCGAGAGGCCGCGGGTCTCGGCCGAGCTTCCCGAGACGGGAGAGAGGTTCGAAGGACTTCTTCCGCCCGTCGTTGCGGCGCCAGCCTTTGCGATCCGCAAGCCCGCGGTCGCGGTGTTCACGCTCGATGATTACGTCGCAGCCGGGACGATGACCGCCGGTCAGGCGACAGCTCTGAAGGCCGCCGTGGCTTCGCGCAAGAACATCCTGGTTGCCGGCGGCACCTCGACCGGCAAGACCACCCTCACCAATGCACTACTCGCCGAAATCGCCGGCACCACCGATCGCGTGGTGCTGATCGAGGACACGCGCGAGCTGCAGTGCCGGGCTCCGAATTTAGTCGCGTTGCGCACCAAGGACGGCGTCGCGTCCCTGTCCGATCTCGTTCGGTCCTCGCTGCGGCTGCGTCCCGACCGCATTCCGGTTGGGGAGGTGCGGGGCAGCGAAGCCTTGGAGCTTCTCAAAGCCTGGGGGACTGGCCACCCCGGTGGGATCGGCACGATTCACGCTGGGACTGCGCTCGGCGCGCTTCGTCGTCTCGAGCAGCTTATCCAGGAATCCGTCCTCACCGTTCCCAAGGCGCTGATCGCAGAGACGATCGATGTCGTCGCGGTGCTGCGCGGCCGCGGCAGTGAACGCCGCCTTGCTGAACTTGCTCTCGTCGCCGGCCTCGATCCCGTCACCGGCGATTACCGTGTCCAATCCGCCGAGGCGGGCGGCGAATCCTCGCTTTCCGGAGACCCCTCATGATCCAATTTGCGCCCGTAGTCCTTCGCATTCGCCGTCGCTTCACCGACGTCGCGACCATTGCTTTCATCTCGGTTGCTTCTGCACCGGCGGCGTACGCCTCGGGCTCCTCAATGCCCTGGGAGACACCGCTCAACCAGATCCTGGAGTCGGTGCAAGGCCCGGTCGCCAAGATCATCTCAGTCATCATCATTACCGTGACAGGCCTGACGCTTGCGTTCGGCGACACGGCCGGCGGCTTCCGCCGGCTGATCCAGATCGTCTTCGGTCTGTCGATTGCCTTCGCCGCCTCGAGCTTCTTCCTGACGTTCTTCAGCTTCTCCGGCGGGGCGCTGGTCTGATGGCTGTGCTTGTCGATCCAGAGGTGCCGGGCTTTTTCGCGCCGGTTCATCGCGCGCTCACCGAGCCAATCCTGATGGGCGGGGCGCCGCGCGCGGTCGCGATCGCCAACGGCACGTTGGCGGCTGCAATCGCACTCGGGATGCGGCTCTGGATTCCCGGCGCACTGATCTGGGCCGTGGGCCACATCGCGGCCGTCTGGGCGGCCAAGCGCGACCCGCAGTTCGTGGACGTCGTTCGACGCCACCTCCGCTATCCGCCTTACCTCGGAACATGAGGCTTCCATGCTTAACCTCGCTGAATACCGCAATCGGCCCGCCAGCCTTCCCGATTTCCTGCCCTGGGCCGCATTGGTCGAACGCGGTGTGGTCCTCAACAAGGACGGATCCTTCCAGCGGACGGCGCGCTTCCGTGGCCCAGACCTCGATAGCGCGACGCCTGCGGAACTGGTCGGCGTGACGGCCCGCCTCAACAACGCGTTACGCCGTCTCGGCTCAGGCTGGGCGATCTTCGTTGAAGCCCAGCGCAGCGCTGCCCAGACCTACCCGTATAGCGCCTTTCCCGATCCCGCATCGGCGTTGGTCGATCTGGAGCGGCGGGATGCTTTCGAAGAGGCCGGGGCCCATTTCGAGAGCCGCTACTTCCTGACCTTCGCATGGCTTCCGCCGGCCGAGGATGCCTCGCGCATTGAGGCCTGGCTCTATGAGGGCCGCGCGCAGAACGGCGTCGATCCGCGCGAGTTGCTGCGGGGGTTCGTCGATCGGACCAGTCGTGTGCTGCAACTGGTTGAAGGGTTCATGCCCGAGGTGGCGTGGCTGGATGACGGCGACACGCTCACCTACCTGCACTCGACCATCTCGACCCGGCAACAGCGCGTCCGCGTCCCGGAGACGCCGATGCATCTCGACGCGCTGCTCGCGGACGAGCCGCTCGCCGGCGGCTTGGAGCCGCGTCTCGGCAGCCACCACCTTCGCGCCCTCACCGTGGTCGGCTTTCCGACCGCGACCCATCCGGGAATCCTCGACGAGCTGAACCGGCTTGCGTTCCCCTACCGCTGGTCGACACGCGCGATCCTCCTCGACAAGACCGAGGCCGTGAAGCTGCTGACCAGAATCCGCCGGCAGTGGTTCGCCAAACGAAAGTCCATCGCGGCCATCGTCAAGGAGGTGATGACGAACGAGGCCTCGACGCTGGTCGACAGCGATGCGGCCAATAAGGCCACTGACGCCGATCTCGCCTTGCAGGAACTCGGCACCGATGATGTCGGCCAAGCCTACGTTACCGCGACCGTCACCGTCTGGGATGAGGATGCAGGCCGCGCCACCGAAAAACTTCGCCTTGTCGAGAAGGTGATCCAGGGACGCGACTTCACCTGCATGCCGGAAGGGGTGAATGCGCTCGAAGCCTGGCTTGGCTCGCTGCCGGGCCACGCCTACGCAAACGTCCGCCAGCCGCCGCTCTCCACATTGAATCTTGCCCACATGATTCCGCTGTCGGCGGTCTGGGCGGGCCCGGCGCGCGACGAGCATTTCCGAAGCGCCCCGCTCTTCTTCGGCAAGACCGAGGGCTCGACGCCGTTCCGCTTTTCGCTGCATGTCGGCGACGTCGGACATACCCTGATCGTGGGCCCGACTGGCGCCGGCAAGTCCGTGCTGCTGGCGCTGATGGCGATCCAGTTCCGCCGCTACCGCAAAAGCCAGATCTTTGCCTTTGATTTCGGCGGTTCGATCCGCACCGCGGCGCTCGCCATGGGCGGCGACTGGCACGACCTCGGCGGCAGTCTGTCGAACAGCGCCGAGGACTCCGTCTCCCTCCAACCGCTCGCAAGGATAGGAGATGCCGCTGAACGCGCGTGGGCTGCCGAATGGGTGATCGCTATTCTCGCCAAGGAAGGCCTCACCATCGACCCGACCGCGAAGGAACATGTCTGGTCGGCCTTGACCTCACTGGCATCCTCGCCCGTCGAGGAACGGACAATCACCGGCCTGACCGTCCTGTTGCAATCAACCGCGCTCAAACAGGCGCTGCAACCTTATTGCGTCGGCGGCCCGTCCGGCCGGCTGCTCGATGCCGAGGTTGAGCAGCTCGGCTTCGCGTCCGTCCAGGCTTTCGAGACCGAGGGCCTGATCGGCGCCGGGGCGGCACCCGCCGTCCTCACCTACCTCTTCCATCGCATCGAGGGACGGCTCGATGGCCGGCCGACGCTCCTCATCATCGACGAGGGCTGGCTCGTGCTGGACGATCCAGCTTTTGCCCAGCAGCTTCGCGAATGGCTGAAGACGCTGCGGAAGAAGAACGCGTCCGTCGTCTTCGCCACGCAGTCGCTCTCCGATATCGATGGCAGCAACATTGCACCCGCGATCGTCGAAAGCTGCCCGACGCGCATCTTTCTGCCGAACGAGCGGGCGATCGAGCCCCAGCTCACGGCGATCTACCGGCGTTTCGGTCTCAACGATCGCCAGATCGAGATCATCGCGCGCGCGACGCCGAAGAGGGACTACTACTGCCAGTCGCGACGCGGCAACCGGCTGTTCGAGCTGGGTCTCGGGCCGATCGCGCTTGCCTTCTGCGCGGCCTCCTCAAAGGACGATCATGCCGCAATCGAACGGCTGCTCGCCGAGCACGGCCGCGAGGATTTTACGCCGGCCTGGCTCGCTGATCACGAACTCCTTTGGGCCGCCGATCTCATCCCTGACCTGACAAACCTGGAGGTGCAATCATGAGCATCCGCAAGACGCGCCGTAGCGTAGTCGTCGCGAGCGCCCTGTCGCTCACCCTGTCGTTTCAGCCGCTTTTGACGACGCGGGTGTCTGCGCAGGTGATCGTCTACGACCCCAGCAACTTCAGTCAGAACGTGCTGACCGCGGCGCGCGAACTGCAGCAGATCAACAACCAGATCCAGATGCTGACCAATCAGGCCCAGAGCCTGGTGAACCAGGGAAAGAACCTTGCGAACCTGCCGTTGTCGACGCTGACCCAGCTTCAGTCACAGGTCGCACGGACTCAATCGTTGCTGAGCCAGGCCCAGAACATTGCGTTCAGCGTCGAGCGAATCCAGACGACGTATTCCAGCACATACGGCACGGCGGCGGCCACCGGCTCCAACGCGACAATGTTTGCCGCGGCTCAAAGTCGTTGGCAGAACTCAGTAGGCGCATTCGAGGACTCGCTTAAGGTCCAGGCCGGCGTCGTCGGCAATATCTCGGCCAATTCCAGCGCAATGAGCTCGCTGGTGACCGCCAGCCAGTCCGCGAGTGGCGCGCTGCAGGCAGCTCAAGCCGGCAATCAGCTCCTGGCCCTGCATTCCCAGCAGCTATCCGACCTCGTCGCGGTGCTCGCCGCGAAGGGACGGGCGGATGCGTTGGAGCAGGCGCGCGCGACAGCGACCGAAGCGCAGGGCCAGCAGCAATACAAGATCTTCTCGACGCGCGGCGGCTATCAGCCGGGCAACGTCACCATGTTCAGCGGCAACTGAGGCGCGGATCATGGAGCGCTCGGATATCTTACGCGCCGTTGCGATGGTCATTCTGATGGCCGTCTTTATGGCTGCGCTGTCCTATATCCATCGGCAACCGACGCCGCGGACGATATCTGACGCTCCCGCTGTCTCCACATCAGATGATCTGTCGGCCGAGCTGCGCCGCTGCCGCGCGCTCGGACCCCAGGATGCCGAAGATCCGCACTGCCAGGCGGTCTGGGAGGAGAACCGCGCGCGCTTCTTCGGCAGGCCGGCGCGGCCACTTCTGCCGCAGGTCGCGCCGGCCACACAGCCGACGACGAGTGTTCCAAAGGGAGAGCAGCCGTGAACAACGTCGGCGTCATTGACACCTTCCTCAATACCTTCACCACCTATATCGATTCAGGATTCGGCCTGATCAAGGGCGAGGTCACCTATCTCGCCTCGACGCTGATCGTCATCGATATCACCTTGGCCGGCCTGTTCTGGGCGTGGGGCGCAGACGAAGACATTCTCCAACGGCTAGTGAAGAAGACGCTCTATATCGGGTTCTTCGCCTTCATCATCACAAACTTCAACAATCTCTCCGGCGTCATCTTCAATAGCTTCGCCGGACTTGGCCTGAAGGCGGGCGGCTCGTCGATCTCGACGGCCGACTTCCTGCGGCCGGGCCGGCTCGCGCAGGTCGGCTTAGATGCCGGGCAGCCGCTGCTCGACGCCGCAAGCCAGATGATGGGCTTCACCAGCTTCTTTGCGAACTTCGTCCAGATCGCGGTGCTGATGGTGTCCTGGCTGTTGGTGCTGATCGCCTTCTTCATTCTGGCGGTGCAGCTGTTCGTCACGCTGATCGAGTTCAAGCTGACGACGCTCGCAGGCTTCATCCTCATTCCCTTCGCCCTGTTTAACAAGACCTCCTTCCTTGCGGAGAAGGTGCTCGGCAATGTCGTCGCTTCGGGTGTGAAGGTGATGGTGCTCGCTGTCATTGTCGGCATCGGCACCGGGCTGTTCTCTCAGTTCACGTCAGCCTATGGCGGCGGCCAGCCGACGATCGAGCAGGCGCTCTCCGTCGTGCTCGCAGCGCTCGCCATGCTCGGCCTCGGCATCTTCGGGCCTGGCATCGCAACTGGTCTCGTCTCAGGGGCGCCTCAGCTTGGCGCGGGCGCTGTCGTCGGCACCGGCCTTGCCGTCGCCGGCACGGCGATGGCCGGGAGCGCGGCGCTTGGGCTTGCCGGAAGCGGAGCGATGGCAGCAAGCGCCGGCACTGCTGCGGCCGCACGTGGTGGTGCGGCGATGGCGGGCGGCATGTCCTCCGCCTACACCCTCGCATCGGCCGGTCGGTCCGGCGCTAGCGGCGTCGCGTCCGGTTTCGGTGGCACAGGCCGTGCGGCGGCCAGTAGCGCAGCAGCTCCCGTCAGACGCGCCGCTGCGCGAGTAGCCGGGTCAATGGTGGATAGCTTCACCTCAGGCGCCAGGTCCGGTGTCGCAAACACGGGTGGTTCCTCGACGATGGGGACCATTGAGCTTGGCGAGGCCGCAAACGATGGAGCCGCCTCTCAAGCGGCGAGCGACAGCGGTCCGCCCGCCTGGGCCCAGCGCGTCAAGCGCAATCAGACGGTCATTCACGGCGCTCAGACAGCCGCGCAAGCCCTCAAATCCGGCGACAGCCACGGCGGCGGACACTCCGTCGACCTCAAGGGAGGAGAATAGCGAATGTCAGTCTTTCGGCGATCGTCGGTCCGCTACGGCCGCACGCCCGAACCCGAAACCCCCTACCAACGCGCGGCGCAGGTTTGGGACGATCGCATCGGGTCCGCCCGCGTGCAGGCGAAGAACTGGCGACTGATGGCCTTCGGCTCGCTGATCCTCGCTTGCGGCCTCGCCGGTGGGCTCGTCTGGCAATCCACCCATGGCACCGTCATTCCTTGGGTGGTGCAGGTCGACAAGCTCGGCGAGGCACAAGCAGTCGCGCCGGCTGTGGCCGACTACAGACCGAGCGATCCGCAGATTGCCTGGTATCTCGCCCACTTCGTCGCGATGGTGCGCTCGCTTCCAGCCGATCCGATCATAGTACGGGAGAATTGGCTGAAGGCCTACGACTTCACGACCACGGCGGGGGCGATGGCGCTGAACGACTACGCCCGCGCCAATGACCCCTTCGCCAGCCTCGGCAAGCAACAGGTCGCGATCGACGTCTCCAGCGTCATCCGCGCCTCGCCGGACAGTTTTCGCGTGGCCTGGGTCGAGCACCGCTATCAGGACGGGGCGCTCGCCGGCACCGCACGTTGGACCGCCATCCTCACCATCGCAATTCAGCCACCCACCGATGCCGATCGGCTGCGCAAGAATCCGCTCGGCATCTACGTCAACGCCATCAACTGGTCAAAGGAGCTGGGACAATGAACCCGCCGTTTTCCTCAAATGCCGGCGGTCCGGCTTCGTGTCTCTCCGTTGTTCATCGAAGCCGGAAAGACATCGCTACGTACTTCCGTAAATCCGCCCTTACGGCTTTGCTGATGTCCGTCTCGGCCCTTGGTGGCTGTGCGCACAATTTCATCCCGCCCGACATCAACTACGATATCGCGGAGCCGGCAACGCTCACCGCCGATCCGCCGTCGCCCGTCAAGATCGTGGAATTGCCAAAGCCTCTTCCACTGCCCGGGCAGCTGAAACCGCTCACTGCGGCCAAGCGCGTCCCGGAGGCCGCTGATCCCAGGGTTCGCGTCAAACAGGCCAACGCTGCGGCACGGGTACAGCCAATGCGCACTGGTTTCATCAACGCTGTACAGGTCTATCCTTTCTCCGGCGGAGCCCTGTACCAAGTCTATACGGCGCCCGGCCAGATCACCGATGTCGCCCTGCAGGAGGGCGAGCAGCTCGTCGGCTCAGGACCGGTCGCCGCCGGCGACACCGTGCGCTGGATCATCGGCGATACCGAGAGCGGCGCGGGCGCGACCAAGAAGGTCCACATCCTGATTAAGCCGACGCGGCCGGAATTGCTCACCAATCTCGTCATCAACACCGACCGGCGGACCTATCTCCTTGAGCTGCGCTCGACGGAGAAGACCTATATGGCTTCGGTCTCCTGGCAGTATCCCGAGGACCAACTCATCGCGCTTCGGCAGCAGAACGCTACGGCTGAGGCCGCAGCTCCGATTGCCGCCGGCGTCGATCTCGCCTCGATCAACTTCCGCTACGCGATCGAGGGCGATGATCCGGCCTGGCGTCCGCTGCGCGCATTCGACGACGGCAACAAGGTCTACATCGAATTCCCCAGCGGGATCGTTCAGGGCGAAATGCCGCCGCTGTTCGTCATTGGTCCGGCCGGCGGCTCCGAACTCGTGAACTATCGCGCAAACCGCAATTACTACATCGTCGATCGCCTGTTCGCCGCTGCAGAATTGCGTCTTGGCGACAAGGATAGCGAGCGGCGCGTGCGCATTGTCCGCACCGACGGAAGGCCGCGCTCATGGCGATAGGCAGCGAAGACGAACGTCACAGCGACATCCCACCTGTCGCGCCGCCGGATCTTCGGCTTCGAGGCGAGCGGCCACCTGTCACACGCCTCTCGCGCAAGATCCTGATCGGCATCGGCGCGGTGTCTGCCCTCGCAGTGGCGGGAGCGCTCGGCTATGCCCTGCAAACTAGCAATAAGCCGCAATCCGGCCAGGAGTTGCTCAGCACCCAGAACAGCCCTTCGGCCGAGGGTCTCGCCGCCTTGCCGAAGGACTATACTGGCCTGCCACGTCAGGCGCCGCCGCTCGGGCCGCCGTTGCCCGGCGATCTCGGCAAGCCGATCCTCAACGCAGGCGCTGCACCGAATACCGTGGTCCCCGGAGCGACGCCAGATCCGCAGGCGCAGCAAAGAGCGCAGGAGATCGAAGCGGCGCGCGTCAGCCGGCTATTCGCCCAGACCGTTCAGCAACCGCAAAGCGTCGGCCAAGTCATCCCGAATGCCACGGCCGCAACGGCGACGACCCCGGCCACGACACCACCCGTTGATGCGGGATCTGCCCAGAACATGCAGGACCGCAAGACGGCCTTCCTCAATGCTGCGACGGATAAGCGCACGGTCAGTCCGGACCGGCTCGAGGCCAAGGTCTCTCCTTTTATTGTGCAGGCTGGCACCGTGATCCCGGCTGCGCTCATGACGGGCATCCGCTCCGATCTGCCAGGCCAGGTCACCGCCCAGATCACGGAGGCGGTCTACGACAGTCCGTCCGGCAAATATCTTTTGGTGCCCCAAGGCACCAAGCTGATCGGTCAATACGATAGCTCCGTGGCGTTCGGCCAGAGCCGCATCCTCCTGGTCTGGACCCGCATGATCATGCCAGACGGCAGTTCGATCGTGCTGGAGCGCCAGCCCGGCGCCGACACCGGTGGGTATGCCGGGCTCGAGGACGAGGTCGATAACCATTGGGGCATGCTGTTCAAGGCCGCCGTTCTCTCGACCATGCTCAGCGTCGGAGCCGAGGCGGGGACGAGCCAGAATGAGAACAACCTTGTTCAAGCAATCCGCAGCGGCGCGTCCAACAGCATCAGCCAGACCGGACAGCAGATCGTTCAGCGACAGCTCAACATCCAGCCGACGTTGACGATCCGGCCAGGTTTCCCGGTCCGCGTCATCGTCACGCGCGACCTGGTGCTGGTGCCGTACCCGAAGGGAGGAAGGCCGTGATGAAGCTCAAGCTTGGACCACTCGAAGACGACAAGCCGGTCAAGCTCACGATCGAGTTGCCGGCGGCAGTTTTCAGGGACCTCAAAAGCTACGCCGAGATTCTGACGCGTAGCGGAGGCACAGTGACACCGACCGAGCCCGCCAAATTGATCGCGCCGATGATCGAGCGCTTTATGGCAACCGACCGCGCCTTTGCGAAAGCGCGGCGAAGTGTTGCTCAACCCTCCCCCGGGTCGGCGGAAAGGTCCGGATAGCGCTCGCGAAGCAGGTCGAGAAACGGACGCAGCGATGGATTGCTGTTCGTCTGCCGCCAATACGCGCGGAAGCTCAGTCGTGTCGGCCCGTCGGCATCGTGGACCTCTCGGAAGGTGACACCTGGATAGGCCGCGCCAGTCGCGCCCTCCAAGGCCAGTAGGACACCCCAGCCAGCGCCGACCAAGGTGAGAAGCCGGTCGAGTGCGACATCATGGCGAAGCACAACGCATGGATCGGAACCTCCCATTTTGCTGATGAGTAGCTTGTGGAATTCCGGTCCCGGGCCGTGCTGTGATAACAATAGTGTTTCGCGCCTCAGTTCGCCCCAATGAACCATATTGCGCGCTGTCAGCGGATGGTTCTCGGGAAGAGCGACGACGACGCGTTCGCTCCAGACCACCAAGGACTTATCGTTCCACGTTGGATTTGGTTCTGCCACGAAAGCAATGTCAATGGCGGAATTGATGAGATCGGAGACCAATTGGTCTCTCGCCCCGTCAACTAGATGCGTATCGACGTCGGGGAAGCGGTGTCGGTGGTCCAGAAGGGTGGCCCGCAGATTGCCCGCCGAGAGGGAAGCGTGGACGCCGATGATCAATCGACCGCTCTCGCCGCGCGTATGGATCTTGAGGCGATTAGCCAGTGCTTCCGTCTCCCCCACGATGCGTCGGGCAGCATCGAGGAATTCTTGGCCTTGGATGGTTGGTCGCGTGCCGCCGTTGGTGCGCTCGAACAGCGTATTGCCCACTTTGTGCTCGAGATTGCGCAGGCAGCGACTCAGCGTCGACTGTTTGATTCTGAGCGTGTCTGCCGCCTGACGAAGGCTTCGGTGTTGAGCCGCGACGATAGCCCAGCGCAGCTCTCGCAATTCCACTGGTACGGTCGAAGTCTTATGGCGGGTTGCTGGCGACCAGAATTTCTCTTGAATGGGTCACTCCATTGCATGTCCGACTTCAGTCCCGTCTCACGCTTTTGCTCTTAGCACCCAATTAACGCGGCGCCCCTTGCTCTGATTGGCCGCGTGCCATCAAGCCGCCGCGGATCGCGTTATCGGCGCCGCAGCTGCAGGATGACAACTCCCGAAAGAATAAGGGACACCGCCGCGTAGCCCAAAGCGTCAATGGGGTCGCCGGCCAGGAATACGCCGATCAGCAGTGCGACGACCGGTGGAATGTATCCGACGCTGGAGGCTGCCAACGCGCCGAGCTGTCGTACAACAAAATAATACGCCATGTATGCGAGACTGGTCCCGCACAGGCCGAGCCCGAGAACTACCCCAACCCAGGCCCTTGTGTCGGAGAAAATGCGATTGATTCCATCTAGGTCGGTCACCGCCAGCAAGAAGACGGCAGCGAAGGCCATCTGATAGGTGGCTAGCGCAGTACCTGGAAGGTTGAGCGGGCCAATGAACTTGCGTGCATAGACGAACGAGCATCCCAGGCAAAACGAGCCCAGCATCATGTAGCCGCCCCCGGCTGGGTCGAGCGAACCCGAGGCGGACCACGGCCGCATCACGAGCAGCACGCCGAGATATCCCAACACGACACCGGTTGCGCTCGCCAGGCCGATGCGCTCCTCGCGCAGGAATAGATAGCTGCACAGGAATGTAAACAGTGGGGCAGTGCCGCTCAACAAGCCGGCAATGCTCGATGGCAGCAACTGCGTCCCCTTGGCGAAAGCCCAATAGTAGATCGCCGTGGCGAGCAACGACATGACGACGAAGTGATGGACGAACCGTAGATGGTCCCAACGCAATGCGCGCTGGGAAAATGCGAACAGAGCGAGCGGCGGCAATGCGACGAGCACGCGGAGCAGCACGATTTGTGCTGGCGTGATCTGGGCGGATGCCCACTTCATGAAGATGAAGTTGCTGCCCCAAGTAATGCCGAGAAAGGAAAACGCAAGCAGGGCGGCAACTCGGGGGGAGCCGGATATGGCTTTGGATGGCGAACCTCGCTGGGCTACGTGACTGTTCAGCGCCATTTGCAACTTTCTACGAACTACCATTTCCCGCGCGAAGTTCCGCTCTTTGAAACGGCAGGAAGGTGCGCCTGTCTTGTCGATTCCTTACCTTTGTGAAGAAGGGCCGGCTGCGAAGCAGCCGGGTGTCAGACCGGTTAGCCGCTTGAAGTGGCGGGTGAGCTGACTCTGATCTGCAAAGCCGACGTCCAGCGCGGTTCGGGCCGGACCGATACCACGCCTAAGCAGCGCCTTTGCCCGCTCAACGCGCAAGCTAATGAGATAAGCGTGCGGCGGCATGCCTGTTTCGGCCGAGAAAGCCCGAATAACCTGGGTGGGTGAGACTTGGGCTGCGCGCGCAAGATCGTTGATGGCAACTGGTTGATGACTTCTACTGTGGAGATAGTCCCTGACGATTGCCGCCGTGCGAGGGCAACGCCGCGCCCGGTCGGCGTTGGGCAGGCGGTTGCCATGTCGTTCGAACAGGCGGCGGAGGAAATTCATCACGAGCGTTTCTCGCTGCAGCAGAGGCTCTCCGAGTTGGGATGACACGTGAAGGGCGACGAACTCGCGGTAGAGCTCGGCGTCATAAATGACATGGCGACCAATGCCCCAGTCGCCGGAACGAGGCGGGCGGGTATCCCTGAAGAGGTCGGCGACGAGCAGGTGGTTCGGATAAAACATTCGGTAATGCCAGCCATCGGGGGTGGCTGGTTCGCCCTCATGTACGACGCCGGGATTTATCGCGCATAGCGTTCCCGCTGGCATGACGAGAGACGGCGACCGGCCTGAACGGAAACGCTGGCCGCCAAATTCGATGACGCCGATTGCGAATGACTCATGTACGTGCCGCGGAAAGACGAAGTTCCGGTACTCGGCAAACAGAAACTCAGTCGCTGGGAAAGCCGGGTCTGACCAAGCCAGGGATCGGTTGGCGTGCTTCGTCGCACCCGTCATACGCCACCACCGGTTGATGGGCTCGTTACGAGACACTGACATAACGGTTTTTCCGCAGCGGTTGGGGTGCAGGCAGCGGCACGCAGGCGTGACTATTTGGGGAAAGGGTGCCGCGCGCGGCAGCGGTTGTCTTTCACACGATCATCTTATCGTCGCGAATGAAATTAAGATCGTAATATATTGCATGGTAAGGTGAGCTGCAGCAACTTCAGAGTGGGGCCGCGGGCCTATTGATTACGTTGCCGCGCGTGGGGAACTCAGGGCAGTCAGTGATCGTCTCCAGCTCGAGATTCATTCCACCGTTCAGCGGCCGGCAGGCCTTGCTTCTGCTCGTCGGATCCCGCCTGCTCGATCAAGCCGCGGCAACGACGATCGTGTCGAAAGGGGGCGACCACGAGATGAAGGCCGACCTCCTGCATCATGATCATGGTCGTTATGGCTCGGCTCTGGCTTTTCGCGCGCCAGACAAGGTTCACCCCGAGACGTTTTAAGCGCTCATTCAACGCCTCAGGCGCCAGACCGCCTTTCAAAAGTCGGCGTCACCGAGGACAAGTTCGGCTTGATCGGCGAAAATGCAATGCTGTCGATCATCGCGGGAGCAAATCCGCGCCCCATCAAGGGGCCGCAAGATATCGTCGAGATTCTCGACTCGCGGCCTAGTTGGTCGGCCCCCGCGCGCGAGTTCGTTTGCGACCAACAGCGGTGCACTTGCGCCTTATTGGATATAGAAGTATATCCAATGAGCTCCGCTGTGATCAGTCCAACCTGATTCGGCTGCCAGCGGGCAAAACGGGACAAGCGAACGGCGCGCGTCGGGCATCAAACCTATTGCGAGGTCAAGGGGTGACAATCAAGTACCTATTGCCGACTGCGAACCGCCCCGGGCAACGGGACCGGTTTAGTGTCCGCGCACGAAAACCGTCCATGACCCTGGTCGCCATCGCGCTCGCAGGGCTGGTCTGGCTTAGTCCGGATTGTGCGCGTGCCTTGGAGATTACCGCAGCGAAGTCCGAGATCGACTCCCAACTCGATCGTGATTATCCGGCTCTTGAGGCGATCTACAAGGATATTCATCAACATCCGGAATTGGCCTTCCATGAGACGCGTACCGCGGAGAAACTCGCGAGCGAGATGCGCGCCCTGGGCTTCGAGGTCACCGAGCATGTCGGAAAAACCGGACTCGTTGCGATTCGGCGCAATGGACCGGGCCCGACGATCATGGTTCGGACCGAGCTAGATGCACTTCCGATGGAAGAAAAGACCGGCCTTGCATATGCAAGCCGCGAGCGCGTTTCCTGGAACGGTGGTGAGACCTTTGTCGGTCACACGTGCGGGCATGATGCCCACATGGCGATCTGGGTTGGCACCGCAAAGATGCTGCTTGCTTTGTCTAACCAATGGCACGGCACTCTCATGTTCATCGGCCAACCCGCGGAGGAGGTCGCATCGGGCGCCCGCGCAATGCTGAACGATCGCTTATTCGAGCGTTTCGGCAAGCCGGATGTAGCCCTTGCATTGCATATCGGTCCTGCCCCCGCGGGCCTCGTGGGTTACAAGGCTGGTACGGTGACGTCTAATATGGATAGTTTGGAAATCACCTTTAAGGGCGTCGGGGGACACGGCTCGGCCCCAAATATGACCATCGATCCAATCGTCGAAGCATCGAAGTTCGTTGTCGACGTTCAGACTGTCGTCAGTCGAGAGAAGGATCCCGCCGCCTTCGGGGTCGTCAGTGTTGGTCATATCCACGGCGGCAGCGCTGGAAATATCATTCCGGATGAGACAAAGTTGCAGGGCACTATCCGCAGCTACGATGCCGCCGTGCGCGAGAAGTTGATCGCAGGCGTGCAACGGACGGCGAAGGCGATCGGGGAAATGGCCAATGCCCCCGCCCCCGAGGTCGTGATCGATCGCGAGTCGGTCAAAGCAGTCACCAATGATCAGGCCCTGGCCGGAAGAATCGGACCGGTGTTCAGTGCCGCGTTTGGCGGCGATGCAATCCTTGTCGGCTCGCCAACGACCGCCAGCGAAGACTTTTCCGAGTTTGGTAACGTGGGAATTCCGTCGTTCTTCTTCGGCTTGGGCGCGCTGGATCCCAAGCGAGTCAAGGAGGCACGGGATGGTGGCAAGCCCCTGCCCGGAAACCATTCGCCGTTCTTTGCGCCAGAACCTGAGCCGACGATTCGCCGAGGTGTACAGGCAATGACGCTCGCGGCGCTGACCGTTTTGAATGCCGTTGCTGCCAAGTGAGCCTGCAGGAAGCCCGCAAGATCGACGGACGCCCGGCATACGAAAACTGTCTTCGCTCCAGGTTGAGCCAGCTTAAAGCGTGCACTGTCGGCGGCACGGTTCCGGCCCCGTTGTAGCGTAGGCAGGGTTGTCTTGTGGTTTGCGATCGTGAATTTTGCGATGGCGAGATTGTCATGCCGGATCAACTTAAGACGAAGATGCGCTCAGGCGCGTCCTGGCGTTCTGTTGCATCCTCCCGCGCTGCGTGCGCTGGTGGTTGAACTAGCCGAGCGGCTCACCGGTGCGAGTCCTGTCGTGAAGCGCTACACGCACTTCTCATTGATCGACCGTACACTGAAGCGGCCGGGTCATTGACACGATCACTCGTCGCGGTCGCTCGTTGGATGCGCTGGCAGGAGGCACGGTGGCCGTTTGCGCGAGTTGAAGCGTCAGATCTGGCTCGTTCGCAAGGCTCCGGCGGCTCAGTTCTGGCGGTAGAGCGAGTGAGCGCGGCGGTCCGTTGGAGCAACTTCCGGACTGGTCGGTTCCGGCTCACAACCGGCAAGGAACCGCGCCGAGCGTCGACCATCCGCAAGGATTGCGATTTGCTCCTCGCGCGTGACCGCGAGCCTGGCGCTGGACAGCACCCCTGCCATGAGCATGTAGAGGGCTCGCGCGTTGTTTTTTCGTGTGGGCGGCAATTCCAGGGAAATCACGTCCAGCGTCTCGGCACTTGCCTCGGAAACAGCACGGCGAACCGTGTCGGACTGGCGCCAAAGTTCGGCACCAAGCGCCGCGATCGGACACCCCTTAGCCCAGTTCGTCAGTCGGCGTTCGTGCAGGTATTCGTCGATCAATCGAGCGATCGGGTTCTCGCCGGCAGTTCGAGCATCGGCGATCCATTGCCGTGCTAGACTGCGGGTTTGTGACATTGCGAATAGGATGGCCTCCGCGAGGAGTTCGTCGCGCGAGGCGAAGATCTTGTAAAAGGCGCCCTGCGTGAGGCCTGCCTCTTTCATCAGGGGCACGATGCTGGATGCTGCGATTCCATCGCGGCGCAATGCGATCGACACACTTTCGATGATGTGCCGACGAGTCTTCTCTTTCTGATCCTTTGGGTATCGCATGAATCCAGTTCGGTAGTTGATCGCTCTTGTCCGGCGTCGAAAGCATCTCAAATCGGCGCTGCTCGTAATATAGGGGTTACTGCGAACCGGCTCCAGAAGGGTTGCCCGGCGCACAGATGCCTTGGCCGCGCTTGACGACATTGGATATATCGATATATCCAATGAATGGATGGTCGAAGAGGATTTTGACCGCCGTCTGGCCAAAGAGGTGAATTCGATGGGCGCAAGGGAGTCGATCCTCGTCACAGGAGGAACAGGGCGACAGGGCGGCACGGGTCGCGTTGTGGTGGAGCAGCTGATCAAGCGGGATTTTGCTGTTCGCGCGTTGGTTCGAGGCATCGACGAAAGATCGGATCACCTTAAGCGCCTCGGCGCTGAAATTGTCGTCGGTGACTTCGGCGACTATGCGAGCATGCTCACGGCCCTAGACGGGATCAAGAGCGCCTATTTCTGCTACCCTGTCGGACCGGGCATCAGCGAGGCCGCGGGGCTGTTTGCGACGGCAGGGCGGGAGCAAGGGCTTAAGCGAATTGTCGACCTGTCGCTTGCGTCCAGTCGACCCGATAGCCCGTCCCCCCAGGGGCGAGCCCAATGGGTCGCGGAAAAGATCTTCGAATGGGCCGGCTTCGATGCGGTGCATCTGCGCATCGCCGCGTTCTTCATGGAAAACATTCCCTACATTTCTGGCCGGACGATCCGCGACAGCGGGCGCATTTCCAATGCGTTCGGCGACACCTTGCTGACGTGGATTTCCGGTGCGGACGTCGGCGCCATGGCGGCAGCCTTGCTCATGGATCCTTCACGCGCGACGGAACGCGTGGTGCTGGCCGGCGGCGTGCAGAGATTGACCTATGCGCAGATCGCTGAGATCGCGACGTCGGTGCTCGGCAAGCCCGTGCGCTACGTCGAGCTGACCCCGGCGGACTGGCGCGAGGAACTGATCGCGACATCGCGGGCCAGGGGACAGGAGAATGTCCGTGGCGCCGACCATCTGGTGGCACAATCAATTGCCATTCGGCAGAGGCCGCCATCGCCGCTCACCAACCATGTTCAGGATTTGACCGGCGCCGAGCCGACCTTGATGCCGCGGTTCTTCGAGCTGAATCGCAAGCTGTTTGCGTAATTTCAATGCCGCGCCGGGCGTAAGCGTCTGCGCTGGTGGCAATTGAGCGCTGCCGATGCCCGGGCCAGGCTGGCCTCTGAGAGGCGCTGCCTGTCGGCGACCCCGCGCGTGGGTCAGCTCGTTCGCCAAAGGAATGCCGTGGCGGTAGGGCGGCAGTTGAAGCGTGGCGGCCGAGTTCGTCAGCCAACTCGGCGCGCCGATGTCGATCCATTCGGCGAGAACGTATTTCGCGGGGATGGATGATATCGTGAATGGCAAAGGCTTTAGCTTGACGGAAGGGCGATTGCAGCGACGCGAACTGTTCCTCCAGTTCGATACGCTTCGCCACAGGATCATCAGCGAGGTCGACTATGACACTCAGTCGCCGGCCGGCGGCAGGATCTCGCGGACGCCATGGAGGAACGTCTTCACCTTGGCCGCGATGATATCGTCGACCGGGCTCGCGAGCGGCATTCCATAGATGAACTGCCGGACGCCAAGATAGAAAATCGATGCGTGGAGCCCCCAGATCATTTCGACTTCCATGTCATTGAGCGGGATGGCCGTGAGCTGCGGCCGGCCAAACTTGTGGCGTAGTTCGCCGATGATTTTTTCAAAAATCCGCTCGCGCAGCATTTGCAAGTAGCGGCCGTTGAAATCCAGGCCCTTCAATCCCGCAAACATGAAAAGCCTGACCCATTCGGGTGTCAGAATGATCTTGGCATAGCTGACGTAGAACCGGGTCAGGCGCAGCTCGAGGGCGGCTTTCCGGTCAACCACCATCTCTTCCCAGAACGGATCCCACCGGCCGACAAAAACATCCTGATAGACGCGTTCGATCAGCGCTTCCTTGCTCGGAAAATAGCGGTAGAGCAGCGGTTGGGTTATTCCAACGGTCGCTGCGAGTTCGCGCGTCTGGCCTTCGAAGCCATGGGTCGAGAAGAACGTGATCGCCGCGGCCGCGATACACTTCTCTCGGTCCGACGGCGTCAGACGCCGCATCCGTCGCAACTCACCTGGGTCGGTTACAGATCCAGTCTTCGTTGTCGTCAACGGTGATCCAAAGATGGATGTGTCCCGTCTGGATGATCGTGCCATGGTCACCTGTCGAATATTGATCAACTGATAAATGATTGAGGGGGTTTTGGAAAGGGGCGACACGCGCCTCCAATTGCTCGCTGTCGGATTCTGGTAGGCGGATTATCGTTTGATAAATAAGCCTTGACAGGCTGCGTAGCCTCTAGGTAATTATCGAATGATAAATAAGGGGGCTTGGGTGATCGACCGGCGACACCGGCACGCCCCGAAGGGCTGGTCACTACCCGTCCAGCGCAAAGCAGGGCTTCCAAACGCGATGAAGGCGTCAGTTGTTGGTGGATCGATGGCTGGGCTGTTCGCCGCGCTCCTGCTTAAGCGCGCGGGTTGGCAGGTCCGCGTCTACGAACGGATCGGCGCGGATCTGTCCGGTCGCGGGGCCGGAATCGTCACTCACCGCGAATTGTTCGACGTTCTCGAAAGGGCTGGAATAACCCGCGGTGCGGCCAAGATGGGAGTGGCCGTCCGCGGCCGTCAAGTCCTGGCGCGGGACGGCGCGCTGGTTGGCAAATTGCCGCTTGCGCAGGTCCTGACCTCATGGGGGCATCTCCACGCGTTGCTCCGCAACGCGCTCGGCGACAATTCCTATCATCATGGCCGTACCCTTGAGCGAGTCGTAGAGAGCGACAAAGTCGTCGCTGCGCATTTCGCCGATGGGGCGGTTGCGGAGGCCGATCTGCTTGTCGGCGCTGACGGCATCTTCTCGACCGTGCGCG
Organism: Bradyrhizobium sp. USDA 4473; assembly: GCF_054063335.1. NCBI lineage: Bacteria > Pseudomonadati > Pseudomonadota > Alphaproteobacteria > Hyphomicrobiales > Nitrobacteraceae > Bradyrhizobium > Bradyrhizobium sp. USDA 4473. Next base: position 3,019,701 of record NZ_JBSSGE010000001.1, read on the forward strand.
CACAATTGCTGCCTGATGTGAGGCCGAACTACGCGGGCTACATTGCCTGGCGTGGTCTGGTCGACGAAGCGGACCTGTCGGCGGCAACGCGCGATGCGCTCTGCGAGCATTTCTCGTTTTCCTTGCCCGAAGGAGAGCAGATGCTCGGATACCCGGTGGCCGGGGCAGACGAAGCGCCGGCGGTTGGCGCGCGACGGTTCAATTTCGTGTGGTATCGTCCCGCGACCGATGGCACTCTGAGAGATCTGCTGACGGATATCGATGGCGTCTCGCACTCGCTATCCATTCCGCCAAACCGAATTCGTGCCGAGGCTATTGACGGCTTGAGGCGGGACGCACACCGTCTGCTGGCACCCCAGTTTGCCGAGGTTGTACAAAAGACCAGGCAACCTTTCATCCAGGCGATTCTGGATCTCGAGACGCCGAGTATGGCGGTCGGCCGTCGAACGGTTCTGATTGGCGATGCCGCCTTCGTCGCCCGGCCGCATGTCGGGGCGGGGGTGACCAAGGCTGCTGCGGACGCCTGTGCTTTGGTTGAGGCGCTCGAAACCGAGGCCGATCTCGAGTGCGCCTTGAAATCGTTCGAAGCGAGGCGTCTCGCGGTTGGCCGCTCGATCGTTGACCGCGCCAGGCACCTTGGCGCCTACATGCAGGCGCAGATCCACACGCCCGAGGAAAAGCAGGCCGCGGAACGACACCGCTCTCCCCAGGCCGTGATGACAGAGACGGCGTCGATGGCTTTCCTCGAGGGGACGGGGAGCGCAATCAATACAAACTATCCAAGCAGTCAAAAGAGGAGGCCTTGATGCCGACGCTGTTCGATCCGTTCGACTTGCGGGGACTGACCCTGAAGCACCGCATCACGATGGCACCCCTGACGCGCTGCCGTGCCGACGCTTCCGGCGTCCCGCAATCGATCTCGCAAACCTATTATGCGCAACGAGCGTCCGCGGGACTGATCATCTCCGAAGCGACGAATGTCACGTCGAAGTCATGCGCGTTTGAACGCGCGCCGGGCATCTACAGCTCAGCCCAGATCGAAGGTTGGAAACCGATCATCGATGCGGTCCATGACAATGGCGGGTCGATCTTCATCCAGCTCTGGCATTGCGGCCGGGTCGGCTCCGATGCGATCCTGGACGGTCGACCGCCGCTGTCGCCATCCGGCGTGAACGACGATCTCGATGCCTTGCAGGTCTGGGGATTGATGGCGAACGGCAGATATGCCCGCATCGCCGCGACGCCGTCGCGCGAGATGACGCTGGCGGACATCGCTGAAGCCATCGAAGATTACGGCCGGGCCGCCGCCAAGGCGCTGGCGGCCGGGGCCGATGGCGTCGAGATTCATGCCGCGAACGGGTATCTGCCGCACCAGTTCATGACGCCGGCGCTGAACCTGCGCACCGACGAGTATGGTGGTTCTCTGGCAAACCGGTTGCGGTTCCTCGGCGATGTGGTCGAAGCGGTGTGCGCAAACGTGCCCGCGTCCCGGGTCGGCGTCAGACTTTCGCCCTATGCTGCGTACAACAACACGCGCGATCCAGACCCTGACGCAACCACGGCAGCGGTCTGCCGCATGCTCGACGGCTACGGCATCGCCTACCTGCATCTCGCCGACACAAACGCTTGGGCCGGCCAGCCGGACATGCCACGCTTCCTTGCGGCGGCGAAGCCGCACTTCCGCGGCGCGCTGATTGGCAATGGAGGGATCACCCCGACCGCCGCGCAGGAGATGGTGGGGGCAGGGGCCGTCGACATGATCGCCTTCGGGCGCCCGTTTCTCGCCAATCCCGACCTGCCGGCACGCATCCGCAACGCTGCACCGTTCAACGAGCCGCGCTCGATCGGCTGGTATGGCGGTTCAGCCGAGGGCTACACCGACTATCCATCCCTGTCATCGAACTGATGTCCTACCGGTCGTCAGGTGATTTGAGCCCGTCGAGGGATATCAACCTCGACTTTTCACTCGAGATGCGCAGAAAGCAATGACCAAACACATCATCGATCAATGGCCGGCGGCCCCAAGCGGTTGGCCGCTCGAACTGCAGCACGCATTCACGGCCGGCGCGGGGAATGGCAAGGTCGGCAGCCTTCTGGTCTCGGAAACCGAGCGGGTTCGCGTCTGGCTGCTACGCCTTCGGCCTGGCGAGCGCATCGGCTTCCATACCCATGTCCTCGATTATTTCTGGACTGCGGTGACCGCGGGCCGCGCCCGCTCGAACTACGGCGACGGCCTTGCCAAGGAGGTCGCCTACCAAGCTGGAGACACCCAGCACCGTCGCTATGTGGCAGGCGAGTGCATGATCCACGATCTGGAAAACACCGGCGACACAGAGCTCGTCTTTACAACGGTGGAGTTTCTGGACAGCGCCAATGCCGCTCTGCCGCTGCTGCCGTACGAAGCTCAGCCAGCGGACGCCGCAGGCCATGCCACCCCACGGTAACACCGCGGCGCGGGGGTGACCGCGGCGCAGGAGAGTGGACGGTGGGCGTCCGCTCCTGACTCGTCAAGGCGCCGTGCCTGCTGTCGAATGTCTCGGGGGCGACGTGGCCGCCTGCAATTCCACGTCAACATTTTGCTCATGAGGAAGCCATATGAAATTCCTGTTTCGCAATGAGAGCTTTTCGTTTGAGACCCTTCGCACAGCGGGATTTGCGACCTATGGCGGCGCCGATCTCGGTGAAGTGCTCGCAACCGCACGCTTGATCCCCAACGGCAATGAAGAAGCCTGGCTCAAATCCTGGACCGCGACCGCAGATCGGGTGGCGAATATCGCTGAGACATCCTTGAGCCAGGGACACCGGGTGAGCGCGCGAGAAGCGTTCTTACGCGCCTCGAATTATTACCGCACGGCCGAGTTCTTCCGCCGCCACGATCCTGCGAATGATCGGGAGGTCACGCGGCTGTCCAACCGGTCTTGCGAGACATTTGTTGCGGCCGCGAAGCTATTGGGCAGCCCGTTCGAGGTCGTCACGATTCCGTACGAGAATACAACGCTGCCCGGCTATCTGTTCCTGGTCGACGATTCAGGCGCCCCCCGGCCGACCGTAATCTACAACAATGGATTCGACTCCACGCAAGAGGAGTCCTACGTCGCGATCGGTGCTGCGGCATTGCGGCGTGGCTACAATGTTTTGACCTTTGATGGGCCCGGGCAGGGGGCCGCGATCCGCCGTCAGAAGCTGGTGTTCAGGCACGACTGGGAAGCTGTCATCAAGCCCGTTATCGACTATGCGAACACCCGCTCCGAGATCGATGCGGGGCGCCTCGCACTGTTCGGATACAGTCTCGGCGCCTACCTTGTCGCGCGGGCGGCCGCTTTTGATCGCCGGGCCGCGGCCATCATCCTGGACGACGGCATCTTCGATTTTCACGCAGCGCTTGAGAAGAAACTTCCAGGTTTTCTTCTCAAGTGGATCTACAATGGCGATGATCGCAAGGCGATTCCGCTGATGAAGTTGAAGATGGCAATCGACAGCTCGTCACGTTGGGGGCTGAGCAACGGAACCTGGACGTTTGGCTCCCGCTCCATCGCGGAATTCGTCCGTCAGACCAGACAATACACGCTCAAGGGTATCGTCGATTCCATCACCACGCCGGCGCTGGTTCTCGACGCCGAGAATGATCAATTCCTCAAAGGCCAGCCCGAGAAGCTACATGCCGCGCTCAAATCCAACAGCCGTCTTGTGACGCTCACAGATGCAGAGGGGGCCGGAGAACACTGTCACATGGGCGCCATGTCGAGACTGCACCAGGTGATCTTTGACTGGCTGGACGACACGTTGGAGGCGCGATAGGACAACGCAAGGCGATGGCGGGCATGGGCAACGCGGTGCCGGCGAACCGGTGAGCGCCTCGGCCCTTTCGTCGCGATCGCGGCTCGGGTCTTCCAATAGCGTGGAGATGATCGACCGGATCAGATCGTCCTCGTGAGGCGAGGCCTGAGCAAAATGGTCGCGCCGTGCCCGACTACCAGGCGCTGTCTCCCGGTCGTCACCAGAGCGCGTCGCGACCGCTTTCTCTGACCAGATTTTTGCCTGCAATCGCACCTTGCATGCGTCTTCCTGGCCCTTATCAAATGGTTCGCTTGTCTCGCGCGTAAGGTCGCCAATACGGGCGTACAAAGCCACAGCGGAATGACGCGGTTAAATCCGAGATAGACAATACCTATAAAGGCGGCCGGCAGAACAATCGTCATGATCAGAGTGGGCACCGCGATAGTCGGTCAAAGCCCTCGAGCAATTTCCTTTTCCGCCTGCGGATTGATCACGAGATTGTCGAGAACAAACGTATCCATCGAATAGCCTCCTTGGCTCGTGGTCGCATGCCTATGGACATCTGGAAGGTGGCCACTTATGCAAAACATTACAGATGTAATGCTTCCAATCAAGGTGATTGCCCAGTATGTTTCAAGCGATTTTCAGGGACTGGAGTTAACGATGCGCTTTAAAGCCTCCGAAACGGCCGCAAAACACGCTCGTGTGCTCGAGGCCGCGGCCAGACTGTTTCGGCAGCGAGGCTTCGACGGGGTAAACGTCCGGGAGGTCATGCAATCCGCGGGACTGACCCACGGGGCGTTTTACTCCCATTTCGAATCCAAGGAAGAGCTGACGGTCGCTGCGACCGAGCAGGCATTCCGTGAACAGCTCGAAAATCTCCAGCATTCCCGACGGTCGCGCGACCCGAAGTCCTATTTCGTGCGCCGCTATCTCTCTGAGGCGAACCGGGACGATCTGGGTGGTTGCGCCATGGCGGCGCTTGGGGTTGACGTCGCTCGGCACCCGAGCGTGCGGCGCGCCTTCACGTCCCAGCTCAGGTCAGTGTTATCCTTCATGATCGCGAACTTCTCGTGGCGTAGTCCGAAGCCCGAGCGAAACCAGGCCCTGGCCGCGCTCGCGCTGGCAGTTGGCGCATTGATTCTTTCTCGCGCCGTGGACGACGAGGATCTTTCGCAGGAGATCTTGGCAGTCGCCAAGGGGGAACTGCTGTAGTTCGGGCGGATGCAGGCGCGCGATTTCCTCGACGCGTTGGCCATTCAGCATGATCAACTACACAGCGCGAGGAACGGCTGCTTCTGAGCGATCGAGCTACGGGAGCGCCCGGTTCGAAACGCGTCAAGCGCTGGAAATCGCGGCCCCTTGGCAGGAGCCGCGCATGAACAAGTGCGCGGGTGGCGGCGCAGCTTGCGCCGTCAAGACCTGAGGATGCCGATCCCTTCGAGTCGGGCCTTCTCGGTCTCAGGAAGCGCCGCGGACCACTCCGCTTCCTTGCCGTGCAACGGAAGGACCCGGCCGAATTCGACCATCTGGTTGGGCGGCAGGCAGGAGATGTAAACCCACACGCATGTCGGAGTCATCTCGGCGGCCTTGGCCACGTTCGCTGCCAGACGGACCATCAGTTCATCCAGGAGTTCGGGCGGTCGACCGTCTCGGATAGTGCCGTGCACGAAGATCTGATCGTCGGCGAGAAGCGCGCCGCCGAGAAACCAGTTGCCGGGTTTAACTTCGTTAAAGGTCACCTGAGCGAAATAGTAGGGAGCGCCAGTCGTATCCCCGTGCGTCCGGGTCACGGTTTCCGCGATCCGGGTTTTCTGAGCAGCGTTCAACCGCCCTTCCACGCATGTGACGATGTAGCTTGGCATGTCCGTTTCCTTTCCTGTGAGAGGCTGCTGCGTCGCCATCTTTTGGCGGCGAATTCCGTCGAATAAACTCGCTTTGGCGCCGCAGACGATCGCCGCGGCGCCGTTTCCGATGTCCTAGAAGGCTTGGTCGTCCAGCGGACGATCCTTCGTCTCTGGCAGGAAGAAGAAGCCGACGACCAAGGCGATCGCCGCGATGACGATCGGATACCAAAGGCCAGCGAACATGTCGCCGTAGGCCGCCACCAGAGCGAACGCTGTCGTCGGGAGAAACCCGCCAAGCCATCCGTTTCCGACGTGATACGGAAGCGACATCGCGGTGTAACGGATCCGGGTCGGAAAGAGCTCGACCAGCAGAGCGGCTATGGGACCATAAACCATGGCAACCAGCGCGACGAGTGCCACCAGCATCAGAAGCACCATGGAGTAGTTGACCTGAGCCGGATCGGCCGATTTCGGATAACCGGCCGCCGAAATGGTGCCCGCGATAGACTTGACGAATTCGGCGCTCTTCTTAGCCGCGTCCTCCTTGGAAAGTCCGGAGGCTTCGTAGCTTTCGACACGCTGGTCGCCGACCTTCACGTAGGCGACCGAGCCCGCGGGCGCTGGTTCGTTGGCGTAGCTGACGCCGGCACCGGCGAGGAAGGACTTGGCGATGTCGCAGGAGCGGGTGAACTTGGCCGTGCCGACCGGATTGAACTGGAAGGAGCATCGATCCGGATCGGCGACGACGGTGACGGGGGCCTTTTGCCGCGCAGCGTATAGCGCCGGATTCGCGTACCGTGTCAGTCCTTCAAAAATCGGAAAATAGAAGACCACGGCGCCCAGAAAGCCGAGCAGGATGATCGGCTTCCGGCCGACGCGATCGGAAAGCGCGCCGCACAGGACAAGCAAAGGCGTTCCGATCAGGAGCGCCGCGGCGATCAGAAGATTCGCGGCGACCGGTTCGACCTTCAGGGTCTGGGTCAGGAAGAACAGCGCGTAGAACTGGCCCGTGTACCAGACGACGGCCTGGCCGGCGACGAGGCCGAACAGCGCGATGAGAACGATCTTGACGTTGGCCCAACGGCCGAATGCTTCCGAGACGGGCGCCTTGGAAGTCTTTCCTTCGGCCTTCATGCGCTGGAAGATCGGGGACTCGGTCAACGATAACCGGATCCACACCGAGATTCCGAGCAGCGCGATGGACGCTATGAACGGAATGCGCCAACCCCAGGCCGCGAAGTCGGTCTCGCCGATGGCCAGACGCGTCGCGAGGATCACGATGAGCGACAGGAAGAAGCCCAGCGTGGCCGTCGTCTGGATCCAGGACGTGTAGAGCCCTCGCTTGCCACGCGGGGAGTGCTCTGCGACGTAGGTCGCCGCTCCGCCGTACTCGCCGCCCAAGGCAAGCCCCTGAAGGAGCCGCAGCGCGATCAGGGCGGCCGGCGCGCTGAACCCGATACTCGCATAGGTCGGCAGGATGCCGACGATGAAGGTCGACAGACCCATGATCACGATGGTGACGAGGAATGTGTATTTGCGGCCTATCATGTCGCCTAGGCGACCGAAGAACAAAGCTCCGAACGGGCGCACTGCGAATCCCGCCGCGAACGCCAGCAGAGCGAAAATGAAGCCGGCCGTTTCGTTGACGCCGGAGAAGAACTGTTTGCTGATGATCGTCGCGAGCGATCCGTAGAGGTAGAAATCGTACCACTCGAAAACCGTCCCCAGGGACGAGGCGAATATCACCTTCGCGGTACCGCTGCCGATTTGCTCGGTACTTAATCGGTCGTCGATCGTGGCTACGGACATCTCTGTTCCTCCTCTGTGTAATTCCTGCTTTTCATTGTCGTTGCGGCGCCAAAGGCGTCCGGACCGCATCTCCGCTTGCTCGCGCGCGCAGTTGCGTGTACATACAACTAAATGCGCAAAAAAAACAGCGCGAGGTCCGATGTAGATGCGTGTACACGCAACTAACTTGGGAGTCAAGCGATCGTGATTCCACTGGCGACCTGCTGCGACGCTGGACCGGCGAACGGAGAACTGAAGATGAAACAGATGTATACTGACTGCTATTGCACCCAGCTGCGCCGGGCATCGAGCGGCCTGACCAAGATTTACGACGACGCGCTGCGGCCGCAGGGATTGAAGATCACGCAGTTCTCCATGCTGCGCGGTCTCCAGAGACTGGGTCGGGCGACGCTTTCTGAGCTTGCCGACGAGCTTGCTCTGGACAGGACCACGATGTCGCGCGGCGTGAAGCCGCTAATCGATGCCGGGTGGATCGATTCGTCGACCGGCGAAAACGACGCACGCGAGAAGCTCCTGGAGTTGAGCGATCGCGGAAGGAAAAAGCTGAACGATGCGATGCCGTCATGGTCGAAGGCGCAGGAGAAGTTCGAAGCGCAAATGAGGCAATCGGGCAAGCCGACGGCCAATAAGCGCCTGGTCGATTTGCTGGTGTCATTGCAATTCTCCGATTGACGCTGTCGCGTCCCGGTCTTCTAGGCGAGCGCGCCGCAGCCCGTGTCCTCGGTCTGCGGCGCAATTGCGTCAGCTCATGGTCGGCATGACGAACTCGGCGCCGGCGCGGATGCCGGTCGGCCAGCGCGTCGTGATCGTCTTCAGCTTCGTATAGAACCGTACGCCTTCCGGACCGTGCATGTGATGGTCGCCGAACAGTGACGCCTTCCAGCCGCCGAAAGAATGGAACGCCATCGGCACGGGAATGGGAACGTTGATCCCGACCATGCCGACCTGGATCTGGTGCGCGAATTCGCGCGCGGCGTCGCCGTCGCGGGTGAAGATGGCGGTACCGTTGCCAAATTCGTGCGAGTTGATCATCTCGGCTGCTTCGTCGTAGGACTTGGTTCGCGCGACGGCCAGCACTGGGCCGAAGATCTCTTCGCGGTAGATCTTCATATCCGGCGTGACTGCGTCGAACAGGGTGCCGCCGATGAAGTAGCCCTTTTCGTAGCCCTGACGCCGGAAGTCGCGGCCATCGACGACCACCTTCGCTCCTTCGTCGACCCCGGCATCGATGTAGCCGCGCACCTTGTCGAGGTGCTGTTTGGTGACGAGCGGCCCCATCTCCGCTTCGGGATCCGTGCCGGGCCCGATGTTCAATGCCCGCACCTTCGGAGCCAGCATCTCGATAAGACGATCCGCGGTCGTGTCGCCGATCGGGACGGCGACGGAAATCGCCATGCAACGCTCACCGGCCGAGCCGTATGCGGCGCCCATCAGCGCATCGACAGCCTGATCCATGTCGGCATCCGGCATGATGATCATGTGGTTCTTCGCTCCGCCAAGCGCCTGGCAGCGCTTACCTTTGGCAGAGGCCGTTTGGTAGATGTAGCGCGCGATCGGCGTGGAGCCGACAAAGCTCACGGCGACGACATCTGGATTGTGCAGGATGGCGTCGACCGCCTCCTTGTCTCCCTGAACGACGTTGAACACGCCGTCGGGAAGACCGGCTTCCTGCAGCCACTGCGCGAGGACGAGCGCCGCGGAAGGATTGCGCTCTGACGGCTTCAGCACGAAAGTATTGCCGCACGCCAACGCTACCGGGAACATCCACATCGGCACCATCGCCGGAAAATTGAACGGCGTGATGCCGGCGACGACGCCGAGCGGCTGCCTCAGGGAGTGGCTGTCCACCCGCGTGCCGACGTTTTCTGTCACCTCGCCCTTGAGTAGTTGGGGCGCGCCCGTGGCGAACTCCACGACCTCCATGCCGCGCTGGATCTCACCCTTTGCGTCGGACAGCACCTTGCCGTGCTCGGCCGTGATCACCTCGGCGAGTTCGTCGATGCGGTCCTCGATGATCCGGAGAAATTTATTGAGAATGCGCGCGCGTCGAAGCGGGGGCGTGTTCGCCCAGCCCGGAAATGCTTGGCGGGCGGCGGCGACCGCCGCACGGACCTCGTCCGCCGTCGATAGCCCGACCGCCCCCGATTGCTCGCCGGTCGCCGGATTATAGACGGGCGCCGAGCGCGAACTCTTACTTGGGGCGACGTGGCCGCCGACGAAGTTGGAAATGGTTTTGGACATGTTTCCTCCTGGACGATGATCTTGATCTCTCCAGATATGCGGCGCATAAAATTGAGCCTCAACGGCATAGTTTGAGCTTTGGTTGTGCGGAAATCATAGTCATGGATTGGGAGCGGGTCCGGATTTTCCTGCAGGTCGCGCGGGAGGGGCAGATACTAAAGGCGTCAAAAAGCCTGCGCTTGAACCATGCGACTGTCGCCCGGCAACTCACGGCGCTGGAACGCAGCGTCAACGCCAAACTCCTCGAGCGTCACACGTCCGGCTGCACGCTGACGCCCGCCGGCGAGGCGTTGATGGGGGCTGCGGAGCGCGCCGAGAGCGAGTTTCTCAAGGTGGGATCCGGCATCGCGGGCGCCACCGAGGCTCTCGCAGGAACGGTGCGAATCGGTGCTCCCGACGGGCTCGGCAATTACTTTCTCGCGGACCGCCTCGGCGTGCTGGCCGCAAAGCATCCTGGCCTCGTCATCCAACTCGTCCCTCTTCCGAGGACGTTCTCTCTGTCGCGACGGGAGGCCGATATCGCGATCACGCTCGATCGGCCCCAGCAGGGCCGCCTGATCGTATCAAAACTGACGGACTACACTCTCAGTGTCTACGCGGCGGATGCCTATCTGAAGCGGGAGGGCGCGATCAAAACTCAGGCCGATCTCGCCGGGCGCCTCTTTGTCACTCATGTCGAGGATTTCGTCTACAGCCGGGCGCTGGACTATGCGTCCGTTCTCGGGCGTCTCATGTCACGACGCTACGAATGCGGCAGCGTGGTCGCGCAGATGGAAGCGGTTCGCTGCGGCCACGGTATCGGAATTCTTCACGACTACGTCGCGCGACGCTATCCCGAGTTACGGAGGCTGCTTCCGGACGTTCGCTTCGTTCGCAACTATTGGATCACGTCTCATCCTGATACTCATCAAACTCGACGCGTTCAGGAAGTCCATCGCGCGATCACTGGGGCAGTCCGTGCTTCGAAGTCTCATTTTGGAGCCAAGTAAACATGCGGAATTCGAGCTCGCCTGGAATAGTCACTTCATCGCCCATCCAAGGGCGGTTGCACTTTCCGCCTGCAGCCAAACTTCAGACGTCTGTTCATCGAGGGACGGCGAACAACAGTGAAGACGCGCCCGAGTCTGCTATGGGGCCCGTAACCGACGGTCTCTATGACTATCGGGAACGCCGCTTCGAGGTGAACCGGAAGTCCCGCTGCTACATGACGGCCGTCTCCGCCGTTGACTTCGACTACGTCATGAATCTGAATGTGCGCGATTCTTTTTTCGTTGCGCAGGCCGTGGCGCGACGGCTCATTGCAGCTGGCTCGCCTCAGGGTCCATTATCAAAATTTCCTCCCAGATGGGCCACGTAGGCGCTGAAAACCGATCCTCTATTGCGCTTCGAAATGGGCCATGGAGGGCTTTCAAAAGCTATGGCTCTCGATCTGGCTCGGTACAGGATTCGCGTCAAGACCATTGCGCCGACCTTTATTGAAACGCCGATGACAAAGCCCTTTTTCGACGATCAGCATTCAAGGACCAGGTGATGTCCAAGATCAAGCTGGGTCGCTTGGCCGCTTTGAAGACGTAGTCGGCGCGCTAATTTATCTCGTAAGCGATGCATCCAGCCTTATAACAGGATCATCGATGCTCATCGATGCTCATCGATGGAGGTATGGACAGCTGAATAACGCAAGTGACAGAGTCTCGGAATGAACGCAGGCCGATCCCACTTGTCGCCATAGCGGTTCTTTCGGGAACCTTGCCGAACGGCCCAGGCGCAAGACGCTCGGCGGGCCAGTCTTTCAATCTGGGAGGCCCTGATGAGAGCAATGCGGTCACGGGACTTACTCTTAAACGTTCCCCGGCGCCAAGAATCAGCCCGGACAATCCCAGTGCCGCTCTCCTGCAGCAGCGCAACTCTTGGCCTTCAAGAGCATAACCGGTCATGGCCTAACAGGCCAAAAGCGAGTTTGCATTTGGACTGAAGGGCGCCCGCCGCCGGCATTCGGCGAGCCTTTTCCCGTTCCGCTTCCGTCATACGTGTTTTGACATGAACAATTGAGCTACGCCGGTCATGTTCTCGCGACCCAATCCTTTCGCGATAGCCTTTTGAAAGACCCCGCGCGCCGCAGCAATGGTGGGTGCTGCCTCAGGTGAACCTGCGGCATCGATTGCATAGCCGAAATCCTTCTCAATCAGCTCGATTGGAAACTGCGGCGAAAAGTTGCCGGCCAGCATGCTGCCAGACAGGTTGGTCGCCGCAGAGCTCCAAACTGCGGTGCCTGCGATAGCTTTCACAGCGCTTGCCGCGTCTGCGCCTGATCTTTTCAGAAGGCCGATCAATTCGGCCAACGCGGTCGCCTGCACGCCAAGAAGTGCGTTTGTACTTAATTTCACGAGCGCACCGGATCCGAGAGGCCCGACGTGCGTGATGGTGCTCCCCATCGCCATGAGCAGCGGTCTAGCCTGCTCCAGTATCGAGTCGTCTCCACCGATGAAATACACAAGCTGGGCCGCTTCGGCTTGGGGACGGGAGCCGGCTACGGGCGCTTCTAGCAGGTGGCTTCCGCGCTCCGAGATGGCCGATCCGAGCTTTCGGATCCATCCAGGTGTGAGGGTCGAACTCTCGATCGCGATGGCTCCCTCCTTCAGCCCTGCCAGAGCGCCGTGGTTCGGGGAAAGCCAGACATCCCGGGAAGCTTGGTCATCACGTACCATGGCGAACACAAAGTCTACGCCCGAGGCTGCCTCTTTCGGCGTCGCCGCTTGCTTGGCTCCCATCCGGACGAGAGCAGCAGCGGCTTCCGGGGTCCTGTTCCATACCGTTAGGGCGTGTTCGGCTTTGATGAGATTGGCGGCCATGCGAGCCCCCATCGCGCCCAACCCGAGCAAAGCTATATTCTTCGACACTGGCTCCTCCTACGATCTCGGTGATAAGGCTGAAGTTGAGGCTTGGCCAACAATCTAAAACCTGGCCATGTCCGTGCCGCACGCACTTTGCTTGAAGCACGGACTTCGACCTATCCGGTGTCAAATTTGGGCAACGCCGCCGTCGATGAAGACTTCGCTTCCATTCATGAAGCTGCTTTCGTCGGATGCGAGAAAGGCGACTGCCTTCGAAACCTCATCGTCGCGGCCAATCCGTTCGAGTGGCGACAACGTCGCAGCGAAGCCGAAAAAGCCGCTGACCTCCTGCTTCGAGGCGCCGTACTTGTCGTGACCAGGGGTTTCGATAACTCCAGGGCTCACGGCGTTGACGCGGATATTGCGGCCCTTTAGGTCCGATGCCCATGTGCGGGCAAAGGAACGAACTGCCGCCTTGGTAGCGCTGTAGATGCTCCAGTTTGCGAAGCCTTTGCTGCCGACGATCGAGGACGCGAGGATGATCGATCCGCCGGATGCCATCAACGGCACGGCCTTCTGCACCGTCCAAATCACGCCCTTGACGTTGGTGTTCAAAAGTCCGTCCACGTGTTCTTCCGTGAGATTGCCAAGAGGCGCCGGTGCCGCATAACCTGCGTTGGCGAATACAACGTCGATGCGACCGGCTTGTGCCTTCACGAGCTCGAACAGACGATCCATTTCTGCCGGATCAGTGACGTTGCCAGCCACGGCGACGGCACGCGACCCCAGGCTCGCCCCCGCTGCCTCGAGCTCAGCTTTCCGGCGACCCGTGATGTACACGCGCTCCGCGCCTTCATCGATGAACGTTTTAGCCGTCACCAAGCCGATGCCGGAATTGGCTCCAGTAATGACAGCGATCTTCCCTTTAAGCCGAGACATGGCTTGCTCCATGATGTGTGGTTATTGAAACAGGTGAGCGGTCGTACGGCTCCGGCGTGGGTTTGTGCCAACGCCGGAGCGTGAGGTAGCAGAGCCGTTATCGTTGAGCGTGCTGCTTCAGCTTAGTGACGAGGGCGTCGCCGAAAGCAGGCGCCGACATCGGCTGCTGGCCGGTGATCAATTCACGGTCAACCACCACGTTGGGGTGCCAATTGGCGATGCTTTCGACGCGTGCGCCAGCCTCGGCGAGTGCGTTGACCGGATAGAACTGGACATTTCCGCCCAGGCCGTTCGGGCCTTCCAGAGCCTGCTCTTCACCGGTCGAGAAGATCGTCACGCGATAGCCCGCGTAGGGCCAGCCCTTCGTCAGGCTGCTTGCCTTGCCGTCGCCGGCGATCATCGAAGCGATGAAAGCGTCAGGATTAGGAAGCGCCGACAAAAGCACGATCGGACCGTGGCAGATGATGCCGGTCGGACGGCCGGACTCATGGAAGCTGGTCAAGATCTTGCCGAGGTTCTTGTCCTTGAGCAGGTCGACCATCGGCGCGTGACCGCCGGGAATGAACAGACCGACATACCCGTTGGTCCCGTCCGCGACGACAGAAGCCAAAGTCTTCGGATGCTTCAGCGCCTGGAGGTTCTGGGCGTATTTCAAGGCGTCGGCCCGCGCAGCGTCGTCGCCGCCGAAGAACATCGCGTTGTTGGAGTTCACGTCCATGACCGGCAGGTCGCCCTTGGGATTGGCGATCACGGGCTCGTAACCGGCCTCGATCAGCTTGCGGTAGGGGACGACGAACTCGTTCAGATAGTAGCCGGTCTTGTAGGTCTTGCCGTCCTTCAGATCGAGCGCGTCGGCGCTCGACATCACGACGAGAACTTTGCCTTTGGTTTGTGCGGAAGCGGTCATCGGAGTCACCATCGTTAGGGCGAGCGCCAGCGCGCCGCCGAGTTTGCGGAAAAACATTTCGGTTGCCTTAGTTTGGAGGGGACTGCGCTCGAGATGCGAGGTCCCCGGTTCGGTGGGGAAAGCCCGTCAGGCCACGTGGTAGCGTGCGGCGGGTTTGGGGTTGCGGAATTTGGGGGCCAGGTCGCGGCGCTCCTGCTCCCATCGCGTCCATGCCTCGCCTTCGTGAAGTCCGGGGATGGTTACCGTCTCGCCTGCGTCGAGGCCGGCCAACGCCGCGTCGACAAGATCCTCGGCTCGCATGGTGATCTCGGAAGATTTTTGCGGCGCGTAGCCGGCGACGTCCCAGAACTCGGTGGCGGTGGCGCCGGGCAGCACGGTCTGGACGCGGACGCCCTTGTCGGCGAGATCCTTTTGCAGCGAATGACCGAAGCTCAGCACGTAGGACTTCGAGGCGCTGTAGACGCCGTTCAGGGCCTCGACCGCGATGCCGACCACGGACGAGATGTTGATGATCGTGCCCTTGCCGCGTTCGACGAACGCCGGCGCAGCCGCGTAGGTCAGGCGGGTGAGAGCCGTGATGTTGAGTTCGATCATCGCTTCCATCTTGTCGACGTCGGCCTGGAGGATCGACGCGACCGAGCCGACGCCGGCGTTGTTCACCAAAATGGTGATGCTGGGATCTTCATGAATGACGGCTTCGACCTTCGCGATGCCGGTCTTGTCGCTGAGGTCGGCCTGCAATGGAGTGATCTGGCGCCCGGTCTCCAGCCGCAGACGTGCAGCCAGCGCGTCGAGACGATCCTTGTTGCGCGCGACCAGGATCAGATCGTATCCGCGCTTTGCGAGGCGGTCGGCATAGATGGCGCCGATGCCCGTCGATGCCCCAGTGATGAGGGCGACTCCTCTAGGCGAAGTATTGCTCATTTGTCTTCTCCGTCTTGGGTGCTCGGGATTGAGCTTGCAGACGAAGAATAGGGTTGCGGCCTTACGTCTCAAATGTCATATAAGCGTGGATTTCGGACATCGGAGACCTCCATGCGCGATATCGCGTTTCTCGTCTACCCCGGGTATTCGCTGATGGCCCTCGCCGTTACGGCAGGCTTCGAAGTCGCAAATTCGATGGTCGACCCAAAGCCTTACGACCTCCACTTCGTCTCGGAGCACGGGGGACCGGTCAAGACGTCGGCCGGCATGATGCTTCAGACCGAGGCTTTCACCGAGAAGCCGTTCGATACGCTCGTCGTCGGCGGGGCGACTTATCCCGAGCCATCCACGCCGGGTCTGATCTCCTTCGTCCGCGAGGCCCCTAAGAGACACCGGCGCATCGCGGCCGTGTGCACCGGCGCGTTCGTGCTTGCCGAGGCCGGACTTTTGAACGGCCGGCGGGCCACCACACATTGGATGCACGCCAGAGACCTGCAGCGGGCGTACCCATCGATGAAGATGGAGGAGGATCGCATCTTCATCAACGACGGCCCGATCTGGACCTCGGCCGGCATGACTGCTGGCGTCGACCTCGGACTGGCGCTCATCGAAAATGACCTCGGTCCGGAGCTCGCGAAAGCCGTAGCGCGCAAGCTCGTCATCTATCATCGCCGCGGCGGCGGCCAGTCGCAATTCTCGGCGCTGCTCGAACTGTCGCCGAAGTCCGACCGCATCCAGGCCGCGCTCGCCTACGCGCGGGACAATCTGCACAAGCCTCTGACGGTCCCCGATCTCGCCGATGCCGCTCGTCTGAGCCCGCGGCAATTCAGCCGGGCCTTCCATGCCGAGACGGGGCAGTCGCCGGCCAAGGCGATCGAGAATCTCCGGGTCGAGGGCGCGCGCAATCTGATGGAGCAGAGCCGTCACTCGATCGACGAGGTGGCCCGGCAGACCGGCTTCAGCGACCGCGATCACATGCGTCGCGCGTTCCTGCGTGCGTTCGGGCAACCGCCACAGGTGCTCCGGAGAAATGCGCGACTAGAATCGATCGACATCCAGGACGAAGTCGACGATCACGCGACTGCGGGCTAGGCGCGCTGCCCCTCGGACGGCTTCCACTTCAGCACATCGATCAACGCCCGCAAAGCGGGCGTTACGTGTCTGCTCGGATAATAGAGGTACAGCCCTTCGAACGGGATGCACCAATCGTCGAGGACTCGAATGAGGCGCCCGTCCTGCAGGTGAGGCGCTGCTTTCGTTTCGAGCATCAGTCCCAGTCCGGCACCGGCCAACATCAACGTGGCTGCGAGATCAGGATCGTCGAGGATGAGTTGGCCGCCGGCGCGGGGACGCACTTCCTTGCCGCCGCGCTCGAGCTTCCACGGGAAAAGCCCACCTCCGGTAATTAGTCGATAGAAAATGCAGTTGTGTCGCTCCAGATCAGCCGGCGCCTTCGGGGAAGGATTTCGTTCGAAGTAGCCCGGAGATCCGACGACGATCAGACGCGTGTTGGGGCCCACGCGCACGGCGACCATGTCCTGGGCGACGTTTTCTCCCCACCGAATTCCGGCATCGAAACCGTCACGGACCAGATCCATGACGCGGCTGTCGACGCTGACCTCGACGGAGATCTTCGGGTTTTCGAGCAGAAACTTCGGCAGTACCGGCGCCAACACCGTCTGAGCACCGAACTGGGCGGTCGTGAGCCTGATGTTTCCGGAAGGATCCCCGCGCCATTCGCCCATGGCGGCAAGACCGGTTTCGACTTCTTCGACGGCGGATTCGATGGAGCGCAGCAAGCGCTCGCCGGCCGGCGTGGCGGCGACGCTGCGCGTTGTGCGTGCCAGCAGCCGGACCCCCAAGCGCGTCTCGAGCCCCTTCATCATGTGGCTCAGGGCGGACGGGGACACGCCGAGTTCGGCAGCCGCGCGGGTGAAGCTTCGAGCCCGGGCGATGGTCCCATACGCCACCAGGTCGTCGAGCTCGCCCCGCTTCATTAATGAATCCAGTTCAAAGGCCTTTTCGGCCTTGAGCTTATAATCCCCGACGTTCCGCGTTGCTACCTCTCTCGAAATGTCGATTGATGAGCTGCGAACATCAACTAGGGGCGGATCTTTTGGAAACCGTCAGGACGGAGTCCCTGATCGGAGCCCGGCAGTATGTCCTAAATTGTCGTTTATTAGACATTTGAGGCGGGTCCGGAGGGGCCTACTCCAAGATGCGTGGCCGCTGGCGCCTAGACACCGGGTCCACTTCCGGGGGCCCGTCCCGCTTCATCCGGGCCACGCACGCAAAGGACGACAGACATGCAGTTGATGGTCCTCTTCAGCCTGAACCCCGAGAAGGCGCAGACACCTCCACCGCAAGAGCTTCTTGAGGCCGAATTCGAAGCGGTTCGCGGCCTCTACATGGAGAGCCTGATCCGACAGGTCTGGCTGCGGAGCGATGGCAGCGGGGCGGTCGCGATCGTCGAGGCGGCCTCGGTCGACGACGCTGCCGAAAAGCTCGGCCGACTGCCGATGGTCCGCGCAGGTGTCCTGCAGGCTCCCGTCATCGTGCCGCTGTCTCCCTATTGGGGCTTCGCCCCTCGCGCCAACTAAATCCGTCGGAGAGCACGATCGTGCCGACTACCGCTTCGTCGCACTCGCAGCCCAATCGTCGAAACGAGCGAGCGAACGCCAGGAATCTGCGCCGGTGGGCGCTGGGTGCGGCCGCTTTGGGCGTGGCCAGCCTATTAGGATTCGCTGCATTCGCCTGGCGGCCGGCGATACCGGAAATCGCGACGCCGCCCTCATCGAGTTTCAGTGCCGGGGTGGTGTCGCGCGGAGCGATGCTGTCCTCCGCGGGATATTGCGCGACGTGCCACAGCGTGCAGGGCGGACAACCGTTCGCCGGCGGCTATGCGATGAAGAGCCCGTTTGGAACGCTCTATTCGACCAACATCACGCCGGACCGCGAGACAGGTATCGGCGCCTGGTCGAAGGAGGCCTTCCGCCGCGCGATGCACGAAGGCGTCGCCCGGGATGGCTCGCACCTCTTTCCGGGCTTTCCCTACGACCACTTCACGAAGGTCTCCGACGGCGACGTCGATGCGATCTACGCCTTCCTGATGACGCAGCCTGCCGTCCGCGCGCCGGCGCGGCCGAACGAGCTTCTCTTTCCGCTCGGCATCCGGGCGCTGCAGGCCGGATGGAAGCTGCTGTTCTTCCGCTCGGGCAGGTTCGAGCCTTCTCCGGATCACGACGCGAAGTGGAATAGAGGCGCGTACATCGCCGAAGCCTTGAGCCACTGCTCGGCCTGCCACACGCCGCGCAATCCGCTGGGGGCCGAACGGAGCGGGTCGGCTCGCTACACTGGCGCCGCCGTGGACGGCTGGTTCGCGCCGGCGCTGACGGCCGCAAACCCGTCCCCGTTGTCCTGGACTGCGGACGAATTGCGCGCCTACCTGTTCGAGGGCCTCAGTCGTTTTCACGGCACGCCCTCGGGTCCGATGTCGCCTGCCGCGCACGGATTGGCCGCCCTGTCTCCGGACGATCGCGAAGCGCTGGTGACCTACGTCGCCTCCATCGGCGGCGGCGCTTCGCGATCTCGGGTCGACGCCGCCGCAGTGGACCAGGCGTTGCAGGTCGATGCGACCAGCGCTGGTCGACAGATCGATCCAGATGCCGGGCTCTACGCCGCAGCGTGCGCATCATGCCACTACAACGGCTCGGCAGGCGTCAATGCGAGCCGCCCCGATCTCGCGCTCAACAGTGCCGTCCATCTCGCCGACCCCGCCAACCTGATCCGCGTGATCCTGTTCGGGATCGGCGCGTCCGAAGGCGCAAACGGATTGGTGATGCCCGCCTTCGGCTCGGGCTTCAGCAATGCGGAGGTCGCCCGGATCGCGGCGTATCTCCGTCGCACCCGCACGAACCAGCCGACCTGGCCGGTCCTCGAGAAGACCGTGGGTGAAATCCGCGCGCAGGGAAAAGGAGAGGGATGACATGTCCACTAATTTCCGGATCAACGGGCGCTCCGTCAGCGCGGGCGAAGATAGCGAGACGCCGCTGCTCTGGGTCATCCGCGACGAGATCGGCCTGAAGGGCACGAAGTTCGGCTGCGGCATCGGCTTGTGCGGCGCCTGCACGGTTCACGTCGGAGGACGGCCGACGCGCTCCTGCATCACGCCGGTCGGTGCCGTCGAGGGCGCTGAGGTCACGACGATCGAAGGCCTGCATCCGGAGGGCAATCACCCGGTGCAGCAGGCCTGGCGCGATGTGCAGGTGCCGCAATGCGGCTACTGCCAGTCGGGACAGATCATGCAGGCCGCGACGCTGCTCAAGGACTTTCCGGCACCTACCGATGCGGACATCGACGCCGTGATGTCGGGCAATCTGTGCCGCTGCATGACGTATCCCCGGATCCGCGCGGCGATCAAGGCGGCGGCGACCCTCTCCCGGAGTGCGGGCCATGAATAGAGCGCTGCGATCGAACGAAGACCTGGTGCTCTCGCGCAGAACCTTCCTGATCTCGAGCCTCGCGGCGGGCGCCGTGTTCGCCTTCGCGCCTCCTACCGGGCGCGGCCAACTTTCTTCCGCTTCCGGATCCCCTCAAGACCGCGAGCGGTCCGCTGTTCGAGCCGACCATCTGGTTCAGCATCGATACCGACGGTGTCACGTCGATCAACATCGCCAAAGCCGAGATGGGCCAGCACATCGGGACTGCGCTCGCGCGTATCCTTGCCGACGAGCTCGAAGCCGACTGGAGCCTGGTGCGGCTCGTCAGCGTGGATACCGAAGCGAGGTGGGGGCCTATGATCACCGGAGGCAGCACCTCTGTGTGGTCGACCTATCCTGACTTCAGTCAGGCCGGAGCGGCGGGCCGCATCACCCTCATCGAGGAAGGCGCCAAGCTACTCGGCGTCGCTCCGCAGGATTGCGTCGCGCGCAAGGGCCGTATCGAGGCCGGCGATCGCTCGATCGGGTACGGCGACATCGTACGTCGCGGCGACGTCTCCAGGCGCTTCAGCGCCGACGACCTCAAAGCCGTGAAGATCAAGACTCCCGACAAGCGGACCCTGATCGGAAAGCCGACGCGCGCGCTCGACATACCGCCGAAGACCAAGGGCGAGGCCGTCTACGGCATCGACGCCGAAGTCGAGAACTTGGTCTACGCGCGCCCCAAACTGCCGCCGACGCGCTACGGCTCCAAGGTTCTTTCGATCGACGATAGCGCCGCGCGCAAGGTGAAGGGGTACGTTCGCAGCATCGCGCTCGACGATCCGTCCGGCACGGTCCCGGGCTGGGTCATGGTGATCGCAGAGAGCTACCCCGCGGCGATCCGGGCCACCGACCTTGTCCAGGTCGCTTGGCAGAACGACGAGACAGCCCAGGTTTCGGATAAGGATCTGCAGGAACATGCCTCCCGCCTCATCGCCGATCCAGCGGCCGGCGCCGTCCTCGACACCGGAGGAGGCGACGTCGCCTCCGCCTTCGGTCGGGCCAAGTCGACGATCGAGGCGACCTACACGACCGCCGGCGTTCTCCACTTCCAGCTCGAACCGGTCAACGCGCTGGCGTTCGAGAAGGACGGCGTGATGGAAATCCATACCGGCAACCAGGCGCAGAGCTTCATCCTGCCCGTTCTCTCCAAGGCGCTCGGAATGCCGCCGGAGAACATCGTCATGCGGACCTACCTCATCGGTGGCGGGTTCGGGCGTCGGCTGAACGGCGACTACAGCGTCCCTGCCGCCTTGGCCGCCAAGGCGATCCGCAAGCCGGTGAAGATGATCCTCACGCGCTCCGACGACTCCGTCCTCGATTCGATCCGCTCGCCGACCGTGCAGGGGTTGAAGATCGGATTTGACGCCGACCGCAGGCCGGTCGCGATGGATCACGCTGCCGTGGCCGGATGGCCGACCAAGGCGATGTTCCCGGTCGGGCTCGTCAAGGGCACAAACGGTGCGCTCTATGATCCCTTCTCGATCGCGGGCGCCGACCATTGGTACGATGTCGGCGTGCTCCGCGTGCGCGCGATCAACAACGACCTCGCGCAGAAGAGCTTCCGCCCCGGCTGGCTGCGTGCGGTGGCACCGGGCTGGACCAATTGGGCGCTCGAATCCTTCATGGACGAGGCCGCCCGCAGCGTCGGCCAGGATCCGCTGTCCTTCCGCCTCGCGCGACTGACGGGACGGGGCATAAACGCAGGGTCGGTGCCCAACGCGGTCGGCGGCGCGAGCCGCCAGGCGAACGTCTTGCGGCGAGTCGCCGAACGGGCCCGTTGGGGCCGGAAGATGCCTGCCGATACCGGGTTGGGTTTGGCGAGCTCCTTCGGTCAGGAGCGTGGAATGCCGACCTGGTGCGCCTGCGCCGCCGAGGTCGAGGTCGACAGGGGAACGGGCGTCGTCGCTGTGCGCAAGTTGTGGCTCGACATCGACGCCGGCACGATCATCGATCCGGATGGTGCGCGTGCGCAGGCCGAAGGCGCGATGCTCTGGGGCCTCAGCATGGCGCTGCACGAGGGGACAGACTTCAGGGACGGCAAGGTCTGCGACACCAATCTCGACACCTACACGCCGGTGCGCATCAGCGACGTGCCCGATTTCGACATCGCTTTCGTCGACAGCGTCGAGGCACCGATGGGCCTCGGAGAACCGCCAACCACTGTCGTCGCGCCGGCGATCGGAAACGCGATCTTCGCGGCCACGGGCATCCGTCTCCGACGCCTCCCGATCAGGCCAGACGATCTGCTCGCCGCAGCCCGCACCTAGCTCGCACGAAGGGAAGACCCATGCCGACATATGTGTGCGCCGTTCCGCCGAATCTCCTGAGCGACGAGCAGAAGGACCGGATCGCGCTCGCCATCGGTCGCCGCCACAGAAGCGACGGGCGCTCCGTCCTACTTCGCCCAGGTCGTCATCGAGGAGAAAACGTCGGCCAGGCGCTACCTCGGCGGCGAGCTATCCGACGGTCACATCTGGATCCGCGGTGACGTCCGGGCCGGTCGGTTCGAGCGCTCATCGTCAGCATCGCGCAGGATGTCGGCATCATCGCGATGGTTCCGCAAGATTCGGTCTGGGTCTACCTCTGCAACCTGGAGCCTTGGACATGGTCGAGTACGGACGCGTCCTGCGCTGCCAGACAAGGAGCAGGAATGGTTCGAAAGCCTTCCCGCGTCCCTGCAGTCCGACCTGAAGAGGCTCGCCGCGAACCGGTAGATCCTCCATCCGAACTCAAGCCTCAGGGATTTTCGAAATGCCTTATCTGCAGCTGGACACCCCATTCACCCATTCGGCAGACCAGAAGCGTCGCCTCGCCAAGCGCTTGGGCGAGATCTACGCGGACGTGATGAGCGCGAACATCAATCGGATCAGCATCGCGATCCGCGAACTCGGAGAAGGCGGCCTGTGGCGATGCGGGCCCGGCGAGCCCAGGCCGGCGGCGCTGCTGATGTGCGACATCCGGCAGGGGCGCGAGAAGGAGGTCCGCGCGGAGCTCGCCCGCCAGTTGGTGGCGGCATGCATCGAGATCTGCGGGCTCGACGAGACGACAATCAACGTCGAGTTTACCCAGCACGCGGGCGATGAGATGTACCACACGATGTACGGCGGCCTGAGCGACGACTGGCAGGCGGGAAAGACGGACACGCTGAACGGTCACGCTCCGTAGCGGGCGATCTCGAAGGTCATCATTCTCGCCGACAGCGACGCTGCACCGGAAATCTTATTACCCTCCGAACAAGGAGTTTGAAAATGCCTCTCGCAAGAATAGACGTGGACGCTTCGACTTCCCAGGAAGTGCGCAGGAAGCTCAGCAACATAGTCTACGACGCGATGACGAGCATCGCGAAGGTCCCCATCCACGACAAGTTTATGATCGTCTCGACGCATGCGCCGGGTGACCTAGTTTACCCGAAGGAAGGCTACCTAGGCATCGACTACACTCCCGGCATCGTATTTATCCAAATCACGTGGAATGCTGGTCGGACCACCGATGTGAAGAAGGCCTTCTATCGCAAGATCGCTGACGACATCCACGAGAAGACGGGCATCCGCAAGCAGGACGTCTTCATCAGCCTGGTGGATGTGTCTCCGGAAAACTGGTCGTTCGGCAACGGCGAGATGCAGTACGCTCCAAAATGACGGCGTGACGACGGCTCCTTCCGAGTGTCGCGCGGCCGCCGAAAACTTCGAAAGCCGCACGCTTGCCGACTTGGCCGCGTCGACGAGAGGATACGAGCTGTCATCGACTACAGCAAAATCCGATAGCGTAGCCCTCATCACCGGCGCGTCTTCGGGAATGGGCAAAGATATCGCCTTGAGACTTATTTTCCAAGGGCTACGCAGTATACGGCGCGGCACGTCGTGTCGAACGGATGAAAGACATCGAAGCCGCCGGCGGCACGGCGCTGTCGGTGGATGTAGCCGACGCCGCTTCGGTGGTCGCCGCCATCGATCGCATCATCGCCGAGCGAGGAAGGATCGATGTCCTGATCAACAACGCTGGCTATGGTCAGTTTGGGGCGTTGGAGGACGTCCCAATCGAAGTTGGCCGTCGCCAAATGGAAGTCAATCTGATCGGGGCGGCCCACGTGACTCAACTTGTCCTGCCCCACATGCGCGCGCGGAAGTTCGGGAAGATTATCAACATCTCCTCGACCGGCGGAAAAGTCGCTTCTCCACTTGGCGGTTGGTATCACGCCTCCAAGTTCGCGCTCGAAGGTTATTCCGACTCGCTGCGGAACGAGGTGCGCCCATTTGGGGTCGACGTCATAGTCATCGAGCCGGGTGGCATAGAGACCGAATGGGGGGCATCGCTGCGGATGAGGCGGAACGCTTCTCTGGCAAGGGAGCGTATGCCGACCCGGCGGTCAAAATGCGGAGTGTCACGACCGGGCTGGGCAAGATGCCTCCCGCGCGCGTCGTCAGCGACCTGATCGTGCGAGCGATCGAGGCCAGGCGGCGCGCTCTCGTCGCTCGAAACATCGAGCCGCTCGCAGGCCAGTTCCTTAAACTAGGAGCGGATCCCGACAGCCTCGTGGGAGATATCAAGATCAGAGAGGCCGGCACCCGCTTTCATAATGTGACATGTGCCGGTTTCGGCTCGCAAGCTCGTAACGTATTTTGCCCAGCGTTCGAGCGCTTCGCGCATCTCGGCGACGTACCGAGCGCGGTTATATACGCCAGCAACGCCAGCCCGGTGGCCACTAACGTGGTTTAGGATCGCCTCCACGATATGCGGTAACACGCCAAGCCGGTCGGCCATTACCGTAGACGCCGATCTCCGGAGATCGTGAACTGTCCAATGGGGCAGGGGTTCGCCAAAGACCTCGGCGATGCGCACGTCAAGCGCCGCCTTCGACTTTGACCAGCCGGAGAACCCACGATGCGGGTCACCGCTGCGGCGGGGTCCGTCACCAAAGAGGAAGTCTCGGCCGTCTCGGCGTGACGGAAGCAGGGCCAAGGCGGCGGGAACCAATGGCAGCAAGTGCTCGCGACGGTTCTTGGTCCGGGCACCCGGCAGGGTCCAGAGCTCCGAACTAGTATCAAGTTCGGACCATTGCATACTGCCTACTTCATCACGGCGTTGGGCTGTAAGCAGCAACAAACGGACAATGCGTCCGTAATCGTCGTCGCCGCTGGCCCACCAGATCACTGATAACTCATTCTCGGTGAGGACCCGTTCGCGACTTCCCGGCTGCGCGGGTCGATTAGTGCCGAGAACTGGGTTCGCGGGAATGTCGAAGCCTTCCCGTATTGCCCAGTTGAACATTGAGGACAGGGCTGTACGGGCGCGGGCTGCCGAGACGGTGCCATGGCCGGAAGCGATGTCAGCAATACGAGCCGAGATATGGCGACGGTTGATCTGGAAAACCGAGATCGGGTGCAGCTGTTTCCAACTGACCAACAAGTAGCGTTCAACTTCAGAATAGGTCCGGGGCTTCAGCCTTTGCTTGGCGTTCCGGAGATACTGATCAGCAATCACCCGGAGGGTGTCAGCCGCCTGCAGGCGCGCCTTGGCTTTCTCGTCTGCTGGGTCTTTGCCATTAGCAACCAGGCCCAAAAGGCGCTTGGCCTCCCTGCGTGCGAGTTCTGGTGTCCAGGGGGCGCCATGAGGACCGATCGTGACGAAGCGCTGCCGGCCGAACACGCGGTACTTGAGTACGTAGGTCGCTTGGTCGCGTTGGCGCCGAACGCCAAAGCCCCGCACCGCTTCACGGTGATCTGCGTCCCAAATAGTCTCGCCCGGCTTGAGTGCTTGCACTGCACGGATCGTGATACTCGAAACCGCCATCGATCGCCTCTGTAGCTACCACGTAGCTACCACCATAGCGCTAATTGCAGCGCAGGTAAGGCGGGAAACGGCAAGACTTATTATTTGATAATTCTGCAATTTTCGTAGGAATCGCGGAAGCAGCGTAGGGACGGCGGACCCCTTATTGTGTCTGTGGAACAGGAGGTCGGTGGTTCGAGCCCACCCAACTGTACCATCACGTTAAATAGCCAGTATCGATCGTCTCTCCAGCCCCTCGTTGACGTGGCCGATGCGTGCCGCCCGTCTCGCTCAGCGATGCCGCCGCTTTTTCGCGGCGCGTTTGGCGGCCTTGGGTCGTCGCGTCGGCGCCCGCTTGGCGGTGCCGGGCTTCGTCGCTGCGGCCGGCGGCGGCGCGCTTCCCGCGAGCGACCTGAGTTCGGCGAGGAGTCGGTCGGCGGCGCCCTTCTCGCTTTGCCCGGCAGACCCAGCGTATCTGGCAAGCACGAATGCTGCGTTATCGAGGACGGAGCCCCACATCCTGGCGTTATCGACGCGGGCATAGTGCTTCTGGAAGTCCTTGACCAAGCGCTCGACGTCTTGCGCAAGGCTGCCGGCGCCGATCGACTCGAACAGGTCCAGTTCGGTCTGTCCGACGGTCGACCAGAAGTCCGGCGCGACCGAAGACATTGATTGGCGCACCTCCGCGATGTCATCGCTCTTGAGCGGCTTGGCGAGCACCAGTTGCGCCGCGATCCGGTTCATCGCCGGGTAGAAGAACGGAAGCGTCTTCGTGTTTCGAGCAATCGTCTCTGCGGCGCTATAGTGCTGCCACATCCGATTGATCGCCTGCATTTCGGCGGACGGATCACCGGCCAGGGATTCCAGCATCGCCAGCCGCTTGAAGCCGGAGCCGTAAATGCTTTCCCGCTCATAGGTCGGCGCCAGTGCCAGCAGCGTGTCGAGCAGGGCCATCGCATCCTTGATCGCCGCCCGAGCCGCGTCGAACGCCTTGGCCGACGGAGCGGCGTTGTTCTTGATGTCGTTCAAGGCCTGGCGGATCCGCGCATTCGCCAGCTGCTCGATCGCGATCAGCGACGCCGTTCCATCCTGTGCTGCTCGCGCGCGCTCGTACCATGCGATCGCCTCCGCGAAGCGCCCCGATTTCATCCACGCGTTTCCGAACGCCTCGGCGACGTTTCCCTGCTCTCGATACCGGCCGAAGGTTGCGTCCAGATAGCGCAGGCGTCCGGCTTGAGTGTCGGGAGACTTGCGCTGGTATTCGCTTTCCACGCCGATCTGTTCGAGCACGAAGATCAGCGACAAGGCGGAGGCAATGCCGGAAAATTCCTGCCCCGGATCGGGAGTCGGGCGTTGCGCATCGCCGGTCGCCTGCCGGAACTTCCAGTCGGGGTCACCATAGCACTGATACGCCGCCCAGGTGTTGCCGCCGCAGGCATAGGCCTTTTCCCTGGCAGCGGCGACGGCGTCGATGAAGCGCTTGCCTGCGAGCAGCGCGCGATAGAACTCCGTGGCGAATACGCTCGCAGCCTCATCGTCCACCGCCCAGCCCGCGGCGATCACGCATCGCACACCACTGTTGATCAAGGCCTGGGCGACACCCGATGCAAACTGCGCGCGACCGTAATTGGTGACCTCGAGCAGCCGGCCTGGAGCGCCGGTGCCGAGATGGCAGCAATTGACGAACACGAGTTCGGGCTTGACCCGCAACGCCTGGATTTCATTGGCTCCCAGGAACGAACCGCCCGAAAGCACCACGCCCCTTGTCTCGAGGCCCTTGTCGGTCTTCGTCGGTGGTTCGCCATGGCCGGCGACATGGATGATCCGCCAGGATTTCTTGAAGGCCGCATTGATCACTTCGGTCGTGTCGGGTTCGGGATCTCCCGGGTTGGGACCGCTGATCACGGACGTCACCCGCGCGGCGGCGAACTTTCGGCCACCCGGAGCGGTGGTCGCGGTGGTCAGATATGTCGCGACCTCGAGCGCCTCGCGCCTGGCGCCCAGCAGGATGGGATAGTCCTTTCGATCGCAGGCAGGGTCGCCGATCACAAGGATGTCGTCGTCGGCGGTGGCGCTGTTCACCATGATGCTGGGCGTCGCGGTCCGCAGCTTGCGCAACAGCTTGGTGCGGATCGACCATGGCTTCTGGCGGTTCGAAGCCGTCGGCGATTCCAGGGCTTCCCAGGGGATCGGGGCCGTTCCTTCGTCGAGTTCCAGCACCGTCGCCGTGCTGCCGCCCAGGAACGACTCAAGATCGGGCGGCACGAGCAGGGTGAACAATGTCCGGCCGATCTGGGTGTCGGTGTTGGTGTTGTTGGAGGCGGTCGTCACCAGGTTCTTGATGAGCCGCACCTGCATCGGCTGCGGACGCACGTCGTTGCGCGCCCGCTTCGAGTTGATGGTGTAGCCGATCTCCTGGTTGTCATCCTCGGTCTTCAGGATGAGGGCACTGATGAAGTCGTAGTCGGCGCCGCGGTATCCGGCCTCCGGGGGCCGGCGCAGTGCGCCGGCTTCTCGTGCGATGGTCGGGGCGACCGTGTAGGAGGCGGGTGCCGAGATCGCGAGGGCCTGAAGCGCATTCCAGGCGTCGCTCGCGCGGTCGAGGTAGAGTTCGATGATCTTGAGCTGATCGACACGCGGCCACTGCGTGCCTGCAAGGCCCTCGTCCCGGGTGCGCTCGCTGGTCTCACGCACGCTTTGGGCGATCTGTTCGTTGGCCTCGCGCACGCCCTGGGCGATCAGCTGGGCGGCTTGTCCGGGCGTGATGCCGCTGCCGCCGCTGCCCAA
Source organism: Bradyrhizobium sp. USDA 4473 (assembly GCF_054063335.1). Classification (NCBI taxonomy): domain Bacteria; kingdom Pseudomonadati; phylum Pseudomonadota; class Alphaproteobacteria; order Hyphomicrobiales; family Nitrobacteraceae; genus Bradyrhizobium; species Bradyrhizobium sp. USDA 4473. Next base: position 3,048,016 of record NZ_JBSSGE010000001.1, read on the forward strand.
CAGCGTGGTCGCCAGCGTAAATCCCGTGGCGACCGGACTGCGTTCGGTGAGCCGCTGCGACCATCCGATCACGGCCTGCCGGACCGTGTCGACGAGATCCGAGCCGCGCAACTCGCCTTCGGGTCCGAGACCCGCAACAATCACCGCCGCCGGCAGCGGCATCAGCTTGACGGGATCGCGGGTGAGATTGAGGAAGATCTGAGATGTCCCGGGACTCGTGGCATAGAGACCGCGTTGCAACGACGCGCTCATCGCGCCGCTGAGGACACGGTCGATCGCCGCTTCCGCGCCGGTGAGGCTCGATGACCGGTAGTGGCCGATCAGCAATGGTTCGGCGATAAAGGTGAGATCGCCGTTGACGACGTCGATGCGCAGGGATGCCGAAGGCGGCGCGGTTTGCGGTTCGCGCGCAACGGCCGAGGACAGCACGTCGAGCTCGCTCTGAGGCGGCGATTGCCGCACCCGCTGTCGGGCGGGACGGCTTCGCGCGACCGGTCCGGCGGTTTCGGTTGCCTTTTGCCGGGCGGCGCCGGCCGCGGAGACCCGGGCGAGCCGCTCCGTGCTGCCGGTGTTCAGAAGCTCGCGGTAGGCCTCGAATGCGGCCTTGTACCGCGGCAACGAGCCGTGATCGGCATCCGCAAGCCAGGTCGCCACGCCCGGAAGCTCGGCGCTCTCCCGCGTGACCCGGCCATCGCCGTCGTCGACCTCGAGATAGGCCAGTCCTCGCTCGCCGTTGCTCGCGCCTTCGTAGCCGGCGGGTGTGGTTGCGGCCTTGCCGACGACCAGCAGAAGCCTGTCGGCCCATGAGACCAGGTCATGGTCGCGTTGCTTGTCGAGCTTGCGACGCAGCTCCACGGCGTCATCGAGCACCGCTTGCGGCGGAATACCCCATTGGAATTGAGCCAGCTGAAGTCCCAGATTGTGCCACGTGCTGCGCGCGCTGATCGCATCGAGATCGGACTTTGCGAGATCCCTCCAGGCTTTTTCCGTACCGAGCCGATCCAGCAAGCCCGCCTGGAGCTGAACGAATCCGGGAAAGCCGGCAATCAACTGGCGCGTCTCGTTGCTGGCGAACGGCGCGCCCACATTGACGAGGAGGTTGCCGAAGCTGTCGTCACCGGACAGCACCTGCATCGGAGTCCAGGATCCGTCGTTCGGCGTCCCCAGCATCAGAAGCCGCGCTCCGTCGGATGCCATCATCTGGTTCCAGGTCGCGGGGTCGACGATCTGCATGGCGCGTGCAACCAGCCCGCCCATCGAATGGGCGATGATCCGCACCGGCTGCCCTGACGCCTTGCGCGCGTCGAGCGCCGTTGCGATCGCCGCGGCGAGCCGTTGTGCCTCGGCCAGGATCGGGCGCCGCCAGTCGAATGCGAACGGCTGGACGTCATGATCGTTGAACAGCGCGGTCGCGAGGTCGTCGTAGTAGATGCCGATCGGCCCGTCGGGCGCGACCTTGTCCTTGCCCGGAAGGTAGGCGAGCCGCTTGAGGCCGTTGACGACGCGCCATCCCAGCCAGATCCGCTCGTCGTCGATCTTGAGATTGCTGCCGAGAATTCCGGGCAGCACGAACAGCGCCGGCAATTCGGCCGCCTTGCTGGCGGGACGTGTGGGCAGTGCCGCGCGCGCCCCGCTCGATGATTGTCCGGCCCAGGAGAGCGGGCCGATCACGCTGAACCCGTCGGGGGAGCTACCGCCCGTCCTGGTGAGGGCGTCGACCACCGCCGCTGCGGTCTGCGCGTTGCTGAAATAGTTGAAGTGCGAGACCTTGCCGCCCTGGTCGAGGACGAATGTCGAGTCCTTCTCCCGCGGCGAGCCGCCATACATCGATCGCGTCTGCACGACGAGATCATTGTCGGTCCAGAAAAACGCGTCGGACAGCAAGGCCTTGACCCAGGACACCACCGAATCGCCCTGCAGATCGCCGGCGATGACGCGCAGATCGCCGGCGATCGGGTTCGTTGCCGAGTGCAGCCAGCGGATCAGCGGAGAGTCCGGAATCTGCGCCGCGAGACCGGGCACCTTGTCGGGATCGGCGCGTCTGCGGGCGACCTCGCCGAGAAAGTCGACGAGCTGCGGCGCGACCGGAATCTGGGCGAGCTCGAGCGCCCATTTCAGCACCGACACATAGGCGTCGAGCCGCTTGGAGGCGAGCAGCGTGCCGCGCGCCGGGCAGGCGACGCGGACAACCCGCTCGATCGAAATCCGCTTGTCCGAGACGATCTCGGCGAGCCTTTTCAACTCGGCCGCGCTCGTACCGTCGTCCTTGAACAGGTCGAGATCGGACAGGCGCGGATTGGCGCACACCCGTGCCAGCACTTCCGCAACCAGTCCGCCGCGCGAATGCGTCAGCAGGTGAAGTCGCGCGCCCTTGGGCGCAGCTTCGGCGAGCGTGATGGCGTTGGCGATCGGACTCGCGCCGAGCGTCGGATGATCGAGGGCGTAGACCCTGTTGCCATAGGACTTGAACAGCGAAGCCACCCGCTGCGGGTGCTCGGTCCAGAGCTTGCCGAACGTGCCCGGACGTTTGGCTGAAGGTGCCGTGGATCAGGACCAGCGACGCCCCGTCGTCCGCGGCGATGGCGGACGTGGCGTGCCCCTTGAGCGACTCGAGCTTGTCGGGTTGCAGCCGATAGACACCCGGATCGACCTGTGAATCAAACGACTTGACGACTTTCGAGGCGACGAAGTCGGCCGCCTTGTCCTCGACCAGCCCGGTGACGATGTGGAGGGCCCCCACCTGTACGTCGCCGAACATGCTGCGCGTGCCGCGCGACACCGGAGCGGTGTCCTCGAGGCGCCACTGCAGCCGGCCGGGCACACGCACCTCTCCCGAGCCGAGCGCGGGTCCGCCGCGTGCGAGCGGATCCTGCTGCGCTTGCAGAAGGTCTCGCGCGGATTCGGGATGAAGCCAAAGCGAAGGCCCGCCTGCGATATCAATGACGACGATGTCCTCGTTGGGAACGGCAGCCGCGGTCTTGATGACCGCGTCGCCGGCGCCGCGTTGCGCCGTCACAATCACGGAGTCCTTCAGATGTCCCATTGTGGACGGCGCCGGACCGCGCGCGCCGCGGGCCGTTCCTCCCGGACGAACGCCGGTCATCACGAATGCGATTGGTTCGGACAATGTGACGCTCCCGCAATGGCCGGGCCACAACACAAGACACCGGGCGCGAGCGGAGCAAGCCTACTCGGCCGGGGAGGTGGCCACTGAAATAAGGTATCGACGAGCAATGACGCAACGATACTCGCTCTAATAGAATTGGCAAGCGTTGCGGCTCGGGGCGACAGATCCTCCGTCCTCGGCGTGTCATCACGCCCGCTTGCACTTCTGCGTTGCTTCACCCACACTCCCCGAAACGACACCTTAACCACGCTTGGTGACACCTTGGGGGGACGCATGGGGACCGCCGGTTCAAGGAGTTTTTCGTTTGCGTTGATATCAGGGCTCGCCGTTGCGCTGCTGCTCCTGCTGCCGGGCCGAGGCGAGGCCTACACGCCGGACCAGCAGCAGGCCTGTACGCCGGATGCATTCCGGCTCTGTGGCTCGGATATCCCCGACGTCGATCGCATCACCGCCTGCATGATCAGGAACAAGGCGCAGCTGTCGCCGGCCTGCCGCGTGTTCTTCCGCGGAGGTCCTGAGCCGCGTGAGGCGAGCGAGCGCGAGGAGCGGCGTCCGGTCGCAGCCAAGCGGAAGGTCCACAAATCGCACAAGGCGAAGAAGTCCACGCACTGACCTTGTTCCCATCGTGCGCACGGGTCGCCCGGCTGCGATTTCAAGGGTGCGATACGCGACAGACTGACGCCTTGTGACGCTGTCACGCAGCATCATCTCTGGGGTTTGTATTGTCAGCCAGATCCGTTCCCGCCAGTGGAACGGATGGAGTGGGACGCGTGAGCCAAGACTGCAAGCCAGAAGACTACAAGCAAGAGATCGACCGGCACTTCGCCTGGTTCGAGGCCAAGCTTCCGGAACGGCCGGCGCGCTTCGTCGCGTGGCTGCGCCGGCCGTCGTCGCGCTATGTGCGGATTCCGCTGGCGATCCTCTTGATCGTCGGCGGCATCTTCAGCTTCCTGCCGGTGCTCGGACTCTGGATGCTGCCGCTCGGACTCCTTTTGTTCGCGCAGGATGTTCCGATGTTGCAGAAACCCACCGCGCAATTGCTCGGCTGGATCGAGCGCAAGTGGATCGCGCGTGAGCGCGCCAAGGCTGCCGAAAAGCGCTAGGCCGAGTCAAATCAAGCGCTTAGCGCTTCCATTTTCGGTTGTGTCATAAGTTGAGTGTGACTCAAAAAGCAAAATGCACCGGTAATCTTGGCCACTTTGCGGATTGCAAGAAATTTTTTCTTTCGCGAATCAGCGCTCTGATTCATTTTCGCCTCCTGGGGTCAATCTGGAGGCCAACGTATGAACGTGATTGTTTTCGCTTCGCGTAAGGGGGGCTCGGGAAAAAGTACCCTGGCTGCTCACCTCGCCGCGCAAGTGCACAAGGCGACGAAACCATGTCTGCTGATCGACGCCGATCCGCAGGGCTCGCTGACGCTCTGGCACAAGCTGCGCGGCACCAACGAGCCGGCGATCAAGACGGCGGTGAACTCGGTCAGCGGGATCATTGCCCAAGCCAAGCGTGACGGCATCGAGTGGGTGTTCATCGATACGCCGCCGAACCTGTCGGCTGTGGTCGACGACTCGATCAAGAACGCCACGATGGTGATCATTCCGGCGCGGCCCGGCGTGTTCGACGTCAACGCGGTGCAGGAAACCATTCAGACCTGCCGCTCGATGCGCAAGCCCTATGCCGTCGTGATCAACGGCGCGCCCGCGCAGCGTGACGGCGCCGAGAGCCGCATCGTCGCGATCGCACGCGAGGCGCTGGCGAAATTCCGCGCCCCGGTGTGGAGCGGCCAGATCACCAACCGCGCCGATCTGCTGATGGCGCTCGGCCAGGGCGAAGGTGCCCGCGAATATTACGCGGAAGGCCGCGCCGCCGCCGAGATCAACCGGCTGTGGGCTGCGATCGAACGCTCGATCAAGGCGATCCGCGGCACGGCGTCGGCCTCCGGCGCGATGCACAAGCAGGCGGCGTAACAACGCCGCTTCTCGTTCGAACTGGAAGAACGCGCGGCACTCGCGCGTTTTTTGTCGACTGGCCTCACGCCACCATCAGCAGATAGAACACGATCACCGGCGCCAGGGTCAGGATCACCGACCAGATGCCGACAGCCCACAAAATATCCTCGGTCGTAAAGCCCGGCTCAGCACCGGACCTCACGGCAAAACCATTCCTCGAATTCACGACGCCCCCGCGTTGCTCTCATGCAATGCGCAAGGCTGATACGCGAGCGGCTTTAATATCCCGGTTGGAATTTCGCAGGCATTTGCGCGCGGGCGCTACTTCGGATTAACCACGGCCGGCGCGGCCGGCCGCATCCGGCAGGCCCTCCGATAGCCTCAGTGCATGCCCCCGTCGCGATCGCGGATCGCGCCGAGATGCTCGTTGATCCGGAACACGATCAGGATGAACTCGGCGGCGATGCGCGAGAATACGATGCCGACGAAGATGCTGGCGATCGACGCAAGCAACTGGATGAAGCCGACGAACGGGCTGATCGCCATCGCCGTGAGGCTCCACAGGATGCCGGAGATCCCGAACAGCACGATGACGGCGATCACCAGCCAGTAGAACGTCTTGATGATCGTGGGCGTGATGAAGCGGTCCCACTGAAACAGATCCTGGAAATCGAACATCGTGGTTCTCCCGGCAGGCCGAAATATGATTCGCGTCTCGTTCATCCTACTGCGTCACCCCCGGCGTTGCGCCGGGCCAATGGTGCGCCACGGCGCCGAAGCGCCGCTGCACCACCGGAATCGATACCGCAGGAGCCCCATGTCCCGCCGGTGGCGAGCCCGGACCGGGCGCCGGCAGTCCAGGGGCGAGCTATGCGAGCAGGCCGGTTGTGATTGCCGCAAATAACGGCCACAATCGGGCTTCCCTCCGGCATATCCTCATCCAATGACCACGCTGACCTTCGAAGACTTCAAGCCCGGCCGTTTCGGCACGTTCGGCCCGCGCCACGTTTCGCGCGAAGAGATACTCGCCTTTGCCGCCGAATTCGACCCGCAGCCGATGCATCTCGACGAGGAGGCGGCGAAGAAATCCATGCTCCGCGGCCTGTCGGGCTCGGGCTGGCATCTCGGTTCGCTGATGATGCGGATGCTGTTCGACGGTTTCATCGGCCGCACCGCCTCGCTCGGCTCGCCCGGAGTCAACGAGATGCGCTGGGTGGCGCCGCTGCGTCCGGGCGACGATTTGACGCTGGATGTCGATGTGGTCGAGGCGCGGGTTTCGAAGAGCCGGCCCGAGACCGGCATCGTCACCTTCAAGGGCACGATCCGCAACGCGCGCGGCGAGATGTTGTGCGAGATGGAATCGCCGATCATCATCAGCCGCCGTGCCGGCGCGACCGCATAGGGGGCATCATGCGCTTCTTCGAAGACATGGAGATCGGCGCCCGGCGCGCGTTCGGCTCCTTCACCTTCACGGCCGAGGACATCAAGCGCTTTGCCGCGCAGTTCGATCCGCAGCCGTTCCATCTCGACGAGGAGGCGGGGCGCAACTCGCTGTTCGGCGGGCTTGCGGCGTCGGGCTGGCACGTCGCCAGCGTCTGCATGAAGCTGCTCGTCGCCGACGGCAAAAAGCTCGCCGCGGAAGCCGCCGCGCGCGGCGAGACGGTCGCGGTCTGGGGCCCGTCCCCGGGCTTCCGCGAGCTGCGCTGGATCCGCCCGGTGCTGGCGGGCGATACGATCAGCTTCACCAACCAGGTCGAGACCAAGCGCACGTCCGAGAAGCGGCCCGAATGGGGCATCCTTCAGGCCCGCAATACCGGCGTCAATCAGCGCAATGAGGTGGTGTTCTCGTTCCTGGCGATCGCATTCGTGCCGCGCCGGAAGCCCGGTTCCTGATGTGGCCCGCGCACCTCTGATGTTGCCCGGGCGCCATGGTGGCGGACTAAGTCTGCTGCCGACGTAGTTGTGCGTTGCGCGGAATCCATATTTTGCTAACGCATTTTGAACCTTTGTCCCTGCCTATGGTTTGTGGACTCGGACATCTGGGCAAGCACTACTGGGGATACCATGGCAGATCGCAGCGCGTTGAAACTCGTCGGCATTATCTTCGCGACGGTGACGCTGGTGGTGATGCTGGCGACCGGACTTGTCGTGAAGGGCTTTGCCGACGGCAATTATTCCTTCGAGACCACCGCGAGCATCGATCGCTGAGCGACCGTCTGTTGCTCGCGGGAGCGCAGGGTGGCGCCTGTTTCAATGTGACCCGTCGGCGGACGACGTCACACTTCGCGTCTCCGGATTAACGATTCCAGATCAGCACCATCACGACGGTCGCGGCGGCCAGGATGCCGACGAAGCGGATCATGATCGTGCCGATGCCCTGCTGCGGCTGGCGCAGCGGTATCGGATCGGCGTTGTCCGGCCGGACGCTCTGCATGAATGCTCTCCAAATCGATGCCCTGCTCAGGCGCGGTCCGCTCGGTCAATTCCGGATTGGGCGCGGGCCCGGCATCTCCGGTTCAAATCGGCTTCGGCAAAAACGACATCGCGGAGTGTACACCGCGCTGCATAACGAATCGTTCTGCGCAGGAGGCGGGCACGCAAAACGAAGCCGCCGCCTCCCGGGGAGGCGGCGGCTTGTCGGTTCGCAGACCTGATCGGGTTCAGCTGTTGCGCAGGCCGTCGGCGGCGCGCTTCCACTGCGAGACGTTGTCGGCGATCATGCGGGTCGACTTCATCGCGGCCTGGCTGAGCTGGGCATAGCCGGAGATCTCGCGCTGGACGCGCTGGCCCTCGGCATGCAGCAGGTCGCGCAGGCTCTCGAGCTCGCCGATCAGCTTCTCGATCTCGGCCAGCGAGGTGCCGGCGACGCGCTGGATCAGCGAGTTGACGTTGCTGACGGTGGCATCGGTGTTGGTGTCGGCCGGCGCGGTCTCCGGGCTCGCCACCGGCCGGCGCAGATAGGCGATATCGTTGCGCACGAAGTCGCGGATGCCGGCTTCGACTTCCGAAACCGCGGCGAGGTTGGTGTCGACCTCGGACGTCGTTTCGACTTCGGCTTCCTCGGTACGGTTGGTGGCGTTCATCGGCTTTCCCCTGGATCGCAATAGCGAAGCGCGGCTTGTCCCCCGCACGACGAATTGATGAAGTTACGGACCTATCAGTGCCGCCGAATTTGACCGCATCTGGGCCAAGTTGGGGCAATGCCTGATCATTAGCGCGACAGGGCTAACAGATCGTTCACCATGAGTGCTTGTAGCCGGCGCCGATGCTCTTGCTGATCGTGCCCTGGGGGGTCTCGCCGACCGAGCCGGAGACGGTGACGCCGTCGAACAGCTTCTGCTCGGCGCCGACCCGGCGCAGCCATTTGTCGTCGGTGGTCGACAGCGTCTGGCCCGCGGTGATGCTGGTGCCGGTGTCGTTGACCGACAGGCTGGCTGACTGATCGGTGTTGTAGCTGCTCGATGGACGGCCGACGATGCCGGGCACCGGGACCACGCCCTGCTGGATCACATTGTAGCCGTTCTGCAGCGTCAGCGAATACTGCTCCGACAGCGGCACCGACTTGCTCAGCGAGGTGCCGACCTTGCTCTGGTCGGCGCCGGGGTCGACCCGCGCCTCGACCGAGGTCTTGTCCCAGATCGACGCCACGCCGCCCGTCGAGATCGATGCCCAGGCCGAGCCGCCGGACTGCGGCAGGCTGCCGCCATTGGCGAGCCGCTCCGACAATTGCTCCGACGTGGTCATCGTGCCCTGCCTGGCGACAGTCATGTCGGCGCCGATGCGAGTGTCGAGGAAGGGCGAGACCGACTGCTTGACCGACACCGCCGACGAGCCGTTGGCGTTGCTGTTGGTGGTCCAGGACGGATCGTTGCCGGTGACGCTGGCGCGCCTGGCCGCGTTCTTCGGTGCCAGCGTGGGCAGGCTGGTGGAATCGGTGTCGAGCTGGCTCCAGTCGAGCTTGCTCTCGTCGATGTCCTTCAGGAGGTCGGCATCATTGGCATCGGCCGCCGGCGGCGTCGCGTCGGGCGTGGCCTCGGCACTATCGGCAGGAGCGTCCTGCGCCGGGGGCGTGATCCGCAAGGGCGCGGGCTGCACCGGCGGAGACTGCGCCGCGGCCGAAAGCGCCAGCGCCATGCAAAAGCCGGCCGCCAGCACCGGCAGCCTGGCCCAGCCAAATCGCAATGTGGAAGTCATTCCCAGCCCGCAAATTCCAAAGCGGCAGCATGCATTTGCCGTGGCGCAAAATTGCGGCAACGGGCCTGCAAAGGCAAGTGAGCAACGCGTGATCGCGATGACCGGGACCGCGCGAAGGGCCCCGGACATGACGAAGGCGTGACGCCGTCAGACCGCGATGCGCGGCAGATGGATCGGGTAACCGACAGTCTGCTCGACCAGGTCGAAACTGTCGATCAGCGCGCGGAAGCTCATGAGCTTGCCGGCCTTGAACTGCGCGAAATGCGCGATCCGGACCGAGATCGGCTTGTTGGAGTCCAGCGCGGTCAGCGAATAGCGCAGCATCGACGCCGCGGAATCCGCACCCAGCATGATCTGCTCCCGGTCGAAGCGGTGAACCCTGAGGTTCTCGCCGATCTGCTTGATCACCTCGAGCACGGCGGCCTTGCCGCGGCGCGCGCCGAAGAAGGAAAACAGGTCGATCGGTCCATAGATGGCCCATTCGACCTCGTCGTCGAGCATGAGCTCGATATCTGCAAGCTGGCGTTCGTTGATCGCGCGATGCAATGCGCGCGAAAAACGCCAGAGGCTATGCTCTGTCATTTTGGTCTCGTCCTGAAACTGGATTTTCAACGCAAACGAATGGCAGGGGGTCAGCGCCGACGCCCTGCCAGGTTGCTGCACATCGCTATTGCCGGCTGAAATAGGGCCGAGCGGCAAAAACGCAAATGACATTTTTGCAATGCACAATTGCGGAGGTCTTTGCCGGAATGTGGCCGCCGCCAGATTGTGACCGCAATTCAGCGGTCGCGCTGCCGGATCGGCTGTCGTTCGATCACGATCTCGGCGTCGCGGATCGCGACGACAGCGAACAGCAGCGCACCGCCGATGCCGCCGATCGCGGCGCCGAGCGGCATGAAGGTGAAGAACACCAGCGTTCCGCTGTCGATTCCCGAGGTTTTGGCCATCCCGATCCAGGTCAGCCCGGCTCCGATGCCGAGCGCGGCGCCGCCGAGGGCACCCAGTGCCAGGCCAAGCACAGCGAGCAATGCGACTTTCATGATGATTTCAGCCCCGACCGCAACAAGCCCAGTGATAGGTCCGCGCCGGGCCGGCGAGGTTCAACGCTGGGCTGTGCAAATTTGCCGGCGAGATGCCGGGGTGTGTCGTCCGGCTTCGAGCAGCTATTCCGCGGTCTGGCCGAGCAGCGCCGCGGCGACGTCGCGCTCCAGCACCTGCTGGACCAGGTCGAACGTGTCGATGATCTCGCGGATCTCGGTGATCTTGCCGTCGCGCAGCGTGTAGAAAACCGCAACGTCAAACTGCACCACGCGGCGGTTGTTGCGCTTGCGGAAGAACACGCGCAGCTGGGCTGCGACCATGTCGCCCTCGGCCACCACGGTTGGCGCTTCGTAGCGCATGTCGGAATAGCGCTCATGGATCGTGGTCCACATCTGACGCAGCGCGGCCTTGCCGCGGTGCTGGCCCATATGCGGAAGAATGTCGATCGGGGCATTGGCGAGAAACGCGATGTCGTCGCTGCAGCGATCGAGCGCGCCCTCGATGCCGCCGGCATAATAGACGTCGAGGAAGTTCAGGACGCGCTGCCGGTTCAAATCCTCGCCCATGATCGACCCCGCCGGTTCCGTCCGACTCGCCTCTGGCTTGCCCTGGCTCACATTGTGACCCGAAGTGTCACACAATCAAACACATGTTTGACGCGCGGAACCGGATTAGGTTCGGCAACCAACACGTGCATTGTGGCACAATTTGCACACGGCGCGGCGGTCCGCAGACGTGAAGCGCGCGGGGCAGGTTGCCGCGAATTAATGAAACCTCGCCGCGCGCGCCCGGTTGGACCGGCATGGGCGACGGGTCCGCGATCAGGAGTTCCTCATGAGCAATACCATGTCGCGTGCGGTCGCCGCTGTTCTTGCCTCCGGATAGCCCATCCGAGCGCGCGCCGCGCGACGGTGAGCCGGCGCCGACGCCGGTCGAGGCCTTGAGCTCCTCCGGGGCCGACCCGAGCGATCACGCCGGTTCGCTGTCGCGGTGCGCAATCCTGCAGCGAGCTAGTCAATCCGCCGGCGCGGCCTTGCCGGTCACGAGATCGATGATGAAGCGCTTCTTCTTCTCGTTGCCCTCCGGCACGAAAGCCTCGCCGGGCAAGAGGTCGTGAAACAGTTCCTTCGGCTTCGCAAAGCCTGCGCCGCAGGCGGTGCGGATGGTCTCGTCGTCGGCGTAGTCGACGTCGACCGCCACCGTGTTGCGGCGCGGACCGGCGGCGAGGTTTGAGAGACCGAAATATTTCGGACCCTCGTTGCACATCACGACATTGAAGCCATAGGCGCTGACCGCATCCTCGGCGCGGAGCAGGAAGTCCGGCGTGATCTCGATCCGCCTGCCGGACTTCCTGCTGAACTCCATCCGCGCGACCGCGCTTTCGACGATACCCTGGCCCATGTGACCGACGGTGCAAACCAGCGCGTCCTGCTGGTCGTCCTTGGGCTGGTCGTTGGGCAGCACGATGCAATCGTGACCCTGCGCGCCGGGCAGGAAGCGGATGAAGCGGGCCGTCTTGCCGGCTTGCTCGAACAGCGCGACGCCGCCGAAATCGGTCGCGTGCGGCTCGCATTCGCTTTCATAATTGACGGCGAGCAGCGCAGGGCCGGCGGCGAGGAAGCGTCCGGCGTAGCGCTCCTGGGTCAGCTTGACGTCGCAGGCGCGGCCCCCGCCATTCGGATAGAATTTTGCCCGCGTGCAGCTCGATCCCTTGATATTGCCGGCGGCGCAGAAGGTCGCGAGCAGCGCGCGGTCGCTGTCCTCGGCGCGGGCCGGGCTTGCGATGAGGCACGCGGCGAAAAGCACCGCCGCGCAAAGTGCCGGGGCGAAGCAGGCCAAAGCAGTATGTGGTGTCCGCATGATCTTCAAAACGCTGTCCGCAATGCGGCGGCATTTAGAGCACGATGGCGAGCTCCGCGCAGCGAATTTCTGCGGCGAGGCCGATGGGAACCGGGCGGCGGCTCGATCGTTGATGCCGCATCATTGCATTGGAGCCGCATCATGAAATCAATTCTTCTCGCATCCGCCATTGCCGTCACCGCGCTTGCCGCAGCGTCCCCGGCCGACGCCAAGGGCTGCATCAAGGGCGCTGTTGTCGGCGGCGTCGCCGGCCATTATGCCGGCCATCACGGCATGCTCGGCGCCGCGGCCGGCTGCCTCTACGGCCGCCATCACGCCAGGGAGCAGGAACGCCAGCGCCAGCAGCAACAGGCGCAGCCGTCGCAGCAGGAAAAGCTGTAAGGCAAGATCAGTTGTGAAGTCGTCGTGGAACGTGAAGGCACGTTCCGGGAACGCCGCCCGCTCGGGCGGCGTTGTCTCGTTGCGTAACGGAGACGATGATGACGAAACCAAAGACAAAGACCATCCAGCCCGTTCCCGACGACAACAAGAGCCACAAGGGCCCCGGCAGCGCCCCCGGCGTTCCCCTCGACACCACCAAGGGCCATCGCGACGACGAGAAGCACAACATCCGCGAGCAGGCCGCGCACGGCAATCTGACCCAGAACACCAGCAACAAGCGATCGGGGTAGGGCACGAGGCGGCGCCATATCCCCGGGTCGTCCTGGCGAAAGCCAGGACTCATAACCACCGCATTCAATTGTGAACGGGATCGTAGCCACAGCGTCGCGCGTTTGGGGCAATGGGCCCCGTGCGCAATGGCCACCAGGCCGGGACGCTGGGAATCTGATTCACCTGTCAAACAGCCTCTTCGATGTCATCACCCGCGCATGCGGGTGATCCAGTATTCCAGAGACAGCAGTGCTTGAATCGAGAAGCCGCGGCGTACTGGATCGCCCGCTTTCGCGGGCGATGACAGTTGAGGATGAGGACACAGCTCCGCATTCTCGCGACATGATTTGTCCGAGCTTTGCTCTTTCTTTCCACCCTCTCTCGTTCAGAGGGCGCAGGGAAAGCCGGGTGCCGATCGCACCCATGGGCCCCGAGCAATGGGGTAGAAAGCTCGGGGGTAGGACCACAGGTGTAACCGGAGCAATCCGGCTTTCCCTGCGCGATGGCTTACGGCTTATACGTGCTCTCCCCGGCGAGACTTGGCTTTGTTGTCACCGTCTTCACAACGCGCACTGCGCAATCGGAAGAGACACCTACCGCTAGGGCGTCAGGCCTGCACGATTTCGCCGTCCGCCTCATGCGCACTCGTCAGTTGCGCAATCGGCGTCCACCGCATCTCGACCCGCGTTCGTGACGACCGCGAAGCGCCCCTCGTGTCGGGTGAGACGGGCGGAATTGAACATCTGATTTGCCCGACGACGGAAGCGCTATTTTGCCCGTCGGGGTGATTTGTCGCACCCGGCGATCTCGTGCCGGCGCGTGACGCGCATCATGTCGCGGGTGGCCGGGCGCGGCTAGATTGGCGGCGTCGGACCACTGCCAAGGAAACGCCGCCATGAACGCCATCACTGCACCGAAATCGCCCGCGCAGAACCGGCTCGAAGGCTTCGCGCTCGCCGCCATCCTGCAGGGCCTGCCGACCTTCGCCGCCGCCGTGCTCGTGCTGAAGATATCAGGCGCGCGCGAGATCGTCGGCGAACGCTACGGCGCCGCGATCTTCGTCGTGCTCGCCTCGCTGGTCTACGCCGCGATCATGCCGCAGCTTGCTGCCAAATTCCCAAGGCGGTTCGGCAACGCCTACGCGCCGATGTTCTTCGACGCGGGCCTGTCGTTCTCCGAAAAGATCGCGCAATGGCGCGCCCAGCCCAGCGTCTCGCTGCAACTCGTGACGACGATGATCATGCTGTCGCTGTTGGCGGTCGCGGTGGCGAGCGTGGGGTAAGCAGTCCCATCTTGCCATTACAGGCAACCTGTCCTACCTGCGATCTACAGATTAGGGACGAACAGGCGGTCTTCGCCCTTGATTCCGAGAGTCGGTTAGCGGAAATCTTGCGTGTGGGTTAGCATAGAATCTCTTATGGTTTTTGCCGTCGGCGGCTCGAATCGTTTTCGATTCTCCATAAGAACGTCGATTCACTAGCCGTGTATCGCTTGAAAATACCACAATGGAAATATGATCCCGCTTGCGACTGAATGCGTGATCAAGCAGGCTATCCATCATATCTAGCATGTCTTCGTCTTCAGCTGCGCTTTGATAGTCGGGCATTCCCAATAGATGGAGCCATAGGATTGATGGACGTGTCTTGCTAAATTGTTCCGCAGCGTCGCTGATTATCCTCATCATTTTCTTGAGTGTCGTGCGTGGTGATAGCGGAACTATGTTCAAGAAGACGCACTCATATTGATCGCCTGTCAAGAATCCGAAGTCTCCAAACTGGCGCCGATATTTTCCGAACACTTTCGAGGAATTGTGCTCAATCGGCCCAAATTCGTCTGTTACTTCGTTGATCGGCCGAAAGCTAATTCGCGTCGTGAGTTCGGGTGTGACAATGCCTTGGCCCGTCCAATAAGTCTGCTCGATCTGAGCTTTGAAAAAAGGGACAGCTCGTCCTGTTGGGTGGGGGCTCTTTACCTCAGCTTCTATAGTTACGAAGAAACCCGTACCCCAACTTCCTAAGAGCAGACCAGCGTTTGATGATCTTGATTAATCCAATTTCGATAGAAAAAATTTGTTCAGAGAGAAGTCTCAAAGACGTTTGGTCTATCGAAGTTGATTTTCTCGCTAAAGATTTGGAAAGAACTGAAAAGCCAATCCAGCCAACAAATTCTCTCCAACTATGCTCGAGATCCAATTTGTTGGCGACTCGATGCATGTCAGCCAAGGAAAGAGACCTGACTGGATCGTCTAAGAATTCAGGACGTGGCGGCTCGGTGCCTTCACTGTATGCTTCGACAATGTGGCTTCGCTTCATTTGATCGAGCCATTCTTGATCTTGCTTTTACAGAGCTTGGCGCGCGTCACGCTCACCTCTTCTTCCACCCACCGCGCTTCCCCGGCGCTCCCCCGCTCGACCGCGGCGACGGCCCGAACTCCGGCCCCGACTGCCGCGAGTCGGTCGGCTGGATGATGCGGCTCGTGGTGCCGAACGGTTTTGCCGGCAGCGCGCCGCTGGGGCGGAAGGGGAGGGATTCCGGGCCGTGCATCTCGTCGAGGTCGGGCTTGTGCACGCGGGAGCCGGACTTGCCGCCGCGGCTGGCCTTGAGCGAGGTCTGCGCGGACTTGTTTTTCAGCGCTGAGACCGGCAGGTTGGCGGCATCGCCGTACTTTCTTGTGCCGGCATAGGCGCCGGCCTGCTTCTGCACGTTGCGCTGCTTGGCGGTGGGGTCGTCGACCACGGCCATTTCGGTGGCGCGCAGGCGCTTGACCTCGTCGCGGAGGCGGGCGGCTTCCTCGAAGTTCAAGTCGGCGGCGGCCTCGCGCATCCTGGTTTCGAGATCGCTGAGCACGGCCTCGAAATTGTGCCCGATGCTGATGACGTCGTCCGCCATGCCGCCGTCGCCGATCTCGACCAGCACGTGGTCGCGCTCGTAGACCGAGTTGAGGATGTCGCCGATCGACTTCTTGACGCTCTCCGGCGTAATGCCGTTGGCCTCGTTGTACTCGACCTGCTTCTCGCGCCGCCGATTGGTCTCGGCGATCGCGCGCTCCATCGAGCCGGTCATCCCGTCGGCATAGAGGATCACCTTACCGTCGACATTGCGCGCGGCGCGGCCGATGGTCTGGATCAGCGAGGTCTCGCTGCGCAGGAAACCTTCCTTGTCGGAGTCCAAAATCGCGACCAGCGCGCATTCGGGAATGTCGAGACCTTCACGCAACAGGTTGATGCCGACCAGCGCGTCGAACGCGCCGAGGCGCAGGTCGCGGATGATCTCGATGCGCTCGATCGTGTCGATATCGCTGTGCATGTAGCGGACGCGGATACCCTGCTCGTGCAGATATTCGGTCAGATCCTCGGCCATGCGCTTGGTCAGCACGGTGATCAGCGAGCGATAGCCGGCGGCGGCGGTGGCGCGGACCTCGCCGACGAGGTCGTCCACCTGGGTGCGGGCCGGGCGGATATCCACCGGCGGATCGATCAGCCCGGTCGGGCGGATCACCTGCTCGACGAACACGCCGCCGCTTTCGTTCAGCTCCCAGCCGCTCGGCGTCGCCGACACCGCGATCGTCTGCGGCCGCATCATGTCCCATTCCTCGAAGCGGAGCGGGCGGTTGTCCATGCAGGAGGGCAGGCGGAAGCCGTATTCGGCCAAGGTCGCCTTGCGGCGGAAGTCGCCGCGGAACATGCCGCCGATCTGCGGCACGGTGACATGGCTTTCGTCGGCGAAGATCAGCGCGTTGTCGGGGACGTATTCGAACAGCGTCGGCGGCGGCTCGCCGGGGCGGCGGCCGGTGAGGTAGCGCGAATAGTTCTCGATGCCGGCGCAGCTCCCGGTCGCTTCCATCATCTCGAGATCGAAGGTGGTGCGCTGCTCCAGCCGCTGCGCTTCCAGCAGGCGGCCCTGGTCGTTGAGCTGGTCGAGCCGCTGCTTCAGTTCCGATTTGATCGACTTGATCGCCTGCACCAACGTCGGGCGCGGCGTCACATAGTGCGAATTGGCGTACATCTTGATGAATTCGAGCTCGTCCTGCTTGTGGCCGGTGAGCGGATCGAACTCCTCGATGGTCTCGATAGTGTCGCCGAACAGGTTCACGCGCCAGGCGCGGTCTTCATAGTGCGCCGGGAAGATGTCGATGACGTCGCCGCGGACGCGGAAGGTGCCGCGGGTGAACTCGGCCTGGGTGCGCTTGTATTGCAGCGCGACCAGGTCGGCGATCAATTGCCGCTGGTCGATGCGCTCGCCCTTCTTCAACGCGAAGGTCATCGCGGTGTAGGTCTCGACCGAGCCGATACCGTAGATGCAGGACACCGAGGCGACGATGATGACGTCGTCGCGCTCGAGCAGCGCGCGCGTCGCCGAGTGGCGCATGCGGTCGATCTGCTCGTTGATCGAGGAATCCTTCTCGATATAGGTGTCGGTCCGCGGGACGTAGGCCTCGGGCTGATAGTAGTCGTAATAGCTGACGAAGTACTCGACGGCGTTGTCGGGGAAGAAGCTCTTGAACTCGCCATAGAGCTGCGCGGCCAGCGTCTTGTTCGGCGCCAGGATCAGCGCCGGGCGCTGCGTCGCCTCGATCACCTTGGCCATGGTGTAGGTCTTGCCCGAGCCGGTGACGCCGAGCAGCACCTGGGTGCGGTCGTTGCGCTGGATGCCCTCGACCAGTTCCGCGATCGCGGTCGGCTGGTCGCCCTTCGGCTCGTAGGGCGACTTGATCTCGAAGCGCACGCCGCCTTCGGATTTCTCCGGGCGCGGCGGGCGGTGCGGGGTCCACACCCGCATCGAGCCGTCATCCTTGCGGAACTCGGGGCGGCCGTCGCGGATCAGATTCTCCAGCGCGTCGGCGGTGGCCTTGACGCCGAGCGCCTCCATCTTGCTGCGCGGCGGACGGGCCAGCGCCTCGTCATCGTCCTCGGCGGTCGGCAGCCCAAGCTGCCGCGCCAGTTCCGGATCCAGCGTCGGGATCGTGGCCGAGGTGCCGTAATTGGCCTGCGGGGCCTCCTCGAGCCCGGAGGCATCGCGCTTGGCGACGCCTTCGCTGGTCTCGCGCGTCGACGCCCGCGCGCGATGCGCGGCAGCCTCGCCGCCGGCGCGGCGGTCCCAGGAATTGTCCGGCGGCGGCTGCAGGCCGGTGCCTGAACCCATGCCGGCGTCGCCGCGGTTGATCGCGGGATTGAGCAGTTCGGCCAGCGCCGGTCCGATCGGGAGCACGTCTGGTCGATGAGCTTTGGATTTGGGGGATTTGCCGGGCTTTTTCGGGGTGTTCGGTGTCTTCGCCATGCCGGGAATATGGGACGAGTCCGGCAGCGAGAAAAGGGCAAACGACGGCTGGATTGGCGCGCAGCCGAGGCTGCTGACAGCAGGGTGGCAGCAGGGCAAAGGCCGGTGCAGCGCGTCAGGATGACCGGATCGGTTTACGCAGCTTGCTCAGTGTCATCACCCGCGCATTTGCGGGTGATGCAGTATTCCAGAGACGGTCGTGGCTTGAGCCGATAAGCCGCGGCGTACTGGGTCGCCCGGCCAAGCCGGGCGACGACAACGGTGGATGAGGACAAAGCTTCACACCCTCTCAGGCGCGCGGCTTGTCCACGATGTCGAGATGGATGCCGCCGCAGCCGTCGCAGCGCATGGTCCAGTATTCGGCGGCGCGGCCCGGGATGACGCGCAGCAGCGAGAGCCGGGCGGCGCATTCCGGGCAATCGGTGCGGACCTGAGCCGGCCAGACCGGATCCGGCTCGCATTGCGGAATGGCGGCAATCATGACGTTGCCGGTCACGCCGACACTTTGGCCACCGGCAGCATCATGCCAGACCGTTGTGGGAATCGGTCGATAGCTCTCTTCGCGTCGTCGATCGCCGCATCCGGATCGGACCACGCAAAGCCGATGTCGAGCGTCGGAAACGGCATGCCATCGATGACGACCGGCCTTTGATCGACCCGTTGAATCCTGGCGTGCCATTGCCCCTTCCCCACTTCGAACGACGTGATCTCAAAACCGCTGTAAATCATGGCGACCTCGGGATGCCCTTCTCATAGGAAGCACGGGCGCACGGTGCCCTATGTGAACCAGATCACAAATCGCGCGGTTTATTTCCGCAGAGTGGCGGAACTTGGCGCTGGGCTCCCTCTCCCCGTTCTTACGTTCTTACGGGGAGAGGGTTGGGGTGAGGGGCCGTCTCCGCGCTACGGTCAGAGCTGTGTTTGCGGAGACTCCCCTCACCCGGAACGCATCTGACGATGCCTCATAGCCGAAGCTCTGCTTCGGCGTTATCGAGAACGGCCGCCGAAGGCGGCTTATGCCTCTCCCCGCACGCGGGGCGAGGTGAAGCAGAGGCTGCCGTTTGATTTGAGGTAAGTTTGCTCGTCCCTATCGGCGGGCCGCGATGTGGTCGGCGAGATCGGCGGCGTCGTCACCGACGCCCGACAGGAACGAGGATTTCATCTTCGACAGCCATTGCAGGCCGAGGAAATAAAGGCCCGGCACGTCCGAGACGCCGCGGCGGTGTCGTGGTGCTCCATCGGCATCCAGCACCGGTATGTCGATCCAGCCGAGGTCGAGGCCATAGCCGGTGGCCCAGATCACCGAGGTGATCCGCTCGGCGCTGAGGTCGAGTGTCGCAAGCGGCGCAGACAGGCACGATGGGTCGGGCAAGCGCATGCGCGCCAGGGGATCGCCGGGATGATCGAGGCCGCGGGCCGCGACGAAGTCGTCGACGATGCCGAGGAATGTCGCGCAGTAGGCGTCGCCATTGGCGATGTTGACGGCGAGATCGGGCGCGATCTCGAGCACGCCGTCGCGTGCCGCAATGATGCGGCCGAGCAGCATCACGCCGTCGGCGGCGAAGCGGCGGAAATCGATGGTGTGGCCGCCATGCGCGCCCGAGATCACCGGCAGCAGGCGGGACGGGCCGCGCTGCTCGACCGGCGTCTGGTCGATGCCCATCTCGGCCAGCCACCAGAACAGGTCACGCCCGCGATAGCGGCGCGGCAGCCGGTTGTGACGGCCGACCGAGAGGAAGACCCGGCGGCCGGCGCGCATCAGCTCGTCGGTGATCTGCGCGCCCGAGGCGCCGGCGCCGACCACCAGCACCGCGCCATCGGGCAATTGCGCAGGATTTTTGTACGCGCTGGCATGGACCTGAAACAGGCCGGGGTGATCGCGCAGCAGCGCCGGCCGCAGCGGCCGCTGATAGGGGCCGGTGGCGACCACGACATTGCGGGCACGGATGCTGCCGCCGGCGATCTCGGCAACGAAGCCGGCGGCGTCGCGGCGCAGCCTCGACACCTCGGCACCGCAGCGGAGCGGCGGCGCGACGAAGGCGGCATAGGCCTCGATGAAGGCTATGATCGCCGCGGTGTCCGAGAAGCCGTCGGGATCGCCGTGCGGAAAGGCAAACTCCGGCAGCCGCACCGACCAGTTCGGAAACTGGAACATCAATCCGTCCCAGCGCTCGCTGCGCCAGCGCTCGGCGATGCGCCGCCGCTCCAGCACCAGATGTGCGATGCCGCGCTGCTTCAGCCGATGGCTCATGGTGAGTCCGGCCTGGCCGCCGCCGATCACCAGCGTGTCGATGGTCTCCTCAGGCACTGCGCGCTCCCTTGCGGCGGGCGGCGGGTTCGGCGGCGGCGCGGATGATCCAGCGCCGGAACGCGGCGAAGTCGCGCTGCTCGGCGTGGAAGCCGCGATAGACCAGATACCAGCGCATGCCCTTCGGCACGCTGAGCGCAAACGGCGCCACCAGCCGGCCGGCGGCGAGATCGTCATCGATATAGGGCCGGATGCCCATCGCGATGCCGAGCCCGTCGCTGGCTGCCTGCAGCGCCTGGCCGTAGAACTGGAATTCCGGCCCGCGCGCGGTCAGGCGCGGCACGCCGGCGGCCTTCAGCCAGGATGGCCAGTCGTCGGGCGAATGCGCGACGCGGATCAGGCTCGGCCCCTTGAGATCGGCGGGGCGCTTCAAGGTGCCGGCGAGCCGCGCGGTGCAGACCGGCATCAGGTCGGCGGCGAACAGCGGCTCGGCGACCAGGCCCGGCCACTGGCCGTCGCCGAGCTGGATGCCGCAGCTCCAGTCGTCGGCGAACGGCACCGCCATGCCGCCGGTCGTGATCCGCACCTCGATGTCGGGCTCGGCTTTGCGGAACTCGGCGAGGTGCGGGATCATCCACTTCATCGCGAATGTCGGCCCGACGCCGACGGTCAGCACCCGCGCGCTTGCCGACGCCGTGACCTGCGCGGTGAGGCTCGCCAGCGCATCGAAGATCGGCGTCAGCCCGCTCTGATAGGCGCGGCCGGCCTGTGTGGTGACGAGGCGGTTGGCCTTGCGCTCGAACAGCGCGACGCCGAGCCGTTCTTCCAAGAGATGCACCATCCGGCTGATCGCGGCGGCCGAGACGTTGAGCTCGCTGCCTGCGGCCGCGAAGCTGCCGGTCCGCGCCGCGGCCTCGAACGCCTTGATGCCGTTGAGAAAGAGCAGCCGCCGCATGAACCCTCAGGAAAACTGATGCAAGGGCAAGATAACTCGGTTTGCGGGCAGAGGCCAAGCGGCGCAGTAATATGCAGCGATCGTTTGTGACGCCTCGCCCCGCTTGCGGGGAGAGGTCGGCGCGAAGCGCCGGGTGAGGGGGAGCCTCCGCGAGTCCCACTGCAACTTCCCTTGCGGAGACTCCCCCTCATCCTGACCTTCTCCCCGCAAGCGGGGAGAAGGGGAAGTCGCGATCGCGCTCGGGTCGTTGAAGGAGACATGCGATGACCGAAACCACGGACGCCCTGGTGCTCGATCTCGTGGAATGGGTCGCGCGCGAGCCGCGGCGCTATGCCGAGGTGCTCGAGGTCTGGCGCACCTCGTGCCCGCGGCTGACGATCTGGGAAGACGCCGTCGACCGCGGCTACGTCGCGCGTCGTCCCTCGGTCGAGGGCATGCGGGTGATGGTGACGGAAAGCGGCGAGACGTTTTTGCGCGTGCACGGGCGGATGCATTGACGCAGCGGGAAGTCAGCGTCCCGGCTCCGCGAGCCTGGGCCGGATGATCTCGACCATGCGGTCGGCCGAGGTGCCCGGCGGGAAGAAGCCGAGATAATGGCCGTCGCGGTCCATCAGGTAGATGTAGGCGGTGTGATCGACGGTGTAGTCGCCGGCACCCTCGAGCGGCACCCGGGCGTAATAGACCTTGTAGGCATCGGCGAGTTCGCGGATCGCATCGGCGCTGCCGGTCAGTCCGATCAATCGCGGATGAAACATCGGTACGTAGTCGGCGAGATGCGCAGGGGTGTCGCGCTCGGGATCGACGGTGATGAAGATCGGCTGCACCTGATCGCCGTCATGGCCGAGTCTGTCGAGCGCGAGCCCGATCGCCTGCAGATCGGTCGGGCAGACGTCGGGGCAGTAAGTGAAGCCGAAATAGATCAGCATGAGCTTGCCGCGGAAATCGCGGTCGGTGCGTTCATGGCCGGCCTGATCGGTCAGCGCGAACGGTCCGCCGACCGGCTCCCTGTTCCACATCAGGATGTCCATGATCTCGGCGGCCGATCGCGCCGATCGTTGCTGTTGTGGCGGATCGCCGGCCAGCGCCGCCGCCAGCGTCAGCCACAGGCCGGCGCCGGCGCATGCGATAGCGCGCAGCATCGGCGCGATCATATGCCGAAGGAAAGGCGGCTGCCGGTGGTGGTGACCAGCACCTTGTCGCCCATCTGCGCGGTCGCCTCCTGCACGAAGTTGAGCCCGGAGCAATGCATCGGGATCAGCACGTCGGGATCGAGCTTCTTGATCTCGGCCACCACCTCGGCGAGGTAGTCCTTCGGCGCCGGGCCGAGATGGAAGCCGCCGACGATCGCGTGCACCTTCTGGATGCCCGAGACCTCCTGCGCCTGCTTCACCGAATTGACGATGCCGACATGGCCGCAGGACGAGATCACGACCAGGCCGAAATCCTTCAGGTTGAAGCAGGTCGCATGCTCGTGGATGTGCTCGTCGGGCACGATCTTGCCGTCCATCTCGGCCGGCAGATAGTGGCTGGCGTTGCAGCCGAGCCCGTCCTTGATGCCGAACTCGACCCAGGTCTGCGGCAGCACGCGCTCGATGCTGCGGCGGGTGATCTTGCCGGTGGTGAAGGCGTGGCCGGCGATCACGGTCGGCGTCTCGCACAGCACGGTGGTGACGCGCTGCGCGGCGAGCTGGCGGCGGTCCAGCGTGCCGAAGTCGGTGAACTGGCCCTTGGTCGCCGTCGCGTTGACGCGGTGGCAGAAATTGTCCTCGCCGCCGGCATAGAGCTTGACGTCGGCCGGCAGTTTGTCGCGGAATTTGTCGAGGAAGCCGTTCAGGCCGCCGAAATGATCGTAGTGTCCGTGGCTGACGATCAGCGCGTCGAGCTTGGCCGGATCGACGCCGACCAGCTCCATGTTGTTGAGCAGCACTTCGGGCGTATAGCCATAGTCCAGCATCAGGCTGCGCTGGCTGCCCGCGGCTTCGGATTCCAGCCACAGCGACAGGCCCCATTCATTGTGCAGCGATTTGCGGAAGTCGGCGCCGCGCGCCGCCGGCGCGATCGAGACGCCGTGCGCCTGCTTTGGCCGCAGGAACAGGTCGAAGCTGGAATCGACCAGCACGCGGATCGAGAGCTTGTCGACGCTCGGCACCTGGATCGGTGCCGCGCTCGCGATCTCGACGCAGGAGAATGCGCCCACCGCCGCAGCGCCGGCGATCGCCGCCGAGCCCTTCAGGAATTCACGTCGTGCCAAATCCCGTGTCATCGCAATCCCCCATGTTCTGAAAATTCTTGAATACGAAGCATGCGGAGCCTAGGTGCAATCGGGGCGCGGCTCAATCGGGCGCTTGCGTTGTTTGCAGATCACATTCGCGCGCGGTGCAATGCGGGCGCCATTGACTTGGGTGCGGTTATGCGCCCAAGTCAATGCAATCGCATCTTTCTCGCGCATCGTTCTCGCCGATGCGCCGGCAATCCCTTGACATCCAGGATCACGCCCATGATTGATCTCCATTACTGGTCCACGCCGAACGGTCACAAGATCACGATCTTCCTCGAGGAGACCGGCCTCGCCTACAAGATCTTCCCGGTGAACATCGGCAAGGGCGATCAGTTCAAGCCGGACTTTTTGCAGGTCGCGCCGAACAACCGCATTCCGGCGATCGTCGATCATGCGCCGAAGGGCGGCGGCAAGCCGCTCTCGCTGTTCGAGTCCGGCGCGATCCTGCTCTATCTCGCCGAGAAGACCGGACAATTTCTGCCCCAGGATATTTACGGCCGCTACGACGCGATCCAGTGGACGTTCTGGCAGATGGGCGGGCTCGGGCCGATGGCCGGGCAGAACCATCACTTCCGCAATTACGCGGTCGAGAAGCTGCCTTACGCGATCGATCGCTATGTCAACGAGACCAACCGGCTCTACGGCGTGCTCAACAAGCGGCTGGCCGACCGCGAATTCATCGCCGGCGATTATTCGATCGCCGACATGGCGAGCTATCCCTGGGTCGTGCCCTACAAGAACCAGGGCCAGGAGATCGACGACTTCCCGCATCTGAAGCGCTGGCTGGAGACGATCGGCAAGCGTCCCGCGACCGAGCGTGCCTATGCGAAGGCCAAGGAGGTCAACCCGAATTTCGGCCAGCCCGCGATCCGCACCGAGGAAGAGCGCAAGCTGCTGTTCGGGCAGACCGCGGCCGTGGTGCGGTAGGGCTCGTCGCCGTCATTGCGAGCGAAGCGAAGCAATCCATCTGTCCGCGCGTGCTGAGCAATGGATTGCTTCGTCGCTTCGCTCCTCGCAATGACGTGGAAGCGTTGGTGCTCTATGCCTCGGCATACTTCGCCGGGCGCCGCTCCTTCCACGCCGTGAGCCCTTCGGCGAGATCGCGGCTCGGCACCAGTGCGGCGAACTGTTCGCTTTCGACCAGCAGGCCTTCGGCGATCGGCATGTTGAGCCCGCGCGTCACCGCGGTGATGGTGCCGGCGACCGAGCCGGGCGAATGCCTGGTGATGCGGCCGGCGAGCTCGCGCGCGGCGGTCAGCAATTGATCGTGCGGCACGATCCGGTTGACCAGCCCGATCTCGCGCGCGTGCTCGGGCGGGAACGGATCGCCCGCCAGCAGCAACTCAAGGGCTCGCTTGCGTCCGGCCAGCCGCGGCAGCCGCTGCGTGCCGCCGAAGGTCGGCGGCATGCCGAGCTTGATCTCGGGCTTTGCAAACAGCGCGCGGTCGCTGGCGACGGCGAGATGCACGGCTTCGGTGATCTCGCAACCGCCGCCGAAGGCGATCCCGTTGACCGCGGCGATCACGGGCTTCTTGAACGCCTCGAGCCGCGCGGTCATGGCTTGTCCGCGGCGAACGAAGTCGCGCACCGCGACGGCGGCGCCCTGCTTGACGCTGTCCGAGAATTCCTTGATGTCGGCGCCCGCCGAGAAGGCGCGCTCGCCGGCGCCGGTCAGAATCACGGCGCGCACGCTCGCATCGCCCTCGATGCGGCCGAGCGCCGCCATCAGCTGGTCGATCAGCGCGTAGTTCAGCGCGTTGAGCTGTTCGGGACGATTCAACGTGATCAGGGCGATCCCGTCGGTGATCTCGAGCAGGATGGGTTCGGACATGGTGCAGTCTCCGGCATGGGCGTTTCGCGCAGCCGAACCTAGAGGCTTCCGCAATTTGAGTATATTCACTGGTTAGTATACATACGACTGCATGCCCAGAGCCTCCGAACCGACCCGCGAGCGCATTGTCCAGGCGGCGAATTCGCTGTTCTACAGCGAAGGCATCCGCCGCGTCAGCGTCGACGAGGTCGCCGCCAAGGCCGGCCTCACCAAGCGCACGCTGTATTATCACTTCAAGAGCAAGGACGATCTGGTCGCCGCCTATCTCGCCGCGCGCGATCAGCCGAACCTGGCGCTGTTCCGAAAATGGTTCGCGGAGGCCGGGGGCGGCCTGCCGGCGAAAGTCGAGGTCATCTTCAAGAACCTCGCGCGCTCGGCGCGGCACCCGAAGTGGAAGGGCTGCGGCTTCCTGCGCACCTCGGCCGAGCTCGCCAACATGCCCGGCCATCCCGCGATCAAAATCGGCGCTGCGCACAAGAAGAAGTTCGAGGACTGGCTGCGTGCGACCTTCGCCGTCGAAGGGATCGCCGATCCGCTTAAGCTGGCGCGGCAGATCCTGCTGCTGCTGGACGGATCATTCGCCGTGGTGCTGCTGCATCGCGACGCCAGCTACATGGAGACCGCGGGCGAAGCCGCGCGGACGCTGATCGAGATAGCGCTCAAGAAGAAGGGACAAAAACGGGGCTAGGGCGCGAGTTGCATTCGGGCAACATCGTTCGGAAAGATGGGTCGTTAACCTTCTTTCGCCATTGCGCGACCACTCCCGTAGCCGATGATCGCATCGTCACATGCTTGCAATCTGGCTCCCGAGGAGCCGTGGAGGCTGGGATGATGAACTCGCGGCGGGTGCGGGCGGCGACATTGGGCGGCACGGTCGTTCTGTCGGGCTGCATTGTCTCGTGGTTTGCGGCGTTCGGTTCGGCTGGTATCGAGAAAATCGGTGCATCGGTCGCCGATGCGCCAGTCGCCGATGCGTCAGTTGCCGGTGCATCGATTGATGGGTCCCGCGCACCCACTGTTATCGCCGATGCCGTATCGGCGACATCGCCGGCGACTGCCACGTCGAACGCAGCTGTCGACGGCCCTCGTGCACCGACCATGAATGAACAGGAAGCGGTGGCGACTGCCCATGCCGCGCCGACCGCGCGCGAGACGGAGCCTGTCGTCGAGGCCGCATTGACCGATCCGGCGCTGCCGCCGGACATTCAACCGCTGCAAGCGCCGGCAGCGAACGCGCCGGATCCGAAGCCGCGCGTGGTCAAGCCCGCGGTGGACTCCGTCGAAATCCTCGACGAGTGCTGGGACGTCAATGCCTGCGTCGATCGCTATCTGTGGGCGCTCTATCAAAGGACGCCCAAGGAAGACACCATCAAGGTGCCTGAGCAGAGGCAGGTGACGGTCAAGAGAAAGAAGAAAATGGTGACGGTCACCAGGACCTTCACCAAGCTCGTCGATGAGGATTTCGCCTGGAAGGACGCCAAGGCGGCCGAAAGAGCCGGCATGCCGATGATGGACTACGTCGTGGGAGGCGTCGATCGCAGCTTCAAGCTGAAGCTCTTTCGTGCGCTGCTGGCGGCGGAACAGGCCGGACTGTCGCCCGGCATCACCAGCGCCTTCCGCGACGACTACCGCCAGTCGATTGCGAGCGGGCTGAAGGCGGCCAGCACAAAGTCGTATCACGGCGGCAGCTTCCGTGGCGGCTACGGCCATGGGCTCGCGGCCGACATCGTCAGCATCGACGGCGCGACTCGCGACGACCGCTGGAAATCGTCGGAAAGGCTCTGGAAATGGGTCGACGCGCACGGCAAGGAGTTTGGCGTCGCGCGCCCCTATCTCGATTTCGACCCGCCTCATCTGGCGCCGATCGACGGCAAGGAATATGCCGCTCACCGCGGTGGCGACAAAACGCGGCAGGCGGCGCGGGACGCGAAGCCGCGCAGCCGCCACGCAGCGCACGACAATCGCGCCGCGGCGAAACGCGCAAAGACCGCGAAGTCATCGAAGGTGCGAACGACCTGAGCGGGTTCGCGATGCTTCGTATGCTGGGTTCGTACTACTGCGTCACAAGCACTCTTATAGCCAATCCTGAGAGGCCGTAAACGAATTCATCCGTCATTGCGAGCCACCGCTCGGCGCGAAGCGCCGCCGGATGACAGGCTCCGCGAAGCAATCCATCGGCCCGCAAACGCGGTTGGATGGATTGCTTCGTCGCTATCGCTCCTCGCAATGACGGAGGAGGCAGGATTTATGACGCAGTAAGATTAGCCCACCGGTCTACGCAAAAGTCGCGGTCCGATGGCGGCTTCGGCGTAGCCCGACAGCGTGGTACCCGAAGCGCTCGGCTAAAGCGCGCCGCGCTGCTGCAGCAAAGCCACCACGGCGTTGGGTAGCACTGCGGCCTTACTTTCCTAACGCGGCGACAAACTGGCGATGTCGCTCAAGCCACTCCGGCTTTTGCAAACCGATGACCTGCACGCAGAGTTCGACGCATTCGTTGCAGATCGCGCCGGCGGTTTGCTGACCTTTGGCGTTCACGGATGACGCGTTGATCATGGAAACAACTTCTTCCGGCTCCTTGCCGCAGAAGGAGCAAATCAAGGCTGAACTCGTCATTCTCTGATCCTTCCGCCCGCATTTCGTCAACCCGGTGGCTCGCCTGTTGAGACGATACTATACAGCGGATGACGGCGATGGGTCCAAACGCAGACGGTGACCATAAACCATGACTCTCAAACGGTTTCAAAGTTGTGAGCTGCAAGCCGGTGTACCCATGGCTAGCTTGGCAGAGTAGCGATCTGCGGAGCTGTTCCAATGACCACGCAGAACGAACTTGCGGCCGTGGTATTCGCTTTGACCGTGTTCTTCGCGGGCACTGCTGCCGCAGGGGTGCCTGCGTTCCTGGCCATCAAAAGAGGAAGCAGCGCGGCGAAGACCGGCTCGATTTGCCTTGAAGAAGCGCGATCACGACATCGACTCCCCGCACGGACATGAATTGCTTCGCTGCCGCTCCCAATGACGCTAAAGCGCGCCGCGCTCTTGCAGCAGCGCCAGCACGGCATTCAGGTCGGGCAGCACGGCGGCGCATTTCGCGCGGGTCTCTTCCGTCGGTGGTGCCATGTCCGGCACCATCAGCGTGATCGCGCCGGCGGCGTGCGCCGCGGTGACGCCGTGATTGGAATCCTCCACCGCAATGCAGGCCGTCGGCGTCACGTCGAGCCGCGCGGCAGCCTTCAGATAGAGCTCGGGGTCCGGCTTGCCGTGGGTCACGTCGTCGAGCGTCAGCAGCGTCTCGAAGCGGTCGCGGATTCCGGCGAGCGTGAGATGGCGTTCGGCCGTGCGGCGCGATGACGAGGTCACGATCGCGGTCCGGCAGCCGGCGGCGGCGAGGCCGTCGAGCAGTTCGATCGTGCCGGGCTTGAGCGGCAGGCCGGCGTCGAACATGCGATCGCGGGTGACAACAAAGGTGCGGTTGACCTCGGTGAGCGGAAACGCCGCGCCATAGCGGTCAAGCAGCATCGCCTCGCAGACCGGGCCGGGAAGGCCGACCATCGAACGGCACAGCGCGACGACATCATCGGTGTAGCCGCACGCGTTCAGCGCCGCGACCAGGCTGTCGAAGTAAACCTTCTCGGTGTCGAGCAGCGTGCCGTCCATGTCGAGCAGGATGGCGTCGACGGTCCAGGGTGCGTTCACGTGCCGCTCACGTCAGCTTGCTGGTCCGCGAGCTTGCGCAGGCATGACGGGCACAGGCAGTCGCTGCCGTCGGTCGGCATCGGCAGCCGGAAGCTCTCGTCGGAACACCAGCACGGTCCTGTCGGCGAGCAGGAAAATTCGCTGCCGCACGCCGTGCAGGCCAGCCGGCGCGGTGATGCTTGTTCGGAACGATCACGTGAAGAGAGGTCCATTCTAACCGCGATTTAATGCGCGAATTAATCTCGGGTTCATCCTGATCCGCGCTATCATGCTCTGCAACAGGTATAGCCGGAATAGGCCGCCAAAGGAAATCTGATGGCCCGTGATTCGCAAGCCGCGCTGACTGCGCTCAATCGGTTTGGATTTGGTGCCCGCGGCGGGGCGGCCGGCGACTTCATCAACGCAGCCTCCGATCCGCGCGGTTTCGTGCTGGCGGAACTGGCGCGCCCGAATGGCGCGCTGCTCGAAGTGCCGGGCCTGCTCTCGACGCCAGAGCTCGGCCGGCAGGTGTTCGACTATCAGTTCGAGATCCAGCAGGCACGCAACGCCGCGAAAGTCGCGCAGCAGGGCGCGAGCGAGACACCGTCGCAAGGGTCCGATGCAACGCCGCCGCAGCGGCGCAATCTGTCGCTCTCGACGGCCGCCAAGGAGATCGCCGGCAAGGATCCACAGGCGGTCGACAATGCCAATGCGGCGATGATGCCGTCCGCCGCGATGCAGCCTTCGACGATGCAGACGGTGGCCAATCCGCCCAAGCCGCCGGCGGAGCCGCCCAACATCATCCAGAAGACGTTCCGCGCCGAGGCGCTGGCGCGGCTGCAGCGCGGCGTGGTCGCCGACTGCGGCTTCGTCGAGCGGCTGGTGGTGTTCTGGTCCAACCATTTCTGCATCTCCGCCAACAAGGGCGCGCTGGCGCGGATGTGGGCCGGCTCGTTCGAGCGCGAGGCGATCCGCCCTCATGTGCTCGGTCGTTTCGCGGACATGCTGAAGAGCGTCGAGCAGCATCCGGCGATGCTGTTCTTCCTCGACAACCAGCAATCGCTCGGGCCGGAGTCGCGCGCCGGCATCAACCGCCACCGCGGCCTGAACGAGAACCTCGCGCGCGAGATCATGGAGCTGCATACGCTCGGCGTCGGCGGCGGCTACACCCAGGACGACGTGACGGCGCTGGCGCGCGTCATCACCGGCTGGACCTTTGCCGGCCGCCAGGGCCAGCTCGGCACGCCCGGTAGTTTCGTGTTCAACGCCAATGCGCACCAGCCCGGCCCGCAGCAGGTGCTGGGCAAGACCTACGCGCAGGTCGGTGTCGCGCAGGGCGAGGCGGTGCTGTCCGACATCGCGCGGCATCCCTCCACCGCGAAATTCATCGCGACCAAATTCGCCCGTCATTTCGTCGCCGACGATCCGCCGCCGGCGCTGGTGGCGAAGCTGCAGGACAGCTTCACCAAAACCGACGGCGATCTCAGGGCGCTGGCCACGACGCTGGTCCAGTCCAACGAGGCCTGGCAGGCGCCGCCGACCAAGATGCGCTCGCCTTACGAATTCCTGGTTGCCTCCGGCCGCCTGCTGGCACGCAATCCGGAGGATCCGGGGCGCTACCTCAATGGCCTTAACGTGCTCGGCCAGCCGCTGTGGTCGCCGGCCGGACCGAACGGCTTTCCCGATACCAGCGCGGCCTGGGCGGCGCCTGAAGGCCTCAAGCTCAGGCTCGACATCTCGGCGCAGGTGGCGTCCCAGCTCGCCGACAAGTTCGATCCGCGCGACCTGCTTGAACTCGTGGCTGCCGACGCCGCGTCGGCGGAGACGCGACGCACCATCGAGCGCGCGGAATCGCGGCAACAGGCGCTGGCGTTGCTGCTGATGTCGCCGGAATTCCAGAGGAGATGACGATGGATTGCTCCGAGAGCCTGATGATGCAGGCGACGTCGCGCCGCGCGCTGCTGCTCGGCGGCGCCTCGTTTGCCGCCTGGGCCTATTTGCCGAAATTCGCCCGCGCCGCCGATGGCCGCGATCCGCGTTTCGTCACCATCATCCTGCGCGGCGCACTCGATGGCCTTGCCACCGTGGCGCCGGTCGGCGATCCCGATTATGCCGGCCTGCATGGCGCGATCGCGTTGCGCGCCGATGGGCCGAACGCGGCGGTGATGCTCGATCCGTTCTTCGGCCTGCATCCGGCGATGCCGGAGTTTGCAAGGATGTATCGCGCCAAGCAGGCCGCGGTGGTGCATGCGGTGGCGACCTCGTATCGCGACCGCTCGCATTTCGACGGTCAGGATGTGCTGGAGAGCGGCTTCCCCGGTCCCGGCCGGGTGCAGTCCGGCTGGCTCAACCGCGCGCTGGAGGCGCTTCCGAAGGGCGAGCGGGTGACCAGCGCACTCGCGGTCGGCCCGACCACGCCTTTGGTGCTGCGCGGCGCGGCGCCGACCGTCGGCTGGGCGCCGACCGCGCTGCCGCAGGCCGCCGACGATACCGCGATGCGGCTGCTCGATCTCTATCAGCACCGCGATCCGATGCTCGCGAGTGCTTTGACGCAGGGCTTGCAGCTCGAGAAACAGGCGCAGGGCGACGAGATGAAGCCGAAGCCCGGTGGCGGCGGTGCAGCGGCGATGCGGCTGGTCGCGCGCGGCGCCGCGAAACTGATGTCAGCCGATGACGGCCCGCGGATCGGTGCGCTCGCCTTCGACGGCTGGGATACCCATGCCAATGAGGGCGGGCCGGTCGGCCGGCTCGCGCAATTGCTCGGCGGCCTCGACGGTGCGCTGGCGGAATTCCAGAGCGGCCTCGGCGCACGCTGGCGCGACACCGTGATCGTGGTCGCCACCGAGTTCGGCCGCACCGCGCGCATCAACGGCACCGAGGGTACCGACCACGGCACCGGCACCATCGCGCTGCTCGCCGGCGGCGCGGTGAACGGCGGCCGCATGATCACCGACTGGCCCGGGCTGAAGCCCGCCAATCTCTACCAGGCCCGCGATCTCGCCCCGACCACCGACCTCCGCGCCGTGATCAAGGGCCTGCTGCACGACCAGTTCGGCCTCGGCGAGCGCGTGCTGGCCGATGCGGTGTTTCCGGACAGCGCCCCGGTGAAGCCGATGAAGGGGCTGGTGGTTTAGATCTCGCTCTACCGTCATTCCGGGGCGCGACGAAGTCGCGAGCCCGGAATCCATCGGGCCGCAGCGCAGGCGGTGAAATGGATTCCGGGCCTGCGCCTTCGGCGCATCCCCGAATGACGAAGGTATGTGGGGCAGGCAAGGATGCTGCGCACTGTCATAAGAACAAGCGCCAGCAAGGTGCCGTCCTGCCGCGCGGGCAGTGTCACAAACGGAATGTCACGAAAGCAGTGCGGTAAAAAGCGGTCCCGGTCAGACGCGGCGACTGACGGGGACCGCTCGGGGCGAAGATCTGAGACGGGGGGCCTGATCTTACGCAGGGCGAAGCCTAGCCGGGCTTTGTAACGTGCCGGTGACATCTTTATTCGATCCACAGGCCGCGCATGCGCGCTCAGAGAATCTTGCGATAGATCACGAAGCCGGGTCTGTCCGCGACCTTGTCATAAAGCTGCATTGCGGTGTGGTTGGTCTCATGCGTCTGCCAGTAGACGCGCGGTGATCCCGCGAGCTTGGCCTGCGCGTAGACGCCGTTGATCAAGGCGCGGCCGACGCCCCTGCCCCGCGCGGCCTCGCTGGTGAAGAGATCCTGCAGATAGCAGGTCGGCGCGATCGCCGTGGTCGAGCGATGAAACAGATAGTGCGTCAAGCCGAGCAGCGTGCCGCCGGCGTCGGCGACCAGCGCATGCACCGGCTCGTAGGCATCGAAGAAGCGCTGCCACGTCATCGCGGTGATCTCGGGCGCGAGCGCGGTCGGTCCGGACCGTTCGTAGAAGGCGTTGTAGCCGTCCCACAAAGGAAGCCACTGGGCGTAATCGTCTGATGTGACGAAGCGGATGGTGACGTCGTCGGACATGGGGTGGATGATCCCGCATTGCACGATGCGTGTGCATCGCTCGCAAGCTTCTACCGTCGCTATCCCGCGGGATCAATTGTGGAGGTCGCGCCTCACTTCGCGGCGCGCAGCAATCGCGCCGGATGCCGCTCGGGCCCGGCGCGCTGTGCCCGATATTCATCGGCCCTTGCCGGATCGTCGGTGTGCCGCACCAGGTCGGTCACCGGGGTATAGCTGAGCATGCGGCCGCCGTCGGGCAGTGCGGTGCAGCTGAAGCGCAGCACCCGGCCGTCGGCGAGATTGAGGTTGATCGGCGTGGAATCGCCTGAACGCATCATCGCGATGCGCTCGGTGATGAACGCGCTGAGCTCGTCTTCCGGCAGTTCATAGGCGCCGGTGTCGCGGCCATGATACATCAGCGCGACGAAGGGCGGCTTGCTCTCGGCCTGCGCATCCGATAGCGCGAAGTAATCGCGGAAGGCGCGGTTGATGAATTCGGCGCGGGTGTCGGCGTCGAGCAGCACGATGCCGATGTCGACCTGGTCGAGCGCGGCGGCGAGCCGCTCCGAGGTGGCGTGATGCTGCCGGTCGGCGGCGAAGGCGTCGATCCATTTCTGCCGCAGCATGCCGGTGATCACGGCGGTGCCGGCCGCGGTCGCCGCCAGCAGCAGCATTCGCGCGACGTCGGCGGTGTCGTAGCCGGGCAGCGCGCGATGATCGAGGAAGAACAGTGCCGAGCCGGCCACCGCGATCGCAGCGGAAATCAGCCCGGACGTGATGCCGCTGATCGAGCTCGCCAGCGCCACGATGCAGACGAACAGCGGCGCCGGATTGGGGACGGTGACGATCAGGCGATCGATCAGGAAGGCGGCAAGCGCCGCGATCGCCGTCAGGGCCGGACCTGAAATGGCACGCCAGTCGAACCGCATGCGCGTTCTCGCTATCTGTCGAACAAACGATAAAGCGTTAGTTTGACGACAGCGCCGCAACGGCGCCGGCATTTCGGTCTCGACCGTTAAGCGCATCTTGCGCGGGCTGAACCAGCTTTCGCTGCTTTCAAATCAAATGCTATGCAGATCGCCATGGAACCCGGTTCCGGGCCTGCGGGTTGCCGCCTGCTTTGCTTTCAAGAGGACATCGATGCCCGCCATTTCGCCGTCGCTGCTGCCGATCCTGATGTTGTTCGCCTCGAACGTCTTCATGACCTTCGCCTGGTACGGCCATCTCAAGTTCAAGGATCATTCGCTTCCCCTGGTCATCCTGGTGAGCTGGGGCATCGCCTTCTTCGAATACTGGCTTGCGGTGCCCGCCAATCGCTGGGGCAGCGCGGTCTACTCGGCGGCGCAGCTCAAGACGATGCAGGAGGTGATCACGCTGGTCGTGTTCGCCGCCTTCTCGGTGCTGTACCTGAAGGAGCCGCTGGGCTGGAATCACGCGCTCGGATTTGCCTTCATCGCCGCCGGCGCGTTCTTCATCTTCCACAAATGGAGCTAGTGCCGCTGCGCTAGCGATGCGGAGCCGGCTTGGCGGCGGGGGCCGTCACCGGCGCGGGGTGGGCGCGGTCTTCGCCCTGGGTGCCGGTCACGATCAGGAGCGACGCGGCCAGCAGGATCGCCGCCGACAGCGTCACGGTCACAAGTCCGACTGGGGTCTTCATCATGGTCGCGCCGCTGTCCCTCCCGCGCCTTGCCGCGGATCAAGGTGCCAACTGGAATTGTCTGATTACGCCGGGATCGCTATTGCCATGCTCAGGTTGCTCGACAGCACCGTCACCGCGACGACCAGGCACAGCGTCAGCGCGCCAAGCGCGAGCGACGCGGCGATCGCGTTCGTCAGCCGGGACGATGCCACCGGGGCAGGGCGGCCGTGGAAGCCTGCCGTGCCGGACCACCGTGTCATGGTCTAAATCCCTCAGGCCGCGAGCGAATCACTCGCGACATCCGAGCGAATCTGCCGATGGTCACCGGCAACATTGCGGCGGCGAAGCCCCCCGAAAATGGCCAAAATACGGCAAAAGGGATGGTTTTGCCCGCTGTTCAGGCAGTTTCCCCGTTCTTCCCGCTATCCAACCCCCATTGTTCAGAGGCCTGCCACAAGGCGGGCCTGCGGTTCGGCGGCGTCGGGCTGCCAGTCCATCGAGACGAAGCCGGGGGTCTGCTCGACCCGTTTCAGCCAGGCGCGGATCGAGGGGAAAGTCGTCAGGTCGAAGTCGCAGCGGTCGGCGACATGGGTGTAGCCGTAGAGGGCGATGTCGGCGACGGTGAACTGCTCGGCGGCGAAGTAGGTGTGCCCCTTGAGGTGGTTCTCCATCACCTGGAGCGCCGCATAGCCGCGCTCCATCCAGTCCTCCAGCGAATGGGTTTGCAGGTCGCGCCCGCCCTTGACCAGCGAGAGCCAGAAATAGGCGGCGCCGATATTCGGCTCCAGCGCATGCTGCTCGAAGAACATCCATTGCAGCGCCTCGGCGCGCTCGATCCGCGACTCCGGCGCCAGCGGCGTGCCGATCGCAACGTACCAGAGGATGGCGTTGGACTCGGCGAGATAGCGGCCGTCGGCGACCTCGAGCAGCGGCACCTGGCCGCTCGGATTCTTGGCCAGGAAGTCCGGGGTGCGGCTCTCGCCGCGCAGGATGTCGATCTCGACTGCCTGGTACGGCGTGTTCAGCACGGCAAGCGCCAGCCGGACCTTGTAGCTGTTGCCGGAGCGCTGCATCGAATAGAGCTTGTACATTGCGTTGGTGTTCACTCGGATCAGGGAGACGGTACGCTCGAGATTGCGCGGCCTGTCACACCGCAACGCCGCTAAACAATGATGCCGACAGAGGGGTGTCGCAAGCCCTGGAGAGTGGAAAAAGTCGAAACCTCTACCGCACTGCACGCGTGCAGAACGATTCCATCAACACGGCCGAACACCGGGGATCACGGTTGCGCGACGTGTGCACGGTGCCGGTCGATGCCTGATCAATTGCCATGATCGACGCTATGGCCCGGCACGTTGCAAATTCACCAACGTTAACGCGCCATTCCGATCGCGAGACGGCCCGGCCGCTGCGCCTGATGGCCTCCCGGTCGCCGCCGTCGGGCAAGCGCCGCGCGGCACATTGTCCTCGGAGCAATCCGCATCGGTGCATGCCGCCGGAGGGCTTGCCGACAGGGCGCTAGCGGCCACGGCCGCGCTTGCCGGATATGAGTCATTCGGCTCCGGAACTTGCGCAATATTGCGCGTGTCGCGAGCCGTGCGTGAAAGTTTTCGTGCTTTACCGCGAAGCTTCTTGCGGTGCAGCGGCGACCGGCCTAGGGTGCCGCGATCCCATTCAAATCAAGTCGTGGCCCAACCGCTCACGACGTTTGCCAGGAGATGATAATGGCCTTCCTGTCCGCTGCGCTCGACCGTGTGAAGCCGTCCGCGACGATCGCGGTCACGGACAAGGCACGCGCGCTGAAAGCCGCGGGCCGCAACGTCATCGGCCTCGGCGCCGGCGAGCCGGACTTCGACACGCCCGCCAACATCAAGCTGGCTGCGATCCACGCGATCGAGGCCGGCAAGACCAAGTACACCGATGTCGGCGGCATTCCGGAGCTCAAGGAAGCCATCATCAACAAGTTCTCGCGCGAGAACGGCCTGAGCTACAGGCCGAACCAGATCATCGTCGGCACCGGCGGCAAGCAGGTGCTGTACAACGCGCTGATGGCGACCATCAATCCGGGCGACGAGGTGATCATCCCGGCGCCGTACTGGGTCAGCTATCCCGAGATGGTCGCGCTCGCCGGCGGCGAGCCGGTCGCGGTGGTGTGCCCGGCCTCGACCGGCTTCAAGCTGCGTCCGGAAGATCTCGACAAGGCGATCACGCCGAAGACCAAGTGGGTGATCCTGTGCTCGCCGTCGAACCCGACCGGCTCGGCCTACACCAGGAGCGAGCTCAAGGCGCTGACCGACGTGCTGGTCAGGCATCCGCATGTCTGGGTGATGACCGACGACATGTACGAGCACCTCGTCTATGACGACTTCGTCTTCACCACCGCGGCGCAGGTCGAGCCGAGCCTGTACGACCGCACGCTGACCGTGAACGGCGTGTCGAAGGCCTACTGCATGACCGGCTGGCGCATCGGCTATGCCGGCGGCCCGGCGCAGCTGATCAAGGCGATGGCGACGATCCAGTCGCAGTCGACCTCGAACCCGTCGTCGATCGCGCAATGGGCATCGGTCGAGGCGCTGAACGGTCCGCAGGACTTCATCGCCGCGAACAACAAGGTGTTCAAGGAGCGCCGCGACCTCGTGGTGTCGATGCTCAACCAGGCGAGCGGCATCGAGTGCCCGCGGCCGGAAGGCGCGTTCTACGTCTATCCGTCCTGCGCCGGCACGATCGGCAAGACCGCGCCGACCGGCAAGGTGATCGACAATGACGAGGCGTTCGTCACCGAGCTGCTCGAGAGCGAAGGCGTCGCCGTGGTGCAGGGATCGGCGTTCGGTCTCGGACCGGCGTTCCGTATCTCCTACGCCACCAAGACCTCGGATCTCGAGGATGCCTGCAAGCGCATCCAGCGCTTCTGCGGCAATCTGCGTTAATTGTTTCTGAGTTAATAGAAGAAACGCTCCCGCACCGAATGCGGGAGCGTTTTTGTTTGTGGCGTTCAATCGCCTGCCGGTAAAATCGCAGAGTCAAATCACAAGCTGCTCACTTCACGCGCGTGTGTGCGAACATCGATGCCACACGCGGGAAGTTTTTACGGCCGCTTTGCGAACTGCCTTGTTTTGGACACGAGCCTTGCATTGTGTCCGCCGCACAAATTCCAGTTCAGTTCACCTTGCGGAGACAGATAATGCGACTTTCGACTCTCACCCTTGCAGCGCTTGCGTTGCTGGCGCCGTTCGCCACCGCCAACGCGGCACCTCAGCAGGTTCAGGCCGGGGTTCTGCAATGCCAGGGCGGCGAGAACGTCGGCTTCGTCGTCGGCTCTGTTGCCCGCCTCGAGTGCGTGTTCCAGAGCGGCGGCCGCCGCCCCGAGCCCTATGTTGCGACCGTGAAGCGCATCGGCGTCGACCTCGGCGTCACCGCGACCACCCAGCTCGCCTGGGCCGTCAGCGCCCCGACCACGCAGCTTCCGCGCGGTGCGCTCGCCGGCAGCTACGGCGGCGTCGGCGTCAACGCCTCGGTCGGCCTCGGCGCCGGCGGTAACTTCCTGTTCGGCGGCCCGAACAACGCCTACGCGCTGCAGCCGATCAGCGTGCAGGGCCAGACCGGCCTCAACGTTGCGGCGGGCATCGCCGGGATCGATCTCGAGCCGGTTGCCTACGGTCCGCGCCGTCATCATCGCCATCACCGTCACCATCACCACCGCTAAGTCGGCCGGTGTTCGATCAGGGAGGCCCGCCAAAGCGGGCCTCTTTTTTGTTGTCGGTGGTTTGCTGTCCGTTGCCCGGCCAGAGCGGCAGGCCCGGTGGAACATAGCAGCACCGCAACATCCCCCAACAATCGGTGGCCGGGCACCGCAAATTCTGGCTGACCATTCGATGTTATGGCATAGGATGCGAACGGCGCCGCAGACACGGCGCCGTTCTGTTCTCTGCTCGCGTCATGCCTCTCAGCCGGAGACCCCGCAACATGCGTCGCTTCACTCTCCTCGCCGGTGCCGCCATCGCCACGCTGACCGCAATCGTTGGCGTCAACGCCCAACAGCCGAGCCAGCGCGTGCAGGTCGGTGTCCTGGAATGCCGCGGTGGCGCGAGCATCGGCTTCATCGTCGGTTCCGTGACCAACCTCGGCTGCGTGCTGCGCGCCAACGGCATGCCTGAGGATCGCTACATCGCGACCATCCACAAGGTCGGCATCGATCTCGGCATCACGCAGGAGTCGGCATTGGCCTGGGGCGTCTACGCACCGGTGGAACGGCTCGGACCGGGTGCGCTCTCGGGCAATTACGCCGGCGCACAGGGCAGCGCGACGCTCGGTGTCGGCGTCGGCGGCAACGTGCTGGTCGGCGGCTCCGACAACACCATCGCCCTGCAGCCGCTCAGCGTGCAGGGTCAGGTCGGCGTCAACGTCGCCGCGGGCCTCGAAAGCCTGGAGCTGCGTCCGGGCCGCTAAAGCCGTCCAAGCATGATCTCCGCACAGACGCGTTCCGCGTTTGTCGCGGGAAAACCGCTTGGCGCTTTTCCGGATCACGCTCTGATCCCGCACACCGTTCTGCAATCCGCCGAAGAAGCCTCGGACTTCTTCGGCAACGATCCCGGGCGCTTCGTCGCTTCGCTCCGCCATCGCAAACCTGCGCGACGCCGCACCGCAGCGACGTTTTCCCGCTTGCCAAAAGTCAAACGCAGGCAGAGCATGAACGGTCGCCGACCCAATCATGGGCCGAGCTCCAAAACGAGGAGGCGGCAATGGGACAAGACGTCAGAAGTCCCCGAGGTCCACGGTGCATCGCGCTGGTGGGCCCTTTCCAAAGCGGTAAAACCACACTTCTGGAAGCTATCCTGGCGCGCACCGGCGCCATCAAGTCATGCGGCAGCGTCGATGCCGGAACCTCCGTCGGCGATGCCAGCCCCGAGGCGCGCCAACACAAGATGGGCGTAGGCCTGACCGCCGCCACCACCAGCTTCATGGGGGACACTTACACCTTTATCGATTGCCCCGGCTCGATCGAATTCGCGCACGACATGCGTGCCGCGTTGCCGGCCGTCGATGCCGCAGTCGTGGTCTGCGAGGCTGACGAGAAGAAGCTGCCGCAGCTGCAGATCATCCTGCGCGAGCTCGAGGAGCTCGCAATTCCCCGTTTCCTGTTTTTGAACAAGATCGATCGCGCCAACAAGCGCGTCCGCGAGACGCTTGCGACGCTGCAGCCGGCGTCGCGCGTGCCGCTGGTGCTGCGCCAGATCCCGATCTGGAACGGCGATCTGATCGAGGGCTTTGTCGATCTCGCGCTGGAGCGCGCCTTCGTCTATCGCGAGCACAAGCCGTCGGAGGTGATGGCGCTCGAGGGCGGCAATCTCGACCGCGAGAAGGAAGCCCGCTTCTCGATGCTGGAGAAGCTCGCCGATCACGACGACGCGCTGATGGAGCAGCTGCTGGAGGATATCCAGCCGCCGCGCGATGCCGTGTTCGACGATCTCGCCCGCGAACTGCGCGAAGGGCTGATCTGTCCGGTGCTGCTGGGTGCCGCGAGCCGCGAGAACGGCGTGCTTCGCTTGATGAAGGCGCTGCGTCACGAAGCGCCCGGCGTCGCCGAGACCGCCAGCCGGCTCGGCGTCAAGGATCAGAAGGACGCGCTGGCCTATGTGTTCAAGACCGTGCATTTGCAGCACGGCGGCAAGCTGTCGCTGGCGCGCGTGCTGGCGGGCCGGCTCGACGACGGTGCGACGTTGCAATCCTCATCCGGCGAGAGCGGACGGGTCTCCGGCATCCTCGCGGTCTCCGGCGCGCATGACAGCAAGCGGCCGCAGGCCGAGACCGGCGACACGGTTGCGCTCGGCAAGCTCGATGCGATCAAGACCGGCGATACGGTCTCGAGCGGCAAGACGGCGCCGGCATCGCTGGTCAAGGTCGAACCGGCGGCGGCGGTGCTGTCGATCTCGATCGCCGCGATCGACCGCAAGGACGACGTCAAGCTCGGCCAGGCGCTGCTGCGGCTGAATGAGGAGGATCCCTCGCTGACCATGATCCAGAACCCGCGCACCCACGACACCGTGCTGTGGGGACAGGGCGAGATGCATCTGCGCGTCGCGCAGGAGCGGCTGAAGGACCGCTACGGCGTCAACGTCAAATCGCATCCGCCGGCGATCGGCTATCAGGAGACCATCCGCAAAGCCATCACCCAGCGCGGCCGGCACAAGAAGCAGTCCGGCGGCCACGGTCAGTTCGGCGACGTGGTGCTCGACATCAAGCCGAAGCCGCGCGGAAGCGGCTTCGAATTCCACGAGAAGGTGGTCGGCGGCGCGGTGCCGCGCAATTATATCGGTGCGGTGGAGGAGGGCGTCGTTGACGCGCTGGCGCGGGGACCGCTCGGCTTCCCGGTGATCGACGTCGACGTCACGCTGACCGACGGCTCCTATCACAGCGTCGACTCCTCCGATCTCGCGTTCCGCACCGCGGCGCGGATCGGCGTCAGCGAAGGGCTGCCGCAGTGCCAACCGGTGCTGCTGGAACCGATTCACATGGTCGAGATCGTCTGTCCGACCGATGCGACCGCCAAGATCAACGCGATCCTGTCGGCGCGCCGCGGCCAGATCCTCGGCTTCGATACCCGCGAGGGCTGGAGCGGCTGGGACTGCGTTCGCGCCACGATGCCGGAATCCGAGATCGGCGACCTCATCGTCGAGCTGCGCTCGGCGACCGCAGGCGCCGGCACCTTCACCCGTCAGTTCGACCGCATGGCCGAGGTGACGGGCCGCGCCGCCGACCAGATCATCGCCGCGCATCGCGACGCGGCGTGATATTACCGTCATTCCGGAGCGCTCGCGTCAGCGAGCGAATCCGGAATCTTGAGATTCCCCGATGCGCAATTGCGCATCTGAGGTTCGATGCTGTCGCATCGCCCCGGAATGACGGGGAGGGGGGCTTCTCTTCCTTCTCTTCCCAAGCCGATCGGTTTCATGAACATTGTCGCTCTGAACAAAGGCAGCGATTTCCGCCCCCATGCTTGAATCCCGCCGCAACCTGGCGCTGGCCTGTGCGCTCAGCGCGCTGGCCGGCTATGTCGACGGCATCGGCTATCTGCATCTCGGCGGGCTGTTCGTCTCCTTCATGAGCGGCAACTCGACGCGGCTCGGCGTGACCTTGGCCGAGGGGCATTGGCAGCACGCGATGGAGGCGCTGGCGCTGATCGTGCTGTTCGTCGCGGGGGCTGCGGCCGGCAGCCTCGTCGTGCTCAGCCGCATCGCGCATCGGCAGCCGGTGATCCTGTTCGGCGAGGGGCTGCTGCTGACGGCAGCGGCCTTGGCCTATGCCTACGGCCTGCCGAATGCTGCGGTCGCGGCCATCGTGCTGGCGATGGGGCTTGAGAACGCGGTGTTCCAGCTTGAAGGCGGGGCCGGGCTCGGCCTGACCTATGTCACCGGAGCGTTGATCAAGGCCGGTCAGCTCATCGCAGCCGCATTGACCGGCGGCGCGCCCCGGGCCTGGCTGCCGAACGTCCTGCTGTGGGCGGCGCTGGTCGCGGGCGCGCTCACCGGCGCATTGGCCTACCACTGGATCAATCTCGGTGCGATCTGGTTCGCCGCGGCCACCGCGTTCGCCCTCAGCGCGCTGGTTGCCGCAACCGCGAAGCGGACGGATTGACAGCGCGCCCGCCTTGGCCGATGTCACGGTCATGACCTCCGCAACCAAGACCCGCGCCGCATGCCTGATCGGCTGGCCGGCGGCGCATTCCCGCTCGCCGCTGATCCATCATTACTGGCTGCGCACGCTCGGCCTCGAGGGCGGCTACGTGATCGAGGCGGTGCCGCCGGAGGATTTCAAGGATTTCCTGTTCCGCCTGTCGTTGCGCGGCTTCGTCGGTGCCAACGTCACCATTCCGCACAAGGAACACGCGCTGGCGCTGACGGCGCCGGATGAGCGCGCCCGCGCGGTCGGTGCCGCCAACACGCTTTGGTTTGCCGACGGCGAGTTGCGCTCGACCAACACCGATGTCGAAGGCTTCATCAACAATCTCGACGCCTGTGCGCCCGGCTGGGACCAGACCGAGG
This sequence comes from Bradyrhizobium sp. USDA 4473, assembly GCF_054063335.1. Taxonomy (NCBI): domain Bacteria; kingdom Pseudomonadati; phylum Pseudomonadota; class Alphaproteobacteria; order Hyphomicrobiales; family Nitrobacteraceae; genus Bradyrhizobium; species Bradyrhizobium sp. USDA 4473. The sequence continues at coordinate 3,090,737 of NZ_JBSSGE010000001.1, forward strand.
ACGCGCTGGTGTTAGGGGCCGGCGGTGCGTCGCGCGCGGTGGTGTTCGGCCTGATCGAGCGCGGCATCGCGCGCGTCCATCTGGTCAACCGCAGCATCGATCGCGCCCGCGCGCTGGCAGAACTATATGGCGCGCGTGTTCATCCCACGACCTGGGACAAGGTCGGTGAGCTGCTGCCGCGCTCAGGCCTGCTCGTCAACACGACGTCGCTCGGCATGCACGGCCAGCCGGCGCTCGAGATCGATGTCGGGCTGTTGGCCCAGGGCGCGGTTGTTTCTGATATTGTCTATGTGCCGCTGGTGACGCCGCTGCTGGCCGCCGCGCAGGCACGCGGCCTCAAGACGGCCGACGGGCTCGGCATGCTGCTGCACCAGGCGGTGCGCGGTTTCGAATTGTGGTTCGGGCAGCGCCCGCAGGTCACGCCGGAATTGCGTGCGATCGTCGAAGCCGATCTCACAAAGACTTGAGGCCTGGAATAGCGTCTCCGGGGCGGGGTCTCGTGTTAGTCCCCCCGCGTTCCCTCCCGGAGATCAAGCATGACTGCCCGCCGTTTCCATCTCGTTCGTCCGTTCATTGCGCTTGCGATGGTGACGGCATCCACGCTCTACGCGCTCGCGCAGCAGCCGCCGACGCCGACCCGCGTGCGCGGAACCGTCGAAAGCGTCGACGGCGATACGCTGGCGGTGAAGTCGCGCAGCGGCGAAGAGGTCAAGCTGCATATGACGGGCAATATGGTGGTGCTCGGTCTCAGCAAGATCGCGTTGTCCGACATCAAGGTCGGTTCCTTCATCGGCACCACCACCGTGCCCGGCCCCGACGGCACGCCGAAGGCGGTCGAGGTGCATGTCTTCCCGGAGAACATGCGCGGCACCGGCGAAGGCTCGCGCCCCTACGATCTGAAGCCGAACAGCAGCATGACCAATGCGACCGTCGCGCAATCCGTGGTCAGCAATGACGGTCATACATTGCAGGTCAAGTACAAGGACGGCGAGAAGACGGTCCAGGTCCCACCCGATACGCCGGTCGTGACCTACGTTCCTGGCGACAAGGCCGACCTGAAGGCCGGTGCCAAGATCATCGCCTTCATGAAGAAATTGCCCGATGGTTCGCTGGAGACCGATCGCGTCAGCGTCGGCCGCGACGGCCTCACGCCGCCGATGTGACGGGCTGCGACGGCTGCGCAGCATCACCTGTCCGTTACCGCAGTAACGGGCCGCCGGTCCCGTGCGTAGTTGTCCTGCGAGCCGCCGCTCCCGCGCGGAGTTGTGGCTTGCACGGAATACCACCAACTCCCCGGTGTTCCCTGATTCGCCAGCCAACCCATGAGGGACACCATGTCGAAATTGCCGCTCTTCGCCGCAATGCTTGTCGTTGCCTTTGCTTCCGTCGCCTCCGCACAGCAGCCGCCGACGGTGCGCATTCGCGGCACCATCGAGGCCGTCGACGGCGCCATGCTGTCGATCAAGTCGCGCGACGGTGCCGACATGAAGGTGCGGACGACGGACAATGTCGCGGTGTTCGGCGTTGCCAAGACCGATCTGTCGGAGATCAAGCCCGGTTCCTATATCGGCGTCACCGCGATGCCCGAGCCCGACGGAACGCAGAAGGCGATCGCGGTTCACATCTTCCCGGAGAACCAGCGCGGCGCCGCCGAGGGCTTCCGCCCGTGGGATCTGCGCGCCAACTCGACCATGACCAACGCCACCGTCGCCGAGACCGTGAAGGGCACCGACGGTCAGAACATCACGGTGAAATACAAGGACGGTGAGAAGAAGGTCGTGGTGCCGCCGGGTACCCCGGTCGTCACCTTCGTCTCCGGCGACAAGTCGGAGCTGAAGCCGGGCGCCAAGATCATCATCTTCGGCGCGGTGAAGAAGGACGACGGCACGCTGGAAGCCAACCGCGTCAATGTCGGCCGCGATGGAATTGCGCCGCCGATGTGAGGTTTGCTCTTTCACCCTCTCCCCTTGTGGGAGAGGGTCGCTTCGCGAAGCGAAGCGGGGTGAGGGGTCTGTCTCCGCGGATAGAGACCCCTCATCCGTCGCGGATTTCATCCGCGCCACCTTCTCCCACAAGGGGAGAAGGGAAGGGAGAGCTGTCCCTAAACCGCCAGCACCTTGTCGTCGATCTCGGCGATGGTGTTGATGCCGCACAGGCCCATCGTGGTGGTGAGCTCCTTGCCGAGGATGTCGAGCGCCTTGGCGACGCCGGCCTGGCCGCCGGCGCCGAGGCCGTAGGCATAGGCGCGGCCGATCATGCAGGATTTGGCGCCGAGCGCGAGCGCGCGCATGACGTCCATGCCGGTGCGGATGCCGCCGTCGAACATGATCTCGAGCTTGGAGCCGACCTCGTCGACGATCTCCGGCAGCACCTCGATCGAGGACGGTGCGCCGTCGAGCTGGCGGCCGCCATGGTTGGAGACCACGATCGCCTGCGCGCCGCTCTTGGCGGCGAGTTCGGCGTCCTCGACGTCGAGAATCCCTTTAAGGATCAGCTTGCCCGGCCAGATGCTGCGGATCCAGTCGATATCCTTCCAGTTCAGCGTGGTGTCGAATTGCGACGCGGTCCATTCCGACAGCTTGACGATGTCGTCCATGCCTTTGACGTGACCGGCGATGTTGCCGAAGGTGCGGCGCTTGCCTTGCAGTACGCCGGACACCCAGGCCGGCTTGGTCGCGAAGTCGATCAGCTTCGACAGCGACCATTCCGGCGGCACCGTCATGCCGTTCTTGATGTCCTGGTGGCGCTGGCCGATCACCTGGAGGTCGACCGTCAGCACCAGCGCCGAGCACTTGGCTGCGATCGCCCGCTCGATCAGCGACTTGATGAAGCCGCGGTCCTTCATGACGTAGAGCTGGAACCAGAACGGCTTGTCGACGGCGGCTGCGATGTCCTCGATCGAGCAGATCGACATCGTGCTCTGGGTGAAGGGAATGCCGGCCGCCTGCGCGGCGCGGCAGGCGTAAATCTCGCCGTCGCCATGCTGCATGCCGAGCAGGCCGACCGGCGCCAGGATCAGCGGCATCGCCGAGGGCTCGCCGAGGATGGTGGTCGCGAGGCTGCGCCTGGAGACGTCGACCAGGATGCGCTGGCGGAACTTGATCTGCTGCAGGTCCTCGGAATTGGCGCGCAGCGTATCCTCGGTGTAGGAGCCGCGATCCGCATAGTCGAAAAACGCCTTCGGCACCCGGCGCTTGTGCAGCTGGCGCAGGTCTTCGATGCAGGTAATGTGCTTCATGGACGTTCCCGGCCCTTCTTCTATGTCGCAAGTTCTATGTAACGAGTCCCGGTAATCAGCCTTGCAGCTGTTCGGTCTTGCCGTCATCTAACATGGTTGGGTGGCCTGCCAAATCGGAGACGGATGGGAGAGTGCGATGACGCAATCAGGCTCCAAGCCGAAGGCAGACGACAGCGCCGAAAAGCGCCGGCTCGACGAGGCCCTGGAAGAGGGGCTTGAGGAGACGTTTCCTGGTTCCGATCCCGTCAATGTCACCCAGCCGGCCCCCACCAAGGGCGACCGGCACGTCAAGCGCGACGGCAAAGGGTAGGGGACAGCGCGCCTTCCCGGGGATTGCCGAAAGAGAAATAATGATATATTTTCAGTGCCTTAAGGTCGAAAGAGGCGGTTCGGCCGCGGTAATGATTCATCATATTTTTTGAAGTCATTTTAGCGCCTGGCAGTCTATAAGGCCGATGCACGCTACACTGGTAGGCGTTCGGGACGCTCTCGCCGGGTGGTTCGAGAGGTCCACCTTGGGGGTATCATGAGCCGCAAATATTTCGGGACCGATGGAATTCGGGGCCGCGCCAATGGGCTGATCACGCCGGAGCTCGCGCTCAAGGTGGGGCAGGCCGCAGGGTTGGTGTTTCAGCGTGGCGACCATCGCCATCGCGTCGTGATCGGCAAGGACACGCGGCTGTCCGGCTACATGATCGAATACGCCATGGTCGCGGGCTTCACCTCGGTCGGCATGGACGTGCTGCTGGTCGGCCCGATGCCGACGCCGGCGATCGCGATGCTGACCAAGTCGATGCGCGCCGATCTCGGCGTCATGATCTCGGCGTCGCATAATCTGTTCGAGGACAACGGCATCAAGCTGTTCGGCCCGCAGGGCTTCAAGCTCTCCGACGATGTCGAGAAGCAGATCGAGCAACTGCTCGACGAATCGCTCGATCGCCGCCTGGCGCAGAGCGCGAGCCTCGGCCGCGCCCGCCGCATCGACGGCGTCCATGACCGCTACATCGAATTCGCCAAGCGCACGCTGCCGCGCGATCTTTCGCTCGACGGCCTGCGCGTCGTGGTCGATTGCGCCAATGGCGCGGCCTACAAGGTGGTGCCGGAGGCGCTGTGGGAGCTGGGCGCCGACGTGGTGCCGATCGGGGTCGAGCCCGACGGCTTCAACATCAACAAGGAATGCGGCTCCACCTCGCCGGAAGCGCTGTCGCGCAAGGTGCGCGAGATGCGCGCCGATATCGGCATCGCGCTCGACGGCGACGCCGATCGCGTCATCCTGGTCGACGAGCGCGGCCACATCGTCGACGGCGACCAGCTGCTCGCGGTGATCGCGCAGAGCTGGAAGGAAGAGGGGCGTCTCGCCAAGCCCGGCATCGTCACGACCGTGATGTCCAATCTCGGGCTGGAGCGCTTCCTGCAAAGCATCGGGCTTTCGATGGTCCGCACGCCGGTCGGCGACCGCTATGTGCTCGAGCAGATGCTGAGCGGCGGCTACAATCTCGGCGGCGAGCCGTCGGGCCACATCATCATGTCGGACTATTCGACCACCGGCGACGGCTTCGTCGCGGCGCTGCAGGTGCTGGCCGTGGTGCAGAAGCTGCGCCGCCCGGTGTCGGAGATCTGCCGGCGTTTCGAACCATTGCCGCAGATCCTGAAGAACGTGCGCTATCGCAGCGGCAAGCCGCTCGACGATGCCGAGGTCAAGTCCGCGATCACCGACGGCGAGAAGCGCCTCAACGGCCATGGCCGCCTGTTGATCCGTCCCTCCGGCACCGAGCCCGTCATCCGGGTGATGGGCGAGGGCGACGACCGCATCCTGGTGGAAGAGGTGGTCGACAACATCGTCAGCGCCCTCGGCCACGCCGCGGCGGCGTAAGGGCGTCCGGCCGCATCAGCTCGTGATCCGTCGTCCTGAGGAGCGCGCCCTTGCGCGCGTCTCGAAGGATGCACGGCCCGGCCGGTGGCCGATTCATCCTTCGAGACGCGGCCAAGTGGCCGCTCCTCAGAGGGTGTGATTTTTTTGGGGTTTCAGCGAGCATTATAGCCGAAAGCCGGCGCGGTGTGATTCTCTGGCGATGATGGATTCGCGGGAGGTGATGTTGGCTGCCGATGAGTTGTTTGGGGACCTGCCGGAGCAGGCGAAGCCACCAGTCGAAGCGGGCTTGCCCGGCGCTCCGCGGCTGCGTGAGCCCCAGCGCGACCAGATTGCGCTGCGAGCGGTTGATATTGAGAGCCTGATCGGGGAAGACCATCCGGTGCGGCTGATCTGGTCTTATGTCGAAGAGCTTGATCTGAGTGAGTTGGAGGACCGGATCAAGGCTCGCGGCGATCGTCCCGGTCACCCCGCGACCTCGCCCCGGCTTTTGCTGGCGCTGTGGCTCTATGCCGCCAGCGAAGGCGTTGGCAGCGCGCGGGCGTTGGAGCGGCTGTGCGAGAGCCACGATGCCTATCGCTGGCTGTGCGGCGGGGTGTCGGTGAACTATCACCTGCTGGCGGACTTCCGGGTCGGCAACGCCGATCTGCTTGACCGACTGCTCAGTGAGCATCTGGCAGCGTTGGCAAAGGCCGGTCTCGTCGATCTGGAGACCTTGGCGCAGGATGGCATGCGGGTCCGGGCCAGCGCCGGGGCCGCCTCGTTCCGGCGCGAGGCGACGCTGGATAAGCATTTGGCGCAGGCTGAGGCCGTGGTGGAAGACCTCAAGCGCGAGGTCGACACACGCTCGGACGCCAGCAATAAGCGTGCCCGGGCAGCCAAGGAGCGGGCCGCGCGGGAACGCAGCGCGCGGGTGAAGGCGGCGCAGACGGCGCTCGCCGAGATCAAGCAGCAGCGCAAGGAGCGCGAAGAAAGTCGCGGCAACGGCAAGACGCCGAAGGAGCCGCGGGCCTCCACGACGGACGCCTATGCACGGGTCATGAAGATGGCGAACGGCGGCTTCCGCCCCGCCTACAACGTGCAGGTGACGAGCGTGGCCGGCGAGCAGATCGTCGTCGACACCAGAATTTGCAACATCGGATCCGATCGCGGCCTGATGCGTCCCATGCTGGAGCGGCAGCGTGCGCGGCCCGGAGGGTTGCCCAAGGACCATCTCGTCGATGGCGGCTTTGGCAGTGCCGAGGACATCGAATGGGCCTATGCCGAGGGCATCGATATCTTTTGTCCGCCCACTCAATCCAAGCACGGTACCGATCCCTATCTACCGCGGCGCGGCGACGGTCCGGGGGTGTTGGCCTGGCGTGCGCGAATGGCGAGCGAAGAGGGCAAGGCCCGATACAGGTCCCGGTCGATCTGCGAGTGCATCCATGCCCGCTGGCGCAATTGGGACCTGCGGCAATTGACCGTGCGCGGCATCGAAAAGGTCCGTGCCGTCGTGCTCTGGTACGCCCTCGTCAACAACATCCTGCAAGGCAACCGCCTCTCCAGAGCCTAAACAACGGGTCATCGCCGAACTCGAACTCAAACCTGCCAATTGCTGCGACGAACAGCCGCCAAAAACTCCGCAGGAGCCGAATCCGTCACAAGCTCTCAGGATGACGGGAGGCCGCACTGTTGTTGCGGAGCCCACAGCGCATCGCTGCCATCGGCTAACGCAACTGGTCCGGCTCACCTTCGCGTCGTACGACGCGGAGGTATTTTTGCGAAACTATCCGGGAATGCTGCAGTGAACAAACCCGTCGTGAGCGAACAGGCACTGGGCGAACCGGTGGAGGTCGCCGAACTGACCTCTGCGCAGGCCACGAAAGTGGCCGCCGCCGGGCCGGCCTATGTCGTGCTTGCCGGCATCAGCTTCTCGCACTTCCTCAACGACACGATGCAGTCCCTGATCGCCTCGGTCTACCCGATCCTGAAGGACAATTACGCGCTCGACTTCGCGCAGATCGGCATGATCACGCTGGCGTTTCAATTTACGGCGTCGCTGCTGCAGCCGCTGGTCGGGCACTTCACCGACAAGAAGGCGCAGCCGTTCTCGCTGTCGATCGGCATGGGCTTCACCTTCTTCGGGCTGCTGCTGCTCAGCGTCGCCCATGGTTACGGGATCATCCTGATCGCGGCGTCGCTGGTCGGTCTCGGCTCAGCGGTGTTCCACCCGGAATCCTCGCGCATCGCGCGGCTGGCGTCCGGCGGACGTTACGGCTTCGCGCAATCGGTGTTCCAACTCGGCGGCAGCTTCGGCACCTCGATGGGGCCTGTGCTCGCCGCGTTGATCGTGGTGCCGTTCGGCCAGCCCTCGATCGCCTGGTTCTCCTCGATCGCGTTCCTCGCCATCGTGATCCTGTGGCGCATCGGCGTCTGGTACAAGCCGCAGATCGCAGGCAAGAAGGCTACGGCCATCGCGCGGCATCCGGACCATCCGGATCAGCGGCGCGTGATGATCGCGCTCATCGTGCTGGTCGCGCTGCTGTTCTCCAAGCAGCTCTACGTCTCGAGCCTGTCGAGCTACTACATCTTCTATCTGATCGACAGGTTCGGCGTCTCGACCCAGGCCGCGCAGCTTTATCTCTTCATCTTCCTTGCCGCCAACGCCGCGGGCGCGTTCATCGGCGGGCCGCTCGGCGACCGCTTCGGCCGCAAATACGTGATCTGGTTCTCGATCCTCGGCGCGCTGCCGTTCACGCTGGCGCTGCCCTACGCCGGACTGTTCGCCAGCGCCGTGCTCACGGTGGTGATCGGCGTGATCATCTCGTCGGCGACATCGGCGATCATCGTGTTTGCGCAGGAACTGATGCCGCATCGCTTCGGCATGATCTCCGGCGTGTTCTTCGGCGTTGCGTTCGGGATCGGTGGTCTCGGCGCTGCCGTGCTCGGCAAGCTCGCCGACCACACCTCAATCGCCTTCGTCTATCAGCTGTGCGCCTTCCTGCCGGCGATCGGCCTGCTCGCGGTGTTCCTGCCGAAGATGCCGAAGGCGGTTCGCTGAGCCTCCCGGCGGCGGGGGCGTACGCTTCGCCCCGATTAAGCATTCGCTAACGAGCCCGGCTTGCGTGCGCCGCAAACGGCGCGCCTTGCGTCAACGCTTCATTAGCACTTGTGGCGAGGTCGCCATTTTTCACGGCACGCGCGCGCATTTATGGACCCATAAGCAACAGCCACGGAAATAGGTGAGAGAAAATCAACCTTAAAAATTAGGGTTAAGTGCCGCTTAAACATTTGCTGCCATCGTCCGCCCGTGAGTTTCAGACGTGGGGCTTTCGTGTCGCCTCACTTGGCCCAAAAGGACGAAGCCAATGCGTAGCGTAAAGACCCTGATTGCCGCAGGAGCGGCATCTCTGTTGTCCTCGGCGGCGTTCGCCGCCGACATGCCCATCATGCCGCCGCCCCCGATGGCGTATGCTCCCCCGCCGGTCCAGGATTTCGGCGGATGGTATCTGCGCGGCGATATCGGCATGACCAACACCCAGGCCAAGCTGCACGTCAACGCCTACGACACGCTGCCGGCCGGCACCGCGTTCAACCAGTACGGCCACGGTTTCGACAGCGGCATGCTGTTCGGCCTCGGCGTCGGCTATCAGTTCAACAGCTGGTTCCGCGCCGACATCACCGGTGAGTATCGCTCGAAGGTGAGCTTCAACGGCACCGACTTCTTCACGTTCCCCGGGCCGAGCTCGCTGGCCGACACCTATCATGGCGGCGTCCAGAGCTGGGTCGGCCTCGTCAACGTCTACGCCGATCTCGGCACCTGGGGTTGCTTGACCCCGTTCATCGGTGCCGGTGTCGGTGCCGCCGTGCTCAAGACCTCGGCCTTCTCCGACAATGCGACGTTCCCGAGCGGGTCCGGCCTGACCAGCTCCTACATCGCCGACGGTGCGACCAAGACCAACTTCGCCTGGGCGCTGCATGCCGGTGTCGCCTACAAGGTCACCAACAACTTCACGGTTGAACTGGCCTATCGCTACCTCGACATGGGCACCGTCGGGCAGGGCCAGGGTCACTTCTTCGACAACACGCCGACCGGGCCTTCGAGCTTCCAGTACCGCGACATGACCTCGCAGGACGTCAAGCTCGGCGTGCGCTTCAACCTGCCGTGCTGCGACGTGCCGCCTCCGCCGCCGCCGCCCCCGCTGATCCGCAAGGGCTGATAAGGCTTAATTTCGGCCCTTCACGGTTAACGATTGCAACGGCGCGGGATCATCCCGCGCCGTTTTTGCTTTGCGTCTCGTCCTCGCGAAGTTCTGCAACTTGCGTGCTCGAAATCCGTCGGCGACAACGATTGGTTAAGGTTAACAGGCGATGATCAGCGCGCATTCGGTGAGTGGATTGGAGCGTTGCGATGCGTAGGTTCTTGCTGGCGGCGATGATGTTCGGGGCAGTGACCGGCGCGCATGCGGCCGACATGCCCGATTTCCTGCGCGGCAGTATTCCGGCCGAACCGGCGCCCACGAGGAACTGGGAGGGCTGGTACGCCGGCGGCCAGGTCGGCTACTCGGCCGCGGACATGAACTTCGACAACAGCATCGTGTCGCTGACCAACTTCATCTTCCGCAACAGCGTGCTTGCGCAGCCGACATCGGCATGGACGCTGTTGAACAAGAACACCGCGCAGGGCACCAATTTCGGCGCCTTCGTTGGCCGCAACTGGCAGTGGGAAGATGTCGTGTTCGGCGTCGAGGCCAACTACAATTACATGAACAGGATCTCGAGCTCGTCGAAAGGGTCGATGGCGCTCGCGATCGTGAGCCCACCGGGCTCGGCCGCGCCGCCCAATCACACCTACACCTACAACACGTCGCTGGATGGCGCTGCCGCCGCGACGATCAAGGACGTGATCACGTTCCGCGGCCGCGCGGGCTGGGCGTTCGACGGTTTCCTGCCTTACATGTTCGGCGGCCTTGCGGTCGGGCGCATGGACGTGTCGCGTTCGGTGTCCACCAATGTGGTGCTGCGTGACGACGTGACCGCGACGACCACCGATGCGTTCGGAAACCAAACGACATCGATCGTGTCGACGTCGTTCACCCAGATCCCATCGCTGTCGCAGACCGCCAGCGAGCAGAAGACCAACGCCTTCGTGGCAGGCTGGACCGCCGGCCTTGGTTTCGAATACTGCCTGTGGGGCGGCTTGTTCATGCGCGGCGAATGGGAATACGTGAAGTTCTCGCCGATCAAGGACACCAGCATCTCGCTCAACAGCGTGCGCGCTGGTCTTGGCTATAAGTTCTGATTGGCTACAAGTTCTGAGACAAAGCCGCGCAGCTTGACAGCGTATGGCGCGGCTGGTCCGATATCGCTCCGCAAGCGGAGCGACCTCGCATGAAAATCTACGGCGACGCCAATTCAGGCAATTGCCTGAAGGTGAAATGGGTGTGCGACAGGCTGGCGCTGCCGTACACATGGGTCGAGATCGACACCATGAAGGGCGGCAGCCGAACCGCGGAATTCCTCAAGCTGAACGGCTGGGGCCAGGTGCCGACGGTGGAGCTGGACGACGGCCGCACGCTGGCGCAGTCCAACGCCATCATCCGCTATCTCGCGCGCGGCAGCGATCTGATTCCCGGCGATCCCTATCGCGCGGCGCAGATGGATGGCTGGATGTTCTGGGAGCAGAACAGCCACGAGCCCTACGTCGCGGTTTGCCGTTTTCAGGCCGTCTATCTCGGCAAGCCTGTCTCCGAGATCGATCCGAACCTCATCAAGCGCGGCTATGGGGCGCTCGATCATCTGGAGCGGCATCTTGCTGGTGCGCAATTCCTGGTCGGAGATCAATTCTCGCTCGCCGACGTGTCGCTGCTTGCCTATACGCGGATGGCGGAGGACGGCGGCCTCGCGCTCGAGGGCTACCCCACGATCCGCCGCTGGATCGCGGATGCCGAGCATGTGCTCGCGCTGCCGCCGGTCCGCTGATCGCAGGTGAATGCCGCCATGACCGAACCCTCGTCGATCACGATCCGCCGCGCGCGCCGCGAGGACGTCGCCGCCATCGTCGGCATGCTGGCGGACGATCCGCTCGGCAGTGCGCGCGAGCGGATCGAGGATCCGCTGCCGCAATGCTATTACGACGCCTTCGCGCGGGTCGAGCGCGATGCCAATTTGCAGCTCGTCGTCGCCGTCGACGGGGAGGGTGCCGTCGTCGGCTGCCTGCAACTCGCGGTGCTGCCGGGCATCAGCTCGCAGGGCTCTTCGCGCGGTCTGCTCGAGGATGTCCGTGTCGCAAAGCATTGCCGCAGCCGCGGCATCGGCGAGAAACTGGTGCAGTGGGCGGTCGCGGAGGCGCGGGCGCAAGGCTGCATGCTCGTCGAACTGTTGACGCATCACACCCGCGTCGATGCGCAGCGCTTCTATGAGCGGCTTGGGTTTGCGCGCAGTCATGTCGGCATGACGCTTCGCTTGTGATATCCGCGCGCGAAGTTGTGCCGCACACAAGGCAATGCCTGCGGTAGCCGCCGCTCGGCGATCCGGTTAACAGCCGGTAAACTAAGCCGGCCTCCGTGATTTTACGGGGCGGAACGAGTCCGGTATGTCGGACGTCTCCCACGGGGCGCGGGCAACTGGGGATTGGAATGTCGGAATATTCGATCGTGCGGGTCGGCAACGAGTACATCGTGCAGGCCGGCGATAAGCGCATTTTGAGAATATCGAGCCGGCGCAGGGCGGTTAAGATCATGACTCTGGCGGCGGATTTGCTCGACCAGGAGACGGTGCAGCAGGTCGGGGACGCCCCATCAATCAGCCGTGATCGCGCGATTGTTCCGGACAAGTCCGAACTTCCTTGACGTTCTGGCCCCTTTCCAATATCCCCGGCGGCGGGAAACCTCTCCCCACCGAGAGGCAGCTATCTGGAAGGGTAGATTATGACTGCAGCGAAGCCCGCTTCGCGGCCCAACGTGCCGCATTTTTCCTCCGGCCCCTGCGCCAAGCGCCCCGGCTGGAACCCCAACAATCTCAAGGACGCCGCCCTCGGCCGCTCGCATCGTGCGAAGGTTGGCAAGACCAAACTCAAGCTCGCGATCGAACTGACGCGCGAGGTGCTTGAGGTACCTGCCGACTACAAGATCGGCATCGTGCCGGCGTCGGACACCGGCGCGGTCGAGATGGCGCTGTGGTCGCTGCTCGGTGCGCGGCCGGTCACCACGCTCGCCTGGGAATCCTTCGGCGAAGGCTGGGTCAGCGACATCGTCAAGGAATTGAAGCTGAAGGATGTCACCAAGCTGAACGCGGCTTACGGTGAAATCCCCGATCTTTCCAAGGTCGATCCCAAGTCGGACGTCGTCTTCACCTGGAACGGCACCACCTCGGGCGTGCGCGTGCCGAACGCCGACTGGATCAGCGCGGACCGTGAAGGCCTGACGATCTGCGACGCAACCTCGGCCGCCTTCGCGCAGCCGCTCGATTTCGCCAAGCTCGACGTCGTCACCTTCTCCTGGCAGAAGGCACTCGGCGGCGAAGCCGCGCACGGCATGCTGATCCTGTCGCCGCGCGCGGTGGAACGGCTCGAGACCTACAAGCCGGCCTGGCCGCTGCCGAAAATCTTCCGACTCACCAAGGGCGGCAAGCTCAACCAGGGCGTCTTCGAAGGCGAGACCATCAACACGCCGTCGATGCTGTGCGTCGAGGACTATCTCGATGCGCTGAACTGGGCGAAGTCGATCGGCGGCCTGAAGGCCCTGATCGCGCGCGCCGACGCCAACACCAAGGCGATTGCCGACTGGAAGGCGAAGACGCCCTGGATCGATTTCCTGGCCAAGGATGCCGCGATCCGCTCCAACACCTCGGTGTGCCTGAAGTTCACCGATCCCGCGATCACCTCGCTTCCATCGGACGCGCAGGCCGACTTCTGCAAGAAGCTGGTCGCGCTGGTCGAGAAGGAGAATGCCGGCTTCGACTTCGCGTACTACCGCGATGCGCCGGCCGGCCTGCGCATCTGGTGCGGCGCCACCGTCGAGGCCAAGGACGTCGAGCTGCTGACGCAGTGGATCGACTGGGCCTTTGCCGAGACCAAGGCCGCGCTGCCGAAGGCGGCCTGAGTTTTCTCTTGTCACCTCTCCCCGTTCTTACGGGGAGAGGTCGGATTGCGCAGCAATCCGGGCGAGGGGCCCTTTCGACTTATTCCTCGCCTGTGGCTGCCCTCACCCCAACCCTCTCCCTGCAAGTACGGGGAGTGGAGACGTGATCAGAGACTTCACCACATTGGTCCAAGAGACCCGCCCGCTGCAGGGCAGAGGAACAGTCACATGACGAAGCCCAAAGTTCTGATTTCCGACGCGCTGTCGCCCGCCGCCGTGCAGATCTTCAAGGATCGCGGCGTCGAGGTCGACTTCCAGCCCAACCTCGGCAAGGACAAGGACAAGCTCGCCGAGATCATCGGCAATTATGATGGCCTTGCGATCCGCTCGGCCACCAAGGCGACCGCCAAGATCATCGAGAAGGCGACCAGGCTCAAGGTGATCGGCCGCGCCGGCATCGGCGTCGACAATGTCGAGATTCCGGCCGCGACCGCCAAGGGCATCATCGTGATGAACACGCCGTTCGGCAATTCGATCACGACCGCCGAGCACGCCATCACCCTGATGCTGGCGCTGGCGCGCGAGATCCCGCAGGCCGACGCCTCGACCCAGGCCGGCAAGTGGGAGAAGAACCGCTTCATGGGCGTCGAGATTACGGCGAAGACGCTGGGGGTGATCGGCTGCGGCAATATCGGCTCGATCGTCGCCGACCGCGCGCTCGGCCTGCGCATGAAGGTGATCGCGTTCGACCCGTTCCTGTCGCCGGAGCGCGCCAAGGACATCGGTGTCGAGAAGGTCGAGCTCGACGATCTCTTGAAGCGCGCCGATTTCATCACGCTGCATACGCCGCTGACAGACAAGACCCGCAACGTCATCGACGCGGCCGCGATCGCCAAGATGAAGAAGGGCGTGCGCATCATCAACTGCGCCCGCGGCGGCCTGGTCGACGAGCAGGCGCTGGTCGATGCGCTCAATTCCAAGCATGTCGCGGGCGCCGCCTTCGACGTGTTCGTCGAGGAGCCGGCGACGACCAACGTGCTGTTCGGCCATCCCAACGTGATCTGCACCCCGCATCTCGGCGCCTCCACCACGGAAGCGCAGGAGAACGTCGCGCTGCAGGTCGCCGAGCAGATGTCGGACTATCTGTTGTCGGGCGCGATCTCGAACGCGGTCAACTTCCCGTCGATCACGGCGGAAGAGGCGCCGAAGCTGAAGCCGTTCATCGAGCTCGCCGAGAAGCTCGGCTCGTTCGCCGGCCAGTTGACGGAGAGCGGCATCCTCAAGACCACGATCACCTATGAGGGCCACGTCGCCGAGATGAAGATCAAGGCGATCACCTCGGCGGTGCTGTCCGGCCTGCTGCGGCCGATGCTGGGCGAGGTCAACGTGGTCTCGGCGCCGGTCGTCGCCAAGGAGCGTGGCATGGTGGTGGACGAGGTCGTCCGCGCCGCGCAGAGCGACTATGAAAGCCTGATCACGGTTACCGTCACCACCGAGCGCCAGGAGCGTTCGGTGTCCGGCACCGTGTATGCCGACGGCAAGCCGCGCCTCGTCGACATCAAGGGCATCCGGGTCGACGCCGAGTTCGGCAAATCGATGATCTATGTCACCAACGAGGACAAGCCGGGCTTCATCGGCGCATTCGCGAGCCTGTTGGGTGATGCGAAGATCAATATCGCGACCTTCCATCTCGGCCGCGTCAAGCAGGGCGGCGACGCCATCGCGCTGGTCGAGGTCGACGGTGCGGTGCCGGCGGAGCTGCTGAACAAGGTGCAGGCGCTGCCGCAGGTGAAGCAGGCCAAGGCGCTGACGTTCTGAGGCGCTGACGTTCTCAAGGCGCTGACGTTTTAAACACTGTTCGAACGGTCTTGTCATCGCCTGGAAGCGTCCGGGCGTGACGAACGAAGATACCGCTCAGGTACGTCCAAATTCCGATCTGCGGAACATGACGCCGTCTCCGGCCCCGGAGGCGGCGTTTGTCGTTCCGGAGCCTCCGGTATTGCTGTTGCGCCCGTCGAAAAATGTGTACGAACGGGCCACGACACGCCACAATGACCGTCATCTCAGAGGGAGAAAACAATGCGTGAAGCTGTCATCGTTTCCTACGCGCGCACCGGCCTGGCGAAATCCGGCCGCGGCGGATTCAACATCACCCCGCCGATGTCGCTCGCCGCGCACGCCATCAAGCACGCGGTCGACCGCGCCGGCGTCGACAAGGAGTATGTCGAGGACTGCTATCTCGGCAATTGCGCGCATGGCGCCCCGAACATCGGCCGCCAGGCGGCGCTGCTCGCCGGCCTGCCGAAGTCGACCGCCGGTGTCTCGGTGAACCGCTTCTGCTCGTCGGGCCTGCAGACCATCGCGATGGCCGCCAACTCGATTCGTTCGGACGGCTCCGATTGCATCGTCGCCGGCGGCGTCGAGAGCATCTCGATTCCCGGCGGCGGCTCGCCGAAGGAATCGATCGACCCGGATCTGCTGAAGACGGCACCCGACATCTTCATGGCGATGATCGACACCGCCGACATCGTCGCCGAGCGCTACAAGCTCAGCCGCGAATACCAGGACGAGTATTCGCTGGAGTCGCAGCGCCGCATGGCGGCCGCGCAGCAGGCCAACAAGTTCAAGGACGAAATCGTCCCGATGAAGACCAAGATGAAGGTGGTCGACAAGGCGACCAAGGCCGAGTCGATCGTCGACTACGTGGTCGATCGCGACGAGTGCAATCGCCCCGAGACCACGCTGGAGGGCCTCGCCAAGCTCGAGCCGGTCAAGGGCCCGGGCAAGTTCGTTACCGCCGGCAATGCCAGCCAGCTCTCCGACGGCGCCGCCGCCGTGGTGCTGATGGAAGCCAAGGATGCCGAGAAGCGTGGCCTCAACCCGCTCGGCCGTTTCGTCGCCTGGGCCTCGGCCGGCTGCGAGCCCGACGAGATGGGCATCGGTCCGGTGTTCGCCGTGCCGAAGCTCCTGAAGCGCCATGGCCTGAAGGTCGATGACATCGACCTCTGGGAGCTCAACGAGGCCTTCGCCAGCCAGTGCCTCTATTCGCGCGACCAGCTCGGCATCGATCCCGAGAAGTACAACGTCAATGGCGGCTCGATCGCGATCGGCCATCCGTTCGGCATGACCGGTGCCCGGCTCACCGGCCATCTGCTGCAGGAAGGCCGTCGCCGCAAGGCCAAGTGGGGCGTCGTGACCATGTGCATCGGTGGCGGCCAGGGCGGCGCCGGCCTGTTCGAGATCTACAGCTAAGCGCGCTTCGACACGATCGCGTGCGAACGAGCGGCCCGGCGGTATCGCCGGGCCGCTTTCATTTGAGGCCCGTCATGATGCCGGCACATCCGCGGCGGGTTCGCCGAATTCGAGCGCGGCGACCAGTTCGAGCGTCTGCCTGAGATCGGCGGCCTGCCTGGCGCCGAACGCCGTCTCGAAGCGGTCCTGCGCCTCAAGCCAGGCGGCCTGCGACTCCGCAAGTCTGGCTTCGCCGCGTTTGGTCAGCCGCACCAGCCGGCTGCGGCGGTCATTCTTGTCAACAGTGATGGTCAACAGGCCGTCGCGCGCGAGCGGCTTGAGGTTGTGATTGAGCGCCGTGCGGTCGAGCACCAAAGCTGCGGCAAGCTCCCCCATCGTCGGGGCGCCCGTTCGTCTGACATGGACCAGGATGGCCCGCTGGGTGCCGCGCAGCCCCGACGCCGCGAGGACCTGATCATAGAGCTGCGACACCCGCCGTGTCGCCTTGCGCAACGCCGTGAGATTGCACCTTGTGGCTTCCGTCTTCGCCATTGGCTGCCTCCAAACTGGGCTTGACAGATACATGCATATGCACCTAATGGCAATAGATGCATATGCACGTACCTGGAGGGTGTGATGTCGGAGGTCGAGGCGGAGACCATCGGGCTGACGGCCGGACCCGAAGCACGGCCGCGGTCCCACGCCGCGACTGCAACTCCGCGGCAGGTTTTGGCAATCGTCTCGGTCGGAATCTGCCTGGCAAATCTCGACCTGTTCATCGTCAATGTCGGGCTGCCGAACATCGCGCAGGAATTCCGCGGCGCCTCGCTGGAGGATTTGTCCTGGATCCTGAATGCCTATGCGATCGTCTATGCGGCACTGCTGGTGTTTTTCGGCCGCCTGGCGGAGCGCCACAGCCGCAATCTGAGCTTCCTGCTCGGTGTTGCGCTGTTCACGGCCGCCTCGGCAGCGTGCGCGCTGGCACCCAGTGTCGAGCTCCTGGTCCTGTTCCGCGTGGCGCAGGCCGCCGGCGCCGCATTGATGACGCCGACCTCGATCGGCCTGCTGCTGGCCTCGTTCCCGCCCGAGCAGCGCGCCGGCGCGGTGCGCACCTGGACCGCGATCGGCGGCCTTGCCGCAGCATTGGGGCCGCTGGCCGGCGGCGTGCTGGTCACTTTCGACTGGCGCTGGATCTTCATCGTCAATGTCCCGATCGGCGTGGTGGCGCTGATCGTCGGCTGGCTCAAACTGCCCGAGGTGCCTGGCCACGACGTGCCGCGGCCGAGCTGGTGGGCGGCGCTGCTGGTGACCTCCGGCATCGGCGCGCTGACATTCGCCATCGTGAAGGCGAATGACTGGGGCTGGGGCTCGCGCGGCGTCGTGCTCGGCTTTGCCGTCGCAGGCCTCTCGCTCGCCGCCTTCGCATGGCACTGCCTCCGATCGCAGAACCCCTTCGTCAACCCGGCGCTGTTCGCAGTCAGGCCGTTTACCGGGGCGACGTTGGTCATGGCGCCTTACTCGGCGGCTTTCGGTGCGATGCTGCTGTCGGTGGCGCTGTGGGAGCAAACCGTGTGGGGGTGGTCGGCGCTGAAGACCGGCCTTGCGATCGCGCCGGGTCCGTTGCTTGTCCCGTTCACCTCGCTGTTGTTTGCCGGTCGCCTGATCGCGCGATTTGGCGCGGCGGCCGTGGTGTCCGCCGGCATCATGTCGTTCGCGGGCGGTCTTATGATCTGGGCAACGCTGCTCGATGCACAGCCCAACATGCCTGCCTTCGTGGTCGGTATGATGTTCACCGGTGTCGGCGTCGGGCTGACGTTTCCGACCCTGATGGGCGTCGGCGCCGGTTCGCTGCCGCCGTCGTCGTTCGCCACCGGCTCCGGCGTGATCAACATGATCCGGCAGGCGGCGCTGGCGATCGGCGTCGCGATCTTTGTCGCGATCCTGGCTAGCCCCGCCACGATGACCGAGCGGATCGCGGCGTTTCATCGCGGCTGGTGGATCATGATCGCGATCACGCTTGCCGGTTTCGTGCCGAATGTTCTGTTCATCCGGCGCCGGACAGGTCGCTAACACCCGAAAGACATCGCCGCGCCATTCTGCAGCCGCGGCAGCGCCATCGTCGCGCCGCAGCGAAACCTCAATCGAACCAGTCCCTTCCTCGCTGCGTCTCACCACGAGAAACGGCGCGCCAATGAGTTCGGCGGCCGTTCATCGCGCGCGATGTGCGTTTTTCCGGAGGGATGTCATGTCAAGGATTGCGAATTATCTCGTCACCACCAGCCTGGTGCTGGCGGGAGCGCTGGTTGCCGGGCCGCTGCATGCGGCCAATCTCGACGCGGCTTCGCAGGTCGATGCCGTCACCGTCTATCCCGACGGCGCGAGCGTCACCCGCGTCATCACGATGGATCTGCCCGCCGGCGACAACACGCTGGTCGCGAAGGATTTCCCGCTCGGGCTCGATCCGTCCTCGCTGCGGGTCGAGGGCGAGGGTGGAGCGAAGCTCACGATCGGGGCGATCGACGCGCGGCCACCACGCCCGGCGGAGCCGGCGAACCTGCCCGAGATCGACAAGCGGATCGAGGCGCTGCGCGACCAGCGCGAGGATTTGCAGGGGATGATCACGTCGGCGGAGGCGCGGCGCAAATTCGCCGAGCATTTCGCCGAGGCCGCGCCGGTCGGCATCGGCGAGAAGGGCGAGGCGCGCCCGGTGAGCGAATGGCGTGCTGCGTTCTCTGCGGTTGGGGACGAGGTCGCAACCGCCGACAACGCGATCCGCGACGCCACGCGCAAGCAGCGCGATATCGATCGCGAGATCGCGCGCCTTGAGGCCGATCGCGCCGCCAAGCCGCCGAGCAAGCTCGAGGTCCGCATCGAGCTGGCATCAGCGGCGGCGACCAGGGCCACGCTGCGGGTCACCTATGCGGTTCCCAACGCGCGCTGGACGCCGATCTATGACGCCCGGCTCGACACCGGCGCCAAGGACCGCAAGCCCGCAATCGAACTGGTGCGCCGCGCCGAGATCACCCAGTCGACCGGCGAGGACTGGTCGAATGTCGCGCTCGACGTCTCCACCGTACGCGTCGCCCGCGGCGGCAATGCGCCCGACCTCCGCTCGCTGATCGTGCAGTATCCGCAGCCGCCGCGACCGCTGGCGGCTGGCCGAGCGTTTGACAGCGTGCAACAGCCCTCGGCACTGATGCCCGCACCGGCTGCGCCTTCGATGGAGCAGCATCTGTTCAAGAAGGCCGAGGAGCAGGAAGCGGCTGCCCAAGCCAGCGCCTTCCAGGCCAGCTTCAGGATTCCCGGCCGCGTCAGCGTTGCCGCCAATGAGGGAGCAAAGAGCCTGCGCATCTCGACCGCGACCATCACCCCCGATCTCGCGGTGCGTGCGGTGCCTGTGCTGGATCCGACCGCGTTCCTGGAGGCGAGCTTCGTGCAGACCGACGACGCGCCGCTGCTGCCGGGCCAGGTCGCGATCTATCGCGACGGCATCTTTGTCGGCCGCAGCCGGATGGCGAGCGCCGCCAAGGACGAGACCGTGCGGCTCGGCTTCGGCGCCGATGACAAGGTCAAGATCGAGCGCACGGTGGTGAAACGCAACGAGGGCTCGGCCGGCCTGATCGTCACCACATCGAAGACCGACGAGCGCGCGTTCAAGACCACGGTTCGCAACGGCCACGACTTCCCGATCAAGGTCGCGATCCAGGATCAGCTCCCGGTCAGCGAGAACGACGATATCGTGGTCGAGCTGCTCCCGTCGTCGACGGCTGCGACGACCACCAATCTGCGCGACAAGCGCGGCGTGCTGGAATGGGCGTTCGAGGCCAAGGCCGGTGAGGTCCGTGATATCAACTTCGCCTGGCGGATGCGCTGGCCCAAGGACAAGGGCGTCGTGATGGTGCCGGCGGGCTGATCTGCATCTCGCGGCGATGACAAATCCCGATCTCGGGCATCAGTTTGCCAAAAGCAAAAGCCTGAGATCGGACTATCGGGCGAAGAAGGAATGACGCGCCTTGCCGCGAGAACGCCGGCTAGAAGCCGGCATTCTCCTCCAGCCATTGCTGGTTATCCCAGTGCGCGCGGCGGCCGAGCACATAGTCGCGGGCATCGTCCATGAAGCGCACCTTGCTGGCGAGCGCTCCCAGGAACGCGGCGATCGCCGCAATCCAGGGCCATAGATGCATCAGCAGCGTACCGGGGATCTGGTTGGCAAATCCCTCCTGCAGCGCGCCTGTTGCGCAATAGGCCAGCGCGGCCCATGCAAGAGCCAGGATCGTCGCCACGACCTGATAGGTGTTCTGATGAAGCCGCACCAACCAGCGCATCAGGCACAGATAGGCAAAGCAGACGATCACGCCGAGCATCAAGGCGATGCACGGCGGCGGCAGACCCCAGCTCTGGTCCCAGGTCAGGCACGCAATGAAGCCCGCGGCGATCAGGGCCTCAATATAGGTTAAAGCGGATTTCTCATTCATGATTTGCCCCGAAGCGATTCAAGTATCGGTCGAGGCTATCATCATCTAGCGTTTTGATAGAAGCGCAATTGTAGAACAACCGTTGGGAATGGGCGAGGCCAGAAGCCATGCGTTAGCCAATCCAAGCTGGATCGGACCCGGCTTCCCCAAATTCGCTGTCATGCCCCGCCTTGAGCGGGGCATCCAGTACGCCGCGGCTTATCTGTTGAACTCGAGCGCCTCTGGAATACTGGGTCGCCCGGTTGAACCGGGCGACGACGCCGTTATTTGTGGCGAGAAGTGCATTACTTCGCCTTCAGGAAGTCGCCGACCTCAAGCAGCACGAACTCGTCGTCATCGGCCTTGTTCGGATCGCGGCTCGAGGAGAACGGCAGGTTGTTGTCGTTGCCGACGATGATGTGGGTGTCGTCGACGCGGTCGACGTTCTCGATGGTGAAGAATGGGAAGGTGTAGACGCCGTCGTTCAGCGGCTTGCGCGCCTTCTTGTTCGGATCGCGAATCTTCAGGAGGTCGATATAGGCGATCTTGCGCACGGGCTTGCCGACATTGGCGTCGGACAGCTCGATCTTGTAGACGCGCTTGAACTTGGCGAGGTCGGGGAAGCAGGTCTCGCCGCGCTGGCCTTGCGGGCAGGCCTTGTCGGCGGTGCCTTCGCCATTGTCGCGCTCGATCACCAGGCCCTGCGTCGGGTCGATCATGTTGAAGTCGCCGATCGCGTTGCCGTTCTGCTCGAACACATACTGCCAATAGCGGCCGGTGAACTTCTCCGCCGCGACGTCGAATTCGAGGATGCGCGAGGCTTCCTTGCCATCGACCTTCTCCCAGTCCTTCTTGTCGGCATCCCACAGCGGTCCCTCGAGCAGGCCATAGAGGAACTTGCCGTCCTTGGAGGAGGCGAAGCCTTCATAGCCCTTGGAGCGGCGCAGATTGACGTTGCTGTAGGTGGCGCCGGGCGCGCCGGGGCGACTGCACCGCCCAGTGATCCGGCGAGCGCACCGGCTTGCCGTCCGCGACCGTCTCGAACACCGCGAGGATCTTGCCGGTCTTGTCGGCCTTCAGGATGTAGGGCCCGAACTCGTCGCCGATCCAGAATGTATCGTTGATGATCTGGAATCCTTCGGTGTCGAAGTCGGCGCCGGTCAGATAACGCTTGGCGGTGTCCTCATGCACGATGCGGAACGGCACCTTCTTGTTGGGATCGTGCAGGAATACGGTCTCCTGGCGCTCGATCTTGCCGCCGGCCCAATCCATCTTGTAGCGGTTCAGATACAGCATCGAGTCCGCCGAGTTGTAGCGCGAGCCCATGCCGTTGTCGGTGATCACCCAGAACGAGCCGTCGGGCATCGCCTTGATGCCGGAGTGGCCCTGCAGCGGCTGGCCCTTGAACGGCAGCGACACGCCGGTCGGCCGCTCGTAGGACTTGCCCATCACGGTGCCGATGTCGTCGACGCGCTTGCCGGTGGTGTACTTGCCCGAGGTCTTCAAATCGTTCGGGGCGTCGGCCGGCGCGTCGATGAAGCTCTCCGCCGGCATCACCACATGTCCCGCCAGCGTTGCCGGGAATTCACCCTCGCTCTGCGCCAACGCCGAGGTGGCGAGCAGGAGCGAGGCGACGGAGCAGAGCAGCGACAGGCGCATGGTTGATCTCCCAAAGGATAAACGATGCGGTGTTCTCCGAGCCGCCTGTTACAACCGGCTGACAGTTTTGTGAATGACGCGTGTTGCGGCGGGATAAGGCTTGCGGCGTTACGTCGCCTTCCTCCGTCATGCCCGACCTTGTGCCGGTCTCCGTGAGGCTGGTTTCCCAGCGCGGCCTTGAGCCATCCATGATATCAACGGGATCAACCGGCGGATCACTCGCGGATGTCCGCCGCTTAACAGGAGAACCCATTCATGTTCATCGCAATGAACCGGTTTCAAGTGATCAGGGGCAGGGAGGAGGCGTTCGAGAACGGTCTGGAGCACGCGGGATTCCCATCTTGGCGATGTTCCGGGCTTCATCGAGTTTCACTTGGTCAAGGGGCCGGCGGCTGAGGACCACACGCTGTATGCCACTCACACCGTGTGGTCCAGCAGGACGACGTTCGAGGACTGGACCAAATCGGAAGCGTTCCGCCGTGCCCATTCCCGCGCCGGCAACGAGACCGGCGGCAGCCTCTATCTCGACCATCCCAGGTTCGAAGGCTTCGAGGTGCTGATGACCGAGCGCTCCAAGGGCGTCACGGCGTGACCCAATTGCTCAAATTCCCTGCTACTCCTTCACCGCCCCCGTCAGCGACGACACGTAGTAGTCGACGAACAGAGAGTAGAACAGCGCGACCGGCAGCGAGCCGAGCAGGGAGCCGGCCATCAGTGCGCCCCATTGGTAGACGTCGCCGGTGACGAGCTCGGTCAGGATCGCGACCGGCACGGTCTTGTTGGCGCCGCTCTGGATGAAGGCGAGCGCGTAGATGAACTCGTTCCAGGACAGCGTGAAGGAGAAGATGCCGGCCGAGATCAGGCCCGGCACCGCGAGCGGCAGCGTGATCCGCCACAGGATCTGCAGCCGCGTCGCGCCGTCGACCAGCGCGCATTCCTCGAGCTCATAGGGGATCGACTTGAAATAGCCGATCAAGAGCCAGGTGCAGAACGGCACCAGGAAGGTCGGATAGACCAGGATCAGCGCGAGCGGCGAATCGAACAGGCCGAACTGCACGATCACGGTGGCGAGCGGAATGAACAGGATCGACGGCGGCACCAGATAGGCAAGGTAGATGCCGAGCCCGACATAGGGGCTGCCGCGGAAGCGCAGCCGCTCGATCGCATAGGCGGCGAGCGTGGAAGCGAACAGCGACAGGAAGGTCGAGCCGATCGCCACCAGCATGGTGGTCTTCAGCCAGCGCGGATACGAGGTGTCGAACAACAGATGCTTGACATGCGCGAGCGTCGGCGAGGTGATCCAGAACGGGTTGTGCTCCTTGTAGTTCAGGAGCTCGGCGTTCGGTTTGAACGAGGTGATCGCCATCCAGTAGAACGGGAACAGCAGGATCAGGATGAAGCAGGCGAGCGGCAGATAGATCATCACCACGCGCCGGGCGCGGGAGTCCCACGCCATCGTGTCCGGCGTGGCGCTGGCGACGTTGGAGGATTGGGCTGCAATGTCAGTCATTGGCTTCTCCCTGCTGCCATTTGCGGCGGGCGAGGCCGAAGTAGCTGAACAATGTTGCGAACACCAGGAACGGGATCATCGAGACCGCGATCGCAGCGCCCTCGCCGAGCTCGCCGCCGGCGATGCCGCGTTGGAACGCCAAGGTCGCGAGCAGATGGGTCGAGTTGACCGGGCCGCCGCGGGTGATGGCATAGACCAGCTGGAAGTCGGTGAAGGTGAAGATGATCGAGAACGTCATCACGATCGCGAGGATCGGCATCATCATCGGGAAGGTGATGTAGCGGAAGCGCTGCCATGAGGTGGCGCCGTCGAGCATCGCCGCCTCGTAGAGCGAGGGCGAAATGGTTTGCAGACCGGCCAAGAGCGAGATCGCGACGAACGGGATGCCGCGCCAGATGTTGGCCGCGATCAGCGAGAACCGCGCCGGCCAGGGCGAGCCGAGGAAGTCGACATTGCTGTCGCGCCAATGCAGCACGTCGACCAAGAGATAGGAGATGATCGAGAACTGCGGATCGTAGATCCACCAGAACGCCAG
Organism: Bradyrhizobium sp. USDA 4473; assembly: GCF_054063335.1. Lineage (NCBI taxonomy): Bacteria > Pseudomonadati > Pseudomonadota > Alphaproteobacteria > Hyphomicrobiales > Nitrobacteraceae > Bradyrhizobium > Bradyrhizobium sp. USDA 4473. Next base: position 3,115,297 of record NZ_JBSSGE010000001.1, read on the forward strand.
CGCCGACAGCACCGTCGGCACGATCCACGGCAGCAGCACGATCGCCCGGATCAGGCTCTTGAACGGGAAATGGTTGTTGAGCAGCAGCGCCAGCCAGAAGCCGAGCGCAAACTTCCCGAAGGTCGCGACCGCGGTGTAGAAGATCGAGTAGAACACCGCGTTCCACCACAAGGGATCCTTGAGTAGGTATTGGAAGTTCTCCAGCCCGATATAGATGCCTCGCTGGCCGATCGTGGTGTCGGTGAAGGCGAGCCAGATGCCCAGCCCAAGCGGATAGGTGAGGAACACCAAGAGCAGGCCGACCGCGGGCGCCAGGCACATCACGATCAGGAACGGCTTGTAGTCGAACAGGCGCGCGAGCCAGCCCGGCTGGTGCAGGGCTTGTCCCCGTGAAGGCAGTGTCGTGACAGACATCAGATCCTTGTCCCGGTCTGATTTTTTGAAAGGTCATTCCGGGATGGTGCGTCAGCACCAGACCCGGAATCTCGAGATTCCGGGTTCGATGCTGCGCATCGCCCCGGAATGACAGCTGCAACGACCCCCGTTACCGGCCTTGCCGCCGGAAGTAACGCTTGGCGCGCTGCTCGGCTTCCGCTGCGGCGGCCTCCGGCGTTGCCGCATCAGTCGCGACGGAGGCGCACATCTGCACCAGCACGTAGTCGGCGTTGACGGCGCCGGTCGCGGTCGAGATCGGCCCCTTGTAGCCGTTGTAGTAGGGGCTCTTCATGGTGTCCTTGAAGATCGCGACCTTGGGATCGCCCGACCACACTGCGGCGTCGGCATAGGCCGCGAGCGGCTGCGACCAGTAGCCGGAGTTGGCGTTGAGCCACGGCTCGTACTGCTCGTGCTCCAGCATGAACTGCAGGAACGCCTTCGCCGCATTGGGATACGGGCTGTGCTTGAACGCCATCGCATTCAGCGTCAGGCCGGACATCGGCGAGACCGGCGCCAGCCCCTTGATCAGGAACTGATGCTCGGTGTCGTCGGCGATCGCCTTGGTGGCGGGATCGTTCTTCAGCGAGAAGTACAGCGAGACGCCGTTGGCGGTCAGGCCGATTTCCTGCGACGAGTAGGCGCGGTTGTTGGAGACGTCGTTCCAGGACGGCGTGCCGGCGATGAAGGTCGGATACAGCTCCTTCAGGTATTTCAGCGCGGCGATCGTCTCCTTGCTGTTGATGATGATGTTGCCTTCCTCATCGAGCAGCGCGGCGTTGTGCGACCACAACAGCCAGTTGGCGAAGCCGTTGCCGTCGCCGACGGCGTTGCCGAGCGCGAATCCCGCCGGCTTGCCGGCCGCCTTCAGCTTCTTGCAGAGTTCGAGGAAGCCGGCGTGGTCCTCCGGCACCTTGTCGAAGCCGGCCGCGTTGACCAGCGACTTGCGGTAGACCAGCGGACCGCCGGAGGCGCCGAACGGCAGGCCGACCCAACTCTTCGACTTCGAGCGCATGCCGTAGCGTTTTGCCAGCGTGAGCCAGCCGCCGTAGCGCTTGTCGAGATAATCGGCGACGTCCGTCAGCTCGATCAGCTTGTCGATATAGATGTGCGGCGCGTCGCCGAAGCCGATGATGATGTCGGGGCCGGCGCCGGAGTTCGAGGTCACGGCGGTCTGCTGGTTGATGTCCTCCCAGCCGACGAAGTCGACCTTGACCTCGACGCCGGTCTTGTCGGTGAAGCGCTTGGCATTGGCGCGGAACACGTCTTCGTCGGCCTGGACGAAGCGCACCGGCCGCAGCATGCGCAGGGTCGCGCCCTTTTCAATCGGCAGCGACGGCGCCGCCACGTCGGCCGCCTTGACCTTCGACGCCTCCTGCGCCGCGGCGCCGGTGACGGCCAGTGCCGCCGCGGATGCCCCCAGCGCCAGCGCGTCGCGACGCGTGATCTCGTACTTCATGTCGTTCGCACTCCCTTTTTTCTTGTTCCTTCCCGGCGTTTGGCCGCCGGTGAAGGGTCTTGTGGTCTCGGTGCGCCCGCCGCGCGAAGGGCCCGCATCAGACGGGCCCTCGCGCGAAGAGCGGCGTTCCGCCTAGCTGTTCGGACCGCGATCCATGCTGACCGGTTGCCAGCGGCGCAGCGCGGTGTCTTGCAGCACCGACGGGTTCACGCAGCTTACCGGCCACATGCCTTGCAGCACTAGTGACAATTCGTAGCCCACCCGGCGCTTGCGTGCCTCGTCAAAACGTGCCGAGGCCGAGGCAACATGGGCGGTCAAGGTAACATTATCCATCCCGAGCATCGGATTGTTGTGCGACGGCGGCTCCTTTTCCAGCACGTCGAGCGCGGCATGGGCGATCCACCCCTCCTGGAGCGCCTTGATCAGCGATTCCTCATCGACGGTGGCGCCGCGCCCGGTGTTGATGAAGACAGCCGACTTTTTCATCTGGCGAAAATGCTTCTCGGTCAGCATGTGATGCACTTCGGGCCGCGCCGGGGCGTGCATCGAGACGAAATCCGACTGCGACAGCACCTCCGATAAGGTCGAGGGGATCACGCCGTGGTCGTACATCAGCGTTTCCTGGATGAAGGGGTCGTAGGCCATCATCCGGAGCCCGAACGGCGCGGCGCGCTTCGCGACCGCGCGGGCGACCCGGCCGAACGAGATGAAGCCGAGCGTCTGGCCCATCAGCCGCGGAATCTTCAACAGCGCCGGGCGGCCCTCGGACCAGCGGCCGCTGCGCACCATCTTGTCCTGCTCGATCAGGCGGCGGAAGCCTGACAGCAGCAGCATCATGGCGTGGTCGGCCACTTCCTCGATGAAGGTGTCGGGGATGTTGGTGACCGGAATGCCGCGGGCGGTCGCCGCCTTGACGTCGACCGAGTCGACGCCGACGCTGCCGAGCGTGATCACCTTGCAGTTCTCCAGCGCGTCGATCACAGCCTTGGTGATCGGCATGCCCTTGGCGTAGATCGCGTCCGCGGTGCGGGCGGCGGCGATGAATTCGGCCTCGTTGGCCGGCGCCTCGATGATCTCGGCACCGATCGGATCGAGCGCCTCGCGCTCGTAATCATAGCCGCCGCCGGCGACCGTGAAGCTCGCGCCCTTCGGCGTCACCACCCTGAATTTCGACATTGTCTGCTCCCGATGTGAGGTCTTCTGTTCTTGCTTCTTGCTGGTTTGCTTCTTGGTCTTGGTGCTTGGTCTTCTTGATTCTTGTCTTCTAGATTCTTGGAGCGCGGCTTGTCGCGCCGCCTTGCCATACTTCTACGCGAGCTCTGCTGTTCTCTCCACAATTGCCGGTTGGTCCGCGGTCCGATTCTCCGGGCTTCTACGGGGAACCTGCGTAACCATCGGGTAAAGGGTCTCACATTACGGTGAATGGAATCAATCCGCCAATCGCGTCGCGTTCCCCGCCTCTCCTGGAGATCCCCGTGAAGCTGTCAAATCTGAAGATCACCCCCAAGCTCGGCATTCTGGTGGGGGTGGCGCTCCTTGGCCTCTGCACGGCCGGCATCCTGGCAATCAATCTGATGCAGCGTGAGATGACGAACGCGCGCATCGACCAGGCCAAGGCCATGGTCGAGATGGCCAAGAACATGGCGGCGAGCCTCAAGAAGGATGTCGACGCCGGAAAGATGACCAAGGAGGCGGCACTCGCCGAGTTGAGCAAGCGCGGCAACGCGATGACCTACGACAATGGCTCGGGCTATCTGTTCGGCACCGACTACAACGGCATCACGGTGCTGGCGCCCGATCCGAAACAGGTCGGAACCAACCGCATGGACGTCGTGACCAACGGCCGCAAGCTGTCGCAGGAGCTGATGGACGGCGTGAAGGCCAAGGGCGACATCCTCTTGTTCTATGAATATGTGAAGCCCGGCCAGGAGACGCCGATCCGCAAGCTCGGCTACGCCGTCGCGGTCCCCGGCTTCGACATGTATCTCGGCACCGGCGCCTATCTCGACGATATCGACGCCAAGATGCGCCCCATTGCCTGGCTGCTCGGCCTTGCGATCATCGGCATCGGCGTCATCTCGAGTTCGGTGGCCTGGCTGATCGGGCGCAGCATTTCCCGGCCGCTGAATCTGCTCGGTGCCCGCATGCGCGACATCGCGGACGGCAAGCTTGATGGCGACATTCCCGGAGTCGGCCGTGGCGACGAGGTCGGCGGGATGGCGGCAACCGTCCAGGTCTTCAAGGACAATGCGATCCGTATCCGCGGGCTCGAGCAGGCCGAGGCCGAGACCCAGGCGCGCGCCGCATCCGAGCGCCGCAGCGCGATGCAGAACCTTGCGAGTGATTTCGAGCGCAGCGTGAACGGCATCGTCCGCACGGTGGCCTCCGCCGCCGCCGGCATGCAGACCACGGCACAGTCGATGACCGCGACCGCCAGCGACGCCAGCGCGCGGGCCGCGACGGTGGGCGCCGCCTCCGACTCGGCCTCCAACAATGTCGGCACCGTTGCCGCCGCGGCCGAGGAACTCTCCAGCTCGGTTGCGGAGATCTCCCGCCAGGTGGCGCGCTCCAGCGAGGTCGCGAGCCGGGCGGTGGCCGACGCCGAGCGCACCAATGCGACGGTGCAGGCGCTCTCCACCGGCGCCGAGAAGATCGGCGAAGTCGTCAAGCTGATCCACTCGATCGCGGCGCAGACCAATTTGCTCGCGCTCAACGCCACCATCGAGGCGGCGCGCGCCGGCGAATCCGGCCGCGGTTTCGCCGTGGTCGCCTCCGAGGTGAAGGCGTTGGCCAACCAGACCGCCAAGGCGACCGAGGAGATCTCGGCGCAGGTCGCGGCGATGCAGGCCTCCACCGGCGAGGCGGTGACCTCGATCGGCGGCATCACCGCGACCATCGCGCAGATGAGCGAGATCACGGCCTCGATCTCGACCGCGATCGATCAGCAGGGCGATGCGACGCGCGAAATCGCGCGCAACATCCAGCAGGTCGCGGCCGGCTCCAGCGAGATTTCCGCCCATATCGGCGGCGTCACGTCAGCGGCCGCCGCCACCGGCACCGCGGCCGGCGACGTGCTGTCGAACGCGCGCGAGCTCGACACCCAGTCCGGCATGCTGCGCAACGCGGTCGACGAGTTCCTGGAGAAGGTGCGCGCGGCGTAACGGATTGCGCAGGGTGAGTTAGCCAAAGGCGTAACCCACCCTGCGCTTCTCGCATCCGTCATCCTGAGGTGCGAGCGGAGCGAGCCTCGAAGGATGTACGGCCCGGCCGGTGGCCGTCGATCCTTCGAGACGCGCGCAACGGCGCGCTCCTCAGGATGACGGAGTTGGGAGATTTGTCGTTTCGCTACTCGCAGAAGGGCGGCGCTTACTGCCACTCCCGCGCCGTCGCAGGGGCGCGCTGCCAAATATCGAAAAACAACCCCATGCAAAGGAGCCGGAGCCGGCCGGCCTGCGACTGGCCGGCTCACCACCGGCCGACTTGACACGTCGGCAAATCAGTGTCGTATTTCTAATATTCCGAAAAATGTCGGGCGTTACGATCCCTCCGGAAACACCTGCGCGACGTGAAACGCCTTGGTGGTGATGAGCCACCGGCCGTCGATCCGGTGAAACACCAGATGGTCGATGAAGCCGGTCTGGCCGGCCCTGACGCGCACCTTGGCGATGGCCAGATCGGGCGCGGTCTGGTCGACGCTGATGATCGCCTCCTCGCGCGGCGATTTCATCGACGCCGGCGAGGGACGGCTCTGGATGAAGTCGCGGAATTCCGCGGCCGAGCGCACGGTGTGCTTGCCGTCCCGGATGCCGTGCACGATGGCGGCATCGGCGAACACATCGCGGAACCGGCTGTCGTCGACTTCATACATCAGGTCGAAATATCCATCGATCGCGGCTGCGATGGCCTGGATGTCGCTCATTGCAAAATCTCCTCAGGCGATGATGTGGCGGTGGCCTCATCTGCGCCGACAGTGGCCGATCTGGTGGCGGAGTGCTACGACTGGGCGGTCATCTCTTGGATGACCGAGAGGCATCGGCATGGACGAAGTTGACGGTCGGCTGGTCGGCGGCCTGGTGGTGCTTGCGGCGCTGGCGGATGCGCGCAGTTTCGGGCGCGCCGCCGAACGGCTCGGCATGACGCAATCGGGGGTCAGCAAGGCGATCGCCAAGCTCGAGGCGCGCCTCGATGCCAGGCTGGTTCACCGCACCAGCCGCGCCGTCGAGCTCACCGAGGACGGACGCGCGCTGGTCGAGCGGGTCGCCGCGCATCTCGCCGGGATCGGCGAGGCGGCGGCGGAGACCTCGAAATCGCGCGATGCGGTACGCGGCAGGCTGCGGGTCAATGTCGACCCGCTGTTCTCCCGCGTGGTGCTGTCGCCGAAGCTGAGCGAATTCCTGCTGCACAATCCCGGCATGGAGCTGCGGATCGAGACCCGCGACCGGATCGCGGACCTGGTCAGCGACGGGTTCGATCTGGCGGTGCGTTTCGGCGAGCCGGCGCCGTCGGCGCTGATTGCGCGCCGCGTGCTCGATGCGCGCGTGCTCACCGTGGCCTCGCCAGTCTATCTCGAACGACACGGCCGGCCGCGCGATCCGCGGGAGCTGGCGAGCCGCGACCATCAGTGCATCCTGGCCATCGATGCGGCGACCGGGCGCCCGTTCGATTGGGAGTTCCGGCGCGGCGGCGAGGTGGTGCCGGTCGCGGTCAACGGGCGGCTCACCGTGACCGATTCAGGCACCAAGCTCGGCGCTTGCCTCGCCGGCTTCGGCATCGCGCAGGTGATCGATATCGGGCTCGACGATCATCTGAAGAGCGGCGCGCTGATCGATCTGTTTCCGGACTGGCCCGACGAGCGCTTTCCGCTCTACGTCTATTACGCCTCGCGCAGCCACGTGCCGGCCAAGGTGCGGCGGTTTATCGACTTCATCACGGAAACGCTGGCGGCAAGGCCGCAATCGCCACGCAAATCCGCCGGCCTGCGCAAGGTCGGCTAGCCCTTTGCCGATCCTTGCCGCGAAGCGATGATGACGCCGGCGAGCACCAGCGCGTAGCCGATCAAATGGAACGGGGCCAGCGTCTCGCCGAGCAGCAGGATCGCCATCGCCGAGCCGAACACCGGCACCAGATGGAAGAACGGCGCGGCGCGGTTCGGGCCGATCAGCGCGACGCCGCGGTTGAAGAACAGATAGGCCAGCGTGGACGGGAAGATCAGCACGTAGCCCAGCGTTGCAAAGGTCAGGATGTCGAGCTTCAGCGTCACGCCGCTCAGGAATTCCCAGATTGCCACCGGCAGCAGCATCAGCGCGCCGCAGCAGGTGGTGAACGAGATCAGCGAGAGCTGATGGATCTTCGGGCGGCGCGGGATCAGCGCCGAATAGAGCCCGAACGACACCAGCGAGGCGCCGAACATGATGTCGCCGCGGTTGAAAGAGATGCTGGCGAGCGCCGAGAAGTCGCCGCGCAGGATGATGGTCAGCACGCCGGCCAGCGAGATCGCGATGCCGGCCAGCTGCGCCGGCGTCAGCCGCACGCCGAACAGGATCAGCGACCAGAGCGCCACGAACAGCGGGCCCGCCGACTGGATCAACAGCGCGTTCAGCGCCTCGGTGTACTGCATCGCCCAGTAGGAGATCGCGTTGTTGAACGCGAACCCGACCGCCGACAACAGCAGCATCAGCGGCAGCGCCCCGCGCAGCTTCGGCCAGTCCGCTTTCAAATGCGGCCAGGCGAACGGCAACAGGATCAGGAAGACGCCGAACCAGCGGATCGTGGTCAGCGTGACCGGCGGCACATGGCTGCCGACATGCCGCGCCAGCACGATGTTGGCGGCCCAGAACAGCGACGTCAGGCTGAGCAGCAGATAGGGCTGGTTGTTGAGCCAGTGCAGCGGGGAGCGGCGCGGGGTGGTGGCAGGTGCGGGCAAGGCGGTCATTGTTCGGCGGATGTTGTGCCCGAATCTGCTGCTGCGACAAGATGAGAGTGCGGATTGGAGCCATGCGTGGCCGAACTCGACAGCACTTGCGGCAGCACGAGAACTGGATTCCGTCATCCCGAGGAGCGCGTAGCGCGTCTCGAAGGATGCACGGCCCGGCTGGTGGCCGTCGACCCTTCGAGACGGCCGCGGTGCGGCCTCCTCAGGGTGACGGGACTAGCTCGTGCACGTGTCTCGAAAACCCAGCCTATTTCTGCGGTCCCGACAGCGAGATGTCGCGCTCGGCGCGAAACACGTTGCTGTAGAGATTGGCGATCCATTGCCGGCCGCTGGAGGTGATGTTGAGGTGGCGGATCGCCTTTTGCACATGCGGCGCGACGCTGTCCCAGTAGAAGCGCGGATAGAGATCGACGAGATCGGCCGGCGAATCGTAGCCGAGCTGGCGGTTCAGTCCGGCCTCCTCGAATTCGAGGTACAGCGCGTTGGCCTTGCGGATGTAATGGGGATCGCCGAGCTGGCCGATCAGATCGGCGGCCCGCAGCAGGGTGGCCTCTTCGCCGAAATCCTCATCGTCTTCGGGAGCGGTGAGCGGAAAACGGGTGCCCTCGATGGCGCGCGCGATGCGCTCCTTGTCGAGCTGGGGGACGCCCTTGAGCCGCTCCATTACGAAGATCTTGGAGCGGTTGACGTGGCAGGACATCAGCGCCGCATCCGACGAGCCGCGCGGCAGGATCACCTTGCGGCCGTCGGCATCGACCAGATAGCCGGTCTGGTCGTCGGCGTCGAACAGTCCGCGCACATAGCCGATGTCATGGGTGAGGCAGGCGATGATGACATGCGCGTAATCCTCGGCGCTCATGTGCGAATGCAGCGCGCGGCCGCGCAGGATGTCGTGGCCGGCCAGCGTCACCAGCATGGTATGCTCGACATTGTGATAGAGCGCATCGCTGTTGCCGATGCATTCGAGCGCGATCCGCGCGATCGAGGGCACCATCTCGACCAGCTCGGTTTGCGACGAGCCGAACCGGCGCTGCATGTATTCGCCGAGGAATTTGCCGAGCGCGTCGGCCGCAAGTTCGGGAAGGGTCATCACGGCATTGACCTCCGAGATCGGGGGGTGAGCTTACGGCCTGCCGGCATTTCAGGGTAGTCCCGCGATGTGACATAATCGTTGCGGCCGGGCCGATCCGGCCCGGGAGCAGGTGATGGGCGTCGATCTCTTGAACGTCAAAGGCCTGAGCGAACTGGATCGCCAGGCGCCGGTCGTGATGGTCAACCTGATGCGATTTCGCGCGCGGTCGCTCGACGGCGACGGCTCGGGCTGGGACGCCTATCTGCGCTACAGCGCGCTCACCGTGCCCATGATCAAGGCGCGCGGCGGCACGCTGCTGTGGACCGGCAATGCCGAGACGGTCGCGCTCGGCGAGCCGGCCGGCCAGCGCTGGGACTATCTCGCGCTGGTCTACTACCCGAGCGTCGCCGCCTTCATCGACATGATGACCTCGGCCGACTACGAGACGCTGTGCGACCCGCATCGCCGCAATGGCTGCGAGGAGCACGTCATCATCGCGACCCGCGAGGCCTACAGCAAGTTCAAGGTGGGCGCGTAGAGACGCGCCTCCTCTTGACTGCCCCCGCGTCTACAAACCCATCTCCGTCATCCTGAGGAGGCCGCAACGCGGCCGTCTCGAAGGGTCGACGGCCCCACTGTGGCCGATTCATCCTTCGAGACGCCGCTTCGCGGCTCCTCAGGATGACGGGTCTATCTTCGTCACTGCGAGCCACCCGGTCGGCGCGAAGCGCCGCCGGATGACAGGCTCCGCGAAGCAACCTATCGCACGGCACACGCGGAAGCATGGATTGCCTCGTCGCTACCGCTCCTCGCAATGACGGCGGCGAAAGCTTCACATCCTCTCAGGATGACGGGTTTGGGAGCGTCAGCGGCGCCAGCGCCGCGCGGCAGGCCGATTGCACCACCCGGCAGACTTCATCCTTCGACCGCCCGGCACTGAGCGAGGCGAAGGTCGGGTAGCTCGTCAGCGCGAAGATCAGGTCGACGGCGTCCCGGCGGGCCTGCGGTGAGGCGCCTTTGTCGGCGATGCGCTCGATCAGCGCGCTGACGCCGCGGCGGCGGCGCTCGTTGCGCTCGCGGATCGCCTCAGCGAATTCGGGATCGGTCGCCATCGCGTCGTGCAGGCGTCCGACCGCGGAATCCCGGCTCCAGAAGCCGCAGAAGATCTCGACCATGCGGTCGAGCGCGGCGCGCGGATCGGCCATCGCCATGGCGTCGGCCAATTGATGCAGCCCGCCATGACGCGCGATCTCGTCGAACACCGCTTCCAGCAGCCCGCGCCGCGAGCCGAACTGGTTGTAGACGGTCAGCCGGGTCACGCCGGCGGCCTTCGCCACCGTATCCAGCGAGAAGCGCGCGATGCTCTCGCCTTCGCGCAGCGTGCGCGAGGCGGCCTCGATCACGCGCTCGCGCGTCTCGGCCGCGGCGGCGCTGCGCGCCGGGCTCACATAGCTGCGCGGCGGCATCGGCTGGCCTTGCTTTCGTCAGATTGACTATACATTATGTATATCTAATTTCCAACGCCGTTTGGAGCGAGATCATGCAGACCGTCCTCATCATAGCGCTGTCCCTTCACGTCCTGTCATCGGTGTTTTGGGCCGGCTCCAGCTTCACGTTGGCGCGCACCGGCGGCCTCGGCGGCGAAAAGCTGCTGATTCCGCAGATCGGTGCCGCGACCGTTGCGATCGTGACCGGCGCCACGCTGTGGCACCTGGTTCATGAAGGTACGTTCGCGTTGTCGGAGCAGATTTTGGCCGGCGGCGCGACCGCAGCTCTGGCTGCGATTGCCGTGCAGATCATCGTCGGTGGTGGCGCAATCAGGCAGTTGCGCAGCGAAGCGGGTGATGTTTCAGCCGCGCGCTCCCGACTGGCCATTGCGCAGCGCATCGCAGCCGGCCTGCTCGCTATCACCGCGCTCTGCATGGGCGCGGCGCGCTATGCCTAGAACTTCCGCACCAGGTCCGGGGTGATCTCTTTCAGGCCGCGGATCCCGAGCAGCGCCAGATCGCGGTCGATCTCGGCATGCAAGAGCGAGATCGCGCGCGCCACGCCGGCCTCGCCGGCGACCACGGCGGCATAGAGGAACGGACGGCCGACCCAGACGAAATCCGCACCGAGCGCCAGCGCCTTGATCACGTCGGTGCCGCGGCGGATGCCGCCGTCGACCATCACGGTCATGCCGCCCTTCTGCGCCGCGATCTCCGGCAGCGTGCGCAGCGCGGAGACGGTGTAGTCGAGCTGGCGGCCGCCATGGTTGGAGACCATCACGCCGTCGCAGCCGTGCTCGCGCGCCAGCCGCGCGTCTTCCGGCGAGATCAGTCCCTTGACCACGAGCTTGCCGGGCCAGCGCTTGCGGATCAGCTCGACATGCTTCCAGGCGAGCTGGTCGCGGCTGCCGATGTTGCGCATCAGGTTCTTCGACAGCACCGGCGGGCCCTGCTTGGCGTCCATGTTCTCGAAATGCGGCATGCCGTGGTTGAACACGGTGCGGGCCCAGGTGTTGAGCAGCCAGTCCGGATGGGTGATGGTGTCCCAGAACACTCGCGGGGTGATCTCGAGCGGCACCTGGAAGCCGTTGCGGATGTTGTTCTCGCGGTTGGGCGGCACCGGCACGTCGGCGGTGACGACGAAGGTGTCGTAGCCGGCCGCCGCGACGCGATCGACCAGCGGCTCGATCCGCTCGGGGAGGCCGGCGAGATAGGCCTGGTACCAGGCCTGCTGATTGGCGGCGCGGACGTCCTCAAGCCGGATCAGCGAGGAGGCCGAGAGGATCATCGGGATATCGGCGGCTGCCGCGGCGCGCGCCAGCACGATGTCGCCGCGATAGGCGCACAGCGCTGAGGAGCCCATCGGCGGAATCCCGAACGGCGAGGCGTAGCTCCTGCCGAACAGCGTCGTGGTCTGGTCGCGGCCGGAAACGTCGTTCAAGACCCGCGGCACGAAGCCGTATTCGTCGAACGCCCTGCGATTGTCTGACCGCGCGGTGTCGGTCTCGGCGCCGCCGCAGATGTAGCCGTAGAGGAATTTCGGCAGCAGCCGCCGCGCCTGCGGCTCGAAATCGTCGAGCGTGAGATAGCGCCGCAGATGCCGGGGCACGGCGGGCGCTGCGCGGTTGACGGTGGCGGGAGGCGGGGAAAGGGCTGCGGTCCGGTCGTGCACGTCTGATGTTTCCGTTGTTCTTGGTTCTTGACACGGCAGTCTAGAGCACGAACCGGACAAGTGCGAAGCGGTTTTGCTTCGCGGCAAACGCGGAACGCGTTGCGCGGAGATCATGGTTCGACACAGGGCTGAAGCGCGCTGACGTGCCTTAGCGCCTGGCGGCGGGCCCGGCAATTTTCGCGTTGAACGCGTTGACGGACTGGCTGACGTCGCTGAGCGTCTTGCGCGTCTCGGCGATCATGGCGCCGGATTTCCTGTCGAAACTCTGGATCAGCTCGCGCAGCGAAATCACGGTCGGCAGCAGCTCGCCGCCATATTTGTCGCTGCCGAAGCTCTTCAGGAATTTGTCGGCCGAGGTCATCTTGGCGTCGACCGCGCTGATGCCGTCGTCGGCGGCGTCGATGAAGCCGGCGATCAGTTCGCCATTGCCCGACAGCGAGTTGGTGAAGTTCTCGAGTCCGAGCAGCGAGTCCTTGATGTCGGCCTCGTTCTCGGTGATGACGCGGTCGACATTGCGCAGCGCGACCCGCAGCTTCTCCTGGATTCCCATGGTGCCTTCGGCGTCGGCGGTCAGCTCCGGAATGCCGTCGGCGCCGACGGCAGGCGGCGGCGCCTCGTCGGTGCCGCCGGTGAAGGAGATCGAGGCGATCCCGGTGAGGCCCTGGAATTCGAGGCCGGCCTGGGTGTCCTTCTTGATCGGGGCGTTGCCCTCGATCCGCGTCATCGCAACCACGCGGTGACGGTCGAGCCGGATCGAGACCACCTCGCCGATCCGCACGCCGGCGAAGTTGACGCTGGCGCCGCGGCGCAGGCCCGACGCCGAGCCCTCGAACACGACGCGGAACGGCACCATCCGCTTGATGCCGGCATAGCGCTGATAGCCCAGCCAGCCGCCGAGCGAGCCGGCGACGAGGGCCAGCGTCAGGGTGCCGATCATGAGATTGCTGGCGCGCGCCATGCGTGAAACCTGTCCGCGAAGCAGAAGACTTCAAAACATAGCGGATTTGGCGCCGTTAGTCATCGCGCCCGTGCTTGCCTCTCCCCGCGTGCGGGGAGAGGCCGGAACGCATGCAGCGCAGCGGAATGCGTTCCGGGTGAGGGGGAGTCTCCGCGCATTCATCTCTTGCCGACTCTGCGGAGCGAGCCCCTCACCCTGACCCTCTCCCCGTAAGAACTGGAGAGGGAAAAGATGCACCCGAAGGATCAGGCCGACTGCTGCCGCGATGCCGCGAACACGCCGGCCAGAACCAGCGCGAAGCCGATGAAATGAAAGGCCTGCGGATGCTCGCCGATGAACACGATCGACATGATGGTGCCGAACACCGGAACCATGTGGAAGAACGGCGCGGCGCGATTGGCGCCGATCAGCTGCACCCCGCGGTTGAAGCACAGATAGGCCAGGGTCGAGGGGAAAACCGCGACATAGAACAGCGACAGCAGGTTGTTGGTCGTGAGCTGCATCACCGGCCGCGCACCGAGTTCCCAGACGAAGAACGGGATCAGGACCAGCGCGCCGCAGCCGAAGGTGAAGGCGGCGACCGACAGGCCGTGGATCTTGGGCCGCTTCAAGGTCAGCACCGAATACAGCGCGAAGATCACCAGCGCGACGGTGAAGATCAGATCGCCCTTGTTGAAGTCGATCTTCGACAGCGTGGTGAGATCGCCGTGCAGCAGGATGACGAGCACGCCGCACAGGGACAGCAACACGCCGCAGAGCTGCGCCAGCGTCAGCCGGGTGCCGAGCAGGATCAGCGACCATACGGCCACCACCAGCGGCGCCGCCGATTGCAGGAGCAGCGTGTTCAGCGCCTGGGTGTGCTCGAGCGCCCAGTATTGCAGCGTGTTGAAGGCACTGATGCCGGTGATCGACAGCAGCATCATGATGCCGAGATTGTTGCGGATCGCGGGCCAGTCGCGGACCAGATGCTTCCAGGCAAACGGCAGGATGATCAGGAACGCCGCCGACCAGCGCAGGAACGACAGCGTCACCGGCGGGATGTGGCCGGCGGCGAGCCGGCCGACGATCGCATTGCCGGCCCAGCACAGCGCGGTGATGCTGAGCAGAAGATACGGCTGGTTGGCGATCCAGGAGCCGGAGGCAGGCGTTGTGGTGGAATCGGAGGCAGACATTCGATGAGGCCCGGGTTCACGACGCCGCGGCCCGCCCGGCCGATGGCGCCGGGCCGGTATCGATTTCCCCGGCTCCTGTCACAGACACGGATTCCGCCATTCCATCAATGGGGATGGACGCATCGCGACCATGCGCGAAGGCCCCTTACGGAGAGATTGCCGGCGTTTTGCCGTTCCCTAGCCAGTCTGCGGCGTGGTCTGGCGCTTGACGATCTGCTCGGCGAGCTCGATCAGGATCCGCTTGGTGTCGGGGTCCTGCACCTCGCGGAATACCCGCAGCATGCGCAGTTCGAGCAGGGATTGCAGCGATTCCGCGGCCTGGCCGCCGTGGGTGTGCGCTGTCGCGGCGGGCCGGCGATTGAGCATGTCGGCGGCGATCCCGAGCATCTCGGCGACGGTCGCCAGGCGGCCGGTATCGACTTTCACCGTGCCGTCGACGCCGTTCTTTTGCAGCGAGGCGCCCGCGCACAGGATCGCGGCGAGATCTGCCTGCGACAGCCCGATCGCGCGCCAACGCGCCTGCACCAGTTGATCGATCTGGTCGTCCTGCGATGTGCTCATGGTGCGCTCAGGCGATCTCCAGCTACGTCCGTGGGCAGCAATTCCCCGAGATGGATTGGTAGCAAATGGAACTGCGGTTCGTCGTGACGGGACTTCTACGGATCATCGGGATCGACGACTGGTCGTGCCGCAACCGGCGGCGTACAGGTCGATCCGCGCCTCCACGACGGCCGGGCCGTCGTGGAGGGCGGGCGGTATTGTCCGCGCCCATAGTCTGAGATGCGCGCTTTCGCGTCATCCGGCTTTCGCCTTATCGGCCTGACCTTATTACCAAGAGCGCGCCCGAATGCAACCTTGGAGGGATGGTTGAAAAGAGCCCAATCCTGATGTGTGACCTCATCATATGTCGCGGCGTCGCTCACAGGTCGATGATCCCGAGCGCGATGCTCTTGGCCACCCCGTGCGTCTTGTTGGAGGCCTCGAGCTTGCGCAGCGCCTGCTTGATGAAGCCTTCCACCGTCTCCGGCGAGATGCCGAGGATCTGCGCGGTGTCGGCCACGGTCTTGCCGCGCGCGGCCCAGGCGATCACTTCCTTTTCGCGGCCCGTGAGCTTGATGGTCTCGGCGGCGTCCGCAGGCTTCAGGATGGTCGGTGCGTTGCGCTGGTCGCGGTTGACGATGTCCATCGCCCGCTGCACCCAGTAGATCATCAACAGATGCAGTTCGTGACGATGGCAGATGAACAGCTTGTCGAACTCGCGCTGCTCGTCTTCCCAGAAGAACACCGTCGAGCTCGAATGCACGGCGCCGAGCCGGTCGCGATAGTGGAACGGCACCACGAAACCGTCCCTGAATCCGAATTCGCGGGCGGCATCCATCGTCTTGGCCTCCGGCGCGCGCTTGTGCCCGCTTCGCTCCGGCAGCTTCAGGCTGCTCCAGCTGAACGGCGTGTTGGTGCGTCGCGACCGCGCCAGCGCCGGATCGGCGTGGACGAACTCGTTTTGCACATACGCCCGCTTCCAGGCGTCGGGAAATGTGCCGACGTGGTAGGGCAGATCGAGATCGGGCCGGCCGGCATCGACAAAGGCGAAGCCGGAGAAGCCGTAGTCCTGGACAATACGGTGCAGGGACGAGCTCAGCTCGTCGATGGTATCTGACGCCTCGATGGTCGAAATCGCGTCTACCAGGCCCATTGCCTAAAACCCCCGGTTTCCGGGGGTATCACAGTTGACCCCTTTTGTCCCAGATGTTCCCGCATTTGGAGGAAGGGACAAATGCTTTATTCATTGAACGGCTTTCACGCGCTCATTACCAGGGAAGAACTCGATCCGGCCCATGTCGAGGCGATGATGCGGCTGCGCAAGCGGCTGTTCGTCGACCATTGCGGCTGGCTTTTGACCACGACCGGGGATGTCGAACGCGATCAGTTCGACTGCTGGTATACCGAGCACTGCCTGTTGTTCTCCGGGGTCGAGCTCGTCGGCGGCTTCCGGGCGATCCGCACCGATTATCCTTACCTCACCAAGTCGGTGTTCCCGCAGCTTGCGGTGCTGCGCTTTCCGAGCAGCCGCGAGGTGTGGGAGATCAGCCGTTTCGGCGTGCTGTCGAACGTCGCGCGGCCGCAGACGGCACGCGTCAACTATGCGCTGATGTTCCGCTTCGCCGAGCTGCGCGGCGCGAAGGCGCTGGTGGCGCTGGCCGACCTTTCCTATGAGCGCTTTCTCACCCGCATGGACATCCGCACCCGCCGCTACGGCCCGCCGCAGGTGATCGGCAACGATCGCACGGGCCGCCCGCTGACGGCGCTCGCCGGAGAAATCCCGCTCGGTCTCGCCGACAATCCCGGCCTGACCAAATTCCTCGACCTTGGACGGCAATTGGAGATCCACGATGCCACACATGTTCTCGGACGTTCGAGCATTCCAGCGTGATCCGCTGCGCCTGTTGCTGACGCGCGGCAACGAGGCCGAGCTCGGGCTCGTGCCGTTGCGGCTCGGTCCGGCACCGGTGTTGCTGGTGAACGATCCCGGCCTGCTGCGCCCGATCCTCAAGGCGCCGGAGACCGATATTGGCAAGGGCAAGCTGATCAAGAAGCTGACCCCGGTGCTCGGCCGCAGCTCGCTGATGCTGAGCGGCGAGGAGCACAAGCGGCGGCGGGCCGTGCTGCAGAAGCACATGGCCAAGGGCAGCGTCGAGAAATTCCTGCCGCATATGTGCGCCGAGATCCGCGCGGTCGGCGCCAGCCTGGCGCGGCTCGGCTCGTTCGATCCGCACCATGTCACCGCGATGCTGGCGCTGCGCACGATCTGCGTCGCGATCTTCGGCTCCCAGGTGATGTCGTCGGGCGACGAGGAAGCCCTGGTCCAGGCGGTCGGCACCATCGAGGACGATCTGGCCGAGGAGATGTTCCGCGCCCTGCCGTTCGGTCCGCTGGCCTGGTACCGGCGTCGCCAGAACCGGGTCTGCGCCAAGCTCGCGATGTCGGCCGTGGTGCAGCGCCTGCGCCGCAAGGCGGGCTCGAGCAGCGCGCTGCGCGATTTGGAGGCGCTCGGCCTGACCGATCGCGATCTCGAGGACGAGATCCTGACCCTGCTGCTGGCCGGCCATCACACCACGGGTTCGACGGCGGCGTGGATGTTCTACCAGATGGCCGCCAACCCGGCCCTGATGGACGAGATCGCCGACGAGGCGGCGGAGTGCCTTGGCGACGACGGCGAGCTGCGGCTCGACGCGGTGAAACACGCCAATCTGAGCGCGACGCTGGTCAAGGAGGTCTGCCGGCTCTATCCCAGCGCCTGGTGGTTCTCGCGTGAGGTGATGCAGCCGGTGACGATCGGCGGACGCGACCTCAAGGTCGGCACCTCGCTGTTGATCTGCCCCTGGCAATTGCAGCGCGACGGCAGGCATTTCGAGGAGCCGGACCGTTTCCTGATGACGCGGCGCTACAACACCGACGCCTTCATCCCGTTCGGCGCCGGCCCGCGCGCCTGTGCCGGCATGGGAGTTGCGATGCTCGAGCTGCAATTGCTCGCGCTCGAGATCGCCGCCGCCTATCGCTTCACCGCCGTCACGCCGAATCCGGCGCCGTGGCCGAAAGCCTCGGTGACGCTGATTCCGCCGCCGATGAAGATCGACATCGAAGTTCGCGAGGTGCCGTCGCGCGTCCCGCATCTCGGCGAGGAAGCGGAGCATCTGCCTTACATTCCACCGGTCGCCGCGGCGTCCATCAGCACACTACAATCGGTATCCCCATGACAACTCAGATAACAACGGCCAGCATCGGGCAAAGGGCCATGGATCAAGTGCAAATGCGCAGTCTGCGCGACGTCATCGCTGTCTTGATCGAGCAACGCAGCATCGTGACGGCGGCGGGCGCGGGCTTTGCCGCACATCTGCTCGACCTCGCGATCATGCAGCTCAGGCTCAACGTCAACGATATTTCGGCAGAGGAACTGACCGGCCTGTCCGACTTCGTCGGCGCGGAGTTTTCCCGCGACAAATCCTCGCATTGATCGCAGCAATCAGTCCTGCGTCGCCACCAGCGCCTTCATCGAGGCGCCGGCGGCAAGCGCGGCGTCGTTCGGATCGATCTCGATCTGCAGGCCGCGCTGGCCGCCATTGACGAACACGGTGACGTGGGTGAGCGCGGTCTCGTCGATCGCGGTCGGCACCTTCCTCTTCTGGCCGAACGGGCTGATGCCGCCGACATGGTAGCCGGTGAGCCGCTCGGCATCGGCCGGGCGCATCATCCTGGCCGACTTGCCGCCGAGGGCCGCGGCGAGCTTTTTCATGCTGACCTCTCGGTCGGACGGCACCACGGCGCAGACCGGCTTGCCGTCGACCTCCGCCATCAGCGTCTTGAGCATGCGGTTCGGTTCGACGCCGAGCGCCTCGGCCGCCTGCAGGCCGATGCTCTCGGCGCTGGAATCGTAGACATAGGTGTGGAGCTTGAAGGCAATGCCGAGCTTGCGCAGTGCCATCGTCGCTGGTGTCGAATTGGGCATGGATCCTGCCGGTTGATCGGGCCGGATGATCGCCGCAACGGGCCCGGCGATCAATCGGCCGTGCGGCCAGCTTCGGGCCGCGCCAACATTAAATTGTCGCCAGCCCGGTTCCGTCAGGCGCCGCATGGAATTTTCAGGGGATATCAAAGGGTTGTAGCTCATCTAAAAGGCGTAAACGACCCCCTTCTTGCTTGCGCAGCCGAGCCGCTTCCGTTATCCGGTAGGCGCCTTGCGTGCGCGCGGTCCGGCGCCGCGATTGGGGCTGGACATACCAATGCATGATCGCTGTGGGCGGACGCGTTTTCGCCGCGATCATGGTCTCTGAAACACCTGAAGGGAACATCTTCGCAATGGCCAATGTTGTCGTCGTCGGCGCCCAATGGGGTGACGAAGGGAAGGGCAAGATCGTCGACTGGCTGTCGGAACAGGCCGACATCGTCGTGCGCTTCCAGGGCGGCCACAATGCCGGCCATACGCTGGTGATCAATGGCGAGACCTACAAGCTGGCGCTGCTGCCCTCCGGCGTGCTGCGCCCGAACAAGCTCGCGGTGATCGGCAATGGCGTGGTGTTCGATCCGCAGGCCTTCCTCGACGAGGTCGCCAAGCTGAAGGGGCAGGGGGTTGCGGTCGGACCGGACAATCTGCGCATCGCCGAGAACGTCACGCTGATCCTGCCGCTGCATCGCGAGCTGGATTCGCTGCGCGAATCCTCCAACGCCATCACCTCGATCGGCACCACCCGCCGCGGCATCGGCCCGGCCTATGAGGACAAGGTCGGCCGCCGTGCCATCCGCCTGATGGACCTCGCCGACCTCGACACCCTGCCGCACAAGATCGAACGCCTGCTGGCGCACCACAACGCGCTGCGCCGCGGCCTCAATCTGGAGGAGATCGACGGCAAGGGCATTCTCACCGAGCTGACGGCGATGGCGCCGAAGCTGCTGCCCTATGCCGAGACGGTGTGGCGGCTGCTCGACCTCGAGCGCCGCGCGGGCAAGCGCATCCTGTTCGAGGGCGCGCAGGGCGCGCTGCTCGACGTCGACCACGGCACCTATCCCTATGTGACGTCGTCCAACACCGTGGCGGGGCAGGCCGCGACCGGCACCGGCCTCGGCCCGGGCGCGGTCGGCTATGTGCTCGGCATCTGCAAGGCCTACACCACCCGCGTCGGCCAGGGTCCGTTCCCGACCGAGCTGCATGACGAGATCGGTGAGGAAATCGGCCGCCGCGGCAAGGAATTCGGCGTCAACACCGGGCGCAAGCGCCGGGTCGGCTGGTTCGACGCCATGCTGGTGCGGCAGACCGTCCGCACCTGCGGAATTGCCGGGCTGGCGCTGACCAAGCTCGACATTCTCGACGGCTTCGACAGCATCAAGGTCTGCATCGGCTACAAGCTCGACGGCAAGGAAATCGACCATCTGCCGGCGGGCGAGGGCGCGCAGGCCCGGGTCGAGCCGATCTACGAGATCATCGAGGGCTGGAAGCAGCCGACCGCCAATGCGCGGTCCTGGGCGGACCTGCCGGCCCAGGCCATCAAATATGTCCGCCGGGTCGAGGAGCTGGTGGGGTGCCCGATCGCCCTGCTGTCCACCAGCCCGGAACGTGAAGATACTATTCTGGTACAGAATCCGTTCGAGGCTTAACGGGATATTACCTATATCCCTCCAATTGTGTGGAAATGGCTGACTACTACCCGCTGATCGCCCGCGCCATCGCCGGATTGGACCCCAACGCCCCCGGCGAAGCCCGCCGCGCGCTGTATGCGCGGGCGCGAACGGCGTTGATCCAGCAGCTCCGCGGCGTGCAGCCGCCGCTCTCCGAATCCGAGATCACCCGGGAACGGCTGTCGCTGGAAGAGGCGGTTCGCAAGGTCGAGTCCGAGGCCGCGCAGCGCGCCCGCGACGCCTCGCGCCCGGGCGGCGGCGGTGCTGCCCGTAGCAGCCGCGCCAACGCCAGGCCGCCGGAGCCAGGTGCACGGCCCGAGGCCGGTTCCGCCGACCCTGCCGCGCGTGCGCGGCCACCGGCGGAGCCTCGTCCGCCGCGCAATCTGCGCCCCGATGCAGCGCCGCCGGCCCCGCCGCGGCCGCAAAACCCGCCCGCTCCCGAGACCCAGGCGCCGCAGGCCCGGCCGCCGGGTCCGCCGCGCCGCGGTCCGGAAGGCGCACCGCCGCCGGCCGCACCGGGCGTTCGCGGCTTCCGCGACATCACCGCCGATGCCGACGATCTCGGCCGTGCTGCGGCGCAAGCCAGCCGCAACGCGCGCAAGACCTACGCCAACGTGCCGTCGCCCTCGCCGGAATTCGACCGGCTCGAGCCGAGCCTGGAAAACCGCGGCGGCGATCCCGAGGCGCCATATTCCTACGACGAGTCGATCGAAGAGGCCGAGCGCTACACGCCGCAGGCGCCGGGGGCGCCGCCGCAGCGCTCGCGCGTCAGCAATGCCGAGCGCGAGCCGAAGAAGCCGCGCGTCGGCTCGATGTTCCCGTTCAAGACCGCGATCGTGATCGGCATCCTGCTGATCCTGGTCGGTACCGGCATCCTGATGCGGCAGCAGCTCACCACTCTGGCCAGCAGCCTGTTCACGTCCTCTTCTCCGGTCGAGGCGCCGAAGGATGCCTCGACGGCGCCCGCGAGCAAGAAGATCACCGACCGCGTCGGCCAGCCGTCGTCGTCGGGCGAGCCGGTCGCGCCAGTGGCGCAGCGCGTCGTGCTCTATGACGAGGACCCGTCGGATCCGAAGGGCAAGCAATATGTCGGGTCGGTGGTCTGGCGCACCGAGCAGGTCAAGGGCTCGGGCAACCAGAAGCCCGACATCGCCGTGCGCGCCGACATCGACATCCCCGATCGCAAGTTCAAGATGACGATGTCGTTCCGCCGCAACACCGATTCATCGCTGCCGGCGAGCCATACCGCGGAATTGACCTTCATCCTGCCGCAGGACTTCGCCAATGGCGGCGTCGGCAACGTGCCGGGCATCCTGATGAAGTCCAACGAGCAGGCGCGCGGCACGCCGCTGGCCGGCCTCGCGGTCAAGGTCACCGACGGCTTCTTCCTGGTCGGCCTCTCCAACGTCGACGCCGACCGCTCGCGCAATCTGCAGCTCCTGAAGGAGCGCTCCTGGTTCGACGTGCCGCTGGTCTACACCAACCAGCGCCGCGCCATCATCGCGATCGAAAAGGGCGCCCCCGGCGAACGGGCGTTCAACGACGCGTTCGCGGCGTGGGGTGAGTAAAGCGCCTCGCCCTCACCTTGATGCACGACGTCATCGCCCGGCTTCATCAGGGCGATTCCGTATCGCAGCGACATAGGCGGCGGATTGTTGCAGCGCATCGACGCCGACTCGCCGAACATTTGCCGGGCGCATTCTATTTTCCCTAGAACCATCGCGTGGCTGCGTTACACTTGGCCGACGTCGGGCAAAGGCACGCCATGAAACGCTATCTGATCTTCGCAGCCATCGGGCCGTTCATCGGCGGCTTTCTGCTGCTGCTGATGACCACCTATCAGTCCGGCTACTGGACCGAGACCAATGGCGGCGAGGTGACGAAGCTGCTCGTCGTGTTCGTGAAGTCGCTGCAATACAACTATCTGTTCGGCATCGTGCCGTCGCTGATGTTTGGCGCGATCGACGACATCCTGATGCATGTGCGGCGGATCGCGCCGACGGTGCGGATGCTGATCGTCGGGGCGGTGGCGTTCGTCGGCGCGGCGCTGACCTACGCCTCGCATGGCTCCGAGAGCGGCGCGGTGCAGTTCATCCTGTACGGGATGGTCGGCTTCATCCCGGGCGTGATCACGTCCTGGCTGGCGCACAAATATGCCGAAGAGCTGCATGCGCCGGCTGAGCCGGCATCCCAGCATTAGCGCCAGTTACAGCAATCCTATCAACGCATTAGGTGCTGGCCGCGCGCGGCTGCGCTATCCTTCACGTAACTGTCACATGGGCGTCATGTAAACGTAGTCCCAATGTCACATGGCCGCTTTTGTCCTCCCGCGGCTATGAGGGCATTTACATGAGCGATTTGGCGTTACCTGGTTCGATCGAGCCTGCGCGGCGTGGCGGGCCTGATCTCGAGAAGGGCTTTCATCCGCTTACCGGCATCCTCTATCTCGGCATCATCGGCGCCGCGCTGCTGTTCGTGGCCTACAGCATCTACGCCGATGTCGGGTCGACGGGCGCGGGCAAGACCTCCTATGCGGCGTTCCTGCTGCTGTTCGTTGCGCTGTTGATCTCGCTCGGCTTCGAATTCGTCAACGGCTTCCATGACACCGCCAACGCTGTCGCGACCGTGATCTACACGCGCTCGATGCCGGCTCACATCGCCGTGGTCTGGTCGGGCTTGTTCAATCTGATCGGCGTCCTGCTTTCCAGCGGCGCAGTTGCGTTCGGCATCGTCTCGCTGCTGCCGGTCGAATTGATCCTCCAGGTCGGCAGCAGCGCCGGCTTCGCGATGGTGTTCGCGCTGCTTATCGCCGCGATCATCTGGAACGTCGGCACCTGGTATTTCGGACTGCCCGCCTCGAGCTCGCACACCCTGATCGGATCGATCATGGGCGTCGGCATCGCGAACGCCCTGATGCACGGCAGGGAGGGGACGTCCGGCGTGGATTGGTCGCAGGCGGTCAACACCGGCAAGGCGCTGCTGCTGTCGCCGCTGTTCGGATTTCTGCTGGCCGCGATCCTGCTCTTTGGCCTGAAGAGCGTGCTGCTGCGCGCGACGCCAAAGCTGTTCGGCGAGCCGAAGGGCGATCAGCCGCCACCGTGGTGGATCCGCGGCATCCTGATCCTGACCTGCACTTTGGTCAGTTTCTTTCACGGATCGAACGACGGCCAAAAGGGCATGGGCCTCATCATGCTGATCCTGATCGGCGTGGTGCCAACGGCCTATGCGCTCAACCGCGCGATGCCTGCGAGCCAGATCGAGGCGTTCACCGCGAACTCGGCGGCGGCGAGCAAGGTGATCGAGGACAGAGGCGCCGATCGCAAGATCGCGGGCAATCCGCGTCCGGCGGTGACGAACTACATCACGCTCCGGCAGCTCACCGACGAGACCTATCCGTCCCTCGCCGTTCTGGTCAGCGAGATCCGCGACCAGGTCGTGCAGTACGGGTCGCTGGCGAAATTCCCGGCCGAGACCGTCGGCAACACGCGCAACGACATGTATCTGGTGTCGGAGGCGTTGCGTCTCCTGATGAAGAGCAGCGACCACGGACTGAGCGATGCCGATGTCGCGACGCTCAATCGCTACAAGGGCTCGCTGGATTCCGCCACCAAATTCATTCCGTCCTGGGTGAAGATCGCGGTCGCCATCGCGCTCGGCCTCGGCACCATGGTCGGCTGGAAACGCATCGTCGTGACAGTCGGCGAGAAGATCGGCAAGACCCATCTGACCTACGCGCAGGGCGCCTGCGCCGAGATCACCGCGGCTGCGACCATCGCCGCGGCGGACGGCTACGGCCTGCCGGTGTCGACGACGCACGTGCTGTCGTCGGGCATCGCAGGCACCATGACCGCGAACGGCTCCGGCCTGCAATGGTCGACCATCCGCAACATCGCGATGGCCTGGGTGCTGACCTTGCCGGTCGCGATGTTGATCTCGGGCACGCTCTACTTTGTGTTCGCGCATTTATTCTAGCCGGCGCCGCAGACAACAGGGACGTCTGCGTCCCGGTTCGGAGAAAGGGAATTTGAAGTGGCAGACGCAAGCTTCAGCCTTCTGACAGGCAACGATATCGAAACGCGGCTGGTGCGCGCCGGCGGCGTGATTTTCCGCGAAGGTGAGCAGGCCAACGAGCTGTTCGTGATCAAGAGCGGCTATGTGCGCATCCAGGTCGGCAACAAGACCATGGCGGACCTCGCGCCCGACACGATCTTCGGCGAAATGGCGTTGATCGACAACGAGCCGAGGAGCGCGACCGCGACGGCGCTCACTGATGTCGAACTGGTTCCGGTCTCGGAAAAGCAGTTTCTCTTCCTCGTCGGCCAGACGCCGCATTTTGCCTTGAAGGTGATGAGGACGCTTGCGCAGCGGCTCAGGACCATGAACAAGGGCGTGTATTAGGTAACCGGCCTGCAACGTGACTCAGTGGTAACGTGACTCAGTGGTAATGTGACGCAACTTGAACCGCTTGCCTGCGTTACCATGTGATGGCCATGCCCGAGGACGACATCTTCACGCCCCACGCCACCCGATCGCGGCCGCCCTTCGGCGGGGCGCAGGCGCGCGGCAAGGTGATCGATCAGGACGGGCGCGAGCTCGGCGATGGCCCGCTGCATCCGCAGTTCCGAGGTTCGCAGTTTCAAGGCTTTCAGGACGGCTTCCGCTTCGACTTCCGCAATTCCAGCGCCAATCCGTTCGGCAATCTGACCCGCGAGGAGCGGCTCAAGCGGCTTGAGATGATCGCAAGGCTGCTCGACGTCGCCTTCGTGGTGCCGGGCACCAATGTCCGCTACGGCATCGACGGGCTGATCGGCCTGATCCCGGTGGTCGGCGATATCATCACGACCGCGATCTCGCTGTGGCTGGTGCGCGAGGCGCGGCTGCTCGGTGCGCCCTGGCACATCACCGCGCGGATGCTCGCCAATGTCGCGGTCGACGGCGTGATCGGCATGGTGCCGGTGGCCGGCGACGCCTTCGACGTCATGTTCCGCGCCAATATCCGCAATGTGCGGATGCTGCGGCGCTGGCTGGACAAGCAGCCGAGATTGTAGGGCGAACAATCCGGAAAAGTGTGCAGTGGTTTTCCGATCAGATTATTCGCTAGAAGGACTCGTCCAAAAACAAAAGCCCCCGGATCGGTCCGAGGGCTTTTCGTTAAACGAGGAGCAGAAATCTTATGCGGCGTCGGCGTCGGTCTGGCTGGCAGCCGGGCGCGGACGGCGCGGCAGCGGGAAGGCTTCGCTTTCATAGAGCGAGCGGATGCCATTCTGGTCGAAACGGGCTTCCTCGACCTGCAGATAGGCGCCGTTCAGCGAATCCGCCGGCAGCTGCTCCATCGCGAACTGCACGGCCTCGGCAGCAGTGCCGAAACGGCGGTAGGCGAAGCCCGCCCGCTTCTTCTTGCGGATCGCGGCAGGGAACAGTTCGGCGGACGTGTTGTAGTTGAACGGACGCAGGGGACGCATGGTCGACGACCTCTTGTGTTCTTGTCAGTTGGCGTGGCGTAAGGGATTTGGGGGACGGCGGCCTAACCTTGGCGACGCGCCGTACATGTCATTTCGATCCCTAATATAGGCCTCTTTGACAAAAATGCGACCCCAGAAGCGCCCTCGACAGGGCACATGCTGAATCCGCGCATAGCACGGGGTCCGATCGAATAAGCCCTTCTATTTCAATGCGTTACGGCTCTCAGATCTTGTCGAGCCAGGCCAGGATCGCGACCACGATCAAAATCACCCCGAAAAGCCCCATTCCGGAGTGGCCGAGGCCATAGCCATAGCCGCGGATCCGGCCGCTATAGCCGCCCAGCAGGATAATCAGCAGCAGGATGATGAGGATCAGTCCAAGCGACATGGCGCCCTCCTCAGAACAGGCGGCAGCCGCACGGCGAGACGCCTACGGCCCCGCGATTCCGGATCAAAGCACATTCCGGCCCGCGAGTCGTTAAGGCCTCCGGCCGATCCTCAAAGATGTAGTTGCGCCGGCCGCCGAAACAAAGCCCCGCGGGACCGGATCTGGTCGCGCGGGGCGTTGATCGCTGCGGGTTACTTCGCTTCGTTGAGCTTCAGCGCCGCCGAATTGATGCAGTAGCGCAGGCCGGTCGGGCCGGGGCCGTCGTTGAAGACGTGGCCGAGATGGCCGTCGCATTTCGAGCACAGCACCTCGGTGCGGATCATGCCGTGGCTCATGTCGCGCTCCTCGTCGACATGGCTCTCGACCGCGGGCTTGGAGAAGCTCGGCCAGCCGCAGCCGGAATCGAACTTCTGGTCGGACTCGAACAGCGTCTGTCCGCAGCCGGCGCAGACATAGGTGCCCTTGCGCGGATCATGCTCATATTCGCCGGTGAAGGGCCGCTCGGTC
Organism: Bradyrhizobium sp. USDA 4473; assembly: GCF_054063335.1. Taxonomy (NCBI): domain Bacteria; kingdom Pseudomonadati; phylum Pseudomonadota; class Alphaproteobacteria; order Hyphomicrobiales; family Nitrobacteraceae; genus Bradyrhizobium; species Bradyrhizobium sp. USDA 4473. The sequence continues at coordinate 3,142,006 of NZ_JBSSGE010000001.1, forward strand.
GCCTTCTCGCGCAGCACGGCATACTGCATCGGCGTCAATTCCTTGCGCCACTCGGCCTCGCTCTTGCGGACCTTGCCGTCGGTTTTGGTATCGGACATGGAAACTCCCTGTTTGTCGTCATTGCGAGCGAAGCGAAGCAATCCAGTGTGGGGGACGCACGATGGATTGCTTCGTTCGCGGAGTTTATCATCGGGCCGGCCAAGGCCGGACCCGTTGGCTCCTCGCAATGACGATGACTATCGCCTCAGTTGGTGACCTTGCTGCTGCCCACCAGCGTCGGCTTCTCGATGTAGTTCTCCGCGAAGATCTTCTTCAGGTTCTCGACCTTCGGGATGTCGTTATACGCAATATAGGGCTGGCTCGGGTGCAGCGTCAGGTAGTCCTGGTGGTAGCCCTCCGCCGGATAGAACGCCTCCAGCGCGCCGACCTTGGTGACGATCGGCCTCTTGTAGACCTTGGCGGCGTTGAGCTGGGCGATATAGGCGTCCGCCACCTTCTTCTGCTCGTCGCTGGTGGTGAAGATCGCCGAGCGATACTGCGTGCCGGAATCCGGGCCCTGGCGGTTCAACTGGGTCGGGTCGTGCACCACCGAGAAGAAGATCTGCAGGATCTTGCCGTAGGAGATCTTCTGCGGGTCGTACTTGATCTCGACGGATTCGGCGTGGCCGGTGGTGCCGGTCGAGACCTTCTCATAATCGGCGTTGGCTTTGCTGCCGCCGGAGTAGCCCGACACCGCGCTGACGACACCGGCGGTGTGCTGGAACACGCCCTGCACACCCCAGAAGCAGCCGCCGGCGAGCACCGCGGTCTTGATGCCGGTTTCCGGCGCGCTCGCGACCGGCGGCGGGATGATCACGGCGTCCTCGGCAGCAAGCGAGGGCGCGACGGCAAAAGCTGTGACGGCCAGCGCGCCGATCGCGGCGGCGCAAAGCGAAAGGCGGCTGAGGGAGCTCTTGGACATGGGTTCCTCGTGGGATCGCAATTGGGGGCCAGTCTAGAGCGGGAGCCGGCATTGGCAAATCAGGCCGGGCTGCTCCGACGTCTCAAAATACGGGCGAGGGGGCGATTTGTTACGGGATCGGCCACACGGTTTCGTGAGGGAAATGGTGGTGGTTCAACGGGGGGTAGGTGACGTGCTCCCGTCATCCTGAGGAGGCCGCAAAGCGGCCGTCTCGAAGGATCGACGGCCACCCAGCCGGGCCGCGCATCCTTCGAGACGCCGCTCCGCGGCTCCTCAGGATGACGGGTCTATAAAGTGCGTCGCACTTTCACACCACCACGCTGAGCCGCTTCGCCGCCCGCGTGATCCCCGTGTACAGCCACCTTGCGCGCGAATCCTGGAACGCAAAGCTTTCGTCGAACAGCACGACGTCGTCCCATTGCGAGCCCTGCGACTTGTGCACGGTCAGCACATAGCCGTAGTCGAACTCGTCATACGGCTTACGCTGCTCCCACGGCACGCCCTCGACGCCGCCGTCGAAGCATTCGCCGCGCACCGAGACCTTGGTGACCTTGTGGCCGAAATCCTCGTCCGGCATCACGCGCATGGTGATGATCCTGGATTTCGACTGCGCGCGCGCCTTGACCCGCCACAGCCCGCCGTTGAATAGGCCCTTCTTGCGGTTGTTGCGCAAGCAGACCAGCTTGTCGCCGGCGACGGGGAGGGGATCCTCGAGGTTCAGCCGCTGCCGCACCCGCATGTTGTAGGCGCGGCGGGTGTTGTTGCGGCCGACCAGCACCTGGTCGGCGCTCATCACGCGATCCGGGTCGAGCTCCTTGCGCGACACCACTTCGCTCTCGCCATGGCGGCCGATTTCGAGCTCGCGGCCCTCGCGGATATCCATCGACATCCGCACGATCGGATCGTCCTGCGCCTGGCGGTGCACCTCGGTCAGCATCGCATCCGGCTCGGCGTCGGTGAAGAAGCCGCCGCCCTGGATCGGCGGCAGCTGTGCGGGATCGCCCAGCACCAGCAGCGGGCAGTCGAACGACATCAGGTCGCGGCCGAGTTCGGCGTCGACCATCGAGCATTCGTCGATCACGATCAGCTTGGCCTTCGACGCCGGCGCATCGTCCCAGAGCTCGAAGCTCGGCTGCTCGACGCCGGATTCGCGGGCGCGGTAGATCAGCGAGTGGATCGTCGAGGCGCCGTCGCAGCCCTTGTTGCGCATGACCAGCGCCGCCTTGCCGGTGAAGGCCGCGAACTTCACCTCGCCGTCGACGCCTTCGGCGATGTGCTGGGCGAGGGTGGTCTTGCCGGTTCCGGCATAGCCGAACAGGCGAAACACCGGCGGCGTGCCGTTCTTGCCGGGCTTGGCTTTCAGCCAATCGGCGACCGCTTTCAGCGCGGAATCCTGGTGCGGCGTAAAGGTGGTCATGAGCTTTCGGAGGGATGAGCGCGCAATCAATAACGCCGCGACTCAGGCCAGTACAAGCTAACCATTCGCGCGTTCCAATCAAGCGTGCTTCCGCTGCGCGGAATTGGGGTTTCGTCCCCGAGGCTAGACTTGGGTCGCCGCGACACTAGACTGCCGAAAACAACAAACGGTCGGGGACGGACCTTGGGAGTGACGCCATGAAATTCGGCATCTTCTACGAGCTGCAACTGCCGCGTCCCTGGAACGATGGCGACGAGCTCAGGCTCTACCAGAACGCGCTGACCCAATTGGAGACCGCCGACCGGCTGGCTTACGACTACGCCTGGGTCGTGGAGCATCATTTCCTCGAGGAATATTCGCACTCGCCGGCGCCGGAATCCTTCCTCGCCGCTGCCAGCCAGCGCACCAAGAACATCCGGCTCGGCCACGGCATCTTCCAGCTCACGACAAATCATCCCGCGCGCGTCGCCGAGCGGGTCGCGGTGCTCGATCTGCTCAGCAACGGCCGCTGCGAGTTCGGCATGGGCGAGAGCGCCTCGATCACCGAGCTGACGCCATTCGGCCGCGACATGGAGACCAAGCGCGAGGTGTTCGAGGAGGCTGTCGCAGCGATCTTCCCGATGTTCATCAAGATCGGCACCGAGCATCACGGCAAGTATTTCGACATCCCCTTGCGCAATGTGGTGCCCAAGCCGGTGCAGAAGCCGCATCCGCCACTCTGGATGGCCTGCTCGCAATTGCCGACCATCGAACGCGCCGGGCAGAACGGATTCGGCGCGCTCGGCTTCCAGTTCGTCAGCGCCGAGGCGGCGCATGCCTGGGTGCACGCCTATTACAACGCGATCACCAAGCGGCTGAAGAAGCTCGCCGACTACGAGATCAATCCGAACATGGCACTGGTCTCGTTCTTTATGTGCGCGAAGACCGACGAGGAAGCACGCAAGCGTGCCGACGGTGCGACCTTCTTCCAGTTCGCGCTGCGCTATTACGGTCAGGCGCAGAACCGGCAGCGGCCGGCGCCCGGCACCGTCAACATGTGGGACGAGTACAACAAGTGGAAGCGCGACAATCCGGAGGCGCAGGAGGCCGCGCTGCGCGGCGGCCTGATCGGCTCGCCGGAGACCTTGCGTAAGAAGCTGCGCCGCTTCCGCGCGTCGCATATCGACCAGGTGATCCTGCTCAACCAGGCCGGCAAGAACACGCATGAGCACATCTGCGAGTCGCTCGAGCTGTTCGGCAAGGAAGTGATGCCGGAGTTCCAGCACGATCCCGAGCACGATGCCTGGAAGAAGGGTGTGCTCGACGGCTCGATCCAGCTCGAGGAGATCGACACCCAGGCGTTCACCGACCGTTACGGTAAACTCGCCGTCAATGTCGGTCCAAAAGCCGCCGCTGCCGGCTGATCAATTGATGTGCAGCGACCTCGCGTTTCCGTGAGGAAAATAATTCGCTACATGCGCTCTGCGCCTTAAAAGAAACGACACGCGCGATGCCTGCATCGAAGTGCAGGCATCGCTATTTTTGTGCGGTGCTCGACAGCTTCATTCGCGCGCCCCATCATCCTGACTTCGCATGATCGTGCAGCGCGAATGCGCGCTTGATCGTCAGGAGAGTCTTGGAATGAAGCGTCGTGAGTTCCTTCAACTGTCGCTGGTCACAGCCGCCGCCGCTGCGCTGTCACGAGGCGCGCAGGCACAGGCCGACGCGAAGGAAATTCGTATCGGCTACCAGAAGAACGGCGTGCTGGTCATCACGCGCCAGCGCGAAGCCTTGGAAAAACATTTCAAGCCGCAGGGCGTCAGCGTGAAATGGGTCGAGTTCTCCTCGGGCCCGCCGATGATGGAAGCGATGAATGTCGGCAGCGTCGATTACGGCGCGGTTGGCGATTCCCCGCCGATCTTCGCGCAGGCCGCCAGTGCGGCCATCGTCTATGCCGCCGCGCAGCCGATCATCAACGGCTCAGGCATCCTGGTGCCGCAAAATTCGGCAATTAAGGATATCGCCGGTCTCAAGGGCAAGCGTGTCGGCTTCACCAAGGGATCCAGCGCCCATAACGTCGTGATCCAGACCTTGGAGAAGGCGGGGCTCACTTACGATGACATCACCCCGGTCTATCTGACGCCGCCGGATGCGGGGCCGGCCTTTGCCAATGGCGGCATCGATGCCTGGGCGATCTGGGATCCGTATTTCGCGATCGCCGAGACCAGGCAGAACGGCCGCATTCTGGTGAGGACCCGCGACATCACCAAGACCAACTCGTTCTATATCGCCAACCGCGACTTCGCGAACAAGCACGGCGCGCTGTTGCAGCAGATCGTCGACGTCACGACGTCGACGGCGGCATGGGCCGAGGCGCATCCCGACGAGGTCGCGCAATCGCTCGCCGCCGTCACCGGCGTGCCGCTCGATATCCAGACCATCGCGGCGCGGCGGGCGGGCTTCTCGGTCGGGCCCATCACCGACGATATCGTCGCGACCCAACAGGGCGTCGCCGACCGCTTCTTCAAGCTGGGCCTGATTCCGAAGCAGATCGCGATCCGCGACATCGTCTGGCGCAACACCCAGACCTGATCGCGCGCCTTGCTCAATTCCTTGCTCAGTTCCTTGGTCCATTCAATGCAGAGGATATTCCCATGACGCGTTTGTTTCGACGCTGGGTCGCCCGCGCGGTGCTGTCGGTCAGCATCGTCGCTGCGAGCGTCGGCGCCACCTATGGCCAGGACAAGGTGGTCCGCATCGGTTTCCAGAAATATGGCAAGCTGGTGCTGCTCAAGAGCAAGGGCTCGCTCGAGCAGAAGCTGAAATCGGTCGGTTACTCCGTGGTCTGGACCGAGTTTCCGTCCGGGCCGCCGCTGCTTGAAGCGCTCAATGTCGGCGCGATCGATTTCGGCAACACCGGCGAAGCGCCGCCGATCTTCGCGCAGGCTGCCGGCGCGCCGCTGCAATATGTCGCCTATGAGCCGCCGGCGCCGAAAGGCGAGGCGATCCTGGTGCCGAAGGACAGCCCGATCAAGTCGGTCACCGACCTCAGGGGCAAGAAGATCGCGCTGAACAAGGGCTCCAACGTCCACTATCTGCTGGTGAAGGCGCTGGAGAAGGCCGGCGTCAAATATTCCGAGATCGAGCCGGTGTTCCTGGCGCCCGCCGACGCACGCGCGGCGTTCGAGCGCGGCGCGGTCGATGCCTGGGTGATCTGGGATCCGTTCCAGGCCGCGGCCGAGGCTGCGACCGGCGCGCGCACCGTCGCCGACGGCACCGGTGTCGTCGCCAACTATCAGTTCTATTTCGCCTCGAAGAAGTTCCTGCAGGCCGATCCGAAGATCGTCGAGCTGGTGCTGGCGCAACTCAGCGAGGTCGACGACTGGGCCAAGGGCGACATCCACGCCGTTGCCGAGCAGCTCGCGCCCAGCATCGGCCTGTCGGTGCCGGTGGTCGAGGTCGCTTTGAAGCGGCAGGCCTACGGCATCAAGCCGGTCACCGACAGCGTGGTCGCCGATCAGCAACAGGTCGCCGACACGTTCTTCGCGCTCGGCCTGATCCCCAAACAAATCAAGATTTCCGACGTCGCATGGAGGCCGGGCACGTGAGCACCGCAACCAACGCCAACATCCTCTGGTTCCTGCCGACCCACGGCGACAGCCGCTATCTCGGCACGTCGATCGGCGGCCGCGAGGTGAACTTCAACTATCTGCGTCAGATCGCGCAGGCCGCCGACCAGCTCGGCTATTACGGCGTGCTGCTGCCGACCGGCCGCAGCTGCGAGGACTCCTGGGTGGTAGCCTCCGCCGTCGCGCCCTGGACCGAGCGCCTGCGCTATCTCGTGGCGGTGCGGCCCGGTCTGCAATCGCCAAGCGTCGCCGCCCGCATGACCGCGACGCTCGACCGGCTGTCGAACGGCCGTCTTTTGATCAACGTCGTCACCGGCGGCGATCCGGTCGAGAACAAGGGCGACGGCATCTTCCTCGATCATGACGAGCGCTACGCGGTGACCCGCGAGTTCCTCAACGTCTACAGCGATCTGCTCGCCGGCAAGACGGTCAATGTCGAAGGCAAGCACATCAGGATCGAGGACGGCCGCCTACTGTTCAATCCGGTGCAAACGCCGCGGCCGCCGCTGTACTTCGGCGGCTCGTCGGACGCCGGCATCGACGTCGCAGTCGATACCGTCGACAAATACCTGACCTGGGGCGAGCCGCCGGCGCAGGTCGCCGAGAAGATCGCCAAGGTGAAAGCCGTGGCCGCGCAGCGCGGCCGCAAGTTGTCGTTCGGCATCCGTCTGCATGTGATCGTGCGCGAGACCAATGCCGAGGCCTGGAAAGCGGCCGACGAGCTGATCCAGTACGTCACCGACGACACCGTCGCCGCCGCGCAGAAGATCTTTTCGCGGATGGACTCGGTCGGCCAGCAGCGCATGGCGCAGCTGCATGGCGGCCGGCGCGACCAGCTCGAGATCAGCCCGAACCTGTGGGCCGGCGTCGGTCTGGTGCGCGGCGGCGCCGGCACCGCGCTGGTCGGCGATCCCGAGACCGTCGCGGCACGGATCAAGGAGTATCAGGACATCGGCGTCGATACTTTCATCATGTCGGGCTACCCGCATCTCGAGGAAGCCTATCGCTTCGCCGAATTGGTGTTCCCGCTGCTGTCGCTCGGGCACGGCAACAATGTGACGCCGATCCGGGTCAACACCGGGCCGTTCGGCGAGACCATCGGCAATGAATATCGGCCGCAGAAACAGGCATCGCAATCATGAGCTTGATCGATTCACTCCCGCGCGTCGGCGCACCCAAATTGCCCAAGGTCGACGGCCTGATCCCCTGGATCGTGCCGCTGGCGATCGTGCTGATCTGGCAGCTCGCCTGCGTCACCGACTACGTGCCGTCGCGTGTGCTGCCGGCGCCGACCGACGTCGCACTCGCCGGCTGGAAGCTGTTGCTGTCAGGTGAGCTGATCCGCAACATCTGGGTCAGCTTCTGGCGCGCCTCGATCGGCTTTGTGATCGGCGGCGGCATCGGCTTCGTGTTCGGGTTGGCCAACGGCCTGTCGCAGCTGTCGGCCAAGCTCACCGACACCACGCTGCAGATGGTGCGCAACATTCCGCATCTGGCGCTGATTCCGCTCGTCATCCTGTGGTTCGGCATCGACGAAACGGCGAAGCTCTTTCTCGTGGCGCTCGGCGTGTTCTTCCCGATCTATCTCAACACGCTGCATGGCATCCGCACGGTCGATCCGCAGCTGATCGAGATGGGCCGCATCTACGGCATGACCGACGGCGAGCTGTTCCGCCGGGTGATCTTCCCGGGCGCGCTGCCCTCGATCTTCGTCGGCCTGCGCTTTGCGCTCGGCATCATGTGGCTGACCTTGATCGTCGCCGAGACCATCGCGGCCTCGTCGGGCCTCGGCTACATGGCGATGCAGGCGCGCGAGTTCATGCTGATCGACGTCGTCGTGCTCTCGATCCTGATCTACGCCTTGCTCGGCAAGCTCGCCGACAGCGCCTCGCGGGCGCTGGAGCGGCTGACCCTGTCGTGGCACCCAGCTTTCCAGAAGAAGTGAGAATGAGCATGCAAGAAGCGCTTCGTTTCCAGTCCGCCGGTGCCGAGCCGGTCGAGCGCGCCGACATCGTCGTGCAGGCGCGGCAGTTGCGGCGAGGATCGGACAGCGCGGCCCGCGGCCTGTCGCTGACCATTCGCGGCTTGCGCAAATCGTTCGGCGACAATGAGGTGCTGCGCGGCATCGACCTGCATATTCCCTCCGGCCAGTTCGTCGCGATCGTCGGCCGCAGCGGCTGCGGCAAGAGCACGCTGCTGCGCCTGGTCGCCGGGCTCGACGCGCCGACGGCGGGGAGCATTGCGTTCGGCGAGGAGCCGCGGGCGCAGGATGTCCGCGTCATGTTCCAGGAGCCGCGCCTGCTGCCCTGGGCGCGGGTGCTGTCCAATGTCGAGGTGGGTCTGGGGCGCGAGCGCTCCTCAGCCGATGCGCAGGCGCGCGCCGAGCGTGCGCTGGTCGAGGTCGGCCTTGGCGACAAGCGCACCCAGTGGCCGTCGGTGCTGTCGGGCGGCCAGAAGCAGCGCGTGGCGCTGGCGCGGGCGCTGGTCAGCCAGCCGCGCGTGCTGGCGTTCGACGAGCCGCTCGGCGCACTTGATGCTTTGACGCGGATCTCGATGCAGCAATTGCTGGAGCGGGTCTGGCGCGACCAGGGCTTCACCGCGATCCTGGTGACCCATGACGTCGCCGAGGCGGTTGCGCTCGCCGACCGCGTGCTGGTGATCGAGGATGGCCGCATCGCGCAGGACGTCACGATCGACCTGCCGCGGCCGCGCCGGCGCGGCTCGGCCGAACTCGCCGCGCTGGAAGGAGAGATTTTGAAGCATCTGCTCGAAGGCAGCGAAGATAACCTGTGAGGTCGCGATGAATTCCCTCGTCCGCAATGCTTCGATCGTATCAGCGGTGGCGGCCGCCGACTTCCGCGGCGCGATGCGCCACCTCACCGGCGGCGTCAGCGTCATCACGGCCGGGCGGGGCAAGGAGATTTCGGGAATGACGGTGACCTCGGTGTCGTCGCTATCGGTCGAGCCGCCGTCGCTGATCGTCAGCATCAACCGCGCCGCCTCGTCATGGCCCCTGATCGCGCGCCATGGCGCGTTCGGCGTCAACATCCTGACCGCGGACCAGCTCGAGATCGCCGAGCGCTTCACCGGCAAAGGCGGCCTGAAGGGCGCGGAGCGGTTCACCGGCGCCGAATGGACGACGCGCGCATCGGGCGTGCCGCTGCTGGTCGGGGCGCTGGCCGCGATCGACTGCGAGGTCGAGGAGATCATCGAGCGGCATTCGCACGCGATCGTCATCGGCCGCGTGCTCGACGTGATCGCGTCAGAGCGCACCGCCGCATTGGCCTACTGGCACGGCGAATACGTCGCGATCGACCATGACGAAGACGCAGCCAGGCTGGCCGAGGTCAGCCTGCCGTCGCGTCACGTCCATGCCCGCGGCGTGCGCTAGCCCGCGTTGCGTGTCCGGATCGGCTTTTAGAAGACTGCGCTCAGTGACGCCGGGCTGTCGATGATCACAGTGCTGCCGCGAACGCCACCCCATACGGCCTGGATGGTCTGAGCCGTATTGCCCAGCGCAATCCCGACCACGAGCGTGGTCGGGATGCGGCCAAAGCTCGACGGGGTTTCGTTATAGGTGAAGCTCGCGACGACAGGCGAGACCTTGCCATTGATGGTGACGCCGAACATGCCGCCCGGGATATCGGTGCCGGTGGCGTAGGGATTCGGAACGTTGAGCGTAACGATCGCGGTGGTGCCGACGCCCTCCGGGATCGTCAGGCTGAGGCCTTGTATCGGCGTGAAAGTGCCGGAGTTGGTGGACAGGGTGCCGCTGGTCTGCGCGTAAAGGGCCATATCACTCTCCAGTTGTCAAAATATAAAAGCGCAATAGGAGATTGAATACGGCAACTGTTCCCAAGATTCAAGGGAGGAACGGCCAAAGCGCTTGGCGCGGCATGTTGGCCGGGGCGCTTCCTTGATCAGCAGATCGGATCATGATGCGTTTCCACGGAATCGCATCATGATTCTCATCTCATTGTTTGAGCACGATCTTTTCGGAATTCCGGTTTCCACTTTTCCGGATCATGCTCTAGCGCGCGAGATTTCGGAGGCATGACGGTTCGATGAAGCGCGTGGGAACCTGGCTGTTCTATCTCGTCGGTGCGATGGCCGTCGCCTATCTCGCGCTGTATGCCTATGTGACGTTCACCGGCCGCGACATCACGCCGGGCGATCCGATCCGGATCTTTCGCAAGCCCGACGCGCCGAACTATTCGTGACCTGGGGCAGGCGGCGGGATCGCTCCGCCGCCTTCCGTTGCTCAGCCGGCGTTCGCCATGCGCTGATAGTCGGGCGCGCCGTTGCCCGCCGGGGTGATCGGGATGCCGCCGTCGGCATACTCGTTCAGCTTGTTGCGCAGCGTGCGGATCGAGATGCCGAGGATGTTGGCGGCATGAGTGCGGTTGCCGAGGCAGTGCTTCAGCGTTTCCAGGATCAGGTCGCGCTCGACATCGGCGACGGTGCGGCCGACCAGCGCGCGGGTGACCTGCTCGGCGGCCAGCGTCGCATGCGCCACCGCGGGCGCGGTCTTGGCAAGGTCGAGGCGATCGCCGTCGGGGGTGAGGATCGCGTCGGGGCCGATCTCGTCGCCCTGCGCCATCAGGACCGAGCGATGGATGGTGTTCTCGAGCTCGCGGACGTTGCCCTGCCAGCGGTTCGCGGTCAGGACGCGGCGGGCCTCGGTCGAGATCGGACGGACCGGCAGGCCGTTGGCCTCGGCATATTTCTTGGCGAAGTGCTGCGCCAGCTCGAGGATGTCGGCCGGACGGTCGCGCAGCGGCGGAATCTTCAGATTGACGACGTTGAGGCGGAACAGCAGGTCCTCGCGGAAGGTGCCCTCGCGCACCGCCTCCGACAGATTGCGATTCGAGGTCGCGATGATGCGGATGTCGACCGGGACCGGCCTGGTGCCGCCGACGCGGTCGATCACCCGCTCCTGGATCGCGCGCAGCAGCTTGGATTGGAGCCGCACGTCCATTTCGGAGATTTCGTCGAGCAGCAGCGTGCCGCCGGTGGCTTCCTCGAACTTGCCGATGCGGCGCGCCACGGCGCCGGTGAAGGCGCCCTTCTCATGGCCGAACAGTTCGGATTCCAGGAGGTGCTCCGGGATCGCCGCGCAATTGATCGAGATGAACGGCCGTTTGGCGCGGGCCGAGCGGGAATGGACATAGCGCGCCAGCACTTCCTTGCCGGTGCCGGACTCGCCGGTGATCATGACCGAGGCGTCGGAGCCCGCGATCTGCTGCGCCAGCTTGATCACCCGGCCCATCGCCTCGTCGCGCCAGATCAGGTCGCGGGCGTCGTTGGCGACCGCGGCGAGCACCGCTGCGATCAACTCGGGGTCGGGCGGCAGCGGGATGTATTCCTTGGCGCCGGCATGGATCGCGGCGACCGCGGCGCGGGCGTCGTTGGAGATGCCGCAGGCGACGATCGGAACGTGGATGTGCTCGGCCTCGAGCCGCATCACCAGGTCGCGGATGTCGAGGCCGACATCGACCAGCAGCAGGTCGGCGCCCTTGCCGCCTCGCAGGACGTTCATCGCCTGTTCGGCGGCCTCGGCGTGGGTCACCGAGGCGCCGTTGTCCATCGCGATCTTGGTCGCGGTCGTGAGCTGGCCCTTCAGGGTGCCTACGATGAGAAGCCGCATGATGATCTCCTGTTGGTCTGGTCGCGCAGGTTCCGCGCGCTACCGTTGCATTCGTTTAAGAGCGTTCTGCCTTGATGATTTCGGTCATGGTCACGCCGAGCTTGTCTTCCACCAGCACCACTTCGCCACGCGCCACCAGGCGGTTGTTGACGTAGATGTCGATCGCCTCGCCGACCCGGCGGTCGAGTTCGAGCACGGTGCCCGGCCCGAGCTTCAGCAGGTCGCCGACGTCCATCTTGGAGCGGCCGAGCACCGCCGAGACCTGCACCGGCACGTCGAACACGGCCTCGAGGTCGGCCGCGATGCGCGCGGCATTTTCGTCCTCGTTGTAGCCGATGTCGTCGATCCCGGGCGCGTCGGCGGCGTTGAGATCGGGAAGCGGGACTTGGGTGTCGGTGTCGCTCATGGTTCAGCCCTCAATGCCCTTCAGCCGGTCTGGCCGCGGGACGCCAGATAGCGCCCGACGAGTTCGTTGATCTTGCCTTCGATCGCAGCGCGCTCCAGCACCACGCCGCCGTCGGCCCATTCGATCCGGCAGTCGCCGGTCGCGATCGTCGGCTCGGCCAGGATCACCAGCCGGCCCTGGAAACCGGAATGCGCCGCCATCTGCTCGATGTTGTGATGCGCCGCCTCGTAGAGCGCGTCGTTGATGCGGACCACGAGATGCGGGGTTGCGACCAGATGCGAGAAGCAGTCGGAGACCAGCGCGGTGATCTCGCCGAGCGGCTCGCGCGCCACCAGTTCATTGCAGAGCTTGCGGGCGACCGCGACCGCGACGTCGACGGCCTCGGTCTCCATCCGGGTCTCGATGCCGGCAAAGCGCGCGGCGATGCCCTTGATCGCGGCGCCGATCTCCTCCAGCGCCTGCGCCATGCGGCGGTCGCTCTCGACCTTGGCCTCGCGCAGCGCGGCCTCGTAGCCGGCGCGGTAGGCCCGCGCCTCGGCGTCGGCGACCTTCTGGGCGACTTCGGCCGGGGTCGGCGCGCGCTCGCGGGCCCGGTCGGGAGCCGAGAAGTCGGTGTCGAACAGGAATTTCGCAGGTGCGGCCATCAGTACACCAGCTCGTCGTCGGCGCGGTTCTTGGTCAGCGTGATCTCGCCGCGGGCGGCGAGGTCCTTGGCGAGGTTGACGAGCAGCGCCTGCGCCTCGTCGACGTCGCGCAGCCTGACCGGGCCCATCGCGGCCATGTCGTCCATCAGCATCTTGCCGGCGCGCGAGGACATGTTGCCGAGGAAGAAGCTGCGCACCTCCTCATTGGCGCTCTTCAGCGCGACGCCGAGCTTGTCCTTGTCGATATTGCGCATCAGCGTCTGGGCCGAGGCGGAATCGAGCTTGATCAGGTCGTCGAAGGTGAACATCAGCGCCTTGATGCGCTCGGCGGATTCGCGGTTCTCTTCTTCCAGCGAGGTGATGAAGCGGGTCTCGGTCTGGCGGTCGAAATTGTTGAAGATCTCGGCCATCACCTCATGGGCGTCGCGGCGCCGGGTCTGCGACAGGTTCGACATGAACTCGGTGCGCAGCGTCTGCTCGACGCGCTCGATGACTTCCTTCTGCACCGCCTCCATCCGCAGCATGCGGCCGACCACGTCGAGCGCGATGTCCTCGGGCAGGATGGCGAGCACGCGGGCGGCGTGCTCCGGCTTGAGCTTCGACAGCACCACGGCGATGGTCTGCGGGTACTCGTTCTTGAGGTAGTTGGCGAGCACCTCTTCCTGCACGTTGGAGAGCTTCTCCCACATGTTGCGGCCGGCGGGGCCGCGGATCTCGTCCATGATGCCGGAGACGCGCTCGGCCGGCAGGTATTGCTGCAGCAGCCGCTCGGTGGCGTCGAAATTGCCCATCAGCGCGCCCGATGCCGACATCCGCGAGACGAATTCCAGCATCAAATCCTCGACCACGTCGGCCTCGACGGTGCCGAGCGTCGACATGTGGACCGACAGCTCGCGGACCTCCTCGTCGTCGAGCATCGACCAGATCTTGCCGCCATACTGCTCGCCGAGCGCGAGCATCAGGATCGCGGCGCGCTTCGGGCCGGGCAGCGGCTTGCCCTTGGGCCGCGCGCTCTGCCGGTTCGCCAGCGTCGAGAGGACGGTGGCGATGTCGTTGGCGTTGGTGGTCTGGGGTACGGCGGCCATGTCAGTTCTCTACCGGCTCGCTCAGCCATTGACGGACGATGGAGACGGTTTCGTTCGGATTGCGCTCGGCGAGCTCGCCGACCCGGTGCACGGCCTGGGCGTGGACCTGGCCCTGGATCTGGGCGACGTCGATCAATTGCGCCGCGCCGCTGCCGCTCGGGATCAGCGCCTGGCCTGTCGCGCCGGCGCTCTCGGCATGGGCTTCGGCGAGTGCCGGCAGGCCGCTGCCTGCCAGCGACGGAATGGCGTCGGCCGCCACGATGCGCTTGACCAGCGGGCGGACCACCATGAACAGCACGACCAGGCCCAGCATCATCATAACGCCGAGCTCGATGACGTACATCACGTCATCCTTGGTGAATTGCAGCATGCCGAGCAGGCCGGTGGGTTCGGCGATCGGCTGGGCGGCCGGCGGCTCGGCGAAGCGCAGGTTGACGACCTCGACCTGGTCGCCGCGCTTCTGGTCGAAGCCGATCGCGGAGCGGACCAAAGCGGCGATACGGTCGAGCTGCTCCTTGCTGCGGTCCTGGTAGACCATCTCGCCTTTTTCGTTCTTGGAATAGGCGCCGTCGACCAGGACCGCGACCGAGATGCGGTTGACGCGGCCGGCCTCGGTCACCTCGGTCTTGGTGGTGCGGGAAATCTCGTAATTGTTGGTTTCCTCGCTCTTCTTGCTCTGGTCGCGGGCGCGGGCGGCGTTGTCCTGGTTCTGGTTGCCCGGCAGCTCGTTGGCGACGGTGACCTGGCCGGAATTGTCGGCGGTGAGGCTCGATTCCTCGCGGGTCTGGGTCGAGCGCAGCACCCGGCCCTCGGGATCGAACTTGTCCGAGGTCTGGGTGATCTTGTTGTAGTCGAAGTCGGCGGAGAGCTGCACGCGGGCGCGCCCGGCGCCGACCACCGAGGAGACGATGTCCTCGACCTGCTTGCGCATCCGCTTCTCGAACGCGGCGCGGCGCTCGTCGCCGACCGCGGCGTCGGCGTCGGACTGGGCGCCGTCGGCCAAGAGCTGGCCGGCTTCGTCGACGATCGAGACCCGCTGCGGCTTCAGCCCGTTGACCGCGGAGGCGACGACGTGGCGGATGGCGCGGATCTGCTGCGGCTCCAGCGCGCCGCGCACCCTGAGCACGATCGAGGCCGACGGCTCCGGCGTCTCGCGCGAGAACAGCGGCTTTTCCGGCAGCACCAGGTGGACGCGCGCGGCCTGCACGCGGTCGATGGCACGGATGGTGCGGGCGAGCTCGCCTTCCAATGCCCGCAGATGATTGATGTTCTGGACGAAGCTCGTGGTGCCCAAGGCGTCCGATTTGTCGAAGATCTCGTAGCCGACGCCGCCGCCCTTCGGCATGCCGCCCTCGGCGAGCTTCATCCGCAGCCGCGTCACCTTGTCCTTCGGCACCATGATCGCGGCGCCGTCATTGCGCAGCTCGAACGGGATCGCCTGGCGCTCCAGCTCCTTGATAATGGCGGAGGAATCTTCGGTCGACAGGTCGGTGAAGAGGGTGGTCATCTGCGGCGTGGTGACGCGCATGATGACGAACGCGAAGAAACCGATCAGGGCCGCGGTGACCGCAACCATGGCCGCGAGGCGGGCCGCACCAAGACCTCTCAGGAAAGCAACCAGACTTTGCACCAACGGCCCCCAGGGATTCGGCCCACGCGGGTCCGACTGGGCAAATATTGCCTAGGGTATGGTTTCCATATGGTTAACGAAGGTTAAGGACCGCGGCAAAAACGCGGACATGAAAAAAACCGGCTTCGCAAAGCGAGGCCGGTTTTCGTCAAATGCCACAGGATCGGCGGGGACTTACTGCCGATATTGCTGAATGCGGGTGGTGCGCAGCCCGGCCAGACCATGCTGGTCGATCGAGAACTGCCAGGAAAGAAATTCATCGACGGTCAATGTGTAGCGGCTGCAGGCCTCCTCAAGGGAGAGCAGGCCGCCGCGGACCGCAGCGACGACTTCGGCCTTGCGGCGGATGACCCACCGTTTGGTACCGGGGGCTGGCAAATCCGCAATCGTTAACGGGCTGCCGTCAGGCCCGATGACGTATTTCACCCTCGGGCGATGGGGTTCTGTCATGGCGTACTCACAAACTCTCAACCACTGAACTCGCAAGTGGTAACCTACGCCCACCGGTTTAAAATTTGCCTAAGCCCAAGCGTTCAATACGAATCTCGTTGGAATGGCCGGGAACAGGGGGGCGGCGAGGGCAGCCACATCCTGGCTGTGCTCCTTACGTCGGGCTCCTGAGCAAGCGGTACCCCTCTCCCTAACCCTCCCCCGCAAGGGGGGAGAGAACCCATCCGCCAGCGCGTCCCTCACATTTCTTGCGCTTGCGGGGGAGGGTTAGGGAGAGGGGTAAGCCCCGGGCGAGATGATCGATTTGAGACTTGCTCTCGCAATCTCTGCGCCACGCCACGCTGCCTGTCGAAAAGTCGCGTCCGCATCCCGTTCACCGATCCTTGATCGTCACATCGGCGCCGCGCGTAACCACGTGCCCTGGCGTGCGTAGGAGAACTTGTCCGCTCACCGCAGGTGGGCGCATTTCACCCACCGACCACCCCGAGCCCTTGTCATGATCATGAACAGACGCACTTTCTCGGCTGCCTTGCTTGCTGGCGCGGCAGCCTCATTGGTGTCCTCGCGCGCCATGGCCGCAACCACGCCGCCGGTGAAGGCGCGCAACGTCGTTTTGGTGCACGGCCTGTTTGCCGACGGCTCGTGCTGGTCCGAAGTCATTCCGCGCCTGCAGGCGGCCGGGCTCAATGTGACGTCGGTGCAGAATCCGCTGACCACGCTGCCGGAGGCGGTCGCCTCGGCGCAGCGCGTGCTCGATCGCCAGGACGGTCCGACCGTGCTGGTCGGCCATTCCTTCTCCGGCATGATCGTCACCGAGGCCGGCGTGCATCCGAATGTGTCGGCGCTGGTCTATGTCGCGGCGCGCGCGCCCGATGCGAATGAGGATTACACTGCGCTGGCAAAAACCTATCCGACGCCGCCGGCGAGCGCCGGCATCGTGTTCGACGGCGACGAGGGCCGCTTGAGCGAAGCGGCTTTCCTGCGCGATTTCGCCGGCGACCTGCCGGAAGCAAAAGCAAAGGTGCTCTATGCCGTGCAGCAGCCGTTCCATAAGCAACTGCTCACCGGCAGGACCAGCCACGCGGCCTGGCGCAGCAAGCCGAGCTACTACGCCGTCTCGGCCGAAGACCGTACCATCAATCCGGATCTCGAACGCTTCATGGCGAAGCGGATGGGTGCCACCACGATCGAGGTGAAGGCGAGCCACCTCGCGCTGATCTCGCAGCCCGAGCCGATCGCGCGGCTGATCCTCGCTGCCGCGGGACTGGCGGAGTGAGTGGCGCCGGCCAGCGTACTTTGGCCCACGGCCGCCGCTCGAAATGACGCAACAGCCGGGTAGCGGCGATACTCCGCGGAGGCCGCCTTTCAATCCCAGTTCAACTTTGGCGTTGTCGGCGTCTGCCCGGCTTTCGTTTCAAGAAGCCATTGGCGCCAATCGGGCGTATCGAAAGGTTTGACCTTTTCATCGATGCATTTCTGCAGCTGCTCACTCGAGATACGTGTAACGGGAGCGCGTTCCATGCCTCGTAGCACGGCTGCAAAGAGAGCATCAATTTCAGTCACCCTCGCTACAGCGCCATAGCATATCGCCTCTTTGGCATAAGCGGACTCTTCAGCCATTGCATAGACGACTAGCGGGGTGCTCAGTCCCCGCTGGCTGACCTCAGCCAGAAGTTGATAGGCGAATCGATCCTTCGGATTCCCGTAGTCTGCAATAATCGCATCGTAACGATCGATTAGGCTCTTCTTTGCAAGTTCAATGTCGTCCATTTCCCGGATTGTGATGCCAACCCCCTGCATCCTCCGACGAAACTCATCTTTCGCAGCCCGACTCAGCTGCGGCTTATCATCAAACCAAAGAATTTTCCTTCGGCTCCATGGAGTCGAAGCGATCTGCCGTGCCGCGTCCAAGGTCTCTCGTGCGAGTTCACGTGGAGAGCCCCAACCCGGTTTGCGAGCAGCCACGTCTGCGGTTGCATCGGGAATCTCGAATGACTGGAATGTACTGGCTAGCTCGAAAAAATCGACGAAGCGACGACGTTGTAGTTCCGACCAGAAGCCAAGTGAAGTCACCACGCCAAGGACTACCGCCGAGGCGGTGGCAACGTACTTGCGCCTGCGGCGCCTGGCGCGCTCTGCACGGCGGAAGACGACGTCGGTGTCGAGCCCCGTCAGGCCTGCGATCACCTTGGCCAACCCGAGTTCGCGCCCGTCGCCGGTCTCACGCAGATCTGGCCCAAGGATGGTGATGGGGCGCTCAGTGACACTGCCGTCGTCTCCAAGCTCGAACCTCAACGCAGGCGGAAAATTGTCCGGAAAGGTCCCGTCGACGATCACGGGGATCAAAGGCCGTTTCGGATGACGCGATCGAAACAGCCGCACCTCCTCATTGACCGCGGGGCGGCCCGCCGCGACAGCTGAGCACACCACAATCATTGCCGCCGCTTGGTCGACGGCAGCGATCGTGGCCTCCGTCAGCCCGCGTCCCGCGGCAAAATCCTCGCGGTCGCGGAAGATGGGTCGCAACGTTTGCGGATCCCGACCAATGTCTGTCTCTCCGTCAACGAGATTCGGGTCGATCCGGTATCCTTCCAACCGCCGATGCAACCACGTCGCCCAGCTGGTGTCCGCGCGTGCGTAGGACAGAAAAGCTCGGTACTTGAGTGTCACAGGCGGCCGCATCGGCAGTCTCCCAGCTGCTGACAAATCTCGTGGTCTCCGATTACAACCCA
The DNA here is from genome assembly GCF_054063335.1 of Bradyrhizobium sp. USDA 4473. Lineage (NCBI taxonomy): Bacteria > Pseudomonadati > Pseudomonadota > Alphaproteobacteria > Hyphomicrobiales > Nitrobacteraceae > Bradyrhizobium > Bradyrhizobium sp. USDA 4473. Next base: position 3,160,586 of record NZ_JBSSGE010000001.1, read on the forward strand.
CCCGGCATACCTTGCCAACTGCGGTGAGTGCCGGATTCACCCTTTGGTTGAGGGTGCCGGCTTGCCGTGGAGCAGCCGTCGCGCCGTTCGCGAGGGGAGCGTTGGAGACTGGAAAGGAGCTGACGATCAGTTGTGCGCCAAAAGCCATTCGAGCAATTGGCGCGGTTTCAACCAATGCCTCATTGCGGGCTCGGCGTCGGCCGCCAGGACAGGCCATCGGACCAAAGGCAGATTGCGATTGCAGCCAGGCACAATGCCCCCGCCGATCCAGAAGATCGGAGCGCGTCGCGGTCGCGCGAGGGCTGTCGGCGACTACTCTTCGGCCGCCGGCAGTCGCTCGCGGAGCGCCGCAATCTCCAGCATGACGGTGATGGCGATGGTCTTGAGCCGCGCGTTCTCGGCCATCGTCTCGGCGAGTTGGGGAGGAAGGGCGATCGCCTGCCGGGGTGCGTTCTGGGCGCTGTCGGGCGATGGAGGGCGTATCGGATTCACGAGCTAACTCTTTCCCGGGTGGTCGAAGGCGGGCGGTTCGGGTCGCTGCGCAGGTTTAAGGGCCGGTCAGGCGCGGGAAATCACGATAGCGTCGGCTAGCTTACAGATAGCTGACGTTCCGCATTTACTTCTGATCGTGTCTGCCGTGGGTGGGACGTTGCACCGGCGCGCGAGACCGCTGCCATCGCAAAACTGCGGAATATAATCCTGAGTTGCCCGACGGCGCAAGCTCTCGGAAGTGAAATATTTCGGTTTATCGTAACGATAACTCAGTGTATGGTTCGCCGGTCTCACCCGATCGAGGGGCGCTGCGCATCGTCAGGAGTGTTGCGGTGAGATGCGGTGGACGCTGCTTGCGCACTGACGACGTGCGCAATGTAGCGGACGGCGAAGTCGTGCAGACCTGACGCCCTAGCGGCAGGTGTCTCCTGGCGGAACGCGTGAGCGTTCTCGCGAAGGACGGTGACAAAAAAGCCCAGTCTCACCGGGGCGAGCACGTATAAGCCGTAAAACCATCGCGCAGGGAAAGCCGGGGTGTTCCCGGTTACACCTGTGGTCCTACCTCCCGCGTTTTTTATTACGCGGGACCCATGGGTGCGATCGGCGCCCGGCTTTCCCTGCGCCCTCTGCCTCCAGAGCGGCGAAACGAAATGCAAAACTTCGGACAGATGATGTCGCGAGAGTGCGGATGCGTGCGCAAACCTATCCCCGTCATCCCCGCGCAAAGGCGAAGCCTTTGAGCGGCGATGACGGGTTGAGCTCTACCGCGCGAGAACCATCAGCATCGTCGTCCCGGCGAACACAGGGAATCATAACCACAAATGCAGATTGTTGTGCGATGCTGGAACGACGAGTCTCGTTCACGACACAAGCCCCGGCGCATGGGTCCCTGCTTGCCGCGGGGACGACAGACGTGTGCGACGCGCACCGGCGACCCTCAAAGGGCCTCTGCATCTTCTGCGAAGTTCAGAGCCGTGTCGGCAGAATCCAGCCAAGTCTCGAACTAGCTGCTGCCACCAGTCGCACCGCGCACCACGCGCTTGATCTTGTCGGTGGTGTAGGTCTGGCCGCCGATCGAGAGCAGCGGTGGGGAGGCAGTGAGGTCGACGGAGTCGACCATGCCCTGGATCTCGGTCGAGATCGCTAGGTCGTTGCCCTTGGAATCCTTGCCGGTGGCGGTCAGTGTGTAGGTGCCGGCCGGCCATTGCGTGCCGTCATTGCCCTTGCCGTCCCAGACGAAGCTGGCGTTGCCCTGCTTCAGGTTGAAATTGCCGGAGTAGGCGGTCTGGCCGGTCGAGCTCGTGATCGTGATGGTGGCGCTGGTGGCCTGCGGGGACACCAGATTCCAGGTCGCCGATTTGTCGAATTGCGTCTTGCTGCCGTCGACCGCGACCGTGTTGCCGACATAGACCAGCGCCTGGGTCGACTGCGCGCTCTTCTCGATCGCGATCAACTGCTTCAGCTGGTCGTTGGATTTCAGCTGCTGCTCGACGCCGGCGAACTGCACGAGCTGCTGGGTGAACTGGTTGGTGTCGAGCGGGTCGAGCGGGTTCTGGTTCTGCAACTGCGTGGTCAGCAGCGTCAGGAAGGTCTGGAAATTGTCGGCGATGCCCTGCGACGACGTGGTCAGGCCGCTGCTGCTGCTGCTGCTTCCGGAACTCGTTCCATTGTTGGTGGCGGGTGCCGAGACGACCGGCGTCGGCATGGTTGCATCGACTGCCATGGTGAACTCCTTACACTCTGATATCGACGCCGCCGAGGGCGCCGGTTGCGGGGCCGTAGGAGCGGCCGGCCGCCGCGGCAGGAACGCTGTCCTCCTCGGCGACGATCAAATGGTGGGCGTTCGGATTCGACTGGCTATTGTTGTTCTGGCCCGACTGCGACTGATCGCGCAGGCTGAACTGCAATCCGCCGTTGCCGGTCGACAGGCCGGCGTTGTCGAGCGCGCGCTGCAGCTGGTTGGCGTCCTGGCGCAGCATCGACAGCGTCTCCGGGCGTTCGACGGTGAGATGCGAGGTCACCTGGCCGTTACGGTCGACATCGATGCGGACATCGATGCGGCCGAGCTCGGCAGGGTCGAGCCGGATCTCGAAGCGGCTCTTGCCGCTCTTGGCGGAGGCCGCGATCTGCATCGCAAGGCCGCTGAGCGGCACGGCGGCGTTCTGCGCGGCGTTGGTCACGGTCAATTGCGCGGTCGCAGACGGTGTCGTCTGGCTGCTCGCCAGTTGCGCCTGGAATGTATTCGCGGCCTGCGCGCTCGGATCTGGTGTCGTGACCTGGGCCTGCGCCGCTGCGTGGCCGCCGACCGCCGGCGTCGGCGTGGCACCGTCGCCGCTGCTCGCATCGGCCTTGATGGCATCGGCGGCACCGTCCGCGGCGGCCTTGGCTTTGCCGGAGACCGCAGCCGCCTGCGCGACCGCGGGAACGACCGTCGTCGGATTGGCCGGCGCGGTGGTGCTGCTGCTCGGGGCCGCGCCATCGGGGTCGGCGGGCGCTGCGGCGGTTGCGTCTTTCGCGGCGACCTGTGCCTTGGTCTGCGTCGGTGCTTTCGCGGCCGGCGTTCCGGCGGCAACGGTGGCGGCGAGCGTCGCATCGCCGGTCGCAGTTGCTGCGCCGGAAACCGTGGCCGCATCGGGGGTGACGATCTGAGCCTCGGTCTTGACGCCGGCCGCCTTGGCGACCTTGTCGGCATTCGCGGTGCCGGTTGCCGCTATGGCGGGGTCCGCGGCGGCCGGCACGCCGGTGCCGGTCGCGGCCCCGGTGCCGGCGATGGCGGAGCTTGCCGCGATGGCCGCTGCTGCAATCGCGAGCGGTGCGGTGGGCTGGTCGGATGGCGTGGTGGCCGTTGTTGCAGCGGCAGTCGCCGCCGCGGCGACCGGAGCAATCAAGGCGCCGGCGGCTGCCGCACCGGCCGGATCCTGCGCCGGGGTCGCTTGTGTCGCGGCGGACTTGTCACCAGTGGATGGCGCATCGGTACTCGAACTCGAGCCGTCCGCTTTCGATTTCGACTTGGTCTTGCGCGGGGTGCCGGTGTCGCTGTCGTCGTCGACGGTCTTGTCATCCCGCGACGTCCGGTCGGGCGCCGTGCTGTCGTCGCGAGAGCGGATGTCGGTGGTCGAGGACGAATCGTCGGAACGGCGCGCCGGCGCTGGCGCCGGCGGCGAGTCGTAGCGGCTGCTGTCGCTCGCGGACGCAGAGCTGCTGTCGACCAGCGCGGCAAAGCCGTCGTTCCCCGCCTGCGGGGCGGGATCGGGCCGCGCCGACCGCGTGGCCTGAAAAGACCGGCTTGCCAATGCTTCCGACGTCACGCTGACCACTGCCAACCCTCGCAAATGAGACTTCCGGCGTTATGTCAGCAAGGAGCGGGCCAACCCGCGGGTGCAATAAATGGTGAGTTATTTCAGCTGGTTATGAGTAGCCTCGGAGCCCTGAAGCGGGTTCCCGGCGGGTCTCCTTTTTTGCCCGGCGGCAAGATTTGCCGTCCGCGCGCGGCAAGGCACGGTGTCGGCCGGATTGCCTCGTCGGAATACGGCCTATATTAAGAGTGGCCGCCGACGCGTCCCGAACCGACCGACCCGGTCTTGGACACGTTCTAAGGCTCTCTGGACAAAGGATTTTTCCAATTCCGTCGCGGAGCGTATGACGTCGCCGCGACAGTGACCAATGACCGCTTAGAGATGCTCAACAGTCTGGATCTTGAAGGCCGCCCTGAAGACACACGGATCGTCGTCGCGATGTCCGGCGGCGTCGACTCGTCGGTGACGGCTGCGCTGTTGAAGTCGCAGGGCTATGACGTGGTCGGGATCACGCTGCAACTCTACGACCACGGCGCTGCGACCCATCGCAAGGGCGCGTGCTGCGCCGGCCGCGACATCCACGATGCCCGCAATGTCGCCGAGCGGATCGGCATTCCGCATTACGTGCTCGACTATGAAAGCCGCTTCAAGCAGTCGGTGATCGACAATTTCGCCGACAGCTACGCGCTCGGCGAGACGCCGGTGCCGTGCATCGAGTGCAACCGTTCGGTCAAGTTCCGCGATCTGCTGGCGACCGCGCGCGAGCTCGGCGCGCAGGCGCTCGCCACCGGCCACTATGTCGCCTCGCGCCGGCTGGCCGACGGATCGCGCTCGCTGGTCTGCGCGGCGGATGCCGATCGCGACCAGAGCTATTTCCTGTTCGCCACCACGCGCGAGCAACTCGACTTCCTGCGCTTCCCGCTCGGCGACATGACCAAGCCGCAGACCCGCGAGCTGGCGCGGCGCTTCGAGCTCGAGGTTGCCGACAAGCAGGACAGCCAGGACATCTGCTTCGTGCCGACCGGCCGCTACACCGACATCATCGGACGGCTGAAGCCGAATGCGATCGCGCCGGGTGATATCGTCGATCTCGCCGGCAATGTCGTCGGCCAGCACCAGGGCATCGTTCATTTCACCGTCGGCCAGCGCAAGGGCCTCGGCATCGCATCCGGCCACCCGCTCTATGTGGTCAAGCTCGATGCGGCGACGCGCCAGGTCGTGGTCGGACCGCGCGAGGCGCTGCGGATGGATCGCATCGCGCTGCGCGACGTCAACTGGATCGGCGACGGCGCGCTGGATCGCGTGATCGGCGAGGGCATCGAGATCTATGTCCGCGTGCGCTCGACGCGTGCGCCGCAGCCGGCATGGCTGCGCGCCGCCAATGGCGGTTATGAGGTCGAGCTCGTCGCCGGCGAGGAGGGCGTGTCGCCCGGCCAGGCCTGCGTGTTTTACGACGCGCCGTCGGGGCAGGCGCGCGTGCTCGGCGGCGGCTTCATCAGGAGTGCGAGTGCGAGCCGCGTCGCGCGCGCTGCAGCGCAGGATGCGATGGCGCCGCTTGCGGAAGCGGTTCGCGGATAGCGCATGATCCGGAAAAGTGGGAACCGGTTTTCCGAAGCGATCATGCGCAAACAAAGCTGAATTCGGGGCAGGGGAATGGCTGGGGACATCGACCGCGACGGGGTCGAAAAGGCGTATGGCCGCTGGGCACCGATCTACGATCTCGTGTTCGGCAAGGTGTTCGATCAGGGCCGTCAGTCGACGATCGCGGAAGCCGATCGGATCGGCGGACGCGTGCTCGACGTCGGCGTCGGCACCGGTCTGTCGCTGTCGGACTACTCGCGCAGCACGAAACTCTACGGCGTCGATATTTCCGAGCCGATGTTGCGGCGCGCGCTCAAGCGCGTGCGCGCGCTGGGCCTCGGCAATGTCGAGACGCTGGCGGTGATGGACGCCAAGAACCTCGCATTCCCGGATTCGTTCTTCGACGCGGTGGTCGCGCAATATGTGATCACCGCGGTGCCCGATCCCGAAGCGACGCTCGACGATTTCATTCGCGTGCTGAAGCCGGGCGGCGAGTTGATCCTGGTCAATCACATCGGCGCCGAAAGCGGCCCGCGCCGCATTTTCGAGCTCGCCTTCGCGCCGCTGGCGCGGCGGCTCGGCTGGCGTCCGGAATTTCCGTGGGAGCGGCTGACCAATTGGGCCGCGAAGCATGGCGGCGTCAGCCTCGCGGAACGCAGGCCGATGCCGCCGATGGGGCACTTCTCGCTGATCCGCTTCCGCAAATCGTGAGACGGCGGCGATTTTGACAGGGAACATCGGCGCCTCGTCCCGGTTTTCTCGTCATGAGATTCAACCGAACACTCGCATTGTCCTGTGTGCTGATGCTGGCGCCGGTTGTTGCCGCGGCGCAGGCGCCGCCGACACCCGCAACGCCGCCGGCGCAGACCGCGCCGCCGGCACCGCAGCGCGCCGCCCAGAATCAGAATTGCGCGCCACAGCAGCCGTCGCGTCCGGGGGCTGCGGCTCCCGAGGGAACCACCACCGGGCAGGCCAGCCAGCCGCTGGGTGATAAGCTCGCCAAATCGGACGGGGTGTTGTGCCCGCCGGCCGGCGTCGATCCCGAAATGCGTGCGCCGACCCCAGAGGGCGGCAACACGCCGGTGATTCCACCGCCCGGCAGCCCCGGCGGCGACCCGACGGTCCGGCCGAAATAGCCCCTGTCTGCAATAAGTTGCAGTCACGCTTGGGTTTGCTTGACAGGCGCGCATGCCGCTCTTTATATGCCGCGCGTTCGCAAGGTGCGGCTCGACGCCGCCGATCGCGAGCCCGTGGCGGGGTAGCTCAGCTGGTTAGAGCACGGGAATCATAATCCTGGGGTCGGGGGTTCAAGTCCCTCTCCCGCTACCATCTTTCCCCACACTCCCCTCTCCAAGTTGGGGTAGGCAGCTGGGCCGAGCAGGGCATTCAAACGACCTGCTATCTCAATCGCTACTCCGCCAAGTCTGGCAGGATCCCGGAACACAGTGACCGTATCCACAAGGTCCCTGATAGCTTCTGCGGCCTCTCCGTCGCCAGCCCTGACGCTTTTTCCCAGTGCTTCTTGAAGCCGACGGATTTGCCGCTCGTATCGTTCCAAGATGGCGGGATGCAGCGCGATTTCATTTGGAGGAGGTGGTTCGCTCTGCAACTCCGCAGAGATCCGCTTTCGTTCGGCATCTAACGCTGTCGATCGCGGTCCGAGGACCGACGGATCGCCGTGTCCTTTCGCTATTGCATCCACCAGTCGTTCAATATCTCGATTAAGTTGACCAAGCTGCTGCTCCAGGCGCTGGCGCTTCGCCTGTGATGTCGCTGCGAGGCGCTTCCGCTCCTCCAGATAGGTGCGTACGTACTCCGAAATAACTTTTGGGGCGCGCAATTCGGCCCTTAGCCCGCTGAGGACCGCACTTTCGACCGTATCCAAGTAGAAGGTCTTGGCATCAGGACACGTGCCGCTCTCGGTCGCCGCGGAGCAGCGAACACGAACACGCCCTGATTTGTCCCGCCCATTGGTTGCCATACCCGAGCCGCATGAGCCGCAACGGAGCAGGCCAGATAGCATCCGACGAGGCCGACGTTGATGGCTGGGATGCGCGTGACTCCGCTCTTCTTTGCGATGCTGGGCAGCCGCGAATAGTTCTGAATTGACAATTGCGAGATGCGGCACTTCAGCAACCTGCCAGTCGTCCTTCGGATTTGGTCGTGACAGGCGCTTTCCCGAGTCGGGATCTTTCACCATCCTGACTTTGTTCCAGACGAGCCGCCCCACATAAAGCTCGTTCTGCAGAATGCCGGCACCTCTCTGAAGGTTGCCATTAATTGTTGAGGCATTCCATGCCCGCCCCCGCGGCGGTGATATCCTATCCATGTTGAGATCGTGCGCGATTTCGCGAGGCGTACGGCCGTTCACGTACTCCTGAAAGATGCGCCGGATCACTTGTGCCTCGTCCTCGACTATGGCTCGTTCGCCATTCCTTCCAGCGACCGGGACGTATCCGTATGTCAGGCCGCCTCCAGCCAAACCTTGTTTGATCCGCCCCGCTTGGCCACGACGCACTTTATGTGCGTTGTCCTCACGGTAGAGTTGCCCTACCAGGCCGCGAAGGCCGACTAGCACGGTGTTTACAACGCCTTCGTGGACCGCCCGGATTTCGATCCCGAGGAAAGAGAGCCGCTTGTGAATCCCCGCAAGATCTTCCATGTCGCGAGAGAGGCGATCGAGTGCTTCCACGATCAATACGTCAAAGGATTTCTCCCGCGCTTGGTCCAACATTCGGAGAAGGCCTTCGCGCCCCATGACTGAGCCGCCCGAACGAGCCCGGTCTTGATAGGTGCTGATAACAGTTAAGCCTTCGCGCTCGGCATAGCTTTGACAAAGTGAAAGCTGATCCTCAATCGATCGTTCGTTCTGAAGATCGGTTGAGAATCGAGCATAGATCGTCGCTCTCTTCCTTGTCGCGTCGATGGGCGAGGTGCTTTTCATGATCTTCCCTTGCGGCCAGACGAGCAAGTGCGCGCGCGAGCTGTAGGATCGCCCTATCTGGTTTTGTCTGCAAGGACAATTTGCGATGTGCATCCCGCACAATCGAACCTCTGATGATCGAGCAACTCAACGAGGCGCGTGCATCTGCCCTGGCGCGAATCCGCAAAGATGTGGGGAACTGATCATATCCAGGATTATGCTCGGCTGCTGCCTAAGAGGAACGAACATTATGAGCTAGTCGTGCAACCGGATGTTGTGGCGAAGAAAAAGGGGGGCTGGGAACGGCTTCGAGCCAAAATGATGCTGCGGGGAAGCGGCACAGCCGGCTTTATTTGCAACTTAGTAGATAACTAGAGCGAAAGTTGTGATGCCGTCGTCGACGAGCGCTACCCAGCTGGCGATTTTGCTGGTTCCGTGGCTATCGAGCTTGGTCTTGATTGCGCCACGCGCGGTCTTCTTCTTCGCTGCCGCCGTCGGCTGATCCTCATGCGGAATCATGGTTGTGCAACACTGCAGGGATCCGCGGGTGAAAGCCGCGAACCTCTGCCCAGGGGCTGCTTAAGACGATCCCCAGCCTACACTTATCGGGACATCCTTCTCGCGCCGAACGCGCCACTATCGAGGATACGCCCGCACCCGGACCCTGAGGCCCGGATCGAGCCGTTCGTAGGACGTAACGCCTTCGAGCTGTTGGGCGAGCAGCTGAACGATCCGCGATCCCAATCCGCCCGGCTCTTCCGCCTCCCGGAGGCCTACTCCGTTGTCGGAGACCGAGAGCTCGATGTCACTGCCACTTGAGAACGTGACCGCGATGTGGCCGGGTCTATCGCCGGGAAAAGCGTACTTGATCGAGTTCGTCACCAGCTCGTTCGTGATCATCCCGATCGCGAGCGCATGGTTGCTGGCGAGGTCGACGTCGTCGCAGACCACCTGGAATGCGATCGGTCCGGAAGGAGCCAAGGACTGGAACACCTTCTCGACGACGTCGTTCAGGAAATAGCGCATGTTAACTGAGCGCGAGTCCCGCGTGGGCGAGAGGTGGTCGTAAACCTCCGCCATGACCTGCAGCCGGCGCGCCGTGGCTTCCAGCGCGGCCGCAGCTTCTGAACCTCCGTGCCGTGCCTCCAACCTGATCATCCCGCCGAGGATCGCCAGGTTGTTCTTGGTGCGGTGGGCCATCTCCTGCAGAAGCAAGGCTTTCGTCTTGTCCGCCAAGACTACCCGCCGCAGTTCGGCACGTTGAAATTCTGCGACGACGGCCGTCCCGGTTGCAGTGATCGCGAAGAGAGCATTGGCCGCCAAATAGTCGATGCCGTTGCCGCCGGCATAGCTGACGTAGGCGCCGACCGCGACCGCGATGATGGCTGCGAATATTCCGGAGCCGCGGTCGAAGATCAGGCCTGAGAGAAACACGCCCGGAAGCAGCAGGAAATAGCCAGGCGAGCCGGTATGCATCTGCAGCGCGATCTGCAGTACAGCGCAGGTCAGCATGATGCTCGCTGAGATGCCGTACCGGACGGGAGTGGGAAGCCCGTGCTGCAGAACCAGGGAGAAGAGCCTGTTTATGAACTGAAAACCACTTATCCGGGGCAACCGTTCCTCGCCTTGGCGAGGTCCAAGCATCGGCCCGAGGACTTCAAGCTCAACTCAGGACATTGGGTTAAATATGCACAGCACCCGCAGTTGAGACCTGTAGATGCGATTGATCACATGCCAATCGGCCATGGCCGCGCTCCCTCGCTTATGAGGCTGGAGCACGTTGGGTCTCTCGGCCGCCGACGCCTACGGAAAGAGCTTGGCCGGTGATGATCTACTAACGATGAAGGGGTTGCTTTGTTCAATAATGAACACCAGTCACGACATCGGGCATACGCGGTCAATCCCAGGCCGAGCGTATCCCCCGCAAAACACCGGACAGACGCAGCTAGCGAAAACTGCAATTGTTGCTGGCATTTTCAGTACAAAACGATTTGGAGAGTTTTCGCATGGCAGCAGGATCGTGGTCCGCTGAGGAAGAACATCGACTTCTGCAGCTGATACGTAAAACGGGTCTGACGCAGCGAGAGATTGCTCAGAAGCTCGGGCGCACCGAGGCTGCTGTCGTCGCTCGGCTGACCATCGTCAAAAGGCGCGCCTCGGCAGGAGATGCAGCACAGGATACGCGGCGAAGCGAGACTGTTCTCGACTGATCTCGATCTCATGCTGCCCGTTTTTGCACGGGGGAGGCTCGGCCTCCCCGCGAACGAGTTTCTCCTCACGAGTCGGGATTTGGCGGCTGAAACGTCGCGATCTTACGCGCGCGGTTCCAGAGTTCTACCGGCTGTCTGATAGCTAGTTTCCTTGCCTCGCGCATCGCCGCGTCATCGTCGTTAACGGGAAGGTCAACCCGATCTAATATGTGGCCGTCTTCCCAAGGGTGGAGATTCTCCAGTTATGGATCAACCACTGCTTATTTTCCGAAGGACGACATGGCGCTCTCTTTGGGAGAAGAGAAATCCTTCAAAGCGCTTATTCCTGATCGCTGGCGAAAGTTCGCCAATCGCGCGCGTCTACCCGAACCGGCGGTTTTCTCGGCCATCGAGGGGGGCGTATCGTTGGCGAACGACCATTGGTGGCGCCTCCCAGAGCGGGAAGTCTTTCCAGCTGCTGTTCTTAGTAAGATCGATGCCAAAATCAAGGAGATGAGCTTGGTTTTAAATCATCCAGGCCACGTTCCGAAGCCTTCCCTGGCTGACCCCTGAGCTTGGTGCTGCCCAGATCTAGATCCGCTGTCGCGCTGATTGCGTTTCTGAACACTCCACATACTTTGTGTAGGCTCGGCGAATTCGGTGTATCGTTCCCCAAAATGGCGAGGCCGTATCGAAGATGCCTTCTACGGTATCGCCATCACACAAGGGGATTGCATTTGCCCCGAGATACTCGTCCCGCATCTGCTTCTCGAGGTCCTCACAACTCGTATTTCAGCGAAACCAACGCATGGATGGCATGTGCGCCGACGAACCAGCGCTGCTCGACCTTGTCGATTTGCCGTTCGGCGGCTCCTTCGTGCCCGGCCCTATCCGTCCTGGTCCAGAATGTGGGTTCGAAATTCTTCCGGTGCTCGTCCAACGCCAACGCATGGAAGGCGTACTTGTTATCGAGCCGCAGAGCGTGTCGAGAAACCGATATTTGCGGACCTTGGCCGCCATGCTCCACATGGGGAGCCCGAGCGAACCGACCGTGTCCCGCACACCGACGAACTTGACCTTGGTCGGCCGCGAATAGGCGGTCAGAGTCGGAGGGCGACCGCGCGACCATGTTTGGCAACGCGGCGAAGAACCGCGTGGGGGCGCCCCGAAGACATGGGGAATGCAGTGTTTTTTTTGGCGAAGACGCCGTTTGCAAGCGGCTCGACCGTTTTGGTCGGCGGCGGAGGGGCCATTGCTTAAGGTGGGATCGTGATATCTCTAGGAGAGGTTCCATGGCGTTTTGCCGCGGTTCAGACAGTTTTTCCAGATCGCACTCTCTCTCGTCGCAGCAGCGAGTGGCACACTGCACATGCTTACCGTGACTGCTGCGGCGGCCGGGCAGATCGGCTATCTTGGGCCGGCCGGATCATGGACTCACCAGGCCTGCCTTGAGCTGTTCGGAACGTCGGACCTGGTCCCTCTGTCTCAAGACGAATTGCTCTCAGCATATCAGACCGGGAAGATCGAGCGTGCCTGCCTTCCTGTCACGACCTCGCTCGTTGGAGCTACGCCGTATCTGGATCCAATCCTCGCCCTGCCGAACGTCAGGATCGTCGCCGAATATCCCAAAATGCTTGGCTATAGCCTTCTTGCTCGACATGGGACGCGTCTGGAAGATGTCAGAGAGGTCCTCGGGCATCCCGTTGCCTTTGACGAGGTCAAGCCCTGGTTAGATCAGCAGTTGCCGCAGGTTCGACGGATGGCGGCGGCGAGCGGCGGCGCGGGCCGTGGCCAACAGCGAATCCTTGGACAAGGCATCCATCGGCCCAAAAATTGGCGCGTCGGTTTATGGGCTGCATTCGCTGGTGGATGGGATAGAGGAGGGCCCGCACAATGTCACGCGCTGGTGGGTACTGGGCAAGAATAGCCCTTCGCCAACCGATACCGACAAAACGTCGTTGCTCGCCACTGTGAGTGATGCGGATCTTGCTTCCTTGCTCGCTTCTTTTGCAGGTGCTGTAGTCCGGATCCTGACGATTTATGAGCGACCGGCAAAAGCAGCCCTCGATAGGCATCGCTATCTGATTGAGGTCGCTGGGAATGAGAAGATGGATGGTCTTGCCCGACTGCTCGGAAGGCACTCTGACATTCGCGTGCTTGGGTCATATCCGCGTCGATACTGACAGATCCTACTGATCGCGATCCGAGCCATTCCGAAGCTCTTCTGTCGCTCGACGAAGGAGATCGTGAAGCCACTCTTGTGAGGGGTCGTCGGCCACTCTGTCGTGCCAAAGAAGCCTCACTTCAAGAGGCGTTGTCGTATAGGGCATTTCGCAAGGCGCGAATCCGCCAGCAATACGCCGGAAAAAAGTGCCCCGGCCTCGCAGCGAAGCCGGGGCGCGAAGTCTGGGAGGAAGCACTCGCGCGAACTCGTCAGTCGCGGGCGGAGGCGACCGCCTTGATCTCGATAATCAGGCCCGGTCGCGCCAAGCCAGCAATGTCGAGGATCGTCCATGTCGGAAACGGCCCCGGCACGTACTTTTTCTTGACCTTCATGAAGTCGGCCAAATGGGATGTCAGCCCGACGTGATAGGAAACCAGCTCAACAAGGTCACCCATCTCGCAGCCGGTCTCCTCGAGCACCAGCTTCAGCCGCTCGAAAGCGTTGACGAATTGCTGTTCCGGTTTTTCCGGGATCGTACCGTCAGGGTTGAGGCCGATCTGCCCGGCCACGAAGACGAGACCGCCGGCCTTCACTGCGGACGAATACTGAAACTTATCGAAGATCGTGCCGCCGCTGGCTGCGGCGAATATCGGATCCTTGGAGGCGTAGGTCTTCTTGGTCATGGAACGTCCTTGCTTTTCGATCGGTGGTTCAAAGGCGGGTGCCGGGAGCTAGTTCGAGACCGAGCAAGAGGCGGCCGTAGGCCTCCGAGATCGGCTCGGGCTGAAGCAGGAAGTGCGAGCTCATCGCGTGAATGTCGCGAAACAGGCGCTCTATGCGCGTGCCTTCCGGAAGCAGCGATCCGCCGAGCGACGCGAACAACCGCTGCGCCGAGGTGAGCGCCTGCCTGGATGCAATCGCGACCTTCGTTCGGCTGAGGCCTCTTTCCTCAAGAGACAAGGCTCCACTCGCGCGGATCTGCCGCTCGATCGACTCTGTCTCGGACAACAGAAATTCGCGTAAAAAGCTCATGTTCGCCGCGCTGGTTCCAGCATCGACCTGGGCGATCTTGTCGTTGATTTGAGCTTGCTGGTTGCCGGAACTGATGCGGCTGCGCATGATCTTTATGGCTTCTTCGCTGCAGGCGCTCGCAACGCCGAGTGTCGGGGCGAGGACCGACATGGCGTTGGCCGTGTTCAGCGGAAAATCGTAGACGGGCTCGGTGTTGGGGCAGGTGGGGTGCTTCTTTCCTGCCTGAAGCTCGGCCCAGCTCATGAATCGATGCGAGGGAACGAAGGATTTGGGCGAGCGCGACGTTCTTGCTACCAGTGCCTCGCATGCCCATCACGCGCCAACTCTGATGATCGATCGTGAATTCGGATTGAGGCACAAGCACTACGTGCGGGGTGGGCGCGCCGCCCTTGTCGGGGATGTTGATGAGGATGCCCAGCCAGTCGGAGACGTCGACGCCTGATGCGTATCGCCAGCGACCGCTCAGCACGATTCCATCTAGCGTCGGCTCGACGACGATGTCCTGGCCGACGCCGCCGGTCAGCATCGGGATGATCGGAGAAACGCCGTCGGCGAATACATCGGCCTGTGCTTCCGCGGAGAACTTGCCCAGCATGATGATGTTGGCGCTGGTCAATCCGGCGAGCCAGGCGCTCGATGAGCAGCCTCTCCCGACGTGGAAGGTGGCCTCCCATGCGTATTGCGGGGAGGCTCCGTACCCACCGAAGTGGGAGGGCCGCATCAGATCGAACACACCGGTCTCGAACAACCGTTCTGCCACGTCAGCCGGAATTCGGCGCGCCTCCTCGATCCGGCCAGCCTGCTCGCTGAGCCACGGAACGAGCGCTGCAGTCTTCTCGATCACCTTTTCGGGCCCTGCTTCGATCGAAGCGGAGCCGGCGGTCCGTTGGGCCAAGGCCATTGCGATTGTCTCCTCTCGCGCTAACATTCTCCCGACGTAACTTGACCGTGCCTGGCCCGCTGTATCGCCGGATACCCGTAGGCCGTTCATTTCGAAGAATCGACGGATCGCCCAAATGACGAAGAAGCCCGCCGCTACCTGGCGAATGACCGACGCGCTGGCGGCCAAACTGTTGTCGTTCGAGGGAAAGGTGCGGTCGCGCCGATATACCGAGGGCGAGCAGCTCTACCGGCAGGGCGAGATCAATTCGTCCTTTTACTTCGTGAAGTCCGGTCTGGTTCAGGTCTCAATTTTCCGGCGGGACGGTACCGAGGTCGTGCTCGAGAACATGGGGCCGAACGCGTTGTGCGGAGAGGGCGCGGCCTTCGACGGGCTACCTAGGTTCTCGAGCGCGGTGGCCGTCGAGACGACGGAAGCGCTTGTGTTCGATACGGTTCGCATCGAAGGGCTTATGCGGGAAGACCCGGAGTTCGCACTGGCGTTGCTACGCTTGACCAGCTTAAAGCAGCGCATTCTTGCGCTCCGGCTCGAGCATCTGGTCTCCAACGATCCGGAGGAGCGGATCCTCGAACTGCTCGGCCGCCTGAGCGAGATGTTCGCGGTCGATCACGAACGAGGCCGCAAGATTCTGACACACCTCACCCACGAACAGATCGCTTCGATGACGGGCACGTCCCGCGTCACCGTGACCCGTACTCTCGGACGATTGCGCGAGAGGGGACTGCTTTCGGTCGAGGACGGCTTCACGATTCTCATGAAGGACCTGCGCAAGTAGGGTCTTAGCCCGTCCACCAGAGCTCGTCGATGCGCCCAGCGGGTTCTGCGTCTTCGTAGGATAGCCGCGCGTATTTCCCCCCGTGATAGAGCAGAGTGGTCGCCGGGGCCGACGGACCGAACATCTCCTCGACGCGGCCGATGAGGATGCGGTGGTCACCGCCGGGATGCTCGGCATCCAATCGGCAACGGAAGGTCGCATTCGCGCCTTCGATCCACGGCACGGATTCGCTCTCCTGCCAGCGCCACGTAGGCTCTGCGAGAGGTCTCCCGGCGTGGTGCGTCGAAACGTCCTGCTGATCGGCCGAGAGAATATTTACCGAAAACGAGCCGACCTTGGCGATCCTCTCCGCCGTTTTGCTGGTCAGCGATGCACAGAACAACAGCAGCGGCGGATCGAGGCTGACCGGCGTCAGCGAGTTCACCGTCATGCCTACCGGCGACGTCTCTCCCGCCACGGCAATTAACGTCACGCCGGTCGTCAGCCTGCGGAACAGCGTGCGGAATTCCCGCGTGATTTTTCCGTCCATAGTCCAGTTGCCTCCTGCAGAATCGCCCGTTTTCGGAGCAAAGAGCTACCGGTCTGTAGACGTCCGGTCTGTATCGGGCGGCACAAATTGGCCGATGTATCCTCAGATACAGCGCACCCCCTCCGGCGCTGCCACCATTGCCAGCGGAAACGGCAACCGCGAGGGAAACATGAGAATGATGACTATGCGACGCCTCACTGCGCTGGGCGTGACGCTACTGACCGCAGTATCCATCGGGTTGCCGGTATCGGGCCCTGCGGTCGCTCAGGAGAAGCCTGAACTGCGTATCGCCGCGATCGTCGCCGTGACGGGCCCGGCATCGGCGCTCGGCGCTCCGGAGCGCAACGCCGTCGAACTCTTCGACAAGATCTGGTCGGCCCGGACCGATCTGCCCTTCAAGATCAAGGTCATCGCGTACGACGACGGCTCCGATCCGACCAAGTCTGTCAGCCTGACCCGAAAGGCGATCGAGGAGGACAAGGCGCAAGTCGTGGTCTGCTGCACGACGACCCCGAGTTCCATGGCCATCATCGACACGGTCAGTGCGGCCAAGGTCACGATGATCTCGATGGCGTCGTCCGCGACGATCATCGAGCCCGCGAGCGCGAGGCCGTTCACCTTCAAGACGCCGACGTCCGACAAGCTGATGCTCCAGCGCACGCTGGACTACATGAAGCGGCAGGGCATCAAGAAGATCGGCTTCTTCGGCCTGGAGGATGCGTACGGCGAGGGCGGGCTCAAGGAGCTCCAGAACATCGCGAAGGATTTCGGAATTGAGCTCGCCGCGACCGAGCGCTTCGCCCGGCAGGACACCAACTTCACTCCTCAGGCGTTGCGGCTCAAGCAGGCGGGGCTGGATGCGGTGTACGTGCACGCGATTCCGCCGTCCGCGGACCTCGCCCATGAAGCGCTGAAGCGCGTCGGGTACACCGGGCCGATCTATCACGGCGGCGGTTCTTCCATCAACGCGTTCGTCGATATCGGCAAGGCCAACGTGGAAGGTGCCATCGTCGGCGTGGGCGCACCGAACGTTTACGATCAGATCAGCAAGGACAATCCGCTCCGTCCCGTGCTGACCAAGTTCGCGGAGCTTTACGACGGCGCCTACGGCAAGGGAAAGACCGATCTCTTCGCCGGTCAATCGTGGGACGCGATGATGCTGTCCGTCAACGCCTTTCAATCGGCTCTTGCCGCAGGGGCGAAGCCCGACGATCTCGCGTCGATGCGGGTCGCGGTCAAGGATGCGATGGAGCGTACGAAGGATTGGGCAGGCGTGAACGGCGTCTTCAACGTCACGCCGACCGATCATCTCGGCCTCGACAAGCGATCCACCTTCCTGTCGATCATCAAGGGCGGCAAGTTCGTCCTGATCGAGGAATGATCCGTTGCTGGACACGGTCCTCTTCCTGATCTCTGACGGCGTCACCAATGGCGCCGTCTACGGTCTGCTCGCCCTTAGTCTGATCGTCGTCTATACGGTCACCCGCGTGGTCAACATCGCCCAAGGCGAGTATGTGACGCTGGGGGCACTCTCGTTCGCGAGTGCGCTTTCGGGATCGTTCAATGGCCTGAGTGCCATCGTAGCCGGCGGCCTTGCGGCCTTCGCACTCAAGGATGTTGCCGATCGACGGCTGAACAACCGGATGCGCCTGCGGATTCTCGCGTCGCGCGCTATCTGGATATCCGCCGTCCTTGCGAGTGCAGCTATCGCGAATTTATTGCCGGGATCGTACTGGTTTGCTGTACTGGCGGCTCTCGTCGCCACCGCGTCGCTCGGCACGCTGACCTATCGTCTGACGGTCGAGCCCGTCTCGGGCGCGTCGTCGATCGTGCTGCTGATCGTCAGTGTCGGCGTCTATATGGTGCTGCACGGGGTTGCGGTGGTGATCTGGGGCGCCGAGCCGCGGTCCGTTCCGCCCGTCATCGATGGCGGTTTCGCGCTGGGGCCGGTGTTCGTTACCTATCAGAGCCTCTGGATCTGCCTGTCGTCGGTCGCGGCGATGGTCGGCCTGTATCTCTTTTCCGAGCGGACCTTGATCGGCCAGGCGCTGCAGGCGACTGCGGTGAACAGGACGGGCGCGCAGCTTTGCGGCATCCCGGTGAGCGTCGCCGGCCAGATGGGCTTTGCGATCGGCGCCGGTTTCAGTGCGCTCTCGGGCCTCTTGCTCGCCCCGCTGATCACGGCGAACTACGACATGGGTCTGCCGATCGGTTTGAAGGGCTTCGTCGCGGCCGCGCTGGGCGGGATCGTCGAATATCCGACGGCGCTCGTCGGCGTGCTGCTGGTGGGGCTCACCGAGTCCTTTTCGGCCTACCAGGCCAGCGCCTATCGCGACGTCGTCGTCTATCTCATGGTGATCCCCATCCTGCTGTGGCGGAACGCGGCGCGTCCTCCCGAAACCCATGGACACTGACATGCCTTCCTCCTCCCAGCTCGAGCGGGCGTCGGACGTGCGGTCGTGGCGCACCCCCGGCGTGGCCTCGTTCGTCGTCGCCGCTGCGCTATTCGTCGTGGCAGCCGTGATCGCCACTCTTGGTCCGCAGTATGACGTCACGCTCTTGGTGACCGTAGGGCTGTCGGCCATCGCCGCGATGGGGCTCACGTTGCTGCTGATCGCGGGACAGGTCTCGCTTGGACAAGCGGCGTTCATGGCCGTCGGCGCCTACGTCTCGGCGATCCTCGCGCGCGACCACGGCGTGCCGGCCGTGCTCGCGCTGCTCGCCGGCGTCGCGACGTCCGCGATCATGGGGATGATCATCGGGGCCATCACGCTGAGACTGAAGGGGCACTTCCTGCCGCTGGCGACGTTGGCGATCGGAATGGCCTGCGGCGCCGGTATCGTCGCCGCCGGCAACGTGACGGGCGGCGCCTCCGGATTCGGACAGATCCCGCCCTTGTCGATCGGTTCGTTCCAGTTGGTGGACGACCGCGGGTTCGCGATCCTCGTCTGGTCCATCGTCGCAATCGCAGGCGGAGGGCTCTCGCGGCTGCTCAACACCCGGACGGGACGCGCGATTGCGGCGCTGAAGTCCGACATCGAAATGGCGGAGGTGTTCGGTGTGAACGCCACGCGCTTAAGGCTGCTGGTCTTCGTGGTGGCCGCCACGCTGGCGGGGCTGTCAGGCGGTCTGTACGCCTTCTACTTCAAGTTCATCAGCCCGGCGCCCTTCGGGCTGACTTCGAGCGTCAATCTTTTGATCGCATGCATCTTCGGCGGCATGTCGCACCCGTTCGGGGCCGTACTTGGCGCGTCGGCCGTCACCGCGCTGGAGATGTTTCTCCAGAACATTGTGGCGCGCATGCTGGGCCTTTCCGGAAACGTCGAGATGATCGTGTTCGGCGTCGTGCTGGTCGGGGTCCTGCTGCGTTGGCCAGGCGGCATCTGGTCGGCGCTGCAGCGACTTTGGCCGGACTTCTCGGTGGTGCGGCCGACGCGCAATATCGAACTGACGCCGTCGAAGCGCGGTGCGGACGGCGAAGATCTGCTGTCGGTTAAGGGGATCGCGAAGAACTTCGGTGGGGTGAAGGCACTTCGCGACGTGACGTTCTCGGTTCCTGCGGACCAAATCGTCGGTCTCATCGGACCGAACGGCGCGGGAAAGTCGACGACGTTCAACATCGCGACCGGCCTTCTCTATCCGTCGGAAGGAAGCGTTTCGCTTATGGGCGCGCCGCCGCCGTCCCGGGTGTGCGACTTGGTCCATCGCGGCGTATCCCGCACCTTCCAGCACGTGCGGATCGTTCCGGAACGGACGGTCCTCGAGAACGTCGCGTTCGGCGCCTACGCGCAGGGTCGATCGGGAATGATCGCCGGCATGTTCGGCCTGGACCGTGCCGAGGAGGCCGCGACCTTCGCGAAGGCCTGGCGGGCACTCGAAATCGTCGAGCTCGAAGGACTGGCCCATGAACCTGCTTCCCGCCTGGCGATGGGGCAGGCCAGGCTGTTGGAGGTCGCGCGTGCGCTGGTCAGTCGGCCGAGATTGCTGCTGCTGGACGAGCCTGCGGCCGGCCTGCGGACTGGCGAAAAGCTCCGACTCGTCACGCTGCTGCACCGTCTCAAGCGCGCCGGAATGTCCGTTCTCCTCGTCGAGCACGACATGGACCTCGTCATGAACTGCGTCGACCGGGTCGTCGTACTCGATCGGGGGCAGGGATTGATGACCGGCCATCCCGATGAAGTCCGACGGGACGAGCGCGTCATCGCGGCCTATCTGGGAACCTGATCATGCCTCATCTGCGCGTCAGCGGACTGAACGTGGGCTACGGCCGGGCGACCGTACTCGAATCCCTCGACCTCGAGGTGAAGCCCGGAGAGCTGGTGACCGTTCTCGGTGCCAACGGGGCGGGCAAGTCGACATTGCTCAACGGCCTCATGGGTCTCTGCCCGCCGCGCGCGGGATCCGTCTCGCTCGACGGTGTCGAGCTCGTTAGTCTTCGTCCGGAGCAGCTTGTAGGTCGGGGCGTGGTGCTGGTGCCTGAGAGGCGCGAACTCTTCGGCAACCTGCCGGTGGAGGTGAACCTCAGGCTCGGCGGCTATCGGACAGGAGCGCCGGCGAAGTCGCTCGAGAGGATCTACGGGCTGTTTCCGAAGCTCGCCGAGCGGCGGCGCCAGAAGGCGGCGACCTTGTCGGGCGGCGAGCAGCAGATGTTGGCCGTCGGCCGTGCGCTGATGGCTGAGCCCAGCCTCCTGATGCTCGATGAGCCCTCGATCGGCCTGGCGCCGCTGATCGTCCAGGAGATCCTTCGGGTCGTCCACCAGCTGAAGTCGGAAGGTCTGACGATCATTCTCGTCGAACAGAACGCACGGCTCGCGCTGTCGGTCGCCGATCGGGGCTACGTGCTCGAGGTCGGACGCATCGTGCTGCAGGGGGCGAGCACCGAACTGGCGGCGGATCCACGTCTCGGCCAAGCCTATCTGGGAGGCGGCTCGGACTACGCCGCAGCAAGGGATCAGGTCTATGTCGATTGAAGGTGAAGCCGTCCAGCTCCACGAACGCTACAAGCGAGGGGAAATATCCCCGGTCGAGGTGACGCGGTCGCAGCTCGACGCGCTCCCTTGCTTGGACGAAGGCATCAACGCCTTCGTTCTGGTCGACGAGGCGGTCGCGCTGAAGATGGCGCGGGCATCCGAAGAACGTTATCGCAAGGGCGAGGCTCTCGGTCTGTTGGACGGAGTTCCGATCACCGTCAAGGATACCCTCAACGTCGCAGGTTGGCCCACGCGCCGCGGATCGCGGACCTCTTCCGAAACGGTTGCGTCCGACGATGCGGTCTCGATGGCCCGCCTTCGCACGGCCGGCACGGTGTTCCTCGGCAAGACGACGACGCCCGAGTTCGCCTGGAAGGGGCTGACAGAAAGTCCTCTGAACGGCGTGACGACGAATCCGCTGGACCGGGCATTGCACGCCGGCGGCAGCAGCGGGGGCGCCGCGGCGGCGACTGCGCTTGGACTCGGCGTAGCGGGCATCGGATCCGATGCGGCGGGTTCGGTGCGCATTCCCGCGGCATTCTGCGGAGTGGTGGGCTACAAACCGACGCTCGGGACGATCCCGCTCGTCCCATACCCGTCGGCGTTCTGGCAGCTTCCGCACGTGGGACCGATCACGCGGACCGTAGCCGATGCGGCGCTGGTCGCGACCGTCATGAGCGGCGCGACGGGAGCGGACCCGTCATCCTTGGGCCAGGTTCCGCTGCGCGAACGCTTGGCCGATTCCGGGGATGCGTCGGGGCTCCGGATCGGCGTTCCCGCCGGCGTGGCCGGCCATCTCGCTCCGGAGGTCAGGGACGCTTGGGAAGACGCGCTCTCGGTCCTCTTTCCGAATTCGCCGATCGTTACTGTCGATATCCCGGTCGAGGAGTCGCGTGACATCGTTGCCACCCTCTATCGGCTCGGCTGCGCCTATGCCGTTGCGCAGGTCCCGAAGGAGCGTCGGGCGGATCTTCATGCCGATATTCTGAACTTCATCGAGCCGGTGATGGGCCTCCGGGCGGACGAGCTGCTGTTGTTGCAGCGAAGGCGGGAAGAGATCGCGAGCCAGACTTCGGCGTTGCTGACCGACAGGATCGACGTACTCCTCACGCCGACGATGCCCGGACTGCCGCCACGCGTGGACGCCGCAGCGGCTGCGGCCTCCGACTGGTTCGCCTGGTGTCCGTTCACGCCATTGTTCAATCTCTCGCACGGCCCGGCCGTCTCGGTGCCATGGCGCAGCAGTGCGAGAGCGTTTCCCATCGGCTTGCAGGTCGGCGCCGCATCTGGACGGGACGGTGCGGCGATCGCAGCTGCCGCGATGATCGAGGCGGCTGCGGCGCGGCGGTCATGGACTGCGAACGATGCCTCCTGACGATCCGACGGCATCAACGCCCGTGCGTGGGACGCTACAGACCGGTCCGCTGACATCGGGTGAACCTGCGCGCCTGTCGTTTCTGAGGGCCGGCCGCGGGCATCCGGTAATCCTTCTGCACGGCTTCGCTTCCGATGCTGCGGACGATTGGGACGGGACCGGTTGGCTCGATTCCCTCGTCGCAGCCGGATACGACGTGTGTGCACCGGATCTGCGAGGTCACGGCAAAAGCGTCAAATCGTCCGATCCCGCCGATTATCGGTTGGATGCGTTCGCTCAAGACGTCGTTGCGCTGTGCGGGCATTGCTGGGGAGATGCCGAGCTGGTTCTCGCCGGCTATTCGATGGGTGCTCACGTGGCGATGTCCGCAGCGCTTGCGCTCGGTAACCGCGTGAAGAGGCTGGTGCTGGGCGGCATGGGAGACTGCATCGCGGCGACGGTCGGCCTCGCTCCTGAGTTCGCCGATGCGCTCGACGCGCGCGACGAGGAGCGGCTCGGAGCGCTTCCGTCCTACGCCGTCCGTTTCAGGCGGCATGCCGAGTCTTTGCCCTACAACGATCTGTCCGTTCTCGCTGCCTGCCTGCGAGGACAATCGGCCCGCTTCGACCTCGGCGCGCTCTCGTCCATCGTCGCGCCGACGCTGGTCGTCGTAGGGGGACGGGACAAGCTGGCCGGCGATCCGCAGCCGGTCGCAGCGGCGTTCGGGTCCGGGACCGGAGCGACGGTGCCGGGCATCGGTCACGCCGAGGCTCTCGCGGATCCCGGCTTCCGGCAGTGCGCTTTGGCGTTTCTCCAAGGCGCGCTCGCGCCGCATACGACGCAAGGGGTGTCCGCGTGACGAGCAGATCCAGAACTTACAATGCGCTGCCGGCTCCGTTCGGGAAGTTCGCCCATGCGACCGTGCTTCCGATCGCCGGAACGAAGCTCGTCTTCGTCTCCGGCGTCACCGCCCGCGAATCCGGTGCCGTGGATGCCGAGGCGCAGACGCGGGTCATCTACGAACGCATCAAAGCCGTTCTCGCGGAGGAGGGCGGAGGATTCCAGCACGTGCTGAAGATGAACGTGTTCGTGCTCGACATCGCCGACTATCCCGCGACGAACCGGATCCGCGAGGAATTCTTCGCGGACCTCGATGCACCGGCGAGCACCTTGGTCGAGGTCTCTGGCTTCGTTCGTCCCGATGTCCGGGTGGAGATCGAATGCACCGCCGCGATACCGCAAAACTGACTGAGCTTCGGGGTACGACTGCCATGCGCGAGCTTTCTCTTTCGGACAAGTACGACGTCACCGAAGGGACGATCTTCATCACCGGCAAGCAGGCGCTGTCGCGGGTCCCTCTGCTGCAGCGGCAGTTGGACGACAGGCGCGGGCTGCGGACGGCGGGTTACATCTCCGGCTATCGCGGATCTCCGCTCGGGACCATCGACAGCGAGCTCCTCAAGATCGCGGACCGCCTGAAGGCCGCGGACATCGTGTTCCAGCCCGGTCTGAACGAAGACCTGGCGATGACCGCAGTGTGGGGCAGCCAGCAGTTGGACTTCGTGCCCGGCCGGCGCTTCGATGGCGTGTTCGGCATGTGGTACGGCAAGGGTCCGGGCGTGGATCGGTCCGGAGACGCCATCAAGCACGCCAACATGTCCGGCACCCACCCGAACGGCGGCGTGCTGCTGGTCTTCGGCGATGACCATGCCGGCAAGTCCTCTTCGCTCGCCCATCAGAGCGACCTGGCGCTCGCCGCGCACGAAGTCCCAATCCTCTATCCGTCGGACACGCGCGACATCTTCAAGTTCGGCCTGGCCGGCATCGCGATGTCCCGCGAGACCGGACTTCTCGCGGGATTGAAGCTTGTTAACGAGACGGCGGACTGCACCCAGGTGGTGGAGATCTCACTGCACGAGTTCGCTCCAGTGCTCGACGCCGTTCCTCCGGCGCGCGACGGGGTCAGCATCCGCGTCGAAATGCTCGCAGTGACCGCACAGGACCGGCGCATGGTCCGCAACAAGCTTCCACGTGTGCACGCCTTCACGCGGCGCAACGCGATCGACCGCGTCGCGTTCGGCTCCGACAGCCCCTCACGGCTCGGCATCGTGACCGCCGGCAAGGCCTTCCAGGACGTGATCGACGGATTGAGACTGCTCGGCATCGACGACGCCATTGCACGGCGGCTGGGCCTCGGCGTGCTTAAGGTCGGCCTGATCTATCCGCTCGATCCCGAGCCGCTGAATGCGTTCGCGAAGGCTGTGCCGGAGCTCCTCTTCGTCGAAGAGAAGCGCGCACACATGGAGCTTCAGGCGGCGGCTCTCCTGTACCACTCCGACAGACGGCCGAAAATCTCGGGAAAGGCGACGCCGGAGAACGAGGCTCTGCTGCCGTCCGACGAGCCGCTGGACGCCGCCACCGCTGCCGTCGCTATCGGGCGTCGCATTCTCGACACCGGCTCGGCCGAGCAGCCCGACATCGTCGTGTTGCGCCTCGCGCTGGAGGAGCTTTCCGGGCGCGTCGTGTCGTCCGGTCGGCTCGATGCCGCACCGTTGGCGCGTCGTCCCGTATTCTGCTCCGGATGTCCTCACAACCGCTCGACCAAACTACCGGATGGCTCGTTCGGCGTGGCCGGCATCGGCTGCCACGGCCTGGTGCAGTTCATGGACCGCAATCCGCTTCCCTGTACGCACATGGGCGCGGAGGGAGTGAACTGGATCGGACTGTCGCATTTCACCGAGACGAAGCACGTCTTCGTCAATCTTGGAGACGGAACGTTCTCGCATTCGGGGTCGCTGGCGATCCGTGCCGCGGCCGCTTCCGACGCGAACGTGACGTTCAAGATCCTGGCGAACGACGTCGTCGCCATGACGGGAGGACAGACGGTCGAGAGCGGCCTGTCGGTCGGCGCCATGGTCCGCCAGGTCCTGCTCGAGGGTGCAAAGCGCGTCGTCGTCGTGGCGGAAGACCCCGAATCCGTCCGATCCAGCCAATCCTTGCCTTCGCAGGTCGAACTCGTCCACCGCACGCAGATGGAGAACGTGCAGCGCGAGCTTCGGGAAATTTCAGGGACTACCGTAATCGTGTTCGTCCAGATCTGCGCCACCGAGAAGCGCAAGCGGCGCAAGCGTGGCAAGGCACCCGCCGCCGCGAAACGCGTGGTCATCAACCCCGCGGTCTGCGAGGGATGCGGAGACTGCTCTTCCGCGTCGAACTGCATGTCTGTGCAGCCTCTTGAAACGGAGTTCGGCCGCAAACGGCGCATCGACCAGGCCAGTTGCAACAGTGACATGACCTGCCTCGAGGGCTTCTGCCCGTCGTTCGTGACCATCGAGCACGGAGAAACGAAGAAGCCTGCTCCGATCGACATCGAGGCTGCAGCCGGAAAGCTGCCGGCGCCGGCCGCTCGCAAGCTCCGGCCCGACGCCTTCGGCATCCTGCTCGCCGGCATCGGCGGCACCGGCGTCGTCACCGCCTCGGCCATCGTCGGCATGGCGGCGCACCTGGAAGGACGGGGCGTCGGCATCTACGACATGACGGGGCTCGCCCAGAAGGGAGGCGCCGTCTACAGCCATCTGCGTATCTTCCCGTCGCCGTCCGGCGTCGCGCCGATGCGGCTCGGTCTCGACGATGCCGATCTCTTGATCGCATCGGATGCGGTCGCCGCCACCCAACCCGACTCGTTGAAGACGGTCCGACCCGCGACCGAAATTCTGCTCGACGGCCAGGTCGCGGCTACCCAGGCGTTCCATGAGAACGGAAACGTCGATCTCGATGCCGAACGTCTCGTCCGCGGCCTCGAGCAGCGCGCGGGCCACAGAGCCGTGCGCATCCCGGCGAACCAACTCGCGCGCCGGGCGTTCGACGATCCCATCTCCGCGAACATGATCATGCTCGGTTACGCGTTCCAGATGGGGATGCTCCCGGTTGATTGGCGCTCGATGGAGCAGGCGATCCGGATCAACGGCGCGGACGTGGACGGTACGCTGCGCGCCTTCCGCCTGGGCCGGCTTTATTTCGCCGATCCGCAGGCCGTCGAAGCGCTCCTCGAGGCGGACGAAGCTCCGACGGCCACGGCGCCCGCACCGGTCCGGACCCCGCAGGAGCGCATCAGCGTCCGTGTCGACGCGCTGCGGGCCTACCAGGACACGGCGTACGCCGAGCGTTTCCGTGCCCTTGTGGAGCGCGTGCAGGAGGCCGAGGAGAGGGCGTCGCCAGGCTCACGCCGTCTGACCGAGGCGGTGGCGACGAACGCGTTTCGCCTGATGGCCTACAAGGACGAATACGAAGTTGCGCGGCTTCTAACGGACGCTTCCTTCTGGGGCGGGATTCGGCGGCGGTTCGACGGCGGCTCGCTCAAGCTTCACCTCGCGCCGCCGCTGCTCGCCGGCCGCGATCCAGCAAGCGGCCGTCCGCGCAAGATGGCGTTGTCGGCCACCTTCCTTCTGCCTGCGCTGCGGCTGCTGGCGCGCTTCAAGCGGTTGCGCGGGACAGCATTCGACCCGTTCGGCTGGACAAGCGAGCGGAAGTCGGAACGCCGGCTGCGCGACGAGTATCTGGCAACGGTGCAGGAGATCGCCGCCGCGCTCGACGGCTCGAATCTCGATGCCGCGATTTCTCTCGCGTCGTATCCGCAGGAGATCCGGGGCTACGGCCCGGTCAAGGAAGCTTCGATCGCGCGCGTCGAACCGAAAGCAAAGGAACTCAGAGCCCGTTTCGCCGAGGGGGCGCGAAGCCATCTCACATCGGCAGCGTGAGGGTGGCCGCAAACGCCGCGTAAGGAGGATGCATGTACGATAGTCTGCAAGGGCACCGCGTTTTGGTCGTGGGCGGCAGTTCGGGCATCGGATTGGCGGTGGCGCAGCAGGCGTGCGAGGCGGGAGCGTCGGTCACCATCGCGTCCCGCTCCACGACCAAACTCGACGCCGCGCTCGCCGGACTGCCCCGGACCGCCAGGGCGGAGCGAATGGATACCGCCGACTATCCCTCGGTCGAAGCCTTCTTCGCCGGCGAACCGGCATGGGATCACGTCGTGGTGTCGGCGGCGCAGACGAGCAGCGGTCCGCTCCGGAAATCAGACCTGGTGGACGCCCGCACCACTATGGAGAGCAAGTTCTGGGGCGCCTATCACGTGGCCCGGGCGGCGAAGATCAGGGACGGTGGCTCGCTCTGCTTCGTCTCCGGCTTCCGGAGCGCTCGTCCCTCGGCGAACACCGTGTTGCAAGGGGCTGTGAACGCGGCGCTTGAAGCGATGACGCGCGGTCTTGCGCTCGAACTCGCGCCGGTCCGCGTCAACGTGGTTTCGCCTGGCCTGGTCGCTACGCCGATGTGGACCGGCATGGCCGACGCCGAGCGCGAGAAGATGTTCGTCGGCGCGGCGGAGCGCCTGCCGTTGCGTCGTATCGGCGAGGCAGCGGACATCGCGAACGCGGTCCTCTTCCTCGCATGCAATCC
Organism: Bradyrhizobium sp. USDA 4473; assembly: GCF_054063335.1. Classification (NCBI taxonomy): domain Bacteria; kingdom Pseudomonadati; phylum Pseudomonadota; class Alphaproteobacteria; order Hyphomicrobiales; family Nitrobacteraceae; genus Bradyrhizobium; species Bradyrhizobium sp. USDA 4473. Next base: position 3,188,246 of record NZ_JBSSGE010000001.1, read on the forward strand.
CTTCTCGACCGGTTCAACCGTTGTCGTCGATGGGGGAGCCACCGTCGCGGCGTGAGCGGCTGCCGGATCGTTGGACCGCTTCGATACGCGCGGCTATCATCGAAGAAAGACCAGATGTTCGCCTATTGAACAAGATAATCGGGAGGTTGGAATGGTCTGCAGGTCGACGGCGCTCGCGATACTCGGTGCTGGATTTCTGTTCGCAGCCGCAGCGCCCGCTACAGCACAGCAGGCGGACGTCAATTCGCCCGATCTCGTTCTCGTCAACGGAAAGGTCCTGACCCTTGACGAGCAATCCAGCGTGACCGAAGCGATCGCGGTCCGGGACGGAAAGATTCTCGCGGTCGGAAGCAGCGCGTCCATGCGAGCGCTCGCCGGAGCGCGCACGCAGGTGCTCGACGTATCCGGTAAGACCGTCGTTCCGGGATTGATCGATACGCATGCGCACTTCAAGGCGGCTGGACTTGGCGACTATGTCGTCGTCATGGGCCGGGCGAAAACGGTCGCGGAAGCGCTCGAGGCCATCAAAGCCTTCGTCGCCAAGAAGAAGCCGGGCGAGTGGATCGTTGGGGGCGCGTGGCACCCGCCGTCACAACTCGCCGAGAAGCGCTATCTGACGAGGCAGGAGATCGACAGCGTCGCTCCGAACAATCCGGTCTACTTGCGCACCGTCGGGCATTTCTCGATGGCAAACACGATGGCTTTACAGAAGGCAGGCGTCGATAAGACCACCGCAAACCCGGACGGTGGCTCTTTCGAGCGCGACGCGGCCGGCGAACTGACCGGCGTCCTCGTCGAGACCGCGATCGACCGGGTTGAGAAGGCCGTTCCGCCGTGGACCGAAGAGGATGAAATCAGGCAGTTCACACTTGCGGAAGGCGCGCTGAACAGTTTTGGGATCACGAGCGCGGTCGAAGGCGCCACGGAAGCGCGCGACGTCCGTACACTGCAGAAGCTCGCCGCGTCCGGACAAGCGACGCTGCGGACGGGATTGATGTACAGACCCGAGCCGCCAGCCGATCTAGGAGCCTGGGAAGCGATCATGTCGGGTAATGGCGCTTCGTCCGGCTTTGGCGACGACTGGGTCAGGTTTGCCGGCATCAAGATCTTCTACGACGGCGGCATGACGTTGAAGACGGCGTTGATGCGCGACGTCTATCCGGATTCGCACGACAACTACCACGGCATCGCCCAGCAGACTCCCGAGCGGCTGACACAACTCGTCTCAATCTGCAATCGCTACGGCTGGCGCGTTGGCGTGCACGTCGTAGGCGATCTCGGCATCGACCAAGTACTCGATGCTTTCGAGGCCGCCGACAAGGAAAGGTCTATACGCGACCGTCGTTTTGTCCTCATCCACGCTAGTCTGATCAGGCCCGAGCAGATGGAGCGCGCTCACAAGCTGGGGGTCAGGGTCGATTTCCAGAACGTCTTTATGTGGGACAAGGCCGCGACCGTCGAGCGCTTCCTGGGGCGTCCAACCGCCGACCGCGCCGTACCGACCAAGACCTTGATCTCGAAAATGGGTTTGGACAACCTCGGCGCCGGAACCGACTTCCCCGTCAACCCGATCAATCCGTTCCTCAATATGTACATCATGGTCACTCGGAAAGATCCCAATGGGAGCGTCTACGGCGCGGCGGAAGCCATCAGTCGCGAACAGGCGCTCCGCCTCTACACGTCGGCGGCTTCGCGTTACACGTTCGACGAAGCACGGAAAGGTACGATCCAACCCGGCAGGCTTGCCGACCTCACAGTCCTTTCCGCGGACTACATGGCCGTTCCGGAAGAACAGATCAAAGATATCAAGGCAGACATCACGCTCGTTGGAGGTAAGGTCGTCTTTCAACGCTGACTCAGGAAGACGGTTGCTACCGTCGTTCGCCGCGTGGGTACGTCTCCCGTGCGCTGAAGTTGCACCTTCGGCGGTATCGCGCCCCTGCGCCGCTGATTTGCCGAACGATATCTAATCAGGGAGCAAGATGGCGCGCTCCTGATTGCGTAGAAAGGGCCTGCCTCCTGTCAGATCTTCTCCTCGGCGGAAAAGCCGTGGACCTTCCATGTGGAGTCGCCGTATCGCACTCACCGTGCGAGTTCGCCCGTCGTCTTCGTGAACTTGCGCACGAACGAAAAGTGCACGTATCTGGTGCAGTCGTCGTTCTGCGAACACCGAGAACCAAGTAAGGCAGCATTGATCTCATTGGTGGGCCCGGCAGGACTCGAACCTGCAACCAGACCGTTATGAGCGGTCGGCTCTAACCATTGAGCTACAGGCCCGCTGCTGAGGGCGGCGGCGTGACGGCCTGCATCGTTTACAACTTGTCTAAAGCTCCTGCAAGGTTGCGCCCACGCGATCGTGCGCCTCGGAGTTCTCCACGGGAGTTACCGTCGGTTCGCGGTTGGAAACTTGAATTCAACCTCAAGCCTGTTTTTGGCGCAGTTATCATGCGTCGTCGCGTAATCGCGGGACGTGAGGAGAGTCAGTAGGTTGCTTATTCTTCGGTAGAGTCAGCGACTCACTTCAGTCGGTTAAAACGGACCGCGAACTTTCTGCCTAGGGAGGTTATAGGTCTCACGCGGTGGCGACCAGCGTCCGTTCTGACAAACTTTGGTATACGGCTTGCAGCCCATTCGATATCACCCGCTTACCTTTGTAGAGTTGTGCATCCGTCACGTTGTTTTTAGTTTCGATGTCGAAGCTAGGCATTCGATCGAACTGTCGAAGCTTTGTGAGCCGCTACCGGAAGTAGTTGCGTCCCATTTGACCCAAGGACAGAGTGATGAAAACCCGTGAGCTCTCCTCCACTTCTTAAGTGGACCTCAGGTGATTGTGCGCGAAAGACATGGTCTTAATCTGCGACGCTGCTCTCTTGTCCGAGATCGCGATCGAATCGCGGGGGTGACGTTCATCCAAGAAACCAGGATGCTAGAAGCGCAGACTTGAGCTTTCTGCTTGGGAAGCACGTAGCTCTTTAGAGCAGCCGTTTCCGCGTCCCTCATAACAGTGGCTCCGCCGCAGTCGCTTTGGCTGACAAATGTCTTGGGGCGACATAGCCGCGAATTTGCGTCACCCTCTTTGAATGTGAGTCGACATGGCATTTACCGAGCTTTTCATCAAACGTCCGGTGTTGTCTATCGTCGTCAGTCTCCTGATCCTGCTGATCGGTCTTCGCGCCGCTGCCGTTCTACCGATCCGGCAATATCCCAAGCTATCCAATACGGTCGTCAATATCACGACGTCCTATCCTGGCGCATCTGCCGACATGATCCAGGGGTTCATCACCTCTCCTCTGGAACAAGCAGTCGCGTCGGCAGAGGGCGTCGACTACGTCACTTCCTCGTCGGTGCTCGGCACCTCGACGATTCAGGTCTACGTCAAGCTCAATTTCGACCCCAATGAGGCACTCACCGAGGTGCTATCTAAGGTCAACTCAGTGAAATATCTGATCCCGAAGGAGTCCAACGACCCGGTCGTCACTAAGTCAACCGGCCAGGCCACTGCTGTGATGTACATCGCTTTCTCCAGCGAGGAACTGACGGCCAGCGCGATCTCCGATTATCTTTCGCGGGTAGTGCAACCAGTTATGTCTACGGTAGACGGCGTCGCGGCGGCGGACATCCTGGGCGGGCAAAGTTTTGCGATGCGGCTATGGCTCGATGCTGCGAAAATGGCGGGGCGCGGCGTATCGCCTGCTGATGTTTCGGCTGCAATCGCTGCCAACAATTTCCAGACCGCGGCCGGCCAGACCAAGGGTTATTTCACTATCTCCGACGTCACGACGAACACCGATCTGCGAAGTGTCGATGACTTCAAGCGCATGATTGTCAAAGCCAATGACGCCGGCCTCGTGCGCATGGAGGACATTGCGACAATCGAGCTTGCCGCGCAGACCGCAGACGTCAGCGTCTCGCTGAACGGCGAGCACGCGGTCTTCATTGGCGTGCGGGCGAGCCCGCAAGGCAATCCGCTAAACATCGCGCGAGACGTTCGGGCGATGTTTCCAGAAATGGAGCGCAACCTGCCGCCATCCCTGAAGATGAAAGTGGCCTACGACTCCACCAAGTTCATTCAATCGTCGATCGATGAAGTGAGAAGGACGCTCATTGAGGCGGTCGTGATAGTGGTCGTGGTGATCTTCCTGTTTCTGGCCTCGCTGCGGTCGGTCATCATTCCTGTCGTCACCATCCCGTTGTCGCTCGTCGGTGTCTGCAGCATGATGCTGGCCATGGGCTTTTCATTCAATCTGCTTACCCTCCTTGCGATGGTGCTCGCAATCGGTCTCGTGGTCGACGATGCGATCGTCGTGGTGGAGAACATTCATCGCCACCTAGAAGAAGGTGCGCCGCCCGCGCAGGCTGCTGCGAGGGGCGCGCGCGAGATCGTCGGCCCTGTTGTCTCCATGACGATTACGTTGGCCGCTGTATACGCCCCCATCGGTTTTCTCGGTGGTCTCACCGGGGCACTGTTCCGTGAGTTCGCGTTTACGCTGGCTGGGGCGGTGATCGTGTCGGGCGTAATCGCGTTGACGCTGTCGCCCATGATGTGCTCGGTCTTCCTGAGGAGCGCTGAGGAGGGACGGTTTGCTAGATTTGTGAATCGCGTGTTCGGTGCCATGACACGCTGGTATGGCCGCAAGCTCGACCGCTCGCTGGACTATCGGCCAATTACCGGGTTGTTTGCCGTGACCATGCTGGGCCTCGGCGGCTTTCTCTATGTGCACACCTCCAAGGAACTCGCGCCGGAGGAGGATCAAGGGATTGTATTCGCACTAACCAAGGCGCCCAAATACGCTAACATCGACTATCTCGACTATTACGGCGCCAAGCTCGAAAAGGCGCTTCGGGAGTTTTCCGAGACCGATTTAAGCTTCGTACTCAACGGTAATGGCGGTTCGCAGGCGGGTATGGCCGGCATGTTGCTCAAGCCGTGGGACCAGCGCAATCGATCATCGATCGTGCTTAAGTCCCTGCTTCAAGCCGAACTGTCCAAGATCGAAGGCATTAGCGCATTTGCGTTTAGCTTGCCGGCGCTTCCGGGCGGATCGGACGGTCTGCCAGTGCAGATGGTGATCAATTCGACGTTCGGCTTCCAATCCGTCTATGAGCAGATGTCGAAACTGAAGGACGCCGCACGCAACAGCGGCCTGTTCATGATCAGCGACTCTGATCTCGAGTTCAATCAGCCGGTGGTGCGAATCAAGGTCGATCGATCCAAGGCCAACGATCTTGGCATCACCATGCAGAATGTCGGTAACGCGCTCGCCATCCTACTTGGTGGAAACTACATCAATCGCTTCAATCTGGAGGGTCGCTCCTACCAGGTGATCCCGCAGGTGCCGCGTGAGAAACGTCTGGCCCCGGAAGCGATCGGGAACTATTATGTGAAGACTGCGACGGGCTCGATGCTTCCGCTGTCCACCGTCGTCTCGGTCGAGACTGCGACTGATCCGAACGCGCTCACCCACTACAACCAGCTCAACTGCGCGACCTTTCAGGCCGTACCGATGCCTGGCGTGACGATCGGGCAAGCCGTGGATTTCCTCGAGGTAGAGGCAAAAAAGCTCCCCGCAGGCTTCAGCCACGACTTCCTTGCAGACGCTCGGCAGTATGTGCATGAGGGTAACCAGCTGGCCATCACCTTCGCATTTGCATTGATCGTCATATTCTTGGTCCTTGCGGCGCAGTTCGAAAGTCTGCGCGATCCCACCATCATTATGATCAGTGTGCCGATGGCGATGGTCGGCGCCTTGATCCCGCTATTCTTTGGCTGGGCGACGATGAACATCTACACCCAGGTCGGACTGCTGACGCTTGTCGGCTTGATTTCCAAGCACGGGATCCTGATGGTTGAGTTCGCAAATGAGCTGCAGTTCAAGGAGCGACTTGACCGTCGCTCGGCGATCGAGATGGCGGCGCGCGTCCGACTTCGTCCAATCTTGATGACGACGGCGGCGATGGTCACGGGCCTGATACCCTTGTTGACCGCAACGGGAGCCGGAGCCGCGAGCCGCTTCTCGATCGGGCTCGTGATCGTCGCTGGGATGTCTGTCGGCACGCTGTTCACGCTCTTCGTGTTGCCGGCGGTCTATGTCGCGATCGCATCCGATCACCGTGCCGACGCGAGTTGCGGCCACGAGAAGGGCGGCCTCTCGGGAGCCGCTAATGCCCAGCTGGCCGAGCAATGATGCCAAAACCAATCCGGGTTGGCGAGATTGCTGGCCTGGATTGGCGCGTTGTCCGCCGGCCGTGGTGATTTGATGGGCCCGAATTTCGTGAGGGGGCCGAATGATGATTTTTGGTTGCTGCTCCGGTATCGATCCATCTTTCGCCAGCCGGTAGGACTAAACCGTCAAGAAATACGATCGTTCATGACGCAGGTGCGGTGAGCGAAGGAGCCTGAGACGGTTTCTTGCTCCCTGTACCTCGAGATCTTCATACCTGTGCTGCCGAGCTTGGCGAGCATCAGATCCTCGGCAAAGAACACGTCAACGATCCGTTGCTGCTCCGCTACGCCAAATTGCTGGGACATTCACGGCCGCAGAACGTTCAATTCCGTACTCGCCACGGGACGGTGGAGAGAATTCATGCATCGCTTGATGAAAAGGTGGCGTTACCAATATCCAAATTCCGCTAGAAATAGAATTATTTACCCCGCGTCGCCGCCGTATTGGCTGAGTGATCAGGGTCAGGTAGCGGGAAGTACGGCACGGCTTCTCAACCGAAGCCGATAAAGGAGCAGACGTTGAACCGACGCACATGACCACGTTCACTGCCACAATGAAGGCGGCATGAGCTGCCAAGAGCGTGGCCAGAATCTGCCTCAGTCCTGATGGCACCAATGTTCAGGTCTGATTCCCTGACGCATGGTCCGACGCCCTCCGAAGTGCGAAAGTTATCCAATGCCTGAGTTTGATGCAGCTATGTTTTTTTTAGCCGCAACGACGTGCTTTGCGGCCTTTGTAAATGGAGCCATCGGCTACGGGTTTTCGTCGCTCACTGTACCTCTTGCGCTACTTTTCTACACCAATCGCATTCTCAACCCCGCCATTGTTATCATCGAGGTCTTCATCAACGTCTACGTCCTCCTCATCAATCTGAAGGGCGTGCCGGCGGTTTGGAGACGAGTGCTTCCCATCTTGCTTGGACTCTTGCCGGGCATTGCGCTCGGAGGTTATGCGTTAGCCTCGCTGCAGCCTGGCTGGATCAAATTCGCCACCTACACGATCATACTACCCCTGATCCTGCTACAGGCCGCGGGTTGGCGCCGCCCTATCGAAGCGAGCTGGCTGATCGGTCTGCCATTCGGTTCGATGCTGGGCATCCTCTATTCGGTGACGACCATCTCCGGTCCGCCTTTGGCGATGTTGTTTAACAACCAAGGCCTGGTCAGAAGCGAATTTCGCGCCGGTCTAGCCCTGGTTCGCGTGGTTGAATCGAGCGTGACCGCCTTCGTCTATTACAAGCTGGGCCTGTTCATCCCCGAAAGCGGCAGCCTACTCTATGCCTTTATACCCAGCGTTATGTTCGGCATTCCGCTGGGATCCTACGCCATCCGCCGGCTTGATCCCGAGATATTCCGACGCATCTGCATGAGCTTTGATGCCTGGATCGTCGGATTCGGTCTGACACGGGTGCTGATCGAGCTCGATCTAGTGCGGAGCTCCTGGGCTTATAGCGTGATGTCGGCGACGATACTGATCGATCTTTGCCTGCTATACTCGTTCTTTACCACACACGGTCCGACCCGGTCAGAGCGACGGTCTCGGCGATTGAACGATGTCGGCGGGCCCCCAGTATCGAACGCACGCGCGCCCTGAACCTACCAGCCCGAAAGCAGAATCGATGACTGCGCGAGACGCCGATGTGGCTCTGTCGGCGCCAACGACAAGGGCATGACAACTGGCTGATTGCTCCACGACTATCCGGTGTTCCGAGGCGGGGAATTTGGAATCTCGGTTCTGAACCGTCGGAGGCAGATATTGGCGACTTGTCATTCGAAGTGCTCGTGATCGTTGCTCGCGGGCGCTGATCGAGGAAAAGGATCACTCAAGACACAAGCACTCGAGTCGCCCTCTCGTCGGTCATCGGTAGCAACACCGCTCATTGTGCGGCGATCATCGAATCTGCTGCCAAAGAGCAGCCGGGCGCATTTCTACTTTTCATAGGTTGCCCGGCAGCTTCGGGCAGGGACGTGAAGCGCTCCCATTCTGCCGATCTGGATTACGGTCCGCGTTTACAAGGAGCGATGCAGAATCGGTATTAGCCTGCTAACCGACGATCCGAACACCAGCCTTGTGTCCTCGCCTCCTCAAGGTCGGAACTACCTCAAGCGTTCTTAAAGATGCTAGCGTCAGCGGCAATGCTCGGTGGAGTGGGCAAGTGCAACCGCGGAACTTGCGGCCGTGTTCGCCAGCCGTAGCTTTCTCCTCGAAATATACACAAGGACGTCCCGGCGATTTTTGTAGGCTTTGTGACAATGGATATCAAGTTGTTGCGCCTCTGACTGGCGGAGAAACGCAAAGGCTGGCGTGCTCGTAGGGGGCGCTCATCCGGGAAAGACAGGCCGAAACACGCATCCGGGTTGCTTGACGATCACTTCACTTTAAGACTCGCACCTTTCGAGGTGGCCCGAGCTTTTGCGATGGCATCGCATTTGCAGAGATAGAAATATCAACGTCCTCGTCGAGCTGCGACCGCTTGCAGGCGACGCACACAGGATGAGGGGGCAACGCGCTTACGAGCCGTTCTCTCAGGAGTGCCAGTGATATCATCTGCCAATTGGGCTGCCAGCCTGCTTGGGACGCGGCTTGCGTTTTTTGTCGCCGGATTTGGCCTCGCGGCGTGGGCGCCTTTGGTGCCGCTTGCCAAGGAGCGGCTCGCGGTAGACGACCGCATGCTTGGTCTTCTGCTGCTCTGTCTCGGAACAGGATCCGTTGTCGCTATGCTTCTGACCAGCGTGTCGAACGCGCGGTACGGTAGCAAGCCCATTATCCTCGTGGGCGGACTCGGCGTCGCGCTTATCCTGCCGTGGCTGGCTATCGCCGGAACACCTCTTGGTCTGGCTACTACGCTGTTTGCTTTCGGCTTTTCACTCGGTGCGATCGACGTAGCCATGAACATTTATGCGATCGAATTGGAGCGCACCACCGGCCGTCCGTTGATGTCCGGCTTCCATGCCCATTACAGCATTGGAGAATTCACCGGCTCTGCTGCCGTGACCTTGCTTCTGTCGCTTCAGCTTGGTTCGCTTTTTTCGACGTTGGTCTGTTCGACGTTTATGATGATCGCGATAATGTCGGCGTGGCCGCGGTTGACTGCGACGAGCTTGAGACATCAGGGGCCATTGTTTGTCTTGCCCGATCGCAGTGTGCTGCTAATAGCGGCGCTCGCGGCTATCACCTTTCTTGTCGAAGGTGCGATGCTTGATTGGAGCGCTTTGCTCCTCGTTGGGGAAGGTCTTCTCACGGAGGCGCACGGAGGTCTCGGATGTATGCTGTTCGCCATCGCGATGACCGCAGGGCGTCTCGGCGGAGATGCCGTTGTGGAGCGAATCGGTGATCGTGCCACATTGATGCTCGGAACACTGCCGATCATGATAGGCTTCTTGGCTGTGGTCGTCGCACCGGTTGCGTTGATTGCCATGGCAGGGTTCCTGCTTATTGGATTGGGTATTTCAAATGTTGTACCCGTACTGTGTCGACGCGCTGGCAAACAGAAGGTGATGCCGGTAGGCATTGCGATCGCGGTCATCACGACAGCTGGCTACGCGGGTATACTGGTGGGGCCCGCCGGCATCGGGCTGGTCGCACACCTGACTGGCTTGCCTTTGGCGTTCGCGATGTTGGGTACGCTCATGTGCATCGTCACGCTGTCGGCACGGATGGTGATGACAGACGGTCGTTAAGGCCGTTAGTGGAGAGAAAGAGATTTGGCATGATCGTTCGCGGGGCGGCGTTCGAGGCTGAGAGTCGATCAGGTCGCAACTTTAGCAGTAGAGCGGTACGCCTCGGTCACGGCCATACTTCTTTTTCTGCAAGTTGGCTGGCTGAGCCGTAACTAGGATATGCGAGTCACTCGGGTGATCGGACATTTAACTGAGTGCTGTTGTTGATGAAGACCGTTGCGCAACGCGCGGCAAGGTTAATCTATCCACGGCGGCCGGGGCCAGGCTGGAATATCCAATGTCCGCTGATGCTCGGATGGATCTGCTTGCACCTGCTGTCGGGACAACCAGTTCACTCAGGTGCCGTCCATTTGCTGTTGGCGAGATACGCCCGGGACGCTAGCTGAATGCCGTCCTCCAGCGAGGTCTGGGCACGCCAGCCGAGCTTGGCGAGCCGGCCGACGTCGAGCAGCTTGCGCGGCGTACCGTCCGGGCGCGAGGTATCGAAGCTGATCTCACCACGAAAACCGACGGCAGCGGCGACCATGAGTGCAAATTCGGCGATGGTGATATCCTCGCCGGTACCGATATTGACCAGCTCCGGCGAGGAATAGGTCTTCATCAGATGGATGCAGGCGTCGGCGAGATCGTCGACATAGAGGAATTCGCGACGCGGCGTGCCGGTGCCCCACACCACGACACTGCCGGCGCCCGAAACCTTGGCCTCGTGGAAACGGCGGATCAGGGCGGCGACGACATGGCTGTATTCGGGGTGATAATTGTCGCCGGGACCGTAGAGGTTGGTCGGCATCACGCTGATGAAATCGGCGCCATATTGGTTGCGATAGGCCTCGGTCATCTTGATGCCGGCGATCTTGGCGATGGCATAAGGCTCGTTGGTCGGCTCCAGCGGGCCGGTCAGCATCGAGTCCTCGCGCAGCGGCTGCGGCGCGAGGCGCGGATAGATGCAGGACGAGCCGAAGAACATCAGCTTCTCGCAGCCATTGGCATGCGCCGCCTGGATCACATTGGTCGAGATCGACAGATTGTCGTAGAGAAACTCGGCCCGCAGCGTGTTGTTGGCGACGATGCCGCCGACCTTGGCGGCGGCAAGGAACACCGCCTGCGGCCGCTTCGCGGCAAACCAGGCGTTGACCGCCCCTTGGTCGCGCAGATCGACCTCGCCGCGCGACACGGTCAGGAGATCGACCTGTTCGCGCGCCAGCCGGCGCACCAGCGCCGAGCCGACCATGCCGCGATGGCCGGCGACGAAGACCGTCTTGCCCTTCAGTTCAAACGCCGTGTTTGCCATTGGCCGCATCCTGCCTGGCCTCGAGGAGATCGCTGGCGACCATTTCCTTCACCAGCTGCGCGAACGGCGTCTTCGGCGCCCAGCCGAGCCTGGCGCGCGCCTTGCTGGCGTCGCCGATCAGAAGATCGACCTCGGTCGGGCGGAAATAGGCCGGATCAATCTCGACCAGGGTCTTGCCGGATGCCTTGTCGACACCGACCTCCTCGACCCCCTTGCCGCGCCATTCGATGCTGCGGCCCACTTCCGCAAACGCCAACTCGACGAACTCGCGGACCGAGCGGGTCTCGCCGGTCGCGAGCACGAAGTCGCCCGGCTCGTCCGCCTGCAATATCTTGTACATGCCCTCGACATAGTCGCGGGCATGGCCCCAGTCGCGCTTGGCATCGAGATTGCCGAGATAGAGCTTGCTCTCGAGGCCGACCTCGATACGGGCGACGGCACGGGTGATCTTGCGCGTCACGAAGGTCTCGCCGCGGATCGGGCTCTCATGGTTGAACAAGATGCCGTTGCTGGCGAACATGCCATAGGCCTCGCGGTAGTTCACCGTGATCCAGTAGCCATAGAGCTTGGCGACGCCGTAGGGCGAGCGCGGATAGAACGGCGTGGTCTCCTTCTGCGGCACCTCCTGCACGAGCCCGTAAAGCTCGGAGGTCGAGGCCTGGTAGAACCGCGTCTCCTTTTCCATGCCGAGGATGCGGATCGCCTCCAGCAGACGCAGCACGCCGATCGCGTCGGCGTTGGCGGTGTATTCCGGGCTCTCGAAGCTGACCTGGACGTGGCTCTGCGCGGCGAGGTTGTAGATCTCGGTCGGCCGGATCTGCTGCATCAGCCGGATCAGATTGGTCGAATCGGTCATGTCGCCGTAGTGCATCAGGAACGGCACATTGCCGGCATGCGGGTCCTGGTAGAGATGGTCGACACGCGCGGTGTTGAACGAGGACGAGCGGCGCTTGATCCCGTGCACGGTGTAGCCGAGCCCGAGCAGATATTTGGCGAGATACGCGCCGTCCTGCCCGGTCACACCAGTGATCAGCGCAACGCGCCGCTTTGAGTCCTGAGCCGCCATGGTCTCTCTTAGTTGCGCCGGAAAGAAAGCCCCCTTCGAGCGTGCTTTGCGAGCGCTTTCTCGCGATATCTAGTGCGAGCACCACCCGCAATTGGAGGAGAACGATCGTCAGATCGAGTCATACACATCATGTAACAATGCGCACTACATACGTTGATTTACTCGACCGGAGTTGATTTCGACTAACACACGCGACAGGCTTACACCCCATGCCCCTAAGCGAACGAGCCGGAGCACAACCGCCATCACGCGCAGCCGGGCGCTTTTCCGGCGATGTTCCAACGAGATGGATGCCGATGGTCCATGTTCCTTGTCCATCTTGGCGCACGTTAGATTCGCGTCGTCTCGCCATGGCCGGCGGAGCTGAGGTGCAAGTCGACGTACTCGTCGGAATGACGCCATGCAACACACAATGAAGCTTGTGCGTCGATATCGTATTTCAAGAGCGCTCCCGCACCGTTGACTTCGGGACAGAGCACGCGACCCGGCCAATAGTCCTCGATCTCAGCGCTTCTTTTAATATCCGTAAGTCGACGCAAGCCGGAATGGAAAAGAATGGCAAACGTTGGTATAGTTCTTCGAACGCTTCGATATCGAAAGCTTACGTTCGTACAATAGAGAGTTTGATGCGATCGTGTAGTCTCATATGCCGACGAGCAACGACAGAGACGACCCACACGAGAGCGGCCGCGTAATGCACAGATAGCAGACATGTGGAAAGCGCGGCGAGGCTGCATTCTCCTAGCTATCCAAAGGAGCGCAGCCGGTGCAGGGCTCTCGAGGAGATCCTCAGTGCGGCGTCGGGACCGTCGCCTCGCGGCGGCAGCTAGCCTGATCGGCCTCGTCGCCACTCGCTTTGCTGGGATTGAGCTGAAGAGCCGTGAATGGCTCATCAGAGATGATGAGCCAATAGGACATGACGCTTCACCCCGAAATGATGGGTCCGCCGATCTGGTCCAAAGTTCCTCAATCCATGAAGCCTGGCCGCTTGCGCGATATATCCTCGCAACCGGGCATACCATGCGATGGCGACAGTTGCCGCCGCCCTCGAGCAAAGAGTCTGTTTGTGTCGGGATTGGACGCCGTACCCAGCCATGCAAGCGTGCCCGCATATCGGGCCCAGCCGGAAGGAGCAACGACATTCGCAGTCACCGCCGTTTGTATTCGATGGAGGCAACCAAAAGCGGGAGCGTGGCCGGAGAAAGCGATGATGTTTGAAATAGCCTGAGCACCCACACTTGCGAATGCGGCGATACGTGAAGCCGCAATAAATGAGCAACCTGATACCTATGACCATTGGCCAGGCAAATTCTACGGGTTCCTCTGTGGAAACGCCCGCCTCTTCAACCTGGGCTGCATCGATCAATATGTGTGGAATAGTCGGCATCTTAGCGCGTGGTCCGGTCGCCGGACAATTGGTCGCTTCGCTGAAGCGCTTGGAATATCGTGGCTACGACTCCGCTGGCGTAGCGACGCTTGACGGTCTCCGTATCGAGCGCCGGCGCGCGAAAGGTAAGTTGAGAAACCTTGAGGAGCGGCTGCGTCATTGTCCGCCGTCAGGTCGTAGCGGTATTGGTCACACCCGCTGGGCGACGCATGGAAAACCGACCGAGAGCAATGCTCATCCGCATGCGACGGAAAATGTCGCGGTCGTTCACAACGGGATCATTGAAAATTTCCGCGAGCTGCGAATCGACCTGGAGCGGAATGGAGCTCATTTCAGTTCAGAGACGGATACTGAGGTGGTGGCGCATCTCGTGGACTCCTACCTCAAGAATGGCTACTCGCCGCAGGACGCGGTACAAGCCTCGTTGCCAAAGCTGCGCGGAGCTTTCGCTCTAGCATTTCTGTTCAAGGGCCATGAGGATCTTTTGATCGGCGCGCGCAAGGGATCGCCCCTTGCGATTGGGCATGGTCCCGGCGAAGTTTATTTAGGATCGGACGCGATCGCACTGGCGCCCTTGACCGATGCCGTTACTTATCTTGAAGACGGCGACTTGGCCGTGCTTACCCGCGCGGTCTGCTTGATCTATGGCGCAGACGGGACTGTCGTCCATCGGGAAACATCCAAGTCTGGCGCGTCGTCACTCCTGGTGGACAAGGCGAACTATCGTCATTTCATGGCAAAGGAAATCCACGAGCAGCCGACTGTGGTCGGACAGACGTTGGCACATTATCTCGATATGGCAGCCGAGCGCGTCGTCCTGCCGCTTACGCTACCGTTCGACTTCAATTCTATTCAGCGCATTTCAATTACAGCGTGTGGCACGGCATGCTATGCTGGTTTCATTGCCAAATACTGGTTCGAACGGCTGGCCCGCTTGCCTGTCGAAGTCGACGTGGCGTCCGAGTTCCGCTACAGGGAGGCGCCTTTGCGCCAGGGCGATCTCGCGATCGTCATCTCGCAGTCCGGGGAAACCGCCGACACACTGGCCGCCTTGCGCTATGCCAAGAGCCAGGGTCTACACACGGTGTCCGTGGTCAATGTCCCGACGTCGACCATCGCGCGCGAGAGTGAATCCGTGCTACCGACGTTGGCGGGTCCAGAAATCGGCGTGGCTTCCACCAAGGCATTCGTCTGCCAGCTGGCGGTGATGGCGGTCCTTGCCGTGGCAGCAGCCAAAGCGCGCGGTAAGCTATCCGAGATCGATGAATCGAAGCTTGTGCGCGAGCTCATCGAAGTGCCGCGGCAGATTGCTGCAGCGCTGTTGGTCGAGTCGCAGATCGAGAAACTCGCGCGTGATATCGCCGGGGCGAGCGATGTACTCTATCTGGGCCGAGGCACATCGGCGCCCCTGGCCTTGGAGGGCGCGCTCAAGCTGAAAGAAATCTCCTATATCCACTCAGAAGGCTATCCCGCCGGCGAACTAAAGCATGGACCGATTGCATTGATCGATGAGACCGTGCCCGTGGTGGTGATCGCGCCATACGACGGGGTCTTCGAGAAAACCGTCTCGAACATGCAAGAAGTCGCTGCTCGAGGCGGCAACATCATCTTGATCACCGATGCAAGGGGGGCCTCGGAAGCGACGGTGGATACGCTCATGACCATTGTGCTGCCAGATATGGCTGCAAGCTTTACGCCCATGGTTTATGCCATCGCGGCGCAATTGTTAGCCTATCATACCGCCGCCATTATGGGGACAGACGTGGATCAGCCGCGCAATCTTGCAAAATCGGTCACTGTTGAATAGATGGCCGCGGCAGCGTCGATTTGCTAACTCGCGTTAGTTCCACGAATACAAGAACGTGGCATCGTGCCTCCTATCAACGACTGCTCGCTGCTCGCCGCGCCCCCGAAATTATCGAGGCTACGATCTGGAAGCGACTCCGGTTTGATCTAACCGCTATCGGGAGGAGGCGATCGGATCGCTTCAGTAGACGAACTATAGACAAATTCCATTCATAATTGATGCATGGCTGCACTCATAACTCTCTGCTACGTCAATGCCGCGCCCGTTACGTTCGGATAGCGGCGTCCAGTTGGGGGCCCAGCTCGCGCTGTAAGCTGGGCACCTATCAGTTCCACAGGCCTAATCAGTATGCCTGATGGAGCACCAAGGCTTGTCCCTACCTCCAATCCTCGTGCGCTTGTCGAACTGACGAACTAACGGGATGCAGAGTGCAGATAGCTTCGCGGGGGCGTATCGTGCCCTCGCGAAGCGCCAAAACGTTGCCTTACATAAAGTCATCATCCTCCCAACCCGGTGAGGTATTTCCTGCACGCTCGGAACGTTCGGTGCCCCTGCCTTCACTCTCGGCCGCTTTGGAAAGGTAAAGTCGAGGTTTGTTCGCTCGCTGCCATTCTCCTTGGCTGTTCTTACCCCACTTGTCGGGATGTTGGGTAGGATCGAGGACCATCAGCGAGTGACCTATTTCAACAAAGCCCAACGCTGCCGCGCGGGCTTTCGCTTCTGGATTCACAGGGTGAGAAAGGACCAAGGGCTCATCTCCATCAAGCCGAAGTTGATACTCCAGCAAGATATCGCCGGCATTGTCGACCAGGGGATGCGTAACCCGAAAGTCTATCGTCGAGGTGATATCCGATCGTCCGGGAAACTGCTCCTGCCAGCGGGCGCGTGCGGTTTCCTCCTTGAACACATCATCGACGGTGGCTCCTCCTTCCGTTCGGAGAAGTCCGACGCTCTTGTTTCCTAATTGATAGCTGAAATGTCGTGCGTCGTCCGAACCGACCTTCCTGCCATGAGTATAGGCGACGTCCACAGCGCGCTCGGCTTTCAATGCCACCGACCGCGAGTATTGCTGGGGATTGGCCGCGATATGCTGGATTTCATCTCCATAGAAGTCTTCCAACAGGTCGTGAAATGAGGTGCTTGAGATCTCTACGACAGGTGGTTGGACAGCTAGTGAGTACGGCCGCGCTGCTGCCGACGATGAACCGGCATAAGCTCTTTGTGGCGCTATCTGCATACCGGAAAAGACGTCCTCGAAGCTTCGATCTTGATTTGTCTGCGTCCCGCCAGTTTCAGTTTGTGTCACTCCATCAAAGTCGTAACTACCCATCCATCCAAAGCCGGGTGAGCCATCTAGTCGATTGTACATGGACGTTCGCGCTCCCATCCAACAAGGTCGTCTTGAGTGTCAGGGCCACTTAGGCCGACGGGACGTGATATTCAGACTGTCTGACGAGAAGCTGACTGCAAGTTTTCGAGTATCTTACGGATCAGCCGTAGCAGGCCAAGTGATCGGATCTCTGTGCCGTGGGCGTCCACAGTGGCTTCGCCTGACCTTGGAGAGTTCGCCCGAGTTCGCGACACGATATCACCACAGTGGGTTTGAAATTGGCTCAGGCGAGCTCGGGAGCGGTAAGCCGACAGGACTGGTCAATGCACAATAAGAGCCCCAGTCCGGACCAATGGTAACTTAATGACAGGGGCAGGGCCAAAGATCGGCTCTCGTGCGAGACGGCCAGGCCGGATATCAAGTTGGCGGCCGGCCGATCGTTTCAAGCGTCTGTACCGTCGCCATTCTCACCCAGTGCGGCATCAAGGTGCTCGATCAGCGTATGTCCGGCGAAGGGCTTGGCTAAGAAGCCAGTCGCTCCCGCGCTCAGAGCTGAGGCGCGCACGCGGTCATTGGGGAAGGCAGTAATAAAAATGAATGGCACACCATAGCCACGGGTCCGCATTTCCGCCAGCAGGTCCAAGCCATTCATAATCGGCATCTGAACATCGGTAATTACACAGGAGGTCTCGTTCAACCGCGGCGACCTCAAGAACTCCTCGGCCGACGCAAACGTTTGAACGACGTAGCCACGCGATTTCAGAAGATTCTCCGTCGCCGCGCGGACCGATGCGTCGTCATCAACGACAGAAATCAAAGGCGTGGACAAGACAGGTTCTCCTGGCGCGGGACTAGCGGCTGCCGAGGCACTAGCCACCGTTGAGCGAAAAGTGGGCTCAAGTGGCTAAATTGTAAAATCATACTTAGGTTTGCTCAGGACGGTTACCGCGGATTCCCAGCGTCTCAGTCATTCTGATCAAATCCGCCAGCGATCGGGCGCGCATCTTTTTCATCACGTGTCCACGGTAGATCTTGACCGTAATCTCGGCGAGCCCCAGCTCGGCAGCTATCTGCTTGTTCATTAATCCGGTAGCGACCAGTTTCAGCACCGCCTGCTCGCGCGGGCTCAAGGTCTCAAATAGGGACTTCAGCTTCGCGACGGTCTGCTCGTCCTCGCGCCTTTTGCGATCGCGTTCGGTCGCTGCGACTACGGCGTCCAGCAGTTCCTGATCGCGAAACGGCTTGGTGAGAAAATCGACCGCTCCGCCTTTCATAGCCCTGACGGTCATGGGAATGTCGCCATGGCCAGTAATGAAGATGATGGGAATATGAACGTTCGCCTTGGCTAGCTCAGTCTGAAACTCAAGGCCGCTCAAGCCTGGCAGCCGGACATCAAGAACCAGGCAGCTAACAACATCGGGAAGCTTGCTCTGCAGCATTTCTCGGGCCGATCCGAATGCAACGACGTCCAGGCCCACGGATTGAAAAAGGTTCGTAAGCGACCGACGCATCGAGGCGTCATCTTCAACAACGAAGACGATCGCATGCGCCGACGCCTCGGTCTTGCTGCCTTCGCGCTGGGAGTTGGAGCGTTCACTCATGACACGATCTCCTTGTGCAGCGGCAGGTCAAACCGAAAGGTGGCTCCCGGCGCCTGCTTGCAGACGATCGAAAGACGCCCTCCGTGAGCTTCCACGATCGAACGGCAGATCGAAAGCCCCATTCCAAGGCCGCTCGGTTTTGTCGTGAAAAATGGGTCTAACACTCGGTCGGCGTCTTTCTCGGCGATCCCGATGCCGCTGTCAGTCACGGCGACCCGCACGTGCCCCATATCGTCGCTAGACGACTGAATCACTAGTTCGCGCGGCCGGTCCGTAACTGCGTCCATCGCT
The DNA here is from genome assembly GCF_054063335.1 of Bradyrhizobium sp. USDA 4473. Taxonomy (NCBI): domain Bacteria; kingdom Pseudomonadati; phylum Pseudomonadota; class Alphaproteobacteria; order Hyphomicrobiales; family Nitrobacteraceae; genus Bradyrhizobium; species Bradyrhizobium sp. USDA 4473. The sequence continues at coordinate 3,206,923 of NZ_JBSSGE010000001.1, forward strand.
TCGATCCCGTTCATCACCAGATTAATGATCACCTGTTGCAGCTGAATCCGGTCTCCGAGAATTACGGGTAGCGCTGCCGCCAAATCGGTTTTTAGTGTCACCTGGTGGCTAATCAGCTCGCGTGTCACAAGCGCAATGACGTCCTTGACGACGTCATTGATGTCGAGCGGCAGCATCTCGATCTCGCCTTTCTTCGCAAGTGCGCGAACGCGACGGATCACCTCGCTTGCTCGGATTGCGTCTTCGATTATCCACTCGACCGATGAGCGCGCGGCGGAAAGATCGGGGGTTTCGCGGTTCATCCAACCAAGGCACGCGTCGGCGTTGCTGATAATCGCGGCGAGTGGCTGGTTGATTTCGTGGGCGATGGTCGTTGTCAGCTCTCCTAATGTCGTTACACGCGTCACATGCGCCAGCTCCGCCTGCGCCTTTCGTAATTCCTGTTCGGCTTGATCTGCGCGAATGATAGCCGTGATGTCAGTGCTTACGCCGCGGTAGCCCAAAAAATTGCCGTCGAGGTCAAAGAAAGGCTTGCCACTCGTTCGGACGTAGATCGGAGATCTCATCCGATTGACGGTGCGATAGACCAGATCCCGAAACGGCAGATGCGCCTCCAGCGTCGCCCGGTGCTCCCGCCACTTCTCAGGTTCTTCTTCGACGTCGCACGCGATGTCCCAACGGAGCAGACCCATCAATCCTGTCGCCAGGATCCCCGCAGCGCTGGTGTGCTCTGACAAGCGGGTCACCTGATGATCTGGCCCGGTCTCCCACAGCCAGTCGGAAGCTGTTTCGGCATAGTCGCGAAAGCGCTGCTCGCTTTCGCGAAGCGCGGCAAGTGTGCTTTCCAGACGTTCCCTGGCCGCGTATTGTTCAGTGACATCCATATGTGTGCCGATGAGTTCGCTGACATTGCCGTCGCCGCCAACCACGACATGGGCAACGGAATGTATGTGCCTCATCGAGCCATCTGGCATGAGAACTCGAAAATCGTACTCGAAGTGCCCGTCCTTGTCTTCTCTGGCCAGACGCTGCACTTCCTGAAGTCGCGGGAGGTCGTCTGGATGAATACGCGACCGAATGGTCTCTATCGATACGGCCTCTTGCGGCTCGAAGCCGAATAGACGGTCCACTTCAGCGGACCGATAGATAAAATCGAGAGCGTAGACGTCCCAGGACCAACTGCCCGTGTGACTGAGACGTTGGGCTTCCGCAAGATAAGCCTCGCTACGGCGTAATTGTTGCTCTGCTTGCCTTGCAGCCGTGATATCAGTCGCTGCCCCGACGAACTCGATGTCACCAGTCGCGGTTCTTGTGGCGCGTGCCCGCGCATGGATGTGCTTCACCGATCCATCCGGCAGCAGTAACCGGTATTCATGCTCGAAGCTTTCTGCATCTCGCATCGCTTGATCGATGATCTCCTGGACCGACGCCCTATCGTCCGGATGCGTGCGCGTGACGACCAGTTCTGGCGACGGAACCGTCTGCGGGTCCAACTGGAGAATTCGAAACATCTCCTTTGACCAAAAGACTTCGCCGGTGGCGACGTTCCAGCCGAAGCTGCCTGTATTGCTCAACTCCTGCGCCTGGGCCAAATGTGCTTCGCTTCGCTGCAGGACAAGCTCGGTCCGCTTTCGCTCCGTGATATCTTCACAGGCTATGAGGACAACGGGTCGGTCATCGGCCCAGAGCATTGCTTTGGCGTTTTCGCGTACCCACAACACCGAGCCGTCTTTCCGAACTTTCTGGGCCTCCCAAGTTTGCGATCGACCGATATCTTCAAGGCAGGTCCGAATGCATTTGCGGGCGAACGCGCGATCCTCGTCCAGAAAGACTCCCAGGATGGATTGACCGATCAGTTCGGAGCCTGCATAGCCCAGCTGTGTCGCGCCGAGCGTATTGACGTTGAGGACGGTACCGGCTTCGTCGACCATGACGTACATGGACGGATTGTGCTCAAAGATTGCGCGCCACAGCCTTTCACGATCTTTCAAATCGGCAGTGCTGCGCCGGAGCTCGGCCGCAGTCTCTCGCGCGGCCTCTCTTTCCTGGCGGACCTTTCCAATCAGGTGCGTTCCGACAATCGAGACAGTAAAGAAGGCGACAACCACCAGAAGAACTTGGGGGTCCTCGATCCCAAGACTGAATGCTGGCGGCGCAAAGTAATACGCCAAAGCAGCGATAGCCAAGATGGAAAGGGCAGACGACGCAATAAAGCTGCCGATCAACGAAAACAGCAATATTACCAGCAGATAGCCGAACGCCGTCGCAGCGAAATGTGTTTGAAGGTACAAGGAGGCCAACGTCACCCCCGTCAGCGTTATGCTGCCGAATGTGAACTGCGCGGCTGAACGCTTGAAGTTATTGACTTGGTTATACATACTTTGGCCGTCCGGCCTTTCTCCAGCGGGAGAGTTATAACATTTTAGTCAAAAATGGGGCAAATCTTTCGGCCCAGGCGAGGCTCGCCATATTCCGGGTCAATTGATTGCTTCCAGCTGAACTCAGCACGTACCAAAGAAAGGCGCATTACAAACGTAGGTATATTTGTTCTAAACCTTGCAATGTGGCGCGCTGACCCGCGTACAACCGGGCCGGAGATGTCCGTTTCCTTCGCGGCCGGTAATCGCTAGGCGGGCACCGGAGTTGTGTACGAATGCAGCTGCGTGGCGCCAAGGTCCATCCAATGACGCGCACAACGAACGACTTCATCAATTCCACAAAGATGCTAACGCTGAACAACGAGGCACGTCGTCGCCAACGTCCCAAAGGACCGCGATGAGGCCTGGCGCGCCATGACGTTAGTTCGATAACACCATCTTAGCCTGGTGAGGTACCAAGCCCGACGCGATGTCGTAACGCGCACCGGAGCAAGCGGATGGCTGAATGAGCGCCGCCAGTGGGCGGAAGAACCAAGCTCAGCGGCCACGCACCAAGCTATTTTGTGAGCAAACCCGGTACCTTGGTCAGTCAGGCCGGGCAGGTTCTGTCGGAATCTTATTGGGTTGCCCCGCGCAAATCTTGCGCCAGCATTTCAACAACTGGCAGCTTTCGCGTCACGGCGCGCCAAAAATATCCGTCAAAAAACGACTTCGTTTGCGCGGAATTCTCAAACGTGGTTGGCGCGCGACATGGAGCAAGTGGTGTGAACCGCAGATCCGCGAAAAAAAGCGCAACTCGCGGTTCAAGTCAGCTGTGCCGCTTTGAACTGCGAACGAACCACGGAGCTGGCCGCGCTCGGTTGAGCGTGCCTTGAAATCACGAATAAGACCCGGAGCCTACCTCCTTGATGTTCGTGTATCGATACTGGTGGAAACTGTGTGCTGCTTGAGCCGAGCGTGCAGCGTAGCGTCGTCGAGCTCGCCTTCCCACCACGACACGAACACAGCGGCGATGCCATTGCCAGTGATATTGGTAAGGGCTCGCACCTCGCTCATAAACTTGTCGATCGAGAATACGATCGCCATGCCAGGCACCAGCGCCGGGTTGACCACTGACAATGTCGCGGCGAGTGTGATGAAGCCTGCGCCGGTGACGCCGCTTGCCCCCTTCGAGGTCAGCATTGCCACGAGCAAGATCGTGAGCTGCTGGCCAAAGGTGAGGTCGACCCCGAGTGCCTGGGCAATAAACAATGTCGCAAGCGTCATATAGATGTTGGTGCCGTCGAGGTTGAAGGAGTAGCCGGTTGGAACCACGAGGCCAACTACGGGTTTTGAGCAGCCCAGCCGCTCGAGCTTCTCCATCAGTTGCGGCAGCGCGCTTTCCGAGGACGAGGTGCCGAGCACGATCAGAAGCTCGTCCTTGATATAGATGATGAATTTGAAGATCGAAAAGCCGACGATCCGCGCGATCAGGCCGAGCACGACGATCACGAATATCGCCGCAGTCGCATAGAATAGGACGACGAGCCCGATCAGATTACCGAGCGCCGCCGGCCCGAACTTGCCGACCGTGAAAGCCATCGCGCCGAACGCACCGATCGGGGCCGCTTTCATGATGATGGCGATCACGCCGAACACCGCGTGCGCGACGTCGTCAATCATGCCGCGCAGCCGTTCTCCACGCTCCCCAAGCGCCATCAGCGAAAAGCCAAACAGCATCGCGAACAGGAGCACTTGCAGAACATCGCCGCGAGCGAGGGCGCCGACCACAGTATCGGGAATGATATTGAGAAAAAAGTCGACGGTCTTCGAGGCTTCCGCCTGCTTGACGTAATTGGCGACCGCCGCAGCGTCCGGTTTGACCGCAAGACCATGGCCGATCTGAACCAGATTGCCCATGACAAGGCCTAACACCAAGGCAAAGCTCGATGCGATCTCGAAATAGACCAGCGCCTTGATGCCGACGCGCCCGACTTTCTTTGCATCCTGGATATGCGCGATGCCGGACGCGACGGTGCAGAAGATGATCGGCGCGATCACCATCTTGATCAGCTTGATGAAGCCGTCACCGAGTGCCTTTACCCAGTCGTTGGTCGCGACCGACGGCCACAGCCAGCCGACGATGGCGCCAAGCACGATCGCGATCAACACTTGAACGTAGAGAATTTTATACCAAGTCTGCGGCGCGCGCGCGGGCACCGCAGTTGCCATGGTGGTCATGACGTTTCCTTCCCAGAATACACCCGCATGCGAGCCGCTGCGTCGTTGAGAGGCGGCGGCATCATACGAGGCTGTCATTTTAGCCGTGTCCGATAGAAGACGGTTCCGACAGCCGGCGCGTCATTCCAAAGGCAGGCGTTCAGTTACGTTATCGCGCTTCGTCAAGCAAGATCTGCACCAGAGGCCCAACCAGACGATCGAGTCGCTATCAGACAAGCCGCTTTTCTTCTGACGAGGTCTGTTTGAATCTTCGAATGGCATTTGTGAGGTCGATCGCGAAGGTTGCTCATCATCGCCGCGTCTTGCTGGCAAATTGCCCGAGTCATGTCTCGGCATGGAATTCCTGGAGTTGTCGGTACGCTTCGCCCGCTGACGTTGATGCGACAGTACGCTTCATTGATAAAGTTGATTGTTTGGATCGGAAGCATCCATGCGATGGAAGCGTGCGACATCTAGCGGGTTGCTCGACGTGAGGCGTATCTGCATCGGGCGGTCGCTGAGCCGTTTGGTCGCCTTGGCGTCACGATGGAGCTTCGATCATTCCGCTTTGGCATTTTGAGCGTTCTTTTTCTAACCGCATTGCCAGGTAGGACGAGACCAATGTGATTTGTTCCGGCTGCGAACGTACTGGCGAGTTCGAATGAGTTGCGACAATCGGACGACGGTGCGCGCACTCAAGTACAGAAGTGGTGATCTGGTGAAACCGGAGGGTTCGGCAGAATTTCTGCGCAGAGCGTTTCTGCGTCGCCTTGCGATGGCGCCTGATCACCTGATGGATGTCCATCCGTGCAAGATACCTCTTCGCAGCCGCGAGCCGTGATTGACCAATGTCGTAGGCTGGAGCGGGCGCTAAATACAAGAAGGCTTGCCGGCAGGGCGCAGGGGACGAATAGTGCCCTTCAACTTGAGGGTGCCGAAAGTCGCCTCCTCGATATTCGGTATCCCTCCAGAGAGCGCGCTTCTCCATGATGATGGCACGACAAAGTGCCGCCGCTCGCGGCCAGCCTCTCACCTGGAGTTCTCAAATGCCCGATCCGATGTCAGGTCTGTCGACGCGGTTCCTGCGTACGCCGGAGGCTGCGCGTTATCTTAGCCTATCCGGCCGCACGCTCGAGAAGCACCGCACATATGGCACGGGGCCAGCGTATCGAAAGATCGGCGGTCGCGTCATTTACGCACTGGATGACTTCAGAGCATGGGCCGATCTCGGCACCAAGTCGTCGACGTCCGACCCCGGCAAAGGGACGGTGTTGCCGGCTAAGAAACGCCCAATGTTGCGTCCCTATGCAGGCCAGGAACCACGTCGATAGCCCTGCAAGGCCGCGTCAGCGCAAGGGCGAGATCCCGTCGGATGTGCGCGATGGCAAGCCTGAATTCAGGCGGCAGCTGTTTTGGTGCGCGCACCGCATGCTTCGCTATGGCCGCGCAGAAACGACAGTCGCCGTTTCTGTATACAAGAACCTCACTGTAAGCTCGCATAACCGTTACTTTTTTGGCCTGTTTCGAGTGAATGTCTACCGGTGGTGTCCCTAAGTAAGGAATCGGCGCATGAGCCATTGCTTTCCGACCAATGTCTGGTACGCGGCCGCTTGGGATACAGAAGTGAGGCAGGCACTCTTGCCGCGCATGATCTGCGGCAAGCACGTCATGATGTATCGGCGCGCTACCGGCGAGGTGACAGCACTGGAGGACGCCTGTTGGCATCGATTGGTGCCGCTCTCAAAAGGGGCGCCTTGAGGGCGACAGCGTCGTCTGCGGCTATCATGGGCTGAAATACAACGCGCAGGGCCGCTGCACCTTCATGCCCTCGCAAGAGACGATCAACCCCTCTGCGTGTGTACGTGCCTATCCTGTGGTCGAGCGCGATCGCTTCGTCTGGCTGTGGATGGGTGATCCGGCGCTAGCCGACCCGGGCCTGGTGCCGGACATGCACTGGAATGATGATTCCGCTTGGGCCGGCGACGGTCACACCATTCACCTGAAATGCGACTATCGTCTGGTTGTCGACAACCTCATTGGACCTGACGCACGAAACTTTTGTGCATGGCGCCAGCATTGTCAATGACGCCATCACGGAAGCGCCGTTTGACGTCACCCATGGTGAGAAGACCGCTACCGTAACGCGCTGGATGAAGGGGATTGCCGCGCCGCCGTTTTGGGCCAAGCAATTGCAAAAACCTGGTCCGGTGGACCGCTGCCAAATTATCCGTTTCGAGGCGCCGTGCACGATCAATATCGACGTCGGAGTGGTGCCCGCAGGAACCGGCGCGCCCGAAGGCGATCGATCGGCTGGCGTCAATGGTATTGTCCTCAATACCATTAGGCCCGAAACGGAAACGAGCTGCCATTATTTCTGGGCCTTCGTGCGCAATTATCGCCTGAACGAACAGCGCCTGACCACCGAACTTCGCCAAGGTGTTTCCGGCATCTTCCGTGAGGACGAGGTCATTCTCGAGGCGCAGCAGCGCGCGATCGACGACAATCCCGACCGGCTATTCTATAACCTCAACATCGATGCCGGCGCGATGTGGGCCCGCCGCTTGATAGATCGCATGATCGAGGCCGAGAATCCGCAGCGCGGTCGGCAGGCCGCGGAGTAGGGCATGGTCGAGCGCGACAATGACCGCTCCGTCTCACAGTCGGTACGCGCCCAGCTCAGCTTGCGCGATCTGATGCTGTCGGGCAACTTGCGGCCGGGCGAACGGATCTCCGAGTTGCAGGCCGTGGAGACGACCGGCGCATCTCGCACTCCGGTGCGAATGGGCATTGGTTCGGCTGGAGGAGGAAGGACTTCTGGAAGCGATCCCTTCTGGCGGCTTCATGGTGAAGGCATTCTCCGAACGAGATGTCCTGGATTCGATCGAACTGCGCGGCTCCGTGGAAGGTCTGGCCGCGCGTTTTGCTTCAGAACGCGGTGTTTCGTCGCGCGATCTTGAGCCTCTAAAAGGATGTCTTGACGAGATTGATGGACTGATTCGGCAGGATCCAATCTGCGTCGAGGCGTTCTTCTCCTACGTCGCCCTCAATGCGCGTTTTCATGCACTGTTGACCGAATTGTCGCGCAGTCCGCCCTTGATCCGGCAGGTCGATCGCGCGTCGGCGCTACCATTCGCCTCGCCCGGCGGCTTTGTGACGACCCAATCGACACTACCGGATGCGCGCCACACACTCTTGATTGCGCAAGATCAACACCGCGTCGTGGTCGATGCAATCGAAAACCGCGAAGGTGCGCGGGCCGAGGCAATCATGCGCGAGCACGCGCGAGTAGCGGCGCGCGATCTGCGCTTGGTGCTCAGGAATAAGACGCATTCTGACCTGCTGCCAGGACTGGCGCTCATCAGGATGGCAGGCGATTAACGGAAATCTCCATGCGCTTTATTGAAAACTGGACACAAGCAGCGCTCGTCGCGACGTGCGATCTGACTCCTTCGATCCGCGAGTTCCTGATCAAACCGGAAAGCTTTGATGGCGCAGCCTATCCGGTCGGCAGCCATATCAATATCGCCGTCACTATCGATGGGCGCCCGGAGACGAGGTCCTATTCCTTGGTCGGCGAAGCCGACGCTGTCGGATATCGCATCGCCGCGCGGCGCGCGGAGGACTTCCGCGGCGGCTCGCAATACATGTGGTCGCTCGCGCCAGGCGCGCGGCTCGCAATTACGTCGCCCGCCTCGCTGCTGCCGATTAACTGGGCTTACCCGGCACTACTGCCTGATCGCGGGCGGTATTGGTATCACGCCGCTGATCGGGACTGCTCAGGCGCTGGCACGTCGCAATGCCGACTTCACTCTGCATTATGCAGTGTCTTCCCGTGAGCAAGTCGTCTATTTGGACGTTCCCGCCCCCTTGCTGCACGAGCGGCTCATTGTCCATCCAGGCAGCGAAGGGCGCCGGCTCGATTTCGACGGCCTGTTCGCCTCGCTGCCGCCCGACGCCTTTACCCTCTTGTGCGGTCCGATCCGGATGCTCGATGCCGCCCGCCGCGCCTGGACCTGTGCAGGTCGCGCACTATCCGACCTGCGCTACGAGACCTTTGGCTCGAGCGGCTCACTGCCGACCGAAGGTTTCCGGGTGCGCCTTGCAGATCGGTCTCTTGAGATCGAGATTCCGCGAGATCGCTCATTGCTGGACGTGCTCAATGAGGCTGGTTGCGAGGTGATTTCGGATTGCCGGCGCGACGAATGCGGCGTCTGCGTCATCGATCTCGTCGAAATCGACGGTGATCTCGACCACCGCGACGTTTTCTTCAGCGAGCAGCAAAAGCACGCGAACGAAAAGACCTGTGCCTGTGTCTCTCGAGCCCGCGGCACCATTACGGTCGATATACTGCACCACCCGGACGGGCCATAGATTCGCTGCGACACGTGTTTTGGGCGGCAGGTTCTGGCCGAGACTCGGTGACTAACGCATGTCCCACGGTATGCTCCGTTATCATAGAACAGTGCGCGCATGATTGCCGGGTGACGGTCGGCAGCTCCTGTCTTTGTCCTCTGCAACACGCAAGCCGAACACGAAATGGACTCCGAAACCTTTGTTTTTCGGTCGCGTCCATTCTCGCAGAAGGACTTTAGCGGGCTTCGGCGCTTATACACGCTCGCCTCGGGAGACAAATAAACCAATTAATACTTCGGTGCGGAAACACGTGAGGATTTGCATCTATTGATTTCAGAGCGCCGACATCTGTCGGCGGCCAGCTCTCCTGTTCATTCCGCCGACGCTGTCTGTTTGAGAACAAAGATGCCGGGAACCTGACAGCGGGTTGGGTTCACTGCACAGTGACGCTGGCGTCCATGTCGGTTTTTCTCAGCTTAGGCACAAAGCGCACCACATTTCGCAAGCGGCACGGGGATTGCTGGATGGCGCGCGAGGGGCTGCCGCCGTCCGATCGGTCGGTGCAGCCCCGTCACGGGAGTTTCCGATGAGGTTTGCGATGCCGCTGTTGCTCGCAGAAACAACGCGTATAAATGTGGTGGCCGCCACGAGATCGCGCACGCCGGACGGCAGGCGTACCACCTCGCCAAAGCCTGCGAGAAGGTCCGAGCTCGCGTTGAGCGGCAACGCAAGCACCAAGCTCGATAGCCAAGGCACGCAAACTGCAACATGTCAGGCGTTCCGCTCGAGCGACAGCATTCGCCCCATTGAGCTTGTTGAGAATGCTCCTGCGGTTCCAGAAATCCACCTCACGACTGCGGCTAGTTGGGCGTCAGGCGTCGTGAATGGCGCGGAGACCCGCGAGCCGTCGTCGTTCACGATGTTTTCGGTCCGCAGCCGCCTCGTGGCTCGAAGATGGACAGTTGAAACAACGGATGCAGTCGCCATCCTGCAAGCGGTGCAGCCGAAGCCAGGCACGGCGCCCAGTTCGTGTGGCCTGGACCCGATCAAAACGCGATGCGCGCGAGAGTCCTCGGCGGGCCAAGCGTGCAAGCGACCCCTGCGCGGGCATGGCGACGTGCTCTCACCGGTGGGCTGACACACATGGACATCCTTTCGCCGGAGATCTGGCAATCCGTTGCGCTTACGGTCGAGCTCGCCTGCGTGACGACAATGATCCTGCTGGTGATTGGCGCGCCGCTCGCCTGGTGGCTTGCACGCTCAAAGACGGTTTTGAGCGAGGCGGTCGCGACAATGATCGCGCTGCCGCTTGTGCTGCCGCCGACGGCGCTCGGTTTCTGCGTCCTTGTCCTGCTCGGCCCGAGCGGACCCGGCGGGCTTCTCGCCTCTTTTTGGGGCAAGCACACGCTCGCATTTACCTTTGCGGGAATCGTGGTGGGGTCGGTCCTCTCGGCGCTCCCTTTGGTGGTGCAGCCGATCCATAGCGCCTTTGTTGCAATGGGCGACCGGCCGCGGCGAGTTGCGGAAAGTCAGCGTGCTTTTCCGCTGTACGCCTTCATTACCGTCGGCCTGCCACTGGCGCGGCTGGAGTTCCTCAAGGCTGGCATCCTTGGCTTTGCTCACACGATCGGCACATTCGGTGTCGTCATGATGATCGGCGGCAACATTCCTGGGCGCACCAAGGTGTTGTCAGCCTACGTCATTGACTACGTCCAAGCATCGCGCTGGCGCGAGGCAGGTTGGGTTGCGGGGGGGATGGTGATGTTCGCCTTTGCGGTCATGTTCACCCTAACCCTCATTGACAAACGGTCTGCCAGGAGGGGTGCATGAGGGGCCGCAAGCCGGATCGAAGCACCTTCGGTGTCCTGGCCAAGCATGTCCGGTCCTAACCAAGCGGCAGTATCGCATGTCAGATCGGCCCTTTTCTTAACGAGGATACCATGAACAAACTCGTTGCGGCCGCGGCGGCTGCCGGTATCAGCTTCAATTCAGCACACTGCGCGCCTTTGCCCGAGGCGAGGGCCGACGACGTCGGAGTTTCCAGCCAGCGCCTTGCCAGACTGGACGATTTCTTCGCTCGGGAAATCGCGACCAAACGAGTGCCTGGCGTAGTGGTTGCAATCGCCAGAGACGGCAAGCTGATTCACTACAAGGCATATGGGCAGCTCGATCCTGAAAAAGGGACCTCGATGCGGGTCGATGCGATATTCGCGCTCGCATCTATGACCAAACCGATGGTGGCGGCTGCCGGCCTTACCCTCACGGAACAAGGTCGCCTGCCTCTGCGGGCCAAACTTGTGGATTACTATCCCGAATTTGCAGACATGAAGGTGGGAGTGCCGCAGCCCGACGGCTCATTAAAATACGAAGCGCAGAGTTCTCCAATTTACGTCCACGATCTTTATCGCCACACATCAGGGCTCACCTATGGCGCGCCACCGGATAGCGCAGACCAAGTGGCGCGTCTCTATCCGGATTTCGCAGCTCCGCCGGTCAAGGGCGATAAGCAGGCTTTCATCGAAGCCATTACCAAGCTGCCGTTGGCGCACCAACCGGGCACGGAATTCGAATACGGCTTCTCGACTGACGTGCTCGGAGCTGTCGTGGAGCAGGTTAGCGAGCAGCCATTGGGCGAGTATCTTTTCAGCAACGTGTGGAAGCCGATTGGAATGCGGGATGCCACCTTTTCACTTGTCTGGATCGCAACGCGAGCGGCTCGCGCGTCCGTTTAAAGACGACCCGCTGACCGGAAAGCCACAAAGCGTCGAGCTCCTTGACAGTCCGATGAAGTTTGACTGCGGCGGAGCCTGTGCATTCGCGACAGTTGGTGACTACGTGCGCTTTGGGCAAATGCTGCTAAATGGCGGGGAGCTCGACGGTCGGCGAATTCTCGGTCCCAAGACTGTGCATCACATGATCTCCAACCACCTTGGGCCAGAGATCAAAAACAAGGTCGCTCATGTGGAGCCGCACCGCGCCGGCTTCGGGTTCGGGCTCGGAGTGGCTGTGCGCATAAGCGAGGGTCTTTCGGCCGTTCCAGGCAGTCCAGGTGAGTTCGCCTGGACCGGCGCTTACGGAACACAATTTTTCTGTGATCCAAAGGAGCGCTTGGTCGTGGTGGTCGGAACGGCCGCGCCCGGAGAGATCCGCAAGTACTACCGCGAGCAGGTCCAGAATATCGTTTATGCCGGAATAGTTCGATAGCTTTCCGCTCGATGAACAGCTTCGATGAGTGCCAAATGGTGCTTGCTGCTGCGGATCGACATCAAAAATAAGAGTAAAACAATGTCGTCTGCAGCGAGTCTGACGCTGCCGCCGCCAGCAGCGACCATTGTGATGCATTGTTGGAGTTTTCACCGTCGACGGTCCAAACCGGACACCGTGAGCACGACAAGCGGTCAATCGCACAGCTTGCGCCCAGCTTGCCAATCGTGCTGAAGGCCCCCAAGCGACTGCTTGGTATCCGTTAGATGTTTGCTGTGCGGTGGCCTGTTTCTTGCTGCTGAACGTCAGCATCGTTACGACTGACGCGTCACTTGGAAGGGTTCATGGGCGGGATAGAGGAAACCTTCTACAGCGTGATCAGACGTCAGGGTATCACGCGTCGCAGCTTCCACAAATTCTGCAGTTTGACGGCCGCGAGCTTCGGACTTGGTCCGCACGCAGCAAGCAGTATTGCCAATGCCCTGGAGAGCAAACCGCGTATACCCGTCATTTGGCTGCACGGGCTCGAGTGTACCTGCTGCTCCGAAAGCTTTATCCGCTCGGCGCATCCGCTGATCAAAGACGTGCTGTTGTCGATGATTTCACTCGACTACGACGATGTGATCATGGCCGCGGCTGGTCACCAGGCCGAAGCCGTCCTGCAGGAAAGCCGTGCGAGGTATAAAGGCAAGTATGTGCTTGCCGTCGAAGGCAACCCGCCCCTGAACGAGGAAGGCATGTTCTGCATTGACGGCGGCAAGCCGTTCGTTGAGAGGCTCAGGTGGATGGCGGAAGCATCCATGGCGGTCATTGCTTGGGGGACCTGCGCATCCTGGGGCTGCGTGCAGGCGGCCAGGCCCAATCCGACCGGTGCTGTGCCGATCGACAAGGTGATCTCCAACAAGCCGATCGTCAAAGTTCCCGGGTGCCCCCCCATCGCAGAGGTCATGACCGGCCTCGTGACCTTCATCACCACGTTCGGAAGGCTTCCTGAACTCGATCGCCAAGGGCGCCCAAGGATGTTTTATTCCGAGCGTATCCACGACAAGTGCTATCGGCGTTCGCATTTCGACGCCGGCCAATTTGTCGAGGAGTGGGACGATGAGTGCGCCCGCAAGGGTTACTGCCTGTACAAGATGGGCTGCAAGGGGCCGACCACCTACAATGCCTGTTCGGCGCTTCGCTGGAACGGCGGCGTTTCATTTCCTGTTCAATCCGGCCACGGCTGCCTCAGTTGCTCCGAAGACGGCTTTTGGGACAGAGGTTCATTCTACGACCGGCTCACGGCCATCCAGCAGTTCGGCATCGAGAAGAACGCCGATCAGATCGGCATGGCCGCTGCCGGCGTGGTTGGGTTAACCGTCGCCGCACATGCGGCAGTCACGGCCGCGAAGCGATTGACCCGCAAGCCGGATCGCGCAGCTCATGAAAATAAGCCAACTTGAGGGGAGGACGACGGTGGCCGTCCAGACACCGAATGGGTTCAACCTCGATCGTTCCGGCAAGCGAATTGTGATCGACCCGCTGACCCGAATCGAGGGCCACCTGCGCGTCGAAGCCAACCTGGATTCGGACAACGTGATCCGCAACGCGGTTTCGAGCGGGACGATGTGGCGTGGCATCGAAGTCATCCTGCGCGGGCGGGATCCGCGCGACGCTTGGGCGTTCACCGAGCGGATTTGCGGTGTCTGCACCGGCACCCATGCGCTCGCCTCCGTGCGCGCCGTTGAAAATGCGCTAGGGATCGCCATTCCGGAAAATGCCAACTCGATCCGCAATATCATGCAGCTGTGCCTGCTTGTGCATGATCATCTCGTGCATTTCTATCACCTGCACGCGCTGGATTGGGTCGACGTGGCCTCCGCGCTCAAGGCTGATCCCAGGTCCACCTCGGCGCTGGCGCAGTCCATCTCGCCCTGGCCGCTGTCGTCTCCTGGCTATTTCAAGGATTTGCAGATCAGGCTCACCAAATTCTTCGGGTCAGGACAACTCGGTCCGTTCAAGAACGGCTATTGGGGGCATCCGGCTTACAAGCTACCGCCGGAAATGAACCTGATGGCCGTGGCGCATTATCTGGAAGCGCTCGACTTCCAGAAGGAGATAGTCAAGATCCAAGCCATCTATGGAGGCAAGAACCCGCATCCGAATTGGCTGGTCGGCGGCGTAGCCTGCGCGATCAACATCGACGGGACTGGTGCGGTCGGTGCAATCAATATGGAGCGGCTTAACCTGGTGTCCTCGGTGATCGACCGTTCGATCGAATTTGTCGAGCAGGTCTATCTGCCCGACATCGCAGCGATCGGCTCCTTCTATAAGGACTGGCTGCATGGCGGCGGGCTTTCTAGCAAAAGCGTGATGTCCTATGGCGACATCCCCGAAAACGCTAACGACTGTTCCGCGAAAAGTCTCAAGCTGCCGCGCGGCGTCATTCTTGGCGGCAATCTTGAGGAGATTTTACCGATCGACCATGGCGATCCCGAGCAGATCCAGGAGTTCGTCACGCATTCCTGGTACAAATACCCTAGCGAGTTCAGCGGCCTGCATCCCTGGGATGGCATCACCGAGCCAAATTTTGAGCTAGGGGCAAAGGTCAAAGGCAGCAGAACAGATATCAAGGAGCTCGACGAAGGCGGCAGGTATTCCTGGATCAAGGCGCCGCGCTGGCGCGGCCACGCCGTCGAGGTCGGGCCATTGGCGCGATATATCATTGGTTATGCGCAAGGCAAAGCCGAATTCAAGGAGCCGGCCGAGAGACTGCTCAAGGGGCTCAATCTTCCCTTGGCCGCGCTGTTTTCGACGCTTGGCCGTACCGCGACGCGGGCACTCGAATGCCAGTGGGCGACGCATCAGATGCGCTATTTCCAGGACAAGCTGATCGTCCATATCAAGGCAGGCAATAGTGCAACTGCCGACGTCAGCAAGTGGAAGCCGGAGAGCTGGCCTGATGAGGCCAAGGGTTACGGGTTCACTGAAGCGCCGCGCGGTGCGCTCGGGCACTGGATCAAGATCAAGAACACCAAGATCGACAATTACCAATGTGTCGTGCCGACGACGTGGAACGGCTCTCCTCGCGACCCCCAGGGCAATATTGGCGCTTTTGAAGCCTCCCTGATCGGTACTCCGGTCGCCGATCCGCAGCGGCCCTTGGAGATATTGCGCACGATCCATTCCTTTGATCCGTGCCTGGCGTGCTCGACCCACGTGATCAGTCCTTCCGGCCAAGAAGTGGCTTCGGTCAATGTACGTTAGGTCCATACTGGACAAGGCTCCAAAAACCGTTGCCATCGTCGATGCAGCGCCGACTGTTCACGGCGCCGACTACGTTTATGAAGCGCCGGTGCGAGTGTGGCATTGGGTCAATGCGGCGGCCATTCTGGTGCTCGGCGTAACCGGTTATCTCATTGGAACTGGCACACCGGCAATGCCGGGGAAGGCCAGCGGCAATTTCCTGTTCGGCTACATCCGCTTTGCGCATTTCTTGGCGGGATATTTGCTCGGCGTCGGATTTCTGCTGCGCATCTACTGGGCCTTGATGGGAAACCCGCATGCCATGCAGATCTTTTGCGTGCCTCTCTGGCGCAGATGCTTTTGGCGCGAAGTGTACGACGAAATGCGTTGGTACGCCTTCCTCGCAACTGAGCCCGAAAAGCACGTCGGGCACAATCGGTTGGCGCAGCTCGCGATGTTCTTCATGTTCACGCAGACCACCACGTTCATGATCGTCACAGGCTTTGCACTGTACGGGCAGGGCGCCGGTCGTGACAACTGGCTGGACAAGCTGTTCGGCTGGGTATTCGCAATCTGGCCGAACGGTCAAGACGTCCATACCTGGCATCATCTCGGCCTGTGGGTGATCGTGACCTTTGCGCTGGTCCACGTTTACGCGGTGATCCGGGAAGACATCATGTCGGGCCGGAGCATCTCCTCGATGATTTCGGGTCACCGTCAGTTTCGCGATTGACTGGGAGGCGGATGCTGAGTGCGAAGAACAAGAAAAGGATCCTTGTGCTCGGCATCGGCAATATCCTTTGGGCCGATGAGGGATTCGGCGTGCGGGTGGTAGAGGAGTTTTATCGTCGCTACACCATCGATGACAACGTCTCCATCCTCGATGGTGGCACGCAGGGGCTCTATCTCGTCGGTTTTCTCGAGCAGGCCGATTGCCTGATCGTGTTTGATGCCGTCGATTATGGACTTTCGCCTGGACAGTTGAAGCTCGTGCGAGATGACGAGGTGCCGAAATTTGCCGCTGCCAAGAAGCTGAGCCTGCATCAGACCGGCTTTCAGGAGGTCTTGAGTGCAGCCGACCTGCTTGGCCGCTGCCCGCGAGAGCTCGCTCTGATCGGCTGTCAGCCGCTGGACCTGGAGCATTGGGGCGGTTCGCTGACCGCACCGGTGCGCTTTCAGATCACGCCTGCAATCGAACTGGCCTGCAAACTGCTGGCCCAGTGGGGCTCACCGGCAAAACCGCGAGGCTCGCCGTTGTCTGCATCAGAACGGTTGTTGGGAAACAGTATCGACCATGTCAATTATGAAAGGGGGCAGCCGATCTAGCGGCCGCAGTTATTCATGTGCCTTGGCTTACCAATGACGATTGTCGAGACCGACGGCATCACGGCACTATGCGAGTATGGCGATGAAAAGCGGCGTGTCTCGGTCGTGCTGCTCTCCGACACGACGGTCGGCGCCAAGGTGCTCGTCCATATCGACACAGCGGTCCGGCTCTTGGAGGAGGATGAAGCAAGCCGGATCTCGGAAGCACTCGACGGGCTCCAGGCCAGCCTCGACGGCGAGAACTGCGATCGCTTCTTTGCGGACTTGATTGGTCACGAGCCGAAATTGCCCGACCATCTACGCTAAACGCCGCGCGCGGACATCGCGTTGCCGGCCCTTGCTCACGAACCGATTTGCAGTTGTGCGCAACCTTTACGGAACAAATGTCAAGCGCTGACGGCGGCTGATCCGGTCGCGAATGCGGTCGCAGCGAGACGATGATTGGCATGTGCCTTGCTAATACCTCGCCGAGAAGAACCAGAAGATTGTCAGAAAGGCGTCTGATGAAGTTCCAGCCGGCTCAGCACGATCTGGCGCGGCCCGGTCTGTCCGAGGTGGAGAGAGTGGGCGCCCATGATCAGGTCGCCCGGCAGGATCCCGGGAAGGGAGGCGTGGAGCTGCCGTCGGCAGCGGGCCCCTTATATTCAAGCTGGGCCATCCACGTCGCAACCGCGCTTTCTGAACGGATCAAGGCGCTCGGGCTGCCGGTGCAATGGGTCGTAACCGCGCGTGGCGCCCGTAGCGCACCGGGCCGGCGGCTCGGCCAGCGTGGCCTGCCGAAGCCGATCGAATGCCCTCAGCGCGGTCCACTATGCCTGGTCGGTAAGAGTCGGGTCCGTTTGGTCAAGATCGCCCCCGCGTCGGCATCGATCATACGACCACAAGCCGATAGCGCCTGGATCGCCAATAGCATTGCCACTCCGCACGTTCACCGGAACGTCGCATCATGAAATCCGCCGCCCGAAACGGAGACGAAAGCGCTGCGCCGGCAATGAGCGAGTTTGCTGGGGATGCGGAGAGTCTTGACGTCATCCATGGCGGACCCACGGCTGTGGGGGCGCTCGCCGAGCGCGCTTGGCGCGATGGCGGCGAGCTTGCAAGAAACTGTCCCAATGCCATCGCTCTGTTATCGAACGCCGCTGCTGCCGCTCGCGGCCAGAAGAGCGACGCACGCACGCAACTGTATTGGCTCGCGGATCTCAGTGATCCCGAGCGCAAGCTGATTGCCGAAGTGCTCGGGGAAGGCGAAGTCGCCGGCTTCGTTGCGCTACCAGATGGCTCTCTGGCCGAAATCCAGGAGTCCGTGCTTGCGGGAATCTGGCGCGTGCGCATCGGGACGGAACCGGCGCACGAATACCTTGAGATCGGGGCGATCCCGCAGATCGTGCGACGCGCCGCAACGGACCTGACGTCGACCAATCTGGTGATCGGTGCGGTGCCGGACGGCGCAATGAACGTGTTGCCGGTGCTCGCCGAAATACGCGAGCGGGCCCGCGTCTGGCGGCATGGCATGCGCGCGCATGTCATCAATCTGACACTGCTGCCGATGAACGCAGTTGATCTGGCGTTTCTGCAGCAAAGCCTGGGCAACGGTCCGGTCCAACTTATCTTCCGCGGCTACGGCACATGCCGAGTGCAGGCGACCGGGATCCGCAATGTCTGGGCGGTCCAGTTCTTCAACTCTATGGACACCATCATTCTCGACACACTGGAGGTCGGCGGCGCGCCGATTGTCGCGTTGGCTGCCGACGAGGATTTCGAGGATTCTGCCGAACGTCTGCAGGAAATCATGAAGGCTTACGGCGCATGAAGAGCCTGGAGACTGTTTGGGGCCTGGTCGGTTCTCGCAGCCGGCGCGCGCGCAACGTGGCGTTAGCGGGATCGCGCGCGGCGACCGGAGAACGATGTCGACGCAGACCGCTGCACGAGCGCGTTGCGCGCGAAAAATTAAAAGCTTCTTCGGCTTTCGTAGGTCCAAAGCCAGCTTCGCGTCGGCTGAAGGTGATGCTTGAGTCGGAACAGGACTTTCGCAGGTGCAAGCACTTCGATGTGTCGGCGTCTGACGAGATGCCGGTAGCAACCTATCGTGATACCGCCGATCGAGCCATACGCACGCGATCGGTCGTGAACGATCCGCGTCGAAAGTCGAAACGATCGGGTTTCGCACGCGCAGAAGGCAGGCACGATTGCGCAACGGGCGGGCCTTGGGCCATGAAGGTGGCCGTCTGCCTGGGTAACGGCGCCCGCCCGTGGCGCGCTGGGCAGAGTTCGCACCCCCGCTCAGTTCGATTCGGCGACATTGAAATTCCTTTCAGCGAAATCGGGTCATTGAGCTCGGGTACCTGTTGCTTCCTGCTCTCCGCGATTCCCGCACGCAAAGCCATGGGCGGCGGAGTTGCCGAAGCAGCGGTCCGTGCCATGATGTGGCCGAACGATCGCCGGGTGCAGCATCATTTCCATGCATCACGTCTCTGTTTGATTGATGGCCTGTGTTTCTTGCGCGAGATGATGCCGGAGCGGCGCGTATGAGCCTTATCGCTCGCAACAAAATCGATATCACCATATCGCTTGCTGCCGACGTCATAGCCGCGGTCGAGATCCTGCCGCGAGCCAGGCCGCCGCTGGCGCGGTGGTTCGCCGGCAAACCGCCATCATCGTTGCTCAGGGCACTGCCGCAGCTCTTCACCTTATGCGCGGCTGCGCAGCAAACCGCATTGTTGTCCGCGATCGAGGCGGCGCGTGACCAAGAGATCATCCTCCCGACAAAGCAGCGTCGTATGATCCTGGTCGTTGCCGAGCGCATCTCAGAATTGCTGCGGGCCCTCTTTGTCGGGCAGCCTATGCCGAACGTCAGTGCGGCGGCGATCCGGTCCCTTATCCGGGGATTGTCCGTGCTCGTCGGTAGCGCTCAGCCAGCTCGCGGCTCCGCTCGACGCGAAGCCATAGCGCAGATTGTTGCTGCGCTCGCGGCCCTTGGCATGTCAAATGAAGATGGTGCACCGAGGCCCGGTAGCCCCTCCGCGCTTTGCATTGCGGCGCTTGATGAGATGGACTTGAAGTCCATTCGGATCGCGCACGCGTTCTTGTCCGTCGCCGACGACCGCAACATCAATGAACGGCTGCTCGGCGACGATCCGACATTTTGCCATTGTCCCGAACTTGGGGGACGTGCGCCCGAGACGGGTCCTTGGGCGCGCCAAATGACCCGTGACCGGCTCTGGCTGGGGCGCTCGGGTGCGGTCGAGCGGCTGAAGGCCAGAATTGCAGAAATCGTTCGGCTATGCGATTGGCTCAAGTCCGGTGCTCATATCGACGCAGCGGAGCCTGGGATCATCGAAAGCTACAGGCTAGGTCCTGGACGTGCAGCGGCCGCGGTCGAATGCGCCAGGGGCCGGCTCTATCACGCGGTTGAGCTTGATCCTCGGGGCCAGATATACCGCTTCGAATTTCTTGCTCCGACGGAATGGAATTTCCATAGGAGCGGACCGCTTGTTCGGAATCTGCTGGGCGCGGAGCTGACGGCGAGACGGCATCGGAAAGCGGTTCGCGCGGTGATCGAATCGCTCGATCCCTGCGTCGGATTCACGCTCAAGTTTCGCAAAGTTGACGATGCATGAAATGGCGCTTTGTCAGAGCATCATCGAAATCGTCGAGGAAGAAGCGCATCGCCGATCGTTTTCGGTGGTGCGGAGCATCTGTCTGGAGATCGGGGCCTTGAGCCATGTCGCACCGCAAGCGATCAGGTTCTGTTTTGCTGTCGTCGCAATGCGGACCATTGCCGAGGGCACGGCTCTTAGAATCATAGAACGTCCCGGCGAGGCCTGGTGCATGAGCTGTTCGAAGAGCGTCGAGATTGCGCGGCGCGATGAAGGTTGCCCTTGTTGCGGTAGCTATCAATTGCAGGTCACTGCAGGCGAAGAGATGCGAGTGAAAGAGCTGGAGATCGACTGATGTGTGGCGTATGCGGCTGCATCGAAGGAACTCCGTTGCCCCAGCCCTCCGAACCGCATGATGCGCAAGGCCGCGCTCGCTACGATCCTCGTGTGCAGGACGATCGCGGTCGCCATGACGCGCATCTGCATGACGGCCAGGACCTACAGGATTCAAACCATGCACGCCGCAGCCATGATCACGATCATCATCCTAGCCGTCGGAAGGCGGACGCTGGGCAGGCGCTTCCCGGCGGCAGCGCCGGCCCGGCTGGCTTGAAGGTCGCGGGCATGAGCCGCGAGCGGGTGATTCAGATCGGGCGCGACATCCTTGACAAGAACGACGGGATCGCGGCGGATAACCGCGCGCTCTTCGCGGCCGACGAGCTCCTCGTGTTCAATCTCGTGTCCAGTCCCGGTGCAGGCAAGACCTCGCTACTGGTCCGCGCCGTGTCCGAGCTCAAGCGCAGCCGTCCGATCGGGGTCATCGAAGGCGACCAGCAGACCTCGAACGATGCCGAACGCATTCGCGCGACCGGCGTGCCAGCCATTCAAATCAATACCGGAAAGGGTTGTCATCTTGATGCTGCTATGATTGGCGAGGCTTATCGCCGCCTGCCGCCGCTCGTTTGCGGTATCCTCTTCATCGAGAACGTCGGTAACCTGGTCTGTCCCGCGGCCTTCGATCTTGGCGAGGCCTGCAAGATCGTCGTGTTGTCGACCGCCGAGGGGGAAGACAAGCCGCTCAAATATCCGGATATGTTTGTCGTTTCTTCACTCATGCTGATCAACAAGGTTGATCTGGCGCCGCTGCTTGAATTCGATTTGGGCAAGACCATCGAATATGCAAGACGCGTCAATCCGAAAATCGAAGTACTCACGGTTTCGGCGCGGACCGGCGAGGGTTTTGGCAGGCTCTATGCCTGGATCGATAAGCAGGCAGCGCATCAGAGGCGCGCCTCGGAGCTCACGAGGCGATGAGCGTCGCCACCTGTGACCGAACACGGCTGCGCGTGCGCGTGAGCGGGGCCGTGCAAGGGGTCGGCTTTCGCCCCTACGTTTATCGCCTCGCCACGCGGTACGGATTAGCGGGGTTTGTCGTCAATAACTCCGAAGGCGTCACCATCGAAGTCGAGGGTCGCCGCGCGCCCGAGTTTGTCGCCGCTTTGCCGATCGAACCGCCTCCACTGGCACGCATCGACCACATCCGCGTTCAGCAGACTTGGGCGCTCGCGGCAGAAGGCTTTTCGATCGGCACGAGCGAAGGTGGCAAGTCATCAGCGCGGATCGTTGCCGATGCCGCGACCTGCCAGCAATGCCTCAGTGAGCTGTTCGATCCGGAAGATCGCCATTACCTTTATCCCTTCGTCAGCTGTTCCCATTGCGGTCCGCGCTACACGATCGCCGAACAGCTTCCGTACGATCGCAACAACACGGTCATGAAAGCTTTCAGGCTGTGCGCTGCCTGCGCGACCGAATATGCCGATCCATCGAGCCGCAGGTTTCATGCGGAGGCGATCGCGTGTCCGACATGCGGTCCTCGGCTCAGCCATGCGATCCACACCATTGTCGCGGCGATCGCCGGCGGCCAAATCGTGGCCATAAAAGGGCTCGGCGGATATCAACTGCTCTGCGATGCACGCAACCAGGATGCCGTGCAGCGTTTGCGCAGCAGAAAACAGCGCCTTCAGAAGCCGTTCGCGGTCATGATCGGTTCCACAGAACTGGTCAACGAAATCGCGGAAGCGAATGGGGCCGAGCTTGCGATGCTCGAATCCGTTGCACGTCCCGTTGTCCTTCTGCCTTCGCGCAACAATCTGGCGCCCGCCATAGCTCCTGGCTTGTCGCGCGTTGGTGTCATGCTGCCGGTCGTGCCACTGCATCACCTGATCTTTCATGCGCTTCGCGCGACAGCAGCGTGCCTTGCGGGGCCGGACCCGGTCATCGTCGCGACCAGCGCCAATTCTGGCGGCGAACCGCTCGTGATCGACAACGCGCAGGCGCTGCGGCGGCTCGAAGGGATTGCGGACCTTGTCGTGACCCATGATCGCGATATCCTGACACGTGCCGATGACTCCGTGCTGTCGGTGGTGGCCGGCCGGACTCAATTCGTACGCCGCGCACGTGGCTATGTCCCCGAACCGATCCGGCTTGCGAGGTCTGTGCCGGTCGTGCTCGCCGTCGGCGGTGCGCTGAAATCGACCGTCACCGTCACGCGGGGCAACGAAGCCTTCGTCTCCCAGCACATAGGCGATCTCGATACGGCAGAAGGCATCCGTGTGTTCGAGGAGACGATCCGGCACCTCATATCGACCCTTGATGTGGAGCCGGTCGCCATCGCCCATGATCTGCATCCCAATATGGCGTCGACCCGCTTTGCGGAAGCAAGCGGCCGGGCCCTTGTCGCCGTTCAGCATCACCACGCCCACGCTGCCGCCGTCATCGCTGAGCATGGCCATGCCGGACCCGCGCTTGCCCTGGTGCTCGACGGTCATGGCTTCGGCTCCGACGGCGGAAACTGGGGTGGCGAGCTGTTGTTGTGCGAAGGAACAAGGTATCGACGCATCGGGCATCTCGCGCCCCTGCAAATGCCTGGTGGAGAGCGGGCCGCGCGCGAGCCGTGGCGTATGGCAAGCGCAATATTGCAGGCGCTCGGTCGGGGTAACGAAATCGGGTATCGCTTTGCTGCGCAGCGGCAGGCTGAGCGCATGTCGGCATTGCTCGATCAGCCGGGTGGGGCCACCACGACCAGCGCGGGCCGGTTGTTCGATGCCGCGGCGGCGCTGCTGGGGGTCGCATGTGTGCAGAGTTATGAGGGCGAAGCCGCGATGAAGCTCGAGGCGTTGGTGCGGCGAACTGCGATTTTCCATGCCGGCTGGACCATCGACCGCGGCGTGCTATCGCTTCGTCCGCTATTTGCGCGGTTGATTGCAGACAAGATCGAAGCAGCGGATGGAGCCGGGCTGTTTCATGGCACCTTTGCCGCCGCTTGCATTGACTGGGTCAGGCGCTCTGCACGGAAAACAGGCGTCAAGACCATCGTTCTCAGCGGCGGCTGCTTTCTGAACGCGGTGCTGGCGGATGAAATTGAGCGCGGTTGCCGCAGCGCAGGCCTCACCCCTTTGGTGCCACGACAGCTGCCGCCCAACGACGGAGGTTTGAGCCTCGGCCAGGCCTGGATTGCCGCTCTGCAGATCATTGAGCGGTCTGCAGCCCTGGAAGGAGTAGCCTGATATGTGTCTTTCGGTCCCGGCGATGATATCGAAAATTCTTCCCGACGATATGGCGATCGTGTCCCTTGATGGGGTCAGCCTGGAAATATCGATCGCTCTCATCGAGGAGCTCGACGTCGGCGACAGCGTTCTTGTCCATGTCGGTTATGCGCTTTCCAAGATCGACCCGGCCGAAGCCAAGCGCACGTTGGAGCTCCTGCATGAGTTGGGCAGTGCAGGGCAGGAACCCCGACCATGAAGTATGCCGACGAATTTCGTGACAAGACCATCGCACAGGGACTAGCGCGGGCGATTGGCGCCGAAGCCGGCGCGCGACGGGCTTACAGGTTCATGGAATTCTGCGGCGGACACACTCATGCGATCTCCCGCTACGGCCTCGAGGATTTGCTGCCCGCGAACATTCGAATGATCCACGGGCCCGGCTGTCCCGTCTGCGTTCTGCCCGCCAGCCGGATTGACATGGCAATCCGGCTCGTCGAGCGGCCAGAGGTCACTCTGTGCGTCTATGGCGACCTGATGCGCGTGCCCGGGTCGCGGGGGCAGTCCCTGATGCGAGCCAAAGCGCTCGGCGCAGACATTCGGATAGTCTATTCGACGCTCGACGCTATCCGGCTCGCCGAACAGGTGCCAAGCCGGGAGGTGGTCTTCTTTGCCATCGGATTTGAGACCACGACGCCGCCGACCGCGGTGATGATCCGGACGGCCGAAAAGAAGCGGCTGAGGGGCCTTAGCGTGTTCTGCAACCATGTGCTTACGCCGTCCGCGATGCACAGCATTCTCGATAACCCGAAGATGCGCAATATCGGTGGGGTCGGAATCGACGGCTTCGTAGGTCCTGCACATGTCAGCACGATCATCGGTACGCAGCCTTACGAGCCCCTGGCGGAGCAATTCGGCAAGCCGATCGTGATCGCGGGATTTGAGCCGCTCGACGTGATGCAGGCGATCCTGATGCTGGTGCGGCAGGTAAACGAAGGCCGCTACGAGGTGGAGAACCAATACAGCCGCGCGGTGACGCGCCAAGGCAATCGACGCGCCAAGGACGAAATCTCGCAGGTATTCGAATTGCGTGAGCAGTTCGAATGGCGTGGGCTTGGGCTCGTCCCCAACAGTGGGCTGAGGTTGAAGCGGGCTTACGCGGGATTTGACGCCGAGGCGCGCTTTGCGATGCACGAGCTGCGTGTCGCCGACAATCCGGCATGCGAGTGTTGCGCGATCCTGCGCGGCGCCAAGCGGCCGGTCGATTGCAAGCTGTTTGGAACCGTCTGCACGCCGGAAACACCTATCGGGTCCTGCATGGTTTCCTCGGAAGGCGCTTGTGCCGCGTATTGGACCTATGGCCGAGTTCGCGATGATCAGGCGAGGCGGATGTCATGAGCGTAAAGGCCTATCATGGCAGGCTCGACGTCGAGAACGGACGCGTCGATCTTTCCCACGGATCCGGGGGCCGTGCCATGGCGCAGCTGATCTCCGGCGTTTTTCACCAAGCCTTCGGTAATGAATGGCTTGCCCGAGGCGACGATCAGGCGGCGTTCGATGTCGCGGCAGGCAGGATGGTGATGACGACCGACAGCTATGTCGTTTCGCCCCTGTTCTTTCCCGGAGGCAATATCGGGTCGCTGGCGGTGCACGGCACGATCAATGATGTCGTGATGGCCGGGGCGCGTCCGCTCTATCTATCGGCCAGCTTCATCATCGAAGAGGGGTTCCGGTTTTCGGATCTAAGGACGATTGCGCAGTCGATGGGCGCGGCGGCGCGCGACGCCGGCGTTTACATCATCACTGGAGATACCAAGGTCGTCGAACGCGGCAAGGCGGACGGTCTGTTCATCTCTACGACTGGCATCGGGTTTCTGGCCGATAGCCTCGATCTCTCAGCCGACAAGGCAAGGATCGGGGACCGCGTGCTGGTGTCCGGCAGTCTCGGCGACCATGGGGTGGCGATCATGTCAACACGCCAGAGCACCGCTCTTCGAGTAGAGATCATCTCGGATTCCGCATCGCTGCATGACCTGGTGGCTGTCATGATGGCGGCCGGTGGGCGCGGCATCCGGGTGATGCGTGACCCCACGAGGGGCGGACTGGCCGCCACCCTCAACGAGATCGCGCATCAATCGGCCCTCGGGTTTCGCCTGCAGGAAGCGGCCATTCCCGTAAAGCCCGCCGTTGCGGCCACCTGCGAGCTTCTTGGGCTCGATCCGATCCATGTCGCCAACGAGGGCAAGCTCGTTGCGATCGTCGCGCCTGACCTGGCCGACGCCGTGCTTGCAGCCATGAAGGCGCATCCGCTGGGGTGCGATGCCGCCGATATTGGCGAAGCGATCGCTGACGATCACAGATTTGTGCAAATGGCGACCAGCTTCGGCGGCGGACGAATCGTCGACTGGTTGTCGGGTGAACAATTGCCTCGGATCTGTTGAACACGCCACCCATTTGCGGGGAGCATGCGGGAATGGTGGCGAAGCTCAGAGAGCAGGTCATTCAATCCGCTTCGCATCTGTGCGTTCGAAATCCTGCGTCGCTAGCGAAAGATCGCTGAATTCCTGCGCCATATACGCGCCTGGATCGCAATATTGCTGCGCTCGTCCGATTAAAAAGCGCCTCTAGGCAGGGAGTTTTCAAATGAAGGTCGGAGTCCTCAAGGAAATCAAGGCGCACGAATATCGCGTGGGCCTTACCCCTGGAGCCGTCCGCGAATACGTGGCCGCGGGCCACCGCGTGATGATCGAGACCAATGCCGGCGCCGGCATGGGTGCAACCGATGACGATTATCACGCCGCCGGCGCGACGATCCTAGCTTCTGCAGGCGAGGTATTCGCATCGAGCGAGATGATCGTAAAGGTTAAGGAGCCTCAGCCATCGGAATGGAGCCAACTGCGGGAGGGCCAGATCCTCTTCACTTACCTGCATCTGGCGCCAGACCCGGAGCAGGCCAAGGGACTCCTCAAATCTGGGTGCACCGCGATCGCCTATGAGACCGTAACTGATGCTCATGGTGGCCTTCCACTGTTGGCGCCGATGAGCGAGGTCGCGGGTAGGCTTGCGATCGAAGCGGCGGGTAGTGCGCTGAAGCGCAGTGCAGGCGGACGAGGGCTGTTGATTGGTGGAGTGCCCGGTGTTCAGCCAGCTCGGATCGTGGTGATCGGGGGAGGCGTCGTTGGCACGCACGCTGCACGCATGGCGGTCGGTTTGGGCGCAGAGGTCACCATCATCGACCGTTCGATACCCCGGCTGCGCGAGTTGGACGAGCTGTTCGAAGGTCGCGTTCGCACCAGGTTTTCCACCCTCGAATCCGTAGAGGAGGAAGTATTTGCGGCCAATGTGGTAATTGGTGCAGTGCTCGTTCCAGGAGCGAGCGCACCAAA
Organism: Bradyrhizobium sp. USDA 4473; assembly: GCF_054063335.1. NCBI lineage: Bacteria > Pseudomonadati > Pseudomonadota > Alphaproteobacteria > Hyphomicrobiales > Nitrobacteraceae > Bradyrhizobium > Bradyrhizobium sp. USDA 4473. Next base: position 3,234,138 of record NZ_JBSSGE010000001.1, read on the forward strand.
GCTGGTCCGCCGGAGCATGCTGAACTCAATGCGCAAGAGGGCGGTCATCGTGGATGTCGCTATCGATCAGGGCGGCTGCTTTGAGACATCGCACCCGACCACCCACGCCGATCCAACCTACGAGATGGATGGCATCATCCATTATTGCGTAGCCAATATGCCCGGCGCTGTGCCGTTGACCTCGAGCCAGGCACTGAACAACGCGACTCTGCCATTTGGTTTGGCTTTGGCCAACAAGGGTTTTTCCGCCGTTATCGAGAATCCGCATCTTCGCGCGGGCCTCAATGTCCATCGAGGCCGGCTCACTTACAAGGCGGTTGCCGAGAGCCTCGGGCTCCCCTTCTCTCCGATCGAACAGGCTGCGGCCTGATCCCAGAGGCCCCACACGGGCGTTTCCTCCCTGACTTGGGCCACCCTTCGGGGTGGCTTTTTTTTCGCTCCCTCAATCTGCAGAGCGCCGCTGGTATGTCCCTGGAACGCGGAGCGAAGGCCGATCGCGCTTGTCGTTCAATCGTCCCGCGTCATGCGAGACAAACCAGTTTCGTCCGATACAGGGCACATGAAGGCACGTCTGCGGGTAATCCGATAGGATTGAATAGTGTTTGCAACGGCGCGCCGGTGGGCCCGTGACATCAAAGCGACTTTTATCTGCTGTCTGCGCGATCGGCGTGACGTTTCTGGCCGTGCGGTGGAGATCGCTTCGGATTGGTGACGACTGCACCGGCTCTTGATCCTGGCGCGATGTCGCGAAATCAGCCGCCATCCGTCAGCAGAACCGATGATCGGCACAGGCGAACATGACGCAGGAGCAAACCACTCGGAGGAGACGGTGCCGATCTGTAGCTGCGCTACCGCGGCCATGAGAAAGAACAGCCGGTGGAGGGGGGCACCTCGTTGGCCGACCGCCGCCGGATCGACCTTGGGCTCAAGCTAAGGCGTCCTGCCGTCGGGCAGATTGTCGCATTTGCGACAACCGTTGAGGCGCGACATGTGCTTTGGAAAATAACCGAGACAAATCAAGTCCAGGATCTTTGGCATAAGACTTGAATGCAAGAAACGGTCCCTCACTTTTGCTTATGGAATCGCAGTAATGCCCTACAAGATCATCGCGTCCCAGTGCACCGTGTGCGGCGCGTGTGAGTTCGAATGTCCCAACGCGGCGATCAGCCTGAAGAACGACATATATGTGATCAATCCGGCCCAGTGCACGCAATGCGAGGGGCGTTTTGAGGCGCCGCAATGCGCTGTCGTTTGCCCAGTGCCCGACACCTGCGTGCCGGCATAAGAGACTAGCCGATTCGTGGCGCTCGGGCACGAGACAAGATGAAGACCCTGGCGAAGGCGGTGTCTATCTGGATCGGTCACCCGATTTTCTCACTCGCTGGCCAATTGGCTGTCACTTGCGCGATCAGCTCGGAGGGGGCGCGGGCGTACCGTCGTCGGCCGGAGTTGTTCGTGCGCGAGCGGAGGGGGCAATGGTAGCCGTGCCAGAGACGGTCGAGCGCGTCCGGCGCATCGACGTCGACCTGTATCGATATGGGTTTGAGACGCAGATCGAGTCCGACAAGGCCCCGAAGGGGCTGTCGGAAGACACCGTCCGCTTCATCTCCGCAAAGAAGAATGAACCGGCCTGGATGCTGGAATGGCGCCTGGAGGCGTATCGCCGCTGGCTGACCATGACCGAGCCGACCTGGGCGCGCGTCGACTATCCGAAGATCGACTATCAGGACATCTATTACTACGCGGCGCCGAAGCCGAAGAAGACGCTGTCCTCGATCGACGAGATCGATCCGGAAATCCTCAAGACCTACGAGAAGCTCGGCATTCCCCTGCGCGAGGTTGCGATCCTCGAGGGCGTCGAGCCGCCGCCCGGCGGCGCGCCGTCGCCGAGCCGCAAGATCGCGGTCGACGCCGTGTTCGATTCGGTGTCGGTTGCGACCACCTTCCAGAAGGAATTGAAGGCCGCCGGCGTGATCTTCATGCCGATCTCGGAGGCGATCCGCGAGCATCCCGAGCTGGTGCAGAAATATCTCGGCACCGTGGTGCCGACCACAGGCAACTACTTCGCGACGCTGAACTCGGCTGTGTTCTCCGACGGCTCGTTCGTCTACGTGCCGCCGGGTGTGCGCTGCCCGATGGAGCTGTCGACCTATTTCCGCATCAACGAGCGCAACACCGGCCAGTTCGAGCGCACGCTGATCATCGCCGACAAGGGCTCCTACGTCTCCTATCTCGAAGGCTGCACCGCGCCGCAGCGCGACGAGAACCAGCTGCACGCCGCCGTCGTTGAGCTCGTCACGCTCGATGACGCCGAAATCAAGTATTCGACGGTGCAGAACTGGTACCCGGGCAATTCGGAAGGCAAGGGCGGCATCTACAATTTCGTCACCAAGCGTGGCGACTGCCGCGGCCGGAATTCCAAGATCTCCTGGACCCAGGTCGAGACCGGTTCGGCGATCACCTGGAAATATCCGAGCTGCATCCTGCGCGGTGACAATTCGAGCGGTGAGTTCTACTCGATCGCGATCTCGAACGGCTTCCAGCAGGTCGATAGCGGCACCAAGATGATCCACCTCGGCAAGAACACGTCGAGCCGGATCATCTCCAAGGGCATCGCCGCCGGCAAATCGCAGAACACCTATCGCGGCCTCGTCAGCGCACATCGGAAGGCCACCGGCGCGCGCAACTACACCGCCTGCGACTCGCTTCTGATTGGCGACAAATGCGGCGCGCACACCGTGCCCTATGTCGAGGCCAAGAATTCCTCGGCGACGTTCGAGCATGAAGCGACAATGTCGAAGATCTCAGAGGACATCCTGTTCTTTTGCGCGCAAAGAGGCTTGAGCGAGCAACACGCCATTGGCCTCGTCGTCAACGGTTTCGCGAAGGACGTGCTGCAAAAGCTGCCGATGGAATTCGCGCTGGAAGCGCAGAAGTTGATCTCGATATCGCTCGACGGATCCGTCGGATAATTAATTGTTCCGCGAGCCCTCCCGATTGCGGCTTGCGTTCCGGATCACGCATTTCAGGATTAGATCACAATGGCGCTATTTGAAGTCCGAGAGTTGTATGCCGGTATCGAGGGCTGCGAAATTCTTCGCGGCCTCGATCTCACGGTCAATGCGGGTGAAGTGCATGCGATCATGGGGCCGAACGGCTCCGGAAAGTCTACACTCAGCCACGTTATCTCCGGCAAACCCGGCTATCAGGTGATCGCGGGCCAAATCCTATTCAAGGATGACGACCTGCTCGCGATGGAAGCAGACGAGCGCGCCGCCAAGGGCGTATTTCTTGCCTTCCAATATCCGGTGGAAATCCCTGGCGTAACCACCATGAACTTCCTGCGCGCTGCGCTAAACGCCCAGCGCAAGGCGCGCGCACAAAGGGAATTCTCCACTCCCGATTTTATGAAGCGAGTCCGCGAGGTCGCCAAGTCGCTCAACTTCCCGCCAGGCATGCTCAAGCGCGGCCTCAATGTCGGATTTTCCGGCGGTGAGAAGAAGCGCAACGAGATCCTGCAGATGGCGCTGTTCGAACCGAGCCTGTGCATCCTGGACGAGATCGATTCCGGCCTCGATATCGATGCACTGCGGATTGTCGCGGGCGGCATCAACGCTTTGCGTTCGCCGCAACGAGCGATGATCGTGATCACCCACTATCGGCGGCTTCTCGACTACATCGTGCCGGATGTCGTGCACGTGATGTCGAAGGGCCGAGTGGTGAAGAGCGGCGGCAAGGAACTTGCACTGGAGCTTGAGGCTTCTGGCTACGCCCAATTCGAGGACGTGGCGTGACGGCTCAAAGGGTTTCCAGATGAATCAGGTTGTAGCCAAAACCGCCGCTGGGCGCGCAATGGACAATGTCTTCGCCGCGGCACATGGACGGCTGCCTGGCTCCGGGACCGTCGCTCATATCCATGCAAGGGCATTCGAGGCCTACGAGCGCGCCGGCCTCCCGCATCGGCGCATCGAGGCCTGGAAATACACCGATCTGCGCGCCCTGATTGGCGAGGTCCTGCCGCTCGCTCCGCGACCGGATGCGGCGCCGCTGGTGCGCGCAGGGGCGTCAGTTCGGCGAGCGGCAGTCGAGCAGGCGGTCAAGCTCGTCTTGGTGGATGGCATATTCGCCCCGCAGCCATCCGATGTCGGCAGGCTGGAACATGGGATCGATGTGCGGTCGCTCCGAGAGGTCTTGGAGAATTCCGCGGACAGAGCTATGGCCGGTCTGATACTCTCGACGACGACTGATGCGATGATCTCGCTCAACGCGGCAATGGCGACCGATGGCTTGGTGATTACCACCGCCGAGGGCAAAGCGGTAAAGCGTCCGATACAGATCGTTCACGTCGCGACCGGATCGCGGGCGTCCAACTTCACGCGTTCCTATCTGCATCTCGGCCAAGGTGCAGATGCGGTCATCCTGGAAAGCTTCGTCTCGAACGAAGGCGCGAGTGGGTATCAAACGAACGATGCGACAATCGCCCTGATTGGCGATGAGGCGAGATTTTCGCATGTCCGACTAGCAGCCGACGCCGCTGACGCCGTGAATATCTCGTCGGGGATCATCGCGGTCGGTGCCAGGGCGAGGCTTGATCTCTTCAGCATGATCTGCGGCGCCTCGGTCAGTCGCTATCAGGGATTCATCACATTAGCCGGCGAGGGATCCAAGCTCTCGGCGAACAGGATCAATCTCATCAGGCACAAGCAACACTTCGACACGACAATCGTCGTCGACCACGCCGCGCCACATTGCGCCAGCCGGGAGAAGTTCCGTTCGGTTATAGATGATTGCGGCCATTCGGTGTTCCAAGGCCGGATCGTCGTGCGCCCTGCCGCGCAGAAGACGGACGCCACGCTGACGACGCGAGCGCTGCTTCTGTCCGACGAGGCCGGCGCCGACAACAAGCCCGAACTTGAAATTCTGGCCGACGACGTGACTTGCGGCCACGGATCGACATCAGGTGCGCTGGACGGCACTCTCCTTTTTTATCTGCGCGCTCGCGGTCTATCCGAGAAGGAAGCGCAGGCGTTGCTGATCAGAGCATTCCTGGGTGAGGCGATTGAGGAAATCGGTGCCGAGGATCTGCGCGATTTTGTGACCGCGCAAGCTGAGCACTGGTTGCAGGCGCGGTGATGAGCGTGCATCCCGCGATGAACAAGGGCCGGTACGAGGTCGACCGTCTGCGTACGGACTTTCCTGCCCTGAGCATGACGGTTTATGGAAAACCGCTGGTCTATCTCGACAATGCTGCCTCGGCGCAGAAGCCCAAGGCGGTACTTGACCGTATGATGCAGGCGTACTCCAGCGAATATGCCAATGTGCACCGCGGTTTGCACTACCTCGCTAACGCGGCGACCGAGGCGTATGAAGATGCCCGTGCGAAGCTGGCGCGATTTGTAAACGCTCGCCTGAACGAAGAGATCATCTTCACCCGTAGCGCCACAGAGGCAATCAATCTGGTCGCCCAGACCTTCGGCCGTGAACGCGTCACTCCAGGGGATGAGATCATTCTCTCGATGATGGAACACCATTCCAACATCGTGCCGTGGCACTTTCTCAGGGAACGGAACGGCGCAGTGATCAAATGGGCGCCAGTCGATGATGACGGCAACTTCCTGCTGGATGCATTCGAGCAGCTCCTGACGCGGCGCACCAAGATGGTTGCGATCACGCAGATGTCGAACGTGCTCGGGACCGTTGTGCCGGTAAAGGAGGTGGCGAAAATCGCACACGCGCGTGGTATCCCGGTGCTGATCGATGGTTCGCAAGGGGGCGTCCATCTGAATGTCGACGTCGGCGATATCGATTGCGATTTCTACGTGATGACGGGCCACAAACTCTATGGTCCGACCGGTATCGGAGTGCTTTACGGCAAGTCCGAGCATCTGGCGTTGATGCCACCCTTCAATGGCGGCGGCGAGATGATCCGTGAGGTGTCATGTGCCGGCGTCATCTACGGTGATCCGCCGCACCGGTTCGAGGCGGGTACGCCACCGATCGTGGAGGCGGTCGGTTTCGGGGCGGCTGTGGATTACATCAATTCAATAGGCAAGGGGCAGATTCGCGAGCACGAGAGTGCGTTGCTTGCCTACGCACGGCAGCAGCTGGGAGACATCAACTCCCTGCGCATGATCGGGACACCGGCCGAGAAGGGGCCAATTATCTCCTTTGATATGAAGGGGGCGCATGCGCATGATATTGCCACCGTGGTCGACCGCGCAGGTGTAGCGGTTCGGGCGGGGGCCCATTGCGCGATGCCGCTGCTCAGGCGCTTCGGCGTTCTGGCGACGTGCCGTGCATCCTTCGGCCTCTACAACACATACGAAGAGATTGATACGCTCGTGGCCGCGCTGATCAAGGCGCGCCGGCTATTGTCGTGAACCGGCGAGCTTGCCACGTCTAGGCGGCCGGGCAGCTTGCGTCGATCTCGGGAGCGATGACGTCATGCAAGAGGACGTCATCGTCGTTGTTGAAGGTAAAGCTTCCGTAGTCTCTGCAGCGTGGATGGTACTCGCAAGCCGGAAGCCGCTCAGCCCGCCTGTTGTCTGTGTTAGCGGCAGTCCCGGCGAGCGTGATCGCCAAGTACTGGAATCGGCGGCTGCGTCGTGCCTTCGAGAATTGTGCGACGCGAGTTTGCGCATAGCCGGCACTTGTTCCATTTCGAACAGGGCTAACGAAGAAGTCTCCGTGCAAACTGCGATGTCGCGTTCGCAACAACAATCCGCCCCACCGGGCGAAGCGCGCTAACCGCCTTTATTTACGTCGGTTTTTGCGCAGGCGACAGGCTGGCATGCTCGTTGCAAAAGTCCTCGTTGCAAAAGTCTTGGACAGCAAGCCGCTCTCCAACAGCTAACCCTTGAAGGACATCAGCATGAGTCTCGCTACGACCCAGAGCATTGCGGAAATCAAGGCTCGCAACAAAGAGCTGATCGAGGAGGTGCTGAAAGTCTATCCGGAGAAGACCGCGAAGCGGCGTGCCAAGCACCTCAACGTTCACCAAGCGGGCAAGTCCGACTGCGGGGTCAAGTCCAACATCAAATCAATACCCGGTGTGATGACAATCAGAGGTTGTGCGTATGCGGGATCCAAGGGGGTGGTCTGGGGACCGATCAAGGACATGGTCCATATCAGCCATGGCCCGGTTGGCTGCGGCCAATATTCGTGGGGCTCGCGTCGTAACTATTACGTTGGCACGACGGGCGTCGATAGTTTCGTGACCCTGCAATTCACCTCCGACTTCCAGGAAAAGGACATCGTATTTGGTGGCGACAAGAAACTGATCAAAATCCTTGACGAAATCCAAGAGCTGTTTCCGCTCAACAACGGCATCACGATCCAATCGGAATGCCCGATCGGACTGATCGGGGACGACATCGAGGCCGTATCGAGAGCGAAATCCAAGGAATACGGCGGCAAGACCATCGTGCCCGTGCGCTGTGAGGGCTTTCGCGGCGTGTCGCAGTCGCTCGGCCACCACATTGCCAATGACGCGGTCCGCGATTGGATTTTCGACAAGCTCGAGCCCGACGCCAAACCAAAGTTCGAATCGACGCCCTACGATGTTGCCATCATCGGAGACTACAATATCGGTGGCGACGCCTGGTCATCGCGAATTCTGCTGGAGGAGATGGGCCTGAGGGTGATTGCGCAGTGGTCCGGCGACGGTTCGCTCGCCGAGCTCGAAGCGACGCCGAAGGCGAAGCTCAATATTCTGCACTGCTACCGTTCCATGAACTACATCTCCCGCCACATGGAAGAGAAGTTCGGCATTCCCTGGTGCGAGTATAACTTCTTCGGACCCTCAAAGATCGCGGAATCGCTGCGCAAGATTGCGGGCTATTTCGACGACAGGATCAAGGAAGGCGCCGAGCGGGTGATTGAAAAATACCAACCGCTGGTGAACGCCGTGATCGGCAAATATCGCCCCCGCCTGGAGGGCAGGACGGTGATGCTGTACGTCGGCGGGCTTCGTCCGCGTCATGTGATCGGCGCGTACGAGGATCTCGGCATGGAAGTCGTGGGCACCGGATACGAGTTCGGCCACAACGACGACTATCAGCGCACCGCCCAGCATTACGTCAAGGACAGCACGCTCATCTACGACGACGTCAATGGCTATGAGTTCGAGCGCTTCGTCGAAAAGGTCCAGCCCGATCTGGTCGGATCGGGCATCAAGGAGAAATACGTTTTCCAAAAGATGGGTGTGCCGTTCCGGCAGATGCATTCCTGGGACTATTCTGGCCCATATCACGGCTATGACGGCTTTGCGATCTTCGCGCGGGACATGGACATGGCCGTCAACTCGCCGATCTGGAAGAAGATGAAGGCTCCCTGGAAGGAAGCTGCGAAGCCGAAGCTCTTGGCTGCAGAATAATCCGGACTTGGTTCCAGAGCAGAGCAATCAATCCCGCTCTCTGGGGAGAGCCGGGCGACGTCACTTTTGATAGTAAAGGATCTTAACAATGGCGCAGAGTGCAGAGCGTGTGCTCGATCATGTCGAACTGTTCCGTGGTCCGGAATACCAGCAAATGCTGGCCGACAAGAAGATGTTCGAGGATCCCCGCGATCCTGCCGAGGTCGAACGTATCAAGGAATGGACCAAAACGGCTGAATATCGCGAGAAGAATTTCGCGCGGGAGGCGCTCGCGGTAAATCCGGCCAAGGCCTGCCAGCCGCTTGGGGCCGTATTCGTCTCGGTCGGTTTTGAGGGTACGCTGCCCTTCGTCCACGGCTCGCAAGGTTGCGTGGCCTACTACCGCAGCCATCTGTCGCGGCACTTCAAGGAGCCGAGCTCCTGCGTGTCTTCGTCGATGACGGAAGACGCCGCCGTCTTCGGCGGGTTGAACAACATGATCGACGGGCTCGCCAACAGCTACAACATGTACAAGCCCAAGATGATTGCGGTCTCGACGACCTGCATGGCCGAGGTGATCGGCGATGACCTCAACGCCTTCATCAAGACATCGAAGGAAAAGGGCTCGGTTCCGCCAGAGTTCGACGTGCCGTTCGCACACACGCCGGCGTTCGTCGGCAGCCACGTCACCGGCTATGACAATGCGCTCAAGGGCATCCTGGAGCATTTTTGGGACGGAAAGGCAGGAACAGCGCCGAAGCTGGAACGCAAGCCAGACGAGGCAATCAACATCATCGGCGGTTTCGATGGCAATACCGTTGGAAACCTTCGCGAGATCAAGCGAATCTTGGCATTGATGGACATCAAGCACACGATTCTCGCCGATAACTCCGAAGTCTTCGACACTCCGACCGACGGCGAGTTCCGGATGTATGACGGCGGTACCACGCTGGAAGATGCGGCTAACGCGGTTCACGCGAAGGCGACAATCTCCATGCAGCAATGGTGTACGGAAAAAACCCTGCCGTTCGTATCCCAGCATGGCCAGGACGTCGTGTCTTTCAATTACCCGGTCGGCGTGTCCGCAACCGATGATGTTCTCGTGGCGTTATCGCGCATCAGCGGCAAGGAGATCCCTGAGGAACTCGCGCGAGAGCGTGGCCGCCTGGTTGATGCCATCGCGGATTCCAGCGCGCATATCCATGGCAAGAAGTTCGCGATCTACGGCGATCCGGATCTCTGCTATGGGCTGGCTGCCTTTCTGCTCGAACTCGGTGCCGAACCGACTCATGTGCTGTCAACCAACGGCAACAAGGCATGGCAGGAAAAAATGCAGGTGCTGTTTGCAAGCTCGCCATTTGGACAGGCTTGCCAAGCCTATCCGGGGCGGGACCTCTGGCATATGCGTTCGCTCCTGTTCACCGAACCGGTTGACTTTCTGATCGGCAATACCCACGGCAAGTATCTGGAGCGCGATACGGGAACGCCATTGATTCGCATCGGATTCCCGATTTTCGATCGACATCACCATCACCGCTCCCCTGTATGGGGCTATCAGGGCGGCTTGAATGTGCTGGTGAAGATCCTCGACAAGATCTTCGACGAAATCGACAAGAAAACAAATGTTCTAGGCAAAACCGACTACAGCTTCGACATCATTCGTTGATGGTAGACGATGCGCTGCGACATCGCCGAGGACTTCGACGATGTCGCGAGAGGCTGGTGGTTGGCCATGATGGTTGACCATGATGGTTGACCTTGCATTTGATTTCGATCGAGAGGAAAAACGAATGAGTTCGCTGGCGGCCAGGGTCCAGAGTATTTTCAACGAGCCGGGCTGCGCCAGTAATGGCAGTAAGTCGGAGGCTGAGCGCAAAAAGGGCTGCACCAAACAGCTGCAGCCTGGCAGCGCTGCGGGAGGGTGTGCGTTCGACGGCGCAAAGGTTGCGCTGCAGCCCTTCACCGACGTCGCTCACCTCGTACATGGCCCGATCGCTTGCGAAGGAAATTCGTGGGATAATCGCGGCGCGGCGTCTTCCGGCTCTAGTCTGTGGCGCACCGCATTCACGACCGATATGAGCGAAACCGATATCGTATTTGGAGGCGAGAAGCGGCTCTGCAAGGCGATAAAGGAGATCATCGACAAGCACGACCCGCCCGCTATCTTCGTCTATCAGACCTGCATCCCGGCCATGATCGGCGACGATATCGACGCGGTCTGCAAGGCGGCGTCTCAAAGGTTCGGCAAGCCGGTGATCCCGATCAATTCCCCGGGGTTCGTTGGTTCGAAGAACCTCGGTAACAAACTCGCCGGCGAGGCCTTGCTCGACTATGTGATCGGGACGCAAGAGCCGGACTATACCACACCGTACGATGTCAACCTCATTGGAGAATACAATCTCTTCGGAGAGCTCTGGCAAGTCAAGCCTCTATTGGATGAGCTCGGAATAAGGATACTCTCCTGCATCTCGGGCGATGCCAAATATCGCGAAGTCGCTTCATCCCATCGGGCACGAGCGGCGATGTTGGTGTGCTCGAAAGCCATGATCAACGTCGCACGCACGATGGAGGAACGCTACGGCATTCCGTTCTTCGAAGGCTCGTTCTACGGTATCCAGGACTCAAGCGAATCGCTGCGCCAGATTGCCCGCTTGCTGGTTGAGCGCGGCGCGCCGATGGATTTGCTCGGACGCACCGAAGCTGTGATCGCCCGCGAGGAAGCGAGAGCGTGGGCTGCGATCGGACCGTATAAGCCACGATTCAAGGGCAAGAAGGCGTTGTTGATCACCGGCGGCGTCAAGTCCTGGTCGGTCGTTGCTGCACTCCAGCAAGCCGGTCTCGAACTGGTCGGAACCAGTGTGAAGAAATCGACTAGGGAGGACAAGGATCGCATCAGGCAGCTGATGGGGCAGGATGCCCACATGATCGAGGATATGACGCCGCGCGAAATGTACAACATGTTGAAGGGCGCCAAGGCGGACATCATGCTTTCGGGCGGCAAATCGCAGTTCGTCGCATTAAAGGCGGCGATGCCCTGGCTGGATATCAACCAGGAGCGGTGCCACGCCTATATGGGCTATGTCGGAATGGTCAGACTGGTGGAGGAGATCGACAAGTCGCTCTCCAACCCGATCTGGGAGCAGCTACGCCGACCAGCGCCATGGCAGGCATTGGCCAAGGCGATGGTGGAGATACAATCGTCGGTGGCCGCGATCGCCTGCGATCCGGCGGTCACGGAGGCGGCGCGGCGGGCGAGAAAGATCTGCTTCTGCAACACAGTCGATCTCGGCACAATCGAAGATGCGGTCTACGCGCATGGCCTGAGGAGCGTCGATGCAGTCAGAACCCACACCAATGCCGTCGGTGGCTGCTGCAAGCAACGCATCGAGGACGTTCTGTCATCGTCGTCGCCTGCTGGGCTGCAATCCGCCGAATAGGGACGTGTCATGGCCATTGCCAAGGTACCGACAAAAGCGTGCGCGGTTAACCCGTTGAAGATGAGTCAGCCGATCGGCGCCGCATTTGCCTTCATGGGGCTAAGTGGCGCGATGCCGCTTCTGCACGGCTCACAAGGTTGCACCTCCTTCGGGCTCACCCTCTTCGTGCGGCATTTCAAAGAAGCTGTACCGCTGCAGACCACTGCGATGAGCGAAATCGCGACCGTGCTCGGCGGCTACGAGAATCTCGAGCAGGCGATACTCAATATCTACAACCGGACCAGGCCGAAAGTTATCGGAATCTGCTCGACGGGGATCACCGAGACCAACGGCGACGACGTAGATGCCTACCTCAAGCTGATCCGCGACAAGCATCCGCTGCTCGCGAAATTACCGTTGGTCTATGTCTCGACGCCTGATTTCAAGGGTACGTTTCAGGACGGCTGGGAGAAGGCCGTGGCGCGCATTGTGGATGCGCTGGTGGAAACGCCAAACGTCAGCGGCTTGCGCGATCCATCGAGGGTGAATGTTCTTCCAGGATGCCACCTCACGCCCGGTGATCTTGATGAACTCTGCACCATCTTGGAGGATTTTGGGTTGCGGCCGTCCTTCCTGCCTGATCTGGCGGGGTCGCTCGACGGGCATATCCCCGATGAGTTTACGGCAACGACCATCGGCGGCATAGGCGTCGACGAAATCGCGAGCATGGGGCGTGCCGGATGGACCATTGCGGTCGGCGAGCAAATGCGGCGAGCAGCGGAGGTCATGCAGGCCAAGACGGGCGTGCCCATTCGTTTGTTCGAGCGGCTGTGCGGTCTCGAGCCAAACGACGACTTGATGACTTTCTTGAGCGAGATCAGCGGTCGCCCCGTCCCGTCGAAGTATCGGCGCCAGCGTGGCCAGCTGGCCGATGCAATGCTGGATGCGCACTTCCATATCGGCGGTCGTAGACTTGCGATCGCGGCGGAGCCCGACCTGCTGTTCGACCTGTCCAGTATGCTGCACGACATGGGCGCGCGGGTGACCGCGGCGGTGACGACCACGCAGTCGGCGGTGATCGAGCGGATCAGGACCGAAGAGGTGCTGATCGGCGATCTCGAGGATCTGGAAGAGCTCGCCAGAACCAAGCATTGCGACCTGTTGATCACGCATTCGCATGGTAGGCAAGCGGCGGCCCGGCTGAAAATTCCGTTCTATCGAGCCGGTTTTCCGATGTTCGATCGGCTTGGCGCAGGGCACCGATTATCCATCGGCTATCGTGGTACGCGCGATTTGATCTTCGATATCGCCAATCTCCTGATCGCGGACCGCGAGGATAATCATCAGCCGACGCCCGATAGATGGCGGCGTCGGGCCGCATTCTCAGGGGGAGCGGGCAACCGCAGCTCCACGGGATCGACCGAGAGGTCGACTGCATGAAGGTCGCGTTCGCCACACAAGACCTAAGACAGGTCGATGCCCATTTTGGTTGGGCAAAGAATATCGCGATTTACGATGTCGCGCCAAGCGGACACGTGTTTCTCAAGGCGGTCGAGTTTGAGGGAGATCTCAAGGAAGATGGCAATGACGACAAGTTGGCGCCGAAGATCGAAGCGATCAAGGGTTGCGCAATCCTGTACGTTGCCGCAATCGGCGGCGCCGGCGCTGCACGGGTGGTCGCTAACAACATCCATCCCATCAAAGTGAATAAGCCAGAGAACATCCTTATGCTGCTCGAAAAGCTCCAGCAGGTGCTGAAGGGCACGCCGCCGCCCTGGCTCCGCAAGGCCTTGGCGAAGGACCAACGGCGCACATTCGAGTTCGACGAATGAGGTAATATGACTGAGGCCGCAGAAAGAAAGCAGCAGAGCGGTACCCTCGATTTGCCGTTCCTCAAGGAGTTGGTCAAGATATGGCGCGCTCAGGACACCAACGGAGCTTGGGAGGCCAGGAGCGATTTCGACCTGCTTGAACCCTATGTTTTGGATAAGGAGAAACGGCGAGCACTGCCGATTGTCGGCGATCCTGATCCCGATACCCTGTGGCGGCTGGAGTTGTTTTTCAATGCGGTGGCACTATCGATCGAGAAAGCCACCGGCGTAATGATCCAGCCGATGCTGAAGATGCATCATGAAGGCTTTGGCCGGATGGTGCTGATCGGAGGTCGGCTGGTCGCAGTGAACAGGCAGCTGCGCGATGTACATCGATTCGGCTTCGATAATCTCGCAATGCTCGCACAGGAGGGAGACAAATATGTCAGGAGCGGGATCGACTTGGTTCGTAAATTTCCGGACGTGGCGAACTATTGAGGGAGCTCATGAGCGATCGTGAAACACTAAAGGCAGAACTCAAGAAACTGTCGGCCAAAGCGCTACAAGCCAAAATGGATCTGCATGACCTGTCGGAAGAGCTTCCCGTCAGCTGGACGTCGATTATGGCGATAGCGCAGAAGGCGTATGATGCCTATGCCGAGCTCGACCGCAAGAGCCATGATTTGAAGGCGCTGGAAAACACCTGAAGGGTTTCGCCTCATGTCATTTGCAACGCGCGATGGCCGCGACTGGACGCCGGACTACCTGATCTCGATCGATGCCAAGAAGTGCATTGGCTGTGGTCGCTGTTTCAAGGTTTGCGGGCGAGACGTCATGACACTGAAAGGAATTAACGAGGAGGGCGAACTTGTCGATCTCGATGATGACGAGGATGATGAAATCGAAAAGAAGGTCATGGTTCTAAGTGATCAGGGCGCCTGCATCGGCTGCGGCGCCTGCGCCAGGGTTTGTCCGGCCAACTGCCAAACCCACGTTCCGGCCGAAGCTGAAGCTGCTTGACCCAGCGTCGTATCTCTCCCCGGCAAGGCGTCACGGTCAAAAATATTGCCATTGTTGAACTTCCTGAGCAGTGACCGCAACAAAGATCGGGCCGGAGCCTGGCATAACCTGAGCCGATTCATCGTAACGGATTATGTGGCTCCGATCGGGGACACGTTTTTCGGGCAAGTGGTAGCATTAGTATTTCCTTGAGTAGGAGCGTACGTTGGTCATGGTATTGCCGTGGACAGATCTATTCCCAGATCGTCCCCGACCGAGTCTTGCGCTCCATTTGATCTCTAGCTCCATCCGACGTGATCACGGCCGATACGCTTGGTCCGATCTTCGGCTCTGGCTGGGATACGGCTTGTGTGAGTGTCGCCATGGCCCGGCAATTTACCGCGGGGTTCGATCTCGCCAGGGGAATTGCCAATTGTGGAGGAGAATCTGCCGCCTTGATGGGTGGTCCTATTTCTCCAACGGGCTTACCGACAAAGTCCTGGCCGGTGGTGGACTGACAATATGCCTTGCGAGGAACGGTGCTAGCAGTCGGATCTGCGCGGAGGGCCAGCTCAGGCGCGATCAGTCTAGCGCAATAGGAGTGCAGTTCTTCAACAGGAGAAAACAATATCGTCGGATCGCAATGCGCTGCTGATGGCTTAGCCTTCGCGTGAAAGTTCGGACAGATGCCTTGCCTGTGCGTCAGGTTGTGGTCAGCTAGTCTGGGTACCCTCACCCGCAGAGCTTGCGTGGCACGAGCTCAACAACAGGCAATTATGCCGATAGGAGAGCGAATCTGATGTATGGCAGAATCGTTGGTGCGAACGAGTCCACAAGCGCTAGCCAGGCCGAATGGGAAGAGGCGGGAGACAGCTCCCGCTTTTCGGAGGCGGTGGCAGGTATGGATCCCGGTGAGTCCTCATCAACGATGCGATACACTCTCGCTTCCGGTCCTCCGATCATCGACATTGACCGATCCTCTTTCATGGATGGAGTAAGGAGATATATGCGTGGCGACATCATGCAAATCGCAAGCAACCCAGAAGAGTACTCGGATTTCGTATCCGAGAAAGCGGAGCGCGCCGCAACGGTTGCTGGAAGCTATGCCAGCACTTACGATGATCCGGACAAACAGGCAAAATTCTACAGCTATCAACTAGGTGACGAAAGTGTCGGGCTGCTAAGGGCAGGCGGCCCCGCCACGATCAAAGGAGAACGTTTTCTGCGGCAGTTTGGGCGTAGCGACGTCACGTCCGTGGTAGATCTTCGCGTTACCCATCCGCTCGTCGAGAATGCTGGCGATATTCTGCTGGAATATCAATTGCGAATGGATGGCGACTATCCGCTGGTCTTGTCACGTCCTGCCTTGGAAGGCATGGAACCTCGCCTGGCAGAAATGGGTTTTGTCCACTTCGGCCGCAATTACTGGGTGCTCGATCCTCACGAGCATCCCGATGTGTGGACGAAGAACGAGAACAATCAGTGGCAGCGAACGGACAAGCCTACAAAGTACCTTTCCAGTGCTGATGGTAATGATGCCGGCAATTTCGAGACGGTATCGTCCGACGATGATCCTGCGTTCTATCTGGAGCGCGCCATGGAAAGAATGGGTCTGACGTAAGACGATTCGGAATGACGCGACTGGCTCGGAAATGACTGGTCCCTCGTCATTGCTAACGCAAAAGTCTTAATCTCCAGAAGGGAGCGCGTGCCCGCTCGCGCTCCCTTTCGTTTGGATCTCGGGCTTGCGGTCCTTGCCTGAAGACGCCTAGCGTTGTGCTTCGTCGAATTGGCAATACCCCCGTCGGTGGATCGGAAGGAGCGGACACCCGCGAGCTGCGATCGTGAGTTGTTGCAGCATACTTGACGGTCGCAAACCGTGAAGTGTGAGCCGGAAAAACTCGAATTCCATCGGCGACGGTTAAGTGTGGTTTTGCGGTTGCAATCTTGCCGCAAATCGCATCGGCGCGTCGTGGCATGAACACCAAAGTCCAGACGCTTCACTCATTCAAAAGTATGCCAAGGTCACTTGTCGTGGCATTCACCTGCGCAATCTGGCTTATTCGGCGCTATCGGAAAGGCATTGACGTTCTGCGAGCGACAGTGCGTTTGATGGGCCGGTAAGTAGTTCCAGAAGGGTTGTGAAGGCTGTGCCGCGTAGTGATGTCGCAGCGCAAGGCAAATGCTCGCGCGGATTGGCCTTAACCCGTAGAACCGTGCCAACAAGGATGTTGCACTGCATGGTTGTTGCACGACGACAGTAAAAGACGTCTAACATTAAGCGAGCATTGAATCCAGCCAGATGCCGTCTATGCGATTTGCGGCTTCAAAGATATTCCAAGCCGCCAAGCCATGGGATTCCATCTTATGGTCAGCGATGACGAGGGTAATCGACGGCCGTGGTCCATCATTGTGATCCGATGGGGTAATAAAGTGCTTGGTTATGTCAACAAATGCCCGCACAACAGCGTCAATCTGGATTGGGAGCGAAACGAATTCCTCGATCCATACGGCGTTCGGCTAATGTGCGGAAAGCACGGATCGACCTTCGAACTCGGCACCGGGCTGTGCATCGAAGGTCCCTGTAGGGGCGGAGCGCTCACGCCGATCGCGTTGACAGTTCTGGATGGAGATATCTGCGTCATCGGCGTGCGTCTTGTCGAAGACGATGCTTCCCGCAACGAATGAAGCTGGTTCAGACCGGCCGATTCTCGTTGCGGTTTTTCACGGGGGCCATCCGTTTCAGTGCATCTTCGTACGAGATCTCGTCATCGGACAGATCGAGATCCTTTGCCGCATCGAGCAGGTAGTCGAGCTTGCCACCTGGATCGAGCTTCTTGATGTCGTCTTTGCTGATCCCGACCAGGTCCATCATCTCCTTCCAAACTGTGGACTCGTCGCACGGGAGGACGTGGAAAGTAGCGTCGCCAAGCTTGACTCGGTATTTCGCCAGCAGATCTATGTTATTGCAGAACATGAAGTAGCTGCCGTCGGGACTTAACGCGCCGTCCAGCACGCCTGCAACGTCGGCAAGATACGCGAAGGAATGCAGATAACCGGCCAGCACCGGAATGGTTCGTTCTCCGTCTTGCGCGATCGTCAAAACCTGTTCGATCGAGTAGTCCGGCGGCCGTTTCTCGTCCGCGACCTGGGTTTGGAATTTCAGTGCGACGTCGCCGCGAAAGCCGAACCGGCCAGGCTTGACGGTCCCGCCTTTGAATACGGCATTGAGCAAGCGACCCTCCTTCTCAAGTCTGCCGAGTGCGGTGTTCTCGATTGTCGTCATCAAAATCGTCCTCGATCTAAGCGTTTTACCGACGCCTTGGCCGGTGCGAGACGCAATGCAAATTGCTTGCCGAACATGCGCAGCGGTCTTCGGCGTAGCTTGGAAGGCGTAAATGGGCTCTGACCGCCCAAGCGGCCTTGTCGTAAACTCGACACGAGTTCCAAAGCCAACAGGCGCGTTCCGAAAAGGCAAGCATCATCAAACGTCTGCACGCTGGCACATGACTTGCCATTAGCAGGCAGTCCTAAGCAGATGAAGGATAAGCCATGATCAACCTAACCGACAGCGCGGTGATTGCGGTCAAGAGCGCGATTTCATCATCGACGCAGCCAGCTAGCGGCCTGCGCATTATGGTCGAAGCGGGCGGCTGCAATGGGTTCAAATACATGATGGGTCTGACCGAGGAACCGAAGCCGGACGACAAAGTGATCGAGTGCGATGGCCTGAAGGTGTTTGTCGACAGCAAGAGCCATGAGCATCTGGTCGGCACCACCATCGATTTCGTGATGGCGCTGGAGAGCCCAGGCTTCACCTTTCATAACCCCAACGCCACTTCGAGCTGCTCGTGCGGAAAATCGTTCAGCTAACAAAGAGGAGACGTCAAGCATGCTGACCGAATCAGAGCAACTGAGGCAGTTACCGGCCGCCACGAGCGGCCGAGAACTACCCATTCGTGTCGTAATCGAAGATTTCCGACCCACTCCGCAACGAGGCTGCGACAATCGCCTGAACCGGATCGATCACAGCAGGATCGTGGTCAGCCTTGGTGTCTGCGCGTTCTGCAAGCTTTCGAGGAGGCCGCTTGAAGACATTCGGGCTTGGCTTGTCAACAGGCTCTGCGAATTCGTCCGCTTAATCCCGGTAGCTGCCGCAGCCAAGGCGTGAGATTAAGCGAGGGATCAAGTGCCGATTTATCTCGACAACAACGCGACGACGCGGACCGATCCGTCCGTTGTGCAAGCCATGCTGCCATTCTTCACCGAGCATTTCGGCAATGCGTCATCCAGCCATACCTTTGGCGGCGAGGTCGCGGTCGCGCTGAAGCAGGCGCGCCGTAGCCTGCAGGATCTGTTGGGCAATACCCACGATCATGAGATAGTTTTTACCTCCGGTGGTACCGAGGCGAATAATGCCGCCATCCTCTCGGCGCTTGCGACCCAAGAGGACCGCGACGAGATCGTCACCACATCGGTTGAGCACTCCGCCATCCTTTCGCTGGTCGAGCAGTTGGCGACGCGAGGCGTCAAGACGCGTATCGTACCGGTAGATTCCCGCGGCCGGCTCGACATCGAGGCGTTTCGCTGCGCACTCGGGCCCCGTACGGCGGTCGCCTCGATCATGTGGGCCAATAACGAGACCGGTACGATTTTTCCCTTGGAGTTTCTAGCCGGGTTGACCCGTGAGGCAGGCGCGCTGTTTCACACAGATGCGGTCCAGGCCATCGGTAAGGTACGTATCGACCTAAAGGACAGCGCAATCGACATGCTGTCGCTTTCAGCGCATAAGCTGCATGGTCCGAAAGGGATCGGCGCGCTCTATCTGCGCAAAGGAACAAAATTCCGACCAATGATCTGGGGCGGATCACAGGAACGTCGGCGCCGCGGCGGAACTGAGAATATCCCCGGCATCGTCGGTCTTGGAAAAGCGGCGGAGCTGGCGTTGGAGCGGCTCGAGCCGGAGCGTGTTCGCATTGGTGCGTTGCGAGACCGCTTGGAGCAGGGGATCTTGCACAATGGCGAGTGCGCGGCGCTCGGCGATGTCAGCAATCGGCTAATGAACACGGCCAATATCGCTTTCGATGATCTCGACGGCGAAGCAATCGTCCATCATCTCAATCGTGCTGGCATCGCCGTGTCGCTCGGATCAGCTTGCAACTCCGGCTCAATGGAACCATCACATGTTCTGCGCGCCATGCAGGTACCGGCGCGGAGCATGCGCGGCGCGGTGCGCTTTTCTCTGTCGCGTGAAACGTCTGTTGCGGAAGTCGATGACGTCGTGTGCGCACTGTCCGACATCGTGGCTCGCCTGCGCGCTAACTTGCGGGAATCGGCCAGTCTGACCAACTATACGCCGCAGTCGAGGGGGGTGAACTCGTGAAGATCATGATCCGCCGCTCTCCAGACGCGGGCCTGTCGATCTACGTGCCGAAAAAGGATCTCGAAGAGCCGATTGTGGAATCGGAGCACGAGACGCTATGGGGCGGCTGGATCAAAATAGCCAATGGCTGGGTGCTCGATTTGCCGGAGATGGCGAGCGATACCCGCCTGCCGGTGACAATCAACGCCAAAAAGCGGGGCGAGAACGGTGACGATCCGTGAAGGCGACCCCACAGATCGATTTCGTCAATGGGACCGATGCCAAGGCCATTCTCGCGGACGTCGCTGCCGGGCTGAGGGCCGCGACCGTTGTTCCCTATCTTGGTCCTGGCCTCGCCGAACTGTCCAGACCCGATGTGCCGACGACACTGGAGGCGTTATCCGGGTTCTTCGCCAGCAAGGTTGCGCTGCCGCGGCGGGCAAAGGGCAATGCATGGGCCGCGGCCCAGCACATCGAAATCAGCAAACATCGCTCCACCGTGACGGCATTGATGGCGCAGGCCTTCGCTCGGCCAGTCGAGCCGACCGGGTTGCACGATCATCTTGCGTCTCTGTCGCTGCCCATCATAGTCGACACATGGTATGATGGGGCGATGCGCGCGGCGCTGGATAAGCGCGATGGATGGGGCGAAGTGGCAGGGTATCAGCCGCGTCGGCATTGGTGAGAATCGCTGGTATAGCTTTTATGACTCGGTTGGCCACGAGGTCGACACTGTCGTGGCGGACAGCTGGACGACGGTATTATATAAGCCGCACGGCGGCGTGCAGCCGGCGAATAGCTTCCTGATTTCCGACGCCGACTATGTCGGGGTGCTGACCGAAATCGACATCCAGCCACCGATTCCGGACATCATCAAGGAAAGGCGGATCGGACAGGGCTTTCTCTTCGTCGGTTGTCGATTTAACGATCAACTGTTGCGTAGCTACGCCCGGCAAGTCATCAAGCGATCGGCCAACACCCATTATGCGATCGTTGATCTGGATGCGCTCTCACGCAATGAGCTCCGTTTTCTGCGCGAGCAGGGCATGATGCCGCTTGTGATTGGATTGCCTCGCGCGGTCGAGATACTGCTCACCCATTAGCGGCGTTGCGAAGCCGGATCCTCCCGTCCGCATTGGCCTGTTGTGAGGGGCCGCATCGCATCAAGGCCAACAGAGATGGCGCCGGAGCGCGCGAGCTTGGTGCGTAAATGAATGCAACAGCCGTGGAGCTCTGCGTTAAAAGCACGACGTACTTGTCGCGCTTGTCGCGCTTCCTACACCCGCATCATTGCTGGTCCTGCATGCCTGGGTGTTGAGACTTCCGCTAACTCGTTGGCACATAGCTGCAACGTCATTGTGTCCGCTATGGCATGCGAGTTGCTACTGATCTTCTTGAGGCTCCCGGGGCCGGTCCCGGGAAGCCGATGATTGCGCGCAGGGAGAAATGGAAAATGAACGCGGTCGTTGGACGCGGGATACATGCCGAAGCTGCGGTAGATGCCGACAAGATGGCGCAGCCGGCCGCCGAGCATAAGGGCTGCCGCACCTCGTCCAACATTGGCCAAGCGAGTTGTGGCTCGCGGGCGGGGCAAGGCGATCTGCCGACCGAGATCTGGGAAAAAGTGAAGAACCATCCCTGCTACAGCGAAGAGGCGCATCATCACTATGCCCGCATGCACGTCGCTGTGGCCCCAGCCTGCAACATCCAGTGCAATTACTGCAACCGCAAATACGACTGCGCCAACGAATCGCGCCCGGGCGTGGCGAGCGAGAAACTCACGCCTGAACAGGCGGTTAAGAAAGTGCTTGCGGTTGCGGCCACCATTCCCCAGATGACCGTGCTTGGCATCGCCGGTCCCGGTGACCCTTTGGCCAATCCAGAGAAGACGTTCAAGACGTTCGAACTCGTCGCCAAAGCGGCTCCGGACATCAAGCTGTGTCTATCAACCAATGGGTTGAGCCTGCCCGAATATGTTGACGTCATCGCCAAGTCCAAGATTGATCATGTCACGATCACGATCAACACGATCGATCCCGAAATCGGGGCCAAGATCTATCCATGGATCTTCTTCGACCACAGGCGCCACATCGGCATCGACGCGGCAAGGATACTCACTGATCGCCAGCTGCAAGGCCTGGAGATGCTCAGCGAACGGGGGATCCTGTGCAAGGTCAACTCTGTGATGATCCCGCATATCAACGATCATCACCTGGTCGAAGTCAACAAGGCGGTGAAGTCGCGAGGCGCCTTCCTTCACAATATCATGCCGCTGATCTCTGCACCCGAGTACGGAACTGTATTCGGCCTCAACGGTCAGCGCGGGCCGACAGCGCGGGAATTGAAGACGCTGCAGGATGCGTGTGAAGGGGAGATAAATATGATGCGCCACTGCCGTCAGTGCCGGGCCGATGCTGTGGGTCTGCTCGGAGATGATCGCAGCGCAGAGTTTACGACTGACCAAGTCATGGAGATGGATGTCGAATATGACCTCGATGTGCGCCAGGCTTATCGAGACCGGGTAGAGGATGAGCGTGCCGCCAAAGGCGCGGCCAACAACGAGGAACTCGGGAAATTGGCTGGGGAGACGAGTGAGATCTCGCTTCTGGTGGCAGTCGCAACCAAAGGCTCGGGATTAATCAACGAGCACTTTGGACATGCAAAGGAATTCCAAATCTACGAACTTTCCACTTCCGGCGCAAAATTCGTCGGCCACCGCCGTGTGGACGTCTACTGCCAGGGCGGCTATGGGGAGCAGGATAGGCTTTCGACCATCATCCGGGGTATCAATGATTGCCATGCGGTCTTCGTGGCCAGGATCGGCGGCGGCCCGAAAAGCAAACTGATCAAGGCTGGAATCGAGCCGGTCGATCAGCACGCGCATGAGTTCATCGAGAAGTCGGCGATCGCCTGGTTCCGGTGCTATCTCGACCAGGTGAAAAGCGGTGAGATCCAGCACGTGAAGCGCGGCGATGCTTCGATTCGACAGGGAGCCCTGAACTCTGCGGCGTGAGGAGGTTGTGTGCCATTCAAGATCATCGCCTCGCAGTGTACGAGCTGCGAGGCCTGCGAGCCATTGTGCCCGAACGTTGCAATCTCGGAGAAGGCCGGGAGCTTTGTCATTGAACCGGCGAAATGCACCGAATGCATTGGCAATTTCGAAGAGCCGCAATGTGTTGCTGCCTGTCCGGTCGACAATACCTGCGTCATTGACACGTCATGGCCGCGCTACCACGCGCCAGCCCAAGAGTGAGCTTCATGAACGGATTGCTGCCGCTGCTTGATGATATGGACGAAACCGGACCCGGGAATGCGACGCAGGGCCATGCGCCTGCTTCTGCGGCGGCGAACCGAGGCCATCGCATCCTTGCCATCCGGGCTGGAGCTCCATTTGATGCAACCGAGTGACGCTGATGCTGGCCGACCATACCTATGAGCTTAGTTGCGCCGTGGCGCACCACATCGCGCCGCGGCCGCTCGGCCGATTGATGGGCAACGAGGCGCTCGACTTCCGCTACATCGTAGCGCGCGGTGTCTCCAGTGAGCGGCCGCTAGCCGCAGCGAACGACCTGGACGCCCCCGGTGCGGTTCGAGAACATACAGTGCCTGTTGCCGGGGGCGCTAACTGTTCCATAGGGTGCCTTGGCCCGCACGTCTACCATGCAGTGGCGCGCTCTATTACCGCGGGTGAATCGGCAGGTGGAGATAAAGACAAATCGATGCAAGACCTCGCTTGCGCTGATACGGCAGCGTCCCTGCATGTCCACGAGGGAGCGGTCCGTGAATAAAATCGCCCGCGACAGCGACGTCGTCGAGCTCAGTGGGCCGCCCGTCTTCGGCTATAGCGAAAAGGTGCGCGCAAATCGTACCATCCGCAACGATGGCACATATCGTGGCAAGGAGATTGGCGAGATTCTGGTCAGGAAGGGAGAGGTGGGTTACGTCGTCTCGATCGGCACGTTCCTGCAGCAATTCTACATCTACGGCGTCGAGTTTCTTGAAAGCGGTTACCGCGTTGGCATGAAGCGCAAGGAGCTTGAGTCGGTGGACGCATGCGAGGAGATCGATGATCTGCCATTGCCGGAAGAGACTGTGTCATGACTGAGGTCCGCTTTCCGAAGTATCGGCGGGCCAGCCCGGCAAAGCCGCAGTCGGCCTCATCAATGAAGGCTCGTTACCCGATACCGAGCCCGACGGGCTCGTGCTCGGCGCTGGAGCAACCGGCGAGATCGTCAAGGTCGCTATCCATACCGAGGCGGGCGTGCCGGTCTATACTGTCGATTTTGGTGAGCGGCGGCTCGCTGGCTGTCTTCAAGAGGAAATCACGTTGCTTTGAGGGGGCTTTCGCGATGAATGCCGGGGTGATGAGGAAGGCAAAGACCGGGCTGGTCCCTCACCCAAACGAGCTGGATCGCAAGCGGATCGAGCGCGGCTTGAGCTCGCGCAATCACTATCTCTATGTCTCGCCGAACGTGACGCCGGTGAAAGGTGGCTATCTGGTCGAGAGTCCCTGTTGCTCGCGCAATATTGACAAGGATGGCGGCCTCATTGATGTCGCGCTGATTCTTTATGATGCCGTGAGCGGGATCTGGAAGGTGTTTTGCAAGAACCACGCGCAAGGAATCTGGGAGTTTTACAGCCTTTACCACCGACTGGGTTCAGCGATCGACGAATTGAACGCGGATCCCGAGCGCTTGTTCTGGCAGTGACGAATTGCCGTCGACCAATCATGGAGACGTCACGATGGCGCTCACTGCGGAGGAACTGATCGAAATCGAGCGGCTGCTGGCGGTCGATGACGCCGACACTGGCCCCTTCGTCGAGCTGCGGCGCCGCTTTCCGCAACTTGCATGCGTTCGCTGCGATGCGTCGGATGTGTCGGATCAGCCGTTCCGGCAGTTTCCTCGTTTTGATCTGCATTTGCTCGACGGGTCGGATCACTGCGTGCAGATTACAGCCGATCCGAAGCGGGCGACCGCTATCGTGTTAGCGGAGAGGAATACTGTAGGATGAACGGAATTGAACTGGCAGAGCATCGACTTGATGGCCCGGACGGGAAGGATGCAAAGACATCCTTCATTCCACTGTCCGATCCCGATATCAGCTTCGCTGAGCTCTCCGCCGTGGAAGCGCTTCTGTGCTCGCCGCAGATCTCCAACGGGCGGGTCACCGAGGCGTTCGAGCAGGCCTTTGCGGTCTATCTTGGCCGTAAACATGCGATAGCGGTGTCGAGCGGTACCATCGGGCTGCTGCTGGCGCTCAAGGCGCTCGGCGTCGGGCCAGGGCAGGAGGTCATTGCCTCGTCTTATTCCTTTCGCGAGACGGTCCATGCGATCGGTCTTGCAGGCGCGCGAGCGGTGTTCGCCGACATCGACTATTGGTCGGGAACATTGCTCCCAGAGAAAGCCGAAGAGCGCATCACGGCCAACACGCGGGCGATTGTCGCGGGTAATCCCAACGGCCATCCCGCGCCGTGGTCGGAACTGCGGGAGATCGCGCAGCGCCATCATCTGGCGCTTTTGGAGGACTCCACCGAAGCAATCGGATCGCGGTACAAGGGCGAACTCGTCGGCCGGTTTGGCGATCTGGCGGTTTTCGACCTTGCCCAACCCTTGGCCCTAAGCTGTGGCGAAGGCGCAATGGTAGTAACGGACGATATCGATCTCGCGTTTGGCTTGCGTCGCTATCGCGCCCACCGGCTGCACGAGCGCTCTTCCGTGATCGACGGTGCCGCAGCACCGTACCAGGCCGGCATGAGCGATCTTACGGCAGGCTTGGGGCTGGCGCAGCTCAATCGTCTCGATGAAATCCTAGAGCGTCGTCGACTGGTGGAGCAGCTCTATAGCGCGCATATGCAATCATTTGAAGGTATCAAGCCGCCTTACATAGGCCCTCATGTGACCGAGGTGAACTGGTTGCTCTATCTCGTCCATCTAGGAACGCGCTTCACGCGATCCGGCCGCGACGCCATCGTCGAGGATCTGCGCGCCGCACAAATTGAATCCGTCGCCTATAGCCATCCTCTGCACTTGCACCGCCACTATTTCGACCTCGGCTATCGACGTGGCGATTTGCTGGTTACCGAAAAGATCGCCGATCGCGCCCTGGCGCTGCCGTTTCACGCCCATCTCTCGAACGACAAGATCGAATTTATTGTCGAAACCATGAAAGATGCGTCGATCAACGTGGGCGCGGGTGCAGCGATCTACTGAGATGCGGGTCATCCACCACACGGAAGGACGAGCATTTGATTAGCGATGATCGTAGTTTTACAGTTTTGCTTCATCGCGCCAGATGAGCAAGGCGAACGACTAAGGGCAGGCCCGTGAGCACGAAGAAGACTTGCTTGAAACTAGCGAGGCGCGGTCCGAAATCCACGGCTCGAGGCCACGCGCGAAGCTGCTGGAAACCAAGCTATTCGCAATTGAGATCCTCAGTCTCGGCTCGGGTCTTTAAAGTCGGCTAAATAAGGACTTGCAATGGACCCGCAACAAGTCATCATTCACGTCCGCTTCGGTCCGAACGGGAGGGTCATCCAAATCAGCGAGCGCCCGGCGAAACTCACTCCGGACCAGTGGTTTGATGTGCTTAACACCCGTGCCGGCTCAAATTATCGACCGCTCGCTCGTGGCCGCGGCGCTTTTCGGCTGGCCCGGACTACAGTGGAAGCCTTCAAGCAGGAAACTGCGAGGCCCGGATGAGCAAAAAGGGATGATTGGCAACCCGCTGAGTGACCACATCCCGGTGTTCGCCGTGTGTCCCGCCGACGCCATCGAGCGAAGTGGCGCCAGGGGCTTCAGCTTGTCGCGAGTCGACGAAGGCGGCGAGAGCCGCCCGTTTCCAATTATTGTGGTTCGCACGTTCAACGGCGACTATTTAGGGTACGTCAATCGCTGTCCGCATGACAGCTTATGGCTCAACATCGGCTCCGGCGAGTTTTTCTCCTCTGACCGCTCCTTTCTCAGATGTGGCAGGCACGGTGCGAGGTTTGAGATCGACACCGGGCTATGCATCGAAGGTCCCTGCAATGGACAAGCGCTCGAACCGGTCGCGCTCACCATCATCGACGGTGATTTGTGCCTGTGCGGAGTCAGGTTACTGGAGGACGATCGGTTGTACGATTCGTTCGAGGACGGCGACGAAACTATGGATATTACGATCCATCCTGATTAACAGGCGTCACTTGGCCGCTACTCAAGTCGCTTTAAGGCGGCATCGCCGAATAAAGCCATCGTACTCACGATTACTGGCCCAGGCCCACGTCAATGCGTATGAACAGAGGGTGAAAGCTGGCGGGTCGCCCGATTCCGAACAGCAATCACGATCTTAGCGGCACTAGCGAGGATGGATTCAGCCGGGCCATTGCGGCCGAGGGATAGAATTTTCGAAGGAAATGCCCTCGGCTGTTACAACTTCGCCGAGGGCACCGTCTGGGCTGCGTGAAATGGGGAGGCCCAGACTGACAGGACCGTTTAGTCTGAGGAATGACGATCCTGTGTTCCGAGTTTTCCTTATGTCCCGATTTTTTAGCGACCGCTGAAGCGGGCGTAGCAATTGCAATGCCAAGCCCCCGTTCATGCGTTGGCCTTGGCGGTCGCCGCCACCGCATCAGCCGACGGCGACGGCCAAGGTCGAAGCGTTAATGGGGACGTGGGCGCGCTGCGTACGAACTGCGAAAGGCTGAAGCGGGAGAGTGTCGAACGCGATGCAACATTTGTCATGCACGAAACAGAGGAGGGCGACATTGTCGCAAGCTCGGCATAATTGTCAGATGTGTGGGAGCGGAGAATGAGATTGTTGGAGAAACAAGAGCCACGTATCTGGTGCGGAATTTGCTTGGGGAATTGGATGGTCGCGTAAGTGATCCGGGCAAAGAAGGTCACGCCGCTGAAATCGATCATGGCGGGTTGTTTCATACGGCAAGCATCTGTCGCTGATCATCAGCGATGATCATCAATATATCGCCCGCTCATTTCGCCTGTCTTCGCAAGCACGAGTGGGAATTGGTCACGGTCGATGCGGCGTTCGATCAAAGAGAAGAGGCTTTGGGCGGATGCGCCCCGGATCTTGTCTCTTTCAAATGAAGCCGTTGATTTCAGGATGGGCGTATGAACGCAGAAACCGAATTCGAGCTTCCTCAACTTTATCGGCATCACGTCTTTGCCTGCCATACGCAGCGTCCGCCCGATCATCCGCACGGCAGCTGCGGCGCTTCTGGCGCGCAGGCTCTCTGGGATCGGATGGGTAAGGCAATCGAAGCCCAAGGTCTCACTGATGTCGGTTTCACCGTGGCGGGCTGCCTTGGCTTTTGTAACTCCGGTCCTTTGATGGTCGTCTATCCAGACGGGGTCTGGTATCGCGCCACCACGCCTGAGGACGTTGATGAAATCGTAGACTCCCATCTCAAGCAGGGCAAACGTGTCGATCGCCTCGTGATGGTGCTGAGGCGAAGCTAAAGGCTCCTCTTTACCGCCGCTTGCCCGGGCGTCGACAATATGCGCAGCTTATAAGCCCAGCAGCTGGCATCTCGGCATGTCTCATGATGACCCGACGCCCCTGACGCTTCCAGCACGTGCGCAGCGGCGGACTACTGACCGTCTCATGGCCCTGGATCCGGATCATCCGGTAACAGGAAAGCCTCGACCGGAGTCCTGTTCATGATCGGGGCCGGTGCCTGAACTCGAGTCTGTTGCAAGCGCGATCGTTTTCATGCGGTGGGCGTTTCGGTTTGACTTCTCGGCTCCGATAAGCGGGTAAACACGATTAGGATTTTATTGACCGCTATTGCCTCGATCTGTTTATGCTGCGTCATTTTCCGCAACATCCGCGGTTCACAGCGAGAGCAATGCTTCGAATGGATCCCGGCCTTCGGCGAGACGACGTGTCTTTTTACACATCGTCCCTCTCGCCTTTGTACTGCACTGCAGCGGGGAGACGCGCCAGACGACGCGGCGCGTCCGAGAAGTTCACGGAAACCAGTTTTTAGCTTTAGAACTTGTAAGTGATGCCGCCGCTAACGAGCCATGGGTCGATATTGGCGCGGCCGGTGACAGCAATTGCATTGTTTACGGTCGCCGAATAATTCGGTCGCAACCACAATTTCTTCACGTCGAAGTTGAGGCCCCAATGACGGTCAAGCATATAATCGAAGCCGAATTGGACCGCCGCACCAAATTTGTTGCTGATGTGCAAATCCGTCACGGTAGAGCCAGCGAGCGACGTGTTGGCCGCGAATTGGTTGAAGAATACGGTGTAGTTGATGCCCGCGCCGATGTAGGGCTTGAACCGGCCGAAATCGGTGAAGTGATATTGCAAAGTCAGGGTTGGCGGCAACAGCCAAGCTTTGCCGACATCTAGACCATTTAGCGCGCCCGTGCCGCTGATGTGATGACGGGTTACGCCGAGAATGAGTTCGGCGGCAACGTTATTTGTGAGGAAATAGGTGATATCGAGCTCCGGTACCGCTTGGTCGCTGATCGATAGTCCGGAGGCGGGCGAGGACAGCGCCGGCGCTCCGGCAACATTGACGGAGCTTCCGGCGGTATCCGGCAAAACGCCAAGCACGCGCAGGCGGATCATCCACGGATTGAAGGGCTCAATCTGAGGTGCTTTGTAGTAGATCGGGGCCCGCGCCAGGTCCGCGGCCTGTACCGGGATGCTGGCCAGCGGGGTCGCGAGCGCAAGTAGCCACGCCGTTGTCAGAATTGTCGTTGTCCTCATCGAATTCTCCACTCCAAAGTTGCGCGAGGAGTCGCGCGAGATCTCTGTCACACAGGGCAGACGGCGAAGGATTTGATGCTGATCAAATAGCGGCGGACGTAGCGCAATTCTGCAGCCACGTTGCATAAGGATCACGACTGCGAAGGTTCGCGTCCTCTTGTCCGGGTCGTTATTCGGTTCAATGTTCTGTCTGAGCCAAATCTATTCAATAAACCGCGTCTCGGCGTAAAGCTCCGGTCGGATTCAAGCTGAAGACATCATGTGCGACCAACGCGATCGAACTGCGGCGGCTTCACACAAGCGGGCGACAGAAAGATCGTATTCAAGCCGAGCAGTCTGGGCCGCTTTGGCTAAGAAGAAGCCACGCAAGCCGGCGTTCTCAGTGACCGTACCGCCATTCTGAAAACGGGCGGAAGCGGGAGGATTGTTGTTCGGATGTTGGCGTCCCAATAATAGTATGATCGATCGTTTCCTCGCATCTATGGACAGTGCGTGCCCTGTTGTTCGTTGGAGCACGCCTCAAGATCATCTTGCGCATCCCGACCAAGAAGCGAGAACACGGATTCATGATCGAATCCGGCGCATCTTGCGCCGTCGGCGTCGATCAGCGGTCGTCTGATCAGGAGCGGATCTGCCAGCATCGCCGCGAGTGCACTCGTGGCGTCGATTGTGTCAGGATTAATGTTCCCTGACTTGATGCGAGGCTCGGTTGAACCAGGACGCGATCGGCATACCGCCGAAGAAGCTTCGCAAGTCCTCCGCAGCCCACGGCTCCTTCAATATATCCTTGGCTATCAGGTCGTGGCCAGCGGCCTTCAGTGCCAGCATCTGACGCGCATTGGTGACACAGCCGGGCTTCTGATAAAAAAGGATTGTCGCCATGGTGTACCTCATTTGGCTGCGCCGAGCTGAAGGGTCGGCGGCGGTTCCGCTACGTCCGAAAGCACATCTTGACACTTTTGCGCACCATCACCCGTCAGTGACTTAAGTGCCGCGCCGTGCGTGCACCGGCCTTAGCGCGATCGACGGCCGTGATCTCCCGGGGGGCTCGCAAACGAGCAAGATCCGAACCAGCTAGAAATTGGGCCGTCAGCTTATCAACGAGCATCGGGCTCTTATGTCGGATAGCGAAGCGCGAAACAGGGCCTCAGTTAGCTTCGATTTCGTAGGCGATCGCGCGTTACTTGCTGTCAGCAAGGTATCATGCGTCGATCTGACTAACTGGGTCAGGAGTTGGGTTCCGCCGTACAATTGATTTCGTCATCCTCGGCCACGAACACTCTCGCCGGGCCACTTGCCTTGTTCCGACTTCGGCCTGCATCTCATTCTCCGCAAATTGCCGACCACCAGCTTGCAACAACAGGAGCAAGTCCTGTTCCATTCAAGGGCATTGGATCAGGTCATGCCAAGCTGCGGTTTCCCAGTCGATGCGTGTTGCCGTTGTTCGTTTCCTGACAGCCGCGAAGATCCTGTCCGGTCCAAAACGCCTTGGGGTTACTCTACGGTGGCTTTTTAGAACTTAATCAGAAGCTTATTGGGCGGGGATTGCGTTGGCATGGCGGTTGCTATTAACCGGCAGCAACACTGAGTGAGGGCTGGGTGCACGCCGACGCGTAAGACGAGCGTTGCGCTCCTTCCCTTGAACCCGTGTGCCTCGTTTCTGCAAGAGAAACAAGCTCGCGTGTAGGAAGCACGCAACTTTTGGCAAATCGGTTGATGGAGAACTACATGTCTTCACTGAGACAAATCGCGTTCTACGGAAAGGGCGGCATCGGCAAGTCGACCACTTCCCAGAACACGTTGGCGGCACTGGCCGAGATGGGCCAGAAAATCCTGATTGTGGGATGCGATCCGAAGGCGGATTCAACCCGACTGATCTTGCATGCCAAGGCGCAGGACACGATCTTGAGCCTTGCAGCGAGTGCCGGCAGCGTGGAAGATCTCGAACTCGAGGATGTAATGAAGGTCGGCTATAAGGACATCCGCTGCGTGGAGTCCGGTGGTCCTGAGCCCGGTGTCGGCTGTGCCGGCCGCGGCGTCATCACCTCGATCAATTTCCTGGAGGAGAACGGCGCCTACGAGAACATCGACTATGTCTCCTACGACGTGCTCGGCGACGTCGTTTGCGGGGGCTTCGCGATGCCAATCCGCGAGAACAAGGCGCAGGAAATCTATATCGTCATGTCGGGTGAAATGATGGCGATGTATGCCGCAAACAACATCTCCAAGGGCATCCTGAAATATGCCAACTCGGGCGGCGTGCGGCTGGGTGGCCTGGTCTGTAATGAGCGGCAGACCGATAAGGAGCTGGAACTGGCGGAGGCGCTGGCGAAAAAGTTAGGCACTCAGCTGATCTACTTCGTGCCGCGCGACAATGTTGTGCAGCATGCCGAGCTGCGGCGCATGACGGTGCTGGAGTATGCGCCCGATTCGCAGCAGGCCGATCACTATCGCAATCTTGCGACCAAGGTTCACAACAATGGCGGCAAGGGCATCATTCCGACCCCGATCTCCATGGACGAGCTTGAGGACATGCTGATGGAGCATGGCATAATGAAGGCCGTCGACGAATCCATCATTGGCAAGACCGCCGCCGAACTCGCGGCCTCGTAAGGGTCGCAGGTCGCGGGTCGCGGCCTTGCGAAGGCGCGCGACGGATGCCGGTCTCCTCACCCCCATCCAGGAGACCGGCATTCTGACGGCACCCGACCAGCCAGAACGGGGCGGGGCAAACGTGACCGCTGCGAGAGCCCAAAACATCATGCCCGAAATGCACTTCCTTCCGTTTATGACTGCTTGCGCTGTCGATGCGAGCAGCGATGTGCAGCGAGGAATTACAACCTACCGAGCGCTTATTGGCGTGCCTCCTGAAGAGGCCGACATTGCCACCGACAGCAATTTCGATTGCCATGTCCTGGCGTCAATCCTGGCGGCCGCCTCGATGGATGGTGGCGCGCTTCCCGAGAAGGCTGGCCTGTCCGGCCACGAGCTGGCCGCTCTCCTGGGGCTCTATTTTCCGTCGGTTGAGGTCAAGATCTCGGAGCGCCTCCTGGCGTCCAATTGCGTTGAAAATGACGAAATCTCAATGTTGCGCGATCTCTTGCTGAAGCAACGCTCGACGGAAGGGCATATCGGCGGCTGGCTGGCCGCGATGATCGCCCGCCGCTCCATCGAGCCAGACCACTTGTGGGAAGATCTCGGATTGCGCAATCGTGGCGAACTCTCGCGGCTACTAAGCCGCCACTTCGCGCCCCTCGCCGCACGCAATATCAACAATATGCGCTGGAAGCGCTTCTTTTACCGCTCGCTATGCGAGGATGAAGGCCTGGTCATGTGCACAACCCCCGTGTGCACGCAATGTGACGACTTCGATCTCTGCTTTGGCGAAGAAAGCGGCGAGAGCCGGATGGCCGTGCGCCGGCGCGACCTTCTGTTGCAGGCAGCTCGCCCGGTCGTCAGCGGCGACTGGCCTATTTGACTTGCCGCAGGGATCCTCGATCTCCCGGTCATCTGATAGCGCGTCGCGGGCTCGGCGAACTTCGCGGGAGCTGGAGGACGCCGCTAACGCCATTCGATGCGGACGCGCAATGCGATGTCGAGCCACCGGGCCTTCGCAACGTTTTCCGCATCCCGTTGTGCAATCGCGTCGACATTCGAGTTCGGCGAGGCAAGAGGCAAGGTGAGGCGTCCGCTTCGTGAACCTGTCGCGTTTGCGACAATGCAATCGCGAAAGGAGGTTAGCCGAAAAGAAGAGCGCATCATTTTCAACGGGTTGTCAAGGATGGCGGGCTGGCATGCGGGTTGCTGAAGCGTATGTAGTCCAACACAATGAGGAGCCCCTTTCGTGATAGCCGCCACCACCGCCGCCAAACCGGCTTGGTCCGAGCAAGCGCGTGTCAGGCCGACCGTGCTCAACGACACGACATTACGCGACGGTGAGCAGGCGCCTGGTGTTGCGTTCACCACGGAGGAAAAGCTGGCGATCGCGCAGGCTTTGGCGCGGGCGGGCGTGACGGAGATCGAGGCGGGAACGCCCGCGATGGGCAACGAGGAGATCGCCGCCATCCGCGCAATCGTCGAAGCGGAGCTTCCGCTGACCACCATAAGCTGGTGCCGGATGCGGCAAGCGGACATCGATGCCGCGATCGAAGCGAAGGTGTCCATGGTCAATATGTCGATCCCGAGTTCCGATGTGCAGATCGCGGCCAAGCTTGGCGGTTGTCGCGAACTGGCGCTGGAACAAGTGAAGCGAGTAGTAGGTTACGCCCGTGAGCAGGGACTTGAGGTCGCCGTTGGCGGCGAGGACTCCTCCCGCGCCGACATCGATTTTCTCATCAGACTGGTAGCAGCGGCAAAAGAGGCGGGAGCGCGTAGATTTCGTATCGCCGATACGCTCAGTGTGCTCGACCCGGACACAACCTTCGCGCTGGTTGGAAATTTGCGTGCGGCCACGGATCTCGAACTCGAGTTTCATGGTCACGATGATCTTGGTCTCGCCACGGCCAATACGCTCTCCGCCATCAAGGCGGGTGCGAGCCACGCCTCGGTAACCGTTATCGGCCTCGGCGAGCGGGCCGGAAATGCACCGCTCGAGGAGGTCGCGGTCGCGCTCAAGCAGCTCTATGGCCGCGAGACTGGCGTCATACTGTCGGAGCTCGAGAACGTCGCTGCGGTGGTTGCAGCCGCAGCCGCACGCGCGATTCCTCTGAACAAGGCCATCGTCGGAGAGCATGTGTTTACGCATGAATCGGGCATTCATGTGGATGGCCTTTTAAAGGATCAACGCACCTACCAGTCGCTTGATCCGGTTCTGCTTGGGCGCCGCAACCGTTTTGTGATCGGCAAGCATTCCGGGCTGTCGGCGATCACCGCGTTGCTCAAAGAGTTGCAGCTCGTCGCCAGCACCGATCAGGCCAGACAGATCCTTTCGCAAGCGCGCAAGCATGCCGTCGAGCACAAGCTACCCGTCGAGCGCGAAACCGTGGTGGCGATCTGGCGCGATGTGTGCAGATGCTCGGCGACCCACCCGGCGTGACCAGCCCTGCCAAGCAACGTCTGGGAGACTATTCAAAAGCCAAGTGCGCGAGGACGGAATCGTTGATCGGGGGCAAGGCTGGCCTGGCTCCGCATGTTGCCCGAGGGGGGGCATCCTCTACGATGACCAGGCTCTGCCGCCGTTTCGCGACCGTCCACCCGCTGATTCGAAGGAGACTTTTTCGATGAGTAACACGCACCCAGAGAACCGGTATCCTGGATCGGCTCAGCAAGGCTTCGTCGGCGGAAGAGTTCTTTTCACTGCTGGGCGTCGATTACGACCCCATGATCGTCGATGTCGCACGCCTTCACATCCTAAAGCGCATGGGACAATATTTTGCCGATGAGCAATTCGCCGGTGTCGCAGAGCTTGACATCAGGGCTCGTTGCAAAGCGATGCTGGAGCAGGCCTATGCCGACTTCGTATCATCGTCGCCAATCGAGCAACGGGTGTTCAAGGTTCTGAAGGATGCCGTCTCAGACCGTGGCAAGCCGACGGCCTTTATTCCATTGAGTGAGTTGAAGTGATCTTGCGCTGACGGCTCCTTGTGCAGGCTTCGTCTCCTTCCATCAACTCTCTCCGCCAGGACCCGCG
The DNA here is from genome assembly GCF_054063335.1 of Bradyrhizobium sp. USDA 4473. Taxonomy (NCBI): domain Bacteria; kingdom Pseudomonadati; phylum Pseudomonadota; class Alphaproteobacteria; order Hyphomicrobiales; family Nitrobacteraceae; genus Bradyrhizobium; species Bradyrhizobium sp. USDA 4473. The sequence goes on from NZ_JBSSGE010000001.1 coordinate 3,269,428, forward strand.
CGGCGCTGTCGTATTCCCGACCCATGTCCGAACTGGTCGTGTCCTGGGGATTGGCAGCCGTTCCAAGTGCCTCATAAGCCATTGGGTTCGCGTGATTTACTTGGTTCTTGCAACTGGTACGACACTTGCTGTTGTCGTGTTGATCCGGTCATCGGTGCAAAAAATGGTAGCCGTCCGAAATGAGATCTGAAGGAAGACCTTTCACGTTGCGTCTACTGCCCACCGAGTTGTGCGGTATCATCTCGTGGCTCCCGCTCGCGCAGTGCCATGCCAGAGGGTCTTTAATTCGATTAAAGCCACTATCGGGCCCGGGAGGGCGGCCACCGGGTAGGTCGCCCGTCCACGTTTCACTTGGCAAGCCTATGCACATCTTCGTCGGCATCAGGCGGGTGCCCGCTTGTGCGCGAATCTACGTCTGTCCCATAGCTGATAGCAACATGCGCCAGAAAGAGCGGACAACGTCGGCCCACGCGGGTCATCGGCGCTGGCGGCCGAGCACTCATCGCATGATCGCGCGGTGGCAAGATCACCCGGGGCGTTACAGCCGATATGGAGCGCTAGACCGAAAGCGAGGTGCTGCCCTTGCGAAGCAAGTTGAACCGCGTACTCAAACATGGAGAGGGCCAACCAGCGTGATCGCAGCGGCCTGGCCGCCTCGCTGGCGCTTGTCGAACGAAGCGCGCAGGAAGCTTGTCTCTGGGCCCTCTCGGAATCTGGCTCGCTCTGCACGTTCGGCCCGGATGACGCCTCTCGTCGTGCGGTCGGGCCGCACCAAGCAGGCGGGACCGCCGATCAGCCGGCCATCTGCTGAGCAAAAGTGATCTTCAGCCAACCGAATCCTGTGGCGCGGGCGCGCGCACTATTGAGGGAAATTCAAAACATGAGCAATGTCACCAAAACGGCCGCGCCGGCGGCCGGCCGCGCGGCGGCCAAAAAGGAACTGCCGGAGCACTTTAAGGCCTACAAGCATGTCTGGGTTTTCGTCGAGCAGGAGCGTGGCCACGTGCATCCGGTCTCCTGGGAGCTCATGGGGGCGGGGCGCAGACTTGCCGACAGGCTGAAGGTGAACCTCGCCGCGGTCGTTATTGGACCGGAGGGGCAGCCGACGCGTAACGCCGCACTCGAATCCTTTTGCTATGGCGCCGATTTGGCCTATCTCGTGAGCGATAATGTTTTGTCGGATTACCGAAATGAGTCCTATACCAAAGCGCTAACCGAACTCGTCAACACCTACAAGCCTGAAATCTTGCTGTTGGGCGCGACGACGCTCGGTCGTGACCTTGCAGGTTCCGTGGCGACGACCTTGTCGACGGGGCTCACCGCCGACTGCACCGCGCTCGACGTCGACGCCGATGGCTCGCTTGCGGCGACGCGTCCGACCTTTGGCGGCTCGCTGCTCTGCACGATTTATACCTTGAATTACCGTCCGCAGATGGCAACCGTCCGTCCGCGCGTGATGCCGATGCCGGAGCGTGTCGTGCGCGACGCCGCTCGTATCATCATCCATCCGCTCGGTCTTGTCGAAGACGATATCGTCACGAAAGTACTGACGTTCATTCCCGATCGCGATTCCGAAACGTCAAATCTGGCTTACGCAGATGTCGTCGTCGCCGGCGGCTTGGGACTGGGATCGGCCGAGAATTTTCGGCTGGTGCGCGAGCTAGCAACTCTTCTTGGCGCCGAGTACGGCTGCTCGCGTCCTCTGGTGCAAAAGGGATGGGTGACGTCTGACCGGCAGATCGGCCAGACCGGCAAGACTATCCGCCCCAAGCTCTATATTGCCGCCGGCATTTCCGGCGCGATCCAGCACAGGGTCGGCGTGGAGGGAGCGGACCTGATCGTCGCGATCAATACCGACAAGGACGCGCCGATCTTCGATTTCGCTCATGTCGCGATCGTCAGTGATGCCATGCAGTTGCTCCCGTCGTTGACGGCCGCGTTTCGCGCCAGGCTCTTGCCGAATTCGCGCGCCCGGCTCGCGGTCTAGAGGAGATGATGTGATGATTGAAGAGAGGTTCGATGCGATCATAGTCGGGGCCGGTATGGCCGGCAACGCGGCGGCGTTGACCATGGCCAAGCGCGGCATGAAAGTGCTGCAGCTCGAGCGGGGCGAATATTCCGGATCGAAGAATGTGCAGGGCGCGATCCTCTATGCCGACATGATGGAAAAGCTGATCCCCGAGTTTCGCGAGGAGGCGCCGCTCGAACGGCATCTGGTCGAACAGCGGTTCTGGATGATGGACGATCGCTCTCATGTCGGTATGCACTACCGCTCGGATGACTTCAACGAGGCGCGGCCGAACCGATACACGATCATACGCGCGCAGTTTGACAAATGGTTCTCCTCGAAAGTGCGGGAGGCTGGCGCGACCGTACTCTGCGAGACGACAGTCACCGAGCTCGTACGAAACGACCATGAGAGGATCGTCGGAGTTCGCACGGATCGCCGCGACGGCGAAATACACGCCGACGTCGTGGTGCTGGCCGAAGGGGTCAATGGTCTCCTCGGGACGCGGGCGGGGCTGCGCCCGCGGCCGACGCCCGATAATGTTGCGCTCGCAGTGAAGGAAATGCACTTCTTGCCCCGCGAGACGATTGAGGCGCGTTTCAATCTCAAGGGCGACGAAGGCGTCGTGATCGAGGCTGCCGGCACCATTTCCCGCGGCATGACCGGAATGGGTTTCATCTATGCCAACAAGGAGTGCATTTCGCTGGGCATCGGCTGCCTCGTCGCCGATTTCCAGCGCACCGGCCAGACACCCTACGGCATGCTCGATCATTTCAAGCAGCATCCGTCCGTGGCGCCGCTGATCGCGGGTTCCGAAGTCAAGGAATATGCGGCGCATCTCATTCCCGAAGGCGGGTACAAAGCAATCCCGCAGCTCTACGGTGAGGGGTGGGTGGTGGTGGGGGACGCGGCACAGCTCAACAATGCTATTCATCGCGAAGGCTCCAATCTGGCGATGACCTCAGGCCGCATCGCGGCCGAAGCGATCGCCCAGGTGAAATCGCGCCGCGAGCCGATGACCGCAAAGAATCTGTCGCTCTACAAGACGATGCTGGACGAGTCCTTCGTCATCAAGGATCTCAAGAAGTACAAAGACATGCCGACGCTGATGCATACCCATTCGCAAAACTTCTTTCTTACCTATCCGCAGCTTATCTCCAAGGCGATGCAGAACTTTGTACGTGTCGACGGTACACCGAAAGTCGAGAAGGAGAAGGCGACCCTGAAATCCTTCGTCAAGGCGCGGTCATGGACAGGTCTGTTCGGAGATGCGTGCCGCTTTGCCAGGGCCTGGCGCTGACCGGCAACAGTGTGAAATCCGGCAATGGAAGGTCAAAGTATGAATGTCGAGCCCTCAGTGCGCGTCGAAGACAAGCTGTACTACAACCGCTATCTTGTCGATGTCGGTCGCCCTCACGTCACCGTGCGCGCGCACACGACGCCGTCGCCGCAGCTAGTTGCACTTTTGAACGCCTGCCCTGCGCGATGCTACGAGCTCAACGACAACGGGCAAGTTGAGATAACCGTCGATGGTTGCATCGAGTGCGGCACCTGCCGCGTGATCGCTGAGCCCACCGGCGACATCAAATGGAGCCATCCGCGCGGTGGCTACGGCGTGCTGTTCAAGTTTGGGTGAGAGTGCAAGAAAAGCTGCGGTGAGATCGCCATCACACGGAGGGTCTCACCGGCTTTGTGGCGCATTCTGGCTCGTCTGCACTCAAGGTAAGATTCAAACGAGGCAACGGAGGAGCGCCCGCAAGACGGAGCCTGAGGATGCTCGCTTGGGATGCCGAGGAATTGGTCGTGCCGCACTGGAATGGCGCCATTAGCGGTGTCGATCCTATGGCGGCAAAGGAATCAGCCCGTCGGCTCGGACAGGGCGTGCCCGGCGGCCTCGATCGCAACCGCCACTGATTGCACAATCGCGGCAAAGCGCACAGCAGTTTGGATCACTCCGGAACTGACGCCCTCAGCCCGCAGCGTTTTCTCGTGAGCGTCGATACAGGCACCGCAGCCATTTATGGCCGAGACCGCGAGCGACCACAGCTCGAAATCGGACTTATCCACGCCAGGATTGCCGATCACGTTCATCCGCAATCGCGGCGGCATGGCCTTATATTCCGGGTTGGACGCGAGGTGAACGAATCGGTAGTAGACATTGTTCATCGCCATCACAGAGGCCGCGGATTTCGCGGCCGTGATCGCCGCGGGCGTCATCACGCCGGCGGCTGCCGTTTCGATCGCGGCAATCAGGTCTGCATTGCGAGTGGCAATCGCGCTCGCCAGTAGCAAGCCGTATTGTCGCTGCGGCGACAGCGTATCATCGGCTATCAAGGACGCCAGGTTAAGCCTGACGTCCTTGGCGAAATCGGGAATCGTCTCATTCAACCGTTCAATCGACGACATGCTGCCTCATGCAACCTTCAGGGTTTCGCCGCCGACTTCGCGGTTGCAGGGACAGAGTTCGTCAGTTTGCAGTGCGTCCAGAACGCGGAGCGTGTCCTTGGGGCTGCGCCCAACATTGAGATTGGTCGCATAGACGTGTTGGATTGTGTTGCCGGGGTCGACGATAAAGGTGTAGCGATAGGCGACGCCCTCGGGCGAACGCACGCCGAGGCCATCGACCAAGGTCCCTTTTGTGTCGGCAAACTGCCAAATCGGCAGGTTGTGCAGGTCTGCATGGGAGCGCCGCCAGGCGAGCTTGCAGAACTCGTTGTCAGTCGAGCCGCCCAGTACCACAGCATCGCGATCGGCGAATTCCTTGGATAGTCGGCCGAACTCGGCGATCTCGGTCGGACAGACGAACGTAAAATCCTTGGGGTAGAAAAAGATGACCTTCCATTTTTCTGGGAAGCTCGCTTCGGTCAACGTCTCGAACGCGCTGTGTCCTTCTTCTTCCTGCGCCTGAAATCCGGGCTTCACGCCTGTGATTTCGAACGGCGGCAACTGACTTCCAATTCCGAGCATACTGACCTCACAAGTTTGCTTTGCGTAAGTTGTGCCGCCGCTGGTGAAGCAAGCTATATGCCATCCGTTCTCAAGATCCGATTGTCGCAACTAAGCTCACGAGCGGCTTGGCTGCAGGCATTTGATCTTGAGGTCCGACGGTGATCACATCCACCTCGAATCATGCGGCTTGGATGCGCAATGCTCGATCGCTTGAAAGTCGGTGAGTCGCCACCTATGTAACGGTTTGGCTGCCGCAGTCCAAAATTAGCGGCCAGAATCCTCGACCAGCGATTGAACCGCTGGTTGGAAAACGGCTGCTTGCCGACCGAGAATGGATCCTCGGCGCCCTCACGGGGCATATGGATGCCGTGTGAAACGGAAGCCGAAGCTAGGGCTCCTTTGGTTGCCCGCGAAGGAGCCGGGCCGGTGATTTCGGAGGCAACGTCGGCGATATTCTCGCAGCCGTCATCAAGCTTTCTGGGATCATCGTCCCCAAGTAGCCCCAGCTGGGACTATAGGCACGGCTGCGCGCCATGCGCGTGTCGCGCCACCATTCTTCTACGGCTAAAGGATCGCAAAGTAGCAGCGTGCCAATATCACCGGTAAAAGTTCGCCAGTCGGCAAGGCATTTCCTTGGAACGGCTGTCAGAAGCGGCACGCCCGAGGCGATTGCATTGACAAATTCAGCGCGTAGACCGCAGCCACCAGCTTCTTGTTGGGCGAATTTGCTGATTACGAGGAGATCGACTCCGTCGCGTAGCGCCCGGGAAACGATAGCGGCGGCCTCGGCCAGTCCATGCACATCGAGCCGACAGGACATAGCTCCGCTACCAAGTGGCTGGGAAATCGACATCTCTTGCCCAGTCGCAACGTCGACTGCGAGCATAGCGTGCGTGCCGTTTGCGTCCTTCAAGTGGCGCTGGACGATGCCGCCGACGCGCACGCCTTGCCGCGCGAGATCCTGGGCGAAATCGGCAAGCAGCTTATCAACGTCATCTTCCGGTTGGCAGAAAATCGCCGCCACATCATTCGGATCGATATCGTCAAGATGGTCGATCATGGCCGTGTCCCAATTTCTGTTCGTCCCTCGTGTCGGCGCCTAGCCGTCGAACGTCTCGTACTGGCGTAGATGGTGTTGTGAGCAATCGTTCGGGGGGCGCGACCGGCGAGGCCCGGGCGACCTCGGCGAACACGTCCGTTCCAATGCCAAGCCGTAGCTCATCAAAGGAGCGGCGCGTGATGCGGGCCAAAAGCGGCACGCCCGAGCGGCCAGTTTCGAGCGCCAGAACCAACGTCACCTCAGCTTCGTCGAACGGCAGAGAGGCTTTGATGCGTGCCGGAAAAACGTTGAGGATCGAACTTGCGCGCGGTGGTTCGCGCGCAATGCTGACATCGCCGGCTGCGATCCGCAGCCTTAGCCGCGCGCCCGGTCTGAGCGGTGGTCCTGGTATCAATAGACGCGCACCTTTGAGGCGGAGGATGATCAGCCCATAACGCCCGTCATAGCCGCCGACCACGGTGTCGACGCAGACAACCGCTTCACCTCGAGCAGCAAGCGCTGGATCGCTCTGGACGACATGCAGCGGCCCAGACGCGGTCACAATGCCATCTTTCATCATGACGAGATAGTCGGCAAAGCGCTCGATGTCAGCCATGTCGTGGCATATATAGATCATCGGCAACGTGAGCTCTTCACGAATGCGCTCGATAAACGGCAGTACCTCACGCTTGGCGGGTCGGTCGAGCACAATGAGCGGGTCGTCCAAGAGAAGTAGCCGAGGCTGGGACAACAGAGCGCTGCCCAGCGCAAGTCGCTGTCGCTCGGCGCCAGAAAGATGTGATGGCGCACGGTCAAGCAGCGGTGCCAGGTCGAGCAATTCGACGACGCCATTAAAATCAATTAGTGACGCTTTCGATTTTGACGCGTTGTACAAAAGGGTGCGCTTGACGGACAAATGAGAGAAAAGAATTGGTCGCTGGAATACGTATGCGACGGGACGAAGATGGGGCGGCCGAAACGTTGTCTCGTCCTGCCAAATTTCACCATCGACGCCGCAGAATCCACTCGGCAGACGCTGGATGCCCGCAATGCAACGCGCGAGTGTGGTCTTGCCGCACCCTGGAGGACCGAAGACGGCCGTGACACCGTTGGCCGGAGCGCTGAATTGCGCATCCAGCGGGATCCCTGCGATAGCGCCGTTGAAGGCGACTTCTATGTAGCCCGGTTTTGCTTCTCTCACGTGCCCGCGCCCTGCTGCATCTTTCCATCAAATCACGACGAGAATGATCGCAAGGCGATGAACGCCTTGCTGCCGACAATCCAGTCTGTTTCGCTCCAGCCCGGCGTTTCCGCCCCGAGGAGGCCCAAAGTTGCCGCGGCAGCATTGCAGATCGACGGTGTTACGGCGGCCGGCATCTTGAGCATCTCCCTGTCATCGAGGATCGTGGCAATCGAACGCTGCCGGAAGGGCTGACGGATCACACATGCAAGGCGGGCGTCCAATATCGCGGAATCCTCAGCCAGCTTGGTCGGACTCAGTTTGTCCGCCGCTGGACTGGCGCGGCTTGCGTCGTTTGGCTGTAGACGCGTTGGTTATCCCCAGGGCTTGATACTACCGCCTCATGGCCGGCGATCCGCTCGAACGGCGCCACAGCGCTGGTGGTTGATGTGAAGTGTGCGCCGACGTCCGCATTCATGGCTTCTGCGACTTCAGGTGCAAGCAGCATCAAGGCCAGGTCGAATAGGATCAATCGGATAAGTCTCATTGGGACCCCGCCGGGGCCATTTCTACTTGCGGCAGCTCACTGCTCCTCCCCCAGCAATCTGCGTGCCGGTTAACAGTATGGTGCGGGGGGAGGCTTCGTTCATGGTGAAGCTCGTATGACCTCCCGCGTGTGTGGAATCCTCCATCGTGTCGTTGAGTTTCGGACGTTCGCGTAGCGAACCAACCATGCAGGAGAGGCGGGATAGAAGCTGAAGATGATACTGTCGGCTCTTGCTGAGTTGCAGAGGCCACGACCGTGACATTCACTCTTATGCGGAGGTCGTCACTAGGATGCCGTTCGATTGGCGCCACATCAGCGAGCTGACGCAGCTTGTGACGGTCCACGAGCGCGTTCTCGAAACTGTGGTATGCTCGTTGCCATTTCCGACGAGGTCTCTCGAATATCGCTAAATGCTGGCGTACGTAATTCCGTCCTGATCGGCGCACGAACCTGCCGACGCTGACGATCAAAGGTGGGTTTGCGGCGGCCTCATCAATTGTACTCCTGATCACGGCGATAACGCCGCGCGCGCGGCGGTCGGCATTCCCGAAGCCCCGAGACGACGCGCCCGGTGCTTGCTCCAAATGACAGGCGAGAGGCGGAGGCGCTCAGGTAAGCGGTTGCTGAAAACCGAGGGGCTAACCGGAACGATTCGGAGCCGGATTCTAACTTCGCTGCGGGAAGCATGAGTGCCACTCCCGTGGCAGTCGACGAGAGCATGGCTGGGTCAAGTGAATAACCTATTGGTCCGTAGAGGGCTTTGGCGTTGCGTCGGTACGCGTGGGCAATATCGGATAATCGATCTGAGGCAGCTGTCCGGTGAGCGAGTTTAAGAACGAGACGATGTCGTCTTGTTCTGTATCGTTGAGCTTCGCGCCGAGTTGTATCTCACTCATCACGCCAACAGCTTGCTTGAGGCTCCAAACTTGACCCGAATGGAAATAGGGGGACGCAATGCGACGTTGCGCAACGGGGCGGAGCGGAAAACATGCTCGTCGCCGGGCATCTTGGTGACGGCGAAACGGCCCTTGTCGTCCCTCGGCAGCAGGCTTGCGGTTTGCCGTTCCATCACACCGAACGGGAAGTAATCCTGACCGCCTATATTGATACCATTGTGGCAGGATGAGCATCCTTTCTCCATGAATAGCTTTAATCCTGCCTTCTGCCGATCATTGAGAGCATACGCATCGCCCTCGAGGTATTGGTCGAACGGGGCGGCGGGCGTGATCAAGGTTGCCTCGAAAGCCTCGATGGCCTTGGCGAAATTGTCAAAGGTGATGGGCGTCGCATCGTTAGGGAACGCCTTGCTGAACATGAGGATATAGTCGGTCATTGAATTCAATGTGTTCAGAACGCGAGCGGGCGTCGCATTCATTTCAGCACTGGCCTGGACGGGACCTACGGCCTGCGCCTTGAGGTCAGCCGCGCGCCCGTCCCAGAACTGCGCCACATTGAAGACTGCGTTTATACACCGTTGGCGCGCGGCGCGAACCTAGCTGCCAGCGATGACCAATCGACCTCGGGCCGGCATCTACTCCACCGGTTCCAAGGTTGTGACACGTATTGCAGCTAATCACGCCGCTCGCCGATAGCCTCGGATCGAAGAACAGGGTCTTGCCGAGTGCGACTTTTTCGTGGGTGATGGGGTTGTCCTTGACCGCAGGAACGACAGGTGGGATCGGCTTGAAAATCTGCCTCGCCGCACTCATCAAGGTATCATCAGTGCCTGCCTTTGACGACGAGAGAATTCCAGCGGCGAGAACGCATAACCCTCCGACGATGCAAAGCTCTCGTGCGGCTGATCTCCTCATCTAAACCTCGCCTTTGTCGTCATTTGTGGAAGTCGCGAACAGAGCGGGGTAGCCGTTGACATGCAACGAGTCTCTGCAGTCAAAGACGAATGGCGTCTTTTCGGGTGCTTACCAAAGTCTCATTAGCTGTCGCTGTTCGTAGCAACGGCCGTGCCAGTGGAGTTGATGGTCTGGGCCCTTGATTTGGTCTTGAACGATTACGGAAATAGCGGGAGTCGGCCCGAACATTTGGAATCGATTAATTGTCCCACGATCACCGCTCTGACGTCCGGCGATCCAGGATCTTTGGGTCAAGTTGTAGGCTGTCGATTCCGTGACTTTGAGGGGCGGGCTTGCAGCCTAAGCCGAGCACCGAACAAAGCGAGTTGCGTGGACGCAAACCCTCGCGCGATCGGCGCGATGAAATCATGCGCCCTAGCGAAATCCCTTCAACAATGCGTTGCTTCCCAGCTCGGCCGCTATCGGCCACCGTTGGATGACGTCGCGTACGCGCGACAACGCGCTAAGGAATGTAATCGTCGGCTGGCTCGCCTTACTGTTCAATTAGAGTGTGGATATGCCCATCGTGGACCTTGAATCGACCGTAGCGTTAGGTTGTACGCAGCTCGAAGGTGGATCGGGCCGTCCTTTGCAGAAATGTCGTGTTAGGAACGAACGTCGCGAATGTCACAAGACCTACACGCGGCAAATAAAATTGGGGCTGCATGCGCTATGCCGGCCGCGTTGGCGTGGCGGCATAACCTTGTGCGCGCGATGCACGGATGATTGGTAAGCGCCGCAACGATGATGCCGCGTTCGCAGTGGCGCGACCGCGTCCACCGATGCGGCGACTTGCTTTTCCTAAACAGATGATACGGGGGGCAACAGTGAAGGGTATGAAGCTTACGAGAGATCTGTTGAAACAAAAGCAACGAAGGGATTGGACTTACCGTGCGCCTCGCCATGTAACCACCGTTGTTGCGATTGCGGTCGCAGCTACATGGTGCGCAGGATACGCTCGCGCACGGGAACGAAGGTCGGAAGAGATCTTGACGTCTTGCAGACCGGACGTGATGCGCTTCTGTGATCGCTTTACAGGACGTGGCGATGTGGACGCGGCCCTGTTTTGTCTGAGGGATAATTTCAAGGAGCTGCGTGTCGAATGTCGCCGGGTAATGCCAATCGCGGCGGAAAGAACGGGCGGGTCGAAAAAACGAGGCGTCAACACCGTTCCAATCGTCGTGCATCGGGAGTGAGGTGCCGAAGGCGTCGGCTTCTTGAGCACGGGAAGCGGGTTGAATTAGCCGTCGATCGAGCTTCCGAAGGAATCGGTTGGTGCCGTTGCGGACTCCTCAACGAGCGGTTCAGTGGAGTCACTTGAACCGATGGGACTGCCTCTGGTTGAGTGCACCCCAGAACCCAAGACCAGAGGAAATGCGGTCGTCAGGAGCCGTGCGAAGTCGGAAAGCTGTTCAAGCAAACGCTTCTCAACGGCCTCACCCTCCTCGCGAGGCAGTTCCATTTTTAGCAGCCTACGACAGCGCCAGATCTCGTTCCGCACCCATCTGATTTCACTTAATCTATTATCAATCGAAGTCATCACAGATGCAGGTTCACTTGGCATAAAAACTACAATACGTACGCCTCAGCACTGCTCAGTCGCTCCATCCGCGTTCATGCCGATGACTGTGCCTGAACCTGGGACTTGTCGTCATCGCCCGGCGGATGTGGCGAGCGGTTCGATCTATTCAAGGATCCGATCAAGCGATATCACCTTATGCTAAGTGCGCGACAGGAATTTGCCGCAAGTCGTTGCGGCTTTTCTGCGTCACGATCATGCTAGTTGTGGAATTCCTGCGCTCCACGGGGCGATCGGCGTGCAGTGACGTAACTCAGGACGGGAGGCTCACGACTGCAAGCATATCGATATCGGCCTCGGGCGGCGCAGCGATCTCGCAGCTTCATTGTGCTTGCCGGTCCCCCCGACGCGGTCGTCCTGCGCTTGTCGCCGGACAGTCACAATCGTTTTCTCAATGGGAATGTCCATTAGTAGGAGGCGCGCACTAACCGACATCAAGGAAATCGCGAAGTGGTTTCCCTCCAGATAAGACGAGCTTCACCGCGATATCCTGCGCGCGAATCGATCGAATGAAACGCGCGGGGGGCTTGGATCTCAGAAGCAGAATGTCCGTCGAGGTCATTCGAGCTGAATAAGGCCTCCATTGATAGTCATCGCGATGGCCGGCTATGCAAAGTTCAAGCCAATATTTCATGACTTGAATCCTACCCTGCGTCAGGTTGTAGGGTCGCAAAGCCTTAAAGACAAAAGGCAGGCTGAGCGGCCGTCGAGTGATTCAATATGATCCGGGAGCCGGGCTTCCCAGTTGCCGGTTGTTTCACTCGTGGGCCGTGGGCAAGAAGGTGCATCCATCGGCGGGACGATACCGTGTTGGCCGTTGTCATTCGCGCTGTAACAACCGGAGTCGCGATATGCGATGATGTGATGGAACGGTGCGCGCGTAGAATGCTGCTGACAACACAAGCGCATTTCTTGTTCCGCGGCGAGAGCGCGCCCCGGTGACCAGCCCCGCTCTCCAGCAGGTGCTTGAACCGCATGGGCGGTTAATATCGGCCGCAAGCGATAACAGGTAGCATTGAACTCGTGGGCGCACAAGGCGCTGCAACTCGGAAGATCCCATGTCTGCTCAAGCCAATCTGACCGCGGCGCTAAGCGAAATCGATCGTGCTCGCGACATTGCAGAATTCTCAACTGTGGTGGTTGCGCGCGACAAGCAGCTGCGCAAGACGGACCATCCGGTTTTTTTGCAAAAGGCGGCCCTTGAGTTTCAATCTAGATTCCTGCCAAATTTCGAGGACAGCATCCGTGCCGGGAAGTCGTGGGGCTATGCCACGACGTGCAATGCAGTGAGCCGAAAGGCCGGAGGTCAAGCCGGCCGGGACGTTTGCGAGAGAATAGCTTCTCGTCTGTCGCTGCTCGACCATGCGCTGATCGGGAAAATCGGAATAAGAGCCCTTTCCATATTTGCAGCATCATTCGGACGGCACTCCCACAGGGCGGAATGTCGCAAAGGAACGATCAGAATAGGCAAGTTTTGTCACGACGAAAGCAGACCGCTTCAAGAGTTGAACAACCTGAGCTTAGCGGCGTTGATAAACGGCTTCAGTAAATGGCCGGAAGAAGCGGAGTTTCGCCAGGCGGCGGTTGCGATCGCGGGCGATGTCATTCGGCGCGCAGGCCGCCATCACCAGCTCTCTGACTTTACACAGCAAGGATTGGTGAGCCTGGTCAACGGATTCAGCAAATGGCCGGATGATGCGGCCTCGTGCAAGGCCGCAGCCGTGCTCGCACGCGAAATTCTGCGTCGTTCCGGCAGGCTCTGCGAATTTCCTCAGCAGGGATTAGCCATCCTGGTGAACGGTTTCAGCAAGTGGCCGGAAGAGCTGGCCTGTGGTCGAGCCACGATTGCGATCGCAGGCGAAGTTCTTGGCTGGGTCGCCCGGTTTCATGAGTTTAGCGAGCAGGATCTGGCAAACTTGGTGAATGGGTTTAGCAAATGGCCCGATGAGGCGGCCTCTCGTCAGGCCACAGTCGCGATCGCAAATGAGCTTTTGCGCCGTGCCGACCAACTTCATCATTATAGCCAACAGGGGCTGGCGAACCTCGTGAACGGGTTTTGCAAATGGCCTGAACATGGGACCTGTCGTAAGGCGACAGTTGCGATCGCGGGTGAGGTACTTTGGCGCGCTGCCCAACTGTCCGATCTTACCGAGCAGGGCTTGGCAAACCTGGTGAACGGTTTTAGCAAGTGGCCGGAAGAGCCGGCGTTTTGCCGAGCAGTAGTCGCACTCGCTCGTGAGGTTCTGCGCCGTGCCACTCGGCTCTACGAGTTTTCACAGCAGGGGCTCGCGAACTTGGTGAACGGCTTCGGCAATTGGCCGGAGGAGCCGCCCTGTGGTCAAGTGACCGTTGTGCTCGCGGGCGAGATCGTTCGCCGCGCCGGCCGGAGGACGGGACTCTCAGACTTCACTGTCCAGGACCTCAGGGGCCTCGTGATCGGTTTCAACAGATGGCCGAACGAGAGCGCCGCTCGCCAAGCCACGATGGCGGTCGTCCATGAGGTCCTTGGCCGCGGTGTACGGTTCTTTGACTTTACCAAGTCGGAATCGGAGAGCCTGATGAACGGTTTCAGTAGATGGCCGCGAGGCGCAGAGGGCCATGAGGCGGTAGCGAAGATCATCGGGGAACTGCAACTCATACAAAGTGAATCCACGCCGCCCAGTACAGGGGAGAAGTGGTCTCACTAGACGAGGCAATCGACCAAGGAAGTCTCTTCTTAAGCGCTGTTCAACGCGCATGATGCCGCGACGGAGCAATACGACGATCCGACGCAGCGACGCTCTTACGACGCAATCGGAAGCGTCTGCAATTCACAGAAGCGAGTAAACAATAGAAGGACGTTGTTCTTGATCCAGGCTGAGAAGGATGTAGTCGAGCAGATGCTCTCATCATTGACGATCAGCTTGTTGCAGAATCGTGTTGCGCCTTCCTACGAACAGGTGATGCACCATTTTGGCTTAGCCTGCGAGAGAGCGGGGCTGATCGCGACGGAAGAGGTGGCAATCCGGATATTGAAGCGCGTCTCACGCGAGATCAACGAGGCGCAGTCGGTGCTCGAGTTTGTCGGTCGCGGGGCGGATCTACTACATTGAGTTTCATGTTGATCACTAGAGATGCCGCTGTTCAATTGTTGAACTGATAAGGCGTCCCGGCAAGAGCCAAATCATCAGCTTCTGCTGGCCGAAACCTGCGGCAGCGTGAGCCTCTGGCAGGATCGATCCTCGCCGCCTAAGTCAGAACAGGTGGGAGCTCCTCATCCAGGAAGACATAAGCCAGCCTTCGCCGATTGCGTCGGGGCATGCCGCCTCGCAGTGAAGCGCGAGCGGTGCTACATGGGATTGCGGGCTTTCAAGCTAGCTAGGGCACCAATGCGGCTATCTGAGCGAGCAGGGGAGGATTTGTCGCCTCGCGCGCACTGGGCCTGCAACTGGCCGACTCATCGCCGCGCTGCCGACGCGCCGTAAACAGCGCCCAATTTGCCAATCTCGAAGCTCCGTTTGGTCTCGCCCGCTTCTCGTCAGCCAAGCCGGCAGCTGAGTTTCCAGGAGGCCGATGACTAGCCCTCCGCCCATTGTTCGTCGCTACGCAGCCCGTCAGCTCATCGACAGCTACGTCTCCTAGCTAGAGGTCTTTACTGGCTGGCAGGTCCGGGTCGATGTGCTCGGCTCCGGCGGAAGAGAATTGGATGGGTTCCATCGTCAAGCGATCCACCGCCGAGACTTCGTGCGGGCGTGCTGCGTCCGGCTGCAGTCGCTCGGCCGCAAACCGGCCGGGTGTTCGCGCCAGCCGTGGGTGGTGATCGCGCGGTATGATCGACAGCTTTGTCATCAGCCGATGAGCGCCAACCATGGTGAGGTCTGACGGCTTAAAGGTGCGGCTGCGGACGCATTCGCTTCATTTGGACAGGAAGAAACGGCGTCGATGAATACAGAGCAACTTGGCTTAGGCACTCCTTCCGAAACTTCCGATTCGGAAACCTCCGAGCCGGGGTCTCCGGCCACAACGCAGTGGCGCGAAGCGCTGACGGATACGCTGGCGTCCGCCGACGAGGCGTCTAGCTCGCAGCTCGACGTCTTGGCGGACTGGGCCGCCGAAGACGGGCAGGGGCAACACGAGGATCGGCAACAGGCGGTAAGTCGTACGAGGGCTTGGCGGGAGACAGGCGATGTCAATGAGGCCCTCGATCTGTCGTCCCTGTCCCTGACCGCCTTGTCTGCGCCGGTCCTGGCCGGGCTGCGTCGCCTGAATGTCGACGACAATCAACTGAACAGCCTTCCTGAAGACCTTCCGGCAGGTCTCCAGCGGCTCTATGCCAGCAATAATCGGCTGACCAGCCTGCCTGAGCTGCCGGCTGGCCTGCGACGGCTCTATGTCATCAGCAACGGGCTGACCAACCTGCCCGCACAGCTATCGCCCGGGTTGCGGCGCCTGAACGTCGATAACAATCAGCTGGCCAGTCTGCCTGCTCGCCTTCCGGCGACGCTTGAGGAACTGGACGCCAGCGGCAATCGCCTGACCAGTCTGCCGGAGCTTCCAGCCGGGCTCCAGCGCCTGAACGTCGATTACAATCGGTTGACGGCTCTGCCCGAGCCTCTTCCGGGCGGACTCGAATGGCTCAGCGCCAGCCATAACGAGCTGACCAGCCTGCCCGAAGCGGTGCCTCCCGAACTGCTATGGCTCGGCGCCAGCAACAACCAGTTAATCAGCGTGCCCGAGACCCTGCTGACACAGCTAAGCCGTGACTCGAGCGTTGATCTGGAGAATAACCCGCTCCCCGATTGGGTGCAGGCCGGCCTGGCGACAGCGATACATGCCGCAGGCTATGCAGGTCCGCAGGTTTTTTTCTCGACCGCCGAAGGAACTGTGGAAGTCGAGCCGCGGTCTCTGCAAGAGGTTGTCGCGGACTGGTTCGAGGCCGAGCCATCGGTAATGGCCGCCTGGCAGCGCTTCGAACAAGAAAGGGGGGCCCCGGAATACGCGCGGTTCCTCGACCGGCTGTCGAGAACAGTGAACTCTAGCGATGAAGGGTTCCGGCGGATGGTGGTTAATGATTTGCGGCGGGCTACGACGAACAGCAACTTGCGTGAGCAGTATTTCGACCTGGCCCTTGACGCCGGTCAAACCTGCGAAGATCGAGTCACGTTGACCTGGAACGCCATGCAAAACGCACGCATGATCGAGGACGTCAAGAATGGCGTCTATGATAATGACGGTCGCCTTGCCGATCTCATCGATCTGGGCCGGGTCATGTTCCGCCTGGACGCGCTGGAGGGGATTGCCCGCAAGAAGGTCGAATCGCTGCAAACCGACGGTCGCATCGGCGATGTCGACGATATCGAGGTCTACCTTGCCTATCAGACGAAGCTGCGGGAGCGCCTGGGACTGGAGCACATCGCTCCCGCTATGCGCTTTTTCGACGTCTCGGACGTCACTGACGCTGATATCGACACGGCCGAAACGATCGTGCGGGACAAGGAGGCGACTGAATTCGCCAACTATTTGGCGACGCGCTGGGAGCCTTGGGAGGTGGTGGTGGAGCGCATTGCACCGGAAGCCCATAACGTCATGGAGACCCGACTCCATGATGCAATGGGGGAGGAGTTCAAGCGCCGGCTGAATCACCGGCTCGCGGGTCTTCAACTGACCGGCGATGAGGACGCCGAGCGGTTGCTCGGACCCGAGATATCAAATGAGATCGCCCGCGAGATCAAGGGCGACCTAATGCGTCAGGTGCTTGCTGAGCGCGGCCTCCAGCTGTGAAGCCCCATTCAATTCCAAGGCAGTATCGCCACTCCCGTGACGTCCCCGAAGGGCAGACAGTTCTTCCTCCATGCCAAAGCACTGCATGGCAATCTCTTCGCGGCACACGCTCGGCCTTGTCATTGCCCACATAAAGAAGCTCACCGGCGTGTAGCCTCACCGGATCAAGCAACAAAGGGCATCGTGGTCACAACCACCGGCCTCGGCTCAGGCTCTCGGGTCAGGTCCGCCGCGTTACCGCTCTCATCGGTCGTGAAATGAAGCATCGCGCGGCTGTCGAGCCCGTCATCCGCGACGAAGGCCGAACACCGCATGGACCGCAACCATCTTAAGGGCCGCCTTGGCGACCGCATTAACGTCGTCCTTGCCGCCGCCGGCAACAACTTCTGACTGCTCCTCCGATGGCTGGGAGAGCTTTTGCGCGTCATCCGCATCTTCGTCAAAACTCTCCCGGTTCAAAACATCGCTTGAGCCGGGCGCTGCACCGGATCTTCACGGGACGACTGCATAACCCAGATGGAATCCTATATCGCAATTGCATTTGACCACCCACCCATCGAAATAGATGGCGAACCGGAACTTCAAGTTACCCTTGTGCGCCGTAGGCTCTCGATATTCGTCGCCCGAGATCGATAAGGCCCCCGCAGCATCACCCCCGATTCCAGATCGCGAAGCATGGTGTAATTTCGTCGGATCCACTGATGGAGCTCGGAGGACCAGTCTTTCTCGTTGCGCAGATATCCGGTGAACGAAAAGCTAAGTCGATCTATATATCTCTTCAGAAACAGGGGCAGCGCGGAAATTCGAAGCACTCGCTCGCCTTCCATCGCTTCAGGTAATCCTCCGCGCAGCACGAATTCATTGTGGACGGTGACCAGAGCCGCCGGAGGAATCTGCCGCCGCAGCATTTCATAACCGCGAAAGGAGATACGGTCAGCGCCCGCGACGAAGAGAATAATAGGTACGACATGGCCGCGCGCAGTCTCCTTCATGAAGCCGATCTCCTCGCACATCTTGAAGAATTCGTCGAAGGCATGGAAGCCGAGGTCGATTACCTTGGCGACCCGATCGTGGATGATCAGCGGGTCCATCAGCTGCATCTTGCCGTAAGTGTCAATTATATCCGCGGTCTCCGTGATGTTGGGGAGATAATCGAGCAATGACGGCTCCTTCAGATTGACATCGAGGGAGAGCGCCGTGCCATTTTTCAGCAGCAAGTACTCGCTCACGAGGCGAGCGACGAGGGTTTTGCCGACCTGCGGGCTAGGAGAGCAGATGATGTAGATGGGGGTCGCTAACATAGCCAGCAGATCAATGTCGCTTCGTAGTGTGTCTCAACCCGTCGCTTGCCGATAGGGCGACTACTTGTCGCCGCTCCGGGGCGCAGACTTGGCGCCGGCCAATTCCGTCAAGTTGATACGATCGAATTCACTCCAGACGTTTGCCAGCCAGTGCCGTACATAGCCGCGCAGGACGAAGGAGTTGTTCGCCGGCTCATCGTTCCGTCCCTTGTTTGCGACGAAGTCTACGAAGGGAACAGAAGCGACTTCGACCTGCTCATAGGCCATCTCGTTGAGCTTCGGTATGGTCAATTCGGTCGCATGCTTGATGCCGTGAAAATAGGAATTATAGGTCGACTGGTCCCACTGGAAGAACTGAGTGTCGTTGATGAAGTTCTTGACCAGATAGTACTTTGCGCCGCCCATGAAGGTGGCGGTCTCGGCGATCTCGTCCAGCGAAGCAATCGATGATCCCAGGATATGGAATACGGCAAAGGTGATCTGTCCGGACCGCGCCGCATCCAAAAAGCCGATGTCGCGCAAGGAGGCCAATGCTGTGGATAGTAAGCCGGCGCGGGCGTCAATGACGGTGACGGATAGCCCTGAGTTCAGGGTATCGAAGATCTTCATCTGGTCCGCGGTCGTCGTCATGTCGACGATCTCGGTGATCGCGGGATAGAAGCGCTTCAGCGTTCCTCGCGGCGACTCCGTGTCGAATGCACGTGTTTGCACGTTGTTGACGTTGAAGTAGTCCAGAAGCGTTCGTGACACGGTCGTCTTGCCGACCCCTCCTTTGTCTGCGCCCACTACAATCACAACTGGCTTCACCATGGAATTCTCCTGAGACACTCGCTATTGCCGCGCGCGACGTGCGCAATCGACGAGTCTCTGCTTTGGGTGCGAACATGGCAGAAAGAAGGGGCAATCGAATATTCGACACGAGAGCGGCGCAACGGATGGGTTTTCCAACGTCGAGCCACCAGAGCGTTCTGATTGCAACGACTATGCAGTCGTGAACAGCAGCTAATCACTCGTGATCGTGCTTCACGTGAGGTTTGTGAGGAGCTGAACGAGCAGTTCGTCGAAGAGTCGGCTGTGCGCGGTGACGATCATCGCGATCACCATGTGCACATTTCTGCATGAAATGGCCTGAATCGCACGTAACGTCAGATAGTGGGCTTGTGGGAGCACGATCGAGCCGGTGCTGCGCCGTTGCGCAGACGCTTTTCCTTAGCCGGGTCGCACGGCTGTGATGACCTGGTCGATCATTCAGCTCGACAATCATGGGTCGAGGTAATGAGTCCTTCGTGCATACATTAATCGGGATGGGCCGCCGCAATGCGGCCGATCAAGACGCATTACCGGCAGCACCGTCGAGGCAACGATCGCCGCCATCATTGTCGCCTGACACGGCCACGATGGACCGCGCGCGCCTATCTGACGATTATCGATCGTGATCCGGTCGCCATGGAGCGCGCGCTCGCGCAAGAGTGTGAAGCCGCTTGAGTGTCTCTAGGGGCGCCCAGCCACGCCCGACGCAGGGATTCTTCACGGCGTACCCTCGACGACCCGCACCGGATGATCTGTGCATCTGATGTTGATATTGTGCAGACCGGACAAGTCCTTATTCATACAGACAGCACCGTCTGTTGAGCGCTCACTCTGACCGTTCGGCCATGGCCCTTTCGATATGGTCGGCAAGCTGCCTAAAATGGGCGGCGAGGTGCTCGTACAGGTCGCGCTTCTTCTGGTCGGTCGCGCTTTTTGCTATTTGATCCGCATATTCGGCTTCGGCATGAAGCTTCTTCACGCTCGCCTCCATGTCCTTCATGGGATGACCGAAGCCTTTCAGATGCCTCCCCTAGAGCTTGCGATCTAGGGGAGGCATCGATCCGCTGGCACCACGGTACATAATGCCAGGCCCTCCACGGTAGCACCAGCTGCGCACAACTGTAAGGCCTGAAGGCAAGATATTTACGGCGGCAAATCGAGTAAGGAGCGGAACTAGAAGCGTCGACTTCATAGCGCCTATTTCTCTGCTCCGGGTCTGCCGAAAGGCTCGACCTCTCGCGCTGCGAAGCCTCCGAATCCCGGCGGCGCTGCTTGGGCCAGAAGTGAGAGATGAGCAACAAGCCAATCGGCGAGCGGTTATTCGTGTGGCTCAGCTGTGCCCGCCGCAGCCAACTGCCAGTTCTCCACCGGAAGGAGAGCGGGCCTTGTGGTCACGCCGCCGATGTTGCCAGAGAGCTAATTGGGTTACCTCGGTAAGGTGGGTGATGGTGTGGCGCTCAGCTGCTCAGCATGTGGCGGAGACGTCGTGGCCGGTGGGACAGGGGGCGACTGTGCTGCGCCCAGCGGGGAGTGGCCGACGATAACGGTGAGCAGACCCTGGCCCCACAACCGCTGCGCGGCCCTCTTGGCGTCCTCCAACGTCACCGCATCGACAACGGCGTTGTGCCTCTCGAAATAGTCGATCGGTAGCTTATCAAGCTGATGCCGCAGCAGCGTTCGCGCAAGTTTTGATGATGTGTTGAGAGCCAGCATCTGCGAGCCCTTCAGGTAAGACTTTGCATCATCGAGCTCCTGCTGGGTGGGACCCGCCTCGGCGATGTGGCGGGCTTGCTTCTCGATCTGTTCGACCGTCTCGCCGGCGCGATCGGCTCGGGTCGCGCTTTTGCCGACAAACATGGCCGAATGATCCCTCCAGACCAGGTGCTCACGGACGGAATAGGCCAGCCCGCGCTTCTCGCGGACTTCGCGGAACAGCCGTGACCTCAGACCGGCGCCACCGAGGATGTGGTTGACGACATAGGCGGCCATGAAATCGGGCTCGCCGCGGCGAATGCCGGGACCGCCGAAAGCCAAAACTGTCTGTGGCACATCGAACGGAATGAACACACGCTGCGGCGGCTTTGCTGCGACCACGTCGGATACCGACACCGACTCCGCCTTGGCTGGCAGGCTGCCAAAGGTCTTGTCGAGAAGTCTGCAGAGAACCTCTGGATCGACGTTGCCGACCACCGCGATCTTGAGCGTGTCTCTTGCGATCACGCGTCGGAGATAGCCCTTGAGATCCGCAACCTCGATCTTCGGCACGCTTTCGATCGAGCCTGCGGCTGGGCGAGCATAAGGATGATCGCTGAAGGCGACCTCGAGGAGCTTGCGATTGGCGAGCGACGATGGATCGGTCGAGTAATGCCGAAGGCGAGCAAGCACGCTGGCACGGATCCGTTCGACGTCGGCCGGGTCGAAGCGCGGCGAGGTTAGCGCCATCCGTAAAAGGTCGAAGGCCTCGTCTCCGTTGTCCCCAAGGGTGCGCAAGGCACCGCGGAAGTGATCGTGGGGCGATCCGAAGCTCAGCTCAATCGCACGACGGTCGAGACGCTCATGAAAGGTCTTGAAGTCAAGATCGCCGGAACCTTCGTTGAGCAGGCCAGCAACCATGTGGCCTACGCCGGGCTTGTCGATGGGATCCTGGGTCGCGCCGCCGCCGAAAGCGAATTCCATCGCGATCAACGGGACCGTGGAATCCTGCACGAACCAGGCTTCTATACCGCAAGACGAAACCAGACGCTTGACCGTGGTCGTGATGGCGGCAAGCGAAGTTGGCGAAGCGAGCATCGCAATTGAGAGCGACGCCCCGCCGAGGAGAACTCCACGTCGTGTGCAAGAATATGTCACTGTAGCTTCTGCCCGTGCTGTGGCGCTAACTCTTTGATGAGATAGCCGGTCACCGAGCGTTTCTTGTCGAGCCATTTCCGCGCCGCCTCGTGCACCTGCTGGGCGCCGACGGCGCGGATGCCGTCGGGCCAGCCTCGGACATCGTCGATGCTCAGCCCCGTCGCCTGGCTGCGGCCATACCAGCTCGCGAGCATTTCGTGATTGTCCTGGGCGTAGATTGCTTGCGCGATCAGCCGGGTCCTTGACCCGCTCGAGATCATCGGTGCTCGCCGGATGATGCGCAATGTCGGCGATCACCTCGTCGAGGGCGCGCTCAATCTGGCCGAACTTGACACCAGGTTTTGGTGTGACAGAAATCGCAAATTGCGAGGGATCGAGCGCGGCAGCGTAGTACCCCGCCCAGGCACCGACCGCGAGCTGCTTGTCGATTACCAGCGCGCGATAGAGATATGAGTTGACGCCACTGCCCATCAATTTTCCAAGCACCTCAAGCACTGGACTCTCCCCGGCAGAAGCGGTGCGAGCCGACGGTACGAGATAGCAGCGGCGCAAGGCTGGCTGCTCGACGCGCGGATCGGCCAGCGTTACGGTGCGCAGCGCGGTCGGGGTCGGCTCCTGCGGTCGCAGGCGTTGCGCGGGGATCGATGGCTGCGGGGGATTTCGCCAAAATTCTTCTCCACCATCGGGTGGATCTCACTGGCTTCGACGTCGCCCGCGATGATAAGGATGGCGTTCGGTGCGTAGAAACGCTTATAGAACGCGAGCGCATCCTCGTGGTCGAGCTTTTCGATCTCCTGCCGCCAACCGATCACAGGACGGCCGTAGGGATGGTTGAGGTAAAGCGCCGCCACCATCTGCTCGGCGAGCCGCGCAGCTGGATCATTTGCGACGCGCATATTGAATTCCTCGAGCACGACGTTGCGCTCGGACAGCACTTTCTCATCTTTGAGCATGAGACCGGTCATGCGGTCAGCTTCAAATTCCATCATCTTGCCGAGGTGCTCGCGCGGCACATGCTGGAAATAGCTGGTATAGTCGGTTCCGGTGAAGGCATTTTGGTTGCCGCCGACGCGCAACACGGTTTGGGAAAACTCATCCGCCGGATGTTTGGAGGTACCCTTGAACATCAGGTGTTCGAGGAAATGCGCCAGCCCCGATTTGCCCGGCGGCTCGTCGGCGGCCCCGACCTTATACCAGATCATCTGTGTCACAACGGGTATCCGATGATCCGGAATCACCACCGCCTGTATGCCGTTATGAAGCGCGAAGCTAGCTGGTCGATCTGACGTGACCGTGCTCTGGGCGAAGACGCTCTCCTCCTCAGGAAAGTATAGGTTACCATCCGTGCTATCATCGGTTCTGTGTTCGATCGCCAGGGCGGTGTGCGTCATCGAACCGATGGCGCCAGTGGCGATACCTCCCGCCGTGGCGGTGACCGAACGCCCGTTCTTCATGGCCGCCTTCCATTCCATAGAGATTCGCGTGCTGTGGCGGACAGGCCGACAAAGCGGCAAGCTGCGCACCGTTTGGCAAGCAATGGAGCAAAGGCCGGGCCAATTGCCCGATGGCCCGCGCGGGGCCGGACGACGCGCCAACGGGGCGCGAAAAAGACCCGGCCCGGTCGTTCTGCCCGAACATCGAGCGCCGGCATGTCGTGAACACGACATTGCGCACGAAGCACCACGACCCTTTAGCGCCAACTGGCAACTTACAGGGAAGGAGCGATTGAGCCGCGAAATGACGCCGGATCAACTTTCGCGAGGGCTCGCCGGTACAGCCTCGCTCTACACCGTAAGTGGCTTGGCAATATTTCTCATGGTTGCGAGGCGAGAGGTGGCGAGGAGCTCCTTGGAGTACACTGTGCCGAAGTAGTCTAGGACGAAGGTGCCAGAATAGCGTAGATTTGCGCTCGCGCGGATTAGGCTATCGAGAATTGGACCGACTTGACCAATGCGGTCGGGATAGCGCGCGCGGATAACGTTAACAGCGTTCATCGCGTGAACCGCCTCGTCGGCAATGACCTCCCGCAGCCAATGATGAAACGTGTTGTTCCCAAGCGCGTCGTAAAACGGCTTTTCCGCGGCGTAGGCGCGGCAAGTGCACATCTCATCAAATGCGATCATAACCATGAGGGAGAATTCGTCAGTCAGGTGCTCGGTGATCAGACCAAAATCATGGGGTCGAGCGTCCAATCTCTCTCGAAGATCCCTTTCGGATCCATGAGCGACAAGTTCAATGATGCGGATGAAGCCATCGGTGTGGCGCTCTTCATCGATCGCCCAAGCGTTGAAAAATGCCGCAGCTTCATCGGTAGCGACGAGGTTTCGGTCGGCAAGTTCTTGTTTCAAATATCGGGCATCATACTCCGTGTACAGATCAGGCCACAATTTATCCCAGCGTGCGCGTATGGCCGATGGTTCGGCGGCGAACATCGCAGGCGTAAGAGCGCTGAACAATTCTTTTGGACTCCAGTTCCGTCGAACCGGCCTGATCATCCGAGTCCCCTCGTCGCGAGCGCTCTAGCGGACAAGCTGTCTTCCCGAACTTTGGTAGAACCATATTAGCCACATACAGGCACGTCGTCGCCTCCATGTGTTGGTGGGGGCTATACCGGGCAATACACTTCTCGGCCCAATCCAGCGTTCGGGTGAACAGCCAGCACAAGCTCATCGCGGCGCAAAGCACGCCGAGTATATTCATGATGACCGCTGATTGGCTCGAGCGCCGCCTCCGCGAAGCCGACTGGACCAGACGCACCGATCTATACGCATAGCATCGCTAGCCCACCGTCGGCCGACTGCTCCGGCGCCGTATATCTCGAACCGCTACCAATTGCCGTCGCGCAGCTTCGAGCAATGGGCACGCGCCCGGGCAACGTATTGTTCCAGGATACTGGCCCGCGGTTGAATAGATCCAGAACATTGGAACTATGAGCAATTGCTCCCGGTCAATCTTTATCATTGTTCGGCACGAGAGCTGATCAGGCACGAGCGCGTGAAAACGTCATGCTGCCATTCGCCCTCCGCCGCTGTCGCACTCTGCCGTGTCCGATTTGATACTTTCATGTCTCGACTGCGACGCGCGTCAGCAGGGCTTCCGGAGCGCTATATCAAGCACGTGTCGTTCCTGTTCAGGGACGGCAGCTTCTCAGCGTCTTTTATGGCACGTCGCTTGCTCGTCGAACGAAGGGACCAGATTGGTCCGGCATTGTGAACTAGAGTGCAGACTTGCCAATTGGTGACCACGAATGACGCGCGGGGGCTCTGCTCAGGCGTCGTCGTCCATATACAACGACACAGGAGACGGTGATGACGAAAGAGAACGGAATTAACGATGACATCGGCGTTGCAGCCGGCGCGTTCCAGGACTTCACCAAGCGAGTCATCGGAACGCAAAACGAGCTTTTGAAAACGTACTCAGAGGCCTATTGGCACTGGCAGGAGCGAATTCAAACCGAATCGACACAATTGACAGAGTTCTTCAAGGAAGTCTCCTCCAAGATTTCAGCGCCCGATCAGATCAGCGTTCTTCAGGCCTGGATGAAAGGCGCCAAGCAGCGGGGCACGGAGGATTTTATCTACTCAATTGAAACCGCGAAAGCTCTCACAAATGTCGGACTGCAGGCTTGACCGGTTCCCGGCCACCGCAAGGTAGCGGCCTCATAAACGCCTGGGAGAGAGGGGGACGGGTGAACCGCGGTGCCGCGCCGGGCGATTCGTATTCCTATCGACCAGATATTGTCACTCCCTGAGCCTTAGCAAGGGGCTTATAGTCAGCCTAGTGTCGACAAGTCGCCGCTCAAGCGCTGGCCGTGCTATCTTGATCGGGCCACGGCGTGCCTGCCGTCGCTCTGCGGTTGTGGGAGGGAGTCGGTCTCCGTCTTCCCTTTTAGCGCAAACGACAGCTTGAGATTGTTTCGCAACATCGCAACAGCCGTGCCTGGCGTGCGCGAAGTCCCGCGTAACATTCGGCTGCGCCATTTCAAGACCGAGTGAACGAATGCAAATGGACTCGTTGCGCACGCGCTTGATTGCAGATCGTCTCACGATCGTGCACGCGAAGGAGGAGGACGCGCGGCGAGTTCCAAGTTGCTCGCAAGTTTGGCCGATGCAATCCCTTGATTCGAGACAATGGCATGGCTGTCTTCCTGCCCAAGGATGGCCCTTTAGGGCGCTGTCTCATCTGCATCGGCCTCTGAAACACTTGAGAACTATTGCGCGCTGAGTCACTGGTGCGGTTATACGGCACTATTTCCATTCCACCGAAGACAACACTTCCCAAGAATGCGGTCCTCGAGCGTCGCGCAAATAGTCGGCCTTCGCTATCGGTAGGCGATGGGACTGGCTTCAAGCATTGGTCGCTGGTCTATCTCGATCGGGCCAATGCCTGTCGGACGTCCGCCTGCGGTTGGGAGCTGGCGTTCTCTGGCTCTGCCTTGCCGTCAAGTGCGAGCGATAGCGTGAGATTGTTGCGCAACATCGGATTTGCCGGCTCGGTCGCGAGAGCTTTGCGGTATAGCGCTTGGGCCTCCTGATGGCGGCCCTGGCGATCGAGGACGACGGCTTTGGCGTTCAGTGCGCGCAGGTCGCCGGGTGACGCCAACAAGACGGTGTCAAGTACCTCAATCGCCTCGCCGGGGCATTTACGAGCCAGCAGTGCCCGTGCCAGAGGAATCGCCGCATCGGCGTTGTCTGGTTTTTGCTTCAGCGTATCGCACAAATGCTGCTGCTCGTCAGCGTTTCGAACGAGGGCGCGAGCGATGCGCTCTCGCATGGCGGGATCGATCTCCGCAACGCCCGCCGGCTCTGCTGTGGACGTCTGCTGCGATGAAAGATCCGGGTGGTCCAGGTTAGCGCAGCCTGCGAGCAGTAAAACGGCGAGAATTGGGAGAAGGGCTGAGCACGAGTGCGGACGAAAGCTGCGCCGGCACCGCGGAACGTCAATCTCATATGATTTCATAAGCTATCTCACGCCCACAGCTGTACTCGTCATCCTGCCGCACGGAGAAGATCGCGATGCTCTCCCGTGGGGGCCTTGTCCTTGCCAGCGGAAAGTTTGACGGAGCCAATCGGCTGGATCGTGAAGTCGGCGGCAAGATCCTGATACGAGAGAACTGGAAGATCTATCCCGTTGCGAGTGAGAAAGCCGCGGACGAAGCGCCGGATATCCATCGAGCCAAGAATGACCGGCTGGCTTTGACTCCGCGCGAGGCTTGAATGAATCTGATGGAATTGTGAAAGCAGCATCTCGCTTTGCCGATCCTCCAAAACAAGATAGGGGCCGACAGGGGTTTCTCGCACGGCAGCACGCACGATATTCTCGGTTTCGCGCTCGACGATAAAGGCAGCGACAACACGGTGGGCGTTGGCATAGCGATGACAGATCTGGCGCTTCAGACCGGAGCGGACATATTCGGTCAGCAGCACGGCATTCTGCTCCCGTTCGCTCCATTCTGCGAGCGCCTCCAGGACTAGGCGAGTGTTGCGGATCGGGATGCCCTCATCCAGCAAGCGGCGCAGGACGTCCGCGATGCGGGGGATCGGCGTCGTGCGCAGCACCTCCTTCACGAGATCAGCATATTCTTGCTCCATCCGTCCGAGCAGCTGACGGGTTTCTTGAATACCCACCAGGCGTTGAGCATAGCGCCTCAACGTCGACTGGACCCGCAATGCGATTACATCGCTTGCAGGGTGATACCCTATTCCGGCTGCTTTGAGAGCAGGAGCATGAGCTTGTTCAATCCAGATCCGGTTCGTGTCTGGGTCCTGCCGAAAGGGGATTCCGCTCAATTCAATGTTTACCGGGTCGTCGTTGAGCAAGAGTTGTGTCGGGCTAAGGCTGTCCGCTTCGACGGGCACTCCCTCGACATCCACCCTGAATTGCGAATCTGCCAATTGCTGGTCGACCTGGGTTGGAATGCGTGGAATTGTGATGCCAAGATCGGATGAGACCAGTGCCGAAACCCGTCCGATTCCCTGATCGAGGTCTGCCTTGTTGATCGCCTGTATCAGGTTCGGTGCTAGCAAGAGCGTGATCGGAAGTGCTTCCGCAGGGACGGCTTGCTTCTGACTCTGTGCGGGAGTGGGAGCCGAACCGGTCGCACTGGCACTTGTCTTGATGTCCGCTTTGCCATGCTGCACGCCAACCTTGAGAAAGCTCGCCGCACCGAAGAGTGCGGCCAGCATGAAAAAGGGAGGCAAAGGGAAGCCGGGAACAAGCCCCATCGCGACGAGGACGCAGGCGGCCAGCCGAAGCGCTTGTGTGCTGGCAGTAAGCTGGTTGACGATATCGGCGCCAAGATTGAGCCTGGAGGGCCCATTGACGCGAGTGACGATGGTTGCAGCTGTAATTGAGAGCAGCAAAGCCGGAATCTGCGAAATAAGCGCGTCACCTATAGTCAGGATGGTGTATTGATGCATCGCCTCTTCAAGGGACATGCCCTTCGAAAGCGAACCGATCGTGATGCCGCCCAGCATGTTGATGCAGATGACGATGAGGCCGGCGATGGCATCGCCCTTGACGAATTTCATAGCGCCGTCCATGGCCCCGTGGAGTTGGCTTTCTCGCTCCAGCGCGCTGCGCCGGCTGCGGGCTTCGTGCTGGTCGATGTGGCCGTTACGCAACTCCGCGTCGATTGCCATCTGCTTTCCGGGCAGGGCGTCGAGCGTGAAGCGCGCCGAAACCTCTGCGACGCGTTCGGCACCCTTGGCGAGCACCATGAACTGCACCATGGTCACGATGAGGAATATGACAATGCCGACGGCGATGTTGCCCGATATGACGAAATCGCCAAACGTATGGATGATGCTGCCGGCGTCGCCTTCGGCGAGTATCAGCCGCGTCGTTGCAACGGTAAGAGCGAGACGAAAGACGGTGGAGATAAGAATGACGCCCGGCAGCGACGAAAAGTCGAGAGGCGTATTGAGATAAAGGGCAACCATCAGCAGCAATATGGCAAAGCCAAGATTGAAGCCGATCAGCATATCGAGCACCACAATCGGGATCGGCATGATCATCATTCCGATCGCCAGAAGCAGCATCAACGCGACCATCAAATCC
Organism: Bradyrhizobium sp. USDA 4473; assembly: GCF_054063335.1. Taxonomy (NCBI): domain Bacteria; kingdom Pseudomonadati; phylum Pseudomonadota; class Alphaproteobacteria; order Hyphomicrobiales; family Nitrobacteraceae; genus Bradyrhizobium; species Bradyrhizobium sp. USDA 4473. The sequence goes on from NZ_JBSSGE010000001.1 coordinate 3,298,360, forward strand.
GGGTGGGACGGCGCGCGGGCGACGAGATTTCGTAGGTGTGTGGCCATGTAAAGCCTTATTGTTGGACCGGAGCCATACTGCTCCGCAATGAAACATAGCGCTTGAAGGTGGCCTGCGCCTCGACCATGCGGCCAGCCTGACGCAGAGCATGGCTGCGTAACAGCAGCAATGGTGGGCGCGACGATGGCTGATCATCAAGCATGTCCAGCCTGTCCAATACCGATAGCGCTTCCTCGCCGAGGCGCTCTGAGATGAGAGCATAGGCGAGGATACGAAGCAGCTCGACATCTTGAGAATGTTCGTAAGCCACGGGCCGTAAAAGAGCCAGACTGTGTGCGCTCTGCCCGCACGCAAGGTGGACATAGGAAAGCGCGCAAAGCAAATCGCGCTCGGGCCCAGAGATCGGCAGCGCCCCATCGGTTTTCAAAATATTCGACGACTGGGTAGGTGTGAAGTCTTGCACTCCGCGCGGATCTTGCATTGCTAACCTTGGATCAAGCCGTTGTGATTCTGCCGGAGCAGGATTAACCGCCGTAGCTCCAGTCGCAGAAGCGCGGCCCCTTCGCGTGCCGCCGAGCCCTCTGGCGCGGCTGACAGCGCATCCGCCAGGCGCTCGAGGAGAAGGCCGTGTTGCTCTGGACGCACAACATGCGGATGACGCAGGCGGGGCGTGACGAACGAGAGCAGGCTATCCGCGAGATTGGGACCGTTCAGCCATGCAAGTTCCGAATTAGTTCCGATCTTTTCGGCGTGCTCGCTGCCATCGGTGGGATTGATCCGCGAAATTGGATCGATTGACTTGAGTTCGAGCGCGTTATCGATCGTGTTGGCAGCCAACCGATCCTGCGCCGCGCGGTCTTGGACAACTGACATGTGGCCCTTGCCGCCTTTTCCATGAACCTTGTCGATGCCGATGTCACTGGCCTGAGGTATCGCCGGGGTGACGACAGGTGCATGATGCTCGTTGTTGATAACCTGAAAGGCGGTGCCAAGCTCTACGGACCGCTGCGGCAGCCTAGTCATGAAACGTTCCTTTGTTGCCCGCGGGCTAAAACTCTAAAAAGACAGAGCAGCAAGCTGGCCATTGCGTGTCAGCAGCACACGCCCGTCCTCGATCTCCTTTACGGTCCATCCATTGCTCAAGAGCGCACCCACGAAATACTTTTGACCAGAAATGACCAAATAAGGGTCGTTTCCGCGCCAAACTGCCTGGACGGCAATCGCGGGGGGCGTCTTCTCGTCCTTGATGGCGACCGCGCTGACGAGCGTATAAGCACCATTGCTGTCGACATCGAATCGCTGCTGGACTTCCCGCCATTTAGCGAGCAAGGCAGGCGTAATGGTGCCATCGGCTGTCACAACGCCAGGCCCAGAACCGACTTTGATACCGAGCAGGCCCGCTGCATCAACTTCCCCTTGCAGTCGTCGAGCAGCTGCGTCGGCGGCCGGAGCATCAGGGGTGGCGAGCGCGACTTTGGGGCCAATGTCCGCGGCGGAGGACGAAGTACTCAGTGCTGCGGCGCCGTCGGACTGGACAAGGCTCGTTGAGACAATGCCAACTGCGGCAGAGCTGATCAAGACCAAGGCGAGCACGGTAATCGATACATGCCGGCGGCCGGCAGAGCCGGCTTGTTGAGAGCCCTCGATCGACAAGCGAATGGACATCGCGCCCATGCGGATGACGGCAGGAAGAGGGACAACAACGATCTCATTTGGCGAGATAGAGTCGTGGCCCTCTATCGCGACGTCTGCGGCAAGGGCCTCGATCTCGATCGAGCTGACATGCCAGCCGACGCGAAGATGGTGCGGTTCGAGGCCTTGCTCGACGAAGACCAAATCAGCATCGAGGCTGCTGCCAATCAAGCACGAGCCGCCGCCCGCCTTGCCGGTCAGCCCGGAATAAGACCCCGACAATACTTCGAAAAGCGGGGAAGCTGGTTCATTCACGGTCGCCTCCTGAATGAAGAACGAGACCGTACGGCAAAGCCGTACGGCCTGTTGCGACTTCACAGATCATGCGGCCGGCAAAAGCGGGAGGATATAACGCCGTCCCGCTTCATCCGTTACTGCACCCGCTCGTCGGCCACCTTCTTGACGGTGGAGAGCTCTGTCGTGACGACGCGAAGCTCTACATCCCTTTCAGCAGCCTTCGTGCTGGTGGCAGTCAGTGCGGCGAGTTGCCTGTTGAATGCCGCTTCTCCGGCAGCTTCAGCAGCGGTGGAACCAGCGGCTGCAGCGACAGTGCCAGCTGCGCCACCTGCAGTCGAGGAATGGGACGCACCAACCTTATCAGCCATATTGTCTCTCCTGTTTGTTCGAACATTGCCGCGACTTGCGGCTCTGATTTTCCTGACGCCGCAACATGCGAGATCAGGAATCCTCCTCGGTCTCGGCCATGGTATCGTCGAGCTCGCCCATTGCATTACTTGCAAATTGGAAAAGGACGGCGCCGAGAGCGACGTTGAACGCTTGCTGCATAGCGGCGGCTTGCGAGCCAGCGTCTGGACTAGACGTGCCGCCATCTACGGGAGCTCCTGCACCAGTCGATCGACCGTGATCATCGTGCTCACCAGGGCCCCGGGATCCCTTTTTGGCGCCGCCAGCCGCATGGAGGTCGGAATCAAGGTGCCCAGCGGCGCTTGAGCTGGAAATACGCATCGGGTTTCTCCTACTTCAAACTTCGTTCGTGCGGTGGAAGGAGTCTCCATCGCGTCTACTATGCAAGCGTTAGCTTTCGACAAGCTGACGAGCCGCAGAAATACAGTGAGCCGATCTCATTGACGCTGCTTCTACTCAGGCTGCCTCATGGCGGGGCGGCAGGTTAAAGTTACTTATACGAGTCAGCAACGAAGAGCGATCCTCCAGTTCCGCTCGTGGTAGAACCATAAAACTTGGACCACTTTGTCGGACGCGATCAGGAGGCGCTGGAGACAACGACCTTGAGCCTCACGAATCACTAATGTGCTCTCGATCCGATGACGTAAACTGGTGAGGTTCGCCGCTCCGTACGGTTTGTGGCGGCGTAAAGTTGACAATCTGCGATGGGTGGCGCAATCAGCCCGACGAGATCTTCGCGTTGGCGCACGCGATGTGAGAATGTCGTCGGGCGCCCGAGTACAGCCGACAAATGCGCTGGTTTGGCTAGCGCCAAATGCGCTCGTCGGTGTAAGCATCGAATGCCGGCGGAGCTTGCGGAACCTGCACCGCGCGGACGACCCTACCGCGCGGTGGCCCCGCAAGCTCACTTTCGTTCCAGCTTCACCCTCTATCGATAGCTGCCGCTACGGCTAGGCGTAGGCACCCGTAGCTTGCGTGCGCTCGGATTCAATCCGTGCCTTGAGGTTATCCAGATAGTTCTCCGCGTAGGACTGAGCCATCGACACCGGCAGGTTGATGCCGGCCGTCGCCGCTTCTTGAATTGCCTGCTTCACCAAGCCTTCCCGTATCGCTATCTTGACCTCGGGGCCGGCGATGCAGCCCACGGCCTGCGCCGCGAGACTGAGCCCGGCTTCCTCCAGCGCCTGCTTTATGTTGCCACCGCTGATCGCGGTGTGCAGAAGATTTGCAGCTTGCGCCTCGGCCTCGATCACCATTGAAGCTAGATCGGCCAGTTCGCCTAGCCCTGGAATGAAGCCGAGTACACCAACGGCGGTCGCTGTCCAGTCGAGCACCTTCGAGCCTACCTTCAGCACGTCTTCAAGTGCATGCATGAAGGCGCCGCCATTCTTCTTGGGAGATTTGATGTCGGGCTGGTCTGCCACGCCATTCATCATGTCCGCGGTAGCCTCCTGTTCGGCTGGCGTTTGAGCGGCATGCGTCTTCGACTGTGGAGCGGCGCGGTTCGCACCAGACATGTTGTTGAAGAACTGGTTGAAATCGTTTTTGCTGATGTTTCCTGAGTCAACAGTATGGCCGCCGCCGAAGTCGAAAAACTTGTGGTGGGTTTTGTAACCGGTAATCGCGTTGTTCATCAAGCCGAACAGCACAGGATCCGAGAGCAGCTGGGAGGCCGCTTTTCGTACCTCGGGGGAAAGGCTCTTGTCGTCCACCATACTCACGAGCTTTTCCCGGGTCAGAACGCCATTTCCAAAGAAGGCGTCCTGGTTCTTGTTAATCGTGTTTAGTGTATCCAGCTCGGGTCGAGTGAGACTCATCGATGATGAAGCGACCTGCAGAAAGTCCTCTTTATGAACCTGATCGATCGAGCCGCCGTACAACTGCTTCCATTGATCCGGGTGGTCGAGAAAATATTGAGCCGCCGCGAGGACCTGTGGGGGGCATTTGCCAATGTCGGCGTTGCCGTCCACGATGTGCCTGAAATCCGCGAGGCTCAAGTTCTTGGGCAGGTTATCGGAATAGCGGTAGAGTTCGCGCAGGGCATCGGTCAGGGCCATGACTGATGGCTCACCATTCCCGGTCCCGTCGGATGGTATGTAGTTCTGCTCGTAGGTCCGCGCCCGCTGCTCCTGGAACGCGGCAACTTGGGGGTGGTGATCGGAAAAGCCGCAGAGATCGCCCGCTTTGATCTTGCCGCCACAGCGGCCGTCACCTTGCGAACCGATCGCATAGAAGAGCTCGGGGTCCTGCTGCAGCGCCTCGATCGCCGCCTTTAGATCCGGCGGGGTCGAGGGATCGTTGGCCAAATCTCCCAGAGACTTCCAATCAAGCGGGCATTTGTCCTTGTGGCGGTTCAACACAGAGACAATCTGCAGTTCCGCATTAGTCAGCGTGCCACCGTTCCAGGTGATCCTTGAGCTTTGTACGGGTGCCTCCGCAATGGTTGGGCTGCTCGCCGCACAGGACGGCTGTGGGTCATCCTGATATGCATCCAGCGCTGACCTAATCTCTGGTGGAAGGATACTCCGCGTCTCCCGCGTGAGTTCCTCTGTCAGTTGCTTGGCTGCGTCTGTGGGCACCGGCTCCTGCGGTGCGGAACGATCACTGGTCGTGTCCTTCGACGCGAGGCTGACCAGCATCGCCTGAAAGCTGGAAAAGTCCTGCGCCGAAGAGGGCGGGGCGTGCGTTCCAGATAAAGCCACAGTTGAGTTGGCGGTTGGCGATAGGTCGACTGACATTACAGGTCCTCCGATAATAAGAGTGTACGACAAGACGGTCACGTAGTGCGGCCCGAGATCGCGACGAACAAGGGGTGTTGAGCGGCAGAGTTCAACAGGTCCTGCCACTTACATCCTGTTGCTCGGTGCGCCTGCAGCGCTCCGTTCCGCGACCGTCCATGGGAGCACCGCCGTCTAGATATTCACGCGGTACGGTAGGACGGACAAGCTTTCGAGAAGCTGACGGCACTCAGACGATTTCGAGGTGATTGATGTGACGGGCCTTGCCAGTAAGGGCGGACAGATTTTCAATGCCGGTGCCAGCTTCGTTTGGTTGCGTTCACATGGCCTGGTGCCATGTCTGTCGAGTTAGCGGCCCCCCGTCTGGCGATCCGCAGCAGTCGTCGATTTGGTCCAACGATCTCGCAAGATCTCCCGGAGCATCTCTAAGGTGGGGCGCTGATTTCGCGGTCGCCACTGCGCGCCTGCCCCAAAAAATTGCCGGCGCCCTTCTGATTTGCGCATCCAGCATGGTTGGATCAGCCGGTGGTTGACCAATCCTAAAAAACTCGATCGTAAGACGTTGCGTGGACCCAGGTTACTCTGACAAACATCAAAGCTCGGACGCCCCCGCGCCTCTATCCTTTTATTCGTACTTAGCCGCTGCGCTCGTTCGATCCTGACGAATCCGCGTCCCGGGCTCAGTACGAGATAACTGTTGGATCACGCGGTGTATGAGGATAGGACGCAAACGGCCCCAAGAGCAGGTCTAGTGCTCTCAAAGCTTCTTAAATGTCAAAACTATCTCGTCGCAGCCGGATACGACGCAACGTGATCGAAAATCGCTCTAGCGACTTGGGCGACGTCTTCTCTTCGCCATTCCGCCGTGTGACCGGGGATGCTTGCTCGACATCGCATTGCAGCTTCTCAGATGTCGATTTAAGGAATGTGGCGGCTGGGCGAGTGAGGGCCCAGTGGTCCTCGGCGGGACGTCCGGGAGCTGGACCGTTCGCTGTCATCCAATGGCTCGGCGCGTGACAGTGCAGCTGCCGCTTCGGCCAAATCAGATCCTAGTTGAATTCGTCCGCTTCATGCCGTCCCGCCTGTTCCTGCTCAAATCCCTTGGATCGGCCGCGCATCTACTAGTTATTGGTCCGTTGCAGTACGTTTGCTCTTGACAGCCGAACGTCTCTCATCCTTATTCGACGAAGTTCATTCGCATGACGAATCCTGGAGAGCAGTTCAAAGGCTCGCATCAGGAATAAATCCTCAAGCCACGATCTAGAATGTCGGTACCTTCTAGCTCGGACATCTGTTGCTCGGAGCCTGTAGCGTCGTTGCGATTCGCGACGGTGCCGCCCTCTCAAACACGGCGCGCTCATACAAGATGACAGCCTCCGAGATCGGATGAGTATTCCTGCTATTTTTTCACGGCAGGATCGACACCAAAATTTGTCTCAAATTTGGAGGCCGATGGCTTCTTCCTAAATGGAAGCCAACCCTGATCATCAGGTGACGAAGGCTCGTCAGCTTTCGGTCAGCTTGCGTTTCTAGGGTGCTGGCCCATTCGCGCTCACAAAGCAGCCAATCTTATCACGTGACAAAACGGTTCTTCTTCTCATGTTGCCTGCCGTTGCCTCGATATTTCTTAACCCGGCTGAATGCCTCTCCAGCGGCTATTTATCGGTGCGGGACCAGTGTCATGGTAGTCGTGCGCAGGCAGCTTCGAAGCAAGGTGCAGCTTCTTCGGTGGCCGACCGCCCGCCGGCTCCGACGCTGTCGGAGGTTCAGTGTACAGTCACGGCGGCGAGTCCGCTTGGCGATGGCGTCCTGCAGAACATTTCTGCAATCCACCGGCGCAAGCCATCTTCTCCGGGGGGCGGCTCCGCCAGCTCTGCCGAGCCCGATCCTGCGAAGAGTCTTCAGCTCGGGCCGGCCGCGCAGCCGCTCTTGCGCTCGCAGCAAGTCGAGGTGCATCCGGCAGGCAAACCGGAAGGTGGAGATCATTTCGATTCAGCCTTGACGAACCGGCGGGATGTTTATGACCGCGTCATTCAGGTTTCGCTCATCTCCAAGGGCGCCGGCGCCGTCAGCTCATCTCTGAATAAGTTTCTATCGGTGGGCTGAGCCGGCTGATGGTTTCTTCACGCAACAGCACGGTCGCTCACGCCGCGACGCAGAGAGGGTGGTTTCATGCTCTTGTCCGCTTGCCGCTTCTGCTATCGCATCGGCGGATAGAAGATCGATTTATACACCCTATATAACCAAAGCGTAGGCGAGTGCGAAGGCGCCAGCCGTCGAGTTGCTTGCAGATGAGATGGGAGACATTGCGTTGCGGATAGATTTCTCGCGTATCAATCGGTCTAAAGCTGCATTCCACGATATTTATGCTTCGGATGATCCGAGGGCATATTTCTCGGTCCTCGGCGACCTGGATTATATGATCCCGGACGTAGCTGAGCCGGTTGTGCGCCAAATCCTGGCAGCGAAAGCGTCGGCAACCGGCCTCAAGCCCGTCGTGCTCGATGTTGGTTGTTCGTACGGCATCAATGCAGCGGTGCATCGCTTTCCGCTGACGTTCGGGGGCTTGCGGCACCGCTACGCCCGGCGTGAGATGAGAGCAATCAGTTCTGAGACACTGGTGAGTCTCGATCGCAGTTTTTATGCAGCCTGGCCTGATGTCGGGTTGGCACGCTTTATCGGCCTCGATGTGTCGGCACGGGCGATCAGCTATGCAAAGAGTGTTGGCCTCTTGGAGCAGGGCATTGTCGCTGACCTTGAAAAGGAGGCGCTATCGGCGGACAGCGCGGGCATTCTCCGCTCCGTGGATGTTATCATGTCGACCGGATGCATCGGCTACGTTACCGAGAAGACGTTCAGCGAGATTCTCGATGCGACAGAGAAGCAACCATGGATCATCTCCTTCGTGCTGCGAATGTTCCCATTTGAATCGCTGGCCGCGACATTCGCAAACCGTGGTCTTGTGACAGAACGTCTTGCCGGCGCGACGTTTATCCAGCGTCGCTTTCGCGACGCTGAAGAGTTTGAAAGTTGTTTGGCCAGCTTGGCGGCCCTTGGCGTGGATGCCACCGGCCTCGAATCGGAAGGGCTGTTTCACGCCGACCTGATCTTGTCTCGCCCCGAGGCGGATGCGCGCGCCGCGCCTCTGGAAGACGTTGTCACCGTCGCCAGCGGCAGGGGACGGCCGATCGGCCCCCGTTACGTTCATGTTGAAAGTAAGGAGGGCTTGCAGGTCGCGCTGGAGCCGTGACAGGAGGGACCACTGTGCAGCGCGAGTCTCTTCGTCGCTGGATCAAGACGTCGAGCGCGAGGCGATTCTGGTCGGCGGCGCGCCAGAGCCGATATTGTTCGCCCGCGACTAGATAACGACTTCGTCCAGATGCCATTTGTCGCGGCGAGCGGGAGCGCTGTGATTCAGGTCGGAGAGCGCCTTGCCGAATTCCTTCTCCGCTGAAGCGCGGTCTCACAGATTCCATCAATGCGACGCGCGAGCCAGGAATTTCCTGGACCTTGCGCAAGCTACGGAAACCGGAATGCGGCCCAACGGCGTCTCCAATCACCTGCAGCAGAAGCGACCGCGGCGACAGAGTCGTCCGGGCGGCCAGGTTTTTTGCCTTTTGAATCTGGATCCCCCAGTTGACGAATCCCTGCGAGTCGTGCCTATTTCTAGCCAGTCACGGTCTTCCGTCCACCAGATCTTGTAGGTCGGAAGCTAAGAGGGAACCCGGTGCGCCGAAGACGGCTACTCCGGGGCTGCCCCCGCAACTGTAAGCGGCGAGCGATTGTCATCATGGCCACTAGCGCGACACAGCGCCGGGAAGGCCGACAGCCGTAATGACCCGCGAGCCAGGAGACCTGCCGCGACTGAACGAAAGTCCTCGGGCGGGGTGCCCCGTTGGGTCGCTTGCAGCCGGGGACGTTTGACCGGTTTCCTCGCAAGTCGTCCGCGCGGTTCCCCGCCTAACATCGCGGGGTCGCCGATGTCGCCGTCTTACGATTTCGATCAGCATGGTCATCTCATCGAGCCGCAGCGCGTGCAGCCGCAGCCAGACCCCAGCACGCCTGACTTGTGTCTTGTGCCGCCGCCATCGCCGGCTCCGCTGCCGCAGCCCCTTGCGCCATCGCCAAAGCCGGCCGATCTCAAGCTTGATCGGACGCGCGACGACCTGTTGACGCCGTTCGGCAAGCTGACGCTGAGCGACCGTTATCTGGTCGCCGGCGAAATGATCCAGGATATGTTCGCGCGGGTGTCTTGCGCCTTCGCGGACGATGTCGCGCATGCCCAACGTCTCTATGATGCGATGTCTCGGCTGTGGTTCATGCCAGCCACGCCGGTGCTCTCCAACGGCGGCACCACACGCGGCCTGCCGATCTCCTGCTTCCTTAACTCGGTGTCGGACTCGCTCGAAGGCATCGTGGGCACCTGGAACGAGAACGTATGGCTTGCCTCTAACGGCGGCGGCATCGGCACCTACTGGGGCAATGTTCGCTCGATCGGCGAGCAGGTGAAGGGCGGCGTTACCTCCGGCATCATCCCGTTCATCCACGTCATGGACGGCCTGACGTTGGCGATCAGCCAGGGCTCGTTGCGGCGCGGCTCGGCTGCGGTCTATCTCGATATCCACCATCCCGAGATCGAGGAGTTCCTCGAGATCCGGAAGGCGTCCGGCGACTTCAACCGCAAGAGTCTCAACCTGCATCACGGCATCAACGTCACCGATGAGTTCATGCGTGCCGTGGGCGCCGGCACTGCGTTCGCTCTGCGCAGTCCAAAGACCAGGGACGTTATCCGCGAAATCGATGCCCGCCAGCTGTGGCAACGCATCCTGGAGAACCGGCTGCAGACGGGGGAGCCTTATCTCTTGTTCATCGACACAGTGAACCGCGCGCTTCCCAAGCACCAGCGCGAGCTCGGCCTCAAGGTCTCAACGTCGAACTTGTGCAGCGAAATTACTCTGCCGACCGGCATCGATCATCGCGACGAGGAGCGTACCGCGGTGTGCTGCCTGTCGTCGCTCAACCTCGAGACCTGGGACCAGTGGAATGAGGAGCCTGGCTTCATCGAGGACGTCATGCGCTTCCTCGACAACGTGCTGACCCACTTCATCACGGTGGCGCCGGGCGTCATGAAGCGTGCCCGCTACGCCGCCTTGCGTGAGCGTTCCGTCGGCCTTGGCGTCATGGGCTTCCACTCGTTCCTGCAGGCCAAGAGCATTCCGATGGAAAGCGTCGTGGCCAAGTCGTTCAATCTGAACATGTTCCGGAAAATCCGTCGCGATGCTGATGCGGCATCCGTGACGCTCGCGCGCGAGCGGGGGCCGTGCCCGGATGCCCTGGAACGAGGCGTGATGGCGCGCTTCAGCCATAAGATCGCGATCGCGCCGACCGCCTCGATAAGCATTATCTGCGGCGGCACCAGCGCTTGCGTTGAACCGATCCCGGCCAACATCTACACCCATAAGACCTTGTCCGGCGCCATCTCGGTGCGCAATCCGTATCTCGCCAAACTGCTGGCCGTCAAGGGTGCCGATAATTCGGCGATCTGGCAGTCGATCCTCGCCCATGAGGGTTCGGTCGCCCATCTCGACATCCTCTCGGAGCTCGAGAAAGCGGTCTTTCGTACCGCCTTCGAGATCGACCAGCGCTGGATCGTCGAACTTGCCGCCGACCGCGCCGCGTTCATCTGTCAGAGCCAATCGATCAACCTCTATCTGCCGGCTGACGTCGATAAATGGAATCTCCACATGCTGCACTGGACGGCATGGAAGCGGGGGGTGAAGAGCCTCTACTACTGTCGTTCAAAATCTATTTCGCGCGCGGCTTTCGCCGGGAACACCGCCGATGGCGACGAGGCTGCGCCACCGCGACGCTCGCAGCAGCGCACCGACTATGAGGAGTGTCTCGCATGTCAGTGATCGATCTCTCGTCCGTCGATCCGCGTACGCTGATCGGCAAACAGCGCGTCGGCCTCCTCGACTCGACCGGGAGCTACGACGTCGATCGCTACGGCTGGGCCTACGAGTTCTGGAAGCGCCAGCAGCAGACCCATTGGATGGGGGAGGAGGTGCCGCTCGGTGCAGACCTCAAGGACTGGGCGTCGGACCGCGTCACCGACAGCGAACGCGCGTTGCTCACCCAGATCTTCCGTTTCTTTACTCAATCGGACATCGAGGTCGGCGACAACTATCTTAAGCGCTACATCCCGATCTTCCAGCCGCTCACCGTCCAGATGATGATGGCGGCTTTCACCAACATGGAGACGGTCCACATCGATGCTTATGCGCTATTGCTCAAAACGCTCGGCATGCCCAAAACCGAGTTCGAGGCATTCCGCGGCTATGCCGAGATGCGCGCCAAGGCCGACTATATGCACGAGTTCGGCGTCGGAACCGTGGCCGATGTCGCTCGGACCTTGGCGATGTTCGGCGCCTTCACCGAGGGCATGGCATTGTTCGCGAGCTTCGCGATGCTGCTCAACTTTCCTCGCCACAACAAGATGAACGGTATGGGACAGATCGTAAGCTGGTCAGTTCGCGACGAGAGCCTGCATTGTGAGGGCCTCATCACGTTGTTTCACGAATGGCACCGTGAAACTGGCGCGGTGACGCGTTCCGTCCGTGACGATATCATCGACGTCGCCAAGACCATGGTGAAGCTGGAGGAGAACTTCGTCGACCTCGCCTTTGGCCTCGGCAAGATCGAAGGCATGAGTCCCGAGCAGATCCATGCCTACGTCCGCTACGTCGCCGACTGGCGACTGACCCAGCTGCAGATTGCCCCGGTATTCGGCTTCTTTGAGGCTAAGGAGGGCGGGTTCACCCGGCTCAAGGCACATCCGCTGCCATGGCTCGTGGAGATTCTCAATGGTGTCGAGCACGCCAATTTCTTCGAGCAGCGCGCCACGGAGTACTCCAAGGCGGCGAGCCGCGGCAGCTGGGATGGTGAAGACGGGGTCTGGGCAGCTTTCGGCCGGACGTAGCCGTGCTGGAGTCAATCATCAAGGGCGATTGGGCATGTGACGATCGCGTTGATGATCAAGGCGGCCGACTTCGTGGCGTCGGTACAGCGGGACGGAGAGACTAAAGAGGACGGTTGCGATCGTTCGTCTTGAGCCGTGCAGTTTATCCTGAGTTGACCGGATTCTGTGCTGATCGCGTGGACTTAAACAGGAATATTGGCATGTTCGCCGGCTGCGGGCCCGTACCTCTGCCTCCGCGATTTTAATCTATTCGCTTCCAGGACGTGGCCCAGCCAAGGCACTGCCCGCCGTTAGCGGGCAGGTGGATCTTCCCTGGAGTCGGTGTCCGCAGATCCATTTTCAGTCGGGTCCTCAGGCCAAAGGGTTTGGTCCAGCGACGGTGTAAGACGAATGAAACTCTCTTCTCTCCATTCGGCCGTGTGAGGCACCCCGAGAAGGCAGAAAACCTTTGTGGGGTGATCCTTGTTCGGCTTCACTCCGCTGCGCTCAAGCATATCGATCTGAGCGCCTGTGGCCGTTTGGCCAGTGAAAACCCAGTAATCCTTGGCGAGATGTCCGTTCTGCATTCGGAACTCGGAAAGTTCTGGCGGTGCACCTTCGGGCGGACCAGCGTGAGAGGGGCCGGCTGGCAACGGCCGAACGTGGGAGGGGCCGGCATGCGCAGGCCCGGCGCGGGGCGGGCCGGCCTGCAGTGGTCCGGCGTTCGACGGCCCGGCGTGCGAAGCGCTGGCATCCACATTCTGCCATATCAGATCCTGATCGACACCAGGATGTGCCTCAATCGCCTGAGCAATCGTCTGCTGGGGGAGATATTGCGGGGAGCTTTCCGGTTCTGGCGCGACGTGGTCCGTGCCCGGCGCAAACGGATCATCTTCCCGATCCAAGTCCGGCGAGGGATGCGCTAAATCCAGGTATGGCGAATAGGGGTGACCAGCATCCAAGTAGGGCGAATAAGGATGGCCTGCGTCCAGCAGAGTACCAGCTTGCGCGCCACCGAGCCGCCGCTCAAAGCCGGTCGCGTCCATAGACGGTTCAGCTGAGTAGGGCTCCGGGTCCGTATTCCCTGAACCGATCGCATTGAAATCCATCCTGTTACTCCTTTTCGATGATGGAGCGGACCGAGCGAGACGAAGACACGTGCCCTGCGGCTCTGACGCAGCCGGTTCGAAGGCTCGTCGATATTTGAGGCCCCGAGCTTCCGTCAAAGGTGGCGCTTGCCAACTTCCCCTCGCGTCCAGGAGGTGATTGCCCACATCCGTTGCGGTCGGTAGGAGGGGCAGCCTTCCAGACGTCCGCACGCCCATGCTGGGAGCATTAGCTTTCGAAAAGCTGACGATCGGAAGGATTTGAGCCAATGCAGATTGGATCGACCTCCCAAGCTGCCTCGCATCAATCAGGTCATTTCTGGCCTGTGTCGGCTCCACGCACGGTGCCGTCCTGACGCGGCGCATCGGACACATAATGCCCTTCCGGGCGCCCGTCCCGAATAACCACGCTGGAGGAGCCGCGAAACAACATCAAAACCGAATCCCGCGGCGGCTTTTCGGCGACGGCGGGATCGCGCCGCGACTGCGCCTCGGTCACAAGGCCCTTCAACGTCTGGTCCACCAGCGCGATGAAACGTGGCGGGCCCGAAGCCAGGACAAGGCCATCCCCCGGCGCCGGCTTCACGATATAGCGCTCATCGGCGATGTTGAGCGCGTCGAGCGTGGTCTTGAACGCGTCGAAGCTGATCGGGTTCAACACAATCAGCCGGCTCTGCGCCTCGTGGGCTGCGGATACGTAAAGCACGAGGCCGTCGTAGTACCATTGAAGATTGTACAGGTTGGTCAGATGCTCGAGAAACTCGCGCGGTGGCAGGTCCGGCATTCGCCCGCGAATCCGGCCCTTTACTTCAGTGCTGACATTGACCCTGATATTGAGATTGTTGCCGAACTCCTGCAGCGCGGCAGCAAGGTCCTGATCGAGAACCGTATAGCTATAAGGAGTCGAAGGCAGCGACAGGGGCGCGCCAAACGCGCTCACCGTTGCAAGACAAACGAGAGTTCCGGCATAGAGAACTCTCTTCAAAATTTGCTCCATCGTGGATCGTACGAGCATTCCCGAAGGCCTTCCACCTGAGAACTAAACCTGGAATTTCGTTCCAGCTTGGAAGCCAAACGTGATCATTAGATGGCGGTATAACCTCCATCTTCGTCAGGTTTTCGTCAGCTCACCAATCTACAGATTTTGATCTGTTTATCCGTCGAGAACGCTTGGTCTCATCAGCGAGCACAATGACTCCTTATATGATGTTAGGCGCAACGCCGATCTCTCCCAATTCAGCCGACTGCCTTTCCAATGCCTGTTCGCCGGCAGCTCCCGTCGAGCAGGCACACTTTGAGCAGTCTCTTGCGCAAGCGGTCTCAAGTCAGGGGGCTGCCTCACCGGTCGCGGACAGAGCTGCAGTCGTTTCGCCGGTACTGGAGGTGCAGCGCGCGAACACGCTGGCAGTGCCGCCGGGCGATCGCGTTCTTCAAACTCTTTCCACCATGTATCGCAGCCGTGCCGTTGCTCCCGCGGTCGGTGGCGCGTCTTCTGCTGCGAGTGCCGTACATGCGGGACCCGCCGCGCGGCCGCTGTTGCCGCCGGTTGACATCAGCGCGCATGCGGCGGCTAAACCGGTGGCCGCGGATTTCGACTCGATGATGGTAAATCTGCGGGATGTCTACCGGGACGTCGTTCAGGTCTCCCTCGTCTCCAAGAGCACCAGCGCCGTAAGCTCCTCGCTGAACAAGCTGCTGTCGGCGGGCTGAGTGGAGCTGATGCTTGGTGTGATGCGCAGTGGGGGGTGCGGCGGCCGTCAATGGTGGCGCCGGCTTCGTGTTTGCCTTGCTATGCCGCTTCTTGTTCCGTTGATCGGCTGCAAGGCTGATCTCTACAGCAAGATTCAAGAGCGTGAGGCCAATGAGATGCTTGCGCTTCTCCTCGGCAAGGGTGTCGATGCTGTTCGCGTTGTCGCCAAGGATGGAACCAGCACGATCCAGGTCGAGGAAAGGCAGCTCGCGTATTCGATTGACCTGCTCAATGTTGAGGGGCTGCCACGCCAATCTTTCAAGAATCTTGGCGAGGTGTTCAAGGGATCGGGCCTCGTTGCTTCCCCGATCGAGGAACGTGCCCGTTACGTTTACGCCCTCAGCGAAGAATTGTCGCGCACCATCAGCGACATCGATGGCGTCCTTTCGGCGCGAGTGCACGTGGTTCTGCCGAAGAACGATCTTCTGCGGCAAGATGCGACCCCATCTTCGGCGTCGGTTTTCATCCGACATGGTTCGAACGCGAAGCTCTCGGTGCTGTTGCCTCAGATCAAGATGCTCGTCGCCAACAGCATCGAAGGGCTGTCCTACGACAAGGTGGCGGTGGTCTTCGTGCCGGTTGAGCGGGCTCCGCTTGAGCAGCCAGCGCCGTCGGCAGCCGCTTCGTCTCAATCAACAAGACCGGCTTCAACACCGTGGCTTGCGCTTGGGGTGGGGGGCGCCAGTGCCGCATTCGTCATCGCATCCTATCTGTTGCTTGGCGCGCGTCTTCGTCGGTTCGGTCAAATATCGCGCAAACTTGCGATGTTCGGCAGGCGCTCGAATGTGACCGCTGTCGAGGCTGCGGGCAAAAAGATTACCTCCGATGCGACATAATCAGGACACTCATGTCGTCATCGATATCACCCACCGAACCCAATCGTTCGTTCACGCTGCCTTCAGAACGGCTGCGCGAGCTTATTGCCTCGATTCATCCGAGCCGTTTTGCCGCGTGTCTCGATCCGCTGCTGTCGACCGCTACATTACTCCGGCTGCAGCAGAGTTCCAGGTTGCAGGCAAGGCTGGCCGAGCTGCTGCTCGGCAGCGAAGTGGATGTGAGCGGAGCTGGCTGGAACGACGACCTTCTGCTCGGCCATGATCCGCATCGGGCTGCCCTGCTCGCCGGTGGTATCTGGCATGCTCATTCCGTCCTGAAGCTGGTTTCAAAGCGCGATCTTTCGATCCTCATCGAGGTGATCGGCGCCGAAGCGCATGCCTTCGCCATCCGGCATTTACCCAGCGCGGTTGCAACAGCACGCATTGTCGATCCGGAACACCTGGCGCGACAGATTGAACACGATGGACATGCCTGTCTCGGCGCCTGGCTCGACCAGGCTCCAGCGATTGAGCGCCTCCGCGTGCTTCTACGCTTGCCTCGTGGGACGGCAGCGGACAATCCGGCGGCTGAGCACCGTCGTGCTTCAGGCCCGCTGCTTTCCTTGGTTGTGGCCCATTTGGGGACGGAGGCTGCCACGGTATGACGGTCGACGTCCCAGCGTTGCCTGTGGCCCCGCAGATCCGTCCGCTTGGGCCCCTGATCCCGGCAGCCGAGCTCGAGATCTGGCATGAAGCCGTGCACGCGCGGGCCACTGCTGAGCGGCATCTGCAGCGCGTTCGCGGCTGGGGACGCAAAGCTTTCGAGCGGGAACGGGCGCGCGGCCATGCCGAGGGGGTAAAAGCGGGCACAGAGGAAATCGCGCGGCTGACCGCGCAGGCTGCTTGCGAACTCGCGCAGCGAAAGGCCGTTCTGGAGCAGGAATTGCCGGAGCTGGTCATCGAGATCGTGCGGGATCTGCTCGGCGCCTTTGATCCGGGCGAGATGCTGGTGCGCAGTGTTCGTCACGCGATCGAGCAAAAGTACAAGAACACGGAAGTTTGCCTTCACGTGTCCCCCCTGAAAGCCGATCTGCTTGCCAGTGAATTCGCAGCCTACAACGGACAGGAGGGCCGGCCCAAGGTCAGAATCGAGCCGGATCCGGCGCTCAAGGCGGACCAATGCGTCTTGTGGAGCGAGTTTGGCAATGTCGATCTCGGACTTGCGGCGCAGCTCCGCGCACTTCGTTTGGGGTTTGGCTTGCCTTCGCGGGAAGGTGGGCAGTGACCGCACAACGACCGACCCATGGTGCTGCGGCTGAAGAAGGGGCTGTCCACGCCGCACTGTCTTCCTTGAGATCTTCCGCCAAGCATATCGATACGCGCGCAGTCCGCGGCAGGATCACGAAGGCGATCGGTACGCTACTCCATGCCGTCTTGCCGGAAGCCCGCGTTGGGGAGCTATGCCTATTGCGGGATCCCCGCAGCGGGTGGTCACTCGAGGCCGAGGTGATCGGCTTGTTGCCGGACGGGGTGTTGCTCACGCCAATCGGTGACATGGTCGGCTTGTCCAACCGTGCCGAGGTCGTCACGACCGGGCGAATGCAGGAGGTTCCAGTCGGCCCCGATTTGCTCGGCCGCGTGATCGACAGTTTCGGTCGTCCGCTCGATGGTAAGGGCCCTATAAAGGCTGGCGAAGTGCGCCCGCTGCGCGGCAAGGCGCCCAACCCCATGAAACGGCGCGGAATCGAACAGCCTTTTCCGCTCGGCGTTCGTGTCCTGGATGGGCTTCTGACATGTGGTGAAGGCCAGCGGATAGGAATCTATGGGGACGCCGGTTGCGGCAAGTCGACGCTGATGTCGCAAATCGTCAAAGGCGCAGCCGCCGACGTCACGATTGTCGCGCTGATCGGCGAACGTGGCAGAGAGGTGCGTGAATTCATCGAGCGCCATCTTGGCGAGGCGCTCCGCCGTTCGGTCGTCGTCGTTGAGACCTCCGACCGTTCGGCCATGGAGCGGGCGCAATGCGCCCATATGGCGACGGCGCTGGCCGAATACTTTCGTGATCAGGGGCTGCGCGTCGTTCTGATGATGGATTCCTTGACGCGCTTTAGCCGTGCGATGCGCGAAATCGGCCTCGCCGCAGGAGAACCTCCGACCCGGCGCGGATTTCCGCCTTCCGTCTTTGCGCTGCTGCCGGGCCTGTTGGAGCGGGCCGGCATGGGCGAGCAGGGCTCCATCACGGCCTTTTATACCGTGCTGGTCGAAGGTGACGGTACGGGCGATCCAATCGCCGAAGAATCCCGCGGCATTCTCGACGGACATATCATTCTCTCGCGTGCACTGGCTTCGCGAGAGCATTTTCCGGCCATCGACGTGCTGTCGAGCCGAAGCCGCGTCATGGATGCGGTCGTGTCCGTACCGCATCGCAAGGCGGCATCTTTCTTTCGTGACCTGCTCTCGCGCTACGCCGAGGCCGAGTTCTTGATCAAGGTCGGCGAATACAAGCAAGGCGCTGATCCGCTGACCGACCGGGCGATCGCCTCGATCGAGGAGTTGCGGACGTTCCTGCGCCAGGGCCAGGACGAGGCGTGCAAATTTGAGGAGACGATCGCATGGATGTCACGTCTGACCGCCTGAACACCGTTCATGCGTCGAGATTGCGGTTGGTCAAGGATATGAGGGAGCGCAGCGCCCTTCGTGAACTGTCCAACATGGAAGCCAAGCGCCGCATCGCAGGTGAAGCCGTCGAACAGGCTTCCGAGCAGCTTGCCGATGCCGAAAGACACCGCGCAAGGGTCGAAGCCGAGCTTTATCGGGAGATGTTATCGGCCGATGCGATTTCCGTCAGCGAACTCGAGCGCCGCCATCATCTTATCATGGGGCGGCTCACGGAGGATATCGCGGCGGCGCAGCTACTTCTTGACGAGGCGCACACCGCTCAAGATCAGGCCGAGGCGGCGGTCCGTGAGGCGCGGACGCTATGGGCCGAACGTTCGGCTGCGTGCCACAAATGGCAAGAGATCGAACGTGACGTCGAGCGCATCACCATTGCTGATGTTGAAGCCGCGGCGGAAATCGAAGCCGATGACGAGGTGTTGCTTCGCTACCGCAGAGGCGCGACCATCCAAACCGGAGGCGAGCCGAGCTGATGGCCAATTCTGCTTTGCCGGCGACAGCGTGCTGCGATGGGCAGGCGCCGCCTGCGACACCGAGGCTGGGCGGACCCGTACCATTCAGACCACAGCTGGCCCTATCTCGTGCCGTGGTCTCGTGGCTCAACGAGATCGCAGCTTTCCGCGGACCTCTGCAAAGCCGTCTCGGCGATCAGCCGCTGTCGCTGCGAATGGACCGGCTCGTCTGGCAGGCCGAGCCACCTGAGACATCGATGCTTGACTGCGTCTTTGACGCCGGCGGAGAAACGCTCGTCCTGTCCGTGCCCAGACCGCTTGCCGAAGCGCTGATTGCGACCGTGCAGAATGGCCTGACTTTACCTTCCGAGCCGACGCGTTCGCTGGTCCTTGAACTCGCGCTAGATCCGTTGCTCTCTTCCCTGGAGCAACTGACGCAGCGCCATTTGCAGCTTCTCCGTACCGATGAAGCGGCGAAGCCAGGTCCATTCCTCGAATTCGATGTCGCCTATGGTCCGCTCACCAGCAAGGTTCGCCTGCTCCTATTCTCGTCTCTTGAAGGTTCGGTTCCGCCAGCGTTCGGCATCCTAGGCGAATTGCTTGGTCGATTGCCGCGACAGGTGCCTAGCCTCCGCCCTGAACTCCCTGTGATCGTTGCAGGCGAGGTTGGCTCGCTCCGCATCACGATCGGCCTTGTTCGCCAGGCCCAGCAAGGCGACGCGCTGCTGCCGGACGCAATTTACCGTGCTCGCGGCCAGATCATCGTCACTGCCGGCACATTGTGGGCCCCTGCGGAGGTTTCCGGCGAGCGACTGGTCCTGCGGGGACCATTCCGCTCGCAATCTCACCCGTTGAAAAGTGGACACATGACGACACAACCCCAAGCGCAGCAACTCCCCTCCGAGGCCGATATCGACAGCCTCGAGATCACACTCGTATTCGAATGCGGCCGTTGGCCGATGCCGATTGGAACCTTGCGGAGCATCAATGAAGGCCACGTGTTCGAACTCGGCCGATCGCTTGACGGCCCGGTCGATATCCTTGCCAACGGACAGCGCATCGGGCGTGGCGATATCGTGCGGGTCGGCGACGAACTTGCCGTCAGGTTACGCGGCAGGCTGGCGGTCAATGACTGAGATTCAACCCAGCATCCTCGCGCTTTTGGCGGTCACGGCCGGCCTCGGCCTGCTCGCCTTCGCCGTCGTGACGACGACCGCCTTCATAAAGGTCTCCGTCGTGCTTTTCCTGGTGCGCAACGCGCTCGGGACTCAATCGATACCGCCCAACATCGTCCTGTATGGGGCGGCACTGATCCTGACCGTCTTCATCAGCGCGCCGGTGTTTGAGCAGACCTACAACCGCCTGGCGGATCCGCAACTTCGGTACCAAACGTTTGATGACTGGGTGACGGCCGCCAAGGAGGGGCAAGAGCCGTTGCGCGCGCATCTGAAGAAGTTCACCAATGAAGAGCAGCGCCGGTTTTTCCTGTCATCGACCGAACATGTCTGGTCGGAGGAGATGCGCGGCAGCGCCACAACTGATGATCTTGTGATTCTCGTGCCGTCGTTCCTGATCTCGGAGCTCAAGCGCGGCTTCGAAATCGGCTTTCTTCTTTATCTTCCCTTTATCACCATCGACCTGATCGTCACGACGATTTTGATGGCCATGGGGATGTCGATGGTGTCGCCCACGGTGATATCTGTCCCCTTCAAGCTCTTTTTGTTCGTTACCATCGACGGCTGGTCACGTCTCATGCACGGGCTGGTTTTGAGCTACACGACGCCGGGAGGTTGATAATGAACGAAGCCAGCATCCTCATGTACCTGAGCGAATCGCTTGTACTTTTCATGATCTGGGTGCTGCCGCCGCTCCTGGCAGCCCTGATCTCGGGATTGATCATCGGCCTCATCCAGGCGGCAACCCAGCTCCAGGATCAAACCTTGCCGCTGACGGTGAAGCTTCTGGTCGTCGTCGCCGTACTCGCCGGATTCTCTCCGGTGCTCAGCGCTCCGCTCATCGAGCAGGCCGAACGCATTTTCAGCGAGTTTCCTGCACTCACCGCAAGATACTAGCAGGGCTTGGATGGCCGGCCTGTCACCTACAGATGCACACGCTTTCGTCCAGGGCGGAATCGAATTTATCGCAGCGACTGGTCTGAGCGCGGCCCGCGCCTTGGGCATCATGCTTGTGCTTCCCGTCTTCACCAGGCCGCGCATCAGCGGTCTGATCCGCGGAAGTCTGACGATCGC
Organism: Bradyrhizobium sp. USDA 4473; assembly: GCF_054063335.1. NCBI lineage: Bacteria > Pseudomonadati > Pseudomonadota > Alphaproteobacteria > Hyphomicrobiales > Nitrobacteraceae > Bradyrhizobium > Bradyrhizobium sp. USDA 4473. Next base: position 3,319,441 of record NZ_JBSSGE010000001.1, read on the forward strand.
GATCGGGCTACCGTGTCTGGCGCAGATCAAGCTCGGCCTGGAGGCGCTAGACCCGAACACGCGTCTGGTCAGCGTCACCATGCTCGGTTTGAAGGAGGTGTTCGTCGGCCTTCTGCTCGGTATCCTGCTCAGTATTCCCCTATGGAGCATCCAGGCAGTCGGCGACATCATCGATACGCAACGAGGAATCTCCAACCAGGTCGCAGCCGAAGATCCTGCGACGCACAGTCAGGCGTCGGGAACCGGGCTTTTTCTCGGAGTCACTGCGGTCACGATCTTCGTTCTGGTCGGCGGCCTCCAAACCATGGTGAGCAGTCTTTATGGCAGCTATCTGATCTGGCCCGTGTATCAGTTCCTGCCTCGGGTGACGGCGCAAGGGGCGATGGAAAGCCTCAGTCTTCTCGATCATATCATGCTGACCACGCTATTGGTCGCCGGGCCGGTGCTGGCCCTGCTGCTGCTGATCGACGTGGCGGTCATGATACTCGGCCGCTTTGCATCGCAGCTTAAGCTGAACGATATTTCGCCCACGATCAAGAATGTTGCCTTCGGCGTCATCATGGTCAGCTATACCGTCTATCTCCTCGAATACGCGGGAGCTGAAATCCTCACGTCGAACAACGTGCTCGAGTACTTCAAGAAGCTCTTGAAATGAGCGGCACGAGCGAGGAGAAGAAGCTTCCCCCGAGCCCCAAGAAGCTGCGCGATGCGCGCAAGAAAGGCCAGAGCGCGCGCAGCTCCGACCTGGTGAGCGGGGTCAGCGCCTGCGCTGGCTTTTCCTGTCTGTGGTGGAGAGCGGGTGCGATCGAAGACAAGTGGCATGAAACGGTCCGGCTGATCGACAAACTGCAGGAGCAACCCTTCACGAGCGCAGTTCCGCAGGCGCTCAACGGCTTGCTGGAACTTTCGATGGCAGCGATCGGTCCTTTGCTCGCGGCTGCCGTCGCAGCAGCTCTTCTGGCAAATGTTCTAGCCAATGGCGGTTTCATGTTCGCTTTGGAGCCGATCAAACCGAAGCTTGAAAAGCTGGATCCGATCAAGGGCTTGACGCGGCTGGCATCGAAACGTTCGGCGGTCGAGCTTGGCAAGACGCTGGTTAAGGTGGTTCTCCTAGGGACGTGCTTTTTCCTTACCGTGACCGCAAGCTGGAAGGCGCTGGTGTATTTGCCGGTCTGCGGCATGGGCTGTGTCGGAATAGTCTTCACCGAGGTCAAGCTGCTGGCCGGGATTGCTGCCGGGGCGTTTCTCGTCGGCGGGTTGGCCGACCTATTGATCCAGCGCTGGTTGTTCATGCAGGAGATGCGCATGACCGAAACCGAGGCCAAGCGGGAGAACAAGGAACAACAAGGCAATCCGCAGGTGAAGCGTGAACACCGCCGGCTGCGCCAGGAGTCGGCGAACGAGGCTCCGCTTGGCGTCGGTCGCGCCAACTTAATACTAAGCGGGTCCACAATCCTGATTGGGCTGCGCTATGTTCGCGGCGAAACCGGCGTGCCGGTCGTGGTCTGCCGCGGCGAGGGCGAAGCTGCACTAAAGTTGCTTGGCGAGGCACGCGCGCTGCGGCTCAAGATTGTGGATGACGAGGTCCTGGCGAGTCAACTGCTCGGCAAAGCAAAACTCGGCAAGCCGGTTCCGTCGCAATATTTCGAGTCGATTGCAAAAGCACTCTACGCTGCCGGGCTGGTGTAGAGCATGGCCCGCAAGAGTGGAAACGGGTCTTTACGAAAGTTCATTCCCAAACATAGAGATGAGAGCATGACGCGATTCCGTGACAGCGCATCATGATCTGGAGTGCTTTCGCGCGAAGTCGGTACCGGTTCGCGTGAAGAAAACGTGCCAGAACAAGAGCCCAGAGTTCCGTTCCGGTTCCGCCGAATGAAAAACGCGAGCTCATTTCGATCCGGCGCTTGCGATTGCAGCGCCCCTCATTGAGGAGGCTGTGTGTCCCCCGTTCCGGCCGCCTGGGCCTCCGGCGCGGCCCTGTTGCTCTGTCCGCCTTCTCCGTTGCTCTTATTGCCCTGGGCAAAGCTGCCATAGCTGGCAACCGGAATGGCGGCGCGATCGCCATTGCTTGTCGTCACAGATCGATTGTCCAGCAGGTCGAGCGGATCGTTGACCATGACCGCCAGATTGCTTCGGGTCGAGCAGCCGAGCGTGGGGTCGAACGAATTATCGTTTACCGCGGGCCCGACGATGGAAAGCGACGGACAGACAGGAGGATGAGCTTCAAAGGTGATCGCCTCGATCCGCACCCCGAAACGGGCGGGCAGATCGAGCGGGGAGGCGGACAGGCGGATGTTATAAGGGGCAACGCCCATGGCACGGGCCTGGTGGGCCACCTGTGCAATGAGCCGGGGTGAGCCGGTGACATCGACATGGAGTGCGTCCCGCCGGCCGCCACTAGCACTCGCAATGAAACTCCGCAGCCGATGCCTTTCGGAGCCACGAAGGCTCTGCAGGAACAAGACATTGCTCTTCTGCTCCACCTGGATCGCTTGCTCAGCTGGACCAGGATGGACCGAAGCGGTATTTGCGCATCCCCCTAATGTTGCCGCCATCACGATCAAATGGCACAGACGTCGCAAGGTCATTTGATGATCCTCATTCGATGATAAAGCCGGCGCTGCCGGTCAATCCCGGTACGCTGGCGCGGGGCGCATCGCGATCCTTCGGCGGCCGCGCCAGAGTGTTCGTCAAAACGCGGCCCGCGTCTGAAGAGGGTGAGATGCGGTCGCTCGGCGTACTCATCCGACTGGGGTTCGATCCGGGCCGCACGATGTACGGCGTGACGATAATGACCAACTCGGTTTCGCGCTTTTGAAAGGATGAGGAGCGAAACAGCGCGCCGAGGATCGGCACGTCGCCGAGCCAGGGAAACTCGCCAATGTCGTTGTTGAAATTGCGCCTGATCAGTCCGCCGATCGCAAAGCTCTGACCGCTGGCGAGCTCGACCACGGTGCTGGCTCGCCGCGTCGAAAGCGCAGGGACTTCCATGCCATTGATCTTGACTTGGCCTTCGCTCGTCAGTTCGCTGACTTCGGGCTTCACACGGACATTGATCTGATTATTGTTGAGCACTGTCGGGACAAATTCGAGGCTCACGCCGAATTGGCGGAATTGGACCGAAACCTGCCGATTATCCTGCATTACAGGAATGGGGAATTCGCCGCCGGCCAGGAAACTCGCGGACTCGCCGGACATCGCCGTCAGGTTCGGTTCGGCCAGGATCGAGGCGAGATGCTCGCTGGCGAGCGCATCGAGAACAGCGCTCAGGTTGGTATTGCCCGCGCTGAGCCCGATGCCGATCGTGCCGCCGCCGTTCGCTGCGGCGGATCCGCCATCCTTGCCGCTGATAAGGAAAGCGCCGTTTGGGCTGGAGGCCGTGAAGTGGATATTGAGATCCTTGACGGCGCTGCGGGACACTTCTGCGACCCGTACGCTAAGATTCACCTGCAGCGAGCCGGCCACCTGGATCTTGTTGACGACGAGCGCACCCGCCCCGAGAAACTGCTCGGTGACCTTTTTGGCTGTCTCGACGACCTCGGCATTGGGCGCGGTACCGCTTAAGATCGCTCCGCGCGGGGTGTAGCTGACCTGGATCGGATAGTCGCCGACCTCAGCTTTCAGCGCGGCGCGCAGATCCTCGATCGGCTGTGTGACGACAACGCGCAGCTCGGCGAGAGCTTCTCCAGCCTCATTGAGGGCGAACAGGCTGGTCCGTCCGGCTTTCTTGCCGAACACGAAGATCGTCATGTTCGACGGTGCTTGATAATCAGCAATAGTCGGGTCGGCAACAAAGATGCTCGCGGCCGGGGCGGTTAGATGAACTGTCTTGCCCTGCGAGGAAGTCAGGCTGAGCGTACCGGTGGCGCTGCCAGGCGCGCTACGCGGCGGTTCTCCCTTGCCATCCCGCTTTGTTTGAGCCGCTGCCGCAAGGGGAAATAGCAGAGCAAGTCCGCACAGGACGTAGCAGAGGCCAGGCAAAACGGCAGAGCGCGTCGCCCCGACGACCGGCGACGGCTCATCAGCGCGGGCAGCATTGTCAAGGACATTCAAGGGGGCGTTGCTTTCGAGTTCGAGTTGGTTAGGCGGCCGATGCTGCGCTGATGAGTTCAAGGGTGTAACCCACGCCGCGCGCGGTCTTGATCCTGAGCGTCGCACCCGATTGACTCAAATGGGTGCGCAAGCGATAGATCCCGACCTCCAGCGCATTGGTCGAGACCTCGTCGTCGAACGCATAAAGGCTATCCTCCAGGGATGCGCGCGGCACGGTGCGGCCGGCACGGTTGAGCAAATGTTCGAGAATGCACACCTCCCGGCGGGCAATCCTCAGTATCTGACCGCCGACCGCGACTTGCCTCGCGATCGGATCGAAATGCAGATTGCCGAATGTCACGACCGGCGCTGTCATTTGCGTTGACCGCCGCAAAATGGCTCGCATGCGCGCGATGAGTTCTTCGGTCGACACGGGTTTGGGGAGGAAATCATCGGCACCCGCGTTGAAAACCGCAATCCGCAGGCCGAGATCGTTGAGACTGCTCATCATGATGGCCGGCATTGAACGTCCCTCGCGCCGGAGCTGCTTCAGCCAGTCCATGCCGTCTCCATCGGGCAGAACCAATTCGAGCAGGAGAATGTGGTAGTTGGCGCAGTCCAGCGCGGCCGAGGCCTCGTCCAGCGTGGGTGTCACGTCGACGGCGAACCCGCAATCGAGGAGCGCTTCCTTCACCGCACGGGAAAAGTCCGGATGATGATCAACCAGGAGAATTCGCATTTCATCGCCTCTCGTCCATCCACGCGGAGACCTTGAGCGCGTCACGGACGGCCAAGAGGTTCGATGAAGCTGACCGACGTCGGCTTCGTCGTGAGCGGCAAAGTTCGACAGCGAAGAAGCAGAGCGCGGTGGCGGGCGATCAATCCCAGTGAGTCCCCCGTCATCGGGTTGCGCGGTGAGATCGGGTGTCGCGGACTGAATGCGTCATCGGCGATGTCCAGCAGACCCCTGGGCTCGGAAAGACCTTCGAAATCATTCACCGGGACGAAAGCCGTCGCCCCAGGTTGACGCATGTGCGCGTCGATCGCCTCCGTGTTTGCACGGACTGCACAGCAGCCTTCGATCTCAATAGCGCTGGACCGCGCAATCGACCTCGACACCCGGGCGCAGGAGCGAGCGGATGGAGGCGTGGCTGGATAGTCTAGCGAAGGCGGCATTGGGAACTCCCACTTTTCCCCAGTCCCGCGGTCAGTTCTTGCCATGCTGTCGAGCCTGTGGTGTCGCCGACAAGGCAAGCTGTTCCGCGTGAAGACAGTTTCACGCTACGCGTCTGGACGATGTCTCGTGAGCCGCGTTGCGCGATGAACGAACGATGATGGGCCTCTGGGCTACTGAAAAAGCCTCTCCCCAGCCGGTGATAGATACGCAGGACGCCGACGCTCCCAACTTTCGGTCAGCTTCGATGCGTGATCCCCCCGAAAGTAGCGAACGAGAGACGGACCGGACTGCCGTATTTCAGGGCGAAGGCCCATCTGGTTGATATCGCTACGCCAGTCGCATCTCTTCACTTGCGATGATCGATGGCAAAGTAATCGAAGCGCGGATCTGGAGCTGCGTGGTGCTCGGTCAGGCCAAGGCAAACGGAATGCGAGTTCTACTCGGCCGCTAAATTCTGCCCGGGCCGCAACAGAGGTGCCGCTGGATTGCCGGTTCTGCACATAGACGGTGCGGAGAACACGTCGCCCACAGCCGTGATCGATCCGCGCGATGGGGCGGAGCGGAGCGTCGTTGAGTTTGAGAGACGTTCGCAATTCTTGCTACCTGTCAGGAAGTGTTCGCGCGCGGGTTTGGTGTCGCGAAGCTGTCGGAAATCCTACAATCTGACGTCAGGTGAGGATCAAGTGTCTTTAACAGTTCGTTACGAGTACCCTCCATCTTGTGTGCGTCTTGCCTCGGTCGCGACGCAGCTTGAACACAGTCATGGCCTTGTGAGGCGCGGTCGCTCTCGTGTTCTCGAAAGTTGTGAGCATTTCGCCTCTCCAAATTCTGCGATGTGCAGTTCAGCTGTAGCGATTGCGTGAGCCCGGTCGTCATCGGTGCGCGTCAAGGCAAGCCACAACGCGCGCGAGTATGAGATTGCCTGGTTGCCTCACACGTGGCGATTGGCAGGCGGACTATGGCCGGCTGCGAGATAGGCTGACCTGATGCACAGAAATTAACGTCGTGGGTGCAGAGGCGCGATTGCCAAGTTGAATTGACTGGCAATGGATTGAAGAGAGGGCCGACTGTCACACCACGTTCCTGAATGCTGCTCCAAAGACTGCGGCCGACTATGGGGGCTTCAGGCGGGATCGGAAAAATCAATTGTTTTGATGGAACACATTTAAGCGGCGGATAGGCGCGGCGCTTGATGCGGCTTACCATACCATAGGTGATGCAGCTTTTAGTGCGCTGGCCATGCGGTCGCGTCCGGCCATCTTCTGGTTGAATGCGCCTCCAGCGTCGGGCTTAGCCGGCCACGGGTGAAGGCAGGTTTTTCACCGGCCCGAGCCGCGAGCTCGGCTACGAATGTGATTGCGGCGATTGGATCGATGTCAAGCAATCGCCGAAGGCACGATTGAGCACCGCCAAAGAATCACTTGGAAGAGCGAGTTGGATAAGCTGCAGGGCGTCGAGTCCGCCTCATAACGGTGGCGATTGAGGCATTTGATAGCTTGATGCGCAAACTGCTAAAGCTATTGTTCGTTAAGCTGGCGCGCGTCCTTCAACTTGTCCTTATGGGAGATGCCTTTGTGGTTGGAAATGAAGACACCGCTGCCGTGGGACGCTTAGCACGTACCTAATCAGCGCTGTCGCGCTTGTACGGATTTGCCTCGCTGTTCGTCCGGTAGTCGTCGAGGTCGCCGCCTAGAAACAATCGCTCGGTCTCTCGGGTTGGCGTTCTGCCCAGCGAGCACATCAGATCCACATCCGCATCGATATTGTCCTGGTCCTCCACGTTCATTCCAAGCCCGATACTGCTCAGTACGTCGTCGGGCGTCCAGACCGCGGTCTTCGGGACGGTGTAGCTGTGCAGCATGTTCGCATTGTTGGCGATCGCTCTCGCCCAGTGGTCGCGCGAAACAACCAGTTTTGCGGGATCCTCAACCAGGGACACGAAAGGAGATTCTGCTGTCTTTCCGCGCATATGCCATCCGGCCTGACGTGCCCGGTCCATTGTATATCGCTCCAGAGGATCTCCGACGGAAGAATAATCCCGAGCCGTGTTACGGATATGGGAGATTGCTCTCGTGTTTTCTTCCGCGCGCGGCTTGCAATCATTGTCCTGGTTCTGAAAACGTCGCAGCGTGACATATGACGACCCCGCCACGTCCTCGAATACGACGTCCCGATCGACGGAAGCTGCGGTCGTCGGCGACCGACGTGCTGATTGACGCACGGCGAGATCGATCTCGTTTCTGAGCGCTTCAAGCGTGGCGCCTGTCAGCGTCGCGGCAAGTTGAGCGCGCGCGCTGACAAATGTTGTGGCTGGATAGGAACCCGTTTCCGGAGGCCTCTCGTTCGGCGCGGTCGAGGACGTAGCAGTCGTATTATTTGCCGGAAGGGAGGCAGGATGGACCGGATTCAATTCATCTGGATCCAAATCATCCAGCTGCTGCTCAAAGCTTGCTTGAGCCTCGGAGCTGTGTGCCGGTGCGCTGGTTTGTGCGCTCAACTCATTTGGTTGCCGGTCCGTCCGATGTGGCTGCTGCGGCATGTCCTGAAGCTCAAAGAGAGCGTCTGCAGCATTCCGTGGATCAACATTCATCTCTCTCTCCTGGAGTGCCGGCTATTAGTGCGGACTGTTGCAGGTGCAGCTTTCGAGAAGCTGACGGACCAGGCGATGAGTCAGTGTCGGTTTGTCGTCACCGGCTGAATTGTAGTTCAGTGAGGCGAAGCCGAGCCGGGTGGAAGCGACGCAAATCGACGAATCATAAATCGGCGCTGCTTGTGCGGTCGCCATTATGGACGAGGCGAGATCGGGGTCTCGAAGAGCTTTTTCACAGCGCGGCGCCTAATCCGCTTCATTGCGGGCCTGTCGTCTGGGTGGCAGCGAGCCTTGCGAGAGTATCAACGTGGACGAGTTGACGATGTGGCTGGTCAAAAAGCAGCTGGAAATCGTCCGTTTACGCGCATGTGAGAACCGCATCGTCGAGATCGTGGTGCCCACCAATCGTATTGGTCTCCATTGGATCGGCGGGACCGCTTGCCGTTTGTGGTTCCAAGCGGCCGCCACGGATCAAATCGTTCCAGCGGTGTCGCGCAAGGATAGGGCGCCTTGGCAAACCTGACCTACGAGGTTGTGAGGTAGGGATAGTCGCCGCAACCACTTGCGTCTGGTTACGACAGGTTGTTTTTGTCGCAGGCGCGCGTGCGCTTGATGTCTGGTTCCCGCCAAACGGCTTGCGAGCACAGCGTCTTCCCACGTGTGATCTGTGGTACTCATCGAGGGAGAAGAGCATATGAAATTTATTGGCAGAGGGCTGGCGATCCTGCTCTCTTTGCTTTCGGCCATCAGCGTGAGCTCGATGGCGCGAGCCGATGAGCCCTCACCGAAATACACCGAGGTGCTCAATGCCCTCCAGGCCGGCAAAAACGTGAAGCTCATCCTGGACATGGGCCGCTGTGCTGCTGCGGAGGGTGGCAAGCTGGCCTCGGCGACACAGGCCGGTCTGGTCATCAATGCATTCAGGGTGACCCCGCAGAACGGCATCGGCTTCGCCAATGCGCACCAAACGGTGGACAGCTCCGGACATGCGGTGACCGAATACATTCGCCATAGCCTCAGCCGCGAAGGTAAGCTCACGGTGCGCGCCTCAAAGCTTGTGGTCGGGACCACCGAACTCGTGAACCAGGGCGAATTCATCTGTGAACTGCCGGATGGCGCAAAGTTCGTCTGGTAAACGAAAGAGCACCGGGACGGGGATGCGCTTCGAAACCTCGACCCTTTAACCGTGCGGGCATCTTTGCAATGCCACGACACGGATCATATCGATCATGAAAGACGGCCAGATTTCTTCTGGCCGTCTTTTCCGCGAGGCTCATCTGGCTGCACGAAAATTGTTGCAGTCGCTCAAGATACCGTGCGAATACGCGCCGACGACAGCGGGTTCCGTTCCGGTCCTGGAGATAGCGAGATCGGAGCGAGCGGAGAAACCGTCGCTAAGCTTTGGCCGCTTTGATGGCTCTTGGCCCTTTGCTCGCAGCAATTCGCGCGAAAATGCTCCCGAACCACGTCATGGAAAGCCTGGCTGCGCTGCACCCCCGAGCAGGAGCTGGCCCGCACGCTGAAGTGTCCCCTCGTTCAAAGCCGCATGCTGGGCAACCACGAAGCTGTCGCACATCGCGCGCGCCAGATTGCTCGTCGTGTACAGCGAGCCAGTGCCGGCGAGACGGCTCGCGATCTTACAGACCTCCGCGCTTTGGAGCGCGGCGTTAGTCGCCGCGAGCCGCATCAGCGTCGTGGTGTTCGGATTGACCGCGTCATCGAGTGCTTCGTTCCACAGCTCCTCGGTGGCCTCATAAAAGAAGGACCGCGCGGACCGCAGCATAGCCTCGGCTCTGGCCGCTTCTAGCTGGATGTAGCCCCGCTCTCCCATCACAGGCGCTCCGGTGATCGAGGCGCGGTTCCTGCTCATCGCGATCACCTCGTTCAGTGCGGAGCGCGCGATGCCGACGCCCACGATCGCATGCGCCTGGGCTGCAAACGTTACTGACGGATAACGGTAGATCGGACCGTCGAGTGTCGGCGAGCCGCCGCGAATCAGGGTCCATTCTTCCGGCACGACGACATCTTCGATAACCAGATCATGGCTGCCGGTTCCCTGCAGCCCAATGACGTCCCAATTGGGGCGGATAGTTACCTTTTCGGCCGGCACTACGGCTACACGCGGAAGTCCGCCGGTGGGATCGTCTTCCACTTTGATGCCGACGCCGATCAAAGCCGCCCCGGGCGAGCCGCTGGCAAATGGCCACACGCCGTTCACGACAAATCCGCCGGTACTGCGCTTGGCGGCCCGTAGGGGATACAGGGCAGCCGCGAATACCACATCGGGTCCATTCGCATAGACTTTGGCGAGCGTTTCGTCCGGAAGAGCAGCGAGATTGCAAGCCCCATCGCCGAAGCTGGCGACCCAACCGGCCGAGCCATCCACCTCGGAAATGCGCTCGATCAGCTGACAAAACTCGGCCGGCGTTTTCTCCTCGCCGCCGAAGCGCTTGGCGACCATAGCCCGATAGACGCCAACTCGTTTAAAGCCGTCGATTATGTCGTCTGGAATTTTTTGCGCGACGGCGAACTTGTTTCGACGACTTCGGATCTCGGCGAGCAGCGAGGAGAGGTTATCCCCACCGACAGGCTCGGCGTCGGCTTCTGATGGGATCGTCTCTGGAGGAGCGTTCATAAATTCTCCTTGGTGCCTATACCGGGGCTACTGCGCGCCATTGGTGAAGAGTGGATCTCCTGGCGCATCGCAAATGCGTCGGATTCGCCTCGAGCGTAATCATTGCACCATATGAGACGGCTGGAGGATTGCATTGCGAGATTACATTTTCGCGGGTGACCGCAGCGCATGATTTGTCATGGTCTTCTCGAATTTGGGGCTATGCTGTCACCTTCGTTGCCGTCTGTGCGGCCGCTCACGTCGCGAACTCCTGCCGCGACATAAACGAGCGGAGCGCATCTGCCATCTCCCCAGCAATCGGCGTGCCAGTGAGATATCATCTGGCGCCTTTGCCGAAGAGACCGAGACAAGGTGATGCACGCTGAGCTTCGCGGCTCGATGTCCGACTTCAGGCATGGAACGTTGTCAAACGAACACGACGGGCTGAGCAGAATGGAAGCAGGCCCCGACTGCGGCCCATTCCAATTGCGCCCCTCGCAGGTCCGAGTGATCCGACAGAAAAATCTGTCATTGCTTTTCGAGTTGAGATTCCGCAACGGCATAGGCCGAGGGCGGCCTCGTTCAGCCAAATTGCGGCCGATGGAAGAGAAGAACGCGGCCTCCGGGCAGGCTTTCGGCGGTGTAGGGCTGACCGTGGATTAGAAAACGGGTCATCGGGGCATACTGGCTCGGCAAAAGACCCAAATTTTGGAGCATGTCGATCACGGCAGGCGAAGCCTCTTGGGGGCCGTGCCTCCAGTCGTGGCCGAACAACTCTCCGATTTCAGGCACTTGCCGTAGCGGCTGATGGCCAGATGCCTGCGCCGCAGACGGCGGTGGAGGGTTTGCCGCCTTTCGCAGTTCGAGCGACGCGGGCGGATCAAATTCGGGTAAAAGACCGCCGTACGTATGCGCGACAGTCGTCGGTGTCCAAAGCGCAGCGTCACCCGGCAAAGCGAACTTCGGGTGATGAATGAGTTGAACGTCCTCGGATCCTTTCGGTCCCAACATAGCCGTGTAGCGCTCGCCGCCAATCTCATAGTTTATGATCGGATGTTCCGCATTAGGCAAGAAGTCCCACTTGCCCAGGGTGGATAGCATCATGTCGGGCGCCAGCTGGGTGCCATGGGAAAAGCCCTTGGGGACTGCGAATGAAACATCGAACGTGTCACCGGTGGCGGGAGACCGCAGATGGATCAGCTGAACATCATTGCGACCTCCCGGTCCTAACACCGCTGTATAGCGCTCACCGGCAATGTCGTAGGTCTTTACCCGCTCTGCGGCGTCGGGCAACAGACCCCAGTGCCCCAGTTTGGAGCGCATCATATCCGGCGCGGGCTGGTTGCCGTGGGAGAAGTCGTCTGGAACGGCCCAGGAAGCATCAAAGCTTTCGCTGCCTGGGGAGGACGTCGTGGCGAGCGCAGCACCGCCTTGGTCCACCATTCGTGCAAGGTACTCTTCAGCGGCAGGATTTGGCGGCCGCGAGCTCGGCTGTGAGGATGGGACATCGAGAAACTCTACCCGATGAACACTTTGCATCGGTGGGTGGACAGTTGAGTCCACTTCCCAAAACTCCGGTACAACAAGACGGTCCACCGTCATGGAGCCCTCCCGATCCGCGGCATCGAAAAGATCTACCTGGGCGACGCTTTGCATGGGCGAGGGGGCGAATGAACTCACCCGCGGCCACAGTTCCAGTGCATCGAAGGTCGTCCCTGGCAGCGGGTCCGATCGATCGACAGCATGGAAAAGCACATGGTCATTGACGCTTTGCAGGTGAGACTGGCCGGCGGAGCTCATCGTCGGCCAAGACGCCGATGCATCGTGGGGCCCGGCTGGCAGCAGGCTCTCGCGATCCGCGGCATCGAAAAGCTCTTCCTGAGCGAAACTTTGCACGGGCGAGGAAGCGGGATGGCGCACTCCCTGCCAAAGCGGCGGTGCATCGAAGCTGGAAGCCGTGAGTTCGCCGCTCCGCTCCGCGTCGTCGAAAAGCATTTCCTGGGCTACACTTTTGATGGGAGAATAAGTGGCTAAACCCATTTCATGCCAACCCTGCGGAGCATTGAAACTATCAACCGCCAATGCGCCCCGATCCGCAGCGTTCCCAAAAGGCTGCTCCTCGAGAGCCTGCAGCGGTGAATGAGCGGCTGGCTGTGTCGGCAGACGCGAGCTGGCTGCCTGTCCTCCCAAATTGTTCCGCCCGATGATCGCGCGATAGTTGCGGAGCCTGTTCAAGGCGTAGATAAGTTTATCGTCACCCCGAAACAAAGCGTTGGCATGACCGAGCAGCGCTTTGTCGCTGAGCTTAGCCATTGACAGGGGTCGCAGTGCTGCCGCTAGCTTCCGGAGACTGCTAGCATAATTTCCTGCCGTTTTCGCGTCGATTGCTCGACCGAAGCCTGCCTCAGCGGCCTCCCGGATGAGCTGTTCATCTTCCTTGCAAGGACGGTAATGTGTTGTGGTGAGCCGAGCGATGGCATCAGGATTGCGGTAGCGGCTGACCATCAACAATGCTGGAGCGATGACCTTGTCATTTGGCAGCAGCTTCTTGGCATAACCGAGCAACGTATCGTCATTGAGCTCAGCAATTGATTTGCGCGACTGCTTCAGCAACTCGGCCAATTTACGAAGTCGGCGGTCATAGATGCTCACGGTCGTAGAGCCCGGCGGCGGTCCCCGCTCGAGGGCAGCGTTGGACGCTGCCTGGATCAGGCGATCGTCTTCCTCAGAGACATCATAAAGCTCGCTGTGTGGATATATAGGGCCAGCCTGACTTGCTCCTCCCAGGTGCTGCTCAAATTCGGCCTGCTGCTGCTGCTGCTGCTGCTGCTGCGGTTGCTCCACCGTTGCTTCGGACGCAGCGGGTTCCTGATCGGCTGGGTTGATATTGTTGAATCGGTCCATGGTCTCGTCTGCTGGTGTCGCCCTCGTGCTCTCTCGCTAGTACCGTCAGCTTTCCAAAACCTGACGTGGGCTCGCCAGATGTAGGAATCAATGAGAGTCGGCAAATGCCTTCTCCGAGGTGCTGCTGCGTGGGTCGTGCCCTCAAGATAAAGTTGGCGACAAAGAGGGGAGGAGCACGGTAATTGGCCAACGCTCTTGTACCTCCTTTGAGGAGAAGAGCGAGTGCACAAATGTTGGAGTTGATTTCTATTGCCGCCTGCCACGATGTGTAGGTCGAGATCAGTTATGATCATGGACAGAACGAGTTCGTCGGATGCACGGCAATCCCAAATCGCATGGCTTGTGGGAACTGACGGCGCCCGCGCCGCCGAATACGGGTCCTCTTGTGGGCGATGCGCGAGCTGATGTGGTCGTGATCGGCGGTGGATACAGTGGTCTGTCCGCAGCCATTCACCTTGCGAAGGCTGGCGCGCACGCCATCGTGCTGGAGGCATACGAAATTGGGTTCGGTGGGTCTGGGCGCAACGTTGGGCTCGTCAATGCGGGCTTGTAGGTCATGCCCGACACGCTATCGAGTACGCTTGGCCCTCCGTTTGGCGAACGGCTCATCGAATTGCTGGGTGGAGCACCGCAAGAGGTTTTTGAGCTGATCGAGAGACATGGGGTCGACTGCGAAGTTGAGCGCGCGGGGACGCTGCATTGCGGTCGGCCATAGGGGCTTGCAGGAAATCCAGATACGTGCCGAACAATGGCAAAAGCGCGGCGCTCCGGTCGTGCTGCTTGATGCGGAGGAGACCCACAGAAGGATTGGCGGGGGCAACTATACCGGCGCGCTGCTAGACAAGCGCGCCGGTACGATACAGCCGCTGGCCTATGCGCGGGGTTTGGCACGCCTTGCGCTTGCAGCGGGCGCGAGCATACTCACTCGGACTGAGGTCCTCGCAGTCAGCGACATGGGTTTGTGCTGGAGGGTCGGCACGGCAATGGGGTCCGTATGTGCTGAGTGGGTGATCGTCGCCACCGACGCTTACGGGAAAAGACCTCGATCGCAGATCCGTCTACCTTACTTCAATTTGGCCACGCGGCCGTTGTCAGATCGTCTCAGGACCTCGATCTTGCCCGAACGGCAAGGAGCATGGGACACCGGCGTGGTCCTTTCCTCGTTTCGCTTCGATCGGTCAGGCCGTCTGGTGTTCGGCAGCGTGGGCGCTTTACAAGGTATCGGTGCCTTGGTTCACCGAGCCTGGGCGATCAGATCGCTTCGCAGGCTGTTTCCGCAGCTCGATGACTTTGAGTTCGAAACCGGTTGGTTCGGGACGATCGGCATGACTTCCGACCACCTGCCGCGCTTTCACAAGCTCGGCCGTAACCTGGTCTCCTTCGGTGGTTACAACGGGCGTGGCATTGCACCCGGCACCGTCCTCGGGCGTGTGTTGGCGTCATACGTCCTCGGCCACCTTGCAGAGAAGGATCTACCACTTCCCGCGGCGCCTGTTGAACATCGGCAGTTCGTGCCGCCCGTGAGGCCCTCTATAGAGGAGGCTCCCAACTGGTTCACCTCGCGGGAGCGCGGCTCTGATCCACCTGGTGGCAGTTTTATATCCGATCAAGGCGAGTTTCCCCGTCGGTACGGCCATTTCCGGCACCTAGCGATCTACGTGAATTCTTGACATCCGCACTCGCGTGGCCCTGCCGTCAAGCTTGTTGGTCGGCGTCCATACGCCGTCCTGACGTCTGCGGACTGGCAAACTCGCACCTCCTGCAGAGCAGAAAACCACCCATTCCGTTCATGCGATCGACGACTTCGCGAAAGGCTGTTCCTTCAAAGAGATATTCGTATTCGTCGCGCAAAAGATTGCCCAAGACATGACGCCGCTCGAAATCCATGCAGCACAGAGTAACATCGCCGTTTGGAAGAAGGACATTGCGATATTGTTGTTTGCCAATACATGTCAACGTTCCGATGACCGGCCGTCGTGGTTTGATGATATCCGGATCGAGACGTCCTCGGCCGCTACTCAGTGGCCGCAAGCGCTCTAGGCTTTTGGCGGGAATGAGGTCGGCGAGAGCGGGATGGATTTTGCCCAGCACGACGAATCGAATTGAGGGGATGTTCGCGTCGAGAAGTTGGCGCATGACATTGAGATAGGACTTTCCAACGAGGCGGCTGTTCATATAACTGCCGTCATCGGGAACATGGACGACGAAAGCCCTGAACTGGAGCATTTGCAAGCGCCGGACGTCACTCCCGTTCATTCCGACAAGGGTCGTGAAAATTCGGATGTCGTGACCGCGTGCGTAAGCATGCTCAACCATGCTGGTGCATGCCGGATGCAGCCAGGGCTCCGAGTAGCCGGCAAAGCTGATGTCGGTAGCCGTCGGCACGCGCGCCAAACATCGCTCGAAATCGTGAAGGCCAAGATACTTCGCTTGAGACACAGGTCTTTGACGATCGACGAACTTGTCCTGGGAGCAATATGAACATCGGACGATGCATCCTGCGGTCGTGGTTATCTCCAACACCCTGCGGCCAGGATTGACGGCGCGTAGGCTTTGTAACACTGTGGGATATGCCATCATTTCGTCTGGTCCTTTCAGCTGCCGGAGAATTGGAGAAGGAGCGCAGCATTTGGTGCGAAGCGGCCTGGTTTGCCTCTCATGGTTGCAAATCCGCGATAGGTCGCTTGGCGAAATGATGGAATAAGCTCCTGCCTCATCGCTAACGACGAGCCGAGTTCGATGATGCGCGTCAGCTCCTCCTCCTCGCAACGACCGCCACTTGGCACCGTTGGCCGTCATTCGCATCATGGTTTTGTTTCGCACTACCTGATGCTGGACCCGGTAACCTTGGCGGGGATAGTTTACGGCAGCCTGGCGAGGCGGAACGAGCATCTGACCCGCCCGCCCTAACGCGGGACTTCGTATTTCCTCTTGATGGGCGGTACGGATCCGAGGCGCTCCTTCTTGTATGTCAGGCAGAGCGATAGCCCACAATGGTCATGACGATGTGAAAGTGATGGTGCGGACGATCAATCAGCGCAGCCCTTGACGGCGATCGTCCGCGAGGGCTTCCCGTCCTGCCAAATGCAAGTTGCTGGTCAGGATGATGAATGAAGCAGCCTTGTTGCATGCCGATGAACAAATTGGCTTTTCCCGGCGGAGCGGCGGGGTAACCGTTTCGTGGACAAGGATCAGCGCGCGCGGTCACGATCCAGCGGCCAAGCAAGGAATTGAGTGCGGCAGTTAGGAGCTGAAGACTTCGCAATTTGGCCTCTCAAAGGGGGGCTGCGGTCGCATTGCGTCCTGTTTGATAGCTCGAGCAGCCACGTCTGGGGCATCAGGCACCGCTTGCGTAGCGCGGACAGTGCTCATCGGCCCAGTGGGGCGGACGGAGTTAGAAAGTCAATGCGATACTTACCTGCCGGAAATGGTAGGGGAGACCGCCCAGGATTTGCGATACTCTGTTGGAGCAACGACCCGCTCGCAGCACGCCACGGCAGCTCGAAACTATCGATCGCGATCTGTGGATCCCTTGGCTCTCGAGAGAGCAAAATCTGCGGAGACAATCATGAAAACGCAATTGGCGGACTTTCGAGCCGACGATGACGCCTCCAATGTCCCGCTGAGCAAGCTGGATGTAAGCGAAGCCAAGCGCTTTCAAGATGATCGCGTATGGGATTACTTCGAGCGGCTGCGAAGGGAGGATCCCGTCCACCACTGCCAAGACAGCCACTATGGTCCTTATTGGTCGCTAACGAAATACCGCGATATCGTGGAGGTGGATACCAATCACAAGATATTCTCGTCGGAGCGGGGTGTTACTATCGCCGACGTGCCTGACAAGCATTGGACTCAGAGTTTCATCAAGATGGGTCCTCCCAAGCATCGCGAGCAGCGCGATACCGTAAGCCCCATCGTCGCGCCGGAAAACCTGACCAAACTCGAAAGCTTGATCCGCGGCCGCGTCAGAACGATTCTGGACGGCTTGCCGCGCAACGATGACTTCAATTGGGTTGATCGGGTCTCCATCGAGTTGACGACGCAGATGCTTGCTACGCTATTCGACTTTCCATTCGAGGATCGGCGGCTCTTGACCTATTGGTCGGACGTAGCCGTTGCAATTCCGAAAACTGGTCAGCCTGTCGATAGCTGGGACAAGCGAAGCGCGATCTTGTCTGAGTGCTTGGCGTGTTTTACGCGGCTTTGGAACGAGCGCATCAATGCCGATCCGCGTCTCGACTTGATTTCCATGATGGCTCACTCGCCTGCAACTCGACACATGGAGCCGAGCGAATTTCTTGGCAATCTAATTCTTCTGATCGTGGGGGGAAATGATACCACGCGCAATTCAATTACCGGCGGTCTTCTGTTCATGAACCAGCATCCATCCGAGCTGCAAAAGCTACGCGATAATCCCAAGCTGGTCTCAAGCGCCGTGTCCGAGATTATTCGCTATCAGACGCCCATCGCACATATGCGCCGCAACGCCACGGCCGATATAGTCGTAGGTGGGAAACACATCAGAAAGGGCGACAAAGTCGTGATGTGGTATATTTCCGGTAACCGGGACGAGGAGGTCATCAAGAATGCCGACAGCTTCGTCATCGACCGCAAGAACGTGCGGCAACATCTTTCGTTCGGATTCGGGATCCATCGCTGCGTTGGACGACATCTTGCCGAGCTGCAGTTGAAAATCCTCTGGGAAGAAATCTTGAAGGCGCGGCTGGAGATCAAGGTTGTCGGCGAACCCGAGCGAATTGCGTCCAACTTTGTCCACGGGTATTCCGCCCTTCCTGTGCGGATTGCAGCTTAGGTCGTGATGCCTCCGGCTAGCAGCCGCTCAGCTGCGCGGTCTCGTCTCCCTCTTTGACCACTCTCGTCGCCGCGCAGCACCGAAAGCGGTGAGTGGCGCGACGCGTATTGGCGTCTCGGGAGCCGGGCGGCTTTCGGCAAACGCTGAGTGCCTGTGACAAGCGATGAGCGCAGGTGCTTGATCGAGGGCCGCGGTATTTCCTGCTGTGTGAGGCAGGCCAGAGACCAATGCCAGTATTGAAAGGAATCGTTGACAGCGATCGTGATGTGTCAAGCGATGAGCTCAACATTGAAGATTGTAGCGGTGGGCGCGATTTTCTTTGGAGAAGCGCTTTCGATCATTGCAGAGTTGGTTGCCTCAAAGCAGTTCGGAAAGGACGACGGCGATTTGACAACTCTCCTGCCGATGTTCCTGCTGATATTCTTGGGCGGCATCCTTCTCGTCTTCGGATATGCACTGGGTTACAGGTATCTTGAGAATATCTGGGTCATCATCGCGACATCGGTGGGGGCAATTTTAGTGGTGGAACCGATTCTCACGCTTCTGCTGTTTCGAGACGTGCCGACGGTAGGTTCGCTGATCGGATTGGCGCTCGGTGTGCTTGGCACGCTCGCTGCGTTATTTTTATGAGCATATTCTAAGTACGCTTGGATGGGCGGCATCTCGGCGGGTCTTATCCTGAACGGGTCCTATCCTGAAAAGGACTTGCGCAACGTCGGTTCCGACTCAATTCGAACGCGATAAGATCAGGTTTGTTATGACGGACCGTTCCACATTGAGCCGGATTTACGTGTCGTTGGATTCGTAATTCTTCGGCCGAACAACGCATCCCGTTGCCCGTTAGCAATAGGTTTGCTGCTGCCGAAAACCTGCAAATCGACGTCCCTCCGGTACTTCCTTCGCCGCAGTCTTCCAGTCCGTTCCATGGTCCGGCATGCTAAGCGCCTTCAGTGTTCGAAAAGGCTTTGGTAGGGCTAAGCCCTAGACAAGCCGCCGCCATCGCCGAGTCCTTAAGGGATCGCCGTCACTGCCGATACCGCGCGGCCTGGCAGCGCGCATTTCCATGTTGCTTATGGCGAGGCAGCGCCGAATGCGGACACGCGTTACAACCCCCTATCCCGCACGTCATGGGTCATCCCGTATTGCTGATTGAAACTTGGGCAGCCGGGGGTTTCATCTGGGGAGCATCTTTCGTCAGCCAACCGTCAGCCAGGCGGTCTATCCAGGTAGACCGCGCATTGTTGACCCTATGGGAGATGGAACATGACGGGCATTGGCCGACCTGACGAAGGGGCTGCAGGAGCCGACAGCACGTCGGGATCGAGCAGCGCGCGCTCGGAGGCTAATTTTGTCCCTGTGGAAGGCAACCGAGTTTTCAACTCCGTCGTGGAGCGGATGCGCTTAGCGCCTGAAGACAGAATGGCGACGCTCGCGAGCCTGCCCTCAGGTTCGGGTGTGGCAGTCCCCATTTTCTCGAGCGGTGAGGGGATCAACGCAGCTAAACGAAATATGGACGGCCTGCTTGAGGAACTTGATGCTTGCCACATTGCTGCCATGGGCGCTCGGAGCTCGTCTGAGGCACAAGAGCTGATCGATCAGGTTGTCAAAGCGGGCGCGGCAGTTCTGGACTACTACGCGAGCCTGGCCCCAGATGTGGCGCGCAGCATTCTGTCCGACGGTCAGGCTCGCCGCGTTCGTGACCAGACGCTGGATGCGGGGAACCAATGCAACGCGTTGGCCGCGCCGACTATCTACGCCCTGGAGCAGAGCAGGAAGAATGCGGGAAAGATACTCGAGCGGATGCGCCAATCCAATGCTCCGCCAGACCACCTGATCCGAACGGCTTCCAGTGCGGCAAAGCACTATTCGGCTTGCACGGAGTGGTGGGAAACGAAGGCATTGCGCTCCGAACGGATGCAGTCGGTCTGCGCAGCCACTGCCAACCTGCCAAGTGCAACGGCCGAAATGCGACAGGCCGAGCAGGCGGCACTACGGCTGCACACCGGCTGGGCACTGTATACGAAGTGCGTGCATCTGCAATCACAGGTCGCTCTCGCGCGGGTCATGATCGAGTCGCAAGCGAGCACGCTCGACCCGGCCGTCAGGCAAATCCTCTTGGGTGAGAACGGTCGGGCACGTCTACTCGGAACCTTCATGGAGGATGTTATTCCGGCATTCCTCACGACAGGCGATGCTGTTCTGAACAGCAAAGGACAAGCCCTCGACGCAGAGCACTGCGCCGTTCTGGAAGGGGTCATGGAGCGGCTATCGGAATTCGGGTCGGCGTTGCCCAACATGGTCGCCGAGCTAAGGAATAGGGGAGCAAGTCCCGAGCTTCCGTTGAAACTGTTGGATCAGATCGTGGAAGGAGCGTGGGTCACTGGCCATGAGGTCATGCGTCTCCTGGCAGTGCAGCCGAAGACGCCAGCCATCGTTGCACCGACAACGGAGGCTGGCTTCGCGATACCGGCCGACGCCGCCGGCAACGCCCCGGTCGCCGAAGGCAGTGCAGCGCGCAGGAAAGGGAAGGGCAAGCGCAGGCAGGCCGGAGGTGCGGGGAGTTCGGTAGCCGGGCAGCCCGAGCCGCAGCCCGCTATGCCCGATGCCGACACGGCACGAGCCGCCAAGGTCATTGTGCTCTCGGATCTGGGCACGAAGAAACTCGCGAGCGCGGAGGAGGCGCATGCGAGGACGTCATTGTCGGCGAGGGGACACTTGGCGATATGGCAGGCTCCGCCATCGAAGGAGGCACTGACACGCCTGCTCAAGCGCTTGGACGAACTCTTGCAATTCGATCTGGGCAGTCAGCAAAGAGCCATTTCGCATGCGCGCCACATGAAGCCGGAAGATGCCGACCACGTCGTGGGCACTGTGGTCGAGCGGCTGCAGAGCCAATCCGCGGAGATAGAGGCGTGTGTAGCCGCGCTCGACGAACCTCGCCGACGCGGCCTACTCACGCCTGTGCAAGTGCCGGAGGTGCACGACAAAATAGTCCGCCTCAAGGCGATGTTGTCGGAGGTTCAGGGGCAGATACATGCTTTGAAGGCACGAAAGGCGTCGATCGAGATCGATTGCATGAAGACCTACGCGTTCCCCTCGCAGAAGTACCTCGAACGGTTGCAGGCGGCCGAGGAGCTGACTCCTCTGGAGCCACCGCGCGCGTTGAAGGGCGAGCCAGGAAAGCTGTTCGAGATCAAGCTGCAGCCTGCGCCACTGGGCAATGGTACGGTGCCAAATCCGATGTGGGTGCACATCCATACGAAGCGGCCGGTCTATGCATGGCAGCTGGCGACATTGGATGACGCCGAGTTCGCCGCTTGCCACGTGAAATCCAACGAACAGCGTGGCTATAATCGCCTCTGGCAGAACGCTCGAGCTGCAACGGGCCACGATGACGTCGTGATTCACCGCGGCAAGCTCACGCCTGCGTTCTGCAAATCCTTGTTAGGTGCCGCTTTTAGCAGCTACCCAGGCTATCCTTTTGCCGAGACGGAGCACGGGGTACGCAGGTGACCCGATACGTGGTGGGCAAAGCTTCGGCGGGATTTCAGGGCGGCTTTTTATGAGACCCCCAGGAAGACAAGTATCCCGGGCCAGTTTGACGAATCGAATTGGCGATGCACAATACGGTCGCCTATCCATGCTACTCTTGGATGAGGCTACGATGGCCCCAGCATCCAGGCTTCCACGGCCCCCAGAAGGTGCTGGGGCTTTTCGTTCTTCCTCGAGCGCGTTGGGGGCGCGCCTGATCTCGATCCGCCGGTGCTGGGTCTAGTGTCGCACCGGCCCAGCGGCATCAATGTTCTATTACTCCCACGACCGCTCGGCTGAAATCCTCAACATCTGGCTCGATAACGCCATCCTGTAGGCAGACGCCTATGACTGGTGCAGCCAGCTTTATATGGCGGCTGCCCCTGATCGATGCGGGAGGTCAGTGGGTCGCCACTATTCGGGCCAGGGCCGGGTGGCTCAGTATCCCGACGGTCTGATAGTAGCGCGTCGCGGGCTCGCGCGGTCGAGCCCTGCGTTGACGACGGCGCTCACGGAGAAGCAGCTCATAGCAGCTCATCGCATTGAGCGCCCTCTTGCAGGCTGCTTCCAGCCGATTACACTCATAGCGTTGCGCCAGAGCGGTGATACCCATGGCGAAATAAAAATACTGCTCGGAATGCGGACGCTCGCGCATCAACCCCTCGACTGCCATGGCAAAGCAGACGCGCTCCGCGCCGCCATCTTGATCAAGCTGGCCGGCGTCATACTGACGTAAGGCTGATGGGATTGGGTGTGCTCGTTCAACGTAACATGGTGGGCTGCGCTGGGAACGTCGCGCTGGCTGGCGGTGTGGCGATCCTGCAAGATTTCGACCGCGCGACAGGCAGGCCGGATGTCCACGGACGACCGATCAGCCGGCGCGGCGCCAAAAGGTCTTTTCGACGTTGACACGATAAGCGGGTGCACGGTCGCCGTTTTCCATTCGGCATATTCGAATAAGGATTCGTCGGGAGTGGCGCCAATGGCGCGCTCGATCTCTTCGAGCAGCTCCCGGCGGGCTTTCCCAACATGGCGCGCCGGTCGGCTGTTTAGCGCCTAAGGCAATTCATCAATCGCGCTATTGAAACAGCCTCGGCCAGCCGAAGCCGTGAGAGCATCGGCAATTCAGGTCCCAGGGTTCACGCAAGTGCGACTTGCCGGTCATGGCGGGCGGACTCGCCCGCTACGTATGTACCCTAGCTCAGTTCCGGCGTGGCCAGGCCTGAGCAATCTGGCGTCCTCAGGTTTGGCCACATCGCGTCACGTCCGGCAGTCCATAGCTTGAGTCCCACGCCTGCGAGCACTGCAAGTCTCTCAGACAGCCCTTTATGCTGCCACTGCGCGCCTTCGATCACCATTTTTACCGACCGATCCTTGCTCATCACTTTTGAGCCAGACCGACGTTGCTCGTCGGCGTGCGTTATTCGATCCGCTGACCAATCTCTATCGGTGATCGTCAGCGGCAGTTCGAGGATGATGTCAGTTGACATGATCGATCAGCGCCGCAGAGCAATGAAGATATCTGCGCGGCGGCTCTGAGAAGTCTTATTGTTCGATCCCACGGTCTGCGAGCAGCCGGTGCACGACCTCGCCTTTGATCTCGCCCGCGATTTCGTTTCGGATTTGGGCTCCGAGCACGCGCTCGGCATCCGGGTCGCCTAGCAGACCGTGCTCGGTCAATCGCTGATCCAGGCGGCTTTGAAACTCCTCGCCCATGGCTTCGACGAGCCGATCTTGCATCGCTTCATATTCGTCCGGAGCGATGCGCCTCAACACCGTCTCCCAGGGTTCCCAGCGGGTTGCCATGTAGTCGGTGAATTGGCTCGCCTCCTGCTCCCGGACCAGGTCCAGCGCCCGCGCCGCATCATCCGGGGTTACATGAGAGACCGACAGGAAACGCATCTCAGGGGCGACGTGACTGAGCTCCAGCGGCTCGCGCAGGAGGTGTTGATAGGCAAGGTAGACTTCGACGTCGTCTACGTTCGGGTCGACGCTGAGGAGCGATTCAACCCTGTCGCGCGCGATCCCGTCCAGCGCCTCGAGGCGGAAAGCAATGCGGGCGCGCTGGATCAGCTCGCTGAGCCGATCATCATACGACCCATTCTCGACCTCAGCATTGAGGCGCGCGCTCCGCATACCGTTCCAGTGCAGGGTAATACGATCCTCGCAGCTCGCGTTGGCCTCGGAGGCCTGTATGAAAAACTGCTCGCGCAGTCTCGGATCGGCCGCCGCCTGCCGCAGATCGTCAGCCACTGCCTGCCGAAACTCGTCGCTGCTCTGGTTTACGGTCCCTCGTAGCCTCTCAAGGAAGCGGGCGTAGTCCTGAGCGCCCGGCTCATCCGCAAAGTGCTGCCATTCGGCAAGCGCTGCGGGGTCGTTCCCGAGCCACTGCGCCGCAGCCTCGTGCAGAGACCGTTGTTCAAGATGCGGTGCCGCCAGGTGAGCGCGGACCTCGTCCGGGAGCGGGTTGTCCCCGAACGCAAGCTCCAAATTCGGGTAGTTTAAACTCGATAGGAGATCCTCGGGCAGGCTGGTCAGCCGGTTGCCGCTCAGATTGAGTGATTGAAGCCAGCCGGGAAGGGGTTCGGGAAGGCTGCTCAACTGATTGCTGCTGACATCGATTTCGATAAGCCCCGATGGGAGGACGGGAAGCTCGGTCAGCTGATTGCCGCTAACCGCGAGCGAGGTGAGGCTGGTCGGGAGAGCGTCGGGCAGGCTGACGAGTCGGTTATTGTTTGCGCTTAGGATCCCGAGCCCCGCCGGGAGATCTGCCGGCAGACTGGTCAACCTGTTATCGTTCGCTTCCAAGCGATAGAGGCTCGCCGGGAGCGCGTCCGGCAAACTGGTCAACTGGTTATGGCTAACAAGAAGTTCGTTGAGACCCGGGGGCAGCCGAGCGGGCAGGCTGCGTAGCTCGTTGTGCATGGCGCGCAGTTCCCTCAGCCGGGGCGGCAGGGCGTCGGGCAAAGCGGTCAGGGAGAGGGATGACAGATGTACCGAATGCGATCCAATGTTCTCCGCAGCCCTAATTCGTGAGCGCCCCTGTCGCCGATTCTCGGCTTCGCCCTGGCCCTCTTCGGCGGCCCAGTTTTCCAGGATGCGCGTACGCGAAGAGGCGGGGGTCCGATATCCTGTCAAGGCTTCGACCCAATCCGCCAAGGCTCGGTTGAAGCCGCCGAGGTAGCTTTCCTGCTCCCCATCTTCAAAAGTGTCGAGGGAGGAGTTTGCACTTCGCTGTGCCTGTCCTGTGTTCATCAACCTTCTTCACTGTTAGAATCAAGGAGTACGCCCGGCGCTTCTCAAGACCGCGAAGCAGGCCGTTGCGCAGCGCAATGATCGTTCGAGCGAACGCAGACGCTCCGGGGCTAGCGACTCCTGGCCGAGCCGGTAAGCCTCACACGAGGCCCTCCGAGGCAACTGGATCGATCCTGCTGCCAGGCTTGCTGCCACTTCGTGACCAGATAAGTTCTGAAGACCGTCAACGTGGAAGCTTTCTGACCTTAGCAGGCCCACCTGTCGATCAGCTGACGAGTCTTGCTGCAGGGCAGCAGGTTCGCTCAACCTTGTTGCCAAAGCAGGTCACACTGACGGCTGAGCGGGTCAACCTCTTAAGCTAAGGGCGCGGACTGCTTGTTGCTTGCGGAGAGACGCCGCACGCTTGGGAAGATCGCAGCGCCTGTTGCAGGTAGGAGAGGATCGTTTCTCACCCAGGACCAACAGCCCAGTTTCAGGTAACGACAGCAGTGTCGGCTTTCCGCAGCCGTGGTTGCCAACTTTTGCCGATCGGACCTGTCAGCTTATGGAAAGCTAGATGTCTTAGACCCTCCTACCTGTCGTCATGGACTGAGTAGGCTCGGTCTCGTAGGGGGTGGGGATGGATTCTTTTCAAGAAGGACAGATACAGCGGGGCAGTGCCAGCCTTTCCGCGTCTTCCGGGCCAAACCGATCGGGAAAACGAAGCGGCGGCGCAGTGGGATGGAGTTGTGTCAGGGTATGCAGAAAGCCCGGCGGATTCAGCTCATGCGAACGGCGAAATAGACCAAACGCTTGAGAATTGGGCTGCTGAACAGCAGGTGGGCCCGCTGGAGGACCGGGAAGAGGCGGTAAGGCGAGTGAATGCCCGGGATGAGGTCGCGAGACTGGATCTCGAATCATTGTCTCTTACCAGTCTGCCTCGACTTCCGACCGAAATCACCGTGCTCGAGGTCCCCTTCAATCGGCTGACCAGTCTGCCCGATAGCTTGCCTCCTTCGCTCCAGCGTCTCGACATCAGGGGCAATCAGCTGACCAGTCTGTCGGCGCTTCCGGCCGAGCTCAGAGGGCTTGATGCAAGCTCAAATCGACTGAGGAGCCTGCCCGAGGTCCTGCCTACAGCGCTCCAGTTCCTCGACGTCAGCCACAATCAGTTGCCGAACCTGCCTGAGACCCTCCCTGCTTCGCTCCAGTTTCTCCACGCCAGCCACAATCGGTTGACGGGTCTGCCGGAGGATCTGCCTGCTACGCTCCAGTTTCTCGACGTCTGCCAAAACCGGTTGACGGGTTTGCCGGAATCTCTCCCCGTCACGCTCCGGTTTCTCGACGTCAGCGAAAACCAGTTGGCGAGTCTACCCGAGGACCTGCTGACGCAATTGGGCGCTGGTGCCAGGATAGAGCTGCGTGAAAATCCGCTGCCTGAGCAGGTGCTGACGAACCTGGACACGACCCTTCGCGCCGAAGGATATACCGGTCCGACCGTCTACCTTTCGCGCGATGACGAAAGTGATCTGTCCGGGACAGACGACGGACAGGTCGATGATCTCGCTGAAACTGTCGCAGGCTGGCTCAGGAGTAATCCGAAGCCGGGCGATCGAGAGGTACTGGCCGCCTGGCAGAACTTTGCAGAAGAGCCTGGCGCCCAAGAATACGCGCTTTTCCTCGAAAAACTGTTCGACTCGGTCAATTCCGGCAATGAACAATTCCAGCAGTCCGTCGCTGACGATCTGCGCCTGGCGGCGACTAACCCGCAATTGCGCGCGCAGTACTTTCAACTCGCCCTCGACGCCAACCAAAGCTGCGAGGATCGGAGAACTTTGACTTGGAACGGCATGCAGGCCGCGCGCCTCGTCGCAGACGTCGAGAACGGGGCCTACGACGATACGGCTCGACTTCCCGATCTCGTCGATCTGGGGCGCATCATGTTCCGTCTGGACGCGCTTGAGCGGATTGCGCGCGAACAGACTCACTCGCTCCACTCCGCCTCCAACGTCGAAGACATCGACGCCGTTGAGGTGTATCTTGCTTATCAGAACAGGCTGCGCGACCGGCTGGGACTGCAACACGTCGCGCCCGCTATGCGCTATTTTGACGTCTCCGGCGTCACCGATGCCGACATTGACAGTGCGGAGACCTCCGTCCTGAACAGGGAGGCGGCCGAATTCGCCGGCTATTTGGCGACGGACTGGCAGCCTTGGGACGGCCTGGTGCGGCGAATCGCTCCTGAAGACTATGCCGTGATGCAGGGCCAGCTCGTTGATGCGATGGGCGAGGAATTCGACAACAGGCTGGAGCAACAGCTCGCCGACAGAGGCTTGGCCGGGAGTGCATCTGATCTCGTCGAGGATGCGAAGCGAGAATTGGGCGCTGAGATTCGCAAGGATATCGCCCGCGAGATCAAGGGCGCTCTAAGAGACAAGGTGTTCAATGATCACGGTCTGAAGCTCTGAGGCGGCTAAAGGAAGCTTAAGCCGATTGAGCGCTGCTTGACCCTTGATAAAGATTTTTGCCGCTTTGCCAAACATTTTGGCTCCCCAGAACTTCTTCGTTGGCGCTCTGATTGCCGCAACTGCAATCTCACGGTTCATTGAGTGCCGACGGGCCCGCAAGACCAAGGCCAAAGACGTCTGGCGGGACAGGGCGCGGCGACCTCATGTGTTGGCGTCCACAGCCTACAAGTGCGGGAAGCAGGAGGGGCTAGTAAATGTATTCCGAGGTCTGCCCGGATCCGGTGCGACCAGATCGGCGCGAAGAAGATCCTGCGCCGAATCCTCAGGAATCGCTCCAAAGGGAGATGGCCAGACTGGTTAGTTGGTTGTTATCGACGGCTGAGCTCCGGAAAGGTCAGGCAGGCTGGTTGCTGTGAGCGCGGAGCTCGCGAAGTGTAGCCGAAGGGCGGGAGGATTGATCAATGGGTCGTCGACGATGATCAGGTGCCAAACAAACGAACGGAATCTCCGATCGCATGCACCACGCAGAGATCGCTCGTGCACTCAATCGGGGACGTGACTCGACGGTCGGACGTCACGCGTCCGGTCAAGGAACGCAAGTCACCGGGCCCGCACGATGCAGCACCGCGTTCTCCGATTGCTCTGATTAATGCGCGGACCTCGAAGCCGGCGAGGAGCCACGTGAGGCGCATGTCCTACGTCGTGCGGCCCCTCGCCATAGGGGCGCATCGAGGCTCGATTGATTGGCTTCGTTGATTCCGAGCGACTGCAGCGAAGATTTGCGAATTCATCCATTCCGTAGATGGGCCTGATCAAGAAAATCAATTTTACCACTTATGGCGCCTTCATATATCCGTGGAGCACGGCTTGGGGCCTATCCACGGGAGCGACTCTGAAATGAAAAAATTGCTGTTTGTAACTGCGAGCGCCGCCGCGCTTGCAACGACGGCGCTGCCGGTCTTTGTTGCCGAGGCCGCCCCTCAACGCGTCGCCACCAAGGTGCAGCTAGCCGATACGTCATATCCTCAGTGCGCGGAGGACCCGCTGGACGGCATCTGCGACCTGTTTTTTTGTTTGACCGATCCAGCGTGCGTCCAGCACTAAGCGCGGGATTGCGAACCAGCAGAGAGTGAGGATAGAGGCCTCGCAGACCGGCCGCTCGCGGGAACGGCGGCCGTGTCCTCTTTGCGTAACGAGAATCGCGACCCAGCCTTCGAAGCCGTTCAAGTTCCGCCGCCGGAGCAGAATCCGGTGGAACGGATCTTCCAGCACACCATCAAGGATCAGGCAACGCACACTCTCGAGCTGCAAGTTGCCACCCCAGCGCGGGACAAGAATTCAAAGCGATTGAAAGCAATACGAACGCGTCCTCCGGTGGAGGTCGCCGGTGATCTAACGCTAAGCCGAAACCGAAGATCCGTTTATTCCGTAGCCTTATGGCTTGCCGAGATGCCTGAGAGAGCATCAGCCAGGGAGCGCGCCTCCGATCATGACGGGTATCAAGCGGCCTGACACAGAGATCGCCAACGGCGAGAGAAAGCGACAGCAAAAGCGCAAGGCGGCCTGGACGGAGCTTTGCTGCCACTCAATGTTATTCTTCATTGGCCTGCCGGGCGTCCAGATCCTCTGCGGGAGATTTCTCAGTAGGCCGCGCTTTCGCGCTTGGGATTTTCGCCGGTTCGCTGGATCCGGACATATCGTTTTTTGTTTGCGCTGCGCGGCGTCCCTCGGAACGCCGGCGCCGCATTGTGCCGATGAGGCCTACGAGCACCAGTACGATGCCGGCACCGATCAAAAGAAGCGGGACTACTTTTGCCCAATCGAAGCTCAAGGATTTGACTCCCGCTGGATTGCGGGCGCCAACCGAACACCATGGACGACGAAGGGCTAAGTTTGCTGGCTGCCCGGAGTATTCGTCGGGATATTCTTGATGTGTTCAGCCTGTTCCCTTGTCAGTTTCTCGGCCAGGCGGCTGTCCTTTATCAGCGCTGGTCCTTTGCGTTCTCGATCATAAACCATCCAGCCCGAAGTCCCCATTCGAACGAGGAATCTGGCCTGCGCGGGCGTTCCAAAATTCACTGGTGCTCTCTATAAGTCTTGCAGCAAAATCAATTAGGCTCGCCATCAGCATACAAGTCAATTGTACTATGTGAATCTGCGCGTCGGACTTGAGTGAGCAGTCGCCCGAGACGTTCGTTTATCTATAATTCTCTCAAATTCCAGGCTGGGTTGGAACATCCTGCTCGCTCCAATCAACGAGAATGGGTAAAGGACTTAGATTGTGCGCGACGTCCCGCGGTCCATGCCGCAGCAATCGCGCGAGCTACCTATGAATTTATCAGCCATAGCGCCGAGTAAGCCAAGGAGTCGGCGGGGGTTATTTAGAGTCCCCGATTTCATCGAGCTTTGGATCGACCATAGGTTGATCGTCCGGCTGAAGCGAGGCTAGATCAATGGTCAGTTGCCCCGCTATCGCCACTTTCTCGATCTGGACGAAAGAGCGGCAGCCGGCTCAAATGCCTTTGAGCACCTTTCGTGGGCAGCTGTTGCAAGCCCATGCAAGGTAACTGTGCCGTAAGCGGACTGGCTTGCTGCGGGCTGGAACTTCTGATCATAAGATCCTCCTTCAATGGAACCTGGTACCAGCGCAGGCGTCGAGACATTTAACCGAAGATCCGCGGCGAGATCGACCTAACCAGGACCGGCGTTGAGCGCGCTAAGAACCGCGGCTCGAATCCAGGCTTGTACTTCGCTCTCAGCTCCAGGCGCTGCACCGATCGGGTCGTGTTCAGCGCCGCGAGTGCCTCAGTCTGAAGAAGCCGGCAAGCCATCGACGAGATCCGCTCTCGGAGCGTTCTGTGCTTCCGGTGCTCTCGATGGCTCGCGCGAACGGCCGCGTCGAAGGCGAAGACCTACATTCCTGCTGCCCCGAAAGCCGCGCGATGTCAGGCAAACGAGACCCGCATTCAAACTGCCCCGCGCTATGACGGCCTCTACTTGTGCGCGCGCTCTGAATTTTGATCGGAGCGGTCTCGGGCATCATAAGCATGGCACAGAGCCCGGCAGCGCTAGCGAAAAGCATGTACCAGGCGGGCGCCAGCGCGCTCCCGGTCAGGTGGATCAGCCAGGTGACGATGGCTTGAGCGGTACCTCCGAAAATCGCTATGGCAAAAGCGTAGATCGTCGCGAAGGCGCCGCCACGAATGTTCTTGGGCAAAGCCTCGGCCATGCTCACGTAGAAGGCGCTATACGGGATCGTTCCGATCAGGGTGAGCGCGCCGAAGCCTCCAAGAAGTGCGAGAGTGCTACGACTCTCCGAGATCCAGAAGAACACCGGATAAGTCATCAGCAACGCGGTGATCTGCGGCCAGATCATGATGCGCCGGCGGCCCGCGCGGTCCGCTAGCCAGCCGCCCAGCAGTGCTGCGGCGATTCCTACCGCATTGCTGATGAGCGTCGTGCCAAAGGCGAGAGGCGCGGAAACGTGCAGGGTGTTCAGGGCATAGGTGGTCATATATCCCGTGACATAGGTGATGATCGTGCAACTGGCCAGGATGACAAATCCCAAGCTCATGATGCGGCGAACCGCGGGCGATCTC
The DNA here is from genome assembly GCF_054063335.1 of Bradyrhizobium sp. USDA 4473. Classification (NCBI taxonomy): domain Bacteria; kingdom Pseudomonadati; phylum Pseudomonadota; class Alphaproteobacteria; order Hyphomicrobiales; family Nitrobacteraceae; genus Bradyrhizobium; species Bradyrhizobium sp. USDA 4473. The sequence continues at coordinate 3,350,406 of NZ_JBSSGE010000001.1, forward strand.
CCTACAGGCTGGATGACCAGAGCCGGCGTCTCAGGGCGGTGCAACGTTTCGGGAAGGGAGCGCCGCAACCAGAATCCGAACGGCAGCGTAGCGGCGCCCAGCAACAGCGCGATCCGCCATCCGTACGCATTGAGTGCCTCGGTTGTCATCGTGAGTGAGAGTAGTTCTCCAACCAACGCGCCGGCTGTCGCAGCAATCTGTTGGCTGGCGGGCTGAAACGAGACGGCAAGACCACGCCGTTCCTCCGACGCCGCTTCCATCAAATAGGCGGTCGTCGGACCAACTTCACCTCCCAGAGCAAAACCCTGCACCAGACGTGCGAAAATGACCAGCAGCGGAGCGGCGATTCCTATTGTCTCGTACGACGGCATAATAGCCAACACGAGGATTGCGGCGCTCATCATTGCAAAGCTGGCGGTCATCGCGGGCCGGCGCCCCAGTCGATCCGAGCACGAACCGAGCACGATGGCCCCGACCGGTCTGGTGACAAAACCCGCGCCGAAGGTTGCAAGCGACAGCATAAGGCTGGCGAACGTGTCGCTTGCCGGGAAGAACGCTTGACCGATCTGGATCGCGAAAAAGCTATAGGTCCCAAAGTCGTAGAATTCGAGAATATTGCCGATGGTTGCGGCCCACACGGCACGACCGGCCAAGCGTTCGTGTGCCGCACCGAGGACGGGCTCCGGCTTCTCCCGAGTATATTGGCTGGCGATCTTCGACCCGTTCGAAGCGCCATCGCTGGCCTGAGCACTTCGACCAGTCAGGCCGCGCACGTTGCACTCCATTGCTCCATAGGTCGTTTACCTTGAGGCGGCCTCGTACCATCCGAAGGTCCACACCTGGAGCAGGTTTAGAACGAAGATCCCATGGACGAATGCAATAAAAGTGCCTGCATCTTGCAGTCTCATTCCAGCGTTGAACTAAATGGGGCAATCGCCGGCAGAAGATGAACACAGGAACGCGCTGCAGTTGGCGGGCTGGGTCATGTTTTGCTCCCGGGCAATGGCGACTGTGCGACAGTATTGGTAAGTGCCGAACAGGGACCGTTTGTTCTCACACAGAACGGCCTGCCACTCGCGCACGCTATGTTCAGCTAGTTGGGCATTGGCAGAGGTATCAGGCGAGTTGGTCCGGCTTTTGCTCCGCTGCTCATTGCGAGCAGCCGTCCGCCTCTTGAGTTTGATCTGCTGCAGCAGGAAACGTTCTGCGCTATTGGGGCCTCGTCAACCTTGCCTCGGGCGCGTCGACAGAGCGTACCAACCGGCTTCCGGAGCGTCTGGGATCAAAACCTTTCTCGCCGTTGCGGTTCTGATATCGGCATTCGTTGCGATGACCCGCGCTCAGGACGCGCCTGCTCCATTCGACAGTGACCTGCAGCGGTTGGCTGAGATCCTCGGAGCGCTGCACTATCTGCGCGGCATCTGCGGCTCCAACGAGGCCGCCAAATGGCGCGACGAAATGCAGGCGCTGATCGATGCCGAAACTCCCTCCGGTGCCCGCCGTACCCGCATGGTCGCGGGCTTTAACCGCGGTTACAACGGGTTCGCGCAGACCTACCGAACCTGCACGCCCGCAGCTAACATGGCAATCAGACTCTATATAGAGGAAGGGTTGAAGATCTCACACGACCTGACTGACCGCTATTCTAACTGACGGCGGGGTCTTCCTCGGCGTTTGGTCGCGCCTGGCCCGTAACGAACAAGAAGCAAAAAGTGAACAGACGACGTTGATCCTTGCGATATGTTGCCAGTCCGACGCCGAACATGTCCGCCCGCTAGCCATTTATCGTGGAGTGATCGTGCGCGAGTCGTTCAGCTTCGATTGCAGACGTGATTCTCGACAAGAATGTCCAAAGGCGGGCTTTTCCCGTGGCAATGCTGTCTTCCCTACCCGTCGCGAAGGGAGGTCTGCTCGACGAGCAATAATTGTCGCCGTCGAGCTGCTCTCGTGAACGGTCCAGGACGAGTGCCCGACCTCTGCGGCAGAGCCGTCCGCCCGGGGGGCGATGCGTACCGGGGCGCTCGTAAACAGGCAATGATCATTTTGCATATTTGGTGCGCAGCCTCGAAATGATTAGCTGCGCAACGTTCTCGGGATCAGTCACTGATGCAAAAATGATGGGATTTGTGGCCCTAGCCCGCCGCCGCGGCTTGACTGAACTCGCTCGCCTGACGCTCGAACAGGCCGCGGTAGATGCCGCCGGGACGTGCGGCCAGCACCTCGTGCGTGCCCTGCTCGACGATCTCGCCGCGATCGAACACGAGGATGCGATCCATGCTGCGCACGGTCGACAGCCGGTGTGCGATCACGATCGAGGTGCGGCCCTTCATCAACCGCTCCATCGCCTGCTGGATCAGCGCCTCCGATTCCGAATCGAGGCTCGAGGTCGCCTCGTCCAGGATCAAGACCGGCGCGTCCGCCAGGAAGGCACGCGCCAGCGCGACGCGCTGCCGCTCGCCGCCCGACAGCTTGACGCCGCGCTCGCCCACCAGCGTGCCGTAGTCCTTCGGCAGCCGCATGATGAAGTCGTGCGCGTTGGCAAGGCGCGCCGCCTGCTCGATCGCATCCATGCTGGCGCCGGGCCGGCCATAGGCGATGTTCTCCGCCAGCGTGCGGTGGAACAGGATCGGTTCCTGCTGCACGATCGCAATCTGGCTGCGCAGCGATTGCTGCGTCGCCTGCGCGATGTCCTGACCGTCGATCAGGATCTTGCCGCCGGAGACGTCGTAGAGCCGCTGCACCAGCTTGACGAAGGTGGTCTTGCCGGAGCCGGAGCGCCCGACCAGACCGACGCGTTCGCCGGCATCGATGTCGACCGACAGCCCCTCATAGAGCGGCCGGCGATGGCCGCCATAGTGGAACGTGACGTCGTCGAACACGATGCGGCCGCCCTCGATGTCGATCGCTCTCGCATCCACGGCATCGACAATGCCGAGCGGCTCGCCATGGATCTGCACCAGTTCCTCCATGTCGTTCACCGAGCGCTGCAGATTGTTGATGTGCATGCCGACATCGCGCAGATACGCATGGATGATGTAGTAGCTGGTCAAGACATAGGTGACGTCGCCGGGCGTGGCGGCGCCCTGCGCCCACAGCAGGATGGCGCCGCCGATCACCGAGGCGCGGAAGCACAGCAGCACAAGCAGCTGCGCCGTCGAGGTGTGGTTGTAGCGCAGCCAGGTCCGCCGCACCCGCCGCCGCCAGCGGCTGATGACGCCGTCGAGCCTGACGTCCTCGCGCGTCTCGGCGCCGAACGACTTCACCACTGCATTGCAGGTCAAGGCATCGGCCAGCGTGCCGCCAACCTTGGTGTCCCATGCATTGGAGACGCGCGCGGCGGGCGCGACGTAACGCACCTGGAACGCCATGGTCATCGCGACATAAATCACCGAGCCGACCGCAATCACGGCACCGAGTTGCGGCCAGTGCAGCCCGAGCAGGATCATCGAGCCGAGCAGCACGACCAGCGACGGCAACAGCGCCATCAGGATGGTGTCGTTCAACAGATCAAGCGCCCACATGCCGCGCGTGACCTTGCGCACGGTGGAGCCGGCGAACGAATTGGCGTGCCAGTCGGTCGAGAAGCGCTGCACCCGCATGAAGGCCTGCTGGCCGACATCGGACATCGTCTTCAGCGTGAACGATATGATTGCCCGCGAGCATGCAAGTCGCAATACGATCGCGAGCAGGCCAAGCGCTACAATCTCTGCAAAGGCAACAAGCGCGGCGTGCCACGCTACGTCGTTAGACGGACCTGAACTCACTGCATCGACTAGATGTCCGGAATACAACGGCATGAAAAGGTCTGCAGCCGTCGCTCCGAGAGAGCCGACCAGGATTATCGCGGCAAGCGCAGGCTGTTTCAGCCAATGCTCCACGACAAAGGGGAGTACCACTTTGATCGCGATGAATCGCTTGCGATTGTGAATGATCATAGCTCTAGAGGTTTGTGCCGCACTGGGTGCAAGACCCTCTAAACCAATCGCCAAGGTGCCCGGTGCTCGGGCCTGCAGCCTGTGACGAACCAACGATGCCTGAGTTTCTGAGGCGACAATCAGGAATGAGGACGCTGCGATTGAAACTATTGTTCAAGGACGAGTGAACGCGCTTACACACTAGTCTCATACTTATAGAAGCGCTCGACGAGAGTCCCCAAGGATCGGCGGGTGGTGAGTGCAATCGTGTCGGTCCTGAGGCGTCCGGGGGGAAGGCAGTCGAGAGAGCGTAGGTCTCGTACCGGCTGACACTCGTTGCTTGTAGGCAAGCTGAGCGCTGCTCGATTTCGAGGTGCTTCACCATCATTACCCACGATGTCTGCGCACGGTTTTTGCGCCGACGTCGTGCTCACAAGTAGGCTTTGGATGACTCCAAATCGGAGTCTCGAGCTGACCAAGATCAAGTCTTTGAGTCGAACCTGTAAGAGGCCTGAAAGAATGTACCCCAGCGCTCCATGCTGTATTTCGCAAATGAGGGCGAGTGATCTATGCAGCCGTTGCTGCAGCCCATGGAGTTGGCGTCCCTTTTGGTCCACATGGCCCAATAGCGGCCGCCAACGCCGACGCTGATGTCGTTGGTGATGAAGTAGGAGAGCACGCCTTCGATCTGGACGCCGCCACCGCCATTGCCGCGTTGTTCCACAAAGGTGGTCATGTCGCGCAGCAGGTGATTGTCCCTCCCGATGAAATCGGTCCAGGGCAGATAAGCGACATCGGCGTTCAGCCGCCAGCGTTCGGTCAGCATGGTTTCAGCGCTCAGGCCAATTCGCGGAGCATTCCATTGTGTATCCTCGCTGCCGACGATCCTGTTGTCACCCCGCTTCAGACATCGATGCCGCGGATTGGCGAACTCGACGCAGCCGGTCGTGTCCGAGCTCTGGCCGTAATAGGTCCAGCCCAGAAATCCACCGACCTTGTAATTGGTGCCGCGCAGGAAATCGTAACCGACATCGGCCGTGTAATATGTGAACCTTCCGTTGGACTGGCCTGAAAGGGTGTTCTGGTAGGACCGTTCATCTTGGGGCAGCCAATCTTCATCGTTCATCTTTCCTTTGTTGAAGCGCCCGGTACCAAGGTTGCTCTTCAGGAAAACTCCCCATGGACTGTCAAGACGACCGAAGAGCTCCCCGGAGAGTCCGTCCAGTCCGTGATACGTGAGCCTCGATATCAGCAAGCCGGGATCCTGGTCTTTATCGGCTGCGCTGTGATCCCACTGGAATCGTCCCCGGCTAAGCCAGAGCCGCGAGCCGCCTTCGAATGACCATCCGGGCGTGTAGGGAATGGGCCGCGCACTCGCCGTTGCCTTCGTGTACAGCGGCGCATTGGACCATTCTCCGGCCTTCAGTTCGGCGTCAAAATGGTAGTTAAGGCCAATCTTCCCGATGTGGTAGTTGCTGGACAGGCTGGTTGTGTTCGCCGGCAGGAACGCAAGCGGTGGAGATTGTACGGTCGAAGCCGTCCGCACACTTGGCCCGCCAAAATGCAGATAGTCATACTCGACGTTCACCGACCATGCAGGCGTAATCGCCTGCTCGATGCCCAGACCGATGACACTACCGAGACGACCATAGTCGAAATGGGTTTTTTCCTGGGGCAGGTAGCCGGCTTCAAAGTTGTTGACGACGTCGCCCCTATTGTTTTGCCAGGCTACGCCTCCCTTGAGATAGGTCAGCGTGTGGCCGAGTGCGCCAAAAGCGTAGCCAATGCGGCCAGTCCCGGTGGCGAAGAGGTTGGGACCTGCGATGCAGTTTGCGCTCACAATCAGGCCCGAATGAGCGAGGCAGGTATTGGTGCCCTCCGAAATAACACCGCTGGCATCCAATTCGAAGCCAACCACCCAACTGTTGTTCTGCCAATTGTAGCCGATCTGGCCACCTGCAAAAAATGGCGGGCTTTCCACGATGCCGCCATAGATCGATGGGCCGTAAGGATTGCTGAAGGAAGTTCGGCCGTACCCACCGCCGACGTGTCCGCCGATATAGCCACCCGACCAGTTCCATACGACCAGCGGCAGTTTCGGTTCTGGTTCAAGGCGCGCGTTGGCCGCACCGCTCGCTATGACCGCAATCGTCGTGACACCCAACAGAAGAACTCTCAACTTCATCAAAGATCCTGCACTTTCCCGGTCCACGCCGGCCTTCCTAAAATATCGTCGCACGAAAAATCGTCGCACCAGAGCTGACATTCGCGGCAACGCGCGCCAGATCCACTCCGAAATCACCGCACTGCGATTGGTGATGAGGCACAGAATGAAGCAAGGCATATGCCAGACTGAACTCGGATGTTTTGCGGAGATCTCGTACGAGTTTGTCGCATTAACTTGCCGACTGTTGTCTCGAGTCTGACATCGGAGCTTTCAACGGTCCGTCCATAGCCGGACATTTGCGAGCGCTGGCCCGATGCGGAGTCGCGCGCGGCAAACCGTTGCCAAGCGGACAACGATCAGTATTTGGGGATGGATCCCATAAGCAACACAACTCGGTTGAGTGGCGGCCGAAATTGGGAAGAGCACAGGACTTTCCTGAAGTTGGCTCCTTGAGCGCAATCTCGGTGCTGATGACAAAACATGGAACAGCTTCGAAACAGCACTTCCACAACAAAAGGTCGGGGGCCGCTCTTATAACTGGAGCTCAATTGATCGAATTCGGCTGATCAGAAAGCGGATGTTGTGGTCGAGCCCCATTTGATCCGTCATGTGCTGCGTGTTGGTCCACTCGTCCAGTCCCGATACCGCTGCGAAGAACCCGCGCGTCGAGTTCGTAGGTGGGCCAACGATCGTCTCACGTTGCTCTGGCCGTGTTGCTTTGGAAATTCGACCTTCCAGGCATTTTGCACTACCTGTTCACATACTTGCCAAGCGATGAACCTCCGCGTTCATATGCCCCGTAGCTATCACCAGCAAACATCTTTGCTAGGTGGCAGTGCTATCGACGAGTGGTGGACAGGCAGAACTCTTTGGAGAGAAACACGGATGACGATCGTTCTGGTTCATGGAAATCCTGAAACCGAGACGATCTGGGACGATCTGGTCCCGCTTCTGAGCGACCGGAATATTGTCCGTCTCTGTCCACCCGGATTTGGGTCAGATGTCCCGCCTGGCTTTGATTGTTCTATTGATGCTTACCGCAACTGGCTTGTGGGCGAACTCGGGAAATTGGCGCGACCAATCGATCTCGTGGGGCATGATTGGGGTGGGGGACATGTCATGCGAGTCGCAATGGACTATCCCGCTCTGATACGATCCTGGGCGAGCGATATGCTGGGCGCCTTCGATCCCGACTACGTCTGGCACGGCCTGGCGCAGGCCTGGCAGACGCCAAAGGTCGGCGAGCAAGCTGTCGCGCAGATGGTAAGCATGCCGGCCGAGGCGTTAGCCCAGGGGTATGAGGGACTGGGCATGACCGCGGCAATCGCACGGAAGGTGGCTGCTGGTGCAAACAGGGATATGGGCAGGGCAATTCTCGCGCTGTACAGATCGGCCGCGCAGCCGATCATTCGAGATCTCGGGCTCGGCCTGCCGCGGGCGGCCGCCAAACCTGGCCTGGCGCTAATCGCGACAGAAGACCGTTACTGTGGCGGGGAGAGGCTCGCGCGCCGGTGCGCCGAACGCGCCGGCGCGAAGGTTGCTGTTTTGGAAGGGGGCGGTCATTGGTGGATGTGTCAGCAGCCAAAGCTAGGTGCTGACGCGATCAATTCGTTCTTGGCAGAGCTGAACTAGGACGCAGGTCTTAATTGATCTCCAATTGGAGACGATTACGGCGCGGACCGGGAAATCTCTGACATGTTTGTCATAGGGGCTGCCGCGTGCCGGAAAACCCTGAGCCGGCGGAACTAACTTTCAATAACATTGCGCCTTCCGTAGCGGCCCCGATTGGAGCTGTGGAGACGCGCTCTGTTGGTTCTGGCTGGAACGGCAGGTTTCGCGTCGTGAATGATAGGGCGCCGGCGATGGTGACAACTACTGGATCCAGTAGGTTTGTTGTTCCCGGTCATGAGGTAGTTGTTGGAGCTGTTGATGGAAGCGCCTCGCGCACCGAAGTGCGCGCCGGGACAGGAGAAATTCGATGCACTTGATCGCGCCGCGCCGCACCTCGCTTGCGATGATCTTGCTTGCCTGCGGGGCAATGGGGAGCGCTAGGGCCACAGATTCGCCGCCGCCCGTCCAAGTCACGACGCCGGCCGGGCAGCAAGGCGGGGCTGGCGAAACGCCGAGCATACCGTCGGCTGCCGAGCGGCATCGCCTGCCGCCGGACTCCAGCACCAAGCACTCGCTTGAGCTCCCTGGGCGGACGCTTTCTGTCGTCGCGACCGCCGGCTCCATCCGCCTGTTCGACGACAAGGGCGAGCCGCTGGCCGACATCGCCTATACCTCCTATCAGCTTGAGGGCACCGATCGCGGCACGCGCCCGGTGACATTCTTCTTCAACGGCGGACCAGGCTCATCATCGGCCTGGCTGCAACTCGGCAATGCCGGACCGTGGCGGTTGCCGATCAATGCTGACGAGGTCACGCCATCGACGTTTCCGGAGGTGAGGCCAAATGCGGAAACTTGGCTCGATTTCACCGACCTGGTGTTTCTCGACCCCGTAGGCACCGGCTATAGCCGTTTCGTCGCGACCAGCGATGATGCGCGCAAGCAGCTCTATTCCGTTGAGGGTGACGTCAACGCGCTGGCGCTGGTGATCCGCCGCTGGCTCGAAAAGCATGACCGGCTGCTATCGCCGAAGTACATCGCGGGTGAAAGCTATGGCGGCATTCGTGGGCCAAAGGTTGTCCACCAATTGCAGGTGCGGCAGGGCATAGGCGTCAAGGGTCTGATCATGGTCTCGCCAACGTTCGACTACAGTGCCCACAGGAGCCCACTGCGCTACGCCGCAACGCTGCCCAGCTATGTTGCGACCCTGCGTGAAGCCGAGGGTCCGGTAAGCCGAGCCGATCTCGGCGACGTGGAAGGCTATGCCCGCGGCGAGTTTCTGATTGATCTCATCAAAGGCCAGGCGGATAAGGAAGCGACAACGCGTCTGGCCGACAAGGTCGCGGCGCTGACCGGCATCGACCAAGCTGTCAGTCGTAGGCTCGCCGGCCGCTTCGAAGTCGCCGAGTTTCGACGTGAGTTCGACCGTAAGAACGGCAAGCTAATCGGCAGGTATGATGCCTCTGTGCGTGGCCTCGATCCATATCCGGAGTCCGATTTCCAACTTTCCGGCGATCCCTCTAGCGATACGCTGGTGGCGCCTCTGACCAGCGCCACTGTCGATCTCGTCACGCGGAAACTAAGCTGGCGGCCGGACGGCTCCTATGAACTGGGCAACCGCAAGGTCATGGAGGCTTGGGATTTCGGCCGTAGCCCTCCGGAGTCAGTTTCGGAGCTGCGCCAGATCCTGGCAACGGATCGGCACATGAAGTTGCTGGTCGCGCACGGGCTGTTTGACCTTGCCACGCCATATTTCGAATCACAGATCGTGCTCGATCAATTGCCGCCATTTGCTTCCACTCCGCGGATTAAACTTGTGGTCTTTCCGGGCGGCCACATGTTCTATTCACGAGACGTCTCGCGCCAAGCTTTTCGTGCCGAAGTCGAAGTGATGATGAAGTAATGCCGACGACGAACATGGTCAGAAGCAACCTGGCGTGCGCAAAGCATTAACTCCTCAAAGTGCGGAGGAAACCCAAGCGCTCGCTCCAATTTGCCAGACGCATTCGTCTTCAATCATTTGGCTCGACGGAAATTTCGCTAGAACCCGGTATCTCTAAATGGCTTCCAACCTGAGCCCGCGCTGTCGAACGTCTCGCACCGGCTCGTCGGCTGCACAAAAATTTCAACGACTGCTGCCGATCGAGCGCCCGGTGACTTCGTCTAGACGAGCGGAAACGATCATGCGTGAAGATCGGCACATGGAACTACTAGTGGTTCGCCAAGTGATTTTTGATGATTGCCTTGAGCCTGGTCGCCTTTGCCTTTGGGAGGACTGGCCCATCACCGAGCATCGACCAGGCACTTGGTGCATCACTTGGTGCTGGCCACAGACAGCGCTTTTTGGCCAAGACGCCATTTGCGACCCTTGGACCGTCTTGGACCATAGCGGAGGGACGACCGCATAAATTGAGATCGTGATATCCGGGAAGGCGGCTCCTTGACCATGTTGTCGCGGATCGCACAATTGTTCTTAGGCACGCTCCGCCTTGCCGCGGCAGCAAGGGGCGCACTGGATTGCTCACCATGACAGCTGCGACGGCGGGTCAAACTGGCTATCTTGGGCCAGCTGGATCATGGACACACCAAGCTTGCCTTGAGCTGTTCGGTCCGTCTGACTTGGTCCCTATGTCCCAAGACGAGTTGCTCTCAGTATACCAAAGCGGGAAGATCGGCCGCGCCTGCCTGCCTGTAACGACCTCCCTGGTTGGAGCTACCCCGTATCTGGATCCGATCCTCGACCTGCCGAATGTAAGCGTCGTGGCCGAATATCCCAAAATGCTGGGTTATAGCTTTCTTGCTCGTCATGGAGCCCGTCTGGAGGATATCGAAGAGGTCTTCGGACATCCGGTTGCCCTTGAGGAACTCAAGACTTGGTTGGATCACGAGCTGCCGCGGGTTCGACGTACCGCGGTAGCGAGTAGTGGCGCCGCGGCGCAAGCCGTTGCCAACAGCGAAGCCTTGGACAAGGCTTCTGTTGGCCCCCATATTGGCGCGGCGATTTATGGGCTGGATTCGCTGCTGGATGGGATCGAAGAAGGCCCGCACAATGTGACGCGCTGGTGGGTGCTAGGCAAGGATATGCCTCCGCCGACCGAAAACGACAAGACGTCGTTGCTCGCAACTGTAGATGAATCGGATTTTGCTTCCTTGCTTGGGTCGTTTGCCGGTGCCCGAATCCAAATCCTGGCGATTTACGAGCGACCGGCCAAGACGGCCCTCGAAATCCATCGATACCTGATCGAGGTCGCGGGGCATGGGCAGACGGATAGTATTGCCGGGTTGCTTCGAGAGCGCGCAGACATTCGCGTGCTCGGCTCATACTCGCGTCGTTACTGATAGTTTCTACTTAGCGTTATGCGAGCCGTTTCGGAGCTCTTCAGTAGCTCTACGAAGGAGGTGGCGGAACCGTTCATGTGAGCGGGTTGCTTGCGCTGCCGCGCGGCAATCATGCTCTGGCAGAATTTGTCGACAATGGGTTGCAGAACTACCTTGAGAATGAGGATAAGCTGCAAGCTCCCCGACCGCCAGCCGGGCAAGGCATGTCCGTCGACGGATAGGCTGCGATCCGAGCAAACCGCTAGCGTATCGAGCCGCAGGGCTCGTATTTTTCCGCCGCTCCCGCTTATCCGAGAGAGCGCAGACGAAGATCGGGCTTCGATGAGGGCCAAATAGCGCTCGACAATCTCTCGATCATTCGGCCGGAGTGCTCTACCAGGCCTTTCCCCGCCGACGACGTGCGGCGGATATTGCGCCGATTGGAGTTCCGCTAGGTCCCAAGGTACGCCGGGTGCCTGTATGGTTGAGATCGAGATCGGCATTCTGGTCGCCAACGCCTCTATGGGCGGTCGATAGTTTCCCCGGGCTAGTCGCCCAGACCGCCACAATGCCGATCGCGCTCGCGTCAAATGGATTGTACTCAACCGGCGAGGCTCGTGCAAAATGGTGCTCGGCTATTCAAGGCCTCAACCAAATCAAACCATCTTCAACGAATCAAAACCTCCGTGTCGGGGTAGTGGTCAGCTTCTCGAAAGCCAGCCCTCCTAGTATTCGAACCTGATCTCTAGTGCCGATGCCGCCTACAACTGAACTGGTGACGAACCCAGGGTACCCGCTGGGTGGTTCGGCGGAGAGATTTTGTTACTCAAGAGCAAGGAGAGCATTATGAATTCCAATCGGATAAACGATGCCGGCTCGCCAGGATCCCAAACGACGTATGCTTTCGGACAGGAGGATCATAGTCTATTTGGGCAGGCCGTGAATGAAGCCAGGTCACTGTCTGCGGCGCCTGTACCGGCGAAGGCTCCGATTTGGAGTTCGAGCGCTCCATACGGGAGCTTTTCGCGCGATGGTTACTCTTGGAACAACGACGTGTGGGGCGCAGGCGCTGGGCCTCAGACGATTTCGGTGCGTGCAGTCAACCAGTGGAGCGTGTGGTCGAACCAGCCCAATACTGCTGGCATCAAGAGCTATCCGCACGAGGCTTTCAATATTGGAAAACCGCTCAGTTCAATCAACGCTCTGAGCTCGAACTTCAATCAGGATGTTCCGACCAGCGGTGCCTGGGACGTCGCCTACGATATTTGGGACAGCTCACAGCAGCATGAGATAATGCTCTGGACGAATTACACCGGAAATCCAGACGGCAGCGGTAACGTCAAACCAATTTCTTATCATTATCGCCCGGATCGTTCCGGCGCGGCAATCCCGGTCTACACCAACGTCGACGTGGGCGGAGCGACTTGGAACGTGTTCGAAGGCTTCAACGGTCACAAGGTCATCTCACTCCTGCGCACTTCCAAGACCAACAGCGGAACGGTGGACATCAAGAGCATTCTGCAGTGGATCAAGTCGAAGGGCTACTTCGGCGATATAAACGTCGGCAGCGTTCAATATGGCGTCGAGGTCACCTCATCCCCAGGGGGAATGAATTTCAATTTCAAACAACTGGAGCGTAACATCAAAGTGAGGTCCCGCTTGGTAAGGTGATCTGAGAGACTTCGGCGCACGGGGCCCACGCATTATGCAGCCAAGATCCAAGCGGATCACGGTCCATACTACCGTGCAGCCGAAGTCCACAGGTTCCCAGGACGCCACGCTTGACGCTCCGCGACAACCAGATCCAACAAAGCTCTCGCACCCAACAATCTCTGGGCAATCATCGATACCGCGGCGATGCCACTTGCTATCCTGATCGCTGCGCTCTTCGCGCCAGATTGGCATGCAATCTTTGCTTAGTTCGAACATAGCCAACTGCTCCGCAACAGATGCCGATAATGCTTGGCCATCCAATTGACACGAGCGAGATGGGTTATCGTAGGCACGGCGAGCACGCTGCGGCCTACGTTTGGGATCGATGCGCAACACGATCTCGGCGGCTTCTCTCCAGTCGACACCTTCCGCGTCTGCGTCTAGGAGACGCTAATAGATGACGACGTGTTCCCGGATGTAGGCAGTTAGGATCGAATCAGTTGGCGCCGCATCGTTGACATCCGGATCGAGCGACGGATTTTTACTGGCAATCTCCAAAAGAGGTAGATCGGTTCGCTGACAATCCTAGGCTGTTTCGAGCGTTGAGGAGACCACGCGGCCCAGTTCGGCGCGCGCGTGAGCGGCCGATGCGCAATGGGCAACCGAGCCGCGTCCATGCGTTCCTAGCGGGCTATGGACGTACGTCTACTGCCCACCGATCCTCTGCCACAGCCAGCGCGCCACCGCGGCGGGCGAGGAGTTAGCATTGCTGCCACTGGCGCGCAAATTGGCTTCGCGCATCGTCGCAATGTCGATCCGGTCAAGCAGTGGCTTTAGCGCGTCCAGCAACGCCGTATCATGAGAGCGTCGTGGTGCAAGTAGCAGGACCGCATCATAGGGCGGGACCGCCTGCATGGGATCGGCCAGCGTCACCAGGTCGTATTCCTTGATCCGCCCCTCGCTGGTATAGCCCGCGATGACGTCGACGTTGCCGCTCGCCACTGCCGCATACATGAAATCAGGCTGCATCTGTCGTTGCGCACGGAATGAAAGTCCGTAGGCCTTGTGCAGGGCAGTCCATTCCGGGCGAGAAGAACTCGTAATCGCCCGCAATCGACAGCGTTGGCGCGTGCGCGGCCAGGTCCGTGATCGAATGGATGCCGAGTGCTTCGGCGCGCTGCCGCGGCATCACCAGCGCGTAGGCGTTTTCGAAACCGAGCACGCCGAGCAGAGTGATGTCCTGCTCTGCCAGGATTTTCTTCAGCTCGGCGAGCAATGCTCCACGCGGCAGCATCTCGCTGCGGTGAAGCTGGTTTACCGTAAGCGGTTCTCTGTCCCCACCTTGTCGGGAGCGAGCTGACCGGCAAGATACGAACCGTCAGAACAGTACGGTTCGCATATATGGTTGACCATATAGTTGACGCTTCGAAGCCGCGTGGCCGGGTGGATATCCAGGTCGGTGCGGGACGTCGTCGTCGGTGGAGCGACGAGGTCAAGGGGCGGATCGTGGCGGAGTCCTATGCGCCGGGCGCGATCGTGTCGGAGGTGGCGCGCCGGCATGGCATCTCGCCGCAACATCTTTTCGCGTGGCGTAAGGCAGCGCGTTCCGGCGTGCTCAGCCTGCCGGTCGACGAGGCGCCACTCTTCGTTCCGGTGGTGACGGAGCTGTGTGGCGCTGGTCCCGCGGTGGAAGTGGCGGCACGGAGCTCGACGACGGTCAGCATCGAGATTGGCGGAGTGGTGGTTCGCGCCGCGGCCGGGGTCGACCCGGCGTGGTTGCGCGATGTGCTGCGGGCCGTGAGGGCAGCCACATGATCGCGGCTTCGGCGGGCGTGAAGGTCATGGTCGCGACGAAGCCCGTGGACTTCCGTAAAGGTGCCGACGGCCTCGCCGCGCTGGTTCGCGAGCAGCTCCGCCATGATCCGTTCTCGGGAACGATTTTTGTCTTCCGTTCGAAGCGTGCGGACCGCTTGAAGATCTTGGCCTGGGACGGGTCCGGACTGGTGCTGCTGTGGAAACGTCTGGAGCAAAGCGCGTTCCGCTGGCCGCCGATCAGCGATGGTGTGATGCGGCTCTCCGCCTCGCAGCTCGCCGCGCTGATGGACGGTCTGGACTGGTCGCGTCTACATGTCCACGACGTTGCGCCGCCGACAGCGACATCGTGAGCCGCCGCGACGAACTGAATCAGGTCGCTCTTCGCATGCCACAACGTCCCGCGAATCAGATTGAGTGGTCGATGTGGATGACATCACAGATCAGCTTCCGACCGATATCGACGCGCTGCAGGCGCTGGTAGCGGCAGCGCGCGCGGAGCGCGACGCTGCGATCGCAAAGTGCGACGCTGCGATCGCCGAGCGCGACCACGCGCTGTCGCAGATGGATCGGCTGCGCCACCTCTTGCGCCAGCTGCAACGCGCGCAGTTCGGCCGCCGCTCGGAGAAGCTCGATCCGGAACAACTGCTGCTGGCAATCGAGGACATCGAGCAGGCCGTTGCGGCCAACGAGGCGGCTGAGGACAAGAAGGACCCTGCGCGCGCACGCAAGCGCGCTGATAGGCGACGCGCCGATCGTGGCGCGCTTCCGGCCCATCTGCCGCACATCGACGTGTCGATTGCTCCGGAGGATACCAATTGCCCATGCTGCCGCGCGCCGATGCATGTGATCGGCGAGGAAACGTCGAAGCGGCTCGACGTCGTCCCGGCGCAGTTCCGCGTGATCGTCACGCATCGTCCCAAATATGCCTGCCGGGCCTGCACGGATGGCGTGGTTCAGGCACCGGCGCCAGAGCGGCTGATCAAGGGTGGGCTGCCGACCGAGGCGATGGTCGCCTATGTGCTGGTCGCCAAATATGCCTGGCATCTGCCGCTCTATCGGCAGGCCCAGATGCTGCTTGCGCAAGGCATCGACATCAAGCGCGCGGTGCTTGCGTTCTGGGTGGGCTATGCGGCCGCGGAGCTTCATCCGCTCTGGCTGCGGCTGCGCGAGATCATCCTGACCGCGGGCAAGATCGCGGTTGACGAAACCACGGCACCGGTGCTGGATCCCGGTCGCGGCCGCACCAAGAAGGGCTTCTTCTGGGCGATCGCGCGCGACGATCGGCCGTGGGGCGGGGCTGACCCGCCGGCAGTGGCCTACACTTACGCCCCCGGTCGTGGCGCGGTCCACGCGCTCAAGCTGCTCGACGGCTATCGCGGCATCGTGCAATGCGACGGCTATAGCGTCTACAAGACCATTGCCGAAACCGCGCCTGACGCGGCGATCACGCTGGCGTTCTGCTGGGCTCACCTGCGGCGGCGCTTCTTTGACGTTGTCCAGGCCGGTCCTGCCCCGATCGCCAGCGAGGCGCTCGAGCGTATCGCCGCTCTCTATGCCATCGAGAAGACGATCAGGGGCCGCAGCGCTGATGAGCGCCGTGCCGTCCGCCAGGAACGCAGCAAGCCCCTCATGCTGGCGCTCAAGGCCTGGTTCGAGCAGCAGCTCACCCGCGTCTCGGGCAAGGCGACGATCGCCGAGCACATTCGCTACGCCTTGAACCACTGGGACGGGCTCACGCGGCTCCTCGACGATGGCCGCATCGAACACGACTCGAATATCGTCGAGCGAAGCATCCGTCCGCTTGTCCTCAATCGCAAAAACGCATTGTTTGCGGGGCATGATCAGGGCGCGGAGAACTGGGCCTGCCTCGCTTCGCTGATCGAGACCTGCAAGCTCTGCGGCGTCGAGCCGCAGGCCTATCTGACCGACGTCCTCACCAAGCTGGTCAATCTCTGGCCGGTCTCCCGTCTGGACGAACTGATGCCGTGCGCGTGGGCCGCCGAGCGCGGCAGAAGCCTCGCCGCTTGACGAACTGCGATCCTGGATCGTGTTCGAACCTGAGGGCCTCGTCGCCACCGGCACGGTGCCCTCCGGCAGCTTCAATAAGCCGTCGCGGGCCGCCCTGCGCCAGGCCGAAAGTTGCTGCGGCGAGATCTCGTGCCGACGAGCGACCTCCAACATCACCGCGCCTGGCGCGTAGGACTTCGCCACGATCTCTGCCTTGACATCGTCGCACCAACGACGGCGCCGAACCCGAGCCCGCAATGCGTCAACAACATCCGCAATCATGCTGCGATCCGCTCTCTTCATAACGGAAAGCATATTGCAGGCCAGTTCGTCTACAACAAGGTGGGGGAAAACGACCGCTTACGGTTGACCCACAGGGGTCCCGGAATAGTCCACATAGACGTCGATGTTGTTGGCCGCGAGCGCCTGGAAGATCACGCTGGAGCCGAGACCTTCGCGCGTCGAGGCCTGCAATCCCGCGGCCTGCAGACGCTGCTCGATGAGCGCGGAGAGCACATATTGCTCGGCAAACGTTTTGGCGCCGATGACGTAGGTCGACGGGGCGCGTGACATCGAAGGGATCAATGTGGCCGCGACCAGTGCGGCGATCCCGACGCTGCCGAGCGCAGTACGGAGGTGCTTGCGCTGGCGCAATCCGCGTTCGATCAGCGTTAAAAGTTGATCGACCGCTAGCGCCAGCAGCGCTGAGGCGACGCAGCCGAACAGCACGAGCACCCAGTTTTGGGTCTGCAAGCCGGCGAAGATGTAATTGCCGAGGCTGGTCTGCCCGATCGGCGTGGACAATGTCGCGGCCCGATCACCCATACCGCCGAGGTGCGGATGCCGGCCATGATCACCGGCAGCGCCAACGGCAGTTCCACCGTGAACAGCGATTGCCGTGGCGTCATGCCCACCCCTCGCGCCGCCTCAAGCAACGCGGGATCGACGCCGTTCAGCCCGGTGATGGTGTTGCGCAGCACCGGCAGCATGGAATAGAGCGCCAGTGCCAGCATGGAGGGCAGAAATCCGAACGCGGAAAAGTCGAAGCCGAACCAGCGAAGCGTCAATGACGCAATGGCGAGCAGTAGCGGGTAGAACAGCGCCAGCAGGGCCAGTCCGGGCACGGTCTGGACGATGCTGGCGAGGCCCAGCAGAATGCCGCGGATCACGGCATGATTGCGCGCGAGGATCGCGAGCGGGAGGCTGATCACAAGCCCGAGCGCTAGCGCCGCCAAGCTGACCTGAACGTGGCTGCCAAGATAGTCCGGCAGGTGCGCCGCCGCGTCGTGCCAGCGAGGGTCGGACAAGAAGCTCATTCCGCGCTTGCTCCCGGGAGCAGGGCGTTCAGCCGCTCGGCCTGCCGCCTGGGTGTGCTCAACAGCTCCGCCACGTAGGGATCCTTGTTGTTTGCCAGCTCGGCTGGCCGGCCTTGCGCCACAACCCGTCCGGCCCGCATCACCGCGATGCGGTCGGCAAGCAGCAACGCCTCCGTCATGTCATGGGTGACCATTACCGTGGTCAAACGGAGGCTGCGATGCAGGACGCGGTACTCCTCGCCCATGGTGTCGCGGGTCAGCGGATCGAGCGCGCTAAAGGGTTCGTTCAGCTGCATGATACGCGGACGAGCGGCGAGCGCCCGCGCCACGCCTACACGCTGCTGTTGGCCGCCCGACAATTCATGCGGAAAGCGATCACGATGGAGGGAGCGATCGAGCCGCACCAGCTCGAGGAGCTCATCGACCCGCACGGCGATCTCGGCGGCGGGCCAGCTGAGCAGTCTCGGTGTGACGGCAATGTTGTCGGCGACGCGCATATGCGGAAACAGCCCGCTGCTCTGGAACACGAAGCCCATGCGCCGGCGCAAACCCACCGGGTCGACGCTGCGCACGTCCTCGCCCTCCACCATGACGCGGCCGTTGTCGGCATCGAGCAGGCGGTTGGCGAGCCGCAGCAAGGTGGACTTGCCGGAGCCGGAGGCGCCGACAATCGCGAGGAATTCGCCCGCCGTAATATCGAGCGAGACGTCGTCGACCGCGTTGACGCGCTCGGCGTCGCGACCGCTGGCAAAACTCTTCACTACATGCGCATAGGTAATCAGCGGTGCGAGTGTCATGGTTAGGTTAGACCAGTGCGCGAGTGTTCGGGATCCGAACTTCGTTTCGTTCAGCCGTGCGCACGTTAGCGAACTTCGGTTTCGAAGGACACTAGCAAGTCCATGCATCACCACGACCCGCGGCACGACGGTTGGTGGTTCGGGATGTCGAAATTGGTAATGGCGCTGAAGTCGTTCGGTACGAAATGTACCGAACGACTTCATTTAAGATTGGCTAGCCGGAGGAGCCGTGCCCGTTCGTCCGGGCCACAAAGTTTGTTCGCGCCGCGATCGCGAACAATGTGCCAGGCAAAGGTCTAAGGAATGTAGTGGTTTATCTTAGTTCTAACGCGGTCGACCGCTCTGCAGCGGTTGCCACATATTTTGCTGCCCACTTGGCACGAGCGAGATGGGTTTCGTACGCGCGGCGGGCTCACTGCGGTTCATATTCAAAATCCGTATGCAACGCGATCTTTGCAACCTCTCGCCCGTTGGCGTCATCCGCATCTGCATCTGCGTCCAGAAGGCGCATAGAGGTGACGGCGTGTTCGTGGTCGTAAGGGGTGAGGACCGGATCTGAGGGTGCCGTGTCCGCGACCTCGGGATCGTGGGGATCTATGGCATGACAAATTATGGTGATTGTCTTGGCACTTCATTTTGTCTGGGTGATGCCGATGTGCATGGCAGCGTTTTATGCATCACTGATTTGTTGCCATCAGCCGCTCTCGAAAAGGCACAAATCCCAAGCTAATTAGCGGATCCTTCTGTACGAAACGATCCAATCTGTAGCCGCAACGATACGGGCAAGCTGTGCTTGTTTTTAGGGCTCTGGAGTTATCGTTTCACGATACGCGCTACTGATCGGATTGGATATTCACCAATATCTCCCCTGCGGTGATTTCGGGGTCTCCAAGATTGAGATCATGCAGACTTGCTTGAACGAACTCCAGGACCGTTTTGCTCGCCGCATTGGCGCTTTCGCGATCCTCGAATATCATCACAGCGACACCGACGCCGTCTCCTCCGTCCAGCACATAATACGATCTGAATCCATATGATTCCGTTAGGAGTTGGCCGATGCCGCTTTTCGCGCGGCAGGCGGCATCCGCAACCGAACGAACCTTGGTGTACTTGCGAATGACCATGTACATTGAAGCACCACGCTTCTTATTTCTATCCCACACACCAAACCATATTAAGTCGGCGCCGGGCTAGGTCCTAATTCCATGACCGAACATACTGCGGCTTGGCTATGTGAACGCCAGGATGACGGATCCTTTATCCAAACTGGACTTGCCGGTCCCTGGGGGCTCGATCTCCTATGTCGAAAGCGTGCCATGTTCGTCGAACGCTGACATTTCGTTGAAGGCCTTGGATATGGCGTCGTCGTCAGGTTTGGCCGTGCCGACCGGATCGAAGCCGTCGAGATCGTCGAGTCCGTAGGTTTTTTTCCCTTTCTTGTCGGCGTCCCTGCCGTCCTTCTTGAGGACTGGCGGCTGGCCGTTCGTGATCTTGGAGAGGGCCGCTCTGCATTTTCAGGAGTGCGATGCTTCCGGCCCAGAAACTCGACGAGGTCTGGAACATTGGAGGGGTCGCCAGTTGTGTCTGTTAGCGTGCTCTCTCAGCCACAGTTTGGAACGTTTCGTACGGAGGCGTATCGCGCAGCTTGCGGCGAGTTGCGGGCTGCCTTCCTCAACCGGTCGATCTCAACGTCCTCCGGAAGTCGTCGGCGGCACGCTTTCGGACGTTGAGATGGGCAAACTTCCCATCAAGGATCTGCCGGGAATGCCGGCGGCCGTCACCGCCACGTTCGACAAGGCGTGGCGCGCCGGAATTGACCTATCGGTGGCAGGCCATCCGCGGAGCGATGCATTGGCGTCGCTCGAGCACGCGGTTATCCAGTGCTCGCCGACATTGATGAAACGCCCGGGTGATCTGGCCGCGATGGCTCTGCAGCGGATCGGACAAGCACCGGCCGTGATCGGTCCTTTGGAAATCCAGGGCCACAGCGAGGTGTCACCGTGCTGGCGGTTGCCTTTGATCGCGCTTGCTGGGATCATCCCTGTGTCGTGGATCGCCGGCCCAAGGCAAGTGCCGGATTGGCTAAAGGGTTCGAGAGCGAAACCAGCTGCCATCGACGCCAAGGGCTCATTCCGTGTCGGACCACCGGACCGGGCGGCACTCCTATCTCCGTTCGATCAATCAGACAGAGACAGCGTTGCCAGCCATCGCCATGTGGCTTGAGCTGGAGCAATCGATAGTGGAGTCGATGCCGGGGGGCGCCGCTTTGCAAACATTATGGATCTGTCGTTGCCAACATTGAGAGGTCCGGTTACCGATCAAACATAAGTCGAGGCCATGTCGCGCGTTCCATTTGAAAGGCGCTAGCAAACGCTGGTTGTTCATCGGGCGACGATGTTTCTTCGTCAACGTCGGTACAAAGCGATCTTGACAATTGCCAATGCGTCGAGCAAATGGCCACTTCCCAAAAAAACACATCAGCGGCGCCGATGATCAGGTCCACACTCGTCCAACGTATCGCCGACAGCTGCCCGCATCTTTATCAGAGCGTCGTCAACAATATTGTGAGCGCAATCCTCGATGAGATCGTTGAGGGGCTCGCGCGCGGTGACCGCGTTGAATTGCGGGGCTTCGGCGTATTTTCGGTCAGCCATCGGCGGGCTCGCATAGGCCGTAATCCAAAAACGGGCGAGTACATGCAAATCGAGCAAAAGCGCTTTCCGGTCTTCAAGACCAGCAGGGCAATGCATGAGCGCCTTAACCGTGACGAGAACTCCAAATCGATCAACTCGCCGTCTGAGGTTGTCTAAGAGAGGACGTCCAGGTCGGTTCCCGAGCGATGCTGTGACTGACACCGTCTTGCGGGCGCTTCTGGGGTACCGTTGAACAGAGCAGACCAGCGGTAGTATCTCGTGTACGCGGGCGTCAGACAGCACCGGCAACGAATTTGGTGATGCCGGGTACCACGACTAAGCGACGTGCTTCGATCGGTCACCCAACAGCTCAAGATTTGCGGGCGTTGGCTGTGCCCTTTCGGTGTCAGCCCATTTCAGTAGCGACAGTTCGGTCGAGAAGCCTGGCCCAAAGGCGCCTAAGATGCCGTATGATCCCGGCGCTTGCTCCTCATGCGCCAGAACGTGTTCCAGAACGAATAGCACAGTTGCGCTGGACATATTTCCATGAAGTCGAAGCGTCTCATAGCTCGAAAAGAAGCTCTCAGAGGACCGCCCAAGGCCCTGCTCACAAACCTCCAATACTTTTCTTCCTCCGGGATGAAAGACGAAGCTCTTCACCTGGCTTGGCAGGATGCCATCCTCCGCGAGCAACGATTCCATTGCACGTGGCATCAATTCGCTAATCATTGATGGAATGCGCTCGGAGACCACGACTTCAAATCCGGAGTCGCCAAAATGCCAGCCCATGAGAGAAGTCGAGTCCGGGTGAAGCAAACTCGTACTTCTCACGACGTCCAGTTTGCCAGAGCCGCTCTCGGCTGGCCCGATTAATAATGCAGCAGCGCCATCTCCAAAGAGGCTTGAGGCGACAACGTTTTTCGGGGTGAGATCATTTGGCTGGAACGTAAGGGAAGTCAACTCCACGGCAACGAGGAGAATGCGTTCGTTGGTTGCTCGGCAAAGGGCTCCCGCCAAGTTTACTCCCGATGCTCCCCCAGCGCATCCGAGGCCGAATATCGGCGTCCGTCCCACGTCTGCTCGCAATCCGACTTTGGAGATCAGGTCCACGTCGAGGCTAGGGGTCGCTATCCCTGTCGTCGAGACGAACATGACCCGATCGACTTGCTCGGGCTTAACGCCAGCCCGGTTGAGACAGAGCAATGTCGCTTTGCACGCGAGCTCCTTTGCCCAATCCAGGTATATTTGGTTTGTCTCACTTATGCGATGATCGGTGAGAAGCCATTCTGGCGTAACACAAAAGAAGCGTTGATCGACGAGCGCATGATCGAATACTGTAAGATATCTCTTAAGCTTCTCCATTTTGGATCCGAAGTGGCGACCCGCCAAAGCTTTGACGTCAGTCTGCGAAAACCGGAATGGTGGCAAAGCCGTCCCAACAGCCAAAATTCTCGACATCAGTTACTCTTGTCGTTCGACATGAATTTACACAAAAAGCGAAGACCAAGGACGTCCGCGACTTCCGGCCGTTAGTTCACGTGGACCAAACCTATGTTGATGCCCTGCCCAGTGCCGGCGATTCCTGCAGTACCTCCCGTTGGAAACGCCTGCGATCCCGGTTGCGCAGAAACCAGTGAGCGCAGGACCCATGAGCACGCAATCGTACTCAGCGCTGACGGCCTGGTGGGCGGAAAAGGAGACCTTACGGCCTCTACTCCAGCTGCATCGTCCCGTTGGCTTTCGCTGCCGTTGACGAGATGCAGCGGAGTCGCCAGCTCGCAGGGCTGATATTTATTGCGGGCGACCGCAGCGGCGCCGTTTACGTACACCAGGACGTCATTCCAGGTGTAACCGAGTGGATCCTTAACCGGGCCGCGCGTAGCTACCTGGCGTTCATCCTGAAGGCTCAGCAGAACAATGTTATCGTCGGAGTCCTCGGGATTGGCGCAAGTGCCGTTCACCGCGATGCCGAATACCGAATTGGCTATCTGCCAGCGGAAACCGATTTGGCCGCCCAGCGATCTTCTTGTCCCACCAGGACATCTCATGGCGGGAGGAGACGTACGGACCGCATCGCCAGCGTTGACGAACTCCCAGCGTCGACGGCCGCTGCCGCGATCAATATCGATGTCAGAACCGCTTCGCTTGCAAAGCCGCACGGTCAGACCAGCGACAGCTGCGGCCAACAATATGATGACTGTGATACCCAGGAGGCGCCTTTTCATTCTTCTCGACCAGGTTCCGAACTCAAACCTCTTGACGGTGTTCACGGAACGCAGATGTATGCCATGTGTCTGTCTTCTTGATCAATTGATAGGTTTGGTAGGTGACTACAAAGATTGCATCCGTCTCTGGGCTTAAATGGCTCGTCTTCTTCTGTGTGGGTCATATCAGTTTGTCGCGCCGAGCCGCTTTGCCATCGTCGATGGGTTGAGCCGCGACGACGCATGAACATCGATTGCATGGGCGAGGCTCGAGTGCGGCGCCCGCAATCAGGTGGGAGTGGCCGCCGACATATGGCTCGATCGAGTTGAGCAAACGCGCGCCAAAGTAGCCCGTTTCCTTGGGGTGTCGGCCGACGAAATTGCCTTCACGAAGAACACTTCGGAAAGCATGAACATCGCGGCGAACGCGTTGCCTCTGCGAGCCGGTGATAGCGTTTTGATGATCCATGGCGATCATCCAGACAACACTTATGCTTTCCTCAATTTGAAGAAGAAGGGCGTCCGGATTGATTTCCTTCCCAGACGGATGTCGTAAACGCCGACGCTTTCCTTCCCCACATTGACGACACGACCCGCGCGATTTCGCTGTCGCACGTGACCTTCCACGCAGGACATCGCTCGATATCGAGAGTATCGGCGCTCTTTGCGCGGACAAGAAGCTCTACTTCGTCGTCGACGTCATGCAGTCAATCGGGGTCGTTCCGATCGATGCGAAGGCCATCCAAGCAACCTCCGTGGGTTCCGGAAGTCACAAGGGATCGCTCGTCCCTCAAGGTCTCGGACTGCTCTATTGGGACCAGACTCAGAAGGAACTGGAGCCCGCCTATCTTGCCGCTGCCAGTTTGGCGGAGATTCCCCGCGACCTTATCGCTCGTCCCGACCGCGTGGCGTCGTCTGCCACCGCGCGACGCTTCGCGTTAGGCAACTTCAATCTTCCTGCAATTCATGCGCTCGGAGCCTCGCTCGACATGATAGAGCAGATCGGCGTGAAGAACATTCAGAACCATTGCTTCGATTTAGGTGATCATCTGGTCGCCCAGCTAGACGAACTCGACCTTGATCTCATCGGTCCGCATCAGCGGCAACATCGATCGCGCCACATCTACGTCGTTGGTCTACCCGCGGCAGAATGGCTCAGCTACTTCGAAGAGAAGGGCGTGCGTGTTTCCCCCGAGCGCGACGGCATCCGTATATCGTTCGGCATGTTCAACACGATCAACGATGTAGATCGCTTGATGCATCTCATCCGCGGACGCCTGTCAAAAAACTCATTCAAGGCCGCGTAAGGAGTCGGCAGAAGCCGTTCGAGAAAGAGCGCTCGGCTCGGGCGGCCTGATCAAGCCCAAGCGCGAAGATCATGGCTTTCCGCTTGCCGGTACGCTGAGTGAGAGGATCCGGCATTCAGGTGACGCGATCGATTAGTACCGGCACAACACGCACGATGAGCGACCATGCGGAGCATGGTCGTCGTGCAAACCTGCAATCGTGAGGTTCGCGATGTTCGGAGTTCTTCTTGAAAAGACCATGGATGGTCAGCGTTACATCGACTGGCTGCTTTCGGGTCTTGGTTGGGCGTTGGCGCTTGCCTTCTTCGGCTGGTGGATTGCATTGGCAATTGGAGTCGTCGTCGGTATAGGCACGAACCGTGCAGAACCGCACCTGACCGCCGAAAGCCTGCCCCGCATAGCCGAGAAATACCATGAAACAGTTCGGCCAGGTTTTTACGCACGCATTCTGGATCTGGCAAACATCAAAGGCTGCCACGTCAATTCGCTACAGCGCATCTTTATGGAGACCGAGCAGCCGGGGTTGCTCGACCACGACATAAGCATCCTTCAATTGTGCCGGTGTAGTGCCGCTGATTTTGCGTGGGTGGAAGCCGAGACGGGGCGACGCCCGACGACGCTCGATGAATGGCTCGAAGTTATCGACCTTTATTTCACAACATACGGCGCCAAAGCCGTGGCTGTAAAAT
Source organism: Bradyrhizobium sp. USDA 4473 (assembly GCF_054063335.1). Lineage (NCBI taxonomy): Bacteria > Pseudomonadati > Pseudomonadota > Alphaproteobacteria > Hyphomicrobiales > Nitrobacteraceae > Bradyrhizobium > Bradyrhizobium sp. USDA 4473. The sequence goes on from NZ_JBSSGE010000001.1 coordinate 3,375,834, forward strand.
CGCAGATTGCCTATTCGCGCGCTCTCGATTTCGCGCCGGTCGCCAAGGCGCATGCCGCAAGATTATTCCCCCACCATGCCGACAGAGCCGGCGCATTGCACGCCCTTGGTCCTGAAGACCTCAAAGCGCTGCAAGACTATCTATTCCGCTATTGCGTCGGCAAGGCTGGCGAGTACGGCTTACCCGTCAAACTGCACACCGGTGTTTTGGCTGGCTACGGCGTGATGCAACTCGCCCGTACTCGCGGCAATGCAGCAGACGTCTGCCGTCTGCTGCAGGAGTTTCCCGAAACCCGATTCGTATTGATGCATATCGGATATCCATACGAGCACGATTTATCGCACTGGCCAAACATTTCCCTAACGCCGCGATCGACATGTGCTGGGCATGGATCATTAATCCGGTGGCGGGCGTTCGCTTTCTGAAGGAGTTCTTGATGGCGGTGCCGTCCAACAAGATCTTCACCTTCGGTGGCGACTATGTCGCTGTCGAGCCAATTTATGGCCATACGTGCGTAGCGCGCCGTGGAATCGCACGAGCTCTCTCGCAATTGGTCGCCGAGGGCTGGATCGCGCTTGAGGATACCCGTGAACTGATTGACCGGATCATGCGCGGTAACGCACTGCAGTTCTTTCGGAAGGCGAATCGGGAGGATACGACTCAGCCGTGAACGACGGACAACCGTTCAAAGTGTGTCGACGACCCCCGGAAGGCTTTGCAGCCATGAAATAGGTTGCAATGACGATCGGTACCGCGACGATGGTACTCGCGGGTAGTGGGCTGACATAAACGGGGCAGATATATACGACATGAAGGGCCGTTTCGCAGCGCCTGCCGACGGCCAACGGCATCCAGAATATTGGTCCAACCGTCTTCGTGGACGACGATGGGGCCGCCTATCTGTATGGGCGAACATTTCGACCCAGCTGCGCGGCGCTCGCCTGGGGAGACAGTAGGCAAACCCGTGCCAGTGAAGGCACTCGCCGACTTCTTCGAGGCGCCGTGGCTCTTCAAGCGCGCGGGCGCCTGGGACACGGTCTATGCGGCGAATAATGCCGGCCGGATTCTCCCTGCACTAACGCCGTCTACCATCCCTGCCAGGCTTGTGCGTGCCCCCACGCCGCTCGAGTCCTGGACGGATCGCGAAGCTGACCACCACGTCACAAAAAATGCAATATCGATCGCGGCGTCTCCTCCCGTCAGTGACGGCCGCAGACGTCGACATTGGGCATGGCGTTCCGATCTCGCATTGTTGACGCAGAATAGCGCGCTATTCATCACGAGGCGCATGCCTCACCCGATGTGCCGGTAAGTGGCGCAGTCCGATGCCGAATTACTAGATTTCGGTTGATGTAAGCGATTGTGGCGCTCGAGGCATGAGCCTTATGTACAGAGCTAGCTGATTCCGTGGACGTGTCGGCGCGGTTGACGAAAAGGGGTGCGAAGACGGCGTTCCTACAGTGTTAGCCTCGGTAACCATGCCGATGGAAGGCGCGGCGACATCCGCCGCCTGCAAGATAATGAACCGAAGGCCTGCAGCATTCTAGAATGCTGCAGGCGGTGGCACGCCTGGTGCAGAACAGTTTTCAGCTGCCAGGCGTTGCCTCATAGAGGCATCGCAAATCTAGAATGTTTCATCGCATTATCGGATGGCTGGCTTCGTGCGCAGGCTACTGGCCGAGTCTAGCTTTGCAACGCGGCAGCAAGCGGTTGATCAACACTATCGCGCCAAATGTCTTGTGTGTCCTCGAAGGCATCAATCATGTCGTTCGGCTTCGAGTCGGCGCCGTCAATTGAAGCCGCTGCAATCAGGTAGCGGCGTGTTCGGTGAGCCTGATCAGAGACCATTTTGATTAAGCGACGCAAAGATAGGCATCGCAATAGAAGAGGATGCCAACCGTGGATAGTAGATTGAAATACTCAACTATTGCGTTTGGATGCTCTCGGCCTCTACAGATCCTTTGATCTTAAGCCGTGCTCGATCGGCCGGGAGTCCAAATGTTTCGATCGCGAATGGGAATCCGAAACACCGTCCTGAGAGGGGCCGGCCTCTTGACGAATTCTGGAGAACCGATGTGAGTGCACTCGTGTGGAATCAACTCATCTTCGGAAAAAGGCTGCACGCACCCCAGCGTCGTTCGGCGACCGTCGTGGTCGAAGCTCTTGTTGGCCGCGCCCGCTCGGAGAACATCATAGGACGTAGCCAAGACGTCTTTGGTGACATCGCTCTTACATCAGTCGACAGTTTATTATCTGTTCCTCGAATCGGCTGTCCGGGGAGCATTCAGAGCGAGCCTGCGCGAAAGGGCGAGGTGGCCGCCGAAATGGCTGGCGGAGATCGGTTTGTACTCAAGGTCTACCAAGCGGCTCAAAGGCCGCCCCGTTCGGTGCTGTGATGTCTTCGGTTCGTTCCATGCTTCATCTTGGCTTAAATCTTCATGGCGCCGGTGGTCATTCTGCCGCGTGGCGCTGGCCGGGCACAAATCCAAGCGCCTTTTTCGATATCGAGCACTATGTCCGGGCTGCGAAGGTTGCGGAGCATGGTCTGCTAGATGCCGTATTCCTCGCCGACACCCCCGCGATAAGTTTCGACATTACGCGCCAGCCGCCGCTCAATGGACTTGAGCCTACGCTGGTCCTCACTGTGATTGCACGCGAAACCGAGCGGGTTGGGCTGATTGCGACGGCGTCGACAACCTACAATGAGCCATACAATCTCGCCCGCCGTTTCCAATCGCTCGATGTCATCAGCGGCGGGCGCGTCGCCTGGAATGCGGTCACGACGTCGAGCCCGGCGACGGTGGCAAACTTTGGCGGTCGAGAAGTCCCGCGAGCGGATCGCTACAGACGCGCCGAGGACTTCGTGGAAACCGTCCGTGCTCTTTGGCTGAGCTGGGGCGGCGAGATGATCATCGCCGATCAGGCTGCGGGAGTTTACGCAGATCAGAGTCAATTCCAGCTGCTCGAACCCGATACGAATAGTTTCGGCATCCGAGGTCCACTTACGCATCCCGCTTCGCCCCAAGGCCACCCAGTCATTGTTCAAGCGGGCGGCTCGGATCCCGGATTACGGCTCGGTGCCCGCAGTGCGGATGTCGTGTTTGCGGCAGCCGGGGATTTGACAACGGCATTGCAGGAGGCGGAGCGCCTGCGCGCGCTCTCTCGGCAGTTCGGCCGCCCTGCAGCTCCGCTCATCCTGCCAGGACTTGTCACGTGCATCGGGGGAACCGAGGAAGAAGCGGCTCGTCGCAAAGATGAACTTGATGGGCTGCTCGATCTGGAGCGCGCCATCGCCGCTCTTGCACGAAGCATGGGGGTAGAGGCCGAGAAGCTCAGTCTTGAAAGGCCGATCCCGGAGGAGATTTTGCCCGATGCAGATAAGGTTCCGTTTTCTGTCGGTCACCATCGCACGATTGAAACTCTGGCCCGCCAAGGCCGGACGGTTCGCGAGATCATTAGCAGCGTTCAAGCTTTTGGCCACCGCCTGTTCGTGGGCGCACCCGAGCAGATCGCGGATTCGATCGAGGCATGGTTCAGCGCTGGCGCGGTCGATGGTTTCAACATCATTCCGGACGTGCTGACAGATGGCACTCCGGCCTTCGTCGACAATGTGGTGCCTATCCTGCAGAAGCGCGGCCTGTTTCGCAAAGAATATGAGGGGCAGACCTTGCGCGAGCACTTCGGGATTCCTTTCCAAACCGGCAAGAGCCGCAACTAGCTCACCGCGCTGACGCTTCCTCAACACCAAATACATCGGAGCCTGGATATGCTTTTGTCGAACGCGCGATCAACGAGGCGCTTCCCTGGCCGGTCGAGCCATCCAGGAAGAAAACTGGCGGCTATCCTTGTCGCGCTCTCAGGCCTCTCGCAATGGACGCCCAGCGTTCATGCTCAAGGAGGGGCAGCCGTCAGCCTGAAACAAGGAGGCATTATTCGTTACGGGCATTTTCAAGAGCCTGCTTGCTTGTTCGGTGGGTGGGTGCAGCAATGGTATCTGCAACGCCAGTACAGCGATAATCTGGTTGCGCGCGACGAGGACGGCAGGATCGTGCCATGGCTCGCCGAGTCCTGGACCATCTCCGACGATAAGAAGGTGTACACATTCGAGATAAAGCCGAATGTGAAGTTCACGGACGGGACACCCCTGGATGCGCAGGCCATCGCCGACAATATCAACGGATGGCTCAGCAATGACCCCGATCTTCGCAATCCGACTGCCGCTCCATATCTTGGCGACAGCTTCGGATCGGCGAAGGCAATCGCTCCTCTCAGGTTGCAGGTAACCTTGAAGGTGCCGTTCCAACCCTTGCTCAACGTGCTCGCCCAATCCTCACAAGGTATTCTGTCGCCATCCGCGCTCAAGCGTGGACTTGCAGTGAATTGCGAGAACCCGGTGGGCTCAGGTCCGTTCATCGTCGACAAGTGGCGCCATGGGCGGGAGGTCACCTCCCGCCGCAATCCCGATTACAATTCGCCGCCGGCAACCGCGAAACATCAGGGCCCGGCTTACGTTGACGGGATCAGCTGGAAGTTTCTGCCAGATCAGACTGTCCGATACGGCTCGCTGATCACGGGTGAGACCGATGCCATATACGATATCCCGGCCATCGCCTGGAAAGACGCTCATTCCCGCTTTACAGTGTTGCGGCATATTACCGGCGGCACCCCTCTGCGCCTTGCGTTGTATGCGGCCAGGCCGCCTTTTGACGACGTGCTCGTCCGAAAGGCCTTTGCCTATTCTACTGACCGAGAGGCCGCGGTCGGCACATCCTTCCTTGGCTCTTTGCCATTTGAGGGCAACGGTGCGCTAAGTCAGAGCTCGCCGGAATACCTGCGCGAGCTCGGGCAGTCGTATGCCTACGATATTGAGAAAGCCAATCAGTTGCTCGACCAGGCGGGTTGGACCGAACGCGACCGTAACGGCGTCCGCGTCAAGAACGGTCATTCACTGATCGTGCGCGTTTCCTATTCGAACGCTTTTCTGAAGCCGGATGGCGAGCAAGCCTTGCAAGTTATCCAGCAGCAGGCAAGGGCGGCTGGTTTCGACGTGCGTTTTCAACCCACCAATCCGGCTGACTTCTTCGCCGGAAAAAACCTTGGCCCCGATGATTACGAGATCGTGCTGCTCTATTGGGTCGCACCTGGCGCCGAGATATTCCGGATTTCATGGAAGCCGGACCAGAATGGCGAACCCAATCGCTTCAATCCGTCGCGTTTCCAGGATTCGGCGCTTTGGGAGCTGATCCAAAAGGCGGAGCAGAATTTCAATAGCGCTGAACGTACCGACCTCTATCAGCAGGCGGAACGGAAGATCGTGGACGAGGCTCCTGTGATTGGCCTCACAGTGCTTGACGTGACTTTGGCCATCGGTCCCAACCTGAAAGGCGTCTGGCTGGACCATGGGTCGGTGGGTGAACCCGTCTTCTATGACGCTCATTTTGATGAGAAGAAATGACGCCGTGAAGCTCGTACTCCGCAACCCGCTTGTCTGGTTCGCGCGCCGCATACTTGCCGGTGCGGTCGTGGTCTGGGCTGCGGCAACATTCGCGTTCCTGATACAGTGTTTGCTGCCCGGCGATCGTGCCCAGATCATCATCAACATACGGAGTGGCAACGTCGGGCCAGCGCCTCCGACAGAGCTCGCAGCCATCAATGCGCAGTACGGCTTTGATCGACCGCTCGTGGTTCAATACGCAAAATACATATGGAACATCCTGCACGGAGATCTTGGTGATTCATACCTGCAGCATCGACCCGTCGCAGAGATCATCGCAGAGCAGATTGGCCCCACTATCGTTCTGGCGTTCGCCGCGCTGCTGACGGCATGGGCTATCGCCATATTGACCACCCTGTTGATCGCCGGCAGAGACAACGCATGGTCAAAGCTCCTCGGCGCCGCGCAAGTCTTCTTGGCAACCGTGCCGCCATACTGGCTGGCTACAATTCTGCTCGTCGTCTTTGCCGTGAATTTGCGGATTTTTCCCGTCGTCGGGGAAAGTTCGCCGATGGGACTCGTTCTGCCAACCCTTGCGCTGGCTCTCGAACTGTCGGGCTTTTTCGGACAAGTCGTTCTGAATGAGTTCACGCGCGTGCTCGAGCAGCCCTTCGTGACGTCCGCGCGTGCCCGAGGTATGAGTGATTTCGGCGTCAGGCTTCACCATGTTCTGCGCCATGCCGTATTGCCCGCAATTATCTTATCAGGTTGGGCGCTCGGCAGGCTCCTTTCAGGTGCGATTTTGATCGAGGTCGTTTTCGCCCGTCAAGGGCTGGGCGGAGTTCTTGTCGCCGCGACGTCCTCGCGAGACGTCCCGATTGTCTCGGGAGCGGTTTTGATCTCTGCCGGCCTGTTCGTCCTTGTCAGTGTGATTGTCGATCTTGCCTACCGGATGCTTGATCCGAGGATCAAGCTGACGTGAGCATGTTCGCAGAAGTCACCCTGTCTCGAGAACTGCGGGCATTCGTCCGCCACGTTCCCTTCCGGGTTGCTGCCTCGCTTGCGATCATCGTGTTTTTTGGCCTCGCGGCCATCGCGCCAAAGGTGCTGCAGACGCACGATCCGCTCGCAATTGATTTGAGCTCGTCATTGCGGTCTCCTTCGATCACCCATTGGCTGGGCACAGATCAATTGGGCCGGGATGTTTACTCCCGAGTGCTGGAGGGGGCAGGCCAGTCGCTTGCCATCGGACTTGGTGCGACCGCGCTGAGCATGTCCATCGCGCTCATTCTCGGCGTCGCCGCCGCACTTGCTGGTGGTGTATGCGACAGCCTTCTCAGCCGGTTTTTCGACTTGCTGTTCGCAATTCCCACGCTCTTGCTCGCTCTTGTGTTCGTGACAATCTTTGGGCCGTCGGTATCGACTGAGATCATAGCCGTCGGTCTGGGTACGGCGCCAGGCTATGCGCGCATGATCAGGGGCCAGATGCTTTCTGTCAAAGGGACGGCGTATGTGGAGGCGGCCAAGGCGCTTGGACATCCCTTTCCCCGCATCGTCTGGAGGCATATTCTTCCAAACGCGATGAGCCCGCTGACCGCAATGGTGACGATCGGCGTCGGTCAAGCGATCATCTGGGCCTCCGGCCTGGCCTTTCTGGGTCTTGGCGTTGCTCCCCCGGCCCCTGAATGGGGCGCGCTGCTCAATGCCGGGCGCAACTATGTGATCTACGCCTGGTGGCTGGAAATCATACCCGGCTTGGCCGTGACGATTTTTTGCCCTTAGTCTCACCGTCATCGGGCGCCACCTGCAGGACCGCCTGGAAGGAAAAAGCTGAGTGTTGCAGGCTAGTCCGAGACCTGTCTCGCAGCAGGCAGACCTCCTCACGATCGATTCACTGCGTGTTTCATTCGGGCGCGATATCGCGGCCAAAGCGGTCGTGCGCAATGTATCCTTCTCCTTGCAACCGGGCCGGTGCCTTGCGATCGTCGGCGAGTCTGGCTCAGGCAAGAGCGTGACCGCGCGGGCTCTCATAGGCCTCGCTGGTCGCCACGCCAATGTCCATGCACGCCAAATCAGCTTCGACGGGACGGACTTGACCGGCCTCGACGATCGTGGCTGGCGGCGCATCCGCGGCAACGGGATTGGTTTCGTGTTGCAGGATGCGCTCGTCTCGTTTGACCCGCTTCGTCCGATCGGCAAAGAAATTGGCGAGGGCTTGCTCCTGCATGGTGCCGTCTCGTCGCGCCAGGAGCTCGCACGGAGGGTGATTGCTCTCCTCAGGCTCGTCGGCGTCCCCGAGCCCGAAATCAAGGCCCGGCAAATGCCGCATCAATTGTCCGGTGGTCAGCGCCAACGGGCTCTCATCGCTGCAGCACTTGCGCTCGATCCACGTCTCCTTATCGCGGACGAGCCGACCACCGCTCTCGACGTGACGGCGCAGGCTCAGGTGCTGGCACTACTCGAGGAAACCAAAACGCGAGGCAAAGCTCTGTTCCTGATCAGTCACGATCTGGCAGTGGTCTCCCGCGTGGCGGATGAGGTCCTTGTCATGCATCAAGGCGAGGTCGTCGAACGCGGTACCGCCGCTCAGATATTCGGAGATCCGCGACACTCCTATACTCGCCAGCTGCTGGACGCCGTGCCATCAGGCCGGCCGCGCGGCTCACGTCTCTCGTCGTCGACTATTGGCGGGCGAACGGAGGCACCCGAGGGATCGCCGCCGACATCTCCTCCCGTCGTGCTCGAAGCGACAAACCTGGTGAAGCGCTTCAAGGGGCCGGATGGCACTTTACGGGCGGCTGTCGACGGCGTCTCCTTTGAATTGCGATCCGGCGAGACGTTGGGCATCGTGGGCGAGTCCGGATCAGGAAAGTCCACGATGGCGCGCATGATCCTCGCGCTCGAGGCTCCCGACGAGGGAGCCGTTCAGTTTGAAGGCCGAGCTTGGACCACGCTTGCCGAACGCGAACGGCGGGCTCGCCGGCGGTCGATGTCCGTCATTTACCAGGATCCTCTTAGCTCGTTTGATCCACGCTGGACCGTCGGACGCATTTTATCCGACAGCCTTTGGAGTAACGTTGAGACATCGCGCAAGCGTTACGAGCGCGTTTTCGAGCTGCTTGATCTGGTCGGACTGTCCCGGGCGTTGCTTGACCGACGGCCGCTCGAGCTCTCGGGCGGTCAGCGCCAGCGTGTCGCGATCGCCCGCGCGATCGCGCCAAATCCTGCCGTAATCGTCTGCGACGAGCCGGTTTCGGCGCTCGACGTCTCGATCCAGGCCCAGGTCCTGGACCTGCTCGGCTATCTCAAGCGCCACCTCGGCATGAGTTATCTCTTCATCTCGCATGATCTCGGCGTTGTTCGTCATATCAGCGATCGCGTCATCGTCATGCATCACGGGAGAATTGTCGACTGTGCCGCCACTGATGAGATATTTCTCAATCCACGATCTGAATATACCAGAAGCCTTATCGCCGCCATGCCCCGTCTCGTGCGCGATCCTGAGATAAGTCGTTCGTCGACGATTCTCGAAGAAGGCATCGCCCGAATGCTGCCGGTTTCGACTTTTCTGGATCATAAATAGCTGATCTTCGATCGCGCAGGTATTTGCCGTTTTGCGCGCCGGTGTGGTCACGATTGCGCGCTCGTTCATCGCTCCGCCAGCACAGTGTGTGGCTCGCGGTGAATCGGCCGGCGCTCGAAGCGGGCCAGTGGACTCGTGCACCAGCGAACTCGACGATGGAACGTGCCGAATTCCTTGACCATGTGCCGTAAGCCTTCTGGGCCATCGCCCTCTCGCGAGCGAGCTCGGAACCTGGTTTGTTACGAGATCCTTGCGAACCTGGTGCGATCCCTGACAAGAGACGGCCTTTGTCAGGTTCAAAACACCTGGCGTCGATCTGGCGATGTCGATTTCATCGCATTTATTCAGTCCCTTGTCGCAGCTGATCGGCTGGCACGGTCATTGCTCGGTAATGCCGAGTACGGCGCTACATAAGCGATCACTTTCGGCCGCAAGCCGTGGCTTCACTCTGAGAAAGAAACAAGAACGTGAACTTCGCGCATTCGGTCGACGGACGCATTTTCCGGAAAGAGCCGTATCGAGCCAAATCGCGTCTTTGGGATATCGGCGTAGTCAACAAGCCTGCTTGTCGACGTTGGTCGGGCTCGGCGAGCCATCGCAACAAGCAGTGGTGGAGGGGATGATAAATTCTGCCGACGCGCGTACCACCGCGGCCGCGAAGGGCCGCCGCGCAATTACTGCGTCATCGACCGATCCAGCCGCAGTTCGGCGGATGGCGGTGGAGTAATCGCGTGGCTTACCCGCATTTGCCGAGCGGGAAGAGCTCACGACAAAAAAGACAACTCGTAATCCGGGCTATACGGAAGCGTCGACATGTCGCAAACGATCGGCGCTAACAACGAGTGCAGCGCAACCGAAGAATCAGAGAACTGGGCCGGGCCGATAAATAGCTTTTCATCCGATGGAGAATTTGTTCGATACTGGAGCCGAGCTGCTGATCGGTCGCGCGCAGTGGTGGCCGTCGGAAGACGAACCGAGGAGGCGATCAGAAGAACGGGGATCGGCCTGCAGCTCTCCTCCGAGAACTTCAGGGGTCTCGACCTCTCCGATTTCCCGTTGCGGCGTTGCACACTCAATCGCGCGCAACTCTACGGAATAACGTTGGATCGGGCAGACCTTTCCGAGGCCAACCTTATATGTCCTGGGCTAGAGAGAGCGAGCTTCCGTGGCGCCAAGCTCGATTGTGCGTATATGCACGCGATTGCGGCACAGGTCTGCAACTTCGATGATGCCAGTCTGCGCAATTTAGTTGATGCCACCGGCAGTCTGTTTCACGGCTGCAGCATGAAAAGAACGCGTTTTGATAACGCGATGCTCAGTGGACTTCTCGCCTATCAATGCGACGCGAGCTACGCTGTGTTCGATGGCGCGGAGTTGCAAGGCTCGACCATCAATGAATGCTTCCTTTCTTCCGCGTCTTTTCGCTTTGCCAGACTGAGCCAGGTCACGATTACGAAGTCATATCTGGCTGCCTGCTCGTTCTTGCAGGCAAAGGGCGACTGTTTATCGATCATGCGTCCCACCTCGGTCGAGGGTCTTGTGCTGGAAGGCGCTCATCTTCCGTATCTGAGACTCTCGAAGGTGAGCGGCCAGATCACGGCGCGAGCACTGAGCGCCCCATTCGCTGATCTTCACCTGTCAAATCTCTCAAGGGCGGAGCTTGAACAGGCAGATCTGACCGAGGCGCGGTTGCTGTCCGTAAACTTGTCCGACGCCAATCTCGTCGGTGCCGTGTTGAACGGCGCATCAATTCGCTCCTGCCAGCTCGATGGAGCAGACCTGTCCGAGGCATCAGGCGAAAGCATCTCGATAACAGAAAGCACGATGCGAGCCGCCAAGTTCACGGGCTTTCGTGGCCGCTGTGCATTCGTGCGCGACTGCGATCTTGAAAATGCAGACCTATCGCAGGCTTACCTCTACCGGTCGATGATCACCGGGGATCCTCCGCAATCAATGGCATTGACCCACGTCAATCTCGAAGGAGCCAATCTCGTTCAGGCATATCTGGCGGCGGGAATGACCGGCAGCAATCTGGAGGCAGCGCGCGTCGCATACATTCGAATGAATCAATCGTCCTTGCGCGACGCGAATCTGAGTGGGATATCGCCGTTCCAGGCCAGCTTCGTGAAGGTCGACTTTTCGGGCGCAAAGATAACCACGTTCGAGCCGCCGTTTTTTGCAGATCGATGTCCGGGGCTTCAAGTCGCTATGCAGGGTGATCAGCCGCACGAGCAATCAAGCTATTTGGCTGAATTCTCGTCATTGATGAGACGTGGTCGAGAAGGCTCAACCTGACCTCCCAGAGCTTGGAATGCATTGGTGCGGTAGTCTGTGCGGTGAGCGAGAGAAGCGTCCTTGGGATTCGTTCGCGTGCGTGGTCCATACCAAGGGCTGTCTGCGATTTGACTAATCAGGGCTATTTGTGCGGTCGAAGAACTGGAGCGGTAAAATGCATCTGGCATGTCTTTCTGCAGGCAAAGCCTTCATCCGGGAGGTGGCGAGAACGGGTCAGACTATTGGGACGGTACACACCTTAGGTGCCCTGCATCTTGGGCATGCAGCACTAATCAGAAGGGCGGCATCAGAGAATGACGTCGCAATTGTCACAGTCTACCCAAACAAAATCCAGCTTCGACCGGGTGGGAGCTACGAGTTAAATTTGGACGACGATATTGGACTTGCCCTGCGTGGCGGGAGCAACTGCCGTGATTTCCTCGAACGACGCTGAAATGTTCCCGCCTGGCTATCGAACATTTGTATCGCAAGGCGACCATCAATTGCGTTTAGATGGGCCTGAGGCGTATTTGAAGGAAGCGGTTACCGGGGCAATCCGCTGGATTTGTTATGCGCGGCCGACCCGCAGTTATTTCGGCCTGAAGGATATCGGTCAGGCGATCTTGGTGAAGCGCGCCGTCGCAGACCTACTTCTTGATTGCGAGATACGATTTGTGCCCACGGTGAGATACAGGAACGGAGTACCGATTTCGTCGCGGCTACGACGCTTTAGCCGCTCCGAGCTCGACGAGCTTTCGTGTCTCTTCACGGCGCTCGACCATGCGAGGAAGGAGGTCGCCGAGGGAGCCTCGTGCGTCAAGGATCTGACAATATCGGCCGTATCTCTAGTAGCGTTCCGAAAGTTCAAACTAGATTTTATCCGGATCGTTGATGCTGATAGCTTCGAAGATCTGCAGCAAGTCAAGCTCCCCTTCATCGTCGTCGGCGCGGCGATGGCTCATGGGCTCAGGGTCTTCGACAGCATCTACGTTCCGGATCAGGATACGCTCCTGAATGGGCCTCCCGACGTCTGGATCGATTTGCCGGAACAGCCGTAGCCAGACTTCTGCATGGCGGGATACCGGCCGAAGAGCCGGTCCGGGCGCACGAGCGGGCTTGCGGCGGTGCATCCGGGTTATCTTGCCGCGGCAAAGGACCACCGCCGCCTTCCGGCGAAAGCTCTCATATTCCCGCCTCAGATTGATTTCGGAAAAGTCAATGCGATCCTTGCCGCCGGAAAGGGCAGGGGAGACTGCCTGCGCTTTTGGAATACGCTGCTGGAGCGCCGACCCGCTCGCAACCAGATGCGGCAACTCTGCCTGGCCCATTGGTGTGCAAAACCAGTATTGTTCGGCAGATGAGCATGCTCGATATGACCGAGCGGGCGGGGATTCCCGCGGCCTTGTCGTGCAAAGGCCGGCGATCACGGCACGCGCCATCGACCGTGCTCGAAGAGGCGGCAATTGCCGGCGTTCGCCTCTTCGATGCGGACCATGTGGTCATTCACAAGTGATCGAAAGCCGCCGCGAAGTGATGACGCTTCTTCCCAAATCCATTCGCATGCCGCGACCTGTTGAGGTCAAGGAACGGTCGATAACGGCATACGGGCGGAAGAGGAGTGAGTATTCGTGCCATTGCGCTTTTGCGCGTGAACGACTTGGCGTTTCGTCGAATGAGACTATGAGCGAGGAGTCCGCTCCAACATCGAGTTTTTGCCTTCCGTACTCCGATTAAGCTCACGATTGATGCGGTCCTCGACTCGGCGGACAGCAAGAAGCTGCAGTCGCGTTCGGGTCTTGCCACTGATCGTCTTGCCATCGACCTTAAAAGTGTAACGCCATTCGCCCGGCGAGGCTTCCCGAATGCTGTATTGCACGCCTCTGTGTTGCATAAAACAATTCAGCCCTGATCGCTCACGTCGTCCCGGCCGGCGCCGCCGTCGGTCGAGTGCAGCCAGATCCGGGAGGCTTCACGTGAGAACGTTGAGCTGATGGTGAAGGGAGCCGCCGATCCTGTCGGATCGGCGGCCAAGTCTAGGGAGGAAACGCCCGCTAGGGCAGCGGTAGCGAGACTACCGCAAGGCACCGCCAATCTCTTGGCGGATCTCGAGTGAAGATCTCTATTGCGGCAAGACCGGCGCAGATCTGCCGTACTCATCGCGATGGACGTGATGCGAAGAGGTCTGCGCATCGTTGGCTCCAATTAATTCAATTGAGACTGCACTAAAAGAAAAAGTTGCGTACGCGGCGTACCGACCGAGTTCTTTTCGCGTTTTCGTTACGTCTTCCACGGGCAGGGCGTGCTTCGCATCACGGATACGCCGAGCATGAAATGCGCAGCTTGCCATTTTATCGAAGCGGGCCGCCATTCGCGCGACGAACGTTTCGATCTCACGCCCGGAAGTTTTTTGCCAATCGCAAAAAGTTCATAAGCAATACGTGACCTTGCTCGGTCAGGACCGACTCCGGGTGGAATTGTATGCCATAGGTTGGTTGATGTCGATGTGCCAGAGCCATGATCTCGCCTTCGTCTGAACGGGCCGTCACCAGCAGATGCCGCGTCTCTGATGCATCTAGTTCGACCGCCAAAGAATGGTAGCGTCCAACGGAAAGTGGGGACGGGAGCCCCTCGAATAGCCCACGACCGTCATGCGTTACGCGTGACGCCCGGCCGTGCATGGGACGACGCGCACGCGCTACCCGTCCGCCAAACACGCTGCCGACGCACTGGTGTCCAAGACAGATGCCGAGAATCGGAGCATGGCCTGAAAGCTCGCGGACGACAGCAGTGGATATGCCGGCCTCCGTTGGCGTGCATGGGCCGGGAGATATGACGATGGCGCGCGGCTGGAATCGAACGAGGTCGGCGACGCCGATCGCGTCGTTGCGGACGACTTTCGTCTCTGCGCCAAGCTTGCGGAAATAGCGCGCGATATTGAACGCGAAGGAATCGTAATTGTCGATGATGTAGATCAAAACGCACCAGACAGATCGGCGCCGAAGGCATCGAAAAGCCGCCGTGCCTTGGCAAGCGTCTCCTCATATTCGGCTTCGGGATTCGACATCGCCGTTATCGCTCCCCCTGCATGGAACACAGCCAGGTCATCGTCGATCGTCACGGTGCGGATCGCGATGTTGGTGTCCATGTGCCCGTTGAATCCGACAAAGCCGATCGACCCGCAATAGACCTCTCGCGCCACCTTCTCGATATCCGCGATGATTTCCATCGCGCGCACCTTTGGAACTCCGGTCACTGAGCCCCCCGGAAAGCAGGCGCGGAGCAGACTGACGGCGTCATGGTCTGCGGCGAGTTCGCCTCTGACGATCGAGACGAGGTGGTGGACCGAGGCATAGGTTTCGAGGTTGCACAGTGCCGTCACCTCGACCGAGCTGTCCGTACAAACGCGAGACAGGTCATTGCGAAGGAGGTCGACGACCATGATGTTCTCGGCGCGGTCCTTTTCGGACGCGACGAGAATGTCGGCGCGACGCCGATCTTCATCCGGATCAGCGGCGCGCGCGATTGTTCCCTTGATCGGGCGCGTCTCGATCTGTCGTCCGTCGAGCTTCAGGAACCGCTCGGGTGAGCTCGATGCGATCGTCAGCTTGTCGTAGCGCAAGAGGGCGGCAAACGGTGCCGGGTTGGATGACCGGAGCTGACAATAGAACGTGACGGGATCGAACAGGGGCGATACCTTGGCACTGAAGCGTTGCGCGATGTTCGCCTGAAATATGTCCCCTGCCAGAATCAGCTCGCCGACGTGCTGGACCGCTGCTACGAAGCCTTCCCGACTGAAGTTCGAATGCCACGCGCCCGCCGTGCCGGGGATGATAATCCGTGGCGACCTTGGCCTGGCAAGCAGGGCGGCAAACTCGTCGGCGCGACGTCGCGCGCGCTCGGCTCGCCTAGTGGGGTCCGGGTCCGGCCATCCGGTCGAGACGATCCAGCACCTGTGGTCCCGATGATCGAAGCTGACCACGACGTCATAGAAATGTAGAATAGATTGGGGCAGCTGGAGACTTGGCATTGACGGCGCGCGCAGCCGCTCCACGGTTCGGTTCAGATCATAAGCAAGGAAGCCGGCAGCGCCGCCCTGGAACGGAGGGAGATCGGAACGATGCGTTGCGGGGTATCTGGCGAGAAGGTCGCGGAGGATTGCCCAGGGATCGCCTGCAAGCGCTCCTCCATTCCAGATTGCCTGTCCATCGACCACCGAATAGGTGCTGAACGGTTCGCAGGCCAGATATGAGTACCGGCCAAGCGGTTCGTGGCCTGTCGCGCTGTCGAGAAAGGTAAGATGAGGTCGCAGGGCCAGGCATCGCAGCGCCCTGACAGGCTCAATCCATTGAAACTGGCGGACGTGCATCGGCTATCGAGTGCCGACGATCAGCGGGCTGCGAAGCCGGATCTGATCGTAGGCCCGCCGTGAACAGGGGATGCTTTCGTCCGACACGTGCGAAGCCTCGAAGCTGATGATCAAGCTAACCACCACGAGCTGGTCGGCTGCGTCGCGCGACCTGGCTTACCCCTGCCATCCCGGCGAACTGCACGTCTGCGGAGAGATCGTAGTCGGCGGCAAACCGCAATTCCCGAAGCGGCCGGACGCGCCCGATCGCTTGTCGATACAAATCGTGCGTTTTGTACGCAGCGAGTTCCGTCTCGCTGTCGAATTCACCATACACCACGACATCGATCTCATTACCGAGCTGATCGCTTTTGCGGTTGTACGCAATCTCGAGCCGGCGGGCGTGGGGGATTGAGGTGAGAACCGACAGACCTTCAACAATCTGGTCGATACCGCAGCTATCCTTGGCTGTGAAGAAGACGATGTGACGGATCATGATAACCGCAAAGGTACGCCGCAACCCGGTCGTGTCTTATATCTGCATCAAGCCGAGCGCAATGCTCGAATGGCACCGTCAGCAGGAATGCTGTTCGCTGCTCGTGTCATTCCAGCCGTGCCGCAGAAGTTTACAGAAGCTTGAGCAGGATACGGGGTGTCTGCCGGCCCGGCGCTCCGTCCACGGCGTACGAACAGGCGAACCCTAATTGGCGCAATGCTCCGGGCGCTTTGTAAGATCAGGGCGACGACTGGGATCACAGGCCCTGCGCTGGTATGTGCCATCGCGAATACCAATCCATGATGCGGTCTTCTGTCGATCCTGGCTGATAGGCCGCCATGTCTTTGCGTACGAAGCCATCAGGATCTTACGAAAGCTGGAGTTGATTGGAAGGCTCCGCAACGATCGATGCTTCGGTGGGGGACGCTCGTCGCCGGAATTCGCTTCAGCGCCTGGCGGCGCATCAAGGCTGACTTGCTTTTCGCTGGCAAAATCCCGTAAGCGGACCGCGACACAATGCCCGGGCTGCAACGCGATCAGGTCCGCAACCGTGCTCAAGCCAGGCCAGAGCAGCAAGTGGCCTGTGCACAGACGTCAGGACAGGAGATCCATGCAGATTACGCTTATGAAGGGAAAGATTCATCGCGCCACTGTGACCCAGGCCGATCTGCATTATGAAGGCTCGATATCGATAGATCGTACGCTGCTGAATGCGGCAGGATTCCTCATCAACGAACGGGTGGAAATCTACAATATCGAAACGGGAGCCCGGTTTGCCACCTACGTGATCGAGGCGCCGGAAGGATCCGGCACGATAGGCTTGAATGGAGCCGCTGCGCGGCTCGCGATGACAGGGGACAAGGTGATCATCGTCGCCTATGCCTCCTTCGACGAGGCGGAAGCGATTAGATTCAAGCCCCGCGTTGTGCTGGTAGATCGAGAAAACCGGATATTGCCGGCCTGAATTCGAAAAAGCCGAGCCGCCGGTCTTCGCGTCAATGAGCCTTCTTGACGATGCTGCGAGACCTCAAGGAAATAGGCAACGAGGTCAATGTGATCGTCCAAGGGAGAGCAACTCGTGCCGCGACCCGAGCGTTTCGAAACGCCCCGCGCCCGGTGTGCAGTCTCAGGCCGCGAACAGGGCTAACCATGCATTGAACGATCATCTTGCGCCGGCGAGCGCGCCGCGTGTGTGAGGTCATTTTGGCCGGGTTCGAGGTTGGCGGGTGCACGGCTGGGGCAACGAGGCCAGGCTCCCGAGCCGCAGCGCGAGAAGTCCGAAAGTGTCAAAGCGAAAGCTGCGACTTTCTTCGGGGCTGAGATGACCTATCCTTTGCCAGGATCATCTTGATCGGCTGTGGGGTGCGACCCGCTGGCGCCGCCCGGTAGATGTTCGCGCGAATAAATCAATGCTCGCAAATCGTTTTGTCTTGGCCGGCCTGCGTCCAGGCAATGAAGCCAAACGGCGTAAATTCAGTCACCAATCGTAAAGCTGCAGTTCGAAGTGTACCGTTCTGCATCCATTGAGATACATCCTGCCAAATTCTGAACGCCGTCGTCCGATCCGGACGATATTTGCGCCCCGAAAACAATCCTGACCTGGTACAGCGCATAAAATGCAACTCAGAGGAGCCGCAACCGCGTGCGCGACAAACTTATGTGGTCAACCAGTCAACCGTGCAGTCGCTGCCTCGCATGAGCGAGTGAAGGGAATCGCCTGGCAGGCTCCGGCCCGACTGCCGGGAAGGTCGGGTGTTTCCGTATGCGGATCATCGCAGGAGGTAATCTTCCTAAGTGTAAGGGCGGTTCTCTCGACGGGCACAGGCTCGAGAGCCGGCATTGGGTATCGTGGAGAACTGGTATTGCGTATCGTGGAGAATGAAGTGCGTACAATGCTGGACATTCTCGTCGATGGGACAAAAGGTCAAGCTCGGTGAGGCCGCAGAGAATTGTGGTGACGGGTACGGGCGCCGGCGTCGGAAAGACCGTTTTCTGCGCCGGGCTCGTTAATCTCATTGGTGCGAAGTTCTGGAAGCCGGTTCAAGCTGGGGTCGAAGGAGAGACGGACGCCGAGCGTGTCACCCGGCTTGGCGTTCTTCCATCGGATCGCATCCTGCCCGAGCGTTACCGTCTGCAGGCCGCCGATTCGCTCCACTGTTCAACAGAAGCCGAAGAGGTTCGCATCGATACCGATTCGCTGGAAGTGCCGGATACCGGAGGGCAGCCACTTGTGATCGAGGGCACCGGCGGATTGATGGAGCCACTGAATTGCGGCTCGGTCTACATTGACGTTCTCGAAAAATGGCGGCTTCCAGTCGTGCTCTGCGCCGGCACTGCTCCGGGAACGATCAATTACTCGCTGCTGTCGATAGAAGTTCTTCGAAAACGTCAGATCGACATTCTCGGCATAGCCTTCATTGGCGAAAGGAATTCGGATGCCGTGAGAGCGATTTGCGAGATTGGCCGGGTGAGGTGGCTGGGGCGCTTGCCCTGGATCGCTCCCTTGTCGGCAGATACGCTGCATGCCACGTTCAGCGCATCCTTCCGGGGCGATGATTTCAGGCCATGATGCTAAAGAAGAGGTCGTTGATCTGGCGTCCGGCACGTGAATCCTGCTTCGGGACAGGATGCCAAAGGTCTTTCGCTGTGATGGGGCTTGTCTTTGACATGGTAGATGAGACCGTTCACATCATGGATGCCATCCCAAGTGTAGATGAAGGCATAGTTTGTCCGCAGGGCGCGTATGTTGGCCCGCAAATCACGGCAAACCGCGCCGCAATACTAGGCGCTTCCCTTCGCTGGCTCCAGGAGGCGCGGCCCGATTTCAAAGAAAAGGGCGCTGAAGCAGATGGATGCCTTCGCGACGTCATAGCGCGCTACGTGGAGTGGACTCCACGGACCAGAGCAGTCAGGTAAGAACGTAGGGTGATTTGTCGGCATGGGCGCACCGCGTGACGGCGCAGCCCGCCAGTGGCATAATTTTTCTGGCGAATCGAGTCACAAAAGCGGCGCGCGTGGCTAGGCAGCAAAAGAAAAAGCGAAACCACTGGGTATCTCAATCTTATCTTCGCCCCTTCTCGGTGGACGACGAGCGCCGCCGGGTCTGGGTGATGAAGCGCGATAGCCGCGAGGATCCAGAACTCAAGCCAATCAAGAAGGTGGCGACACAGTTTTATCTTTACGCGCCGTTCGGCCCAAACGGGCGAGATTACACCTTTGAAGACAAGCTGGCATCGCTCGAGCAGCAGTTCGGTGGTCCATTCTGGAAGTCCGTTACGACGGGTTTTGTTGATCTTTGCGATGCCGCGACGCGAAAAATCTTGTCGCTGCTTGTCGCGGTGATGTACTTGCGAAACCCTCTGCAGCTCGAGCAGATGCATGCGATGCATGAACAGATTGTTGGCTTTTATTCGCAGCATTCCAAGCTGCCCGATGCAGTTGAAATCGCCGGCAAGAGCTATGAGATCGACAAGGATAGCTGGCCCTCCTACCGGAGTGCGAGCGAAGATGACATCAAGCGCATGTGGCTCGATCAGGTTGGCTCAGCGACTTGGCTCGCGAAGATACTTGTCAGCATGCGATGGGCCGTCCTCTTTTCGGAAGAGCCCGTCTTCATTACGACCGACAATGCGGTCGTCGTGATTCATCCATCGCTTGAGTTCAGAGGATTGCGGAATGCCGAAACTACCATGCTGTTCCCGCTCAGCCCCACTCGTCTGCTTCATATTGACAACCGGATGTCAGAGCCTGACGGGCAATATTATCCGTTTACGGCCAGTCCTGGCGCTTTGAATGGACTGCTTTGGCGGTGCGCGATCAATGCCATGTATTCCTCCAGGCATCCCGATATCGTTTGCGCCGAGATATGTGCAGATGCTGGGGACAAAGGATTCGCGCCGCCCGCTGACGGGATGGCAAGCGATGGCGAACCGCAAAGGTGAGCGTGCCAAAGGCGGGGATGCTGGCCAGTGGATCGTTAGCGTGCCGCAGCTAGATGGACTTCGACCGATTGAAGGAAGTTGATGACGTTGCGCAGGACCATACCCTGGGCAACGCTCCTCTTGCCCAAGCGGAAGTCTTGCCTCCGATAAGCAAATGTCCTGTCAGGCGGTTGCTGCAATTGGTGGACCTAATCGGAAGCCGTCGTCCCTCACGAGATGACCGGCTGCACACCATGGGGCAACCAAGGGACGCGATGCTGTTGGGGCGGCCACCAAGCGCGCGGAGGCCGAAGCTGAGATGCTAGCGATTGCGGAGTCCTGGTTGCTGATCGGCCTCGTTGTTGGCTCGCCATGCCAGTTGCATCGCGCCAAAGTGCAGGATCCGATGATAGCGCGGGCCGGCGATTTTCGCGCTGGCGACCGCGGAAGCGTTCGCAGGTCTCGGTATCGACTACGATGGCGAAGATCAGCCGATGCTTGTGGCCCGGCGCTCGGATGAAGAACGTGTAGCTATAACGGGACTGAGTGAAGGTGCCCGTGACCAACTTTATCTGACACTGCGGCTTGCATTGTTGGAACGCAGAGGTTCGGAACCGATGCCGTTCATTGGTGATGATCTTCTCGCTAGCTTCGACGAGAAGCGAACGTTAGCGACCTTGCGTCTGCTCGCGGCGGCCGGAGCAAAAACGACAGATGATCATCTTTACTCATCACCGGCATGTGGCGGATCTCGCGCTGTCTCTCGCAGACTGTAGTGTCGATGTAATCGATCTATAGCCAGGCGATCGCGCGTGGCAGGCCGACCCATGTTAGTGGATGCGCCAGTGAGCCCATGGTGTCTAACCTATACCGGGCGTCGGCGGCGCCGGCGCCATTTCTTCGGACAATTCGCTTCCTTGGATGAGTGTCGGGCGCACGTCCTTCACCAAGCTCAATTTTTGCCAGCGATCGAGGATTGGCGACGTGATCCGGTCAGGGGCCGGTAGGTCCTTGAGCGCCACCGGCCAAATGTCGAGGATCGCCTCGACCGTACGTCGAACCTCGCGCTCAATGAGACTTTCCTCGATCTTCCAAAATTTGGACAACCGCGCGATCCGGGCGACATCGATGATCGTGGGGTCCGAAGATCCAGAGAGCTTCAGCGCCATGCGATCGCGCTGATAGGTTAACGTCGATACGATGTCGTAGGCCGGCGTGAGGCGCGGAGTGCGGCCGTCTGCGAAGAGGAATGACCAATTCTTGAGGTGCCCGTCGCCGTTGCCGAGCATTATGTCGACGACCAACCGTCTGATGGCCTCAAACGCGTCGCCCAGTGGGTCCATGGAGAAACGCTTCACGACGTTGACGATCGTGTCCTGGTTGGCCCAGAAGTATTTCTGGTCGTCTGTCGCACCGAGAATCTGCGAGAAGTCTTCGGTGTGGATGCGTACGCCGCCTTGCGCGCGATCGAAGCGCCGGATCGCCAGGGAGTGAGTTCCGGCCTCAATCATCTGCTGGGGAAGTCCGTCGATTTCCTTCGATTCGACCAACCGGGCATCCGACACGGTCACGCCGGCCAGTTTCGCCAGCTGAAGGGCGGTGTACTCGTTTTCGACGAGGAATGGATACTTGTTCGTCGGTATCTTGAGGATGATGTCTCCTTGTTCGTCCTTGGCGGGCACTGTCAGTCTGTCGACGATCTCTTTCATCGAGAACTTCAACTGAACGCCCGCGATCGAAAAGCTGATCGGCTTCTTCGGCGCCGGCATGTGCTCGACTGGGGCTGTCGGCGCAGCCTCACCCGCTTCCCGCTTGGTCAGGATCGCGCCGGGAAGATCGGCGCCTAACCGGGCGAGGACGTCGTACCTGTCGAACGCGCCTGTGCCGAACTCGCGCTCCACGAGGTCGAGCAGTGCGCCTTCTGGCAGCAGATTGTCGAAAAACGGCATGAGGTGAGTGCCGCGCGAAATCTTGTCGTTCGACGTCTTCAGACGGTCGAGCGTCTGCTTTTCGTCCGCTCCCTTCCAGGCGAGGCTCGCGATCGGGCGGCTCTCGCCGAGATCGAGGTAGGATCTGTCGATCTTGAACTCGACCTCTGCGTCGGTCTTTCGGGTGAGCGTGCCAACGCGGATCTCCGTTTTGGGCCCGGGGCGGAGGAAGACCCCCAACACGCCGGCTCGGTTACGGACGGGCATTTGGGATCTCCTCGTCCTCGGCCGGATCCGGGATGAACAGTTCGTCGTACACGCTCGGAGTTTCGGCCGGGACGTGCGTCTCCGTCGGCGATGGGTCGCCGAGGGCTAAAGCTTGCGCTAGCTTGTCCGTCGGGACAAAAACTAGGCTCAGTCCCACGGCTTCGCCGAGTTGGGCCAAAGTGTCGACGGTCACGTTCGCCTTGCCGTTTTCGATGACGCTAATCCGTCCAGCCGTGTTCGCAGACCGATAAGCGACGTCGTTCAGCCGCCAGTCGCGTTTTCGACGAGCCTGCGCGATCTGGTCACCCAAGCGCTTGCGTGTGTCGAACTGCTCCATGACTTTCCATATATGATAAGATAGGGTTGAAAGTACAATATATGGAAATTTCTGACAGGTCAAGCGCGGTATTGCACTAAAATGTAACATCTCCAAGAAATTATAATATAATGCACAAGAGGTGTTTTGGTAGGGGGCCGTGACGCCGTACACCTATGCAGGGTGGCCTTGGAGGCCATCATTGCGGCTGCATTAGGTGCCCCAGGGGTCTGCCACGGCCTTGTCGCTCGACGCAGTACCACACACCTTTTAGTTCCGGCCGCGGGACGAAGGCGGTCTGGACGTTGCTGTAGATGACGTCGCGCCTTCTTTGGCGTCGGCCCACCTTTCGAGCCGCCGCATCCTGCGGCGGAGCCCCGATAGCTATCGTGACGCAGTACAATCGAGAGCCAGAGGCGCGCCTAGACCCGGCCCAAAAGACCAGGTTTGCGGCTCGCATGGAGATCAAACCTAACCCCGGTCCGTCCAACGCTTCGCGCGCCGATGAGCGGACGCCGGCCGCACGGGCAACCAGGCTCGGCATTGCTGTCTTCGAAGCATTGTCATTCTTGCTTTGGGGCGCTGCGGTTTGAAGCCAGCGAACTGCTCGATTCGACTAGCGCTACCTCGGCTTGGCGGCTGGGATCCATCGACACGTTCTTGTCTCCTCCCACTACGTTTGTGCCATTACCAATGCCAAGTGTTGAGATGCCTTGGTACTCGACCGAAGTCGCCGGAGCCAACCGAATGGCGCGAATTGCCCGGCGAGAACGGGCCCTTGCCGAGGTCGCCCGCTTTTCCCGGATGCTTATTTTACCTAGATGCGAGGAATCGCCATCGCTTGGAGACCTTGAGCGGCGTGGGCTACGTGCGCTTGAGCGGCGGCATTTTCTCGAAGCCCCCTGAAGAACGCCGCGTTCCAACTATTTTCGCCCTGAGTTACCATACTGCTCAGCAACGACCTTTCTATCTCCGCGACAACAGCTGATCGCGGGATGGGGACGATGTTGCCTACCTGGTTTCGCAAGTTCTGTGGATAGTTTGCCCAGAGGTTCTCTGCGTTTCGATGAAACTGCGGCCCTAGAACGTTGCGCAGATGAAAGCCGATTCGGCTGCGCTCCTTTGCATTGAACTTCGGCAGGGGGGGGCCGCCTCAAATCGCGCTGCGGAATACGGGCCGATGATCTTCGTTAGCCAAAGTGGCTTGGCAGCAAGGGCGTCGAAGTATGGATGCAAAAAGCGCTCATCCGCGGACGCCCCCTTGTACGTCTGACGCTTAGCGCCTGAATTGCAGTGAGAGCATGCCGGCACCAGATTCGCCGCCATCAGCGAAAATTCCGGAAAGTCTTCTTTCGGAAGAAAATGGTCCACGCTTCCAGTCACGGACGATCCGCACATCGGGCAGCTTTGCAGCTGCATGTGACGAATATCCACGCAATCCGCGCTTTACGAGCAGGGCAGTAAATCGCCGCTCTGGTGGAGATTTGCTTTTTGACCATCTCCGGCCGAGATGGAAAGGATTGCTGGCCTTGAATGTTCCTGTTGTGTTCTGATGGGGCGCCGACGAACTGACACTTGGCTTGTGCTGCAGCTTCGTGGGCATCCTCAGATGCCACGCAACGAGTCTCTTCGAACATCACCGATGTCCAGCGAGGGGCTTCAGAACGGAGCTTGCGTCGTCGACAGTCCTCGCCACGGCGAATTCGACATAATTGCCATAGACGAGTCAGATGCCCCTTCAAAGAGGATGCCTGAAAGCCGCGGCTGCTTGAATACCAGCACTCCAAAGGGTGGGGCTTGGCGAAGTCGCGTAGCCACAATGAGCGCGGGGATTACTATCACGAACGTGTCGGTGGGTGGCGGTGAAGGGCTCGACGCCAGGCGGCTGCAATCGATCTGCCCGATTGTCCCCTCGGCGACAACGAAGCGAGAGAGCCATGGCGTGTGATGGTGCGTAAGTTGTTCGGTCAGCATGCTGACCGTCAATTTGATAAGCAATCCGCGTGCGAACCAACGAGCAAGTTGGGGCTATCCAGGTCTGTGAGCGCATCGATCGTGGCAGCGAGTCAGGCAGTCGTACGGGTGGACGCCTATTCAAAGTCGGGGAGATCTCGCCGAACTCTCACTTCGTCAGGCAACCCGTTCCTGCGCGCGAGCATCAGCAAGGCATTCTTCCATTGCAGGAGATCTTTCCGGCGGCAAGTGCACCGAGCGCGCGAGCAGCGCACGTTTGTATTGGTTGCCTGCGTATTCCTTGGCGTTCCGGTCCCATCACGACAAATCACAGTTCGGTTCAGGATGAGGCTGGCAGAGGAATGGTACGATTAGTACCAAACGGAGTATCTGCTGACTTGTGAAAACACTATCTGCGCTTGCCGATTTGTCGTAGGTCCTTTTGATCCGGCCGGGCCAGACGATCTCCTCAGGCGCGAAGCAATTCATCCCTGGAGCAGATAATCAGAAGACATGGGATACGCCGACACTTTCTGGTTGTCTGGTCAGACGTATCCGGACTAGGCTCGCGTCCGGGTTGTGCAGCGTCGCGTTGAGCAAGCCGTCCAATTTTCCGAAGGGCCGGGTATTGTGAAGTCCGGCGCGGACATTGAAGCCGCGGAAGGCTGGACACTATAAGGCGAGCGAGCCATTGCCGACTAGGCTTGGCGCGAGGCCGGTCTTCTACTGACGAATTTTGAGTGCGCTAGCTTATTTGACTAGTTTATATTGGGGGATTTTATGAGCATGCAGACGAACGCAAATCGCCTGTGTTTGTTTAGCGCGTTTTTGGTGTTGAGTGGGTGCGCCATTGCGCCAGTCACGGATGACGTTGCGCACATTTCAGCGTCCAATATTGCGAGGCAGGTCCGCTGTGAAGCCCGGCAGGCCGTAATCAATGCGTTGCTTGGTTATCTCGCAAGTCCAGACAACAACATGAATAAAAACAAGCTCGACGACTATTCGTATGCTGTTGGTGTCGAACTGCAGCGGGCCTACAACGAGAATCCCGAGTCGATCAGAACCTTCGATCCTTCTCAGGTGACCGGTTTTGCCCGCACTGTGACAAGGCTCCTCTACAGCACAGGGATAGCCTACTATTACGATCTGACGGGCCTGGAAACGAACAACATAGATCCGGCTGCGAATTTGATTCGGCCGACGCCTATCACATCACTTGTGACCCTCGGCCTTACCGGAAATTTCGACAGGCAGAGACAGAATGAATGGTCGTTTACGATCACCGACAACTTCGGAAACCTCGTTCAGAAGACAAGCGAGAGCTATTGCACCAACCATTTGGCTAGAGCTGAAGATTATGTCTATCCCATCGCCGGAAAGGTTGGCCTCGCCAAGATGATCAAGGAATTCACCTTGATGAGCCTTTTTGAAAATCTCGATGCGGTCAACAAGGACGTGGCGGCAGTGAAGAAAGGACCGCCGAGCATGGTTCAGCAGCTTCAGTTCACCACGACTATAGGTGGCGGCGCATCGCCTAAAATTGTCTTCGCGCCGAAGGGAGCGTCGTTACAGGTTACTGATGTGAGCTTTCCCATTGCGTTGTCGCGCAAGGATACGCACCAGCTGACGGTGGGGCTATATCTGGACAAGGGCGAGGGAAAGATTCTCGAGGCGGCCAGAGGCCCGATTTATGAAGGGTCGCTTATCACAGCGACAGGCGGAAGGGCCGAGCAAGGCGCAGCTCGTGCAGTTCAGCAATTTCTGGCACTAAAGATCTTCAAACCGGCACTGTAGGAGATTCCGACATGGCAAAAGTTAAAAAAGCTAAGAAACGCACACCATCGCACGTTGGGAAGGCGAGAAAAGCTGCCAGGACCGGCGCGGCGCCAAAGCCCGCCCGTGCAGGAGGAGCCCACGTCGACTTTGGTGTGCACGGCTTGGGAAAGATCATGAGTGCCATACATAACGCTGGCCTGAGTGAAGAACTCAATGCTCATCTCAGGGATTCCGGTCAGTTCGTCAAGGTGCGTCGGAAAAGCCTGACGGCGATAAAAGAATTCGTGAAGGACAAGCCGCAGCTCATCAATTTGGCCAGGACGATCGGAGAATGTGACTGTCCACCCGACGATCCCGGTTGCGTCTACATTCCGGGCTAGGTCGCGCTGGCGAGTAGCGACGAAGAGACCGGGCCGCGAAACGGTCCGGCGTTCGCCTTTGGTGCCGAGCTACGGGCCAGTGATTTCGACGCAAGGCTCGCGGTCAGTGGCCCGGGCTCATCTTGAATGTCCGGCACTCAAGAATTCTTCTTGTGGAGAAAGCTGACCTGTATTTCAGCTAGGGGGCCTTGCGGAAGAATTAAACGACAGTGCGGTTTGAGAGTGTCGAAGTTTCCTGGTGGCCGATGTCAATATCCGTTCGCTTCTTTATTTTCTCTCCCGAGGGCGTCCAGCGGGTCTCGCAGCGAATCCTGGCTGATCTGTACAATGAGCGAAAGCGCATGCCCCAATTTGCGGGTGCCAAGCTGAAAGTGGCAAACGCAATCATTGAGCTCAGCCAGCGCAGACCTGTCCGATTCCTGAAGCTGGATGGTTACTACCTTGAATTCGACAGGAACGGCGGGATCCGCGAAGCCCAACTGAGCAAATTCGTTGATGCGATGGAAACGTTCGACGATTTTGAAAGGTGGAAGCGGCGCAGAACAGGAAGTTCAACAGTCATCGACCTCAAGCCAAAGCTGGCTCGCGACAAGTGGGAGCGAGAAAACCTTTGGGAGCCAACCAAGGAAGACATCGCCACAATCGCCAACGACATTTTCGATGAAGGCGGCCCGCGGCTCAAATGGGCAACAGCCGTTTCTGCATAAAGCCTTCATATGCTCCGCGGTCTCATGAGGAGCCCCTGTTAGTGCTCGCAGGTAAGCGGGATGTGGCCCCGAAAAAGAGGCCGTGTCCTTCGGGCAAGAACATCGCTCGGTCCTGATGGAAGATAGCAGGGACGGAGGCGAAGTCAGCCTCGGTCCCCAAACGGCGTCAAATCACAGCGGACGGCATGTCGGGTAAAGGGAGAAACAAAGTGGCTAGACCGCTGATTTCTGAAGTCAACAAATGGCAGTGGCTGATCACTTGGGACAACCCTTCGCCAGCCGACTCTTCTGCCATGCTGGATGCTCTTTCCAGGAGAGGCAAGATCAGCCATGTACAGACGAAAACGACGATCCTCCTGGCTCCGTATGCCAAGTCTTCGTGGCGTCAAGTGCGCAACGCGATCGAAGCGAACCTCAACCAATCCAGACTAAAGCTGGGCAAAGCTGTGTATGTCAATTTGCGTACCGGCAAATGCTTCGAATGCGTGATGTCTCGTCCCCCTGCACGTCGGTGGAAGCGGGTTAAGACCTAAGGCTTGCGGCTGGCGCGGAGCAAAACCAACGACCCAATCACGACCATTGACGAAAACGCAACATGGGCAAAAGCGACGAATCACAGAAACTCGGTTTCAAGCATCACGCAAAGGTACATTCTTTCAGGATCGGCACCGCCATACTGACGTGGGTGCTTCTGGGAGCCGTGCTGTTTTACAAGCCGGAGTGGATACGTGATGGCATGCGGGCCGGCACGCGGGCCATTGAGACCGTCGGAGACGCGCTTCCCGGCTATTGGGGCGCACAGGCCGAAATCGTGCTGCGTGAGCTTCTATCCAAATTTGCCGGTGCGGCCGAAGATTTCAACGAGAATGAGGCGCTGTTGGTGGATCCGAACCACCCTCAAGAGATCGCCGCCGCTATTTCGAAGGCCGCCAACATGCCGCTCGAGGAGCGTGTCACGCGCTGGCGGTCGATGATGGATAAAATCGAATCTTTCACCATTCACGACTGGTCGGCGGACAACGTTCGAGAGCTCGATAAAAGCCGGGCCACCGTTCCGGCTGATCAGTTCCACCGTCTCGGTCTCGGCTGGACCAACGAGGCCCAAATGCCGCTGTTCCGAAGGCACGCCGAGGCGCTGGCCACCTATAACGAGATCGACCCCGCGGATGCCGCCTTGAAGGAGGCGGCCTTTGAAGACGAGAAGAAGGCCTATGAGGCGTTAGAGGCCTCACTGATACATACCCAGGACAGACTCTGGAATCTGCCGGTGGACACAGCTCCGATTGGTGTTCGTCCCGAACAAGAGCCTGGTGCCGGGGAGGATTGACCGGGCGAGCGGAACAGCACGGCGAATGACGGGCTTCTGTAACAGGACAGAGGCACAATATAGATTTGGCGGCTGAGACA
Source organism: Bradyrhizobium sp. USDA 4473 (assembly GCF_054063335.1). NCBI lineage: Bacteria > Pseudomonadati > Pseudomonadota > Alphaproteobacteria > Hyphomicrobiales > Nitrobacteraceae > Bradyrhizobium > Bradyrhizobium sp. USDA 4473. The sequence goes on from NZ_JBSSGE010000001.1 coordinate 3,404,620, forward strand.
GTTCTTGCGGGCCCCGCAGCCGCCCGCAAGATGAGCGGAACGTCTCGGCAGATGGGCAGTCAGGAATCGGAGATCGCCATGCACGCAGCCCTTAGCTTGATCGCGAGCTGGCTGCTGATCAACGCACTGTTCTTTGTCGCCACGACCCCAGTCGACAAATCTGCCCGGCGACCAGCCCGGAAGAACTTACCTCATATGTGGAGTTAAGCGTTACGATTGCGGGCAGGCAACGCGTCTGTGTTCCGTTCCTGGCTGGTGAAGATCCGATAATAATGGCAGTGCTGAGAGCTCGGCGCCGCCGAGACTTCAGCGTCTGCTTGGCAACCAGTGTCGGCAAGCGGACATCTCGTGCAGCCCTGAGCGGCTGAAACTTGCGGCTCTTGAGCCGGCACGCAGCTTGCAATGGATGGTCCACGAGGCGGTAGCGCGAGCCGAGCCATGTCATGCGTTGCGTACTTTCCACATCTCCTGCTTGACGTACCGAGCCAGCGTGGCCCTCGACCTCAGCCGGAGCAAGTCCATGAACACATCAGTCCTCTCCACAGCGCTGCTTTCGATTGCCTCCTCCACGGCGCTTTCGGAGGAGCGAACAACTATGGCGGCGCCCGATGATGCATTCCTCTGGCTTGAGGAGATCGAAGGGTCAGACGCATTGGCTTGGGTCCGCGCCGAGAACGAGAAGACGCTCGGGGTGCTCCAATCAGACCCCCGCTATCAACGTTTCTACGAGCAGGCGCTCACCATCTTGCAAGCCAAGGATCGAATTCCATACGTTTCGCTCGGACGGCGCGGGTTGGAGAATTTCTGGAAAGACGAGAAGCAGGTGCGCGGCATCTGGCGGCGCACCACGCTGGAGAGCTATCGTAGCCAGGATCCACAGTGGGAAACCATCCTCGACGTGGACGCCCTGGCTGTCGCCGAGAACAGGAATTGGGTCTTTCACGGTGGCGACTGCCTTCCGCCGGATGAGCGGCTCTGCCTGATCAGTCTTTCCGATGGCGGCAAGGATGCCGAGTCCGTACGCGAGTTCGACTGCGAGGCCAAGGCCTTCGTTGCGGAAGGCTTTTATCTTCCGGAGGGCAAGCAGTACGTCAGCTGGATCGATCGTGACACCCTGCTTGTTGCACGGGACTGGGGCGAGGGCTCTTTGACGCCGGCCGGCTACCCCTTTGTGGTGAAGGAGCTCAAGCGCGGTCAGCCGCTCGGCGAAGCTCGCGAGATCTTTCGGGGCGAGGCTGGCGATGTTGTGACGCAGCCCCTCGTACTTCGTGACAGTGAAGGTCATATTCATGCGACCGGCGCCATCCGCGTGATCAGCTCTTTCGAGCATGAGCATGTGGTTTTCCGGCCCGACGGGCCCGTCAGGCTCAATCTGCCGAAGAAGGCCTCCATCACAGGCCTCATAAGTGACCGTCTGCTTGTGAAGCTTGATGAGGAGTGGACGCCGTCCGGTGATGTCAGCTTCAGTGCCGGCTCGCTGATTTCGTATGACCTGAGCGAATGGAAACAGGATCCGCTGCGCGCCAAAGCCTCGCTCGTCTTCCAGCCTGGGCCGCGCCAGGCCCTGAGCGGGCTAAGCTTCACAAAGAACCTGTTGATCCTGACGATCCTGGACAACGTTCAAAGCAAAGCGTTCGTTTACAAGTACGACCAAGGAGCCTGGTCGGCGACGCCGATCCCACTGCCGGAACATACGAATGTCAGCGTATCGGCCACCTCGGATGACGCGGATCAGGCGATGTTCGCCGTCTCAAGCTATCTCAAGCCAACGTCAGTCTGGTATTTTGATGCCGAAACTCAAGAACTTGAGGAATTAAAGACGACCCCCACCGCCTTTGATGCGTCCAATCATGTCGTAGAGCAGTTCGAGGCGACTTCGCGTGACGGCACGTCAATTCCCTATTCTCTGGTGCGACCGAAGAACGCAAGGTTTGACGGCGCCACTCCGACACTTCTTTATGGTTATGGCGGGTTCCAGGCTTCGCTTCTGCCCTCCTATCTCGGACCCGTGGGACGGCTCTGGCTCGAACAGGGCAATGCCTATGTCGTTGCAAATCTGCGTGGGGGCGGCGAGTTTGGCCCCCAGTGGCATCAAGCAGCCCAGGGGGCAACGAAGCAGACGACGTGGGATGATTTCATCGCCGTTGCCGAGGACCTGATCCGCCGCAAGATCACAAGTCCGCGGCGTCTAGGAGTGATAGGCGGCAGCCAGGGCGGGCTACTCGTCGGCGCCGCAATCACCCAGCGCCCCGAGCTCTTCAACGCGGCGATCATCCAGGTGCCGCTGTTTGACATGCTTCGATACACCAAATTGGGCGCAGGCGCCTCCTGGATCGGCGAGTACGGCGATCCCGCTATCGCCGAGCAGCGCGCGTGGATCGAGGCCTACTCGCCCTATCAGAAGCTGATACCGGGCAAGACCTACCCCGCTCCTTTGATTCTCACCTCCACCAAGGACGATCGCGTGCATCCCGCGCACGGCCGCAAGGCTGCAGCAAAGCTCGCTGCCCTCGGCCAGCCCTACTTCTACTACGAGAACATCGATGGGGGACACAGCGCTGCGGCCAATTTCATCGAAGTGGCGCGTCGACTGGCCCTTGAATACACCTATGCATCGAGGCGGCTTTGTTCTGAAGAACCGACTGAATTCATCAAGCTGGGATGGGACGAAATACACTGAACAGCCAATCGACGGGTAAGCCGCTACGGATTCAAGGGGGCAACCGAAGCAGTTCACACGCCGCCATGGGTGTTCGATTCTCCCTCAACTTTCAGTTCGTCGTGCAAGATGGCTGGCCAGGCGCCTCGCCGGCGAGTGTCGAAGCATTGCGGAGGCGGACTTGCTCATGAGTTGCCATTTCCACGTCAAGCTCGGCTCCGGCTTCTGGACAAATCGTGCCGCAATGAACGCTGTATCCGAATGGATATCGAAGCGAGCTGTGGTTCGGGATCGAGATCCGACCGGGCAGGGAGCGAGGTCCGTTGAGTTCTCCGGCACAGGCCGATCCCGAAAGAGGTCCCAGTCGTGCGCGGCTCCGGCAGTCAGTGACGGCGGTTGTCGTGCTGGAGAAAAAGGCGGAGCACACAGCACGGCTGCACGGCGGCTATCGAAGCCAGAGGCAGGAAAGAAAGATGCGCAAGTTACCGATCCTGAAAAGTCTCCATCTGTTTGAGGCGGTCAGCGAGTTTCCAAGCTTCTCGAGGGCGGCCGAGCGGCTAAACATGACGACCGGCGCGGTAAGCTACCAGATGCGCCTTCTTGAGGATTGGTTCGGCAGGAGGCTATTCATTCGGCACAGTTCGGGCGTGCGGCTGACATCCGACGGCGAACAGCTCAAGCGCAGCTGTGCGAGCGCGTTCACGATGCTCGAGAAAGGATGCTATGAGCTACGAAGGCGCCATGCGGGACGTTCCGTGGTGGTCGGGTGTTCGGCCACTTTTTTGTCGCACGGCCTGTTACCCCGTATAGGTCGGTTCCGCCAACTCCATCAGGACGTTGACCTTCTCTTTGAAACCGAAGGCGATCTTGACGCGCTCGCTGTTGGCGCGTTGGACGTATTGTTTGTCGGCGGCCGGCTGAAGTGGCCGCTTCCTGTCCGCGAGGCGCACGCTTCAAATGAGATGATTGGCCCCGTCTGTGCGCCTGCCACCCTCGAGGCGATCAAGAACCCGAAAGATATTCGATCTATCTCTCTGTTGCACGAGGCCGAGAGGCTGGACGCCTGGAGCGAATGGGCCAGCGCAGCTGCAATATGCTTGCAGGGATCTCGCAAGGTCGTGTTCGATACATTTTCCCTGGCGATGGAGGCGGCAAAAAGTGGGCTGGGAGCCGCGATAGCCTCGCAAATCCTGGTCAGAAGCAACCTTGAGAAAGGAGAGCTTGTAGCTCCATTTGGCTTTGTGCCGGTCAACCGCTCAATCTACATGTTTGTCAATGAGCAAGCGCGAAATAACGCGGCTGTCAAACAGTTTGAGCGCTGGGCGCTGTCAGAAATACTGAGCCGGGATCAACAGCCATCGCCCTTCGAGGCCCCAACTCGGCAGATCAAGCAAGCCGCTCAATCGAAGCTTCCGGATAGGCCCCTGCTGGCATCAAGTCGTTAACGGCCATCATGGGCCTACAAGGTGCGGACTGTTCGAGGGTAAGGCTCTGGAAATCCGTGGCGCGCGGCTAGAAGATGAAGAATTGCAAATGGTTCGTCGACATAGGCGAGGCCGTTCGTGTGCTTCGCATTCTCTGGTAAAGAGCTTCCTTTCTCTAAAATCAGAACTGGCGCGGACTGATGATCCTGCCCAAGCCTCTCGATGAGGGCGGCTCGTGGCCTCGCCCAGGAAATTCGACGGACGTCGAGCCTCGCAGCGCAGCCTGGAAATGCGGACAGCAACCCGTCCAGCAGCAAGCAGTGCCAGCAATAGAATTCCCGTCCTGGAAGGGCCGGATCTGCAAAGGGACGTTCTAAAAGGAACAGCTGATCCCATGGCATGGTCTGGACACCTGATCTAGTGATCGCCAGGACGTGAAGCTTGAGAGCCGCGTGATGTGACCACGGCAACGGCCGCGACCGCAAAAGCAACAAAGGCGCTCGCGGCGCATAGGAGGACGACCATGGCGAAGGAAAGACGATCACCCAAAAGGGACAAAGCAATGCCATTTCCCGCAACGCCGCTATAGGTGCAACCTTGAAATAGCCCCGAAAGGCGACCGGCCCGGTCGGGAGCCACCGAAGAGACCATGTGCGCGTGAGCGGCAGCCGCAAATATTTGGCCAAAGCCAAGCATCACGCTGCTGGACGCGATTGCCACAGACAGACCTGCATCGAGTGACATCATTGCAAGGCACGCCGCAAGCAGCACTGCGGCCCCCGCGATGGTTGGCAAGGCGCCCAACAGCTCGAAAATCGGCTTGACGGTTAGCGCGCCCAGCAAGGCGAAAACACCGTTGCTCATGACGATCGTCAGTAACACGCTCTTGTCGAGAACCCCGTCAGCTGTGGCACGTATCGCGGGATAGACATTGATGATGCCGGCGCCGAGATTGAGCAGAAAGACAGCAAGGAATGCGGGATAGAGTGGTGCCAGGTCCAGGATGGTACCTGAAGGCCGCGCCTCAAGGACTGCCGGTGTCCTTCTGAACTGCTGCTTGATGCCAAGGAGCACGATCAAGGAGAATATGATCGCCGATATGTTGAAGACCAAAACGCCGGGCAGGTGCAATTGATCGGACAGCATGGCACCTGCAAACATTCCCAAGAGATAGGTGAGCCAGTCGATATTGGCGATGTTGCGCAGAACCGAGATCATGCCGTCTTCCGACGTAATACGACGGAAGAAGGAAACTTCCGCAGATAGGTAGACGGGCTGGACCAGGCTCAGGACGGCCATCGCGGCATAGCTCAGAAATGAATCGGCTTCGCCGGTACCGAAGATGGCGAGCAGCGCGCATATGCGAACAGAATTGACGATCATCATGGCTGAGATCGGGTCGCCTCTGTCGACCAGCGGCGACAGCAAGAGGCTCCCCAGCATGATAGGCGCAAAAGTGACCGCAATGCCTATACCCGCGGCGCTCGTGCCGGATTGCAGAAGGCCGATCAGGATACCGATCCGGAACGCCCAGCCGCCGATCTGGATGATCAAATGCGAGAGATAGACGAACTGCCGTGTGCCCGCCCCACTCATTGTTGACCTGGCTCGTCGAGCATCGTCGAGTGGATATCCCTTGACACAAACCCGAAGATGGGTGGCATTGGTCTAGTGAGGTGAAATCGGTGCGATGAGCCTGAGCCCACAAGCGGATGACAAAGCCTCTCGCAATGGGACGACTTGGCAAAAGGCATCATACTTACCTGTCAACTGCTCGCGGAGTTCAATCATTCGCCAGAAAATGCCGGCCAACGCATTCCCCTTGCCGGCTAGCCTCACTTGCAGCGCTTGCCGCAACAACGTTCGCGAGACCCCGTCGAATCTTCCAGTGCAGCACCCATTTCCTTGGCGATTCCTGTTGCGCGCCGCCCGGATTCGATAGCAAGACTGCCATGAGCCGCGAGCTCATCTTGGCTTTGCGGAAGAAACAGAAGCTCGCTCCCGCCGCGAAGCCTGGTCAGCTTGCAGACTTTTCTGGATGTGCTCACGGGTGAGGAGGTAATCTGGATCTCCCCCAATCTCGACGGCGACCGTGGCGTGGTTTAGCGATATATCCGGCCGGCCCTCGTTGAAGTACTCGATGGCGAGATTGTTGTGCGTCGGCGCATGCCGAGGGTTGAGCTCAAGGGCCCGAAGATAGTGCGCGATGCTCTCGTTCGCCTTGCCAAGCTCGGAATAGGCAAGGCCGAGATTGCTCTGCAAATCGGGATTGTTGGGATTGATCTCGGCCGCCGCCAGATAGGACTCCAGAGCAGCGTTCGGCCGATCTTGCCGCAGCAAGATGTTACCCTTCTCGAAGTGAGCTCGCCATTCATTCGGCTTGATGACGAGTGTTCTGTCGAGATCGGCCAGGGCGCCCGCCGCATCTCCCATTCTGTTGCGAAGGGCGGCCCTGTTCAGATGAGCTTCGTAATAGGGTGGGCAAAGCTCGATGGCACGTGCATAGGCCTCGAGAGCCTCAGCGTCCCTTCCGGCTACTTTCGAAAGCAGGTTACCCATGTCATTGTGATACTCTCCATAATAGGGATCGTAGGCAATGGCCTCACGCAACTGCTTCTCGGCCCGGGGAAGCTCGTCGACGAGTTCATAGACCTGGCTGGTGTTGTAGATCAGAATCGACTGGTGAAGCCTGAAGCGCTCGTCGCCATACGCCTTTAGCATCTTGCCAAGGCCTTCCGCGCAAAGGGCGAGGGCTTCCTGATACTTCTCCTGCTTGGCCTTGATGTAGGCATAGGCGTTCTCTGCAAACACCTTGATGTAATCGTACTTGTCATGATTCTTGAAATCACGCTCGATAACTTCCAGGTTTCGCACGGCATATTCTTCGGCCACCGTGAGGTTGACCGGCTGCTGATAGCGTCCATACGTCATTGATTGAGCGTAGAGAACCGTCGGCGTGTATCGGCTCTTTGGGAAGGTTTTGTAGAATTCATCCAGATAGGGAACCGACACCCGCCCGCAGCCAAGCGAATACAGCACAAAAGCCGCGTTGATGAAGGCGGCGTTCACTGGAGCATCTCCCGAGCCGTAGGTGCGAAGCGCAGGATCGGCGACAAGTTCGCCGAAGTAGCTAAACCAGAGATCATACAGGCCGATGCTTTGAAGGATCTGACTCGGCTCTGCAAGTAGTTCCAGACGCTTGAATTTGTCCCGTATCGATAGCGCATGAAGCATCACGAGTGGCGCCTCGCCGGCCAAATAGCGGTCCAGGCGAGCGCGGTGCAACTGCTCGTGCAGATGGTCCGCTGTCGCGTACTCAAAAATTGCATAGTTTCGTTGCGCGATCAGATCAGGCGTCGTGCAATCGGATTCAATGTACGATTTGAGAAGGCTATGCCGTTCCCCGGTGTTGAGGCTCGCCAGATAGAGATCCACGGTCGCGGTCGAATCGAGATAGCCGACGACCGGCAATCCTGCTGCCGCGCATTTGCTCAAAGCCTCCGCAATCAACGGATTGCCGCCGCTTGTCTCATAGATCTGCCGTCGTTTCTCGGCAGGCTGGTCCCGATCAAGGATCGTGCCCAGCTCTTGCGAGCTATATCTGCCGAAATGAACTTCGCTGGCCTCCGGAAGATAGAGGCGTTGTTCGTAATCGATCAGGACAAACCGAAACAGCCGCGCATTGTCGTCCAGCCTGACGAGTAGTTTGATCAGATTCTTGGCCGAGCCGGACAGGGCCGCCGCCCGGTCGATGACGATGATGTGACGCTCGTTGAGCTGTTTGGCACACTTGATCAGGAATTCGGCTAGTCCGACCAGGAGCTTGTTTTGATATTCATGATGGTAGAACCGGGTACGCTCCTCCTTGCTCGAAGTATTGGTGAGATCCTTCGGCACGGTAAAGGCGTCGCTGACCAGGAGGGGGAATAGCCGCTTCAAGGATTGTTGCGCCTCCTCAATCAGTTCGTGCCTATTTTCCTTCGCCCACCTCAGTTCCACGTCGATGAGCGCTTGCAGCCCGGCAAGACAGCCGCCGGTCCGCCAGTCGCCGTCGGTGATGGAGAAGTTGGAATTGGAGCTCGCGAGGGCCGATTTGATCGTCGGCACCGGAGCCATGCCCGCTTCTACCTTCAAAATCGTGATTGGACTGAGCTCGACAGATGATGATATCGCTGGAAGCACGCGCTGCTGGATCAAATCGACCATTATACTCTCCCGAAACCTGTCACAAAGGAGGGTGGTCGATAGGACCACCCTCCGATGCCGCTATGCTTTCATCAGGTAGATGCATTCAAGGCATCCGTCGCACCAGCCTAGAGCGTACCCGTGTACGGAGTGGTGGTGCGGATCGTGGTCTTGATCTCAGCGATCTTCTTTCTCATCGCGTTTTCCTTTCCTTCTCTGGCACGAGGACCAAGCGAAAGCGCAGCCAGTCGTGCAGGAAAAGAATAATGAATTGCTGCGCCGATCCGCAGCGAGATTCGTTGACAGTCGCTGTCAAAAAAAATGAAAGCGCGCGCAGATTGGCGCTACCAAAGGACCCGATCTGTCGTTTGGTCCCGTTGTGACTGGAGGCTGGGATTAATCGTGTGTCGCCAATGCCAGTCTCTTGCTCCGCTCTGACGTGGACTTGCAGCGAAGACCTGTGGCGCCCGAACCTCCGCCTCGTATAGCGAGCAAGTTGGCTGGCCACGGCCCTCCATTCGGGAAGCGGTCGGGGCGGAATGCGCAGTTCAGTGAGCATGTGGTGACTGGTCCAGGGACGCGCCTGGCAGGGCCGGTTAGCGCCAAATATGGGCCTCGAATCCGAACAGCCCCACCAGAAGTCAGAGTTTCAGCGCCAGTCGGCTTCCCAGTAAGGTGCGCGAGCGCTCTGATCAGGATCTGAGCTACCGAAGGAGGCTGGCTGATCGCTTGGCACGCTCGCGCGATGCGACCGGCACTCCTTACCTCTATTGCGCTCTCTCCCCAGCTGCCTGCCTGTGCCATCGATCGCCAGGATTTGTACCGCATTCGCAAATGACGAGCGACATCGATGGCTAAGCAGATACCCGCGCTGACCGGTATCCGGTTTGTCGCGGCAGCAGCGGTGGCCTTGTCTCACGGCGGCAGCGTGTTCCTGCAGGGACCCAGTCTCGCACTCGATATCAGCATCGGGACACTGGGCGTGTTCGGAATGTCCGTCTTCTTCACGCTGAGTGGTTTCGTCATTCAGTATAACTATGGCAGCTCGATCGTGAGCAGCCCGCGGAAAGCGATCCCGGACTTTCTCGTCGCACGCATAGCGCGAATCTATCCGCTGTTTGTTGTTCTCTTTCTCGTAGAATTACTGACCGGACCGATGGTCTGGCCTTGGTTTCTCGGAACTGAGGCGGCCGCTGAGGGATTTTCGTGGCAAATCGTCCCGTTTCAACTCGGGATGATTCAAACGTGGTTCTTCGCAAATGTCGCCGGTGTTGCACCCGTCTGGCAGTACGAAGAGATCGGCATCGTCTCCTGGTCAGTGAGCACTGAATGGTTCTTCTATCTCTTTTTTCCGCTCGTTTGCCCGTTACTTGCGCGGATCAGAACCGTGTCTGCCGCGATCTTGTGCGCGATTGGAGCAGTCACAATCGAGCTCGGCATCGACCTTGTCGTGCTCCTGCTGCAGGGCCGCATCAATCTTTTTGCGCTTCATGCCTATGGGACGGAGGCGGTTCTGCCGAACTGGAAGAACACGCTCATCCTGTGGATCGTCTACTTTTCGCCGTTTTGCAGGGTATGGGAATTCGTCCTCGGCTGTTGTTTGGCGAAGCTCCATGAAGTGTGGTCGGGACAGGATTTCAGACCATCTCGCGCTCTGCTCGACATCGCCGCAATTGTTGGTGTCAGCGCGATAGGCTGGGTGTTCTGGTTTACCGCCCACAAGCCGCCATTTGGGGCGACCATGAGCCTGTTCGATCTTGCACGCAACAATATCGCCCTGGCAGCGCCGGTTGCGCTCATCCTTGTCGCGGCGGCTCAGCCCGTCAGCAGTGTGGGACGATTGTTGTCGGCAAGGTGGCTTGTCTTCTTCGGAGAGGCCAGCTTTGCCCTTTATCTTGTACACATCACCATCTACCGGCGTTTTCCGGTAGTACGCTGGGAAACCGCGACCCAGCTGCTTGGCCATCTCGTCGCGCTCGCTCTTGCTCTTACTCTGTCCACCTGCGTCGCGATCCTGCTGCATTTCGGCTTCGAGGTGCCGGCCCGAAGGCGAATTCGCAGCTGCTATCAGGCGGCCTCGCCGGGACAGCGCAGGCGCCTCGTGCGATTGGGAAGTGTTGGCCTTGCCGCTCTCGTCAGTGCGGCGGCCGCGTATGCGGTGCGGAATGCGGCCGGGGCTACCGTTCCGCGATCTAATATTTCGGTCGTTTCTGCCACGTATGGCGGCAACTGCCGCTGGATCTCGGCGCGCGGCAACGCCACGGCTGCGCTCGCAGCAGCCTGTAACGGCAAGGGCGAATGCACTTTCAATGCAGGCATGGCGCGGATTGGTGATCCTGGTTCTGCAAGGGAGACCGGAGCATTCGCTCCAGAGTCAATGAATGCGCATTAGTAAGTCTCGGCGCGTCGAGCTTCTTGCAAGCCCTGCGCAGAATGGATAGTGCCCAGGATCCTCGACTCCGGCTCATTCCGGGCCGGCAGCGACCCGCTCCCCACAGGCGGAAAGCGTCCTGACCAGGACCTCTTCTACTTTCAGCTATCGCTTCGGTAGTGACGCCGCTATGATTTCAATTTTCGGCACCTTCAGGACGAGGCCCTTTGCAGAATCGCGCGAGAGATCTCCCCTGTAGTCGGTCGTGACTATCCGAATATTCCTTTTGCAGGCGGCAGACAGGACCCTGTCGAGCAGGGCGCAGTCCGTTTTCAGGCTTTCCTGTTCTGCCGCTGGTTCGACAGCCTGGGTGAAAACAACAGGAGCTATTTCGCGCCGATGTGCAATGCAGCGGTAGCCATCAGTCGAGTAGAGGCATCTCACGTTTCGGATCTCGACTAGCCTACCAACGAACGGTTCAAGGGCGACATCGAGGTTGAGGGCGGTCTGACTGGGACTGGCAACGATCTCTTTAAGGTGAGCTGTCCCCAATTTCCTGAGAAGGCGAGCTGTCCTTTGGGCTGCGGCCGCTTTGTCGAAGAACAACAAGCCTTGCTTGTCGTTCTTCACTGGCGCGCAGTCCGTCATTTGCAGACTGGCCCGCCGTACATCGGCTGCCAATGCGGGCGAAGGCGAAGAGAAGATGATTGCGGAGCTACAAAGGTACGAGAACCATCTTTGCTTTTGCATTGGCTGCCGACGGTTCATCTGGATTCATTCTTCCACAAAAAGAAGGCATGAAGGCTGCTCGAAGCTCGACAACGGCCCTCCGTGCGCGGTTCGCCCTGAGGCAGTTGCGGCGCAGCCAACGCGTTGCAGGCTTTCATCGTGTCATCGATTAGATTGTCTAGAAGACTTATGGGGCGCAACCGCGCTTGCAGACCGATTCACTCAAACTTGTAGGACGCCTCTAGGAAGGTGCCCCATCGCTCCATGCTGTACTTCGCGAGTGCAGGGATCTGGACGAGCGTGCCTCGGCCGCTGCAGCCACTGCAGTTGAACATGACATCGCTGTCGTTCTTGGTCCACATTGCCCAGTACCGAGCGCCGACGCCGATACTGAAGTTTCTGCTGAGGAAGTACGACAGCGTTCCTTCGATCTGTACGCCCCCACCACCTTGCCCGCGCTGATGGTAGAAAGTTGTTTCAGGACGGAGGAGATGGTTATCGCGACCGTTAAAGTCGGTCCATGGCAGGTAAGCAACATCTGCGCTCACGCGCCAGTCCTCAAACAGCTTAGTCTCGGCGTTAAGGCCGACGCGCAACGCATCCCAATTGGCATCTTGACTGCCGATGATTTGCTGGACCGGAACCCCGCATGCCCCGTACGGAGAGGCTGTCTGCACGCATCCGATCGAATCCGACTTTTGGCCGAAGTAAGTGCCGCCGATAAAAGCGCCCAGCTTGTAGGTGCTACCGCGCATAAAATCGTAACCGACATCGGCGGTGTAGTACATGAACCGTCCGTTGGCCTGATCTGACAGAGTGTTGCTATAGGCCGTGTTGCCGATGCTCGAGTCCTCGTCGTTCATCCTTCCGTTGTTGAAGCGTCCGATGCCAATGTTGCCTTTCAGGAATATCCCCCAAGGACTATCCAGACGTGCGAAGAGCTCGCCGGAAATGCCGTCCAAGCCGTGATAGGTGAGCCTTGAATTGGGAATGCCGCTATCTCCGGGTATCGGCGGCGGATTCGTGTAGTCCCACTGGAATGTGCCTCTGCTGAGCCAGACCCGCGAGCCCCCTTCGAACGACCAGTCGCTCGTATCGAAAACAGGCTTCATTTTGGCGGCCGCTCGTCCCGGATAGACCGATGCATCGAACCATTCCGCCCCGCTCGCCTCGCCGCCGAAACGGTAATTCAATCCGATCTTTCCGATGTGATAGTTGCTGGACAAGCTGGTTATGCTGGGGGCAATGATGGCAGGGGGCGGGAACTGCGCCGTCGGCGGGGTCGCCAGACGCGTTCCATCGAAGCTCATGTAGTCGTACTCGAATTTGACAGACCAAGCAGATGTAAGCGCTTGCTCAAGGCCGACTCCGACGGTCCAGCCGAAGCGACTATAATCGAACCGCGTTGTATGCTGCGGGAAGCCAGCAAAGCGCCCCTCGAATTCGTTGTTGTTGGCGATGTTGCCTCGGTTGTGTTGCCAGGCCATGCCTGCCTTGATGTAGCCCAGCGTTTGGCCTGTTAGGCCGAAGGCGTAACCCATACGGGCAGTCCCTGTGACAAAGGCGTTTGGACCTGCCTTGCAAGTAGCGATCACAACAGCGCCCGAGAAGGCAAGACAGCTGTTTGTGCCATCGGAGACAGCATGGCTCGCATCGAGTTCGGTGCCGAAAATCCACCTATCCGTTTGCCAGTTGTAGCCGACCTGGCCTCCGGCCAAGAATACGGGGGTGCTGACGATGTCACCATAGATTGATGGGCCGTAGGGATCACTGAAGGATGTCCGGCCATAACCTCCGCCGCCGTGCACGCCAATGTACCCTCCGGTCCAGCTCCACAGTGCAGGCGGGAGCCTCGCCACCGGATCGAGATCCGCAGAATGAGCGACACCGCGTGCGGCAAGTGCAATTGCCGCGCCCCAAACGAAAACTCCAGATCGCATATCACCTCACGAACACGACGTGCGCACCATTCGAACGAACATCAAACAGCCGACGTTGTGATGTCGCTTCCATGCTGTTTGTGGTCTGCAGAATCCATGCCAGTGATCGCGGTTGGCTTTCCAGAGTGTCGACCGCAACATCGTTTACGCGGCAATGCGTAAGACTTTATGTCTGGCTCTGCCGGTCGGTTTGCTCGCCCTACACTGCGCGTCCAGGTGGGGCTCGGGCGAAGCCGCGCCGTTCATCATCACAGGATGAAGAGAATGAAGATCACAGCCTTCACGACTGTCAGGCTGACTACTTGTAGCGCTGGGCGTTCGGACAGACTTGTTATCAACCGGACACCTCCGAATGAGATCAGACGTTAGTGTTTAGCGCCCCCGATCACTGCGGTGATCGGATCGACCGCGCCCTCGAATATCAAGATCAGCTCACCCTGCCTTTCCAGCTGCTCCTATACGTTGGGCAGTTTAGCATCGCCACCTTGGCGGTGCAGCCTTTCTGAGGCAGAGCTTCACCTACACGCTCGTTTTCTCCGATCTCCACTGAGGCGTGTCGGACGGCAAAAAGGTGACGCCGTAATATCCCTCGGTTTTGCGCCAAACCCCTTCGCCCCAAGATGGTCTAGGAGATGCTTCGCTCGTTCAGCAACAGCGTCGGCGGTAAGCGCGGCCGCCGATTCGCGAACGTACTTGTTGAGGTGATGAATTCCTGACCTTCTCTATGGCTCTCCGCTTTCATGCCTGACACCGCTTGGAGCGATAGCAGCATTGTGCCGGTAGCTTCTGATGATCTTTCCATCAGAGCAGCAGCGCAGATAAGCACTTCAGCCGAAGTGGAGCGAGAGTTCATGGTATCCCTGCGGGACCGGCTTGCTTTAGGTCGCCACCGACGGATGAATTGGGTGTCAAGCTGGGCGATGCCGAGGTTGCGCCCATCGCTTCTCTCGGCAAGGCCCCGGGGACCAGTGCGCTATCGCGTCCGTAAGATCACCGAACGGCCTTCCATAGTCCCGACGAGTTGCGTTAAGCTCTCACAATCATGGCGAGAAAGCTTCAAAGGACCGATAGGATAGATCCGGCCATCCTCCCGCGCTTCCGTCGCATACAGGCATGGCGCCGGCTGCGGCTCCAGCGTCTGCTATCTGATCCCAACATCGCTCAAAATGATCCGGGGCGGTATAGGTCCATCAAGGCGGCGCAGCACTACATGGAAGTCTCGATACGCGCCAAAGCCATCCTAATGGGGCTGATAGAGCGCTAAAGCATATGCCGCGCGGGAAGGCAGATTGGTATGACCGTTTTGGAGGACGTTAGTAATCTCGTAAGGTGCCGCGCGCCGGCAGCAATCTGCGATGACTGCATTACAGAGGACCTCAAGCTGTCCGTCCGGCAACATGCAAATCACAAGACCAATGAACTTGCTAAAGCCGCCGGGTTTGACCGACGCATAGACCTATGTTCCCGGTGCAACAAAACCAAAAAGGTGATCCGATATCGCGGGATGTAGGAGAGGGCGCATGTTGAACCTGATCGATTCGACGATAGAAAAGGTCTTTGCGCAAGAAAAGCTAGAGGCGCGGCTTCAAAAGACGTGGCGGGGACAGGAAAAGCGCGTCGTGATTTGGCGTCCGGACAGCCGGCGAATCACCGTGCACCACAACGACCGATACTGGTACGGGTTGCTTCCGCTCGGGTCGCAGGAGATTTCGATCCCCGCCGTTGGTACCCGTTTGGAGGATATCGGGAGGACGGCAATCTTGAAGCTGCTGTCGAATCAGGTTTCTTCGCACAAGATGCCGAGACGGGTGCCGTCTACCTCATGCACGACGGTGGGGTTGGTGGCGGCCGAAGTTGCGCGCTTCGTACAGCTGGCGATCGACTTCAAGGAAGCCGCCGTGAGAGACGACTCCGCACGCGCTCGCTGCACAGCGGCGTCTCGGAACAGACTTCGACGAATTCTCGGGCAAGAAGCGGAGGCGTCGCCTAGAAGAGGTCGAATACGTCTCCCGACATGGCGATATCGTTCGCGCGGTGCACTACTGGCGAGAGCGCAAGCTTCGCAGCAACGGGACCATTTTCAAGGATGGCTATGTTGATCTCGGGGTCCAGGCCGGCGGCGTCTTGCGCGAAATCTACGAGGTGAAGTCGAGTTGCGGGCGGCAGGCGCTCTACACCGCGATCGGGCAAGTCGTAGTTCACGACGGTACCCTTCTGGCGCGGAAGCGAACTTGGCCGGCGCCTGGGGCGTCCGTATGGAGCACATCTTGCGCAACGTGCTCATGGCCGTTCTGGAGCAACCTTCTGCGACGATGCACGATGTGCTGGATGTGATCTCGAATTAGGCGTTCGGCGGCAGTTCGCGATCACTGCAGAATGAAGCGGTGCGCCGCTTCCTTGAGATAGAATTCGAACGATTGTCCTCTGGATGCCGCGCGGACGGCATCGCGCCCATCCAAAACAAAATCGGCGCCTTTCTGACGGACCCCCTGCCGAACCGTATCCTAACCTCCTCGAAGCAGGACTTGCGTCTTAGGCAGGCGATGGATGATGGCAAGGTCCTCATCGTAAACCTTGCAAAGGGTCGGATCGGAGACGACACCTCTTCCCTGCTTGGTGGGCTCCTTGTCACCATGATCGGGCTCGCAGCGTACACGCGCGCTGATTGTCCTCCGACTCGTCGGCGAGAGTTCTTCGTATACGTCGACGAATTTCAGAGCTTCACGACGCTCGCGCTCGCGAACATGCTCTCGGAACTGCGCAAGTATCGGGTTAGGTTTACGGTCGCCCATCAGTACCTGCATCAACCTCGATCCGAATATTCGGTATGCCGTTCTCGGCAGGGACCATCATTTCGTTCCGAGCAGGCGGCGAGGATGCGCGATACGTCGCCCGCGAGTGTCAATCCCGTTTTGACGCGATTGAGTCCCTCGACCTCGAAAATCACCACATGTATCTCAAGCTCATGATCGACGGCATGTCGAGTCGGCCATTCAGCGTGGAGACGATACGAGCGCAACAGTGAAGCGGAGCTTCGCTTGCTCATAAGATGGCTTTCTTATCACGTTACTCCGAAACTAGTTGGTCGATACCCCGCTTTGCCGCGCGCCCCCTCCACGAAATGCGAATGTCGCGCATTGGGCCTGCCTCGCACATTCACTGCGCGATGGTGAGATCGTCGGGCGCTTCGATGGTCAGACTCCAGACCATTGTCACTAAGGTGACGCGACACACTCTCAAGAAATGCCGGCACAGCATACGAATTTGGCTCGGCACGGGGCTTGCTCCGTTCAGAGCATCATCACCAGTCGCAGTATGGTGATCGTCGGGTCCGACTTGGCGCGGGCAGCGGTAGTGTCTGGTCTGCCCCAACGATTTGCCGTGCGACGAGAACTTAAGGAGCCGAATTATGGACCGGGAAGTGCAGGGCAACCTTTGATGCGATCGAGAATTATTGTTTGTGGTGCGACAACAATTGCGCTGGTCGCAAGCAGCGCAGCCAAGGCGGCGGACCTTGAGCCACAACTGAAACTGCCAGCGGCGGTGTGGAACTGGTCGGGCGGCTATATTGGCGGACACGTCGGCGGTGGGTACGGCCGAACCTCCTTCAGCAATCCCCGTGGTCCATCAATCTACGGCGGCATCGTCGATACCCCGACGTTCCTTGCAGGTGGTCAGATCGGCTACAACTGGCAGAAGAACCGCTGGGTATTTGGCATCGAACTGGATGCCAGCGGTGCTGTCTCCGACGGCACAAATACTTGCCTAGCCCCTTCCGGCTTCGTTGTGAGCGCGAACTGCAAGGCAGGTCCGAACCTCTTTGCCAGCGGGACCGGTCGCGCTGGTTACGCCTTTGGCGCGCTCGGGCACACGCTGGCCTATCTCAAGGCAGGCTAGCCTGGCAAAACAATCGGGGCGACGTCGTCAACAACGTCCGAAGGCGGCGACATGCCACAGGAGAAAACGCATTTCGACTACGGTCGCGTTGGTGGTGTCATCGGGCTGGGCGTCGAGCAAGCCCTTACGCCTGCAGGGTCGGTGAACGTTGAGTATGACTATTGGCATTTTGGCGGGCCTGGTGTCGCGACCGCTGCGACAGTACAGTACCCGTCTGCTATTCTGCCGCCGAACACAACCAACCTGTCCAGCAACTATCACATCGGAAAGATTGGTCTGAACTACCATTTTGACGCGGACCCAAAAGCGACGGAATGGTCCAATGCGCCGCTGTACGCGAAGTCAGCCAGCAACGTATCGCCCATTCCCTACGCGTCCGGCTGGTCATTCGAAGGCGGCTCGCGGCTCTGGTTGAGCCGAGGACGATTCCAGTGGGACCACAGCGCAGTGCCCCATGACTGGCCGGATGAGCCCAGCATGCTCATATCGAGGCTCACTTATCACGGACTGGATGGACTGTCCGGGGAGTTATTCGGCCGCCTTGATAGCCCTTGGGGAGTGTTCTTGAAGAGCAATATTGGTCTTGGGCAGTTCAACAAAGGAAACATGAACGATGAAGATTGGGGCGGCTCGTATGTCAACACGATATCAGGGCAAGCAAATGGACGGTTCACCTATTACACGAGTGACGTCGGTTACGATTTCCTGCGCGGCTGCGACTTCAAGGTTGGTGGATTTATGGGCTGGACCTACTATGGCCAGAGTTCGGACTCGATACGATGCGTGGAGGTGGCCAACCCGCTGTCTTCATGTTTAATGCCTGGAGACAGAACGGTCGTCGGCGGCGAGGATACTCAATGAAATGCGCCTCGGATCGGCCTGAGCGCCGAAACTATGCTGACCGAGCGTTGGCGCTTGAGCGCTGATATCGCTTACCTGCCCTGGACCGATTTCAAGGGACGTGACTACCGTCTCTTGCGCGACAAGACCACCTTTGACGAACACCACGGCAATGGTGGTGGCGGAGTCCAGATTGAAGGCGTGTTGTCCTACTTCCTCACAAAGAACATCAGCGTCGGCGTGGGTGGTCGCTATTGGGCCATGTGGACCAGTAAACGGGGCGACTCTCTGTGCAGCAGCAGCGGCGGCGTGGGTGAGCCGTCCGGATTTGGGAAGTACAGCATGGAGCGCTGGGGTACGTTCTTCCAAGCCTCCTATAAGTTCGATTGAAAGACCCATCAAAGTCGAGCTCCAGACTCCTCTCGACCCATCCGAAGCCGGCTCGTGAGTACCGACGTCGGCGCCACAATCGGGCGCCGACGTCGTGGGTATCCGCGCTGACCGGTATCCGCGGCAGCAGCAGTGGCATTGTCTCACGGCGGCAGCCTGTTCCTGCAGGGACCCAGTCTCTGGCTTGATATCAGCGCCGGGACGCTCGGCCTGCTCGGGATGTCCGTCTTCTTCACGCTGAGTGGTTTTGTCATTCAATATAACTATGACAGCTCGATTGTGGGCAGTCCGCGGAAAGCGATGCCGGACTTTCTCATGGCGCGCATAGTGCGAATCTATCCTCTGTTTGTTGCTCTCCTTCTCGTCGAATTACTGACCGGACCGAGGTCTGGCCGTGGCTTCTCGGAACCAAGGCGCCGGCAAGGAGTCTCAACGCACCTCGTCCCGTTTCAACACGGGATGGTTCAAAGCTGGTTTTTTCGCAAATGTCGCCGCTGTTGCGCCCGTCTGGCAATACGAAGAGGTCGGCATCGTCTCCTGGTCAGTGAGCACCGAATGGTGCGCCTATCTCGTTTTTCCGCTCGTTTGTCCTCTCCTTGCGCGGATCAGAACTGTGCCCGCCGCGGTTGTTTGCGCCATTGGAGCCGCTGCAATCGAGCTTGGCATCGAGCTTACGGTGCTCATGCTGCAGGGCCGCATCAACCTGTTTGCGCTTCGCGCCTATGGCACGGACGCGGCTCTGCCGAACCGGAAGCACGCTTATCCTCTGGATCGTCTGCTTTTTCGCCGTTTTGCAGGGTGTGGGAGTTCGTTCTCGGCTGTTGTCTGGCGCGGCTCCATGAAGTGTGGTCGGCGCAGAAGTTTAGACCGTCTCGCTCTCTGCTCAACATCATGACGATTGTGGGCGTCGGCGCGATTGGCTGGGTGTTCTGGTTCACCGGCCTCCATTTGGGGCGTCCATGAGCCTGTTCGATATTGCACGCAACAATATCGCGCTGGCGGCGCCGGTTGCGCTTATCCTTGTTGCTGGGCTCAGCCCAGCAGCACGGCTGTTGTCTGCAAGGTGGCTTGTCTTTCTGGGCGAGGCCAGCCTTGCCCTCTATCTTATACACATCATCATCTTCCGACGTTTTCCAGTGGTGCGTTGGGAAACGGCGAGCCAACTGCTTGGCCATATCGGCGCGCTCGCTCTTGCTTTCGCCCTGGCGGCTTGCGCTGCGATCCTGTTGCATTTCGGCTTCGAAGTGCCGACGGCGATCGTGGCGCCTATCGGGCGGCCTCGGCGGCACAGCGCTGGCTCCTCGTGCGATTGGGAACTGTCGGCTTTGCCGCGCTGGTTGGTGCGGCGGCCGTGTATGCACTGCGGGATGCGACCGGAGATGCCATCACGCAATCGGGTATTTCTGTTGTTTCCGGCACGTATGGCGGCAATTGCCGCTGGATGTCACCGCGCGGCGACGCCACGGATGCGCTTGCAGAAGCGTGTAATGGCAAGGGCGAATGTATGTTTCGTACAGATATGGTAGGGATTGCTGATCCTGCTCTGGGTTGCGCAAAGGAGCTTGTGGCGGCCTGGTTCTGCAAGGGAGACCGCAGCATTCGCTCCAGCTGGGCTCCGGATGCGTATGCTACGTCGTCGGCTCTGCAGCTCTCCTGTAACAAGGCGGCGCGCGATGATTGAGCCGCAGGCTGAACGCCATCCGGATCCCGTCCCCGAAGCGAGCATCTCCGACATCAGGGTGTTGCCATCGGCCGCCGCGCAAACGAGTCAGCACTTTGGTCATCGGGCAAAAAAGTTGAGCGCGTGACTTCCACTCGCCCGTGCGCTTCTAGTCGAGCCTGCGATCTGGCGAGAAGCGCCTTGAAGCTTAAGTCTCGATCGTCGCTTTGGATTTGGTCAGGACTCTGTTGCGACGCGCGATCAAACCTACCAAAAGAGGTAGGGGGCACATATTGGAGATCGTGTTACCCTCTGAAAATTGATGGGAGGTTGAGCCACGAAACCAATCACAACAGTTCTTCAGAGAGGAGATGCACAATGCCAGCGAGTATAGCCGAAGACGAGAAACGCCGTACACAACCAGGGCCGCAAGCGGCTCAGGCATCGGCCGCTGGGCCAAGTGGCGCCGCCGAGCACACTAGAGAGTCGACGGCAGCCTCGCGCGCTTCATTCGTGTTTCCAGAATGGCAGAAGTCGATCGAAGCAACGACAAACTTCTTCGCGGCGATGTTGAAAGACGGATTGAGATTGACTGCTTCCTCGTTGCACGATCACGCCAATTTTCTAAAAGTCGTTGCCGAGGTCAAAAATCCCTCCGAGTTGCTCAAAGGCTATCTGGATTTGGCGGAGCGATCTTGGTCGAGGTCGTTCAGTGAAGGATCGAAGGTGTTGGATAATCTCAAGATACAACAACATCAGCGGTGAGCAGTCGAATCGATCGATAATTGATATAAGTGAAGAGCTTGGGGCAGTCGCCTAATACTTCCCCAAGATCGCCTGATCAGCCAATTCTATTTGCAATGCGCTTTCGGTAGAAGCGAAGCATTCGTCGAGCGGTCAGCTCGTTGCGGCCATTGCTGACAACGGACACGAGGGCAAAGGCAGCAAAGCCAACCAGTCATTAATGCCCGCCCTTTGCATAAGGCCAGGATCGCAGCAGCGAACCGCTTCGCGGACGCCCAGGTGATAAAGCCGTTCCTGCATAATTTCCTCGCCGGTGCAGTGTTGCATTGACTTGTTCACCTAACCGCCGAGCCTATCAACAAGGAGCGAATAGAGTCGGACGAAGATCTATTGCTGCGGCTGGCGGTTTATGGTCCAACTGAGCAGCCAGCTTGAGTCCTTCGCCGTGACGATCCCTCCCGCGACGACCTTGCCCGCTGAACGGGTCACGTTTAGCGATCTTGTAGATATAAGCGGGAATGCGCGCGTCTAAAGTCCCGATGGTCGCGATTCCCATTTGGTTGCAGGAATATCGCCGGCGAAGACGTCCGGGCAGCCGAAGGCCGCGTCCTGCGCAGCTATGCGCCGTCGCCACAGATCCCAAGCGGGCGCGGCTCTTGC
This sequence comes from Bradyrhizobium sp. USDA 4473, assembly GCF_054063335.1. NCBI lineage: Bacteria > Pseudomonadati > Pseudomonadota > Alphaproteobacteria > Hyphomicrobiales > Nitrobacteraceae > Bradyrhizobium > Bradyrhizobium sp. USDA 4473. Next base: position 3,426,119 of record NZ_JBSSGE010000001.1, read on the forward strand.
CCGAGCCTGGCGGGCGTGTGATGGTCTCCCTTGTCCGAGTTTTGAGTGAGCGAACCGATCGTCATGAATACAAGATCGTCGGCGCCGACGCCGGTACCGTCCACGACGCGATCCTCCAGCCAGTGAATGGCCGCGGCCTGCTTGCATCCGACTTTAGCGTCGAAATCGACTTTGGTGACTTCGACGTCGTAGCGGAGTTTAACGCTCTGCTCCAGCAGCCATTTGCACAGCGGCAGAACCATTGATTCATCCTGAGTATACTTAACTGAACTTCAACTCGCTGAAATCCAGCAGGCCGCCAATATGGAAAAAAAGTTGGTCAGGAGCTTGTGCGCGCCCTCGGGCTGTCCGAAGAGCACGGCACCGACGATGTCTAAAACATGGAGAAGGGCAAATCGGCCGTGTCCGGAACGATTGAGATGCTTCTGCGTATCTATCTCGCCGGTGGAGTGCCGCCTGACGATGTCGTGATCTTCAAGGACGTGGACCGCAAGCGCGCGCGCTAGACGTAGAGTGCTGCACTTAGGCTATTCATCCTTGGCAGTCGGTGTCTCCCGACCTTCGTATTCTCGGACCTTTTCTTGGAGCTCTCTCACTCGCGCGACAAGCCGCTTCTTGGACGTCAGCGGACTTCCGCCGGGCTTCCACATACGGCCCAAGGTCGCGCGAGCCTCGCGCACTTCGTCGCTTGACATCATGCTTCGACCCATAGCGCGACGCCGCCTATCTTTCAACGCCACGATTGCGGACGCGGCGTCTGCCGCCGCCCTGGGTCGAGGCCGTGATTTGCTCTTCGGATCGCGAGGCGCTGGTCGTTCGCGGCGCGGCATTGAGAATGTTCGCCGCCGCAGCCCGGAGGGCCGTCAAGCGACGCTCCATGTTGATGTCCAGCGAAAGCCGGGCGGCGATGTTGTAGACGCGCAAGTCGAGCGGTTCGTTCCGCTGATGGACCTTATGCCACTCCTTTGTAGTGAACCCACGCTTGTCAGTCTTCAAGATTGCCTTTTCGGCGGTCAGACCGTCGAAATACTTCTTGTCGTAGTTTTCGAGCATCGGAAAGTGGCAGTATCCAGGGCCGGGCTCTTTAATCTCCAACCGCTTGTAGTGCATATCCTTTGCCCGATCGACACCGAGGACAAATACCGTAACATTCTTGGCCTTATTGACCGTTCCTTCGCAGGCCAGATTGGGCGGTTTGCACCGGAGCGACCAATGATGGCGTAGACACAGCGAGCCATGCGCGTCCGCACGAAGTTGTAAATGTGCTGGGTGAAGTGACCGCCCGCGTCGATGCACGCCGCCTCGACCCTCATCTCTACACCGGCCGATGCTGAACGTGCGTAACAGCGCGCTATCGACGACTTCCCAAAAGCCCGGCGTGTTCGGTACGCCATAGTGGACCTTGTAGTCGAGCGACCACGACTCGTCGTCGAGCCCCCAACCGCACCACTCGATTTCGGCGCGATCATCCTGAATATCGACCGACGCTGTGACGGCCCCAACGCTTGATGGCAGGTAGTCAGCAGCGTTGTAGGCTTCACGGCGCTGATAGATCGAGTCCGGGTTGGCACGCTCGCCGCGCACTTCCCACGTTTTGGCGAGGCGCGTGTTGACCCACGTCTTCAGCCGCTCGGGGGGCTTCTTGGCCAGTACGAAGTCGCGCGCCATCTCGCCGAGCGCGCGCCAGGGCGATGCGATGCGGTTCAGGTGGAAGCCAGCGTGTCCCTTCACTTCCGGGCGCGTCGCGATCCAAATGCCCTTTACGATGGCGCGCAAGCGCTCGGCCTCGCTCCATCCGTAGTCGCAGACTTCGCCGGTCTCGCTATCGCTGTATTCACAATGGTAACGAGCAGCCAAAGGATCTCCGTCCGGCCACCGGACCTGCGGCCAGCGCAGATGTTGCCAGATGATTGCACTTCGGGCACGGGACAAAGAACCGACGCTGATCGCTTTCCTCATAAGACGACTCGATGCGCGAACCCCGCTTGATGGTCGGCGTCGAGACCAGGGCGATCTTGCGGTTCCAGAAGGTCGTCGTTCGCTCGATAGCGAGCGAGACAGGGTCGCCTTCTTTTCCCGCGCTCGCCTCATAGCGATCAACTTCGTCGCAGAGCAGGATACGGATCGGACGCGACGCCAGCGATGCGGGCGAGTTAGCGCCCGCCATCGTGATATGACCACCGCATACTTCTTGTGTAGGATAGTGTCTTCGGAATCGCGCGCATGGTTGCCCAGCTTCGCCGCGAGTGGCGGCGTATCGCGGATCATCGGCGCGAGACGATCCTTCGAGTACGCTTCCGCCATCTGCAACGTCGGTTGCAGGATCAGCATCGGGCAAGGATCGAGATGGGCGTGGAAGCCAGCTACGTTGTTGATGACTTCCGTCGTCACCGTCTGCGCCACGACCATACAAGTGATGATCTCGATGTCAGGATCAGCGAATGCGTCCATGATACCGCGCGACGGCTCAACGCGCGCGGTGGACCACTTGCCGGGCTCCGAAGATGCTTCCGGCGAGAGCACGCCGGTATTCATCCGCCCATTCGGAGACGGTCAGCTTCGGCGGCGGGCTGAAGCTCTGCGCGATGATCTCGCGAACCTGCGCACGAAGGAAGCCGGGCTTCATACGCGGCGTCGGTGTGGAACTCTTCGACGACCGCGACAGACATCAGACATCCGGCTTGCGGCTGTATGCGAAGCATCGCTGCCGTGCGTCGGTCGGTTCGCCGTAGTGAATGGACTCGATGGCGCTGGCACACGTCGTTCCAACCACCTTCCTGCTTCCATCCGGTGCAGACTTCACAAATGTTCGGGGGCCACCTCATCCACGATGGGCGGAACGGCGTGGACTCACTCGACATCGTCGTCCTCGCCGTCTTCTTCGATGAGCGCGTCCACGGCTGGCGGCTCAAGGTGGGGCTCTTCTTCCGCGCCCACGATGGGCTCGTAGGACTTAATCTCGCCCAACGCCTCAAGGATCAGCCGTTCGACCTCGTTGACGAGCTTCTTCGTCTGCTCGGAAGTGCCGACTTTGAGATGGATCGCAGGCCATACCTTCGAGGGGATGCCGAGTAGTCGCGCCCACGCGTTCGCGATCTCATTCGAGAGGACTTTGGCGATCATATCGATGGGACGCACCAAGCCCATCTGCCTCGCCAGTTCTAGTTCAGCCGTCTTTGCGCGCGCGATCTCGTAACGCAGCTTGGCCTTGTCGATGGTGATGTTCTCTTCGCCGTCCTTCACGGACGCGGCGGTGTGCGCCTTGCGCTCGGCTCGCTCGCGCACCAGTAACCACTTCAGAACTTCTTCGGTATCGAACTCGAACTGCTTTCCGCGACTGCCGTGGGTCTTGACGGGCATCCCGTTCTCGACCCATGCCGGTAATCGTCGGCAGCGAGTAGCCGAAGATGTCGGCAAGCTCTTGCCGGTTGACGAGCTTGCCCATCAGACGAGCCCGCGACCCACCCTGGCGGCGAGATCGGCGACTACAATGTCCATCTGGCGGAAGGTGGACTCCATGTCGCTCTGGTAGTTGAGGACCGAACGATGCGCCTTGACTTCGAGTTGCGCCTTCTCGGTCCGGTGATCTTGCGGGATCAGGCCGGGGCGCACGATCTCGACGACAAACCCGCCCATGCGGTCGATGGCCTCGCCCTCATTGGCGTGCCGCACATCCTCGAACACGACACTCTGCGGGTTCTCGATGTAGAGCTTGTCGGCCTCGGTGCCGATCCAGAACTCGGACCCCATGAAATCGCGGCCCCGGAGGCCGCCGAACCCTTCCATCGCGCGCCGGGGCGACCGTCCACCAAGCCAGGGCGTCGGCTTTTCCTTCAGATCGCCTTCGATCATGCGCTCGATGGTGGCGGCGTCGCAGTGTCGGTAGCGAAGATAGGCGCGCAGCATGTCCTTCAGCGCGCCAGCGAACCGGCCACGCACGAACCCGTGCCGCTCGATGAGATGGCGGGCCACGGTGGTCTTGCCGGACCCGATGAAGCCCTTGATGCCGATAACGATCATTGAGTGAAAGCTCCTTAGAGCTTCCGGTGTAAATCCGTATTACTTTCTTTCGAGGCCGATCCGGTATCCTTTCAGGCATCGACGGACGGAGATCGCCGACAACCGCGAATTTGGCTCGGAAAATCGCAATTCGATGTTTTTCGGTTGCATGGCCATTCCCCTCTCCCTGCAACCGATCCGAGAACAGAAAGTCACTTTGATTTTTTTGCATCTAGCCAGGGGGGCGGGGTCGCGCGTCACCCGCATGGGTAGGGCCCTAGGGAGGACCCAAAGCGTTACAACCTGTGAGATGTTCGAAGCTCGCAGTAGGTGCGAAGACCTAGCTCATTGAGCAGATGCTGATCCCCAGCGATGTCAGCTCCGAGGTCGGCGGGTGCGACCGCTACGAGACAATGCCCCGTCAGGTTCTCGAAAGTTTGCCCGAGTAGGAGACTTGGTGAGGTGAGTTTGAACGTGAGGCTAACGTGGACCCGCACCACTTTGATCCATTCAATGTAGCAGCTTGGCAGCAGGTCCAGCAGGCCGTCTCGGAAGAGCCGCAGACGGGCGAGACCGGTCAATTTGAGCGGCAACTGGCTCAGGCAAGCCAAGCCGCTCCCGTTGCCAGCGAGCACCGGGCCACCAGCTATCCCCATGATGTCCAACCATCCGTTGGTGAAACGCCCGATGCACGCGCCAGGAGCAATCTCCTGCCGAGCGAAGGTGTCCTTATCAATGACGAGCATGACGAGGCTAGATCGAGAGCAGCGAAGGGACGGAGGGCGCCGCCCGATCTTGAAGAGGTTGTGATATACCGACAATCAAGCGCGACCGCAACTTCAGGAGAAAGTAGTGGTGCTCCGCAGGTTGTAGCAAGAGGCGTCATCGTCCGAGGGCATTCGGACAACCGGCCCCTTTATTCCGAGGATGCTGCCGTCCTGGAGCTTGAGCAAGCCCTCTTAAAGGGCGGCATGCACAGCCGAACGGCGCATGAACACGAAACCCGCCTCATTAACTATAGCCGTTGGCTGTTCGAAAATAACCTACCAGGCATTGTCGCTCGGCTCGACAGCAAGTCGCTGATCGCCGACGGTGCCATACACACGTACGGTGGGAGTACTGCGAATCTTCTTAAATCCTTGGGTTATTTCCGGACCTTTCGGGCGACGGGAGAACTCGTCCTGCGTAGAGGGCGCCCTAGCGCTAAGCGCGATAGCTCTTCCCAGAGCGTGCCCCTCAATGCCGAAAGCCCGGTGCAGATGGAACAGCGGCGCATCGACGCCAGCTCTGGCCGCAGGGGCCCTGGCCATCCCCAAAGGGGCCCTGGTCATCCCCAACTGCCGATGGAAGACCGGAACCTTATTGATAGCGCGATGGCTAAATATGTGGCTCAGGAAAACCCAAAACCTCGAACGGTTAGAAATTATGCTCAGGCACTTCGTCGACTAGCGAAGGATCTCCGCGCTCGCGGCCAAACGACCAATCTAGCGGACCACGAGTCCCTGCTCGAACACGCAACTACTTACTTTCCGAAAGACCGACAGATTAAGGGTGGGCTGAGCGTCCTTCGTGCGCATGACACCTATCCCAATCTATCTAAAGAAGACCGGGACCTTATCGATAGCGTGATGAGTGAATACACGGCTCAGAAAAAGCGGAAACCGAAAACGGTCAGACGCTATACGCAGGCACTTCGTGAACTTGGGAATAATTTCCGCGCTCGCGGCCAAGCGACCAATCTAGCGGACCACGCCTCCCTGCTCGAACACGCAACTACTTACTTTCCGAACAACGCACGTATGACGGCAGTGGTGAGAATCCTTCGTACGCACGTTGAAACCTATCCCCATCTATCGATGGAAGACCGTAATCATATCGATAGCGCGATCGCTCAATACGCGGCTCAGGAAACACGGAAACCTAGGACGGTTAGACGCTATACGCAGGCACTTCGTCGCCTCGTGAATGATCTCCGCGCTCGCGGCCATACGACCGATCTAGCGGAACACGAGCCCCTGCTCAAACACGCAGCTGCTTACTTACCGGAAGACCGAAAGATTAAGGCAGGGCTGAGCATCCTTCGTGCGTATCATGACCCCAATCATTTAGTTTCTCGCGGGCGACCGCGCGCGGCCTCCTCAGCGAAAGACGCGTCTGACGATGTCCAACAATCCCTTGGCGAAAGGCCGGATGCACGCGCCATGGGCAATCTCCTGCCGAGCGACGGCGTCCTTATGAATCATGAACATGATATCGCCCAATCGAGAGCAGCGAAGAGACAGAGGACGCTGATCAATCCTCCTCCCGGCAACGTGGCGCTCGTCAATCCCGAAAGCGCGGTCATGCCGTCGGCAGTCTCCGACCCTCCAGAGGAGCTTCAGCGACCGCAAAACCAGTTGCATGACGACCCTCACGGACCAGGACACAACCATCCTGCTCTGTCGTCCACCATCGATCCCCAAGAGTTTACTTCGGATCGCGAGCCGCCCTCTCCAGAGGAGCTTCTGGCACCGCTTGATGAGGAGCAGGCAGAGAAACTCCAGGAAGAACGGGACGATCAACGCTCCTCGTCGGCTTTCATGCAAGAGCAAACCGCATCCTGTTCAGGGCAGCTCCCTCGGGGAGAGCTTCGGCGAGTGCTAGATCATCTGGAGAACGACGCCATGCCGTCGGCAGCCTCCGTCGCTCCAGAGGAGATTCAGCGTCTGGAAAAGCAGTTGCATGACGAGCTTCGCGGGCTAGGAAACAATCATCCTGCTCTGTCGTTCTCCATCGAGCCGGAAGAGTTTACTTTTGATCTCAAGCAATTCTCTCCAGGGGAGCTTCAGAGACTACTTGATGAAGAGCCCGCAGAGGAGCTTCAGGAAGGGCGAGATGACCACCCGCCTATGTAGCGGACGATCGGCGCGACAATGTCTGACACGATCCCGTTCATGACTCGTCCGCCAGTACTGCGGCGCGCTGATCCTGAGCAGGCGCCGGGGTGGGGACGCCACCCGAGTGGGGAAGGGTCTCGTAGTGCCCAAAGTGTTACAACTCTGCGAAATGTTCGAAGCTGCCAGTAGGCGCGAAGAGCCCAGATCATGAGGAGACGCTGATCCCGAGCGATGTCGTTTCAGAGGTTGGCCGGTGCGACCGGTACGTGACCAGCGGCCCCGTCAGGTTTTCGAAAGTTTGCCCGCCCACAGTGACTTGTTCGGATGATCCTGAAGGTGAGGTTAGCGTGGACCCGCAACACTTTAATGCATTTAATGTACCAGCTTCGTCGCATGTGCAGCACGCGGTCTCCGAAGCGCCGCAGAGGGACGAGGCCGTGCAATTTGAGCAGCGCTTGGCCGAGGCAAGCCAAGCCGCTCCCGTCGCCATCAGGGACCCCGCCTATCCCAATCTGTCTACAGAAGACCAACACCTTATCGAGCGCGTGATCACTCAATATAAGGCTCAGAAAAAGCCAACACCTGGAACGGTTAGACACTATACGCAGGTACTTCATAGACTGGTGAATGATCTTCGCACGCGCGGCCAAACGACCGATCTAGCGGACCATGAGTCCCTGCTCGAATACGCAAATACTTACTTTCCGAACGACTCAAATATTAAGGCGGGGCTGAGGGTTCTTGGTGCGTATCATGGCATTGACTCCAACTACCCCCATCTGTCTCCGGAGGACCTGAGCCTTATCGATAGAATAATTACTCAATATGCGCCTCACAAAAGCGTACTACCTGCAACGGCTACACAGTACTCTACGGCACTTCGTCGACTGGCGAATGATGTCCGCGCTCGCGGCCAAACAATCGATCTAGCGGACCACAAGTTCCTGCTCGATCACACAAATACTTACTTCCCGAAAGACGAATATATGAAGAGAGGGCTAAGCGTCCTTCTTGCATATTATGGCCGTGACCCCGCCTATCCCAATCTGTCTACAGAGGACCGAAACCTTATCGATCGCGTCATTACTCAATTTGCGGCTTGGAAAAACCCAAAACCTGAAACGGTTGAACGTTATACTCGAGCGCTTCGTCAACTGGCGAATGATTTCCGCGGTCGCGGCCGAACGACCGATTTAACGGACCACAAGTCCCTGCTCGAATACGCAAATGCTTATTTTCCGAACAACGGGCAGATGAGGTCAGTGGTAGGAGTCCTTCGTAAGTATTATGCCCCCGATGATAACGCCGCTCCTTCGAGAGCAGCGAAGAGACTGAGGACGCTGAACGATCTGGAAGAGATTGCGGTATACCGACAACCAAGTGCAAACGTCGCTTCAGAAGGAAGTAGCGCAGCGCCGCAGGTTGACTCAAGAGGCGTCATAATCCGGGGGCAGTCGGACAGGCGGCCTGTTTATTCCGAGGATGCTGCCGCCGTCTCGGAGCTTGAGCAGGCGCTCATCAAGGGCGGCATGACCTCCAGATGGGCAGGGCAGCTTGGAAGCAGCCTCGTTGGCTTTAGCCGCTGGCTGTTCGAAAACAACAGATCGAGCATTGTTGCTCGGCTGGACCGCAAGGCGCTGAGCGACGATGGTGCCATACTTAAGTACAAAGGAGGGAATAATGCCACTCTCCTCAAAGCCCTGGAATATTTCCACACCTTTCGGACCACGGGAGTGGTCGTGCCCACGCAACCCGGTCGCGCAAGCGCTAAGCTTAATGCTTCCGACCAGAACGTGGCGCTCAATCCAGAAAGCGCTGTGCAGATGCTACCGCGGCGCATCGACGACGCCGCTGCGCAGCACAGCGCGCGGCACGAAGCGAGTACTCGGCTAGAGGAGCTTGGGGAGGGACAGGACGGTCAACACGCCCCCTGGTCTCTCATTCAGGAGCAAACCGCATTGGATACAGAGCAGCTCCCTCAGGGAGAGCTTCGGCGAGTGCTGGATCATCTGGATGATGAAGCCATGCCGCCGCCAGCCTCCCTGGCTTCAGAGGAGCTCCAGCGGCTGGAAAAACAGTTGCATAACGAACTTCACGGGCCTGGAGACAATGATCCTGCTCTTTCGTTTTACATCGATCCGGAAGAGTTTACTTTGGACCGCGAGCTGTTCTCTCCAGAGGAGCTTCTGCGACCGCTTGATGACGAACCTGCAGAGGAGCTTCGGCGTCTGGAGAGACAGTTGCATGACGAGCTTCACGCGCTAGGAGCCAATCATCCAGCTCCGTCGGTCGATCCGGAAGAGTTTACTTTGGAGCTCGAACAGTTTTCTCCAGGGGAGCTTCGGCAACTACTTGATCACGAGCCGGCAGAGGAGATTCAGCAAAGGCGACATGATCACCTGGCCCCGTCAGCTTCCGCGCAAGCCGGATTGGATTCAGAGCAGCTCCCTCAGGGGGAACTTCGGCGAGTACTGGATTATCTGGATGATGAAGCCATGCCGTCGGCAGTCTCCGTTGCTTTAGAGGAGTTGCAGCGAATAGAAAAACAGTTTCCCGACGAGCCAAGAGTCAATCATCCTGCTTTGTCGTTTCCTACTGATCCGGAAGACCTCACTTTAGATCGCGAGCTGTTCTCTCCAGAGGAGCTCCTGCGACCGCTTTCCGACGAGCCAGCAGAGGAGCTTCAGCAAAGTCGAGATGATCAACCCGCGCCATCGGCTTTCGTGCAGGCGCAAGCCGCATCCCACTCAGAGCAGCTTCCTCAGGCGGCGCTTCGGCGAGTGCTGGATCATCTGGAGGATGAAGCTATGCCGTTGCCAGCCTCAGTCGCTTCGAATGAGCTTCAGCGTCTGGAAAAACAGTTGCGTGACGAGTTTCACGGACTTGGAGACAATCATCCTGCTCTGTCATTTTCTGTCGATCAGGAAGACCTAACTTTTGATCTCGAGCGGTTCTCTCCGCGGGAGCTTCGGCGACTACTTGATGAAGAGCCCGCAGAGGAGGCGAAATGTCATCCACGCATGTAACGAATGATCGGCGAGACATTGCCGGACACGATCCCCTCGTCCACTTCCGCCCCAGTGGAGGGTAGGGGAATCGCATATGGAAAAACGCGAAGCGCGATCGGCACTTGTAACGAACACGTTCGAGATGCGTAGCTCCAACTTCGCGGTCCGATTCCGTTTTGTTCTCGATCTGATTCCGCGGCTTGGCAGTGTCGCGCAACCGCATCGCCGACTAAGCCGCGGAATAGACGCGGGATTTCCATATGCGATAGCCCTACAGTGGAGGGGGGGAGTGGTGTCAATTTCGTGGTGGCCCCTTCCGACGCCACGGGGGTGAAGTTGATTCCGTCATGGACCCTTCCCTCACCGGCTCGATGCGTTGAAGATCGCGCGGAAGAAGTGATGCTCGAAGCGCGCGTGAACGACACCCTTCACGGTGCCAAAGAAATCCCAACTCTCGCTGATGACGGTATTGTCCTGAACCTTGGCGATGAATTGTAGCGGCGTGCGCTTTCTTCGTCTTGCGACGCGCGACGAACACACTGCCGCCCTTGCCGACGATATGGAACGGCTTTCGCTTGTTGCTTCCATGCGCTTCAACCGGCGGCGGACCACCGTATGGATTTGCGCGCCGCCAATCGATCCGTAGGGCTGAATGAGAATGCCGCCAGACGCGAGACGGCCGCGACAATCGCGCTTTGCGCGGATGGATAGCGGGTTGTCTGGAAACTTCTCCTTGCCTGCGCCGATGACGTGACGCTCCATGTACTTGTCGATGGAGACGACCTGGGCGTTGAGGCTGTTCCCGTTCGCCGGTTTAATCCGGATGCCGTTGACGATCCACGGGCGGCGCAGAACGAAGTGGCTCGGGATTTCCGCCTTCGAAGAGCATGGTTGACGTTGTCGAACCACTCTCGGAGTTCCTGGAAAAGGTTCACGAAATTCGGATGGCGAAGCGGCACTCAATGAGTTGATTGCAGTCTTTCTCGCCTCCCGCGAGGAGACGGAAAACAAGCGCATCGACAAAGTATTCGGAAGTGATTTCCTGAACGGCAATTTCCGGCTGGCGCACGATGTCCGCCTTTCAGGAATGGCATTCTGCTCTCGAAAAGTTTTATCTGGCTCAGCCTGAAAGGCCGTCGGTGCGCCCATCCTGGCCCTGATCCACGGTCGCTCGGTGCGGCGAGTAGTTCCGATCATCTTTGTTAACCAGTAGAATTCGTCGAGGACGCTTGCACCTTCTACTTCGAGCGAAGAAACGATCGGAATAAAAATCCACTCGAAATGGTCCTCCATTTCGCGGCCACCCCGGATCACGAATCCGCTTTCCAGGTCTTGGCTGCCGTCGAGCGCCCCACCCGGTCTTTTCAGCCTTTCCAAGATGGTGATCCGATCGCCGCTCATATGGCCATCGCGGATCAGAAAGGCTGCGCCGGAAAGCGCTGCCAGGCCTGCACCGACGAACCACGCCGTCTTATGTCCGTCCACACCTTCGGGTTTGGGGGGACGGACAAATGCTTCGTAATTTCCGCTACTATATTACATGGAACACTCCGTCCGGGTGCAATTGACGATCCGTTGGGCTGATCAGAAAATGTTCTCGGGCGCCGGGGATTTGCGCGGGACGCCGACCGTCGGGCCGCCATCGATGACGATTTCGGAACCAGTGAGATAGCTGGACTCATCGCTGAGTAGGAACAAGATTGCCTGCGAGACTTCCTGCGGCTCGGCTGACCGGCCGAGCGGAACGGGGAAAAGCGAGGACTCGAAGGTCTCGGTCATCGAGTGGCGATGAAGCCGGGACGGATCGAGTTGATGCCGACCCCTGAGGCCGCGGCCTCCAGCGCAGCGGATTTGATTCTGCTCCGAACGCCAAACTTGGAAGCTCGATAGGCATTGAGGCCGGCACTGCCTCGCCCCCCTCGACCGACGAAATGTTGACCATCGGGCCTCCGCCGGCACGGCCTGATGGCCGGCAAGGCCGCCTGCATTCCAAGGAATACACCGGTCAAATTAACGGCGATGGTCTTGTTCTCCAAAGAGAACTCCTCAAGGGGGCCATACTGGCGATCCCGCATTGTTGACTGGCCCGTACAGAGCGTCGAGTCGCCGTTCGGCGCTTACGATCGCTTCGGTCCACTCCCCCGACTGGTTATTGCCCTGACGTACACAGATGGCGGATTCGCCAAGCCGGGCGGCAAGACCTTGGCCTTGTGTATGCAGAATATCAGTGATTACGACCTTGGCTCCCTCGGCCACCAATAGACGGCATGTGCCGCGCCCATTCCGCGAGCTGCGCCCGTCACGAGAATGACTTTGTTGTTCACACGTTCCATGACAGAATCCTGCTTCCGGCCGTTGATCAGTGGCGTCCTCCACGGAACTCTCAGGATTGGCCGATGAAGGCGAGATTGCGCGACCCATTTGGAATGACCTCAGGTCGGTCGGACCTCGCGCGCGGCATGAGCTGAGCCGTACGCGAATCACATCTCCCGGACGAATCCCTGCAAGATCATAAGCAGCAACTGCGCCGCGTTGATCAGGAACAATCGAAGTCATGCCACCAGAGCTTCGCAGCGCGCAAAAACTAATTGGAGGCATTGCTTGAAGACGGAATGGAAGAATAATCATGTAGGGTTTCTGACTTCGCCGTCTTCAACCAGGCAGGGGCGGCAACACAACAGTTCATGTTCTGCCCGTGGGGGCCTGTGCCGACGTTATACCAACGTTCCAGGACGACCAGCTTGGCCAGTTCCAAATAACCAGGGATACCGACTATTCTGCAACACCGCGCGATTTGGCGCGCTTACACCGAAGCGGCACCGCATTTTCTATGTGCTGAAAACTATCTGGCAGGCTCCAAATATTAGCCGCCTACAAGAGTTGGGAGGCCTAGCTCAAACCGCTTTTGTATATAGCTGAAGCCTGACCTGCCTTTCGGCGCGGGGACCAACAGCAGATAACGGAGGCCACAGATGGCACACAAAAAACTCGTCAATCAAAGTGGACTTGCACTTACGGTGTCGCTCATCACGCGCGTCGGCTCAGAGCCGAACCAGTCCGGGCCAATCGTCGCAGCGGCGCTACCGGTGGGTGGGAAGCAGACGATTGAGTACGGTAATGCGCAGAATCCTTTTCTCAATGGGCTTGTGATTTCCTCATCTTCCGATGGTGCGTTTTCGAACGGGTCTCAGATCGTGACGAACCGAGGCAGCAGCTGGGATACCCTACTGAACACGCACGATACCCTTACCTTTAGCGGAGCGGGTGGACTGAACGTGGTGGGCTCGAACACATAACCCGTCAGGCGCCAGCGATCCCGCCGCGGCGGAATTCGGCCGCTTGTAGATGACAAGCTGACGCTGGCGCCCCGCCATCCTGCTCAAGTGGGTGCCGCAGATGGACCGAAAGGTGAAGCTCATGACCTCCGCGCTCGTCAGCAGTGATCATCCGCGTCGGGCTGATAGATTGTGTTCGGAGGAGACGAACCAGTGATGCCTTCACCTTGTACAGCAGGACTCCAAGATCTCTGAAGAAAAGCTCATGAGTTCATGAAAGGGCCGCGTGGGTCATCTTGGAATGACGGTATAACATATGAGTACCAATCTTACGGTGCACGAGTCGCCCAACACGTTGCGGCTGGTCACAGAGGCCTATACGAGCCTTCTCATCATCGGCCTCGCTCTCCTGCCCACTCAGTTCATCGCTTATCTTTATTTCCAGCAAGATCCCGCGCTCAAGTTTGAGGATCACCTCTTCCACGAGCTCGCCATCGCCGTCGCCACCCTCGAGGGGCTGTTCGTCACGTACGTGACTTGGCGTTGCTACCGGTCTTCAGGCGAGCCTCTGTTGCGATGGTTGACGCTTGGTTTTTTGGCGTTCGCGCTGATCTATTCGCTGCATGGTGCCTTCACCGGGATGGCACACCGCAATATTTGGCTTTTTCTGCTCTATGGGCCGGCTTCGCGTCTAGCGATGTCGATTTTGCTCTTCGTTGGGCTGCTCAGCTACAGTCAGCCGTCAGATGAGTTCGAGACGCGTTCGGACGCACGCGCATGGCTGATGTGGATTGGCCTGTTCCTAGCGATGGACATCGCCGTCGCACTGCTCGCCCATTCTTCATATGCAGGGCACCCAGCGGTTCGCTTGTCCTTGGAGGGCGGCGCATTGTTATTCAGTGTGCTCAATGTCTTGGTCATGCTCATGCGACGGATTCACTCGCCGCTCATGCTTGTTTTCGGCGTTTCCGTCGCGTGGTTCGCGCTATCGTCGCTCGCATTCATTCTGGCGGCGCCATGGAATCATATGTGGTGGCTAGCCCATGCGATCTTTGCTGGCGGCTTCTTTTTTCTCAGCTACGGAGTTGTCCAGGCCTTCCGAACAACGCAATCGTTTGCGACCATCTATAGCCAGGAAGAAATGACGGCCCGCCTGGCCCAATCAATGGCCGACACCCAAAAGGCGCTCCAGCAAGTGCAGATGAGCAATCAAAGGTTGGAGCGGCTTGCCGCCACCGATCCACTGACTGGTGCCGGGAATCGGCGTCACTTCATCGAGCATATCGGCGCCGAGATCGCGCGGGCCAAGCGGACTGGAGCCCCATTGTCTCTGCTATCGCTCGATCTGGACCATTTCAAGGATATCAATGACTCCCGCGGCCACAGCGTCGGCGATGAAGTCCTGCGCGTCTTCGTACGAAAATGTCTGGAGGCGATTCGGCCTTACGACTCTGTCGCACGCGTGGGCGGCGAAGAATTCATGGTATTGCTTCCGGGGGCGACGCTCGACGCGGCTAGCGCGGTAGCCGAGCGCGTTCGGTCCGTGATCGAACGCACCGCATTCGACGTCGGAGCCGAACCGTCGGTTGGTGTCACTATCAGTGCTGGGGTGTCGGAGTTCGGGCGCGATGGAGACACGCTCGACCAGTTCTTGAACGTCGCCGACCAGCGGCTCTATCGCGCAAAGTTTGAAGGTCGCAACCGTGTGGTAGTCGCTTAGGGTGTCGTTGACCGCGCGCTTCGCCTCAATCCGCCTTGGCCCGACGCCGGTTCTCGCCGTCATTCTCCGGGTCAGAGCCACAACCCTACTAACAGGTATTCGGTCATGGTCCATCAATTGCAATGTTTGCGGGTGAGTTCGCACCGAAACAGGTTGCGGCCACTAGCCGCCGAAGCTGCCATATCGTTGCTTCGCTCAGGCGCTCGAGAGCCTTCGCTCCGTCGATCGCTCAGTTGCCGATCGCCTCACCACGCCCGGCGCGCGTCGCCGCTTCAGGCAATTGGCAGAAGGGCTGCTTCGGAAGGGCACTACCGGCAGAAACCTGGTCGCACGGACCGCTGTCGCACGTGAACTGGCGTTCGCGCTTGCGGGCACCAGATGTTGAAAGCCTTGAAGCGGCATGTTGAGGATTGCAGCTTCTGAAGCGTTAACGACGTGCACACTTCCTGGTCCGTTGAGCATGACTTTGCCGGGAGCCACTTTCGCGCCGCCGATGGCGCATCACAGCTTACGATGCCGTAGCTGACGCTCGGCAATCAGAGCCCGACATCTGGTCCAGTCAAGAGTGATGCTGCGGGCGAGAACGTCACTGGTCCAATCAGCATCAGGTTTGACTGAGATGAGAGTCTCGATACCACGTTGGCGACCATTGCACTTCGTTTGGCGTAGTTCTGCCACGAGGGACTTCATTGTTCTCTTCGCCGGCCTCGTTCTCGCTTCGGTCTTAGCGCATCTCTATGAGCTTGGCCCTCGCCTGGTCCAGCTGGGGCGGGGCTTAGATTCGGCACTCGACGACATTGTATTCACCATATTCGTTGCGTTCTCACTCAGCGTTTCGCTAACAATCTTTAGTGTTCGGCGTAGTCGAGAACTCGCCCGTGAAATTGAAGCACGAACCACAGCAGAAGGAGAAGCCCGCGATTTGGGACGACACGATCCATTGACCGGCTTGCCGAACCGCCGCTTGTTTAATGAAGAACTTGATCTGTGCCTTGGGCTCGCCACCGACACGCATCAAGTCGCCGTTCTAATGCTTGGCCTCGAGGGCCTCAAGCGAATCAAGGACACGCATGGCCACGCAGCGGGGGAGAAGGCGCTCGGCGAAGTTGCCAAGAGACTTTCCGACATCTTGCGCAACGATGGCGTCCTCGCGAGGGTCGGAGGCGACGAGTTCGGGATCGTCCTGCCAAACATTAGCTCCCTCGAAGACCCCACCAATCTGGCGGGCCGCATCGTGGCGTCCGCCGCCGACACTGTCGCGATTGAGACTGGCGCAGCCGAGCTTGGTCTTGGAATTGGCATCGCTATCGCTCCGCTTGACGGCGTCGATCCCCACGAATTGGTCAGGCGCGCAGAACGCGCGCTTTATCGTGCGCAAGGGGAAGGCAGATCGCGCGTGCGCTTTTTCGAACCAGACATGGACATGCATGTCGAGCGGCGCGCTCAAATCGAGCGTGAGCTTCGCAGCGCTGTCGCGGCGGATATTATCGAACCGCACTATCAGCCGCTGGTTTCACTCGAAAGTAAGCGCATTATCGGTTTCGAGGCCTTAGCGCGTTGGGAAAACAGGACATTGGGGAATGTCCCGGCCGGCGTGTTTATTCCGATTGCAGAAGAAACGGGCCTCATCAACGCACTTGGAGATCAGCTTCTTCGCCGCGCCTGTCTTGACGCAAATGCGTGGCCGAAGACGTTTTCGCTTGCCTTCAATATTTCGCCTGTTCAATTGCTGGATTCCGCGCTTCGACAGCGCATTCTATCGGCCCTTGCGCAAACCGGCTTCAGTCCACGCCGGCTGGAGATTGAAATTACCGAGAGCGCGTTCATGGAAAAAGCTGGCATTGCGAAGGCCGTGATCGACGAACTTCGTCAAGCCGGCATCCGCATCGCGCTCGATGATTTTGGAACAGGTTATGCTACGCTCAGCCAGCTGCTTTCGTTTCGTCTTGACAAGATTAAGATCGACCGCAGCTTTGTGTCGCATCTCGACGACAGTACCGACAGCCGGGTGATCGTTCGTGCCATACTCGGCCTTGCTAAAGGATTTGGTTTGACGACGACGGCCGAGGGGATCGAAGACGAAGGCCAGCTGGTCTATCTGGCGGCCAATGGTTGTACAGAAGGACAAGGCTATCTATTCAGTGGTGCCGTTCCAGCCGCCAGTATTCCCGCGCTGCTCGATCGCGAAGCTGGCCGCAGAGCGATTAGTGATGATGGAGCGGGAAGTCTGCTTGCCTGAGTCGACGCGCTGAGTTCTTGAGGGGCGCCCGCCACAAGAGGGCGTTGCGAGCAAATCATGCTATCGCCAGAACACCTCGGCTCGGCAAGCGCTTAATCAGGAAAGGGTCTTTAGATTTGCGACGCTGCATTGAATAAGCGCGCGAATTGCGTTGTTGCTCAGGGTAAGCGCACTCTCTTGGACAGGCGGCAGTTGTTGAGAAATCACATCGGCTCGATCAGTGGCGGTGTGCCTGTCCTGGCTCATCTTTTCAACAGCTTGCGTGAACGTAGAGGGACTCGGGGGACGGCCCTATTCCCGCAAGCCGCGCGAGCGGCCAGGCCTGATCTTCTCTTCGCCCCCGCGGTCTGCAGACGTGCATTGGTGGAGGCACCGCGGTCGGCTGTCCGAAGTCCGGACATCGTCTAATGCGCCCGACACCCTCCGATTGAAGTGCCGGAGATCGATGTTCCAGTCGATCTCCTGATCGGTCAAGCACTACCGTACGAGCAGTCCGAAGCACACCGCCACGAGCATCCGGATGTGCCGCGAGGTGGAACCCTGTCGATGGAGCCATCTATGATCAATATCACTCAACAGCAAACGAACTGGCCAAGGCTCCCAATCGAAACCTAATCTGACTTGCGGTCTAGCGGGAGGACATGACGTAGGCTGTCCGATTTCTGACATGCTGTCGGTCTGGTCCGCTTGCTTGAGAAATTTGCTTTGCTGATCAAGCTCTCGCACTTGGCACAAGGTTTGAAGAGAAGGGGCCAGCCGCCGCAGTTGCACGCGAACCGAGGCTACAACACTGCTTCTTCGGCTATGGCCCGTTTTTCGCAATGATACGAGCTACCACATGGAGTCCGTTTCAATAGCACGTCACAAAACCTGCCCTCAGTGTGGCTCCGCGTTGGTCCACCTTGAGTGGCGTGAACGCATCGGTGCGCGGGAGGTCCAATATCTTTGGCACTGCTGGAACTGCAGGAACGAATTCGTCGCTCTTGGCCCTTCTGACGAGAAGGATCCCCCCGCCGCCGAGATCACGAGGCACTTCTTTACCAGCCTCTTAGTCTGATCAATGATGCCTGAGCCGCTAACACTCGTATCCGAGCGGCACTGGCTTGGCAATCCAGAGCGGGGGCGGAGGGTCGCTTAGAGGAAAATGCGTCGACCTCAGGCTGGTCAATCTATGTTTGCGCCGGGTTGGCAATACTTCTGGGCGGCCTTCCCATCATAGACCTAGTTGGAACGTTCATATGAGGCTCGTACGTGCAATCGTCGGCTTGGCCATGTTGGCAGTGGGATTGTACGTTATTATCGGTGAGCACTTCGCTGGAACATCGGCGGATGCGACGCTCAATGCTCGACTCTATATCGTTCGCGCCCCAATTGAAGGAAAGGTAACACTTGCTGTAAAGAACATCGGTGCGCGCATTGGTCCCGGAGAGCTCATAGCAGAAATCAACGACCAACGCTTTGATACCGCGAGGTTACTCGAGCTCGATCGCGATCGCGCAAACCAGCAAATTGAGCTCAACCGCCTCCTTGGCCAGCGAGAGGCCTTGTCGGCATCCAGGTCTCGATTCGATGCTCAATCAACTGAATACCAGCGTGGCAGGGTTCGGCAGATCGAGGCCCGAATTGCAGAAGCGAAAGCGGCTCAAGACGCTGCGGCCGCGCGCCTTCGTCAAGCTGACGCAGAATTCAAGCGGGCAAACGAACTAAGCACGCGTGGTGTACAAACGGTGGCGAATCTGGATCGCGCTCGCGCATCTTACGACGTCGCGCAACAAGAACTGGAGAGTGCGCAGCAGCGAGTAAATTACCTAGAGACCGAACTTGCGTCCGCTCGCGACGGCGTCTTCATCGGGGAGTCCTATAACGACGCGCCCTCATCGGCTCAACGTATCCGGGAGCTCCAGCAGCGGCTGGCCGAGCTGAATGTCGACAACGAGCAGGTGAAAGCGCGTATTGTCCAGCTCGACGGGCAAATCAATGCCGAGCGTCTTCGTGTCAATAATCTGAGCTTCGCTACGCTAAATGCCAACGTCGTTGGTGTAGTCTGGGACGTACTAATAGACGACGGCCAATATGCGCGGCGCGGCCAGGATCTCGTCAAGATCGTCGACTGCAATACCCTGATCGTCACCGCGGGAGTCAGCGAATCTCTATACGATAGTCTTTCGGTGGGAACGGCCGTCCAATTTCGGTTGTTTGGGGATGACCGGATTTTCAATGGAACCATAACCCGCCTTGGGGGAGCCGGTGCAGCTTCACTCTACACCAATCTTGCGGTGGGTCCGAGTGCGCAACATCTCCAGCGCTTTGACGTCACCGTGGCAGTTTCAGACCTCGCGACAGAGCCAGATCTCGCCTGTGCGATTGGGCGTACTGGACGCGTTATCTTCACAGGTGGCCCAATCGCTCAATTCCGCCGGTTTTTTACGCGGTACGGACTCTGATGCTTCTACTGTCGCCAATCGCTGCTGCCTTCGCGGGCGCTGCTTTCATAATAGGCCTCCGCCTTACCGTCTTTCCGTTGCTCAATCCGATGAAGTGGTATTGGCGCGCTCTCCTCCTGGGAACGGCTGCCTTGCTGTCTTGGCGGTATACGGCTTGGCGCTTCACCGAAACGCTGGCGCCGCTCGACTGGACTGCTGACGCATTGTTCAGTTGGGGACTCGCCATGCTCGAAGCTCTGACAGTGCTGTCGTCGACTATCTCATTTTTTATATTGTCGCGGGTGAAGGACCGGACGGGCGAAGCAGACCAGTACTGCGAATGGTGGCTGCCGGGAGAAGCGCCGCGCGTTGATGTCTTCATCACGACTTACAACGAGCCGTCGGAAGTACTCGAGCGCACGATCGTTGGCGCGACAGAAATCCGCTATCCAGGGCTTCGGATTTTCGTTCTCGACGATGGTGCGAGGAACTGGGTGCGGCAACTTTGCGAACTGCACGAAGTCGGATACCTCGCTCGCTCGGATAAGGAGCACGCTAAGGCGGGGAATATCAACCATGCACTTCGCGCGCGCGCTCGAGAGTCCGCTCCCCCAGCCTTTGTTGCTGTACTTGATGCCGATTTCGTTCCCCATGCGGACTTCATCGAGCGGACGCTAGCGTTGTTTCACGAGCCAAGCGTCGCGCTCGTGCAAACCCCGCAGCACTTCTTCAATCCCGACCCAATCCAACACAACCTGGGAATAAGCACCGCGTATCCGGATGAGCAACGTCATTTCTTTGACAACGTTGAGCCGGCGCGGGATGCTTGGGGCATCGCCATCTGCTGCGGAACCTCTTCCGTAATGCGGGTCTCGGCAGTCGAGCAGATTGGCTGGATTCCGACACAAAGCGTAACCGAGGACTTCCTGCTCACGCTTAAGCTTGCGGAAAGCGGTTGGCAAACCGTGTACCTTAACGAGCCCCTAAGTGAAGGCTTGGCTCCCGAAGGACTGAAAGAATATATCACTCAGCGTGGACGGTGGTGTCTTGGCTTGATGCAGATCGTCCGCAACTCCTATAGCCCCTTCGGCATACATAGCCTTGGTGCGATGCATCGAATCGGCATCATTGATTCATTGCTCTACTGGCTCAGTACCTTTCCTTTCCGACTTGCCAGCCTGATTCTCCCCCTCTTGTACTGGTGGTTGGGCATTACCATCGTGAACGCGTCGTTGGTCGACATGATCAAATATTACATACCTTATTACCTGATGGTTCTGGTGTCCCTGAACTGGCTTTCAAAGGGATTGTTTGTCCCGCTTCTCAACGATACGGCTCAGCTGATTGCGGCCTGGCCCATCAGCCAGGCAGCTGCGCGTGGGTTGCTGACTGGGGGATCGCCTAGATTCTCGGTGACAGCCAAAGGCGGCGACCGAACCAAAGTCGTTGTTCAATGGACTTTGATGCGCCCATTCCTACTCCTGCTCGGACTGACGATCGGCGGCCTAATCGTGCCGCTGAACGCCGACTTCGTCTTGAATACGTCCCCGACAGCCGGCGACGGCACGGCTATCGTGATGTTCTGGACGGTTTACAACATTCTAGTGTTGCTCGTGGCAGTCGTGGTGTGTATCGAACGACCGCGATACGATCGACCTCAGCGCCAGATCCCAGAACCCGTCACGCTGGTGATCCAAGGTGAAAATCACCGCGGATGGCTTCTCAATCTGGGCCGAGGGGGCGCGCGAATCAGTGGTCCATCCGGACTTTCCACCGGAGCGGCAGGGAAGCTCAATCTGCCCGGGATTGGCGGAGTAGATGCGCATGTTGCTGCGACAACGCGTGATGGCTATCGACTTAAATTCAACCCAACTCCCGAGCAAGCCGCGAAACTTATCAAGAAGCTTCACACCGAATCTGCCATGCCAGGAGCTGATCGAGGGAACATCTTGCAAATGATCCGTGAGTTGGCGCGAGCTCTAACGAGTTGAGGAGCGCAATATGCCGAAAAGACCTGGCCTACTTTCCTTGGTGTTCTGTGGAGGCGCGTTGCTCATATTGGTCCCTGCGATGGTGACCGCAACGGTCTACACGGCTTTGCTGCAGCAACGGGGAGAGCAGCTGCAATTCGACGCGTTAAGGATTCGCGGCGAATTAAGCTCCGCGCTGTTGGCACGCCGACTCTATGGCGTCTGGATGGATGTAGCTCGGTCCGCTCAGCTCATTGACCTAACGGATCTTAAAAATGCGCGAGAACACATAGACTTCTTGAGTCGCCTTGATGGGCGCTACACTTGGCTCGGCGTGGCAGATCTCGAAGGGACCATTCTTGCGGCTAAAGACGGCATGCTCGAAGGAGTAAGCGTTGCGCAGCGACCCTGGTTTAGGCGGGGCCTTGTCTCGCCGACGGCTATCGATGTCCATGCTGCTCAACTACTGGCCGCCCAGTTGCCTGCAGCTCGTGAGCCCTATCGGTTTATCGACCTGGCTGCGCCGTTGCACCACGCCGGCTCCGTTGCCGGAGTCATCGGCGCGCACCTTGACTGGAAATGGGTCGCAGAAGGCATGGACTCGTTACAGGTAGCCGGCATCGACGTGCTGCTGCTTTCGGGTGATCGAACCGTCCTATTTGGTCCGCCGGATCTCATCAACAAGCCGCTTAACATCGGTTCCGCGCTTGCGGCTAGCCGCGTCACGACTGCGTCTCTACGCGAACGTTGGCCTAACGGCAGGGACTACTTCACGGTGATCGTTCCGACGGTCGGCTTCGCGAACCTTCCAAGCTTTGGCTGGTCTCTTCTGGTTCGGCAGAGCGCCGACGAGGCGCTTGCGTCCACCCGAAATTTGATCCGATCATTCTGGATTAGTTTCGGTGCTTGCGCCATTGCCACACTAGCGCTGCTGTTATGTGCCGCGCAATGGCTGAGGACGCCCCTCGGTCGGCTCTCGAATACAGCGGAAGCTCTCGTCCATGACCCGTCCGCACGCCCACCATACCCGGAAACACGCTTTAATGAAGCAGCGAGGCTCAGTGACGCACTAGCTCGCATCCAGTCGGAGCTGATGGGGCACTCTGGTCGCAATCGGATTCAAGCACCGGGTGGAGACGACTAGCTCAACGACGACCAGAACAATCTTGCCGGCGGATCCCCGACGCGTCGGGCGTCGGCTTGCGTGGCAATGTTCTATCCGGTAGTCGCCGAAACAGTTCAGATCAATTGAAGGTTTTTGCAGAAGGGAAAGTTCTGGTTCATCGCAGCCACCGGCATCGCAGAGGAATCAGAGCGCCGATCAGGCAACAGGCGGCAGAACAAACGTTAAGGTATATCCGCGTCAGATCGACGGGCTTCAGCCGGAAGGCAGGGTCTGTATAAGAAGAGTACGCTTCTGGTGAAGCTTTCGATTATCCATAATTGTTGTATCGAGGCATTTCCTGGAGGCGGATCGTTGGTTCGGGGCAGGTATCCACCGAGCCCTCGCGACCTTGACAACATAGTGCGAGAGCGTGCTTCGCCAAGAGCAATCACCACCCCATTCTTTCATCAAATGATCAAGGCGCCTGATTTCGGGATCCGTCAGCACCATTAGCGGTACCGCATTCAGCGAGGAGAGATTGAGCAACGATCTAGAAGACCGCGACCAGATCGACCAGACGCTCAGCAGTTCGCATTTTGAATCCTCTGCGTTGCAGCGCGATTTGCAGATCTTATGAAAGACGTCGATCGTGAGCGCCCCGTGACGCTTTCAATTACCCACATCTCGAACCGACGCGATTTCGGCGCCAAATTCGATATCTGTGGGTCTCGAGAGGCCGCGCCAGATGACAACAGGTCCCGGTGAGGGATCACAGGCCTTGGCCAAGTCGTGCAAGCTTGGTAGATATGCAAGGAGCCCAGCGCGACATCGTCGATGGCTGTTGGTCTCTGTGTCCATCGATGCGAGGTTGGAGGCGTCTGGGGGCTTTGCGATTGAGCATGGTGCGCCAGATGACGCGCCAGCTGAGAATGCAAAAGACAGCCGTTAAATTGGAGAGTCGTCCGACCGCCGTTGTTGACCGCGTCTATCGATCCGGTCGAATCAGAAGGGATGTTGTTCTCTTCGTCTCCGACCCAAATGAAGCGGCAGCTTCGAAGTGCGTGCTTCACCAATCACGGCTCACCGCGCAAAGCTAGTTAGCTCGTAACACGCCCAAGCCGTTGCGCCGGGAACAAATTTGCTGCCGACTGCCACCATTCCAGCAACTTTGCAGTCCGATAGCGTCGCCATGTATCCTTCTAGGATCGTTATTCCGCCATCCTCGTCCTGGTAGGCAACGACGCCTAACGCGCCGGACAATCCCCGTTCGAGGGTGGTATGGTGGCAGACATAGGAAGCAGAAGAGCCGGGCTTCATGGTCGCGGCTTTGATCGCTGCCTCGCCCATCTTCATGCACTCGACTATATTTTGTGTGGGCTGAGCAGTGATGTTGATCGAGGCTAAGACGCTCAGGTGCGTCGAAGCGACGATGACGATGAGTGGGGACATGGCGGACATCACCCTCATTCATTGTGGCCAAATTGCGCTGAGCCCGTCACGCCGTCGAAGACGGGCTGGCCGTTGCGCGCGCCTTTCGCCTTTAGCCTCGATAAGCTCCGCTATCGCTGCAAGCGGCTCGGTGCAGCATTCTCTTTGGACCATTGTTCGAGCGACGCTATCGCGTTCTCCAAAGCCTCATCATGGTTCATGGAACGATCTCTCCAGCGCTTGCTGCCCAAGGCGGTGCGGCCTGCGGAAAAGACGCGCGGGCGTCTGGAGGTCCACCCGCGCGAAGTTTGCTACGCCAAGCTTGGTTTGTCTGGGGTTGCGTAATGATAAACGGCCAAGCCGATAATCCTCTCAGCAACTCGTGTGCCAGATGGTCTTGATCCATAAAAAGCGTGCGGGCGGCTGTCACGACCGCCCGCGCGCCGTCGCGAACAGGCTTGGCCCCCACGAGGGGCATTCGATAAGGACCAAGCTATACTTGGCTCAGCAACCGGTGTGCCAGTCATGAAGCGAGAAATGATTGGATTTTGTGCATGCGTCGGTTCGTCACTGTCGCCAACCCGACGGGTCTGAACGAAAGCAGACGTGCGTCTAATGACGCCTAGGTCCAATCCCCTAGCTTTGATTGCCATCTTGTTGCTCTTTCTGGAGCGGACAATTCAGCATTCCGGCGCTTGCGCCGCAGTTTGCCATCGTCATCCTCACTGCTTCCGCGGGGCCAGCGACGGCGACTGCGGATACTACGTGCCTATATTCTTCGTCGTCGCCGTCTTTCCTTGAAGACCACAGCTGTCACTAACAAGCATCCATTTTGCTGCGCTCCAGGAAGGCGAGGTTAGACCAGATGGACATGCCGTGATTGCTTGCGCGCGCGGCGTCGTGATCAGTTGCCGTCATTCCTTTTGTGGGTCGCATGTAGACATGTGTAGCACGAGAAGGGCACCCGATACGAAGGCCTTGGTCACAATAGTGGACCACTCGCTGAAGCTCGCTTAGCAGGCGGCTGGCGTGCGCTGACAGCGACAACGCAAATGTCCCCAGCGCCGCACGATTGCTGCGGCCGCGCGCGCATTAGGGGGCGAAAGCAAGAGCGCTGATGGCAACTGGCGCTTCGCGGGAGAACTTTTGATCGAGCTGTAAGGCTAGGTGCTTGGCGCGGCTGTTCGCGGCGCCGAGCGTCATCCTCGCGATCGATAATTCTACCGTCTTGGCCGCTGCCCTTATGTAGCCCCCATAATTGGGAGCTGGCTGCTCGCAGATAAACGCGTAAAGTGCTCGCTTATCAGAATATCGGATGAACACTACGATGGCAGCCGGGTGGATGGTTTCGATAGGTGTCGCCAAGAACGGCAAGCTTCGATATGTCGTATATGCCGTCGCAATACCGGGGCGGGCGGATGCCATGGCAGCATCGTTGGCGGCCGGGGCAGGTGAAACAACGATCGCGAGTTCCGAACTCGGCGAGGCCGATTTGAGGGGCCTTGGGCTAAAGGGGGGTGAACTTATCGCCATATACGATGATCGCAAGGATCCGCCGATGTCGCGCACGTGGCGTCCTTTGCTAGAGCGCAACATAAATTAGCGGCCAGTTCATCTGCTCGGGCCGCGAAGTCGGCCCAGGGCCGCAGACAGCGACGGCCGATTATCCAACTGACCTTGGCGCAGTTGCGCGCTATTTTGATATGGATGGATGAACTCCGATGGTTAGGAGAAAGGCACCAGACAACACTGGGGCAGACGTCGTCCCCTGTTCTCCTTCTCTTCGAGGCATCTGAGAGCCCGTTGGTATTCGAACTCGCACCACGCAAGCTCGAATGGTTTCATCAGTATCCCTATCAACGTTTCGGCCAAGGTTGCCATGCCGACGAAAATACCTCCTGATACCTATCAGTTGACGAAGCCGGCGAAGACGAATGAGATGTCGCTGTGGCCAGCCGCACATGCAGTTAAGAGGAGCGTGATCAACGGCTCGATTGAACCTTGGTAAAGATCTGGCTCAAGGGGCACGTAGCCAAACGAAAGTTTATGTCGGTCGTTCGCCTGGCTCGCGCACTTCACCCATCGGCTGCCCGAGCGGCAACAAAATAATCCGACTGCTTCGCAGAGCTCGTTCAGGATTCGCTAATCGCCTTTTCTCCATATTGAGGTTGGGGCGACATACCTACTATCTTTAGGCCTCAAGCCAAAGTCGTCAGGAGCTGGCTCAGTATGTCAAGCGCAATGGTGGGATTTCTTCAAGCTCCGCGCCCCTGCGCTATGGACGTTGAATGAGAACCAGATCGGCAAATCGACGTGAGTGTGCCAATCGTGGGCTCGGCATTGTGATAACCGCCCGTGCGGCAGTTGAGTGAGCCACCGTCTGATCCGTTTGATTTCTTATCTCGACAACCCAAGTCGTCGTTGTTCACAAGCCATAAAACAAACCGGCAATGTCAATGCTCCCTGACGATAATGAGTTATCCGGACGGGACCGAACAAATCTTGTCGGTGAATGGCAAGCGCCAACTCAGCTACGCAGTATCGAGATGCTTGTAGAAGAAGGTCGCTGAGCGATATGTACCGTCAGGGGCGAGCACACATCCGGGTATGATACCCACCCGCTGCCATCCCTCGCTGGCGTAGAGACGCTCGGCAGCAGAACCTGTGGTCGTGCTGAGCGTCAACAACGTCTTTCCCTCCTTTCGTGCTAACTCGCTGATGGCCGAGATTAGCCGGCGCCCGATGCCGCGACGGCGTGCGCTTCTGGCGACCAGGACTTTGACGACTCGAGCACTATGCAATTGGTTCTCAGACGCCGCAGGTACCATCTGGGTTGTGCCAACAATCTGACCTGCACCATCTTCCGCAGCTAGTAACACGCATCCATTCAAAATGACTGCATCGGCGACGCTACGCCAGTACGCCAGCGCACGTCGTCGAGTTAGCGGTGGCAGAAAGCTGACCGCGTCGCCGAGGGCGACGCAGTCAATGAGGATGTCGGCAAGACGCTCCAAGCGCTTATCCACTTCATCGGCGCCGATGCGCCGTACCTGAATATCGTCGGTCATCTGATTTCGGACAGAGCGAGCCGATCGCCCCCGGGCAAGGTCTGACGGTGAGTTCATTGCCAGCGCCACGGCAATAGCGAGTTTCCACAGAGCGACATGCTCTTGAAGGCAAAAGGGAGTCACGTGCCGCGTCGCCCAACCTAACCGAAGCTGGCAAATGACTACGGAGGACGACTCCGCCAAGCGGCGATGCTCTGCTGCCCGCTCGAAGCGCCTGGACCGGAGGCGCGCTCCACATCACGAACCAAATTTAGCGCAGAGCTCCGCAGCACGAAATAGAGTTAACGCGGAGATGAGACTCTTGTCGTGCGGGAATAGCCTCCGAGCGGATTTGACCCGCGAGTCGTGGTCCAGTCCAGATATCGTTTGGCCCTCTAGAATAAGCGCCTCAGACAATCTGCGAAGAGCAGGGCGATACTGGTCAAGGGCGGCCTCGCTGCGCCTATTGGCACGCGTCATCATTTCACTGAAACTCTCGTCGTCCTCTGAGATGGCCCCCTGGGCCGGTCGCACGGCGAGCGGCAGGCTCGCAGCGAACGGCAGGATTGCCCAACGGCACCTTCATCCTTCAGCGATTAGAATTTGTTGGCGTGAACGATAAGATTGCCGATTGCGCAGATCAAACGCTTGACAATCGAAAGCGCAGAACGTGCCTGCACTCGGCCAAGTTCGATAGTATTGCCTAAATGAGCCCCATTTGATGATTCCGAGCCGCAGCATTATTGGTCGCGTCATCAACGCGGCGCCGGTCTTCTTCAGACTGATGAGGGCACGTACCGGTGCTTGCTGGGAGCCCCGTCGCCAACGACGGCTCAAACGCCTGTTGCGTCGCCGCCCCTTTTGCAGCTCTTCCGAGGTGGCAAGCTGCACCTGCGACCGAACTATTACATTGGCGGGGTGACAATTGTGCGGGTTCACGTAGCCTCATGTCCAAGATCACCTGAGCAGACATCCTACCAGAGCAAGCTTTCGAAAAGCTGACGACGCCGCAGCGTAGCTGCCCGCGCTCGGGCGGGGCGAAATTGGCTCCGATCTATTCCGGCACGCCTACGTCATCGGCCTCCCGTCGGGCAGGCTGCCTTCCTACCATCCGTCTCGCTTCCTTCGACTTTACCGACTAGTATGGATCAGTCGACTCCCGACCTCAGCTCGGACAACGGCTCTGGCAGGATCGTATCTATTCGGTGAGCCGGTGAAGGCCGCCTTGCCGAATGAGGCGGATTGTTGAGAATTGTCCTTATGGACAGTGATAGGCGCAGTGCGCAAGTCGAACGGCTTGAGCTCGTTGACACGGGCCGGCGGGCAAAGCGGCAAGCTCACCAAGATCCTTTGGTACGATGGACTGGGCACATCGCTCTACGCGCTCGGCTATCACGACATCACCAAGGACGGGCAGCCCATATCCATGGTCTTCGTCAAGACGACACTGGCTGCCAGTCAAAGAGTCAGCACGACAGCATCGCATGAATTACTGGAGATGTTGATCGATCCGGGAGCACGGCTTTGGGCGAAAAATGTCGGCGGAAAGCTCTACGCTTATGAAATGTGCGCGATGCCGTCGAGAGCGAGGAATACGAATTGACAGCGTCGCGGTCAGCGATTTCGTTCTTCCGTCGTTTTTCGAGTCCTGGCACTTGCCCTGATCGGTGCAATTCGACCATCTCAAGAAGGTGACGAGGCCATTAGAAACCTGCCGAACGGCTACCAGATCATGACCGATGGAAAATCCGTGCAGGAGATGTTCGGTTCAGAGAGCAAGATGCTGGATTTCCAGCGAGAAGTTCGCGCGATGCACCGCAGCGAGTATCGAAAGCAGTTAATGAAGGTGGAGGCGGCGTCACAACCTCAATCGCGCGACTTGGATCACACCTCTGACATGCCGGCCAGTTTCTCACGGCCCTGGCTCTGACAAAGGACCGCCCGAGGCTCTTCCACCTTCTACGGCACCTTGGGACACCGATCCGCCGACGAATCCCTGGCGATGTCCCTAGCGCTGGGTTATAGACCCGAGCAGCTGCGGCCGGCGCCGGGCCCACTCTCCTGGCGCAGTTGCATGCTTGCTAAGGCTGGCAGGACAAGTGCTCGAAGGTACTTGGCCGCGTGGGGAAGAAAAGCACCTTCAGTGGTTCTTCTCTAAGGGTTAGCGGCCGCGGCCGTGCCTAATCAAAAACCAATATTGACCGACTTGGAGCAATGTTTACGACATTCCCCAGCTCTCACCACGGATCCGACGGGCTCTTTGTCGGGGTCGTCGAGGACGTGTACTCACAAATCCGGTACGTGCGAGCGGGAATAGCCCAGGCCCGCGTTGCCCTAAAAAGCTAACATCGACGATGTGTAAGTGAATGCCCGCGCGCTTCGAAGGCGTCAACGTACAGCTTCGCTTAACCGGCCGAAAAGTAAACTTGGCCGCGAGTTTGCGGACGAGCCGCCCCACCGACGCGTAGTCAGAGGACACGTCACCCAGATAACGAACTTCACCGTGGTGTCCGCTCTCGGCAACCGCAACTGCATGTCGATCTTTGAGAACATCCCGACCTACGAAAAGGACCGCTAATATCTTACATGGTTCGTACTCCTGGCGTGAGGATCGGCTCCCTCAGCAACGCTCGTTCAACACGGCCAGTGTAGGGAGAACCACCCCACCGACGGCATCCAGAAAGAACATATGGTCTTACGATGTCCTGGGTCGGGGCTCAGCTAAGTGGCGCAAAGAATGGAATGGTGTACCACGGGAATCAATCCGGGTTTGACATCGATGTTCTCACGCCTGTTTGATTGCAACGCTCTTTCGCCGACCCGCGTACCGGAGATCACAAAACAATGCCGGGTGGCTCCAGACCAAGGAGCGAACAGCCTTGGAGTTGAGGACGAGTAAGTGCCCCGAGGGGCACTTACGTTGAAGATCTCTGTTAGCGGCCCGTGACACGGGCTAGCTTTAGGGCGCGAAAGTTGCTGAATTTCCCTGTTTTTCAATGCACGTCGTTCCTAGCTTCGCGCCTCCGATGGGGCCGACTTGATAGTCCCCAAGCAGTTTTATCGCGGCAGCATTACTTAGATTCTGCACAAGGATGGGTGGGCTGAAGTTATTTTCCGCAACATACCCGGTGGAGACCGTAGCTGTGCCGGCTTCGTTGAGAACCTCGGCATTTGTAGCGGTCGCGCCTGGAATGAGTCTGCCGTGGCCACCCGACCCGCGAAAAAGCGCAAACGGTTTGATCGTCCATGTACCGTCGGCGTTATACACTACGCTGAAGGATGCGTATCCCGGGGTCGCGTCGCAGACGGCGGCCGTGGCTGAGGATGCGGTGAAGTTCATCACCGTGCCCGCCGTGTAGGTGCCGGTCTGCACGTAAAAGATGCGAATCGGCTGGCAGTCCAGATTGTTGTTGGGCTGGGCTGTCACGAAGTTGGATAGTGTGACGCCACCGGTTAGCGTCCGCAGGGCCGATCCGGCATTGTAGTTTTCCAAGGTCGGGTTGTAGATCGGCGTGATGATGCGGAAAGATCCGGCCTGCGGACCAGCCGTGGATACCGGCGGCGAAAGCCCGAGCGATGGCGTGACCGTCATGGTCGTAGTGTTCCTGGTCGGCGCTCCGCCGGCTGCAGGGGTCACGGTGATCGCCTGCGTGGCGGCGAGTTGCCCCGATGGTTTGCCGACTGTCGGCGGTGTTACTTGTTGTTGGACGCCGGCGTAATCTTGCAGCACCAGTGAAAACGTCAGGATTGCTCCGGACGTCCCGTAGGGTAATAGCGCCTGCGAATATAAGCTATTGGTATATACTTCGGGCCCGCCGGTGTAGATCGCCGGCTGCTGGAAAAAGAAGAAGTTCTGAAGCGAGGGGCTGTCGTTCTGCACGTTGATTGTGATGGTAGTAGCCATGACGTTCCTCTCAATTCTGACATGTTAAGTTTCCGCGGCCGCTCGTCGAGCAGCTCGGCTCTGGGCTGGCTCATCCGAGCGCCGGCTCGCCATTGCGAGTCGGGTTGACAGCGCGAACCGGATCGCTTCACTGGCTCAGCAAGCGGTGTGCCATCGCAAGTGCTGCGAGACCGTATTCGAGCAGAAGAGAAAACATGGGCTTGGCACGAAGCTCCTGAAGCTTGTGTTCGCGCGGGTCGGACTCGCGACATTGCGGTATCGAACCGCACATGGCAGGTTGACACCGAGGTAAATTTTGGAGGCTGGCTTGCAGAATTTGCTGCTGAAGAGCGGCGAGGTTTGTTGATCGTTGGCCCACCGGGGATACAACTCCAAACCGAACCCACACTCCTGATGACGCCAACGTCCATATCAGGAGTGCCTTGCCAGCAAACATAGTCACCCGGTTCTAATCGCCTGGCCTGATCTCCGGTCATAGACCGGCTCGCGCATATCTATCGTACGCGAGTATCCGGCGTTGAGCCGGCACTCGCGCCAACCGCATGTCGGCCAATATGCTTGTCAGCCCTCATCGAATTCCGATTTTCTGCACACCAGAATACCGTGTTCGAATCGCGCTCGTGGCATCGCGAGTGTTGAGAGTGGTCGGGAGTTATCTGCTGAGCGCGACATGCCGGAACGCATCGACCAGCGGACTTTCCAGTTTGCCCTTCATGCCGACCAGGACCTCGTAAGCGGTATCGCGAGACATGGTCGTCCTGTACGCTCGGTGCTCGATCAACGCCGCGAAGATATCGGAGATCGTTAGGATGCGGACAATGTCCCGAATATTCTCGGCGCAGAGACCGTCCGGATAGCCGCTGCCGTCGAGATACTCATGATGATGCCGTACCGCATCGAGGATTTCCCGCGAGACCTCGGCGGTTCCCAAGAGTATCTCGTACCCGGCCGCGGGATGAGTTTCAATCAGGGATCGTTCGCGCTCATCGAGCTTGCCGGGCTTGTCCAGCACCGTAAGTGGTATCGTTGCTTTACCGATGTCGTGAAATATCGCCGCAGCATGCAGGCGATCAATGTCGTGCCTGGCCATGCCAAAATCTAAGCCAAAGTTTACTGCAATGCCCGTCACCAGAAGGCAGTGCTGATAGGTACCTTCGTGGTGACGACGAACGACCGTCAGCCATTTCGCAAGACCGTGCTCGGTAATGTAGTCGGCGATAGCATTGCCGGCGCGACATGTCTCCGCACATCGATCGTAAAGCCGCCTGCGGCAGCTCGAAACATCGCTGAAAGAGAATCAGCTCCTTCAGAAGCGATCTTTTCGCCGCTCAAAAGTACTTTGGTTGAACCGCCTGGCAAAGCCTTTGGGTTGGAGAGCGTCTCAAGAAGCTGATTTGGCTTGAGTGGACTCACCAGTACGTGTGTTGCGCCCAGCGCATAGGCTTGGACCGTTGCGAGACGTGTGGATTGGTCAACGACAAAGACACGCTTGGGCGCGCGCAAAATGCTCGGCAGCATGCCCTTCAGGGTTTCAATGTTCTCGACGACGCGCAAATCGACGTTAACAACCACCGCTTCGTTTGTGGCGTAGCCGGTAGCACCGGTGCCGAGCAACTCAGCCGTAACGTCGTATTCGTGGTCCGGCATGCCGGAAGTGGCGCCAAGCTTGGCACGGCTATCAGCGACAATGTGAACGGAAATTGGAACAGTTCGTCGGTATTCTTTCATCCGCAATCCGCGCCTTCCTGTTGAGTCCGGTCGCGGCTGGCCCTCACGCCTAGCGTGTTGCACAGGTGTATTCGTCGACGTCAATTAGGAACGCTTGGGAATGCAGTCAGTTGAGTTGCAATCAGACAGGCTGATCTCGGCTCTTGCGACCAATGCCGGTACCCATCAGCGATCAAAGAATTGTTTTTACTTAAACGGTTATCACGGCGGTTGGCGCGCTGCGCGACGGTTGTCGTTAAGGCTGCTGATAAAACTGATCGCTCTGAGGCATCTATCCAATACATACAGACGTTTACATCTGAGCGCACGGTTGAGCCGTGTTCGCCGCTCGTGACATGCATAATTAGGGTGTCGATGTTTAATGCCATCGGCATAAGAGGCCGCTAAAGGCCCGCTTGAGTGCAGGGATCGGGACCTGACCATGTCGGAAAGTCGCCAAAGCTAACACGAAAACATCGAGCACCGCCGACTATCGGCTGGCACGAAGAATGCAGATCCTCGCAAGTTGAGGCCGTGGCTGGCCACTGAGGTTAGCGGCGCGTGACATGAGGACAGGACGGCGTCTGCTCGGCCGATACCGACGGGCGCGTCGTCACGTCGCCGCTAACTTTCAGGGCCGAGGAGAGCGTAGTTGCGGTCCCCTTTTTATTGAGCTCGCCGCGGAGAGCGGGCAGCAGGTGAGACATGGTTGGAAAATGCGCGCCCCTTCTTCTGTCTCTGTCTCTTGCTGATCTGCTTTGCTGACCCGGCTGTCTCGAACAGCGGTGTTCGCCTCAACGACGTCCCTCTCGTGCATAAAGTCAAATCAATCTGGCGGGCGCAAGACGGTGAAACCGTCGAACAAATTATCTCCAAAGTCTCGAAAGTAGCCCACCTGGTCCCTCGAAGCTGGGGTGTCGCTCGAGGAGCCGACCAAAGCGAATATGTTTTCTTTTCGTGGACCAGACACCACGACAATCGATCACACGAAGTGTCTGTCATCACTTGGACGTGTTCTTCTGAGGGAACGCCAAAGATCGCCTCGACATACGCGAAGTCGCTGGAACTGGGCTGGCGCGCTTTCGCTCTCTCGCTGATCGCCGCCGAGGTCACGGACGGTGAAAAGGACGCAAACCTTCGCTTTCTGCATGATCCGGCCAACTTCAACTTCGTGACCACCCCACAAGGCAAGCTAGGCGATCTGCTCAGGCATGGCCGTTGCAATATCGTAGAACCTGTTGCTGTGGACTATTTACCGAAGGTGGATGAGGCTCAGCTTACGAAAGGCGATCTGTGGCGGGTTCTCCTTTTGGTGAACTGCAATATCCCAGGGCCCGATTACCTCACCCGCAAAGGTGTCATCATTTTCGAGAAGCGCGAGGGACAGGATTGGGAGCCGCAATCGTTCTTTGCCCAGCGCATAGCGACATTCCCCCCGGGCTCCTGGTTCGATCACATGGAGCGGAATGAACGGGACGCGCTGGAAAAGGGCGCGAAAGGCCTCGGAAAATGAACGCAGAGAACAACTTCGCGGCGCGGCTCCTTGACGCTGGACGCCTCGCGGCGATCGCGCGTACGTGTGGCCTGCAGGCGGATGTTTCGTACTACGTCGACGAGGCGCTTAAGGAGCTTTGGCGAACGAGATCGCCCGAAGAAGCAAAAGCGATCGCAGAGCGGTGGGTCTTGTGGGACGCGAATGGGAGGCCCTGGCCGCGCATGCCCCCGCTGGAAAATGTCGTTTCGTTCAATCGCACCGGCGAGACAGCGACATCGGTCGTGACGCGGCCTATGACGCCCTTGCAGACGATCCGCGACTGGTTCGAGAAGCAGGATGAACAGGTGCGATACGAAATTGCCGGTATGGCTGCGCTTTTGATCTTTGAAGGCCGCGATCTTCTCGACTTCAGCAGCGAAAAGCGGTGCGACTATTTCCGGAAGTGGCTGAACGAGGCTGAACTGCCAAACCATACGGTCATCGCCCGTGCTTTGACATTCCGCACATGCTTGGAGTACTTCGGCGAAAGCAGGTTCACCGAAGCAGGGTG
Organism: Bradyrhizobium sp. USDA 4473; assembly: GCF_054063335.1. Taxonomy (NCBI): domain Bacteria; kingdom Pseudomonadati; phylum Pseudomonadota; class Alphaproteobacteria; order Hyphomicrobiales; family Nitrobacteraceae; genus Bradyrhizobium; species Bradyrhizobium sp. USDA 4473. Next base: position 3,460,865 of record NZ_JBSSGE010000001.1, read on the forward strand.
GGCACGATCAGAGCAGGCAGCTTTCAAAATTCTAGAAGATGCGAACCGTGATCCGAAGTCCGAAACCGCGCATCTCGCACCAATTGCACGAAAAACATTGGATAACTTGCCGGCCCGGAAAAGCACTTGGATCGAAGTGGGTAAGTCCTGGAGAGAACTGGCCGGCGCCAAGCTTACTGCCCGGGCTCTCAGGGTTTGGGGTGCCTTGCAGGTGAAGCCAAAATCATAGGCGTTAGCCCGTGTCGAGGGCACGGCACTGCGCGGCAGCGGCATCAGCGCAAGCGGTTGGAGCAGCCGATATTTGAACGACTTTTTGCGCAAGACTAGGTCGTGGGCTAGGTCATGGGAAATGCCGACATCGTGTCCAGTGCGGGGCAAGAGCCCTGCACGTTGGGGCGCCGGTCCTCAACGGGGGTTCGTCCATCCGTAAGATGGCTCGCCGCTGTTCCGGGTAGGATCGCACGCTGATCAGGGAAGACGATTACGCACTGGCATCCTTGCGTTCGCGGATGACGAGTCGGCCGACAACGGGTAGCGCGATCAGTTCGACGTTGAAGCCCTTCCCGTCGTCGTGGGCCAGGCACCGTCGACCTTTTTCCAAGGACTTTCCCCTCGCCAGTTACGATGAAGGCCTCGTGACTGGGTTTCCTCGATTTACCTTTGCTTGTCATGAAATACTCCCGTTAATCAGGCCGCAGACAGGACGTTCTGGAGATAGAAAACGGAATCTACGGGACGTGCCGGCAAGCGGTTGATGCCGGTGTAGGATGGCGGTTGACGGCATAATGGCTTCACGCAACTGCCTGGCCAGAGGTGATGCAAGTCTGGCACAATTTGCGTGATGAGGCGGGCCGCACCGCAGTCGGATAGCGTAGACGTTTCGTGTCGAGCTTCATCTGGGGCTGGTCTCAGAGAACTTCAACAGGGAGTCATCATCAAAGGCGATGACGCATGGTTCCTGGAACCGATTGCTCTGACTTGTACGAGGCCGTCCTGTGCGGTTGCCTTCTGTCTTGTCTGGGTAATGACGGTAGTGGTCGGAAAGCTGACGTGACGATGCTCGAATTCCGTCGCCAAGCTTGCAAACTCCAGGCAGCACGCCGGCTGAAATCTACCAGATTCGGGTAATGGTAGCGGTGGACCGCTCCAGGAGCCGTGCTTTGCGATCATTGTTTGCACGCGCCGCCTTCGGCGCGCGGATTGCACAGGCTCAATGCTGAATGGTCTAACCGCTACCAGGCTGGAGAACTTCATGTGCTCTGACCCTCTCGCCTCTCGCCCTGATCCAGCGACGCAGGCGGCTCCTCGCCGGGCCTATTTGGTCGGAACAGGAATCGCTGCCCTGGCCGCGGCGGCCTACCTCCTCAAGGAGGGGGGGCTGTTAGGCCAGAATATTGTCTTGTTCGAGCAGACGGAACAATTCGGCGGAAGCCTTGACGCGCATGGGGACCCGAAGGACGGATATGTCATGCGCGGCGGGCGCATGTTCGAGGAAAAGTTCAACTGCACGTACGATTTGTTGTCGTTCATTCCGTCGATTGCGGATCCGTCTAAATCGGTGACGGAGGAACTGAAGGAATTCCATCAGGAGTTCTTCTGGAACGACAAAGCTCGCTTGGTATCCGGCGGTCTGATCGTCGATGTTTCCGATCTGGGCTTCAGCGAGCGAGACCGACTAGACTTAATCGTGCTTTGCGGGACTCCAGAGTCAGTGCTTGCCCTCCGGACGATCCAGGACTGGTTTGGATCCCACTTCTTCCAGAGCACCTTCTGGATCATTTGGTCAACGACCTTCGCTTTTGAGCCCTGGCACAGTGTGGTCGAGTTCAAGCGCTACTGTTTGCGGTTCCTGCATTTGTTCTCGACGATCGACACCATGGCGGGGATCTACCGGACGCAGTTCAACCAGTTCGACGCCATGGTCCGCCCGATCGTCGCATGGTTGAAGGCCCGCGGCGTACGCCTCGAGATAGCGGCGGAAGTGATCGATATTGATATTGTGATCGAAGGCCAGCGGAAGATTGCAACGCGGTTGCACTATCGGCAGGGTGGCGAGGACCGTGCCATCGATCTGGCTGAACGCGATCTGGTGTTTGTCACCAACGGTTCAATGACATCCGATACCAGCTACGGCTCGATGGACACGGTTCCAGTGCTGAAGACGGCGCGAAGCGGAGGTTCGTGGAAGCTCTGGGAGCTACTGGCCGCCAAAAGCCCAGACTTCGGAAACCCTACGGCTTTCGTTTCCAAAATCGACCGTTCAAAATGGGAATCGTTCACCGTCACGGCGGACGACGCGTGCTTCTTCGACCGGCTCGAAGTCTTCTCCGGCAGTAAGGCGGGCAACGGCGGACTGGTGACGATCAAGGACTCCAATTGGCTTTTGACCATCGTCCTTAATCGTCAACCGCACTATTACGAACAGCCGAAGAATGTCTGGGTGTGGTGGGGCTACGGGCTCTTCCCCGACCTGCCGGGCAATTTCGTGCATAAGCCGATGTCGCAGTGCACGGGGCGTGAAATCCTCGTCGAACTGCTTTCGCACCTGCGATTCAACGAGATCATCCCGCACGTTCTGAAAACGTCGCGTGTGGTTACGGCGATGATGCCTTACATCACCGCGCAGTTCATGCCGCGCGCGAGGACTGACCGGCCGAAGGTCATCCCGAATGGATCGCGCAATCTGGCCTTCATAGGTCAATTCTGCGAGATTCCCGACGACGTTGTCTTTACGGTCGAATACTCAGTGCGCGCGGCACAGATCGCCGTGTTCGGCTTACTCGATCTCCAACGTCCGGTCTCACCCTTTTACAAGGGCCAGCACGATCCTCGCGTCCTCTTCGATGCCTGGAAGACGATGCATCGCCATTGATCCGCAGGACAAAGCAAGGATCCGTCATGGGACGGTTGAATAACAAAGTCATTATGGTGACGGGCGCGGCCCGCGGTTTGGGGGCGGCTCATGCGCGCCTGCTGGTGGCTGAGGGAGCCAAGGTTGTAATCACTGATATTCTTCATACAGAGGGAGAGGCTCTCGCCGCCGAACTTGGCGGTTCGGCCGTCTATGTCCGTCAAGACGTTACCCAGCCGGAGGACTGGGCCAAGGCGGTTGCTAGCGCCGAACTTGGCTTCGGCGTGCTGCATGGCCTGGTCAACAATGCGGGAATCGCCAACATGGCCCCGCTTGAGCAGTTCCCGCTCGATCGGTGGAATGAGACCCTGGCCGTCAATCTCACCGGTGTATTTCTCGGAATGCAGGCAGCTCTGCCGGCCATCAGGCGTGCGGGCGGAGGTTCGATCGTCAACATCTCGTCGGTCGAGGGGCTGCGGGGCAGTGCAGGGCTCCATGCCTATGTTGCTTCCAAGTTCGGCGTGCGAGGCATAACCAAGTCCGCTGCCTTGGAAGCCGCGGCCTCCGGCGTACGCGTCAACTCAATCCATCCCGGCCTCGTCGCGAGCCCGATGGCCGAGAGCTTCGACTCCTCGCTTTTCCCCATACCGCTCGGCCGACCAGCGGAGCCGCAGGAGGTGTCGCAGGCCGTCTTGTTCCTGCTCAGCGATGATTCCAGCTACCTAACAGGTTCCGAGATCGTCATCGATGGCGGTCTGACGGTCGGCGTCCCACGCAAATGCCTGGCGCCCGAGAACGTCTTTTGATGAGCCGTCTGTTAGTCGATCAATCCAATCGGATGGACTGCCGCCATGTATTACTGTAGCGGAAATTACGAAGCATTCGCGCGCCCGCGCAAACCTAAAGGTGTGGACAATAAGACGGCTTGGTTCGTTGGTTCGGGCCTGGCCGCGCTTTCAGGCGCGGCTTTCTTGATCCGAGATGGCCACATGCACGGCGATCGGATCACTATATTGGAGCGGCTGAAGATACCGGGCGGGGCGCTCGACGGTAGCCACGACCTGGAGAGAGGTTTCGTGATCCGCGGTGGCCGCGAAATGGAAGATCATTTTGAATGTCTGTGGGATTTGTACCGATCGATCCCGTCGCTCGAAATCGAGGGGGCCAGTGTACTCGACGAATTCTACTGGCTGAACAAGGATGATCCGAACTACTCACTGCAGCGGGCGACGGTGAACCGGGGGCAGGATGCGCATACGGATGGCCTCTTCACACTGAACGAAGCCGCGCAGAAGGAAATGATTTCTATCTTTCTGGCCTCCCGCGAGGAGATGGAAAATAAGCGGATCGATGAAGTATTCGGAACGGATTTCTTGAGCAGCAATTTCTGGCTCTATTGGCGCACAATGTTTGCCTTTGAGGAATGGCATTCCGCACTGGAGATGAAGCTCTATCTCCATCGGTTCGTCCACCATATCGGAGGCCTCCCGGATTTCAGCGCGCTGAAGTTTACGAAGTACAATCAGTATGAATCCCTGGTTCTACCGCTGTGCAAATGGCTGCTGGAAGAAGGCGTCAGCTTCCGCTACGATGTCGAAGTTACTGATGTCGATTTCGACATAAAGGCCGGACGCAAGCAGGCCACCACCATCCACTGGTTGGAGGACGGCGTCGCTGGCAGCGTCGACCTTGGCGCCGATGATCTTGTATTCATGACTATCGGATCGCTCACCGAGAACTCGGACGAGGGAGACCATCACACGCCCTCCAAGCTCGATGAAGGCCCGGCGCCTGCATGGGATCTGTGGCGCCGCATAGCGGCCAAGGACGCGGCTTTCGGCCGCCCGGACGTATTCGGAGGAAAAATCCCCGCAACCAAATGGGAATCGGCGACCGTCACGACTCTCGACGCGCGCATTCCGGAATATATCCGCAAGATCGCCAAACGCGATCCGTTCAGCGGCAAGGTCGTCACAGGAGGGATCGTTACGGCGAAGGATTCGAGTTGGCTCCTCAGTTGGACCGTAAACCGCCAGCCGCATTTCAAGCACCAGCCCAGCAATCAGATCGTCGTTTGGGTCTACTCACTTTTTGTCGACGAACCCGGAGACTACGTCAACAAATCGATGCAAGATTGCACGGGCGAGGAAATCACGCAGGAGTGGCTGTACCACCTCGGCGTGCCGGTTGAGGACATACCGGAATTCGCCGCGACGGGAGCAAAGACAGTGCCGGTAATGATGCCGTATGTCACCTCTTTGTTCATGCCGCGGCAGGCGGGGGATCGGCCAAATGTTGTGCCCACAGGCGCGGTCAACTTTGCTTTCATCGGTCAATTTGCTGAGTCGGCGGAGCGCGATTGCATCTTCACGACCGAATATTCGGTTCGCACGGCGATGGAGGCCGTCTACACGCTCCTCAACGTCGAACGTGGTGTGCCGGAGGTCTTTAACTCGACCTATGATATTCGCAAGCTGCTTATGGCTATCGGCAGGCTGCGCGATGGCAAGGAAGTCCAAATCCTCGAACCGGCAGTCCTGCGTGAGCTAATGCTCAACACTATCGGCACTACAAAGGCCAGTACAGCTGTACGTAGGCGCGATATCAATCGGAGGGAACAACTGAAAAATAGTGGTGCGGGCGACCGGACTTGAACCGGTGCGGGCAAAGCCCAACAAATTCTCTTGCCAGTCACGATTGGCCCGGATTACCAGCGAAGGCTTCTCCGATTTGAGCAGTGGGAGCACCCAAGTTTGGCTGCTAAGTCCGTTGCGTCTACCATTTCGCCACGCCCGCATGCCTTCACAACCCGGTCTTCAGCTTGTCGCCAAGGTGTTAGAGCTAGATCGTGACCGTGGACTTCCTTAAAGGTGCCGACGGCCTCGCCGCACAGGTTCGTGAGCAGCTCCGCCATGAGCGGTGGTAGCCTGGGTCCTCGACAAGGCCGATGAAATCGCGCTCTCTGCCTGACTTTGTTCAGGATCGTCAGCATTTGTCATTGTCGGTCTCCCTCTGCGCGTCGCGGGGCCGCCTTGGGTCACAAAGTCCGCTGCCGTGATCTTGCGTCGCTTCTCTCACTTGCGCTGAACGTTAGTAGTCTGCTCGCTGCTCGCGGCGCCTGGATGCGCGATGCACCTCTCGGCGAGAACTCGGCGCTGTCGATAATCGACAGTCGGAGAAGCGGAAGCCGTCCGCCTGTCGGGGAGAGCGACCCGGTGTAGGATGATGTTCCGGTGCTTCACCTGTCGAATCGTGGCAGCGCGCGCTGGCATCCATCCATGCCTCCGTCGGGGTCTGCCGCCAATGCCGCGGATCTAGCGCCGAATTCCCGGAGATCCTCCCACCAGCTCCTCGAAGTACGCCGGCAAAAGTTACCGCAATCGTACGCCACCATTCAGAGCTCGTTGTAAAGCGGGATCAAGGCGGCGTGCGCATCGACGACGTCAACGACGTTCTTTTCCAGTGGAAGATCTGCCTTGCGCTCCGCCCACATTTTCTTGAATCGCTGGAGGGTTTCCGCAGCCATATCGATGACGAGCTTCTCCGAGATCTTCGCCTTCGCCGCCAAGTGCATGAGCTCATCTTTGGAGAATTCCGCCATCTCCTTCGTGCTCGAATAGTTCAAAGCCATTTTGTCGTCCGCGATTTACGGTATGGTCGACAACAGGTCGCAGGCGGTGACAGGACCGGCGCCCGGCGATCGGGGTGCGGAGGAGGACCTCAAATTCGATAGGTATCATTATCATAAGCTATCTTTGATAATAATAGTCATCGCAGTGATATGGGGGCCCGAGGCAACATGCCGAGCTTCTCGACCATTACTAACCCGCTCGTCACCCCCATTCCTCGCTTGGCCAATCGAGCAACGGGCCAAATCCCTTTTTGGGGTTCGCGCAAAACCCGAGCGGCGCCGGCGCACCCAGCCAAAGTGCTCTCTTCGGGAACATCAGGAGCGAGCGCGTTTGAACATCTCGGAGTTCGCTTCTCCCGGCTTCGAGAAGAACGACGCGGCCGAAGACCTTCAGTTGCGCTTCATTACGAATGAGTCGTGACGAAGCCGCGACCATGATGATGGATCGACGTGGGCGCTCAGGGCCGGCTTCGATTTTCTGGGTATCGATGAGGTCGCTACCCTCGTCGACCTCGCAGAGAAGGCATTCGACTTCTATGCGGAGATCGAACTCGGCCTCGATAACAAAGATATCGTCGACTGCCGACGAGAAGAAGCGGTCTCATCTGCAGAAGGACCGCGAAAATCGCGGCGACCAACATGGTCTCCATCGCCTCACGCGGCTTTGACTGGCGGAAGGCTGACACGGATTTCTAAAAATCATCGGTCCGTGCTCAGAGATGCCGCCGCTCCGGGACCGCACGAACGCCCTCGCGACGCGCACGCTGCCGCTGAAGATCTCGACCGGCTTGTTCAAGCGCCATCGCGATCACGTCGTGCTAGGAGGCAACTGTCTACATGGCCGAGGGTGAGTGTACGTTCTGTGCAGAGATGACGCGGGCTGCTGATCCTGCTCCGGGTTGCGCAAAGGAGTTTACGGCCGGTTCTGCTAGGAAGACCGGAGCATCTGCTGCAGCTCGGCACCCGGATGCCACGCTACGCCTTTGGCTGTGCAATTCTGTCGTAACGCCGTAATCCGCAATGAATGAGCCGCAGCCTGGACGCCCATCAGGATCCCGAGCTCTGAAGCGAAGAGGTTTCGAGATCAGGGGTGACGGTGGACAAAACAGCCGGCACTTCAGTTATTGGGAGAAAAAGTTTACGGATGTGATTTCCAGCAAGAGCGTCTTTTTGCCACGCGTCTTGATGGCTCCGAGACTCTTCGCTAGATGACGAAGGTTCACTATGGAGATGACACCGTGGCAATGGGCATTGTGAAGTGGTTCAATTCCAGCAAGGGTTATGGCTTTATTCGGCCGGAGGACGGAAGTGCCGATGTCTTCGTGCACATCAGTGCCGTGGAAAAGGCCGGCTACAGCACCCTCGAAGAGGGGACTCGGGTGAGTTACGAGGTCAAGAGCGGGCGCTCAGGCAAGACGTCAGCTGAGGATCTTCGGATTGGTTGATGAAGTGCGCCTCCGGGCCGCCCCGTGCAACGTGTGATCTCGCGCCTATCCCTGGTATCTGGTGCGCCGTGCGGTAAGACCGTCGCCTCCACTGAGGTAATGCGGGAAGCTGGGTGACAGCTTCATTCAAGGTGTTGCATCGCCGATGCCACAGCAGTTCTGCCCGCCTTGGTGGTGGGGCCGGCCGATTTTCTTGGTGCGTGCACGGTCCGGAGCGTACGCTCCTCGCCGGCCAAGAGGTGTGCGCCGCGCATGGCTCACAGCAACTCGTGTCGGCCTGTGCTCGCAACGCAAGCGTTGTGCTGTTGCGTATGATGGAGCTCACAGCGGGAGAGTTCGTCCGTTATGGACGATACTGGCCCGGCGGCGCTGTGGCCCAAGGTCTGCTGCGCGTGCCGTCCCTGCGCGCTCGAGGGCCAGTCGGCATGAGCTTGAGGTGGCGGGCAGACAATTCGAGGACGCCGACGCTCTCGGGTTAGCCAATATAGTTGAGGTTAACCACCGCATGTTGTTGACGATGTTCGCCTGATCTTGAACCATTGGACGGGAACTGCGCGCACGGCCCATCGGAGACACGGCAAGTGTCCTTTCAACTGACCGTCCTGAAAGTGCTGGCCGGCCAGTCCGCTGGGCGGGCGTCGATTGCCGAAATCCGACGGGCCGTGGAGATCCTGATGAACAGCGGCCGTGACTGGACCGATCGCATGAAGCGGTTGGCCGAACAGGCGCCGGATCTGAATATCTTTTCGCAGAAGCTTATCATTCGCGATGCTCTCGGATGGGAAATCACGCAAGAAGGGCGGCGATTCCTCTCTGCGCTCGAAAAGGCAGTCGCCGATCAAAGAGAGCTGCCTCGATCGACCATCGATCCCTCATCCAACGACGTCGCTGCGCAAGCGGTCACGGATGCGGCAAAATCACTTATTCCTCCCCGCACGCGCCAGCAGAGCTCGCGGCGGCGCCGAAGGAAAAGTGGATCCAATCGACGTACCGCATGAAGCGGCTGGCTCTAACTGTCCCCTGAACCCCATGCGAGGCCCGCGGCGCTAAATTTGCGCGAAAATGCGATGTTCTTGCCGAGGTCGATCAAAATATATCGGTTCTTGATTGACCCGGAATGACGGCTTTCCGGGCGGAGAAAGCCTGCGCGTGATTGCGATAATGTCATGATCAGATTTGGTCCCGCTCACTGTGGCTGAACCGGCGAGGCATCAGGGGGGGACAGCAAGAAGGACGGCTGTCCATCGCCCCTTCTTGAACAGTTCATGATCGTCGTGGTCCGCCGAACAGGAGCTGTCGTGCAAAGTCGTCTGCCGAAAGGGGCAACGCTAAGTGTTGCGCTTGTGCTGAATGACGCGAGGGCAAGCTTCCAAGGCCGAAGAGCTGCGGGAAAATATCTTTTGCAGTGTAACTTGGGTCATATGCACCCCACCTTCTCAACTGCATTATCTGGAAGGCAATTCTGGTGGGATGCCATGGACGACGAGTTTTGTAGAGAGAGGGCGCGGATCGTGCGGGAACTTGCAGAGCAAGCTGACCCGTTCATCAAGAAGCGCTTGTTGCAGCTGGCCGCCAATTACGAACGGCGCATTGATCGGCCAGAAAGAGCAGAGCGAGATCGCGCTGACCTGCTGGCATGCAGGCCGCCCATCCGCCCGTCCTAATTTCAGAGACGGAGCTTATCAGTACAATCATCGGCCCTGGAATGTTGCGAACGAGCGACCGCATTGCTCGCTTGCCTGCATGCGCCATCCAACCCAGCAAGATATCCGAAAGAGGCGGGCTTCGACTTCCGGGTAGCTACCGCCGGCATCTGAGTGGTTTCCCGCAAAACACACCTGCTGCAGCCAATCCGGATGCTTCATATCTTGCGCAAGGACCGCCCCGCACAGTAAGCGCGAGAGCAGGCCTTTGTCGGGAACGTGTGCGCCGGTTGTCGCCACTGAGACTCGATGCCAGAAACATGACACAAGCGCCGCTACGAAATGGCTGCTGAGACTAACGAATTCACTTCGGCACGCGATTTGCTCTGTTCAAGGCATCACCAACTGCAGTGTGGTGGTCTTCGTGACGGACACCCGCGCGTCGCTGTTCGCGTCCGGTCCATTCCGATGGCTTGCTGTGGCAATGCCTTCTGGCAATGACTTGGCGCTCGGTTCCGAACCGAGAAAATGCAGGAAAGAGTTGGATGCGATCTGGAGTTCTTTTTTTGGTAGCCACAACAATTGCGCTCATCGCGAGCGATGCAACCAAACCGGCAGACCTTGAGCTGAGCCAGCAGTGACGCCGCCACCGGCGTTGTGACATCGGACCGAAGGACATATTGGCGGACACGTCGGGGTGGGTGCGGTCGAGCCTCCTTCATCGCATCCTATGCGGTCAATCGATCTGTGGCGATGCCGACAGGTTCGATGTCACCGGCCGGCACAATCCGCGCCCGTCGTTCGGCCAGGGGCCGCATATCCGTCAGGGCGCTGCGCTGGCGCGCCCGCAATTGCGATGCGGCTTGCCCGCGCTGTTCGTGCGGCTGGAGGATCTGGCACGTCGCCGCGGCGGAGGTCGTCTACATGCCGTCTTAACGTCATCCGCTGCCCGCAGCGCGTGCCGGTCACCTTCCGCCTTCCATCGCTTAGAGAGTGAAGTGCCACCATGTCCGAACAACATTTGCCGACGCTGCCGATGTGGCGCGTCGATCACATCGAGCCCTCGCCCGAGATGTTGGCGCTACGCGCCAACGGTCCGATCCACCGCGTGCGCTTCCCCTCTGGGCACGAAGGCTGGTGGGTGACAGGCTACGACGAGGCCAGGGCGGTGCTGGCCGACGCGGCGTTCCGGCCCGCGGGAATGCCGCCGGCGGCTTTCACCCCGGATTCGGTGATGCTCGGTTCGCCGGGCTGGCTGGTCTCGCACGAGGGCGACGAGCATGCCCGGTTACGCAGGATCGTGGCCCCGGCCTTCAGCAACCGCAGACTGACGCTGCTCGCGCAGCGGGTCGAGGCGATCGCCGCGCACTTGTTCGAGACGCTGGCGGTCCAGCCCCAGCCCGCCGACCTGCGGCGCCACCTTTCCTTTCCGCTTCCGGCCATGGTCATCAGCGCGCTGATGGGCGTGCCCTACGAGGATCACGCCTTTTTTGCCAACCTGTCCGACGAGGTGATGACGCACCAGCATGAAAGCGGCCCGCGCAGCGCGTCGCGCCTAGCCTGGGAAGAACTGCGTGCCTACATTTGCGGCAAGATGCGGGACAAGCGCCAGAATCCGGGCGACAACCTGCTGACGGATCTCCTCGCGGCGGTCGACCAGGGCAAGGCGAGCGAGGAAGAGGCGTTAGGCCTGGCGGCCGGCATGCTGGTGGCGGGACACGAGAGCACCGCTGCGCAGATCGAATTCGGCCTGCTAGCCATGTTCCGCCATCCGCAACAGCGCGAACGACTGGTCGGCGATCCATCCCTGGTGGACAAGGCGGTGGAGGAAATCCTGCGCATGTACCCGCCGGGCGCCGGCTGGGACGGCATCATGCGCTATCCGAGGACCGACGTGACCATTGCGGGCGTGCATATTCCCGCGGAGAGCAAGGTGTTGGTCGGCCTGCCGGCGACGTCGTTCGATCCGCGCCATTTCGACGACCCGGAAAGCTTCGACATCGGACGCGACGAGCAGCTGCACCTCGCGTTCTCCTGCGGGCCGCACGTCTGCATCGGCGCGGCGCTGGCCAGGCTTGAACTGAAGGTGGTGTTCGGTTCGATCTTCCAGCGTTTTCCCGGCCTGCGCCTGGCCGTGGCGCCCGAAGAACTGAAGTTGCGCAAGGAGATCATCACTGGCGGGTTCGAGGCGTTGCCGGTGCTCTGGTGATGCAGCGAGGTCGCCGGGGATCGCGATCTTGTTTCGCAATTTGCCGACGTGCCTGGCACGCGCCGGTCGGATCAGCCAGCCAACAGGTAACCAAGATGGACGTGCAAGAAACCACGGCAGCATGCCGCGACGCCTTCGCCGAACTGGCCTCGCCAGCGTGCATCAACGACCCGTATCCGTTCATGCGGTGGTTGCGCGAGCACGATCCGGTGCATCGCGCGGCGTCGGGCCTCTTTCTGTTGAGTTGTCATGCCGACATCTGCTGGGCGCTCGAGGCCACGGGCGATGCGTTTCGGGGACCTGCGCCGGGCGAACTGGCGCGCTATTTCCCGCGTGCGGCGACCAGTCTGTCGCTCAATCTGCTGGCGTCCACGCTGGCGATGCAGGACCCACCGACGCATACGCGTCTGCGCAGGCTGATCTCGCGCGACTTCACGATGGGCCAGATCGACAAGCTGCGGCCGAGGATCGCGCGCATCGTCGCTGCGCGCCTTGACGGCATGGCGCCCGCGCTGGAGCGCGGGGAGGCGGTGGACCTGCATCGGGAATTCGCGCTGGCCTTGCCCATGCTGGTCTTCGCCGAACTGTTCGGTATGCCCCAGGACGACATGTTCGCCCTCGCCGCCGGCATCGGCGCCATTCTGGAAGGCCTGAGCCCGCATGCCAGCGATCCCCAGCTCGCCGCGGCGGACGCGGCCAGCGCCAGGGTGAAGGCCTACTTCGATGACCTCATTCAGCGCAAGCGCACCGATCCCCGCCACGACATCGTGTCGATGCTGGTCGGCGCACATGACGGCGATGCCGACACGTTGTCGGATGCGGAGTTGATCAGCATGCTGTGGGGCATGCTGCTGGGTGGCTTCGCCACCACGGCTGCGACCATCGACCATGCGGTCCTGGCGATGCTGGCATATCCCGAACAGCGGCACTGGCTGCAGAAAGACGCCGCGGGGGTGAAGGCCTTCGTCGAGGAAGTCCTGCGCTCCGACGCGCCCGCCATGTTCAGCTCCATTCCGCGGATCGCCCAGCGTAACATCGAATTGCGCGGCGTGGTGATCCCGAAGAACGCGGACGTGCGCGTGCTGATCGCGGCCGGCAATCGCGACCCCGACGCCTTCCCCGATCCCGACCGCTTCGATCCGGCGCGGTTCTACGGCACCAGTCCTGGCATATCAACCGACGGGAAGATCATGCTGAGCTTCGGTCACGGCATTCATTTCTGTCTCGGTGCGCAACTGGCCCGGGTGCAGTTGGCCGAGAGCCTGCCGCGGATCCTGGCGCGCTTCCCCACGCTGGCATTAGCCGGACGGCCGACCCGGGAGCCCTCTGCGTTTCTTAGGACGTTCCGCGCGCTGCCGGTGCGGCTGCATGTGCAGGCGGACTGAGATGCGCGTCGTGGTCGACCAGGATTTGTGCGGAACCACCGGGCAGTGCGCACTGACGCTGCCGGGCACCTTTCGCCAGCGCGAACCGGACGGCGTGGCCGAAGTGTGCGTGACGACGGTCCCACAGGCGCTGCACGCCGCCGTGCGGCTCGCGGCCAGCCAGTGCCCGGTCGCCGCCATTCGGGTCATCGAACGCGACGCTGGTGACGACGAGAGCGCCAACGCCGACCCTGCGCCTTCTCCGGCGGAGGCCGAGCGGCATGCCGGCAAAGATCAATGCAATCCAGGAAGAGACGATGGGACGGTTTGAAGGCAAGGTGGCCGTGGTGACCGGCGCCGGCGCCGGTATCGGCAAGGCATGCGCCATCGCTATCGCGCGCGAGGGCGGCAGCGTGGTGGTGGCCGACATTGATGGCTCGGCGGCCATCGCCTGCACCGCGAAGATCGCGACCGAAGCGGGCCACGCGCTGGCCTTCGCCATGGACATTGCCGATCCGCAAGCGGTGGCAGCGCTGTTCGCGACGACGGAGCGGCGCTTCGGTGGGGTCGACCTGCTGGTGAACAACGCGAGCGCCATGGATCTGACCCCGCGCGACTGCGCGATCCTCGACCTGGACCTGCCGGTCTGGGACCAGACCATGGCGACCAATCTGCGCGGCACGCTGCTCTGCTGCAGGCAGGCCATCCCGCGGATGATTGCCCGTGGCGGTGGCGCGATCATCAACATGTCGTCGTGCCAGGGGCTCAGCGGTGACACCGCGCTGACAGCCTACGCCGCGTCGAAAGCGGCGATGAACATGCTGTCGGCCTCGCTTGCCACCCAGTACGGTCATGCGCAGATCCGCTGCAACGCGGTTGCGCCGGGTCTCATCATGACCGATCGTCTCCATGCCAAGCTGGACGATTGCATGCAACGGCATCTGCGCCGGCACCAGCTCCTGCCGCGCGTCGGACGCCCCGAGGACGTGGCCGCGTTGGTGACGTTCCTGCTCTCCGACGATGCTGCGTTCATCACCGGCCAGGTCGTGTGCATCGACGGCGGCATGCTGGCACATGTGCCGACTTACGCCGACGGTGGCAACAGCCGCGCCGTGCGGCCTGCCGGTGAGACCACCGAACCGGCCGCGGCGCCGCGCGGTTGATGAACATGCTGCTCAACCCGCTAAATCGTCGGCACCGGCTGCGGAACGACATCCCCATCTTGCCCGGTGCTTTCCCCATGGTCGGGCATCTTCCCGCCGTCGTCTGCAGCCTGCCGCGCCTGCTGCGGCACGCGGAACGAACGCTGGGCAGCCACTTCTGGTTGGATTTCGGCCCTGTCGGACAGCTGATGACCTGGTTGGATCCGGATGCGTTCGCACTGCTTCGGCACAAGGACGTGACCTCGGCGCTGATTGAAGAGATCGCGCCCGAATTGTTCCGCGGAACGTTGGTCACACAGGACGGCGGCACGCACCGAAAGGCGCGCGATGCGATCCAGGCGGCGTTCCTGCCAACGGGGCTGACGGAGGCCAGCATCGGCGACCTGTTAGCGCCCATCATCGAGGCGCGGGTGCAGGCGTGGCGCGACCGCGGCGAGGTAGCCATCCTGCGCGAAACCGGCGACCTGATGCTCAAGCTCATCTTCAGCCTTGTGGGGATCCCCACGCAGGAGCTGCCGGGATGGCATCGCAAGTACCGGCAACTGCTGCAATTGATCATAGCGCCCCCGGTCGACCTGCCCGGACTGCCCCTGCGGCGCGGCCGCGCCGCCCGCGACTGGATCGACGCGCGGTTGCGCGAGTTCGTCCGCACCGCGCGCGAACATGCCGCGCGCACCGGGTTGATCAACGACATGGTGAGCGCCTTCGATCGCAACGATGATGCGCTCTCCGATGACGTCCTGGTCGCCAATATCCGCTTGCTCCTGCTTGGTGGTCACGACACCACCGCCTCGACGATGGCCTGGATGGTGATCGAGCTGGCGCGGCAGCCTCTCCTGTGGGACGCCCTGGTCGAGGAGGCGCAACGTGTGGGCGCGGTACCGACCCGGCACGCGGACCTGGCCCAGTGTCCGGTCGCCGAGGCGCTGTTCCGCGAGACGCTGCGCCTGCATCCGCCGACGCCGCTCCTGGTGCGTCGCGCACTGCGTGAATTGCGGCTCGGCCAACGGCGCATTCCCGCGGGCACCGATCTGTGCATCCCGCTGCTGCATTTCTCGACCTCGGCGCTGCTGCACGATGCGCCTGATCAGTTCCGCCTGGCGCGGTGGCTGCAACGCTCCGAGCCGATCCGGCCGATAGACATGCTGCAGTTCGGTACCGGCCCGCACGTCTGCATGGGCTACCATTTGGCATGGCTGGAACTGGTGCAGTTCTCCGTTGCCTTGGCGCTGACCATGCACAAGGCCGGAGTGCGGCCGCGGTTGCTGAGCGACGCCGAAAAAGGCCGACGCTATTACCCGACCGCACATCCGTCCATGACGAGCCGCATCGCATTCTCATGAGCTGGCATTGACCCGGGAGCAGCGCCAGCGACGCGCGGCATTGTTGCACCAACGCGTGCCCAGTGCGACGCCGGCAATACCGCCGCGGATCGGCGTGGCCCTCTCCTGTCAGGTACGAGGACATGAACAACAAGCAGACCGATTCCACGCTGCCGGATCGCGGAGCTCGCGTTTCCGCCCTCGGCGCGTTGGACGCGCAGGCGCCCGGTGCATCCGGCAAACTGCTGCCGGAGATCTGGATGCAGGACGGCGCAAAGCGGGTCGAACAGGTGCTGGTCCGTCTTCTCTGCGCCGACAACGACGGTGAGACCGAGCTGATGGCGGCGATGCGCTACGCCACCTTGCAAGGCGGCAAGCGCATCCGCGCCTTGCTCTGTCTGGCTGCCGGCGCACTGGCCGACACGCCGGCGCGCGCGCTGGACGACGTCGGTGCCGCCATCGAGATGATGCACGCCTGTACCCTGGTCCACGATGACCTGCCCGCGATGGACGATGACGTGCTTCGCCGCGGCCTTCCGACCGTGCACGTCAAGTACGGCGAAGCCACTGCGATCCTGGTCGGTGATGCGCTGCAGGCGCACGCCTTCCTGACCCTGGCGAGTCTGGATGCGCCGCCCGACAAGCGCATCGCGCTCGTGCGCGAACTGGCGCAGGCCGTGTCCGCCGAGGGGGCCGCAGGGGGGCAGGCCATTGATCTGTCGCTGGTTGGAAAGCATGTCGAGCTGGACACGATCCTGGCGATGCACCGGATGAAGAGCGGAGCGCTGGTGCGCGCCTCGATTCGCATGGGCGTGCTGTGCGTCGTAGCGGAGGATGCCGCGCACGCTGCGCTGTACCATGCGCTCGATCGCTACAGCGCCTGTTTCGGACTGGCCTTGCAGGTGATCGACGACATTCTCGATGCGACAGCGGATATCGCGACGCTGGGCAAGACCCCTGGCAAGGATGCGGCGGCGCAGAAGCCGACCTGCGCCTCGATCATGGGGCTGGAGGCAGCGCGCCAGTTCGTACCGGATCTGTTGCGCGATGCCGGGGAGGCCATCGCCCCGCTGGGGCCGCGTTCGGAACGGCTGGCGCAGATGCTGCAGCGGGCTCACGCGTATCTGTTCAAGCATGCGCCATGCCCATAAGCGCCCGCTCGCATGGAGCAGCACCTTTGCCGCTGCGATCGGCCGGCGGCAGCGGTGCATGCTGCACCGTGTCCCACGTCCGGGATCGCTGTTGTTCGCCCAGTGCCGCGCCCACGGGGCGATGCGCAAGTTTGGAGGCGGACCTGCGGCGACGGCGCCGCATCTGCCCGATTCCGGCTCTCGTCGACCGTCTGCAGAAGGAACATCCTGCGTGAACGCGCTGTCCGAACAGATCGTTTCCGAATTGTGCCACCTGCTGGGCGAGATGAGCGATGGCGGCAGCGTTGGCCCGTCCGTCTACGACACGGCGCGAGCTCTGCAGTTCCACGGCTACCTTTCCTGTCAGCAGCACGCATACGCGTGGCTCATCGCGCAGCAACAGGGCGATGGCGGATGGGGAAGCGTGGACTTCCCGCTATTCCGCCATGCGCCCACCTGGGCGGCGTTGCTGGCATTGCAGCGTGCCGATCATCTTCCCGGCGCTGCCGCCGCAGTCAAGGCCGCAACCCGCTTCCTTCAGCGCCAGCCCGATCCTTACGCGCATGTGGTGCCGGAGGATGCGCCGATCGGCGCGGAGCTGATCCTGCCGCAGTTATGCAACGAGGCCGCATCCTTGCCGGGCGGCGTGGCGTTTCCCCGCCACCCGGCGCTGTTGCCGTTGCGGCAAGCGCGCCTGGACAAGCTCGAGACGATGGCGAAGTTGCCGAGCGGCCATCCGTTGCTGCACTCCTGGGAAGCCTGGGGAACGTCGGCGATCAGCGCATGCCCGGATGAGGACGGCAGCATCGGCATCAGTCCGGCGGCCACCGCCGCGTGGCGTGCTCACGCCGCGACACCCGGGAGCGCGCTGCAACTCGGGCGCGCCGACGCGTATCTGCAGGCGGCGTCGCGGGCGACGCGCAGCGGCATCGAAGGTGTCGTTCCCAACGTCTGGCCGATCAATGTTTTCGAGCCATGCTGGTCGCTGTACACCCTGCATCTGGCCGGGCTGTTCGCGCATCCCGCGCTCGCCGAGGCGGTGCGCGTGATCGTCGCGCAGCTCGACGCCCGCCTGGGCGCGCGCGGTCTGGGCCCGGCCCTGCACTTCGCGGCCGATGCGGACGACACCGCCATTGCGTTGTGCGTCCTGCGCCTTGCAGGCCGCGACCCGGCCGTCGATCCGTTGCGCCATTTCGAAACCGGCGAGCTGTTCGTCACCTTCCCCGGCGAGCGCAATGCCTCCGTGTCGACCAACATCCATGCCCTGCACGCGTTGCGACTGTCGGGAAAGCCCGCCGTCGGCACCAGCGCCTACGTTGAAGCCAATCGCAACCGGCACGGTCTATGGGACAACGAAAAATGGCACGTTTCGTGGCTGTATCCCACCGCGCATGCAGTCGCCGCGCTGGCGCAAGGCAAGTCCCGGTGGCGCGACGAGCGCGCGCTGGCGGCGCTGCTGCAGGCGCAGAGTAACGACGGCGGCTGGGGCGCCGGTCGCGCCTCCACATTTGAGGAAACCGCCTACGCGTTGTTCGCGTTGTCCGTGATCGACGGGAGCGAAGAGCCGACAGGGCGCCGCCACATCGCGCAGGCGGTGGCGGGCGCGCTGGAGTGGATGCTCGCCCGCTATGCGGCGCGTGCATTGCCGCAGACGCCGCTTTGGATCGGCAAGGAACTGTATTGCCCCACCCGGGTCGTGCGCGTGGCCGAACTCGCCGGCTTGTTGCTGGCGCTTCGTTGGGGGCAGCGCGTCCTGGCCGAGGAAGCAGGAGCAGCGCCATGATGAAGACCGAAAGCGCGCTGCAACAAGTGCTGGAGTGGGGGCGTTCCCTGACCGCCTTCGCCGACGAGCATGCCGTGGAAGCGGTCAGGGGTGGCCAGTACATCCTGCAGCGTATCCAGGCGAGCCTGCGCGACACCAGCGCCCGCACCGGCCGCGATCCGCACGACGAAACGCTGATCGTGGCGTTCTATCGCGAACTGGCGCTGCTGTTCTGGCTCGACGATTGCAACGACCTTGGCCTGATCGCGCCTGAGCAGCTCGCCGCGGTAGAGCAGGCGCTGGGGCAGGGCGTGCCGTGCGCGCTCCCCGGATTCGAGGGCTGCGCCGTGCTGCGCGCTTCGCTGGGCGCGCTCGCCTACGATCCTCGCGACTATGCTCAGCTTCTCGACGATACAAGGCGTTACTGCGCGGCGCTGCGCGCCGGACACGCGCAGGCGGCAGGGGCGGAACGCTGGTCCTACGCTGAGTATCTGCATAACGGCATCGATTCGATCGCCTACGCGAACGTGTTCTGTTGCCTGTCGCTGCTGTGGGGGTTGGATATGGCGACCTTGCGCGCGCGTCCGGCGTTTCGCGAAGTCCTGCGGCTCATCTCCGCGATAGGGCGCCTGCAGAACGATCTGCATGGACGCGACAAGGACAGGTCGTGCGGCGAGACCGATAATGCGGCGATCCTGCTGCTGCAGCGCTATCCGGTTATGCCTGTGATGGAGTTCCTCAACGACGAGCTGGCCGGCCATGCGCGCATGCTGCACCGGGTGATGGCGGAAGAACGCTTTCCCCCGCCGTGGGGACCGTTGATCGAGGCCATGGCGGCCATCAGCGCGCAGTACTACCAGACCTCGACCGGCCGCTATCGCATCGACGCTGCAGGGAGAGGCCAGCGTGCGCCGGCCTGAACGCGCCTGGCCTCACGGAATATCTTGCCTTCTGCGACATCGGCATATCGGTGCGACACTTGGCCGGTCGCGGCTGCGATCGCGTATTCCGCAATGTGTCCGCGGCCGGTCATCGCGCTTAGGATCGAGGATGTATTCGCCGGCAAGGTCGTCGGTGCGCAGCGTTTGTCGGCGGCTGGGGAATACGGCTGAAGTCGCAACCCAATATCTCCTGCCAGGCCGGTCTCCAGCTTTTCAATATGCCGGTAAGAAACGCTTTCGATATTAGTTTTAAGGCATATTTTGGGATTATGAGATAAAGCTAATATTTGCGCGCGATATTGCGTATAGCTCATATCTCGCATATATTAGCTAAAACGCATAATGGGACCATCCCATGATTTTGAAAACCATCAATGATTTCGGACTGGCCATGAGACAGGCCCGCCAGGAGCGGAACCTGACCCAGAAGCAGCTCGCCGCCAAACTCGGAACCAACCAGGAATGGATCTCCCAGTTCGAGACAGGCCGCCTCGAGAATCCAAGCCTCGGGACGGTGCTCAAGGCGATGGCCATTCTGGGGGTGAATCTGAGCATCGACAACTTTCCAAAGTCCGTTCGGGATGAGGCCTTGGACAGTGGTGAC
This sequence comes from Bradyrhizobium sp. USDA 4473, assembly GCF_054063335.1. NCBI lineage: Bacteria > Pseudomonadati > Pseudomonadota > Alphaproteobacteria > Hyphomicrobiales > Nitrobacteraceae > Bradyrhizobium > Bradyrhizobium sp. USDA 4473. The sequence continues at coordinate 3,480,930 of NZ_JBSSGE010000001.1, forward strand.
CTTGCGCTCGACGAGCCAAGCTTCATTAAAGGTCCGGGCCGATGAGCAAATTCCTGAATGTCTTGATGGGCGGCGTCCTGATCGGTCGCCTCGAGCAGATGGATAGTGGCATACTCGGCCTCCAGTATGCCGACCGCTGGCTCGCGGCGGACAGGATCCAGATTCCGCTCTCTATGTCTCTGCCTCTCGCCGCGAGGAAGCAGTCAGGCGCCAAGGTGGCCAACTATCTCTGGAATCTGCTTCCGGACAATGACCAGACTCTGCAGAGGTGGGGGCAGATCTACGGCGTATCGCCGAACAGTGCGTTCGCTCTGCTGTCGAAGGTCGGAGAGGACTGCGCGGGCGCGATCCAGATCGTTACCGACGAATGGATGGCCGCCAGTGCCGGCTCGCCCGGTGAGGTCCAGTGGATCGACGACGCGGAGGTCGGAAGTCGCCTCAAGCGCCTGCGCGAGGAGAGGACGTGGACGGGGCGTCGCGACAGCGACCGGGGGCATTTCAGTCTCGCCGGCGCGCAGCCAAAGATGGCCTTGCTGTTCGACGGAAAGAGATGGGGCGTACCAAGCGGCCGCCGCGCGACCACGCACATCCTCAAGCCGCCCATGCCTCATCTCCGGGGCACGATCGAGAACGAATACGCATGCCTGCGTCTGGCGAGCCGCGTAGGAATCACGTCAGCCGAAGTGAAGGTCGGAAAGTTCGGTGAAGAGATCGCGATCGTCGTCACCAGATACGACCGCGAGATCGGGGCCGACGGAGTCGTCCGACGCTTTCATCAGGAGGACATGTGCCAGGCGCTGGGGATGCATCCCGCCACAAAGTATCAAAGCGAAGGCGGTCCCTCGATCGAGCAGATCTCCAACGAAGTGCTGCGTTATGCCACCGACCCTGAGGCGGACAAGGCGAAGTTCGCCGAGATGGTCGCGTTCAACTTCCTCGTGCTCGGCACCGACGCGCACGCGAAGAACTTTTCGGTCGTCCATCTTCCGGGACGGAGGATGTATCTCGCGCCGCTGTACGACGTCCTGAGCTTCGTACCCTATGACGACGACGAACATGAGCGGCGCAGGCTGCGGATGGCGATGAAGATCGGTGGCTACTACAAGTTTTCCGAAATCCAGCCGCGGCATTGGGAGCGCCAGGCCAAGCTTATGCAGATGGATCCCGACGAGATGATCGCGCGGTTGGTCGCGCTCGCCGGAAAGATACCGGACGCGCTGAGCAGCGTCGTGAAGGAAGCGCGGAATGGCGGACTGAAGGAACCGGTGCTTGATGCGATGCTGGACGGCATTTCGGCACGCTGCAAGGCAATCGCAAAACAATACGGAGCGACCGCTGCGCCGGCGCCGTGACATGTAATGCTCTTTGCGGTCACCGCCCGAAGTGAGTGACCCGTAACGGGCGAGGCGCAATCTCGAGGCCGTTGTCGTCGTTATCCAGTTAAAGGATATCGGCCGCAGCCGCCTGCACACGTATCAAGTGGACCACTTCGGCAACGGTGGATTGAACCTGCTCGCCGCTCCGCCTCTGAGTTTTGAAGTCACTGGTGGGCCTTCTTGGATACGTATCGAAAGTTATGGTGTACCCAGCCGGGAACTTCGAGAAATTTCGAACAGATTCGGAGAGAAGGCAAATTTGTTGGCTACGGCTGCGAAGAAAATCGGTCGCGCCAAGTAGGGCAATCATCCGAACGACTGGTTGTTCATCCCGGATCAGCAAGAAATAGTGCTTAGTTTTAATTGATTGGCCGGTGCACTGGCGCTGATCACCATCGCGATCGACGAGAACTACGTCGCGAGGATGCCTCTACCCGAATGAACGCTTCGCACGATTTCCGAGGTATAGAAGGTGCGTTCAGGATTGCCAAAGATGAGCCCCAGCACGCGTTGCTGTACGTTGGAAAAAAGCGCACTCGCCAGGCTTAGCTCTTTCGTCATATCGATCCCATTTTGGGTACTATGCACCCCAAATTGGGTACTGGGGCGGATGATGTCGAAACTGCAGAGAATATCGCCGCGTTCGATGCTGCCGGGTCAAACCCGCCATAGCCTGCCGCGTGTCGCTATCGAGGCTGCAGAGCTCGTCGCGGCCCAGCGACGGAGGAGGCGGGGCGCACCTTTTGCGGTAGCGAAGCCGACGAGCGCCACGCGCTTGCGTCACCAGACCGAGGCCGGTGCAAACAGGCCCGGACGGACGCGCCGGTGCGGGCCGGAAGAAGAGTTGCACAGCCTCGGCTATCGACGTCGCTGCGACGTGATCGAGGCACACAGATGCGCGAGAGAAACAATCTGCACCGATAGCCGTGGAGCCGCCGCGGTTTTCGATCAGGTCTCAAGATTCCTCTTTTCCATCTGCGAGGCGCTCCAAACTCTGAGAGCCCGGGGTGTGAGGCTTGTTTCGGTCAGTTTTCTCCAGGACCTGCCCGCTTCGATCCAACTGCCTTTCCACGAGGGTGAGGTATCCAGCACTTTCCGGGCAATTGATGCGAGATGCGCGGTTTCGGAGTTCGGGTCGAGCCTCGCATCTTCAAGAATTTTGCAAGCGGCCTCTTCGGACCGCGTCCACACTGCTTCAGTGAACCTGCTCTCGCCGAAATACTCAAAGCAGGTGCGGAACGTCAAAGTACGGCCGATAGCGGCGTTGTTTGGCAGGCCCGCCTCGTTTAGCCACTTCCGCAAACAGTCACACCACTCTCGGCTGCTGAGGTCGAGAAGATTGCTGCCTTCAAAGATCAAGAGTGCCGCCATGCCGGCGACTTCGCATCGAACCTGTTCATCCTGTTTTTCGAACCAGTCGCGGATTGCCTGCAAAGGCGTCGTCGGCCGGTTGACGACTGATGTCTCTGTCGAGCCTGCCCGATGAAGCCGAATGACGTTTTCCAGCGAGGGCATGCGCGGCCACGGTCTCCCTTTTGCGTCCCGCAGGACCCAGCGCTCTGCGATCGCTTTTGCTTCTGCGGGCGGCCTGGTGCGCCAAAGCTCCTTGAGCGCCTCATCGACGTAGTACGAAACATCGGCCTCCAGGCCGCATGTACGTGCGATTGCCGCGAGACGTCCGGCGTCAAGGAGCCGCGCCGCGAAGTTGTTCTCTGCGTTCATTTTTCAAGACCTATCGCGCGCTCTCCAGAGCGTCCCGCTCATTCTGCCCTATATCATCAAACCAGAAGCCCGGGGGAAATGTCGCGATCCGCCTGGCAAAAAGGGATTGCGGCTCCCAATCCTGTCGCTCGCGCTTTTCGAAGGTGATGACGCCTTTGCGAGTGAAGTAATCAGGCCCGGGAATATTGCAGTTCACCAAAAGCAGTACGCGCCACAGATCGCCTTTCGTGGTCTGATTCGCGTCGTCCATCCTCGGCAGGTAATCCATGCCGACGGGTCCAACGATCGTGCAACGGCCGCGGCCGAGCAGATCGCCCAGTTTGCCTTGTGGGGTCGTCACGAAGTTGAAATTGACCGCATCATGCAGAAAGTGACGATTCACGTCCTTTTCACCGTCGGTGACTTCAACTGCGATCAGTGAGAGCGCGAAGGCGCGCCAGCCCAGCTCCATCGGCTTTGCATATGTCGAGGCGATCTCGGGCGTCCCATCAGGCGAAAACTTCCACGTGATGACATACGTTTCGTTCGATCTGTTGTCGCCGTGTCTGGTCCACGAAAAGAAAACATATTCGTTTCGGCCGGCTCTCCCAGCAACGCCCCACGTTCGGGGAGCCAAGTGCGCCACTTGCGAGACCCTGCAGATAATCTGTTCAACGGTCTCGCCGTCTTGCGATCGCCAGGTTGATTTGACCTTATGCACGAGAGCGCTATCGTTGGCGCGTACACTGCTCGTTGTAACGGCCACGCCGACACGCGGTGCACGTTCGGCGCCACAATCACCGAACGCCGTCCTTGCAGGCTGTGAAAATCGCCTCTGGATGCCGTGTGCTGGAACGCCTGAAAGAACGTACCACTCGCAACGATCTCTCCGGCAGCGGGCTGGCGAGTTTGGTCGCCATTGCCCGCGCCCTGATCGCGGCCATTGCCAGGCTTGCGGCGACCAACGATAGAGCGGGCGACGAATGCCACTTGGCCCAAACCTCCGCTTCGTCAGGTTCTCGAAAGCTTGTCCGATTAGACGCGAGCTCAAGTGACTGTGAACGTGAGGCAAGCGTGGACTCGCACGATCGTGACCTATCCAGCGTGGCAGCGTCTTCGCCGGTACAGCAAGACGTCTCGGGAGATCTGCGGCCGGAACAAGAGGACTTTGAACGGCAATTGCAAGCGGCGGGATCGGCCGTGACGGCGATGCTCGATCGGCGGCCCGGCCGTAAACCTCCTCCCAATGTGTCTATCGAGGATCGCGACTACATTTACACGGTGGTCAAGGGCACTGCCAAACGCCGGAACCTGTCATCGGAGACGGCCGAGAAATATACCCAAATGCTCTACAAGGCCGCGAATTATCTCGGGGAGCGCGGCCAGTCGCTCAAAGCGAGTGACGATCTTGTCTTGAACGAGCTCTCCGGTTCGGTCTTCAAGACGAACAAGCATGTGGGTATTGCGTTGCGGGCCCTTCAAGAACATCGTGGCGGTTCATCTGCAAGCAGACGTGCCCCGGACGCCCCAGATGGTTCGATTGTTACTGGGCGCATACCTACTGCTTCGACCGAGGCTGACAGGCCGCTCATTGAAAGCATCATAGCGGATGGCATCAAGAGCAAGCATTGGGCTTCGACCACTGTCCAACACCATGATACGATTCTTCGAAAGTTGTCGAACAGCCTCGGGACCCGGGACATGACGCTTGCCGGGACCAGTGATAGTGCGCTGTTCGATTACGTTCAGGAAGCGTTCCCGAAAAATTGGAAAAGAATGACTGCTTCGCTGGGTGCACTTCGTGAGTATCGTGAGGCGAATGCCTCAGGAGCTTCGGGGCAGGGATCTTCAGCGGCAACCGGACTTCAACAGCCTGGGGGTGAGGCTAGCGCGTCGCCGGCATTAGATGTCGTTCCAGAGGAGCTTCGACACTGGCTGGATGATGAAGCGGACGAGGCGCTTATCACGGCGGACCATCCGGAGCTTTTGCGGCGGCAACAGGAACTGCGCCAGGTGATTGGAGATCAACAGTCTCCGCTGTCGGGCTCTCGCGATCCGGGCGAGTTGAACTCCGATCCTGGGGACTTCACTGGCCGTCCGGCGAAGCTCAGGCGACTGCTGATGGATGAATCAACGCACTCGCCGGTGTCCGCAAGCCGAGAGGAGCTTCAACGATTGCATCAGGAGATTCAGAATCGTCGCGACGATCAAATCACCAACCCGCCCATCTTCATCGATCCGTGGGAGTTCACTTTCGACCCGAAGCAGTTTCCTCCTGGGGAGCTTCGACGACTGCTGGACGATGAACCGATCTCGTCAGGGGCGGATCAGGTCACCCGCCAATTGCCCCCAGCCCCGGTGCATTCAGAGGAGTTCATCTTCGATCCCGAACAGTTCCCTCCAGGGGAGCTCCGGCAACTGCTGGATGATGAACCCGCGCAATTGGAGGCAGAGCCGCCAGACAGCCAAGTGGTCGCCTCTATTGATCGAGGGGATCTCGCTTTCGATCCAGAGCCGTTTCCCTCACTGGAATTTCAACGCTTGCTCCGTGACGATCCGGCCGATTTGGAGGCTCATGATGTGCCGCGCCGGTTGCCAAGTGATAGCTAGAGCACCATGATCACCTCCGGAGCATGCTGCGGCCGCCGACGTGTCAAGCTAAGCATGTCAATGGAATCCGACGAGTTGTCCGTGCGTACCGGGAACGATGTCCGATTCCGACCTGAGGCTGACCCGTGCGCGGGGATCTCCTGCGATCGGCAAAGTCGTTACCGAGTCGACATAGTAGGTTGATACTATCGGTCGTCGAATATTCGCTTCACCCTCTGCACAAGCTTGGCCGCAACTTCCTTTCGTAGCCCCGGCCTCGCACAAATGACAGCCCTGAGATCGGGCAGTGCCGGCAAGTAGTATTCTGTCGATTGAACCAAATCGTTCGGCACGCAGAACGTAGGCAATGCAGTCAAGCCCAGGCCAACGCGCACGGCTGACAATCTCACCAAATGGTCAGTGGTGTGAAGAACAATCCTGTAAGCCGACCCCATCCTGTCCAGTGGACCGATCATCCAATCGTGGTCAGGAAGCGTTACGATCGGAATAGGAGTGCCCGGACGGAGGACGAATTCGCGCGAGCGAACCCAGGTGGCCGCGAATGCGCGTTGTTCAATGACGGTTTTTAAAAGATCGGAATCCACGTCTGTAGCGAAAATGCAACCTACGTCTATGTAACCCTCGATCAAGCCCTTGCGGATCGTGCTGGAATGATCCGCGCAAATAAAGAGATCCGAAAACTCATCGCTGGCGGCGCGTTCCAAAAGTCTTTGAGCAAGGAAATTGCTGAGGCCAACGCGATGTACGGTCGCGTTGCCATGACCGGCGAGCCTGAGCATCTGATCGTTGGCCTCGAGTATTATACGGGCCTGTCGGAGGACGAGTTCGCCAAGGCTGGTGGCGGTCGTGCCGTTGGGCGTTTTGACGAACAGTTGCCCGCCAATCAGTCCCTGCAATCGTTTTACTTGAGCTGTCACCGCAGGCTGACTAAGCCCGAGTTTGCTTGCGGCTTTGGTCAAACTGCCTGTCTCGGAAATGGCTACAACAGTACGAATTGACTCGATTGGAAGGTTTAAGCTCGTAGCATTATTCCGCACGGAATCACGAACTTGCATTGGCTCTATCATCGTAGTCGCAATATCACACCGCAGCCAAAGCGCTATCCAAAATTCGGCTAGTGCGGCTAACGGTGCAAAAGATCATCTGTACAAAGCGTACACACCTCAGGGGCGGCCGCCACACGGCAGCGTGTCGTTTCAGCTCCGCTCAGCGGTTGGCATTCTCGGTTTCTCGCACCTGAAGGCAACTTCTCTCTGATTTGAATCATTGATAGTTATTTGACCCGGCATCCAGTTCGTTGATGTCGATCGCAACGCGCAACAGACAGTCTTGTGTTTCGGGTTCTGGCGACGGTGATTGCCTGAAATTTTCTCTTTTCGAGGTGTCGCCGACAATCTGTTCAATCACGGACAAATGCAGCGCCGAGGCCGGGTATTCGGTTTCATGAGCATAGCCATTGAGCGGCCTGATCTTGCTTCGCACTCCGTCCAGGGATCCCCGAGTTCTCCGAGCTCACTGCGCCGCCTCCCTTGGTTTCTTATTGGCACCCTCGCTCGCGAAGCGACACCTGACATGGTGCTTCGACTCGACCTCGGTGCATCAAGGGCGTGCAGTCCTTGCTGACAATGGTGAGGCCCACGCTCTCCTTTGCGGTCTTATAAATGTCATCTTGCGCGGGCCAGTGAGCGCAAGCGGCCGGCCGATCGACCGGCGCTGAACCCCGGTCAGACAATCACGCGAAGAGGCAAAGAGACGAGGTCGATGACAAAGCGCTTTCGTGAATGGGTCCCGTTGGCCACCGTCGCCTTCATGGTTCTCTGCTCCGCCGCAAAAGCGCAAGATCGCCGGATTGTCACTGAGCCTGTTGCACCCCATGCGGTCTGCGACCGCCCAGTGCCATCCGGCAAGAACGACACGGTCAGGGTGCAAGATGCCATCGACAATTGCCCCGCCGGTGCTGCGGTTTATCTGGGCCGTGGGGAGTTCCGGTCGGGCCCGCTCGAGATGAAATCAGGCGTGACCTTATGGATTGGACGCGGTGCATCGCTTTTCGCGATCCCCGAACCGGCTGCTTACGACAAGGGCCGCGGACAGTGTGGTCGCATCGCGGCGAAGGGCGACGGTTGCCGGCCGTTCATTAGTTTCTCCAAGACACGCGGCGGCGGCATCTATGGTGACGGCATCATCGATGGCCAGGGCGGTGCAGCCATGGTCGGCAGCCCTGAATCCTGGTGGCAGCTAGCGCGACGCGCGCAAGCCGAGAGGGGCAACCAGAACGCCCCGCGTTTGATCCAGATCGATCATGCGCAGGACATTACGGTGTCTCGCGTCACCTTGCGCAATGCGCCCAATTTCCATGTCGCGATGAACCGGGTCGAAGGTGCCACGTTCTGGGGCATCACGATCGATGCGCCGGCTGATGCCCGCAATACCGACGGCATCGACCCCGGCGCCAGCCAGGATGTGACCATCACCCGCAGCTTCATCCGCACCGGCGACGATAACGTGGCCATCAAAGCGGGCGACAATGGCGCAACCCGCCATATCTCCATCACCGACAACTATTTCGGCTGGGGGCACGGAATGTCGATCGGCAGCGAAGTGAATTCCGGTGCCAGCGACATACTGGTGCGCAACCTGACCCTAGATGGAACAACATCTGGCCTGCGCATCAAGAGCGATGTCAGTCGAGGCGGCATGGTCGAGCGAGTGACTTATGAGAACGTATGTCTGCGGGGCAACCGTTGGCCGGTCGCGTTCGACACGAAATACGATCCACGTGCCCAAGGCATGAGAATTCCAGTCTATCGCCAGATCGTTCTGCGCCACGTGCATGGCGAAAATGGTGCGCTGCTGATGCGCGGGGTCGACGAGCGGCACGCCCTTGATGTGGCGCTCGAGGATGTTCGGTTTGCCGACACCGCGACCTGGCAGCTCGAGCATGCCAATGTGACGGCCGAGCATTCTGACGTGTCGCCGCCTCTGCCCGGGCGAGCCACAGGACAGCTGTCGCGCGGATGGGAGGGATGTGCCAGAGCATTCCGCGACCGTATTGAGTAAGTGCAATTCGATGCCGAACCTCAGGCCGGTCAGATCCCCCTTTGATGTGGCTTTGAGTTCTTGGCGTTGCGAACAAGCGGCTCGACGCTGGCGCCTCATTGCGGACCACCGACGGGGTCGGCGCGGTCGGATTTCCGTCAGTTGCGCGCGAGTTCCGGCTCGGTGAGGAAACGTATCGACCAGACTCAGCTGCCGTATCGCCGCGGCCCTTTGTACCGATTGAATCGAACGCGCAACGCGTTCGACCGGAGTGAGATATCATATGCGGTTGTTCGCGCTGTTCGCTGCGGTCCTGATCGCATGTCTCTGCATCCGGGTATGCCACGCAGGGCCACTTTTTGTCTCGCACGCCGAAGGGGCAGCCTATCGCTCCGTTCAGGCAGCGATCGAGGCATTACCGGGCCAGGGTGGGGATATCGAGGTCGCGCCCGGTATTTACCGCGAGAAGGTCAAGGTTTCTAAATCTGGTGTTCGTATCAAGGGCTCCGGCAGGAGCCCGGATGATACGGTCATTGTGTATGGCGATGCGGCGATCAATGCCGGAGGAACGGCTCGTTCAGCGACGCTGGACGCCTCCGGCGATGATTTCCGGCTCGATAACCTGACGATCCAAAACGACTACGCGCTCAATCCGGCCAATTCACCTTCGCAGGCGGTCGCGTTGTCGGTTACCGGAGACAGGGACGTTATCACCCGGGTCCGCCTGCTCGGCGCCCAGGACACGCTGTTTGCCGGAAAGGGGCCGAACGGCCGAATGTCGCGGCAATACTTCTCGGGCTGCTACATCGAGGGACATGTCGATTTCATATTTGGCGACGCCAAGGCCTATTTCCGGCAGTGTGAGTTACACGGCTTAGCCAATCAAGCGGTCGTGTATACCGCACAGAGCAAAGGCACGCCGGACGAGGACAGCGCCTTTGTCTTCGACCATTGCAGGCTGACTGCCGATCCCGCCGCGGGCTATGTGGCGCTTGGCCGGCCTTGGCGCCCCTATGCCACGGTGGTTTTCCTGTCGACGAAGATGGATGCACCGGTCATCGCGGAAGGCTGGCGCGAATGGACTCCGGGCCAAACCAATAAACTGAGGACCGCCAACTATGCCGAATACAAATCCTCCGGCATTGGAGCCAATCCCGCAGACCGTGAGCCTCACTCTCATCAGCTGACGGATAGCGAAGCCGCGAAATGGTCGCTCAGAGCGTTCTTCGGAGATGCCCCAGATTGGCTGTCCGGCGTACCACCAAGATAGGACTTAGAGAAGCGTTCGTGAAGAAGGTGTTTTTGATGCCATGACCCCGTCCGTATATGGACGACGGCGAGGTGAGCCTTTGTTGGCGTCGAGCGGACTATCCGTGCCAGCTCAGCTGCAGGCAGGGTGCGATGCCACAGCAGGCAAGCTTCATGTTGCGTCTTTCCAAAGAAATCACGCGCTCGCCGCGGCTTGCGGCGAAATCTTGATCTCGTCAGCTTGTCGAAAGCTTGCGGCCGCACAATCGCGGGCCTGATTGTCGCCGAAACTGCCGCCTGACCGGAGTTCAAACTTCGGCCGGCTTGTGCAGGACCTCTACCGTTGGAAGGAAGCAGGATGGATCCAGTCGACCCATTCTTCGATTCAGGAGCCTGGATGGAGCAGTACGCCGCCCAACAGGAGCGGGCGGGGCAACGAAGGGGCAACGCAACCCAGCAAGGCAGCTTTGAGCGGCAGATGGCGGATTTGCAGCTCGATTCATCTGACGCGAGCTATGTGCCGTCGGCTTCACCGGATCAGGCTCCTGCAAGAGGCGGTCGAACGGTCCGGCGGGACGATTTCGGCGGCTCGATGCGGATGCCGCCGCATGCCGCTCTTGGGGACAGCGCGCTCGGCGGGACTCGTCGCAGCGTCGACATTCCCCGCATTCAAATCGGAGCTTCGGCGCAACTGCCGCAGTCCAGTCTGCAGGATGATCTGTTCAGCAGCGCGCGCTACACCGTGCCGGACTCAGAGCGCGCAGCTCAGGCCATGAGCGGCAAAAGCCGTGGACTGTGGTCGCGCTTCAAGTCCGGAGTGGGCAAAGCCTTCCGAGGTAGCGGCAACGAAAGGCCGTCGCGTGAAGAGGCGCAGCCTGAGGTCTATTCGACCAGTTTTCGCGTGGATCATGCCAGGCAACCGGGCCGTGCTCGCGGCGGGCCAGTCCCTGCGGCGGACGAGACGCTCATAACGGATTTCAGAAACAGGGCGGCCGGCAACCTGAGCGATGGTACCATCAAGAATGCGGCAGCCGATCTGCGCCATTTGAGCGCGCGCCTGAGTGCGAACGGCAGGCCATCGATTGCCGATCGAATTCGCCGCGAATTGGAAAACGCGCAACTGGAAAATCCGGAGGTGGAAAACTATCAGCTCGAAGCTGAGCTCGATGCGGATGTGGAGACGTATGCAAATGACCGCGGCAGGCGCATCAAGGCGGCCTTGAAAAAGCTCCGGGAGGTCGGTGCCGGAAACACCTTGTTCGCCGACATCCGCCGTCTGGTACCTTATCCTGCGGACGCGACCCTCATCCGCATGTGGGCCGCAGCCGAAAGGGCGACGGGCAGGGTCGAGCCGGAGACGGCCGACCGTCAGGCGCGCCGCCTTTCGAGGTTGAGTGACTGGCTGCGATCGCACCACCGGCCCGCGATGGCTGGCCGGCTCTTCACCCCGGAGCTCGCCCAGGATGTCGAGGCGTACAAGCAAGAAACCCAGGACGGCAAAATCAACCCCGATTTGCTCAGGCTTGGGCGCTACCAGCAAATCCTCGAGGCGAACAGGGCGCTCGGATTGGATCCTGAGGACGGTGGGCAGCCTGCTGGCGAACGCGGTGCACACGCGCACTCGCCGCAGGAACTGCCGGCGACGCCTGCCACGCCGAGCGCGGGAGCTTGGGATTGGCTCGGCGATCAGATTCACGGACCGAGCTCATCACTGCCGGCGCCGTACCACACTTCGCAGGCCGGTCCCTCACAGCAGCGTCCGGTAATGCCAGCCTCCCCCAGCGGTGCCGCGTGGGATTGGACGAGCGCGCAGGCCCACGGACCAGCCTCATCGGCGCCTCGCTGGGCCCCGCAGACGGATCTACCGCTCGGGCTTCCTGCGACTCCAGCCAGTTTGAGCCAGGGCGCATGGGACTGGCTCGGGCAACATATGCAAGAAGGTGGATCACCGTCGTCCGTCAGGCCACGGTCATCAAACATCTACAGCGGTCTCGATCCCTTGGTCGATCTGGATCCACCCACACCGCAAGACTTGCGAGACGATGCACATTCAACGCCGGCTCCTCAATTTGGTGCAACGCCATCGTTCGCCCGACCCTCGGAGGCCGTGGAGGGACTGCGGGACATTGGGGCCATCGTCGGGTCGGACTGGCGCCACGGCTCCCAGGCGGCCGAAGACGTCCTGGTTGACGTCCTAGGCAACATCAATCTGCTGCCAAACCAGTTCGGGCCAAGTCAGTTTATGATCAACGATGAGCGCTACTCGGCCACCTTCGGACCGGGAGGGCGCGGGGATGTCCGCCTGATCCATCACCCGCGCGCAAGCCAGCTAAATCAACCTGGCCCGTCTGAACCGTTCCATCAGCCCCCGCAGATAGTCGCAGCCAGTCAGTCTCGTGAAGGTGCGGTGGACCTTGGGTATCTGATCCGCGGCGGATGGGAGCACCGCGAACGGTTCCTTCCGCCCTACCTTGTGCGCGTCCTCGAGGGCCAGCGCATCATGCCGGAGGCAGGACGCCCGACCTATTTCAACATCCGCGGCGTGCCTTACAGGGGCGAGTTGGTCGAAAGCGAGGGGCGCCGGCGCGTTCGCATTCATCCCGAGCTTGCCTGAGGGACGTAGGTCGGCTGCAATCTCGGGCCTGGCCGGCTCCGCGCGTTCAACCGCCCGGCCCTGCGGAAGGATGTGTCCATTTCAAGTTGAGGAAAGAGCATGGCCAGAGCAGTCCAGCCTTGCAGAACCATCCAGCTCGGTGGATCCTGTGCTCCACCTCTCAGGCTTTCACAAATCGCCCGCCAATGAAGCCGTTGCTCAAAAAGCGCAACAGTTCGAACCTATTCGTGCTCGTGCGTCCAACAGCCCGGAGTGCAGACGATTGCAAGCGCAAGAAGTATGCGTGCGAGCTCGCCAACAATACGAGTTCGCCGACGCCGGCTATCCGCTATGGCAACGCCGAATTTCGCTGAGACTTTGACTTCATGCTGGAGCCGGGCTTGCCGCAGTTGAGGGGCCTTGCAGTGCGTTGCAATCACCTCTTTCGCTCGACGCCTCCATTTAAGGTGACGCTCGGTCCGGCGAGCCGACAGAAGTGAGGTGGGCTTGAACCAGCAAACGCTCGTATAGCTCGCTCCCTCTTTCTTTATACGGATCACCCACCTGCATATAATTGAACATTTGCATCCAGCCCGCTATTCGGGCGCTCTCCAGGTGGCAATTGCCTCCACGATCATCGCTTGGATCGAACTCCCTGGAGCCAAGCCGCAGCAGCAAATGATTGATGCATCTCCAAATGTAACCGGATCGGCTGTGCCTCGTACGCCAGAGGTCAACGATCGCGATCTTGCTTTGGATTTCGCCAAGGGAGTGTTGATCGTTTTGGTGATCGTCGGTCACCTGATCCAGTACATCCTCTACCGAGATGAAGGCTTCTGGGATTCGCCATGCTTCAAATGGATCTACATGTTCCACATGCCTCTCTTTATGGCGATAAGCGGATATCTTTCTTGCGGCGCATTGTCGCGAAAGTCGTTGACGCAAGCGGTTGGCGATCGGGCGATGCAGCTCTTGCTGCCCATGCTATTTTGGTGCGCTCTCCTGGAGATAGCAAAGCTTGCCTTGCTTCCGCCCGCACCTGACCTAAAAAGCGAGATTCTGCTGTTTCTAAATGATGCCGCCGGCGCATACTGGTTTATCTGGGCAGCGTTCGTTTGCTTTCTTCTCGTAAAGATCCTTTCGATCTTCGATCGTTGCACGCCCTGGATCCTGTTCGTATCAGTCGTACCGGTCGTGCTTGCGCCTCTGACATTCTCGATATTTCCCCTTATAAAATATACTTACCCGTTCTTCTGCCTCGGCTTCTCGGTTGCGCGGTCGAGAGACTGGTGGATGAGCATAACGCGCTCTTACAAAGTGCTCTTGATCCTGTCTCTGTCCATAGTGGCGCTGGTGTGTTTTCTGGCCTGGCGCAAAGACACTTACGTCTACAACAATCTCGCCCTGGTCCAGGATGTGCAGTCGGCGAAGAACGTGCTTCTGATGTTTTTCGGCTCTGCAGCTGCCTCGGCGATCATGATTGAGTTATTCCTGCAGTGCTGGAGACTTGGCCGCTCAAATCGAGTGGTCCGCTTTATCGCCATGGAAATGGGACAGAGCACGCTGGTGCTGTACTTGATTCAGGGGACGATATTTCGCCTCATGGATTTGATGCAGTACGTGGAACTGCCGAATCTCGCAACCAGGTTGGCTGAGGCGGGACTTTTAGGCGGAGCGATTGTTCTCGTCACGCTAGTGGTGCGCCGAACAGTGCGCGACATTCCCTATCTGTCTCAGTTCATTCTAGGAACGTCACCTCGCCCTTGCGAGTCAGCCCGCGCGTAGGTAAAGCTCGCCGAAATTGGTCAGGAGGTGCCCCGTCATTGGAAAGCCACCTTCTGGTCGGCTCCCTGGCAACCTCCAGCCGGCGGCTGACAGAAGTAGCACATAGTTTTAACGAGCCCGGGGCGGCAAGCCGAACTGGTGTGCGTCCTCGGTGAACTAGAAGAATATCAGCGTGGACACCAACAGATTGAGGGCGTGTTCCGGTTGGGGCGTGTGCGTGACGCTCGTCGGGTTATGCACGTATGACAGTCCGAGCGTTGCATATATACCTGAAGCGAGATGGGCGGTGTATGTCCCCGTAACTGCAGTGGTGTCGCGATGCGCAAGCTCTCCTTTTGCTAAAGCAGCATCCACTGCAAACTTGCTCCAGGCGGTGTTGCTGGCGACGAGACCGATCAGATCAGTGGGCCGGCTATCAAAAGGTCCTTTCGCATACAGACGAAGCTCGTAATATTGGCTGATCCTGTTGAGATCAGGTGGAGCTCCCATGATCGAGAATCCGCCATAGATGCCGCGAGATGGCGTCCTCTCGACGTCACTCTGCCAGAGCTGCCTGTCAGCAGCGATGTAATGAAAGTTATTCCCGCTCTGCCTTTGCTGATCCGGATCTGCCAAATTCTTGTAACGGCTGTTGTTGAAACCGACGCCCGCCCGCAGCCACGTGTCAGGAACCCCCGGAGCGGCCTTGCGCTTGTAACCAAATTCATCAACGAAAAGAATGCCTGCATTGGCCGTGCTCCAGTTCAGGCCGGTCGGATTCTCCGTTATTTCGGCATAAGGACCATCTGGACTGATGGAGCGCTGCACGGAGACTTTGTTGTACAGGTAGTCATCAAGATTGTACTTCAGGTTGACGGCGGGAGTCGGCGCGGCGTTGGTGCTCATCCCGGCTTGGAATAAGGTGTACATATTCGATCCTGAAATGCCTGCGAACAACGTGCCGGTGAACTCGTTCGCATTTCGGAGATAGCCAAATTTGAGTTCGAACGTCCTGTCGAGGAAGGTTTGATAATAGGCGAGTGTATTCAATCCCACTCGATCCGGCCCCGGGCGCTTCCATGTCCAGTATTGCTGCTCGGCACCCACGACAATCTGGCCATCGGGAATGCCAAGCCGGCTGAGATCATAAGTGACGATCAGGAAATTCGCCGTAGCAAACGTCGGATTCTGCCCCATGTAGAGCTGGTTGGCGATGCTGGTTCTAGCCGCATTCGGCAGCTGGTTGTTTGCAAAGATGTTGTGCGTCCAGCCGATATAGCCGATGCCAACGTCTGCCAGCGCGGATCTAACGCCGCTCTTGTCCTGATCAACCGTGTCGGCAGGGCCGGGTATGTTGAGCCAGATCCCTTTTTCCCGGAAAGTATCGAAGCGTGCGAAGGGACCAATCCATTTTTGCGTTCGCGTCTGGGCACCCCGATCGGAGCCGCCGCGCTTGACGAGAGGCGGGTTGGGAGCTGATGCCAGCGCCGAGGCGCGAAGTTGAACTGGCTCATTGACCGCGCCGATCCGGAGCTTTGTGCCCATGTCGTGGACTGTCGGCGTTCTCCTCCTGATAGCTTGTGCCGCGGAGTTGCTCTTGGCATCAGGCTCGTCGGCAGTTTGTGCCAAGACAGGCGTGCCAGCCAGACAAGCCACGAGCGAAAGTGCGGCGGTAAGGCGCCGCTGCGTCTCGCTTGATCGCAAGCTGCAGGAAAGTGCGGCGGTAGCCAAAGATGTTTGAGGCGTCGTCGCCGCAACAATGCAATCACCCACAGTGTACTTCGTGTCCTCTCTTGCGAGCCATGAACGGATTGAAAGCCGGCCTCGATGGCCAGAGCGGCATCCCAAGCACTGGCCTCTGAGGCGCGGCGCGCCGCCGCACGGGCAGGAGGTTCGTAATCCCGGCGAGGTCATCTCTAATCTGTGCGCGCACAGATCGTGTCCCAACGTCCATGATTTGCCCAGGAGATCGGAGCAATCCGGCTTCGAGTTACCTTGGTGGCTGTGGGCAAACAGTTGATGAGCCCGCCCGCTCCGTCGGCGCGGAAAATCTGTGATGCATTCCGACTCCCTAGACCTCTGACGCGCGGCGTTGGTAGGCCACGCTTGCCATGTGTCCGTCGTCTCGATCAACCTGCTGGAATTGGTAGTTGGCCATGTCCAACGCTTGCCGCTCCAATGGCGAGATAGCTTGAGCGCCAGCTGGTGCGCCTTGTGCAGCGGTCGGCCGTGAAGTTGCCGGTCTTTGCAGCACGGAAAGGCGAGAGGCAGATCTGGAAGGGAAATAGCGGTCGGTTCACATCAACGGCCGGCAAGGTGAGAAAACCTGCAAGGTTCTCTTGAATGATGCGAAAATGCTGCACCATAACCGATGAAGAAGAGAAGTATGTCTACCGCTGGCCACCGTGACGCAGGAGCTCGCGTAACGTGATCGCACATGATCGCTTCCTCGGAGCCAGCGATTTGCGAAGAATGACGTTGTCGCGGTCGCGGTTTGCTGGGAGCAGTGAGTTCAGCCAGCTCTCGCGTCAAGGAAACAAGCCAGTCGAAACGGGGCGGTCGGGTAGGGGACAATGGAGATGATTGATCAGGCGGCCGCTTCGGAGTTGCGGCCGTTATTATACGGCACGTCAGGACGCATTCGCGGGGGTTTGATGTTTCTGGTTGTCCTCGTCGGCTTGTGTTCAGCCGCAGCCCATTTTGGAGGGAGCCTCGCAGGGTTTGTCGAGACGCCGCCAGCCGGGTTCGCCGATTCGGCGGCGGGCCTATCACCGGAGGACAGGACATCCATGATCGAGATACGTTGGGCGCAGCAGAAGGCGAGCGAGGATATTGCAGAACTCAGCCGCCTCATCGATGCTCAGCGGAAGGACCTTAAAGGGATCTCGGATCACATCACGGTGCTGACTTCGCGGATTGATTCCTTGCAGATTCCAGCACCTGTCCCTTCCAACCCCTCCGTTATTTCTTCTTCGCCGGCACAAGCTGCTTCGAGTCGGGCCCGGATGCGCGTCGAGAGGTCCAAACCACAGGGGCCTGTTTCCGTCGGAGGTGCACCAGTGATCGCAGGACAGAAGACGGGCAAGCCTTGAAGCCTCAGGCCCCTGCGCGGGCAGCCGGCCACGTTCGATACAAAATGTCGGATTTGCAAATATTCTACCCGACGATTGGTATCGTGAACTAATCGCATTGTTCGCGGCTGCCGACCTTGGAGGCGCGAGCGGCTGATCTTCCCGTGGGCACGTCTACGCCTCAACCTGGCGATAAAAAAACGGTGCCGCATTAGTCGGCGTGCGAGCAAGTTTTCTCAATATCTCCGAGCCAGGCAAAGATGCCTCCCTTATTTCGATCCGCATCTCTCGGCATGAACCGAATTTAGATCTTCCCTTCAACCGTCTGCCTGCGGCGCTTCTTCAGATCACTCTCGTTCGCGAGGATTGCCATGCTTTCGATCTGCTCACATGGATGGCTTTGCTAATAGGGTGTGCGGTCGAGATGAGCATCGAATGCGGCAGCCACAGCGCGGATGACAAAACGGTACTCCTGCTTGACGCGGATGAAACCGTCCTGGATCTCTACTATCCCGTCCTCAGGGAGCACTTCCAAGCGGTCAGCTGAATCAAGAAAAGCGATCGGATCAAATCCGTGGGCGGCACATAGTGCCGGCACGTCGACCTGCAAATCGCACATCAAGCGCTCGATGATTGCAGCCCGCAGCCGATCTTCCTCAGTGAGAAGGTGGCCTTTCGAAATAGCCAGGCGACCCGCTCTGATGTGCTGGTCATAGGAAGCAGTTGCGAGCTCGTTCTGGACGTAGCCGTCACCGAGACGGCCGATGGCTGACGGACCAAAGCCGATCACGCTTTTGCAGGTGTCGGCCGAATAGCCCAACGAGTTGCGGCGCAGCCGACCGGCTTTCTGGGCCAGCGCCAGCTCGTCGTCCGGCAAGGCGAAATGGTCGAGCCCGATTTGGTGGTAGCCGGCGGAGACCAGCGTAGCTGCGACGGCCGCGGCTTGGTCGGCGCGGGCAATGTTGTCAGGCAGCGCCGCGTCATCGATCCGGCGCTGACGTTTCATATAGGAGGGAACGTGGGCGTAGCCGAAAACTGCGAGCCGGTCGGGCCGCATGGCCACGGCCGTCCTCGCCGAGTCCACACAGGACTGCACCGTCTGATGTGGCAGTCCGAAGAGCAGGTCGAGGTTGATGCGGCCTGTTCCATGCTGGCGAAGGCTTTCGACCGCAGAAGCCACGTGATCCTCGCTTTGGAGCCGGTTGACCGCCTTTTGGACCACGGGATCGAAGCTTTGCACGCCGATGCTCGCGCGGTTCACGCCGGCCGCCCCCAAGGCTTCCGCCATCTCGGTCGTGAACGCGCGCGGGTCGATTTCGATGGCGACAGCAAGCGACTTACTGAAGGCAAAATAGCGGTGTAGCAGCTCCATCAGAGCCAGAAAATCGACCGCCGCAATGCTGGTCGGCCCGCCGCCGAAATGCACGTCGCAGACGGGCAGGGCGCGCGGCAGTTGGTCTGCAACCAAACGAATCTCCTCCCGCAGCGCCGCCAAATAATTGCGAACCGGCCGCTCGCTGCGAACAACGCTCGTGGGAAAGCCGCAGTACCAGCAGATCGACTGGCAGAAAGGAACGTGGAGATAGAGCGATACGGGTTCATCGGGCGGCAGCCGCACCTCAACCATGTCTCATAAGTATTGGCGCCGATCGCCGTGGAGAAATCCGGCACAGTTGGATAGATGGTGTACCAAGGCAGGCGAGCATCGCAATACTTGTTCAGGAGTGCGGTCTGCAAGGCTTGACGTTCCCATGCTCATTCCGATCTGAAGCTGAACTATGCGCTCTCCTGTGTCTTTGCGTTATGTCAACTCGGCCAAACCTGGTCGTGAAAATCCCGATCACGTTCTCGATATCATTGCCACCGCTGTCAGGGACGGAGGTTGGCGTGAGAGACATCCACGGGCAATCATTTGAATGCTCCTCGGAAGGATGAACTTCTCGCATGCCCATGATCAATAGCCGCCAGACGGTCTTCCGACCAACCTGCGCGCAAGAACTTCGCAAGGCTTGGGACTATTCAGTGGGGTCGATGGGCCGAGAGGCGTGTCGCTCCTTTTCCTCGCCAGGCGGATGAAATGCCGCGAGCAGGATGCGTCCGGCTGGCGATGCCATGCGACAGCAAGTTGCTGTTGGATGACGCCGACACAAGTGCGAGATCATAGAACTTGACGCTACGTGAGATTCAAGACCTTTGGAGCCGCACGAAACCATTTTGGACGCCACTGCAAAAGAATGGATGGGCCTCAATTCCGCCACGCTGGTTGTCTCATTGCCGCGAGCATCGTCACGGATGTACTGATGATGTTGGGGCGGGCCCGGCGCACTTCCAAGCCCGGCAAGTGCGTCGGGGCGCCTTGGCTCGTAGGCGACTCCTCGCCGAAGACAAGTGGCTCTCCACAACCAGGTTTCAGGCGCTAGTGACCGCGAAGGCGAGCTCGACACTATCTCCGATATATTTCTGCTGCGGTTCTGCACTTCATTTCGCCTGTTTCTTGCGATCGCTTGCGGTTATCGATTCTCGCAAGAGCCGCGCAATTGTGCAATTCGGGTCTCGTCAGCAATGTCCCGCATCAATCCGACGCCCCTGCGGCTCTCACTGCTTGACGTAGTCCGCCAAGGAAGCATCGATCATCGCGTCGGTCTCGGTGCCAACCGGCATCGAGCGCAGGATGTCTCCAGCATTGGTGTGCGACGAGGTTAGGAACGATGCGCTCATCCAGGCTCGCCGACATCATCGACCAACAACGATTGGCTTGCAGCGTGGTAGAGTGCCCTGCTGCGCTCATAGGCGTCGGCGTACAGCGCGCGGTTGTGTCGCTCAGGAGGAAGGCCTCGTTCTCCGCGAACTCTGATTGTCGGCCTGGCGGAAGCGGGCCTTTTCTGCTCCTTCTAGCAGGCTGTTGAAAGAGGTACTCGCCGCCAACCGGCGAGCGTGATTCATTGGATGATGTGTTCGAGATCGTGCGGGAGGGCGGATCAGTAGACCCGCACCTCTCTGGTCACGTACCTGAAGCGCGTGCGCACCTACGAAGCCGTCGAGCGGTTCTTCCGTAGCGGTCAGAGCCGCCGGCCGGCGAGTATCTCCCTGACGGAAGCGATGGTCTCGGAATCGCGGGCCGAACGTCCGTCGAGCCTCGACGGGTCGCCGGGTGCGAGGCCGTCGAATTCCGAGAACGGCAAAAACGTGCCGCGAGAATCGTGCCCTGAAATCTCGGTTCGACCGCAGAGGCGTCCAGCCTCTCGAACGACGTCGCCGGCGCATCCTTCTTCCGCGCGGCCCTGTAGACGGAATTGGAAACGCAATCCTCGACCGCGACCCTGAACAGAAAGTCGTTCAGGTCCTCGTACGATAGGATTACCTGCGAGATGCGGATGCCGAACGATCGTATCCATGTCGAAGGTGGCGGGAATCGGCGTGCCTTCGGCCGCCTGCACGACGATTTCCCGCACCGCAGACATGGTGCAATCGACTTCCTTTCCTTCGAACCGGACGGTGCCCTTGGGCAGATGGCTTTCGACGCCGTTCCTGGCCATCTGCAGCAGAAATGCCTCGAGCGTCATGGTGCCGCTGTCCGCAAGAGAGATGATGCTCTCGGTCGGATTTGCGCCGAGGACGATCCAGGGGGCTCGGCGAGAGCCGGACAATCCACCGAGACGT
Source organism: Bradyrhizobium sp. USDA 4473 (assembly GCF_054063335.1). Taxonomy (NCBI): domain Bacteria; kingdom Pseudomonadati; phylum Pseudomonadota; class Alphaproteobacteria; order Hyphomicrobiales; family Nitrobacteraceae; genus Bradyrhizobium; species Bradyrhizobium sp. USDA 4473. Next base: position 3,501,992 of record NZ_JBSSGE010000001.1, read on the forward strand.
CGCCGAATCCGAGGTGAACGAGGAGGACAACGGTGTCGAACGACGAGTCGGCCGCAAGCTCGGACGCCTTGAAATCGCGGACGGTGAAGAGATCGATGTCGAGTTCCTTGGCCGCGGCGATCGTGCCCTTCTGGAAGCCGACGCGCGACAAGATGACGCCCTTGTGGCACTGGGTCTCGTTGATGGCAGTCCGCAGCGCGTCGAGTTCCGTCCGCTCGACTTTCCTGTTCAGGTACTTGCACTCGATGATGGTCCGGATCTCCGACGTCGGCGGGGTCCGCTGGCGGATGAGGATGTCGACGACGCGCGGCGCTACCGAACGCCCGTAGAGCGTGACGTTGCGCTCGACCGTCACGTCGGAAGAGTTCTTGAACAGCATGAGGCCGAATTCTTCGAAGCCGCCCCAATCCTTCACCAACTCGGAAATCGTACCATCATCGTCGTCCCGACTGCGATCGGACTCCCCGCCCCGAATCCGGCGCGAGCCCTCCTATATCTCCGGAGTAGCGGCATCGGCCTCCCTGACTGCGTCGCGACAGACTTCGTAGCGTCCGGCTTCCTTCTTGTACTGGTCGGCGGTCAACGTAAGCTCGTCCGCCGTCAGGTTCCGGAGGAACGCGTACGTATCGGAGACGTCGGCGACCATCCGCTTGAGGTCGACGCTATCCTCCCGGCGAAGCAGACCCTTGAGGTCGCCCTCTTCGTATCTGCCTTCCTCGATCCGCCGCTGCATGCGCGCCACGAAGGTGTCGAACGCGAAGGGCTCGAACGAGCGCCCCTCCGGCGATTCCCAGATTTTCAGGACGGCCATCCGGCGCACCAACTCGGGATCGAACCTCTGCTTGCGCAGCTGCTGCAGGTCGTGGAGGTCGCGGATCTTCGGCCGCTGGAAGGCGGCCCTGATCTTCTCAGCCGCGGCCTCTTCGAGCTGCAGGCAGGGGATAGCAACCGGTTCGAAGCCAAGTTCGGAGAAATACGGCTGCTTCAGGTGCGGCATCGCGACCGGTCGCAGGATCGGATCTGCGCGATAGCTCACCTCGATCTTGATGACGTGGCCCGACGGAGTCGCCCTCGTCATGCAGCGCGGGTTCGCCCGGCAGGCGCCCTGCGTCTTGTCGACATCCTTCAGGTCCAGACCGAATTTCATTCCTCGATAGTCGTCAGCGAAGACGGAAGCGATCTCGAGCGCCATGTCGTCGGCCTCGACGCCGAGCGGACGACGAAGTCCAGGTCCGTCGACAGACGACCGGTCTGGCCGAAGATCATCTTCCTCAGCATGGTGCCGCCCTTGAACACCAGATGATCCATCAGGCCGGCTTCGCTCATGCGCTGAAGCAGGTGCGTCAAGATGACGTCGATCTCGACGTAGTCGACGCGGCGCGCGCCGAGCAGAGCGGCGGCCTTCTGAAGCGAGGCGGGATTGTCGAAGAAGGAGCTCATGGTCCCGGACTCCGTGAAGACTGCGGCACTTCGGCGAGCAGGTCGGACTGGCTGGCATGGACCAGCAATCCCCAGTCGCGGACGTAACCCACGTCGTCCTCGTGCGCCCGGTCCCGGCCTACGATCGATCGGGCGGAAGGCGGAATGAAGCCGCGCATCCGCTCGCGTTCGGCCTTCGATAGGTAGGACGGCGCGACGAGGTCGAGCAGGTAGCCCAGCCGCTGGCAGGTCGAAACCGACCCGACGCGCAGGGCGCAATCCACCAACGCGTCCTCGGACACCGAATGCGTGCCGGCCGCGACGATGCGCGTCAGTTCGACGAGGCCCCCGCAGAGATCCGGCCGATCGACGCAGTCGACGATCGTCTTCTCCGGGTTCGAGATCCGGAACGTCCGGCCGAACGAATCCATGTCCTGCCACCCGAAGAACTTCTTCGCCGTCAGCTTGACGTAGCGGACCTCGGTGCCCTGTATCTCGCGCGGGGCGAGTTGGCGCTCGGTGGCGACATGAAGGATCGACGGCACCTGAGTCGTGAAGCCGTGTCGGCCGGCGGCGGCCCACCAACCGATGTATCCGGACGCGACCGTCGCCGAAGCGAGCACGTAGACGTCGAAGTCCTCGACCTTCTCGGCGCCCCATTCCGCAGGCAGCAACACGTATCGGCCGGCGCTCGCGCGCTGCAGCCAACCCCGATCGTGAAGCCGCCGCAGGACACCGCGCGCACGACTCTCCCCACCGAGGAGATCGGCCGCCTCCGCGACCGTTACGGTCGAAGCATGGCGGGACGAAAGCGACAGTACCAGTTTGGCCTCTTCCGCGCCGAGCGTCCTTAGATTAAAATTCATGGCATATCTGCTTTCATGTGACGAATATGGAGTATAATCTAATCCAATCATTCCAGATGCGCAACCCAAAGATTAGAATGTATATGATGTTATCTCTCGAGAAACCCACAAGAAATATATTTTAATCATGATTCCGTCGCTGCTGGCCCAACGGCTCACTCCGCAGGCTCGACTCCTTGTTCTTGTTGTGTTCTTATCTTGCGCATGTCCGATCGACCCGCGAGCTGGCGCATGCCGAGCCGAAAAGAATTCGAGAAATGGGCGGCAAGGCATCCCGTCGGCGGAAACGCACCCGGATCGCCGGCTATCGGTCCGGGCGACCCGATGCCGCCCGAATACTGGCAGGCCGTCCTGGACGATGTCAGCGCCGACACCAGGCCTGCCGCCTATCCCATCCAGAAGCGGCGGCTCTGCGACATCAACAGGCACCGTTTTTCGGGTCGGCTGCAGCCGCCGCGCCCGGACCGTCGAGATCCGAATGGTCGACGCGACCCGTCTCTACGGTCCGGATGCGGTCTGGAAGGACGTCGGCCAAAAGCTGCTCGAAGTCACCTGCACGCAGCGCACCGGCCGGCTCGAGGAAGACGGCTGCTGGCCCGCGTTCGAATAGTCGCCGGCGCGCCGCCGGCAAGTGCCACGTGATGGGTCCGGATGGCGCCGAAATATCACCCGACACCCCTGTCTGGCGGGCTTCGTAGCTGCGCGATATCAATGAGCTCGTTAATCGCGGCATCCTTACGAAAGACGAGGGGGGAGGGCGCGATACGAGCTACTCGCTCACGGAGATCAAGGCCGATGACTGATCCGCACACGCCTGAGACATTTGAACGCTGCGACGGTTTTTGGCATTTCCGGTTTCAATCCTTGCGCCGCACCCGCTTTATTCGCTCCGAGAACAGTGAGCGCTTCCTCCGGGCTATTTCCGATACCTGCTCCGACCCCGTCGTGCAATTGAAGAGGGATCGGTATTATGTAGGGTACAGCTGGGACATGACTGGCAACTCCAAGGACAAGTAGCCGAGGAAATTCCGGCGCCGTTTGGCCGAGAGCGAATGAAGCCTCTCGCTGAGCGCCTATTCATGTAAATCCCAAGGGGCGCCATGATACATCGGCTGTGTTACCGATCGCCACAACACCGAAATTTAGCCAGATGACGCTTGTTACGCCTGTAGAGGAAAAAGTCTTCGGGCGATCACGGTTGGCATATTGAGAGCTTTATCGCTAATTGAGTGCTTCGCTGCCGCGAGAGGCGTCGTTTTGATGCAGCAGAGGATCCGGATTTACGTGCGCTCCTCGACTTGCCCGAAGAGAAATCCCTCCCGAGCATGCCTTCAGGATCGAGACCGGCAAGTCGGACCGATATGCGAGCTTGAATTCGGATCTCGGAAATTGGAATGGCGCGCCCGCGCCGAACTCGATGGCTCGTTCGGCTACCATCGATCCCGCCGTTTATGGCCTCGTATCGATCGTTCGCATAACTTGCCGCGGGTTGGGCTCGCTGGTACCACATCAGGCTCATAAGCCGGCCTGCTCAAATGTTTGATTGCGAACGCTTGCAGGCCGTCTTCATCCAGCACCTCGACATAGTTGACGCGCGAGCCAATAACGAGATTGTCGCGGCCTTCCAACACGCTGATTAAATTGAAGTACATCTCATGGCCCTCATCGCTCTTCAGAACGCCGAATGTCCCCCTTGGATCGATGCGCACGACCGTACCTAGCGGCTCTCCTTCATGATGGCGTGCCTGACCCGCGCCCATCATCGGGTGCTCCCGGTTTTGCAGCTGGATGCGCGTTTGATTGAAGCCGTCGTGCACGACGGAGGCGAGGTCGGCGTGCCGTCTATCTCACCCGCATGCCACGCCCGACATTGACCTTCCGCCCGTTGGGAAGCGCGAGCTGGCTGCTCACCTGATACTGACCATTCCGGTCCGTGACGATTAGCCGGGTACCGAACGGTGATGTGCCCCGCCGTTGCCCGGCCATACAGCTTTTCCAGGTTTGAGACATGCTGCTCGATCGCTACTTGCAGGCTTTGAAACGGCGTCAGATTCTCAAGCTCGATTTCAGCCGCGGTTTGCATCATGTTGAACCTCGACCTGACCGCTGTGAAAAGTGAGACGCAAGATTTTCAAGCGCGAACCAATTGGATGCCGGCGATGAGCAGAACCGCCACCAGGATGAACCTTAACGTTGTCTGGCTCATCCACTTCAGGCCGATAACTGTTCCTGCCACTGCGCCCGCCAGTGCGGCGACTGCATAAAGCCCGAGATTCGATGACGGAAATTGACCGGTGAAAAGAACTCCGGCGAAGCCGAGAGCGGAGTTGGCCAGGATAAAAGGCGGCGACAGCGCGGCGGTCTGCTTAGGTGATGCCCAATTCAGTGCGATGAGCGTGGGGGCGAGAAACACTCCGCCGCCCACGCCGGTCAGCCCGGAAACGAGGCCCGTGACTGCTCCAATGCTCAAGGTTCCCCAAAGCGGAGTTTCGCAACCGCGCTCGACGGTGCGTCCGTGCCGCACAATCATAACGCCGCCCGCCAGAAGAAGAACAAACCCGGTAAGCGTCTTGTAAATGTGTTCCTCTAGCACCATGAGACCACCGGCTAGCGCCGTTGGCATCGATGAAAGCAGAAGCGGACGCAGCATTATCCAGTCAACAACCTTGTTGCGGTTGAAAACCCACGTAGAATAAGTCGCGACAACAATGTTGAGACCAAGCGCCGTTGGGCGCATCTCTGTCGATGGCAGACCAGCAAAAGCCATCAGCGCCAGGAATGCAGTACCCCCTGCCTGACCAACGGTCGTATAGAGCAGTGAGATGATCGCCAGAAGCAGAGAAAACATCTCACCGATCTCGGCAAAGCTCTTCGCCTTGGTTGCGACGGCCCGCTAGGGCGAGGCGCAATTGTTCGTTCTGTCGGGACGTTGGCTTTGCATTCCGAGTTTTAGTCGGAGTGCATGCGGCCGGACCCATAGTCGGTCACGATTGCCATGTGGCGATCGTCTCCATCAATTGCTAAGCCTTGTAGTTGACTGGGTAGGGCGAGACCTTGGTAGTTGGCGGTGGACGGACAAGGTCGGTCAGATGGGCAATGCTCTCGGCCGTCCTTGACGTCAACGGTCGCATCCCGAGCCGCTGCACCTGTCACGTCGTCTGACCTGCTTTTTCGTCATCGCTGATCGGCCACTCGCCGTGTTTTCCTACCGGTGTGTTGACGCTGCGCTGAGCGCATTGACGAGTTTAAAGCCAAGAGCGTCTCGGGACGGCTGTGGTGAGAGCTATAGTTTTCTTGATCCAAATCAACTGGTGCCGGGGCTCGCGCAAATGCTCTGTCGGATGTCCTCCCGATGTCATGATCGCTTCAATGCGAGATAACGCAGCGCCGCCCGCTCTTTCAAGCCGGTGATTCCGCGGTTGGATTCTGAAATCCAAATGTTGGTATGGCACTTGCTGGTCCGGACCCAGGTCCTCTCCGATGGAGATGCGCATGCAAAGTGTCCGCTGCATCAAGCAGCTCTCGTGGCTTAGCGTATCTCCCGTTGCGCCCCTGACGTGGTTGCAATTTGTCCCTTCGATCTATTCGCGCCGAACCTACGCGACCGAGCCTCTCAGAGGCCGTCCGCTGATGCTGGGAAACCACCTTTTGCGACGGCTGCTGCGTGTTGCTCATCGCCCGCACCCTCGACGTCGTGGACGAACGAAGGACCGGCCGAGGAAAAGCGATGCCAACAACGCGCAGGACGGGGAAGAGAAATGATGCCCTTGTCATCTCCGTCGGCAAGCAGAGCATCGGCGGTGTCGCCACGCAGGTCGAAGCCAGAGCCGCCGAGCGGGCTCGCGTGCTCTAGCTCGCTTGGCTCGCGAAGTTCAGCATCTAGGGTCTGCCCGCGCTCGCCGTCAGGCCGCAGCGAAGCCTCACTCGAGCCGGACATAGCTCTTGCACAATCGAATCTTATTTATGCTGACGTCGCAGCGGGTCGGGCTTGGTGGCTCGTACCGCCGACTGAACCGTTAGGAGAGCCGCCCGACCGCCCCCAAGCCGTAGCGCCCGCACGCCCGCCAAACCGGCGCTCCGACCTTCCGCCACTGGCGGTTCAGCAGGTCAATTGTGCATCGCGAACGCAGACTATCAACATGGCCGTCTCTGGCGTGATTTTCAATCCGTCGGCGCGTGGCCTGCGAGCCGGGCAGATCATATTGAATGACGTGAGCGCCATGGTGTGTGTCGTGCTGTTCGATCACGTCACCGAAGTGGGCGTAGCGCACCGAATTCGGGATGGCATCTGAGGCAGCATGCGCTCCAGACTTCACTAAGAGCAAGCCGGGGAATTCAGGTCATGGAACGGAACTTGACTCCGCCTGAAACAACCACAATTGAAAGCAGCGACAGCGACCTGGATCGGCGTCCTGAGCCGCCCGTTACGGACCTGTTTAGCTTTACTGAATGCGCAAACCAGACGCATTCGCTCAGAGCGCTGTTCGAGCTTCTTGTCAGCTGCGCCACCGAGGAGGGCTTCAGTGAAGTTGCTTACGGCGCCCTCAATTTCGTCGAGCCGCTTCGCCTGGCGGAGTATCCACCCCCGACCGTGGCCGTGAAATGGCCGTCAGACTGGTGCGAGCGATACTTCAAACGCAAGTACCACACCATCGATCCGGTGGTCCGGCGGACGCCGATGCTTTCCAGGCCGTTTTTATGGGATCAACTGGCCGACCGCTGTCGTCTTCAACCTGACGAGAGACGCGTACTGGACGAAGCCAGAGAGGCGGGCCTGAAGCATGGCATGAGCGTGCCGTTGTTTGGGCCGCTGGGCCGAGTATCTGTGGTGTCGTTTGCATCTCCGTCGGACGACGCCGATCCTCAGGATCGCATCGGTCATCTCAATGCATTGGCCTGGCACTTTCACACCGCCTATGGCGACATCGCGCGTCCCCGCAACGATGGCGGTGAGAAGAAAGTGGCACTATCGCAGCGGGAGATCAGCTGCATGCGATGGGTCGTGGAAGGAAAATCATCGTGGGAAATCGGGATGATCCTGGAAATCAGCGAGAATACGGTCAATTTTCATATCAAGAATGCGATACGAAAGCTGGGCGCCACCAACCGGATCCAGGCGATCGTCCTGGCAACACGCCTCAATGTTCTTTGAATTCCCAACTCGCTTGAGCAAGCACCGGCCGGCTTAAGAATTGTTGCCGCAGCTTCCGGCAAACCTCAGCTGCGCATTATTTATCGAAATTACGCACACGACGCTCTGTTCAGGCCCGGCTTCGGATTATGAAGCTCGACAACCATCGGCGTGTCGGATCGTGAGTTGGACCGCCGGCCTTGGAGCTCCAGTAACCTTGTGACTTCCAGCATGATCTGGTTCCGACCGCCCGCGAGGTATCGATGGATGCGACACGAGCGCTTGAAGAAGGAACCCCGACCGACGGTCGGGGTTCTGATTGACCGCAAGCGCGTGAAGGCCGCTATCGACCAAACGCCGGGCCAAATTTGTAATTGAGCCGCGCTGTGATGAGATCGACGTCCTGGTGGACGCGATCACCGCCAACCGCTGTTGGAAAGGTTACGTTGCTGCCCTGCATGAACAAATGGTCATACTCGACGCCAGCCGACCAGCTCGGAGTGAGGCTGACTTCGATACCGGCACCGAGGGCGCCACCCCAACGCACATCGTTGTTTCTGGCAATTTCGGTCCCAGTAGCCACCGAGTTGACGTGATAAGTGTTGCTGGTCACCGCAGCACCGCCCTTGACATAGAGCAGCACGGCATCGAATGCATAGCCGACATGGCCGGTCAGCAAGCCGAAAGCATCTGTCTTGGTGCCAATGATGTCTGCCGGGAAGGCGGTGCTGACATTGGAGCCGCTGAAGTCGGCCCAGTTGCCTTGACCTTCAATGCCGTAGACCGTTTTGAAGATCTGCCAGCGATAACCGATCTGGCCGCCGACGGTAGCACCAGTCGAATTATGGCAACCCTCGGGAGTGATGGCATTGAAGTCCCAGCAATTCTGGCTCGATCCCCAGCCGCCATTGATGCCGATGTAATAGCCGGACCAGTCATTGATTGTGGCTACGAGCGGCGCCGGTGCCGCCTTGATGTTAACAGGCTGCGCGGCGAAGTCCGCGCCAAATGCGGGAGCGGCGGCAGTGAGTGCGCCGATGCTTGCAGTCAGAATCAGCAAAGTCTTCATTCGAGTGTCGTTCCTTTTGATACCGCCCGGCGCGATGCGTCTTAACAAGATCATCGCGAATTGCTGTTAACTGCGGCACCACATCGTTTCGGAAGAAATGAGCTGAATCGAACGCTGCGTCAGATTGTGGAGCTGGGAAACCATCGCAATGCATAGACCTGATCAAGATGCTTCGAACGGAAAGGTACAAACAGTGGGCGAAGTCATCTGCGGACTAAGCAGCGCTCCATGAACAGAAAGCGATGAATCGCCGAGCGTCTCCTTTCCAGAAAACGATTTGCTGATGATGGCCTGCGGTGCGACGCAGCCCGTCTGGCGACGAACTCGCATTGCCGTTGACGGTCTCGCGACCGTCTACGATCATGGCTCTGGCTGACTGGTATCTCAGGAGCTTCGTACCGGAACCGTTAGCCGAGGGCGCGGTTCAGCGAAGCGGAATGGTCTGGGAAGACTCGACCGCGATATATATCGAGATAGCTCACATGCCGCTCGGGATCAGGGAGAACTGTAGCGTTGCCGCTCGGTTCCTAGTGGAGTGGGAGCAACCTTACTGTTTGGTCGAAATGCCAATTCTGCGCGCAAGTTGCGTATCGCCTCGTTTGCCAAATGCAAGGCGTTCCGTTCGCCATTCCTTATCGAACACTCCAGGGAAGCTCGCAAGCGACTATGAAGCACTGCCTTGTGATTATGCGCCAGGAGCGGGTCCTTCTCGACAAAGCGCCACGCCTTATCAAATGCGGCGCTTGCGAGAACCTCTGGCGATTCCACTTGCTCGGATGAGATCAGAGTCATCTCAAACTCCCGCGATATCCTGAACATAAAGAAGTAACTTGTTCAAAGCACCGAGCGCCCGTGATCGATCCAGCTGGCAAGGGTTGGACCCCTAGGCGGGCTCGCGTGCGAGCTGATCTCGGCGCCGCAAGGGAATTCATATAGATGCTTGGTGAAGCGCGGATGACCTAACGCGGTGGTGCGCTTCAATTCGAATGATTCTGATTCATTTGAAGGCGAGCATGCTATTGTCGCTCGCTTCTCTGCCGCTTGCCCGCATCACCTGCTGTCAGTAGCGGCTCGTCCAAGAAATCAGGAGAACGGCCCGGACCGATCCACGCAACAGTCGTTGCTGAAAAAAGGCCGTTCACCACATGTTTTTCCGCAACCTCGAGCTAAGAAGCGCTAGAACCCGAGTATTGTCCGTTTTGTACAATGGCCGTTTTGTAAGATGTCATCTTCTAAGTGCTGGATGCGTTCTGGACAGGACTTGTTGCTTTGCGACATATGTCGGCGATGTAGCCGTCGTTCTTCTGTTCAACCACAGACGGCGTCACATGCGTTGCGTTCATTCGTTATCCGCCGTGGAGCTGGCTGCGGCATATAGAATATTATAGCTATGAAATACTTGATACAGGAAAAGCCCAGCTGAGCTCGAGGAGCAACCGGGTCCTTTCCCCAGCAAGATCGCTTGGTGCGACGGCATCCGTTCGAATCCGGCAACGGTCCTGACGGCTGCAAACGGAAAAAGCGTGGCGGCGCCTCGCTCCGCGAGACCAAAAGTAAATCCAATCTGAGGCTTGCTGCGGTGCTGGGTACGTTGAACCGCAGCACGCCGTTGTTGTCCCAACTCTGATCGGGCCCTGAGCGCGCCGTCAACCGACGGAAAAGTCGAAATAGAACCTCACTCCGCCGCACGCGAGAGAATCAGGATGGCGATCTTTATCCGGTTGGCAGGAGTGCGCAGAGCTTCTGGCAAGGCCGCCACCGCTTGATCGAAAAGGCGTCCCAAAATCTGAAGGTCCTCTGGATGATAGACGCCGCGGTCTCGGGGTGTCCGCGCTGCCTGCCCGCCGCCAATGCAGCCGCTGACCCTCGCATCGGCGAGCTGACCGAGGGCGAGCTCCGCATTTATCATTTCGTTTGTGTGTGCATTAAGCAGTCTGATCGCTTCTAACTCCTTACCGTCCTCGCTGACGAGGGCGGTCACGATGTCCAGTTGCAGCTCGATGCGGTTCGTCAGGTCTTCTATGCGTGAATTGGAAGGGTCAAGTTCCACGGTGTTGCTCCAGAGTAATTAAAAGCAGGGTAGGCTGAGTAAAGTGGTACGTCGTTTGTCCCGTAAGGTCCGCAGGTGCGCGGCTAGAACGGGTTGCGCCAGCAGAACGTGTCCATGCGAGCGTTCAGGCGCGAGCGGTGCATGAGATGAGATGACCACGGTACAAGTCTGCAGGACGCGAGTAAGGGGTCCCGGTGCCGAGCAGCACTCAACCGGCGAGCGCAGTAAGGATCGCCAAAGGCAACTTAGTGGATCGCGCAGTGATACTGTGTGGCCGATCCTGCTACACAAATCGAGTGCAATGCTTCGTCGTGGCCTGAGAATATGTGTCTCGCAAATTGGGCGGTCAGATCGCTGACGGCTCTGTATCGTCTGCGAGCCGTCACAGCGCCAGGTTGATCGCGCGGGCAGGAGGTTCAGGGCGATAGGTCCGGTTCGCCTTGGCTGCGAGCGCAGGCCGCCTGTCGGAATTCTAGCCGGCGCACGCATGGACCCCAGCCCTTAAGCGTATATGAGAGCCAATGTCGCGGGACGCCTTTAGCATGATGACAATGAGGTCGGCGACTAAGCGGTAGATCGCGTGTGAGAGGTTGCGATGTGCCATCCAGCCGAAAGTGGGCGGATGCCGGGATTTGCGAGCTGAGGGAATGTCGTTGGGGATGCAGACATGGGCGGATGGAGTCGCCCTGCAACCATGCTCGAAGCAAAATGGTTTCATTGTCACACGTGATTCGCGAAGCTTTCCGGAAACCGGCGACCGACTATGGGACATTTGGTTAAAACCGGTAAAATCGAAAGTTTTGATGGGATGCATCCAACCCGCGGATAGCGCCCTTGATCGAAGCGGATCTGTTCTTCGATGACGCACAATGCCAACCGCATGCGAATCGGGCCGGCTTGTCATGTCGTCGCTCCTCGAAGCCGGTTAACGTCACCTCCGACGATACCGGTAGACAGACCGCTATGACTGCTGATCGATGCGATCGTGTCCTCATCGCTCTGTGGATTTCCTGCCGATCAAGGCAGAGGCTCTGAATTCGCCCGTTCCGCAGGACCGCCGATCATGGATGCAGGTCGCGAAGCGCAGCTCCTCTGGTTGCCAAGCTCGGATAGTGATTGTCAGCCACAGCTAGCGATGATTTCAGATCTGATTGCGGTTGCGGTGTATAGAGAAGCTTCCAATGGAAGGTTCCCGAAGGCAAGCTGGCAAAGTAGGTAGTTGGCACCTGCTTCGTCCATCTGGCTAAGAAGGAGTCGTCGGACGGAAGCTGGCGTTCCGACGACGCATAATTCGCTATCGAGCGCTGCATCGAAGGTCAGCGGTAGGGCAGATGGCGTCGGAATGGCATTCAGCTCGTAAGCGAATTTGAAGGTCTCGAGCCATCGTTGATAAGCCGTTTCCGCCGCCGCATGGGCGTCCCGGTCGGACTGCGCGATCACGACCATGCGGAGTAGGCCAAGAAACGGCTCCCGATCGCCCGGGGGCGCAATGCGCGCTCGCTGGGAACGGAACGCATCCGTAATGTTTCGGACAGCTGAGGAGCGGCCCAGACACGCCAGATTGGCGCCATTTGCTGCAGCCCACTCTGCCGACTCCGTCCGATTGCTCGTGATCCAGGTCGGCGGATGCGGATGCTGGTGAGGTCTCATCGTCAAAGGTATCTCGCTGAGCTCAAAGAAGCGTCCGTGATAGGATAGCCGGTGCCCCTTCAGCGCGGCATTTAGGATTTTGCTGGCTTCCTCGTAGCGTTCTGGCGCCGCGTCCGCGCTGATGCCGAAATAGCCCCATTCGGCCGGCAGCGAACCGCGTCCGATACCGAGTTCAAGCCTGCCGCCGCTCAATTGGTCAAGCATGCAGATCTCTTCGAAAGCGCGCAAAGGATGATAGAGATTGAGCAACAGGACCAGCGGACCGACGCGGAGCCTCCGAGTGCGTTGCGCGACGCTAGATAAAAAAAGATTTGGCGACGGCCCTCTCGCATGTGGTGTGCAATGGTGCTCGGCCAGATGATACGCGTAGAAGCCCAGGGAATCGCAGACCTCCGCCAACTTGAGGCGATCTTCGTATTGTCGCGCGATATCCCGGCCGTCGTCGTCCAAATGGTCGAAGATTCCGCACGTCAGTTTTGAAGGAGGGCTGCTCTTCACTTGATCATCTCCGCTTTCAGAACAGGAGTCCCGGGTTGCCCGATGCCATCTTGCTCAAGGATGGCTTCTCCGGTAATTGACTGCTCTTGATCTGCTCGCTGTCGTATGGTGGCCCGGGGCTTGCACGAGGTGATTGGGTCTGAGGATCGCCAGAGCCCTGACCACTACTTTGGCAGGAGCTCGCGAAGCGCCGCCACACCGAGCATGTGCTCGACGAGAAGCATCTTTAGCTTCGCGTTCTCCTCTTCCAGGGCGTTCAATCGCTTGGCCGCGGAAATGTCCATTCCGCCAAACCTGGCTTTCCAATTGTAGATCGCCGCTTCAGAGGTCCGGTGTCTGCGAGCGACGTCGGCCGCCTTCGCACCAGCCTCATGCTCCTTCAATATCGCGATGATCTGCTCTTCCGTGAACCTTGATCGCTTCATTTGTCCGCCCCTCTTGCGGCAGGAGTTGCTCGCCAGCTGGAGCAAATGCCCAATGAGAGGTCACCTGCCGCGCACCAGGGCGAAGCCTGGGTCGGAAGGTGCTCCAGAAGGCTCGAGCTCAATGAAGTCTGCTGCAACTTTCCGTCTTTCAGGCCCGATAGGCCGAAGGTTGTCCTTGAACACGAAACGGCGCCCAAAGATGCGGACGCCGATGGCTTGGCGGATCGCATTGACGCTGAAAATATTCCGGGCCGCGCGAATCTCGCCGGTTTGCAGCTCGCTGCGGGCGGCTTGGCGGCTCGCCTCCAGGTGGATCCGCTCCTTGCAGACCGGCATTGCTGTGCAAGGGCAACACCAGGCCTCCGACTGAGGCGGCGGCTAACGACAATGGGGTCTCATTGACGACAGGTTTGACGCAAGTCTCGTGAAGAGGGGGTTGGCCGCAAGGCCAATTGGTCGTTTTGTCGTGCGCAGTTCGCGCTGTTTCGCGCGGCGCGGCAATGGCCATGGGTTGCAGCGCGCAAGTGCATTTCTCAGCGTGCGCGCTCGATAGCGCAAATTGTCCCTGCAAAGCGAATTTCATAGCTAGGTTCTGCGACTGAACCGTCTTTCGCCTAGCCGCCGCAGAAGCCATCGAAGGCTTGTTTGAGGAAGATGCGGCGAACCAAAGAGAGCAAGCATCGAACTGATCGAAACTAGCAACACCGAGGGTTGGCACGGGTACTATTTGTCTATCATCTGCCGTAACTCATCTGCCTGCGGATCGACGTCAGGTAGCTGTGCGAGCGCCGCAGCGAGCGCAAAAAATGCTCCGAAAGCCGCGAGTACAAGAGAGCACCCGAGTATCGCCGCGCCAAGGTCGTCAGGGTGTCTCATCATCTGTGTCCCGGGTTGAATTGTGGGAGGCTACGCATCGCCCCGATCAGTTCTGTTCGACGGCTTCAACATGCCCGTCGCGCCAACGGTAAACGAGAAAGCCAGGGGCTGCGTTATCTCCCTTGGAATCAAACAGAACTGGGCCGACTACGGTATCGGTCGGGCGCGAACGAAGGGCGTCCGCGACCCGTCGAGCATCGAACGAGCCGGCCCGCTTCACCGCCTCTGCCCATGCTTGGACGGCGGCATAGGCGTAAAGCGTGTAGCCCTCGGCCGAGAGGTTGGCAGCTTTGAGTGTGGCCGCGATGCCTGCCGCGTTGGCCTTCTTGGTAGGGTCGTCCATGAAGGTGAACAACGTGCCATTTCCGGCACTGCTGGTAATGGCCCAGAATTCAGAGGTCATCAGCGGATCGTTCGCCATGATGGTGAGGCCGGCACCCGCTTCCGATGCCTGGCGCACGATCAGTCCAATTTCGGCATGGTATCCGCCGATATAGGCGACCCGTACCCCGTCCTTCTTCATTCTTGAGATTAGTGCAGCATAGTCCTTCTCACCCGCCACATAGCTTTGTCGAATGACGGACTCACCTGACCTCTGAAGCTGTGCCGCGACCACGTCGGCAATGCCCTTGCCCGCCGTGCTCTTGTCATCGAGCACTGCGATCGTCTCGTTACGGTAGTTTTTGTGAATGTACTCAGCTGCAACGAGCCCCTGTTGGTCGTCTCGGCCGCAGATCCGAAATACCGTCTTAAGACCGCGTTCCGTCAGCTGAGGATTTGTCGAACCAGGTGACATTTGAAGGATGCCCGCTTCGTCGTAGACATCGGAGGCTGGAATCGACGAAGAAGAACAAAAATGACCAATGACCAGCCGTGCGCGGTCTGCTGCGAGCTTGTTCGCGACTGCGACAGCTTGCTTGGGATCACATGCGTCGTCGACGACCGTCAATATAAGCTTGCTATCTGGAAGTTGGCCCGATGCGTTCAAGGCCTCGACGGCGGCAGCCGCTCCATTGCGCATTTGTGCGCCAAATGCGGCGCTGCTTCCGCTCATGGGACCAGCCACGGCGATATTGACGTCGGAGGCGCGCGTGGTCGGGCCGAGAGCGCTGAAGAGCAGTGCTGCACTTGCAGCCAAAGCGTAGCGCCTACCCAACATTGTAGAGCTCCAATGTTCACCTGAAGTGAGCCGCCTGCGTTGGCGGTCCGACTTGTCTCCGGACGACGATGCGGTTGCTGCTGCCGAGCGAAGTCGTGCGCGTCAGCTCGGCCACACCGCAACCAGAGCCTACAATGTGACGTTACGTGCGGTTCAAGCTCTTTTTGAGGATGCGTCTGACCATGGCCTCGATGGGGGCTCTTGGGGCCAGGCGCGAAGAGTTTTCTGATTCAGCCGCGCACTCGGCTGCCGCGCCTGGAGCTCGTGCTACGAGGCGTCGTCGGCTCTCATCCCGAAGGCCAAAGACCGAGGGACAATTCCGCGCGCGTGCCTGCGCCAGGCTCGTCAGTACGGCTGATCTTCCAAGCCGGCAAGGGCGAGATCGAGATACTGCATGAGACTGGGGTCCCAACCCGCGAGACTGCGCGGGGCACTCAACCGCGCAAGGACCTTGAGGATCGTGGAAACGCGTGAATCAGCCCCGGCGATTTCGCCGATTAGCAACCGCGCCGCGACTGCGACAGCCTTTGCTCGCTCACCGCAGGGGTGTTCGCCTCTATCCAAGCAATCGCGCAGATCGTCGCGAATCCGCCACCACCTCTCGTCGCGCTCGGCGGCCAGCTTACAGGTGCATCGCGAGGTTTGACTACGCGTCTCAACCCGCGACATGGCGACTAAGGTGGCAGGCAGCTCGTCTACACTGACCTGGATTTCGCTGTCCGTCGTCATGTCACGTAAACGATCTCGCAACAGGGTTGCTCGAGCGACTTGAAGTTCGATTCGCTCCAAATGTTTGCGCAGCAGATCAATCAGTGAAGTCGTGCCCTCCATAGCCTTGCGGATCTCATGAAGGGAGAAGCCAAGCTCACGTAGCGCTCGAATCTGATGAACCCGTTGAACGCTTTCGCGATCGTACATCCGATGACCGCCGTCAGTCCGTTCTGATGCGGCTAGCAGTCCCGTATGTTCATAATGATGCAGCGTGCGTACCGTCACTCCGGTCGCCTCTGCAAGTTCGCCAATGCGCCATCGACGCCTACGTGGTGTAGCTTTGCTCATGTTGTTCAATTTCAAAGCCTACAACCTGACGTCACGTGTGATTCAAGCTATTTCAAAGCTCTAGCTGGATCGTCTTCTATTCCAGCGTAAGAGATGGTGACTATCCTTAGAATGGCTGGCGATCAACCCTGAGGGGAAATGGTGGTCAACAAGTTCGTCAGGCATGCCAGCCCAGAATCGCCGATCGCTGCACGCTCCAAGATGAGTCTGGCTACCGCAGCGCGATTTTCAGAAGTTCGCATCGATGGCGGTAACGCGGCGATTGCGCTGTCAAAGAGGCGTCCCAAGACAGAAAGTTCTTCCGGATCGAATACGCCGCTGCACTGTTCCAACGTTCAGCTCCTTGTTGTCATTGCGCCAGAGCAGCGCACGTCGTCAAGACGTTTGGCCGCGGTAGGGCGAAAAGAAGTCAGACCGGCGGCGCAGAGCAATGAAGATGCGATGCACTTTAAGGTGATGCGACAGGGCAACACAGGTGCGCGGTGCTCTAGAATCGCACGAGCGAATCTCGCCACCTCCGTAACCGGTCGGTGTGAGAGCTCTGCGGCTCGGCGAAAACGAAATCGGCCGCGCGCGTCAAGAGAGCTGCTAGCTTTGAGAGTAGACGGCGAACTCCGAGCCGATCTCAGTCATCTATATATAACTGCCAGGCGAGACAGTGTTGTGTTGCGCCTGGCTTGAGCGAGTGTCAGGCGTATGGTGCTTCGTCTCTGATGCGCGTCCCTCTCAGAAACATGCGACGGGCGGCTTGATCCATCGCCCGCATGTCGGTTGCGATACTCATGTGCAGGCCTCACGACAGCGTCGTGATGGCGGCTCAGCCGGCGAAGCCGCGGGACTTTCATGAGCAAAGAATGGATGTCGGCAGAGAAGTCCAAATCGGCAGCTGCCGAAACATGCGTAAACTCGGTAGGCTGCAAAGGTCCTACGACAACCGCGAGGCAGCTTTCGCCAAGCGTCCGTCGGTTTCCGCTTGTCCCGAGGCCGAGGTCATTGAGCACTCGTCAGGTACAGATGTCATGCGAGCCGCCTCCTGCAACAATATCTCTCGCATCCAGATGCTCTCCGGATCGCTGTTGTGGAGGACGGGCCATTGGACCGCCTCGGTGAAGGTGGGGAATGACTGCGGAAGCTCGGCAATCCGAAGGGGGGCCATCTTTTCGAAATGCTTAACGAGCCTGAATGGCATGGTCCCTATGCGGCTCGTGCCCTCCAGCATGGGCGGGATCATACCGTAGCTCTGCACGAAAACGTCGATGCGTCGGTTGAGGGCGCGATCGAGCAAAAAGCACTCCTCGATGGGAGGTTTGCGCGCAACTCCGACCTTAACCGCAACGTGCCCCATTGACATATATCGGTCGAATGTAAGCCGTCGCTGCAGCAGGCCGTTCGTGCTGCAGCCAACGCACACCAGCCTCTCCTCGAACAGGGCTATCCGTGGGTGCGCGCTGGACATGAATAGTTCCGGAAGGATAACAAAATCAACCTCGCCGCGCCGAAGAAGCTCATCGTGCTCATCAGTGAGCGCCACCAGTTCGAAGCTGACGGCAGGGGCCTCTCGTGCGACCCGCTCTACGACATGTCGGAAGAAGACGACCGTCATGAAGTCAGAAAGGCCGATCCTGAATTGCCGGGTCGATTGCGCCGGATCGAACGCGTCTCGGGCGATGATGGAGAGTTGGATGTGCATCAGAGCTTCGCGAACGGGAGCCGCCAGTCCTTCTGCGCGTGCGGTAGGGACAAGTTCCCGGCCCCTCATTGCAAACAGCTCATCGCGGAAATAGGAGCGCAGCCGAGCCACCGCTGCGCTCATGGCTGGCTGGCTGAGGTTAATTTTGCGTGCCGCTGCGGTAAGGCTGCGCTCAGCCATAAGAGCATCGAGGGCAACGAGAAGATTCAGATCCAGGCCTTTGAAGCGCATATCCAATTATCCGACGCGATCGTCTTTACGGTGCATACAATGAGCGGCCACGGCTGCATCTGAAGAGGCAGCACTGGTTCGCCCGAATCAACTTCGTTCGTCTGGCGCGATCGCGCAAAGAAAGCTCGCGGATCATCACAGAGTGGCCGGCAGGGCGACCGGGGCACCGACCTACCTCTGGACTCGTCGGGCGGCAGCCTGATCGAGCTCCGTCGATCCTGGGCCACACTGACAACTCGGCCTGGTCGAGTTGTCAGTGACAGACCAGCCGAAGTGGCTATCGCGTATATTCGTGAGTTCGCCCGATGCAACCCATTAACGTCCACCAGCGCAGCGTTGGTCAGGAGGCGAAGCTACAACCTGACGCAGTGTCGGATTCAAGCAGTTAAATTGGCCTCGTCAAATATCATGGTACCCGACGAAGTGGGTCCTTCCGCGACGGTGCCGGATCGTGCCCGCGGTACACGCGTACTAAACGACATTTTTCGAGAATCATGACGTGCGCGAGCCGCAAGCCCATTGCCGGCTCGCGCGCGCACTTTGCCAATGGCTGTACGTGACATTGAAATGAGAAAGCCGGAAAGCCCGCCGAATGATCGTGTATGATTGTTTTAACTGCGGGGGGGCTGGTGGTGAAGCTAGCTGCGCCTGCGCGCTGTGGGTTCCCAACCCCCAGATGCCATGTTGGATGCCTCCTCCAGCAAGATTCGCCGCATCCAGATGCTCGCCGGATCGGTATTGTGGAACGCAGGCCACTGCACTGCCTCGGTGAATGAAGGCAGGGGAAGCGGTGGCTCCACGATCCGCAAGGGCATTCGCTTTTCGAAATGTCTGGCAAGACGTAACGGCATTGTCCCTATACGGCCCGTATCCAGCAATATGGGCGGAATAAGGCTGAAGCCCTGCACAACAACCTCGATCCGTCTTTTCAAGCCGTGCTCGAGCAAAAACCATTCTTCGAGGTTGGGCCTCAGCGCCCGTCCGAACTTGGCAGCAACGTGCCCCATTGAATTGTATTTCTCGAAAGTAAGTGGCCGTGATAGCTGCTTGTTCGTGCGGCATCCCACGCACACGAGGGTCTCTTCGAATAGCGTCGCCTTCGGATGCGAACTCGACATGAACAGTTCCGGCAGAATAAGGAAGTCGACCTCGCCGCGGCGGAGCAGCTCACCAGGCTCATCGGAAAATGGCAGCAATTCGAAACGCACCGCGGGCGCCTCCTGCGCGATACGATCGACAATCCGCCGAAAAAAAACGATGGTCATGAAATCGGAGAGAATGACCCTGAAGCGTCGGCTCGACTGAATCGGGTCGAATGCTTCACGAGAGATGATCGAGAGTTGGATGTGCAGCAGGGCCTCGCGAACGGGGCCTGCAAGCCCCTCGGCGCCGGGCGTCGGGACGAGCGCGCGACCCCTCATCGTAAACAATTCATCGCGAAAGTAGCTGCGCAGCCGCGCGATTGCGGCGCTCATAGCGGGCTGGCTGAGGTTAATTTTGCGTGCCGCCGCCGTGAGGTTGCGCTCGGTCATCAGAGCATCGAGCGCAACGAGAAGGTTTAGATCAAGTCCCTTGAACCGCATCTTGTGAGTCTATCCATCGTGTGGATGTGTTCTATCGAAACAATCGATTTTACCAAATTGCGGAATATTGGATAGCAAACATGAGTTTGGAAAATGAATTAGGCATACCACGATGGCTGCTGGTCGCACGCGAGCTCGAAGACGAACTCCTGGACGTGCGAGCGGCCACCGAATCGGTGCGAGCAGTGGGTGTTGCTGCCGCATGCGAGTTGCGCCGCTTCTCTGTTCGATAAGCACGCGATGCGACGCCAGGCCGGTCCCGCTAAACCTTCGTATGTGCGTTTCATCCCTTTCCATATCGGGGGTTTACCCGCGTACACTTGAGGGCGTGCTCAGCCTCACCTTAGTGTCACGACCAATCGGCGTGCGCAGATTGCGGACGCCAAACAGTTCCGGCGACTGGCCAAATGGCGCGCCTGTCCATCGCAATTCAAGGCGTGTCGAAGATGCATAGGACCGAAGTTGATCTGGTGCCAGCCGGGCGGGCCCTCGATGAGGCCCCACGCATCGATGCCCAGCCCTCCGATATGGCCGCGCCGATCGTGATCCTGGACGCGGCGCAGCCTCTCCATCGTGCAGATAGGCTCTGGTCGATCCAACCCCCTCATTGGGATGTCCGGGAATTTGTCGACCATGGACTGGCCGGAACGACGCGCGTGAGCTGCGCGGTCGTATGGCCAGTGATGAGGCGGCATTCCGAGTCGCTCTGCTCCGGCGGGGTCTGCGAGGAGAGCCGAGGGCGGACGTCGTATCCCTTCGAAGTTCAGACTGATCACCGGCTCGGCAAATAGAGAGTTGATTACGTGACCATCTCCGCTCTCACCCACACTGGCGCAGGGAAGTCCGTCATGAATATTGCTGCATCCAGGACTGCGGAATCGCCTTCCCCGCGCACTCAAGTCCAGTGGAGCCGCCGCTGGGAACACGAGTTGCAGCTCGCCGATCATGCCGAGCTTGCCGACTTCTTCCGCAAGAGTTACGGGCCGACCGGCGCGTTCAATGCGCAGCCATTCGAAGGCAATCGGAGTTGGGCCGGTGCAAGGCCCGAAGTCCGGATAATCGGTCACGACGCGCGCGGCGTCGCGGCTCATGTCGGTCTATTACGCCGCTTCATCAAGATAGATGGCGTCGACCTTCTCGTGGGCGAACTCGGACTATATGCCGTACGTCCGGACCTTGAGGGGCTTGGAGTCAGCCACTCGATGCGGGTGATGCTTCCTGTGCTGCAGGAGCTTGGGGTGCCGTTCGGTTTTGGCACGGTCCGGCCCGCGCTTGAGAAGCATCTTACCAGGCTGGTCGGAAGGCAGGGGGCGGCAACCCTCTTGTCCGGGGTTCGTGTCCGTTCCACCCAGCCAGATGTCTACCCCAATTTGTCGCCGATCCGCGTCGAAGATGTGCTCGTGGTGGTGTTCCCGGTTGGACGCTCAATGGGCGAGTGGCCGGCCGGAACGATTATCGATCGCAACGGGCCCGAGCTGTGAACGAACTCATCCGCCAATCTGCTGCGCGGTGCGACTACGGCGGCGTCAGCGGAAGTCGCTCGGTCTACTTGACCTTCGACGATGGGCCCAACCCATTCTGCACGCCGGACGTGCTCGATGTGCTGACCCAACATCGGGTGCCGGCGACGTTCTTCGTGATCGGCATGTATGCGGCCGACCAGCCTGAACTCATTCGGCGAATGATCGCCGAAGGGCACGAGGTTGCAAACCACACGATGACGCATCCGGATCTGTCCAGATGCGAGCCGGCCGAGGTACACGATGAGGTGCTAACGGCAAGCAGGGCCATTCGATCGGCATGTCCGCAGGCGTTGCCCAGGCACGTGCGGGCCCCCTACGGCATATGGACCCAAGACGTGCTCGCTACCTCAGCCAAGGCAGGCCTCGCAGCTGTGCACTGGTCGGTCGATCCAAGAGATTGGTCACGTCCCGGGGTCGATCGCATCGTGAACTCGGTGCTGGCGGCCGTTCGCCCGGGCGCAATTGTGCTCCTGCACGACGGATATCCTCCGGATGAGGCGATATCGTGCACGGATGCCACGTCGCGTGATCAGACGGTGAGGGCGCTGTCATATCTGATTCCGGCACTGCAGCTGCGCGGGTTCGAAATCCATCCGCTTCCTCAACTTCACTGAAAAAATTGGCACCCCATGGATCTGCTCGCTACAACCAGCGCTGTCGCCGTTTCGTCTTATGCGCTGCTCTCGACCGTCTACAAGAGCGCGCAAGCGCTTTACGCTCAGCCGGTCAATACCTCGCAGCTGCAGGACGATCCAGGACAAGCCGAGGTGGTTCTGCCCAGCGTAGATGTCATCGTGCCCTGTTTCAACGAGGATCCAGATACGCTCTCTGAATGCCTCGCGTCGCTCGCAGGCCAGGACTACGCTGGAATGCTGCAAGTTCATGTGGTCGACGACGGATCCGCAAATCGCGACCTTGTGGCGCCTGTACACAAAATCTACGAGAACGATTCGAGGTTTCGCGTTATTTTGCTCGCCAAGAACGTCGGAAAGCGCAAGTCGCAGATTGCAGCGATACGCAGTTCTTCCGGCGATCTGGTGCTCAACGTTGACTCGGATACGATACTTGCCGCCGACGTGGTAACGAAGCTTGTATCGAAGATGCAGCACCCCGAGGTCGGCGCGGCCATGGGGCAGTTGGTAGCCAGCAATCGCAACCAAACCTGGCTGACCAAGCTGATCGATATGGAATACTGGCTGGCCTGCAACGAGGAGCGAGCGGCCCAGGCTCGATTCGGTGCGGTGATGTGTTGCTGTGGCCCATGTGCGATGTATCGTCGCTCGGCGCTCGCGATGCTGCTTGATCAATACGAAACGCAATTCTTCCGTGGGAAGCCAAGCGATTTCGGCGAGGATCGTCATCTGACGATCCTGATGCTCAAGGCTGGATTTCGAACCGAGTATGTTCCCGACGCAATCGCGGCCACCGTGGTGCCCGACAGCCTCGGGCCATATCTGCGACAGCAACTTCGCTGGGCCCGCAGCACCTTTCGGGACACGTTCCTTGCATTGCGTTTGCTGCCCGAGCTCGATGGCTATCTTACGCTGGATGTCGTCGGACAAAATCTCGGCCCCTTGCTTCTCGCCTTGTCGTCGCTGGCTGCATTCACTCAGTTTGTCATCGCGGGGTCGGTGGCCTGGTGGACAGTACTGACGATTGCGGCAATGACGATGGTCCGTTGCAGCGTGGCGGCATTCCGTGCTCGCGATCTGCGTTTTCTCGGCTTCTCGCTCCACACACCCATCAACATCTTTCTCCTGCTGCCGCTGAAGGCTTATGCGCTTTGTACATTGAGCAATAGCGACTGGCTGTCGCGAAAGGTCATTGTGACGAGCGAAGCAGAGAAGAAGGCTGTCATCCCGCACGCGACCGCCGCAATAAGGTCTGCAAGCAGCGGGGCGAGCTCCGGCGCAATTCGCAAGTCCGAGCGTTCGCACCTTCCATCGAGCGTGGCCGCGACTGAGATTTGTGGTCACGATCGATCGAGTGCCTACAAGTAGGTTGAACGCTCTATGACGCCGGACAACAACAACTACCAGCTACTGGAACGCGAGTTGGCTGTCGACGATCCGTGGCGTCTCGATAGTAATTCGTTCGAGCAGGAGCGCTATGCGCAAATGCTCCGGATCTCGCGTTGCAACGGGGATGTTGCGCATGCACTTGAGGTCGGATGTGCTGCCGGCGCATTCACCGAAATGCTGGCGCCACACTGCCAACAGCTCACCGTGGTGGATGTCATGCCACAGGCGATTGAGCGGGCGCGGCAACGGACCAAGAGATGGTCACATATCAGGTGGAGAACCTGCGACATTAAACAGTTCTCGACTGTTGAGCGGTTCGATCTGATCGTCGTCGCCGAGGTTCTCTACTACCTCAAGGACGTCGCCGAGATGCACGCGGCCATCCGCAATCTGTCGGGCATGCTTGCACCAAATGGCGCTCTGGTGTTCGGATCGGCACGTGATGCCACGTGTCAACGCTGGGGCCATGCGGCCGGCGCGGAAACGGTGATTGCTCTCTTCAAGGAGAAGCTATTCGAGGTCGAGCGTCTGCATTGCCACACTGAGTCGGTCAACGAAGACTGTTTGCTCGTCCTGTTCCGGAAGCCGACTAACTCGTCAGAACAACCAAATTTGGGTCAATAGGTCAGGGGGTCGTATGCGCATCTGCGGCATTAAGTTAACACACGATGGCGCAATTGCCGTCGTCGAGGACGGGAAGCTTGTCTTTTGCACCGAGCAGGAGAAGCGCGCCAACAGCCCACGCTACCAATCCGTCGATAACCTCGATGCAGTCGTGCTCGCATTGGCCGAACACGGCCTTGACCCTCGAGATATTGATCAGTTCGTCATCGATGGCTGGGATGGGGAGATCGAGTCGCAATTCCAGGTCCTGAGTGGGGCGGTTCCGATCGCGCTGAAAGGGGCGCCATATGTCGAGCGGCACGCCGAGGGCCTTCTTGATTCCGTCGACGGCTACGGCCTGATCCTCGGTGGCAAGGTATTTCCCTATAAGAGTTACCCCCACGTGACGGGCCACGTCGCGTCGGCTTATAGCACCAGCCCCTTTGCCGGCGCCGAAAAACCTGCGTTCTGTCTGGTGTGGGATGGCTGTATCTTTCCACGTCTCTACTATGTCGAACCGCGGGGTGCGCGGCTCATCGCGAGCCTGTTTCCGATGATCGGTCATGCCTATGCTGCCGCGGGCCTTCATTTCGGGCCTTACAGGCAGCCGAACCGCACCAATTGGGACTTGGGCATCGCCGGCAAGCTGATGGCCTATATCGCGCTCGGCTCTGTCGATGAATCCATCGTGACAGTGTTTCAGGAGCTTTACGAAAAGCGCTTCGCGGCCGACACGGAGCAGGCGCGTCGCTACCGCGCCGATATCAATAATGCGGAGGCGTCGCTTGCGGCTGTGCACGAATTTTTCGAGGCGAGCGCGCCGCGCCTGACGGGCAAGCGTGCGGAGGACGTTCTGGCGTCCTTTCATGTATTCCTTGAGCGTCTTCTTGTTCGGGAAATCGTGATGGTTCTGCTGCGGCACTCGTCGCTTCCGGGCGCGAGAAACCTGTGTGTCGCCGGGGGGTGTGGGCTCAATATCAAGTGGAATAGTGCGCTTCGCGCGACGGGATTGTTCGATGAGGTCTGGGTGCCGCCGTTTCCAAATGACAGCGGCTCGGCGATCGGCGCTGCCTGCGGTGCGATGGCAGCGCAAAATGGGTTCGGGCCACTCGAATGGTCAGTCTACAGCGGCCCGGCGCTACAGACCAGCGAGATTCCGTCAGAATGGGAGGCAGCGCCGTGCGGTCTACGAGAGCTCGCGGCCATACTCGCCGACAACAAGCCCGTGATATTTCTCTCGGGACGCGCCGAGCTCGGGCCGCGCGCATTGGGTGGCAGAAGCATTCTTGCGGCAGCGACCTCGGCGGCAATGAAAGATCATCTCAACGACATCAAGCGTCGCGAGCACTTCCGGCCGGTAGCGCCGATTTGCCTGGAGGATCGAGCGCCAGAGATCTTCAGCCCCGGCACGCCAGATCCTTATATGCTGTTCGATCACCAGACCCGGGCGGAATGGCGCGATAAGGTCCCCGCCGTCGTCCATCTGGATGGCTCCGCGCGGCTGCAGACGGTCGCCCGCAACTCTCCGCACAAGATCGCACAGCTCCTCGTCGAATTTGAGCAGCTCACGGGCATTCCACTGCTTTGTAATACGAGTGCCAACCTGAACGGCCGAGGATTCTTCCCGGATGCCGCCGCCGCCTGCGAATGGGGACGCGTGGAGCACGTTTGGTGCGACGGTCTGCTTTGGACCAGAACGCCCGTAGGAAAGCCAACGTCGGCTGAACGGCTTCTGTCGGCCTAAGATGAACATGTCCACCGCAGCAATCGACCTTGCCGGCGTACGAAAGTCATTTGGCGGCAAGGTCATTGTCGACGAACTGTCGTTCTCGGTTGCGCGCGGAGAATGCTTCGGCCTGCTCGGGCCGAATGGAGCCGGCAAGAGCACGATCGCGCGTATGCTCCTCGGGATGATCTCGCCGGATGCCGGCAAAATTACAGTCCTTGACGAAGCTGTGCCTGCACGGGCTCGCGTCGCACGTATGCGCATCGGCGTAGTGCCGCAATTCGATAACCTTGAACTCGAGTTCACCGTACGAGAGAATCTGCGGATGTTCGGCCGTTACTTCGGCATGAGCGCCAGCAAGATCGAGGCGGTCGTACCCTCGTTGCTGGAGTTTGCGCGTCTTGAAAGCAAGGCGGACGTGCGCGCCGCTGCACTGTCAGGTGGCATGAAGCGACGGCTCACGCTGGCGCGCGCTCTTATCAATGACCCGCATCTGCTCGTGATGGACGAGCCTACGACTGGTCTTGATCCGCACGCCCGTCACCTGATCTGGGAACGCCTGCGTGTCCTGCTTTCGCGCGGCAAGACGATCCTCTTGACTACTCACTTCATGGAAGAAGCGGAACGTCTGTGTGATCGTCTGTGCGTGCTCGAGAGTGGACGCATGATCGCCGAAGGAAAGCCGGAAGCGTTGATCGGCGAGCATATCGGATGCGACGTGATCGAGGTCTATGGCGGTGATCCACATGAGCTCGCTGAGTTGATCAGGCCTTACGCGCGGAACATCGAAGTGAGTGGAGAGACGCTGTTCTGTTATGCGCCATATCCGGAGCAGGTACGTGTGCAACTGCGCGGGCGAGCAGGCCTTCGCATTCTGCAGCGGCCGCCGAATCTCGAAGACGTGTTTTTGCGGCTAACCGGACGCGAGATGGAGAAATGAGAGATGGGTGAAAGTTTTGCCGCGCTGATGCCCGCCAACGCCTACAATTGGACCGCGGTATGGCATCGAAACTTCCTAGCATGGAGGAAAGTCGCACTTGCATCGGTTCTCGGCAACCTGGCAGATCCAATAACCAACCTGTTTGGCCTTGGCTTTGGTCTCGGGCTAATCGTGGGCCGCGTTGAGGGGACCTCGTACATCGCATTTTTGGCGGCGGGCATGGTCGCGACCAGCGCCATGACATCCGCGACCTTTGAAACCATGTATGCGACCTTTGCCCGGATGGGCGCCAATCGCACCTGGGAAGCGATTCTGTCGACACAGCTCACGCTTGGCGATATTGTTCTGGGCGAATTGGTCTGGGCGGCCAGTAAGTCCATTCTGGCCGGAACCGCAATCGGAATAGTCGCTGCCGTGCTAGGTTACGCTTCCTGGCCTTCCGTTTTGTACGTGATGCCGACGGTCGGCCTTACCGGTCTTGTCTTCGCAAGCCTGGCTATGGTCGTCATATCTCTTGCGCCAAGTTACGACTACTTCGTATTTTACCAGACGCTCATCATTACACCCATGGTGTTTCTGTGTGGTGTGGTCTTTCCGAACAGCCAGCTGCCGAGTTCTTTTCAGCAAGTCGCAGGCTTGCTGCCGCTCGCACATTCGGTCGATCTCATTCGCCCGGCGATGCTTGAGCGCGCGGTCACCGGCGGCGTTGCCGTCCATGTCGGAGCGCTTTGTATTTACGCGGTGCTGCCCTTCTTTATGTCGACGGCACTGTTTCGGCGCCGCCTACTGCGCTGACGAATTGACAGGCTCGCTGCATCGGTCCAGGCGGCGCGAAGCGCGGCAGGAGCCACCGAAAGCGTGGCGGATCGTGACGGCACAGGCGATTAAGGTGGAGCGGCGGTTGCCTTCCCGAGATGGTCAAAATGGAGAGCGCGATGTTGGGTCGGGAAGTGAGTGAAAGCCAGACAGGATCCATGAAAGCGAGCCCGATTGCCCAATAGGTGTCTCGCGGCGAGGGCACCACGCTTCTCGTGCGGCATGGCTGTGTGACCGCTACGTCGAACAGCAGCGACTAAAGCGGGTCAAGCACTCCACCAGTTCTCAGGTAGTCAGGACAGAATAGCTATTCGGCTGAAATCGGATATATCGACGCAACCGCTCTGAACAGAGAAAAAAGAGCTGAGAGCACCCGCTAGGAGGATAGCGCTGCCATGAAGTTTTACCGACGCAGATCGCGAGCAGCGCAAGTGCCGACCATAACATCGGCCAAAATCATATGTGAGGTGTTTCCGATGATATCCGCTCAACCAGGAGCCCGCAGGGACGTAATGCAAATGTTTGTTAGTGCGCAAAATGATCGTTTCGTTGTTTCCCGGCGACGTACCGGTTTAGGCGACTGTCTATGGTCGTTGGCGGCAGCTTGGCGTTTTGCGCAGCGGACCGGACGGAACCTGGTCATCGATTGGCGCGGGTCCTGTTATCTCGATCAACCGTTCACCAATGCCTTTCCGGCTTTCTTCGAGCCAGTTCAAGAGATTGGCGGTGTAAGGGTGATCTGCGACGACCAGATCAGTGAGCTCTCATTTCCGGGGCCGTTCTTCCCGGCATGGTGGAACAGGCCGACCATCGACTGCGTCTATCGGCCGGATGAGCAGATTTTCCGGGAGCGCGATGAACTCGATCAACTGTTTCAAAGCGAGCAAGATTGCGATGCAAATACGGTCGTATGTGACGCCTGCCTGATGTGGCGCTGCGATGAGGAAGCTGAACGAGAGATCTTTCGGAGCATCAAGCCGCGATCCGAAGTGCAGGCGCGGATCGATGCCATCTTCCGTGAGCACTTTGAGCCGTACAGCGTGATCGGCATTCACGTTCGGCACGGCAACGGCGAAGATATTATGGGGCATGCGCCCTACTGGGCTGATCCGGAGCGCGCCTTGCGACAGGTCTGTGATGCCATTGATAAGGCAAAGGCGTTACCGCATGCGAAACCGGTCAGAGCATTCCTATGCACGGACAGCGCGCTCGTACTTGAGAACGTGTCGGCACTGTTTCCCGATGTTTTCACGATCCCAAAGCGCTTCCAGGCGCCTCAAGCCGGGCCTTTGCATAGTGCGGCCCTCGGAGCCGAGGGCGGCGTTTCCGCCCTGATCGAGATGTATCTCCTTGGGCGATGCGACACCGTGATCCGTTTTCCCCCGACGAGCGCCTTCACACGCTATGCGCGTCTCTGTGCGCCGCGCGTGATAGAGTTCGATTTGAACGATCCGAACCGATTGATCTTGATTGAGGAGCCATCACGAGAGCTCGTGGCTTCATGAACGTCGTAACCCGTTTTATCGACCTGATGACCGCTTTTCGCATCGAGCAGTACTGCCGTTATTGTTCCGCGCGGTAACTGCTTGCGCAAACCGACGCTCCAGCGACCCCTTGCGCTGGAGAGAAGAAAGATCCGGCGGCCGGAAGGCATTCGCGGAAGCTGGAACTGGACGATAGTGGCCGTAACGTACTGCCACCGCGCTAGACAGGTGGAATCGGCTTCGGCTTCGCCACGGGGGGGATCGAAACTGATAGCCTTCCGTGGCTGCTCACGGACTAAGTTATCGAAAGGTCCGACGTTCAGCCGGCGAGTGCCGTCGCGGCCGCCGGCCACGCCCTCGCGCGAAGCAGCACATTGGGGATCGCGCTGACGCCGGGCTGACCATTCAGCGTCCTGGCTTGTGATCGTGGGACCAATCGGCGCGGCCATGGGGCTGCAATCTCTCGCGCGGCCTCAGGCATGTGCCGGCTTGCGAATACTTTCGTTTTCCCAGTTTGGCTGGATAGCGGTAAGTCCAGGCGGTCTCAGCCAAAACCCCGCGCGCTCTGGCATTTCCGGTCTTGGTGATGTCACCATGGCGTACGGCATCATCGGTCGAGCGTTCCGAAGGTACAAGGCCCGGATAGGCCATTAACTGCCGCGGGCTCGTAAAGCGGCGGACGTCACCGACCTCAACCATGAAGGTCGCGGGGCGTTGCGCGCGGTACGAAGCCGATCTGGAAACCGAATACGCGACCTATGCGCTCGAGGGTCGCTACCGTCGGATTGGCGCCGCCCCGCTCCATCTCGGAGACTTGTCGAGTGGTGAGTGAAAATGCCTTCGCGAATTCAGCTTGAGAAAGTCCGAGCGCATGCCGCATTTCGGCGATGCCTTCTGGCAGCCGCAGTCGCGCGCTCCGAGCTTTCTCGTTTATCGCGGCGCGGCGATCCCATATCTCTTCCCGAGTGGGCTTTCGTATCCTCGGCATCGTCTATCCGTAAGTCGGTCGATTCCGCAGCCTCGCCACTTTGTCGGCCATATCGTCGCCGCGCACAACGGCGCTGGCAATGACGCTGTCCGGCACGCCGTACATGCGCGCCGCCTCAGGCAGCGCGCGAAGTAAGTCCTCCTTCTCGGCGAGCGCGGCCATGAGATCGTCCGCCGGCACGCCGGGCCTCGCGACGGCGTCGCAGATCAGGCGCCAATCCGGCTCGATGTCACTGCCGCCGGCAAAAGCCATGCAGGCCCACTTCGTGGACCTCACGATCCCCGCGAGCGAGATGCGCATCGGCGCGAAATCGAATAGCGGCGACAGACGCACCTGGCCGTCGGGGAACTTGCGCAACGCGGTGTTTCTGCCGTGGTTGTCCGGATTGCCCATCGCGAGATTGAGCATGTCGCGACGCAAATATTCGATCGTGTCCGCGAGCGGGTCAGAAGAGACCTCTTGAAGCTGCGCGACATAGGTTTCGTGGTTCTCCAGATGCCCGAACGCCGCGACGCCGATCGCGGACACGAGGCTCTCCTGACCGTACCGGATCAGTCCGTTGGAATCTCGTCCGCGGTCGAACCTCGGCACGACCAGCACGCCGTTGCCGTGTGTGCTGGTCCGCTCGACATGCAACCCGAAATCCTTTGCGACCTTCGCATAGGCGGCCTCTGATTGAAGGATCCGCTGGTCGATTCCTTCCTCGCTTCGAAGCAACTTGGCGATCACATGGTCCTCGGCATCATCGTCGGCTACCATCGGATCGGGATACCAGAGACCGTCCGCCATCGACTTTGTGAGCGCGACCTTCGGCCAGTCGCCCTGAAGACCGCTGGAGCCGGAGGCGATAAGGGCAAAGTCGTCCGCCATCGCGAGGAAATGGTCTGTACGCGCTAAAACGTCGTCCATTGAGACGCCGATCCGGACCATCTTTTCGATGCGCTGGTCTTCTTCCTCGTGTGCTTCCTTTATGCGGAGATTGCCAACTGGAGCGCCGGCCGATCGCAGCAGCAGCTTGATCTGGGTCGCTGGATCGCTTGCTTTGAGACCGAGAAACGCGGCCATACGCTCTGCCTGCTTCCCCTGAGGGATCAGATCCAGCAGGAAGGCCGGCCAAGTGTCCGCCGTCCGGTCCTCGAGGTCGATTGGCGCGGCCACCGAGTACGCCCGAAGGTCGCGAACCGGATTCTTTGTCGTTCCGTGCTTATAGAAATAGCTCATCTCGTAGCCGGCCGAAGACCGGCTTCCGATCCCAGTCTCGGCCTGGGCAAGCGTTACGACGGCAGCGTCATGCCACGTGCCGTCCAAAAACGTTTGTACGGTAAGCTTCACAATCGACCCCTTTAAGGGCTATTTATTCTGCCGTACATCAATAATCAACCCATTATAGGGCTTATAAACAAGAATTGGAACCTGATTATGGTCTCGGGCGACCCGTCAGCTACGTGGCCGCCGAGGACACGTACCGCCATGGCCGCTTGGGAGCCCGCCGGACTCGGCTCGAATGAGTTTGGTTGAGCCTGGCCTCGCCCATCCGCTGCAGCAGATAGTTGAGGATAACGTCGATCTCGGCATAGTCGCCGCGGCCCCTCCGAGCCCGCCCATCGGCCGGCGACTTGCCGCTCGCCTATCTTTGGGGATCTGGTGCCGCGCCCAGCGTATGGCCCGACCTGACGCGCGGAAGCCACTGCACCAAGGCGAGTCGCCAGCGGGCCCCGAGCTACAGTTGATGCAGTGACACCCGTTTTTGTCCTCTTCTATCGGCGAGCAGTCGCGGAAATTGAGCATCTGGAGTCCGAAAAGGCTCTGGGCAAGCAGGTTGAGTGCAAATGGATGTGATGCGGTTCGCGTATTGGATAATCGATGCGTCGTGTAGGGCAGGGTATCGTGACATTGGCACGAGCACGCACTTGAACGCCGGGAATTCTGCATGCATACGCCGACGCGGGAATTTAGAGCTGAGAGTCTTAGCCCGCCCAAGCCATCTTTTTAATGAGCTTCTAAGGGGAACTACGCATCGTTCGCTCCGTTGGAACAATCGGGCTTCGAGCTGAAGAGTCACCAATGCGTGTGTCTCTATCGTTTGCCGCTCTGGCGTTTGGGATCGCGGGGTACGTAACCGTTATTCCGGCGAGCGCTCGGGATTTTCCATGGTGCGTGCAGGGGAGAGGAGTCGGATATCCCGGCGATTGCATGTACCAGACCCATGCACAGTGCCTCGCATCCGCGTCCGGGCGAAACGTGACGTGCGGGCTCAATCCACGCGCGGCATTTGGCCAGCAGCGGCGGCAATACAGAGATCGACATCGCTAGTGCATGTCGGAAGGGCGGCCCTGGCACTGTCCGAGCCTGGACAGGCCTAGAAATCGCCAATGGTCTCCGGGTTAGAGTGGGTTCGAATGCGACACCGCGCCATTATCGGCAGTAGCACCGCGCTGTCGTTCGTTGGTGTGCGGCGGTCGTTGCCACGGAGGCATCACGTGCCCGGCTGGCAGAGCATCCGCTGGGGAATGCAAAGCATGGAAATCATCGCCGCAGTTGGCTCAAAAAATTTGAAGATCGCCCCGCGCGACTATATGGCCCTTTCTATTCGTAGATATCGATTCCCGAGGTCAAAATCGGCGAGCACTCTTTCCACGTCGTTTTTCAGATGGATGGAGATGATCGCCTAGCGCAGGTTCTAATTCGGCATGACTCGGATCGGAAACCAGTCCGGGCATTTACCGCCGCGAAATCGCTGCTTTCGGAACGATTTGGATTGCCCGAGAGGCAGGGACGACGGATGAATTTTGTTGGCGTTTCCCAACTACGACGATTAATCTTTCGACAATCAGAGAGGCATACGCCCCTCCCATGTCGTGATAATCTTTATCCGATGTAGGCGCTGTTGGCGTTCGCCGCTCCGGAGACTTGGTCGCCGATTAGCAGCCTATTACAGCCGGCATATTGGCAGCGGCCCGCGACGCTGGCCCAGACGATGTTCTCGATCTTCCTCGGCACCTCCTCGCGGTGCGCGGCGGCGGCGCCGGTGACTGCTCTTCTTCAATCTCTGCAGCCGAGCCCATCGCATTGCGTCTCGGATTTATGATTCGTTCGTTGGTGCAATTTCGCAGCGAAGCCGAAGCCTCGCCGCGAACGTCTCTCTCTTCACTTGGCGCCGGCGGCGCCGAGGGGTTAGAATATTCTCCTATTGGCACATAAGTTGGCATCGAATTCGAAACCGCTCTAGATGGAGGGCTTGGACTGATTTTTCACAGCTGCGATGAGGTCGGTGTACGTTGCGGCGATACCTTACGTATGGCGGCTTCGCGTCAGTTTTCGGATCGCAAAGACCCGGCCATGGGCATCTCCGCCTTCCTGACCCATCGTTGCCTCGACACGTTGCGGAGCTGTTCGTCCGCTCGCCTTGCTCGGTTCGGCGATCACAACAGCGCGACTGAGTGTTGGTCTGAGTAGTAGACAGCGCACACTCAGGCGTGTGTCGGCGATGCGCCATCGCTGTCGCAAAGCGCACGCACCGTGTCTCGAATCCGCCAAGCGTTTTGAGTGCGCGACATTAGGACGCAAAATGGGAGCGTCTTTGCGTGCATCGTAGTGGCCCAAATCCTGCTACGCGTTGGCCAGCGCTACAGGAGAGGACGCGGGCGTGGGTTTCGATCTACCAAATGACGGTCCAGTCGGAGCTCCGCTGCCCGAGGCACATTTGAGCTGTCCCTTTCACGCCGATAAAGCTCGCGTCCATCGTGGTGAACAAAAGACGATGTTGCTGACCGGGGCCTCGCGTGGAATCGGTCATGCCACCGCCAAGCTGTTTTCGGAGGCGGGTTGGCGCATCATTTCTTGCGCGCGGCGGCCGTTCGACGGCGAGCGGTGCCCGTGGGAGTCCGGGCGCGAGGATCATGTCCAGGCCGACCTCAGCAATCATCAAGCGCTGCCGCGCTTGATTACGGAGGTTAGGGAGCGGCTGGCGGGCGCACCTTTGCACGCGCTAGTGAACAATGCCGGCATCTCGCCGAAGGCGCCCGATGGAGACCGGCTGACCTCGTTGTCGACGTCAACCGAAACCTGGATGAGGGTGTTCCACTTGAATCTGGTGGCTCCGATCCTGCTGGCGCGGGGTCTATTTGACGAATTAAGGGCCGCATCAGGATCGATTGTCAACGTGACATCGATCGCTGGTTCGCGGGTGCACCCGTTTGCCGGCAGCGCCTACGCGACGTCGAAAGCTGCGCTTGCGAGCCTCACACGCGAAATGGCCCACGATTACGCGCCGCATGGTATTCGCGTGAACGCGATCGCGCCCGGCGAGATCAGGACGGACATGTTGTCGCCCGATACGGAAACGCGTCTCGTGCCAAACATTCCGCTATGCCGAGTGGGTACGCCCGACGAAGTGGCCAAGGTCATCTTCTTCTTATGTTCGGATGCCGCAAGCTATGTCACGGGCGCCGAGGTGCCGATCAATGGTGGGCAACATCTGTGAATCGAGCAAGCTGGTAACGCTGCTGTCTTGAGTTTCAGCTCTGAAGCTCTTGTTCTGCGTGACGTCACCCACCCATTCCGAAAAAGTGAAATCACGGCACCGTAGATTTACCGTCGTGCCATGAAGGTGTTACGCTTCTATGTCATCTCGTCAACTCGTAGCCCTAGACTGAGCGTGACATGCAAAACGAAGCCCGTAAACTCGAACAAAGTGAGAGGGAGGATGATCAAGATAACGGAGACCGCCTCATGCTGCATATCGCTTCCGCGCGCGAAAGCCCTGCCTCTCACGCAGAGGCGGAGCGCGCAATCTCGGGCGAGCCGCTGGGCGAAAGCGCGCTGACCGGCATCTTTGAAATATCGAAGGTGCTCACCGCTCCCTGCCGGCTCGAGGTCACGTTGGCCAACGCAGTGGGCCTTCTGCAATCGTTCGTGCAGATGCGACACGGTATCGTCTCACTGTTCGACGATGACGGGATGCCGGACATCACGGTGGGTGCCGGTTGGACCGAAGGCAGCGACGAGCGCTACCGGATGCGCCTGCCGCAGAGGGCGATCGACCAGATCGTTGCGACCGACAGGCCTCTTGTCGCCGAGAACGTGGCAGCCGAACCGGCGTTCAGCGCAGCTGACCTGGAAGTGCTAGGTGCCTCGGAAAATATGCCGGTATCATTCATCGGTGTTCCGATCCGGATTGACCCCAAAGTCGTGGGTACCTTGACGGTTGACCGAGTCCGTGACGATAGGTCGAGCCTCCGGCTTGATTATGATGCGCGGCTGCTTGCCATGATCGCCAACCTGGTGGGACAAGCAGTGAGGCTGCATCGCTTGGTCGCCTGCGACCGCGAGCGGCTGATGGGGGAGAAGGACCGTCTGCAGAAGCAATTGTTCGAGCTTAGGCAGCCGCCACGGGAACGCAAGAAGCTACCCATCCATGGGATCATTGGCGATAGCCCGGCGTTGCGCGGGCTGCTCGAGAAGATCTCGGTCGTCGCCAAATCGAACAGCACGGTTTTGCTGCGCGGCGAATCCGGTACAGGAAAGGAACTCGTAGCCAAGGCCATTCACGAATCGTCTTCTCGGGCCAAGCGGCCGTTCGTTAAGCTGAATTGCGCGGCACTCCCTGAGACGGTGCTGGAGTCCGAACTGTTCGGTCATGAGAAAGGTGCTTTTACTGGCGCTTTCAGCTTGCGCAAGGGGCGCTTCGAGCTTGCTGACAAAGGCACGTTGTTTCTTGACGAGATCGGCGAGATCTCAGCGCCGTTCCAGGCGAAGTTGCTGCGCGTCCTGCAGGAGCAGGAGTTCGAACGGGTCGGCAGCAACCAGACTATCAAGGTCGATGTTCGAGTCATAGCTGCGACCAACAAGAACCTTGAAGAGGCTGTGGCAAGAAGCGAGTTTCGCGCGGACCTTTACTACCGCATCAGCGTCGTTCCCTTGCTGCTCCCACCGCTGCGCGAAAGACGCAGCGACATTCCGCTGCTGGCCAGAGAGTTTCTCAGGAATTTCAACAACGAGAACGGCCGCACGCTGACCTTGGAAGCGAGTGCGATCGATGTGCTGATGAACTGCGGCTTTCCGGGCAATGTCCGTGAGCTGGAGAACTGTATCGAGCGCACAGCGACCCTGTCGTCCGGAGCATCGATCGTGAGAAATGACTTTGCATGTTGTCATGGTCAGTGCCTTTCCGCGATGTTGTGGAAGAGTACATCGGAGGAGGCGACGGTCCAGTCGGCACCCACCGTGCCAGTGGCGGCCAAGCCGATCACTTCGCTGTCTGAAGCGGCTGCGCTGGTCCCGCCCGTCCGCAGCGAACTGGCCTCGCTGGCGCCTGCCGGCACAGTTCTCGTAAGCGGCGCAAAGATGGCCGATCGGGAGCGGGTCATTGCCGCCATGGAAAAATCTGGTTGGGTGCAGGCAAAAGCCGCGCGCTTGCTCGGACTAACGCCGCGCCAGATTGGCTACGCGCTAAGGAAGTACGGAATCGAGATCAAACGGTTCTGAACGCACGTCCCTATGAGAGGACAATGGGTTTGGGGACGCATCCAATGCGCTCGAATCTGAAGGCGCGTCCGCCCTCGGCCGCGCAGATTACCATGCGTGACAGGATCAGCTTGCTCGAGATGCCGGCTTGGTGAGGCGGCATGCGACGGTCCATCTTGAGCGCAGAATATCAGAACCACGTCGGAATTGAGCCGGCCGTGCTCCAGGGCAGGGTGTCAGTGTGTACATCGCGATCTACACGCGCCGGATGGAAACGGACGTGATCTCGCAAGCGGTCCGGGCGACACTCACCTGGCACTCGTAGTGGATGGCGCTGTCGCAGCTCCGACGCGCGTCAGTATTCTTTCGTCTGGAGCAGCGAGCTAGGTGTTTAGTCCCCGGCGTTTGCCGTGAGGCGCTTCAGGGCTTTCAGTCGCCCCTCGGCACGGCGCGTTCAACTTGGCGTTTTTCCGAGGGCCACATGTTCTATTCACGAGATGCCTCGCGCCGAGCTTTTCGAGTAGAGGTCGAAGCGATGATGAAGTAAACACAAGCGCGGCTCGCGTTCGCGCGAGCAACTGCTATGCATTTCTCACGATGCAGATAAAATCCGGTCGAAGGGGCTGTCCTACACGCGGGGCCCAAAGACTGTTACGAGGTTCATCGCGGAGCATCTTAGCCGGTCGGTCAGTCGCTCCCTTAAACGAATTCAGAGAAGATTGAGATGATCAGCCGTAAAGGCCGCTTGGGTCCGTCTGCTCGCCCCCAGTTTTCGCATCGCGTTCTTGATATGAAAATTGACGGTATTCTCGCTGATTCCGAGGAGTTTTCCGATTTCCCATGACGATTTGCCCTCTTTCACCCAGCGCAGGCAGGTGATCTCGCGATGTGAAAGTGCAACCCGTTTGTCACCGCCACTGCTAGAGGGGCGAGCAATCTCGCGATAGGCGATGTGAAAGTGCCAGGCTAGTGTGTTCAGATGGCCGATGCGATTCTGAGGATCAGCGTCATCGAAGGGTGATGCAAAGGACGCAACCGATACTTGCCCCAATGGACCAAATAGTGGCACGCTCATTCCATGCTTCAGGCCCGCGTCCCTCGCCTCCTCGAGCACGCGTTTCTCGTCGGGTTGAAGCTGATAGTGATCAGCGAGACGATCCCAAAGGAACGGTTGCGCAAGCGTCGGTGTTCGCCGGACCACCGGATCTATCGTATGGTATTTGCCTTTGAAATATCGGTCGCACCATTCGGGTGGCCACTTCACAGCCACTGTGGGCGGTAGACACTCGCTAAGCTGGAGCGGCGCGTCGAAATTAAGCGTCCCGTAGGCAACTGCACTGAATCCCTCTTTGGTGGCGAAGTTTACCAGGAGATCGAACAGCGCTCTGAGCGAATGGGTCTGGCTTGCGCATTCGGTGAAACTAAAAAGATTCATGATCGTAGCCTTGCAGGTCACTCAGGACTATCAGTGTGGGGAGTGGCGCTTGTTTCAGGGGAAGCTAAATTCCGTTCCATGGCTTGCACTCTTACCTTTTGTCTTCATGAGAGCTCAGGGACGCCCACGTCGCTTTGCGTCACACCGATCCCGGAGTTTGTTATCCGTCCGCAAGCTGTGGCGGCACAATCGTGCCATCAAGGAGCGGGGCTTCTGTTCCTGCTCTTCGTCGAGATGCTGAACGTCGCGGTTCGGGATTCAGTGGAGAGAGAGCGCGCTGGTGAACCAGGCGGTGCGCCGCTTGGCCTTTACGGTTCAGACATCAATCCTGTATTTGCCGCCGAACCCAACAGCAGCGTTATTCTTCCTACTCCCCTTGCGAGCGGGATCGTGAGCGGTTCGCTGATGCTGCATTCTTGGATGGTCTCATGGACGCGCCCGGGAGCAGCACGGTGACTGTTTCATGATGGCCAGACGCCTGCTGCGCAGGTGCGTTGGAGACGTCCAGCGCGCATGCAGAACCCACGTAGGTGATCCCCGCGCTGAAGGTGCAACGGGAGATACGCACAGTAACGAGAGCTGCTTGATCCAGAGGATACTTTGCATGCGCATCTCCAAAGGAGAGAGATCGTGAATCTAACAACAGCAACTGTCGTGCCAACTGCAGGGCTAGTAAAAAACAAGCTGGAAACAATGACTTCCCGGCAAGTCGGGTCCGGAGTATCGCGAACGCACTGCGCTAATGCTGACATTCGAGGAAAACGCGACGTACCATTTGCGTAAGCCCACGCATAAGTTGGCCCAAACCAAGGTAGCTTTGCAGCCCTTGCCTTCTCTTCGAACCGATCCGGAAAAAGGTAACGTTCCCCTCTCACAGCCTGGTCAAGTACCGTCTGTCCGCTTCTTCCGATGATCTGGCCGTATACTGCGAGCACGAGGGTTGCTCGGGTACCGAGCCATTCCTCATCGCGCGAGGACGTGCGGTGGCAGATGATAGGAACGCGTCTGTCAAAATCGACATGTCTCATGTTGAGAAACGCCGCCGTGGTTGCCGATGCTGGCCCGTAAGGGGGAGGTGAGGTCGATGCTTCCACCGCTTGCAAATGCGCGCGTAATAGTGCGATTGCCAACCGGATGAACCGCGCCGCGCGACTGGCTACGGTTGATAATGCGGGCGCGGTTCGATGTAACGTTGTCGGTTCTCAACCGGAGGAGAATCGGCCTAAGTTTGAACCCAGTCTATTCTGTAGGAATGCCTACCTCGTTGTCGCCAATCGCGAGCCTACACGCTCTTACGCTGGCAACATCTGGGGCGATGTCGCACACGTGCCTTGCTCCGTGCCGCATCTCCATAGCAATGTCCTTGCCAGTAGTGCTATCAGTTAAGAGTCGGCACCGGCGGGAAGTGAATGTACCTGTTCGCCGAGCGGCTTGATCACGGCGACTTGCGCTGACGCATTCAGGGTACGACTAGACCAAGCCACGAGAGCCGCTGCTGAAAACGCAGCGACGACAATTGCCTATCCGCGAACCGCGAGACAGCAGCCGTTCGGTTGCAGTGGATTGCCGTGATCGCGCCTAGCAGCAAATGCGCCGCGACGCTCCTCAGACGGGGCGGAGTGCTTTCAGTTTGTTGTCACGAAACATTCCCTCCAGCTGTTGATAGGGTCGCCGAAGACGTCGTTGCTGCACGGTAGTGCACCGATCAAGCTACGATGGTGAGTAACCGAACCTTGCCAACCATCATAGGTCCAGGGGGCGACGGGAGTGCGGCAAGGGCCGTGTTTGGCGCAACGCGTCCACTCGGCGTTTGCTTCAGGCAAGCCAATCAGAGCTGCGGCTGCGGCCACCACAGAAAACGTAACTCGTTTCATCGAATAATCGTAAGCGCTGTTCAGGGGCCACCTACCGGGTGACGGGGTGATCTGCGAGTCTGCGGTTCGGTTTGGACCGTTAGGCTTAGAATGGACACAGTGCATACTGCTATCACGGAGCCGGTGCGCCGGCTTGAGGTCTTCACCGGGGCCGGCCGTCGGCGGAAGTGGAGCGACGAAGACAAGGCGCGGATTGTTGCGGAGATCGTGGCGAGTGGCGACTCGGTCTGCTCGGTCGCGCGACGGCACGGATTGTCGCCGCAGCAGTTGTTTGGGTGGCGCCGTCAGTTGCGAGAAGCAGCGGGCGGTCATTCCGAGATAGAAGAAGTACAGTTCGTGCCGGCGGTGGTGGATGCCGTGGCGCCGGCGCCCGCTCTTGGGCGCGAGCGCAAAGCGGTGCGTAGCAAGCCCGATGCCGGGATCATCGAGATCGAAGTTGACGGCATCACGATCCGGGCCAGCCGTGGTGCGGACCCGACGATGATTGCGTCGATCGTCCAGGCGCTGAGGGCGTGCCGGTGATCGGTCCGTCGGGTGCGGTTCGAGTGATGGTGGCGACCAAACCGGTGGACTTCCGCAAGGGAATGGAGGGGCTTGCTACCCTGGTGCGCGAGGGCATGGGAGCAGATCCATTCTCGGGTGCTGTCTATGTGTTCCGGGCCAAGCGGGCGGATCGGATCAAGCTTGTGTTCTGGGACGGAACAGGCCTGTGTCTGTTCGTCAAACGGCTCGAGGATGGGATCTTCCGCTGGCCGAAGATCGAGGACGGCGTGATGCGCCTGTCAGCGGCGCAATTGTCGGCACTGCTGGAGGGGCTCGACTGGCGGCGTGTCCATGAAGCACGGGAGACTCCGGCGCCGACGCAAGCTGGATAATTGTTGGCAGCGCTGCGGCGAAGTGAATCAGGAACGTCGGACGCGTCGCCAGATGATGGCGAATATGCTCTGAATCGGGTGTGAGCGACGCCCTGCCTGACGATCCCGAGACGCTGAAAGCGATGCTGCTCGCCGAGCGATGCGAGAGCGAACGGCTGCGTCAGATCATCAAGGAATTGCAGCGGCATCGATTTGGCCGGCGGGCAGAGACGCTGCCGGAAGATCAGATGCTGCTGGGCCTGGAAGACGTCGAGCAGGTGGCAGCGTACAGCGAGACGGCGCAGGGCGTTGGTGCGCCTGAAGGTCGTGAGGCTCGGGTTCGCAAGCGCCGCGGCAACCGAGGCGCCTTGCCGGCGCACCTGCCGCGGATCGAGGTCGTCATCGACATCGACAAGAAGACCTGTCCCTGCTGCCAGGGCGAGTTGCACCGGATCGGCGAGGACAGAAGCGAGCGGTTGGACCTGGTCCCGGCGCAGTTCCGGATCCTTGTCACCCGGCGTCCCAAATACGCCTGCCGGGCTTGCGAGGACGGCGTCATGCAGGCACCGGCCCCGACGCGGCTGATTGAGGGCGGGTTGCCGACCGAGGCCACTGTCGCCCAGGTACTGGTGTCCAAATATGCCGATCACCTGCCGCTCTACCGGCAGTCCCAGATTTACGCCCGCCAGGGCATTGAGCTCGATCGTTCGACGCTGGCGGATTGGGTGGGACAGGCAGCCTTCCACCTGCGTCCGTTACATGAGCGCCTCCTCGGCAAGCTCAGGCAACGGCCAAAGCTGTTCGCCGACGAGACGACGATGCCGGTGCTCGATCCCGGTCGAGGGCGCACCAAGACCGGCCAGCTCTGGGCCTATGCTGCGGACGACCGGCCGTGGGGCGGAGCCGATCCGCCGGGCGTCGCCTATGTCTATGCCCCCGATCGCAAGGCCGATCGACCAATCGCCCATCTGGCAGGCTTCAAGGGGATTCTGCAGGTCGACGGCTATGCGGGCTATGGCAAGCTCGCCGAGCGTGGCGACGTTCAGCTTGCATTCTGCTGGTCGCACATGCGCCGCAACTTCTATGAGCTCGCAACCCCTGGCCCGGCCCCCATCGCGAGCGAAGCGCTCAAGCACATCGCCGAGTTCTATGCGATTGAGAAGGACATCCGCGGCCGCAGCGCCGAAGAGCGGCGCCTCGTCCGGCAGCAGAAAAGCTGGCCGCTTGCCGATGACTTCCAGAAGTGGCTACGAGCAAAGCTCACCCTGATCAGCCAGAAGGGCAAGCTCGCCGACGCCATCCGCTATGCGCTCTCACGCTGGGAGGGCCTGACACGCTTCGTCGATGATGGACGTATCGAACTCGACAACAATGC
This sequence comes from Bradyrhizobium sp. USDA 4473, assembly GCF_054063335.1. Lineage (NCBI taxonomy): Bacteria > Pseudomonadati > Pseudomonadota > Alphaproteobacteria > Hyphomicrobiales > Nitrobacteraceae > Bradyrhizobium > Bradyrhizobium sp. USDA 4473. The sequence continues at coordinate 3,543,802 of NZ_JBSSGE010000001.1, forward strand.
CGTTGAACGTTCGATCCGTCCGATCACGCTCAACCGCAAAAATGCGCTGTTCGCAGGCTCCGACGGCGGTGCCGAGCACTGGGCCATCATCGCCTCCCTGGTCGAAACCTGTAAGCTGAATCATATCGACCCGCTGGCCTACATCACCGATGTGCTCACCAGGATCGTCAACGGTCACCCGAACCGCCAGCTCGACAGTTTGTTGCCATGGGCCTACGGAAACGGCTAGAATCCGGCCTGAGCGAAGAAAATCGACGAACCGGCATTCTTGAGGCTCCCAGTGAACGACAAGAACATGTTGTGGCAACAGGACGGGGTCGATCCTGGTTGGTTTATAGCCGATCACATCGGATCGGTTAGGAACAGCGCGAGTTACCGCCCGGGCGGTTGGTGGTTCTTGCCTGCTTGGCTGCCCGACACGCAAGAACACGACGTTGGTCCTTTTAAAACCAAGACTGCGGCACTAGCTGAGGCAGAACGACTGGCAGCCCTCCACAAACGAAAAACGTAGAGATCAGCTAACGGCTCGAACCCGTGTATTCGGAACAGCGCTTACGAATAATCCCTCTTCAGCTTCGATCATTCACAGTCCGCGGCGTGCCTTGGACAAGATCGCAACCACGATCTTACCTCACGCATAGAGCAGGCCTTCTGAATGTGCGAGTTGCCAGTTCATGTGTGGTACAAGATGCCGCACAATTAAAATTTGGTGAACTGGTCGACGGCCGCAGAGGAACGAACACGTGCAGGAAGCGACTGTTCCGCGTGAGTAATCTAAGCAGGTCTCATTGCTGTGCGGCCACTCCCGGTCTGCCAGCGAGGATGCAAACCGCAAGGCGATTGAAAGTAGGGCAAGCGCGAGAATGTCTACAAAGATCGACAAAGCCGTGCTGTCATCACACGGAACGACACTTATTGTGTAGCCTGATGCTTGGAATACGCGGGCATGAATCGGTTCGCCACTGACGCCATTGGGTGAGCGGGTACTGCTTCACTCGCCCTAGATGTCCCTGCGCGTTTCGGAATTATAACTGGAAAACTGAGCGGGCACTGAGCCAGTTTTTCAGTGATGCGACAATGGCCCTCCGCTGAGGTCGGCCTTAATGGAGGAGCGTCGCCACCCGAAAAGTTAATTCGCGGCACATCACGGATGAACTATGCCGCGAATACGTCTTTAGCGACCTTGAGCGGTGATGCCTTAACGAATTTGCGAGCCGGCTTCGCCGCGAACTCCATCGGTGCCTTCGTGAAAGGATTGATGCCGATGCGCGCTTCAGTAGGAGGTTTGCTCACAACGGACATTTTCACCATGCCGGGAATGACGAACTCTCCGCACTGATGCAGTTCTTTGTAGCCTATAATCGCCAGTTGCTCAATCACGGCCCTTACGTCAGCTTTGGGAAGCTGGGTACCATCAGCAATCGCGTCAATGAGCCGGCTCTTGGTCATCTTGGACATCATGAAACCCTCTACGAGGCGGAGAACGTTTTCAATATCCCGAATTCCGCCGATGCTACTCACGTTGAGCCCGGCAACGTGCAAATTGCAAGGCCGTTGGACAGGCTCCGGAAGCGATGGCTTTAAAAGCTATCGTAAGCCAAAACACAAGGCTCAGTTCCGTATGCGGCGCTTTGCCGGTTCATACGTCAGAAAATTGGTCGTGTCTCACCTGACCGATTGGGCCAAGCGGCGCGTATTGCCAGCCGCTTCCACCAATCGGGGGATCGATAGTGGAGAAAGCCATTAGCCCAATGTCTTGCCGCGCAACTCGTTTTTGTCGCTGACTTTTGTATGCGTTCACCAACGACGAGGCCCAAGGCAGTCAGGCCGAAAAAGAACCGTGCAGCTTCGGATGTCACCAGGCGATGCGTCGATAGCCGAAAGAGGCCTACCGGCTCCTCGCTTCGTTCGTGTCGCATATCCAACTATGGCTGCGTTGAACGTCGGTGCGATCAAAGCCGCGAGACTCATGCTCTTCGCGAGCGTGATGATTTTTCTAGCAAAGTAAGCAGCTTAAGAGGGCGTGTGCGCGCGTGGCATGCCGCTTGCTGAGAGACTTGAAAACGCGGGAAGCCATTATGAAAAGCAGCAGCATAATGGGACCATTGCGCGAGCGCCATGGCCTCTCGGAGAACTCCACGGGAGGAGCTCCAGAATCGCAAGAACGCTAACGCGGTCAAGTGCAGCGCGTCGGCAGGATACGCGCGGTCTTGCATTCTGACGCGAGAATCTGCGTGCCCTTACTCGGTTTTCTTGATGATTGCAAATGCTGGTCGACATATTGAGCGGCACCAGCCCCGACCTCTTTGCAGTCATGTTTGGCTCAAGGATCCATCTTGAGCGCGGCAGTATCAGAACGATGCGGGAATCGAGCCGGCCGAGCTCCAGAGCGGGGGCATTTGCTTGCATCGCAATTCTGCCGGCGCCTAACGGGCGGAGGTGATCTCGCAAGCCGATTTTGCCATCAGTCACCCGGCATTCGCAGCTGGATGGCGCTGTCGCAGCCCCGACGCGCGTCGGTGTTCCTCCATCTGGAGCAGCGAGCTAAAGGGGCTACATTGTCCCATGTAAATATACGTAACTCCTGAGAAATCCAAAAAACAAGCACGATGGTACAACATTTGCTGTTTCGTTCGCAGCTGTCGAACTTTTTGGAGCAACTCCATGCACACTGTCGTCTGCATCAAACAAGTCCCGGATTCAGCGCAGATCCGCGTGCACCCGGTGACCAATACGATCATGCGCCAGGGCGTGCCTACCATCATTAACCCCTATGACCTGTTCGCGCTCGAGGCCGCGCTGGAGTTGCGCGATCGTTTCGGTGGGGAGATAACCGTGCTGACAATGGGGCCGCCATCGGCCGAAGACTCTTTGCGAAAAGCGCTGACCTTTGGCGCGGATCGTGCCGTTCTGCTCACCGATCGCTGCTTTGCGGGCTCCGACACCCTAGCCACAACGTATGCACTGGCAACAGCGATCCGAAAGATTGGCAAGGAATATGGGCCGCCGAACCTGATCTTTACCGGCAAACAGACTATAGACGGCGATACGGCGCAGGTCGGACCCGGCATTGCAAAGCGACTGGGCGTGCTGCAGCTAACCTACGTCGCCAAGGTGAGATCCTTGGATCTCGCGGCGGGTACGATTGAAGCGGAACGGCGCTCCGAAGGTGGTGTCCAGGTGCTGCATACCAGGCTGCCCTGTCTCGTCACCATGCTGGAGGCTACCAACCAGATTCGGCGCGGTGCAATGGCGGATGCGCTGCGGGCTGCGCGTGCGCCGATTGTAAAATGGAGCGCGCACGATGCCGGCGTCGAGGACGTCTCCAAATGCGGTCTCAAGGGCTCGCCGACCGTCGTGAAGCGAGTGTTCGCGCCCTCTGCGCGCGCCGAGAAAGCGGCACTGGTTGAGGCCGCCGAGCAACCTGCGCAGGCATTGATTGACGCAATCTTTAAGCATCAGCCGAAGCTCGAGTCCGATCTTGCCGCATTAGTCCGCGATGCCTGATCTTGAAAGTCCTGGCGAAAAAGTTCCCGAGCGCGTCAACGCCTCGCACCACTCGTCACTCCGACGTGCAAGGTTGGCATGCAGAGCTTGGCGCTGATGATTCAGGCGAGATTGGCGCAATCCTCGCACCGGCGCGCTCCGAGGTGACGAAACCGAGCGGGTCCCACGCTAGTCGTCATCTGTTCCGCGCTCGGCGGCTTATGCTGCTCGCGGTGGCTGTCGAGACGAGCGGCTGCAATCTACTGCCGATCCAAAAGCGAAAGCGGCCCCGCCGGGCCACCTGTTGTCCTAACTGAGAATGACGCAACCTGCCCGGTGCTGCCCGCTCTGCCAGAACGTGGCTGTGAAGCTTGTGGTCCTTATTCCTCGCGATCTCGTCACTGCAATTGGGATCACCTGCTTGGCATTCGCCATCGCGGCCGCCTCCGTCAATCAGGTCTTGCCGAGCTGTCCAGCCGTTTGCGTCACTTTGAGGCGGGCCTCACGCCGGTCATCAAGCGGATCGCGCGAAACCAGACGCACATAAAGGAATGTAGTTTTCGAGCTCCTCGTCAGAGGCATCGGCCTCGTCAGCTTTTCATCAGCAGTCACGGGTAACAGGTAATCTCCGTTTCTTGAGTTTCCTAAAACAAATGAGGCCGCCATGGACCCGAGCAACTGCGATCCATTCTCTTCGGATCCGCGAAGTTCCCATCTGTTGGGGAGACAGCAGGCAGCTCAGGGGTCGCAACCGATCGAAGCTGCGCAAACCGATTTTGAGAAGCGGCTAGGTGAGGGGGCCGAAGCCGCCGTCCCCGGAGATACCCAACGGCCCGCCTATCCTCAGCTATCGAGCGAAGACGAGAGCCTCATAGAGGCAGTTGAAACAGATGCTGTGCGCAGGAATCTGCAGGAGCAAACGGCTCGAAACTATGCCTTTTCCCTACGAAAACTTGGGAATGATCTTGTCTCCCGAGGCAAGACCATTTCCGGTCTCGATCAGACGTCCCTGCTTGACCACGCTTGGTTGTACTTTCCCGCCGACGAGCAAATGCGCCATGCCTTGGGGGCGCTTCACAAATACCGCGAGCCTAAGGTGGCCGATGGAGATCGACATTATGTTCCCCCTGCGGAAGACAAGAGTCTGATCGACAGCGCAGTTCAGGCAGCTGCGGCACGCCGGGGATGGGCACCGCTCACCGCGGAGAAGTACGATCGTGTTCTTCGCAGGCTGGCGAAATCGCTCGAGTCGCAGGGGCAAACGATGGCCGCGCTCGATCACAACGCGCTGCTAGCCCACGCCAAAGGGATGTTCGGCAATGACAATGAGATGGAGGCCGCATTGCAGGTGCTTCGCGAGCATCGTGAGCCCGGTATCTTGGCTGCACGGCGAGCCCGTGAAGATCATGCTCCTGCCGTCGAAGACAAATGCCTCATTGAGGCTGCGGCTCGTACCAGCACCCGCCCCAAGAAGGCCATCGACGTCTACGTCAAAAATCTTCTCAGGTTTGCCGGGGCGCTCAACGCAGATGGCCAACGAATCACCAATTTGGAATATCCGGAGCTGGTGAAACTTGCAAAAGAGCGGTTTCCCGGCAACGGCAGCATTGTCAGCGGGCTGGGCATGGTTCGTGATTACCGCAACACGGAGCGCGCTTCCGGTAGGGCCGCCCCTTGGCATGCGGAGGATGATCTGGCCGCCGCGTCACTGGACTTAAGTTTCGACCCGGAGGAGCTTTGGCGGCTACTGGAAGATCAACCGGTCCCCTCGCTGCCACTCCACAACTCAGCGGGGTTTCGGAATGCCTCGGATGATCCGAATCAGTTGCGGGCTGAAAACTTGAACACGGCAACGCTTCGGGAGATGCTCGTTTCATCTGTCGGATCCCCATCGGACAGTGTGAATCAGCCAGATCCAGCCCCTCTGTCGCCGGTGCAAATTGTCGATCCGGTGGAGATTTGGCCGAGTATGGGTCAAGCCGGCTCCTCGCCAGTGGAAAGTTTCGACACGGCGAAGCTTTTGGAGATCTTTACTTCACCCGGACATTCGCCAACCGACAGCGTTCATCAACCAGATCCTTCGCCGCAGTGGGATGTGGGCGGCTCAAGCTCCGGTTTTGACTTCTAGCTCGAGTACTGCGTGTGCAACCTGCACGCTTGCTACTGATGTAAGATGGGAATCGTTAGAAACGATTTGGTAGGCCTAGAACGCGATCTTGGCGACAATATCGTGGTGCGGATCACACCTATCAGGGACGCTGAAGCAGATAAAAGTGGCGATGGAGATCGGCACCCGACCACGCTCGCCTAAACCGAGACAGTAAGACCGCAGTATTCAGTCAGGCAGCCGGAGGTGCATTGGCTCGTCAAGAGAATACACAAACGTCATTGGCACGTCGGTCGCTTGTTGCGACGATGGGGGTATCGCAGCAACTTGTCTAAACGGGTAGATGAAACTTGCTTGTTTCATCCAAGCCATTGCCATGGTGATGCTGCAGCGCCCGATATTTTGAGGGCAATCGACTTCGATAGGAGAGGTCTTCTCGCGGGCAGAGAGCTTTGCCCAGGCAGTTGCTTGTTTCGGTGATCGTCGCCTTGTCGTCGGTGTTATTGTTTGAGCTATGTCTGGCTCACAACATCGATGTCTCGAGTCGAGCAGCAAAACTCCTCTGTGCGGCCATAGGCGCGTTGTTCTTTGAGGAACTCACGCGCAAACATCGTTGGCACGTCGGTTGCTTAAGATGCGTATAACCCTCTGACGATCATCTCGCTTCGCAGGCGCAGCCAAAGAGTTCGGATTAGGCGTTCTCAATCTGTCCAAATGTAGGGACGATGACGTTGTCACAATCAGATGCTTGGAGGTGTCGACTAACCGCTCGGGCTTACCTGCGGGCTCTCTCTCCTTGAAATCACCCCGACCATTGGCGTGTGGCGACAGGTACGGAGGATGTTGATGTCCGGTTCGGCGGTGGTCGACCCGTGGATGCGCAGAAGCTCGCGAGGAATTCCGGCATGGATATAGGCCACCGCCTCCCGGTCTTAAGCGAAGCTGAGGCGCGGAGCACAGCAACTGCCCATGAATTGTTGGCACCTTGTGAAGAGTTCTGGCGACAGCGACTGGAGCAGTTCAAGGTAGTTCAGCTTCCGTTTTCGTCGTTAAAAGGCAGGGCTCCGGCGACATGGCAGTCGAGCGCTTGGCTCACGCCGAGTGCGTTGGCTGAGTTATCTCCCAGTGATCGCGCGGAATTCTTGCTAACTGCTTGGTTGGTCTACCTCGCCCGCATCACGGGGGAATCAGAGCTTCAATTGGGATGGACTCCCGTGCCGGATGGATCGCGAGCCGGCGTGAAAGCGCTCGGGGGGCTCGTCGCTTCTGTCGTGCCGATGGCAATTACCATCGACCTCGATAATGTTTTTGCAGAGGCGCGCACGGCGGTCGCGGCCGAACTCGCTCAGCTGAGCGAGCAGAGTACCTTTGCGCGGGATCTTATTGCGCGATGCCCGACGTTGCGCGGTGTGGAGGCGCTACGATTGCGCCGTCCCTGGCCGGTTGGCGTTACGTTTACCGGAGAGAGCTGTTCTGCTGCTGAAGAGTTGGCTTCGAGCTCCAGTTCTGAGATAGCTCGCTCCGGCGAGTTGCTAACGCTCGAAATTGGCGCTCTGGATGGGAGCTTCCGATGGCACTTTGATGCAAGTCGCCTGGAGCCCAATCAGATCGAGCGTATGACACAGCATTTGCAGAATTTGTTGTGTGCTGTGGAGGCCGATGCGCAGCAGCCAGTGTGGCAGGTTGAACTCTTGTCATCCTCTGAGCGGGCGCATCTGTTGGAGGAGCTGAACCGGACGGCTGTGGCCTATCCGTCGGACCAGTGCATCCATGAGCTATTCGAGGCCCAGGTACGCCGTGCGCCGGATGCGGTGGCGGTGGTCTATCAGGACCAGCGCGTAAGCTATGGCGAGCTCAATGCGCGGGCCAACCGGCTGGCGCATCATCTGATCGGGCTCGGGGTGACGCCGGATCAGCCGGTGGCGATCTGCCTTGAGCGCAGTCCGATGATGGTGGTGGGGCTGTTGGCGATCCTGAAGGCGGGTGGGGCCTATCTGCCGCTGGACCCGGCCGATCCGAGTGCGCGGCTGCACCAGGTGCTGGAGGATGCGGCGCCCCACCTGTTGCTGGCCGATGCGGCGGGACGATCGGCGCTGGGCGACGATGCACGACTCGATCTGACGATGGTCGATCTGGCGACGGCGAGCCCGGCCTGGGCGGCGCTGCCGGCGACGGATCCGGACCCGCGCGCGCTTGGGCTGACCTCGCGTCATCTGGCCTATGTGATCTACACCTCGGGGTCGTCAGGCATGCCTAAGGGCGTGGAAATGCCCCACAGGTCGCTTATGAATTTGCTCCTCGCCGGAGTGTGACGCGCTAAAACGACGTACACTTCAGTTCACGACTTTGAACTTCGACGTTTCGTTCCAGGAATTGTTCGGTTGCTGGAGGGACGGCGGCCTACTCATGCTAGTGCGTGAAGAGATCCGTGCCGATTTCTCCGAGTTGTTGGACTTTGTGTGGAGAGAAGAGATCGAAAGGCTTTTCCTCCCATTCGTGGCCTTGAATCATTTTGCCGAAGTTTGGTGCGCTCGAGGAACGCTGCTGCCATCTTTGAGGGAAGTCTATACAGCGGGTGAGCAATTACGAGCCACCCCCGAGATCAGGTCGTTCTTCAAAACGCACCCGAGAGCAAGGTTGATAAATCAGTATGGGCCCACGGAAACCCACGTTGTTACTGAGCACCATCTCGCGGCTGATCCATCATGCTGGCCGCAATTGCCTCCGATCGGCCGTCCGATCGCCTGCTGGATGGTCATGGTGAGCCCGTTCCGTTTGGCGCGGTGGGTGAGCTTTACATTGGCGGGGCGGGAGTTGCGCGCGGCTATCTGAACCGGCCGGAGCTAACGGCGGAGCGATTCATCGCCAGCCCATTTGTGGGCGGCGACCGGCTGTACCGGACCGGGGATGTTGCGCGCTATCTGCCGGACGGCAATCTTGAGTTTTTGGGCCGCAACGACGACCAGGTGAAGATCCGCGGCTTCCGGATTGAGCCGGGCGAGATTGCGGCGCGGCTCATCGAGCATGCCTGGGTGCGCGATGCGGTGGTGGTGGCGCAGCAGGATGGCGCCGGCGAGAAGCGGCTGGTGGCCTATGTGGAGTGTGCGCCTGAAGCTCGATCGGATGGGCTGGATGGCGCTGGAGCTGAGCTGGCCGCCACGTTGCGGGCGCATGTGGGCGCACCGGGGAGTTCCTGGAGTTTCACGATGTCATGGTTAGGACGAATGACGAGAATGGGGTGTTTGAGGCGGAGATTGTCAACTTGGAAAAGCCAATGAGCTTCGGCAGTCGAGCGATAAATGGACTACTTCCCATTCTTGGGAGGAGTTCTTGCATTAGCTCTGCGATTTCGAGGTGCCTAATGCCGCCTGTTGCGTCCTCACCATCTCGTTTTCCAAATTCTGCGCTGCGCAGATCAGGGCAGCACGTTGTGGTCGATGCGATGAGAAACGATGTCTGTTGAAATATCTTGCAAAGGTCGGATAGGAGCATCACGGGTGCGATCAGTTTGAACGTTCGTCCCGCTGCCGTGCGTTGTGGGATGCGGCACCAGAGGCGCACCATAGGAGGCGGTGCGCTCCCAGCCTTGGGGTGCGAGATGGAGAGCTGTACCTCCCAACGGGCCGGCAGCCCGGCGACCAATGGGCGTCGGCAGACCTCAAAGAAGGAATGCGCCTGCACGACGCTGCTGCCCAGCGCTTCTCAGCCGGAGACAATTTGACAATTTCGGGTGTGAACTACACGGCCATGCTAGGACCACCTGGCCTCGAGAACGAGATTTTTCTTCGCCGAACCCGAACGGTCTCGCCTGCCAATCCGGAGAGGTCGCCTGCAGCCATTCTCAGCGATGCAGTTTGGCGGCACCCCGTCCGTCCACTGCCTCGGGAGAAGGGATAATCTGTCACGCTGCCGTCGTATCCCGCCCGCGAGCTGATAGCTTGCGGAAAACGGCAGCAGCATCTTTGATCCTACCGCAGCAATGGGCCAAAGTCGGGTTTGCGCACTGTTGACGGTGCGAGGGAGCGCATCCGGCGGCCAAGGGGATTAACGTCGTTAAGTTCTCCTGTTTATAGCTGAAACGGGTGCTTACTCGCGCATGGCGGACGGCTCGTCGCGGTGCTTGAGATGTCTCTTCCGAGTATTGTAGCTGACCAGCCAGATCACACCGACTGCGATCGGCACGGACCCTGCGGTTAGATAAGAGGGCTCTAAATGAAGTCCGACATCATGGGCTCCCTTGGCAAGGTAGCCAAACAGGCTGACCACGTAATATCCTATCGCCGCGACTGATAAACCCTCTACCGTGCATTGCAGCCGAAGCTGCTGCCCGGCGCGTTCATTGATAGCGTGCAGCAGATCCCGATTCTGGCATTCGATTTCGACGTCAACGCGGGTTCGCAACAGATCTGCGGCACGCGCCAGCTTGACCGACAGGGTTGCCTCGCGATCCGCAGTCGTGTCGCAAGTCCGCATCGCAGGTGCCACCCGGCGCGCGAGGAACGACGACCAGGTCGGATAGTCCGCAATCTCGCTGCCTTCGATGATAGATAAACGGGATTGGACCAATTCGTAATAGGCTCGGCTGGCGCCGAACCGAAACAGGCTTCCGGTCGCACCTCGCTCGAACGAGGCAGCCAACGAGGTCAGTTCGGCAAGTAGATGGTTGTTGAGTTTCAATCCCTCCGCGCCCTGCATTTCTTCGAGTACCTCGCCAAGACGTCTATTGATGCGATCCACGAATGGACCGAGCTCAAGTGCTGTCGATAGACCAAGTAGCGCCAGCGGACGATATGTCTCGACTTCAAGCAGGCGCTGCACCAATGCGCCGAGATTGTGCGGTGTCAAGCCGAGGTCGCAGACGAGAATCCTGGTGAAACCATTTTGGTCAACGCGAAAATCAGAAGCCATGACACTTTCTCCGCCCTTTATGCGGGCCATAGCCAGGCTGCTCTTGTCGAAAAGTTGCTCGGCTCGTCTCAATGGGCAGGCGTCTTGCTCTACATCCAACTTGATTGCGACCAGCAATTGTCCTCCTCCCTGCCGCAACGCTCGCATCAGACAGTGAACCGCGCCCGGGGCGCCCTCCGCCTGGCGATCGGCCGAACTACTGACTATCCATGTGAAGGTGGCGAACTCGGCATGCTGTTCCCAACGAAGCGTCACGGGTCCGATAGCAATCTGGTGATGTTTCGCTGAGGGCCGCGGTGAGGGAAGGTCGCGATCCCGACAAAATGCGACGAAGCCGCGGCGATCGCTTGCGCCGCATCGTCCTTCGCAAGAAATGCGTAGTGGATCACCTTGAATGGTGGAACAAGCTGCATAAACGGGCGCGCATGCACCTCGTTGAGCACGACGTCGCGCTGCGGATGCAGCTTGAAAGTGTGAGGATCCAGTCGATCGAGCACGTTTGTAAGCCCCTCATTTCAGAAACTGCATTTGCGCAGGCCCGCAATGCGGCGTGGTGGGTCAGCTCGAAGTCGCACCGATTCGCGCAAGCCGCGCCAAGTGTCGGTGGTTGCCAGCCGACCCGCACAAATATCGCTTGGTGTCGATGGGTTGGCGCACGTGTCGTGGAGCGTAGACCTGCCACCAGAATAGCCCGGTGGCACCACCGACGTTCGCACGGCTTTTATTCTTCCGCTCGCGTGACATTGCCAATCGCCGTCGCCGGCTCCCCACCGTCGATGAATGAATCAATAGCGCAATCATGACTCTCATCCTGGCGTCGCTCATCTCGTCTCGCAATTGGACGGGATGCAGGATCTGGGCCAGCACGAAACGAGCGAAAAGCTGTGCTTTTGGCAGCGATATGACCCGTTGAAAACTGTCAGAGAAAGATGTCGGACATGAAACGCGGCGACATTCAGCCGTGCCGTCCTCACGTAGGAGGTTTGCGCGCTGAATCTGCCTCCGCGCTTCGGCCGGGGAATGCTGATACGACGATCGGCCGCTGCCGACTAACGGCTGCGAATCCCTCTTCAGCGGTCAAGCATTCCCCGGCAATAATACTACACGCGCTGTAAGGTGACTGCCAGGCGTCGTGGCTGAGCTCCGCATGAGGTCGTCATGAACGAAGACCGGCAGTCAGCGACTGAGAACAACACGTTAGCGCGATGCGGCCTGCACGCCTAAAGCGCTGTCGGGCGGTTCGGGGCGCACAGGCTGCGCGGCTTTCGATGGCTTAGAAGTTCCTCGATAGATCGAGAGTGCAGCGATCACGCTAAGTGCGGCTGCAAACATCAGCCAGAACCCGGGCGAAGCCTTGTCATTGGTTCGTTCAATGAGCCAAGTCGAGGCAAGTGGAGTGAAAGTACCAAACAGGGCGGCCGCGAGTGCGAAGGCCAGGGAGAAGCAGGTTGTGCGCACATGCGCAGGTACGATCTCGACCAGGGCGCCCAGCATAGTTCCGCTGTAGGTGCCAAAGTAGAAAGAGAACATCATCGCCACTGCCAACATCTTGCCGAAAGTGGGGGCGCTTACCAGCCAATTCAAAGCCGGATAGGCCGTTATCAAGGCAAGGCTAGCAATGGCGAGTAGAACTGGCTTGCGGCCAACACGGTCGGAGAGGGCGCCGCCAATTGGATTCCAGATGAAGTTGGTCACGGCGACCAGGAGTGTCACCAAGAGCGCATCCTGGGCGGATAGCTTCAAGACGGTCTTGCCGAACGTGGGCGTGTAGACGGTAACGAAATAGAAGGTCGCCGTGCTCAGCATAGCCATCATCATCCCGAGGACGACAGGGCGCCAATTCGCAAGCGCAGAGGCCATAACTTCGCCTGCTGTGGGATGCTTCTTCATCGCCAGAAATTCAGGAGTTTCTTCCAGCGTTCGACGAAGGAAGAAGATGAGGGGGATGATAAGACAACCAAGAAAGAAGGGAATTCGCCACCCCCAGGAGGCCACGGCCTCCACCGGCATCGATTCGTTCAGCAGGTAACCCGCGATCGCCGCGACAAAGATCGCGACCTGCTGGCTGGACGACTGGAACGAAGTGTAGAAACCACGATTGCCTGGGGTTGCGATCTCCGCCAGATAGACTGAAACGCCGCCGACTTCGACGCCGGCGGAAAAGCCCTGGAGCAGCCGTCCGGCTAGAACAATAACGGGAGCGGCAATTCCGATTGTCGCATGGCTTGGACAGAAGGCGATAATCACAGTGCCGACTGCCATGATCGACAAGGTGATGATCAGGCCTTGGCGACGTCCAATCCTGTCTATATAGGCTCCCAGCACAATCGCGCCCACCGGACGCATTAAAGCGCCCAGCCAGAACACGCCAAACGTGTTAAGCAATGAGGCGGTTTCGTTCTCTGCGGGGAAAAAAGCGTTCCCAATGGCGGTCGCGTAAAAGCCAAATAGGAAGAAGTCGAACTGCTCGAGGAAATTGCCGCTGGTCGCACGGAGGATCGCATTTAGACGCGATTTGACCGAGGCGTGCTGAACGAACATTTGTGACACCGCGAGTTTCCTTCCCAGTCGAAGGCCGGTCGCGGCAAAACCTTACGCCGGCCCAATTGCAATCAGGCCGTGACTTTGTCGTTCAAGACATTAGCGACCGACCGGAAGGCGCCCTATCTTTGGGGCATATTTTCGGCGGCCGCCAAATCGGTGCACGGTTTTTTCAGGCTGTGTTGGCGGAAGCACGAGTGTTCCTCCGCATAAATGGCCGCGAGTTAGCCTGACTCGAGATGAAGTTCGGCAAACATCCGTGACGGCCGGTTGTTCATAAGGTCGGGTACGCGGCGCTGCTCAAGCAGTCTTTGGCAGTCTATTAGCCCATGTCCTGTAGATTGGAAGCGTGTCTGTTTTCGCTGTCCGGTTTCTGACCGCCGTGCAGAGCCCTGTCAGCTTCAAGACATTTGCAACGAGGGACGGTCGTGAGGGGTCTCTCAACGTGCTCCGGAACTTATGGGGCAGTGTCGGATTGGCACGGCATTTGCTGCAAGGATGCAACAACACAGGACGGCGACGGAATGCAAGCAGAACAAGCCAAATCCAGCGGTGATCTCTTTGGTCTTGAGGCCCGCGAGCCGGGCGGCTGCCGTATTTCACCACGATTCTGCGAGCGATGAGTAGCGCCCAGGTTACTCTCGGCATCGGATTGCTTGTGGATCGGAAGCCGGCGCGGCGCCGCTTCGACCGGACGGCGCGTTTCTCCGACGCCTTCATGAACCGGCCAAGCTCATCGGGCAAGCGTCGATACTGCGAAGATGGCGGGGGCGCCACGATTTGATGCGGCCAAAAGCGTCGAACCAGCGAACTATTTGATCTCGCTGCTAACCCATGGCCCTCGCTCGAGTGATCGTTCTCTCCTCATGACAGGATCCAAATGAGGTCTTCTCAAACGTCTCAATTCAAACAAGATGAGCCTTCGCACATATTCTGTGAGCACTTGGCTGAGCACGCACGAGTTCAGTGTGGCCCGCATCCATTCGCTGCGGAGATGTCCAAAGAACAGGTTGTAAGCCTGCTGCCTGAATACCTGGCGATGTCACAGGCGTTCCCGTACCTGCAGGCGGGCTCGCAGAAGGACCTCATATTCGACGCCATGCATCACAATCGGGACGTTACCAGGGATATTGAGCTGACCAGCGTGGTCGCAAATTTCATCTGTTGGGATGAGACCGGCGGCTATGGCCGAGTTATCCAGGGCGGCAAGGCGGCGCTACCCGAAATTCTGGCTACCGAAAGCTTCCACTCGAACCTGCTTAGAAAAGATGCGTCGCGATTGCTCGGCCGAACAATACAGCCTAACTACAGCGCCACGACGAAACGCTACCTGCATTGCCTCTATGATGGGTTGTCATCGATAGATCCCCTAATCCGTTGCGCCTACATGGTCGCTTTTGAGCTACATGCTGCGGAAATGATCCAGGTACTCTGGTCCACTTTGACCAGGATCTTTGATGTGCAGGCCGGTGATCTCGAATACTTCCGGAGTCATGTCGGCGGTGACGATCCGGCAGAGAAATATCACGGAGAGATGACAAGCCGGCTCGTCCGCGAGCTCGTCCCGGTCGACCGCAATGTTCGCTTCATGGGCGAGTTTAATCAAGCCTATCAGCTCAATGTACAGTGGTGCCGCGACCTACTTCGAATTCTCCCGCCTGGGAAAGCAGGTGGCCGAGCGGAGATCGAGCATCGTGGCCGCTGCCATTGTGGTTCCGTTAGGTTCCGCGTGCGCGCGCCGCGAAAGGTCCCGGTAGTTCGATGCAATTGTTCAATCTGTAGGATGTCCGGATTTCTGCACTTGCTCGTGACTGGCGACAAGCTCAGCGTAGAGCGCGGCGAAGAATCCCTCACGACCTACCAGTTCAACAAGAATATCGCCCGGCACACTTTTTGTCGGTTTTGCGGCGTAAAGCCTTTCTATAGGCCGCGATCGGATCCTTCTGGATTCAGTGTCAATGTTCGATGTTTGGATAGAAAAGCCATCGAAATCGCAAGAATAGACGACTTCGATGGCGAGCACTGGGAGCAAGCGCTCCGCTCAATGCACGAAGGCGGCTTGGAATACCGTCTTGAAGATCACATCTTGGAGTGACCACGAATGCCGCGCGCAGCGAATGAAAAGGCCCGCCTGCTTTCAGAGGAACATCTGACGAAATATCGCATAGAGCTGTTGGTGAAGGGCACGGTGGTGATCGGTCCGCAGACGTTGTTCACCCAAGATGACCTGGCAAGGATTGATCAGCTGCAGACTGAGATTCCCGAGGAAGAAGTGCGGGAGGGAGATGCCGGCGACTCGCACAATGTCTTCGTAAAACGCGTGCGCGTAGACCCGCCGGGTCGCCCTCCCAGCAACGCGGATGGTGCAGCCCCGGGGCAGATTGTCGAACTCCTCCAAAGAAAAGACCGCAGCTTCGCACTGAAAAAAATATTGGGAGCATCATCAGACTATGTCATTCGCCGATGCCAAATGCATCGGATGCCTCCTGGTTCTTTTGTTGGCATCCATTTGGATGCTGCGAGCGACCCCGATTTCGAGTACGCCGTGATTGTGCAGCTCGCGAAGAACTTCAAAGGGGGAGAGTTCGTGGTGTATCCAAGCGCCTACGAACAGCAGGTATTCCGACCGCCATTTGGAGCCGTGCTGATCACAACGTGTAAGCTCCGCCACGAGGTGAAACCTGTGCATACTGGTGAGCGCCGATCCCTGGTCTACTTCTGTTCAAAACGCGACGGCGTAAACCGAAGGACCATCGAAAGCACGTCTGGTAGTCTATGAGCCGGATTGGCCGAATGGCTTGACGACGGGCGAACCGCCGAGAGGATCGGTTGCGGACCGAGACCATATTTTGCGGTGCGCCTCATGCTGACAATGCCTGACACCCTTCGTTGATAAAGGCAACGTCAAACCCGGGATTGACGTGGCTTGGCCTAGCAATCACGGGGCGCCGAGTGTGGAAGGAAAGCACCTTCTCGGCACAGGCGGACATACGGCCGTACGAACAGGACGGCACGACCTGGTCTGCACCGTCGGCGTGACGGCGTGGCGTTCGGGACGGAAACCGCTCGTGGCGGCGGCTTCAGAAGACACAGGGGGCGCTCGGTAACATTGTCATCTGACGCAATATTGGGGGCCGCTTTCGATGCACGCGACAGCCGCTATTGAGGACGTGTGTTCGACGTATCCATCCGATGCGGATAACTCCGGACATGATTGCAACAACCTCATTGCGGGGGCTGAAATCGCAAAAATCGAACCGAGGTTGGGGAGGTCGCCCCTATCTTTGACGGCCAGCCCTTCAGTTTTGAACTCGCAGCCGCTGCCGTAACCTAACGGCGGCAAGGTCCATTAAGTCTCGACGATTGGTGGAGAGGCTTGGACAGAGACCGGCTGCGCGGCTGGAAAACCCTCACAAGTTGGACGCTTGCGGCGCATCTGGTTTTAAGTTGATCGTGGTGGATCACGCCCGCGAAAGGTCCGGAATCCGCGGAATTGATCGCGGCCGTCAGCTTTTGGTCAGGGGGCTGGGTTAGTCAGGCGCGAAGACGGCTTGGGGAATCCTAACGATCATGCTCGGTCAGGTGATGTTTCTTAGAGGATGATCACGTGTGCGGGTGAATAGCCGCCGGGCATGTTGATCTGGAAGGGTAATGGAGCGTTCGCGAAGGATGGGCGGTTTGGCACACGCCGCATCGATGCGGTTGAGGTTTTCAATTCCTGTCAGGCGTAGGAGCGGTCCCATCGTCCACGAGGCGCTCGCGGACATCAAGTGGAGCACTACGATGTTGCAGAACCGGAGCTCGAAGCTGGATTTCGATTTCTGCAAATTCAGCGTCTCGAAGCATATGCGGACGCGCTCCTTCATCCGCGATCCGCGATGGCCGTTGTTCCTGAAGGCGCTGTAATGACCCGATATGCCGTTACGGCAGACGATGCCGATTTCTATCTGTCATTCGCCGCCGAGCTTGCCGATGCGGTCAGGCCCATCGTGCTGTCCTATTTCCGCACGCCGTTGGATGTCGTCGCCAAGTCGGATGCCAGCCCGGTGACGATCGCCGATCGAGCCGTCGAGCTGCTTCTCAGGGAAAGGATCGAGGCGCGCTTTCCGGAGCATGGCATCATCGGCGAGGAGAGCGGAGCCAAGCCGGGCGGCGCGTTCACCTGGATCGTCGACCCGATCGACGGCACCAGGAGCTTTATCAGCGGCTTTCCCTTATTCGGCACGCTGATCGCGTTGACCTATCAGCAGCAGCCGTTCTGCGGCGTGATCGACGTTCCCTTTACCGGCGAACGGTGGGTGGCAAAGCCCGGTTTGGCGCGGTTCGGCGATGGATTGGCGCGGACCAGCACATGCGAGAGCGTCGCCCAAGCGCGCTTCTACACGACATCGCCTGACATGTTCCGCAAAAGCGAGATGGTGCCATTCGAGCGGTTGTCGCGCGCTGCGCGGATGCGCCGCTTCGGCGGCGATTGCTACATCTATGGCCTGCTTGCGTCGGGACACTGTGACATCGTTCTGGAAACAGGGCTTCAGCCATATGACTACATGGCGCTGGTGCCGATCGTGCAGGGCGCCGGCGGCTGCATCACCGATTGGGAGGGATGCCCGCTCTCGATTCACTCGGAAGGGCGCGTCCTAGCGACCGCAACGCCGCGGCTTCATGCCGAAGCGCTCGCCTTGATCCGGGATAACCAACGATCATGCCCTACAGGACAGCCATTGGAGGCACAGACGTTGGCTTTGCCGACCCCAGGGATCCGATGGCCAAGGTGACGCCCGAGCGGCCGGACGATCAGCTAGCCGGCATCGGCGCTGACGTTTCGGTCGAGCGGCTTGCGGCCCAATGGCCCTCGCCGATCTGTCGCTCAAGGCGTTCCTAGCCGGGGAACTGATTCCGGCCGATACTGACGACCTCTCTCGCCTGATCTTGGATCGACATGATCCGCCGGCCTTTGCGATCGTCTCATCGCTCACCGTCGGCGAGTTCCGCGAATGGCTGCTGAAGCCGGAAACCCAACGGTAGCTTGAGGCGGTGGCGCCAGCCTGATGTCTGAAATGCCCTGCGTTCTCGAAGATCATGCGGTTGCAGGATCTGATCTTGGTGGCGTCGAAGCGGGAAGTGGTCACAACATTCCGCTCGACGATCGCGCTCAAGGGACGGATTTCGACGTGCACGCGACGATACCGTATTCGCGGAATTATCCGCGATAGCATCTGCCTGGACTACAAACTCCGTGCCCATGAACGAAATTATGCATCGATTGCCACCAGTCCTAGCGAGTGGCTACACGAGCGAGTTCGCAATCGACGCAAGAAGGCACGTTGAGATCTCGTTCAATTCATTGTCAATAGTCGGTGCTGTAGCTCGCGTGATGCGGCCCGATCGCGCGCAATTGCAAGGCATTCGACCGTGCCTGCATCCTCATCAGCAGCAAGCGGGATCACACCATCCTTGCGCGTGCGGTCGAACAGAAAGCGTTCCTTGACGAAACGGTCATGTGCCGCTTGAAGAGAGCGTGATCGAACATTTCTGACGGATGAAATGACGTAGAATCCAGAGTAGTCGACACCCAGCAGCCGAACGGCAATGTTGTGTAACACCGAGCCTCCACCCCACCGCCCGTTCGCCTCGTTAAATAGCAGCCGCCCATGGCTCGTGAAAATGGCATCGATGTTGATCATTCCGCGGTATCCGAGGCCTCGCGCGAGCTCCGCAAATCGGTAGGCGTGTGTCTGGGCAGCCAGCCATTGTTCATTTGTCAAATCGCTTGGCAGCTCAAGTCCCGTCCAAATGAGAGATCTTTCGGATTGGTCGCTGCTTCGACGCAGGCGAATGCTTCCACTGTTGATGAAGCCGATCGAACCGTCCTCCTCGATTTCGTACTCAAGATAGAAGGGAGACCGGGCCAAGTGGTACGATTCCACGACCAGTGTATTGCACGATGCTGTGGTCATCTCAGACCAAAGTTCTTCTGGATTAAATGACGGCCAAGTAACTTGCCTTGTATCTCTTGCCCCGGGTAGTGGACCACTCTCATGGGCGGTCAGGATAACGTTTCCGACTCCACCGGCTCCATTGTCCAACTTGACGATGACGTTGCCGGTCTCAGACCTCAGCGACGTAACCGCTCGCAATAGATCGTCTGAGTTCGTGGTTACGCATCCGTTTGGCAACGGGAGTCCGACACTTGTAGCCAATTGACGGAAGTGGCTCTTACGGTTCAATAGATCTGGCCCCCGTTGCAGAGCGAATCCGCTCCCGCTCTGCGGAATACGCAGCAAGGCCGCCAGGCGCGCGACGCCTTCACTAGGATAGCATGGATATATTCTCCAGGACGATTTCTGCCGAACATGGCTGTTGATTCTCTCGACAACGGAATTTGACAGCAGCGTGCAGTCGTCAAGAACGCTGGCCGTGCCGCCGCATTCAGGCACAAACAGCGAAAGGCTCGAGGCATCGAAATCAAGCGTTTCACCAATGAAGGACAACAAGTCCGGCCGGAGGGCTACCGGTGAGACTATAAGGTCGTCCTCCTGTGCAAACCATGCCGAGCGCGAAGCCGAGTTGGCGGTGAAGGAGATTTGAGCCGCTGTCAGACCCTCTCCCGACATTTGTGGCGTACCGGCATTCATGATCAGGATACGAGGCAATACCGATCTCCAAGGCCTTTTGCACGATCAGAAGAGATCGCCATGCGAATAACGACGAACTCGCTGCGGCGCGTTGCGCAGAGGCCGTGAGCGTAAATCGGCTTTGTGCCGCATTCCGTCGAACCAATATTTCGCGAGCTTAATAATTGTATGCTTGAATGTTTCTCTCGAGGGTAGTTGGATGGAAGTTCGGCATCGCGTCGAAAAGGCCTCGATCGCGTCATTGCAGCGCGACCCTGGCTATTTGCGCGCGGCCTCTGCAGAACGGCGGTGGTCTTGATGGCAGTCATGGGTTACGAGCAATCGATGTTAGTTTTGGTATGTCACGCACTTGATCGGTCACCCCTTGCTGATCGACGGCGGTCGCGTGCATCTGCCGGAAGTGATAGGCGCACCACGATGACTGCTTCTTGCCTCGTCTTTGATAGACAGGCTCGCCGCACATATATGCCGATCTCGGATCGTCATCTTTGAAGCCGACAATGGCCCGGCATTGGCCTTCAATATGGTCAACTAGCAGGACCTGTTTGGCGCCATCAGGCTCTTTCAACTTGCTGCTCCAGAATACCAGGCAATCTCTTCCGAAGTCGCACCGGTCAGGCCGAACGACGCTTGCAGCTCGAATTTCTTGAAGATCCCTGCCGCCGCATGGCCTGGCGTGCGTGCGCGCGAGGAGAACGTCGTGCCAGCGCGGGAAGTTGGCGTGCACGGAGCCAAAGGCCGCCTCTTGACTGTTTTTCGGTACTGTGGCCGGCCGTCAGTTTCGGGGTTTAGGAGGCAACGGCCCTCTGCAAGAGGTCGGAAGCGAGGTTTAGGTTGATCGCCTCCGATTTCACGAGTCCTCAAATTGGGCAGCCTAAGACAGCCTGTTAGTACCGCTTCTGGAATGCCGGGCCATCTGCGATCACCTGCGAGACATCGCAACGCGATCAGGCCTCGCTGCACGACTGTCTCGGCCGCTTCGTTCTCGGAGATGGGGATCATGATCAACCACTGTGACTTGGTTCTCATCAAGCCAGACATTCGCAATCCTTCACAAGACCGACGGCAGAAGAGACCTCGCGCCACTGCCGAGATCGTACAACTTAACGTTACGTCTGATTCAAGTCCTTTTGCTTGCCAGTATCAGTCAGCCAATACTCTGAGGGTAGCGCGGAAGGCTCCGGCATCGAGAGCATTCTGTACCGTGGACTGCGTCAGAAGGTCGCCGCCATACATTCGCAGCCGATGAGCGCCTGTTGACGATAATCCGTGCTCCCCCGATCCAAGGCTCGCTCATGTCAGCGCCGCAGCGGATTTCGTTCTGACCGTTGCGCTGTCATTGCATGATTCAGTCGGATCCATCCCGCGCTGACGAGACGGATGCCGATTTCCGGCGGAGCTGTTTGATAAAGTGCGCCTGATAGTAGAGCAGCGCATTATCCTGCGCCCGTCGAGCGAACCGCGCGATTGGCTCTTTGTCCGTAGGCGTCGGAATTGCGGCCGGTCGAGATCATTGAAGCGTCTGATAGAGGCGATAGAGGAGCCGGGCGCGCGGCTCAATCGACGAGATGTAAAGCTGCTCGTAATGCGTGTGCGCACCCTTGCCGTCGACACCCAGGCCGTCGAGGGTCGCAGTATGGGCCGCGGTGAAATTGCCGTCCGAGCCGCCACCGCTAAAGACGTCGAGCAGCTTGAAGCCGAGCCCGGTTGCGATTTCCTTGGCATGCTGATAAAGCGCCGCGCCGGCGCTGCTCTTCTCATAGGGCGGGCGCGTCAATTCGCCTGAGATCTTTACTGTGACGCCCTTGGTGCGCGACTTAATGCCGAGGATTGTCGGTACTAACTTGTGGGCGTCAGCCATGGTCGGCACCCGCATGTCGACTTCGGCATAAGCGTCCTCGGCGATTACGTTCGGCCTGGTGCCGCCGCGGACCACACCGACGTTGACTGTGATCCCGCGCTGAAGATCGTTCATCGTCTCAAGAGCCTGGATCACATTGCCGAGTTCGCGGATTGCGCTGCAGCCGTCTACGGGACGCGCGCCGGCGTGGGCCGGCGTGCCTCTGATAAAAACGTCGAAGCGGGCGATGCCCTTGCGGCCCGTGACGATCTTGCCGCCGTCGCGCGCGGGCTCGGTCACAAGCACATATTTGGCCTTGCGGCCTTCTGCCTCGATTAACGCTCGCGAAGTCGGGCTGCCGATCTCTTCGTCGGATACGTAGATGTGGGTGATGCCTAGCGGCGGGCGGACATCATCGGCGCAAATCTGCCGAAATGCATGGTAAGCGAGATATGCGCCGCCCTTCATGTCGTAAATGCCGGGCCCAAATGCCTTATCGCCCTCGACCTTGAACGGCAGGCGCTTTATGAATCCCATCGGCTGAACGGTGTCGAGATGACTCAGCACCAGGATGCCTGGCTCGCCCTGGCCCCAGGACGAGCGCGCGATCAAATGATCGCCTCGATCGTCACGTCCCGCCACGCGCTCAACGGAAGCGGACAAGTCGCGATAGCCCTCCGCCACGAGATCAGCAAGTTTGTTGACCTGATCTGGCCGCTCCGTCGGAGATTCGATCTCGACCCAGCGGTGGATGCCGTCGAGTATCATCGCGGCTTCGAACGGGTTGCTGGACATTGTCTGATGCCTTCCGATGCGACGTACATCACTTGTTCCACTCAATCGCGCCAGGATCCAGCGTGGACAGCCGTCAGGGGCGCAGCCGTGGAAGTGTCGGATGTACCTCTGAGCTTGATCTTGCCGCAGCGGATGATGCTACGCGGCTCCCCATAACGGAGCTACCAGAGCTGGTAGGTGTTGAAGCAATAGTTGATCTTGAGGAACTGTCGTGGTCTGGCGATTGTGGGGCGAATAGGGGCTGTTGCTATTGTTTCGATGCTTGCATAAGTTGCATTTCCATCGCGTCAATTTTGGCGCCTGCTGGCGCGTTCGACATTGATGCGCGATGTCGGAATTGTGCGTCACAAGCGAACGCACATTGAGATCCGCTACAGCTCAACAGCCTCGGCCACCAGGGTGATGCGTAGGACGGTAACGCGCGGAGCGTAGTCATAGCAGGCGGAAATGCGAGCTGCCACCGCCTGTGTTTAAGGGGCGGCCAACGAGAAAGCGCGCCGATCTGTCCGGCAAAGAGCCCGCCCATCGCTCATGAAGCGGGGGGGCGGGCTGCGGTCGGATTGGAGTGTTCATGCGACCCCGTGCGGATGATCCGGTTGTCGGGGCCGTCCTGATGCTCTCCAACTCTGGTCGCAGCCTGATGCTAATGCATTTTTAAGAGGACGCGCTTCTTTGCATCAAGAAGATGCTCGTCGAGCGTGGCGTGTAGCGCGCCCCGCAGCTCCGACGGAATTGAGCTATCTGTATCGATCAGTTCTCGAAATTTGCGAATGATGTGTTCGATCATCGCTATAGAGCCGAGAGCTTCCATGTCCTGCGGGGCCGTCATCGAATATCTCCTTTAAGCCGCAGCGCGCACTTTGAAGCCGCCAGAACGCAACGAGGTGTTGCAATGTCTCTCGCCAAAGAGGGAGGGGACCTCTCGCAGGCACTCGACGGGATTGCGCTAGTTAGGCCGGTAGGCGCCGCATGCTCCTCAGGCCTCGCGGAAGCGGCGCCCGTTAGCCTTTGCAATCTCTTGACGCTCGTGCATGTCGTCCTCGGTCGGAAGATTGGAAAATCGACGAATTCAACTGTCACGCGTTGGAAACCGCGATCAGGTGCTGAAGTCGGGCGGCCGCTGCGCCGCCATCAAGCGATTCTCGCCCCATCCCTACGCCCTCCTGCAGCGTCGAAGCCCGGCCGGCCACGATCAATGCAGCCGCGGCGGTAAAAAGTGCGGCGTCGCGAATTCGGCCTGGTGCGCCATCGAGTATGCTTTGCAGCGCGAGGTTGTCGGCATCGCCGCTATCCTGTGCCTCGCTAGGGCAGCGAGGGAATCCGGCGTCCTCCGGCGTCACTTCGAAGGTGCGGACTGAACCCGCCTCAAGCGCGGAAACAACGGTTGGCCCGGCGAGGGTCATCTCATCGAGGCCATCGGAACCATGAACCACCCACACCGAGTCGGCGCCCAGGTTCTTCAATACGTACGCCAGAGGCTGTACCCATTCACGAGAGAAGACCCCGACAATCTGACGCTTAACCTCGGCCGGATTCGACAGGGGTCCAATCAGGTTGAAGATAGTGTGGGTGCCAAGCGCGGTTCGGATCTGGCTTACACGCTGCATTGCCGGATAGCAGGTCGATGCAAACGTGAAGCCGATGCCGGCCTCGCGCATACAACGCACAATGGCGTCAGGCCCAAGATCGATCTTCACGCCGACGCGCGCAAGCACGTCTGCAGTATTGCCCGAACCTGGAGACGCAGCGCAGTTGGTGTGCTTTGCGACAGCAACGCCCGCTCCCGCGACGATGAAGGAGGCGCAGGTCCACACGTTGACCGCACACAAAGAGGAATCGCTCGTGCTGGCGATGTAGATTGGGTCACATCCAGTCTCGACGAGCCGCATTCTCTTCCGCATTGCGGAGGCCGCACCGGTGATTTCTTCGACTGTTTCCCCGCGGACCCTCAATCCCATCAGTAAGCCGCCAATCTGCGAGGGGCTCGCGCGGCCCGACATCACGCCGTCAAATGCCAATGCGGACTCCTCTCGAGTCAGAGTCGCGCCGGTGGCAACTTTGCTAATAATCGATTTGAGCGCTTCCATCGAACTTTACACCATCCCTGTCCAAACCTCAGGCGCTTGCGCTCAACGGGGACTTTCGTTGGGGAGGCATGTCATCGGTGGCGGCGGGCTTTGCAGGCAGCGGCACGTTCGCGAGGAACAGGCGCCTCATTGAATGAAACGGGCAGTGAAGATGTGGGTCATTCGGTGACGCTACAACCTGACGCTACGTGAGGGTCAAGTTCTCGATTCGGCGTCGTATCAACGCGAAATCGTCGGTCGACGAACTCGATAAGCATCCCAAGAACGGGGTCGTCGGAACACGAACCGACGATCAACGCGCGTTCCTCAACTTGGCATAAATTCGTGTCGTTTGGGCTACAGCAACGGGGAGAGCGATTGCTTAGGCGAAACAACGATCGCGACAGCTACGCCGGGTATCGCCACCCGGCCGATCTGATGCGCACTACACCTTCGCAAGGGCAAGCGGCGCCAACTGTCATCATGGCGTAGAACACGAGTTTGTCGCATAGCGACGCGTTCGACGGACGGCAATTGAGCGCATCTGTCTCGTGGTCGACGATGGCAGAGGACACTGTGCGAGGCGGCGTTGGTGCTGGCCGGTGTGACCGTTAGGAGACCACGGCCTTCGTCAGGTTGCCGAAAGCTTGCCCGAGTATGGAGCCCTGTTCGGATGATCCTGGAGGCGATGGTAGCGTGGACTCGCAAGACTTTGATCCATGTAATGTACCAGCTTGGCCGCAGAACGCGGTCTCGGAAGAGCCGCAGATGGGGCAGGCCCGACAAGGCGACTTCGAGCAGCGGTTGGCCGAGGCAAGCCAAGCCGCTCCCGTCGTCAGCAGGGGCTCTGAATCCCTCTATCCATATCTGTCTATAGAAGACCGGAACCTTATCGACCGCGTGATTGCTCAATATGCGGCTCAGAAAAAACCAAAACCTGAAACGGTCAGAGATCATACTCGGGCACTTCGCCGACTCGCGAATGATATCCGCGCGCGCGGCCAAACGACCGATTTAGCTGACCACAAGTCCCTGCTCCATCACGCAAATACTTATTTTCCGAAAGACGCACGAATCAGGAGCGGGGTGTCCGTCCTTCGTGCGTACCATGGCTTCGACCCCCACCATCCCTATTTATCTACAGACGACAGGAGCCTTATCGATAGCATGATTACTCAATACGCGGCTGAGACAAACCTAAAGTCTAGTTCGGTTAAATATTATACTACGGCACTTCGGCGACTGGCCAATGATCTCCGCGCCCACGGCCAAATGGCCGATCTGGCGGACAATTCCGTGCTTGATTACGTGAATACTTGCTCTCAGGACGCATTGATGAAGGCAGGGGGTGACCGTCCTTCGGGCGTATCATGACCCTGGTCAGTCGACAGCAGCGAAGCGACGGAGGCTGAACGATCTGGAAGATGTTGTGGTACACCGACAGCCAGGCGCAGATGCCTCTTCTGGAGGAAATAGCCAAGCAGCGCCGGTTGCCTCAGCAGGTGTTATAATCCGGGGGAGTTCTGACGACACGCGGCCTCTTTATCCCGAGGATGCCGCCGATATTTTGCGGCTCAAGGAGGCTCTCATCGAGGGCCGCAGCATGACCGCATCTAACGCGAAGAAGCACGCGAACTCGCTTATTAGCTTCAGCCGTTGGCCCTTTGAAAAGAATAAACCAAGCATTATTGCTCGGCTGGACGGCAAGTCGCTAACCGATGGTTGTGACGTGCACGAGTTCAGCGCGGGCTCTGATGCCAACAGACTCGTCAGAGCATTGGAACATCTGCGGACGTTTCGGTCACCGGGGGGCGTCGCACCCATCGTGCGTCCAGGGCGCGACGATGCCGCTGCGCAGCACAGCACTTCGCACGGCGCCAGTACTCGCCCAGAGGAGCCTCGGGATTGGCGAAATGATCAACCCGCGCCGTCGGCTTTCATTGAGGAGCGAGCGGCATCTGGCTCAGACCAGCTCCGTTACGGGGAGCTTCGACGAATGGTGGACTCTCTGGATGATCCAGCCGCGCAATCGCCAGTCTCGCTCGTGTCAGAGGGGCTTCGGCGACTAGAAAAGCAGGTCGCAGAGTGCGTTCGCAATTTTACCGCCATTGGCGACCAGACCCGTATCGGAGAAAAAATGCTGCATTCGTCCATGCGGAAATCGCGCCGAGGCTGCTGCCTCTGTCAACCGCGAGCACCAGTGCCACTCTCGATCGGCGGCACTCATATGCTCGCAGATTGCCTGGGTGGGCTGGAACTGCCGTTCGACCGACGAGCTAACGGCAGTTGCTTAGTTGTCAATCCTCACTTCGAATCGCTCTTTTTGATGCCGTTGTCTCGACCTGACATCACATATCGACACTGCCGGCCGAGGCTCGCTTGCTTTGATCTTAGGCAGGAAATGATGGCGACATGATCCCGTATGTAGTGTCTGCAAAGGCGGAACACGTCCTCCGTGCAAGCCACTTTCTCCTCTCCCGTCGGCGCTTGATCGCGCGCATGCCCGGGAGCGGGAATTGCAGCCCACAATATGGCAGCAAGAGCGATCGCGCAGTAGGTAGCGTTGAAGAGCGAGGACAAAGCGATCCGCTGGCTTTTAGTCATGATATCCTTTCAAGTCGATGCGGCTGCGATTGTCCCCCTGTATCAGGCGAAGGGGACCTTTTAACCGCGGAAACGGTCCGGGGTGAGCATTATCGCTGTTGGGAAGCAGCTAGATTGTCGAAGGCAATCCCCAACTGTCGAGGATCGTACAATCTGACGCGACGTGCGATTCAAGCCTCTTTAGGGCCGCTAGCTCAAGATGTTTTGGATGATCATATTACGTCCTACACCTCTACACTGATGCTGTGAGAGCGTCTCGGCTGGAATCGGCTGGAAGATGGCAGGTCGTATCTCTGAACGACGGATTTCCGCGGCGCCGGGACGGCGCGAGCGCCAGCGTATAAGATACTGCTGTCGATTGCGCCGTGGCCGTGGGCGTCGCGCTTACGTATTTGTGCGGAGTTCTGGTGTCGCATTTCCTTGATCTGCGAATTGCATGCTCACCACCATGAACCCGAAAAGCAAACTCTACGAACCCGATCACTGGCGGGGCCGAGCTGAAGCAACGCGAAAGAAAGCGGAAGCACTCGCTTGCGGAAGACCCAGAGATAGGCTTCTCAAGATCGCGATGGAATACGAGAAGCTCGCTCGGCGGGCCCAAGACTGGCAAGCGGGCAGAATAGCAGACGATAGTTGGCCCGACTAATAGTCGTAGGGGATCGCTTTGCTTCGACAACCGGTCCCGCCGATCGGCTCGCAATTTCATTGTCAGGGAGATATGCTCGGCGCTCGGGCCATGCCAACTGCATGGCTTGTATGGAGCGTGCGCCGATCTGCACAGTGGGGAGCCGGGATCTCAGGAGGCGAGACGAGCCCGGTTCGTCGCCCCTGATATGTCGTCCTCTTGCGTTTGCTATTTCGTTCGCGTCGGAAGAGCCCCGATGGGTTGCCAGGTAGTTGCGCTAAGTATCGCCCTGAGGCTCGCCGAGAACCCAGAGTCAACTGTCAAACTGACGGCGCGTCTGTTCCATCCCCCGCACGATTGGATCAGTGCGGGCCCAAAGAGCCGTCGAGAAGCTCGCGCGCGCCACCTTGTTCTTCGTGGCCGTCGCCGGTGTATCGGGTTCGCTCGCTCAAAGGAACGCCGTAGTGATCCAGTAAATACCGGCCCAGAGGAGCGCATGTAAGAGCAGCCCGACCAGCGGCCACAGGTTCCATCGCCGCTGCGCCTGCAAAGAGCCGAAATCAGCGACGCAATGCCTCGTCATGGGTCGCTTTGGTGTGCGCCAATGCATCATTCACCGCACGACGCGCCGGCACGCGAGGAATGGCATCTCGTTAGAGGTCTCGTATCACTCATGAGTTCGCGTCGTTCTTTCAAGGCTCGAGCGTCAAGGAGCGGTTTGCCGCGTGACAGGCATCCGGCTTGGTGATTTGAATCGTGCTTCGCCAGCTCAGGCGGGGCGTTTGCGAATTGAAGACCTGCGTCGCGGCGTCAAGTGGCGCCGGTATACAGCCCGTCTTGTTGATTTCGTGTCTCGTCACGGAGCAATCAGCATGCCATGACCAGAGAGATGCCGCCTCCCCTTTGACAGATGAAAAAATGGTGTTCGTCGGCTTCCGTGTCACGGATTGGCTGCCCGCAGTAGAGTTTGCGACGTCGATGCATGAAATCAAACATCGGCTGACTGGCGGAGGGTGAATGCGTCGCCAGCGCTATACTGGCGACAGTGCGTTGAGAGGTGCATCTGTTGGTACTCTAGAGGTGCTCGGCGATGGTCGACGTTGAGTCGATGAGATGGACTAGTCATCTTCCCTGACCGCTACCTTACGAAGAATCGCTCGACATACTCGATGGCATAAGCCCCAAGATCTTGGGCTGCCCGCCGCACTTGTTCTAACGCGAGCTCGGCCATTTAACGCTCATGCCGCTCGATCATGGTCACATAGATGACGTATTGGCACGGTTTCACACTCGGCGAGAAGTGGTGCGGGTACAACATGGCAGCACGGACGGAGGCGCCGCCTCGAATTGTCACGTTGTTTGCGAGCTGTCATGAGATGAACACGCACGGATCAGTTGCGATCATAGGGAGCTGCCAGGATGACGATCGATCCATCGGCCAAGATTTGATGGGCCACTGTCGGCGCGCTTCATATGTTCGAATACATCGGTCCGATGATCCGAACGGGCAGGCCAATGAAACGATTGTTTTGACCGGTCAGAGGCCAAAGGCAGATGTGCCATTGCTAGGGCCGGCTATGTTCGGCGGTATAAGGTCTGCCTGCTGGCACCAGTAAGCAACAGGGCGCGCGTGAGGCTTGACCTCGTGATGGTGTTGTCCGGCGGGCGTGCCCCTCGGGTTACGATGAGCTCGGAAATCCATCTGTGGGCCGTTTCGCATGGAGCGGGGCGTGTAGCAGCGTCCGTGAGAGCAAGCATCTTGTTCTCGAAAGATGCGAGCATCCGAAAACCGATAGTAGGGGGGAGTAATGATGAACATCTGCGGCTTCCTCAGCAGATGGTTCGCTGAAGAGTGGTTCTGGAATGCTGCGCTGAGGACTGAGCTGGCGCCAGTTCATCAGCTGCCGGACAACGTCATCTACGTGGACTTCAAGGCGATGCGGAAAGCAAAGGAGCGGGCGTGCGCGCGCAGATCGTAGAGAAGCTGGAGGCCGGCCGGGTAAAAGACGGCCGGTTCGCGAGTGTGCCTGGATCAGGCCCTCATGGCCTGTTCCTTGTGCAGGGGCCGTGCGGATGCGAACTCAAAATCAGTGGATCAGTTCGACCTGGCTGGGAGCACGTCGCTGTCTCGAGCGCCGCGTCGCTGTCCGAACTGGGAGGAGATGTGCTTCGTAAAGGACCTGTTTTGGAACGAAGAAGAATGCGTGATGCAATTGCATCCGCCGCATTCGCAGTATGTCAATAACAGTCGGTATTGTTTGCATCTGTGGAAGCCAACTCATCGGGACATTCCGATGCCGCCGGCAAGCTTTGTAGGCATTGTCGGGTTGGAGCCATCCGAAGCGGCAATAGTGTTCGCACGATTGAGCGCGATGGCATGACGAGGGCAACGATTTGCTGGAGAAAGAGTGAGCCACTGCGGAGAGGTTGCTCTGGACCGCCGGAAGGCGGGGGGGGGGGGGGGGGGGGGGCTGGCGGGCATGTCGGGGATTTCCGCCAGTCGCGAGCGCGGAAGTTCTGCCTCTGATATCCGTACACCAGTCAGGAGGTGCTCTAAAGTGGCGCAACAGATGCTTCATATGCTGGAGCAGCCCGTTCCATTGCGTGCGGAATGATGCTTGTGTTCACGGGCAAATACTCGGGCCAGAACTGCGTGCTTGTCGGTCGCCGCCCTGCGTTTGAAATCGGAAACGGCGAGCCAAGCGTGCGCTTGCCGAATGGTCGGGCTCGAGTGCGGCAGCTCTTTCAAAGCTTATCAGTTCGTCAGCTCGTCGACAGCTTACAGCAATATCATTCGTGGGCAGAGCGTGAGCATCCCGCACTCGCTTTTGACTAACGTACGCTGAAGAGAGGCGAACCATCATGTATAATCGAGTTGGTGGCCAATCGATACGCTCTGATCAGGCCGACGTATCAAGTCAGTCCGTTGACAGTGGCAGCTTTGAACAAGCGCTTACCGGGTTAGTGCAACGGGAGAGCTTGCCGCCTGAGGAGTTGTCTGATCGAATGGGACTCTGTTGCAGCAGACCTCATACCTCAGACGCAAACGTTTACAGCCCGGGGGCTTCGAGCCCGAGTACGTCCTCTCTGTCCTCGGGTTCCAATCCGTCCTCTTCGGGAGGGCCGATTCGTCCCCTGTTTCAATATAGGACGGCTGAATTGCCTGGGGCCAACGTCAACGGTATCTGTGTCGGTTTGGCGGCGGAGTGGCTCCTCAATCAGCACAGCAGCCCTGCATCCCGAATGGGCGCGCTGCACCCGGGCGCGGAAAACCATGCCTCGGCGGCGGTGCGGCAGCAGCGGTATGAAGATCTCAAGACTGCGTTACGAAACGACAGGGCAGGGGGGTCTCACAACCTTCAGGCAAAAAGCACAATGCTGCGCGAAGCGGGTTTGGAGCCATCTAACGAACAGGCGCGATACAAGTTTGGCTCATCTTCGCGCATTGCCCAGATAGTGAACGAAGTTACCGCGGACCCGTCGATCTATTTGCTTGGCTTACGTTTCGCCGCAGGTGGTGCACACACTATGGCAACGTCCACGTCGAATGGAGTGACGACGCTCTTTGATCCGAATTATGGCGAGTTTACCGTTCGATCGGACCAAATGGGTGAGCTGTTCAAAAGCCTCGCCGACCGCTACGGCAACCTGAACGGGCATGATATATCGACGGTCGTCACGCAAAGGATGACCTGAGTATCTGGCTCTCAGTCGCGTTCCGATGTCCTTCCCCGATTTTCGCGGAACGGAGCCGGATCGAGAGCGGCTGCGCGCTACGTTGAAGTGGGGGCGTGCTGACAGCTGCGTCCTCCTTTAGCTCGCGGAAATTTGCTGTAATGGAGCTCATGGCGGCCCCGACGATGAAAGCGCGTTGACATAGCGGCCGCCCGACATCGATAGGTGCCCCATCCAGCCGTTTGCTTTCGCGGCGGATATCGGACGTCGGATAACTCGTGCATTCCTTGGACTACTAGTGTTCCTGGCTGCGATGCTGACACTCCGGCGCGGTCGGCGAGGAACCGTCAGGAACCACAGCCTCTGGTTGAAAGCGTGTTCGGCTTCGAGAAATCACAAACGGCCTGGACTTCGTTTCGGGAAGCGCGCATCTGCGACATCACCTTTGCCGTGATCCACAATTGCAGCGAGCGTTTGGCTTGTCCCCTCGTCAGCTTTTCGAAAGCCAAGCCTCTTAGCATAGGCTCTCGTCTCTCGATTGATGCGGCCTATGACTGAACTGGCGACAGTAGAAGCCGGGCGGATCTGCAAGAGATTATGTTCTCAAAACAGAAGGAGAGCTGTATGGATTTTAACCAGATCGATGGCAGGGGATCCCCAGGGTCCCCGGGGTCTCCAGGAGCGTTCACCTGGACACAAGAGGATCAGGATCTATTCAGTCGGATCATCAATGAACCCGGGCCATCCGCGCCCGCCGTGCCCGAGGAGACGGCGTACGATGTTTCATTCGCCGTTCCCGAGAAGTTTGGCCACGGCTCTCAATCCGCTCCCGGCCGAATGGTCGAGAGACTGGGCCACTTGGGTCTCCTGCCTGACACCGATCAGCCGATCATGACTTATGAGATCCAGGGGCACCGCTACACGGCCGCTCTCGACCCGTCTAACGCCGTGCATCTCATCCATAACCCTCCGGAGGATCAAAATGTTGGAGCTGGGCCGGCGGGCCTACCAGATTTCGGAGCATTTATTTTGGAGACCCGGCGTAGGGGGTTCCCGCTCCCGGAGCAGTGGGCGCCGCTAGCCCTAATCGAGAAGCTGCGGGAAACGGGTTTCATGCCTAGCCCGAACAACCCAACAACCATTGCGCTTAACGGTCGGGCCTACAATGCCGAGTTAATGGATGGAGGATTCGTCAGGCTCAGGCGGGCTGCGTGAGAGCGCCGGGCCATCGTCGAACCAGCGGAGCCGGGCCTTGCTAGAGCTTGCCTTGCGGCCGTCGGTTCGAGCTATCGACCGTTCAGAGACCCAGCAATGAACTGTTCCGCGCCGCCAGCGGGTGCACGGCATCGGCCCCTGGCGGATCGCGGCTATCTTGGGTGCCGCGCTAGCCTTGGCGAGGACGTGGATGGATTCCTCGAAATCGCCATCGGGGTGAAATCGTGACGGAGTGATCTGGATTTGCCAAAACCTTGAGATCCACGGGCAAGGCGCGCCTTCGGTTGCGGCTACTTGCTAAGCGAATCCGACCGATCAAGCGATCAAGTTCGCGGCTCTGAAAGTGGCCGAACGGCAAAATTTACGATCGGCGACGTCTTTGTGTGCTGCTGGAAACTGCAAAGCTCCATGACCCAGCAGATACGTCGTTCGGCATCCGGTGGCCCACTATCAACCATCCGATATCGAAGCACCTTTGCCGGAACCCTCGTCGAGCCGGGTCTAGGCGCCAACCGATTGCCGTCACTTATGGCCCGGGAGCACGGCTCGGGCATAGACCCCGTGTGCGAGGCACACCACTTTCAACGAACTCGATGCCGGCCAGGGTGGCAGTTCGAGGGCGAGGCACAAAATCGTGGCGGCCAAAATCGATGTCACCAAGCCGACTATCAGCGGCGAGTCCACTGTGAATGGCGCCCGGAACTAGCCCGGACGATCCTGACCAATCGAATCCACCGATTGACGCCGTCGAATCCCTAACAAGCTCGTCTGCT
This sequence comes from Bradyrhizobium sp. USDA 4473, assembly GCF_054063335.1. Classification (NCBI taxonomy): domain Bacteria; kingdom Pseudomonadati; phylum Pseudomonadota; class Alphaproteobacteria; order Hyphomicrobiales; family Nitrobacteraceae; genus Bradyrhizobium; species Bradyrhizobium sp. USDA 4473. The sequence continues at coordinate 3,577,072 of NZ_JBSSGE010000001.1, forward strand.
GAAACAGCCTAAAGCGCGGACACGGTTGATGCCCGGTCGTCGAAGACCAACAGCCGGTTATGGCCAGCCCAATGGCGTCGCGCATGCGAAGTCGAACCGCCTATGACCACTCTCATCCGACTTAGCCAATCCAATGAAACCACTCCGATGAATCCCGATCGGCTGTACGCTAATCAGATTTCCGTCAGGTGCAGGGCATATCTTCGGCGCTAGAGCGCACAATCGTACAAAACTGACTCGCACGTCAGGTTAGCGGCGAGTGGCGTCCTGTCGACGCGGGCAAGGGGCTCCGCTCTGAAACTAAAGTCGTTAAGGCCGGCGCCGCGGGCCTCTATGCCACCGTCGTAATCGGCGCATTCTAGCTCGCATGGGAGATTGATTTTGACGAGAGCCGACTGGAGAGCGAAGGAAGCCCGCGGATCAGAGGTGGACTCGTCCAGCCCTGAAGCAGATCTTGGCGGCGGAAACGATCGCTCGAAGTTCAGTTCTGTCTTGCAGGGCTTGCGCTCTGAAAATCAGGACCTGGCTGCGGGATCGGCCCGAAGGCCGACTTCGGCCAGCGATGCCCGACGCCGCACGTCAACCGATCCTTCCGCGAATAGGCATGTCGACGAGCCAGCTTTGCGGTATTTGGCGGATCGCGGCGCGCCAAATTGGGAAGAAAGTTCGTCGCGTTCTGGCGCCGAGAGCCGCCGTGCCGATCAGCCCAGGAGTTCACGAGGTGCCTCTTCCTCGCACGGGCAATCTATATCGGACCTGGAGGCAGGTCCAAAGCGGCGGCGCCTGGATTATGTCGCGCCGCAGGGCACGCAAGCTGCGATTTCAGAACAGCAATGTAACGCCGCTCTGGACGCCATTTATTTCGCTCGCGACATTGCCGAATTCTCACGTGCAGTGGTGGAAAACGACAAGCGGCTGCAGCGGGTGGACAAGAAGATCCATGCGGCCTTTATGCAAAAGGCTGCCGCCCAGTTCAGAAGCCAATTTGTCACCCACTTCGAGGACGATATCCGCCGCAGGGAATCCTTCGGCCACGCCACGGCATGCAACGCTGTGACTCGCGAGGCCGGCGGTCAGGAAGGCGTTGAAGCTTGCAAGGCGGTGGCATCTCGGGTGTCGCAGCTTTCCAATACGTTACTGCGCGAACTCAAGCCCGCTGCTCTTGCGCTGTTCGCGACATCATTCGGCCGGCAACAGCAGTCGAAGACATGCCGCAATGGAGTCATCAGAATTGCCGAGTTTTGTCGCGATGAACCCAACGTACTTGTCGCGGCGAATAGCCAAAATCTCTCGCTGCTGGTGAACGGTTTCAGCAAGTGGACGCAGGAGGCGGGAACTCGTGAGGGCACGGAAGCTATCGCTCGCGTGGTCCGTCGTGCCGGCCGCAACAGCGAGCTCTCTGATTTTGAGCAGAAACATTTGGCGATGCTTGTGAACGGGTTCAGCAAGTGGCCGGACGCGCCAGACTGTCGCGACGGCACATTTGCGGTCGCGTCTGAGGTTCTTCGCCGCCGTGAGTTCGCTCTGTCCGGTTTTGAGCCGCAGACACTGGCGAATCTGGTAAGCGGCTTCAGCAAGTGGCCGGACGAGGCGGACTCGCGCGAGGCCACGTTGGCGATCGCGAGTGAGGTGCTCCGCCGCGACCGCCGTGCTCGGCTCTCGGAATTCAATCACCAGAATCTGGCTAACCTGGTGAACGGCTTCAGCAAATGGCCGGACGCGCGGCACTGTCGTGACGCTACGCTTGCGATCGCGGGTGAGGTCCTTCGCCGCGACGAGCTCTTCCATTTTAAACCGCAGGAACTGGCAAATCTGGTGAACGGTTTCATCAAGTGGTCGGACGCGCGGGACTCGTTCGATGCGACGTTTGCGATCGCGGGCGAGGTCCTGCGCCGCGGCGCCCGGCATTTTGAGAGCCAGCACTTGGCGATGCTTGTGAACGGCTTCAGCAAATGGCCGGACGCGCGGGACTGTCGTGACGCTACGCTTGCGATCGCGGGTGAGGTCCTTCGCCGCGACCGTTATGCCTCGCTCTCTAAACTCACTCACCAGCAAGTGGCCAACCTGGTGAACGGCTTTAGCAAGTGGCCGGACGAGGCGGATACGCGCGACGCCACGTTTGCGATCGCGGGTGAGGTCCTTCGCCGCGACCGCCATGTCCGGCTCTCTGAATTCACCTACCAGGAACTGGCTAACCTGGTGAATGGGCTGAGCAAGTGGGCGGATGCGCCGGACTGTCGCGGCGCAACGGTTGCGATCGCGGGTGAGGTCCTTCGCCGCAGGGCCCGGCTCTCTCAGTTTATTTCGCAGGAGCTGGGGAACCTGGTGAATGGCTTCGGCAAGTGGCCGGACGCGCCGGACTGTCGCGAGGCGACGTTTGCGATCGCGGGTGAGCTGCTTCGCCGTGCCGAGCTCTCCCATTTTTCCCACCAGCACCTCGCCAATCTGGTGAACGGTTTCAGCAAGTGGCCGGACGCGCGGGACTGCCGCGAGGCCACGTCTGCGATCGCGCATGAGGTCCTTCGCCGCGGCACCCAGCTCTCTCATTTTACTCCGCAGGAGGTTGCGAACCTGGTGAACGGCTTCAGCAAGTGGCCTGACGCGCCGGACTGTGGCGACGCTACGGTTGCGATCGCGGGTGAGGTCGTTCGCCGCGGCGCGCGCGGTGAGTTCGCACTCTCTGGTTTCAATCGTCGGGACTTTGCGCACCTGGTGAACGGCTTCAGCAAATGGCCGAATGCGCCGGCCTGCCGCGGCGCCACATTTGCGATCGCGGGTGAGATCCTTCGTCGCGGTACCCGGCATTTTAGCGACCAGCACTTGGCGATGCTTGTGAACGGCTTCAGCAAATGGCCGGACGCGCCGGACTGTCCCGAGGCCACGTTTGCGATCGCGCGTGAGGTCCTTCGCGCCGAACTCCTCGATTTTGCTCCGCAGGCACTGGCAAACCTAGTGAACGGGTTCAGCAAGTGGCCGGACGCGCCGGACTGTCGCGGCGCGACCTGTGCGATCGCGCATGAGGTCCTTCACCGCGCCGAACTCCCTGATTTTACCCCCCAGGGATTGACGAACCTGGTGAACGGATTCAGCAAGTGGCCGGAGGCGCCGGACTGTCGCAAGGCTGCGTTTGCCATTGCGGGTGAGGTCCTCCGCCGCGGCGCGCGCGGTGAGGTTGCACTCTCTGATTTCAATAGTCAGGACTTTGCGAACCTGGTGAACGGCTTCAGCAAATGGCCGGAGAGTGAGGATTGTCTCAAAGCCACGATGGCAATCGCCCGGGAAACCCGTCAGCATCAGCTCTCCAATTTCCCTCCACAGGCAGTGGCGAACCTTCTGAACGGCTTCAGCAAGTGGCCTGAGGAGCCTATATGCTGGCAGTCCACCATGGACATCGCGCGCGAATTGGGAGCTGGAGCGCAGCGATTTGGTGTGTTCACCACGCCTGAACTGGCCATGCTCGCCAACGCTCTGTCCCGAACGATCATGAGGGCGGAGGAGAGTGGGGAGATTACGGATGCTGCTCTGCCGAAGGATCGGTTGCACAAGCTCGCCCACTACCTGCACTATGATAATGATCGCCTGTCGAAGGCTGAGGTTCTGAGTATCACGAACATTTTCAAGGCGCTGGGTAAGGCTGGCCTATTCGATGATCTCGGTTTGCTCGCGCCGACCGGCTTGAGTCGGCTCTCTCAATTGCATTCAGCTCCTGGTTTTTCCGCCGAGAACAACCTCGAAACCATGGGTAATCTGAGTGCTGCTCTGCTGCCGCTCGCGCGCAGCCTAGAGAAGCCACTGCGCTGGCACCGCAGGCAGGCTCTCAACGTGCTCAACGATCTTCAGCCCGTGCTCGAGCAAAAGATCAAGGCGCATCTGAACGCGGGCGATGCCGAGCGGATCCGTGGGCCCCTTGCGAGCCGGAGCCCCGCTTTATCGATCTATCAGACGCTCAAGGCCCGTGCGGCGCTGGAGAGATTGTTCAGGTCACCCTATGTCGAGGGCAACGGGGCAAATTTACGGGCCAGGCAGAAAGAGCTGCAGCGCGGCACGAGAGAGATTCTGGCAAGCGCTCGCGACCTGATTCAAGGTGATCTGTCCAGCATGAGCTGGAATCTGATTGCGCAGATCGAGGCGGACAGTCCGGTGGACGCGCTGGACTTGTTCATGGAGCAGGATGCGACGGCGATCCAGGCGCAACATCCTCCGTCGGTGTTCGACGTGCATCAGGTATTGCGAGCCATGGACCACGCCCCGAAGTCTCCGCAGGGTGAGGCGGGACTGATGCAGCTGCCGGTCGTGGACATGCATGGGGGCCCGTTGGCCATGGAGCCGGAGACGCGGTATTCGATTTTCCATCGCCTGACTTCGGGGGTCCTACCCGTCGTCGCGGTACAACTCCCGGCACCCCCGAGCGCATTCATGCTAGCGCGTACGGTAAATGTGAACGGTATCCCATACCGGATGGACCTGTTCGGCGGCAGCAGGTTAAAGCCGCCACGATTGACTGTGTCTCAAGTTGCGAGCCGCACTCGTGACGAGCAGGCAAAGCCGTCGGGGGGAAAGCTGCTGGCGATTCCCTATGCCGAAACCGCGCCGGGTACAGCATTCGAGCAGTTGTCGCGCGCGTGGGCCCCTTTCAAAGAGGCCTATTATTATACTCAGCGCAGAGGCTTTGCGGCGCCTCCGGCGATCAAAGGCCTGTCACCCCACGACTCCGCGCTGGAAGGCGCCTTCAAACTGGCGCTGCTACCGGACCGCCCTGCGAACGAGGGGCATCCGTTCCAGCTGAGGGGGCCGGACGGACCCATTGCATTGCGACCGCACGACGGCTGCGGCTTCATCCGGGCCTCGCTGGCCAAGCTTATGCCAGCTGTTCGCCGCGCCGGTGAGCAGGAAGGTTCTGACCGCGTGCATGCCTTTGCCGAGGGAACGAGAGCGTCCTTGCCAGCGATGGCCTTGCAACATTATCCGCGCAGCGAGCAAGTAGCCGATGAGGCCCGGCAGAAGGCGATGAGCTGGCTTGAGAGTCGGGTAAAGCAAGAACTGACGTCGGAGGAGCTGTTTCGCGTCGTGACAGCCGCGAACATCAATGGTCCGGGCGCCATCGCCATCCCATCCGGTGATGGCTGTCTGCATGTGCCGAGGCTCAAGAGCGAAACATTGACCGGTGGTGGCGTGCTGATCGGGCGATCGCCCTACGACAAGCCCAACCTCCGTCCGTTCGCCTTCGATCGGGTCAGGTCAGCCGCGGATGGGGACCCGACTGCGGCGTTTCTCGATCAGTGCGTGACCATACAATACAGCTTCAACGTCGCGCAGAAGTCGGGGGAGGATCTGGCAGTCGATGATCCGACTTTCTTTGCCAAGGGGCTTCTGATCGTGGTGCCTGATGAAATGTGGCCGGCCGACTTCGCCGACCGTGGCTTGGTGATGTCCGCCGAGGACGTCAAGTGCCATTCGAGCTGGATCAAGGGCAAGGACCGCGTAACGGCGGACAGCGCGCTCGATTGTATCGGGATCCTGCAGGCTACTGAGATCTTCGCTCCGGGGTCCCTGGTTGCCATCCCGCCTGATGAACAGAAAAAACTCGACGGCGACTTCGATGGCGATACGGCCATTATCATTGCCGACCGGCCGCAGCTTTACGAGCATGTCAGGCAATTCGACCAAGAGGAGCAAGCTCGCGGCCTCCGCTCGCTCAAGCCGCCAAAATCCCATACCCCCGCGATTGAGGACGGTCGCTATAATTTCGGTCGCGCTAGCCAGATTCTCGCCGCCACGCGGAACGTTCTGGAAACCTATACCGGCCTGCAGCGAGGTTTTCTGGCTCAATCACATGAAGCCCGGCAGTGGCTTGCCGAACGTGCCATATTCGGCACGTACGAAGGCATTGACCGAGAGCTCAAGCGAGACATCCGCGCCCTCCTGGAGCAGGAACAGGTTAGTGCTCACGACGTCCGGGACAAGCTCGAGAAGGCGCGGCACGATATCGAGCTCGCACACCATCCCGTCGCGCGCGAGACGGCCGAGTTGCTTCTCACCGAACTCGAGGCGTGGGCCGCAGGTCTCGACCGGCAAGTCCCGCCCGAACTCCCGCCCGAAACAGCCGCCACTGCGAATGAAAGACAGCTCGTAATGAGCCAAGAGCTTTGCGAGCTGTTTCCGCCGCTAGCCGAGACCTATCCGGCGACGGCTCACCCACGGGACCGCGTCCAGCTTCTGGTCGATCGCTACCCTACGCGCATCGACCCCCGACCGGATGGTTACATGCCGCACGACCTCGTGCAAAGTGCAAAAAACCTGCTGAGCATCGGCATCAAGGTCGGAACTGACGCCTACAAATCCGACACTGGCGCTTACGCCTTTATGATCAAGAGCAGGCAGCTTCAGCGCCTGCTGCAACAGACACCCGGGTTGAAATCGGCTCCATACACCAAGAGCTTGGCGGCTACCCTCAACCAAGGTCGTTTCGATGTCGATGCGGCCTTGGAGGATCTCAAGGACAATCCGACGCTGGCGGCTTCGGTCATGCAAGCCTCGATCAAGCTTGCTGCCGAGCGGGGGATTCTGCGCGAACCCTCGGCTCTAACGCTTGCTGCCGAAGATGTCGCCACCACAATCACGTTGACTCGCGAGGAGGCGGCACAGCGCGCCCAAATGGAGACTTCTCGCGCTCAAGCCGAAGAGAAGGACATCACCCGGACCGCAAAGTCGGTTGCCGAAGCCCTAAAGGGTGCCGGCATCGAGGTGAAGATGCCCCATTTGGCAAAGCGTCTTAGATCGCCAAGCTCAATGACAGACGAGCTCACCGGAATCCAGGCCAGCTCTGAGACCGGCGTCCAGCTTTTCAACAACGCTGTACGACACGTCTTCGAATTCTCTGACAGGGATTTTACACGTGCCTTCAAGAAAGCCATTCTAGCGTTCGAGGAGAGCGGGTATAGCGAGGTCAGCACGACTAACTGGTTCAGGACGCGATCGCGGACCTTCGCTGGCATCAAGACAGTGCTCGCCACCCCTGGCGGTTACCGTTTTGAGCTCGAGTTTCACACGGCAGACAGCTACAAGGCCAAGCTCGACAATCATGTGACGTACAAGGAGCTGCAGAAGCTCAGACGGCTACAGCGAGGGAGCGAAGAGCCCTGGGATGAATCTATAGCCGAGCAACTCCTGGAGCGCGCGCGACGGGCGTGCACCGAGGTTGTGATCCCAGAGGGTGCCGCAGAGATCCCCCATTGGGAAGCCAAAGCCGGCAACAGCGTTGGCGCTGGCCCTGCTCGTGTGTCGAACGTGGCCCGGCCCACACGCGCACCGCGGTCGGCGCGCGCAACAGAGATTGTGGGCGCCCTCGACAACCGCCCGATCGTGCTCGTTGGCATGATGGGGGCCGGGAAATCCACTGTGGGACCTGCACTCGCAAAGCAGCTGGGGCTGACGTTCGTCGACTCCGATAAAGAGATCGAGGCGAAGGCTGGCAAGTCCATAACCAAGATTTTCGCGGAGGACGGCGAGGCGCATTTCAGGGATCTCGAGGCGAATGAGATCAGCCGGCTGCTCGATCGGGGGCCGCTGGTGCTCGCAACCGGTGGTGGAGCCTTCATGTCCGAAGAAGTCCGGCGTCGTGTCGGCGAGAAGGCGGTTTCGATCTGGCTTAATACCAACGAGGACGTGATCAGGCGCAACCTGCGACACGACACCAACCGTCCGAAAATACAAACCGCAGACCGCGACGAGATGATCACAAAGCTGATGGAGCAGCGCAATCCTGTGTATAAGCTCGCCAATCTCACGATTGCCCCACAGGATCGGCGGGAACTCAAGAGCGCGGATGCTTGTCTTAGCGAGCTGCACGGCTATCTCTGCGCCGGCGGCGGGCTAGACGCTGGGCAATCTGGCTCGCTTAAGGAGGAGCCCGCTGCCTCAAGCGCCGTGAGGGCGCGAGCTTCGGTTGCGCAGGAGCAGATGCCATGACCCGCGTCACTATCGAGTGCTACGGCTCCCCGGTCAGACATCCATCGCAGTGCCGGATCTGTGCTCGATTTTCCGCCGACACCGTACGACTTGTGATGTCAAACATTTCAAATCTGGGTTTGTACCCGGGAGCCCTGGCCGATGCCGGCTTCGTGGACGGGGCCACGGATTTGCCAGGTCACGATATCGCGGCCGATTACGCTCTGCTGCACGAGCAGTTGCAGAGGCATGATCAGTTTCTTGCGGCGCAGACGCGGCTGGTTGGGCCCACACAAAGTCATCTGCTGGCAGCGAAATGATCATCAGTAAACCTCAATGGGCATTGTCCACGACCAGAATGGCAACGACACAGCCAGCTTTTGTTTCTGTCATTGAATGACGACGGTCTAGGTGACCAATGCCCATTGGTCGCCACTCCTGCTGGATCGCCACGCGCCGGAACGAGTGGTTGCTTATCACTGCGATTCCGCCGGATCGCGCAACAGCACCGCTGCCGAACAGCTCGCAGAGACTGCGCGCCGGCTGCAGTCAGCTCGCATGACCCAGCAGCAGAACGGCTCCGATTGTAAGGATGCTACGCGGACCCTGGTTGAACGATTCGCACAATGAGAGTGGCCCGGGCCCGTGCAGCCCCGAGCAGTTCGATCCCGACGTCTCGACCGGAGGGCGCTCGGGCTGCCCTCAACGCATTGTCGGAAATATGGAAGCCGCGCCGGCGATTCGTGACGAATGTCGGAAAGCTGACGTACTTAGGCCCTGAGAACGCGCGCAGAACAGCGACTTCGGTTGGCGCGCCGCTTGCTTCATTCACGGCGTCAGCAGGAGATTACCTATGTTGCTAGCTGTGGTGGAGCGATACGTCGAGTATCCAGCGAAAGAGCGTCGTCTGCACTGAATCTCGAACAGAACGTTGCAAGTCTTCGACGTCTGAAGCCCAGTTGGAAATACGCAGCCCGATCGCGTCCACGAGCCCGCAAGCCGCGTGCGCCCTGGTGCTTCCAGAGATTGGACGCTCCAGATATCTGTTCATAAAAGTCACTCGTGCGGATATGAGAAGAAGCCCGACGATCTCACGGATAAACGTAGCGAATGCGCGTCCCGTCGATGTGTACGTATCTCCCGTCAACTTGACGGCCAATGGCAGAGCACATCTGGGCCATGCCGCGGGGCCGTATCTCAGAATGGATATTGTGCAGAAGCACCTCAAGAGAGCGGGCCATCATGTCCGTTCGGGGCTGACGACCGACGGTTTCGAGAATCATGTCCTGGTTCGAGCGGCCCGTGAGAACGTCGATCCATCCGACCTAGCCCATGCTTTCCATACAAAAATCGTCGAGGATCTCGCCTCGGTAGGTATCGCTTTCGATCATTTCGATGATCCGGCGTATGGCAGGAATTTGCGGCGCTTTACGAAGGTCGGCAACGCGCTCATGGGGGCCTTGTCTGCAGCGGGCTCGCTGCATTTCCCCGCCGTGCACTTGCCAATGGACGATGCGGGTTCTGCCGCTACACCACGAGAAGAGCGGTTCTGCATCGGAGGCTGGTTCGGTGCCACTTGTCCGGTTTGCCTGGCCGCAGCAGGTAGCTTCTTCTGCGAACGGTGTGGACATCATTTCGAGCCCGAGGAAGCGTTGAATCCGTTATCGAGGCGCGGGCGGATTGTCGAGTGGCCGGAGAATATTTCCGCGTTCCTTTCAATTTCGGAAAAGGACCTGCTTTTACGAGCTTGGGACGATACTGCCATCGAAGCCGGCTTTCTGGAGATAGGACATCGCTATGTCGCGCGCAAAGGACAGCAGATGCGTCTGACCGTGCCGGGACTCCACGGGGTGGCCTGGAAGTCGCAGCATTTCGACACCCAGCAGATACTGTTTAGCTACTCCTCGTTGCTCTACGCTCATTCTCTCTATTGCGGGCAAAAGGACACGGAGGACGCGGGCAAGCCAAGTCCTTTTGCGCGCGAGTCGGATGCGTTTCTCATCGGCGGTACCGGTATCGATAACACCATTCCGATGCTTGTCGGAGTTACTGGATGCGCGTTAGGCCAGAACTCGTTTCGCTCGTTCGATCGAATTTTCTTTAATCACTTCCTTCGGCTGAACGGATCGAAGTTCTCGACCAGTCGCGGGCACGTGATCTGGGCAGGTGAAATCGCCAGGATTCCAGATATATCCGTCGATGTACTTAGAGTGTACCTGTCCGAAATCTGCCCGGAAGAAGCTGAGACCGATTTGGTGCCAGAGCAACTGGTCCACCGTTACAATGCTGTTCTCGATAAGACATCTGCGGCCATCGACCGTTGCACGGAGGCCATCGACGCGATGCCGGCTCTTGCTGGATGTCACGTCGATGGCGCGATGATGGTCACGCTGGATGGGCTCTACGAGAAACAGTGCGCCGCACTTTCGCTCGATCATCTGCGCGTATCACAAGCGTCGCGACCGGTCATCGATTGGGTCGATCATCTTGACGACGCGTCGGACCATCAGTGCGCTTACACTTGGCTTATGGGATTCAGCATATTGGCTTGGCCGCTGATGCCTAAGATAGCAGGAGCCTTGTGGCACTGGCTCGGGCATGATGGACATCCCGTCGCTGCACGTGCATCGACACCTTCATTCCAACGATGCGGGACCGCACCGCAGATCGGTGGCGCAGGATGGCGGCTGCGGATATTGAACGATGCCTTGCGGGGAAGATTGCAGCATGACGCGCGCCGCAAACATCGCTCCTGCGGAGAAACTGCCCAGTACAGTCCCCTTGGAAGTTTCCATCCCTTTCATGCTTGGTAGTATCAGTCTGGCCACATCCTATGGCTCAAGCTTCTTCCTCGTGGACGCCCTGGGGGCGATTGGGCAGAGCGCCACGACCGCTGGCGCCGTCATTTCGACCGGTACGATCGCGACAATACTGTGTTCGCTCGTCGTCGGCCGTGTCGCGGATTCAGTGGGCTTGACGCGAACTATCAGCGCGGCCGCGGTGATGATGACGATCGCGATGGCATGTTTCGCATCAGCATCAACTTCGACGCTCTTCGCTTACCTCGGTGGATTTTTTCTCGGCGTTGGATGGTCCGGCTTTTATATGCTGGCGCCGCTCGAAGTCCTGAGGCACGTCCGGTCTGAGGCTCGTATCAAGTATCTTACCCTGCTTTCAGGGTCTCAAATGCTGGGTATTGGACTTGCTGTTCCTCTCGCGCGCGCCGTCGCCAGACTGCAGGATCCTATATTGCGGTTTATGCCCTGTTCGCCGCGGCATGTATTGTCGGCGCGACCTTTTTCGAGTTTGCCGGCAGCAGGGTGGCCCACGCTGCTCAACCGAGAACGCCGAATGTAGGTCTCACCCTGGACAGCGTGATGGAGGTCTTCAGATCGAGCACGCGCTATCCGATCATCATGATTGGCGTAGGGGGATGCGTTTTCGCCGGTCTTTTCACGTTCCAAACGCTTTACGCGGCGTCTCGGGCGCAATCTGCCGACACGTTCTTTCTCGTCTTCACGCTGACTGCCGTTTTCATGCGATTTGCGGTGGCGCCGATCATTGGAAAATTCCGCATTGAACACACGATCGCGGTGCTCTTCATGTGCACAATTGCCGGACTGCTGATCCTCTTCGTAAATGTAGACAGTACGGCGATCTACATCTTCGGAACAATGGTGTTCGCGCTGGGATACGGTCTAAGCTATTCGACGCTGAACAGCATGGCCGTCGATCTTGCCGACCAGGATGGGACCCCCCTTGCCATTGCGTCTCAGGTATTCACGCTTTCCTACTTCGTCGGGCTGTTCGGATTTCCGATCATCGCTGGACAAATCGTGAAGGCCAGCAGCTTCGATCATCTTCTGATGAGCATGATGACGCTTGTCGTCGCCAATACGGTAATTCTTGCGACACAGGTGTTCTCGGCCGGCCGGACGCACTGACCAGCTTCTTGCGGAGAATCACGGGATGCCGAAGCAAAGCGATAACCATGACGTAGTCGCGATTGGCGCGGGTCCGGCCAATCTGAGCTTGGCAGCGCTCGCAACTCCAATTCCGGAAGTTTCCTTGAACATCCTCGAGAGTTCGGAGAACCTCAAGTGGCATCCCGGCCTGCTCATAGCAGGGTCGGTCATGCAAACCAGCCCGCTAAAAGACCTGGTCACGCCGGCGGATCCGACGAGCGCATACAGCTTCCTCGCCTATTTGCGTGATAAACGGCGACTTTATCAAGCTATTGTGCGGGGACTGGCGTGTGTCGGCCGCAGTGAATTTGAAGACTATTTGCGCTGGGCAGCGGCGAAGCTCCCAAACATTCGATTTGGCGAGCACGTTACCGCAGTCGAATTGCGCGGCGAGCTCTTCAATATCATAACGGGTTGCCGCAATTACCAAACCAGTACGATTGTGGTTGGCGTGGGCAGGGTACCGTCTGTCCCCGAATGGGGCCGTAATGCACCACCAAACGAGGTGTTTCACGGGAGCACCCTTCTCCTGCGGCGGCGTGAGCTTTCCGGCAAGCGCGTTGTGGTCGTAGGCGGCGGCCAAAGCGGAGCCGAAATATTTCTTCATCTGCTCGGGGGCGCGTGCGGTTCGTTGGCAACTCTGACCTGGGTGACGCGCCGCGCAAACATATTCGCGCTCGAAGACAGTCCTTTTGTCAATGAATGGTTCTTTCCACAATATAGTGATTGGTTCTTTGACAAGAGTGCGGCGGCCCGGAAGGAAATTCTTGAGCGACAGTCATTGGCCAGCGACGGCGTCAATGGCTCGACACTGCGCGCTATCTACAATGCATTGTACGATCGCGAAGTTCATAAGCGGTCCTACCCGCAGCATGTGGAAATACGCGTGGCCACGACGGCTGAAGACTTGCGCGGGCTCTCTCCCGTTCGCTTGCGCTTGCACCACCAGCAGACGGGCACTTGTTCACAGCATGTCGCAGACATTGTCGTCTTGGCGACAGGCTACCGCACCGAAATCCCTTCGTTTCTAAAGCCGATCGAAGGTCGGCTCACGGTCTTGGATGCCCCGGGTGGCTCCCAAGAGATCATGGTCGACAGGGAGTTCTCGGCGCGCTTTGACGGTCCCGGAAAGTGTCGTTTGTACGTCCAAAACGGCGCACGCTTTCAACATGGCATCGCTGATACAAATCTGAGCCTGGTTCCTTGGCGCGCTTCGCTGATCCTCAATTCGATCATCGGCCGCGCAGCTTACGATTGCGGGCCTGCAACGGGTGCGGTCAAGTGGGGTGGCGTTGATCTTGAGACCTCCTGCTGACCGGCGAACGGGTCCGCGGCATGTCACGACCAGCCTTTAGTCATTCGGAGTATATCATGAAGAACGCACAGTTGATGACCTTGGGTGAAATGACGGTCTATAGTCCTGGTGTAATCTTGCAACCCGTCCGAGATTCCGAGACCGCCTGTCCCGTCGAACTCATCGAATTCCGACTGGATCCGTTCGCGGTGTCGACGCCTCATTCCCATCCTTCCTGCGAGATCTGGCGCATCACAAGCGGCCACGGTCGGGTGATAACGGATGATGGAGAGTTGGCTATTAAGGAAGGCGATCTGGTGTTTTTGCAGCCAGATCGAACCCACTATCTTGAAAATCGTGGCAGCGAAGTTCTGAGTGCTTTGTCCATCGCCTGGGAGCGGGCCAGATGACCGACAGCATTTATGACCTGGCGGTCATTGGAGCCGGCGTCATGGGCCTGAGTGCCGCCTTCATTGCAGCGCGTAGTAGTCCTCGGGACAGAATCGTCATCTTCGAACGAGAGACGGTAGGGGCGGGTGCCAGTGGATTTGCTCCGGGAATCCAAATCAACATCGGCCGTAATGAAAAGGAAAGAAGCCTGTTCAATCGCGGTTCGAAGATTTGGCAAGAGCTGTATCCCGATGGGCGGTGGCCCGATGGTCGGAACTGTGACGTGTTCTGGTTGACTCGTCATCCGACTGAACTCGCTCAGATGAATTGCGTGGGCGATACCGTCCCATCAGCATCCTTCACGCTCACAGAGAGGCTTTCCTCGCTGCCGCGGTTTTTGGTTCCCGACGATATGACCGTGATGCTGGATCGTGGGTCTTACTGCCCGGTCCGTTCCATTCTTCAGGATTTGGCCCAAAGGCTCAAAGCCGGGGGAATTTCGATATGCGAGGGCACATCTATCGAACGGATACGGCAGGGGTCAAACCGTATCCTTCTTCAGGCCGCTGATGATACCGAACGCTCGGCAAGGCGAGCCATTCTGGCAATCGGTCCATGGCTTCAAGGATCACCGTTGCGCGCGCATCTCGCGGACGAGCCGCGATTGCGAGTAAAAAAGGTCGTTGCACTTCACTTGGCGGCGCGTCCTACCGCGAACTGTCCAATGATCGGCTTGTTCGATGACTACGCATTCCTCATTCCCATGATGGAGGAGGGGTATTGGCTGTTCAGCTTCACATCGCAAGAATGGGATGTGAGGCCTGACGCCGGCGGGCTGCAGGTCAGTTCGGACGATCTGGCGCGAGCCAACGCAATCCTGGCAAAATGGTTTTCCCCGGACATGCCTGCGGTGGCATCAGCGCGTGTGTTTTGCGATTGCTATTCAGACGATGGTGTTCCGTTCTCTCGTCCGGCTCAAGATGTCGCCGGACTGTATGTCATTGGCGGCGGAGCGGGTAACGGGTTTCGCTTCGGGCCCGCGTGTGCGGAAGACGCAATAGGATCTCTGTATTCTCACCACCGATAGGTTCGCCGGCGTGCCGTGATAAGAAGACGAATGCCAGATACGATTGGTATGGAAGCCGATCCCCAGCATGATCTTGCAGCTGCTGGCCGCGAGACGTCGAGATCGACCATGATCGTCGATCTCAGCGCCATTGAAGCCAATTATCGCAAGTGCCAGGCGCTTGCGCCTCGCAGCGCTTGCGGCGCCGTTGTCAAGGCTGATGCCTACGGTCTTGGCGCGGCACGGATCGCGCCCTTCCTGGCTTCGCTCGGTTGCGCGCACTTTTTCGTAGCCGATGTGGAGGAAGGCATTGCCCTCCGCGATGAGGTGCCATCGTTCGCAAAGATTTATATGCTGCACGGCGCTATGCCAGGCATGGAGCCGGCGGCCGAGCAGCACAATTTGCTGCCAATCCTCAACAGCAGGGAGCAATTGGAGGCTTGGCTTCGGCATTGCCGGCTTCGGAATCGTGCGCTGCCAGCAGGAATTCATGTCGACACGGGCCTGTCTCGGTTGGGCTTTTCCGTTGATGAGCTGCACACGATCGCCGGGAATGGAAGCGCGTTATCGGAAATGCCTGTCGTGCTGTTCATGAGCCAGCTCGCTTGTGCAGAGTGGCGAAACGAGGTCTGCCTCGAGCAACTAAATCGGTTTCGCAGACTTGCCCATTTGTTCCCGAATGCGATTCTTTCTTTATCGAATTCGGCGGGATTGCTCGCCGGGTATGAATTTCACTTTGATCTCATAAGAGCCGGTGGAGGAATCTTCGGCTTCTCGACGTCCGATGATCCCGATTTCAAACCAAGGCAAGTCGTCCGTCTACGAACGAAAATCATCCAATCCCGTGTAGTCGAGCGCGGAGAAACCATTGGCTACTTCAGGTCCTACACTGTGAAGAGGCGGATGCGGATCGCGGCGGCCGCTATTGGTTATGCCGATGGATTTCCGCGTACGCTCGGCAATCGGGGGCATGTCTTCATATGTGGGAGTCGCGTCCCTATCGTCGGGTTCGTTTCAATGGATGTTATTACCATTGATGTAACTGACCTGCACGAGAATTGGACGCGGCCCGGTACGGTGGTGGACCTCATTTGCCCCGAGCAAACCGTTGGAGATATGGCGTCATCCGCGAAAATGCTGAGCGATGAATTGACCACAGGCATCGGATGGCGATGCCGCAGGCTTTACGTCTCATCCGAACGAAATGATATGAGGCACCGGTGAACTCCTCCACTTGCAGATCCCAGCAAGTCAATCGGGCGATTTATCTAGGCGATGAAGGCGTACGTCTCATGCGTCCGACCTATTTCACCGCTGAGGTGCGTCGATTCCACCGCCGCGAGAAACTGTTCTACCTCGATCTCCTGGATGCGACCCGATACGAGTTGATCATAGAAGTAGGTTGCAGCGGCTATCGCCTTATCGGCATCAAAAGCGACGACAATGATTATCTTGGCATCGATATAAGTCCACCTCGTTTGCGCCGGTTAAAGAGCAGGAGAGGAGCAGTGATCCGTTGTGAGGCCGGAAAGTTCTTCAAAAGAACACGGCTGATCGAGGAGATAATGCGCCGATATGAGGAAAGGGTGCTTTGCATACTGCCATTTAATTTTCTTGGTACGATGGATGCGCCGATCGACTTTCTGACGCTGGTCTGTAAAACGCCATTTGATCTAGCTTTGTCGCTTTTTTCGACGAGCGAGACGGCAACATTGGCTCGCCGCGAATACTATGATCTTTGCGGCATTGCCGTTCGGGAGGTGGTGCGCACGGATGACTATGTTCGGTTAGATTGCTCGAACGGGTTCCAAGCGTTCGCTTTCGATCCGATCGTTCTCGTGAACCACGTATCGGCGTATGGCTTCCGCTTGAACGACATAGAATATTTTGATGTCTGTAACTTCCTCCATTTCAAGAAGAGTCACCAGGAAATAGCTGGTCAAGATGCTGAACGCAGATGTTAGATCGTCGACGTCAGGCGGCAACAAGCAACAAGGAATGCTACCGTCATTTGTCGGCCCAATGAGGCAACGACGAGCATAGGGCCGTGCCAAACCGAGAGCTGAGGCTCGTGCCGATCGAGGCGGCGTCGCGGAGTGTTGCTTCGGCTTCGCTCCGCTTCTTGCGATGAGGCTGAAATCGTACTGCGCAGCCTTCGGCGTTCCGTGCAAATCCCTTGTGCACTTTCTCGAGACTGTGTCGTCCAAGTCACCAAAGAGTCTGAGCTTCGGCCTATGTTCAGCCGGAGAGAGGACTTCCATGTACGACGTCTACCTGAACGAACGGAACGACCTTCTCGTCGTTCCTCGAGGCAGTTGCATTCCAATCGATCTCAACAGGAACTGGCGAAAGAAACGTGTCGTTCGCTCGGTCAGCGAGCAAATCCGCGAAGATGTCCGAATCCATGGCTACCATCGGCGAAAGCTCCCGCTAAGTCGCTCGATGAAAACCTTGGCTGGCACGCCGGCTTGATACTTACAACGAGTGATCTGCAAATAGGTTGCGAACGACCGTAAATTCGCGGCGTTTTATTGGCGGGCCGAGAGTGCCAAAGCTCCTTTCGCGAGCGAGCGCCTTCCAGTGATCCGGACGAGACGTCAGCGCTTGCAACAACCCAAACGATCGCACCTGCCTACAGTGATAGCGAGCGGCTTTATGGGACTATTTCCCGCTTTCGCGGAGTGGACGCGATTTGGCATGCTCGTCCAAACCGATGTACGCGAAGACACCGGTGAGCAAACAAAAGGGCAGGATCGGGGTACCCGTCAGGACGTTGACGCGTATTGGCCGAGATTCACACGCGTCATTTGCGGAACCCAAATGCATTCCGATGATGCGAGCGCAGCGGGAGCTGTTTTCATTTCGTGTTCTTCAGCCCTAGCGCGGCCGCTGATTTCGGCGACCGGCGGCTCGGTGAGCTTAGCTTCAACCCCTCGGTGGGCCGCTTCTTTACGTGATCTTGGTGCGTTGTGGCTAATCAGGGCGCTACCAGAGAGCTTGTCGGCGCTATTTCTCCCAAGCTCGATCAGCCGGATCGATCGTCCATGCCTGAAGGAAATCGAGTAACGAGCGCGCTCGTGACGTATCCGTTAGCGCGGTGTCCTCCGCAGCGACTTCCTATCGCCCGAGCCGAACTTATTCCTGGCCACCGCCAGATGGCCCTGCTTTCCCGAGAAGTATCTTGGCACGCCGCCACAACTGTCCTGGTCAGATAGCTGCGACAATGCCAAACACCGTGTTCGGAAGAAAACGTTGTCCACCCGAATGTCGAGGTCCGCGGCTTGCTAACGCAACTCTATAGTAAATGTACATCGCTCGCGGCTTCGTTCAGAGCTTCGTCGGCTCTGCGGCCCTCGACCATTGCCTCTACAGCCTCGATAACGCGGCGCCGCGCGGCTTGATTTTTGATCGATCGAAATGCACGCAGCAATCGAAAGATCTCTGCGGCGTCTCGAGCAAGTTGCTCCTTAGTCAAAACTCATACCCCATCATCTAAGCGGCCCTGTGCCCCCCGCAGTTCAACTAGATAACATGCTGACACACACCAGATCCCTGGATCGATCTGGAACGTTGGCTTCGAATTGAGAGGTCCGAAACCCGCGATCCGAGGACATGTGCTCATGGAACGTCATCAATATTCGGTGGTGATCGGCAAAACGCATTCGGGCACGCGGTGGAGCACAGTCAGCGTATTTTCCGTAGCATACACTACGGGTTCATCCGCCGCTATGCTGATGCCCATTCATTCTGCTCAAGGCCGAGCGGCGCCCGAAGACGTCAGGCTAGCTAACTTAGGCGCTGATATAATGGCTCAATGGTCGGCCGTCGGGTTTTTCGGGGCCAGCCGTCAGCTTCCGGCTGGCAATAGCCCCCCGCGGGTGCAAGACTGGCCGAAGTCGAAAAACCCTGGCATTGCTGCCAGGGTTCTGCATTTCGTGGATCGCCTTGAGCGGCCGGACCTTAGAAGTCCATGCCGCCCATGCCGCCGCCCGGAGGCATTGCGGGACCCGGCGCGATCTTCTTCGGCAGCTCGGCAACCATCGCTTCCGTGGTGATCAAGAGTGCCGCTACCGAGGAAGCGTTCTGGACGGCGATGCGCACGACCTTGGTCGGGTCGATGATGCCCTTTGAGACAAGGTTGCCGTACTCGCCGGTCTGGGCGTCGAAGCCGTAAGAGTACTCACCCTGCTCTAGGACTTTACCGACTACGATCGAGCCATCTTCACCGGCGTTGATCGCGATCTGCCGGGCCGGCCAAGAGAGCGCCTTGCGCACGATCTCGACGCCGGTCTTCTGGTCGTCGTTCTTGGTGCGCAGGCCCTTGAGCTGCTCGGAAGCACGCAGCAGGGCGACGCCGCCGCCCGGGAGAATGCCTTCCTCGACAGCCGCGCGGGTCGCATGCATCGCGTCATCAACGCGATCCTTGCGCTCCTTCACCTCGACCTCGGTCGCGCCGCCGACGCGGATCACCGCGACGCCGCCCGCGAGCTTGGCGAGACGCTCCTGCAGCTTCTCGCGGTCGTAGTCCGAGGTGGTTTCCTCGATCTGCGCCTTGATCTGGGCAACGCGGGCGTCGATGTCGGCCTTCTTGCCGGCGCCGTTGACGATCGTGGTGTTTTCCTTGTCGATCATCACCTTCTTGGCGCGACCGAGCATCTGCAGCGTGACGTTCTCGAGCTTGATGCCGAGGTCTTCCGAGATTGCCTGGCCGCCGGTCAGGATCGCGATGTCCTGCAGCATGGCCTTGCGGCGATCGCCGAAGCCCGGAGCCTTGACGGCCGCGACCTTCAGGCCGCCACGCAGGCGGTTGACGACGAGGGTGGCGATCGCTTCGCCTTCGACGTCTTCAGCGACGATGACCAGCGGCTTGCCGGTCTGCACCACGGCCTCGAGCAGCGGCAGCAGCTCGTTCAGCGAGGAGAGCTTCTTCTCGTTGATGAGGATGTAGGCGTCGTCCATCTCAACGCGCATCTTGTCGGCGTTGGTGACGAAGTAGGGCGAGATGTAGCCGCGGTCGAACTGCATGCCCTCGACGACGTCGAGTTCGGTCTCGAGCGACTTGGCTTCCTCGACCGTGATCACGCCCTCGTTGCCGACCTTCTTCATGGCGTCGGCGAGGAACTTGCCGATCTCGGCATCGCCGTTGGCCGAAATGGTGCCGACCTGGGCGATCTCCTCGTTCGAGGTGACCTTCTTCGAGTTCTTCTGGAGGTCGGCCACGACGGCTTCGACCGCGAGGTCGATACCGCGCTTCAGATCCATCGGGTTCATGCCGGCGGCAACCGACTTTGCGCCTTCGCGCACGATGGCCGCCGCAAGCACGGTCGCCGTGGTGGTGCCGTCGCCGGCCGCGTCCGCTGCCTTGGCCGCGACTTCGCGCACCATCTGGGCGCCCATATTCTCGAACTTTTCCTCAAGCTCCACTTCCTTGGCGACGGCGACGCCGTCCTTGGTAATGCGGGGAGCGCCGAACGACTTCTCGAGCACCACATTGCGGCCCTTCGGACCGAGGGTGACCTGCACGGCATTGGCGAGGATGTCGACACCACGCAACATGCGGTCTCGCGCTTCTACGCCGAATTTGACTTCCTTGGCTGTCATAAATCGAATTCCTCTGTGTAGTTTCTCATCCTGCGGTGCGCCCGGCAGGGCGCTCGTCGGGGGTGAGCGGTGGGAGCGCTGGACTAGGCGGCTTTCTTCTTGGAAAACACATCGGTGAGAACGCCCATGATATCGCTCTCCTTCATGATCAACAGCTCCTGACCGTCGACCTTGACCTCGGTTCCTGACCACTTTCCGAAAAGTACGCGATCGCCGACCTCCACATCGATCGGAATCAGCTTACCGCTGTCGTCACGTCCGCCTGGGCCAACCGCGACGACTTCGCCTTGCGAGGGCTTTTCCTTGGCTGTGTCGGGAATGATGATGCCGCCAGCTGTCTTCTCTTCAGCGTCGATGCGCTTGACCACGACGCGGTCGTGAAGCGGACGGAAATTCATGCAGGCCTCCTGAGCATTTGAACAAGTGGACGATGGGCACATTGTGAACAGCCCCACTGTTGCAAGAGCCAGGCCAGAGATGAGCAGAGTAATCCGCCTGCAGTTCTGCTGAATCGCGTATTGGCCGGCTCTGTGTTCGTTCGGAAGCAAGCACTCTCATGTACACAGCTTCCCAGGCTGTTACGAATCCGACATTGCGTTTCGTCAGGAGGGCGACCTGACGGTAATCGAGCGCCGACAGTCTCTTTCCATAGCTTCTCCGCGGTTCTTCTTTCTCGGCCCGCGACCAAATCTGCTCGTACGAACTCGGCTGGGGAGCAACTATGCGGCCGGCCTGGTTGATATCGACGGCATTTCGCTGAGGGATCGGATCAGCGTATAAATTAATATACGTTGATATACGTTGTGCCGAAGCGTCTGCCGTGTGATTGCGGGTTTGAGGACGAATTCAACCAATCTCCGCGCCAATGGAAAAACAACCTGTGTCGTCTGTAGAAGTACATCAGCACATCATCTCGCTTCTTCAGAAGCCGGATCCGGTCATCCTGGATATCGGTTGCAATGACGGAACCGATACGCAGCATTTTCTTGCCCTGTGCCCACAAGCTCGGCTTTACTGCTTTGAGCCGGACCCTCGGGCGATCGCGCGCTTCAAACAGAAGTTGGGTCCTTCCCTCGAGAAGGTGAAGCTGCTTGAAATCGCGATCAGTGATCGCAACGGGACGATCGATTTCCATCCAAGCAATGCGGATGGAGATGCAAAAGAATGGGATCTTTCCGGTTCAATACGCCGGCCGAAAAACCATCTTACCGAGTATGATTGGGTTCGGTTCGATCGCCCGTTTTCGGTTGAAACCCGACGGCTGGACGATTGGTGCAGCGACGCCAAGGTGAATACGGTCGATTTCATCTGGATGGATGTCCAGGGCGCGGAGGCCGACGTCATCGCCGGCGGCATGCAGACCTTGAGCAACACGCGATTCGTCTACACGGAATATAGCGACAGAGAGCTCTACGAAGGGCAGCTGTCGATGCAAGCCATTCTCGAACTATTGCCGTCGTTCGAAGTGGCGGCCCATTATCCACGCGCTGTGGAAGGTGATATCCTGCTCAGGAATACGCGCTTTTAGCGCCCGCGACTATCCGGCCCTCATTCAGCCTTGTAAGACTTGCCGCGTAATCTCCCGCGTGCCGCTGCACGACGGCCGATTACAACGATGCTGTCGTCCGGATAGGTGCGCTTTGAACATTTCTTTCACGATCTCCAGTCGCCATGCGGGTCTTGGCGATGCTCCATAGGTAGGATCTTTCGATGATTTTGTTGATCGTGTGGCAATCATTTATTCGGCGAGCTGGCAGGGCTAGCGACCCCGGGGCCAGCAGCTCGAGCTTTCTCAGATGCATGAACCAGAACCGCCAGCCGACGCTCTAAGCGCTTGATCGTCTGAACTGCTGCTGCATGCTCTGGCCCTCTGGGAAGCCGGTCAACTGTCTTGAATAAATGCCAGAGCAACTGCGTCAGTTCTCGTAGATCCTTTAGGCTCGCCACTTCGATTGCGCGCCTAGTACTTTTATTGTGTCGATCAGAAGGCATGCTGAAGCAGTCCTGTTCAGCCCAAGTCAATCGCCCAGTGAGGTTGGTAGCGCGTTGGTCGTCTTCGTCAGCTGCAGCTCGTATTCTGGATAGCTGTTAGAAAGCATCGTCGATGGGTGCCTCTGCGTCATCACGTTGCCAATACATTTGCATCAGCACAAATCGCGAAAAAATCCGTTCCATGCAGGAAGGAATCCATTCATTGAACGTAGACCTGCAACGGCCGTGCCATAGTCTAACCCGATTTGGAAAAACCGCATACGGGGATGCTGCCTCGCAGTTGATCGGTTTCTAAATCCGACATGCAGGTCGGCACTGTGTTTGTTACTTTCAGGAATACGAATTGTGTCGAGTCGGGCTGATCACGATCATCTTGATCGCTCGCAAGCCATCCGTGAGAAGTTCGTCCAAACCAGAAGATGGAGCGCATAGGCATATGCTTGCGCCGGCCTCCCTGCAGGTACCGGTCCCGGTAGGGTTTGATCGGACCTCCCGGATTTGACCTCGCTTCGGATCACCCAATCGCGGATGATCTGATTGTAGCGCGGGCGGCTCTTGGTCAACTGTCAGCTGCCTTCGTCAATCGATGGAGCGTCGCGGCGGTGGACGTGCGCGGCCGATCAGATGAGCCTGCGCAGCCACTTCAGCAAGATAGTGGTCCATTGCGCTTCGCGCGGTGGCTGTGCCAGGATGGCGGAAGTTCACGGAAATCCCGTCCTGCCAGCGACTGACCCATAGGTACGTCTCGCAAGCATCAGAGCTGCGGCTGATCAGAAACTTCGTCCGCCAATGGCGCCAACAGTCCGACCCGGGCACCGTCCGGTTGTCCATGTAAGAGACCATAAAGCGGTCGCGCAGCGTGGTGCCGATCAGCTCCATGGCCTTCGAAAACGGCACTTGAGCTGTTTTCTTGGCGCGTTTGAGCTCGAGCCGGGCGGCGTGCAGGATTTCGGGCAACGTATCGGCCACCCGGAAGCTCACCGGGCTCATCCCGACATACCATCCAACCGAACGCATCGATGGCAAATCGTACCGAGTGTGAAAGGGCGCAACGGCGTGGAATTGCCGTTGGTTCGCCAGTGTTTTTCCTGCCAGCGCCAGACAGGCGAATATTCCCGTCGCCGCGTTTCCGCCCTGAGACCTGCAGCCGCGATCGAATTCGGATGCCCCAGCCGCATCGAGTAGCCACATTTGCCCGCTGCGCTGCAGGCATCGCTCCGGAACGTCGAATGGTAGCGGAAAGTCGGGTAATTGACCGCCGTTCGCCCCGATCAGTTCGCGCCAGTGGCCGATCGCGGGATGGTCATCGGTTAGGCCTGTCAGTCGCTCTCGCTCGACCTCGGCGTGATCCAGATAGCTGTGCACCGGTGCCAGCAGGGGGGCCACTCCATGGATCGCGGCTGTGTACAGTTCGCGGATCTCATGCGGTACCAAGGCCATCGAATAGGCATCGCTAACAGAGTGGTCGCAGGCGAGCAGGAGGCTCGTCGATGTCGGCCGGCTGATCGTAACAAAGACATATGCTGGCCAGCGCAGGGGATTGGTCTCCGCGTCGAACAGCTTTTCCAGGAGCTGAGCAAAGTCGTCGGCATCGACCTGCTCACCCTCAACGGTCTTCTCAAGCGCGACCGCGTCTGGATCAATCGTTGTGCGATGAATTGTAGATCCCTCCTTGGTCAAGCGGCTGCGTAATACCTCGTGCCGGTTGACCCAGCCGAGGATCGCTTTGCGTAGCGCGGCGGCGTTGAACTCACCTGGCAACTCGAATGCTGCGCCAAGCCAACCCGGCTGGCCATCGTCCGCAGAGCGAAGATGTTCCTCTTGAACATAGGAGGGCCGGCGTGGGTCAGGGCGCCACCTGACAGGAGCTGGGACGTTGACTCGCCACACCAGGAGCCGGCCCGGCCGCCGATCAAGATCGACGAACTCTTTGAGGTCCATGAGCGGGTGCCTCGCAGTCACGGA
Source organism: Bradyrhizobium sp. USDA 4473 (assembly GCF_054063335.1). Taxonomy (NCBI): domain Bacteria; kingdom Pseudomonadati; phylum Pseudomonadota; class Alphaproteobacteria; order Hyphomicrobiales; family Nitrobacteraceae; genus Bradyrhizobium; species Bradyrhizobium sp. USDA 4473. The sequence continues at coordinate 3,601,292 of NZ_JBSSGE010000001.1, forward strand.
CGCAAGCTGCGCGTGGTGCGCAGCGGCGACCGCAAAATCCACGCTATCGAGGCCGTGCCAAGCACGCTGCTCACGAGTAACGTGGTACGCAGGCTCGTTGCAGCAGCGGCCGCGCCGCCGGCCAGCGCACCCAATGAGGCCAATCCCCACACCACGCTGCGGATGCTCGCATTGACCCGGCCCTGCAAGTGCTGCGGCACCAACACATATCGAATGGGGACCTGCTGCACGTTGTAAATTCCTTGGCCGATCCACAGAATGAATTGGGAGAGCGCCACGCATGCGACTGCGGCCCACAAGGGTTGGGTGAGGAGGGCCGTCACGGCCATTCCTCCGGCGCTCACTGCCAGACCAACCATTAAAATTGGGCCGAGGCCAATTGCCCGGCCCGCCCGCGGGGAGATCGCCGCGCCGACCACTCCGCCCAGCGCACCGATGCCGAGCACCATGCCGACGATCCGGGCGTCGAACCCGAGACCCTTGGTCAGATGCAGCAGAAAGACCGCAGAATACGCGTTGTGCCAAAAGACGAATGTCGCGCTGGCCAACGTGACTGCCCTCAAAATCGGATTGCCGAACACGCTCGCCAGCCCCTCTGCCACTTGGCCGAGCACCGCGCTCGATGCGGCCTCCGAGCCCCCACCGCTACGCATCGGCACCAGCGACAGCAACGCGGCGGCAACCAGAAACGAAACCGAGTCCGCCAGTATTGCGGACGGGGCGGAGAATTCGGTGACGAGCCAACCGGCCAGGAACGGACCTGCCGCCATCGCGCCCGCTTGGCTGAGCTCCAATGAACTCTGCGCCCGAACCAGCTGGGAGCGCTCCAGAACGGTGGGTATGCACGCCAGATATGCGACGTCGGCGATCACTGCAGCGACCCCAACCAGCATGCTTGTCATGTACAACTGAACCAGTCCAAGATGTCCAAGGCGGGCGAACAAGGGAATCGTGGCAAGCGTCGTCGCCATCGCCAAATTGGCGGTCAAAAGGATCTGCCGATACGGGAGGCGGTCCACGATGACCCCGGCGAACAGACTCACCACCAGGTACGGCGCCCGACCGCAGGCCAGCAGGAGCCCCGTTTGCGTCGGGCCAGCATCCAGCAAGGTGATTGCGGTTAGCGGCAGCGCCAGCATGGTTACATTGGAGCCCAGCAGCGAAATAGTTTGGCCGACGAGCAACGCGAGATAACTTCGCGGCAGTCCGCGCAGCGGAGCGGGATTGCGCGGGCGGCTCACGCGTCGCCAGACACGCTGCGAACCGACAGATATCCCAGTCGGCTCAGCTCACTTTCCGCGATCTGCTCGAACTCATCGATCTGGGCTCGCGCCAGATCCTGGACGTGCCGACCGATCCTGCCCTGGTGCAGCGGCCTGCCCGCAGCCTCGGCCGCCGGATGGCCGTGCGGTTGTTCGAACAATACGTGCTCGTATTCAGCGTGACGCAGCACGGCCTCATCCCAAGGCAGGCCGAGGTGGTCCAGAATTCGAGCCAGAGTGGGACGGGGACTGCTTACAAGATCCTCGTAACGCACCTCAAGATAACGGTCAGGCGGCGCAATTCGATGCGGCCGGGACACCACTTCGAGCCAACCGCGCGCGGCATCGGAAACCGTTCGATATCCCCAATCAGGAACGGTATTCAGATGAGAGGCGGCTACGTCGCGGCCGTCCCGCACGATATGAACGAAATGTGCGCGTGGCCACAGCCGGGCGAAGTCGTCGGTCTGGGCGATCTTACGCTGCAGTTTCAAGCCCCAGCGCTGGGCCCCGCTACGTGCTCGACGCAATTCGCCGATCTCGTTGATAAGGCGGCATCGGGCGGCGAACGAAACAATATCGTCGCCCGTCTTGGCCATCACCTTGCTGACCAATTCACGCATGTCATCGAAGTCGAGGCCGAAGCGGCGGCACTGGACCACGAAATGCACCCCGTCATACCAGAACGGGTCGACAGTGTTTTTGGTCATGCCCGCGACCCGGGAATCGCCGGACGCCAGCAGGTCGATCGCGCGCAAGACGTGCGGACCGAGATTGAGTGGTTCGAGGAAGTCTATCTCCGGTCCGACTACCAAATCCAGATGCGAATCCAGCACGATGCTCAGCAATGTGGTGCCCGAGCGGTTCTCGCCGCCGAGCAGCACCGGGGATGTGGAAAATGGATTGGGCAGCGGCATGGCCGTGTTCTCCGTTGGAAAATGCGTGCTCATCCGCAGCCGGGCGCGGTGAACCAGCGCCGAACCGCCCCCGGAGTGGCCACGAAATGGTCCCTGGCGAACCGTACAGCGGCTGCGACTGGATCCGGATCGCCGCCGATGTTTTCCGTGCGGGATAGCGCCGCCGGCAAAGCCTCTCCAGCGGCTTCGATGGCCGCCTGCACATCGGCGCCGGATAGCGCCGCCGACGGCATGAAGCGGCCGCCGTACTGCATAAGAAAGCCCCGCGCCCACATCTCCTGGAAAAAGCCGTGGCCAAGTTCGGCGTTGGCAAATACGACATCGAACATAGTCGGCCAGGCGAATGCCCATGCCGCGACCTGCTGTCTGGCGAAGACCTCGTTAAGCCCCTTGATCAGTTGATCGCCAACCTCGCGCATCCGGGCCAGCACGGTCCCGTCGCGCAGCGCGTGCAGGGTGCTCAGTGCGGCTGCGAACGGGGTAACCTCGCGCTGGTAAGTGTTGCCCATGTATGTCTTCTCGGCGGCGGCGAGCACGTCCGCGCGCCCCGCGACCGCGGACAGTGCCATTCCAATTGGCCAATCCTTTGCTTAGCGTGATCAGGTCGGGCGTGAGGCCGACCGCCATGTGGTAGCCGCCAATGCCGTAGCGGAATCCGGTCATCACCTCGTCAAGGATGAGCAAGGCGCCGTGCCGATGCACCAGCCTTTGCAATTCCTGATGGTATTCGGGCGGAAAGAAGTTGACTTCCGGAGTGATGATCACCGCGGCGACGCGCTGGACACTTGCCAGCTCGTCGAGCAAGTCCAGATTGTAGCGGAAATCCACGCTGTCTCGATCCCGATTGGGCAACCCCATCTCGGGCCGGTCCTGCAACTGCCAGTCGTGCCAGCCATGATATCCGCTGGTAAGCACATGGTTCAGGCCTGTGAACGCGCGGGCAAGGCGGACGGCGGCGGTGGTCGCACACGATCCTGTGCGGAAGAACATTGAACGTTCCGCGACGGGGAAGATCTCCGCCAACCGCTCCGCCAATTCGACCCGATGCACGGACAGGGGGCCGGGCAATATGCCGCCAGTACGGCGCATCTCGGCGGCTGCGTGCTCCACGACCGGCTCGTATCCGGCTCCTAGCGGCGCAGCTCCACTACAGGAGGTTAGATCGACATATTGCCTTCCATTGATGTCCCATGCATGCGCACCCGAAGCGCGCGTCATTACGACCGGAAAGCGCCTGTTGAGATCCCACTTCTCCGACGCGGTGACGCGCAGCGCGCGGCGTAGTGGTGATCCGCGCGCGTCGGTCACGGCCGCAGGAGCAGTCGGGGTGGCGATGGACATGAGCCGTCTCCGTTTGATAATCATGCCCTTAGGCGAGCTGCGTGACTATTCTTCGAGCGATCCGTAACGCGTTCGCCTGAATGGTGAATGTCGGATTGACGCCTCCCGAATAGGGAAAGAAGCCGCCATCCGCGACGTAAAGATTGTCGATGTCATGTACCCGGCCCCAGCGGTCGACCACGGATTGGGTCGGGTCGACACCGGCACGGCAGCCACCATGCAGGTGTCCGCTGCCAAACTGATAATTGGAGTCCTGATACTCGACCTGTTTCGCCCCGGCCTCCGACAGCACGTTCGACGCACGTCGGCACAAATAGCCTAATCGACGTATGTCCAGCGGATGGGTCCGGTAATCGAGAATGATCTTCGGCAAACCCAGCCGGTCCAGGCTGGTAGCCAGTCGGACCGCATTGTTCCGCATCGGCTGGTCGGCCGCCAGGAAATGCAGCCGTAGTGTTATTTTCCCGTCGCAGTCCGTGCGCTCAACCCGACTTGCTTCGTAGATCATTCCGCCGAGTCCCGAAGGAGCCTCGTCGTCCAGGTAGTGATCGGAAATCGCAACGGTGGAGAATGGGCCGCCGGCGGGGCGTGCGGGCATTGCATCTATTGCGGTGCTGCCGGACACGTAGCCGCTGATCTTGAACGAGATACCACTACCGACCATGCCGGAGGCGTTGCCGATGCCGTTGGGCGCCGCCCGCTGAGCCGACCTTAGCAGCAGGGCGGCAGACTGCACTGCATTGCCGGCGAGCACCACGCAGCGGCAGCGGATCCGAGCGCGTTGTCGGCTGAGAGTATCCAGCCATTCCACGGAATCCGCGCGGCTGACGTTAGCCAGGTCGATGCGCACAGCCTTGCTGCCGGGTGCAACTGTCAGCGCGCCGGGCGGAAGGGCGACATCCGTGAATGGCGAGCGTGCGTCGGCCCGCGCGCCGGTAGGACACAGATGCTCGTTGCAAGCTCCGTTGCAATGGCAGGCTGGCCGGCCGCGATAGGGTACGGAGTTGATAGCCAATGGGGTGGGAAACGGTAACTGGCCGAGGCGCCCGGCGGCATCGGCGATCAGCCGCCCCTTCGCGCTGTAATCATGCGGGGGCAGAACGGGAGGATCGCTCGGTGGTTCGAACCGATCTGCGCCGGCCAGGCGGGCCACTCCCATGCGCCGTTCTAGCTCCTCGTAAAACGGACGTAGTTCGGCGTAATTGATCGGCCAGGTAGGGTCAAGCGCGTCTCCGGCCACGCGCGCTCGCGCGTCAAAATCGGTGGTCCGATAGCGGAAGGCTATTCCGGCGTACAAAGTCATTCCGCCGCCGAGCGCGCACGCGGTCCAAGGACGTCCAAACGGCGTCAACGTATCTTCCGCAGACTTCACCAGCGCGGTATCCATACTATCTTGGACGCTCGCCAGCGAGGCGTCGGGAGGAAGCGCCCGACCTTCCTCGAGGAGGAGCACTCGCAAACCGTGCTGGGCGATCTCGTAAGCAACGGTCGAGCCGCTCGCACCACTCCCGATTACGCATACATCAACGATATCGGCCCTCATGATCCCGCCCTTAGCAACAAATATCGACGATGCGCAATCAAAGCCCCATTCATCAGTGACCGGCTGCCTGAGACAGCTGCCGTAGTGAACGCGCAGCAGTTGTACGATTACCCAAGACTGTCCGGTGTGGTTTCGCTCAGCTGATCATCTCCCGAGTATCATCGTGAACTACCGCAAGATCGTACAATGTGACGTTACGTACGATTCAAGGCCATCCAAGCCGCAACCGCATGAATATAACTAATGGCTCTTCAGAAGCCGCGAGACCATCGAATAGAATTATGGGATCAGGCAGGCAGTTGTCCGGTCCAGCTAACCTGCGTCCCTGGTGTGATGAGCGGCGCTCGCGAGTTTCTTGGATTAAGGCCATGCGGCTCGCGTTTTGCAGACCAAGGCTATCGAATCTCCCGAATTCTTCGCAACCCACCAAGCGCCGGGTGGCAGAACATCAAAGCCGCACATCATGCGGAAAAAAAGCCCGGCCTCATTTCGAGGGCCGGACGGAAGTCAGTCTGGGCGCACGAGGCTGCTAAGCGTCGCGCCAGCTCCCGTCGACAGAGGGAGGGCTGCCGACGGTTGTTTGCGGCGAAGCGTTCACCGCAAATTCTAGAAAGGATCGATGTCGAATAGTCTGGTGTTGCTTCTCTTTTACCAAGTCGATATTCACCGAATGCACGGACACCCGGATCATCTGTTCATCGTCACTCATCTGATCGGCATGATTTCGAAGATCCTCCTAGAGCAGCGTCGACCTCATGGGTATCGTTGTCACGCCTCTGGCCGAGCGGCCCCGCCAGATCGCCCGGAACCCTTCGCGTCCTGCTTTGAAATGCTACAACGTGACGCTAGGTGCGAATCAAGTCGCTTGAGCTGCGGCGTGCACCATGAAAATCCACCCGATCTCTCGCGGGCAGCTAAGTAATGCGCGATCCGCAAGGGTGCATGTCGCATCTGCTTAGGTGCATGGGGTTTGTACCACGTGAACATTGAGCGATTTCTCCGGCTCGATTTGTCGTACTCTCCGCAGAGGCCTCTACAGCGACGAAGCTTCGTGACGGCAACCTCAGGCTGGTCGCAGGCCGCAACTGCGTGCAAATAATTGGAGCCAACACCAACCTGACAAACGCGACTGCAAGTCGAATAGATTCGGAGCGGGTCGGCACTGGGGCGTTCGTCGATTTGCTTTGGCGCGAAGAGTGCGCAGACCCGAGGCAATTCAGCGCAGGAGATATGAGGGGCGGAATTCCGCTAGCAATTCGAGCCGATCGCGCTGAAGAAGATCGACAGCATGACCGTTCCATTCAATAAGCTTTCTGTGCCGAAGCTCCTGGATTGTCCGGTTTACATGCACGGTCGAAAGGCCGCATGCATCGGCGATGTCTTGCTGTGTGAAAGGGACATGAAGGCGACCATTGTCCAGCAGCCCCACGAGCTCAAGCCGCGCAGCAATCTCGCAAAGAAGTGCGAAAGTCGAGGCAGCGCCTCTGGGGAGCCAAGCTTTTCGATGCATTCGCGATAGATAGCCGAGTGAATCAGCGTCTCTCGCCAAAATGCGTGAATGAGCCCAGCGGACCTTGCAGAGACATCCTTGAGGTATGAGTGAGGCACAAGGGCAATAGTGCTCGTGCCAATGCTGCAGAGATCGCGATCCATTTCCGGCAGGTGAAGAGTATGCAAATCTAGGATATTCCCCGGTACATAGAAGGACGTTATCTGATTTCGATCGGACGCCACTCTTTGACGAGACAGAAAGCCACCGATCACGACGCCACAGCTGAGAGGCCGGTCTCCCTGGCGCGCCAAGTACTCGCCATTCGCAAAACGTTTGATGGTGTGCTACATGTTTTCGAGCCGAGCTCGTTCTTGGGAGCGCAATCCCGCCAAAGCACAGCCGCAGTCGCCCAAAGCGACCAGATGTCAATGTTCAGGAAGGCTTTGCTGACGTCGGCTCAACTGACATCTTTCGTATCGCAAACAAACTCAATTCCCACCATGGAGTTGGCGATGCAATCGCGCGGCGTAGTCGGTGCGAGTGCGAGTGTGGTCACCGCTCAATCAAGGAAGGAACGGACATTTCGCGAGATAGAACTGCGCGCATGATGTGGACCTCCGCTGCACCGAAGAGCCTTCGATAACTATGGAGTATGACCGCGAAAGGTCCCAACGAAGCGGCGATCGAAGCGGCCCAGGATAGAGCATGGTTTCCAGGTTGGTGGATCGCGGATCAGCCGGGGGCAATTGAGGTCGCCGCGCAAGCCCGGACTCGAAGAAGAACAAAGTTCGATCGCGGCCCCTCATGCCAGGCAGGGAGATTCTGTACGATACGCTCAGATCTGTAGCTGCGATGGCACACTGACCCGAGATGGCGATATCGTTTGATCGTTTCGTACGGTGTTTATCCACGTAAAAATACGGGCTTTCTGGCATTGTGCGGGGGTACGATATGTTTTAGCTGTCGTTCGTGACTACCTGCTCGGATTGAGGTCCAACATGAATCATGCGGCTGGGGACCGCTATGAAGTATCGAAAGTGACAGAAGAAGAATGTGAGTTGGCGCGGTGCAGGCAGGAAATAGCGCGTCTCAAAGATCTGGTTGTGCAGCTTTCTCAACTGGTCTTGCGGCACGTCGCGGAAGTTACTGAGGATCGAAAGCCGCGGTCTAGGTGAATCGCTTGGGCGTATGAGATAAATGACAGAAGATCGCAGTTGGACTTTCAATTGTCATCGGCGGCGCGGCCTCCCCGGGGGGAGCGGCCCCGCCCTTGATTTCCACGGGGCGGGGCCGCGTAATTGCCGGTCGAGCATCTTCGTGGAACGATGAGTGCCTGAGCTAACGCGCGTCGCGCGGTCCGATAGTCGAAACTCTCCATAAGCCGAAACCGATGACCGCAGTCCGGCGAGCGACACCTCTCGTGCTCGCCACAAAAGATCTGCCTAGGGCCAAGTGACCAGCTGCCATTTAGTCCAGCCCGTGAGCATTGAACCCGTGGCAGACTATGCGTCCGGGAATAGGATCAACACTGCGCATGGGCGTGCCCGCTTTGGACCGATGGCGGTCTGCGGACACCAAGCCGCTCGATGGCGCGCTTTGATATCCCCGCTGGATCGCCAACCCCGCTTACGCCGACCTCGATGACCTTTTTGCGATGATTCCGGCGATAGGATCGTCTCAATCAACCAGGCAGAGCGAGCGCAGGGTCCGAGCATAGGCCGAGCTCAGACATTCAATTTCTTCCGGCCGCAGCTTGCTATCTTAGCAATCAATCGGCATTACCGTCCGACCCTCCGTGGGGACGCTGACTTTGATGTCTCGCGCCAGGATGCGTCAGAATGCGGTCGGGTCAGTCTCGCTGTAGCCGCCTTTGTCGTCCCACCTATAAACGACATAGTCGAGCTGCTTGATGTCTCCTTTGGCGTCGTATTCCAGTGTGCCGATCACAGTGTCCCAAGAGCCCGCTTTGATCGTGTCCATCACCTTCTTTGGGTCGATGGTGGCGACTTTGGTTGCGGCTTGCATCCAGACCTGCACCGCAGCGTAAGTATAAAGCGTGTAGCCTTCGGGATCGATGTTCTTGGCCTTGAATTTATCGACGATCGCAGCTGCTGTCGACTTCTTGCGCGGGTCGGGTCCGAAGGTGAAGAGCGTACCTGCTCCAGTTGCGCCGGTGATAGAGGCAAATTCCTTGTCAGGCCAAGGCGTCACCCGACATGAGTACGGTCTTCAGGCCCTGATCGCGCATCTGGCGCAAGATAAGGCCTGCTTCCTGGTGATAGCCGCCGACATAGACGAGGTCGATATTGTCATGCTTCAGTCGCGAGACAATTGCATTGAAATCCTTGTCGCCCTTGTTATAGGACTCGTACATCTTCTCAGTGATGCCGGCCTTGTTGAGTGCTTTCTTCGTCTCGTCGGCGAGTCCCTTACCATAAGTGGTCTTGTCATTCAGAATTGCGATGTTCTTGCCGCCGAAGTGCTTCGTGATGTACCGGGCGGCAACCTGCCCCTGCTGGTCGTCGCGGCCGCAGACGCGTGCCACGTTCCATAGCTTGCGCTCGGTGAAAAGTGGGTTGGTCGAGGCCGGCGTAATCTGCAGCACACCGCCATCCGCATAGGCTTCCGAGGCTGGGATCGATGACGAAGAGCAAAATTGCCCAGCAACGAACGGGATCTTAGCGGCAGCGACCTTTTCCGATACCGATCGCGCCTGCTTGGGATCGCAGGCATCGTCCTCGATGTCGAGGGCGAGCTTCTTGCCGAGTACGCCGCCTGAAGCGTTGATCTGCTCTACCGCCATCTCGGCACCGTTCTTCATTTGCCGCCCGAAGGCGGACTCGCCGCCGGTTATTGGTCCGGCGACCGCGATGGTGATTTCCTCAGCCAACGCCGCGGTCGACATTGCAATCGATGCTCCAAGTGCAAAGCCGATCAGCTTGAGTGATTTCATGGGGCGGTCCTCACAGGGTGAACGCAACGGCGAGTAAGCTCGAGCAGAGCAGGGCGACCCCGGCGGCGGTTAGTGCCAGGAAGCAACCAGATATCAAGTCATGATCGCGCATCAAACCGTTCGATTGCACCGCCACGAGCGAGCAGGAACCGACCTTGACCTGATGAGACCAGGTTCGGGAGCTGCCGGCAGACCGCTCCTCGCTCAGAAATAGTACGATGTCGTTCCCGCAGGGCAACGAGCCGACGCGCACGGGAGTAAGCAACGAGAACGTACACAACCTTCGTCCAGTCTCATCTTCGCCGCGCGTCCGATCCCATACCGCCCACAAGCTCAGTGGCAGGATTGTCTTGCCGGACACTAACTGAACAGAGCGTTTCTGAAAGGACTAGATCAGTCCGGAACGTACGGAGCTTGTCGCGTCTGAAGCGCCACCACTTGAGACCAAGCGCTCGGCTGAGCCGAAAGCAGAGACGGTCGTTCAGGTCGTGCGAACCTTGTCCCTTGGGGGGCGTAGAAGCACTTCATGCTCCGACAGCCTGATCGCCCCGATAGCGCGAGCCAGGCAACCAGCACGGCTTCAAATGAAGGCAAAGACGAGCAAGCTCGAGCAGAGTAGCGCGAAGCTGGTTGCGGTCAGCGCGAGGAGGCTACCGGAGACAAGGTCATGATTGCCCATGAATCACCCTCGAATGCACCTAAGAAGAGACCGAAGCGGCAGTTCGTCACTTTGAGTTTCGCAAGCAAGCTATGCGCTTTTGATTGCGCTATTTCTGCGTTGCCCGGGTTGCGCTGCATTTTTGCGGCGTTATTCGGCCGTACTTTGTTGAAGTTCGGCAGGAGAAGAGCAGAACGAGTTTCGGAATGACCAGAAAAACGCCTCGGGTGGAACCGAGGTTCGTAACCCGGGAAATCGCGTGTCTGCCGACGGCACGTCGTGAGCACGACGTATTGCTGGATCAGCTCGACGACGCGGCCAAAATGCTGGAAATGTACGGCTGGCCGACTACGAAGCCACCGAAGGTGCAGCAAGCGTGAGTTTTGAAAAAGAGTGGACAAAAGCCCGGGCCTTTCGTCGCTCTCGACGGAAATCTCCCCGCGATTGTCGCTTTCTCGGTCCGACGCTCCTGCAGATTGTCGCGAGAGCAATGTACAGAGCGTCCATATTGGGTACCTTCTTTCGTGTGACGCGCGTCGATTGCTGTCGTCGGGCCCAACCCTGCCAGCAAGCTGGGTCACTTGATGGTGCGGAGCGGCCGGCTACGGAGTGCCTTTGGCGGGTTTGCGATTTCCGCTCCCATTTCACCGGTCGCGCGCTCGGTCGTGTCGTCGTTCGAGCGCACCGAGCCGAACGGCCTTTCCAGCATGCGGCGGACCCGTACCGGCGCAGGGCCGACGTGGAAGTGAATGGCCCGCTGCTCTAGTGTGCGTTCCGATCGCGTGGAGCGGTTCCGCGAACGCAAGTAGTCGAGCCAGGTCGGACAGTGATAGCGCTCGGTCCACAATTCCGGATCGGCAATATCCCGCGCAATCGACCAGCCGTAGGCGCCGTTGCGCTGACGAGACAATTGAACGTCTTGCATCACATTATGAAACGCTCTCGCATTCTCCTGTGCAACGCGGTATTCGATCTCGACGACGAGCGGGCCGCTGCGTCCGGTCAAGGCGAGTCGTACCTCGGGATCGGCGAGCGGCTCAGGCTCTTCACCGCGTGCGCCGATACGGGGCATGGGCAGCCAATGGCCGATGAGTGGTGAGGCGAGCATCAGGCCGGCCGCCACCAGCAGCGCGGTTTCGACGCCGGCCGCGTCGGTCAGACGGCCCCAACCCCAGCTGCCGACGGCAATTCCGCCTGAGCTCGCCGCCTGATAGGCTGCAAGCGAGCGTCCGGCCACCCAGCGCGGCGCCGACAGCTGCACCCCAATGTTGAATACCGCCCACACCATCATCCACACAGCCCCCGCCAGGACGAGTGCTGCTGCGGTCAACACCGGTTCGCGGCTGAGCGCAACCGCAGCGATTGCCGCGCCCATGGACAGCGCACAGGCGCGGATCGCCGCCTCGCCGCTCAACCGCCGGCGCAGTTCGGTGATATTCAATGCGCCGACCACCGCACCCAGACCAAAGGCGCCAAGCATGATGCCGTAGGTTTGGGCGTCGCTATGCAAGAGATCGCGTGCTACCAGCGGCATTAGAGCGGTGATTGCACCGCCAACGATGCCGGTCACCAGACTGCGGGTGAGCACAATCTTGATCGATGGTGAATTGCTGATATAGCGTACGCCAGACACCATCGCCCGGCTCAATCTTTCAGGCGGCAGGCGCGGGGGCGTGCTGATACGTTTCCAGAGCAACAACGCGATCATCAGCGGCAGATAGAGCAACGTGTTGAGCGCAAATGCCGCCACCGCACCCCCGGTTGCCACCACGACCCCGCCGATTGCCGGACCTACACTCCGCGCAATGTTGTAGCTGATGCCATTCAGTGCGATGGCCGCAGGCACCTGTGCTTCCAGCGGAACTTGTTCACTAACCGACGATTGCCAGGCGGGCCCCATCAGCGCCATACCACTGCCGACAACGAGGCAAAGCATCAGCAAGAGGTTTGGCGTGGCCAAGCCAAGCCAAGCCAAGCCAAGCCAAGCCAAGCGACTAGCGTCAACCCGGTCGCCCCGACGAGCGCCAATCCAAGGGAGGCCAGCGCCACGATACGGCGGTCATACATATCCGCGATCGCCCCGGCTGGCATCGAAATCAACATCACTGGCAGTAAGAGTGCAGTCTGCACCAACGCGACCTTGTCAGCCGACGACGTCATCTGCGTCATAGCCCAGGCGGCACCAACGCCTTGAATCAAGATGCCGACATTAGACAAGAGGCTCGCAAGCCAGATGCGCCTGAAGGTCGCGTGCCGCAGCGGCGCCGTGATGCCCGTCGGCACTATGCGTCTGGGCTTTGGGTGAATCGGTCATATCAACTCATGATGATGTACCATGATTTGATCTTGGTATGGATCACAAGGAAGTTCCTGTCGCGATATCGCGTTCAGATCCTGACGTGGCCGTGAAATCAGATGCTTCGATCGCGTTTGATTGAAAGTGATCGACTGCCTCCGTCGCCTTCCGCCTCACAGCAAAGGCAGCGCCGCAAAAAGCAGGAATAGTCTCCACCACCGGCGTGCTCTCCAAGCAATAGAATCACCTTTCATCGTGCCGCAGCAGACGCTAAAGATCGAATGATCTTTGGCCTGCCTCATACCTATTCGCTCCAGCGCACTTGCTTGCATGGTGTTATTGATAGAGTGGGCTGCGCTGGCAGCTGCAAACTTTGTACGAATCGGACAAACGCGCGGGATCTCTAAAGCGCGAAACAATTTGCGTCGCGAGAAGCCGAACGACCGAAACCCGATCTCGCCGAAGTTCTCAGCTGCGCAGTGATTGACGGAGACTATTATCGCTTGCCAAGTGGTTTCCCGTCAGTGTGGAGCATTGGAGGCCATCGCCAGGAGTATCGGGTTCTGGATCGAGCCTCCGTGCGTCTATTTCGCGCCGTACGTGGAACAACGTGTCCAACCGCAGCCCCGCTGTGGTCATCGGTTTGGGAGCGATTACGCGCTGCAAAGCAGATGCGTGTATTGTTCCTGCAGCCAGCTCAAGCACATTCGGTTCAATGTCTACTCGGCACCTGCGTGTGGCAGGGCATTCAGGCAGCAACATACGGTTCGCGCCGCATCCCGCGATCCGCCGTTTGTCGTCTTCTGCAGAGCTTCTCTTCCCTGCCGGTCGTCGCCTTGAGCCGACAATGGGCCCGGCCAGCGCGCAGTATCACCTGCCCCAATTTCATCGGGGCGCCGACGAGCACGTATGCCATTCAACCGTCGGTTCGCTGGACGGATATAGTCACCGCTCTCACAGGAGGCGCGAACGATGATCGCGCCGGTGTCGCATGGCGGTCGCCCATCGGCGCCGCATAAAACCTCCGGCCGCAGCGCGCGACCGGAGGTTTTGCCGATGAGGGGGCGCGTTATTGATGCTTGCCGCTTGTCGGCGCGCCGCTGGTTGCGGAGCCGCCGGCTATCCCCTTGTGCGTGGCGGTCCCGGTGGTGCCCGCTGAACCCTTGGTGTCCCTGGTCGATTTCGTCGACTTCGTGCCGGCCGTTTGACTCGCGGCGCGGGGTTCAGGAGACGAATCCTCATCGTCGCTCATGCCGCCCTGTACGCTCTCTGCGCCGTTGCGACCCTTGGTATCGGCTGAGAGGCCTTGCGCGAGCACAGGGCCCGCAAGCAAGGCCGTAAGGGCGCATGCGATCACAGAGGTCTTCGCTAACTTCATCCATGTCTCCTGGATTGATTGTTTTGCGACGGAACGATTCGGTGATTCCCCGCGCCATTCGCCTCCACCGGACCGGTCATATCGCGTCAACAATGCGAACGGCGCGATTGTCATAAAAATCCGCTTCGTGTGGTCATGGTTTAGTTATTTTTGGGCCATTTCGCGGAATTGCTCGTCTTACTTGCGGCGACACAGACCACGCAGGCGTCGCATCGATCGAAGCTGCTTGCGGTGACGTAGCACATGCTGCCGAGGCTCATCCACATCCCGACATCCGGCGTAGCCGAGCTCAAGCGAATATTTTGTTCTGACCATGCGCATGGAAACTGTCCCAAGCTCTCAGCATCGCACGAAATGATCCTGATCTGAGGCCAAGATGACGCACTCTGTCGAGAAGCTGGATTGTTTGTACCTTGCGTACGGTCTTTGTGGGAGCATTCTTAACCGCGTGGATTCTAGATGTACATGACTGAACCGTGACAACAAGTTCTCTGCGAAGCATCGGCATTGACAGACGAGGGCTGCCACCCGGAACGTTGCAAGCTGGAGAATGCGCGTTTCAAAGAGCTGGTTGTGTCGCGATCTAAAACTGTCTTGCGCGACATCGTAAACGTGCGGAAGACCAGAACGCCCGTGAGTCTATGGCACAGCTTGGCTTTCCGCTTTAGGGCAAGGGGTCAGGCTCCGCTCTCAATCTCCGCAGGGGCGGGGCGGGGCCACTCACCGCGCGGGGTACAAAAAACGCACACCAGGAGAGGGACCATGGCCGACCACCTGCCCGCCGTCATCGACGCGCTGGACTGTTCGAAAAGTACAGCTCACAAGCGGGCGTTCAGCACGCGGCCGACGCTTTGGCCTCCCTTGGTCGACCCCAAGGAGCGGCCCTTGGTCAAGAATGCGATTCTGGCGCGACTTTCCTTGCAAGACCTAGCGGCAATAGGGGAGACGCTCGAGCCGATCACCATCAAAAAAGGCATGGCTCGGCATGAGCCGAATAAGCAGGTCGAGCACGTCTACTTCATAGAGTCGGGTCTCGCTTCGCTGAGAATTGTCACGGCGGGAAGCATGCTGGAAACGGCAGTCGTAGGATATCGGGGGGTGGTCGGCGCTTCATTCTTGTGGGGAGGGCACCTTTCGACGCATCAATCGGTCGCGCTCGTTGCCGGAAGCGCGCGGCGGATCCATGTCGAGGATTTGCGTCGAGTGACAAAGGAACGCCCTGAGATCCGAAAGCATCTCTTTGGGTACATCCAAGCTCTGACGTTTCAGTGCGTTCAGGCAGGATTGTGCGGAGTTCGGCACGATCGCGAACAGCGGCTGGCCTCCTGGCTCTGTTTGGCAAGTGATGCTGTGGATGCCCGTATGCTGCCGGTTACCTATGACTATCTTTCCGAAGCCTTCGGATTGCGCCGTGAGATGCTCGGCCGATTCGAAGAACACGGGCTTATTCGCAAGATGCGCGGCGCTTTGCAGATTGATAATCGCAACTCCCTCGAGCAAAAGGCATGCTCTTGCTATAAGCTTGTCTCGAGCGCTTATGCTTCTTCAGTTCATTGTCTTGAGACGAGTGGATTCCTTGGGACAGTCCATCCGTCAACCTCTAAGAGAGGCCCGCCTGGGTGATTTAGGAACAAGGTGCTGACTCTATTGTGGGCCGCAACTGCACCAGCCTTCGCAACCCCTGATGACCGGGTTGCTGCGCTGGTTTGCTACGGCGGCATTTGGACTGGGGAACCATAAGCTCGGTCATGATGTGTCAAAGACCTGATCGGAGGTGGTCAATCCTCGGGCTGAAGGTCCGAATGAGATGCTTGGATAGGTAACGAGGTTGTTGCCACGGCGCATGAGCACGACATAGATCTCGTCCCGGCGCATTGGAAGGAATCCTGGTTGCTATCCTCCAGCTTTTTCCTCGCAGACGGCTAGTGGCGCAACCTGCGCGGTCCCGCGCATCCATTTTGGAAGTTGGAGCAATCATGTCCCGATTCGAAAAGCTCGCCCTCTTTATCGACGGTCCCAACCTCCACGCTACCTCCAAGGCGCTGGGCTTCGAGATCGACTACAAGCGCCTGCTCGAGGAGTATCGAAGGCGGGGCCCGTTGCTGAGGGCGTTCTATTACACGGCGATTGCTGAGGATCAGGAGTATTCGTCGATCCGGCCACTCATCGACTGGCTGGACTATAACGGCTACACCGTCGTCACCAAGGCAACCAAGGAGTTCCTCGACGCTAGCGGTCGGCGTAAGGTGAAGGGCAACATGAACATCGAGCTGGCAGTCGATGCCATGGAACTCGCCGAGCATATCGAGCAGATGGTCCTATTCTCGGGTGACGCCGACTTCCGTTCGTTGGTTAAAGCGGTGCAGCGCCGCGGCGTCAGTGTCACCGTCATCTCCACCATTGCGATCCAGCCGCCGATGATCGCAGACGAGCTTCGCCGGCAGGCGGACGAATTTATTGAACTAGCGCAGCTGAAGTCGAAGCTGAGGCGCGATCCGACTGAACGGCTCGGGCCCACGACAGGTGCCGGCAAGCCAGAGGCAGCCAGCGCAGAATAGCGCATGCGGTGATGCGGTCCAGGCTGATGGCAAGTGGCCGTGAGGCCGAGCGGCGCGTCGGCTCCATCCAACAGCTCCTCGGACCTGTTCATGTTGTTTGTAGATGCCGATGCCATCCGCTCGCAACGCCGGCATCAGCGGCGCTTGTTGCGGCCTAACGCGCTGTTCTCGACAGCATGCCCTCGCGCATCCTCAGATGGGACTGAACATGGCGTCGGCCGCGCTCTGCACCGGCTGCCCCGGACCAGTGGTCGGATTGTCGTAATTCACTGCCAAGCCTCATCAAGCAGCACTGCAGCCAGAGTCTTTCCTGCTTCTCGGCTTCTCGTGCCTGCTACATCGAAACAGTGTTTCAGTATATGCGCGCATGCGGAATCGGTAAAGCAATCGGCAGAAATGACAGGCCATGTGCTGCTCCTGGACCATTTTAGATTTCGCCAGCGAGACGCTTTTCATCGCATCATTGTCTTCACTGAGCGCGATGTTTGAATGCAATTTGGTCCCAGGTGACGCTAGAAACCGGCCTTGTAGCGCCTATTTCGGTGGTTTTCATCCCACGGATCGTGGTTCACGACATAGAGCCGCGGTCAGCAAAGTCGACCTCCGCCATGGAGATCCATGCTGAGCCAGAGCTGGAAGCGGATGGACAGGCGGGGATGTGACGAAGATCAAGTCGTCTCGCGCCGCACCCGGTGTTATTCGACGATCAAGTCGCCGTCTTAGATGCCGCGCAAGAAAGCCACGATGAAAGCATCCAGCAGGCTTTGTAGATTTTCGACGTCTACCAACAACCTATCCGATTCTTCACGTTCTGTTGTGCCGAGTGCGTAGGATTCACGCAGGCGCTTGGCGTGGTTCACCCTTTCGCGGCCATTCGCGGCGCGCTTTTCGACAAACTCTAGCTGCGCGGGGTCATGACGGAGCTTGTCCAACTCGCCGAGCAACAACTTCGTGACCGTCTGTCTCTCATGATGGGTAAGGTCAGTGCTGTAGAGCACGCTGAGATAGCGATCAATGTTGGCACGCTCGACGTACCCGTACATGTCGCCGGTCCCCTATGCCCGGGAAGGACCCCAGGGTGGTAGAAGATTGTTGTACCGCCCCGTGGTATCGAGCACTAACAATTGTTACTGCTTGAGCCCGCCATTGCGGAACGGCTCGACTATTCGCGTCCGATAACCATGACGCGGACGCTTCAGGATGTACTCTTGTGGTCCCTTTGAGCACGTCGACGGTGACAGCAATGTGAATTCGTCCGTTTCGTACAAAGCTGGCAGCCGTGTTCCGGCGCGATGCGCATCAGGCAACGGCGCGACTGCGTTTGCGAATACGAAGTTCGGGCGTGGTCTGGTCTACGATAAATTTGGCCGCTCGCATATCACTTTGGCTGAACCGCGCAATTGGTGACATCTGAACAAGCACAGCACGCCGACTAAATTTACGGAAACGATCATACAATCTGCGCGGTCATCTGTTACGATGCATTCTGAGATACCAAACATGAGATTGACCGCGCCACATGCAGGTGCGCGGCTGTCGTGACGCGTGCCAAGGAGATCGGTGATTTGACGCGCCAAGATTGAGTATGGCGCCAGCGAGCGCCGGGGTGCAGAACGCGCACTTATGATACAATTCGATCACGATGGCCGAGCGAACGCGTATTTGTCCGTTCTGCACGAAGTTTGCGCGCGCATGCGGATACGCAATCTGCGAATAGCTGCGCGAGGGGGATCGATCGCGCCGGCACGCTCGTTTTGCTGGCTCATTCACGTTATGGAACGAAGTCAAGGACGCGCGTTTAGTGATGCCGCTGAGCGAGCATGGCTCGCTTGGTCGCGACGGTCTGAATTGTGAGCCAGCCGAACATGCAGCTTGTTCGCCGGACTACAGTCCCCTTGTCGATGGACTGGAGGCGCCCTGGTTCTGCGGCCGGTGCGATTCGATTTTCTTGCAGGTCTGTCGCGTCCAGGTGACACAATCCAACATACGTGCCACGAAGGCTCGATTGATCGCGCCCTGCTGCGGGCGGTAGGGATAATTGATCAATGAATACGCCGCTCAATGGGTACGTCGCAGCCCTGGAAGCCTTGAACGAAGTCGATCAGCTGCGCGGCCTGAAGCCGCGCACAGGGACCGATTTTGCTTCAAACGATTATCTGGCGCTGGCGAGCGCGCCTCGTATGAAGAAAGCCCTGTGCATCGCGCTGGATGCCGGCACGCCAATAGGAGCTGGTGGGTCACGGCTCCTCCGCGGTAATTGCGAGGAGCACGAAGCTCTCGAAGCTGACGCCGCGCGGTTCTTCCGAGCGCAGACAGCGCTGTTCTTCAGCAGCGGTTACATCGCAAATTTCGCTGTTCTGACGACGTTGCCGCAGCAGGGCGATTTGCTTGTCCTCGATTCGCTCGTACATGCCAGCCTTCATGACGGCGCACGAGCGGGCCGAGCCCAGGTCCGGATAAGCCCCCATAATGACGCCCAGTCGGTCCAAGACACGATTGGCAACTGGCGCGCGCAGGGCGGGACGGGACGCGTCTGGATCGTGGTGGAGAGTCTCTACAGTATGGACGGAGACTTCGCGCCGCTTCAAGATCTGGTCGCGATCGCCGAGCGCTACGAGGCGTTCCTGGTCGTGGACGAGGCTCATGCCACAGGTGTTTACGGCCAGCAGGGACGGGGGCTCACCGCGCCCTATGAGGGGCGCGAAAATCTTTTGGTGGTCCACACCTGCGGCAAGGCGCTGGGCGCGGCGGGCGCGCTTGTCACGGCTTCCGGCGTATTGCGCGACTTCATGGTCAATCGGTGCCGTCCATTCATTTTCGCTACCGCTCCATCACCGCTGATGGCGGTCGCGGTACGCGAGGCAATCTCAATTCTGCAGGAAGAACCTGAGCGGCAACGACGTCTGATCGATCTGATCGACTTTACACATCAGCAGCTCGTTGTGTGCGGTCGCGCGAGCTCTTCGAACTCGCAGATCATTCCTTATGTTGTAGGCGACAACGCCCGCGCGATGCGGCTCGCCTCCGCACTCCAGGCGCGCGGCTTTGATATTCGTGGGATTAGGCCGCCAACGGTGCCAGTGGGAACGGCACGGTTGCGGATCTCGCTGACACTTAACGTCGGGCAAGATGATGTATCCGACATGATCGACGCGCTTGTCGAAGAGACCTGGGGACAGGTGCAATGAGGCCGCGCATCATGAGGCTGATGTCAAAAGCGCGCCCGACGCACGCAGATGCTCCTTTTTAAATGGAGCCCTTTGGAAATCAGATTGGCAAGGCTCACCTGTGCGGGCCACCGGCGTTTCCGGTAGCATTCTCACGAGTCCATCGATCCTTAGGTGCCAGGCTCAGGGCGTGTAAGCGAGGGCGCAGAAGACCGCGTTCCAGCCGGTGATCGCAGCCATTGCGTGCGAGAAAGTTACGGCTTATGCCGGATCCAAAGCATGGTCTTAAAACAGATCCAGCGATACCGCGTTTACGAGACCGGCGATCGCTTCGTTAGTTGATGCAGGAGAGAGACCATCCGATGCCGTCGCGAGCAACAGTGTTCCTCACATCAGCGGGCTGGGCAGCCGTCGTGGTCGTAATTCTGCTGTATGTCATTTTTAGCCCCAGCTGAGCCGGGGCCCTCAACCGGACGATGTGTATCGATTCCATGACAAATGATCCGGCGAGGATATTTTTGCTCAAATTCATCTCGTATCGCCGAGACCGCGCTTAGATCCGACTATATATCGAAGTGCATTCTGTGGCTTCAGTCACTCGTGTTGGTAAGGGCATGAACGATGGCACGGACACTGTCCGTCGCGGACGACCGATGCCCGCAAGGCGCGGCCCACCGATATCGTTCAAGAGACAGGCGCCAAGACGATCCGCTATTTCTAAGGCGTCGGCGACAGCTGGGACCATATGATCAAACTCGAAAAATGGTTCGACAACGCGACGATGGAGGGACTTCCTCGAGGCCGCGAGTCGTTGTCCGAGGACGTCTGCGGTGCGCCAGGGTACGCCGACTACCTCGACGACCTACTCATCCAGGACATGAAAATATACGCCTCTGGAGACCCTAACAGTTCGATCCCAGCGTCGCCAAGCGGAAGACGCTCGAGGCCGCCGTCAACGCACTGTCCGGATTTTGAAAGCCGGGCGTCGCGCCACGCGGCTCAAATTGACGTCAAACGTCAATCAAGGGACCGCAGAGCTACGCTTACGGCTCGACCGAAGGCGCGTTAGACGTTCAGACAGTGCGAAGGTGCCGGCGTCAGTTGAGCAGATCGACCTTGCCGGTGTCGAGCCGGTACAGACCCCCGACTACCTTTAGTCTGTTCTGCTCAACTGCCGCCTTCAGAACCGGGTCCGCTGATTTAAGTTTATTGACGTTATCGATTACGTTCTGCCGGATGGCATTGGCGAACGCATCACCGGCTTGCTGTCGGGATTCCCGTACCGCAGGCGAAAGCGCAGCGACGAGGGACGGAATATGTCCTGGCGCCGGCTTGTCGTCGTTGAGCGACTTGATCGTGGCGTCTATTGCGCCGCAATGATCGTGACCGAGTACCAGGATCAATGGCGTTTTCAGCACAGCGACCGCATATTCCATGCTGGCGATCGTGTCATCGTTGGCAAAATTGCCGGCGAGGCGGCAGACAAATAGGTCACCAAGTCCGCTGTCGAAGGCAAGTTCAGGCGCTATGCGAGAATCGGCGCAGCTCAGAACCGCCGCATATGGATTTTGTCCATCGACTAAAACCTGACGCTCGCGCTTGAAATCGCCGCCTCGTGATATGCCTTGGACAAACCGGTCATTGCCTTCGACTAGGCGCCTGAGCGCGCCATCCGGCGCAAGGATATTATCCGGCTTGGGTGGCCTTTTTGCTTCCTTGGCGTCAACTATGTTGTCGCCAAGCCGCATGCCAACCGCCGAAAATGCCAACAGCGATAGCAAAAGTGACCGACGCGTAGGCTTTTTCATGAGCGCGCTAGATATATTCGGGGAATGGTGGGCATGCATGTGTCGCCTCATCGCGCGGCTTTACGCCATCCCGTGGCTTCAGCTTCCGCTTCGCTGCAGAGCCAGCGTTCACCCTGCTTCTTTGTCATGTCGATTTGTGCGTAACCGAATTGCCCGGGCAAGTGATAGATGCGCTCGCCGTTGCCGCTCACGGTGCCTTTTATCAGACACTCGGGCGAGGGCGGGTCCGATAGCAAGGCGGGTCCGAGCAGGAGCTCCTGGGCATCGGTTGGTACCGAGCTCGCGCCAATGATGATCGTTCCCTTGTTGCGGCGACGCCAATCCCAAGGCGTGATAAACGCCCCCGACCATAGGCCGGCATAGGCATGGCTCGCCACAACCTCATAGACGGCGTAGACATGGATATTTCGACCCCATGACAGTGCCCAACCCGAGCGTACCATCCACGCGTTCACGTCCTCGCCTTCGATGAAGCAGCTCCCGAGTGACCTGCCGTATTCGTCTCGCCCGGTGGTATGACAATCCCAACTTCGTCCGTTCGAATGCTTGATAAGTTCATCGCGAGCAACTATGCCACAAGTCCATTTCTGACCATGGGCGTCGAGGCAAATCTGATCCGTCTCCGGCGCGTCGATGCCCGAGAGCCGAATTTTAGTTTGCTCGATCTCAATCGTATTGCCGTCGACGATGCGCGGAGGGCCGCTGAGTTTCGCTGCGCAGGCCGGAGATGCGATGGCCGCGAGCAATGCAGCCATCATTGCGCGCAGTTTCATCCCGACAGCCTTTCTCTTGGTCCATCCGCTCAGCACCACGTGCAATCCGGCGTCGCTACATTCGACTGCTTGATCGCGCCATGTCTGTTATTTGACCTGTGTTGCATCATTCGACGTCAGTTAGTGAAAGCTTGGTTGTGATTTCCAACCTACGCCCTGACGTGACGTGAGGTTCAAGTGATTTCTTCCAGTATGGGCGAGCCAAGAGCTGGCACGGGTTCGCCTCATCCGATGTCGACAAGCCCCGCGACACCGTAGCCCTCGCCCAGGCAATCTGGAGAATAGGTATTTGGATGTCGGTTATCGGATCTTCTCGCGTAGAATGGTCGGCGATAGCAAAGCCCTCGAACGCGTCGAAGGTGCGGTCGTTCTACTTCTTGGTGGAATTCTCGAACTCCCGTCGGGAGCGCGGCCCCGAGAGGCGCTGTGGCCGATCGGATTGGAGCGCTTCGGGCCACCGCTTCTCATCGCCGGAAGGATCGATCCCGATGGCGCCGATTTGTCCCAGACGTCTCCGCGCTATCTAGGCATCCCGCCCAAAGAGACGGATCGCATCCGATTCCGGCGGCCAGCCGCCTACCTTCTCAATCGAAAAGCTCGCGAGCTTCAACAGACATGTTGCCGAAGCAGATCCAGATCGAGACGAAGATGTACGTGGGTGGATGTCCCTCTCTCGCCGCCCAGCAGGCCGCGGGAACGGCCACGACTTTTTCGGTCGCGGGCGGGATCTTGCTGAATTGCTTGTGCGCAACGGTCTTGCGTTGAATTGCCCGAATATTCGGAAGGGCAGATACCACGAAGCTCAGCACGAGGTGCGCGTGGCCCAGGCTGGGAGGGCAGCTATGTCGAGCCGATGGCTTGAATGCGCCGCCTGTCTGGACGAATTCCCATCCCAGGCGCAGCCAGTGCGAGGCATCGATCCACAACATGCGTCATCGCACTCAGGCAGCCTGCTCTGGTGCAGTTTGGGCGACTCACGTACGCATCGTTCTCAAGCACCTCACTGCGCAATAGGAACGAAATGGTTGCAGCCAGCCGTGAATTGCCGGTCTCTTGTTACGGGCTTGAAGTGGACGGCAGACTCAAAGCCGAATTTACCACGAGAGATGGTGCCCGCGCGGGTGGAGAAGAATTAAAGAAGCGCTTTCCCATGCTTCAGATCAGGATTTATGACGCGCAGACGAATGCACATGAGGAAATCTAGATCTTCCGTCTCCATTCTGTGGTCCATCCATCGCGGATGGCTGCGGAGCTCCTCGCCGGGGGTACTCGGGAAAGGGGCCCGCCGCCATGAAGAATGACGGCGTCGCTATCACTGCCCCGTTCCCGGGTACCCATTTAACCGGTCTCGTCGCTGCACTCGGTCCCGCGTGCCGCCTTCGGCGTCGCTATGCTCACGCTCCTGCGGGTGCCATTTTGCGTTGAGGCGATGCGCTACGCGCACGCCTGATCAGGAGGCCCCGGCGAATTCCCCTGCAACATGGGATTTAGAGATGGCCGCGCCACAGATTGCGTCCGCTCACCGCACGTGTGCGGGCCGGACCAAGCCGGCTCTCGTAAGCTGGCACGTCGTCGCCTGGTCATGGTATCGATTCTCTAGCGGATTGGGCCGCTAGCAACGGTGCTGCCTGCCTTTGTCCTGTGACGAGATGCGAGAGAGGCTGCCGGTCTGTTGCAAAGACAGATCAGCACAGGTCAACGCTTCCGAGTGCGTGTGCTTTGGCTGCTGCTCGGAGCTGCTCAGCGCCAAGGGCGTGCGTCGCGATCTTGCTCCGTGCGATCATTGACTGAGGCCCTTCGCGCCTTCTCTCTTGTTTCTCGTTCATTTGGCTCGATCCGATCGAACCAGGAGCCTGGAGGAAAGGCCGCGATACGCTTGGCAAGGAAAGATTGCGGCTGCCAATCCTGTTCTTCGCGCTTCTCGAAAGTGATGACGCCGTTGTGGGTAAAATAGCGGGGGCCGGGAATCTTACAGTTCACCAAAAGCAAAACGCGCCACAGATCACCCTTCGCTGTCGGCTTGTCATTCGATTTCGCCACGTAATCCACCACAACGGGCTCAATGATATCGCAGCGGCCGCGCCGCAGAAGAATGCCGAGCTTGCCTCGTGCGGTCGTCACGAAGTTAAAGTTAACAGGATCGTGCAGAAAGCGAAGATTTGCGTCCCTTTCGCCATCAGTGACTTCACTGGCAATCAACGAGAGGGCAAAGGCGCGCCAACCCAATTCAATCGGCTTTGCATATGGCGACGCAAGTCTGATCGTTCCGTCGGTCGCGATCGTCCAAGTGATTGCGTACTGTTCGTCTGATTTGTTGTCTTGGTGCTTGGTCCAGGAAAAGTACACATACTCTGTTCGGTCAATCCCTTCGGCTACTCCCCACGAGCGAGGGACGAAGTGAGCCACCTTCGAGACCTTGGAGATGATTTGTTCTATGGTCTCGCCGTCTTGCGCTCGCCACGTTGACTTGACCCTTTCGACGAGAGCGCTGTCGTTGGCACGAACATTGTTGTTCGTCGCTGCCAGCCCGGCCAGGCAAATCAGCGATCGAGCGAAACAAAACCAGAGTACGCGCGTTCCAGCCATTCCCTTCATTGCTGCCGGCCCATCTGGTTCTCGTCCACGCGTCAATTCCAAAGAGGACAATCTTCAACGTGCCTGCGAGATCGTTGGAAGTTAGCGGCAACGTGACGCGAGCACCTGCTGATGTCCCGCGCGAGCAGGCGCGTCCCTCGATGTCACGCGCCGCTAACCTCAGTGGTCAGCCAAAGCTTCAACTTGCGATGCTGGACCTGCCCAGGAGGAGAAGCCTGGGCGAGCGAAGACTTGCATTCTTCGTGCCAGGAAATTGGCACCAGATTTGTGCCGCCTGTGTCGACTTCCCGACCTGCTTACCTCATTTATGTTGCCATTAAGCCTGTTCGCGGCGACTTTCGACTTTAATGGCTGATTCCTGTCACGCACTGCATCTTCGAGCAACGCAGTTGGGAAACCTTGCTGCCGGAAGCCTGACGACAGTTGGGTGCAGGATTGCCGCCATCGAACCATGTGGTCGGAGGTCGTTGTCGCTGCTGCGGAGATGGAAAGTGCGGCGAAGCCGCTCGTCAGCGGCGAGCGATTTGGAATCGGCGCTAAGGAAGTTCAAAAGTCACGCAGGCGAAGCGATATGAAATTCGTCGCTCGCGTAGGACACGTTAGCGGGCGCCTATGTGGTCGTCGTCGTAGTCAACATTGGGGAGTTGCACTTCCATGCAGTCGTATCGACCGGATAAGAAGGGAAGTCTCAGGTCGGGCTAGCTTCGGCTTGAGCTGCTCAACATTCTCGAGAGCATCTGCCTGACGGCCGGGTTCATAAATGTCTTTGCTATCCAGCCGAACAGGCCGACCGTAAAGACGGCAGCAGCAAAAACGCCGAGGGCACTCCAAACAGCCATTTTCATTACGGGCTACTCTTTTCGTTGGTGAGTCACTATGCTTGCTTTGCGCAGTATCGCCAAAAGCATCCGCATGGCGCCTACCAGGATTGGTGGTAGATCAACATGCTCGCTCAGTATGCTGCCGATTTTGCGCATATTGTGCCTGTTCACGCTGATCCTTGGTCGTTGGTGGAGAACCGGGGGCGCATCGAAGCGTGCTAGATGAGCGCTTCGAAAGCTGGATCGCGTGAAGAGCGGCCTGTCCCGGCACCGTGACCTTCATCGCGAAGGCCGCATGCGTCTCTTGCACGATCTGACACGCGGTCCGACGCGAACGCGCCTCGGAGATGGTCATCCCGATATCCATGCTTGGAGAGTGGCTTCAACGTCGCGATCAAGAGTGGCCGTGTATCGTCAACAGCATCACTTTGACAGGTTGACTGCGGAGTTGTCTTTCCGATAATCGAAGTCGTCGAGGTTCTCCGGTTCGGCTTGATCCGGAGCTAAGAGGGAAGCCGGTGATGCCGGCGCTGCCCCCGCAACTGTAAGCGGCGAGCCGCTGTCCAACAGAGTCACTGAAGCCCGCGCGGCTTCGGGAAGACCGGACAGTGGCGATGATCCGCGAGCCAGGAGACCTGCCCCGACAATATGTTCGTCCACGGGCGGGGTGTCCCGGTGGTACGCCAAGCAGCCGTCGCTCGCGTGACGTCTCCTGCCTGCGTCCGCCATGGCCTTTGCCCCCAACATGGGGTTAACGGTATGTCTCTTCTCTCACTTCCGGTTGCCACGCTCGGAACGCCGCGCATCGGTCCAAGACGCGAGCTCAAACTCGCGCTCGAAAGCTATTGGGCCGGAAGAATCAACGAACAGCAGTTGCTCGAGGACGCAGCCGGCCTGCGCGCGGCGAACTGGGCGCGCCAGAAATCCCTCGGTGTCACCATCATTCCGTCGAACGATTTCTCGCTATACGACCAGGTGCTCGACACCAGTGTCATGGTCGGCGCCATCCCGGACGTCTATGCCTCGAAAGTCGAGCCTGCTTCCCTCAAGACGTATTTCGCCATGGCACGCGGTTCTCAAAGCGACAGCCAGGATGCGAGTTGCGGTCACCGACCTCGCGGCTATGGCGCACCCGCGCAGGAGATGACCAAGTGGTTCGATACCAACTACCACTACATGGTCCCGGAATTTCATCGGGGGCAGACTTTCAGGCTCTCCTCTCGCAAGCCTATCGAGGAGTATGAGGAAGCCAAGGCCCTTGGCTTTCAAACCCGCCCTGTCCTGATCGGCCCGGTCACCTTCTTGAAGCTAGGCAAGAGTGCTGATCCCGCGTTCCAGCCACTGGCACTACTGGATGACCTGGTACCGGTCTATATCGAGGTTCTGCAGGAATTGGCCCGACGCGGGGCGAATTGGGTCCAGTTTGACGAGCCCTGCATGGTCCTTGATCTCGATGAGGGGACAAGAAAATCTTTGCTGCATGCCTATGACCGGCTCGTCAAGGAGGGGCCGGCCATCAAGATTATGGTCGCCAGCTATTTCGGTGGCCTTGGCGAAAATCTTCACACGGCCTTGCGCCTACCTGTTGCTGGCCTGCACGTCGATCTGGTTCGGGCGGCAGAGTTATTGGACCAGATCATTGCTGCCGGGCGAAGTGATCTCGTTATCTCACTCGGCGTGATCGACGGCCGCAATGTGTGGCGGACGAATTTATCGGCGCTGCGCCAGCGGCTCGATCCCGCCATTGCGAAACTCGGCAGGGATCGCGTACAGATCGCCCCATCCTGTTCGCTGCTTCACGTGCCGGTCGATGTTGAGCTCGAAACGGAGCTTGCTTCCGACGTCAAGAGCTGCGTTGCGTTCTCGGTTCAGAAGATTCGCGAGCTTGCGACGTTGGCACGGGCACTCGCAGGCGATCTGAATGTCGCCGACGCTCTCGCGGAATCGGAGCGCGTCACCATCCGCCGCGGAACTTCGCCGAAGATCCGTGACGCCAATGTCGCCGCCCGGATGAGTGCGATCAATCAGACCGCGCGACGGCGCGCCAGTCCATTTGTCAGGCGTGCCGAGATCCAACGCGAGCGCTTCAAACTACCGGCGTTTCCTACCACAACGATCGGCTCGTTTCCGCAGACCGCAGAGGTCCGCAGTGCCCGCGCGGCGCACGCGAGAGGCTCCATGAGCGACGGGCAATACGACACGTTCCTCAAGGAAGAGACTGCGCGTGCCGTACGTTGGCAGGAGGACATTGGTCTGGACGTCCTCGTGCACGGCGAGTTTGAGCGCAATGACATGGTGCAGTACTTCGGCGAGCAACTCGCCGGCTTCGCGTTTACCAAAAACGGCTGGGTACAATCCTATGGATCGCGCTGCGTCCGGCCACCGATCCTGTTTGGCGACGTCTCGCGGCCGAAGCCGATCACCGTGGACTGGTGGAGCTACGCGCAATCGCTAACCAACAAGCCGATGAAGGCGATGTTGACCGGACCGGTAACAATTTTGAATTGGTCGTTTGTTCGGGATGATATTCCGAGAAGCGAGGCCTGCCGTCAAATTGCGCTCGCGATCCGAGACGAAGTCAGCGATCTCGAGAATGCTGGTGCGACCATGATCCAGATCGACGAAGCAGCGCTGCGCGAAGGATTGCCACCGCGTCGATCGGAGTGGGCGGTTTATCTCGAGTGGACCGGGGATTGCTTCCGCATCTGCTCATCGGGCGTCGCCGATCAAACCCAGATTCATACCCATATGTGCTACTCGGAGTTCAACGACATCATCGATGCGATTGCCGCAATGGACGCCGATGTCATCTCGATCGAGACCTCGCGCTCGAAGATGGAATTGCTCGACGCGTTTCGGAACTACAAATATCCAAATCAAATCGGGCCGGGCGTGTACGACATCCATTCTCCACGCGTGCCCGAGACGAGCGAGATGACGGAACTCATGGCTTTGGCCCGAAAGCGGCTGCAGGACTCGCAGCTCTGGGTCAATCCGGACTGTGGCCTGAAGACGCGGAAATGGGAGGAGATCCGCCCAGCACTGGCCAACATGGTCGCTGCCGCGCGCGAACTGCGCGCTGGATCCGCTCCCTTCGACCGTTGATCCTCGGCCCGGTGTCTCTCGTCGAGAAACCGATCGCTTTTGGGGCCTTGCGCGCTCGGTAATCGTGAGGGGCCTTGGGAAAGGAAAAAACGCCCGGCCGCCTTTAGCGGCCGGGCGAAGTGCGTCCGGGAGGAGCGACGCTGCTATGCATCGCACCGACGTTCGTCGGCGGAGGGAAGCCAGCCGATGGTTCGATCACGGCGAGGACATCCGCCGGAATCTGACCCCAGTTAAAGCACAAGCTCAGCGGAGCTCAATTATGCCGTGGTATGCCGTCGATATTGGCCGGGATTAAAATTCTACACCAAGGTTTGTCGTCGATGTGTACGTTCGCAACGCGGCACGGGGTTGGGCAACGTCGGGCGGAGTGCCGCCCTAACATGGCCCGGCATCAGGCGCGCACGTTGGTACGGGTTTCTGCCGGAAAACGCTGGGCTGGATCAACGCCACTATACTGCCGACGGAAAAAACATCATCTGACCGTTCCAATGAGCGGCTCAGCAGCGGGGCGGCGAACGGGATAACCAACCGACGCGTTCTTCAGCGGTGCGATTGGTCGCCACCCAAAGCATGCACCGGTTGCGGGGATGCCGAGCTCGGATATGAAACGCTGGGTTCCGCTTGGTCGCTAGACCGCCTGACTATGTGTAGCCCCGGACCGAAGCAGGTGAGCGTCGAAGACTGATGCGACGCTCCGGGCCAGGAACTCTGCGCCACGGGCTACAGTGAGCCGGCCATCATCGATCGCCACGACGCCGTCAGCGATAAGGCTGCCGAGACGAGAATGATCGACGACGGCCAATCTCGGATCCCGGCCGTAACGACGGGATGTCTCGGAAAGATCGACTGCCAGGTCGCACATGATTCGCTCGATGAGCTCGGCGTGGAAGCGATCGTCATCGGTCAGCAAATAGCCCTTTGCGACGGCGAGCTGATCCATGGCGATGCGAGCAAGGTAGTCCTTTGTCGAGACAGCGTTCGCGGCAAACCCCTGTTGCATACGGCCGATGGCGCTGGCTCCCAGACCAATCAGGACGTCGGCGCAATCGTCGGTATAGCCCTGGAAGTTGCGCCTCAGCCTGCCTTCCTGCCTCGCCTGGGCGAGATTGTCGTTCGGCAAGGCGAAGTGATCGACGCCCACCCGAACGTATCCAGCATCGACCAAAGCTTCCGCGATCGTTTCGGACTGGAGGTGGCGCGTGACGCTGTCGGGCAGGGTGGACGCATCGATCTTGCGCTGATGTCTCTTGAACGAAGGAACGTGCGCGTATCCAAAGGCCGAAAACCGGTCCGGATGAAGCTCGAGGCATTTGGCGACGGTGTCCAGGCACGAAGCGACCGTTTGCAGGGGCAGCCCATAGAGCAGGTCGAAATTGATCCGGCCGACGCCTGCGCGGCGTAATCGATCGACCGAGATCGCGGTCTGTCCGAAGCTCTGCAGACGATTGATGCCGTGCTGAACAACTGGATCGAAGCTCTGTACACCCAGGCTCGCGCGGTTGACCCCGCAAAAGCCCAGCGCCTCGGCCATCGGCTCGCTCAACGTGCGTGGATCGATCTCTACGGCGATCTCGGCATCAGGCAGGACAGCGAAGGAATGGCGCAACGAACCGACCAGATCAGCAAATGTTTCAGGTGTCATGATCGTCGGGCTACCACCCCCGAAGTGGATGTGAGAGATCGGTTGCCGTCGACCAACGGTTTCTGCAACGAGGTAAGCTTCAGTCCGCAGTCCCGCTGCATAGATCGCGATCGGCTCCTGGCGTTTCGCGACGGATGTGTGGCAGCCACAATACCAGCACATCCTTCGACAAAACGGCACGTGAACGTAGATCGAGGCGGATTGCTGGGCGTCCAACGACTTGAGCCAGGTTCGGTAGTCGGATTCGCAAACCGATGCTGAGAAATGGGGGGCCGTCGGATAGCTGGTGTAGCGCGGCAGCCGGTGCTGCCCGTAGGATTCTGCCAAGTCCGGTCGCATTCGGATGCCTTTCTTCCTCTTTGGGCCGATTACCGGACACGCAACAGATAAGCTTTGCGCTGGCTCAAATATCGCGCCCAACCATCGTAGCCATCAAGCCGAAATTGGTAGGGCATACCCGAGGCCTATGCATTGCACTTTGGGAATGCAATCAAGCGCTTGACCGGTCGCAATGAGCCGCATCCTATCCGCGCGGGCCTCGGTATTTCGTTGGTGATTCAATCCGGTCAGCGAACCAAGCTGCAATCGGTTGAGATCCTACTCCGTGTCGGCGCAGCGCTCGACGAGTGGCCGCCCCCGGCCATCTTGATAGGTCCGTGTAGGGCTCGTCTGGCGCGTTATCAGTGTTGCGTAAGCCGAGCCATGCTCTGGCACTTGCATCTACCGACGCTCAGCCATGGAACCTGCCGGACCCGGAGCGCATGGATTTCGGCCATGTCATTTGCAATCGGCTGACCGAAGGAACGCGACCGCGGAGTTCGTCCCGGCCGTGCGCAGCGTGCGGGCGCCGGGAAAATTATCATCTTCATTTCAAAAGAACGATCCTGACGTCCACTTTCCATCGTGAAACATCAGCGATCAGCTACGGTCCATCGGCTTTGGTGGACGAAACCGCGACTGAGCTCCTTTCGGCTTCAGCTTCTTGCTCCAATATGCGCTCTTAGCGCATCGGATGTCGCTTCCGCTGTCTTGCTGAATAGTAAATCCCCGGCATCGGTGCGGGCGGATGCGATTTCGGTCCAATCCTCAGCCGATAGAGCCTTGACGGCGGCGGGGAAGAAATCTCGTTCTTCCCACATCATATGGCGCCGCTCCCGCAATATGAAGTCGCGCACGATGTTGCCGACGTCTTGCCGAACGAGTTCACGATCCGCGAGGATACCATCAATAGCTCGAGCGAAGTGGTGCAGGCGGTCGATGACTTCCCGGTGTTCGTGCGCCAGATCGCCGACGATTGCAGCCGCGTCCGGGTCACGAGTTCTGAGTTTGGAGAAAACCAGATCTTCCTGAGGATGATGATACACCTCCGGGTAAACCTCAAAGTAGCTGATAATCGCGCGAATGACCTCATAGTCTGGACGGATGCCATGCTCAAAAATCTCCAATTCACGTTGGAGGGCGACCAGAAGCAGATCAATATTGCGATGTTCTCGAAGCAAAAAGTCGATGATCATTGCGGTGCTCCACGGAGGAACAATGTAGCTGGCGATCCCGCCATCCGCCCTGGATCGCTCAAGCAGAGGTTCTGGTGTCCGCCGTGCGCTGCGAGTTGCCGGCTGTTCGGTGCACGGAAATTTACGTAGTCCCCGGCGCCTCTTGAGCTTAGCCCAGTCTGCGCAACGCGGCTGGGCAGTTTGTCGCTACGGAGTTCGATTCGGCGCAAGGTCGGCAGCGCGATCACGCCATTGTGCTCAAGTTGAGTGAGCGTGCGTGAGACGGTTTCAATGGTCAAACCGAGATAATCGGCAACATCCTGCCGTGACATGGGCAGCTCGATCGCAGCGTTCTTCGTGGCACGACGAGACATATCGAGCAGGAATGCCATAACACGCTCTTCAGCGCTGCCGATCAGGAGCATCACATGTTCCTGAAAGCGGCGGAGCTCAAGTGCCATCGCGTCCCAGAGCTGCCGTGTGAACTCGCTCTCGTGGCTGGCGCGACCAATGAGGGCACTGCGCTTTACCGTCAAAAGGTGCGTTTCACAGACCGCCTCCGCCGAAGAGATATGGTTGTCTCCGGCCTCAAAGCCGAAGATGTCGCCGGGCAAATAAAACGCACCAATCTGACGACGTCCGTCCACCATAATCCTGTAGCTTCTGACAGCACCCGATACCACCTGGTACAGATATTCCGCTGCTTCGTCTTCGCCATAGATCTCGCTGTTGCGGGCGAACCGCATGGGGGTCGCAACCATACCAAACGGACCATAAGTACGAGGCTGGCCGCGCAAAACCCTGCTCGGATGGCTGATCTCGTGAATACTCGCGGCCTGTACGTACATGGCGGACTCGATCCTCGAACGTCGATAGGACGCAGATTGGCCGCTTCCAACGAATTGGAAAATTTGGATGTTTCCCCTAAGTAGAACCCACTAGGTATCTATACGTATGCCGAGAGCTGGATTCTCCAATATGTGCGGCGCGGCCCTTTGGTTGATCGAATACGGCCTAAAGTCGACCACGCTTAGTTTGAATTGGGAAGCTGCATGCTAGTTTACCGGTCGTTCAGCTTGAGCTCGATTATCGTCGGGGGCGGTGACCAGATCGTCGCTCCTTCAGAACGGTAGCGCAGGTGCAGTGTTCGTAAACATCGGCGCCTGCTCAGCGGTTACACGTCGCCTCGATGGTGCGGCGGCGGGGCCGCGAAAGTCAGCAGACGGCGCTCCTGTCCTTCAGATGGGCGGTCGGCCGGCACTTCCCTGCGCCGATGGACCGCGTTCAGACCGCAACCCGCCGGATGTCGCGTCTCCAATTCTTGCCTTCACTGCGACATCAAGACCGGGATGATGTTTGCACGAAGCAGGTCTCCTGAGAGGCCCCCGCGCAGCCTTTCGCGGAGCCGACAGCGGCCGGATCCGCCCATCACCAGCAGGTCGAGGCTTTCGTCGGCGACAAGCGACAAGAGCGCACGGTGCGCCGCCTTGGATGCTGGAAGCGACACGATCTTTGCGGAAAGCCCTGACCGTGCCAGATACTGTTCCAGGCGATCGGTGGAACATTCCGCCGGAATCTTGTGCGCAGAATTGATCGCGATGATGGTCAACGCATCCGCATCGCGCAGCAGCGGCATCGCGTCGTGTAATGCGCGGGCCGCAAGGCGGCTGCCGTCCCAGTAAATCCCGATCCGTCTGGCCGAAAGAGCGCGATGGACGTTTGGCAGATACAGAACTGGCTTGCCGGCCTGGAACAGAATCTCGTTGGGAATAACATTGTCATAGCTGTCGTAGCCGCTCTGAGGCTGTGTGACGATAGTCATGTCGTGCACGCGTGCGCTGGTGCAGATGCTTCGACGCGCCTCCGCTGGAACCGCACTGAGGGCGCGGCTCGCATAGGAAATGCCGGCGCTCCTTGCCCGCAGATTAAAGATACGAAGCGCCGCTTCGGCTCGCTCCAGCGCACGCGCCTGCTCGATTTCAAAGACCGAAGTAACGGCCGCCCCGCCGAGTGCAGCGAGCGGAACAATGATCCTCTCGTAACCGATTGCCACAGCGTCAAGGTGCGCGCCCGTGCTCAGTGCGAAGGAAATCGAACCGTTCACCGCAGCCCGAACCGGGAGCTCCGTGGGAAGATGGACCAATATATTCCCGAACATTGCGTTCTCCGCGCGTGAAAGGATTGCTGTTCATCGGAGTAAAAATCTGGGCCCGGCATTTGATCTGCTACATGTACGATCGTTGGTTTGTCCAGGCAGGATCAAGGCAGCGACGGACAGCTTGTGCAGATCCATCGTCGAAGATGGGGGTGGACTCCGGCGCGACTTGCGCGTGCATCTTTTGCCGGGTCTCGCCTTGATTTCCGACATCGCAGGTCCGTGGCCCTGGCCTGTGCGCAAGTCCTCGCTGGGCAATCCGCTCCGCGCCCACGCGATCGAGGATCATTCATGGACAAATTCATCCAAGATCCGCGAAACCGACGTTCGTCGCTTATAGCGCGCGCTCGCGACCCTGCTAGAGTCCGGCGGCAATGGCGATCCGCATCAACTCGGACATGCTGCGTACATTGGTCTTGGCCATGAGGTTGGCGCGGTAAACCTCGACCGTTCGTGGGCTGATGCCAAGGTCGTGCGCGATTACCTTGTTGATCTTCCCGGCTAATAGTCCTCGCAGGACATCACGCTCGCGCGAAGAGAGCTCCGCAAGGCGGGCTTCCGCCTGCAGTTTCGCTGCGTCACCGGCTGGCTTCACAGGTCGCGCTTCCAAGGCCGCGTTGATGGCGCGCAACAGCACCTCGTCCTCAAACGGCTTCTCGATGAAATCGATCGCACCCGCCTTCATGGCCTCAACCGCCAGCGATACGTCGCCATGACCGGTTATCAGCACGACCGGACAGTCGATGCGATCGGCCTTCAGCTTGCGTACCAGTTCAAGGCCGCTCATGCCCGGCATGCGGATGTCCGATACGACGCAGTCGACCGGACCGCTCGCGATGTCATTGAGAAACTCGAGCGCCGTCTCGTAGGTTGTCACCCAGAAACCGCTAATATCAAGGAGAAACGCCAGAGAATCCCGCATCGCGGCGTCATCGTCGATCACAAGAATGCGCCGCGCGGTCATGCTTCTTCACAGACCTCCGCAAATGGCAGCGTGAACTGAAAAATCGTGCCCCCGCCCGGATTCGCTTGCGCGACGATGTGACCGCCATGGGATTCGACGATTGTCCGGCAGATTGACAGTCCAACACCCATGCCATGCTCCTTTGTTGTGACAAAAGGCTGAAACATGCGGTCGGCGACATCAGGGCTGATGCCGGAACCCGTATCGGCGACGGTGAACCTGGCGAGACCGTCGACCTTGTCAACTCCGACGGTCAATTCGCGGCGCGGACAGGAGGCCATCGCCTCGATCGCGTTGCGTATCAGGTTCAGCGCGACTTGCTGGATCTGGATCTTGTCTACGATCATGGAAGGCAGATCGCGATCGCTGTGCATCGTCACCCGCACGCCTTGCTCCTTGGCGCCGAGCAGGGCCAGGGCCACGGCCTCTTCAAGAAGCGTGAGCGGATTTTCCACAGAATGCTGTGTTTCGCCTTTGGCAACAAATTCCCGCAGGCGCTTGATGATATCGCCCGCCCGCAGTGCCTGTTGAACGGCGTGTTCGAGTGCATCACCGATGCGGCTGGCGTCTGGCTTTTCTGCCGCTAGCAAAACTTTTGCGCCGCGCATGTAATTCGTGATGGCGGAGAGTGGCTGGTTGATTTCATGGGCGATGGACGATGCCATCTCACCCATGGCGGTCAGCCGCGACACATGGACGAGTTCAGACTGCAGCTCCTGTAGCCTGCGTTCCTGCGCCCGCCGTTCGGTCAGGTCCCGGATGAAGCCGGTGAAGAAGCGTTCGCCGCGCACTTTGGCCTCGCCGACGGCAAGCTCCATCGGAAAAGTCGAGCCGTCGCTCCGCTCGCCGACCACGATGCGCCCGATGCCAATGATGCGCCGTTCGCCGGTGGTCAGATAACGTTCGATGTAGCGATCGTGCTCGGCTCGGTACGGCTGCGGCATCAACCTGGACACGTTCTTTCCAACCACTTCGTCCGGGATCCAGCCGAATAAACGCACAGCCGCGGCGCTGAACGAGCGAATGATACCCTTCTCGTCGATCACGATCATCGCTTCCGGTACGGTGTCCAGGATCGACTGCAGATGGGCCTGCCGATACCGCGCCTGCTCGGATTCCTGCCGCAGCCGGTCGCCCATGAAGCCAAGCATGGGACCAAGTACCACGAATGCGGCCATATCGATCATGTTCGCGGAAACGGCGATGAGGCCTTTCCCAAGAACTGCCCCGCTGATGACAAGACAGAGCAGGGTAGCGAAGCTCGCCGGTCCGCGCCCGCCGGCGAAAGCGGCAAAAACGATTGCCGGAAGGTAGATGATCGTAAATGAGCGATTCTCGAGATACGGATTTAGCGCCGCGCGGAGCACGAGGGCGAGCGCGGCGGCTGCAGCGGCAGTGCCATAACGATACCAGATGTAGTCGGACATATTTGCCGGCAGACCTCTCATTCGATCGACCCTACATCGTTTGGCCGCAGCAGGCCACCGAAGGCAGACGCGTGTCGATTTACGCCGATATATTGTGCAGGAAGGCGGGATCTTTATTTGAACCAAATGCGCCAGTGCGTGGGCTGCACAGCGACGTGCTCCCCGCTCGTCGCTCTGATCCAGCCGCCGAAGATTCGGCGGCAGGGGAAGACCAGCCGATGAATGGTATTGCCCTCGATCACGCCAATCTCCAGGTCCCGATCAAAGGGCGCCGTCTCGATTCGCTCCCAGGTCACGTCGCCGTTAGACCCTGGACGGTGTTCGTCGCCGCCGACTGACAAATTCAATCACCTTCCAGACAGTCCGAACCACATCGCTTGTCCGCCGCGCGAACAGCTTCAGCCCAATATTGCACACGCGCCGTTCGGTCTCGATTGCGGCCGTCGCCGCCTCTGTACTGTCGGCGAAGGCATCGTCTAACCCATTGCGTTGGGCCATGAAAACTTGCCAATCCAAATATCGGGATTGACGGCTGCGAAATTATGCCCCCCCGGAACAAAGTTTGCCGTAGACTGTCATATCGAACATCCATTGTTGGCGGAACGTCTCGTCTCCTTGCCACGGCATTGATTGGGAGCGGGTCACTAGCTGCACTGGACTCCGGGCATCGAGCCGGTCCTCGGGTCGATAAAGTGGACACCATCGCAAGCGACGCAGATGATTTGGTGCAGTTGGTTGGCGGGCTCGGCCGGGCCGTTCGGCAGCAGTCCTTGAACCCGGTCGCCTGTATTTGGGCACGAAAAGAGGATGGGGCGCCAAATCGTTCTGTGAGTCATGTGTCCGACCTTGACGGGAATAGTGTTTTTTATCGCCAGCTGGCCGATGAAGTATTGATCCAGGTCAAAAAAGCACGACGCGCGTCTGGAACGACCGATGGCGACGCGCCGCCGCGAGTGCTCAGGATGGGCAAGCATGTTCGATCGCGGGTGATTCGCCCGGCCGCGCTTCAGTCCGACAAGCCTGAAAGCAGCTGAGTTGATGGAAATCAAAATGCATGACGCGCAATCATGAGAATATTGAAGCACACCTCAGGCTCACCGGACAGTGACAACGCTTGTCAGCAATGATGTGAGAGGCGCAAAGGAGACGGTAAATTGATTGTTCGCCTCGCGTTGTCGCTGGCCTTGCCGGCACTGATCGCTGCCATAGGCATTGGCGCGGAAGCCCTGAACCTGGGCCTGATCGAAACCCTGACTACCGCGAGCCTGATCATCGGCTTTGCCGTTGCTGCAGCAGGGTGGGCCGTCAGGAGCGAGACAGGAGCCGTTCGGCTTTCTTGCTCACGATCACGGGAGCGTAGGTCTGGCTGACAATCACACCGGGCCGCCGACACTCGGTAGAAACCAAGGTGATTGGCCATAATTCGGGCCGCCGATTGAGACAAATCAAATACCGTCCCGGCGGGAGTGCCAGAATAGGCAAGGATACGAGACCCACCGAAAAGAGGGTAGTCATGCCTTCATTTAACGTTCGCTTCATTAAGACCGTTTGTGACGATACCGGCCACGAGCATCGCGCCTGTCAGGCGGCGTTCAAGGTCGATGCGGCGTCGCTGAGTGCTGCTGCACAGCAGGCGGAGACCGACTTCTGCAAGCAAAAAGGTGTCCGCGACTGGACCATCTTCGCCGATGCGATGGAGCTTCGAACCCCGCCTGCATTGCCGCCGTCATGGGGTGGCTAGTTCGAGTTCGGCCAGCAGGGGTCCTTCGAATGTTGATCGCGATGGTCAATCCGCGAGTTTAATCGCTGTCTCGTAAAACGTCGCTCTGAGCGCCGATTTGAAGGCGCTCGCGAATACCGTCGCCCCACACAGGCCGCGACACGAAATGGGCCTTGCCCGTACTCTTGCCGGGTGCTCGTTTAGCCGGCTCGCTGCGCCACTCGACCCAGCACCATCCGCGGTAGGACGATCCGGATCGAACGATCCGCTTCGACGTTAATCTTATTTGATGCAGGTCAAAAACAAATCTGTCTCCAGCAGCTATGGCTGTGTCGAGGGATAAGACACATGGTTAGCCAACCTGCACATATCGGTCGTCGTGGGCGGTTTAGGAGTTTGCTCAGCCGGTTACGAGCGAGCCTGTCTCGGACGCCCGAGCTCGCTTACTTGAGCCCGCAGGACATCGATGCGATCGCGCGAGAGCTCAATCTGTCCACATCCGCTTTTCGAACCCTGGCGCGGAGTCCGAGCCGTTCCGAACTGTTGAGCAAGCGCCTCGCACGTGCCGGCTTTTCCGAACATGCACTTGCCGCATGCCATGGTGACGTTTTGCGCGATCTGCAGAGGGTATGCGGCCTATGTCCGGCTAAAGCCCGTTGCGCCGCCGATCTCAAGACAGAGAAGTATCGAAATCCGCTGAGAGACTGCCCCAACGAACACACGCTGCGCGCGCTCGGCCGTGAGGTCAATGACGGTCTCCCACAGCGCGTTCGTCATCGATGAGCCCAAATCGCAGCTCGCCGAAATAATTCCCCAAGCATGCCGCTTTGAAGGAAGGCCTAGCCATGACAAGCCCGTCCCCAGCCTCGAAATCCACGACGATGGGTGAAGCAGGCCTGATGTCGGTATTCGCGGTGTCGGCCTACGTTTGCTTTTTCGCTGGAGCGATGGGGCACGATTCTGCGTTTACCTTCCACGCATTGCTGGCTTCCGCCGCCAGTCTTGCCGCCGCAGCCGTCATTCTCAATCGCTACTATGAACGGCCGGCGCAACTACCGCCTGCGCAGATCAATGGCCGACCGAACTACAATCTCGGTCCGATCAAATTTGCCTCGGTGCTGGCGATGTTCTGGGGTATTGCGGGTTTTTCCGTCGGTCTATTGATCGCCTCGCAACTTGCCTGGCCTGCACTGAATTTTGATTTGCCCTGGACCAGCTTCGGCCGGCTCCGCCCGCTGCACACATCGGCTGTGATCTTTGCATTCGGCGGAAACGTGCTCATCGCGACCTCATTCTACGTCGTGCAGAAGACCTGCCGTACCCGCCTGGCCGGCGATCTTGCGCCATGGTTTGTGGTAGTTGGCTATAATTTCTTCATTCTGATCGCGGGTACTGGCTATCTGTTCGGTGTCACCCAATCGAAGGAATATGCCGAGCCGGAGTGGTACGCCGATCTCTGGCTCACCATCGTCTGGGTCACTTATCTCGTTGTGTTCCTGGCGACGCTGTTGAAACGGAAGGAGCCGCATATCTTCGTCGCCAACTGGTTCTATCTCGCCTTTATCGTCACCATTGCGGTACTCCACCTTGGCAACAACCCCGCATTGCCGGTGTCGGTATTAGGCTCGAAATCCTACATCGCCTGGGGCGGCGTGCAGGATGCCATGTTCCAGTGGTGGTACGGCCATAACGCGGTCGGCTTCTTCCTGACCGCCGGTTTCCTGGCGATCATGTATTACTTCATTCCGAAGAGAGCCGAACGTCCTGTCTATTCTTATCGTCTGTCGATCATCCACTTCTGGGCGCTGATCTTCCTCTACATCTGGGCCGGCCCGCACCATCTACACTACACGGCGTTGCCGGACTGGACACAGACGCTGGGCATGACGTTTTCGATTATGCTGTGGATGCCCTCATGGGGCGGCATGATCAACGGTCTGATGACGCTCTCTGGCGCCTGGGACAAGCTGCGCACCGACCCGGTGCTCCGTATGCTCGTGGTTTCCGTAGCCTTTTACGGCATGGCGACATTCGAAGGTCCCACCATGGCGATCAAGGTCGTCAACTCGCTCAGTCATTACACGGATTGGACCGTCGGCCATGTGCATTCGGGCGCGTTGGGCTGGGTCGGCTTCGTATCATTCGGTGCGCTGTATTGTCTGATTCCCTGGCTTTGGAATCGCGAGCTGTACAGCCTCAAGCTCGTCAACTGGCACTTCTGGATCGCCACGATCGGGATCGTGCTCTACATCTCCGCGATGTGGGTGTCCG
Organism: Bradyrhizobium sp. USDA 4473; assembly: GCF_054063335.1. Lineage (NCBI taxonomy): Bacteria > Pseudomonadati > Pseudomonadota > Alphaproteobacteria > Hyphomicrobiales > Nitrobacteraceae > Bradyrhizobium > Bradyrhizobium sp. USDA 4473. The sequence goes on from NZ_JBSSGE010000001.1 coordinate 3,641,631, forward strand.
GCATCCTGCAGGGGCTGATGTGGCGCGCCTACACCTCGCTTGGCTTCCTCGAGTACTCGTTCATCGAGTCGGTCGAGGCCATGCATCCCTTCTACATCATCCGTGCCGCTGGTGGCGCACTGTTCCTGATCGGCGCGCTGATCATGGTCGCTAATCTCTGGATGACGGTGAATGCGCGGGAAACCGATCAAATCCAGGACGCTAGAGCCCTCCAAAGCGCGGAATAGGCCATCGCATGTCGCTATGGAACCGACACAAGATCTTTGAGAAAAACTCGATCATCCTGATCGCTGGCATCCTTGCCGTGATAGCCGTCGGTGGCCTGGTCGAGATCACGCCGCTGTTCTACCTCAAGAGCACGATCGAGGCGGTGGACGGTGTGCGGCCGTATACGCCGCTCGAGCTTGCCGGCCGCAACATCTACGTACGTGAGGGGTGCTATCTCTGTCACTCGCAGATGATCCGGCCGTTGCGCGACGAGGTCGAGCGTTACGGGCACTACTCGCTGGCCGCTGAGAGCATGTATGACCACCCGTTTCAATGGGGCTCGAAGCGGACCGGTCCCGACCTCGCACGTGTCGGCGGGAAATATTCCGATGAATGGCACGTCACGCATTTGATCAATCCGCGCGCCATCGTGCCGCAATCGGTGATGCCAGGCTATCCGTCACTGGCGAACACGGAGGTCGACCTGACCGACATGGTCGCGCATCTGCGTACCAATCGGGCGATCGGCGTCCCCTATACCGAGGACCAGATCAAGAACGCTGTCGCCGACCTGAAGGCGCAGCTGGATCCCGACGGACCAAACGTCGCGTCCTTCCAGAAACGCTATCCGAAGGCGGCTGTGCGCCATTTCGACGGCAGGGCCGGCAATCCGAGCGAACTCGTTGCGCTCGTCGCCTACCTGCAGATGCTGGGCACGCTGGTCGATTTCAAGCTCTACGACGAAAAAGCCAATTTGCGCTGAAGGACCCTCGGATGAAAGCCATTATTTCCATCGAGAACCTGGCATCAAGCTTCGTCGTGACGCTCTGGACGCCGCTATTCGTCGGCATCTTCGTAGCCATCGTGGTTTACGCGCTGTGGCCCCGCAACAGGAAGCATTTTGAGTCTGCGGCGCGCATGCCGCTGCGCCGGGACTGACCGATCATGACCGAGCACAACGACATCGATCACGTCTCCGGCCGCTCCACGACCGGGCACGAATGGGATGGCATAAAGGAACTCAACACGCCACTGCCGCGCTGGTGGATTCTGAGCTTCTACGCCACGATCCTTTGGGCGATCGGCTACTGGGTCGTTTATCCGGCCTGGCCGCTCGTCTCAAGCTACACGACTGGTGCGTTTGGCTATTCGACCCGCGCCAGCGTAGTCAGCGACCTTGCAAGTCTTGAGAAGTTGCGCGGCGAGAAGATGGCCGTGCTCGGCGAAGCGTCTCTTGGCGAGATCGAGAGGGATCCGGCCCTGCTGGCATTGGCCCGCGCGCGCGGTAAGACGGTGTTCGCCGACAATTGCGCGCCATGTCATGGCAGTGGCGGCGCAGGTGCCAAAGGGTATCCCAACCTCAATGACGATGACTGGTTGTGGGGCGGATCGCTCGACCAGATCCTGCACACCATCCAGTTCGGCGCACGTTCCGGAGATGCGAAGGCGCATGAGGGGCAAATGCTGGCCTTCGGCCGTGACGGCATCCTCACGAAAACCGAGATTGGCACCGTAGCTAATTACGTGCGATCGCTGTCGGGACTGACCACGGCGGCGAATTTCGATGCTGCGGCCGGCACAAGGATCTTTGCCGAGAACTGCGCGGTCTGCCATGGCGAGAACGCCAAGGGCAATCAGGCACTCGGCGCGCCGAATCTGACGGACCGGATTTGGCTGTACGGCTCGGACGAGGACACGCTGATCGAGACCATCAGCTATGGCCGCGCCGGCATCATGCCGGCTTGGAGCCGGCGGCTCGATCCTGTCACCGTCAAGGCACTTGCCGTCTATGTGCATTCGCTCGGCGGCGGACAATAGGCGAGATGCGCCGCAAAATCTGCTGCGCCGTTAATTCGGATCCAACCTGAGCCATCCGCGCCCGATGCAAGGTCAGCATGAAAACCGCCGTGAACAAGACCGTTTCGCGCGATGATCCGGTGATCGACGAGGATGGACCCCTCTATGTAGCCCACAGGAAGGTCTATCCGCAGAGCATCCGCGGCACTTTCCGCACCATCAAATGGCGGCTGATGACGGTGTGCCTGTGCGTCTACTATCTGCTGCCCTTCGTGCGTTGGGAACGTGGCCCCGGTGCTCCCGAGCAGGCGGTGTTGCTCGATTTTCCGAACCGGCGGTTCTACTTCTTCTTCATCGAGCTCTGGCCGCAAGAGCTCTATTACTTCACCGGCTTGCTCGTACTTGCCGCCATTGCACTGTTCCTGATGAACGCGCTGGGCGGGCGGATTTGGTGTGGTTATCTCTGTCCGCAGACGGTCTGGGCCGACCTGTTCTATGCGGTCGAGCGTTGGGTCGAGGGCGACCGTCGCGATCGGCTGAAGGCCGCCGCACGCCCAATGACAGCGAGGGTAGCGGCGAAGCGCCTACTGAAGCACGCGATCTGGTTGATGATCGCTTGGTGGACCGGCGGCGCATGGGTGCTCTACTTCGCCGATGCGCCGACCTTGGTGCGCGATCTGTCAACGTTCCAGGCGCCCGCGATCGCCTATATCTGGATTTTGATCCTGACCGCTTCGACGTATCTGCTGGCCGGCTACATGCGCGAGCAGGTTTGCGTTTATATGTGTCCTTGGCCGCGCATCCAGGCCGCGCTCACCGATGAATGGGCCCTCAATGTCACCTACAAATATGACCGTGGCGAGCAGCGCTGCTCATTGAAGAAATCATTCGATCTGCGCGCGCGGGGCGAACGGGTCGGAGACTGCATCGATTGCAATCAATGCGCGGCGGTCTGCCCGACCGGGATCGACATCCGCAATGGCGCCCAGATGGGCTGCATCCAGTGCGGGCTGTGCGTTGACGCTTGCGATGCCGTCATGAGGAAGATCGGGCGCAACACCGGTCTGATCGGCTATGACAACGACATCAATATTCGGCGTCGGATGGACGGCAAGCCGGAGCTATTCAAGCCGGTACGCCCGCGCACGATTGTCTATGCTTCTTTGATCGCGCTCGTCTGCGCCGTGATGCTCTATGGGCTATCGTCTAGAACTCTGCTCGATCTCAGCATCCTCCACGACCGTAATCCCGTGGCAGTCAAGCTCAGCGACGGCTCGGTTCGCAACGGCTATACCGTGCGCTTGCTCAACAAGCGCGGCTTCGATCGCGTGATCGCGATCGACGTCGATGGGCCGACCGAAACGTCAGTCCACGTCGTCGGCGCCGATTCGGGGCCCGTGGATCGACCGATGATCGTCTTGGCTCGCGATAGTACGACGGAGCTGCGTGTGCTGCTGACAGCGCCGGTCGACGACAAGTCGGAGCACTCGATGCCGGTGAGGTTTCGGGTCACCGACGTTGGCCTTGGCGAGGTCGCCTCCGCAATGGACCATTTCGTTCTCCCCTAAGATCACTGACCGGACCTGATCATGACCGCATCAATTCGCGTCGCGCGGCCCATCACCGGACGCTTCGTCCTGATCGCCATTCTGACCTTCTTTTCGGTCGTGATGGGCGCCAACCTGGTGATGATGCGCTTTGCCATCACGACCTTGCCGGGGACAGAGGTCGACAGCGCCTATAGCGCGAGCCTCACCTATGACCGCGAGATCATTGCGGCACGACAGCAGAACGAGCGACATTGGCAGGTTCAGGTACATATTAATCGGCAGTCGGACGGCGAAGCCGTGCTTGCAATCGAGGCGCGCGACCGCGCGGGCATGCCTGTCACCGGAATAAGTTTCATCGGACGGCTCGAGCGGCCGGTCGACCGCCGGGCCGATCGGGCGATTGAAGTCTCGCAGGCCAATGTCGGCACTTACCGCGGCAGCGCCGTGGGCGTCGCCGCGGGGCAGTGGGATCTCGTCATCGAGGCCGCCGCCGATGGCCGCCGCCTGTTCCTATCGAAAAACCGCATTATCCTGAACTGAGAGTTGATGCCCATGCCGGCAGAGATCGATTTTTCTCACTTTATGAAGAGGACTGGCGCCGGCCTCGTTCAGCTCGACCTCGCGGTGGAGGGCATCAATTGCGCAGGCTGCATGGGCAAGATCGAGCGCAATCTGTCGAGTATTCCGGATGTGATCTCGGCACGCGTGAACCTCACCGAAAGCCGGCTGGCGCTCGAATGGAAGGCAGGAGCGCTCGACCCGGCGCTATTTGTCAAACGGCTCGCCGAACTAGGCTATAGGGCGTATCCCTTTCAGCGGGACAATGCGGAGACGCTGGAGGCGGTGAGAGCGCAAAGCTTGCTGCGGCGACTGGCCGTCGCCGCCTTTGCCGCGATGAACGTGATGATGCTGTCGATCCCGGTATGGTCCGGAAATATCTCGGACATGCTGCCGGAGCAGCGCGACTTCTTTCATTGGCTCTCCGCGCTGATCGTGCTGCCGGCCGCGGCCTATTGCGCGCAACCGTTCTTCTCTTCCGCTTTTGCTGCGCTGCGGGCACGCGGAACCAATATGGACGTGCCGATCAGCATCGGGATCCTGCTCGCGTTGGCAATTTCGGTGGTCGAGACCATCGGCCATGCCGAGCACGCCTATTTCGATGCGGCGATCATGTTGATCGCCTTCCTGCTCGCAGGCCGCTATCTCGACCAGAACATGAGGCGGCGTACCCGGGCCTTCGCCAGCAACCTTGCTGCACTGAAGGCGGAGACTGCAGCGAAGTTCATAAGCCCCACCGAGATCAGGACCGTTCCGGTGGCGGCGATCAAACCGGGAGATATCGTGCTGGTGCGACCCGGCGAGTGCTGTACCGTCGACGGCAATGTGATCGAGGGACACTCCGAGGTCGATCAAAGCCTCATTACCGGCGAGACCTTACCGGCGGTTGCTGGTCCTGGCAGCGCGGTATTCGCCGGCACATTGGTCCGATCAGGCACCCTGCGCGTCCGCGCGGCGACGGCCTCGGACGGCACACTGCTTGCGGAGATTTCCAGGCTACTTGATCATGCCTTGCAATCGCGCTCGCGCTATCTGCGTCTCGCCGATCGCGCGTCGCGGCTCTATGCACCGATCGTTCACACAGCGGCGTTTCTGACGATGCTGGGTTGGCTGACCTTCGGCGCAACATTCCATGATTCGGTCGTCAATGCGATCGCGGTCTTGATCATCACCTGCCCCTGCGCGCTGGGCCTGGCTATTCCTGCGGTGCAGACCGTGGCCTCCGGCGCGCTATTCCGTTCCGGCGTGCTGCTCAATGCCGGGGATGCGATCGAGCGCATTGCCGAGGTGGATCGCGTGATCTTCGACAAAACCGGTACGCTGACGCAGCCCGAGCTCGACGTCGCCAACCTCGCCACCATTCCCGGCGAGGTCGTCAAATTGGCGGGCCGGCTGGCGCTCTCGAGCCGCCATCCGATCGCCGCTGCCGTCGTGCGAGCTGCAGGCGTAAGCGAGCCGCTGGCCGATATCGAAGAGGAGCCCGGGCGGGGGCTCCACGGTTACCATGAAGGCGCGCCGATCCGGCTTGGCCACCCTTCGTTCTGCGCTGCTGACAGCCTCGCGAACGAGATCCTGTGTCGCGATCCCGAGTCCTCTGTCGTCGCGTTCAGCCATGGCGACGCCAAGCATGTCTTCGCCATCCGGCAAAGGATAAGACCAGACGCGGCCGAGGTCGTCGCAAGTCTCGCACGCCTCGGTATCATGGTGGAAATCGTTTCGGGGGATCGAGAGCCAGCTGTTCGGCGCGTGGCCGAGACGCTCAGCATTCTCGAGTGGCGCGCTAACGTCTCACCGACGGACAAGGTCGCTCGGATCGAAGGTTTGACCAGCCAGGGGTACAAGGTGTTGATGGTCGGCGACGGCTTGAACGACGCGCCCGCGCTCGCCGCGGCGCATGCTTCGATATCGCCTGTTACCGCTACCCATATGAGCCAGGCCGTCGCGGATGCGATCTTCCTCGGTGAGCGTCTCCAGCCCGTGATGACGGCGGTCAGGGGCTCGCGCAGGGCGCTGCAGCTGATGCGGCAAAATCTCTGGCTTGCTGTCGTCTACAATGTCCTGGCCGTGCCTATTGCGATCGCCGGCCTGGTGACGCCGCTGATTGCCGCTGCAGCAATGTCAGGTTCGTCTGCACTGGTCATGCTCAATGCGCTACGGGCTCGAAGGAGCGAGGTACCCTGATGGAAGTCCTGGTCTATCTGGTTCCGCTCGCTCTTTCGCTCGGCTTCGTCGGCCTGCTGGGCTTTCTGTGGTCGCTGACGAGTGGCCAGTATGACGATCTCGACGGAGCAGCCTGGCGTGCAATCACCGACGACGAGCCAGCGGGCCCTGGGCGCCGGGCCAAATAGTGCAAATGGACCAGCGCATTGCGGAGGCGGCCGTGCGCGTTGCAGGAGAGTGCTCGCTCGCGCATCCAGCCGGTCCACCGCAGCAACTGCTTGAGCATGCGGTAGCAACGATCGGACAGCGAGCAGCCCTTTGAGGCTGTCGCGATCAGCAACGGCTGCTCGGTGGCCCTTCCGGCCGCAGGGCGAGCAATTTGTCCGGACCGACAATAGCATAGTCGGGTCTCTTCAGAAGCCGTCGTCTTCTAACATGGCGCACTGCAGCTAATCGGTTATCGTTACTCCGATCGCACGATCGATCGGGCTGACGATGTCCCATTCTCCCGCGAGGATCGGGCCGGCTACGAACGCCGCGATTTAAACTAAGAGCGGTGGCCGTTGATCACGACGTCGGTTGCAGCCTCTCTTTCTAAGAGACCATCACGAACGCAACAACGATTTTGCTGCGTTCACTTCTTTGTCTAGAGAGGTGAAAGCTATTCATTCGGACAAGATTGTACCCCGCCGATAGGTTGAGCCGAGACGGCGCAATGGAAGACGAGCTCCGATCTGGTTGACTCGATCAGTCCGAGGCTCCGCAGCTGGATGACGCAGCCCGTCAAGTGTGGCAGGAGCCATTCGTAAGAAATCGCGACCGCGTCTCATAGAGATCCGATAGTTGATAGCTCCAAGCTTGTATAAAGTACTAATCTGGGAAATTCTTAGACTACTCGCAATTCGCCTGCCAAGAGTTTTTCAGAGGCTTGTTATGATCTGCTCGGGGTGCGTCGATTAGGAGGGCTGCATTCGCCTGTTTTATGGGAAGTCTCTTCACATAAAGTTACACGAAATTTACAACCGGACCGCCGCCATTCATACCCGAGGGATTATCTTCTGACGATATGACCGAGCTTGCATCTTTGCGCGCTTTACGTTGCATCTTTTTTAGGTCGTCCCTGTGATAAATCTATGTTACAAGCCGCTTCTCTCAGAAGGAGCATTCATTGTGAAAAAAGCAAGTAAGAAACGCGTTAAGCGGCGCGAGTGGACCAAGGCTGATATCAAAGAGCTCAAGGTCCATTCAAAGGCTCGGACCCCGGTCATAAAAATATCAAAAATGACCAAACGCTCAGTGGGTGCGCTACGCCAGAAGGCTTTGCATCTTGGAATTGGACTGGGACATCAGCGTTAGCTTATTGGCTGCGCTGGCGATTGGTACAGTAGGGCGGCTCGCGGGCCGCCCTTATTGTTTGTTGGAGTTATTGTCTGTTGGATTCGTGTCGCGATACGCCTGGTGGATTTCCGCGAACGGTCTAAGGGTTCGAATTCTGCTTGGGTTGCACCGGCTGCTCTTTAAGCGCAGTGATTTTCGGCTCAATGAGCCGCACAGGTTCGAGAGCATTGCTCTGAGCAGTTAGGGCGACGAGCTGGTCAGCCAGGATATTCAACGGTGCTCGCACCGCATCGGGGATCAGTGTCGCCGGATCGGATATCCTCTTTGAGAGAGCCTACCTGCTGAGGGCCTGCAGCGGCGATTACACCGAATTGCGCCATATGGCTCCGAATTGCGTTGATCAGCGAAACACGCTGCCCAAAGAGTCGTTCTTTTGCGCGCGACATAGGGCTTCACGTACGAAGCCGGAATCATCTTGGTATCATGGCCAAGCGCTCGAATCTTGCCCGCTCAGTAATGCGACGATGGACATGCTTCCATGACGACAACACAAGGCAGCAACTTGGCGAAAAAGCTCAGAACTTCCTCACGGCGAAGCTTCTGGAGAACAGGACGGTCTTTTGCATCCGCCCCATGAACCCGATGGCATCTCCTTTAAGGCGATCGCCGCGACCGCTTCTAGGCTATGACGCCGGGAGCGGGAGCTATCCACCTCATCAAGCGAAATCAGATAGGTCCGCTGGCGTACATCACCGATGTGCGCACCAGCATCATCAACAGTCCCCGAACCGCCAGCTCGACAGTTTGTTGCCATGGTCCTATGGGAAACGGCTAAAATGCGGCCGGAGCGAAGAAAATCGACGAGTTGACATTCTTGAGGCACCCAGTGAGCGACAAGAACATCTTGTGGCAACAGGACGGGGTCGATCCCGGATGGTTTACAGCCGAACACATCGGGTCGATTAGGAGCCGCACTAGTTGCCGCCCGGGCGGTTGGTGGTTCTTGCCTGCCTGGCTACCCGACACGCAAGAACACGACGTTGGTCTATTTAGAACCAAGGCTGCAGCACTCGCTGAGGCGGAACGGCTGGCAGCTCTCCATAAGCGAAAACATAGAGCCGGCTAAGGACCCGAAGCGAGCGTGTTCGGAATAGCGCTAACCCGGAAGCCGCCCATGAAACAATCCAATCACACTGTCAACGAGATCGAGCGGATCAACAAGGAGATCGATCAACTAAAACGCAAAGTGCAAAAACTGGATAACCACAAAGAGCGTAGGGACACGATGACAGCAATCGGACGTCTTGTTGAACGACGCAACAAGCTGAAAGAGCAATGAACATGACAGCGCCCTCAGCTGGCTGATCGAGGAGAGATTGCCGCTTACGACGTCACGGGCGGCTGCCCCGACAAGAGCCTGGCTGACAGAGGACAGAAGGTGTGTCCGTGATCGGCGCCGCGTTCAAGATCTTTGTGGCTTCGCAGGACCGATGATCGATTTGCAGATCGATAGATGAGTTTTTCACTCACGTGCTGACTGAAGCGTCGCGATTGTGGAGCGGCCTCCAGCGCCCGGCATCTCTGATGAGGTAGTTGAAGGGCCGCCTGGTAGTTGCGGCCAAGCCACCATTTCTTGCGCGATTGCCTAAGTGCCAGATGCAGCTGTCTCGTTAGTGCGATCGGCGCGTCGGTTGATGACAGTGGAGAAAGTTTCATTGCGGTCTGAGACTAGATTATTTAAAAGTAAGCGGCATGAGGCACCCACCTAGCCCTCGCTGGGCTTCCGCGCGATAGAGCCTGGCATGAGCTGATCGGAGGAGGTGGATCGATGGTAAATGCCATGCTTGATGCCAGGCAGGAAGGTGACTCCTATCGTCGTGTCGAGGTGATCACCGGGGAGCGCCGGCGGCGACGATGGACGGGCGAGGAGAAGGCCCGGATCGTGGCGGAGAGTTTTGAAGAAGGCACGAACATCTCCGAGGTGGCGCGGCGCAACGGCGTTTCCCGCGGGCTGCTCACGGTGTGGCGACGCCAGATTACGACAGTGGTCGGCAAGGCACCGAGCTTCGTGCCGATCCAGATTGGCACCGAGAGCGGCCAGCTCTCAGCGTCGGCGCAAGCGAGGCCCTTTGAGGTGACCACGCCGCTGACCAGGGCCTGTGGGGTGGTCGAGATCGAGGTGAGTGGGGCGCGCATTCGCGTCGAGGGAGAAGTGGATGCTGCGACGCTTTGCACGGTGCTGTCGGTGCTCAGAGGCGATCGATGATAGCGCTGCGGCCCGACCTCAAGGTGATGCTGGCGTCCCAGCCGGTCGACTTTCGCAAGTCGGTGCACACGCTGTCGGCGCTGGTGAGTGAAGCGTTACACACGAGTCCTTATGACGGCACCGTCTTCGTTTTCCGTTCCAAACGTTCCGACAGAGTGAAGCTGCTGGCGTGGGACGGCAGCGGCATGGTGCTTGTAACGAAGTGGTTGCACGAAGGGCATTTCACCTGGCCGCCGATCCGCGACGGCGTGGTGCATTTGAGTGCGACGCAGCTCGCGATGCTGGTCGACGGGCTCGAGTGGACGCGTGTCTCACCCAAGCCTGTGAAGCAGCCGGCCGTTGTCGGCTGAGAGGTGAGGATTTCGCTGGAGCGTGTCGCGTGGGCCTGTATCGTCTGATCATGACGATTCGCCCCGACGCTCTCCCGACCGATCCGACGGCTCTGACCGAGATGGTGCTCGCGCTTGACGCCGAGAACGAGAAGCTGCGCGTGGCGATGCAGACGCTCAAGGAGCTGATCTTCGGGAAGCGCTCGGAGCGGCTTGCCGCGCTCGTGGCCGAGCAGCTCGCGCTTGATCTCGACGATCTTGAGACCGGCGTCACGCCACCTGCCGCTGCCAACGACGATGCGGCAGCGGCGAAGCCGCTTGGCAGGCCGCCGCGGAAGAAGGCGCGGCGCAACATCGGCGCGCTGCCCAGGCATCTGCCGCGCTGTGAGCAGGTGCTGGAGCCGGAGGCGACCGCGTGCCCGTGCTGCCAGGGTCGGCTTCACAAGATCGGCGAGGACGTCAGCGAGGTGCTGGACGTGATCCCGGCGATTCTGCGCGTGCTGCGGACAATTCGTCCCAAGTACGGCTGCCGCAGCTGCACCGACGGCGTGGTGCAGGCGAAGGTGCTGCCGCGCCTGATTGAGAGCGGCATGGCGTCGACGGCTCTCGTGGCCCACGTGGTGGTCTCGAAGTTCGCCTGGTATCTGCCGCTGTACCGGCAGGTGCAGATCTTGGCCGGCCAGGGCATCCAGCTCGACCGCGCGACGCTCGCCGGCTGGGTGAAGCGTACCGCCTGGTGGCTCAAAAGCCTCTATGAGCTTCAGCTGAGGACGATCCAGAGCGCGCCGCGCGTGTTCTGCGACGAGACGCCGATGCCGGTGCTCGACCCCGGACTGCATCGGACCCGCATCTGCCAGTTCTGGGCGCATGCCATGGATGACCGACCATGGGGCGGACCTTCGCCGCCGGCGGTTGCCTACGTGTTCGCGACCGGCCGCGGCACGGAGCAGATCGCCGAACAATTGACGGACTTTTCCGGCATTCTGCAGGTCGATGGCTATGCCGCCTACAAGGCGTTCGCCCGCGATCATGGCGGCGAGATCCAGCTCGCCTTTTGTCTTGCTCATGCCCGACGTAAGTTCGTCGAGGTGTTCAAGACGACGCAGTCGCCGTTCGCGCGCGAGGTGATCGAACGCCTGCAGGCGGTCTATGCGATCGAGACCGAGATCCGCGGCTCGAGCGCCGAGCAGCGGCTCGCCGTCCGCCGCGCCAGGGCCGCTCCGTTGATGGCGGCGCTCAAGGCACGATTGACCACAATGGTTGGCCAGCTCTTCTCCCAGTCGAAGCTGGCCGAGGCCATCAACTACTCGCTCAATCACTATGCCGGACTGACGCTGTTCCTCAACGACGGCCGCGTCGAGGTCGACAGCAACACGGTCGAGCGTTCCATGCGCCCCATTGCCCTTGGAAGACGCAACTCATTGTTCAGCGGCAGCGAAGGCGGCGCCGAGAGCTGGGCGATCCTGAGCTCGATTCTCAGCACCGCAAAGCTGCACGAGCTCGATCCGCAGGCCTATCTCACCGACGTGCTGGAGCGCATCGTGTCCGGGCGAACCAGGAGCCATCAGCTGCACGAACTGCTTGCCTGGAACTGGAAGGCGGCGCACCGGCGAGCCGCATGAGCCCGCGTCGCCGCAAAGCTTCGTCGTCGATGGCGGCCGCCGCCATGCCCCTTGCGGAGCTCGAGCGATGGCTCCAGCCTCGCCTCGACCGGCACCCCGCCGCCACCAGCCTTCCCATACTCGACGGCTACGTCGCCGCGATCGTGGCCGGACCGGTGTCGATGAGCCCGCTCGACTGGATCTGCCCGCTGCTCGCCATCGATGCTGATGCGTTCAATCACGGCGACACGCCGGAGTTCGCGGCGATCTCCGCCGTCGCATTGCGACACAACGAGATCAGCCAGACCCTTTCGAGCGCGCCGAACCAGTTCGCGCCAATGCACCGGCGTGAAGCCAATGGCGATGTCGACGCGCGTCCCTGGTGCCAGGGGTTCTACGCCGCGATGCGGCTCAGGCTACCGGCGTGGGCGCCGTTGCTGGACGCCAGCAACGTCAATCACCGCCTGCTGCGGCCCATCCTGCGGCACTGTCGCGACGATCAAGGCCGTCCGCTGCTCGGGCCGCCACGAAACAGCCCCGACACCCACCGTAACGCCTACGCCGATATTCCAGCAGCTGTCGAGGCGCTGCGCCAGTACTGGATGCCGATCCGCTACCCGCGCGCCCGCTGATCACCCCGGACGTGGGAGCTCATACCGGTTACATTTAAAATCCGAGCCGGCGCGCCGCGATGGGCCGTTGGTTTATAGGATAGGCGACAGTTTATAGGATAGGCGACCCTGCGAGTGGCGCGTTTCTCGACGATCTTTGCAGGCTACGATTTGGGTGTAAGCGTGCGCCGCCGAGCCTGCTGGTTAGCTCGAGCTTCACAGCGATACGGTGCGCTCAGCAGCAATAGAAACAGCGCGCGGTTGGCTTGATACCTGGCGGCGGAGCGGCTGAGTGCTGAGCCCGTCATCACCTGGGTGCCTTCGGCGGTACAGACCGACCACAACCATCTTCGTCCGCGCTGTTTCAAGAAAAACTCGAAGACTGGAAGCGTCGGCATGACTACGAAGCGTCGTCTCTGATGGTCGTGCGCTTAGTTTTCGGAAGGACAACGCCGTAACAACAGCAACCAAATCAAATACTTGGTACGATTCGGACAGATCCGGATGCGTGCGAATGATAGGACAGCCATGGCTCCTCTGGGTTCGGGGCTCATTGGCTCCGCGATTGTGGTCTGGCTGCTCCCGCACTCGTCGACCTGTCGGCCATTTTGCCGAGTTCTGGTCCATGCCGAGCACCAGCGATGCGCATGTCGCATTTACGTTTTCAGGCGCCAGTACGCGGCATCGCGTCGATCGGCGTGGGCGTCTATCCGATAAACGTCCGTATAGTTACGACCAACCATTCCATGTCCGCGGCCAATCTTCGTAGGCTTGAGCTGGGCCTTGACTTCGCCTCAACTGCATGAACAACGCGGACAGCGATTGCCGGTGTGAAATACTTCTGTGATCCCGCCAAATCAATCGAAGTCCAACACGTCTCAAAGGAAAGTCGCTAACGAATATGCTCTCGTAGATGCGTGCTGCGCAAGCGGTCGCCTCAAGTCATCTCGCTGCTCGCTCGATCCGCTCAATCAAACGGGTCGCGCCTGGGCTTCGCCTCTAAGCAAGAGGTTTGAATAATGAGCAGTGGTTTTGACCGTTCGCCGGCGGTCTGCTTTCTTCTCGGCCTTCCACGATCCGGGACGACACTCCTGGCGCACTTGCTTCAGCACCATCCTGACATTGTGGCTCCGCCCGAACCCTGGTTGATGCTGGCACTTAAGGCATTTGGCAGGGTCGATCAGCGACATCCAGCCGGACCCTCACTGATCGAGGCCGCCACGTCTGAATTTTTGGGACGGATAGATCGCGCCTTGGTGTGCAGAGCTTTTGCCGATACTGCGTACAGTCAATACCTGACAGCAGCGGGCAAGCGCATCATCATAGACAAGACACCGCGCTATTGGACCGCGCTCGAATTTCTTGAATCGGTCTATCCAAAAGCACCACACGTCCTCCTGATGCGCAACCCCTATGCCATCGCAGCTTCACTGAAATCGACGTGGGGCATCCCATTGCGGGCAGAGATCTCCCATTCTGTCAGCGTATCTGCTCTCGCCGAGCTCATGCTCCGCCTGCCCGATGACATCATATCGTCACTCGCCGATCTGGTTCTGGGCCTTCCGAGCCTCGCCGCACATCGCCGTCGCCCGTGCACTCACCTGGTAAAATACGAATCGCTCGTGGCGCATCCGGATCAGGAAGTGCCCCGCTTATTGACGGCGCTCGGCTGCGACCCCGCGGCCGTCGCATCGCCGGGGATGGAGCAGGCAGATTATCTTCGATCCAGCAGCTTCGGAGACCGAAAGATCCTGGAGCGAAGCGCCGTCGACGAAAGCTCTGTCAAGGCGTGGCAGTCCCAATTGAGCCCTGAAGAGATGCAAACGGTTACCGATCTGGTCGGCGCCGAGCTTTTGACAGAACTCGGATACGAGCAGGACCTGCTGCATGCACGGCAAGCCGGAGTGGTGGATCGGGGTCGAGAGGTAACCGAACTGTATCGTCGGATATTCCGGGCCTGGTGGGATTTGCGCAGCAGCAAGGTAGAAGCATTGTCCGGCCCGCCTCAAACGGGTGAATCTGTCCGCACTGTTCCGAAAGTTTCAAAGGACGTTAGCGTAGGTTCCGACGGATCAATGGTGCAGATGCAAGGTCTGTCGGGCACCAACCTCGAGGAGAATCTGCAGCTGGACAATTCAATGGCAGCTCAGTTGCAACAAGTGCTGGTGGCCTCGGAAGCTGAGCGCGTTGCGGTGCTGAATGCCATTCGAGATCGTGATGTGGCCATTGAGATCTTGCGCGGCGAGGTCGCGCGGCTTGAGCAGACCCTCAATATGCCCTAGGGTGATCTGGATGCTTGCGATCAAAACACGCTGGATTGTTTAGCCAATAGGCAGCCCGTAGTGAGCCGATCTGCGCGCCGGATGACAGGCGCCGGGTTGCGTTCGCACCAGCGGTGGAATGCGCTGTGATCGGCGGATCACAGGTTGCACTTGACCCTCCGGCGAGCCATGCGTCATGGCGAGCGGTCTTCCTCCCCGGCATTTCTCATGGCCGCAGCCGTAGACCGGCGAGCAACAGAGATCCTGCACCATATGCTGCCCAAACATCTGCGTCGTCTCGAAGCTGAATCGATCGAAATCATGCGAGACGTGGTCGCCGAGTTCAAAAAGCCGGTCATGCTTTACTCGATCGGAAAAGACTCGAGCGTGATGCTGCACGTTGCGATCAAGGCCTTCTATCCCGCAAAGTTGCCTTTTCCCCTGCTCCACGTCGACACGACCTGGAAGTTCCGCGAGATGATCAGCTTCCGGGATGCGACAGCCAGGCGGCTCGGCCTTGATCTGATCGTCCATGTAAACCATGAGGGCATCGAGCGCGGGATCAATCCGATCGACTCCGGCTCCGCGCTTCATACCCGGGTGATGAAGACAGACGCCCTGAAGCAGGCGCTCGACCTCCACGAATTCGATGCGGCTTTCGGCGGTGCCCGCCGTGATGAGGAAAAGAGCCGCGCAAAAGAGCGGATTCTCTCCTTCCGTTCGGCCGGGCACGTATGGGACCCTCGTAATCAGCGGCCGGAGCTCTGGAACCTGTTCAACACCCGGATTCGCCAGGGCGAAACAATGCGCGTTTTCGCTATGTCAAACTGGACTGAGCTCGACGTGTGGGAATACATCATGCGCGAGAAGATCGCGGTCGTCCCGCTCTACTTCGCAAAGCAAAGACCGGTCGTGCGTCGAAATGGCGCGGCGATCATGATCGACGACAAGCGATTGCCGCTTCTGCCTGGCGAGACGCCACAAATGCGGATGATCCGCTTTCGCACGCTGGGATGCTATCCTTTGAGCGGGGCTATCGAATCTGATGCGACGACGATCGAAGGCATTGTCGCAGAGATGCGGACTGCGACGGTGTCTGAGCGCCAGGGCCGCCTGATCGATGCCGATGAAGCCGCTTCGATGGAGAGAAAGAAGCGGGAAGGCTACTTTTGATGCTTGTCAAGTCGATAGCGGAATCTGTCCAGGCCGAGCCAAAGGATCAGCTGCGATTCATCACGTGCGGTTCGGTGGATGACGGCAAATCGACTTTGATCGGCCGGCTGCTGCACGACAGCAAGATGATCTACACGGATCAGCTGACGGCGCTGGAACGGGACAGCGCCAAGCACGGCGCGACCGGCCGTGAGATCGATTTCGCGCTGCTCGTCGATGGGCTTGAAGCCGAACGAGAGCAAGGTATCACGATCGACGTGGCTTACCGCTTCTTTGCGACGGAGCGGCGCTCGTTTATGGTGGCAGATACGCCTGGCCACGAGCAGTATACTCGCAACATGGCGACGGGTGCCTCAAATGCTCAGCTCGCTATCATCCTCATCGATGCCCGCAAGGGCGTGCTGGTCCAAACCAGGCGCCACTCCTTCATCTGTTCGCTCCTTGGCATCCGCCATCTCGTCGTGGCAGTGAACAAGATCGACCTCGTCCACTACAGCAAACAGGCCTTTGATCGGATCGTCGCCGACTATGTGGCCTTTGCCGGCGATCTTGGCTTCGAATCGATCGTTCCGATCCCGATCTCTGCCAGGTACGGCGACAATGTCGTCAATCGCTCCGACAACACTCACTGGCACGATGGTCCCTGCCTGCTCGGCCACCTCGAGAGCATCGATATCCAGTCCAACAGCTCCCTGCAGGCCTTCCGCTTTCCGGTGCAGTGGGTAAACCGGCCCGACCTGGATTTTCGCGGTTATGCCGGGTCCGTCGCCTCGGGAAGCATCGCGGTGGGAGACGACATCGTTGTCGCAGCGTCTGGGCGGACCGCGCGCGTCCGGCGGATTGTGACGCATAGCGGTGACCTGTCCAGGGCCGAGACCGGGGATGCAATCACGATTACTCTTGAAGACGAAATCGATATTGGGCGCGGCGATCTCCTGGCGCGTCCGACCGAGCGGCCGGAGCTGACCGACCAATTCGCCGCTCATCTGATCTGGATGGATGAGGACCAGCTCGTTGCCGGTCGCAATTACATTCTGCGCATCGGATCGCAGACGACGGCCGGCAGCATTAGTGCGATCAACCATCGGATCGACGTCAATACGCGGGAGCACCTGGCAACCCGGACGCTTGGTCTTAACGAGATCGGATTTTGCAATGTCTCAACCGCGCTGCCTGTGGCATTCGATCCTTACGCGCTGAACCGCAAGACCGGATCATTCATCGTCATTGACCGTTATACCAACCGCACGGTCGCAGCCGGGATGATCGTATGTCCGCTGCGCCGGGCGGCCAACATCTCCTGGCAACCCCTTGCAGTCGGAAGAGAGCAGCGGGCCGCCCTCAAGAACCAGAAGCCTTGCATCATTTGGTTCACCGGGCTGTCCGGCGCGGGAAAGTCGACGATTGCCGACATCGTCGATCAAAAGCTGTATGCAATGTCGCAGCATGTCATGCTGCTGGACGGGGACAACCTCCGGCACGGACTTAATGCGGACCTCGGCTTTTCCAAAGCCGATCGCGTGGAGAATATCAGGCGCGTTGGAGAGGTTGCTAAGTTGATGGTGGACAGCGGCTTGATCGTGATCTGTTCCTTCATTTCACCCTACGAAGCCGAACGAGCCATGGTGCGCAACCTGGTCGGCCAGAAGGAATTCATCGAAGTCTTTGTCGACACGCCGATCGAAGAATGCGCACGGCGCGATCCCAAGGGTCTATATTCGAAGGCCAAGTCGGGCAAGATCAAGAACTTCACCGGCATCGACGCATTCTACGAAGCGCCGACAAGACCAGAAATTCATCTCAAGACCATGGAGCAGGGCCCTGAACAAATGGCGCGAGCCGTAGTCGATGTCTTGATCGCGCGCGCGATTCTCGGCGGTCAGTAGTCATCGCTCCTCTCAAATCGGCTTCGTGCCATCAATTGCCTGGATACGCCCCTCACCAGCGTGCTGGCAGGCCAGGGCGACTCAGATTAGGCAAGGGCATTGAGCGGACTCATCACGTAAAGGAATAACATGATCGCAGCCACTCCTCGCCTGCCAGCTTCTGGTTATGTGCTTGAAGTCGATGGTCAATTGAAAACCGAATTCGCGACCAGAGACGGAGCTTGGGCAGGGGCGCAGGAGCTCAAGAAGCGCCGTCCCATGCTCCAGGTCAGAATCTACGACGCCAGGACAAAGGCCAGAGAAGAAGTCCGACTTCCGGTTGCTTGAGTTTTCGCTTCACGCTGTTTGTTGCGGGCTCGTGCCGCGGCGAGCTCTCATCTAGCGGAGCCGCGCAGTGGGCTCGACGATCTGCCCTCGACCTCCGGCGCAGGATAAGGGTATCAATCAAGGTATCCCTCCTTCCCCCGGGGCTGCCCGCATCCGGCAAACCGGCGGTTGCTTAGCGAGGTTATGAAGCGCGCATTTGTTCTGATCCCTCCCGTTACTGGTATGGCGACCGTCGGGTGGCTACTTGCTGCGTTTTGGCCAACCTCTTCGGGACGAGGCGGACGGTCGGTTATCTGATGTCACGCAACGCGCCGATCGAAATCTCGGTGTCGCGGCCGCGATCCTGGTATCGCGCGAAAAAAGTTGGACGGGCGCGAGCGCGATGGCATGGCTCTCCTGAGCGGCGCCCCGACGGCCCGCGCGTCAGCTTCTCGTCAGCTGGCTCGCCTAGCGTTATGGGTTCGACGTTCAGTGTTCGAATCCAATCCAAATACAATGATCGAGGTCAAAAGCGAGGGGAGGCGGTCATCGGGGCTGCGACCGTGTTCACTCACGCCAACAACTCGGTATTGCTCTGCCGCCGCACTTTCACTTGATAAACTGCGCCCTTGGTCAAGTAGCGAGGTTCGACAGCGGTGTCTCACCTTTTTTGGGAAGCACTGATGTGGCGACTTGATGTGAGCGGGTGATTACGCCGGTCGCACGCGGCATCGCCTCCCGTGCTTCAAAACGACGGTCCCCATTTTCCATCCTGCTTTGTTCTCCATCCGGGTCACGGACCGGTTCGGTTGATTATTGCCGGAAAATCCGGGGTGTCTGACATACAACCGCTGCGAGACGACACGTGAATGACCAGATAGGTTTCAAGAGTGACTTTCAAATCAACCTTGCCGACCTGCTTCCCGACGAGGGCGCACGGCAACGGTTCGAGGCAATTATTCATCGCGCAGCGGATGCGCGCTCATCGTGGTTGCCGCTTGAGGAGGAGATGCGTGCAGCTCGTGCCGATCTTCATCGCGTCGAGACCCGCCGCCAACAGCTGATATTGGCCCGTACTGCGGGAGGCCTCGGTACGGACAGGGAGGCGGCGCAAATCCGTGACCTCGACATGCGGGCCGCCAGCCTCGCTGAAAAATTACGTCGCCTTATCACCCAGGAGGCGGCCGCCGCCGCACGCATGCGGAACTGCGAAAGCCTGGCATCCCGCTGCCGGGCCTTTCTGGTGCGCAGCGGCCTGCCGTCCGGCATGCGTCTTGCCTCAGTCTCACCAATCGCGCTGGCGGATATTCTAGAGCGAGGCGAATCGATCAGTCAGGCTCTCGGGCGCCTGCGACTGCGAATTGGCGAGCTCGAAGCCGATGCCGAGCGGATTCGCAATGCGCCGTTTCCCAGTGAGGCGAAGAAGCGAGATGCTGTTGCGTTCATCGCGCAACTGGCGGAACGTGGGGCACCGTCTGTCTCGGCTATGATTGACGAAGACGCGCGTGATATCAAATGGCCGTTCACCCTGCAGGAGCACAATCTGATGGCTGTCGTCCTCGGCGCGGGCACGCGGGTTGTAGGCAGGGCGTCTGGCCAAGTTCCTGACGTGATTGGGCTGCTCTGCTGGCTCCTCCGCGACACTTTGGTCGAAAAGGTGAGCGAACTGATCGATGCGAACAGCGACGATGCCGCCGCGCTCCCGGCGAATGAGCGTGAAAAGCAGCTGGCCCAAATCGAATCCGACAAATTAATAACCGAACGCAAAGAGGTCGCCCTCGTACAGGCCGCGCAAGCGGCGGGGGACGCCGTCGAACACCGCAATGACATCAGCGTTCTGGCCGCGCTTCGGCTTGCGCTGGTCGCACAGGGACTATGACGACAGGGCTACCTCTCGCAACTGGTACACCAATCGATCGTCCCTGAAAAAACGTGGGCTCAGCCTGGCATGAACTGGTTCGCGCGGCGAATAGGGAGGGCAGCTGGCACAACAAGGGCGCCAGCAACCAGATGAGGCGGCGGAAGCCGTAGAAGGCCGCAGCTATGGACCATATTGACGGCATTGCGGAGGCGGCCTCGCGGGTGTGCGCGATCCGCCGCTACATCAAGCGGAGAAGCCGGCCGCCTCTCGGCGCGGCGGTGATTCCCGCAATGCTTGTCGCGTTCCATGTTGGGCAATCAGCGACAATTTCGATGTCGCGCCCATTGTCGGCCGTCCGGGACCGCGATCATTGGAGGGCGGTCCGTCACCAACAGCGCTCGACGTTCATCTCGACAATGGTGACGTGCCCGATGAGACGATCGATGATGGCGAGCGTCATGCGGGTTCCGGAAAGCCGTCTTCTTGCCGCTGGATGACGAATTGGTCGTGATCAGGATAGGCCGCCAAATGGCGCACGCTGATGAGTGCGAACCACGTTGGCTGCGGCCAGAACCTCGATGACACCGATGAGTCATGGAGGTTCAGCAGGCGGATTGCGTTCGTTAAGCGGCGTTTGCCCGGTCAGGCGGCTCGTCTGGCATCGCACCGCACAGCCTGCCGGCTTCCGATCATAGTCCTTTTACACATGCTTTCGATGGCGCGTCAGCTTCCAGCCAGCAGGGCTTACTTCCGGTTTCGAGTGCTGGCGCGGCTCCAGCGTCATTGGGTTGGTGATGTTGGTCCGGACGAAGTCTTGCCGGTGAAACGGGCCAACTATCGATCTTGCCATCACGATCAAGAGTTCAGTCTGAGGGCTCCTCTTCTCGTGCCGCGCCGGTCCAACGCGACCCAACATCGGAAACGATCCTCTCAACTGGCTTGCTGCTGATTTCTGCAACCGGTGGCCAGCCTTCGGTCGCCGTTCCCAATGGACGCTTACGAGCACGTCAGGAAAAATTCACACGAGAAGAGTTTGGAAGAGGGTTGAAACGCACCTAACGTCAAGTTGTACGATCTGAAAATGATGTCAAAGGTCGTCAGCGTCCGGAATTCTCCAATGAGTGACAGTATGCGATTGTCCCAAGTCTCAGGCTCACGCAGGATCAGGCGCGTCAGCAAACCAACTCGCAGGGTGCGCCACGCGTGGATCTATGTCCGTGCGCGATGGTTCCGACGTGCACCTTTGTTCGAGCGTCAACATTCGTCTGAAGGACATGGGTCGTGCGCAAGCCGATCGATCAACATGCCTGGTTTGCAGCGAAAGCTGGCGAGGGCGCTCGAATCGTTGCGTGCATGACGGCTGTGGCAGATGAGCCGACGGATCTCGCGCCTAACGGAGTCAGGTCGCGTCATCGCGCTATCAGAATCTTCGACGAAACACGGTTTAGGGGGAATGGTGTGACAAGACAGCGCTCACTGCTGACGCCTGGTCCACTGTCGCTGTCGCCAGCGGTCAGGAGCCAGATGCAGTTCGATCTCGCATCGCGCGATTGCGAGTTCAAGGAGGTGACCGCCCGGATGAGGCGGCTGATGCTCAATCTGCTGGGAAATGCCGAGGGCTATTCGGTGGTCCCTATTCAGGGAGGTGGCTCCTTTGCCATGGAAGCCGCTTTGTCGTCATTCGTGTCCAGGGACGACAGGCCGCTCGTTTGCATAAACGGCATCTATGGCGAGCGCATTTTCAAGATTCTGCAGCTGTGGGGCGTCGAGGCGCTCAAGCTTGTCAACCGAGCGACCGAGCCCCTGGACCCCCAGGTGGTTGCCGAGCATCTGAGCCGAAATCCCGGTGTTACCCACCTGTGTCTTGTTCATTGCGAGACGACGACTGGCATAGTCAACCCGCTTGACGCCATCATAGAGGAGGCGAGGCGGCGTGGTGTCAGGACGATCGTCGACGGCATGAGTTCGGTTGGCGCGATTGACGTTGACCTGAGCAGGGGTGGGCCGGACGTCCTGGTGACGTCGAGCAACAAGTGCATCGAAGGTCCGCCAGGAGTGGCGTTTGTCATCGCGACTCGCGGGCTGCTGGAAAATGCGGTTCAAAAACCAAGGTCATTTGTGCTCGACGTGAGAGATCAATGGCTCTCGCTCGAGCGTACAGGTGAATGGCGATCGACGCCGCCCACCCACATTGTTCAGGCAACAACGAAGGCCTTGGAGATTCTGCAGGACGAGGGCATTGATGCCAGGCGCCGCAGGTACGAGAAGGTCAGAGACGATCTCGTCCAGGAACTCGAAGGCATAGTGTCTCCGCTGCTGTCCGCCGACTTGCAGTCTCCGGTCTGCGTCGCCTTCAGTGCGCCATCCGGAATCGTGGATCAGGCAGGATTTGATGGGCTATATCGTCATCTTGCGGCCCATAACCTTTACGTCTACTCGAAGCTGCACGTCGCGACGCGGAGTTTTCGGGTCGGTTGCATTGGCGAAATCCACCCCAGTTGGATCGAACAATTGGGCTGTGCCTTTCGTACATACTTTCGCTCCGGCCCAGCTCCATCGGCCGGGTCGGCACCAGCGAAGGAGTGCGGCCGCCGCGTCGAGATATCACCGCAGTTCGCAAGGACCGCGCAGCTTCCATATTCCACCGAGACCGCCGTGCTGCACGCGGGCTACCGACGTGATCCGGTGACGAAAGCTGTCGCGGTGCCGATCTATCAAAACACGGCTTATGAACTCGATGGCGATCTAAATCACATTGCCGACGTCTACAACGTCAAGGCTGATGGGTTCACCTATACGAGGATCATCAATCCGACGACCCGCGCGCTGGAAAGAAGGTATGCGGCGGTCGATATGGGACGCGACTCGCTCGCCGTCGCATCTGGTCAAGCAGCGACTTTCCTTGCCATCGTCAATCTGTCGAGCGGCGAAGTGGGGGACAATGTCGTCGCCTCGCCGTATCTCTATGGCAATACGTGGAACCTGCTCCACAACACCCTGAAGCGTCTTGGTATCAGCGTCAGGACAGCAGACCCTCGACGGCCCGAGACTTTCGAGCGTGCCATCGATGATCGTACGATCTGCCTGTTCGGAGAGGTGATTTCAAACCCCTGTCTGATACCGCTCCCGGTCAAACAGCTGGCCGAGATCGGCCGAAAGCACGGCGTTCCTTTGGTCGTGGATAATACTACGACGCCGTTGGTATGCCGGCCGTCAGATCTCGGTGCTGCGATTACGACGTACTCCGCAACGAAATACATCTGCGGCCATGGCACGACGCTGGGCGGCCTGATCGTTGACAACGGCAAGTTCAGCTACCGGGGAGCGTCTCGCTTTCCCTTGTTCAACAGTCCTGACGAGGCGCATGGCGGAATCATCTGGCGCAACGCGCTGCAAGATGTCGAGGATCTCGGAAAAAGCGAGGTTCTCCTGAAAGCTCGCATGACCTGGTTGCGCGATACCGGTGCGGCGATTGCCCCCTTTGCGAGCTTTCAGCTGATCCAGGGTCTTGAAACGCTGCCCCTTCGCATGAAGCAGCACTGCGCGAATGCCAGGATCGTGGCCGATGTTCTTAAGGCGCATCCGAAAGTACGCCGTGTCGTCTACCCGGGGCTGTTCGAAGGCGCCGATCAGGAAACCGTCGACCAGACGCTCAATCCCGCATACGGGCACGGTGCGATGGTCATGTTCGAGGTCGAGGACGAGCAGGCCGGGCGCAAGTTCATCCAGAACGTCGACCTGATGTATCACGTTTCGAATGTCGGCGATGCCCGTACGCTCGTGACGCATCCTGTGTCGACGACTCACACCACCGTTCCACGGGAGAAGCGCGAGGCCGCCGGAATATTCGGCGGCTCAATCCGACTTTGCGTCGGCATCGAAGATGTCGACGACATCGTGCGCGACCTGGACAGGGCGCTTTCCGCAATCTGACAACTTGTAAGGCCATCAGGAAGAGGTTCTCATGAATCAGGCAGACGCTTGGAAACTGAGGTCGTCCCGTTATGAGGCTGTTCAGTTCAGCCGCGAGATCAATAAGCAACTCTCCGACCTGAGGCCCGACAATATAACCGGGCTCGCCTATATCGCCAAGGATTACGCTGTAATTGCCGCTTGCACGCTCGCGACGGTCTGCGTCTCCTGGTGGCTCTACCCGGTCGCCGTTCTTCTGATCGGCGCCTACCAGCGAGGTCTGACGACGATCGCTCATGATGCGGCTCACCGTACGCTGGCGAAGAACACGACCTGGAACTACGTCCTCGGCATTATTTTCGCTGCCTATCCCTTGTTCCAGCGCCACTGGGCCTACCGAATCTCGCACGTCTATCTGCATCATCCCTATCTCGGCGACCCGGAGAAGGATCCCGACCTGAAGTTCTTCATGGCCAATGGTGTCTACGACGTCCAGCCCCCTGAGCGGTACGCCTTCAACATCATCTGGAAGCCGATATTTGGTGGCGCGACGCTGGCCTATCTGAAGTATCTCTGGACCAATCGGTTTTCGATCGCGGATCCCGAAGACCAGAGCCGCTCGAGCATACTTGTCGACAGGTATGGTTTCTACCTCTTCTGGATCAGCATCCTGGCCGGATCATATACTCTTGGGCTGCTCCATATCGTGATCCTGTTTTGGGTCGTGCCCTATCTCACCACGTTTCAGGTTCTCGGGTGGTTTGTCGAACTCGCCGAGCACTCACCGATGTGCGAGACCGAAACGAAGAACGTCTATCTGACCCGGAATCGGAAAGGGAATTTCCTCGAGCGCGCCATCCTTGGACAGAACCTGGACGAGTACCATCTCGAGCACCACTTGTCGCCGGGCATCCCGTTCTGGCTTTTGCACAAAGCCCAGAAGATCCGGATGCAGGATCCGGGTTACGCAAAGGTTGCCGCGAGCTGGGGAGGCCTCTTCGTCAAGGGGCCGCAAGGTCAACCCAGTGTCATGACCCAGTTGAAGGAGCGAAATCGACGCTTGTACGAGCAGTCGGTGGCCGATGGCCGTGCAAAGGGGCAGATGGCGTGACATTGCAGCGGTCAGACAAGGCCCGCGCCGTGGTCGGCGTCACCTCGAACCGTCTTTTGGTCGATGGCGTGCATCGCGACTGGTTGCGGCGCAAATACGTCAAGGCTCTCCTTCAACACGCGGGTGTGGCGTGCGTCATACTGCCGACGATCGACGCTGAAGATGCGCGGGGCGATGCTGCCCGGGCGATCATGAACACGCTCGACGGCCTGGTCTTGACGGGAGATGAATCGAATCTTGATCCTGCCGTCTTGAAAGCGCCTGCATCCCATCCAGCAGCCGATCAGCAGGATGTTGAGGATGGTATCCGCGACCGCCCACGGGACAGGCTGTCTGCGATAGCCATCGATAGGGCCATCGCGCTCGGAATGCCGATTCTAGGCATCTGCCGCGGGCTGCAGGAGCTTAACGTCTATTTCGGCGGCACACTCCATCCATCGCTTGCGGAATGGAGGCTGGGAAGTGCCCTGATGCATGCCGAGAAGCCGGATCGTCCAAGAGACCGCCAGTACGATGCCGCGCACAGCGTGAGGGTATGCTCCGACGGTGCGCTTTCTCCGATCGCGCGCGCCTCCGAAGTGCAAGTGAACTCCCTGCACAATCAAGGCATAGATGCGCTTGCCAGCGCGCTGAGGCCGGAGGCGTGGGCGCCTGACGGTCTGGTCGAAGCCGCTTCCGTCGTTGGCGCGCCGACGCTGCAAATCGGCGTGCAATGGCACCCCGAATGGCACGTCTCAACCGATCCCCTGAGCGGGCGGCTGTTCACGGCATTTGGAGAAGCGTGCGTTGCGTATTGCCACGCCAAGAAACATTAGAGGCTGATTGTGACGTTTCGAACCAAGCGCGGTCCGCCCAGGTCGAAGGACGACTCTCTGGGAACCGATGCACAAGCATGGTTCGGGGGGCGCGCTGCGCCGCGCCACCGGCAGGGGAAGGGCGGGCGATTGACGGGGCGCTTCGCGCTGGGAGTTCTCTTCGTGGCGCTTTATGTCGTCCTGAGCGCGGCAGGCGAGGTTTATGCGGCATCGTATTTTCAGCAGGCCGATGTGTTCGTCGCTCTCCTTGTGTCCTTTGCCGCGGTGTGCCTGACATTCAATCTCCTGGCAGGTCACGAGGGGGCAACGGCCCGGGGCGCCAAGTCGGCGCTCCTGGTTTTTGTATCGCTCAATATCGTGACCGCGATGAGCTGGATCGGGTTGTTTATCGGGCTGAAATACGCCGAGCCAGCGATCGTCGTCGCGTTCATGGTGGCGTTAGGGCCCGCCGCGACGGTGTGGCTAAACGCGCTGATCAGGCGGCAGGGCGTCCCTCCGCTATCCGATATCGTCGTGAGCGTCACGATCGCGGCGATCGGTGGTTACATGATCTGGATCTCGGCAACCGGCAACGCCGGGGTGGCGTGGGGAGCTCGGTCGTCCTTCGGTATCGTCCTGGCAGTGGTGGCCGGCCTGTCGCTCGCCCTGACGAATATACTCGTCAAATTGCTGTTTGACCGCGGATTTTCCGGTCGACAAGTGCTGGCGCATCGGTTTTACGGAACAATCCTTGTGCTGCTGGGACTGGTCGACCATTCCTCCATTGCGCTCGAGATCTCACGGCATTGGCTTGCGATCGCAACGATTGGACTATCCACGATCATCGTTCCTTTGCTCTTGATCCAGGAGGGCATTCGCCGCGTGGAGCCCTTCACGGTCAACATGGTCCTCTCCACCGCCCCTGTCGTCACGTTCCTGTTTCAATACTTCGATTCTCGCATCGTGCCCTCGCCACATACGTTCGTTGGAAATGTTCTCATTACGACTGTCGCCGTCGGCAACGTCTGCCTGCAATACCGGAGGTCCGCATGAACGAACGGAAGTGTGTAATCGTCGACGCATATTCGACTGGCCGATTTCTGCCGGAAGAGTTCAAGCGGTACGGGATTGGAACAGTGCATGTGATGTCGGCTGCACGGATTCCAGCCATCTTCCAATCGCATTTCGATGCGGATCTGTATGATGAGTTCATTCGTCCGCCCGAGCACATGGGGTTCGAGGAGATCGTCGAATATCACCTTAAGGCTCTCCATGGCAGGGAGCTGGAGTTCGTCATAGCGGGATGCGAGACCGGAGTTGAGCTCGCCGATTCCATCTCGGAGCAGCTGGGCCTACCTTCGAATGGGACCGCCCTTTCGGCCGCCCGGCGCGACAAGTCGCGTTTGTCCGAAGCGTTGGCCTCAGCTGGCGTGCGATCGATCAGGCAGATCGTGTCCGACAATGCTGGAGAGATCACAAGCTGGAAGCGTGAGGAGAGTTTCGAAGAGATCGTGATCAAACCCCTGAACAGCACAGGCACGGAAGACGTGTTCTTTTGCTCGACGGACGCGGATGTTCAGCGCGCCGTGACTGCGATCGTCGGGAAGACGAACCGGGTCGGAGCGTTCAATAAACTGGCGCTCGCACAGGAAAAGATAAACGGCCAGCAATATACCGTAAATGCCGTCTCGATCGACGGAGATGCCTTCGTCACGGAGGCCTGGACCTATGACACCGTCCCCGTCGAGGGCGCGTCATCGATCTGCTCACTCGAGCGGTTATTGGGTGGCAAGGAGCCAATCGTTCAGGAGTTGTCCGACTACCTTGTACGTGCATTGCGGGCTCTTCGGATCGCCGACGGGCCCGCTCATGCCGAGATCATCGTCGATGGTCGGGGACCGGTTCTGGTCGATTTCGGAGCGAGGCTGCAAGGAACCATGTCGGCGAAAGCTCGGACGATGGCTTTGGGCCATAACCATTTGACGCTCACGGCTTGGCGCTACGCGGATCCCAAAGGCTTCGCCGAGTATATGAGGCGGCGCGGGGTCTACAAGCGGCAGGCTCATGCACTGTGTGTCTCGCTGATTTCCGACATGGGCGGCGTCGTGACCGGTTATTCCGGACTCGATGAAATCCGCAAGCTCCCGAGCTTCGCGGACGCCATCGCATTCGTTCCGATCGGTCAAGAATTGGTTCCGACGATCGACCTGGTATCGACACCAGGCATTGTGTACCTCGTGAATAACGACCTGATGCAACTCGAGGATGATTATCGGCAATTGCGCGCGATGCGGATGAACCAGGTGTTCGATTTGGTGGCGCAGGAAGCAAACCAATGACCGACAGCCGGGTAGGTTGCGCGAATTCAGCCGCCGCGGCGATGGTCGGCGTGAGTGACTTCGATGGCATTCTTCGAGGCAAACACGTTCTCCGAGAAAATCTCTCGGGTGGGGACAAGGTCATCAAGTTCTCCGAAGCGGTGCTTGCCTGGGATTGTTCCGACCGGGTCATTCCGGCGCATTTCACGCAAAAGCCGCTGTCGGCATTTGGGGACGCCGATCTGCGTATCCTCTCAAGTACCGGCCGTTCAGTATCCTGTGTCGGCGATCACTACCTCTACCTCGCCGAGTTTATGGGCGCGCATGAGGCCGTCTGCCCGCGCGGTGTTCTGCGTAGGGTCCTGCGAAGGGCTGCTGACCATGGGTACGACTGCACTGCCGGGTTCGAGTTTGAGTTCATGCTGTTCAAGGAGAACGCCGACACGATCGAAGACAAGCCGTTTGGCGAATGGGCTCCGTTCACGCGGGGCCCGTTCGGCTACTCGATTGCGCGTTCCCTCGCGCACCAGGATCTGTTCGGCGAGATCTTGGCACTTTGCGAGGAATCCAGAATACCTCTCAGCGGGCTGCACTTCGAGACGGGACCTGGCGTGATCGAAGCATCACTTCATCATTGTGATGCCCTGGAAGCTGCCGATCGAGCAATCATGTTAAAGTCGATGATAAAGGCCTGGGCGCAAACCCGAGGCATGATAGCTACGTTCATGGCAAAAGTCTCCGAGAACTGGCCAGGCCAGTCCGGCCATATTCACATCTCGATGTCCGCAGATGGTCAGAATGCGTTTTACGACCGTGAGGCGCTTCACAACGTCTCGAAGCTCATGGCGCAATTCATCGCGGGACAACTGAAATACATGAATGACTTCTGCGTGCTGGCTGCGCCGAACTTCAATAGCTACAAGAGATTGGTACCTGGCAGCTGGGCGCCAATCTGTTCGAGTTGGGGAATTGACAACCGCTCCTGCGCGGTACGCGTTATTCCGGGAGAGCCGTCTGCGCATCGCCTCGAATACAGGCTGCCCGGCGCGGACCTGAACCCATATCTTGCCCTCGCATCTGCCGTCGGTTCCGGCATATTGGGTATCGAGACGAATGCGGCGCTCCAGGCTTCGATCGTCGGTGACGCGAGCGCGGAGATCTGCCGTCCGTCTGATAGACTGCCTCAAAGCCTGTCAGAGGCAACCTATCGGTTTGCGCAGTCCCCGGCAGCCAATGATGTCTTCGGAGAAAGGTTCGTTGAAGCGTTCTCCTGCTCTCGCAGGTGGGAATGGGAGGCGGTTCAGCATCGGGTTACCGAATTCGAACGTCGACGGTACTTCGAGATCGTGTAGTAGCCCTGTGACAGTATAAAGATTGCCGCCGCCACTTGTCGCGATGCAGGCCTGTCGAGCATCGCGCCGTGCCTGCGTGAGCTTTGATCGCCAGGATGCAATGATCCCGCCGCTATACGGCAAATGGTAGCCGCATCGCGGGATGCGGATCAGCAGATACCTGGATCGTATTGGTGGCCTACGAGGCTCATCTCACTCCGTCACATCCGAGCTGCACCCTCGGCAAGTCCGTCCTTGGCGGCGGCTAAGGAAAATGCGCGCGGGCGGCTTGGGGGACCACCCGCGCTAGTCTGGGAGGAGGCTTGGCCGTCTCCGGGGGCTCGAACGTATGAGAAGCCAAGTCCAGACTCCTCCCAGCAACATGCATGCCACGCAGTCACGTGCGCAGCCCTTTCGCGAGTAAAGCATGAGCTCGTGAAGCGCGGGTCCAGGAACGGGACCAACAAAGCGTGCAGGCAGCGGGAAGATGCCGCCCGCGGGAGGTGCGCGACGAGCCGGCTTGGGGCGAATTGAGCAATCAAGCCATGCGCGGAGGGCAATCAGCGTGCCAGACAAGGATAGGTCGATGAGAAAAACGTGCCTTCTTTCAGCGAGGTCAGCGACCGCTTGGACAGCTTCCAGACATGTATGTCAGTAAGACGACGCGGTCGTACGAGATCCAAGCGTAAGACGCATCTCGTTACCCGACAGGCCAGTGACAAGATCAGGGAGTTGCGATCGACGCGCGTGCTCGTCGTTTGCAGTCGGAAAATGACGCTATGCGAGCTGAACCTCCGGCCGCAGAGCGCGACCGAAGGTTTATCCGGACAGGGCCTCGCGTCAGTGTCGCTTGCCGCTTGTTGGCGTGTTGCTGGTCGGGGAGTTATTGGGCGTGTCCTCGTCCTGCGGATTGCCGCCGGCTGCGCTCTTTGCGCCCTTGGTCGACTTCCTGCCCATCCTTAGGCCCGAGGCCCTGAGCTTTGGAGACGGGTCCTCATCATCGCTCATGTCGCTCTGTAGGCTCGTACCTTGCACGCCTTTGCGAGCCTTGGCGTCGGCGGCGAGGCTTTGCGCAATGATAGGGTACGCAAGGAAAGCCGAGATGCCGCCCGCGATTACGATGGTCTTCACCAGTTTCATCCATGTCTCCTTGTTCGACTTGCTTGCGACAGAACGGTCTTGGCTTAATGCCGCCACCCGCCGGCGCCGTTCGGGTCGCGTTCAAGTACGAACGGTGCGACTTCACATAATCTCTCTCCTATGTGGTCATCGTTTAGGAGATTTGGGGTGGATTCGGGAAGTGACCATCTTAAGTGTGGCGGCACACATCCTGCCGATCTTGCGCTATTGAAGGATTGTAGCGGAAGCGTTGCACGGCTGATAAATTGCGGCCAGCCCAATCATCCGTAGAAGTCCACGCTGCCATCTCGACACTAAGCGTTTCGCATGAGACGGCAGCGAGACGTGTGATCCCGCGATCGCTTTACCTCCGAGATTCGAGGGAAGTCTTGGGCTTGTTCTTCGCGCTGGCTGGATGCAGATCCAGGAAAGGGCCGCGGCTGAAACCGCGTTTCATGCTCTTTCGTGCATCCATTGAGAAACATTCACGGTCCGCCAGTGTTCGATGATGCCTGCTTTGTCATTTGGCTGCTGCCACATCCGGTCCCGATGCGTCGCGTCTCTCAAGCTTACCGAAAGGCTCGCGAGCAGATTCCAGGCTACACCCTGACGTGGCGTGAGGTTCAAGCGGTTTTTGCAATTTGAGCTATCGGACCGAAGCCGCGGTCGGCGGCGCTTTCCAAGGTCATTCCGCTATCACCGTCTCGTCCCGGCAGAGGATTCCGTCCGCAGCCGCGCCTTGAATTATTCATTTGTTCGTAGGGACGTGACGTCCCCGACGATACGAGAGCTCTGCCGGCCGAACCGACAGATGCGGATCTTTCCAATTCAGCATTTCCATTCGCAACATCGCCGGTCATTGACCTCGGCTATGCAAAGGTCAGAGCAAGTCGTATTAGCTATGTCGGCGAGTTGGGCTGGGAGCTCTATATTCCGACCGAATTCGTTCAAGGCGCGTACGATTTGCTGGTGGAGGAGGGCGCGGCTTTCGACATGCGCTCGGCCGGGTACCATGCGTTGAACTCTCTACGAATGGAGAAGGGCTATCGTCATTGGGGCAATGACATCACGGACGATGATACTCCATTGGAGTGCGGACTCGGCTTTGCCGTGGCGTGGTCAAAACCAGACGAATTCATTGGGCGAGATGCGTTGGAGCGTCAGAAGAAGGCGGGACCAAAGCGGAGAATGGTCCATGTCGCGCTGAGCACCTGCCATGTTGATGTATCACAACGAGCCGATTTGGTGTGATGGTCAGCTATTCGGCCGCGTCCCGTCCGGCATGTTCGGACACACAATCGGAACCTGCTCGGGGCTTGGGTATATAAATAATCCAGACGGTACGGTTGACGCCTCCTTTCGCGAGAACGCTAGGTTCGAAGTCGAGGTCGCCGGCGTTCGCGTATCCGCACGCGCATCCCTGCGTTCCTTTAACGATCCCCACCACCATCGAGTAAGGGACGTCAACGAAATGCGCTTGACTGTTCTTGCTCGCGGAGGCCCGCCTGTTAGAGTCGGCTAGGCTGGTGAAGCAACCGCCTCAACCGTTCTTGCGGCCGCCGCGCGCGGGGGTGATCCTTCGTCAGCTTTCTCGTCGAACAGGTTCGCGTAGATCGCGATATTGAATGCGGGTCAAGGTGACTGGAGCGAGAGGTAATCGCGCCTTCGTCGGTGTGTTTCGACCAGGCGGCGCCGATCTCGGCCCGGCCCACCAGTAGCGGTGGTGTGCGGCGTGTTCTCGATGTTCTTTATGGACGATACCGCCCTTTGCGGCAGAATGTTTCTTTCTCTTCGTTGAATCGTTCCAACATCTTGTGCAGCCCAACCGAGATTCGCCAGTCTTCTCCTTGCGATTGCGGTTCAGCACGCGGACGCACGTGGCCTCCTTGATGGCTTGATCTGGCCGAAGACCGGCTTCGCCTCGATCGTCTGAGCCGCAACGCCGTTGAGGCGACTTTCTTCCCCTGGGCTAAAGCCCATTCCTCGCGAGGCAAGAAAGTCGCCACAACGGCGTCCTCCGCTGCGCTCCGGCCCGAGCGGGTGCGTCGCCGATCGTCCCCGGCCTTCAGATCGCCATCGAGGCCGCGGTGGTCGCGGGCTCGAAACACAACAGGAGAAGTGACATGGCTAACATCGGTTCCTTCAAGAAAGTCGGCAACGATTTCCAGGGCGAGATCGTCACCCTGAGTCTGCAAGCCAGGGGCGTCCGTATCGTCGCCGAGACCAACCGCTCCAACGACAACGCCCCCAGCCACCGCATCTATGTGGGCCGGGCCGAGATCGGGGCTGCCTGGTCGAAGCGCTCCGAAGAGGGCCGCGATTACCTCTCGCTCAAGCTCGACGATCCCTCCTTCACCGCACCGATCTACGCGAACCTGTTCGACGACGAAGGCGGTGAAGGCTACACCCTGCTCTGGTCGCGGCCGCGCAAGAACGGCGAGTGAGACGGGATCCCTTCAGAGCCCCGCCCGGTCTCGGGCGGGGTTCTTTTCTATGCACGAGCCAGCACGAATCCGTTCGGCGCTGAATGGGCCACTCGCATGCACTGCGCGATCTGGCGCGACGCATTCGCGTCTGGGCGAGCGCAGGCTTCGGGCGCGTATGAGTACCGTGCATCCGATAAGGCTCGTCGGCGGCGGAGGACTGACGATGAAGGCACAGGGCGCGTATGATGACGCCAACATATTCGAAGAGAATGATCTCCGCGCCGCGAACGCGATTGCTCCTCGCCAGTCCGATACGACGTGCGGCCGCAGCACCTCGAAATCAGCCATGACGTGAAGCTCCGGGCTTGCGTTTGAGATGGACATGCTTGGGCAGTTCGGCGCTGGCCAGTGCCTGTCCAACGCGATCTTGCTGATGTCTGCGATCTGGCTCAGACCGTCGAGTAGACCAAGCGCCTGAAGGACGCCGGCATAGTTGCCAATGCTGCCGCTGGTATCGCCGGCTTCGACTCTTTGCAGGGTCGAGCGGGATGTGAAGGCGCGCTGGCCACGACTGCCATCGGCAGCCGCCGACGCCGGCGGGCGTCGTGGATGTCGGCGCCGAGCTTGCGCATGGCCCGTCGAACGGCGGCGGGGGGATTCGCTCGCGCCCCTACATGGCGCCTCCCAGCTCCAAGCTCCCTGTCCCTGCTCCCGGCGCAGACGCAGTGAAATGTAGATTGTGAAGATTTTTCACGAGATGTGCCTTATGAGAATGTTTTTCGTGGCGTGGGATCTTGATTCGGCCCGAAGGCAAGATTACGAACGAAATTCACGATCGAGAGCG
Source organism: Bradyrhizobium sp. USDA 4473 (assembly GCF_054063335.1). Classification (NCBI taxonomy): domain Bacteria; kingdom Pseudomonadati; phylum Pseudomonadota; class Alphaproteobacteria; order Hyphomicrobiales; family Nitrobacteraceae; genus Bradyrhizobium; species Bradyrhizobium sp. USDA 4473. Next base: position 3,675,390 of record NZ_JBSSGE010000001.1, read on the forward strand.
TTTTTCACGGATCGAGCCAATGCAACCAAGTTTTTCAGGTCCCGTGAGCATTTTTCATGATCGGAGGCTGCCAGAGGCCGCAATCCCCGCCGGCTACGCAGCGCTGATTGACGCCTACCAGCTGTCCGTCCCAGTCCCGCGCGTGCTCTCCGCCATCGGAACAAAGCACCGCTTCCTTGAGCACGGGGGATGGCGCATCTACACGCCGCGTCATGCGCCTGCCGCGACGCTTGAGGGACATCTGACTTTCGCGCTCAAGAACGAAGGGCTCGACCTCGCCATCTTGAAGCGGCTTTTTCTCGCCGTGACCGAGGACGAGATTGCGGAGCTTGTGAAGCAGACGCCGACCGGCCTCTACACGCGCCGCATCTGGTTTCTCTATGAATGGCTGTTGGGACGCGAGCTCAATCTGCCCGCGGCGGACAAGGTCTCCTATGTCGATGCCGTCGATACCGAACTGCAGTTTGCGAACTCCGGGCAAAATTCGATACGGCATCGCGTCCGCAACAATCTGCCGGGCACACCCGACTTCTGCCCGCTCGTGTTCAAGACGAGAGCGCTGACGGAATTCGTTGCACAGGACCTCAAGGAGCGCGCCCGCGTCGTGGTGAGCCAGGTCCCGAAAGATCTGCTCGCGCGAGCCGCCGCCTTCCTTCTCCGCAAGGATTCGAAGTCGAGCTACGTCATCGAAGGCGAGAGACCGCCGCAGGATCGCATCCAGCGCTGGGGCAAGGTCATCGGCGAAGCAGGACGGGCACCGCTCGATGAGGCGGAGTTGCTGCGCCTGCAGCGGATCGTCATTGGCGACGAGCGCTTCGTAAAGCTCGGTTTCCGTAGCGAAGGCGGCTTCGTCGGCGAGCATGACCGCGACACCCAAAGACCTATTCCGGACCATATCAGCGCGCGTCACGAGGATATCGCCTCCCTCACGCGCGGATTGATCGCGTTCGATCAGGCGGCGGAAAACGAGCTTGATCCCGTCGTCGCCGCCGCCGTGCTGGCTTTCGGGTTCGTGTATATCCACCCGTTCGAGGACGGCAATGGCCGCATGCACCGATACCTGATGCACCATGTTCTGGCACGGCGCGGATTCAATCCTGCCGGGATCCATTTTCCTGTTTCAGCAGCCATTCTCGACAAGATCGGCGAATACAAGGAGGTGCTGGAAAGCTATTCGAGTAGATTGCTTCCATGCATCGAATGGGAGCAGACCCCACAGGGCAACGTCAAGGTCTTGAACGATACGGCCGACTTCTATCGCTTCTTCGACGCAACGCTGCACGCGGAATTTCTCTACGCATGCGTCCAGAGGACCATCGAACAGGATCTTCCCAACGAAACCCGCTTCTTGCGGAGCTTCGATAGATTCCGCTCGGGCATCGAAAACATGATCGACATGCCGGAGCGGACCCTCAACAACCTCCTTGGATTCTTGCAACAGAATGACGGGCGACTGTCAAAGCGCGCCCGTGACGACGAATTCTCCCAGTTGACACCAGACGAAGTCACGAAGATCGAGCAGCTTTATCAAGCTGCCTTCGATTCCGGTTAGATGTCTTTGCAAGCGTTTGCTGAGTTTATTGCCGTCTCCCTGCGGGACCGGGCTGTCGGCTGGCGCTGAAACCCCGCCTTGTGCCGGGTTTTCACCCTTCGGGCTTCCATCCCTGACGGGAAGCTGCGGCGGGGCTGGATGCCGTGGGTCTTGGTTGGAGTCTTGGCCGCGGGCGTTGGCGACTGACGGTACAGAAGAGGCAGAGGGGAGCGGCCTTGGCCATGACGGGTTGAAGGTCGGAGGAGAGTCTTCCGGCGCCCGTCATGGAGATTGCTCCCATGAATACGCAGATAGTTGATGCCAGCCGCAACGCCAACTGCGGTTACAGAGTGGATGTCAGCCGCGGCGAGCGGGTTGGCCGGGTGTCCTCGGAGTGGTTCTGTCGTCCGGCCGATGAACGTTATCTGTCGCTCGACGACCTGGCCCGTACGGTGCGCGATCGCGCGAACCGCAGCCGCACGCGCGTGGTCGATAGCGCGCTCATCCATGTCGAAGCAAGGAGTGCCGATCCCGAGCGCCTGGCCCTGATGCTGCCCGGCTCGGACAGGCCAGTCGCGCCAACCCACTGGAGCTTCGGCCAGCTTGCAAGCCAGGTTGGCGCTCCGGCCGCCTACCTGCGGCAGCTCCCCGCGGCGCTCGCAGCCATCAACCTGCAATATGGCCTGACCGCCAATCGGGTCGAGCAGATCAAGACGCTCGAGACCGAGGATAAGCGGATTGAGCTTCGTGCCGTCACCGGTCCCGACTATGGCCGGATCTACGACCACGAGCTGGTTGAGGCCGTACAGCGCATCGCTGGCAATGGCACAGGCGATACGCGGTGGAAGGTCCCTGGTGTGCTCGACTGGTCAAGTGGCATCTACAATCCCCGCGTCGACATTTCCAAGGACACGACGACCCTCTATGCATCCGACAGGGACGTTTTCCTGTTTCTGGTCGATGACCTGAACCCGATCGAAGCCGGTCGTCTCAAGGACGGCTCGCCCGACCTCTATTTCCGGGGCTTCTATTGCTGGAACTCGGAAGTCGGCGCGAAGACGCTCGGCATGGCGAGCTTCTATCTTCGTGCGGTTTGTCAAAATCGCAATCTGTGGGGCGTGGAAGATTTCGAGGAGATGACCATTCGTCATTCCAAATACGCAGCCTCCCGCTTTGCTCACGAGGCAGCCCCCGCACTGCTAGGCTTCGCCAACTCCTCACCCATGCCGTTCGTCAACGGCATCAAGGCCGCCCGCGAGCGGATCGTGGCACGCAGCGACGAAGATCGCACCGAGTTTCTGCGCCGCCGCGGCTTCTCCAAGGCCGAGGCAGGCAAGGTGATCGACGCGGTGCTGGTGGAGGAAGGCCGCCCCCCTGAAAGCATCTTCGATTTCGTGCAGGGCATCACCGCGCTCGCGCGCGACAAGCCGCATCAGGATGTCCGCCTGGATATGGAAGCCAAGGCCAAGAAGTTGCTTGACCGCGTGGCGTAACTTCGGCCGAGCCGGAGATTGCGCTTTCCGGCTTGGCCCGTCTGCGCTTGGTCGGTTCGCGAGTTCGCGCGCTGCCCTCTCGCGGAAACGGTCATGTCCGTCGCGGGCGACGATCCGCGGCGGGGCTTGGGCGGTAGCGCGGTCGCCCACGTCTCAGCCCAAACTGGGTGACGGTCCCGCCGGTCATCGATGGCATCCGGGATCGAGACCCACGAAGATCCGAGGGCGCGATCCAGTTTTCCGACAGCGCGGCGGCCGCCAATCATCGCCATCGTTCGTTGGAAAAGCGAGAGCGAGAGGAGGGCAGGCCTGTTCGCGAACGGGTTGGAGGCCGAGAGAGAGGCTCCCGGCCGCCCGTTCCGGAGAAACTGACATGGCAAAGGCCGTTCAGAAGATCAAGCTGTCGCCGTCGCGCGACATTCCCTTCAGCAAACTCGTCTTGAGTCAGAACAATGTACGGCGCCTCAAGGCCGGCATCTCGATCGAGGATCTTGCCGAGGACATCGCTCGGCGCTCCCTGCTGCAAAGTCTCAACGTCAGGCCAGTGCTCGACGGCGAAGGCCAGGAAACCGGCATGTTCGAGGTGCCGGCCGGCGGCCGCCGTTATCGCGCGCTCGAGCTTTTGGTAACGCAGAAGCGTCTGGCGAAGACCGCGCCAGTGCCCTGCATCGTCAGTGAGATGGGTAGCGAGATCAGCGCGGAAGAGGACTCGCTCGCCGAGAACGTGCACCGCGTCGCGCTTCATCCCCTCGACCAGTTTCGGGCATTCCACACCCTACTTGAGCAAGGGCGGTCCGAGGAGGATATCGCCGCCATCTTCTTCGTATCGGTCAACGTGGTGAAGCAGCGGCTGCGGCTTGCGGCGGTTTGCCCGAAGCTGCTCGACGTTTACGCCGACGAGGGTATGTCGCTCGAACAGCTGATGGCGTTCTCCGTTACCGACGACCACGACCGACAGGAACAGGTCTGGGAGAACGTCAGCAAGTCGGGCTACCACGAGCCATATCAGATCAGGCGTCTTCTGACCGAGCGCGCGGTGCGGGGATCCGACAAGCGCGTCCGATTTGTCGGCCTCGCGGCCTATGAAGCGGCCGGCGGCAAGGTGCTGCGTGATCTGTTCGAAGAAGATGGCGGCGGCTGGCTCGAGGATGTTGCTTTGCTGGAGCGTCTCGTGGCTGAGAAGCTGCGGACAGAAGCTGAGACGATCGCCGCCGAAGGCTGGAACTGGATCGAGGTCACCGCCGCCAGCTTTCCCTATGGCCATGACCACGGTCTCCGTCGGCTCGACGCAGATCCGGCGGCTCTCACCGCCGAGCAGCAGGCGCGCTTCGATGCTCTCCAGGCGGAATACGACGCGCTTCAGACGAGATTTGAAGGCGCTGACGAGCTGCCCGACGAGGTCGACGCCCGGCTCGGCGAACTCGAGCAGGCGCTCGAAGCGTTCAACGACCGGCCCGGCGCCTTCGAGCCGGACCAGATAGCCAGGGCCGGCGTCTTCGTCAGCATCGATGGCGAAGGGCGACTTTCCATCGATCGGGGCTATGTCCGGCCGGAGGACGAAGTGTCTGTGGCCGACGATGGCGAGCGAGGCATCGATGCATCCTTGACCCAAGGGCGGGAGCCCGGCGCTTTCGTCCAGCCTACGACGATTTCGCTCGCCGGTGCATCGAGCGAGTCGGAGGAGGGCGATGAGGATGTGGCACGGCCATTGCCGGATCGGCTCATCACCGAACTGACGGCCCATCGCACGTTGGCATTGCGGGATGCGCTGGCAGAAAACCCGGCAATCGCGTTCCAGGCGGTGCTGCACAATTTCGTGCTGACGGCCTTTTACCGACACGGATCGTCCGGCACGTGTCTGGAGATCGGACTGCGCACGCCGACCTTTCCCGCTCAAGCCCCCGGGCTCAGGGAAAGCGCGTCTGCCAAGGCCGTTGAGGCCCGGCACGAGTCCTGGAGGGCGCAGCTGCCCAAGAGCGAGAACGACCTGTGGGATGCGCTCACGGTCCTTGACGGTGCCGCACAGGCGTCCCTGTTCGCTCACTGTGCGTCATTTGCGGTCAACGCCGTCCATGAGCCGGCCATCCGTTACAATCAGGGCCGTGTCTTAGCCGACGGCGTCAGCTCTCGTCTCCGCCAGGCCGATGTGCTGGCACGCGCCGTCGGCCTCGACATGGTTCAGTCCGGCTGGAGACCGACAGTCGATAATTATCTCGGCCGCGTCACCAAGCCTCGTATTCTGGAGGCGGTGCGGGAGGCACGAGGTGAATCGTCCGCGCAATTGATCGATCACCTGAAGAAGGTCGACATGGCCAAGGAGGCCGAGCGTCTTCTCGATGGTTCGGGCTGGTTGCCGGAGTTGCTGCGTCTTGTCGACGCCACCGCCGCGCCAACGAAACAGGAGGCGGAGGCTGGCCCGCTCCCCGAATTCCTCGCCAACCAAGGGCAGGAGGACGGGAGCGACGACGACGCCGAACCACAGCTCGATGCCGCCGAATGAAGCCTATCGCGGGACGGCTCCGGCCGTCCCGCACGCCTTCCATCGCAATTCTCACAATTCGCGCCCGGCTTCGTGCCGGGCTTTCGGCTTTCCAATGCGCGGGAATTCATCGCTCAGGACATTGTGTGGCGCTCGCTGACGCTGGAGCATGTATCGGCCGTTTTCTCCTTTGCCTGTTAGCGTATGCGCGCCGATGGTTTTGGCGGCGCGCTCGTTGTGATCTCGGCCAATCAAATCCTCGGCAAGTCCACCAACGATCTCCTCGAGGAGTTCATCGCTCAGGTCACGCCGTGAGGCCGGCGGGTCAGCCCACGCCGTGCCGGCGGTGCATTCGCCTTGTTCGCCCGGCCGAGGGTTGTGGGCGAACCGTGAGGGGCGGCCGGGTCATGAGAGGCAGAGAGCGGCCGGATGGGTTTGAGCCGGCACGGTCCAGAGAGAGCGCCAGCCGGCTCGCCCCATTCCCGCTCTCCGAAAGACACTGACATGACCGAATCTCTCGCCGGCGGCGTCGCCGCCGCGCCGCTCTCGATGCGTGCCGCTGCAAGTCTCACCTCCGCTGCCCTTCGCGCCGCACAGAATCTCCTGTCCGAGCTCGAACGCGGCCGTCGCATCGATGCCGCCGTCCTGCGCAGCGCCATGGAGGCGGCGTTCGCCGGCTCGGACGCGGCCGGCGCCTGGAACTGGAAGACCGCCTATGACGCCTGCGAGGCGGCGACCGTTCTGTTCCTGCGCAAGTTCGGCCCGGCCATGCGCGCCAGGGCCGGCTCGACGGCCGCCATGCTGCCGATGCTCGCGAGGATCGCGAGCTGTCTGCCGACCCACACGCGGCGTTCCGAGCATAGCCAGGCACTCCAACAATTCTCGACGCCGATTTCGCTCGGCCTTGTTGCATCTACGGCGGCGGGCGTGACGCCCGCCGATCGCGTTCTCGAGCCCTCCGCGGGGACGGGCTTGCTCGCTATCTTTGCCGAGCTTTCGGGCGGCGCCTTGGTGTTGAACGAGTTGGCCGAGGCGCGCGCCACATTGCTCGATCATCTCTTCGCCAACCTTGAAGTCACTCGCTTCGACGCCGCCCAAATCGATGACCATCTCGATGCGAGCGTCGCCCCGAGCGTCGTCTTGATGAACCCGCCGTTCTCGGCGGTGGCGAATGTCGAACGACCGATGCCAGATGCGGCCCTCCGGCACATCACCTCGGCCTTGGCACGCCTTTGCGATGGCGGGCGTCTTGTCGCGATCGTTGGCGCGAGCCTCGCGCCGGAGAATCCGGCATGGACGGAAGCCTTTGTTCGTCTCCAGGAACGCGGGCGGGTGGCATTTTCTGCCGCCATTGACGGCGCCGTGTACGCCAGGCACGGAACACAAACGGACACAAGGCTGCTTGTGATCGACAAGCTGCCGGCGGCTGATCCGAAGGTCTTTCCAGCTTCCTTGGGCATGGCGAGCCATGTCGGGACCTTGCTTGACTGGGTGACCCAGCATGTGCCTCCGAGGCTGCCCATTGCGACGTCGCTAGCGATCGACCTTGGCCGTTGTCATCCCGCCAAGTCGAAATCGAGCGCCGCCGCTGCACTATGTTCACCGTCAACCTCGGGAAGCGCGGCGTCAGAAGGCCTGGAGCTCGACTACGGGACAGTCGAGTGGTCGCCGCCGGAAGAAGCCCGGCTGACCGATGCCCTTTATGAGACATATGGGTTGCAGTCGATCCTTATTCCCGGATCGTGCCCGCATCCGACCGAACTCGTGCAGTCCGCGGCGATGGCGTCCGTCGCGCCACCGAAGCCGACCTATCGTCCGCATCTGCCGTCGCGTGTGTTGGCAGATGGACTTCTGTCGGACGCCCAGCTCGAGAGCGTCATTTATGCTGGTGAAGCACATACCGAGTTGCTGGCAGGCTTCTGGACGGTCGACGCGACATTTGATGTCGTGGCCGCCGCCTGCGAGGGCGCTCAGAACGCCGTCCGCTTCCGTCGCGGCTGGTTCTTGGGCGATGGCACCGGTGCGGGCAAGGGACGACAGGTCGCCGGGATCCTGCTCGACAATTGGCTCAAGGGCCGTCGCCGTGCGGTGTGGATCAGCAAATCCGACAAGCTGATCGAGGATGCGCAGCGCGACTGGTCAGCGCTCGGCATGGAGCGCCTGCTGGTTACGCCCCTGTCGCGGTTTCGCCAGGGCACGGCGATCCGGCTTTCGGAGGGCATCCTATTTACCACCTATGCCACGCTACGCACCGACGAGCGTGGCGAAAAGCTTTCGCGGGTCAGGCAGATCGTCGAATGGTTGGGCTCCGACTTCGACGGAGTGATCGTCTTCGACGAGAGCCACGCCATGCAGAATGCGGTCGGGGGCAAAGGCGAGCGCGGCGACCAGGCGGCCTCTCAGCAGGGGCGCGCCGGGCTGAGGCTCCAGCACGCCTTGCCGAATGCTCGCGTGGTCTATGTGTCGGCGACGGGCGCCACCACGGTGCACAACCTTGCTTATGCCCAACGCCTCGGCCTTTGGGGCGGCGCCGACTTCCCGTTCGGCACCCGCGCCGAGTTTGTCGAGGCGATCGAGGAGGGTGGGGTGGCGGCGATGGAGGTGCTGGCGCGTGATCTTAAAGCGCTCGGTCTCTACGCCGCCCGCTCGCTGTCCTATCAGGGCGTCGAGTACGAGCTGGTCGAGCACACGCTGACGCCGGAGCAGGTTCGCATCTACGATGCCTATGCTGCCGCGTTCAGCGTCATTCATAACAATCTCGACGCGGCGATGCGGGCCGCCAACATCACCGGCGAAACCGGAACACTGAACGGGCAGGCCAAATCGGCGGCGCGATCCGCCTTCGAAAGCGCCAAGCAGCGCTTCTTCGGGCATCTGTTGACCTCGATGAAGACCCCTTCGCTGATCCGATCGATCGAGCGCGATCTCGACGCGGGCCATGCCGCCGTGATCCAGATCGTGTCAACGGGCGAAGCGCTGATGGAGCGTCGCCTCGCCGAGATTCCGACCGAGGAGTGGGGCGATGTCCAGGTCGACATCACGCCTCGCGAATATGTGCTCGACTATCTCGCCCATTCCTTCCCGGTTCAGCTTTACGAGCCATTCACCGACTCGGAGGGCAATCTTTGCTCGCGGCCTGTCTATCGCGATGGTCAACCGGTTGAGAGCAGGGATGCCGTCTCCCGCCGCGATCGCTTGATCGAAAAGCTCGCATCGCTACCGCCGGTACCCGGGGCGCTGGATCAGGTCATCCAGCGTTTCGGGACCGAACTTGTCGCAGAAGTGACCGGCCGTTCGCGCCGCATCGTTCGCACGCACGACCGCTTGGTGGTCGAGAGCCGAGCTGGCTCGGCGAACCTCGCGGAGACCACGGCCTTCATGGATGACGTCAAGCGCATCCTCGTGTTCTCCGACGCGGGCGGCACGGGAAGGAGCTACCACGCCGAACTGTCAGCCCGAAATCGACGGTTGCGGGTCCATTACCTGCTCGAGCCCGGCTGGAAGGCCGATGCCGCGATCCAGGGGCTTGGCCGGACCAACCGCACCAATCAGGCGCAGCCGCCGCTGTTCCGTCCCATCGCGACCGACGTGAAGGCCGAAAAACGCTTTCTCAGCACCATTGCCCGTCGGCTCGACACACTGGGCGCCATCACGCGCGGTCAGCGCCAGACCGGAGGGCAGGGCCTGTTCCGGCCAGAGGATAATCTCGAAAGCCAGTACGGGCGTGATGCCTTGCGTCAACTCTATGTCCTGCTCGTGCGAGGCAAGATCGACGGCTGCTCGCTCGCGAGATTTGAGGATGCGACCGGCCTGAAGCTGACTGATGCCAATGGGCTGAGGGACGACCTGCCGCCGATCACGACGTTCCTCAATCGTTTGCTGGCGCTCACCATCGACCTGCAGAACATTCTCTTCACCGCCTTCGATCAGCTTTTGACTGCTCGGATCGAGGGCGCGGTTAGCTCCGGCACCTACGACATTGGACTGGAAACGCTCCGCGCCGAGAGCTTTGTCGTCACCGACCGGCGGACGATCTACGCCCACCCCGGCACTGGTGCCGAGACCCGGCTGCTCACCATCGTCCAGCGCCAGCGCAATCATCCCATCAGTCTCGATGACGCCCTGGCTCGCCGTTCCGACCATTACGCGATCCTGTTGCTCAATGGGCGCTCGGGCCGCGCTGCCGTGCAGCTTCCCGCCCCGAGTCTCATGCTCGACGATGGTGAGATCGAGCGGCGCATCCGCCTGGTACGGCCGATGGAGCAGCACAGCCTCGCCCTCGACATGATTGCGGAAAGCCATTGGGCCGAAGCGGATCGCGAACGCTTTGCCGCCGCCTGGCTGGCGGAACTCGCCGAGGTACCGGAGTTCTCGGAAAGTACGATCCACATCGTGGCGGGCTTGCTACTACCCATCTGGAAGCGGCTGCCGAACGAATCGACCCGCGTCTATCGTCTCCAGACCGATGCGGGCGAACGCATCATCGGCCGCAAGGTCTCCGCCGCCTGGGTCGCGAACGTCCTTGCCGCCGATCCGCCCTCGATGGCGCCGGACGCCGCCTTTGCGGCGCTGATGGAGGGACAGATCGTCCTCGATCTCGCGGACGGGCTCCAGCTTCGCCGTGTTCGGGTGATGGGCGCGGCCCGCATCGAGCTGTCGGGATTCAACGACACCATGCGCGATCGTCTGCGGGCTTATGGGCTCTTTGGCGAGATCATCTCCTGGAAGCTGCGGATGTTCGTGCCCGCGGACGCAAGCGGTGTCGAGATCCTGTCGAAGGTCCTCGACAGCTATCCGGTTGCGCGCATTGGCGGGCGGGAGGCCGCGTGATGCGGCGCGAGCCTTCCGAATTGGCACGCCGCCTCGCGCGCGAGGCCGAGGCGGTATGCAGGCACTATCTCTCTAATGGCAAGCGGGTGGGACGGTATTGGGTGGTCGGCGACGTCCACAACGCGCCGGGGCGTTCGTTGTTCGTACGGCTGCAGCAGTCGTCGAAAGGTCCCGCCGGTAAGTGGACCGATGCCGCGACCGGAGAACATGGTGACCTCCTCGACATCATCCGCGAAAGTCTGGCCTTGCGAGACTTTCGCGAAGTCGCCGAGGAGGCGAGACGCTTTCTGATGCTACCTCGTTCCGAGCGACAACCTGCCCCGGAACTCGTGGATCCAGCAGTGCCGGCCGGATCGCAGGAAGCCGCCCGTCGCCTCTTTGCCATGTCCAGCCCAATCGACGGTACGATGGTCGAAGCTTATTTGCAGCGTCGCGGAATAGCCCGCATCTACCATGGCGACAGTCTGCGCTTCCACCCACGCTGTTATTATCGACCGGACGACCATTTGCCAACCGAAATATGGCCCGCGATGATAGCCTGCGTCACGGATCTCGACGGGCGGATCTCCGGCGTGCATCGCACCTGGCTCGATCCGGACGGCTTCGATCGCGTCCGGCTCGGCAAGGCTCCGATCGACACGCCACGACGGGCCATGGGCGACCTGCTCGGCAACGCCGTGCGTTTCGGCCGGGTGGACGACGTGCTCGCTGCCGGCGAGGGCATCGAGACCATGCTGTCGCTGCGTTACGTACTGCCGACCTTGCCGATGACCGCCGCGTTGTCGGCCAATCACCTGTCGGCCATGTTGCTGCCGTCTGGGCTGCGTCGCCTCTACATCGCCCGCGACGCCGATGCCGCCGGAGATGCCGTACAGGCTATCCTCACCCAGCGCGCGGCAGATGCCGGCGTTGAAGCGATTGCATTGTCGCCTCGGCTGGGCGACTTCAATGAAGATCTGCACATCTTCGGCCGCGAGGCCCTCCAAGCAGCGTTGCGGCTTCAACTCGTACCAGAAGACGTCGACCGCTTCCTCCATTCGCCCACGCCGGCCGCTGAATAAGCCGCTATCCTTCGATGATCGCGATGGCTCGGTCGTAGATTAGGCCGATACCGGAAGAGCACGCGACCACGGCCTTCTAGAGGGCGATCGGACGGCAAGCGGTCCGGGCCGGCAATGGCTGCGTCCGGCTATTTTCCGCCGCGCGCAGGCGATGGGAGGCACGCCAGTGATCCGATGCGCGCGCTTTGCATCGCGAAGCAAAATAGCCGGCCTCCGCCATCCTCCGCTGCCGCTTCGGCCCTCCGCTTCCGCCTACGCCCTGCCGGGCTTCGGCGGACGAGCCGCTTACGGGTGCCGGCCCGTTCCGCCCGCCGTCTGAGTGATCGCCACGAAGGCCGCGATGGGCGCGGCCAATCCGGCAAAGGACCTCTTCCCATGACCGACCACGACGACATCGAACCAGCGCAGTCTCCGACCGACCACGTCCTGAGCGAATTGCAGCTCTTCGGCTATCGTCCCTTCGACGACCAGCCAGATCCCAGACCTCTTCCCGAGGGCAAGATGATCGCCGGCGCCGTTGTCGATCTGTTTGACGCCTTGGTTGCCACTCTGAGCGATACGCGGCTTGAGCCGGACCTCGACGATCTCCTTTGGTCGACTGTCAACCTGTTTCATCGTGCCGTCGACCGCATCGAACGCCAGCTCGACGACAATGAACAAGCGCAGCACAAGAGCCAGCGAGAGCAGAACGGATCGGAGGTGCGATCGGTTGAGCTCGAGCGCCTGACCGGTGAGGGCGCCACGCTGATCGAGCGCCGAAATTGCTTGGAACTCTTCCGCGACCAGGCGATCGAACGATTTGAAGTCCACACCGGTTCATCCTGGCGTCCTCGGTCGGGCTCGCTGGTCAACCACCGCACGCTCACCGCAGCGATGATCGACTCCCGCGACTTCATCGCCGCCAAGCGTCGTTCCGAGACCGAGGTCATGTTGCCGCAGGGAGTGAAGATCGCACTCACCGGCGGGCTCGACTTCAACGACCATCGCCTCATCTGGGATCGCCTCGACAAGGTTCATGCCAAGCATCCCGATATGGTCCTGGTCCATGGCGGCTCGCCCAAAGGGGCCGAACTGATCGCCTCCAAATGGGCGACCACCCGCAAGGTGCCCCAGATCGCTTTCAAGCCCGACTGGACGAAGCACGCCAAGGCGGCACCCTTCAAGCGCAATGACGCCATGCTCGAACTGTTACCGATCGGCGTCATGCACTTTCCGGGTACAGGGATTCAGGACAACCTTGCCGACAAGGCGAAGCGTTTCGGGCATCCCGGTTTGGAGGTTCGGCGGCGCGTGAGCGCCGTCTTCTCGTCTCCAAACCATCAAGGCGGAGTTGTGCGCGCCGCAACTCCGCCTCGTTCAGACCGTATATCCGAAGTTGCGCTGTGGTGGTGGTGGAAGGCGCGACTTGCAAACCATGCAAATGGAGCCGCCACCATGCCCGCCCTTGGGCTTATTCTGAATGCGCTCGGCATCGGCTTGTTCTGCTGGGCGATGTTCGCGCTGGCAGTGCATGCCTTGCCGTTTTTCGTCGCACTCATTTGCGGGATGAGTGCGTTCCATGGAGGCGCCGGCGTCATCGGCGCACTGCTTGTCGGAAGTGCGGCAGGCGCGCTGACACTTACCGCCGGTAAGGCCGCTTTCGCTATTACCCGATCGGTGGCGCTGCGCCTTGTGATCGCGACCATATTCGCCGTTCCAGCTGCCATGGCCGGCTACAATGTGGTGTTCGCCCTGTCCCGAATCGGGGTGCCGTCGCTGGCTTGGCGTGAGGCCTTCGCCTGTCTGGGCGCGTTTTGCGTTGGCGGCACGACGTGGATGCGCTTGACTGTTCTTGCTCGCGGAGGCCCGCCTGTTAAAGTCGGCTAGGCTGGTGAAGCAACGCCTCAACCGTTCTTGCGGCCGCCGCGCGCGGGGGGGATCCTTCGTCAGCTTCCTCGTCGAACAGGTTCGCGTAGATCGCGATATCGAATGCGGGTCAAGGTGACTGGAGCGAGAGGTAATCGCGCCCTCGTCGATGTGTTTCGACCAGGCGGCGCCGATCTCGGCCCGGCCCACATAGATGCGGTAGCGTGTGGCGCGCGCTCGATCGTTCTTTCATGGACGATACCGCCCTTTGCGGCGGATTGTTTCTTTCTCTTCGCTGAATCGTTCCAACATCTTGTGCAGCCCAACCGAGATTCGCCAGTCTTCTCCTTGCGATTGCGGTTCAGCACGCGGACGCACGTGGCCTCCTTGATGGCTTGATCTGGCCGAAGACCGGCTTCGCCTCGATCGTCTGAGCCGCAACGCCGTTGATGCGACTTTCTTCCCCTGGGCTAAAGCCCATTCCTCGCGAGACAAGAAAGTCGCCACAACGGCGTCCTCCGCTGCGCTCCGGCCCGAGCGGGTGCGTCGCCGATCGTCCCCGGCCTTTAGATCGCCATCGAGGCCGCGGTGGTCGCGGGCTCGAAACACAACAGGAGAAGTGACATGGCTAACATCGGTTCCTTCAAGAAAGTCGGCAACGATTTCCAGGGCGAGATCGTCACCCTGAGTCTGCAAGCCAAGGGCGTCCGTATCGTCGCCGAGACCAACCGCTCCAACGACAACGCCCCCAGCCACCGCATCTATGTGGGCCGGCCCGAGATCGGGGCTGCCTGGTCGAAGCGCTCCGAAGAGGGCCGCGATTACCTCTCGCTCAAGCTCGACGATCCCTCCTTCACCGCACCGATCTACGCGAACCTGTTCGACGACGAAGGCGGTGAAGGCTACACCCTGCTCTGGTCGCGGCCGCGCAAGAACGGCGAGTGAGTTGAGCCGAGTGCTGCGCCCCGCCATCTGGCGGGGCGCTTCGCAACCGGCCTGAGGCGGCTTACGATTGCCAGGCTGCGCGGCGCCTTGAGCAGGCTCCCGGTTCGATCCGACCCTTCAGCAATCTGTCCGAGCACGGTGGGCGGCTTAAGCCCGCTCGCTCCTCCTGCGTAATAAGTAGATCGTCGTATCTCCGACGCGGATTTTCGGCCATGATCTCCTTTCCAACGCTATACGGGAGCTGAGCCGAACGATCGTTCCTATTGTTGTCGAACGATCTCACCGGCTCCGGCGACGCGACAGGCGTGGCCGATCTTGATCGCAGCAGCCGCAGCGCCTGTATCTCGCAAGATCAGCGTCTCGGCTACGGCTCGATCATGCGGCCGGGCAGGTGCGTCGCGCCCAATGTCTGGACTGCGGTTCTGCGTGTCGATTTCGGTCGAGCACCGCATCTGGTCCAAGGAGCCGCCGGTAGTCGGCTCGTCATAAGCAGCCGAGTTGATGTTTGAGGCGACTAACGGGCATATGTAGCCAGTTACTCTGGCGCATGATGAACGGGAGCGCGCGAAGCCCAAGCTTGGATCAATCGTTTAAATAGCAGGGGCAAGCGCCTTAGCTCCGTTATCCGCGCGCTCGCCTGCGCAATCGCTGATCGGCGGCTTCTATCGCAAGCTTCTGCGGCCCGGGCGCGAGGACGAATAGGTCTTCTGTAGGGGTATCGAAAATCACCCCGTCATCTTCGGCATCCCCCTAAGCACTGCTACTCCGCGATGGTGGCCGTCGACGCGCGACGAACCTCGTTCGCGCTCCAGACGATCACGGAGCTTTTCAAATGTCCGATCCGTACGCGGATAAGACGCAGCGTTACCTACGAACGTCCGAAGCCGCGCGCTTTTTGAGTTTGTCCGGCCGCACTTTGGAGAAACATCGAACGTACGGAACCGGCCCGCAATATCACAAGATCGGTGGGCGTGTGGTCTACTCAGTAGCTGACCTGAGAGCCTGGGCCGAACTGGGCAAGAAGAAATCGACTTCCGATCCCGGTGCCGGCACGGTACTGCCCGCAAAACGGCACGCGCCAATTCCTTATGCAGGTAAAGAGCGGCGCTAAGCAATGTCCGTTAGCAAATCCCCGGCGCACCGCCGCCGTTCAGAGCGCGAGCGCATTCCCCCGTTTCGTGCGCATCCTGGCGACCTCGCGCCGCGCGATGCGCAGGATCTCATAGCTTATCCGTTCTTCTCACGCGTGAAGACAAATCGCATCGTGCCAATCGATTTCTGCGCCGGCGCGATCGTAATTCACGTCGAAGCCATGCGGAAACACGGCATGGCGGCCATTTCGGATGCAGATATTCCGGTCTGGGCCGTGCGCCAAATCGTCGAAGCCCGTGACGCCGGTTTGAGAATGTCGCGCCTGATGGCTGCAACGCGTTACGAGATTTCGACTTTTGTCGCTCGCGATACCAGCGCGCGGGAATATGACCGGCTAAAGACCGGGCTCGACAGACCGCGATCTGTGACAGTGCAGACTTCGCTCCGCCAACCGACAGAATGGCGACCGTATCGTCGCTCCTGGATCAACGAGTGGAAGGAGACGGTCAATGTAAACGAGCGTCGATTTGGTCTCGAGCTGATCCTGCCTGCTTGGTTGCATACGGGGGTGGTTGATGACGGGCTCGTGCTGACGATCGGTCGTACCCCATTTCAATCTGACAGGCGGACTTGCCCGTCGGCTTTACTCGCTCTTGGGCAAGCGCGGTGGGCGCCAACATGCTGTCGAGGGCCGAAATTGAGCTTCATTGCTTGCTTCTCCGCGCTTTACGACCGCGCTCACTTCACTCACCTTCAGACCCCAACTTCTAATCGTGGATCCTTGTATTTTGAACAAGTAGGCCACGCCTGGAGCGATGCCACTTGCACTTGCATTCCCACGCGCGACGCGTTCCTGCGATGCAACTCGTTTCTAGAACGTACGGATAATACCGCGCGATCACCAACGTCGGCGTCACCATATTACACTCGTTGTGTTCCTTTGCGGCAGCTCGCTAGTCGAGGAGAACTCGGCGACATCCGTGGTTGGCACCAAGGCCACCACATGCGGGAATCTGGAGAATGGGCGGTCAGGCTAACAAGCGCAATGCTTGATAGCCTCAAGGCGGCCTGCCGATATGTCGCCGACCTTGAGCCGGGACGTGCGCAACGAGTCGCGGATCGTGTTCACCATATTCAGCAGCTTGACGAGCAGCGCCGTCCGCCCGACCCGCAGCGCCTGCAACGTTTGCGCGCTCTCCGGCCTGACGTGGACTGCGCGGAACCAGCCGGTCCGCATCATCTGCGCAATATCTTTGACGTCGTTCCGGCACGTCGCGTTCACCGCCGCCTCGGCATGGCGCGCCTCGATGCAAATCACGGGGAAGCGCTTTTGCACGAGCGCCGTGAACAGCCATGTGCTGTACGAGAACGCTTCCAGGTCGACGCGCTTGAGGCGGATTCCTCAGTCTGGCAGGATCAGCTCGATTGCGTCAGGGGCGGTCTCAAGCGTCGTCCCCAGGACGAGCTTGCCGTCACTATACACCAGGCAAACGTTCGTCGCCTCCAGCGACACGTCAGGACCTGGATGGAGGTCCATCGTTCGCTTTCACCGTCGGTCGCCGGCGCGCGCCGCGCGCTGCGTTCGCGAATCATTGCGAGGTACCGTCGCCGCAATGCGGCTGGCGAGGGGACACAAGTCGGTACCCCGATTGCCCAGAAATGCTCCGGGAGAGGTGATTGGCAACGCCGCGGCGCCAGTCCTGCTAACCTTCAGAAGCGTCACGCGTGCTTAACGCCGCTCAAAGCATACGGCTCCCAGTTCGAGCGTCGGGGAGCGGCGGCATGAGCGATTTCACCGAAGTGGAACTGCTGTGGCTCGAAAAGCGAATCGAAAACCGCATTCGGTTCGGTCGTATCGTCGAGGAACGGAAGATTGATCGTCATCGGCGTGTCCTATCATTCGCGCCAGACAGCATCTTTGCATTTGTCCGTTGGACCTCCAACGACTTCGGTACGGTCATTTCGCGCATCGACATCTTGCGCTCGGTCGCGCCGGGACAGCGCTGCTCGACTGTGCCCTATGTGAAGCCCGGCGGAGAAATTTTGCTGCGGCTCTCCGGGTGGCCGAAGGTCGAACGCGTGCTGCAGATGATCGACGCCGTCGAGGCGCTCAGCATCGATCCGGCCGACGTCGCTCCAGATCACTGGCATCACGTCCACAACCGTCTATCCGTCAATGAAAAGCCGCGTCCCTACACGAAAGCCCGCCACCAGGTGTGGCTCCATCGCCGGAGAGTGACGCGATGAGAAACCGCCTGATGACGTTGACAACGACGTTTGGGGTCGCAGCTGCGCTGGTCGCGACTGTCGCTCTGGAGCCGCTTCCCCTCTACATCTGGAATGCATCGAAGAGCGTGCCAATCGGTCTTTATCGCTTACGACCGGCAACGCGCTTCCAGGTTACCGAACTGGTCGCCGTTCAGCCGCCAGAGCCGCTTGCGACCTTCCTCGACCTTAACGGCTACCTGCCCATCGGCGTCCCCATGCTTAAACGGGTGCTCGCGCTGCGCGGACAGACGGTCTGCAGATCCGGCCCCACGATTTCGGTTGATGAGATTGCAGTCGGCGAGGCCCGCGATCGCGACGGACGCGGCCGTCCGCTGCCGAAATGGCAGGGCTGTCGCGTCCTCGGCACAGACGAACTTTTTCTGATGAACTGGCAGTCCAACGACTCCCTGGACGGTCGATATTTTGGATTTATCCCGGCTTCCGCTGTAATCGGACGTGCGTTCCCAGTCTGGACGCGGGAGGAATGAGCGTGCGTGTTCCACGTGTTCACCTTGCCATTCCTTTGTTCGGTCCATTGCGGGACCATTCCTCCGTTCCGATCGATATCAAGCTCGACGCGCGCAGGGGCGGTCCAGGTCGGCCGAGCGGCTGGCACGAAGCAGCTTTACCCTGGAGGGGCCCGAGCACGGTGGCCTGCGTGGCTCGATCCGTCGCGCGTGTGATGCCCCTGTGGCTCCTACTGACCGCATCGGGCGATGCTGTTTCAGCCGAGAACGGGCCGATCGCAGTTTCAGCGATCCGTCAGGGCACCCGCTCGTTCGCGGGGTTCATCGACGAAGCAGCACAACGCTTTGCGATCCCGTCAGCCTGGATACGCTCGGTGCTCAGCGTCGAAAGCGCGGGAGACGTGCATGCCAAATCGCCCAAGGGCGCAATTGGCCTGATGCAAATCATGCCGGCGACCTGGGCGGAACTTCGCAAGCGCTATAATCTAGGCAGCAATCCTTACGATCCACACGACAACATTCTGGCTGGGGCTGCGTATCTGCGTGAATTGCTCGATCGCTATGGCTCGCCAGGTATGTTTGCGGCGTACAACGCGGGACCATCTCGCTATGAAGCACTTCTTGCGAGCGGCGCTTTGCCAGCCGAGACGCAAGCGTATGTGGCAAAGCTTGCAGCTCTGCTTGACATCGAAATGCCTGCGACGAGGAGAGCCGCCAGGCAGCCATCCACGGCTGAAACTTTGTTCGTCACATGGTTTGATCGGACGAGAATGCGCGATCGATCGGCAGAGCTCATGCCTTCGAGTGGCGCCAAGGCTGCAATCTCGGTGCACGGTGTCTCGCCCATGGTCCCCCGGCCTGTTGGTGTGTTCGTCCCTGGGTCGGAGGCGGGAGGATCGCAATGACCATATTGGCAGGTTCGCGAGCCCTGGCGTGCAACAGCGAGCAATTGGCGAAAGAACGAGCAGAGCGCACAAGCACGACAGCTGGACTGCTAGATAAAAAGGGCTCGCCGGTCGAACCACAAGCCATTGGCATGGCTTGGGTTCTGGCGTACCGGTCGGTCGCGGCGCGTGCCGCGCCTTGCTTTTTAACGAATGCAATCAAAGGCGTTTTCGGCACCGTGCGCACTTTGGATCACTCGGAGGCCCTGCCATGAGTGTGCGCGACAGCGATCTACGTATTCGGCCTGGGCGCATCCGCAGTACCCGCGCGCCGAAGCCCAAGAGCTTCATCAACCAGGTGCTGCGGGCGGCGAAGAAAGCAGGACATTCCTCAGGTCAGACAATGGCCGGCGGGCGTTCCGCGGCCTATGGGCGCTCGACGTTTGGTCGCGGGCGGCTCGCCTTCAGCCGCGCCAGATTGTTCAGCCCGACGCGGCGCGTCGTGGTGAAGGCGCGCGTGGTTCGTCATAAGGGGCGAGCGTTCCGTTCAGCGCCACTGACCGCCCATCTCTCATATCTGAAGCGCGACGGCGTGACCCGGAGTGGTGAGCGGGCCGAGATGTTCGATGCCGGCAGCGACCGCGCCGATAGCGCGGCTTTCGCAGAACGGTGCAATGACGACCGGCATCATTTCAGGTTCATCGTCTCGCCAGAGGATGCCGGTGACATGACCGACCTGAAGGCCTTTGCCCGCGACCTTGCCAATCAGATGGAGACCGATCTCGGCACACGGCTCGACTGGGTGGCCGTCGATCATTGGAATACCGACAATCCCCACATCCATTTTCTCGTTCGGGGAGTCGATGAGGAAGGGGCGGATCTCGTGATCTCCCGCGACTACATCAGCCAGGGTCTGCGCTCACGCGCCGAGGAACTGGCCGCCATCGAATTGGGTCCAAAGCCGGAGCACGAGATCCGCAATTCACTGGAGAGAGAAGTCACGGCGGAACGATGGACGCGGCTGGATCGGGAGATCCGGCTGGCGGCCGATGAGACCGGCTCTATCGATCTTCGCCCGGAGAACCCCGGCCAGTCCGATCCCGAGATCCGGCGCCTGATGATCGGTCGTCTTCAGCACCTGGAGAAGATGGGCTTTGCCGCATCGGCCGCGCCGGGGGAATGGATGGTCGGGCTCGAGGCTGAGCGGAGCCTGCGCGAGCTTGGCATGCGCGGCGACATCATCAAGACCATGCATCGCGCCTTTACCGAACGTGGGGAAGCGCGCGGTGTTGCCGACTTCGTGATCGAAGGCCGAGAGCCGACGTCCCAGATCATCGGGCGACTGGTCGACCGCGGGTTGCATGACGAACTGACTGGCGAGGCCTACGCCCTGATCGACGGAACGGACGGGCGCGCCCATCACGTGCGCTTCCGAGGGCTGGAGGCTTTGGACCAGGCGCCACGGGCCGGCGGCATCGTCGAAGTCCGACGCCTCGGTCAAGCCGGCGATCCGCGGCCGACCATGGTGCTCGCAGCCCGTTCCGATTTCGATCTTGCCGAGCAGGTCACTGCAAGAGGGGCCACCTGGCTCGACCACCGGCTGGTCGAACGCGATCCCATGCCACTCGCCACGGGCGGCTTCGGCCGCGAGACTCGCGAAGCCATGGAAGCCCGTACCGAGCATCTGATCCAGGAGGGGCTGGCGCGGCGGCAGGGCCAACGCATCATCCTGCAGCGCGACCTCCTGAACGCGTTGAGCCGGCGCGAACTGGACGAGGTGGCCGCTAGAATCTCGGCCGACAACGGCCTGCCTCGCGTGAATGCCGCTTCCGGGGAGCATGTGGTGGGCACCTATCGCCAGCGCCTGACGCTCACTTCGGGACGCTTCGCCATGGTCGATAATGGGCTTGGTTTCCAGCTCGTGCCTTGGTCGCGCGAACTCGAAAAGAAGCTCGGCCAACACGTCACTGGTGTCGTGAAGGACGGCGGTGGCATCGAATGGGGCTTTGGTCGGAAGCGCGACCTTGGCCTCTAGCAATCTCTCCAATCCAGTTGCGGAAGGATGTTCGGGATGTCCGGAACCAAAATCCTCTGGGGTCAGGTGATCGTCGTCGGCCTGATCGTTTTGCTGGCCATCTGGGGAGCAACCGAGTGGACGGCCTGGCGGCTCGCCTGGCAACTGGAGCTTGGGCGGCCCTGGTTCGAGCTGTTGGGCTTCAAGATCTATTTCCCGCCAATCTTCTTCTGGTGGTGGTTCGTCTTTGATGCCTATGCCCCGCAGGTCTTTGTCGAGGGGGCGTTCATTGCCGCGTCAGGGACCTTCGTTTCGATCGCGGCGGCGATCGGCATGTCGGTGTGGCGCGCGCGTGAAGCCAAGAATGTCGCGACCTACGGTTCGGCGCGCTGGGCTGGTGTGGAAGAAGTCCGAGCAGCGGGACTTCTTGGTCCGGATGGTGTGGTGCTCGGCAAACTCGACCGCGACTACCTCCGCCATGATGGACCGGAGCACGTATTGTGTTTTGCGCCCACCCGATCCGGCAAGGGTGTCGGTCTGGTCGTCCCCTCGCTGCTCGCTTGGCCCGGCTCGGCCATCGTTCACGACATCAAAGGCGAGAACTGGCAACTGACCGCGGGCTTCCGCTCGCGGCATGGCCGCGTCCTGTTGTTCGACCCCACCAACCCGAAGTCCACAGCCTACAATCCGCTGCTCGAAGTCCGGCGTGGGGAATGGGAGGTTCGTGACGTCCAGAACGTGGCCGACGTCCTGGTCGACCCCGAAGGCTCGCTCGACAAGCGGAACCATTGGGAGAAGACCAGTCATTCCCTCCTCGTCGGCGCCATCCTCCATGTCCTCTATGCCGAGGCAGACAAGACCTTGGCGGGCGTGGCCGGCTTCCTGTCCGATCCGAAGCGGCCGATCGAGGCGACGCTGAAGGCGATGATGACCACATCCCACCTCGGCGAGCACGGCGCCCATCCCGTGGTCGCCTCGACGGCGCGCGAACTTCTCAACAAGTCCGAGAACGAACGCTCCGGCGTCTTGTCCACCGCGATGTCGTTCCTCGGGCTTTACCGTGATCCCGTCGTGGCTCTGGTGACCTGCCGCTGCGACTGGCGGATCGCCGATCTGATCGCAGATAGCCGCCCTACGACGCTTTACCTAGTGGTGCCGCCCTCCGATATCTCGCGCACCAAGCCGTTGATCCGCCTGGTGCTGAACCAGATTGGCCGTCGTCTGACCGAGGATCTGCATGCCCGCGACCGCCGGCATCGAGTTCTGATGATGCTCGACGAGTTCCCGGCTCTTGGGCGGCTTGATTTCTTCGAGTCCGCACTCGCCTTCATGGCGGGGTACGGCATCAAGAGCTTCTTGATCGCGCAGTCGCTCAATCAGATCGAGAAGGCCTACGGGCCAAACAATGCCATCCTCGACAACTGCCACGTCCGGGTCAGCTTCGCGACCAACGACGAGCGGACCGCCAAGCGGGTGTCGGACGCCTTGGGGACGGCGACCGAGATGCGGGCGATGAAGAACTACGCCGGGCATAGGTTGAACCCCTGGCTGGGTCACCTGATGGTCTCGCGGCAGGAGACGGCGAGGCCGCTTTTGACTCCTGGCGAGGTCATGCAGCTTCCGCCTATGGACGAGATCGTCATGGTGGCGGGTACGCCGCCAATCCGGGCGAAGAAAGTTCGCTACTATGAGGATCGGCGGTTCACCGAGCGGGTTCTGCCGCCGCCCGATCCAGCGAGCGCCGGCCGTTCCTCGCGAACGGACGGATGGTCGGCGCTCGGACCTCTGAAGTCGACGGCACGCCCAACTGACAAAACTGCGGATGCCGAGCAAGACACGGCGAACAGTGGGCTCCGTCGTGAGCCTGAACTTCCGGATCACGTCGCGATCGCCAAGGAGACGACAGCACCGACGCCGGCAGAGGAGTTCGCCATCGTCCTTGACGATGACGAGGATGCGGTCCGTCAGTCCCGGCTCATACGCCAACAGATGCGAGGTGTCGCCCGTCAGGCCGCTATGGACCCGAATGACGGTATGGAGCTCTGAGGCGACATGCGCGACCGGATGAACGTCTACTTCCCGCCAGAGCTGCTGAAACAGATCTCCGAACTTGCCGATCGCAAGAAGCTTTCCCGGTCTGCGATCGTGGAAGCGGCCGTCGCTTCGTTTCTGTCACCGGATGGAGCGGACAGGCGGGAGGCGGCGTTCGCCCGGCGCCTCGATCGGCTGTCGCGTCAGATGCAGAGGCTGGAGCGCGACGTCGGTCTGACGGCTGAGAGCTTGGCGCTTTTCATTCGCTTCTGGTTAACGATCACGCCGCCGCTACCCAACGACGCGCAGGCGGCCGCGCAGGCAAAGGGTCGCGAGCGTTTTGAAGGATTTGTCGAAGCGCTCGGGCGCCGTTTGCAAAAAGGGCAAAGCTTTCTGCGCGAGATTCCAGAAGATATTCGCCGTCAGGAACCGGCCGAAGAAACCTGATTGCCATTTCGCCAATCCTTCTTTTCACTACGCCTGCCTGCGACTGCAGCGATTTAGCCGACCCGACGAAAAGCTGGTCGCGCTATCGGCTCGTACGAGCTGACAGCAAGAGGGGCTAGCATGCAATTCTCACCAGCATGGCAAATCGCGCGCGTTTTTCTACCTTTTGCAGCTGGGTACTACCTCTCGTATCTGTTTCGAACCATCAACGCTCTGATCGCAAGCCATCTCAACTCGGACACCGGGCTTGGAACTGCCGACCTCGGGTTGCTTACGTCAGTCTATTTCCTAATATTTGCGGCCGCTCAGATCCCCATCGGTATATTGTTGGATCGCTTTGGTCCACGTCGCGTCCATAGTGTTCTGCTCTTGCTTGCCGCAGCGGGCGCCGGACTCTTCGCCATATCGACTGGCTTCCTGTCGCTTTTGATCGCGCGTGCAATGATCGGCCTTGGCGTGGCGGCGGCGTTGACCGCAGGATTGAAGTCGATCGTCCTTTGGCTCCCCCCGGAGCGTGTCGCCTTGCTGAACGGCTACATGGTCATGCTGGGATCGCTAGGAGCAGTGACTGCTACGGTCCCCGTCGAACACCTGCTCGCCTGGATGAGCTGGCGGCAACTCTTTAAGGTCCTAGCGGCCGCTACCGGTGCGACGGCCATCCTCATCTATGCCGTCGTGCCTGAGCGAGGCATTGTCCCATCAGCAGAGCGCGCCACTCTTAGCTCCGTTTTCGGCGATCGGCGCTTTTGGCGAATGGCCCCTTTGTCGGCGACTTGCATTGGATCGGCCTGGTCCCTGCAGGGATTGTGGGCATCGCCATGGCTGACCGACGTGGAGGGGCTTGATCGCGCAAGTCTCGTCAGACAGCTTTTCATGATGTCAATCGTACTTAGCGGTGGTGCCTGGTTGTTCGGAATGACGGTCCATTGCATCAAACGAAGGGGAATCGGGGCGGAGACAATATTGGCGATCGTTGCAGTACTATTTATTGCAGCCGAGTTTGCCTTGATCCTGCGAGCGCCGGTGCCATCCATCTTTCCCTGGTCTGTTGTCGCAATTGTCGGAACGGCAACCGTGGTCAGCTTCGCGGTGATAGCGGATTACTTTCCGCCGGAGCTTGCCGGTCGTGCCAACGGCGCCTTGAACGTTTTGCATTTTGGTTGGGCGTTTCTGGCACAATACGCGACAGGTCTTATCTTGGAGCAATGGTCTGCGAATGATGGCCATAGACCCCTCCAAGCCTATCAAGTCGCGTTCGGTCTCAACGTAGCAATGCAGATCGCGACGTTCGTCTGGTTCGCGATGCCCTGGCGCCGATCCATCGCTTCGTGGATGAGTTCAATCCTCTTCTTCAAGCCGGCTGATGTTTCCTATGCTGTCGAGTCAGTTGGGTTGTATGAGGATTCGGTCATTCTGGTGCCCGCGGACGACGCGGAGTGGTGAGCAATAACTCATCGCGAACCGGTGCGATTGAGTAGCCGTCCAATATCAGCCGTCAGTCTTCCTTTTTCTACGCCAGTCTACGATTACCGAAAGCGCTTGTTGCGCCAAGTCCGTCAGTGCCTTTTCTAATCATCCCCATATGAGGACGCTCGTTGGATGTCCTCATTCGGTGGGGCGAACGGTGGTAATCCATTCCATTCAATCGGAAGCGAGTTCGCGCGGCGCGCGAATGCTGCGTAGCGCGCTTGGCTCTGCGATTGCCGGCTACCTCGAAGACGAATCGATCATCGAGGTGATGCTCAATCCGGATGGGCGGTTGTGGATCGACCGGTTGTTGAATGGCCTGATCGACACGGGCGAAACTTTGTCCGCAGCGGATGGCGAGCGCATTGTTCGCCTGGTAGCGCATCACGTCGGTGCCGAGGTGCATGCCGGCTCGCCACGGGTCTCGGCCGAATTGCCTGGGACCGGCGAGCGCTTCGAAGGTCTCTTGCCTCCGGTCGTTGCAGCACCGGCCTTTGCTATCCGCAAGCCCGCAGTGGCCGTGTTTACGCTCGACGACTACGTCGCCAGGGGGATCATGACCTCGGAGCAGGCCAAGGTCCTGAGGGGCGCGGTCGCCGCACGGAAGAACATCCTCGTCGCCGGCGGGACATCGACCGGCAAGACGACGCTGACGAATGCCCTCCTGGCCGAGGTGGCAAAGAGCTCCGATCGGGTCGTTCTGATCGAAGACACGCGCGAACTGCAATGCAATGCGCCCAATCTCGTGGCGCTGCGGACCAAAGATGGCGTGGCCACGCTATCGGATCTCGTTCGGTCCTCGCTGCGACTGCGTCCTGATCGTATCCCGGTTGGCGAGGTTCGCGGTGCGGAAGCACTCGATCTGCTCAAGGCCTGGGGCACCGGTCACCCCGGTGGCATCGGCACTATTCATGCGGGCACCGCGCTCGGTGCGCTGCGGCGGCTCGAGCAGCTTATTCAGGAAGCCGTCATCACGGTTCCGCGGGCCCTGATCGCTGAGACAATCAACCTCGTCGCCGTCCTTACGGGCCGCGGCGCTGACCGTCGCCTTGCTGAGCTCGCCCTCGTTTCGAGCCTTGGCGCCGCGGGCGACTACAACCTTTCATCAGCAGGAGACTGACATGAGTCAGCAATTTCGCTTTCGTCGAGATGTCGCTTCACTGGCCACGTCCGGGCTGATTCTTTTGACGTCAGCGCCGGCATGGGCGGCTGGCTCGAACATGCCGTGGGAGCAGCCACTCAATCAGATCTTGCAGTCGGTTGAAGGTCCGGTCGCCAAGATCATCGCTGTCATCATTATCGTGGTGACCGGTCTCACGCTCGCATTCGGCGATTCGTCAGGTGGTTTCCGCAGGCTGATCCAGATCGTGTTCGGTTTGTCGATCGCGTTTGCCGCCTCGAGCTTCTTCCTGTCGTTCTTCTCTTTCGGCGGCGGCGTGGTGATCTGATGGATGATCATGTGGCAGGCTTTGTCGTGCCCGTTCACCGCGCGCTCACCGAGCCAATCCTGATGGGCGGCGCGCCGCGATCGGTTGCGATCGTCAATGGCACGCTTGCGGCAGCCCTGGGGCTCGGATTGCGGCTCTGGATCGCGGGTCTTGTCCTCTGGTTCATCGGCCACGTGGCCGCCGTCTGGGCCGCCAAACGCGATCCCGCCTTTGTCGATGTGGTGCGCCGACATCTGCGCGTTCCCAGTCACCTCAACACCTGAGCCTCGGTCATGATGAATCTTGCCGAATATCGTCATTCCAACGCGCGTCTCGCCGACTTCCTGCCCTGGGCGGCCCTCGTCGACGAGGGAATCATCCTGAACAAAGACGGCTCGTTCCAACGGACGGCGAAGTTCCGGGGGCCTGACCTCGAGAGCGCGGTGCCGGCCGAACTTGTCGGCGTCGCCGGTCGCCTGAATAACGCCTTGCGTCGCCTGGGATCAGGCTGGGCCGTATTCGTCGAGGCGCAGCGTCATTTTGCGGGGACCTATCCTCCGAGCACCTTTCCGGATGTCGCGTCTGCGCTGGTTGACGCGGAACGCAGGGCTCAATTCGAGGAGGCGGGCGCGCACTATGAGTCCAGCTACTTCTTGACCTTCCTCTATCTGCCTCCAGAGGAAGGGGCCGCCAGGGCAGAGCAACTGCTTTACGAGGGTCGCGACCGCACCGTCGGAGTCGACGCGCGCGAGGTCCTCCGTGGGTTTATTGACCAGACAAACCGTGTGCTTCAACTCGTCGAAGGGTTCATGCCCGAATGTGCCTGGCTCGATGATCAGGACACGCTGACCTACCTGCACTCGACGGTCTCGACCAAGCGTCACCGCGTTCGGGTGCCCGAAATTCCGATGTACATCGATGCCCTGTTGGCCGACCAAGCGCTGACCGGCGGATTAGAACCGATGTTGGGCTCAGCCAATCTTCGGGTTCTGACGATCGTGGGCTTTCCGGGGGCGACGACCCCGGGAATTCTGGATGACCTGAATCGGCTGGCGTTTTCATATCGGTGGTCGACCCGCGCGATCATGCTCGACAAGACCGATGCCACCAAGCTGCTGACCAAGATCCGCCGGCAGTGGTTTGCCAAGCGAAAGTCCATCGGCGCCATCCTCAAGGAGGTCATGACGAACGAGGCGTCGACGCTGCTCGATACCGACGCCCACAACAAGGCGCTTGATGCCGACGCGGCGTTGCAGGAATTGGGGTCCGATCAGATCGGACAGACCTTTGTCACGGCTACCATCACTGTCTGGGACAGAGATGCCGGTGCCGCCGATGAAAAGCTCCGTCTCGTCGAGAAGGTCATTCAGGGCCGCGATTTCACCTGCATGGTCGAGACCGTGAACGCCGTCGAAGCCTGGCTCGGCAGTCTGCCGGGGCACGTCTACGGTAATGTGCGGCAGCCTCCGGTTTCAACTCTTAACCTAGCCCACATGATTCCGATGTCAGCCGTGTGGGCGGGCGAGGCGAGGGACTTCCACTTCAAAGGCCCGCCTCTGTTGTTCGGCAGGACCGAGGGATCAACGCCGTTCCGCTTCTCCCTCCACGTTGGCGACGTCGGCCACACCCTCGTGGTCGGCCCGACTGGCGCCGGCAAATCCGTGTTGCTGGCTCTGATGGCGCTGCAATTCCGCCGCTATCCGAACTCTCAGGTCTTCGCGTTCGATTTCGGTGGTTCGATCCGGGCGGCCGCGCTCGCCATGGGTGGCGACTGGCACGATCTAGGTGGTGCCTTGTCGGACGGGGACGAAAATCCCGTCGCCCTGCAGCCGCTAGCCTGGATCGACGATCCTTCCGAGCGGGGATGGGCGACGGAATGGATCGGCGCGATCCTGGCACGGGAAAAGGTCGAGATCATCCCGGAGGTCAAGGATCATCTGTGGTCAGCGCTGACATCTCTCGCTTCGGCGCCGAGGGAGGAGCGCACCCTCACGGGCCTTTCAGTCCTGCTCCAATCGAATTCCCTGAAACGCGCTTTGCAACCGTACTGCCTGGGCGGCCCTTCCGGGCGCCTGCTCGATGCCGAATTCGAACGTCTCGGCGAGGCCTCGGTTCAGGCGTTTGAGACCGAAGGCTTGATCGGAACGAGTGCGGCGCCGGCCGTGCTGGCGTACCTCTTCCATCGTATTGGTGATCGTTTCGATGGCCGGCCGACACTCCTGATTGTCGACGAGGGTTGGCTTGCCCTCGATGACGAGCATTTCGCGGGGCAACTCCGTGAATGGCTGAAGACGCTTCGGAAGAAGAACGCGTCCGTCATCTTCGCCACCCAGTCGCTTTCGGACATTGATGGCTCTGCGATTGCGCCGGCGATCATCGAAAGCTGCCCAACGCGCTTGTTGCTGCCGAACGAACGGGCGATCGAACCGCAGATCACTGCCATTTACCGCCGCTTCGGCCTCAATGACCGTCAAGTCGAGCTTCTGAGCCGGGCAACGCCAAAGCGCGATTACTATTGCCAGTCTCGTCGGGGCAATCGGATGTTCGAACTCGGCCTTGGTGAGGTTGCGCTCGCATTTACCGCGGCCTCTTCCAAGACAGACCAGGCCGCCATCACGCAACTCATCGCCGAACATGGACCCGACGACTTCGTGCCTGCCTGGCTCCAGCATCGTCGCGTCGCCTGGGCGACAGATCTGATCCCCAATCTCGTCAATCTGGAGAAATCGCTATGAGACCTCTTGGCCTATTGGCGACCACTGCCGCCTTCGCGCTGTTGCTTGGCGTCACGGTGCCTGCACGGGCGCTGATCGTCTTCGATCCTACCAACTACGTCCAGAATGTCCTGACGGCCGCCCGGGAGCTCCAGCAGATTAATAATCAGATCACCTCGTTGCAGAACGAGGCACAGATGCTGATCAATCAGGCACGGAATCTAGCAAACCTGCCGTATTCGTCGCTGCAGCAATTGCAATCATCGATCCAGCGCACCCAGCAATTGCTGGCCCAGGCCCAGCGCATTGCGTACGACGTGCAGCAGATCGATCATGCCTTCTCGACAAGCTATGCGCCAGCGACCAGCAGCCAGTCGAGCCAGTTGCTGATCTCCAACGCTCAATCGCGATGGCAGAATTCCTTTGGAGCGACGCAAGACGCGCTTCGTGTCCAGGCCGGCATCGTTGGCAACCTCGACAACAATCGCATGCAGACGTCTGCCCTCGTAACCTCGAGCCAGAGTGCCAGTGGCGCCTTGCAGGCAACTCAGGCCGGCAACCAGATCCTCGCGCTTCAAGCGCAACAACTTGCCGATCTCACAGCGGCTGCGGCGGCGCAGGGCAGGGCGCAGAGCCTCGAAGCGGCTCAGCGCGCTTCGGCTCAGGATCAGGGGCGAGAGCAGCTCAGGCGTTTCCTGACGCCAGGACAGGGCTATCAATCCTCCAATGTGCAGATGTTCCACTGATGACCGATGTAAAAGTATTTAAGGCGCTGTCGCTGCTTACGACAATCGGCCTGGTGGCCGTCGCTGCCTGCACGATTCAGCTGCGTGGCGGAGACGATTCTCCGCCGGCACCGAAGGCGGAGCAGACAACAGATGCAATCAGCTCTGACCTCGCACGCTGCCACGGCGTCACTCCGGAGGAGACGGCAGGCTATCGCTACTGCCAGCAGATTTGGGCCGAAAACCGGCGTCAGTTCCTTGGCAAGAAAGACGGCGTTGTAGTTCCCGGCCACGATGACTCGGCCAGTACGACGCCTGCCCCAAAGGATCAAAGCCGAATTCCGCAGGGATATCCGAACCTGGCGACACCTGAGGCGAGCAAGCCATGACTGGTACGGGGATCATCGACCAGTTCCTGGAAACGTTCACGCGTTATATCGACAACGGTTTTGGGCTGCTCAGCGGCGATGTCGGATATCTCGCAACGACCCTTGCTGCGATCGACATCACGCTTGCTGCGTTGTTCTGGAGTTGGGGGCCGGACGAAGACATCATCGCGCGCCTCGTCAAGAAGACGCTCTTCGTGGGGATCTTCGCCTACCTTATCGGCAACTGGAACAGCCTCGCGCGCATCGTCTTCGAGAGCTTTGCCGGTCTTGGACTGAAAGCATCGGGTGCGAGCCTGTCCGCATCAGATTTCCTGAGACCTGGAAAAATCGCTCAAGTCGGACTCGATGCCGGTCGACCGTTGCTCGATTCGATCTCGAACCTCATGGGCTACATCAGCTTCTTCGAGAATTTCGTCCAGATCGTCGTTCTCCTGTTCGCCTGGGTCGTGGTGCTGCTCGCCTTTTTTATTCTGGCAATCCAGCTCTTTGTCACCCTGATCGAGTTCAAGCTCACGACGTTGGCCGGCTTCGTGCTCATTCCCTTCGGACTGTTTGGCAAGACTGCCTTCGCGGCAGAGCGGGTGTTGGGTAACGTCATTTCTTCAGGGATCAAGGTCCTGGTCCTGGCCGTCATCGTCGGCATTGGCTCGACCCTATTCTCGCAGTTCACCACTGGCTTCGGCGGCGCTCAGCCAACGATCGAAGACGCGATGACCCTGGTCCTTGCAGCGCTCTCCTTGCTTGGCCTCGGTATCTTCGGTCCAGGTATCGCGAACGGTCTGGTGTCGGGTGGACCTCAGCTCGGTGCCGGTGCCGCGGTTGGCACAGGCCTTGCTGCCGGTGGCATTGTCGCGGCAGGCGTAGGTGTTGCCGCTGGCGGTGCTGGTCTCGCTGGCGGCGCGATTGCGGGCGCCGCGCGTAGTGGCGGCGCTGCCATGAGCGGAGCATCCGCCGCCTACCGCAGCGGCCTTGGCGGCGTCGCGGAGGCAGGCGCTTCCGCTGCGATTAGCCCGTTGCGTCGTGCAGCGGCTGCGCTCGGTAGAGGTGGGCAAACCAGCGAGCAGGCCGCCAGCACTTCGGCTGGCGCGCAGCCCGATTGGGCGCGGCGCATGAAGCGTGCCGAGACTATTCGGCACGGGGCATCGGCAGTCAGCCACGCGGTTCGCTCAGGTGATCACGGTGGCGGCGGCTCATCCGTCGAGTTGTCTGAAGGAGAGCGCTGACACTTAGCCACTGCGCCTTCGCCAGCCGCTGCGCGGCCGACTGAAACGCGGACACCGAACAACTCGAAAACGATTACTTGATCTCAGGGGCAACTATCGATGTTCAAACGACCTTCCGTACACTACGGGCGCATGCCCGAGCCGATCACGCCTTACCAAAAGGCCGCGCAGGTTTGGGACGAACGCATTGGATCTGCCCGCGTGCAGGCCAAAAATTGGCGCTTGATGGCGTTCGGTTGCCTCATGCTATCAGCCGGTCTCGCTGGTAGTCTTGTCTGGCAATCGAGCCAAGGCTCGATCACACCCTGGGTGGTCGAAGTCGATCATCTCGGCCAAGCCCAAAGGGTTGCGCCGGCTAATATCGACTATCAACCCACTGATGCGCAGATTGCCTACCATCTGGCGCGCTTCATCGAGGACGTCAGAGGCCTACCGGCCGACGGCATCGTTCTGCGCCAAAACTGGCTCCGGGCCTATGATTTTACGACCGATCGCGGCGCCGCCGCGTTGAACGACTATGCGCGCAGCAATGACCCCCTTGCCAAGTTGGGTAAGGCCCAAATCTCCGTGGACGTCTCGAGCGTCATTCGCGCGTCGTCGGAGAGCTTTCGGGTCGCGTGGTCCGAGCGCACTTATGACAACGGCTCCTTGAGCTCGACCGAGCGCTGGACTGCCATTCTCACCATCGTGATCGAAACGCCGCGGGATGCCGAGCGCCTGCGCAAGAATCCTCTTGGCGTCTACGTCCGCGCCATCAACTGGTCAAAGGAGTTGAGTCAGTGACTAAGACGCCGTCTGAGGTTTATTCGAAGCGTCCCGTCCCGCACAGTGGGGACGGTCCGACTTGGCCCGAATTCTTGACCGCGAAGCGACCAGTGTTGTTTGCTCTGCTGCTTGGTTCCTCGGCGCTTGGTGGGTGCGCGACCTACATTCCCCCGGAGATCAGCTATGACGCTGAAGTTCCTTCGGTGCCCGCGCCGCCTGTGCCTCTCGACGACAGGCCGCGACCACTTCACGTTCCACCCCTCTGGAAGCCGGCTCTTGGCGGCAAATTGGGAGGGAGGGAAGACGTTGAACCCGTGAGCCGGGTTGAGACCGCAAACAGCGCAGCCCGGGTCGAACCGCGCAAGCGCGGGTATTTCAACGCGGCGCAGATCTACGCCTACAGTCCCGGAGCGCTCTATCAGATTTACGCCGCACCGGGGCAGATCACGGATATCGCGCTCGAGGAGGGAGAACAGTTGACGGGATCAGGGCCGATCGCGGCCGGAGATACCGTACGCTGGGTCGTGGGCGATACCCTGAGCGGCAGCGGCGATACACGACGCGTCCATATCCTGGTCAAGCCGACCCGAGCTTCGATCGAGACCAATCTGGTGGTCAATACTGACCGGCGCACTTACCTGATCGAGCTCCGCTCCCGCGAGCGGCCATACATGCCATCCGTTGCCTGGTACTATCCTGATGCGGTACGCGAACGGTCGCATTCAGCTGCTCTGAAGCCCGTTCTTCCGGATCCGGCGCAGCGCATCTCCCGCTATGTCATTGAAGGGGACAGTCCTCCCTGGCGGCCGCTCGCCGCATATGACGATGGCCGCAAGGTCTACGTCGAATTCCCGCGAGGCATCGTGCAGGGCGAGATGCCTCCGCTCTTCGTCATCGGTCCAGACGGCAAGACCGAACTCGTCAACTATCGCGCTTACGGCAACGTATTGATCGTCGATCGGCTGTTTGCTGCCGCCGAACTGCGGCTTGGCGGCGAGCATCAGCAGAAGGTCAGGATTGTGAGGACCGACGGGAGGCCCTCGTCATGAACACTCGGAATGCTAACGATCAGGGGCAAGCAGTTCCGGCGGAGACACAAGGGGAGCAGTCCGAAAGCTTCCGCTTGAGAGCTGAGCACCCGCGTGTGACGCGGTTGTCGCGGAAGGTCTTGGCCGGAGGGGGCGCAGTTGCCATGCTTGTCATCGGCGGAGCGGTGCTGTGGTCGCTACAGAGCAATCGATCCCGCAATCAAGCGGCCGATGAGCTTTACAGTACCGACCACCACAATGTTGCCGACGGCATTACGACGCTGCCGAAGGACTATGCTGGTGTTCCGCGCGAGCCAATCCCGCAGCTTGGTCCGCCACTCCCCGGGGACCTCGGTCGACCGATCCTTGCCGCCCAAGGCCAGATCGGCGCTGATCCGGACCAGCAGCGCCGAGATCAAGAGTCCGAGGCAGCCCGCATCAGTCATCTATTCGCTTCGACCAATGGAGGAGGAGTGCGTCCGTCCGCCGATGCGGCTGTTGGAGGCGAGCGCGTCGTACCACCGAGCGCAACTAGCACTGGCGACGATGGATATGCGCAGAACGGTCAGGACCGCAAGCTTGCCTTCGTGAACGCCCCTGCGGACCGTCGTACGGTCAGCCCTGACCGCATCACTAGGCCAGCTTCACCGTATATCGTGCAGGCTGGGACGGTCATTCCGGGAGCCCTTATCACCGGGATTCGATCAGACCTTCCAGGCCAAGTAACGGCGCAGGTCACCGAAAACTTATACGACACGCCCACCGGTCGGTTCTTGTTAGTGCCTCAAGGTGCGCGTCTGATCGGAATCTACGACAGCCAGGTCACTTTCGGCCAGTCACGTGTCCTGCTCGTCTGGACCCGACTGATCATGCCAAATGGACGTTCTATCGTTCTCGAGCGGCAGCCTGGCGCTGACGCAGCTGGATATGCGGGCCTTGAAGACCAGGTCGACAATCACTGGGGTGAGCTCTTCAAGGCTGCGGCACTGTCGACGTTTCTAGCAGTCGGGACCGAGCTAGGTGCCGGCTCGGACGCCAACAGCAACGACAGCGCGATCATCCAGGCATTGCGGCACGGCGCCTCGGACTCACTGAACCAGACTGGACAGCAGGTAGTTCGGCGCAGTCTCAATATCCAGCCGACGCTGACCGTGCGACCTGGTTTCCCGATTCGCGTCGTCGTCAATCGCGACCTCATACTTGCACCGTACGGAGGGTAGGGGATGCCCAAGCTTAGAATAGGAGCACTGCCAGACGACAAGCCGGTCAAGGTCACCACTGAATTGCCAGCCTTAGTGCATAGGGATCTCGTCGCCTATGCAGAAGCCCTGGCACGCGAAAATGGGCAGCGTATCGATCCGGCGAAGCTGATCGCGCCCATGCTGGCGCGCTTTATGGCCACGGATCGGGGGTTTTCTAAACTGAAGCGTGAGGTCCACGTACCAGCTGCTGGTGAAGGCAAGTGATGCTCAGTTTCTCGAAGCTTTCGCTGAACGCTAAATAGCAGCGATGTCAACTTAGGGCTGCCGATTTGCCCTAACAGTCGAGATATCGTGTAGCGTTCCCACGTCCGTCCCAAACAACTCCGCTAGCCAGGCTCTGTCCACTTTCAGATGCGAGGGCGCTGATCGTAGATCACTTCATGCGCGTTACGCTTCTCCGGCCATCCACGCTGACGGGCACGTCACCATCGATCGTGGCCCGACGTACGACGCGATGCTGGTCCTCGTAATCGTTGACCGCGTAATGTTGTGTTGCGCGGTTATCCCATATCGCGATATCGCCTTCTGACCAGTTCCACCGCACTGTGTTTTCGGGCGCGGTGATATGAGACTGGAACAGCTCGAACAGCTTTTGTCCGTCGTATTTTGGTACCCCGATAAAGTGCTTCACCAAGACGCCGAGCACTAGCGTCCGCTCGCCTGTTTCGGGATGGACACGCACGACGGGATGCTCAGTCTCAAAGGTCCTGCTGGTGAACACATCGTCA
Organism: Bradyrhizobium sp. USDA 4473; assembly: GCF_054063335.1. Classification (NCBI taxonomy): domain Bacteria; kingdom Pseudomonadati; phylum Pseudomonadota; class Alphaproteobacteria; order Hyphomicrobiales; family Nitrobacteraceae; genus Bradyrhizobium; species Bradyrhizobium sp. USDA 4473. The sequence goes on from NZ_JBSSGE010000001.1 coordinate 3,710,505, forward strand.
AAGTGTTTCTTGTCGACGTCGCGGACGCGCGCGATCCCAGCGTAATCGAAAACGTTGCTGTGAACAGCCCATAGCTCATCGGCAAGCCGTTGTAGCGGCGGCGGCAGGTCAAGGTATGCGGCAGCTGTGTTCGACCACACGGTATCGCCTCCGAACGTCGGCATTACCACGGCTCGCAAGACTAAAATCTTGGGATAGGCTTCGGCGAAAGTCCCATCGGCATGCCAGACATCGGCACGACCGCCGCCGCGAGTAGAGTCTAGTTCGAGAAGCGCCGTCGTTCCCTTGGTGGAACCGAGCATCGGATGCGGCACTAGCTTTCCGAGACGAGCGGCAAAGCGCTCCTGCTCGGTGTCGTCGAGATGTCCTTGATTGCGAAAGAAGATTACCTTGTGCTCGAGCAACAAGCTGTTAATCGCGGCGATCGTGTGGTTCGGTAGATCGCCCGACAGCTTGATATTTTTGACTTCGGCACCGATGCGCGCTGCACGTTTCACAACATCGCTGCCAGGAATGACGTCAGTGATCAAAGCCGCTGTGCTCATGCCGTTTTTCCAAGGCCTTTCAGTTTCCTGCCCCTTCTTAACGAGTGATCTGCAGCAAGCATCATGCCAGGCGAAAGACCGAACATGCGGCGCAAGATGGTACTGAGCGGATCGCGATATCTGACACGAGCTATCGGACTTGATCCGCGGTTTGACCGAGTAAAAGAACTCGGTTTTCGATCTCCTCTTCGAATATCATCGGATCGTGAAGACGAAGCGGATAGCAGCAGCGGGCGAACGGCGGATTTTCAGTTCTTATGGTCACTTAACTGCTCTGAATAAAACAATGCTTTTGCAAAACCGGCAATAATTCATGATGGTCTTGAATCATGTAGTCGGGGTCTGCCGCGCACAGGCGCGCTTCGGAAACAAATCCGCCCGTGATTGATATGTTAATGAGACCCAGATTGCGGGCAATCTCAGTCTCAACTGGCATGTCACCTACGATCACGGTTCTTTCTGGCGATAGATCATTGGCCTGCATATACAAACGCAGCCGTTCTTGCTTGCTCATGCTCCTAAACTGGGTAGCGCGGCTCTCAAATGCCAAGATATCGCTAATTTGAGTCTTGATTCCGAGTCTTCGCACCTGTGTGCGGATCGGTTCAACAATGTGATTGCTAACGATGACGGTTTGAACTGATCTCTGATCAAGAGCGAGCAAAACGTTTCGTGCGCCTTTACGTAAGGCAGCGTTGCGCGCCAAAAATTCGTAGGCATCGTGGAAAATGGCGCTGTCGTTACCATTCACGACTTCGATTTCATCTTCCGACATGTCTAGGTTGCGGAAAAGAACCGAAAGAGGGAGTTCGAACTCCTCTCGAAGCCTGTGCATATCGACGGTTGCGCGACCGAAGCGGCTCAAAATTGCATTAACAGTTTGCAGCACGGCATTGGCATCATCGAGCAGCGTGCCATTCCAGTCGAATACAACGGCGGATTTCATGCGTGAACCTAGGCAAGTAGTCGTGGGATATTCTAGAGTTCGAGACTGGCTGTTTTGTTGGTCCGGTGCGGTCCTGGTGGGTTAGGCCCATACAGAGTTGTCGGGGGAAGCAACGCCCGCCAGTGAGCTCAACGGGCGCACCGTGATTCTGAGGCGAGATGGAGGCGGAGAGCGTGAGCATTGCTGCTTTGACGGCTCTATTTCTGGATCGATTTGCTTGAAGCAATGGTCATGCCAGCCGGCCATCAAGGCCGAATGGGCTTTCGACGGTCTAAACGCGTGGTAGGCGCGCTGTACTGGACCTTACACGAGATTGTACCTCTGTCAGAATAAGGACAAGAGTCCAAAAGGTGCGGTAAGTGCGAGCCCACTGACCCGTTCGTGAAGTTCGGCGCGATTGATACTGGGGTAGTCCCATCTGTCCGGCCAGTGAGGCGAATGGGCTTCCACCTGAGTGGCTAAATCGAAAGTCGGGGGCTTCAACGACTTTCCATTGAGAGGACTGGAGCCAATGCTGAAGTTTCGTCCATCCATACTGGCGCCAGCAACCACTGATGCGACGACGAAAAAAATGTCTTGAGCGGCGCAACGGCTAGACTGATGCCGCTGTTCCCGAGAGAACTGCACATGTAAGATCGCTATGTGTCGACCGCCGCTGTTGGTAACGGCCATGCTTATTGTCGTCTCAGGCCTGAACTAGGATAAGAGGTGCAACTTCCTGGTCTCGCGCCAGTTTGCTCGCCGCTAGGCCGGTTGCGACACCAATGCGGTCAGGCATCGGGCGATTTTGGCTCATCTTGCGCGCGCTTTCGACCCTGGTGATCGGGATGCGCACGCCGACGATTTCACGCAACTGCGCGGCAATGAAATCCACGGGAGCATCGCTGACGGCCCAAGGCGTCGCGCGTGACGTTTCATGGATATTCGTCAGGCGCGTCACGATCTCAAGCAGGCGATCGGGATCCTCGAAGAACTCAATCGGCCCATGGGCATGGACCGCGATGTAATTCCATGTCGGCACCACATGCTCAGCTTGTCGTTTACTGGGATACCAGGATGGCGTCACGTAAGCGTCCGGGCCAGTAAAGATCGCCATCGCATCTCCGATCGTGGCGGTGCGCCATTGCGGATTGCGCTTCGCAAGGTGCCCGTACAGCGTGCCGTGCTCGCCTTCGCTCTCATCGAGGAAGAGCGGAAGTGGCGTCGCAAGGGGCCCACCCGACGTGGCCGTGATCAGGTTGGCCAATCGGGCGCAGCGGATTGTCGCTCGAATGTTCTCGAGGTCGTCATCTCGAAAAGGGCATGGTATGTACATGGAAGGCTCTCGGTTAGACGTCGTCGAGATAAACACAGGCCAATATGCGAGAAAACTGCCAGTTTCAGTCGCCCCCCTTGGAAGTTCGCCGTTGGATCCCCGCCTTGCTCGTTGCTTGGCCGCCTCATGATCGCCCGCTGACGTAACCGAGCAAGTCAAAATTATGACGCGCCATCTATGGGGCGCTCTCTTTCATTCGCCGCTCCGAACGCCTGAGCTTCCTCGGACAAGCGGCCGCAGGGCTGCTTACCGATTGGTGCGTTCCACGTTCAACTTTAAACCTGCCAATAGCCGGCTTACCGAGAGCAGGGCGGACAGCGCCGCTGATAACTTTCCATCTGGCTCAGCCGACGGCTCCCTCAATGCCAACTCGATATCTCTCGTGGCGCTTCGAAGTTTATGAATGTCGGAGGTTCGGATCAGCTTGATCTAATCGAGCTGAATGCGGGAGGAACAACCCGTTATGAACGATGGCAAGTACTCTATTCTATTTAAGGCACAGTGTGTCCGAGGCGAAGGGGAGTCATAAGCGAGTTATTTTTCAGCGCAGGAATTGTTCTGCTCGGCCTTTGCCTATCGCGATTGCGGCAATTCTTTTGTTTTCTGATCACGTTCATTCATCGGCAATCCGCTGCTCGATTGTCACTTCCTAAATCTCGCCTTCGCCAAACCTTGGTATACGCCGACGCCGCTAAGACGGCCTTGCTCCGTTCCGTTACTGGGGTTAACGCTGGTCCATTGGTTTGGTGCTTAAGGGTATACAGTGAGCAAAGCTCGCGAATTTATCGACTTCTGGATCGAGAATAGCGTTCACGCCGTCGAGCAGTATCGGACTCCCGGCGCGTCGCAGGATGTGGCCGAACTCACGCAGCGACTTGTCGAGGCTGCCAAAGAACAGGATATTTCCGAAGCCGACTTGCAGGCTGAGATGAGCGATATCTCTGAGTACATTGGAGAGCGGCTCAGGGCTGCAAATAGGGCTGAGCGCGAACGGCGCGTGCCCACCTAGTAGGGACACTTACCTACTAGCTGATAAACCGGCTTAATGCGATGTTCCTCAACATTCGTTGCTGCTCAGCCATCAAGCTGCCCCACCCGATCGCGCGAACACCGTGACAGCCGCCGCTCGGCTATTCGCCTTCAAGGCCGGTTCCTTGAGGGACATCATGGGATTGAGCTTCTCAATGGCGGCGTTGCGCTCGCTCAGTTGCCCCGTAGTTAGCTGTCAATCGCTTAACCGAACGGCGTTAACTCGAGAGTTGCCGTGCAAGACCCTCATCGTGAATTGTTCCGGGGCTTGTCAGCTTCTCGACAGCTAAGGCTCACAGCATGGGAAGGTCTCTAACGGGCGACAGGTGCCGCTTGATTTGCCCAGATCTGGCAGAGGAGAATCGGATGGATTGCTTTGACGATATCAACAGCTTCGACGACCCAGATCTCACGCAGACGTCTTTGCACCGGCAGCAAATGCTGGGATGGGCCTGTGAGACTGCGTGTTCGGCGATCCTGGATCATAACCGCTGTAGTTGACCGCCTCTCCATTGTTCGTCGGTGGCACCCGAGGCGGCCCGCGGCTTCGAGGGCTGCCGTTGCGGCGTTTTCCTTCTGGTGACTGTGTCTTTCCAGCAGGGTGGTCGCGTGCAGCTTTTCGGCGGTTTCCGGCATCTATGAATTTGGTAATGCACGCAATGAAAAAGTCAGCGATACGAAAGCTTTCCCTGGTCTACAAAGTGTGCGTTCTGAGCATTGGGGTGCTGGTCTCCTCAGTAGCTGGCGCAACTGACGATTTGATGAGCGCTGCCAGGGAGGCTTTTAAACCGATTCCTTCGGTCGTCCCTGCGCTAAAGGACAACACAGTCACCCGCGAAAAGGTCGAACTTGGCAAGACACTGTTCTTCGATCCGAGGCTATCGGCAAGCGGGGTCATTAGCTGCAATACGTGCCATAACCTTGGCGCGGGCGGCGTCGATGCCGGTCCAACGTCGGTGGGGCATGGCTGGCAGCGGGGTCCACGTCGGGCACCTACCGTCTATAACGCAGTATTCAATGTGGCGCAGTTCTGGGATGGGCGCGCGGCAGATCTCAAGGCGCAAGCCACCGGCCCCATCCAGGCGAGTGTCGAAATGAATGCCACGCCAGACAGGGTGCTCAACACGTTGAATTCGATGACCGACTATGTCGTCATGTTCCAGAAAGCGTTCCCGAACGAGGCGAGGCCCGTCACCTTTGACAATTCCGCCAAGGCGATCGAGGCGTTCGAAGCGACTCTGATTACGCCCGCAGCCCCGTTTGATCAGTACCTCAAGGGCGATGCGCATGCTCTCGATGATCAGCAGAAGGCGGGACTAAAGCTGTTCATGGAAAAAGGATGCTCGTCTTGCCACAATGGAATCAACGTCGGTGGACAAGATTACTTCCCGTTCGGCGTGGTTGAAAAGCCGGACGGAACGCTGCTTCCCTCCGCCGACAAGGGCCGTTTTGCGGTTACCAAGGTGGCCAGCGACGAATACGTTTTCCGCGCCGCGCCGTTGCGCAACGTCGCGTTGCGGGCCCCGTACTTCCATTCGGGCCACGCCTGGAGCCTTAAGCTAGCGGTTGGCGTAATGAGTGAGACCCAGCTTGGCGCGAAGCTCAGCGATAAAGAGGAAAACGACATTGTCGCGTTTTTAAATTCGCTAACTGGGCAGCTGCCCAAGATCGAATATCCGAGACTGCCCACGCGGAGCGATGCGACGCCACGGCCCTCTCTAGACAAATAGGACCACCGATAAGCCGGATGCCGTGCGTCCTTGGTTCATTGACATTCAGGATGTGCGCGTCGCTAACTGTGTTAATTGTTGTTGTCCACGCGACTACACGCCCCAGTTCGTCTCGCCTCAGCAACGCAAATCAGTGAAGCATTTGAATTTCTCATCCATCGCGTTCGTCCCAAGCCTGGACTGGAGTTCTGACTTGCAACAAGATGGCTTGGCGTCGAAGAGATGCTGTGCTGAGGAAAATCGCTAAATCCTGCTACGCCGGCGTTACCGAAAGCTCGTTACTGTCGAGTTCCGGATCGTCTCGCACCAGCACTTCGAACCGTTCGCGTGGGGTGGTCTCAAACATACTGTACCAATCGGAGGTAATCGTCTGTAAGGACTGGTGAACGGATGGAAGACGCTGCGTCGTGAAGGAAAGTATTCAAAGTCCTACTAGCGCGAATGCGGCCTTCGAAAGATAGCCTTGCCGGTTTGCGAGTACGGAGGGTGTTCAGTTCGGAACTGACGAGGTCAGCCGCGAGACAATCTGAGGCCGAAAACGAACCAGTAGACATGACAGCTTGTGCCAGTCCTAATGTGGTGAGCCAACCCGCATAGATTAGTACGGCGCCATCTGTCTCATTGAGTCCAGAGAGTTCCTCAATTGCAGCAGCGTGGAATGGTGCCGCATCAAGAGACAGAAAAAGATCAGCTATTTCGTCACGTGTGGCTCGAGAGAGAAGGCAGCGGCCGAGATGTGATAGGAGCGTCTCAGTCGGCCCCTCGAAGATGCGGAGAATGCGAGCGTCTCGATAGATTTTAGCTACAGGAGTTCCCTCATCGTAACCGCGGCCACCTAACAATTGGACGCATTGATCGGCAACGAGGCCGCACCACTCCGAGGACAAAACCTTCGTTGCTGACGCAAGGTGGACGTTCGGTGCGCCCTGCGCTGAGACAAGTCGGCAGGATGCGCCCAGCATTGCCTTCACGACTTCCCGTCGGAGCACCATCTGTCCAAATGACTGCTCGATATAGCTGTTCTCGATCATGCGCAGCTTGCCTAGTCGACGACGTCTTGCGTATGAGGCCGCGACCTGAATAGCGCGCTCAAGGGCTCCAAGACCCATAGCAGCCACACCGATGCGCCCGCGGTTCATACTAGATGCTGCTGCTCCCCAGCCGTCTTGATCGCGAGAAAGCACGTAAGCGCTCGACAGCTCGACATTGTGGAACTCTAGGGTGTTTTGAATAATGCCGCGCAGACCGAGGGTGCGATGCTCGTGCGTGACCTTTAGGCCCGGAGCCTGCCTATCAACTAGAATGCCAACGACCCGTCCTTTCGCATTGGGACCAGCGGCTCGCGCGAAACAAACGATCCAACGAGCCCAGTCAGCGAGGCCGATCCAGATTTTGCGGCCAGAGATGCGGACTCTATCTTCATGCATGAAGGCCGACGCTTCTATATGTCGCGGGGCAGAGCCAGCTCCAGGCTCTGTTAAAGCGAAAGCGCAAAGGTCGCCGCGTGTTGCGCCCCACATGACCTGCCTTTGTTCAGGGATGTGCGGTGCCGCTTCGATGCAGGGCAGGGCCAGAAAGTTATGGATCACGAGGGTAGAGGCAGCTGAGACATCGAAGGATGCAGTCGCGGAGATGAGGTCGATGGCCTCTTGCAGAGGAAGAGCTAACCCACCGTGCTCTGTTGGTGTAGTGAGCCCGAATAGCCCATGCCTTGCCAATATGCTGTGTAGGGTCGGAGGGAATGCCCGACGGTCATCCGCGTCTGCGAAATTCAACTGACTCAGGTCATCGATCAAGCGGGAATATAAGGTGGTAGCTGCACCAAAGTCAGATGTGCGCTCCTGCGCCTCCTCGCATAAGGGGTGAGCTTGAGTGTGCATATCCATAACGGCAGATTGATTGCGCGCGTGCGTTGTGACAATCATCTTCGTGGCTGGCTCGAATAGACATTGGTATAGTTAGATGCGGGCGAAGCGTATGCAGATTACCCAGATTGGGAGTCATCGTCAGGACTGCGCGGCGGGCACAAGATGCATCTTGCAGACTAACCCATCGAAGGCGTGTTCGCGGCCTTGCGATATGCTGCAGGGAGTCGTTATCGCCGACCGCCGCTGAGTTGATGATGTTCAAGTTCGTGATCGCCGCATCAAGGATGGCGCCGGCTCAAAGCACAGGTCATTGCCGAAGCTCATTGCAGGTCTCGAATTCAATGATGGTATCGAGGCCATCCAGCGTCGGCGGACCACGCAGCCTGATCGTCACCCAAGATCCCGCATAGAAACCAACGAACTCAACAGTGATCAGCTCAAGTGCAGGACATTTCTCGCACACTCGTGAATCGCTCAACGCGCAAGGCGATCCCAGGAAGTAATCTTGGCCCCGTCATCGAAAACGAGATTGCAAACCTCGGTCGCAATTCGTTCGACTTCCCAAACACCGCCTCTGTCGTGGCCTTGGCACGAGGCCCGCAACGCGGCTCGACGTCGCTCGAGGTGCTAAATGATTTCTGCGCGAGGCCGCGAAGGTTTCATTTTGCTGGTGATCCCGGAGGGAAAAGATGGAGAGTAACGGTTCTCGCAGAGGCGCGAAAGCTAGCCTCAGAGGGAGCTACTTTGCTTCCTAATCAGGTTCGCTCGGGTTTTGCGCCCTCGGTGATGAGATCGCGACCGTAGTGCTTGCGAACAATCGCCGTCGGTTGAATGTATTCGGCGCAGAACGGACACGTTCTGGCTTTCCCTTCGTGCTTTTCCATCCACGTAGGCCCGCTGTCACTGGTGCGCGTAGGCATCCCTACCAGCAGAACGAAAGCTAGCAACGGCGAGATAATCACCGCCAAGACAAACCAGCCCAGGCCATTTCGACCTGTGGAATTAGCCGCGATGGCTACGATGATCGCAAAGATCACCCATCCACAATTGTTCCCATTGTCCGTTGCCCCAACGGGAGGAAGGCGCAAGGCTTCCGCAGCCAGAGGTAGAGGGTAGGCCGGGGGTTTTACGGGGGCTAGCTTGCCAATACTGCCAATGAGATAAGGCGTATAACGGTAGTCATCCCCTAATGATGAGGCGACCAAGGAAAGCATTGCAGGCCCGCTCGGCTTCAGCGAGCGTGTTGAAGGGCGATCCGGACACTTGAGCCGCAGGCATATTCAGGAAGTCGGGGCGATATGATGCAACAAAACCCGGCTCTCCATGCAAGCCGGGTCCGGTCTGGCTCTCGTTGCTGATGACAAATGAATAGTCGTCGCTGCTCGCGATCCATATCTCCAGTTCAGCATCGACTTGGCGGAAGTGCAGGGCCACGTCGCCCTCCGCGGAGAGGCCAAAACTTGATACCCGGACGGACGCTCAACCTGCTTTTGTGCGGTTGGCAGCTTCAGCTTCCCGCGCCAACCGTTCTGCCTTTAGGCGGTCTCGATTGTCGTGGAGTGCTTTTTGCTCTTTGGCGTAATCGGTCATGGCTTCCTTCGGCTTGACCGCTTTGAATATCTTGTGGGCTTCGCGCTCCGCAGCTGTCGTTGTACGCCGTTCTCGGTTGATCATTATTGACCTCCCACCTGGGCTCAACAGTCAACGCGCGGAGAGGCGTTTCGATCCTGACGGGCCTAATAGGTCAGCGCCAGCAGCCGCTGCACAATAGCGCCGAGGCACACGAGCACTACCAGCAGCTTCGGGAGCTGCGCCAGGCGACCGTCCGGCGCGAACCTATCTATCACCCAAAAGCAGATCGCCCCCACAACCACGATGATCAAAATACCGATCAGAAGTGAAATAGCAGCCATTTGTCGTCTCCCCGATGTCCGGTCGCCTCGGCCGGTTCATTTCCGGTTTCGATCGCGTCGTACCTTTTGGAATTCCTCGGGTCCCTTGACGAGCCGGCGCTTGCGGTCGGCTTGCTCCTCCGAACTGGCAGTGCTGTCCGCAACTTTATCGATTGCTTTGCCGGCCATGTCGCGAGCGCGCTGGCGTTGGCTTTCAGTCTTGGGCCGCACTGCGGTTGACGACGTCAACGCGATCTGGAGCAGCCTGCGGATCGCCTCGGGGCGGGAAGGCTCATCGGCCTGCTTCTCGATCCACTCGTCAATCGCCTCGAGCTCCGGATCGTGCATCTTCACTAGAATGCCGGTTCCTGGGCCGGTCGTCTTAGGACGGCCGCGCCCTTTCGAGATATCGCTAATTGGCTTCGCCATGAATTAAGGATATCTCAAAAACAGGCCGGACGGAAGCGCGAACTTCCAAGCCGGCCCTAACTCACACATGGAGTGAACCCGAGATGCAGGCTATCCAAACACCACCACACGACGGCAGTTCTCTAAATGGTTGCGGGCGGCTGTGGCCGGCGTCAATGCTGCGGCAGTGCCCGCAGCAGCGGCTCTCGCGTTGTCCGACGACAGCATGCTATTGCATTTGGAAGAAAAACTTCGACGCTTGGGGGCCGCCAATGCGTACAATGACGAAATCGAGCGGCTGGACAAGATTTGGCACGCCATGCCGAGCGGCTTCTTGATGAAGAAGTGATTTCACCGAGGAGCAGCGGTGGCAGGCCGTCTAGGCCACCGGAGTCCAAAGAGCGAGAGCGACTGGTTGATCTGAGCTATCAGCACCTTGATCGGATGGATAAGCTCATACAGCAAATGTGGGCCATCATCCCAGCTCATACTACGATCGGCGGGAAGGCGAAGATGTCGGTCGTTCTCGCATGCGCGCTGCGAGATGAATGGTGCGACCAAGATAACCTCGTCGACCACCATGTGCTGATGGCTCGCCGACTGCTTATCGACCTTATCGGCGGCGAGCCGGCGATGGAGCTTCGGGGCCAATTTGCCTAGAGCCATCCTAAGAAAAGACGCCGCCGGTCTCAAAAATACACGCCCGGCGGCGTTTTCTTCCTGAACTGGGACGCTAAAATCCCCAGCCATGATTGTCCTGCACGAACCAAGCCACGGGTTGATGACAGTCGGCAACCATGGCCGGGTTTTGCCCGGTGAGGCTTCAGTGCTGCCTTGGCATAAAAAGCGCGTGAAATGTGAGACAGTTCACAGTCGATGATCGCGAGTTGGTCTAGCGCAAGGGCGGGTGGCAGATCGGTATCGGAGAATCGTGATGCCGCTTTTTAGCAGCCAAAGCCTGTCGGCGGCAGCCACCACTTCAGTGCTCGGTATAGTCACTGTGGGAGCGATTGCCTTTGCGGTCGTTGGCTATGTGGAGTGGTCATCGGGCGTCAATCTGACCCATTTCATGAGCCGGACCGCCGCGGATGCCTCACCGATGCCGCCCAAGGGCCGAGGAGGTTGCGAGCAGGGCAATAAGTCGCTGCCGACGTTTTCTCTGCCGCTCGAATGACCGCCGATGGGAGACGGGAACAAGTGCCAACCCTTTAAAGGGGGCGATTGCGATGATTGTCAATGCGTTAGGTCACAGCCTGTTCCGTTCGCGGGTACGGCCAATCCCAGCGGCACCACGGCATGTCGCCGTCGTCAGGCCTATTGCGGACCGGGCACGGGGCGCCGGCGCAAGTACAGGATGCGGGCCGGTCCGAGGGTTGGTCCTGGTGTTCTCGCAGACCCAGCCTGTGTCATCGCAGAGGATATAGTTGTTCCGGTTGGTGAGTGCAGGGCGTTGAGGATCAGAGATCCCGCGCACGTCGAGCGCGCAGATCTCGCCGTCGACTGCGAAGCGCGTCGCCGGTAGCTTCACGGCGCTCTCGACGATCCACGGAAATCGCCACAACCAAGGCCGGACTTCGAGCTGACGCGCACGGTTTTGGGTCGCGCTTCGCCTGACGGGGCAGCAATCTGGGCCGGTCGGGACAGTCTTGGAGCGACCGGTACGCAGGGCTGAAGGACGGGCTTGGACATGACCGGTAGGTAGGGGGCGGGACTTGAGAATCCTGTGGATGGTGACTGGACGCGCCGGCGGGCGCGCCTATCTCCCCTCCGTTGCAAATAGGAGGGTCATTTCGTGGCGGAATTCCTCACCCATCAGATGCGGCTCGACCACGCCGCAAGCTGCCTTAAGCAGCTCGCGACCAAGGCTGAACCTCAGAACAAGATGCAGCTCCTCGGAGCGGCGAACGCGCTTGAGGTGGCCGAAAAACGCATTTTTGCGCCTGGAGCCTTGGTCCGCGCCGTTGCGAAGAAGGTCGAATCCAGCGCAGCGATCTCGGCTACCCGACCGGTCGCGATCTTCCGGAAAGCTATGTGAGCGAATTCTTGCGTCGCTAGACGAGGCACAAACTCAATTGCCGCCCGATCGCCGGTCGACGAAGCCCTGCAGGGTGGCCGGCCGCGCAGCGATGTTCCGCAAGCCAATGTTACCCACCAGAACAAAGGTTCTAAAAAGTGGGTAACTGAGGGGCGTTTTCTGTCGTGATTTCAAGCCCCGCTTTTGCCGCTGGCGATCCCGGCAGATTCGAACCTGCAACCTGCGGAGTAGAAATCCGCTACTCGTGTCCGGGATTGGACTTCGCCAACCACCGATTGACCGCCGAAACACCGTGAACAAACAGCGATAATAGTGGTCAAGCCGGATCGAGCTTCGTTGTTTTTGTTGATTTTTTCGTTTGCTGCTTTGTTCCTATCGGCCAGCTGAGCCCTATGCTGAAGTTCCGGAGGTCCGCGCTCAAACCGGTGATGATTTCTAACGGCGTCTTGCCGGTCGGCAGCACAGCCGAATCCGACATCGTCACCGCAAGGCGCGCAAACTGTTGCTCGCGGAAAACCTTGACAAGGCATCAAGCTGCTCAGCTGTTGGGTTACGAAGTTCATTGGCATGCAGCGGAACTCCACGCCGAAATGCACGGCCTTCATCGCGCGCCATGGCTCGGCGATGACGGCAGCCGCTGATGAGCTGTTAATCGCGCCCCCAACCCGAACACCGGGTAATTCTTGTCGGCAAACGTCTCGTGGCCTCAATTTGCCGATCGCAGGCGTGGGACGCGAGCGCGCTCGGCTTTTGGCCGACGAAAATGGGACCGCGCCAGCGATTTCGAGTCGATCGCGGTCGATAGCAACTGCACTGGCGCGGGACGATGGCAGAGAGCGTGCGATCACATATCAGATGGCGTCTGTGCCCCGGCTGTGCCCCGCGATTTCTGGGGCACATGCTACGGGAGGCGGTTAGATATGTTATTGATTTTATTGCCTTAGTGGTGGACGCACAAGGGATCGAACCTTGGACCTCTCCCGTGTGAAGGGAACGCTCTCCCGCTGAGCTATGCGTCCGGGATCTGACGTGCCGACGGCCGATGCCGGCCGGTCGAAAAGTGGCGCTTCGTCAGAGCGTGCGATTTACGAAGTGCCGGGTAGGGGTGTCAAGCCAAACCCTGCGTAAATCAGGCGCCTTGCTGGCGGGCGCGGGAGGCGTGGGACTGCAGCGCCCGGATGCGTTCGGCGAGCGTCCCGCCGCCTTCGGGCATGCCGCTGCCGGGTATGGCGCCATTGGCAGGCTTGGCGGCGGTCTTCGCCGGCACGGTCGGCTCCGCCGCCAGCATCGCCTCGATCGCCGAATTGGGGCCCTCGAGCTGGATCGCGAGCTTGGCGACTTCGGCGGCGATGTCGTTGATGCGCTCGCGCAGCAGCGCGTTCTCCATCCGCTCGGTCGCCCAGGAGCTCTCGGCCTGCTGCTGGATCGCGTTGATGTCGCGCTGCAGCTTGCCGCGCTCGTCGCGGGCTGTGCGCAGCTGCTCCTCGACCGCGGCCTTCTCCTGGCGCAGCTTCTCGAGCACCGAGGATTTGCCGCCGCCTGCTGCGGCGATCTCCTCGCGCAGCTCCTGCACCGTCCGCTCGGCGGCGGCGTTGGCCTGCTTGAGCTGGCTGTTCTCGAATTCACGCTCGGCCAGCAGCTTGCCCTGGGTCGCAAGCCGCGTCTCCAGGTCGGTGACGCGGTTGCCGAGCATCTCGGCTTCCTTGACCTGGGCGATCAGCTGGCGGTCGAGATCGGTGACACGCTGGCTCAGATTCTCGACCCGGCCGCGCGCCTCGGCGAGATCGCGCGTCACGGTTTCCGACTGGCTGCGCTCCTGGGCGAGGCGCGCTTCGGTCGCCGCGAATTCCCTGGCGGCATCGCCGACGCGGTTCTTCAATTCCTCGACCTGGGTCCGCACCGCGACCAGCTCGACCTGGCGGCTGTCGGCGGCCATCGAGCGGTCGCTGAGCTCGGCGTTGATCTTGCCGAGCTCGCTCTGCTTGTCGGTCAGCGCCTGCTCGGCGTTGCGCAGCAGCTCGCTCTTGGCGCCGAATTCTTCCTCGGTGGCGCGAAGCTGTTCCTTCATCGCCTTCTCGCGCGCCTCCAGCGCGAAGATGGCGGCGTTCTTCTCGCCGAGCTCGATCTTCATGCGGTTGATCGCATCGGTCTTCTTGCCGAGCTCGGCGAGCTGGCTCGTGGTCTTGCTCTTAAGCTGCTCGACGCTCATCTCGAGCCGGCGGGCGGACATCGCGAATTCGGCGCGGAGCTGGTCCTTGTCGGCCTGGATCTCGGCCATCGACAGCGGGGTGGCCGCCTCCATGCGGCGCGTGGTCAGCCGCACCGCCCGGTTATGCACCAGCGGCACGATCATCAGGCCACACAGCATCGAGATCAGGAAACCGATCGCCGCGTACATGATCGGCTCGATCATGAAGGATCACTCCGAGAACAGAAGAAAGAATTTGTTAATCACAATGCCACGGCGGGCCGGCCGAAGGCCAGCCCGTTTGCCGCGTTAAGGTGAATCGCCAACCGAGCCGGCGCGCTCCGGCGCATCACCCGGCCGGGGGCGTGTGTAACCTGGCGGGGCTTGTAACCTAGAACGGGTTCCAGGTCGCGCGCGGGGTGTATTTGAGATAGCCGACGCTGGCGCCGAGCCGCAGGCCGATGCCCGAGCGAATCGGGACCAGCACGATGTTGTTGGCGGTCAGCGCCGTCATGCCGAAGCCGCCGACGATGTAGGCCGAGCCGTCGATGCCGACGAAGCGCTGATAGATCGCCTGCGTCGATGGCAGGTTGTAGACCAGGGTCATGGTGCGGGCGCCATCGCCGCCCCAGTCGAAGCCGACCGAAGGACCCTGCCAGTAGACCCGGAGGTCGCCGGCGTTCTTGGTGTAGAGCGTGCCTTCGCCGTAGCGCAGGCCGGCCACGAACGCGCCGGAGCCTTCCTCGCCGAGCACATAGCCGTTGGGCAGACCCCATTGGCTGACCGCGCGCTCGATCACCGAGGCGAGCCCGCGCGAGACGTTGCCGAAGAACTTGTGTCCGGCGCCGACCAATTCGTCTGGCCCGTAAGTATACGGGGTCGGCTCACGCTGCGGCGGCGGATATTGCGGCGGTGGGGGCTGCTGCGCGGACGCCCCTGCGCTCCAGCACATCAGCGCGGCGAACGCGACCGCGGCAAGGCGTGATGCGAAAGTCATAAAGAACCCCTGCTATCGAAATCTGGGCGCTGCCCTTTAACCTGATGCCAACAGGCACGGCTCTAGGTTGCGCCCAGTGTCCCCTCGACTCGGATGTTATCGGTATCAACTATGACGGCACAACGGCAGGAAAGATATCGATCGTGCCGGGGCATGGCGTTTTTCGGCCTGTTGGCGGGCATTTTGGCGGCTATCGGCCCCGGTTTGCCGGTTCAGGCCACGACGACCGAACGCGTGGTGACGAACCGTTACTCCGGACTGGCGATCGAGGGATTCGATCCCGTCGCCTATTTCACCGACGCCGCCGCCACCTTGGGGCGGCCGGAATTCGAGGCCGCCGACAGCGGCGCGATCTGGCGCTTCCGCAACGAGGGCAACCGCGCCTCGTTCGTGGCACATCCGGAAATCTATGGCCCGCAGTTCGGCGGCTACGATCCGACCGATCTGGTGCGGGGCGTGACCTGCGCCGGCAATCCGCGCTTCTGGGCCGTGGTCGGGAACAGGCTTTATCTGTTCAACCGGGAACACAGCCGCGATGCCTTCGCCGCCGATCCCGCGCGCTTCCTCAAGGAAGCCGCCGCGCGTTGGCCGGAGCTGGAAGAAAGCCTCGCACAGTAATCACGGCGCCGCGGCCGGGTCGCCCCAGGCGATGAATTCCGGCACCAGAAAGTCTTCGCGGCCGAGTCCGAAATGCAATTGGTTGCCCTTCGAATCGGTGACCTTGCCGCCGGCCGCCACGATCACCGCATGACCGGCCGCCACGTCCCATTCCGACGTCGGCGACAGCCGCGGATAGATGTCGACCTCGCCCTCGGCGACGCGGCCGAACTTGACGGCCGATCCGAGCACGGCACGGACCGCGCCACCGCGTTGGTCGATGAAGGCTTCGGTGCGCGGATCGCCGTGCGAGCGGCTGACCGCAACCGTCCATGGCGCGCCGCGCGGCGGACAGCGACGGGTCTTGATCGGCGCGATCTGCGAAACCTGATTGCCCTCGAGCGTCAGCCGCTCGGCGCCCTTGCCGACGATGCCGCGCCAGATCAAGCCGAGTGCCGGCGCACCGACGATGCCGAGCAGCGGCACGCCGTGCGTGACCAGCGCCACATTGACGGTGAATTCATTGCGGCCGGCGACGAACTCCTTGGTGCCGTCGAGCGGATCGATCAGGAAGAAACTGTCCTTGTAGGGCGGCGTCGCCAGATGGACGCGCTCCTCCGACAGCAGCGAGACATGCGGTGCCAGCCGTGTCAGCCCCTCGACGATGATGTGGTCGGCGGCGAGATCGGCCTCGGTGACCGGCGAGCCGTCACTCTTGCCGGTGACCTGCATGGCGGAACGGTTGACCGCGAGGATCGCCTCACCGGCCCGGATCACCAGTTCGGTCAGCGATCCGAGCAGCGTGGCGGCCTTGTCGCAGTCGACGGTGGCCGATTGTGCCTTATTCATGAGCGGGTCTCAATCCTGTTCGTCTTCCCCTGAGATCATGATGCCAGTCCCGCCGCAAGCTGGCAGCATCCGTCTGCGCGGTGTATCAAGCCGACAGGCATGCGTGATTCGCACTCCTCGGTCGGCGTGCGGCTTTCCAGGAAACAATTGATGTCTGGCACTTCGTCTCCCGGTCCCGCTCCCGATGCGCTCGAGCTCGCAGCGCTGCTGTGCTCGAAGGTCTGTCACGATCTCATCAGTCCGGTGGGCGCGATCGTCAATGGGCTTGAGGTCCTCGACGACAATCCGAAGCCGGAAGATCGCGACTTCGCGCTCGATCTGATCCGCAAGAGCGCCAAGACCGCGTCGGCCCGGTTGCAGTTCTGCCGGCTGGCGTTCGGCGCAGCCGGTTCCTCCGGCGCCCAGATCGATCTCGGCGACGCCCAGAACATGGCGAAGGGGCACATCGAGGACGGCAAGGTCACGCTGGTCTGGAATTTGCCGCGGCTGCTGCTGCCCAAGAATCGCGTCAAGCTGCTGCTGAACATGCTGGTGGTCGCACAGCAGACCATCCCGCGCGGCGGCACGCTCACCGTCGATCCGGTCGGCGAGGGTGACGCGACGATCTTCCGGATCACCTCCGCCGGGCTCAATGCCCGCGTGCCGCAGAACATCGTCGATATCCTCAGCGGGACCTCGGCGAACACGGTCGATGCGCATGCGGTGCAGCCATACTACACGCGCCTGTTGGCGGAAGCCTGCGGGCTCAAGGTGACGCTCACGCTCGACGGCGACAAGGTCATTGTCGCCGCGGCCTGAACGCGGCCGCGCGGAGATCATTAATCAAAGGTTACGACCGGCCGCGCGATTCAATCGTGCGGCCTTATCTCTTTGTTGATCCCGTTCTTTTCCAATTACTCAACCAAACTTAAACGCTTTGCGGAGAAGCTGACCTCGGTTCCGTCAGGCGCGTCGATGTCGCGCGCCGCCTGCGTTTTCGGCGTTTTTCGAAGGTTGGTTTTCATGGACGATCTGTTGCGCGAGTTCCTGACGGAGAGCAGCGAGAGCCTGGATACGGTCGACAACCAGCTGGTGCAGTTCGAGCAGGATCCGAACAACGCAAAGATCCTGGATAATATCTTCCGCCTTGTGCACACCATCAAGGGGACCTGCGGCTTCCTCGGACTGCCGCGGCTGGAAGCGCTGGCGCATGCCGGCGAGACCTTGATGGGCAAATTCCGCGACGGCATGCCGGTGAAGGCCGAAGCCGTGACGCTGATCCTGTCCTCGATCGACCGCATCAAGGAGATTCTGGCCGGGCTCGAGGCAACCGAAGCCGAGCCTGAAGGCAATGACCGCGACCTGATCGATCAGCTCGAGGCCATGGTCGATCGCGGCATGGCCGCAATGGCGGCTGCTGATGTCGCCGAAGAAGATGTGCCGGTGGTCGACGCCCCGTCGGTGCAGGCGGCAATGACCGAAGGCACGCTGGTGGTGCAGACGCTGGAGCGCCCCTTGCGTCCGGGCGAGGTCTCGCTCGACGAGCTCGAGCGCGCCTTCCGCGAGACCGAGACCGAAGTGACTGCACCCGCATCGGCGCCGGTTGCCAAGCCGGTGGCCGCGGCACCTGTCGCCGAGCCCGCGGAAGCCGCAAAGAAGCCGGCCCGCAAGGCGGCCGCCGAGACCGACGTCCAGGAAGGCGACAAGATCGCCAACCAGTCGATCCGGGTCAATGTCGACACCCTCGAACATTTGATGACCATGGTCTCCGAGCTGGTCTTGACCCGCAACCAGCTGCTGGAGATTAGCAGGCGCAACGAGGACACCGAGTTCAAGGTGCCGCTGCAGCGGCTCTCCAACGTCACCGCCGAGCTGCAGGAGGGCGTCATGAAGACGCGGATGCAGCCGATCGGCAATGCCTGGCAGAAGCTGCCGCGCATCGTCCGCGACCTCTCCGGCGAACTCGGCAAGCAGATCGAGCTGGAGATGCACGGCGCCGACACCGAGCTCGACCGCCAGGTGCTCGACCTGATCAAGGATCCGCTGACGCACATGGTGCGCAACTCCGCCGACCATGGGCTGGAGACCACCGCCGAGCGCCTCGCCGCCGGCAAGCCGGAGCAGGGCACCATTCGCCTCTCCGCCTATCACGAAGGCGGCCACATCATCATCTGCATCGCCGACAATGGCAGAGGCCTCAACACCGAGCGGATCAAGGCCAAGGCGCTCCAGAACGGCCTCGTCACCGAGGCCGAGCTCGAGAAGATGACCGAAGCCCAGATCCACAAGTTCATCTTCGCGCCGGGCTTCTCGACCGCAGCGCAGGTGACCTCGGTGTCCGGCCGCGGCGTCGGCATGGACGTGGTGCGCACCAATATCGACCAGATCGGCGGCACCATCGACATCAAGAGCGTGGCCGGCGAGGGCGCCAGTGTCACCATCAAGATTCCGCTGACGCTTGCGATCGTCTCCGCGCTGATCGTCGAAGCCGGCGGCGACCGTTTTGCCATCCCGCAGCTGTCCGTGGTCGAGCTGGTGCGGGCCCGCGCCAACTCCGAGCACCGCATCGAGCGGATCAAGGACACCGCAGTCTTGCGCCTGCGCAACAAGCTCTTGCCGCTGATCCATCTCAAGAAGCTCCTGAAGATCGACGACGGCGCCACCACGTCAGATGCCGAGAACGGCTTCATCGTGGTCACGCAAGTCGGCAGCCAGACCTTCGGCATCGTGGTCGACGGCGTGTTCCACACCGAGGAGATCGTGGTCAAGCCGATGTCGACCAAGCTGCGGCACATCGACATGTTCTCCGGGAACACCATTTTGGGCGATGGCGCCGTGATCATGATCATCGACCCCAACGGGATTGCCAAGGCGCTCGGCGCCTCCGGCTCCTCGGCCCATGACATGGCCGACGACAGCGCCAATGCCCATGCCGCAAGCGGCGAGCAGCTGACTTCGTTGCTGGTGTTCCGCGCCGGCTCCAGCCAGCCCAAGGCGGTGCCGCTCGGCCTCGTCACGCGCCTGGAGGAGATCGCAACCGACAAGATCGAGCTCAGCAACGGCCGCTACATGGTGCAGTACCGCGAGCAGCTGATGCCGCTGGTGCAGATGGCCGGGGTCGAGGTGCAAAGCCAGGGCGCGCAGCCGATCCTGGTGTTCGCCGATGACGGCCGCTCGATGGGGCTCGTGGTCGACGAGATCATCGACATCGTCGAGGAGCGGCTCAATATCGAGGTCGCCGGCTCCCAGGACGGCATTCTGGGCTCGGCGGTGATCAAGGGCCAGGCCACCGAGGTGATCGACGTCGGCCACTTCCTGCCGATGGCGTTCGCCGACTGGTTCTCGCGCAAGGAGATGCGCCCGTCGGCGTCGGCACAGTCGGTGCTGCTGGTCGACGACTCGGCGTTCTTCCGCAACATGCTGGCGCCGGTCTTGAAGGCTGCCGGCTACAAGGTCAGGACCGCGCCGAATGCGCAGGAGGGCCTTGCCGCGCTGCGCTCGGGGCAGGCCTTCGACGTCGTGCTGACCGACATCGAGATGCCCGAGATGAACGGTTTCGAGTTCGCCGAGAACATCCGATCTGACCACAATCTGAACCAGCTGCCGATCATCGCGCTGTCGGCGATGGTGTCTCCGGCGGCGATCGAGCGCGGCCGGCAGGCCGGCTTCCACGACTACGTGGCAAAATTCGACCGTCCCGGGCTGATCGCGGCGCTGAAAGAGCAGACCGCCGAGATGCGGCGGGCCGCGTAATCGGACTTGGCTTGAAGGAACACAAAGTGATGACCAGCAAGACCGAGACAACTGAAGGCGCGGTCGCCGAATACGTCACCGCCGTGATCGGCGGCCAGCTGTTCGGGCTGCCGATCTCGCGCGTCCAGGACGTGTTCATGCCGGAGCGGCTGACGCGGGTGCCGCTGTCGTCCAGCGAGATCGCCGGCGTGCTCAACCTGCGCGGCCGCATCGTCACCGTGGTCGACATGCGCGCCCGGCTCGGGCTGCCGAAGGCCGATGACGGCCAGCCGCCGATGGCGGTCGGGGTCGACCAGCGCGGCGAATCCTATGGCCTGCTGATCGACCAGATCGGCGAGGTGCTGCGGCTGCCCGACGACAGCCGCGAGGACAATCCGGTCAACCTCGATCCCCGCATGGCCAAGCTCGCCGGCGGCGTCCACCGTCTCGACGGCCAGCTCATGGTCGTCCTCGATGTCGATCGCGTGCTCGAACTGGTGCCCGACGCCAAGGCGGCGTGAGCAGAACTGAAGAACTGAAACATCCCACCGGGGATGAGGAAGAGGTCGCAGATGAGAACCTGTCTTGTAGTCGATGACTCAAGCGTCATTCGCAAGGTCGCCCGCCGCATCCTGGAAGGACTCGATTTCACGATCGTCGAGGCCGAGGACGGCGCCAAGGCGCTCGAAGCCTGCAAGCGCGCGATGCCCGAAGCCGTGCTGCTCGACTGGAACATGCCCGTCATGGACGGCTACGAGTTTCTCGGCAATCTCCGCCGCATGCCCGGTGGCGATCAGCCCAAGGTCGTGTTCTGCACCACCGAGAATGACGTCGCGCATATCGCCCGCGCGCTGCATGCCGGTGCCAACGAATACATCATGAAGCCGTTCGACCGGGACATCGTCACCGCGAAGTTCCAGGAAGTCGGGCTCATTTAGGTTTCTGTTCGATCCGGCGGCAGATGCCTTCGGCTCAACGGTTGTTGTGCGTCGTGTTGCGTCGCTGGTGAAGTCATGAGTGTTGCGTTGACAAGTTCTGCGGTCCCGACCTCGACCCGTACCGACAAGGTGCGGGTGATGGTGGTCGACGATTCCGTGGTGATCCGCGGGATGATCTCGCGCTGGATCGGTGCCGAGCCCGACATGGAGGTCGTGGCCTCGCTGCGCACCGGCCTCGACGCCGTCAACCAGCTCGAACGCATCAATCCCGATGTCGCGGTGCTCGACATCGAGATGCCCGATCTCGACGGCATCTCGGCGCTGCCGCAGCTGCTCGCGAAGAAGCGCGATCTCGTCATCATCATGGCCTCCACGCTGACCCGCCGCAACGCGGAGATCAGCCTGAAGGCATTGTCGCTCGGCGCAGCCGATTACATTCCAAAGCCGGAGAGCACGCGCGAGGCTACCGCCGCGGAAATCTTCCGCCACGACCTGATCCAGAAGATCCGGCATCTCGGCGCCAAGGCGCGCCGCAGCACCGCGCACACCACGGCAAGCCCACCGCTCGCGCCCGGTCACGACAAGGTGCGCACGGTGGCGCCCGCGGCTCCGCATCTCGCACCGGCTCCGATCGCGCGCCGTTCGTTCGGCCTGCTGGCACCGAAGGTGCTGCTGATCGGCTCTTCGACCGGCGGCCCGCAGGCGCTGATGTCGCTGGTCGCGGAGATCGGTCCGGTGATCGACCGCGTCCCGGTGCTGATCACCCAGCACATGCCGCCGACCTTCACCACCATTCTTGCCGAGCATCTGGCGCGCGCCAGCAAGCGGCCGGCGCATGAGGCAATCGACGGCGAGAGCATCAAGCCGGGCCGGATCTATCTGGCGCCGGGCGGACGGCACATGCGCATCGCGCGCCACGGCATCGATGCGGTGATCGCGCTCGACGACGGGCCGCCGGTCAATTTCTGCAAGCCCGCGGTCGATCCGATGTTCACCTCCGCGATCGATGTCTGGCAGGGCAGCATCATGTCGGTGATCCTGACCGGCATGGGCTCCGACGGCATGCGCGGCGGCAAGGACATCGTCGCCGCCGGCGGCAGCGTGATTGCGCAGGACGAAGCGACCAGCGTGGTCTGGGGCATGCCGGGTGCTGCGGTCAATGCCGGCATCTGCGCCGCGGTGCTGCCGCTCAATCAGATCGCACCGAAGCTTGTTCGCGTGTTTGCGGGAGACCGTTCGTGACGCCGCTGGACTATGAGTATCTGCGTAGGCTGCTGAAAGAGCGTTCCGGCCTCGATCTGTCCGCCGACAAGCAATATCTCGTCGAAAGCCGCCTGCTGCCCCTGGCGCGCCGGTCGAACCTCGCCGGCATTGCCGAGCTCGTGCAGCGGCTGAAGGGCGGCGCCGAGGCGCTGACGTCTGACGTGGTCGAAGCGATGACCACCAACGAGACCTTCTTCTTTCGCGACAAGATCCCGTTCGACCATCTGAAGGACGCCGTGCTGCCGGCACTTGCGCAGGCCCGCGCCGCGCGCCGCAGCCTTCGCATCTGGTGCGCGGCGTCGTCGACCGGGCAGGAGCCCTATTCGATCGCGATGCTGCTGAAGGAAATGACCGCGCTGTTCGCCGGCTGGCGCATCGAGATCGTCGCCACCGACCTGTCGCAGGCGGTGCTGGAAAAGTCCAAGGCCGGCCTGTTCAGCCAGTTCGAGGTGCAGCGCGGCCTGCCGATCCAGCTGCTGGTGAAGTACTTCGTGCAGCAGGGCGAGCACTGGCAGCTCAACGCCGACATCCGCGGCATGGTGCAGCATCGCCAGCTCAACCTGCTTGGCGATCTCTCGCATCTCGGCACCTTCGACGTGATCTTCTGCCGCAATGTGCTGATCTATTTCGATCAGCGCACCAAGGCCGCGATCTTCGGCAAGATCGCACGAATGCTCGAGCCCGACGGCGTGCTGGCGCTCGGCGCGGCGGAATCGGTGGTCGGCATCACGACCCTGTTCAAGCCCTATCCCGACCGGCGCGGGCTCTATCAGCCGAGCATCGTCCCGGTCGCGCGCGCCGGTGCCGCGGTTCATGCGCTGAAGGCGGTCGCGTCTGCGGCGCGCTAGCCCCATCTTCCGACCTACGAGCCCGGTGCTGTCTGCTCCGTCATCTTGAGGAGCGCGCACTTGCGCGCGTCTCGAAGGATCGACGGCCACCAGCCGGGCCGTGCATCCTTCGAGACGCCGCTTCGCGGCTCCTCAGGATGACGGTGAAAAAGCTGCCTTCGTTTCCACGAACACGAATCACAAAATCGCGTGCGGCAGGAAGCGCGAGGCGTTGCCGGTGATTGGGTTCTCGTCTTCGCGGATCGAGAGCCCGCACGGCGTGTGGTCGACCAGCCAGCTGCCGAGCACGGGATACTGGCCGGAAAAATTCGGCAGCGGCGCCAGCGCCTGGCGGATGAAGCCTTCAGCGCCGTAGGGACCTTGCTCCGCGACCAGCGTGAGGCCGGCGCTGACCAGCTCGACGTTGGCGCCCTCGCGCGAATAGATCGGCTTGCGCACGAACGAGCTGCCGAGCTGCGCGGCCTGCGGGTCGTCCTCGAAATAGGCCGGCAGCAAATTGGGGTGGTTCGGGAACATCTCCCATAACAGCGGCAGGATGCCCTTGTTGGACAGGATCGCCTTCCACGGCGGCTCGATCCACTGCGTCGGTGCGGTCGATAGATTCTTGCCGAACGCGTCGTGAAACATCCACTCCCACGGATAGAGCTTGAACGCGAGCCTGATCGGGATCTCGTCGAGATCGACGAACTGATTGTCGCTGCGTAGCCCGATCTGTTCGATGTCGAGCAGGGTGGTCTTCAGCCCGGCCTGCGCCGCGGTGTCCTCGAGATAGGCGAGCGTGCCGGCGTCCTCGGCGTTGCCGGTCAGGCCGGTGAGATGCAGCGGATGGTTGGCGCCGATCGTCTTCCAGGTCTCGATCAGCCGCTCGTGGATCGAGTTGAACTGGTCGGCGCGCTTCGGGATGATGTGGCGTTCGATCGCCTGTTCGAGCCAGGTCCATTGAAACACCGCGGCCTCGAAGATCGAGGTCGGCGTGTCGGCATTGTATTCGAGCAGCTTGGCCGGGCCGCTGCCGCTGAATTTGAGGTCGAGCCGGCCGTACAGGCTCGGGTCCTTGCGGCGCCAGCTCGCCGCGATCAGATCCCAATACGCCTCCGGTATCTTCAGCCGGCGCAGATATTGTTCATCCTTGACCGCGCGTCCGGCGAGCTCGAGGCACATCGCATCGATCTCGCCGGTCGGAGCCTCGATGTCGCGCTCGATCTCGTCGAGCGTGAAGGCGTAATAGGCGCGCTCGTCCCAGTAACGTTCGCCGTCGATGGTGTGGAAGGTGAAGCCGGCGTTTTCGGCGGAGGCCTGCCAATCGTCGCGTTCGGGGCATGCGATGCGTTGCATGAGGGGACCGTGATGTTTGTCAGCTTCGCATCAGCCGCCACCGAAGCCGAACGCATGCGCGAACGAGCCGAAGCCGCCGCGGCTCACCGACGAGCTTGACGACGAGCTCGACGAGGATGACGCGCCGCTCGACGAGGAGCCGCCGCTGTAGAAGCTGCTGCGTGACGAACTGCTGCCGCCGCCGCCCGACCCGGATGATGAACTGCGCGGCGCGCAATCGGCACCGGGTTGCGGCGGCACCGGCGCGGTGACCCCCGGTGCGGTCACGCCGGGCGGCGCCGGCTGCACGGGTTGGCAATTCTGCCGCGGCATCAGCGCATAGGCGCTGCCGCCGACCGCAAGCGTGCCCATGATCAGCAGCGCGACATGGTTGGAGCGCTTGGACGGCTGATCCGGCCGCGGCGCCACCGCCGGCACGACCGGCCGCCGCTTGCCGAATTCCGGGTTGGGTTTGCGCGCCATGCTTCGGCTCAACGGCTCAGTAGATCATGCAGGCCGCGTTCAGCGCGCCCGCCGCCAGCGAGGACAGCCCGAGCCAGATCGCCGCCGCCATTTCGCCGGAGGCGATCCGCGCCGACAGGTTCGGCACCGGGATCTTCACGATGTAATAGACGATGATCTGCACGATCAGCGCGATGATGCTCCAGATCAGGCAGTCGATCACGTTGGCCGAGTGGGCGATGGCGCTGACCACCGGCAGCACGAAGCCGAGCAGGCTGAGGCCCAGCGCGATCGCCGCCGCGGAATCATTGTCGCGGATCAGCTGGAATTCGTCGTGCGGGGTAACGCGCGTGTAGACGAACAAATAGGCGACCACGGCGATCAGCGCCGTGCAGAAATAGACCAGGAACGCCGGCAGGCCGGCGAGGGATTGCAGGATCATGTGATGCGCCCGAATTGCCCTAGATCGCCATCCTATAGCTGATTGGTCGCGGTTCGCGAAGCTTCGGTTCGATGTGACCTGTGGGCTCCGGTGGCGAGCCACGGAAAAATTGCTGCGCGGCGGTGTGAGCCGCTTCACAGCGGCCGCTGCGATGGTCGTCTATACGATATGCAACCAGAAGTTCATGTCGCGAATGGGCACGGTGATCGCCATGACGACCAGCTTCGGCAACGACATCCTCCCGATGTTTCGACCGGGCGACATCGCCTGCATGGCGGCGAAGGGCGTTCGGATCAGCGACGCCGACTGGATGGGCGACCCGGCCGGCAATGACGACTTTGCCGATCACGCCAATGCACGCCGCGTCTTCGCCGCGCTGTCGTCCGGCTTCATGCCGCCAGGTCACCGCTGGTCGCAGGACCAGCTCGATATCTATGCGAGCTGGATAGGGGACGGATTCCAACCTTGAGCCCCAACCTTTCTTGAACGCCAGCCTTTCTTGAACCCCAAGCTTTTTTGAACCGGATGTGGAGAGCAAGATGAGAAGGTCGATCGACACGCTGCTCGTCTGTGGTCTGTTGCTGCTTCCCGCGCTGCCGGCCGCGGCGCAATCGCCGCCGAACCCGGCGATGACCGCGCCGGACCAGGTCGCCTGGCAGCTGTTCATCCAGGCCAACACCCGTGCCGGCGGCAGCAATTCGACATTCGAGACCTGGGCGAGCGACACCGATCTGTTCCAGCCCAATCCGCAGTTTCCGGCAGCCGCGACGCCGCTGGTGCTGCGCCCGCCGATCCTGCCGCAGGTGGCGCGCGAAGGCGTGCAGCAGAGCGGCGGCCTGCTGCCGGCGCTGCCGCCCGGCGCCGGGCAGGGCCAGATGGAGGAGACCCGTCACAACAAGCCGACCTTCGACTTCATCGTGCAGAACAACCTCTACAAGCTGTCGGGCGTGAAGGCCGCGTTCGGCAAGGCGCTGTCGTTCCCGGTCGATTCCATCGAGGTGAAGGGCAATTGGGTGCCGGTCAGCGACATCCCGCAATTCACCAACAACAAGGTGACGGCGGCGCAGGTGCCGCAGCTCTATCACGTCAACAGCGCGGCCGGCGTGCAATACGCGCTGGTCTCGATGCATGTGATCAGCAAGCAGGTGCCGAACTGGACCTGGGCGACATTCGAGCATCGCTTCAATCCGGGCCGCTGCGACATCATCGGCTGTCGCGACAGTTTCGGCGCGCAGACCGCGTTCGTGCCGTCGAACCGCACCGCCGGTCAGGGCTATCCGGATTGCGCGAAGACATCAGCGCTGACGGCGATGTTGTCGGGCGCGGACATCGATCCCGTCTACGGCAATTACTGCCTGAAGGGTTCGCAGGCCGACTTCGTCGACAATGTCGGGCTCGACATCAGGCTCGGCAATTCCGTCACCGAGGACGGTTTCGTCGCCACCTCGTCCTGCATCACCTGCCACGGCCGGGCGGCCTTCAAGGCGGACGGCACGCCATCGTCGCAGGCCGGCTTCCTGTCGTTCGGCCCCAACGGCCCGGTCGCGCCGCTCGGGCCGCTGCTGCCGGAATGGTACTGGAAGTTCTCGGGCCAGCCGCCGATCTTCGAAGGCAAGCCCGGCCTCACGCGGATCGCGACCGCGGCGGACTTCGTCTGGTCGATCCCGTTCTGCGCCTATGACGATACGCAGACACCCGCACAGCCGAGCCCGTGCGCGGGCAAGTGAGGCCGCACCGATGGCGGGCTCGCGCGAACACAGGATTCCGCTGGCCGGCAGCAACCGCGCTGCGCCTGACGGTGCGACGCTGGTCGGCGATGTCGATCCCGATGAACCGATCTCGATCGTGGTCTATGTGAAGCGGCGCACGCCGGACGCGTTTCAGCCCGGCAGCGCCGGTGACCTCGCCCGGCTCGCCAAGCCGGTCACCCGGCGCCAGCTTGCGACGCAGCGCCATCGCAGCCATGCCCCCGCGATCGCCCGCATCGTGCGGCTGGCGAAAGCGCGGAGGCTGATTGTCGGCCGCAGCGATCCGGTCGCGCGCACGGTCGAACTGCAAGGCACCGCGCGGCAGATGGCCGAGATCTTCGGCGCGACGCTTCGGATTTATCGCGACGGCACGCGCGAGTTCCGTGCGCGCGTCGGCGGCCTGACCGTGCCTGCCGAGATCGCGCCATGGACCCGCGCCATCCTCGGCTTCGATCAGCGGCCGCTGCGGTCGCTGCGGGCCAGAGCGCCGCTGGCGCGGGCCCAGGCCGACCCCGGCGGCGGCGACGGGCTGTGGCCGACCGACATCGCGGCCCGCTACGGCATTCCGCTGGATCGCGACGTGTCGTCGATCTGCGTCGGCATCGTCGCCCTCGGCGGCGGCTATCTCGAGAGTGACCTCGCGATGGCGCTGGCCGGCATGAACAGGCAGCCGCCCGATGTCGTCAACGTGCCGCAGGCCGGCAATGGCGGTCTCGGCAGCAACGATGTCGCCGATCAGGAGCTCGCGCTCGATCTCCAGGTGCTCGCCGGGCTGCTGCCGAAGGCCAGGATCGTGGTCTACTTCGCCGAGAACTCCGCCGCCGGCCTCACCGACGCGATCCATCGGGCGGTGTTCGACGACGTGCACGCGCCGCAGGTGATCTCGGTGAGCTGGGGCAGCGCCGAGAAATTCTGGACCGCGCCGGGGCGCGACGCGATGCAGGCCGTGCTGGCCGATGCGGCGCGCTTGCGCGTCAGCGTGCTGTTCGCCAGCGGCGATCAGCTCGCGACCAGCGGCCTGACCGACGGCAAGCTCCATGTCTGGTTTCCCGCCTCGAGCCCCTATGCGACGAGCTGCGGCGGCACGCAGCCCGGGCTTGCCCAAGGTGCAGCGTCGGGCGCGGCGGAGGCGGTCTGGAATGCCGGCGCGATCGGCACCGGCGGCGGCATCAGCGACGCCTATCCCGTCCCCGACTATCAGTCGCATCTGACGCTGCCGATGTCGCAGAACGACGGCGCCGTCAGGCGCGGCGTCCCGGATGTCGCTTGCGCCGCCGCGGCGAATCCGGGCTATCGCATCATCGTCAACGGACAGGCGATGGCGATGAGCGGGACCAGCGCCGCGACACCGCTATGGGCGGCCCTGGTCGCAATCGCGGTCGCCGCGCGCGGCGCGCAGATCGGCATGCTCAATTCGGCGCTTTATGCCAACCCCGGCGCTTTCCGTGCGGTCCAGCAAGGCAACAACCGCGTCGGCGGCAAGGGTTACGATGCCGGTCCCGGCTGGAGCGCCTGCACCGGGCTCGGCGTTCCCAGGGGGGCGGATCTGGTTTCCGTCCTGAGCGCGATCCCGGTGGCATGACATCGCCACAAACAAAAACCCCGCCATTTGCGGCGGGGCTGAGGAGGTTTGCTGTAGAAAGCGTCAGGCGGGAATGCGCTCGTCGGCCTCGTGCGGCTCGCGCAGCACGTAGCCGCGGCCCCACACGGTCTCGATGAAGTTGCGGCCCTCGGAGGCGTTGGCGAGCTTCTTGCGGAGCTTGCAGATGAAGACGTCGATGATCTTCAGCTCCGGCTCATCCATGCCGCCGTAGAGGTGATTGAGGAACATTTCCTTGGTGAGCGTGGTGCCCTTGCGGAGCGAGAGCAGCTCCAGCATCTGGTATTCCTTGCCGGTGAGGTGCACGCGCTGGCCGCCGACCTCGACCGTCTTGGTGTCGAGATTGACCACGAGATCGCCGGTCTGGATCACCGACTGGGCGTGCCCCTTGGAGCGGCGCACGATCGCGTGGATGCGGGCAACCAGCTCGTCCTTGTGGAAGGGCTTGGTCATGTAGTCGTCGGCGCCGACGCCGAGACCCTTGACCTTATCCTCGATGCCGGCGAGGCCCGAGAGGATCAGAATGGGGGTCTTGATCTTCGAGACCCGGAGCTGCTTGAGCACGTCGTAGCCGGACATGTCGGGCAGGTTGAGGTCGAGCAGGATGATGTCGTAGTCGTAAAGCTTGCCGAGATCGACGCCTTCTTCACCGAGGTCCGTCGTATAGACGTTGAAACTCTCGGATTTGAGCATCAATTCGATCGACTGCGCGACGGCGCTATCATCTTCAATTAGCAAAACGCGCATGCCAGTCCCCTATAGTCGCCGCTCCGGGCGTCAGGTCGGCCGCACTTGCGGCACTCACAAAACGCCTTTGAACAACTGATTCGGATCCTGACGAGATATGGTTAACAAAAACTGATTCCTTCACGCAAGCTCTAACCGTGCAATTTTTGTCGAATCGCCCTAAGATATTGCGTAGAAGAAGCTTTTCCTAACCGTGCCCGTTCAGATTCCACATTAAGAGCCGGGCCTAACCGACTCTCGCGACTCGCCCTTCTTCTGATGGGCAAGCGACCTCAGTCACCAAAGACAGTGACGCAATGATTAATGATGCGGGTAAACACGAAGTTAAGCGGCTGGAGCAAAATCGCGGAAACTTAAGGTTTTCGCAATGAAGGCGCTCGCGGAGCAGATCGGCGACATCGACGGCGTCAATATATATGGCCGCGTGGTCGGCGTCCGCGGCCTCATGGTCGAGATCGCTGGCCCGATTCACGCGATGTCGGTCGGTGCCCGCATCGTGATCGACGTCGGCGCAGGCCGCTTCATCCCGGCCGAGGTGATCGGCTTCTCCGGCGAGAACGCGGTGGTGATGCCGTTCGGCGGGCTCGAGGGCGTCAGGCGCGGTTGCCGCGCCGTGATCGCCAATGCGGCGAGCCAGGTGCGGCCGTCGCCCGCCTGGCTCGGCCGCGTCGTCAACGCGATGGGCGAGCCGATCGACGGCAAGGGCCCGCTGCCGCAGGGCGCCTCGCCGATGTCCTACCGCAACTCGCCGCCGCCGGCGCATTCGCGCAAGCGGGTCGGTCCGCCGCTCGATCTCGGCGTCCGCGGCCTCAACACCTTTCTCACCTGCTGCCGCGGCCAGCGGCTCGGCATCTTCGCCGGAAGCGGCGTCGGCAAGTCGGTGCTGCTGTCGATGCTGGCACGCAATGTCGATGCCGCGATCTCGGTGATCGGGCTGATCGGCGAACGCGGCCGCGAGGTGCAGGAATTCCTCCAGGAGGATCTCGGCGAGGAGGGCCTGGCGCGCTCCGTCGTGGTGGTCGCGACCTCCGACGAGCCGGCGCTGATGCGGCGCCAGGCAGCGTATCTGACGCTCGCCATCGCCGAGTATTTCCGCGACGAGGACCAGGACGTGCTGTGCCTGATGGACTCGGTGACGCGCTTTGCGATGGCGCAGCGCGAGATCGGGCTCTCGGCCGGCGAGCCGCCGACCGCCAAAGGCTACACGCCGACCGTGTTCACCGAATTGCCGAAACTCCTGGAGCGGGCGGGGCCGGGCACCGGCAACGGCACCATCACCGCGATCTTCACGGTGCTGGTCGACGGCGACGATCACAATGAGCCGATCGCCGACGCGGTGCGCGGCATCCTCGACGGCCATATCGTGATGCAGCGGGCGATCGCCGAGCGCGGCCGCTACCCCGCGGTCAACATCCTCAAGTCGGTCTCGCGCACCATGCCGAAATCGGCCGATCCCAACTTCCTGCCCTTCATCAACAAGGCGCGGCAGGTGATGGCGACCTACTCCGACATGGAGGAACTGATCCGGCTCGGCGCCTACCGGCCGGGTTCCAGCCCCGAGGTCGACGAGGCGATCCGGCTGCATGAGCCGCTCGAGGCCTATCTGCGCCAGGCCAAGGAGGAGGCGACCAGCCTCGGCGACGGCTACCGGCAACTCGCTCAAATCCTGTCGGGTTTGGAAACGGAACGCTAACTTTGTCAGGCCATCATCTCCGGACCATAGCTATGCCGGCGGGGCCCAGCGGGGAGCCGGCTCTGTCCCGCGTTCAGATTTGGGACTTCTGGGGAGTATGAGTCGATGAAGTCACGTGAAACGCTGATCCGCCTGAAGAAATTTCAGGTCGATGAAAAGCGCCGCCGGGTTACCCAGATCGAGGGCATGATCGCCGACTTCCAGCGCATGTCCATCGAACTCGAGCGCGAGATCCAGACCGAGCAGGAGCGCGCCGGGATCAACGACCCCACGCACTTCGCCTATCCCACCTATGCCAAGGCCGCGATCCAGCGCCGGGAAAACCTGACCCGCTCGGCCGACGAACTGCGCGCCCAGCTCGACGACGCCAAGGCGCTGTTGTCGGAGGCGTTCGAGGAATTGAAGAAGGTCGAACTGCTCGACGAGCGCGACCAGGCGCGCGAACGTGCGGAGGAGAGCGCCCGCGAGCAAGCCGACATGGATTCGATCGGCCTGATGCGGGCCCGTCTCGGCGTCATCGCCTGAAGTCTCGCTCCCTCCGCTGACCAGATTTGCGAGCCCGGGCCGATCGCCCGGGCTTTTTGCTGGGCACTGTCCACAAGCCGGCCGCCTCTCAGCCACTTGTCAGCACTCGTCAGCGCACTTGGCGGATGGCGGTGTCCCAAAATATGCTACCACCGGTCCAGACCATGATCGGCAGCGCGGGTGGCAAGGAAGCGATGGGGGATGCAGGCTTGGGGGCGGGCTTGGGGGGCGCAAGATGCTGACGCCGGCTGAGCTGGTCTGGCTGATCGCCGCCGTCGCCAAGGGCGATGAGGCCGCCTTCGAGCGGCTGTACGTCGCCACCCGCGCGAAACTCTTCGGTGTCGTGCTCCGTATCTTGCGGCGACAGGACCTCGCCGAGGAGGTCATTCAGGAGGCTTACGTCAAGATCTGGAACAGCGCCGGGCAGTTCAATCCGGCGCTGTCTTCCCCGATCACGTGGATGACGTCGATCGCGCGCAATCGGGCCATCGACGTGGTGCGCAAGCGCGGCGAAACCTCGCTGGAGGACGAGCCGGCTGCGACGGAGGTTGCCGCCGACTCGCCCGATCCGCTGGCGCGGCGTGAGATGACGGAAGAGTTGAAGCGATTGCTGGAGTGCGTCGGTCGTTTGGAGCCGGATCGTCAGAAGCTCGTGCTGCTCGCCTATTACAACGGCTGGAGCCGCGAGCAACTCGCCGCAAAGTTCGAGACGCCGGTGAACACGGTGAAGACTTGGCTGCGCCGCAGCCTGATGGATATCCGGGAGTGTCTTGGACTCTGATTGATGGCCATTAGCGAAGACCATATCGCGCTCGCCGCGGAATATGCGCTCGGTACGCTCGATGCCGATGAGCGCACCCGGGTCGAGACCATGATGGCCGTCGACAGCGAATTCGCCGCGCTGGTGCAGGCCTGGGAATTCAGGCTGGGGCCGCTGAACCAGATGGTCGGCCTGGTCGAGCCGCGTCCGGTGGTCTGGGAGAACATCAAGACGGCGATCGGCCATGCCGGCGCGCCGCAGGCGCCGCTGGTGCTGCCGGAGACGCCGGCCGCGACGACAGCGCCGCCGCTTGCCGACGATCCCGAATTCGGCTCTGCGTTCGATCCGGAGCCGTCTCGGCCGTCAGAAATCCCGCAGCCGGCCGAGATCCGGCGGCCACCGGTCCAGCCGCGTTTTGGCGTCAACGACGGCACCAACATGATCGCGCTGGCGGGCCGCGTGAGGCGCTGGCGCGGTATCGCGTCGGCGGCGACCGCGATCGCGGCGGCACTGCTGGTGACGCTTGGCCTGCAGATCTACAAGCCCGACGCGTTGCCGAATGCGATCCGGCCGAAGCCGCGGATCCAGACCGTGGAAGTGAAGACGCCGGCGCCGGCACTCACGCCTTCGGCGCAATATGTCGCGCTGCTGCAGGGGCCGAATGGCGGGCCTGCCTTCATCATGACCATCGACGGCGCGACCAAGAACTTTACCGTCCGCAAGGTCGGCGCCACCGCCGAGCCCGGCAAGAGCTTTGAGCTCTGGCTGATCTCCGACAAGCTGCCGCAGCCGCGCTCGCTCGGCGTGATCGGCGCCGATGAGTTCACCGCGCGGCCGGTGCTGTCGGGCTACGACCCCGACGTGGTCAACGGCGCGACCTACGCGGTGACGGTGGAACAGGCCGGCGGTTCGCCGAACGGCCAGCCGACCTCGGCGCCGATCTTCACCGGCAAGCTGATCGAGACCGTGCCGGGCGGGACGAACACGCCGCCCCGGTAGGCGTTGCCGCTCCCTCATGCGCGGCCGTGGGCATTGGCTATTCGTTGTCATTGCGAGCGAAGCGAAGCAATCCATGGTCACCCAGCACGCGGAACGATGGATTGCTTCGCTACGCTCGCAATGACGTGGAGAGAGCTGTGCGCGCCGTCAGTCGGCACCGGCGTTGAACCCACCATCCGCACAAAAAAGAAAACGCCCGTGGGGAGCGGGCGTTTTCGATAGTCAACTTGGGGGTAGTTGGGGGTCTTAAATATCCACGTAGCGACTTTGGGGGGCTGTAAAGAACACCACGTGAATTCGTGAAACTCTCCTGTTAGCGGACCAGCGACGTGCCCGAACTCGTGATCGCGACCGGCTTACCGGCCTTCATCACACGTGCGGTCTGGGTGTAACCCTCGTCCGACGAATTGTGCGCCGAGATGCCGAAACCAGCGACCAGGATACCGGCGACCAAGGCCACGACCACAATCTTCAGGTGCGTCGTACGATCAGCGCTGTAGATCGAGTGGTTCATGGAAGTCTCCTGCCGCCTTCCTGCTCTCAGTAAATCTGTCGGTCTGGTCTGTTGCCCGGTTCAACGTCTCGTGCCTCGCTAACGTAGGATTTGCCGATTCCGTTCCCTAGAGGCCATCACAAGGGCGTGATGAGACGTGATCGGTCGCGATCAAAAATGACGCTTTGGTAATCCTGGATCGAACTAAAGCTTTGTAATATCAGTAGCTTGGTCTGACGCTGGAATGTTGCATTCCAGATGGGGCCGATCCGGTCCGTTCCACATAAATCAGTTGCCTGTGGCGAGAAAACACAGACGAAAACGCAAATGATTTGCGGCCGCTAGAGCGTTCCGATCCGATCAGAACGCACGCTCTACACGCTGCCGACGGTCTTCAGCCGGGCCCGGGGATGGATCTCGGCCTGCGACAGGACGGTGGTCTGCGAGCGGAACCGTTCCACCAGTGAGCGAACGAACGGCCGGATCGCGGCCGATGTCACCAGCACCGGCGCCTCGCCTTCGCGCGCCGCCTGCTCGAAGGCATTGCGCACCGCGGTCATGAACTCCGACAGTTTCGAGGGCTGCATCGCCAGGCTGCGGTCGTCGCCCTGGCCCACGATCGACTCCGCGAATGCCTGCTCCCAGCGCGCCGACAGCGCGATCAGCGGCAGATAGCCGTTCGGCGAGGTGTTCTGGGCGCAGATCTGCCGCGCCAGCCGGGCGCGGACATGCTCGACCATGGTGGCCGGGTTGCGCGAGAACGCCAGCGCATCGGCGATGCCCTCGAGGATGGTCGAAAGGTCGCGGATCGAGATCCGTTCGGCGAGCAGCAATTGCAGCACGCGCTGGATACCTGACACCGTAACCTGGCTCGGCACGATGTCCTTGATCAGCTCGCCTTGCTCCTTCGGCAGGTCCTTCAGGAGCTTCTGCACCTCGCCATAGGACAACAGATCCGCCATGTTGGTCTTGAGCAGCTCGGTCAGATGGGTCGACAGCACGGTGGCGGCATCGACCACGGTGTAGCCCTTCAGCGCGGCCTCTTCCTTCAGGCCGGCGTCGACCCAGGTCGCGGGCAGGCCGAAGGTAGGCTCCATGGTGTGGATGCCGGGGAGCTGCACCTGGTTGCCGGCCGGGTCCATGACCATGAACTGGCTCGGCCAGATCTTACCGGTGCCGGCGTCGACTTCCTTGATCTTGATGACGTAGCTGTTGGCCTCGAGCTGGACGTTGTCGAGGATGCGCACCGCCGGCATCACAAAACCCATCTCGATCGCAAGCGAGCGGCGCAGCGCCTTGATCTGCTCGGTGAGGCGGTCGGTGCCGTCGGGACCGTTGACCAGCGGCAGCAGCGCGTAGCCGAGCTCGATCTTGAGGTCGTCGATCTTCAGCGCGGCGGCGATCGGCTCCTCCGCGGCGGCAGCGGCGGCGGCCGCGGCCGCAGCCGGTGCAGCCGCTGCCGCTGTTTCGGCCGCCTTCGCCGCCCGCTTCTGGTTGCGCGCGTTCCAGGCCAACACCGCGGCGCCGGAGCCGAGCGCGAGGAACGGCAGCGTCGGAATGCCCGGCAGCAGCGCCAGCACCAGCATGACGCCAGCCGACATGCCGAGCGCCTGCGGATAGCCGGAGAGCTGGCGCATCAGCGCCTTGTCGGCGGCGCCGGTGATGCCGGCCTTGGAGACCAACAGGCCGGCCGCGGTCGAGACGATCAGCGCCGGCACCTGGGTGACGAGGCCGTCGCCGACCGTCAGCACGGTGTAGGTGCGGGCGGCTTCGCTGAAGGAGAGGCCCTGCTGGGCGACGCCGATGATGATGCCGCCGACGATGTTGATGCCGACGATCAGGAGGCCGGCGATGGCGTCGCCGCGGACGAATTTCGAGGCACCGTCCATCGCGCCGAAGAAGCCGCTCTCGTCCTCCAGCGCCTTGCGGCGCTCCTTGGCGGCCTTCTCGTCGATCAGGCCGGCGGACAGGTCGGCGTCGATCGCCATCTGCTTGCCGGGCATCGAGTCCAATTGGAAGCGCGCCGCGACTTCGGCGATGCGGCCCGAACCCTTGGTGATGACCACGAAGTTCACGATCACCAGGATCGCGAACACGATGATGCCGATCACGAAGTTGCCGCCCATCACGAAATTGCCGAACGCCTCGATGACGTGGCCGGCAGCAGCCGTGCCCTCGTGGCCATGGCTCAGGATCAGCCGGGTCGAGGCCATGTTCAGCGACAGCCGCAGCATGGTCGAGATCAGCAGGATGGTCGGGAACGAGGAGAATTCCAGCGGCGCCTGGATGAACAGCGAGGTCATCAGGATCAGGATCGAGACCGTGATCGAGACCGCCAGGAAGAGGTCGAGCACGATCGAAGGCAGCGGCAGGATCAGCACCACCAGGATGGTGAGGACGCCGAGTGCCAGCGCGAGGTCGCCGCGCTTGAGGATGTCGCCGATCTCGCCGAGGCTCGGCAATCCGCTTTTGCCTGCCGTGCCCTGACCCGCCGTGACGTCGACCATGGTAGCCGCTCTCCCCCGCGACTGGCGGCCGCGGCCGCCAAGCGTCTGCGCGACGGCCGCAGGGCCGCCGTTCCGAAAGTGAGGCACCGCGCTGGCGTTCACGGGGATCTCCGCCCGTTAGACGCGTTCGACGACACTCGACTTCACTCGGCAATTCTTGCCGGGTGTATGGTTAGCAAAGGGTTAATAAGTGCCGTGGAAGGGCCGCGCCGGACGTCGCAGGCGTTCGAGCAGGGGATTGGCCTAAGGATTCCCGGCCGGAAAGGGCGGGGCGGACCGTCCGGCTGTTCCGGGGCGGGATCGCGGCCTATCTCAGCACACCGAGCACCGCGCCCGACGCGGCGATCAGGCCGAGCGTGATGACGCTGGCGCGCCACAGCAATTGCCGCCGGGCGTCGCGCCGGTCGTGGAAGGCCAGCCAGTCGTGGACAAAGCCCGCAGGGATATCGAACACCACGGCCGACTTGTTGGGACGGTGCGTCTCATGCTCGCAATACATCGTCCGAACGACCGGCACGCCCAGCCATTCGAGCTCGCAATGCTACTCCCAGGCATGCTTGCCGTTGGTCCAGCGATTTTCAAAAGGGATCACGTGTGATTCCATGACGAGCCTCCTGGCCCACCCTTGAACCTCACACGGCAAGTCTAGCTCAATTTCACGAGCGGTGCGAGATCGGCGGTGGCCGTCTCGGTCCGGTCATGATGGCGCTAGTTGGCGGACGGCATCCATTTGCGCCAATGCGTCGGCTGGATGTCGGGATGCTTGCTGCCGGCATGGTCGACCCACGCGGCGCCGTCGCGGTGGCAGGGGAACATCAGCGCATGCACCATGCCATCATAGTCGAGGACACAGACCTCGAGCTCCCGGTCCGATGGCGCCGACGCAACGGGCAACCACTCTGCTGACGACGAATGCATGATGACCCTCCGACAGTTAAGCGCTTCGATCCTGATACCTTGCGAGCTGCGCGCCATCCGGCGGGATGATAGGTCCGGGTGGCGGGACGCCAATGTGAACCGGCTCGCATTGTAGCAGTTTTCTCGTCAGCATGGATCGCGGAACGATGGGCGATATTCCCGGTCGATCGGGTCGTCGCGACCGCTGCAGTGCACGACGCCGTTTGAACTTTCGCGGCGCAGTCTCCGACCAAACGCCAACAACGCCACTCAGCCGCCGGAGGCCTCCATGTCGAACCGGGCCGGACGAACCGTCACGGCAGCTCTTACTGCGGCAATTGCGCTGCTTTCGGTGCCGGCATCGGCCGCAACGCTGCCGGACGACCGGACCTGGCTGATCCGCATGATCTCCTGCAAGGGGAACGGCGTTCTGATGGAGGTCTACCTGCCGCAATCGGTCGTGTTCGCGCCGCATGGCGGCATGGCTGCCGGCAAGACAGCGGACGGCTTCTACACGCTCGATCTGACCGAGCTCAACAAGGGCAAGGGCCTTGAGCCGGTGCATGTGACGATGAGCGCCGACAAGAAATCTGTCACGGTCGACCAGTACACCCGCGGCCTGCCGCCGACCCGCATCCCGGTCAGCGGCGGCATCGTGGATTTCGATCAGCGGTTCGGCATCGGCGCGAGCTGCGGCCCGTTCCAGGCGCAGGATCCGAACTACGGCAATTGAGGCACTTCACGCGTTGGTGAGTTCGGCGCGTCCCCTTGCTGCTGCATGCCTAATCTCTCGGCAATGCGCTTGACCTTGAGGCAAATGCCGACGAAGTTCCGGCTGCCGTGGCAATTTCTTCTGAATTTTCTCCTGAAGTCGCATCATTCATTCCCGACTCGCGTCGGGCATGGCTCCGTCTTGTCGTCGCCGTGGTGATCGGTTCGCTCGGCAGCGTCGGCATGTGGTCGGTGGTGGTGGCGCTGCCGGTGGTGCAAGCCGACTTCGGCGCGACGCGCGGAACGGCCTCGCTCGCCTTCACCATGGTGATGCTCGGCTTCGGCATCGGCCAGGTCGTAACCGGCAAGATCAGCGATCGCTATGGCATCGTCGCCGCGATCGGCGCCGGGATCGGCATCCTCGGCCTCGGCTATGTCGGCGCCGGCTATGCGCCGTCGATCTGGACCTTCATCCTGCTGCATTTCGCCATCGGCCTGTCGTCGGCCGCGACCTTCGGCCCCCTGATGGCGGAAGCCTCGCACTGGTTCGAGCGCTACCGCGGCCTCGCGGTCGCGATCGCCGCCAGCGGCAATTATGTTGGCGGCACGGTATGGCCGCCGCTGGTCAATTTCGGCATCCAGAGTGTCGGCTGGCGCACCACCCATATCGCGATCGGCATCTTCACCGCGGTCGCAATGACGCTCGCGCTGATGGTGCTCCGTGTGTTGATGGGGGCGGCGACCCGGCGCAGCCATGTCAACGCGCCGCCGCCGCGCGTCGACCTTCGCCTGTCCACCAACGCGCTGACCGCGATCCTGTCGCTGGCGTCGATCTCCTGCTGCGTGGCGATGTCGATGCCGCAGGTTCACATCGTCGCCTATTGCGGCGATCTCGGCTACGGCGTGGCGCGCGGCGCCGAGATGCTGTCGCTGATGCTCGGATTCGGCATCATCAGCCGGATCGGCTCCGGCTTCCTCGCGGACCGGATCGGCGGCATCCGCACGCTGCTGATCGGCTCGATCGCGCAGGGCGCGGCGCTGCTGTTCTACCTGTTCTTCGACAGCCTGACCTCGCTCTACATCATCTCGGCGATGTTCGGCCTGTTCCAGGGCGGCATCGTGCCGAGCTACGCCATCATCGTGCGCGAGGCGATGCCGGCCTCGGAGGCCGCGACCCGGATCGGCATCGTGATCTTCGCCTCGGTGTTCGGCATGTCCTTCGGCGGCTGGATCTCCGGCGTGATCTTCGACGCCTCCGGCTCCTATGCCGCGGCCTTCGCCAATGGCCTCGCCTGGAACCTGCTCAATGTCAGCATCATCCTGCTGCTGCTGATGCGGGCGCGACATCGGCTGGTACTGGCATGATCCGGAAAAGTGCGCGGCGGTTTTCCGAGGAGATCATGCCCAAGCAACTGGCATGATCCGGAAAAGTGCGCGGCGGTTTTCCGAGGAGATCATGCCCAGCAAATGCCATGATCCGGAAAAGTGCGCAGCGGTTAGAGATCGACCGAGATTTTCGCGATCGCTTTTTCCAGGCGATTCTTGATCGAATCCATCTTGCCCGTCAGTTGCAGCAATTCACGTAGATCGAGATCGGCATAGACGAACTCGTTCAATTCCTTGCGCTGCGAAGACAGGTTCGCCATCTGCTTCTTGGCGTGCTCGGTCAGCGACAGGTTCACGACCCGGGCATCCTCGGTCGAACTCTTCCGGCGCAGCAGGTTCTTCTTTTCGAGCAGCTTTGACTGCGTCACCACGAACGATTGATCGACGCGTAGCGCCCGTGACACCGCGCCGACGGGCAGGCCGACATTGCGGTCCTCGGCATTCGCCAGCACAGTCATGATCATCCATTGTGGGCCGGTGATTCCGATCATCTTGGCCCAGATGCTGCGCAATTCCTCAAGGCGCATGCTGGTCGAGACGATCTCCCAAGCCAGTCGCTCGGCCGCGTCTTGCAGTTTGTCGGTCGATCTGCGCTCGGTCATGACCATCCTTAACAAAAATTCATCTTCACAGATATCGAGCGATTTTTGAAGCTGGCCTGACAAAAATGTTGGTTGATGCGTTGCCCGAATGACACAGGGGTGCACAAAGATAGAATGACTAACTAATATAAGTTGAATATGTGACTGCCCAATTGCATTGTTCCGCATCGTAGATGGGGGGCATCCACCATCTCACGCCTGCAGTGGCCGAGTTGACCACGAGCATCTTGAAAATGGCTGCGCGGCAGCGGTTTTCGGGAACGGGAACTTTTGTCGCTTTGCCAGCAGTGCAAGGCATCACTTGGAGGATAGCATGAAGATCGTTAAGGGCCTTTTGTTGGGCTCGGTGGCAACTCTCGTCGCAAGCAGCGGCGCCATGGCGGCCGACCTTCCGGTCAAGGCCAAGGCAGTCGAGTACGTGAAGGTCTGCTCGCTCTATGGTCCGGGCTTCTACTTCATCCCCGGCACCGACACCTGCATCAAGCTGGGCGGCTATTTGCGCGCCGACGTTCTCGCGAACACGAACTCGGACGCCTCCGGCAACACGTCAGGTGCTGGTGGCGCACAGAATCGCTTCACCAACGGCTACACCTGGCGTTCGCGTGAAGACCTCAACGTCGACACCCGCACCGCGACCGAGTACGGCGTGGTTCGCACCTATGTCGACCTGACCTTCAGCTGGACGTCGGACACCTACGGTGGGCAAGGCAACGGCGCGACGGTTTACTCGCCGATCGGAACGGCGGCCGCTCCGAACAACGCGACCTCGGGCGGCGTTGCTGCCGGTACGCTTGGCGTCTACTACGCCTTTATCCAGTTCGCGGGCTTCACTATCGGTAAGGCGGTCTCGCAGTTCTCGGCGCCGTGGACCAACTATCCGGGCAACAACTTCGACGGTCTCGTCGGCGGCGGCGGCACGGTCACGGGTGTCAACCAGTTCACCTACACCGCGCAGTTCGGCAACGGCGTGTCGCTCGCCCTGTCGGCTCAGGATCAGTCGGCCTACTATCAGGCTGGCGTGCAGAATCTCGGTACGCTCGGTAGCGGTGCCCTCGGTGCGTATGGCGCGAGCGACTATGCCGGCACGATTTCTCCGGACCTCGTCGCGGCTCTCCGCGTCGACCAGGCCTGGGGCCTGTTCCAGGCGTCGTTCGCGGCGCATGACAACCACGCAGCATACTATGGCGGCACCGAGTTGACCGGTCATCCGGACGACAAGTGGGGCTGGGCTGCTCAGCTGGCCTTGTCGATCAAGAACATCCCGACCGGACCTGGCGATACCATCAACATCCAGGGCGTCTACACCGACGGTGCAACCCGTTACAACATCCAGGATCTGTCGATCGCCGGCGCTGTCACCTACTTCGGCGGGACCAACATTCCTGGCGCTTATCAGAGCATCGGCTTTGGCATGGCTCCGGACAGCGTGTTCGTCAACGGCGGCCAGCAGCAGTTGATCCAGACCTGGGGCATGCGCGGTGCGTATATCCATAACTGGAGCCCCAACTGGAACACCAGCATCTACGGTGCTTACGCGGGCATTCACTACAACGATACGGCGAAGTCTGCGATCTGCGGACCAACCGGCAGCGGTGTTGGCGGTTCGTTCGGCGCGGTGTTCGGTACCGCCGGCTTGACCTCGTGCAACCCGGACTACAACATTGCGCAGATCGGCACGCAGACGCAGTGGACTCCGGTCAAGAACCTGACCTTCTCGGCAGACCTGACCTACACCCACCTCGATCAGAAGTACGCCGGCACGATCACCTATCCCGGCAGCGCCTCGATCGGCAAGCCGGCAGCGGTGTACGAGCTGAAGGATCAGGACACCTTGACCCTGCTGCTCCGCGCGCAGCGCAACTGGTAATATCCGGCTGATCCGGACTTGATCGCCAAACAGAGCCCCGACGGGAAACTGTCGGGGCTTTGATTTTGAAAGCGTCTTCCGAATTTGAAAGAAGAGCCTGTTGTATGATTTACTAACATTAGTCTATCATGTACAAACCAAGCGTCGGTTGCTCTGCCGGCCGTGATGATGAGGAGACATTACACATCTTCATGAACTAACCTCCAGAACCTCCGGCAATGCCCTGCCGGAGGTTCTTCATTTTGAGCGATCCAATCGCGCGCGCTTCAGGGCTGTGAACCGATCCCACGGCGCAAAACCGTCGCGCTGCCGCGGCGCACGGACTCGTGAAGCCCGGCATCGAAAACTGCTCCGCATCGTGATGTGCGATACGAGCAAAATATTATATGACTATATCATCTAATTAGGGTTGGAGTGCGGCACAGTATGCCGAAGGCAATTGCGAGATCGAACCGCCACCGCAGACCTTCGATGGCCCATTCCGCGGCGGCGTCTGGTTCGGCGCAGCAAACCGATCGACCCGTGAAGACGACCGAGCTGCAAGTGCAGCGCCTCACGGGTTGCCTGCATTCGTTGTCGTCGCGCCATCACCACCTGACCCAGGGTTACGCGGCGCAAGCCGGCATCGCCGGCATTCAGTACACGATCCTGACCACGATCCGTTATCTCGAGACCAGCGGCGACGTCTTCCCGGTCACCGTCGCTGCGTATCTCCGGTTGACCAGCGCGGGTGTCACCAAAACGATCCAGCACCTGACCGAGCTGGGGCTGGTCGAAAAGGCCGGTGATCTGGATGATCGGCGCCGGACCAAGCTGACCGTCACGCCGGCCGGCTGCGCCCTTCTCGACTCGCTCGCGCCGATGCAGTCCGACGTCAATGACGTTTGGCTCGATTGCATGAACGATGAGGAATTCTCGATCTTCCTCGATCTCGTCGAGCGATTCATCAAGTCGAGCGATCGTGCGCTGGCGGTGCAAGGCTACCTCGTCAAGGACAACAATACCGTCGCTTTCCAGCTGTCCGGTGCTGATCGAACGGCGCAATGTCGTCGCGCGTCCGTAGGGCTACGCGGCAGAGTCACAGTCGAGTGACCGGCGGCCTACCAATTCTCGCGATCCCGTGAGCGTGCCTGCGCCGAGAGCAGGTTCGCCACACGCGACAGGCGAGCTGGACAACGCAGGGGAGGTGTATTGAGCATCCACTAGGCAAATGATTGCTGCGGCAACATTCGGCCCCTCAGGCATAAGCGCAATGCATTCCTGCGCCGCCATATCGACGATTGCTGCCGCTGAATTACTTCAATTATATGAAGCCGCATTGGAATAATTTCTTAGGAGAGCTGGGTGACTGGCGTTTGCGATTTCGCCGCCAACGTCGCGCGGCAGCCGAAGCGGTGGATCGTCGACGCGATTTGGCGGACTCGTATCGATAACGCGTACCGGCAGCGGAGCCGGGTGCGAACGAGTTGACGAAACATGCATGACCACCATGAAGCGCATGGCGTCTCGTCGAGCAGCGTCGAGTTCGATGACAAGGGCTGGCCCGCCTGGCCGGATCGCGAGGATCTGTCGGTGGAGTTCATCAAGCTGTTGGCCGCCGCCCAGGAGGGCGGCTCGACGGTTTCCGAATGCTGGTTGACCCTCAGCAAGATCGACCTCGCTTCGGAGAGTTCGTGGTCGGCGGAGTGGATCAAGACCGCGGAGCTGAACGAGGCGAGGGCCGAATTGTCGTCGCTGAGCGGCAACATGATCACCGCCCGTCGCAACTGGCTTCGCGCCACGACTTACTTTCACGCCGCCGCGAGACCTCCCGGCTACTCTAACGATCTGTTGAAACGCGCCGTCGACGGCATGCGGCGATGCGCGCTCAAGTTCCTGGAGAACCGCGTTCCTGCCGGCCGGCTGCTCTCGATTCCCTGGACCGACGACCTGTCGCTTCAGGCCTGCTACCTGCCGCCGGCTGTTCGCGACGATGGACCGGTCATCGTCTGCATCGGCGAGCCGGGCTCCTACAAGGAAGAATTGATCACCAAATACGCTGCTCACGCCAACGAGCGCGGCTTCGCGCTGCTCGCGGTGGATCTGCTGGGTAGCCAGACGGCGTTGCCGCCGGAACGGCTCGAGGGCCACAAGTTCGAAGCCGCCATGAGCCGTGTGCTGGACTTTCTTTCGGAAATGCCCGGCGTCGATCGCACGCGGATCGCCATCGTGGCGGATGCCTGCAATTCCTCGCTCGTCGCCCGTGCGGCGGCCAGCGATGCCCGGTTTGCCGCGGCGGTTTGCGACGCCGGAATGTGGGACTTGCACGAAAGAAGTTTCTTCCATCGGCAGATCGGCGACGACAGGCAGATCTGCTGGATCGAAGAAGCCAACGCGATTTCACGCGGCATCGACTGCCCGTTGCTCGTCACCGCCGGTGAAGCCGGCTGGCTGCTGCCGGGTGCCCTGGCCAAATTCGGCGACCAGCTGAGCAGCGTCCATCGCGACGCCAGCTTGATCCTGTTCCGGCGTGGCGAAACCGCCGCCATGCAGGGACATATCGACAACCCGACATTGGCCAATGAGGTCATCTTCGACTGGCTTGAAGACAGGCTTGGGCCGGGAAAGGGCCTCGCGCAACGATCCGATCCGGCGATCACACCGCCTGGCCGGCCTTGAGCAGCGAGCAGCCGGTGATCTTCAG
This sequence comes from Bradyrhizobium sp. USDA 4473, assembly GCF_054063335.1. Lineage (NCBI taxonomy): Bacteria > Pseudomonadati > Pseudomonadota > Alphaproteobacteria > Hyphomicrobiales > Nitrobacteraceae > Bradyrhizobium > Bradyrhizobium sp. USDA 4473. Next base: position 3,755,100 of record NZ_JBSSGE010000001.1, read on the forward strand.
GCTGCCGTCCGCCTGCCGTTCCAGCGTGTAAAGCGCCTCCCACGCCTCGCCGTTGGCGTCGACGATGTGGACGCGCTGCGCGATCCGGTCGCCCGCGCTCTGCGCCGCGCCGAACTCGAAGCTCCGGTGCCGATAGACCGGCGCATATTGGTTCTGCACCATCGACATGAAGATGTCGGCCTGCGGAAAGATCTGCCGGATCGCGGGCGCGGCGTAGGAATAGGCGCCGGCGGCATCGTCGCGGCCGAACGCCTGCTCCTGGGCGCGGATCACGTCCTGCGCGGCGCTGAGGTCGTCGGCGATGGCCGGCGCGGCGAGGGCGAACAGAATGGCGGCAATGAGGGCGATCGCGCGCATGCGGGGCTCCTTCTCGGATACCGGCAGATACGCACCCTATCACAGGCTGGTTTCCGTCGGTTGAGATGATCGCAGGCAGGGCGCTGGCCTGCCTGCGTCAGCGGATCGAGCCCTTGAAATTGTCGATGTCGGGCGAGGGGCGGGCCGGAAACAGCCGTGCGGTCGAGGAGTTGTCGAGCCGGCGCTTGCATTTTGCCTCGTCGGCGCTGTCCTCGGTGCCGTCCTTGCCGGTGCGCTTCCTGGCGAAGGCGTCGTCCTGCCGGTTGACGATCAGCATGGCGTGGTCGCGCTCCAGCGTGTCGGGGTTCTTGCGCTGCTCGTCGGAGCGGAAGGCGCCGCCGACCATCTTGCCCGTCATCTCGTAGTCGCAGCCGGCCTTCCAGTCGCCCTGGTCCCACTTCCATCCCACCGCCTTCATCGTGCCGTCCTTGTCGGTGGAGACCTTGATGATGGCGTTGTAGGCGAGCCAGATGCCGTCAAGCCCGCTGCGCTTGTCGTCAAAGTCCTCGAGCAGCGCCAGCCGCTCCCGCTGCAAGCCGTTGACGTGATCGCGTGCGTCGACGGTGAAGTGGACCTGCGAGCTCTGTTTATTCCAGGCTGGATGCAGGAATTCCGGATATTGCGCGCCCTGGCTCTTCACCCAGTTGCGCTGGTCGTCGATCAGCGCGCGCCGCGTCGCGTCGTCGAGCCGCGGCTGCAGCGCCTTCCAGGCGCGGTTCAGCCGCTGGTCGTTGTCGGCGAGATCAGGGTCGGCGCAGATTTCCTCGTCGGTCGCACTCTCCGGTCTGGTGCAGTCGAAGGTCGGGGCGACGAAGGCGGTGTCGGCCTTGTCGAATGCGTTGTCCTTGCCGGCGGCGAAATAGCTGCCGGTGATCTGCCACATCGAAGAGCAGTCGTTGAGCCCGTCCCAATCCTCGTCATCGATGCTTCCGACGATCCGCAGGGTCTCGCCTTGGCGGCGCAGTTTCAATGACGGCGGCTTGGCTGGAGCGGCCGTTGCGTCGGTCTTCGCCTTGTCGGCGGAGGCGTCGGCTTCGATCACCGCGGGACCGGCGAGCCAGCCAGTCCCCGACGGCTTCAGCGCGGCGGTCAGCTTGCAGCTCCGCTTGCGGTCGCCGCCATAATCGCCGCGCAGATCGGCGGCGAGGCGATAGGCGCCATTATCGGCCGGCGTCAATGTGATGCTGCCGAAGGCATTGACCCAGGTGCCTGACAGGCCGGGCCGGCCGGATGCGATTCCGTTGAGGGCTGCCGCCCGGCGTCGCAACGCCTCGGCAAATGCCTGCTTCAGCTCGTCCTCGTTGGCGTCCGTGAGCACCTCCGCTGCGTCGATGATCATCTCGTTGAACCAGGCCTGGTCGCGCTTCAGCAGCGGCCTGACATTGGCCGGCAACTTGCCGATTGCCGCATCGAACGCCTTGTCGATCTGCGCCACCAGCCTGTCATAGCCGGCCTTCTTGCAGTCGGCGGTCTTGATCCGGTCATCGCCGCTATTGCCGCACAGCCTGATCGCGGTCGGTGCGCTGCTCGAGGCGCGCAGATCATCGTCCATCGCAGCCGACGGGCCGGAGGCAAGGACCGCGATGGCCGCGACGGCGGCCGCAAGCCGTGAACCACAAGGCATCGACGTCATCCGCAGGGCCGCGCCATGCGGCCCCTGCGCCTTGGGTCGCCGGCCGTGCGCGCCGGGTTCAAAATGTCGGCGGCGTGCAGGCCGAGATCACCTCGCACGGCTTCGCGCCGATGCAGCGGAAGCGGTGCGGGCGGCGGCTCTCGAAATAATAGGCGTCGCCGGCGTTGAGCACGCGCCGCTCGTCGTCGACGGTGACCTCGAGCCGGCCCGAGACCACGATGCCGCCTTCCTCACCCTCATGCACCAGCGGCACCCGCCCGGTGTCGCTGCCGGGCTCATAGCGCTCTTTCAGGATCTGCAATGCGCGTCCGAACAGGCTGTCGCCGATCTGGAGGTAGGAGATCGGTTTCTTGCCGATCTCGGTCAGCTCGTCGGCGCGGTAGAACGCCTTGCGCGGCCGCTCCGGCTCGATCGCGAAGAATTCGGCGAGCCCCATCGGGATGCCGTCGAGGATCCGCTTCAGCGCGCCGACCGACGGGTTCATCTGGTTGGATTCGATCAGCGAAATCGTCGAATTGGTGACGCCGGAGCGCTTGGCGAGCTCGCGCTGCGACAGCTTGTGCCGTGCGCGGATGAATCGCAGCCGTCCGCCGATATCGACGCTCATGACAATTCCCTTGGCAAGCCGCTGTTGCAGGTGTTGCGGATCGAACAAATAGTCGCAGACCGCCTCAACAAGATCAATGGCTTGTACTGCGGCAGAAAAGGACTTGTTGAGTGCTGGGAAGCGTGGTCCGACTATGGAAACCCATAATGGAGCGCCGCCGTGACCGTTCATCAAATTCCGAACACCATCAAGACCGACTCGTTCTGGATGCCCTTCACGGCCAACCGGCAGTTCAAGAAAGCGCCGCGGCTGTTCTCGTCCGCCAAGGGCATGTACTACACCTCGGTCGACGGCCGGCAGGTGATCGACGGCTCCGCCGGCCTGTGGTGCGTCAACGCCGGTCATGGTCGCCCGCAGATCGCGGCCGCGGTCGAGCGGCAGCTCTCCACGCTGGACTTCGCCCCCTCGTTCAACATGGGCCACCCGCTGGCGTTCGATTTCGCCGAGCGTCTCGCCGAGATCGCCCCGAAGGGGCTGGACCGGATCTTCTTCACGAACTCGGGCTCTGAATCGGTCGACACCGCGCTGAAGATCGCGCTGGCCTATCACCGCGCCGCCGGCCAGCCGACCCGCACCCGCCTGATCGGCCGCGAGCGCGGCTACCACGGCGTCGGCTTCGGCGGCATGTCGGTCGGCGGCATGGTCGCCAACCGCCGCCAGTTCGCGACCCATCTGCCCGGTGTCGACCACATCCGCCATACCCATAATCTCGCCCGCAACGCCTTCGCCAAGGACCAGCCGGATCATGGCGCCGAGCTCGCCGACGATGTCGAGCGGATGGTCGCGCTGCATGGTGCCGACACCATCGCGGCCGTCATCGTCGAGCCCGTGCCGGGCTCGACCGCGGTGCTGCCGGCGCCGAAGGGCTATCTGCAGCGCCTGCGCGAGCTCTGCACCAAGCACGGCATCCTCCTGATCTTCGACGAGGTCATCACCGGCTTCGGCCGTCTCGGCACCCCGTTCGCCGCCAATTTCTACGGCGTGACGCCCGACATGATGACGACCGCCAAGGGCATCACCAACGGCACCGTGCCGTGCGGCGCGGTGTTCGCCAGCCGCCAGGTCCATGACGGCCTGATGGTCGGCCCCGACAACGCCATGGAGCTGTTCCACGGCTACACCTATTCGGCGCATCCGGTGGCCTGCGCGGCGGGTCTCGCCACGCTCGACATCTACAAGGACGAGGGTCTCCTGACCCGCGGCGCTTCGATCGCCGACTACTGGCGCGATGCGCTGCATTCGCTGAAGGGCCTGCCGAACGTCGTCGACATCCGCAACCAGGGCCTGATGGGTGCGGTCGAACTCGCGCCGCGTGACGGCGTCGTCGGCGCGCGCGGCTATGACGTGATGGTCGATTGCTTCAACAGCGGTCTTTACTTCCGCATGAGCGGCGACTCGCTGGCGTTGTCGCCGCCTTTGATCGTCGAGAAGTCGCATATCGACGACATCGTCTCGATCCTCGGCGACTCGATCAAGCGCGTGGCCTGATAATTGCTAGCTGATTTCTAGCTAGCTCTACAAATTGCTGTCGCCGTTGCGAAGCAGAGTGGTTTCGCAGCGGCGATTGCGTTTTCGCTGCAGGATGTGAAGAAAAGTGAAGGTCCTTGTTCTCGGCAGTGGCGTGATCGGCGTCACCTCCGCCTATTATCTCGCGCGTGCAGGCCATGAGGTGACGGTGATCGACCGCCAGCCGAAGCCCGCGCTTGAAACCTCCTTCGCCAATGCCGGCGAGGTCTCGCCGGGCTATTCGTCGCCCTGGGCTGGTCCCGGCGTGCCGGTGAAGGCGGTGAAGTGGCTGTTGATGAAGCACGGCCCGCTGGTGATCCGCCCGAAGCTCGATCCCGTGATGTGGCTGTGGCTCTTGAAGATGCTGCGCAACTGCACCACGGAGCGTTACGCGGTGAACAAGAGCCGGATGATCCCGATCGCCGAATACAGCCGCGACTGTCTGCAGGCGCTGCGCAGCGAGATCGGCATCCGCTACGACGAGCGCGCACAGGGCACGTTGCAGCTGTTTCGTTATCAATCGCAGCTCGATGGCACCGGCGACGACATCGCGGTGCTGAAGCAGTACGGCGTGCCGTTCGAGGTGCTCGACCGCGAGGGCTGCATCAGAGCCGAGCCGGCGCTCGCCGGCGTCAAGCAGAAGTTCGCCGGCGGCTTGCGCCTGCCGCATGACGAGACCGGCGACTGCCACATGTTCACGCAGGCCCTGGCGCTGGAAGCCGAGAAGCTCGGCGTGCGCTTCAACTTCAATGTCGGCATCGACGGATTGAACGCCGACGCAACCCGCATCACCGGCGTTGCGACCAGCGCCGGCGTGATGACCGCGGACGCCTATGTGCTGGCGCTCGGCAGCTACTCGCCGCATCTGGTGCGGCCGCTCGGCATCTCGTTGCCGGTCTATCCGGTGAAAGGCTATTCGATCACGGTACCGATCAAGGACGCGTCCGGCGCGCCGGAATCGACCGTGATGGACGAGAGCTACAAGGTCGCGATCACGCGGCTCGGCGATCGCATCCGCGTCGGCGGCACCGCCGAGATCTCAGGCTATTCGACCAAGCTCTATGCAGCGCGGCGCGCGACGTTGGATCATTCGCTGACCGACCTGTTTCCGCGCGGCGGCGATCTCGCCAAGGCGACGTTCTGGTGCGGCCTCCGCCCGATGACGCCGGACGGCCCGCCGGTGATCGGCGCGACGCGCTACGCCAATCTGCATCTCAACACCGGCCACGGCACGCTCGGCTGGACCATGGCCTGCGGCTCGGGCCGGGTGCTGGCCGACATGCTCTCCGGGAAGACGCCCGAGATCGACACCAAGGACCTGTCGATCAGACGCTACGATGTCAGGTTCGGGTAACGGCTCGATCAAACGTAGCCCGGATGAGCCAACGGCTTGCGCGAACGCGCGCCCCGTTGGCTCATGCGGGCTACGGTGGCTCGATCAGAGGAAAGTGCGAATGCCGATGCCGCAGATGCTTGCCGACTACGAGATATCAGCCGATCCAAAGCGCCTCGACTTCGAGCTCATTCACAGCTTCCTGGCGCAGGAGAGCTATTGGTCGCAGGGCATTCCGAAATCGACCGTGGCGCGCGCGATCGCAAATTCGCTCTGCTTCGGCGTCTATCAGGGCACGGCGCAGGTCGGCTTTGCGCGTGTCGTCACCGACAAGGCCACCTTCGCATTGCTCGCCGACGTGTTTGTCCTCGAAGCCCATCGCGGCAAGGGCCTGTCGAAGCGGCTGATGCGCAGCGTCGTCGAGCATCAGGACCTGCAGGGCCTGCGTCGCTTCCTGCTGCTGACCTCGGACGCCCATGGATTGTACAGCCAGTTCGGGTTCGAGCCGATCGGCAACCCGTCGCGTTTCATGGAGATCCTCCGGCCGGATATCTATCGCGCGCGTTGATGGCTTCGTCAGTCGTCATTCGGCAGCGTTCCTGATCGTCGGCGGTTCTTCGTCGCGGTCGGTTCTTTTCGCCGTCCAGTTCGACAGCGCGTTCGAGAGCCGGTCGAGATAGAGGTACACGACCGGCGTGGTGAACAGGGTGAGTGCCTGGCTCACGAGCAGGCCGCCGACCATCGCATAGCCGAGCGGCTGGCGGATTTCCGATCCCGTTCCGGTGCCCAGCATCAGCGGGACGCCGCCGAGCAGGGCTGCCATCGTCGTCATCATGATCGGGCGGAAGCGCAGCAGCGCCGCCTTGCGGATCGATTCCTGCGGCGACAGATGCTCCTCGCGTTCGGCGGCGATCGCGAAGTCGACCATCATGATGCCGTTCTTCTTCACGATCCCGATCAGGAGGATGATGCCGATCAGGGCGATCAGGCTGAAGTCGAATCCGAACGCCATCAGGATCGCCAGAGCACCGACCCCGGCCGATGGGAGCGTGGACAGGATCGTGAGCGGATGGATATAGCTTTCGTAGAGAATGCCGAGGATCAGATAGACCACGACCAGTGCGGCCACGATCAAGAGCGGCACCGAACTCAGCGATTGCTGGAAGGCCTGCGCGGTGCCCTGGAAGCTTGAACTGAGCGTGGCCGGGGCGCCGAGATCGGCGACGGCGTTCTGAATGGCATCGGTCGCCTGGCCGAGCGCGACGCCTTCCCCGAGATTGAAGCTGATCGTGGTCGCAGGAAACTGCCCTTGATGGGCGATCGCGAGCGGGCGCACCGGAACCGTCGTCCACTTGGCGAACACGGAGAGCGGCACTTCGTCGCCCGTCGTCGGTGACTTGATGTAGAGCTTGTTGAGCGTGTCGAGCTTGCCCTGCAGTTCGGGGAGGATCTCCAGGATGACATGGTAGCTGTTGAGCTGAGTGAAGTATTGGGCCACCTGGCGCTGGCCGAACGCGTCGTATAGCGTGTCGTCGATCAATTGCGGCTGGATGCCGAAACGCGACGCGGTGTCGCGATCGATGGTCATCGTCACCGTCGTGCCCTCGGTCTGCTGGTCGGTGGCGACGTCGCGCAGTTCGGGCAGGGTCTTCATTTTTGCCAGGATCTTGGGCGCCCATTCGTTCAGCTCGGCGAGGTTGGCGTCCTGCAGCGTGTATTCGAATTGCGTCCGCGTGGCGCGGCCGCCGAGCCGGACATCCTGCGACGCCTGCATATAGAGGCGCGCGCCCTCGACCGCTTCGAGCTTCGGCCGCAGCCGCGCGATGATCTGCTGCGCGTTGGCGTTGCGCTCTTCGTGCGGTTTCAGCGTGATGTACATGCGGCCCGAGTTCAGCGCGGTGCCGCCGCCGCCGATGAACTCAGCCATGCTCTCGACCGCGGGATCGGCCCGGACGATCCTGCTGAGCTCCTCCTGATGCTGCTTCATGTCGGCAAACGAGATGTCCTGGGCCATCTCCGAGACGGCGTTCAGGAAGCCGTTGTCCTGTTGCGGGAAGAAGCCCTTGGGGATGATCACGAACAAGTAGACCGACACTGCGACCGTCGCGAAGAAGATGCACAGCGTGGTCCGGCTCCAGCGCAGCGCCAGGTCGAGCCCGCGTTCATAGCCACGCAGCATCCGGTCGAATGCCGCCTCGCTCCATTGGTAGAGCCGGCCGTGCCTGGCTTCGCCATGCGCACGCAGGAAGCGCGATGCCATCATCGGCGTCAGCGTCAGCGACACCACCAGTGAAACGAAGATCGCCATCGCGAGCGTCACCGCGAACTCGCGGAACAGGCGGCCGATCACGCCGCCCATCAACAGCAGCGGGATCAGCACCGCGACCAATGAGATGCTGATCGACAGGATCGTGAACCCGATCTCGCCGGCGCCCTGGAATGCCGCGGCGAGCGGCCGCATGCCCTGCTCGACATATCGCGTGATGTTTTCCAGCATGACGATGGCGTCGTCCACCACGAATCCGACCGCAATCGTCAGCGCCATCAGCGACAGGTTGTCGAGCGTATAGCCGAACACCCACATCAGCGCGCAGGCGCCGAGCAGCGCGAGCGGCACGGTGACGGCGGGAATCACCGTGGCCCAGAAGCTGCGCAGGAAGATGAAGATCACCATCACGACCAGAACGATGGTGATCAGCAGCGTGATCTGCACGTCCTCCACCGCGGCACGGATGGTCAGTGTCCGATCGCTGATGATCTTGATCTTGATGGCCGGCGGGATCGCGGCGATCAGCCTCGGAAGTTGCGCCTTGATCCGGTCGACCGTGCCGATGACATTGGCGCCGGGCTGCTTGAAGATGACCAGGAACACGCCGCGTTTGCCGTCAGCCCAGGCGGCCTGCTTCATGTCTTCCGGCCCGGCGACGGCTTGGCCGATGTCGCGAATCCGCAACGGGCCGCCGTTGCGGTAGGCGACGATGACATCATTCCAGTCCTTGGCCTCCGTGAGCTGATCATTGGCGTAGACCGTGTAGGCGCGTGTCGTGCCGTCGATGTTGCCCTTCGGACTGTCGACCGTCGTGATCGCGATCTGGCTGCGGATGTCTTCCAGCGAAAGCCCCTTGGCGACCAGCTTGGCGGGATCGATCTGCACGCGGATGGCGGGCTTCTGCTGCCCGCCGATGAACACCTGGGCGACGCCCGAGATCTGGCTGATCTGCTGGCCGAGCTGGGCGTCGACCGCATCGCTCACCTTGATCAGCGGCAAGGTGTCCGAGGTCGCCGACAACAGCAGGATCGGCGAGTCCGCCGGATTGACCTTGCGATAGGTCGGCGGCGAGGGCAGGTTCTTCGGCAGCTGGCCGCCTGCGGCATTGATCGCGGCCTGGATGTCGTTAGCGGCGCCGTCGATGTTGCGGTTCAGGTCGAACTGAATGGTCACCGCGGTCGAGCCGAGCGAGCTCGTCGAGGTCATCTGCGCAATGCCTGGAATCTGCGCGAACTGCCGCTCCAGCGGCTGCGCGACGGAAGACGCCATGGTTTCAGGGCTGGCGCCGGGCAAGCTCGCGGAGATCTGGATGGTCGGAAAGTCGACCTGCGGCAGCGGCGCGACCGGCAGCAGCGGATAGGCCACCATGCCGACGAACAGAATGCCGGCCATCAGCAGCGACGTGCCGATCGGGTAGCGGATAAACGGAGATGAGATGCTCTCGTTCATTTCTGCAATCCAAATGAACGGCAGGCGCATCTTTTCCCGAATGCCGGGAGTCGTCCTCGAAAGCTCGAGCGCGAACGCGCGTTTTCCTCGCCATGGCCGATCGGCAGATCGCGGAGCCGAGCTTCGCGTCTACCTGTTTTTCGCCAGCATAATCATTCTCAGGGACGGCGCGCGAATGGAAACGTCAAATGGCCCATTCGACCTTCGTTCAATCGTCGGAATCCGTGCAGTTGCACAAGATATATCTGATTACGATATAGTTACAGAAGCTGGTTGGTCCGGCGGTGTTGCCAAGTACACTTTCTTCTGCCTCATCCAACGCAGTCTCGCGCTGGCCGCCGAGAGCCCGGTCATGTTCCTCGTCCCATGGGAGCCGGACGCGCGTCCGACCGCCTAGGAACGATGGCCTCGCGGAACCCGTTGCTCCGATTCGAACCAGGAAAGGAGTTCACATGAAGAAACTGGCAACGATCGGGTTGGCGGCGGCAATGATGCTATCAACGTCACTCGCCTTTGCGCAGGGCGGTGGTGGCTCAGGAGGCGGATCGGCCGGCGGCGCGGGTGCGGGCGCGGGAACGGGAAGTTCGGGCACAGGAACCGGCACCGGCTCTTCGGGCACCGGCGGCACCACCGGCATGGGAACGGGCTCGGGAATGAGCAATCCGCCCGGCAGCACCACCGGCAACATGAACAGCCCGAACACTTCGACGCCGAATTACTCGACCGATCCGAATAACAACTCCGCGACCGGCACCGGGACGTCGAACTTGCCGGGCAACAACAGCGGAACGCGGACCAATCCGCGGTGATCGCGAGAGCCCCGCCTCAGGCATGATCCGGAAAAGTGCGAAGCGGTTTTCCGAAAAGATCATGCCCAACAAGGAGCTGAAGCGCGATGACGATTGAACTTCATGTCATCGCGCTTTGCGCGGGGCTTTTCGTTCTGCCTTCTTCGCAGGCCTTGCCGCTGCCGCTTTCGCTGCCGGCTGCACCCGCAAGCCGTCCACGAACACATCCAGGAGCCTGAGCGCGTTTGTCTGCCAGCCCGGCTGGTCGTGCATGTAGCACATGCCGATCAGCGCGCGCAGTACGTCCTCGGCGCTGATGTCGTCGCGGATCGCGCCGGCTGCGACCGCGCGCGCGAGCAGGGTGCCGATCGCCTTGGTCAGGCGATCGAACGAATAGGCGTGCAGCTCGGTCGAGCCGGCCGCGACCAGCGCAAGCGCCGAGACCATGCCCTTCTTGGTGGCGACGAATTCCACATTGGCGCGCAGCCAGCGCCGCAGCGCCGCGACCGGCTCGGGGGCGTTCTGCAATTGCTCGGCCAGATCGCCGAGCTGCTCGACCTCGCGGCGATAGACCGCCTCATACAGCGCCTCGCGGGTCGGGAAGTGGCGATACAGCGTGCCGATGCCAACGCCGGCATGGCGCGCCACGGCCTCCAGGCTCGCCTCGCTGCCGCCGGCCGAGAACACGGCCTTGGCGGCTTCCAGCACGCGCTCGCGATTGCGCACCGCATCGGCGCGCGGCTTGCGGACAATTTCTGGTGACGAGCCGGCCATCCTTTTTCTTTTCCCCTCCCTTGTAAACGGAGGATGCCTCCGTATATGGCGACCAGCACCGGGCCTGACAAGGCGCGCCGACCCATGGATCGGCGGCCACGGGTTCGCGCTGCCTCGGTTCAACCCGACCATACACGGATCGGAGCGCCTTGCATGAATCTCCCACTCAGTCTCACCATCAACGGCGTCCGTCGGGAAATGGTCCTCGACGACCCCCGCGTCACGCTGCTGGACCTGCTGCGCGAGCGGCTCGACCTCACCGGAACCAAGAAGGGATGCGACCGCGGCCAGTGCGGCGCCTGCACCATCCTGGTCGACGGCCGCCGCATCAATTCCTGCCTCGCGCTTGCCGTCAGCCATGACGGCGCCGAGATCACCACGATCGAAGGCGTCGCGCGCGGCGGCGAGCTGCATCCGGTGCAGGCCGCCTTCATCGCCCATGACGGCTTCCAGTGCGGCTTCTGCACCCCGGGCCAGATCATGAGCGGCATCGGCCTGATCCAGGAGGGACAGGCGGGCTCCGACCCGGAGCGGGTGCGCGAATGCATGAGCGGCAATCTCTGCCGCTGCGGCGCCTATCAGGGCATCACCGAAGCCGTGCTCGAGGCCCAATCCAACATGACCGCCAGCAGGCAGAGGCGCTCCGCATGATGAACTTCGATTATGTCAGGCCCGCCAATGTCGCGGACGCGATCGCGGCGGCTTCCGAAAAGGGCGCGAGCTATCTCGCCTCCGGCACCAATCTGCTCGACCTGATGAAGGGCGGCGTCAGCCGGCCGAGCCGCCTGGTCGACGTCACGCATCTGCCCGGGCTCGATCGCATCGAACGTCTCGCCGACGGTTCGCTTCGCATCGGCGCGCTGGTGCGCAACGCCGATCTCGCGCATGACGCGGAGTTCGCGCGCAACTATCCGGCGGTCGCCGAGGCGCTGCTGTCAGGTGCATCCGCCCAGCTGCGCAACGCCGCCACCGTCGGCGGCAACCTGATGCAGCGGACGCGCTGCGCCTATTTCTACGACGCCGGCAGCGCCTGCAACCGGCGCTGGCCGGGCGCCGGCTGCGACGCGCTGCAGGGCGAGAACCGCCTGCACGCGGTGCTCGGCTGGAGCGAGGGCTGCATCGCGACCCACCCGTCGGATTTCTGCGTGCCGCTGGTGGCGCTCGATGCGATCGTCGAGATCGAGGGCAAGGGCGGCCGGCGCGAGCTGCCGCTGGAGGCGCTGCATCGTCTGCCCGGCGATGCGCCGGAGCGCGAGACCGCGCTGGAGCAGGGCGATTTGATCGTCGCGCTGCGGCTGCCGGCCGATGCGAACAGCTTCGCCGCGCATGCGCGCTACATCAAGGTCCGCGAGCGCACGTCCTATGCCTTCGCCGTGGTCTCGGCCGCAGCTAGCTTGCGCATCGAGGACGGCCGGATCCGCGAGGCGCGACTGGCGCTCGGCGGCGTCGCCGCAAAACCGTGGCGTTCGCGGGAGGCCGAACAGGTGCTCGCAGGCGTTGCGCCCGATGCCGCGGCTTGCCGCGAGGCGGCGCGCGCCGCGTTGTCGGAGGCAAAACCGTCCGGCGACAACGCCTTCAAGATCGAGCTCGCGCAACGTATCGTCGTGCGCGCGCTCACCCTTGCCGCCGCAGGCACGCCGGACCGCATTGCCGCGCTGCCGGGCTCTCCCTTCTCATCCGTTGCAGGAGCGTAACGCATGACGGTTGAACTCAATCTGACCCGCGACCCCGCCCATCTCAGGCACGGCTCGAACATCGGCCAGCCGCTGACCCGCACCGAAGGCGTGCTGAAGGTGACGGGCAAGGCGCGTTATGCCGCGGACAATCATCCGCCCGGCATGGTCTATGCCGTGATCGCGACCAGCTGCATCGCGCGTGGCCGCGTCAAATCGCTCGATGTCGCCGCCGCCAAGCGCCATCCCGGCGTGATCGACGTGATGACGCCGGCGCACAAGCCGGAACTTGCTGAAGACCCGGACGCCAAGGGCAACCCGTTCGCGTTCCGCATGGAACTGCTGCAGAGCGACGAGGTGCGCTACGCCAACCAGGCGATCGCGGTGGTGATCGCCGAGACGCTGGAGGCCGCCACCGAAGGCGCGGCGCTGCTGTCGCCGCGCTACCAGGTCGAGATCGCACGCGTCGGCCTCGACGCCACCGAGGCCTATGTGCCGCCGGTGGTCGGGATCGGCAATCCCGCCGAAGTCCGCCACGGCGACATCGATGCGGGCTTCGCCGCGGCCTCGAAACGGATCGATGCGACCTACCAGACGCCGGCGCAATATCACAACGCGATGGAGCCGCACGCGATCGTCGCGGTGTGGGACGGCGACCGCCTGTTCCTGGACACGCCGAGCCAGGGCATGGCGATGGCGCAGATGCGGATCGCCGGGCTGTTCGGAATTCCGCCCGGCAACATCCACATCAACAGCCCGTTCCTCGGCGGCGGCTTCGGCTCCAAGGGGCTGGTCTCCGGGCCGCAGGTGCTCGGCGTCATGGCGGCGAAGCTGGTCGGGCGTCCGGTCAAGCTGGTGCTGCGGCGAAGCCAGATGTATGGCCCGGTCGGCCATCGTTCGGCGACGAGGCAGCGCATCCGGATCGGCAGCGACGATGCAGGCCTCTTGACCGCGATCGATCACGAGGCGCGCATCACGACGTCGAGCTTCGACGATTTCTACGAGCCCGCCGCCGACGCCTCGCACACGCTCTATGCCAGCCCTGCGATCCGCACCGCGCATGAAGCGGTGCGCGTCGACACCGGCACGCCGCTGTTCATGCGCGCCCCGGGCGAGGCCACCGGATCGATCGTGCTGGAAAGCGCGATCGACGAGGCGGCGTTCGCCTGCGGCATCGATCCCTTGGAATTCCGGCTGAAGAACTACGCCGAGGTCGAGCCGACCACCGGCAAGCCGTTCTCCTCCAAGGCGCTGCGCCAGTGCTACGCGAGAGCGGCCGAACGTTTCGGCTGGGCGGGACGTCCGCTGCAACCCAGGCAGATGCGCGACGACAACGGCTTTCTGGTCGGCTGGGGCATGGGCACCGCGACATTCCCGGCGCTGATGTTCCAGGGCAATGCCCGCGCCGTGATCCGCGCCGACGGGCGCGGCGTGATGGAGAGCGGCGCGCATGACATGGGGCAGGGCGCCTGGACCGCACTGGCGCAGATCTCGGCCGATGCGCTCGCGCTCGATCTCGATCAGATATCGTTCCGCTCGGGCACCTCCGATCTGCCGGATGCCGGCATCGCCGGGGGTTCGGCGCATACCGCAACGGTCGGCGCCGCGATCCACAATGCCGGTGCGGCCGTGATCGCAAAACTCGCCGAGCTTGCGACCTCGGACCAGCGCTCGCCGCTGTTCGGCGCCGGCAATGCCGGCGTGGTGGCGCGGGCCGGGCGGCTGCACCGACGCGACGACGATGCACGCAGCGAGAGCTATGCCGAGATCCTGGCGCGCGCCGGCGTCGCCGAGGTCGAGGCCTCCGGCACCGGCGCGGCCGATCCTGCCGCGCAATCGCAATATGCGATGCACGCGCATGGCGCGGTGTTCGCCGAGGTCAAGGTCGATCCCGAGCTCGGCCAGATCCGCGCCACCCGGCTGGTCGGTGCGTTCGCCGCCGGCCGCATCATCAATCCGCTGATGGTCTCGAGCCAGCTCCGCGGCGGCATGATCTGGGGCCTCTCCTTTGCGCTGCACGAGGAGGCGGTGATGGACCATCGTTCGGGGCGCATCCTCAATGCCAACCTCGCCGAGTATCATGTGCCCGTGAATGTCGACGTGCCGCCGATGGAGGTCATCACGGTCGACGAGCACGATCCGCACGTCAATCCGCTCGGCATCAAGGGCGTCGGCGAGATCGGCATCACCGGCAGCGCCGGCGCCGTCGCCAACGCCGTGTTCCACGCCACCGGCATCCGCGTGCGCAATTTCCCGATCAAGATCGAGGACGTCGTGATGGGGTTGAGGTGATGCGGCGTGACGTGAGGGCTCCGCAATAACAGGTGTCGTCCCGGCCTAGTGCGCAATTGCGCACTAGGCCGGGACGACGTGGGATAGCCTTCGCCGGGACGACGTGGGGCCTTACCCCGCCGCCGTCACGCAATTCACCCACAGCACCACGGCCTTGGCATCGCGCGCCGGATTGGAGAAGCGATGCGGCCGCCGGCTGGCAAATCTAAAACTGTCGCCTTGCTTCAGCGTCCAGGTCTCGGTGTCGACCGTCAGCGTCATCTCGCCCTGAAGCACGAGGCCGGCTTCCTCGCCGTCATGGGTGTAGAACTCGTCGCCGGTGTTGCCGCCGGGGTCGAGATGCACCAGGAACAGATTGAGCCGGCTCTCGCTGCCGGCGGGGCTCAGCAGCTGCTTTGAAATGCCGGTGCGCCACAGCTTCAGCTCGGCGCGCTGCACCTCGCGGGTCACGACGCCGCCGGCGCCACCGTCTTTCGGCGTAGCGCCGAACAGCGCGGCGATGCCGACGCCGAGCACGTCGGCGAGCGTCGCCAGCACGCGCAGCGACGGCGACGACAGACCGCGCTCGATCTGGCTGACGAAGCCGATCGACAGCTCGGTGCGCGCGGCGACCGCCTCCAGCGACATTGCCTTGTCGCGGCGCAGGTCGCGGATCCGGCGGCCGACCGCGAGATCCATCGCGGGCTCGGCCGGCTTCTTGTCCAGCTTCTTGACGGGCTTTTTGGCCGTGCGGCGGGCTGTCACGGGCTTCGCTGCCGCGCCTTTGCGCAATCTCCTGCTGCCGCTCACGTCAGTCCGCTTCCTTCATGTGCATGAAAACCGCTTGCATTGGCCGCGGTTTCGTGACCACAATTTCATATTGGTGAAAATAGGCCGGAACGGCGTCGCCCGCAACCCAAAGCGCTGACACAGCGGGCGCAGCGGCACCGGGGCCGATCTCGGGAGGTGGTGCGATGTCCTTTCAGCGTTTCGTCCAGGCCGCGGTCGCGGCGCTTGCCCTTGCCGTGAGCGCGCCGTCGCCGGCGCAGCAGGTGCTCAAGGTCGGATCGACGCCGACCGGCATCCCCTTCACCTTCCTCGACACCAAGACCAACTCGATCCAGGGCATCATGGTCGATCTCGCCACCGAGATCGGCAAGGATGCCGGCTTTACCGTGCAGATCGAGCCGATGCAGTTCTCCGCGCTGATCCCTTCGCTGACATCGAACAAGATCGACATCATCGCCGCCGCGATGTTCGCCACCGCCGCGCGCAAGGAGGTGATCGACTTCTCCGAGCCGGTCTACACCTATGGCGAGGGCCTCGTGGTGCCGAAGTCCGACACCAAGGCTTACGCCTCGCAGGAGGATCTGAAGGGCACGGTGGTCGGCGCCCAGGTCGGCACTGCGTTCGTCGACGCGCTGAAGAAGACCGGGCTGTTCAGCGAGGTCAAGGTCTACGACACCATTCCCGACATCCTGCGCGATGTGAATGCCGGCCGCCTCAAGGCGGGCTTCGCCGATTATCCGATCCTCGCCTACAATCTGCAGCAGGGCAATTTCGCCGACGTCCGGCTGGTCGACGGCTACAAGCCGGTCACCGTCGGTACCGTCGCGATCGGCGTGCGCAAGAGCGACACCGAACTGCTCGCCAAGATCAACGCATCGCTGGCGAAGCTGAAGGCCAACGGCACGATCGCGAAGATCCTGGAGAAATGGGGCCAGAAGGGCGGCGCGTCGTGAGCGTGCGCGACTGAACCTGCCGGGCTACGCAAGGTCAATGACCGCTCATCCTGAGGAGCGGCGTCTTCGCCGCGTCTCGAAGGATGCACGGCCCGGCCGGTGGCCGTCGACCCTTCGAGACGCGCTGCGCGCTCCTCAGGGCGACGGAATATTCAGCCGGTGACGGAACAGATACGTAGAGCCGATGCAAAAATTCTTCCATGACGCCGTCGAGTTCGTGCCGATCCTGTTGCAGGGTGTCTGGCTGACCATCGTCGTCACCGTCGGCTCGCTGCTGCTGTCGACCGTGCTCGGCTTGGTGTGGGCGCTGATGCGGGTGTCCGGCATCCGCGTTTTCGTTGGCCTCAGCGCCGCGCTGATCAATGTGATCCGCGGCATCCCGATCATCGTGCTGCTGTTCTACATCTATTTCGTGATGCCGGATTTCGGCATTGCGCTGTCGGCGTTGCAGGCTGCGATCATCGGGCTCGGCATCGCCTATTCGGCCTATCAGGCGGAAAATTTCCGCGCCGGCATCGAGGCGATCGACAAGGGCCAGATCGAGGCGGCGCAGACCATCGGGATGGGCTGGTGGCTCACGATGCGCCGCGTGGTGCTGCCGCAGGCGGTGCGGATCATCCTGCCGCCCTACGGCAACATCATGATCATGATGCTGAAGGATTCCTCGCAGGCCTCGACCATCACGGTCGCCGAGCTCGCATTGCAGGGCAAGCTGATCGCCTCCTCGACCTTCAAGAACACCAGCGTGTTCACGCTGGTGGCGCTGATGTATCTTACCATGAGCATCCCGCTCATCCTGCTGGTTCGGCACTTCGAGAATAAGGCGAACCGCAAATGATCGACCTCAACGACGTCCACAAGAGCTTTGGCAAGGTCGAGGTGCTGAAGGGCATCACCGCTTCGGTCGCCAGGAGCGAGGTGGTCTGCATCATCGGCCCGTCCGGCTCCGGCAAGTCGACCATCCTGCGCTGCATCAACGGGCTCGAGAGCTACGACCGCGGCGAGATCAGCGTCGAGGGCGCGCGCGTCGACAGCAACGACCGCTCGATCGTAGCGATCCGCACCCAGGTCTCGATGGTGTTCCAGCGCTTCAACCTGTTTCCGCATCGCACCGCGCTCGAGAACGTCATCGAAGGGCCGCTCTATGTGAAGAAGGAGCCGCGCGAGCAGGCGATCGCGCGCGGCCGCGCGCTGCTCGCGCAGGTCGGCCTCGCCGACAAGGCCGAGGTGCATCCGCCAAAACTCTCCGGCGGCCAGCAGCAGCGCGTCGCGATCGCGCGGGCGCTGGCGATGCAGCCGAAAGCGATCCTGTTCGACGAGCCGACCTCCGCGCTGGATCCCGAGCTGGTCGGCGAGGTGCTGTCGGTGATGCGCAAGCTCGCCGACGACGGCATGACCATGGTCGTCGTCACCCACGAGATGGGTTTTGCCCGCGACGTCGCCGACCGCGTGCTGTTCATCGACGGCGGCGTCATCGTCGAGCAGGGCGCCGCCAAATCCGTCCTCAACCAACCGCAGCACCCGCGCACCCAGGATTTCCTGCGCCGCGTGCTGCATCCGTTGTGATCCGGTCTCCTGCAATGAACGCTTCCACCCGCCTTCCTCTCCCGCCGAGCCTTTACGCCGACACCGCGGTGGAGGCGACGCCGACACCACCGCTGGTGTCGGACAAGAACGTGCCGGTCGCGATCGTCGGCGGCGGCTTCACCGGTCTGTCGACTGCGCTGCATCTCGCCGAGCAGGGCGTGCTCGCCACCGTGCTGGAAGCGCAGGAGCCGGGCTGGGGCGCCTCCGGCAACAATGGCGGGCAGACCAATCCCGGGCTGAAGCACGACCCCGACCGGATCGAAGAGGATTTCGGCGCCGATCTCGGCCGCCGCATGATCGAATTCTCCTACGGCACCACGAACTTCACGCATGACCTGATCCGCCGCTACCAGATTCCGTGCGAGGCGCGGCAGAACGGTACGCTGCGCGCCGCCTACAACGAGGCCAGCGCGGCCGCGATCGCGACGACGGCGCAGCAGTGCATCCGGCGCGGCATGCCGGTGAAGCTGCTCGACGCCGCCGAGCTGCGCGCAATGACCGGCAGCGATCGCTATCTCTGCGCGATGCTCGATGCCCGCGGCGGCGATCTGCATCCGCTGAGCTACGCCCGGGGCCTGGCGCGCGCCGCGATCGGGGCGGGCGTTGCCGTCCATGGCGAGACGCCGGCGCTGCGGCTGCGCCGTGACGGCGGCCGCTGGCGGATCGAGACCCCGCGCGCCGTCGTGCACGCCGACAAGGTGCTGCTCGCGACCAACGGCTTTACCGATGATCTCTGGCCGGCGCTTCGCCGCAGCATCGTGCCGGTGTTCTCGTCGATCGCAGCGACTGCGCCGCTGCCCGAGGAGATCGCGCGCGCGATCATGCCGGGCCGCCCGGTGCTCTACGAGAGCGGCCACATCACGGTGTACTACCGCATCGACCAGCACAACCGGCTATTGATGGGCGGCCGCGGTCCGATGCGCTGGATCAGCAAGCCGACCGACGTCGCCTATCTGATCCGCTACGCCGAGCGGCTGTGGCCGCAGCTCAAGGGCATGAGCTGGACCCACGGCTGGAACAGCCGCCTCGC
Organism: Bradyrhizobium sp. USDA 4473; assembly: GCF_054063335.1. NCBI lineage: Bacteria > Pseudomonadati > Pseudomonadota > Alphaproteobacteria > Hyphomicrobiales > Nitrobacteraceae > Bradyrhizobium > Bradyrhizobium sp. USDA 4473. Next base: position 3,774,119 of record NZ_JBSSGE010000001.1, read on the forward strand.
CATCACCCCCGATCATTATCCGCATGTGCACGAGCCGGCGGAGAATCTCCTGATCTCGCTTGGCTGCAACGGCCGCGGTGTCGCGCTCTCGACCGCAATGGGCGCGCAACTCGCCCGCCGCCTGATCGGCGGGCCGAAGGCCGAGATCGACATGCCGGTGACCGGCATCAAGCCGATGCCGATGCACGCGTTCTGGCGGGTCGGCGTCACCGCCGCGGTGCTCACCGGGCGGGTGCGGGACAAGCTCGGGGTGTAGGCGATGGACATCGCGAGGTGATAGAGCAACGCGGTCGATCGGGGCGACTGATCGCGCGGCAGGTCTCAGACCTCAAGCCGCCTTCGGAAACAACGGCCGGAAGAACGACCGATCATAGCGCGTGAAGCAGCCGGTCTCCTTTGCGAAGGCAATCGCCTTCTGAACGTCGGGATCGGCGGCGGAATCCTTTCGATACTGCTCGTAGGCGGCGAAGCTCGGAAAGCTGAACATCGCCAACGCGACGTCGCTTGCGCCTTCTGATGGCAGGAAGTAGCCGTGATGGATGCCGCCAAACCGCGGCAGCAGCTCGAGCCACATGGCAGCGTAAGCTTCGAACTCGGCGAGTTTGCCCAGCCTGACCTCATAGCGCAGGTAACAGGTAATCATTCCGCAATGCTCCAATCCATCGTTGACCAGGGCCCCTCACTATAGCGCAGCGGCGGAGTTCTCACCACGCAGCGGTGTTCGCCCGATAGTGTTGCCCATTCGACACGACGGGCAACTCAGCAAAACCTGTCAATCACCGTTCGCGAAAATATTTCGCTTTATCCGAAGCACAATTCGGTGTATGAATTTCCAGTCTCGCCCGATCGAGGGGCGCTTCGCGGTCGTCACGAACGCGGGTCGAGATGCGGTGGACGCCGATTGCGCAGTTGACGAACGCGCATGAGGCGGACGGCGAAGTCGTGCAGGCCTGACGCCCTAGTGGTAGGTGTCTCTTCCGATTGCGCGAACGCGCGTTGCGAAGACGGTGACAACAAAGCCCAGTCTCGCCGGGGAGAGCACGTATAAGCCGTAAGCCATCGCGCAGGGAAAGCCGGATTGCTCCGGTTACACCTGTGGTCCTACCCCCGAGCTTTCTACCCTTTTGCTCGGGGCCCATGGGTGCGATCGGCACCCGGCTTTCCCTGCGCCCTCACTGAGAGGAGGGCGGAACGAGATGCAAAACTTCGGACAGATGATGTCGCGAGAACGCGAAGCCTGCGTCCTCATTCACACTGTCATCGCCCGGCTCACCGCCTCCGCTGAAGCTTCGGCGAGCCCAAGACCGCAAGCCCCGTCGAAGCCTTGGCGAAGACGGGAGGGCGATCCAGTACGCCGCGGCTTCTCGGCTCAAGCATTACTGCCTCTGGAATACTGGATCACCCGCTTTCGCGGGTGATGACACCGAGAGTGTGGCCAATTGAATCGAGAAACTTCCTCAGCGTCGTCATCCCTCCGCCACCGCATCGCTCCACGGATGAAACGGCTCGCTGGCGCCGCTGTTTGTGGTGCCATCGCGCAGCACGATGCTGGGGCAGGCGAACTTCTTCGGTTGGGTCTGGATGCGCGCCTCCTCATAGTCGAAGCGGCCGCGCAGCGCGTCACGCACGGTTTGCGGCAGGCGCACATCGCCGATCACCACAGCGCCCTCGCTGGCGTCGATCCGCGGCTGATGGATCGCGGCATCGAGATCCATGCCGAAATCCATCACGAACGACAACAGCTGCGACACCGCAGGCAGGATGCGGCGGCCGCCCGATGCGCCGGCGGCAAGCCGGCGGCCATCGGCGGCTTCCGCCACCACGGGCGTGTAGTTGGTCAGGCAGCGCTTGCCGGGCGCCAGCGAGTTCGGCGCGCCCTGCGTCGGATCGAACCACATGATGCCGTTGTTCATGGTGAGGCCGGTGTTCGGCGTCACGAATCTGGATCCGAAGGTCGACAGCAGCGTCTGCGTCACTGCGGCCATGTTGCCGTCGCGGTCGACTGCGGAGAAATGCGTGGTGCAGCTCGGTGCGATCGCCTCGGCCCCGAGCGCGCGGCGGCCGTCGACATCGCCCATGTCCTTCAGCCGTTCGCGATAGGCGGCTTGCAGCGCTTCGGCATAGGCCGCGTAGGCGACCGCATCCGGCCCGCCCTGCGCCGGCGCGAGCGCCTTCTGCAACAGGCCGAGCGTGCGCGCCATGGTCGGACCCGCGGTCAGTTCCGGCGTCGCATAGACCGTGCCGCCGCGATAGGGGATCTTCAGCGGCTCGCGCAGATGGGTGCGGAACGACGCGAGATCGCGCACCGACAGCGCGCCGCCTGCGGCCTGGATGTCGTCGGCGATGCTGCGCGCCAGATCGCCCTGGTAGAAATCGCGCGGCCCCGCGGCGGCGAGCTGCGCCATCGTCGCCTTCAGCCTGTCCTGCGGCATGCGGACCACGGACTTGATGCCCCACGGCGCGCTCGGCGGCAGGCCGTCCTGCAGATAGGCCGCGGCGCTCGCGGGATAGCGCCGCAGATCGGCGGCGGAGCTGGCGATCATCGCGGTGGTCCACCAATCGACCAGCAGGCCCTCGCCGGCGAGCCTGACGCTTGGCGCCAGCAACTCCTTCCACGGCAGTTTGGCGTGGCGGCGATGCGCCTCCTCCATGCCGGCGACGACGCCTGGCACGGCGATCGAGCCGGGACCGTGCAGATTGCGGTCGTCCTTGACCCGCGCCCAGGGGAACAGGTCGGAGGCCGCGCCGCCGGTCAGCGGATAATCCTCGATGCGCAGGCCGTCGGGCGCACGCATGCCGTAGTCGATCACCTCGACGCGGTTCTCCCTGGCGCGGTACAGCACCATGGCGCCGCCGCCGCCGGCGCCGCTCATCCACGGCTCCAGCACGCCGAGCGCGAAGGTGGTTGCAATGACCGCGTCGACGCAATCGCCGCCCGCTGCCAATACCTCCGCGCCGACCTCGGCCGCCCTGCGCGACTGCGCCGCGACGATGCCGCCCTTGGCCTGGACGGCGGGTTTACGGATCACTTGCGAGTTGGAGAACTGGTCGGACATGGCGTTGCTTTCGCTGTTCTTGTTGCGGGCGGGGCACGTTGGCGTAGCATGCCAAGCATGGCACATTAAGCGCAATAGAGCGGCACGATAAGCACAATAACAAGCAATTCCAGGGAGAGGAAAATGAGCAGTGTGACGCGCGAACGGGACGGCAAGGTCGGCATTCTGACGCTGAATGATCCCGCCAGCCTGAACGCGATGACGCCGGAATTGCTCGGCGATCTCGCGCGCGCCGTCGGCGAGATGAGCATCGATCCTGCCGTCCGCGCGCTGGTGCTGACCGGGGCGGGACGCGGCTTCTGCTCGGGGCAGAACCTCAAGGCGTTCAACTCGCTCGGCGACAACATCTACATCGGCGTGATGAGGCATTATTGGCCGGCGATGCAGGCCTTGCGCGAATGCCGCACGCCGGTGGTGGTCGCGGTCAACGGCGTCGCCGCCGGCGGCGGCTTCAGCCTCGCGATGTCCGGCGACATCATCCTGGCCGCGCGCTCGGCGAGCTTCATCCAGGTGTTCAGCCGGATCGGCCTGGTGCCCGATCTCGGCTCGACCTGGCTGCTGCCGCGGCTGGTCGGCCGTCAGCGTGCGCTCGATTTGATGCTGCTCAACGAGCCGCTGTCGGCAGAGCGGGCCAAGGAGTGGGGCCTGGTGCGCGATGTCGTCGACGACGCAAAGCTGCTCGACGAAGCCAGAGCGCTCGCCGGCCGCCTCGCCGACGGCCCGACCCGCGCGCTGGTCGCGACGCGGCAACTGCTCGAGGAAAGCGAGCACACGAGCTATGCCGACCAGTTCCGCCGCGAGATCGAATTGCAGCAGGTGATCCGCGAGAGCGCCGACGCGAAGGAGGGCCGCCAGGCTTTCGTCGAGAAGCGCAAGGCCCAGTTCACGGGAAGGTAGTCCTTGATCGCAGGTACGCTAGCCGATCGCAATCGCGACCTTGCCGAAATGCGCGCCGCTCGCCATGTGGGCGAACGCATCCTTGACCTGGTCGAAAGCGAACACCTTGTCGATCACGGGCTTGACGCCGTGCATGCCGATGCCGTCGCACAGCGCCTGCAGATCCTCGATCGAGCCGACGGTGACGCCCTGCAGCCGTTGCTGCTGCATCACCATCAGCGGCAGCCGCGAATCGGACGAGGCGGGACCGGCAAGCACGCCGATGAAGGCAATGGTGCCGCCGATCCGGGTGGCGCGGATCGACTCGTTCAGCGTCCCGACGCCGCCGACCTCGACCACGAGATCGACGCCGCGCCCGGTTACTTCGCGCGCCTTCTTGCCCCAGTCGGGCGTGGTCTTGTAGTTGAGCGTGACATCGGCGCCGAGTTGCTTGAGCCGCTCGATCTTGGCGTCGCTGGACGAGGTCGCGATGACGCGGGCGCCGCACATCCTGGCGAATTGCAGCGCGAACAGCGAGACGCCGCCGGTGCCCTGGGTCAGCACCGTCTGTCCCGGCTTGATGCCGCCGAGCTTGACCACCGCGCTCCACGCCGTGAGCCCGGCGCATGGCAGTGCCGCGGCCTCGATGTCGCTGAGATGCTCCGGCGTGCGCACCAGCGCATGCGCCGCAAACACGCGGTACTCGGTCAGCACGCCGTCAACGCTGCCGCCGAGTGCGGCGCGCATCCGCGCCTCGCTCGGCTCGCCGCCGAGCCAGCTTTCGAAGAAGCTGCCGATCACGCGGTCGCCGGGCGCGAAATTCTTTACGCCGGCGCCGACCGCCTCGACCACACCGGCGCCGTCGGAGACCGGCACCAGCGGAAATTTCTGGCGCGAGCCGTAGCCGCCCTTGACCGTGAGCAGGTCGCGATAGTTCAGCGTCGCTGCCTTCAGCCGCACCAGGACCTCTCCGGGGCCGGCCTGCGGAATCGGCTTGTCGACCAGCGCCAGCGCATCGACGCCGCCGGGGCCTTGCAACTCGTAGCATTTCACGGGACGTCTCCTGCTGACTGTTCTCATCTTGGGCGACGCAACCACCGCCGCTGTGCATCCGCTCAGCATATGTCAGGCTTGCCGCGCGTGACCAGAGCGCGCGGCGGGGCCAATGGAATGGCGCCCATGCCTGAACGTGTTGGCGCCCGCGGAAAATACCGCCAATCTGTACCGGACGGTGCAGCGACCGTGCGGAGGTGACCATGGCAGGCTTGCTTGAGACGACACTCAATCCGCTTGCCGCGCTCGCGCGCGGCATGGTTCGAGCGCTGCTTGCCGCCGCGTTGATCTGTTGCGGTGCTGCGATGGCGGCGGACGACAGCCTCTATCGGGCGCAGACCGTGGTCACCGGCCAGGGTGAGCCGAACCGGATCATCGGCTTCGCTGCATGCCTCGAGGACGTCCTGATCAAGGTCTCCGGTCAGCCGGCACTCGCAGGCGACCACAGGTTGGCCGCGTACAAATCGAAGGCCAAGGCGTTCGTCAGCAGTTTCGACTATCACGACCAGTATGCCGGCAAGCCGCATCATGACGAGCAGGGCACCCGCGACCGGCCCTACGACCTGACGGTTGCTTTCGACGAAAGCAAGATCGACGGCATTCTCGCCAAGCTCGGCCTCAAGCCGTGGCGGTCGCAGCGTCCGGTGCTCGGCATCTTCGTCGAGATGCAGCACGGTCCGAAGGATTACATCGTTAGTTCGGACGGCACGCAATCTGATTTGCAGCGCGACGCGCTGGCGGCGGCGGCCGGCAAGCGCGGCATGCGCGTCGTGCTGCCGGCCGCCGCGGCGTTGACGAGCGCCAGCCTCAGCGCAGGCGAGCTCTTGAAGATGCCGCCGGCGAAGCTGGCGGCGATCGTCGCGCCGCAGGGCGGCGAGGCCGTCCTGATCGGACGGCTGGTCTGGGACGACAACGATCTCGGCTGGGTCACGCAATGGCGGATGGCCTGGCACGGCCGGGACTACAAATGGCAGTTCCGCGGCGTCACCTTCGATGAAGCGTTCCGCCGCGGCATCGGCGGCGCCGCGCAGGTGTTGTCCGGCAACGGCGATCCCGGGCGGTCGAAATGAGCTTGCGCGAAAACGCTCTAGCCGGCGTAGCCGAGCGTTTGCGACGGATATTCCCCGAACATCGCGCGGTAGTATTGCGAGAAGCGGCCGAGTTCGATGAAACCCTGTTCGATCGCGACCTTGGAGACGGTGGTTTGCTCCGGCGTGCTTTCGCGCAGGATCGAGCGGATCGTGCACAGCCGCTTGTAGCGCAGGAACGTCACCGGGCCGACGCCGAACACCTCGTGAAAGGCGCGGTGCAGACTGCGTCGCGACAGCCGCAGCTCGGTGCAGATTTCCGAGACATGGACCGGGCGGGTGCCGGCGGCGTGCAGATAGTCCTCGACATCGCGCACCAGCTTCATCGCCGACGGCAAATAGCTCGATCCGTCCGGCGGCAGCGAGGTGACGACCGTTGCCGTCACGCAATCGACGATCGCGCGCTTCCAGAATTCGGCCGACGTCTGCGACAATGCGTCCGGATAGCGCGCGAGATGCGCGATGATCTGCGGCAGCCTGTCCGCCCCGGCCATGCCGACGGTAGGGTCGGCGCGGAAGTGGTTCTTCGCGCTCCATGTCTCGGCATCGGCCAGCCGCGGCTCGCCGCCGAAGACGTCGGGCAGATCGGCCATGTCGAAGCGAATCGCCGCATAGGACGAGGCCTTGTGAAAGACGCCGTCATGCTCGACCAGCGGAGGAATCACCAGCACGTCGGCCGGCTGCATGTCGAAGGCAAAATGCGTGACGCGGTCGGTGGCGTTCAGCAGCATTCCGATGATCAGCTTGGGATCGGTCGAGATGCGCTGGGTGCGGACCCCGACGTTGAATGCACCGATGCTGAGCGAGAAATCGCCGATCCCGACATGGGACAGCGTGCCGCGCAGCTTGCCGCGTTCAAGCTGCATGACCTCGACATGCGAGCCTTTCACGGCATCGTGGAGTCCCTCGAAGCCATGAAGCTCGCCGGTATGAACCGTCAGGTGCTCGCCCATATCCACGCTCGCAATATAGCGCGATTGGCCGAATCATATCAAATGCTTGGAGCCTGCACAAAGTGTCCCCCGCGCCGGCTCACCAGGCCGCGGTGCCGGTGGCTACGCCGCCATCAGTTGCTCAAGTGCAACAGCCTGCTCGCGAGTCTGGAATGCGATGGCGGTGTGCGTGAAGCCCGACGAGGCCTGGGTCTGCGCGATGTGGTTGAGCACCTCGTTGCCCTTGACCACGTGAAGATCCATGCCAGGGCCGGCCGGGAAGATGCCGAGAACGACGTCGTAGGCATCGACGATCGCCTTCAGGGCGCCACCCTTGTCTTCCGAGGCGTCGATGAAGATACGAACATCCGCGGCGATACTACGAAGTTCGTCAAAGTCGATCACTGGAAGTCTCCTATACGCAACTCACTGATCGATTCTTGCTACAACTTGCTTACTGAAACATAAATTACGGCCGGTTCCCCTGTGCACTCACCGCCACGTGACTCGTATTTCGATCCGCGCGATCGCCGTCGTCCCGGCCTGCCGCTTTCAGGTGCTGCGCGGCGGCGTTCGCTTCGCAATCCGCTTGACCGGTGCGTGGGCCGGCACGGTCTCTCCGGGCTGGTCGGCCATGTGAGGAATGCGCTGCTCGATGTGATCGACGACACGGAAGAAGGCATCGAGCGCCTTGGCGTCGAGGCCGGCTGTGAGGTTGCTGTGCCGGCGCAGGATTTCGTCGAGGCTGCGGTCGAGCAGCGCGACGCCCTCGGCCGTGAGCCGGATCTCGGTCCGGTTCCGGGCGCTGCCGCGAACCGGGGTCAGCTCGATCAGTCCCTTCTTCTTCAGCGACGTGGTCTCGCGGCTGACGACGGCCTTGTCGAGCTGCGCGTTGGTCCAGATGTCGTAGGCGCTGGCGGGCTCATGCTCCCTGAGGAACGACAGCACCCGCCACTCCGCCAGCGACACGCCATAGGCCTGCGGGAAGAACGCGTTGGCGTTGGCGCGCAGCTTCGCGACCAGGCTCGACAGCACGGTCGGCACGTAGCGCTCGAAATCGATCACCAGTTCGGAGCGCGCGTCCTCCTGCGGGGCGCGGCGCGGGGCAGCGGGCTTGGTACGGCTTGTGGCAGTCCGGCTTGTCATTCTTTCACGAGCTGGGAGCGGGCGATCAAGACCAGGACCGCCGCGAGGAGGAGAACGCCTGTTACCACGAGGAATCCGGTGGTGAAACTGCCCGAGGCGTCCTTGGCGCGTCCGATCACGATCGGGATCGTCGCACCGCCGATGCTTCCGATGGTGCTGACAAGGCCGATCGCGCCCGGCGCGCTCTGCCGTGACATGTAGGACTGCGGGATGGTCCAGAACACGGCCTGCGTGCCGTAGACGCCGACATTGGCGACCATGAACCCGATGATGATCCAGGCGGGCGATGTCGAGAAGGCGGCGATCGCGAAGCCCGCGGCCGCGATCACGAAGGTCATCGCCGCATAATGGAAGCGTTCGCCGACATGGTCGGAGTGGCGCGACAACGCGATCATGCCGATCAGCCCGGCGATCGGCGGGATCGCGGTGACGAAGCCGACCTGCGAATTCGGCAGGCCGAACGACTTGATGATCTGCGGCAGCCAGGGGAACAGCGAGGCCAGCCCGCAGAACAAGCCGAAATTGCACAGGCCGAACAGCAGCACCATCGGCTTGGTGACGGTCCGCAGCACGCCCTCGGCATGCACCACGCCGGTCGCCTTGGCGTCGCGCTCCAGCGCACCGGTCAGCCAGTTGCGCTGTGCGGCCGACAGCCAGCTCGCCTGCTGCGGGCGGTCGGTCAGGTAGAAGATGCCGACGATCCCCAGGATGATCGGCGGCATGCCTTCCAGGATGAACAGCCATTTCCAGCCCGAAATGCCGAAAAATCCGTTGAGCTCGAGGATCGCGCCCGAGATCAGCGAGGCGAAGATGTAGGAAATCGGCACCGCATAATTGAACATCGCGTTGTAGCGGGCGCGGTAGCTGAACGGAAACCAGAGGCTCAGCAACAGCATCACGCCGGGAAACAGGCCGGACTCGGCAAAGCCCAGGAAGCCGCGGAACGTATAAACGCTGAGCGGGCCCTGGGTGAAGGCCATCAGCACCGTGGCGATGCCCCACAGGATCGCGATCCGCGTCAGCGTGATCCGTGCGCCGTATTTGGCGAGGATCAGATTGCTCGGGATCTCGAAGATCGAATAGGTGAGGTACATGATCCCGACCGCGATGCCGAACTTCTCGGCATTGAGCCCGAGCTCCTTGTTCATCTGCAGCGCGGCAAAGGAGATGTTGCCGCGGTCGAGAATGGCCAGGAAGTACATCGCCATCACGAACCACATCAGGCGCAGCGCGACCTTGCGGATCGCGGTGCGTTCGATCTCCGGATCGGCGGTCGCGATCGCCGCCTTGTCCATCACGACTTCGCTCATTGCCGTTTCCCCCGATTGTTGTTCTATGCCGGCAGGCAGACTTCCAGCCGGTCGCCTGCCACGCGGACCGGATAGGTCTGGATGTCGATCTCGACCGGGCTGGTCAGTGCCTCGCCGGTTCGGATGTCGAAGCGGCCCATATGCAGCGGGCATTCGATCTCGCAGCCGTCCAGCAGGCCGTCGGACAGCAGCGCCTCCGCATGGGTGCAGATGTTGCTGGTGGCGTAGTATTCATTGCCGACGCGATAGAGCGCGATGTGATGTTGGCCGATTTCGATGCCGTACGGCTCGCCTTCGCTCAGCGCGCTGAGTGCCGCAGCTTCGTGCCAGGTCCCCTGATCCGTCATGTTCCCTCTCAGATGCTGTAGAAATCGAGCACGGTCGGAATCCGGTCGTTGGCCAGCGTGATGACCTTGCGTGCGATCTTCCAGGTGTCGCCTTCACGCCGCAGCGTGTGCTGATAGCGCCCGTGGCGCAGGTGTTCCTTGGCGACGCGCTGGTCGTAGACGTGGACCGAGAACACCGAGTGGCAAACGATCTCGTCGGGTCCGCTTTCGGATGCCTCGAGGTTCGAGATCTGGTGCACCGTGCGCGGCAGCGGCAGCGCCGTGATCGATTTGCGCGATTCGATGCGCGCGATCCGCTCTTCCAGCCCGCGCCGTGCATCGTGATAGAGCAACGAGACCTGCGTGTCGGGATCGCCGGTGGTGGTGTATTCGTCGAGCCATGCCGGCACCCAATAGACGGCGTCCTCGCTGTACATGGCGACCCAATCGGTCCATTCGCCGGTGTCGAGCAGGCGGGCCTCGCGGTAGATGGTCGCGGCTGCGATCGTATGAGCATCTGCTTGCCTGATTGCACTGCCAGCCATCACGCCGTCTCCCCCGCGGCGCGCTGCAACAGTCTGCGCCACTCGCGATAGCCGGGATGGAAATTGGTCTCGCCGCCGAAGCTTGTCGGGCCGAACGACCATTCGGATGGGGCTACGCCGAGCTCGCGCGTATGGACGCTGTCGCCGCGGCCGATCTCGGCGACGCCGCGCAGATAGCCTTGGGTTGGCGCGGCGGTCGTCGCCTCGTAGCCGGTCTGGCAGAATTCATACATGACGTTATCGTCGGAGCTTGCGAGCCCGGAGGCGTTGAAGAAATCTTCGTAATTGCGAATGCGCAGCGTGCGCGCCGCGGCGCTTTCGCCGACCGGCGCAAGGCAATGCGACACCATCTCGGTCTTGTCCGGCGCCAGCGGCCGCCAGGTGCGCACCTGCGCCGACAGGATGTCGATCACCTGCAGGTTCGGGAAGATCGTGAGGTTGCGCTGGCGCAGCATCCACTTGGCGCGGGTGCTGCCGACGCGCTGCCGCACGGCATCGAGCCGCGCCGAATCCATGCCGAGCGGCCGGCCATAGAGCTGGGTGCGCTTGATCGACCAGTTGACGGCGTGGCCATAATCGAAGCTGAAGCTGCCTTGCCCTTCCTGCTCGCCCTCCGGCTCGACGGTGAAACCGGCATCCGGCCCGGCGCTGGCGTTGCGCTTCTTCAGGATGTCGACGTAGGAGCTGTGGGTGGTTGCAAAATGATAGTAGTCGAGACCGTTCTCGAATTGCAGTTTCCAGTTTCCATCGAACGTATACGTGCTGGCGCCGGGCACGAACTCGACTTCGCCGCTGTCGCTCTGATCGATGATGAGGTCGAGGAAGGCGCGGGTGTCGCCGAGAAATTCTTCCAGCGGCGGAACATCGGCCGAAAGGCTCGCGAACAGAAAGCCGCGATAGGAGCCGAGCCGCGCCACCGGAAGCAGGTCGTGATTCTGGTTCGAAAAGGACGGCGGATACTGTCCGCTCGCTTCCTCCGTCACCGAGATGTTGCGGCCGCTCGAATCGTAGGCCCAGCCGTGATAGCGGCAGACGTGAAACTTCTGCCGCCCCTGCTTGAACGGACAGACGATCGTTCCGCGGTGCCGGCAGGTGTTGAGGAATGCGCCGATTTTGCCTTCAGCGCTGCGCATCACCAGGATGGGATGCCGACCGATATGGGTGGTGACGAAATCGTTGGGACGGGCGACCTGGGATTCCAGGCCGACGAAATTCCACGTCGCCTCGAAGATATGGCGGAGCTCGGCGTCGAACACGTCGGGATCGGTGAAGATCCGGCGATCGACCTGGAAGATGCGCTCGGCGGGGCGATCGTCAATCAGGCGGGAAATCTCCCGCAGCTTGGCCGCGCGGTTCTGCGAAGCAGCATTCATCACGTCCTCCCTTCGACTTGCCACCGGCTGTGCCAGGTGGACCGGTTCGCGGTTCGCACGTCCTTGCGCGACGGGAACAGCCGGCTTGATCGCCAATCTTGGAATGACTCTATAGTTGTCATGACAACCATGGTCAAGATGATTGGTCGACCGGAAGGACGGAGTTGGGGGGAGCGTTCAGGTCTTGCGCGCCGGTGCGGTGAGGATGATGCCCTGATCGATCAGCGCGCGGCAGATGGTCTTCAGCACGGCAATCGCTTCCCGCGTTGCCCGGCTCACCGGCCGCCCGCGCGGCAGCGCCAGCACGCGCTCGGCGCGCATCCACGGCAACAGCGCCGCCGATAGCGTTCCGCTCGCCACTTCCTGGTGAATGCCGGAGAACGGCAGCAAGGCGTAGCCGAGGCCCGCGGCCACCATGCGCTTCATCGGGGTGCTGTTGTCGACGCGTACCGCGCACAGCATGGTCGATGGGAACGGGTTGCGGCTGAGCGGGGCCACGGCGGCCGGCAGGGCATCGAACTCCTTGCGGGTCAGCCGGCCGCGCTTGAGCAGCGGATCGCGCGGCGGCCCGATCAGGAACACCTGTTCGGTCATCAGCATTTCATAGTCGAGGTGATCGTTGGGCGACGGCGTCGTCACGATTCCCAGATCAAGCTCACCCCGCAGCAGGCGTTCGGATGCATTCTCGGTCAGGCCCTCGCTCAACTCGAGCCACACGCGCGGAAACTGCTTCACGAATGTCTGGGCGAGCGGCGGGTAGAGGATATCGCCGAGGCTCGGCGGCGCGCCGATCCGCACCGTGCCGCTGGGCTCGCGGTTTTCGGTGCGCACCTCGGCCTTGATGTCGTCGATCGTCCCGAGCAGCCAGCGTCCTCGCGCGAGCAGCACCTTGCCGGATTCCGTGACCGAGACGCCGCGCGCGCCGCGTTCGAGCAGGGCGCCGCCCAATTCGACTTCGAGCTCCTTGACGTGGCGGCTGAGCGCCGACTGGGCGACGTTCAATGTGCTCGCGGCCGCAGCAAAGCCGCCACGCTCGGCGACGGCAACGAAATAGCGGATCTGCCGCAGGTCCATGATGGTCGCTCCATCTCAGATTGAGATGGATACCATATCAAACATATTCTTGTGAGATATCGAAAAGAGAGCAGTCTGCTCGCAACGATCAAACCGAGGAGACGCGCGCATGGGCATCGCCACCGACGAGGCACGCCAGACATCCGTATTCATCGCCGGCGGCGGGCCGGTTGGGCTGGCGATGTCGTTGCTGCTCGATCGCTTCGGCATCGACTGCGTGGTGGTCGAGAAGAGCGCGACGACGACGGATCATCCCAAGTCGCGCGGCTGCTGGGTCCGCACCATGGAGATCTTCCGGCAGTGGGGTATCGAGCAGGCGATCCGCAACCGCGGCCTGCAGGATAATTCCGACATGTTCGTGTTCCTCGACAGCATCGCGGGACAGGAGTTCGGCCGCACCCGTCCCGAACCGAATGTCGGTCATACGCCGGCCTGGAAGAGTCTGGTCGCCCAGGACGCCGTCGAGGAGGAAATTCTGCGGGTGGTCGAGAAATCCCGGCACGCCACCGTCCTGTTCAATACGGCCTGTGAATCGTTCGAGGAAAGCAACAGCGGGGTCAACGTCACGACACGTTGCCAGAAGACGGGTGAGGTGACGCAGTGGACGGCGACCTATCTGATCGCCGCTGATGGTGCGGGCAGCCAGACCCGCCGCAGCGCCGGGATCGACATGGTCGGACCGTCCACATTGGCGGTGATGTCGAATGAATATTGGCGCGCCGATCTGTCGCGGCTGCCGATCGCGCGCGAGGCGGCCGGCTTCATCATCGTCCCCGAAACACCCGATCTGCCGCGCGCCGCCGTCCTGAATACCAATGGCCGGGATCGCTGGCTGACCGTGACACAGATCGGCCTGACCAAGGACGATCGCGAGCGGCCGTGGACCGATCAGGAGTTCGTTGAGATCGCGCGCGGCCATGCCGGCATTCCGGATCTCGACGTCACGCTGTTGAACCGATCGATCTGGCGCGTCAGCATGCAGGTAGCCGAGACCTTTCGGAAGGGCCGGGTGTTTCTGATCGGCGACTGCGCGCACCGCTTTCCGCCGACCGGCGGGTTCGGCCTGAACTCCGGTGTTCAGGACGCGCATAATCTCGCCTGGAAACTCGCCTTCGTCCTCAAGGGACTCGCGGATGAAAAGCTGCTCGACAGTTATTCCAGCGAACGCCGCCCGATCGCGCAGTCCAACGCCAATTTCAGCTACGGCAACCGGTTGCGCTTTGGTCTGACCGACGACGCCGTGCGATCGCGCGATCCGGACCGGATCAAGTTCTGGATCAACGACATGGACAATCATCTGCACAGCATCGGCCAGAACCTCGGACACAATTACGAGGAGGGCGCGGTGATCCCCGATGGCACCGTCACGAAGGCGCTGAACTCCCGTTACTACACGCCGACAGATCGTCCCGGGGCGCGCTTTCCGCATATGTGGCTCGAGCCGTCGCGCAAGAAATCCACGCTCGACTGGTTCGACAAGGAGTTCACCGTCGTCACGGGGCCGCTCGGCGGCGAGTGGCTGGAGGCGGGGAAGCAGGTGTCGGAGAAGATCCGTTTGCCGCTCTCGCTGAAGCAGTTGCCGTCAGCCGATCCGGCGGACGGTTTCCAATTGGGCATGCGCGGCGCGGTGCTGGTGCGTCCCGACGGTCATGTGGCGTGGCGGATGCCGTGGCTGCCGTCGGACCCGGCGAAGGAGTTGGCCGGCGCGCTTTCAACGCTGCTGCACTAGCGGGGGCTCCGATGCAATCGTTCGAATCCAACGGCGTCGTCACGGCATATGAGAAGATGGGACGTGGCGAGCCGATCGTGCTGCTGCACGGCGGTGAGGCCGACCATTCGATGTTCGATGGCCTTGTGCCGGTGTTGGCGGCTGATTTCACCGTGATCGCGTACGACCAGCGCGATTCCGGCGCCACCACGAATCCATCGTTATCCTATTCGCTGGCCGATCTGGCAGATGATGCTGCGGCCTTGATCACCGGGCTCGGCTACGATCGCGCCCATGTCTTCGGGACCTCGCTGGGCGGGCAGATCGCGCAAGTGCTGGCGGCCCGCCATCCCGGCAGGATCGACCGCCTGATCCTCAGCAGCACCTGGAAGGTCAACAGAAGCCCGCTGGACGTCAATGCGGATGTCTTCCGAAAACTCGCGTCCTACCGCGCGGACACCATCGTCAATGCGCCGAAGATTGCGGAGTTCTTTTTCCCGCCGGATTACTTGCGCGCGCGGCCCGAACTGATCGACATCTTCCGTGGTTCGGCCCGCGACGACCGCCAGAAGGCGCGACGCGGCGCGTTGCTCGCGCAGCCGGTCGCCGCCGACCTGACCGGCTTCGATCGCCCGACGCTTCTGCTGGCGGGTGGCGACGACTGCCTGATCCCCAATGCGGAGACATTCGCGCTCGCCCGCGATCTCGCGCGCGTCGAGACCAGGACCATCGCGGGTGTCGGCCACGTCGCGTCGATCCAGGCCCCCGATCGGGTGGCGGAGGCGGTGACGGCATTCCTGAATTCAAAAAAGAAGGCGGCTTGACAACAACAGGGGGAGACCATGCCCGAGCAGGCGAATGCGGTGCCGTTCGACGAAGCGCCGGTGACGACGCGCTACTGGCTATCGATCATCATCTTCGCCGTCACCGGCGTGGTCGATTTCTTCGATTTCTTTGTGGTCGGATTCCTGGTCTCGGTGCTGGCGCCGAAGTGGCATCTGACGTTCGGGCAAACCTCGATCATGCTGATGAGCGCCGGCATCGGGGCGATGCTCGGGGCGTTCGTCGCGGGTGTCCTCGCGGATCGCTTCGGGCGCAAGCCGCTGGCGATATCAGGCGTTCTGCTCTGCGGCATGACCTCGGGCGCGATCGCGTTCATTCCCGAAGACGGCTGGGTTGCGTTTGCAATCCTGCGCTTCTTCGTCGGCTTCGGCCTTGCCGCCGGCGCCGCGGCGGCAGTCCCGGCCATCGTTGAATTTGCGCCCACCCGCCATCGGACGCTGGTGACAAGCCTCGTGGTCGTCCCTGTCGCCTTTGGCGTGCTTTCGGCGTCGGTCACGGCGAGCTTCCTGCTGCCGCTGGTCGGCTGGCGCGGATTGGCGGCGGTCGGCTTCCTGCCGATCATCCTCGCGATTCTGACCGTGATCATCATGCCGAAATCGCCGCGCTGGCTGATCAGCAAGGGCCGTGTGCGCGAGGCCCAGGCCAGCATCCGAAAGCTCTATCGGGTCGGCGGCGATGGGGTCGCCTTGCCCACGCTGCCGCCGGCGAACCCGGCGACCTTCGCCGATCTCTTCGCCGAGCAGCGCCGCTTCTGGCTGACGGTCCTGATCTGGCTCGGCGCGAGCACGGCGAATTACGGTGTGTTCCTGTGGGGACCGACGATCGTGGCGCTGCTGCTTGGCGTCGCGCCCCAGGACGCGGCAAAGATGTTCATCTATGTCAGCCTCGCCGGCGTGCTCGGCCGGACTGGCTTCGCCTTCCTCGCGCACCGGATCGGCCGCAAGCCGTGCGGGCAGTTGATGGGGTACGGCACCGCGGTTTCGCTGGCGCTGGCCGCCTATTTCCACAACGACTTTGTCGGCTCGGTGCCGCTATTCCTGGTCTTCCTGATCGTTGGTGCCGTGTTCTTCGACGGCGGATTTTCGAACATCGGACCCTATCCCGCGGAGATATTTCCGGTCCAGCTGTCGGGACGCGCGGTCGGCCTTGCGCAGCTCTCGAACGGGGTCGGCAAGATCGTAGGCCCGCTGTGTCTCGCGCTGATCGCCGGCGCGGACAATCTCGTGCATCCGAACGCAACCGCCGCGGCGGTGATGCCGGCGTTCTGCTTTCTTGCCGGCGCGGGTCTCCTGATCGGGCTTGCCTTCACGTTCCTCGGCGTCGAGCCGCACGGACGCCCGGTGGCGCTGTTCGGCGACAGCGCCGGCTTGGGCGCAACATCGAAGCCGCTGGCGGCGAAAACCGCAACTTGACAGGACGGAAGGTCAACCCATGGACAATGCACTCGACACGATCGCAACGACGGCGCCGTTCGACACCGCAAAACTCGATCGGCTGATGGACGAGGCCGGACTCGACATCCTGATCGTCACCTCGCGTCACAATGTGCAGTACTTGCTCGGCGGATATCGTTTCTTCTTCTTCGACGTCATGGAGGCGATCGGCACCAGCCGCTATCTGCCGGTGTTCGTCTATCAGAAAGGGCGTCCGGAACATTCCGCCTATATCGGCAACCGCATGGAAAAGTTCGAGCACGAGCTCGGACGGATATGGACGCCGATCGTCAAGACAGGTAGCTGGGGAACGATCGATGCGATCGGGCTTGCGATCGATTATGTGAGAAAACTGGGCGGCGCAGCCAAGCGCGTCGGCATCGAGGCAAGCTTCCTGCCGGCCGATGCCAGGGATCATCTGTTTGCCGGGTTTAACAATGTCGCGTTCCGCGAGGCCCACTTCACGCTTGAGCGCCTCCGCGCCATAAAGTCTCCCGCCGAACTGGACCTCATCCGCGAAGCTTCCGAACGGGTCGTCGATGCGATGATGGCGACCTTCAAGGCCTGCGCGCCGGGGATGACCAAGAACGATGTCGTGGCTCGTCTCCTCCGTGAGGAGCAGGAGCGTGATCTCGTCTTCGAATATTGCCTGATTGCCGCAGGCAAGAGCCATAACCGCGCGCCGTCGAACCAGCGTCTCGAAGAGGGCGACGTGATCTCGATCGATTCCGGAGGAAACTATCGCGGCTATATCGGCGACCTCAGCCGCATGGGCATTCTGGGTGAGCCTGACAGCGAGTTGCGCGAGTTGTTGCAGGAGGTCGAGGACATCCAGCAGGTGGCCCGGCGCGCGATCCGGCCGGGCGCATTGGGTGGCGACATCATCGCGGCGGGCGAGGCTGCCGTGAAAACGTCGCCGCATCGCGCCGTGCTCGACTTCACCGCACACGGCATCGGGCTTGTCAGTCACGAAGCGCCGCGCCTGACCGCGACCGGCCCGGTGCCTTACGCGCCGTATGACGCCGACCGGCTGCTCGATTGCGGCATGGTCATCTCGATCGAAACGGCGCTGCTGCATCCGGCGCGCGGCTACATCAAGCTCGAGGACACGCTGATCGTCACGGAATCGGGCTGGGAAGCGCCCGGAGATCATGGCCGGGAGTGGATTTCGCCGCGGCTCACGGGGTGAAGCGGTCAGAGGCTGCTGATTGACCGGCGTGTTTGTCCCGGCTGTCTCTACTTCACTCCGGCCTCCCGTCATGCGATGCTTCGAGCCTGATGCACGCGATCGATATCGATCGCTTCCCCATCGACAGAAGCACATGAGATGACTGCTGCCGACAACGCGCTCCGCGACTACGCCCAAAGCATCCTGACCGCCCGCGTCTACGACGTGGCGGTCGAGACGCCGCTCGATCCGATGCCGCGGCTTTCGGAGCGCCTGTCGCGCGCCGTGCTGCTGAAGCGGGAGGACTTTCAGCCGATCTTCTCGTTCAAGCTGCGCGGCGCCTACAACAAGATCGTCAGACTGCCGGACGCGCAGCGCAAATTGGGCGTCATCTGCGCATCGGCGGGCAATCACGCGCAGGGCGTGGCATTGTCGGCGCGCAAGCTCGGGATTCCCGCGACGATCGTGATGCCGCGGACGACACCCGCCATCAAGGTCGAAGCGGTGCGGCGCCTGGGCGGCGACGTTGTGCTGCATGGCGACACGTTCGATGATGCACAAACCAAGGCCAGGGAGATCGAGGCTGCGCGCGGCCTGACCTTCGTGCATCCGTTCGACGATCCCGATGTGATTGCCGGCCAGGGAACCGTCGGGATGGAGATCCTGCGCCAGCATCCCGATCCGATCGAGGCGATCTTCGTGCCGATCGGCGGCGGCGGGCTGGCGGCCGGCGTCGCCGCGTTCGTCAAGTTCCTCAATCCCGCGATCAAGGTGGTCGGCGTGGAGCCGGCCGACGCGGCGTCGATGGCGGCGGCGCTCGCCAAGGGCAGCGTTGTCGCGCTGGACCAGGTCGGGCTGTTCGCCGACGGCGTTGCCGTGCGCAAGGTCGGAGC
The DNA here is from genome assembly GCF_054063335.1 of Bradyrhizobium sp. USDA 4473. Lineage (NCBI taxonomy): Bacteria > Pseudomonadati > Pseudomonadota > Alphaproteobacteria > Hyphomicrobiales > Nitrobacteraceae > Bradyrhizobium > Bradyrhizobium sp. USDA 4473. Next base: position 3,792,943 of record NZ_JBSSGE010000001.1, read on the forward strand.
CGAGACGTTCCGGCTCTGCCGCGACCTGCTTGACGAGGTCGTCACCGTGGACACCGACGCGATGTGCGCCGCCATCAAGGATATCTTCGACGACGTGCGATCGGTGGCCGAGCCCTCCGGCGCATTGGCGCTCGCTGGCCTGAAGGCCTATGCCGAGCGCGGCGCGCTGAGCGACGGCGGCCTGATCGCCGTCAACAGCGGCGCCAATCTGAATTTCGACCGGCTGCGCACCATTGCCGACCGCGCCGAGGTCGGCGAACATCGCGAGGCACTGCTCGCGGTGACGGTGCCGGAGAAGCCGGGCAGCTATCGCCACTTCATCCGGATCCTCGGCTCGCGGGCCATCACCGAATTCAACTACCGCTTTGCCGAGACCACCGCGCCGGCGCAACTGTTCGTCGGCATCGCGCTGAGCCGCGGCGAGGCCGAGAAGCGCGAAGTGATGGAGCTGCTCCGGCGCGAGGGCTATCCGATCCTGGATCTGAGCGAGAACGAGATGGCCAAGGACCATGTGCGCTACATGGTGGGCGGCCGCGCCCCGCTGCTCAAGGACGAAGTGATCTATCGCTTCGAATTTCCGGAGCGCCCCGGCGCGTTGCTGAAATTCCTCGAGAGCCTGGCGCCCGACTGGAACGTTTCGCTGTTCCACTACCGCAATCACGGCGCCGACTACGGACGCATTTTGGCGGGTATCGAGGTCAAGCCCGGGGAGCGCGCCCGGTTCGTGCAAGCGCTCGATGCACTCGGCTATCCCTACTGGAACGAGAGCGAAAATCCGGCCTATCGCCTGTTCCTCTCCGCCGAGCAGGGATGACGCTGCCGGTGTTACGGGCTGGTCGGCTAGGCGATATTCGCCAGCCATACTCACATCTTGCCGGCGACCAGCTTGAGCGAGCCGGCAATTGCCGTCGCCACCACGAGGATCGCAGCCATCCCGATCATCCCGGCGTTGAACGAGCCTGTCGCGTCCTTCAGGAAGCCGACCATGTAAGGGCCCACAAAGCCGCCGAATGCACCGACGGAGTTGATGAACGCGATGCCGCCGGCGGCCGCGGCGCCGGTCAGGAAGCTCTGCGGGATCGTGTAGAACACCGTGCGTGCCGAAATCGTGCCGACCAGCGCCAGCGTCAGGCAGGCGAGCGCCGGAACCAGCGAGCTGAAGACAACGGAGAGCGCAAGGCCAAGCGCGCCGAGGATCAACGCGGCCACGAGATTGTAGATCTTCCGGCCCTTGCGGTCGACGAGACGCGCCCAGAACAACATGCCGATGGTCGCGAACAAATAGGGGATCGCCGAGAGCCAGCCGACTTGCATGTTGGAGAGGCCGTGGCTCTTCAGGATCAGCGGCAGCCAGATGCCGATGCCGTAAGAACCGATCGTGAAGGCGAAGGTGATCGCGGTGAGCATCAGCACCCGCACATCCTGCATCGCGGCCCATAGATCCTTCTTCGGTTTGTCGTGCTTGTCGCTAGCCAGAGCGGCGAGCAACGCTTGCCGCTCCTCGCGGGTGAGCCACCCCGCCTGCTCGGGCGTGTCGGCGAGCAGGACGAGGCAGAGAATGCCGAGCACGCAGGCCGGCAGGCCTTCGAGCAGGAACATCCACTGCCAGCCTGCGAGCCCCCAGAAGCCGTCCATCCCGAGCAGCGCCGCCGAGATCGGGCTGCCGAGCAGCGAGGAGAGCGGCGTTGCGGCCATGAACAGGGCCAGCACGCCGGTGCGGTGCTTCTCGGGAAACCAGATCGAGAGGTACCAGATCACGCCCGGAAAGAAGCCGGCCTCGAACACCCCGAGCAGAAAACGGATCAGGTAGAAGCTGTAGGGTCCCGTCGCCAGCGCGGTCGCCGCAGCCGCAAGGCCCCAGGTGATCATGATGCGGGCGAGCCAGCGCCGGGCACCGAACCGGTACATCATCATGTTGCTGGGGACTTCCAGCAGGCAGTAGCTGAAGAACAGGATGCCGGCGCCCGAGCCGAATTGCGTGGCGCTGAGGCCGATGTCCTTGTTCATTTGCAACGCAGCAAAGCCGACGCTGGTGCGATCGAGATAGTTGAAGAGATAGGCGAGGCCGAGCAGCGGGACCAGGCGCCAGGTGTTCTTGGCAAGCGCGCTGGCGAGCAACCCTGCATCCGGATTGCCTTCCGCGAGCGATCCGTTGGCCGCGATCTCGGTCATCTGCCGATCCTCCCTGCATGTGGCCGGTTACCCCGATGGGGCCCGGCTGTGTTAGGTTCAAAAGTGCCAGAAACAGCGGGCAGCGGTCCAATCGCTAATGTTCAAGAACCGATAACCGGGAGGAAGACGTGGACCTTCGCGACCTCACCTATTTCGAGGTGATTGCCGACCTGGGTCATATGGGCCGGGCTGCCGACAAGCTCGGCCGCACCCAGCCCGCACTGACCAAATGCATCCAGCGCCTCGAGGAAGCCGTCGGTGCCGACCTGTTCGAGCGGACCGGGCGCGGGATCACGCTCACGCGGGTCGGCGAAGTGCTGCTGGCGCGGGCCCGGCGGATGCGCGAGGCCATGGAAGAGTCGCTGCGCGAGGTCACCGATTTCGCTGCCGGTGCGGCCGGTCGCGTCAGCATCGGCTGTGGGGCGACGATGGGCGAGTATCTGCTGCCGCAGATCTGCCGCGCCATCATCGCCGACGCGCCGGGGCTGGCGATCGAGGTGCAGATCGGCATGAGCGGCGTGGTCAGGGCGGCGCTGCGCGAGCGGACACTCGATCTTGCGATCGGCCCGATCCTGCCATCCGACGAGCAGGAGTTCAGTCACGAGGCGTTCGGCATGGACGATGTCGTCGTCGTCGCGGCAAAGGACCACCCGCTGTGCGGCAAGCCGCTCGCGATCGAGGACCTGGTTGCCGCGAAATGGGTGCTGCCGGCCCGCACCGTCGCTATGCGCCAATGGCTCGATAATGTGTTCGAAGCGCATGGTCTTGCGCCGCCGACGGTGCAGATCGAGACCAATTCGATCACGACGCTGCCCAAGCTGATCGCCGACACGGCGCTGCTCAGCTTCACGTCGACGCGGAACCTGCATCCGCTTCGGCTGGGCAGCCAGCTCGACCGCCTGATGATCGACGCCACCACGATGCGCAGGCCGCTGGGCTTCGTCACCCGCCGCGACGGCTATCTGTCGCCGGCCGCGCAACGGGTCGTGGGCCTGCTCAAATCCAGGGGGCGCGACTTCCTCGAGCAAGTCACGCCGCCCGGCATGACGGATGGCGCAGCCGCCATGCCGGCCATCGTGGTCAGCCGCACCGAGCGAGCCCAGAAACGCGTGCGGCAGTCCCGCTGAACGCGATCGGATCACTTCGCGAAATCCCGGGGAGCAGGGCCGGTGTAGCGATAGGGAATGCCCGGCGGCATCGGTCCCTTGATCCGGCCGCCTTGTTGCGATTGCTCCCAGGCATGCGCAAGGATGCCGACCGAGCGCGAAAGGATGAACAGGCCGCGGCCCAGCGCAGGCGAAAAGCCGAGCTCCGAATAGATCACGGCGGTCGCGCCGTCGATGTTCATCGGGATCTTGCGGCCCTTGCGCTGCTGCATCTCGGCCTCGACGCCGCGGCCGATCTCGGCGAAGCGTCCCAACACGATGTTGTTGCTGCGTGCGGCGTCGACGAGCTCGAGCAGCCGGGGCGAGCGCGGATCGACCGGATGAAAGCGGTGACCGAACCCCGGCACGATCTTGCCATTCGTCGCCGCGAAAGCGTCGAGGCCCTGCTGAATGGCCGCCTTCAGCTCGACGCCCGCATCCTGCCGGCGCGCGATGTCGGCGTACAGCTCCATGCATTGTTCGCCGGCGCCGCCGTGAATGTCGTCCAGCACGTTGATGGCCGACGCCATCGCGCCATTGAGCGGAAGGCCACAGGTCACGGCCATCCGTCCGATCGCGATCGACGGCGCCTGCGGACCATGATCGACGGCGGAGACGAGCGCTGCTTCCAGCAGCGCGCCTTGCTCGGGAGATGGAAGATCGCCCTTCAGCATCAGCCAGATCATTTGCGGGAACGACACCCGGCCGATCAACTGCTCGATCGGAAAGCCGCGGAAGCGGATCACGCCGGGCTTCATGTCGATGATGTCGGTCGACCACCACTGGGTGGCCTTTTGCAGCAGGTCTGCGGGATCTTGATTGGTCATGACAACTGTCCTCGATGTCCTCTCAGGTGCTCGAAGTCTCGGCGCGCGCCTTCAGGTCCGGTATCCTGGCGCTCTCCTTCACCGTCGGCCGGTTGTCGATGGCGACGACGCCGCGCTCGCCGAGCGCCCGGATCTCGTCGCGCGTGAAACCGAGCTGGCCGAGCCACTTCTCGGTGTGCTGGCCGAGGCTGGGCGGCGGCGATGGTTCCGGATAGTCCGTCTCGAGCCGGAAGCCGGGGCGCGTGACCCGCATGGTCTGGCCACCCGAGACCTCGGCCTTCAGGCTCTCGACGAACTTGCGGCCGACGATCTGCGCTTCGTTCAGCACCTGCGGCACGGTCAGAACGCATCCCGCCGGAACGCCCTTGGCGTTGAACAGCGTTTCCCATTCGGCGGCGGATTTGGCGGCGAGGGCGACCTCGAGCTCGCGCTTCAAGGCGACGCGGTAGTCCTTGCGTGACTGCCGCTCGCGAAACAGCGGATCGGTCTTCAGCTCCGGCCGTCCGACGATGTCGCACAGCGCTTCGAACTGCTTCTGTTCGTTGGCCGCGATGTTGAGCGGTCCGCAACCCGTCGCGAACGTGCCGGAGGGAGCGGCGGTGAAGTTCTCGTTGCCGATCGGCTGCGGATCGACATTGCCGTTGAGGTGGTTGGAAACCACCCAGCCCATCGCGGCCAAGGTCGATTCGAGCAGCGAGACATCGATCTGCCGCCCGCGTCCCGTCTGTCGTTGTTCGACGAGGGCGGCCGTGATCGCGAAGGATGCGGTGAGACCTGCGATGGTGTCGGCGATCGGGAAGCCGGTGCGCAGGGGCGCGCTGTCGGCATCGCCCGTGACGCTCATGACGCCCGACAATCCCTGAACGATCTGATCGTAGGCCGGGCGGCCGGCCCACGGACCGTCCTGGCCGAAGCCCGAGATCGCGCAATAGATGATGCGCGGATTGCGCTTGGCCAGCACCTCATAGCCGAGCCCCAGCCGTTCCATGACCTTCGGCCGGAAATTCTCCAGAACGACGTCGGCGGTTTCGACCAGGCGCAGGAAGATCTCCTTGCCGTCGTCGGCCTTGAAGTCGATCGCGACGGACTGCTTGTCGGCGTTGACAGCGACGAACGACAGGCCCATCAGGTGCTTCGCCATCGCCGGATCGGCGCCGAGCCGGCGCGCGAGATCGCCGCCCTTGGGATTCTCGACCTTGATCACCTCGGCACCGAGGCGGGCGAGCTGATAGCCGCAGAACGGACCGGCAAGCACGTTCGAAAGATCGAGGACGCGGATGCCGGCGAGGGGCAGTGTCATGTGATGTTCTCCGGACGACGATGTTTGAGGGATCAGACAAGTCCAAGCCAGTGCCACCAGGTCGCGGCGCACAGGGCATAAAGCAGACAGGCGACGACGCAGACGATCACGCCGACGCGCGGGAAATCCTCGACGCGCAGCCGGCCGGTGCCGTAGACGAGGATGTTCGGCAGCGTGTTGTAGAACATCAGCAGCGGGTAACCGCCGATGATCATGCCGGCCGGCAGCGCCAGTGCGACGGGGTTGACGCCCGCGGTGCCTGCCATCGCCAGGATGATCGGCAACAGCGCGGTCGCCATGGCGGTCGTGCCGACGAACATGATGTGCATGAACTGCACGATGAACATCACGACCACGATGACGACCAGCGCCGATGCACCGGCGAGGCCAAGCGCGTGGAAGATCGAATTGGCCAGCCAGTTGGCGGCGCCGGTCTTGAGCAGGATATCGCCGAGCGACACGCCGCCGCCGGCGATCAGCAGCACCTGCCAGGAGACGCCCTTGTTGGCGTCGTTCCAGTCCATGACGCCGAAGCGCGGCAGGAACAGCAGGCAGGCGCCCATCAGGCAGACCACCGTGGTGTCGAGCCCGGTCAGCCCCTGCGTCGCCCACAGGCACGTCACCAGCACGAACACCGTCAGAGCGCGCCACTCGGCGGACGACATCCGTCCCATCGCAGCGAGGTTCTGCGAGATCCGTGTATCGGCCTGCTCATGGCCGGCGGTGAACTCCGGCGGAAACACCCGCTGGATCACCCACCAGGTGAACATGGTCATCAGCAGCGCCGGAGGGAATCCGTAGAGCAGCCATTCGGCATAGGTGATTGTGTGGCCGCTCATCTTGGCGACGAACTCGACCGTGACCGGGTTCGGCACCGTCGCCGTCAACACGCCGGCGCCGATCGTCGCGTTGGTCATCGTCAGCGTCAGCAGCAGGTTGATCGTGAATGGCGAGCGGGCGGCTGCGCCGAAGATCGTCAGGATGCTGAGGCATTCCGGCAGCAGGATTGCGGTACGCGCCGTCGACGACGGCACGAGAAAGGCAAGCGCGATATTGACCAGCGTCACCCCGAGGGTGATCCGCGTCGGCGCGCTGCCGAACTTCGCCAGGATGATGTAGGTGATGCGCTCGGCAAGCCGGGTCCTCACCATGGCGGTCGCGAGGATGAAGGCGCCGACGATCAGATACACCGGCGAGGCGGCAAAGCCGTCGAGCGCGGTTCGCAGCGGCGCCGTTCCGGTCAGCACCGCAAGCGGCACGACCATCAGGTTGGCGATCGCCAAGGGTATCGCTTCGGTCAAATAGAGCACGAAAATGCCGCCGAACAGCGCCAGTGCCTTGTGGCCCTGCAAGGACAGCGTCTCCGGAGTCGGGCTGAACCAGATGGCGGCGGCGACGACGAGGGCGAGGGGCACACCGATCGCCTTCAGCGTGGCCTCCAGCGAACGGGGCGCGTCGTCGCTGGTCTCCGCGTGCGCGTGAGCTGACAATGTTTTCTCCCTGACGAAGCTTTCGGCGATGGATCGCTGCCAGCGCGGCTTTTGATTTGTGCTTCGTGGTGGGATTAGCGCGCGGGTCGAACCAGCGTCCAATCGCAAGTTTTCAGGAGACGATAACCGGCGGGAATGTGCTCAGCCGGCCGCGACCGCGGCCGTCGCGATCGGGCGCCTGGTCTCAGCGGCTTCGGCCTGACGCAGGACTTATTGGCTGGCGGATCAGCGATCCGCGGTCAGTTGCCGGCGATAGCGCTCGGCGTCCCAGTTCAGCAGCGCATGCTCATTCTCTGCCGTCAGGTAATGGACTCGCGCAGTCAGGGGCACCCGACACGTGACCAGTGCAAGACAGCTCAGCATGGCTTCCGCGCCGTCGCTTGCATCCGCGCGGATCAGGCTGCCGATATCGGGGACGAGAAGCGCAACCGGCGGCGGTAGTCCGTTCGCGGCGGTCCGCGCGATCATGGCGTTCAGGCTCTCGTGCTGCTCCAGCACCGGCAGGCCCGGGCCAAGGAAAACGACGTGATCGGGATAGAGCGAGCCGCTGGTCGCGATCGCGCGGCTGTAGCGGTCGGTGGCAATGTCGTGGCTGCGAGGATCGCGCGGCAGGCGATAGTTCGTGCCTGCGTAGATGCTTCGAAGCGCGTCATGATTGGCTGCCGGTGCGTGACGCTGCTCCAGCGCGAGGCGCTGCTCGATCTCGGCGACCAAACCCTCCGCAGCGTCGCAGGTGTCTACGCCGACCACCAGGCCGTGATTGCCGAGGATCAGGACGTCGACCGCATCCTGCGCGATGGCCTCGCCGACGGCGCGGGCGAGCGGCAGCCCCGGGTGATGATAGTCGAGGTAGCGCCATGCCAACCCATCCAGTCGCCGGGCGAATTCATCGCGGGCGTCGGTCCGCACCGCCCATGCGATGGTGTTGACGGAGTGGACATGCAGCACGATCCGGTGCGGCATCAGCGCATGCAGCGAGGTCTCGATCGAGGCGCGCAGCGTGGTGCCGGCGTCAGGCGCGAGCGGCACGCGCTCGTCGCCTTGCGTCAGCGCCGCGCGCGCGGCCGACAGCGCGACCGGCACGAAGATCTCCTTGTCCTCGGCATCGGCCAGCCAGGTGCCCGAGGCCTTCACCCACAGCACGTCGCCATCCTTGATCGACGAGTTGCCGCCGGCGCCTTGCACCAGCTCGATGTTCCTGCCGACGCGCGCCGACATGCGGCGGAGTTCGTTGAGTGTTTCAGGCGGTTGCATCGGCTGTTCTCACCAGGTCAGATGGTCCATCGTCCAGTGCGGCGTGCGCGCCGCTGTGCCGGCGACGCTCTTGATCGCGTTCGGCAGATCGCTCGTCTGCGCAAGCGATGCGCGGTGCGCGCCGGAGCCGATCAGCAGGGTCAGCATGCCGGCGGTGCGTCCGCCGGCGATATCGTGGTCGAGCGAGTCGCCGATGACGAGGATCCGTTCCGGCGGGGGATGTCCCAATTGATCGCGTGCGGCGGCAAACATCGGTGGATGCGGCTTGCCGACGAACAGCACGGCGCCGCCGAGCGATTGATAGAACGCGGCGAGCGCGCCCGGCGCTGGAATCAGTCCGGCGGCGCCGAACATCACGAGGTCGGGATTGGCGCACAGCATCGGCAGGTGCCGCGCGGCGGCCGCGGTCAATCGCGCGCGCCAACGCTCGGGCTCCGCCGCATCATCGTCGAGCCCGCCGAGCAGGATGAAGTCTGCCTCGTAGACGGTCGAAGCGACCGTGAGGCCGGTGCCGTCGACGATCGAGCGGTCACCATCGCGCGAGATCAGGAAGCAGGTGCGGCCGAGCTCGGCAAAGGGCGCCTGCTCGCGCGCATGCAAGCCGCGCCAGGTGACTTCGCCCGAAGACAGCACGCCGTCATAGGCCTCGGGCGGCAGGCCGAGTGCTGCGAGGCGCCGTTGGTTGCTGCCGGCGCGCTTGCCGGAATTGGACAGGATCAGGATATGCTTGCCGGCCTCGCGCAGCCTGGCCACGCAGTCCAGTGCCGCGGGGAACACCGCCAGTCCTTCATGCAGGGTGCCCCACTGGTCGAGCAGCACGTGATCGAAGCGGTCGGCGATGGCGTGAAGGCCGGCGATCGCAGTCGCATCGGCCTTCATGGCGGACCTCCGTTCAGTGCGAGCAGCGCGGCGCCGTAGCTTGCTTCGGTCTGCTCGGCGACCGAGACCGGGACACCGAGAACGCGGTGCCTGATCTTGGTCCACGCATCGTTCCTCGCGCCGCCGCCGATCCCGATGACGCGGCGCAGATCCGGTGCGCCGAGCCGCGCCAACTGCCGGTAGGCGAGGGCTTCCACGGCGGCGATGCCTTCGAGCAGGCCCTGGAAGAAACGGCAATCTTCCGGAGGCCGCGGCGTGATCCGCGCGGCCAACGCCGGATCGGCGATCGGGAAGCGCTCGCCGGGTTTGGGCAGCGGATAGTAGTCGAGCCCGGTCGGCTGGTCCGGTATCACCTGCGGCGTCAGCCGCTCCATCTCATCTGCGCTGAAATGCATCAGCAGCGCGGCGCCGCCGGAGTTCGATGCGCCGCCGGCGAGCCAGCGCTCGCCGAGCCGATGGGAATAGACGCCTTGGTCCGCCGCGAAGATCGGCTGGGTCGCAAGCTGCTTCACCACCAGCGTGGTGCCGAGCGAGGTGACGGCATCGCCCGGCTGGTCGGCACCGGTCGCGATGAACGCTGCTACGCCATCGGTGGTGCCGGCCGCGACGTGAGCCGTGGCGGGCAGCCCGAGCGCACGCGCGATCTGCGGATCCAGCTCGGAAAACGGCGTTCCCGGCTCCAGCACCTCGGGAAGCAGATCGTCACGCACGCCGAGCTGGTCGAGCCACGACGGCCAGGCGCGCGCGACCGGATCGTAGCCGAGCTTCAGTGCGTTGTTCTCGTCGCTGACGCCATGATGGTTGGCAAGCCGGCCGGCGATCCAGTCCGCCTGGTGCACCGCGTGGCGCGCATCGCCGACATAGCCGTCATTCTGGAGATAGAGCAGCTTGGCGAGCGCGCTGCTCGCGCCATGCGCGCCGCTCTCGCGCGGCGCGACCGCTGCGACGCGCGCGGCCTCATGCGTGGCGCGCGCGTCGTTGTACATCAGCCCCGGCGAGCAAGGGCGGCCGGCTGCATCGACCAGCAGCAACGTGCCCGATGTGCCGTCGACGACGATGCGCGTGACGTCGTCGAGACCGACTGTCTCGCCGAGCTTGCGGATTGCGGCCTCCGCGGCCTGCCACCACAGCTCCGGGTTCTGGTCGATGGCGTTGCCGTCGACGCGCGGTGCGGGCATCGCGACCGATGCGAAGCCGCGGATGCCGGCCTGCGGATCGATCGCGCAGGCGCGCACGCCGCCGGTTCCGACATCGATGCCGAGATACAAACCTCCCATCCGACTTCACCGCTCTCTGGTGCCGGCGCGCGTCGACATTGGTTGCGCTGCAGCACGTTTGGGGGATTGACGCCCCGTTCGGCCTCTGCAATTTTTTGCAGGACGTGAAGAAATTTGCAAGCGGACTTTTCCGGACATGGCTCCTCCGCCCGACAGGCTGCCGGTGATCGACGGCGAGGCGTCGCTCGCGACGCGAGCGGCCTGGCTGTATTTCGCGGCAGGATTGACGCAGTCGGAGGTCGCCGACCGCCTCAACATCCAGAGCACCAAGGCGCACCGCCTGATCGCGCGCGCCAGCCGCGAGGGCATGATCCGGGTGTTCGTCGAGGGACCGGTCGCCGAATGCGTCGCGCTGGAGAACGATCTCACGCAGCGTTTCGGGCTTGCGTTCTGCCGCGTCGCGCCCGATCTCGGCGAGAGCGATCTGCCGCTGAAGGCGCTGGCGCTGGAAGGCGCAAGCTTCCTGCGCCAGATCCTCGAGCGCGGCGACGACAAGGTGATCGGCGTCGGCCACGGCCGCACGCTCGCCGCCGTGGTCGAGCAGATGCCGCAGACGCCGGCGCGCGATGCGCAGTTCGTGTCGCTGCTCGGCGGACTGACGCGGAAATTTGCCGCCAATCCGTTCGACGTGATTCATCGCCTCGCCGAGCGCACCGGCGCGGAAGCCTATCTGTTGCCGGTGCCGGTGTTCGCCAATTCGGTCGCCGATCGCGCCGTGCTGATGCAGCAATTCGGCATCGCCGACGTGTTCGCGCTGGCGCGCCAGGCCTCGCTATTGTTCGTCGGCATCGGCCAGGTCAGCCGCGACGGCTTCCTGGTGTCGAGTGGCATGATCAAGCCGGACGAGGTCGCCGAGCTGAAGCGCGTCGGCGCCTGTGCCGACCTGCTCGGGCATTTCTTCAGCGCCGACGGCGCGGTGCTCGACACCGACCTGTCGGCGCGCGCCACCTCGATGAGCATGGCCGATCTCAGGAAGCACCGCATCGTCGCCATCGCCGGCGGGCCGGCCAAGGTGACCGCGTTGCGCGGGGTGCTGCGCAGCGGCGTTCTGCACGGCCTCATCATCGACGAGGCGACCGCAAAGGCGCTCGCAACAGACAAGCCGGAGACCACATCCGGCAAGACAAGAAGCAAGACCCGGAAGGACACATAAAACAAGCGTCAACAAGGAGAGGAAATACATGTTCGATCGCGAGAAGAATCTGTTCGACTCCTACGCTGCCAAACGCATCAGCCGCCGCGATCTCCTCGACGGCGCGGCCAAGCTCGGCATCGCGGGCATCGCCGCAAACGCCGCTTTCGCCTCATCGATGTCGAAGGCGATGGCTGCGGACTTCAACTGGAAGACGCAGAGCGGCAAGACCGTCAAACTGCTGCTCAACAAGCATCCTTACGTCGACGCGATGATCGGCGACATCGAGGCGTTCAAGTCGCTCACCGGCATGAACGTCACCTACGACATCTTCCCGGAGGACGTCTATTTCGACAAGGTGACGGCGGCGCTGTCGTCGAAGTCGGACCAGTACGATGCCTTCATGACCGGCGCCTACATGACCTGGACCTATGGTCCGGCGGGCTGGATCGAGGACCTCAACACCTACATCAAGGATCCGGCCAAGACCAACCCGGCCTTCGCCTGGGACGATGTGCTGCCGGGCCTGCGCGCTTCCACGGCGTGGGACGGCGTCGCCGGCTCCGAGCTCGGCTCGGGCAAGGCCAAACAGTGGTGCATCCCGTGGGGCTATGAGCTCAACAACATCACCTACAACCGCAACATCTTCGACAAGGTCGGCGTCAAGCCGCCGAAGAACCTCGACGAGATGCTGGAGGTCGCGGCCAAGATCACCAAGGACGCCGGCGGCCCCTATGGCGTCGGCGTGCGCGGCTCGCGTTCCTGGGCGACCATCCATCCCGGTTTCCTGTCGGCCTATTCGAATTTCGGCCAGAAGGACTTCGTGATGGAGGGCGGCAAGCTCAAGGCCGCGATGAACACCAAGGCCTCGAAGGAATTCCACGACAAATGGGTCAAGATGATCCAGACCTCGGGCCCGAAGAACTGGTCGACCTATACCTGGTACCAGGTCGGCACCGACGTCGGCGCCGGCGCCTCCGGCATGATCTTCGATGCCGACATCCTCGGCTACTTCATGAACGGCGGCGACAACAAGGAGAAGGGGCATCTCGGCTATGCGCCGTTTGCCGCCAATCCGGCCGCCAAGGCGCCGACCCCGAACGTCTGGATCTGGTCGCTCGCGATGTCGACCTTCTCCAAGCAGAAGGATGCGGCGTGGCTGTTCATGCAGTGGGCGGCGTCCGTCGAGCACGACCTGTTCGGCGCGCGCAAGATGGACTTCGTCAATCCGGTGCGCGCGTCGGTGTGGAAGGACACCGAGTTCCGCGACCGCATCGCGAAATCCTATCCGGGCTATCTCGAGCAGCACGACATGTCGTCGCCCGGCGCCAAAATCTACTTCACCGCGCAGCCGCTGTTCTTCGACCTGACGACGGAATGGGCCGCCTCATTGCAGAAGATGGTGGCGAAGGAGGTCAGCGTCGACGAGGGGCTCGACAAGCTCGCCGACAGCATCAACCGCCAGCTCAAGCAGGCCGGTCTCGGCTGACCGATCAAACCCGCGGTGCATGATCCCCCGCACCGCGTCCGTCCGCCGGCTCGGACCCTTGTCCCATCCGAGCCGGCGGCGTTTGCCAGCGGAACGCGATCTCTTATCATCATGAGCATGGTCCAAACCCTCCCGACGAACGCGCAGGCAGCGCCGGCCAAACCGAAGCCGCGCGTGCGCCTGTTGCCCTATCTGCTGAGCCTGCCGGCGCTGCTCGTCTGCGTGGCGATTCTGGTTCCGTTCGTGACGGCGGCGGTCTATTCGCTGCAACGCTACCGGCTGAACCTGCCTTATCTGCGCGGTTTCATCGGCGCCGGAAACTACATCGACTTCCTGTCCGATCCGGCGTTCTGGAATACGTTCCAGATATCGATCACCTACACCGTGCTGACGGTCGTGCTCGAGCTGCTGCTCGGCCTCGGCATCGCGCTGCTGCTGCGCCGGCCGACCCGCTTTCACAATGCGGTGTCGATCATGCTGCTGCTGCCGCTGATGACGGCGCCGGCGATCGCCGCGCTGATGTGGAAGCTGATGACCAATCCGGGCTTCGGCATCCTGTCCTACATGGTCAGCCTGTTCGGCGTCACCGACTTCAAATGGGCCTCCGATCCGTCGAGCGCGCTGTTCACGGTCGTGCTGGTCGACGTCTGGGTCTATACGCCCTTCATCATGATCCTGTTGCTGGCAGGCCTGCGTTCGCTGCCACGGCAGCCGTTCGAGGCCGCGGCACTCGACGGCGTGCCGGCGAGCTTCGTGTTCTTCCGCATCACGCTGCCGATGCTGGCGCCCTACATCATCACGGCGTCGCTGTTCCGGCTGCTCGATTCGATCCAGCAGTTCGACATCATCTATGCCATGACGCAGGGCGGGCCGGGCGACCGGCTGATGGTGTTCCAGGTCCAGGCCTATCTGGAATTCTTCCAGTACACCAATGTCGGCAGGTCGGCGGCGCTGTTGATGATCCTCTGGCTGATCACCAACATCCTGTCGAACATCTTCATCAAGAACTGGCTGCGGTTGCGCGAGCGTGCGCACGGCCACGCGTGACAGGGAGGGGCACGATGGAACATTCCAGCCTTGCCGGTCGCATCTTCCGCGGCGTGGCGCTCACGCTGATCCTGATCTTCTTCATGTTCCCGATCGTCTGGATCTTCATGATGTCGTTCCAGAACAACGACCAGATCTTGAGGATTCCGCCGCGTATCCTGTTCGAGCCGACGCTTGCGAACTACGAGGCGCTGATCTCGGGCCAGCTGCGCACGGCGGCCGGCAATCTGCAGATCTCCTTCATGCGCAATCTGTTCAACAGCGTCGTGCTGTCGAGCGCGGCGGTGCTGCTGGCGCTGCTGCTTGGCGTGCCGGCGGCCTATGCCTTTGCACGCTTCAAATTCCGCCTCGGCGAGACCATCGCCTTCACGCTGCTGTCGTTCCGCTTCGCGCCGCCGCTGCTCGTGCTGCTGCCGCTGTCGCTGTACTACCAGGAGCTCGGCCTCAACGACACCTACTTCGGCATCGTCTGGGTCTATCAGCTGATCGCGCTGCCGCTGATCCTGTGGATCGTGCGCGGCTATTTCGAGGACATCAGCCCCGATATCGAGCATGCCTATCGGCTCGCCGGGCATTCCTGGCGCGAGGCCTTCACCCGGATCGCGGTGCCGCTGGCGGGACCCGGGATCGCCGCGGCAGGCTTGCTGTCATTCATCTTCTGCTGGAACAATTTCGTCTTCGCGTTGATCCTGGCCTCCGCCGACAAGCAGCCGGTGACGGTGGGCGCGCTCGCGTTCGTCACGGCGTCGGGAATCCAGTACGGCCAGATCGCGGCGGCGATCGTGCTGTCGGTGACGCCGACCCTGTTGCTGGCGCTCTATGCGCAGCGCTACCTGGTCGAGGGGCTCTCGCTCGGCGCGGTGAAAGGCTGATCCGATGGCGCGTCTCGAAATCAATTCGGTGAGCAAGGCGTTCGGTGCGACACGCCCCACGGACGGATTGTCGCTGGCGGTCGAACCCGGTGAGATCGTCGCGGTGTTCGGCCCCTCCGGTAGCGGCAAGACCGTGCTGCTGCGCATGATCGCGGGCATGTTCGAGCCTGACGAGGGCGACATCCTGGTCGGCGGTCGCTCGGTCGTCGGTGCGCCGCCGGAGCGGCGCGGCATCGGAATGGCGTTCCAGAATTTTGCGTTGTTTCCGCACATGACCGCCCGCGACAACATCGCAAGCGGTTTGCGCGGCGGCGGCAGCGAGGTTGCGGGCCGCGTCGCCGCGATCAGCAGGCTGCTCAAGATCGAGCACGTGCTTGGCCATGCGCCGCGCGAACTGTCGAACGGGCAGAAGCAGCGAACGGCGCTGGCCCGCGCGTTGATCGGCAATCCGGACGTGCTGCTGCTGGATGATCCCCTGCGCAACGTCGACGCCAAGCTGCGCTACGAGATGCGGCTCGAGCTGCCGAACCTGCTGCGGCGCGGCACGGCCGCCGTGCTCTACGTCACCCAGGACTATCGCGAGGCGATGGCGATCGCCGATCGCATCGCAGTGCTGATCGACGGCCGGCTCGTCCAGGTCGCGACGCCGGCCGATATCTACGCCCAGCCGGCGTCGGTCGCGGTCGCGCGGCTGTTCGGCGATCCGACCATCAACCTCGCCGAGGTCTCGCCGGTCGCGGAGCACGGCATGCTGTCGGCGGACGTCGCCGGCGCCAGGATGCGGCTCGGGGCCGCCGATGGTTTGGCCTCGCCCGGCGCATGCTGGCTTGGCGTCCGGCCGGAGGATCTTTCGGTGTCGTCCGCGTCCGGCGACGACGCCATCCCGGCGCGTATCCTCGCGATCACGCCAATGCACGAGAAGGCGGTGCTGCTGCTCCGTCTCGCCGACGGAACGGAATGGCTGGCGGCGCTGCCGCCGGATGCCCCGCAAGGCGCGGCCGACGATCACGTGTTCGTCCGCTTCGCGCCTGAGGCTGCGATGCTGTTCGATCGCGCGACCGGGCTGAGGATCGGGCAGACGCACCGGCTCAGGGCGGCATAGGAGCAGATGGTCATGGACATGCTCGAGCTTCGAGGCATCGACAAGGTCTACCAGAGCCGCGGCAAGCCGCCGGTGCATGCGGTGCGCGCGCTCGACATGGCGGTCGAGAAGGGCGAGATCGTCGCGCTGTTGGGATCGTCGGGCTGCGGCAAGACCTCGACCTTGCGGATGATCGCGGGGTTCGAGGACGTCTCGGCCGGATCGATCGCGCTGGGCGGCCGGCGGATCCACGAGCTTCCGCCGGCGCGCCGCAGGGTCGCGATGGCGTTCGAGGGCTATTCGCTCTATCCGCCGCTAACGGTCCGCGAGAACATCGCCTTCGCGCTGAAGTCGGCCCAGCTGCCGCGCGGCGAGGTCACGCGTCGGGTCGACGAGATCGCCCGTCTGGTCGAGATCGAGGACATCCTCGACAGCTATCCGCGCGCGATCTCCGGCGGCCAGCAGCAGCGCGTGTCGCTGGCGCGGGCGCTGGTGCGCGACGCCGATCTCTATCTGCTCGACGAGCCGATGGGGCAGCTCGAGCCGCAATTGCGCGCGGTGCTGCGCGGCCGGATCAAGAGCCTGCTCGCCGAGCGTGGCATGACCGCGATCTTCGTGACCCATGACCAGACCGAAGCCAGCGCGCTGGCGGACCGCATCGCGGTGATGGAAGGTGGCGTGCTGCAGCAGTTCGCCAGCGAGAAGGAGCTGAAGGGCCGGCCCGCCAACCTGTTCGTCGCGAGCTTCATCGGTGAGCCGCCGATGAACCTGCTCGACGCTGGCGTGGCGCGATCGGATGGCGGCTTCCGCCTGTCGGTTGGCGCCGACATGCACTTCGATATCGGTGGTGCGGGGCTGGATAGCGAGGCGGCGCAGGCGCTCGCCGGCACGCCGCGGGTGCGGATCGGCATTCGTCCGCAGAAGATCGCAGTCGGGACCGGCGACGTCAGGGTCAAGGTCGTCTCCAACCAGTGGCTCGGCGATCAGTCGCATGTCGCCGGCGATTGCGGCGGTCGCATGCTGATCGCGGTCACGCCGGGCCGCGTCGCCGCGCGGCCGGGCGACATGATCCCGTTCGCGCTGGAGCCGCGTCACCTGCACATCTTCGGCCGCGACGAAACCTGCATCCGTCATGCGGAGGTGTCCTGACCATGGCCGCTTCCGCACGCCGCGACGTCATCATCGGCATCGATGCCGGCACTTCGCTGATCAAGGCGGTGGCGTTCACGCTGGCCGGCGAGCAGCTTGCCGATGTCTCGCGGCCGAATGCGTACAGCAGCGCGCCCGGCGGCCACGTCGAGCAGGACATGGCGCGGACCTGGAGCGATACGGTCGCAGTGATTCGCGCGCTTGCGAACGCTGTGCCCGACTTGCCAGCACGGATCGCGGCGATTGCGGTGACCGGGCAGGGCGACGGCACCTGGCTGATCGATGACGACGGCCGGCCGGTTGCACCGGCGCTGCTGTGGCTCGACTCGCGCGCCGGCCGGCTGGTCGAGGAGATTCGCGCCAGCGAGCGCAACGCGCCGCTCTACCGCCGCACCGGCTCCGGGCTCAATGCCTGCCAGCAGGGCCCGCAACTGGCCTGGCTGCAGGCGTATATGCCGGAGACGATCGCAAGGGCGACAACGGCGTTCCATTGCAAGGACTGGCTGTACTTCCTGCTGACCGGTGAGCGCGCCACCGATCCGTCGGAGGCGACCTTCTCCTGCGGTGAATTCCGCAAGCGCGGCTTCGATGCCGAGACCGCGCGGTTGATCGGCATCGCCGAGCTGACGCATCTCTTCCCGCCGGTCGTGGACGGCGCGGTGACGACGCATCCGCTCTCAGCCGCAGCGGCCATGGAGATCGGCCTGCCGGAAGGCGTGCCGGTCTGCCTCGGCTATGTCGACGTGATCTGCAATGCGCTCGGGGCCGGGCTGTACGATCCGTCACCCGATGTCGGCTGCACCATCATCGGCTCGACCGGCATGCATATGCGGCTGGTGCCTAGCGCAGACGCGGTGACGCTGAACCGCGAGGCCACCGGCTACACCATGCCGTTCCCGGTGCCGGGTCACTATGCCCAGATGCAGTCCAACATGGCGGCGACGCTGAACATCGACTGGATGCTCGACCTCGCCTGCGACATGCTGGCGGCGGAAGGCGTGACGCGCACGCGCGCCGAATTGATCCGCCGGCTCGACGATCAGGTGCTGCGGGCCAGGCCCGGCGAGGTGCTGTTCCATCCGTTCATCTCCGATGCCGGCGAGCGCGGCCCGTTCGTCGCGCACGAGGCCAGCGCGCAGTTTTTCGGCCTGCGCACGCGCCACCGCTATGGCGATCTGATGCGCGGCGTGATGGAGGGCCTGGCCTTCGCCGCACGGGATTGCTACGCCGCGATGGGGTCGCTGCCGCGCGATCTCAGGATCACCGGCGGCGCGGCGAAGAGCCGTGCGCTCGGCGCCATTCTCGGGGCTGCGCTCGATTGCGACGTCCGCATCTGCAGCCGCGCCGAGGCCGGTGCCGCGGGCGCTGCAATGATCGCTGCGGTCGCGACCGACGCCTATCCCGACATGCGCGCCTGCGCCGAGCGGTGGGTTGCGCCGCATCTGAGTGCGCCACAATCGCCCGACGCCGCGCTGGCGAAGCGCTATGCCAGCATCTTCCCGACCTATCTCGATGCCCGGCTGGCATCGCGACCGGTCTGGAAACAACTCGCCGCACTGCGCGCCGGAGGCGACCATGTCTAAATCCATCGCCATCGTCGGCGACCGCTTCATGCTGCCCTCGGTGTTCGCCGAGCATATCCGCACAGCCTGCGGCAACGGCGTCGATATCCGCTCGCTGGAGCAGCCCTGGCCGGACGAGCCGATGGAGCACGGCTATGCCGGCTCGAAGCTCGACGGCCTAAAGGAATTCATGGGGCAGCCGGACGAGATCATCGACTTCATCGGCGACGCCGAACTGCTCGTCACCCATCTGGCGCCGATCTCGCGATCGATGCTGGAGCGGCTGCCGATGCTGAAATTCATCGCGGTGTCGCGGGGCGGCCCGGTCAATATCGACATGCAGGCGGCGCGCGACCACAATGTGCTGGTGGTCAATACGCCCGGCCGCAATGCGAGCGCCGTGGCGGAGTTCACCATCGGCGCCATTCTCGCCGAGACCCGTTTGATCCGAAGCGGCCATGAGGCGCTGCGCGGCGGCGAATGGCGCGGCGATCTCTATCGCGCCGACCGCACCGGGCGCGAGCTCGGCGAGATGACGGTCGGCATTGTCGGCTACGGCGCAATCGGCAGCCGTGTGGTCAAGCTGCTGAAGGCGTTCGGCTGCAAGATCCTGGTCGCCGATCCCTATGTCCAGCTCAGCGCCCAGGACCGCAATGACGGCGTCGAGCATGTCGCGCTCGGCGAACTGCTCGGCCGCGCCGACGTCGTCACGCTGCATGCGCGGGTGACGCCCGAGACCACCCATTTCATCGGACGCGACGCGCTGGCGCGGATCAAGCAAGGTGCGTTCCTGATCAACACCGCGCGCGGTCCGCTGGTCGATTACGAGGCGCTGTACGATGCGCTGGCATCGGGGCATCTCGGCGGCGCCATGCTCGACACCTTCGCCGTCGAGCCGGTGCCGGCGGACTGGCCGTTGTTGCGGCTTCCCAACGTCACGCTGACGCCACACATCGCCGGCGCCTCCGTGCGCACCGTCACCGTGGCCGCCGAGCAGGCGGCCGAGGAGGTTCGCCGCTACCTGGCCGGCGAACCGCCGCGCAATCCGTGCTGAAGAGGCAAGCCGTGCTGAAGAGAAAGGCAGTCCGTATGACCCGTGAGGAACGACAATTGCGCGAGGCGATCATTGCCAAGTGCCGATGGATGAACGCGTCGGGTCTGAACCAGGGGACATCGGGCAACATCTCCGCGCGCTACAAGGACCGGATGCTGATCACGCCGTCGGCGACGCCCTACGATTCGATGAAGCCGGAGATGATCGCCTCGATGCCGCTCGAGGGCGAATACGGCGCCTGGGAAGGGCCGCTGCAGCCGTCCACCGAATGGCGCTTCCATCTCGACATCACGCGCGCCCGGCCCGATGTCGGCGCCATCGTCCACACCCACTCGACCTATGCGACCGTGCTGGCGATCGCGCGCAAGCCGATCCCGGCCTGCCACTACATGATGGCGGCGTTCGGCGGCACCGAGATCCGCTGCGCCGGCTATGCGCGCTACGGCACCAAGGAATTGTCCGATCACGCGATCGCCGCGCTCGAAGGCCGCAACGGTTGCCTGCTCGCCAACCACGGCATGATCGCGCTCGGCGCCAATCTCGACAAGGCGATGTGGCTCGCGGTCGAGCTCGAGACCATCGCGAAGCAGTATTACCTCTCGCTCGCGCTGGACTCGCGCGTCATCCTGACCGACGAGGAGATCGCCGAGACCGCGAAGGGGTTCTCGACCTACGGCTTGCAGGCGCCGAAGCCCGCCAAGGCTCGCGCGACAACCAAGGCTCGCGCGACGGCCAAGGCGGCGCCGCGCCGCGCCGAGAAACGGCGTAGCAGCAAGCGATGACGGGCACTGCGCCGGTCGCAGGCACGGATCACGGGCTGGTCGATGTCGCTGTCATCGGTGGCGGCATCAATGGTGCCGGCATTGCCCGCGATGCCGCCGGCCGCGGGTTGAAGGTGCTGCTCTGCGAGAAGGACGATTTCGCCGAAGGCACCTCGTCGCGTTCCGGCAAGCTGATCCATGGCGGCTTGCGCTATCTCGAATATTACGAGTTCCGCCTGGTGCGCGAGGCGCTGATCGAACGTGAGGTGCTGCTGGCGTCCGCGCCGCACATAATCTGGCCGATGCGATTCGTGCTGCCTCATTCGCCGGAGCAGCGGCCGGCCTGGCTGGTCCGCACCGGGCTGCTGCTCTACGACCATCTTGGTGGCCGCAAGCAGCTGCCGGCGAGCCGCAGCCTGG
Source organism: Bradyrhizobium sp. USDA 4473 (assembly GCF_054063335.1). NCBI lineage: Bacteria > Pseudomonadati > Pseudomonadota > Alphaproteobacteria > Hyphomicrobiales > Nitrobacteraceae > Bradyrhizobium > Bradyrhizobium sp. USDA 4473. The sequence continues at coordinate 3,813,854 of NZ_JBSSGE010000001.1, forward strand.
ATCTGGCGCGGTCCCCCGAGGGTGCGCCGCTGCATCCGGAATTCCGGCGAGGCTTCGAATATTCGGACTGCTGGGTCGACGATAGCAGGCTGGTGATCCTCAACCTGATCGATGCGGCGCGGAACGGCGCCCGCATCCTGCCGCGGACGCGGGCGGTGCGCGCGCGCCGCGACGGCGAAACCTGGCGGCTCGAGATGCAGGGCGGCGACGGCACCGCGCAGATCGTGCGGGCGCGCGCGCTGGTCAACGCCGCCGGGCCGTGGGTTCAGGATGTCATCCAGGGCGTGGCCGGGCTGAACTCGGCGCAGAGCGTGCGGCTGGTCAAGGGCAGCCACATCGTGGTGCCGAAATTCTGGGACGGGCCGCAGGCCTATCTGCTGCAGAATACCGATCGCCGGGTGATCTTCGTCAATCCCTATGAAGATAATCTTGCGCTGGTCGGCACGACAGACATTTCCTATCAGGGCCGCGCCGAGGATGTCGCGATCGGCGCGGACGAGACCGATTATCTGTTGCAGGTACTGCGCCGCTATTTCCGGACGCCGCCGCAGGCGAGCGAGATCGTGCACGCCTTCTCGGGCGTTCGGCCGCTCTACGACGACAATGCCGACAATCCGTCGGCCGTGACGCGCGACTATGTGTTCGAGGTTGACGGCGCCGAAGGGGCGCCGCCGCTGCTCTCGATCTTCGGCGGCAAGATCACGACCTATCGCCGGCTGGCGGAGCAGGCGATGCAGCGCCTCGTACCGTGGTTCCCGAAGCTGTCACCTGCCTGGACCGCAATTCGGCCGCTGCCGGGCGGCGACATCGGCGGCAGCTTCGCTGATTTCGAGAAGGGATTGGCGCGCGCCTATGCCGATCTGCCGCGAACGCTCGTCCGTCATTATGCCCGGCTCTATGGCACGCGTGCGCGCGAGCTATTGGGTTCGGCCCGCAGTGCGACCGATCTCGGCCGTCATTTCGGCGGCGACTTCTATGAACGCGAAGCGGTGTATCTGCGCGAGAACGAATGGGCGGAACGTCCTGCCGACTTCCTGGATCGGCGCACCAAGCACGGCTTGCATCTGACACCGGCGCAGCGGCTCGCATTCGCAAGCTATCTCTAGGCGATCGCAAACCTCGCATGCCGTGACGCGTCGCCATGCACCACGGCGCGCTGAACGTTCAGTAAAATAATTTATTAAACAGAATGGCGAACAGCGCCTCGCTGTTCGCCAGTGGTTGCCCGAATGCGCCGCGCGTCGTGAGCGTGGATTTGAAAGAGCCAAAAGGCCTTTGCTGCACCGCAATCGGCTCGTCTTCTGTGCGCGTGTCGACCGACTTTTCGCCGGGCTTGCAAAACCGGCTTGACGACTTCGTGAATTTAGTAATACGTTTAGTATTACAAAAACGATAAACATCGCGCATCGAGCAGATGTGTGGGAGGAGCCCAGCCGATCCGGACCCCAACGTCCGGAAACGCTCTGTCTCGCCTCCAGCATCGCTCATCAACTCGGTTTCGAAATCCTCGGCGTCGATCCGGCAGGGATGCGTCGAGCGGGTTAGGTGCTTCAACGATAGGGAGGAATGGATATGCGAACACTGGGATGGTTACGCAGTACGGCGGCGTCCGCGGTTGTTGCGGCCGCGGCACTCGCCGGTTTCGGCGGCGGCGAAGCCGCAGCACAAGGCAAGCAGCTCACGCTGTGCTGGGCGGCATGGGATCCGGCGAACGCGCTGGTCGAGCTGGGCAAGGACTTCACCAAGCAATCCGGCATCGAGATGAAGTACGAGTTCGTGCCCTGGACGAGCTATGCCGATCGCTTCCTCAACGAGCTCAACTCCCACGGCAAGCTCTGCGATTTGATCATCGGCGACAGCCAGTGGATCGGCGGCGCCGCCGAGAACAAGTGGTACGTCAAGCTCAACGACTTCTTCGACAAGGAGAAGATCTCGATGGACGACTTCGTCCCGGCGACGGTCGTCGGCTACTCGCAGTGGCCGAAGAACACGCCGAACTACTGGGCGCTGCCGGCGATGGCCGACGCGGTGGGCTGGACCTACCGCAAGGACTGGTTCTCGCGGCCCGAGATCCAATCCGCGTTCAAGGCCAAGTACGGCCGCGACCTGGCGCCGCCGAAGACCTATGACGAGCTCAAGCAGATCGCCGAGTTCTTCCAGGGCCGCGAAATCGACGGCAAGAAGGTCTACGGGCGCCTACATCTTCACCGAGCGCGGCTCGGAAGGCATCACGATGGGCGTGACCAATGTGCTCTACAATTACGGCTTTGCCTACGACAATCCGAAGAAGCCGTATCAGATGCAGGGCATCGTCAACTCCGCCGACGCGGCCAAGGGGCTCGAGTTCTACAAGGAGCTCTACAAGTGCTGCACGGCGCCCGGCATGACCAACGCCTACATGCAGGAAGGCCTTGATGCCTTCAAGTCCGGCCAGGTCGCGATGCAGATGAACTGGTTCGCCTTCTTCCCCGGCCTCTACAAGGATCCGAATGTCGGCGGCGACAAGATCGGCTTCTTCGTCAATCCGGCCGGTCCGAAGGGGCACTTCACCCAGCTCGGCGGGCAGGGCATCTCGGTGGTGGCAACCTCCGACCACAAGGACGATGCGCTGACCTACATCAAGTGGTTCGCGCAGCCCGCCGTGCAGCAGAAATGGTGGCAGATCGGCGGTTACTCCGCTCTCAAGGCGGTGGTCGATGCGCCCGACTTCCCGAAGAGCGCGGCGTTCGCGCCGCAATTCCTGGAGTCGATGGGCATCGTCAAGGACTTCTGGGCCGAGCCGTCCTACGCGCAGTTGCTGCTCGACATGCAGAAGCGGGTGCATGACTACGTCGTCGCCGACAAGGGCACGTCACAGCAAGCGCTCGATCTCCTGGTCAAGGACTGGACCAAGGTGTTCAAGGAGCAGGGCAAGGAAGTCGCCTCCTCGCAATAGAAGGCGCCGACACTCCACCTGAACTGGCTTCCCCGACTAGATCTCGGGGAAGCCGATCCAGCCAGCTGATGGACACGATGACGACGATCCTGCAACCCGATCATGCTACGATCCCAGGCGTGAGCAAGCCTGTTACATCCCGCATCGCCCGGGGCGGCCACGGTCTGTCGGATCGGACCATCGCCTGGCTGTTCGTCGCGCCGACGATCGCGCTGCTGCTTGCGATCAATATCTTTCCGCTGATCTGGATGATCCGGCTGTCCTTCACCAACCTCAACCTCAGCATGTCCTATCTGCCGCTGCGGTTCGTTGGTCTCGACAATTTCAGCGACATCCTCAACGACGAGGACGTCTGGTTCCGGCTGCAGACCACGGCGCAGTTCGTGATCTCGTCGGTGGCGTTGCAGGTGGTCGTGGGCTTCGGCCTGGCGCTGTTGATCAACCGCCAGTTTCGCGGCCACAGTTTCTGGACCACGATCATCCTGCTGCCGATGATGCTGTCGCCGGCGGTGGTCGGCAATTTCTGGACGTTGCTGCTGCAGCCGCAGATCGGTCCGTTCAACTACCTGATCAGCCTGTTTACCGGCGTGCCGCCAAGCTCGTTCAGCATGACCGGGCAGGTGTCGCTTGCACCGTGGACCATCGTGCTGGTCGATACCTGGATGTGGGCGCCCTACGTCATGCTGATCTGTCTCGCCGGGCTGCGCTCGATCCCCGATTACATCTATGAGGCGGCGGAAGTCGATCGTGCCTCGGCATGGCGGCAGTTCTGGTCGATCACGCTGCCGATGACGGTGCCGTTCCTGATGCTCGCGGTACTGTTCCGTGCCATCGAGAATTTCAAGATGTTCGACATGGTCAACCTGCTGACCTCGGGCGGGCCGGGCTCGACCACCGAGCTGGTGTCGATCTCGTTGAAGCGCGCGGCGTTCGAGAAGTGGCGCACCGGCTATTCCTCGGCGCTCGCCATCATCCTGTTCGTGACCGTGTTCGGTGCCGCCAACATCTACGTCAAGACGCTCAACAAGGTGAAGCAACGATGACCGCTGCCGCCGCCAGATCCACCGCGCATTCCATCGTCGAGGCCTCGCCGTGCGCCAAGGCGTTCGCCGGCGGTCTCGTCATCCTGTATGCGGTGATCACGATCCTGCCGCTGCTGTGGATCGTCGCCACCGCTTTCAAGTCGCAGAGCGATGCCATCGCCTATCCGCCCAAGGTGATCTTCGAGCCGACCCTCGAAGGCTATGTCAACCTGTTCACCGTGCGCACCCGCCAGACGCCAGACTTCATTGCCAAGCTGCCGCCGCCACAGACCTGGTACGACAAGCTGGTGCGGCAGCGCGACATGGTGATCGCCGGGCCGTCGAAAGTCGTGCCGCGCTTCGTCAACTCGCTGATCATCGGCTTCGGCTCGACCTTCCTTGCGGTCTTCCTCGGCACGCTCGCGGCCTACGCATTCTCGCGCTTCCGCATACCCTTGGCGGACGATCTGCTGTTCTTCATCCTTTCGACGCGCATGATGCCGCCGGTCGCGGTGGCGATCCCGATCTATCTGATGTACCGGCAGCTCAATTTGACCGACACGCGGCTCGGCATGATCCTGCTCTACACCGCGGTGAACGTCTCGCTCGCGGTCTGGCTGCTCAAGGGGTTCATCGACGAGATTCCGCGCGAGTACGAGGAGGCAGCGCTGGTCGACGGCTATACGCGGCTGCAGGCGCTGCGCAAGGTGGTGTTGCCGCAGGCCGTTACCGGCATTGCGGCGACCGCGATCTTCTGCCTGATCTTCTCGTGGAACGAATATGCGTTCGCGGTGCTGCTGACGAGCGGCGAGGCGCAGACTATGCCGCCCTTCATCCCGTTCATCATCGGCGAAGGCGGGCAGGACTGGCCGGCGGTTGCGGCCGCGACCACGCTGTTCGTCGTCCCGATCGTCATGTTCACCGTGCTGTTGCGCAGGCATCTGCTGCGCGGCATCACCTTCGGAGCGGTGCGCAAATGAGCGGCTCTGTGGTTGCCAAAGGTTATGTAGCGCGCTGGTTCCGTCGCGGGCCGTGGGAGGCCGTCGCAATGACCCTAATCGGAGGCGGCATCTTCATGCTGGTGCAGCCGTGGTCGATCGATCTCTACAGCTACTCCTTCGTGACGATCCTGACTGGCACGGTCGGCTTCGTCATCGTCAGCCATTTTCCGGAATAGGCCATGGCACAGATCCGCATCGAAAACCTGCGCAAGTCGTTCGATCAGTTCACCGCGGTGGAAGGCTCGACCTTCACGATCGACGACGGCACGTTCTTCGCGATGCTCGGGCCGTCCGGCTGCGGCAAGACCACCACCTTGCGCATGATCGCCGGCCTCGAATTGCCGACCGAAGGCAAGATCCTGCTCGACGGCGAGGACGTCACGTTCCACCGCGCTGCCGCCCGCGACATCGCCTTCGTGTTCCAGCTGTTCGCGCTCTATCCGCACATGAATGTCGGCGAGAACATCGGCTTCCCGCTGAAGTGCCAGGGCATGGCGAGGCGCGAGATTCGCGAGCGGGTGCAGGAGACCGCGCGGATGCTGCGGATCGAGCATCTGCTGTCGAGCAAGACCTCGAAACTCTCGGGCGGCGACCGGCAGCGCGTCGCGCTCGGGCGCGCCATGGTGCGCCGGCCGAAGGCGTTCCTGATGGATGAGCCGCTCGGCGCGCTTGACGCCGAATTCCGCCATCTGATGTGCGGCGAATTGCGCGACCTGCACGATCGCATCAAGGCGACCACGGTTTATGTCACGCATGACCAGCTCGAGGCGATGTCGATGGCCGACCAGATCGCCGTCATGAACAAGGGACGCGTCGAGCAGATCGGCACGCCGCAGGAGGTCTATGACCGGCCCGCCAGCATGTTCGTTGCCGACTTTATCGGCTCGCCGCCGATGAACTTCCTGCGCTTCGAGGGCGGCTTGCGCTCCGGCGATCGCGCGATCTCTTTCCACGAAACCAGGCTTGCGGTGCCGGAGATCCGCGAGGACCGCGCCAACGCGCCGCTGGCGCTCGGCGTCCGTCCGGAGCATATCCGCTTCGCCGACGCCGGCGCCGTGCGCGGCGAGGTGTTCGGCGCGGAATATCTCGGCACCACCCAGATCGTCACCGTCGACACGGCCTACGGCCGGGTCGCGGCGCGGCTACCGTCGAGTGCGTCGGTGCGGATCGGCGAGACCATCGGCCTCGAATTCAACGCAGCGCGGCTGGCGTTGTTCGACATCGGCAGCGGCCTTGCGATCAGGACCGCGAGCGACGAGGGCCTGCGCCATGGCTGACGTCACCCTGCGCAACGTCACCAAGCGCTTCGGCGCGGTGGACGCGGTCCGCGACCTCTCGCTGGCGGTGAAGGACGGCGAATTCCTGGTGCTGCTCGGACCGAGCGGCGCCGGCAAGACCACGACACTGCGGCTGATTACCGGCTTGGAGACCCCCGATGCGGGCTCGGTCGTGATCGACGGGCGCGACGTGACGCACGATCCGCCGGGCTCGCGCGACATCGCCTTCGTGTTCCAGCAATATTCGCTGTATCCGCATCTCACGGTCTACGACAATCTGGCGTTTCCGCTGCGCTCGCCGGCGCGGCGGGTGGCGGAGCCGATCATCCGCAAGCGGGTCGAGCAGACCGCGGAGCTGCTGCACATCGCAAGCAAGCTGAATAACCGCGCCACCCGGCTGTCCGGCGGCGAGATGCAGCGCGTGGCGATCGGCCGGGCGCTGGTCCGCGACCCCTCGATCTATCTGATGGATGAGCCGCTGTCCTCGCTGGACGCAAAACTCCGCAGCGAGCTTCGGCTGGAGCTCAAGCGGATCCAGATCGAGCTCGGCGCCACGATCCTCTACGTCACCCACGATCAGGTCGAAGCGATGACGATGGCCTCGCGCATTGGCGTGATCCGGGACGGACAGCTGCTTCAGCTCGGCACGCCGCGGGAGATCTACGAAAGCCCGTCCAGCAGCTACGTCGCTTCGCGGCTCGGCACGCCGCAGATCAATTTCCTGCCGGCGAGGCTGCTTTCCGATGTCATGGTGCCGCCGGGAACCGAGACGATCGGCATTCGCACCGAGCATCTTCAGCTCGCTGCGCGCAATGGCGGGCAGATGGTCGGCCGCGTGCATCGGGTCGAGCACCTTGGCGAGCAGAATCATATTCACCTGGACTATAAGGGCGAGACGCTGGTGACGCTGGCCGATCCGCATCGGCCGCTGCAGGCCGGCCAGGAGGTCGATTTGCACTTCGTGCATCCGCTGTATTTCGACCGTGCGGGGCAGCGCATTCCCGCTGCGGTTCATTAGAGGGGCGAGAGGATCGAACAGATGTCGGTGCCATCAGAGACATTCAAGTCGTTGGTCAAGGCGGCCGCAGAGCAGGTCATCGCCAGCGCGCCGGAGCTGACCAGCCTCGATCAGGCGATCGGCGACGGCGACCACGGGACCAACATGAAGCGCGGTTGCGAAGCCGTGCTCGGCAAACTCGATGTCATCTCGGCGCAGCCGCTCGACGAGGCCTTCAAGATGATCGGCAAGACCTTGGTGATGACGGTCGGCGGCGCCTCCGGGCCGCTCTATGGCAGCTTCTTTCTGGCCGCGGGCGAGGCGCTCTCGCATGACAAGCAGCTGCCCGAGGATATCGCCGATGTGTTCGGCAGCGCCGTCAACGCGGTAAGCGCGCGCGGCCGCTCGCAGGTTGGCGAGAAGACGATGCTGGATGTGCTGGTTCCCGTGCTGGAGACGTTGAAGACGGCGGCCGGCCAGCCGGATCTGATCGCGCGGGTGCGCAGCACCGCGACCGAGGCGGTCGAGCGGACCGCGCCGATGCAGGCCACCAAGGGACGCGCGTCGTTCCTCGGTGCGCGCAGCGTCGGGCATGTCGATCCCGGCGCGCGGTCGAGCTGCGTGCTGGTGCAGGCGGTGTGCGCGGGCCTGGAGGCACGCGCATGACCGACACCGTGGGAATCGTGATCGTTTCGCATTCCAGCGACATCGCCAAGGGAACCGCCGACATGGTGCGGCAGATGGTCGGCAGCGAGGTCAAGGTGGCCTTTTGTGGCGGCAATCCGGACGGCGGATTGGGCACCAGCGTGCCGCTGATCATCGACGCGATCAATGCCGCCTGGTCTCCCAAGGGCGTCGCGGTGCTGGTCGATCTCGGCGGTGCCGAGACCAACAGTGAAATGGCGGTCGAGATGTTGGAGCCTGCGCGGCGCGATCTCGTTGTCGTCTGCAACGCGCCGATCGTCGAGGGCGCCGTGATGGCGGCGACCGAAGCGGCGGGCGGCAGCACGCTGGCCCAGGTCAAGGCGGTGGCCGAAGAACTCTCGGCCGACTGAGATGTCGGCGAAGCGATGATGGATGATGAGCATGCTTGATAAAGCGGACGAACAGATTTTCACCGGCAATGTGCGGCTGGTGCACGCGGTGGGCATGCATGCGCGCCCCGCGGTCAAGCTGACCAAGCTCGCCAAGAAATTCCAGGCCCAGATCTCGGTGCGGGTCGCGGGTGCACCGGAGTGGATCAATGCCAAGAGCGTGGCCAAGATCATGGCGATGCGTGCCACGCACGGCAGCACGATCGAGATAAAGGCGTCCGGCAGCGATGCCGAGGCTGCCGTCGCCGCGCTGGTCGATCTGGTCGCCAGCGATTTTCCGGATGGAGCGGGCTAGCATGCAGGGCGGCGCTGCAGGACTGGCTTACCGCGGCAGGACCGCCTCGATCGGCTTTGCCCATGGTCCGCTCGTCCGCGTCGACGCCGGCGCGGGCGGCGAGCGGGTCGCCGGCACGCTGGTCGAGGAGGCGCTCGCGCTGCGCAAGGCGATCGATCTCGCAAGCGGGCAGATTGCCGATCTTGCCGCCAGCGCCGGCGGCGAAGCCGCGCAGATCCTCGAGTTTCAGGTCGCATTGCTGGAGGATGAGGATCTGATCGAGGCGATCTTCGCGTCGATCGGCGAGGGGCGCCCGGCCGACCTCGCATGGCGTTCGACGCTCGACGAGCAGATCGCGGAGTACAATGCGGCGGAGGATGAGTATCTGCAGGCTCGCTCGTCGGACCTTGCGGATTTGCGCGACCGTGTGGTCCACATCCTGCGCGGCGACGCGGGCGAGCCGCTGAAGATTCCGAGCGGCGGCGTGGTCTGTGCCGACGACCTGCCGCCGTCGCGCTTCCTGGAGATCGACTGGTCCGGCGGCGGCGGTCTCGCGCTGCTGCACGGCAGTCCGACCAGCCATGTCGCGATGCTGGCGCGCGCGCGCGGCATCCCGATGGTGGTCCAGCTCGGCAGCATTCCCGATGCCGGCACCACGGCGCTGCTCGACGGCGAGGGCGCGACGCTGGAGCTCGATCCCAGCGCCGAGCAGGTGCGCATCTTCGAGAAGCGGCGCGAGAGCCATCGCAAGAGCAGGGCATCCGCGCGCGCCATCCTGCGGCGGCCGACGGCGTCGTGGCGCGGCGAGCACATCAAGCTGCTGATCAATATCCAGCGCGTCGACGACCTCGATCACGCGGACGCGCAATATGCCGACGGCATCGGCCTGATGCGGACCGAATTCTTGCTCGCCGGTCGGAGCGAGCTACCGGACGAGGAAACCCAGTTCCAGGCCTATGATGCGGTCCTGCGCTGGGCCGGCCAGCGGCCGGTGACGATCCGCACCTTCGATGCCGGTGGCGACAAGCCGGTGCCCGGCTTCACGCTGGATGGCGAGGCCAATCCGTTCCTCGGCGTGCGCGGCCTGCGGCTGTGCCTGGCGCGGCCGGAGATTTTTGCCGTGCAGCTGCGCGCGCTGGCCCGCGCCGCGGTACGCGGCAATCTCAAGGTCATGTTCCCGATGGTGACCTCGGCCGACGAGCTCGAGGCGGGGCGGAAGCTGTTCGCCGATACCGTGCAGCGCTTGCAGGCGGACGGCATTGCCGCAATGCTTCCCGAACTGGGAATCATGGTCGAAGTCCCGGCGGCGGCCCTGGCGGTCTCGAGCTTCAAGGCCGCCTTCTTCTCGATCGGCTCGAACGATCTCGCGCAATATGTGCTGGCCTGCGATCGTTCCAACGGAGCTCTCGCCCCCCTGATGGATCCGCTGCATCCCGCAGTGCTCGAACTGATCGCGCGGACCGCGGAGCACGGCCGCCGCGCCGGCGTCAGCGTCAGCCTGTGCGGCGACATGGCGGGCGATTCGCGCTGTCTGCCCGCGCTTTTGAACTGCGGGCTGCGCGAATTGTCGGTGAACGCCTCGGCATTGGCGCAGATCAAGCAGACCATCGATCGGCTGAGCAGCGGAGGCAGTGTTGGCTGACACGGCGGCCGATGAAGCGCCCGAAGCCGGCGCGGTTGCGGTCTACAAGCGCATCTTCAAGGAAGTGCTGGAGAGCCGCCCGTCCGGCATGCGGCTGCGGCTGGCCCATGCCATCGGCAAGAACCGCAGCTTCGTCAGCCAGATCAGCAACCCGGCCTATCCGGTGCCGATCCCGGTGCAGCATCTCAACACGATCTTCGATGTCTGCCACTTCCCGCCGCAGGCCAAGACGGCCTTCTTGCGCGCCTATGCCCGCGCGCATCCGCGCCGCGTCGGCCGGCTCAGCGAAGGCTCGCATGAGCGGACGCTGACCCTGCATCTGCCGGATCTCGGCAGTTCCAAGCGCAATGCCGAGCTCGACGCGCTGCTGCAGGAGTTCACGCGGCGCCTGATTGCCGTCATGCGGGAAAAATAGGCGAAAACGCCGAACGAGGCGGGGAGGACACCATGAAGAAGTTCATCAATGCGGTCGACAACGTTCTCGCAGAGAGCCTCGACGGCTTTGCGGCCGCGCATGCCGATCTGGTCGCGCTGGGCGCCGAGCGCAAATTCGTTCGCCGCCGCGAGCTGAACCGCAGGAAGGTCGCGCTGGTCTCGGGCGGCGGCAGCGGGCATGAGCCGCTGCATGCCGGCTTCGTCGGCCACGGCATGCTGGATGCCGCCTGTCCCGGCCAGGTGTTCACCTCGCCGACGCCGGACCAGATCGTCGAGGCCGCGCAGGCGGTCGCGGGCGATGCCGGCGTGCTGTTCATCGTCAAGAACTATGCCGGCGATCGCATGAATTTCGAGATGGCGGACGAGATCGCCGAATGCCGCACCGCCACCATCGTGACCGACGACGATGTCGCGGTCGAGAAGTCGACCTACAGCATCGGCCGCCGCGGCGTCGCCGGCACGCTGGTCGTCGAAAAGATCGTCGGCGCGGCCGCTGAGAAGGGCGCCGATCTCGCGACCTGTGTGGCGCTCGGCGAGCGCGTCAACGCGCGGACGCGTTCGATGGGCGTGGCGCTGACCAGCTGCACGGTGCCTGCCGCTGGCACGCCGACCTTCGCGCTCGGTGCGGACGAGATGGAGGTGGGCGTCGGCATCCACGGCGAGCCGGGCCGCCGCCGTGTCAAGCTCGAAGCCGCCGACGCGATCGCGTCGGAAATGACGACCGCCATCGCCGACGATCTTGCGGCGCCCACGGGCTCCGAAGCCCTGCTGCTGGTCAACGGCTTCGGCGGCACGCCGACGATCGAGCTCTATCTGATGTACAATGCGGCGCGCCGCATGCTCGAGCAGCGCGGGCTGCGCATCGCGCGCTCGCTGGTCGGCAGCTACGTCACCTCGCTGGATATGGCCGGCTGCTCGCTCACGGTGAGCCTGCTCGATGCCGAGACGGCCGCGTTGTGGGACGACCCGGTCCGCACGGCAGCGTTGAAATGGTGATCGCGCCTCTCGAATCCTGAACCGAACCGTGACGAGCGGTCCGTTGAAGGCGTGTCAACGGAAGCGTGATCGCCGCAGCGAATCGCACTTCGGAAGCCTTACCAACGGGCCGTTTCCTGCATTATAAGATGCCTGGAGCCAGCCCGTTGAGTCGAGGGCCGGCGAACTCTGCTCAACAAGGCGCGTCGCGTGAGGAACCCGGAAGCTGTCGCCGCGATCGTGTCGGCCCTTCGACAGGCGCACGGGGACAATGTTGCGCGCGCCTTCCTCGCCGAGGGCGTCAGCCTTGCTGCGCTGATGGACGCGGTGTTTTCGCTTCCGATCAGGAATAGCGAGGCGGTCAGGACGATCGCCAGGGCGCTCGAATCCGGTGATTTTGTCATCTCGCCCGATATCGGGCCGCTTTGGCACGTCAAATATGTCTACAGCCAGCCCGGCTCGATGACCGTCGTCGACATGGTGGTGCTGACGCCGGACAGGACGTTCGCCAGCACCGAGATCTCGCTGCGGCTGCGCGCCTGAATCCGCCCCGCGACAGGCCGAGGTTATCGCCGATCTTCGTTCGCGGGGCGCACGGCCAAAACAGCGAAAACAACCCCATGCAAAGGAGCCGGGCGGTAGCCCGGTGTTCGATCCGGCATTCGTCACGGAACTTGACATGGCGGGCAAATCAGCGGTACTATTCTATTATTCCGAAATGATGCCGTGCCCCCGCGCGATTGGCGCGGCTGTAGCCGGATCCGATTGCTCTGCCGCGGCATGGAGCGATCATTCGCCTCATCAGGTTCCGCACCGGGGCATCGGTGCGCTCAATGATGGAACGAGGTCGGGAGGGAGTGGCTGAAACCCGGTGCAGACGCTATGGGATGGTCGAGATCATGTGAGACGTCAACTCTCGAGAAAATGGATGCCATCGCGCGGCTTTGAGGCGAATGCCCCGAAGATTCTTATTCAACGTTCAAGACCAGCATCAAGCCACCGCCGCCATTCTGCTCGGTGTTGTTATTCTCGGTGTGATGCGGGATATGACAATGCACGAGCCATTTGCCCGGCTTGCGCGCCGTCCAGATCACATCGTAACGCTGCCCTGGTCCGACATTGATTGTGTCGGCCTGGTAACGCGCGGTGTCACTCAGGGTCACCCCGTCAACCGCCACGACCTCGAAGGGGCCGCCGTGGATATGCATCGGGTGCACGAAATTGTTGTTGGTGCCAATGAACCTGACCTTGATGGTTTGACCGACCTTCATTGATATCGTGTCGGTCGCCGGATAGGCCTTGCCGTTGATGGTGAAATAGTTCGGCATCTCGCCTTCCATCAGCATCGCCGGGTAAGTGCGCCATTCGCGCTTCAGCCATTCCTGCAACTGGACGACATAGTCGAGATCGGCCGCGACTTCGGAGTTCGGATCTTTCGGCGCGATGATCAGCGCGCCATACAGCCCCAGCGCCTGTTGGCGATCCGGGCGATCATGGCTGTGATAGAAATAGGTTCCGTGCTGACCGACCTCGTACTCGTATGTGTACGAGCCACCCGGCGGAATCGGCGGCTGCGTAATCTCGGCCGGGCCGTCCATCGCGTTCGGTACGATCAGCCCGTGCCAGTGGACCGTCGTCGATTCCGGCAGATTGTTGTGGAAGTTGATCCGGACGTGATCGCCCTCGGTGAGTTGCAAGCGCGGCCCGGGGATCTGGCGGTTGTAGGCATAGGCGTCCACCGCGACATCGGGCAGGATGTTCCAGCGAATGACGGACGCATCGATATCGAACACTTTGACGCCGTTCTCGATCCGCGGCTCCAGCACCCGGTCGCCACGGGCGTCGGCTGGCGCCACATAGCCGACCTGCCGCGGCTTGACGGCCGCCATGTCCTTCATCGCATCGCCCGAGAGATCGAAAGTACCGATCATGCCCGGCGGCATGATCGCATCATCGACATCGTGCCCGCTCAGGCCGAGATTGACCGAGAAGCCCGGCAGGACCATTCCGGAGATCAGGAGCAATGACGTGACAGCGGCGAGGGCGGCCTGCTGTGCGATCGTTGCTTGTTTTTTCATGCCTCGGCCAGCCATCCCGCGGTGCTCTTGCCCGGCGCTCTGCTGTTCGCCGTGGCGATGCTGCTTGTGGTCTTGATGTGCGTGCTGCTGTTGCTTCGCATGCGGGCGCTCGGTCATCAGGCCGTGCTTGATGCCATTCTTGACCATCCAGACGTTAAAGGGATACGCGGTCGAGAATCCGACCATGACGCCAATTGACATCACGCCCCAGAAGACAAGCTCGAGCGGGTCCATCGCGCGCATGTCGCGGCCCATCATCAAGGTGCTCATCGTGGGGGCCATACCGGCCATCATCGCATTCATGCTGATGAACTCGGGCATGAAGCTCGCTTTGACATTGTCCCAGTAGCTGCCACCCATCATGCGTTTCATGAAGAGCGACTGGAAGACGAACAGGCCAAACGAGAACCCTGTCAGATACTCGACGATCAGGTCGACCCACATCGGCAGGGCAAGCGATGCGGTGATCACCGCCGCCAGGATGATACCGGTTGCGTCGCCCGCGACGCAATGGATCGTGCTGCCGACGCCCTGCTTCCATAAGGGAGCGGTGAATGCCTCATGCTCGCCCGGCCGCGGCTCCTTGTCCGTCAGGACATAGAGGAGAAGCCCGAACGGCCCCATGTAGAGCGTGATGAGAATGAAGCCCCATTTCATCACGGTAGGTTCGGGATTGCCAGCAAACTGATCGTAAGCGACGTACGCCGTCGAAGCGAAGGCGAGTGCGAACCACGATATCAGAAAATAGTCATAGGGCATTGCGATCATCGTGATCACTTTCCGGTCGGGGTCACTTCACTGTCGCAACTCGGCCCCCGGGGCTCATTCCTGAACTTGTCTCCCAGAAGCCCTTGGTCGTTGCGATATGGAGGCGCAGCGCAGACGGCCACGCCGACGGCCTCATCGGCTCAATCCGGCGAGCAGAACCAGAGTGTGCTCGGCGATCATTGCCTCTTCATCCGTGGGGATCCTCCGAACCTCGATCGGGCTACCGGGCGAGGAAATCGTGGTCGAGCCCCGCTCATTTTCAATCTCGTCGATTTCGATGCCGATCCAGCGAAGTCTCGCGCAGATATCGCCACGAATTCGCGAACTGTTCTCGCCGATGCCGCCGGTAAACACGAGAACATCAAGGCCGCCGAGGTTAGTCGCCATCACCGCAACGTACTCCGCCGTTCGCGCGCAGAACTGATCGACCGCCAGTTTCGAGTTAGGCTCGGTTGTCGCGAGAAGTGCCCTCATATCGGCGGAAATACCGGAGACGCCGAGCAATCCTGATCGACGATAAAGAATATCCTCGAGTTCCTGGACCGAGAGTCTGTTCGACTTCTGCAGGTAGAGCAGAACGCCCGGGTCAATGGCTCCGCACCGTGTCGCCATCATCAAGCCGTCCAGAGGCGTGAGGCTCATGCTCGTGTTGATGCTTCTGCCGTTCTGAAGCGCGCATACGCTCGATCCGTTGCCCAGGTGCGCGATGACAGTGCGCTGTTGGGGGGAGCGAAGTCGGGTAGCAACGTATTCGAACGAGAGGCCGTGAAATCCATATCGATGAATGCCGTCTCCGACGTCCGGAATTGGCAGCCGCTTGTAGACCGAGGGCATATCGCCGTGAAATGCAGTGTCGAAGCAGGCAATTTGCAAAAGGTCGGGACGCGCCTGTTGCAGGGCCCGAATCGGAGCAAGGCAGGCAGGTTGATGGAGTGGCGCCAGCGGCGTCAGCGCATCGAGCCGTTGCAGCACGTCGCCCTCGATCAGGGCGGGAGCGGAGAAGTGCGCGCCTCCGTGCACGACCCGGTGTCCGACCGCAGCCAGGACGTCCTTGCCGAGAATGGGTTGCAGCCGCGGAAGCAACGAGGAAATGGAATCAGCCTGGTCATCGGAGGCAGGCCGCGCTTGATCAAGTATCCGGCCCGCGGCATCCCTGATGGTGAACCCTGCACTCGCAGCATGCCGGTCGAAAAGCCCTCTGCAAATCAACGAGAGCCCAGGATCATCTCCATCGGCCCGATAGGCTGCGAACTTGATACTCGATGAGCCGGCGTTCAGAGCGAGAATTGCCTTGGCCATCACTCGTCCTGCCCGGAGATGGGACGCCAGTGCCAGTTCTGGATGTCCGGCATGTCCTCACCATGCTCGCGAATATAGCGGTGATGCTCGGTCAGCTTTGCCTCGCAGAGCTGTCGGATCGCGGTCGCCTTCGCCTGCAAGCCGGGAACGCGTTCGACCGCTTCTATCGCGAGATGAAAGCGGTCGAGCTCATTCATCACCACCATGTCGAATGGCGTGGTCGTGGTTCCCTTTTCCCGGTAGCCGCGCACGTGGATATTGTCATGGTTGGCGCGATTGTAGGTCAGGCGGTGGATCATATAGGGATAGCCGTGATAGGCGAAGATTACCGGTCGATCACGCGTAAACAGACGATCGAATTCCTTGTCGGAGAGGCCGTGCGGGTGCTGCTCGCGCGGCTGCAGCGTCATCAGGTCGACGACGTTGACGACGCGGATCTTCAGATCGGGCATCGCCTCGCGGAGCAGGCTGACCGCGGCCAGGGTCTCGAGCGTTGGAATGTCGCCGGCGCAGACCATGACCAGGTCTGGTTCATCGCTCCCCTCCGAGGTCGCCCATTGCCAGATACCAATGCCGTCCCTGCAGTGCGACTCAGCCTCCTGCATCGAGAGCCATTGCGGCGACGGCTGCTTCCCGGCGACGATGACATTGATACGATCGTAGGTGCGGAGACAGTGATCCGTGATGCAGAGCAAGGTGTTCGCATCGGGTGGAAAGTAGACGCGAACGATGTCGGCATCCTTGTTCGCGACGAGGTCGACGAAGCCCGGATCCTGATGCGTGAATCCATTATGATCCTGACGCCAGACATGCGAACTGAGCAGATAGTTCAACGATGCGATCGGTCGCCGCCAGGGCAGGCGGCGAGAGACCTCGAGCCATTTGGCATGCTGATTTGAACATGGAATCGACGATGTGAACGAACGCTTCGTAGCAGTTGAAGAGACCGTGGCGTCCGGTCAGCAGGTAGCCCTCGAGCCAGCCCTGACACAGATGCTCGCTCAACACCTCCATGACGCGGCCATCGGGGGCAAGGCCCACGTCGAATGGCTCAATGTCTTCCATCCAGACGCGATCGGTGGCCTCGAAAACCGCGTCGAGCCGGTTCGAGGCGGTTTCGTCCGGCCCCATCAGTCGAAATGTCCTGTCCGCCGCATTCAGCCCGATGACATCACGGAGATAACCGCCCACGGTCCGCGTGGCCTCGCCGATTTGGGAGCCGGGCGACACGAGATCGACTGCGTAGCTGCGGTAATCTGGAAGCGTCAGCTTTCGTTTGAGGGTTCCGCCGTTGGCGTGCGGGTTGGCGCCCATCCGGCGCGGGCCCGCTGGTGCCAGCGCCTGAAGGTCGGCGCGCAGGCAGCCAGCCTCGTCGAACAATGCCTCGGGCCGGTAGCTCCGCATCCAGGTCTCGAGAATCCCGAGATGCGCGCGGTTGGTTCGGACCCCTTCGATGGGAACCTGATGCGCACGCCAAAAGCCTTCGATCTTCTTGCCATCGACTTCTTTCGGACCGGTCCATCCCTTCGGAGTGCGCAAGACCATCATCGGCCAGCGTGGGCGGCCTCCACGCTGGTGATCGCGGGCTCGATCCTGAATATCGCCGATGCAATCGAGCATCTCGTCGAGAGCCCGCGCCATCTTTGGATGCATGTCGTTGGGATCGCTGCCTTCGACAAAAAGCGGGTCATAGCCATACCCCTTGAGCAGATCCGCAATCTCTTCGTCGCGCATGCGCCCGAAAATCGTGGGGTTGGCTATTTTGTAGCCGTTGAGGTGCAGGATCGGGAGGACGGCGCCGTCATGCGCCGGGTTGAGGAATTTGTTCGAATGCCAGGATGCGGCGAGGGGACCGGTCTCGGCTTCCCCATCGCCGATCACGCAGGCAACGATGAGGTTCGGGTTATCAAAGGCCGCCCCGTAGGCATGCAGCAACGAATACCCGAGTTCGCCACCTTCATGGATAGATCCGGGCGTCTCGGGAGCGGCATGGCTCGGAATGCCGCCTGGAAACGAGAACTGCCGGAAGAGCTTTCGCAAGCCGTCCTTGTCACGCGTGATATCCGGATAGATTTCCGAATAGGTTCCTTCAAGGTAGGTGTTGGCGACCATGCCGGGTCCGCCGTGGCCCGGTCCGCAGATGTAGATCATGTCGAGATCGCGCGCCCTGATGACGCGATTGAGGTGCGCGTAGATGAAATTGAGCCCGGGCGTTGTCCCCCAATGCCCGAGCAGCCGTGGCTTGATGTGCTCGGGTTGCAGCGGCTCTCGCAGAAGCGGATTGTCCAGCAGATATATCTGACCGACGGATAGGTAGTTCGCTGCCTGCCAGTACTGGTCGAGTGCGGTCAGGTCGGCTTTGTCGAGTGGGCTGGCGTCCATCGGAAGCGTCCTTGGAGAAGCATCAGCAGGCCAATCTTAGACGATTGAACCGTTGCCTAGCGTCGACGCGCCCTCGTCCGGGCCGCCTTTTTTGCCGCGGCGGAGCGGCGCGCCGATCCTTTGGTCTTGGCTGCCTTGCGGGAGGCGGCCGAGCGCGCCGAGGCCGAGCGGTGCGACGCCGCCTGTCGTGCCTGTTTCGACAGTGCGGACCGCGATGCTGTGCGGTGGGGCTCCCGCTTCAGGGCGCGAGATACGGCACGCGAAGCACCGGGCCGGCGGCGGGGCTTCCGCTTGCCTTGACCTGCCTCATAGGCATATTCGGCGCTCTTGCGGGTTTTCGCCTTTGCCTTGCCCTTCTTGGGGGGCCGGAGCGGAACACCCGCGCGCCGCGCCTTGGACAAGCCGATTGCGATCGCCTGTTGCGGTGATCTCGCTCCGTGTTGCCCGCGCCGGACCTTGCGAATCTCCTCGTGCACGAACTCTCCGGCCTGGGTGGTTGCAGACTTGCCCTGGCGCCGGTCTTGCTTCGCCTTTTGAATTGTCCTGCGTTCTGGCATCGACGGTCTCCGCGTCTCATTGTGGGAATGATGCAATGTCGTTCAGATGACGGGCTGCTTGTCGCTGCGTAGTCCGTCGAGCACCCCGCGCTGAATATTCAGATGCGCCGCGACCAATTCGTGCGGCGTTCGGATGCCGGTGGATCTCGCGCATACGGCCAGCATCGACCTCGACAAGTGCCGCAGCGACGTCGGTCGAAATCGGAAAGTTGCGGGTGTCGGCGATGCGTACGCGGCCACCCGGCGACGCCATTGGCGGCAACTCCATCAACTTGAACACCATGTTTTGCCGCACATGCGCGCGCGCGCCATCGACGGCATCTTGTGCAAGCGGAGGCGGGACCTCACTCCGGAAGATGAACAGTTCCTCTCCGGGTATCCGATCGAAGGTCGGCGTGGGGAATCCGAGGTTTTCGGCCAGCCACCGCCGCCGGCCAGGATCATCCTTCGACTTGGAAATCTCATCTCGGAGCCTTGAGCATCGATACTGGCGGCGCGATCTGGCTCCAACTACAACACGGGGCACTCGTTCCTATGCTGGTTTCGGCCGGAGTACGGTGCGCACCGCGCCCATTAGTGGCCGGTCGTTGACGCGCCTGCTTGAGCAGGTTCCTCATGTTGAAACAAGCTGCGTTCCACTGTCTCTAACGATCGGGTCCGGAACGCCATGGTCATGCGCGATATTGGAACGGTCGAGGTTGCCGTCGCATTGATGCCGGGACACCATAATTGGTCCCCTATGATGCAACCCGACGTCCGGAAGGGCATGCCTTCTGTCAAACTGTCGCGCGACGAATTTGAGCGGCGGTATCGAAGTCGCTTCGTCGATCCTGCGTTCAAGCTGTTGACTCGGGAGGTCGATGCGATCGTCGCTGCGGCGTGGGACGGCTATAGTCATTCGCGCAAAGCGCCGGCGACGCGTCAAGCGGGGCCCGGGTTTGCCGATCCGTCCTATGAGATCGCGAACGACTGGCTGGTGGCACGGCAGGCGATCCTGGAGGCACAGCGCCGTCATGACAAGGTTGACGAGCCGATGCGTATTCTCATCGTCAACGGATCACCGCGCAGTGACCACACCTGTCCTGGTGAGATGTCGAAGACGTGGCGGCTTGTCGAATTGGCCGAGCCGGTCTTTCGGCAAATGGGTCTTGCCGTGGATATTCTGGACCTGTCGAGACTGACCTCGGAATTCGGCAAGCAGATCCATCCTTGCAAGTCCTGCGTCGCGACCGCGATGCCGCTTTGCCACTGGCCATGCAGCTGCTACCCGAACTATTCACTGGGGCAAACCGACGATTGGATGAACGACATCTATCCGCTTTGGGTGGCGGCCCACGGAATTCTCATCATTACACCGGTGAACTGGTACCACGCTCCCGCGGGCTTGAAGGCGATGATCGACCGGCTGGTCTGCGCCGACGGCGGAAATCCGGATCCGTCGTCGACGCACGGCAAGCGAGCTGATGAGGCCAAGGCGCTGGAGCTAAAAGGCTGGTCGTATCCGCGCCATCTGGCCGGCCGCCATTTCGGCCTCGTGGTCCATGGGGATAGCGTTGGCGCCGAGACGCTGCGTCGATCATTGTCAGATTGGCTCACCGACATGAGTCTCCTCTCGAGCGGGCGCACCGGTGAGGCGGACGGCTACGTCGGGTATATGGAACCCTACGCAACGTCACACCAGGCGCTCGACAGGGATGCTGCATTCCAGCAGGAGGTCGTGAACGTTGCCCGTGCGCTCGGAAACGCCGTGCAGCTCGCCCGCGCGGGCAAGCTGGAAAATCCAGGCGCGGATATCTCCGATCCGATTCCGAAGTGATGCTCCCGTCAAACCCGATCGGCGCCCGGACCGGGAAGGACGTCATCCGTCAGCGCTAGGGCTGCCCAGATCCGCCAGCCGATCCATAAACCTGACCTGTCGCATAGCTGGCGTCACCAGCAGCGAGCTGGACGTAGATCGATGCGAGCTCGGCGGGTTGGCCGGGACGACCGAGCGGCGTCTGGCCGCCGAACTGCTCGAGCTTCTCCATCGACGCGCCGCCGGAGACTTGCAGCGGGGTCCAGATCGGACCGGGCGCGACACCATTCACCCGGATTCCCTTCGAGCCGAGTTGCTTGGCCAGCGATTTCACATAGTTCATGGTTGCGGCTTTGGTCTGGGCATAGTCGTAGAGCTCGGGTGAAGGGTCGTAGGCCTGCTCCGAGGTCGTCCCAATGATGCATGCGCCGGGCTTCAAGTGAGGCAGCGCAGCCTTGATGATCCAGAACGGGGCGTAGACGTTGGTCTTCATCGTCGCGTCGAAGTCGTCGGATGAGACATCAAGGATGGACTCTCGTGACTGCTGGCGGGCAGCGTTACACACGACGATGTCGAGACCGCCCAACCCCTCGACGGCGCGCGCCACCAGCTCCTGACAGAAGGTCTCGCTCCTGATGTCGCCGGGGATCGCGAGGCCGCGACGGCCCGCCGCCTCGATCAGACCAATGACCTCCTGTGCGTCGGGCTGCTCGCTCGGGAAGTAGTTGATCGCAACGTCGGCGCCCTCGCGCGCAAACGCGATGGCCGCGGCCCGGCCCATGCCGGAATCGCCGCCGGTGATCAGCGCCTTGCGGCCTGCCAGCCGATCCGACCCCTTGTAGCTGGTCTCGCCGTGATCGGGACGGGGGTCCATCCGGCACGCAAGACCCGGCCATGGTTGCGACTGCTTCCGGAACGGTGGTTTCGGATGGAGGATGGTCGGGTCCGTCAAGCCTTCGTGCCCCGCTTCCGCTCCGCGCCGAAGACCGGTGTTGGCCGTGAGGGCCCGCCTCGGTCGCTGTTCTCCTATCGAGTCGGTCATGGACGCCTCGTGTCGTTATCGCGGAACCGGCAATGCGGCTTTGTCAATCGCTCGCTAATTCCCAGGCTGTTGAACCGTTCCTGTCGCACGAGCCGATCATCAGTCAGCCCATCGCGATAGGAACGTTTGACCATCGCCGACCTTGATTGGTCGATCCGTGAAGCTTTTGCCGGACATGCCAATGGTCACGTCCGCGGACGCAGTTCATCAAGGATAGATCATGACGAGGAAGCGGCTGAGCGAGACGCTCGAGGTCGAGCCCTATTCGGGACCGTCGGGTGGTTGGGGTTCGGTGCGATCGCTGGCGAACAGCCTCACGCGGGAGCATGTCCCGTTCAAAGGCAGCCGTGTTCTGTTCCAGCAGAACAAGACCGGCGGCTTTATGTGCGTGAGCTGCGCCTGGGCCAAGCCCGCAGACCCCCGTGTGTTCGAGTTCTGCGAGAACGGCGCCAAAGCCACGACATGGGAGATCACACACAAGCGCGTCACACCGGAATTTTTTGCGACAAGGACCGTGACCGAGCTCGAAAGTTGGGATGATCATCACCTCGAAGCCGCCGGCCGGTTGACCCATCCGATGCGTTGGGACGCGGGGACCGACAAATACGTGCCGGTCAGCTGGGAAGATGCCTTTGCCGAGATCGGGCGGGAACTGCGGGCGCTGCACCCGGATAGTGCGGTGTTCTACACCTCCGGCCGCGCCTCGCTCGAGGCGTCCTTCATGTATGGCCTGTTCGCGCGCGCCTACGGTACCAACAATCTGCCCGACAGCTCCAACATGTGTCACGAGACCAGTTCGGTGGCGCTGCCGGAGAGCATCGGTGTTCCGGTCGGCACTTGCACGCTGGACGATTTCTACCAGACCGACTGCATCTTCTTCTTCGGGCAGAATGTCGGCACGTCAAGTCCGCGCATGCTGCACCAGCTTCAGGACGCCACGCGGCGCGGCGTGCCGATCGTCACCTTCAACCCGCTGCGCGAGCGCGGGCTGGAGGAGTTCGTCAAC
Source organism: Bradyrhizobium sp. USDA 4473 (assembly GCF_054063335.1). Lineage (NCBI taxonomy): Bacteria > Pseudomonadati > Pseudomonadota > Alphaproteobacteria > Hyphomicrobiales > Nitrobacteraceae > Bradyrhizobium > Bradyrhizobium sp. USDA 4473. The sequence goes on from NZ_JBSSGE010000001.1 coordinate 3,836,433, forward strand.
CCGCAGGCACCCGGCGAGATGCTGGCCGACGCGCCGACCCGGATAAGCTCGCAATATCACCAGGTCAGGTCCAGGGGCGACACCGCCGCCATCGTGGGCATTGCGAAGGCGCTGCTGGCGCGGGAGGACCGCGCCGATCCGAAGGATCCTGTGATCGATTGGGCCTTCGTCAACGAGCACACCCACGGCTGGGACGATTTCGCTGAAGCTGTGAATCTGTGCGAATGGTCGGAGATCGAAAAACGATCCGGCCTGAAGCGGGATGCGCTCGAAGCGGCCGCCGCGGTATATGCGCAGGCCAAGGCCGTGATGTTCATCTACGGCATGGGCCTGACGCAGCACGAGCAAGGCGTCGAGACCGTGCAGACCCTGATCAACCTGGCGTTGATGCGCGGCAACATCGGAAAGCCCGGTGCCGGTATCACTCCGGTGCGCGGCCATTCCAACGTCCAGGGGCAACGGACCGTCGGCATCACCGAGAAGCCCTCGATGGTGCCGGCCGACAAGATCAAGCAGCAGTTCGGCTTCGCCGTGCCGGAAAATAGGGGTGTCACGACGGTCGAGGCCTGCGCCAAGGTGATCGATGGCTCGGTGCGGGCGATGGTGCTGCTCGGCGGCAATCTGGTCCGCGCCGTTCCGGAGCATCGGCTGGTCGAGCCGGCATGGCGCAAGCTGCGCCTGACCGTCAACATCCTGACCAAGCTCAACCGCTCCGCGCTGGTCCACGGCGAGGTGTCGTTCATTCTGCCGTGCCTCGGCCGTATCGAGTTCGATGAGCAGGCTAGCGGCCGGCAAGCGGTGGCGATGGAGGACTCGACCGGCTGCATGCATGGCTCCCGAGGCCAGGTGGCACCGGCCAGCCCGCATTTGCTGTCGGAGCCGAGGATCATCGCGGAACTGGCCAAGGCGGCGGCGCCAGGACGCTCGAGTATTCCTTGGGACGATTGGGTGGCCGATTACAGCCGGATCCGCGACGCGATCGCGGCGATCTATCCCGAGATCTTCCACGACTTCAACGCACGGCTCTGGCAACCCGGTGGTTTTCACCGGCCGCTCGCGGCGCGTCAACGGCAATGGAAGACGAAGACGGGGAAAGCCAATTTCGTTGTGCCGACGTCGCTCGCCAGCGATCCAAAGGCGGAAACGCGCGACCCCGACGTGGTGCAGTTGATCACGTTGCGCAGCAACGGCCAGTTCAACACGACGATCTACAGCTATGATGATCGGTTCCGCGGCATCTATGGCTCGCGCCAAGTCGTGTTGATGCACCCAAGGGACATCGACCGCTTTGCGCTGAGGGAAGGCGCGATGGTGACGCTGGCAACTGCGGCGAGCGATGGTGTGACACGAGAGGTTGGCGGGCTGCGCGTCGTGGCCTATGACATTCCACCGGGATGCATCGCCGGCTACTATCCCGAGTGCAATCCGCTGTTGCCGCTATGGCATCACGAGACGAAGGCGAAGACACCGGCGGCGAAATCGATCCCGGTGCGGGTGAGGGCGGATGCTCCTGCTGCCTGAGGTCCCTCAGACGTGGGCAAAGCCGTCAAAAAGCCCGTCTGCGTCGAGGCCTCCACTGCAAACGCGCAAGTGTAACCGGAGCGATCCGGCTTTGCCTGTGCGATGGGGCTTATTCGTGCTCTCCCCGGCGAGATTGGGCTTTGTTGCTGACCGCGTGTCCGCATAGGAACTTTGGCATGGCGGCCAGCTTGTCATGGCGAATTCGAGCTGAGGAGGCTTGCATGAACCAGCTGATCTATCTGGTGGGACTGATCGTCGTCATTCTCGCGATATTGTCGTTCTTCGGATTGCGGTAGGCGCATCATGAATAACGAGCGAGAGCTTGCCGCGTCGGCCGACCGCAGGACCGGCCTTCGGGTGCAATGGAGCCCCGTGTTCGCCGGTGCGCTGGTCGCAACGGCCCTGTCGGTGATCCTGATCGGATTTGGTGCGGCGCTCGGATTGGGCGTGAGTTCCAGCTCGCCGTCATGGCGTGACGCATCGGCGGCGCTTGCTCTGCTGTCCGGGCTGTATCTGATCCTGCAGGCGCTGGCCAGCTTCGGCGTCGGCGGCTATATCGCCGGCCGCGCGCACCGCATCATCGGAGCGACACCGTCCGACATGATCGAGGGCAGCGATGGATTGCATGGCCTGACAGCCTGGGCGATCGCTGTCATTCTGGGGACGACGATCGTGGCGCTGGTCGGCCTGTCCGCCGCGCGCCCAGTGGTCCAGAGCCGCCCCTCCGCGACGGCCGCGGAGCCGTTGCTGAGCACCGAGCTCGACCACCTGTATCGATCGGCGCGGCGTCCCGCCAATATCGACATCGGCTACGAGCGCGCGGAAGCCGGCCGCATTCTACTGACCAGTTCCGGCCATAGCGGGATCAGCGCCGAGGATCACAGCTATCTGATCCAGCAGGTTGCCGCCGCGACCGGGCTCGCCGCCGCCGAGGCTGAGAAGCGTGTCGACAGCGTCATTGGCGATGCCCGAACCGCCATCCAGCGGTCGCGGCGCAGTGCGGTGATCCTAGCATTCTCGATTGCCGCAGCGCTGCTGTTCGGCGCGGTCGCCGCCTGGGCCGCGGCCTGTGCGGGCGGCAGGCATCGCGACGGTGCCGCGCTGCCGGAGTGGATGGGCGGCAGGCCGACCACGGCTGTGCCGGTGGTCTGATGTAATTCGGTCTGCGCGATGTCTTTCTGTGATCAGTACTGCGGCGTCCTGTCCGCACGGCGTGCGCGATTGTGGTTGCGAGCCGGAATCGTTGGGATACCTATGAAAAGATCGAGGCCGCGGGATCGTCAGCACGATGCCTACCGACTCTAGCTCGCCTGCTCGGAGATGTGCCGGACGGCGGCTCACCTATATTGATACGTCCTGGATTACTGGGAAGTCATCGAGGCCATGGCGGAAGTCCGATCCGTATTCTCCTAGAGGCTATTCGGAAGTTGCAAGTTCAGTTCGTTGAACCCGCCAATTTCGACGATCTTTTCAATGTCGCGTAGCGTCACGAGCTGACCGTTGATGTCGAGAATGCCGCGAGACCGAAATGATTGGAGAACCCGGTTAACGTGCACCGTGCTCAAGCCGAGGGCCTCGGCAAGTTTCGCCTGCGTAACGGGGAAACGAAACTGATCCTCGGCGACCATATCGATCGCGGCGAGGCGCTGACGCAGTTCAGCGACAAGGTAAGCCATGCGCGCAGCGGCGGTGCGCGTGCCAAGGCTGACGATCCACTCACGAAACAGCACTGCGTCAATCAAGGTTTCTCGCCACAAGGCCTCGGCTACCGCAGGCCGGGCATCGATGACTTTCCTCAGGGCTCGATGCTCAATAAAGCCGACGCGCGCGTCCGTCAGCGTGGTCAGGTCATGATCCATTCTTTTGAGGAGCATTCCATGCAAATCCGGCATGTCGCCCGCAATGTGAAACGACAGGATTTGCCGTTTGCCACCGTCCGAGACTTTCGCGCGGTAGGAGAAGCCGCTCAACATGACGCAGCAATGGCTACTGATGCTGCCTTCCTGGACGATGGATGTCCCAGGGCCAAGCTCTTTGACGCTTGAGACGATTGAACGCAGAGCCACGATGTCCTCTTCGGCGAGAGCCGTATGAAGCCTGACCTTGCGGATCATCATATCAATTGGCATCTTCGGCTCCCCGCCCGTCGAACTCGGCAACTCTGAAGACTTGTATTGAACCGCCGCAGTTGTGGGATTTACATAAGTTAAGTTCGGAACCCTTACGTGCGAAAGGCGAGAATCCTGGCAGCCGGTAGATTGCGCGCGGCCTCCGGCGGCAGCTTAGGAACCCATCGCCTCGTCTGCGCTTCTGTTCCTATGGAGATCGACATGAATAGAAAGCCTGTGACGCAGGATTCCGGCCGCTCGAACGACTGGGGTTCACATGCGCAAACCGATAAACCCTGGAAAGGCAATCCCGAAAAGGAACAGCGCTCCGGAGACGAGAAGCCCGACTTGGAAAAATGGCATGAATCGAACACGCAATAGTGGACGAGAACAGAAGGGCTGGCCCAAGGGCAGCCTTTCACTTCGCGATCGTCAACGATAAGCCTGTGATCGACCAAACCGGTCAGCCGCTCGATGATTGTGGTTAGACCGTTGCGACGGCCGGTGAGGGCGGACCGGGAACTCGTGGTCGGAACGCATGGAGAAGACTGATGGATATGGGCCTGGAAATCATCTATGGCATCGCAGCTTTCGTTCTCCTCACAGCCTTGATTTTCGGAGTGCTGCAGTATCACTTCCGCAACAGACGGGCGGTGCAGACAGGAGATGAGGTCGTCCGCGAACGATACGAGCGGAACGAGACGTGAAGAGCAAGCCGTGCGATCGGCTAATGGAGAATCGTCAGTTCAGCTCAATCGGACTCAATCCAGCTCAATCGGAGCTGACGTAGTTGGCGCGCCAAAGCAGTGCGGCGGCGACGAGCGCGACGATTCCAGCGGCAATTGCAATCCACGCTACATAGTCGGCCATTGGTCCATCACCAGCGCTCTGCTCCGCGAGCCAATTCGCGAAGCGGAGCATGGAACATCGGGTAGCTAGAATTGTGCGTGTTGGGTCGTCGGCCGGGAGATCTGGCTCAGAGCCGCACCTGTGCCATCGTTCGGCTGGATTTGGGCGATATCTCCGAGCGCAATGATGCCGACCAGGCGCTTGTCACGGTCCAACACGGGCAGGCGTCGAACCTGGATCGCTCCCATGTTCTGCGCGATGTCCTCAATCTCCTGATCCTCGAAACAATACTTCACTTCAGCGGTCATGATGTCGCCGACCCGTGACTCCGGGCCGCGGCCCGTTCCGATGCCACGAACCGCGATATCACGATCGGTGATCATCCCGACCAGACGATCATCGTCGGCAACCGGCAGCATGCCAACTCCCAGCGTTCCCATGGCTTCGGCAACGTCGCGGAGCGTGTCGTCGGGAGTGCACAGCTGGACCTCGGACGTCATTGCGTCGGATATTTTCATGATCGCCTCTCCATTTGATTGGTGCGTACTGGCCCAACGAGGCGGTCCGGAGCGGCGTTCCTAACTCTGTGCGGCGTTTACTTGCCGTTCTCGGTGGCGACGCCGGTCAGGACGCCGAGCGGGGGCCGCATCAAGTCCATCACCGCGAACGGACCAGAACGCTTGGCTCCTATCGTCCGGCCGGCTGCGGGCCAGCCGAGCCAAGGAATTCGCGCAGGCGTTTCGCATCGGCCGGCGCCGCGCTTTTCTGGTCGTTGTCGAAATAGACATACACGTCGCATCCCTGCCTCTTCCAGCTCCGGATGCGCTTCGCCCACTCCGAAAGCTCGGCTGGCCTGTAGTGGCCGCGGTACTGTCCGCCTGGACCATGGCCGCGGACGTAGACGAAGTCGGCCGTGCGCCTCCAGGGCGCGGGTGCGTCGTGGTGATCGGATATGCACAGAGCGATGTTGCGTGCTGCCAAAGTCTTAAGGATGCGCGGCTCGTACCAGCTCGGGTGACGGAATTCAAAGGCGTAACGCCGTCGCCGTTTCAGCAATTTAAGGAACGACGCCAGGCGGTCGGCGTCAACCGTGAAATTCGGCGGCAGCTGAAACAGGATCGGGCCGGCCTTGTTGCGCAGCAACGACAGACGATCTTCCAACAATTCGAGACTGTTGATCGAGTTATCGGAGAGGCGCTTCCAGTGCGTGATGAACTTTGATGCCTTCCAGGCGAAGACGAAATCCTTATCGGTGGCTTCGCGCCAGGCCACGACCGCATTCTCCGTGGGCGTGCGATAGAAGACGCCATTGAGCTCCGTGGTCGGGAACTGGCGAGCGTAGTAGTCGAGTTGTCGCTTGAGCGGCAATCCCTCGGGAAAAAACGGACCGCGCCATGACCGATAGTGCCAGCCGGATGTACCAATCAGGATGCGCGCCATGCGATGATCTAACCTCCCGATCGAGCCATCGTCGAGGACTTGCTGATGCGTTTGCGCACGACAAGTTCAGCCGCGGCTGTGGTCAGCGTCGGTAGATGGCGCCGAAGATCAGCGCGACCAGCGCGAAAGCCGCGATCGTCGCGGAAAATGCGATGTCGGCGACGATCGTATCGGTGAGGCTCGACAACACGCCGACACCAATCACGGGCACCGCGTTGCCTATGAAGCAGCACACGAAATAGGTCGAGACGACGGCCGCGCGCTGGTCGGCGGGCGCGATCTGATTGACGACCTGAAGGCTGCCGCGATAACCCAGCCCGGCGGATACGGCCACGATGGTAGTCGCTGCCAGCATGACCCAAAGCGACGCGGAAACCTGAGCGATCACGATCGCCGCGGCTGCAGGGATCATCAGCGCGAGCGACCATAGCATCGAGGTCCGGCTGGCAAGCGTCTGGGTCGCCACGATGACCAGCGCAACGACAATGGCGAGTTCGAACAACAGTGCTCCGCCGGCAGCGCGGTTCTCGATATGAAGATCGTGCGAAAGAATCGCGGGCATCAATGAGGCATAGAAGCCGACCAGTGCCATCAAACCGAAGCCGGTGATGGCAGGAGCCACGAATTGCGCCTGGATCGTTCGCGGTAGCGCCAATTTCGGCCGCATCTCGATCTGGCCATGATCGGGATTCCGCACGGTCTCCTGGGTGAACCAGATCAGCACCGCAACCGCGCACGCCACCACGAGATAGATCACGAACGAGAGCTGCAGCGGCCACGGCGCGTACTGCGCCAGCAGCCCTGACAGCAGTGCAGCAATTCCGAGGCCGATGAAGTTGGTACTGGTGCCGATGGTGGCCGCGCGCCCCTTTTCGGCTTCGCCGACCAGTTCGGCGAGCCAGGCATTGCAGGTGCCGCTCGCAAGGCCGATGCCAAGCCCGCTGAGGACACGGCCGATATATAGCCAGGTGATACCGTCGGCAAACAGGAAGACCAAAGCGGCGACGATCAGCACCACGGTCGCAGACAATGCCGTCACCCGCCGGCCTGCGCGGTCGGAGACGCGACCGAACAACAGCAGCGCGGCGATATTGCCGATCGCATAGGCCGCATAGATGAGTGTCAGGGTGATCTGCGAGAAGCCAAAGGCCTTCTGATAGATCAGGTATAGCGGCGTGATCAGGGTACTGAGAGCGAAGGCCGTGCCAAGCAGCATGCCGACCGCGGCGAGCGCCGCGGTATGCCGGAGTTCCATTCGTTGGGTGCGCATGGCGTCGAGCTGCGCCATTCGAATTGCCTCACGAAGCCGGGATGGTAAGGCAATCCGTCATGTGGCCGTTCGTTCCAACCGAAACGACCGGCCACCGCCGGCCTGCTACTTCCGGTTCTTATTCAGGTCCTGCGCCATCGCGAGATGGTGCTGCAGTGTCGGCAGGGTCGTTCCGGCCCAGTCCTTCAGTTTCGAATCGTCGCCGCCCTTGGCGTAACGCTCGAACAGAGAGACTGCGTCCTTGTGGGCGCTGACCTGCATCGGATCATATTCGCTGGCGAAATCGTCCGGCTTGGTGTTGCGCAGCACGTCGAGTTTCTTCTGAGAGCTGTCGTCCAGGCCCGTCGGCAATGCCGTCTTCATCTCGCCGCTGACCAACCCCTTCAACTCGGTACTGGTCTTGGTATGGTCGGTCACCATCTGATCAGCGAATTTCTTCTCCGCGGCATTGCCCTTCTGCTGGGCGATCTTGGCTGCCTCAATCTCCAGCATATCGCTGGTCGCGGCTTCCTTGATGAAGTCTGCCGTCTTCGGTGCAACGCCAAGCACGGAATTGACGCCGGTCTTCTCGCTCACCGATTGCGCCAGCGCCGGCGGGGCCAGAGCACAGCACATTGCAAGAGCCATGATGGTTCTCTTCATCGCCCGCTCCTCAAGCCGCTTCGGCATTGATGGCGCTGACCGCGAGCTTGGTGAGCGTCTCATCGGTCTTCTTTTCCTCTGCCAGGGTCTGGTCGATGAGCTTGACGGCGTCCTTCATGCTGAGCCGGCCGGCCCAGGCCTTCAAAGTGCCGTAGCGGGCGATCTCGTAATGCTCGACCGCCTGGGCCGCCGAGAGCAGGCCTGCATCGAGCGCGGGCGTGTCGGCGTACTCCTCCATGATCTCCTTGCCTTCGTCGAGGATTCCTTCGATGGCATCGCACTTCTTGCCGCGCGCGGGCTTGCCCATCAGATCGAAGATCTGCTCGAGCCGCTCGATCTGTCCTTCCGTTTCGTCATGGTGCTTCTCGAAGGCAGCGCGCAGCTGGTCGGAATCGGCCGCCTTCGCCATGCGCGGCAGCGCCTTGAGGATCTGCTTCTCGGCGTAATAAATGTCCTTGAGGGTTTCGAGGAAAAGGGCGCTGAGGTCTTTCTCCGGCATAGCTCGCTCCGTGGGTTGGGGTGGTCCGGACGTCTCAACACGGTTGCGGAGAGCAAGTTCCTATCGCTGGTTGCGGCGCGACAAGGCGTCGCCGGGTCTCTCGGTTCGGCGTGGTACGAGGTCTCGCCTCGTTGCGAAGTCTTGCCGCAAGTCAGCTGCGGAACGAAGCTTCAGCGGGCCAGTTGGATGGTCTCATCTTTCAACGGAGAACCGCGATGGACTGGAATCGTGTCGAAGGCAACTGGAAGCAGATGAAGGGCAAGGTCAAGGAGCAATGGGGCAAGCTTACCGACGACGACCTCGACGTGATCGCCGGCAAGCAGGACCAGCTCGAAGGCCGTCTGCAGCAGCGCTACGGCTATGCAAAGGATCAGGCCGCAAGGGAAGTGAACGACTGGTATGGCCGCCAGAAATGGTGAGCATCGCATTCGGGGCCCCGCCTTGGCGGGGCCTCTGCGTACCATGCTGCCGAATTCGAGGCGCAGCTTGATACGGGGCGAGCGGCTGACCCGGCAAGTAACAGGCGTCGGCGGGCGCGCGCGGGCATGAAGGCGGGCATGAAGAATGGTCCGAAAGGAGTATCCCGACCAAGCCGCAGCATAGGAACCGGCGCAAGTGGCCCACGTTTGCCAAGGGTTGGGTGCGACGGGCTTCCCCCATGCAGCGTCGATCATTCCTGCTTTCGCTGGCAGCCTCCTTGGCGAGCACGACATCGCTGAGCCGGGCGGCTTTGATCCGCGATCACGTGCCCTGGGCTCCGCACCCGATGTCGGTGCCGACGATCGAGCCGCTGGGCCCCTGGCAATTCTTCACCGCCGACGAGGCGCGCGCTATGGAAGCGATCGTCGATCGGATCATTCCGCCGGATCCCGAGACACCAGGTGGCAAAGATGCTGGCTGCGCCGTGTTCATCGATCGTCAGCTTAAGGGCGCCTATGGCGCGAATGAGGGTCTATACATGCTCGGTCCCTACATCAAGGGCAGCAAGGAGCAGGGACCGCAATCGCAGACCCCGCATGCCGAGCTCTATCGCAAGGGACTGGCGGAGCTCGATGCTTTCTGCCGGTCAAGCCAGGGCGGCAGGCCATTTGCCGAGTTGAGCGCCGATCAGCAGGACGCGGTGCTCAAGAAGATTGAGGCCGGCGAGGCCAAGTTCGACGGTGTGGATGCGCAGGGGTTCTTCGACGCCCTATTGAAGGACGTGCCGGAAGGCTTCTTCTCGGATCCGATCCATGGCGGCAACCGCGACATGGTCGGCTGGAAGATGATCGGCTTTCCCGGCATCCGTTACGACTATCGCGACTGGGTGAAGCGGCACAACGAACGCTATCCCTATCCCCCCGTCGGCATTGCCGGCCGCGCCGACTGGACACCTGCAAAATCTTGAGCACCAACCATGGCCCGCAAGCTGCCAAGAAAGGATGTCGTGATCGTCGGTTTAGGGTGGACCGGCTCGATCATGGCCCACGAACTCGCCGAGGCCGGGCTCGACGTGGTGGCGATCGAGCGCGGCCCGTGGCGTAACACCGCGACCGATTTTCCGCCGGGTTATGCGGCGGACGAGCTGCGCTACCGCATCCGTCATGAGCTGTTCCTGCGTCCGGACCAAACCACCTTCACCTTCCGCAACAAGATGAACCAGACGGCGCTGCCGATCCGCAGCTGGGGCGCGTTCATGCCGCCGAATGGCGTCGGGGGCGGCGGCGTGCACTGGAATGCGGAGACCTGGCGGTTTCTGCCGTCGGATTTCGTGCTGCGCACGCATCTGACCGAGCGCTACGGTGCGAACTTCATGCCCGAGGATATGACGATCCAGGACTGGGGCGTCCCCTATGACGAGCTCGAGCCGCATTACGACAAGTTTGAGTATCTGTGTGGCACATCGGGGCAGGCTGGCAATGTCAAAGGCAAGATCATCGAGGGTGGCAATCCCTTCGAGGGACCGCGATCGAGGCCCTATCCAAATCCGCCGCAGGACCAGCCGTTCGGTGCCACGCTGTTCGCCAAGGCAGCCCGCGACCTCGGCTACAAGCCGTTCCCGCAGCCATCGGGCAACATGTCACGCGCCTACCAGAATCCGCTCGGAGTTCGGCTCGGACCCTGCACCTATTGCGGCTTCTGCGAATGGTTCGGCTGCGGCAACTATTCGAAGGCCTCGCCGCAGACAACGATCCTTCCGGCGCTGATCCGCAAGCCGAATTTTTCGGCGCGGGACAACAGCGAGGTGGTACGGATCGATCGCGACAGCTCGGGCAAACGCGCGACCGGCGTCACCTTCGTCGACACTGACGGCAACGAGTGGGAGCAGCCGGCTGACCTCGTGGTGTTGTCGGCCTATACGATCTTCAATGTGCAACTGCTCCTGCTGTCCGGGATTGGCAAACCCTACGATCCCAATGCCAAGAGCGGCGTGATCGGCCGCAACTTCACCCACCAGACCATCTCCGATGTCGTCAGCTTCTTCGACCCGGCAAGATTTATCTTCAATCCCTTCATCGCATCGGGTGCGATCGGGATGTGCATCGACGAATTCAACGGCGACAATTTCGATCACGGGCCGCATGGCTTCGTCGGCGGCGGCTATATGGGGCAGGTGCAGACCAACGGCCGGCCGATCGAGACCACCCCGGTGCCGCCGGGAACGCCGCTGTGGGGCGCGCAATGGAAGAAGGCGGTCAAGGAGAACTATCAGAGCGCCCTGAAGCCGGGCACCGGCGTGCACGGCAGCATGTACAGCTACCGCGATGTCTATGTCGATCTCGATCCGACCTACAAGGACCGCTTCGGCCGCCCGCTCGGGCGTATCACCATGGATTTCCATGACAACGAGATCAAGCAGAACAGGTTCTTGACCGACAAGTTTGCCGAGATATTCCAGGCGATGGGCGCCCGACAGGTGCACAAGGAGTACCGCAGAGGGCCTTACGACATCACGAAATATCAGACCACGCATCTGTGCGGCGGCGCGATCATGGGCACTGATCCTGCGACCAGCGCGTTGAACCGCTATTTGCAGAGCTGGGACGTGCCGAATCTGTTCGTGCTGGGCGCCAGCGCCTTTCCGCAGAACGCCGGCTACAATCCGACCGGCACGGTCGCGGCGCTGGCCTATTGGGCCGCGGACGCGATCCGCGGCAAGTATCTGAAGAGCCCGGGACAGTTGATCGATGCCTAGGCCGCCGCAACTCGCGCTGATGGCTGCTGCATTGGTGGCAAGCGGCGGAGCGGCGATTGGCGCGGGCTCGCAGGACTTTGCCGCCATCGAGCGCGGCCGTTATCTCGCCAATGCCGCCGATTGCGGCAGCTGCCACACCATGCCGGGCAGCGGACAGCCGTTCGCCGGCGGCCGACCGATCGAGACGCCATTCGGCGTACTGGTCGCGCCGAACATCACGCCGGACCGCGACACTGGCATCGGCGCCTGGAGCGATGCAGAATTCGATGCGGCGGTGCGACAGGGAATCCGCCGAGACGGCAAGAGGCTGTATCCGGCAATGCCGTATCCGTACTTCACCCGGATGTCGCGCCAGGACGTCAAGGACGTTCGCGCCTATCTTTCGACGATCGCACCGGCGCGCAATGCCGTTGCCAGCAACAAGCTGCCGTTTCCACTGAACATCAGGTTCATGATGGCCGCCTGGGACAGGCTGTACTTTGCGCCGGGTGAGTTTCACGGCGACCCTGCCAAATCGCAGGACTGGAATCGAGGCGCCTACCTGGTGCAGGGGCCGGGCCATTGCGGGGCCTGCCATACGCCCAAGACGCTGCTTGGCGGCGACAAGGCATCAGCGTCCTTGCAGGGCTATACGCTGCAAGGTTGGGTGGCACCCGACATTACCAGTGGAGAGGGGCCGCTTGCATCGTGGTCCGCGGACGATCTGGCGCAGTACCTCAAGACCGGCCACAATCGCTTTGCCGCGGCCGCCGGCCTGATGGGCGAGGTCGTCGATCTCTCGACCTCGAAGTTGAAGGACGAGGACGTCAAGGCGATGGCGACGTATCTCAAGGACGTCAGCGGACCCAAGGCCGCGGTGGACAGTTCGACTGACCAAAAGGTGCTTACGGCCGGCGGCGCGATCTATCAGGACCTCTGTTCGGCCTGTCACAAATCCGACGGCACCGGCGTGCCGAACCTGATCCCTGATCTCTCGCACGCGGCAACCGTCGACACCGGCGACCCGACGACCGTGTTGCGGGTGATCCTGCAGGGTGCGCAGAGCGTGGCGACCGATCGCGAGCCGACCGGGCCCGCGATGCCGGCGTTCGGCTGGCAGCTCAACAACGCGCAGGTCGCCGCCGTTGCCACCTATGTCCGCAACCATTTGGGCAAGGGGCCGGCCGTCAGCGAGGCACAGGCCAGGACGGAACGCGCGGCGCTGCAAGCCAGAACCAACTAATTCAGGTCCGGGTCAGGAAATCCATCAAGCCGAGCCATAGCAGGATGCCGAGCCAGAACAATCCGGCGCCGGCAAACAAAAGGGTCAGGGCGCCGCGATGTCGCAGCTCCATGAAGATGGCGGCGACCACGGCCGCCTTGGCGGTGCCGATCCCGATGGCGACGATTGCATTCGCGCTGCCGAGCGGAACATAGGCGATCGTCACGGTCAGTGCGAGCAGGCCAAGCAGGCCAAGCCATGCGGCGACCAGTGGGAGCGAGGGGCGGGATTGCGTCATGCGGTCGACCTTCCCGGCAGGTAGATCAGCGCAAACAAGAATATCCAGACGATGTCGACGAAATGCCAGTACAGTGCCGCGCTGTGCAGTGCCGCGCGATGCCGAGTCGAAGGGGCATTGCGGCAGAGCAGAGCGAGCACTGCCAACAGACCGATGCCGATGACCATATGGAGCGCGTGGATTGCGGTCGCGATGAAGTAGAAGATGAAGAACAGTTGAGCACCGTTTGCGAGGTCGCCTTTGAATTGGAAGTCGACACCCGGCACGAGGTGCTCCTCGTACTCGCCATGATACTCAAAGCCCTTGAGCGCGATGAAGGCGAGCCCGAGACAGATCGCGCCGGCGAGCAGCCCGGCGGCCAATCTTCGCGTCTCCGCCGAGAATATCTCGACGGCCCAGGCGACCAGAAAACTCGAGGTGAGCAGGATCGCGGTGTTGGCCGTTCCAACCGCGATCTCCGTGTGTCGACTGCCTGCCGCAAAGCCCTGTGGATAGGCGTGACGATAGACGAAATAGCTGAGCAGCAGGCCGCCGAACAGCAGAACCTCGGTCGCGATGAAGACCCACATGCCGAGTTCGGCGGACTCATCGCGATGGCTGACCGACGTGAACTGCGGTGCAAAGGCGGGACTCTCAGGCATTCTGCGGCTCCGCTTCGAACTTGCGGGAGTATTGATAGGGCGCACGTGTCACGACGGGCTGGACGTCGAAATTGTGCTCCGGCGGAGGCGACGAGGTCTGCCATTCGAGCCCCGGCGCGTCCCACGGATTTGCCGACGCGCGCGCGCCGAAGAAAACGGAATAGCCGAGATAGAACAGCGGCAGCAGATAGGCGGCGGCCAGGATGGTCGCGCCTCCCGACGACAATACGTTCCAGACCTGGAATTCCGGCGGATAGACATGATAACGCCGCGGCATGCCTTCCACGCCGAGGATGAATTGCGGGAAGAAGGTCAGATTGAATCCGAGGAAGATCAGGATTGCCGCGGCCCGCGCCAAGTACTCCGAATAGAGCCGGCCCGTGATCTTCGGCCACCAATAATGCAGCCCGCCGAAATAGGCCGTCACCATGCCGCCGACCATGATGTAGTGGAAGTGCGCGACCACGAAATAGGTATCGGTGGCGTGCACGTCGAAGGCAAGGCAGGCGAGGAACAGGCCGGTGAGCCCGCCGATCGTGAACAGACCGATGAAGGCGAGCGCATAGAGCATCGGCGCGTCAAACCGCAACGAGCCCTTGTGCAGCGTGGCGGTCCAGTTGAACACCTTGATCGCCGAGGGGACGGCGACGACGAAGCTCATGAAGGAGAATACGAGGCTTGCCAGCAGCGATTGCCCGGTCACGAACATGTGGTGGCCCCAGACCAGGAAGCCGAGCGCTGCGATCGCAAGGCTGGCCCAGGCCACGAATTTGTAGCCGAACACCTGCTTGCGAGAGAAACATGAGATCAACTCGTTGATCACGCCCATTCCGGGCAGGATCATGATGTAGACGGCGGGGTGCGAGTAGAACCAGAACAAATGTTGGAACAGCAACGGGTCGCCACCGATCCGCGGGTCGAAGAAGCCGACGCCGAAGAAGCGCTCGACCGCAATCAGCACCAGCGTGATCGCCAGTACCGGAGTGGCTAACACGAGGATCACCGACGTCGCGTAGAGGGACCAGAGAAACAGCGGCAGCCGGTACCAGGTCAATCCCGGCGCGCGCAGCCGGTGAATGGTGACAATGAAATTGAGCCCGGTCAGGATCGACGAGAAGCCCGCGATGAAGACGCCTGCTGCGGCGACCATGACGTAGCTGTTGGAATAGAGCGTCGAGAACGGAGTGTAGAAGGTCCATCCGGTATCGATGCCGCCGGCCAGGATCGCAAACAACGTCACGCTGCCGCCGAGCATGAAGATGTACCAGCTCAGCAGGTTCAGCCGTGGGAAGGCGAGGTCGCGCGCGCCGATCATCAGCGGCACGATGAAGTTGCCGAGCGTGTTGGGGATCGACGGGATCAGGAAGAACCACACCATGATGATGCCGTGCATGGTGAACAGGCGGTTGTATGTGTCGTCGCTGACGAGATCGGCCTGGGGCGTGGCAAGCTCGATCCGCATGGCGGTCGCTGCCGCGCCGCCGACGAAGAAGAAGAAGGTGAGGCTCGCGAAATAGAGGATCGCGATCCGCTTGTGGTCGGTGGTGAAGAACCACGAACGAAGCGTGTAGTGGACGGTGAGGTAATCGGGTTCGGTCATGGCACTCGACCCAGCGATTTGATGTAGAGGACCAGACGAAGCAACTGGTCCTCGGTGACCTTCCCCGCGAAAGACGGCATCAGGGGCTCGTAACCCGCGGCGATCTGGCTGCGGGGCAGCAGGATGGAATCGCGGATATATTTGTCGTCGGCAATCACAGTGCTGCCGTCGGACAGCGGCACCGGGCGTCCGTAAACCCCGTCCAGCTGCGGAGCATGGATCTTGCTGCCTGCGCTATGACAGCCGCTGCATCCGAGTTCGCGAAACAGGGCGCCGCCTTCATCCGCGAGCGGGCTCGCAGGCGCCTGCTGCGTGAGCCAGTCGGCGAACTCGACTTGCTCCATCACCACGATTTCGCCGGTCATTCCGGAATGCGCGCTGCCGCAATATTCGGCACAGAACAGGTGATAATGCCCGGCCTTCTGCGCGGTGAGTTCGAGGTCCTGATAGCGGCCGGGAACCACGTCGTGCTTCAGCCGGAGCGCGGGAACGAAGAAGCTGTGAATGACGTCCTGCGAGGCCATCACCAGCCGGATCGGCCGGTCGACCGGCATATGCAACACGTTGATCTCGGATTGGCCTCCGGGGTGTTGGACTTTCCACATCCACTGTTTGGCGACCACGAAAGCCGTCAGCTCGTCAGGTGGCCTGCGGTAGATTTCGAAGTAGACGCCGGCGCCCGAGACAAACAGCGCGAGAAAGCAGAGCAGGGACGCCGTGGTCCAGCTGACCTCCCAGTGCCAGCTCTTGGCCTCGTGGTTCTCGCGGTCGACCTCGTTGCCGGCGCGGTAGCGTACGCAGAACAGCGCTAGCAGGAAGAACAGCAGTCCCAGCACGAGCGCGCTGGCGATCAACAGGCCGGCGAACAGCAGATCGACGTCGCCGCCTTCCGGAGACACGCCGGGGTGCCAGAACGGAATCCACTGGCGCCACATGCTCAGGTCACCGCCGGTGACAAGGCGGAGAGATCGCAGTTCATGCGGTAGGCCATCCCGGCAGGCCCTTTCGCAGCAGCATCTCAATGGCGCGCTCGATCGGCACGCGCACGATCCCGCGGTCGCGATCGACCCAGCCATAGCTGCCGGTCATCTCGGCATCCTCACGGCGCGCGCGTTCGAGTTCGTCCGATGGGGTGACTTCGAGTGGCGGAGCGTTTGAGCTCAGTGCCGGCCGCGCGGCGGGACTGGCGTGGCGTAACGATTGCGGAAAGATCAGCGGCATTGCGATGGGAACAATCAGCACGAACGCACCCAGACCGGCTGCGATCCAGGCGACGGCATTGGTCGCGATGTCCGACCGTTCGAAGTCGAATCCGCTGGTCTGAGCCATGTTCCGGGTCCTAGCGCGCCCATGGTCAATGCCGAGCGGGCCCTGGCGTTCCTCGATTAGGAACCAATCGACGAAGCCGAGCTTGACGATCAGGTGCCCGCCAGCTGATCGGCCACGGATGGCTCAGCTCTTTTCACCCGCCGCCGATGCGTGGATGCGGCTGTTCCTTGTCGGAAGTCTTTCGCTGATGGCCGGTGGCACGGTTGGCATCATTGGCTTTGCGCGGTCGTCCTACATGACCTCGACCGGCGTCCGCCCACGTCAGCCGGTGCCGTTCAGTCATCGCCACCACGCGGGCGAACTCGGGATCGATTGCCGCTACTGCCACAGCAATGTCGAGAGCGGCCCCCAGGCCGGTTTGCCACCGACGGAAACCTGCATGACCTGCCATTCGCAGATCTGGACCAACGCCCCCATGCTGGAACCGGTCCGGCAAAGCCTTGCCCGCCACACACCGATCCAATGGACGCGCGTCGCCAAGCTTCCGGACTACGTCTATTTCCGCCATGACATCCACATCGCCAAAGGCGTTGGATGCGCAGACTGTCACGGCCGAATCGATCAAATGGCGCTGACTTATCGCGCCAAGCCATTCACCATGGAGTTTTGCCTGGATTGTCATCGCGACCCGGCACCGAAGCTGCGGCCGCCGGAGCACATCACCGATATGGCATGGGTGCCGCCGACGGATGCTCGCGCCAAGGGCGAGACCATCGCGGCGCACGAAAAGATCCGCTTCGGCGAACTTACCCACTGCACGGTGTGTCACCGATGACGCGCAACGCCCGCCAATACCACAACCAGCCCATCGCGCCGGACGGTGGGCGGCGCCAGTGGTCGGGCATCGAGGAACTCTCTCACGATCCCGCGTTCCAGGCCTTCGTCGATGCCGAATATCCAGCCGCTCGGACATTCTCGCCGACCGCGCGGCGCGAGTTCCTCAAGCTGATGGGCGCATCCTTCGCGCTCGCCGGGCTCGCGGGCTGCGAGAAGAGTCCGTTCGTGGCGGCGCTACCCTATGTCGATCAACCCGACGACGCGACGATCGGAGTGCCGCGTCGCTACGCCACCGCTGTCGTCCTTGACGGCTATGCGCAGCCGGTGATCGCCACGACCTATTCGGGCCGGCCGACCAAGCTGGACGGCAATCCCGACCACCCCGTGACTGGCGGGCGAAGCGACATCTTCATGCAGAGCGCAGTGCTTGGGCTCTACGATCCCGACCGCGCCCAGGCTCCGACACGCCGCGGCGAACCGGTGAGCTGGAACGACGTGGTTGCGGCGGTCGGTGTCCTGCGCGAGGGGTTCAGCAAGGACGGAGGCGAGGGGCTGCGACTGCTGGCCGGTCCGATTACCTCGCCGACCCTGTTGCGACAGCTCGATGAATTGATGAAGCAATTTCCCAAGGCACGGCTTCATCTCCATGCTCCCGTCGCGACATCTCCCCAGCGATCGCTCGCCAACGCCGCTTATGGAAAGCCGTTAGACCTCCACTACGTGCTGGAACAATGCGACGTCATCGTTAGCCTCGACGATGATGTCCTCGGCCCCGGCCTCGACCAGGTGCGCAATGCGCGGGGCTGGGCAGCATCGCGGCATCGCTTTGGCGATCGTCCCGGCAATCGATTGCTCATGGCAGAAAGCGTGCCTTCGGCGACTGGCGCCATTGCTGCTGCCCGGCTGATCGCCGACGCCTCGCGTATGCCCGTTCTCGCGGAAGCGTTGGCGCACGCGCTTGGCGTTTCGGGCGCCGCCGCGGGCGAGATCACGGAACGTGAGCGCGACTGGATCAAGCGCGCGGCTGATGCCTGCGGCAATGCGCGCGGCAAATCCTTGATCGTCGCCGGCCCGGTCGCAGGACAGGCGGCAGCCATCTGGGTGGCAAGGATCAATGATGCTCTCGGCAATGCCGGGCAGACTCTGAAGTTCACAGAGCCGATTGCTGGTCCGGCGGACGCCGGGACGCTCACGGAGCTTGTCTCCGACATCGACGCTGGAAAAGTCCATTCGCTGATCGTGATCGATTGCAATGCGGCCTACAGTGCGCCCGGCGAGCTCAAGGCGGCGGAGGCGCTTCAGCGCGTCAGAACCTCGCTGCATCTCGGCTTGCAGCGCGATGAAACTGGCACGCTCTGCGAATGGCAACTGCCGATGGCGCATGCGCTGGAGAGCTGGAGCGACGCGCGTGCGGTCGATGGGACGACGACCATCATCCAGCCGGTGATCGCACCGTTCTACGACGTGAGAACCATCCACCAGATCATCGCGATGCTGCTCGGCGAGATCGATCCAGCTTCTGATGCCGCCGTCCGTGAAACCTGGCGGGCCAGATTCGGCGACACGTATTCGACGCGCTGGAAGCAGGCGCTGCATAATGGTTTCGTGCAGGGCGCAGCGTCCTTTGTGGACGCACGGCCGGCAAGTGGAACTGTTACCGCGCCCTTGCCGCATGGTGAAATCGATATCGTTTTCCGGCCTGATCCGACCATTTGGGATGGCCAGTATGCCAATATCGGCTGGCTGCAGGAGCTGCCGAAGCCGCTCACGACGGTTACCTGGAGCAATATTGTCGCGATCGCTCCCGATCTGGCGAGGCGCATCCCGGTCGCCAATGGCGATCACGTGGAGGTGCGAATTGGCGAGCGCAGTGTCACCGGTCCGGTCTGGATCATGCCGGGCCAGGCTGGCAATACGGTCGCGCTCTATCTCGGCTACGGCCGCACCCGGGCCGGGCGGGTTGGCGACGGTCTTGGTTACGATGCCTACCGGTTGCGGCCGGCGGATCAACTGTGGCTCGCCAGGGGCAGCTTGCGGAAGGTCGATGGGACCGAGACGCTCGCGGTGACGCAGCTGCACCACCGCATGGAAGGTTTCGATCTCGTTCGCGAAGTGGGCCCCGGCGAAGCAGTGAAGTCGTCGTCGTCCGAGCAGGCAAGCTTCTATCCGCAATGGGCGTCCTCGGAGAACGCATGGGGCATGGTGATCGATCTCGACGCCTGCATCGGCTGCAATGCCTGCGTGGCAGCCTGCACGGCTGAGAACAACGTGCCCGTCGTGGGGGCCGAGCAGGTCAAGGTTGGCCGCGAGATGCATTGGTTGCGGATCGCCCGGTACTATGACGGCAGCATCGATGAGCCAAAAAGCTATTTTCAGCCGGTGCCATGCATGCATTGCGAGGCCGCGCCCTGCGAGATGGGATGCCCGGTGCATGCGACCACGCACAGTCCGGAAGGGCTCAACCAGATGGTCTACAATCGTTGCATCGGCACAAGGACCTGTTCGAGCTATTGCCCCTACAAGGTGAGACGCTTCAACTTCTTCGACTACCGGGCGCCGGCGGATTCCCCGACTCAGGCCGCGCACAACCCCGAGGTGACGGTGCGCTCGCGCGGCGTGATGGAGAAGTGCACGTATTGCGTCCAGCGCATCGAGGCGGCCCATGTCACGGCCGATAGGGAGAGCCGTTCACTGCGCGACGGCGAGGTCGTGACCGCATGTCAGCAAGCCTGTCCGACCAAGGCGATCGTGTTCGGCGACATCAACGATCCCAATTCCGAGGTGGCGCGGCTGAAGCGCGATGGTCGGCACTATGCCCTGCTCGAAGAACTCGGTACCCGTCCCCGCACCACATATCTGGCGCGTTGGCGCGAGGACGGCTCTGGGAGCGGGCAGGGATGAGCGATCGTTCCGACATCCTGCCAAGGCGCCAGAGCATGGGGGGCATCGCCGACCAGCTCACTGGCATTCCGCTGCATTTTCCGGCGGAACGCCGCTGGGTGATCGCGATGGCGTTGGCGAGCGCTCTGCTGTTGCTGCTGGTGATCTCGGTGACCGAGCTGTTCACGCGTGGCGTCGGGATCTGGGGCATCAACATTCCTGTCAACTGGGCGTTTGCGATCCACAATTACGTCTGGTGGCTCGGCATCGGTCATGCCGGCACGCTGATCTCGGCGCTGCTGCTGCTGACCGGCAGCGAGTGGCGCAACTCGCTGAACCGCTTCGCGGAGACCATGACGCTGTTCGCGGTTGTCTGCGCCGGTATCTACCCGATCCTGCACCTTGGTCGACCCTGGTACGTCTACTGGATGTTTCCCTATCCCGCGACGATGGGGGTCTGGCCGCAGTTCCGCAGCCCGCTGGAATGGGACATCTGGGCGGTGCTGACCTATCTGACGGTCTCTCTGCTGTTCTGGTACACCGGGCTGATCCCGGACCTTGCCGCCGCGCGCGACCGCGCGACCAAACGGGGCTGGCAGATCTTCTTCGGCATCACGTCGCTCGGTTGGCGTGGCTCTGCCGTACATTGGCTGCGCTGGTCGCAGGCTTATCGGGTAACCGCGGCGCTCGCCGTGCCGCTGGTTGTGTCCGTTCACAGCGAGGTGTCGCTGCTGTTCGCAGCCGGGCAGATCCCGGGATGGCACTCGACGATCTTCCCGCCGTATTTCGTGCTGGGTGCCGCGTTCTCCGGCTTTGCAGTGGTCGCAATCATCGCTGTCGCGCTGCGCTCCTGGTTCGGGCTGCAAAACTTGGTCACCGACGATCATCTTGATGTGCTCGGCAAGGTCCTGCTCGCGACCGGGCTGATGACCGGTTACGGCTACGTGTTCGAGGTGTTCGATGCGCTCTACTCGGGCGAGGCGCACGAGATGCGGACGCTGCTGGACCGCGTCGCCGGTGTCTACGCCTGGACCTATTGGGGCGCCGTGCTGTTCAACTTCGTCCCACTGCAAGCGTTGTGGTGGAGCGGCGTGCGGCGCTCCGGTTGGGCGCTGCTCCTAATCTCGATCTCGGTTGCGGTCGGGATGTGGCTCGAGCGGGACATGATCCTGGTCACGAGCCTCTATCGCGACTTCCTGGTGTCGTCGTGGAGCAAGTTCACGCCGACCTTCTGGGACTGGTCGACTTATTTTGGCACGATCGGTCTGTTCTTGGTGCCGTTCCTGATCGCCGTGCGGCTGATCCCGATGATCTCGGTCTTCGAGACCAAGGAGCTCCTCCACGAGGAAAAGGCGGAGGCGCATCATGGCTGAGCGCGCCTACGGAATGCTCGGAGAGTTCGAGAGCCCGGAAGCGCTATTGACCGCCGCACGGCACGCGCGCGCCGCCGGCTATCGCAAGCTCGATGCATTTACGCCGTTTCCCGTCGAGGGCCTGGCGCGCATCCTGAATATCCCGCATCCCTGGATCTCCGTGGTCGGCCTGGTCGGCGCCTTTGCAGGAGCGGGCACCGCGCTCTTGATGCAGATTTTCGTCAGCTATGACTATCCCCTGAATGTCGGGGGCCGACCGATCTACGCGTTGTCGGCATTCGCCGTGGTCACATTCGAGCTGACTATCCTGTTCTCAGCACTTGCGATGGTGGTCGCCATGCTCTGCTGGAACGGCCTGCCGCGGCTCAACTATCCAGTCTTCTCGGCGTCGCGCTTCCACCTCGCCAGCAAGGACCGCTTCTTCCTTTGTATCAAGGGTGAGGACCCAATGTTCGACGACCGGGCGACTGCAGCGTTCCTGACCGGCGTAGGCGCGGCGTCGGTGGAGCGCGTGCCGCCATGATCAGGTCGGTGTTCACCGTCACGCTCGCCTTTGCCCTCGCGGCCTGCGACCAGAATATGGATGTGCAGCCGAAATACAGCGAGTATTCCCGGGCGCCACTGTTTCGTGGCAGCGTATTGCGTCCTGCTCCAGCCAACACCGTGGCGCGCGACGATCCGGAGCGGGAGAGGGCGGCGACGACCAAACCCGCACTATCGGCCGAACTGCTGGACCGGGGCCGGCAGCGATTTGCGATCTTCTGCTTGCCGTGCCACGGCGCGGGCGGCGACGGCGATGGCATCATCGTTCGTCGCGGGATGCCGCACCCGACCAGCTACCACGTCGACCGGTTGGTGGCGGCGGACGATCAGCACTTCTTCGACGTGATCACCAACGGCTATGGCGCGATGTACTCCTACGCCGCGCGCGTGCCAGCCCAGGACCGCTGGGCCATCGTGGCCTATCTCCGCGCCCTGCAGCTGAGCCGCCGTACTTCGATCGAAGACGTTCCGCCGGACGCGCGCGCCAAGCTCACGGGGCAGCCATGAGCATGCGCCGCGATATCAGGTCGATCGTTCTCGTCGTTACGGGATTGCCCCTGGTGACCGGCTTTATTCTCGATGGCCGTTCCACCGCATCGGCGTATCTCGTGGCGTGGGTGACGTGGGGTGCGGTTCCGATCGGAGCTCTGGCACTGTGGATGACCAGCTATCTGGTTCGTCGCGCCTGGACCGAAGCGCTGCACGCGCAATTTGTCGCCGCAGCGGGGTTGCTGCCAGTCATTGCCTTGGCGTCGGTGCCGGTCCTGCCTTTCATGAAGCAGATTTATCCGGCAATGGTCGATCCGAGCGGTTTGCCATCATTCAAGGCGCACTATCTTGCACCCTGGTTCCTCATATTGCGCGGCGCGATCTATTTTGGGCTCTGGATCGGGCTTGCGGTTTGGCTCCGCCGGGCATGGCGCGACGACGTCGCCATGGTGCGTGCGGCGTCGACCGGATTGGTCGTCTACGCCTTGACCGTATCGCTCGCCGGCATCGATTGGATGGAATCGCTCGAGCCGGAGTTTCATTCCTCGGTCTACGGCCTTCTTTATCTCAGCTTCACGCTGCTCAGCAGCTTTGCGTTTGTGCTCGGCGTCAGTCTGCTCGCGGGACGCCCGACGGGACGCAGCGCCGGCTATAGCGGACTGCTGCTCTCGCTGATCCTGCTGTGGGGTTACCTTCATGCCATGCAGTACATCGTGATCTGGTCGGGCAACATCCCGGACGAGGTGTCGTGGTATCAGGCCCGATCGGAGCAGGGCTGGCAATATCTGCTTGCTGCTGTGGCCTTCGGCCAGTTCGTGCTACCGTTCTTCGGCCTGCTGAGCGCGAGGGTTCGCTCCGATCCCCGCGCTCTGATGATGCTCTGCGGGTTGACCCTGCTGATGCGCTGCTGCGAAGCCACCATTCTAATTCTGCCGGCGATCCACGATATCGCGCCGCTGATGACGGCGCTGATGCTGCTCGCCGCGGTGCTCTTCATTGGAACGCTGCTCTGGCTGGCTTTCGACCGGGCGCTGGCCAATGAGGGTCGCCTCTTCAGCCCGGCTTGGGTGAGGCGCCACCCCGCCTGATCAGAAGGGCTACCAGCACCATGAGCGCGGCCATCGTGATCGTCACTGCGCCAGTCAGCATTCGCTGGATTGCCAGGGTATAGATGCCGGTTGCTGGATCGAAGCCGTAGCAGAGCAGGTGGGCCTGATCCGACCAGCTACCGACGTGGCCGCGGCCGGCCTCGACCAGCGCTAGTCGCAGAGTTCCGGGATCGATCGCGAGGCCGGACAGCGCGCGCGAGATGCGGCCCTCGGGCGTAACCACGAACGCGGCAACTGGGTGGGCGAATTGATCGCGTTCGCTATCATAACTCGTCCGAATATGGAAAGCTGCCAAGAGCTCGTTCACGCCGGCAGG
The DNA here is from genome assembly GCF_054063335.1 of Bradyrhizobium sp. USDA 4473. Lineage (NCBI taxonomy): Bacteria > Pseudomonadati > Pseudomonadota > Alphaproteobacteria > Hyphomicrobiales > Nitrobacteraceae > Bradyrhizobium > Bradyrhizobium sp. USDA 4473. The sequence continues at coordinate 3,860,493 of NZ_JBSSGE010000001.1, forward strand.
AGTTCCTCGCAAGAATGTCGCATGGTCCGCGACCGCTCCGCGGGTGGTGATTTGCTCGGCTTTCATGGCTTGGGCGTCCGCGATCGTGTCCTTTGGGTCGAGGCCGAACACCACGAGCCGAAAATCGGCACCCGCCCGCAGTCCGGTATCGGCCAGCGCGTTAGATACAATCGACAGGAGCGGTCCGCAAAGCGTCGAGCAGGTGTAATCGGCGCTGACCCAAACGGTCGGCATCGCCTGCAACCATGCCCTAAGAGGCTTGGTGTAGTTCAGCTCATTCGTGAGCCCCATGTCGAGCGGCAATTGCTCGCCCGGTTTCGAGGAGACGCCCACCTGCTCCAACTGAGTTTCGTTGAGCGTGGCATGCGCGCTAGGCGCGAGGCTCGCGAGGGCAACGAACACTCCTGCGCAAATCCAGAGAACTGACGGTGTGGCTGGCCGACCGCGCATTGTGGTGAACCGCTCTCTCCCGTAAGAGAAGCACGGATAGCCGAGATGGTTCCAGTGACACGCGCTTATATGCCTGGGACTCACGTATCCCGTTGCTACACCGACTGCGCGGATCTCATCCGCGCAGTCGGCGAGGCCGGCTTACTTGTGCTGGTTCTGTTGCGAGAACTGCGAGCTGTCCAGGCCAAGGTTGGCGACGGTCTGCCGGTCTAGCTGTCCAGTCGCTTGGCGCTGCTTGCTCTGCTGGAATTGCTTCACAGCATTTTCGGTTTCGTGGCCCCAACGGCCGTCGGTCCGGCCAGCCTTGAAGCCGTCCTTGTCGAGCGCCTGCTGAATCTGCCGAATCTCGCCCCGCGAAAGGCTGTCAGGCGAAATCATCTGGTCATTTTGGGCCGCTTGCCGCTGACCATTCTGCTGACTCGACTGGTTCTGAGCGTTCTCGCCGCTCTGGCGTTGCTGTCCGTTTTGGTTCTGCTGCATCTGCTTGCTTTGCTGTGGCTGCTGATTGTCGGATGCAGCGAAGGCGCCCGGAGCGCCCAAGACGGTGGTCGCGAGGAGCGCGACAGCGAACTTCTTCATGATGCTTCCTCTTCTTGAACACGACGTTTGCCCTTGCCGTTCAACGCGTGCAGAACGGGCGTGTTGCTGGAACACGGGCCAGGGCGAGATGAAAAAATCGTAACGTCCGAGGATCGGCGAAGGTCGCGCGCCGGCTTCGGAAACAGGAACAAACGAAGCGCGAGGAAGCTTGGTCCGAAGCAGAGGCCGCCGCTGTTCAAGAACGCGCAAATTTGAGGCTGTCATGCAGGCTCCAGATCGGCCCCTTGCTCACGATAAATCGGAACGTTGTCTCATTCAGATGCTGGCGTGCGCCGTCGCGGGGCTGGCTGGCGGCATTGCCGGCGTTGCGCTGGCGCGCCGATCGCGGCCGGCCGGGCGCGAGCCCAATCGACACACGCAGTTGGCGCAGCTCGATGGGACACCGGCGCGCCGCTACTATACCGGTTTCAACCCGCAACGCGCCGTCGCCATCTCCGATCTGCGCGCGATGAGCCATAAGCGGCTGCCGCGCTTTGCGCTCGAATATCTGGAAGGTGGGGCGCAGGATGAAGCCGCGATGGACGGCGAGCAGCGCGCCTTCGCCAATTGGCGCTTGATGCCTCGTACCCTGGTCGATGTCTCGCAGCGGACGCTTGCGACAGAGATCGGCGGTCGCTCAGCGGCGATGCCGCTGGTGGTCTCACCCACCGGGCTCAACGGCATCTTTCGCTCCCATGGGGATTGCATGCTGGCCCAGGCCGCGGCGCGTGCCGGCGTTCCGTTCGTGCAAAGCACGATGTCGAATGACACGATGGAAGAGGTGGCCCGCGCCGCGCCGGGCGTACGCCACTGGTGGCAGCTCTATGTTTTTGGCGGAGATGAAATCTGGCAGGAGCTGCTGCAGCGTGCCGACCAGGTGGGCTGCGAAGCGCTGGTGCTGACGACTAATGCGCAGATTTTTGGCGACCGCGAGTGGCAGCGCCGCAACCAGGTCGGAAAAGCGCGGCTGTCGTCGTCCGCGGCCCTCGAAAGTCTTGCGCACCCGCTGTGGCTCGCGCGGAACCCGCTGTCGCACGGGATTCCTAGCTTCGCCAACATCATCGACTTCGTGCCCAAAGACCAGCGCAGCTTCTTCGCGGCTTCCAACTGGGTGCGCGCCCATCAGCCGGCGTCGTTGAGCTGGGATACTGTCGCGAAGATACGGAGGCGCTGGAAGAAGCCGTTCATCCTCAAGGGACTGCTCTGTCTCGAGGACGTGCGCCGTGCGTGCGACAGTGGCGTGGATGGGATCGTGCTGAGCAGTCATGGCGGCCGGCAACTGGACTGGACGATTTCACCGCTCGATCTGCTACCGCTTGCGCGGGATGTCGTCGGGCACAAGATCGCACTTTACATGTCGGGTGGAGTGCGGAGAGGAACCGACCTGCTCAAGGCCTGCGCGTTAGGCGCCGACGCCGTTTGGGTCGGGCGCGCTCCTCTGTATGGCCTCTGTGCCGCTGGAACCTCAGGTGCTTTGCGTGCATTCGAAATCCTCCAATCGGAGGCGTTGGATGCAATGGGGCTGCTCGGTGCGAGTCGAATTGACGAACTCGGGCCGCATCTGCTGGCATATAGGGGACGGGTCACCTAAGACCGCCTTCACTGGCGAATGGTCAAGCTCGTGACCGGCTTCTACCACCGGTGCCGGGCCGGGAGCGCTCGACGCGAACGTGGACGGGCCAGCAGACCCGCCACCAAGAGCGCGGCGCCGCCTGCGACGACCGGAACGATCCGGGCGATCGTTCCTCGTATCAGAATCGCGTGATCTCGTGACTCGTCGCCAAAGCTGCCGCGGGTGCGATGCAGGTCACGGACGGGTTCCAACAGGTTGTCCTTTCGGTAGGGAACCACGGGAAATTTGGTCTGCTGCCCGTCGACCGTCGCATGTGCGAGATAGTGATCGAAAAGCGCTGGCGCCAGCATATTTGCAAGGATGACCACCAGCGTGCTGACGCCAATCCAATATTCCCGCGACGGGCGCAGAGCCGCGCGATAGAGCGCGTCTGCGATGACGTGCGGCTGGACGACCGGCGGGACCGGGCGGGGCTGATGCGCCATATGGGTGCGAGCCCAATCGAACTGCGGCGTGTTGACGGCCGGCAGCTCCACGATCGTGACATTGATGTGCGACCGCGCGTGGATGAGTTCGGCACGCAGCGAATTCGTGAAGCCGCGGATGGCATGCTTGGCGCCACTGTAGGCGGCTTGCAGCGGAATCCCCCGAAACGCCAGGGCGGAGCCGACCTGAACGATCGTGCCACGATTGCGCGGGCGCATGTGGCGCAAGGCGGCCATCGTGCCGTGGACGACACCAAGATAGGTGACATCGGTAACGCGCTGGAACTCGGCCGGCGTCACCTCCCACACCGGCGAGAAGACGGTGACCATCGCATCGTTGATCCAGATATCGATGGACCCGAAATGCTGCGCAATGGCATCAGCTGCCGCGAAGACCTGGTCGGCATCCGCAACGTCGGCCGACGCCACGAAGCCGCGGCCGCCCAGGCTCTCGATCTCTTCCTTCACGCCGTTCAGGGCAGCTTCGTCGCGGGCAATCAGACCGATCCTCGCGCCGGCGCGGGCGAATCGGTGCGCGGCAGCTCTTCCGACGCCTGCCGATGCGCCCGTTATCACGACTGTGCGATTTCGAAGCGCGCGCGACATCGGAATCATCACGCCTCCGGCCGGATGAGGGCGAGGCCGCTTTCCGGATCCTTTCGCTTGCGTAAGTGAGCGGGGCTTTCCGTAACGATGACTTCGAGCGTCGGCCGCACGTGCGCTTCACCGAGGTGTCCGACCATCGCGCTGCCGTCGTTCTTGCCGAGTACGACGTGAATGTGAAGTTCCGCCTCGCCGGACGGCCCCTCGGCGACGTCTCCGATCATGGAGGCGACTTCAACTTGTTCCGAGACCGGAATCCGCAAGTACTCCTTCTTGCTCCAGTCGAAGTACAGCAGGACGGCATCGCGGAAGGCACCGATGGCCGTGATTTGGGCCGCGCGCACCTTCTCGGCGGCAGCAAAACGTTTGAGCGACGCCATCACCTCCTCGTCGGTATCGAGGATAACCGCATAGGTCTTCTGTCCGCTGCTTTCATGCAAAAGCCTGTGTCGCATGTGCCGTCCTCCCGTTGCGAAGCCAACAGCGCACGGCAAGGAAGGGTTCCAGAAGCTCGGTGCCACTGCAGTTCACCGGAGGTCGCTAGGAACGCTCCTCGCCGCATTCTGTTTTCCGATCAGCGGGCGACTAGGAATGGAAGAAACCATGGCATCTCCGACTGCATCAGACGTGCTGGTCGAAACGCTGCTCGACTGGGGCGTGGACACCGTCTTTGGCATCCCCGGCGACGGTATCAATGGAATCATCGAAGCGCTGCGGACGCGTCAGGGCCAGATCAAGTTCGTTCAGGTGCGCCATGAGGAGGCGGCAGCATTCAATGCCTGCGCTTACGCGAAGTGGACCGGCCGTCTCGGCGTGTGCCTCGCAACGTCCGGCCCCGGCGGCATTCATCTCCTCAACGGTCTCTATGACGCCAAGCTCGATGGGCAGCCGGTACTTGCGATCACCGGACTGCAATTCCACGATCTGCTCCACACATTCACCCAGCAAGACGTGGAACTCGACAAGCTTTACATGGATGTCTGTGTCTACAACAGCCGCGTCATGGGGCCACAGCATGTCGAGAACGTGATGGAGCTGGCCTGTCGATCTGCGCTCGCCTATCGCGGTGTCGCGCATGTGACGGTCCCGGTCGACATGCAGTCTCAGCCCGTGAAGACCGCTAGAAAGTCGGAGCGCAATATCCCCCGTCATGTTTCCGACTTGATGGTCCATTCCGCACAGGCGCCGAGTGACGAGCAACTCGGCCGTGCCGCCGACATTCTCAACGCCGGCAAGAAGACGGCCATTCTCGCCGGCCGCGGCGCGCTTGACGCACGCAATGAGGTGTTGGCCGTGGCGGAGCGCCTCGGGGCGCCGGTGATCAAGCCGCTGCTGGGCAAAGGCGTAATCCCGGACGACAGTCCATTCTCGGCAGGAGGTATCGGTCTGCTCGGCACCAAGCCGGCACAGGAGGCGATTGAGGCCTGCGACACGCTGCTGATCGCCGGCAGCACGTTTCCCTATATTGAGTACTATCCCAAGCCCGGACAGGCGCAGGCGGTCCAAATCGAGCTTGATCCGAAGCGGATCGGTTTACGGTATCCCGTCGCAGCAGGTCTCGTCGGCGACACCGCCAAGTCCCTCCAGGCGCTGCTGCGCCGGCTGAACTATCGGGACGACCGCTCGTTCCTGGAGGAAGTCCAGAGTGGAATGAAGGAATGGACCCAGCTGATGACCGAGCGGGGCACCAGGGAAGACAAACCCATGAAGCCTGAGGTCGTCGCGCATGAGCTCAACAAGCTGCTGTCCGACGATGCGATCGTGACAACCGACTCCGGAACGATCACGACCTGGATCGCACGTCAGCTCGTAATACGTGGAAACATGATGTTCTCGTGCTCCGGCAATCTCGCGACCATGGCCTGCGGTTTGCCTTATGCGATTGCCGCCGCGGTCGCTCATCCGGGGCGGCAGGTTGTGGCCTTCGTCGGCGATGGCGGCCTCACCATGCTATTGGGCGAGCTCGCAACCTGCATGAAATATGGCCTCGATGTGAAGATCGTCGTGATCAAGAACAATACGCTCGGCCAGATCAAATGGGAGCAGATGGTGTTTCTGGGCAATCCGGAATACGTCTGCGATCTGCAACCTATCGACTTTGTTGCCGTGGCGCGCGGCTTCGGGCTCAATGCGTTTGGCGTCGACGACCCGAAGCGTTGTGGCGAAGTGTTGCATCAGGCCCTGAATACCCGTGGCCCAGTGCTGGTCGAAGCCACCGTCGATCCGCACGAGCCGCCGATGCCGCCCAAGGCGAGCATGAGCCAGCTCAAGAACCTCGCCGAATCGCTGGTTCGAGGCACCCCGGCAGGCGGGAAGATCGCCCTGACGGTGGCGTCCGACGTGGTCCGCGAGATCATCTGACCCGAACGCCGGCGACGAATACCGTACGCGTTCTGGTGCCCATGGCGGGGGATCCGGGGGCCATCGTGGCGATCGGCCGCCTAGTCAAATCTGCAACGCGCCTCGCCCTGTCGACGCGGGCGTGGCCTTGGCCGATGGCTATCTCGGTCGGGCCACGCGTTTCTGAGCACAGGAGGCTCGATGAGCCACACTCTGGAAATCGACCATCGCAAAGCGCGGGGCTCACAGCGGCGCATCGAGCGAACGCCGAGCGGCCGGATCACCAGCGAGGAAGTGGCGCCTCGCCCCCCAGGTCAATATGGGGACCTCGGCCGCGAACTCGCCGGTACAGTCGATGGAGAGGTGCGGTTCGATGCCGGCAGCCGAGCGCTTTATGCCACGGACGCATCGAACTATCGGCAGGTGCCGATCGGCGTGGTGATCCCGCGTTCGGCGGCGGCCGTCACCACAACTCTCGAGATTTGTCGCAAGTTCGACGCCCCGATCGTCATGCGCGGCGGTGGGACAAGTCTCGCCGGGCAGGGTTGCAACTTTGCAGTCCTGATCGACTGTTCGAAATACCTCAACCGCGTGATCTCAATCGATGAGGTTTCGCGGATTGCCGAGGTCGAGCCCGGGTGTATTCTCGATAATCTGCGCGCGACAGCCGAACGCCATCAACTCACTTTCGGACCCGATCCCGCAACGCACGACCACAACACGATCGGCGGCATGATCGGCAACAATTCGTGCGGCGTGCACTCGGTGATAGCGGGCCGGACCTCGGACAATGTCCATTCGCTGGATATCCTCACCTATGACGGCGTTCGCCTCGAGGTCGGCCCGACCAGCGAGGAGCAATTCCGCCAGCATCTCGCCGCAGGCGGACGCCGAGCAGAGATATTCCGGCAATTGGATGCATTTCGTGGCCGTTACCGCGATCTCATTCTGGCGAAGTATCCCAGAATTCCGCGCCGCGTGTCAGGATACGAAAATCTGGATGAGCTGATGCCGGAGCGCGGGTTCAACGTCGCGCGAGCGCTTGTCGGAACCGAGGGCACCTGTGCAATCGTCTTGCGCGCCGGGCTCAACCTGATGCCCAGCCCGGGATACCGTGTACTTGTCATCGTCGGCTTCGAGGACATCTATCTCGCGGCGGATGCCGTGACCGATATGTTGCCCTACAACCCGATCGGGCTGGAGGGGATCGACCGCTTGCTGGTCGAGTTCGTCCAGCGGAAGCATCTTCATCCTGAGAATGTGAAGGCGCTGCCGTCAGGAGGCGGCTGGCTGATCGCGGAGTTCGGGGCCGACACGCGCGACGAAGCAACGGCGAAGGCCAATCCGCTGGCCGAGGAATTTCGGCGACGCGGGCACGCTACGAAGCTGGTAGCCGATCACAAGGAGCAGGCCAAGATCTGGGAAGTGCGGGAGGCGGCGCTGGCGGCGACCGCCCATGTGCCGAACTTTCCGGAATCGCATCCTGGCTGGGAGGATAGCGCCGTCCGGCGTGAAGACCTCGGCCGATATTTGCGCGAGCTCAAGACGCTCTTCCACAAGCACGGCTACGAAGCATCGGTTTATGGACATTTCGGCGATGGCCTCATCCATTGCCGCGTGCCGTTCGACCTGCGCACCGAGGCTGGCCTTGCCAACTGGCAGCGATTCCTCGACGAAGCCGCCGATCTCGTCGTTCGCTACGGAGGTTCGCTGTCTGGCGAGCACGGCGATGGCCAGGCTCGCGCTAGTTTGCTGGAGAAGATGTACGGGCCGGAACTGATGCAGGCGTTCCGGGAATTCAAGGCTATCTGGGATCCGTCGGGCAGGATGAATCCGGGCAAGGTGATTGATCCGTTCCCGCCGACCTCGAATTTGCGGATCGGGCCGAACTATCAGCCGCCCGATGTGTCCACCTACTTCTCCTACAGGGACGACCACAACAGCTTTGCGAAGGCGACGCGCCGATGCGTCGGCGTCGGGGCTTGCCGGCGCCGCGACAGCAACAAGAGCGTGATGTGTCCGAGCTACATGGCAACTAACGAGGAGAAACACTCGACACGAGGTCGCGCACGGCTGCTGTTCGAGATGCTGCATGGCGGACCTATCGACGACCTGTGGCGCAGCTCGGAGGTGGAGGAGGCGCTGGATCTTTGCCTTGGCTGCAAGGGCTGCAAGAGGGACTGCCCAGTGCAGGTCGATATGGCGACCTACAAGGCCGAATTCCGCGCGCATCACTACAAGGGGCGTATGCGTCCGCGCGCCGCCTATTCCATGGGGTTGATCCATCAATGGTCGCGGCTGGCAAGCACCATGCCTTGGTTGGTCAACACGGTGCTACAATCGCCAGGTCTATCAGCAGCGGCCAAATGGGCCGGAGGAATTTCGCCGCGACGCAGGATTCCAAGCTATGCTCGCCAATCCTTCGTCCAATGGTTTCAAGCCCGCGGTGAGCGAACCGGCAGCAACAGGGTCATGCTGTGGCCGGACACGTTCAACAATTATTTCAGGCCGCAAACCGCGATAGCGGCGACGCAGGTTCTGGAAGCGCTCGGATTCACAGTGACGATTCCGGACAAGATTCTGTGTTGCGGGCGGCCGCTCTACGATTGGGGTATGCTCGATCGTGCCAAGACGCTTTGGGAACGCACATTTGCGTCACTCGCGGCGGCTACGAGGGCAGGTATGCCGATCGTTGGCCTTGAACCGGCGTGCGTTAGCGCATTCCGTGATGAATTGCCGAACCTCTTTCCAGGCCACGAGCACGCCGGACGGCTGTCGCGGCAGATGCTATACTTCACCGAGTTCCTGGATCGCCACGTCTCGGGCGAGCAACTCGGCCGAATGTCAGGCGCGGCGCTGGTGCAGCTTCACTGCCATCATCACGCGGTGCTCACGCCGTCGGCAGAACGACACGTTCTCGATCACCTTGGATTGGATTATCAGATCATGAAGTCAGGATGCTGCGGAATGGCGGGAGCATTCGGATTCGAACGCGACAAGTACGACCTATCCGTCACTGCGGCCGAACGTGCCCTTTTGCCAAGGATCAGGAATGCGCCAAGTGGCACCTCAATTCTGGCCAACGGGTTCAGCTGCCGAGAGCAGATCGAGCAATGCACTGGCCGGAAGACGATGCACGTCGCGGAACTGTTGGCGAACTCGACTGGCGTATCCAGGCCGGTAGCATAATGTCGTCGGAGGTAGGATCCGGACTGAAACCATCCGAGCCGGAAATCCCTCGCGGTTCGATGTGGTGCCGATTCACACGTGCCGCCGTTCCTATCGTCGGCCTGCTCGCTGGACCCGCTTCATACTTGAATGCGTCCGGACGCAATGAGGCTCATGCTTTGCCGGTCCGCTCGAGGTTGTCGTCGCAACTCCAGCGAGAGTGCTGACGCTCCTGCTTCCAACTGGAGCGCGTGATGTGAAAACCCGACGAAGAGTCAAGCAGATCACCATTCGTCGACAAGGATTTCGCTCTCGTTCGGCGGGCTTGAGGATACCGAGCGCGAAACGGTGATACAGAGAATATGCTCTGCTGAACCCGCAGTGAGGGTTGATCGCATGCCGACGTTATCTTTGGCGCGCTGCATTTCTCTGGCTAAGTTATCACTAAGCGCTTGCAGCCGGCTTTCGAGTGCCACGGCTCTCCATCGTCTGTCGATCAACTCGGCTCGTAGCTGCCTGTTTCGGGCCAACACCGCTGCAGCAAGTTCGAGCAGCGGATTCCGGGATGGTAGGCGCAATTTTGGCCTGCAGACGATTTTGCGCGGCTGCCTCTTGTTTTTCAGGTGCTTGAGATAGCGGCCCACGACCGAGGCTTCGGTTCTGCCCAGAAGCCGGGCCACGCGGATCCATGTCAGCCCGTTTTCGCGCAGTTCGAGCAGTCGCCGCTCTTCTTCCGTTGACCAGTGCTTCGGCATGGTTTGTCCGCCCTTTGAAAGCGGCCGACCGTGTCGGTTCGCTGCGCGTTCTATAGCGATCCGCGCGCGCCAATTGCACCGGGAAGGTACGGGAATATCGCCTCGTCGCGGGAATGGCTGCATGCGGCCAATGCGCGCAGCGAAACGGCCTCAACACTTCTGGGGGCCGGAGGCCAGTGCTGAGGCCGTTGCCTGAACATCCGGGTTGAGGTGTTGGATACAGGCAACCTTGATTGATGCTGACCCAGAGAGTTCCCGCATTAGCATATGTGAATGAAAGTAGGACGGCGGAGGCGTTCCAGAGACTCGAATTCCAATCGCTGCCGCGGATAGGGGCTAACCGGCCGTGCTCAGCCAAGCGACCTCGCTTCGTCGCTATGCGATCCTCGCGGGCCGCCGATCACGTCAGAAATCTCGGCGAGGTTCCCCAGCGCCATGGACGATTGCCCGCCGCGCCATCGTTCTCGCGAGCCATCTGCTCATTCCCTTGTTTGTTTTCCGATTGGCGCTCTCATTTGATAACCGTCGAAATGCATAATATGTTGAACGAACACAATTTTTTTATCTTTTGCTGCGAGCTGCCATAAGCTGATGCATGGCGATCCGTGCCTCTTTTACGCGAGGTAGTCGACCGCGCTTTGTTCTGTAGCACATAACCCTGCCGGGGGGACGGGCCCAGTGCAGCGTTCGGGCGGCGGCCCAAGCATAGGGTTGCCCATCAAGCTCCCCTCGGACCTGCGTCAGAACGTTGCTGTGCTTCGGCAAAGCGTATCGTCGAGTAGGTGCGAATGGCAAATTCACCGACCATTCCTGTTGGTTGTGAGTGCATGCACGCCCGTCAGCGCGGAGCAGAACTCGAAACCTCGTCGCCGTGTGGCTGCGGGATCGAATCATGGAGCGACGCGAATGACAGTTGCAGCCACTGTAGGGCAATGATCGTTGGACCGCTTTGGATTTCGTTTCGCTTCATCAGTTGAATGGCTTGCCCGATCGGGCAGCGGACGACCTCAATGTCTTCGCCTTCGTACGATGCACCCGCCCGAACAGGCGCTGCACCGGCATCGATGTGAGCCAAGAAGAGCGTCATGACTTCGTCAGCTAGAGCTGGCGCCGGCAGGAAGTCGAATAGCCGCAGCATCGACAACGGCGTGAGCCCGATCTCTTCGATGCACTCGCGTCGTGCTGCCGACTCGAGCATCTCGTCGGGATCAACCCGACCAGCCACGATCTCGATCATCTCGCTGCGTCGGGTGGCGAGATGACCGCCGATCCGAAATTGACGGGTCAGAACGACTTCATCGCGCTCAAGGTCGAGCGCCAGCACGCCAACGACGCGACCGGAACGGAGTACGTCGCGTTCGAGCGGAAAGCCGGCTTCGGCGCTTCGCCGGTCTGCAATGGCAAATCGATGATAGTCGCGATAGCCGCGACCGATCAGCTGTGGAGAAGATACAGTGATCGATCGCGGTTCGCGGTCGCCGATCCAGACCGTCTCTGGCAGTGTCATTGATGACCGGCCAGGGTCAGTTGCGCCCGCCTGCGCCGTGCAGAGTTCGCCGACGGACGCGCGCTCACCAGCGCGGGAGAAGGTGTCGCCATGCGGAGCGAGAAGTAGGCGATCGTCGCCTGTAACCCCTCCTGCAATGTGACGCGTGGACGCCAGCCAAGCAATCGCTCGGCGGTTTCGATGACGGGCTGCCGGCGCTTGGGATCGTCTTCCGGGAGCGATTCGAACCGCAGCGGCGAGGCCGACTGGGTACATGCAAGAACCGTTCGCGCGATGGCCTCGATGGTGATCTCCTGAGGATTGCCGAGGTTGCAAGGCCCTGTCACCGTTGACGGACTCTGCATCAGCATTTCGAGTCCCCTGACGAGATCGTCGATGAAGCAGAAGCTTCTCGTCTGGCGACCCTCCCCGTAGATCGTGATCGGTTCGCCGCGCAGCGCCTGGACGATGAAATTCGAGACAACGCGTCCGTCATTCTCGAGCATGCGTGGTCCATAGGTGTTGAAGATGCGTGCGACCTTCACATCTACACCATAGGTCCGTTGGTAGTCGAACATCAGCGTCTCCGCCGCGCGTTTCCCTTCGTCGTAGCAAGGCGCGGGGGCCGATCATGTTGACATGACCGACATAGCTTTCCGGTTGCGGATGCACCTCAGGGTCGCCATAGACTTCGCTGGTCGAAGCCTGCAGGATGCGCGCGGTCTTCTGTCGAGCCAACTCGAGTACATTCATGGTGCCGATGACGCATGTCTTCATGGTGCCGATCGGATCCCGCTGATAATGCCGTGGCGAGGCCGGGCAGGCCAGGCTGTAGATCTGGTCGACTTCCCCGGGAATGCTCAAGGCTTCGCGGACATCATGCTGGATGAAGTCGAACTTGGGATGATTCAGAAGCGGCTTGATGTTGTCGAGCGTTCCGGTGAAAAGATTGTCGACGCAGATCACGCGGTTTCCGCGCCGCAAGAGTGCGTCGCAAAGATGCGATCCGATAAAGCCGGCGCCACCCGTGATCAGCACGGTGCGTGAAGGCGGCACGCCCGGGATGTGTGCTTGGTACGTCAATTGATCCTCCTCAGATTTCGACGGCGTGCTTAGTACGGACGGCTGGTCGGTCGACCGGTCTCCGCCGACGAAGCGCCTCCTGAAAATAGGATTCGAGCTGGCGTGCTCGATGTGTCGGGGTGTGCTCGCTTAGGATGCGCCGGCGTGCTCTTGCGCCTAGAGATCGGCGAGCGTCGTCCGGCATCTCGCGCAGGATCTCAATAACGTCGCTGGTGTCGTCAACGAGCAATATTTCGGCCTCCGGTTCCAGGATCGTCTCGATACCTGTCCAGCGATCTGAGATGATCGGCGTTCCGCACGCCGCTGCCTCGAAAAGCCGCACGCTAGGCGAAAAGCCGATGGCTCGCATGTCCGCGCGTGTGATGTTCAGCGTGAAGCGTTGCTCGGAGTAAAATCCCGCATGGAGGGAGGGAGCGAGATGATCGATCCGCGCGACGTTTTCCGGCCAACTGATGTCAGGATACTGCGAGCCGGCGACGACAAACTGCAAGTCCGGCATTGCATGGGCTGGGGCAATCAATAGCCGTTCGATCGACGGTTGACGGTCGAGGCTGTAAGTGCCGAGATAACCCAGTTCCCACTTCGGCTGCCGCTGCTGGCTCTGATAGATGTCAATGTCGGCGCTGCAATGGAGGACGCGCGCGAGCGGGCTGCCATATTCAGTCTCGACATGGCTTGGCACGTGGCCGCCGGTGAACGACAGATAAAGATCAAATCGCGGGATCAGCGCCGCGGAAAGATATGGCAGGCCTCGATCGAGCCCCGCGAGGGTAACAGGCGTATCAATATCGTAGAAGGCCGTTATGCCCCGGGCGTAGGTCGTCACCCAATCCGCGACCGCGATGCCATTGGGAACGTACGATCCGACGATCACGAGGTCGGCGCTTTTGATAAGCTTGCCGAATCTGAATGCAAGGTCCGGCAGTGACTGATAGAGCTCAACGGACCAAGCCGACGGGTTGGCAAGGTCGCGATGTTCGCGATACCATGGCATGTCCCGTTCCAGGAACGTCACGCGATGATCGCGCTGCGCCAAGGCTTCGATCAGGGCGCGGTAGGTGGTGGCGTGACCGTTGCCCCAAGACGAAGTGACCGATAGTCCGATGACGACAATGCTGAGAGTCATTCCGCTGCCTCGATTCTCATCGTTCGTTCCGCAAAAAGAGTGTTGAACTGGCGCGCGCGCTGCCGATAAGTGTGGTGCGAAAGGATCCGGGCTCTGGCGCGAGAGGCGATTGCGCGCGCCTTATCGTTTGTTAGTGAGTCCAGGTGCTCGGCGACGGCGGCGCCGCTCGATGCGATCAGGACCTCGCGTTCCGGCTCCAGGAAGGTGTCGATGCCCTTCCAGTCGTCGGTAATCAGGCATGCGCCAGCGCCGGCCGCCTCGAAAATGCGTGTCGGCGGCGAGAAGCCATACCGCGCCATGCTCTCGCGATTGACGTTCAGCGTCGCGAGGCCGGAGCAGAAGAACGCGTTATGATCGCCGGTGCCGACGTGACCGACGCTGCGCACGTTGGCGGGTGTGTCCTTGTTGTCCCAGCCCGAGCCGCCCAGCACGAACTGCCTTGACGGCATGGCGCGCGCAACCTCGAGGAAGAAGCTGTCGATCCGTTGCTCCCGGTCGGGTAAGCGGTTCGCCAGCAGGCCGAGATCGCAGGCAAACCTCGGGCTCGCCGGCGCTGGAAAATGCGTCGACGTGTCCAGGGCATTGTAAATCGGAACGCAATCACGCGCACCGGCCGCGCGGTACGAGGCTACAACAGCGTCACCGCCGCCATAGGTCAGGACCAGGTCGTAATGCGGGATCACCTTGCGCAGATGATGGTGCGATTGCTGCGACATCGCATCGAGCGTCGCCGGCGCGTCGACGTCCCAATAAACACGAATCGCGCGGGACGGGATCTCGACGGCCGCATTCTCGAGTTCCTCATCGAATACGCCGACTCCACTTGCCTTGATCAGAAGGTCGGCGGACTGCGCGGCAGTCTCTAGCGAACTTTGCCATCCTTCGGACGTCGGCGGATAAACCAGAACCTTGGCCCAAGGCGGGTCGGCGATGTCGCGATGCTGCTGGCGCTGGAAGGCGTCAGGTTCGAAGAACGTAATATCGTGACCGAGGGCTGCGAGTTCCTTGAGCAAGCCGCGGTAATAAGTGGCGGCGCCATTCCAGTAGGAAGAGACCAGGCTGGAGCCGAAGAAGCAGATTTTCATGTGAGCGCTCCTTCCCGCTGCGATTGGGCTACTTGCCGCCGAGGTCCGCGGATATGCTCGACAATGTCGAGCAGCTGAAGGACGCGATGGCGGCACGTATGCCGTTCTGCAATCACGTCAAGGCCTGAGTTCGCCATTGCCTGCGCGAGCGCCGGATCGTGCAGTAGCCCCTTTAGCGCTGCCTGCATTTGATCGCTTTTGGTCACGCTCAGGTAGCTGCCTTCCGGGAACAGGCCCTCGACGTCGCTCCAAGGCGCGGACACGATCGGAATGCCGCAGGCGAGCGCCTCGAACATCCGGATGGTCGGTATGCCAGGGAGCGCCTGCACGTAAGGGCCGCGCGGCACATGGACCGTTGCGCGTGCGGTGGCGAATGCCGCCGGCGCCCGATGCGCCGGCAACCAACCGCAATAGTCGATGCCGGCGGCCTCGATCACGCGCAGCGCGTCGCACGAGTATCGAACGCCGTGAATTTCGCCGCGCAATCCGAGCTGGGATACCGGGGCAATCAGGAATTCGATGAGCTCGGCGGCCCGCTCGCCGTCTCCCCAGTTTCCGATCCAGATCACATCGTTCCGTCGTGCGATCTGCGGCATCGGCCGATAGAGCCTGGTGTCGGCGGCTTCGTGCCAGGTGAAAGCCCGGTCAGCCCACCCGAGCCCGAGATAGATCTCCCGTAGGACTTCGCCAAAGGCTAGCACGCCATCGAAGCCGGACAGGTCGAAGCGGGCGAGTTCCTGCGGCGCGGTGACTGCGCGATGATGTGTGTCGTGAAACAGCAGCGTGTAGTCGCCCGTCAGGACACGATGCCGACCTATCGCTTTGACCAGTTCGGGCGGATTCCACTCGTGAACAATCACCAGTCCCGCGCCATCGAGAGCGCCTTCGAGATCGAAGCCGGGATGATACTGCCTGATATCGACTCCGGGCAGCAGAGCGACCACTTCCTGGAAAGTCCGTTCGCCGCCGTCCTGAAGCGCGTTGAGCCGGCTCCAGCCGTCGATCGGCTCGTAGACGACGACGTCGTGCCCGCGCGCATCGAGCTCGCGGGCGATTCCGCGGAGAAAGTGCGCATTGCCGTTGTTCCAGCATGAGGTGAGTGCATGACAAAACAAGACGCATTTCATGCCATCATCTCCAAGGCAGGCGAGTGGGGCTGGGCAATTCGAGCCGTCGGCAGAGCGGCATAGAGATCGTGATAGGCACCGGCCATTTGCGCCAACGAGTAACGCCGCGACCGCTCGTATGCTGCGTGTTGAAGTCGTGCGCGCCAATCGTAGTCGGCGCACAGCCGGCGCACCGTGCAATTAAGCTCGCGTTGATCTGCTGGATCGACGAAGAGAGCGGCGTCATCCCAGAGTTCGCGAAACGTCGGAATGTCCGAGAGAACCAGCGCGCAACCGGCCGAGGCAGCTTCGAGCGCCGCGAGGCCGAACGGTTCATAAAGCGCGAAACTTACAAAGATCGCGGCCTGCTTCATGCGCGCCTGCAGCGCATCATAATCAAGCGACCCGAGCCAAATCGGGCCAGCCGGGACTTCGCTCGAGGTTGGACCGGCCATCAGCACCGGCCATTCCAATCCTCGTGCGAGCTCGACGACAGCCGAGAGGTTCTTGGCACGATCACAAAACCGTCCGGCGGCCAGCAGAAAGGCGCGCTTGGGTGTCGGCAGAGAGGTAGGCAGCGTGCCATTCCAGATCACGACGCCGGGGGAGCTTGGGCAGTAGAGCTCACGGATGACCTGCTGTAGTGCTCGGCTGGGGCTTACCCAGCTGTTAGCGGCATTAAGGCCCTGCCGGACTGCCCTGGTGTAATGCCGCCATGCCGGGTCATTGAGCCAGGCCGTATCGTTGCACGCGAGCGCCCACGAATTTGCGCAGGAATGCGCAACCACGATTGTCGGTGCCGTCCATTCGAACGAGGCCTCGCGGAAGCTGTTGACGTGAATGACGTCGGGCCGGATATGCGATTCCAGACCGGCGAGTACGCGTTTGGCATTGGGTACGTCGATTCCGCCCGGGTCCTGCCATTCCAGCGCGAGATCGGTCTCGATCAGGTGAACGCGAAAGTCGCGCAACATGCGGCGCTGCTCGGGGCTCGGATGCGGCCCCAGCGTGACGAGGTGGACATCCGCACCCATGCTGACCAATGCCGTGGCGAGCGTGCACGAAAAGCTCCAGACGCCGCCAACGGCATCGGTGGTCATCATAACCGTGAGGCGCGAAGTCCGGGTCATGGCGCAACCTGCAGCTCGAGCGCGGCGAGCGGGACCGGACGTTCATCCTGGACGTCGCTGAACCGATCGAATATCGCGAGGTAGTGCTGGTGCGCTCGCTCCCAGGCGAAGTCGTCCGGCTCGCCCCAGAGCTTTCGGTAATCCGGCGAACCCGGATAAGGATAGATCGGCACTGGATCGTTGGCCCAGATGCCCGCATCCTGCATCTGCCGTCGCCAACGCTGCACGACCGGATCATCGTCTTCGGGCATCTCGATCAGGTTGGCCTGGACGAAGGGAACGTGTCGGCGCGCCTCGACCAGCCGGTCCGCTAGCTCTTCCGTTGTCATCTTGCAGTTCTTGGCCAGCGCCTCGCGGCCCTCCGGCGTCAGGCTCTCCACGCCAGCCTCGATCGACACGCAGCCGGCGCGACCGAGCAGCGCCAGCATCTCGGGCTTCCAGAGGTCGATCCGGGTCTGGATGCCGAACTTGATGCCGCGGGAGGTCAGCCCGTGCAGAAGTTCGGCGTTCGGCAGGAAGATCTCGTCGATAAAGTAGAGGTACTCGATCTCGTGCCGCCGCAGGCCGTCGATCTCGTCGAGAACCGTCGCGGCAGGACGCCGGCGATAAGCATTGCGGAAATTCTCCTTGGCGCAGAACGTGCAGTTGTAGGGGCAACCTCGCGAGGCCTCGACCTCGGCGCCGGGGCCGACCGGTTCCGCCTCGAAGCGGTGATGATGGTGATGGTGACTCTGGATCATCTCGGCCGGCCATCGCAGTGCGGGTTGGTCCTTGAAGGCGACCGCCTGCGGTCCGCCGTTGACCCGAACGGTTCTGCCGTCGAGGAAGCAGAGCCCCGCGAAATCCCGTTCACCGTTGGCAAGGCGCACCAATGCCTGCTCGCACTCGCCCATCACGACAATATCGACGCCGAGTTTGCGCAGCGCCGTCCTTGGCGTCGTCGATCCGTGCGGGCCGACGGCGACCAGTGTTGGCGCCAGACCGACCAGCGAGAGCAGCAGTTCCTGCGGGATGCGCAGCTCGGGCGGCGCACAGCGCCAGAAAAGGTAGGTCGGAGCAGTGGTGACCGCGATCAGATCAGGCCTGAAGGCCCGGAGCTCGGCCTCGATGTCGCGATACGAAAGGTCGAACATTTGCGCATCGAGCAGCAGCGTCGGATGTCCGGCTTTGCGCAGGTAGTGGGCCGAGATGCCGAATTCGATAGGCAAGTGAGGCTGGCGACAGCCGAAATAGATGCTGCCGTCGAAATTCCAATTTGGATTGATCAGAGCGACACGGGTCATGCCGACGCCTCCTTGTGTGCGACGATTGGCCCGAACCGGCCGTCAAGCCAGGCGTGCAGCGACTGCAGGCCCTCGCGCAGCGGGACCTTTGGCGTCCAGCCCAACGCCTTGGAGAGCGCAGTGGTGTCAGTGACGTACCAGGGCTGGTCGCCGGGCCGCCAATCGGCGAACCCGTATTCCACCTCACGGCCGATCAGCCGCGCGATCTCATCGATCAGTTCCAGGAGGCTTACCGCGTTGGCAGCGCCACCGCCGAGATTGAACACGCAGCCGTGAGTGATAGCGATCCGATCGAGCGCCGACAGCCAGGCCTCGGCGGCATCGCTGACGTGCAGCGCGTCGCGCACCTGATATCCGTCACCGTAGATCGTTAGGGCCCGGTTCTCGATCGCGCTTCTGAGGAAATGAGCGATCCAGCCCTGATCTTCGGTACCGAACTGCCGCGGCCCGTAGATGCAGCTCATCCGCATCACGACAGTTTGCAACCCGAACACCCGGGCGTAGTCGTGGACATACTGATCGGCGGTTCCTTTCGAGCAGCCGTACGGACTATAGAAATCGAGCGGCGCGCCTTCAGAGATGCCCTGCGCGAGGCCGTCGGCGACCGGCACGTAGCGCCGGTCCACGCGCGCAACGCCGCGCTCATCGCCAAGCTGGCCGTAGACCTTGTTCGTCGAAGCGAACAGGACAGGCGCTGCCGGATTGTGCAAGCGGACGGCCTCGAGCACGTTGACGGTCCCGCGCGCGTTCGTCTCGAAATCGCCCGCTGGATCGGACAGACTGTCGGTAACGGCCACTTGGCCCGCGAGGTGCAGCACGGCGCGCGCGTCACGAACGGCGTCGATGACGGGAATGGGATCGCGGATGTCGGCGACGACAATCTCAACCTGCCCACCATGTCGCGACTTGAGCCAATGCGCGTTTTCGCGAACGCCGACGCGGGCGAGATTGTCAAATACGGCAACGGAATCGCCGCGGGCGGCCAGGCGATCAGCAAGGTTGCAGCCGATGAAGCCGCAGCCGCCGGTTACCAACACGGGCTTGTTCTGTTGTGCGCCCATCATGCCACGAGGCCCCGGCGTGATAATTCTTCGCGAGCTCGCTCGGCATGATCGTCGGCGATCTGGTCGGCAAGATAACTGGACAGTTCGTCAAGGCCATCCTCGAAGGTGACGCTTGGCGTGAAGCGCAGCTCCGCAGCTGCCTTGCCGATATCGGCGAAGCAATGACGGATGTCACCGACACGATGTTTTCCGGTAATCTCAGGCGCGATATCGGTGCGCCCCATGACCTCGGCGAGGCTCTTTGCGACGGACAGGATTGTTCGGCTCTGACCTGAACCGATGTTGAAGATAGACGAATCGTGGTTCGACTCGAGCGCAAGACTGCAAGCTCGCGCCACGTCGCTAACATGAACAAAGTCGCGGCGCTGCAGTCCGTCCTCGAACACCAGGGGCGACCTGTTGTTAAGCAGCCTCGCGGCGAAGATCGCCAGAACGCCCGTGTAGGGATTAGATAGAGCCTGGCGCGGACCGAATACGTTGAAGAAGCGGAGTGCGACGGTCGGGATGCCGTAGGCCTTTCCCGTGATCAGGCACATCCGTTCCTGTGCATACTTATTCAGGGCATAGATCGAGCTGAGGCATGGGGGCTTGGATTCGGGAGTAGGCACCGGCTCGAGGCTCCGGCCTGCGCCGTCTCGCAACTCCCATTCACCGTCGCGGAGCTGATTGATCGAGCGATCGCCGACGGCATGGGCGCCATGATCGACGACTCGATACAATCCCTCCCCGTAGACGCTCATCGAGGAAGCGACGACCAGACGCTCCACGGGGCACCGCGACAAAGCCTGGAGCAGCTGCGCCGTACCGAGCTCGTTGGTCCTGACATAGGACGCGATATCATACATGCTCTGACCGACGCCGACCGATGAAGCCAGATGCAGCACCTTGTCCACGCCTCGTAACGCGCGCTCAATGGCGCACCCATCCGTGATGTCGCCGACAATAAGGTCTGCGTCCTTGTTCAGGTAGGGCGGGCGTTCGCCATCCGCGCCATGGACCTGCGGCGACAGATTGTCCAGCAGCCGGACCTCGTGGCCTGCGGCAAGCAGCGCGTCGGCAGCATGCGAGCCGATAAACCCTGCGCCGCCAGTAATCAAAACACGAGTCATGCGCCGTTGCTCCCTATCCGGGATGAGGCCAGACCGCGTGTCTGGCCGGGAGATGAGAGTGGAAGCACGCTACGAAAATGGTCGGTTGACCGCGCGCCAATCACATTTGGAGGAAAGACGCCCGCGGAGGGAATGTTTGTTCCTGCGAAATGTACAAACGATGCTTCGCCTAACCTGGATCAATAACCTTGGTGAAGCGCACGGCGCGCAAGCTAGAATGCCGTGCCGTGTGTGACGGCAGGCAGGCCAAGATGGCGCGCAACGGTTGCTGCGATGTCCGAGAAGCCGGTGCGCCTGCCGATAACCATCGTCCGATCGTTCGCTCGCGCCAGGATCGGCACCTGCTCACGGGTATGGTCCGTCCCGCTCCAGGTGGGATCACAGCCGTGATCGGCAGTTATGATCAGCAGATCGTCGGCTTTCAGGCGCGCCAGCAATTCGGGCAGGCGACGGTCGAACTGTTCGAGTGCGGCGGCATATCCGGCGACATCACGTCGATGGCCGTAGAGCGTGTCGAAATCGACGAAATTTGCAAATAGCAGCCCGCCGTCCGAGAGATCGTTGATCGCATCCAGCGTGCAGTCGAACAGCGCATCGTTGCCGTCGCCGCGCTCGTTGCGGCCGGTGCCGCGGTGCGCGAAAATGTCGTCGATCTTGCCGATCGAAACGATATCGCGGCCGTCATCGGTCGCAAGGTCGAGAACCGTCCGTTCGGGCGGCGGGACGGAAAAATCGCGACGATGTGCTGTTCGCTTGAAGTGCGCGGCCGCTGGACCGACGAAGGGGCGGGCAATGACGCGGCCGATATTGAATCGGTCGACCAGGCGGCGAGCGACCGCGCACACATGATAGAGGCGCTCCAGCCCGAACGTCTGCTCATGGGCGGCAATCTGGAATACGCTGTCGGCAGACGTGTAGCAGATCGGCTCGCCGCTGCGCATGTGGCGCTCGCCAAGTTCGCGGATAATCTCCGTGCCAGAGGCATGACAGTTCCCAATGATGCCGCTAACGCCGGCTTCTTCGCAAAGACGCTCGACGAGGTCTTGTGGGAAGCATGGCTTGATCTTTGGAAAGTAGCCCCAGTCGAACGGGACCGGCACGCCGGCGATCTCCCAATGCCCCGAGGGTGTATCCTTGCCCTTCGAAAGCTCGCTGGCGCAGCCGAACATGGCAAGGGGATGGACCGGTCCGCCGAGCGCCGGCGGAATACGGCCAGTGGCGAGCCGACAGGCCTGACCCAGTCCCAAGCCGACCAGATGCGGTATTGCAAGCGGACCTTTGCGAGCATCGTTGTCGGCCGTACCACGCGCGCAGGCTTCAGCGATGTGACCGACCGTATCGGCGCCGCCATCGCCATACAGCTCGGCATCGGGGCTCATCCCAATCCCGACCGAATCCATCACGAGGATTAGAGCACGCATATCGGCTTGCTTTCCGGATCTGCATTCACTGGGGGCGGTGCTACACCGGTCCTCGCGCAATAGCGTTCGACCATCTGCGCGCAGAAGTCGGCGAACTCGTTCGCATCAAGGGGCGGACTGGTGTGGTGCGATGCGATGCCGCGATGTTCCGGTGTGAAGCAGAATGTCAGGGTAACATCGAACTCGGCGAGCGCCTCCATCTGTCGGTCGAACCAGGCGAGCGCGCCGGGGCGAAAGCTATCGGCCCATGACAGCCCGGTTCGCAGATGCCTTACGCCGAGCCGGCGCATCCAGCTGGCCGCGTCCTCCAATCGGTGGTCCTCGAAGTGGAACCACTGACACAATCCCATAACCGGCGCGTATCGCTCATAGAGCTTGAGAGCCTGCTTGGGCGATCCATCCTCGCGCAGTAGGCCCATATGGAAATGCCTGTAGTAGGACGAGCCTTCCGCCTCCCTGTGCCGGGTTGTCGCTTCCCAGGTCGACGGCAGATCATACAGGCTGTACCAGTGAATGCGCGGCGTGCGGCCGATGAGCAGATCGGCGGTGCGCTCGAGGCCCCATGCCTGCACCTGCTCGGCGCCAAACGACGATACGCCCACTTCCGTTACCCAGACGGGAAGCGCGACGACTTCGGCCTGAATTTCGGAGAGCTTGCTCGGCCATTGGTCGATCTGCCAAAGATTCCAGTCCAACGGGAAGCCGTGCAACCGCCACCGCATCGACCTGATCCAGCACGCCGCGCGCCTGCATGGAGCGCATGAAGCCGGGATCAATCGGCGATATGCCGCCGAGGACCCTCGGCAATGTGGGGTGCGCGCTCCGAATGGCCTTGCCCGCGGCGATGGCCAACTCGGCGAATCTTGTCCAATCCGGATCGAGCAATATGTCCCAATGCGATTTATTGTTTGGTTCGTTCCAAATCTTTGCCGCTTCGATCATCGCACGGCAGCCTCTTCTGAAAGGATACACCTCCCGGGCTCACGCTGTGCCAGCCGTTTGCAGAGGTAGACTTCATCCTCGGGATGGGCAGTGATCGAAAAGCCGGAACTGCGCAGCATGGCTTCCACGCAGGCGCGGTTCGGTATCCACCAGTTGGTAGGATCTTCGGCATATTTGTGCTCGATGAAGTGCAGCTTGGGATAGCCGGGCGAGTCGAACTGGTCGGTCGTCCAGAAGTCGTAGTCGCTGTCGATGTGATCGACGCCACTGTCGCCACGTTGCATGGACTGGAACAACAGCAGGTCAGCCGCGACGTGCTCGTGGATCATGTCAAGCGCGAGCAGTGGGTGCCTCAGGTGATACAAGACTCCCATGAAAATCACGAGATCGAATCTTTCGCGGAGCTGCCCGACGTCGTAGGCCGAGAGCCTGCGAAATTCGATATCGAGGCCAGTCACTTCAGCGGCAAAGCGTGCCTGCGCCAGGTATTCCTCGTCGGTATCGAGTCCGAGTACGCGCGCGGCGCCGCGGCGCTTCATTTCCAGCGCGTAGAACCCCGCATTGCAGCCGATGTCGAGGACGGTCTTGCCTTCGAGATTGTCGGGAATCACTTCGGCGAAGTGAAGCCACTTCACACGCGGATAGTCTCCAAGAAAATGCGACGGAGCGGTGCTGATCCCGTTGAGGTCGAGATTGTGGAACCACGGTCCAAGTGCATCGACACGCTGTCGAATTTCTTCCAGGGAGAGCGGAGCACGCGTCATGCAGTTCCTCGCTTGTTGGTCGCTAATGGGTGTGGAGGTGGCCGACCATGGTCCGCGACTTCGATGGCGCCATCGGAAAGCAGCGCCATCGCCGTGCGGTAGCCGTTGACGGTCCCTACGTCGACATAAGCATCGCCAGCCTTCACCCCGACGCCGCGGCCGCCGGCCGCGAGGTAGGCGTTCACCAATGTCCCGAAATATTCGTCGCGACGATCGCGCAGTCCCCAAAGCTGCCGCAAGTCCCGAAACTTTGCCGCCGACATCCGAAAGGCGCCCCAGATCCAGTTGGTCGCCGCATCCGGCCGCTTGACCTGGATTTCCTGGACCTGCTCGCCTTCGAGCACCACCGCATCGAAAAATTCCGGATGTTCGACAGGAAACAGAAGGAACGAGAGATCGACCTCAGGCAGCGCACGCAGCGCAGTCTTGGGAAACCAGATCGTGTCGGGTAAGCCGACCACGACGTCCTCGCGATCCCCGACCACAGTGCTCGCCCGGAAGACAGCGTCACACAAGCCCGATGCGTCGGGCTGGACGACATAGGCTAGCTGCGCAGTATGGTAGTGGTCGCCGAAATACTCGAGTATGTCGGATTTTCCGGGCGCAATGACGAAGCAGATCTTGTCGGCGCCTCCGAGGATCAGCCGTTCGACCAGATATTCCGCCACAGCGCAGGGACGATCCGCTCCGTTGTCATGCCGGCTTCCGACCGGCAGCAACTCCTTTGAAAACGCCAGCGGCTGGATACGGCTGCCGCGGCCGGCGGCCGGCACGATGCCCCACATGTCAGGCCTCCATAGGCTCGGGTTGATCAATCTCGCGTTGCGTCGCTTGCTCCAGCAAAGCGACCAACTCGCTTGCGCGCCGCTCCGACGAGTGTTGAGCCAAGACGCGTTCTCGGGCACGGCGAGCCATCCGCTGCAACTCGGAATCGTCCATGTCGAGCGCTGCGAGCACGTCGTGAGCGTCATTCCCGAGCAATATCTCGTCGCCCGGCGTCAAGAATTCGTCGATCCCCATCCAGGCGTCGCTGATGAGCGGTGCGCCGCAGGCGGCAGCTTCAAACAGCCGCCCCGACGGACACCAGCCCATCTCCGCCATCGCCCTGCGCGTGACGTTAAG
The DNA here is from genome assembly GCF_054063335.1 of Bradyrhizobium sp. USDA 4473. Taxonomy (NCBI): domain Bacteria; kingdom Pseudomonadati; phylum Pseudomonadota; class Alphaproteobacteria; order Hyphomicrobiales; family Nitrobacteraceae; genus Bradyrhizobium; species Bradyrhizobium sp. USDA 4473. The sequence continues at coordinate 3,885,167 of NZ_JBSSGE010000001.1, forward strand.
CGTGAGGCGCGAGGATGCAAAGAACGGCGCGTGCTCCGAAGGAGGCAGATGACGAACGAAGAAGACATTCGGCGACCATGGGAAGTTTTCGGGATACTGTGCGCCGCCGATCAGGAACCGCAGATCCTGTCTCTTGCGCGCGGGAGTGACGAACAAATCCTCAAACACCCTCTGACGGTCTTCGGAATATGTTCCAAGATATGACAGGGCGGCGCGATAGTGCGGCTGGGGAGCCGCAGGGTGATGCACCTCGCCGTCAACGTGACCATAGAGCGGGCAAACCTTTTCGGCGCCCAACCGTCGCTGAAATTCCTCTCGTATCCGTGGACCGCCGGTGAAGCTCAGCACGAGCTTGAAACCTCGGAGGCCTGACGCTCCGATATAGGAAACGGGTTGTCCGGCGTTCAGCCGAGCTATGGTGATGGGCGTGTCCAGATCATAGAAGACGGGAAGCGCGCTCCCGTGCTGAAGGATCAAGTCGGTCGCCGCGATGGCATCCGGACAATAGGAGGTGACCACCGCGGCATCCGCATCCGACACGTCGCCGCGCGCGTGATCCTCGATCTCGGACCAGGACGAAAACAGCTCCAGGCGACCGCCGAGCAGTTCGAACATATCCCGGTTTGCCGCGTAGTAGGGCACGTCCCGCTCATAGAACACAACACTGTGACCGTGACGGGCGAGATACTTGCACAGGCCGCGCCAGAGGGTCGCATGGCCGTTGCCCCATGACGACGAGATCGTCAGGCCGAAGATCACGATCTTCACGCTGCCACCCCATCGTTGCTGTGGCCGACCTGAACGCGGTCCTCCTCGAGCGACAGTGTGCTGATGCTGGCCGGTTCGACTTTGATTGAGAGAAATTCGTCCAGCGAGAGGCCCTTGTAGTGAAGTAGTGCCGCCCGGATCGGCTCCGCGTGACTGACCAGGGCGATGGTCCCGGCAGGATCGTTCCGCAATCGGTCAAGATATGCGACGACCCGGGTTTGCAGCGCGCCCATGCTCTCGCCGCCTGGCGGGCGGTTTCTGCTGCGCTGGGTGTTCCACCGCAACCAGGCCGGATCGCTTTGCAGATCCGCGAATTGCTGCCCGGTCCATTCGCCGTAGTCGAGTTCGTCGACTTCAGAGGCAACCTCGACCCGCAAGCCCAGTGCGCCGCCCAAAACATTGGCCGATTGCCGGGCGCGGAGTTGAGGGCTCGAGCGGACGATGTCCGGTCGCGGGTGCATCAATTCGGCGCAATGTGCCATTTGGCGGCGCCCCAACAGGTCAAGCGATACTCCCGGCTGCCTGCCGCAGAGGTACCGCCCAAGCAGCGGGTGGTGGCCATGCCGGATAAGGTGAATGGTCTTCGCCATCAGTCACTGCCCCTCCTCGATAAAGGCACGCGTGCGCCGACGGGCCTCATCGTCGGTGAACTGCTGTGGAGGTGATTTCATGAAGTAGCTTGAAGGACCGGTCAGAGCCCCGGCGATCCCGCGGTCCATCGCGAGCTTGGCGCAGCGGACCGCGTCGATCACGACGCCTGCGGAATTTGGCGAGTCCCAGACCTCAAGTTTGACTTCGGCCGAAAGCGGAACGCCGCCGAACGTCGTTCCCTCGAGACGGATGAAGGCGAGCTTGCGGTCGGTCAGCCACGGGACATGATCGCTCGGACCGACATGAACATTGTCGGCATCCATCGGCACGTCGAATTGACTGGTGACGGCCTGGGTCTTCGAGATCTTCTTCGATATGAGCCGATCGCGTTCCAGCATATTCTTGAAGTCGGTATTGCCGCCGACATTCAGCTGGTACGTCCGGTCGAGCCGGACGCCTCGTTCGCGAAACAGATTGGCAAGGACGCGGTGCACGATCGTGGCGCCGACCTGGCTCTTGATGTCGTCGCCGATCAGCGGAAGGCCGGCTTCCTCGAAACGACGGCGCCAGGACGGGTTGGAGGCAATGAATACAGGAATGCAATTGACGAATCCGCAGCCCGCTCCGATTGCCTGTTCGGCATACCATTCACCGGCACGCTGCGAGCCGACCGGCAAATACGACACCAGCACATCCGTCCGCGATTTCATCAGGGTATCAACGACATCGACCGGCGGCGTGTGGTCCACTGGAATGTCGCCTTCGAGGTAGCGGCCAACCCCGTCGAGCAGCGGGCCCTTCTGGACGACGACGCCAGTCCGCTCGACATCGCAGAAGCGGTGCGTGTTGTTCGGGGCCGCTCCGATCGCGTCGGCCACATCGCGACCGATCTTGTTGCTGTTGACGTCAAACGCGGAACTGATCTCGATGTCGCTGATGTGATACCCACCGACGTTCGCATTCATCAGGCCGGGCACCGGCTCATTCGACTCGGCGCCTCTGTAATAGGCGAGGCCCTGCACGAGTGAGCTCGCGCAGTTGCCAACTCCAACGATGCCGACGCGAACGCGCCGCCGGTCCTGAAGGCGTGAATGCATCTGCGATGATCCTCCGGGAAGTTTGCACGAACGTAAGTACGTCGGCGAACGTACCGCAGGTATGTTCGTTCCTGAGTAGATCCCGTTGGGAGCGACAACATCGCGGCTCAGGCCGAATAAATCGAAATAGTTTAACTCAGGCTAGTGTCGGAAGCCCGCCAGATGGAACGATCTTCGTTCTGGATGAAGATGAAGAAGATGATGCTCCAGATGCGGGCAAGCACCTGCGCGTCCGCGGCAACTCGCTAAGAACAAAACGGACGAAGCGGCGTTGCGCCGAAGAGCCCGAGTTGAGTTATGTACTCCATCAAATCAGTAAGCACGCGAGATACGACCATGACGAAAAGCCATCCCAAGGCGGGAGAGCCTGAAGCCCACACCACCACAGACCACAACGCAATCCGGCACTGGGTGGAATCGCGGAGCGGCCGTCCGGCAACGGTGGAGGCGACCGAACGAGATGGTCATGCAGGAATCCTACGGATCGACTTCGATCCGCCGGACGAGGGACTCGACCGGATCGGCTGGGACGAATTCTTCCGCAAGTTCGACGAGGCTGACCTTGCGTTCCTTTATCAGGATCGCACCAAGGACGGAAAGACAAGCCGCTTTCACAAATTCGTTCGGCGCACCGGCGCCAAATGAGCGATGGCGTTACGCCATCCGATCGGTCACCCGGCGAGAAGCCGGGACAGGACTGGATCGATGCGATGCGCGCGGGCGATTTCGAGCGAGCGTGGACGATCAATGATCGCTACCTGCTGCAATTGTGGCGGTCTGACGTAGACAAGTACAGCGGACCGCGGCATTTGCAGCGAATCTGGCGGGGCGAGAAGTTGCGCGGCCAGAACGTTCTGGTTCGTTGCTATCACGGACTTGGCGACACAATTCAGTTCGTTCGCTTCATGCCGGCATTGCGCGCGGTTGCGCGCGAGGTGACGCTGTTATGCCAGCCGGCATTGCTTCCGATTATCGCCCACGCCGATGGCGTCGATCGTGCTATCCCACTTCACGATGGTGGGCCGGACGCTGAATTCGATACCGATATCGAGATCATGGAGGTACCGCACGCGATCAGGGCCACCTGCAGCCAAATTGCCTTGCAGGGACCCTATCTGAGCCTGTCGCCGGGCCCTTCGGGATTTCGACGAAGCGGAAGCGGTCGATTGGCGGTGGGCTTGGTCTGGGAAGTGGGCGCCTGGGACAAGCGGAGAGAAATTCCAGTGTCCGAGCTGCGCCGTCTCGGCTCGTCCAATCTTGACCTGTACTCTTTGCAGCTGGGACCCGGCGCTGCGATGTCACGAGATATCGGCGCGCAGGACATCAGCACGGCGGATATTTGCTTGCTCGGCCGGCGGATAGCCCAGCTCGATCTGGTCGTTTGCGTCGACACGATGATCGCGCATCTTGCCGGCGCGCTCGGGCTCGAGGTGTGGGTGCTTCTGCATGCCGACTGCGACTGGCGCTGGCCTGCATCGGGTCAACGCTCCATCTGGTACCCGATGGCCAGGCTGTTTCGGCAGAGAAGGCCGGGCGATTGGGCGCCCGTTATCGAAGAAGTCCGGACTGCTCTATGTCAGCGCAGCGAGGCGGCGACAGCGACTGCATCGGCTGATCTTGCCGCCGGCGGCTCCGCCGGCTCGATCTCGTTGCACGCCGGCAACCGCAGATAGGCCGGATTAAATCCGGCCAGACGAACCAGGCCGTACCAGTTCGTGATCGTAATGGTCTTCGAATGCCATTGCAGCAGGTTGCTGCGGCGCAGCTCCTGAATGGTCCGGTTGGCGTGAACGGCCGATATGCCGCAGGCCGCCGCAAGTTCGGATTGCGTGAAGGGGGAAGGAATTCGCAAGTCTCTGGCCAGACCCACGGCGCGCAGCCGCGTGGCTATTTCGCAAATGAGATGTGCGACGCGTTCGAGCGCATCGCGGCTGCTCACGTTCAGGATCCAGTTCCGCGAATTCGCGGCATCGATCAGAATGAGCCGAAATAGCGAACGCGAGAGTGACGGCGAAAGTTCGGCCAGCTCCACGAAGAAGCGTTGAGGCACCGACGCGACGACGGCGGCACCAACCGTCACAAGATCGTAATCAATGCGGGGGTCGTGGATCGTGTAGAGATCCGGAACGTCGCCGGGGACATGGATCGAGATGATCCTGCCATCGCGCCCCTCGGGAACCTGCCAGCAGAGATATCCCTGCAGCAACAGGTGACAATGCGCTGGCAGCTCTCCTCTCCGCAGGAGTTGATGGCGAGAGCTGTAGTGGCCGATACTGCTCGGCATCCCAGCCAAGAAGTCGAGAGTATCGGACGATAGTTCGCCCAGACCCGCCAAACGATCGGCAAATCTTGAAAACGAGAATCCTGCTTGCATGGCGTCGCCCAGACTTGGCCTAGAAGTAAAGCTTAGCGAGTGCAGGGGGCCCGTCATTAACTTGGGACAATTGGTACAGCGCGATACAGCCAGAAAGCGGCGGGGAAGCGGCGCGCTGTAATCGAGGCAACCCTGGCGCAGAGTCCGCGGATTGAGCGAGCCGGAGCTTCGATGCGACGAAAACCTCAAGCAAAGTTGATTGCCGGCAGCTGGGCGCCGTCTCCGTGAAGCCGTCTCCGTGAACTTGTATGCCGTGCACCTCATGGCGGCCGGTTCTGCACTGGTTGCCGGAGGAGCTTAGTTGACATTGTCGTTGAACATGTTGCGGAAGGCGATTGCGACCGCCGGCGGCCCGGTTGCACCCTGCATCATGGCGATTTCACCCTGCTGCTCGTGACGGATGGCCTGCGCCATGATGCGGAGCCGGAAGTCGCCGCGGCTGCGCCATTCCTGGTCCGCCATTTTGACCGCGCCCTTGTGATGCAGCGTCATCATCTGCACGAACACTTCGTCGAACGCCTCGGGTGAGGCGTCGCGAACCTCTTGCAGTTGCTGGGCGGTCAGAAAGCCTGGCATTCGGGCGCGCTCGTCGCCCGTGCAGTCCGGCATTGAAGCCTCGAACCAGCTTTGCCACCAGCGTTCGAATATGCGGTTCTCGCCGGCCTGGCTCGCGACCATAAGTCTAGCGAGTGCCCGAAGATGGGGATCGCGGGCACGTTCGGCACCGAGCCGTGCAAGCTCGATACCCTGGGCATGATGGGTCGCCATATGGCGGATGTAGAGTTGATCCGCATCCAGATCGCCGCCGGCCCATGGAAGCTCGCGACCGGTCACACTGGCCAGCGCCGCGGAGGAAAGAATGATGACGAGGATGAGGGCTGCGGTAGCCCAGCTGCGGGCGAATTGCGCATCGCGAGCCGGCACATATCGGGCGGGCCAGCGCAGCCAAACGAACAGCGGATACATCACGGCTGAGGAGGCGTGAACCAGCAGCCCGATCCAGTAGGGTTGCTGAAGCGTGAAGAGCGGCTGGAAGAATGGGAACAGCGGGACCAGAACGAACCATTCCGCTGCGGACGATAGGATCGCCCAAGGCAGTGCCGCAAGCAGGATCTGCGTCGGTGTCAGGTGTGTGGTCCAACGGCCGAGCAGGCCAAAGAATACGACGGCCCAGGACAAGTCGGCCCATTGGTGAAAAGCAATGCCAACGAGGATCGCGCTCCATGACGGCTCCGGGCCGAGCACCCCGTCCCGTGCCGGGATCGCGGCAACCGTCATCCAGTCGACAGCGGCGTCGCGGCCAATCCTCGCGGCGGCCAACTGGCTGACGATAGTGGAGAAACTGCTGCTGATCAGGCCGAGCTCCACCGCGGCGAGCCAATGCGATTTATGGGCTGCGGCTGCCGTGTTTCGATTTGCCTCGGCCAATGCGGTCATCGGTCCGCTCTGTCTTGGCGTACGCCATGCGCACTTAGGATGATGCGGCCTTGGTACGCGATAGCATCTTCCGAGCCGAGTCCCTGGCACTCGCCAACCCCTTCGGGAAGCCGCTGCGATCCGGATACAGCCGGCGGCGCCCGCTTTGCGGCCGCCGCGTCGTTTCCCGTGCGCCGCGGTAGTCCAGCAAGGCGATGCCGCCAATCATCAGCAAGGCGAGCGCGACGTTGTGCTTCTTGGGATTGTCCCGTGTCATCGCCGACATCAATGCCGCGGCGTCGAGCCCATCTCCGGCGACCCGGCTCCACAGGCCGGCATTGCGGTCGATGGACAGCGACATGATGCCGCTGAAGATTTCCCGCAGACCGAACGCGCGCACCAAGGTTTCGTCCCCCTGCATGCCGAGGGGCCGCGTGATGCGGCGAGGCGCGAGCAGCTCGAGAGTACCGAGCCCGATGCTGAACCAGCCGAGTGAGCGCGCAAGACGGTCCGCCGGAGGAGCATGTCGCGGTCCACTGCGCACGATCTTCGGATCGCCCTTCGAGCGCATGATGTTGGCAACATAGTACATGGTGTCAGCTCTCGCTTTGGGTTCAGGGCTTCAGCACGACCTTGACGCAGCTGTCCTGCTTGTCACGGAAGAGCCTGTACATCTCGGGTCCGTGCTCGAGGTCGACGATGTGGGTAATGACGAAGGACGGGTCGATCTCGCCGTCGGCGATGCGGCGCAGCAGATCGTCGGTCCAGCGGCTGACATGGGTCTGACCGGTGCGGACCGTGAGCCCCTTGTTCATCAGGGCTCCCATCGGGATCTTGTCCGAGAAGCCGCTATAGACACCGGGAATCGAGATCACGCCGCCCGGCCGGCAGAGATAGATCATCTCGCGCAAAACATGGGGACGATCGCTCTCCAGCATCAGCATCTGCTTGGCGCGATCGAGGATTGTGTCCGGCTGCGACGGCATCACGTGGGATTCCATGCCAGTTGCATCGATGCACTTGTCCGGACCGCGGCCGTCGGTCAGCTCCTGCAATCGATCCATCACGCTTTCGGCCTTGAAGTCGACAATGGTCGCGCCGCCGGCCTCGGCCATGCTGAGCCGCTCCGGCACGCAATCGATCGCGATTACCTGGTTGGCGCCGAGCAGGATCGCGCTGCGGATCGCCATTTGGCCAACGGGACCGCAGCCCCAAATCGCAACCGTATCGGTCGGCTCGATGTCGCACTGCGCTGCGGCCTGCCAGCCGGTCGGGAAGATATCGCTGAGGAACAGTACCTGTTCGTCTGAGAGGCTCTCGGGAATCTTGATGTGCGTGGTGTCGGCAAAGGGAATGCGGAGGTATTCCGCTTGGCCGCCCGGATAGCCGCCGGTCAGGTGCGTGTAGCCGAACAGTCCCGCCGTGGTGTGGCCAAACACCTTTTCCGCCAGATGCCGCTTGCGGTTGGTGGTCTCGCATACGGAGAAATTGCCGCGTTTGCATTGCTCGCATTGGCCGCAGATGATGGTGAAGGGCACCACGACGCGATCGCCTTTTTTCAGCTTGCCGTCCACCGCGTCACCGGTCTCGACGACCTCACCCATCGTCTCGTGGCCCATGATGTCGCCGGGCAGCATGCCGGGGATGAAGTTGTGGAACAGGTGCAGGTCGGAGCCGCAGATCGCGCAGCTCGTGACCCTGATGATGGCGTCGCGCGGATCCTCGATCCGCGGATCGGTGACCTCGTCGCAGCGAATATCTTCCTTGCCGTGCCAAACCAGCGCCTTCATCTCTGCCTCCGGCCTGAATGATGAATTTCAAGTCGAACCGACAAAGTTGGTTGCTAGCGCTCGAGAAGTTTTGCAGCCGGTGATGGAAGGGACGGATAGGAACAAGCCGACTGTCGGCGATTTGAGCGAGCAACTCATTTGTTCGAGGATTGCTCATGTCAGCCGCACGTCAATTTGCTATCGTCACCGGCGCATCCACCGGTATCGGCCTGGAACTTGCCCGATGCTGCGCGCAGGCGGGCTTCGATCTCCTGATAGCCGCCGATGAGAACGCGATCGAAACGGCGGCTGCTGAGCTGCGGGGATTCGGTGGACAGGTGGATGCAGTGCTGGCGGATCTCTCGACGACGGAAGGGGTCGATCGTCTCTGTGCCGCCACGCAGGGCCGTCCGGTCGACGCTCTGCTGGCGAATGCCGGCGTCGGTCTCGGTCGCGCTTTCCTGGACCAGGATTTCAACGGCATCCGGCGGGTCATCGACACTAATATCACCGGAACGGTCTATCTCCTCCATTGCGTCGGCAACGAGATGCGCCGCCGGGATTCCGGCCGCATCCTGATCACCGGCTCAATCGCCGGCTTCATCCCCGGCAGCTTCCAGGCTGTCTACAATGGCTCCAAGGCGTTTCTCGACTCATTCTCTTTTGCGCTCCGGGAAGAATTGCGCGATACCCGCGTCACTGTAACCTGCCTGATGCCCGGTGCGACCGAGACGGAATTTTTCCGCCGCGCTGACATGATGGATACTAGCGTCGGCACCACGAAGAAGGACGATGCCGCAGATGTCGCCAGAGCCGGCTTCGATGCGATGATGAAGGGCGAGGGGGACGTCGTCACCGGCCTGAAAAATAAGCTGCAGTCGGCAGTTGCCGACATTACCCCCGCCGCCCTTCTTGCCAAGCAGCACCGCAAGATGGCGGAGCCGGGAACTGCCAAGAAGTAAGCTCCTATTGAGTGCCGGCCCGAACCAGCCTGGCGGCCTCGATCTCCGCAAGGATGGTTCTTCAAGGCGGTTGCGGCGAGCAGGTCTTGCCTTGTCGCCTATAGCAACCAGGATACAACGAGGCCGATGCTGGCCGTGAAAATGGCGGCCACGGTGACCCAGCTGAGCAGATTAAGCCAGAAGCTGTTGGTCTTATCTCCCATCAGCTCCCGATCGTTGGTGAGCAGCACGATGAACAAAAGCAGCGGTGGCGTCGAAAAGCCCTGTACGATGCCGGCATAGACCAGAGCCTTCATGGGATTAATGCCGAAACTGTTCAGCACGACGGCGAGCGTGGTGAAGCCAGCGATCAAGGCATAGAACGCCTTGGCTTCGCGAGGCCTCGCATGAAGGCTGCTTTTCCAGCCGATCGCTTGAGCGAGATCGTAGGCGGCTCCGGTCGTCATCACGGGAACAGCCAGGAAGCCGACCGCGATCACCCCTGTGGCGAACAGCACGGTCGCACCGCTGCCGGCCAATGGACGAAGTGCCTCCGCTGCTTGCGCCGCACTCTCGATATTGGTCTGTCCGACCTGATGCAGTGTCGCACCGGTCGATAGGATGATGAAGTACATGATAATATTCGAGAATACCATTCCGACGACGATGTCGCGCTGCGAGCGTGCGAGTTCGGCATCGCTCGCGCCGCGTCGCTCGGCTGTCCTGGTCTTGCCGGCGGCAATTTTTTCTTCAACCTCGACGTTGGATTGCCAGGTATAGAGATACGCCGACAGCGTGGTTCCGATGATGGCGACGAGGATCGAAAGAGAATCCCTGGTCAGTTCGACATGGGGCAGGAAGGTGCCGCGCAGGATCTCGGCCGGATCAGGCCTGGCGAGGATCGCTGACCCGGCATAAGCAAACAGCGAGAGCGCCAGCCATCTGAACACGTTGCGGATGAAGTCGTAGGAGCCGAACATCTGAAACAGCAGGATGATGCCGGCGATCGCGATCTCGGTCAGGAACGGCGGTATCGGCACAAAGATGTTCAGACAGGCCGCCATGCCAGCAATGTCGGCGGCGGCCTCAATGGTGTTTCCGATCAGCACGCCGATCAGCATCGGCCACAGCAGCCATTTCGGATAGCGTTCTCGGACGACCTGGAATAGCCCTTTGCCGGTGACTTGTCCCAGTTTGGAGGAGAGATAGACGACCGAGAACATCATCGGAAACGTGACGGGCGCCATCCAGAGCAGCGTGAGTCCGAACTGCGCGCCGGCACTGGCATAGGTCCCGATCGCAGAGCAATCGTCGTCGGCGGCGCCCGCCACGATGCCGAGCCCGAGGGCGCGGCGCCAGTTTGGGCGAGTTTTCTCGCTGTTGTCAGTCAAATCGGGACAGCCGGATCTAGACCGCCGACGTTCGGTCGGCACGCCGAGATCAGCGCGCGCGGTGCCCCGAAGTTCCTCACGGTGCCGATCGAAATCAAACAGCAAATAGGATCGAAATCTGCACGCTATCCTAACATACTTAAAATCATCTCCCGCAGTCTCGCGCTACCATCAAGGTCTATCCGTGAAGGCAGGGAGGCAGCGATGCTCGATAGCGAGACGGCGGCAGTGCTCCGCGCGGTGCTTGACGAGGTCTGCGGAGATGTGCCGCGGTCCGACACGAGCCGGCGGACCAGCGTAGCTTTCGGGTTGCTGCAAGCCGTGCACAATGGGCGGCCGTCTCTCGACGAGCTCCGGAGCGCTGGTAAAGCGGCGCTGCACTCCGCTCCCGGTAAGCGACGCTGACCAGGCATTTCCGTCTTCGCGCATGGGCAACAAGCAATTCGCGGCTCTTCCTTTCCGTCGACGCAAGGCTGACTTGTGCATCCTGCTGATCACGACAGGGCGCAAGCAGCGGTGGTCGGTCCCGAAGGGTTGGCCGAAGCGCGGCAAGCCGCAGCGCACCGCCGAGATCGAAGCCTTCGAGAAGGCGGGCGTGCTGGGTAGAGTGCGAGGAAAGCCGATCGGCCGCTACAGTCACAATAGCCGGAAGGGAAAGCGCAGGATTGCCTGCGACGTCCAGCTGTTCCCGATGAAAGTTCGCGCGCGAAAGCCTCGGTGGCCCGAGCGTGGGTAACGCGAAACCAAATGGCTGCCGGTAAAGCGGGCCGCAGCGCTGGTCCACAAATCTGAGCTGAGCCGGTTGATCGCGCGCTTTGCGCGCAACAAGTGGCGCAAATAGGGGCGCGGGAGACCGTCGGGCGCCTGCCACATCGGGGCGTCAGGCTCGACGCCATCCCTATTCAAGCCGTGGCTCGCTGAACTCGGCTGCCGACCCGTTAGGAACTTGAGCCGTTTTGCTCGGTTGGACGAGCATCGCCTCGAGAGAGTCAAGCATGCGTATCTATCTGTTCATCGCGGTCATGGCGCTTGCAATTTCAGGACTGACAAACGTCACCGTCGCCAATGCACGTGACTACCCATGGTGCGTGCAGGGAAGAGGCGTCGGATATCCCGGCGACTGCATGTACCAAACGCGCGCCCAATGTCTTGCATCGGCATCCGGAAGGAATGTGACATGCGGGGTTAACCCGCGCGCGGCGTTCGGTCAGCAGCGTCCGCGCTATCGAGATCGGTATTGATGTTCTGGTCTCGGCCGATCGGGATTAGCTGGAGCTCGTCTTCGGCCTCGATCGGCTTGCGAGACTGATGATAAACGGGCTCGACGTCTCTGCCGCTGAACGCCGGAGAAGACGCGCCGCAGCGGGTGATGGAGCGGTGACGGCAGCTAGCTTCGCCCCTCAGCAAGGAGATCGCCATGCCCTGCATTGGTCGAGGACAAGTCGCCATCTTGGCGGTGCTGATCGGATTGCTTGTGCTCGCCATCATGCTTGCGGTCGCCGGCTGGAATTCCGCAAGCTCAGCCGATATGACTCGTGCCGGATGGATGGCGATGGGCTTCGGAGTTTTCTTCTCCCTCGTCGTTGGTTGCGGCCTCATGGCGCTTATGTTCTTCAGCAGCAGGCGCGGTTATGACGATGAAGCCGCGAATCCATTCCGGGGCCATGAGTTCTCAGAGGAGAAATCTCCCGAGATGGCCGCTGATTCGCCTCGGAAACCGATCGACGGGCCGTCGGCCGATCGGAAGAGATAGGAGAGGGTGGGAATGCACTGACCGGTGATGCGATCCGTGTGGGGTTGTACGCGACGAACCGTGCCGGTCGCGTTCGCTTGGTCATCACACGCAACGACACGGCGTCCTGTCTCTTGCATAATCTTTGTGGCCGCCTTCATCACCAGATCCGCGTTGGCGTATTCGAGCACGATGATACTGCCGTCCCCTGCAAGGAGTCAGGGCTCACCACATTGATGGCGACAGCGGGCCTTCTGGCTCAAGCACAGAATCCTGAACAGGGCCCTCGTTTAACGCGGTAAAACGCCAGGACTGCTTCCACGCGAGCAGCCAGCGCGGTTCAGGCCGCCCACTGTATTGCAACCGGAAGTCGGTTCCCGCCTTATGCTATGTGAAGCGCCGCAAGCTTCGACGTCATGCGCGTTGGCGCCAGGGTGGTGCGGTGCCAGAGTCATGAATGGCGTCGCGTCTGGTATGGCCGCGTCTGATTTGCACGGCAGGAACGAGCCATCTGCACATGGTTTGATCTCGATGAGCAAATATTACTTCCATATCTCAAATGGCCACCCGTTTTATGACCCGGAAGGCGAGGAGCTGCCAAGCGACGAGGCAGCCTGGGAGGTTGCTGTGATGACCGTTCGGGATATCGATTCTAACCTGGATCTCGACCAGTCCAACCAGTGGTCGGTTGTGGTCACGCGCGAAGATACCCCGGTCTTCAGGATCGACGTCCGTGCCAAACGCATCGAGATCGAGCCCAGCTAGACGTTCGGTCGGGCGTGAATGATTGGCAATCTGCTGTGGCCCTCGATGAGAAGATGGGCCATGCGCTCGGTCGCCGATCGGTGCCTACATTGACGATCAATTCTCTGAAGATCGTTGCGCCGATCGTCTCGCGCCGCAACGCGTCCGCAACGTTTGGGCGCTGCCTGTTCCGGCAGCGTAGCGCATCGTGTGGTACGAAGCCCAGGATGCAGGGCGAGTGCTAGAAGCTCATGGTCCATGACGTTGAGGTGAGGACTTTCCAGATCGAGCATTTGGCCCGGAATCTGCAGCGGACAGCATCTGCCAGTGGCCATCGGGCGTCACCCTGGCGTTGAAGACGAATCTCAGGAAGGCGACGAGGCCATCTCTTCGATGAGAGAGTATTCCTGTGGCCGGCTGCCGTCGATAACCATCGTTCTCCGCGCAGCAAGCCCCTTTCTTGGACAGGAAGCTGCTGGAGAGCCCGATATCGGCCCGTCCGGAATGTTGGGAGCAGTCAGTCTCGTGATCAGAGCGCGCGAGGCTTGAAGCCCTCGCCGCGACGCATCGCCGCTGCGACACATCCTGCTGAAGGAAGCGCTCTTAGGAACGTCGGTACCCGAGAGATGTTGCTCGCTCTGGTCCAACACAGAGGAAGCGCTCAAATGAAAGTAGCGAAAATCGCTTTGGCAGCCGCAATCATCTTCGGGTCAATAGCCGCAGCAACCGCCCAAGGCGGCGGCGGGGGCGGTGGCGGTGCCGGCGGAGGCGGGGCCGGCGCCGGTGGCGGTGCCGGCGCGGGTGCAGGTGGCGCAGGCGCGGGCGGTGCAGGCGCCGGAGGCTCGGCTGGCGGCGCAGGCGGCGGTGACTCTCCGGCGGCAGCTACCGGTCAGGGTGCCTCGAGCAGCCCGCGCTCGGCGAACCCCGGAGCAACCATGAATGACACGAAGGAGCGCCGGGGACGCTGAGGGAGTTTGCCCGAGCCGGTTTTGAAGGCCGGCTCGGGATCTGTTGCGCAATCGGTCAGCGGCGGCCCAGGCGGGCGGGGCACCGCCGGACCGGTGCGGAGCCGTCGATAGCGTCGGACGTTGGTGCGATAAACCGGCGATCGGGCGTCCTCGAGCCAATCCGCGTGGTCTGGTGAAATCTGCACTGCCTGCATCCCTCGAGCCAATGGATCACCTGCTTCGGAAGCCTGGCATCGGCCATTTGCCCTGCTGTGCAGTCAAGCAGCGGGCGCGCAGGTTCGACGCAACAGCGCTCGCAAGCGCACGAAATAGACTGGGGCTCCGCCAAGCCCCGAACGTCAGCGTTTTCGTCTGACGTGCTCGCGCTGCCGTTCAACTTCCTCCGCGTCCTCGTCGTCGACTTCCATCAGGCGCGGATGTCCGCTCGCCCTTAATAGTTCGTCAAGCTTGGCGTGAATGGCTTGTGTGTCGCGATGCTCGGCTCGTTGGATGAGCAGTGTCATGCCCCATGTCGCCAGTGTGGCGAATGAATGCCATTCGAGGCCATTGCCAAACGCAATCCAGGCGATCGAGTACAGCACAAAGATGACGAAGGCGGCGGGCCGTGCCGTTGCTGTGCCTAGCGTGGTAAGCCAACCTTTAGCTGATGCAAAAGACATTCTGCGGGAACGTCGATTTGCTGGAGCGGTTCCAATGGGCGCCGAATCGGATTCGGCGGACGGATGCAGGAACGACCGTGGGGAGCCCGCGGTTGGTCAATTCCATCTTGGAGTGCGCCATGACCGATTTTCCCAAGTCGCCGTTTCCCCCTCAGAAGCAACCGATGCCGGGCTTGACCAGCAAGATGGACCCAAGGCCCGATCATGGCGAGGCGAGCTACAGGGGATCCGGCCGGCTTACCGGCTTCAAAGCGATCATCACGGGCGGCGATAGCGGAATTGGACGTGCGGTCGCGATCGCCTATGCGCGGGAGGGGGCGGATCTGGTGCTTGCCTATCTCGACGAGGACGAGGACGCTGCCGAGGTCAAGAGCCTGGTCGAAAGAGAGGGACGCAAGGCCGTGCTGATTTCCGGTGACGTTCGCAACGCCGAGCATTGTCGCGGCATCGTTCGCCGCGCCGTGGATGAATTGGGCGGGATCGACATTCTCGTCAACAACGCTGCGCATCAGGCGACATTCAAGGATATCGGCGACATCAGCGATGAAGAGTGGCAACGCACGTTCGAAACCAATATCCACGCCATGTTCTACCTGAGCAAGGCGGCCGTGCCTCACATGAAGCCCGGAGCCGCGATCATCAATACGGCTTCCGTCAATTCCGATATGCCAAACCCGATCCTGTTGGCTTATGCGACCACAAAGGGCGCCATTCAGAACTTCACCGGCGGACTTGCGCAAATGCTTGCAGCGAGGGGAATTCGGGTCAACGCGGTCGCGCCGGGTCCGATCTGGACACCGCTCATCCCATCCACGATGCCGGAAGAGGCGGTCAAGACGTTCGGCCAGCAAGTGCCGATGAAGCGCGCAGGGCAACCCGCCGAGCTCGCAACCGCGTACGTCATGCTCGCCGATCCGCTTTCGAGCTACACGTCGGGGACGACGGTGGCGGTCACCGGCGGCAAACCCTTCATATGAGAGCGATGCCGTTGCTGCCCGAAAGCGACGATCGGCGTGGCTGAAGTCATCAGCGCGCGAGAATGTCCTCGACGTGGGTGACCTATTTCGGTCTTTTCGGCTTCGCGCCGAGAAGGCCGAGGATGATCAGTGCGAGCCAGATTTCCGGCAGGATGAAGGGAATAAGTTTAAGCGACGAAGCCCACATCAATGCCCAACCGCCAACAAACATGCTTTCCGCCACGACCATTCGGCGGTCGATATGCGCGAGGCGAGCAACCAGTTCGTGCCACACCGCTGGCGCAGGATTGGGCTGACCCATGGCCGTTATCGCAACGTGTAGAGGAATGCGGCGATATCGCTCGCATCGTCCTGCGAAATACCCGAGCTCGGCATGGCGTTGCCGGGCAGCATTCTTTGCGGATCCTGAACCCAGAACGTCATGTTCTCGGGCGAGTTCTGGATGAATCCGGCGATATATGTCCTGGTGGCGATTCGTCGAAGCGAGGGGCCGACATTTCCGTCGGCGTTAGCGATTCCAGGAATTTCGTGGCAGCCACCGCATCCGTACCGTTTCACGAGATCTGCACCGCGGCGCGAACTGCCATTGAAATTTTCGGCACCCCACGCGGCAATGTTTCCGTACGCGGTCAAGGCTGATCCAAGGCAAAGCACAACGAGCAAGCGGCGCGCCGACATTGCGATCCTGCCGCCCATTGGGGGCTGCCATCGCGCGCTCACGGCTTTTGACCCGAACTGAATTTCTTGGTGCTGGACCAAGGATCGCTGGTCGAGACCTGCTCGGTCGGAACCTGCTCGATCTCGGGTGACAACGGTTCCGCGGAGAATGTGCGGCCCCAATGGCGGCTCGGTTCGTTGCTGATCTTGCCGATATAGGTGACCAGATCCCAGATCACCGTGTCCGGCAATACGGCGCCCCAGGCAGGCATGCCGTTCGGCCGTCCCTGGTAGATGGAAAGGTAGATGTTTTCCGGTTGCGAGCCGTAAGTGAAGATGTTGTTGCTGAGTGACGGGCCCATGCCACCGCCGCCATTTGCGGCGTGGCAGCCGACGCAGTTGAAGTTGACGAAATAGGTCATGCCGCGCTGCTCGGCCTTCGGATCACCCTGCATCGGGTTCTTGATCGTCGGGTTGCTTGGCTGAGCGCCCGGAAAGAGGTGGCTGACGGGCACCTGCATGAACACGCCAGGCCGGCCGTTGCCGACGCTTTGTCCGAAATCCGGGCGCGGAGAGACCGTGGGCGTTTGCGCTTCCTGCGATTGCGGCAGGCTCTGCTGGCCGATCGCGGCTTGGCTGCTCGCGAAAAGCAGGAATCCACCAAGTGCGAGGACCGTCCGCATCAGCTAACCGCCTCCGGCGGAGGTTTGCGTCTCGACCAAGGGGACGCCGTAGCTGCGCAGCAGCGAGGTGATCTCCGGCCGATGCCCGTCGATGAATTCATTGAGGCGGTCTCGCAGCGCATGATCGCCCTTGCGTACGCCCATCGAAATCGAAAACTGGAACTGCTGCGGCGCAAATCGTTCGCCGTCCCGGACCGGGGTGACCATGAGTCTGACTGGCGATCCTTTGGCGAAGTAGCCGCCGAGCGGCCCCCACGCTGCGGCGACATCGATCTCGCCGCTTTCGACCGCCTCGATCAGGCGCGCGGGTGGATCGGCGTCGCGATAGTCGCCGTAGATCGAGTAGCCGCGAACATTGTCGACGATGCCCTGTTCGCCGAGTGCCTCGGCCGGAGGCGCATTGTTTCCGTCATCGCCAATCAAGTGAACCCCGATCCTCAACTGATGCAGTTTCGGATCGAGCAGCGATGCGACATCGAGATGCCGGTCCCGCCGCGTCACGAAGACGTAGGTCGAGCGGTAATACGGCTTCGTCGTCTCCGCCATTTCGAAGCGGTCCGGAACGCCGATCACGACGTCGCATTTTCCGGCCCTGAGCGTATTACGGATGAAGCCGCGGCGCTGCGCCCACCAGGTGTAGGAGAGCCGCATCCCGAATTGTTCGGCCATCATGGCGGCGAGCCTGTTCTCGAACTCCTGCTCCGCGCGATTGGAGAACGGCATATTGTTCGGATCGGCACACACGCGAAGCTCGCCAGCCTGCTCCGTAGCCGCGGCGGCAGTGCCGAGCGTAACGGCCAGGATCGTGCAAACACACTCAACGAGCCGGCGCATGACCGTTGTCCTGACCATTTGTGCCGCCGAGCTTGAACACGAGCAATTCGCTGCCGCCTGCGGTGTAGAACGGCAAATCCTGGGTGGCTCCCGTGAAGCCCAGCGCGCTGTTGCGCACCCGGGCATCGACCTCTGCGTTCGCGACCACCCCGGGCCAGCCGCCGACACCGGACAGGATCGCGATATACTGCTGCCCATCGGAGCCGCGGTAAGAGATGGGCTGGCCGATGAAGCCGGAGCCGGCGCGGAACTGCCAAAGCAGGTGACCGTCCTTCGCGTCCACAGCTTTGAAGAGCCGATCCATGGTGCCGTAGAAGGCGACGTCGCCGGCCGTGACGAGCGCGCCGCTCCACACCGGGAGACGCTCGTGAATCTCCCAGACCTTCTTCCGTGCAACGGGGTCCCAGGCCATGAACTCGCCGCGATAGCCGCCGGGCCCGGCATACATGTCGACGTCGGCACCGACATAAGGCGTGCCGGCGATGTAGCCGACCTGGGACGCCTTGAAGTTCATGCAGAGATGTTGATGCGGAACGTAGAGCAGCTTGGTTCGAGGCGACCAGGCGGTGGGCTGCCAATCCTTGGCGCCCGGCGACGCCGGGCAGATATCCTCAATGGTCTTGCCGAGCAGCGGCGTCTTGTCTTCGTTCGGTATGATCCGTCCCGACTTGAGGTCGACGCCCTTGTAGGCGTTGATGAGCTCATAGGCGTCGGCGGAAATCACCTCACCCGTGCTGCGGTCGATGACATACATGTAGCCGTTGCGGCCGGGGTGAATCAGCACCTTGCGCGTCTGCCCATTGATAGCGAGGTCGACCAAGACGTTCTCGTTGATCTCGTCGTGATCGAACAGGTCATGGGGATTGAGTTGATAGGCCCATTTGGCGTGCCCGGTGTCCGCATCGCGCGCGAAGATCGTGCTGCTCCAGAGATTGTCGCCGCTGCGCTGATTGGCATTCCAGGGGCTCGGGTTGGCGGTTCCGTAGTAGACGAGGTTGAGCTCCGGGTCGTAGGAGACCCAGCCCCACACGGTGCCGCCGCCGACCTGCCAGCGGTCCGCCGGCCAGCTCTTCACGCCAAGGTCCTTGTCCTTGAGATTGGCGTAGAATGGCTTGAAGTCGTCGCCGATCAGCACGTCCTTGTCCGGGCCGGTGGAGTAGGCGCGCCAGAAGATCGCGCCTGTGCTCTCGTCGAGCGCAGTGAGCCAGCCACGCACACCCATTTCGCCGCCGCTGTTGCCGACCAGGATCTTCCCCTTGGCGACGATCGGCGCCATCGTGATGGTCTCGCCCTTGTTGATTTCGCCGAGCTTCGTATGCCAGAGTTCCTTGCCCGTCTTGGCATCGATGGCCACGGTATGGTTGTCGAGCGTGTTGAGGAAAACCTTGTCATTGTCGTAGGCGAGGCCGCGGTTGACCACATCGCAGCAGGCAACGCCGGCCGCCGCCGGCTCTGGCTTCGGGGCATAGGACCACTTCAGCTCTCCGGTGGTGGCATCCAGCGCGAAGACGCGATTGGGATAAGGGCCTGCGTAGGGACCCACCACATACATCGTATTGTCGACGACAAGCGGAGCCGCCTCCTGACCGCGGTCAGCTCCCACCGAGAAAGTCCAGGCGAGCTGCAGGCGCGATGCGTTGCCCGCATTGATCTGATCGAGACCGCTATAGCGCGTGTTGGCGTAATCGCGCGCCGCCATCGGCCATTGTCCGGGATCCCTCATTCGGTTCTGCAGGTCGCTTTGCGCGAAAGCAAATGAGGTCCAGGCAGCGCAGACCATGCTCGCCGTTGCGACCAAGGCGCGGCGACCGTTCGTGTTTAACATAGGTGAAAGTCTCCACGGCGATGGAGGCCGGGTGCCGCGTTGCATTTCCGGTCACCGACGTACAAACGTTGCGCCTTGGCTTGGTTCCAAAAATGGCTTGGGTGGCTCAACGCACGACGTTTCCTGACACGCCCGCGCCGAGATCGACCGCAATCTGGTCTTCCTTGCCGTTGCACTTCGGATGACCGAAGCCCGAGGGGCTTTTGCCGTCCGGTCCGATATCGTAGATGATCGCGTCCTTCATGTTGGGACTGACGCCGGCAGGCACATGATCGAGGTCGAGCAGGTGGCGCACGCGCCAGGCGACGTTATGGTCTGCACACGAACTGTCTCCGCTGACGCCGAGCGCGCCCCCGATGCCGTTGCCGTCGTAGAGCGGCAATCCGCCGCCGAAGACGATGACACCGCCGATCGGCTTGCCGATCATCGGATCATGCTGCGTCCCGAAATCCTGGCTCTGGCCCGCATAGATCGTATCCGGAATTGGCGGATTACTCGACGCCGCACCGAATAGAAAGCCGCCGGGTTGTGCTCCGGTGTAGAGATTCGCGGTCGCCATCGCCTTGTCCTTCAGGCTGAACGCGTTCGCGGTGTTGGCCTTCTCCGCGGCGATGGCGCGGCTGCCCGGCCATTGATCGTCGGCCTTGTTGCCGCTGAATGCAACTGCGCAGACAACGCCCTGCCGGTTGACCACCGCGGCCCATTCATGATTGTCGAGCCCGCCATTGCTCGGCCCGCCCGAGGGCTTGACGCTTTTCTTCAGGATATCGGCCAGGTGGTCGTGATCGACCGGACAGGATGCGCCGGCACCCTGGGAGGGATCTTGCGCAACAGACTGTTTCGAGAGCAGGAGACCGGCAACTGATAAGGCTACTGCCCCCGTCCAAAGCTTGTTCACGTATCCTCCACGAGAGAAGACGTTGTAGGGATCACCTGCGAACGCTCGTCGGCAGGCCGCGTTCCTAACCGCCGGGGCGCATCGCGCAGCGTGCCGGAGACGCTCGCCGGTTGGAGCACGGTCAGCCAGCGATAGGCGAACAGCAGGGCCGCGCCGGTATAGAGAATGCCCATCGGGACCCACATCAGGATTCCAGCCAGTTGCTGATCCTCGAGCGGAGACAGGCCGAAATCGCCGGCGAGCGCGCCCTGGGTCGGCACCCAGACACGCGTCGATAAGGTCAGCAACGCGCCGAGCACGCCGGAATGCAGAACCGTCACGAAGAGACAGCCGATGCCGATGCCGTCACGCATCCGCTCGCTGCGCCCTCTCCCGCGTCCATAAAGCAGCACCGACCAGAACAGCAGCGCCGTGGCAAAGAAGCTGAGGTGCTGGAGGCGATGGATCGCGATATTCTCAAGCGCAAGCGTATAGAGCGGTGGCGCGTGCCAAATCCACAAGGCCAGCCCGTGCAGGGCGGTTGCGCTGACCGGGTGACCGAGAAACGCCCACATCGTCGCCAACGGAGCTGTGCTCAGCAGGCGGCCGGCGCGCCGAAGCGAGGGCGTCAAGCTCCACAGCAGCGGGCCGTTGGTCCGTGCATAGGCGATCAGCGGAGCGGCAACCAGCATCAGGAGCTCATGCTCGATCATGTGCGCCGTGAACAGCCGCTCGCCGAGCCAGTGAAGCGGAGAGGTCAAGGCAAGCGCCACGACCAGCCATCCGGTCCAGAATGCTGTCACCCGCCGGTATGTAACGCCGCGTCCGCCGCCGGCGCTCCGCCACAGCCGCTGTGTTCCGACGTAGTATGCAATACCCGCAAGATAGAGCGGGACCAGCAACCAAGGATCGTAGCTCCACAGCGCCGTCGGGTCCGATACGTCTGACAGTCCATGCGCCGAAGCAGACGATGGCAGCAGCGCTGGAAGCAGCAAGAGGCTCAACGTAAACATGGACTGATCATGAGCGCGGCAAGAAGCTGATCGGTGATGACGAGCGCGAACAGCACGCCGGTACCCACCCCGAGCCAGGCCATGAATGCTCTGGGACCACCGCCTGCGGCGTCGCTCCATTCGGTCCCGGCACCGCGACGCACCGCGCGAGCCGAGATCACGGTGCCGGCCAGCGATGCGAGCACCAGAAACGTGCTCAAGGCGATGCCGCCCCACTTCGCCTTCTCGCATGCGAGATGGGCGAGGGCGTAGACGGCCTGCAGATTGGCGGCCCAGGCGATGGGCCCGAGCGCTACGCCTGCCCAATAGAGCAATCTGGCATTGGCTTCATTGTCGGTCATAGCCGTGGCACCCAATCGAGCAACACATAGAGCGGCAGCCATGCGATCACGACAAAGTTCCAGTAGAACACGTTGTCGGTCACGTCACTGAAGCGGCGTGGCTTGGCGTGGGCCGTGAACATCAGGACGGCGAGCACGATCGTATCGCCGAGGTCGGTCGCAAGATGCGTGGTGTGCAGGCCCAGGATCAGCCAGACCACCGAGCCATACGCGGAGTTGTCCCAGCGGGTATTGAGGTGGGCGAACTCAAAGCCACGCAGGATCAAGAGCAGGATGCCGATCAGCGACATGACGACGAGCCAGACGCGCACTTTTTGGAGATCCTGCTGGTGCGCGACCCGATGGGTATACTGGTTGGGGATGATGCTGAGCAGGAAGACGATGGTTTCCGCCGTTCCGGGCCAGAGATCGGGCGGCGAAGCGCCGATCGGCCAACTCGGGTTGACGGCATAGAGATAGAGATAGGTGCCGATCGCAATGGCGAAGCCCATGCCTTCCAGCGCCATGAAGCTCATCGCGCCCCACCACGGTCCGCTTTGCGGGCCGAAGCCAAAGGTCGGCAGTTCTCCGACGTTGCGGATGACGATCTGCTTCATTCCTCGTCCTCTTTGCTGCCGGTCGGCCAGAACCAGCCGATCAAGGCGATCGCCATCGGCGGCGTTCCCCACAACACGGCCCACGGCGTGAAGATCGAGCCGATGAAGAAAATCGTCGTCGCGATCGCGGTGAGCAGCGGCCAAATGCTGGGTTCCGGCGACGCCTCACGTATTTGCGGCTCGGCCTCGGCGAGCGACGTCAGCAGCACCTCGCGGCGTTCCATGCTGAGGCCTGCGATGACCGGCAACGTGTCGGGGTCGGCCCATAGTGGATCGCGATGGGTCACGACAGGAATACGGTCGAAGTTCTGCGGTGGCGGGGGAGATGCCGTCGCCCACTCCAGAGTGGATGCATCCCAGGGGTTGTCGCTGGCCGGCATTCCCCTGCGGAGACTGTAGATCGCATTCGCGAGCAGCACCGCAAAGCTGAGCGCGAAGATCGCGGCGCCGATGCTCGACAGCAAATTCAGCCGATCCCAGCCCATTTCGGGCGTGTAGGTGTAGACCCGACGGGGCATCCCCATCAGGCCGAGAATATGCATTGGGAAAAACGCGATATTGAAGCCAAAGAAGGCAAGCCAGAAGTTCCAGCGGCCGAGCCGCTCGCTCAACATCCGGCCGCAGATCTTCGGAAACCAGTAGTAGACAGCCCCAATGAGCGGGAAGACGGCGCCGCCGATCAGGACATAATGGAAGTGGGCGACGACGAAATAAGTGTCGTGCACCTGGGTATCGATCGGTACCGACGCCACCATGATGCCGGAGAGTCCGCCAATCACGAAGATCGCGATGAACGCGAGCACGAACAGCAGTGGCGTCCGATACACCGGGCGGCCGTCCCATAATGTAGCGATCCAGCAGAATATCTGCAGGCCGCTCGGCACGGCGATCAACATGCTTGACGCGGTGAACAGGCCGGCCCCGAGCTGGGGCAGCCCGGTCACGAACATGTGGTGAACCCAAAGTCCGAACGACAGAAATCCCGTCGCGATCAGCGAGAGAACGATCGCGGGATAGCCGATCACGGGCCGGCGCGCGAAGGTGGCGAGGATCATCGACACCATGCCGGTTGCCGGAATGAAGATGATATAGACCTCCGGATGCCCGAAGAACCAGAACAAATGCTGCCACAACAGCACATTGCCTCCTGACGAAGGATCGTAGAAGCGAGTGCCGACCAGCCGATCGAGGATGAGCGAGGTGGATGCGACCATGATCGACGGCATCGCAAACATTACGAGGAAGGCCGTAACCAGCATCGCCCAGACAAAGAGCGGGATGCGGTCAAGCGTCATTCCGGGGGCGCGCTGCTTGAAGACGGTGACGATGATCTCGACGGCAACCGCGAGCGCTGCCACTTCCGTGAAGGTGATCATCTGGGCCCATACGTCGGCGCGCTTGGTTGGCGTGAACTGCAGACTGGAAAGCGGCGTGTAGGCAAACCAGCCGACGTCAGGACCGACGTTGAATGCAAAGGAGATCCAGAGGAAACAGCCGCCGAACAAGAACATCCAGTAGCTGAAGGCGTTGAGGCGCGGGAAAGCAATATTACGCGTGCCCACCATGAGCGGCACCAGGTAAACCGCGAAGGCTTCCATGACCGGCACGGCGAACAGGAACATCATCGTCGAGCCGTGCATCGTGAAGACCTGATTGTACAGGTCCGGCGAAAGCAGACGCTGCTCGGCAGCCGCCAGCTGAATACGCATCAAGATCGCGAGGAGTCCGCCGAGAACCAGGAAGGCGAATGCCGTCACGATGTAGCGTCGTCCGATAATCTTGTGATCAACCGACATGAGCGCGCCGATCGGTCCCGATGGCGTCCGCCAGATGCGCTCCAGTCGCGTTGCAAGTTGCAGCCCGTGGAGGGCATCGTCCCGCAGCTCTCTTTGCTCGACGGCCATGCTCATTTGAGCTGCTCCAGATACTGAATGATCGCGATCAGTTCTCCCGATTGCAGCGGCATCCTCGGCATCAGATTGCCGGGCTTGATGTGCTGCGGGTCGGCAATCCAGGCTCCCAGCGCCGCCGGCGTTTGCGGCAGCGTGCCCGCCGCTATCGTCGTTCGGCTCCCCACGTGGGTGAGGTCAGGACCCAATTGGCCGCCTGCCAGGGTGCCGCGAACGGCATGGCACAACGCGCATCCGCGGCCGCGAAACAGCTCTTCTCCCTGCTTGGCTAGCGTGTCGGTCGGGCTGGTTGCGCTCTGGTTCTCGTGCTCGCGCCAACGCTCGAATTCATCGGGCCGGAGCGCGATTGCCGCGAACGCCATATGGGCGTGTTGCAAGCCGCAGAATTCCGCGCATTGGCCGCGATAGGTGCCGGGATTTCTCGCCGTAAACTGGATTTCGTTGGTTTGTCCAGTGATCAGGTCCATCTTGCCGGTGAGGCTCGGCACCCAGAAGCTGTGGATGACGTCCGCCGACTCGAGCTCCACCTTGACTGGCTTGCCGACCGGAATGCGGATCTCGTTTGCCGTGGCGAAGCTGTTGTGTGGGCTGTCTGCCTCGTAATGAACCTCCCACCACCATTGATGAGCGACAATCCTGAGCTTCAGGGCTTCCTGGTTCGTGGCAAACAGGGTGCGTTGGCCGGCATAGCTTACGAAAGACAGGACGAGCACGATCAATGTGGTGGCAATGCCGAGCCCCAGAATGATGCGCCCGGCACCCATCTCAAAGGAAAAGCGGAGTTCGAGCGGCGCGTCTATGATGCGATTTCGGCGCAGCAGGCCGACCCCGAGAGCAGCAATGACGCAACTCCAGACTGCCCCGGACACCGCAAGAAAGATGATGAATGTGTGACGGATTTGCTCGGATTGGAGAGCTTGCGGGTCAAGTGCCGACTGCGAGCCGGCACAAGCAACGAGCGGCAACGCGACGGAGAGGAGAAGGCCGGATCGGACCCAGGCAGGCATGGGCACTCATTGAGCATGGTTGCCCGGGCGAACCGCCGGCTGCTACAAAGGTTCCTATGTCAGGCGCGGCGCATGCCGATCGTCACACCGGCCAGCCCTTGGTCGCGATGACGATCGCGACATCTGCCGCAGCCAACAGCAGCAGCACGAGCAAGGTCGCGATGATCGCGCCCGGCTCGGTCATCACCCGCAGCCCTTCGAGCATCGTGCGATCTCCCTTCCCTCAGTATCCCTCGGCCGGGCTCCTCGGACTCCCGGCCGCAGTACTCTCGTGAGCAAAAACCAGCGTGCCGGCTTATTCCGCCGGCTCGACCGCCGCGGGCATCTTCGCGACCGACATCAGCGAACGTGCCACCTGATTCAGCAACTGATCGGCGTTTTCTTCCTCTGCCAGTGACTTGGACAGGAGGCTGACGATAGCGCTATGGCGAAGTTGCTGGGCGAGATTGCGCGCTGTGGTATAGCCTGCCATCTCATAGTGCTCGACGCGTTGCGCGGCGCCGATCAGCGCAAGGTCGGCAGCGGCATTTTCCTTCTTTTCGCCTTCGCCAATGATTTCCTCTCCTTCTTCGATCAAGCCCATCATGCCCTTGCACGGCTTGGGGCGGGCCGACTTGCCGAGAAGCTCAAAGCACTCGTTGATGCGCTCGATCTGAGCTTCGGTCTCGGCGAGGTGCTGCTCGAACAGCTCGCGCAGCTGGTCGTAGCGGGCTGCCTGCGCCATTTTTGGGAGCGCTTTCGTCAATTGCTTTTCGGCGTGGAGAATGTCGCGAAGTTCGTCGATCAGGAGGTCGCCGAGACCAGCCTCATCGGCCGGCGGCGAGCTCTCCGTGACGACGGAGCTGGCGGGACCCGGTTCGCCAGCCTGGATGGCCGGGGACTCCGTGAATACCCAGTCGCCCCCCTCGTTCCACGGCCCCCGAGTGTCGATCTCGCCATGGTCGCCCGTACCGGTCGAATCGTTGAAGTACTGATTGACCAGACCGGGCGTCGGCGCGATGCGGCCGATGCTGAAAGGCGGCTTGCTCAAGCTTTCCAGGGCCAGCGAGAAGGCCTTCATGTGGGTGATCTCGCGGGTCATCAGAAACTGCAATGCGTCCTTGGTGCCGGCATCGTCGGTGAAATTGATCAGCCGCTCATAGTCGATCTTGGCGCGCGCCTCGGCGGCGATGTTGTTGCGCAGATCGACGTCCAGTTCGCCGGTGATCTTGAGATAGTCGGCGGTCCAGGCATTGCCTTGTGAATTGAACAGGTTGACCCCACCGCCGCCCGCGATCGCGATCAGCGGATCCGCCTCGGCCGCCTGGCGGTCGAATTTCGAGGGCTTGAGGTGCATGCGGGCAAGCGTGCCGACCACTTCCAGATGGCTGAGCTCCTCCGTGCCAATGTCCATCAGGAGGTCCTTGCGGTCCGGGTCCTCGCAGTTCAGACCCTGAATGGAATATTGCATGGCTGCTGCGAGTTCGCCGTTTGCGCCGCCGAACTGCTCGAGGAGCATGTTGCCAAAGCGGGGGTCGGGCTCGTCGACGCGAACGGTGAACATCAGCTTTTTGACGTGGTGATACATTGAGAACCTCAACTTCCTGAGCGGGGATCGGGTCCGAACGGCGGTGCCGCAGCGTTCGTTCCTATGGGAGGCCAAAGATAGATGCATGGCCGGATCGCGATCGCTCGTTGTTGTCGGTATTGCTACGCAGGTGTCGCCCATGGCTCGCCGGAGGTGAAACGAGTTCCTTCCAGCAACCCACGGTCTCGCGGCGCATCGTCCGGCCATCGCCGAGCAGGGTTCTGGCCGAAGGTCTCGGCGGCCGACAGACCGAACGCTCCCGCCTACAAAGGATGGAGCTCTTCGCCATGGCGAGCCAACTTCATCGTACAACCACGAGACGCAGCGCCATCATCTATAGCCGGCTGAGAGGTATGTTGCCGAGGCCGGGCGACGCATTGTTGAGCAGCAGCGAACCGAAGCTCGCTGAACGACCCCTTCGTGCATCCGTTGCAGGACGTCTACCACGCCGAGCGAAGCAGGGCCATTTCTCGGAAGGTTGCCCATCCCGATAGGCGCTGAGTTTTGCCAGGGCGGTACTCCGCGAGCCAACGGCGGCTGGCGCGATCCAGATCGGGAAAAAGACTAGCAACTTCTGCCGCGATGCCGAGTTGCCGAGGCAGGAGGACTTGCGCTCGGAGCTTTGTGAATGGCGGATGCTGTGACACTGCGGACAGCGGTCGATACCGCCTGGCACGTTTTCCGCGCCACCCACTCCGGAATCGATGACGCGGATCGTCGCCGATGCCTCCTCGAGCGTCATTTGCATGGAGGCTGGGAGACGCGCGACGGTGACGCCGAAGAACTCGCGAGCTTCGGATTGGCCTATCTTATGCGGCTTCCGGGGGATGAATGCTGAGGTGGCCGCAAGCGTTGCTTGAGAGCATTGTTGCCGGGACCGCGCGACCGGATTGGACGGCGTTCGCAATTTCTTCTGTGCTGTCCGGGATTTTCGTGATGACGGTGCGATCGGTGTTCGGAGCAGGTGACTGAATTCCTTGCCGGGTGAACCGGGGCTTCGGTTGGATCAGCCATCTGATACTCATCGCCCGGCATTGAATCGGTGACAATCAGCGGGGAATTTTGGTGGTTTCGATGCCGGTGCTCTCGTCAGTCCGTGCAGGTGGAGGCAGGGCGCCACGCTCATGGTAGGAAGAGCGGTCGAGGCCGCGATCATCGCAAAGAAGCGCCAATGGGACATGAGCCACCTCTGCAGAAAGAGACGCATTGAACCGCGCGCCGTTCCTCAGCAGCGCAATTGTCGACCTCGGTCGGGATTGCGATGGTTCGTGTGGCGAAGCGACCCAACGGCTCCGCGCGAGCGGATCTGGATCCTGCGCCTGCTAGTGTGCTGAATGGGAAGTTCGTGCGATTTCGCGCGGCGACCGCTTTCACGAACTTCGCATTCATAAAGCACACTAGAATCATAGGTTTGCTAGTGTCCTTATCCGAAGTTCGTTCCGAACCGCGGCAAATGATGCGAACGTCGGATTCGGGATACTAGACGACCGGCTGCTTGTCCCTGCGCAATGTCTCGATCACGGCCCGATCGATGTTCAGATGTGCCGCGACGAGCTCGGACGGGGTCAATGACATCCATTGCGCGAGCGAAACGTCTACAAAGCGGGGCGCCTTGAACAGTTCAAGGAAACGCAGCGGCTCGCTGCCGGTGTTTTCGATGAAGTGGCTCTTCGACATCGGGACGTAACCGACGTCGCCTGCGCGATAATCGAACGTCCGCGCCCTGGCTTCGGCGGCGAACACGGTCATCCGTGCCTGACCTGAGATGTAATATTGCCATTCATCGGCGTTCGGATGCCAATGCAGTTCACGCATATGGCCTGGATTGACCTCGACGAGTGCCGCGGCCACGTCGGTCGAGATCGGGAAGTTGCGGGCGTCGGCAATGCGGACAGTCCCGCCAGGTGATCGGGTCGGTGGCTGCTGAGTGAGGTGGAACACCATGTCGAGCGGCACCGCGCCGATGGGATCGCGCGCTGCGTCATCCTGCAGGGGCGGCGGTAGCTCTGCCTGGAAAATGAAGCGCTCCTGCTTGGGAATGTGGTCGAGCGCCTTCCTGTCGATAGCGAGGGTTTTGGCCAGCACCTCGGGATCATTGTGAGCGAAGAGATCCGTGATTGCAAAGGTACTGTCCTCGGAGAATTCGCCGTCGGGGAACGCCAGCAGGAATTCGCAACCCTCATCCGGCAGTCCCTGGATCGAGTGCGGAATGCCGGACGGGAAGTACCAGAGATCGCCAGCCGCGACGTCGGCGATGAAATTGTGGCCGTCGTTATCAACTGCCGTGACGCGTGCTCGCCCAGCCAGCATAAAGGCCCACTCGGCCTGCTTGTGCCAGTGCAGCTCGCGGACGCCTCCCGACGTCAGGCGCATGTTGACCCCGGCCATCGTGGTCGCGACCTTCAATTCCCGCTGAGTGACCTCGCGCGACCAGCCGCCTTCGCGGATCTTCACGTGCGCGTCAGCGAAAGAAAAGCTAAGTTCGGCATTGAGCCATGGTCGGTGGGCGGCGGTTGCAAAATGTTCGGGTTCTGCAGCGCGCGCTCTGGATTGCGCGGCCCGATGATCGGCGCGCCTTTGTTGCCGACCACGGGTTCATTGCGCTGCTGCGCTGAGGCTGCTGCCGTGGCACCGAGCACCGCGGCGGCGGCCAGCAGATATCTTCGGTCGGGATTGTTCATGGCACGCCCTCGTCAGCCGCACGTCAGCACGATCGTGCCGGCCGTGTGACCTCGTTCCAGAGTTTCCAGGGCCTGGCTTGCCAGTTCAAGCGGGAAGGTGGCCTGAATGTGCGGCTTCAGCTTGCCGCTGTCGGCCAGTTCCCCGATAGCAGCGAGCTCGTCGCCATCAGGCTCGACGGTGTAACGCATTGCCGTCACGCCGTGAGCCTTGGCCTGATCCTGTGAAGGTTCGGTCAAAGTCGATACCAGGCGTCCTCCCCTTTTGAGAAGCGGCCAGGACCGCTCGCGCGTCTCTCCGTCGATCAGGTCGAAGACCATATCGAGATCCTTCGCTATTTCTTCGAAGCGCTGCGTCTTATAATCGATCACCTTGTCGGCTCCGAGCGAGCGCGCGAAATCGACGTGCTCCGTTGAAACGGTCGTCAGCACGCGAGCCCCGTTCGCCTTGGCAAATTGAATCGCGAAATGGCCGACACCGCCGGATCCGCCATGATCAGGATGGATTCTCCGGCCTTTAGCTTCCCGTACCGAAATAGCCCCTGATGGGCGGTTTGGCCCGCGAGTGGAATAGCGGCGGAATGGAGATGGTCGAGCCCACGAGGTTTGTAAGCCACCGCTCGTTCGTCCAGGACAACCTGTTCGGCGTAACCGCCGCCAAACACCGGGACCATTCCAAAGACTTCGTCACCGGGGCGAAATTTCGTAACCTGGGCGCCGCAGCTGTCGACGATGCCATCGACGTCCCGCCCTGGCGTGTAGGGGAGGCGATCCTCCTTGACGGACGGATATCTGCCAGACCTGATCTTGAAATCGACGGGGTTGACACTTGCTGCCCGGACGGTGACCAGGATCTGGCGTGCATCGGGAGCTGATTGCTCGACGCAGTCGACGCGAAGCGCATCGTTGCCGCCGAATTGGTGAAATCGGATTTTGAGAGACTGTGCCATGTTGGCTGACGCTTCAATCCGGCACGAGTTCCTATCTCGGTGCTGATCGACGTCGGTCCACCAGGCGCCGGTTGCCTCGGTTAGGAACTGGATGCAAGCAGCTCGATTGATCAGAATACGGCAATCCAGGAGGCAGTACGGTAGGAACCGGACGTTCGCAAAATCATGCCGGTTGAGCTGCTGTGTGAGGCTTTCGAGTGTTGCTACACGAGTCAATTCGTCGATCCCGCGCTCGCACCTTCAGCATCAGCGCGATGCCTTCGTCGTCGCCGCCATACAGCAATACGTAGGCTCGCGCCGCGAGTTCGATGGAGACGGCGAATTTCAACAGCAGATGCTGAATATGTGGAGCTCGGCCGCAACGCACTGCTCGACGACGCCGTCGGCGCCGCTCTTGCCTATCCGA
Source organism: Bradyrhizobium sp. USDA 4473 (assembly GCF_054063335.1). Taxonomy (NCBI): domain Bacteria; kingdom Pseudomonadati; phylum Pseudomonadota; class Alphaproteobacteria; order Hyphomicrobiales; family Nitrobacteraceae; genus Bradyrhizobium; species Bradyrhizobium sp. USDA 4473. The sequence goes on from NZ_JBSSGE010000001.1 coordinate 3,915,938, forward strand.
GCCAAAATGACGGGAGATATGACCGCAGAACGATCATCGAAGACCATCGTTTATGCCGCACTTGCCGGTAACGTTCTCGTCGCGGCCACCAAGATGGGCGCCGCAGCCTGGACCGGAAGCTCGGCGATGCTGAGCGAGGCTGTACACTCACTGGTCGACACGACCAATGAGGTGCTGTTGCTCTATGGCTACCATCGCGCGAGCCGCCCGCCCGACGAATCTCATCCGCTCGGCTATGGGCGCGAGTTGTATTTCTGGAGCTTCATCGTTGCGCTGCTGATATTCGCGCTCGGCGCCGGCGTATCGCTGTATCAGGGCGCTCTCCACGTCACCGCGCCCCAGCCGATTGAGGATCCCACGGTCAGCTTCGTCGTGCTCGGATTGTCGTTCCTTTTCGAGGGCGCTTCCTGGCTTTTTGCATTGCGCCGCTTTCGTTCGGACGCGCGGCTCGGCTGGTACGAGGCCTTCGTCCGCAGCAAGGACCCTCCCGCTTTCATGGTGCTGCTCGAAGACAGCGCTGCGCTGATCGGCATCGGGATTGCAGCTGCCGCGACTGCCGCAGCAGTGCTGCTGGCGCAGCCGGTCTGGGACGGCATTGGCTCGATCCTGATCGGAATTCTGCTCGGGGTCGCGTCGGTCGGGCTCGCCAGGGAGAGCAAGAGCCTCCTGATCGGCGAGCCCGCTCATTCGGAACTGTCACAGTCCATCCTCGATATTGCGCGACAGTCACCTGGCGTCCTTCGAGTCAACGGGCTGATGACTATGCAATTGTCGCCGGCCGAGATCGTCGCAGCGCTGAGCGTCGAGTTCGCGGACGACAAGCGCGCCGACGACATCGAGCGTTGCGTCATATCAATCGAAAACGAGGTCCGCAGACAGCACCCGAGCGTCTCGGCTCTGTTCATCAAACCCCAGACCAGCGCGAGGTATCACGCCCTTCGGACGGAGCGGCGGACAGTGAGGAGATGAACGCTTGCATCATGCTTAGGTTGACGCGAGGCAGCAGCCGCTAAGCGCTCTGAAGTCCAGCCGTGTCGGCGATGCGCGTAGATTCCTCCTAGCAGTCTTTGAGGCCATCGCCGACGCTGATGAACTCCTTTGCGATCCGGTCGAGCACGAATAGCGAGCCTTCGGCAACGCCGAAATAAGCACCGTGCAGCAGCATCTCGCCGCTCTCGACCCGCTCGCGGACGAACGGAAAGGTCATCAGGTTCTCCAGCGAGCGGAACACCGCAGCCTTCTCGATGCGGGTGACGAAATCCTGCATGCTCTCATGCGCGCGCTGCTCGACCACCTCGCCCGGCTTGATGAACATCTGCATCCATTTGCCGATGAAGTCGCCCGGCGTGAGCGGCTTGATCTTGTCGACGAAGGCGCGAATGCCGCCGCACTGGGCATGGCCCAGCACCACGATGTTCTTCACCTTCAGCACCGTTACGGCATATTCCAGCGCGGCCGAGACGCCGTGGGCGTTGGCGTCGGGCTGGTAGACCGGAACCAGATTGGCGATGTTGCGGACCACGAACAACTCGCCGGGACCGACGTCGAAGATCACCTCCGGAGAGACGCGAGAATCGCAGCAGCCGATCACCATGGTCTCGGGAGACTGGCCCGCGCTCCGACAGATCCCGGTAGCGCGACTGTTCAGTCGGCAGCCGCTCGGTCGCGAAGGCAAGGTAACCGTCGATCAACTGCTTCGGAAAGGATTTCATGGCCTCTGACTAACCACATGCTCGTGTCCGCAGCAAGGCTGTCGCAGCTGAGCGGCGACAGCCCGCAGCGCGGCACCTGGAACCCACCCGAAGCCTCACGGTGCCCAAAACGTTGGTCGCCCTTCACCGATGACTACGGTGAGTACCTGAGGCCCTCAAGCAGACCGAGGGCCGGTATTCAAACTGAGATACCACGTACGTGGTCCAGCTGGTTTTCATCACATGCCTGATCGGGTCATCGGTCGGGCGGGGCACTAGTTCCTGGTCGTCGGATGACGCCCGCGCTTCACGCGTTCTGTGCCATCCTCACCTTCGGCCTAGATCCCGGAAATAAATCTCGGAGAACGAACCGGGCGCATCAGAACGTGATAAGGTTCTGCCCGTAGGCGGTGACGGCTGAGAGACCGAGCGCGCTGCCGCCTGCATTGGGAGGGCGTCATGGCTGGCTCGCTTCAGTCACGCTACCACGAGATGCAGCTTCGCCATCTGGGGCTAGCTGAAAGTCATGTCGTCCGAGGCGAACGACACATCGCTCAACAAGAGGAGCGGATTAGAAAAATGGCTAGCCAGGGTCTAAACGTAACGGACGCTAGAAAGATACTGGATAGCTTCTACGCAAGTCAGGCGTTGTTTATTCTGCACAGGGACGACATCCGCAAGGCGCTGAGAGAGTAAGGCGGCCTTGTCAGGTCCGCGTTAGCGGCGCGCGTGCCATCTTGCCCAATCAGCCGCGAGGCGGGCAGCCTCAACGCACGGCTCAACATGCAAAACGCGGCCGGACTCCTTCACGACCGATGACGAGCCAATGTTAGCCACGCAATCAGCGACCCGCCCAAGGTACTCTCATTATCCATCGCCTACGAAAGCGCGTAGAAGAAAAACGCTGAAAGCACCATGGTCCCGGGCAGCGTCAAAATCCAGGCTATCGCTATCCGCTGGAGTGCCGGCGGTTGCAGCCCCGCACCCGAGCCGACCATTGCCCCGGCGATTCCCGCAGTCACCACATGGGTCGTGCTCACCGGTAGACCTGTGAAACCGGCGGACGCGATCAGGATCGATGCCACTGCTTCAGCTGTTCCACCTTGCATGGGGCTCATCCTTACCCTCCCGATGCCTTCCCCTAGTGTCTTAACGATGCGCTTGTAGCCGATCATCGTGCCGGCGCCGAGGCACAGTGCACTCAGGATACGGACCCACCAAGGTGCATACTGTACAGCTAAGGTCAAACTATCGAGATAGGTTTTCGCTTGATGTCGCTGTGCATCCGTCACCGACTTCTTCTGTGCGATTGCACTCAGCTCTGCAATGACGACGTTGAACTGATGCCGCAGAGGAGCTCGCTCGTTCGACGGAATGGCGCCGATCGAACGCACATCTGTTAGGCTTCCACGAAGCTTTTGCGCACTATTGATGGCAGCTTCTCTCTGTTGATCGCCGACCTGCTGAAACAGCGCTATACTTTGCGGAAGAATCTGCAGCGATTGGGCGAGTTGTTCGCCGGAGACATATTCATTCAGCGCGTATGATTGCGGCATCAGGCCGATGATCGCCAGCATGATGAACCCGATGCTCTTCTGGCCATCGTTCGTCCCGTGAGCAAACGATACGCCCGTGCTCGTCACTACAAGCAACCCCCGCAGCCACCAGGTCGGCCGATTTCCGTCGATCGGCGCCTGATAAAGCTCGCGATTCGGTATGAGCCGGCAAATCACACGATACAAGGTGAATGAGAATCCGAACCCGAGTAGCGGCGATATCAATAGGGCGCTCAGAACGCCGCCAACTTGGTGCCAGTTCACTGCGCCTGTAAAGCTGTGTCCTTGAACGAATCCGTACTCCAGGGCAATGCCGATCAATGCTCCAACCAAAGCATGGGAGCTCGAGTTGGGAATGCCCAGCCACCAGGTCCCGACATTCCAGGTCAATGCGGCAAGCGTCAGCGCCACCAACATGCCTACAGCCAGCGCACCATCTGGCGGCGTCAAGACATCAGGTGGAATGATCTCGACCAACGCATAGGCGACGGCAATTCCACCGACTAGCACGCCGATAAAGTTCATCACGCCCGACCATAAGACGGCCTGGGTCGCTTTCAGGGAATGAGTGTAGATGACGGTGGCAACAGCATTCGCCGTGTCGTGAAAGCCGTTTGAAAACTCGAAGAACAGGACAAGGGCGAGGCACAATATGAGCAGCACGAAGAGCGCGGGCGAACCGGGGGTGAAGAATTCCAGCATAATCCTGCTCTATCTCGCGCAAATCGGGCGGCTGGCACTCGTTCGCAAGCCACGACGCCCGCCCAATCGCTCGTGTAAAGCCAGCCTGGGACGAAATGTTCCCTAGCCGATCGACTTTGGAACGATCTTCTTTGACAGCGTTGAATTGTCAGGAGGCCCCACTTGGACCATGGCCCGCAAGCCCGATGAAAATCCATCGCTTGGCCGTCGATGCAGAATCCTCGAGAAACGCCGGCTACACAAAATGGCGCGCTCGCCACATGCCTTCGTTCGCGGAAGTGTCGCCCTTTTCTACGAGCTTCTGTCCGAGCAGAATGAGCGGATTCCATCCGGTCCGGCGGTTTGGATTTGTGGGGATTGCCATAGCGGCAACCTCGGCCCGCTTGCGAACGCCGACGACGATGTCGAGATCGAGATTCGGGACCTCGACCAAACGGTCATCAGCAATCCCGCCTATGATCTGATCCGGTTGGCGCTTTCTTTGGCAATGGCCGCACGCGGATCGGACCTCCCGGGCATCGTGACGGAGAAGATGATCGAGCAGATGGTCGACGGATATCGCGACGCATTATCTGGAAAGTCGCGTCTGAAAGAGCGACCTCCAGCAATGCGGTTGGCGATGAAAGCCGCTGTCGCCGGTTCATGGAAGAAGCTGGCCAAACGATCGATTAGGGACGCCAAGCCAGATATTCCGCGTGGTCGATCCTTCTGGGATCTGTCGCGAAGAGAAGAGGGCGCGCTTCGCACTCTGATTTCATCGGAGGAAGTCGCTCGGCTCGCGACGCTTTTGCGGTCGCGAGAACGCAATTCCGACATCGCCTTGCTTGACGCAGCGTACTGGAGGAAGGGCTGCAGTTCGCTGGGCCTGTTTCGGAGCGCCGTATTGTTGGGAATCGATGGCGCGGACGATAGCAGTTTCTGCTTGCTGGACGTTAAGCAAGCGGCAAAGCCGGTCGCGCCTCGTAGCAAAGGGGCAAAGTTGCCGCACAACGACGCGGAGCGCGTTGTGGAGGGCGCCGGCAGGTTGTCACCATTTCTGGGTGGCCGAATGATTGCGGCCTCACTGCTGCGTCGAGACGTCTTTGTACGAGAGTTGTTGCCTCAGGACCTAAAGCTCGACATTGAGAGTCTCAAGCCGCCCGACGCGGTTCATGTCGGACGTTACCTGGCAGCGGTCGTCGGACGTGCGCATGCGCGCCAGATGGACCCTCTCACTCGCAGGAGCTGGCGAACGGAACTGGGCCGCGGCAGAAGCAAGTCGCTCAATGCACCTTCGTGGCTCTGGTCAAGCGTCCTCTCTCTCATTGCTCGGCATGAAACAGCGTATCTTGAGCACTGTCGCCGCTATGCAGAGTAGCCGGATCGTCAGCTCTGCTACGCAAGACGCTAAATCATCTCAATTGCATGACGTAGGCTAAAGAGCGTTTATAACCGTCAACCTAGCATCGCAAACCAACGGCGATCGCCGGTCGGCGTCATCGGCCTAAAGGGTAAATTGAGTAAGCGACCCGAAAAGGGCTAGGCGACAGGGGCTGAGCCTGGCTTTGCAGCCGAGCATCGCGACGTCACCGTCAAAGTGTCTGGCGCGCCAGTTCGTTCAAGAGATTGTCTCACCTATAAACCTAGGTTGTCGCCGATAATGTCGTAGCAAGCTACGCTCCTTAAAAAGGTGGAGAGTTGCCGCTCTCCCGTTTTAGACAAGGGTGCGGTATGACGAAAAAGCGAAATAGAGCTAAGCAAACAAAATCACTGCAGGATCGTCTCTCTGCGTTCGCCAGAGAGCTGGCTCAAACAGCGGCGACTATGCCGGCAGGTGTCGAGCGAGACAGTCTGCTGAAGCGAGCCCGCACAGCGGAAATAGCTGCAGACATTGATGATTGGGTTTCGTCGGCTGGGCTTCAGCCACCGATGCGATAGAGCTTGGAGTTTCTTTTCCTTCAGGATAGCCGCCGACGCATCGTGAGGCGGTTGGTTGAAGCGGCAGCAAACGTTCTCGGTGTCCAGCCGACGAGGCCATTGCAGTCTGTCTGGCGGACCTCAGCGCGGTCACGACGTTACGGGCGGAGCGGGGTCCTAAACCGGCTATTGCTGCGGCGGTTGGCCGTTCGAGGCCGAAACGCCGCCATCGACGGCCACGTTGGCGCCGGTCATGAAGCTCGCATCGTCGCTTGCGAGGAAAGCGATCACGGAGGCGATCTCGTCTGGTTCGCATACGCGGCCGAGCGGAATCCGCTCGGCGAACTTGGCCAGCAGTTCCTGGTCATCCATCATGTCGGCGGTCATTCCCGTTCGCGTCAGGGATGGACAAACCGCATTGACGCGCACGCCTCTCTTACCCAGATCCATCGCGAGAGCGCGCGTTAGATTGACCACCGCGCCCTTTGCCGCGTTGTACGGACTCATACCCCAGTCACCCCCGGTCCCTGACACCGAGGCGGTGTTCACTACCGAGCCCTTGGTCTTCTCCAAATGGGGCAGCGCTGCGCGGCAGCCGAAAAACACACCGTCTACGTCTGTCGCCATGACCTTGCGCCACTGATTGTTCGTGATGGTGCCAGGGTCTCCGCCTTCGTGAACGCCCGCGTTATTGACCAGGACGTCGAGCCGGCCGAAGTGCTTGATCGTCGTCGCCACCATCTCCTCCACGGCGTCCGGGTCAGAGACGTCTGCCGTGTGAGCCAGGACGCGGCCGAACCCAAGTTCTTTCGCGACGTCCGCGAGCTTCATCTCCTCGCGGTCAACAAGCACGGCGCTCGCGCCTTCGGATACAAAGCGGCGCGCGGCCGCTGCCCCGATGCCGGACGCCGCGCCCGTCACGATCACGACCTTTCCTTCGAAACGGCCGGTCATTCGGTCGTCCTTTCCGTCATCGGCTAGTCGTCATGGTTGAGATCCTTGCCTTTGCCAAGCCCAAGCGTCCCACCCTCCGCATGGACAAGATCGTGGTCCTGTCTTCGGTCTTGCCGGCGTCCTTGACGATCACGCGTCGCTCGCCGCGTTCCGTTTTCGAAGGCTTCAGCGATGTCGCGCTTTTGGGGGTTGATTGACATCTGTATCTTATCGCGGGGTATTGTGGCATACGCTGGCCCGGTCGGTCTGGGCGGGTGCGCCGTTCTCGGATGCCGATCATGCAAAAACGAGGCAAGAGCGTTTGCTATTTCTCTGTCGGCTGCCGCTGCTGCGAACAAGCGCTCCTGTGCGTCCCGCGGAAGGTCCGCCCAAACCGCCAGCGCGGCGTTGCCGAGCAAAGCAGTAAACCTGTTTTCATCCGGATGTGGCACCTCCGGTGGAACAGGCTGCTCATCGGGCTGCAGCATCGGCGTTTCCCGAGGCACTTCATTCGCAGCATCGATCGTTTCCAGGCGGCTCCCGCCGGCTTGGGCCGAGCCTTCATTCGCAAGTCTGCCATCACCTACGATCTCGGCGACGAATTGCTTGGCGGTTCCTACGAGAGTGTCCTTAACGCTCATCCACACTAAGCTCCGAATGATTGCGCGTGGCATGCAGGCCGTATCGTTGGCTGGCTGCCCATTACGGGGGCCGATATGTGCGGCAAGGATGACTCAAGCAGCGCGTTGATTGACGCTGCTCACGGCCAAATCGTTCAACCTCTTGTCCGTGGCCTTTTCCTCGTCGAGGGTTTCCTGGAGAATGGAAGCGTAGTCCTCTCGGCCCAGCTTCTTGGCCCACGCAATCAGCGATCCGTAGCGGGTGATCTCGTAGTGCTCGACAGCCTGGGCTGCGGCGATAAGTGCTGCGTCCAGCACCGTCTTGTCGTCGACATCGCCGGCTACGTCACTGGCTTCTTCCAGAATGCCATCGATCGCCGGGCAGTTCACCCCCTTCGCCTCGACACCGTGCATCTTGAAGACTCGTTCCAGTCGCATGATCTGGTTCTTCGTCTCGGCGAGATGAGTTTCAAACCCCTCCTTCAGAGATCGGTCGCCTGCCTTGTCGATCATGTCTGGGAGGTTCTTTATGATCTGCTGCTCTGCATAATAGATGTCCCGCAGCGTATGCACGAACAGGTCATCCAGCGATTTGATGTCTTTGGTGAAAAATCCCATTGCTTACTCCAATTGCTGAGCTTACGGGAGCAACGGTCGCAAACGATGCGCGTTCCAAACGACGGTGCGACAAATCCATCCAAGTTCCCCGGGCAGGGCAATCGCGTGTGGCTACGGCCCACGTCACGTCACGTGAGATAAGGTGTGTGTGATATTTCGGAATAATAGAACAATCTTGTTGATTTGCCCGACATGTGAAGCGCCGTGTCGAATACCGGGATCCGCCTACCGGGACCCGCCGGCTCCTTTGCATGGGGTTGTTTTCGGTATTTTGGGGTGCGCCCTTCGGAGGCAGGTAATATGCGACAGCCCAGCATATGATAGCCAGCCCGCGGGGGCGTCATAGCACTCTAGGTGGCCCGGTTCGCGACTGAGAGCAAACGATCTGCCATAGGAACCAATGCAAGCTCCTGACGTTGCTGACGCTCTCGGCGCAGGGAGCTTACACTCTCGCGGACGAACTCAGGAGCTAACGTACTCCCTTCGTGTTCGCGACAGGGTACTCGCAAGACGTTACCCCATCACGGTTTTCGGATGTTGAAGCGCGCCACAATCCGGAAGTCGGAGCGATCCCGCTGTTAGCTCACCTTCGTGCGATCGGTGCTTCTCTGATCTCCGCATCGCCGGTTTCTGCATCGAACCCGGTGAGCGCTGCGCGCCGGGCTCGGCCGGCCAAATTGGGCTGAAGCGGCGCAGCAGTGTCCTGCGGTGTCTCTTGGGTGCCGACGAGAAGCCGGTTGTTGAGTGCCCAGATGGCAGCCTGGGTTCGATTTGTTGCGCCTATCTTCCGAAAAATCGCCTTAACATGAGCTTTGACGGTCGGCTCAGCAATTTGGAAGAAACGAGCGACGTGCTTGTTTGTGTCGCCTCGGACGATTCGTTCCAGTATTCCGGTCTCTCTTGCGGACAAGAGCGGCGCGGCGATGATCGACGCTTCTCGCTCCCAAACTGTTTCGTCTTGGTCGGCAAGCGAAGGTCGTCCGTCAGCGTTCGGCTTGGCCGAAGCCAGAGGCCAGAGGCGACCATCTATCACGATCAGATGTTCGTCCGTAATGGCATGAAGGCAGTTAACCAGAACGCTCGGAGCGACGCTGTTGAAGAGAGCTGCGTTGACACCAGCATCGAGTGCGCACGCCAGACAGTCGGCGCTGCGCTCGTCGGCGACCGCCACGATGAACGACAGCGGATAGAGCGCGCGTATCCGTTCGAAGATCTGATCACGCTTCTGTTCGACGCCGACTATAAAGAGGCTCGGTTCATCGCTCGGAACGGCGTTGAGTTCATCGAGCTCGATCCCCCAGCCGTGCGGCGAAAATCGGGTTCTTGAAAGTATGAGCCGAAGCCCCTCGCGAAAGAGACCATCAATTTGGAGGATAAACGTTGGTACTATCGCAGCGCTCGACATGTCCCATTATCCTCACGCAACCACCAAAGAGATTGACCGGATTACTTCAGGAACGCGCAATTGTTCTTAATACGTTTGGAGCGAAGAAATACCGGACATCGGACATGGTCCAATAACATAAGATAAAGCGAGCTACGGAACTGTCTAATTTTCTCGAAACCTGAAACGTATTCGAGACACTACGGCTAAATTGACCGCAAACTAGGCAACTGTCACCTTTAGCCCGGAACTAACACCAATGAACGTCCGGCGTGTTCCCTTGTTCCAAAAATGACGCTGGCTGCGCCTAACCCTGCAAATGCTCTGCATGACCTCTGGCGCTCACGCACGCGAACTAATTCGAGTCCGCGATTGTCTTTCGGAGCGCGTCGGCCAGATACTGCTGGCAGGCCGCACGTCATCGTCGCGGTCCGCTAGCCATGGATAACATCCGTGATCGGCAGCCAGGCGCCTTCCATCACCGTCGTCATACCCTTGTTCAACAAGGCAGACGTCGTTTTGCGCACGTTATGTTCGGCGGCTCGGCAGATTGACGTCGATTTTGAACTCATCATTGTTGACGACGGATCGACAGATGGTAGCGCAACCTTGGTGAAGGCGGCTCGCGTGCCGCATGTCCAGCTGATCCAGCAATCAAACGCTGGAGTTTCGGCCGCACGCAATTGTGGAATTAGAGCTGCCCGGGGGAAATGGGTCGCGCTCCTCGATGCAGATGATCTGTGGTCGCGGGATCATCTCGCGGGTCTTTGGTGGGCAACGCAAGGCGACAATGCTATCGCAGTCTTCAGCAATTTGCGGCTACAGAGCCGGGGCGGCGTTCCCCTGATCGACCCGGCCGTCCCTGCACAGAGGGTCGATGACTATTTCTCGTTTGCGCTTTCACATGGGTCGTATCCAGCTAGTTCAAGCTCCATCATGATCCGCCGAGACGAATTGCTGACGGCTGGACTGTTTGCAGAAGGCGTGTCGATGGGCGAGGACGTCGACATGTGGTGCAGGCTGGCGTGCCGGGGTCCGTTTCATTATAACGCTGTGCCGTCTGCGACGTACAATGACGCCGGTTCGCCATCACTTCGTGGTGGCTCCGGCAGGATATCGCGGCCTCCTTTTGCACAGCGCTTTTCCGATCTAATGCGTCAGCATGCCGTTCCGCACCGCCTGCATGAGTCCGGTAGGCGCTACGTGAATTTCCTCATGCTGGAGCACGCGCGTCAGCTACTGGATGCAGGCCTTTATGACGAGGCTCAGGCTATTCTCATTCATGACTGCATTCCCCGGTATGACCTGAGCCGATTTCTGAAGCGACTGGCGCGGACGACGATGATCGGACGTGCGCTGTTCGAGTCGCAAACGAAGGGCGGAGCTCTTGCCTGAGATTGCTGATGGTTGTTGTGCCGCTAGCGGCTGGTGCGATCCGTGTGTCGGCCGACGCGCGCTGTTGACCATAGGCGGTCAGCTCGGATCCATTGCGCTCGTCGGCCGCAGGCCAATGTAACAGCGGAACGTACGACCGAAATCGCGTGCAGCGGTGCCTGGGCGAGTTCCTTGAAGCCTATCAGGTCGCGGCCGACGACGTGCCAGGCGACCGCTAGCGGGAGCGAAAAAAGAGCGAACGCGAAGATGGCGCACACGAGCGGTGCCTTGAGACCGGCAATGGCAAGGTCGATCAAGCTGATTGTCAGCAGCATGATATTTGCCATCGCGAGTACGCCGAGGGGAGGAACTGCAAGATCTGCCGACAGTGCAAGCAGGCGGATATCGCGCGTTTTCATGGCATGCCGCACGATACGGGGCAGGTGGCTTTTTATCAGTCCAAGATGTCCATGGACCCAACGCTGCCTTTGCTGGGCTTGGCCTGGGCGTGCGTCTGGGAAGTAGCTGGTGACACGCACTTCTCGAAAGAAGCGAGCAGGATGGCCTTGGATCGCGAGCTCAAGTCCAAGAAAGATGTCTTCAGCCAAGTGCCCCGTTTCAAACAGCGCCGGGTTGATCAATGCCCAAGGCACGGCCATGCCCGTCCCATGGAGCTGGGATGGCAATCCAAGCCGAGAATAGCCGTCAGGACGAAGATCATTCTTGATGCGCCAGGCGAACTCGGCCAACCGCGGCCGCGGTCGACTGTCGGGATGCCCTTCCATGAGATCCAGGCACTGGATCGGCGCTCCGGCCGTTGCACAGGCTTGTGCCAACAGCCCAATGCCGTTCGAGCTGATTTGACAGTCAGCGTCGATGAATACGACGACCTGGGGAGGCGTCCGAGCCAGTAGTTGAAGGCCAGCTGCCAAGGCAAAGCCCTTCCCGCGTTGCTCGGCATTGCTTCGGATCAGGACTTCCGCCCCCGATTGGGCGGCAAGCTCCCCAGTACAATCGCTGCAATTATCTGCCACGACCAGCAACCGATCGCCCGGCGAAAGATCCTGCTTGAGGCAAGATAGCGTCGCCTCGATGCTCCGCTCTTCATTGTGCGCCGGCACCAATACTGCGACCGTGGGGCGATGCGCCGAGATTTCGAATGATCGAGCGTTCAAGAAGAACGTCGCTATCGCCTGCGTCGCGAACGCTGCCGTGAGAAGAGCCAGGAGGCCAGAGGCGATCTCCAGCGAAATGTTAAGGACCGAAAGCAGCATAGTATACCTGGTCAGGTCTCGCTAAACCCCATCGTCGGGACCGATCGCCTTCATGCGCTTTTCGGGATAAGCGCCCGCTCGTTCGACGTCATTTGACTTCGAAATCGAGGGGTCGGCTCGGCCAGCGGAAAGCAGATACTCGCAACCGTTAAGGCGCAGCATCTTTCTGATCTGCCGTCTTGAGGCCTCGACGGAAAATCCCCGGTTTATTCGGCGTCGGTAGCCATATGCAAGCAATAGCAGCCCCAGGAACGCGGCGTCGACGCCGGTGACACCGTCGAGGCAGACGACAAGATTGTCTTGGCCAACGCACGCTTTGGTCAGAGCTGAGCGTGCCGGCAGGATATTCTGCGCTGTCCACGCGCCGAAGAACTCGAGCACCTCGTCATTGCCGCGTCGATAATGCCTGACACGGGCCGTGGCCAGCTGTGTATCGGAAGGTCGGTGGATACGAGAGTAGATGAGCCAGGGGAGAACTTGGCGCAGCAAGACTTGGACCAGCGTCACAAGATCAAGTGCATAGCGGCTACAAAGCGCGGGCTGCTCCTTGATGCGCCAAAGCCATTCAATTCCGGCGCGACGAATGAGTTCGGGGGCGCGCTTCACGTCTCTTGCAACAAAGTTGATGGTCGCTCCGAGATTGCAGACGACGGGCGCCGTGAGCTGGCTCTCGTTGCGACTGAGCCACAGCATGCCCTTTCGCGCTCCCACCGAGACGACCAGAAGGTCTGGGGCGGCCGCGTTGATCGTCCTGAGGGTTTCCGGATCGCTCATCGATTCGACTGAGCCGAAACCCGGAGCGAGGGTGCCCGCACACAGGATCGCCGAGTTTGCTTCGTTGAGGCGCTCACGTACGCGGCAGCCGACGTCATCCGTCGCACCGAAAAAGAAAGCGCTCATGCGCTCGCCGCTTGCTCGGAGTGCATCGAACAGGTCAGATCCCGCGACGCGCTGTCGGACCGGAAGTCCGAGCAAGCGGGCGAGCCAGACGAGTGGCATCCCGTCGATGACGGAAAGATCGTTCGATAGCGCAGCATCCCTGAAGTTTGCATCCGAGCGGATCAGGCGCAGGAAGTTCGTATTGGGTGTGACCATATTGCAGCGGCGATCGCCCCTGATTGACGCAACAATCTGTCGTTTCGCTTCTTCCAGCGTTACTGCATCGCATAGCAATCCCTCGATGCAGACGACTTTCCGGGAGAAGTCGGGCAAGGGCGAATTCTGAAAGCCATTTTCGGCGGCCGATTGTGCTTGCAGCGCAGTACGCATCAGGCGTTGTCCACCGACCGCTGATAGAATGGCGCGCAAGCGCGGCGTGCGTTACTTGCAGCTTGCGCGGCCTCGTCGCTCATCTGGGAGGCAAGACGGAGTGTAGCCAAGCGGGCGCTTGGCTAGGGGGCTCTCAGGGATGGGTTCGCAAGCAATGCTGACTAGTTCGTGTCGAGACCGCGAGTATCTGGTCGAACTAATCCTGGAGCCTGGTGCCGGAACTGTGCTCGCGCAGGCGCCTTGTTGGCGGCGCTAGCCGCGATAGGTTCTCTCGCGCACGCTCTATGAGCACCTCCAAAAGGACTAGTTGCTTTGAAGCCGTTGCGGTGCCGCGGCGCATGTCCTCATCTCTTCAGTCACGACACGAGAGGCTGGGCGGAGGCATCGTACACGGGTGCGAATACAACGCCGCTAAATTGAACGAGAATGCCGAGCATGCGAAAGCCGATCGTCAAAGTTTGTATTTCGGCCGGCGCGATGATTGCTCTTGGTCTAGGGATCTGCGCCGGCGCCGTGATGGATGGCGGTCGCACGTCGCGACAAGCCCTTGATGCGAAGGATCGTCCGTCCCTAATCATGATGCCGGACCGGGAATTCTCGGCCACGAGTTATGTGCACGCCGGATTGCCACCGGATGCGCCGCGTGATTCACATTCGGATAAATGGGTAGCGGCACTCCAGAGCCAGATAAAGTCCCACTACGGCATTGCGTCGGTCAATATCGACCGCTATTCGCCGCCGCTTTATGTTGTTTCCCGCGATCAGCCAACGGTTCGGGTGCGGGCGGAGCGCGCAACCACTCCGAACTGGCAATTTGACCCGCTGCAAAGACAATGGGACAGCGTCCCGCTGCCCGTCGGATTTCGGCCTTCGAGTGGAACTGACGCGGAAGCTGTCGTCTATCAGCCGTCGACAGCGCGCTACTGGGAATTCTGGGGAATGGAACCGAGTGGGCGAAAAACGACCAACTCGGCGGGTGAGAGCGTGGACGAATGGCGGGCCTCGTGGGGCGGCAGGATCGATAACCTGGCGACCAGTCCGGGGTATTTCCCGACAACCGGTGATGGCTACAAGTTTGGTGCGACGGCAACGGGCCTCGCCTTGCTTGCGGGCTTGATCACCGTCGCGGAGCAGCGGCGCGGTGAGATCAATCATGCTCTTCATATCGCCCTGCCGCAAACGCGACGGTCGGTTTGGGTTGATCCCGCACAACGCACTGATGGCGAGGACGACGATCCCGACGCAATTCCGGAGGGCACAACGTTCCGAATCCCGAGCAGTGTCGATCTCGATGATCTCGATATGGATCCCTACGCGGCCATGTTGGCACGCGCCGCGCAGCGATACGGAATAGTCGTCCGCGATACAGCGGGTGCGGTCGTGTTTTACGCCGAAAACCCGCTCTCAAAGGGACCTGATCATCCCTACTATGGAATTGGCGGCATTTTGCAGTGCCCCAAAGGCTATGCCGTAGCCGCCTGCTATCCGGACGGCAATAACCGGCTTCGTGGCTTCCCGTGGCATCTGCTGGAAGCAATCCAGTCGAGACGACAGCAATGATGACTCGCTTGGCCGGCGGACGGAACAGGCAGGAGACGCATTAATGCTCGACGCTTCATCCAAAAATCGCACGTACGTCTTCGATCGCGTTGCTGACGCGCCAGGTCGGTCGGATGTCTGGCACGACGGGCTCGGACTCAAGATCGCAGTGTCAAAAATTCGTCAGGGTCGTCGATCGCTTCTGCGATTCATGCTCGCTGGCGCCATCATCGGAGGGTTGGCAGGCGTCGTTTATGGCGACATCAAGGCGCCGGTTTTCAGCGCGACTTCCGAACTACTCATTTCGAATACGACACTGCAAATGTCCGGACCTGATGCGGTCGTGACCCAGATCTTGGTCGAGAATTCGCTGATCCAGAGTGCAATTGAAATGCTGAGGTCCAGCAGAGTCCTTGGACGGGTGATCGACAAGGTTGGATTGGATGAGATTGAGAACATCTTGCCAAGATCCAGCCTGGAACAAGCCGTCGGCAGGATCAAATGGCCGCGAGCTCGCGACCTTCTGCAAACGTCGAATACCTCATCCGATGATGACCTATCAAACGACAAGCGGAGGCAGAGAGTGCTCGCGCGACTGAGGTCCGGCATGACGGTCACTCGTGTCGGAGCGAGCCTTATCATTTCTGTTCGGGCACGCGCGCGTAGCCGCGAAGAGGCATCGAGGCTGACGAACGAACTGGCGGCATCGTTTGTTCAGGAGCAGAACGATACCAGTGCGGTTGTCAGCACGAGCGCGGCGCTGCGGGAGCGCATCAAAGTGCTTGGTCCGACCGCGCGGATCATCAGCGAGGCTGTCCCCCCGACCTCCAGCGATGGGCTTCCGGCCGCGGTCGTTGTGCTCCTGGCGCCGATCATTGGCGCTGTGCTGGCGTGTGGGTTTGGGCTTGGCATTGCACTGTTCGATCGGCGCTTGCGCAGCACCGAGCAACTGGTTTCGTTGAGCTCGGTGGAATGCTTCGGCACTCTTCCGCGCATGAAAGATCCTCGATCCGGCCATTCCTACTCTACGTCGATCCTGCGACGAACGGTACTTCAACGCACCCGCTCGGCGGTACTCGAGACATCGAGCCAGCTTCCGCGTTTCGTAGGCGTCACGTCCTGCTTTTCCGGTGAAGGCAAGACCGTCGTGGCGAGCAACTGGGCTAGGTTCCTGGCAAATGACGGCTGTCGTGTACTGCTGGTCGATGCGGCGCAGTGGAACGGATTTGCTACCCCAAGGTCAGCGCCGCAGGTAGCCGGTTTGCACGAATTGCTGCGCGGGGAGGTTGCACCGGCAGACGCCATTCAGCCTGAGATCAGCCCGAATCTCGATCTTCTCCCGAGTGGGGACATGCTGGGCAACCTGGATATGCTCTGGGGAAACCTCGCCTACGCGATCGGTGCAGAGCGCGAGTGCGCCTATGACTGGATCATCCTGGATCTACCCGCGCTTGCCACGGCAGCCGACGTGCGGTCGGCCGGCCAGATCATCGACCATCTATTGGTCGTGGTGGAGTGGGGCCGCGCCTCCGAGGCCGAATTGAGCGATGCTCTTGGTTCACTAGGGCCGGTGCGGGAAAAGGTTTTTGGGACGATTCTCAACAAGGTTCCGCGAGAAGTGCTGCGGCTCGAGAATTTAAGCGGCAGGCAGGCGCAACAAAAGGCGTCGGCCAGATTCGGCCTTTAAGTATCGACAGGAGTGTGAATCATGCCGCGAAAGGCGCTTTTAATCGCTGTCGCGATCAACGTCGCCGTGATCCTTGCTATTCCGTCCGCATTTGCGCAAGCCTATAAGCTCGGCGCGTCGGATCGGGTAAAGATCAAGGTGCAGGAATGGCCTGATCTGACCGGCGAATATACCGTCGCCGCGGACGGTGCAATTGCCTTACCGTTGATCGGAGACGTTGATGCGGCGGGTCGGCGCCCGAACGATCTGGCGCGGGAGATCTCTGACCGGCTGCAACGTCGCTCCGAAGACTCCGAAAGACCGGTTACTGCGGTCGAGATCATTCAGTATAGACCGTTTTCCATCGTGGGTGATGTGCAGCGCCCAGGCCAATATCCCTATCGGCCTGGCCTGACGGTCCTTGGGGCGATCAGCATCGCCGGCGGATACTATCGGCCAGAATTTGGTCTCCTTCGCTTGGATCGCGATATGGCAATGGCCCAGGGAGAGCTCCGGACCCTGTCGATGAAGCAATATCGCCTGCTCGCACGCGAAGCCCGCCTAACGGCGGCGCTCGCTGGGCGCACGGATATCGTGGTCCCGCCGCAACTGGATCGGAAGGACAATCCGGAGATCTCCTCAATTCTCCAGGACGAGCGTTCGGCGCTCGAATTGGAGAACAATGCAGTCCGTTCGGAACAGGCGGAGTTCGAAAAACTCAAGGCTCTGTATGAGAGCGAGACCGAGTCGCTTCGAGGGCAAGTCAGCGCGTTGGCTCAGGAGAGGGACAGTACGCAGGAGCAGCTAAAGCAATTTCGTGCTCTTTCCGCCCGAGGTCTCGCCCTCGCGCCAACGGTCTTTTCGATGGAGCGGTCTCTCGCGCAGATCGTCAATGAGCAATTGACGATACAGACGAGCATCGTAAGGGCCCAAGAGAGTGTCGCGTTGGCGACGCGTCAACTTCACGAGCGGATGCAGGAGAGAATGAAGGCCGACACGCGGGACCTCGAACAAACGAGGGATAACATTGCGGAAGTGCGGGCGCGGATCAAGACGCAGGGCGATCTGCTTACCGAAGCGCAGATCGGTGCTCCGGCCGAAGCGAGGGAGCGCTTGGCGCAGAAGGATCGGCGCTCTGGCTTCACGCTGGTCCGGAGAACCGGTGATGCGACGGAAGAAATCGTGGCCGATGAAGCAGATCCCGTGCAGCCTGATGATATCATCAAGATTCCAACGATCCATTCTGCACCATATGAAGTGAGCCTTGGGTCATCGCCAAGCGAGAAGGCGCAGCGCTAGCTCGGCCGGGCAGGTCGCGCAGTGCCGGTCGAATGGACGGCTTCGGCGTTCATACGTGCAGCTGCGGGCGCCGCGCTCCTCAGCTCTGATGATGCTTTCGAGAAGCCTCTTGAGTGTAGTCGACGCCGGGCCGCCCGTATCCATATGCGCTCCCAATAGAACGTCGAGAAATGGGCCGCCAGCAACGTGATAACCAAGCCAACAGGCCGCTTCAGCAAGTAGCGCTGGTAGACATTGCCGTCGTTCCACCATCCATGTGCGGTGAGCGGATGAAAGATGTAGAGCGCATAAGAGATCGCAGCAACATAGGACAGGCTCTTGCTGCTGAGTATCCCGATGAGCGCGTTGGACGGTTGCGCAAGCGTCGCCCAGAGCAGTACGCCCGTAGCATAAGGCCGCAAGTATTGCAGCCAGCCAGCATCGGGGTGCGAACTCGTTGCCCATGAGACCGCCGCGACCACCCAAACGAGCGCGGCCTTCGAGTAGGGGAGCCGGTGCGTTGGCAGGGTGCCGACGCAGGCGCCGATGAGGATTTCATCGAGGCGCAGGTGGGTGGTCACCTCGATCGGCGCGGTGTACCAGATGCGAAGGGCCGTAATCGCGGCGCAGCAAGGCCAGACTGCGATCAGGCCCCTGCGCCCGCCAAGCGCCGCCAACACCGTTACAAGCACGTAGAAATGAACCTCAACGCATAGCGACCAAAGGTGCTCGGTGACCGGGATCATTCGATCAAGCCGGTAGTTGATGATGAACCCCAGATGACTGAGCAGGGCTTGCCAGCCCAAACCAAAGACGCAGAACACGAATGCGATGTAGAGATATGCCAGCGGTAGGATCCGGGCGATGCGCCTCACGATGAAGTCGAGGATGTTCGTGGAGCGCAAGCTTCGAATGATCAGATAGCCGGAAAGAGCAAAGAACAGGCTCATGCCCATCGGTCCGGCGGTCGAATTCAGCGCGAGATGCTTTGGCCCGAGCGGAAGCAGATGAGCTGCCAGGACTAAGCCGATGCTGAGCGCGCGAAGCCCGTCAAGAGCCGGGGTTGCGTGCGCCGCGGTCGGAAGCCGCTGATTTGTCGAAGCCTGGGAGGCATCGGCGGCCGGATGCGGAGGGCGGCGGAGGAGATCCAGTCGGTCCTTGCGCTCGCGGCCGTGATCGCATTCGACGGACGGCCGGTCGTCCCGGGGCTTGGGCGCTCCGCTCGGTCCCGCAAAGATCATCCTCGATCCGTTTCGGGTGGTTGCGGCAGGATCCGTGGAAATGCGCTGATCCCCATGGAACGCGACAGGTCATCGATCAGGCTGCGAACATGATCCGACAGCTCGTGTCGAAGGAATGCGATCGCGGCGACCCAGATCGCGATCGAGATTGCGCTCGACCCCACAAATCCGAAGAGAACCTCGGCAGTGCTCTGGCCGAGGGTGTGACGAAAGACGAATGGAGCCGGAAGCGCCACGAGCGTGCTGGCAAAGCTGCGTCCCCAGGCCTTCAACAACCGCATCGGATCATACTCGATGACAGATCGCAGCAGAGCCAAATAGCAAATTGCAAAGAAGGCGCCGCTGATCGGCAGGCTCCAGATCGCCCCCTCGATTCCGAACGTCAGGCCGAAGCCGACCGCAGCGATGGAGAAAATGCAGACTGCGCCTTCGCAGGCAAAAAGTGCGCGCTGACGTCGCTTGACGATCAGGATATCGTAGTAGGGACCTGCCATCAGCGTCACGGCGTGGGCGATGGCGATCGGAATCATCATTCGGCCCGTGGAGCGCCATGCGTCTCCGTAGATTGTCCCGACAATGGGTTCGGCCCAAATCGCTAGCACGGCGTAGACCGGCCAAGCCAGTCCCGTCATTGCCTCAACAAATGATCCGTAGATCGGTGCCATATCGGCGCCGCGGCTCTCGCGCTCCGCAAGGCTCGGCAGCATGGGTCTTGTCATGCCCAGCACAAGACCATTTCTGACGAAGGAGACGAGATTCTGAGCTCGGGAAAACAGCGCGGTATCGGCGAGCCCGACGGCTCGGCCGATCATTAGTTCCGGTCCAGATATTGTAGCGCTTCCAACGAGGAGGGTCGCGGAAGTCCAGCCTCCAAAGGTGAGCAGATGCCGCGTACCTGCAAGCGTCGGAGCCAGGCGCAAGCCGTCGGGCATGCAAGCAACGGTCATTGCTGCCGTGACTGCTGCGGACGTGAAATAGCCCCACGCCAGCGCATCGGCTCCATATCCGAGTTTTGCCAAAGTGATGGAAACGGCACTTTGACAGCTTGCGGCGACCAGGCCGACAGCAAGTAGAACGCCGAAGCGCATGGCGCGCATGAGTTGCATCGTCGCAGGAAAGGCGATGGCTGGACCGAGCTGGGCAAAGGCCAGAATCCGCAAGGAGCGGCCGACAGCTTCGTCGTCATAAAAATCGGTGAGAACAAAGCTCAGCCCCATCAATACCACTGTGAGACCAACGGCGATCGACAGGCTGAGACCGAAGGCCGCCCTCAACAGAGGCTTATCGAGCTGTGGTGCGCTGACGACATAGGATCCAAGCGCAGTATCCTTCAAATCAGCGACAGTGCCGGCGGCCGCTATGGCTATCGAATAGGATCCGGCCTGCCGTGGCGTGAGCAGGTGGGCGATTACAATGCCTGTTGCGAAAAACAGGAGAAGGGTTGCATTCTGCTGCAGGGCAGAATTCAGCATGGCCCGTCGCAGGCGCATCAACGAGCCTCGCTTTTCGTGCTGGACGCTGTGTTCGCCGGTAACCTTAGCCACCGCGAAATGTCCGCCGACGGGCTGCGCGCCTTCGTCGCCATGATTTGGACGACGGCGCTTCGACGTTTTCCATCCGGAGGCAGGACGCGAGCCGTGGACTGCCGGCGCGCGGCAAACAACGACGTCGCGAGGACCTCTGGCCGGAACCGGCCATTGGGGGCGATCCGCTCCCCCTCGACATCGAGCCGCCCAATGTACGGGCTCGGCAGAAAGCCGTGATCGAGAACATGTAGTTCCGGATCGCCGGTGAACAGCAGCTTGTAGCCGGAGGTGAGCGCCTGATCGGCGATCTCGGATGTGTAGGCTCCGTGGGGAAATGAAACGGCGTCGACCGGGCTGCCGCCGCATGGCGTGACGATTTCATTCAGCACTGCAAGGGGTTGATGAAGCTCGGCTGAAGGATTTGACGACAGGGGAAACGCCGTGTGCGTTTGTCCATGGGCGCCGATGGAAATCCCGTTCAGCACGAGAGTGACGATTTCTTCAGATGTTAGCATCTGGCGCGGGCACCTAATGCTTCGCAGATCGACCCCCGCTGCGGAGAGAGCCGTCTCGACCATCGCGACTTCAAGCTCGGGACCGCGACGCACGATGTCCCAAACGAGACTGGTGTCGTTCGGATCATCGTTTGCACCAAGCAGAATCTGATACAAGGAGGCGACCTGCTGCTGACCGATCCGTCCAACCATGACGGCGGAGAGCAAGTCCTCGGTCCAGAGCCGCTCCTCGCGTCCAATCCGGTCTGAAGTGACGAAGATCGTGGCCGGCGTGCCGTGCTTTTGTAGCAACGGCAACGCGTAGTCGAAATTGTCGGCGAAACCATCATCGAATGTAAGCAGCAGGCTCCTCGCTGGAAGAGAGCGCTCCCGCCTCAGGGATCGTCTGACGTCGTCCAGCCCTACGATGGTGTAGTGGCGCTTGAAGAAGGCGAGACACTGATCGAAGGTCCGGTCGTCGAGCGTCCAAGGGGCAAGCGTTGTTTCCCAACGCGGATCGCTGCGCCGGAGGACACGATGGAACGTGACGACCGTCAAGGTCTGCCGGTTACGAAGCCTGTGATAAAGCGGCAACGCCCCGATCCGGTAAAGGGTAGTTCGGACCATCTCGCGCAGAAGGTGACTCACCACGGATCGTCTCGCGTGTGCGGGGGCGGCGTTGTTGAATGTCGTCTGCGTTACTTTCACCAATCACCGCAGGTCTGCCTGACATCAGCGATAGTCCGCGGTGTGGCCGTAGCGTCAATGATCTGTCTGGACTAGTACGCAATTGTGCCGTCGGTTGGCCTGTCCAATGGGCACACGCCGCGTTAGTTGTTTGCGACGAGGGAGAAATCGGGGCGGCTCGACACTCAATCCCCGCAATCGGAACTGACCGGATTCGCCCTGGCGGGGCCCGCAGGCGTGAGGACGTCAGATGCAGACGCGTCAAATGATCGAACGGATTGTCCCCGGGCGGCTACGTCAAAGTGTCCGCGGACTGACCGGGGCGGTGTTCCACCAGAGCTCGCACCGCCGTCTTGCGGCTGAGCCGCAGCCCCCCAACCGTGATTACGAGATCGGTAGATGGGACTATCTCAACAATATCGAGGAGATGGCCCGCTACGCAGTAATTGCCGGCTACTGCCGGTATGACGGACGTGTGGCGAATGTGCTCGATCTTGGATGCGGTTCGGGCATTCTGCGGAATTGGTTCGGCCCGCTAACGAACATCGAGTATGTCGGCGTGGACATTTCCGACCGTGCGATCGAGGTCGCAAGACGGGCCTGGGCAGACCCGCGCACGACATTCGTTGCGAGCGACATCGCCACGTACACCCCGGAGCGCAAGTTCGATACGATCATCCTCAATGAGGTCCTCTATTACTTCCAGCGGCCGGGAGAAATCCTGATCCGCTTTGGCAACTTCCTCGAGCCGAACGGATCCTTCCTCGTATCGCTTTGGGAATCCGACGACTCGCGGCGAGCGTGGAAGCGATCGGAAGGTCTGGTGGACGTGAAAGACAGTGTCCGGATCGCACACAGCTCCGGGGTGTCCTGGACTATCCGGGTTTGCCGACCGCGGAATTGGCCGCATGAAGCGATCCATGGAGAGGGCCCAGCCTATGCGTCCGGTCATTCCAAGAACTGATCCATTTGTTCAGCGTGTGCCAATGGCGGAAAATGGCCGGCCGATCGTCCTGTATGTGATCAATCAATATCCCGCCGTGACGCACACTTTCATCAAGAGAGAGGTCCAGGCACTCGAGCGTTTGGGCGTTAAGGTCGTCCGCGTCGCAGCAAGAGCCGGCAAGACCTTGGTTGACCCCGGCGATATCGAGGAGGAATCCAGGACGACCTACCTGCTTCAGCGGCCGTTCGGCCTGCTGGGTGCAGTCGCTCAATCTCTTCTGCTGCATCCGCGACGCTTTGCGAGGGCATTGGCAGCGACCATGGGCTTGATGCGCCGGAGTGATCGTGGACCTTTGCTGCATCTGCTTTACTTCATCGAAGCGTGCGGAGTGGCCTCTCTCGTACGGCGAACCGGCGCTACACATATTCATGCTCACTTCGGAACCAATCCTGCCGAACTCGCGCTGCTCGCTGCCCGTCTTTCCGGCGTGACGTACAGCTTTACGGTCCACGGCTACGATGAATACGACAAGCCTGAATTCATCGGGTTGCGAGTTAAGATCCGTGAAGCCGCGTTCGTCGCCGCCGTCAGCCAATACGGGAGGTCTCAACTCTACCGTTGGTGCGACCTTGCCGATCAGAATAAGATCAAGCTCGTTCGTTGCGGTTTAGATCGAAAGTTTTATGAGGCGGCCGACGAGGGAGCTGCCGATGCCGCGCGGCTCTTGTGTGTGGGCCGGCTATGCAGGGAGAAGGGTCAAAGCATTCTGATCCGGGCTGCAGCACTGGTGGCCGCTGCGGGCCACCGGTTTGAGCTGACAATCATTGGAGACGGAGAAGCGCGCCCTGAGCTCGAGGACCTCATTGTGGAGCTTGGGCTGTCTCGGTCGGTCCATCTGCTCGGCTGGTTGAGCAGCGCCGACGTTCGTCATGAAATGCTAAAAGCTCGAGCGGTTGTCGTGGCAAGCCTCGCGGAAAATCTGCCGGTAGTCATCATGGAAGCAATGGCGCTCAGGCGTCCGGTGCTGGCAACGCAAATCGCAGGCATTCCGGAGCTGGTGATCGCTCGCAAAACGGGCTGGATCGTTCCTTCGGGTTGCATTGAGGAGCTCGCCTCGGCGATGACGGAATGTCTCGTTGCCCAGCCTGAGACTTTGCGAGCCATGGGACATAGGTCCCGTGAGCGCGTCATGGCCTTGCACGATGTGGATCGAGAGGCGTCGGTGTTGGCACGTTTGTTCACACAGCAGCTATCGACGCACAACGATTCCTTGATTCCGGAGCGATCGCTCAGGATAGCCACTCGATAGTACGACGCTGCTTGGGAAGTGACGCAATTGCGATGCCGGTTCGGCGAAACGACGTGAAGCGCACGTGGTTCCCATCGTGAACCAGAAGAACCACTGAAATTGCAAGTAATCAAGAAGATTGTCTGAATAGAAAACGATGAGATAGCCGACACACAACAAGAGCATTGTGAAGGAGCCAGCGAAATCCCTGCCGATGGTCGAGACGAGCCTGTACATGATCGCAACCATCAGAAGAAGGAAGCTTGATAGTCCGACGATTCCCATTTCGAAGTAGATTTGCAGGAAAGCATTGTGGGGACCGATCCCCTCCTGTCCGTCTCCGCGCGCGAAGAAAAGAGGAAAGTAGGATTGATAGGATCCCAACCCGTAGCCGAATAGACCTGGGGGGTTGGAGGCGAGCCATTCAAGCGTGTCTTTCCACAACACTTCTCGCCACGCCATCGAGTTTAGATGCTCGTAAGCGCCATCGACGGCGCCGACCTCGAGATCGGCCACGCGGTCAGAGATCCCCGGCAAGAAAAGCGAGGCCGGCACCACGAGCACGGCGAGGAGCCAGCGGCGGTCCACAACTATCGCATAGCCCGCGGTGAGGAGCAGTGCCGCGAGCCACGCGCTGCGGGTCTTGGTCAGCAGCAGCAAGAACAGCAGATAGAGCGCGTAGACGAACGTAGCCCGTCGCATTGGAGCCGAGATGCCGAATCCCGCAGAGCAATGCATGAAGAGAATGAGGGCGAGAACGCCGATGATGTAGAACGCGTAAATATTTGGATGCGTGAACGTGCTCTGAAGTCGCTGTGCCCCGGTCAGGATTGCGGGATTCGCCGCGAGTTCGACGAGCGCGTACATCGACGGTATCACGGACGAGCTGAGCGCAATGGCGAGACACTGTGCCGCAATTCGCCGGTTCTTGACGAGCACATACGGAAGGGTGAAGGCGGCCCCGTAGGTCGCGAGGGCGAGAACGTTTCGTATGCCTGCGCTTAGATCCGTCGTTTGAAGCAGGGATATCGCGCTCGTAAGAAGCAGGCCGCCCCATCCGAGCAAGGTTGCAGAGAATGCAACGTTGGGAAGTTGGACGACGGCGATGAGCGCCATGGCAATCAATAGTGCGTTGATCGCTGCACCAGGCCCGGAATGCTCGCCAAGGCTGGCTTTTATAATATCAAACGCGCGATCGCAGGACGGTCGCAAAAGCATGACGGCCAGCATCATCTGGCGCAGGCCGATGACGCGCGTCAGGAGAAGTAGGGAACCGAATGCCGCCAGAATGATGGCTGTCACGGAGCTCCTGGGCCGACGCCACGCGATGGGATGGCGCTTCGTATCCGTCCGCGCGATGTGATGTCGATGCCGCCGCATTCAGTAGGGCGGTCTTGCCGGTCCCGCAAGCGTCCAAACGGATCGACGTAGGCGCATCAGACCTAACACCGACGGAATCTCGCCATCCCGCGAACATCGACTGTATCGTCGTCATCGATGCGAGGTCTGTCTCTAGCGGGCGCTACGGGCGTGGGCGCCGAGCTGGAGCATCCGAGGGGACGCCGATCGGCATCCTCGATGTTTGGATAACCGACGCGACGATCTGGATGCGACAGCAGCCAGGAGGAATGGTCGTCGTTTCCCATGCGAGGATCGGAATGCAATGGCCTAATGTCCTTGGCGCGTCTGGCGTGCTTGCCAGGCATCTCGCCCGTAACCACAGAGATCGGCGCGGTGTAATCCGTGGAGGAATTGCAGGTGAAGCCGATCGGTCGGATCCCTTCAAACCTCAGCGTAGTACGACGGGAGACGGGCGCCGTGATGGGCGTTCCCAAGATCTAAGGCTGAAGAGAGCAGGGACGTTCCGCAGCCGGATTGCGAGGGAGCGGGAGCAAATCGGCCCAAACTGCAGATTCAAAAGAGCGTCTGACCTGATGATCGCTGCGTCGGCGCTTGTGATCCTGCTCTTGCCGATAATCATGATCGCGATAGCAGTGAAGATCGAGACTCGGGGGCCGATTTTATTTCGGCAATGGCGCGGGGGGCGTGGCGGCCAACGCTTTCAAATATTGAAGTTTCGGACGATGACGTGCATGGAGGACGGTGCACATGTTTGTCAGGCGCGCCCGGGCGATTCCCGCGTGACTCGGATTGGGCGAGTGCTGCGCAAGACGAGCCTGGACGAGCTTCCCCAACTCTTCAACGTTCTCTGGGGCGACATGTCAGTCGTTGGTCCAAGGCCGCACGCTCTTGTCCACGACGCGATGTATTCCAGGCTGATCACGAGGTACGCCTACCGTCACTCGGTGAGGCCGGGAATGACCGGATGGGCACAAGTGAATGGATGCAGAGGTGAGACGCGGGATTTGACGGCTATGGAGAAGCGAGTCGCCCGCGATCTCGCGTATATACGCCATTGGTCGTTTCGGCTTGATCTCGTCATCCTGGCGATGACGGTCAGAGAAGTCCTTCGGCCGAGGAATGCGTGCTGAATTGCAAGCGAAAGCCCGCCACATAAGCTTTTCGCGACTTCAACTGAACGGACGGACCGTTGTGCACGCTCGTGCAGCTGGATCTTTCGAGCTCCAAAAATAGGAAAACAAATCGAGGCAAAATTCGTGAGGTGTTTCAGTGGGATCTAAGATCGAGTCGTTTTTGGAACGAGATCGAGTCGTTCTAAAAGGTGAAATCGAGTCGTTTTCAAAGTGTCCGCACAAATCGCATCCGCTTGGTGGGCCCGGCAGGACTACTGCACTCCAGCGAAAACAGGCACTTAGCGAAAAGTGAGACACCGAAAAACAGCGATGTTTCTCTATGTTTGTCTCAGGAGTTTGTCCCACCTGAAAGCGAAGGGGCCGCCCTGCCAGGCAGCCCCCGCAACTTGGATCGTTTCAGCACCGACACCATAGCGCACCATGACGAGCTCGCCAATAGGCAGGCCTCGCGGATCGCAAGATCATTTCTGGTTGGCTACGCGGTAGCTGCCACCATCGCGCACCTAGCCTTTTCGGTGTCGCGATGAATCGGCGCCGAACGACGACGCAGGCTCGCGACGTGCACGCGCTGGGCGGCCTTATTACCGTGGTCCCAGCCCGTGATCGGGATGGCAGCCACTTTTGGCGCATCAGGCATATCAGCCGTGGCGGCGATATCGCTTGGCTAAGCCAGCGGATTGGGGATGAAGACCGAGCATCTGCCGGCGCTGAGGCCTTGGCCGAATATCTCGGCGCGCAGGTGACGCGCGCATGAAACCGGTTTCATCGCTTACTCCTCCGCGCGGCGATTTGGCGACTGCGGCAGCGGCAATCCGCGAGTTGCCCGCGCTCCAGCTCATTATTGCCTATGACGCGTTCGCGATGCGGACCATGATGGTCAAGCCCCCACCTTGGGAGTTTGATCCATCATCGTTTGTGGAGCGCGCCTGGGAGGACAATGACGATCTGAATCTGACCGAACATCTGCAGCGCGCGGGCATACCGGTGAAGGTCATAACGACCAGTCAGGCCGTTCAGATGGTCGCGAAAGAGCGCTCCTACCATCCGCCGCTAGAATACCTGGAAGGCCTCGAGTGGGACCGGCAAAGCCGCCTCGAGCGGCTATTCCCGGATTACTTCGGTGCTAATGATGACGCCTATACGATGGCGATCGGCCGGACGTTTATGATCGGCGCCGTAGCGCGCATCACGCAACCCGGCACCAAGCACGACCACATACCGATCATCGAGGGCAATCAGGGTCTCGGCAAATCCTCCGCCTTGCGGAGGTTATACGAGCCCTGGTTTACCGACGAAATGGCGGACCTTGGCTCAAAGGACGCGGCGTTGCAGATGGCTGGCGTATGGTGCATCGAGCTTTCCGAGCTCGACGCGTACTCGCGAGCGGAGACGGCCCGGATTAAGGCGTGGACTTCCCGCACCGTCGACCGTTTCCGGCCGCCCTACGGCAGCCGTATTATCGAATCCCCGCGCTCGTGCGTCTTCGCTGGCACTACCAACCACGACTGCTACCTGAAGGACGAAACTGGCAACCGGCGTTTCTGGCCGGTGCGAGCCAACAAGATCAAGCTTGGCGACATCGAGCGAGATCGCGATCAGCTTTGGGCTGAGGCAGTCGCACTGTATCGAGCCGGCGTTGCTTGGTGGCTGTTGAACCCCGAGGCAATTAGCCAGGCCAAAGCTGAGCAGTTGGCGCGGCTCACCGACGATCCTTGGGAAGAGGCGATCGGCAACTACTTGGCGGACAAACGCGACGTCACGGTGTCGGAGATCTTGTTCGAGGCTATCGGCGTCGACCGCTCGAGGATGGGACAGACAGAACAGAACCGCGTTGCTCGGTGCCTGCGGGCCCGCGGCTGGCTGCGCGTCCAAGTCAGAACTGGGGACAAGAGATCGTGGCGCTATCAGCGAGGTGCCCAATAGATGGCTAGTACCTCGCTCCAGTCACCGGTTCAAACCGGTGACATCAACGCGACTGGTGACGCAAGAAACAATTGCCAAACCTACATTGTCACCAGTGTCACCACTATCACCAGTAACATACACGCACGCGCGCCTGCGCGCGCAGGTAGGAGTTTTGGACTTACTGATGTCACCGGTGACAGTGGTGACAGCTTCATTAACGTTCCGGGTTTGCCAATCTGCAAACGGACGGGGGCGGCGCGACCGGCCACGAACCGGGATGCGGGTTTCTTGCCAAATTCGACCATTTGGGAGCGGAACCGCATGGGCCCTCACGCGCATCGTGTACGCGCGCGCCGGAAATTCCCAGAAATTCACCAAGGATCATCGCAATGACGAAGAAAGCTAAGCGGCGCAGTGGTCGCCCGACGCGGCGACAGGCCAGCAAGAGCGCGTTGGCGAATGTCGATCTCTCGGCCGTCGACCCGACGAACGTTCTGCGTTCGATCGCCGCTGACGAAAGCGCGCCGGCTTCGGCGCGTGTCGCCGCAGCCAAAGCACTGTTGGCCGGCGGTGACGGCAATCCGCAGAAAACCGGCGACCAAAACACACCCGATCCCGTTACGCGGCGCGCGCTGCGCATACTGAATGGAGGCAAGGCATGACCGACACAATCCCGATTGTCGCGACCTACCGGGGTGTAGGTCTTCACGATCAACAATCAACGGAACGGCTCGACCTGGTCCGGCGCGCAATAGACGACGTCCACGATGCCGTCGATATCGATCGCCTCTTAGAGCTGGCCCGCGATCCGTGCTGGCCGCCGGAAGCGCGTTTGCTGGCCGCAGCAAAGCTGGAGGCCATGGTGCAGATCGCGGTGGACGAACGCGCCGTCCGGCCGCCAATCGACCTCATGCTTGTCCGGGCCATCGTGGCTGGCCTGGACTCAGTGAAGTGGCGTGATCCCTGGCATTACGGATCGTTGCTCGATCCTGGGCCAGCGCCCGGCGAGGATCGGCCCAAGCGCGAGGCGCCGCTGACCTGAATTGGCGCGTTCAGCGACCATATCTCGAGATCCGCGCCTTGAAGTCGCAGTGCGCGCGATAGTCGACGACGTCCGCAGGCAACTGACCACGGAAGTGGCCGTCGCCCGCGGCGTCGAGCGAATTTCCGCGCTTCTGGAAGAGGAGCGTCCATCGGAACGATTCCGGAGAGAAAACGAGAGAGCGCTAGCTGAGATGGCTGCTCGCGGCAACAGTCGTAACTCGGCCAGGCAGGTCGCGAAGCTGTTCTCCAGTGACCCACATACCCAGGTAATGCTCGCGCAACGCTTTCGGGATCTACGCCGCCGCAAGAATTAAAACGCATGGCATGCGTTTCGCGGAAATTTCGCGGGCTATGGTCCGCGCATGGCAAAGCAAACCGACCCAGTCATCAACAAGCATCCGACCACTACGGCGGAAATCCACCAAGTCCGGGTGGCCCTTACTGCGCGCGAGCAAGCGCTGATTGCCGAAGGCCAACGGAATTTTGAGGCAGCCAGGAAGGGGATGCCTCCGCCGAGGGCGCTCAGTGAGCATGAAATTCGGGTGCGCGACCATATTAAGAATCTTTTGAACGGCGCGACGCCGCAACATCTTATCGGGCCAGTTGACGCTTCGAGGGATGAGCAGATTCGCGCCGAGCTCGAAGCCATTCGGCTGGCCGATAGGTACTGGGCCAACCAGTACGAGGACGCCAGAGATCGCGAGGCGCAGCAGTACGCTGACCAGCACGACAAGGAATGGCGCGCGCTTTGCCGGGAAATCGTGCTTACAGCCGTGAGGCTCGAGAGCTTGGAATCACGAGCGCGCGACCTGCTCGAGCCGATCAGGGGCGCCCTAGACGTCAAGATCGCTATGGCTATGGCGACGACGATCGGGTCCGGCTTTTCCATGCTTGGGATCGGCGATCCGCTTTCAGAAATGAAGAACGAGGCCTTGAAGCAGGGCATCGTGACCAATGCCGAGATCAGAAAGGCGCAGAATGCAAACGCGAATTAAAGCTTTCACCGGTCCGAACGCCGAGCAGCGCGCCGAGCGCGTCGGCCAATGGTTCAAAGCGCTGCTCGGGCAGGACCAGGCCAAGGCGTGGTGCGTCGAGCACGGTGTTCCAGTGACGCGCGCAACAGGCGAGAGCGCCAATATTGCCGGTGGTTTCCTTGCACCACAGGACTTCGACGCAGCGATTATCAACGTTCGCGAGACGATGGGGGCATTCAGACAGGGCGCCGAGGTGCGTCCCGCTGGATCTGACGGTCAGGTCCGTCCGCGTAGGACCGGTGGCTTGACCGCAAATTTTGTGGCGGAAGGTGCGGCGATCCCGGAAAGCTCGTTCCAATTGGATGCGGTCGAGACGGCGCTGAAAAAGTTCGCGGTGTTGGGTCGCGCGAGTGCCGAATTGTTTGAAGACGCCGCCGCCGATCTCGGCGAATTTGTTACCTCCGAAGTCGGCTATGCCTTCGCCACAAAGGAGGACGATTGCGGTTTCAATGGCGACGGCACCTCGACTTATGTTGGGATGACCGGGCTCGGCAACAAGCTCGTAGGCATGAAGTCTGCTGTTGCGGCTGGAACGGGACACGACACGTTCGCCGAGATTGATGTGAACGACATTTCTAACCTGATGGCTGGTGTTATCGCAGCCGGCATTCCTGGAGCGGCTTGGTACACCTCGGCCATCGGTTACGCGCAAGTGTTCTGCCGACTTGCGGCAACCAGCGGCGGTTTGGTGGCGACAACGAATCCAGATGGAACGATCCAGGCGAGCTACTTGGGCTTCCCGGTTCGCTTCAGCGGCAAATTGCCGAACGTGACGACAAGTCTCGCAGGCAAGCCGATGATGTTTTTTGGCGATCTGACCAAGTCGAGCGTCTTGGTCGAGCGGCAGGCGCAGACGATTCTGGCCATCAGCCGAGACCGCGCAATGGACAGCGACCAAGTTCTCGTCCGCGGTGTCCAGCGTTGCGACATCGTCAACCACGACGTTGGCGATGCGTCGACTCTTGGTCCAGTGGCTATGCTCGTGGGGACGGCCTGATGAAGAGACGTTCTCCGGCCGGGAATATGCGGCCTAAGCGGAAAGTACCGTTTGACGGTCCGATTCCGCCCAGCGATCCATCAAACGTGTCGCAAAACACAACCAGCCCGCCCGCGATAGTTTTGCCCGACATTCAGGTCGTGCCGCCGCCGAGTGCAGCTGTACGACCGGTTCGCGAACCGCCTCCTCCGGGGCCTCTATCTCCTCCGCCGCCGTTGACGCCTTGAGGGTAGACCATGCTGCGACGCTACAAGCTGAGTTACACGCGAAAGGGCCTTGCTGTCCGTATGTCGGACGGGTGGCACGGTCGCATCGATTTCGAGACCGGCGACACCATCGTCTGCATCGAGAACGGCAAGGCGCCGAACGACTGGCTCGACGGCTACCGAGCGTTCAGCCGCAAGCTGATTGCGAGCGAGACCAAAGCCAAGATGTCAGTGACGTGGACGGAGACGCGCTCTTCTGCGGCGACCGTAGGCCGCGCGGAGCTCGATGCCTTCCTCTCGCGCGCCAAGCTGCGCCGAGAATGGGAGCGCGTGCCTTCCGTACTGCACTGAGTTGATGTGTTCGGCGACCGCGGAAGAACCGGCGCCAGATTGGGCTGAGCAGGGCGAAAGCTTCGCTCAGTCCGATCTTTAACTCGTAAGCGAGGGTATCATATGCAAGTCCTGACCCCATCCGGCTACAAGAGTGCGGCATCTCTGGCGAGAGGCGACGAGGTCTGCGCATTCGATGCGGCAACAGGCGCGCCGATCATCAACCACGTCGAGAATATCGAGCCCGTCGACTATGCGGAATGGTGCCGCTGGTGGTCGATTGAGGAGACCGTGCCGCCGTTCGCCTGGTACCGGATCAACGGCTCGCTGCTCTTGTTCCGCGAGCAAAGCGTTTGGCGCAATGGTCTCGGGGTCTGCCACGCGCGCGATCTAGTCGTCGGCGATGTGATCTATGACGATGCCGACCACCCCGTCACGATCGCGACGATCGAGGAGATCGAAGACAATTCGCTGATTTGGTACCGGTTCGATATCGATGGCGATCACTCCTACATCGTAGATAGTCTGACCGTTCACAATGCGTCTCGTTTCTGGGTTGGCGGGACTGGAACGTGGGATTTATCTGCTACGACGCACTGGGCGTCCTCAACTGGTGGCAGTTCAGGCGCAAGCGCGCCTGGATCGGCTGACGCGGTAACCTTCGACGGATCGAGTGGTGGAGGCACCGTTACTCCAAATTTTGGAGGAACAGGAACGTTTCAATCGATCGTCTGGGGTGGATTTTCTTCCGGTACCATCGATTTCAGCGTCAACAACAATAACGTAACGCTAAGTGCCTCCAGCTTTGCCCTCAACGGAAACGGCACGGCGACCAGAACATTTAGGATGGGCAATGGAACGTGGTCGCTCACGACCACGACAAGCGGTGTAACTGCCGTTTGGGCGATCAATCAGAGCACTGGCCTTACATTCAATGCGAATGGGTCGACGATCGTATTTTCGGGCAATGCGCCAAGCGGCTCTGCGCCGCGGGAGTTGTTCAGTGTTGGGCTTACATACAATAACATCACCTTTTCCGGTGCAGGCTGCCATATGATTGGTCAGGCCGCGAACAACATCACGTTCAATTTGGTGACGATCGGTCCGAAGGCCAGTCTTATCCTGTCAGCCACCAACAATTTCAATTTCGGTGCACTGGTCACGACGGGCACAGCTTCATCACCTAGCGGCTTGTTTTCTGACACGCCGACCAGTCAGGCAACGGTCACCATTACATCCGGAACGCAGACGTTTTCCAATATCGCCTTGCGCGACATCGCATTCACTGGTGGCGCGACTTTCAACGCGACGAATGCGTTCGACCTCGGGAACAATAGCGGGACCACGATTACCGCTCCGAGCGGAGGCGGCGCGGGCATGATCGGTTGCTAGTGCTGACGGCGCGTGGGCTTAGTCCAGCAGATCGAGGTTCAATGAGCGACGAAAAAGTCGTTGTGGTTTCAGCGGCCCCGCGGCGGAGCCAGTCTGTACTCCCGCAATTTCCCAGCCCGTCATGCCGGCCGTACGGTGTAGGAGACCGCCCGCTTGTCCTAGAGTTCTCTGAACCTCCTCCATTGCCGATCGATATCGCGATGGGGAAATCACCGCGCCGCGACGTGGCGGCGTATCTGCGGTCAATCCACCAAGCGCGCGACCGCAGGGTTGTCTTGAAAATCGACGATGCAGGTGGGGTGGCGAATGATGCCCTGGCGATTGCCGTGGCGCTGCTGTCGCACCCGCAGCATGTTGAGGCTCAGATCACCGGTCGGTGCAGCTCGAGCGCGGTACTTCTCGCGCTGTCGGCGGACGTTCGAACCATTGTCCCAGAGGGACGCGTGTTAGTCCATGCGGCCGTCAGGTGCTACAGCGAACAGCAGTTCAAGGCGGTGCAATATCATCTGTCTGCTGAAGACCGGAATGCAATCAACGAAAGCCTCTGCGACTGCGACGACATCACGACTTCTTTTCTGGTATCTCGTCTGGGCGTCACTGAGCAGAATGCCCGCGCGTGGTTAGCAGAAGGTCGCGCATGGAGTGCAACTGAGGCTCTCGCGAAGGGTTTCGTTCACTCGGTCGCGGGGTTCGGGGCATGAACAAGCTGATCGACGACATTTACGCAGTGGAATTCACGGCAGTGCCCATCATGCGCTGCTCGTTTGGATTGGCGACAGCAAATTTTGATCCGTCAACAGCCGTTAAGGCGACGGTTAGCAATCACAATTTGACGGTAACCGGTGTGCCGCCCGGACTTGGCGGTTGCTTCGTATTCGCTGATGAAGCCAAGACGTCTGGTAAAGTCTACTTCGAGATGAAGTGGGTCCTAGTTGGCGGCATAATCTTTGCGGGAGAGATTGGAATCGCAACGACTTTTGCGACAGTGGGAGATCTTAACACCGCTACAAATTCAACCATGCTTTATCAAGGTCCGATATCCGCTAGCGGCGTCTCGTCAGGATATTCGCTCGGAACGATCTCGGATGGAGATGTAATCGGTATCGCGGTCGACCTCGACAACAGAAAAATCTGGTTCAAAAACCTGACGGCGGGAGGCTTGTGGAACGGCTCCGTTGCCGTAGGTGATCCGGCGACGAACCATAACGGAGTTTCGATCCCGTCCGGAGCGCTGATTCCGGCGGTCGGGTTCGGGCTGAGCAATGATGTTCTGACCGCCAACTTCGGCGCATCCGCATTTGTGGGCACTGTCCCGAGTGGCTTCACTCCGGGCTGGATCTAATAACGATGTGAGCGGAGCGCGCGCTGAACGTCCTATCCGTAAACGGGGATGTGAATGGGTCTATTTCGTGCCTGTGATGATGAGGAGATTGTTCAACACGGGCGTAAAGCAAAACGCTACCACCAGGGCGATGTTGATGGGTTTGTTGCTGCGCCAAAGCAGCCACATCATCAAGTAGGTTAAACCGAGCTTCGGGATAAGCCACCAGGGGCCAAGCCATGTCTGCGCGATATGCATGAACGGGTTCGACTCGCCCCCGCCGAGATTGAGTATCGTGTTGGTGGTAAACAGATCGGCTAGCCCAAGAATTAGGACGAGGAGCACCAAGAGTGTTTTGGCCAGGTAACGTGCCCCCAAGATAACCTCGTAGGCGAACGCGACGCCTTCGGGATCGTTCTGTTTGAACCAACGTTGTGCGGTCTCGTTGGTCGCAAAGACCTTCAAGTGCAGCGGGTCGCCAACAGTTCTGCTTGTGTCGGTATAGATCCAAACTTTCATTCGTCGGTAGCCCCAAGAAAGCGTCTCAAATCATCCCTCATTGAAAGTAGCTCTACCGTCGCCGAGAAGGTGACATAACGACGGACGTAGTTTTACGGGGGCCCGCAGGTGAGTTGGTTCACAAACGATGGGGGTGACAGCTTCGCGCCCTTTGGCATGTGCTGCAGGAGGATATGCCGCGTGTCAGCCGCAATCTCGTCGCGCTTGAGCGGATCGCGCTCGGCGTGGAACGCCTGCATTTTGGCGGCGAATTTCCTGGCCACCTCCGGCGGGATTTCGAGCGGCTTTCGAGCAATGGGCATACCGGAACATAGGCACTCGACGCCGGTTAGGCGAATCAGCCGGAGACGCCCTTCGCGAAGTTTACGACCTCACCCCAGTCCAGCCGAGTATCGACCCAGCCGACCCTGCCGCATGCGGTGCACTTCAGATGCGCCGAGATATCGGACCAGTCCCAGTCCGGAAGGTCGGCAAGCCTCAGCCGGCCGTTGTGGTGCTGACAGCCGACGCAGAAGACGAGCACAGTTTTGAAACCGGGCGTTGCGATCAACGGGGCCGGACCAGGTAGCGGAGGAAGTGAGCGGGCTTGCGGCGCCAGGGCATGGCCCCAAGTTCGCGCTGATTGCGTGCGAAGTGAAGCCGCTAGGAATCGAGGGAAGGGCGCTCCGGCCGACAAGGGATTGGTCAAGCGACGCAGAGCGCCAGTTAACGATCTCTGACGCATGCCGATGAAGAGTCTGCTAATCAGCGCCGTACCATATTTTGCAAAGTCACTAGAGGACCAACCCAAACTCCCGTGCTTAGGCATTGTCGATGCGCTGGCTCGCATTTCGCCAAAAGCTCAGGGGAATTGGCATTGGCTTTTAAGCAGTTTGATTTCTGCTTCGTGCAAGTCACCTGGCCGTGGCCAGAACTGGGTGAGTTACTACCGGAGCCATTTGCCGGGCATACTTCCCTCTCGTAACCATGAAGGCCCATGAGCTACGTGGCAGCCCGGCGTCACCGGCCGGCATTCGTTGTACGTGCACATGATTGACTGTGCTTGAGCCACGTCGAGTGCAAAAAGAAACGCAAGAACCGGCGATAGCAACCACCGCAACATTTGCCCTTTCCTCCGTCAGGCCTGAAAGCCGCCAGCAATAGCGGCAAGGAAGCGTCCGTCGACAAGTAGTTGGTCAAGGATCTCCTGACCGGATTTTCGGTTTTAACAAGCTGAAGATACTTCGACGGAACAATCCGGAGTTCGACAGGCTTTACACGACCAAAATACTTCTGGTTCGGCCGCGGTCCAATATCATCGCGCATCGCGAGGTCGCCCTCACGCCGGTGCAGCAAGAATATCAGCGCGTCGCTCGACTCGTGCCATACCAGTTGCCACACGACGTCAGGGACGACGTCATTCAATCGATCTTCCTGGCGATTCTAGAGGGCTCACTGCGGCTGGACCATGTGCAGGCTCGCGTCCAAGAATTCGTCAGGGCGCACTATCGCGAAGCTAATAAGCACGGCGTGGGCAAGTTCGGCCTGAGATCGCTGGACGCGCCGATCAAGATCGACAGCACACTGACCCAGAATGGATCTGGTTTCCTTGCAGCGTTGGGAGGCCGGGCAAGGCTAGCGGCAAGCGCCAGCGGCCCCCGGAGGGGCTTGGCAAATCACCGGACCGGTGGTTTTCTGTCTGTTGGGTTTGATCGCCCGGACTGAAGAGACGGAAACCGGTTGGCGCCGGGAGACCGTCTGCGCGAATGAGCCTTGGCGGGCTCGACAGCGCTGGCTGCACCTTGGCGGGTGCGCCGACCTGGCCATTATGGCCGGGAGCGGTGCGCTATGTCCAGAGGGGAAACCCTTAAACGCCGCCGGCCCGTCTCTTCAGCGGGCGATCAACTCCCGGCTGCCCGGTCCGTCCACCGGGTACGGCTTTGATCGGCCAATCTGAAGAGAACCACCATGAAAGCACCATTAGGAGCCCCAGCGGAGTCCGCTGGAGGGCTTTATTTCCGAACCAACGTTTCCCCCGAGCAGATCTTCCAGGCCATAGGGCGCCTCCGTAAGGAAGCCAGGGACGAGATAGACCGGCTTATCCGGTTTCTCGACGACACCGACGACCACATGGAGCGGGAGCCGGACGGCTCTGACGAGCCCTCGCTGGGCTTCCAGGAGGCGTTCCCTGGAATGGGTCGGGGCAGTGGCGGCGACGACCGCGAGCCGGATCTCGGCAGCTTCGACCGGATGCTGAGCCAGGAGCACTGCAACAGGCAGCGCGTTGGCGAGCCGGTCGAGATCGACGCTGAGCAGGACCAAGCGGACAGCGAGCCGAGCCTCGGCAGCTTGGACCATTGGCATAGCCAAGAGGAATGGGCAGCAGGCGGTCGTCGCGATCTCGAGCAGGACCCGGCCGAGTCCGGCATCGGCGACCACGAAGGCCTCCACGAACAGGCGGGTACTAATGATTGGCAACGGGGGAGCATGGCATGACGCAGCAGCCGCAGGACTGGCGCCGCCGACAGGCAATCCAGATAGCCTGTCAACTGCCGGAGTATTGCGAGGATGCGCTGGCGGTGCTGCGTTTGGCCGAGGAACTCGTGACCGGCTTCCTGTCTGCATCTGATCAGGAGGCCACCGTTACCGCACAGCGGCCGATAATGGCGGTCGTGCACAGGCTCGAGCCCCGCGAGCGGGTTTGAGCCGTCAAGGAAAAAACGCCACCGGGATCTGCAATACATGCCCGGCGGCGTTCACTCCAAATTCTGGGCCCTGAAATTCCCAGCGCGAGCAAACGTCAATGCCTGCGCTTCGGTTGCTTAACTCGCTGAAATTTTCTGCAATTCATCAGTCTGGGGGTGGGCGAAGCTGGGTCCGCATAAATAAGTCCCAGCGCCCCGGGGAAGGACGCTGGGACTGATGGCGAGGGCAGCGGGCTTTGGGGGCAGGATCGCGCCGTCGCCGATTGCATAATTTTCCCGACGCTGAATCGTTCCTGTCGATTGGACGTTCTACCGAGCGTGTGAGGGAATGGGGTGCGGCGCCCGGCCTATCATTCTCGCGATTTCGTGAAACCAACCGACAACAGGCCTAGGACGTCAAGTAAACGAGGCGTTTCGCGTTGCTCGGTAAGTGATTGATTCTGCTTTCGCCCGAAAAAAGACCTGTGAATTCTGTGGGCGGCCTGGGGGTAACCCAAGAAAATTTAGGATTATGCGCGCGGACGGCGGTATGCCGGGAAATCGCGTTCTTAACGGAGATTTTTGAGATGTCCCATGCGGCGCATGACTTTAAACGCACCAATCTAACTAGAGCTATTTTGGCGGTCCAGAAAGCGGGCCTTCAGCCGACGCATGCCCAGATCGACAAGGACGGAAAGATCACTATCGCGCTGGCGGCGTCGGTGGTGCCCGTGCCCGTGCCCGAGGACGTCGCGAAGCATCAGATGATCGCTGCCGAGTAGGCTCGATGCAATCTAATCGCCTCACCGTGCTGGCGGCCGATATCAAGGACAAGCTAGCTGCTTCCTCGGCAGCAGAAACATCGGCCATCGCTCTCGCGATGGCGGCCGGCGAGTCGTTGAATGAGGCTAGGTCAGCTTGCGACCATGGCGAATGGCTGCCTTTCCTAAGCGCTGCCGGTGTTCCAGAGCGCAAGGCGCAGCGCTACATGAAGCTAGCCCGATCCGGACTAAATCCGACACAGGTGTCGGATTTGGGTGGCATCAAAGCCACACTTCACTGGCTACAATGCCTTCCTCGGTTTCTCGATGAGCCGGACACCTGTTTGGTTGTCTGCAAGACATCTGAATCCAGAGAGAACCACTGCGTCATCGCCAGCCATTGCGAGCGCGAAATAAAGATTCTGCATCTGGACCCTAGAAACGACTTTGCTAACCCTTCGGTTGTGGCGACGCGCGACAATTTCTGGTCGGTTGTACTTTCGCTATTCGACTGTCAGCGCAACGAGATGTTGTTCACGCTGTTCCCGAAGGATTCCCAATCCGAAATACGCCGCGCCCTGGAAAAAATAAGCGAGGTCGCCTGATGGCTGCCACCGGCCCGGCTCTGTCGCCTCGAGATGTGTCGATCCCACGTTTCGCACTGCGTCGCGAGGAGGCGGCGGCGTCGGTTGGCGTTTCTCCGACCAAATTCGATGAGTGGGTCAGGGATCGCAGGATGCCAAAAGGGCGCAAGATCGACGGCGTCGTATTGTGGGATGTTGGAGAAGTTCGCGAGGCCTGGGAAAGGCTGCGCGACGGCGAGCTTCCGGCCAAGAATCCCTTTGATGGTGTTACGGCATGATCAAGACTCGGCTGAAATATTGCGTATTTGATCCAGACCCGCGCGGCAACCCTCGTTACTACGTCCGCAAGCCTGGCCATAAAAAGATTCGCATTCGTCAAACCTTCGAGGACGCGACCGGCCGCATCACGGCGGAATTCATGAAGGCGTACTTCCAGGCCTTGGAAGGGTTAGAAGGAAGGGTGGGCCAGCAACCGGCGGCACCTCGCGAGACGACGTTTTATTGGCTCGTCGACAGGTACTATCGATCGGCTGAATTCGAAGGCTTCGACAAGCTAACGCAGGCCGACAAGCGAAGCGTCTTGGACAGGTTTTGCGTGGTTGCAGGCAATCTGCCCTTTGCTGCGTATCGCACTGAAGACGTTGAGGCCAGTCGAGACAAGCGGAGGAATACCCCAGGAGCAGCAGACAAGCTGGTGAAATACCTGCGCGGCCTGTTCAAGTGGGCAATAGCAAAGAAGCACGCAAAATTTAACCCCGCGGTCGGCGTCGTGAAGATCAACGAGACGGAGGGTTGGCACACCTGGACGCGCTCCGAAGTTGAGCAGTACCGAAAGCATCACGATGTCGGCACGAAGGCGCGCCTTGCGCTTGAGATCATGCTCAACATCGGCGCGCGTCGCTCAGATGCTTGCCGCGTCGGCCGCCAACACGAGATCGACGGATACTTAGAGTTTGTCGCGTGGAAGGGCCGCAACCGGGCAAAGACGCGCAAGACGATTGTCGCGCGGTTTACCCCGGAACTGAAACAGGCTTTGGCGGCGACGCCGGTCGGCGACTTGACTTATCTCGTCAATGATCTCGGTCGCCCGTTCACGATCGCCGGCTTCGGAAACAAGATGCGCGATTGGTGCGACGAAGCAAAGCTTCCGCAATGCTCATCGCACGGTCTTCGCAAGGCCAGCGCGGTAGCCATGGCGGAGAGCGGAGCCACTGCGCCGGAAATGTGCGCACTTTTTGGTTGGTCAAAGCTCGAGACCGCGGAGATCTACATCCGCGAGGCCCGGAAACGCATCATGGTCGATAATGCATTTGCTCGCCTTGATGAGCACAGGAATCGGAAAAGTGTCTCACTTTCCGGCCCTGCACCGAACAGTGAGACAAATCGGAGAAAAAAGTTAGATGATTCAGAGCGCAAATAGCGCGCTGGTGGGCCCGGCAGGACTCGAACCTGCAACCAGACCGTTATGAGCGGCCGGCTCTAACCATTGAGCTACAGGCCCCGCCGCCTTGCGGGCCGCATGGTGCGGCGGGCAACGGTGCGGGCTCCGTTTACAGGCTGCGTCGGGTTTCGGCAATGCCGCCCCCGACCGGCCCGTGGCAGCCATCCACGCCTCAATCCACCGAGACGCCGGCGAAATCCACGACCTTGCGCCATTTCTCGGTCTCGTCGGCGACCAGTTTGCCGAATTCGGCCGGGGTCATCGGCTTCGGGATGCCGCCGACCTCGGCGAGGCGCGCCACCAGCTTGGGGTCCTTCAAGGCCTCGCCGACCGCCTTGTTGAGGATCTCGACGATCTCCGGCGGCGTGCCCTTCGGCGCCGAGATGCCGTAGAAGCCGACCGACTCGAAACCGGGAACGGTCTCGGCGATCGCCGGCACATCGGGCACACCCGGCCAGCGCTGCGGCGAGGTGACGCCGAGCGCGCGGACGCTGCCGCCGCGCGACTGCTCCAGCGCCGACGGCAGATTGTCGAAGATCAGCTGCACCTTGTTGGAGATGATGTCCGGAAAGGCGATCGCCGACCCGCGATACGGCACGTGCTGCATGTCGCACTTGGTCATCGCCTTGAACAATTCGGCCGACATGTGCACCGAGGTGCCGTTGCCGGATGACGCATAGGCGATCTTGCCGGGATTGGCCTTGCAATAGTCGATGAACTCCTGAACGGTCTTCACCGGCATCGCGTTCGAGACCACCAGCATGTTTGTGAGCTGCATGATGCTGGCGACCGGCGTGGTGTCGCGCAGGAAGTCGTAGGGCAGCTTCTTGTAGAGTGAGGTCGAAATCGCGTTGTTGGGCGCGACGAACAGCAGCGTGTAGCCGTCCGCCGGCGAGTTGATCGCGGCGGCGGCGGCGATGTTGCCGCCGGAGCCGGCGCGGTTCTCGACCACGAATTGCTGGCCGAGATGATCGGACAGCCACTGGCTCATGATGCGAGCGACGATGTCGACCGGGCCGCCGGCGGCAAAGCCGATCAGCCAGCGCACCGGACGATTCGGATAGTCGGCAGCGGAGGAGGGGGCAACCGAGGCAAGGCAGCAGATCAAACCAAGCAACGTAGCACGTGCGAACCGGAACATCGTCTCTCCCGTCATTTTCTTGTGACTGTTGCCGTCATGGTTTCACAAAACGCCGGCTTTGCCTACGACCCTGCCCGTGCGACGATAGTCGGGCTCATGTGCAATGCTTGAGGCCCGGGATGAAATTCGCTGTGATGATTTGCGCCGGCGCGCTGCTGCTCGCGGGCGGCGCGGCGGCGCAGGAGGGGGGCAGGACCATTTCCAAGGAAAGTTCGAAGACCACGATCAGTTTCGCCACCGCGACGCCGGGGGGCGGCTTTCCGCTCTATGGCGACGCGCTCGCCGAGGTCGTGAACGCGGCCGATCCGACGCTGTCGATCGAGCCGCGCAACACCAAGGGCTCCAACGAGAACATTCCGCTGCTCGAGGCCGGCAGCGTCGATATCGCAACGGTTGCGGGCGAACCGGCCTATGAGGCCTTCAAGGGCATCGGCCGGCCGCCGGCGACGAAACTGAAGATCCTCACCGCGATGTATTCGGCCCCGGGCATGTTCGTGGTCCGCGCCGACAGCCCGTACCGGACCATCCAGGACCTGGTTGGCCAATCGGTCGCGTTCGGGGCCAAGGGCTCCGGCATCCCGATCCTGTCGCGCTACATCCTCGACGGCATTGGGCTGAAGCAGGACGAGGATTTCAAATCGATCTATCTCGACCGCGCCGGCGATGGCCCTGCGATGCTGGAGGATGGCCGCGTCGCAGCACTTTGGGGCGCCGGGATCGGCTGGCCGAGCTTCACCAAGCTCGCCGAGAGTGCGGCCGGAGCGCGGTTCATCGCGCCGACCACGGAGGAGATCGCGCGCGTCCGCGCCAAGCACACTTTCCTGAAGCCGCTGACCATTCCGGCCGGCAGCTATCCGAAGCAGACCGAGGCAATCGCGTCGATCGGCTCGTGGAGCTACGTCCTGGTGCGCGAGACCTTGTCCGACGATGTCGCCTACCGGTTGGCGAAGACGCTGCATGGCGTCGAGGCGGAGTTCTGCAAGAAGCTCGCCCAGGCGTGCGAGACCACGGCGGCGAACACCGTCGCCGCGGCGCCCGACATCAATCTGATCCACCCCGGCGTGCTCAGATATTTCCGCGAGATCGGAGTGGCGAAGTGACATCAGCGGAGACGCTATCGCGTCTCAGCTGATGTCATTCCGGGGCGATGCGTCAGCATCGAACCCGGAATCTCGAGATTCCGGATATGGTCCTTCAGACCATTCCGGAATGACCGCTGCCCATCTTATTTCTTCACCATCGGACACGCCGGGTCCGGCGGGCCGAATGCGTCCTCGCCGGAGATCTTCGCCAGGATCTTGTAATAGTCCCATGGATATTTCGACTCGGCCGGGGTCTTGACCTGGACCAGCCAGAGATCGTGCACCATCAAATTGTCCTCGCGCAGCTTGCCGTTGCGGGCGAAGAAATCCTCGACCGGCTTCTCGCGCATCTTGGCCGCGACCTTGAGCGGATCGTCAGTGCCGCTGTCCTTGATCGCGTTCAGATAGGCGGTCACCGAGGAGTACACGCCGGCCTGCCACATCGTCGGCATCCGGTTCATCTTGGCGAAATAGCGCTTCGACCACTCACGGGTCTTGTCGTCCATGTCCCAGTAGAACGAGGTGGTCAGCAACAGGCCCTGGGCGGCCGACAGCCCGATCGAGTGGACATCGGTGATCAGAGCCAGCAGCGCCGCCATCTGCTGCCCGCCGGCGAACACGCCGAACTCGGCCGCGGTCTTGATCTCGTTGGTGTTGTTCGGCGGTCCGCCGGCGATGCCGATGATCTTGGCCTTGGAGGCCTGCGCCTGCAGGATGAAGGATGACAGATCGGGTGTCGCGAACGGCGGCCGCACCGCGCCGAGCACCTTGCCGCCGTTCTTGGTCACGATCGCGGAGGCGTCCTTCTCCAGCGAGTGGCCGAACGCGTAATCGTCGGTGATGAAGAACCAGCTGTCGCCGCCGCGCTTCACCACCTCCTGTGCGGTGCCGACCGCGAGTGCGCGGGTGTCGAACACCCACTGCATTGCATAGGGCGAGCAGAACTTGCCGTGGAAATCGGTCGCGCCGGTGGAGTGCGTGATGAACAGCTTCTTCTTCTCGTTGGCGATGTTCTGCACCGCGAGGCCGACCGCCGAGACCGGCACGTCGACGATCAGGTCGACCTGATCGACGTCGTACCAGCGCCGCGCGATGGTGGCGCCGATGTCGGGCTTGAGCTGGTGATCGCCGACGATCACCGTAACAGGCTTGCCGAGCACCTTGCCGCCGAAATCGTCGACCG
Organism: Bradyrhizobium sp. USDA 4473; assembly: GCF_054063335.1. Taxonomy (NCBI): domain Bacteria; kingdom Pseudomonadati; phylum Pseudomonadota; class Alphaproteobacteria; order Hyphomicrobiales; family Nitrobacteraceae; genus Bradyrhizobium; species Bradyrhizobium sp. USDA 4473. The sequence goes on from NZ_JBSSGE010000001.1 coordinate 3,960,018, forward strand.
CCATCTGGGCGGCGGTCACCGAGCCCTGTCCGGTCGGCGTCGAGGCCGGGCCGTTCATGTCGGTCAGCACGCCGATCTTGACGATGTCATCGGATACCTGCGCCGATGCGGCCGAGGAGGCCAGCAGCGCGGCTGCGAGCGTCCCGAACATGGCGAGTCTGGAGCCATTTCCGCTCCGATTGAATCGGAGCCGGGCTCCAGATTTTTGTTTTGACGCGTCTTCTTTACGCGAACCGGTATCCACGTCGCTTGAAAGCGCTCTGGTGGCGTTCATTCTGTCTCCCTCCTGAACTGGCGCATTGGCCATTATGATTGTCCCGGGCCTCTGGAACCCGGTTATATTAGTTTCTTTTGCAACTAGTTTGGGGTCCGCGTCAACGCGCCATCGGTCTAATGACGCGGTGGCGGACCGGCGCGAGGCGGTTTCTTTCGGGGCCGATTCGGTCCATAGCGGGCCATGGTCACTGCCCAGCGCTTTCCGGCTTCGCTTACCCCGCTCGATATGGCGCTGGCTGCCATGCTGCGCGACCTTGTGCCGGTCGAGCCGGTCGAGCTGCCGCCGGCCGATGCCTTGCGCTGCATTGCCGCCGAGATGCCGGCCCTGCGCTCCTATCCGCCGCAGGATGTCGCGGCCCGCGACGGTTGGGCGCTGCGCGCCGATGATCTGGTCGGCGCGTCCTCCTATGCGCCGCTGCCGCTGGCCGAACTCCCGGTCTGGGTCGAGGCAGGTGCTACGATGCCCGACGGCACCGACTGCGTGGTCGACGCCGATGCGGTCGACATCTCCGGTCCGCTGCCGCAGGTGCTCACTGAGGCGATCCCGGGGCAGGGCGTCCGGCGTGCCGGCAGCGATATTGCGGCGGGGCGCGACGTGGTTGCTGCGGGAGAGCCGCTGCTGCCGCGCGGTTTGCTGCTCGCGCGCGCGGCCGGGCTGGAGATGTTGCGCGTCCGGCGGCCGCGGCTGCGCATCGTCAATATCTCGAACGGTGAGCTGACCGCACAGCTGATCGCGGACACCGCGCGCCTCGCGGGCGCCGAAATCGTCTGCACCGAGGTGGCGCCAGATATGGCGGCGATCGCAGACGCGCTCGATACCGCAGGCTGCGATCTGATCGCCACAATCGGCGGCACCGGCGTCGGTCACACCGATGCGGCGGTGAATGCGGTGGCGACGCGCGGGACACTGATCGCGCATGGCATTGCCCTGCAACCCGGGCGGACTGCGGCAGCCGGCCGGATCGACGCGACGCCGGTCATCGCCTTGCCGGGCGCGCCGGATCAGGCCTTCGCGGCCTGGTGGGCAGTCGCGCTTCCCGTGCTTGACCGCCTGTCGGGCCGGCAGCCGCGCAAGACCCTGGCGCTGCCGCTGGAACGCAAGATCGCCTCCGGCGTCGGTATGGCGGAGGTCGTGCTGCTGACGCGTCGGCAGAGCCACTGGGCTGCGCTTGCGATCGCCGACCTGTCGCTCGATGCCATCGCGCGCGCCGAAGCCCTGCTGATTGTGCCCGGCTCCGCGGAAGGCTTCGCTGCGGGCACGGTCGTCGATGCCTATATGTTGCGGGAGTGAGTTCCCGAGATGACCCAACCGTTCACGCCGAAACCAAACCCGTCCGTCGAGCAGGACCAGTTCCTGACCATCCTGTCGCGCGAGGAAGCCATCGCGCACTTCGAGGCAGCGCTGTTCCCGCGGCAAATGCCGTCCGAGACGCGGCTGCTCGCCGATGCACTCGGCCGTGCGCTGGCGGAGGACGTGGTGGCGCCGATCGACGTGCCGCCGTTCGATCGCTCCAATGTCGACGGCTTTGCCGTACGCTCTGCCGATCTTGCGCGCGCCGGCGAGGGCGCGCCGGTGCAACTCGCGCTGAACGGCGAGACCATCTCGTGTGGCACCGCGCCGGCCCTGCCGGTGCTGCCGGGCACCGCGACCGCGATTGCGACCGGCGGCCCGGTGCCGCGCGGTGCGGATGCGATCGTGATGGTCGAGCACACCCAGCCAGCCGGCAAGGATGCCATCGAGGTCCGGCGCGCGGCGTCGCCCGGGCAGTTCGTGTCTTACGCCGGCTCCGACATCGCGCGCGGCGAGGCGCTGTTGCGCGCGGGAACGATGATCGGCTCGCGCGAGATCGGTATGCTCGCGGCCTGCGGCATCGCCGAAGTCGCCATGGTGCGCCGTCCGCACGTTGCGATCCTCTCGACCGGCGACGAACTGGTGCAGCCGGGTGAGCGGCTGCGGCCGGCCGCGATCTACGACACCAATGGCGCGATCGTTACCGCGGCGATCGCCGAAAATGGCGGCGACGCGTCGTTCCTTGGCGCGATCGCGGACAATGAGGCGATGCTCGAGGCCGCGATGCGCAAGGCTCTGGCGGACAGCGACATGCTGGTGCTGTCGGGCGGCACCTCGAAGGGCGCTGGCGACGTCTCGCACCGCATCATCGCAAAGCTCGGCAAGCCCGGCATCGTCGCGCATGGCGTGGCGCTGAAGCCGGGCAAGCCGCTGTGCCTTGCGGTCTGCGACGGCAAGCCGGTGATCATCCTGCCGGGCTTCCCGACCTCGGCGATGTTCACCTTCCACGACATGATCGTGCCGACGCTGCGGCGGATGGCCGGCCTGCCGCCACGGTCCGATGCCAAGGTCGCGGCGAAGGTGCCGGTGCGCATCGCCTCCGAACTCGGCCGCACCGAGTTCGTGATGGTGTCGTTGGTCGAAGGCGCCGACGGCCTGATCGCCTATCCGAGCGGCAAGGGTTCGGGCGCGATCACCTCGTTCGCGCAAGCCGACGGCTTCCTGAAGATCGAGGCGCTGGCCGACCACCTGGCGGCCGGCAGCGACGCCGAGGTGATCTTGTTCACGCCGCATGTGCGGGTGCCCGATCTTGTGATCGTCGGCAGCCATTGCACCGGGCTCGATCTCGTCACCGCACCGCTGGCGCATGCAGGCCTTGTGGTGCGTTCGATCGCGGTCGGCAGCCTCGGCGGGCTCGCGGCTGCCAAGCGCGGCGAATGCGATCTCGCGCCGATCCATCTGTTCGACGACAAGACCGAGACCTACAACGCGCCGTATCTCGCCGACGGCCTCGAACTGGTGCCGGGCTGGCGGCGCATGCAGGGCATCGTGTTCCGTAACGACGATGCGCGCTTTGCCGGCCTGAGTGCGGAGGAGGCGGTGCGCGCCGCGCTCGCCGATCCCGCCTGCATCATGGTCAACCGCAACCAGGGCGCCGGCACCCGCATCCTGATCGATCGCCTGCTGGGTGGCGTTCGGCCCGACGGCTACTGGAATCAGCCGCGCTCGCACAATGCGGTTGCGGCCGCGGTAGCGCAGCATCGCGCCGACTGGGGCATGACGATTGCGCCGGTCGCCGATGCCTCCGGGCTCGGCTTCATTCCGCTCGCCGAAGAGCATTACGACTTCGCGCTGGTCACGGCGCGCAAGCGGCGGCCCGCGGTGCAGGCGTTTCTCGACGCGTTGGCGTCGGAGGAAGGGCGGGCCGCGTTGACGAAGGCGGGCTTCAGGCCGGCGTAGTGGCGCGCGGCGCCAGATCCACCGCCGTCGTTCCGGCGAAGGCCGGGACCCATACGCCGCAGCGCTCGTTGTGAGTGGGACTCGTCATTGCAGCATTGTTCAGCAATTCGCGACTCCGCCCGAGGCGGCCTCACTCGTGCAGCTTGCGGTCCAGGAAGCCGACATAGGAATTGTCGGGGTCGAGCTTGACGGCGAGGCGAAGTGCGGCGCGGGCGGCGGAGGCGTCGCCGTCAGCGCTGGCCTTGTGCTCATCCAGGATCGCATTGGCGACGGTGCGCGCGGTGTTGAGGCGGGCCTCGTCGATGCGCGTGCCGGCGAGATAGGCTTCCAACGGTTCGCGCAGTCGCTTCAATTCATCGACGCTGATCGGGCTCAGCGGATACCAGTTGTAATATTCGAGGCGCGGCCGATCATCGGTCAGGGTCGGCACGTCCCCGACAAAGGCTGCGAGCTTTGCATCGGCGGCGATGAATGTCGCCAGAAAATCCTCGGGCTCGCCCAGGCCGTTTGCCGTCAGATCGTCAGCCACACCGGGCTTTGACATCCGCATCGCAAGCGTGCGCGGGTCGATCTGCAGGGGTTCGTCGGAGGCGATCGCCACGCCTTCCATTCTGGACGGCAGCCACAGCGAGACATGCTTGAACTGGCCCATCATGGCCTTGAGGATCATCTTCGGCAGGATGCCGCGATTGAAATCCAGCGGCACCCATTGCGCGAGCACGGCGCCGGGGCGCATCCGCTGCTTTGCCAGCGTATAGAATTCCTCGGTGTAGAGGTTGATGACGCCGGCGTCGTGCGGCGGCGGCGGCTCGAGAGTGATGACGTCGAAGCTTTCCTTGGTCCCGAGCAGGAAGTGGCGCCCGTCCGCCACGATCTGATGGACCTTGGGGTTCTGATGGAACTGCTTGTTGATCGGCACGAAACGCGGCGCGACTTCGAACACTGTCGAGGCCAGATCGACCGCGTCGATGGATTGCAATTCCCGGTGGGTGCTGATCGCGCCCACCGTGGTTCCGGTCCCGATGCAAATCACGACCGCGGTTTCGACCGGGCCCTGGTGCAGCAGGATCGGATAGTGGCCCATCGCGGCCATGTAGCGCCGGCCCTCGGGGCGATTGTTGGCGTAGCTCTTCGAATTCACCACCAGCTGCTGATAGGTGCCCGCCGCCTTCTCGCGATACTCGACCACCGCAAAAGTCGCCTGCTTGGTTTCGCGCAATTCGAGGACATCGCCGCCTTCGATCGCGGTCAGCACCCGCTGCAGATAATGCGGGGTGAGCAGCAGCAGCGATGCGGCGATGACGCTGGCGGCAATCGCTCCCTGCCGCCACAGGGTGCGTTGTTTCAGAAGATCCGGTTGCGACAAAGTCGTCGTAACAAACAGCAGGACGTTGAGGACGATCAATGCGGTGAGCGCGCCCTGGCTGCCCAGATAGGGGATCAGGAGAAACCCCGCCGCCAGCGAGCCCAGCACGCCGCCGATCGTGTTCAAGGCGTAGAGCGTGCCGATCCTGCGACCGAGCGCGCTCATCTGCATCACGGTCAGTTCGCTGGCCAGCGGAAAACTGATGCCGATCAGCGTGGTCGGCAGCAACAGGGCAATGGCACAAATGAGGAAGAATGGAACGTCACCGCCCAGCAGCTCCTGCACCTGGACCGGCAAGAGGCCCGATACGATCGGCGACAGTGTTACGCCGACGGTGCGCGCCTTGCCGAGGATTGCGACGGTCAGCGTGGCCGCAACTGCGATCAAGAGCTGTGTGACGGCGAAGTATCGCAGCAACTGATCCTTGCGCGGGGCGAGCAGCCTGGCGCAGATCAGGGCGCCGATCACCAGCCCCAGCAGGTAGACGCCGAGCATCCCTGAGAATGCGTAGACACTCGAGGTGCTGATATTGGTCAGGAAGCGGAACCAGACCACTTCATAGGCGATCGAGACAAAACCGGAGCATGCGAAGATCGCGATCAGGATCGACGTCCTGTCGTGTGCCGGCGCGGCGGTTGGCACCGGCGTGGTTGCCGCGACCGCAACGATCGGGCTTGCGCTGCGCGCAACCAGCAGGGCCACGCCGCCGACGCAGAGGTACAACGTCGCCGCAACCAGGCTCGATCCCGTGATGCCGCACAGGCCCATCAGGACAAAGCCAACGGTCAGGGTGCCAATGGCGGCGCCCAGGGTGTTGAAGCCGTAGAGCAGGCCGATGCGGTTGGCCAAATCGGTCTGCGTGCGGGTCAGGAATTTCACCAGGAAGGGCAGGGTCGCGCCCATCAGCATCGTCGGCAGCGACAGGATGGCGAGCGACAGCGCCACCATCAGCGGCAACCGGAATGGCGACTCCAGGTCCAGCATCGGCGACAGCCAGCCCACCCAAGTCGACCAATGCGACAGCAACGCCGTCACCGCCAGGGAAACGACGGCGAGCGCGAGTTCGAGAAAGCCGTAGATCGTTAGGGGGCGGCTGACCTTGTCGGCGATCCGGCCGCCGAGGGCGCTGCCCAGGGAGAGGCCGAAGAAGAAGCTTGCCACCGTGACGCTGACCGAGACGGTCGCGCTGCCCAGCACGAATTGCAGTTGCTTGAACCAGAGCACCTGAAGGATCAGGGATGCCGCGCCCGACGCCAAAAAGATCGCGGTGACCAGGACCCGGTCCCTGGCGCCCGTGGCGTCTCGCACAGCATCACGATTGAGCACTGATCGGATCTCCCGTTGACCGGGAGAACAGGTAAGGCAGATGCTGTTAATATTGCCTTATGGGGCGGCCATGGGATCCGCCGAATAACTCATTTATTTCATTGGGGTATCTGGATTCGGGTGGGGGTTCGAGCCCGCCGGCGCTGGATCATGGCAATCCGGCTCAGTGCCGCATGGCCGTTTCCACGAACTGCCGCACCGAACTCGGGACTTCATCGTATTCGACGAAACGGCGCCGCAGCTCGTCGGCGATATCGGTCGTGACGTCGCGCGACCATCCCTCGTTGGTATTGAAGGCCACGATGCGGACCGGCTGGCTGTACTGGTCATCCAGCAGGCGGCGGATCAGCGTTTTCCGGTCTGAGCCTTCCTCTTCGGTTTCGCACCAGGCACGGCCAAGCCGGCCGAAATCGTTCAGCACCAGATAGGTGTCGCGGTCGACTTGCTGCGGCACGATCGAAGGCGAGCGAGGCATGGATGATCCTCCAGTGCTGCACATTATCGTGTTCCGGCCGTCCCGCGCATTGGAAACTTCGAGGTATATCCGCTGGATAGCCGGTTGGTCGGTAACGTGGGGCGAAGGGCGACTGTTCTCCTGGAGCAAAGCGCTCCGTCGCTGGTTATCCCTGGTCACCGACATGAACCCTGTCGCGGGGCCGGTGGCTGAACGACTGATGGGGCTCCTACCCGTTCAGGGAGCGATGCGATGTCCAGAAGGCTTCGCTTTAGGAACACGACACTGGAAGAAGTGCTGGCAGCCGACACGCAACGCCCGCGGAAGCGAGTGCGCTGCAAACCCGCCAGAGAGGGTCGATCAGCAAGACCTGCCAGGCCCGGACGGCCGGTCGGTCAGCGGGCCGGGTGATCGCTGCAGGATAGCGAGCCGCGGGATGAGCCCCAATCGCGGCAGTCGGCACCTTGCTGCTCGTCGCCATCGGGCGGTTGCCGAGATTCACGCTCGTGCTGTGGTCGCATCTGCTCCACGAGCTTCCGAAGGCGCTCCACTAGGGGACCCAATCGCTCGTCACCCAGGCTGGCATGACATGGGCTCAACGCTGATATAAGCAGCATTGGACGCTAAGTGCCTTTGGAGACGCGCATGAAAGTGATTGGCCTCGCGGGATGGAGCGGTGCCGGCAAGACCACCCTGCTGTCGCGGGTGATCCCCCATCTGCTCGGGCAGGGCTTGCGGGTTTCCGTGATCAAGCATGCCCACCACGAATTCGACGTCGACTTGCCCGGCAAGGATTCCTGGGTGCACCGGCAGTCCGGCGCGACCGAGGTGCTGGTGTCCTCGACGCGGCGCTGGGCGCTGATGCACGAGCTGCGCGGCGCCGCCGAGCCGCGGCTGCCGGAATTGCTCGCCAAGATGGCGCCTGTCGATCTGGTCGTGGTTGAGGGCTTCAAGCGCGAGCCGGTCAACAAGATCGAGGTGTATCGCGCCGCCAATGGCAAGCCGCTGCTGTTTCCCGACGACCCGCGCGTGGTCGGGATCGCCAGCGATGTTGCCGTCGAGACCACGCTGCCGGTCGTGCATCTCGACGACACCGAGGATGTTGCCGAATTGATGCTGCGCGCCGCGATCCCGATCGACGACGTGCGTGCGTCGGCGCCCGTCGAAAGCTGAGCAGGTGGTGCGTTGACGATGCATGACGGCTTCGCCATGGTCGAACCATGACAACGACCAAGCTCGATCTCACCGGCCTGAAATGCCCGCTGCCCGCGCTGAAGACACGCAAGGCGCTCAGGGGCGTGACGGCGGGAAATTTCCTCGAAGTACATTGCACCGATCCGCTGTCGGTGATCGATATCCCGGCCCTGATCCAGGAGACCGGCGACAAGGTCGAGATCACCGAACGCAGCGATGTCCGGATCGTTTTCCTGATCGAGAAGATCAATGGAACGATAGATAAATCGAATGCTGCATCGCCGCGTACGGGCTAGATGCAGCTGAATATCTACCTTTTGCCTATCGACACCTATTTCCCCTTCTGCGCGAATTGATAATCTCCGCCGGGTCGTGCAGGTGAAGCTGTGCCCTGACGTGGGCATTTGGACGGACAAGGGCCGGCCTGCGTCCTGGTCGGGCTGCACGGCCAGGCATAACCGTTCGTATCGGGGGTTAGCATTTCCGACAATGCGCGTGGTTGGTCCCGGCGCATCGAGGGAATGTGCGGAGCAGCCGAGCCTACGGTTGCCGCAAGGGCTGAGACGGGATCGAAGACGCAGATGCGCCCGATGTAACGGCGGCTGCAGGGGAGGTTACAATGACGACGATGAGCAGCGCTGGACGCGTGTCTGCGGCAGGCGCAGGTTTCCTCGACAAGGAACACACGATCGCGACCGCCGGCTTCAACCGCTGGCTGGTGCCGCCGGCCGCGCTGTGCATCCATCTGTGCATCGGCATGGCCTACGGCTTCTCTGTGTTCTGGCTGCCGCTGTCGCGCGCGATCGGGCTGACCGCGCCGAAGGCGTGCCCGGATATTTCGCTGGTGCAGGAATTGTTCACCACAACCTGCGACTGGAAGGTCGCAAGCCTGGGGTGGATGTATACGCTGTTCTTCGTGCTGCTCGGCGTCTCCGCCGCGATCTGGGGCGGCTGGCTCGAGAAGGTCGGTCCGCGCAAGGCCGGCTTCGTCGCCGCGCTGTGCTGGGCCGGCGGTCTCGTGATCGGCGCACTGGGCGTCTACACGCATCAGCTCTGGCTGATGTGGCTCGGCTCCGGCGTGATCGGAGGTGTCGGCCTCGGCCTCGGCTACATCTCGCCGGTGTCGACGCTGGTGAAATGGTTCCCCGATCGTCGCGGCATGGCAACCGGCATGGCGATCATGGGCTTCGGCGGCGGCGCGATGATCGGCGCCCCGCTCGCCGATAAGCTGATGAACTATTTCAAGACCCCGACCTCGGTCGGCGTCTGGGAAACCTTCCTCGCCATGGGCGCGATCTACTTCGTGTTCATGATGATCGGTGCGTTCCGCTACCGCATTCCGCCGGCCGGCTGGCAGCCGGAGGGCTGGACGCCGCCGGCGAAAGCCAACGCGATGATCTCGAGCAAAAACGTCCATCTCGACAACGCGCACAAGACGCCGCAATTCTGGCTGATCTGGTGGGTGCTCTGCCTCAACGTGTCGGCCGGCATCGGCGTGATCGGCATGGCCTCGCCGATGTTGCAGGAGATCTTTGCGGGCAAGCTGATCGGGCTGCCCAATGTCGGCTTCAACCAGCTCGATGCCGGACAGAAGGCGCAGATCGCCGCGATCGCGGCGGGCTTTGCCGGATTGCTGTCGCTGTTCAACATCGGCGGCCGGTTCTTCTGGGCATCGCTGTCAGACAAGATCGGCCGCAAGAACACCTACTACACGTTCTTCATTCTCGGCATCGTGCTCTACGCCTTGGCGCCGACCTTTGCCGCAATGGGATCGAAGCTCCTGTTCGTGCTCGGCTTCGGCATCATCCTGTCGATGTATGGCGGCGGCTTCGCCACCGTGCCGGCCTATCTCGCCGACATGTTCGGCACACAGTTCGTCGGCGCCATCCATGGCCGTCTGCTGACGGCATGGTCGACCGCCGGCATCATCGGTCCTGTGGTGGTGAACTACATCCGTGAATTCCAGCTGGCCGCCGGCGTGCCGCGCGACCAGCTCTACAACACCACGATGTACATCCTGTGCGCCATGCTGATCGCCGGCCTGATCTGCAATTACCTGATCAAGCCGGTCGATCCGAAGTGGCACATGAGCGACGCCGAAGTCGCCAAGCTGCAGGATGCGAGCGCCAGCGCCGCGGCGGCCGGACCGCACGGCTCCTACGGCATCGGGTTTGGCGGGCTCGACGCCAAGGCCGCGCTGTTCTGGCTGTTCGTCGGCATTCCGCTGGCCTGGGGCGTCTACATGACGCTGCTCAGTGCGGTCAAAATCCTCTGATCGCAGACCGGTCGCGCGCGGGACATCTTGCGTCCCGCGTGCGACTGCGCCGGCATGTTCAATTCAACAGATAATCAAAGGGAATTTTCAGCCATGTTTCGTACCGCAAGCTGCGTTGTGGCCGCCTTGCTTCTCGCCGGCTCGCTGCACACCGCAGCAGCCCAGAGCACGACCGAGGCCAAGCCGTCGAAGGTCAAGATCACCATGCAGAAGCTGAAGGACATGAAGGCGAAGTGGAGCGCCAACAAGCCCAAGCTGAAGGCCTGCCGCAAAGAGGTGAAGCAGAAGGGCCTGACCGGCGACGATCGATGGTTCTACATCGAAGACTGCATGGGCAAGAGCTGAGCGTCACCGCTCCGCGTGCGCTGAACATGGAGTGGAGAGAGCACGCCGTGCGGCACCCCTCTCCCCAGCCCTCCCCTCTTGTCCGCCGAAGCCTCTTGGCGAAGGCGGATGCGGGGGAGGGCTGGGGAGAGAGGTGAGCCCCGGGCGAGATGATCAACGCGGAGCGTTATCCGCCGCGCTCACTCCGCCGCCGCAGACGTGGCCTTGGCGGGCTCCAGCGCGGCGGCGATTGCCTCGTCGACCCGTTCGAGCCAGATGAACTCGAGCTTGGCGCGGGCGCCGGCCGGGATGTCGTCGTAGTCGCGGTTGTTGCGCGCCGGCAGCATCACCCGGGTCAGGCCCGCGGCGGCGGCGGCGACCACCTTCTCCTTGATGCCGCCGACCGGAAGCACGAGACCGCGCAGCGAGATCTCGCCGGTCATCGCGGTGTCGCTGCGCACCGTGCGGTCGGTCAACAGCGAGGTGAGGGCGGTGAACATCGCGACGCCTGCGCTCGGGCCGTCCTTCGGTGTTGCACCGGCGGGGACGTGGACGTGGATGTCGCTTTTCTCGAACACGGCAGGATCGATGCCGAGCTGGGAGGCGCGGCTTTTCACCAGGGTCAGCGCGGCCTGCACGCTCTCGCGCATGACGTCACCGAGTTGTCCGGTGATCATCAGCCCGCCCTTGCCCGGCGTGCGCGAGGCCTCGATGAACAGGATGTCGCCGCCGACCGGGGTCCAGGCCAGCCCGGTGGCCACGCCGGGGATGCTGGTGCGCTGCGCGATCTCGTTCTCGAACCGGGGCTGGCCGAGCAGCGATGCGATGTCCTTCGGCGCGATGGTGACGTGGCTGGTGCTGCCCTCGGCGATCTGCACCGCGACATTGCGCAACACCTTGCCGATCTCGCGCTCCAGATTGCGGACGCCGGCCTCGCGGGTGTAGCTCTTGATGATCAGCCGCAGCGCATCCGGATCGATCTCGACCTGGTCGGCCTTGATGCCGTTGGCCTCGAGCTGGCGGCGCACCAGATAGCGCTTGGCGATCTCGAGCTTCTCATCCTCGGTGTAGCCGGGCAGGCTGATCAGCTCCATGCGGTCGAGCAGCGGGCCCGGCACGCCGTCGAGCATGTTGGCGGTAGCGATGAACACGACGCGCGACAGGTCGAACGGCACGCCGAGATAGTTGTCGCGGAAGGTCGAGTTCTGCTCGGGGTCGAGCACCTCGAGCATCGCCGCCGACGGATCGCCCTGGACACCGCGGCCCATCTTGTCGATCTCGTCCAGCATCATCACGCAATTGCGCGCGCCGGCCTTCTTGATCGCCTGGATGATGTTGCCGGGCAGCGCGCCGATATAGGTGCGGCGATGGCCGCGGATTTCGGCCTCGTCATGCACGCCGCCGAGCGAGACGCGAACGAACGGCCGCGACATCGCGCGCGCGATCGATTGGCCGAGCGAGGTCTTGCCGACGCCGGGGGGACCCAGGAAGCACAGGATCGGCGCCTTGCCGCCGGGCGCGAGCTTGCGCACCGCGAGATATTCGATGATGCGGCTCTTGATCTTCTCCAGGCCATAGTGGTCGTGGTCGAGGATCTTGCGCGCTTCGGCTATGTCGATCGGCTTCTCCTCCGGCAGGCTCCAGGGCAGGTCGATCAGCCAGTCGAGATAGCTGCGCACCATGCCGGCTTCGGCCGCCGCTTCCGGCATGCGTTCGTAGCGGCGCAGTTCCTTTTGCGCTTGGCCCTCGGCCTCCGGTGGCATCTTGGCATCGACAATCGCCTTGGTCAGTTCGGCGACCTCGGCGGCCTTGCCGTCGCCCTCGCCGAGCTGGCGCTGGATCGTCGCCATCTGCTCGCGCAGGATCGCCTCGCGCTGCCGCTCGTCGAACACCGCCTTGGTCTTCTGGCCGATCTCCTGGCTCAGCCGCAGCACCTCGATGCGCTCGGCGAGATGCCGCGAGACCTTGTCCATCCGCGCCACGAGATCGATGGTCTCCAGGATGTCCTGCTTCTCCGCCGGCTTGATGTCCATGTAGGAGGTCGCAAGGTCGGCGAGGGTCGCCGGCGACGTCGTGCCTTGCAGCGCAGCGATCAATTCGGGCGGCGTCTGCGGCAGCAATTGCGCGGCCTCCAGCGCCTGGCGCTGCAAATTGAGGAAGCGCGCCTCGATCTCGGGCGAGGTGGTGGTGGGCTCGGGGATCTGCAGCACGCGGGCGGCGAGGAACGGCGTGCCGGGCAGATAGTCGAGCACGCGCATGCGCTGCACGCCCTGGCAGACCAGATGATGGCTGTCGTCGGCGCCGGTGATGTAGCGCACGATGTTGGCGACGGTGCCGACACGGTAGAGCCCGTCCGGGCCGGGATCGTTGGTCTCGGGATCGCGTTGCAGCAGGATGCCGATTGGCCGCTGCTCGCGCACCGCCTGCTGGGCAGCGGCGATCGAGGTCGCACGCGCGATCGTGATCGGGATGATGACGTCCGGAAACAGCACGGTGTTGCGGACGGGGACGATGATCGTCGCATCGCTCGGGATTGGCGTCGAACTCGATGCCGGGCTTGAAACGTCTGATGCGGCCATGGCGAAATCCCCTCAGCTCGATTTTCCGAGCCGCAGGCCGACGCAGCCATGCGCGGCGAAGCGGCTGATGCTGTAGCGGCCCGTCGGCAGCGCGATGCGGCGCTCGAACCGGCCTTGCGGCAGTTCGAGGCGCAGGATGCGGGCGTTGCGGAGCTCGGCGGGCAAGGTGCGGCGGCCGGAGATCACCAGCGTGCCGCCGTCGAGCGCGGCCTCGACCTCGTCGGGATCGACCCCGGGTAGCGCGACCAGGATCAGGATCTCCTGCTCGGTCTCGATCACGTCCATGGGCGGTTCCCAGCTCGGCTCGCTGCTGCCCGCGCGCGGGTGGATGTTCAGGAAACTCTGGTGCAACCGTTCCGCCCGGGCGAGCGCCTCGATCGCGTCTGTCAACATCCAGTTGGTCTGATCTTTGGGCCGCATGGGTCGTCTCCACGTCGCATCGGGGGCGAGGTTACCGGTCTTGCCGCCGACCGTAAACCGGGCCCTCGCGTTGCCGATTGAGGGTAAAATTGTCCGTAATGTTGCGATTTGCGGCATCGCTGCGATGCGTCCGCCGCCTTCGGCGGCCGCTTATGCTGCGGCTATGCGACAGGGCTACGGGTCCTCTCGAATTCCTACGGCCTTCCCAGCATCTTCTGGTGTGACGCGGCGCTCGCGCGTGCCGCCAACAGATAGGTGGGACATGACCTTGCTCCAAGTACACGATGCCCGGCCGCACGGTTCGGCCGGCGCGATGCCCGCGATGTTCCGGCGGAGTATCCGGCGGATCGGTCTCGCCTTCAGAACGCTTCACCGCGCCATCGCTGCCGCCAAGATCCATCGGCTGCGCAACGAGCTGCTGCTGCATCGCGGGCATGACGATTGGGTGCGGACCCACATCGATGCCGGCGTGCCCGGTGGCGATGCCGAAAGGTATCCGCGCCCGCCGGTCGTGCTCGGCGAGAAGTGGGACTACTGAGATGCGCGCCGTGACATCGATCCGTTCGCTGCTGCGCAGCGCGGCAGAGGGGCTGCTCAAATTCCTCGCCTGGATCGGCGAGGAGCCGATCAGCACGTACCGGCCCGAGGCGCACTATATGCGCGGCCCGGGCCCGGCCTGGCGGGCCAAGCATCACGGGCATTAGCGATTCCGATCAAGTCGCCGGTTCACCTCGTCGCGTCAGGTGTTCGAGCAGATTCATCGGCAGCGGGAACACCACGGTCGAGGAGCGCTCGCCGGCAATGTCATGCAGCGCCGCGAAATATCGCAGCTGCATCGCCTGCGGCTCCTGGGCCAGGATCCGGCCGGCCTCGACCAGCTTCTCGGCCGCCTGCTGCTCGCCCATCGCGTTGATCACCTTGGCGCGCCGCAACCGCTCCGCCTCGGCCTGCTTGGCGATCGCCCGCACCATGGTTTCGTTGATGTCGATATCCTTGATCTCGACCCCGGTGACCTTGATGCCCCAGACGTCGGTCTGCCTGTCCAGCGTCTCCTGGATGTCGGCGTTCAGCTTGTCGCGCTCCGCCAGCATCTCGTCGAGCTCGTGCTTGCCGAGCACCGAGCGCAGCGTGGTCTGCGCCAGCTGGCTGGTCGCGGCCATGTAGTCGCTGACCTTGATGATGGCGCGTTCGGGATCGACTATGCGGAAGTAGAGCACGGCGTTGACCTTGACCGAGACGTTGTCGCGCGAAATCACATCCTGCGGCGGCACCACCTGGACCACCACCCTGAGATCGACCTTCACCAGCTGCTGCACCACCGGAATCAGGATGATGAGCCCCGGACCCTTCACCCCGGTGAAACGGCCGAGCGTGAAGATGACGCCGCGCTCGTATTCGCGCAGCACGCGCACCGCCTGGGTCAGGAAGACGATGATCAGCAACGCGATCGCCGCATAGGTGAAATAATCAAGCATCATGCTTTACCTCCTTCGCCGGCGGTGGCCGGCGCGCGCCGCACCACCAGCGTCAAATCGACAATGTTGGCGACCTCGACCGTCTCTCCGGCCTTGAATGCCTCGGTGCCGCGCGCCTGCCAGCGCTCGCCATTGGTGAAGACGTGACCTGTCGTCCCGGTCCAGTCGAGCACCTCGGCCGGCAGCCCGCGCATGGCCTGTGCGCCAACACGGAGTGGGCCGTTGCGTGCGCGGCGCAGCGCGCCGAGCACGACGAGAATGAGGCCTGCGAACATCGCCGCGACGATGCCGATCACCGACCACGACAAGCGGTATCCGGGCGCCTCGACCCGAAACAGCATGGCAGCCCCCAGCACGAAGGCGACGATGCCGCCTAGGCCGATCACCACCGTCGGGTTGAAGGCCTCGATCGCCAACAGCGCGATGCCGACCAGCATCAGAGCAAAACCGGCGTAGTTGATCGGCAGCATGTTCAGCGCGTAGAGGCCGAGCAGCAGGCAGATCGTCCCGACCACGCCGGGCGCCACGGCACCGGGCGACATGAACTCGAAGATCAGGCCGTAGATGCCGACCATCAGCAGGACGAAGGCGATGTTGGGGTCGGTGACGACCGCAAGCGCGCGTGCGAGCCAGGTGGGATCGATCGCCTCGATCACGGCGTCCCTGGTCGCCAGGCGCTGCGTCTTGCCGCCGGAAAGCTCCACGGTGCGGCCATCGACCTGCCTGAGCAGGTCGGCCGTATCATGGGCGATGAATTCGATGACATGGGCCTGCAATGCGGCGTTGGCGGAGAGGGTGGCGGCGTCGCGGACCGCTTTCTCGGCCCAGTCGGCATTGCGGCCGCGCAGTTCGGCGAGGCTGCGGATGAAGGCAACGGCATCGTTCGTCACCTTCGCCGTCATGGCATCTTTGGTTTCCGATACGCTGCCGCCGTCCTTCTCCTTGCCGCCCTTGTCCGGGGTGCTGCCCGGCAGGCCCGGCAGCGGGCCGCCGATCTGCACCGGCGTCGCGGCGCCGACATTGGTGCCGGGCGCCATGGCCGCGAGATGGGTCGCATAGAGGATGTAGGTCCCGGCGCTTGCGGCATGGGCGCCGGAGGGCGCAACGTAGCCGACGACGGGAACGGTCGAGGCCAGCACGTCGGTGATGATCTCGCGCATGCTGGTGCTGAGACCGCCCGGCGTGTTCAGGCGCAGGATGACGATTTCGGCGTGCCGCTCGGTCGCCTTGGCCAGGCCGTCCTTGACGTAGTTGGCCGATGCCGGGCCGATCGCGCCGTCGATCGAAATGGTCAGGGCAAGACGGTTGTTGTCCGCGGCTGCGCCGGGACCGATGGAAGCAACCAAGGCGACCAGGACGGTCGCCACAACGAGAGCCGCCTTGAGGGTCTGCACGGCAAGCACTCCCTTGCCGTGGATATGGGGCGCCGTCCGGGAACCTCAATATGGCGCGGTGTCACGGGCCCGTGCACTGATCTCATTGTGCATTGCGATGGCTTTGGCAAATCTCAGCGCGCGGCTGCAAGATACGCGTCGGCAAGCCCGACCATCGCCTGCGCGACCTCGGCCTTCGCCGGTCCGCCGAGCTGAACGATCGGCAGCCGGGTCGCCGGCTGGATGAACCCCAGCAGACCCAGCGCGAACTTCAACGCGGCGGGATGGTCGCGCTCCAGCAACGTTGCGAGCGGCACCAGGCGCTGGTGCAACTCACGCGCCTGATATGGCCGGCCCGCGCGGAAATGTCGGTGAACGGCCACGTACAGATCGGGTGCGATATTTGCCACGGTCGAGATGCAGCCGTCGCCGCCGGCCGCGAGCCAGGCGACCGATGATGCATCGTCCCCAGTCAACATGCGGAACGTCGCCGGCAGACGCGAGCGCAGGCGCACCATGCGCGCGACGTCACCGCTGCTGTCTCGCAATCCGATGAACGCCGGCACTGCTGCGAGCCCGAGCAGGGTCTCATCCGGAAGCCCCTTAACCGTCCGCTGCGGAATGTCGTGCAGGATCACGGGCAGCGTGGTGGCCGCTGCGACGGCGCGGAAATGCGCCGCCATGCCCTGCGGCATCGGCTTGTTGTAATAGGGCACGACCGACATGATGGCGTCGGCTCCGGCCGCCTCGGCGGCCTGCGCGAAGGTGACGGCTCGATCCGTCGCATTCGATCCGGCACCGGCAATGATGCGGACCCGCCTGCGCGCGACATGGGCGGCGGTGCGAACCAGTTGCACGCGCTCAGCCGGCTCCAGCGTCGCGCTTTCGCCCGCAGTCTCGCCGACCACCAGCGCCGTGGCGCCGGCCGCGATCTGGCGCTCGCACAGCCGGCCGAACGCCTCGGCATCGATCTCGTCGCGGTGGGTGAAGGGGGTCGGAAGATCCGGGATGAAGCCCGACAGCCAATCGGCCGTGTCAGCTTTCGCAGTCATGGGAGTGGCTCAGGCCACGCGGCTTGCGGGAAGCTTTGCGGTCTCGCCGCGCATATCGAGCTCGATCTCACGCGACAGCTCGACGATCATTTCGGGGTGCTGGCCGTTCTCGAACAGCGCGTATTTGACCGCCTGAGCGCGGTTGACGAACAGGCCCCCATAGAGGCCGTTCTGCTGCTGGGCGACCCACTGGCCGCGGCGGTTGCGGCCGATGAAGACAATACTGGACGCTGCGCTACACGAGGGAGGTTCGACGAGTTTCACTGACGTGGTCCTTGAGGTGGAATTCACGCGATCAATGTCTGTGTTACCGGATATGAAATCGAGCGTGAGCGGACAGCAACTTCATAGGGGCGGCATAGGATTTTCGGGTATGGTTCAGAGACCCTGGATCAGGCCGGTGCCGAGCGCGCACAACGCGACATAGGCGGTCATTTCGTCCCAATGATTGAGGTTCGCGGCAAACGGTACCTCGCGCTTGACGACGCCTACGAGTGCGCAGATCAGCGCCGACATCCACAGCAGCGTGACCAGGCCCTTGCCGAACCCAGCGCCGGCAAAGATGGCAAAGCCGATCATGATGGCGAGCCGGAAGCCGAACCGGACCATGACCTGGACCGATTGCAGCTGCCGCGGCAGTCGTTCGGTGTTCACGGCCGCGCCGCCATCAGCCGATATTGTCGACGAACAGCGGCTCGTAGAGCGTGCGGGTCTCACGGCGGACGGTCGGCACGCTGGTGCGATTCTCGGGCGCCGAGATCCGCTGCGCTTCGACGAATGCGCTGAGGATCGCGAGCGCGAGATCGGCATGGCGGGTCTCGATCGACTGGTCGAGCCAATCGGGCAACTCGCGCTCGCGCGACAACGCGCAGTGCCACTCGCCTTCGTCATAAACCAGGCGGCGGATCTGCCATTGCGGCAGTTCGAGATCGAGCAGCGCGATCGCGGCATCGGTCCAGGCGCCGGACTGGATCAGGCGCTCGACGCGCGAGGTCTTGGCGCTCTGCCCGACCGAGGGAAAGCGCCGGCAGGTCTGGCTGATGATGTCGGCCATGAACTCGGCCGTGACAGTGCAAGCGTCGCGCAGCCGTTCGCCGAGATCGGTCGAGGTGGTTTGGGATAGCACGGACATGGCATCATCTCGTCCTGGGTGCCAAAGCATTGGCCGCAGGCCCAAAATGGCCGGAGTGCTATTTGAAAACGAGACGAGGCGAGGGGCGGAGATATAGGGATTCCATAAAGACCTCGCTGTCGTCCCGCCCTCGCCGGGACGACGATTACGGAGGCACTTATACGATTCCTATAACGTCCTTATGCGTCACATCTCGAAAACCTATGCGCCGGATGGCACTTCACGGCGATCCGGTGCGGAGCACCTATACCGTCGCCCGTGCCCCTGGACGCATAGGAGTCTCTCATGATGGACATTCTCATGGCGGCGCTCGCGATCGGCTTCTTCGCGGCCGGCATCGGCTACGCCTACGCCTGCGAACGGCTGTAACGGAGGCGGCGATGATCTTCGATTACTCGCTCGCCGGCCTCGTCTCGCTCGGCCTGCTGTTCTACCTCACCTACGCGCTGCTGCGGCCGGAACGCTTCTAGGGCCGTCGATGTCAGCGCTTTGCACAATTCTGTTGGCCGACGCGGTGCTGACCGGGCTGCTGCTCGGCATGTTCGCGTCGCTGCTGCGCTTCGCACCCATTCGAAAGGTTTGACGCGATGACCGTCATCGGTTGGATTCAAATTATCCTGTTCTGCGTGATCGTGATCGCGCTGGTCAAACCGCTCGGCTGGTACATGACCCGCGTGTTCAACGGCGAGCATACCTTCCTCTCGCCCGCGCTGCGCCCGATCGAACGGGGCATTTACTGGGTCGGCGGCGTCGACGAGCGGCGCGAGCAGCATTGGCTGACCTACACGGTCGCCATGCTGCTGTTCCATGTCGGCGGCTTCGCGCTGATCTACGGCTTGATGCGGCTGCAGGCGGTGCTGCCGTTCAACCCGGCCGGACAGACAGCGGTGGCCGAAGATCTCTCCTTCAACACTGCCATCTCCTTCATCACCAACACCAACTGGCAGAACTACGGCGGCGAGAGCACGCTGTCCTATCTGGTCCAGATGCTTGGCCTGACCCACCAGAACTTCCTGTCGGCGGCAACCGGCATCGCGCTGGCGATGGCGCTGATCCGCGGCTTCACCCGTTCGTCGATGCGCACGGTCGGCAATTTCTGGGTCGATGTGACGCGCTGCACGCTCTATGTGCTGCTGCCGATCTGCATCGTCTACACGCTGTTTCTGGTCTGGCAGGGCATGCCGCAGACGCTCGGCGCCTATGTCGATGCCACCACGCTGGAGGGCGGCAAGCAGACCATCGCGCTCGGGCCGGTCGCCTCGCAGGTCGCGATCAAGATGCTCGGCACCAACGGCGGCGGATTCTTCAATGCCAACGCCGCGCATCCGTTCGAGAACCCGACCGCGCTGTCGAATCTGGTACAGATGGTTTCGATTTTCGCGCTCGGTGCGGCGATGACCAACGTGTTCGGCCGCATGGTCGGCAACGAGCGCCAGGGCTGGTCGATCTTCGCCGTGATGGGTATCCTGTTCGTCGCTGGCGTCGCCGTCACCTATTGGGCGGAAGCCAACGGCACCTCCCTCCTGCAGGCCTATGGCCTGATCGGCGGCAACATGGAGGGCAAGGAGGTCCGCTTCGGCATCGTCGCGTCCTCGTTGTTCGCCGTGATAACTACCGCTGCGTCCTGCGGCGCGGTCAACGCGATGCATGACAGCTTCACCGCGCTCGGCGGCATGATCCCGCTGATCAACATGCAGCTCGGCGAGGTCATCATCGGTGGCGTCGGTGCCGGCCTCTACGGCATGCTGCTGTTCGTCGTGCTGGCGATCTTCGTCGCCGGCCTGATGGTCGGCCGCACCCCGGAATATGTCGGCAAGAAGATCGAGGCGCGCGAGGTCAAGATGGCGATGCTCGCGATCCTGGTGCTGCCGTTGATGTATCTCGGCTGGACCGCGGTCGGCGTCGTGCTGCCGTCGGCGGTGGCCTCGATGGCCAATGCCGGTCCGCACGGATTCACCGAAGTGCTCTATGCCTTCACCTCAGCGACCGGCAATAACGGTTCGGCGTTCGCGGGCCTCACCGGCAACACGCTGTTCTACAATCTGACGCTGGCGTCCGCGATGTTCGTCGGCCGCTTCTTCATGATCGTGCCGGCGATGGCGATCGCGGGTTCGCTGGTCGAGAAGAAGTCGATCCCGGCCTCGGCCGGCACCTTCCCGACCACCGGCGGCCTGTTCGTCGGCCTCGTCATCGGCGTGATCCTGATCATCGGCGGTCTCACCTTCTTCCCGGCGCTGGCGCTCGGGCCGATCGTCGAGCACCTCGCCATGAACGCCAACACCCTGTTCTGATCTGATTTGTCCGGAGTGACATCCATGGAAACCACTAGACTGCAGAAGCAGGTGACGGCGTCGACCATGCTCGACCCCAAGATCCTGGTGCCGGCGATCAAATCGGCCTTCGTCAAGCTCGACCCGCGGCTGATGGCGAAGAACCCGGTGATGTTCGTGGTCGAGGTCGTGGCCGCGTTGACCACGGTCATCTTCGTGCGCGATCTCGTCACCGGCAGCGCCAACCTCGGCTTCACCTTCCAGATCATCCTCTGGCTCTGGTTCACGGTGCTGTTCGCCAACTTCGCCGAGGCCGTCGCCGAGGGTCGCGGCAAGGCGCAGGCGGAATCGCTGAAGAAGACCCGCACCGAAAGCCAGGCCAAGCTCCTGACCGGTACCGACCGCACCTATCGCATGGTGCCCGGCACCTCGCTGAAGGTCGGCGACATCGTGCTGGTCGAGGCCGGCGACAACATCCCGTCGGACGGCGAGGTGATCGAAGGCGTCGCCTCGGTCAACGAGGCGGCGATAACAGGTGAATCCGCGCCCGTGATCCGCGAGTCCGGCGGCGACCGTTCCGCGGTCACCGGCGGCACCCAGGTGCTGTCGGACTGGATCCGGGTCCGCATCACCGCGGCGCAGGGCTCGACCTTCATCGACCGCATGATCAAGCTCGTCGAAGGCGCCGAGCGGCAGAAGACGCCGAACGAGATCGCGCTCAACATCCTGCTCGCCGGCCTCACCATCATCTTCGTGTTCGCCACCGTGACGATCCCGAGCTATGCGGCCTATGCCGGCGGCTCGATCTCGGTCGTGGTGCTGGTGGCGCTGTTCGTGACGCTGATCCCGACCACGATCGGCGCGCTGCTGTCGGCGATCGGCATTGCCGGCATGGACCGCCTGGTGCGCTTCAACGTGCTGGCGATGTCCGGCCGCGCGGTGGAGGCCGCCGGCGACGTCGATACGCTCTTGTTGGACAAGACCGGCACCATCACGCTCGGCAACCGCCAGGCGACCGCGTTCCGTCCGATCCGCGGCATCTCCGAGCAGGACCTCGCCGACGCCGCGCAACTTGCCTCGCTGGCCGACGAGACGCCGGAAGGTCGCTCGATCGTGGTGCTTGCCAAGGAGAAATACGGCATCCGCGGCCGAGAGATGCATGAGCTTGCCGCAACCTTCGTTCCGTTCACCGCGCAGACCCGCATGAGCGGCATCGATGCCGGCGCAATGTCGGTTCGCAAGGGTGCGGTGGACGCCGTCCTCGCCTATGTCGACGGCGGCGCACCCCGCACGGTGGCCTCCGGGAATACCGTCCGGGCGGTCGCGGCGAACATGAGCCCCGAGGCGCGCGAAATCCAGGCGATTGCCGACGAGATCGCCAAGGCCGGCGGCACGCCGCTGGCGGTCGCCAAGGACGGCAAGCTGCTCGGCGTCGTGCACCTGAAGGATATCGTCAAGGGCGGCATCCGCGAGCGCTTCGCCGAACTGCGCCGGATGGGCATCCGCACCGTGATGATCACCGGCGACAACCCGATGACCGCGGCCGCGATCGCGGCCGAGGCTGGTGTCGACGACTTCCTGGCGCAGGCAACGCCTGAGGACAAGCTCAAGCTGATCCGCGATGAGCAGTCCAAGGGCAAGCTGGTCGCGATGTGCGGCGACGGCACCAACGACGCACCGGCGCTGGCGCAGGCCGATGTCGGCGTCGCCATGAACACCGGCACGCAGGCCGCCCGCGAGGCCGGCAACATGGTCGACCTCGATTCCAACCCGACCAAGCTGATCGAGGTGGTCGAGATCGGCAAGCAGCTGTTGATGACCCGCGGCGCGCTGACCACGTTCTCGATCGCCAACGACGTCGCAAAGTACTTTGCGATCATCCCGGCGATGTTCCTCGCGTTCTACCCGCAGCTCCAGGTGCTGAACGTGATGCACCTGGCGAGCCCGCAGAGCGCGATCCTGTCGGCGATCATCTTCAACGCGCTGATCATCATTGCGCTGATCCCGCTGGCGCTGAAGGGCGTCAAGTATCGCGCGGTCGGCGCCGGCGCGCTGCTCAGCCGCAACCTGATGATCTATGGCTTAGGCGGCATCATCATCCCGTTCATCGGCATCAAGGCGATCGACCTCATCGTCGCCGCCTTGGGCCTGGCGTAACCACAACCGTCATTGCGAGGAGCGAAGCGACGAAGCAATCCACCCATCCGTTATGCCGAACCATGGATTGCTTCGCTTCGCTCGCAATGACGAAAGAGACTTAGGAGACCTATCATGCTCAGAGAAATCCGTCCCGCCATCCTGGTGCTGGTGCTGCTGACCGCGATCACCGGCCTTGCCTATCCGCTCGCCATGACGGCGATCGCCGGCGTCATCTTTCCGAAGCAGGCACAAGGCAGCCTGATCGAGAAGGACGGCAAGGTGATCGGCTCCGCACTGATCGGGCAGGAGTTCAAGGAGGATAAATACTTCCACGGCCGGCCATCGGCGACGGTGGCGCCCGATCCGAGCGATGCTTCCAAGACCGTGCCGGCGCCCTACAATGCGGCCAATTCCGGCGGCTCCAATCTCGGCCCGACCAGCAAGGCGCTGAACGACCGGGTCAACGAGGATGTCGAGAAGCTGAAGGCGGAGAACCCGTCCGCCAGCGTACCGGTCGATCTCGTCACCACTTCGGCCAGCGGGCTCGATCCCGACATCTCGCCGGATGCGGCGCTGTTCCAGGTGCCACGTGTCGCCAAGGCGCGTAGCATGTCGGAGGATACGGTGCGCGAGCTGGTGGCGCAGAACACCCAGGGCCGCCTTGCCGGCGTGATCGGCGAGCCCCGCGTTAACGTTCTTGCGCTCAACCTGGCGCTCGACGCGGCAAAGGCGAAATAGGGGAGTAGGCCCGCTCTCGCAGGATGACTATATTGCGGTATGGCCAATCAGCGCGACCCCGATAAACGACCCTCGCCGGATGCGCTGCTGGAGGCGGCGCGCCGCGAGACCGATCGCGCTGGGCGACTGAAGATCTTCATCGGCGCCGCCCCCGGCGTCGGCAAGACCTACGAGATGCTCTCGAGCGCCCACGCTCGCCTCAAGGCGGGCGTCGACGTCGTGGTCGGCGTCGTCGAGACCCACGGACGGGTGGAGACCGAGGCGCTGCTCAGGGGTCTCGAAGTGATCCCGCGGAAGCGGCTGGGCTATCGCGACCAGACGCTCGAGGAGATGGACCTCGACGCCGTGATCGCGCGGCGGCCGCAGCTCGCGCTGGTCGATGAGCTCGCCCATACCAATGCGCCGGGCAGCCGGCATCCCAAGCGCTATCTCGACGTCGAGGAGCTGCTGTCGCACGGCATCGACGTCTACACCGCGATCAACATCCAGCACATCGAGAGCCTCAACGACGTCGTCGCGCAGATCACCCACGTGCGGGTGCGCGAAACCGTGCCGGACTCGGTGATCGATCGCGCCGATGCCATCGAGCTGATCGACCTGACGCCCGACGATCTGATCCAGCGGCTGAGGGAAGGCAAGGTCTATGTGCCCAAGCAGGCCGAGCGGGCGCTGGAGCATTACTTCTCGCCCGGCAATTTGACCGCGCTGCGCGAACTGGCGCTGCGCCGTACCGCCGAGCGGGTCGACGAGCAGCTGCTCAACCACATGCAGGCCAATGCGATCCAGGGTCCGTGGGCTGCTGGCGAACGCATCCTGGTTTGCCTAAGCGAGGATCCGCGCGCCGCAGGCCTCGTGCGCTACACCAAACGCCTCGCCGACCGGCTGCATGCGCAATGGACCGCGGTCAGCATCGAGACGCGGCGCAGCCTGCAATTGAGCGACGAGCAGCGCGACCGGCTTGCCGACACCATGCGGCTGGCGGAATCGCTCGGCGGCGAGGCGCTGACGCTGCCCGGTGTCGGCCGCCGCATCGCCGACGACGTCATCAATTTCGCTCAGGCCAACAACGTCACCCAGATCATCATCGGCAAGTCGACGCGCTCGCGCTGGTTCGAGCTGACGCATGGATCGGTCGTGCACGATCTGGTGCGCCGCGCCGGCAATATCAGCGTCAACGTGATCGCCGGCGACGAACTGCCGGTCGGCAAGGCGGCGGTGCAGACCGCGCAGCGGCAGGATCCGTTCAATCCGCGGCCCTATCTGATGGCGCTGCTGCTGACCGCGATCGGGCTCGGCGCGGCCAAGCTGATCCAGCCGTTCTTCGGCATCGAGAATGTCGACCTCGTGTTCATCACGGCCGTGGTCGGCGCCGCGGCGCGCTACGGGCTGTGGCCGTCGCTGCTGGCGAGCGTCGCGGCGTCGCTGTGCTACAATTTCTTCTTCCTGCCGCCGGTCTACACGTTCACGATCACCGACCCGACCAATGTCGCGGCGTTCTTCTTCTTCATGCTGATCGCGCTTTTGGTCTCCAACGTCGCGGCGCGGGTGCGGACTCAGGCCGACACGGCGATCGGCCGCGTCCGCACCACCGAATCGCTCTACGCCTTCAGCCGCAAGCTCGCCGGCACTGCGACGCTGGACGACGTGCTGTGGGCGACCGCCTACCAAATCGCGCTGATGCTCAAGGTCCGCGTGGTGCTGCTGCTGCCGGAGGGCGGCATGCTGACCGTCAAGAGCGGCTATCCGCCCGAGGACCAGCTCGATCAGGCCGATCTCGCGGCCGCCAACTGGGCCTGGGGCAACGATCGTCCTGCCGGCCGCGGCTCGGACACGCTGCCGGGCGGCAAGCGGCTGTTCCTGCCGATGCGCACCGGCCGGGGCCCGATCGGCGTGATCGGCATCGACGACGACCGCACCGGGCCGCTGTTGACGCCGGACCAGCGCCGGTTGCTCGACGCGCTGGTCGATCAGGGCGCGCTGGCGATCGAGCGCGTGCTGCTGGTCGAGGACATGGATCGCGTCAAGCGCACGGTGGAATCCGACCGTTTGCGCGGCGCGCTCCTGACCTCGATCTCGCACGATCTCAAGACGCCGCTGGCCTCGGTGCTCGGCTCGGCCTCGGCGCTGCGCGATCTCGGCGCGAACCTCAGCGACGCCCAGAAGCACGATCTGCTCGCCACCGTGATCGACGAGTCGGAGCGGCTCAATCGCTTCATCGCCAATCTGCTCGACATGACCAAGCTGGAATCTGGCGCGATCGTGCCCAACACCGCGCGGCACGATGTCGGGGAGATCGTCGGCAGCGCGCTGCGCCGCGCCGCCAAGATCCTGGTGCATCACCGTGTGTCGTTGGAACTCGCCACCGACCTGCCGATGCTGGAGCTCGACGCCGTGCTGTTCGAGCAGGTGCTGTTCAATTTGCTCGACAACGCCGCCAAATACGCCCCGTCGGACACCACGATCTCGATCCGCGGCACGCGCGACCGTGGCGCGGTCACGCTGCAGATCCTCGACGAGGGCAACGGCATTCCCGCCGCCGAGCTCGAAAGCGTGTTCGACAAATTCTATCGCGCAGAGAAGGGCGACCATGTCCGCCCCGGCACCGGCCTTGGGCTGGCGATCTCGCGCGGCTTCGTCGAGGCGATGCGCGGCACGATCGCGGCGGCCAACCGCTCCGACCGGAGCGGCGCCGTCATCACCATCCGCCTGCCGATCCCGGCGGACACCAACGCGCTGGACACTGCTGCATGAATGCGACGCCGATCAAGGTCCTGGTCATCGACGACGAGCCGCCGATCCGCAAGCTTTTGCGGATGGGGCTGAGCACGCAGGGCTACGATATTCTGGAAGCCTCCAACGGGAGAAACGCCCTGGAGCTGCTGGCCGAGGGGCCGGCGCTGATCATCCTCGATCTCGGACTGCCGGATATCCAGGGCCACGACCTCCTGCGGATGATCCGCGGTCGCAACGAGAGCGTCCCGATCGTGGTGCTGTCGAGCCGTGGCGACGAGGCCGGCAAGGTGCAGGCGCTCGATCTCGGCGCCGACGACTATCTCACAAAACCGTTCGGTATGGACGAATTGCTGGCGCGGCTGCGCGCGGCGCTGCGCCACCAGTTGCAGGTGCAGGGCGAGCGGCCGGTGTTCCGCTCCGGCGACCTCTCGGTCGATCTGGTGCGCCGGATCGTCAAGGTCGGCGACAAGGAGATCAAGCTGTCGCCGAAGGAATACGACCTGCTGCGGGTGCTGGTGCAGCACGCCGGCAAGGTGCTGACGCATCGCTTCCTGCTGAAGGAATTGTGGGACGAATTGACCGACGCGCAATATCTGCGCGTCTATGTGCGCCAGCTCCGCCAGAAGATCGAGGCCGATCCCGAACGTCCGCAATTCGTGCTGACCGAGACCGGCATCGGCTATCGGCTGCGCGGGCCGGACTAACGTGTGGCCCGGATGAGCCAATGGGTCGCGCGAACGCGCGCCCGATGACAGGCTCCGCGATATCCGGGGCATCTCCCCCACGTCGCTGCGCTCATGCGGGCTACGTTAGTGCCTCGTCCGACGACACCAAACGGAACTTTCGCTGCCATCGAGGCTTGTTTTCCCTCACCGGGAGAGGAGAACCCATGGCCAGAAAATATTCGCGAAAGGCATCGCGCGATGTCGAGGGCGCGATGAAGAAGCGCAAGGCCGGCACGCTGCGCAGCGGCCGCTCCAAGAAGAAGGTGAAGAGCCGCAAGCAGGCGATCGCGATCGGTTTGTCCGAGGCGCGCGCCAAGGGCAAGAAGGTACCGAAGAAGTCCTCCAAGAAGAAAGCGTCGAAGAAGCGCAAGACAGCGAAGAAGCGCAAGAGCTCGAAGAAGAAGTAACGGATGAATTGCATTCATCCGTCATTGCGAGGAGCGTAGCGACGAAGCAATCCATCCCTCCGCATATGGAGAGATGGATTGCCTCGATACGCTCGCAATGGCGAATCAGTTCACCCCGCCTTGCGCGACCGCGCACTCGACCGGTGCGTCTTCTTGGCGGCGCGGCGGTGCGAGGTCGGGCGGCGCGCGGTGGAGCGCGAGCGCCGGGCGCCGTGCTTCCCGCTTTTCAAGCTCTGCTGCAACGCATCCATCAGGTTGACCACATTGCTCGGCTTCTCCTCGCGTTCCGCGGCCTTGATCGGCTTGCCGGCGGCCTTGCGGCGGACCAGCGCCTTCAACGCGGTCTCGTATTCGTCCTTGAATTTCGACGGATCGAAATGTGCGGCCTTGCTGTCGAGGATGTGGCTCGCAAGCTCGATCATGTCCTTGGTCACTTTCGGGCTCTTGATGTCGTCGAAATAGTCGTCCACCTCGCGCACCTCGTAGGGGTAGCGCAGGGTGGTGCCGAGCATGCCCTTGTCGAGTGGCTCGATCGCGATCACGTGCTCGCGGTTGGTCAGCACGATGCGGGCCAGCGCGACCCGGTCCTGGTCCTTCATGGCGTCGCGGATCACCGCGAAGGCGTCGACTCCGGCCTTGCCGTCGGGCCGGATGTAGTAGGGGTGGTCAAGATAGCGCTTGTCGATCTCGCCCTCGGGCACGAAACTGTCGATGTCGATGGTGTGGTTGCTCTCGATCTCGACCGCCTCGAGTTCGTCCTTCTCGATCTCGACATATTTGCCCTTGCTCACCTCATAGCCGCGGCCTTTCTGGTCGCCCTCGACGACGTCGCCGGTCTCGCTGTCGACCATCTGTTGCTTCAGCCGGTTACCGGTGTCCCGGTTGATCATGTGGAAGCGGGTTTTCTCGACCGAGGTCGAGGCCGGATAGAGCGCCACCGGGCACGACACCAGCGAAAGTTTGAGCGTGCCTTTCCAGTAGGCGCGGGGAGCGGCCATGATCGTCTCCAAACAGCTTGAGTTTGGAACTTGAACGGATACCGTAGGTTTTGGTTCCTGAAGGCCGCACGGGGGCGGCGGCCATGATTTGCGCCGAGGCCTGCACGTGTCGCTGAGAAACCTCACCACCTATCGCAAGAAGCGCGACTTTGAGAAGACCAGCGAGCCGTCGGGCGAAGTCAAGGTCGCGCCAAGCAAGCAACGGCGTTTCGTGATCCAGAAGCATGATGCGACGCGCCTGCATTATGATTTCAGGCTGGAGTTCGACGGCGTCTTCAAGTCCTGGGCGGTGACGCGCGGGCCCTCGCTCGATCCGCATGACAAGCGGCTCGCGGTCGAGGTCGAGGACCATCCGCTCGACTACGGCGATTTCGAAGGCACGATTCCGGAGGGACAGTATGGCGGCGGCACCGTGCAGCTGTGGGATCGTGGCACCTGGGAATCGGACGATCCCGAGCGCGGCTTCAAGAAGGGCGACCTCAAGTTCACGCTGCATGGCGACAAGCTGCACGGCAGCTGGGTGCTGGTGCGGATGAAGAACGACCGCTTCGGCGGCAAGCGCACCAACTGGCTCTTGATCAAGCACCGCGACGAATATGCCGTGGAGGGTAACGGCGAGGCGATACTCGACGAGGATCGCTCGGTCGCATCGGGACGCTCGATGGACCAGATCGCCGCCGGCAAAGGCCGGGCGCCGAAGCCGTTCATGCTGGCCAAGGGGAACGGGAAGGCCAAGGCGGATGCGGTTTGGCAGTCCAATCACGGCATGGCCGCGGACGCGCGCGCCAAAACCAAGGCGCCGGCGCCGAAAGCGAAGTTGAAGGCGCGAAAGGCGACGTCGAAGCAGGTGTCGGAGATGCCAGATTTCGTCAAGCCGCAACTCTGCGCTGCGGTCGAGAGCCCGCCGAACGGCGCGGGCTGGTGCCACGAGATCAAGTTCGACGGTTATCGCGTGCAGCTCCGCGTCGAGGACGGCGAGGCCGTGCTGAAGACGCGCAAGGGGCTCGACTGGTCCGACAAGTTCGGTGCGATCGTGACGGAGGCAGGCAAGCTGCCGGACGTCCTGATCGACGGTGAGATCGTCGCGCTCGACAAGGACGGTATACCGCACTTCTCGACGCTGCAGGCGGCGCTGTCCGATGGCAAGACTGACCACCTGATCTTCTACGCGTTCGACCTGCTGTTTGCCGGCCACGAGGATCTGCGTCCGCTGCCGCTCGCCGAGCGCAAGGCGCGGCTCAAGAAATTGCTGGCGTCGCGCAAGGGCAAGAACCTCCTGATCCGCTATGTCGAGCATTTCGAGCAGCGCGGCGAGGCCGTGCTGGAGTCCGCGCGCGAGCTCAGCCTCGAAGGCATCGTTTCCAAGAAGCTCAACGGGACCTATCATTCCGGCCGTTCCGATGACTGGACCAAGGCCAAGATCCGCGCCGGCCATGAGGTGGTGATCGGCGGCTGGAAGACCACCAACGGCAAATTCCGCTCGCTGATGGCCGGCGTCTATCGCGACGATCATCTGGCCTTTGTCGGCATCGTCGGCACCGGCTTCGGCCAGGACACTGTCCGCCGCATCATGCCGGCGCTGAAGGCCGCGGCATCGGACACCAGCCCGTTCGGCGGCAAGGATGCGCCGAAGAAGACCCGCGACCTGCATTGGCTGAAGCCGGAGCTGGTCGCCGAGATCGAGTTCGCCGGCTGGACCGACGCCCGCAATATCCGTCAGGCTGCGTTCAAGGGCCTGCGCCAGGACAAGCCGGCGCACGAGGTCGAGGCCGAACGGCCGGTCGCAACCAACGTGGTGAAGCCGATGGCCAAAGGGAAATCGTCCGGAACGTCGGCCGGAAAATCGTCCGCCGAAGTCATGGGCGTCGCGATCTCGCATCCGGACAAGGCATTATGGCCGGACGCCGGCGACGGCGAGCCGGTGACCAAGCGCGATCTCGCGAATTATTTCGAGGCGGTCGGCGAATGGATGATCTCCTATCTGAAGGGACGCCCATGCTCGATCGTTCGTGCTCCTGACGGCATCAAGGGCGAAACCTTCTTCCAGCGCCACGCAATGGCCGGCACGTCGAAGCTGCTTAAGCTCGCCAAGGTGTCCGGTGACCGCAAACCGTATTTGCAGATCGACCAGATCGAGGGTCTCGCGGCGGTCGCGCAGCTCGGCGGCCTCGAGCTGCACCCGTGGAACTGCGCGCCTGACGCCTACGATACGCCAGGCCGCCTGGTTTTCGATCTTGATCCTGCGCCTGATGTGGCGTTCACCGAGGTGATCGACGCGGCCAAGGACATGCGCAAGCGACTGTCGGCTGTGGGCCTCGAAAGCTTCTGCAAGACCACGGGTGGCAAGGGTCTCCACGTCGTCACGCCGCTGACCGACGGCGCCAGGGACAAGGTGAGCTGGAAGGAGGCCAAGACATTCGCGCAGGCCGTCTGCCAGTGGATGGAGCAGGACGAGCCCGAGCGCTATCTGATCAACATGTCCAAGGCCAAACGGAAGGGCAAGATCTTCCTCGACTATTTGCGCAACGACCGGATGTCGACAGCGGTCGCGGTGCTGTCGCCGCGGGCGCGGCCGGGCGCCACGGTCTCGATGCCGCTGGCCTGGAGCCAGCTGCGCGGCAATCTCGATCCGAAGAAATTTACGGTACGGACCGTGCCGGCGCTGCTCGCCAAGACCAAGGCTTGGGACGGCTATGAGGATGCGGCATCGTCGATCAAGGCAGCGATGAAGAAGCTTGCGGGGAATTAGCAGATTGTGCCGCGGGCTTAGTTCGTCATACCCCGCGAAGGCGGGGTATTCAGCATGCCGCGGCTTGTCGGTTCGGCCGCTGCTGCCTCTGAAATACCGGATCACCCGCGAAAGCTTTCGCGGGTGATGACATCTCTATGTGAGTTGCTCCGTCGCGGGATGCTACAGCCGTCCCATCAGCAGCAGGATCAGCAGGATCACGATCACGAGGCCGAGGCCGCCGCCGCCGTAATAGCCGGTACCGTAGAACGGTCCGCCGCCGATGCCGCTGAAGCCACCGAGCAGTGCGATGACCAGAATGATAAGAATGATCGTTCCAATTGACATTGAGTCTCTCCTCAGCCCCGTGGGCTTATTGATCTCTGCCCTTCGGGGACGGAAACAATTCGCAACTACGAAGGTTCCCCTTACGGCATAACGATAAACCTGTGTGATCTTCCGTTCAGGTTGGAACAGAACTACATCAGCGGAATCCATGGAGGAGTGCACTGCGATGTCGGCTCCGCTAATCGTCTCGATCCCTCACAGCCTCGGCCGCGACGAGGCCATGCGCCGCTTGAAGACGGGCCTGTCGCGCGCGGCCGCGAACGTGCCTGTCATGAGCGTTGATGAGGAGCACTGGGACAATAACCGCATGAACTTTCGTGTCCGCGCACTGGGGCAGGTCGCGGCCGGACACGTCGATGTCGAGGATACTCATGTGCGCCTGGAAGTTACGCTGCCATGGCTGCTGCAACGCTTTGCCGAAGTGGCACAGGCTGCCATCCAGAAGAGCGGGCAGTTGCTGCTGACCAAGCGTTGACCCGCGGTGCTAGCTGTGTGCGCGTGCACGCCTTGCGGCGTGCTTTGTTCCTGCCGCGGTCTTGGCCTTCAACACCGCGACCGGCAGTTTGGCGAACAGCGTCGAAAGCTGGAGCTTGCTGTCCCCGCCCGGCGGCGCGTATCCGCTCAGGTCGAGCTCGCCTTCAAACGCCTCAGGACGGGGCCAGCTGCGTCCGTCCTGCGTGAATGGCGCAAATGATTTCGTCACCGCGACGATAGCAGCCTCGCGGCCATGGCGCCGCGCGAAGGCGATGACATGATCGCGATGCGGGCCGTTGACCGTCAACGGCTCGTAGCCGCCGCTGGTGAAGATTTCGGCCAGCTCGTTGCGCAGCCGCAGCAGATGCCGCGTCCACGCGAATTTCAGCCGGCCGTCGCGCCAGCTCCGGGCCAGCGCATCCCAATCCGGTGCATCGAGCGCTGGAAGCATGTCCGCGCGTGCAGCAAAGTCGACCCGGACGGCGGTTGTCCGGATCGACCAGCGAAAGATCCCAGCTTTCGGTGCCCTGGTAGAAATCCGGCACGCCCGGCATGGTCGCCTTCAGCGTGATCTGGCTGAGCGAGTTCAGCACGCCGATCAGCGCCGTGCGCCCGGCCAGCGTGTCGAGGGCGCCGAGAAACTCGGGTGAGATGTTGCGATCGAGGATCCGCGCGATGAATGTCTTCACGCCGGCCTCGTAAGGCTCGTGCGGATTGAGCCAGCTGGTTTCCTGCTTGCCCTCGCGCGCTGCCTTCAGCGCATAGGCCTGGATGCGTGCGCCCAGCGATGGGTCGTCCGGATCCCAGGCGCCGAGCAGGGCCTGATATAGCATGTATTCGAACGTCGCCGAGGGGGCGCGCATCTCGCCGTCCAGCACCAGATGCGGTGCGTTCAGCACCTTCCAGCGCGCCACCGCGCTGGTCCATTCGCCGGGGATTTCGGCAAGCGCCATGATGCGGGCGCGGGCGTCCTCGCCGCGCTTGGTGTCGTGGGTCGCGGTCGACGTCATACCGTGCGGCCAGTCGCGGGCGCGGGCCTGCATCATGGCGTGGAAGGTCTCGGGCGCGATCGCACTCGCCGCGGGATCGCCGCCGACCTCGTTGAGTGCCAGCAGGCGGTGATAGCGATAGAACGCCGTGTCCTCCAGCGACTTCGCCATCATCGGCCCGGTGAACTGCTGCACTTTCAGCGCGAAGCGCCGGACCCGCGGCGCGCTGTGCGGGGGACGGCCGGGCTTCAGCAGGTCCATGGTCAGGGCATCGCGCAGGAAGTCGAAGATGCCGTCGTCGGCGGCAAACCAGTCGGCGCGGGCGCGCTCGATGGTCTCGCTGATCAGCGTCCGATCATGCGCTGTCGGGCCGGAGGCGGTGAGATAGGTGCGATAGACCGGGAAATGCAGCACGTAGAGCTCGAGCGCCTGCCGCAGACTGTCGGCGGAGAAGTCGCGGGTCGAGTAATGTCCGCTGGCGATGCGCGCGACGAGCCGCGCCAGCACGGTGAATTCGCTGGTCAGCAAGGTCTCCAGCACGCGGCGCTTGGCGGCGCGCAGCACCGGCACGAGGTTCGGCGACTGGTTGCTGATTTGGCGCCAGATCTCGTTGAGCGGATCGAGGCCGGCGCCGTCGACCAGCACCTGGCTGATCGTGTTCATCCATTCATAGCCGGTGGTGCCGTGGACGCCGGCAAACTTCGTCAACTTCTCGTTCTCGCCGAGGATCTTCTCGATCACCATGTAGAACGGCCTGGCCTCGGCGCCCTGCGCCGAGCGGATCAGACGGCGCAGCCGCTGGAAGTACTGCGCGGGATCGCGCAGGCCGTCGATATGATCGAGCCGCAGGCCCTGCAGCCGGTCCTCCGCAATCAATCGCTTCACCAGGCTGTGGCTCGCCTCGAAGGTGGCGGCGTCCTCCACCCTGAGGCCCGCAAGCGTGTTGATGTCGAAGAAGCGCCGATAGTTGATGTCGCTTGAGGCAAGCCGCCAATGGCCGAGCTTGTAGTGCTGACGCTCCAGGAGATGATGCAGCGCCAGCGTCTGGGTGGGGCGATCCTCGCCGGCGCGATAGGCATTGAGCCCGCGCGCGATGAGCTCGGCGGCGCCCTCGATCGCCCGGATCGCCACCTTCAGCGCCGGCGCTTCCTTGCGGTTCGGGTGACGCAGCCCGCGATACCTGGCGGCGAGCTCGAGCAGCGCGCGCCCGGCCGCACTGTCTTCGGCGCCGGCCTCGCGGACGATGGTCCGCAGTACCTCGCCATATCGCTCCGGCGCGATCGGCAGGCGGTGCTCGAAATACCAGGCTGAAAAGCTGCCTTCGTCGGCATCGTAGCGCAGCTCGATCTCGCCGCGCTCCAGCGCCTGGCCGTAGGACGAGCCGAGGATCGGCAGCAGCACGCCGCCGCGCGCGCGATAGGGCAACTGATCCCAGTCGATGTCGAAGGAGACCGCGTGCGGCGACACCGGTCCCCATTCCAGCACGTCGAGCCACCACGGGTTGTCGGCGAAATGCACGCCGACATGGTTCGGCACGAAATCGAGGATCAGGCCGAGGTCGTTCTTCTTCAGCGCGTCACTGAGCCGCGCAAAGCCCTCCTCGCCGCCGAGCTCCGGATTGAACTTGGTGTGGTCGACGACGTCGTAGCCATGGGTCGATCCTTTGCGTGCCTTCATGAACGGCGAGGCATACACATGGCTGATGCCGAGCGCCTTCAGATACGGCGCCACCTGGGCTGCGGCATCGAAGTCGAAATCGGCAGTGAGTTGCAGTCGGTAGGTCGCGATCGGGATCGCCGGAGGCATTGTGCTATCCGATGTGCCAGCGTGCCGCCCAGGCGGGGAGGTCGCCCGACAACGCGCCGCCCCAGATCGCAGTTCCCTTCGGCTCCGGCGCTTCGGTGATGGCGCGATCCGATAGATTGGCGGTCAGCCGCAGCGTGCTGCCGTCCCCCATCTGCCAATGCGCCGTCAGAAGGTCGCCCGCCACGATGGCGTCGCCGAAACGCGCCCCTTGCAGCCGCGGCGCGATCTCTTGCCGCCGCACGGCGAGCAGGTCACGCACCAGCGCAAGCCGCGCGCGGCCCGGATCGTGCTCGCGCGCGGCCCAGTCAAGCACCGCCGACCGCACCGTCGCTTCGGCCAGCGGATCGGGAATCTCGTCGCCATATTTGGCGTAGGCCCAGGCGAATTCGCGGCGCCGCCCGGTGCGGACGGCGTTGGCGAGGTCGCCCTTGAAATCGCAGAAGAACGGGAAGGGCGTCGTGGCGCCCCATTCCTCGCCCATGAACAGCATCGGCGTGTTGGGTGCGATCAGCGTGACCGCCAGCGCCGCCTCGATCGCCTCGGGCTTTGCTATGCTTTCGAGCCGATCGCCGAGCGGCCGGTTGCCGATCTGGTCGTGGTTTTGCAGGAAGTTGATGAAGCAGGTCGGCGGCAGCGCGCCGCTCGGCTCGCCGCGCGCCTTGCCGCCCCAGAACTCCGAGATTTCGCCCTGATAGATGTAGCCGGACGACAGCGCGCGTGCGAGGTCCTGCTTCGTTGAGCGGTAGTCACCATAGTAGCCTTGCTCTTCGCCGGTCAGCAGCACGTGCCAGGCGTGATGATAATCGTCGTTCCACTGGCCACGGAATTTGCCGTCCGGCGGATCCTCGACTGCGTCGAGCAGGCTCGCAATGTTGTCGCCATTCTCCAGCACGAGGTTGATATGGCGACCGGTCTCGGCGGCGAGCTGGCCCGCGGCCCTGCTGAAATCATGCAGGATCGAGATTTCGCCGGCTTCGACGATGGTGTTGACCGCGTCGAACCGCAGCCCGTCGAAGCGATAGTCGTGCAGCCAGCTCACCACGCTGCCGACCGCAAAGGCCCGCACTTCGGGCACGCGGTAGTCGATCGCGCTGCCCCATGGCGTGTGCGCGTCGCTGAAGAAAGAGGGCGCATAGCGGCCGAGGTAATTCCCCTCCGGCCCGAAATGGTTGTAGACCACGTCGAGCATCACCATCAGCCCGCGCAGATGCGCCTCGTCGATCAGGGTCTTGAGGTCTTCAGGACGACCGTAGGCGCTGTCAGGCGCGTACCACAGCACGCCGTCATAGCCCCAGTTGCGCGAGCCTGCGAAATCCGCCAGCGGCATCAGTTCGAGTGCGGTGATGCCGGTTGCGACGAGATGATCGAGCTTGTCGATCATGGCGCGGTAGGTGCCCTCCGGCGTGAAGGTGCCGACATGGGCCTCGAGAACGACGCCCTCATGCCATGGACGTCCGCGCCAGTCGGTCGCGCGCCATTGGAAGGCGGCATGATCGATGACTTCGCCCGGGCCGAACACGTCGTCCGGCTGGAAGGCGGAGGCGGGATCGGGCGCGTCGACCTCGTCATCGATGCGGAATTTGTAACGCGAGCCGGCGCGGGCGCCCGGGATCTCGGCGACGTACCAGCCGGCCGCGTCGCGCGCCAGCGGGTGCGGCTTGTCTAGCAGCAGGTCGACGCGCTTTGCCGCCGGCGCCCACAGCCGGAAGCGCGTGCCATCGGGAGTGAGCTCAGGGCCGAAATGCTGGGTGCTCATGCGGAGCCTGCGAATGCCAGCACCGAGCGCGGCGGTGCGGTGGTGTCGGCGCCGGATGCAAACTGCTCGCCGGTCTGCTCGGTCTTGGTCGTGTTCAAAACCTGCTGCCAGCTGTTGTATTCGACCATCCTCGGCATCCTGAACACGATCTCCTGCGGCGCGGCGTTGAGCACGATAAAGATCGGCGCCTGTCCTTGTTCCATGGGACCGAGCACATAGGCGAGGAACCGGCTCTCCGGGAATTTCCAGTCGGATTCCTTCATCTCCTCCGCAGCTGGTGTCAGCCACAGCACGCCATAGCTGCCGTCCGTGCGACGGCCGTCGAGCCAGCTCTGGCAGCGGATCTGGCCGAAGCGCTGGCGCAGCGCAGTGAGGTGGCCGATGAAATCGGTCGCATCGTCGTCGGTGCCGAGATTGTCCCAACCGATCCAGCCGGTCTCATTGTCCTGGCAATAGGCGTTGTTGTTGCCGCCTTGCGTGTTGGCGACCTCGTCGCCGGCGAGGATCAGCGGCGTGCCCTGGGCGAGCAGCAGACAGGCCAGCGCGTTCTTCCTGAGCTGGCGGCGCAGCGCGATGATCGCGGGATCGTCGGTCGGGCCTTCATGGCCGCAATTGTTGCTGTGATTGTCGTTGGAGCCATCGCGATTGTCCTCGCCATTGGCCTCGTTGTGCTTCTCGTTGTAGCTGAACAGGTCGGCGAGGGTGAAGCCGTCATGCACCGTGATGTGGTTGATGCTGGCGCGGGTCGCGCGATTGTCGTGGTGAAACAGATCCGACGACGCGGTCATGCGGCCGGAGATGTCGCCGATCAGGCTGCCTTCGCCGCTCCAGTAGCGTCGCATCGCGCTGCGATAGCGGTCATTCCACTCCGACCATTGCGATGGAAAGGCGCCGACCTGGTAGCCGCCGAGGCCGAGGTCCCAGGGTTCGGCGACCATCTTCACCGTTGCCAATACCGGGTCCTGACGGATTGCGGCGAGGAAGGGATGGTTGCGCTCGAACCCGTTCGGCCCGCGCGCCAGGGTGGTGGCGAGATCGAAGCGGAAGCCGTCGACATGGCAGACCTCGACCCAGTAGCGCAGCGAATCCATCACCATCTGCAACACGCGCGGATGGGTGAGGTTGACCGAGCTGCCGCAGCCGGTGAAGTCGTCGTAGAAGCGCGGGTTCTCGCGGTTCAGCCAGTAATAGGAGGCGTTGTCGATCCCGCGAAAGCACAGCGTCGGGCCCATATGGTTGCCCTCGGCGGTGTGGTTGTAGACGACGTCGAGCAGCACCTCGATGCCGGCATCGTGCAGTCGCGCGACTGTTGTACGAAACGAGTCCAGCGCATTGTCCTGGGCGTAGCGCGCCTCCGGCGCGAAGAAGGCAATGGTGTTGTAGCCCCAGTAGTTCGAAAGCTTCTTCTCGACCAGGACGCGGTCGTCGATCAGGCCGTGGATCGGCAGCAACTCGATGGTCGTGACGCCGAGCCGCTTGAGGTGGTCGATCATCGCCGGCGACGACAGGCCGCCATAGGTGCCGCGCAGGTTCGGCGGCACGTCCTCGCGCTTCTGCGTCAGGCCCTTGACATGGGCCTCGTAGATGATGGTGTCGGACCAGGGAATCTGCGGCCGGATCTCACGCCGTCCCCAGTTGAAGGTCTCGTCGACCACGACCGCCTTCGGCATACCGCGCGCGTTGTCGCGCCGGTCGAACGAGAGGTCCTCGCGCGCGCTGCCGGTGCGGTAGGCGAAATGCGCGTCGCTCCACACCAGCCGGCCGGCGAGCCGCCTGGCGTAGGGATCGAGCAGCAGCTTGTTGGCGTTGAAGCGGTGGCCGCGCTCCGGCGCATACGGCCCCGAGACGCGATAGCCGTAGAGCTGGCCCGGCGAGACGTCGTTGAGATAGCAGTGCCAGACGTCCTCGGTGCGCTCCGGCATCGCGATCCGCTCGAGCTCGCGGCGGCCCTGGCCGTCGAACAGGCACAGCTCCACCTTCTCCGCATTGGCCGAGAACAGCGCGAAATTGGTGCCTCGGCCGTCCCAGCTTGCACCGAGCCGCGCGGACGTTCCTCCGGTCAGTCGCATCAATCAGCTTTCCGGTACGAGGAAGATCGCGGCCAGCGGCGGAATGGTGAGAGTCAGCTCGGGCGTGGCGCCGTCCGAAGCGCGGACCTCGCCGATATTGCCGACATTGCTGCCGCCGTAGTGGGAGGAATCCGAGTTGAGCACCTCATGCCACTTGCCGGCGAACGGCACGCGGACGCGGTAGTTGCGATAGACGTTGGGTGAGAAGTTTGCGACCACCAGGCAGCGGGCGCGCGCATCATTGCCCTTGCGGACCCAGGCGAACACATTGTTGTTGGCGTCGTCGGTGGTGACCCACTCGAAGCCGGCTTGGTCGCAGTCGAGCTCGTGCAGCGCCGGCAGCGCGCGGTAGAGCCGGTTGAGATCGCGGACCAGGTTCTGGACGCCGCTGTGCCGCGGCTGTTGCAGCAGATGCCAATCGATCGAGTAGTCGTGGTTCCACTCGCGTTCCTGGCCGAACTCGCAGCCCATGAACATCAGCTTCTTGCCGGGGTGGCCGAACATGAAGCTGTAATAGACGCGCAGGTTTGCGAAGCGCTGCCAGTCGTCGCCCGGCATGCGGCCGAGGATCGAGCGCTTGCCGTGCACGACCTCGTCGTGGGACAGCGGCAGGATGAAGTTCTCCGAGAAGGCGTAGTGCAGGCCGAACAGGATATCGCCGTGATGGAATTTGCGGTGGATCGGATCCTTGCCGATGTATTTCAGCGTGTCGTGCATCCAGCCCATGTTCCACTTGTAGCCGAAGCCGAGCCCGCCATATTCGACCGGGCGCGACACCTGCGGCCATGCGGTGGATTCCTCCGCAGCGGTGGTCGCCTGCGGGAAATGCGCAAACAGCTCGGTGTTGAAGCGGCGCAGGAAGTCGATCGCCTCGATGTTCTCGCGGCCGCCATACTTGTTCGGAATCCAGCCGCCGGCGGGACGACTGTAGTCGAGATAGAGCATGGAGGCTACGGCATCGACGCGGAGCCCATCGATGCCGTAGCGATCGAGCCAGAACAGTGCGTTCGACACCAGGAAGTTGGTGACCTCGGTGCGCCCGTAATTGTAGATCAGCGTGCCCCAGTCGAGGTGGCGGCCCTGCAGCGGATTGGCGTGCTCGTACAGCGCGGTGCCGTCGAAATTGCCAAGACCATGCGGGTCGTCGGGGAAATGCCCGGGCACCCAGTCGAGCAGCACGGCAAGGCCGGCACCGTGGCAGGCGTCGATCAGCGCGGCGAAATCGTCCGGCGAGCCGAAGCGGCTGGTCGGCGCGAACATGCCGGTCGGCTGGTAGCCCCATGAGCCGTCGAACGGGTGCTCGGTGATGGGCAGGAATTCGACATGGGTAAAGCCCATGTCGCTGGCATAGGCCGGCAGCTGCTCGGCCATCTCGCGATAGGTCAGCCACTCGTTGCGGCCCTTGCGGCGCCACGAGCCGAGGTGCACCTCGTAAATCGACATCGGCGAGCTCAGCGCGTTGACGCGATCGGGCGCCGGGCGCGGATGCGGGATTTTGCGCTCGTCGATCACGATCGACGCGGTCTTCGGCCGCACCTCGGCGGCGAACGCGAGAGGATCGGACTTCAGGGGCAGATGCTGGCCGTTGCGTCCGATGATCTCGAACTTGTAGTGATCGCCGACGCGGGCGCGCGGAATGAACAGCTCCCAGTAGCCGGGACCGCGCACCCGCATCGGGTGACGCCGGCCATCCCAGAAATTGAAGTCGCCGACCACGCTGACCCGCCGCGCATTCGGCGCCAGCACCACGAAGCCGATGCCGTCGACGCCGTCGAGCGTCATCGGATGTGCGCCGAGCGTGTCGTAGACGCGCTGATGGGTACCTTCGCCGAGCAGATAGAGATCGAAATCGCTCAGGATCGGCGGAAAGCGGTAGGCGTCCTCCAGCTCGACGACGTTGTCACCGAAGCGGGCGCGGAGTTGGTAGCGGGTCGAGCCGTTCGGCAGGGGGCCCGCGAACAGGCCGGCATCATGGATCTGGGCCAGCGGTGCCGTCTCGCCATGCTCGCCGATCGCCTCGACATTGGTGGCATCAGGCAGGAAGGCGCGCACGACATTGCGATCCCCCTCGGCATGGAGGCCGAGATAGTGAAAGGGATCGGAGTGACGGCCCTCGATGATGGCATAGGCCTCGGCGGGCAGTTTGTTCATGCACCCTCATGCGGCTGTTGCGCCAGAATCCTTAACAGGCCGGTCAGCGGCACCCGCAGCCAATCCGGCCGGTTGGCCAGTTCATACTCGATCTCGTAGAAGGCTTTCTCAAGCAGGAAAAAGTTGAGCAGGCGGTCGGCCGCCTTGGCGTCGGCGGGCCACAGGCGTTGGCCGGCCATGGTCTCGCGATAGGCGGCCAGGAAGGCGTCGGCCGCCTGGTCGCGCCATTCGGCCAGAGCGAGACTCAGCCTGCCGCTCTCGTCGGGGGAGACCTTGAGGGCCCGTTCCAGTGCCGCCGTCGCCGCATAGTCGATCGAACGGATCAGGCCGGCGACGTCGCGTGCGGGTGGTGCCTTGCGGCGCCGCTCGGCGATGGTGCGGCCCGGCCCGCCGTCGAAATCGATGATGAAAACGTCGTCCTTGACCACCAGCAGCTGGCCGAGATGCAGGTCGCCGTGGTGACGGATGTTGAGCCCGTCGGTCTCGCGCGGCAGCAGCGCCTTGAGCCGCTCCGGCAGCGTGTCGTGCTGGGCCTGCAATTGATCGGCCAGCAGCCGGTCTGCCTCCTTCAGCGAGCTGCGGCGCTGCTTCAGCGTGTCGAACACGCGCTCGGCGCGTGCCATGATCTCATCGGTCCAGCGCTGCAGATCCTCGGGCTTGGTCGGCTCGGGCGCGAAGTCGGGCAGGTCGCGATTGCTGGCGAGCGCGATGTGCAGCTCGGCGAGGCGCTTTCCCGCATGCGCCATGTGGCGCAGCCAGGTGGCCTGATCGCCGTTCTCCTCCGGATGTTCGCTCGCCGCCAGCAGGCGCTGTCGCTCGATGAGGCGGTCGAGATGCGAGGCCGCGACGTTCCAGAGGTCGCCCTGGTTGACCACCATCGCATGCAGCACGGCGACGGCGCTGCGCTTGTCGCCTTCGACCAATTCGGAGGTGCCGAGCAAAGCCGGCGTATTCGGAAATGCGACCACTTCGGTGAGGAAGCGGCCCATCTCGATCTCCGGATTGATGCCGACTTCGAGCTTGCGGTAGATCTTGGTGACGTATTCATTGTCGACCAGCGCGGTCGAATGCGGCTGATCGTTCTCGAACACGCGAATCCGCTCCGGCTGCCGCACCGGCCGATCGGAGAACCGGCTGGTCGGCCGGAATTCGAGCTTCAGGCCCTGCTCGCCTTCGTCGACCGTGAGGTTTTCCCGCAAGTTCCGCAGGAACAGGCCGGTGAAGATCTGGTCGGTGGCGACGTCGAGCAGCGTGCCTTCGCGCGCGCCCTGGCGCACGGCGGCGAACGCGCGCGGATTGTAGCGCTCGCGGTCGAAGCGAACCCACTCGATCTGCATCGGCAGTACGTAGCGGCTGGTGGTGCCGCGCTGCGTGGTCTCGAAGAAGATCAGCCAGGGCCGGTTGTCGCCGACATCGCAGAACGGGATCGCCGAAACCAACGTCGGCTGGATCGCCTTGGCGGAATGCTCGGGATACCAGCGAGTACGAGCGAGATGGCCGGGCAGCACGTCGTGTTCGAACACGCCGCGCTCCCGCGCCAGCGAGGTCCAGGTCGAGTTGAGCGGCACCACCAGCGTCTCGAATTCCGGTACCGCGCGCGGCGTCACCGGCTCGGACTTGTCGCGTTCCTGCAACTCGAACCAGTAGAAGCCGTAGGGCGCGAGCGTGATCATGTAGGGCAGCTCGCCGATCGCCGGGAAGCGCGTGCGCCCGAGCATCTCGAGCGGAATGCGGTCCTTGAAGGCGGAGAGATCGAGCTCGGTCGCCTGCGCCGAGCGCGACAGATTGGCGACGCACAGGATCACCTCGCCCTGGTACTGCCTGACATAGGCCAGCACCGAGCGGTTCTCGGGACGGATGAAGGTCATGGTGCCGCGCCCGAACGCCAGCGTCGACTTGCGCACCGCGATGAGCCGCTTGGTCGCCGACAGCAGCGAGGACAGGCTGCGCGACTGCGCCTCGACATTGACCGACTCGTAGCCGTAGACCGGGTCCATGATCATCGGCGCGTAGAGCCGCGCCGGGTCGGCGCGCGAGAAGCCGCCATTGCGGTCCGGCGACCATTGCATCGGCGTGCGCACGCCGTTGCGGTCGCCGAGATAGATGTTGTCGCCCATGCCGATCTCGTCACCGTAATAGATGATCGGCGTGCCGGGGAACGACAGCAGCAGCGAGTTCATCAGCTCGATCTTGCGGCGGTCGTTGTCCATCAGCGGCGCAAGCCGGCGGCGGATGCCGACATTGATGCGGGCGCGCGGGTCGTTGGCATAGGTCGACCACAGATAGTCGCGCTCGACATCGGTGACCATTTCGAGCGTCAGCTCGTCGTGATTGCGCAGGAACAGCGCCCATTGGCACGCCGACGGGATGTCCGGCGTCTGCCTGAGGATGTCGGTGATCGGGAAGCGGTCTTCCTGGGCGATCGCCATGTAGATGCGGGGCATCAACGGGAAATGATAGGCCATGTGGCATTCGTCGCCATGGCCGAAATATTCCTGCACGTCCTCCGGCCATTGATTGGCTTCGGCCAGCAGGATCTTGCCCTTGGCATAGGCGTCGAGCTCCTGGCGCAGCCGCTTGATGATGGCATGCGTCTCCGGCAGGTTCTCGTTGTTGGTGCCGTCGCGCTCGCACAGATAGGGGATGGCGTCGAGCCGGAAGCCGTCGACGCCGGTGTCGAGCCAGCGCTTCATCACCTGCACGATGGCGCGCACCACGCGCGGATTGTCGAAGTTCAGGTCCGGCTGGTGTGAGAAGAAGCGGTGCCAGTAGAACTGGCCGGCCTCCGGATCCCAGGTCCAGTTCGACTTTTCCGTATCGGTGAAGATGATCCGCGTATCGAGGTACTTCTGGTCGGTGTCGCTCCAGACATACCAGCTGCGCGCGCTGGAATTCGGCGGGCTGCGGCGCGCGCGCTTGAACCAGGCGTGCTGGTCCGAGGTGTGGTTGACCACGAGCTCGGTGATGACGCGCAGGCCGCGCTTCTTGGCCTC
Source organism: Bradyrhizobium sp. USDA 4473 (assembly GCF_054063335.1). Taxonomy (NCBI): domain Bacteria; kingdom Pseudomonadati; phylum Pseudomonadota; class Alphaproteobacteria; order Hyphomicrobiales; family Nitrobacteraceae; genus Bradyrhizobium; species Bradyrhizobium sp. USDA 4473. The sequence continues at coordinate 4,003,838 of NZ_JBSSGE010000001.1, forward strand.
CTGGATGAAGCGCTTGAAGTCCTTCATGGTCCCGAAATCGGGATTGATGTCGCCATAGTCGCCGATGTCGTAGCCGTCATCGCGGCCGGGCGAGGGATAGAACGGCAACAGCCACAGCGCCGTGACGCCGAGCTCCTGCAAATAGCCGAGCTTCTCCGTCAGCCCCGCGAAGTCGCCGATACCGTCATTGTTGCTGTCCGCGAACGCCTTGACGTGCAGCTGGTAGATGATCGCGTCCTTGTACCAGAGCTGGTCCGCGGTCTCGGTCGCGATCTTCACCTCGGTGTTGACGGAGGAGAAAACGTTCATGAGGGCTCCTTCAGGCGACACAGCGCAGCAGCAACGCGGGATCGCGCGCAGGATCGAGACGCAGGCGGATGCCTCCCCATTCGAGCGCATGACGCTCGCCGGTGACAAGGTCTTCCAGTTCCGTGACGGGGCGGCGGGCGTCCCCTTGGCCGACCATGACGTCGCCGAGCGGAAGCCAGACCTCACGCGGCTCGGCCGACAAGGCAATCGCAGTCGCGATCACATTGCCCTGATCGACCGCCTCCTTGACGAAGCCGATCACGCCGCCGTCATCGACGTTGATAAAGCGCAGATTGGCGAATTGTTGCAGGGCCGGATTGCCGCGCCTGATCCGGTTGAGCGCCGCAATGTAAGGCTTGATGTTCCCTGGCTCGTCCCAGTCGCGCACCCTGATCTCATACTTCTCCGAGTTGAGATATTCCTCGCGACCGGGGACCGGCGTGTGCTCGCGCAGCTCGAAACCGCTGTAAATGCCGTAGCTGCTTGACAGCGTCGCGGCCAGCGCGAGACGCGACTTGAACATCCAGGATTCGCCGCTTTGCAAATGGAAGGGCAGGATATCAGGTGTGTTGACGAAGAAATTCGGCCGAAAGAAGTCACGCTCGGGATAGGAGATCAACTCGCCGAGATACTGTTCGAGCTCGATGCGCTGGGTGCGCCAGGTGAAGTAGCTGTAGGATTGTGTGAAGCCGAGCTTGGCCAGGCCCTTCATCAGTTTCGGCCGCGCGAAGGTTTCCGCAAGGAACAGTACATCCGCGTCGCGGTCCTGCACCTCGCGGATCAGCCATTCCCAGAATGCCAGCGGCTTGGTGTGCGGATTGTCGACCCGGAAAATCTTGACGCCCTGCTCGACCCAGAACAGCACCACATCGCGCAGCGCGCGCCACAGCGCGGCGGCATCGTCGCAGCTGAAATCCGGATTGACGACATCGTCCCAGCGCTGGGGCGGATGTTCGGCCGTACGCACCGATCCGTCCGGTCGCCGCTTGAACCACTGGGGATGCTCGGTCAGCCAGGGGTGATCGGGCGAGCATTGCACGGCGAAATCGAGCGCGACCTCGAGGCCGTGCGACTGGCAGGCCGCAACGAAAGCGCGGAAATCGTCGAGCGTGCCGAGCTCCGGATGCACCCCGTCGTGGCCGCCCTCGGCCGAGCCGATCGCGTAGGGGCTGCCGGGATCGCCGGCCTGCGCGATCGCGGCATTGTTGCGGCCCTTGCGATGCGTCCGCCCGATCGGGTGGATCGGCGCCAGCAGCACGACGTCAAACCCCATCGCGGCAATGTCGGGCAGCCGCGCGATGCAATCGCTGAAGGTCGCATGCACGCCCGGTCGCTTGCCCTGGCTGCGCGGAAACATCTGGTACCACGCCCCGCTGCGCGCCCGCGGCCGGTCGGCGGTGAGGGGATAGAGCGGCGAGCGCATCAAATCGCGCCGGAACTGGCTGCCGGCCATCGCCTCGCGCAATTCCGGTGCCAGCAGCGCGCCCGGTTCGCCGCTCTGCAGATAGATTTCACACTGCCGGATGATCACGGCGGCTGCGGCGGGTCCCCCGGCCTGCGCCCGGGTCAGCATCCCCGCGCCTTCGACCGCGTCCAGCGTGTGGTCGCCGCCGTCGCGCTGCTTCTGCTCGAAGCGATGCCGCCAGCTGGCGAAGTCGTCGGTCCAGGCCTCGATCGCGTAGGTGTAGCGGCCGGGCCGGTCGGGCACGAAGGCACCGCCCCAGCGGTCGTCGCTATGCTGCGACATCGGCGCGACCTGCCACGCGTTGTCGCCGTCGTGCCGCCACACCAATGCCGCTGAAATCACGTCATGTCCGTCACGGTAGATGTCGGCCCACACCTCGACAGGTTCGCCTGCGATGCGCTTGACCGGAAAGCGGCCGCCGTCGACCGACGGGTAGACATCGGTGATATGAAAAGTGCCATGGGCACTCTCGACAGGCCGGAGAGTTTTGTTCACGGTGATGCCGCCATTGAATAAGCAAATGACGTCCCGACGCCGGGAAGGAGGCGCGCCAGACCCATATAGAAAGCCGCTCGCCGGGCATTGGTTCCCGGTGGGAACGCTTGATAGGGTAGAGCGTTGAACATCAACTATCCCTTTCCCGTATCTATACAATTTAGCAACGATCCCAATACCGTTGCGAGCAGACAGCGTGCCGAATGGACCTTTACGCCGAAGCCCAGACCCTGGGAATCCAGACCGAGTATATCGATGGGAGCGGTCACCGTCGTGTGACAACCCCGGAGGCGCTGACGGCGATCCTGGCGGCGCTGCCGCCCCAGACGCCGCGGCGGATCGTCACCGATCCCGTGGTCGTCAGAGGCGGCCAGGCTGCGCAAACGCAGCTTGCCGAGGCGGCGCAGCTTCCGGTGCAATGGAAGGTCATGAGCGGCGATGCGGTGCTCGCGCAAGGCGAGGCGCATGGGCGGAACGTTGCGTGGCCGTCCGGCCTCCCGGAGGGCGTGCACCGCTTGCTGCTGTCGGACGCATCGGGCAGCGAGCAGCTGCCGTTCCTGGTGGCGCCGGAGGGCGCGTTCGGCGGCACGTTCGATCGCTGCTGGGTGATCGCGGTGCAGCTCTACGGCGTGCGCTCCGCACGCAACTGGGGCATCGGCGACTTCACCGATCTGCAGTGGCTGCTCACATTCGCCCGGCAGCTCGGCGCCGACGGCATCGGGCTCAATCCGCTGCATGCGCTATTCGACGATCGGCCGGGCGACTGCAGTCCATATTCCCCGAGCAGCCGGCTGTTCCTCAACGCGCTCTATGTCGATGTCGAGAAGATTCCCGAATACCGCATCGATGCCGCGACGCAGGCCGCGCTGGCGCAGCTCCGTGGCCAAGACCTGGTCGACTATGTCGGCGTTGCGGCGTTGAAATGGCCCGCGCTGCGCGCGGCCTTCGCTGCCTTCAAGGCCAATCCCGGTCCCGGCCGCCGGCAGGATTTCGAGGCTTTTCGCAACGAGCAGGGCGCACTGCTGTCGCGCTTCGCCTGCTTCGAAACGATGCGGCACAAGTTCAACAAGCCGTGGTGGGAGTGGCCGGACGAATGGCGGCAACCCAGCGACGCGGCTTGCGCCAAATTGCGGGAGGCGCGCGACAGCGCCGCCGAGGTCGAGTTCGTCGAATTCGTGCAATGGACGGCGGAGCGCCAGCTCGGCGCCTGCCAGGCGCTGGCGCACAAGCTCGGCATGGGGGTCGGGCTCTATCTCGACGTCGCCGTCGGCGTGCAGTCGGATGGTTTCGACGCTTGGAATGAGCAGACTGCGATCTCGCGTCATCTCGGTGTCGGCGCGCCGCCGGACCCGCTCAACACGGCGGGCCAGGACTGGGGGCTGGCCGGCTTCAACGCCGCGGGCCTCGAACAGCGCTCGTTCGAGCCGTTCCGGCAGATGCTGCGCGCCTCGATGCACCATGCCGGCGCGATCAGGCTGGACCACGCTTTCGGGCTGAAGCGGCTTTATCTGGTGCCGCGCGGCTTCGGGCCGGCCAATGGCGCCTATGTGCTGATGCCGTTCGAGGCGCTGCTGGCGGCGACCGCGCAGGAAAGCACGGCCAGCCGCTGCGTCGTGATCGGCGAGGACCTTGGCACCGTGCCGCCGGGGTTCCGCGAGCAGATGAACGGCTGGGGCATCTGGTCCTACCTCGTGATGATGTTCGAGACCGACGACCAGGGCGTGTTCCGCAACGCCGACTATTATCTGCCGAACGCGCTGGTCACCTTCAACACCCACGACCTCTCGACCTATGCCGGCTGGCGCTCGTTCAGCGACCTCAAGACCAAGCGCGGACTCGGGATCGATCCCGGCGAGACCGACCAGGGGCGCTGGGACGCGCTCGGCCAGCTCGACGACGTGCTGCGCCGGCACGACATCCACAGCAATGATTTTGATTCGGTCGTGAGTTTCATGGCGCGGACGCGGTCGCGGATGCTGGCGGTGTCGATGGAGGATCTGCTCGGCATTGTCGAGCAGCCCAACATCCCAGGCACCGTCTACGAGCATCCGAACTGGAAACGCCGGCTCCCGATCCCGCTCGAGCAGCTCGCGTCGGCGATCGATATCGAGGCGCTGAAGCGCGCAACCCGCGAGCGGTTGCACGCGGGCTAATGCGGAGCATGGTGTGTGGCTTCCCGGATCGAAGACTATGGATTGATCGGCGATTGCGAGACCGCCGCGCTGGTCGGCCGCGACGGCTCGATCGACTGGCTGTGCTGGCCGGCGTTCGATTCCGAGGCGTGCTTCGCGGCGCTGCTCGGCACGTCGCGGAATGGCCGCTGGCTGCTGGCGCCGGCCGATGAGATCAAGCAGACCTCGCGCCGCTATCGGGACGACACGCTGATCCTGGAGACGCGGTTCGAGACCGCAAGCGGCGTGGTTGTGCTGACCGACTTCATGCCGCCGCGCGGCAACGCCTCCGACGTGGTGCGCCTCGTGCGCGGGATCAGCGGCCGCGTCAGGATGCACATGGAGCTGGTGATCCGCTTCGGCTACGGCGTCGATGTCCCCTGGGTGAAGAAGAATCCGGACGGCGAGGGGCTGTTGGCGATCTGCGGGCAGGACATGACCGTGCTGCGCACGCCGGTCGAAACCACAGGCAAGGACCTGACCACGATCGCCGATTTCGAGGTCGGCGAGGGCGACACCGTGCCGTTCATCCTGACCTACGGGGCGTCCTACCAGCCGCTGCCGGAGCCGATCGATCCCGAAGCGGCGCTGAAGGATACCGAGGATTACTGGAAGGAATGGTGCAGCCGTTCGACCTACGACAGCAGCTATCAGCGCGGCCTCGTGATGCGTTCGCTGATCACGCTGAAGGCGCTGACCTTCAGGCCGACCGGCGGCATCGTCGCGGCACCGACCACGTCACTGCCGGAAAAGCTCGGCGGCGCGCGCAACTGGGACTACCGCTTCTGCTGGCTGCGCGACGCCACCTTCACGCTGCTGGCGCTGATGAATTCGGGCTATACCGAGGAAGCGGCGGCCTGGCACAACTGGCTGCTGCGGGCGGTGGCCGGCGCGCCGGCCAACATGCAGATCATGTACGGTATCCTGGGGCAGCGCCGCTTGCTCGAATGGGAGGCCGGATGGCTGCCCGGCTATGAGGGAGCAACGCCGGTCCGCGTCGGCAACGCCGCCCATGCACAGCTTCAGCTCGACGTCTATGGCGAGCTGATCGACGCCTTCCACCAGTCTCGCATGGTCAAACTCAAGCTCGACGAGGAGAACTGGTCGCTGGAATGCACCGTCGTCAATCATCTCGCAGATGTCTGGGACCGGCCGGATCACGGCATCTGGGAGCGGCGCGGCGTTCCCAGGCACTACGTGTTCTCCAAGGTGATGTGCTGGGTCGCTTTCGATCGCGCCATCAAGAGCGCGGAGCGGTTCGGCTTCAAGGCGCCACTGGTCAAATGGCGGGTGCTGCGCGAGGCCATCCATCGCGACGTCTGCCGACGCGGCTTCGATCCCGACCTCAACAGCTTCGTCGAGAGCTATGGCTCGAAGCTGCTCGACGCCAGCCTCCTGCTGCTGCCGTCGGTCGGCTTCCTGCCGCCGGACGATCCGCGCATCCGCGCCACGATCGCGGCGGTCGAGCGCCACATGATGCGCGACGGCTTTGTGCTGCGGCACGATCCGCGCGAGGTGTCGGATGAAATCCAGCCGATCGAGGGCGCATTCCTGGCCTGCAGCCTGTGGCTTGCCGACGCCCATGTACTGGCGGGAGATCTCGACAAGGCGCAGACCATGTTCGACCGCGTGGTGGCGGTCGCAAACGATCTCGGACTGCTGGCGGAGGAGTTCGATTCCGGTGCCGGCCGCCAGACCGGCAACTTCCCGCAGGCGCTGACCCATATCGCGCTGATCAATACCGTGCACAATCTCAGCGCCGCCAGGACCCACGCCGAGAAGCCCGCGGTGCAGCGGTCGAGCTGATGGTGCCTTAGCGACCTGTCGTCAGCACCACGTCCATCGCGCGCGCGAAACCGTCACGCTCGTTGGTCTCGGTGACATGCGTGGCGCGCGCCTTGACGTCATCGCTGGCATTGCCCATCGCGAACGAGATCCCGCTTCGGGCGAACATCGGCAGGTCGTTCTGCATGTCGCCGATGGTGGCGACATTCTCCAGCGACACGCCGAGGCGTTTCGCGATGCCCTCGACGAAAGTGCCCTTGTCGTGGCCGGGCGGGGTGACGTCGAGATAATAGGTCTGCGAGCGGACCGCGGTCGCATCAGGGCCGACCATCTGCTGCATCTCAGCCTCGCAGCGTTGTAGCAGGGGCGCATCGGAACTCGCACCGACGATCTTGCAGGCCTGGTCGAGATAGGGGGTGAAATCGTCGACGATGGTCGGATCATGCTTGATCGCGCGCTTTTCGTGCGCGTTGTACTCGCCGTCCGGATTGCGGGTCAGCCAGCGGTCGTTGGTGAACAGCCAGATGTCGACGTCGCGCGCGCGAAGCAGATCGATGCTGCGCTTGGCCACGGCCGGCGGGATCACATGCTGCTCGAGCGGCCTCAATTGCGGATCGACGATCGACGAGCCGTTGAAGGCGCCGATCGGCAACTTGATCGCGAGCGGTGCAACCAGAAAGCCCATACCGATAGTCGGCCGGCTGGAGACGATGGTGAAGCCGACGCCGGCCTCATGCAGCCTGCGCACCGCCGTGAGGGCGCCATCGGTCAAGGTCTTGTCCTTGGTGAGCAGCGTGCCGTCGACATCGGATACGACAAGTGCGATGCGGGTCATGAGCGATCCAGTTTCAGTTGACTGACGATGTCTTCGACGATGCTGTCGATCGAACGGTCGATCGCGACCGTGATCGGGCGTTCGTCCGGCGTCGGCGGTTCCAGCGTCTTGAACTGGCTGGCGAGCAGGCCCGGCGGCATGAAATGGTCCTTGCGCGCGGCCAGCCGCGTGGCGATCAGCTCCTGCGTGCCGTCGAGGAAGATGATGCGGATATCGCGGCGGCCATGCACCAGGATGTCGCGATAGCTGCGCTTCAGCGCCGAGCAGGCGATCACGGCGCGCTCGCGGACGCCGCAAGTGCGGTCGATCTCGGCGGCGATCGCGCGCAGCCAGGGCCAGCGATCCTCGTCGGTGAGCGGCCGGCCGGAATGCATCTTCGCGACATTGCTCGGCGGATGAAAGCTGTCGCCATCCTCGAAGCGCCAGCCGATCCGGATCGCGAGGCGGTCGGCGATGGTGCTCTTGCCCGAGCCGGAGACGCCCATCACGACCAGGGCGCAGGGGTTCTGCCCGTCACCCAAGAAAGTCACCCAGCGAAATCATCCACGAAAATCCTCCGGCAGCGCGGCCTGATCGATCAGCCAGACGGTCTCGCCCAGCGATCGTGCGCGGTTTGCCGGCAGGTTCTCGCCTGCGAACAGGCGCGTCAAGATCGCGCGCTTGTTTTCGCCTGACACTTCGAACAGCATCTCGCGGCAGGAGGCGAGGGCAGGCAGGGTCAATGAGACCCGCGGCACGAACGGCTCGACATTGGCCTTGGGCACCCCGACCACCCAGCGCAGGGTTTCCTCGACTGCGGGATAACCTGGAAACAGCGAGGCGGTGTGGCCGTCCGGCCCCATTCCCATCAGCACCAGGTCGAACAGCGGCCGCGTCGGATCGAGGTGCTCGGCGCCGTAGAACGCCATCAGCTCGTTCTCGTACAGCGCCGCGCTGACGTCGGGATCCCTGAGATCGGCGGTGTCGGTTGCGATCGGGTGCACATTCGCCGCCGGCGCGCAGCGGTCGAGGAATGCCTGGCGCGCCATGCTCATATTGTGCAGTCTGTCCTTGCGCGGCACCAGCCGCTCGTCGCCGATGAACCAGTCGATGCGATCCCACGGAATCCGCCTGCGATAGTCCGGCGTCGCCAGCAGCTCGTAGAGCGCCTTGGGGCTGGAGCCGCCGGTGAGGCAGATCGCGATCCGCCCGGGATTCTGGTCGATCCGGGCGATCACCCGCTCGGCGGCGGTCTTCGCCAGGGCCGCCGGATCGGCGACCGTGATGATCCTGCGCTCGCCGCTCGTGGTCATGTCAGCCGAGCTTCCGCCAGCTGCGGCCGTCGCGGGTCAGCAGCGCGTTGGCGGCCTCCGGGCCTTCGGTGCCGGCCTTGTAGGGTTGCAGACCGCGTCCGCCAGCGCTCTTCCAGGCGTCGAGGAAGGGCTGCACCGCTTGCCATCCGGCCTCGACGCTGTCGGCGCGCTGGAACAGCAGATTGTCGCCGATCATGCAGTCATAGATCAGCGTCTCGTAACCGGTCGATGGCTCGGCCTTGAAGTAGTCCTTGTAGCGGAACTTCATCTCGACGCCATCGATGTTGATGGTCGGGCCCGGCACCTTGGTGTTGAACTGCAGCTCGATGCCTTCGGTCGGCTCGGTTGAGATGACCATGTAGTTCTGCGACAGGCGGTCGACCGCCGTATCGCGGAACATCGCGAACGGCGCCTGCTTGAACTTGATCGCGATCTCGGTGCGCTTGGTAGCCAGCGCCTTGCCGGTGCGCAGATAGAACGGCACGCTGGCCCAGCGCCAATTGTCGATGGTCAGCTTCAGCGCGGCATAGGTCTCGGTCGAGCTGTCGGGCCTGACATCCGGCGTCTTCAGATAGTCCTCGATCTCGGTGTCGCCGATCCGGCCGGCGCGATACTGGCCGCGCACCGAGTTGGACAACGCCTCCTGCTCGCTCTGGAGCTGGATCGCGCTCAGCACCTCGGCCTTTTCGGAGCGCACCGCATGGGCGTCGAACCGCGCCGGCGGCTCCATCGTCACCAGCGACAGCAGCTGGAACAGATGGTTCGGCACCATGTCACGCAGCGCGCCGGTGGCGTCATAGAAGCTGCCGCGATGACCGACGCCGAGCTTCTCGTCGACGGTGATCTGGACGTGGTCGATGTGGTTGCGATTCCAGATCGGCTCAAACATGCCGTTGGCAAAGCGCAGCACCAGGATGTTCTGCACCGTTTCCTTGCCGAGGTAATGGTCGATCCGGTAGATCTGATGCTCGTCCATCAGCTTCAGCAGCGCGGCGTTGAGCGCTCTGGCCGAAGGCAGATCGGTGCCGAACGGCTTTTCGATGATCAGCCGCCGCCAGGCGCCGTTCTCCTTCAGCATGCCGGTGCGGCCGAGCTGCTCGCTGATCGGCAGGAAGGCCTTCGGCGGGGTCGCAAGATAGAACAGACGGTTGCCGCCGGTACCGCGGGCCTTCTCGAGCTTGTCGAGCCGTTCGTTCATGGCATCGAAGGAAGGGGGATCGCTCGGATCGGCCTCGATCGCGGTGACGCATTCGAACAGGCGCGTGACGACCGCCTCGTCCACCGGGCGGGTGGCGAACTTTCGCAGTCCTTGTAGCAGGCTGTCTTTCATCTGGTCGCTCGACATGCCCTTGCGGGCGATGCCGACGACGCAGAATTTGTCCGGCAGCAGGTTGCCGGCGGCGAGATTGTAGAGCGCCGGGACGACCAGCCGGTGCGTCAGATCACCGGTGGCGCCGAAGATGATGAAGGAGCAGGGATCGGGTTTCTTCTGCACGTGACCTTCCGCGGTTATCTTCTAGATCATGATGCGTTTCCACAGAATCGCATCATGATCTCATCTCCTTGTTTGAGCATGAAAGCCGGCTTCCACTTTTCCGGATCATGCTCTAGACGTGTTTTCTTTACGCGAACCGGTGCCCACTTCGCTCGACAATGCTTCAAGTCAAGCCTTCTTCGGGGGCTCCTTGTGGCCGCCGAAACCTGCGCGCATCGCCGAGAGGATCTTCTCGGCGAAGGTGTGATCCTTGCGCGAGCGGAATCGGGTGTAGAGCGCGGCCGTCAGCACCTCGGCCGGCACCGCCTCGTCGACCGCGGCATTGACGGTCCAGCGGCCTTCGCCGGAATCCTCGACAAAGCCGGAGTAATTGTCGAGCGTGTGGTTCTGCGCCAGTGCGGACGCGGTAAGGTCGAGCAGCCAGGACGGGATCACGCTGCCGCGGCGCCAGACTTCGGCGATGTCGGCGATGTCGAGATCGAACCGATGGTCCGGCGGCAGCGCCTCGATATTGGCGTTCTTCAGGATGTCGAAGCCTTCGGCATAGGCCTGCATCAGGCCATATTCGATGCCGTTGTGGATCATCTTGACGAAATGCCCGGCGCCAACGGGACCGGCGTGGATGTAGCCCTGCTCGATGCGGTGATCGCGGCCGTCGCGGCCGTGGGTGCGCGGGATGTCGCCGATCCCGGGCGCCAGCGTCTTGAAGATCGGGTCGAGCCGGTCGACCACGCCCTTCTCGCCGCCGATCATCATGCAATAGCCGCGCTCGATGCCCCAGATGCCGCCGCTGGTGCCGACATCGACGTAGTGCAGCCCGCGCTCCCTGAGCGCCTTGCCGCGGCGGACGTCGTCCTGCCAGAAGGTGTTGCCGCCGTCGATGATCACGTCGCCGGGCTGCATCAGCTTTGCGAGCGCCTCGATGGTGGATTCGGTGATCTTGCCGGCCGGCAGCATCACCCAGGCGGTACGCGGCGCTTCCAGCTTGAGCACGAAATCCTCCAGCGACGAGGCGCCGGTGGCGTTGTCGGCGACCAGCGCCGCGACCGCCTTGGGGTCCTTGTCGTAGACCACGGCGGTGTGGCCGTTGCTCATCAGGCGGCGGACGATGTTGCCGCCCATCCGCCCGAGGCCGATCATGCCGAGTTGCATCGTGGCCTCCGTCAGTTCAGTGCAGCCGAGATCGCGGCATCGAGCGCCGCCAGCCCGGAGGTAAGGTCACCCTTGAGGTGCACGCGCAGCGCCCGGCGACCGCGCTCGGTGAGCACGTCGAAATCGCCGCGAGCCTGCGCCGCCTTGATCACGCCGAAGCTCGCCTTCTGGCCAGGCACCGCCAGGTCCTTTGGGTCGTCGGTCGTGAGCTGGAGGAACACGCCGCTGTCGGGGCCGCCCTTGTAGGCCTGTCCTGTCGAGTGCAGGAAGCGCGGGCCGAATTCGGCGCAGGTCGCAAGATGTTTTGCATCGCGGACCTTGAGACGCATCGCCTGCATGGCGTCCATGGTGTCACCGTCGCGCTCGATATAGGCGAGCAAAGCGACATAGTCGCCGCGGCCGGAGCGCGAGAGGTGGGCCTTGACCCAGGAACCGAGATCGCCATTGGCGCCGGCCTTGCGCAGCTCCTCGGCGTTCTGCGCATCGGTGTAGAGATCGACCCCGTCGGCCGATACCACCGGCTCTTCGGCCGGCAGTGATCCGGTCTTCTCGAATGCCGCCGTCAGCTCGCGGGTCTTGATCTTGGCCGCCTCGACGTCGGGCTGGTTGAACGGGTTGATGCCGAGGATCGAGCCCGCCACCGCGGTCGCGATCTCGAAACGGAAAAACTCCTGGCCGATATGGTCGATCGACTTCATGACGATCCGGACCACCGGATGGCCGGCGGCTTCGAGCGCGGCAAGCTTCGCCTCATGCGCGGCGTCGGTCTCGCTTTCGGTGCGCAGATCGATGAAGAAGCGGTCGTTGCCATAGACGCCGGGATCGCCGAGCGTCTCGCCCTCGATCGGGATCAGGCCCTTGCCGTCCTTGCCGGTCGATTCCGCGATCAGCTGCTCGGCCCAGGCGCCGAAATCGGCGACGTCGGGCGAGGCGAAGATCGTCACCTTGTCGCGGCCCTCGAGGCCCGCAATGCCCATCGCAAGCCCGAGCTGGACGCCCGGGTTTTCCTGCGGCGGCACGTCGGCGCCGCAGGAGCGCACCATGGCGAGCGTATGGCCGAGCAGGCTGCGGACATCGATGCCCGCGGCAGCCGCCGGCACCAGGCCGAACGGCGACAGCACGGAGTAGCGGCCGCCGATCGCAGGGTCGCCATAGAAGATGCGGGCAAAGCCCTGCTTGATCGCGATCTTCTGCAACGACGAGCCCGGATCGGTGACCGCGATGAAGCGGTGGCCGGCCTTGTCCTTGCCGATCGCCTTGGCGACCCGGTCGAAGAAATAGTCCTTCATGACGTTCGGCTCGGTGGTACCGCCGGATTTGGAGGAGACGATGAACAGCGTCTTGGCGATGTCGACATACTCCTCCATCGCGCGGACCTGCGCCGGATCGGTGGAGTCGAGCACGTGCAGCCGCGGGAAGCCGGACTTGTGCGGGAAGGTCTGGGCCAAGACCTCCGGTCCGAGGCTCGAGCCGCCCATGCCGAGCACAACGGCGTCGGTGAAGTTCTGGCCCTTCACGCGCTTGGCGAAATCCTCGTAGTCGGCGACGTCGGCGGAGGCGGCGCTGGTCAGCCAGCCCAGCCATTTGTCCTCGTCGTCGCCGGTCCAGACCGACTTGTCCTTGTGCCAGAGCCTGCGGATCTTGGCGGAGGTACGCCATTCCTCGGTGCTGTTCTCGACCGCCTTCGCGATGGTGGCGCCGAGCGCCAGCTTCTGGTGGTCGATGCCGCCGCCGAGCGAGGTGGCACGCTTGAAGGCAACCGCGCCGTACAGCTTGTCGGCGGCGTCTGCGAACAGCTTGACGCCGTCCTTGACCAGCTCCTCGGTGATCGCGTCGAGCGAGATGCCGGACTTCTCCAGCTGCTCCAGCACCTGGCGGGCGTCCGCGACGTTCTCCTCGAGGCTGTCGCGGAGCTTGCCATGGTCGCGGAAGGCGTCGAGGGTGGCCGGCGGCATGGTGTTGACGGTGTCGGGGCCGATCAGCTCCTCGACATAGAGCACGTCGCTGTAATCCTTGTTCTTGGTGCCGGTCGACGCCCACAACAGCCGCTGCGGCTTGGCGCCCTTGGCGGTGAGCTTGTCCCAGCGCGGGCCCGAGAACAGGCGCTTGTAGTCCTGATAGACGAGTTTTGCATTGGCGATCGCCACCTTGCCCTTGAGCGCGGCGAGGCGCTCCTTTTCATGCGGATCGTTGGCCTTTGCGATCTTCTCGTCGAGCTGTTTGTCGACGGCAGAGTCGATGCGGCTGACGAAGAAGCTCGCGACGCTTGCGACATGGGAGGGATCGCCGCCCTTGGCGACGTATTTTTCCAGGCCCTTGAGGTAGGCCTCGGCGACCTGGCGATAGACCTCCTGCGAGAACAGGAGCGTGATGTTGATGCTGATGCCTTCGCCGATCAGATACTCGATCGCCGGCAATCCCTCTGGCGTCGCCGGCACCTTGACCATCAGGTTCTTGCGGTGGACGTCTTTCCAGAGCCGCTCGGCCTCGGCGATCGTGCCCTTGGTGTCCATCGCCAGATAGGGCGACACTTCGAGGCTGACGAAGCCGTCGCCGCCATGGCTCTGGTCGTAGACCGGGCGCAGCACGTCGGCGGCGTGCTGAATATCGACGACGGCAAGATGCTCGAACAGGTCGGCAACCGAGCGGTCGCCCTTCTTCAGCGCCTGGCCGATCGCGCCGTCATATTCGTCCGAAGAGCCGATCGCCTTCTCGAAGATCGAGGGGTTGGACGTCACGCCTTTGACGCCGTCGGTCTCGATCAGCCGCTTCAGGTCGCCCTTGGCGACGAAGCCGCGGGCCAGGAAGTCCAGCCAGACGGCCTGGCGGTGATTTTCGAGTGCTTTGACGGGGTTCATGGGTGCCTGTTCTCGTTCGATCGAGGGTCGATTTTTGGGTTCCCGGGCAGCTTTCGGGGGCGGAGCGGGATTGTCAACATGACTGGGGGCCCGGGCGGAATATCAGCATTCCCAAGGGATAACGCCATTCACAACAGTTCGATCCCCTCGGATGCACCCCGAGCAGACCCCGATCTCAGCACATTTTTATGACGCGTTGCGCTGCGCGCCCGAACCTCAGGGACGCAGGTAGAGATAGCCCTGGGATTGCAGCTCGGCGAGCCGCACGACGCCGCCGCGCTCGGCGGCGACGAAGCCGGGAAGCAGGTCGGCAAGGCCGATGTTCTGCGATTTCATGGTGTTGCCGCAGGCGGCGAGCTCGATGCCATCCCGGCTGAACTGTCCGACATGCTTGGACAGGTCGGGGTTGGCTCCGGACGCATGAAACGCCTTCAGCGCCTGGCCGTGGACCACCAGCGCGATCGTCACATTGCCGGGACCGCCGACGCCCTCGAGATGGTTCTGGATATTGCCGATCACGAAACTGACCTTGTCGAGGTCGTCGAGGTGGTAGACCACCTTCAGCCTTTGCGGCGCTGTCTCGGTGGCAGCCTGCGCCTGTGGCGCCGCGAAGGCGGCACCGAGCGCGGAGAGCGTGCCCCACAGGATGCTGCGTCGATGCATGGCGTCCCTCGCGCGATCGTTGCTGATCTGATCAAGCCTATCACTTGTGGCGAAGCGCTGCGAGTTCCTTGCGGTCGGTCACAAGTTCGGCGCATTCGTTCAAGCCGGCGCGATCGAGACGAAACATCTTGTCGTCGGCGCCGGCGACCAGTTCTTCTTCCGCGTCATCGTCGGGCTTGTTGCGATTCCACATCCGGATGCTGGCGAGGCGTGCGATCGCGGATTTATCGTCCTTCGACAACGCCACGCTGATACCGCCGCCTTCACAATCGACGCCGCATTCGAAGCGGATGTCCTGTCCGGATTCGGTCGCGATCGCGTGGTTGCAGTAGCCGCTGGAGTCGAAATTGCCGGAGCGGTGACGGTAGGTGACACCAAGGCGGAACGAGTAGTTGGTGGTCTTGTCCTCCGGCGCGTCTTCGGCCTCGACCAGAAGCTTCATCGTGTTGACCTTCTGCTTCGGGTGCTGCGCGAGATGATTTGCATCGTAGCGCCGCACGAAGCAGGCGTAGGCTTTCGAGCCGGGCGGGCCGGCGAACATCCTGTTGTCGAAGGCGGCTGC
This sequence comes from Bradyrhizobium sp. USDA 4473, assembly GCF_054063335.1. NCBI lineage: Bacteria > Pseudomonadati > Pseudomonadota > Alphaproteobacteria > Hyphomicrobiales > Nitrobacteraceae > Bradyrhizobium > Bradyrhizobium sp. USDA 4473. Next base: position 4,018,920 of record NZ_JBSSGE010000001.1, read on the forward strand.
CAGGCCCTGGTCGACCGCCTTGTCGACCTCCTCCTGCGCCTGGACGGCTGACGACGCGCCGGCACAGGCGGCGGCTGCGAGTGCGACAACTAGGAACGTTCGTTGCATGATCGGCCTTGGGAATATGCCGCGCTGTGAAGGTGTCATCTCTACAGCGCGGCAATGGTGCCGCGCGGAACTGCACGGGCTCGTTGCCTTAGTCGCGGCGAGAAGAAGGCGCGTTCAACGGCTTCTGAATGTTTGTTCATCCGAATCTGTGACGCGCGCATCTTGACGCCAAGGCTGGACGGTCACACGTTTTCAGGGAAGCCCAACGTTCATTTCGGACGGGGAAGTCGCCTCGGTCGGATGCCCGCTTCGGAAGCCTGTTCGGAGGCTTGGGCCCCGTTAAACCACGGATGTGGCGGAGGGGTTACAAACGTCAAAAACAGGCCGCCAACGGGGGATATTGATGAACCATTAAGCTTCCTGCCTGTTGATAAGGCAGAGGCTGCACGCGCCGTGCATTGCCGAAGTGAGTCGGTCGAGTGTCCAATAGACCCAGCGTGCCGACGCTGATTCGATCCTAGGACGCTCTTGTTACGACTCGTGTCAGTCGTGCGGCGATACATATCGTGGAGAGAGGGATCATGTACAACGATTCTTTGTTCAACGCCTTCGCAAGGTCGTTTGAAGCGCGAAGCCAGACCGACATGTCGATGGCCGAGTATCTGGAGTCGTGTCGAAGTGATCCGATGCGATACGCCAATGCGGCCGAGCGGTTACTAGCGGCAATCGGTGAGCCCCAGATGATCGACACGGCCAAGGACCCACGCCTTGGCCGTATCTTTTTGAACCGTACGATACGGTCGTATCCGGCCTTCGCCGGCTTCTACGGCATGGAAGACACGATCGAGCGCCTGGTCGGCTTCTTCCGCCACGCCGCGCAGGGCCTCGAAGAGCGCAAGCAGATCCTCTATCTGCTCGGGCCGGTCGGCGGCGGCAAGTCGTCGCTCGCCGAGCGCATCAAGGCGTTGATGGAAATCCATCCGATCTACGTGCTGAAGGCGGGCGACGAGCTGTCGCCGGTGTTCGAGAGCCCGCTCGGGCTGTTCGACCCCGAGCAGCTCGGGCCGATGATCGAGGAGAAGTACGGCATTCCGCGCCGCCGGCTGAGCGGGCTGATGTCGCCCTGGGCCTACAAGCGGCTCGAGGCGTTCGGCGGCGACATCTCGCAATTCCGCGTCGCGCGCATCCAGCCCTCTCGGCTGCGCCAGATCGCGGTTGCCAAGACCGAGCCCGGTGACGAGAACAATCAGGACATCTCCTCGCTGGTCGGCAAGGTCGACATCCGCAAGCTCGAGACCTATGCCCAGAACGATCCGGACGCCTACAGCTATTCCGGCGGCCTCAACCGCGCCAACCAGGGCGTGCTCGAGTTCGTCGAGATGTTCAAGGCGCCGATCAAGATGCTGCACCCGCTGCTGACCGCGACGCAGGAGGGCAATTACATCGGCACCGAGAACATCGGTGCGATTCCGTTCACCGGCATCATCCTTGCGCACTCCAACGAGGCTGAGTGGCAGAGCTTCAAGACCAACAAGAACAACGAGGCCTTCATCGACCGCATCTGCGTCATCAAGGTCCCGTACTGCCTGCGGGTCACCGAGGAGCAGAAGATCTACGAGAAGCTGATCCAGGGCTCCGAGCTCGCCGCCGCGCCCTGCGCGCCGGCCACGCTGGAAACGCTGGCCCGCTTCTCGGTGATGTCGCGGCTGCGCAAGCACGAGAACTCGACGCTGTTCGGCAAGATGCGGGTCTATGACGGCGAGAGCCTGAAGGAATCCGATCCGAAGGCGCGCAGCGTGCAGGAGTACAAGGACGCGGCCGGCGTCGACGAGGGCATGGACGGCGTCTCCACCCGCTTTGCCTTCAAGGTGCTGGCCTCGACCTTCAACCACGACACCACGGAGGTCGGCGCCGACGCGGTGCATCTGATGTATGTGCTGGAGATGGCGATCCGCCGCGAGCAGCTGCCCGACGAGACCGAGAAGCGCTATCTCGAATTCATCAAGGCCGATCTCGCGCCCCGTTATGCCGAGTTCATCGGCAACGAGATCCAGAAGGCATATCTGGAATCCTACGCCGACTACGGCCAGAACCTGTTCGACCGCTATGTCGACTACGCCGACGCCTGGATCGAGGATCAGGACTTCAAGGATCCCGACACCGGCCAGCTGATGAACCGGGAACTCCTGAACCAGGAGTTGACCAAGATCGAGAAACCGGCCGGCATCGCCAACCCGAAGGATTTCCGCAACGAGGTCGTCAAGTTCTCGCTGCGTTCGCGGGCGCACAATGGCGGCAAGAACCCGAGCTGGACCTCCTACGAAAAGGTTCGCGACGTGATCGAGAAGCGGATATTCTCGCAGGTCGAGGATCTGCTGCCGGTGATCTCGTTCGGTTCCAAGAAGGACGGCGAGACCGAGAAGAAGCATGGCGAGTTCGTCGAGCGGATGGTGGAGCGCGGCTATACCGAGCGCCAGGTCCGCCGGCTCGTCGAGTGGTACATGCGGGTGAAGCAGGCCGGCTGATGCACGATCCGGAAAGCCGGCAACAACCGGCCTTCCGTTCCGTCCAAGCAAGAATGCGATGCGACTCTGATCGCATCCGGCGCGAGGCAGATGCAAAGTGGTCATGCACATCGTCGATCGGCGGTTGAATCCGGGTAGCAAGAGCCTGGAGAACCGCCAGCGCTTCCTGCGGCGCGCCAAGGCGCTGGTGCAGGGGGCCGTCAAGAAGTCGTCGCAGGATCGGGACATCAAGGATGTCCTTGAAGGCGGCGAGGTGACTATCCCGCTGGACGGCATGGATGAGCCGCGGTTCCGGCGCGAAGGCGGCACCCGTGACATGGTGCTGCCCGGCAACAAGAAATTCGTCGAGGGCGACTGGTTGCAGCGCCCGAACCAGAGCGGCGCCAAGGGCTCCGGTGCGGGCGAGGGCGACAGCGAGGACGCTTTCCGCTTCGTGCTCAGCCGCGAGGAATTCGTCGACCTTTTCCTCGACGATCTCGAGCTGCCCGACCTCGCCAAGCGCAAGCTTGCGGAAACCGAGAGCGAGGGTATCCAGCGCGCCGGGTATGCGACCTCGGGCTCGCCCGCCAACATCTCGATCAGCCGTACGGTGAGCCGGGCGCTGGCACGACGCGTGGCGCTGCGCCGGCCGCGCAAGGACGACATCGAGGCCCTCGAGGCGGAGCTTGCGGAATGCGATGACGAGACGCGCCGCCGCGAACTGCTGGCGCTGCTCGAGGCGTTGAAGGCCAAGGCCAAGCGGATCCCGTTCATCGATCCGATCGACATCCGCTACCGCCGCTTCGAGACGGTGCCGAAGCCGGTGGCGCAGGCCGTGATGTTCTGCCTGATGGACGTCTCGGGCTCGATGTCCGAGCACATGAAGGACCTGGCGAAGCGGTTCTACATGCTGCTCTACGTGTTCCTGAAGCGGCGCTACAAGCATGTCGAGATCGTGTTCATCCGGCACACCGATCGCGCCGAGGAAGTGGACGAGGATACGTTCTTCCACGGGCCGGCCTCCGGCGGCACGCTGGTGTCGAGCGCACTGGTCGCGATGAACGACATCGTCCGCACCCGCTTCCGGCCCGCCGACTGGAACATCTACGCGGCCCAGGCCTCGGACGGCGACAACATGACCTCCGACAGCGGGATGACTGGGCTTCTCCTGACCGACAAGATCCTGCCGGTCTGCCAGTTCTTTGCCTATCTCGAGGTCGGCGAGGCCGCCAACTACACCTTCGACATGCCGGATTCCTCGCTCTGGACGCTCTATGAGCGTCTGCGCAACGAAGGCGCGCCGCTATCGATGCGCAAGGTGAGCGAGCGCGGCGAGATCTTCCCGGTGTTCCAGGACCTGTTCAAGCGCCGCACCACCAGTCAGGAAAGGGTATAGTTGATGGGGTCTTCCGGCGAACGGTTGTTCGAGGGCGCCGACTGGGATTTCCAGACGTTGCAGCGGATTCACGATGCCTGCGAGAAGATCGCGCGCACCGAGCTCGGGCTCGACGTCTATCCGAACCAGATCGAGGTGATCACGGCCGAGCAGATGCTCGACGCCTACTCCTCGGTCGGCATGCCGCTGTTCTACAAGCACTGGTCATTCGGCAAGCAGTTCGCCTTCCAGGAAGCGTCCTACCGCAAGGGCCTGATGGGTCTCGCCTATGAGATCGTGATCAATTCCTCGCCTTGCATCTCCTATCTGATGGAGGAGAACACGGCGACGATGCAGACGCTGGTGATCGCGCACGCGGCGTTCGGGCACAATCACTTCTTCAAGAACAACTATTTGTTCAAGCAGTGGACCGATGCCGACGGCATCCTCGACTATCTCGAATTCGCCAAGGGCTACATCGCGGCCTGCGAGGACCGCCATGGCCGCGAGACGGTGGAGCGGACGCTCGATGCCGCGCATGCGCTGATGTCGCATGGCGTCGACCGCTATCCCGGCAAGAAGACGCTCGATTTGCGTGCCGAGGAGAAGCGGGCCGGCGAGCGGCGGCAGCACGAGGAAGCCGTGTTCAACGATCTGTGGCGGACGGTGCCGAACACCAAGGCCAAGAGCAAGGCTACCCTCACCGCCGAGCGGCGCCGCGCGCTGCTCGGTCTGCCGCAGGAGAACATCCTCTATTTCCTCGAGAAGACCGCGCCGCGCCTGCAGGGTTGGCAACGCGAGCTCATCCGCATCGTGCGCCACATCGCACAATACTTCTATCCGCAGGGCCAGACCAAGGTGATGAACGAGGGCACCGCGACCTACGTCCATTACCGCATCTTGAATCGGCTGCATCAGCAGGGCCAGATCACCGACGGCAATTTCCTCGAATTCCTGCAGTCGCACACCAATGTGGTGTTCCAGCCGGAATTCGACGACCGACGCTATTCCGGCTTCAACCCCTACGCGCTCGGCTTTGCCATGATGCAGGACATCGAGCGGATCGTGAAGGACCCGGAAGACGAGGACCGCGACTGGTTCCCCGATATTGCCGGCAAGGGCGACGTCGAGGGCGTATTGCGCGAGATCTGGAGCAATTACCGCGACGAGAGCTTCATCAACCAGTTTCTCAGCCCGGCGCTGATCCGGCGCTTCCGCATGTTCCACCTGCACGACGATCCGGCCGAAAGCCAGGGGATCAAGGTCGATGCGATCCATGACGAACGCGGTTACCGCCGGGTGCGCCGCGAGCTGGCGCGGCAATACGACGTCGGCTTCGTCGACGCCAATATCGAGGTCGTCGACGTCGATCTCGACGGCGATCGCCGGCTGTTGCTGCGTCACACCACCGTGAAGGGCGCCCAGCTCAACGAGACCGACACGCGGCGCGTGCTGCAGCATCTCGCCGATCTATGGACCTACGACGTCGCGCTGACCGAAGTCGACGGCACCGACAAGGTGCTGAAGGAATACGTCGTCAGCCCGCGCGCGGCGGCGGTTGCGGCGTGAGGATGTCGCGTTCGCGGAGATGAGCGCGGCACAGGCCGCCGCGCGGAATGCAAGTCTCGCTCGGCGAACCTCTCGGCACATCTGCGAATTTTGAAGCTGCATCACGTTCCGCGAAAACGTGATGCAGGCATGCGGACATGGCACGGAGACGTTCTTGGTGATTGTCTGCGCGGGCGCGATGGATAATGTGCGCCGCGTCAAGAAAACCAAGAAAAGGATACGCTCTTGTCAACTCGCTCCCGCCTGGCGGGCCTGCTCGCCGTCACCGCCCTCACGGCCTCGTCGATCTCGCCATCCATCGCAGCCGAAGACGCGATCAAAATCGGAAACACCGCGCCCTATAGCGGCCCGGCATCGGCCTACGGCACCATCGCGCGGGCCGAAGCCGCGTATTTCCAGATGCTCAACGATCAGGGCGGCATCAACGGCCACAAGATCGAGTTCGAGAGTCTCGACGACGCCTATTCGCCGTCGAAGACGGTCGAGCAGACCCGCAAGCTGATCGAGCAGGACGAGGTGCTCGCGATCTTCAGCGCGGTCGGCACCGCACCCAATATCTCGGTGCAGAAGTATCTCAACATCAAGCACGTGCCGCAGCTGTTCGTGTCGTCCGGCGCGACGCGGTGGAACGATCCGAAGCAATTTCCGTGGACGGTCGGCTTCAATCCGACCTACGAGCTCGAAGGCAAGCTCTACGCGAAGTACATCCTGAAGACCAAGCCGGATGCCAAGATCGCCGTCATCACGCCGAACGAGGACGCCGGCAAGGACTATCTCAGGGGCTTCAAGGACGGGCTCGGCGAGCATGTCGGCCAGATCGTCGCGGAGACCACGTATCTCACGACCGATCCAACCATCGACTCCCAGATGGTGACGATGCGGGAGTCCGGCGCCGACGTGTTCTTCGCCGAGGCGACGCCGAAATTCGCGGCGCAAGCGCTGCGCAAGGCGGCGAGCATGGGCTGGAAGCCGCTCACCATCCTGCCGACCGTCTCCAACTCCGTCTCGGCGGTGCTCGAGCCGGCCGGGCTCGAGAACGTCATCGGTGTCGTGACCGGGCTCTATCTGAAGGACCCGACCGATCCGCGCTGGGCCGACGATCCCGCGCAGCAGGAGTTTTCCGCCTGGATGAAGAAGTATCAGCCGAATGCGAGCGCGGGCGATCTGTTCAACGTGCAGGGCTACACGGTCGCGCAGGTCATGGCGGCGGTGCTGAAGAACTGCAACGGCGATTACAGTCGCGACAACATCATCAAGCAGGCGACCAATCTGAAGCCGCTGGCACTGCCGATGCTGCTGCCGGGCATCAAGGTGCAGACCGAGCCCGACAATGTGACGCCGATCCGCCAGATCCAGATGGCGCGATTCGACGGCAAGTCCTGGGCGCTGTTCGGCGAGGTGCTGAGCGACAGGTAGCCGTCACGAACTCCGCTGTCGTCCCTGCGAAAGCAGGGAGGTGGATTCACACTCGAAGTGCAACACTTGAGAGAAGGCCTCGAGAGGGGTTTGGAAGTCAAGGCATTTGCGCGGGGTGTTGTTGTAGGCGTTGATCGACTGGCGGAGGCGGCGCGTCGGGAAGGTCGCGAGATCGGTTTTGCGTGGAATGAAGCGGCGCATCCGACCGATCGCATTCTCGATGCCGCCCTTCTGCCAGGGCGCGTGCGGATCGCAGAAGAAGGTCTCGATCGCGAGGCGGTGCAGCTCCAGGTGACAGGCGAACTCGGTCCCATTGTCGAAGGTAACGGTCTGGCACAGGCCTTCCGGCAAGGCAGCAAACAAGCGGACGAGATGACGGGCGATACCGCGCGCGAGCTTGCTGGCGATGCGGATGCCGAGCAGCAGGCGCGAGGTGCGCTCGTGCACGGTCAGGATCGCCTGACCGTATTTGGAGAACATCATCAGGTCGGCTTCCCAATGACCGGGGGCATTGCGATCGGCGGCCTCGATAGGCCGTTTGTTCAAGGAAACACGGCCTTCTATGAAGCTTGCGGGACTGCCGCCCTTCTTGCCGCGGTAGCCGCGTTTGCTCTTGCCGCGTGGCAGATAACGCCGCCAGCTGAAGTCCGAGGTGCGTCGGATCTGGGCGTATATGAAGCGGTAGATGGTCTCGTGGGAGATCACCTTGCGGCCGTGTTCGCGGGCCAGCCGGCCCGCGACCTGCTCGGGCGACCAGCCCCGACCAAGGCGCTCCAAGACCGCGCGGCGCAGGCCGGGCTCCCGTTCGAGGCGTACGCCCGTCCAGCGCCGCGCTCGCATCTGTTGCTGGGCATAGCTGGGTTTGTAGCCGACCTGGGCGCCAGAATTGCGGTTCAGCTCCCGAGAGATCGTTGATGGCGAGCGATCCAGAGCTGCCGCGATTTGCCGCACCGAGCTGCCATTGGCTGAAAGCCGGGCAATCTCGCATCGCTCGTCCAGGGATAGCTGCTCGTAACTCCGCCCCATCGCAACACCTCCTCAAGGAAGTGTTGCACTTCGTTTGTGAACTCAGGGGACCCATACGCCGTGCCCTCAGTTGTAAACGGGATTCGTTGTTCCAGCGCAGCTCGACAATCTGCATCGGTGGTTATGGGTCCCTGCTTTCGCAGGGACGACATAGAGCTTGTTGCACATCCCTGCCGCGTATTGTGACGGCGAGAATTCGAACTTACCGCAGGCTGGCGTTGATCTTGTCCAGCACGGCCGAGCCGGGGCAGAGCGCCTGTTCATCCAGCGTGTTGAGCGGCGTCTCGACGGTGTCGAGATGGGTATGCAGGTCTTCGGCGTCCGGATCGACGTAGAGCAGACCGGTGACGATCTGGCCCTTGGCCGCGTGCTTCTGCAGGAAGGTCTGGGCGCCGAGCCGATCGTGCGGATCGTAGTCGGCATCGAGCTTGCGCAGCGCGAGCCTGGAACCGTCATGCTGCTCGACCACCTGCACGGTGCCCGGCGCATAGTCGACGCTGATCGGATCGCGGCCGACCAGCACGTCGAGCCGGTTCACCGCGTCATTGTGCTCGCGAACATAGTCGAAGCTCTTGGTCGAACCGGCGTGATTGTTGAAGGCGATGCAGGGGCTGATCACGTCGATGAAGGACGCGCCCTTGTGCCGGATCGCAGCCGCGATCAACGGAACCAGTTGCGTCTTGTCGCCGGAGAAGCTGCGCGCCACGAAGGTGGCGCCGAGTTGCAGCGCGATCGCGACCAGGTCGATCGCGTTGTCGGTGTTGGTGACGCCCTTCTTGGACTTCGAGCCGCGGTCGGCGGTCGCCGAGAACTGGCCCTTGGTCAGGCCGTAAACGCCGTTGTTCTCGACGATGTAGGTCATGTTGACGGCGCGCCGGATCGAATGCGCGAACTGGCCGAAGCCGATCGAGGCTGAGTCGCCGTCGCCGGAGACGCCGAGATAGATCAGGTCGCGGTTGGCGAGGTTGGCGCCGGTCAAGACCGACGGCATGCGGCCGTGTACCGAGTTGAAGCCGTGCGAATTGCCGAGGAAATAGTCCGGGGTCTTCGACGAGCAGCCGATGCCGGAAATCTTCGCCACCCGGTGCGGCTCGATCGAGAGCTCGTAGCAGGCCTCGATGATCGAGGCGGTGATCGAATCGTGGCCGCAGCCGGCGCACAGGGTCGAGATCTTCCCCTCGTAGTCGCGATGGGTATAGCCCAGCTCGTTCTTCTTCAGGCCGGGATGATGAAACTTCGGCTTTGCAATGTACGTCATGTCACGGCCTTGCGGAGAGGGGTCACCTTGAGATGATCCTGGTGGTCGCCGATTGCGCCCGCGATGAAGCGAGCGGTGATCGGCGTGCCGTCATAGTGCAGGATCGGCACCAGCCTGACGGGATCGATGCCGTTCTCGTTGACGATCAGCTGGCGGAGCTGGCCGTCGCGGTTCTGCTCGACCACGTAGACGAAGTCGTGGTCGGCGATGAAGCTCGCGACGCTGGAGTGGAACGGGAAGGCGCGGATCCGCATGCGGTCGAGCTGGTGGCCGCGCGCCTCCAAAATCCCGATCGCCTCGTCCATCGCCGGCGAGGTCGAGCCGAAATACAGCACGCCGTATTTGGTCGGCTTGGCCGCATTGGCTTGCAGCGGCCGTGGCACCATGTCCTGCGCGGTCTCGAACTTGCGCACCAGGCGCTGCATGTTATCGGCGTAGACGGCGCCTTCCTCGGAATAGCGCGCGTAGCGGTCGCGCGAGGTGCCGCGGGTGAAGTAGGAGCCCTTGGTCGGATGCGTGCCGGGATAGGTGCGATAGGGGATGCCGTCGCCGTCGACGTCGAGATAGCGGCCGAAATCGCGGCCTTCTTCGAGCATCTCCGCCGTCATCACCTTGCCGCGGTCGTATTGCTTGGCGTCGTCCCATTTCAGCGGGCGGCACAGCCGGTGGTTCATGCCGATGTCGAGATCGAGCATCAGGAAGATCGTGGTCTGCAACCGCTCGGCGAGATCGAAGGCAGCGGCGGCGAACTCGAACGCCTCGGCCGGATCTTCCGGGAACAGCAGCACGTGCTTGGTGTCGCCGTGCGAAGCATAGGCACAGGCGATCACGTCGCATTGCTGGGTGCGGGTCGGCATGCCCGTGGAGGGGCCGGCGCGCTGGATGTTCATGATCACGGCCGGGATCTCGGCGAAATAGGACAGGCCGATGAACTCGGTCATCAGCGAGATGCCGGGACCCGATGTCGCGGTGAAGGCGCGCGCGCCGTTCCAGGAGGCGCCGATCACGATGCCGATCGAGGCGAGCTCGTCCTCGCCCTGCACGATGGCGTATTTCGCCTTGCCGGTCTCGGGGTCGTGGCGGTACTTCTTGCAGTGGCTGGTGAAGGCTTCCGCCACCGACGACGACGGCGTGATCGGATACCAGGCGCACACGGTGGCGCCGCCATAGACGGCGCCGAGCGCGGCGGCGCTGTTGCCTTCGATGAAGATGCGGTCGCCGACCTTGTCGGACTTCTTCACCCGCAGCCCGAGCGGGCTTTTCAGGTTCTGCAATGCCCAGTCGCGGCCGAGATGCAGCGCATGGACGTTGGAGGACAGCAGCTTCTCCTTGCCCTTGTACTGCTCGCCGATCAACTGTTCGACCAGCTTGGGATCAAGGTCGAGCAGCGCGCACAGCGCGCCGAGATAGATGATGTTCTTGAACAGCTGGCGCTGCCTGGGATCGGTGTAGGTCGAGTTGGTGATCGCGGTCAGCGGCACGCCGATGACGGTGATGTCCTCGCGAAATTTCGACGACGGCATCGGCTTGGTCGAATCGTAGAACAGATAGCCGCCGGGCTCGATCGAGGCGATGTCCTTGTCCCAGGTCTGCGGGTTCATCGCCACCATCATGTCGACGCCACCACGGGCGCCGAGATGGCCGTCCTCGGTGACGCGCACCTCGTACCAGGTCGGCAGGCCCTGGATGTTGGAGGGGAAGATGTTGCGTGGGCTGACCGGCACGCCGTGGCGCAGGATCGAACGCGCGAACAGCTCGTTGGCGGAAGCCGAGCCCGAACCGTTGACGTTGGCGAAGCGGACGACGAAGTCGTTTACGCTGCTGATCGGGCTTTGGACTGACATGTTGATCCCGCTTGAACCATATCGATAAGGTACTTCTGCATGTCCCAGGCGCCGGTCGGGCAGCGCTCGGCACACAGTCCGCAATGCAGGCAGACGTCTTCGTCCTTGACCATGACCCGGCCGGTCTTCAGGTCGCCGGAAACGTACAGCGCCTGGTCGTGATGCGGCGAGGGCGCCTTCAGGCGCTGCCGCAAATCATCCTCTTCGCCGTTCTGGGTGAAGCTGATGCAGTCCATCGGACAGATGTCGACGCAGGCGTCGCATTCGATGCAGAGCGGCGCGGCAAACACCGTCTGCACGTCGCAATTCAGGCAGCGCTGCGCTTCGCCGAGCGCGAGCTTGAGGTCGTAGCCGAGCTCGACCTCGGTGCGGATGTCCTTCAGCGCGACCACCTTGTCGCGATGCGGCACCTTGAACCGCTTGTCGGCGGAGATGTCGTTGTCGTAGCTCCACTCATGGATGCCCATCTTCTGGGAGGAGACGTGCACCTCGGGCAGCGGACGCTCGTTGATGTCCTCGCCGGACAGCATCTTGTGAATCGACAGCGCGGCATCATGGCCGTGCGCCACCGCCCAGATGATGTTCTTCGGGCCGAACGCCGCGTCGCCGCCGAAGAACACCTTCGGATTGGTCGAGACGAACGTCTTGGGATCGACCTTGGGCATGTGCCACTTGTCGAATTCGATGCCGCAATCGGCTTCGATCCAGGGGAACGCATTCTCCTGGCCGACCGCAACGAGCACGTCGTCGCAGGGGATTGTCTCGTCCGGCTCGCCCGAGGGCACCAGATTGCGCCGGCCCTTGGTGTCGTACTCGGCCCGCACCTTCTGGAAGGTGACGCCGATCAGCTTGCCGGCGACGTGCTTGAACGCCACCGGCACCATGTAGTTGAGGATCGGGATGTCCTCATGGATGGCGTCTTCCTTCTCCCACGGCGAGGCCTTCATCTCCTCGAAGCCGGAGCGGACCACCACCTTGACGGCCTCGCCGCCGAGGCGGCGCGCGGTGCGGCAGCAATCCATCGCGGTGTTGCCGCCGCCGAGCACGATGACGCGGCGGCCGATCTTGTCGACATGGCCGAACGACACGTTGGCCAGCCATTCGATGCCGATATGGATGTTGGCGGCGGCCTCCTTGCGGCCGGGAATGTCGAGCTCGCGGCCGCGCGGCGCGCCGCTGCCGACGAAGATCGCGTCGTAGTTCTCGGCGAGCAGCTGCTTCAGGCTGTCGACGCGTTGGCCGCCCTTGAACTCGACGCCGAGGCCCAGGATGTAGCCGGTCTCCTCGTCGATCACGCTGTCGGGCAGGCGGAATTTTGGAATCTGGCTGCGCATCATGCCGCCGGCCTTGGGATCGCCGTCGAACACGGTGCAGTGATAGCCGAGCGGCGCGAGATCGCGCGCGACGGCGAGCGAGGCGGGGCCGCCGCCGATCAGCGCGACGCGCTTGCCGTTCTTCGGCGCAGGCTTCGGCAGGCGATGCTTGATGTCGTCCTTGAAGTCGGCGGCGACGCGCTTCAGGCGGCAGATCGCGACCGGATTGTCCTCGACCCGGCCGCGGCGGCACGCGGGTTCGCACGGACGGTCGCAGGTGCGCCCGAGAATGCCGGGGAACACGTTGGACTTCCAATTGATCATGTAGGCGTCGCTGTAACGCCCCTCAGCAATCAACCGGATGTACTCGGGAACGGGGGTGTGTGCGGGGCAGGCCCATTGGCAATCGACTACTTTATGAAAGTAATCCGGCGCCGAGATATCAGTCGGTTTCATTCCTACCTTTGACCCGCGCGAAAATGCCTGACCGCGCGGCCTTATCGTTGACGACGAACGCTCATGTTGGCGTTGTTCTGGTTTTTGAATTGGATCATAGGCTTATCTTATTAGAGCCGTTCCAGAGAAGGCAAAGGCTAAATTGTCCGATCATCTGCTTTCGCGCGGCTGATGTGCGCTCAGCGTTAATCTCGATCGCGTTATGCGGCGGTGCAGCATGACTGCACCGCCAAGTCGTTTGTCAGCTCCGCGGCAGGTCGCTCTTCGCGATGTCCCACAACAGCCTGTAGACGCCGCTGGTGACCACCAGCGGCTTCAAGGCTGCGTTGCCGGTGATCGCTGACAAGGCAGCAGGCACCGCGCTGACGTCAGTGGCGTCGATCAGCACGAACCAGTCGCCGGCGCCGGGATCGGCCTTGTCGGCATCCGGTGTCAGCGGCTTCGACAGCACGGGATCGTTTTCCAGCAGGTGCATCGAGATGATGCCGTCGCGCGCGGCCGGATCGAGGTGTTCCCGCAATGCAGTGCGGAGTTTGTCGGCGCCATCGGCCGGCGGGCGCAGGCGGATGATGCCAAGCGCCGCGCCCCGGCCGACGCCGCGGCTGATCGTGATGCGGGCCACGCCGCGGATCATGTTCTGAAAGCGTGCGATGTTGGCCTTCGACCAGTCGGTCTGGTTGGCGAGCGCTTTGCGGTAGGCCGGGCTCTCGAGCACATCGAAGGTCGCGGTCGAATACAGGCTCAGATATTTCGGCTTGCCGTCATCGGCGACGTAGCGACGGGCTTCGAGGAATCCGTCGATCGCGACCCGTTCTTCAAGATGCTCGCGGTCGTACCAGCGGTTGAATTCAGCTTCGTGTAAGCTGTCGATATCCATCGAGGTCAGCAGCATGCCCTGTCCGGCGATTGGCATCGAGTGCTCCTTTTTTGCCTGTTTTATCTGCACAATATCGCTGACCCGCGCGGGCCAGGGAAGCCGGTTCCTGCTGCCCGGCAGCGTGCAGACCAAGGATTGCCACAATTGCCGCAATCCTGTTCAGCGCGCATTCACGGAAGTAGCATTTTCATCCGACACGCCCGTTTCCGGGAAGAAAAAAGGACAGCCGCCATGGCGCGAATTTTGTGGGCATTGATTGTCGGCCTGGTGTCGCTCGCGTCACTTCCCGCCCATGCGGAGGATCAGGAGAAGCGCCTCGCGCTCGTGGTTGGCAACGGCGCCTATCAGGCCGGCGCGCTGCAAACCGCCGCGAACGATGCCGGGTTGATCGCGCAGACCTTGCAGGCCGCCGGTTTCGACGTGGTCGGGGCGCGCGATCTCGATGCCGAGACGCTGCGCAAGTCGTTCCGCGATTTCATCCAGAAGGTGCAGGACGCGGGACCCAATGCGGTGGCCTTCGTCTATCTCTCCGGTTACGGCGTGCAGCTCACCGGCGAGAACTACTTCGTGCCGGTCGACGCCAAGATCGCCCGCGACACCGACGTGCCGGTCGAGGCGATCCGCATCTCGGATTACAGCCATCAGCTCTCGGCGCTGCCGATCAAGGCCGGCGTGATCGTGCTCGATGCAGCGCGCAGCAATCCCTTCGCCAAGGACGGCCAGCCGCTGGCCGGCGGTCTTGCGCTGGTCGATCCCGATCCGAAGATGCTGATCGCCTTCAATTCGGCGCCCGGCACCGTCGCGCCTGACGGTGCGCCGCCTTACGGGCCGTACGCGCAGGCGCTGGCGGAAATGATCCGCGCCGGCGGCCTGACCTTGCCCGAGGTGTTCGACCGCGTTCGCCTGCGCGTCAACGAAATGACCAAGGGCGCCGAGATCCCCGTGGAACGCGCAGAAGGTCGATGCGCCCTTCATGTTCTTCGAACGCAAGCCGGATGCCCCGCCGCAGCAGGTCGATGCCGGACTGCGCAGCAAGCCGATCCGCGATTTCCCGGCGCAGGACGCCTATGCGGCGGCGCTCGAGCGCGACACGCTGCAAGGCTACGAGGATTATCTGCAGGCCTATCCGACCGATCCGCTGGCCAAGCGGGTGCGCGCGATCGTGGCGGCGCGGCGCGAGGCGATCACCTGGCGGCGCACCTACAATGCCGATACTCCCGATGCGTACTGGTCGTATCTGCGGCGCTATCCGCGCGGGCCGCACGCCTATGACGCCAGGCGCCGGCTCTCCTATCTCTCGGCCGCGCTGGAGCCGCCGCCGCAGTTCACGGCGCTCGACTACGACGTGCCGCCGCCGCCGCCCGACGAGATCGTCTATGTCGACCGTCCGGTGCTGTACTACAGCGATCCGGTGTTCGCCTTCGCGCCGCCGCCACCGCCGCCGGTGTTCTTCCTGCCGCCGCCGCCGCCGGACTTCGTGGTGCTGCCGCCGCCGCCGCCGCCGATCGGCCTGT
The DNA here is from genome assembly GCF_054063335.1 of Bradyrhizobium sp. USDA 4473. NCBI lineage: Bacteria > Pseudomonadati > Pseudomonadota > Alphaproteobacteria > Hyphomicrobiales > Nitrobacteraceae > Bradyrhizobium > Bradyrhizobium sp. USDA 4473. The sequence goes on from NZ_JBSSGE010000001.1 coordinate 4,034,120, forward strand.
TCGTGCTGCCGACGCCGTTCTTCGTGGCGATGCCGGCCTATGTCGCCGCGCCGGCCTATGTGGTGCCGCCGCAGAACAACATCGTGTTCAACAACATCCACAACACGACGGTGATCAACACGGTCATCAACAACCCGAACCCGACGCCGGCGCAGCTCCGTGCCGCCGGCGTGACGGCGGCGATGGGCGGTGCACCGGTCACCGCGGCACCGCAACTGCCGGCGGCGGCGGCGCAGCGCGCCAACCTCGCACCGCCGGCCGGTCGGCAAGGCGTCACGCCTGCGCAGGGCGCGGCGATGGGAGCGCCGGGCGCTGCACCGAACGCACCCGCCGCGCCGAACGCAGCGGCCGCGCCGAACGCGATGGGCGCACCGACTGCGCATACGCTGCCGGGCGCGAAGAATGGACCGCCGCTGCCGCAGTCGGCGACCGCGCCGGCCAATCCCGCGCAACAGCATGGCGCCGTGCAGCCGGGCACCACGCAACCCGGTACGACGCAGCCTGGCACTGCGCAATCCGGCGCAAAGCCGAACGCGCTGACGCCCGCCAAGCCTGCGACGGCGATGGCGCCTGCCAACGCGCAACCTGCTGCCCCGACCAAGCCCACCGCTGGCCCGGCGACAAACGCGCCGGCTTCGCCCGCGACCGCCGGCAAGCCGGAAAGGCAACAGCTCAACCGGGCCGCGACCGCGCCGACCGGCAATGTGAAGCCTGCCACGGCCCCGCCGCCGACGAACCGCGCGACATCGGTGCGGCCGACGCCGGCGGCGCGTCCGGCGCCCGCGCGTGCCGCGGTGTCGCCGCCGCCGGTCTCCCGGCCTGCGCCACAGCGGGCCGCCCCGCCGCCGCGCCCCGCACCTCCGCCGCCCCGCGCGGCAGCCGTTGCGCCACGTCCGGCACCCGCACCGGCGCCGCGCGCCGCGCCGCCCCCACCGCGGCCGGCGATGCAGGCGCAACGCGCGGCTCCGCCACCGCGGCCGGCGGCGCCGCCAAGGCCCGCGGCACGCGCCGCGCCGGCCTGTCCTCCCGGCAAGTGCAAACCCTGAGGGCATGACACCATGAGCCGAGCAGGTCAGCCTTCATGAGCATCACGGCCATACTCGGATCGCGGGCAGTCGCGAAACTGGTGATCGGTGCGATCGCGGGGCTGGTGGCGTTGCACCAGCCGGCGCGGGCGGCCGAACTCACGGCGCAGGACATCGCGCTGCTCGATCGCCTGACCTGGGGCGTCAGCGCCTCCAGCGCGGCGCATCTGCGCGAGATCGGCACCGAGCGCTGGTTGCAGGAGCAGTTGCATCCGGCCGCCTCCGTATTGCCGGCTGCCGTGCATGCGCAGATCGAGGCGATGCCGGACGTGCATCGCTTCCCGTTCGATATCGCGGTGACCTTCGACCTGCAGGCCAAGTCGGCCAACCAGGTCGCCGACCCGGAGCAGCGCCGGGCGGCGCAAACGGTGTTTCAGCAGGGGATGAACGATCGCGTCAAGCAGGCCGCCGCCCGCACCATCCTGCGCGCGCTCTATGCGCCGGATCAGTTCCGCGAGCGGATGACCTGGTTCTGGTACAACCACTTCAACGCGTTTCAGTACAAGGCCATGATCCGCGTGCTGATCGGCGACTATGAGGATCACGCGATCCGCGCCAACGCACTCGGCAAATTCCGCACCCTGCTGTCGGCGACGCTGCATCACCCGGTGATGCTGCGCTATCTCGACAATGCCGACAACGCGGCCGGCCACCTCAACGAGAACTACGCCCGCGAGATCATGGAGCTGCATACGATGGGCGTCGGATCCGGATACAGCCAGGCCGACGTCGAGGCGCTGGCGCGGATCCTCACGGGTGTCGGCGTCGACTTCGCATCGCAGGATCCCAAGCTGAAGCCGGAGCTGCAGTCCCAGCTCGTTCGGGAAGGCGGCTTCGAGTTCAATCCGGCGCGCCATGACTATGGCGACAAGACCTTCCTCGGCCATCAGATCAAGGGCCGGGGCCTCGCGGAGGTCGACGAAGCCCTCGACATCCTCTGTCATCACCCGGCAACCGCGGCGCACATCTCGAGGCAGCTCGCCACCTACTTCGTATCCGACAACCCGCCCGAGGCGCTGGTGCAGCGCATGGCACAGACCTTCCAGCAGACCGACGGGGATATCGCGGCCGTGATGTCGACGCTGGTGCATGCGCCGGAGTTCACCGCGACGCTGAAGGATGGCGCCAAGTTCAAGGATCCCGTGCTCTACGTGATCTCGGCCGTGCGGCTCGCTTACGACACCAAGGTCATCCTCAATACGATGCCGATCCAGGGCTGGCTCAACCGCCTGTCGGAAGGTCTGTTCAACCACGAGACGCCAGACGGCTACTCGATGCTGTCGACGGCCTGGAACGGCCCGGGGCAGATGATGCTGCGGTTCGAGATCGCGCGCGCGATCGGCTCGGGATCGGCCGGGCTGTTCAAGCCGAACGAGCCCAACGCGGTCGACCAGCCGGCGTTTCCGCAGGTCATGAACGGGCTCTATTTCAGCAATCTCAAGCAGACGCTGAGTCCGACCACGCTCGCCGCGCTCGATCAGGCGGTCTCGCCGCAGGACTGGAACACGCTCTTCCTGTCGTCACCCGAGTTCATGCACTGAAAGGGAGGTTCGCCAATGAACCGCCGTGAACTGATCAAGGCCTTCGCTGCGTCCGCTTCGCTCACCGTGGCCGGCCGGGTCTGGGCGGCGCCCGCGACCGATGCGCGCCTGCTCGTGGTGTTCCTGCGCGGCGCCTATGACGCCGCCAACGTGATCGCGCCGGTCGGCAGCGAGTTCTATTACGCCGCGCGCCCGACGCTTGCGGTCGCGCGGCCCGATGCCGGCAATCCGAATGCGGCTCTGACGCTCGACGCCGAATGGGGCCTGCATCCAAGCTTGCGCGATTCGATCCATCCGTTGTGGGCCAAGCGCGAGATCGCGTTCGTGCCGTTCGTCGGCACCAGCGACGACCTCTCGCGCAGTCATTTCGAGACCCAGGACACGATTGAGCTCGGCCAGGCCGTTGGCGGTGGCCGCGACTACCGCTCCGGCTTCATGAGCAGGCTGGCGCATGAACTGGCGCGGGTGAAGCCGATCGCCTTCACCGATCAGCTGCCGCTGATCTTCCGCGGCCAGACCCAGGTGCCGAACACCTCGATCGCAAGCGTCAGCAAGCCCGGCGTCGACGACCGCCAGGCGCAGCTGATCAAGGGGATGTACACGCAGGGCAGTCTCGCCAACTCGGTGTCGGAAGGCTTTCGTGTCCGCGACGACGTCTACAAATCCGTCTCCGAGGAGATGGCGGCGGCGAACCGCGGCGCGGTGTCGCCGCATGGCTTCGAGCTGTCGGCGCGGCGGATCGGGCACTTGATGCGCGAGCAGTTCAACCTCGGCTTCGTCGATGTCGGCGGCTGGGACACCCATGTCGCGCAAGGCGCGGCAACCGGCTATCTCGCCAACCGGCTCGGCGAACTGGGCCGCGGCCTTGCCGGCTTCGCCGAGGAGATCGGGCCTGCGATGTGGCGCGACACCGTCGTGGTCGTGATCTCCGAATTCGGCCGTACCTTCCGCGAGAACGGCAACCACGGCACCGATCACGGCCATGGCAGCATCTATTGGGTGATGGGCGGCGGCATCAATGGCGGGCGCATGGCCGGCGAGCAGGTCAAGGTCGCGGAAGCGACGCTGTTCCAGAACCGCGATTTTCCGGTTCTGACCGACTACAAGGCGTTCTTCGCCGGGCTGATCCAGCGCGTTTACGGCCTGCAGCAGGCAAGCCTCGAGCGCATCTTCCCCGGCATCAAGCCGAAGGATTTGAACCTGGTTTGAGGGGGCACTGACCAAAACAGCGAAACAACCCCATGCAAAGGAGCAGCCAGTATTAAAATACCTACTTGACACGTCGGGCAAATCAACGCTATTTTTCCACTATTCCGAAATCATTGCCAGGACAGCGCGCCCGGAACGACACGACAAAGGAGCTCACGCGGTCTCTGGGGCGCGTACTCATAAACTCGTCGCGTCCGCTCTTGTGCCAGAAGCTAACGTTGAAGCCGACGTAACCGCGGCCTCGTGTCATGAACGGAAGTTGCCGCGGTGGAAGAGCAGCGAAGCCAGTTCGTATGGGATTTCACGTCGGAACGGCGACTTCGCAATCAAGGCCTTCCGAACGCCAGTCAAAGCGCACCATACCGCCAAGTGGTTTGATGGTTCCTTCGATGAGGCGACTACCAAAGCCCTTGCGTTTTGGCGCACTTACGCTCGGACCACCCAATTCGGTCCAACGGAGCGCCAGTACTCCATCTTTGCTGCGCGACCACGTCAACCTAACATGGCCTTTCGCGTTAGATAGCGCTCCATACTTGGAAGCATTGGTTGCCAACTCATGCAAGACCACAGCAATCGCCTGCGCAGCGGTAGGTTCTAACATGGTTTGAAGACCGTCCATCCGAACCCGCGTGCCGTGTTCATCGAGATAAGGGGCGAGTTCCTGCCTGGCGATCGCCGAGACTTCAGCGCCTATCCACCGCGATTCAACAAACAGCGAGTGAACATTTGCCATCGCTTGGATGCGCCCGCTGATCACATCCTTGAGGCCTTCGGAAGTGTCGGACTGGGAAAGATTGATGATTGCCTGCACGTTTGAGAGGATGTTCTTGCTTCGGTGCTCCGCCTCGCGAGCGAGAATCCCGATCTGCTCCTGAGCCCGCTTCTGCTCGGTAATATCCCTCGCAATCTTCGATGCGCCAACGATGTTGCCATGGGCATCTTTGACGGGAGAGACAGTGAGCGAAACGACGATTGAGCTACCATCCTTCCGTCGGCGAACAGTCTCAAAGTGGTCTATCCGTTCACCACGTCGGATGCGCGTTAAAATGTCGCGTTCTTCGCTTAGTCGATCCTCCGGGATCACAAGCGTAATCGGCCGACCGATCGCCTCGGAGGCCGCATAGCCAAAGATGCGCTCGGCCCCCTTGTTCCAGCTCGTAATGATGCCGTCCAGATTCTTGCTGACGATCACGTCGTCGCTGGACTCAACTATAGAGGCCAGCAGATTGGCCAAGCGCTCGGCACGTTCCTTAGCCGGCTCGTTGACGAGAGGCCTGCGTTGAAGTCCCGGCTGGTCTTTGGATGTCAATGGGAAGTCCCAAAATGTAGGTGCTGCACTGCCGTTAGCAGCTAATCATAGCACCAAAAAGCCCTAAGGATCTCTGTTGGGGCAGCAGCGGAAGTCGACGTGAGCTTAGAACGGACGAGGTCCTCGACCGAGGCCCCATAATCCGCCTTTAACCAATGCAAAAGCTTCCAAGTCGTTCTCGACATTACCGTGCGCTCGGAATCGCCGGTGATTGTTATCGTCGACGTGGCGCAAATGGCAGAGGGCTCAATGGTTTGGAACGTTGTACCCCTCCTGCGGTTTGTCTGACAACATCCGAGGCGCCAACGATGGTCCCCCAAGAGCAGCTAAAGAGCGATAGGGTCAGGATTTTGCTCGTGGAGGACGAATGGTTAATCCGATCTGATGCAGCTGAGCAGCTTCGAAGCGCTGGGTTCGGGGTTGTTGAGGCAGCCACCGCAGATGATGCGATGGATTACATCTCATCAGGCGAACGGATCGACGCGCTCATAACCGACATTCGAATGCCAGGCACTCTTGATGGTCTTGATTTAGCTAGGAAATTGCGCGTCATGCAACCGATGCTGCTCATCCTCGTTGCCTCCGGAAGCACAGAACTGGAGGGCGCAGCGAGCCGCGTAGGTAGGTTCATCAGCAAGCCATACGATCCCAAGCAGATCGCAATGCTGATCGCGGAGATGCTCGGTCCTGCGCTGTAGTACGTATGCAAGCAGCAACTGTATTGATCGTCGAACATGACGTTCTCGTGCGGCATCCGCTGGCGGAGTACCTTCGCGAGTGCGGCTATCGCGTGGTGGAGGCAACGGACCACGATGAGGCGCGTGAATGCCTCGAAGGTGGCAAGCACAATATCGATGTTGCCTTGATCGACGCGGGTAGTCCCACCGGTTCCGGGTTTGCTCTTTCTGCCTGGATAAGGGGCAACCACCCGACTGTGAAGACGATGCTGGGAGCTACAGTCGGCAAAGTCCTCGCGTTAGCTGGCGATCTTTGCGAGGAGGGCCCGCAGGCGGCAAAGAAGCTGAACTATCGACCCGTGCTGGACCATATCCGTCAATTGTTAGCGACCCGAAAGCGGCCGTGAGTCCCCCAAGAACTTGTAGCGGAAATCGCCGCCAGCAGGCCGCTCGGAGTCAAAAGCCGTCGCCGCAAGCCGTCGTTTATGGGTACACGACCTAGGACAGCATCTCACCTATCTTTGCCGCCAGTTCTTCAATTTGAAAGGGCTTGCTTATCATCGCCATATTCGTTCCAAGGAAACCAGCTCGAATGGCGGCGTTTGCGGCATAGCCGGTGACGAACAGGATCGGCACCTTCGGATGATGCTTGCGAGCGACTTCAGCGAGCTGCCGGCCGTTCATGCCGGGCAGTCCAACATCGGAAATCATCATGTCTATCGGGCGGCCGCTTTCCAGCAGCTTGATTGCGGTGTCAGAATCAGGGGCTTCGATCGTTCCGTAACCCAGCTCCGAGAGCAGTTCGCCGATGAGAAGACGAACCGAAGGGTCGTCTTCGACAAGCAGAACGGGCTGACCGGCTCCCTGCGGAGACGCTTCATGATGAACGGTGGTCTCGACCGCGCTTTGATCCGCAGCCGGCAGGTAGATCTTCGCGGAGGTGCCCTGGCCCGGCGTCGAATGGATCCGGACCTGGCCGTTTGACTGCCGTGCAAACCCGTAGACCATCGATAGGCCGAGACCGGTGCCTTGCCCCACAGGCTTTGTCGTGAAGAAAGGATCAAAGACCTTTTCAATCAGGTCCGGCGTCATTCCGACACCGGTGTCCGAAACTGCCACGACCACGTAGCGGCCGGGCGAAATGCCTGGTCGAGACCTTGTATTTGTCGCGTCGAGGTCAACTACGGACGTCTCGACGGTAAGCTTGCCTCCGTCAGGCATCGCGTCTCGCGCGTTGATGGCGAGGTTTAGGATGGCGTTCTCGAGTTGATTTGCATCCACGATGGCGGCGGGCACGTCCTCGTTGGTTTCGATGGCGATCGAGATGTTCTCGTCCACCGTGTGATGTAGCAGGTCCGAGAGCGACCGGACGAGGGCATTGATATCGGTCGGTTTGCTGTCTAGAGATTGCCGGCGCGAGAAGGCAAGAAGCCGTGACGTCAGATTGGCAGCCCGATGCGCCGATGTACTCGCCGCGTCCATGAAGCGATTCAAGTCGTCAAACCGATTTGATGCAATGCGCCGTTTCATCAAATCGATGGCGCCGATGACGCCCGTCAGCATGTTGTTAAAGTCGTGCGCAATGCCTCCGGTGAGCTGGCCGACAGCTTCCATCTTCTGAGCTTGGATCAGCGCGGATTCTGCCCGCGACCGCTCTGCCGTCTCCTTGCGGAGATCGGCCAAGGCCTTCTCGAGCTCCGCGGTACGTTCGGCTACCTGCAGTTCGAGCGTCTCGGCGGCCTTTGCCAGCCGTTGCTGCGCGAGCTTTTGCTCGTTGATGTCGACGACGACGCTTATCGCCCCCATGATCGCGCCGTCTCTCAAGATTGGCACGCTGCTGATCCGGGTCCAGACCGGTCCCTCTGCCAAGCCCGTGTAGAGAAATTCGACCCCGGTCACATGTTCGCCCTGCAGCGCACGCGCGCTCGGGAAACGGCTTCGCGAGAGCGGAGACCCGTCGATGTCCTGCGCAAGCCATTCATGTTCTGCCCCAGGGTCGAAAGCGGGGCTTTTGCCGGACTTGGAAAAACGTCTGAATGCCGGATTGGAGAGCAGACCGGTTCCGGTCTTGTCAAGGAACATGACCCCGACCGGAAGATTGTCGAGCAGCGTTGTCAACCTCGCCCGCTGCGTGTCTAGCTCCGCGAGCTGGTCGCGCATCAGAAACTGTCGCTGTCGCGCCCGCATCGCCGACGTGATCGTACTCAGCAGGGATTCGCTGCTGAGTGGCCTCTCGAGCAAGACCACATTCGTCGCGCTTGGCGGCAGTTTTCGGCGGACGGCCTCATTCGGACGCTCGCGTCCCGCTCGTCGGCCGAATAGTAGAATGAACGGAATGTCCGACCATGCCGGTTGTGCCGTCAGGGCGGATTGCAGCGCCGACGTGTCAACGCCGAGTGCTTCCTCGGTCATCAGAATGACGCCCGCGTGCGCATCGACGAGTGGCGCGAGCTCGACGAAGCTTTCGCAGATCTTCGTATCGTACCCCTGGGACAGCAGTAGTCCCGATACGCTCTCCGCATCGCTGCCGTAAGGGGCGATGATCAGGACGCGATGGCCCTCAGCTGCTGTCCTATGCACCTGAACCGCGATCTTCCATGAGAGGATTGGTTGCGCCGGTGTATTCCGGTTTTCCGGTCAAGATGCCCCTGAACTCCGACAGAGGCTCGCCGACCCTCACGCCCCGGTCGTCGATGCGCATCTCGCGGATCGTATCTTCGTGCCTTCCGGACCTGCTTTTGACCACGGAGATGGCCTTCCTGATACGTCCTGCAGCCTCGAAAAACCGCAGAAGGATGACCGTGTCGGCCAGATAAGAAACATCCAAGCCATTCGTCTGCAGGTTTCCGAAGAAGCCGCTTTGGGGGTTGATCATCAGCGTCAGGACGCCGGACTGGCTCAGGTAGGACAGCAGTTCGTGAAGCTGCAGAATAAGTTGCTGCTCCTGCGGCATGGCGGCGACGTAGCCGCTGAGGCTGTCGATCATGAGGATCTTGATGGAGCGTTGTTGGACTTCCTTGATAACGTTGGCGGCAAACTCGCCCGGCGAAATCTCCGCAGGATCGATCTGCCGAACGACAAGCTGCTCCTTATCGATGCACGCTCGAAGATTGAGGCCCATGGCTTCCGCGCGCGCCAAAAGGGTGTCGATGCGCTCGTCGAATTGATAGACCGTCACCTTCTCTCCTCTCGCGCAAGCAGCAGCGAGGTATTGCAGCCCGAGAGTGGTTTTACCCGCGCCGGAGGGGCCGGTGATCAGAATTCCTGTGCCGCGCGCAGGGCCGCCATTCAGCAAGGCGTCAAGTTCCGGTATGCCGCTACGAACGCGTTCGTTCGAGTATTCGATTTCATGCTCGGCCGCGACCAGTCGAGGAAAAATATCCAGGCCGCCACGCCGAATGACGAAGTCATGAAATCCGGCGATGAAATCCACGCCTCGAAGCTTTTGAACCTGAAGCCGCCGCCGTGCCGCGCCAAAGTCCAGCGTCAGCCGCGACAGGGTAATGACGCCATGGCAAAGGCTATGTAAGTGATTGTCCGAATTGCCGCCTGATCCGGTGAAGTCGTCCACCAGCAGGACGGTCGTACTGAGACCGGAGAAAAATTGCTTCAGAACCAGAAGCTGCCGCCGATACCGGAGCGGATCCTGGGCGAGCAGCCGCATTTCGGAGAGACTGTCGAACACGACCCTGGTCGGCTTGATCTTCTCGACCTGCGCCTTGATGAGCTTGATCGTTTCTCCAAGCTCGATTTCCCAGCTATGGAGTATCGACTGATCTCTGCCCGGGCCGAGGACTTCGTCCGCAGCGCTCAGTTCAAAAATATCGATTCCGCCGAGATTCCAACCATGGGAGGCCGCGACGATTTCGAGCTCTTCCTTGGTTTCCGACAACGTGATGTAGAGCACCCGCTCGTTCTTGGATTGCCCGTCCTGGAGAAATTCGAGGGCGAGCGTTGTTTTGCCCGAACCGGGCGTTCCCTCGACAAGATACAAGCGGTTGCGGGGCAAGCCGCCACGAAGGACATAGTCCAAACCGGCGTTGCCGGTCGAAATGCGATTGCGTGTGTGATCCATGGCGCGTTTGGTAAATGGCTCAGTATTTGTCGTTCTGCACGAGACGGCAGAGGCAAAGGGCTGTTGCCAGATACGCCGCCCGCCGCCGATCAAAATGTTCACTAGTGAACACAACCACCGCCTCTGAAGGGTACGTCAGAGAAGACGATGCTGTTCAAACCCATGCTCCTGTCCTTCATTGTTCCTGGAACAGAACGCGCGCGACGGCGATTGGCTCCCTCAGACAAGGAACTCTATTTCGGCCATTCGGTCGGATAACAGCGGAACATTTTTCGTGGGGCCACCCATTCGGCAGGTGGGAGAGGGGCAGCCGGAATGTGGGGCAGCACATGAAATCGCACGGCCCGATCTTGTCGATTGCGCCGCCTGGCTTGTCACAATCCTGATTGGACAGAGAACGCCGCAAACGACCTTGCACCACAAACCCAACGGACCCGGACGAGCTCAGGTCGCCATCAAAGTCCAAGCAATGGGCTGCGCGGGCGATCAGTTTATGAGTGCGCGCGTAGTCATTGTCGCGCCGCCAAATCCGCGATCGCCTTCATCACGGCGTTGCGGATGCCGGGATCGTAGAGGATGTGGCCGGCGCCATCGATGATGCGGACTTCGCTGCCCGGCCAGCGCGCGGCGAGCGCGTGCGAGGTCGCGGGCGGGCACAGCAAATCGTAGCGGCCCTGCACCAGGATGCCGGGAATGCCGGCGAGCTGGCCGGCTTCCTCCATCAGCTGGTTCGGCCGCATGAAGCAGTCATTGGCGAAATAGTGCGCTTCCATGAACGGCGTCGAAGGCAGGGCGCCCGCTGCCTTGAGATCGAGCCGCGTCTGCTTCGGCGTGTGCTCCGACAGCACGCGTTCGGTGTCGTGCCAGGCGCGCGCGGCCGGTGCGTGCACGGCGGCATCGGGATCGAGGATGCGGCGATAATAGGCCGCAAGCGGCGCCGCGCGCTCGTCCGCGGGCAGGACGTTGAGGAAGTCTTCGAAGAGGGCGGGATAGAAGCGTGGCAGAGCGCGCAGAAAGACGTCGTCCAGCTCTTCGCTGGTGCCGAGGAAGGTCGCGCGCAGCACCAGGCCACTGACCCGTTCCGGATGAGCCTCTGCATAGGCCAGCGCCAGCGTTGCGCCCCAGGAGCCGCCGACCACCATCCAGCGCGCGAAGCCGAAATGTTCGCGGATCTTCTCCATGTCGGCGATCAAATGCTGCGTCGTGTTGTGGTCGCGGCTGCCCTTCGGCCGGCTGCGGCCGCAACCGCGCTGATCGAACAGCACGGCGTGAAAGCGCTCGGGATCGAACAGCCGGCGGTGGTCCGGCTGGCAGCCGCTGCCCGGGCCGCCATGCAGATAGACCGCCGGGATGCCGCCCTCGCGCCCGACGCTCTCGACGTGCAGGCTGTGGCCACAGCCGACATCAAGCCATTCCGACGTCAGCGGCGCAAACGGATCGCCGCGCCTCGCAGCCTTGCCGGCGTCGGCGTCAGGCGCCATGGGGGTTGTCCTGAGATTTATCCTGGTGTTCGTCCGTCTCCAGCGTGCCGCCGGCGAAGTTGCGATAGAGGAAGCGGTTCTGCGTGCCGGCGGATTCCCGCTCGGCCTGCTTGAAGATTTCCTCGTGCCGCGGCGACAATGCGCAGGCCGGGTCGGTATTGCCGGCGTCACCGGTCAGCGCAAAGGCCTGGCAGCGGCAGCCGCCGTAATCGACCTCGCGGAATTCGCAGGACTTGCACGGCTCCGGCATCCAGCCGGTGCCGCGATAACGGTTGAAGGCCTCCGAGTTCTGCCAGATCCAGGCGATCGAATGGTTCGAGCGCACCGACTCGAATTCGAGCCCGGTGATGCTCTCGGCGGCGTGGCACGGCAGCACCTTGCCGGCCGGCGAGATGTTGAAGAACTGGCGGCCCCAACCGCCCATGCATTTCTTCGGCCGCAGCGCGTAATAGTCCGGCACCACATAATCGATCGCGAGCGTGCCCTTCAGGCGCGCCTGCGCTTCCTCGACGATCCGGCTGGTCTCCTCGATCTGCTCGACCGTCGGCATCAGCGCGGCGCGGTTCTTCAGCGCCCAGCCGTAATACTGCACATTGGCGACCTCGAGCCGGTCGGCGTCGAGATCGACCGCCATCTGGATGATGTCGGGCAGCTGATGCAGGTTCTGCCGGTGCATCACCGCATTCACCGTGAGCGGCAACTCCAACTCGCGGGTCCACTTCGCGACCTCGAGCTTCTTCTTGTGCGCGCCCTTCAGCCCTGCGACGCGATCGGCCACGGTGGGCTCGTTGCCCTGGAAGCTGATCTGCACATGGCTGAGGCCGGCATCGGCCAGCGCCGACAGCTTGTCCTTGGTCAGCAGCACCGCCGAGGTGATCAGGTTGGAATAGAGCCCGACATCGGATGCGTGCTGCACCAGCTCGACGATGTCCTTGCGCGCGGTCGGCTCGCCGCCGGAGAAATGGACCTGGAGCACGCCGAGCTCGGCGAGCTCGCTCAGCACCTTCTTCCATTCCTCAGTCGTGAGCTCGGTCGAGCCGCGGTCGAGCTCGACCGGGTTGGAGCAGTACGGGCATTGCAGCGGGCAGCGGTGGGTGACCTCGAGGAGCACCGCGAGCGGGATGCCGTAGGTCTCGGCCGCCGAGCGAGCGCCTTCCAGCACCGCAAGCCCGTCGCTCGGGCCCGTCGTGATCTTGTTGTCGGCGAGCGTGTCACTCATGCCGTGCTCTCGCGCGCTTCGGTGAGAAAACCCTTGTCGGCCAGATCCTGCAGCATCGCGATCACGTCGGTCGCGATCGCCTCGCGTGGAGCGGCGTATTTCTCCGCGAGCTGGTCGACCATTTGGGCGACGCTGCGCACGCCGTCGCAGAGCTGCAGCACCTCGACCGCGATCTCGTCCGGCGCCAGCACGCGCTCCGGCGCCAGGATTACCCAGACCTGACGTGTCTCGTCGAATTTCAGCCTGGTATGCCGCGGCAGTTTCGGCCGGCTGGTCTCGCTGACGCTGATGTTGCGGCTGGCCATGATCGTGTCCTTAGCCCGCCTTCGGCACGAAGGCGCCGGGCGGAATCTGGCCGTCGACATACGCATGGTAGAGTGCGTCGAGCTGCACCCAGAGCACGTTGGTCTTGAAGATCAGCGCGTTGCAGACCGCCTCGCGCTCGGCCGGCGTTTTCGCATGCTGCTTGACGTAGTCCAGCGCGAAGCCGGCGTCGCGCGGCGCCTGGGTCAGGCGGCGGCTGAAATAGCTCATGATGTCGGGGTTGACGAAGTCGTAGTGCTTCAGCATCCCCGAGATGCGCTCCTCATGCAGGTTCGGCGCGAACAATTCGGTGAGCGAGGAGGCGATCGCCTCCAGCGGCGTGCGATCGCGGCAGAAATGCACATAGGCCTCCACGGCGAAGCGCGTCGCCGGCAGGATGCCTTCGGTGGATTCCACATAGGCGGTGTCGAGGCCGAGGCCTTCAGTCAGCTTCAGCCAGCGCTCGATGCCGCCTTCGTTGCCGAGGTCGCCGTCATGATCCTCGATGCGGTGGCGCCATTCGATCCGCGTGTTGCGGTCGCGGAAGCGCGAGATCACCATCGCGTCCTTCAGCGGGATCGTGCTCTGATAGTAGTAGCGGTTCAGCGCCCAGGCCTGGACCTGGCCCTTGTTGAGCTTGCCGCCGTGCAGCAGGCGGTGGAACGGATGCAGGCTGTGATAGCGCGTCGCACCGATCGTGCGCAGCGTGGCTTCCATCTCCTCGGCACTGTCGAGCGTAACGCCCTTGCCGATCGAGAGCGCGGTCATTCCGTTGGTGGGCACCACATTCACAGCACGATCTCCGTTCCGTCGGAGGGAATCTGCCAGCCCGCCTGTTCGGCCGCCTTGCGTTCGGCCGAGGTCCCAAGCAGTACCGGGTTGGAGTTGTTGATATGCAAAAACACTTTTCGTCCGATGTCGAGCCCGGCGAGGCTTGAGATCGCGCCCTGATCGCCGGACATCGCGATATGTCCCATGCCCTGGCCGGTCTTGTTGCCAAGCCCCCCCGCGATCAGCTCGTCGTCGCGCCACACCGTGCCGTCGAAGAACACCAGGGGCGCGCCCTTGAGCCGTTCTTTCAGGTCGTCGGTCACCCGGGCGCAGGCGGCCAGGAAGTAGAAGTATTTGCCGCTGCGCTTGTCCGCAATACGCAGACCGAGCGTATCGCCGACGCCGTCGGCGCCGGCTGGGTGCGCCTTGCCCTCGAGATACCAGGCGCCCTTGCCGGGAACCTCGAACGGCAGCACCTCGAGTCCGGACGGCGATCCGTCGGGCAAAGTGGGCTCGAAGGCCTGGTCGACCGCGATCGGCAGGCGGGCGACGTTCTTGTCGCTCAGCACGTTGAAGATGCTGTTGGAGCGCAAGATCGCCAGCACCCGCTCATGGGCGTAGATCGCAAATGGCGAGCCCTCGCGCATCGACAGCAGCCCGGCGACCGCATCGATCTCGCCATTGGTGAGGATGACGCCGGCGATCGGGCTGTGGCGCAGCGCGCCGGGCTTGGGATGCAGTTGCGGCGTCGCGGTGAATTGCTGGCGCAGATCGGGGGAGGCGTTGACCAGAAACCAGTGCGTACCGTCGCCGCTGACGGCGATCGAGGCTTGCGTGCTTTGCAATTCCGGATGGTCGCTTCGCGCCGTCCTGCACACGGCACAGCCGCAGTTCCACTGCGGAACGCCGCCACCCGCCGCGGCACCCAGGACGACGACACGAAGCATGATCCGTCCCCTGGAGAGTTTTTCTCGAACCCAGAAACGTTACGAGGTGGACCCCGGTTTTGAAACACACTCCCTTGTTCGGGAGCGCGTTACGCCCGGATGTCCACCTGCGCTAAAACGCTAAACGTGTAGTGGGCGCTGCCGCTTACTTGCGGGTGGCGCACATATACATGTTGATTTCCATGCCGACCGACACTTCGACGATCTTCGGTGCTTTCCAGGCCATTTGGCTCTCCTTGTTGCAACCGGACGAACTTTCCGCCCTAACGGGTAAACTACTGCGGTTCGAAAAGTTCGCCACTTAAATTTTTCGCAAGGAGCCCTGCGGAGCGGCATGCTGCACTGCGGAAGGCAATTCCGGCCCACTCACAAATTTGTGCGCGCCGTTCCCGTCAAAACCCGGTGCCATCAGACCTTTTTCCTGTTGTTCGCCACACGGTGAATGGTGATGTTGGATTAAGAAACAGGGGCCCGCGGTCCTCCCAAGGTCCTGGTGACTAAATTGTGCTTCCCCGCGACGGGAAGCGACTAACCGAGCCGAGTTCAGCCGATGCCACGCTATTTCTTCAATACCCGTATCGGCGACGAGCTGATTTCCGATCCCGACGGCGAGATCCTGCGGGATCCTGATCGTGCGTGGGAGATGGCGCGGGCGATGATTCGCGAGCTGCTCAAGACCGAGGGGGCCGATGGTGCGCTGCTCAGCGCGGTCATCGAGGTGACCGACGACGAGGGCGAGATCGTGCTGGAGTTTCCCTTCACCGAGGCGATGCTGGATCGCCCGGACCGCTCGATGACGAGGCACTGACGCACGCTGACCCGGCCGCCGCCTACAACCATGCGTTGGCCGATGTCAGTGATGTTTCCGATTGCAATTGTCCGGACAAATTCGCAAGACTATGAACGGAAAGCCGAACCGCGCCGGTCCACATTAATGGCGCAATCAACAACGGCTTCCACCCAGGGGAGATCATCATGAAAAAACGCTCGTTCGCACCACGCAGCCTGATGCTGGCGGGGGCCATGCTGGGGGCGTTCACGCTCTCTGCTGCGGCGCAACAGCCCGCGGCCGCGCCCGCCGCCGGTGCCGCGCCTGCCGCGCAGCCGCTGCCGCCGGGCTCGCCCATGATCGGCCGTCCGGACAATGAGGCCGCCGCCAAGCTTGCGCCGGTGGCGCCGCCGCCGCTGCCGGCCGCGCCCGACAAGCTGCCGCTCGCCAAGCTCAAGGTGCCGGCCGGTTTCAATGTCGAGGTCTATGCCGCAGGGATGGCCAATGCGCGCTCGCTGGCGCTCGGCGACAAGGGCACGGTGTTCGTCGGCAGCCGGCTCGTCGACAAGGTCTATGCGATCGTCAACAAGGACGGCAAACGCTCGGTCAAGGTGATCGCCTCCGGCCTCTATCGCCCGAACGGCGTCGCCTTCAAGGACGGCACGCTCTACATCGCCGAACTCTCGAAGGTCTCCAAGATCGACAAGATCGAGGACAATCTGGACAACCCGCCGAAGCCGACCGTGATCTACGACAAGCTGCCGAAGGACGAGGCGCATGGCTGGAAGTTCATCGCCGTCGGCCCCGACAACAAGCTCTATGTCCCGGTCGGCCAGCCCGGCAACAACGTGCTGCATGATGCCGATCACGGCCAGATCCGCCGCATGAATCTCGACGGCTCCGGCGCCGAGATCTACGCGCTCGGCGTGCGCAACTCGGTCGGCTTCGACTGGAATCCCGAGACCAAGCAGATGTACTTCACCGATAACGGCCGCGACTGGCTGTCGGAGACGGTGCCGGAAGACGAGCTCAACCGCGTCACCAAGGCGGGCGAGGATTTCGGCGCGCCGTATTGCTGGCAGGGCAACATCATCGACCAGGAGCTCGGCTGGGGTAAGTCCTGCAAGGACTATACCGCGCCGGTCGGCCTGATGGGCCCGCATACCGCTTCGCTCGGCATGCGCTTCTATACCGGGAGCATGTTCCCGAAGGCCTACAAGAACGTGATCTTCGTCGCGCGCCACGGCTCCTGGAACAAGTCGCAGAAGCAGGGCGGCGACGTCGTCGTCGTCAGGCTGAACAAGGACGGCACCGTGAAGTCGGTCGAGCCGTTCCTGACCGGCTTCCTCGAGGACAACAAATATGTCGGCCGCCCGGTCGACGTGATGCTGCTGAAGGACGGCTCGCTTTTGGTCTCCGACGACTGGAACGGCGCGGTCTATCGCGTCAGCTACGGCAAGCCGAAGGTCGCTAACCAGTAATTGAAAGTCGTCATCGTCATTGCGAGCGAAGCGAAGCAATCCATTTTTCCACGTGCGGAGAGATGGATTGCTTCGTCGCTTCGCTCCTCGCAATGACGGAATATGCCGGGAGCAGCCAATGTACAAAACCATCACCGTAGCGCTGGCATTGGCCTCAATCGCGTTTCCTGTCGGCGCCGAGACCATCCAGGAGCGCGCTGCGGCGTGCTTTGCCTGCCATGGCGAGCACGGCACGTCGGAGACCGAGAACACGCCCTCGCTCGGCGGCCAGCAGGCGCCCTATGCGCTGATCCAGCTCTTCATGTTTCGCGAGAAGCTCAGGGTGTTCGACCCGATGAACGAGATGGCGAAGCCGATGACCGACGACGATTTGCGCGCCTTCTCCGATTTCATCGCCACGCTGCCGAAACCGACGCCCCCCGCGGATGCCGGCGATCCCGCTAGAATCGCGCGCGGCCAGGCGCTGGCGCAGCAGAACCGCTGCAACAGCTGCCACAACACCGATTTTTCCGGCAAGGACAACGTCCCCCGCATCGCCAACCAGCGCGAGGACTACCTCGCCAAGACGCTGGCCGAATACAAGGACAACAGCCGCCACGGCTACGACGCCACCATGGCCGACGTGATGCAGACGGTGAGCAAGGAGCAGATCGGCGACCTTGCCTATTACATCGCACATGTCCGCTGAAACATCAGGCGGCGGCCCGCTGGCCTTGCTCTTCGTGTGGGGCTAAAACGCCTGCGTCATACGGAGTGTCTCATGCAGGATATTTGGCGTCTGTCGGCGGCCGAGCTCGCCTCCCTCATCAAATCGAAGAAGGTCTCGGCGAAGGAAGCCGCCGAGGCCGGGCTGGCCCGGCTCGACGCGGTCAATCCGAAGCTCAACGCGGTGGTCGATCACCGGCCGGACGACGTGCTGGCGCAGGCGGCCAAGATCGATGCGGCCATTGCGCGCGGCGAGGCGGTCGGGCCGCTTGCCGGCGTTCCCGTCACCATCAAGGTCAATGTCGACCAGGAGGGTTTTGCCACCACCAACGGGCTGAAGGCGCAGCGCGACCTGATCGCCAAGGTCGACAACCCCGTGGTCGCCAATCTGCGCAAGGCCGGCGCGGTGCTGCTCGGCCGCACCAATTGTCCGGCGGTGTCCTATCGCTGGTTCACCACCAACCTCATTCACGGCGACACCAAGAACCCGCGCGATCCCGGCATCACCCCGGGCGGCTCGTCGGGCGGCGCGGGCTCCGCGGTCGCGGCCGGCATCGGCCACATCGCGCACGGCACCGACATCGCCGGCTCGATCCGCTATCCGGCCTATGCCTGCGGCGTGCACGGCCTGCGGCCGAGCCTGGGCCGTATCCCGGCCTTTAACGCGGCATTGCCGGAGCGTCCGATCGGTCCGCAGATCAGCGCGGTGTCGGGCCCGCTGGCGCGCACCGTCAACGACCTGCGCATCTCGCTGGCGGCGATGTCGGCGCCGGATTATCGCGACCCCTGGTATGCGCCGGTGCCGCTCGAAGGACCAGCGCGCGAGAAGCGGGTTGCGATGTGTCTCAATCCCGACGGGCTCAACCCGGTGCCGGAAGTGGTCGCCGCGGTGGCCGATGCCGGCAAGCGCCTGCGCGATGCCGGCTGGATCGTCGAGGAGATCGCCGACACACCATCGCTACGCGAGGCGGCCGAGATCCAGACCCGGCTCTGGCTCGGTGACGGCTTTGAGGCCCAGCTCGCCTTCGCCGAGCGCGAGGGCGATCCCGGCGCGCTGGCCTGCCTGCGCGGCGTGCGCGCCCGGGTGCATCCGTTCGACCTGTCGCAGGCGCTGACCCGCCGCGCCACGCTGACCCGCGAATGGTTTACCTTCCTCGACAAATACCCGGTGCTGCTGATGCCGGTCTCCGGCGAGCTGCCGTTCCCCGATCATCTCGACCGCAAGGACGAGGCGTCATTCGCGCGGGTGTGGCACGCGCAGCTGCCGCAGATCGCGATCCCCTTCATGGGACTGCCGGGGCTTGTCGTCTCCACGGGCTTGGTGGGACGGATTCCGGTCGGCGTGCAGCTGGTCGCCGCCCGCTACCGCGAGGACCTCTGCCTTGCCGCGGGCGAGGCGGTCGAGGCCGGCGGCACGCCGTCCGCCGCCATTGATCCGGTGGCCTAACGTGACGACAGTCTACGATTTCACCGCAAAGTCGCTCGCCGGCGAGGACATGCCGCTGCGGCGATTCGAGGGGCAGGTGCTGCTGATCGTCAACACGGCAAGCGCCTGCGGGTTCACGCCGCAATACAAGGGCCTCCAGGAACTGTACGCCGGATTGTCGCCGCGCGGCTTTGCCGTGCTCGGCTTCCCCTGCAACCAGTTCGGCGCGCAGGAGCCGGGCGATGCGAAGCAGATCGCCACCTTCTGCGAGACCAATTACGCGGTGACGTTTCCGATGTTCGCCAAGATCGACGTCAATGGCAGTGCTGCGCATCCATTGTACGAACACCTGAAACGTGAGAAGTCGGGCCTGCTCGGGCCGGCGATCAAATGGAACTTCACCAAGTTCCTGGTCGATCGCGCCGGCAAGGTCGTGGCGCGGCATGCGCCGACCGCCCGGCCCGAAGGATTGAAGAAGGACATCGAGGCGCTGCTATGAGCGACGACAACACCAACGACCAATTCCCCGACCGCCTCTCGGTCGACCCGAACAGCCCGTATTACAACGCGGAGATCCTCGCGCGCGACGTCGGCATCCGCTTCAAGGGCGCCGAGAAGACCAATGTCGAGGAGTACTGCATCAGCGAAGGCTGGGTGCGGGTCACCGCCGGCAATGCCAAGGACCGTTACGGCAATCCGCTGACGATCAAGGTGCACGGCCCGGTCGAGCCGTATTTTAGGGATAAGGCGAAGTCCTGAGGCGCTTCCTCCGCGTTATTGCGAGCGAAGCGAAGCAATCCATCGCGCCGCAAGTTGAAATATGGATTGCTTCGTCGCTTCGCTCCTCGCAATGACGATGAGGCGGCAAGCCTAACTTTGAGAGCACAAGCATGTCCGTCCGTATCGTCGACGTCCGCGAGGTGACAAAGCCGATCTCCTCGCCGATCCGCAACGCCTATATCGACTTCACCAAGATGACCTCGAGCCTGGTTGCCGTGGTCACCGATGTGGTGCGCGACGGCAGGCGCGTGGTCGGCTACGGCTTCAATTCCAACGGCCGTTACGGGCAGGGCGGTCTGATCCGCGAGCGCTTTGCGCCGCGCCTCAAGGAAGCCGATCCGACATCGCTGCTTGACGCTACGGGCGACAATCTCGATCCGGACAAGATCTGGTCGACGCTGATGTCGAACGAGAAGCCGGGCGGCCATGGCGAGCGCTCGGTCGCGGTCGGCACCATCGACATGGCGGTGTGGGACGCAGTCGCGAAGATCGCCGGCAAGCCGCTGTTCCGATTGCTCGCCGAGCGCCATGGCGTCAGCGCCGATCCGCGCGTGTTCGTCTACGCCGCCGGCGGCTACTACTATCCGGGCAAGGACCTCGGGAGCTTGCGCAAGGAGATGCGCGGTTATCTCGACCGCGGCTACAATGTCGTCAAGATGAAGATCGGCGGCGCGCCGCTCGCCGAGGATCGTGCGCGCATCGAGGCGGTGCTGAAGGAGATCGGCAGCGCCGCGCAGCTCGCCGTCGACGCCAATGGCCGCTTCGATCTGGAGACCGCGATCGCCTACGCCAAGATGCTGCGGGAGTATCCGCTGTTCTGGTACGAGGAGGCCGGCGATCCCTTGGACTACGCGTTGCAGGCCGCGCTCGCCGAATTCTATCCCGGCCCGATGGCGACCGGCGAGAACCTGTTCAGCCATCAGGACGCGCGCAATTTGATCCGCTACGGCGGCATGCGGCCGGATCGCGACTGGCTGCAATTCGATTGCGCGCTGTCCTACGGGCTCTGCGAGTATCAGCGCACGCTCGCGGTGCTGAAGACCCACGGCTGGTCGCCGAGCCGCTGCATCCCGCATGGCGGCCACCAGATGTCGCTCAACATCGCAGCCGGCCTCGGCCTCGGCGGCAATGAGAGCTATCCCGATCTGTTCCAGCCCTATGGCGGCTTCCCGGATGGCGTGCGCGTCGAGAATGGCCACATCACGATGCCCGAGCTTCCCGGCATCGGCTTCGAGGGGAAGTCGGATCTCTACAAGGAGATGAAGGCGCTGGCGGAGTAGGGAGCGCGGTCACTGCGACGACGCTCCCTTTGTTCACCAAGCGAGGTTTGCGATCCTCGCTGAGCCGACCGCGTCAGTCGCAGACCCGCAAGGTGCGGATGCGCCAGCCGTAACGCGTGTGCACGCGGCGCCGGACGAGGTAGCAGCCGCCGCCATCGTAGGGATAGCCGTAATACGGATAGCCGTAATAGCCGGGTCCGTAGAAGCCGGGACCGAAGCCCCAGCCATAGCCGCGATAAAATCCGCCGCGATAGAAGCCGCCATGGAAGCCTCCGCCGCCATGGAAGCCGCGCGCCGAGGCCGCGTTGGCGGCAAGCATTGCGATCGAGGCCACGGCAACCACGAGGATCGCTTGGCGCAGCATTTTCAGTTTCAGCATTCCTTGTCGTCTCCCGTGCAGTGTCTCTTGCAATCTCGGTTGCGGATTCACGCGCTAGTACCCGATGCCGGGCGCGCCGAAGCGGTAGTTGATGCGCGCAGTGACGAGGTCGATGTCCTGGCTGATGTCCTCGTTGCGCGTATTGACGCCGAGATTGGCGGGAGCGACGCCGGTGAAGGCGACATTGCCGGTCCCCATGAAGAGATGATCGTATTCGAGCGCCAGCGACCAGTTCGGTGCGAAGCCGTATTCGAAGCCGACGCCGATGGCGCCGCCCCAGCGCGTGTCATTGGCCGTGCCGAGTTCGATGCCGGTTGCGTTCGACCAGCCGGAATATTGGTTGTCGGTGACGGCAGCGCCGCCCTTCACATAGAGCAGCGCGTTGTTCCAGGCATAGCCGATCTGACCGGTGAACAAGCCGAATGCATCGGTCTTGGTCTGGTTGGTGATGTTGGGAAACAGCAGGCTCTGGCTCGATCCGGAGATGTCGGCCCAGTTGCCCTGCGCTTCGACGCCGTACACCCACGATGCAGCCTGCCAGCGATAGCCGATCTGACCGCCGACCGTGCCGCCCGAATTGCTCGCGCAACCTTCGCCGACGCTTGGGCTCACCGGCGTGCCGAACAGAGCCGTGTTGTTCCAGCAATTCCTGTCCCATCCACCGCCGCCGTTGAGGCCGATGTAGAAGCCGCTCCAATCGTAGGCGGGCGAGACCAGCGCTGGCGCCTTGGTCGGCATATAGGTGCGCGGAGCGAGATCGGCTGCAAAGGCCGGCGTGCCGATTGCTGCGAGGCCGGCAATGCCGAGCAGAATTTTTTTCATGATGAAGTCCCCTGCGGTTACACGACCAACCCCGCAGGCGAGCATACGAAAAGCGCTGTCGATGTATCGTGAAATTGTCGCAAGCTCGATGAATGTCGGATTGTGAAACTGTTTCGCGTCGCGCGTGCTTGCGATGTCAGCGCGGTGTCAGGAATCGACTTCGAGGCTTGCGATTGCTGTCGTGAATTCTGCGCACGTCGTCGGCTGCGTTGAGATCAGTCAATCTGATCGTTGTCGCCAGCAGCAAAGCGCAATGTTCGAGACAAGCTTCGGACATGTGGGGGCCAGCGAAGCACGTTCGCGTTGACCCCGGTCGCAGGTCGAGCATCGACCGTCTTCGCTCTCGCACATCTTGTTCACCGCACGCGCGATGATCATGCCGGCATTGTCGAGACGCTCGTCGTGCATCTCTCCCAATGTCGTCGAGGCGATAGCGGCCATTCATGCTGATCCGGTTGGCGCGGGCGGCCCGGGCACCCGGCGGCGGCGGGTCCCGGAACATGTCCCGCTCGCCAAAAATTTTGAGCGTCGCTCAATTAATTATTGAACGTTGCTCATATTTACGTATACTCATTTGGGAAGGCGCCTTCCGGATCATCCGGGGAGGGCGCAGAAACCGGCCGCAAGGATAGCCGCATGCCATACTCAGCCAAGGATCTCCGGGACGCCCGCCGATGCCGGGGTGATCAGCGCCGCCGACTTGGACCGCCTGCTGGCCTTCCTGGCGTGCAGCAGCTCGGCCAGCGAGGCCAGCCCGGCCGCCAAATTCGATGCCGCCCACGTGCTCTGGTACGCCGGTGCGCTGATCGTGATCGGCGCCATGGGCCTGTTCTCGACGTTGGCCTTCACCCAGATGGGCGGCCGGGCGCTCACGGCCTGCGCGATCGCCTACGCGGTCGGTTTCGCCGTGGCAGGGCACCACCTCTGGCACGACAGGAATCTGCGGGTTCCCGGCGGCCTGCTGATCGCGATCGCGGTCTCGATGGCGCCGCTCGCGGTGTATGGCATTCAGGACGAACTCGGCTGGTGGGGCAAGTTCGGCAAGCCCGGAACCGTGCAGGACTTCTACGTCTGGGTGAAGGGCAGCTGGATCTTCATGGAGACCGCCACCGTCGCCGCCGGCATCGTTGCGCTGCGCTCCTATCGCTTCGCTTTCATCGTCGCGATCATCTCGGTTGCGCTGTGGTTCATGTCGATGGATCTGGCGCCGTGGTTCAGCGGCACCGCCTATGCCGATTTCGAAATGCGGCGCCGGGTGTCGGTCTGGTTCGGTCTTGCCGTGCTCGCGGTGGCGTGGATCGTCGACTATCGCAGCCGCAACGGCGACTTTGCGTTCTGGCTGCATCTGTTCGGCCTGATGGCGTTCTGGGGCGGCATCAGCGCCTCCGAAGGCTCGACCGAACTCAGCAAGGCGGTCTATTGCCTGCTCAATGTCGGTCTCGTCATGATCGCCGTGATCCTGATGCGGCGTGCCTATGCGGTGTTCGGCGCGTTCGGCATCTGTCTCTATCTCGGCCATCTCGCCGACGTCGTGTTCAAGGACTCGCTGTGGTTCCCGTTCTCGCTGTCGCTGATCGGAATTGCCGTGATCGCCGCAGGCCTGCTCTACCATCGCAACGAGCGTACGATCACGGCCTGGATCGACGCGCATCTGCCGGCCGGGCTGCGGCCGCGATCCGCGACTGCGTGATGCCGGTCACTCATTAGAACCGCTACAATCGGAATTCCCACAACGCTTCGAGAATATCGAGCTCGGCATGAAGTAGGACATCAATCCGAAGCCAAGGCGCCGAACACTGCCCGTCATCCTGAGGAGCCGCGAAGCGGCGTCTCGAAGGATCGACGGCCACCGGCCGGGCCGTGCATCCTTCGAGACGCGGCCAAGAGGCCGCTCCTCAGGATGACGGGGTTGGAAAGCTCCCAGTCGTCGTTGCAATGACGGGAAGGGAGCGTCTTACCCCAGCCGCCTGTCCAGCAGCCGCCGGCCATCGCCCTTCAACAGCTTCTTCACCGCGCTCGAGGCGATCACCTCGCCGTTGTTGGCGTAGGCCTCGTGGTTCTTCTCGATGTCGTCGAGACGGTAGAGGTAGTTGACCATCACGCCGGCGGATTCGCGCAGTCCTTTGGGCGAGAGATCGCCGAGCCAATTGATCCGCTCCAGCCGCGCGCCATTGCCGAGATGGAAGCGGGCGACCGAATCGATCTGCCGGCCCTTCGGCGTGCGCGCCTTCAGGAAGTAGTAGGCGGCGAGCGGCTCCAGCACCCCGCGCAGCTGCGCGGCGAGCTCGGCGTTCTCGAACCAGTCCGGCTTGCCGAGGCTCTCCAGCAACTGGCGATCCTCGTCGGTGAGCGGCACGTCGTCGGCCTGCTTGACCCACTGCATGAAGCCCGGCACCGGCGACAGCGTGACGAAATTTTCGAGCTTGGGCAATTCGCGCCGCAGCTCTTCAACCACCTGCTTGATCAGGAAGCTGCCGAACGAGATGCCGCCGAGCCCACGCTGGGTGTTGGAGATCGAGTAGAACACCGCAGTGCGGGCCTTCTCGACCGGCACCGGCTCGCGCTCTTCGGCAAGCAGCGGCGCGATCGCGCCCGGAATGGCTTCGGTCAATGCGACCTCGACGAAGATCAGCGGCTCGTCGGCCAGCGCCGGATGGAAGAACGCGTAGCAGCGGCGATCCACCGGATCGATGCGGCGGCGCAGATCGTCCCAATCGCGAATCTCATGCACGGCCTCGTAGCGGATGATCTTCTCCAGAATATTGGCCGGCGACGACCAGTCTATCCTGCGCAGCACGAGAAATCCCCTGTTGAACCAGGACGAGAGCAGATGCACGACGTCGCGATCGAGCGCGGCGAGGTCCTTGTTGCCCTTCATCAGTGAAAGCAGATCCGAGCGGATCGACACCAGATCGCCGGTGCCGCCGGGCGCGCGGTTGAGCCGACGGATCAGTTCCTGACGGCGCGGCTCGGAGGCGAAATGGAGGTCGCTGGCATCGTCGCCATTGGCGTTGGCGCGCCAGGCGTCGATCGCCTGCGCCAGCCGGGCGTGATCGGGTCCGAAATCGCGCGCCAGCGTCTGGAAGAATGACAGCCGGCCGGCGGCATCGAGATGGTGGTAGCGGTCGAGCACTTCGCGTGCCATCGCGGTGCCGGAGGCTTCGCCGCGGCCGGACAGCAGCGCCTCGCACAATTCCAGCAGCTCGGACGCATCCTGCTTGTCATTGGCCGGGCTGGCGCGGCCGAGCAGGACGCGGCCGCGTTCGGAGATGGTCGAGAGCAGGTCGGAGAAGAAGGCATTGGCCATTTGCGGGTCGCATCCAGCAGGTCGTATTCAGTGAAGCCGGACCTTACACGGGATTTAAGGTCGGGAAGACTGCAATCAAGCGCATGGATCGTACGGAAATATGTCGCAGCGCGACAGCGGTATAATTCGTCATCGCTGCGCCCGGTGACAACTTCGGTTCACGCTTTCTCGCACGATTTCTCCGCGAATGCGGTCGGCGTCTTGCCGGTGACCTGGCGGAATGCATGGGAAAATGCCGGCACGCTGGCATAACCGAGGTCGGAGGCGACCTGCTTGACCGAGACATTGGCGTCGGTCGATAGCCGTTCGATCGCGGCCGCGATGCGCGCGCGCTGGCACCAGCTCTTGAAGGACAGTTGCGTCTCCAGCGAGAACAGCCGCGACAACGTCCGCGCCGAGGTGCCGACGGCGCGTGCCAGCGCATCGATCTCGTGATCCCCCGTCGGATCGGCCAGCACGATGTCGGCGGCGCGGCGGCAGCGCGGCTCCTGCGGCAGCGGGATGAAGGTTGCGGAATCCTCGGCCTGGTGCAGCTCCAGCATCACCAGCCTGATCAACAGCTCGGTGCGCTCGCGTCCGCAGGATGTATCGAACAGCGCGAGGATCGCCTGGTGCACCAGCGGCGACACCCGCACCACGAATTCATGGCCGAGACTGTCGCTGCGCCGCTCGCGCGCGAGCCAGGCCTGGTCGAAATACAGCGTCCGCATCTCGATGTCGGCGAGCACGTCGATTGCGTGCGGCAGCAGGGCAGGGACCCACACCGCGCGGTCCGGCGGTACCAGCCAGCGGCCCTTAGGCGTGGTCACCTGCATGGTGCCGGAGGCGGCATAGACCAGCTGCGCCTCGCGATGCATGTGCGGATCGAGCCGGACGCCCTTGCGGTAGTTGCGCGCGACCATGTGGACGCCATCACCGGTGACGCGCCGGTCGTCGTGGAGGGCTCTGATTGGCGGTTCGGCGATAGTCATTGGCGACATCCCGTCAGGACAAGCACCTATAACCTATTTCCGAGCAATTGAAGAATCGCGTGAGAGACGTGTCCATGAGTGGTCCAGGGAATAGCCCAAGGAATAGCCCGAGCAACAGTCCGAGCCGGGTGATCAGCTTCGTCAACGCCGGCCATTTCATCGACCACTACGCGATGCTGATTTTCGCCGCCGCCGTCATCATCATGGGACCGGCGCTCGGCATGGCCTATTCGGAACTGCTGCCCTACGCGACGCCCGGCTTCGTCGCCTTCGGCGCCGGCTCGCTCATTACCGGCTGGCTCGGCGATCGCTGGAGCCGCCGCCACATGATGGTGATCTTCTTCGTCGGCATCGGCCTGTCGATGATCTCGGTCGGCTTCGTGCAGGCGCCGCTGCAACTCGGCGCCGCGTTGCTTTCGATCGGCATCTTCGCCTCGATCTACCATCCGGTCGGCACCGCGATGATCGTGTCCTATGCCGAGAAGCTCGGCGCCCAGATGGGGATCAACGGCGTCTGGGGCAATCTCGGGGTTGCCTCGTCGGCGCTGGTCACCGGCGTGATCGGCCAGTATCTCGGCTGGCGCTGGGCCTTCATCGTGCCGGGCACGGTCACCGTGCTGATCGGCATCGCCTTTGCGATGACGGTGGTGCATGAGGATCGCAAGGGCTCCAGGCAGGCGGCCGCGCAGGTGCGCGTCGCCAAGGAGGACATGTGGCGGGTGGTGCTGTCGCTCTTGATCGTGGTGATCGCGATCTCGACCACGTTCAACGCGGTGACGGTGGCGCTGCCAAAGCTGTTCGCCGAACGGCTCGCGGACCTGACCAAGAGCCCGGCGCTGCTCGGGGTGATCGCGGCCGGGGTCTATGTGTTCGGCGCGATGACGCAGTACACGATCGGCAAGCTGCTCGACCGGCATTCGCTGAAGACGGTGGCGCTGCCGCTGTCGTTCATGCTGGCACCGTTCCTCTATCTCGCCGCGAGCCTGTCCAACCTGCCGCTGATCGTGGTTTCGATCGGCATCGTGATGGGCGCGTTCGGCCAGGTGACGGTGAACGACGCGATGGTCGGCAAGTACACGACCGAGGAATGGCGCTCGCGCGCCTATGCGGTGCGCTATTTCGTCGGCTTCACAGCGGCGGGCGCGTCGGTCGGCCTGGTGGCCTGGCTCTACGACCAGGGCGGCTTTTCGATGATGCTGCGAGCCTTCGCCGCGCTGTGCCTGCTGGCGATTGCGGCTGCGATCATCCTGCCGCGCGAGATCCGCACGCCCGCCACGCCAGGGGGCTGATACCGGGCGTTTTGCGGCGGTTACCGCCGAGACGATCCGCGCCTGCCCGGCCGCGGAGGCACGGCAATCCGTGACCTGGTCACGCTTCACGAACTTTGTCCCGAACCGCAGATGTGGTAGGTTTGGCCGTGCCTCGGGCACAAGGCGCCGGTTGCGCCGCGAGCACGCATGTGTGGAGCAGCCGGAGCGCCATGGGAGAGATTCGCGACTTCAAGTCAGGCCGTCCACAGCCTCCCCGCGATGCCGTGCCGCGGCGGCTCGCCGCGATCGTCGTCGGCGACATCGCCGGCTACAGCCGGCTGATGCAACTCGATGAAGAGGGCACCCACACCCGCGTCAAGCGGACCGAGCGCGATCTGATCGAGCCCACCATTGCCGAGCACCATGGCAAGCTGATCAAGACCACCGGCGACGGCTTCATCGCGATGTTCGACAGCCCGGTCGAGGCGGTCCGGTGCAGCATCGTGATCCAGCAGAACATGATCGGCCGCAACGCGGCGATCGCGCGGGATCAGTGGATCGAGTACCGGATCGGCGTCAACCTCGGCGACATTATCATCGAGTCCGACGATATCTATGGCGACGGCGTCAACGTGGCCTCGCGGCTGGAAGGGATCGCCGCGCCAGGCGACGTCTTCATCTCCGGCGGCATCTACGAGCAGATCAAGCACAAGATGGTCTGCGGCTACGAATCGCTCGGCGACAAGAAGGTGAAGAACATCACCGATCCGATCCGGGTCTACCGCGTGCTGCCGGACGCCGCCGCCTACCAGAGGACACGGCGGCGCCGCGAGTCCATCCTGCTGACGCTGCTCGGGCTGGCGATCGCGATCATCGCCGGCGGCGCGCTGTGGTACCTGCTCGCGCAACCGCGCAGCAAGCTGGTCGACCTGGCGAAGGCGCCGCCGTCATCGGCGGCATCGCCTGCCGTGCAGCAGCCGGCACCGGCACCGAGCCAGAGTTCAAGCCCGGTTCCGGCAGCACCGGTGCAGCAGGCCTCGCCGCAACCTGCGCCATCCGCGAGCCCCACCCCAGAGTTGCCGGAACCCGAGATGGTGTCGCTCAAGGGCGGCAGCTTCTCGATGGGCAGCAATGACGACCCGTCGGAGCGGCCGATCCGCAAGGTGGCGGTGAAGCCGTTCGCGATGGGCAAATATCCGGTCACCGTGCGGGAGTGGAATGCCTGCGCGGCGGCCAAGGCTTGCGGCGTCACGGCCGGCGGCAAGGACGATGTTCCGGTCACCAATGTGAGCTGGAGCGATGCGAAGCAATATGTCGCCTGGCTCGCCGAGCGAACCAAGAAGCCGTATCGGCTTCCGAGCGAAGCCGAATGGGAGTACGCGGCGCGCGGCGGAACCCAGTCGAAATACTGGTGGGGCGACCAGATGCAGCCGGGCCATGCCGGCTGCAAGGATTGCGGCGGTGATGCTGCCGCCGAACAGCCGGTCAAGGTCGGCAGCTTCAAGCCGAATCCGTTCGGTCTCTACGACATGGGCGGCGGGGTCGATCAATGGGTCGAGGATTGCTGGCACAGGAATTACCAGGGCGCGCCGGACGACGGCGCGGTCTGGACCGGCGGCGATTGCGGCTCCCATGTCATCCGCTCCGGCTCCTGGAAGAATGACGCGCGCTATGTGCGCCCGGCCAATCGCGACAATTACGACACCAATGTGCGCTACCCGACCCACGGTTTCCGGGTTGCGCTGTCGCCCTGAGCGGTCATCCGCGATCGCCGGGCTTCATGGAGGGGCTATGAGACGTGCAGGCCTGATCATGCTCGCTGCGGCACTGGCGTTGCTCGCTGCTCCCGCCGTCGCGCAAAACAAGCCGGCGGGCAAGGACGCCAAACTGTACTTCATCTGGCCGCGCAACGGCGCTGTTCTCAAGGGCTCGTTCGTGTGCCGCTTCGGGCTGCACAACATGGGTGTCACCCATGCCGGCGACGACTATCCGAACAGCGGCCATCACCATCTGCTGATCGATGTCGATGAGCCGCTCAATCCGAACGAGCCGATCCCGTCGGACAAGTCGCATCAGCACTTCGGCGCGGGCCAGACCGAGACGCAGCTCGATCTCGCGCCCGGCAAGCACACGCTCCAGCTGGTGCTGGGTGATGCCAAGCATTATCCCTTCAACCCGCCGGTCGTCTCCGAGAAGATCACGATCCGGGTCAAATAGGCCGATACGGATAGCTCCGTTGCGAGACCGGCGCTTGCACAGGGCGGCGCCGTGCGGTTTGGTGCGCGCCGGCCGGACGGCAAGACCGGCGTGGAGGACGTCCGATGTTGTCTCGACTGCTGCGTCTGGCCGGTCTCGTTCTGGGAGTGATTGTGATGGCCACATCCGCAAATGCCGACGCCCTGAAGGATCAGATCGCACCGACCGGCAAGCTCCGGGTCGCGATCGCGATCAGTCCGGCGGGCGGCGCCTTCTGGTCGACCAAAACCGACAACGGCTATGCCGGCGTTCCCGTCGATCTCGGCCGCGAGATGGCGGCGCAGCTCGGCGTTCCCGTCGAATATGTCGTGCACCAGAACTCCGGCCAAATCACCGACGCCGCGGCGAAGAACACTTGGGACGTCACCTTCCTGCCGAGGGATCCCGAGCGCGAAACCAGGATGACGTTCGGGCCGATCTACGAGGTCGCCGACGCCACCTACATCGTCAGGCCGGGCTCGAAGATCACCAATTTTGCAAGCCTCGACCAGGACGGCGTCAAGGTCGCTGCCGTCAACAACACCACGACGATGCGCGGCGCGATCGCCCATCTCAAACATGCCAAGGTCACGGGCTATCAGACCTATGACGAGATCTTCCATCTGTTGGAGAATGGCGAGGTGGACGCCTTCGCGCTGTCGCGCGATCAGCTCCTTGCGATGGCGAAGAAGATTCCGGGCTCCTGCGTTCTCGACGAGACCTTCAAGCAGACCGTCACCGCGGTCGCCGTCCCGCTCGACCATCCGCTCGCGGCGGCGTTCGTCAGCAAATTCATGACGGAAGCGATCGCCAACGGCACGCTGCGCAGGGCCTACGACAACAACGGCCTGAAGGACACGCCGGTTCGCACCGAGGTGAAGTAGGCCGGCGCGTATCGACCCTGCCTGACCTCCCTCCCCGTCATCCTGAGAGCTTGTGACGGATTCGGCTCCTGCGGAGTTTTTGGCGGCTGTTCGTCGCAGCAATTGGCAGGTTTGAGTTCGAGTTCGGCGATGACCCGTTGTTTAGGCTCTGGAGAGGCGGTTGCCTTGCAGGATGTTGTTGACGAGGGCGTACCAGAGCACGACGGCACGGACCTTTTCGATGCCGCGCACGGTCAATTGCCGCAGGTCCCAATTGCGCCAGCGGGCATGGATGCACTCGCAGATCGACCGGGACCTGTATCGGGCCTTGCCCTCTTTGCTCGCCATTCGCGCACGCCAGGCCAACACCCCCGGACCGTCGCCGCGCCGCGGTAGATAGGGATCGGTACCGTGCTTGGATTGAGTGGGCGGACAAAAGATATCGATGCCCTCGGCATAGGCCCATTCGATGTCCTCGGCACTGCCAAAGCCGCCATCGACGAGATGGTCCTTGGGCAACCCTCCGGGCCGCGCACGCTGCCGCTCCAGCATGGGACGCATCAGGCCGCGATCGGATCCGATGTTGCAAATTCTGGTGTCGACGACGATCTGCTCGCCGGCCACGCTCGTCACCTGCACGTTGTAGGCGGGGCGGAAGCCGCCGTTCGCCATCTTCATGACCCGTGCATAGGCGTCCGTCGTGGAGGCCCGCGGCTCCTTCGGCGTCTTGCCGTTGCCGCGACTTTCTTCGCGCTCCTTGCGCTGCTGCTTGATCTCGGCGAGCGCCGTCTGCGCCGCCTTCACCCGCGCGCTGCGTTCCCGCGCGGCCCGCTCCTTGGCTGCCCGGGCACGCTTATTGCTGGCGTCCGAGCGTGTGTCGACCTCGCGCTTGAGGTCTTCCACCACGGCCTCAGCCTGCGCCAAATGCTTATCCAGCGTCGCCTCGCGCCGGAACGAGGCCGCCCCGGCGCTGGCCCGGACCCGCATGCCATCCTGCGCCAAGGTCTCCAGATCGACGAGACCGGCCTTTGCCAACGCTGCCAGATGCTCACTGAGCAGTCGGTCAAGCAGATCGGCGTTGCCGACCCGGAAGTCCGCCAGCAGGTGATAGTTCACCGACACCCCGCCGCACAGCCAGCGATAGGCATCGTGGCTCTCGCACAGCCGCTCCAACGCCCGCGCGCTGCCAACGCCTTCGCTGGCGGCATAGAGCCACAGCGCCAGCAAAAGCCGGGGCGAGGTCGCGGGGTGACCGGGACGATCGCCGCGAGCCTTGATCCGGTCCTCCAACTCACTCAGATCAAGCTCTTCGACATAAGACCAGATCAGCCGCACCGGATGGTCTTCCCCGATCAGGCTCTCAATATCAACCGCTCGCAGCGCAATCTGGTCGCGCTGGGGCTCACGCAGCCGCGGAGCGCCGGGCAAGCCCGCTTCGACTGATGGCTTCGCCTGCTCCGGCAGGTCCCCAAACAACTCATCGGCAGCCAACATCACCTCCCGCGAATCCATCATCGCCAGAGAATCACACCGCGCCGGCTTTCGGCTATAATGCTCGCTGAAACCCCAAAAAAATCACACCCTCTGAGGTGCGAGCGCAGCGAGCCTCGAAGGATCGACGGCCACCAGCCGGGCCGTGCATCCTTCGAGACGCGCGGAGCCTGTCATCGGGCCGCGCTTTGCGCGGACCCGTTGGCGCTCCTCAGGATGACGGGGAGAGAGTGGCGCATTCGGCTTGGGCGACATCTGGGCATGCTGCATAATTCTGCGCCATTGCGCCGGCCGGTTCCCGTTCGGTCTATCTAAGTCATTGGATTAACGTAAGTTTTATGACCGGCCGGCGCTCCCTGCGGTTGGCATATCCATTGCTTTTGGTTCTAGCAGTCAACGACGACTGCCGTTCTCCGGATTGCCGAAGCCAGCGCTGGCCGCGGCGAGGGGACCAAGGCGCCCGGCCCGGGCGCCGCGAGCAATCGTTCAAGCCCCATCTCCCCGGACGGACGAGCATTTCAACCCACCCGCGTCGCTTCCGGCAGGCAACCGGCGCGGCCGAATTGCGCAAGGGGACTTTACGAATGGCCTATCTCGCACCGTCCGAATTCGTCACCAAGATGGTGGACGCCGGTGAATCCAAGATCTTCATGTCGACGCGCGACACCGTGATCCGCGCCTACATGGCCGGTGCGATCCTCGCGCTGGCCGCCTGGTTCGCCGTGACGATCAACGTCAACACCGGGCAGCCGCTGGTCGGCGCGTTGCTGTTTCCGGTCGGCTTCGTGATGCTCTATTTGCTGGGCTTCGATCTCCTGACCGGCGTGTTCGTGCTCTCGCCGCTCGCGCTGCTCGACAAGCGCCCCGGCGTCACGCTCGGCGGCGTGCTGCGCAACTGGGGCCTCGTCTTCATCGGCAATTTCGCCGGCGCGCTCACGGTGGCGTTCATGATGGCGTTCGTGACCACCTTCGGCTTCACGCAGGAGCCCGACAAGGTCGGCATGACCATCGGCAATGTCGGTGAGGCGCGAACGCTGGGCTACGCGGCGCACGGCGCGGCGGGCATGGCGACGCTGTTTATCCGCGGCATGCTCTGCAACTGGATGGTCTCCACGGGCGTGGTCGGCGCCATGATCTCGACCACAGTGCCCGGCAAGGTCATCGCGATGTGGATGCCGATCCTGGTGTTCTTCTACATGGTGTTCGAGCATTCGGTGGTGAACATGTTCCTGTTCCCGTCGGGACTGATGCTGCATGCCAAGTTCTCGATCATGGACTACCTGATCTGGAACGAGATCCCGACCGTGCTCGGCAACCTCGCCGGCGGCCTCGCCTTCACCGGGCTGACGCTCTACACCACGCATGTGAAGACGGCGCCGAAGCGCCAGCGTCTCGCGGCTTGATCCAGGCCCGCTGATGGGGCTCTCCTGTCACGGAGGGCCCCATTCGCTTTTTGGACGGACGATGCCGCGCGCACTGAAAATATCGGTCGGGCAATTCTCGGATCAGGGCCGCAAGGACACCAATCAGGATTTCCACGGCGTCTTGATCCCCGAGGAGCCGCTGCTCGGCCTGAAGGGCATCGCCGTGGTGCTGGCCGACGGCATCTCCTCGAGCAGCGTCAGCCGTGTCGCCGCCGAGTCCGCGGTCAAGAGCTTCCTGACCGACTACTACTGCACCTCGGAATCCTGGTCGGTGAAGACCTCGGCGCGGCGGGTGCTGGAGGCGACCAACTCCTGGCTGCACGCGCAGACGCGGCGCAGCCAGAACCCCTACGACAAGGACAAGGGCTACGTCTGCACGCTGAGCGCGCTCGTGATCCGCTCGACCACGGCGCATCTGTTCCATGTCGGCGACAGCAGGATCTACCGCGTCGCCGGCAACAGCCTGGAGCAATTGACCAACGACCACCGTGTCGTGATCTCCTCGCAGCAGAGCTATCTCGGCCGCGCGCTCGGCGTGAACCCGCAGCTCGAGATCGACTACCAGAACCTTCCGCTGGCGCGCGGCGACATCTTCCTGCTGGTGACCGACGGCATCTACGAGCATGTCCCGGCGCGCCAGCTGGCGAAGACGATCAGGGATGGCGCCGCCGATCTCGATGCGGCCGCGAAGTCGATCGTCGCGCAGGCCTACGACAACGGCAGTCCGGACAATCTCACCGCCCAGATCGTCCGGATCGACGAGTTGCCCGACGGCGATGCCAGCGAGGTGTTCGGCCAGCCGACCGAGCTGCCATTGCCGCCGCTGCTCGATGCACGGATGCTGTTCGACGGCTATCGCATCGTGCGCGAGCTGCATGCCTCGCACCGCAGCCACATCTATCTCGCTGTTGACGAGGACAGCGGCACCACGGTGACGATCAAGATCCCCTCGATCGACCTGCGCGACGATGCGGCCTATCTCAAGCGCTTCGTGATGGAGGAGTGGGTCGCCCGGCGGATCGACAGCCCGCATGTGCTGAAGCCGTTTCTGCCGCAGCGCAAGCGCAACTTCCTCTACGTTGCGATGGAATATATCGACGGTCAGACCCTGACGCAGTGGATGACTGACAATCCGGCGCCGGCGTTGGAGACGGTGCGCGACATCACCGAGCAGATCGCGAAGGGATTGCGCGCCTTCCATCGCAAGGAGATGCTGCACCAGGACGTCAGGCCCGACAACATCATGATCGACAGCACCGGCACGGTGAAGATCATCGATTTCGGCTCGACCCGGATTGCCGGCGTTGCCGAGGCTGTGCCGGCGGGCGTCGAGGACATTCTGGGCACCCAGCAATACACCGCGCCGGAGTATTTCCTGGGCGAGGGCGGCACCGCGCGCTCCGACCTGTTTTCGCTCGGCGTCGTCACCTATCAGATGCTGACCAGCCGCTTGCCCTATGGCGCACGGATCGCCCGTGCGCGGACGCGATCCGATTTCAACCGGCTGGTCTACCGTCCGGCCGCGCATCGCGGCCGCGATGTCCCCACCTGGGTTGACGGCGCGCTGGAGCGCGCCGTGCACGTCAACCCGCTCAAGCGCTACGAGAGCTTCTCCGAGTTCGTGTTCGACCTGCGCAATCCCAACGCCAAATATCTGACGACGTCGTCGACCCCGCTGATCGAACGCAACCCGGTGCTGTTCTGGAAGTCGACCACGCTGCTGCTGGCGCTCGTCGTGGTGCTGCTGCTGGCGTATGGTGCGCACCATTGGCGGTAGGGCGACAACCGCGCCAATCTATCCCCGTCATCCTGAGGAGCCGCGAAGCGGCGTCTCGAAGGATCGACGGCCCGGCTAGTGGCCGTGCATCCTTCGAGGCTCGCTTTGCTCGCACCTCAGGATGACGGCGAGAGAACGTGCGCGCACCTAATACGTCGCACCGCCTGCGATCGGATCCAGCCCGCTCTTGACCAGCGCGTCGCGGGCGTCTGGTGAGGCGAGGAAGCTGATCAGCGCCTTGCCGGCCTCAGGCTCTTTTGAAACCGTCGCGATCCCGGCGGAGAACACCGTGATCTTCTGCAACGGCTCCGGCAAGGGGCCGACGATGTCGATGCCGGCGACCGGTTTCAGCTCGGAAATCTGCTGCAAGCCGATCTCGGCCTCGCCCTTGGCGACGATCTCGCCGACCGGGGTCGCCGGGATCATCCGCGCCTTGTCCTTCATCTGGTCGGCGATGCCGAGCTTTGCGAACATCTCGGTCGAGACGTAGACGCCGCTGGCGCTGTCGGAATAGGCGACCGATTTCGCCGAAAGCAGCGCCTGCTTGACGCTGTCGGCCGAACCGATGTCCGGCTTCGGCGCGCCTGACTTCACCGCGATGCCGATCGGCGACTTCACGAGGTCGACGCGGCTGTCGGCCACCACCTTGCCCTGCTTGATCAGGTCACCGAGCGCATAGCCGACCATGATCAGCACGTCGGCCGGCTCGCCGCGCTCCAGCCGCACCGGAATGGCGTTGGTCGTGGTGCCCATCGACGGCCCGAAGGCGGTCGCCACCTTGTGCCCGGTCTTGCGCTCGAACTCCGGCACCAGCGCCTTGTAGGCCGCCGTCAGCCCGCCCGAGATCATGACATGGACTTCGGCGGCCG
The DNA here is from genome assembly GCF_054063335.1 of Bradyrhizobium sp. USDA 4473. Taxonomy (NCBI): domain Bacteria; kingdom Pseudomonadati; phylum Pseudomonadota; class Alphaproteobacteria; order Hyphomicrobiales; family Nitrobacteraceae; genus Bradyrhizobium; species Bradyrhizobium sp. USDA 4473. The sequence continues at coordinate 4,070,566 of NZ_JBSSGE010000001.1, forward strand.
ATGCGGCTGAGGCGAAGGCGAGGGCGCCGACAAAAGCGAGCGTGAGGGCACGGAAGGCGGTCGAGGCGCGCATGGAGTTTCTCCCTGGACGATTCTTGGCAAGCGGGGTCGTCGTGGCGGGAAGACTATAGCGCGGGCGGAGACGTGGCTAGCCGCCACTCGTCATTGCGAGGAGCGTAGCGACGAAGCAATCCACGCTTCCGCTGCGGGACCGATGGATTGCTTCGCTCCGCTCGCAATGACGGGGAAAGGGTGTCGCCTAGCCCTCACGAATTCACATGCACGAAATCGCGCAGCAGCGGATAGATTTCGTTGTTCCAGCGCTTGCCGGAGAACACGCCGTAATGGCCGACGCCGGCCTGCATGTGGTGCACCTTGCGATAGGTGCGCACGCCGGTGCAGAGGTCCTGCGCGGCGAGCGTCTGCCCGATCGAGCAGATGTCGTCCTTCTCGCCTTCCACCGTCATCAGGCCCATGCGCCGGATCGCCGCCGGGTTCACCGGGCGGCCGCGATGCATCAGCATGCCCTGCGGCAGCAGGTGCTCCTGGAACACGTCGCGCACGGTCTCGATGTAGAACTCCGCCGGCAGGTCCATGACGGCAAAATACTCGTCGTAGAAGGTCTTGATCACCTCGGCCTTGTCGGTCTCGCCCTTGGCGAGATGATCGGCGAGATCGATGTGCTGCTTGATGTGGCGCTCCAGATTCATCGACACGAACGCCGTGAGCTGCACGAAGCCGGGATAGACCTGACGCAGCGCGCCCTTGCACTGTACGGGGACGTAATTGATCAGATTGTCCTCGAACCATTTGATCGGCTTGCTCTTAGCGAACTCGTTGACCTTGGTCGGCTGGATCCGTGTGTCGATCGGCCCGGCCATCAGGGTCAGCGATGCCGGCCGCGCCGGATGGTTGTCTTCCGACATGATCGCGGCCGCCGCCAGCGCCGACACTGAAGGCTGGCAGATCGCCACCATATGCGCACGCGGGCCGAGCTGGCCGAGGAAGTCGATCAGGTGGTCGGTATAATCCTCGAGCCCGAAGCGGCCATCGCTGCGCGGGATGTCGCGCGGATTGTGCCAGTCGGTGATGTAGACGTCGTGGTCCTGCAGCAGCGTCTTCACGGTGCCGCGCAGCAGGGTGGCAAAATGGCCGGACATCGGCGCCACCAGCAGCAGCCGCGGCTGCTCCGGTCCGTCCACCTTCTTGAAGTGCAGCAGCGAGCCGAACGGCGTCGCATAGGCGACCTCCTCGGTCACCTGGTACTCCCTGTTGCCGGAGGTCACGCTACCGATGGCGTAGTCGGGGCGGGCATAGGTCAGGGTGGAGCGGGAGATCAGCTCGAGCGCGGCGGCGAGTCGGCCGAACGTCCGCTGCGAGGTGCCCCGCGGCACCAGATTGAGGTAGCGCAATGCCGCCGCGGCGCCGGTCCGCCACGGCGCAGTGAGGTCCATATGGTTCTGGTAGGCCTGGTACAGCATTGACATCATACGCATCCACCCGGTGGCCTGGTCTGCCAAGCAATATCGAGGCCAGAGGTGGGCCGACTGCCCGGCAAATTGGCACGTCGCTTGCTGCAAAAACGAACGGCTCCCGAGGGGCGCGGCGGTTGGACCGCTCGCAGGGTCCGGGAGCCAAGCATGCGTTCAGGCGTGAGGACACCGAAATGGCGAAGGCGACGCTCACCATCAGCAGCAAGAATTACTCGTCCTGGTCGCTGCGCGGCTGGTTGCTGGCCAAATTCGCCGGGCTGGAGTTCGACGAGGTGGTGACCGCGCCCGATGACCCCTCGGCGCGGGCCGAACTGCTGCTGCTGTCGTCGTCGATCCTGGTGCCCTGCCTGCGCCATGAGGGCGCAACCGTCTGGGACACGCTGGCGATCGGCGAGTACCTCAACGAGATCATGCCACATGCCGGGCTGTTGCCGGAAGACCGGATCCAGCGCGCGCATTGCCGCTCGATCTCGGGCGAAATCCATTCCGGCTTCACCACGCTGCGGTCCTCGCTCCCCGTCAATCTCAAGGGCCACTTCCCCGGCTTCAAGATCTGGTCGCGGGCGCAGGCCGATATCGAGCGCGTCTGCGCGATCTGGCGGGATTGCCTCGACAAGTCCGGCGGGCCATTCCTGTTCGGCGAACGCCGCACCATGGCGGATGCGATGTATGCGCCGGTGGTGACCCGCTTCATGACCTATGACGTCAAGCTCGATCCCGTCCTCGCGGCCTATGCCAGGACCATCATGGCGATGCCCGAGATGCAGGAATGGGTCGAGGCGGCGAAGGCCGAGCCGGCCGACGTCGAGGAGCTCGAGGTCGAATATTAGGCAGTGCGCCTCCGGCCTGCCTGGGCCGGCGGCTCAAGCTCCAGGCAAGCCTTGCTCAATCGACATGCCATCGGCGCCAGGCATCGGCGCCGCGCGGCGGGCGTGCCAGGCAGCGGCCGAGCGCAAATTCGGGCCTTGCCCCAGATGCTTCCGCCGCGACATCGGCACATCGCGGGACCGATCGCCGCGGCCCGACCGGGCTGGCAAGGATTTCGCATAGCAACAACCGAGCTGTGACCGCGACGATGCGACGCTGCCGAAAATTTGGACGCTGAGCCGCGCCGCGATCTCGCGAACACGAGAACCGTGGAGGCTTGAAATGAACCAGCACGCCGTCGTCAGCAAATTCTCCCACGTCAAACCCGGTGACACCGAGTTCAAGGGCGGAGGTCTGCGCGACTTCTTCCTGTATCGCGATCTCGGGATCGCCGATGCCACCGGCGGGCAGGTGATCTGCCACCTGGTCAAGGCCAATCCCGACATGCCGCCGGAAGAGGGCACCGGCTGGCACAAGCATCTGTGCGATTTTCAGATCGTCATCATGACCAAGGGCTGGGCCCGCTTCATGTACGAGGACAAGGAGACGCTGGTCGAGGCCGGCGACGTCATCCATCAGCGTCCCGGCATCACCCACTATCTGTTCGATTACTCGAAGGACATGGAATACCTCGAGATCGTCAGCCCCGCCGACTTCAAGACCGTGGATGTGCCGCCGGCGACCGAGACCGTGCCGCCGACCACGCCGTGGAAATGATCGTCAAGGAGGACGGAGAAAGGGATCGCGATGTCGTCTGCGGAGGAATTAACCCTTGTTGTCGGCCGCTGGCTGCGGCCGATCGTCATGCTTCTGTATGTGGTGCGCCGCGTCGGGCTGATGACCACATCTAGCCGTGAACAACGGAGTACGGCTCTCGATCAGTGATTCGGACGCGGTTCGTTCCATCCGCGTTCCAAATCTTAAAGCGCAGCGCGTGCGCGTCGCGTTTTGAAACAGCATGCATGGTCCCGAAGGACCATGCGCAACAACGGCGCCTCACGGGATCAGGCCAGCGGTTGCTTCTCGCGCGGCTTCCGCCAGGCGATGACGTTGGCCTCCAGCGCGCCACCTGTCGTGTCATTGCGCCATTGGCCGTCGACGAAGCGGCAGGCGAACGGTAGCTGATACGTCCCGCTGTGATCCTCACAAAGCACTTCCACGCGTTGTTCCGGCGAAGGTTCGCCATTGCCGTCGAATTGCGCCAACCGTTTTTCGCGCGTTGCCATGCGATCTGTCTCCACTGCCCAAGGTCGAGCCAAAAGGGGTCGAACCAAACAAAGTTCCGAAGGCCCCCGTCCCCACGAGTAGTCCCCGTAATGAGTGCAGCACACCGCTCGAATGCGGTTTCAGTGTGGTATGTCTGCCCGGCTTTCTGCGTCGCGAGCACAAAACTGTGAATGACGCATGTGATGGGGGGATGCCGATGATCGCGCGATTTGTCTTTGCCTTGCTCGTGCCGCTCGCACTCGCGCTGGTCGGAACCGCGCACGCGCAGGACATACCCGGCATCGAGATCTGCACCGTCGAGAAAACCATGGAGCGGCGCACCAGCTGCCTGCAGAGCAATGTCGATTTCCTGCAAAAGACGATCGGCAAGCTCACCACGGATCACCAACAGAAGCTCGACGCGGCCAACCGGCAGATCGCGAGCTTGCAGAGCATGGTGGCAAGCTTACAAAAGCTCGCCACCGATTTGCAGGCGGCGCAGGCCAAGCTGGCCGAGGATCTGAAGAAGAAAGCCGACGCGCCGCCGGCAAAGGAGGCCGCGCCTGCGGCAAAGGACGGGACGAAATAGTACACCGTCATTGCGAGCCACCCGCTCGGCGCGAAGCGCCGCCGGATGACAGGCTCCGCGAAGCAATCCATCGCTCAGCTTGCCGAGCCGTGGATTGCTTCGTCGCTTCGCTCCTCGCAATGACGGCGGAAAGAGCCGTGCACTCGTCACGCCACCCGATATGTCTCCATCACGTGGCGATCCGGCTCATAGCCGAGCCCGGAGCCCTGCGGCACGGCGACATGGCCGCTGGCGTCGACAGCGATGCGGTCGCCCCACAGGCAGGCGGGGCGCTTCATGAAGAACACCTCGATCAGGCCCGAGTCACGGATCGCCATCAGATGCAGCGTGGCGAGGAAGCCCGGCCCGAAATAGGGCGAGTGCGGAATCACCTGGACGCCGAACTCGTCGGCGAGCACGGCGACGCGCAGGAATTCGGTGACGCCGCCGACCTTGATCACCGACGGCTGCGCATGACTGACCGCGCCCGCGGTCATCATCTGGCGGAATTGATGCACGGTGCAGGCGTTCTCGCCGGCCGCGATATCGAGCCGGCCTTCTCTGCGCACCTCGGCGAGCGTGGCAAAATCTTCCGGCGGCCAGACCGGCTCCTCCAGAAACAGCGGCGCGGCCTGTTTGCAGTCGCGCGCGAACTGGATCGCCGCCGGCCCATCCAGCGGGCAGTTCATGTCGACCATCAGCGGCACGCCGGGGCCGATCGCCTCGCGCGCGGCTGACACCGCGGGCACGGTGCTCTCGTGCAGCTTGATCGCGGAGTAACCGAGCTTGATCGCCTTCTTGCATTCGGCGGCGATATGGGTCGGATTGCCGATCCGCATCAGGCTCGCATAGGCCGGGATCGTGCTGCGCTTGGCGCCGCCGATCAATTGATGCAGCGGCACGCCCTTCACCTTGCCGGCGAGATCCCACAGCGCGATGTCGAGCGCAGAGATCGCAAACATCGTGATGCCGTAGCGGCCGAACAGATGCAGATTGCGCTGGATCTGCTCCATCGCGGCAGGAATCTGGGCGGCATCGGGCACCTCGAGGCCGCGGGCCTGCGGCGCGATCATCTCGGCGACCGCCGTGCAGCTGGTCTTCGGACAGACATAGGCGAAGGCATCGCCCCAGCCGGTCAGGCCGGCATCGGTCGACACCTCGACCAGCACCATGTCGAGCGCGGAGATCGCGGACGCGCCCTGGCGGAAGCTTGCGGGGCCTGCGTCATAGGGAATACGGATATGGTGGGCGCGGACGTCGGTGATTTTCATTGTTGTTGTCCTTCCGATCGCAGGATGTGCCTTTGGGTCGCGATGGCCGGACACTCCGGCCTCAGTGCGGCGCCGGGTCTGATCGGCCGGGTTCCGGCCATCGCAAATCTTCCTTGCGAAAATCTTGCGCGTGAATCGTGTCGAAGACGTGGATGCCCGGCGCGGTGCCGGGCATCATGAAGCCCAAAGTTGTGGCGGTGGGCCTTCAGATCATGATGCGCTTCCACGGAATCGCATCATGATCTCAACTCTTTGTTTGAGCATGATCTTTTCGGAAAACCGGTTTCCACTTTTCCGGATCATGCTCTAAGAGCTCTTCTCGCCGCTCATCACGGGGCCGAACCGCTCCCAGCTCTCGCCCTTGAAGCGCATCATCTGCAACTGCTCGATCGGCGCATAGTCGTCCGGCCCGGTCTTGATCTTGGTGCCGGGCAGATAGATGCCGATCTCGAAATTGAGGCTGGCTGCCTGCTTCATCAGGTTCTCGCGGGTGAGATTGTCGCCGCATTGCCGCAGCACCTGCTCGAGCCCCTTGGCGACACCGTAGCCGAACACGGTCGAGGCGTCGTCCTGATCGCCTTCGGGATACCATTTGGTCATGAAGCTGCGCCACTCGACCATGGCGGGATCGTTCTTCCACTCGGGGTCCTTGGGATCCTTGAGATACTGCGTGGACAGGATGCCCTGACTCGCCTCGTAGCCGGCCGGCTTCATCACGCCGCCGATCGAGACCGAGACGTTGGTCAGGAACTGCACCGGATGCCAGTCCAGCTCGGCGGCCTTCTTGATCGCCTGCGCCGCGAATTTCGGCGTCGCGATGTTGACGAAGATGTCGGGGTTGGCGCCCTTGATCTGCACGATCTGCGAATCCACCGTCGGCGACGAGGTCTCGTAGGAGGATTCGACGACGATCAGTTTCTTCGCCGCGTCGCCGAGCCCCTCATGCAGGCCGATCAGATAGTCCTTGCCGAAATCGTCGTTCTGGTAGAGCACGCCGATGGTCTTGCCGGGATATTTGTCCAGGATGTATTTGGCATAGATGCGCGCCTCGACCTGGTAGCTCGGCTGCCAGCCCATGGTCCACGGAAAATTCTTCGCATCGTTCCACTTGGCGGCGCCGGTGGAGACGAACAGCTGCGGCACCTTCTTGGCATTCATGTATTTCTGGATCGCCGTGTTGCCCGGCGTGCCCAGCGGATTGAAGATCAACAGCACCTCGTCGCTCTCGACCAGCTTGCGGGCCTGCTCGACCATCTTCGGCGGCGAGTAGGCGTCGTCATAGGAGATGAAATTGACCTTGCGGCCGTTGATGCCGCCTTCGCTGTTGAGCTTGTTGAAATAGGCCGCTTCCGTCTTGCCGATCGTGGCGTAGGCGGACGCCGGGCCGGAATAGGGCATGATGTTGCCGACCTTGATCTCGGTGTCGGTAGCGCCCGGATCGTATTTCTTCTGCGCGCTGGCGGCGGTTGCGACGGCGATCGTCAACAGCCCCGCAAGCGCCGCCGACTTGACGCGGTTGGCATAGCTCAAGCGTTGGTGGTGCATCATTGTCCTCCCTGACATGCTGGCCGCGGCTCGTGCAGTCTTGATTTTGGGCTGCTTGATGAGCCGTCGGATCGATGCAACTGCGAGTATGCACGATTGCATCATTGTTGCCAGCGACGGCTTTGGGCTAAAATTTCGCTGAGCGGAACCAGGGTTTCGCGGCTGTGCAGCAAGGATTGTCAAGCGCCGCAGGCCGCAACCATGCATGATGCCCGCGCTTTGCAGGAAAGCTGTCGTCCATGAATCCAGCCCAGAAGGCGCTCTGGTACATCGAAAGTCACCTCCGCAGGTCGCTGACGCTCGACGACATCGCGGCCGTTGCCGGCGTCTCGCGCTTCCATCTGGTGCGGGCGTTCGCGGAGGCGACCGGGTTCTCGGTGATGCGCTACGTGCGGGCGCGCCGTCTCAGCGAGGCCGCGCGCGAGCTCGCGGCCGGTGCGCCCGATATCCTCACGCTGGCGCTGGATGCGGATTACGGCTCCCACGAAGCGTTCACCCGCGCGTTCCGCGACCATTTCGGCGTCACGCCCGAAGCCGTGCGCGCGACCACGTGCCTGACCAAGCTCAAGCTGCAGGAGCCGATCACCATGATCTCGACCGCTCTCGACCACATCGATCCGCCACGCATCGCGACCGGTAAGGCGTTTCTCGTTGCCGGTGTCGGCGAGCGCTACAACCACGCCAATGACAGCACGGCCGGCATTCCGAACCAGTGGCATGGTTTCCACCAGCAATGCGCGCATATTCCGCGTCAGGTCGGCCGGGTCGTCTACGGGGTCTGCTGCAATGGCGATGACGCCGGCAATTTCGACTACATCGCCGGTGTCGAGGTCGCCGATTTCTCCGACCTGCCGCGCGAGTTCGCGTGCGTCCGGATTCCGGCGCAGAAATATGTGGTGTTCACCCATGCGGACCACATCTCGACCATCCGCCGCACCGTCAACACGATCTGGAACAGGTGGCTGCCGCAATCCGGCATGAAGGTCGCAGACGCGCCGAACTTCGAGCGCTACGACGAGAAATTCGACAAGAACACCGGCAATGGCGGGCTGGAGATCTGGGTGCCGGTGGAGGAGTAGGCGTTTCCTACCTCGTTTGATGCGCGTCCCCCTTGCTCGTCATTCCGGGGCTCGCGAAGCGAGAGACCGGAATCCATTAGGCCGCGGAGCAAGTGGAGCAATGGATTCCGGGTTCGCCGCTTTGCGGCGCCCCGGAATGACGGGGGAGAGGCGAATCGGATGGGTGGAGCGCAGCGATACCCATCATCGTGCCGCGGATACGGGTTGATGGGTTTCGCTTCGCTCTATCCATCCTACGGCTGGGTGCCTGTGGAGGAGGGGCCGCCGCGCTCACGCAGAGCGGTCGCGGCGCAGCCGCATCGAAAAGGTGAAGCGGTCGGCCGGGTGCACGGTCGCGGATATTTCGACGATGTTGCCCGTCTGATCCAGATAGCGCCTGACATGAAATAAAAGGATTATGTCCGGACATAAAAAATGCCGGCCGTCATCTTGGGAGGTTTCCATGCGCGCCACCGTTCCGACCGCCACGACGGTTCTCGACTCGATTCTGTTTCGTGACGCCTTCGGCACGCCGGTCATGCGCGAGATCTTCTCGGACTATTCGCTGATCTCCCGCTACGCCGAGGTCGAGATCGCGCTCGCCAGGGCGGAGGCGCGCTGCGGCGTCATTCCTTCGGATGCAGCCGATGAGATCGCAAGGCGGACCGACGTCGCGGCGCTCGATTTCGATCTGCTGCGCCAGGAAACCGACATCGTCGGCTACCCGATCCTGCCACTGGTGCATCAGATGGCAAAGCAATGCGGCGAAGCCGGCCGCTATGTGCATTGGGGCGCGACCACGCAGGACATCATGGACAGCGCCGTGATCCTGCAGGTCCGCGCCGGCCTTGAGATCATCGAGCAGGACATCTCGGAGCTGCGCAAGATCCTCGCGGATCTCTCGAAGCGGCATCGCGATACGCCGATGGCCGGCCGCACCCATCTGCAACAAGCGCTGCCGGTCACCTTCGGCTACAAATGCGCGATCTGGCTTGCGATGTTCGATCGCCACGCCGAACGGCTCGCGCAATTGAAGCCACGCGTGCTGGTCGGCCAGTTCGCCGGTGCCGCCGGCACGCTGGCGTCGCTGGGCGACAAAGGTCTCGAGGTTCAGCAGGCGCTCTGCGAAGAGCTCGGCCTCGGCGTGCCGGTGTCTACCTGGCATGTGGCGCGCGACGGGCTCGCCGAAGTCGTGAACTTCTTTGCGCTGGTGACCGGCTCGCTCGGCAAGATCGCGCTCGACATCATGATCATGGCCTCGACCGAATTCGCCGAACTCTATGAGCCGTTCGTGAAGGGCCGCGGCGCGTCCTCCACCATGCCGCAGAAACGCAATCCGATCTCGTCGGAGCTGATGCTGGCGGCCGCCAAGGGCGTGCGCCAGCACGCCGGCCTGATGCTCGACGCGACGATCCAGGATTTCGAGCGGGCGACCGGACCCTGGCACGCCGAATGGATGGCGATCCCGGAGAGCTTCGTGCTGACCGCCGGCGCCCTGCATCAGGCCAAGTTCGCGCTCGGCGGCCTGATCGTCGACGAGGCGCGGATGGCGACCAATCTCGACATCAGCCGCGGCCTGATCGTGGCGGAAGCGGTGATGATGGGTCTCGCGCCGCAGCTCGGGCGCCAGGACGCGCACGACGTCGTCTACGACGCCTGCCGTCGCGCCAACGAGCAGCACATCTCGCTTGCGGACGCGCTCGCGGCCGATCCGCGGATTTCCTCGCGCATCGACCGCGCGACGATCGAGCACCTGACCTCGCCGCGAAACTATCTCGGCCTTGCGCCCGAGATGGTCGACCGCGTGCTGGCGAGCGTGGCGCGCTGATCCGTGCCCGCCTCGCGGGCGCAGGGCGACGCGGCTTGAGCGGGGGCGGGAGACGTCAGCTCAGAGTCGCCCGATGCCGTACGACATACTCAGTGTCGTCCCTGCGAAAGCAGGGAGGTGGATTCACACTCGAAGTGCAACACTTGAGAGAAGGCCTCGAGAGGGGTTTGGAAGTCAAGGCATTTGCGCGGGGTGTTGTTGTAGGCGTTGATCGACTGGCGGAGGCGGCGCGTCGGGAAGGTCGCGAGATCGGTTTTGCGTGGAATGAAGCGGCGCATCCGACCGATCGCATTCTCGATGCCGCCCTTCTGCCAGGGCGCGTGCGGATCGCAGAAGAAGGTCTCGATCGCGAGGCGGTGCAGCTCCAGGTGACAGGCGAACTCGGTCCCATTGTCGAAGGTAACGGTCTGGCACAGGCCTTCCGGCAAGGCAGCAAACAAGCGGACGAGATGACGGGCGATACCGCGCGCGAGCTTGCTGGCGATGCGGATGCCGAGCAGCAGGCGCGAGGTGCGCTCGTGCACGGTCAGGATCGCCTGACCGTATTTGGAGAACATCATCAGGTCGGCTTCCCAATGACCGGGGGCATTGCGATCGGCGGCCTCGATAGGCCGTTTGTTCAAGGAAACACGGCCTTCTATGAAGCTTGCGGGACTGCCGCCCTTCTTGCCGCGGTAGCCGCGTTTGCTCTTGCCGCGTGGCAGATAACGCCGCCAGCTGAAGTCCGAGGTGCGTCGGATCTGGGCGTATATGAAGCGGTAGATGGTCTCGTGGGAGATCACCTTGCGGCCGTGTTCGCGGGCCAGCCGGCCCGCGACCTGCTCGGGCGACCAGCCCCGACCAAGGCGCTCCAAGACCGCGCGGCGCAGGCCGGGCTCCCGTTCGAGGCGTACGCCCGTCCAGCGCCGCGCTCGCATCTGTTGCTGGGCATAGCTGGGTTTGTAGCCGACCTGGGCGCCAGAATTGCGGTTCAGCTCCCGAGAGATCGTTGATGGCGAGCGATCCAGAGCTGCCGCGATTTGCCGCACCGAGCTGCCATTGGCTGAAAGCCGGGCAATCTCGCATCGCTCGTCCAGGGATAGCTGCTCGTAACTCCGCCCCATCGCAACACCTCCTCAAGGAAGTGTTGCACTTCGTTTGTGAACTCAGGGGACCCATAACCACCAAGCGTGGTTGTTGCGCGATGCTGGAACGACGAGTCGCGTTCACCACACCCGCTGCGGAGTATGGGTCCCTGCTTTCGCAGGGACGACACAGTTGGTGTGGCGAGTTTAGTGCGATCTTGCCAGGCAGAACGCGACCACCTGTTCCAGCGCCGTCTTCATCGGTGACGACGGGAACAGCGCCAGCGCGTCGACGGCCATCGCGCCGTAATGCTGGGCGCGGCTGATGGTGTCTTCCAGCGCGCGGTGCTTGGTCATCAGTCCGATCGCGTGGTCGAGGTCGGCCGATCCGATCTCGCCGCGCTCGAGCGCGCGGATCCAGAATTGGCGCTCGGTGTCGTTGCCCCTGCGGAAGGCGAGCACCACCGGCAGCGTGATCTTGCCTTCGCGGAAATCGTCGCCGACATTCTTGCCGAGCTTGGCGGATTTGCCGCCATAGTCGAGCACGTCGTCGACGAGCTGGAAGGCGATGCCGAGATTCATGCCGACCGAGCGGCAGGCGGTCTGCTCGGCCTTCGGCCGGTTGGCGATCACGGGACCGACCTCGCAGGCGGCGGCGAACAGCTCCGCGGTCTTGCCGCGGATCACGGCGAGATATTCGTCCTCGGTGGTCGCGGTGTTCTTGGCGGCGGCGAGCTGCATCACCTCGCCCTCGGCGATGGTGGCGGCGGCCGCGGAGAGGATGTCGAGCGCGCGCAGCGAGCCGACCTCGACCATCATCCGGAAGGCCTGGCCGAGCAGGAAGTCGCCGACCAGCACGCTGGCCTCGTTGCCCCACAGCATCCGCGCGGACAATTTGCCGCGGCGCAGCTCGCTCTCGTCGACCACGTCGTCGTGCAGCAGGGTCGCGGTGTGCATGAACTCGACCGCGGCGGCGAGCTTGATATGGCCGTCGCCGCTGTAGTCGGCGAGCTGGGCCATCGCCAGCGTCAGGATCGGGCGCAGCCGTTTTCCCCCGGAGGAGATCAGATGGTTGGCGACCTCGGGGATCATGGTGACTTCGGAGCCGGTCCGCGAAATGATCGTCGCGTTGACGCGCTCCATGTCGGCGGCGACAAGTCCCACCAGCCCGTCGATCGAAGCATTGGACGGGCTTTCGAAGGGTACAATAACCGCCACGCTGGTCTCCAATTTTGCCGAATACGCATTATGCTCAGTGATAACAATAGAAACTGCGAAGGTTTGCGGCAAGGCCACGAAGTTGTTGACATGTGAGGCATTCGCTGCACTGCCGGGGCGACAGGAGAGCGTATTTTGCGGGAATTGGTACGGACCAATGACGTGGTGCTGGTCTCCGCCATCGGAGCGCTGCTCGACAGCGCTAACATCCATCATTTGGTTCTGGACCAGAACATGAGCATCATCGAGGGCTCGCTCGGCGTGCTGCCGCGGCGGATCCTGGTGCATGAGGACGACAACCACGAGGCCCGCCAGCTCCTGACCGACGCCGGCCTTGGTCATGAATTGCGGGCCGATGAGTAATTCGACCGCAGATGTCACCGAGGACGGTTTTCTCGGCGGGCAATTGCGGCTGCGCCAGCCCCGCAGCGGCCACCGCGCCGGCCATGACGCGATCCTGCTGGCCGCGGCGACACCGGCGCGCTCGGGTGAGCGCGTCGTCGATCTCGGCGCCGGGGTCGGTGCGGCCGGGCTCGCGGTGGCGCGGCGGGTGAGGGGGATCGATCTGGTCCTGGTCGAGATCGATCCTGGATTGGCCGAGCTGGCGCGGAATAACGCCGCCGCCAACGCGATCAAGGCCGACGTGATCGTGCTCGATGTCGAGGCCGGTGCCGCAGCCTTCGATGCGGCGGGCCTTGCGCCCGACAGTGCCGACGTTGTGCTGATGAACCCGCCGTTCAATGATGCCGACAGGCACCGCGCCTCGCCCGACGGTGTACGCCAGCGCGCCCATGTCGCGACCGCGACCACGCTGGCCAGCTGGGTCCACGCGGCGCGGCGGATCCTCAAGTCGAACGGGCAGCTTGCGCTGATCTGGCGTGCCGACGGGATCGCCGAAGTGCTGGCTGCGCTGGAGCGCGGCTTCGGCAGTCTCGAGATCCTGCCCGTTCACGGCGAGGCGGCGCGGCCTGCGATCCGAATCCTGGTGCGGGCGACCAAAGGCGGCCGGGCGCCGACGCGACTGCATGCCGCGCTGCTGCTCAATGAAGAGTCAGGGGTGCCCAATAAATGGGTGCAGGAGATCTTGGCTGGAAAGGGAGAATTGCCGCTGGCGCGGCGCTAGCGGACAGGCGAGCTGCCCGCGTGACTGGCACTAAATCACTGCGAAGCCGTTTCCGACTGGCGTTCCGGCGTCGAGGTGAAGCGAATCGCCATCAGCAACGTACCGATCAGCATAATCAGCAGATAGATCTTCATGATTTCCTCTCCGCCCGCGCGTTGCTTCCCCAATGGCAAAATGCAAAACGCGTTCCACGGAATCCAATGACAGTGGCGTGATAAAAAGTGGTTAATTCGAGGTAACGGCATGAGTGAACAAATAAGTGATCGCCAAGGCCATTCTGGAGCACATTCCGGAGGACGCTCGGGACTGCTCGAACGCGTGCAGGGAATGTTGCCGGCACGTTTCCGGCGCGGCACGGCGGTGGTGCCCGTCGTGCGGCTGTCGGGTGTGATCGGCGCGGTGACGCCGCTGCGGCCCGGCATGACGCTCTCGGGCGTTGCCAAGATGCTGGAGCGCGCCTTTGGCACGCGTAATGCCAAGGCGGTGGCGCTGGTGATCAATTCGCCGGGCGGCTCGCCGGTGCAGTCGCGCCAGATCTATCTGCGCATCCGGCAACTGGCGGCCGAGAAGAAGCTGCCGGTGCTGGTGTTCGCCGAGGATGTTGCAGCCTCCGGCGGCTACATGATCGCCTGCGCGGGCGATGAGATTTATTGCGACCCGTCCTCGATCCTCGGCTCGATCGGCGTGGTCGGCGGCAGCTTCGGCTTCCAGGAGGCGATCAAGAAGATCGGCGTCGAGCGGCGGCTGTACACGGCCGGCAGCCACAAGGCGATGCTCGATCCGTTCCTTCCCGAAAACCCCGACGACGTCGCCCGGCTGAAGACGATCCAGCGCGAGATCCATGCGACCTTCATCAACCTGGTGAAGCAGAGCCGCGGCAGCCGCCTGAAGGCCGCCGACGACGTGTTGTTCACCGGTGAATACTGGGCGGGCGAGACCGCGATCGGTCTCGGGCTTGCAGACAGCATCGGCGATCTCCGCTCCGTCTTGCGGGCCCGCTATGGCGAGAAGGTGCTGACCCCGGTGATCGCGCCCGCCAGCGGCGTGCTGTCCGGCCTGCTCGGCCGCAGAGCGCCGGGGGCGGGATCGCTGGCCGCGCTCGACGGCTTGGCCGGCTTGCCGGACGATCTGATCTCGGCGCTGGAAACACGGGCGATTTGGGCCAGATTCGGGCTCTGAACACGGGGATGTGAGCGCGCCATTTAGCCCCAGAACCGCGATTGCGGCGCAGCCTCGGTTGGGCGAGAATGCCTGCCATTGGGGGCCTGACCGACGTGAACGACAAGGATCGACCGATGCCGCCGCTGATTGCATTCGCAGGCGTCCTGGGTGGCCTGGCCGTGGTCCGCTGGGCATACAAGACGGCCGTCCGGATCAACCAGGAACTGGAAGAGGCGCGATTGTCCCGCGTGTCCGAGGCCACCCGTGCCAGCGAAATCAAGACCCTGCGCCGTGACCCCGTGACCGGGGCCTATCGCCCGGGCTAGCCACTCCTATCATTCCGGGTTCGCCTCTTCGAGGCGCCCCGGAATGACAAACGTCACCCCCATCGCCTTGATTCCATTGGCCGCCGCCGATACGGTCCCGCGCGTTTTCACACCCCCTCGCGAGATCGATTCCAACGATGGATGCCCTGCCTGACCACATGCGCCCGGAACGTTCGTTCCAGGGCTTCATCCTGGCTCTCCAGCGGTTCTGGGCCGAGCAGGGTTGCGTCATCCTGCAGCCCTACGACATGGAAATGGGCGCCGGCACCTTCCATCCCGCGACTACGCTGCGCGCGCTGGGGCCCAAGCCGTGGAACGCGGCCTATGTGCAGCCCTCGCGGCGGCCGAAGGACGGCCGCTATGGCGAAAACCCCAACCGGCTCCAGCACTACTACCAGTTCCAGGTGATCATGAAGCCGTCGCCGCCGAACCTTCAGGAATTGTACCTGAAGTCGCTGGCCGCGATCGGGATCGATTCGGCCATCCACGACATCCGCTTCGTCGAGGACGATTGGGAGAGCCCGACGCTGGGCGCCTGGGGCCTGGGCTGGGAATGCTGGTGCGACGGCATGGAGGTCTCGCAGTTCACCTACTTCCAGCAGGTCGCCGGCGTTGAATGCGCGCCGGTCGCGGGCGAGCTCACCTACGGGCTCGAGCGGCTCGCGATGTATGTGCAGGGCGTCGACCGCGTCTACGACCTCAACTTCAACGGGCGCGAGGGCGCCGAGAAGGTGACCTATGGCGACGTCTTCCTGCAGGCCGAGCAGGAATATTCGCGGCACAATTTCGAAGTTGCCGACACCGCGATGCTGTTCGAGCAGTTCAAAATGGCGGAAGAGGCCTGCCGCAAATATCTCGCCGCCGGCTGGCGCGACGGCAGCAACATGAAAGAACATCTGATGGCCTTGCCGGCCTACGACCAGTGCATCAAGGCGAGCCACGTCTTCAACCTGCTCGACGCTCGCGGCGTCATCTCGGTGACGGAGCGGCAGAGCTATATCGGGCGCGTGCGCGATCTGGCGAAAGCCTGCGGCGAGGCTTGGATCCACACTGAAACGGGCAGGGCGGTCTGATGCCCGATCTTCTCCTCGAACTGTTCTCCGAAGAAATCCCCGCGCGCATGCAGGCGAAGGCGGCGGACGATCTGCGCCGCATGGTGACCGACAGGCTCGTCGCCGAGGGCCTCGTCTATGAGGGTGCAAAAGCCTTCGCGACGCCGCGCCGCCTTGCACTGACCGTGCACGGCATTCCGGCGCGCCAGCCCGACCTGAAGACCGAACGTCGCGGCCCGAAGATCGGCGCCCCCGATGCGGCGGTGCAGGGCTTCCTGAAGGCGACCGGTCTCGCCTCGCTGGATGAAGCGAAGGTCCAGAAGGATGCAAAGGGCGATTTTTACATCGCGCTGATCGAAAAGCCCGGCCGCGCCGCGATCGACGTCATCGCCGAAATCCTGCCGGTGATCATCCGCACCTTCCCGTGGCCGAAGTCGATGCGCTGGGGCGAACGCTCGGCGAAATCAGGCTCGCTGTCCTGGGTCCGGCCGCTGCACTCGATCATCGCGACCTTTGGTCTTGAGACCGAGGAGCCCGATGTCGTGAAATTCTCGATCGACGGCATCGAAGCCGGGCAGACCACCTATGGCCACCGCTTCATGGCGCCGGGCGCGATTTCCGTTCGCCGCTTCGAGGATTACGAGGCCAAGCTGAAGGCCGCGAAAGTCATCCTCGATCCGCAGGCGCGCAAGGACATCATCGTCGCGGACGCCAAGGAGCTGGCGTTCGCGCAGGGCCTCGAACTGGTCGAGGACCAGGTCCTGGTCGACGAGGTCTCGGGCCTCGTCGAATGGCCTGTCGTGATGATGGGATCGTTCGAGAAGGAATTCTTGTCGATCCCGGATGAAGTGATCCGCGCCACCATCCGCAACAACCAGAAGTGCTTCGTCGTCCGGGATCCCAAGACGGGGAAATTGACCAACAAGTTCGTGTTGACCGCGAACATCGAGGCGCCCGACGGCGGCAAGACCATCGTCGCCGGCAATGAGCGCGTGATCCGTCCGCGGCTGAGCGACGCGAAATTCTTCTACGAGACCGATCTCAAGACCAAGCTGGAAGACCGGCTGCCGAAGTTCGAGCAGATCGTGTTCCACGAGAAGCTTGGCACCCAGGCTGCGCGCGTCAAGCGCATCGAGAAGCTCGCCGCCGAGATCGCGTCGCTGGTCGGCGCCGATGTCGAGAAGACCAAACGCGCCGCGCGCCTCGCCAAGGCGGATTTGCTGACCGAAGTGGTCGGCGAATTCCCCGAGTTGCAGGGCCTTATGGGGAAATACTACGCGCTGGCGCAGGGCGAGGATGCATCCGTCGCCGCGGCCAGCGAGGAACATTGGAAGCCGCAGGGGCCGACCGATCGCGTGCCGACCGATCCGGTCAGTGTCGCGGTGGCGCTGGCTGACAAGCTCGATACGCTCGCGGGATTCTGGTTGATCAATGAGAAGCCGACGGGATCGAAGGACCCGTTCGCGCTGCGCCGAGCGGCACTGGGCGCGATCAGGCTGATCGTCGAGAACACGTTGCGCCTGCCGATCCTGAAGGCGGCCAAATCCGCGTTGCTCGGACTGTCGGCCAAGGCCGATGCCGAAACGTTGCCGAACGATCTGCTCGCCTTCTTCGCCGATCGCCTGAAGGTTCAGCTTCGCGATCAGGGCGCGCGTCACGATCTCGTCGACGCCGTGTTCTCGCTCGGCGGCCAGGACGATCTCTTGCTCGTCGTTCGCCGCGTCGAGGCGCTCGGCAAATTCCTCGACAGCGACGACGGCAAGAACCTGCTCGCGGGCACAAAACGCGCCAGCAATATCCTCAGCATCGAGGAGAAGAAGGACAAGCGTGCGTTTGACGGCGCGCCTGACGCCGCGCTCTACAAGCTCGACGAAGAGAAGGCTCTGGCTGCGGCGATCGATCAGGTGAAGGCCGAGGCCTCCGCCGCTGTCGCGAAGGAAGACTTTGCCGCCGCGATGAGCGCTATGGCGAAGTTGCGTCCCGCGGTCGATGCGTTCTTCGACAAGGTCAAGGTCAACGACGAGGACACGAAAGTGCGTGAAAACCGCCTGAAGCTGCTCAACGAGATTCGCGCCGCAACCCGTGCGGTGGCGGATTTCTCCAGGATCGAAGGCTGACCGATGGACCACGCAACGCTCGCCGCTTACGACAAGGAAGCGGCGGTGTTTGCGCAGGACTGGCACGAGCAGCCGGCCCCTCGCGATCTGCAAGAGATCGTCGCGCGTTTCTTCATCAAGGGCGGCGCGACCGCCGATATCGGCTGCGGCAGCGGCCGCGAGGTCGCCTGGCTCAACGCCAATGGCTTCCCGGCCGAAGGTTTTGATGCCTCCGAGGGGCTGCTCGCGGAGGCTCGCGCCCGCTATCAGGCGCTGCGCTTTACTAGCGCCGAACTGCCCGCGCTATCCGGCATAGCCTCCAACAGCTTCGACAATGTGCTGTGCGAGACCGTGATCATGCATCTCGATCCCGCGCTGATCGCGCCGTCGGTCCGGCGCATGTTCGAACTCGTGAAGCCCGGCGGCGTGTTTTATCTGAGCTGGCGCGTCACCAGCGGCGACGATGCGCGCGATGCGCATGGCCGGCTGTACGCGGCGTTCGATACCGCGCTGGTGCGGACGGAGCTGACGAGCGCCGAATTGCTGCTCGATGCGGAGGTCGTCAGCGCCTCGTCCGGCAAGGTCATTCACCGGCTGGTCGCCAGCAAGGGGAGGCGATGATGGCGCGGCTCGCGACATGCGCTTGCGGGCGGCTTCGCGTCATCTGTCATGGCGAGCCGACCAGGGTATCGCTGTGCCATTGTCTGGAGTGTCAGAAGCGAACCGGCAGCACCTATGGTGTCGCCGCGTTCTTTCCTCGCGCGGACGTCGCGCCGCAGGGCGAGGCGCGGGAATACAGCCGCATCGGCGGCAGCGGGTCTCCAGTGTTTCATTTCTGCCCGAATTGCGGATCGTCGGTCTATTGGGAGCCCGGCCGTGCGCCGGACCTGATCGGCGTTGCGGTCGGCGCCTTCGCGGACCCGGATTTTCCCGCGCCGTCGCAGTCGGTCTTCACGCAGCGCCGCCACGCCTGGGTCGTCGACAGATAGGCCTCCGCCGCAGCGATGCGCGACGTTGGAAATACTTGGACACAATTTGCAATTTGTTAACCATGCCCTGCGAAGGTCCTGCCGGATCAACGATTTCTTAAGAAATCGCCCTCGCGCCAATGCAGGGATCGCCCCGATGACCTCGATCGGCACCACGCCCAATCCCTACGCCCAATATGGTTCGGCCTATGCGCGGGCGGCCGCGACGCCCTCGCTGGCGGCGACCTTGTCGGGCGACGGCACCGCCGGCGATCTGTCGGCGTCTCCGGCGTCGAACGCCGCAACCAACCTCACGCTGTCTGACGCCGCCCGTGCGCAGCTCGCCAAGACGTCGCTGCCCGACTTCGCGACGGTGACGAACGATGCGCGCACGACGCTCGACCGACTCTACACGGTGGCCGGCGTCAAGGCGCCGATCGTCGATGGCAAGACCACGATCGATCTCTCGACACTGGATCGTCGCGCGCTGTTCGCGATCTCGACCAACAATGGCGGCAAGTTCACGCCGGACGAGCAGGCGGTTGCCGCAGCCGAGCTGAAGCAGCGCTTCGACAAGGCCTTGGCGCCGTCGCTCGCGACCACGCGGCTGACCGGCGACTATAGCGTCAGCTACAAGGCGGCGCTCGACTATCTCGACGGCGCCAGCGACGAGGAAAAGGCCACCGCGACCTGGGCCAGCCAACGCGCCGCGGTGCTGAAAGGTGTTCAGGCGACGCAGCAGGATCCAAACACGGCGCCGACGGGAATGACCGGCGATCCGATCGCGGCTGCGTTGGCGGGAGCCACGACTCCCGCGACGGGGAGCACGCGCGACTTCTCCAGCGTGGCAAGCGACGTGCGCGCCTTCCTCGATCGGCAGAAGAGCGAGGCGGCGAAGAGCGGCAAGGAACTGGTGTACGATTCCAGGCGCAAGACGGGACAGCTCGCCGATCTGTCTTCGCTCGACAACCGCTCGCTGTCGGCAATCTCGCTGAACCAGGACAAGAAGTTCTCAGGCGAGGAAATTTTCGCGGCCAAGCAGGAGCTCAACACGCGGACGCGGCTTGCGGTGCTCGATGCGCTGAAGCAGAGCCAGACCGCCGGCGATCCGCGCCAGTTCTCACTCGGCATCCTCAAGCAATATTCCTCGATGAGCGCGGAGGAGCGCCAGGCCACCAACTGGACGCAGGATTTCCAGGACGCCGCGATCAAGAGCTACAAGTCGACCTCGACGCTGCTCTCGATTCTGAAGTCATAGGCCAGCACAATTCGTGCCGACAAAACAGAAGAGCCCCGCCTGGAGGGGAGGCCAGGCGGGGCTTTCTGGTCCGGTCGATCTGCGCGCAGATCCGCTTGCGCGGCGCCCGGACTGTTCGTTCAGGCGATCGTACTGGATTTGCCCTAGTCGACCACCTGAACGATCCGTCGCGAACGCGGCTCGACCAGCACGGTCTCACCGTTCACGACGGTGTAGCGGAAGGGCGTCGCGCCGAACCGCTGCGGCACGTCATACGTGGTCACGCCGGCATCCGGCAGGATGGTGCCGACCACGACGCGATCCGGAATGGTGTAGTTCGGCACGCGCTCGCGCACGATGTATTCGCGGAATGCCGGACGCTGCTCGACCGCAATGCCCTCGTCATCCTCGACTGCAACCGGCGGGCCACCGCGGACGACGCCAACGGTCTGGGCCTGTGCGGCAACAGCCGGCACCGTGATCGCAGCAGCAACCGCTGCAACGGCAAGTATTCTGTTTCGCATGGCTCGCTCCATTCTTTATAGCGCGCGCCGGCCTTCGCCGATGCGCACAGCGGGCCAATGCATCGGCGACGGTGATGTTCCGGAAAAACTGCTGTCATATACGCGGCAATTTGGAGCAATTTTCGTGAGGTGCGGGAACTCCCGGGCCGTGCAGGCGTCTTGATGTGGGAACCCCCTCAGCGGATAAACTGCCGCTCGATTCGCTCCTCCAAAAACCGCCGGAGAAAACTTCAATGACCATCACCGCTGGGCATCTGCCTGCCATCGTGGCTCTGGTTGCAGGCGTCCTGATCCTGATCATGCCGCGGCTCCTCAACTACATCGTCGCGATCTATCTGATCTTCGTCGGGCTCGTCGGAATGGGCCTGCTGCGCTGGCTCCACCTGTAGCGGGAAAGCGGGGTTTCGCGGCTTGCGCGGAACCCCCCAAAATGGTGTAAGGCGCGCATCTTCGACCCCTCCTTCCGGATTGTTGTCTGACATGGCCAAAGCCGTCGCGAAGTCCAAGAAACCTGCTGCAAAAGCTGCTGGCAAAACAGCAGCGAAATCAAAGCCCTCCGCCGCCGCGCGCAAGGCTGCTCCGGCGCGCAAGGCGCTGACGACGAGCGTCCCGAAGGCGGCGCCGAAAGCCGCCGCCAAACCGGCTGCAAAACCCACCAGCAAGGCGCCGGCGAAGGCGGCAGCCGCTCCGAAGAAGGCGGCCCCGGTTGCGATCAAGGCCGGCAAGTGGGTCTATACGTTCGGCGACGGCAAGGCCGAGGGCCAGGCGACGCTGCGCGATCTGCTCGGCGGCAAGGGCGCCAACCTCGCGGAAATGGCCAATCTCGGCCTTCCGGTGCCTCCCGGCTTCACGATTCCGACCTCGGTCTGCACCTATTTCTACGAGCACGACAAGACGTATCCGAAGGAATTGAAGGCGCAGGTTGAGAAGGCGCTCGACTATGTCGGCAAGCTGACCGGCAAGACCTTCGGCGACGCCAAGAACCCGCTGCTGGTGTCGGTGCGCTCGGGCGCGCGCGCCTCGATGCCGGGCATGATGGACACCGTGCTCAATCTCGGCCTCAACGACCGCACGGTCGAAGCGCTCGCCGAGCTCTCCGGCGACCGCCGCTTCGCCTATGACAGCTATCGCCGCTTCATCACGATGTATTCGGACGTGGTGCTCGGCTTCGAGCATCATCATTTCGAGGACATCCTCGACACCTTCAAGGACGGCCAGGGCTACTCGCTCGACACCGACCTGACCGGCGACGACTGGGTGGAGCTGGTCGGCAAGTACAAGGAAGCCGTCGCCAAGGAGACCGGGCACGAGTTCCCGCAGGATCCGCACGACCAGCTGTGGGGTGCGATCGGCGCGGTGTTCTCATCCTGGATGAACGCGCGCGCGGTGACCTATCGCAAGCTGCACGACATCCCGGAATCCTGGGGCACCGCCGTCAACGTGCAGGCGATGGTGTTCGGCAACATGGGCGAGACCTCGGCGACCGGCGTTGCGTTCACCCGCAACCCCTCGACCGGCGAGAGCAAACTGTATGGCGAGTTCCTGATCAACGCGCAGGGCGAGGACGTCGTTGCCGGCATCCGCACGCCGCAGGACATCACCGAGGAGGCGCGCCAGGAGAGCGGCTCCGACAAGCTGTCGATGGAAGCCGCGATGCCGGCTGCCTTCAAGGAGCTGACTCGGATCTACACGCTGCTCGAGAAGCACTACCGCGACATGCAGGACATGGAGTTCACGGTCGAACAGGGCAAGCTGTGGATGCTGCAGACCCGCGGCGGCAAGCGCACCGCCAAGGCGGCGCTGCGGATCGCCGTCGAGCTCGCCAATGAGGGGCTGATCTCGCGCAACGACGCCGTGACGCGGATCGATCCGGCCTCGCTCGACCAGCTGCTGCACCCGACCATCGATCCCGCCGCCAAGCGCGACGTGATCGCGACCGGCCTGCCGGCATCGCCCGGTGCGGCCTCGGGCGAGATCGTGTTCTCCTCGGACGAAGCGGCCAAGCTGCAGGCCGACGGACGCAAGGTGATCCTGGTCCGCATCGAGACCAGCCCGGAAGACATCCACGGCATGCACGCCGCGGAAGGCATCCTCACCACCCGCGGCGGCATGACCTCGCACGCCGCGGTGGTCGCGCGCGGCATGGGCAAGCCCTGCGTCTCCGGCTGCGGCACCATCCGCGTCGATTACGGCCGCGGCACCATGAGCGTCGGTTCGCGCACCTTCAAGACCGGCGACGTCATCACCATCGACGGCTCGGTCGGGCAGGTGCTGGCCGGCCGCATGCCGATGATCGAGCCGGAACTGTCCGGCGAGTTCGGCACGCTGATGGGCTGGGCCGACGAGGTCCGCAAGCTCGGCGTCCGCGTCAACGGCGACACGCCCGATGACGCGCGCACCGCGGTGAAGTTCGGCGCCGAGGGCATCGGCCTCTGCCGCACCGAGCACATGTTCTTCGAGGAGACCCGCATCCGCACCGTGCGCGAGATGATCCTCTCCGAGGACGAGCAGTCGCGCCGTGCCGCGCTGTCGAAGCTCTTGCCGATGCAGCGCGCCGACTTCGTCGAGCTGTTCGAGATCATGAAGGGCTTGCCCGTCACGATCCGGCTTTTGGATCCTCCCCTCCATGAATTCCTGCCGCACACCCAGGCCGAGATCGAGGAAGTGGCGCGCGCCATGAACACCGATCCGCGCCGCCTCGCCGACCGTGCCCGCGAACTGTCCGAGTTCAACCCGATGCTCGGCTTCCGCGGCTGCCGTCTCGCGATCGCCTATCCGGAGATCGCCGAGATGCAGGCGCGCGCGATCTTCGAGGCCGCCGTCGAAGCCGGCAAGCGCACCGGCAAGCCGGTCGGGCTCGAGGTGATGGTGCCGCTGATCGCGACCAAGGCCGAGTTCGATCTGGTCAAGGCGCGGATCGATGCGACCGCCAACGCGGTGATCAAGGAAACCGGCGCCAAGCTGACCTATCAGGTCGGCACCATGATCGAGCTGCCGCGCGCCTGCCTGATGGCCGGCGAGGTGGCGGAGACCGCCGAGTTCTTCTCGTTCGGCACCAACGACCTGACGCAGACCACCTACGGCATCAGCCGCGACGACGCCGCGAGCTTCCTCGGCACTTATGTCGCCAAGGGCATCCTGGAGATCGATCCGTTCATCTCGGTCGATCGCGACGGCGTCGGCGAGCTCGTCAAGATCGGCGTGACGCGCGGCCGCAAGACGCGGCCGAGCCTCAAGGTCGGCATCTGCGGCGAGCATGGCGGCGATCCCGCCTCGGTCGCGTTCTGCCACGAGGTCGGGCTCGACTACGTCTCGTGCTCGCCCTATCGCGTGCCGATCGCGCGTCTCGCCGCAGCGCAGGCCGCGCTCGGCAAGGAGATCTCGAGCCAGGCGTAAGCGCTGAGGCCGGCATAGTCAGAAGCGACGTGATGCCCGGGCTCGTCCCGGGCATTTTTCGTTTGAGCGCTGCCGGAAGACATCGTCGTTGCGAGCGGAGCGAAGCAATCCATCTCGCCACATGCGTCGAAGCATGGATTGCTTCGTCGCTTCCTCGCAATGACGATGGACCTGGCTAGGTAAGGATCTCTTCACCATCTCCGTTGACCTGACATTTACGACTTTCATGCGCCGCGCATTTACCAAGGCGCGCGATGCGGCGCGCGAAGACGCTGCGATCGCTTGAGTGTAGCGCCCGGGCAACGCCGATTAACTCCGCGGCAACCTAAACAAGTTAGCAACGGGAAAGGTCGAATTGCGCGGATGGACCGCGTTCGATTGCACTCAGTAAGCGTTGCGTGAGCGTACGATGTTTGTGTCGCGTAACCAGCCGAGGGGCGCACGTCTCGCGCTCTTCGGTCTCGGTCTTGGCATCTTCGCACTGATGCCGACCGAGATCGGATATCAGGATATTGCCTCGCTCCTGGCCCGGCAGCCCGGCGTCGCCGAGCGCTGGCAGAAGCGCGTCTTCGCCTCCGCCGTCGGCTCGATCCAGGTCGCGACCTACAGTATCGGCCGTCCGATCGGAACCTCGGCGCCGCAGGATCCGCAGATCCTGCTCGCAAGGCTCGACAGTTCAAACAGCGACATCACCGGCGCGGTGACGCGCAATCCGATCGCATCACCGCCGCCGCGCTACGCGGCATCGGATTTTCCCAAGGTCGACCGCACCCTGAAGGGCGATCGTCTCGTCGTCAGGCGCCCCGACCAGCTTGATCCCGCGCAGCCCGCGAACACCGCGCCGGCGAACGAGGATCCCGCGACCTCGAATGCGTCGGTCAAGGGCATGAAGACCGCAACCGCAATCGGTGGCAGCGGATCTGCCGACAACGCGCCGCTCGATCCGGAATTGCAGGAGGCGCTGCGTGCGCCGCCGCTGCCGCAATATGCCAAGCCGTCGCCGCAGCAATACGACGTGTCGATGTCGCTCGAGGCCAACCCGCTCGACGATCTGAAGCCTGCGCCGGCAACGCCCGCACCGGCGCCCGCCGATGCAGCGCACGAGCGCGATCCGTTCGCCTTCAAGACCGCGAGCCTGTTCTTCGGCTCGTCGCTCGGCACGCCCGAAAATCTCGAACGCTGGCAGCCCGGCGAGGCGCCGGTCGTCGTCGCGCCCGCAGTGCAGCCCGACCCCGACATGAAGGTGATGGCCTCGCTGCCTGTCGATGCCGACGGTCCGGTGAGGGCCGGCGAAATGGGCGAGAGCATCGCGCCGAAGGGCGAGGTCAACGCCGACGACCAGCACAGCAAGACGCCGGCGGAACGGCTCGGCCTGTTCGACGACAAGTCGCGCGCCAAGTCGGAGAAGTGTCTCGCCGAGGCGGTCTATTTCGAAGCGCGCGGCGAGGCGGTGCGCGGCCAGATCGCGGTCGCCCAGGTGGTGCTGAACCGCGCTTTCTCCGGCAAATACCCGGAGACGGTGTGCGGCGTGGTCTACCAGAACAAGAACCGGCACTACGCCTGCCAGTTCACCTTCGCCTGCGACAACATCCCCGACGTCGTCCGCGAGCCCGACATGTGGGACCGCGCCAGGAAGATCGCGAAGGCGATGCTCGACGGCAAATTGTGGCTGCCGGAAGTCGATCGCTCGACCCACTACCACGCCTATTGGGTGCGGCCGTCGTGGGTCAGCGAGATGAAAAAGATGTACAAGTTCGGCGTCCACACCTTCTATCGCCCGCGCGCCTGGGGCGACGGCAGCGACGCCCCGAGCTGGGGCAGCGCAGCCGAGACCGCCAAGATCTCGGCGCAACTCGCCGAGGCTGCCCAGAGCTCGGCCGAGCAGGCCAGCGCCAAGCGATAGGGCGCCA
Source organism: Bradyrhizobium sp. USDA 4473 (assembly GCF_054063335.1). NCBI lineage: Bacteria > Pseudomonadati > Pseudomonadota > Alphaproteobacteria > Hyphomicrobiales > Nitrobacteraceae > Bradyrhizobium > Bradyrhizobium sp. USDA 4473. The sequence goes on from NZ_JBSSGE010000001.1 coordinate 4,096,477, forward strand.
ACTCCGGGGGCGATGTGCCCCGGAATGACGCCCGTCATCCTCTCGGATTCTGCAATGCAGCCCTGCGAGCGAATATTTTTCTCCTGTTTTTGTCCTGCCCCTCTTGGGGTTTTCATGCAGCTGCATTAACTCCCCGTAACGTTTCGCGGGGGCGGTTCCCCCGCCAGCCGCGGGGGAAGACAACATGGCCGTGACCACCGGGGATATCCGACCGACGTCCGGCAGCTGGCGCACGCCGCTCGTGATCATCGTCTGCGGCTGTGCGATCGCCCTGCTGAGTTTCGGCCCGCGCTCCAGCCTCGGCTTCTTCGTACAGCCGATGGGCCGCGAATTCGCCTGGGGCCGCGACGTGTTCGGCCTCGCCATCGCGCTGCAGAACCTGCTGTGGGGGCTCGGCCAGCCGATCGCGGGCGCGATTGCCGACCGCTTCGGCCTGCTGCGCGTCATGATCGTCGGCGCCTTGCTGTACGCCGCCGGCCTCTTGCTGATGCGTTACTCCACCACCTCGTTGTCGCTCGACATCAGCGCCGGCGTGCTGATCGGTTTCGGCCTGTCGGGCTCGTCGTTCAACCTCGTGCTGGCGGCGTTCAGCAAGCTGCTGCCGCCCGAGAAGCGCGGCTTCGCGCTTGGCGCCGGCACCGCGGCGGGCTCGTTCGGCCAGTTCCTGTTCGCGCCGTTCGGCGTTGCCCTGATCGACAATTTCGGCTGGCAGACTGCGCTCGTCGTGTTCAGCACGCTGATGCTGTTGATCCTGCCGCTCTCGCTGGCGCTCGCGACGCCGCCGGCGGAGACGAAAGAGGCCGCGCCGGCCGATCAGCAATCGTTCAAGACCGCGCTCGCGGAGGCGTTCGGCCATCGCTCCTACGTGCTCCTGGTGCTCGGCTTCTTCACCTGCGGCTTCCAGCTTGCCTTCATCACCATTCACCTGCCGGCCTATCTGGCCGACCGCGGCATTGCGGCGACGACAGGCGGCTGGGTGGTCGCGGCGATCGGCCTGTTCAACATCATCGGCTCGCTCAGCGTCGGCTGGCTGCAGAACTACTTTCCGAAGCGCTATCTGCTGTCGGTGATCTACTTCACGCGCGCGCTGGCGACGGTTGCCTTCATCACGTTCCCGGTCACGCCGTTCTCGGCGATTGCCTTCGGCGCGGTGTCGGGGCTGCTGTGGCTGTCGAGCGTGCCGCCGACCTCGGCGCTAGTCGCGCTGATGTTCGGCACCCGCTGGTTCTCCACCCTCTATGGCTTCGCCTTTGTCAGCCATCAGGTCGGAGGTTTCCTCGGGGTCTGGCTCGGCGGCGTGGTGTTCGAGCAGTTCGGTTCCTACACGCCGATCTGGTGGCTGTCGGTGCTGTTCGGCGTGCTCTCGGCGCTGATCAACCTGCCGATCGTCGAGGCGCCGGTCGCCCGCCCGGTTGCGCAGCCTGCCTGATGGGTTAAACACTCCTACGAAACCAAGATTACGGGGAGTGCGCATCGTGGCAACGTTCAAGGCAATCAGGATCGACAAGGCGGACAAGGGTACCACCGCCACGCTCACCCAATTCGACGACGCGGAATTGATGGACGGCGACGTCACCGTCCGCGTCGAATGGTCGACGCTGAACTACAAGGACGGCCTGGCGCTGACCGGCAAGGCGCCGGTGGTGCGCTGGTTTCCGATGATCGCCGGCATCGATTTCGCCGGCACGGTCGAGCAGTCCAGCCATCCCGACTGGAATGCGGGCGATAAGGTCGTCTGCAATGGCTGGGGCATGGGCGAGACCCATCTCGGCGCCTATGCCGAGAAGGCCCGCGTCAAGGGCGACTGGCTGGTGCGGCTGCCCGACGGCATCTCGGCGCGGGACGCGATGGCGGTCGGCACCGCGGGCTATACCGCGATGCTCTCGGTGCTGGCGCTGGAGAAGCACGGCCTGACCCCGAGGAGCGGCCCGGTGGTGGTCACTGGTGCCGCCGGCGGCGTCGGCTCGGTCGCAATCGCCGTGCTGTCGAAGCTCGGCTATCACGTAATCGCGTCGACCGGGCGGATGTCGGAGGCGGACTACCTCAAGGGGCTCGGCGCCACTGAAGTGATCGACCGCGCCGAACTGTCGGGTGCCCCGAAGGCGCTCGCCAAGGAGCGCTGGGCCGGTGGCGTCGACAGCGTTGGCTCGACCACGCTCGCCAACCTGCTGTCGATGACGAAATACGGTGGCGCCATCGCGGCCTGTGGCCTGGCGGCCGGTATGGACCTGCCGTCGTCGGTCGCGCCGTTCATTTTGCGCGGCGTGTGCCTTCTCGGCATCGATTCCGTGATGTGCCCGATCGAGCTTCGCCGGACCGCCTGGCGTCGCCTCGCCAGCGATCTGGACAAGGCAAAACTGGCTGATATCACTCACGAAATCGTTTTGGACGAAGTCGTGCCCTACGGCGCGAAAATCCTCGGCGGCGAGGTCCGCGGCCGCATCGTGGTAAAAATAGTCTGAGGACGTTCAGACTTTACCAACCAAGCTGCTCCAATGTTGCCACGGTTGGTATGGTAAGCAGCGGGTAAAGAGGCTTGCAGCATGATCCCGGGGGGCCGGGATTCCTCGCGCAGACGTCGAGAAGCGTCGGGTGCGGGGATCATGCTCACAAGGAGCGGGTGCCCGCGCTCGTTAGTGGAGTAGCTCATGCTTGCGCGTTTGGTGTTGGGGGCCGTCACGGCCGGAGCGATGGTCGTGCCGGCATTCGCGGGCATGATGAACGCAGATGAGGCCCGCAAGTTCGTCGCGGGCAAGGTGTTCGCCTTCACCTGTTTCGATGGCACCCGCGGCGCCGGCCGTATCCTCGATGATCTCGGCGCGGCAGGCTCGATCCAGTTCTCCGGCTCCGGTCCGATCCGCCACGTGCGCCTGCCCGGCAATACGCTGCAAATCCGCGGTCAGAGCGTTTGCGCGTCGCTCAAGGGCATCCCGTTCGAACCGTGCTTCAATCTCGACAAGCAGGATGACCGCACCTTCCGCGGCTCGGTCTCCGGCATGGGCTTCGCCTATTGCGATTTCCACCATCAGGGCGGCCAGCAGATGCTGATGGCGCGCGCGGCGGCGCGTCCGCGCTCGCTGCACCCGCGCACCCGATCCGCGGATGCCTCGCAGACCGAAGTGTCGCGCGTTGAGACGCCGCAGGTCGGCAGCGCGAAGCTTGAGCCGATCAAGGCCGAGCCGGCCAAGGCCGAGAGCGCGCCGGAATTGCGCCGCTCCACCGACTAATTTCTCATCTGCGCGCTAGCGGGAATAGCTGCCGAGCCGTAGTCATACGGATGGCGGCCTCCACGCGTTGATCGCTACTCAATACCTAGCGTCCGTCGAGACGCGGGATGGTGGGGACACCGATTTGAGCAGTCATATGGCGCAATATTTTTTCCGTATCAGTGATGGCGATTACGCTGGTGCGTCCGACCACGCGACGGAGTTCGAAAGCCGTGACGTGGCCTGGGCCGAGATGACCAAGGTCTGCGGCAATTTCCTTGGCAGCATTTCGCGCAACATGAAGCAAGACAGCGAATGGCACATGGAGCTGCTCGACGAGAGCCGCAAGCCGGTATTCAGGATTCGCCTGGTCGCCGAGTCAGTCGACTGAGGCGTTTGCCGATCAGGATAGCGAGTTCGATCCTCCGGTCTGCGGCGCAGGCGGCGCCGCGCGCCTGCGGAACAGGATCCGCTGATACAGCCAGCCGATCGCCACCAGTACGACGCCGAGGCACATGAACGACAGCGCCCGGTAGACACCGGTGAGTGTCGACATGTCGACCAGGAAGGCTTTCAGGATCGTCAGCCCGATCACCGCAGCGGATGCGAGCCGCGCGCGCTGCGAGTTGACGACGATGCCGATGCCGAGCAGCGCGACGCCGAACATCAGCCAGGCGATCGAATAGGTGTATTGCTCTGCACCCGTGGTCTCGCCGCGCGTCAGCACCGGTCCGTGATAGAGCCTGCGGATTTCGAACGTGACGTAAGCGAGCGCAAGCACCAGCGCGCCGGCAGCGATCGTGTTGGCATAGGCCGCGGGACGATGTCCCGCCACCGCGTAGGACAACAGCAACGCCAGCACGGCCGGCAGCGCATAGCCGAGCAGCAGCAGATTGATGAAGCTGCCGCCGACGTCCTGCCACCACAGCATCGGGTTCTCCAGCCCGAGCAAGCCGAACAGGCTGGCGAGCCCGGCGAAGGCGGTGAGCAGGACCGCGGCGACATTGTGCACGATGCTGCCGCTGCGCAGCCGCAGCCGCTCCAGTCCGATCGCCATCGCGAGCGTCACGCCCACTTGCAGTGCGACCTCGGTCAACCCGGCGCTCGCGTAATAGACATCGCCGCGATTGACCGCGTGGCGGATCTCCATGAAGGCGAGCAGCACCGTGAACAGGATCGCGGCGGACTCGACCATGCGCAGCGGGACGTCGTCGCCGTTGCGGCGCAGGAAATGGCCTCCCACCCAAAACGACAGCGCCGGCACGCCATAGCCCCACAACAGCCAGTTGAAGATCGGCGTGGTGCCGACGGCGTCGCCCGCGATCCGCGGCTCATAGCCGATGCGCAGCACGACGATGCCGGCCAGGATTGCAGCCAGCCAGCGCAGGAACGGGATCGGGCGTTGCACCGACAGCCAGGCCGTGCCCATCGACACCAGCGCGAGTGCGATGGTGAGCCAGCCCTTGTCGAGCGCAAAGGTCAGCGCCAGCGCCAGCGCCGCGAGGGCGCCGGTCGCCGACAATGCGATCGATGGCGACTGTTCCGGCCGCTCGCCGCGCCGGGTCAGCGCCTCGGTCGCGGCGGCGTAGGCCGCAGCCAGCAGCACGGCGAGGACCGCGAACGGGATCGAACGGTCGAGATGCGCGATCCGCGCATAGAGCGCGACCAAGAGCGCGATCGGCGTGAACACCGCCGCCGCGGCCCAGGTCACGGCGATCTTCGTGGTGGCAAAACGGAACTGTGCGAGGAAGCCCGCGATGCCAAAGGCAGCTGCGAACAGCGCCGCCGTGACGAGGTGCAGCGAGACCGAGCCGTCGGTCGCAGATGGGCCGATGCCCGGGATCGCGCCGCCCGGCAGCACCAGCATGTCGACATTGCGGCGGACGGCCCATTCGCCGAACACGATGAAGACGAAGGCCGATGCGGCAGCGATCGTACCGGCAGCCGCAGGCGCGCGCCAGGCGACGCACAGGCTGCCTGCCGTCAGCAGCGCAAAGCCGATCATCGCGGTGTCGGCGTGGGCGCTGTTGAGCACGATCAGAACAGCGCCGAACAGATAGGCCGCGAGCGAGCCGGACGAGATCGGCTCTATCTCCTCGCCGTCGCCATCGGGGCCGAACATGAAGCCGCAGACCACCAGCAGCGCCGCCAGCACGAAGCCCGCGATGACGTGGAAAACATGCGGTCCGATCATCTCCGGCCCGCATTGCAGGCACGGCAAGGTCCACAGCAGCGCAAAGGCGATCGTCGTCACCGCAAGCCAGCGCCACAGCCTGATGCGGGCGAGGCCGAACGATGCCGCGGTGACGATGGCGAGGTAGACATAGAGCGACCAGAAGTCCGGCTTGTCGGAGGAGACCAGGATCGGGGTCACGAACGCGCCGACGATTCCGAGTCCGGCCAGCGCAGGCCCATGCAGCAGCGCCGCCGCGAGCGTGCCGAGCGCGACCATGCCGAGCAGGATGAAGGCGGTGGCCGGTGCGAGGAAATCATAGAGCGCGTAGGCGGCGTAGACCGTGGCGAAGGCCACGGCGGTGCCGGCCGCGGTGAGGATCGCCGGAATGTTGGCGATCGGCAGCGCTTCGATGCTGGAGATGCTCTCCTGGCGCCGGGTCCATTCACCGGCGCCGAGCAGCACCAGCGCGAACAATCCGCCGAGCATCGTGCGCACGCCGGGGCCGAGCAGCCCGGCCTCGATCGAATAGCGCACCATGAAGAAGCCGCCGAGCGCGAGCGTCAGGCCGCCGATCCACACCACCCAGCGGGTGCCGAGCGTCTCCTCGAAGCCGGGCGCAGGCGATGGCGGGGACGGCGGTTCTAATAGCGGCGGCGGCGCTGCGCCCACGGCCGGCTGTGCTTCCGGCTCGCTCGCAGCAGCCTCGGGAAGCGGCGGCGGTACGATCGGAGGCGCTGCGGGAAGCGTCTGCTCGAACGCCTCGAGCGGCGCCAGCGGCGGCGGCATCGCGGTTCGCGCGGCAGCACCGCCCGCGGCCTCGAGTGCATCCAGCCGGCGCTGCATGACCGCGATCTGGCCCAGCGCCTTGCGCGCGAAGATGATCGCCACGATGGCAATGACGAGCGTGAGGAAATCGAACGGCGAATCGAACATCGGGCCTCCGGCAGGACGCGCCGGACTTTTGGCCAGCCAGCGGCCCGTCGCAACCTAGTAGTGCACTTGGGAGGACCGGAAGTTCAAGCGACCCTGCGTGACAGGCCGCGCTAGTCCAGGTCGATATGGAAGGGCCGACCTTCCACACTCATGCTGCCGGGACCCATCGCATCGAGCGCGCGCAGCATGCGGCCCTCGCGGCCCAACGCCTTGTCGGCGAGGCCGACGATCAGGCGATTGGGCGCTGCGATCGGCGAAGCCTCGCGGATCAGCCGGGCGATCGACATTTCGTCGCGGTGCGGATTGAGCGCGCAGACGGTGGCGAATGCGCTTGCGGTCGAGCGGCTGATGCCGGCGTAGCAATGCACAACCAGCGGCGCACGGCGATCCCAGCCGCGCACGAAGCTCAGCACCCGTTCGATATGCGTCTCGTTCGGCGCGACGAAGCCGTCCATCTGTTCGACGATGTCGTCCATCGACACCTTCAGGTGATTGGCCGGAAGCACGGAGGGCGGCCGCTGTACCTGATCGACATTGGCCATCACGGTCAGCACATGGCTGGCGCCGGTGGCACGAACCGTGTCGGAGAGCGCGGCAAGCGAGCAGACGTGAAGCATGTTGGTCCTTAGGCGTCGGGTGCCGTGATTATAACGACTGCTTGCGGACGGGCAAAGGCAGACGGCGTGATGCCGGATTGTTCGTTTTGCGGCGCAACCGCGGCAGGTCTTGCTGTGCTGCCTAAGGCGCGTGTAAGGCCTTGAAGCGTTCGAGGAACTGCTTTTCGGCCCGCGCTGCTGTCCATGGCGTCAGATAGTCCCGCTCGGTCGCTTCGGGCAACTCCGGATCGCGGCCGAACAACCGCTTGGCCTCGGCTTGCGAAAATCCCGCTAGATGCGTCGCCTCGAGATAGGCCGCGCCGCGGTCGGCGGCCTTGATCTGCTGGGTGATCTCGTCCGCCAGCACCGCAGGCAGGCCGAAGCGGATATGGATCGCCGACAGCAGCCGCTTTTCGACCGCCTTGTATTCGCCGGCGAGCACCGCCTTGAACGGCGAGATCATGTCGCCGATGACATATTCCGGTGCGTCATGCAGCAGTGCGGCGAGACGATGGCTGACGTCGACGCGCGGCATCTGCTGGCGCATCACGGCTTCGACCAGCAGCGTGTGCTGCGCCACCGAGAAGATGTGGGCGCCCGAGGTCTGCCCATTCCAGCGCGCGACCCGCGCCAGTCCGTGCGCGATGTCGACGATCTCGATATCGAGTGGCGACGGATCGAGCAGGTCGAGCCGGCGTCCGGACAACATCCGTTGCCAGGCGCGGCTGGCCTCCGTCGATCTGCGTGCCGTCATGTCTTCTTGAGCCGCGGGCTGCGGAGCTTGCCGCTGCAAGCCGCGTGGCAGAAGCAGGTGACGAGATGATCGTTGACCATGCCGGTCGCCTGCATGAAGGCGTAGACGATGGTCGGGCCGACGAATTTGAAGCCGCGCGCGCCGAGCTCCTTGGAGACCTTGACCGAGATCGGCGTCGAGGCCGGCACGCTCGCGGTGGTCTTGAACTGGTTGACCTTCGGCTTGCCGTCGACGAAGTCCCACAGAAATTTCGAGAAGCCGGGGCCCTTCTCCATGATCTCGAGATACGACTTGGCGCTCGCGATCGTGCCTTCGATCTTGGCGCGGTTGCGGACGATGCCGGCGTCGTTCATCAGCGCATGCACCTTCTTGTCGGTGTAGCGCGCGATCTTCTCGGGCTGGAAATCGTCGAAGGCTTTGCGGAAATTGTCGCGCTTGCGCAGGATCGTGATCCAGGACAGGCCGGCCTGGAAACCGTCGAGGATCAGCTTTTCATAGAGCGCGCGGTCGTCATATTCCGGCACGCCCCATTCATTGTCGTGATAGGCGACGTAGAACGCATCGTCGCCCGGCCACGGACATCGCGTCTTGCCGTCGGGATGCAGTTGCGCGGTACGGCTCATGCGACGGTCTGCTTGGGTGTGATGCGGACAACGCTGGGGTCGGCGAGGTGGAGCGACAGGCCGCCCGCGGTCAGCGCCAGGCCGGCGTCGAGCGCATCGGCGACGCGATCGATGCGCACCAGCGCGAGGCCTTTATCGCCCGCGGTCGAGCCGATGGTGCCGACCTGCTTGTCGCCGGCCAGGATCGTTGCGCCGGCTTCGGGCGAGGGGCCATCGAGAATGATCTTCACCGTGCGGGTGCGCGCCGTGCCGCGGTGCTGCATGCGCGACACCACCTCCTGGCCGACATAGCAGCCCTTGTCGAAATCGACGCCGTTGAGTCGGTCCATGTTGGTCTCGTGCGGGAAGGCGTCGCCATACATGAAGTCGAGCCCGCCGCGCGGCACGCCGCTCGCGATCCGATGCGCCTCATAGAGGCTTGAATCGACGAGCTCGGCGCCGATCAGATCGGCGAGTTTCTGCTTCAACTCTTCCGGGATCAGGATGCGCCAGCCGAGCGCTGGGTTGCGCGGATCGGCGAAGGCAAGATCGGGGGCCGCCGCCGGCTCGCCATCCCAGGCGGCCAGCACGCCGAGGCTGTCGGAGAGGTTCTCGACCACGACCTTGGCGCGCAGCTTGTAGAAGCCGAGCTTGTCGGCGAGCCCCTTGGCGAGCGCACGCGGTGCGTCGATCAGGAAGCCTCCGCCATGGCCTGCGGGTATCTCGGTGATCAGGAAATCGACGATGATCTTGCCCTGCGGCGTCAGCAGCGCGCCGAACCGGGCCTGACCCGGCCGCAACTGTTCGACGTCGGTCGTAATGAGGCCGTTGAGGAAGTTGCGGGCGTCCTCGCCAGAGACCTTGATCACGCCCCGATCTGGAAGAAACGCTGCTTTCATTCGCAAAATTGGCTCTTTTTCCAAGTTCCTTGGGAAACGCGCAGGCTGCGGATATCCCCTGCCAAGCTAAGGCGCTAGAGTGCGCCGAACAAGGCCCGCGCGACATCCGAAAGCGGGCGCCGAGGACCGATGAATCAGCATTTTGACACCATTCTAAAATCCGGCACCGTGGTCAATCAGGACGGCGAGGGCGTCCGCGATGTCGGTATCGCGGGTGGCCGTATCGCCGCGATCGGCTCGCTCGGCCAGGCCTCGGCCGGCGAGGTGATCGACTGCAAAGGCCTGCACATCCTGCCCGGCGTGATGGACACCCAGGTGCATTTCCGCGAGCCCGGGCTGACGCAGAAGGAAGATCTCGAGACCGGCTCGCGCAGCGCCGTGATGGGTGGGGTCACCGCCGTGTTCGAGATGCCGAACACCAATCCGCTGACCGTCACCGAGGCGGCGTTCACCGACAAGATCAAGCGCGCGCATCATCGCATGCATTGCGATTTCGCGTTCTTCATCGGCGGCACCCGCGAGAACGTGCAGGACCTGCCGGAGTTCGAGCGCGCGCTGGGCTGCGCCGGCGTCAAGGTGTTCATCGGCTCCTCCACCGGCGCGCTTCTGGTCGAGGACGACGAGAGCCTGCGGCGGATCTTCCAGGTGATCAAGCGCCGCGCCGCGTTCCACGCCGAGGACGAATACCGCCTCAACGAGCGCAAGCCGCTGCGGATCGAGGGCGATCCGCGCTCGCATCCGGTGTGGCGCGACGAGACCGCAGCGCTGATGGCGACCGAGCGGCTGGTCAATCTTGCGCGCGAGACCGGCAAGCGCATTCATGTGCTGCATATCTCGACCAAGGAAGAGATCCTGTATCTGCGCGACCACAAGGATGTCGCCTCCTGCGAGGCGACGCCGCATCATCTCACCATGGCCGCGCCCGAGTGCTATGAGCGGCTGGGCACGCTGGCCCAGATGAACCCGCCGGTGCGCTCGGCCGACCATCGCGCCGGCATCTGGTACGGCATCGAGCAGGGCATCATCGACGTGCTCGGCTCGGATCACGCGCCGCATACGCTGGAGGAGAAGCAGAAGACCTATCCGGCCTCCCCGTCGGGCATGACCGGCGTGCAGACGCTGGTGCCGCTGATGCTCGATCACGTCAACGCCGGGCGGCTGTCGCTGGCCCGGTTCGTCGACCTCACCAGCGCGGGTCCGGCGCGCCTCTACAACATCGCCTGCAAGGGCCGCATCGCGGCGGGCTACGATGCCGACTTCACCATCGTCGATCTCAAGCGTAGCGAGACCATCACCAACAAATGGATCGCCTCGCGCGCGGCCTGGACGCCCTATGACGGCGTGCGGGTGCAGGGCTGGCCGGTCGGCACCTTCGTGCGCGGCAAGCGGGTGATGTGGCAGGGCGAGGTGACCACGCCGTCCACCGGCGAGCCGGTCCGGTTCCTGGAGACGCTCAAACCGTAGCGGGTTTTACTGCCGGGCCAATGCCAGCGAGAATTCGCCGTTGCGCACCCGTGCGGGGAGGCCTTCGGCGAATTTTGCCACCGCGTCCTCGCCATAGGTCGTGACGAGCTCGGCCAGCGCCGCAAACAGGCTCGCCTGCGCGAGGCAGTCGCCATCGACGCCATCGTGACGCGCTTCCGCCCAGGCCTCGTTCAAATAGCCCAGTGCTGCCTGCTTCTGCTCGTGGTCGGGACGCGGGTCGTCTTGATGATGGGGGAAGGACGCTGGATGGCGCATGAAACTCTGCAAAATGAATGCGCGCGGTCCGAGGACCGAACCACTGCGACCCGTGAGGTGTATCACGCATGCGGGTACCGCCAAGGCCACTTCTTTCGAAAAGGTTAACGGGCGTTACGGCATTTAAAGGGGAATTCCGGCCATTCCCGCCGCCCTCAGCCGAATGAGCTGTGGATATGGTCCAGCAGCGCGCGTGGCGAGGCGCAGAGGTGGCTGGCGCCGGCCGCGGTCAGCTCCTCGGCCGTGCCGTAGCCATAGGTGACGCCGACGGCGCGGATGCCGTTGCGATTCGCCCCGATCACGTCGTGGCTGCGGTCGCCGATCATCACGGCCTTGGCCGGATCGGCCCCGGTCTGTTTCAGCGCGTAGGCGAGCAGGTCGACCTTGTTGACCCGGGTTCCATCGAACTCCGAACCGAACACGTGGTCGAAATAGAGGTTGAGCCCGAAATGGGCGACGATCCGGGTCGCGAACACGTGCGGCTTCGAGGTTGCCACGAACATGCGGCCGGGCCGTCCGCGCAACTCCGCCAGCACCTCGGCGATGTCAGGATAGACCGCGTTCTCGAACAGCCCGACATCGCCGAACCGCTCGCGGTAGAGCTCGACCGCGCGGTCGGCGAGCTCTTCGCCGCCGAGCAGCATCACAAAGCTCGCACGGAGCGGCGGCCCGATGCACCAGGTCAATTCATCCTGCGACGGAACCGGGCGGCCGAGCTTTTCCAGCGCATACTGGATCGAACCGGTGATGCCGGGCTTCGGGTCGGTCAGGGTGCCGTCGAGGTCGAAGAAGATCGCGCGGTCAGTTGGCATAACGGGCCGTCAGGTCGCGCGAGATCTTCGAGCCTTCCTCGATGTAGCGGCGGATCGCTACCGTGGCGGCGGGCGTGCAGGTCCGGTAGGTCTGCTGGAAGCCGTTATAGCCGCGGTTGAAGCCGGCGATCATCCGGGCGCGGCGGTCGCCGGACGGGGTCTCCGCGTCGATCAGCGCCTGCATCTCGTTGCGCCATTTGGCGCCCTCATTGGCGTTGCAGATGCTGCGCAGATAGTGCAGGGCGCCGAGGATCTCGGCCAGCCGCTGCAGGTCGCCGTCGAACGGCGCAGCCGCGTCCTGCGCCCGGGCGGGCGTCGCAAGGCATGCCGACATCAGGATCACAACGGCGAGAAAGGCTCTGATCATCAGGGGTTCCGGAATGGCCGTGGTATGCCCCCTCAATGCGCCCGAGGCAAGGCGGCAGGGCGCTCCAAAGCGCCCGAAAAGGCCATCAAACCAGCCGCCGGGCGGTCGCAATGACCTCGTGGAGGCTGCCGGTCACCTTGAGGTCGCCGATCTGCTCCGGGGCCAGCCATTTGAAATCGTCATGCTCGTCGTTCAGTACGGGCTCGCGGGAGGCCCAGCGCGCTGCGAAGGTCATGATCAAATAATGCCCGGTGCCGGGGCCGGTCGGCAGCACCTCGCGCCAGCCGGCAAGCCCCAGGATCTCGACCCTAAGACCGGTCTCCTCGTCGATCTCCCGGTGCAGCGCGGTGTGCAGCGTCTCGCCGAACTCGACCCGGCCGCCGGGCAGCGAATAGAAGCCCTTGCCGGGCGAGCGGGCGCGGCGCACCAGCAGCACCTTGCCGTCACGGAAGATCACGCCGGATACGGCGAGCTGCGGGCGGATCGGAGGTTCGGAAGAGGTCAAGGCAACAACCGGTTTTGAGCATGATCCGGAAACGTGGAGGCATATAGCCCGATATCTCAGGCGCCCGCCATGATCCGATCGACATCGGCCTCTGCGGCGCCGTTGATGACGCCGGCGGTCTGCATCACCAGCGGCTTGACCCAGACGATGGCCTGCTCGGCGAGCGCGACCCGGCTCTTGTCCTGCTGCAACTGCCGCATCGCGGCACCGACCTCGGTCAGGATCCTGGTCATGCTGTCGGTGAGCTGGTCGAATTCCGCCCGGATACCGGCGTTCGCCATCTCATAGGCCTCGATCGCGAGGTCACGCGCCTTGAAATTGGACGCGGTGAAATGCTCGGCATAGGACAGCGGCTGCCATTCCAGGAAATCGTCGGCGCATTCCGGCAGGTCCGGCACCATCTCCAGAAGCATGATGGCTTCGTTGAAGTGATTGAGGTAGTCGGTCGCAAGCCCGGTGCGGGGATTGATGTTGGCAGCGCGCAATTGCGCCGCCCGCGCCTCGTCGGGGTACGTCGGTCGCGGGGAAGAGCCCGCTATGGCGGCCGTTGAGGTCATTGATCGCAGTCTTTAACGCTCCAAGTTAAGGCAGAATAAACGGATACCACTCTGGACGGAATATGTGCGGACGCTTTGTCATAACCTCGCCGCCGGCGGCCTTGCGGGAGATGTTCGGCTATATCGAGCAGCCGAATTTTCCGCCACGGTATAATATTGCGCCGACCCAGCCGATCCCGGTGGTGCTGCTGCAGAATGGCGGCCGGCATTTTCAATTGATGCGCTGGGGCCTGATCCCGTCCTGGGTCAAGGACCCCAGAACCTTCTCGCTGTTGATCAACGCCCGCTCCGAGACCGTGCGGGAGAAGCCCGCCTTCAAGAATGCGATCAAGCGGCGCCGCGCGCTGATCCCGGCCGATGGCTATTACGAGTGGCACGATGCCGGCGGCCGCAAGCGGCCGTTCTTCATCCATCGCCGCGACGGCCATCCGACGGCCTTCGCAGCCCTTGCCGAGATCTGGATGGGGCCGAACGGAGAGGAGCAGGACACGGTCGCGATCGTCACCGCGCCGGCGAGCGCCGACCTCGCGCAGCTGCATCACCGCGTCCCGGTCACGATCCGCCCCGAGCAGTTCGCGCGCTGGCTCGACTGCCTGCCCAACGATGTCGACGACGTGATGCCGATGCTGAAGGGACCTGACGTCGGCGAATTCGCTTGGCACCAGGTCACGATGCGGGTCAACGCGGTTGCCAACGACGACGCGCAATTGCTGCTGCCGATGACCGCGGAAGAGATCGCGGCGGAGGACGCACCGGCAGCGAAGAAGGCCGCGCCAAGGAAGGCGGCTGTGCGTGAGGATGACGGGCAGGGGTCGTTGTTCTAGCGGCTGGCTGAGGCAGCGCCGTGCGATTTGGAGTTTCACGCACGTTTTCTCCACATCGTCGTCCTGGCGAACGCAGGCGCCCGATACTCTCCGTCGTCATTCCGGGGCGCGCGAAGCGAGAGCCCGGAATCCATTGCTCCACAGGCCCTGCGGCATGATGGATTCCGGGTTCTCGCTTCGCGAGCGACGGAATGACGGGTGAGGTGGCTACCCCTTCACGTGCGCCACGCCCTCGATCTCGATCAGCATCTTCGGATTGGGTAGCGCCACCACCACGCAGGTGGTGCGCGCGGGATACGGCGCGGGGCCGAATGCGCCGGCATAGAGTGCGTTCATCGCGGCGACGTCGCTGGCGCGGGTCAGCAGCACGTTGACCTTGACGAGATCGCGCGTCGTCGCGCCCGCCTCGGTCAGCACGCGCTTGAAATTGGTGACGACATTGGCGAACTGCGCCTCGAAGCTGTCGGGCAGCTCGCGGTTGGCGTCGAAGCCGGGAATGCCGGATATGAACAGCAAATCGCCGACGCGGGCGCCGAACGAGAGCGGCGGCGCCTGGACGCCGGGCGGAGGAGGGAAGTGCTTGATCTCTGTCATGAGGTCACCCGTCTGCGCGAGATGGAAGGGGAGAGGTTTCGATGATGTGCGGCGCGGCCGCCCGCCGGCGCCAGACCTCGTTGCCGAACATGCCGGCCAGCATCGCGACGACGAACACCACGATCGGCAGCGACAGCCCGGCGAGATTGACAAGTGCCGGCCCGGGGCAGATGCCGGCGAGGCCCCAGCCGATGCCGAACAGCACGGCACCGCCGACCAGCGGCGCATCGATGTCGTTGCGGTCGGGCCAGACGAAGCGCGCTGACAAGGCGGGCGCGGTGCGCTGCCGCGCGATCGCAAAGCCTGTGGCGGCCACCGCAACCGCGCCCGCCATCACGAAGACGAGCGTCGCATCCCAGGCGCCGAACAGGTCGAGGAAGCCGAGCACCTTCTGCGGATCGGTCATGCCGGAGATCAGAAGGCCCGCGCCGAAGATCAGGCCGCACGCGAAGCTTGCGAGAACCGGCATGGCTAGCCTCCTATCACATGTCTTGTGATCGCAACGGTTGCGATCGCCGCCGTCATGAAGATGAACGTCGCCGCGATCGAGCGGCCGGACAGCCGCGCGAAGCCGCAGACGCCGTGGCCCGAGGTGCAGCCGTTGCCCATGCGGGTGCCGAACCCGACCAGGAGGCCCGCGATCGCGATCACTGCGAGGCTTCCGTTCATCGCCGGCCGCGGCAGCGGCGCGCCGAACAGGGCCGCGACCAGCGGTGCCGCGATCAGCCCGGCGATGAATGCGATGCGCCAGCCCCGATCGCTGGTATCGGGCTGGAGCAGGCCGCCGGCGATGCCGGTAACCCCCGCGATTCGTCCGGTCAGCAGCATCAGGAGCGCCGCGGCAAGCCCGATCAGCGCGCCGCCGGCAAGGCCGGAAACTGGGGTAAAATTGTGCATCGGTGCGGGTCCCTGTTGCGCAAACTCCTCAGCGATGGCGCAAAGCGGTGGCCGCATATGCGCCAATGGTCGCGCGACTATAAGGGCGATGATAGACTCCGCGCGAACATGAACAAGCGCAATCCCGCGTGTTTTGCAGGCATTTCGACGTGCCGCCGCCCGGTCGGATTGCCGCGATTCGATCTGGAGAACTCCCCATGAGATTGTCATCCGCTGCCCGCGCCGTGCTGTTCGCGCTGGCGCTGCTCACCGGATCGTCCGCTGCGCTGGCCGACGAGGGCGCGGTGACGCTCGTCATCTTCAAGGGCGGCTGGGTGTTCGGCGGCTCCGCCGGCAAGGGCGTCCTGACCTTCCACGGCCAGACTTACGGGCTCACGGCCGGCGGGCTGGACTACGGCCTCGTGTTCGGCGGCTCGCAGACCACGTTGCAGGGCCGGGTGCGCAACATCCGCCGCGCCCAGGATATCGCCGGCGTCTATGCCGCGGCCGGCGTGGGCGTCGCGCTCGGCGCCGGGATGCGCGGCATCCTGCTCACCAACCAGAACGGCGCGGTGCTCGAACTGAGCGGCAAGCAGGTCGGCCTGATGGCCAATGTCGATCTCAGCGGGTTGGCGATCACGTTGAAGGAGTAGGACGCCGCCCGCCGCTTCGTCATTCCGGGGCTCGCGGAGCGAGAGCCCGGAATCCATTCATCCACTAACTGTGCAGCCCAATGGATTCCGGGCTCGCGCCAAGCGGCGCGCCCTCAGGTGCGCAATTGCGCACCGGGGAATGACGGAGAAGTCTGCGCCGTTCCATCCGGATATCTACGCGATCCATTCGGCGAGTTCGCGCCACGGCTGCAAGCTCCAATGGCCGGACGCCGCGCCCGATGGCGACGGCAGCACGAACACATCGGGAAATCCATTCATCGCCGGCTGCCTCCCGAGCGCAAGCGCGCTGGTCGGTTTGCCATAAAACAGGCTCGCCGCCTTTCTGCTGGTGAAGGCGATGGTCTTCGGCCGATATGTCTCGATCTTCGTCCTGAAGCCGATCACATCGAACGCGTCCCGCGCGATCTCATGATCCATCCCGGCGCCGGTCTTGCAGAGATCGGTGAAGCCGATGCCGAGTGCGAGCAAAGCCGCGAACTCGTCCGGCCGATAACGCCGCGGCGTGATTCCCGCCTCATGCAGCGCGCGCCAGAACCGGTTGCCGGGATGCGCGTAGTAATGTCCGACTGCGGCCGAGCGCGTGCTCGCCGCGGTGCCGACGAACACCAGGCGCAGATCGGCGCGGAGCTGGTCGGGGAGGCGGTGAAGATTGCTGTCGGGCATCGCAGCGCGGTACCAGTGGCCTTGCTTAGTCGAACTCGTCCTTCGGCAAACCCAGCTTCTCGACCAGGCTATGCAACAGCGCAAGCTGCCCCCTGGTGATTTTTCTGAACGCCTCGTTCAACGCAAACCAGCCGGCGCGATCCGCCTCGGGAAACTCCGCCAGCCGGCCCGACCGTGGCGGCCACTCCATTTTGAAGGTGTTGCTCCTGAACGCCGCAAGGTCGAAGTCGCCTTCGAAGGCCCAGGCGCTGACATGCTTGCCGCTGGGCTGCCTGAAGCTGCCAAGCGCGATGAAGGTGCCGACCGGCCGCTGTCCCGTTTCCTCCTCGAATTCGCGTTGCGCGGCGATCAGCGGATCTTCGCCTTCCTCGTGGAGGCCCTTGGGGGTGGACCATGCGCCGTCGTCCTTCCTCGCCCAGAACGGGCCGCCGGGATGCACCAGCAGCACCTCGAGGCCGTGCCTGCGGCGAAACATCAGGAGACCGGCGCTGCGCTGGGGCATGATCGATCCTGCAAGCTTGCCGCGATGCCAAAGCATGATCCGGAAAAGTGCGAAGCGGTTTTCCGAAAAGATCATGCTCAAACAGAGAAGCTAAAGCGCGATAACGATTCAACCAAATCTCATCGCGCTTTAACGCACCGGCTCCTTGATCTCGTCCTCGGCCGCGACCGCCTGCGCCGGCCCGGTCGCACGCACCATCAGGAACCGTCCCGAGAACGCCGTGCCGCGGATGCTCCAGCGACCGTCGATCTCGGTCGCGTCGGCATTGACCGCGCCTTCATAGTGGACGGTGTCATAGCCGTAACCAGCCGGCTCGTAGCGCTTGACGAACGTGACAGCGCTGCCGGAGCGGTGACCGGACAGCGAAGCGTTGTGGGTGCTGATCGGGCAGCCCGGCGCGACGCAAGGTTCGGTCACGCTGCCGCCGAGCGCGCCGCCGGCGTCGATCAGCGTCGCCAGGAACGTGACCATGCCGCTCGGCTGCACATAGCTGCCGTCCCAGACGCCGGTGAGGTTGTCGTCCATGTCGCTCGTCCGAATTTCCCGCGCGTTGAAAGGCAGGGATCGATGTGGCGCTTGCAGCGTCTCAACGCAAGTCGCATGCGCCGCGTCGCGGTTGCCTGCACAGGCAAAACGGTCTGTAATCCCTTCAAACAGATCAAGAAGACTATTGGAGCGATCCATGACGGGAGAGGCGAAAACCCATTTCGAGGTGATCGTGGTCGGCGCCGGCGTCGCGGGCATCTACCAGATCAAGCGGCTCGCCGATCTCGGCATCGATGCCACCGTGCTGGAAGCCGCGCCCGATCTCGGCGGCACCTGGTACTGGAACCGCTATCCCGGCTGCCGTTTCGACTCGGAGAGCTATACCTACGGCTTCTCGTTCTCGCGCGAGCTGCTCGACGAATGGCACTGGAAGGAGCGCTTCTCCGGCCAGCCCGAAAATCTGCGCTACCTCCACTACGTCGCCGACAAGTTCGACCTGCGCCAGCACATGCAGTTCAACCGCAAGGTCGAGACCATGGTCTTCGACGAGACGCGCGATCTCTGGCGATTGAGGATCAGTGACGGCCGCGAGCTGACCTGCCGCTTCGTGGTGCTCGCGATCGGGCTGCTGTCGGCGCCGACCATGCCGCGGTTGCCCGGGATCGAGGACTTCAAGGGACTTTCTTTCCACACTTACTATTGGCCGCACGAGCCGGTCGATCTCGCCGGCAAGAAGGTCGCCGTGATCGGCACCGGCGCCACCGGCATTCAGGTGATCGGCGAGATCGCCGACAAGGTCGGCCAGCTCACCGTGTTCCAGCGCCGGCCGAACTGGAGCGCGCCGCTCAACAACTCTGCGATCTCGGAAGCGGAGATGGCCGACATCCGCGCCCGCTACGACGAGATCTTCGCCGCCTGCGCGCTGACGCCGGGCAGTTTCGTCCATGGCCCCGACAAGCGCGGCTTCTACGAGGTGAGCCGCGAGGAGCGGCTGAAGCTGTGGGACAAGCTCTACGACGAGCCCGGCTTCGGCATCTGGCTCGCGAATTTCCGCGAGATTTTCATGGATGAAGCCGCCAATGCGGAATTGTCCGAGTACATCGCAGGCCGCATCCGCCAGCGCGTCAACGATCCGAAGGTCGCGGAGAAGCTGATCCCGCGGGATCACGGCTTCGGCGTGCAGCGCCTGCCGCTGGAGACCCGCTATTTCGAGGCCTATAACCGCGACAACGTCCACCTCGTCGACCTCTCCGAGACGCCGCTGGTCCGCGTCACCGAGACCGGTTTGCGCACCACGGCGCGCGACTATGCCTTCGACATCATCGTCTACGCCACCGGATTCGACGCCATCACCGGCGCCTACGACCTGATCGATATCCGCGGCGCCGGCGGCGAGAAGCTCGCCGACAAATGGAAGCACGCGCCGTCGACCTTCCTCGGCATGCTCGTGCACGGCTTCCCGAACCTCTTGATGCCGACCGGCCCGCAAAGCGCGTCGGCTTCGACTAACTTCCCGCGCGGCATCGAGAACGGCGTCAACTGGTGCACCAATCTGCTGCAATACATGTGGGACCGCGGCCTGACCCGCGCCGACGCCACGCTGGAAGCGCAAGAGCGCTGGACCGCGCATGTCGTCAAGATGTACGAGATCATGCTGATGCGCAAAGCCAAGGGCTGGTTCACCGGCTACAACTCCAACGTCCCGGGGCATGAAGAGGGGACGGTGCGGTACTTCGTCTACAACGGTGGCACGCCGAAGTTCTTGGGGATCATCAACGGCGTGGCGGAGAAGGGGTATCAGGAGATTGAGTTTGGCACGGGGGCGAGGCACGGCGCGCAGACAGCGCTTAGCGCGTCTGCGTAGTGTCATTGTTCGTAAGGGAAGCATCGGCAGATGGGTTCCCCCCCCCTTGCGGGGGCGGGCTAGCGAGAGGGGCATACGCCGGCGTCCGTGGTACCCCTCTCTCCAACTCTCCCCCGCAAGGGGGGGAGAGAGCCCTCCCATCGTGCCCGCCTACCATAGTGGTTTATGCAACTCGGTCGCAGTAAGCTCTGTCGCAATGCCCAGCACCAAGCTTAACTTGACCGGGTCGCTGACTGACGTCGCAGCCAGAAGCTGAGACACCAAAATCGGCTAACGAGCGTTAGCAAGGCGGAGCAAGATGATTGTTGTCCCGATTCTGGCAATTGCGACGACTATTGCGGTCCTCTGGTCAGCTTACAAATTCCAGACAGCTTACGTCGCGCTCATTGACGTGTTGCCTTCGCAATTTCAGGATGGGTTGAATTCGAAGTTTGCCTTTTCGGAGTACATTCTTAGGCCAACGACGCCTTTGCCGACGCAGGCAGACTATGTGCAATCCCAAGTGGGCTCTTGCTTCGCTGCGCTCGGCATAGCGCTCCTTTGCTATCTTTACGAAAATCAGGTCGTTGGTGCGATTGTATTCGTGATGTTTCTCGCCTTTTCGTTTCTTACGATTAGATCTTGGAAGCTTTACCGCATGAATTGTAGTCTGCGACCGTTCCAAGATGAGGCGCGGTAGCATTTGGCCTGCATGCTGCAGTGGTACGTGGGGCGAATAGGAATCCAGGATGTCGCTTCGCATCCAGGCTCCATTGACAAAAAAGCCGGGCTTTCGCCCGGCTTCTCATTCGCAGATGGATGCCCGGGTCAGGCCCGGGCATGACGAGCGGTGAGGTCGAAGCCTCACAACACCCGATTGCTCTCCTTCACTTTGTCCGCGTCGAGATACAGGTTCTCGCCCATCTCCTTGAACTTGGCGCTCATCGTCGCCATGCCGTCCTCGATGGTGCCTGACATCGACGCTCCGACGCCGGTCGGGTCGTTGAGCGTCGCGGCGTAGTCGCGGACGTCCTGGGTGATCTTCATCGAGCAGAATTTCGGGCCGCACATCGAACAGAAATGCGCGACCTTGTGGGCTTCCTTCGGCAGGGTCTCGTCGTGGAAGTTCTTCGCGGTCTCGGGGTCGAGGCCGAGGTTGAACTGGTCCTGCCAGCGGAAGTCGAAGCGAGCACGTGACAGCGCGTCGTCGCGGAGTTGTGCAGCGGGGTGGCCCTTGGCGAGGTCTGAGGCGTGGGCCGCGATCTTGTAGGTGATGACGCCGACCTTGACGTCGTTGCGATCGGGCAGGCCGAGATGCTCCTTCGGCGTGACATAGCAGAGCATGGCGCAGCCGAACCAGCCGATCATCGCGGCACCGATGCCCGAGGTGATGTGGTCATAGCCCGGCGCGATGTCGGTGGTCAGCGGCCCGAGGGTGTAGAACGGCGCCTCGCCGCATTCCTTGAGCTGCTTGTCCATGTTGATCTTGATCTTGTGCATCGGCACGTGGCCGGGGCCCTCGATCATGACCTGGCAGCCCTTGTCCCACGCGATCTTCGTCAACTCGCCGAGCGTCTCCAGTTCGGCGAACTGGGCGCGGTCGTTGGCGTCGGCGATCGAGCCCGGGCGCAGGCCGTCGCCGAGCGAGAACGAGACATCGTATTTCCGCATCAGGTCGCAGATCTCGTCGAAATGGGTGTAGAGGAAGCTCTCCTTGTGATGCGCGAGGCACCACTTCGCCATGATCGAGCCGCCGCGCGACACGATGCCGGTGACGCGGTTGGCGGTGAGGTGGATATAGGCGAGGCGCACGCCGGCATGGATCGTGAAATAGTCGACGCCCTGTTCGCACTGCTCGATCAGGGTGTCCTTGTAGAGCTCCCAGGTCAGCTTGACGGGATCGCCGTCGCACTTCTCCAGCGCCTGATAGATCGGAACGGTGCCGATCGGCACCGGCGAGTTGCGCAAAATCCATTCGCGGGTGGTGTGGATGTTGCGGCCGGTCGAGAGGTCCATCACGGTGTCGGCGCCCCAGCGGATCGCCCACACCATCTTGTCGACCTCCTCCTCCACTGATGAGGTCACCGCCGAGTTGCCGATATTGGCGTTGATCTTGGTCAGGAAGTTGCGGCCGATGATCATCGGCTCGAGCTCGGCATGGTTGATGTTGGAGGGGATGATGGCGCGGCCGCGCGCGATCTCGTCGCGGACGAATTCCGGCGTGATGAAGGCAGGCACCGCGGCGCCAAAACTTTCACCGTCGGCAAGGGCTGCCTCGGCGCGTTCGAGCTGCTGCTTGCGGCCGAGATTCTCGCGTTCGGCGACGTAGATCATCTCCTTGGTGATGATGCCGGCGCGGGCGAATTCGAGCTGGGTGATCTTGTGGCCGTCGAGGCCGCGCAGCGGCGTGTGGTGCGCGGTGAACGCCTTGGCGGCGTGGGCTGCACCGACATTGCCGTTGTCCTCCGGCTTGATGGTGCGGCCCTCATACTCCTCGACGCCGCCGCGTTCCCTAACCCAGGCCAGCCGATTGCGCGGCAGGCCGGCATTGACGTCGATCGTGACGTCGGGATCGGTGTAGGGGCCCGAGGTGTCGTAGACCGGCAGGTTGGGCTCGCCGGCGCCTTCCGACAGGATGATCTCGCGCAGCGGCACGCGGAGATCGGGTGCGCTTGCGGGCGTCGCGAAGATCTTGCGCGAGGCGGGCAGCGCGCCTGTGGTGACGGCGGGGCGAGTGGTGTCGGGGTTGGAGCGGATGTTCATGAGGGATTCTCCGTTAGTTCGTTGGCAGCGCTGCGCGCGAGTTGAGTACCGCTGTCATCCCCGCGAAAGCGGGGATCCAGTATTCCAGAGGCCGCGGTGGGATACGGTGAAGCCGCGGCGTGCTGGATCGCCCGGTCAAGCCGGGCGATGACGGCAGGGGGTGTGGAACGAGAGTGTGCATCACGCGGCCTCCGCGCTAAGGCCGAGCCATTGCCGCACCCGCGCGTCGGGGTCCGCGTTCTGGGTGACGTCACTGACGACGGCGATCGACGAGGCGCCGGCGGCGAAGATCTCGGCTGATTGCTCGAACTTGATGCCGCCGATCGCGACAAGGGGAATGGCGCCGATCCGTTTCTTCCACTCGGTGATCTTCGCAATGCCCTGCGGCGCGAAGCGCATCGATTTCAGCGTCGTGAAGAAGATCGGGCCGAGCGCGACATAGTCCGGCTTGGCGGCGAGCGCGGTGGCGAGCTCGGCATCGTCATGGGTCGAGATACCGAGCGTGAGCTTGGCTTTGCGGATCTCGGCGAGGTCGGCTGCCGCGAGGTCTTCCTGGCCGAGATGCAGGTGCTCGGCGCCGGCAACGATCGCCGCGCGCCAGTAGTCGTTGACGACGAGTTTTGTGCCCGTGCCCCTGGTCACCACGAGCGCGTCGGTGACGATCTGCAACGCCCCGGAATCGTCGAGCTCTTTCGCGCGCAGCTGGATGGTGCCGACGCCGAGTTTTGTCAGTCGCTCGACCCATTGGACGCTGTCGACGACGGGATAGAATGGATCAGGATACGGCATGCCAGAACGGGGTCCCAACGACAGGGGTGGAGGGGGAGGCGAAGTCGCGCGCTTGCATCAGCCCGGCTTCGTAGGCGGTGCGGCCGGCCTCGACGCCGAAGCGGAAGGCATTGGCCATCGCCACGGGATCGTCGGCTTTTGCGATCGCGGTGTTGAGCAGCACGGCGTCATAGCCGAGCTCGAGCGCTTCGGCGGCGTGCGAAGGTGCGCCGAGCCCGGCGTCGACCACCAGGGTGATGTCGGGCAGGCGATCGCGCAGCAGTTTGAGTGCATCGCGGTTGGTGATGCCTTTTGCACTTCCGATCGGCGCGGCCCACGGCATCACCACCTTGCAGCCGGCCTCGACCAGGCGCGAGGCGACCGAGAAATCTTCGGTGCAGTAGGGAAACACCTCAAAGCCGTCCTTGACCAGGATGGTAGCGGCCTCGACAAGGCCGACCACGTCGGGCTGCAGTGTGTCGTTGTCGGCGATCACCTCGAGCTTGATCCAGGGCGTGCCGAACAATTCGCGCGCCAGCTTTGCAGTCGTTACCGCTTCGCGCACGCTGCGGCAGCCCGCGGTGTTCGGCAGCACGGTGACGCCGAGCTCGCGGATCAGCGCCCAGAACGCATCGCCGGTCTTGCCGCCCGCGGCCTCGCGCCGCAGCGACACCGTGACGATGCTGGCGCCGGACGCGCGGATCGCGTTCTGCATGATCGCGGGCGAGGGATACAGCGCCGTGCCGATCAGCAAGCGGGAGGGGAAGGATTTGCCGTAGAAGTTCACCATGTTCGAGGCGTCTCCTCAAATGTGGTCGTCATCCCCGCGCATGCGGGGATCCAGTATTCCAGAGGCCCTGCCGTCAACCGAGGAGCCGCGGCGTACTGGATCGCCCGGTCAAGCCGGGCGATGACGGCGGAGTAAAGGGCGCGATTGCGCGTCACATCACCCTCCCTGCCGCGGCGTGATGATCTCGATCTCGTCGCCGGCTTGAAGCCGCGTCTCGGCCCAGCGGCTCTTCGGCACCACGTCGTAATTCAGCGCGATCGCGAAATGGCTGCCCTCGTAGTCGAGCTCGGCCAAGAGCGCGTCGACGCTGGCTGCGTTGATCTCCCGCTGCTCGCCGTTGACAATTACACGCATTGGACGATCACACGCATTGCATCACCTCATTGTCGATTTCGCCGCGCGCGAGATAGGCGAGCGTCAGCTCGGCCAGCGCGGGCGCCAGCAGGAAGCCATGGCGGTAGAGTCCGTTCACCGTGATGCGTTCCTGCTCGATCCTGATTTTCGGCAGATTGTCCGGGAAGGCGGGCCTGAGCCCGGCGCCGAATTCGACGATGCGCGCCTCGCCGAACGCCGGGTGCACCACATAGGCGGCGCCGAGCAATTCCAGCGCCGAGCGCACGCTGACGCCGTTATCCTCGGCCTCGATCGAGGTCGCGCCCAGCATGAAGCGGCCGTCGCCGCGCGGGATCACGTAGAGCGGCCAGCGCGGATGGATCAGCCGCACCGGGCGCAACAGCTCGACCTCGGACGTCTCGATGATGATCATCTCGCCCTTGACGCCGCGCAGGCTCGGCTCGCGGTCGCGCGCGGCAAGCCCGCGGCAGTCGATCACGAGGCCGTCGAGATCATCGGCTTCCACGGCGCTGCCGAACCTGATGGTGCCGCCGGCCTTGGCGATCGCCGCATGGAGCTGCGGCAGCACGCGGCGCGGCTCGACATGGCCTTCCTCGGGATAGAACAGTCCCTCGCGGAAGCGGCCCTCGAGCGACGGCTCGAGCGCACTCACGGCCTGCGCGTCCAGCCTGCGGTAGCCGGTGGTGAGACGGGCGAAGCGCTCGAAATCGGTGCGGTCGCGCGGATGCGCCACCACCAGCGAGCCGTTGAACGCGGTTTGCGGAAAATGGTCGCGCCACAAATCGAGCGAGCGGATGCCAAGCCGCGAGATCACCGGCTCGGAGGCCTCCGCTTCGCACCACGGCGCCAGCATGCCGCCGGCCCAATGGCTTGTGGAGTCCGTCATCCCAGCGTCACTGCGCTCATGCAGGGTGACGGCACGTCCGGCCGCTGCGAGCAACAACGCATGCCAGGCGCCGGCTATCCCTGCGCCGATGATGGAGACGGGGGAATCCCCCCGCGGTCTTGACGTCTGGTACATCCCTGTCCCTTCGCCGGCATGACCCGGATCAGGTTCAAAGGGTCACCGCGGTCCCGAACTGATCGCCTGACGGCGACGCCCAAGCTTGCGGTATCTCAGCTCCTCCTTCGGAGCACCCCTCGGAACGGCTCTAATGTAGGCGGATGGGCCTCTGTGTCAACTTGTATGCCACGAGCGGGCGCGCCGTGGTGCCGCAGCTCCTCACACGAGGTTACAGCCGTAGGAACGCGTGATCTCGCCGCGGGGAGGGCCCGCAGCCGCGCCAAGCGCGTCAGCGCCGCGACAGGCTTACTTTTCGGCCTGTTCCGGCCTCGGCTCGGCGGTATCGGCCGTCACCTGATCCTGCTTCGCGAGCTCCTTCGGCGGTGCACCGGCGGCGCCATGCATCGCCTCTTTGAGGTGACCGCCGCGCTGCCGCTTTGCGACATAGTAATACCCGCCCGCGAAATAACGCACGGCTCGATCGAAATCGCCGTTGGCGGCACGATAGGCGCCGGCGAGGTATCTGACGCCGTATCGGAGGTTGGTCGCGGCGTCGCGCAGACCTTCGGCGGTACCGGTGTAGCCGACCCCGCGGGCGGTCGCGAGCTTGATCTGCATCATGCCGATGGCGCCGCCGCGCCCGATCAAATGCGGCTGGTACTTGCTCTCGCGGACGATGACGCGATGGACCAGCTCTTCCGGCACCAGATTGGCCTGCGCCTCGGCCGCCACCATCGCCTCGTATTGCGCGCGCGATTGCGCACTCGCGCCGGCGCAGGACGCAAGCCACGCAACGGCGGCAAGGCTGCTGACAGCAAGGCTGCTGACGGCAAGGCGGCTGAAGGTCTGAACGGTCTTCATCTCTGATACGCTCGGGTGGGTCAAACGCGCGTCGGTTCTGCGGTCTCATTGGTACGGCGAACGGGCAGGAATGTGGCAAAACCTTCGCATCAGCGGACGATCTGCGTCGGTGATTGTCCGGATGTGGGCGAGGCGGACGGCGCGCGTGCGCGGCGGATGCTTCAAATTGTCTGCTTCGATCGACTCAGCCGAGAATTGTTTTTCTTCCGATTTTCCCGATCGCGTTATGCCGCACGCTATCCACAGCAGTTTGTCGTGCAAACGACTCGACGAAGGTTTACACTTCTCGGCAAGGCAGCGCGCGTGTTGAGTCAGCACGTCTGTCCATTCCAGAGCACGCAAGAAACAACATTCGGGAGATGCGCCATGAATCGTCAAGATTCAGTCCGTCAGGACATTGGCTATATGCCTCGCGAAAATCCCTGCGCGCAATGCGGCAAGCCGATCGCCCGCCCCGATTGGGTCGAGCACAGCGAAGGCCGCACGTCTTATCTGTGGAATTGTCGCGCCTGCAATTACCGCTTCGAGGCGGTCGCGATCTACGACCACACGCAACTCACGCCGCTCGCCGCCTGAACGCTGCTCGCCTCGCCTGATCAGGCTGCGGTTCGCTGCGGCGGCTGCAACGGTTGCTGATGCGCCGGCAATTCGATCCGGACCACCAGCCCGTGCGGAGTGCGATCGTGCAGCGACAGCGTGCCGCCATGCGCGAGCACGATGGCGTTGGCGATCGACAGGCCGAGGCCGAAGCCTTCGGCTTCGTCCATGTTGCGCGCCTGGTCGCCGCGCACGAAAGGCTCCATCACGGTCGACTTGTGCGCATCCGAGATGCCGGGGCCGTCGTCCTCGATGTCGACGACGAGGCGGTCGGGCCTGACGTCGAGGCGAACGGTCACCTCGCCGCCGAAGCGCGCAGCATTGTCCACCAGATTGGTGATGCAGCGATGCAAATCGGCGGGCCGCGCGGTCGCCATCGCGTGCTGCGGGCCCTCGTAATTGACCTTGTGTCCCATGTCGACGAACTGGTCGGTGACGAGGTGCAGCGTGCTCGCGATGTCGACCAGCGTCATCTCCTCGAGCTTGCGGTCGTTGCGCAGGAACGACAGCACCGATTCCAGCATCGAGCGCATCTGGTCGAGGTCGCGCAGCATGCGGTGGCGATTGGTCTCGTCCTCGATGAATTCGGCGCGCAGTCGCATCCGCGTGATCGGCGTGCGCAGATCGTGGCTGATCGCGGCCAGCATCTTGGTGCGGTCGTCGATCAATGCGGTGATCCGCTCGCGCATCCGGTTCAGCGCCTTGGCGAGCGAGCGGATCTCCTCTGGCCCGCGCTCGGGCAGCGGAGCTTCGGCGCCGTTCAGGCTGAAGGTCTCGGCCGCCTTGACGAACGACGACAGCGGCGCGGTCAGCGCCCATGCCGCCCACAGGCCGAGCAGGGTGACGCTGATGACGGCGAACAGCACCGTCATCATCCACGGACCGCCCCAGAACGGCCGCATGTGCTGATCCGGCATCAGGTTGGCGGCGAACATCGCGCCGTCGGGCAGGCGGATCGCGACGCGGCGGATCTCGCTGTCATGCGGCGCAGAACCCGCCTCGCGCGGCAGCGAGAAGACGCGATAGCCGGCCCCGAGCCGGCGCAGCGCGTGCAGGCTCGGCGCGTCCGTCTCGGCGAGCGCGCCGGCGTCGGCCGGCAGGTCGCCGACCGCAAGCTGCGGGAATGCGCGGGCGATGTCGGCCTGGAGCCGCGGCCGCTCCGATGCCGGAGCATGCCCGAGCAGTTGCGCGGCGGCGGCGAGTTGGGTGTGCCAGCGATCCGACGCATCGGGCCGATCCGGGCGATGGATCAGGAAGGTGGCGGTGATGATCAGATGCAGCGCGACGATCGAGACGACGACCAGCGCCGCCATCTGGGCGCCGATCCCCCGCAGACTCAGCACGCGCAGCAGCTTCATGGTCAGTTGCTCGTGGCGGCAACCGCCTCCACCCTCGGAGTGAACACATAGCCGCCGGAACGCACCGTCTTGATCATGGTGGCTTCCTGCGGATCGGGCTCGATCTTGCGCCGGATACGGCTGACCAGCACGTCGATCGAACGCTCGAACGAGCCGGCGCTGCGGCCCTGCGTCAGGTCGAGCAGGCTGTCGCGCGACAGCACGCGGCCGGGCCGTTCGCAGAAGGTCCGCAGCAGGTCGAACTCGGCGCTGGTCATGGCGACGCGCGCGCCGTCGGGGTTGCGCAGCTCGCGCAAGCGGATGTCGATGCGCCAGCCGAGGAAAGTCAGCGTGGTCGCGCCCTCGATCGCGCTGGCGTTGCGCGCGGCGGCCTGCCGGCGCAGCACCGCGTTGATCCGCGCCAACAGCTCGCGCGGGTTGAACGGCTTTGCCAAATAATCGTCGGCGCCCATCTCGAGGCCGAGGATGCGGTCGACGTCCTCACCGCGCGCGGTCAGCATGATGATCGGCGTCTGCGACTCCGCGCGCACCTTGCGGCACAGGCTGAGGCCGTCCTCGCCGGGCAGCATGACATCGAGCACCAGCAGATCGACGCGGTGATCGGTCATCGCCTTGGCCATCTCGCGGCCGTCGGAGGCGGTCGTGACGTGGCAGGAATTGGTGCGGAGATATTTTGCGATGAGGGACCGCGTCTCGCGATCGTCCTCGACGACTAGGATATTGGGCGCAGCCTGGGTCATACCGATCTTTTGTCCGTGATTCGGGGAAAGCGGCTCAGGAATTTTGTTTCAGTGTGTTTCTAAGTCTTGCCCAGCCGATCGAGTTAAACAGGTCCCCGGCGGGGAGAAAAGTTAGCGTTCTGTCATCAAGCTAACGCGTTGATATCCGGGCCGAACTCCAACCGGCTCGGACCGGGAGGCGTGACGGCCAGGGCAGCCGGAAAAAGGCAAGGCTCGCTGTCATATCGGGGCCGGAACCCGTTTGCCCGGCGACGCGTTATTTCTCTTTCAAGCCAAGGTCCGGGCCATGGTCCGGGCCAAGTTTCGGGCAAGGGCTCAGATAAGGGCTCAGGTTGAGGAGGGTGAAATGGCTGTCGAGGTCAGGACAAGGCCGCATCAGCTGATTGCAAGCGACCGGGTTGAGGGGACCGCGGTGCGCCGCGCCAATGGCGACATGATCGGCCACATCGAGCGGCTGATGATCGACAAGATCTCGGGCAAGGTGTCATACGCGGTGCTGAGCTTCGGCGGTTTCCTCGGGATCGGAACCAACCTGATTCCGCTGCCGTGGGGCCGGTTGCACTATAACCCGAAGTTCGAGGCCTATGAACTCGACATCGAGGATGACGAGTTGAAGCGGGCGCCGTCGTTTCGCGCCGACAAGGATTTCGACTGGGGCGATCGCTCGCAGGAAGTCGAGCTGCATCGCTTCTATGGCGTGCCGCCCTATTGGGGCGGCTTCTGATCGCACGGCGACCGGCGCGCGCGGGATCGACGGATGTCGATCGCTGATGCCCGCTCGGGCGCGCGTGCATGCCGCGCGGTTCGCCGGGACGACTTAGTGAGCCAAACATCGTCACATCAGGGACTGCGCGTCCGGCGCAGTCGTGAGGCTCAACCGCAGCCTAGTTGAGATGCGGCGATCGCTTTCGTCAAGCACTGCAACGTCCCGTCTATCGAAAAGTTGCCGGTGCATGCTGCACCGTGACCGTGTTCCGTCATACCGGAGCGGCTTTTGAGCGCAGGCGCAATAGGAACGGTCGCTGACATCACGGGTTCTCCCAGCATCGATTGTGCGAACTGAGGAGAGCGCAACCATGTTGATCAAATCAATCATCGCCGGCGTTGCCGGCTCGGCTTTGCTTGCGACCGTCGCGGTCGCGCAAACGCCCGCCGACAAGACCGACAACAAGATGTCACCGCCGGCATCGACGGCGGCCACCTCGCCGAACACCTACAAGGGTGACTGGCGCGCGTCGAAGGTCGTCGGCCTTAGCGTCTACAACGACAGTAACGAGAGCGTCGGCTCGATCAATGATCTCCTGATGGACAAGGGCGGTGCCATTAAGGCGGTCGTGATCGGCGTCGGCGGTTTCCTGGGTGTCGGCGAGCACCTGGTCGCGGTGCCGATCGACAAGGTGAAGTTCGTCAACGAGCCGGTCGCCTATACCGGTGCTGCGAACACCGGCAGCACGAACAAGTCGACGACCACAACGGGCGCGGCCCCTGCGGCATCGTCCTCGAAGCCGAATCCCTGGTATCCGGATCACGCGGTGTTCAGCGCGACCAAGGATGAGCTGAAGGCGATGCCCGAGTTCAAGTACTCGACCGACTGACGCATAGCGCATGACGTGAAAGACAAGCGCGCCCGGTGATGCCGGGCGCGCTTTTGTTGCGCAGGCTTCACCGGCCGAGCTCGCGCAGGTAAGCCGCGCGGGCGGCGACGCCGGTGTGGGTGAAATCCGTGAACACCCCGTCGACGCCGAGACGGAAGAACTTCAGATATTCAAGGGCCGGATCGCCGTGGTAGTCGGCGGCGAGATATTTCTTCTCGTTGCGGAACGTGAAGACATGCACGAACAGGCCGAGCCTGTGCGCGTCGGCGATCACGCTGGTTGCGTCCTGCGTCCTGGCGTCCGCCGTCGAACCCTTGGTCGGCTTGCCGTCGGCGCTCTCGTCCGTCCAGGGCGAGATCTTGTACGGCACGATATAGGCCTTCCACGGACCGATGCCGTCGGCATAGGTCTTGATCTCGGCGAGGCCTTCCGGCGTCAGCATCGTATCGAAGGTGCGGCTGTCGCCCGCAACCGTCCAGTCGTAGGGGCGGGAATTGGCGATATTGTTGAGCAGCACCTTACCCGTCCTGAAGTCGACGCCGTTGCCGTCGATCAGCTGGACCTGCCGTGTTTCCAGTCCGTGGCTGCGCATGTATTTCAGGCTGCCGGGCTCGAAGCTCTGCACGATGATCGGCGCGTCCTTTGAATTGAGGCCGTTCTCCTTGATGATCTTGATCAGGGCGTCCTCGAGCGGACGGCTGCCGGGCGCGCCGCAGCCATTGGCGATCGCCTGGGCATTGTTCCAGGTCGGGTTCTTGGTTTCCGGATAGACCGAGATCGAACGTCCGGTCGCCTTGCTCTTGGCCTTGGCGATGTCGATGATGTCCTGGAAGCTGATGATCGGAAACTTGCCGTTGAACAGTTTCGGCCGCTCGTTGGCTGCATCATAGGTGGTGCCGGCGATCCAGGTTCTCAGCTCGGCCATGGTGAAATCGGTGATCGACCAGTCGTTGGTGTGATCATCGCTGTCGACGATCAGCGCCTTCAGCACCGACTTCGGATCGGCCGGATCGAGGAGGTCGGTGGGATATTCAGCCGGGCCGCTGGTCTGGGTTTGCACCCATTTCACCTTGACGCGGACGCCCGGCGTCGTGCGTTTGCGTTTGGCGACGTCCGCATTGGTCTTCGCCACTTCGGCAACGTTGGTGTTGTCGCCGAGCCATGGATTGTGGCGCGCCACCAGCACGCAATCCTTGGTCAGATGCAGGTCTTCTTCGAGCGAGTCGGTGCCGAGGTCGGCGGCGAGCTCGTACGAGGCTTCGGTCTCCTCGGGCACCAGGCCCGGCACACCGCGATGCCCGATCACCAGCGGCAGCTTGCCGTCGACGGTCAGGAACGGTTTGGCGCCTGAAGGTGCCGGGCCGGTTTGCGCCGACGCGATCGACGGCAGCAGGATCGCCAGGGCCGTCGCGCCGAGCAGCATCGCTCCAACATGCATCTTTCGTCGCGAACAAAACTGCTTCACGGCCAAGTCTCCATCTCCAGCCTGGCATCGGGTTGATGCCACGAGCGCCCGAACCGACCAGGGCTGACGCTGTTGTCTTCTTGTCTCAATCTCCTGACAAGCGGATGACTGAGGGGAAGCGCGATCCAAACGAAAGAGGATGTGGATCGATCGATCTTCCAAGCTCGATTTTCTGAGGTCGCCGTGCGCAATCGAATGCGTCGACGGTGCGGCACCTGGGACAAGAAGAGGACCTTGCGCCGGATCGAGCAGCGGGCACCGCTTCACCTCGCCCCGCGTGCGGGGAGAGGTCGGAATGCATCGTTAGATGCATTCCGGGTGAGGGGGAGCCTCCGCGAGCGCGGTTATCGACGTGTACGCGGAGACAGCCCCTCACCCCAACCCTCTCCCGGTAAGAACGGGGAGAGGGAGCGCAGCGGCGCGCGCGTCAGTTCGACTTCACCAGCGGGCAGCCGCCCTTGTCGAGCGGGCGGAAGGCTTCGTCGCCGGGCACGGTGGCGATCAGCTTGTAGAGGTCCCACTCGCCCTTGGATTCCTCGGGCTTCTTGGTTTCGAACAGGTACATGTCGTGCACCATGCGGCCGTCGATTCGGATATGGCCGTTCTTGGCGAAGAAGTCGTTGATCGGCGTCTTGCGCATCTGCTCCATCACCTTCGGCGCCTCGTCGGTGCCGATGGCTTCGATCGCCTTCAGGTAATGCATGGTTGCCGAATAGAGGCCGGCCTGGATCATGGTCGGCATGTGGCCGACCTTCTCGTTGAAGCGCTTCGAGAAGGCGCGGGTCTCGTCGTTCATGTCCCAGTAGAAGGCGTCGGTGACGATCAGGCCCTGCGTCGCCTTCAGGCCCAGTGCGTGGGTGTCGGTGATTTCCATCAGCAGCGCGATCAGCTTCTGGCCACCCTGCGCCAGGCCGAACTCGGCGGCCTGCTTCAGCGCGGTGGTGGTGTCGCCGCCGGCATTGGCCAGCGCCACGACCTTGGCCTTGGAGGCCTGCGCCTGCAGCAGGAAGGACGAGAAGTCCGACGAGTTGAGCGGATGGCGCACGTCGCCGAGCACCTTGCCGCCGCTCTCCTTGACGACGTTGGCGGCATCGCGCTCCAGTGCCATGCCGAAGGCATAGTCGGCGGTGACGAAGAACCAGGTGTCCTCGCCGCGCTTGACCATCGCCTTGCCCGCGACGTTCGACAGCGCATAGGTGTCGTAGGTCCAGTGCACGGTGTTGGGCGAGCATGCGGTGCCGGTGATGTCGGAGGAGCCGCCGCCGGAATTGATGTGGATCTTGTTCTTCTCGCGCGTCAGCGCCGAGATCGGCAGCGCGACCGATGAGGTCGGCACGTCGAGGATCGCATCGACCTTGTCGTTGTCGTACCAGTTGCGCGCAATGCCGACGCCGACGTCGGGCTTGTTCTGGTGGTCGGCCACCACGACCTGGATCGGCTTGCCCTTGACCTTGCCGCCGTAATCGGCGACCGCCATCTCGACGGCGGCGACCGAGCCCTTGCCGGTGGCGTCGGCATAGAGGCTCGACATGTCGGTGAGCACGCCGAGCTTGACGACGTCGTCGGAGATCTGGGCGTTGGCTGCGGTGCCGGAGACCGCGAGCGCGAAGCCGGCCGCCGCTGCGGCCAAGAGCGATTTCATCGAGTTTGTCTCCCTGACTTTTCGTTGGTTGCTTCCACGGGGCACCTTCTATCCGGTGCGGCAACCTGTCGCAAAGACGACTTTTTGGGCATATGGGCTGCCGCTACTCGATGAGCGGAAAGCTGTTGCCCTCGCCCCGCTGGCGCGGAGAGGGCAAGGCTACAGTGCCGGCAATGCGGTGACGGCGGCCTTGATGGTGCCGTCGGTCTCCACGATCACCCGCAGCGTCTTCGAATCGAACGCGATGTCGGCCAGGCGGATGCTGTTGACGTCGGCGTCGACGCGGATGCCTTCCTCGTTCTTCTGCAGGTCGGCGATGGCGGCGGCGATCTTGCGCTGGGCGTTGGCCGCGAACGGCTTCAGGTCGACGACCAGCCGGTCGGCCAGCGCCTGCTGCATGTGCGGGACCGCCGCGCGCGCGGCGGCGCCGAGCAGGCCGAACGCCGCCTCGGATTCCACCGCCAGCTCGACGTCGGCGAGCCGCAGCGTCTGCGCCGCCTGGTCGAGCCGGGGCCGGCCCCAGATATGCACGGTCGCCTCGGCGCCGAGCCCGAAGAAGCTCTTCTTCTCCTTGGCATGCACCAGAAGCGAGATCAAAAGCCGGTCGCCGGAGGCCGCGATGCTCGCGCTCTTGACGGTGACGTCGACCGGGCCGGAACCGTCCTCGGGGAAGGTCTTGCCCTTCAGCTGCGCCTCGACCAGCTGCGTCAGCGTGGTGAAGGACATGTCGACCGGCAGGCCGATCGCGATCTGGCTCGACATCGGCGGCACGATCGAGAGCTTGTCGGGGAACGGGCAGTTGGGCGTGGTCTGTGTTTCGGTGATCCGCGTCTCGGCCTCGATCCCCATCGTCAGGATCATCGAGGACGCATCGACCTTGGGCTGCGCCGCGATCGCGCGGATCGGCCGCAGCTCGAGCCACATCGGCGGCATCGATGCGGTGCCGCCGGTGCCTTGCAGCGGGAGCGAGCGGCAGGCCTTGGCCCATTGCGCGCGGGCGTTGTTCTGGAACACCGGGTCGTTGCGCAATCGTGCCTCGACCGCGGAGATCTGGTCGGCCACCGCCTTGTCGATCACCGGCTTGACCTGGGCCGGCACGTTGATGCGGACGCCGGCGGCCGACAGGCTGGTGTCGCCGAGATTGACCTGCGCCTGCAGGTTCGGCTCGATCCGCCAGGACGCGCCGAGCTTCGGCCGTGCGGTCAGGGTGACGTTGCCCTTGATGTCGGCATTGGCGTCGATGTTCTTGATGTTCACCGCGCCGATCTGCTTGGCGACGTTGCCGCCGAGCAGGCTGCCGAGTGCGTTACTGACGGCGCCCGTCGCCTTCGCCGACAGCGAGCCGGTGACCTTGAGCGTGCCGTTGATCGGGGTCGTCAGCGTCAGCACGTCCTGCGCGCCGGTGGCCGCGATCGGCCCGCGCGACGCGGTCCAGCCGATGTCGGCATTTTGCAGGATCTGTTGCACCGGATTGTCGGCCTTGCCGCCGAACGTCTTCGGCGCGCCGCGCTCGGCGGCGTCGCGGATCGCCGACAGCGCGACCGAGACCTGCGCCACGATCGTCGAGGACCGCGGCGCCTGCGGCAGCGGCGGCAGCTCGGCGAGCTGCGGCTTCTGCAGGGTGGCGCTCGGCGCGAGCCAGTCCATGGCCTTGAGACTGATTGCGAACGAGATCAGCACGACGGTGATGCCGAGTGCGATCGTTCTCGGATGCATCGGTAGACGCATCATTCCCCCGGATGAAAATCAATTTTGACGGGTTGTACAGGCCCGCCGACGAGGGCGCCAGTGTGGCGGGATCAAGCTGCTTCAGGGGCGGAAGCAGCCCGAATGTCCGGGTCACCTGGACGTTAACGATTGTGAACGCGGCAACGGCCCCGGTGGGGTGCCGGAGCCGTTGCCTGAGCCCTTGGAGGGGGCTTGGGGAAGTCGGTCTTGTTAGCGGACGGCCGAACCGAGGTCGGCGCGGCGGTCGGTCATCGGCAGCACGATCACCTTGGTGCCGACGCTGACCCGCGAATAGAGGTCGCTGACGTCCTCATTGGTGAGCCGCAGGCAGCCGGAGGAGACGTGGGTGCCGATCGTCTCCGGCGCGTTGGTGCCGTGGATGCGGTACACGGTGCCGCCGAGATACATGGCGCGGGCGCCGAGCGGGTTGCCGGGGCCGCCGGCCATGTGGCGCGGCAAATAGGGCTGGCGGGCGATCATTTCCGGCGGCGGGGTCCAATCCGGCCACTCCGCCTTCTTGGTGATGGTCTGGGTGCCCGACCAGGTGAAGCCGTCGCGGCCGACGCCGATGCCGTAGCGCATCGCCTGGCCGCCTCCGAGCACGAGATAGAGATAAGTGTGCGGGGTGTCGATGATGATGGTGCCGGGCGCCTCGCGCGTCGGATAGGCGACGACCTGGCGACGCAGCCGGGCGGGCAGTTCGACGGAGCGGTCTTCTTCCTGCGCCTGCGGCATCGACTGCACCGGCGGCTGCACGGCCTCGGTCGGCGGCGTCAGGATGAAGGGAAACATCGGCAGCGGCGCAGCCGCGGCGGAGTTCGCGAAAGCGACTGATCCAATCGCCAGCGCACCGAAGGCGGCGGCAGCGAGACGTGCGTTCAGCTTGACGGAATTGAACATTGTCGACCCCTGTTGTTTGCGCCCTGCGCGCCAGTTCCGGCGCGTCGTTGGATCAAAGCAGTACAGGGGAGGCGTTTCAGGACGTTTGCACCAAATCGCCAAAATGGTTTCGTGCCGTTAGGGTTTTGTTTCGTCCGTGTTTCGTCGCAGGGTTAAAAGCGGGTTGCCGGCACGCGGCGCGACCGCTCAGGGGTGGACGTATCCGGCTAGCCCGTCCCACAGCAGCTTGGCCGCGGTGATCACCAGAATGGCGTAGCAGGTCCGGTACAGCGCGCGCTGGTCGAGGCGTTCGTGCAGCCGCCATCCGGCCCAGACGCCGACCGGCACCGCCGGCACGCAGAGCGCCATCAGCAGCCACAGGCTGCGTGACGGAGTGCCGAGCACGAGCCAGGGACCTGCCTTAAGCAAGTTGCCGACCGTGAAGAACAGGCTGGTGGTGCCGGCATAGAGCGCCTTCGACATGCCGAGCGGCAATAGATAGATCGCAAGCGGCGGCCCGCCCGAATGCGCCACCATCGTGGTGACGCCGGAGGAGAGGCCGGCGAACGTCGCCTTGATCGTCGAGCGCGGACGCGGCTTGATCTCGCCGCCGCCGATGAACCACAGCGCGGCGAACACCAGCGTCACCGCGCCCATCACGATCTCGACCGCGTGCCGGTCGAGGTCGCGCAGCACGAAATAGCCGAGGCCGATGCCGATCACGAGCGCCGGCAGCAGCATCGCGAGGTCGACGCGCGACCAGGTGTTGGGCCGCCAGAACCGCAGCGCGGTGATGTCCATGACGACGAACAGCGGCGCCAGCAGCGCGCCCGCCGCGATCGGATCCATCGCCAGCGACAGCAGCGGGATGCCGACGATGGCAAAGCCGCCGCCGAATGCGCCCTTCATGAAGGCGATCAGGAAGACGCCGGCCAGCGCGATCGCGAGCACGAAGGGCGCGGGCAGGTCGGCGGTGATGGACGTGATCATGGTGTCGCGCGCGGCGTTGTGGTCGTACTCATACATGGCCACGCGCGCATCCAGGCGCAATCCAAACATTGCTCTCGGTACACATTGCTCTCGGTGCAATCGGCGTGCGCGCGCCTAGCCGGCGCGCATCCGCGGCAGGCCCGGCTTCTCGCTGTTGATCACCGCGCGGCGATCGGAGACGGCGTGGTGGAATTGCTCGAGCGTCAGCCCGATCACCGAGAGGTCGCCTTCCTCGATCGCGCCGTCGTCGTAGCAATCGAGCGCCTCGCGCAGCAGCGCGTCCGCGTCGCCCTGCATCGCCGCGAGCTCCTCCACTGTCTCGGCGCCGCGCACCCGCGAGATCAGTTTCAGCAGATTGTCGCGATGGACGATGTAGTGCTCGCGTTCGTTGCGCTTCATGTAGTGTCGCAGCCAGGCGCCGGCCGAACCGAGGCCGGAGATCAGCAGGATGCCGCCCCAGATGTAATCGGAGTATTTCTCCAGGAAGGTACGCTCGGTGCCGTCGATATAGGCCGCGGCGCCCTGATGCGCCGGAAGTGCTGCGTCCTTGTCGGTGTCCGGCTTCTCGATCTTGGCGGCCGCCGGCAGGTCGCGCGCGACCTGGAGCCGCTGCGTGAACAATTGCCGGTCGAGCGCGCCGACGGTCGATTCCTCCAGCGCGTGCTGCGCGATGATGAGGTGATTGACGCCGACGGTCTCGACCTTGTCCTCGGGCCGTGCCGGCGACGACGAGAAGATGCTGCCGGCGATCTCCTCGGACTCATAGCGCGGATGCTTCTGCGCGATCGCTTCCGAGACGTCGATCGGGAGGAACACCGGTTCGCCGCGCGCGGCCGCCGTCGCCGCGATCGCTTCCGCCGTCACCTTGCTGTCGAGCGGGCCGACGGTCATGTAGGCGTCGAGCGACGGATCGCGTGCGAGGTCGGCGACCTTGTTGACGGCGAACTGGCTGATCGTGACCTTGTCGGGATTGACGCCGGACTCGCTCAGGATCACGCGCAGCAGCGTGACGTTGGCCTGGGTGCTGCCGACCACGCCGACCTTGTGGCCGGCGAGATCGTCGATGGTCTTGATCTTCGCGGACCGCCGCTTGCCCTTCGCCCCCGCGGGCGCCCACAGCACGACGACATTCTTGCGCAGGATCGCAACCGACTCGGCGCTCGCCGGCAGATCGAGATCGCCGCGCACCACCGCGAGGTCGACCTTGTTCGCAGTGAACAGCGCGATGCTTTCGGCCGCGCCCTGCGTGGTCACCGGCTTCAGCCGCACCGAGCTGCCGCCATGCGCAAACGCCTGGGCGAAGCCCTGGACCAGCTTGACGTCCTCACTGCCGGTCGGGCCGACCGCGATCGACAGCGTCACCGGACGCAGCGCGTAGTACAGCGTGCCGGCGGCGATCGCGAACACGAGCATCCCGGTCGCGAGGATCAGGAGCGACGAGTTTCGCCGTCTGAGCCTGCGGCGCACCGTACCGGGATTTTCACTCTGCTCTGACATCTGATTGTCATCTTACACGAAAAACCGGCGGCCCACCGGGAAAAACAACCTAACATTTCGATGACGTCATACGTTTGAAACATCCATGTCAGAACGTCGTGCGAGCAGAATCAAGATTAACGATTTGGATCTCCTGCAATGCGCATACTCGTTGCGACCGATGCCTGGCATCCGCAAGTCAACGGCGTGGTCCGGACGCTGACGTCGCTTGCGCGCAGCGCCGAGACGCTCGGCGCCGAGATCGAATTCCTCACTCCCGACGGCTTCCGCTCGGTCGGCGTGCCGACATATCCCGGCCTGCGAATGGCGCTGCCGAACCGCCGCGAGATCGCGCGCCGGATCGAGGAGGCCGCGCCCGAGGCGATCCACATCGCCACCGAAGGACCGATCGGCTGGTCGGTGCGCGGCTATTGCCGGCGCAACAAGCTCGCCTTCACCACATCCTACACAACGCGCTTTCCGGAATATGTTTCCGTGCGCACCGGCATTCCGGACAGCGTCGGCTACGCGGTGCTGCGGCACTTCCATGCCGCCGGCTCGATGACGATGGTCGCGACCGACTCGCTGCGCTCAGAGCTTGCCGAGCGCGGCTTCCGCCGGCTCGGCTTCTGGACCCGCGGCGTCGACACCAGGATCTTCAATCCCGACCAGCCGGCGCTGCTCGACCTGCCGCGGCCGATCTTCATGACGATGGGCCGCGTCGCGGTGGAGAAGAATCTCGACGCCTTCCTGTCGCTCGACCTGCCGGGCTCCAAGGTCGTGGTCGGCGACGGGCCGCAACGGGCGGCCCTGCAACAGAAACATCCCGACGCGATTTTCCTCGGCGAGAAGAAGGGCCAGGACCTGACCTCGCACCTCGCCGCTGCCGACGTCTTCGTGTTTCCCAGCCTGACCGACACCTTCGGCGTCGTGCAGCTCGAGGCGCTGGCCTGCGGCACGCCGGTGGCGGCGTTCCCGGTCACCGGCCCGAAAGACGTGATTGCCAACCATCCGATCGGCGCGATCGACAACGATCTGCGCGCCGCCTGCCTGCGCGCGCTGAACATGTCGCGCGCCGACTGCCGCAATTTCGCGTTGGAGCGTTCCTGGGAAAACAGTGCGCGTCAGTTCATCGGCAATCTGGCCACGTTGCAGCCGAGCCGCGCGCCGCGGCCCGCACGCCGCGTCGCCGGCCGCAGTGCGGTTCCGAATTAACAGCTCAATCGAACGAAAGACGAGAGACTCTCTATGGCTGAAATCATCAAGCTGGGCGCCGACCGTTCCATGGACTTCGACCGCGAGACGGTCGAGCAGGCCTACGACCGCTGGGCGCCGATCTACGACCTCGTGTTCGGCGGCGTGTTCAGCAAGGGCCGGCAGGCTGCGATCCAGGCCACCAACAAGATCGGCGGCCGCGTGCTCGAGGTCGGCGTCGGCACCGGCATCTCGCTGCCGCTCTATAGCCCGAACGTGCGCATCTTCGGCACCGACATCTCGGAAGCCATGCTCGAGAAGGCCCGGAAGCGGGTTGCCGGGCAGGGCCTGAAGAATGTCGAGGGCCTCGCGGTGATGGACGCCGAGAAGCTCGAATTCCCCGAGAATTCGTTCGACGTGGTGATGGCGCAGTACGTGCTGTCGGCGGTGCCGAACCCGGAAGCCGCGCTCGACGAATTCGCCCGCGTGGTTCGTCCGGGCGGCGAATTGATCATCCTGACCCGCGTCAGCGCCGATGCCGGCGTCCGCCGCTTCATCGAGCAGAAGCTGCAGCCGGTGGTGCGCCCGCTCGGGTTCCGGACCGCCGAATTCGCCTGGTCGCGCTACACCAAGTGGCTGGCCGGCGCGCGCGGCATGGAGCTCGCGGAGCGCCGCCTGATCCCGCCGCTCGGCCATTTCTCGCTGGTCCGCTTCCGCAAGGCGGACGTCGCCAAGGCCGCCTGAGCGGCAGGCGGGCCCCGGCCCGCCGGTCCTCCCGGATGAGGTCGCACAGTGCGCCGCAAAACCGGGAGGCTACGATCCTCTCCGCCTTATCCCGCAAATTTCGCCGGGATGAGGCGAAACCCTGCTCCGGTTGCGTCAAGGCGTCGCTCCGCATTGTCATATGTCATTATGATGATGTCACACGCGATACATCGAATCCCTGTAAATCCTGTCCCGAAAGATGTTGGGGGAACCAATGATCAAGAACTTCCTGCAAGAGCTGCGTACCCAGCGTTGGGATGACCATCGCTTCTACCATCACAGCCGGATCAACCAGAGCCTGCACTTCGTCAGCGCGCTGAGCTTCCTGTTCGCCTATGTGATGCTGTTCTTCGATCCGGTCGTGTCGGCGCTGGTCGGCTGGCTGGTCTCGATGACCTCGCGCCAGGCCGGTCACTTCTTCTTCGAGCCGAAAGGCTATGACCACGTCAACCAGGCGACCCACGAGCACAAGGAAGACATCAAGGTCGGCTACAATCTGCAGCGCAAGGTCGTGCTGATGGCGATCTGGGCGCTATCGCCGATGGTGCTGTACTTCGATCCGACCCTGTTCGGCCTGTTCAAGCCCTGGGTCACGATGGGCGACTTCACCCGTCAGGTCGCCAAGATCTGGCTCGTGGTCGGCATCGGCGGCCTGTTGTTCCGCACCATCCATCTGTTCTTCATCCGCGACGTCGAGACCGGCCTCGTCTGGATGACCAAGATCGTCACCGACCCGTTCAACGACCTGAAGCTCTATCACAAGGCGCCGCTGTTCCTGATGAAGGGCGAGCTGATCGATCCGGGTCTCGAGAAGCACGTCAAGCACGCCTGATCGTTGCTCCCAGCGTCAGCAAACTTGCGTCATGCCCGGGCTTGTCCCGGGCATCTCCGTCTTAAGAGCATCGTCATTCCGGGGCGATGCGCAGCATCGAACGCGGGATCTCGAGATTCCCCGATGCGCAGTGCGCATCTGTGGTCTGGTCCTTCGGACCATCCCGGAATGACGGTGCTAACAATGTCAACGAAAGCAGACTGGGTGGCCTCAGCTTGTAGCCCGGATGGAGCGCAGCGCAATCCGGGGCAACTCTCACCGTCTCCGCGACTGATCCCGGATTTCGCTTCGCTCCATCCGGGCGACGGGGCTACTTTGCATGGGGTTGTTCTGCGTTTTCTGGCCGGCACAGTGCGGAACGGCCTGAAAGGCGCAGTATGCTCAGCGCCCAAGCCTCACGGCGACCATCTCCTTGAGGATCTGCCGCTTGATGGTCTTGTTGGTGAGACCTTCCTTGTGCCACCACCAGCCGTCGCGCTTCATCTTTTCGGACGCGGCGACGAAACGGTTGGCAACCTCGGCGAAATCGGCGTCGGTGTAGTTCAGGGTGAAGATCAGGCGGCCGGTGCCGACCCAGCTCAGCGCCAGCCCCTCGGCGCGCAGATAGTATTGCAGCATCCAGTTGTAGCGGGACGGCTCGGTGTAATAGACGGTCCAGATCGACGAGATGTTGCCGACGCGAACCGGCAGGCCTGCGGCCGTGAGGCGGTCGTTGAGCGCCTTGGCGCGGCCGTTCCAGGTCTCGTCGAGCCCGTTGTAGATCGAGCGGAAGTTCGGGCTGGCGAGCCGGCTCAGGAATTCGTCCATCGCCGTCATCACATAGGGATGCGAGTTGAAGGTGCCGCGGGCAAAGCAGATGTCGGCCGGACGGTCGTCGCGGAAGCGCCGCATCAGGTCCTTGCGGCCGCAGACCACGCCGATCGGCAATCCGCCGGCCAGGCTCTTGCCGTAGGTCGCCATGTCGGCCTTGACGCCGAAATAGTCCTGGGCGCCGCCGGCGGCGAGGCGGAAGCCGACGAACACCTCGTCGAAGATCAGCACGATGCCGCGCTCGGTGCAGACTTCGCGCAGCTTTTTCAGCCAATCGGTGTAGGCGGCGCGGTCGTATTTGGAGGAGCGCGAGGAATCGACCAGCGCGGAATCGCCGGGCGCGTTGGAGTTCGGATGCAGCGCCTGCAACGGATTGACCAGCACGCAGGCGATATCCTTGCGGGTGCGCAGCACATGCAGGGTCTTCTCCGACATGTCGGCGAGCGTGTAGGTCTCGTGCGGCGACACCGGATTGCCGACGCCGGGCTGCACCTCGCCCCACCAGCCGTGATAGCTGCCGGCGAAGCGAACCAGATGGGTCCGCCTGGTGTGGTAGCGCGCAAGCCTCACCGCCTGCATCACCGCCTCGGTGCCGGACATGTGGAACGAGACCTCGTCGAGGCCGGAGAGCTCGCACAGCCGCTTCACATTGTCGGCAATGATCGGATGGTAGGGGCCGAGCACCGGGCCGAGCCCCTGCGCCCGCTTCTCACCCTCGGCGATGCACTCCTTGTAGAAGTCGTTGCCGAAGATGTTGACGCCGTAGGAGCCGGTCAGGTCGTAGGCCACATTGCCGTCGACGTCGGTCACGGTGACGCCGCTGGAGGCCTGCACGAAGGCCGAGGTGCCGCAGATGCTCGCGCACCAGGCGGCTATACTGGAACGGCACCCGGTAGGTTTCGGTGAATTGCAGGTCGGAGATCCGCTCGGTCACCTCTGCGGTAAGCGCGCGGCCCTTCGAGTAGCGGTCCTGGTAGAGGCCGGCGAGGCGGAAGAAGCCGTCCTGTCGCTGCATCGCGATGTCCTTCGGCGCTCCGTCGGAGCAGAAGAACGCGTCGATGTCGAATTCGTAGTGCGGCACCATGCGCGCGACCATCTTGGACATTTTGGAATGTCCGGTCAGGGAGCGGTGCTTGGCCCGCGACAGCGCGAGGCGGGCCTGGATTTTGGGGAAAGCTGCGGCGGCGCCGGCAAGCGCGGCGGCGGACAGCGAGAGAATCGGAAGGGATGTTTCCATGACAGAAGCGCTAGCCTCGGCACCTAACAGATTCATGACAGTCAAGGGCCTGATCTCGGCATTCACCCAGCAGGAAGACCTCAATTTCCTGCTCACCAACCGGATTCCGCGGGCGGCGCTGACCCGTTTCATGGGCTGGTTCTCCAAGCTCGAGAACCCCCTGGTGCGCGACGCCTCGATCGCCTGCTGGAAGCTGTTCTCCGACCTCGATCTGTCGGAGGCGAAGAAGACCGAGTTCAGGAGCCTGCACGATTGCTTCACCCGCGAGCTCAAGCCCGGCCTGCGCCCGGCGGCGGCCGATCCCGCCATCATCGCGAGCCCGTCGGACGCGATCATCGGCGCGCATGGCCGGATCGAGGACGGGCAGTTGTTCCAGGTCAAGGGCGCGCCCTATTCGCTGCTCGACCTGCTCGGCGATCCCGCATTGGTGGAGCAGCACAAAAACGGCCGCTTCGTCACGCTGCGGCTGACGTCCAGCATGTATCACCGCTTCCACGCGCCCTATGACCTCGCGATCGACAAGGTGACATTCATTCATGGCGACGTCTGGAACGTCAATCCGATCGCGCTGAAGCGGATCGAGCGGCTGTTCTGCAAGAACGAACGCGCGGTGTTGCGCGGAAAGCTGCCGACCGGCGAGGCACTGACGCTGGTTCCGGTGGCGGCGATCCTGGTGGCCAGCCTCCGCCTGCACTTCCTCGACGTCACGCTGAACGCGCAGTCGCGCGGCCCGGTGGATTTCCCCTGTGACGTGCATGTGAAGAAGGGTGATGAGCTCGGCTGGTTCGAGCACGGCTCGACCATCATCGTGCTGGCGCCGGATCATTTCGAGTTCTGCGACAATGTCGCGGAAGGAACGCGGATCAAATGCGGCGAACCTTTGTTGCGCAAGCCCGCAATCTGATCGCACGCGCGCATCGGCTCAATGTTTGAGCATGAAAACCGATTTCCACTTTTCGAGATCATGCTTTAGAATGTCCGGGATCGTCGTGCGACGATCCTAAATCGCAAACCTGATGGACACGAGATGGCGCGGACGCCTGTTCTGGCGGCGGGAGGCATTGTGCTGCGGCGGGAGTCGCCGCCGCGCTTCGCCGTCGTGCGCCTGCGCAAGCGCAATGAATGGGTGTTGCCGAAGGGCAAGCTCGACGACGGTGAGACCGCGCGCGCCGCGGCCGAGCGCGAGGTGCTGGAGGAAACCGGTCATGCCGTCGACGTGCATGAATTCCTCGGCACGCTGGTCTATGATTCAGGTGGGCGCTCCAAGGTGGTGCACTACTGGCGCATGGATGCCGGCGGCAAGCCGGTGCGCGCGTTGATGA
Organism: Bradyrhizobium sp. USDA 4473; assembly: GCF_054063335.1. Lineage (NCBI taxonomy): Bacteria > Pseudomonadati > Pseudomonadota > Alphaproteobacteria > Hyphomicrobiales > Nitrobacteraceae > Bradyrhizobium > Bradyrhizobium sp. USDA 4473. The sequence goes on from NZ_JBSSGE010000001.1 coordinate 4,141,255, forward strand.
GCGACGTCAGGGAGGTGGACTGGCTGCCGCTCGACGACGCGCTCGATCGCCTGTCGCGCGGCTATGAGCGCGTGTTCCTGGAAAATGTCGGTCCGATCGCCTTGCAGGCCGCGGCAAACGCCGAGCGCGAACGGCGCGCGCGCCTGCGGCTTGCGGCTGCCGAGCGCCGCCGCGCACGCCTTGGCGCCGACGAGCCGATCGTTGACGTGCCCGAGGCCGGCGAGACGCCTGCCGTCGCCGATGTTGCCGCGCAAGCGCCCGTGGACGCCGAAGCGGCTGCAGAGCTGCCGGTCACGGCGGATACGTCCCATCTGGTGGAGATGCCGGCGGCGGATGCCGCATCGGATCAGCCGGTCATGGCGCCCGCGCACACCGCTGCCGAGGCCGGCAAGGCAGTCGAGCCCGAGCCTGTCGTGGAGCCGGCGGCACCCGAAGCGCTGCCGCCATCCGCGCGCACGATCGCGCCGGCTGTCACCGCCGTCCAACCGACCCCGCGCAAGAACCTGATCGAGCGCGTGCGCGACTGGCTGCGCCGCGCGGCGTGATCAGCCGCACATCTGACGTCGTGCGGTTGGCCGCCAGGCGTCAATGTCACGCTGCAAGGCCACGCAGTCGGCAACCCGCCGGGGCGAGCCCAGTTCACCGGCCAGAAGCCGCGCCGCATGAACCTCGGCCATGGCGCCGCGCGTGTCGCCACGCTCGAGCTGGAGCCTGGAAATCTGCAATCTCAGCCGTACGATCTGAACTCGCCCCTCAATGCTCGACCACAATTGGCGGGCGAGATGCAGATGCCGCATCGCCGCTTCATGATCCTGCCGGGACAGCGCGAGGATCGCCTGCGCTTCGTTGGTGAGTGCGCGGATCGAGGGCATCGGCCAGCGATCGGGATTTCCCGAAAGCTCGCAGATCAATGCCTTCGCCCGACCGCTCCGATTGGTGTGTGCGGCAACCAGCGCCAGATGCGCGAGCAGGATTCCCCGGCGTTGCAATGTCCACCAGGTCTTGCCGATCAAGCTCCGTTCGAGGCTTGCATAGGCGGCTTCGGCTTCGCCTCTTGCGAGCAGCAGCATGGCGCGGCCCGGCTCCGGACACCAGCCCAGCGTGTAGGCCCGGTCATAGGCTTCAAGTGCTGCGTCATCGTCACCGATCGCAGCCAGGATATCGCCCAGCACCCGATTGGCATCGCCCATCGACCACGGCGCATCGCTGGTCAGCCGCGCGAGCGCGTCCTGGATGCGCGCCAGCGCCTCGTCGAGCGAGCCCCGGATGCCGAGCACCTCGGAGCGGTGCAGCTGGCATGAACCCGTCAGTTCCATGCCGCTGCCCGAGCAGAAATTCTGGTAGCTCCGTGTCCACTGGTCGGCCCGTGCCCAATCTCCGAACATCCGGGCTGCCCAGAGTATGTTGCAGTAGAGGCTGCCGCCCATGATCGGGTCCAAATTGGTGCTGGACAGCGCAACGGCCGCAGCATGATCCTGATCGGCAAGTCCGCCATGCGTGTCGCCGAGACAGAGCCGATAGAAGCCGCGATAGGCCAGGCTCAGCGCCTCGATGTTGAGCGCGTCCTTGTATTTGACCGACGAATAGGCCGCGTCGGCCAATGCGAGCGCCTGTTCCGGCTCGCCGTCGAACGCAGCCAGTTTCGACTTCATCCATAGCAGCAGGGCCGTCGTTGCAGGATCGTCGATCCGCGAGGCCCAATCTTCGGCGCGCGCAAGCCAGCCCTTTCCGATCGCGGCCTGACCGCTCTCGAAATGCAGGCCCGAGAGCGCGATCGCGTCGACCGCGGCGCCGGCAGCGTCGCCGGCCTCGCTGCGCGCGGCGACCGCGCGAACCAGAATCGGAATGGCGGCCGTGGTCTTGCCGAGGCATTGCAGGGCAAGCGCCCAATTGTGCAAATCGTCGGCGTTCAGCCCGCCGTTTTCATCTGCGCTCGCGAACAGGGTTGCGGCTTGCAGCCACATTTGTCCGGCGGCTGCGCGGCGGGCAAGGCCGATTGCACCGATTGCACCGACGGCGGCATCGGCGCCCGCGTGGTCGATGCGTTCCGGCGGCCTGATCTCGGACTCGACGAAGAACCGATAGCCTTTGCCCGGCAGGTTCCGGATCGCGCCGTCCATGCCACCTTTGCGCAGCGCGGCGCGCAACGAACTCACCGCACGCTGCAGCGAGTTGTCGGTGACCGTTACATCGGGCCACACGGCGTCGAGGAGTTCGTCCTTGGAGATGACGCGGTCGCGGTGTCGAACGAGATAGACCAGCAGGTCGAACACACGTGGCTGCAAAGCGACCTCTTGACGCGCGCACAGCAGCACGCGTCCAGCTTCATCAAGCTCGAACAGTCCAAATGAGAATGCCATGTGTATAGGTCCGGGGTTTCCGGAAAAGGTTCAGGCAAAGATCAGACAATGATCAGCCCGCGGTAAGGACAGTTGGCGTTGACCGCGCCTATAGCTGAGCATGGCCGCGATCACCGCCGCCTGCTGTTCAACCGTCCCAACCGAGGGAGATTTCGATGGAACTCTATGTCATTCGCCGTCCGAGCGCCTGGACAGACATGAGCGAGCTCGAGCGCGCCGGCGCTACGTCCGCCAGGATCGGCGACGAGCAGATGCCGGACCGTGTCCGCTGGATCCGCAGCTATGTGGTGCATGAGGCAGATGGTCGCATCGGCACATTCTGCATCTACGAGGCGCGCGACGGCGACTCGATCCGGGACCATGCGCGCTGCGTCGGCATGCCGGGCGAGGAATTCTACAAGGTCGCGGCAACCGTCGTGGTGCGTGGCGATCCGGTCGAACCGCCCATTGCAGCCGAATGACGCCCGCGCGGGCGTCGCATGGTGCATCTCGGCCGAAGCACGATCCGGGGCGCCATCACACTTCGATCAAGGAAACGATGATGTCGATTTCATTCATGGAGTCCATTTCTAGTCCGGTGCGAAAGCATTTTTCCTTCCTGCTCTTGCGCATCCGCCGGCTCGTCAATCGATCGGTCGCAGGCATGCTCGAACATCGCGAACGGCAAGCCGACCGTTTGATGCCGCGCGAGCCCGGCGGCCGAAGGTCGAAGGCCGCAGGCAAAAGCTGCGCCCGGCCGATCATTCGAAGCGCAGTGCTCGGGCTGATGATCGCGGGTTTGTCCTCACCCGTGTTCACGCGAGCAGAGCAGCCTGTCGTTCGGAAAAACAGTCCAACCCTGGCGCAGCAGGCCGTTTGGTCTGAGCGGAGCAAGCGTGGCTGCAGGCATCGCTCGGATTGGACCGTTGTCGCCGCATCCAGCATCCCGGTCCTTCTCGGCTATCGCACCTAGCTCGCAGCACCTTGAAGTCATTGCACTGACACGATGCTTTCCAACGCAGGTCGCGGATTTTCGGTGAAGCCGTGAGCCGCACGACATTTTCAAAGGAGATGCACAATGAACGTTCAAGCCGAAATGCCCGTCGTCGATCTCGCCGCGGTCAAGGCGCGCCAGCAGGCCACCTGGAGTTCGGGGGACTACGCGATCGTCGGCACCACGCTTCAGATCGTCGGCGAGACGCTCTGCGAGGCCGTCGACCTGCGCAGCAATCAGATGGTGCTCGACGTCGCCGCCGGCAACGGCAACGCGACGCTGGCCGCGGCGCGGCGCTTTGCCGATGTGGTCTCGACCGACTATGTCGGCGCGCTGCTCGAGCGCGGGCGCGAGCGGGCGGCGGCGGAGCGTCTGCCCGTCACCTTCCAGGAAGCGGATGCGGAGAAGCTGCCGTTTGCCGATGCAAGCTTCGACGTCGTGTTGTCGACCTTCGGCGTCATGTTCGCCGCCGATCAGCAGCAGGCCGCCAATGAACTGCGCCGGGTCTGCCGCGTCAGTGGCAAGATCGGCCTTGCGAACTGGACGCCGGAAGGGTTCATCGGCCAGGTGTTCAGGACCATCGGCAAATATGTGCCGCCGGCCCCGGGCGTGAAGTCTCCCGCCCTGTGGGGCACCGAGGCGCATCTCGGCATGCTGTTCGGCCCGCAGGCGGCGGTCGATGCCAAGCGCAGGCACTTCAACTTCCGCTACAGGTCGCGGGAGCATTTCCTCGAGATCTTCCGCACCTATTACGGTCCGGTGCTGAAGGCCTTCGGCGCGATCGACACGGTCAAGCAGCAATTGCTCGCCACCGACATGTTCGCCCTGATGGATCAGTTCAATGTCGCCAAGGACGGGACGCTGGTCATTCCAAGCGAATATCTGGAGGCGGTGATCACCAGGCGGGGCTGACCTGCCGCTGTTCGTCGATCGGCGCCACATTCGTTTATCGACGCGATCGCTCAGTAATGTCGCTTATCCCTGGGCGGCGGCTTGGCCGCGCGCGGCGGCGGTGCGCGCCGTTGCGTCAAGCCGGGGCGTACCTGCACGACGGGCCGCTGCATGCCGGGACGCGCGCCCGGTGCGGCCTGCTGGATGCGGGGCCGCACCTCGCCGGGTGCCTGGGGCACCGGCTCCGCCGTGCCCTGTCGCGGCACGCCGGGTTGAGCCGCTGGTTGTCCCGGCTGGCGCACGCCGCCTGGCGCTGGCGTGCGTCCGGGCTGCAGACCGCCTTGACGTGCCGGCTGCTGTCCGCCGGGCTGCGTCGCGCCGCCCTGTCGTGCAGGCTGTTGCTGTCCCGCGGGCTGTTGTCCGGCCGGCGTCTGCAAACCGGGTGCGTGCGGCAAGGTGGTGCCGCCGGGCTGGCCGGGCAGCGCGTGCTGTGCGCCGCCTTGCTGTTGCGGGCCCGGCTGTTGCGACCCCTGCCGACCGGGCGTGCCCGGTTGCTGCGGCTGGCCGGGACGGTTTTGCTGGCCGGGCTGCGGCAACTGGCCCGGGCGGTTCTGCTGCTGACCCGGCTGCTGCGGGGCGTTGCGGTTCTGGCCCGGCAGGCCGTTCTGGCGTTGCGGGTTCGGCTGCACCGGCTGGCCGCGGTTCGGATAGGGCGCCGTCGGATTGGTCCTGCGGAAATCCGGATTGGCGCGGCGGAAGTCGCGCTGCTCGGTGACAACCTGACGGCCCAGCGTCTGCGCCGAATGCACCGCGCGCACAAAGCCTTGGTCGCGCGCGACCTGTTGCGGGGAGATCGTGAGCGGCACCGCCGCAAAGCGCGCGCCGCCGCTGCCTGGACGAATCGCAAAGCCGCTCGCGCCGCGCGTCAGCACGCCGAGCGAGGCGCCGCTGCGATCATTGACCTCGATGCGGCCGACATGCCCGTCGGCGTCGGGATAGAGCTTGATGCCGACATTGTCGCTGGTCGCGGTGGCGCCTTCCGGCACTTCGACGAGGCCGGTGGTGCCGCGGATGCCAAGCGTTGCGGTCGGCGTCGCGATCTTCATGTTGCCGGTCTTGGCGACCGCGGCGGCGACGAAGGCCGCCGTTCCCCTGGCGACGTTGAACAGCGCGCTGTTCTGCTGGCCGCCATCCTCGTAGACATAATTGTCGATCGTGATCCTGGCGTTGGCGCGCAGGTTGAACGTGGTGCCGTCGTTGAAGGTGATGCCGAGCGAGGAGGTCGCCGCTGTCGCGACGTCGTCATTGGCAAAGATGTCGTCGCGGATCTGCAGCGGCGTCGTGGTGTTGTTGCGCGTCACCGTGGCGGTTCCGGTCAGCGTCGCGACGTTGCCGATCGGCTCGGGCGCCGCGGCCGGGGCCGCGGGCGCAGGTGTTGCAGCCGTCGATGTTGCAGGCGCCGCCGGTGTCGCGCCCGGCGCCGGGGCCGGCGAGGGCGCAGTCTGCGCTTGCGCGAGCTGCGTCAGGTCCGGCGCGGCATTGGCCGTTGCATGCCAACCCATCGTGACGCCGGCTCCAAGCAGGAGCGCAAAGAGCAAGGTGCCGCGCATCACCATCGATTCCCGGGAGGCATTGGGGACCGGCAATTGAGCCGCGTCAGGCTGAATGCCGAATGAACGGTCCTGCCTTGTTGTCATGGCCCGCGGATACAAGCAAGCACCGCGCCCCCGTTGCCGGAAGCGCGGTGCTTGGTCGCCGTCGGGGTTTTGTCAGCCGCGCTTGTGAGGGGCGATGTTGAGCGGTTTCGTCGGCTTGGCCGCGGGCGCATAGCTTGCGGGCTGCGGAGCCGTTGCCGGCGGCACGTAGTGGAACACCGCCTTGCAGCCGTCGCTGAGCAGCGCGCGCTGGCGGACCATGCAGGCGGTGACGCGATCGACGTCGGGGATTTCCGAGCTGCACAGCCGCATCGCATCGCCGGTGCACATCTGCTGCTGCTCGTCGGTGTAGGCATAGGATGCCGAGGTCAACAGACCGAGCGTGAACGCGGTGGCGGCCAGCAGTTTGCCGTGACGAAATGCGGAAGCGATGAAAGCCATGATGTCCCCCTTGCGGTGATCGCGCCGAAGCAGCGCGTTGTCGAAGCCATCACTAGGGGGGCTTGGTTTCGCCAATTCTTCGTCGCCATGGCAAAATGGTTTCGTCGCGCGCCGGTTTGTTTCATGAACCACTCGCGGACGGTAACCCCTGCGCTGTGGCCAACGGCGCCGGACCGCCCTCCAGCGCGAGCACGGCCGCACGCTGGGCCTCGGGCATGGCGCGGATGCGGCGCCGCGCGGTGAGGCGCATCGCGGCAAAGCCGCCGACGAACACCACGATCTTGCTGACGATGCCGAAGATCGGCATCACGACGGCCCATGTCGTGATGGCGCAGGTCAGCGCGACGAAGGCGTTGACGGCGGCGGAGACGAACATCAACGCCGCCCAGGCATAGCCGACCTTGATGGCGACATCGGGCACGACCGTCCGCGCGATCTCGGGCAGATAGCGGTTGAGCCAGCCCGGCTTCAGCATCACGACGCCGACGATCGCGTAGATCACGCTCGGCTTGAACAGCACGAAGCGCGGGTCATTCGTGAGCAGGGTCGCGGTGCCGGCGGTGACCACCAGGAACAGGCTGAGCCATTCCATGGTGTCGATCCGCTTTCCGCGCACGATCTGGATGCCGATCCGCGCGACGCCGAAGGCGATGCCGACGCCGACCGCGAGCGCGGTGTTGTGTGTGAGCAGGAACAGACCGAGAAAGACAAGGGTCGATGCCAGGTCGAGGACCAGCAGCCTGGCCGCAGTGAGGAAACTCTTCATCGGTCGTTGCACTCCGCTTGCCATCTCAGGGCGCGACCAGCGCCCGCATCGGCACAATCAGGCAGATTGCATCGGCGCCGGCTCATCGAATTTCGAAATCGAGGAGCAAATTCTCAGCTCGAACGGGTGATTGCCACCTCGTTCGCAGCCTTTTGCGTGGCCATCGCCTGTCGCCGATACTCGGTCGGCGTCAGTCCGGTGTCCGCCTTGAAGGCGCGGTTGAACGGCGCCAGCGACTGGAACCCGGCATCGAGCGCGATCGTCAGCACCGGCACCTCGGCCTGATCGGGGTCGCCGAGCGCTGCCTTGGCCTCGTCGAGCCGGTAACGGTTGACGAAGGCGTTGAAGTTGCGGTGGCCGAGCCCGTCATTGATCAGCGTCCGCAACCGGTATTCCGGCATGCCAAGCCTGACGGCCAGGAGGCCGATGGTCAGCCCTTCCTGTCGGTAGGCCCGCTCGGTCGTCATGAGGTGCTTGAGACGGTGGAGCAGGGCACGGTCCGGAGCCGGCAGGTCGGCCGGCGCGAGCGATGCAGACACTCGGCTGGCTTGACCGCCGGAATCCGGTCCGGCGACGGCCGGCTGGTTCTCCGGCGGATCGAACAGCATCGTCCAGATCGACAGCAGCGCGAATGCGGCAAGGCCGAGTGCTCCGCTCAGTCCGATGGACCGGGTCGGAATCGCGGCGAGCCCGGCCACGGCCGCAAGGGTCATCTGGAGGCCGATGCCGATCACCAGTGCGATCAACATCCGGCCGCGTGCCGTTGTCGCGGCGATCCGCCATCCCTTGCTGATTTGCGTGATCCCCAGCACGGCGAAGACGATCGTCGCCAGTGCCAGCCCCCGGCCGCAGCTCCGCGCGAGATCAGGCCAGATCGTCCAGCAATTGTGGCTCACGACGCCAAGAACGGCGAGGATCGTCCACGCGGCCGCATGCCAGGGGCGCAGGGTAAAGCGCTCGTCGAACATCGTGCGCGCCCACAGCCAGAAAATCACCGGCGAGCCCATCGCGAAGGCGACGATTGGCGAGCTCCAGCCGAATGTCGATGCGGGAAAAAACGGTGCGGTGCTGATCGCGTAGGCCGCGCCGGCCACGCCCATGCTTGCGCCGAGGTTCGCGGCGCGATGCACTGCCGCGTAGCGCAGCAACAGCACCGCGCAAGCCACCAGGAACAGCGCGACCACCGCGCCGCGGAGACCGAGTTCAAGAGCCATCATTGCCATCGCAAGCCGCCCGCAGGTTCAAATCAACCGTGCGACGCTTATAGCGCGTCCGGCGATCCGCATGAAGCGACCACCGGATGACAATCAACTGGGCACCGCCACGCAGCATACTCGGTGTCGTCCCTGCGAAAGCAGGGACCCATACCCTGCGGCGGATGTGATGAACAAGACTCGTCGTTCCAGCATCGCGCAACAATGCCCATTCGTGATTATGGTTCCTGCTTTCCAGGGACGACAGTTGTGATGAGTTATGCCAAGCGGGTCGATCTCAGAGATCGAAACCCTAGCTGACTCGCTTCCAGGTCTGGCCGTCGCAGAACATGCCGCCGAAGGCGCAGCCCTGCACGCGCATCGCATTCGGGCCCTTCATCGCGATCGTCGAGTCGTAGTTGCGGCCGGAGTCGGGATCGTGGATGCGGCCGCTCCATTTGCTGCCGTCGGGCTTCATGTTGATCAGGATGCGCTCGTTGCTCTTCTCCGAATAGCCGCAGAGATTGGCGCCGCAGGCTTCGACGCGGACATTGCCCTTGTTCTCCTCGGTGGCCCAGACGCCGATCGGTCCGGTCGCCGGTGCCGGTGCGGCGGCAACTGGCGCGGTTTGCGGAGGCAGTGCAGGCTGTGCGGCGACCGGGGCCGGTGCGGGCGCAACGGGGGCCGCGTCGACCGGTGTCGGGGCCGCGGTCGCAACATTGGCCGGTGCCGCCGGGGGCGCAGGAGGCGGCGGGACGGCGGCAGTGGCTGGCTGCGGCCGCGGTGCGGCGGCCTGAACCGGTGCGGGAGCGGGCGGCGGCGCCGGGGGCGGTGTGTTTGACGACGCGACATCGTCATCATCATCGGATTTCGAGCCGAGATTCTTGCTGATGCCGCCGATCGTGCCGCTATAGCCCGGCGCGGAGACGCGGATGCAGGACAGCGCGCTGCAATTGCGCGGCGCCTCGACATGGACGCGCTGGCCATCGATCTCGAAGGTGATGCCGGTGCCGCCGGCATGCGCCGCGGTGGTGGCCATCAGCAGCGCGGCGATCGCAACGAGCTTCTTCATCTGAAATCTCCCTGGCATTTGGGCGGGGTGCAGCGATGGACCCGGACGCTACGCGGCCTCGGGAGCCTGTTCAGTGACCTGCATCACGTTGACGGCGCAGGCGGCTGGCCTGCCACGGTGACCGAGATCACTGCGCCGTCAGGATGCGCTGGAACGGCCGCATCTATAGCGAAGACAGCCGCCGCATCCGCTACGGGACGGTCGAATTGAAAGGCGCGGTCAGCATGCGGGTCGAGGCCTGCGCGATCGGCCGCTTCTACTGCACCGGCGCCGATTGAGTGCGCGTCTCGCATTCGCGGGCGCGTGTGATTGCCGGATCGAGCTCCTCGAAGTTTTGAGATCGGCACGGCGCTCTGCCTGACCCGTCATCCTGAGGAGGCGCGCAGCGCCGTCTCGAAGGATCGACGGCCGAGCTGCAAAATCGTCGCCGTCGACCCTTCGAGACGCGCGCGATGCGCGCTCCTCCAGCGACAAAGGCGAAGCCTTTGCGCGGGGGTGACGGTTTGGACAACGGAGGTTGTCCTTGAAAGCAAAGCGCCCGGCGTGCCTCCGCCGGGCGCTGAACTCATTGCCTGTCGTTTGGTCTAGAACACGCCGAGAATGATGGCGCCGACGAAGGCTAACGCGATGTACGCGGCCACAATGCTCAGCTTGCTCAGCAGAGGACTCGCGAAGTCCATTGGGAAACTCCCTCGGTTCACAACGCTGCCCGCATTAACGCCGAAGCTAGCAAGGGGTTTCCGAGTGAAAAAGTCAGCGCTGCTGTCCGGCCCCAAGTTCCCGAGCGATGCCGCATTGCGGTGCGCGGCTCAAACAGGCGCCGAATCAAGACGTTGAAGCGCCCGCAAATATATTCGCGGGCGGCGCGAATGGGGTTGCGTCGCTGCTCCCGCATTCGATCCGATCAGCCACAAATACGATTACGCCGTTCATCAATACGATCTGGAGTTGATTCGATGGGGCGGATGCGGGATGTCGAAACGCCTGGGGCATTCTCAATCACGATGAGAATCTCGATGAGCGCGAAGCAAGGATGGATCACCTCGCTCAGTCGCGAGCGCAGTCGCTCGGTCACACGTCAAGCGCAACTCGGAAGCGCGCTGCCCTTCCAGGTTCCAGCGCATGGTTAAGAACGCCTCAAACCAATCAGTCGAATCGCGTTGAAGAGTCTTTAATCAAATTCGCAGAACCTCCGCGCCATGACGCGTGGAGTTCGTTTGTATCTCGTCGGCTCCCTGGTCCTTGTGTCGCTTGCTGGTTGTGGCCGCGGTCTGTTCCAGACCGCCGAGCGCGAACCGTGGCGGGCCGAGGCCGAGGCCGCATGCCTGAAATCGGGCGCGGTCAAGGAAGGACCAGATCTGGTCCGCATCGATCCGATCACGGGCCCCGGCGTCTGCGGTGCCGAGTTCCCGCTCAAGGTCGCAGCGCTCGGTGAAGCCAGCTCGGCTTACGGATTTGCCGACGACAGCCTGCGTCCGCCGGCGTCGGTCGGCAACCAGCCGCGCTGGCCGATCAATCGTCAGCCCCAGACGCCCGCGCAGGCGCCGTATTCCGATCAGGCCGTCGGCCAGCCGAACTATGGCAGCCAGTCCAATGGACCGGTCTCGCTGTCCGCGCCCGGCGTTCCGCCGCAGCAGGGCGAGATCGACCTGCCGCCGGACGGCTCACCCGAAGCGAGCGGCGAGCGACCTTATTATCCGGGCCTGCCGCGCAATCCTCAGCGTGAGGGTGCGGCCGCGCCTTATTCACCGGCGCCGTATTCCCAGCAGCCTCTGGACGCACCGCCGCCGCGGCTCGGTCCGCCGAGCGGCAATCCGGTGGGGACGGTCGGCCCAGTCGCGGTGAAGCCGGCGGCGACGCTGGCGTGCCCGATCGTCTCGGTGCTCGAGCGCTGGCTCGCCGATTCCGTGCAGCCGGCGGCGCAGCGCTGGTTCGGCGCGCGCGTGGTCGAGATCAAGCAGATCTCGGCCTATTCCTGCCGCGGCATGAACGGCAATTCGCACGCGCATATTTCCGAGCACGCGTTCGGCAATGCGCTCGATATCGCAGCCTTCACGCTCGCCGATGGCCGCCGCATCTCGGTGAAGGATGGCTGGAAGGGATTGCCGGAAGAGCAGGGCTTCCTGCGCGATGTGCAGGCCGCCGCCTGCCAGCAATTCACCACGGTGCTGGCGCCGGGTTCCAACGTCTATCACTACGACCACATCCATGTGGATCTGATGCGCCGGGCCAGCCGGCGCCTGATCTGCCAGCCTGCCGCCGTCTCCGGCGAAGAGGTCGCGGCACGCGCCGGCGGCCGTAACCCCTATGCAACGCGCGAACCTTATGTCACAGGATCGCTTGGCGGCAGAAAGCCGGCTCCGCGGGGTAAAGCGGGGGTCAACGAAGAAGACGAATTCGCCGACGAATAGGACGCGTCTGATACCCGTATTTGTACTGGGTGACACCGTGCAAACGGTGGCCACTTTTATGTTGCATATGCTTCGAAGCCGGGGGCGCTCCCGGCTGATTTCCGGGGGATAGCTTTGCAAGACGCGCCGATCATTCTCGTCATCGAAGACGATCGTGATCTTCAGATGATGGTAGAGGACGCCCTGAAGGACGGCGGCTACGAGCCGGCGATCGCGGGTTCGGGCGAAGAAGCATTGACGCTGCTCAAGGCGTTCCGCACCAAATACTCCGCACTGGTCACCGACATCCGCCTGCTCGGCCGGCTCGACGGCTGGCGCGTCGCGCGCGGCGCCCGCGAAATCGATCCGTCGTTCCCGGTGCTCTACATCACCGGCGGCGGCGGCGACGAGTGGCCGACCAGGGGCGTGCCCGACAGCGTGCTGCTGAACAAGCCGTTCTCGCCCGACGAGCTGGTTGCGGCGGTGGCGAAGCTGCTCAAGAACGGCGCGCCGGCCTGACGTCCGCGCCGCTCAGGCAATCACGCCGGCCAGCCGTCTGATCGATCATCAACAGGGATATCAAGTCATGGCAGCAGCGAAGGTCGCACTCGTCACCGCAGGCGGCAGCGGCATGGGCGCGGCGGCGGCGCGCAAGCTCGCGGCCGATGGCTTTCACGTTGCGATCCTGTCGTCGTCGGGCAAGGGCGAAGCCCTGGCGGCCGAGCTCGGCGGCCTCGGCTTCACCGGCTCGAACCGCTCGAACGAGGATCTGAAGCGCGCCGTCGACGGGGTGATGGCGCGCTGGGGCCGCATCGATGCGCTGGTCAACAGCGCCGGCCACGGCCCGCGTGCCGGCGTGCTCGAATTGACCGACGAGCAGTGGCACACCGGCCTCGACGTCTACCTGATGAACGTGATCCGCCCGACGCGGCTGGTCGCACTGCACATGCAGGCGCAGAAATCGGGCGCGATCGTCAACATCTCGACCGCCTGGGCGTTCGAGCCGAGCGCGATGTTTCCGACCTCGGCGGTGTTCCGCGCCGGGCTCGCCGCGTTCACAAAACTGTTCACCGACAGCTACGCCGCCGACAATGTCCGCATGAACAATGTGCTGCCGGGCTGGATCGACAGCCTGCCGGCCACCGACGCGCGCCGCGACAGCGTGCCGATGAAGCGTTACGGCAAGGCCGAGGAGATCGCCGCGACCATCAGCTTTCTCGTGTCCGACGGCGCCGGCTACATCACCGGCCAGAACATCCGCGTCGATGGCGGTCTGATGCGGTCGATATAAAACACGACTGCGAATCCGTCATCCTGAGAGCTTGTGACGGATTCGGCTCCTGCGGAGTTTTTGGCGGCTGTTCGTCGCAGCAATTGGCAGGTTTGAGTTCGAGTTCGGCGATGACCCGTTGTTTAGGCTCTGGAGAGGCGGTTGCCTTGCAGGATGTTGTTGACGAGGGCGTACCAGAGCACGACGGCACGGACCTTTTCGATGCCGCGCACGGTCAATTGCCGCAGGTCCCAATTGCGCCAGCGGGCATGGATGCACTCGCAGATCGACCGGGACCTGTATCGGGCCTTGCCCTCTTCGCTCGCCATTCGCGCACGCCAGGCCAACACCCCCGGACCGTCGCCGCGCCGCGGTAGATAGGGATCGGTACCGTGCTTGGATTGAGTGGGCGGACAAAAGATATCGATGCCCTCGGCATAGGCCCATTCGATGTCCTCGGCACTGCCAAAGCCGCCATCGACGAGATGGTCCTTGGGCAACCCTCCGGGCCGCGCACGCTGCCGCTCCAGCATGGGACGCATCAGGCCGCGATCGGATCCGATGTTGCAAATTCTGGTGTCGACGACGATCTGCTCGCCGGCCACGCTCGTCACCTGCACGTTGTAGGCGGGGCGGAAGCCGCCGTTCGCCATCTTCATGACCCGTGCATAGGCGTCCGTCGTGGAGGCCCGCGGCTCCTTCGGCGTCTTGCCGTTGCCGCGACTTTCTTCGCGCTCCTTGCGCTGCTGCTTGATCTCGGCGAGCGCCGTCTGCGCCGCCTTCACCCGCGCGCTGCGTTCCCGCGCGGCCCGCTCCTTGGCTGCCCGGGCACGCTTATTGCTGGCGTCCGAGCGTGTGTCGACCTCGCGCTTGAGGTCTTCCACCACGGCCTCAGCCTGCGCCAAATGCTTATCCAGCGTCGCCTCGCGCCGGAACGAGGCGGCCCCGGCGCTGGCCCGGACCCGCATGCCATCCTGCGCCAAGGTCTCCAGATCGACGAGACCGGCCTTTGCCAACGCTGCCAGATGCTCACTGAGCAGTCGGTCAAGCAGATCGGCGTTGCCGACCCGGAAGTCTGCCAGCAGGTGATAGTTCACCGACACCCCGCCGCACAGCCAGCGATAGGCATCGTGGCTCTCGCACAGCCGCTCCAACGCCCGCGCGCTGCCAACGCCTTCGCTGGCGGCATAGAGCCACAGCGCCAGCAAAAGCCGGGGCGAGGTCGCGGGGTGACCGGGACGATCGCCGCGAGCCTTGATCCGGTCCTCCAACTCACTCAGATCAAGCTCTTCGACATAAGACCAGATCAGCCGCACCGGATGGTCTTCCCCGATCAGGCTCTCAATATCAACCGCTCGCAGCGCAATCTGGTCGCGCTGGGGCTCACGCAGCCGCGGAGCGCCGGGCAAGCCCGCTTCGACTGGTGGCTTCGCCTGCTCCGGCAGGTCCCCAAACAACTCATCGGCAGCCAACATCACCTCCCGCGAATCCATCATCGCCAGAGAATCACACCGCGCCGGCTTTCGGCTATAATGCTCGCTGAAACCCCAAAAAAATCACACCCTCTGAGGAGCGCGCTCTTGCGCGCGTCTCGAAGGATGCACGGCCCCCGATGCTGCAGTCGGGGCCGCCCACCCTTCGAGACGGCCGCTGCGCGGCCTCTTCAGGGTGACGGGTCTGAAGTCGAGCGCGCGACTTTGACATGCGTTGCCGCAACATGAACCGCACCACTTGCGTCCACACGCTGCGCATCCTGCTCCAGGGCGCGCACGTCACAATTGCGGCGACCTCAGATTGCGTTTGTCGTGATGACAAACCGAAAGGTCAGGGCTAGCCTTCCGTCAAATCAAAACAACCGGGAGGATTGCATGCCAGACGCAGCAGTTGCAGCACGCGCTTCGGACTCAACGCAGAGCGGAACCACGCAGCAGGTCGACGTCGCGGTGGTCGGTGCCGGTTTCGCCGGTCTCTATCTGCTGCATCGGTTGCGCAAGGCGGGCTTCTCAGCGGTGGCGCTCGAAGAAGGCGGCGACGTCGGCGGCACCTGGTACTGGAACCGATATCCGGGGGCGCGCTGCGACATCCAGACCATCGACTACAGCTACACCTTCGATCCCGAGCTCGATCAGGCCTGGACCTGGTCGGAGAAATACGCGACCCAGCCGGAGATCCTGCGCTATCTCGGCTTCGTCGCCGATCGCTACGATCTGCGCCGCGATATCCGCTTCGGCACCAAGGTCACGCAGGCGACCTGGGATGATGCGACGTCGCGCTGGCTGATCTCGACCAATAACGGCGCCAACGTCTCGTGCCGCTACTACATCATGGCGACCGGCTGCCTGTCGTCGCCGAAGCCGCCGGAGATCGACGGCGTCAAGGATTTCAAGGGCGAGATCTATTTCACCGGCCGCTGGCCGCACCAGGGTGTCGATCTCAAGGGCAAGCGCGTCGCCGTGATCGGCACCGGATCGTCGGGCATCCAGTCGATCCCGTTGATCGCCGAGCAGGCCGCGCAGCTCACCGTGTTCCAGCGCACGCCGAACTTCGCCCTGCCTGCCGGCAACGGCCCGGCGCCGGAGGATCGCAAGACCTATTTCGAAACCGACCGCGCCGCCTATCGCGAGCAGGCGCGCTGGTCGATGGCCGGCGTGCCCTATCCGCAGCAGACCGTGGTGAGCTGGCAATTGAGCGAAGCCGAGCGCCGCGAGCGGTTCGAGAAGGCGTGGGCGGCGGGCGATCTCGTCCACATCCTGACCCAGCTCTGGGCCGACCAGGCGGTCGATGTCGACGGCAACAAACTGGTGGCCGATCTGATCCGCGAGAAGATTGGCGCCGTGGTCAAGGATCCGGAGACCGCCGCCGCGCTGGCGCCGCACGATCATCCGTTCGGCGCCAAGCGTCCCTGCCTCGATACCAACTATTACGCGACCTACAACCGTCCGAACGTCACGCTGGTCAATCTGCGGCAGGAGCCGATCAAGGCGATCACCGCCGGCGGCATCTCGACCGACAAGCGCAGCTTCGATGTCGATATCATCGTGTTCGCCACCGGCTTCGACGCGATGACCGGCGCGATCATGGCGGTGCATCCGATCTCCGGCCGCGGCGGCAAGTCGCTGTCCGATGTCTGGGCGCATGGACCGCAGACCTATCTCGGCGTCACCGTCGCGGGTTTTCCCAACCTGTTCATGATCACCGGTCCCGGCAGCCCGTCGGTGCTGTCGAACATGGCGGTTTCGATCGAGCAGCATGTCGACTGGGTGGTCGAGCGGATCGCGGCGCTGCGCGACGCCGGCTTCACCGCGATGGAGGCGACCGAAACCGCGCAGGCCGGCTGGGAACGCCACATGGCCGACTGCGCGATGCTGACGCTGCACCGGCTCGCCAACACCTGGTACACGGGCGCCAACGTGCCCGGCAAGCCGCAGGGCGTGATGCCTTACACCGGCGGCGTCGGTCCGTATCGCAGCATCTGCAACGAGGTGGTCGGGCGCGGCATGCTCGGCTTCAGGCTCACGGGTCCTGGCGTTGCCGAGCAATGCAATGATGGCGAGGTGGTGCGGCTGCAGCCGGATGTGCAGCTGGTGCTCGGCATGCTGGCGGAGATGAACCTGCCGCCGATCGAGACGATGGGCGCGCAGGGCGCGCGCGACTTCCTCGCCGAGTTCAACAAGGGCCGTCCGTTCGGCCGGCCGGTCGGCGAGGTCGGCACCGGCATGCTGCAGGGCGCGGACGGTCCGCTGCCCTACAAACTGTACCGGCCGGCGACGCCGGGGCCGCATCCGATCGTGGTGTATTTCCACGGCGGTGGCTGGGTGCTCGGCGACGAGCTGTCGGACGATCCGTTCTGCCGCGATCTGTGCCGGCGCACCGGCATGATCATCGTCAGCGTCGGTTATCGCCACGCGCCGGAGCATCGCTTCCCGGCCGCGGCGGAGGACGGCTATGCGGCGACGCGCTGGATCGCGGCCCACACCGCCGAACTCGGCGGCAGGGCAGGGCCCGTGCTGGTCGCGGGCTGGAGTGCCGGCGGCAACATCGCGGCCGTCACCTGCCAGCTGGCGCGCGATCGCGGCGGGCCGGAGATCGCGGGCCAGCTGCTGATCTGCCCGGTCACCGACTCCTCCTTCGACCGGCAGTCCTACATCGACAACGCGGCCGGCTATTTCCTGACCCGCGGCCTGATGTTCTGGTTCTGGGACCTGTACTGCTCGCCGGCCGACCGTACCGATCCGCGTGTCGCGCCGCTGCGCGGCAAGCTCGAAGGCCTGCCGCCGGCATTCATCGCCACCGCGGAGTTCGATCCGCTGCGCGACGAGGGGGATGCCTATGGCGACGCGCTCGCCAAAGCCGGCGTCAAGGTCGAGCAGCTCAAGGGCAACGGCCACTTCCACTCGTCGTTCGTGATGGTCGACGTCATCATCACCGGCGTCGCCGGGCGGGTGAAGATGGCGAAGGCGCTGCGCCGCTTCGCCGGACTGCCCGAGGAGCTGGAGCAGGACAATTTCGCCGCGCCGCAGGTCAACGCCGCGGCGAACTAGAGATGGCGGGATCAGAACGGCGGCGCTAGCCGAGCTCGAACGTGGTGACGCCGAACACGCGACCGATCCGTAACGGTGGTATCGCGCCGGTGTACATCCGTGCGGTCTCGAACACCGGTGACAGCCCGAGGCCTTGCGCCAGCGCAACGGCGTCGCGATTGACCGCGGGGACATCGAGGAAGATGTCGCCGCCGCCCGCGCTCGCCAGCAATGCAGAGACAATGGCCTCGGCGCCGGCGCGGTCGTCGGCGACCAGCGAACCGATCTTGCAGCCGCTGCGGCACGGGCGGATCACGCCCCAGCCGGCGAGAGCGCCGTCGCGCATCAGCGCGCGTCCAATATGTCCCGGCGTATTGATCCAGGCGCGCAGGAAGGCCGGGCGCGGTGCCGGAAACACCGTGGCGTCGTCGGCCTCGATCAGCGCCATGGGCAGATCGGTCAGCGCGACGATGTTCGCGCTCGGCGCGGGCGGTGCGGCGACGCTGCCGCCGTAGCGCACATTGGCGTAGGCGAGCGTGAAGCCCGACTTCCGGTAGTTCGCCTGCTGCGCCGCCACGCCGTCGAGCCCGATCACGCGCGGGCGCGCATGCGCGACGGCCGCGTTCCAGATCTTCAGGCCATGGCCGCGGCCGCGCAGATCCGGACGCACGATGTAAAAGCCGAGAAAGGAAAACCGCGCGCCGTAATTGACGCAGGAGATCACCGCGGCCGGCTTGCCGTCGAGCTCGCCGATCAAGAAGCCCTGCGGGTCTTCGGCAGCGAAGCAGGGCGCATCGGCGAGACCGGGATTCCATCCCTCCGCCGCGGCCCAGTCGATCGCAAGCGCGATCTCGTCGGGGCGCATATGCCGGATGGTGAGGTCGCTCATGGTCGATGGTCTCGTCGTGCCGGAGTTATTGATCGTGCACATCGACGGCCGGAGAACAATCCCCCGTGGCGGTCTAAGGAGCCGACGTCCATCACCGTCATGCTGAGAGTGTGAATGTATTCAGCATCATCCTGGACGACGGCGTGGGGGAGGCTGCTCGCTTTAAATTCTCAGTCCGTCATGCTGAGGAGGCCGCACAGCGGCCGTCTCGAAGCGCGACGGCCACCAGCCGGGCCGCGCATGCTTCGAGGCTCGCTACGCGAGCACCTCAGCATGACGGGACGAAGAGTACGCTGGTCCGCGAAAAAAGCGTCGACCTCACCCGGCCTTCGGCCGGTACGCCGCAAAGAACACCCGCGTCGCGCTGTCGACCACGGTCGCGATCCGCTCCGGCGAGGGCGACGGATTGGCCTGGAAGATGAAAGCCTGGAACAACGTCGCCTGACACATCTGCATGAATTGCCAGGCCGCGAGCTGGGTGTCGTCGATCACGAGCTCGCCGAGCGCGGCGCGCGCCTCGAGATAGGCGGCGAAGCGGTCGACGGTGTGGGCGATCACATGGGTGTAGAACCGGCTGCCGAGCTCGGGCATCCGCTCGGCGATCGCCATCACGGTGCGGATCGCCGAGCCGCCGCCTGGGCGGCACAGCAGCGCGACATAGGCGCGGCCGAATTCGGGGAGGGTGGTGTCGACGTCGCGGGCCGGATCGAAGTTGAAGGCGACCTTGCCCTGTTCGAGCTTTTCCTCCTCGACGATCGCCGCGAACAGCCCGGCCTTGTCGGGGAAATACACGTAGAGCGTGCCCTTGGAGACGCCGGCGGCACGCGCGATCTCGCCCATGCTGGCGCCGTCAAAGCCGAGCTCCAGGAACACCTTACGGGCGCCGTCCAGGATCTGGCGGCGTTTCGAGGATTCCTCCTCGCCGATGGGCTGGAGGGAGGGGCGGGGCGCTGCAACCATTGATTTAGCTTCTCGGGAAAGAACTCAACCCAGAACGGGAAAGGGAAGAATCGAAGCCTTATAATCTATCCGATGGGAATGTAGATTGACCGAACCGTTCGGTCAATGGTATCCCTAGGGGTGACGATGCGCCGCACGGCCCTTATTCCGCCATCGCGGGCATCGAGTTTTTGGTGGGGAGCCTCGGCTATGGCCGCAGCACGGGATCAGGCTGCACGCATTGTTCGTTCCGAGCCTGAGATGGCCGAGGACGCGAAGGCGCGCGACGCATCCGCCGATCTCGGCGAGCAGGGCCGCGGTGACGAGGTCAAGCGTCCCGCCGAGGCGCCGCCCGCTGCTGCGCCAGAACAGCCGAAGGCTGCGCCCGCCGCCGCAGCACCGAAATCCGGCAAGCGCAGATTCGTGATGATGGGCGTGGTCGGCCTGCTCGCGCTCGCCGCCGCAAGCTATGCCACCTACTACCTGATGGTCGGGCGCTTCTACATCTCGACCGACGACGCCTATGTCCGCGCCAACAACACCATGCTCGGCGCGCGCGTCGCGGGCCACATCGCGGCGATCCTGCCCGGCGACAACGCGCTGGTGCGGGCCGGCGACGTGATCTTCCGGATCGATGACGGCGACTATCAGATTGCGGTCGATGCCGCGCGGACCCGGATCGCGACCCAGCAGGCGACCATCGAGCGCATCGGCCGCCAGGTCGGCGCCGCCGTCAGCGCCGTCGAGCAGGCGCAGGCCCAGCTGGTCTCCGCCCAGGCCGGCCTGAAGCGCGCCGATCTCGATTACGATCGCCAGCAGGCGCTGAGCACCAAGGGTTTTGCCTCGCGCGCCACCTTTGAAGTGTCCGAAGCCGGCCGCGACCAGGGCGCCGCCAGCGTGCGGTCCGCGCAGGCGGCCTATGATGCCGCCAAGGACAATGTCGAGGTGACCAAGGCGCAGCAAGCCGAGGCCCGCGCCCAGCTCGCCGAGTTGCAGACCCAGCTCGCCAAGGCCGAGCGCGATCTCGATTTCACCAAGGTGCGCGCACCGGTCGACGGCACCTTCTCCAACCGCCTGGTCAACACCGGCGACTACATCAATGTCGGCCAGCGGCTCGGCAATGTGGTGCCGCTCGACGGCGTCTTCATCGACGCAAACTACAAGGAGACGCAGCTCAAGCGGATCCGCACCGGCCAGCGGGTGACGATCAAGGTCGACGCCTACGGCTTCCGCAAGTTCACCGGCATCGTCGACAGCATCTCGCCGGCGGCGGGCTCGGTGTTCACGCTGCTGCCGCCCGACAATGCCACCGGCAACTTCACCAAGATCGTGCAGCGCCTGCCGGTCCGCATCCGCGTGCCCGCCAGCGTCGCCAGGCAAGGCCTGCTGCGCGCCGGCATGTCGGTCTACA
This sequence comes from Bradyrhizobium sp. USDA 4473, assembly GCF_054063335.1. Taxonomy (NCBI): domain Bacteria; kingdom Pseudomonadati; phylum Pseudomonadota; class Alphaproteobacteria; order Hyphomicrobiales; family Nitrobacteraceae; genus Bradyrhizobium; species Bradyrhizobium sp. USDA 4473. The sequence goes on from NZ_JBSSGE010000001.1 coordinate 4,162,025, forward strand.
CCACGGTCGATACCCGCGAGGGTGCGGCCGATGCCGACACCGATCTCGACTCGCCGATGATGATCCATCCGCAGTGATGCCTTGCGGCCTCGGACTCAGTCCGAAGCTCGGAGCCTGATGAGCCCATGGCCGACGCGACCACTGCTTCGCCCTCGATGATGACCGGCGCCTCCGAGTCCGAGCGGCTCCAGCCCAGGCGGGTGGTTGCGTTCATCATCATGGTGTTCGGCATGTTCATGTCGATCCTGGACATCCAGATCGTCTCGGCCTCGCTCACCGAGATTCAGGCCGGCCTGTCGGCGTCGTCGACCGAAGTGTCGTGGGTGCAGACCGCCTATCTGATCGCCGAGGTGATCGCGATTCCCTTGTCGGGATTCCTGTCGCGTGCGCTCGGCACCAGGCTGCTGTTTGCGATCTCGGCGTTCGGCTTCACGGCGTCCAGCCTGCTGTGCGGCTTCGCCTCCTCGATCGAGCAGATGATCCTGTGGCGCGCGCTGCAGGGCTTTCTCGGCGCCGGCATGATCCCGACCGTGTTCGCCTCGGCCTACACCATCTTCCCGCGCTCCAAGTTCTACATCGTGGCGCCGATCATCGGCCTGGTGGCGACGCTGGCACCGACCGTCGGGCCCACGGTCGGCGGCTACATCACCGATCTGATGTCGTGGCACTGGCTGTTCTTCATCAACATCGTGCCCGGTGTCATCATCACGACCGGCGTGCTGATCCTGGTCGATTTCGACCAGCCGAACTTCGCGCTGCTCGAGCGCTTCGACTGGTGGGGCCTGATCTTCATGGGCGGCTTCCTCGGCTCGCTCGAATATGTGCTCGAAGAAGGCCCGCAATATGAATGGCTGCAGGACACCTCGGTGGCGGTCTGCGCCGCGATCTGTTTCGTGTCGGCGATCGCCTTCTTCTGGCGGGTCTTGACCGCAGAGGAGCCGATCGTCGATCTCTACGCCTTTTCCAACCGCAATTTCGCGGTCGGTTGCGTGCTGCAGTTCTGCATCGGCATCGGTCTGTACGGCCTGACCTACGTCTATCCGCGCTATCTCGCCGAGATCCGCGGCTACAGCGCGCTGATGATCGGCGAGACCATGTTCATCTCCGGCATCACGATGTTCTTCATGGCGCCGGTGGTGGGCCGGCTGATGCAGAAGGTCGATCTGCGCTACATCATCGCCTTCGGCCTCGTCACCTTCGCGCTCGGCTCCTGGCAGATGACCTGGATCACCCGCGAGTACGATTTCTACGAACTGCTGCTGCCTCAGGTGCTGCGCGGCATCGGCATGATGTGCGCGATGGTGCCGACCAACAATATCGCGCTCGCCACGCTGCCGCAGGATCGCGTCAAGAACGCCTCCGGCCTGTTCAACCTGATGCGCAACCTCGGCGGCGCGGTCGGGCTCGCCGTGATCAACGAGGTGCTCAACGATCGCACCGACCTGCACATCTCGCGATTGCAGGACCGCGTGACCTGGGGCAACGCGACGGCGGTCGAGACCCTCAACAACTTCGCCCAGCGCCTGCAGGGCATGGGCGACTCCACCCTGATGGCGATGAAGCAGCTGTCGCAGCTCGTGCACCGCCAGGCCCAGGTGATGAGCTACGGCGATGCCTTCTTCATGCTGTCGCTGTTCTACGTCGCGCTCAGCCTGCTGGTGCTGTTCGTCAACAAGCCGCCCTCGATGACCGCAGCCGGCGGCGACGCGCATTGAGGGCTTCGCCTTGCGCGCTGTGCGCCCGGTGGCGTGATCAGCGTTGCCTGATCGACACATTGACGCACTCACGCTTATGTCATCTTGCCAATCGCGCGTGATGCATTTATAAGCGGCGCATCGTTTCACGAACCGGGGAGATGCACATGATGTCGTTTGTTTCGCAGACCGTGCGCCCGCGTTCGATGCTGCTGGACGCGCTCGCGCACTAGGTCCCAGCGCTGATCGGGCCTGATCCCCGATCACCCAAACTTCCCAATACGTTATCGACAATTTCACGCGACACCCGCGGCCGGAGTCCGCCCGCACGTCGCCCCAGATGGAGCCGGCCGGCGCGATGTTCGCGTGGCCGGAATGTGTCATGAGCTCTCTCGAGACCAAGCGGCCGGCCGCGATCCGGATCGTCTTGCCATTCGTGTTCCGCCATTGGCTGGAGCAGCCGCTGCGCGCCACCGCCGTGACCGCCGGATTCCTCGGCGCGACCGCGGCCGATCTGTTCATGCCGGTGTTCTCCGGCCATCTGGTCGATGCCCTGACCGCGGGTTCGGCGGATGCCGCCGCGCGCCATGCGGCGATGCTGGCGTTCGGCGCCATCGTCGGGCTCGGAGCGCTGTCGCTGCTGCTGCGGCTCGTTGGCATCCAGACCATCGTGCCGTTCACGCTGAAGACGATGTCCGATGTCGGGCAGCAGGCCTTCATGCGCGTGCAGCGCTTCTCGACCGACTGGCACGCCAATTCGTTCGCCGGCTCCACCGTGCGCAAGATCACGCGCGGCATGTGGGCGCTCGATTTGCTGAACGACACCATCCTGATGGCGCTGTTGCCGTCGGTCGTGGTGCTGCTCGGCTCGATGATCCTGCTCGGCGTGCACTGGCCGCAGCTCGGCGCGGTGATCGCGGTCGGCTCGGTGATCTATGTCGCGATGACCATGGTGTTCCAGGTGCGCTATGTCGCGCCGGCCGCGCGCGTCTCCAATGCGTGGGACACCAAGGTCGGCGGCACGCTGGCTGATGCCTTGACCTGCAACGCGGTGGTGAAGTCGTTCGGCGCCGAGACGCGCGAGGACGTCAGGCTCGACGGCGTCATCAGCCGCTGGCGCCGGCGGGTGCGGCGGACCTGGCTGCGCTACAACCACACCTCGACGGCGCAGCTCGTGGTGCTGCTGTGCTTCCGTGCCTCGGTGATCGGCGGCGCGATCCTGCTGTGGGCGGCCGGCCGCGCCACGCCGGGCGATGTCACCTATGTGCTGACCAGCTACTACATCATCCACGCGTACTTGCGGGATGTCGGCATGCATATCAATAACCTGCAGCGTTCGGTGAACGACATGGAGGAGCTGGTGCAGATCCACGGCGAGCCGCTCGGCATCGTCGATGCCGTCGATGCCGGGCCGATCGACATCCAGGGTGGCCGCATCGTGTTCGACGACGTCACCTTCCACTATGGCGGCCATCGCCGGCCGCTCTATGACGGGTTGTCGGTCGACATCGATGCCGGCGAGCGCGTCGGTCTGGTCGGGCGCTCCGGCTCCGGCAAGACGACGTTCGTCAAGCTGGTGCAGCGGCTCTACGACGTCACCGGCGGCAAGATCCTGATCGACGGTCAGGACATCGCCCAGGCGACGCAGCAATCGCTGCGCAGCCAGATCGCGATCGTGCAGCAGGAGCCGATCCTGTTTCACCGCACGCTGGCGGAGAACATCGCCTATGGCCGGCCCGGCGCCAGCGGGGAGGCGATCGAGCAGGCGGCGCGGCTTGCCAATGCGCACGACTTCATCATGCGGCTGCCGAAGGGGTACGGCACGCTGGTGGGCGAGCGCGGCGTCAAGCTGTCGGGCGGCGAGCGGCAGCGCGTGGCGCTGGCGCGCGCCTTCCTGGCCGATGCGCCGATCCTGATCCTGGACGAGGCGACCTCGAGCCTCGATTCGGAATCCGAGGCGCTGATCCAGCAGGCGATGGAACGGCTGATGAAGGGCCGCACCTCGATCGTGATCGCGCACCGGCTGTCGACCGTGCGCAGCATGGACCGCATCCTGGTCTTCGATCGCGGCGAGATCGTCGAGCAGGGCACGCATGAGTTGCTGGCCGCTCGCCCGGGCGGCATCTACCGCGGCCTGTTCGAGCGTCAGGCGACCGAGTTCGGTCAGGCGGCGGCGGAGTAAGCGAGAGCGCGTGGCCGGCGGGCGATGTCCCGCCGGCCACGCGCCGGAATGGATACGACAATCGATTTCGAGAATGGAATTGAGATGAAGGATCTTACGCGCGGCTCCATCGTGAGTCACATATTGACCATGGCTCCCCCGATCGTGGTCGGCATGATCACGATCATGATCTGCCAGCTGGTCGACCTGTATTTTGTCGCCGGTCTCGGCGAGGCCGCCGTCGCCGGCGTGGCTGCGGCCGGCAACGCCGGTTTCCTGGTCAACGCGCTGATGCAGGTGCTGGGCGTCGGCACCGTCGCGCTGATCGCGCACGCGGTGGGACGCACGGATCGTGCCGACGCCAACCTCGTGTTCAACCAGTCGATGGTACTGTCGGTGCTGTGCGCCCTGTTGACGCTGGTTGCAGGCGTCGTGCTGTCCCGCCCTTACATGCGCTCGGTCGCGGCCGACCAGGCCACCATCGACGCGGGCACCACCTATTTGTTGTGGTTCATGCCGGCCCTGGCGCTGCAATTCCTCATTCAGGTGATGGCGTCCGCGCTGCGGGCGACCGGCATCGTGCGGCCCAGCATGCTGGTGCAGGCGGTCGCGGTCATCATCAACATCGCACTGGCGCCGGTGCTGATCGCCGGCTGGGGCACCGGCCACGCGTTCGGGGTTGCCGGGGCAGGCCTGGCGAGCTCGATCGCCGTTCTGATCGGCGTGCTGATGCTGTTCGTGTATTTCCGCAAGCTGGAGCGTTATGTCGGGTTCGATCCCGCGCAATGGCGTCCGCAATTGCGGCAATGGACGCGGATCCTCAATGTCGGCCTGCCGGCCGGCGGCGAGTTCGCGCTGATCTTTGCCTGGATGGGCGTGATCTATTACGTGCTGCGCGATTTCGGGCCGGCAGCCCAGGCCGGGTTCGGCATCGGGACGCGCGTGCTCGGCCTGATCCAGATGCCGGCATTGGCGGTCGCGCTCGCCGCCGGACCGATCGCCGGCCAGAATTTCGGCGCCGGCAACGGCGCCCGCGTGCGGGAGACCTTCATCAAGGCGGTGTCGATCGGCACCATCGTGATGATCGTCTTCACCGTTCTCGCGCATTGGAAACCCGGGTTGTTGCTCGACGGCTTCTCGAACGATCGCGAGACCATGGCGGTCGCCGCCCAGTTCCTGCACTTCGTCTCCATGAACCTCGTCGCGCAGGGGTTGGTCTTCACCTGCAACAGCATGTTCCAGGGCCTCGGCAACACCAGGCCGGTGCTGCTGAGCTCGGTTGTGCGGCTCGTCACCTATGCGGTGCCGGTGATCTGGCTCTCGACGCGGCCCGGCTTCCGGATCGAGTATGTGTGGTACCTGTCGATCGTATCGACGTCGTTGCAGGCCGGTCTGAGCGTGTGGCTGCTGCGTCGCGAACTCAGCAAGCGTCTCGCGCCGCCGGCGCGCGACGTCGCGCCGGAACGCGCTGGTCTTGAGCCGGTCGGATGACCGGCTCAGCCAATTGGCGACGGCGGTTCATCATTTCGGCACCAGTCCGTTCCACACCAGCGCGACGCCGGACAGGAACAGCAGCACCAGCACGACATCGGAGAAATTGCGGTCGCTGAGCGCGTGATAGAGCCGTGAGCCGAGCCAGGCGCCGAGCAACGTTCCCGGAAAGGCGCACGCAGTCAGCCAGATCAGCTCTGTCGTCACCAGGCCGCTTGCGATCTGGACCAGCAATGCGGCCGCCAGGATGGTGAAGTTGAAGATCTGAAACACGCCGCGGCGCTGCTGCTTGCCCCAGCCGCGCACGCTCGCCCACAGGATCGGCAGCGGACCGGACAGTCCGGCGAGGCCGCCGAGGATGCCGCCGGCAAATCCGATCGCGCCGTCGGCCCATTTGCCGCCGAACGAAATCGACATCGGCTTGCGTTGAAGGAACAGCAGGGTCGGAAACACCAGCAGGAAGACGCCGATCGTCAGCTTGAAGACCTCGGGGTCGGCGCGGGCGATCAGCCAAATGCCGATCGGCACGCCGGCGAGGCCGCAGATCACGAACGGCCAGACCAGGCGGAAATCGATGCTGTTCCAGATCGACGGCAGCGTCGAGACCTGCGCGATGACCGAGCAGACCAGCACCAGCGGCACTGCGAGCGTCGGCGGCAGCACATAGAGCCAGATGCCGAGCGCCATCAGCGCGGTGCCGAAGCCGGCAAGGCCGGAGACGAAACCGCCGGCAAGCGCGCCGAAGAACAGGACCGCGTAGCTTGCCGGGGTCAGTTGCATTCTCCCTTCATCGTCATTCCGGGATGGTCCGAAGGACCAGACCGCAGGTGCGCAATTGCGCACCGGGGAATCTCGAGATTCCTGGTTCGATGCTAACGCATCGCCCCGGAATGACGGACGTGTTTTGCCGGGACGTTTACACGACGACAGCCGTGGGTACACTTCAAAATCGCGGCTCATCAACGATAATCGAAATGGAAGCATCACCATGACTGCGCATTCGCCCAAAACCTTTCTGGTCTGTCACGGCGCCTGGTCGGCGGGCTGGGCGTGGAAGAAGATGCATCCCTTGATGCAAGCCGCCGGGCACCGGCTGATCACGCCGAGCTACACCGGGCTCGGCGAGCGCACGCATCTCGCGCATCAGGGGCTCGACCTCGATGCGCATATCCAGGACATGCTGAACGTCATCTCATATGAAGATCTGCGCGACATCGTGCTGGTCGGCCATTCCTATGGCGGCATGGTCGCGACCGGCGTCGCCGATCGCGTTCGCGAGCGCATCGCGCAGATGATCTATATCGACGCCTTCGTGCCGCGCGACGGCCAGTCGCTGTTCGATCTCAACGAGGTGGCGATCGCCAACATGCGCGAGGCCGCACGCAACAACGACGGCTGGCGCATCCCGCCGATGCCGACGCCGCCGGATACGTCTCCCGCCGACGTCGAATGGCTGACTGCGCGGCGCGTCGACATGCCGATCAAATGCTTCGAGCAGAAGTTGCGATTGGAGCACGGCGAGACCATCCTGCCGCGCAGCTACATCTACGCCACCCGCATCACGCCGGCGGACACGTTCGGGCAGTTCGCGAGGCGCACCAAGAACGAAGCCGGCTGGCGCTATCTCGAGATCGACGCCAGCCACTCGCCGAACGTCACCGCGCCGGAGGCGCTGATGGCGTTGATGCAGGAAATTGCAGCGTAGCGTCCGAGCCGCGCCGGCGCACTCACTTTTCTCCGTCGTCGTCCTTGAGGCGAATCCCCTCAGTCCGCAGAGCCGCAAAGAGCGCCGCGATATCTTCGGGCTCCATGTTGTTGGGGCACATTCCGTTGAGTTGCTCGGTCGTGATCGTGCCGCTGCTCTTGGCGATATCTCGTGCCTTCGCCATGATCTTCTGAAGGTCCATCTGCGATCCTCCGCGAGGGGCATTCTAGCAAACGGGACGCGATCGTGGTGTCCGATATGGCGAGGGGCCCGGCGTGTTGCGCCGAGCCCCTCAGACTCCAAAGTATCAGCCGGCCTGTAAGCCGGGTTCTGTAGGGCACCATTCTCGCGAATGGTACGCGACGGCCATTCCTCTGGGACAAGGCTTGCACCTTGCCTCGGGCAACCTACCCGGACAGCGGGCCTGACATCGCCCTGCGGTGTTATCGCGCGTGCGCGAACTAACCGCGTTGCCGTCCCTATTCGGTTTTGCTCCCGGTGTGGTTTGCCATGCCGTTTCCGTTGCCGGAAACGCGGTGCGCTCTTACCGCACCTTTTCACCCTTACTTCCTCCGGAGAGGGAGCGGTTCGTTCTCTGTGGCACTTTCCCTGGGGTCACCCCCGCCGGATGTTATCCGGCACCGCATGTCGATGGAGCCCGGACTTTCCTCCCCCGCGGCCTTTCGGCGCTTGCGGGAGCGGCCGTCCGGCCGACTGACACCAACGGCATGGGCGTTTCCGCCCGATCCGTCAAGCGGATAACACCGGCCAAAACGGCCGAAATAAATTATCCTGAAGATGTCGTTTGGCCTGTCGCCCGTTCGACTGGGTGTCGGCGATCCAGCCGATCAAGAGGAGAGATGAGATGCAATATTTGCTGCTGATCTACCGGAGCGACGCGGAATATGGCCGTATGAGCGCCGACGAGCGCAAGGCCGTGACGGCGGAGTACGGGGCCTACACCCAGTCGATCATCCAGAGCGGCCACTTCAAGGCCGGCGACGGGCTGCAGCCGGTGTCGACCGCGACCACCGTGCGGGTTCGCGACGGCAAGACGCTGACCACAGACGGCCCGTTCGCCGAAACCCGCGAGCAGCTCGGCGGCTATTATCTGGTCGAGGCCAAGGATCTCGACACCGCGCTCGGCCTGGCAGCCCGGATTCCCGGCGCCAAGACCGGCTCGATCGAAGTCCGGCCTGTGATGATCTACGACAAGTAACCTTATTGCTGTCATTCCGGGGCGTCCGAAGGACGAACCCGGAATCTCGAGGTTCCGGGCTCGCTCGCGCGACGGCGCGCGCGCCCCGGAACGACGGTTTCTCCGAAAGCTTCGGCATGACCCCGAGCCAAATCGAAAAGGTGTTTCGCGACGAGGCGGGCCGGGCGCTCGCGACGCTGATCCGTCTCGTCGGCGATTTCGATCTGGCCGAGGATGCGCTGCAGGATGCCTTCGCGGTGGCGCTGCAGCGCTGGCCGATCGGCGAATTCCCGTCCAATCCGCGGGCCTGGCTGGTCAATGTCGGCCGCAACAAGGCGATCGACCGGGTCCGCCGCGCCGTCAGCTTCCGCGGCAAGCAGCAGGAGCTGACGCATCAACTGCTGCTGGATGCGGAGGCCTCGCCCGAGCCGGCGGATGCGACGCTCGACGACGACATGCTGAGGCTGATCTTCACCTGCTGTCATCCGTCCTTTGCGCCCGAGGTGCAGGTCGCGCTGACCTTGCGCACGGTGTGCGGCCTGACGACCGTCGAGGTCGCGCGCGCATTCCTGGTCAGCGAGGACGCTATGGCGCAGCGGCTGCTGCGCGCCAAGCAGAAGATCAGGCTCGCCGGCATTCCCTATCAGGTGCCGGAGCGCGAAGCGCTGGAGCCGCGGCTGTCGGGCGTGCTCGCGGTGATCTACCTCGTCTTCACCGAAGGCTATGCCGCGACCGCGGGCGACGATCTGATGCGGCCGGATCTCGCGCGCGAGGCGATCCGGCTGGCGCGGCTGCTCGATGCGCTGATCCCGGCGCGCGGCGAGATCAAGGGCCTGCTGGCGCTCATGCTGCTGCATGATGCGCGCCGCGCCGGCCGCCAGACCGCCGATGGCGACATCGTGCTGCTCGAGGAGCAGGACCGTTCGCTGTGGGATGTCGGGCAGATCGCCGAAGGCGTGCAACTGGTCGAGGAGGCGCTGCGCATGCCGGGCCGGCCGCAATCCTACGCGGTGCAGGCCGCGATCGCCGCGCTGCATGCGCGGGCGCCGAGCTACAAGGACACCGACTGGCCGCAGATCGCCGGTCTTTACGAGGTGCTGCTGCGCATCAGCCCGTCGCCGGTGATCGAGCTCAACCACGCGGCCGCGGTGTCGATGGTCGACGGCCCGGCGCGCGCGCTCGATCTGATCGACGCGCTGGCCGCGCGCGGCACGTTGAAGGGATACGACCAGCTGCCCGCGGTGCGCGCCGATCTGCTGCGCCGCCTCGGCCGCAAGGACGACGCGCGGCAGGCGTATCTCGCGGCCACCGCCGCGACCCAGCTCGAGCCGTTGCGGCGGCTCTATGCCCGCAGGATCGCGGAGCTGGGGTGAGATCACCTCAGCCCGCGCGAGGTCGTGAGGGCACGCAGCTCGGATCAGAGATCGTCAGCGTGCTGCGCGGCCTTGAACGTGCTCAGTACCCGGTCTTTGCCTTGGCGCCGCCGGACGCTTGCCCGGTCGTCGTTCCACTCGACATGCCGGTCGTGGTGCCGGGTGCCATCTTCTTCTGCGCATGATGGATCTTGTGGGTCTTGTGCATGGTCGACGTGGACTTGCCTTGTGTCGTCATAGCGGCTGCCGGAGCGGCGATCAGGCCAACGGCGACAGCTCCCGCGATCAGTGCTTTGAACATGGACGAATCTCCACTCGGACCGCCCCAAAAATAAGAAGACAGCGCGTCGCGAAAGGTTCCATCAGTGCATGCGCGATCGGCGGGAAAAAGGGGAACAGGGGTATCCTGATCTCATCCGTCATTGCGAGGAGCGAAGCGACGAAGCAATCCATCTGTCCGCGCAAGTGGAGGGATGGATTGCTTCGCGGAGCCTGTCATCGGGCGCGCGTTCGCGCGACCCGTTGGCTCGCAATGACGGAAGAGAGAGCCTACCTCGCCGCATCCGGCGGCAGGCTCTCGAGCAGCGCGTACAACGTCGCCATGGTGGAACGGTCGGCGATCCCGTCGACGCGCTCGGGGCGGAAGTGACGCTGGAACGCGGTGACGACCTCCATGGTCGGGCCGTCGAACTTGCCGTTGGTCGGGATGTTGTAGCCGTAGCGGCGGAACGCGGCCTGCATGTTGGAGACGGCATCGCTGATCGCGCCGAGCTGCAGCGCGTCGCCGCGCACGATCGGTGCCGGCTGCACCCAGTGCCCGACGCCGGAATTGGCCAGCGAGTGCCAGGGGAATTTCTCGCCGGGATCCTTCTTGCGGCCCGGCGCCACGTCGGAATGGCCGTCGAGCACGCGATGCGCGACCACCTTGCGGCGGAGCATGATGCCGCGGCACAGCGCGATCACGGCCGCGATCTGGCGCAGCGGAAAATCCGGATAGCCCCAATCGTGACCGCGATTGACGATCTCGACGCCGATCGAGCAGGAGTTGATGTCGTCTTCGCCCGCCCAGGCCGAGACGCCGGCGTGCCAGGCGCGCTTGCTCTCCGGCACGCATTGCACGATGCGGCCGTCCTCGAGCACGATGTAGTGCGCCGAGACCTCGGTGCCGGCGGTGCAGAGCTGCGCGATCGCGCCCTCGACATCGGGCATCCCGGTGTAGTGCAGCACGATCATGTCTGGCTGCCGGCCGTTCGCGCGATCGCCGAAATTCACCGACGGGATCACATCGGAGGCAACGGAGGAATCGGGCGTGAACGTCTTCACGTCGGCCACGCCCTTCGGAACGGGAAGGACGCGCTGACGCTTCGAATCAGCGTTGCCGGATGAAGACGAACCAGAAGCCATACGAATCACTCAAACCCGAACCAGGAGAACGCATTTTGACATATGGATAAACAAATAGGCGTTTACTATTCCTTTACCGTGCGGGCCGCGCAATCGCCCCCGCCGGTTCCACGGGCTGCGATGATGCCCGAAGTGAAGGCGGAGGCTATCACTCGAATGCGGGTCAAAGTCGCGCGATTCCGCTAACCCTTCATCAACGTTTTCTTAACGTTAAGTGCCGTTACTGAGAGGTGAAGTGCCGAACCGGTTTCGGGGGACGGCCCACGGACGCTGAGCCTCGCTGTTGCGCGAAATCCCATGGAAACCCTCCCAATTCCGGTCGGATATCAGGACTTGCGGCCGAGCACGGGAGTTGGCGCTGGAATTGCGCGGCGGCTTCTTCACCGGAACGATCGGTCTGGAGCGTTTTCGAGCGAAGTGGATACCGGTTCGCGTGAAGAAAACGCGTCAAGGCAGGAATCCGGAGCCCCGTTCCGATCCAATCGGAACGGAAAGGGCTCCGGGCGCGAGGATTCGAGACGCAATGAGTCGGCGCGCAGCCAGCTTGCATGCCAGTTACGCGGCCCTGCCCGGGGACTGCGCATGAGCGAGCGTGCGCCGCGTCACATTTCGGTGCTGGGCCGCGAGGCGGTCGCTTATCTCGCGCCGCGCGCCGGCGGCATCTATGTCGACGCGACCTTCGGCGCCGGCGGCTACAGCCGCATGATCCTCGACGTCGCCGACACGCGCGTCATCGGCATCGACCGCGACCGCACCGCGATCACCGGCGGCTTCGATCTGGTCGACGGCGCCGGCGGCCGCCTGACGCTGGTCGAGGACCGCTTCTCAGACCTCGCCGAGGTCTGCGCGTCGCAGGGCGTCGACAAGGTCGACGGCGTCGTGATGGATGTCGGCGTCTCCTCGATGCAGCTCGACCAGGCCGAGCGCGGCTTTTCGTTTCGTCTCGGCGGCCCGCTCGACATGCGGATGGCCCAGAGCGGGGTGACCGCGGCCGACGTCGTCGCCACCGCCTCCGAGAAGCAGCTCGCCGACATCATCTATATCTTCGGCGAGGAGCGCCATTCGCGCAGCGTTGCGCGCGCCATCGTCGCCGCGCGCAAGGAGGCGCCGATCACGACGACCGGCGCGCTCGCCGACATCGTCGCGAAGGTCGTGCGCGCCAAGCCGAACGAGATCCATCCGGCGACGCGGACCTTTCAGGCGCTGCGCATCTTCGTCAATGAGGAGCTCGATGAGCTCTATCTGGCGCTCGCGGCCGCCGAGCGCGTGCTGAAGCCGGGCGGCCGGCTCGCGGTGGTCTCGTTCCATTCGCTGGAAGACCGCATCGTCAAGAACTTCCTCGCCGAGCGCGGCAAGGCCGCGGCCGGCTCGCGGCATCTGCCCGAGATCGCGCAGGCCGCGCCGAGCTTTCAGATCCTCACCAAGCGCCCGGTTGTGCCATCCGATGCGGAGATCGCGGCGAATCCGCGCGCGCGTTCCGCAAAACTGCGCGCGGCCGAGCGCACCGCGGCGCCGCCGCATGCGGACGACGAACTGCCGTCCTGGCCGCGTCTCGCCGACCTGAAGCGGGGAGGCTGACGATGCGCCTTCTCCATCTCCTCGTCATCGGCATGCTGATCTTCGCGGCGTCGTATGTCTATCGCATCAAGATGGAATCGACCGCGCGCGTCGAACGCGTGCTGCAGCTCAATGCGGAGATCCGCGAGCAGCGCAATGCGATCGCCACCTTGCGCGCCGAATGGGCCAAGCTCGATGCGCCGCTCAGGCTGCAGGGGCTTGCCGAGCGCCATCTTCCGCTGAAGCCGATCAACGCCAACCAGTATGATTCCCTGAAGAACCTGCCGGAACGGCCGCCGAGCTTCACGCGGCCCGGTTCGCGCGATCCGATCGGCGCCATGATCGACACCATCGAGGCCGCCGCCGCGCCCGATAGCACCACCGGATCGATCGACAAGCCGGCGACCGACCAGCCGGCCGCCGACCAGCCCGCCCCCACCGAGGACACCGAGCAGGGCGGGGGAGACCAGCAATGACGGGACCAGCCATGACCGATCCGGCACCCGCCAGCAAATCGGCCGCGAAATCCGCCGAGCCCTGGAGCCAGCGGCTGATCCGCACGCTGCTGTACGGCAGCAATGTCGACCGTGCCGCGAAAGCGCGCGCGCGCGTCGGCCTTGCGATCATCGCCTTTGCGGCGGTGTATTGCGTGCTGGCCGGACGTCTCGTGCTGTTCGCCGTTGGCGCCGACAGCCATGGCGCGCGGCGCGCCGCCTCGCAGGACGCGATTGCTACCGCACGGCCCGACATCACCGACCGCAACGGCGCCATTCTCGCGACCGACGTCAAGGCGCCGAGCCTGTTCGCCGAGCCGCGCCGCCTGATCGACAAGGACGAGGCGATCGAGCTTCTGACCGGGGCGCTGCCCGATCTCGACACCGGCGAGGTGCGCGACCGCCTGTCGTCGCGCAAGGGTTTCGTCTGGCTGAAGCGCGAGATCACGCCGAAGCAGCAGCTCGACATCCATCGCCTCGGCCTTCCCGGCGTCGGCTTCCTGCGCGAGAACAAGCGCGTCTATCCGACCGGCAACGAGGTCGCCCACCTGATCGGCCTGGTCAACATCGACAACCAGGGCATCGCCGGCATGGAGAAGTGGCTGGACAACAACGGTCTGGCCGATCTGCATCGCGCCGGCTTCGCCACCGACCGGCTGCAGAAGCCGGTCGAGCTGTCGGTCGATCTGCGCGTCGAGCACGCGCTGCGCGACGAACTGATCAAGGCCAAGGAGAAGTTCAAGGCCAAGGCCGCCTCCGGCCTCGTCTCCAACGTGCGCACCGGCGAGATCGTGGCGATGGTGTCGCTGCCGGATTTCGATCCGAACAATCCGAAGGAAGCGCACGATCCCGACCGCATCAACCGCCTGACCACGGGCGTCTACGAGATGGGCTCGACCTTCAAGGCGTTCACGCTGGCGATGGCGCTGGATAGCGGCCGGTTCGACCTCAACTCGATGTGGGATGCGCGCGGCCCGCTGCACTACGGCAAGTTCGCGATCCATGACGATCACAACATGGGCCGCATGATCAACATGAAGGAGGTGTTCTACTATTCCTCCAACATCGGCGCCGGCCGCATTGCGCTCGCGATGGGCGTCGACGCGCACAAGGCGTTCCTGCGCAAGATGGGACAGCTCGAGCGGCTGCGCACCGAACTGCCGGAGAGCGCCTCGCCGATCGTGCCGAAGAAGTGGGGCGAATTGAACACCGTCACCATCTCGTTCGGCCACGGCATCGCGGTGGCGCCGCTGCAGGCGGTGATGGGCATCGACGCGCTGGTCAATGGCGGCTATCTGATCCCGCCGACCTTCCTGAAGCGCACCGAGCAGGAGGCGATGGCGCTGGCCAAGCGCGTCATCAAGCCGGAGACCTCGGACAAGATGCGCTATCTGATGCGGCTCAACGCCGAGGTCGGCACCGCCAAGAAGGCCGACGTCAAGGGCTACTATATCGGCGGCAAGACCGGCACCGCCGAGAAGGTCATCAACGGCCGCTACGCCAAGAAGCGCGTGCTCAACGCCTTCACCGCGATCCTGCCCGCCGACAATCCGAAATACCAGCTCCTGATCATGCTCGACGAGCCGCAGCCCCTGAAGGAGACCTATGGTTTCATCACCTCGGGCTGGAATGCGGTGCCGACCGGCGGCAACGTGATCGCCCGAATTGCGCCGCTTTTGGGCGTCGAACCGCGATTCGACCTGCCGCCGTCCGACCGCCTTATTCTTGCGGCATCGAGAGCAACCCAGTAAGGCGTAGTGTGACAGCATGATCCGGACCGGAACGGCCGCGTTAGCGCAAATTGCGAAGCGGTGTTCCGGATCGATCATGCTCAGATAACGGCGCCAGAACGGCGCCGGCCAGACTGGAAGATCATGAGACTTCGCGACCTCTTCAGCGCCGATGCCAGGATCGATCCAAAGGGCGATCGAAGTGCCGATGCCGTTGTCGTCGGCGGGCTTGCGGTCGATAGCCGCGCGGTGAAGCCGGGCGACCTGTTCTTTGCGCTGGCCGGCAGCAAGACCGACGGCGCGCGCTTCGTCGATGCGGCGATCGCCGCCGGCGCGGTCGCTATTGCCGGCGAGCATCCGCCGCAGGCGGCGCTCCGCGTGCCGTTTGTGACGACGCCCAATCCGCGCCGCGCGCTGGCGCTCGCCGCCGCGACATTCTATCCGCGCCAGCCCGCGACGATCGCGGCGGTGACCGGCACCAGCGGCAAGACCTCGGTCGCCGCGTTCACGCGCCAGATCTGGCAGCGGCTCGGTCATTCCTCCGCGAGCATCGGCACCATCGGTCTCGTCTCCGACAAGCGCACCGTCTACGGCTCGCTGACCACGCCGGATCCGATCGCGCTGCATCGCCAGCTCGACGAGATCGCCGGCGACGGCGTCACGCATCTGGCGTTCGAGGCCTCCTCGCACGGCCTGGACCAGTATCGCCTCGACGGCGTGCGCATCGCCGCCGGCGGCTTCACCAATCTGTCGCGCGACCACATGGACTATCATCCCGATGTCGCGCACTACCTGAACGCAAAACTCCGGCTGTTCCGCGACCTCGTCGCCGATGGCGGCGCGGCTGTGATCTCGGCCGATCATGATTGCTCGCCGGAGGTGATCGGCGCAGCGCGCGGGCGCGGCTTGCGCATCATCGCGGTCGGCCGCAACGCCGATGCCACGGATGGCATCAAGCTCACCGAGGCCGCGATCGAGGGTTTTGCGCAGAAGCTCGCGATCGCGCATCGCGGCCGCACCTACGCGATCCGGCTGCCGCTGGTCGGCGAATTCCAGATCGAGAACGCGCTGGTCGCCGCCGGTCTTGCGATCGGCACCGGCAGCGCGGCGGAAGACGTGTTCGGCAGCCTCGAACATCTCGAGGGCGCAAAGGGCCGGCTCGAATTCGTCGGCGAGCATAATGGCGCGCCGATCTTCGTCGATTACGCCCACAAGCCCGATGCGCTGGCCAAGGCGCTGCAGGCGCTGCGGCCTTACGCTCGCCGCAAGCTGGTCGTGGTCTTCGGCGCCGGTGGCGACCGTGACGCCGGCAAGCGTCCGATCATGGGCGCGATCGCCGCCGAGAATGCCGATCACATCATCGTCACCGACGACAACCCGCGCAGCGAGAAGCCCGAGGCGATCCGCGCCGCGATCATGGCGACCGCGAAGGGCGCGCGCGAGATCGGCGATCGCGCTGCGGCGATCCGCGCCGGCATTGCCGGCCTCGAGCCGGGCGATGCGCTGGTGGTCGCCGGCAAGGGCCACGAGGTCGGGCAGATCGTCGGCAACACGACGCTGCCGTTCAGCGATCATGAGGCGGTTGCCGCCGCGTTAGCAGCGGAGAGAAAATGAGCACGATGTTGTGGACCTCGGATGCGATGGCGGCGGCGATGCGTGCGGCGACGCAGGGCGCACTGCCGGAGGGCGTCACCGGCCTCTCGATCGACAGCCGCACCATTGCAAAGGGCGATGCGTATTTCGCGATCAAGGGCGAAGTCCATGATGGCCATGCCTTCGTCGAGGCGGCGCTGAAGGCCGGCGCCGGGCTCGCCGTGGTCGAGGCCGCGCAGCGCGAAAAATTTCCCGCTGATGCGCCGCTCTTGGTGGTCGACGACGTGCTCGCCGGCCTCGTCGACCTCGCCCATGCCTCGCGCACGCGGCTCAACGCGCAGATCATCGCGGTGACCGGTTCGGTCGGCAAGACCTCGACCAAGGAGGCGCTGCGCCGCGTGCTGTCGGCGCAGGGCGAGACCCATGCCTCGGTCGCATCCTTCAACAATCATTGGGGCGTGCCGCTGTCGCTGGCGCGCTGTCCGGCGAGTGCGCGCTTTGCGGTGTTCGAGATCGGCATGAATCATGCCGGCGAGATCACGCCGCTGGTCAAGATGGTGCGGCCGCATGTCGCCGTGATCACCACGGTCGAGCCGGTGCATCTGGAGTTCTTCGCCGGCATCGAGGCGATCGCCGACGCCAAGGCGGAGATCTTCTCCGGCGTCGAGCCCAATGGCGCCGTCGTGCTCAACCGCGACAACGGCCAGTTCGCGCGGTTGCAGCAGCAGGCCGAGAACGCCGGCATCGCGCGGATCGTCTCGTTCGGCACCGACAAGCGCGCCGAGGCGCGGCTGCTCGACCTCTCGCTGCACGCGACCTGCTCGGCGGTGCATGCCGATATTCTCGACCACGACATCACCTACAAGATCGGGATGCCCGGCCGCCACATGGCGATGAACTCGCTCGCGGTGCTCGCCGGGGCCGCGCTGCTCGGCGCCGATGTCGCGCGCGCGGCGCTGTCGCTGTCGCAGCTCGAGGCGCCGACCGGCCGCGGCCTCCGCCGCACGCTCGAGGTCGGCCATGGCGAGGCGACGCTGATCGACGAGAGCTACAACGCCAACCCGGCCTCGATGGGCGCAGCGCTCAACGTGCTCGGCCAGGCCAAGACCGGGCCGCACGGCCGCCGCATCGCCGTGCTCGGCGACATGCTCGAGCTCGGGCCGACCGGGCCCGAATTGCACCGCGGCCTCAATGAGGCCGTGACCGCCAACCGCATCGATCTCGTATATTGTTGTGGTCCGCTGATGCGGAATCTGTGGGATGCCCTTTCCACCGGCAAGCGGGGAGGCTATGCCGAGAGCTCGGCGGCGCTCGAAGCGCAGGCGGTCGCCGCGGTCCGTGCCGGTGACGTGATCATGGTGAAGGGCTCGCTCGGATCGAAGATGAAGCTCATTGTCAGCGCGCTGGAAAAACGCTTCCCCGACAAGGCCGCGCACGAAGAAGCGGTATAGGACTCCTTGAATGTTCTACTGGTTGATCGAACTGTCCAACACCGTTCCGGGGTTTGGGGCATTCCGCAGCGCACTGAACGTGTTCCGCTACATCACCTTCCGCACCGGCGGTGCGATGGTGACCGGCGCACTGTTCGTGTTCCTGTTCGGACCCTGGATCATCGATCATTTGCGGCTGCGGCAGGGTAAGGGCCAGCCGATCCGCACCGACGGTCCGCAGTCGCATCTGATCTCCAAGAAGGGCACGCCCACCATGGGCGGGCTGATGATCCTGTCCGGGCTCGTGGTGTCGACGCTGCTCTGGGCCAATCCGCTCAATCCCTATGTCTGGATCGTGCTGGCGGTGACGCTCGGCTTCGGCTTCGTCGGCTTCTATGACGATTATTTGAAGGTCACCAAGCAGTCACACTCCGGCTTCGCCGGCAAGCTGCGGCTCTTGATCGAGGCGGTGATCGGGCTCGCCGCCTGCTACGCGCTGGTCCGGCTCGGCCGCGACGTCTCGTCGACCTCGCTTGTGATTCCGTTCTTCAAGGACCTGGTGATCAATTTCGGCTGGTTCTTCGTGATCTTCGGCGCCTTCGTGATGGTCGGCGCCGGCAATGCGGTGAATCTCACCGACGGCCTCGACGGGCTTGCGATCGTGCCGGTCATGATCGCCGCCGCGAGCTTCGGCATGATCTCCTATCTCACCGGCAACGCGGTGTTCTCGGACTATCTGCAGATCAACTACGTCGCCGGCACCGGCGAACTGGCGGTGCTGTGCGGCGCGGTGCTCGGCGCAGGCCTCGGCTTCCTCTGGTTCAACGCGCCGCCGGCTTCGATCTTCATGGGCGACACCGGCTCGCTCGCGCTCGGCGGCATGCTGGGCGCAACCGCGGTTGCGGTGAAGCACGAGATCGTGCTCGCCGTGATCGGCGGCCTGTTCGTGCTGGAGGCGGTTTCCGTCATCGTCCAGGTCACCTCGTTCAAGCTGACCGGCAAGCGCGTGTTCCGGATGGCGCCGCTGCACCATCATTTCGAGCAGAAGGGCTGGACCGAGCCGCAGATCGTGATCCGGTTCTGGATCATCTCGGTGATGCTGGCACTCGCCGGCCTCTCAACACTGAAGTTGCGCTGATGGCTTGGCATCCCATTCACTGTCATTCCGGGGCTCGCGTAGCGAGAACCCGGAATCTCGAGATTCCGGATAACCGCTGCGCGGTTTCCGGAATGACGGGGAGATAACCATGATCCCGGTCACCTCCTTCTCCGGCAAGACGGTCGCGGTGTTCGGGCTCGGCGGCTCCGGGCTTGCGAGCTGCCACGCGCTGAAGGCTGGGGGCGCGGAGGTGATCGCGGCCGACGACAATGCCGACAACGTCGCCAGGGCGGCGCAGGCCGGCTTCACCACCGCGGATCTGCGTAACCTGTCGTGGACGAATTTCGCCGCGCTGATCCTGACCCCCGGCGCGCCGCTGACCCATCCGGCGCCGCATTGGAGCGTGCTGAAGGCGCGCGAGGCCGGTGTCGAGGTGATCGGTGACGTCGAACTGTTCTGCCGCGAGCGGCGCCGTCATGCGCCGAACGCGCCGTTCGTCGCCATCACCGGCACCAACGGAAAGTCGACCACCACGGCGCTGATCGCGCATCTCATGAAGGTCGCCGGCTACGACACCCAGATGGGCGGCAATATCGGCACCGCGATCCTGTCGCTGGAGCCGCCGCGGATGGGCCGCGTCCATGTCATCGAGATGTCGTCCTTCCAGATCGACCTCGCGCCGTCGCTCGATCCTTCGGTCGGCATCCTGATCAACATCAGCGAGGATCACATCGATCGCCACGGCACGCTGGAACACTACGCCGCGGTGAAGGAGCGGCTGGTCGCCGGCGTGCAGCAGGGCGGCACTGCGATTGTTGGTGTTGACGACATCTGGTGCCGCAACATCGCCGACCGGCTCGATCGCGCCGGCAAGCGCGTGGTGCGCATCTCGGTGAAGAACCCGCTGCCCGACGGCCTCTATGTCGAGCACGAGACCATCGTGCGCGCATCGGGCGCGGCGCGCAGCGAGGTCGCGCGGCTGGGCGGCATCGGCTCGCTGCGCGGCCTGCACAACGCGCAGAACGCAGCCTGCGCCGCGGCCTGCGCGCTGGCGATGGGCATCGCCACCGACGTGTTGCAGAATGGCTTGCGCAGCTTTCCGGGCCTCGCGCACCGCATGGAGCAGGTCGGCCGCCGCGGCAACGTGCTGTTCGTCAACGACTCCAAGGGCACCAATGCGGATGCCGCCGCGCATGCGCTGTCGTCGTTCGCCGACATCTACTGGATCGCCGGCGGCAAGCCGAAGGCCGGCGGCATCACCAGCCTGACGGAATATTTCCCGCGCATCCGCAAGGCCTATCTGATCGGTGAGGCGGCGGCGGAATTCTCCGGCACGCTCGGCGATCGCGTCCCGCATGATATGTCCGGCACGCTCGACGTCGCGATCGCCAGCGCCGCGCGCGATGCCGAGGCGTCGGGACTCGCGGAAGCCGTCGTGCTGCTGTCGCCGGCCTGCGCGTCGTTCGACCAGTACCGCAATTTCGAAATCCGCGGCACGGCGTTCCGCGACATCGTCCAGGCCCTGCCGGGCGTGAAGCCGGTGGTGTGACCACAATTCCCTCGTCATTCCCCGATGCGCAATTGCGCATCTGAGGGCGCGCCACTTGGCGCGAGGCCGGAATCCATCTGGCCGCATCACGTGTGGTGAAATGGATTCCGGGCTCTCGCTTCGCGAGCCCCGGAATGACGAAGGAGAGAGGGGCGCCCTTACATCTGAGTTGCCCGACGGCGCAAGCCCCCGCGACGAAAATATTTCGCTTTATCCGAAGAGCAACTCAGTGTATAAGTCCACCCGTCTCACCCGATCGAGGGGCGCTTCGCGATCGTCACGAACGCGGCGTGAGATGCGGTGGACGCCGATTGCGCAGTCGACGAATGCGCATGAAGCGGACGGCGAAATCGTGCAGGCCTGACGCCCTAGCGGTAGGTGTCTCTTCCGATTGCGCAAATGCGCGTTGTGAAGGCGGTGACAAAAAAGCCCAGTCTCGCCGGGGAGAGCACGTATAAGCCGTAAGCCATCGCGCAGGGAAAGCCGGGTTGTTTCCGGTTACACCTGTGGTCCTACCCCCGTGCTTTCTACCCATTGCACGGGGCCCATGGGTGCGATCGGCACCCGGCTTTCCCTGCGCCCTCTTCAAGGAGAGGGCGAAACGACAAGCAAAGCTCGGACAGATGTGTCGCGAGAATGCGAACTTGTGTTCCGTCGTCCTGAGGAGCCGCGAAGCGGCGTCTCGAAGGATCGACGGCCACCAGCCGGGCCGTTCATCCTTCGAGGCTCGCTCTGCTCGCACCTCCAGCGACAAAGGCGAAGCCTTTGCGCGGGGATGACGGTGCCAGCTCGAGGCCGCGGGCCCCAATCCACCTCCCTCAAAAGTTACCCAACCCGTTAACCCCTTGGAAACCATCCTGCGCCACCAATGGACGTTATCTCTGCCATCTGGGGACGCCCATGCTCGCCCGTGACCAACGCACCCCGTTCTCGGACTGGTGGTGGACTGTCGACAAGCTGCTGCTTGTGGCGATCGCCGCGTTGATGCTGGCCGGCGTCATCCTGTCGCTGGCGGCGAGCCCGCCGGTGGCGACCCGGATCGGGCTCGATCCGTTCCACTTCTTCAACCGCCACGTCATGTTCCTGGTGCCGTCGCTGATCGTGCTGATCGGCGTCTCGTTCATGACGCCGCGGCAGATCCGGCGCACCGCGCTGATCGTATTCGCAGTGTCGATCGCGCTGATCGTACTCACGCTCCTTGTCGGGCCCGAGGTCAAGGGCTCGCGGCGCTGGATCACCCTGCTCGGCGTCAATATCCAGGCCTCCGAGGCCGCCAAACCCGCCTTCGTGATCGTCGCGGCCTGGCTGTTTGCGGAATCGACAAAGCGGCCGGAGATGCCGGCGACCTCGATGGCGCTGGTGCTGCTGATGACGCTGGTCACGCTGCTGGTGATGGAGCCCGACTTCGGCCAGACCATGCTGATCCTCACGGTGTGGGGCGCGTTGTTCTTCATCGCGGGCATGCGGATGATCTGGGTGTTCGGGCTCGCCGGCGCCGCCGGCGCCGGCCTGTTCGGCGCCTATCTGCTGGTGCCGCACGTCGCCGGCCGCATCAAGCGCTTCATGAACCCCGCCTCGGGCGACACCTTCCAGGTCGACACCGCGATGGAGGCGTTCTGGAACGGCGGCTGGTTCGGTCTCGGCCCGGGCGAGGGAATTGCAAAACGCAGCCTCCCGGACAGCCACACCGACTTCGTGTTCGCGGTCGCGGCGGAGGAATTCGGCATCATCCTCTGCCTGATGCTGGTCGCGCTGTTCGGCTTCATCGTGATCCGCACGCTGACCCGGGCCTATGCCACCGAGGACATGTTCTCGCGCTTCGCGGCGTCGGGACTTGCGATCCTGTTCGGCGTGCAGGCGACCATCAACATGGCGGTCAATCTGCAACTGATCCCGGCCAAGGGCATGACGCTGCCGTTCATCTCCTATGGCGGCTCGTCCTTCGTGTCGCTCGCCTATGGCGTCGGCATGATGCTGGCGCTGACGCGGCAGCGGCCGCGCACCGAAATCGAATCGATGGAAGGCGCCAGCGCCCAGCGCGCCTACGCGTAGGTGACCCTTGTTGTCATTGCGAGGAGCGAAGCGACGACCTGTCCGCCGAAGCCTTGGCGAAGGCGGAAGCAATCCATCTCTCCGCTTTGCGGGGCTATGGATTGCTTCGCTTCGCTCGCAATGACGATGTAAAAGGCGGCCATGGACAACGCGCCCTTGATTCTGCTGGCGGCCGGTGGCACCGGCGGCCATCTGTTCCCGGCCGAAGCGCTCGCCGTGGAACTGATCCGGCGTGGCCTGCGGGTGCGGCTTGCCACCGACGGCCGTGCGCTGCGCTACTCCGGCCTGTTCGGCCGCGAAAGCATCGACCTGGTGCCGAGCGCCACCGTGCGCAGCCGCAACCCGATCTCGCTGGCGCAGACCGTGCTGATGCTCGGCTACGGCACCCTCATTGCCGCCAATCTGGTGCGCCGGCTGAAGCCCGCGGCCGTGGTCGGCTTCGGCGGCTACCCGACCTTGCCGCCGTTGGTGGCGGCGCGGATGCTCGGTGTTCCCGGCATCATCCACGACGCCAATGCGGTGCTCGGCCGCGCCAATCGTTTTCTCTCCGGCCGCGTCAACGCGATCGCGACCTCGCTGCCCGGCGTGCTCGATCGCGATCCCGCGCTGGCCGGCAAGGCGACCACGGTCGGCACGCCGATGCGGCCCGCGATCCTTGCCGCGGCTGCAGTGAAATACACGTCGCCCGAGGTGGACGGGCCGTTGCGCCTGCTCGTCGTCGGCGGCAGCCAGGGCGCGCGGGTGATGAGCGACATCGTGCCGCCGGCGCTCGAGAAGCTAGCGCCCGAACTGTGGAGCCGCCTGATCGTCACCCAGCAGGTGCGCGAGGAGGACATGGCGCGGGTCCGCGCGGTGTACGACCGGCTCAAGATCAATGCCGAGCTGGCGCCGTTCTTCGCCGACCTGCCGGCGCGCCTCGCCTCGAGCCAGCTGGTGATCTCGCGGTCCGGCGCCGGCACCATTGCCGAGCTCGCCGCGATCGGCCGGCCCTCGATCCTGGTGCCGCTGCCCGGCGCGATCGATCAGGACCAGTTCGCCAACGCCGGCGTGCTGTCGCAGGCCAACGGCGCGCTGCGCATCGCGCAGAGCGATTTTACGCCGGAGCGTCTCGCCGCCGAGATCTCGGCCTTCGCCGCGGAGCCTTCGAGGCTGACCGCGATGGCGCAGGCCGCGCGCGGCGTCGGCCGGCTCGATGCCGCCGAGCGGCTCGCCGATCTGGTTGCCAAGGTGGCCGGCATTTGATGCGCCAATCCGGCAGGACGCCGGGGGAGGGTTAGATCATGACGGATCTGCTGATCCACTCCGTCTCGGAGTTCTCGGACCTGATCCTCGAAGCGCTGCGTCTGGCGGAGGCGCGCGATGTGGTCGAGATCGGCGCCGAGTATGGCGGCATGTCGGCGCTGCTTGCCGATCACTGCCGGGCCCGCGGCGGCCGGCTCACCAGCATCGATCCCGCGCCGAAGCGCGCATTCCTCGATTGGGTGGCTGCCAATCCGGACGTGCGACACGTCGCAAAGCCGAGCCTCGACGCGTTCGGTGATCTGGATGCCGCCGACGCCTGGATCGTCGATGGCGATCACAACTGGTACACCGTCTATCACGAGCTCCGGCTGATCGAGGCGATCAGCCGCCGCGCCGGCAAGCCGGTCCTGGTCTTCCTGCACGATGTCGGCTGGCCTTGCGGCCGGCGCGACATGTATTACGCGCCCGAGCAGATTCCCGCAGCGTATCGTCATCCGCACAGTTTCAATGCCGGCGCCACGCTGGATCGTCCGGCGCTGGTCGAGGGCCGCGGATTTCGCGGCGCGGGCCTTGCCGCATTCGCAAACGCGTCCGGCGGCGCGCGCAACGGCGTGATGACCGCGATCGACGATTTCCTGAGCGAGGAGCTGGCGCAGGGCAGGGAGTTCGGCTTCGCCGAGATCCCCGCGGTGTTCGGCCTTGGCGTGCTGTTCGACATGAACGCCGCCTGGAGCGCACAGCTGGCCGAGCTCGTGCTGCCCTATCACCAGAACAAGCTGCTGCGCGTGCTCGAGGCCAACCGGCTGCGCAATTATCTTCGCGTCATCGAGATGCAGGACGAGTTCGCCGCGCGCGCTGCGCGGCCGGGAGCGGCGTAGCGCCCGGGCCGCCATGGAGACGTCCGTGTTGCCAGATATCAAGCACTGGCCGTTGGCCGACAACAGCGGCATTTCCGCGGCCGCGGAGTGGAAAAAGCCCTTGTCACGCACGGGAAAAGCGGGGCATCCAGTAGTCTGCGCCACCACCGATATGGGGCGCACAAAGAGGCCCAATCGTCCGTTCCGCAGCGAAGCCCGCACCGGTCGGATGATGATGTCAGGAACCGGATCATGAGACTGCCGCGCGAGATCGGACCCATTCACTTCGTCGGGATCGGCGGCATCGGCATGAGCGGCATCGCCGAGGTGCTGATCAATCTTGGCTACACCGTGCAGGGCTCCGACGCGTCGGACAATTACAACCTCGACCGGCTGCGCAAGAAGGGCGCCAAGATCTCGGTCGGCCACGCCGCCGAGAATGTCGATGGCGCCGATGTCGTCGTGGTCTCGACCGCGATCAAGCGCGACAATCCCGAGCTGATGGCGGCGCGCGCGCGGCGCATTCCCGTGGTGCGGCGCGCCGAGATGCTGGCGGAGTTGATGCGGCTGAAGAGCTGCGTCGCGATCGCCGGCACCCACGGCAAGACCACCACGACCACGATGGTCGCGACCTTGCTCGACGCCGGCGGGCTCGATCCGACCGTGATCAATGGCGGCATCATCAATGCCTACGGCTCCAACGCGCGGCTCGGGGCCGGCGACTGGATGGTGGTCGAGGCCGACGAGAGCGACGGCACCTTCCTGAAGCTGCCGTCCGACGTCGTCGTCGTCACCAATATCGATCCCGAGCATCTCGATCATTTCAAGACCTTCGAGGCGATCCAGGATGCGTTCCGCAATTTCATCGAGAACGTTCCGTTCTACGGCTTTGCCGTGATGTGCACCGATCATCCGGTGGTGCAGAGCCTGGTCGGCAAGATCGAGGATCGCCGCATCATCACCTACGGCCAGAATCCGCAGGCCGATGCGCAGCTGCTGGAGCTCACGCCGATGGGCGGCGGCTCGAAGTTCACCGTCGCGATCCGCGATCGCAAGTCAGGCACGACGCACGAGATCAAGGACATCACGCTGCCGATGCCGGGACGCCACAACGCGTCCAACGCGACGGCGGCGATCGCGGTCGCGCACCAGCTCGGCGTGTCCGACGACGTGATCCGCCAGGCGATGGCCGGCTTCGGCGGCGTGAAGCGACGCTTCACCAAGACCGGCGAGACCAACGGCATCACCGTGATCGACGACTACGGTCATCATCCGGTCGAGATCGCGGCGGTGCTGAAGGCGGCGCGGGAATCCACCAACGGCAAGATCGTCGCTGTGGTGCAGCCGCATCGCTACACCCGCCTGCAATCGCTGTTCGAGGAATTCTGCACCTGCTTCAACGACGCCGATGCGGTCGTGGTCGCCGAGGTCTATCCGGCCGGCGAGGCGCCGATCGCAGGTATCGACCGTGACCATTTCGCCGCCGGCCTGCGCGCCCACGGCCATCGCAACGTGGTGCCGCTGCCGAACGCCGGCGAACTCGCCAGCATCGTGCACGGCCTCGCCAAGTCCGGTGACCTCGTCGTCTGCCTCGGCGCCGGCAACATCACGCAATGGGCCTACGCACTGCCCGGCGAATTGAAGGCGCTGGGGTGATGATGGTCTCGTATCCATCCCCGTCATGGCCGGGCTTGTCCCGGCCATCCACGTCTTCACTGGACGATCGTGTCGTACAGATCGTCCCAGTTTGGATTCGCTGCAATGATTTTGCGGACCTTCCAGGCGCGAGGCCAATGCTTGATGGTATGTTCACGCTGGATAGCTGTGCGGATATCGTCGAATTGCTCGAAATAGACCAGCCGCTTCAAGTCGTAACGCTTGGTGAATCCATCGACGAATCCAGAACGATGCTCAAATGTCCGGCGGACGAGATCGCTCGTTACGCCGACGTAGAGCACGCCGTTCGGACGGTTGGTCAGAAAATAGATGTATCCCCCTGCCATGCGGAGATATTGCAAGACGTGGATGGCCGGGACAAGCCCGGCCATGACGGATGGAGGGGGTACGCATGACCTTCCCCGACATCACGCCCGGCCTCAAAGCCG
This sequence comes from Bradyrhizobium sp. USDA 4473, assembly GCF_054063335.1. Taxonomy (NCBI): domain Bacteria; kingdom Pseudomonadati; phylum Pseudomonadota; class Alphaproteobacteria; order Hyphomicrobiales; family Nitrobacteraceae; genus Bradyrhizobium; species Bradyrhizobium sp. USDA 4473. The sequence continues at coordinate 4,188,759 of NZ_JBSSGE010000001.1, forward strand.
CGATGCCGGAGCTGCGCGGGCGGCTGCTGGCGAACCAGTCGCTGGCGGAGCTGACCTGGTTTCGCGTCGGCGGTCCGGCGCAGGTGCTGTTCACGCCGGCGGATGAAGACGATCTCGCCTACTTCCTGAAGCGCCTGCCGCAGGAATTGCCGGTCTATGTCGTCGGCGTCGGCTCCAATCTGATCGTGCGCGACGCCGGCATGCCTGGTGTCGTGATCCGGCTCGCGCCGCGTGCGTTCGGCGAAACCAGTGCGGCCGGCGATGTCGTCACCGCCGGCGCCGCCGCGCTCGACAAGCGCGTCGCCGAAACGGCGGCGGCGGCTGATATCGGCGGCATGGAATTCTTGTTCGGCATTCCCGGCACGGTCGGCGGTGCGCTGCGCATGAACGCCGGCGCCAATGGCGGCGAGACCAAGGACGTGCTGATCGAGGCCACCGGCGTCGGTCGCGACGGCACCAAGCATGTGTTCGGCAATGCCGACATGAAGTTCGTCTATCGCAACAGCGGTGTCGATCCGTCGATCGTGTTCACCTCGGCGCGCTTTCGCGGCACGATCACCGATGCGGAGACGATCCGCGCCCGCATGAACGAGGTGCAGACCCATCGCGAGACCGCGCAGCCGATCCGCGAGAAGACCGGCGGCTCGACCTTCAAGAACCCGCCCGGCAACAGCGCCTGGAAGTTGATCGACGCCGCCGGCTGCCGCGGCCTCAAGGTCGGCGGCGCGCAGGTGTCGGAGATGCACTGCAATTTCCTGATCAACACCGGTAGCGCGACCGGGCACGACATCGAGACGCTCGGCGAGACGGTGCGCGAGCGGGTCAGGCAAACCAGCGGAATTGAGCTGCACTGGGAAATCAAGCGGATCGGGAATTCAACGGAGTCGTCATTCCGGGGCTCGCGAAGCGAGAACCCGGAATCCATCGCGCCGCAAGACAAGGGGTGAAATGGATTCCGGGCTCGCGCTCCACGCGCCCCGGAATGACGGGCGTAGCGAACGACAGGCAAAGAACATGCAGGTGACCATTCTGTTCGGCGGCACTAACAAGGAGCGGCTGGTCTCGGTGGCGAGCACGCAGGCGCTGCACCGCGCGCTGCCCGATGCGGAGCTCTGGTTCTGGGATGTCGACGACACCGTGCATGCGGTGACGTCCGAGAAGCTGCTCGGCCACACGCGGCCCTTCGAAGTCGACTTCAAGCCCGACGGTCGCGGCATCGCGCTCGACCAGGCGCTCGACAAAGCGCGCGCCGAGCGGCGTGTGCTGGTGTTCGGCCTGCACGGCGGCCGCGCCGAGAACGGCGAATTGCAGGCGATGTGCGAGATGCGCGGCGTCGCGTTCACCGGCTCCGGTTCGGCGTCGTCGCATCTGGCGTTCGACAAGCCGTCGGCGAAGCGCTTCGCCGCGATCGCGGGCCTCAACGCGCCGCAGGGCATTGCCGTCGACGAGATCGACGACGCCTTCGGGAAATACGGCAGGCTGATCGCAAAGCCGGCGAAGGACGGTTCGAGCTACGGGCTGATCTTCGTCAACGCCAAGCAGGATCTCGTCGCGGTCCGCAACGCCGCGAAGCACGAAGACTATCTGATCGAGCCGTTCGTCTCGGGCGTCGAGGCGACCTGCGGCGTGCTCGAGCAGTCCGACGGCAGGGTATTCGCGCTGCCGCCGATCGAGATCGTGCCGGGGGAGGGCGCGTTCGACTACACAGCCAAATACCTTCTGAAGTCGACCCAGGAGATCTGTCCCGGCCGCTTCGCGCCGGAGGTGACCACCGCGATCATGGACCACGCGCTGCGGGCGCACCGTGCCTTGTCCTGCACCGGCTACTCACGCAGCGATTTCATCGTGTCGGCCAATGGCCCGGTCTACCTCGAGACCAATACGCTGCCCGGGCTGACCGCGGCATCACTGTACCCTAAAGCCTTGAAAGCACAGGGCATCGCGTTTGCCGACTTCCTCAACGACCAGATCGCGCTCGCCCGCCGCCGCGCCGGAGGTTAAGGCCGATCGGGCGGGAAGGCGCTCGACTCGGCCGGATGGAACCCGGGGCCTGTTGCTAAAATGCTAACGGGTTCGCGGCAAAGTACTCAGAGCGTTGATCAAAATACACTCCAGGCTGAACTCATTTACCGTTTGTTTACCAGGAAGCCCGAAGGTTAACGCTGGCGGCGCATGTAGCGCTTGGCTGCCGGGGCGTGAGCTGTCGCGGATTACCGCTTCGAGGATCGCAACCAGGGAACAGGGGGCCACTCTAATCCCACCGGTCTAGCCGAGACGTGATGTGTGCCGGGACCCGCGGGGTTTGCGGGCACAACACGTGACGAGTTCGTGCAATGGATGGTGCAGGACGCCTCACCCGATCGCTGCGATCGCTGGGGCCCCAAGCTGACCTGAGAGCAGCCGCTATTGGAGCGGCGGTGCTGCTGCGCGAGTATGTCGGCGCCCATCTGGCGCGTCGCCGCCGCCGTCCCGCCAAGCAGCCGCAGCTGATCGATCGCGAGCCGCCGAATCGCTACATCCTGATGGTCGAACGCTATCTGCCGCGCCGCATCGGCCTGGTCGCGACGCTTGCGCTTCTGTTCGGCAGCCTCGGCTTCGGCATCGTCAAGGGCGGCCATGTCGAGGAGTTCACCACCGCGCTCAGCGACACCCGCAACGCGCTGGCCAATTCCGCGGGCTTCCGCATCACGACCGTCGGCATCAACGGCCGCAAGCAGCTGAGCCAGGACGAGGTGCTTGCGATCGGCGGCGTCAACGGCCGTTCCTCGCTGCTGTTCCTCGACGCCGATACCGTGCGCGCCAAGCTGAAGGCCAATCCCTGGATCGCGGACGCCACGATCCTCAAGCTCTATCCGGGCCGGCTGCAGATCGACATCGTCGAGCGCACCGCCTTCGCGCTGTGGCAGCAGAACGGCCGCCTGTCGGTGATCGCCTCCGACGGCGCGGTGCTGGAGCCTTACGTCACGCGCCGCTTCCTCAATCTGCCGCTGGTCGTGGGCAAGGGCGCCGACACCCGCGCGCAGGACTTCCTGGCGCTGCTCGACCGTTATCCGCAGGTGCGTTCGGTGACCAAGGCCGCGATCTTCGTCGGTGAGCGGCGCTGGAGCCTGCGTCTGAAGGACGGCCTCGACATCCGCCTGCCCGAGAACGATGTCGGCAATGCGCTCGCCGCACTCTCCAAGCTCGACAAGGACGAGAAGCTGTTCTCGCGCGACATTGTCGCCGTCGACATGCGGCTGCCCGATCGGCTGATCGTGCAATTGTCCGAGGAAGCCGGCAAGGCGCGCGACGAACTGTTCAAGGACAAGAAGTCCAAGAAGAAGGCCGGTGACAGCGCATGACCGGCCTCGACCGCAATTTGACCCCGAAGACCCGTCCGATGCAGAAGCGCACCGCGATGGTGGCTTCGCTCGACGTCGGCTCCAGCAAGATCGCCTGCATGATCGCGCGGCTCAAGCCGTCGCCGCCGAACGAGGCGCTGCGCGGCCGCACCCATGCGGTCGAATTGATCGGCTACAGCCAAATCCAGTCGCGCGGCGTCAAGGCCGGCGCCGTGGTCGACCTCGCCGAATGCGAGAAGGCGGTGCGCCATGCCGTGGCGCTGGCCGAGCGCATGGCCAAGGTCCGTGTCGAATCCGTCCTGCTGTCGGTCTCAGGCGGCCGGCAGCATGGCCAGCTGGTTGAGGCCGCGGCCGATATCCGCGGCGGCTCGGTGACCTCGGACGATATCAGCCGCGTCACCTCGGCCGGCATGCGGCATGCCGCCGGCGCCGGCCGCACCGTGCTGCACGCGCTGCCGGTCGGCTACGCGCTCGACGGCGTCAAGGGCATCCGCGATCCCCGGGGCATGGTGGCGCGCCAGTTCGGCGTCGACATGAACGTGGTGACGTCGGATGCCACGGTCGCCAAGAACCTGATGCTGGTGGTCGAGCGCTGCCATCTCAACGTCGAGGCCATGGCCTCGAGCCCCTATGTCGCAGGCCTCTCGGTGCTGACCGACGACGAAGCCGATCTCGGCGCAGCCGTTGTCGAGATGGGCGCGGGCTCGACCACGATCGCAACCTATTCCGGCGGCCGCCTCGTACATGCATCCGGATTTGCGCTCGGCGGGCAACACATCACGATGGATCTTGCGCGCGGCATCGGCGCGTGCATTGCGGACGCCGAGCGAATCAAGACTTTATACGGCACAGTGCTGACCGGCGGATCGGACTCGCGTGAGCTGATGTCCGTCCCTACTGCAGGCGACGATCGGGAGACACCGCAAATCGTGTCCCGCGCCACGATTGCGAACATTGTCCGGCATCGCGCCGAGGAGATTTTTGAAATGATCCGTGACCGGCTCGCGGATTCTCCCTTTGCGGCTGAGCCGAGGGCGCGCGTCGTGCTGAGCGGCGGTGCGTCGCAGCTCACCGGCACGGTCGAGCTCGCCACCCGCATTCTGAACCGTCAGGTCCGCATCGGCCGCCCGCTCGGCTTCGGCCGGCTGCCGAACGAGGCGAAGGGCGCCTCGTTCTCGGTGCCGACGGGCCTGCTGGTCTACCCGCAATACGCTCATCTTGAACATGTCGAACCGCGGCGCACGCGGCAGCTCCGGACAGGGACAGACGGTTACTTCGGAAAGGTCGGACGATGGCTTCGCGAGGGCTTCTGATGACCGCACCCCGGCTCATTGCATTTTCACCAGCTCCTGCGGCCAGCGGCCGGGGCGAACCAACGCGCGCATAATCGAGAGAGGCAACCATGGCACTCAATCTGACACCCCCTGACATCAGCGAGCTGAAACCGCGGATCACCGTCTTCGGCGTCGGCGGCGCGGGTGGTAATGCCGTCAACAACATGATCACCGCCGGGTTGCAGGGCGTCGACTTCGTCGTCGCCAACACCGACGCGCAGGCGCTGACGATGTCGAAGGCGCAGCGCATCATCCAGATGGGCACCCAGGTCACCCAGGGTCTCGGCGCCGGCTCGCAGCCCGATGTCGGCGCTGCGGCCGCGCAGGAAGTCATGGACGAGCTGCGCGATCACCTCACCGGCGCCAACATGGTGTTCGTCACCGCCGGCATGGGCGGCGGCACCGGCACCGGCGCCGCGCCCGTGATCGCCAAGGCCGCCCGCGAGATGGGGATCCTCACCGTCGGCGTGGTGACGAAGCCGTTCCACTTCGAAGGCCAGCGCCGCATGCGCACCGCCGAGCACGGCATTTCCGAGCTCCACAAGGTGGTCGACACGCTGCTGATCATCCCAAACCAGAACCTGTTCCGGGTCGCCAACGAGAAGACCACCTTTGCCGACGCGTTCGCGATGGCCGACCAGGTGCTGTACTCGGGCGTCGCCTGCATCACCGACCTGATGGTCAAGGAAGGCTTGATCAACCTCGACTTCGCCGACGTCCGCGCCGTGATGCGCGAGATGGGCAAGGCGATGATGGGCACCGGCGAGGCCACCGGGGAGAAGCGCGCGCTGACCGCAGCCGAAGCTGCGATCGCCAACCCGCTGATCGACGACTCGTCGATGAAGGGCGCCCGCGGCCTCCTGATCTCGATCACCGGCGGCAAGGACCTGACCCTGTTCGAGGTCGACGAAGCCGCGACCCGCATCCGCGAGGAGGTCGATGCCGACGCCAACATCATCGTCGGCGCCACCTTCGACGAATCGCTCGACGGCATCATTCGCGTCTCGGTGGTCGCAACCGGTATCGAGCAGGCCGCGATCGCCTCGCGTGCCCAGGCTCCCGCGCAGCAGTCGGGCGGTTCGCCCGAGAGCCGGCTGGCCGACCTGACCGCCCGCCTGCGCGCCGACAATCAGCGCATGGCCGAGCGGGCCCAGAAGCTGGAGCCGCCGACCGGCGTGACCGTTGCACCGATCGCAGCTCCTTCCGCAGCCCAGCAGCGCCCGGCCGTCGAGCGCGCCGCGCTGGCGGCGATCGCCGCGGCGGTTGCCCCGGATAGCGCACCCCAGGCTCCGATGCAGCCGGCGTCCTACGGTGATGTCACGGTGCGGCCGATTGCCCAGAAGCCCTCGTTGTTCCCGGACCACGAGGCGGCCAAGGCCGAGCAGCACGAGCAGATGCCGCCCGAGACCTTCATCCCGCAGGCAGCCGAGCGGTCGCCGGTGCGGGCCCCGCGAATGCCGAAATTCGAGGACCTGCCGATGCCGGCGCAGGCGGAAATCCGCCAGGCCAGCGGTGACGGCGAGGCGGAACACCCGCAGAAGACCCGGCTGTCGCTGCTGCAGCGGCTGGCCAATGTCGGCCTCGGCCGCCGCGACGAAGAAACCGAACCGCCGATCGCGGCCCGTGCCTCCGGTCCGGCGATGCCTGCGATGCCGGCGCTGCCCGAGCGCAAGCCGGCCCGCAGCGTCGCCCAGCAGATCTCGGCGAACGAATCGCCGGTATCGGAATATGCAAAGCGGCCCGCGCCGCAGGGGTTGGACGCACATGGCCGCCAGGCGCCTGTTGCCCCGGCGCCACAGGGTGACGACCATCTTGATATCCCGGCCTTCCTGCGCCGGCAGGCCAACTGAAGTTTGTTACAATCTTGGCGACAAAGAAGGCCTCGGCGGGGAACTGCCGGGGCCTTCTCCTTGTGGCGGGCAGGCGGTTCGGCTCGATAAACAAGCAACTGATTTTAAATGATTAATTATTCTTTGGATGATTGGATGGCGGCTCTCCGCCGGCCGTTTCCGCTGCGGCAATTTGGTTAAGCTCGGGCACGAATGCGGCAGAGATGGGGTAACAATCGGTAAACAAGCGTGAGTTGGCGCGGTTTAGGGCAATCACTATGGTCTGCCGGGACTTGGGGAGCTCAAGCGAGTCGGCCTTGGGGAAGTTTGGCCACTTGTATTGAGTGAAGTCGGGTAGTGGGCATTTTCGAATGAAGTTCAGCCGTCAAACAACGCTTCGGTCGCAAGCCACCGTGACTGGCGTGGGCGTTCATTCCGGTCTTCCTGTTAGTCTCACGCTGGGCCCTGCACCTGTTGATGCAGGTTTTATTTTTGTCCGCACCGGTCTTGACGGTACCGACCGCGAAGTGACCGCCACCGCCGACGCTGTGATCGCAACCGAGTTTGCGACGGTGCTCGGTGACCGCGAAGGGCCGCTGGTCTCGACCGCTGAGCATGTGCTTGCGGCGCTGCGCGGCATGGGCGTCGACAACGCCACCATCGAAATCGACGGGTCGGAAGTTCCGATCATGGACGGCAGTGCTGCCGCGTTTGTCGCAGCCATCGATCAGGCCGGCATCGTGACCCAGCCGGCGGTCCGCCGCTTCATCCAGGTGCTCAAACCGGTGCAGGTCAAGATCGGCGATGCGATGGGCGAACTGCGTCCGTTCGCCGGCGGCTTCCGCGCCGAAGTCGAGATCGATTTTACCAACAAGGTGATCGGCCGCCAGACCTATTCCTTCGATCTGTCGCCGGAAAGCTTCCGCCGCGAGGTCGCGCGTGCCCGCACCTTCGGCTGCATGAGCGACGTGGCACGGCTGTGGGGCGCGGGCTTCGCGCTCGGCGCCTCCTTCGACAACACCGTGGTGTTCGACGAGGCCCGCCTGCTCAATGCCGAGGGCCTGCGCTACGCCGACGAGTGCGCCCGCCACAAGGTGCTCGACGTGATCGGCGATCTGGCGCTGGCCGGCTTGCCGCTGCTCGGCAGCTACCGTTCGGTCCGGGGCGGCCACAAGCTGAACAACGCGGTGCTGAAGGCGCTGCTCGCCGACCGCAGCGCCTGGCGGGTGGTCGAATCGGAGACTGCGCGGCGGCCGGTCCGCGGCCATGTCGAGGCCGGTGCAGGCACCGTGGGTGGCCTCGTTGCCCCGGCCTACGGCCCGGACGTGTCCTGATCGCCCAGATCCTGATCGCCCAGCCGGTCGAGCCCAATTTCCGTAATAACCCCAGCAGGCTGTGTGCTTTGTCAGGCCGCCTTATTCCCGGCGGATTGGCTCCCTATTCGGTTGGTCCACGGTCATTTTTCGGTTAAACAGGCCTGCGGTTGCCTGATGCGGCACCAACGGCGCGAGAGATATTGCATCCATGACCGCGGTTCATGGGTGGAGTGGGGTCGCCGTTAACCGCATCACAGGCGTCAGGTTTTACAATTCATGTCGGCAATGCGTATGGCGCTCGAACCACGCTCCTCTTCTGACGTCTCCGGCCTGACCAAGGCCGCGCGCGCGCTGCGTTTCGCGGCGGGCCTGATCGTGCTGGCACTGCCGCTCTCAGGCTGCGGCACCGGCGCGCTGTGGGACAAGTTCATGGCCAAGGACGACACGTTCGTCGATGAGCCCGCGGACAAGCTCTACAATGAGGGCTTGTACATGATGAACGAGAAGAAGGACCTGAAGGCCGCCTCAAAGAAGTTCGAGGAAGTCGACCGTCAGCACCCCTATTCGGACTGGGCGCGCAAGTCGCTGTTGATGTCGGCCTATTCGTATTACCAGGCCGGCGACTATGACAGCTGCATCGGCTCCGCGACCCGCTACGTCACGCTGCATCCCGGCAGCCCGGACGCGTCCTACGCCCAGTATCTGATCGCGGCGTCGCATTTCGACCAGATCCCGGACATCTCGCGCGACCAGAGCCGCACCGAGAAGGCGATCGCCGCGCTCGAAGAAGTGGTGCGCAAATATCCGACCTCGGAATACGCCACCCAGGCCAAGAACAAGATCCAGGCCGCGCGCGACCAGCTCGCCGGCAAGGAGATGGCGGTCGGGCGCTACTATATCGAGAAGCGCGACTTCACCGCCGCGATCAACCGCTTCAAGACCGTGGTCACGCAGTACCAGACCACGCGCCATGTCGAAGAGGCGCTGTACCGGCTCACCGAGGCCTATATGGCGATCGGCATCGTCGGCGAGGCGCAGACCGCAGCCGCCGTGCTCGGCCACAATTTTCCGGACAGCCGCTGGTACAAGGACGCCTATAATCTAGTAAAGTCCGGCGGTCTCGAGCCGAGCGAGAATCAGGGATCCTGGATCAGCAGGACCTTCAAGAAGATAGGTCTCGGCTAGGAATTGTCCTCGCATGCTGGCCCGTCTGTCGATCCGTGACATCGTCCTGATCGAACGGCTTGATATCGAATTTTCCCGTGGTCTGGCGGTGCTGACCGGCGAAACCGGCGCCGGCAAATCCATCCTGCTCGATGCCTTTGCGCTGGCGCTCGGCGGCCGCGGCGATGCCGGCCTGGTTCGGCATGGCGCCGAGCAGGGGCAGGTCACCGCCACGTTTGACGTCCCGAAGGGCCACCCGGCGGCGAAAATCCTGGCCGAGAACGGCCTCGACGACACCGGTGAGATGATCCTGCGCCGCGTGCAGCTCGGCGACGGCCGCACCCGCGCCTTCATCAACGATCAGGCGATCAGCGTGCAGACCCTGAAGGCGGTCGGCGCGGTTCTGGTCGAGATCCACGGCCAGCACGACGAGCGCGCGCTGGTCGACGCCTCCACCCATCGCCAGCTGCTCGACGCCTTCGCCGGCCATGAGAAGGACGTCACGGCGCTGGAAGCGCTCTGGGATGTCAGGCGGACCGCCGCTACCGCGCTTGACGAGCATCGCGCCGGCATGGAGCGCGCGGCGCGCGAGGCCGACTATCTGCGCCACGCCTCGCAGGAGCTGAAGACGCTGGCGCCGAAGGAGGGCGAGGAGACCGAGCTCGCCAACCGCCGCACCACCATGATGCAGGGCGAGAAGGTCGCGACCGATCTGCGCGAGGCGCAGGAAGCGATCGGCGGCCCGCATTCGCCGGTGTCGGCGCTGTCGGCCGCAGTGCGGCGGCTGGAGCGTCGTGCCGCCAATGCGCCGGCGCTGATCGAGCCGGCGGTGAAGGCGATCGATATCGCGATCAACGCGCTGGAGGAGGCCGACCAGCATCTCCACGCCGCGCTGGCGGCGACCGATTTCGATCCGGCCGAACTCGAGCGCATCGAGGAGCGGCTGTTCGCGCTGCGCGCCGCCTCGCGCAAATATTCGACGCCGGTCGATTTGCTGGCGGCGCTGGCTGCGCAATACGCTGGTGACGTCGCGCTGATCGATGCCGGAGCCGACCAGCTCAAGAGGCTGGAAGCGGCCGCCGCGGAGGCCGACAAGCGCTACGCGGCTGCGGCCGCGAAACTGTCGGCGTCGCGGAGCAAGGCGGCCGAGACACTCAACAAGGCCGTCAATGCCGAGCTCGCGCCGCTCAAGCTCGAACGCGCCAAGTTCATGACCCAGGTCGAGAGCAATGCGGCGGCGCCGGGGCCGCAAGGCATCGACCGCGTCGAGTTCTGGGTGCAGACCAATCCGGGCACCAAGCCGGGACCGATGATGAAGGTCGCCTCCGGCGGCGAGCTGTCGCGCTTCCTGCTGGCGCTGAAGGTGGTGCTCGCCGATCGCGGCTCGGCGCCGACTTTGGTGTTCGACGAAATCGATACCGGCGTCGGCGGCGCGGTAGCAGACGCGATCGGATCGCGGCTGGCACGCCTTGCCGGCAAGGTGCAGGTGATGGCGGTGACGCATGCGCCGCAGGTCGCGGCTCGCGCCAGCCAGCATCTTTTGATCTCCAAGGATGCGCTCGACAAGGGCAAGCGCGTCGCCACCCGCGTCAACGCGCTCGCCGCCGACCATCGCCGCGAAGAGATCGCGCGCATGCTGGCCGGCGCCGAGATCACCGCGGAGGCGAGGGCCGCCGCGGAACGACTGCTCAGGGCGGCGAGTTAGTCGCCGATGGCCGCCAAAGCGAAGAAGGCACCGGTCGACGTCGACAAACTCACCAAGGCCCAGGCCAAGGTCGAGTTGATGCGGCTTGCGCTCGAGCTCGAAGGCCACGACAAGCGCTACTATCAGGACGACGCGCCCAGCGTCACCGACGCCGAATACGACGCGCTGCGGCAGCGTTACAATGCGATCGAGAAGCGTTTCCCCGAATTCGTCACCGCGGAATCGCCGTCGCGGAAGGTCGGCGCCGCGCCGTCGGGACGCTTCAAGAAGGTCCGCCATTCACTGCCGATGCTGTCGCTCGACAACGCGTTTGCCGAAGCCGACGTGGTCGACTTCGTCGGACGCATTGCGCGTTTCCTGAAGCTGCCGGACGACAAGATCGATTTTTCGGCCGAGCCGAAGATCGACGGGCTGTCAATGTCGCTGCGCTACGAGGGCGGCGAGCTCGTCACCGCGGCGACCCGCGGCGACGGCGCCGAGGGTGAGGACGTCACCGCCAACATCCGCACGCTGGAGGATGTGCCCGAGAGGCTCAAGGGCCGCAACGTGCCCGAGATCTGCGAGGTGCGCGGCGAGGTCTACATGACCAAGAAGGCGTTCCTCGCGCTCAACGAGCGGCAGAAAGCCGCCGGCGACACCGTCTTCGCCAATCCGCGCAACTCGGCGGCCGGTTCGCTGCGGCAGAAGGATCCGGGCATCACCGCTTCGCGACCGCTCGGCTTCTTCGCCTATGCCTGGGGCGAGATGAGCGCGATGCCGGAGGAGACCCAGACCGGCATGATCCACTGGTTCGAGCGCTGCGGCTTCAAGACCAATCCGCTGACCAGACTGTGTCACTCGGTCGAGGAGTTGATCGCCTTCCATCGCGAGATCGAGGAGCAGCGCGCCGAGCTCGACTACGACATCGACGGCGTCGTCTACAAGGTCGATCGCATCGACTGGCAGGAGCGGCTCGGCTTCGTGTCGCGCACGCCGCGCTGGGCGATCGCGCACAAATTCCCGGCCGAGCGCGCCATGACCGTGCTGCGCGACATCGAGATCCAGGTCGGACGCACCGGCTCGTTCACGCCGGTCGGCAAGCTCGAGCCGGTCGGCGTCGGCGGCGTGATCGTGCAGAACGTCACGCTGCACAATGAGGACTACATCAAGGGCATCGGCAACAAGGGCGAGGTGCTGCGCGAGGGGCGCGACATCAGGATCGGCGACACCGTGGTGATCCAGCGCGCCGGCGACGTGATCCCGCAGGTCGTCGACGTCGTGCTCGACAAGCGGCCGAAGAGCGCCAAGGAATTCCATTTTCCGAAGAAGTGCCCATGCCCGCTGCACACCGACGTGGTGCGCGAGGAGACCGCGACCGGCGAGGAGGGCTCGCGGCTGCGTTGCAGCGGCGAGTTCGCCTGTCCGTTCCAGAAGGTCGAGCATCTCATCCTGTTCGTGTCGCGCCGCGCCTTCGACATCGACGGCCTCGGCGTGAAGCAGCTGCAATATTTCTTCGACGAAGGCTGGGTCAAGGAACCCGCCGACATCTTCACGCTGCCGAAACGCAACGCGAAGCTGAAGCTCGAGGGGATCGAGGGCTACGGCGAGACCTCGGTGCGCAATCTGTTCGCCGCGATCGACAGCCGGCGCCGGATCGGGCTGGAGCGCTTCATCTATGCGCTCGGCATGCGCCATGTCGGCGAGACCACCGCGCTGGCGCTGGCGCGCGGCTACGGCTCGTGGGAGGCGTTCCACGAGGCCTGCCTCAAGGTCGCCAAGGGCGACGAGGACGCCATCGCCGAGATGGATGCGCTCGACCAGATCGGCGACACCGTGATCAAGAGCATCGCGGATTATTTCGGCGAGAGCCACAATCGCGGCATCGTCGAGCGGCTGACCGGGGAGCTCGACGAGATCATCGATGCCGAGAAGCCGAAGAGCAATTCGGCGGTCGCCGGCAAGACCGTGGTGTTCACCGGCTCGTTGGAAAAGATGACGCGGGACGAGGCCAAGGCAACCGCCGAGCGGCTGGGCGCCAAGGCGGCCGGTTCGGTCTCGAAGAAGACCGACTATGTCGTCGCGGGGCCGGGCGCCGGCTCGAAGCTCGCCGAAGCCCAGAAGCACGGCGTCCAGGTGCTGACCGAAGACGAGTGGCTGAAGCTGATCGGGGAGTGAGGGGCGCAGCATCGCGCCACATTCTCCACTGTCGTCCTCCGCGAAAGCGGGGGACCCAGTATTCCAGAGACAGTCATTTTTGGTCGATAGGTCGCGGCGTACCGGATCCCCCGCCTGCTGTTTAGACCGGACAGATCACTGACAGGTGTTCGGAGACATAGCTGACACGTCAAAATTGGCTGGATTGGTCGATTCGGGGGCGGTGCACGCCTCACATCATCCCCTGCTCATCCTCCTCGGCCTGCGCGATCAGTTCCTCGCTCACCACCACGTTCCGCCGCGGCACGATGAAGATCATGGTGCAGACGCAGGCGATCGAGATCGCTGTGATCGCCGATGTCAGCGGCAGCGTGGTGGTGGAGTGGCCGCCGAGATAGGCGCCGAACTGCGAGATCAGCGAGCCGATGCCCTGCTGCAGGAAGCCCATGGCGCCGGAGGCAGTGCCGGCGGCCTAGGGACGGATGCTGATGGCGCCGGCCGCGGAATTGGCCATCACGAAGGCATTGGCGATCATCACGATCATCTGGGTGCCGAACAGCCAGAGCGGGGCCTGGTTTGCTCCAGTGAAGCTCCAGAGCAGGTTCAGCAGGCTGCCGCCGAGCTGCAACGCGAGGCCGAACCAGATCAGTCGCTCCAGCGAGTGCCGCGGCGCGAACCGCACGCACAGCAAATTGCCGACGAAGTAGCCGAACCCGGTCATCGCGAACCACGCGCCATACTCGGCGCTGCTGCGGCCCATCTGGGTGACCACGATGTAGGGGCCGCCGCCGGCGAAGGCGAAGATGATCTGCGACGCCAGCACCTGGCACAGGAGATAGCCGACGAAGGCGCGGCTGTGCAGCAGCTTGCCGAGGTCGCCGCGAAAGCTCGAACTGTCGGCGCGGTCGCGGCGGGTCTCGGGCAGCGCCAGCGCGATGAAGACCGCGACGGCCAGCGACGCCGCGGTGATGAAATAGAGGATCGCGCGCCAGCCGAACGTGGTCTCCAGCAGGCCGCCGGTCAGCGGGCTCACCATCTGCGCGATCATCAGCGCGGCGACGACGAGGCTGATCATGGCGCCGACCCGCTCGCGCGGATAGAGATCGCGGATGATGGCGCGGCTGATCACCATGCCGCTGGCGCCGCCGAGCGCCTGGAAGAACCGCGCCGCGATCAGCTGCGGCAGGGTCTCGGCGAACACGGAACCGATGCCGGCCACCACCATCAGGCCGAGGCCCGCAAGCAGCACCGGCCGGCGGCCGAACTTGTCGGACAGCGGTCCCATGATCAGCTGCGACAGCGCGATGCCGACCATGTAGAGCGACACCGTCATCTGCGCGATCGAGATGTCACGGCCGAACGTGGTCGCGAGCACCGGCAGTGCCGGGACCAGCATGTAGAGCGAGATCGGCGCGATGCCCGTCATCACGACGAGCATCAGCAGCATGACCTTCGATGTCGCGATGTTGTCTTGAGTGTTGCCTTTGGCCGCGCCGGGCGGCTTGCCCATCACGCCGTGCATTCAGGTCCGTTTCCGCATTGTGGAACCACTTTAGCGTGCCCGTTTGCGCGGAATACGGGAGTTTCGGCATACGCCCATGCGATTTCGGGACACGCGGCGGCGATGTTTCGTCTCGCGCAATTAGGCCGCTGTGCCCGCAAACTCCGCTGTCGTCCTCCGCGCAAGCGGGGGACCCAGTATTCCAGAGGCAGGTGTTCTTGAGCCGACGGGCCGCGGCGTACTGGATCCCCCGCTTGCCGCCTTCGCTAAAGCTTCGGCGGGCGCAGCTCCTTCACCCCGGCGAAGCCTTGGCGAAGACGGGTCGCGGGAATGACACCGAACGTGAGGAGAGGGTGAACGTAAACGCGACGCCGCTACGTCAGCGCCGCCGTCGCCTCGTCGAGCCACAGCTTCGTGGCGTTGTCGTCGAGATGCGGGCGCACCGTGCGGGCGACCCGGGCGTGGTAGTCGTTGAGCCAGGCCAGCTCGCTTGGGCTCAGCATGCCGACCTCGATCAGGCGGCGATCGATCGGCGCGAGGGTCAGCGTCTCGAAGGCGTTGACCGGCTTCTCGGCGCCGGCGATGTCGGTGCCGATCACGAGCTCGAGGTTCTCGATCCGGATGCCGTAGGCGTCGGTCTTGTAGTAGCCGGGCTCGTTCGACAGGATCATGCCCCGCTTCAGCGGCGTGGTACCGAGCTTGGAGATCCGCGCCGGCCCTTCATGGACGCTGAGATAGCTGCCGACGCCGTGGCCGGTGCCGTGCTCGAAATCGATCCCGGCCTGCCAGAGATATTGCCGCGCCAGCGTGTCGAGCTGGGCGCCGGTGGTGCCGTCGGGGAAGACCGCGCGGGCGATCGCGATATGGCCGCGCAGCACCCGGGTGAAGCGATCGCGCATCTCGTCGGTCGGCTGGCCGATCGCGATGGTGCGGGTGACGTCGGTGGTGCCGTCCTGATATTGCGCACCGGAATCGATCAGCAAGAGATCGCCGGGCGCGATGCGGCGGTTGCTCTTGCGCGTCACGCGGTAATGCACGATGGCGCCGTTCGGCCCGGTGCCGGCGATGGTCGGGAACGAGACATCCTTCAGCGCGCCGGTCTGGCGGCGGAAGGTCTCCAGCGCCTCGACGGTGTCGATCTCGGTGAGGTGGCCGGAGGGCGCCTCGCGATCGATCCAGGCGAGGAAGCGGGTCAGCGCCACCGCGTCGCGCTGATGTGCGGTGCGCGTGCCCTCGATCTCGGTGATGTTCTTGACTGCCTTGAGCAGACTGACCGGATCATTGCCGCGCACCGGCTTGCCGCCGGCGCCCGCGATCAGGCGGCTGAGAGCGTCGGCCGCGGTCGCGCTGTCGAGCGCGATCGAGGCGCCGCGCTTGGCAAGCTCGGTGAGCTTTGGCGCCAGCGCCGCCGGCTCCTCGACATCGGCGGATTGTTCGAGATGGTCGCGGGTCGCGTTGGACAGCTTGCGGTGATCGATGAACACCAGCGGCCGGCCGTCCTTCGGCACCAGCGCGTAGGACAGCGGCAGCGGCGTATGCGAGACGTCGGCGCCGCGGATGTTGAAGGTCCAGGCCACCGCATGGCTGTCGGACAGCACCAGCGCATCGACGCCGAGCTTGGTGATTTCGAGCCGGATGCGCTTGAGCTTCTCGGCCTCGATTTCGCCGGAGAACTGCGTGCCGTGGATCGAAACCGGGCCGAGCGGCGGTGCCGGCCGCTCGTGCCAGATCGTATCGACCGGGTTGCCGTCGACGGCAACCAGCTCGGCGCCGGCCTTGGTGCAGGCCGCCGCCAGCCGTTCGGCTGCCGCAGAAGTGTGCAGCCACGGGTCAAATCCTAGGCGGTCGCCCGCCGCCAGGTGCCGGGTCAACCAGTGCTCCGGCGGCGGCTCGACCAGCGGCTCGACCTGCCAGGCCTTCCGGTCGACCTGCTTGCCGGCCTGCAGCGTATAGCGGCCGTCGACGAACAGGGCCGCGTCCTTGGCGAGCACGATCGCGATCCCGGCCGATCCGGTGAAGCCGGTCAGCCAGGCGAGCCGCTCCTCGGACGCCGCAACATATTCATTCTGCTGCTGGTCGGCGCGCGGAACCACAAATCCCGTCAGCTTGCGCCGTGCCAGTTCCTCGCGCAGCGCGCTCAAGCGTGCGGCCAGCGCCACGCCGCCTTCGGGCTCTTCGAACGTCTGGAAATGGGCTTCGAACATCGCTGTCGCACTCTTTTCGGGTCGAGCATGAGCTTCGCGCAGACGCGGCCAAGCTGACCACATTTTTGGCATAACTTCTGCTTGAAACATGGCATAGTAGAACTGACCGGACGATGTCCACTGCATCTCCCGGGTCAAGCGTACGGGGAGTGTCCAGGAGTGTCTCAACTCAACGGTGAGGAGATGCACGATGCCTGCATTCACGTTTGAGAAGATCTCGCCGCCGATCCCGCGCGGCCCGATCGCGCCGGTCGAACAGAAGCCGCGTGGCGTCATCGTCCAGATGCTGGACCGCTTTGTCGAGGCGCGTGCCCGGCGTGCCGCCAGTCAGGACAAGGTCGAGACGGCCGGCCGCGAGTCCACCGCACCCAAATAACCAGCCCGCAGATCGCGTCTACCGCTTGAGGACCGACGCCTTCACCACGGTCGCATTGACGACCCTTGTGCCGTCGAGTTCGCGCACGATCCGCTCGTCGGGCCCGACGGTCCCGAGATCGAATTCGCGCTCAGGCGTCAGCAGCGTCATGCGGTGACCGACGATGACGACGACGGTCATGTCGCGGGGCTCGCCGGAGATCGCCCATTGCATGAGCTGGTTGCGAAACGGCTCCCGACGCCAGGCGTCGGGGAAGCCCGGGTCGCACCGGACCTCGAGGCCGTCGTCGGATGTGGTCAGCACGAGCTTCGATCTGGAGGGCTTCCAGTGCTCCTCGAGCAACTCGTTGACCAGCCAGACGCAGCCGAACGCGCGGCATTCCGCCGGCCGGTCCAGATAGACCCGGCAGCCGCGCCCCGGCTTGCAATGTGGGCACCAAGCGTTGGCGGGCTTCGCCAGTTCGTCGATCGCCATCACCTTGCAGCAGAGCGTGCAGTCGCCGCACTGTCTGCCGGCGGCGGCCATTCACCTCACCGAGCGCAGCAGCAGGCTGCTCCAGCCCTCGATCTTGAGATGCCGCAGCGGCACCAGCCCGCGGGCGCGATAGGCGGCGATCACAGCCGGTGCCTGGTGGGTCAAGAGGCCGGAGAGGATGACCTGCGCCGATGATGCAAGCTGCCGCGCCATCGGCCCGGCCAGCTGCCGCAGCGGATTGGCGAGGATGTTGGCGAGCACGAGATCGAACGGTCCGTCCTCGGCAAACCGCGGCGACGCAAAGCCGGTGGCGCGGATCGCGTCGACCAGATGGCCGGCGCCGTTCAGCCGGGCATTCTCCTCCGCCACCCGCACCGAGGGCGGGTCGATGTCGCTGGCCAGCACCTTGCCGTGCAGCGCCTTGGCCGCGGCGATCCCCAGCACGCCGGTCCCGGTGCCGAGATCGAGCACCCGGCGAGGCTGATACGCTTTCAGCACGTGGTCGAGCAGCAGCAGGCAGCCGCGGGTGGTGCCGTGATGGCCGGTGCCGAAGGCGAGCGCCGCCTCGATCTCGATCCCGAGCTTGTTGGGCGGTATTCTGTGACGGTCGTGCTGGCCGTGGACGACGAAGCGGCCGGCGGCGACCGGGACAAGGTCCTCCAGGCTGGCCTTGACCCAGTCCTTGGCCTCCACGGTATCAAATACCAAAGTCGATGCGACATCCTGCCGCGTCACCTGGCCGACCAGCTCGCGCAGCAAGGTTTGGTCCGGCGGCTCGGCAAAATGGACCGTGACGTCCCAGCGACCGTCCGGCCGCTCGAAGGCCGCAAAAGCCGCCTGATCCTCGAAGAACAGCTCGGAAAGTGCGTCCACCACGCGCTTTGCGGTCGCTTCGTCAGGAAGGGTGATGCTGGCGCGATGCGTGGCTGGGGTCATCGCAGGCCCGTAGCGCGGATTTTGTTAAAATTTCAAGCACGATTCAGTCGAATATCGCAAGAATTGAGAGGTTCCCGGTTTAGACAACTTTAGATTTCACCGTAGTAGTACTGGCCCCGGAACAGGAACCTCCTGTTCCAAGCATCACAACTCAAGGGCAGGGCTGCTATGAGGGCTTTTTTCGTTAGGTTTTTGCAGGATGAATCCGGCGCGACCGCCATCGAATATGGACTGATCGCAACAGGCATCGCGATCGCCATCATCGCTGCGGTGAACGGCGTCGGCTCGTCGCTGAGCGGGACCTTCAATTCGATCAGCGGTTCGCTGAAGTAAGTTTCGTCGACGGCGTTCTCAAGGCAAGCACCGGGCAACGACGCCCGGTGTTTTTCTTTTTGCCGGTTGTCCACCGAGCCTTGCGCAGCTCGTCAACAGGGCATCACGCACGTTATCCGCGAGGTTGTTGGCCACTTCTGCACAGCCGGTCCACCACGGTGTCCTCTGGTTCTCCCGTCGGGGCACAGCATATCTGTCCATTGCGAACCCACAGCTTCGCAACAGGCCTGTCCACAGCTTGCCGCGCCGGGAGCGCGGCGCGTCGTTATGCGAACAGCGCGCGATGGTCGGCCAGGACCGCGCGCGCGGCGTTGTGGCCGGGGGCGCCCGTGACGCCGCCGCCGGGATGGGCGCCGGACCCGCAATGGTAGAGACCGCGGAGCGGGCCGCGGTAATCGGCATGGCCGAGCATCGGCCGCGCCGAGAACAGCTGGTTCAGCGTCAGCGCGCCATGGAAGATGTCGCCGCCGAGCAGGCCGAACTGCCGCTCGAGATCGAGCGGCGACAGGATCTGGCGGCCGATCACGCTGCCGGCGAAGCCCGGCGCGTAGCCGTCGACGGTTGCGATCATCAGGTCGGCCACCTCGTCGCGATAATCGTCCCATGATTTGCCGTCGGGCAGTTGCGGCGCCACATGCTGGCAGAACAGGCTCGCGACGTGCCGGCCCTGCGGGCTCAGGCTGTCGTCGAGCGTCGAGGGGATCAGCATCTCGACCACGGGTGCACGGCTCCAGCCGAATTCGCGCGCGTCGCGCCAGGCGCGATCCATGTAGCCGAGACTCGGCGCGATGATGATTCCGGCGGTGAGGTGATCGCCGGGACCGGGCAGCGCGGTGAACGAGGGCAGGGCATCAAGCGCCACGTTCATCCGGAACGTGCCGGAGCCGTTCTGCCATCGCGAGATGCGGCCGCGGAACTCGTCCGCCAGCGCAGCTTCGGGCACCAGGCGGGTGTATAGTAGCTTCGGATTGACGTTGGAGACGACGTATT
Source organism: Bradyrhizobium sp. USDA 4473 (assembly GCF_054063335.1). Lineage (NCBI taxonomy): Bacteria > Pseudomonadati > Pseudomonadota > Alphaproteobacteria > Hyphomicrobiales > Nitrobacteraceae > Bradyrhizobium > Bradyrhizobium sp. USDA 4473. The sequence goes on from NZ_JBSSGE010000001.1 coordinate 4,208,395, forward strand.
TGGCGCGGATCGCCTCGCCATTGTCGAGGATAACCCCCAGCGCGCGATCCTTCTCGACGATCACCTCGCGGACACCGGCATCGGTTGCGATCTCGACGCCATGGCTGCGCGCGGCGCGCGCCATCGCCTGGGTGATCGCGCCCATGCCGCCGAGCGCGTGGCCCCAGACGCCTTTCTTGCCGTTCACCTCGCCGAACGCGTGGTGCAGCATCACATAGGCCGAGCCGGCCGCGTAGGGGCTGGCGTAGTTGCCGACGATGGCGTCGAAGCCGAACAGCGCCTTGACGAGGTCGTGCTCGAAACGCTCGTCGAGCATGTCGCCGGCCGAGCGCGTGAACAGGTCGAGCAGATTGCGCTGCTGCTCCAGCGTCAGCCGCCGCAGGATGTTGGCGGTGCCAAGCGCGTTGAAGGCCTCGCTCAGCGCGCCCAAGCCAAAACCCTCGACGAGGTTCGGCGGCGCGCGCAGCACGAATTGGCGCAGCACATCGGCGATGGCTTCGAGTTCCCCCGAGAACACGCCGATGGCGGCCGCGTCACGCGCGCTGAGTTTCGCGACCGATTGCTGGGTGCGGCCTTCGCCGGTCAGCAAATAGCTGCCATCGGGTGCGGGAAGGAAGTTCTGGGCGCGGCGCTCGACGATCCTGAGGCCGTGATCGGCAAGTTTCAGGTCAGAAATGATTTGCGGATTGAGCAGGCTCACCGTGTAGGCGGCGACCGAATTGCGGAAGCCTGGATAGAACTCTTCAGTTACGGCGGCGCCGCCGACCACCTTGCGGCGTTCCACGACCTTCACCCGCAGCCCGGCCATCGCAAGATAGGCCGCGCAGGTGAGGCCGTTATGCCCCGCACCGATGATGACGACGTCTGTCTCGTTCATGTCCGCTTCAAGAAGGAGTGATTAGAGCATGATCCGGAAAAGTGGAAACCGGTTTTCCGAAAGGATCATGCTCAAGAAGAGATCCAGCGTGCTGTGGCGCCGCAGCGCCGCGTCGTCAAGTCCACGTGACCGCGGTTTCTTGTCCGTGATACTGCCATATGCTCAATTCAAGTCCTCCGGTGCGGTGCCGCCGGACCGTCCGCCTCCGGCGCCCGCCGGGTCCATGCCGGAGCCTTCATGACGTCTGAGCCGTCCGCCTCGCGAAACCGGCTGGTGCTGGTTGTCTACACCACCGCGATCTTCGTCTCAGCCCTGCTGCTGTTCTCGGTGCAGCCGCTGTTCACCAAGATGGTGCTGCCGCGGCTCGGCGGCTCGCCGGCGGTGTGGTCGGTGGCGATGGTGTTCTTCCAGTCGCTGCTGCTCGGCGGCTATGCCTATGCGCATCTCCTGATGAAGCTGAACAGCCGCATCGTGCCGATCGCAGTGCATCTGGTGCTGCTCGTCATCGCCTTGCTGACCTTGCCGCTGTCGATCAGGAGCGGCTGGGGCGAGCCGCCGAGTTCGGGCTACGCGCTCTGGCTGCTCGGCCTGTTCGCGGTCTCGATTGGGCTGCCGTTCTTCGCGCTCGCCGCCAACAATCCGCTGCTGCAGGCCTGGTTCGTGCGCACCGGTCATCCCAACGGCCCCGACCCGTATTTCCTCTACGCGTCTTCCAACATCGGCAGCTTCCTCGCGCTGTTGTCCTATCCGGTGCTGCTCGAGCCGATGTTCACGCTGCGCACCCAGAACCTGATCTGGACCGGCGGCTATGGCCTGCTGATCCTCCTGATCGCAGGTTGCGGCGTGCTGCTGTTGCGGTCGCCGGCCAATGCCGCCGCGCTCAACATGCCCCTTGATGATGCCGATGCGCCGGCGCCGTCCTGGGGTTCGCGCGCGCGTTGGATCTTCCTGGCCGCGGTGCCGTCCGGCCTCTTGATCGCGGTGACGGCGCATATCTCGACCGACGTCGCGGCGGCGCCGCTGCTGTGGGTGTTGCCGCTGTCGCAGTATTTGTTGACCTGGGTGCTGGTGTTCCAGTCGCGGCCGCTGCTGCCGCACAAAGGGATGTTGCTGGCGCAGCCGCTGGCGATTGCCGGCGTCGTGATCCTGCTCGCGGTCGGCGGCGAGCAGAACCTGCTGCTGACGCTCGGCGGTCATCAGCTCTGCTTCTTCATCATCGCGATGGCCTGTCACGGCGAACTCGCGCGCACCCGTCCGGCCGCGAAATATCTCACCGGCTTCTATGTCGCGCTGTCGTTCGGCGGCATGGTCGGCGGCCTGTTCGCCGGGCTGATTGCGCCCTTTACCTTCTCATGGGTCGCCGAATATCCGATCCTGCTGGCGCTCGCGGCGCTGTGCCGTCCCGGCAGCGCCGAGCGGCTGCCGCGCTGGGCCGCCTGGTACTGGCCGTTCCTTGCGGTGCTGGCGGTTGGGCTGATCGCGCCGAGCTATTCGGCCGGCGACATCTTCAACTGGTTCGACGACCACCGGGTCTGGGTGATCTCTGCGGTCGGCGTGCTCTCGGCGCTGCTCGCGCTCGCGCTCAACGCCAATCGCTGGAAGATCTTCGCCACCGTCGTCGTCGCGCTCCTAGTGCTGCGTGCCTATCCGTCCGACGACGGCCGCGTCGACACCGTGCGCAGCTTCTTCGGCGTGCACAAGATCGTGGTGACGCCGAACGGGCAGTATCACGTGCTGATGCACGGCACCACGATCCACGGCGCCGAGAAGTTCAAGAACGACGACGGCACGCCGGTCACCGGCAGGCCCGAACCGATCAGCTACTACCACAAGGACGGCGGCATCGGACGGGCGATATCAGCGATCCGCGAGCGCAAGGGCGCGCCGCTGAAGGTCGCGGTGATCGGGCTCGGCTCGGGCACGCTGACCTGTGCGTCGCAGCCCGGCGAGGACTGGCGCTTCTTCGAGATCGACCAGTCGATGGTCGATACCGCGCGGGACCCGAAATACTTCACCTACATCCAGAACTGCGAGCCGAACCTGAAGCCGGTGATCGGCGACGCGCGGCTGACCTTCGCCAAGGAGCCGGACGGCGTCTACGATCTCATCATCGTCGACGCCTATTCGTCGGACGCGATCCCGATCCATCTTGCGACCGAGGAGGCGATGGCGATCTACAAGCAGAAGCTGGCCCCGCAGGGCGCGGTGGTGATGCACGTCTCCAACCGACATCTCGAACTCGCCAGCGTCGTGGTCGGCATTGCCGACGCCAACGACATGAAGAGCTGGGTCTACAGCGAGGATTCCGGCCGCGACAACGAGTATATCTTCTCGACCTCGGTCGTGGTCTCCGCGCGCGAGGAGGCCGATGTCGGCAAACTCGCCTCGTCAGATTTGTGGACCGAGACCGAAGCCGACGAGAAGCAGCGGGTCTGGACCGACGACTACTCGAACGTGCTGGGCGCGGTCTACCGGCGCTTGCGCGACGGCGAGCAGTAGGCGCGAGCGACCTTGCCCTAGCGGTCCGCTGCCAGCAACCGGGCGATCTGGGGTTTGATGATTGCGGCAAACAGGCCGGGATCGTCGAATGCGCGTGCAGAGAGCATGGCGCCGTGGACCGATGCCATCAGCATGTGAGCCTCGTCTTGCGGCCGTTTGCCCAGCCGGAACACGCGTTGCTCTGCACCGGCCTGCAGCACCGATGTCAGCCAGCCCGCAAGGTGATGGAAGTGGCCGTGCACGCGCGTGGCGACCTCGTCCGGCAATATCGGCATCTCGCCGGCAAGCATCGCGCAGACGCAGAACGACAGAGAGGCGTCCTGAATGCACCCCTGCCAGAAGTTCACATAGGACTGCAACTGCTCGACAGGGTCGCCGGACTGCTCCTGAAGCGACCGCAGGCCCAGCTCCGTCTGCTGCCGGTAACGGTCGATCAGCGCCGAAACCAGTTCGGCCTTGGTCGGGAAGTGGTGGTGGATGCTCGCCTTCCGGATGCCGATCGCATCGGCGATGTCGGCATAGCTGAACCCGTTATAGCCCCCCGCGACGATGAGGGACTGCGCGACATCGAGGATCCGCTCTGAGGTCGAGATCATTGAGTTCATGCCGGCGCCTACCTTCCGGTAGGTAAGTTGTCAAGGCAGGACCAAACGCCCATTCGACACAAAAAGGTGTCCCGGCATGCGATTGACCCAAAGCACGCACTTACCTACTAGTAGGTAGGTAAACATGGAGTCAATCGATGCAAAACCGACTTTCGGCCCAATCCAGCTGGCTGCAATCCTACTATTTCGGGCGCGCGATCTTCTCGATCGCCTGGGTTGCCGCCGCCGTTCTGTTCAGCGGGCAAGCGGGCCCGGCCGCGTTCCTGCTGGTGATCTATCCGGCATGGGACGCAACAGCCAATCTGGCTGATGCGCGGGTCAATGGCGGCTTGATCGCCAATCCATCTCAAGCGTTGAATGTCGTGGTCAGTGCAATCACGGCGCTCGCCGTGATCGCGGCGATCGGTCGCGATAGCTATGCCGTGTTGGCGGTGTTCGGGGTTTGGGCGATCCTGGCGGGTGTGCTGCAATTGGCCACCGGCGTCAGGCGCTGGCGCGAGTTCGGCGCGCAATGGGCGATGGTCCTGAGCGGTGCGCAGTCGGCCCTGGCCGGCGGCTACATGATCAGCCGATCGGTCGGCACGGTGGCGCCGACGATCCTCGACGTCGCTCCCTATGCCGGATTCGGCGCGTTCTATTTCCTGGTGTCGGCAATCTGGCTCGTCGCCACGGCTCGTCGCAGCGCGCGTGCATAATTGTGCGATAGCTATTTCTTCTCCGGCGGCGCTGCATTCGCTGAGGTGGGCGCCGCCGCTGCAATGAGCGGCATCGTCGGCGTGGTCTCGCCGGCATCCTCGTCGAGGAATTGCCCGACCCCGGCCTGGATCGACGACTTCGCGCTGTCGGGGCCGCGATCGCTGAGGTCGTTGTGATGGAATTCGGTCCGGACCACCTTGATGCCGAGCCGTGCGCAGGTTTCGTCGTCGGGCACGACGCCGGGATCGGCCTTGAACACCGGATCGCGGGAGCGGAACGAGAGGATCTTGATCCTGCCGTCGGTGATGAAGGGGACGCGCAGATTGTCCAGCGTCACGACTTTCTTGACGAGGTCGGGATGCTGCTTGGCGAAGAACATCGAGATGTCGCCGCCGTTGGAGTGGCCGATCAAGGTCAGCTGGCGATAGTTGGCATTCGGGTAGAGCTTCCTGAGCTCGTCGATCGCATACATGATGTTGAAGACGCCGCGATTGTACTGCATGCGGCGGCCGACATATTCCTCGCCGACCTTGGTGACCATCGGCGCATCGGTATCGAGATCGTGCTGAATGCTCACCACGAGGTAGCCGCGCGATGCGAACACATTGGTGAGGAAGGAGTACTCGGTGTTCTTCACGGTGTTGCCGTGGCTCAGGATCGCGACCGGCAGCTCGATCATCTCGGCCATCGCCTGCATTTGCCGGTCGCGCCGGACCGCGACCTCGACCGTGACGTTGCGGTCGTCGCGCAGCACGTCGTGGAACGTCAGCGTGGTGTGACTGATGGCCCATCTGTCCGTGGTGAAGTAGCCGGCCATCGCCATGATGCACAGGCAAAGGACAATGATGCCCCGTTTCATCTCGACCTCTGATCTTGCCCTAACTGACCCGCGCTTCCGGCCATCTCGTCCGGGCATTCCGCGTGAATCGGCCTTCAGAGGCCAGGCGGGCGCTTTTGCCGCCGAATATCGGGCCAATTTTACAATCAGATGACGGCGCGACGACCAGCCACGGCGCGCGCGGGCGCGGGCGCTTTGCAACGGTCACAAGCGGGTGAGGGGCGTGTGAACTGACGGCGCACGGCCTGGCGCCGCCAGCGGGCCAGTGTCTCAGTCCTGATAGTTGTTGCCGTAGGGGCCGCGCTCGTAATACGGCCGCGGCTGGTAATAGCCCTGCGGCGCCGGCGCATAGCCCTGATTGCCGTAGTATTGCTGCTGACCATAGGCCTGCGCGCCGTAGACGCGGCGGCTCGACGGCGGCGCCGGATAGCGCCGGTCAGTCGAGCTGCCGTCGGCTGGATAGATGTAGCCGTCGTCGACACGGGCCTGCGCCGGATATTCGCGCGGCTGCGGTGTCAGGACGACAGGGTCGCCGGCGGCGGCGGTGCCGTACTGTCCGTCAACTTGCTGCGGCGCGGAGCGAGCGACGGCGGTGCCATTACGCCCGCGCGGATTGCGCGCCAGCGCGACCTGGGACGAACCGGTCAGCGTCACCGTGGTGTTGAGCACGCCTTCCTTCTGGACCAGCGCGTAAAGCGTCGATGCGTTGTCGCGCGACAGCCGCACGCAGCCATGCGAGGCCGGAGTACCCAAGCGGTTCACCGAGTCGGTGCCGTGGATCGCGTGCCCGATCTTGGTGAAGAAGATCGAATGCGGCATCGGCGCGTCGTCGAATTCCTTGGAGTAGTGATCCTCTTCCATGCGGAAGGCGCGGAAGCTGCCGTTCGGCGTTTCGCGCGACGGGATGCCGGTCGACACCGGCCAGTGATAACGCGCCACGCCGTCGACCGCGACGGTCATCTGCTGATTGTCCTTGTCGATGGTGATATCGACCTTGGCCTGCGCGGCGCCGGCCGCAAGAAGCATCACGGACGTGAACGCAATGAGGAACGAACGCATTTACCTTTGGCCTCCAGGCCTGATCGCAAAGCCGCGGCTCTCCGTCCCCGGCAACCAATATGCATGGAATCCGAACTTGGTTCCAGTGGCGGACCCGCGCCATCGTTAATCCGGCGCGCGGCGCAAACAAGGCCGAAGCCGGGCCGGCCGGCCGCAGCGGGCTGACATTTTCGCGAGCAGACCGCGACGTCGCCCGCCGATTTGGCCGCCGCCGCGCAACCATTTGGCCGCATGGGCGTTTCATATTCCCGCCCGGCGGCGCAATCGCGTCGCGCATCAAGGAACCCAGATGAACACCACCAAGGTTAAGACCGCGGCCGCTATCCCAGCCGGCCTCTCCGCGCGGCTGTTGCTTGCGGCCGCTGCCTTCGCTTTGGCGCTGGCGGCAGCTCCTCATGCCGGCCATGCCCAGGGCATCGTCCGCGGAGCGCACGAGGGCGCCTATGAGGGCAATCGGATCGGCGGGCCGGTGGGCGGCGTGGTTGGCGGTGCCGTCGGCGCCAGTGTCGGCGGCGCCATGGGCGCGGTCAAGGGCGTGTTCGGCATCCCGGATCGCGGCTATCGCCGCGGCCACCGCTGCCGCGGCTATTACCGCCACGGTCATTTCCATTGCTATTGAGTGGCAAAGAACCCGTAGCCCGGATGGAGCGCAGCGAAATCCGGGACCGGTCTTGCCAGTCGCTCAAATTGTCCCGGATTACGCTGCGCTTCATCCGGGCTACAGGCTGGGCTACAAAGCGTCAATTCTTCAGCCGGTAGCCGGTCCTGAAGATCCAGGCCACGATCGCCATGCAGGCCACCAGAAATCCCGCGGTCATGCCGAGGCTGAGCCCGACGCTGACATCGGCGATCTCGTAAAAGCTCCAGCGGAAGCCCGATATCAGGTAGACCACCGGGTTGAACAGCGTGATGGTGCGCCAGCCCGACGGCAGCATGTTCACCGAGTAGAAGCTGCCGCCGAGGAAGGTCAACGGCGTCACCACCAGCATCGGGATCATCTGCAGCTTCTCGAAGCCGTCGGCCCAGATGCCGATGATGAAGCCGAACAGGCTGAAGGTGACGGCGGTCAGCACCAGGAAGGTCAGCATCCACACCGGGTGGGCGATGTGCAAAGGCACGAAAAGTCCCGCCGTCGCCAGGATGATCAGGCCGAGGATGATCGACTTGGTGGCGGCGGCGCCCACATAGCCGATCACGATCTCGAAATAGGAGATCGGCGCCGACAGGATCTCGTAGATCGTGCCGACGAATTTCGGGAAGTAGATGCCGAACGAGGCGTTCGTAATGCTCTGGGTCAGCACCGACAGCATCACCAGCCCCGGCACGATGAACGTGCCGTAGCTGACGCCCTCGACCTGGGTGATGCGCGAGCCGATCGCGGCGCCGAACACCACGAAATAGAGCGAGGTCGAGACCACCGGCGAGACGATGCTCTGCAGCAGCGTGCGCCAGGTGCGCGCCATTTCGAACAGATAGATGGCCCGGATTGCGCGGTAGTTCATGGCGCCCTCACGAGGCTGACGAAGATGTCTTCGAGGGAGCTCTGCTTCGTGTCGAGATCGGAAATGCGGATGCCGGCGTTGCGCAGATCGTTGAGCAGGCTAGTGATGCCGGTGCGGTCGCCCTTGGTGTCGTAATCGTAGGTCACCGCGTGGCCGTCGTCGGAGAGTTCGAGATTGTAGGCGGCGAGTGCGGGCGGAACGGCGTCAAGCTTGCCCTGCAGTTGCAGCGTCAGCTGCTTCTTGCCGAGCTTCTGCATCAAGGTCGCCTTGTCCTCGATCAGGATGATTTCGCCCTTGTTGATGACGCCGATGCGGTCGGCCATCTCCTCGGCTTCCTCGATGTAGTGCGTGGTCAGGATGATGGTGACGCCGGCCGCTTGCAGCGTGCGGACCACTTCCCACATGCCCTTGCGCAGTTCGACGTCGACGCCGGCGGTGGGCTCGTCGAGGAACAGGATCTGCGGCTCGTGCGACAGCGCCTTGGCGATCATCACGCGGCGTTTCATGCCGCCGGACAGCGTGATGATCTTGTTGTCCTTCTTGTCCCACAGCGAAAGATCCTTCAGCACCTTCTCGATGTGGGCGGGGTTCTTCGGCTTGCCGAACAGGCCGCGGCTGAAGCTGACGGTCGCCCACACCGATTCGAAGGCGTCGGTGTGCAACTCCTGTGGAACCAGCCCGATCATCGACCGCGCCGCGCGATAGTCCCTGATGATGTCGTGGCCACCGATCGCTATGCGGCCCTCGCTCGGATTGGCGATGCCGCAGATGATGCTGATCAGCGTGGTCTTGCCGGCGCCGTTCGGCCCGAGCAGCGCGAAGATCTCGCCGCGATTGATGTCCAGATTGATGCCCTTCAGCGCCTTGAAGCCGGAGCCATAGGTCTTCGAAAGATTGGATACGGAAATGATCGGCGACATGGAGGATCGGAAGCGTGAGAGAGGAGCGATGCGCGCGGATTGGAGTCCGGGCGGCGCGCGATGCGGGGTCAACCGCAGATAGGGACGCATAATCCGTTCTGCAATCACCCGGCAGGGCAGAAAAATCATTCTGCGGTGTGGCGGATAAGCCGCTCTAATGCCTCTTCGCGGGTTTCGCCGGCTTCTTGGCGGCCGCCGCGGGAGTGGGATGTGCGGGCGGTGCGGTGTCGGCGAGCTTGCCGACCAGCATGATCTGCACCTGGTTGTTGACGGGCGCGTTGGGGCGTGCGGGATCGAGCAATTGCTCTTCGCCGAGCCCGACCGACTGCAGGCGCTTCGGTGTGATCTTGAAGGTATTGACCAGGATGTCGCGGATCGCGTCGGCGCGCCGCTGGCTCAGCACCACGTTGTTCTCGCGCCGTCCGGTCGACTCGATGTGGCCGACGATCAGGAAGGTGTAGGGCAGCAGCGAGGACTGCGTCAGCGCATCGGCGATGCGTCCGACGGTCTGGTAGGAATCCGGCAGCACGATCGGCGTGTCGACGTCGAACGCGATGTCGGCATTGAACGTCGGCAGCTTGGTCAGATCAGGCGCGATCGGCGGGCGCTTCGAGGGCGGCGGCTCGTTCTTGGAGCGCGACTTCGATCGTTCGGCCGCCTGCTGGCGCAGCGCGGGGACATCGATCTCGGCGTCGCTCTCGTAATGATTCAGCTTGGCGATGACGTCGTCGCGCGTGATGGCGGTCTGCGCCTGCGCGGGCGCCATCGCCAGCAAGACGAGCGCACTCAACAGGCCCGAAAGGCCAGCGCTGCGCAGGCCTTGCGTCGGCAGCCGCATCATTGATACCCCGCGTCATTGATCGCCTGGGTGCAATTGCGGCTGAGGCCCTTGGCGCCGACCAGGCAGGGGACCGACTTGCTGGTCTCCTTGGTCGAGCCGCCGCAGACCTTGACGATCTCGCGGGTGCAGGCGTTGGCAACGGTGACGCGCGCCGCAATCCGCTTCTGGATCGCATCGAGGGTTGAGAAGTAGCTCTCCTTGCACTGCGGCGAGATCACGTCGCGGTTGCGCGACAGGCATTCCTTGAGGCGGGTGGAGTCGAGATTGACGCCGCGGCAGTTCGCGGTGATATCGGCGCCGCAGGCCTTGGCCAGCTGCGCTGCGGAATCGCCAAAGCTCATCGTCTCCGCGACCGCCAGCGACGGCGCGGTGAGCGCGATGACGAAAAGGAAAAACCCACCCCGGACCATGCGGCCATCTCAACCCGTGAATTCAACTGGGGTCAAGAGCTACGAACAGCGAAGCCGTCTCTGTCACACCCGTTCCACAAAGCTGTCGACCACCTTCTTCTCGCCGGCTTTTTCGAAGGCGATGGTCAGCTTGTTGCCGTCGATCTTCACCACATGGCCGTAGCCGAATTTCTGGTGAAACACCCGATCGTCCAGCGAAAATTCCGACGTCGTGCCGGTGGACTTCGCCACCAGCTCGCCCTCGATCACCATGGGGCCGCGCTTGGTGCGGCTGAAGCTGTCCGATGAAAACGACGACTGCCGCTCCTCGAAGCCGCCGCTACGGCCGCCGCCGCCACGGGTGCGGTTGGCCTGGGCACGCTGCCAGCCCGGCGTCGAGTAGCTCGAGCCGAATGATTCGAGGTTGTCGAAGCGCGAGGCGCCGTAGCCGCCGCTGCCGCCCCAGCCCGATCCGCCCTTGGATTCGGTGATCTCGACATTGTGCGCCGGCAGCTCGTCAAGGAAGCGCGACGGGATCGTGGTCGACCAGGTGCCATGGATGCGGCGGTTGGTGGCGAAATAGATTTTCGCGCGGCGGCGTGCCCGCGTGAGCCCGACATGGGCGAGGCGGCGCTCCTCCTCGAGCCCGGCGCGGCCCTGTTCGTCCAGCGTGCGCTGGCTCGGGAACAGGCCTTCCTCCCAGCCCGGCAGGAACACGTTGTCGAATTCCAGCCCCTTGGCCGAATGCAGCGTCATCAGCGACACCGCCTCGTCGCCGGCCTCGCCGTCGCGGTCCATCACCAGCGAGATATGTTCGAGAAACCCTTGCAGGTTCTCGAATTCCTCCATCGAACGGACCAGTTCCTTGAGGTTGTCGAGCCGGCCCGCGGCATCGGCCGAGCGGTCCTTCTGCCACATCTCGGTGTAGCCGCTCTCGTCGAGCACGATCTCGGCTAGCTCGGTGTGCGAGGTCACCTCGCGCTGGGCGCGCCAGCGGTCGAACTGCATCACGAGGTCGCGCAGGGAGCCGCGCGCCTTCGGCTTCAATTCGTCGGTCTCGACCACGGCGCGCGCCGCCTCGAACAGCGGAATGCGGCGCTTGCGGGCATGGTCGTGCAGCAGCTGCACGGTGGCATCGCCAAGGCCACGCTTCGGCACGTTGACGATGCGCTCGAAGGCGAGATCGTCGGCCGGTGAATTGATGGTGCGCAAATAGGCCAGCGCGTCGCGGATTTCGGCGCGCTCGTAGAAGCGGGGACCGCCGATCACGCGGTAGGGCAGGCCGAGTGTGACGAAGCGGTCTTCGAACTCGCGCATCTGGAACGAGGCGCGGACCAGGATGGCGACGTCGTTGAGATTCTCGCCGGACCGCTGCAGCTCCTCGAGCTCCTCGCCGATCGCGCGCGCTTCCTCTTCCGAATCCCAGGAGCCGGTGACGGTGACCTTTTCGCCGTCGACATCCTCGGTGCGCAGCGTCTTGCCAAGCCGGCCTTCATTGTGCGCGATCAGATGCGAAGCTGCGGCCAGGATGTGGCCGGTGGAGCGGTAATTGCGCTCGAGGCGGATGACTTTCGCGCCGGGGAAGTCGTGCTCGAAGCGCAGGATGTTGTCGACCTCGGCGCCGCGCCAGCCGTAGATCGACTGGTCGTCGTCGCCGACGCAGCAGATGTTCTTGAGGGGGGCATTCTCCGTCATTCCGGGATGCGCCGCAGGCGCAGACCCGGAATCTCGAGATGAGTCCTCTTCACCTCTAGATTCCGGGTTCGCATCTTCGATGCGCCCCGGAATGACGGGAGAGTTGGTTGCTCCCGGAATAATATCGGAGAGCGATCGCCCCGGTCGCGACGGCGCCTGCGACAGCAGGCGCAGCCACAGATACTGCGCGACGTTGGTGTCCTGATATTCGTCGACCAGGATGAACTTGAAGCGGTTCTGGTACTGCCGCAGCACATCGGGGTTCTCGCGGAACAGCCGGATGTTCTCAAGCAGCAGGTCGCCGAAATCGGCGGCATTGAGGATCTTCAGCCGCTCCTGATAGGTCGCGTAGATCTTGCCGCCCTTGCCGTTGCCGAACGAGGCGGCTTCGCCCGCGGGCACCTGCGACGGCGACAGCCCGCGATTCTTCCAGCTGTCGATCAGGCCGGCCAGCATCCGCGCCGGCCAGCGCTTGTCGTCGATGTTCTCGGCCTGCAGCAACTGCTTCAACAGCCGCACCTGGTCGTCGACATCGAGCACCGTGAAGTTGGATTTGAGCTGCACCAGCTCGGCGTGGATGCGCAGGATGCGGCCGCCGATCGAGTGGAAGGTGCCGAGCCACGGCATGCCCTCGACCGCCTGGCCCAGCATCTGGCCGAGCCGCAGCTTCATCTCGCGCGCCGCCTTGTTGGTGAAGGTCACCGACAGGATTTCCTGCGGCCGGGCGCGGCCCTGGCTCAGGATATGCGCGATGCGCGTGGTCAAGACCCGCGTCTTGCCGGTGCCGGCACCGGCCAGCACCAACACAGGACCGTCGAGCGTCTCGACTGCGTCGCGCTGCTCCGGATTGAGGCCCTGTAGATATTGCGGACCCGCCGCCGCCCGCGCACGCGCGGCGATGCCGCCAGCCACCGGCTGGTGCTCGGGAACGCCGTGATGGGGCAATTTGCTCGGCTCGGTCATTGGCGAATCGTCTCGGCCCCACGATGGCACCGCGGGACGGTGAAGGGGAGCCTTCTTAACAGGGGATTGAGGGGCATATAGGGCCTGTTCGGCCGTTTTGACAGGTTTTATCGCGGCCGACAGGAACGGTTTTGGCAGCAGTCCACACTCGACCAGGTTCCAAAACGCGGCCGAAATTTCGCGGTTTCGCGATCAGGAACCAGCATGTCTCCGCCGGATTGTTTCTTCAGTCATGTCGCCAGCACGAGCCGGCGCGAGGCAACAAAGCAGAGGTTTGATCATGTTGAGCTGGGTCGTCACATTCCTGGTCATCGCGTTGATCGCGGGCATTTTGGGCTTCGGCGGCATCGCCGGCGCCTCGATCGAAATCGCCAAGGCGATCTTCTTCATCGCCGTTATCCTGTTCCTGGTAACGGCTGTGCTTGGATTGGTGCGTGGCCGTACAAGGGTGTAGCAAGACACGAACTCACTTCTTCGCAGGCATCGCCACGTTGCGGCCGATGCCCTCGGGGCGCGGCACGCCCGCATAGCTATCCACAATCGCTTGCGCCCGGGCGCGGATATCCGGGGGAAACGGTGCCACCTTGCGCGCCTCCATGTCGATATGCAGCGTGAGGTTTTCCGAGGTCGCCGACAGCCAGCCCTCGGTGGCGTGGCGCAGCTCCTCGAACGTGTGCAGCCGCTTCTCGTCGGCGCCGAGCAGGAAGACCGAGACCTGCACGGGATCGCCGAGATGGATTTCCCGCAGGTACCGGACGTGGCATTCGGCGGTGAAGGTCGAGCAATGCCGCGCCTTCATGTAGGCCGGCCCGATGCCGAGTTGCAGCCACATCTCGTCGATGGCGCGGTCGAACATCACGTTGTAATAGGCCATGTTGAGATGGCCGTTGTAATCGATCCATTGCGGGTCGATCTGCATCACGGACGATTTGAACGGGGCTGATGGAAGCGGCATCTCGCTGGCGGCAGTCACTATGGTCATCTCCCATTCCCGGTTCGCTGGCGTTCGAGCATGAACTTTTTCAAGTCAGGCTCTCTTGACCCCTTATACAAGCTTTGCCACGGTCGGCTAAAGCCGGGAGGAATTTTGACGTGGCGACAACGATTTCGAGCAATTTGACGCGACCTGAGCCGGCGGCCCTGAAGCGCGCGATCGACGCGCTGGCGGCGCGGTTCGGCAACCGGCTCGTGACGTCGCAGGCGGTGCGCGAACAGCACGCCCATACCACCACGTGGCTGCCGAACCAGCCGCCGGACGCGGTCGTCACGGCGCAGGAAACCGCCGACATCCAGGACGTGGTGCGGATCTGCGCGGCCAACCGCGTGCCCGTCATCGCCTTCGGCACCGGAACGTCCTTGGAAGGGCAGGTCAACGCGCCCGCGGGCGGCGTCTGCATCGATCTGCGCGACATGAACAAGGTGCTCGCGGTGCATGCCGAGGACCTCGACTGCGTGATCCAGCCCGGCGTGACGCGGAAGGCGCTCAACGAGCATCTGCGCGACCAGGGCCTGTTCTTCCCGATCGATCCCGGCGCCGACGCCTCGCTCGGCGGCATGACCTCGACCCGCGCATCCGGCACCAACGCGGTGCGCTACGGCACCATGCGCGAGAACGTGCTGGCGCTGAAGGTGGTGCGCGGCGACGGCGAAATAATCACGACCGGCACCCGCGCCAAGAAGTCGTCGGCCGGTTACGACCTGACGCATCTGTTCGTCGGCGCCGAGGGCACGCTCGGCATCATCTCCGAGCTGACCATTCGCCTGCGCGGCATTCCCGACACGATCGCGGCTGCCGCATGTTCGTTCGAGACGGTGGCCGACGCCTGCCAGGCCACGATCCTCGCGATCCAGACCGGCATTCCGGTCGCCCGTATCGAGCTGCTCAATGCGGCGCAGGTGAAGGCCTGCAACAATTATTCGAAGCTGTCGCTGCCGGAGACGCCGTTGCTGCTGCTGGAATTCCACGGCAGCGAGGTCGAGGTCGCCGAGCAGTCGAAGAATTTCCGCGACATCGCTGCCGAATGCGGCGGCGGCGACTTCACCTGGACCACCAAGCCGGAAGATCGCACCAAGCTGTGGCAGGCCCGGCATGACGCCTACTGGTCCGTCAAGGCGCTGCGTCCCGGCGACAGCATCGGCGTCGTCGCAACCGACGTCTGCGTGCCGATCTCGCGGCTTGCCGACTGCGTGACCGAGACCGAGGACGATCTGAAGCGGCTCAACCTGCTGTCGCCGATCGTCGGCCATGTCGGCGACGGCAATTTCCACTGCTCGCTGCTCTGCGACGTCAACGACAAGGACGAGATGGCGCGGGGCGAGGAGTTCATGCACCGGCTGGTCGAGCGCGCGCAATCGATGGATGGCACCTGCACCGGCGAGCACGGCATCGGCCAGGGCAAGCAGAAATATCTGAAGGCCGAGCTCGGCCCCGAGGCGCTCGACGCGATGCGGGCGCTCAAGCTCGCGCTCGATCCGCACAACATTTTCAATCCCGGAAAGATTGTTCCAGCCGCCTGAGGCGTCGTCACGTCACGGAGGAGTCGTCAGCGGGCGAGCGCGGAACGTTCTTGCCTGCTATGTGTGACGCAGTGTGATCACGGCTTCCCGCTCCAGGCGCGCATTGCGCACGGAGCGGCCGGCCCGGTGTAACCTCAGCGCCATAGTTTGCCGGTTGCTCGGCGGCGGGCCGACTCTGTCGTTCACAGGTTGCACCAGGGCCAGCTATGATTGCCGCGCTTCGAGGTACGGCGATGTGGTTGTTCACCAAGACCAGGCGCAAGGACATCTGGGACGATCCGGTCGCGCAGCCGCTCGGCGACATCGAGGCTGCGCACAGGATCCGTGCGATTTGCCGCGATGCGGCCGGCTGCGCCGAGGCGATCGGCTCGCCCGGCAAACGTTCGCCGAAGCAGCAGCAGGTCGAGCGCGATCGCTACGAGCGTGCCGCCAAGGCCGCGATGGAGACCGCGATGAAGATCTCCGACGAGCTGGTGCGGGATTCCGCGGTGCGCGAGATCATCGGTCTGTGCATGAAGGCCAACAACATCAAGACCGGTCGTGCGCTGTTCCGCGCCATCCACGCGGGCTCGATCAAGGCGGAGGTGCTGAAGGAGCATCCGATGCTGGAGGAGGAGCAGTAGCCTGTAGCCCGGATGGAGCGGAAGCGAAATCCGGGAGATCGTGCCGCGCGGGAGATCCCGGATTACGCTGCGCTTCATCCGGGCTACGGCTTCATCAAATCTATACCTGCCCACCCAACGTGCGCACCGCCTCGTCGACGCTGTGGAAGACGTGGTCCCGCCGCAAGACATCGTAGAGGTCGAAGCGCTCGAATGCCTCCTGCGCGCGGGTGGATTCCAGCCGCGCCACGGCCACCGTCACGCCGTCATCGCGGCATTCGCGAAACAAATCGCGTAGCCCCTGCGCCGCGGTGAAATCGATCTCCACCATGCCGCTGGCCTCGATCACCAGCAGCCGCAGCTTCGGCGTCGCGGCGATGGTTTTGAGCACACCGCTGTGGAAGCCTTCCGCATTGAGGAACGACAGCGGCGCCTGCAAGCCGACCACGGCAATGCCGGGCTTGCGCTCGCCCGTGACGTGCGGGCCCGTCGGCCACCAGATCGTGGTGCCGGGTACGTGGACGAATTCGACCAGTTGGCCGCGTGTCGTGGTCCAGATGCCGTGCAGCAGCGACAGCGCGATGCCGACTGCGACGCCTTGCTCGATCGGCAGCACGATGATCGCGGCCGCGGTCGCCACCACCAGCAGGAATTCATAGAACGACTGGCGGAAGATCGCGACGATCTGCCTCACGCGGATGATCCGCAGCGCCACGAACAGCAGCACGCCGCCGAGCGCCGCATCGGGTACGTGCCGCAGCAGCGTCGCGCCGAATGCCAGCAGCATGAGCACGATGGCCGCGGCAAACAGCCCTGCGACCTGGGTGCGTCCGCCGGTCTCCGACACGATGCCGGTGCGCGGCGGACTGGCGTTGACGGGGAAGGCGCCGAACAGCCCGGACAACACGCTGCCGGCACCGGCGCCGAGGAAGTCGCGATCGACGTCGGCCGGCTTGTTTGGATCGGACAGGAACGAGCGCGTCGTCGCCGCGGTCTGCACCATGACGACGACCGCGATCAGGATCGCCAGCGACAGCAGCTTGATCCATCGCTCCGGCGCGATGTCGGGAAAGGAGGGCGTCGGCAGCGTGCCGGGCACGGTGCCGACCACCTTGACGCCCTTGGTCTCGAGATGGCCGGCGACCACAGCGATGGTGGCCGCGACAAGGCCGATCAGCGCACCCGGAATCCGCGCGCTGATCTTCTCCGATCCGGCGACCAGCGCCAGTACCCCGAGGCCGATCATCAGCGTATAGGGATTGGTCTGGCCGATTGTCTCGGTGAGCACCCCGAGCTTGTAGAGCGTCGGGCCGTCCGGCGTGGTCAGGCCGAGCACGCCAGGCAGCTGTGAGACCAGGATGTGGACTGAAATGCCGGCGAGGAAGCCGACCGTCACCGGCGTCGACAGCAGATTGGCGATCCAGCCGAGCTTGAACAGGCCGCCGGCGATCATGATGACGCCGACCATCAGCGCCAGCGCCACCGCAAACGCCTGATAGTCGGGCGAGCCGGCCGTCGCCATCAGCGCCAGCCCGCCGGCGAAGATCGGCGTGATGGTGGAGTCGGCGCCGCAGGACAGGAAACGGTTGGCGCCAAACATCGCAAAGCCGAGCGAGCCGGCCATGAAGGCGAAGAAGCCGATCTGCGGCGAGAAGCCGCCGAGCCGGGCGGTCGCCATCTGCTCCGGGATCGCGATCGCCGCCAGCGTCAATCCAGCGATCAAGTCACCCGGCAGGTCGCTCGGCTTGAACGCCCTGAGCGAGCGAAAGATCGGCCAGTTGGCGCGTGTCGGACGAGCGTCGGCCATCGGTCTCCCACGTGGACTGCGGCGATTCCCCGATAGTCCGACATCGCGCGGCCAAAAGCCAGCGGAGTTGGCAGTGTGGTGCGGAGGGGCTCGGCTAGTGCGGAGGCGCTGCCGTGATCGCCTTTCGGATCGCCGCCAGCGGCGCGCCGTCGTCGAAGGCGACGCCGTCGCCTTGCAGCGTGATGCCGAGGTCGCGCCACAATGCCGCGAGGTCGGGTGTCACCGGCATCGACCCCCATTCGTCGTGCAGCCGCTCCAGCACATCGACGCCGACGGCCTTGTCGGCGGTCGCGAGCACCCGTGCGATCGGCCAGTCCTTTTCGTGGTTGCCGCCGGCGGCGAGCACGCCGCGCATGGCAGCCTGCAACCCGAATCTGTTGCCGGTGCGCTTGCGGATCTCGACATCCGCGAACAGGCAGAACATCGCGCCGCCCCAGTATTTGCGGCCCCAGGTGTCGGTATTGTCGAGACCCTGGTCGCCGGCCTGCGGCAAGCCCTTGGGCATGTCGCGCATCATCGCCTGCCAGATGTCCTGCGCCATGAGATCGCCGGCCTGCACCCGCGCGACCGGCTCGACATAGACTGCGAGCCCCTCCGACAGCCAGGCATAGCGGTCGTCGAGGTCGGGCAGGGCGGTGTGCACCATCTCGTGGACGATCACCCAGTCGCGCTTCAGATCGTCGGCGCCGGCGTCGCGGCCGACCAGCAGCAGCCGCAGCGAACTGATGGGAAACCGGCCATAATAGATCGAGACCGCGCGGGCGGAGGCCTTGATCCAGTCGAATATCCTGTCCTTGCGCAATGTCATCTCGCCGGCGGCAAAGGCGACATGGATGGTGCCGCCGGGCACGTCGAGATCGGTCTTCGGCAACCGGTCGAAGGCTTCGTAGGGCATGCCATTGCCGCGCATGAACTCCGACTGCGCCTCGACATGACAGGACGCGATGCCGAGGATGGTGGCGGCGACGAGCATCGCCGCGGCGATCACGCGATATGTCGAGATGCCTTTCATCGCGACCTGCCGCGTCCCTATTCGCGAATGGATGCCGCCGTCAGCAGTCCCGCGGTGATCCAGCCATGCAGATAGCCGGCGCCACGCGCCGCCGCATTGTCGGGATCGTCGTAGGTCGCAAGCATCTCGCAGAGCACGCCGAACGGAATGCCGCCGGAGGCTTCGTCCCACATCATCGCTTCCTCGGCCGGCAGCTCGCGGAACATCGGCGTGGTATCCTGGCGCCAGATCAGGAGGCGGGCGGGCTCGGCGAGCGTCTCCGCCTCGGGCGGCGTCTCGTCGTTCTTCAGTGCCATCCAGATCGCCGCCGCATTGGTTGACAGGTCGATCCGTGTAGCGCTCGGATGCGGCCGGAACACGAGGTCGTTCCAGATCTCGGGCGCGAAACAGGCCATGCTCTCCAGCGCGAGCACGGCGTCGTCGCCAGCATCGAAAGCGTCGTTCAACGCCTTCTCCAGCGCGGCAAGCTCGGTGAGCACGGGGTGGCTGCAGTAGGGTTCGGTGGACTTCAGGAAGTCCGGCAAGCCTTGCGAGAACCAGCGCAGGTTCGGATGCTCGGACGGCCGTGCCTTGACGTAGGCATGGCCCATGTCGTCGAACATCTCGTCGCCGAGAAAGCGGTGCAGCAGCTCGTGGTCATTGCGCATCGCCTCGATCAGCCGCGAGTCGTAGGCGTAGCGGTAAACCCCGAGCAGCGTCTCGCGCGTCTCCCGCGGGCTGTCGAGGATTTCCGACAGGATGCTCTCGTCGCTGGTGAGGATGGCGCGCTGAAACTCGCTCTGCTGGCGCGCGAGGTCGCTCATTGCGTCGGCGCTCTCGCGGGCAGGTTTTGCTCCGCGATCTCGCGGGTCCGCCTGACCTCGATCAGCAATTCGTCGAGCGGCGGGATGTTGTCGTCGCGTTCGATCATGGTCGAGACGCGTCCGAACCGTCGCAATGCCGCAACGTAGAGGTCCCAGACATCCTCGCACACCGGATGGTCGTGCGTATCGATGATGTGCGTCCCCATATGGCTGTGGCCGGCCATGTGGAATTGCACCACGCGATCGGCCGGAATGCCGTTGAGGAAGGCCATCGGATCATAGCCGTGGTTGAAGGCGCTGACATAGACATTGTTGATGTCGAACAGCAGCCAGCAGCCGGAGCGGCGCGACAGCTCGGAGAGGAATTCCCACTCCGTCATCTCGGAATTGTTGAACTGCACGTAAGTGGAGACGTTCTCGAGCACGATAGCACGGCCGAGGAAGTCCTGCACCAGTTGCACGCGGCTGACGACATGGTCGAGCGCCTCCTGCGTGTAGGGGATCGGGAGCAGATCGTGCAGATTCTTGCCGTGCACGCCGGTCCAGCACAGATGGTCGGACACCCATTTCGGCTGCACCCGCTTTGCGAGGTCCTTGAGGCCCTGCAAATAGTCGAAGTTCGGTGGCGCGGTGGACGCGATCGACAGCGAGACGCCGTGCATCACCACGGGATAGCGCTCGCAGATCCGGTCGAGGATGCGCAGCGGTTGGCCGCCGGGCAGCATGTAATTTTCGCTGATCACCTCGAACCAGTCGATCGGCGGATTGCTGTTGAGGATCTCGTCGTAATGCCGCGCACGCAGGCCGAGACCGAAGCCGAGGAAGGGCGGTCTGGCGGAAGTCGTCGGGCACTCCGCCGACGCGATCGGCCGGTCGGGCAATCGGCTCGCGACGTTCATGGCGCCTCCACATCACTGGCCCCGCTATCGCGGCGCCGACGTCTGAAATTATCACGAAAGCGGGGCCCGGCCTACACCGTGCCCCGCCGATCACGCGAGCTTGCCTCGGGCGATCAACCCTTGACGTAGGAGCCGCCGAGCTTGGCGCACTGCTTCTCGGTGCTCATCGAGAAGCCGGTGCCCTTGCAGGCATTCTGGCCCTTGCAGGCGTTGGCTCCGCCCTTGCAGGCGCTCTGGCCCTTGCAGGCATTGCCGGCCATGCACTTGCCCATGGCGGCGTTCGCGGGCGTCGAGGTGGTCGAAACGACGGAGCCGGCGAGGAACATGGTGGCCGCAGCGACGGCGAGCGTTGCGCCGGACTTCGAATTCAACTTCATGACGATCTCCTCGGTGGTTGTTTTGAATGCAGTCAGCGTGGCGCCGTGAGCATCCGATGATCGATCGATCCCCAGACCGCACAACGAGTGTTCGGAAAGCAGTCGGATCGCAGGAGGTGCTTGGCTTTGCTGCCGCGGTCCGAATGCTCGTCCGGAAACAGCTACGGGCCTCCGGCGATTTGGTTACACGGTTTCGGAAGAAAATTTTCGAACCGTCCAGCCGGGCGATGCATTCATGTCGCGCGGCGGCGATCTCTGGCGATTTCGTTGCGTTGCACAACGGGGTGGTCGTCAGTTCTGGGCGGCCCGCGCCGGCTTCAGCTTGGCCATCTGCCGCACATTGACCTCCAGTTCGGCGGCATTGAAGGCCGGAAACGAACAGATTCGGTTGCTGCAGGCGAAGGCTGCGGGCTCACCGAGGTCGGGATAGTCGACGTCTGCGTTGGGCAGCCTGCCCTCACGCAGGTCGAGCCATTCGAGCCGCTTGTACCGTGCGGGCAGGGCGCGCGCGACGACGTGCAGGGCCTGTGCACGGCTGTCGTCCTTGTGTCCGACGATCGTCACATGCGTCGGCTCGACTGCCAGTTCGTCATCGGCGAGCAGCACGCCGGGCAATGGACGCGGCATCTCGGCGGACGCGGCAGCGAGATAGCGCATCGCATGTGCGGCCTGTTCGCGGCTGCGCTCGTCGCCGGTGTAGCGATTGAGCATGTTCATGAAGCGCGCGACCTGGATCTGGTCGTCGATCAACTTGGCGGGCTTGGCGAATACGCCCGTCTGTCCCTCCGACGTCTTCGAGGTGAAGAAGCCGCCGGCCTCGTCGCGGAAGGTCGCGACAAAGTCGCCGGCCTTTGCCGCCGACGCCAGCCAGTCGCGATTGCCGGTCGCGGTGTAGAGATCGAGCAGGGCCTGTCCCATCGCGATGGTGTCGCCGAGGAAGGGGCCGCCGCGATCCTTGTCGCCATGGCGGAAGCCGCCAACCGGCAGCGCGCGATTGGCGAGCACCCATCGTGCCGCGCGCTCGGCAATCTCCAGGGCCTTCGGATCGTTGCTCGCGTCGTAGTAAGCGGCGAACCCGGAGATCGCCCACCCGTTCTCGCGTGCGTAGAGATTCTGGTCGATGCGCGGCTGACCAAGCTTGCGGCGCGCGGCATCCGCGAGAGCATAGTATGTGTGGCCGTCGACATCATGATTGAGATCGGCGTCCTGGCTGACATAGAAGGCGCCATCCGGGCTCAGCAGGAAATCCGTGAGGTAACGCGCGATATTGCGCGCGGACGCGAGATATTTCGGATCCTTCCATTGCGCATAGGCCTGGCTGTATTGCCGCAGATATTGCGACTGGAACGAGATGATCTTCTCGAAGTGCGGATGGCTCCAGGAGCCGGCCTCGGAATACTGGAACACGCCGCCCCACACCGGATCGATCAGCGCGATCGCGGCATTGAGCGTCTGCCTGGCGCGCTTTGTCGCCGTGGTGTCGCCCGCCTCGGCGCGGCTGATCGCAAGGTCGAGGCTGTCGGCGTCGATGTATTTCTGGTTCTCGCCCCAACCGCCGAGCTCGTCGTCGTAGGAGTCGTCGAACGTCTTGGTCAGTTTGGCGCGTTGCGCCTTGCTGAGAAAGGCCGACGCGCCGGGCTTGATCTCGAAGGCCTCCCCCACCGATGGGCCCGGCGAGGGATCGTCGATGATCGCCTTGAGCAGCGCCTGCATCCGTTCGGGCTCGATGTAGCCCCTGATCTTGGCGATCTCGGTGCCATCGGGTGCGAACACGATGGTGGCGGGCCAGCCCCAATCGCCGTAGCGGCTCGAAAGACCCGGATTGGCGTCCTGGTCGACGCGGACGGGGAGATATTTTGCCGACAGCAGGTCCTGCACCTTGCGATCGGCGTAGGTCGTTTTCTCCATCACGTGGCACCAGTGACACCACACCGCTTCGAGATCGAGAATGACGAAGCGCTTCTCGGTCGTCGCGCGCGCGAACAGATCGTCGCTCCAGTCGCTCCATGCCGGGCCGTCGGCCGCCGACGCAGGCGATGCGATCAGCAGGGTGAGAATGGCGGCAAGGCGAACGAACGACATGGCGAGCCCTCGGTCAGCGTGTGCTTGTGCCAGCTACGCATCGGGCAGCACCCTGGCTCGCCACGTCACGGGATTGTGAGGGCGCCTCTCAGATCGGCTCCTTCTGGCCCGCCGTCAGGTTGACCAGCAGGCGATCGAGCGAGGCGGCGCCGGGACCCGCAATCGCAAGCCACATGAAGGCCGCGAAATAGGTCGCTTCCTCGAACCCGAGCAGCGTCTCCAGCGAATCGACGTCGCCCCACTTCGCCGACTTGATCGCGACGATCATGACCACCGCGAGCATCGCGGCCGGGATGCGGGTGAACAGGCCGAAGATCAGCATCAGGCCGCCAAAATATTCGACGCCGGACACGAAGGGGGTGAGGAGGTTCGGGAACGGAATGCCCCAGCCGGCGAAGTTCTCGGTGACCTGGGCGAGGTTGTTGAGCTTGCCCCAGCCGGCCATCATGAAGGTGTAGCCGACGATGATCCGCATCAGCAGCGGACCGGCCCAGGCAAAATACGAAGCGATCCGCGCCGGCAGCAGTATCAGCAGGTTGACGATGAAATTCATGCGAAACCCTCCCGAATATCGCGACGCGCCGGTTGCGCCGGCGATCAGGACGAACGGCGCGAGCCAAGTTACGGCCGGGTCCTGGCAGGAGTTTCGCTGGCGATGGCCGGCTTGTTACGGGCCTAGCCGATGTTTTGCAGCGCCGGGAAGGTCTCCAGCAGCCAGACGCTGACGCTGGAGACCGCGCCGGTCAGGAAACCGATGCCCGTGACCACCATCAGCACGCCCATCACGCGTTCGACGGTGTCGAGATGACGTTTCATCCGCGCGAATAGTGAGGAGAACTGCTTGACCATGAAGGCCGCGAGCAGGAACGGGATGCCGAGCCCGGCGGAATAGATCGCAAGCAGGCCGGCGCCCTTGGTCACCGTGGCCTCCGCCGCCGCAATCGAGAGGATCGCGGCCAGGATCGGTCCGATGCACGGGGTCCAGCCGAAGGCGAATGCCAGGCCCATGACATAGGCGCCCCACAGCCCCACCGGCTTGGGCGCGGTCAGCCGCCCCTCGCGCATCAGGAGGCCGATCCGGGTGATGCCGAGGAAGTGCAGGCCCATGATGATGATGACGATGCCGGCCAGGATCGAGAGCTCGGCCGACCAGGCGCGCACCAGCCCGCCGACGATGGACGCGCTGGCGCCGAGCGCGACGAACACGGTGGAGAAGCCGAGCACGAACATCAGCGCCGCCGTCATCACCGCGCGCTTGGAGGCGGCGGTGGCGCCGTCCTGGTTGACCTGCTCGATGGTCGCCCCGGTCAGATAGATCAGATAGGGCGGCACCAGCGGCAGCACGCAGGGCGACAGGAAGCTGACCAGGCCGGCAATCAAGGCTGCCGGAATCGAGACGTCGTGCATCAATGAAACCTTCGCGGAATAACGGGTCTGTCTTGGCGTCTACGCCGCCAACAATCCAGAAGTTTCGGCCGCCAGGCATTCAACTATGGTCACAGGGTCGTGTGCGGGGGCGCGCTCACGCGTTGCGAGGAACGACGGTGAGGTGAGGACGCCGCTGAGGCTCCCTCCCCCGGCGGCCCGCAAGGGGAAGGGAACCGGTGCTTGCTTATGCGCCAATCATCGATGCGGATTTTTGACCCAAAGGGCACCACACATTCGCCGTCGTCCCCGCTTCGCCGGGACGACCACGGGAGAGAGTTGCTCACTCGTTACCGCTTGCGCGCGTCCCGTGGCGGCGGCGTCTCGAACTCGCGGCCGCGAATCCGCACCAGATCGTCGGCGGAATGCGCCAGCAGCACCACCGTGGCCGCGCGCGCGGCCTCGGCATCGCCGGCCACGATCGCGTCCAGCACCGCGCGGTGCTCGATCAGCGCCCGTGGACGGTGCGAGCCGGTTGCTGCGATCGTAAAACTCTGGCGCAGCGTGATCTCGAACATCTGGGCGATCGGCCAGAAGAATTCGTTGCGGGTCGCGAAATAGATCGCCTGGTGGAATTTGATATCGGCAGCGACGAAGGCCTCGTTGGTCTTCGCCGCGTCCATGCCGTCGCATCCGGCGCGGATGCGGGCGATGTCGTCGTCCCCGGCATGGGTCGCGGCCAGCGCTGCTGCCGCGGGCTCGACCGCGGAGCGCAGCTGGAACAGCTTGGCCAGATAGCGATCGATCTCGGCGCTCTCGAGGTGCCAGCGCAGCACGTCGGGGTCGAGTTGATTCCACTGCTCGGGCGGCCGCACCCTGGTGCCGCTCTTCGGCCGCGACTCGATCAGGCCCTTGCCGGTCAAAGTGCGCATGGCCTCGCGCACCACGGTGCGGCTGACGTCCATCATCTCGCAGATCTGCATTTCCGGCGGCAGCGTCTCGCCGACCCCGATCTCGCCGCGCACGATGCTGCTGCCGACCCGGTCGGTGACCTGGCTGTGCACACTCCGGCGCAACGCGTTGGTTGTCTGGAACATCGGAAGCCTCGCTGCGGTTGAAGCCTGCGCCGCTGCCGCGCTGTGCTCTTGCGCAACCGCAGCGCTTTTGTCATACATTATGACAAAAGCGCTGCCAAGCTGGCACCGACCGGCGGACGGCCAAGAGAACGCCAAGACCAACAAGATCCGTGACCAACAAGGTCCGTTCCTGGGGAGGAGCACCACCATGACATCGACGCGGGTAAGTCGCCGTATTCTGTTGCGGTCGTCGGTCACTGCCGCAGCGTGGCTTGCCGCCGCGCCCGCCATCATCGGCCGTGCCGAGGCCGCGGTCATGAAGCTGCGGTGCTCGTCGTCGCTCCCCAACGATCCCAAATACGCCAATGGCCGCGTCTACTACGACAATCTGGTCAAGAGCCTGAAGGCTAACGGGCTCGGCGAGCAGATCGAGGTCACGTTCTTCCCCGACAACCAGCTCGGCCAGGAAATCGACGTCATCAATTCGGTGAAGCTCGGGGTGATCGACCTGATGGTGTCGGGCTCGTCGATCTCGGCGAACCTCGTGCCGCTGGTCGGCACCTTCGACCTCGGCTACCTCTTCACCAGCTTCCAGCAGCAGACCAAGGCGTTCGACGCCGGCGCCGCCAAGCCGATCGAGGATGCGCTGCTCAAAGGCGGCAATATCCGTATCATCGCCTGGGCCTATAATTTCGGCGCGCGCAGCGTGCTGTCGAAGAAGCCGGTGAAGACGCCGGACGATCTCGCCGGCTTGAAGATCCGCACGCTGCCCAATCCGATCATCACCGAATGCCTGCGGCTGATGGGGGCGGCGGCGACGCCGCTGGCGTTCGGCGAGATCTATACCGCGCTGCAGGCCGGCGTGCTCGACGGTCTCGAGCACGATCCGCCGACCATCCTCGCCAGCAAGTTCTACGAGACCTCGAAGAGCTACGCCCTGACCCAGCACATCTTCTCGCCGCTCGCGGTCTATTTCAGCGACACCACCTTCAACCGCATGGATCCCAAACTGCGCGAGGGTTTCCTCGACGCGGCGAAGAAGGCCGCCGCCGACACCCGCACCCACGGCCTCGCGGTGGAGAAGGAGGCGCTGGCGTCGTTGGCTGAGAAGGGTGTCACGGTGGTCGAATGCGACAAGGAGGCGTTCCGCAAGCGCGTGCTGCCGCAGACCGACAATTTCATCAAGGCGCGGCCCGAGACGAAGGCCGTCGTCGATCTGATCCGTTCCACCCAGGCCTGAGGTTGGCGCATGTCAGTCGCCGCAGTCGCGACGAGAAATAGCACCGATCGGATCACGGCGCCGCTGCTCGCGCTCAGTGATGCGATCGCCGCGATCCTGCTCGCCGCCGATCTCGCGGTGGTCTGTGTCTCGGTGCTGGCCCGCTTCCTGTTCAACGCGCCGGTCGAGTGGTCGGACGACGTCGCCCGCGGGCTGATGGTCGGGTCGAGCTTCTTCGGGGCTGCGAGCGCGCTGGCGCGCAGCGAGAATCTCGGCGTCGCCTTCTTCATCGACATGTTGCCCCCGGGCGTGCGGCGGGTGGTCGACGCGGTCGGCGCACTGCTCGTCACCATCATTGCGGCCACCGTCGCGTTCAACGCCATCAAGATGGGCTGGCTGACCACCGGCCAGACCTCCGGCTCCGGCCTGCCGCTGGAGTGGACGTTTTATCCGATGGGTATCGGTGCGGCGTTCATGACGGTGTTCGCGTTCGAGACGTTCTGCGGCCGGCCGCTGCGCGACATGGCGGCAGGCATGGTCGCGACCGCCGTCATTGTCGGTCTTTATCTCGCGTGGGATGCATTCGCGCCGTCGTCGGTGCCGTCGTCGCAGACGTTGATGCTGATCGGCTTCTTCCTCACGCTGTTCGGCGGATTGCCGATCGGCTTTGCGCTGGCGCTGGCCGCGCTGATCTTCATCTGGGTCGAGGGCACGCTGCCCGGCGTGATCTTCGCCCAGCAGATGGCGCGCGGCATCGACAATTTCGTGCTGCTGGCGATCCCGTTCTTCATCCTGGTCGGCTATCTGATGGAAGCCAACGGCATGTCGGTCCGGCTGATCGAGCTGTTGCAGCGCGCGGTCGGTCGGATGCGCGGCGGCCTCAACGTCGTGATGGTGATGTCGATGGTGCTGTTCTCGGGCATCTCAGGCTCGAAGATGGCCGACGTCGCCGCTGTCGGTTCGGTGCTGATCCCGGCGGCGCGCCGCTCGCGGCAGAACCCGGGCGGCGCGGTGGCGCTGCTCGCGGCGTCCGCCGTGATGGCGGAGACCATTCCGCCCTGCATTAATTTGATCATCCTCGGCTTCGTCGCCAACCTCTCGATCGGCGGGCTGTTCGTCGCCGGCATGCTGCCGGCCGCGCTGATGGCGCTGGCGCTGATCGCGGTGTCCATCATCTTCGGCAAGCGTCCCGCCGCGAACGCGGAAGCGGAGCCGCGCGCCGCGGTGTCTGGATTGTGGACCGGCGCGATCGCCTCGTTCGGACTGATCTTCATGATCTTCTTCGGCTTCAAGAGCGGCTTTGCCACCGCGACCGAGATCTCGGCCTTTGCGGCGGTCTATGCCATCGCGGTCGGTAGCCTGCTGTTCCGCGAGCTCGGCGCGAGGAGCCTCGCGCACTGCTTCGTGCAATCGGCGGTTCGTT
Source organism: Bradyrhizobium sp. USDA 4473 (assembly GCF_054063335.1). Classification (NCBI taxonomy): domain Bacteria; kingdom Pseudomonadati; phylum Pseudomonadota; class Alphaproteobacteria; order Hyphomicrobiales; family Nitrobacteraceae; genus Bradyrhizobium; species Bradyrhizobium sp. USDA 4473. The sequence goes on from NZ_JBSSGE010000001.1 coordinate 4,236,461, forward strand.
CGGGGCTGGTGCTGTTCATCGTCGCCGCGGCGCAGTCGCTCGCCTTCATCCTGACCTTGCAGCAGGTGCCGCATGCGGTCGGCGATCTCATGCTGGCGATCTCGGGCAGCCACGGCGTCTGGCTGTTCATGCTGCTGTCGATCCTGGTGCTGGTGGTGATGGGCTCGGTGCTCGAGGGCGCCGCGGCGCTGATCATCTTCGGCCCGCTGCTGCTGCCGGTCGCGGTCAAGCTCGGCATCGATCCTCTGCATTTCGGCGTCGTGCTTGTGATCGCGATGGGGCTCGGGCTGTTTGCGCCGCCGCTTGGCCTTGGGCTTTACGGCGCGTGCCTGATCGGCAATGTGCCGATCGAGCAGACCATCAAGCCGATCGCAGGCTATCTCGGGCTGCTGCTGCTGTGCCTGCTGGTGATCGCGTTCGTGCCCGCGATCAGCACGGCGTTGCCGCATGCGCTCGGCTATTAGGGAATAGAACCGTGAAGGTACTCCTCGCCCACACCCCGCAGATGCGCCGCGACTATTACGGCGAGCGCAGCCTGAACGGCCTGCGCGCGATCGCCGATGTCAGGCTGCACGAAGGTGACGAGGCGCTCGACGCGGCGGCGCTGATTGAAGCCGCCGCCGATGTCGACATCATCGTCGCCGATCGCACGACGCAGGGCTCCGGCGAGATATTCCCGCTTCTGCCAAGGCTGCGCGCCTTCGTGCGCTGCGCGGTCGATATCCGCAATATCGATGTGGCTGCCGCGTCCGCTGCCGGCGTGCTGGTGACGCAAGCGAGCGCCGGCTTCGTTCAGTCCGTTGCCGAGCTCGCGCTCGGCTTCATGGTCGATCTGTCGCGCGGCGTTTCGCGGGCGACCGCGGATTATCACGCGGGCAGGGCGCCCGAGGTCGTGATGGGGCGCCAGCTTGCGGGAAGCACGATCGGCATCATCGGCTATGGCAGCATCGGGCGCCATCTGGCCGAAATCGCCAAAGTCCTCGGCATGAACGTGCTGGTCGCCGATCCCTTCGCGACCGTTGAAGATACGGCGATCGCACACCTGCCGCTCGATGATCTGCTGGCGCGCGCGGACTTTGTCGTCTGCCTGGCGATCGCCAATGCGGAGACCGAGAACCTGATCGGGCAGGCGGAACTGGCGCAGATGCAGACGCACGCGTTCTTCATCAATCTGTCGCGCGGCAACCTCATCGACGAGGCGGCCCTTGCGGCCGCGCTGCGCGACGGTCGCATTGCCGGTGCCGCATTGGATGTCGGCCGCGCGCCCGACCAGATGCCGACGCCTGAGCTCGCCAAGCTCGGCAATGTGATCGCAACGCCGCATGTCGGCGGCCTGACGCCGCAAGCCATCGAGCATCAGTCGTCGGAGACCGTGCGCCAGGTCGCGAAGATCGTCGCCGGTGAGATCCCCGTCGGCGCGGTCAATGCCGCGCACTGGACGCGGCGGCCGCGGCCATGAAAGTTCGGCAATGCCTAATGCTATCGGAAGGGCTGGACAAGACCTTTGCACCCAGCTCAAACTTGAACCCGTAACCGCGGCCCAAGAGCGCGCGGATAATCAATGAACGGACGTCCCGCAGCAAACGACGGGCGCCGAGAGGGAAACAGGGAGTGCATCACATGGCCATCTCACGCCGTGACGTTTTATTGGGCAGCGCCGGTGCTCTCGGTGCCGCATCATTCTCCTTCCCGGCTCCTGCCATCGCGCAATCGGAACCGATCAAGATCGGTTGTCTCGCGGCGATCACCGGGCCGAGCTCGGCGCCGACGGTCGGCTTCAACCGCGGCGTCAACTTCGCGGTCGACGCTATCAATGGCGCCGGCGGCGTGAAGGGCCGCAAGATCGAGCTCGTGATGCGCGACACCCAGGGCGATCCGACCAAGGCGGTGAACGCCACGCAGGAGCTGATCAGCCAGGCCAAGGTTCACGCGATCTGGGGGCCGCTTAATTCGGGCGAGGCGCTGGCGACGACGCCGATCATGGCGCGCGCCAAGATGCCCGATTTGCATCCTTGTGTCGTCGAGACCCTGATCGATCCGGTCAAGTTCCCCAATGCGTTCCGCATCGCGCCGTCGAACAGCCAATGGGACGATGCGGTGCGCAATTATTGCCTGAAGATCCTCAAGGTGAAGAAGGTCGCCGTGATCGGCGACACCACCGGCTACGGCGTCACAGCGGTCGGTGCCTCGGTCGCGGCGTTCAAGAAGGACGGCGCTGAAGTCGTGTATCAGGCCAACATCGATTCCACCCAGCCCGACATGACGCCGGACATGCTGCGCGCCAAGAACACCGGCGCCGAGGCGATCGTGGTGTGGAGCGTCTCGACCGGCATGGAGGCGCGCATGTTCAACACCCGCGCCGCGATGAACTGGGACGTGCCCTTCGTCGGCCACCCCTCGATGGCGTCGGGCGAGCTCGCGAGCCTGGTTGCAAAACCGGAGAACTGGAAGAAGGTCTATGCGATCGGCTACAAGAGCTGCAGCTATGACAGCGCCGGTAAGCTGCCGCCGAAGAGCGAGGACCTGGTCGCGCGGCTGACCAAGGCCAATATCGCGCTGAACGATACGCTGTTGTGGTGGGTCGCCGGCGGCATCGACTGCATCGAATTGATCGCCAAGGCCGTCGCGGAAAGCGGCTCGACCGATAGCGCAGGGATCATCAAATACTGGAATTCGCTGTCGACCTATCCGGGCTATTTCGGCAACTACCGGTTCTCGCCAACCGAGCATAACGGTTACCTGACCGAAGAGATCGTGATGTCGGAATCGAGCACGGCGAAGAACGGCACCTTCGCGCTGGCGCCGGGGTATATATAGAAGGGCGAGGACGCAGCCGATGCTGGCCTCGATCCTTGCATCCGGTCTCGCGGCGGGCGCGATCTACGCGCTGGTCGGCGTCACCTATAACACGATGTTCTCGACCTCGCGGGTGATGAGCTTCACCGCCGGCCAGCTGGCGATGCTGGGCGGCGTGTTCGGTTCGATGTTCACGCTGAAGCTCGGCCTGCCGATCGCTGTCGGCTTCGTGCTGACGCTGGTCTGTTGCGCGATAATCGGTATCGTCACCGAATTCGTCGCGGTGCGGCCGGTGCTCAAGAGCCTCGACCAGCATCTTTACGTGCTCTCGACCTTGGCGGTCGCGCTGATGATCCAGCAGGTCACCGCGATCAAATGGGGCACCGAACCGCAGCCGTTTCCGCGCGTCGTAGGGCTAGGCGAGGGCGTGCTGGACGAGAAATTCTGGCTGCCGGTCGTTGCCTGCGCCGTCACCATCATCGGCCTCGAATATCTCTACCGCCGCACCCTGGTCGGCCGCGCGTTCCTGGCCATCGCGGAGGACAATTTCGCGGCGCGGGCGCTCGGTCTGCCGGAGCGCAATCTGCGCGTGGCGAGCTACGCGCTCGCCGGCGTGGTCGGCGGCATCGCCGGATTTTCCGGCGGGCAGTTGCTGCTCGCCTTCTTTGCCAACGGCGCGCTGCTCAACTTCTACGGCTTCGTGCCGGTGGCGCTGGGCGGGCTCGGCAACAACCGCGGCGCGATCATCGGCGGGCTCGCGCTCGGCCTGTTCCAGCAGGCGGCGAACTTCCTGGTCGGCGGCATCTTCTCCTCGGTCGCGGTGTTCACGCTGTTCATCGTGGTGCTGCTCGCAGCTCCCCAGGGACTGTTCGGCAGTTCGACCGCGCGGAGGGTGTGATGAGCTCGGTCGCTGCAACGCCGCCTCGAACCGACATCGGCGCATGGCGCGCCGCGCTGCCGCATATCCTGCCGTTCCTCGGCATTCTGGCGGCGGCGGTGCTGCTGCCGTTCGTCAGCAATGATTACTGGGTGCTGATCGGCACCCGCGCCGCGATCTACTGGGTGCTGGTGTCCGGCCTCAATCTGGTGGTCGGCTTCGCCGGCCATCTTGCGATCGGCTATGTCGCGCTGCTGACGCTCGGCGCTTATGCGACCAGCGTGCTGGTCGCCGGCAATGTGATGCCGGCCATTCCGGTGTTTGCCGCCCTGCCGATCGCAGGCCTGATCGGGGCGATCTTCGGCGTGATCGTCGGCCTGCCGGCCTTGCGCCTGCGCACCTTCTATTTCGCGATGTCGACCCTGGGCTTTGCGACCATCGTGACCCAGATCGCGCTGGCGTGGCAGAGCGTGACCGGCGGCGGCATCGGCATCACGGGTCCCGAATTTCCGGCGCCGTTCAATACGCCGTGGGGATTTTACGGCCTCTGCATCGGCTTCGCCGCGTTCACGACCTGGATGAGCGCCAATATCGCGCGCAGCCGCTTCGGCCGCGCCCTGATCGCGGTGCGCGACGCCGAGGTCGCGGCCGAGGCCAGCGGCATCTCCAAGCCGAACATGCTGATCGCGATCTTCCTGTTCGCCGGCGCGCTGGCGGCAATCGCCGGCGGATTGTTCGCGACGCTGCAAACCTACATCACGCCCGACGCCTTCACCTTCGATCTCTCGGTGCTGTTCTTCATCGCGATCCTGATTGGCGGCCGCGGCTCGATCCTCGGGCCGATGCTCGGCACCATCATCCTGACCATCCTGCCGGAGATCGCGGCGCCGCTAGCGTCCTGGTCGACCTTCCTCTACGCGGTGCTGTTGCTCCTGATCGTGCTGGTGATGCCCGGCGGGATCGCAGCGCTGCTCGATTTCCGTAACCGCCGTCCGCTCGCCAGCAACCGCGCCATCGTGCCGCGCCCGGCCGCACTCGCCGACATCGTGCGCCGCCGCGACGGCGGCAAGGCGTTGCAGCTGCGCGGCATCGCGCTCAGCTTCGGCAATGTGAAGGCGATCGACGGCCTCGATCTCGACGTCGCGCCCGGCCAGATCCACGGCCTGATCGGCCCGAACGGCAGCGGCAAGACCACGACGCTGAACGTGATCTCGGGCTATTACGCCGCGAAGGCCGGCACCATGACGCTTGGCGACGCGACGTTGCCCGCGGGCCAGCCGGTCAAGCGCGCCGCATGCGGCATCGCGCGCACCTTCCAGACGCCGCGGGTGATCGGCGAAGCCTCGGTGCTGGAGAACGTCATGATCGGCGGCTCGATCGAGGGCAGGGCCAATTTCGTCGAGGCGATGCTCGCGCTGCCGCGCAACGGCGTCGACGAGCGGATGCTCGCCGCCAAGGCCCGCGCGCTGCTCGGCGTCGTCGGCCTCGAGGCGCTCGCCGATGTGCGCGCCGACCGGCTGCAGCACAGCGAGCTGCGCTTCATCGAGATCGCGCGCGCCCTGATGCTCGATCCGGATTTCCTGCTGCTCGACGAGCCTGCGGCCGGCCTCTCCAATGACGAGATCGAGCGGCTCGCCACCTTGATCAAGGCGGTCAGCGGCCGCGGCACCGGCGTGCTGCTGGTCGAGCACCATGCCGATTTGATCTTCGACATCTGCCACCAGGTCACCGTGCTCAATCTCGGCCGCACGCTGGCGGCGGGCACGCCGGCGGAAATCCGCGTTCACAAGGAGGTCGTCAGTGCTTACCTCGGCGGCTGACCCCCTCCTTAAAGTGACCGCGCTGGAATCCGGCTACGGCAAGATCCGGGTGCTGCACGGCATCGACCTGACGATTGGCGCCGGCGAGGTGGTTGCGCTGCTCGGTCCCAACGGCGCCGGCAAGACCACGCTGCTCCGTGCGATGTCGGGCCTGTTGCCGGTCACTGCCGGGCAGGTCCGGTTCGGCGGCCGCGACATGACCAACGCCACGCCGCGCGATGCCGCGCGCGCCGGGCTCGTGCACGTGATCGAGGGACATCGCGTGTTCACGCAGATCTCGGTCACCGACAATCTGCTGCTCGCCGGCTACGACCTGCCGCGCGCGGAACGCGCCGTGCGCATCGAGGAGGCGTTGTCGTTCTTTCCCGAGATCGCCGAGAAGCGGCATGAGCGCGGCGGCGCGCTGTCGGGCGGGCAGCAGCAGATGCTGACGGTGGCCCAGGGCCTAGTCCGCCGTCCGCGGCTCCTGATGCTCGACGAGCCCTCGGCGGGGCTTTCCCCGGTGCTGGTCGATCGCGTCCTTAATGTGATCGGTCGGTTGCGCCAGCAGGGCACGTCCGTACTGCTGGTTGAGCAATTGCTGGAAAAGGCGCTGGCATCGGCCGATCGTGTCTACGCGCTGGTGCAGGGGGTGATCGCGCTGGAGGCGCCGACCGGCGAAAACGACCTGCCGCACCGGCTCGAACGCGCCTATTTCGGCCACGAGAGCCACGCCCTGGGCGCCTGAGGCCGCCATATCCCCGCCCCGCTTAAAGGTCAGGCTTGGTTAAAGGTAAGGCTTGGCGCTCGGCGCCGATTCTGGCTTCATGGGGCCTCATGCGGCAGGCCTGCCGATTGTGCTAGGATGCGCCGGAGCCAGCCAACGGACGGGGTATCGGGAAGGTGGTGTGAATGCTGTGCCCGGCCTGTCAGACAGACACCCTGGAAGAAGATGGCGTCTGCCGGTCGTGCCGCCTCAGCTTTACTTCCGTCTGTCTGAGTTGCGAGCATCCAAATCTCGAGAGCGCACGGTTCTGCGGGGCCTGCGGCGAGCGCCTGGACCAGCCCCAGCCGGTGGGCGAACGCAAGGTCGTCACCGTGATGTTTGCCGACATCGTCGGCTCGACCGAATTGATCGGGGACAATGATCCCGAGCTTGCGCTGGATCGCCTGCCGCCCGCCTTGGCGCGGATGGGTAATGCCGTCCGGCAGTTCGACGGCACCATCATGCGCAGCATGGGCGACGGGTTGATGGTGATCTTCGGCGTTCCGCACGCCCAGGAGGACCACGCCCTCCGTGCCTGCCAGGCGGCGCTCACCATGGTTCAGTCGTCTCGGGACAACGGTATCGTGCTGCGCGTCGGCATCCATTCCGGCGAGATCGTCGCGGGCGTGCCGGACAGGTTCACCAAGGAGCAGGGCGTCTATGGCGCCGCCGTGCATCTGGCGAGCCGGCTCGAGCATATGGCCCAGCCGGGCGACATCTGCGTCACGGAATCGACGTTCAAGCTGGTGCAGGCATCTTGCGATGCGCGTGCCCTCGGCCATCAGGACGTCAAGGGATTCCCGCGGCAGATCGGCGTCTACCGGCTGGTCGGAATGAAGCCGTCGCGCGCGCCGTTCCGGGATGCCGTGGTCGGCACCTATCGAGGGCGCGATGCCGAGCTCGCCATCCTCCATCAAGCGTTCGCGGGCGCCGAGCAGGGCGCCGGGAAGGTGATCGGAATTTCGGCGCCGCCCGGCATCGGCAAGAGCCGCCTGTGCTTCGAATTCGCGCGCGGCGCCAAGGAGCGTCTGGTGCCGGTGCAGGAGGCAAGCGCGTCGCCCTACGACCATTCCGGTCCGCTGCAACCGCTGCTGGAATTCTTCCGCAACTTCTTCCGGATCGCCTCGAGCGACGACGCCGAGACGGCGCGTGCCAAGGTCGCGGCACGGATCGAGTCCTCGGTCCCGCATTTGATGGAAGACGTGGCGCTGCTCGCCGACTTTCTCGGCATCCGCGACCCGCAATCGCCGGTGCCTGCGCTCGATCCGAAGACGCGGCACACGCGGCTGGTCAATCTCGTCGCGAGCCTCGTGCGCGACGGCACGCGCACGCCGTCGGTGATCATCATCGAGGACATCCACTGGCTCGACGAGGCGAGCATGGAGTTCGTCTCGGCGCTGGTCAATGTCGCGCATGTCAGCCGCGCCCTGATCATCCTCACCTACCGTCCGACCTATCAGGCGCCGTGGCAGGAGGGGCCGCAATTCCAGGAGTTGCGGCTTGACGAACTCCGCAACGAGGATATCTCCGCCCTGATCGCGGACTTGATTGGCGAGCATCCGTCCACGGCCGCAATTTCCGGCCGTATCGTCGAACGAAGCGGCGGGAATCCGTTCTTCGCGGAGGAGCTGGTCCGTTCGCTAATCGACAGTGGCGATCTCGCCGGCCGCCCCGGCCACTACGAGATGTCCGGGCAGGAGTCCGCCGAGACGCTGCCGACGACCGTGCAGACTGTGATCGGCGCGCGCATCGACCGTCTCGCGCCGATGGACAAGGAAGTGCTTCAGGTCGGCGCCACGATCGGACGGGAATTCCCGTTTTCGGTGCTGGCCGAAGTGGCACGCGCAAGCGACGACGAACTCGCCGGCATTCTCGGCCGATTGTCGCATCTCGAGTTGATCCAGGCGGTTGCGAGCGAGATCGAGCCCGACCGATACGCATTCCGCCATCCGCTGATCCAGGAGGTCGCCTATGCGATGCAGCTGCGCGGCCGCCGCGTCGAACTGCACCAGGCGGTCGCGGGTGCCCTGGAGCGATTCTACCAAAACCGGCTCGGCGAATATGCCAATCTGATCGCGTATCATTTCGAATCGGCCAAGGATTTCGGATCAGCCGCCAACTATCTGGCCCGCTCGGCGAGCTGGGTCGGTACGACCAATTCGCGGCTCGGGATGAAGTCGTGGCTCAAGGTCCGGCTGCTGCTGCAGTCGCTGCCGCGCTCGCCGGAAACCGATCGGCTGCGGATGCACGCGTCCGGTCAAGTGTTGATCCTTGGCTGGCGCGAAGGCATCAGCGCCGAGGAGGCTGCGCCGTTCTTCCGCGAGGCCATGGCTGCTGCACGGGACCTCAAGGACTCGCTCTGGGAGGTCCTGCTGCTTGCCGCCTTTGGCCGGGTCTCGGCCGGGACGGGCTCGGCCGACGAATATGTGCGGCAACTGCTGCAAGCGATCGAGGTCTCCGAGGACCCGAGCATCAGGACCATGATGCAGGTGTTCCTGTGCCAGGCCTACGGCTATGCCGGCAAGATGCGCGAAGCGCTCGCGGCCGGCGAGACCGCACTCCAGCACATCGCGAAGATCGAGAAGGCGCACGAAGCGCCGCTTGGCTTCAATGTGGAACGATGGGTTGAGGGCCTGCACGCGCGGCTGCTGGTGCGGACGGGGAACTTCGATGTTGCGCGGGAGAGCATTGCCCGACTGGTCGCCAGCGAGAGCGGCCATCCTGATCCGGCGGTCCTGTTCATCCCGCATCATGCCGGCGTCGAAATGGCCTGGCTGACGCAGGACGAAAAGCTTGCCGATTTTCACAGCTTGCGGATCGACGAGATCGCCAGGAGAAACGACACGCCCTATGTCGCGGTGTATGCGAGCGTCTGCCGCGGACTGGCGCTGTCGCTGGCGGGAGACCACGCTGCGGCGATCCAGAAGCTAGAATCGGCGATCCGGCTCGCGCGCGAGGCTTTCGCCGGCCTCGAATATGAAAGCGACATGCTGGCGCTGCTCGCCGAAATTCATCTGAAGAGCGGCAGCCACGGCGCGGCCTTCAGCGCGGCCGAACAGGGGATCGTGGTTGCGCGGGAGCGGCGGGCGCGGCTCGCCGAATGCCGCTTGACGCTGGTGCTGGCGCATGTGGTCAATGCGGACCGCCTGCGTTACCCGCAGTATCGGTTGAACGAGCTGCTCGCTCACGCGCGGAATCTCATCAAGGAGACCGGCGCCTCACCCTATGAGCGCCTGTTTCCGGTCGTGCAGTCGTCGTCCTGCGGACAAGAAGCGTGAATTCACGCATGCCGTAGTCGGTGACCACCTCGACGCGGCCCAATCGATTGCAAAACCCGATCCAGCGCTCCGGTGCAGTCCGATAAAGCCCCGCCTCGGTGCGGGCGTCGTCACGCGGCAGCATGAAGTTGACGGCGAATCCGATCCGGCTGCTGTCCCGGAGATCGGCAAGGATTGCCCCGACATAGGCTTCCCAATCCGCGACCGGATGACCGAGCCGGACGTTGAAGATCCCGCTTGCCAGCGAATAGTCGGCGAGCGCGCCGCACTGCGAACCCTCGGCAAAGCTGGCCTGCGTGCTGCCGGCCCAGCGGGCGCGGGCGGCCGCGATCATCGCCGGCGAAATGTCGATGCCGCGATAGGTCACTTCGGCATCGCCATGCCGCGTCGCCAGGAATTCCAGCAGCGCGCCGTAGCCGCAGCCGAAATCGTTCAGGCTGAACGGCCGCCTGAAATCGCACAGCTTCAGGAGCTGCACGAAGCGCAGGTTTTGCGAGAGCACGTTCGGCCAATCGACCCCGAGCGGGGTCGGACCATGGCGCTCCAGCGTTCCGGAATAGTAATCGCGGACCTTGGCGTGCGGGTCGAGCATCGCCGTGGTGTCAGGTTACTTCTTGTTGCGGACGGCGGCCTTGGGACGGTCGGCCCTGATCATCGGCATCGAGATCGTGAGAAAAACCAGAGCGGAATAGTTCAAGGCGCGATCGCCGGCCGTCACCCTCACGACGCCCTTCGGAGACTCCCCGGGGTGCGAGGTAAACTGCACCGCCAGCGGCTTGCTGCTCTCGAGATTGGCCTTCAGCGATGCGATGATCTGATCGTGTCCAGTCAGCTTCGTTGCCTTGCCGTCGACCGAGGCGCTCGTCTTCTTCAAGAGGCCCAGAAATCTGTAGAACCCCCTGCGATCCGCTTCGCCGACCGGCGCAATATTGAGCAGCTTGAAGGACGTCTCCAGCGAACGGTCCGGCGAGAAGACCTTGAACTCTTTCTGAAATTGAACCATTTCGCTCAGCGCTTCGCCGATAAGTCGGGAATTCATCTGCTGCAAAACGTTGGGGACGTAACTGTCGGCAACCAAACCACCCATTGTATTCCTCCTGAAAAGGCCATGATAACCCGCTTCCCGGCTTCCGGCTAGACGAGAGCGGATGGCTCACGGTTTACAATCACTGGTTTGCGCGGCTGTCTATGAATTGCTTCACAGAGTTGGCCGTGCATGATGCAAAGCCTGCGCTCTTCGTGAGCCGTCCCGTCCGGTCGGCTTCTTGTTCATCCCATTCGACAGTGCCTCCATGCGACTCCCCTTCTTCTACGGCTGGATCATCGTCGCGGTGACCTTTGTCACCATGGCGATCGGCGTCAACGCGCGCACGGCGTTCTCGCTGTTCTATCCCCCGATCATCTCCGAGTTCGGTTGGGAGCGCGGCGTCACGGCGGGGGCCTTCTCGTTCGGCTTTATCGCCTCGGGAATCGCAAGCCCGCTGATCGGCCGGCTGATGGATCGTCGCGGGCCGCGCGCGGTGATGGAGCTCGGCGTGCTGCTGATGGGTTCGGGCCTGCTGCTGGCGCCGCTGACCACGCAACCCTGGCACCTCTATCTCACCATCGGCGTGCTGGTCGGCTCCGGCAGCGTCTGCCTCGGCTATTCCGGCCAGTCGCTGTTCGTGCCGAACTGGTTCATCCGCCGCCGTGGCCTTGCGATCGGGCTCGCATTCGCCGGCGTCGGCATCGGTTCGGTGACGCTGCTGCCATGGGTCCAGCACATGATCGAGCACACCGGCTGGCGCACCGCCTGCACCGCGATGGGGATCGTGGTGCTGGTCGTGCTCGCGCCGATCAACCTGTTGCTGCGCAAGCGGCCGGAGGACATCGGCCTGCAACCGGACGGCGATGCCGCGCCGACGGCGACGTCGGCCAAGCCGGCATCGAACATCGTCGATCCGGCCTGGGCCGGCACCGACTGGACGCTGCCGCGTGCACTGCGCACGGCACGGTTCTGGTGGATCGCGATCGGCTATTTCTGCGGCCTGTACATCTGGTATGCGGTGCAGGTGCATCAGACCAAGTTCCTGCTCGACATCGGCTTCAGCTCCAATGTCGGCGTCTGGGCGCTTGGCGTCGTCAGCCTGCTCGGCATTCCCGGCCAGATCTGGCTCGGGCATCTTTCCGATCGCATCGGCCGCGAATGGGTGTGGGCGATCTCCTGCTTCGGCTTCGTGATCTGCTTTGCCGCGCTGGCTGCGCTGAAATACTGGCCGAGCATGGCGCTGATCTATCTGATGGTCTTCACCCAGGGCGCGCTCGGCTATGGCCTGACATCCGTGATGGGCCCGGTGGTGCTGGAGATCTTCCAGGGCAGGCACTACGGCAGCATTTTCGGCACCGTGATGCTGGCTGCGCTCGCCGGCGGTGCGGCCGGCCCCTGGATCACCGGCCAGCTCTATGATGTCTCGGGCAGCTATACCAGCGCGTTCCTGGTCGGGATCGCCGTCAGCCTGCTGTCGGCATTCGCGATCTGGCAGGCTTCGCCCCGCAAGGTCCGCGCCGTCGCCGGACAGGTGCACAAGATCGCCGCCTGAAGATCAGGCGGATGAAACGCCGATCGCGCGCTGCAGGTCGGTGATCGCACGCAGGCAGCTGTCGGCGGGCGTGGTGTCCGGATCGATCAGGCGATGCAGGCGGAAGCCGTCTTCCAGTGCCAGCACGATCGCGCCGGTCCAATCCGGATTGAGCCTGGGACTCCTGCCGCTGCTTTTCTGCGCGGTCGCGACGATGTCGGCGATCAGCTTGCGCCGGGCACGCAGCCGCTTGGCGAGCTCGGGCCGCCGCTTCTCGGCGCGCGCCACGAACAGGATCATCTCCATGTGCAGGAGAGGCGAGCGGCCGAGCGGGTCCTGCTGGCTGCGATCAACAGTGCGCAGCGCCTCCAGGAAGTCAGGCAGGTTGCTGTGCTTGGCGAGCAGGTCGAGATTGCGCCGGATCGACTGCTCGACGTGATCCTCGAGCATCGCGAAGATCAACTCGTCCTTGCTCTTGAAGTTCGAATAGAAGGCGCCGCGGCTGAAGCCCGCGGCGGCTGCGATCGCCTCGATGCTGGCGCCGCCGATGCCCTGTTCCTCGAACACCCGCGCCGCCGCCTCGAACAGCTTCTCGCAGGTGTCGTCTCGTGTCGGTCTGGTTCGAACCCTTGACATCGGCGCAGTTTAGGGCACAATGCAACTCAATACAATAGTGTATCGAGTTGCATTCGATGAAACGAAAATGGCCGCATCCGTGATGGTGCGGTCTTGAGGATGACACCAAGGCGCGCCAGGGTTTTAGGCACCGGTGCACGAGCGAACGAGGTCACCATGAACGAGCAAGTTCAGCCGGCGAGCGGCGATCCGCTTTTCAATCCACTGGCCCCCGAATTCATTCGCAATCCCTATCCGTATTACGAGCGGCTGCGCCGTCTCGATCCGATGCACGTCAACGCGCATGGCGCCTTCGTCGCCAGCCGCCATGCCGAGGCGAGCCTCGTGCTGCGCGACAAGCGGTTCGGCAAGGACTATGTCGAGCGTACGATCCGCCGCTACGGCCCCAAGATCATGGACGAGCCGGTCATTCGCAGCATGAGCCACTGGATGCTGCAGCAGGATCCGCCCGATCACACGCGGCTGCGCGGCCTTGTCGTCAAGGCGTTCACCGCGCGCCGCGTCGAGGACATGCGCCCGCGCATCCAGCACGTCGTCGACGAGACGCTCGACCGCATCATTCCGCAAGGAAGGATGGACCTGATCGAGGATTTCGCGTTCCGCCTCCCGGTCACGATCATCTGCGACATGCTCGGCATCCCGGAGGAGCATCGCGAGGCCTTCTATAACGGCTCGCGTGACGGCGGCCGGCTGCTGGAGCCGGTGCCGCTGACACCCGAGGAGATCAAGCAGGGCAACGCCGGCAATGCGATGGCGGCGATGTACTTCCATCAGCTGTTCGAGCTGCGGCGCAAGCAGCCCGGCGACGACCTCACCACGCAGCTGGTGCAGGCGGAGGAGGACGGCCAGAAGCTCACCAACGAGGAGCTCACCGGCAACATCATCCTGCTGTTCGGCGCCGGCCACGAGACCACCGTGAACCTGATCGGCAACGGGCTCCTCGCGCTGTTCCGCAACCCGGACCAGCTCGCGCTGCTCAAAGCCAATCCCGGCCTGATCACCAATGCGATCGAAGAGTTCCTGCGCTACGATTCCTCGGTGCAGATGACTGGCCGCGTCGCGCTGGAAGACATTGAGGATCTCGGCGGCAAGCGCATCCCGAAGGGCGAGAGCGTGCTGTGCCTGCTCGGCTCCGCCAATCACGATCCGGCGGTTTATCCCGACCATCCCGAGAAGCTCGATATCCAGCGGCCGAACGTGAAGCCGCTGTCGTTTGGCGGCGGCATCCATTTCTGCCTCGGTGCCCAGCTGGCGCGGATCGAGGCCGAAATCGCGATCTCGACCCTGCTGCGCCGGATCCCCGGCCTGCGGCTCGATGACGCGGAAAATCCGGAGTGGCGGCCGACCTTCGTGCTGCGCGGGCTGAAGCGGCTGCCGGCGAGCTGGTGACGTTCCCGGAAGGGGGCGGCCCTGCCGTGAAGCTGGCGCACGCACGCTTGAGCGGAAAACCACCGTCCGATTAACGTTGTAGCGGTAAAGCCGCTGTGACTTCGCCATACTTGTCTCTATATTTGGGTTGCTCCGGCCAAGGGTTGGCAAAGGTTCAGCATAAGGAGGCTGCCGCGGAGCGGGCTCAAAGGGAGACACCGTGCAGACGACGCTGCTCGGCCTGGCAATCGCGTTCATTCTTGCATTGGTGGCCGCGCTGGTCGGTCCGTATTTCGTTGACTGGAACCAGTTCAGGCCGCAGTTCGAGGAGGAAGCGTCCAAGATCATCGGCGCGCCGGTGCGCGTCGCCGGCAATCTCGACGCGCGTTTGCTCCCGGCGCCCTCGCTGCGGTTGAAAACCGTCAGCGTCGGCGGCACCAACGACCTCGGCAAGGTCCGGGCCGCCAGTCTCGATGTCGAGTTCAGCCTGAGCTCGCTGATGCGCGGCGAGGTGCGCGCCAACGAGCTCACCGTCAACGGCGTGTCGCTCGATCTCGGGCTCGATCCGAAGGGGCGGATCGACTGGTCGCCGTCGAGCGGCAGCTTCAATCTGGCCTCGCTGGCGATCGACCGGCTCAACCTGACCGGCCGCGTTGCGCTGCATGACGCCGCGAGCCACAGCACGCTGGAGCTGAATGACATCGCCTTCAGCGGCGACGTCCGCTCGCTGGCCGGCGCGATCCGTGGCGACGGCAACTTCATGTTCGACGGCAACCGCTATCCGTTTCGGATCTCGACGGGGCAAAGCGCCGATGGCAGCGGTACCCGCCTGCATTTCAACATCGATCCCGGGCAGCGGCCGGTGTCGGCCGATCTCGACGGCATCCTGACCTTCGAGGCCCGCACGCCGCGCTTCGAGGGGACGATGACGCTGGCGGGGACACCGGGCCAGCGCGGCGGCAGCGACCTGCCGCCCTGGCGGATCGCGACCAAGGTGAAATCGGATTATTCGGCGGCACGTCTCGACCAGATCGAGGTGAGCTATGGCGCCGAGGACGGCGCACTGAAGCTCACGGGCAACGGCGATCTCCGGTTCGGCGCGTCGCCGCTACTGCGCGCCTCGCTCACGGCGCGGCAGCTCGACGGCGACAAGTTCGCGGCCAAAGATGGCGCCAAGGACGGCAACAACGGCAATGTCGAGCCGGTGCGCGTGCTGCCGGCATTACGCGCGGTGTTGTCGGGCCTGCCGCAAAGTCCGATTCCGGCACAGATGGAGCTGACATTCGAGCAGATCATGCTCGGCGGGCGTCCGTTGCAGGACATCTCGGCCGAGCTGCAATCGGATGCCAAATCGTGGACCGTGCGCCGGCTGGAGTTTCGCGCGCCGGGATCGACGCGGGTCTCGATGAGCGGCGCCAGCGCGCAAGCCGGGGTCTCGAACAGCTTCAAGACCGCGCTCAATGTCGAATCGTCCGATCCCGATGCGTTGATGGGCTGGCTGCAGGGGCGGAGCGATGTCACCTATCGCAGCCAGAAGCCGCTGCGGCTGCGCGGCGATGTCACGGTGTCGCCGTCAGGCTTTTCGATCGATGCGATGAAGGCGGAGATCGAGAGCGGCACGCTCGAGGGCCGCGTCGCGGTCGCTCATCGCGATGCCGCGAACGGCTCCAGGGTCGAAGCCCAGTTGAAGGCGGAGCGGCTCGATCTCGATGCGACCGCTGCCTTGATCCATTCGCTGGCCGGTCCGCAGGCCGAATGGCCCGACGAGGCGCAGCTCTCGCTCGACGTCGGGCGTGCCATCTCCTCGGGGCAGGAATTGCGGCCGCTGCTGGCGAAGATCGCCTATAGCCAAAAGAGCATCGTGCTCGAGCGCGTGAAGATCGGTCAGCCCGACAATGTCACCCTTGACGGGAGCGGCAATTTCGACCGCGCCAATTCGACCGGCAAGCTCGCAGTCGACGCGAGCGCCGCCTCGCTTGGCCGGCTGGTCGCGGTCGTTCAGCCGTTCGCGCCGGCGCTGGCCGCGCGGCTTGGCGTGCTCCGCGCCGATGCCGGCCCGGTCCGTGCCAGGCTCGCGCTTGACCTTGGCAAGGGCAAGGCCGCCGATCGGGTCAGCGCGCGCGCGACGCTCGATCTCGACACGCCGCAGCTGAAGGGCAGTACGGTGATCTCGGCAACGCCGCAGGTGGCTGCGATCCGTGCGCTGGATGTCGATGTGCTTCGGCGCAACGAGGTGACGGCGGAAGCGAGGGTCTCGGCCAGCGAAGGCCGTGCCTTGCTGGCGCTGCTCGGGCTTGACCGCGTGGTTGCCGCCGGTGCGGGCGCGACCCAATTCGAGGGCACTGTGAGCGGCGCATGGCAGGCGCCGTTGCGACTGAAGGCACGGCTCTGGGGTGCCGGGCTCGACGCGGATGCGGAAGGCAGCGCGGAGCCGTGGTCCAAAGACCGAAGCAAGGATGGGGCAAGGGATGGGGCGAGCGAGAGCAAATCGAGCGTCAGCCTCCGCGTCCGCAGCGCCGACATCAGTCCGCTGCTCAATCTGAAATCATCGGATCCGGCAGCGAACATCCGTCTGTCGTCGAAGCTGACGCTCGCGGGCGACCGGCTGACCTTCGACGATCTCGACAGCATCGTCGCCGGTTCGCGGATGCGCGGCCGTCTGGCGCTGACGCTCGCCGATCAGAAGAGCATCGACGGCGAAATCGGCCTCGATCAGATCACGCTGGCGCCGATTTTCGCAGCCGCGATCGGTGCGGCCGGCCACGATGCGGCGGAGCCGCTCGGCACCGGGCTCACCAGCGCCTGGCGCGGCAAGGTCACGTTCGAGGCGCTGCACGGCCTGCTGCCGGGCGGCGCCGAGCTGCAGCCGGTCAGCGGCACGATCAGGTCGGACGGGCAGGCGCTGACCTTCGACGGCATCAAGGGCAAGATCGGCGGCGGCGAGGCGACCGCCTCGATCGATGCGCGACAGGGCGTCAACGGACTTGCATTGAACGCCAATGTGCAGCTGTCGGGCGTCGACGCGTCGGCGCTGCGCTATCGCAGTCTCGCGATGCCCAAGGCACGTGCTTCGATGCAGATGACGTTATTGACGCAGGGCCGTAGTGCCGCGGCGTTGACCGGTGCGATGTCCGGCAGCGGCATCGTGACGCTGGAGGGGCTGAACCTTCCGGGTCTCGATCCGCGTGCGTTCGACGTCGCGATCCGCGCCAGCGATTCCGGGCAGGCGACCGACGATGTCAAGCTGAGGCAGATCGTCGAACCGGCGCTCGCCGCCGGCGGGCTGTCGATCGCCTCGGCGCAAATTCCCTTCAACATCCGCGACGGCCGCATCCGTGTCGCGGCCACCACGCTTGCGGCCAACGGCGCCAACGCCATCGTGTCCGGCGGCTACGACATTCCGGCCGATCAGGCCGACATCCGCGCCGCACTGGCATCGACGCAGGTTGGCAACGCCAACAGTCGCCCGGAAATCCAGCTGCTTGCCGTGGGCACGCCCGACGGGCTGTCGCGCAGCATCGACATTGGCGCGTTGTCGTCGTGGCTTGCGGTGCGCGCGATCGACCGCGAGACCAGGCGGCTTGACGCGATCGAGCGCGGCGAACCGGCGCCGCCGCCGGCCCCTGCGGCGCTTTCGCCTACCATCGGTCCGGCGCCTGATGCGTCCAACCCAAATTCGGCGGCAGTGCCTTCGGCCAATCTGCCGGCGCCCGGCCCCGATCCGCGCCGCGTCCCTGCGAAGCCGAAGATCGTGGCACCGCGGCCGCCGATCGTCCCGCCGGTTGCCACCGCACCTGCCGTCGTGCCGCCCGCGCCGATTGCTGGCCAGCCCCAGGTGGCGCCGTTGCCGCCGCCGATCGAAGTCAAGCCGGCACCCGGTGCGGCCAGGCTGCGGCCGTTGCGCCCGCCGCTGTCGCTGACGCCGCAGGTCGCCAATCCGCCGCCGCGGCCGGCCATGCAAAACTGAAGCGCGCCTCAAGGCATCGCGGCTACCGGTTCGCGTGAAGAAACCGCGTCGAGCCGAGGCGGTTCACGACTGGTGCTGGAGAATATTGATCAGTCGGCCGAAGGGATCGCGGACGTAGAACCGCCGCACGCCCCACGGCTCGTCCGCCGGTCCATATTCGATCGCGATGCGGGCAGCTGTCATCCGGCGCAGGGCCTCGTCGAGATCGTCGACTTCGATCGAGAGATCGGGCACCGGCGTGCCGGAGCCACCTTCGGATGCGAAGCTGATTTGAACCTGCATCGTTTCGGATGAGCCGTAAGTCGCAACCCAACCGAAATCCATCAGCGACGCGAGGCCGAGGATGTCGCGATAGAACGACGTCGCTGCCGCAATGTCTGCTGTGGCAACGCTCGCGACGATGCGATTGACCTTCATGCGGAAGTCTGCGCGGTGGAGCGACCGTCTGCGCGATGGCGACGGTCGGAGAGGCGGTCAGGCCTGCTGGCGCGTATCGACCTGCTGCGGCCTGACATCCGTCGGCACGGCCGGCGTGGCGCGCGAGCGGAAGTAGTCGAGCACGAAAAGCCGGATCGCGGAGGACAGATTGCCCTGCTGACGGTTGCTGTCGATCTCGCCGACCAATTCCGACAGCGTCATGTTCCGCAGTCCGGAAATCTCCTTCATGCCGTTCCAGAAGGCCTCTTCGAGGCTGACGCTGGTCTTGTGGCCGGCAACCACGATCGAACGCTTAACGACGGGAGACTTCATGATGCGTCTCCACTTTCGATACGCTGCTGATTGAGAAGGTGCTGATTGAGAAGGTGCTGATCGAGCACACGCGCATTGCGCTCGTCGAGAAATTCGTCACGCGCGCGCTCGGATTTGGTGCGACCGAATAGCGCACGATTGGCTTCGGCCTGCTTGGCTGCTTGTTCGCGCTCACTGCGCTTCTTGAATCGTTTCAGGTTGACCACGTCGCCCATGCTCGTCGTCCTCAATCGTCCCCAAAGCGGAATTGGTGATGCATCGTGACGAAAGCAAGAGCGACTGCACTGCGCGCCCGGCTCGATATTCATCCCGAATCCCCATTTGATGCTTCTGATAGCATCAAAGAATCCGTTTCGCTCTGCGAAAACTAGACGTCTGTACCACGCGCCAGCGCAGAGCTGATAGGTAACGGGCCTTAGTCTTTAGGCGTTATGGTCCATAATTATATCACGCGCGCTGACCGTAATTATCCGGACATTGCGCGTCGCCCGTTCAGCCGGGGTGTGTCATTTTGTCCGGCTGCACGAGGCGATCAAATTCATCGGCAGACACAAATCCAAGCCGCAAAGCCTCTTCCTTCAGCGTCGTTCCGTGCGTATGCGCCGACTTGGCGACCTTGGCTGCGTTGTCGTAACCGATCTTCGGTGCGAGCGCGGTCACCAGCATCAGCGAGCGCTGCATCAGTTCGTTGATGCGCTTTTCGTCGGCGCGTATGCCGTCAACGCAATGCTCAGTAAATGAGCGGACAACGTCAGACAGCAACTGAATGGAATTTATCATACAATATGCCAAAACTGGCTTGTACACGTTGAGCTCGAAATGGCCCTGGCTGCCGGCAACGGTGATCGTGGTCTGATTGCCGAACACCTGGCAGCAGACCATCGTCATGGCTTCGCACTGGGTCGGGTTGACCTTGCCCGGCATGATCGACGAGCCCGGCTCGTTCTCCGGCAGGATCAGCTCGCCGAGACCGGAGCGCGGGCCGGAGCCGAGGAAGCGGATGTCGTTGGCGATCTTGAACAGCCCGGTCGCCACCGAGTTGATCGCGCCGTGCACCAGCACATAGGCGTCGTTGGAGGCCAGCGCCTCGAACTTGTTCGCCGCGCTGGTGAACGGCAGCCTGGTGATCTCGGCGACATGCTTCGCGAAGGCGTTGGCGAATTCCGGCTTCGAGTTGAGGCCGGTGCCGACGGCGGTGCCGCCCTGCGCCAGCGGAAACAGCTCCTTCACGGCGGTGTGCAAGCGCGCGATGCCGCTCTCGACCTGCGCGGCGTAGCCGGAGAATTCCTGGCCGAGCGTCAGCGGTGTCGCGTCCTGGGTATGCGTGCGTCCGATCTTCACGATCTTGGCGAACGCCTCCTGCTTCCGGTGCAGCGCCTGATGCAGCTCGGTGAGCGCGGGGATCAGGTCGGCGATGATGCGGCTTGCGGCCGCGATATGCATCGCGGTCGGGAACGAGTCGTTCGAGGACTGGCTCATGTTGACATGATCGTTCGGATGGATCGGCTGCTTGGCGCCGAGCTCGCCGCCGAGCATCTGGTTGGCGCGGTTGGCGATCACCTCGTTGACGTTCATGTTGGTCTGCGTGCCGGAGCCGGTCTGCCAGACGACCAGCGGAAAATGATCGTCGAGCTTGCCGTCGATCACTTCCTTCGCTGCGCCGGCAATGGCGTCGGCGCGGCGCGCATCGAGCTGGCCGAGTTCGCGATTGGTCTCGGCGGCCGCGAGCTTCACCATGGCAAGCGCGTGGACGATCGCGATCGGCATCCGATCGTGGCCGATCTTGAAATTCTGCCGCGAGCGTTCGGTCTGCGCGCCCCAGTAGCGGTCGGCGGGAACGTCGATCGGGCCGAAGCTGTCGGTCTCGCTGCGGGTGGCGGCGTTGGATGCTGTGGTCGATTGAGCCATGGATGCTCTCCGTTGCGTCATCAGAACGTGGCCCGGCAGGCCGCCGGGTTTTCCGGCCCGGCAACGCGACGGCGGCCGCGCGAAGGCACGTTCATTCATGCAGAGATAGTCCGCGATGACGATCTGTCATCCCGGTCCTCACCAACATCCTACAAGGTCGCGGAGTGAACTGCGCTTAGATTACTTCTTGCGGAAACGGTCGAGCCGCACCACCTCGGCGCCTTCGCTGGGCTTGTCGGGCTCCTGCTCGGTCTCGGCCGTCTCGGCCTCGACGCGGGCAGCAGGTGCGGGCAGGGGAGCGGCCGGCGCCGCAGCGGGAGCGGCCTCCTCGGACAGCGCGTCCGAGACGTCGAAGCGCAGATCGAACGGCGCGGACGGATCGAGGAAGCGGGTCACCGCGGCGAACGGCACGGTCAGCCGCTCCGGAATCCCGCCGAACGACAGGCCGACCTCGAAGCGATCCTCGGTCACCACCAGATCCCAGAACTGGTGCTGGAGGATGATGGTCATCTCTTCCGGATATTGGGCGAGCAGCCGGGGCGACAGCTTCACGCCGTCGCCATGCGACAGGAAGGTGATGTAGAAATGGTGCTCACCCGGCAGGCCATGCTCGGCGGCGTCGGACAGCACCCGGCGCAGCACCCCGCGCAGCGCATCGCGCGCCAGCACGTCATATCGGATGTGATCGGTCGCCATGGTGATCCTGTCGCTTCGAAAAATGGTCGGCAAGGCCGCGCCGGTCGATCCGACTCGCCCTTTTGGCGATATGCTACCCCGCCGGGAGCCGGAAATCAGCAGGGCTGGTGGCTGAAATGCGGGCGGACGCCCGATTGGAAATAAAGTGGAGGCTTCTGTTGCCAGGTGCCTCCGAACCCCGCCTAGCGGAGCTTAACCCGCTAGGACTTTAAGATGGTCTTTCAAACTGCGTTACGCAGCCTGAGCAACCGGAGCAAAGTTGTCGTTGGCAACTATTGCATTAGCCCGATAACGGCGGAACCATACCGAGAAAAAACACGCCCTTTACGCCCTCGTCGATCCTATTTCGCCCCCGCCAAAAGCCACCGAAACAAGGGTTTGGGATGGGTTTTGGTGGAGGCGCCGGGTACCGCCCCCGGGTCCGAATGGTTTATTGCGACGGCCATTTATTTCCATAGCCGGCGAACCGGCACCCCCAATATAGCGGCAAAGTCGTAGAAAAACAGAGCCGATTCAGGCCCTTTCGGCTGTGAAAACACACCAAATTGGGGTGGTCCGCCTCCGGGTGGCGTTCTAGCATCCGTCCATGCCTCCGGAATTCCCGCCGGTTGCCGCCCCGGCGCCGGATGCCTTCCGACCCATCGCCGCCCAACCAGCCCGGCCTGTTCGAGTTGTTCCTGGCGTTCGCCAAGATGTCGCTGGCCGGCTTCGGCGGGGTGCTGGTCTGGGCCCGGCGGTCGATCGTCGAGCAGCGCCGCTGGATGACGGCGGAGGAGTTCAACGAGACCCTCGCGCTGTGCCATTTCCTGCCGGGTCCGAACATCGTCAACCTGTCGGTCGTGTTTCGACGGGCTGGTCGGGCCATCGATGGTGATCGCGACCCATGCTGGCCGCGCTCTACGCCCGCTACGGCGATGGCGTCATGTTGCGCCGAACGCTTGCAGGCGTCGCCTGTGCCGCGGTCGGGCTGCTGTTTGCCGTCGTCCTCAAGATGATGAAGCCGCTGCTGAAGCGGCGTGATGTCGCAGGCCTCGTCATTCCATCAGCGGTCTTCGCTGTCGATCGGCCTGATGGCTGCCTCCGGCCTGATCGTGGCGCGGACATCAGACCAAAGTTGGATCGCGGTCCTGATCACCATTGTCGCAGCCGCGCTTGCATTTGCCACGCGGATCAATCCTTTGTGGATGTTGCTTGCCGGAGGTCTCCTGGGTTTCGCTGGCGTTGTCTGATGAAAATCGCTAGCAAGGCTTGCGGTCAACGCATCACAAGCCAAGCCATTCAATCAAAACGGGCGGGACAGCCCTGACGGGGGAAGCGAAGTCATGAGCGATACGCCGAGCGAGGCGCCGGTCAAATCGATCTTGCCGGAATGGATACGCGGCCCGCAGGACTTCATCGGCGGGCTCGCCATGGTCGCGGTTGCGCTGTTTGCGTTGTGGGCCTCGAGCGATCTGCAGGGCATGCACGGATTTTCGTTCGGTGCCGGGACTGCGCCGCGGATGTTTGCCGTGCTGCTGCTGCTGCTCGGCGGCGCCGTCGCGCTGATGGGCATTCTCAAGGACGGCCCTGACATCGCGGCCTATTCCTGGCGCGGCCCGTTGTTCGTGTCCGCAGCCATCGTGTTCTTCGCAGTCGCGATCCGGCCGCTCGGGCTCGTGGTCTCCGCCTTTGCCGCCTTCCTGATCGCGGCGCTCGGCTCGCACGAGACCAAATGGATCGAAGCCATCATTGTCGGTGCCTGCCTGACGATCGGCTGCGCGCTGCTGTTTCCTTATGTACTGGGACTTCCGATGCCGATGTTCCCGCGTTTCCTGATCCAGTGAGGGCGTGATGGAACTGTTTGCCAATCTCGCCCATGGTTTCGCGGTCGCCTTCTCGCCGATCAACCTTCTGATGTGTCTGATCGGTGCGCTGGTCGGCACGCTGGTCGGCGTGCTGCCGGGCATCGGCACCATCGCCACCGTCGCCATGCTGCTGCCGATCACCTTCGGCCTGCCGCCGGTTGGCGCGCTGATCATGCTCGCCGGCATCTATTACGGTGCGCAATATGGCGGGTCGACCACCTCGATCCTGGTCAATATTCCCGGCGAGGCGACCTCGGTGGTGACCGCGCTCGACGGCCACCAGATGGCCAGGCAGGGCCGCGCCGGTCCGGCACTCGCGATCGCAGCGATCGGCTCGTTCTTCGCCGGCTGCGTCGCGACCGTGCTGATCGCCGTGCTCGGCGCGCCGCTGACCAAGCTCGCGCTGGCGTTCGGTCCGGCCGAATATTTCTCGCTGATGGTGCTCGGCCTGATCTTTGCCGTGGTGCTCGCCAAGGGCTCGGTGCTGAAGGCGATCGCGATGATCGTGTTCGGCCTGCTGCTGTCGATGGTCGGCTCCGACATCGAGACCGGCGCCTCGCGCATGGCCTTCAACATCCCGGAACTTGCCGACGGCCTCGGCTTCGCCACCGTGGCGATGGGTGTGTTCGGCTTCGCGGAGATCATCCGCAACCTCGACCATGGCGCGGAGATGGACCGCAATCTGGTGCAGCAGAAGATCACCGGCCTGATGCCGACCAGGAAGGATCTGGCGGACTCCACGCCAGCGATCCTGCGCGGCACCGTGCTCGGCTCGATCCTCGGCATCCTGCCGGGCGGCGGCGCCGTGATCGCGTCGTTCGCGGCCTACACGCTGGAGAAGAAGCTGGCGAAGAATCCATCGCGGTTCGGCCGCGGCGCGATCGAGGGCGTGGCGGCGCCGGAAAGCGCCAACAATGCCGCGGCGCAGACCTCGTTCATCCCGCTGCTCACGCTGGGCATCCCGCCGAACGCGGTGATGGCGCTGATGGTCGGCGCGATGACCATTCATGGCATCGTGCCGGGCCCGCAGGTGATGCAGAAGCAGCCCGACCTGGTCTGGGGCATGATCGCCTCGATGTGGATCGGCAATTTGATGCTGATCATCATCAACCTGCCGCTGGTCGGCATCTGGGTCCGCCTGCTGCGCGTGCCGTACCGGCTGATGTTCCCTTCGATCGTGGTGTTCTGCGCGATCGGCATCTACTCGGTGAACAACGCGCCGGTCGACGTCGTTCTCGCCGGCGCGTTCGGTCTCATCGGCTACTGGCTGATCAAGCACGATTTCGAGCCGGCGCCGCTGCTGCTCGGCATGGTGCTGGGCCCGCTGATGGAGGAGAATCTGCGTCGCGCGCTACTGATCTCGCGCGGCGACTGGAGCGTGTTCGTCTCGCGGCCGCTGTCGGCGGTGCTGCTGGCGATCGCGGCAGGTCTCCTGGTGCTTGCCGTGTTGCCGACCTTGCGTGCGAAGCGCGACGAAGTGTTCGTGGAGTCCGAGGGCTAGAGCATGATCCGGAAAAGTGTAAAGCGGTTTTCCGGATAGATCATGCTCAAACAGGAAGCTCCGGCCCTGCGTCGGCGCGCCGCAGGCGGAAGTCGAATCGACACTCGATGTCGTCTCATGAAATGAAAATGCCGGCCGATTTGGCCGGCATTTTTATTGGTCAAACGTTCCCGGGAGGAATCGAGATGATGTCCATTCGCTCGCTTGCGGGCGCATGCCTGTCGGCATTTGCCGCGCTCGGTGCATTCGCCGTGCCGGCATCCGCGCAGAATTATCCGACCCGCACCATCACCATGATCGTGCCGTTCGCAGCCGGCGGTCCGACCGACGTCATCTCGCGCATCGTCACCGCGCATATGGCGCAGACGCTCGGCCAGAGCATCGTCATCGAGAATGTGGTCGGCGCCGGCGGCACCACGGCGACGACGCGCGCCGCACGCGCCGGCAATGACGGCTACACGCTGGTCACCGGACATATGGGCACGCACGCCGCGTCCGTGCCGCTCTATCCGAAGCTTGCCTATCACCCGGAAAAGGATTTCGAGCCGGTCGCGCTGCTCGCCGGCACGCCGATCCTGATCCTTGCCCGCAAGGATTTCCCGCCGAAGGATCTCAAGGAGTTCGTCGCCTACGTGAAGGCCAATGCCGAGAAGGTCAACGCCGCGCATGCCGGCATCGGCTCGGTGTCGCACGCCTCCTGCGAGCTGTTGAACTCGATCCTCGACATCAAGCCGGTCGGCGTGCCCTTCAACGGAACGGGACCTGCGATGAACGCGCTGGTCGCCGGCCAGGTCGATTACATGTGCGACCAGATCGTCAATGCGGTCCCGCAGATCAACGCCGGCACCATCAAGGCTTATGCGGTTGCGACCCCCGAGCGCAATCCGTCGCTGCCTGACGTGCCGACCACGAGGGAAGCCGGCCTGCCGACGTTCCAGGCCCAGGCCTGGAACGCGATTTTCGCGCCGAAGGGAACTTCGCCCGCCATCATCGCCACGCTGAATGGCGCGGCCATCAAGGCGCTCGACGACGACAATGTCCGCAAGCGCCTGCTCGAGCTCGGCAGCGTGATCCCGGCGCCCACCAGCCGCACGCCGGAGGCGCTCGCTGCCCTGGTCAAGGACGAGATCGCGAAGTGGACCCCGGTGCTGAAACCGGCAACTTAATCCAGCGCAAACAAGTGGATAGGCGAGGGGCGGAACGCGAGTTCCGCCCCTTGTCGTTTGCCGGGGGAGTGTTCATTTTTCAGGGTATAATCGGTGCGTTCAGCCGAATCAGCGTGTCGACCGGCGGCCCTCGCCGCTACATTCGCCGTTCTCTCGAAGCTCCGAAAAGACCGCCAAGAACCTGTCATGAACCAGTATCACGACCTGCTCGAACGCATCCTCGCCGATGGTGCGGAGAAGCACGACCGCACCGGCACCGGCACGCTGTCGATCTTCGGCCACCAGATGCGCTTCAACCTGTCGGCCGGCTTCCCGATGCTGACCACCAAGCGGCTGCCGCTGAAGGCGATCGTGCACGAGCTGCTCTGGTTCCTCGCCGGCGACACCAACATCAAATATCTCAACGACAACGGCGTCACGATCTGGGACGAATGGGCCGACGCCAATGGCGATCTCGGCCCGGTCTACGGGTCGCAATGGCGCTCCTGGCCCGCGCCCGATGGCCGCAGCATCGACCAGATTTCGAACGTGATCGAGATGATCAAGCGCAACCCGGATTCGCGGCGGCTGATCGTCAGCGCCTGGAATCCGGCCGAGGTGGACAAGATGGCGCTGCCGCCGTGCCACTGCCTGTTCCAGTTCTATGTGGCCAACGGCAAGCTCTCCTGCCAGCTCTATCAGCGCTCGGCCGACGTCTTCCTCGGCGTGCCCTTCAACATCGCCTCCTATGCGCTCCTGACCATGATGGTCGCGCAGGTGACCGGACTGAAGCCCGGCGATTTCGTTCACTCGCTCGGTGATGCGCATCTCTACTCGAACCATCTCGAGCAGGCGCGCCTGCAATTGACGCGGCCGACGCGGCCGCTGCCGACGATGGCGATCAACCCTGACGTGAAGGATATCTTCGCGTTCCGCTACGAGGACTTCAAACTCGAAGGCTACGACCCGCATCCGCACATCAAGGCCGAAGTCGCGGTCTGATGTCGCTGACCATCCGCCGCGCGCGCCCCGATGAGGCCGGACTGGTGCTCTCGCTGGTCCGCGAGCTCGCCGACTACGAAAAGCTTCTGCACGAGGTCCATGCCAGCGAGGCCGATATCGCCGAGGCGCTGTTCGGCGCCAGCCCGCGGCTTTATTGCGACATCGCGGAATGGAACGGCGAGCCGGCCGGCTTCGCCGTCTGGTTCGTCAATTTCTCGACCTTCGCCGGCCGCCACGGCATCTATCTCGAAGACCTGTTCGTGCGTCCGGCACTGCGCGGCAAGGGCATCGGCAAGGCGCTGCTGGTGCATCTGGCCAAGCAATGTCTCGCCAATGGCTGGTCGCGCCTGCAATGGGCGGTGCTCGACTGGAACGCGCCGTCGATCGCGTTCTACAAGTCGCTCGGTGCCGAGATGATGGACGAGTGGACGATTTGCCGCGTCTCCGGCGCGGCGCTGTCGGCGCTTGCGGAAGGGCCGCGCTGATGGAAGTCGTGCTCGTCGTCGCGGTCGCCGAGAACGGCGTGATCGGAAACAATAACGCAATTCCGTGGCGGCTGAAATCGGACCTGCGGCGCTTGAAGGCGATCACGCTGAACAAGCCGATCGTGATGGGACGCAAGACGTTCGAATCCCTGCCCAGGCCGCTGCCGGGGCGCACCAACATCGTGGTGACGCGCGATCCGAATTATCGCGCGCCGCGGCGCCCTCGTCACGAACTCGTTCGAGAACGCGCGTGCAATTGCGCTTGGTGACGCGCTGCGGCGTTTCGCCACTGAAATCGCGATCATCGGGGGCGCGGAGATCTATGCGCAATGGATGGGCACGGCCGATCGCCTGGAGATCACCGAGGTCCACGCCCGGCCTGACGGCGATACACGGTTCGACAAGATCGACACCAAGGTGTGGGAGGAGGTCGCGCGCGTGCGGAATCCGGCAGGCCCGGACGACAGCGTCGACTTCTCCTATGTGACATATCGTCGGCGCGGCCAACGTTAACCAATGTTTGCATTGACAATTATGCCCCGGCGCATAGCTCGTCCGGCCAGGAAGCTTGCGTTGTAAGGGCCCTGACGGTCCCCTATAACCGGGCCGGACATTCGAGCCGGGGCGTCCCGTCCGGGCTTGCCGAGGAGATGTTTGATGCCGTGGAAAAATCAAGGCGGGGGGCCATGGGGCTCGGGTCCGAAAGGGCCGTGGGGCACGGGTCCGCAGTCAGCCGGGCCGAGGCCGCCGGATCTTGAGGATCTGCTGCGGCGCGGCCAGGACCGCCTCCAGCAGTGGCTGCCCGGCGGCCATTTCAGCGGCATGGGCATCGCGCTGGTGCTGGTTGCTGCGCTCGCGATCTGGTTTGCGACCGGCATCTTCCGCGTCCAGTCCGAGGAGCTCGGCGTCGTCATGCGCTTCGGCAAGTATGACCGCGATGCGCAGCCGGGCCTGCGCTATCACCTGCCATATCCGATCGAGACGGTGCTGCTGCCGAAGGCGCTGCGCGTCAACACGATCTCGATCGGCATGACCCTGATCGACGATCCCGCACGGCGCGGCCGCACCATGCGCGACGTGCCGGAAGAGAGCCTGATGCTGACCGGCGACGAAAACATCGTCGACGTCGACTTCACCGTGCTCTGGCGCATCAAGCCGGGCGGGGCCGGCGCGTATCTGTTCAACATCCAGAATCCGGAAGGCACCGTGAAGGCGGTTGCCGAAAGCGCGATGCGCGAGGTGATCGGTCGTTCGCAGATCCAGCCGATCCTGACCGGGGCGCGCAACGTCACCGAGCAGAACGTCCAGGAGCTGATGCAGAAGACGCTCGATACCTACAATGCGGGCATCCAGATCACGCAGGTGCAGATGCAGAAGGTCGATCCGCCGGCGCAGGTGATCGACGCGTTCCGCGACGTGCAGGCGGCACGCGCCGACCTCGAGCGCAAGCAGAACGAGGCGCAGACCTACGCCAACCGGATCGTGCCGGAAGCGCGCGGCCGTGCCGCGCAGATCCAGCAGGCCGCCGAAGGCTACAAGGAGCAGGCGGTCGCCGAGGCCAAGGGCCAGAGCGCGCGCTTCCTCAAGGTCTATGACGAGTACAAGAAGGCACCCGACGTGACGCGCGAGCGCATCTATCTGGAGACCATGGAAAAAGTGCTCGGCGGCTCCGAGAAGCTGGTTTACGACGGCGGCCAGGGCCAGAACATCGTGCCCTATCTTCCGCTCGGCGAGCTGACGACGAAGCGTCCGCCGGCACCGCCGACCACGACCGGCCAGCAGGGAGCCACCCGATGAGGTCCCCCGTCACCGGCATCCTGTCCCTGATCGTTCTCTTCATCGTTCTTGCCGTCGGCTACAGCTCGGTGTTCACCGTGCAGCAGACCGAGCAGACCATCGTGCTGCGGTTCGGCGAGCCGGTTGAGGTCGTCACCGATCCCGGCCTGCACTTCAAGGCGCCGTGGAATTCGGTGATCAATGTCGACAAGCGCATCCTCGATCTCGAAAATCCGTCGCAGGAAGTGATCGCCTCCGACCAGAAGCGACTCGTGGTCGACGCCTTTGCGCGCTATCGCATCAAGAATGCGCTGCGCTACTACACCAGCGTCGGGTCGATCCAGGCCGCCAATTTGCAGTTGACCACGCTCTTGAACGCGGCGCTGCGCCGCGTGCTCGGCGAGGTCAACTTCATCACGGTGGTGCGTGACGAACGCGAGAAGCTGATGTCGCGGATCCGCGAGCAGCTCGACAAGGAAGCCGACGGCTACGGCATCGAGGTTGTCGACGTCCGGATCCGCCGCGCCGACCTGCCGGAGCAGAACAGCCAGGCGGTCTATGACCGGATGAAGACCGAGCGTCAGCGCGAGGCGGCCGAGTTCCGTGCCCAGGGCGACCAGAAGGCGCAGGAAATCCGTTCCAAGGCCGACCGCGAAGCGACCGTGATCGTCGCCGAGGCGAACTCGGCGGCGGATCAGACCCGCGGTGCGGGCGATGCCGAGCGCAACCGCCTGTTCGCCGAAGCCTACGGCAAGGACAAGGACTTCTTCGCGTTCTACCGCTCGATGACGGCCTATGAGAACGGCCTCAAGCCCAACGACACGCGTTTCCTGTTGCGGCCGGACTCGGAATTCTTCAAATACTTCGGCAGTGCCAGCGGCAAGCCGCCTGAGGCGGCCGCCGCGGCGAAACAGTAACGTCACGACTTGAACGTAGCGCCTTGAACATCACGGCTTGGCAGCGACGCGGACAACGCGTCGCTGCCGTTTCAAGAATAACAACATCGTGCGGGGAGGTTGCCATCCGATGAGGTCAATAGCGTTCGGCGACTTCCTCATCGGGTTGGGAATCCTGTTCGTGCTCGAAGGCATCCTGTTCGCGGCAAGCCCTGCCTGGATGCGCCGGGCGATGAAGAGCGCGCTCGCCACGCCCGACAACGTCCTGCGGATCGTCGGCATCGGCTCGGCGGTCGCCGGGCTAATCCTGATCTGGGTGGTGCGGCGCTGAACATTGCCTGTTCCGCCGGGCAGATCGCGCCGGAATCAACATAATCGTGAGCCTCGCGCCGCCGGTTTTTCGCCGAAATGCCCGGCTGAGATGCTTGCGCCATATGCCCGTTCGGGCGCACTCTCTAACGAGCTAGTTTGAACCCGTTTGCCTGGAGAAACTCCGACATGATCGCTGCCAGACCAGCCCTGAGCCGCCGCCTCCGCATGATGGGGGCCGCGATCTCGATCGGTGCTGCGAGCATGCTGAGCTCCGTGCCGGCGTTCGCGCGCGGACCCGAGGGTATCGCCGACATCGCCGAGAAGGTGATCGACGCCGTCGTCAATATCTCGACCTCGCAGACCATCGAGGCCAAGAGCGGCGGCGCGATGCCGCAGCTGCCGCCGGGCTCGCCGTTCGAGGAATTCTTCGACGATTTCTTCAAGAACCGCCGCGGGCCGCCCGGCAAGGGCGGCGAGAAGGGCGGCGAGTTCCAGCCGCGCAAGACCAACTCGCTCGGCTCCGGCTTCATCGTCGACACCGCGGGGATCGTCGTCACCAACAATCACGTCATCGCCGACGCCGACGAGATCAACGTCATCCTCAACGACGGCACCAAGATCAAGGCCGAGCTGGTCGGCGTCGACAAGAAGACCGACCTTGCGGTGCTGAAGTTCAAGCCGCCGAAGCCGCTGACTGCGGTCAAGTTCGGTGACAGCGACAAGATCCGCCTCGGCGACTGGGTGGTCGCGATCGGCAACCCGTTCAGCCTCGGCGGCACGGTGACCGCGGGCATCGTCTCGGCCAAGAACCGCGACATCAGCCAGGGCCCGTATGACAGCTACATCCAGACCGACGCCGCGATCAATCGCGGCAATTCCGGCGGTCCGCTGTTCAACCTCGACGGCGAGGTGATCGGCGTCAACACGCTGATCATCTCTCCGACCGGCGGCTCGATCGGCCTCGGCTTTGCGGTGCCGTCGAAGACGGTGGCCGGCGTCGTCGACCAGTTGCAGAAGTTCGGCGAGCTGCGCCGCGGCTGGCTCGGTGTGCGCATCCAGCAGGTCACCGACGAGATCGCCGACAGCCTCAACATCAAGCCGGCGCGCGGCGCGCTGGTGGCCGGCATCGACGACAAGGGCCCGGCCAAGCCGGCCGGCATCGAGCCCGGCGACGTCGTCGTCAAGTTCGACGGCAAGGACGTCAAGGACCCGAAGGATCTGTCGCGCATCGTCGCCGACACCGCGGTCGGCAAGGAAGTCGACGTCGTCATCATCCGCAAGGGCAATGAGGAGACCCGCAAAGTCACGCTCGGCCGGCTCGAGGACACCGACAAGGTCCAGCAGGCCAACGCCAAGCCGAAGGACGACACTGCCGAGAAGCCGGTGACCCAGAAGGCGCTCGGTCTCGACCTGGCGGCGCTGAGCAAGGACCTGCGCACCAAATACAAGATCAAGGACAGCGTGAAGGGCGTTGTCGTCACCGGCGTCGACAATGCCTCCGATGCTGCCGAGAAGCGGCTGTCGGCCGGCGACGTCATCGTCGAGGTGGCGCAGGAGGCGGTGGCCAGTGCCGCCGACATCAAGAAGCGCGTCGACCAGCTAAAAAAGGACGGCAAGAAGTCCGTGCTGCTGCTGGTCTCCAACGGCGACGGCGAACTGCGCTTCGTCGCGTTGGGTGTGCAGTAAGGCAGAGCGGCGCCTCAGTCATAGAGTGTCATCCCCCGCGAAAGCGGGGGATCCAGTACGCCGCGGCCTCGCCATCTTCCATCGACGTCTCTGGAATGCTCGGTCCCCCGCTTTCGCGGGGGACGACAGGCTGCATGAGCCTTATCACGCCACGAACTCATCCCGCCGATAGCCCTGCGCATACAGCAGCGCGGTGAGATCGCCGTGGTCGATCCGGACTGCGGCGGCGGCCGCGACTGCCGGCTTGGCGTGATAGGCGACGCCGAGGCCCGCGGCCTGGATCATGCCGAGATCGTTGGCGCCGTCGCCCACCACCAGCGTGTCGATATCGTCGAGGTCGAAGGATTCGGTGAGCTCGATCAGGGTGGCGAGCTTGGTGGCGCGGCCGAGGATCGGCTCGACCACTTCGCCGGTCAGCTCGCCGTTCTCGACCTGCAACCGGTTGGCGCGGTTTTCCTGGAAGCCGACCTTGGCCGCGACCACCTGGGTGAACAGGGTGAAGCCGCCCGAGATGAGGCAGGTATAGGCGCCGTGCGCGCGCATGGTCATGGCCAGCTCGCGGCCGCCCGGCGTCAGCGTGATGCGTTTGTCGAGCACCTCGTCGACGACGCTGACCGGCAAGCCCTTGAGCAGCGCCACGCGCTCGCGCAGCGCCGGCTCGAACTCGATCTCGCCGCGCATCGCCCGCTCGGTGATGGCGGCGACATGGGCCTTCAGCCCGGCGAAGTCGGCGAGTTCGTCGATGCACTCCTGGCCGATCATGGTGGAATCCATGTCGGCCAGAAAAAGCTTCTTGCGCCGGCCGATCCGAGGCTGCACGACAATGTCGATCGGCAGGTCGCCACGGGCCTGGCGCAGCCGCGCTTCGACGGCCTTGATGTCGTCCCGGCTGGCCTCGCCGTCGGAATTCGGGCTCTCGAACGGGATGTCGACGGCGACCTCGTTGAACAGCCACTGCGCCGGGCCGGGTGAGGGCAGCGCGGCCCGCGCGCCGTCGACGATGGTGGAGTCGAGCGCGGGGCTTGCAGGATTGCAGATCAGCGTGGCAACGAGGGACATGCAGGCGGATTCGGGATTGTTGGACAAGGCAGTGCTTATCGCAGGGCCGACCGCCAGCGGCAAGTCGGCGCTGGCGCTAGCGCTCGCGCAGCGGACCGGCGGGGTTGTGATCAACACCGACTCGATGCAGGTCTATCGCGACCTCCGCATCATCACGGCGCGGCCGACCGTGAGCGAAGAGGCGCTGGTTCCGCACCGGCTCTACGGCCAAGTCGACGCCGGCGTGAATTTCTCCGCCGGCGCCTGGGTGGCGGATGCGACCAAGGCGCTCGGCGAGGCGCGTGCGGACAAGCGCCTGCCGATATTCATCGGCGGCTCCGGCCTGTATTTCAAGGCGCTGACGCGCGGCCTGTCGGCGGTGCCGCCGATTCCCTCCACTGTGCGCGACGATGTCCGCGCAAGGCTGGAGCAGCACGGCGTCGAGGCGCTGCATGCCGAGCTCGCCGCGCGCGATCCGGTGTCGGCCGAACGGCTGAAGCCGCGCGACCGCACCCGCATCGCCCGGGCGCTCGAGGTCGTCGAGGCCACCGGCCGGCCTTTGCCGGACTGGCATCGTGAGGGTCTGCCGCCGCTGCTGCCGCCTGGTGAATTCCATGCGCTGTTCCTCGCGCCGGACCGCGCGCAGCTCTATGCCCGGATCGACGCCCGGTTCGGCACGATGCTCGATGCGGGGGCGCTTAACGAGGTCGCGGCGCTGGCCGAGCGCGGGCTCGATCCGCTGCTGCCGGCGATGAAGGCCCATGGCGTGCCGGCGCTGATCCGGCACCTCAGGGGGGAGATCAGCCGGGAGGAGGCCGCCGAGATCGGACGGGCCGATACCCGCCATTACGCCAAGCGCCAGTTCACCTGGTTTCGCCACCAGCTGCCGGAATTCGAATGGGTGGCGCCGGAGGCGGCGACGGCGTGGCTGCAAGGACGGATCCGGTAGCCCGGATGGAGCGAAGCGCAATCCGGGGAATCTTACCCCAGGAAGCGCTCGCCCCGGATTTCGCTGCGCTCCATCCGGGCTACAAGAGGCCTCACGCCGCCACACGCCCGTCAGCCATGCGCGTTCGCCAGCGCAAAAACACTCGCCGAAGGGCCGGAACCCCGTTACACTTCAAAAATCGCGAAAGTGCTTGCCTTGCCTTGACATTCGGGCTTTGGCCGCTATGTTCGCGCAACCTTTGGGAAGACTGGGTCGTCTCGTGCGCAACATTATTACCAAACTGCTTATCGCCGTCGTACCCAGGCACACCGCCGGGGATGGCTAGCGGCCATCCAAATTCGGGCGGTGTGCATGGGGCCTCTGGGGCCCCTTTTTATTGCCTGAAGCCGAACTGACGAGAACTGACAAAAGCCGCGCAAAAACAAGCGCATCCGGAGCGAACCATGACCGACAAGAGCCACGATCCCAATCAGATGACCGGCGCCGCGATGATCGTGCGCGCGCTCATCGATCACGGCGTGCAGCATGTCTTCGGCTATCCCGGCGGTGCGGTGCTTCCGATCTACGACGAGATCTTCCAGCAGAGCGAGGTCGAGCACATCCTGGTCCGCCACGAGCAGGGCGCCGGCCACGCCGCCGAAGGCTATGCGCGTTCGACCGGCAAACCGGGCGTGGTGCTGGTGACGTCGGGGCCCGGCGCCACCAACATGGTGACGCCGCTGACCGACGCGCTGATGGATTCGATCCCGCTGGTCTGCATCACCGGCCAGGTGCCGACCCATCTGATCGGCAACGACGCCTTCCAGGAGTGCGACACCGTCGGCATCACGCGGCCCGCCACCAAGCACAACTGGCTGGTGCGCGACGTCAACGACCTCGCCAGGGTGCTGCACGAGGCCTTCTATGTCGCCACCACCGGCCGGCCCGGCCCGGTCGTGGTCGACGTGCCGAAGGACGTGCAGTTCGCCACCGGCACCTATCATCCGCCGCGCAAATCCGACGTGCACATCTCCTACACGCCGCGCGTCAAGGGCGATGCGACCCAGATCCGCAAGGCGGTGGCGATGCTCGCCAGCGCCAGGCGCCCCGTGATCTATTCCGGCGGCGGCGTGATCAATTCCGGTCCCGAGGCCTCGCAGCTGCTGCGCCAGCTGGTGGAGGCGACCGGCTTTCCGATCACCTCGACCCTGATGGGGCTCGGCGCCTATCCGGCATCGGGGCCGAACTGGCTCGGCATGCTGGGCATGCACGGCACCTACGAGGCCAACATGACCATGCATGATTGCGACGTCATGCTGTGCGTCGGCGCGCGCTTCGACGACCGCATCACCGGTCGCACCGACGCGTTCTCGCCCGGTTCCAAGAAGATCCACATCGACATCGATCCGTCCTCGATCAACAAGAACATCCGCGTCGACGTGCCGATCATCGGTGACTGCGGCAATGTGCTCGGCGACCTGTTGCAGGTGTTCAAGGCGGAAGCCAGGAAGCCGGACATCAAGGCGTGGTGGCAGCAGATCGCGCAATGGCGTGCGCGCAACTCGCTGTCGTACCGCAAGAACAACGATATCATCCTGCCGCAATACGCGATCCAGCGCCTGTTCGAGCTGACCCGCGGCAAGGACACCTACATCACGACCGAGGTCGGCCAGCACCAGATGTGGGCGGCGCAGTTCTTCGGCTTCGAGGAGCCGCACCGCTGGATGACCTCGGGCGGGCTCGGCACCATGGGCTACGGCCTGCCGGCCGCGGTCGGCGTCCAGGTGGCGCATCCGGACAGTCTGGTGATCGACATCGCCGGCGACGCCTCGGTGCAGATGACGATCCAGGAGATGTCGACGGCGGTGCAGTTCGAGCTGCCGATCAAGATATTCATCCTGAACAACCAGTACATGGGCATGGTGCGGCAGTGGCAGCAGCTGCTGCACGGCAACCGCCTGTCGCACTCGTATTCGGAGGCGCTGCCGGACTTCGTCAAGCTCGCCGACGCCTATGGCTGCGTCGGGCTGCAGGCGACCAAGCCGTCCGATCTCGACGGCGCGATCAAGGAGATGATCTCGATCAAGCGTCCGGTGCTGTTCGACTGCCGCGTCGCGGCGCTCGAGAACTGCTTCCCGATGATCCCGTCGGGCAAGGCGCACAACGAGATGCTGCTGCCGGAAGAAGCCACCGACGAGGCGACCGCGAAGGCGTTCTCCGGCGGCAAGGCGCTGGTGTGATGATGTACGACACAAACTCTAGCGTCATCGCCCGGCTTGACCGGGCGATCCAGTACGCCGCGGCAGCTCGATTGCTCTCGGGCGTTTCTGGAATACTGCATCCCCGCTTTCGCGGGGATGACGATAGAAAGAGCGGAACGACCGGAAGCCAAGATGTTTGACCTCAACGAGCTCGAGCGCGCGCACAGGATCGTCGGCGCCGCGGTGCCGGCGACGCCGGCATATGCGTGGCCGTTGCTGGCCGAGCGGCTCGGCACCGAGGTCGTGGTCAAGCATGAGAATCACACGCCGACCGGCGCCTTCAAGGTGCGCGGCGGCCTGGTCTATCTCGAGCGGCTGAAGCGCGAGCGGCCAGACGTGCCCGGCATCATCTCGGCGACACGCGGCAATCACGGCCAGAGCCTGGCGTTTGCCGCGGGCCGTCACGGCGTGCCGGCGACCATCTACGTGCCGCGCGGCAACTCGGTCGAGAAGAACCGTGCCATGCACGCGTTCGGCGCCGAGCTCGTCGAGCATGGCGAGGACTTCCAGGCCGCGCGCGAGGAGGCCGAGCGCCGCGCCCAGTTCGCCGGCCTGCACATGGTGCCGTCGTTCCACACCGACCTGGTGCTGGGTGTTGCGACCTACGCGCTCGAACTGTTCCGATCGGCGCCCGACCTCGACATTCTCTACGTGCCGATCGGGCAGGGCTCCGGCATCTCAGGCTGCATCATGGCGCGCGACCTGCTCGGATTGAAGGCCGAGATCGTCGGCGTGCAGTCGACCGAGGCGCCGTCCTACGCGCTGTCGTTTGCGGCCGGCAAGATCGTGAGCACCGCGACCAGCAACACGTTGGCCGACGGCATGGCGACGCGGATTCCGGACGCGGAAGCGTTCGCGCTGATCCAGAAGGGCGCCTCGCGCATCGTGCAGGTTACCGACGACGAGGTCGGCCAGGCGATCCGCGCCTACTGGACCGACACCCACAATCTCGCCGAGGGCGCGGGTGCCGCGGCGCTTGCAGCCGCGCTGCAGGAAAAGGCCAGGCTCGCCGGCAAGCGGGTCGGCCTGATCCTGAGCGGCGGCAATATCGATTTCGATCTGTTCCGGACCTGGATCGGGACGGATGCTGCGCCGGCCGCCCAGCGGGCGGTGGCGTGAACAGAATGTAAGGGGACGACCATGAACCAGCCCGCATCCGCCTACTTCCTCGAAGAGCGTCACGATCCGAACGAGACCCACACGCTGTCCGTCCTGGTGCAGAACGAGCCCGGCGTGCTCGCGCGCGTGATCGGGCTGTTCTCCGGCCGCGGCTACAACATCGAAAGCCTCACCGTCTCGGAGACCGAGAGCCAGAAACATCTCTCGCGGATCACCATCGTCACGACCGGCACGCCGATGGTGATCCAGCAGATCAAGCATCAGCTCGACCGCATGATCCCGGTCTACCGCGTCGTCGACATGACGCTGACCGGCAGCTCGATCGAGCGCGAGCTCGCGATGGTCAAGGTGCGGGGCGGCGGCGATCACCGCGTCGAAGCGCTGCGGCTGGCGGATGCGTTCCGCGCCCGGGTGATCGACGCCACGACCGAGAGCTTCGTGTTCGAGATCACGGGCAATTCGTCCAAGATCAGTCAGTTCATCGACCTGATGCGCCCGCTGGGGCTGGTCGAGGTGTCACGAACCGGGGTGGCCGCGATCACGCGTGGGCCGGAAGGGATGTGAACAATGTTGGCGCGCGACTGGTACTACACGCAACGGCGGCAGGTCGGTCTCGATACCGCGGTGGCCTCGATCTATGACGTCAGCGAGGACAGCGACGTCCGCGCCCGTCAGGCGCTGATTATGCTCGGCGTCAAGCCGGGCTGGCGGATCGCCGATATCGGCTGCGGCAACGGCGTGCTGGCGACCGAGGCGGCGCTGATGGGCGCCGAGGTCGACGCCATCGACATCTCGCCGGCGATGATCGGGCTGGCCGAAATCTACGCGCGCGACCGCAAGGCGAAGATCCGGACCCAGCCGGCCGGCTTGTTGTCCTTTGCCTATCAGCCGAACTCCTACGATCTGATCGTCAGCGAGTTCACGCTGCATCATCTGCCGGATTTCTGGAAGGCCGTGGCGCTGTCGCGGATATTCAACGCGCTGAAGCCCGGCGCGAACTTCTATCTGCGCGACATGGTGTTCGTCAGCATGCCCGACGGCGTCGATCGCGACGTCGAGGGCTGGGCCGATTTCTCGATCAAGAACCACGATTTCGAGCGCGAAAGCGTGATGACCCACATGCGCGACGAGTACTCGACCTTCGGCTGGGTGATGGAGCGCATGCTGACCGAGACCGGCTTCACGCTGGTCGCCGCCGACTATCACGCGCCGCTGCACGGCACCTATCTGCTGCGCAAGCCGAAGCCGGATGAACAGATCTGATCCCGACCGACGTAGCGAAACGGAAGCAAAAGAAGAACAACAATGAAGCCGGCCGATGTTGGCATCGCCGTCATGGTCGCGGTGATCTGGGGACTTGCGTTCGTCGCGAGCCGGATCGCGCTCGACGAGTTCTCGCCGGAGCTGATGACGACGCTGCGCTTCGCCGTCGCCGCGCTGCCGTGCCTGTTCCTGCGCAAACCCGGCGTGTCCTGGCCGCTGCTGATCGCAATCAGCTTCACGCTGTTCCTCGGCCAGTTCCTCGCGCAGGCCTTCGCGATCGCGCATGGCGTGCCGGTTGGCCTCTCCAGCGTGGTCGTGCAGAGCCAGGCGCTGTTCACCATTGCGTTCGCTGCGATCGCGTTCGGCGAGATGCCGACGCGGACGCAGGCGATCGGGGTGGCGATCGCCGCGTTCGGCTTGCTGATGATCTGCGGCACGGTCGGTTACGATTTCAGCGTCTCGGCCTTTGTCATTCTGATGGTCTGTCCGATCAGCTTCGCGATCGGAAATCTGTTGCTGCGGCAGGCGCACGCCGCGCCGATGTTCGACCTGTTTGCCTGGCTGTGCCTGTCGGCCGCCGTGCCGCTCGCGGTGCTGACCCTGATCAGCAACGGCCCGCAGCCGACCTGGCAGGCGCTGAGCCACATGTCGCTGACCGGGCTGACCTGCGTGCTCTGCCTCGGCGGCATCTCGACCAGCATCGCCTATTGGCTGTGGGGCC
The DNA here is from genome assembly GCF_054063335.1 of Bradyrhizobium sp. USDA 4473. Taxonomy (NCBI): domain Bacteria; kingdom Pseudomonadati; phylum Pseudomonadota; class Alphaproteobacteria; order Hyphomicrobiales; family Nitrobacteraceae; genus Bradyrhizobium; species Bradyrhizobium sp. USDA 4473. The sequence continues at coordinate 4,275,837 of NZ_JBSSGE010000001.1, forward strand.
GCTTGCTGCGGGATTATCCGGCGGCGCAGGTGGTGCCGTTCGCGCTATTGGTGCCGTTCGTCGGCTCCGCCGCCTCCAGCATCGTGTTCGGTGAGAGGTTCGGGCCGCTGCGGCTCGCCGGCATGGTCACGGTGATCGCCGGCATTGCCGTGATGCTGCTGTCGAAGCGGCCAAAAGCGCTGCCGAAGGTCGCGTGAGGGCACCATGTCGAATTCGCTGCTGCTCGCCTTTATCGTGTTCGCCGTCGTGATGTTCTTCACGCCGGGCCCCAACAACATCATGCTGCTGTCGTCGGGGCTGACTTACGGCTTCCGCCGCACGGTGCCGCACATTGCCGGCATCACGGTGGGTTTCGCCTTCATGGTCGGCGCGGTGGGCGTCGGGCTCGGCGCGGTCTTCATCGCCTATCCGGTGCTGCAGACGATCCTCAAATATGGCGGCGTGGCCTATCTGGTCTATCTCGCCGCCGTCATCGCCATGGCCGCGCCGCCCTCGGCGGACGGCGATGACGAGTCCGGCCGCGGCCCGATGACTTTCTGGGGCGCGGCCATGTTCCAGTGGATCAATGCCAAGGGCTGGGTGATGGTGATCGGCACCATCACGGCCTATGCCGCGATTGCCGCCTTTCCCTGGAACATCGCGATCCAGGTCGGCCTGAGCCTGATCCTGGGAACGGTCTCCTGCATCGTCTGGGCCCTGTTCGGCACCGCCCTGCGGCCGGTCCTGACCTCGACCCGGGCGATCCGTGCCTTCAACGTCGTCATGGCCATCCTGCTCTTGGCCTCGCTCTACCCGGTCTTCATGGACGCATGATGCCGCACCGCGCCATGCGAGATGAGGGTTTCCCCTGAGGGGGAAAATGCTCTAGACAACGCCGGAAATTCGCGGGCGTCCGGCGGTTCTGACCTTCCGAAAGCCTGATTCATCGGCCGATTTTGGCCCCCTTCAAACGAGGAAACCACGATGCGAGTTTACTACGATCGCGATGCCGACCTGAACCTGATCAAGGGCAAAAAGGTCGCCATCGTCGGCTACGGCAGCCAGGGCCACGCCCACGCGCTCAACCTGAAGGATTCGGGCGTCAAGGACGTGGCGATCGCGCTGCGCAAGGGTTCGGCCTCGGCCAAGAAGGCCGAGAACGCCGGCTTCAAGGTGATGGAAGTCGCCGAAGCCGCCAAGTGGGCCGACCTCGTCATGATGCTGACCCCGGACGAATTGCAGGGCGACATCTATCGCGAGCACCTGCACGACAACATGAAGAAAGGCGCGGCGCTGGTGTTCGCCCACGGCCTCAACGTGCACTTCAACCTGCTCGATCCGCGCGCCGACCTCGACGTGCTGATGATCGCGCCGAAGGGCCCGGGCCACACCGTGCGCTCCGAATATCAGCGCGGCGGCGGCGTGCCCTGCCTGATCGCGATCGCCAAGGATTCGTCGGGCAACGCCCATGACCTCGGCCTCAGCTACGCCTCGGCGATCGGCGGCGGCCGCGCCGGCATCATCGAGACCACCTTCAAGGAGGAGTGCGAGACCGACCTGTTCGGCGAGCAGGTGGTGCTCTGCGGCGGCCTGGTCGAGCTGATCAAGGGCGGCTACGAGACGCTGGTCGAGGCCGGCTACGCGCCCGAGATGGCCTATTTCGAGTGCCTGCACGAAGTGAAGCTGATCGTCGACCTGATCTATGAAGGCGGCATCGCCAACATGAACTACTCGATCTCCAACACCGCCGAATACGGCGAGTACGTCACCGGTCCGCGTATCGTCACGGCCGAGACCAAGGCGGAGATGAAGCGCGTGCTGGCCGACATCCAGGGCGGCAAGTTCGCCCGCGACTGGATGCTGGAGAACAAGGTCAACCAGACCTCGTTCAAGGCGACCCGCGCCAAGCTCGCCGCCCATCCGATCGAGGAAGTCGGCGCCAAGCTGCGCGACATGATGCCCTGGATCAAGAAGGGCGCCCTGGTCGACAAGAGCAAGAACTGACAGGCGAAGCCTGTCATTCCGGGGCGGTCCGCAGGACCGAACCCGGAATCTCGCGGACGCATCAAATGAAAAAGGGTGGGCGCGTTGCCCACCCTTTTTCTTTGTCATGAAACGCGAGCGGCGGCTAACCGGCCGCCATCGGCTGCTTCTCGATCCTGTTGTGCAGCTGCCAGAACCGCACCGTGCGCTGCGCGGTTTCCAGCGACAGCCGCCGGTAATCGCGGTGCGCGATCTCCAGCGTCGCATGGTCGATGGTGTGCGGCAGCGGCCGCTTGCGCAGGATGGTTTCGACCGTCGGCCAGTTGAGCCGCGCCGAGCGGCACGGGATCAGCAGCAGGTCGGAGCGCAGCCCGAGCATCAGGCGTTCGATCATCGCGATCGGCATGTCGTTGAGCACGGCGAGCGAAACCGTGACCTCGTCGAACTTGCCCTGTTCGGCGAATTTGTAGACTGCCGCATCGTCGAGCTCGTTGAGCTGCTTCATCAGCTTGACCAGCTCTTCGGCGATGCCGTAGTTACGGCGCGGGGCCGCGGCCTCCTCCTGCGCGATGTCGTTCAGCACCTGGCTGATCTCCTCGCGCGCCCGGGGCGAGGCGATCGCGAGCAGGCGGGCGCGCACGGTATCCTTGGCACGTTGCAGCAGGTCGCGCAGCAGCTTGGCCGGAATGTCGATGCGCAGCCCGAGGATCTCGACCAGCTCGTCGTCGCCTTCGGCGCGCGCGACGATGCTGGAGTAACCGTTCTCGGAGAACTCGGCGCCGGCATTCTTGGCGAGGCGGCGGATCACCTTGTCCTCGCCGCGATCGATGATCACGTCGGTGACCGAAGAGGGCAGGTTTTCCCGCGCCGAGATCGCGTACAGATGGTCCTGGCCCTTGCTGCTGGCGATCTCGCGCAGCGCGGCGTTGGAGAGGCGGCTGGAGTGGGTCAGGACCTCGCCTGCGACGCCGATGTCGTCGTCCCAGGCCAGATGCTGAATCACCTCAAACGGCGCATAGTCGAGCGGCGCGAGCCGCTTGCTGAGCTCGGCGCGCGCACGCGTCTCGACGCGCGCGACCAAGAGGCACAACACGTCGTCGAACACCTTGACCTGTTCATCGTTGAGGCGGTCGCCGTCGTTCAGGAACAGATCGGTGACCTGCCGCAGCGTCTGCACGCGCTTGGCCGACGTCCCGTCCCGGACCGCATCCTCGAGTTCGGCAATAATCGATTGTGACGCCTGTTGCGCCATCGATGGGCAACCTTGTTTTTGTTGAATGACACCTGCCTGCACACCATGCAGGGCGCGGTGTTACACCTGCGTTAAGGTGGAACCCGGTGCAAATACGGGTGCATCGCATCCTTAACGAGCCGCGACCGGACATGATTCAATTCGCGGTTTGGACGCCGCCGCTGTGGCCGATACATTTAAGAGATTATTTAGGACGATGCGCGCAGCGCACCGGCGAAAATATCGATCGAGGCGGCGCGTTCGCGCTATTGCGTCGCCCCGAGGCGCCGTCGAGGACAGGCAAGATGAAAGGCGAGACCATCATGAGACCGATAACTTGGCCATCAGTGAGCCATCTTCCGGAGTCAGGACCCACGTCATGTCTGACGGAAAGAGCCAGGACGAACTGACCCAGCTTGCGGATGAGGCGCTGCGCGCCCAACCCGGCTGCGAGACCGCGCGGGTGCCGGCGGTCGCCGCGCTGCCCGATGCGCAGATCGGGCGCAACTGGGAGATTCCGAATGTGGTGCTCGGCGACAGCCTGATCAGCGATGTCGACCGCGCGGTGCTGTCGGTTCATCGCCGGCTCGGCCGCAAGTTTCACCTCGTTTAAGGTGGCCTGATCCTTAGCTCGCCTGTGCCTGACGTGGCGCGGGCCGCGCGGCCATGCTGATCATCCTGAGCGCGAACACGGCAGCGAGCGGCAGCAGGAACAGCGCATAGGACGGCATCTCGGGAATCCGCTTGCCGAACGAGATCATGAACTGCGCCAGCAGATAATAGCCGCCGACGAGATGCAGCCTGCGCCAGGCGTGCTGGCCGAGCAACGCTGCGCTGGGCCGGAACGAGGTCGCGGTGAGCGCGACGATCACGAGATAGCCGATGCCGCCGAAGATGTAGGACACGATCGAGGTCGCGGCCGCGAAACCCGGCGGATCGAGCATTGCGAATGCGGCGATCGCGACCGCATGGATGGCATGTGACGCTGCGAAGGTGACGCCGAGGTAACGGCGGTTGCGCCGCTGCCAGTGCGTCCAGGCGTTCGGCCAGAGCCGCGCCAGCGCCGCGGCGGAGAAGGCGAGGCAAAACAACAGCAGCGAGGTCCGTGCCGTGAACCGGATCACCATCCGCACGCCTTCGACCTCGAAATGCCGCATCCCCGCGATCCAGAGCGAAAGCCCGATCAGGGTCAGCGTGAGCAGGGCGAACAGCCGCCAGCCTTCGAACCAGGTATGACGCATCCGCATATCCAGCCTCCCTCGAGATGTAATCACCAGTTACATGCCGGTCGCCGGCGCGGCAATCCGTGTAATCGGCGCTTACATTCACAAGGGGGTGATGCTAGAGGAGGGCCGATGCGCCGCCCCTCCAAACCGCCGTCCGTCCGTCCGGCCAAGCCGCGTCGCGCCGCTGCGCGCGCGGCGGCGGCCAGGCCCTATCATCATGGCGACCTTCGCCGGGTCCTGATCGACGCCACCATGCAGCTGGTCGGCGAGGGCGGGCCGGAGGCAGTGAGTGTGCGCGAGGCCGCCCGCCGCGCCGGGGTGTCGCCCGGCGCCCCGTTCCGGCATTTCCCGAGCCGCGATGCCCTGATGAACGCGGTAGCCGAGGAGGCGCAGCGCCGCTTCCGCTTCGAGATCGAGATCGCGCTGGCCGATGCGCCGGCGGATCCGCTCGGCCGTTTCCGCTGCCTCGGGATCGCCTATCTGCGCTGGGCGATGAACAACCCGACCCATTTCGAGGTCATCTCCAGCCGCCGCTTCTTCGACCACGACCGCTCGGCCGGGGTGTCGAGCGACAATGCCGAGTTGATCGGCCTGACCGAACGCACGTTGGCTGAGGCCTTTTCGGCGGGGCAGCTCGTGGCGCGCGACCTGAAGCAAGTCCAGGTCGCCGGCCGCGCGCTGGTCTACGGCTTTGCGCGGATGCATATCGATGGGCATCTGCCGCGCTGGGGTGTCCGCGAAGCGGAGGTCGAGCGGATGGCCGCTGACATCGTCGACCTCTTCATTGCGGGCATTGCAAAGCCTGCGGTGAAGGTCTGAGGCAGGCCGCGCCAGCCTGGCGTGCACCGCGCGGGCAAATTCATTGCGCATTCATGACGATTCAATTACGGTTTTATGACATGGTGCAGACACCGGCTGTGCCGTGTGCCTCCTGGCCGTTGCCAGTCAAGGCCGTGGCATTGCGCCGGCTAGTATTGCGTCCCGCCCATGGCGCCCGCGCCTCAGCAAAACTCGTCCGTTGCCGCGCTCGCCGGCGGTCTCGCCGCGATCGGCATCTGGCGGTTGATGGCGGTCGCCGCACCGCATCTCGGCGCGCTGATCCTGATGCTGCGGACCGAGACCGATTTCGGCTCGCGGCTTTGCTTCCTGCTGACCTGGGGAATCCTCAACTGCCTGTTCATCGCGCTGCTGCGCCGGCCGGCGCTGTCGGGCGCGCTGTCGCTGACGCTGGTCGTGGTGCTGGTGCTGCTGTCGCGCTTCAAGCACGACGTGGTGCAGATGACCGCGAACTTCGTCGACCTGATGGTGATCGATCGCGACACCGCGGCGTTCCTGCTTACGATCTTCCCGAACCTGCGCTGGTCGATCATCGGCGCCGGCCTCGTCACGCTGCCGCTGATGTACGCGCTGTGGTGGCTCGATCCGTTCCGCATCCGCCGCCTGCCGGCCGCGGCCGCCTGCCTCGCCTGCACCGCCGCGCTCTCGGGCTATGCCTTCGCCTGGCCTGACGAAGCCTGGCGCGGCTATTACGACGACGGCTATCTGTCGAAATTCGCGCGCTCCGGTGTGACCGCGGTGTCCGACTTCGTCGCCTATGGTTTCATGGAGTCGGATCCGAGAGCGAGCGACCAGCTCAAGATGCCGCTGGTCGACGCCTGCCATCCCGCCGGACGCCGGCCGAACATCGTCATGATCCATGATGAATCAAGCTTCGACATCCGCGCCGCATCCGGCGTCAAGGTGCCGCCGGGCTATGGCAGTCAGTTCAAGTCCTATGACGGGATCGAGCGCAAATTCCTCGCCGAGAGCAATGGCGGGCCGAGCTGGTTCACAGAGTACAACGTGCTGGCGGGACTGTCCTCGCGCTCGTTCGGTCGATTTTCGTATTTCGTCACCCGGATCGCATCCGGTCGGGTCGAACGCGGCCTGCCGCTGGCGCTGCGCCGCTGCGGCTACGATACGCTGTCGCTCTATCCGGCGTTCGGCGCCTTCATGAGCGCGCGCAATTTCCAGACCACGGCCGGCATCCAGCATTTCTACGATGCGCATGATCTGCATGCCAAGGATGTCGAGCCCGACAGCTTCTTCTACGACAAGGCGCTGACGCTGATGGCGGACCAGAAGACATCGGGCACGCCGCTGTTCACCTTCGTCTATCTCGCCGCCAACCATTTTCCGTGGGAGACGAAATTCCGTCCCGATTTGCTGCCGGCGTGGAAACGGCCGGGCAATACGCCGGCGATCGACGAGTATCTGCGCCGGCAGACGATGAGTGCCAACGATTATGCCGGCTTCATCGCGGCGCTGAAGAAGAAGTTTCCGGCGCAGCCGTTCCTGATCGTGCGCTACGGCGATCATCAGCCGGAATTCTCGCCGCAACTGCTCGACCCCGAACTGGACGAGGCCGGAATCGGCAAGAAGCTGTTGGATTACGATCCGCGCTACTACGCGACCTATTACGCGATCGATGCCGTCAACTTCGAACCGGTGAAGAGCCCGGCGGTGATGGACACGATCGACGCCGCCTATCTGCCGCTGGTGATCCAGGAAGCCGCCGGCATTCCGCTCGATCCGTCATTCGAGGAGCAGAAGGCGATCATGCTCCGCTGCAACGGCGCGTTCTACTCCTGCAAGGACGGCGCAGAGGCGCGCCGCTTCAACCGCCTGTTGATCGACGCGGGGATCATCAAGGGGCTTTAGACTAACGTCGTTAGACGAAGGTCGTCGCGCGAAACCGCGTGCATTACTCATTTGTAATTACGTCGCCGAGATTTCGTCACGATTGTTGCGATGATCTGTCGCGCCGCTGCCACGATGTCCATCAGCGCGCAGCGTCAAATCAACCAATCCGGCCCTTCTTGCAGGAGTGTTTGCCCATGCGAGCGCTCGATGTCGCGCGCCTTGTCGCCGCCTTCGGACTTGCTGTTCCCCTCGCCATTCCTTCGGCCCATGCCGCAGAGCCGCCTCACGATATCAAGGGGCTCTACATGATGACGGATTATCCGGCCGTCACCGTCAGACCTGGTACCACGTCCAACATCTCGTTGCGTTTGCAGAACTACGATCTCGGTCCGCAGCGCTACAAGCTTTCGGTCGAGGGCGTGCCGGGCGGCTGGACCGCGACGCTGCTCGGCGGCGGTCAGCCGGTCGCAGCCGCGATGCCGGCGCCCGACTCCAGCGTGCCGCTGCAGCTTCGGCTCGACGTGCCCGCCAACGCGTCGCTCGCCGAGCAGACGTTGACGGTGAAGGCCGAAGGGCAGGGCAGCGAGGCAACGCTGCCGATCGTGGTCGCGCTCGCCAAGGAATTGCCGGCAAAACTGACGGTGTCGTCGAAGCTTCCCGAATTGCGCGGCAGCCCGAAATCGAACTTCGAGTACACGCTGACCATCAAGAACGACAGCGGCCGCAACCTGGTCGCAAGCTTTGCCGCGGCGGCGCCGCAAAATTTCGAGACCTCGTTCACCGAGGCCTACGGCACCCAGGAACTGTCATCGATCCCGATCGATGCCGGACAGTCCAAGGACATCAAGCTCAAGGTGCGGCCGCCGAGTGCGATCGATGCCGGACATTTTCCGGTCAAGGTCACGGTCAATGCGGAGGATGCGTCGGCGCAGACCGAGGTTGCGCTCGACGTCGCCGGCCAGCCGCAGCTTCAGCTCTCCGGCCGTGATGGCCTGCTGAGCGCGCGTGCCGTCGCTGCCGAGCAGAGCACGATCCCGGTCGTCGTCACCAACAGCGGCACCGCGCCGGCCGACAATATCGAGCTCGCCGCAACCGCGCCGAGCGGCTGGAAGGTCACGTTCCAGCCCGCCAGGATCGAGCGGCTGGTGCCGGGCAAGGACACCGAGGTTCAGGCGCTGGTGACGCCGAGCGACAAGTCGCTCGCAGGCGACTACCAGCTCGCGGTGCGCGCCACCTCGCGCGGCGAGACCGCATCGAGCCAGTTCCGCGTCACCGTCAGTACGTCCACTGTCTGGGGCATGGCGGGCGCAGGTGTGATCGGCGTCGCGCTGCTGTTGATGCTGGGTGCCGTTGCGAGGTTCGGACGGCGATGAGCGCGCAGCAGAACAACAGTGCTGCCGCGCGGCCGGAGGCCGTTATCGCAGCGCGCGATCTCACCAAGCGCTACGGCAAGACCAGTGTCGTCGACGCCATCAACTTCGATATCGCCAAGGGCGAGGTGTTCGGGCTGCTCGGCCCGAACGGTGCCGGCAAGACCACGACCATCCTGATGATGCTCGGGCTCACCGAGATCTCGGCCGGCCGGGTCAGCGTGCTCGGCTTCGATCCGGCGCGGCAGCCGTTGCAGGTCAAGCGGCGGGTCGGCTATCTGCCCGATGCCGTCGGCTTCTACGACCACCTGACTGCGGTGGAGAACCTCGCCTACGCGGCCAAGCTGATGGGACTCTCGATGGCCGAACGTTCGCGGCGGATCGCGGCGGCGCTGACCCGTGTGCGTCTGCTCGATGTCGCCGACAAGCGGGTCGCGACCTTCTCGCGCGGCATGCGGCAGCGGCTCGGGCTTGCCGAGATCATCGTCAAGCGCGCCGAGATCGCGATCCTCGACGAACCGACCTCGGGCCTCGACCCGCAGGCGACGATCGAATTCCTCGATCTGATCAGGGAGTTGAAGGCCGAGGGCATTACCGTGCTGCTGTCGTCGCACATGCTCGACCAGGTGCAGCGGGTCTGCGACCGCGTCGCGCTGTTCCGTGCCGGCAAGATCGCGATGATGGGCTCGGTGGCCGAGCTCTCGGTGCAGGTGCTGGGCGCAGGCTTCGTCGTCGAAGTCGAGGCCGACGGTGCCGGGATTGCCCGGCGGCTGGCGGCGATCCCGGGCGTCGGCAATGTCGAGACGCTGGCGGAAGACCGCTTCCGCATGACGGCCGACCGCGACGTGCGGGCCGATGCGGCGCGCGCGGTGGTCGCGGCCAATGGCGCCTTGCGGCGGCTCTCGGTCGACGAGCCGAGCCTTGAGGCGATCTACGCCCATTACTTCCAGGCCATCCCATCAGGAGGCGTGCGCGATGCGGCGTGAAGGTTCAGCATTCCAGGGCGTTGGCGCGGTCTTCGTCAAGGAGCTGTCGGACAACATCTCGAGCGTCCGCATGCTGATGCTCGAGCTTCTGATCGTGCTGACCGCGATGGCGGCGCTCTACGAGGCGATCGTCGCACTGCGCCAGAACACGGCGGAGGATCCATTCCTGCTGCTGCGCCTGTTCACCGTGAGCCAGGCGCCGCTGCCGTCCTTCGTCGCCGTCCTCGGCTTCCTGATCCCGCTGATGGCGATCGGGCTCGGCTTCGATCTGATCAACAGCGAGCACAACCGGCGCACGTTGTCGCGGATCCTGGCGCAGCCGATCTACCGCGATGCCCTGCTGCTCGGCAAATATCTCGCCGGGCTCGCGACCATCGCGATCAGCCTGACGGCGCTGTGGCTGCTGGTGATCGGGCTCGGCCTGATCTTCCTCGGCGTGCCGCCGGGCGGCGAGGAGATCGCCCGCTCGCTCGCCTTCCTGGTGATCGCGGTCTTCTATGCCGGCGTCTGGCTGTCGCTGGCGATGCTGCTTTCGATCGTGTTTCGCTCGCCGGCGACCGCGGCGCTGGTCGCGCTCGGCATCTGGCTGTTCCTGACCGTGCTGTGGCCGATGCTGGCGCCGGCGATCGCGCAGGCCATCGTGCCGCCGGATCCGCGCTTTGCCGCCCTCGGGCTCGATACGCCGGGCACGGCGATCTGGACCCAGCTGCTGCAGCGCTTCTCGCCGAATGACCTGTTCGGCGAGGCGATGCTGGCGGTGCTGTCGCCGACCACGCGCACGCTCGGCCCGGTGTTCCTCGACCAGATCCGAGGTGCGGTGATGGGCGCCCCGCTGCCGTTTGGCCAGAGCGTGATGATCGCCTGGCCGCAGACGGTCGGTCTGATCGCCTGCACCATCGTGCTGTTCGTCGCGGGCTACGTCCTGTTCCAGCGCCAAGAGGTCAGGGCGTAAGCCTGACGACGTCATTGCGAGCGGAGCGAAGCAATCCATCTGGCGGCAAGCGGAGAGATGGATTGCTTCGTCGCCATCGCTCCTCGCAGTGACGACGGGACTAGAGCGTTTTCGAGCGAGGTGGCTACCGGTTCGCGTAAAGAAAACGCGTCAAAACAAGAATCTAGAGCCCCGTTCCGATTCCATCGGAACGGAAAAGGCTCTAGCGTGGCCCGATCTTCTCCCAGAGCCAGCGCGCCACCGCGTCCGGCGACGATGATGCGTCATTGCCCGAGGCGCGCAAATTCGCCTCGCGCATCGCGGCGATGTCGATCTTGCCGAGCAGCGGCTGTAGCGCCGCCTTGAAGGCGTCGTCATCACGCCGCTGCGACGAAAGCAGCACGATCGCGTCATAGGGCGGGATGGCATGCCTGTTGTCCTCGAGCGTGACGAGGTCGTATTTCGCGATCAGCCCGTCGCTGGTGTAGCCCGCGATGACGTCGACCTCGCCGGAGGCGACCGCGGCATACATGAAGTCCGGCTGCATCTGGCGCTGGGCGCGGAAAGCCAGCCCATAGGCCTTCTGGATGCCGGCCCATTCCGGACGCGAGAAGAATTCATAGTCGCCGGCGATCGACATCGTCGCGGCGCGCGGTGCGAGGTCGGCGATCGAATGGATGCCGAGCTGATCGGCGCGCTTCCTCGGCATCACCAGCGCATAGGCATTCTCGAAGCCGAGCTCGCCGAACAGCGTGATGTCCTGCTTCGCCAGCGTCGTTTTCAGCTCGCTCAACAGCTCGGCACGCGGCTTGATGTCGGCATGGTGGAACTGGTTGGCCCACAGCGTGCCGGAATAGTCGACATAGACGTCGATATCGCCTGACGCGAGCGCGTCGAAGATCACGCTGGAGCCGAGGCCGGCGCGGGTCGTGGCCGGTAGCCCGGCCGCTTGCAGCCGCTGCGCCATCAGCGCCGACAGCACATATTGCTCGGTGAAGGTCTTGGCGCCGACCACATAGCGCGCATGCGGACGGGCGAGTGCGGGCACCAGCGTTGCGCCGATCAGGGCGGCGATGCCGAGCCCGCCGAGCGCGGTGCGGATGCGGCTCTGACTGCGCAGGCCGTTCTCGATCAGCGCCAGCAACTGGTCGACGACAAGTGCGAGCACGGCGGCGGCAAAGCAGCCGAACAGCACGAACACCCAGTTCTGGGTCTGCAGCCCGGCGAAGATGTAGTTGCCGAGGCTGGTCTGGCCGATCGGCGTCGACAGCGTCGCGGTGCCGATCACCCAGACCGCGGCGGTGCGGATTCCCGCCATCATCACCGGCAGCGCCAGCGGCAGCTCGACCATGGTGAGCGATTGCCGCGGCGTCATGCCGACACCTTCCGCGGCCTCCAGGACGGCGGGATCGACGCCCGACAGGCCGGTGATGGTGTTGCGCAGCACCGGCAGCATCGAATAGAGCGCGAGCGCCAGCACCGCCGGCAGGAAGCCGAAGGCGGAGAAGCTGAAGCCGAGCCACGCCGCGGTCAGCGCCGCGAGCGCCAGCAGCAGCGGGTAGAACAGCGCGAGCAGCGCGAGGCCGGGCACCGTCTGCACGATGCTGGCGAGCCCGAGCAGGGTGGTGCGCAGCACCGGCCGGTTGCGGGCGATGATGGCGAGCGGCAGGCTGACCAGCAGCCCGAGCGCCAGCGCCGACACGCTGACCCGCACATGACTGCCGAGATAGTCAGGCAGATGTGACAGCGCCTCGCGCCAGCGTGGATCGGCGAACAGGCTCATGCCGTGCCGTCCCGCGGCAGCAATGCGCCGAGCCGGTCCGCCTGTCGTCGCGGCGTGCGCATGAGCTCGCCGACATAGCCATCGGAGCTGGCCGAGAGGTCCGCCGGCGTGCCCTGGGCCAGTAGCCGGCCGCCATGCATGACCGCGACACGATCGGCCAGCAGCAATGCCTCGGTCATGTCGTGGGTGATCATGATTGTGGTCAGGCCGAGCTCGCGGTGCAGCGCGCGATAGTCGTCGCCGAGTGCGTCGCGGGTCAGCGGATCGAGCGCGCCGAACGGCTCGTCCATCAGCACGATGCGCGGCCTCGCGGCCAGTGCACGCGCGACGCCGACACGTTGGCGCTGACCGCCGGAGAGTTCGTGGGGGAGACGGTCGCGATAGTGCGCGCGATCGAGCCGCACCAGGTCGAGCAGCTCGTCGACGCGCGCCGCGACATCCGCTTGCGGCCAGCCGAGCAGTTTGGGCGTGATGCCGATATTGCCGGCAACGGTGAGATGCGGAAACAGCCCGGCACTCTGGAAGACATAGCCGATGCGGCGCCGCAGCAGGATCGGGTCGATGCGGCTGACATCCTCGCCCTCGATTGCGATCTGGCCGCGGTCGGCTTCGATCAGGCGGTTGGTGAGCCTGAGCAGCGTCGTCTTGCCGGACCCCGAGCCGCCGACAATGGCCAGCAATTCGCCCTCCGCCACGTCGAGCGAGACATCGTCGACCGCCACCACGCGACCATCGTCAAAACTCTTGCCGACATGCGCGTAGGCAATCAGCGGCGTTGCGGGCATTCCAGGGCGACCTCAGTCTCACGATCGTGAACGACAGTGATAGCCCATAAAACGGACTTTGACTCGAGGTGCAGGTGGTCGCACCTGCGGTTTCGCAAAATGGACATTGGCCTGCGGCGCGAACGCCGGCGCCGCGCGGCTGCCGTTCCAGTCGGACCCGTGAAGTGGATCAGCCCCTTTCGGGGCTGTGAGCACACATCACACTTCGTTCTTGGGGACGTATTTGCCCATGATGCACTTGTAACTCTGCAGGTGCCATTCGTGATACGGGCCCTTGGCGAGCCAGTCGGCGATGCCGATTTGGGCATTTACGGCGCAGGCGCCCATGGTGATGCCTGATTGGTCGCTGTTGGTGACGACCTTTTCCATGCAGAGCTGAGCATTGCAGAGGATGGCGACGAGCGTAACAAGCATGATGGTCTTTATCCGTAGAATTAACCCGGTCTGAATCGAATCATGCACGGTTCATGCCACTATCAGTGGGCCGGGCATCGCGGCCGGCAACACCGGTAAAGTACGGCGGGAGCCATTCGGTGCGTTCGGCAGCGCGTAGCCGCACGCCCGCAGATACGCTATACTCGTTGCCCAACTACGGCGTGAGATCGAGGGCGAACGAGGAACGTTGCGCGGTCGGGGGCTGCATCGATGATGACGTTACCTGAGTTGGCGGCAGGCGCTTTGGAGAAGTTCTTCGCCACGCATGTCAGCCGCACCTTCGGGGCTTCGCAAGCGCGCTTCGGCGAACTGCTGCCGGCCGCGGCGCGGATCGCGCTGGAATGCATCGGCAACAGCGATGCACTTTACCACAATGTCGAGCATACGATGCTGGTGACGCTGGCCGGGCACGACATCATTCGCGGCCGCGCGCTGCACACCCACGTCACCGCCGAGGATTACACCCACACCATCATCGCCTGCCTCACTCACGACATCGGCTATGTGCGCGGCCTGCTGAAGGGCGATGGTCCGGATGGGTACGTCATCGATGCCGCCGGCAACAAGGTGGTGCTGCCGCGTGGCTCGTCGGATGCCGGCCTGATGCCGTACCATGTCGATCGCTCGAAGCTGTATGTGCTCGACCGGCTCGAGGCCGTGCTCCCGCTCGATCGCGAGCGCGTCGCGCGCAACATCGAGGGCACGCGGTTTCCGGCGCCCGAAGGCCAGCAATATGACGACGAGGCCGCGATCGTCCGGGCGGCCGATTTCATCGGGCAGCTCGGTGATCCCAACTACATCAGGAAGGCCAACGCGCTCTATCACGAGTTCGAGGAAGTCGGCATCAACCGCCAGCTCGGATATGAATCGCCGGCCGATATCGTCGACCGTTATCCGCAATTCTACTGGAACATGGTTGCGCCGCACATCCAGGGCGCCATCAACTGTTTGAACATGACGGCAAGTGGCCGCCAGTGGATCGCCAATCTCTACAGCAACGTGTTCCGCGCCGAGCGCGAGGTGACGTTGTCCGGCCCGCAGATCTGATGCAAGACGGCCGGGCCGCGGCCTTTCAGCACGGGCTGTGGTGCGTTTCCCGCCGGTTTGCGGGGTCTCCACATTTAGGCCTGCTTCGTCGTTGCACAGTCCGTGGAAATCAGCGACCCTGAGTCCATGGACTTCCCGATTGACCGTGTTTTCGGCCGTTTCAGCATGATCTCCCGTTTCGCTCGATTGATTGCGGCTGCCGTCGTCTGCTGGCCCGCGCTCGCCGTCGCCGCGGGCCCGGTCTACGACGTCGATCTGTATGCGCTGATGTCGGGCACCTGCCGCAACGTGACCGTCGCGGGCCGCAGCTATAGCTGCAAGGCGGTCGCCTATTTCCACACCCTGCGCGGCCGTTCCGAATTCACCGTGGTGCTCGACGATCCCGCCGACAAGAGCCACATCGTCTCGTTCTCCGGCGAGAGCACCGAGCGCACCCAGGACAATCTGTTCGAGCTTTCGGTCGACCGGATGTTGCTGAAGTCGAGCGATCGCCCGCGCGTCGATGGCTTGCCGGTGCCGTTGGTCGAAATGTCGACGGGCTCCTGCCGCCAGGTCGGCAGTTTCATCACGCGGCAGGTGTCCACCGTCACCTGCGCCGCCACCGACCAGAACGGCAAGAAGTACGAGCTGAGCTTCGAGTCGGACGGCACGCCGATGACCTTGCGCCGGTTGCGGCAATCGGCTCTGCCGTCCGAACGGCAACGGGCGCGCCAGATCGCGCAGCTCGAATGCCGCCTCAAAGCGCGCGCCGCCCAGGTGCTGCCGCGGGACACGACGGCCTTCATGATCCGTTGTCTCGGTGAAGGCGACGGCAAGCCGGCCGACGAACGGCGATAGCCGTGTGCCCTGCGCTCAGGCTTGAGGAGAACGCGATGCGCTTGACACGCTTCATCGTCGCCGTGATCGGGGTCGGGCATTGCCGGGCCCGCTGCCGCGCAGATGTACGATCCGAACTATCCGGTGTGCCTGGAAGTCTATGGCGGCAGGCTGACGCCGGAATACATCGATTGCAGCTACACGTCGCTTCCGCAGTGCCAGGCAACGGCTTCGGGGCGCGCGGCGACATGCTCGGTCAATCCATTCTACAAGGGTCCAAGAAAGCCACCCAGGGAGCGGGGGCAAAGGCAGCGCCGGCCCGCCGATTAGCGGCTCGCGCATCGGGATGTTGCCCGCCTGCGATCGCCTGCATGGCTGTCGCGTCTCAGGTGCTGTTGACTAACTCCGGCGGTTGTGAGGAAACCCTGCAATGCCGAGGAGAGACCGATGTACCTGAAGCTGCTCGCGATCGCTGCATTTGCGGCCGCCCTGATTGGACCTGCCGCCGGGCAGGCCTATGACCCGAACTATCCGGTGTGCATGCAGGTCTTTCAAGGCAGGGCCGGAAACTACATCGATTGCAGCTTCACCTCGATCCCGCAGTGCCAGATGAGTGCGTCGGGCCGCGCCGCGATGTGCTCGGTGAATCCCTTTTTTGCGCCGCCGCTGCCTCCGAAGCGCCGGGTGCATCGCCATCGCCATCGCGCGCAGTGACGCGGGTGCGCGAGGCGCGTCGCTGTTGGACTATTCCGAACTGGTGCGCGAAGCGGGCCGGCAGATTTCGGTCTTGCTCGGCTATCAGGACGGCCTGCCCATCGCGTAAGGCTTCAGCACCGCGTAGAGGAAATCGTGCGTCGGCGTCGGGATGCCGAGCTTGCGGCCGAGCTCGACCACCTTGCCGTTCAGCCAGGGCAGTTCGAGCCGGTTGCCGCGCTCGAGGTCGAGCGCCATCGAGGCCTTCATCGCCGGCGGCGCATGACCGATGAAGGCGAGCACCTTCTCGAGCGCATCCGGCGGCAGCTTGATGCCGCTGGCGTGGGCGACCGCGATGGTCTCCTCGCAGGCCGACACGAACAGCGGGCGCAGATCGGGATCGTCGCGCAACCCGCCGATCGGCTGGCGCGTGACCGCGGTCATGCCGGCATTGGTGGCGAGGCCGACGAACTTCATCCACAGCTCGGTGTTGATCTGCTCGCTCAGCGTCGCATCGAAGCCGGCCGTCAGGCAGAGCTCGAGCAGCGCCTTGCCGCGCGGTGTGATGCGGCCGTCGAGCTCGCCGAAGATCATCCGCATGAAGCTGCCGACCTGGTTGATGACGCCGGGCCTGATGATCGAGGCGGAGATCTGCGCCACGCCGCCCATCACGGCGTTGGGTCCGAGGATCGGGATCAGCCGTTCGGGCGCATCGATGCCGTTCTGCAGCGGGATCACCGCGGTGTTCGGACCGACCATCGGCTTGATGTGTGCGCCGGCGCTTTCGACGTCCCACAGCTTGACGCAGAACAGCACGATGTCGACCGGGCCGACGCTGGCGGGATCGTCGGTCGCCTGGGTCGGCATCAAATGGCTTTCGCCACGGCCGCCCTGAACCTTCAGCCCCTCGCTGCGCATCGCGGCGAGATGGGCGCCGCGCGCGATAAAGGTGACGTCGGCCCCGGCATGCGCGAGCGCCGCACCAAAGCCGCCACCGACGCCGCCGGCCCCCACCACTGCGATCCGCATGATTGTCTCCTGATCCTGCGATTTGGCCGGCAGCCTCGACGATGTCGCGCCAATTCGCAACCCCGGTTGCGCGGTGCGCAACCCCGCTGCGCTGAAAACTGCGTGACCGCGGCCTTGGCCGTCTGCGCCATCTTCCTGCGTTGAACTTGCCGGCCCGAACCGCTAAGCCATTTCCGAAAATTCGGGGAGGAATGCGTGGCGATGACGGAGCCGACGGCGGTCGCACTTGACAATGCGACGGTGGCGTTTCGGTTGGCGGATGGACGGGTCTATACCGCGGTCGAGCAGGCCAATCTTGCGGTGGCGCATGGCGAGTTCGTCGCCATTGTCGGGCCGACCGGATGCGGAAAGTCGACGCTGCTCAACGTCACCGCGGGGCTGTTGAAACCCGCGTCCGGATCGGCGCGGATCTTCGACAAGCCGCTCGGCGGCCTCAACCGCGACGCCGGTTATCTGTTCCAGGCCGATGCGCTGTTCCCCTGGAAGACCGCGATCGACAATGTCGCGATCGGCCTCGAGATCAGGGGCACGCCGCGGAGTGAGGCGCTCGCTCGCGCGCAGCAATGGTTGACCTCGGTCGGGCTCGGCGCGTTCGCCAATCGCTATCCGCACATGCTGTCGGGCGGCCAGCGTAAGCGCGTGGCGCTCGCGCAAGTCCTGATCCGCGATCCGAAGATCCTCTTGATGGACGAGCCGTTCGGTCCGCTCGATGCCCAGACCCGGCAGATCATGGGCAACCTGCTGCTGGAATTGTGGACGGCCGACCGCAAGGCGGTGCTGTTCGTCACCCACGATCTCGAGGAGGCGATCGCGCTGGCCGACCGCGTCGTGATCATGTCGGCCGGTCCGTCTGCGCGCATCATCGGCGATTGGCGCATCACGCTGCCGCGGCCGCGCGACATCGCCGAGATCAGGATGGAAAAGGATTTCCACGCCCTGCACCGCGAGATCTGGGGCGTGCTGAAGGACGAGGTCATGAAAGGCTATGCGCAGTCGACACAGGCGGGGGCCGCCTGATGTCGCGCGTCACGCTGCTCTCCCTTCAGATTCTCGTCGCCGTCGTCACGCTGGCCTTGTGGCAGGTCTTTTCCACCGTGCCGGTGTTCGGCAAGGTGCTGCTGCCGCCGTTCTTCTTCTCCAACCCGGTCGACGTCTTCAGCCAGATCGTGAAATGGTTCTCGAGCGGGGTGATCTGGAAGCACCTTGCGATCACGCTGTGGGAGTCGATCCTGGCCTTCGTGATCGGCTCGGCCGGCGGCATCCTGGTCGGCTTCTGGTTCGCGCGGCAGCCGCGCGTCGCCGCGGTGTTCGACCCCTATGTGAAGATGGTCAACGCGCTGCCGCGCGTCGTGCTGGCGCCGATCTTCGCGCTGTGGTTCGGGCTCGGCGTCTGGTCCAAGGTCGCGCTCGGCGTGACGCTGGTGTTCTTCATCGTGTTTTTCAATGTCTACCAGGGCGTCAAGGAGGTGCCGGCCACGGTGCTCGACAATGGCCGCATGCTCGGCATGAACGAGCGGCAGCTGATGCGCCATGTCTACTGGCCCTCGGCGCTGTCCTGGATGTTCTCCTCGCTGCACACCTCGGTCGGCTTCGCGGTGGTCGGCGCCGTGGTCGGTGAATATCTCGGCTCGGCGGCCGGTCTCGGCTATCTGATCCAGCAGGCCGAAGGCGTGTTCGACGTCGCCGGCGTGTTTGCCGGCATGTTCGTGCTGTCGGCGTTCGTCATCCTGATCGACATGGGCGTGACGGTGGTGGAGAAGCGGCTGCTGGTCTGGCGGCCGACGGCGGCGGCGCGGGACTAGGGCCGCGAGATCAGGCTTCAGCGGCGGCGCTGATCGGCCCGGACATATTCGACTTGGTATGATGGCGAGGCGGCCCGGTGCGCAAACAATGTCCGCCACGACATCCGGCGCAGGCCGATCAGGCACAGGACGAGGGCCGCACCCGCGATCACGTCGATGAAGTAATGGCCGCCGATGGTGGGCGTCGAGGCGATCACCAGCAGGTTCAGCACGAGGAACACGGGGAATAGCAGCTTCATGCCCCTGCTGGCGTAGATCAGGATGACGGCCAGCGCAGTATGGAAGGATGGAAAGGTGATCAGACCGTTCACGTCCGCCAGCGGGATGCGCGTCATCTGACCGGCGCGAAGCGCGTTGAAATCGGCCAGGTGATAGGCGTCGGCGCGGGCGACGACGTCAAACTGGACCCAGGCGCTGACGGCGGGGAAGATCCACGAGATCGGAATCGCGACCAGCAGCGCCATCATGAACAGCCAGACGAACTCGCGCATCTGTTCGAACCGCTCGCACGCGCTCAGCGACACCAGCAGCACCGCGGTCTGCGCCAGGCAGCTATCGTATGCGGTATCGAGGATGCTCTTGATCGCGGGGTGTTTGTCGACCCAACTGAAATAGGCCGGCCAGTCCAGATACAACGCGGCGTCGATCGCGGCGAGCTGGCGATCGATCAACGGGAATTTCGAGGTGACCGTCAGATAGCTCAACACCGCGGCGACCGCGGTGAAGGCGATCAGTTGTGCGCATGCGATGGCGAGTTCGGCGATGCGTCGATCAGGCCTGAACCGGACGTAGACCAGCGCGAGCGACGCAACGATCACGAACATGACCGCCTTGGCAGGAGCGAGCGCGACCGACATTCCCGACATGCGCAGCCACACCAGGTCGATCACGGCAATGACGGCGATGACAAGCCACAAGGCCCGTGTCTCGATGACTTGACTGGTCATACGTCGTTACCCCGCTGCGTGGAAGCTGCATCGCATCTGCGCCTTAAGGTTGCATACCCTCATTCGTTAAAAATGCGGAGAATGCCGCGTTTGGCGATGCGGTGGTCGGCCTTCGGCGCGGGGATAATGGGGTGAAAGGCGGCCAGGCGATGGTTAACGGTTCTCGGCTGCGCGGAAACGTCGCTGCGGCGGCAACGATCAGGTCGGTTGATCAGCCGGCACAGCGTTGATCAGCCCACGGATCTTTTCCGTCACCTCCGGGTCGATCGGATTGTAGACGATCATGCTGAGGTCGGATCGGCCGTCGACCGCGAACGCCGAATATTCGAACTTGACTGTGCCCAGGACCGGGTGCCGGAGCTGCTTGACGCCCTCGCCATGCGCGCGCACGTCGTTGTCGCGCCACAGCGTCGCGAATTCCGGGCTGAGCCGGCAGAGCTCGTCGACGAACGGTTGCACTTCGGCGGCCGCGCCGGCGCGTGCCGCGTCGACCCTGAAGGCGCCGACCACGAAACGCGCCACGCTGGCCCAGTCGTGTTGCGCGGCGCGGACGCGCGGATCGAGGAACATGAAGCGCAGCACGTTGCGCTCGCGCGGCGGCAGCGATCCGTAGTCCGTCAGCATCACCGTCGCCGCCCGGTTCCAGGCGACGATGTCCCATATCGCGGTCCTGATCACGGCAGGTTGCGGCTCCAGCGCGTCGAGCACGCGTTGCAGCCGCGGCGTCACGCCTTCGCTTTTCTGGTAGCGCACCTCGGGTGTGCGGCCGAGGCCGAGCAGGAACAGATGCTCGCGCTCGACTTCGGTCAGCATCAGCGCACGCGCGATGCGGTCGAGCACGTCGGCCGAGGGCGCGCCGCCACGTCCTTGTTCGAGCCAGGTGTACCAGGTCGCGGAGATGTTGGCGCGCTGCGCCACTTCCTCGCGCCGCAGGCCCGGCGTGCGGCGCCGCTCCGGCGGAAAGCCGAATGTCGCCGGATCGAGCTTGCTGCGGCGGTCCTTCAGGTAAGCGCCGAGCAGATTCTCTTGCGTGAGCGGTTCGCTCATCCTGTTAGCCATTATACCATGATAAGGTCACTACTTTACCACGATAGCGCGGCGCCCCAGATTTGTCTTCAGAAAAACATGGAGACTTGCTGATGCGCGTGTTTGTCACTGGAGCCACCGGTTGGGTCGGCTCCGCCGTCACCAACGATCTGATCGCTGCCGGCCATCAGGTGCTCGGCATGACCCGATCCGACAAGGGCGCGGAAGCGCTCGCTGCCGCCGGTGCCGGGGTTCATTACGGAACGCTGGAAGATCTCGACAGCTTGAAGAGCGGCGCCGCGCAGGCCGATGCCGTGATCCACTGCGCGTTCAATCACGACTTTTCGAGGTTTGCGCAGAACTGCGCGGACGACCGGCGCGCGATCGAGACGCTGGGTCGCGTGCTCGAAGGCTCGACGCGTCCGCTGATCACCACCTCGGGCGTCGCGCGGGTGGCACAGGGCCGCGTCGCGACCGAAGAGGATCCGCCGATTCCGGTCTCCGAGGCCTATCCGCGTGCGTCCGAGGAAACGACGATGGCGCAAGCCGCGCGCGGCGTGCGTGCCGCGGTCGTGCGCCTGCCGCCCTCGGTGCATGGTCACGGCGATCATGGCTTCGTGCCGCGCCTCTTGGCATTTGCGCGCGAGAAGGGCGTCTCGGCCTATATCGGCGAGGGACAGAATCGCTGGCCCGGCGTGCATCGCCTCGACGCGGCACGCGTCTATCGGCTCGCGCTCGAGCGCGGCGTCGAAGGCGGCCCGTTCCATGCGGTCGCCGATGAGGGCGTGCCGTTCAAGGCGATCGCCGAGGTCATCGCCCGCCGGCTCAACGTTCCGCTGCTGTCGAAATCGCCGGAGGAGGCGGCCGAGCATTTCGGCATGTTCAGCAGGTTCGTCGCTTTCGATGTGCCGACCTCGAGCGCCCGAACGCGCGCGCGGCTCGACTGGCAGCCGCAGCAGGCGGGGCTGCTCGCCGACATCGATCATCCCGCTTATTTCGCACAATAAGCGGCGGAGCAAGAACCATGACAGAAGCCATGATGTCGCTTGCCGGCAAGCGCGTGATCGCAATCGGGGGATCGTCGGGGATCGGCTTCGCCGTCGCCGCGCTCGTGCAGGAGCGGGGCGCGCAGGTGGTGATTGCCTCCAGCAACCCGGCCAACGTCGATGCGGCGGTTGCGCGGCTGCCGGGATCATCAGGCACGACCGTCGATCTGCGCGACGAAGCCAGTGTGTCGCGCTTCTTCGACCAGGTCGGCAGCTTCGATCACCTCGCGATCACGGCAGGCGATCAAGGCCTCCCGGTGTTCGGTGCGACGCGCGATCTCGACCTCGCTGTCGCGCGCGAGGCTCTCAATCTTCGTTTCTGGGGCTCGCTCGCGGCGGTCAAGCACGCCAGCCGCGCGATCGCTGCGAATGGATCGATCACGCTGACCGGCGGCATGCTGGCGCATCGTCCGCAAAAGGCGATGCCGTTCGTGACCGCGGCGGCGGGCGCCATGGAGAGCCTGGCGCGCGGCCTTGCGGTCGATCTGGCGCCGGTGCGCGTCAATGCGGTGTGCCCGGGGCTCATCCTCACCGAGCGCGTCAGGCAGATGCCGGAGGAGCGGGTGCGTGGCTATGTGGCAGGCTTGCCATTGCCGCGCGCGGCATCGCCGAGCGAGGCGGCCACCGCCTATGTCTATCTGATGCTGAACAGCTACGTCACCGGGCAGACGCTTGCGGTCGATGGCGGCGGGCTGTTGGTGTGAGATCGTGACCCGCCGATGTCACGCATGCAAAGAGGCGGGTTACGGCTGCGCCTAACCCGCCCCTACGCAGGGAAGCATCCGGCTCAGAGCGGGAAGCACCGCATGTAGGCCGCGAACAGCTTCTCATCGCTGACGCTCACCAGCTCCGAGGCGATCGCGTCGGCAAGGTCGAGGTCGCGATTCTGCACGCGCAGCCATGCCGTTGTGTCGCCGGTGATGGTCAGGGTCGCCTCTCCGACATGCCGCCCCGGCACCACCTGAAGCTCCTTGCCCTTGATCGTGACCGTCATGTCCAGCGCGCTGGCTCCGGTGAAGCGCAGATGCGTCACGAGATCGAGGCCGCGCGCCCGGCCGCGCTGAAATCCGAGCGAGAGCGAGAAGATATAGGCCTGGATGCTGCCGGTATGGCGGCCGGACGTGACCTGCTGGACCTTCTTGTGCGGAAAGCGCCGGGTCACCGTGTCCTCGGCGTCGGTGTCCGGGATCACATAGACGAACTCGTCCTTGTCGATCAGCGGCTGCACCACGTCGGCGAAATGCGCCTCGCGATTGTCCAGAAACGGCCCGATCACGTCTTCGCCGGCCGGGCAGGCCGAGATGCAATAGGCCGCCTTGTAGCCCGGCTTGAACGACAGCGATTGCCAGACGTTCATCGTCTCGGTGCGCGGCACCCGGGCGCGATAATCGCTCGCGTCCTTCGCGTCCGCGACCTTCTCCACCCACTGCGCGAAGTTGCCGAGAAAGTCGTGATAATTGTGGGTGTGGCAGGACAGGAAATCGAAGCCGCCGTCCGGCTTGATGGCGCCGACCGGGCAGGCAGCGACGCACAATTTGCATTCCAGGCACGGATTATAATCGATCGGCCGGTCGTGGGCGTCGACCTCGCAGCCGAGCAGGATGGTGCCGAGCAGCACGAAGCTGCCGAATTTCGGGTGGATCACGCTGCGATGGATTCCCATCCGCCCGAGTCCGGCCTCGACTGCGATCGGCTTGTGCTGGACCATCATGATCCGCGGCAGGTCCATCTCCATCGGGAAGGCGGCGACCGAGTTGCAGGCCGGGATGCCGTGCTCGTCGAGCGCGCGAACGATGGCGCGGGCGGTTTCGTTGACGTGATCGTAGGTCGAGTGGAATTCCTCATTGGCGACCGACCGCGCCGGCGAGCGCACCGGCTCGCGGTTCATGTGGCAGACGATCGCGAGCAGGGAACGCGTCCGGCCGTAGACCTTGCGGATGAAGTCGCGCTGCGGCGCGATCGCGGCGCGTTCGAATTCGATGACGCCGACATCGTCGGCCCCGCAATTGCGCGCGATCTCCTTGATCAGCTCCGCCGACACCGGGAGGTCGGGGGCCGGCTGGCTGCTGCGCGCCCGCACAGCCCTGACCGTGGGGTGATCGTCGAGGCTCATGGTCCATGTTCTCTATAAATGACGATCATCATATTATGGAGCGAGCCGATACGAGGCAAGTGAATTATCTGTCAGTCGCCATGTAATGGAACTGGCGTCATGCGGGGAGACTTGCACATGCCCGGATGACGCTCATGCGCAACCCAGCGAAGTCAGCACCGTCATTCCCGCGCAAAGGCTTCGCCTTTGTCGCTGGGGGTGCGAGCGGAGCGAGCCTCGAAGGATGCACGGCCCAAGCTATGGCCGATTCATCCTTCGAGGCGCGCCCAGCCGCGCAAGAGCGCCGCCGGGCGCGCACCTCAGGATGACGGGGAAGGTCTGTTAAGTCCGGATCAATCCAGCAGCTTGGTATCGTCAGGCGCCTGCGGCGGCGTCTTGATCGCGATCGCCTTGAAGGCGCGGCCGTTCGGCTTGGTGCCGCCATGCGGCGTGCCCTTCGGGATCACGATCAAATCGCCCGGCTTCACCGTCACTTCCTTGTCGCCGAGCCAGACCGTGCCGGTGCCTTCCAGGATGAACTGCATCTCGTTGGTGTTGGGGTGCATGTGCTTCGGCACATTGCCGTCCTGGATCGAGACGGTGGCGCCGTCGGCCGAGACGAACATTTTCGAGCGGAAGCCGACCTTGTTGGCGTCGCCGAGCTTGTCGCCCTCCATCTCACCGGTGTGGATCACCTGCGCGGTGATGCTTTCGGCGGCGAGTGCCGGCCGCAGCAGATGGGTGACGCCGCAGCCGGCGGCGAAAGCGGCGGCAATCGACAGCGCGGTCGCAATCCGATTCATGAAAAACCTCCCTGATGTCTGCCTTGAAGCATTCTTGGTGCTTCTTCGGCGTTTTCTTGTAGTCGCGATGCTATGCCGCCGCCGCAGGCTTGACCAGCACCCGGAAAGTCGCCTTCTCAAGCCATGCCGGCTCCTCTATCTTGCCGGTCAATTCGATCGGAGGACGTCATGAACAAATGGCTTGGCAAGCTTGCCGGAACGCTGCTGACGCTGACCCTGTCCACGGGCCTTGCCGCGGCGCAAAGCAAGATCACCATCGCGGTCGGGGGCGGCGCCTGCCTTTGCTATCTGCCCACCGTGCTGGCCAAGCAGCTCGGCGAATATGACAAGGCCGGGCTTGCGGTCGAGTTGGTCGACCTCAAGGGCGGCTCGGATGCGCTGAAAGCCGTGCTCGGCGGCAGCGCCGACGTCGTCTCCGGTTATTTCGATCACTGCGTCAATCTCGCCGCCAAGAAGCAGGAGCTGCAGGCCTTCGTGGTCTATGACCGCTATCCCGGCCTCGTGCTGGTGGTGTCGCCGAAGCACACCGGCGAGATCAATTCGATCAAGGATCTTGCCGGCAAGAAGGTCGGCGTCAGCGCGCCGGGCTCCTCGACCGACTTCTTCCTGAAATACCTGTTGAAGAAGAACGGCCTCGATCCGGCCGGCACCGCCGTGATCGGCGTCGGCCTCGGCGCCACCGCGGTGGCCGCGATGGAGCAGGGCCAGATCGATGCCGCGGTGATGCTCGATCCCTCCGTCACTGTGTTGCAAGGCAGCCACGCCGACCTCAAGATCCTCAGCGATACCCGCACCCAGCACGACACGCTCGCGGTGTTCGGCGGCGAATATCCGGGCGGCGCGCTCTATTCGACCGCGGCATGGGTCAACGGCCACGACAAGGAGGTGCAGGCGCTGACCAATGCGATGATGGCGACGCTGGCCTGGATCCATTCGCATTCCGCCGAAGACATCATGGCCAAGATGCCGGAGGAGATCGTCGGCAAGAACAAGGACCTCTATCTGGCCGCGCTGAAGAACACGATCCCGATGTTCTCGGAAACCGGCAAGATGGACCCCAAGGGCGCCGAGGCCGTGCTCGCGGTGTTCAGCGAAGGCTCGCCCGAGGTCGCGAAGGCCGGCATCGACGTCACCAAGACCTACACCAACAAGTTCGTCGATCAGGTCAAGAAGACGACCGGAAGCGCGAAGTAAGTTCATAAAGACATGCAGTCCCCGCTGATTTGTCGCGTCACCGCGCTCGACCTCGCCTTGCAGCGGCGGCCCTGGCCGTTCGCCGACCAGCGGCGCGTCGAGATCGACGCGCATTTCGCCGAGCAGCAGCGGCTGAACCCGAACCTGTGGAACGGCCGCGTGCTGCTCGGGCGCGATCCGGTGTTTGCCGGCGAGCGGCTCAGCGCGAGCTATTTCGAGACCGATTTCGCAAGCTTCCTCGCCTGGCGCGACTGGGGATTCCCGGACAAGGAGATCTTCAACGGCTTCGGGATGGGCGCGCTGCTCTCGAGCGACGGCGCCTTCGTCTGCGGTGTGATGGGCGAGCAGACCGCGAATGCCGGACGGATCTATTTTCCTTCAGGCACCCCCGATCTCGACGACATCAGGGGCGAGACGGTCGATATCGCGGGCAGCGTGATGCGCGAACTCGAGGAAGAGACCGGGCTCATCGCAGCGGATTGCCATGCCGATAGTGACTGGCACTGCATCTACACCGGCGTTGCGCTGGCGATGATGCAGATCCTGCGCGTCGATATGCCAGGCGATGCGCTGCGTGCCCGGATCGAGGCCAATCTCGCACGGCAGGACAATCCCGAACTCGCCGGCATCCACCTGGTGCGCAGCCGCGCCGATCTTACCCCCGCCATGCCGCGCTTCGTCACCGCGTTCATCGAAACGCAGCTGCCGGCGTAGGGTGAGGCTCACTTGGGGGCGCGCGTGACTAACACCGTCCGTCATTGACGGCTCCCGACCAGGAGCAACGGCCGATCATTCGGCCACTTCAACGATCATCTCAACCTCAACAGCGTTGTTGAACGGAAGTCCCGCCATCCCGACAGCAGATCGCGCGTGCTTGCCGGCCGCATCGCCGAAGACCTCGACCATCAAATCGGAGAATCCGTTCACGACTTTCGGCTGCTCGCCAAACCCGTCGGCTGAATTGACCATCCCGAAGACCTTGACCACGCGCTTGACGCGATCGAGGCTCCCCAGTGCGACGCGCACTTTCGCCAGCATGATCAGGCCGACCTGACGGGCCGTGTCGTAGCCTTCCTGCACGGTGAGGTCCTTGCCCACCTTGCCCTTGTACTTCCAGTCCGCGGCCGGAGTGTTTCCTGCGAGGAAGAGCAGATTGCCGACCCGGACCGCATCGACGTAGTTGGCGACCGGTGTCGGAACGGGCGGCAGTGTGATGTTCAGCTCCTTCAGCCTGGCCTCGGCGGACGGCGAATTCTGCGCCAGCGCGCCCGACGAAGCGGCAATCCACGCTCCGAATCCAATCACGCACGCACCGAACCACAGGATGAGTCTCGCTCTGCAAAGCATATGAGTCATGTGTCGCCTCCAATGACAGCTACTTCGCAGCGCTCAGGATAAGGCAGAAATAGCAAAGCTGCCTTCCGTAGTTCTCCGGTCTGAAAAGTCGTCTCCGCTGGTTCGCCGAAACTTTGCGCAAGCCTGCGCCGTGGCGACGCAGCCATCGTGCTTGACATCACCGGCCGCGCCCCCTGTGATAGGGCGGAACGACAACAAGAAATGCAGTGCACAATCTCTGGGGAGGGATTCATGCCGGTCAGGAGGGTTGCCCGCTGGCTCGCGGGTCTGTCTGTCGTGGTTGCGGCGCTCGGCGTGGCCGCTGCCGCGCAGGCGCAGGATAAGAAGATCAAGATCGGCGTGATCTTCGACTTGACCGGCCCGCTGGCCGGCGGCGGCTCCGAGCTGCAATATACCGGCGTCAAGATCATGCTCGACCATTACGCCAAGACCGGCGTCGAGGGCTACAAGGTCGAGGCGGTCTATGCCGACGCGCAGAGCAAGCCTGATATCGCCATCAACGAGGCCGTTCGCCTGCTCGAGCAGGAGAAGGTCGACATGGTGATGGGCTTCTTCTCCTCGGCACAATGCGTGCCGGTGGCGGCCCGGGTCGACCAGATGAAGAAGTTCATGTGGATCACCACCTGCATCTCCTCGGGCGTGTTCGACGGCAAGAACTACAAATATGTGTTCCGCCCGCAGGCCGCCGGCAACCAATACGGCATGATGACGACCGAATTCATCGCGCAATATTCGCTGCCGAAGTTCGGCAAGGAGCCGAAGGACCTGCGCGTTGCCATCATCCATGAGGACGGCGCCTATGGCGTCGACGTCGCCAAGGGCAACGAGGCCGGCGCGAAGAAAGCTGGCTTCAACATCGTGCTCAAGGAAGGCTATTCGGCGACCGCGCCGGATTTGTCGGCGCTGATCACCAAGCTGAAGCGCGCCAAGCCGGACGTGATCTTCCACACCGGCTACAATCCGGACATAACCTTGCTGTTCCGCCAGGCGCGCGAGCAAGGCCTGAAATTCGGCGCCATCGTCGGCCACGGCGCGGGCTATGGCGTCTATGAGAAGCTCAAGGAAGGCCTCGGCGTCGACGCCAACTATCTGTTCAACACCGATCCGATCTCGATCTGGCTTGCCAATCAGAAGGACATGGATCCGAAGCTGCCGCCAGTCATCAAGATGGTCGGCGAGGAGTTCGACCGGTTGAAGCCCGGGGTGCCGATTCGCTCCGCCCATGTCGGCATCGGCGCGGCCAACGCCTATGTGTTCCTCGACGATGTGCTGCCGCGGGCGATCAAGACCTATGGCGGCGTCGACCCGGATGCGCTGCGCAAGGCCGCGCTCGACACCGACATTGCCGAGGGCGGCACCATGCTCGGCTACGGCGTGAAGTTCTACGGCGACGGCGAGCAGTATGCCGGGCAGAACGCGCGCTCGTTCCCGGTGGTGCTGCAATATATCGACGATAAATCCTATGTGGTGTGGCCGAAGAGCCAGATGCAGCGCGAGACCGTGCTGCCGCTGCCGGCCGGCACCACCTACAGCTATAAATAGCTCGCTCACGAAAGGGACTGCCGTGCTCGCCGTGGAAGGCCTGGTCAAGCGGTTTGGCGGCTTTCGCGCCGTCAACAATGTCTCGTTCCGCGTCGAGCAGGGCGAGATCCTCGGCCTGATCGGGCCGAACGGCTCGGGCAAGAGCACGATCTTCAACATGCTGTCGGGCACGCTGCCGCCGACCGAGGGCTCGATCCTGTTCGACGGCCGCGAGATCGCGGGCCTTGCCCCGCACCGGATCATCGTGGGCGGCATCGGCCGCACCTTCCAGATTCCGCGGCCGTTCCATCGGCTGAGCATTTTCGAGAACGTCGTGCTCGCCGGCTTCTACGGCCAGGGCCGCCACAGCCGCGCCAAGGCGGAGGAGGCAGCCGAGCGCGCACTGGCGATGGTCGGGCTGCCGACCGATCGTCACTCCAGCGTCGAGGGGCTCGGCGCCGCCGGGTTGAAGAAGCTCGAACTGGCAAAGGCGCTTGCCACCGGGCCAAAACTTTTGCTCGCCGACGAGAGCCTCGGCGGGCTCGACGAGACCGAGATGGACCAGGCCGCCGACATGCTGCGGCGGATCCGCGACGAACTCGGCGTCACCATCATCTGGGTCGAGCACATCATGGGCGTACTGATGCGCGTGGTCGATCGGGTCATGGTGCTCGATCATGGCGAGAAGATCGCCGAAGGCCTGCCGGCCGATGTCGCCGGCAATCCACGGGTGATCGAGGTCTATCTCGGCACCGATGCGGACGCGAGCATCGCGGCGGCCGCCGCCGCGCAGGCGCGCCGCCGGATCGGGGCGTGAGCGGCATGCTGGAACTGAAATCGATCGATGCGGGCTATGGCAGCTTCCAGGCGCTGTTCGACGTCAGCCTCGACGTCAAGGCGGGCGAGGCGGTCGGCGTGATTGGCCCGAACGGCGCCGGCAAGACCACGCTGATGCGCGTGATCTCCGGGCTGATCCGGCCGATCCGCGGCACCATCGCAATGGAAGGCAGCGACGTCGTGGCGACGCCTGCGCATCGCATCGTCAGCCTCGGCATCGCGCATGTGCCGGAAAACCGCCGGCTGTTTCCGCGGCTCACGGTCGCCGACAATTTGAAGATGGGTGCCTACATGCCCGCCGCCCGCGCGCATTACGCCGAGCGGCTGGAATTCGTGTTCGAACTGTTTCCGCGGCTGAAGGAGCGATTGCAGCAGATGGCCGGCACGATGTCGGGCGGCGAGCAGCAGATGTGCGCGATCGGCCGCGCGCTGATGTCGAACCCGAAACTGCTGCTGCTCGACGAGCCCTCGGCCGGGCTCGCGCCGGTCGTGGTGCAGCAGGTGTTCGAACTGGTCAAGCGCATCCGCGCCTCGGGGTTGACGGTCTTGATCGTCGAGCAGAACGTGCAGCAGGTGCTGCGCGTGGTCGACCGCGCCTATCTGCTGGAGGCAGGCAGCATCCGCGCCGCCGGCACGGCGGCGGAGCTCGCGGCGAGCGACACCATCAAGCAGGCGTATTTGGGGGTGTGAGGGATGATGATCGTGAATCGAGCCCGTGCGCCCACACAGTTTCCCGTCGTCCTGAGGTGCGAGCGGAGTGGCGTCTTCTCCCGTCATCCTGAGGAGCCGCGCAGCGGCGTCTCGAAGGATGCACGGCCCGGCTGGTGGCCGTCCATCCTTCGAGGCTCGCTCCGCTCGCGCCTCAGGATGACGGTCCTGCCAGATCAGCCAGACGACGCCACGGTCTAAGACAGAGCAACCATGCAATCCTTCCTCAACATCTTCGACATCTACCTGCTGGAAGCCGTCATCAACGGCATCCTGCTTGGCGGCGTGCTGGCGCTGTTGGCGCTCGGGCTCAATTTGATCTTCGGCGTCATCGACGTCACCTGGATCTGCTACGCCGAGCTGGTGATGATCGGCATGTACGGCATGTATTACCTCGTGCAGGTGTTCCATTTGCCGTATTGGGCCGCCGCGCCGCTCGTCATCCTCTTGGTGGCGCTGTTAGGGGCCGCGCTGCATTTCCTGGTGATCGCGCCGCTCTTGACCGCGCCGCCGATCAACCAGCTGCTCGCCACCGGCGGCGTGCTGTTCATCCTGCAGAGCTTCGCCACCGTCGCCTTCGGCATCGACTTCCGCAATCTCGGCATCCGCCTGCCGGTGCTGGCGCTCGGCGAGATGAATTTCAGTTACGCGCGGCTGCTGTCGTTTGCAGCGGCGCTGGTCGGCATGATCGGCGTCTATCTGTTCCTGACCCGGACCTTCACCGGCACCGCGATCCGCGCCATCGCGCAGGATCGCCAGATCATGCCGCTGATGGGCGTCGACCCCAAGCGGATCTATCTCGTCACCTCGGCGATCGGCGGCGGCCTTGCCGGGCTCGCCGCCTGCCTGCTGGTGCTGCAATATGACGTGCATCCGTTCGTCGGCCTGTCGTTCGGTCCGATCACGTTCCTGATCTGCGTGCTCGGCGGCCTCGGCAATTTCATCGGCGGCTTCATCGCCGCCTTCGTGTTCGCCGAGATCATCTCGCTCGGCGGCCTGTTCTCCGATCTCGAATGGGGCTACGTGCTGGCGTTCGCCTTCTTCATCGTGATGATGTTCATCCGGCCCGCGGGCCTGCTCGCGAGGCGCTCGTGAACAGCAAGCTCGCCGGCTGGATCATCGCGCTGCTTGCGCTGGTCGCGCTGCCGTTCCTGCATCGCGATCCCTATCATCTGCACGTGCTGGTGCTGATCCTGATCTGGTCGTTCGCCTACACCTCGTGGTCGATCATGGGCCGCTTCGGCCTGGTCTCGCTCGGCCATGGCGGCTTCATGGGCATCGGCGCCTATGTCACCGCGCTCTTGTGGAACCACCTCGGCGTGTCGCCCTGGATCGGCATTCCCCTGAGCATGGCGACCGCAGGCGTGCTCGCGCTGATCGTGGCCTATCCGTGCTTCCGCTTCCGCATCACCGGGCATTATTTCGTGCTGGTGACGCTGGCGCTGTCCGGCATCGTGCTGCAGGTCATCACCGCGACTCGCGACTATACCGGCGGTTCGCTCGGCTATACGCCGCAGCGCGCACCGAGCGGCAAGAGCCTGTTCGCGCTGCAATTCGACGACAAGACCACCTGGTACCTGATCGCGCTCGCGGTCTGGGTTTTGGGCCTCGTGATCTGGCGCGCGATCGACCGCAGCATGATCCGCCACGCCATGGAGGCGATCTCGGAGGACGAGGACGCCGCAGCCGCGGCCGGCGTCAACGTCACCGCCGAGAAGCTCAAGATCACCCTGATCAGCGCGCTGATGACCGCGCTCGCCGGCGCGCTGTACTGCCAGTACCAGATGTTCATCTCGCCCGACACGGTGAGCGGCATCGCGGTCTCGCTGCAGATGGTATTCGCGGCGATCGTCGGCGGGGTCTATGTCGCTTTGGGGCCGACGGTCGGCGCCGTCATCACCATCGTGCTGGCCGAGGTGCTGCGGATCTCGTTCGGCACCAAGGCGGTCGGCTGGGACAATCTGGTCTACGGCATCTTGCTGGTGCTGTTCATCATCTTCCTGCCCAAGGGCATTCTTGGTAGCGTGATCGACCGGACCAAATCGCCACGCAAGCCGTCGAGAGGCCATGAGCAACAAACCGTCCCCATCGCTCGCCGATGAACTGAAGCCCTACGTCGCGCCGTTCCGCTTCGATGGATCGGGCGAATTCCACCTGAAGTCGTATCCGACCGCCGAGAAGGGCGGCATCGACAAGGACGCCGGCGGCAAGATCATCGAAGCCAACCGCAAGCGGCTCAGCGACTACCAGGAGAGGCTCTACGCCCAGGACCGCTGGTCGCTGCTCCTGATCTTCCAGGGCATGGACGCCGCCGGCAAGGACTCGGCGATCAAGAGCGTGTTCGAGGGCGTCAATCCGCAGGGCTGCGAGGTCTCCTCGTTCAAGCAGCCCTCGACCAGGGAACTCGACCACGACTATATGTGGCGCGCGATGATCGCGCTGCCGGAGCGCGGCCGCATCGGCATCTTCAACCGCTCCTATTACGAGGAATGCCTGGTGGTGCGCGTGCATGCCGACGTGCTCGGCAAGCAGAAGATTCCGAAGAAGTTGGTGACCAAGAATATCTGGCGCCAGCGCTTCGAGGACATCTCCGCGATCGAGCGCTATCTGTCGCGCAACGGCACCGTGATCCTGAAGTTCTTCCTGCATGTCTCCAAGGAGGAGCAGCGCCAGCGCTTCCTCGACCGGCTCGAGGAGCCGGCCAAGAACTGGAAGTTCTCCATGGCCGACATTTCCGAGCGGCAGCTGTGGGCCAAATACCAGGCGGCCTATCAGGACATGATCCACCACACCGCGACCGCGGACGCGCCGTGGCACATCGTGCCCGCCGATCACAAATGGTTCGCCCGCGTCGTGATCGGCTCGACCATCGTCAATGCGCTCGACAAGCTCGATCTGAAATTCCCCGAGGTCGACAAGGCCGACCTGAGCGAATTCAAGCGCGTCCGCGCAGCGCTGGAGGCGGAAGGCAAGGGCACGGCGGAGAAGAAGGCGTCGAAGAAGTAGTAGCGACCATGGTCTGCCGCTCGCGCTTCAATACGTGAGGTGCGCACAGCTATCAGGCTCCCTCCCCCCTTGCGGGGCAGGGAACCCGGCCGCTCTGGGTGCGTCCCTTACGCGCTACCCCTTGCGCGACGGCATCCAGGCCGACAGCAGATAGAAGCCGATCGCGACGAGCAGGAGGTAGCGGAAGCCGAGCAAAGTCGAACACGACTCGGCGAGGCCGCCGATCACGGATCCCGCGATGTTGGATCCGAACGCCTGATCGGGATTGGCTTCGTCGCGGAAACTGCGGGCGAAGATCACGCCGGCGAAGAACATCGGGCCGAGCGCCAGCGCGCACGGGATCACGTAGCGCCAGACGATGCCGCCGCTGAGGAAGGTGTCGAGCGGCACCAGCACCGAGACGGCCAGCAGCAGCAACAGCCCGGCATAGTGCAGCGCCAGCCGGGTCGACGGCACCTTGATCACATAGAGATTGGCCGCGAGGATCAGCACGAGCGCGGTGAAGAACACCGCCGAGTTGACCAGCCATGTGCTGCCGAACAGCAGCGCCATCTGCACCACTGCCTTGGTTTCCAGCAGCATGAAGGCGGCACCGAGGAAGAACATCCGGCTGTTGGGCCGCCAGGCGCCCTTCGGCTTGAACAGATAGACGAGACCAAGCCCGAGCACGCCGAGCAGGATCATCGAGCGGATGGTCAGGTCGGGGATCAGCCGCCCGCTGACATAGAGGAACGGCCAGTCGTCGCTGGTCGATTGCTTGGCGCCCTCATTGTCGACCACGAGCTTTGCCGGCGCCAGCGGCACCCAGTCGCCATGCGTGGCGGCTGCCTTGTCCTTTGCCTTGTCCTGCGGCTTGTCGAAGCCGTCGATTGCCAGGTTCTCCGGTGGCACGCTGTTCAGCCAGAACGGGCCTCGGTCGCGGAACGCGGTGGAGATGCGCGGATTGCAGCCCGCGATGATGGTCGTGAAGCCGACCGCCTCCGACGAGGTCAGCGCTTCCTTGTAGGGCAGCGGCAGCACCAGCGGTTCGCAGCCGAACACCTGCTTGGCCATTGCGGCCACGCGTTGCACGATCCAGCCCTGACGATAGTAGTTGTACATCACGAAGATGCCGTCCTGCTTCAGCACGCGGCGGACGTCCTGGAATGCCTGCTCCGTGAACAAATAGCTTTCCAGGCGGATGTTGGCGTAGCCGCTGTGCAGGATCAGCGAGTCGACCAGCGCGTAGATGACGAGATCGTATTTGCGGTCGGTGGTGCGCAGGAAATGCCGGCCGTCGTCGAGATGCGGCACCACCCGCGGGTCCTGGTAGGGCTTGTCGGGATGGTTGTGGATGCCGATGTTCTGGATCACCGGATCGATCTCGACCGCGTCGATGCGCTCGACGCCGAAATGCAAGGCGTGCGCCAGGTCGTTGCCGGAGCCGGCGCCGATCACCATGACATCCTTGAACGGCGCGCCGCCGCTGTGCTTTTGCAGCAGGTGAATCAGCGAATAGGACGCGCCGCGTTCGGCGAACGGAATCATCTCCTGATGGCCGATGTTGTTGACGGTGATGATGTCGTTTGATTTGTTCCAGTCGACCGCATAGTACGGCGACCAGCGGAATTGATGGACGTCGGAATCGTCGACGCCGGTGTAAAGCCCGGTAAAGGCCAGCACGATGACGAGCGTCGCGAAACGCATGATCGACAGGCCCTTGTCCTGATAGAGCAGGTAGGCGATCCCGCCGAAGCTGACCAGGAACCAGACCACCGGCGGCGCCTGCGCGAACGACAGCAGCGAGAATCCGACGATGCCGGCGAGGCTGCCGCCGATATTCAGGGAGTAGCCGCCGACGCGGTCGGGATAGGCGTCAAAGGCGCGGCCCAGCGTCTGGCCGAGGCCGACGAACATCAGCGCGATCAGGACGAAGAACAGCCCGGCAATCGCCTCGATCGGCACGACGAATTGGGCAAGATCGGGCTTGCGCGCCTCGGTGCCGAAAAACACCTCCTGCGGCGAAGCCTGGTGACCGACATCGATCGCGAGCCCGCCCCAGTTGGAATACGTCACCATGATCAAGAAGACCGCGGCAAATGTCAGCAGCACGAGGCCCGGAAACAGCGCAAGCCAGTTGGTGCTGCGACGCGCGGCAAGGCAGCCGCAGGACATGCCGAGAAAGGACGCGAGCAGGACGACGTTGGTGAAGAACTGAAGGAAAACGACCTTGGCCGAAAACCAGCGGATGCAGGCCAGTTCGAGGAACAGGATCAGGAATCCGACGAGGAAGAGATTGAAGCCGGCTTGTCGCTGATTGAGCCCTTCGGCCATTTTCGTCGCAGGCATGATCCCCATATCTCCTTAACCATCATCGCTGAAGCGACGGCAGACTAGATTCAACCTGTTGAGCAAAGATTGATTTGTCCGGGCGCACGCGCCTTGGTTGTCGGTGGCGGCGGCACGAATGGGGCCATGGTGTATGACAGGTTTCGCTGCACGCGTGCCACGCAGCTTTGTCCGGTATCGACGGCCGATGGGGAGCCACCGGGTTAGGTGAGGAGAGCACCCCTCGGCGGCTCCCTAACCCTGCCCCGCAACGGGGGAAGGAACCCTTTCGTCGTGCGCCCCTCACGAGAGTGCTGGCGCGGGCGCGCCAGAGTCTTGGTGTTTGCCTTGGCGTCAGTCTTGGCGTTAGTCTTGGCGTTGCGCGGCAGCCTTTACGCCACAGCTTCTCCGAACACCATCTGCCAGCCCTTGCGGGTATCCATGTATTCCCGCACCTGCTTGATGCGGCCGTCCTGGACCACGAACACCAAGCAGTAGTCGTTATCGTAGGCGCGGCCGCCCGGCAGCGTCGCGCGCATGCGCTCCTCGACGATCACGCTGTTGCCGTCGGCGTGAACCGCGCGGAAGGTGATGTCGATCTCGGAGAACAGGCGGTGCATCTCGGTCGAGATGAAGCGGGCGATCGCATCCGCGCCAACCATGTGATCGGTATGATCGAGCGCGACCGCGGTGGCGTTGCGCCCCGGTGCGATCCATTCGGCGTCCGGCGCGAACAATGCGGCGATCTGGCCGGGGTCGCGGGTCCTGAAGGTCTGCCAGGCGTTGAGGACGATGTCCTTTGCAGTCGGGCTGGTCATTGCGATGTCTCCGGGGGATGGATGCAGGGTTGATCGATCGGCTCGATCTAGGTCAGCGCGGCGCGACGTGCTGGCCGGAATCGGACCTCATCACCGCCGGCCACTTTTCCTCATCGTATGATGCGCTAGTGTCCGGTCATGCTCAGCTTCGAGGTCTGCAACGCGGCGCGGCTGCGGCGCGACGCGCGCTATGACGGTCGCTTCTTCACCGCGGTGAAGACCACGCGGATCTATTGCCGCCCGGTCTGTCCGGTGAAGCATCCGCTGCCGCGCAACGTCACCTACTACCCGACCGCCGCCGCGGCCGAGGCGGCGGGCTATCGGCCATGCCTGCGCTGCCGTCCCGAAACCGCGCCATTCTGCCCGGCCTGGAACGGCACCCGTTCCACGGTTGCGCGCGCGCTGAAACTGATCGACGGCGGCGCGCTCGAGCGCGGTTCGGTCGCCGCATTGGCCGACCGGCTCGGCATCACCGCGCGCCATCTGGCGCGGCTGTTCGCGCGCCATGTCGGCGCCAGCCCGCAGCAGGTCGCGGCCACCCGCCGGGTGCAGCGCGCCAAGCGCCTGATCGATACCACCGACGAGGCGATGACCGAGATCGCCTTCCGCGCCGGCTTCGGCAGCGTCCGCCGTTTCAACGCCGCCTTCGCGACTCTCTATGGCCGCTCGCCGTCGAGCCTGCGCGCGAGCTCGCGCGGACGCAGGTGAGGGGGAGCAGTCGTAAGCCGCGTCGTCACTCGCGTAAGGTGAGCACGCCACTCAGGGGGAGGGAACCCATCTGCCGGTGCGTCCGTCACGCGCAGCGACGTCCAATCACCTCCGCCGGCTGCATATAGGTCAACCCCGCTGTCCCTCTTTACCCATTGCGGCGGCTTGCCATAATCGTCTAGAACGGCGGCGCTCAAGCGCTCCCGGCAACCAACCGTCAATGGTTTTGGCCGAGGATTTTGGCGCTCAACAGGGTCCGGCAATGCTGATTCGCGGCCAAATTGATGGGATTTCGAGGGAGGTGGCCAAGGCTACCGCCACGATCCCGGCCGGAACGCCCACCCTGCTTATTGGCGGCCTGCTTCTTACCTGCCCCTGAGGGCCGGCTGGGCGTCTGCGCCTGGGCACTCAGGGGTTTGTACGAGATCACCGGACCCTGATCATCGCCCAACCAATCGCTCGAAGCAGCAAATGACGGGCGCAAAAGCTCAAAGGAATTTCTGACATGGCCACCGCTGATAAGTCCGAGAAGGACCGCGTCATCATTTTCGACACCACCTTGCGCGACGGCGAGCAGTGCCCCGGCGCCACCATGACCTTCGAGGAGAAGCTCGAGGTCGCCGAGCTCCTGGATGATATGGGTGTCGACGTCATCGAGGCCGGCTTCCCGATCACCTCGGAAGGCGACTTCCAGGCGGTCAGCGAGATCGCCCGCCGCTCCAAGAACTCGGTGATCGCGGGCCTGTCCCGCGCCCATCCGGCCGACATCGATCGTTGCGCCGAAGCCGTCAAGTTCGCCCGCCGCGGCCGCGTCCACACCGTGATCGCGACCTCGCCGCTGCACATGCGGGTGAAGTTGAACAAGACCCCGGAGGAGGTCATCGAGACCTCGGTCGCGATGGTCGCCCGCGCCCGCAACCAGATCGACGACGTCGAATGGTCGGCCGAGGACGGCACCCGCAGCGAGATGGACTATCTGTGCCGGATCGTCGAAGCCGTCATCAAGGCCGGCGCCACCACGGTGAACATCCCTGACACGGTCGGCTACACCGTGCCGGAGGAATACACCCACTTCATGCGGACCCTGATCGAGCGGGTGCCGAACTCCGACAAGGCGATCTTCTCGGTGCACTGCCACAACGACCTCGGCATGGCGGTCGCCAACTCGCTGGCCGGCATCGTCGGCGGCGCGCGCCAGGTCGAGTGCACCGTCAACGGCATCGGCGAGCGCGCCGGCAATGCCGCGCTGGAAGAGATCGTGATGGCGATCAATGTGCGCAACGACAAGTTTCCGTACTGGAACAAGATCGACACCACGCAGCTGACCCGCGCCTCGAAGGTGGTGTCGGCCGCCACCTCGTTCCCGGTGCAGTACAACAAGGCGATCGTCGGCCGCAATGCGTTCGCCCATGAGAGCGGCATCCATCAGGACGGCGTGCTGAAGGACGCCTCGACCTACGAGATCATGCGGCCCGAGATGGTCGGGTTGAAGCAGTCGTCGCTGGTGCTCGGCAAGCATTCCGGCCGCCATGCCTTCATCCACAAGCTGGAGGAGATGGGCTACAAGCTCGGCGCCAACCAGCTGGAGGATGCCTTCACGCGGATGAAGGCGCTGGCCGACCGCAAGAAGGACATCTACGACGAGGACATCGAGGCGCTGGTCGATCAGGAGATGGCGGCCGCGCACGACCGCATCAAGCTGGCCTCGCTGACCGTGATCGCCGGCACCCATGGCCCGCAGCGCGCGACCATGAAGCTCGACGTCGATGGCCAGATCAAGATCGAGGAAGCCGAGGGCAACGGTCCGGTCGACGCCGTGTTCAACTGCATCAAGCGCCTGGTGCCGCACGAGGCCAAGCTCGAACTGTACCAGGTCCACGCGGTGACCGAAGGCACCGACGCGCAGGCCGAGGTCTCGGTGCGTCTCGCCCATGAAGGCCGTTCGATGACCGCGCGCGCCGCCGATCCGGACACGCTGGTCGCCTCCGCCAAGGCCTATCTCGGCGCCCTGAACAAGATCGTGATGAAGCGCCAGCGCGACGACGTCCCGGCCAAGGCCGCGGGCTGACGGTTCGCTGGATCACGCATTCGGAAACGCGGCGCCCCGGCGCCGCGTTTTTGTTTGAGGGCGTGCATCTTTCGAACCCGTCATCCTGAGGAGCGCGCAGCGCGTCTCGAAGGATGCACGGCCCAGCTCGTGGCCGTCGATGCTTCGAGACGGCCGCTTCGCGGCCTCCTCAGCATGACGGTGATAGATGGAGCGCGCTGATCGGGATTCCGTCATCCTGAGGAGCCGCGAAGCGGCGTCTCGAAGGATGCACGGCCGCGCTGCTTCAGTGCGTGACGGTCG
Source organism: Bradyrhizobium sp. USDA 4473 (assembly GCF_054063335.1). Classification (NCBI taxonomy): domain Bacteria; kingdom Pseudomonadati; phylum Pseudomonadota; class Alphaproteobacteria; order Hyphomicrobiales; family Nitrobacteraceae; genus Bradyrhizobium; species Bradyrhizobium sp. USDA 4473. The sequence goes on from NZ_JBSSGE010000001.1 coordinate 4,315,334, forward strand.
CCTCGCGGACAGAACCGGGCCGTCGCCCTTCGAGGCTCGCTCCGCTCGCACCTCCAGCGACAAAGGCGACGCCTTTGCGCGGGGGTGACGGTGAGGGATTGTGTGCTGGCTATCGCTGCCGTCATTGCGAGTGGAGCGAAGCAATCCATCTCTCCGATCGCCGAGGCGCCGATGGCTTCGTCGCTTCGCTCATACCTCACAACGATGGCCATGGGGCAGGTCGGTTTGCAATAAAATCCGGTCTTATGCGTCATCGTTGGAATCCTATCCCAACAATTCCTCCGATCCCGCACTGCTTTGGAATCTTCCGCGGCATCCCCGGCGCTAACCTGCGCTGATCCCCGGGGACACCGCCCATGCCGATCTCCTCCGTCGCCGTCGACCTTCCACGCCCCGCCACGCCGGCTGAGACCGCGCTCACCCGCCGCGTCGACCTTACGACGCTTCGCCTGTTCGTCGCGGTCTGCGACGAGCAGAACCTGACCCGCGCGGCGCTGCGCCAGGGCATCGCGGCCTCTGCCGTCTCGAAGCGGATGAACGATTTCGAGCTGGCATTCGGCGTCACGCTGTTCAAGCGGCTCGCCAAGGGCATGGCGCTGACGCCGGCCGGCGAGGCGCTGCTGCATCACGCCCGGGTCACGCTGCTCAATGTCGAGAAGATCGCGGTCGAGCTGTCGGAATATTCGCAAGGCGTGCGCGGCCATGTCCGCATGCTCGCCAATCTTTCGGCGATCGTGCAGTATTTGCCCGAGGATCTCTCGGCTTTCTTCGCAGCGCATGAATTGCTGCGCGTCGATCTGCAGGAGCGGCCGAGCGGGCAGGTGGTGCGCGGCATCGAGGAGGGCGCGGCCGAACTCGGCATCTGCTCGGCCGAGGCCGACAGCCGCGCGCTCGAGGTTTTCCACTATCGCTACGACAATCTGGTGGTCGTGATGCGTCCGGACCACCCGCTGGCAGGCCGCGACACATTGCTGTTCACCGAGACGCTCGATTTCGACCAGATCGGCCTGCACACCGCCAGCTCGATCTATCTGCGCTCGCAATATGCAGCGACGCAGGCCGGCAAGACCATGCGGTTGCGCATCAATGTGCCCGGCTTCGATGCGGTCTGCCGCATGGTGCAGGCCAATATGGGGCTCGGCCTGATCCCCGATCGTGCCTTCCAGGTCATCGGCGCCGGCATGGGCCTTCGCGCGATCCCGCTGCGCGACGACTGGGGTCGGCGCGAGCTGAAGATCGTGGTCCGCGATGCCGCGCATCTGTCCGCAACCAGCCGTCTGATGCTGGACTATCTGCGCACGATCGAAACGGATCGGGGCGAGCGCCTTGGCGGGCGAGCCAGCTAGCACTTGCTCTCCTGCAAGCCCGCGCGCGGCAAGATTTCCACAACGTGAACACGTGTGCGGCGATCTGTCACAAGGTGTTGCGATCGGCCCCGTATGACGAACCCATTCCGATTTTCAAGAATGGGGGGCTCATGTTCAAATCGATCGCCACGTCGCAAACCACCCACCGCGTCATTGTCCGGCGCCTGATCGCCGGGACGGCGCTCTCACCGCTGCTGTTTGCGGTCCATCCGGCGCTCGCGCAGACCGTCGGCAATCCGCATGAATTGCTGGTCAGCACCGCGGTCTATGCCGGCAAGCCGTCGACCGTCGTCGTGGGCCAAACCCTGCCGACCGGCGCGAAGGCGGTGGCCGACGGCGGCTATCCGGAGGTCTTCAACAACGTGTCCGTCGATTCGAACTTCGGCGTGACGGCGCCGGTGGTGATCAAGAAATTCCATCTGGAAGGCCACAGGCTTCGCGAAATCGGTGCGCTGAGCGTTCCGGCGGATGTGGCGGTGACGAGCTTCAGCTCGAAGTCGGAATTGTCGCTGCATTTGTCGCCCGACGGCAAGGCCGTGACGTTCATGGGCTATGACGCCGCGGTGAATCAGCTCGACATCTCCAACTCCAATTCGCCGAACCATGTCGATCCCACCAATCCGGACACCGGCGTGCATGCCCGCGTGGTGGCGGAGCTCGATTTCGACGGCTCGCTGCACCGGACCAAGGTGAACGTCTACAGCGGCGACAATGGCCGCGGCGCGATCCGCGCCAACAAGGTCAATGGCACCCAGGCCGACCAGTACTTCACGGTCGGCAATGCCGGCAACGGCAGCGGCATCCAGCCGGTGCTCGTCGTCAACGATACCGGCGTGCAGCTCGCGACGCCCGGTGTCGATGGGTCCGACACCGTGGTTGGCGTGCAGCAGGGAACGCCCGGCAGCAAGAACGGCTTCCAGTTCGGCTTCTCGGTTGCCCAGCTCGGCTTTGCGGTCGACAAATCCGGCAAGGACAACAATTTCCGCAGCCTCGCGATCTCCGGCAACACGCTCTACGTGACCAAGGGCAGCGGCAGCAACGGTATCAACACGGTCTATCAGGTCGGCCAGGCCGGCGTGCTGCCGACCCGCGATACCGCCGCGTCAACCACGTTCAGCATTCTTCCGGGCTTCCCGAACAATCCCGCGGCGAACTCCGGCGCCAACGGCTTCTATCCGTTCGGCATCTGGTTCGCCAATGCGACGACGCTCTATGTCGCCCAGGAAGGCGACGGCGTTCTGGCGGACGCGGCCACGTCGACGACCGCGGGCTTGCAGAAATGGGTCTATGCCAATGGCAGCTGGAGCCTCGCCTACACGCTGCAGAGGGGCTTGAGCCTCGGTGCGACCTATCACGTGAACGGATATCCGACCGATCCGGCGACCGGCGGCCTGCGCAACATCACCGGCCGCCTCAATCGCGACGGCACCGCGACGATCTTCGCGGTGACGTCGACGGTGGGCACTTCGGTCGAGCCCGGCGCCGATCCGAATTCGGTGGTCGCGATCACCGACAAGGTCGCGGCAACGCAGCTTCCCGCGTATGAAGCCTTCGACGTCGTCGCGGCGCCCGCATTCGGAATGGTCTACCGCGGCGTCTCGTTCGCGCCGGTCAATTGCGATGGCGACCACGGCCACATCAAGGACAATGGCCGTGGCCACGACAACGACCACGACGCGGACGACGTCTGCGGCCCGACCAGGATCGCCGCGGGGCATTGATTGACCGTGGAGCCCAGATCGGCTGCTCCGCTTGGACTTCGCCTGGATTAGTCTCGGCGCGATCGGCAGTTGCCGGTCGCGCCGAAGCGTTCAATGCGAACAGCCGCCTTAGCCGCCATCAAGTGCGGCGAGGCGGTCGGCTTCCGCGATGTCTTCCACGGTATTGGCATTGAAGAACGGGTCCAGCGGCTCGGTCGGCCATGCGACCGTCGCCAGCGGATAGCGCGCGGTCCAGCGGTCGATCTTGCGAATATCCTCCTCGACGAGCGCGTGGCGCAATTCGTTCCGCAGGCGCACGCTCCAGAGGCCGATCACCGGATGGGTCTGCCCGCCGGATGATGCGACCGCGAGCTCGGCATCCTCGGCCGCGCGCGCCTGCTCCAGACGTGTAACGAGATCGCGCGGCAGAAACGGGCAGTCACCCGCCGCGCTCAGCACCCAGTTCGCATCCGGCCGGTTGGCGGCAGTCCAATCGAGCGCGGCCAGGATGCCGGCGAGGGGGCCGGGAAAATCGGCGACATCGTCGGCGACGACCGGAAGGCCGAACGCGGCGAACCGCGCGGGGTCGCCATTGGCGTTGATGATCAGCCCGCCGCATTGCGGGGCGAGGCGGTCGATCACCCGTTGCAGGATGGTGCGGCCGGCGATCACGCGCATCGGCTTGTCGCCGCCGCCCATCCGCCGCGCGAGCCCGCCGGCCAGCAGCACGCCCGGGATCTCAGTCATTGTCGGTCTCGCCCTTGCGCTTGTGACGCATCGATTCCTCTTCGACATAGTCGAGGTTCTGGTCGTAGACGATCCGCTCCTCACCCGACAGCGCGATGAAGCGCTTGCCGCGGGCGCGCCCGACCAGCGTCAATCCGACCTGCCGTGCCAGATCGACGCCCCATGCCGTGAAGCCGGAGCGGGAGACCAGGATCGGGATGCCCATCCGCACCGTCTTGATCACCATCTCCGAGGTGAGCCGGCCGGTGGTGTAGAGGATCTTGTCGGCCGGATCGACATTGTGGCGATAGATCCAGCCCGCGATCTTGTCGACGGCATTGTGCCGGCCGACATCCTCGGTGTAGCAGACCGGCGTCGCCTCCTTGCACAGCACGCAGCCGTGGATGGCGCCGGCTTCCAGATAGAGCGACGGCATCGTGTTGATGGTGTGCGTCATCCGGTAGAGCCAGGAGGTGCGCAGTTCGGCCTTCGGCAGCGCGACCTTCTCGACGGCTTCGAGCAGGTCGCCGAACGCCGTGCCCTGGGCGCAGCCCGAGGTCTGCGTGCGCTTCTTCAGCTTGGCCTCGAAATTGGTGTGGTGCGCGGTGCGCACCACGACGACCTCGAGATCGTCGTCATATTCGACCTCGGTGACGACGTCGTCGTATTTCAGCATGTTCTGGTTCAAGAGGTAGCCGAGCGCGAGGTATTCGGGATAGTCGTTGATCGTCATCATGGTGACGATCTCCTGCGCGTTGAGGTACAGCGTCAACGGCCGCTCCACCGGCACCTTGATCTCGGTCCGCGCGCCGGTCTGATCGACGCCGACCACGCGCTCGGTCAGGCGCGGGTCGTCCGGATCAGGAACGATGATGGGAGCGGTGGTCTTCTCGGTCACAGGTCGCAGTCCCGATGGGTTCACATGGTGGCGAAGCTGGGGATATAAGCACGGTCGGAGACCGACTGGCCACTCTCCGCCGGCTTGCCGGAACCGGCATTGTTGGTCCGGCTTGAAGGATAACGCCGCAGTTCGCGATCCGGGTCGAACAAATCCTGTCGATGGCCGAGGACTAAGATCATGGCGCAGCTTTCGGACGACTGCTTCGCATTCGGCGGACCGATGATGTCGGTCGACGAAGCCGTCGCGATCATCGCTGCGCGCGTCAAGCCGGTTGGCGAGACGGAGACCGTTGCGCTGGTTGACGCCGACGGGCGCATCCTGGCCGGCGACATCGCCGCGCCGCTGCCGCTGCCGCCGTTCATGAATTCCGCCGTCGACGGTTACGCGGTATCCGGCGCCGATGTGCCGGCGAGCGGCGAGCGCGCGTTCCCGGTCGCCGGGCGGGTGCAGGCGGGCGCGCCGGCGGCGCCCGCACGGCGCGGCCAGGCGGTGCGGATCTTCACCGGAGCGCCGATGCCCGACGGCACCGACACCGTGTTCATGCAGGAAGACGTGCGGATCGACGATGCCGGCAACGTGATCCTGCCGTCCGGCCTGAAGACCGGCGCCAATGTGCGTCCGGCCGGCGAGGACATCGCACGCGGCCATGTCGCGTTGGCGGCGGGCCGGCGCCTGCGCCCGCAGGACATCGCCGTTGCTGCGGCGTTCGGGCTCACCACGCTCGATGTGGTGCGGCGGCTGCGCGTCGGGGTATTCTCCACCGGCGATGAGCTGGCGGCGCCCGGGAGCGTGCGCAGCGAGGCACAGCTGTTCGATTCCAACCGCTTCATGCTGATGGCGATGTTGCGGCGGCTCGGTTGCGAGGTCGGCGATCTCGGCATCCTGCGCGACGAGCGGGCCGAACTTGCCGATGCGCTGAAGCAGGTTGCGCGGCGTTACGACCTGATCCTGACCACCGGCGGGGTCTCGACCGGCGAAGAGGACCACGTCAAGGCCGGCATCGAACAGGCCGGCTCGCTGGTACTATGGCGGATGGCGATCAAGCCCGGCCGGCCTGTGGCGATGGGCATCATCGACGGCACGCCGCTGATCGGTCTGCCCGGCAATCCCGTGGCGAGCTTCGTGACCTTTGTGCACGTCGTGCGGCCGACCGTGCTGGCGCTGTCGGGCGCGGTGCCGACGCCGTTGCTGCCGATGCCGGTGCGGGCCGCCTTCAGCTACAAGAAGAAGAGCGGGCGGCGCGAATATGTTCGCGCCTCGCTGCGCCGGGCGGCGGACGGTGCGCTGGAGGCGACCAAGTTTCCCCGCGAGGGCGCCGGCCTGCTGTCGTCGCTGGTCGAGACCGATGGGCTGATCGAGCTCGGCGAGGCCGTCGTGCGGGTCGAGCCGGGCGATGCCGTCGGCTTTCTCGGCTACGCCGATCTGCTGTGAGCGGATCGCGCGATTTGAAATTCAGATCGCTCGATAGGTAAACATTAACAATGGCCTGCGCGGCAACCCGACGCTGCTAGAGGCGTTCTAAATCTGCTTGCCTGTGGCATGCCAGTGAATAGAGTTGGATTGAACCGACGCTGTCAGTGCAAAGCGGAGTTCCAAGACCCGGTTTCAAGACGCGGTTTCAAAGACGCGGTTTCAAAGACGCGGTTTCAAGGCGAGGATTCATGAGCCAAGGCGACGTTCACAAGGTTCGCGCGTTCGAGCATCCCGGGCAGGGCAGGAAGCGGGCGAAAGCCACGCCGAAGGGACGCCAGGTCGACCCGGTGGCCGCGCATGAGATCGAGGCGCTGCTCGCAGACCGGCCGCGACGGCGCGATATGCTGATCGAGTACCTGCATCTGATCCAGGACAAGTACCATCAGATCTCGGCGGCGCATCTGGCCGCGCTCGCCGACGAGATGAAGCTGTCCTTCGCCGAGGTGTTCGAGACCGCGACCTTCTATGCGCATTTCGACATCGTGAAGGAGGGCGAGCCGGATATCGCGCCGCTCACCGTGCGGGTCTGCGATTCCTTGACCTGCGCGATGCTCGGCGGCGAGCAGCTGCTCAGGGATCTTCAGTCCCGCGCCGGCCCCGGCATCCGCGTCGTGCGCGCGCCGTGCGTCGGCCGCTGCGACACCGCACCCGCGGCCGAGGTGGGCCACAACTTCGTCGATCATGCCACCGTCAGCACCGTGCTCGCGGCGGCAAAGAACGGCGACACCCATGTGCATCTTCCTTCTTACGTCGACTACGACGCCTATGTCGCCGGCGGCGGCTACCAGCTTCTGGCGCGGCTGCGCTCCGGCGAGCTGCCGCGCGAGGATCTGCTGAAGGCGCTCGACGATGCCTCGCTGCGCGGTCTCGGCGGCGCCGGTTTCCCGACCGGCCGCAAGTGGCGCGCCGTGCTCGGCGAACCCGGTCCGCGGCTGATGGCGGTCAACGGCGACGAAGGCGAGCCCGGCACCTTCAAGGACCGCTACTATCTCGAGACCGATCCGCATCGCTTCCTCGAGGGCATGCTGATCGGCGCCCGCGTGGTCGAGGCGCCAGACGTCTACATCTACATCCGCGACGAGTATCCGGCCTGCCGCGACATCCTCGCGCGCGAGATCGCCAAGCTCCCGCCGGGCGGTCCGGTGCTGCATCTGCGGCGCGGCGCCGGCGCCTATATCTGCGGCGAGGAATCCTCGCTGCTGGAATCGATCGAGGGCAAGCGCGGCCTGCCGCGGCACAAGCCGCCCTATCCGTTCCAGGTCGGGCTGTTCGGCCTGCCGACGCTGATCAACAACATCGAGACCTTGTGGTGGGTGCGCGATATCGTCGAGAAGGGCGCCGACTGGTGGAAGAGCCACGGCCGCAACGAGCGCCACGGCCTGCGCAGCTTCTCGGTGTCGGGTCGCGTCAAGCATCCCGGCGTCAAGCTCGCGCCGGCCGGCATTACGCTGCGCCAATTGATTGACGAGTTCTGCGGCGGCATGGCCGACGGCCACACACTGCAGGCCTATCTGCCGGGCGGCGCGTCCGGCGGCATCCTGCCGGCATCGATGGACGACATCCCGCTCGATTTCGGTACGCTGGAGAAATACGGCTGCTTCATCGGCTCGGCCGCCGTGGTCGTGCTCTCGCAGGCCGATGACGTCAGGGAGGCTGCGCTGAACCTGATGAAGTTCTTCGAGGACGAGAGCTGCGGGCAATGCACGCCGTGCCGCGCCGGAACCGAGAAGGCGGCGCTCTTGATGCAGCAGCCGGTCTGGAACAAGGAACTGCTCGACCAATTGAGCCAGGCGATGCGCGATGCGTCGATCTGCGGCCTCGGTCAGGCGGCGTCCAATCCGCTGACCTCAGTGATCAAGTATTTTCCGGACGGCTTTCGTCCGCAGCAAGCCGCCGAATAGGCGGGGCGAGTAGGGCGAATTTCGACGAGGATTTTGAATGAGCAAGGACAAGAACTCTCCGCCGCAGGGCTACGGTCACGACGCCAAGGGCGCGGCCGGAGGAAGCAATGCCCCAGATGGTCGCGTCACCGTCACGCACAGCGAGCCGATCGGCAAGGTCGGCGGAACGGGCGGCGGCCCGCAGATGATCCAGTTCGAACTCGACGGCCATCAGGTCGAGGCGCGGGCCGGCGAGACTATCTGGCAGGTCGCCAAGCGCCAGGGCACCGAGATCCCGCATCTCTGCTATTCGCCGGCGCCGGATTATCGACCGGACGGCAACTGCCGCGCCTGCATGGTCGAGATCGAAGGCGAGCGCGTGCTGGCGGCATCCTGCAAGCGGACGCCGACGGTCGGGATGAAGGTGAAGTCGGCGAGCCAGCGCGCGGTGGCGGCGCAGAAGATGGTGATGGAGCTGCTCGTCGCCGACCAGCCGGCGCGCGAGACCTCGCACGATCCGGATTCGAAATTCTGGCACTGGGCCGAGAAGACCGGCGTCACCGAAAGCCGCTTCCCGGCGACCGAGCGCTGGCGCGCCGACACCAGCCATCCGGCGATGCGCGTCAATCTCGACGCCTGCATCCAGTGCGGCCTGTGCGTGCGGGCGTGCCGCGAGGTGCAGGTCAACGACGTGATCGGCATGGCGTATCGCAATCACGACGCGAAGATCGTGTTCGACTTCGACGACCCGATGGGCGAATCCACCTGCGTCGCCTGCGGCGAGTGCGTGCAGGCCTGCCCGACCGGCGCGCTGATGCCGGCCGTGATGCTCGACGACAAGCAGACCCGCGTCACCTACCCGGACAGGAAGGTGGACTCGCTGTGCCCGTATTGCGGCGTCGGCTGCCAGGTCACCTACGAGGTCAAGGACGAGAAGGTGATCTACGCGGAAGGCCGCGATGGTCCCGCCAATCACAACCGGCTCTGCGTCAAGGGCCGCTTCGGTTTCGACTACATCCACCATCCCAATCGGCTGACCAAGCCGCTGGTGCGGCTGCCCGGCGTCAAGAAGGATGCCAACGACCAGGTCGACCCGGCCAATCCCTACACCCATTTCCGCGAGGCGACCTGGGACGAGGCGCTCGATCTCGCCGCCGCCGGCTTGCGCAAGATCCGCGACGAGAAGGGCGCCAAGGCGCTCGCCGGCTTCGGCTCGGCCAAGGGCTCCAATGAAGAGGCCTATCTGTTCCAGAAGCTGGTCCGCACCGGCTTCGGCTCCAACAATGTCGATCACTGCACGCGGCTGTGCCACGCCTCGTCGGTGGCGGCGCTGTTCGAGGGATTGAGCTCCGGCGCGGTATCGGCGCCGTTCGCGGCGGCCGCCGATGCCGAGGTGATCTGGGTGATCGGCGCCAATCCGACCGTGAACCATCCGGTCGCCGCGACCTACATCAAGAACGCCGCCAAGCGCGGCGCCAAGCTCTACGTGATGGACCCGCGCCGGCAGACGCTGTCGCGCCATGCCACCAAGCACCTCGCCTTCAAGCCGGGCAGCGACGTCGCGATGCTGAACGCGATGATCCACACCATCATCACCGAAGGCCTGACCGACGAGCAGTACATCGCCGGCTATACCGAGGGCTATGACGACCTCAAGGCCAAGATCCAGGAGTTCACGCCGGAACGCATGTCTCAGATCTGCGGCATTCCCGCCGAGACGCTGCGCGAGGTGGCGCGCGCCTATGCCCGCGCCAAGTCGTCGATCATCTTCTGGGGCATGGGCATCAGCCAGCATGTCCACGGCACCGACAATGCGCGCTGCCTGATCGCGCTGGCCTTGATCACCGGCCAGGTCGGCCGTCCCGGCACTGGGCTGCATCCGCTGCGCGGCCAGAACAACGTGCAGGGCGCCTCCGACGCCGGCCTGATCCCGATGTTCCTGCCGGACTACCAGCCGGTCGGCCGCGACGACATGCGCGGCGCGTTCGAGAAATTGTGGGGGCAAGAGCTCGATCCGGTGCGCGGGTTGACCGTGGTCGAGATCATGAACGCGATCCACGCCGGCGAAATCCACGGCATGTATGTCGAGGGCGAGAATCCCGCGATGTCGGACCCGGATTTGCAGCACGCGCGCGAGGCGCTGGCCAAGCTCGACCATCTCGTGGTGCAGGATCTGTTCGTCACCGAGACCGCGTTCCACGCCGACGTCATCCTGCCGGCCTCGGCGTTCGCCGAAAAATCCGGCTCCTTCACCAACACCGATCGCCGCGTGCAGCTGGCGCGCGAGGTGATCAAGCCGCCGGGCGATGCGCGGCAGGATCTCTGGATCATCCAGGAGATCGGCAAGCGGATGGGATTGCCGTGGAATTATGCCGGACCGGGCGAGGTCTTCACCGAGATGGCCGAGCTGATGCCGTCGCTGAAGAACATCACCTGGGAGCGCCTGCTGCGCGAGGGCGCGGTGACCTATCCGGTCGACGATCCCGACAAGCCCGGCAACGAGATCATCTTCACCACCGGCTTCCCGACCGCGAGCGGCCGCGGCAAGATCGTGCCGGCCAAGGTGATCCCGCCGGACGAGTTGCCCGACGACGAGTATCCGATGGTGCTGTCGACCGGACGCGTGCTCGAACATTGGCACACCGGCTCGATGACGCGCCGCGCCCAGGTGCTCGACCAGATCGAGCCCGAGGCGGTCGCGTTCATGACGCCGAAGGACATGCGCAAGAAGGGGCTCGCGCCCGGCGACTTCATCCGGCTCGAGACCCGCCGCGGCGCGGTAGAGGTCAAGGTGCGCGCCGATCGCGACGTGCCCGAGAACATGGTGTTCATGCCGTTCTGCTACGCCGAGGCGGCGGCGAACCTGTTGACCAATCCGGCGCTCGATCCGTTCGGCAAGATTCCGGAGTTCAAGTTCTGCGCGGTCCGCGCCGAGAAGATCGATATCCGGACCGCGGCCGAATAGCGGTCGCGGGACGGAATGGGAGCCGCTGCATTGACGACGCTCAAGGTCATCATCTCCGGCGGCTTTGCTGCGGTCTACCGGGAGGTGCTGCCCGAGTTCGAGCGAAGCACCGGCATCAAGGTGGAAACCGGCTCCGGCGCGTCGGAGGGGATCGGTCCGAAGACCATCCGGCACCAGCTTGCGCATGGCACCCAAGCGGATGTGGTGATCCTTTCGCGCGAGGGACTTCGCGCGCTGATCGAAGACGGTCGGATTCGTCCGGGGTCCGACGCCGGGCTGGCGACGGCGCCGCTGGCCGCCGCGGTTCGCACCGGCGATCGCAAGCCTGATATCAGCAGTGACCTCGCGCTCAGGAACGCCTTGATCGACGCGGGCCGAATAGTGGCGCCGAGCAGCACCAGCGGACAGTTCGTTCGCGACAAAATCTTGCCGAAGCTGAACTTGCCGGACACGGTGCGGCTCACCCTCGAGGCGCGCGGTACCGAGGCGGCCGAAGCGCTGCGGGCAGGCAGGGCAAATTGCTCGATCGGGCCGACCAGCGAACTGGTTCAGGAGAGCGGCATCGAATTGGTCGGCCTGCTGCCTGCCGACCTCCAGCTGGTCCAGACCTTCACGGCCGCCATTGTCAACGACGCCAAAGCGCCGGAAGCGGCCAAGCGGCTGATCGATTTTCTGTCGTCGGACAGCGATCGCTTGCTTGCCGCCATCAAGCGGGCGGGCATGGAGCCGGCACGCGGCTGACCTGCCGCTGCTGAGAAGATGTGAAGCTTTGTCCTCATCCCCTGTTGTCGTCGCCCGGCTCGCCGCCTCCGCTAAAGCTTCGGCGTGCCAGGCACCTGTGGCCTCGTCGAAGCCTTGGCGGAGACGGGACCGGGCGACCCAGTGCGCCGCGGCTTATCGGCCAAGCACAGCCGTCTCTGGAATACTGGATCACCCGCATGCGCGAGTGATGCCACTGAGCAAGCTGAGTAAGTCAATTCCGTCACCCTGACGGAGACTTGCGGCTCAGTTGTTGCTCGGTGCCGCGCTCAGCGGCGCGCCGCCGGTCGAAATCGGACCTGACGGCTTTGGCGCCCGAACCGGCGGCTTGCGCGGCTTCGGGGCTGCTTGCGCCACGGGTGCATGCGGTTGTTCGGCCGCGGCCGGTGGCGGCACGGGAGCCGGGGCGGGACGCTGCAGCGCGTCGACCTTCGACGTCAGGGCCGCCAGTTGGTCGGTGATCGCTTTCAACTGCTCCTGTTGGTCGGCCACCGACTTGCCGAGCGCACCGACGTCATCCTCGAGCTTCTGCTGGGCGGCGAGCAGATCCGGCAGCGCCTCCTTGTCGGCCGCCGCCTTGTCGCCGGCCGCGGCGTTGCCGAGCGAGGGTACCAGCGGTGCGATTTGCGGCCAGGCGTAGACGCCGCCTGCGCCCGCAAGCGCCAGAATGACGACGATCAACAGGAACCACGGCCAGCGGCGGCGCGCGGCAGGATCCGGACTTGATGGCGCATGGCTGTGCCATGCCTGATCGGAATCGTGGGTCACCCATGCTTCCTAGTCTGCTTCGGCGACGGTTGCAATCGACGCCGAGTCTGACCACTTTGGCGTCCATGTCCCTTTCGTCCGGAGCCCCATTGGCGCCCACGCACACGTCCCAGCTTCTTGAGGAACTCGTCGCTCAAGCACCGGACGGCCCCGTCGACCTCGAATGGCTCCTCGGCAATCTGGACAAGCGGTCGTTCGGCCTGCTCCTGCTGCTGCTTGGGCTCTTGGTGATCATTCCCGGCGTCGCGACCATTGCGACGCTGGCGCTGCTGTTTCCGGCGGTCGAGATGATGCTTGGCCACAGCGCGCCGTCGTTTCCGCGTTTCATCTCGAAGCGGCAGTTCGACTTCAAGCGCTTCAAGCGGTTCACCGTGTTTGTCCGCCCGATGCTGCAGGCGATCGAGCGGATCAGCCGGCCGCGCTGGGATGCGCGCCGCGACGTGATCGACCGCCTCGTCGGGCTGGTGGTCTTTCTGCTGGCCTTTTCGGCCGGCTGGCCGCTGCCCCTGGTCAACGTCATTCCCGGAATGGTGGTCGTGCTGATCGCGATCGCATATCTGCAGGAGGACGGCCTGCTGCTGGCGGTTGCGATGGCGGCTGCGCTGATTTCCCTGGCCGGGCTCGGATGGACGCTCTGGGCCTCGTTCACCGCCGTGATGGCTTGGACGGGGCTGTGAGGGCGAGGGCAGTCCGGACTTAAGGGGTCGACATCCCCTGCGGGCATGATCATTATCTCGCCCGACGCCGCGGCAAACAGCGGCGCGAATGGGGAGAACACATGCGTTGCATCACGCTCGCGGCGATCGCCGCGCTCAGCCTTGTTTCCACCTCGGCGCTGCTCGCCGCCGACAAGAAATACGATCCCGGCGCCAGCGATACCGAAATCAAGATCGGGCAGACCATGCCCTACAGCGGTCCGGCCTCGGCCTACGGCACGCAGGGCAGGGCCGAAGCCGCCTACTGGAAGATGATCAACAGCCAAGGCGGCATCAACGGCCGCAAGATCACGCTGTTGAGCATGGACGACGGCTACAGCCCGCCGAAGACGGTGGAGCAGACGCGCAAGCTCGTCGAGCAGGATGAGATCCTTGCCGATATCGGTTCACTGGGCACGCCGACCAATTCGTCGATCCAAAAATATCTGAACGGCAAGAAGATCCCGCATCTCCTGATCTCCACCGGGGCCTCGAAGTGGAATGATCCGAAGGAGTTTCCCTGGACCACGCCGTTCTATCCGCCCTATGCGCAGGAAGCGAAGATCTATGGCAAGTACATCCTCAAGGAGCTGCCGAACGCGAAGGTCGGCGTGATCTATCAGAATGACGATTTCGGCAAGGACTATCTGAAGGGCTTCAAGGAGGCGCTGGGCGAGAAGGCCGGTCTCATCGTCAAGGAGCTCAGCTACGAGGTGACCGATCCCACGATTGATTCCCAGATCGTCAATCTGAAGGCCGCGGGCGCCGACGTGCTGATGACGATCACGACGCCGAAGTTCGGCGCGCAGGCGATCCGCAAGGTGGCCGATCTCGGCTGGAAGCCGACGCACTTCATCGTCTCGGTCGCGAGCTCGATCGGCGGCGTGCTCGAGCCTGCCGGCCTCGAAGCGTCCACCGGCCTGATGACGGCGCTCGCCACCAAGGTGGTCGGCGACCCGGCGTGGGATACCGACAAGGGCGTGCAGGACTATCTCGCCTTCATGAAGCAATGGTATCCCGAAGGCAATCCGATCGATGGCAGCAACCAGATCGGCTATCTCTCGGCGCAGTTCACCGCGATCATCCTGAAGAACTGCGGCGACGAGCTGACGCGCGAGAACCTGCTGAAGCAGGCAACCAACCTCAGCAAGGTCTCGCTGCCGTTGCTGCTGCCCGGCATCACGGTCTCGGTGTCGCCGACCGACTATTCGACCTTCGACACCTTCAAGCTCGCGAAGTTCGACGGCAAGACCTGGAAGTTCTTCGGCGAGAACATCAGCACCGCGTCGCGGTAAGGTGAGCGCCGGCCGTGCCGGTCGGCATATCGGGGCGCAGCCACCAACCGGCTGCGTCCCGACCCGGGCGTACCCGGCTGACATTTCCAGCCGATCAATCTTGAGGTAGCCTGTTGCCGGCTTGAACGCGACGGAGCCGCCATGCTCACGCTCTATTCCTATCCGCCATTGTTCGGCGTCGCCGACAACAATGGCTATGGGCTGAAGGTGTTCGCCTTTCTGAGGCTCGCGGGTGTGCCGTTCCGGCACGAGCACATTTTCGATGCCTCCAAGGCGCCGCGCCAGCAACTGCCCTATATCGTCGACGGCGATGACACCGTCGGCGACAGCGAGACCATCTTCGCCTATGTCACCGAAAAATATCGCGTGACACTGGACGCGGCGCTGACGCCGGCACAACGCACGACCAATCTCCTCGTCACCCGTACGCTCGACGATCTCTATTGGGTGATGTCCTATTCGCGCTGGCAGGACGAGCGCTACTGGCCCCAGTTCCGCGATGCGCTCAAGCGCGAGCATCCTGATCTCACCGACGACGGCCTGATGAAGGCCAAGGCGTTCAACGCCCAGCGCTACTACTATCAAGGCATCGGCCGCTTTGCGCCCGACGCCGCGATGGCCCGCGGGCTCGCCGATCTCGCGGCCCTCGCGAGCCTGATTCCGGCGCAAGGCTATCTGCATGGCGACAAACCGACCTCGATCGACGCCGGCATTTATGGATTCATTGCCAACATCTATTTCTACGACATCGCAACGCCGCTGAAGACATTCGTGGTCTCGCATGATGCCCTGGCACGACATTGCCGTGCCATCCATGCGGCCCTCGCCCTTTGATCCAGGCGCGACTGTCCTATCCGTGGAACTACGGTTCTTGATAAAGCGCCGACATTAGGGAACCATGCCTCCAGAGGGCCATGCAAAGGCCCGCGCTCTGCGCGCAGGGAGGACGGTCGTGAGCGGACAAATGCATCCGGCGGCACCGCACCATCTGCCGTTCTTCGTTCCGGGTCCCGACGGCGCCGACACCCTGATGGTGGTGATGGGCATCTTCCTGGTCGCGACCATCCTGTATGTGGGCACGCTGTACTGGAAGCTGCACAGCCTGCCTGAGCGGATGGCGCACAAGTCGCAGAAGCTGCAGTTCGAGATCGTTGCCGTGCTCGGCCTGATCTCGCTGTTCACCCATATGCACGTCTTCTGGATCGCCGGCTTGCTGCTCGCGATGATCGACCTGCCGGATTTCAGCACGCCGCTGCGCACGATCGCGGGATCGGTGGAGCGGATTGCCGACGCCACGCCGCCGCGGCCCGCGCCGCTATCGGAGCCGGATGCAAGCTCCGCCGCAGAGGAGGGACAGGGCCATGCTTGAGCTTCTGCTGTGCTCCCTGTTCACGATCCTGCCGGACTATCTCTATCGCCGCTACCGGCAGGGCAAGCGCTTCGGTAAGGAGATCACCTTCTTTTCCGTGTGGCACGAGCTCAGATGGGGCATCACCGGCTGCCTGATGCTGACGATCGCGCTGATCACCATGATCTTCTACTACCATCCCTCCACCAATTCGGCGGCGATCTACTTCCGCACCGTGCCGATCCTGCCTGAAGTGGCCGGCCGAGTCGCCGAAGTGAATGTCGGCTACAGCGCCCCCGTGAAGATGGGCGATGTCCTGTTCAGGCTCGATCATTCGAAGCAGCAGGCCGCGCTGGAATCCGCGAAGCGCAAAGTCGCCGAGGTCGACGCGTCGCTGACCAGCGCGCGGGCCGATGTGGTCAAGGCCGAGGCCCAGGTCGGCGAGGCCCGGTCGCACTGGCAGCAGGCCAAGGACGAGCTGGACAGCAAGAGCGAATTGCAGCGCCGCAATCCCGGCATCGTGCCGCAGCGCGACATCGAGAAGCTGCAGGTCGCCGTCGATCAAAGACAGGCGGGCATCGACGCTGCGAGCGCGGCGCGGGAGACCGCGGCGCTGCGCGTCTCCACGCTGCTGCCCGCCGAGAAGGCGAGCGCCGAGGCCGCGATGGCGGAGGCGCAGGTCGATCTCGACAAGACCTATATTCGCGCCGGCGTCGACGGGCGGGTCGAGCAATTCACCTTGCGGACCGGCGACGTCGTCAATCAGATGATGCGCCCGGCCGGCATCTTGATCCCCGAGGGCGCCGGCCGGAGCGTGCTACAGGCCGGCTTTGGCCAGATCGAGGCCCAGGTCATGAAGCCCGGCATGATCGCCGAGGCGACCTGCATCTCGAAGCCCTGGGTGATCATTCCGCTCGTCGTCACCGGCGTGCAGGACTACATCGCCGCCGGTCAATTCCGCTCCGGCGAGCAACTGATCGATCCGCAAGCGCTGCGCCAGCCGGGTTCGATCCTGACATTCCTGGAGCCGCTCTATGCCGGCGGCCTCGAAGGCGTCACGCCGGGCTCCAGTTGCATCGTCAACGCCTACACCAGCAACCACGACGTGATCGCCGATCCGAAGACCGGCGCGCTCAAGGGCTTCGCCTTGCATGTCGTCGACGCGACCGGGCTGGTGCACGCGCTGCTGCTGCGCATCCAGGCCTTGCTGCTGCCGGTCAAGACACTGGTGCTGAGCGGCCACTGAGTTTGCCATGGCGGCTACCGGCCGCCCGGAAGTTTGTTTCATGCGGGGGACGGATAATGGCTCCTTTGCTCGATGAAATTCGCCGCAGCCCACTGCTCTGGATGCTGATCTTCGTTCCTGCCGTACTGGCGGCAGAACTCGTGGCCCCCTCCGCACATACCGCACTCTTCGTGCTGGCGGTGCTGGCGATCGTGCCGCTGGCCGCGCTGCTCAGTCACGCCACCGAGAGCGTCGCGGCCAGAACCGGCGATGCGATCGGCGGGTTGCTCAACGCGACATTGGGAAATTTGACCGAACTGATCATTGCCCTGGCAGCGCTTCATGCGGGCGAGTATCTGCTGGTGAAGGCGTCGATCGTCGGCGCCATCGTCACCAATTCGCTCTTCATGCTGGGCGGCTGCTTTCTGCTCGGGGGATTGCGCTACCCGATCCAGGAATTCAATCGTGCCGGCGCGCGGCTGCAGGCGGCCTTGCTGCTGCTGGCCTCGATCGCGCTGTTCGCTCCAGCGGCAATCGCCGAACGCGAGCTGGCGCAAGGTGATGCGGTGACCAGGAAGCTTAGCCTTGGCCTCGCGCTTCTGTTGATCGTTGCCTATGGACTTGGTTTGCTATTTTCGCTGCGGACGCACAAGGGTCTATTTGCGTCAGAGGACCATGGCGACCCGGAGCATGAAGCGAACTGGCCGATCCGGCTCGCGGTCGGTACGCTTGTCGCTGTCACCGTGCTGGTCGCCCTGGTCAGCGAGATATTCGTCGGATCCGTACAGAGCGCAGGACAGGCCCTGGGGATGAGCCCGGCCTTCATCGGCTTCATTGTTGTCTCGCTCGTCGGAGGAGCCGCAGAAATGGCCGTGGCATTTTCGGCGGCCGGCAAGAACCGGCTCGACATGAGTGTCGGCATCGCGCTCGGCAGCGCGTCCCAGATTGCTCTGTTTGTGGCGCCGGTGCTGGTGATCCTCAGCTATGTCATCGGTCCTGCGCCAATGGACTTGCAGTTCTGGCCGGGTGCGGTGGCGATGGTGCTGTTAGCGACCATTACCTGCGGCTTCATCACAAGCGGTGGCCGCTCCGCATGGTTCGTCGGCGTCATGCTGTTGTTGATCTATGCGATATTCGCGATGACGCTTTATGCGCTTCCGCCGGGCGCCGCGCGTTCATGAGCGGGCAGCCGGACAACGCGGTGGGCCGGGGAGACCTGACAGGCGGATGGGTCCGGCTTGTCGTTCCGGTGGTGTTTGCCTGCAGCGTTTTCGGACTGCTGGTCGAAGCCGCGGTGCCGCATCTGCTGCCTGAAAACGCCGTCACGGCGTCGGTGGGGGGCGTCGCCAAGGCGGGCGTATTCGCGATCTGGCTCTATCTGGCCTGGCGCATCGTCAAGACGCTGCAGGGCATCTACGGCCCTGACAGCGTTCACTACCTCGACCAGACACCGGTCTGGAGAATCCTGCTTCGGGTGACGGCAGCCTACGCCCTGGCGGCATTCTGCTTTGCCGTGATCTATACGGTTATCGTTCGTCGCGACACCGACGCTTTCTCCGCCCAGCTCACTCTCGGCAACGCGCTCTACTTCAGCATCGTGACGATGACGAGCACGGGGTACGGCGACATCTTTCCCAAATCGGGCTGGGCCAAGACGGCTGTGTGCGTGCAAATCATGTTTGGTGTCCTCTACAACGTGCTGTTCTTTTCCATCTTCGCAGGGCTCGCCGGGCGCAGGCGGGAAGGGTGACTCGGCGGCGACCGGTTTCGCGCCTGGCCCGTTGCTGATGTCGCCGCCGGCAGAGCTGTTGCCGATTGGACACGACGGGCAAATCAGCGAAACGCGTCAAGTGCCCGCGGCAAAAATATTTCGCTTTATCCGAAGCGCAACTCAGTGTATGGTCTGCGCGTCTCGCCCGATCGAGGGGCGCTTCGCGGTCGTCACGAACGCGGGTCGAGATGCGGTGGACGCCGAATGCGCAGTTGACGAACGCGCATGAGGCGGACGGCGAAATCGTGCAGGCCTGACGCCCTAGTGGTAGGTGTCTCTTCCGATTGCGCAATGCGCGTTGTGAAGACGGTGACAACAAAGCCAAGTCTCGCCGGGGAGAGCACGTATAAGCCGTAAGCCATCGCGCAGGGAAAGCCGGATTGCTCCGGTTACACCTGTGGTCCTACCCCCGAGCTTTCTACCCCATTGCTCGGGGCCCATGGGTGCGATCGGCACCCGGCTTTCCCTGCGCCCTCACCAACGGAGAGGGCGGAACGAAAGAGCAAAGCTCGGACAATTCATGTCGCGAGAATGCGAAGCTATATCCTCATCTACAACTGTCATCGCCCGGCTCGCCGCCTCCGCTGAAGCTTCGGCGAGCCCAAGACCGCAAGCCCCGTCGAAGCCTTGGCGAAGACGGGACCGGGCGATCCAGTACGCCGCGGCCTCTCGACTCAAGTACTGCCGTCTCTGGAATACTGGATCACCCGCTTTCGCGAGTGATGACACCGCGTGCTTGGCGATGGTCACCTATCCCAGCAATCCTGCGGTACCAGCATTCGCGCCCGGCGAATCCGCCATTGCCGAAACCCGCATTGACCGCATCGCCATGGCCGGGCACAGCGTGCGGGCGGTGTCATTGAACGGTCGCAAGAGCCGAAAGGAATACCGTCGCATCGGATTTTGCAGTGCAGCAACGGCGCAAATAGCCCCTGCTAAAGGGGCAATGGCAATCGTCGTGGCTTCTCTGTAATGGTGCGGCCGGATGTCTCGGGGCCGGAATTCGTGCTCCGCAATACGCGGGAGGAAACATGCGTAGATTCATATTGGCGGCGGCGTCGATCGCAGCTTTGAGCTTTGTCGGACCGGCCTCGGCGCAGGCGCCGATCGTTCTCAAATTCAGCCACGTGGTGGCCTCGGACACGCCGAAGGGCAAGGCGGCCGACAAGTTCAAGGAACTGGCCGAGAAGTACACCGGCGGCAAGGTGAAGGTCGAGGTCTACCCGAACTCGACGCTTTACAAGGACAAGGAAGAGCTCGAGGCGCTCCAGCTCGGCGCGGTCCAGATGCTGGCGCCGTCGAACTCGAAGTTCGGTCCGATCGGCATCAAGGAATTCGAAGTCTTCGATCTGCCCTACATCCTCCCGGACCTGAAATCGCTGCGCAAGGTGACCGACGGCCCGCTCGGCGCCCAGTTGCTCAAGAAGCTGGATTCCAAGGGCATGACCGGTCTCGCCTACTGGGACAACGGCTTCAAGCAGATGAGCGCGAACAAGAAGCTGGTCGCGCCTGCAGACTACAAGGGGCTCAAATTCCGCATCCAGTCGTCGAAGGTGCTGGAGGCCCAGTTCCGCGCGCTCGGCGCGATCCCGCAGGCGATGGCGTTCTCCGACGTCTACCAGGCGCTGCAGACCGGCGTGGTCGACGGCCAGGAGAACACCTGGTCGAACATCTACACCCAGAAAATGCATGAGGTGCAGAAGTACGCCACCGTCACCAATCACGGCTACATCGGCTACGTCGTGGTCGTAAACAAGAAGTTCTGGGACGGCCTGCCGGCCGATATCCGCGACGAGCTCTCCAAGGCGATGAAGGAAGCCACCGAGTTCGGCAACAACCAGTCCGCCAAGGAAAACGACGACGCGCTCGCCGAAATCAAGAAGGCCGGCAAGACCGAGATCATCTCGCTCACCCCCGAGCAGGACGAGGCGATGCGCAAGGCGATGATGCCGGTCTACAAGGACGTCGCTTCGCGGGTCGGTCAGCCGCTGATCGACGAATTCCTCAAGGAAACGGGCCGCAGCCCGATGAACTGAGGCGTGCCTTACCTCGCCCCGCTTGCGGGGAGAGGTCGGAATTCAAGCGCAGCTTGAATTCCGGGTGAGGGGGAGTCTCCGCCAGCGCAACTATCAACGTGCGCGAGGAAGAAGCCCCTCACCCTAACCCTCTCCCCGTAAGAACGGGGTGAGGGAGACAACGCTCTGGCCGCGGGGGGCGGCCATGACAGGGGAGATCAATGCTGCTGAAGATTCTGGACCGGCTCGAGGAAATCATCATCGCGAGCCTGATGGGGGCCGCGACGCTCCTGACCTTCGTCACGGTGGTGCATCGCTTCCTGGTCGACGTGCCCGTGCTCTATCCGTATTTGTTCGGCATCAACCTCGCCTGGTCGCAGGAACTGTGCATCTACATGTTCATCTGGATGGCGAAGTTCGGCGCCGCCTACGGCGTGCGCACCGGCATCCATGTCGGCGTCGACGTGCTGATCAACCGCCTCAATGATTTCTGGCGCAAGCGCACCATCACCTTCGGCCTGCTCGGCGGCGCGCTGTTCACCGCGATCGTCGGCACCATGGGCGCCAAGTTCGTGTTCGAGCTGATGCACACCGACCAGGTGTCACCCGACATGGAGATCCCGAGCTGGATCGTCTACGCCTGCATCCCGCTCGGCTCCTATCTGATGTGCTTCCGCTTCCTGCAGGTGTGCTGGACCTACTGGAAGACCGGCGAGCTGCCGCACCATGACGCCTCCCATGTCGACGGCGTCGAAACCAGCAAGACCGCGCCCGTCGCGCTTGGAGAAGCGTGATGAGCGCCGCATTGATTTTCGGACTGCTGTTTGCCCTGATGCTGACGGGCATGCCGATCTCGATTTCGCTCGGCCTGACCGTGCTGACCTTCCTGTTCACGATGACCGAGGTGCCGATCGAGAGCGTCGGGCTGAAGCTGTTTTCCGGCCTCGACAATTTCGGCATCATGGCGATCCCGTTCTTCATCCTGGCGGGCACCTTCCTGACCCGCGGCGGCGTCGCGCGGCGCATGATCGCGTTCACGACATCATTGGTCGGGCATCTGCCCGGCGGCCTTGGCTTGGCCGGCGTCGCGGCCTGCGCGATGTTCGCGGCGATCTCGGGTTCGAGCGTTGCAACCGTGGTCGCGATCGGCTCGATCATGATGCCGGCGATGGTCGATCACGGCTATCCGAAGCGGTTCGGCGTCGGCGTGATCTCGACCTCGGGCGCGCTCGGCATCCTGGTGCCGCCCTCGATCATCCTGGTGCTGTACGGCGTCTCGACCAACACCTCGATCGGTGCGCTGTTCATGGCCGGCATCGTGCCGGGCGTGCTGCTCGCGCTGATGCTGGCCGCGGTGACCTTCTTCGTCGCGCAGCGCAACGGCTACCCGAAGATGCCGCGCGCCACCATCGGCCAGCAGTTCACGGCGTTCCGTGAGAGCATCTGGGGCCTTCTGCTGATCGCGATCGTGCTCGGCGGCATCTATGGCGGCATCTTCACGCCGACCGAGGCCGCCGCGGTCGCCGCGACCTATGCCTTCTTCATCACCGTGTTCGTCTACAAGGAGCTGAAGCTCTCCGAAGTACCGAAGGTGCTGCTGCAGGCGGCGAGCATGAGCTCGATGCTGCTCTACATCATCACCAACGCGGTGCTGTTCTCGTTCCTGATGACGCATGAGCAGATCCCGCAGGAGATGGCGGCCTGGATCATCGACAAGAACTTCTCGGTCTGGATGTTCCTGCTCGTCGTCAACATCATCCTGCTGCTCGCCGGCAACGTGATGGATCCGTCATCGATCCTCTTGATCATGGCGCCGATCCTGTTTCCGTTGGCGACCAAGCTCGGCGTGCATCCGGTGCATCTGGGCATCCTGATGATCGTCAACACCGAGGTCGGGCTGTGCCATCCGCCGGTCGGACTCAATCTCTACATCGCGAGCAGTATCGCCAAGATGGGCATCAGCGAGATCACGATCTCTGTCTTGCCGTGGCTGTGCGCGATGCTGGTGTTCCTCGGCCTGATCACCTACGTGCCGGAGATCTCGCTGTGGCTGCCGCGGTTGTTGGGAATGATTTGACGCGCGCATGATCCGGAAAAATGAGAAGCGGTTTCCCCCGCGACAAACGCGGAGCGTTTGCGCGGAGATCATGCGCAAAAACAAACAAGAAATCCAACGCGCGAGCTCGCGCGCTGGATGTTTCTGATGGGCAATGGAACGGATTACATCTTGGCAAGAAAGCTCTCTCTGTCCAATCCGTAAGTTGAAGGCGGCACCGGGCAGCATCATCCTCAGGGAAACTTCAAAGGAGGTTTGGATGAAGAAAGTTCTGCTCGCCGGTCTCGCGGCACTCTCGATAGCCGGCTCGACTGCGGTCTATGCCCAGCATCGCCCCTGGTTTCATGGCCAGACACGGATGAGCCCGGAGGACCGGGCCGCATTCCTCGATGCGCGCATCGCTGCGGTGCACGCCGGGCTGAAGCTCAACGCTGATCAGGAGAAGCTGTGGCCGCCGGTCGAGACCGCGGTCCGCGAGTTCGCCAAGATGCGGCTCGATCGCGCCAATGCGCGGATGGCCGCGGAAAAGGCCGATGCCGACAAGGCGCAGAAGCCCGATGATCCGGTTGCGCGTCTGCGCGAGCGCGCCGACAACATGGCGGCGACCGCTACTTCGCTGAAGAAGATCGCCGATGCCGCCGACCCGCTCTACAAGACGCTCGACGACAACCAGAAGCGGCGCCTGACCATGCTCACCCACATGGAAGGCCGCGGTTTCGGTGCCGAGGGCTGGCGCCGCCACCGCCTCGAGCGTGGCATGGATCGCTGGGAGCGCGGCGGCCGCGACCATCATTTCGACCGCGACGACGGTCCGGACCAGGAGCGCTCCGGCCGGCTCTGAGCATTGGCCGCGAACAGCATCGCCAAGCCCATGAAAGGCCGCCGGAATCCGGCGGCCTTTCGGCTTGGTAAAAGTCGGGAAAACTTGCGCCAGCTTGCTGGACATCGCGGAATCGCTTTGCTAAACGACGGCCTCTCTTGCGAGGGTCATTTCCGGACAAGTTCCGGGCGCATAGCTCAGTTGGTAGAGCAGCTGACTCTTAATCAGCGGGTCCCAGGTTCGAGCCCTGGTGCGCCCACCAAGCTTTCAAAGCTTAGGTTCGCCCTCGTATCGGCCACGCCGGCCAGCAGTCGCGTCTGTTCGGACACCCTGGCTGCTTTTGTTGGCTTCCACATTTCCCGATCAGGCCGCATGCGCTTGCTGCGGATTGGCGTCGGCCGTTCCGCCCGACCACCATTCGGCAGCGGGATGAAGTTCGCCACGAACGGATCCGCAATCCCGTAAATCTGCCCCGCTCGCTTGAGCGGTG
Source organism: Bradyrhizobium sp. USDA 4473 (assembly GCF_054063335.1). Lineage (NCBI taxonomy): Bacteria > Pseudomonadati > Pseudomonadota > Alphaproteobacteria > Hyphomicrobiales > Nitrobacteraceae > Bradyrhizobium > Bradyrhizobium sp. USDA 4473. The sequence goes on from NZ_JBSSGE010000001.1 coordinate 4,339,588, forward strand.
CGCGAGCTGTCATCATCCCAGCGCGGGGGGCCCTGCGGCGAGCGCGGTTGACAGGGCGAAGCGCCCACTTTAATCACTCGGCTAATTAATCAATTAATTAAGGTCCAAAACCCTAGGGAAAGAATCCGCCTGATGCTGGCCGGCCAAAGACATTCGAAGCTGCTTGCCCCGCTCGGGCGCGGCGTCGTTTGTCCAGGAGACCAGGCATTGACCGCGTCCACGCGGACCGGTCTCGAACAGGCCGACAACGGCCTCGTCCAGCAGGCCACAAGCTTTGTCGCGCATGCACGGCCCGGCACTACACGACCGCCGGCGCGGATCAACGCCCTCTGCGGCAAGCAGAGTGGGCTTCGTTCACCCGTACGAAAACATGAGGAGTGAGGCGTAAACGATGGGACGTCGATCTGAGGTACTGATGGCGCAAGATGCCGCCGGCACGGACAACCGGCGCGTGATCCAGGTGGTGTCGCGCGCATTCGACATCGTGCGTTGCTTCGAAGGTCGAAGCATACGCCTCGGCAATCGTGACATCGCCGATCGCTGCGGTCTGCCGCGATCGACGGTCTCCCGTCTGACGCTGACGCTGACCCAGATCGGCCAGTTGATCTATCTGCCGCAGGAGCAGAAATATGCGCTGGGTCCGCACGCCGCCGCGCCCGGCGCTCCGCTGTTTGCGGACAAGCCCGACTGTGCCGACGAGCGGCAGCGCGACAACGCGCAATCATCGATGCTGCGGGGGATCAATTCGCGCTTCGACTATTTCGACGATCAGCGCAGCGCGGTCGCCGAGCCGCTTGCGGTGACGCCACACCGCTGACATCCCGGCTCGTTCCGGGCAGGCGGCGCAGCGGAAGCGGCCATCGGCATCGGCACGGGCTCACAGCAACGAAGCATCCAAAGCAAGGGGAAACGCATGTCTGAGGCATACATCATCGACGCGGTGCGCACGCCGCGCGGCATCGGCAAGCCGGGCAAGGGCGCGCTGTCGCACCTGCATCCGCAGCAGCTGGCCGCGACCGTGCTCGGCGCGCTCAAGGAGCGCAACAAGCTCGATACCTCGACCGTCGACGACATCATCTGGTCGACCTCGACCCAGGAAGGCAAGCAGGGCGGCGATCTCGGACGCATGTCGGCGCTCGCGGCCGGCTACGACATCAACGCGAGCGGCACGACGCTGGATCGCTTCTGCGGCGGCGGCATCACCTCGGTGAACCTCGCGGCAGCCTCGGTCATGTCGGGGATGGAAGATTGCGTCATCGCCGGCGGCACCGAGATGATGAGCTATCAGCAGACCCTCGCCGCCGAGCGCTCCAAGGCGGGACAGCCGGCGCGGATGATGGGTTCGGGCAATCCGGCGCTCGACGAGATCCACCCGCAGTCGCACCAGGGCGTGTGCGGCGACGCCATCGCGACGCGCGAGGGGATCAGCCGAGAGGCCTGCGATGCGCTGGCGCTGACGAGCCAGCAGCGCGCCAAGCGGGCGATCGATGAAGGCCGCTTCGCCAAGTCGGTGATCCCCGTGCTCAACGACGACGGCAGCGTCGCCCTCAATCGGGAGGAATTCCCGCGCCCCGAGACCACCGCCGAAGGCCTGGCGTCGCTGAAGCCGAGCTTCGAGCAGCTTGCCGATTTCGATCTCGGCAACGGCGTGACCTTCAGGAAGCAGATCCAGCGCCGTTACCCGGGCCTCGAGTGGAAGGGCGTGCATCATGCCGGCAACAGCTCGGGTGTGGTGGATGGCGCAGCCGCGGTGCTGATCACGTCGAAGGAATATGCCGAGAAGCACGGCCTCAAGCCGCGCGGCCGCATCGTGGCCTATGCCAACCAGGGTGACGATCCGACCTTGATGCTCAACGCGCCGGTTCCGGCGGCCAAGAAGGTTCTCGCCAAGGCCGGCCTGACCAAGGACGACATCGACGTCTGGGAGATCAACGAGGCGTTCGCGGTTGTCGCCGAGAAGTTCATCCGCGACCTCGAGCTGGATCGCGAGAAGGTCAACATCAACGGCGGCTCGATCGCGCTCGGCCACCCGATCGGCGCAACCGGATCGATCCTGATCGGCACCGCGCTCGACGAGCTCGAGCGCAGCGGCGGTCGCTATGGTCTCGTCACCATGTGCGCCGCCGGCGGCATGGCGCCGGCCATCATCATCGAACGCATCTGATCGCGAAAGGACACTGCCATGAAACTCGATTCATCAGTCGCCGCCGTCGTCACCGGCGGCGCGTCCGGCCTCGGCGCAGCCACCGCGCGGGCGCTCGCCGCGCAAGGCGTCAAGGTCGCGATCTTCGACTTCAACGAAGACAAGGGCGAAGCCATCGCCAGGGAAATCGGCGGCGTGTTCTGCAAGGTCGACGTCACCTCCGACGAGCTGGTCGATGCGGGCTTCGCCAAGGCCCGCGCGGCACACGGCCAGGAACGCATCCTGGTGAACTGCGCCGGCACCGGCAATGCGGTGAAGACCGCCGGCCGCGACAAGAAGACCGGTGAGCCGACGCACTTCCCGATCGACGCCTTCAACCGCATCATCCAGATCAACCTGGTCGGCACCTTCCGCTGCATCGCCAAGTCGGCGCAGGGCATGCTGTCGCTGTCTCCGCTGGAGCACGGCGAGCGCGGTGCGGTCGTGAACACCGCTTCGGTCGCGGCCGAGGACGGCCAGATGGGGCAGGCGGCGTATTCGGCCTCCAAGGCCGGCGTCGTCGGCATGACCCTGCCGATCGCGCGCGATTTGATGGCTGAGGGCATCCGCGTCAACACCATCCTGCCGGGCATTTTCAACACGCCGCTGCTGCAGGGCGCGCCGGAGAACGTCAAGGCCGCGCTCAGCGCGTCGGTGCCGTTCCCGAAGCGTCTCGGCATGCCGGAGGAATATGCGCATCTGGCGCTGACCATGATCACCAACGGCTATTTCAACGGTGAAGACGTCCGCCTCGACGGCGCCATCCGCATGGCTCCGCGATAGGCGTCCGCGCGCGTAACAGGAGGCGAAAGCGATGTCCGAAGAAGCTCCGGTCCTCACTGAAGTCCGCGGACCGATCCTGATCATCACGCTGAACCGGCCGGAAGCCAAGAACGCAGCCAACCTCGCACTCTCCAAGGGCGTCGCTGCGGCGATAGACCGGCTCGATGCCGATGATGCGCTGAGCGTCGGCATCATCGCCGGTGCGGGCGGCACGTTCTGCTCGGGCATGGACCTCAAGGGGTTTTTGAAGGGCGAGCGGCCGTCGATCCCCGGCCGCGGCTTCGCCGGCCTCACCGAGGCGCCGCCGAAGAAGCCGCTGATCGCGGCGGTCGACGGCTACGCGCTCGCCGGCGGGATGGAGATCGCGCTGTCGTGCGACATGATCGTCGCCAACCGCAATGCCAAGTTCGGCATCCCCGAGGTGAAGCGCGGGCTGGCGGCTGCGGCCGGTGGCCTGATCCGCATGCCGCGGCAGATGCCGGTCCGTGTGGCGATGGAGTTCGCACTGACGGGCGAATTCTTCGGTGCCGAGCGTGCTCACCAACTCGGCATCATCAACCGCGTGACCGATGGCCCGGCGCTCGACGCCGCGCTCGAGCTTGCGGCCGCGATCGGTGCCAACGGCCCGCTCGCAGTCAGGGCCTCCAAGCAGGTGGTCGTCGAATCCCGGCTCTGGCCGGAAGACCAGATGTGGACGAGGCAGCAGGAGATCGTCGGTCCGGTCTTCGTCTCGGAGGATGCCCGCGAGGGCGCGGCGGCCTTCGCGGAAAAGCGCGCGCCGAACTGGAAGGGCAAGTAAGGCAGCGACTGTTTCGATGACGGAGCGCCGGTTTTGATTGCAGCAGAACCGGCGCTCCATTTTTTGCGAGTGCCCCGCCGCTCGCCGGCCGGCTTCCAAATCACGTGAGAGCGCTATTGGGTGAATAATGCGCAGCTTTACCGAAGATCAGGTCATCTTCCGCGACTCCTACCGCAAGTTCCTTGCGAGCGAGATCACGCCCCATATGGAGGAGTGGCGGGAGGCCGGCATCGTCGACCGCAGCGCGTTCAAGAAGGCCGGCGACCTCGGCTTCCTGATGATCTGGCCTGAAGAGAAGTATGGCGGAATGGGCGACGAGGACTTCCGCTACGAGCAGATCATCATCGAGGAGACCGCGCGTGCCGGCTGCAAGGGCTGGTTCAACACGCTGCACAGCCGCCTGGTCGGATCCTATTTCAAGCGCTTCGGCACCGAGGAGCAGCGCGATCGCTTCCTGCCGAAATGCGTCAGCGGCGAGACCATCCTGGCGATTGCGATGACCGAACCGGGCGCGGGCTCGGACCTCGCGGGCATGCGCACGACGGCGGAGGACAAGGGCGATCATTTCCTGCTCAACGGCTCGAAGACCTACATTTCCAACGGCATCAATTCCGACGTCGTGATCGTGGCGGCCAAGCTGGCAGGCGCCGAGAAGAAGCACGCGATGGTGCTCCTGATCGTCGAGCGCGGCATGGAAGGGTTCGAACGGGGCCGCAATCTGAAGAAGATGGGCATGCCGGCGCAGGACACCGCCGAGCTGTTCTTCCAGAATGTGAGGGTGCCCAAGGCCAACGTGCTGGGAGAGCCGGGCAGGGGCTTCTACTATCTCATGGAGGGTCTCGCCGAGGAGCGGCTGATCTCCGCGGTCGGATCGATTGCCAATGGCCGCAGGGCGTTCGATATCACGCGCGCTTACGTGATGGATCGCAAGCTGTTCGGCAGGCCGCTCGCCGAGCAGCAGAACACCCAGTTCCGCATGGCGGAGATGGATGCCGAGATCGATCTCGTGCAGGTCTATGTCGATCACTGCGTGGCCGAGCACAATGCGGGGCGGCTGACCAGCAATATGGGCGCCAAGGCCAAGATGATGTCCTCGGAAGTCGAGTGGAAGATGCTCGACCTCGGTGTGCAGCTGCACGGCGGCGCGGGCTACATGGATGAATATCCGATCAGCCGGATGTTCACCGATGCGCGCGTCAATCGGATCCTGGCGGGGAGCTCCGAAGTGATGCGGCTGATCATCGGCCGCGACGTCTTCTCGGAGCACTACAAGAGCATTCTGGATTAGCCGGTCGCCGCGTCAGACGATCTATCCAGCACCGGTCGCGCGTCAGCCGCGCGCCTGCCGCAGCGGCTCGCGCGCATGCTCCTTCGAGCGCATCAACGCATCGACGAAGATCGGCTCCCAGGAGCGGATGTGGCTGCGCAGCAGGGTCGGCAGCGCCTCGGTCTCGCCGGCGAGCGCGAGTTCGATCAGTTTGTAATGCTCCGGCACCGAGGCTTGCTGCCGCTCGTGGCCGGCGCGCGAGCTGATGCCGTAGAGCCGCATCTTGTCGCGCAGGCCCATCACCATCTCGGTCAGGAGCTCGTTGCCGGCGGCGGCGATGAACTCGCGATGATAGTTGCGGTCGGCTTCGAGATAGAGCTGGACGTCGTCGGTCTCGACCGCCCTCGCGATCTGATCGGCCCAGCCGCGCACCGCCGGTAGGTCCTTCGGCGGATTGGCGGCGACCAGCACGGCGGCGTGCAACTCCAGTACCTCGCGCATATCGAACAGATTGCGCAGCTCGGTCAGCGTCGGCTCCACCACCTTGAATCCGCGGTTGCGCATCGGCTCGACCAGGCCGCCGCGGCTGAGCTCGAGCAGCGCCTCGCGCACCGGCGTCGAGGAGACGCCGAGGCTCGCCGCGAGACTCGGCACAGAATACATCGTGCCGGGAAGGCTCTGCCCGGAAATGATCTCCGCGCGCACCCGCTGCAGCACCTGTTCGCGCAAATTCTGGTCCATGGGTGGTCGCAGCCGCCTCTCGCCGGGAACTCCGATTCGTCCCTGATTATTACTTAGCCTTGACGAGGACGGTAGCGTATGACGTAAATGTGTAGCGCATTACAAGAATGCGTCACATGAGTTGACCTGACCACGAGGCAGCGGTGAAACAGCGGCTACCCGGCTATTGCACGCTTTGTCGTTCGCGCTGCGGTGCTGTCACCGTGGTCGAGGATGGGCGTCTCGTCGGCGTGGAGGTATTAAGTAACCACCCGACCGGTGGGGCGCTCTGTGCCAAGGGCCGGGCGGCACCGGAAATCGTCGGCAGCCCGCGCCGCCTGACCGTCCCGCTCAAGCGGACCCGCCCGCGCGACGCTGCCGATCCCGGCTGGGTCGAGGTGTCGTGGGACGAGGCGCTGACCGAGATCGCCGACCGGCTTGGCAGCATCCGCGCCGAGAGCGGCGCCGAGGCGGTGGCGTTCGGTGTCACCACGCCGAGCGGCACGCCGATGGTCGACAGCTTCGAGTGGGTCGAGCGCTTCATCCGCGGCTTCGGCAGTCCGAACCTGATCTACGCGGTCGAGATCTGCGGCTGGCACAAGGACTTCGCGCACGCGCTGACCTTCGGTCGCGGCATCGGCTTTCCCGATTACGACAATGCCGATGCGATCATCCTGTGGGGCCACAATCCGGCGCGCACCTGGCTCGCGCAAGCAACGCGAATCGCCGATGCGCGGCGGCGCGGTGCCAAGGTCGTCGTCGTCGATCCCAAGCCGAACGGCTCCGGCCAGCAGGCCGATCTCTGGCTGCGCATCCGTCCCGGTGCCGATGGCGCGCTTGCGATGGGCGCGATCCGCCACCTGATCGCGACCGGCAATTTCGATGCTGAGTTCGTCGACGCATGGACCAACGGATCGCTGCTGGTCGATCGCGCGACTGGCCGCTTCCTGCGCGCCGACATGTTGTGGCCGGATGGCACGTCTGATGCGTTCGTCCGTTTCGATGCGTCGGGCTCGCCGGTGCCTTGCGACACGCGCTATGCGCCGGAGGGCCGTGGCCGGTTGCGCGGCGCGCTGTCGATCCGTGCACGCGACGGGAGGATGATATCGGCGGCAACCGCGTTCGAACTGCTCGTCGAGCGCGCCGCGCCTTACACGCCGGCGCGCGTCGCGGAGCTGACCTGGCTTGATGTCGCTGATATCGACGCATTCAACGCGCTGCTCGCGAGCAGGCCGCGGCTTGCCTATCATTCCTGGACCGGCGTCGGCCAGCACACCAACGCCACCGCAATTGAGCGCGCGATCGCCGCGCTCTATGCGCTGACCGGCGCTTGCGATCGGCCCGGCGGCAATCGCTGGCCGGTGCCGCCGCCGACACGCCCGCTCAACGACTACAACATCCTGCCGCCGGAGCAGCAGGCCAAGGCGCTTGGCCTCGCCGAACTGCCGCTCGGTCCGCCGGCGAAGGGCTGGATCACGGCGCGCGATTTCAGCCGGGCCGTGCTCGAGGGCGAGCCTTACCGCGTGCGTGCGTTGGTTGCTTTCGGCACCAATTTTGTGGTCTCGCAGGGCCATTCGGAGCGCAACCGTGCGGCGCTGAACGCGTTGGAATTCCAGGTTCATATCGACATGTTCATGAACCCGACCGCGGAGAGCGCCGACTTCGTGCTGCCGGCCAGCACGCCGTGGGAGCGCGATGCGCTCAAGATCGGGTTCGAGATCACCCAGGAAGCCGTCGAGACCGTGCAGTTTCGCCCGCGCATGGTCGCGCCGGTCGGCGAGGTCAGGGCCGATTACGAGATCGCGGCTGCGCTCGCGCTCAAGCTCGGTATGGGCGACTTGTTCTTCGGCGGCGACATCGAGGCCGGCTGGAATTATCAGCTCGCGCCGCTCGGCATCGGCGTCGAGGATCTGCGCGAATATCCCGAAGGACGCCGCTTCCCGCAGGCCTTCCGCAATGAAAAATACGCCGTCACCCGAGAGGACGGCACGGTGGCCGGTTTCGCGACGCCGACCCGCCGGGTCGAGATCTATTCAGAGCTGATGCTGGGACACGGGCATGATCCTTTGCCCGATCACGTCGAACCGGTTGGTAGCCCGCTCACGGCAGCGGCGGACGAACGCTTTCCATTGGTGCTCTCCACCGCCAAGAGCGGTTGGTTCGTTCACTCCTCGCATCGGCATATCGCCTCGCTGCGGCGCAAGTCGCCGGACCCGGCGGTCGAGATCAGCCCGCAACTCGCCGCGCGGCGCGGGCTGGTCGAAGGCGACTGGGCCGTGGTCGAGACGCCGGGTGGTGCCGTGCGTCTGAAGGTGCGGCTCAATGCGGCGCTCGACGATCGCGTCGTCGTCGCCGAGTTCGGCTGGTGGGAAGATTGTCCGCCGCTCGGCCGCGATCGGTCAGCTGCGGCCGGCGTCCACACCCGGAACATCAACGCCGTGCTGCACGACGACGTGCGCGATCCCGTCAGCGGCTCGGTCCCGCTGCGCGCGATCGTCTGTGAGATCAGCCGCGATGCCGTGGCAAGCCGCGGCGTGTGGAGCGGCCAGCGGCGCTTCATGGTTGCCGCGCGCCGGGCCGAGGCCGACAACGTCATCGCTCTCAGCCTGCGGCCGCGTGACGGCGGTGCGCTGCCCGATTTCCTGCCGGGCCAGCATGTGATGATCTCGCTGCCCGGCACGACAGAGGCGCGGGCCTATTCGCTGACCGGATCGGGCGATCTGCCTGATGCGCTGTCGATCGCCGTGAAGGGGCGCTTCTCTGATGAAGCATGGAGCGACGACGCACCGTTCTTCATGCCGGATCGTCTGCATGGCCTTGCGGTCGGCGACGAGGTGTTGCTGGAGCCGCCGGGCGGCACCTTCACGCCGCCATTGAAGGGACCGCGGCCGCTGGTCTTCCTCGCAGCCGGCATCGGCATCACGCCGTTTGTCGGCTACCTCGAGACGCTGCAACATATCGCGCCGCAGGATCGTGTTGCCGAAATCCTGCTGCTGCATGGCTGCCGCAGCAGCCGCGAGCATCCGTTTGCACAGCGGCTTGCGGAGCTGGAAGCGAATACGCCGGGACTGACGCGGGTGACCTTCTTTTCCGCGCCGCTCGCGGGCGATCCGATCGAGTCGGATGCGCTGCGCAAGGGGCGGCTCGACCTTGAACAGGTCAAGCCGCTGACATCGTGCCGGCCGCTGGTCTACATCTGCGGCTCGCCGGACTTCGTCACGGCGCAGATTGCGGCCGTGGCGGCGCTCGGCGTGCCGCGCTTCGACATCTTCGCCGAGAGCTTCGTGTCGCCGCCCTCGGTGCCAACCAACCTTGCGCCGCGGACTGTCCGGCTTGCGAGCAGCAAGCAGAGCTTCTCCTGGGGACCGGAGCAGGGGACGCTGCTCGACGCCGCGACCGCGGCAGGCATTGCGCTGCCGAGCGGCTGCCGTGTCGGGCAATGCGAGAGCTGTGCGGTCGAGGTCGTCGATGGGCAATTCACCCATCTCGGCCCCGTCGATGGCAGCGAGGGCCAATGCCTCGCCTGCCAGGCCGTGCCGCTGACCGATCTGACGCTCGCACTTTGAATGACCAATCAGGATTGAAGACGAACCGCATCGCCGGAAGGGGATCAATTGATGACGAATGCTACGCACGATCAAACCGTGGACTTACGAAAACCGGTCGCGGACAACATCATCGCGCGCTTTTCGCAGGCCCTGGTGGCGTTTGCGGAGCGCTGGTTTCCGGATGCGTATGTCTTCGTGCTGATCGCGGTGATTGCGGTCGCCGCAGGCGCGATCCTGCATGGCGGTTCGCCGCTCGCCGTCAGCCGCGCGTTCGGCGACGGGTTCTGGAATCTGATCCCGTTCACGATGCAGATGGCGCTGGTCGCGATCGGCGGCTACGTCGTGGCGATGTCGCCGCCGGTCGCGGCCGTACTGACGCGGCTCGCGAGCGTGCCGAAGACCGGCCGCGGCGCGGTGGTGTTCGTCGGCGTGCTCAGCATCTTCCTCTCGCTGCTGAACTGGGGCCTCAGCCTGATCTTTTCCGGCCTGTTGGTGCGGGAGATCGCGCGGCGCACGGATATCCGGCTCGATTATCGGGCGGCCGGCGCGGCCGGTTATCTCGGGCTCGGCTGCGGCTTCACCCTCGGCATCACGTCGTCGGCCGCGCAGCTGCAGGCCAATGCCGGCAGCATCCCGGCGTCGCTGCTGCCGATCACCGGCGTGATCGGCTTCTCGGAGACCATCCTGACCTGGCAGAACATGGTCACCGTCGTGATGGTCACTGTGGTGTCGGCCGCGATCTGCTATTTCACGACGCCCGCGTCCGCGCAGGCCAAGACCGCGGAAGACCTCGGTGTCGCGCTCGGCGATGACCGCATCGAAGCCAGGAAGCCGGCCCGGCCGGGCGACTGGCTGGAATTCAGCCCGCTGCTGACCATCCTGATCGCGCTGCTTGCCGCCGGCTGGCTGTGGCAGACGTTCCAGTCGGGCAATCCGCTGATCACGCTGTCGGGGCTCAACACCTACAATTTCGTCTTCCTGATTCTCGGCATCGTATTGCATTGGCGGCCACGCAGCCTGGTCGAATCCTTCTCCAAGGCGATGCCGAGCGTCTCCGGCGTGCTGTTGCAGTTTCCGTTCTATGCCGGCGTCGCGCAGATCCTGACCAAGGTGCCGAACAGCAGCGGCACCACGCTGTCAGACACGATCGCGCACTGGTTCGTCGGCGCCTCCAGCAACTCGACGGTGTTCTCGTTTCTGGTCGGAATCTATTCGGCGCTGCTCGGCTTCTTCGTGCCGTCGGCCGGCGGCAAGTGGATCATCGAGGCGCCCTACATCATGAAGGCGGCCAACGACATCGGCGCCCATCTCGGCTGGACGGTCATGGTCTACAACATCGCCGAGACGCTGCCGAACTTCATCAACCCGTTCTGGATGTTGCCGCTGCTCGGCATTCTCGGCCTGAAGTCGAAGGATCTGATCGGCTACACCTCGGTGCAGTTCTTCATTCACTTCCCGATCGTGATGCTGCTGGCCGCGATCCTGATGGCGACCTTCACCTATCATCCGCCGATCCTGCCCTGAGCGGTGAGGGCCGGGCACCGCGAGGCACGGTGCCCGGCCAACGTTCCGCCAGTTCATGCCGTTCGCGCCCGGCATCATCAAAACTGTGCTGTTTTTCGGCCCGCGGCGAATGAGCTATCGCGCCGGGCCCTGATCTTTGGTCAGCCATTTCATTGACCGCCGCGCGGTTCGGCCGGATATTGATGCGCGATATCCGTGTTGTCCAAGGTCACCGCAATGAGACATATCCACCGCAGCTTGATGTGCGACATGCGACGCCGCATGCAGCACCGCTGCGTCTCGGCGGCGACCGGCGTCTGTTGTTAATCGCTTCGACAAATCCAAAGCACCCGACAATCAGACAGGACGCCGTCATTCGGCGATGGAGCACGCATGTCCCAAGCGCAAACATCCCAAGCTTACGTCATCGAAGTATCGGATCGCACCGCGGGTATCGTCGTCGGCGATAACAGCGGCTTCTGCTTCTTCTCTTCGGACCGCGCCTTCGATGGCCTCGACGGCGGGCATTTCGGCTCCGCCCGCGCCGCGGAGCGCGCGGTGAGGGCGCATTTGCAGCGCCGCCAGGCGCGCGGCCAGCCGTCATCGAACTCACGCAATATCTGAAAGACAACCTTTGAAAGGACTGTCATGACGACAAGACGTACCATTCTTGCGGCCGCGCTGGCATTGTCCGCATTCGCCGTCGCGCCGGCCCGGGCCGAAGACAAGCCGGCCGAGATCCGCATCGGCACGCAGAAAGGCGGCTTGTTTCCGGCCGTCCGCCAGCGTCACACCGTCGAGGACGCCTTCAAGCCGCTCGGCATCGAGGTGAAGTGGATCGACTTCCAGTTCGGGCCGCCGCTGCTCGAGGCGATCAATGTCGGCAGCGTCGATTTCGGGTTCGTCGGCGATACGCCGCCGATCTTCGCGCAGGCCGGCGCGGCCAAGATCGCGTACGTGGCGGCGGTGACCTCTGATGGCAGCAACCAGGCGATCATCGTGCCGGCGGACTCCCCGATCCGGACGCTCGCCGATCTCAAGGGCAAGCGCGTTGCGTTCGGCAAGGGCTCGAGCGCGCACAATCTGCTCGTCGCCGCGCTCGACAAGGCCGGCCTGTCCTGGAGCGACATCACGCCGACGCCGCTGGCGCCGGCGGACGCGACCGTCGCGTTCTCCCGGGGCATCGTCGACGCATGGTCGATCTGGGATCCCTATCTGGCGCTGGCGGAGATCAAGGACAAGGTCCGCGTGATCGCCTTCGACAAGGACGTGCACAAGCCGAACGCGTTCTACATCGCGGGATCGGACTTTGTTGCGAAGTATCCATCCATCGTCGCGAAGCTGAACTCCATCTTTGCCGCCGAAGGAAAATGGGCCGCCGATCACCGCGAGGAGGTGGCTCGTGCGCAGGCCGAGGCCACCGGCGTCGACATCGAGGCGGTCAGGCGCTTCGTCGCGCGCTCGAACTACCAGGTGGTGCCGGTCGACGCCGAGATCATCAGGAGCCAGCAGGCGATTGCCGACCGCTTCAAGGCGATCGGGCTGATCCCAAAGCCGATCAATGTTTCCGATATCGTCTGGAAATGGACACCCGGCTCGTGAGCCGATTTGGTGGCGTGGTCAGGAAGCCGCGGCGAGCGGCGGCGCGATCACTTGGGGCGCCTCGGGCGTCTGTGTCGTCGTCGTCGCGAGCTGGAAGCGGATGCCGTGCACGGAGACGGTCAGCGGGATGCCGCGGAAATCGTCGTGGAAGGCGCGGATCCGGCGTGCCAGCTCACCGGGGCTGATGCCGGCGGGAAGCTCGCACATGTCGCGGTACATCTGCCTTGTACTTTTGACGCCGCACCAAGCGATCTCCAGCTCGGCCAGCGGCGCCGGATTGCAGGCGAGATCGCGCGACATCCGCCAGAACAGATGGGCCAGCCGCACATAGGCGATCTGCTCAAGCCCGCGCACGCCGATCTTGTCGGGAATGATGAAGGACTCGACCCCGACGACGGGACCGGAATCGACGCGCGCGGCCATCACATGGGCCGTCGCGCCGAAGCTGCGCGCGCCGTCATAGAGCGCGAAATGCGCCGGCGCCCAGCCGGGATATTGCGGCGGGCCGGGGTGAAAATTATAGGCGCCGTGGCCGAGCGCCGTCAGAATGCTCTCCGGCACGATGACGCTGGTGGTGAAGGCGAGCAGCCGGGCTTCGCGCAACACCTCGGGCTCGATCGCGGCCAGTTCCTCAGCCGTCACCGCGCAGCGGAACGACAGCGCCGGGTTGTGCGCCTTCAACAGTTCGGTGAGCGCGAATTGCTGGTCGGCGACGCCGGTGAGAAGGATGATGGTCTTCATGATGCGGGTGTCCTTCTCTTGTTCGTTCTTTCCGTCCGTCAGCCGCGCTGCCCGGCCATGATGACGACGCTGCCGGCATCGCGGGATTGGCCTACGGTGCGGAACAGATCGGTCGGCAGCGTCTGCCACGGCGCGATCTCGATGATCCGGTTGTTGGCGCTCTTGGCTGCCGATTTCGCCGCGCGGATGTCGTCCTGCCAGGGGCAGAGCGCGAGTTCGAGCCGGCCGAAGCCGCCGCAATCGGCGGCGAATGCGCCGGTGACGGCCTCGATGCTGGCGGCCATCTCGCGCGCGTCGCTGGTCGCGATATCGCGCATGATCACGGTGATCGCATCGTTCGAGGCCGCCTGCGACGTGACCACGATCATGGCATCGCGGCCGCCGCTGCGGCTGGCGCGCCGCGCGGGCCGCAGCGCGACGCCGAATTCGGCGTCGGGACCGAGATCGCTGTTGTCGGTCGGCAGGTTGTGAACGATCGTGGTATGGCGGGGCGTGCCGGCGTCCTCGGCCGGTGCGTGGTATGAGCGCGGCAGCCAGGCGGTGTCGAGCGCCATCTGCGACGACGTCAGGCTCCAGGCCTGGTCGAGCAGGTAGCCGTCCCACACCGCGGGATAGGCGGTCGCGATGCGGTGCCAGGTGCGCAGCAGCGCTTCGGCGGCAGGCGAGCGGCCGAGATAGAGGGTGCGCGCCGACATCTCCCACCGGTTCCATTTGTGGAGCGCGACGTCGCAAGCGAGGTGGGACGGCAGCAGCGGCGGCTCGCTGAGTGTTGCATCGGCTTCGATGAAGAGCAGCGGCTCGTCGTGCGCCTCCCACACCCGCAGCATGAAGGCGGACTTGTCGGATGCGCTTATGTGCGCGCCGTCCGCGGTGTCGATCGGCACGATCTCGCTCGCGATCTGGAATTCGGCAAGCTTCTCGCGCAGCGCGCGGGCATGATCGTCGCCCAGGGCGCGCGGATAGCAGGTGACCACGCGCAGCGGGGCCTCGGAGCTTGCGCCTGCCTCGGGCGCGATCAGACGCCAGTTGAGGCCGCCCCACCACATCTCGTGCGGGCCATCGTAGCTTGGTCCGACGGTGCCGAAGTCGGTCAGCTTGGATTTCAGGAAATCGAACGCCGGGTTCTCGCCGAACGGAATGACGACCGCGCTGTCGGCGCGAAGCGACCGGTAGAGCATCTCGGCGGCGGGGCCGCTCGGCGGCTCGACGACGATGATGACGCCGTCATCCCGCGCCGGCACCGAGCCGGCCTGGTGGATCGACACACGCCCGAGCCGCTCGGACAGCCATGCCAGCCGCCGGCGCTGCGCCGCGCTCATCCGGATGCCGTTCGCCGCCAGCAATTGGTCGAAATTCGTCTGCAAGCCGTCCGCTTGCGCCGTGTCAGCCGAAATCATGCCCGCACTACCCCTCGTTAACCTTCTACGGGCGGGGCGGCCAGATCAGGCGGACAAATCAGCTGCCGTTGGTTGGCGGCGCGCCGTTACCCGCGCGCCAGGACAGCGTGGCCGAGGGGGCTCGGTTGCCGTCACGGGTCTCGACCGCGAGGATGCGGTCATGGTCGAGGGCGGTCAGCGCGATCGTGTAGATCGCAACGTCGTCCTCGAAGCCGTCGACCGGGATCAGCAGCATGCCGTCTTCGCTGGTGGCGCGGAACTGACGGCCGGTCCGCTCGATGCCGGCATCGGTGAGCCGTTCCCCGGCGATCGCCGTCAGGTTCGGACTGGCCGCAGCTTTCGCCGCGCTTTCACCGTACTGGACGGTGATGCCGTGAAGCAGCCCGTTGCGGGCAAGTTTCGGCAACGGCAGCGCGATGGTCGCAACCGCCATGCGGCGCGACAGTGGGATCCGCAGCCGAAGATCACCGAGCCCGGTATGATAGACGGTGATCGCCTCCAGCGACGCCTGGCCGTCCCGCCCGAACAGGCCGACCTGCAAGGTCCCGCAGTGCGACTCGCCGAACACGTTGGCGGGCAGGCGATTGGCGCCGAACAGCGTGTAGAGATAGGCGTGCGACGGTGACAACGCGGCAAAGCTGCCGGCCAGCCACATCGGCGGCGCCGGCGCCGTGCAGGCGGCCACGAGGCCGCGGGCGCTGATGCTATCATTGATGAAGTCGGCATCGAGCAGCGGCGCGAGCGCCTGGGTGCCGAGATTGACGTCATGCTTGATGCCGCCGAGCAGCACCAGTTCGTCATCGTCGGGCAGCAGCAGCAGGCGCCCGAGCACCGCGGCGGCCCAACGCGCGGCGACTATCGGGTCCGCGTCGGGCTGCAATGCATAGCGCGGCGCCAGCTCGCGGGCGCGCGATGCATAGGCGATCGTCCCGGACTGCACCTCGGTCGCCAGTGCGAGCTGGGCGGCGGGGCGCTGATCGCCCTCGCGCAGCACCTCGCCGCCGCGATAGTCGCGCGCCGATCCCTCCGCCGAACAGCAGAGCTGCTCCAGCAATGCGACGTTGCGGATCAGCATGCGCTTGACGTGCGGCGTGACGATGCGATCGGAGATCAGGCCTTCCGCGCTGTCGTCATCGGCGATATCGTCGAAGGCGTCGTCAAGCGTCAGCAGATAGGCGCCGTGCAGGCGGATGCGAATGCCCTCGCGATCGAAGATGCGCCGCAGCGACTTCTGCACGCTCGCCGAATAACCGAGATCGACCAGGATCAGGTCGGTACAGTGATCGAAGTCCGGGATCCGGGCGCGCAAATAGGTGAGCAGGCGGTCGCGCACGCCGGCCGCGATATCGGTGATCTCGCGCGGGTCCATCAGATCGGGCAGGGCGTCGGCGAGTTCGCGACCGCTCGCAATGCCGTCCGGATACCGGGCAAAGAAATTCATCACCGCAGGCGGCTGCACCTTGACGATATCGACAAAGGTCGGCGCGTCGATCTTGACGACACGGCTCAGCAGCTCGATCAGCGGCTCGAGCGTATCGGCGGATCCGACCAGGCTGACACGGCGATTGATCTCGATATAGGCGCCGGTCTCGCCATGGCCGGCCTGGCTCTCGCCATGGCCTGCCTGGCTCTCGCCATGGCTGGCCTGCCAGACGCGATGCGGCAGCAGACCGTCGCGGCCGAGGAATCCGATCGCCACGCGCGCGCCCGCGCGCACCAGCGCCGCACGCCGGGCCTCGATGAAGGCGTCGAACGCCGCCATGACGGGGCCGAGCACGGTCACGCCGAGGCTGAAGGCTGGCGAATGCTCAGCGCTCCGCGCCGCCACCGCACGCCGCAGCGTACGGGCGCCGCGATCGAGTCGCGACGGCTGATCGGGACACAGCAGTTCGTACATCGCTGTTTCGCGCTGAAACTTCGAGGCCAGCGCCGCGCTGGCCTGCGGATAGTAGCGCGGGCGAATGCCGTGACGGCGCGCGCCCTTGATATCAGCGTCGTGATTGTCGCCGACATGAAACGAGCTCGCCGCATCGACGCCTTGCTCGGCGAGATAGGCCTCGAACAGCGCTTCGCTCTTGCTGCTGCCGTGATCGCAGGATGCGTAGAGGAAATCCCAGCTCAGCCCGGGACTGCAGCTGCGCAGCAGTTGCGAAAGCTGCTCGGTGCTCCAGTAGGTGTCGGAGATGAAGCCGACGCGAAAGCCGCCGCACTTCATGTCTAGATATTGCTCGAGCATTTCCGGATTGGCGCGGCACAGCTCGAGCTCGGCTTGGAATTCGATTCGCGCGAGATCCTGCAATGCGTCGCGCTTCAGGCCGAACAGCCTGAACGGAAAGTACTTATAGATATCGGCGATGCGCACTTCAGTGGAGCCGTTGCGCTCCAGCGCGAGCTTGCGCGCGCGCGCCTCAGCCTGGATTCGATGCTGAACGAAACTGACGGACATATTCGGAAATTTTTCAGCAATGCGAGAAAGCTGAAAAACCCTTTCAAATACGCCATCTGGCGCCGTGCAGGCGCGCAGCAGAAATGTATCGAAAACATCGAATGAACATGCAGAAACATTCTGCGCCCGACGCGTCGCGTCGACCGTCATGATCGTCATGCGCAAAATTCCCGCCAGTCCTCATGCGTTGAACGCGTGCATGAGACAAATCAGGCGCGTCGGTTCAAAAAAGTTGATGCGGGATTCGAAAACGCGCGCTTCGCGACTGACAGATTCAAAAAATCCGATAACGTCGAAATGGTGATTCGGAAAAAATTGCCTAGTCGCAATCGTCGAATGCAAGATGGCGACCAACGGCAATGGATCACTCGCATGCTCCGCGCATGCACGTGTTCGCGTGGCGTTAGTTGATGTGACAACAGCGTTTTCCGGCGCGACGAACTTTTCCGCGGGCATGCGAGGCGATGCTGAACGACTGCTCCATTTTCCGTAGAATTGCCGGTTGCGCCTTCGCGCGGCGGCAGCTTTTGCCGGGCGGTCGGCAAAAAGATCCAGCTAAGCGCTTGAAAAATAACGAAAAAAGTTCGCCTGGTTTGCCTGGCGCCTCCGTTCAACGCTCAGAAGCCGCATGGGATGTGTGCCAGCGGCGTTGGTTGGAGAGCGGCGGATGAGTTACGCGCTTGATGTGATGGCAGCGGTCGAGGTGGAGGCCACGACGGTCGCGGCTGCGCCGGTCGAAGCGGCGGCTCCCTGGAGCAACGTCCCCACGGTTGCCGATGCGGGCCCGCTCGACACCGTCGAGATCCAGGACGAGGACAAGGAACTGCTCGACCGCCTCGCCGCCGGCGACGAGGCGGCGTTTCGTGCTCTGGTCGAACGCCATGTCGATCGCGCCTACGCGATCGCGCTGCGCATCGTCGGTAACGCGGCCGACGCCGAAGACGTGGTGCAGGACACGATGCTCAAGGTGTGGACGCATCGCGGCCGCTGGCAGCACGGCCGTGCCAAGTTCTCGACCTGGCTCTATCGCGTCGTCAGCAACCGTTGCATCGATCTGCGCCGCAAGCCGCGCACCGAGAACGTCGATGTCGTGCCCGAGGTCGCCGACACGCAGCTCGACGCCTCGACCGTCATCGAGCGCAACGAAATCGGCAATCTTCTGGAGCTCGCGATGCAGCGCCTGCCGGAGCAGCAGCGCGTCGCGGTGATCCTCTCCTACCACGAGAACATGAGCAACGGCGAGATCGCCGACGTGATGGACACGACCGTCGCGGCGGTCGAATCGCTCTTGAAGCGCGGGCGGCAACAGCTGCGCGAGATGCTCAAGCGGCACGAGCGGGACCTGCGCGGCGCGTTTACCGACTGCTAACCATAAATTTCGGCTTCTGAAGATTTCGCGCCTGACCACCGGCGGCCGACCCGTTTGATCGGGCGGACGGGGGCTGGATCCGCGTCACCTCTCTTCTTCCCGATGCGGCATGCCATGCCCCATCATCACAGGAGCTACTCATGCCCGCAATTTCCACCAACACCGCCGCGAACTCCGCGGTCCGTTACCTCAACATCAACTCGCAGCAGGAAACCAGCGCGCTGTCGAAGCTGTCGAGCGGCTCGCGCATCACCTCGGCTTCCGACGACGCCGCCGGCCTCGCGATCTCGACCCGCATCTCTTCCGACATCACGACGCTGCAGCAGGCCGCCACCAACGCGGCGCAGGCGACCTCGATCCTGCAGACCGCCGACGGCGGCGCCTCCAACATCTCGGACATCCTGGCCCGCATGAAGTCGCTGGCTTCGGAGTCCGCGTCCGGCACCGTGGCTGACTCCAGCCGCGCCTACATCAACTCGGAATTCACGCAGCTCAAGGGCGAAATCGACTCGATCGCCAGCGGCACCCGCTACAGCAGCCAGAGCTTGCTCGACGGTTCGAGCGTGTTCTCCTCGGGCGTCTCGGTGCTGGTCGGCTCGACCTCGGCCGACACCATCACGATCACCTTGACCAGCCTGACGGCGTCCTCGCTCGGCGTCACCTCGCTCGACGTCTCGAGCCTCTCGACCGCCACCAGCGCGATGTCGGCGCTCGACAGCGCGATCGACACCGTGTCGTCCGCCCGCGCCGAGATCGGTGCCCAGGAATCGCGCTTCAACTTCAGCGCCGACTCGATCTCGACCCAGACCCAGAACCTGCAGTCCGCCAACTCGGCGATCAAGGACGTCGATATCGCCGCCGAGCAGGCGACGCTGTCCTCGGCCGAAGTGAAGACCCAGGCCGCGGTTTCGGCGGAAACGGCGGCGAACCAGATGCCGCAGTACCTGCTGAAGCTGCTCGGCTAATTCGACAGACAGATCGGGCCGGCATGATGCCGGCCCGATTCCTATTGCGGCGGAAGTGTCGACATGACGGTTAGCAGCGCCACCTCGAGCAGCACATCCAGCACGACGTCGCCCAGTTCTGCCAGCACGGTGACAACCACCGGCACGACCAATTCGACCAGTATCGATTGGGATGCCCTGATCGAAGCCGAGGTCAACGCCAAGCTCACGCAGGCGACCACGATCACGACGTCGATCACCGCCAACCAGGCCAAGATCACCGCCTACCAATCGCTGCAGACGGAATTGTCGACGCTGGCCACCGGGCTGTCGTCGCTCAGCACCTCGATCATCAATTCGATCGCGACCAACGCATTTGCCACGCGCTCGGCGACGATTTCGTCGACCGGCGACGTCAGCGCCTCCTCGGCGCTCAACTTGAGCGTCAACAGCGGCTCGGCGACCGGCGATCATACGCTCCAGATCAGCCAGCTGGCGACCGCGCAGAAAGTGATCGGCTCCACGCAGTCGAGCTCGTCGACGGCGCTGGGCCTCGCCGGCACGTTCTCGCTCGGCTTGGCCGGCGGCACCAGCACGGCGATCTCGATTACCAGCGGCATGTCGATGCAGGATGTCGTCGACACCATCAATGCGCAGACCTCGACCACCAATGTCCAGGCCTCGATCGTCCAGGTCTCGAGCGGGTCCTACGAGATGGTGCTGACCGGGACCCAGGACGCTGCCGACATCACCTATTCGTCGACGTCGGGCGACGATATCCTGAACAAGCTCGGCGTCACCGACACGTCGGGGGCCTTCACCGACGTGCTGCAGAAGTCGCAGTCCGCGCAGTTCACGCTCGATGGCATCGCGCTCACCCGCAATACCAACGATATCTCCGACGTTCTGACCGGCGTCACCTTCGACCTGCTGCAGCCGACGCCGAGCGGCACCAGCCTGAACATCAGCATCCAGACCGACACCAGCCAGATCACGAGTGCGTTGCAGACCTTCGTCACCAACTACAACGCGTTTCGCGATCAGGTGATCGCGCAGTCCGCGCAGAATTCCGACGGCACCGCCGCATCGACCGCAGTGCTGTTCGGCGACAGCACGATGCGCGATATCATGACCCAGCTCCAGCAGGTGCTGAGCGGGACCGTGAACGGCATGACGATGGCCGATCTCGGCCTGTCCTTCAACGAGAACAACGAGCTGCAGCTCGATACGGGTACGCTGTCGACGGTGCTGACGCAAAATCTGGCCGGTGTGACCAAACTGCTGTCGGCGCAGACCACCACCTCGTCCAGCCAGCTCAGCGTGGTCAATACCGGCACGTCCCCGCAATCCTTCACGCTCGACGTGACCGTGGATTCGACCGGCACGCTGAGCGGGGCCTCGGTCGGCGGCGACAGCTCCGGCTTTTCGATTGTCGGCAACTCCATTATCGGCAACGCGGGCACGATCTATGCCGGCATGGCATTCACCTATACCGGCTCGACCTCGCAATCGATCACCGTGTCGTCGACCTCCGGTCTTGCGACGCAGATCTATCAACTCGCGCAGACCAATTCCGGGACCAGCGGTCAGCTGCAAACCTTGATCACCAATTTGCAGTCGCGCGACACCGAGCTGCAATCCCAGGTCAATGACATTCAGAGCAATGCAGCGACGTTCAAGGCGCAGCTGCAGCTTCAATACGCCAACTATCAGGCCGCCATCGAAAGCGCGAACAACACGCTGGGCTACCTGAGTGCCCTCCTGAACGCATCATCGAGTAAATAATGACCCAGAATGCCACGGCCTACCTCGCCAACAATGCCTATCGATCCGCCGCGGTGGCGGTGCCGCCGTTGAAGGCGGTGGTGATGCTGTGCGATGGCGCCATCACCTTCCTGCAGAAGGCGCTGGATGCGCACGAGGCGAAGCGCTTCGAGGAAGGGCACGCCTATCTGACGCGGGCGACCGCGATCCTGCGCGGACTGAGCCACCATCTCGACGTCACCCGCGGCGGCGCGATGGCCGATCGCCTGTTCCGGACCTACAATGCCCTGATCATGGCATGCCTGCGCTCCTACGGCCGGCCGCACGCCAGGGAGAATTTCCGGCGCATCATCGCCAGCCTGACTGAGCTTCGCGACGCCTGGACATATGTCGAGGCGACCGCCGGCAAGGCGGCCAAGGCCAAGACGCTCGACAAGACGCTCGAATCGGCCGCCGGCCGCTGAGCGGGCGAATCGGCCGGCGAACCGGTTTCGCCGGGAGGGGGCAGGGCGCCAGGGCGGGCGTCCTGTTGGGGAAAAAGGCCGCCCGGTGAGCACCATGCTGGACCTGACGGACCGGCGGCGGAAATTGATTTCCGCCGTCCCGCGAATGCTTTATGACAGCCTTGGCGACGAGGCTGGATCTGCGCGCGGGATGGACGTTGCGACATTCGAAGACCTGATCGACCGGCTGGGGGAGGATCTGTCCCGCTGGCCCGATGATCAGCGTCTTGCCGCCGTCCAACTGCTGGCCTCCTCGGCCGAGGCGCGGACGCTCTATGAAGAGGCCAGCGCGGTGCGGCGGGCCCTTGCGGCACCGCCGGTTCGCGCACCCAAGGGGCTTGTCGACCGCATCACGGCCGCAGCGGCGAAACTGCCCCAACAGGCGCCTCCCGAGCCGGCTTCGGAGCCGGCTGCGCCCGAAGACCAGCCAAACGATGCGCAAGCTGCGGGCGAATCCGCGCCGCAAGGCAAGGTGCTGCCCGCGCTGTTGCTGGCGCTGTGCCTGTTGCCCGCGCTGACGCCGCCGGCATTGCTGTTCGGCGAGCCGGATCTGCCGATCAACCTTTCGCTCTAGGCTCTCTGCGTTTGCCCGATGACGACGCCGCGCGTTTCCGTGGCGGGTCGCTGGCGACCCTTTGCGAGCTCTGAGGAGCGCCTTATGGCCGTTGGCCGATCGGCAAATTCTGCCGATTAATCAAGTGATTCCACCGAGATGAATCCGCGCCTGAATTCGGCGCGTCATCCGTTTTATCTGCGAACGACTTCACGACCCCAATGTTCCAACGCGTTCCGTCGCACTGACCCGCGACGAAGAGAGCCTTGTCATGACCGTTTCCTCGGCAACCTCTGCTGCAACCTCCGCCGCCTCGAGTTCATCGTCGAGCTCATCGTCGACCGCGTCGATGGGAATGAGCTCGACCGATTTCCTCAATTTGCTGGTCAGCGAGCTGCAGAACCAGGACCCGCTGAATGCCACCAGCACGACCGACTTCATCAATCAGCTCACCTCCTACGCCAACTTCACCGAGCAGCAGTCGACCAACGCCAGCATGACGTCGCTGGCGAGCTCGTTCTCGAGCCTCGTGACGCTCAACTCGGTCAACTACATCGGTCACACCGTCGAGGCGAAGACGAATACGGCGGAGCTGACCAACGGCTCGGCGACGTTCGGCTACTCGCTGACCTCGGCCGCGTCCAACGTCGCGATCACGATCCAGGACTCCTCGGGCAACACGGTATGGAGCGGCAAGGGGACCGGAAACGCCGGCTCCAACAGCTTCACCTGGAACGGCCAGACCACGAACGGCACGCAGCTCAGCAATGGCGGCCAGTACACCATCCAGGTGACCGCGACCGACTCCGCCGGCAATTCGCTGCTCAGCTACACCACGATGACGGGAACGGTGACCGGGATCGATGCCTCCGGCTCGACGCCGTCGCTGCTCGTGAACGGCGTCTCGGTCAGCGCCGCCAACATCATCGGCGTCACGTCCTGATTGCTTCCGGAGTATTATCATGAGTCTCACTGGTGCACTTTCCTCGGCGATCTCGGCGCTCAATGCGCAGAGCCAGTCGCTGGCAATGATTTCCGACAACATCTCCAACGCCGACACCACCGGTTACAAGACCACGTCGGCGATGTTCGAGGATCTGGTGACGGCGTCGAACAGCGCCACCTCGTACACGTCCGGCGGCGTCACGGTGTCCGGCCGCGCCAATATCACCCAGCAGGGCTTGCTGGCCGCGACGACCAACGCCACCGACGTTGCGATCCAGGGCAGCGGCTTCTTTGTCACCACCAACGCGACGACCGGCGGCACGACTTCCTATACGCGCAACGGTGCGTTCACCACCGACAATCTGGGTTACCTCGTCAACAACGGCAATTACCTCGAAGGCTGGCGTACCGACGCCGACGGCAACATCATCGGCAATGCCTCTGCCGCGAGCCTTGGGCCGATCAATACCCAGGTGGCCTCCACCAGCGGCAGCGCCACCACCAAGACCACGGTCGCGGCGAACCTGCCGGCCGATGCCGCCGTCGGCGCGACCTTCAACAGCTCGATGACGGTCTACGATTCGCTGGGTACGGCGAGCACGATCCAGATCGACTGGAAGAAGACCGCCGACAATACCTGGCAGGCCAGCTTCGAGCAGCCCAAGCTCGCGTCGGACTCCACCACGGCAAGTGCCAACGCGATCACTGATACGGTGGATATCACCTTCAATGCCGACGGCTCGCTCGCCTCGACAAACCCGAGCCCGCCGACCATCTCGATCACCGGATGGAAGGACGGCGCAGCCGACAGCTCCACCGCCAACGGTACCGCCATCACGCTCAATCTCGGTACGGCCGGCAAGACCGATGGCCTCACACAGTATTCGTCGGGCCAGACCACGCCAGCCGTCGATCTCACCAGCATCACCTCGGACGGTCTGCCGTACGGCAAGCTGAGCAGCATCGCGATCGGAAAGGGCGGCGTGGTCGACGCCACCTACTCCAACGGTCAGACCATCGCGATCTACAAGATTGCGGTTGCGACCTTCAGCGACCCTAACGGATTGAGCGCGGCCAGCGACGGCATGTATTCCGCGACGGCGGCCTCCGGCAACGCCACGCTGCAGACCTCGGGCAGCAACGGCGCCGGGACGATCTACGGCAGCGAGCTGGAATCGAGCACCACCGACACCAGCGGCCAGTTCTCCAACATGATCTCGGCGCAGCAGGCCTATTCGGCGGCGTCGCAGGTGATCACCACCGTCGACAAGATGTTCGATACGCTGATCTCCGCGGTGTCGCGATGATGACCGACAACAACAATGACCGCCTGCTGGTCAGGCTTCGGCGGCTGAAGGCGAAGGCCGCTGCGGTCCAGCCGAACGACCGGGCGCAGCTCATCGCTTTGCTCGACGATATCGGAACATTGCGCGACTTGCTGATGCGCGAATGCGCGCGGCTCGACCAGGAATTCAACCGGGCCACCGCCCGGATAACCGCGATCGCCGCATACGGGCGCAGCGCACAATCGGTTCGCGACCTGCGCCGCGGACACTAGCTTGAACGGGAGTGATGACATGACACCGGAACGCAACATCAAGATCAATCCCGCGGGCAATGACGAACGCGCCAGGTCGTTGATCGCATTGATCGACAATCTGATCGCGATCGTGAACGAGGAGAACGTCGAGCTCGCCAAGGGCCTGCCGGCCTCGCGGCTGAAGCAGGTCGATGAGAAGAACCGCCTCGCCATCCTGTTCGAGCAGTGCGTGGCCGAGGCGGTCGGCAAGGCCGCCAATCTCAACGTCCAGGACCGCGCGCTGCGCGAGCAGCTGATGGACCGGATCCTGAAGCTTAGGGTCGCAATGGACGAGAACGTGATGCGGCTGCGCGCGGCGATCGATGCCAGCAACCGCCGGATCGAGGCGATCATGCAGGCGATCCGCGAGCAGATCGCCAACGTATCGCCTTATGGGGCCGGCGGCCGTCGCGTTACGCCCGCGATGTCCTATGGCACCAACGTGCGGGCCTGATCGGGCCAGCGCCGGAGGGAGTAGGCCGTGTCGTCGCTCGATATCGCACGAAGCATCGCATTCAGCGGGCTGTCAGCCACGCAGGTGCAGATCAGCATAGCCTCGGCCAACATCTCCAATGCCGACACCAAGGGCTATACCGAGAAGACCGCAAACCAGAGCAGCAGCGTTACCGCTGGTGTCGGCACCGGCGTCACGATCACGGGGATTACCAGCTCGGTCGACAAGCTGCTGCTGAAGTCTCTGGTCAGCGCCGATTCCGATCTCGGTGCCGCCGACACCAACAACAACTATCTGACCGAGCTTCAGCAGCTCTATGGCTCGACCTCGAGCTCGGACAGCTCGACGACAGGCACCTCGCTGGCGAACACGATCGCGGCTTTCGAGTCGGCGTTGTCGTCGCTGGCGAGCACGCCGAGCAGCGCGTCGTTGCAGGCGAACGCCGTCAGTGCGCTGAACGCGGTCACCGACCAGCTGCAGCAGACCTCGAGCGGGATCCAGAAGCTGCGCTCCAACGCCGACCAGGACATCGCGTCGTCGGTCACCGACATCAATTCCGATCTGCAGCAGATCTCGGACCTCAACAAGCAGATCAAGCAGGAAGCCGCCGCAGGCCAGCCGACCGCCGATCTCGAGGACCAGCGCAACAGCGCGTTGCAGGACCTCGCATCGCAAATGAACGTGAGCTACTTCACCAACTCGAGCGGCGACGTGCAGGTCTATACCGGCTCGGGACAGGCCCTGGTCGACAGCACGGCGCATCCATTGAGCTACACGCCGGCGTCCAGTGTCACGGCGGCGACGACCTACGCCGCGGGATCGGCGACGAGCGGCTTCAGCGCGATCACCGTCAACGGGGTCGACATCACCTCGCAGATCACGTCCGGCAAGGTCAGTGCACTGATCACGTTGCGCGACCAGACGCTGCCGGCCGCGCAGTCGCAGCTCGACGAGCTCGCTCAGCAGCTGACCGCGACCGTCAACGCCGTCTCCAACCAGGGCACATCGTTGCCGCCGCCGGCGACCTTGACCGGAACCGCGACCGTGAGCAATTCGACGCCGTTGTCGGCGACTGGCACGGTGCGGATTGCGGTTACGGACAAGAGCGGCAATCTGGTGTCCTACAAGGATCTCGATCTCGCGTCCGATACCACGGTCAGCGCGCTCGTCAACGATATCAACAGCAAGGTGCCCGGCGTCACGGCTTCGCTCGATGCCAACGGACATTTGACGATCTCGGCGAACGGCTCCGGTTACGGCGTCGCCATCAACGAGATGACGAGCTCGGTCGGCAGTCCAGCCGAGGGATTTTCGGACTATTTCGGGCTCAACGACCTGATCACCGGGACCAGCGCCTCCGATATCGCGGTGCGCAGCGACATCCTCAACGGCACGTCGGCGCTGCCGACCGCGACGCTCGGTGCGTCATCGACGCTGACGACCGGAAACTCGGTGCTGTCGCCCGGCTCGGCGACGGTGATCAACGCGCTCTCGAGCGCCCTGACGGGATCGACCAATTTCGCGATGGCGGGCGGGCTCGGCGCCACCACCGGCTCGTTCACCGACTATGCGGCTGCGATCGTCGCCAACGTCGCCGGCAAGGCGACCCAGGCGTCGTCGACCTACACGGCCAAGCAGACGGCGCAGTCGACCTATGCGAATTCGCTGTCGTCGCAATCCGGCGTCAACATCGACCAGGAAAGCGCCAATCTAAGTGCCTTGCAGAACAAATACGCCGCCGCGTCCCAGATCATCACGGCCATCAACGCCATGTTCTCGGCGCTGATGACCGCGATGACCGCAAGCTGAGTGTGAGACCGTCGTCATGTTGATGCGTGTTGCCACCTTCGCGCAGTCGGACCAGATGATCACGAGCGCGCTGCGGCTGCAGGCGGCGATGGCCAACGAGCAGGTGCAGGAATCTTCCGGGATGCAATCGGAGGATTTCGGCGGCTACGGATCCGGCGCCGGGCGCGTGATCAATCTGCAGGTCTCGGTGACGCGCGCCCAGTCCTATATCGACGCCGCCAATCTCGCCGACAACAAGGTGCAGGCGATGTATTCGGCGGTCGGCTCGGTGACCGACATCATCACCCAGCTGCGCACCCAGCTCAGCGCGGCCACCACCGGGAGCAGCACGGCGACGGCATCGGTGATCAACTATGCCCAGCAGGCCATGGCGCAGATGCAGGGACTGCTCAACACCCAGTATGACGGCGAATACGTCTTCAGCGGAGCCCGCACCGACACCGCCCCGGTGGACATGTCGACCTTCGGCACCGGCACCGGCTCGCTGACGACATCGGACACCAGCTACTACAAGGGCGACAGCGAGATCGCGACCGTGCGCGTCTCCGACAGCCAGTCGGTGTCCTATGGCGTCACCGCGGATAATCCGGCGTTCGAGCAGGTCATGCGGCTGTTGAAATATGTCGGCAACAGCTCGAGCCTGTCGTCGAGCGATATCTCGCAGGCGCTCGACCTCGCCAGCACCGCGCTGGATGCGACGTCGACGGTGCAGGCCAAGCTCTCGACCGCGGCGTCGCAGATCGAGACCGGCAGCACCGACCAGAGCGACTACCAGAACTTCGCCAAGACCCTGTCGACGGACCTCACCAGCGTCGACGTCGCCGCGGTGACGGCGCAGCTGTCGACCTATCAGGCCCAGCTGACGGCGTCCTATTCGGCGATCTCCAAGATCCAGAGCATGAACCTGGCGAGCTACCTGCGGTAGTCGCCGGCATCACCGGTTCAGGATCTTCAGCCAGACATCGCCGAGGACGATCGGCTCGCGCGGCGCGAGCCAGGTGAGGCCGGCGGCCTTGCCGAGCTCGGCGATGGCGCCCTTGGCTTGCAGATCGGCGAGCGCCTTGTTGACGGCCTCCAGCAGCGCCTTGTCGGTGTCGAGCGCGACGTAACCGCGGTTGGCGCCGATCGGATAGTAATAGCCGGAGGCGGCGATCTTGGTGTCCGGATGCTCGGCGCGGTAGGCGTCGAAGCGGCGCAGGTCGAGCAGCGTGGCGTCGTATTCGCCGCGCTCGAGTTCGCCCAGCAGGTCGCTGCGGCCGGGAACCAGGTGGGTGATGTCCTCGATCAGCCTGCCCTTGTCGAACGTCATCAGGATGGCATCGCCGAGCGTGCCGCTTTCGATCGTCAGGCGAAGGCCGGCGAGGTCGCCGATATCGGTGATCTTGCGCTGTTTCGCTTTCGGCCCGAGCACGACGGTCATCGGCGAATAGATGTAGGGCTGGCTCGGCACCAGCACCCCGATCGGAATCCGCCGGCGGCGATCGTCGCGCGTCGCGCCGTCGAAGTCCGGCAGCTTGGCGGTCGTGACGCCGGGCACCTTCAGCGAGTCGGTGGTGAGGGCGTAGCCGCCGACCAGCGCGCAGCGGCCGTCCGACAGCAGCGCGTTGGCTTCGAGCGCCGGGCTCGAATCCTCGTCGAGCTTGCTCTCGAACCACTGGATCTTGAGCGGCCGCCCGAGCCGCTCGGCAACCGCTTGCGCGAGCGCGACGTCGAAGCCGGCATCCGGCTTGCCGCGATGATGCGCCGATAGCGGCGGCAGATCCTCGTCGAGGCACACCTTGAGCGGCGCGTCGCCGGCATGTGCCGCCGCCGTCATCGCAAGCAGCAGGGCTGCCGCTGTGCCCGCGAGGATTGCTCTCATTGCGGCCTCCGGGTCACCAGGAAGGCCCAGACGTCGGCGATCTCCTGCTCGCTCAGGATGTCGAGCCAGGGCGGCATCTTGCCGTTCTTGCCTTGCTTCACGGTGGTCACGAAGCGCGTCTTGTCGTCGGGAAATGCGCGCAAATCCGGCGTGATGGTTCCGGAATTGACCATGTTGGGTCCATGGCAATGCGAGCAATTCTTGGCGTAGATGACCTTGCCCTGGTCGGCCTGACCCTCAAGGTCGATTGCACTGGGTTGCTGTGCGGCCGCCGGGATCAATATGATCAAGGTCGCCGCGACGGCGGCGAAGATCGCCGCCGTCAACAGGGATACGCGTTCAGTCACGTGTGCTCCGCGCTCAGTTCTTGACCGCGAAAACCCACAGCGAGCCGCCGGGTGGCACCTTGGCAAGCCGCTCGTCGCCGGAGAACAGCGAATAGACGCCGCCATAGCCCGAGGTGACGGCGACATACTGCACGCCGTCCTGCTGCCAGGTGATGGGTTGTCCTTCGATGCCCGAGCCGGTCTGGAATTGCCAGAGCTTCTTGCCGGTGTCGGCGTCGAACGCCTCGAATTCGCCGGTCAGCTGACCGGAGAACACCACGCCGCCGGCCGTGGAGAGCACGCCGGAGAAGCGCGGAATGTCGCTCGGCGCTTCCCACTTCGCTTTGCCGGTCATCGGATCGATCGCCTTGAGATGGCCGCGCGGTCCGGTGCCCCATTCCCAGGGATCGGTGAGGTCCATGCCGAGATACCATTCGCCCTGCTTGAACGTCACCGGCTCGGCCTTGTAGTGGCCGCCGAAGGCGAGCGTGTTGGCATAGGCGAGGCCGGTCTGCGGATTGAACGACATCGGCTCCCAGTTCTTGCCGCCGAGGATCGATGGGTAGACCGTGACCTTCTTGCCGTCACGCGCATCCTTGGAGACGTCGGTCTCGATCGGGCGGCCGGTCTTCATGTCGATGCCGGTGGCCCAGTTGACGTTCACATAGGGATTGGCCGCGAGCAGCTTGCCGTTGGTGCGATCGAGCACGTAGAAGAAGCCATTGCGGTTGGCATCCATCAGCACCTTGGTCGGCTTGCCCTCGACGTTCATGTCGGCGAGGACCATCTCGGCCACCGAGTCATAGTCGAACGGATTGTTCGGCGAGAACTGGTAGTGCCACTTGATCTTGCCGGTCTTCGGGTCGAGTGCGAGCACCGAGCAGGTGTAGAGGTTGTCGCCGGGACGCACCGCCGAGTTGAACGGGCCCGGATTGCCGATGCCCCAATACACCGTGTTCAGTTCGGCATCATAGGAGCCGGTGATCCAGGTCGAGCCGCCGCCCAGCTTCCAGGTGTCGCCCTTCCAGGTGTCGCCACCGGGCTCGTCCGGGGTCGGGATCGAGTAGGTCCGCCAGAGTTGCTTGCCGGTGGCCGGATCCCAGCCGTCGATGAAGCCGCGGGTGCCGAATTCGGCGCCCGAGATGCCGGTGATCACGACGCCGTCGGCGACCAAGGGCGCCACCGTCATCGAGTAGCCTTCCTTGATGTCGGCGGCCTTCTGGCGCCACAGCTCCTTGCCGGTCTTGGCATCGAGCGCGATCACATTGGCGTCGAGGGTGGTGCGGAACACCTTGCCGTCATACAGCGCGGCGCCGCGATTGATGATGCCGCAGCAGACGATCCGCGGTGTCTCGGCGGGATACTCGACCTTGGTCTTCCAGATCTGCTTGCCGGTCTTGGCGTCGACCGCAATCGTCGCGTTGTGCGTCGTGACGTAAAGGACGCCCTGGTAGACGAGCGGCTGCGATTCCTCGCTGCGGTCGTCGTTCAAACTGTAATTCCAGACCGGCACCAGATTCTTGACGGTGTCCTTGTTGATCTGGTTCAGCGTCGAAAAGCGCTGAAGATTGTAACCCATTCCATAATTGAGAACGTTCGAAGTATCGGTCGCCCCTTTGACCAACTGCTCGTTGGTCTGGGCGCTTGCACCATACGATGCAAGAATCACGAGGCTTGCGGCCAGCGCAATGCGTCTCATCCTATCCTCCCAATGAACCTTTTTCTGCACGCCTATTCCTGACGTTGCGGGCGGAACCATCCGCCTGAAACCAAAACGGGTCAATACGAAAACGTGAACGAACCCCAGCCAAGCTCGGGAGGCTGGTTGAGCTCGTCAGGTTTTTCGCAAATGCGTCCGTGGCTTACCGTCGTGTGGAATACTCAACACCAGGCGGGACCGTCGCTATGTCGCAGTGCGAAGCGTTCGATCAGCTTGACGGCGCATGCGGACACGCACTCGGCCGCGGCTTGGTGCCGCGCTTGTCCGGCGGCACATTGCAGTTGTCGATGCGCTGCTCGTCGGTCCATTTGCGCCCGAGCCGCTCCTTGCCGGTGAGGGTGCGATGCTGGACCGCATCCATTGTCGGGGCGGGGGCCGCGTTCTGCGCGGACACCGGCGCGATCAGGATCAGTGCGACGAGTGAGCCCAATGTGGTCCTGTCAATCTCGCTCATGGGTCGCCTCGCTGATCCCCGGTGCAATGCAATCTGCCGAATGCCAGACATGATCCGTGAGACAATCGCTTTCCACCCGAAACCCGACACGGTCTGCCGCCTCCTTGACGGGTAGGCAGCTTCGTCGGAACTGCTATGGTGGGTTCGACGCAGGGCAGGCTCCGTTTCTTGTCTTGACGGGAGTTTCGGCAGGAGCGGCTCTCAAAGGAGACCTATGATGATTTCGCGCCGATCGCTTGCTTTGAGTTTGGCCATGGCCGCCCTCGCGGGTCCCGCTTTGGCGGCATCCGGCAGTCGCAACGCGCTGAAGATGCTCGACCCCGACAATGACGGCACGGTCGATCTTGCCGAAGCGAAGAAGGCTGCCGCCGATTTGTTCGCGAAGCTCGATCCCGATCATGACGGCACGCTCGACGTGCGCGAGTTGCACGGACGGCTCACCGCGAAAGAACTCAAGATGGCTGATCCGGATCACGACGGCACCTTGACGCTCGACGAATACCTCGCGGTGGTCGAGCAGCGCTTCAAGGCCGCCGATCCCGACAGTGACGGAACGCTGGACGCGAAAGAGCTGAAGTCGCGGGCCGGCCGGGCCCTGCTGCGTCTGCTTAAATAGCCGCGTTGCCGGCGAGTCCGGCTGGGCGGATCCCGGATATCGATGCTGGATTCCGCGCATAACAAAAAAAGTTGCGATTTCGCTCTTGGGCAAGACCGGCGCGGCGCAATCGGGTTTGCTTATCGATGCGCCGCTGCCCGGCAGCCGGAAAATGCCTGACAGATCAGTGTCGGGATTTCCCGGCCGTCTCAAGGCCGGGCAGGCGTCAGCGAGCCGTCGTCCGTGTCGGCATGTCCAGCAGCGAAGTCGGGTTCCGACCAGCCCAGCTTGCGCCCTGGAAAAGCCAGTCTTAGTTTGCCGCGCGGCGCGAGGCTTGCGCCAACTTTACCTTGGGAGAAGGAAATGGCCTGGAAAACACCGAAGATCGTCGAAGTGCCGGTGGGCATGGAAATCAACATGTACGCCTGCGCAGCGCGCAAGTAACATCACCTGACGACCTGCCGCGGCTTCGATGGCATACGCCGTCGAGGCCGTGGCAGTGTCGGCGGGTCTTTCGATCCCCGGGCGCCTGTCGAACAGACCGCGCCGGCGCGCAAAGCTGGTCTGAACCGGCTTCGGCGATCCCGCCAACAAGAAATCGCTCAACCGTCATTGCCCGATCGCGCTGCCAATGCCTGGTCCGCGCGGTTCGCTGCTTGTGTAGCGAAACCGGGTCCAGCTCGTCACGCGCCTTGCACGTGTTCAGGCGCGGCTCTTGAAGCGCGCATATCGAAGCGCGAGGGTCGGCAGCACCAGCAGACTAAGCGCCATCGAGGTCATCAGGCCCCCCAGGATCACGATCGCCATCGGGCCCTCGATCTCGCGTCCCGGTTCTCCCGCGCCGATCGCCAGCGGCAGCAATCCGAGGCCGGTCACGAGCGACGTCATCAGGATCGGGACGAGCCGATCGGCTGCGCCCTCGATCACGGTATCCAGTCCCCACACACGACCGTCGACCAGCACGAGGTGCTCATAGTGCGAGATCATGAGGATCGAGTTGCGCAGCGTGATTCCGAACAGCGTGACGAAGCCGACCATCGATCCCAGTGAAAGCAGGCCGCCGGTCAGCGCCAATGCGAACACGCCGCCGACAAAGGCGAACGGCAGGTTGATCAGGACCAGCAACAAATTTCGCCAATGGCCGGTCACCATCGCGAGCAGAACGACGATGCCTGTCCCGGCCAGCAAGGAGTTGACGATGAGATCGTGCCGCGACCGGGCCTGAGCCTCGGCCGCCCCGGCAAATTCCACACGGGCGCCGGGCGGCAGCGTGACCTCGCGAGCCAGCTTGCGTTTGGCGGCGGCCACGAAGGATTCGAGATCGCGTCCGCTGACGTTGGCCGTCACGGTCTGAACGCGCTGCGCATTGAGATGCTGGATCTGATAGCGGCCCGACGTCTCGTAGACGTCGGCGATCTGCTTCAGCTGAATGTAGGCGCCGCTCGGCGTGCGCACCGGCAGGTCACCGATCTGGGTGAGCCGGGCGCGGTCGTACGCGTCGAGGATCACGATGACATTGAAGACGGCATTGCCTTCGTAGCCCTGGCCGACGACGTCGCCCTGATAGGCGGTCCGAATCAGTTCGAGCACTTCGACCGCATCGAGCCCCCAGCGTTGCAGGTCGGTCGGGCGCAGCGTCACATTGACCTGCGGCATACCCGATGGGGTTCGTTGCTGGACGTCGGCGGCACCGCCGACTTCATCCAGTTCTCGCGCGGCGTCGCGTGCCGCGCGCTCGAGCGCATCGAGATCGGGTCCGTAGATGTTGACCACCACCGCCGCGCTGAAGCCGGAGACGGTCTCCTCGACGCGTTCCGTCAGGTAGGTCTTGCTCGAGAAGGAAACCCCGGGGAAGTCGGCAAGCGCGGTTCTGATGCGCGCTTCTGCCGCGGATTGTGCCTTGCCCGAGAGCCCCGGCTCCAGGTCGACCTCGAACTCGCTGGAATGCGGACCGACCGTGTCGATGCCGGCTTCGGCCCGGCCGGCATGCTGCGCCACCCGGCGTACACCCGGGATTTTCAGCAGCGTATCCGTCATCAGCTTGCCGATGCGAAGCGATTCGTCGAGCGAGGTGCCGGGAATCGCGGAGACGTGCAGGATCAGATGGCCTTCCCGCAGATCCGGCAGGAACGTCCCGCCGAAGAAAGGCAGCATCGCCGCGCCGGCGATCGTCAAAGCGGCGGCTGACGTCATCACCAGCTTCGGGTAACGGCCGATACGGCGCAGCAAGGCCTGGTAGTAGCGACGAGACCACCGCACCGCAGGCGGTTCATGCAGGCGCCGTTCGCCGGTCTTCCCGACGAGGAGCAGCATGGAGAGCGCCGGCGTCACCGTAAGCGCGACCGCGAGCGAGGCGAGCACGGCGAAGATGTAGGCGATGCCCAGCGGGCCGAACAGGCGGCCGGCAATGCCGGGGAGCGTCAGGATCGGGAGGAAGACCAGCAGCACCGCAAATGTCGCATAGGCAACGGCGGTACGCACTTCGAGGAAGGCGTCGAGCACGACGCGAACCTCGGATCTCGGCACCGTTGCCCGGCGGTTTTCACGCAAGCGGCGCACGACATTCTCGACGCCGATCACGGCGTCATCGACGACTTCGCCGATCGCGATTGCAAGGCCGCCCAGCGTCATGGTGTTGAGCGTTTCACCCATCCATTGCAGCGCGAGCACGGCCGCGATCAACGACAGGGGGATGGCCGTGCAGCTGATGATCGAGGTGCGCCAGTCGAACAGAAATAGAAAGAGAACGACGACCACGAGCACGCCGCCGATCAACAGGGCGTTGAGCACGTTCTCGGTCGCCGCGTCGATGAAATTGGCAGGGCGGAAGATGTCCGCCTGGAGTCGAACTCCGTCGGCTTCAAGGCCCGGTCGCAGCTCTTGCAGCGCGGCTTCGGTGCGCGTGGTGACCTCTCGTGTATTGGCGCCGTATTGCTGGCTCACCATGAGCATGATGCCCGGCACGCCGTCGATCAGGGCGGCCCCGATCGGCGGCTCGGGCGCGGTCACGACGGTCGCAACGTCGCCGAGAACCACGCTAGCACCGCCTTCGTGCAGAAGCACGGTGCGGGCCAGCTGCTCGGGCGTCAGAGACTGGCCCTGGGTTTGCAGCGTGATGCGCTGATTGGCGGTATCGATGAAGCCGGCGCCCCGCACGCCGGTGGCCTTGCGCGCAGCGGCCAGTACATCATTCAGGCCGACCTTGAACCGGATCAGGTCGTCGGGGCGGACCTGCACTTGCAGAGACCTGACATCCTTGCCGTAGGTGGCGACCTGGGCGACGCCCGGTACGGCCAGAAGCCGTCTTGATACGGTCCAGTCCGCAATGGTGCGCAGATCCATCAGCGAGCGCTTGTCGGACGTCAGGCCGATGACCAGCACCGTGCCGGCCAGCGGGGTCAAGGGCGTCATCGACGGCGGCTGCACGCCCTGCGGGAGCCGCGCGGCCACCACGGCAAGGCGCTCCGTCACCAATTGCCGCGCCCGGTAGATATCGCTACCCGGCTGGAAGACGACCGTCACCACCGAGAGGCCCTGGATCGACGACGAGCGCAGGCTTTCGACGCCGGCCAGGCCGTTGATCGACGTTTCGATCGGTTGGGTGACCAGAAGCTCGACATGCTCCGGGCTGAGGCCGGGGGCTTCGGTCTGGATCGTAACCTGAGGCGGAGCGAATTCGGGGAAGACGCCGTATTTGGCTTCGCCGAGCGCGAACAGGCCATAGCCCAGCAGCGCCAACGACAACGCGAGCACGATGCCGCGGAAGCGGATGGCGAACGCGACAAGAGCGGCTTGCGGGCCTGACCTGCTGGCGCCGATGCCGTCAGTCATTGTCATCGCCGCCCCGAAGCTGGCTCTTGGCCTCCTCGGACAGCAAGACCTGCGCGCCCCGCATCACGATTTCGGATCCCGACGGGATGTCCCGGACGACGTAGTCATCATCCGAGACCGGCTGATCGGTGCT
This sequence comes from Bradyrhizobium sp. USDA 4473, assembly GCF_054063335.1. Classification (NCBI taxonomy): domain Bacteria; kingdom Pseudomonadati; phylum Pseudomonadota; class Alphaproteobacteria; order Hyphomicrobiales; family Nitrobacteraceae; genus Bradyrhizobium; species Bradyrhizobium sp. USDA 4473. The sequence goes on from NZ_JBSSGE010000001.1 coordinate 4,375,416, forward strand.
GATCGGAAGCCGCCGGAAGCTGTCGGAGCTCACGCGCAGGTAAACCCAGGATCGGCCCTGCCATCGCACGATCGCGGTATCTTCGATGAACACGCCCTCATACGTGTTGCCGGATGGCACATAGACTGTCGTGTTCATGCCGGGCAACAGGCCGCTGTCGCCCGGCGCCGAGAAGAAATAACTCAGTCCCTGAACGCGGGGGTCGGTGCGTGTTGCCGGCGAGACGTACTGAAGATCGATATTCGCATTTCGTGTCGGCGCCTGCGCCAGAGCCGTTCCAGGAGTCCCGGTGACGCTCACGCCGGGCGGCAGCGTCACCTGGACCAGAAACTGATCGCGTTCGATCAGCCTGACAACGGCGGGCGAGCGCTCGACGATGCCGCGGCCGATCACCGGCCCCCATTCCTGCTGCGCCGTCGCCGCCAGCGTCCGGAGCTGCGATTCCGCGGCGGCAAGCGCGGCCTTGTCGGTCCGCAACGTTCCCTCCGCAGTTTCGGCTTCCTTTCTCGGCAGCGCGGCGGAGTCGACCAGGTTCTTGGTCCGGTCGAACGCGCTCTTCGCGACTTCGAGCTTGGCCTGCGCGGTCTGGAGCTGCGCCTGTGCGTTGGCGTAGCTGTTGGTGAGCTCGGTGATGCGGGAGATGTCCAGCACGGCGCCGTATGCGTGGAATTGCTCGGGATGCGGAGCGGCTTCCAGAACCGCGGTTTCGAGTCCGATCTGTCCCTGCTGGCTGGGCGTCAGCTTGACCACGGCCTGGTCGCTGTTTGCGGTGCGGGAGGGCTCGGTACGGCCCGAATCCGATTTATCCGGTTGGGGCTCCGCAGCAGCACGCCGGACTTGACCCGTGAGAGGCCAAGCGCCTGCGGCGAGCGCCAGCAAGCACACAGCGATCGCGGCGCCACGCCAGAAGGTTTCCGTAAGAGCCATCAGCCTGTTAGCAGTTGTGAGGAACCAGCTTATTGACGAAATGAACTGGCGGCAAGGCGCCGGTCTTACGGCTGCCGGCTCGGACCAGGTCGACGTTCTAGCGGGGCCGTGACCGCCTGGTTCCGCTCGATCTCGCACGGCGTTGAAACTTCCGGCTGCTGCGGGCGTAGCGCTTATGTTATCTTTTGACGACGCCCGCGAGGTTTCATGCATGAACCCGATTGATCTGATTGTCACTGTATGTGCCGTGCTGTCGCCCGCCACCTGCGAGGAGCAGCATCTGGTGTTCAACTGGAGCGGCTCGCTGCAGCAATGCGCCATGGCCGCGCCGCCGTACATCGCGCAATGGGTCGGCGAACATCCGAAATGGACTGCGGTGCGATGGCGCTGCGAATATCCGCACACCAATGATCGTGCGAGCACGGGCGGCGAACCGCCGGCCGGTTAGCTCCTTATTTGTTGCAATCCCTGAGATCCTTGTCGGAGACCGAAAACACGGCGTCCGCCTTGATCTCGATGTCGCGGGCGACGCACTGCTTGCCGCCGCTGTAGCCGACCCTGGCATCGTAGCGGCCAGGCTCCACGCCGGTAATGCGCAGGCGCTCGTCGTGGTCGACTTCCTTGTCCTTGTCGTTCAGCGTCTGGTTGGGGCCCCACTCATTCTTGCCGGCCGGCGACAGCTCGAAGCTCGAGATCGTCGCGCTGGTCAGATTCCACAACCGAATGCCCTTGCCCTTGCTTTGGGCGAGCACGGTTGCCGGCAGCACCAGCAACGCAACACCAACAGCGATCAACGCGCGCGACATCCGATCTCTCCCTACCGCTTTCGTCCAAGGATGACGGCGTCTCACATATTTGCAAGGTCCAACTGTGAGAGCTGCCGCTTGATTTCGCCGATCTCGGCCTCGCCGCGCACAGCGCGCGGCGCGGCGATGGTTTCGACGTGAAGGATCCGCGCCGGCCGCGGCGATAGGAAGAACAGGCGGTCGCCGAGGCGGACGGCATCGTCGAGATCGTGGGTGACCAGCAGCGTCATCATCTTCCGGCTGGCCACCAGCGTGGCGATCTGGTCGCGCAGCCGCCCCGCCAGCGCATTGTCGAGCGAGGCCAGCGGCTCGTCGAGGATCAGGAAATCCGGTTCGATGGCGAAGGCGCGCGCCAGCGCGACGCGGCGCGCGAGGCCGAGCGACAACTCGCCGGGAAAGTGGTTGCTGTGCGCGCCCAGTTCGAGCACTTCGAACAGCGCGGATAGCGTGTCGGCATCGACATCAGGTGCAGCGAGCCGCACGTTCTCCTCGACGGTGCGCCAGGGCAATAGCCTCGGCTCCTGGAACACCATGCCAAGGCGCATGCCGGGCGAGCGCGTGACGTGGCCCTGGTAGTTGCCATCGAGTCCGGCGAAAATCCGGAGCAGGGTGCTCTTGCCGCAGCCGGATGGGCCGAACAGCACGCCAACCTCGCCGGCGTTCAAGGTGAAGGTGATGGTGTCGAGCACGTCGTGCCGCTTGCCGGCTGCGCTCGCAAAACTCTTGCCTGAAATATTGACCTCAAGCTGCACGGAGCCGCCACCGGGTTAGCCTGGTTTCAAACGGCTGCACCATCAGGGTCTCGATGATGAGCACGACGCCGGCAAAGCTCAGCGAATAGGCGAGCAGCAGGGGAATGTCGAACAGCTGGAAGGCGACACCGATCTCGAAGCCGACGCCGTTGGGGCGGCCGAGATATTCGGCGACCAGCACGATCTTCCAGACCAGCGAGAGCCCGGAGCGCGCCGCCGCCGCGATATAGGGTGCAAGCTGCGGCAGGACCACATGCCGGAAGGCGCGGCCGCGCGGAATGGCGAAGGCGGTCGCCATCTCGTCGAGCGCGGGATCGAGCGCGCGGGCGCCCTCGCGGAGCGTGACGACGGCGGTCGGCAGCTTGTTGATGGCGATCGCCGCGATCGCCGCGACCTCGGTCAAGCCGGCCCAGATATAGGCCAGCACGATGACGACGAGCGCCGGCAAATTGAGCAGAAGGATCAGCCAGGGATCGCCGAGGCGATTGGCGAGCGAGACGCGGCCCATCAGATAGCCGATCGCCGAGCCGAGTGCCATTGCAAGCGTGAAGGCCAGCGCGACACGGGCGAGCGTTGCGCCGAGATTGACGAACAACGCCCCCGATCGTGCCTCGGCTGCGAGCACCGACAGCACCGCCGGTGGGGCCGGCAGCTTGGCATCGCCGATCACGAGCGAGGCAATCCACCAGGTCGCGATGAACAGTGCGAAGGACAATAGACGCAGCACCGCTAGTCTCCCGGGATCGCTTGGTAGAACGTGCCGGGATCGAGTTCGGTCGCGGTGCCGACCAGATCACGCCCGCCGAGTTGCGCCAGCACCCGGTACAGCACGCGTGCATCGGCTTCTTCGTCCGCGATCGGACGCCGCGGGATCCCCTCGCGGTAGCGGTCTCGGTAGGCGTGCAGCGTCGCCGGATCCTGCGCGCCGGTCAGTGGCGCGATGGTGTCCCATTCGGCATCCGAGGTCGCCAGAATCTCTTTCGCGGCACGCGTCACGGCGATGAAGCGGGCCACCAGGTCCTTGTTGGCGTTGGCCCAGGTTTCGTCGAAGACATAGCCGATCATCGCGATGCGGCCCTTGCTGCCCAGCTTTTTCAGCACGTCTTCCATGCCGGCAAGACGGCGAAAACCCCTGGCTTCAAGCGCGGCGCAGAAATTCCAGTAGTTGAGCGTCGCGTCCATCTCACCGTCGAGGGTCTTGGCGGCGAGCAGCGGCGGCGCGCCGTAGACGATGCTCGCCTGCGACTTCAGGTCGACGCCGTCCTGCTTCAATGCGGCCTGCAGCAGCAGCCAGTTCTTGTCGATCGCGCCGCCGGCAACCGCAAGCTTCCGCCCCTTGAGGTCGGCGAGCGTCTTGAGCGGCGAGGCGGCCGGGACCATCACGGCGCCCAGCGCGCTCGAATAGGGATAGAATTGCAGCCTGGCGCCGAGCGAGCGCTCGCGCGACACCCAGGGCCAGTCCGACACCATCACGTCGGCCGTGCCGGAGCGCAGCGCGATCTTGCCGGCCTCGGGGCTGGCGAGCTCGACGACGTCGATCGACAGATTGGCCTTCTTGTCGAGACCGTGGGAGCGAATGACGGCCAGTTCCCAGGCCAGCGTTCCGGTCTTCTGCGCTGCAACGCGGACGGTCTCCGCATTGCACGAGGTGCCGAACTGCATGACCGCCAGAACTGCCGCAGCCAACACCGTGCGTACAGAGATGATCATCGTTTCTTGCGCCACTTCCCCGAATGTTTTCTTTTCTGATCAATCTCCATAGCATAGCTTGCGGAAAGAGAAGAGGAAGCAGGACCATGGCAGGAGCTGGCATGCTACGACCGATTGTCGCCGTCCTGGCGCTCGCCGGTACCGCCATCGGCGTGCGGGCCCAGGAGATCAATGACTATCCGACCTCGGCGCGGGCGGAATATGTGTTCGGCTGCATGAAGGCCAATGGCGAATCCCGGCAGTCGATCGAGCAATGTTCCTGCTCGATCGATGTGGTCGCCTCGATCATCCCCTATGACCGCTACGTCACCGCCGAGACCGTGCTGAGCATGGCGCAGGTGCGCGGCAATCTGGGCGGTCAGTTCCGCTCCTCGGAGCAGGCCGCCAATGCGCTCAACGACCTCAGGCGCGCGCAGGCCGAGGCTGAAGTCAGGTGCTTCTGAAGTCAGGTGCTTCTAAAGTCTATCGGCAGATAGCGGGCAGGTCAGGTCCCGGGATTCTCGACCTTCCATTCGTGCTCGAAGACGTGCCCTTCGGTGTCCTTGGCTTCGGCGCGGAAACGCTTGGCGCCATTCGAGACGTAGGTGAAGCGGATATTGGGATCCTCGGAAATCGAGATGCCGCCCTCCATCGCCAGCACCGGGCTGTCGTCCTGCCAGATGTGCAGCTCGTTGACGAAGAAGGCCGGGATATAGAGCTGCGTGACCTGGTCCATCTGCAGGCCTGAATTGTTCGGATGCCCGATCATGATCTGGGCGTCCCGCGTGCTGCTCGCCGGCCCCTGTTCGGATCTGGTGAATTGCCGGTAGCGCATCTGGCCAAGCCGGTTGTTTGCTTCCTCGACATTCTTGCCGGCCGGTGCCGAGCAGCCGCCGGAGGCTTTGACATAGACCTTGCTGACATAGAGCTTTCCGTCGCTGAGCTCCGCGACGGCGTGAACGTTGGTGTAGTTGTTGACCCGGACGCGGGTCGAGATCTCGGTGACGTTGGCGTCCGGTCCAAGCGTGAACCTGGCGGCCATCGGCGCCGGGTTCTCGTCGATCACGAGCGTGATCGCGACGACGCGGCGACTGTCGCTGGGCTGAAGCTTGCTGCGCAGCGTCACCGGCACGATCGCGGCATCTTCCGCCCGCGACGGCATCTCGATGCCGATGACGTCGTTGCCGTCATTCATCGGGCGGTTGCTGAAGATGTCCTGGACCAGGCCCGGCCAGGGATCATAGGTCTCTGCCGCGGACGCAGCCGGTGTGCCCAGCGCGATCGTGAAGAGGCTGGCGATGCAGAGCAGGCGGGCGCGATGTCCGGTCATGTTCGCGAAATCCTGTGCGAGCCGCGTCATTATAGGACCAACGGCTACTCCCATTCAATTTCCGAAAATGCTGCAGTTGCGTTGCGGGCGTTGTAATCGTCGAACAACTGCCAGCGCGGCCGCTCGGCCTCCGCTGCATGCTCGGCCGCGGCCGTGATCGGCTTGCCGCTCTTGACCAGGGCGCGAACGTCCGCGGCCAGCGTCTCAAGATAACGCCGCTCGTCGGCGAGCCCCGCAGGCCAGGCGCTCACGGGTCCGTGACCGGGAACCACGCGCTCGGCGGGAATGGCCGCGAGGTCGTCGAGCGCACGCAGCCAGCCCTTGAGGCTGCCGTCGACCACGGGAATGTGGACCAGGAACACCATGTCGCCCGCGAACAGGGTGCTGGTCTGCGCGTCGAAGACGGTGAGGTCGTTGTCGCTATGGGCAGGCGGCCAGGCCTTCAAGGTCAGGCTTCGTCCGCCGAGGTCGAGCTGAAGCGTGTCCTCGACCAGCACGGTCGGCGGAATGATCTTCACCTCGTCGATCAAGGCGTCGCCCATCGTCCGGCGAAAGCCGTCGAGATAGAATTGCCCGCGTGCCGCCAGCGCGCGGGGCAGCATCTTGTGGCCGACGAAACGGGTCCCGTCACCGACGAACGCCGCGTTGCCGAAGCTGTGGTCCGGATGCGCGTGGGTATTGATCACGTAGCGGATCGGCTTGTCGGTGTGACTGCGGACCGCGGCGAGCAATTGCCGGCCTTCGCGAACGCTGCCGCCGGTATCGACGACCGCAACCGCGCTGTCGCCGATCACGAATCCGATATTGGCGATGGCACCTTCATTCTCGCGCGTCATCAAGGAGGTGACCCCGCTGTGAACGAAGATTCCGGGCGCGACTTCGCTCACAGGCAATTCCGCCTCTTGCGCCCACGCTATGGTCGGCGTCCAAAGCACCAGGAGCAGCGCAAGCACCGATCCGCCATGAACCATGTTTCCGCCTCAGTTTCTCCGGAGCGCGCGATCGATGTCGCCGCGCGCCAGTGTGCGCTGCAGCAAGCAACGCGGCGCAATCGCGATGATTATTCCTGTTGCACGTCATGGTGCGCCGGGCAATTGGTGGATCGCGGCGATCGATCCGATCACGAGGAGACGACGTAATGAGAATTGTCGGATGCCGTCCTGTTCTGCTCGCGGTTGCCGGCCTGATCGCAAGCCTCGCCGGCGGCGATATCTCGCGCGCGCAGATCAATGATCAGGGCGAACTCTCGATCGAGCTGGTCGACGCCAAGGTGCTGCGCATTTGCGCCGATCCGCGCAACCTGCCGTTCTCGAACGAGAAGGGCGAGGGGTTTGAGAACAAGATCGGCGAGCTGTTTGCCGAGAAGCTGCAGAAGAAGCTCGACTACATGTTCTTTCCGCAGGCGACCGGCTTCGTGCGGATGACGCTCGCGGCGCATCGCTGCGACGTGATCATGGGCTTTCCGCAGGGCGATGACCTCGCCCAAGGCACCAATCCGTATTACCGCACGGCCTATGCGCTGGTGACCAAGGCGGGCGGCGAGCTCGATCAGGTCACGACGCTCGAGGACGAGCGGCTGAAGGGCAAGCATATCGGCATCGTTGCGGGAACGCCGCCCGCCACCAACATGGCCGCCGCCGGCCTGATGGGCAATGCGAAGCCCTATCCGCTGATGATCGACACCCGCTACGATTCGTCGGCCCAGGCCATGATGGACGATCTTGCCAAGGGCGAGATCGATGCCGGCATCCTGTGGGGACCGATGGCGGGCTTCTATGCCAAGAAGGCGAACCCGCCGCTGCACATTACGCCGCTGGTGAAGGAGACGACCGGACCGAAGCTGGTCTATCGCATCGGCATGGGCGTGCGCGGGTCCGATCAGAACTGGAAGCGGCAGCTCAACCGCCTGATCCAGGAGAACCAGCCGGCGATCAACAAGATCCTGCTTGATTACGGCGTGCCGCTGCTCGACGAGAACGACCGTCCGATCGGTCCGGAGAGCGCGACCAAGTCGCCATGATCCGCCTCGCGGCGATGTTTGCGGTGATGTTGGTCGCCGCTTCGCCTGTCCGCGCGCAGGACCCGCCTCCAGAGCCGGAAGGTTATCGCACCGAGGATTACCGTGCGCCAGTGCCGACATCGCTTGCCGGCGCACGCGTGCTCACGACTGCGGAGGCGGAAGCGATCTGGCGCGACAAATCAGGCGCTTTCGTCGACGTGCTGCCGCGCGCACCGAAGCCGAATCTTCCCGCCGGCACGGTGTGGCGCGAGCGGCCGCATCGCAACATCCCCGGCAGCATCTGGCTGCCCGACACCGGCTACGGCAAGCTCGCCGCATCGACCGAAGATTATCTGCGACGCGGTCTGGTCCGCGCCTCCGGCGGCGACACGGCAAAATTGCTCGTGATCTACTGCCAGGAAAGTTGCTGGATGTCGTGGAACGCGGCCAAGCGCGTGCTGTCCTACGGCTACCGCAACGTGGCGTGGTATCCGGAGGGGACCGACGGCTGGGGGCGCGCCAAATTGCCGCTGGCGGAATCGGAACCCGAGCCGCGCGAGGGCGAGCATTGAGCCCGTCCTCACACGTCATCCCGGTTATTTTTGCTTGTCGAGCTTGTTGATGGTCTTGCCGCCATCGTTGTCTGAGGTGGTGAACGTCACCTTGTCGCCGGCGTGGAAGTCCTCCAGCGACAATCCCTTGGGTACCTTGTATTCCTGCATCGCGCCGCCGGCCGCGCCCACCGTTCCGCTTTGCGTCTGCTGGAGCGAGATGGTTCCGCTCAATCGGTCAATCTTGGTGACGATTCCGGTCATCGGTTGCTGGGCCAAAGCCGCTGAGGTGATCAGGCTCGCGGCCGCGAGGCTGGTCATGACGATCTTGGCTGCTCTCATCGAGGTCTCCCAACTTCAGATATAGTTGGAGTCAACGAGCGGAGAGCGCAGTTGGTTCCGCAACAGCGCGGCCCAAAAGAGCGCGTCGGGATGCGTATCTGTCATCACCGGGGGCAAGCCTTAGTCCAGCTCCTGCTGGATGGTGCGACTGAGCGCAAACAGCCGCTGATCGATCGCGGTCGGCACCTCGCAGACGAACTTCACCACGCGCCCGCGGTCTTCGAAGATCCGCGTTTCCCAGACCAGCTGATTGCCGAGCTCGTCGACCTTGGCCTGGTCCGGCGGGGTGGCGTCCTGCAGCTTTTGCAGCGCGAGCGTATCGTCGCGGATCTTTTCCGCGGCCTCGCGCTGCTTGCGCATCACGCGCTCGAGCCCGTTCATGACCGAGGCGCGCTGGCCGTTGAGCGTATCGAACAGGCCTGCGAACAGCAGCTTTCCGGCATTGGCCTTGTCGGCCGCGGAGGCTTGCAGGAACTCGGTGATCTCCTTCTGCGCGTCCTCCAGCGGAACGCGGCGCGCGGCAAGCTTGGTCGCGAGCGCGCTGACCTTCGGATCGTCCCGCCATTTGGTCTCGGCATCGCCGAGCGGCGGGCCGGCCCACACCGCGGCGAGCGAGATTTCCGGCACCTTGGCCTGTTGGCAGGGCCAGTCCGGATAACGCGGGTCGGCAGCCGATGCGTCCTGGTTCGACAGAACCATCGCGAGCAGCGCGCCCAGTGCCATGCGCCAGATCGTCATGCCTCGCCTCCGCCGGGACCGCGGCGCACCAGGCCGCGCGATGGATCGTAAGCCAGGATCGCGCCGATCATGAACACCACCGTGCAGCCGCCGACCACCGCGAGGGAGACCCAGTTCATCTTGCCGTACAGCGCAAACCGGATCAGCTCCACCGCATGGGTGAACGGATTGCACTGGCAGACATAATACAGCATCGGGCTGCCTTCCTGCACCCGCCAGAGCGGGTAGAGGGCCGACGATGCGAAGAACATCGGGAAGATGACAAAGTTCATCACACCGGCGAAGTTTTCGAGCTGCTTGATGCTGGCCGAGATCAGCATGCCCAAGGCGCCGAGCATCAGGCCCGACAGCACCAGCGCCGGCAGCACCGTGAGATAGCCGACGGTCGGCGGCGTGATGTCCCAGAACCAGGCGATCAGCAGGAAGGCGTAGACCTGGAGCAGCGAGACGGCCGTGCCGGCGAGCAGCTTGCAGAACAAGAGATAGCCGCGCGGCAGCGGGCTGACCAGCAACGTCCGCATGTTGCCCATCTCGCGGTCGTAGACCATCGACAGCGAGGATTGCATGCCGTTGAACAGCTGGATCATCGCCATCAGGCCGGGCGCGATATAGACCTCGTAGAGGATGTAGGTCTCATAGGGCGGGATGATCGAGATGCCGAGCACCTGGCGGAAGCCGGCGGCGAAGATGAACAGCCAGACCAGCGGCCTGACCAGCGCCGAGACGAAGCGCTCGCGCTGATGCAGGAAACGCAGCGCCTCGCGCCACACGATGCCGTTCAGGCAGACGATGTATTCCGACGGCGAGAAGCCGCTGCGCTCGGGCGTGACCGTCGTGCTGCTCATGTGGGCGGCTTTCCGGTAAGGGTGGCCGTTCCGGTCAGGCGCATGAACGCGGTGTTGACGTCCTGGGCGCCGGCATCGGCGATCACGCGCGCCATCGCCCCGTGCGCCAGCATCCGGCCCTGATGCAGCACCACGAGGTCGTCGCCCGGCATGATCTCGTCGAACAGATGCGTCGCCCACAGCACGCCGATGCCTTGTTCGGTGACGAGCTGGCGGACATGGTCGAGGATGTCGGCGCGCGCCTTGACGTCGAGCCCGACGGTGGCTTCGTCGAGCAGCAGCAGCCGAGGCCGATGCAGCAGCGCGCGGGCGATCTCGAGCCGCCGCATCTGCCCCCCCGAGAGATCGCGCACCTTGCTGCCGGCGCGGTCGGCAAGCCCGATGCGGGTGAGCACCTCGGCGCTGCGCAGCCGCGCCTCGCGCCGCGAGATGCCGTGCAGCGCGGCGTGATAGAGCAGGTTTTGCGTCAGCGAGAGATCGAGATCGAGCGTGCGCGGCTGGAACACGACACCCATCAGCCGCAGCGCTTCACCCGGTGTCCGGCTGATGTCGTGGCCGAAGATCTTGATCTGGCCGTTCTGGATGCCGAACAGCCGCGTCACCAGCGAGAACAACGTGCTCTTGCCGGCGCCATTGAGGCCGAGCAGCGCGGTGAAGCTTGCCGGCTGAACCGTGAAATTGACGTCGATCAGGGCGCGTCGCGGACCGTAGCTGTGGCTGACATTGCCGATCGACAATGCCGGCTGCACCGCCGCTACAGGGCCTGTATCCGGCGACGGCTGGCTCGCGATATGGGCGTCGGTTGCGGTCATGGCTGCGCGATCGTGATCCCCCAGGGCAGTTCGCCGACCTGAATGGTCTTGATCACCTTCTGGGATGCGACATCGATCACCGAGACGTCGTTGGAGACGCCGTTGGTGACCATCAGATATTTCTCGTCCGGCGTGAAATCCATGTGCCAGACCCGCTGGCCGACCAGGAGATATTTGAGCACCTTGTGGGTCGCGCCGTCGACGACCGCGACGCGGTTGGCGGGTCCGAGCGCGACGAACGCGGTCTTGCCGTCCTTGGTCATGCCGATGCCGACCGGCTGGATCGCCTCGTTGCGCAGGCCTGGGATCTCGAAGGTGATCTTGCCGGTGACCTCGTGCTTGACTGGATCGATGATCGACACCGTGCCGCCGATCTCGGAGGATACCCACAATTCGGAGCCGTCGCGCTTGAACTGGGCGAAACGGGGCCGCGAATCGACCAGCACATTGGCGACGATCTGGCGCGTCGACGTATCGATGAAATGCGCCATGTTGGTGGTCTCGGACGTGTTGATCAGGATCTTGCCGTCCGGGCTGATCGTCATGCCCTCAGGCTCGACGCCGACCTGGATGTCGCCGATCCGGGCGCGCTTCTCGAGATCGATCACGGTGACCGTGTTGTCGTTCTCGTTGGCGACATACATGGTCTTGCCGGCCGCATCCTGGGTGAACAGTTCCGGGTCGGGGCCGGAGGGCAGGGTGTCGACGATCTCCTGGGTCTTGGTGTCGATCACCTGGATGGTGTCGTCGTCGCCGACCGCGACCATGACGAACTTGCCGTCGCGCGAGAACTCGATGCCGCGCGGCCGCTGGCCGACCTTGATGGTCTTTGTCACCGTCCAGCTGGTGGTGTCGATCACCGTGACGGTGTTGCCCTTTTCGTTGGAGACATAGGCAACGAAGGCGGACGCCGGTGTCGCGGCAAGCCAAACGAGCATCCCGGTCAACAGACAGCGGCGCCACATACGTTTCATCTCCCTCACTGCAGCTTGCATTTCGTTTCGGGCCGGTCAACTCCGAGCGTGTCGAGCTCGGAGACCTGGTGCAGGAAACCTTCCTGCGGCGAGACCGAAACGACCATACGACCATCGGCCAGCAGGATCGGCTGACGGAGCTGCCAATTCCAGTCGCGCAGGGTCAACCGCGTGCCCTTGAAGGCGGCGATCGAGAAATCCTTGCCTTTGAGGAAGGCGATGACCTTCTTGGGATCGCCCGAATTGGTGCGGGAAGTGGCTTCGCCGATCATGCGCGCGGCGGTCCAGGCCTGCATGTCGAGCGCGGTCATGCGGCGCATGTTCAGCTTGACGAAGCGGTTCTGAATCTGGACCGCGCCCCATTGGTCATGCGCCGCGTCCCAGCTGGTCGGCACCAGGCCCGCCGAGCCCGCGACGGGCCGCGGGTCCCAGGTCCGGTAAGGGAGATAGTTCGCGAACACCTCGCTCTCGTCGGCGGCGACCAGTACGTCGTAGGCCGGCGCCTGCTGGGTGAACACCGGCATCTGGCGCTGGATCAGCGTCACGCCGGAGTCGGTGCGGCGGGCGCCGCCGGTGTCCTCGAAGGTCCGTTCCTGGACGATCTTGGCGCCAAACCGCGTGGCAGCGCGACGCAGCGCATCGGCGTAGAGCTTGTCCTGATCATGCGAGCCCGTCACCAGCAGCCAACGCTTCCACTGCTTCCACACCAGGTACTGGCCGAGCGCGTCCGCCAGCATCGAGCGGGTCGGCGCGACATGGATGACGTTGGCGCGGCAGTCCTGCTCGCGCAGCCGGTCGTCGATCGCACCCGCGTTCAGCAGCACGGTGCCGCGATCGCGCAATGCGTCGGCGACCTTGAGCAGGGCATCGGCGGGCAGATCGGTGATGATGTAGTCGTTGCGGCCGGCGAGATCGGCCGCGGCCTTGGCGACATCGTCGCTGTCCTTGACCTTGACCTCGTCGAGCGTGAAGCGCTGGTTGAGGAACTTGCCGGTCGTATTGTTGTCCTCGATCGCAAGCCGCGCGCCGGCGATGCCGTCGTTGTCGGCCGGTTGCTCGACCAGCGAGAGCGTCGATTTGACGCCGGCATGGCCGAGATAGCCGATATGGATCTCGACGGGACCAGCCGCCAGCGCTCCGGTCGCCATCATGCTGAGCGCGATCGTGCCGATCAGCCATCGGAACATAACTCCTCCCGCAGTCTTTCCTCACTCGGCATGGCACTATCGAAAGCTTCCGCTTTTCTGGCCAAGCGTTGATGTGCAAGATGCCGGAATTGGCCTGGCTTGCAACCCCGCTTTTTGTCGTTGCAAGGTTACATATTCGATTGGTTCACAATCATGAGATCAGGCTTTGCATGAGATCAGGATTTGCATGAGATCAGCGTTCGTCGTCGTATCTTTGCTGGTGATGTCTGCGGCGGTCCGCGCCGAGCCGCCCAAGCTTGCGGTGTTCGACTTCGAGATGATCGATACAAGCCTGCAAGGGGAAGTGAACGGGCCGCGGACCGACGAGCAGGCACGGCTGCTGCGGGCCGGCGATCAGGTCCGCAAGGAGCTTGCGGACTCCGGCAAGTTCCGGGTGCTCGATATCGCGCCCGTCAATGTTGCGGCGCACGGCAGCAATCTTCAGGCCTGCGGCGGCTGCGACGTGAAGCTGGCCGGCCAGCTCGGCGCTGACCTTGCGATGACCGGCGTGGTGCAGAAGGTCTCCAACCTGATCCTCAACATCAATCTCTATCTGCGCGACGTGCACACCGGGCAATTGGTGGCGGCCGCGAGCGCCGACATGCGCGGCAACACCGACGAATCCTGGTCGCGGGCCACCGATTACCTCGTGCGCAACCGCCTGCTCGCGCCGAACTACGGCCTGCCGCAGGCCCGATAGATCAGCCCTTCGCTCGCAATAGCGTTGATGGAGCGACACCAGTTTAGCCCCGTGACCCTGAGGAGCGCGCCCTTGCGCGCGTCTCGAAGGGTCGACGGCCACCAGCCGGGCCGTGCATCCTTCGAGACGCCGCTGCGCGGCTCCTCAGAGGGTGTGATTTTTTTGGGGTTTCAGCGAGCATTATAGCCGAAAGCCGGCGCGGTGTGATTCTCTGGCGATGATGGATTCGCGGGAGGTGATGTTGGCTGCCGATGAGTTGTTTGGGGACCTGCCGGAGCAGGCGAAGCCATCAGTCGAAGCGGGCTTGCCCGGCGCTCCGCGGCTGCGTGAGCCCCAGCGCGACCAGATTGCGCTGCGAGCGGTTGATATTGAGAGCCTGATCGGGGAAGACCATCCGGTGCGGCTGATCTGGTCTTATGTCGAAGAGCTTGATCTGAGTGAGTTGGAGGACCGGATCAAGGCTCGCGGCGATCGTCCCGGTCACCCCGCGACCTCGCCCCGGCTTTTGCTGGCGCTGTGGCTCTATGCCGCCAGCGAAGGCGTTGGCAGCGCGCGGGCGTTGGAGCGGCTGTGCGAGAGCCACGATGCCTATCGCTGGCTGTGCGGCGGGGTGTCGGTGAACTATCACCTGCTGGCGGACTTCCGGGTCGGCAACGCCGATCTGCTTGACCGACTGCTCAGTGAGCATCTGGCAGCGTTGGCAAAGGCCGGTCTCGTCGATCTGGAGACCTTGGCGCAGGATGGCATGCGGGTCCGGGCCAGCGCCGGGGCGGCCTCGTTCCGGCGCGAGGCGACGCTGGATAAGCATTTGGCGCAGGCTGAGGCCGTGGTGGAAGACCTCAAGCGCGAGGTCGACACACGCTCGGACGCCAGCAATAAGCGTGCCCGGGCAGCCAAGGAGCGGGCCGCGCGGGAACGCAGCGCGCGGGTGAAGGCGGCGCAGACGGCGCTCGCCGAGATCAAGCAGCAGCGCAAGGAGCGCGAAGAAAGTCGCGGCAACGGCAAGACGCCGAAGGAGCCGCGGGCCTCCACGACGGACGCCTATGCACGGGTCATGAAGATGGCGAACGGCGGCTTCCGCCCCGCCTACAACGTGCAGGTGACGAGCGTGGCCGGCGAGCAGATCGTCGTCGACACCAGAATTTGCAACATCGGATCCGATCGCGGCCTGATGCGTCCCATGCTGGAGCGGCAGCGTGCGCGGCCCGGAGGGTTGCCCAAGGACCATCTCGTCGATGGCGGCTTTGGCAGTGCCGAGGACATCGAATGGGCCTATGCCGAGGGCATCGATATCTTTTGTCCGCCCACTCAATCCAAGCACGGTACCGATCCCTATCTACCGCGGCGCGGCGACGGTCCGGGGGTGTTGGCCTGGCGTGCGCGAATGGCGAGCAAAGAGGGCAAGGCCCGATACAGGTCCCGGTCGATCTGCGAGTGCATCCATGCCCGCTGGCGCAATTGGGACCTGCGGCAATTGACCGTGCGCGGCATCGAAAAGGTCCGTGCCGTCGTGCTCTGGTACGCCCTCGTCAACAACATCCTGCAAGGCAACCGCCTCTCCAGAGCCTAAACAACGGGTCATCGCCGAACTCGAACTCAAACCTGCCAATTGCTGCGACGAACAGCCGCCAAAAACTCCGCAGGAGCCGAATCCGTCACAAGCTCTCAGGATGACGGATACTCACACTTCGCGCGGGGAACGCTCAAGCCTTCAGCCGTGCGGCGTGCCAGCGCAGGTGATCGGCCATGAAGGTCGAGATGAAGTAGTAGCTGTGGTCGTAGCCCGGCTGACGCCGCAAAGTGAGCGGGATGCCGGCCTTCTCGCAGGCGGCTTTCAACAGCTCGGGCCGCAGCTGCTCGGCAAGGAAGCCGTCGGCATCGCCGTAATCGACCAGCAGGTCCGAGAAGCGGGCGCCGTCCTCGATCAGCGCGACCGCGTCGTGCTTGCGCCATGCCTGTTTGTTGTTGCCGAGATAGCCGCCGAGCGCCTTGTTGCCCCACGGCACCTGCGACGGCGCCACGATCGGCGCAAACGCGCTGGCCGCGCGATAGCGATCGGGATAGGTCAACGCGACCGTCAGCGCGCCATGGCCGCCCATGGAGTGACCGAGGATCGATTGCCGCGTCGTGTCGACCGGGAAATGCTCGGCGATCAGCTTGGGCAATTCCTCGGTGACGTAGCTCCACATCCGGTAATTGGTCGCGAACGGCGGTTCGGTCGCATCGACATAGAAGCCTGCGCCGAGGCCGAAATCATATGCATTGGCGGGATCGCCGGGAACGCCTTCGCCGCGCGGGCTGGTGTCGGGCGCAACGAAGATCAGGCCGAGCTCGGCGCAGGCCTGGCGGAATTCACCCTTTTCGGTGACGTTGGTGTGGGTGCAGGTCAGGCCTGAGAGATAGGTGACCACAGGCAATTTGGCGCCGGCCGCGTGTTCCGGGACGAACACCGAGAAGGTCATGTCGGTCTTGGTCTCGCGGCTCGGATGGCGGTAAACACCTTGCGTACCGCCATGCGACTTGTTCTGGGAAACCGTCTGCATTGCCATATTCCTCTCGGTTGGAGTGCAGCGTCAGGCGACGCCACTCTCGATCGCTAGGCGCACCAGCTCGGCCGACGTGCGCACGCCAAGCTTCTGGCGCATGATCGATGACGTGTTCGCGACCGTCTTGTATGACGAATGCACCAGCCAGGCGATCTCCGACAGGCTCTTGCCGGAACTGAGCAGGCGCAGGATCTCCATCTCGCGCGAGGTCAGCTTGGACAGCGGGTTTTGCGCAAAGCCCGGCCGCGCAAACGCGACGTTGCGTGCGATCGCCGGCGGCAGATAGACGCCGCCATTGCCGACTTCGCGCACCGCCTCGACCAGATCGTTGGGATCGCCGGTCTTCGAAACGTAGCCCTTGGCGCCGATGTCGATGGCGCGGGCGGCGAACACCGGGTCGTCGTTCATGCTGAACATGATGAGGCGTGCGGATGCATCGCGCGTCAGGATGCGGCGCGCCAGCTCGAAGCCGGAGACGGTCGGCAGGTTGATGTCGATCACGCAGAGATCGGGTTTGTCTGCGACAAACGCGCGCTCGCCGCTTTCGGCATCCGCGGCTTCGAGCAGGGTGATCCCGGGATCGTCGGCGAACACGGTGCGGCAACCGGAGGCAACGATGGGATGATCATCAACGATCAGAATGCGCATGGCATTGTTCCGGCGACCTGCTTCTGTTCACTCATCGTCTCATCGGCTTGCACGAAGAACACCTCGGTTCCGGCCGGTTGTGCACCTCGCATGGGATTGCGATAGGGTGCGATTAGATAGCCGGGCAAATTTGGCTGTCAACGATCCTCTCGGAGGAGGGATCGCGGTCGGGGGCAACGTCATGTGGCAAAAGCTATCCTTGCGCGCACGGATCAACCTGCTGCTGGCGCTGATCTTGGCGCTTGGGCTGGGCATCAATATTGCGCGGCTCGTGCTCGAAGCAGGTCCGCGCGTCCAGGCCGAGGACCAGAGCGTGATCCGGCTGGCGCGCGAGTTCGTCGCGACGATCGTGGCCGGTCTCGACGAGGCACCGGACCCCGATGCGCGGCTCGACCAGATCGTCCAGGACCTGAGCCGGCTGCGTCACGTCAGCATCACGCGACAGGATGGCGCGACCGCCAAGTCCACCGAACGGCCCGAGGACGCCGATGGTTTGCGCGCCGCGCCGGAATGGTTCGTCGCGCTGGTCCATCCCGAGCAGACCTCGGTGCGGGTGCCGATCTCGGTTCACGGCAAGCCGCAATCGCTTGTCATCACTTCGCATCCAGACGACGAAATCGCCGAGATCTGGGATGGCATCGTCACCCAGCTCGAGGTGGGCTCCGCGATCGCGGTGGCGCTGCTGCTGGTCACCATGCTGGTGGTCGGCCGCGCGCTGGCGCCGCTGGAGGCGCTGTCGCAGGCCATGACCGGCATCGAGGCCGGCGATTACGACGCGCGCGTCGAGCCTGGCGGGTCGCCGGAACTGGCCGCGATCTGTGCCAAACTGAACCATCTGGCGGCGACACTGGGCGAAGCCGTGGATAGCAAGCGGCTGCTGGCCGAACGCGCGGTGTCGCTGCAGGATTCCGAGCGCAAGGAAATCGCGCGCGAACTGCACGATGAGTTCGGGCCCTATCTGTTCGCCCTGCGTGCGCATGCCGGCGCGCTGACCCGGCTGGCGGAGGTCGAACAGCCCGATCCGGCGGCGCTGCGCAAGCACGGCAACGCCATCCTCGAGCAGGTCAATGCGCTGCAGCAGTTCACCCGCCGCATCCTGGAGCGATTGCGGCCGGTCGGATTGGCCGAGCTCGGACTTGCGGAGGCGCTCGGCGCGCTGGTGCGGATGTGGAGCGAAACCCACCCGGAGGTGGAGATCGACAGCAACGTATCGCCCGAGCTCGGCGATACCGGCGAGATGGCCGATCTGACGATCTATCGCATCGTCCAGGAAGCGCTCACCAACGTGTTCCGCCACGCCGGCGCGACTTCGGTCGATATCACGATCGAACCTGCGGAGCGGCAGGCGGGCGCGCGCGGCAGCCGCGGCTGCGCGCTGGTGCGGGTCCGCGACAATGGCCGCGGCTTGCTCGCCGATCACCGGCTTGGCCGCGGTTTGACCGGCATGCAGGAGCGAATCCTCGCGCTCGGCGGCACGCTCAAGATCGATTCCGCCGATGATGGTGTGACGGTCGAGGCGCTGGTGCCGAAGGCCGTGCGCGCTTAGCCCGGTGACCGCGGCCAATAGGTGAAGGCGGCCCAGGCCAGCGCCAGTGCGCCGGCGATCCAGAGCGTGACGATCGCGATCATGCCGGCCCGGCTGATCGGGCGCTGCAAGATGGCTGCGGCCTTAGTGCGGGATTCCGCCATGACCTCGTCCGGAATCAGCGAAAGCGCAAGCCAGATGCCGAGCGGCAGCAGGATCAGGTCGTCGAGATAGCCGAGCACCGGGATGAAATCCGGTATCAGGTCGATCGGCGAGAGCGCATAGGCCGCAATGGCGATTGCAAGGGCCTTTGCGTACCACGGTACGCGTGGATCGCGCGATGCTAGGTAGAGCGCAACGCTGTCACGCTTGAGGTTGCGCGCCCAAAGCCTGATCGAAGACAGCTTGAGTGAGGAGAGTTTGAAGGCCGACAGCATGGCGCCTGCACGCCAGACGGAAGCGCTACTCCAGCACCACATCCACCGGTATGCCGCCGTGCAGACCCTTGTGGACGGAGGAGGGCGCGATGCCGAAATACTTCCGGAAGACGCGGCTGAAATGCGAGGAGCTCGAGAAGCCCCATGAGAACGCGACATCGGTGATGGTCTTGCCGTTCTGGGATTCCAGCTCCTGCCGGCAATTCTGCAGCCGTGCCTTCCAGATGTAGTCGCTGACAGTCATGCCGCGATCGCTGAACAGCATATGCAGATAGCGCTTGGAGCAGCCCAGCGCCGCGGAAATGCGGTCGATGCAAAGATCGGGATCGCGCAGGTGCTCGCGGATGAAGCCCTGGGCCCGCACATAGGTCGCCTCGGCGCTGCCGCGATCGAACATCGCGCCGGTCTCGCGCAGCGGCAGCAGCAGCAGGTCGATCAGCGCATCGGCGACGCCGACCGCGTTGACCGGGGTCAGCGTCGGCGCCTCGCCGAACGCAGCATGGACGAAATCATAGGCGATGCGGCCGGTGCCGTTGCGCGCCGACAGCTTGCACGGCGCCATCTTGGAGAGCTGGAAGCCGCGCTCCTTGAGCAGGTCCTTTGGAACGATGACAACCTCATGACGCGTCAGGGACGGGCTGATGATCGTGTGCGGACACGACACGTCATAGGCGAAGCAGTCGCCCGGCATGATGTCGAAGTGCAGACCGTCCTGCTCGAAATGCGAGACGCCATGGGTCTGGAAGACGATCTTGATGTAGGGATGCTCGCTCAGCTTAATGCGCGAGAGCGCATGGGCGATGCGATGCTGGCTTGCCTCGATCTGGCACAACTTCAGCCGCGACACGGTGGTGTAGTTGATCCGGCCTTCAAGCGAGGATCCTTCCAGCGCATCGACGTCGAACTGACCGCAGAGGTCAGTGAGCGCATCCGACCAGCGCTGGATCTGACGCTTGGGCGTCAATCCGTTCGTGCTGAGTGAATGGACTGTATCGGACATCTTTCCAGCCACCGATTCGATCCCCAACGTGACTGCCAACAGAGCTTAGGTCTGGTCCGGGATGATGCGCCTTCTCCCTGATTCTGAACAGCTTAGGGAGGCGACGGGACATCTTCCCGGTCAATGTCGGGTGATCCTCCGACTTAGTTCTGGGCTCGTCAAGCGCAACCTTAGCACGCGTCAAACTGGCGCTCGAACGGCGTCAGCCGCGATTGATGCCCTGCAACATGAAGCAACCCTTGCTGCCAATTCCGACCGGGGCTGGAAAAATCTCATGAAGGTTCGCTTCTGAGCAAACGGCTCTTCTCTTTTGGGCAAGTCAGCCGGATTCGATCGGACTACGACTGGGGTACCAAAATGGAAGAAGTGGGGCCGTTTCGGCGGAAACCCTTGAGCTCTTGAACCTGGGAGGAAATCCACGATGCGCAAGCTGCTATACGCGACCAGCCTTGGGGCAATGGCGGTGTTCGCCGCCGGAGCTGCCACTGCCAATGACGAACTCCACAAGATGGCGCAGAACCCGAAAGACTGGGTGATGCCGACCGGCGATTACTCCAATCAGCGTTACTCGAAGCTGAATCAGATCAACGCCCAGAACGTCGGAAAGTTGCAGGTCGCCTGGACGTTTTCGACCGGCGTGCTGCGCGGCCACGAGGGCGGTCCGCTGATCATCGGCAACATGATGTACGTCCATACGCCGTTCCCGAACAAGGTCTACGCTATTGACCTTTCGAAGGACAACCAGATCGTCTGGAAGTACGAGCCGAAGCAGGATCCGAACGTCATTCCGGTGATGTGCTGCGATACCGTCAATCGCGGCGTCGCCTACGGTGACGGCAAGATCTTCCTGCACCAGGCCGACACCACGCTGGTCGCGCTCGATGCCAAGACCGGCAAGGTGGAGTGGAGCGTCAAGAACGGCGATCCGAGCAAGGGCTCGACCGGCACCTCCGCACCGATGGTGATCAAGGACAAGGTCCTGATCGGTATCTCCGGCGGCGAGTTCGGCGTGCAGGCGCATATGAGCGCCTACGACATCAAGACCGGCAAGCTGGTCTGGCGCGGCTTCTCGGAAGGTCCGGATGATCAGATCCTGGTCGACGACAAGACCACCGAGCTCGGCAAGCCGGTCGGCAAGGACTCGAGCCTGAAGACGTGGCAAGGCGATCAGTGGAAGATCGGCGGCGGCGCGACCTGGGGCTGGATCTCCTACGATCCCGAACTGAACCTCGTGTACTACGGATCGGGCAACCCCTCGACCTGGAATCCGAAGCAGCGGCCCGGCGACAACAAGTGGTCGATGACGATCTGGGCGCGTAACCCGGACACCGGCGTCGCCAAGTGGGTCTACCAGATGACGCCCCATGACGAATGGGACTATGACGGCATCAACGAGATGATCCTTTCGGATCAGTCGATCGATGGCAAGCCGCGTAAGCTCCTGACCCACTTCGATCGTAACGGCCTCGGCTACACCCTCGATCGCGCCACCGGCGAACTGCTGGTCGCCGAGAAGTACGATCCGAAGGTGAACTGGACCTCCGGCGTCGACATGAAGAAGGACTCGCCGACCTATGGTCGTCCGAAGGTTCTTGACGCAGCGTCGACCGACAAGGCCGGCGAGGACGTCAACGTCAAGGGCATCTGCCCGGCAGCGCTCGGCTCGAAGGACGAGCAGCCGGCGGCTTACTCGCCCGACACGCAGCTGTTCTACGTGCCGACCAACCACGTCTGCATGGACTACGAACCGTTCAAGGTGAGCTACACCGCAGGTCAGCCCTATGTCGGCGCGACGCTGTCGATGTATCCGCCTCCCGGTGAGACCAACATGGGCAACTTCATTGCCTGGGACGGCAAGACCGGCAAGATCGTCTGGTCGAACAAGGAGCAGTTCTCGGTCTGGTCGGGTGCACTCGCGACCGCCGGCGGCGTGGTGTTCTACGGCACGCTGGAAGGCTACCTGAAGGCTGTCGACGCCAAGACGGGCAAGGAGCTCTACAAGTTCAAGACCCCGTCCGGCATCATCGGCAACGTCACCACCTACGAGAACAACGGCAAGCAGTATGTCGCAGTTCTGTCGGGTGTTGGCGGTTGGGCAGGCATCGGCCTCGCGGCTGGTCTGACCGATCCGACGGCCGGCCTCGGTGCAGTCGGCGGCTATGCCGCGCTGAGCAACTACACCGCGCTCGGTGGAACGCTCACCGTGTTCTCGCTGCCGCAGCAGTGAGCTGAGCGACCTCGTTCCGGCGCATGGAGCGAACTCCATGCGCCGGTCCGTCTTCAATCTGCACGCGAGGATATGCTTTTGCGTAAGATCTGGTTTGTGACTGCTGCGATCTTGGTCGTGGCAATGGGCGGAGTTGCCTCCGCCGAGGATGTGGGTGATCCGACCGCCGTCAAGAACGAAGACGGCAAATGGCTCGACAAGGATGGAAACCCGACGTTCAAGGTTACGGCCGACGGCACGGTGGACTGGTACACCTACTCGGGCTACCGCCGCTATCATTCGGAGTGCCACGTCTGCCATGGACCCGATGGCATGGGCTCGACTTATGCGCCGGCATTGAAGGATTCGCTGAAGACCATGAGCTATCCCGACTTCATGGGCATCGTTGCGAGCGGACGCAAGAACGTGTCCACGGCGCAGGAGAATGTGATGCCGGCGTTCGGCGATAACCCGAACGTTGCCTGCTACATGGACGACCTCTATGTGTACCTGCGCGCCCGCGCCAACGATGCGGTTGGGCGCGTTCGACCGGCCAAGCACGAAGACAAGTCGGAAGCCTACGGCAAGGCCGAAGACGCCTGCATGGGCAACAAGAAGTGAGCGTGACCGGCGCGAATGGCAACCTGTTTGACGTTTAGTGGAGACCAAGATGAAGACCCGCGCCGCAGTCGCATTTGAAGCAAAGAAGCCGCTCGAGATCGTCGAGCTCGACCTGGAAGGCCCCAAGGCCGGCGAGGTCCTCGTCGAGATCAAGGCGACCGGCATCTGCCACACCGATGCCTACACGCTGGACGGCTTCGACAGCGAAGGCATCTTCCCCTCGGTGCTCGGCCACGAAGGCGCCGGCATCGTTCGCGAGGTCGGCGCCGGCGTGACGTCGGTGAAGCCGGGCGATCACGTGATCCCGCTCTACACGCCGGAATGCCGGCAGTGCAAAAGCTGCCTGAGCCAGAAGACCAACCTCTGCACCGCGATCCGCGCGACGCAGGGCAAGGGCGTGATGCCGGACGGCACCTCGCGCTTCAGCTACAAGGGCAAGCCGGTGTTCCACTACATGGGCTGCTCGACCTTCTCGAACTTCACCGTGCTGCCCGAGATCGCGGTGGCCAAGATTCGCGAGGACGCGCCGTTCGACAAGAGCTGCTATATCGGTTGCGGCGTCACCACCGGCGTCGGTGCGGTCGTCAACACCGCCAAGGTGACGCCGGGCTCCAACGTCGTCGTGTTCGGCCTCGGCGGCATCGGCCTCAACGTGATCCAGGGTGCCAAGATGGTCGGTGCCGACAAGATCGTTGGCGTCGACATCAACGACTCCAAGGAAGCCTGGGGCAAGCAGTTCGGCATGACGCATTTCGTCAACCCGACCAAGCTGCAGGGCGACATCGTCCAGCATCTGGTCGGCCTGACCGACGGCGGCGCCGACTACACCTTCGACTGCACCGGCAACACCACCGTGATGCGCCAGGCGCTGGAAGCCTGTCACCGCGGTTGGGGCGTCTCGGTGGTGATCGGCGTCGCGGAATCCGGCAAGGAGATCGCAACGCGTCCGTTCCAGCTCGTCACCGGGCGGGTCTGGAAGGGCACCGCGTTCGGCGGCGCGCGCGGCCGCACCGACGTGCCGAAGATCGTCGACTGGTACATGGGCGGAAAGATCCAGATCGATCCGATGATCACCCATGTGCTGAAGCTCGAGGAGATCAACAAGGGCTTCGACCTGATGCACGAGGGAAAATCGATCCGTTCGGTCGTCGTATTCTGAAATCAAAACACCAAGCACTAGGAGGATAGGTCAATGACTGTTCATATCCACCCGTCGGTCGACAATGGCGTCAAGCAAGGCTCCGGCAGTTTTGCCGGCGGCACGCTGGTCTGCAAATGCGCGGACAAGAAGGTCAAGGTCGGGGTCAAGGGCGACGTCGCCCACAACCACGCCTGCGGCTGCACCAAGTGCTGGAAGCCGTCGGGCGCCACCTTCTCGGTGGTCGCGGTGGTGCCGCGCGAGAACGTCACCGTGCTGGAGAACGGCGACAAGCTGAAGATCGTAGACAGCGCGGCGGTGATCCAGCGCCACGCCTGCACCGGCTGCGGCACCCACATTGTACGGCCGGATCGAGAACAAGGGCCATCCGTTCTACGGCCTCGACTTCATCCACCCCGAGCTGTTCCAGGAGTCCGGCTCGGCGGCTCCGGGATTTGCCGCCTTCGTGTCGTCGGTGATCGAATCCGGCGTCAAGCCGGCCGATATGGCCGGGATCAGGTCGCGGCTGAAGGAGCTTGGGCTCGAGCCTTACGACTGCCTGTCGCCGCCGCTGATGGACGCGATCGCCACCCACGTGGCGAAGTCCAAGGCGGCCTAAACAAGGCTGCCTAAACAAGGCGGCGTAAAGAAGAGGGCGGCCTAAGGAAGAGGCAGCCGACAGCCGCGGCCTGATGGCCGGGCCCTGAAGAGATCCTGCGCCGGCAGCGGGCCTGCCGGCGAGGGATATGCTGGTAGTACCCGTGACCTTGAACCTTGCATGCCCTGCGGGCGACCACAGGGCATGCATTTTATTTTCCGCCTTGCCCTCGTCCTTTCCCCGATCCTGGTCCTCTCGCACGCCCGCGCGGCATCGCCGGAGGACCGCTACATCGCCGCGCGCGACGCCGCGATCGCCAAATTCGCCAAGCTGTCGAACGACAACAAGATCGACGAGGCTGCCGACAAGGCCGAGGCGGCCGCGCGCGACGGGCTGAAGGCCCAGCTGGCGGCCATTCTGGCCGAGCCGTCGCGACCCGGCTTTGCACCCGCCCAGCTCAATCTCGATACTCTATATAAGGGCGACATGGGGTTCGGCATGCTGGACGGCCTGCGCTTCGATGCCGACACCGGCCGCGACGGCACCAGGATCGGCGAAAAGCGCGCCGACGGCAGTTTCGTCGAGCCCAAGGCCCATATCGTCGTCACCACCGAGGCCCTGTTCACCCGCTGGCTGCATGAGCACAAGACCTGGTGGGACAAGGCCAGCAAGAACGTGCCGCAACAGGTCGAAGCGGCGCTGAAGTTCGAAGGCCTCTACACCCAGGCGATCTCGACCGATGCCGCGGTGATCAATTTCAACGCGCTGACGGTCACCAAGCCGGCGTCGGCCAGTCTGACTTACGGCTTCCTGGCCGGCCGCACCCAGGATTCGACGCCCGAGGCCGCCGACGAGGTGTTTGTCGCTGTTCTCGCCAACGGCAAGTTCTATATCGCCTATGGCGAGATCGAGCCGACGGTGAAAGTCCCGGCGTGTACGGCGATCCATGCCGACTACAACAAGAAAGCCGACGATGCGGCCGACAAGCTCGCGCGCAAGCAGATCACCAGGAAGGAATATGACAAGCTCGGCGACCTGCGCCAGCAGGGCGACGACGCCTTCAAGCGCTGCTTCGTTCAGCAGGCGCCACAGCAGCCGGCTTTCACTGAGGCCACGAAGCAGGCCCAGGCGCTGCTTGATGCGGCGATCGGAAGGTAGTGCAGGCGGTGATTTGATCGGCTGACCGTCCGACCCTATCTTCCCTGGAAAGTCCTGCATCCCGGGGAGACGCCATGACGACCGCCATCAGCCCGTTTCGCATCGACGTCAGCGACGATGTCCTCGAGGATCTCCGCTTCAGGCTGCGCCGGACCCGCTGGCCGGAGGCCGAGCTGGTCTCCGACTGGAGCCAGGGCGCGCCGCTCACATGGATCAAGGACGTCTGCCACTATTGGGCCGAGAGCTATGATTGGCGGCAGCGCGAGGCGCGGCTCAACCGCTTCAGCCAGTTCACCACCGAGATCGACGGGCTCGACATCCACTTCATCCATGTCCGCTCCAAGCATCCGGAGGCGCGGCCATTGATCATCACCCATGGCTGGCCGGGATCGGTGGTCGAATTCCACAAGGTGATCGAACCACTGACCGATCCGACGGCGCATGGCGGCAGCGCGACCGACGCCTTCCATGTGGTGTGCCCGTCATTGCCTGGCTTCGGCTTCTCGGCCAAGCCCTCGGCGACGGGCTGGGGCGTCGACCGGATCGCAAAAGCCTGGGCCGTCCTGATGCAGCGGCTCGGCTACGCCAGCTATTTCGCGCAAGGCGGCGACTGGGGCTCGGCGGTCACGACCGCGATCGGCGGGCAGGACGCGGCACATTGCGGCGGCATCCATATCACGCTTGCGATGTCGACGCGGCCCAATGTCGAGGGCCAGCCGACGCCGGAAGAGACCCGCGCGCTCGACGGCATCAAATATTACGCCGACTGGGATTCCGGCTATTCGAAGCAGCAGTCCACCCGGCCGCAAACGCTCGGCTACGGCCTGACGGATTCGCCGAGCGGGCAGGCGGCCTGGATCCTGGAGAAATTCTGGGCCTGGACCGATTGCGACGGGCATCCGGAAAACATCCTGAGCCGCGACGAACTGCTCGACAATGTCATGCTGTACTGGGTCACCGCGACGGCTGCGTCGTCGGCGCGGCTCTACTGGGAAAGCTTTGGGCCGGGCAAGCGAACCCCGCACAAGGTCGCCGTGCCGACCGGCGTTGCCGTATTCCCCAAGGAGATCGTCACGCCGGTCCGCAAATGGATGGAGACCAACTTCACCAACATCCAGCACTGGAGCGAGATGCCGAAGGGCGGACATTTCTCGGCGTTCGAACAGCCCGAGCTGTTCGTCGGCGAGGTGCGGAAGTTTTTCGGCACGCTGCGCTGAAGACAGAAGCTGCGGAGGGTAGAGCGACTTGTCCGCCGTAGCTCGAAGAGGAAGGCGGAAGCGATACCCATCATCTGTCCCGTGGGCGAGGTCGATGGGTTTAGCTGCGTAGGATGGGTGGAGCGAAGCGATACCCATCGTTCTCGCCTCGAATCTGAGTTGATGGGTATCGCTTCCGCCTTCGCTCTTCGAGCTACGGCGGACAAGTCGCTCCACCCATCCTACAGGCCATGAACTACAGCAGTCCCCGATAAATCCCCGGCGCGGAGCCGTCGATGGCCACCGCGCCGACCGCCTTCTCATAGAATTCGGCCGGCCCGACGCCGCCGATGATGGCGTAGCCGAAGCCCTGGTGCTTCATGTCCTCGAGACAGGCGAACAGCAGTGCCTTGCCGATTCCAACCTGTTGCGCTTTCGGCGCGACGCCGGTCGGACCGAAGAAGTTGCGGCAGGCCGCGTCGTAGCAGGCGAATCCCACGATTGTCTTGTGCTGGGTCGCGATGAAGCACGATACCGGCTGGCGGCTGAACGCGACATCGGTCTCGCTCGCCCATGCCTCGCTGAATGTCTCGCGCACCCAGGCTGTGACCTTGTGCTTTTCGGGCGCGAGCGCCCGGCGCATGACGATTCCACCCTGCTGCAATCGATCATAGGCGGGCCGGGAATCGGGCAGGGCGTAGAGCTTGACGAGCATGTCCATCCGGCAAGCTTAGTTGAAAACGCGCCCGGTGGGCAAATCTCGCAAGAGCAATGGAGGCGCAGGACTACCACTTCCGCTGCTGCTTGTTCGAACCCCTGTTCGATGCCTTGGCCTCGCGTGCAATTGCCCAAAAATACCCGCCGCAGAATGCAACGATCGCAACAATCACGCTGGCGGCGATAAGCTCTTGCATGTCCGCGGTTCTCCAAGTAGACCTATCTCGGTTACGTGGGAATTATACCCACGAATTGTTCGCGTAAAGCGGAAATCGGTTTCGGGACGTTAACGAGGCGGAGCGAGTGCATGGTGAGGGTTACAGCGGACAGGCGTCTTCGGGCCATCGCAGCTCTCGTGGTGCTTGCAGCCGTCGGTTCGGCGCAAGCGGCTCGCACCTCCGATAAATCCGACGCCGGCGACACCGTCTCGATTCCAGTCGACTCGCGGCACCAGACCTCCGCGATGGATGGTGCGGTGCGGGCAGTCCCGCTCCCCAAGGGCGCTTCCGCGATCAGCGAGACTTACGGAGACTGGATCGTCAAATGCCAGCTCGACGGCGGTGCCAAGCTGTGCACGCTCGGGCAGACACAGCTTTCCAAGGAGACCAATCAGCAGATCTTCGCCATCGAGCTGATCGCCAGGGAGGGAAAAGCCGAAGGCAACATCTTGATGCCGTTCGGGCTGAAGTTCGACGCCGGCGCCGTCCTCAAGCTCGACGGCAAGGATCTGGAACAGACACGTTTCTCGACGTGTACGGCGCAAGGCTGCCTGCTTCCGGTCTCGTTTCCGACTGCCGTGACCGATACCATCAGCAAGGCGAAGACGCTCACCGTCGCTGCGCAGAACATCAGCAATGGGCAGGCTGTCGTCTTTAATGTTCCCCTCAACGGTTTTGCTGCAGCGCTGGAGCGCACCATCCAGCTTGGCAGCTGACCGCCTGGCGCCAGGTCTGCGTTCAGCCCCGGTTCACCCGGCCGGCATATTGTCGCGTTGCCGCGATCCGAATCTCTGAACCCACTTGCGGCTGGACAGAGGAGATTAGCGTGATCGCTCGATTGCTTGCCGCCGGAGCACTGTTGGCGGCGCTCTGGTCGGCGGATGCGCGCGCGCAAGGCGCCTCTGTCGGTGTCAATGTCATCAATCCCTATGTGCTCAGCGTTGCCGATCAGGACGCGATGCTGGCCCACATCCACACCGCCGGCGTGCGGGTGATCCGTGCCAGCCTGACGCTCGACGCCAAGGGCGTCGATTTCGCCGAGCGGGCGGCACAACACGGTCTCAGCGTGGAGTGGCTGATCTATCATTTCGGCGGCTACGATCCGTTCGGCAAAAAGCCGTTGTCTGCCGCGGACCCGCAGCAGTTCCGCGAGACCTTCGCGCCAATCCTCGCGGCGATCGAAGCCAAGGGCATCACCCTTGCCGCGTTCGAGCTCGGCAACGAGATCAACCTCTCCGGCACCAATCCGGAGTTCGTGGCCCGGCACGGCAATGCGCGGCAGCTCAGCCTGGACGACCTCGATCATGACCCGGAGGGCAAGCAGATCGCCAAGGGCTTCCTGCAATATCTCAAGGTGATGGCGGTGCTGAAGGATGTGCGGGACCACTCCACGCTGAACCGGCACACGCCGATCACCACCGCAGGCCTCGGGACCTACGACCAGGACGATGGCCCGCTGCCGAACTGGGCCAAGGGGGATGTCGTTGGCATCAACACCACGCTGCGCTTCATGCGTGCGCACGGTCTCGATACGCTGGTGGATGCGTATGGCATCCATGTCTATCCGGACAATCATGAAGGGACGGCGATCAGCGCGGCGCGCAAGGCCAAGCTTGCCAAATACGATCTCGCCGAATGCCGGCCGCCGGGCAGCCTAGCGGGCAAGCCATGCTGGATCACCGAATGGGGGCTCAACAACAACGCCGCGAATTGCCCGCTCGATGACGCGAGCCGCGCCCGCGTGACCCGCGAGATGATGGGCGACTTCGCGCCTTATGCACAACGCGGCAGCCTCGCCGGGCTTGTCTATTTCGCCTGGACCGGCACGCCCGGCTCACCGCCGCTGTCGAGCGCGCTGTGGCGCTGCGGTGCGATGTCCGAGAGCGGCAAGGTGGCTCTCGACGCGCAGTTGCTGAAGTAGACTGTGCGGCATGACACGGTGGCGTGGTCACCACACTTGCATCGTGCGAAGATTCCGAGCCAACCTGGTACGGGCTGTTAGCGAATTTCATCCGGCAGAGGCGTATCGGCTGGCCGCCGTGAAACCTTCGCGCTGTTCGGCGAAGAGGTGATCCCGCAATTGCCGCGCGCGCAGATCGACCGATCGCGTGCAAGGCTCAATATCGGGGCTGATGGAGGCACCTGCGACAAATCACCCCGACGGGCAAATCAGTGCTTCCGTCGTCGGGCAAATCAGTGATCCAATTCCGTCCGTCTCACCCGACACGAGGGGCGCTTCGCGGTCGTCACGAACGTGGGTCGAGATGCGGTGGACGCCGATTGCGCAACTGACGAGTGCGCATGAGGCGGACGGCGAAATCGTGCAGGCCTGACGCCCTAGTGGCAGGTGTCTTTTCCGATTGCGCAATGCGCGTTGCGAAGACGGTGACAACAAAGCCAAGTCTCGCCGGGGAGAGCACGTATAAGCCGTAAGCCATCGCGCAGGGAAAGCCGGATTGCTCCGGTTACACCTGTGGTCCTACCCCCCGTGCTTTCTACCCATTGCACGGGGCCCATGGGTGCGATCGGCACCCGGCTTTCCCTGCGCCCTCACCAACGGAGAGGGCGGAACGAGAAGCAAGACTCGGACAAATCATGTCGCGAGAATGCAAAACTGCGTCCTCATCCACAACTGTCATCGCCCGGCTCGCCGCCTCCGCTAAAGCTTCGGCGCGCCACGGACTGCTTGCCTCGTCGAAGCCTTGGCGTAGACGGGACCGGGCGATCCAGTACGCCGCGGCTTCTCGACTCAAGCACCGCTGTCTCTGGAATACTGGATCACCCGGTCAAGCCGGGTGATGACACCACGTTGTTGGGAATCTTGTGGCGAGAAACACCTGTCGTCCCGGCTTTTGCCGAGACAACCAATGTTGCGGAGGCGACATTTGCAAACGCGACAACTACAAATACCACGCCAGTACCGCCTTGAGCCGGGCGTTCTCGATCACCGGCAGTGCGACCATCTGGTCGAGGCCGGAGGCGCGCGCCGATGTTGCCGCAATCGATTCATCCTGCTTCAGATGTTCGGTGAGCGCGGGCATGCCGGTCGCCCATGCGCCGCCGATGCTGCCTTCGCCTCGTCGGATCGTCGTCGTTGCATAGAGTTTGGCGAGATCGGATTGCTCGCTGCAATCGCCGGCGCGGAACAGCAGCGCCGAGCGCTGCTCGTTCGGCACCCAGATCTCGAACCGGCGGGCGATCGGTGTCGCCTGGGCCGACAGGAATGTCACCACCCAGGTCTGATCGCCGATGGTGTAGGGAATGCCGACGCCGCAATTGATGCCGATCTCGGATGCGTCCTCCCAGCGCAGGAAACTCCTGGAATTGTGCAGGTCCTTGATGATCAGCGGCATGCCCGCCTTCCAGGTCCGGCCGGGCAGACCGAAGCCGCGCGGGAATTTGGTGTGACGCGAGTTGAACTCGAACATGTCGGCGGTGCCGTAGTAGCCGTCGACCAGCGCCATCTCGTGGGATCTGTCGGGGTCGTTGTGCCAGAGCTCGATCGCGCCGACATGCTTCCTGTCGTCGCCGCAAAGCAGGACCATCACCGCCATCAGAAATTCGCCGGCGAACACCGGAAGCGCGACACCGCAGGTCAGGCCGGCTTCGATCGCCTCGTCGGCTCGCTTGAAACAGGAGTTGGCGAATTCGGTCAGGATGACCGGATGGCGGCTGGCCCAGGCCTTGCCGGGAAGGCCCTCGTCATAGGCGAACAACGCGTTCTCGCTGACGGCGTTGAACTCCGCGAACTCGCTACTGGAGAGGCTGCCGCCGAATTCGAGCCGCGTCCGCGTTCGATCGGGCACCCACAGTTCAACAACGCGAATGAAGGTCTTCATCGCACGCACCTGCCGCCTCGCTGTCGACTAGCATCGGTGAAGTCACGGCAAAACGTGCGCTCAAATTGCGGGCAAGCGCCGCCCAAAGTTGATGCGAAGGCCCGATTTCGTCTCAGTTCCGATACGACGGATCGGCCCGGTCGAGCTTGCGCAGCAGCGCCGGCCAGGCGAGTTCGCCGTTGCGCGCGGCACGCCCGGGCTTCGGCAGCATCCGCTCATAGGTGTCCTCGAGGATGCACAGCGGCGGATAGAAGGGTCGTAGTCGAATTCGAGACGGTTGATGCCTTACGGCCGGTACCTGCTGCCGAGCGCAGACGCGATCGACTCCGGATTTCTGATCCGCTCAACCAGCATATCGATGCGGTCGCCGCCCCAGAACAGTTCGCCGTTGAATACCATGCTGGGCACGCCGAACACGCCGAGTGCCTCGGCCTCGTCGATGATGCGATCGTGCTCGGCGCGGGCAGGGCCGTGCACATAGGCCTTGAATGCTTTGGCGGAGCCGCCGATCGCGGCGATCACGCCGGAGATCGCCGCGAGGTCGTCGATCTCGAGCTCGTGATTCCAGAACCTGTGGAACACCGTGTCGTGATACGGCCGGAACAGCCCGTGACGCTGCGCGAACAGCATCCCGGCGCTGGCGTAGAACGCGTCGTAGATGCGGCGCGGGCCCTTCATGGTCAGCCCCTGTGCGTTGGCGAACCGCCGCGCGTCCATGTAGGAGTAGCGCACCTTGCGCCAGAAGTGCGGCGTGCGCGCCTCCACCGTGCCCATGAATTCGGGAATGCGCAGCGTGTAGGGCAGCCATTCCAGTTCGACGCCGCAGGCCTCTTCGAGCTCGAACAGCCGCTTGTTGGCGACATAGGCATAAGGAGATTTGTAGTCGGTGTAGATTCGGACCTTCGGCTTTTCCATCAACGTTCCTCGTCGCGTCAGAGCAATTGTTCCCGATCCCGCACGATGGCGCAATGCGGCGGGGCGACAGAGGGACGATGCGCAAACGAGTGGGCCCCGGTGCAGTCAAGCATCGCGGGGCCCTGCTACTTCGTTTTAGCGAAGGATCTCTGGTTTGGACCAGTGGTGTTTCGGGACCTAAAAGCGCTTGGCCTTTGCGCTCTCGTCCTGCGGATATGTTCAGATTGTCGGCGGTACACGCGGCTAGCAGCTGCTATCAGCCTCAACGTGCACCGAGACCTTGCCGCTGAGCAAGGTCACTGGCTTGCGCCGGTGGCGTCATGCTCCTCTCCAAGAGTGGGCCGACGGACGTCTGTCCGCTTCTGCTGCCTGGCGGCCGATCCCATAATCGTCCGTCAATTCCTGCGACGCGAGGAGCAGGCGCTCCAGCACCCCAACAGGTGCAGTCGGCGAAATGCTGCGGCAGTTATGGCCGCCTGTCAAGTTAACGAGCCAGGGAATTCAGGTCAGGATCCCTGTCGCGACCTGGTCTGTCGATACGCGGTGAGGTCCGGATCGTGCGTCATTTTCCAGTAGTCGACGAACCGCCACGGCATCGCCGAGAACACCCGGCCGCTGCTGTTGCGGTAGTAGGTCGTCATGCCCGGATGCGTCCAGATCAATTGTTCATGCTCGGCATCGACGTTGCGGATGTACGCATCATGCGCGTCGGGATGCACGTCGATCGCGGCGATGTCGTTCTCGATCATCTCGACGAGGCAGGCGGAGATGTAACGGCTCTGGCATTCCGACTGGAAGATCACGCTGCCGCCATGCGCCGGCCCCGAGTTGGGTCCGAGCATCAGAAACAGATTGGGGAAGTCAGGCACGGTGAGGCCGAGATACGCGGTCGGATTGTCGTGGCCCCAGACCTGCTTGAGGTTCTTGCCCTCGCGCCCGGTGATGTTGAGACGCGCCGCCATTTCCGAGACCTTGAAGCCGGTCGAGATCACGATGACGTCGTGCCGCCGCGATGTGCCGTCGGCCGTGACGATGCCGTCTGCCGCGAAATGATCGATCTTGTCGGTGACCAGCTCGACATTCGGCTTGGTCAGCGTCTTGAACCAGTTGTTGTCGAGCAGGATGCGCTTGCCGTAGGGCGGATAGGTCGGCATGCACTTCTCGATCAAATCGGGGCGATCCTTCAGCTCGGAGCGGATGAAGTCGGCCAGTTCCTGGCGATGCCGGTCGTTGCCCTTGTTGACGGCGCGCTCGGGATGCGGCCAGGCCGGGTCCTTGCGCAGGAAAGGCAGCAGCCCGTCGCCGTAGCGCCAGAACATGTTGAAGCGATACCACTGCACATAGAACGGCACATGGGCCAGCAGCCACTGCGCGCCCTCGGTGATCGGATCGGAATAGCCCTTCACCGGGCGCGCCCATTGCGCGGTGCGCTGGTAGACGGTGACCGAGGCGACGCGGTCGGCGATCGATGGCACCAGCTGCATCGCGGTCGCGCCGGTGCCGATCACCGCGACATGCCTGCCGTCGAGCTTGATGTCGTCGGACCACAGCGCCGAATGAACCTTGAGGCCGGTGAATTTCTCGTCTCCCGCAAAGCGGGCGGGCAGGGGATCGTTGAGTTGGCCGATCGCGCTGACCAGCGCGGTGGACTCGAAGCTCTCTTCGCCGCTGGCGGTCCTCAGCGTCGAGATCCAGCGCTGCCTGCGTTCGTCCCAGCGCGAGGCGACGAGCTCGGTCGAGAGGCGGACATGCTCGCGGATGTCGTATTCGCGGACGACCTTCAGCAAATAGTCGAGCAGCTCCTGACGCTGTGCGAAATAGCGCGTCCACGGATTGCGGGCGCCGAACGAGAACGAATAGGAATGGTTCGGCGTATCGACGCCGCAGCCGGGATAGCGGTTGACGTACCAGGTGCCGCCGATCTCGTCCTGCTTCTCGACGATGGTGTAGGGGATGCCGAGCCGTCCGAGCGCGACGCCGAGCGCGATCGCGCATACCCCGGCGCCGACGATCAGCACATGCTGCTGCGCCAGCTTTGCGTCGGACGGAGGCGTGCGCCAGCGCGCATCGCGCGGGACGAAGCCCATCTCCTCCCGCATCAGCGGCGCATACTCCGGGGTGACGTTCTCGCCGAGCGTCGCGCGCATCATCCTCAGCATCAGCTCATCGCCGGGATCGGTGATGGCTGGCTTCGGCGTGCCGTTGGCGAACAGGTTCAGCACGGCGGCGCGGATTTCGTCCTGGATCTCCTTCGGCACGCCGGCGTCCGGATCGGGGATCAGGCGCACGTCGCGCTTCGGCTTGTAGGGCGGCTCGAGCCACTTCTCGTCGCCGGTCATGTGCACCAGCACCATCAGCAACACACGGATGTCGCCCTCGGCGATGGCGGAGGACAGATCGAGGTGTTTGCGCGGAAGCTCGATATTCATGCCTCGTCCTTAGCTCGCTGGTGCGTCGGGCAGACCGCCATAGGCGGCCCAGGTGGTGCCCGCGATGTAGCCGGCGTCGACCGGCAGGTTGATGCCGGTGATGCCGCTGCTCTGCGGCGAGAGCAGCCAGGCGATCGCCTGCGCCACCTCGACCGGCTCGACCAGCCGGTTCATCGCGGTCGGGCGCGCCAGCTGATCCTTGTTCAGCGCGCCCGATGCGATGCCGGCCTCGAGCGCGGCCGTGCGTGTGAAGCCCGGCGACACCACGTTGACCCGCACGCCCGCGCGGCCCCATTCGGCGGCGAGCGTCTGCGTGATCTGGATGACGCCGGCCTTCGCTGCGGTATAGGCGTGGATCGGACCCGACGTCATGCCGGCCACCGAGGCGACGTTGACGATCGCACCATGCCGCCGCTTCGCCATGCCGATTCCGACGCTGCGTGCGACCAGAAAGGTGCCACGCAAGTCGATATTGACCTCGCGGTCCCACTGCTCCATCCGCACCCGCTCGATCGTGTGCATCTTGCCGAACACGCCGGCCGCGTTGACCAGGCCCGTGATCGGCCCGTGCGCCTTCTCGATGTCGGCGACGCCCGTGACCACGGCGCTCTCGCTCGCGACGTCGAACGGCGCCGGCCAGAGGATGGCGGTCGTGCCGACCAGCGGTTCGGGCGCGATATCGACGATGACGACGCGGTGTCCCTGATCGGCGAGCAGCGTCGCGGTCGCCGCGCCGATGCCGCGGCTGCCGCCGGTGACGAGGATGGTGCCGTCAGCGCTCATGACTTCTTTCCCTTGTCGCTGGTGGTGAACAGGCCGCGGGTGACCAGCTTTTGGTAAGCCGTGATCACGTAGTCGGGCACGGCGGTAACGCCTTGCTCGGAATAGGAATAGCGCCGGCTGAGATAACCGCGCGCACCCATCAGCACCTGGACGATGGCCTCGAATTCCTCGTCGCTGAAATTGTTGGTGGCTCCCGCGGTCCGCGCGCGCTGCAGGATCCGGACATAGGCGTTCGAGATATTGTCGAAGTGCTTCTGATAGCCGATCGGCGCGAAGAACTCGGCTTCGTTCAGGATACGGAGAAACTCCGGCACCTTGCGGATGAAATCGAAGAAGGCGCTGAAGCGCTCCACCTCCTGCCGGGCTTCGCTGGCGGTGCCGGTGCGGGCAT
This sequence comes from Bradyrhizobium sp. USDA 4473, assembly GCF_054063335.1. NCBI lineage: Bacteria > Pseudomonadati > Pseudomonadota > Alphaproteobacteria > Hyphomicrobiales > Nitrobacteraceae > Bradyrhizobium > Bradyrhizobium sp. USDA 4473. The sequence goes on from NZ_JBSSGE010000001.1 coordinate 4,411,433, forward strand.
GGATGAAGCGGACCATGTCGAGGCCGATCTTCGGCAGCAACTGGTCGAGCAGTTCCTGGCGGTTCTCGAAATGATTGTAGAAGGTGCCCTGCGCGACGCCGGCGGCCTCGGTGATGCGCGCCACCGAGGCTTCGGCATAGCCGTATTTGCCGACGATTTTGGTCGCGGCGTCGAAGATCTTCTGCTTGGTCCAGGCGTTGCGCTCGACCCGGTTGAGCTTTGTCACTTTGGCGGATGTCGCTTGTGTCATGCGTTAGCCTCGAGTTCGGCGCGGAGCACGCGTTTGAGCACCTTGCCGGATGGATTGCGCGGCAGGCTGTCGCGGAGGATCAACTGCCGCGGCACCTTGAAGCTAGCTAGCCTTGTCCGGCAGAAATCGGTGAGATCGGGCAGATCGAGCTTGGCGTCATCGGCCAGCACCACGATGGCGACGGGCTTTTCGCCCCAGCGCGCATCCGCCAAGCCGATCACCGCGACCTCGCGCACCCCGGGCATCTCGTGGATGACGCGCTCGACCTCGGAGGAGGCGATGTTCTCGCCGCCGGAGATGATCATGTCCTTCTTGCGGTCGGTCAGATAGAGGAAGCCGTCGTCGTCGAGGTAGCCGATATCGCCGGTGCGGAACCAGTCGCCGAAGAAGGCGGCCGCGGTCTTCTCCGGATCCTTCCAGTAGCCCTGCGTGACCTTCGGGCCGCGCAGGCAGATCTCGCCATTCTGGCCGGCGGGCAGGCGTTTGCCGGCATTGTCGCGGATCTCGATCTCGACATGGGCGATGGCGCGACCGGTCGAACCGATCTTCTCGATCTCGCGTCCTGCTTCCATGAAGGTGTCGCCGCCGCAGCTTTCGGTGAGGCCGTAGGCATCGATGTAGCGCGCATTCAAAAAATAATCCGAGAAGGCACGGATGCGGGCTTCCGGCGTCTTCTCACCGCCGCCGATCGCCCATCGCAGGCTGGAGACGTCGTAGCGGTCGCGGTTCGGGCAGGTGAGGAGAGCCGTGGTCATGACCGGCGCGAACCACGCCGCGTTGAGCTTCTCGCGTTCGATCGCGGCGAGCGCCGGTTCGGCTTCGAAGGTGCGGTGGATGCACAGCATGCCGCCATGCCAGAGCACGGCGATGCCGGGCAGGTCGAGCGCTCCGACATGATAGAGCGGTCCGACGACAAGCAGCCGCGTCCCGGCGTTCAATCCCAGCACCAGCGTCTGGTCGGCGGATTTCCAATAGATGTTCTCGTAGCTGAGCATCACCCCCTTGGGACGATCGGTCGTGCCCGAGGTGTACATCAGCCGCATCAGGTCGCGCGGCTGCCGCACATGTATCGGCGCCGGCGCGATATCGGGCTCGAGGTTGGTGATGCTGGACTGCGCGACTTCATCGAGAAGTACGACGGGCGCATCGCCGGCCGCGATTGCCGCCAGCTCCTCGTCGGCGACCAGCAGGCGCGCGCCGGCATTGCCGACGATGTAGCCGACCTCATTGGCTGACAGGCGATAGTTGATCGGCAGGAATATCGCGCCGATATGGCTGGTCGCGAACACCAGTTCGAGAAAGGCGGTGCTGTTCTTCATCAGGACGGCGACCACGTCGCCCGGCGCAATCCCGCGTGCGGCGAGCCAGCCTCCGACCTGGCGGATGCGCAGATCAAATTCGGCGTAGGAGACGTCCTCGCCGCGATATTTCAGCGCACAACGGTCCGGAGTCCGCCTGGCATGAAATGCGATGAAGCTGGAAAGATTGATCATTTGCCGCTCGTCGGGCCGATTCCGGCGCCGTTTTCGCCCTAGGTGAATTATGAGTCGTAATTCATATCTGGCTTGACGTCACCCCCCTTGCTCTGAAAACATCTCGGCCATGGAGACGAAACGATCTCCGACAGGGCTTTTGGGAACGCGAACCCGACAGGGAGGGGAACGATGACGAGGACCCGGAAACCGGGCATCAGCCGGCGTTCGACGCTTGCGCTGATGGGCGCCGGTGCAATGACTTTTGCCGCGCCATGGGTGGCGCGTGCGCAAGCCAAGACGATCAAGATCGGCATGCCGACCATTCTGTCGGGCCGCGTCGCGCAGCTCGGAACGTCCTCGCGCAACGCGGTGATGCTCGAAGTCGAGAAGGTCAATGCCGCCGGCGGCCTGGCCGGGCGGCAGATCGAGATGGTGATCCGCGACTCCAAGGGACAGCCGCAGGAAGCCGCGCGGATCGCGCGCGAGCTCGTCAACACCGACGGCTGCGAGATGCTGCTCGACGGCGAGGCATCGTCGGGATCGTTCGCGGTTCACGAGGTGGCGCGCGATCTCGGCGTGCTCTGCATCCACACCTGCTCGGAAGCCTCGTCGCTGACGGCCGATCCCAAGCAGCACATCCCGAACGCGTTCCGCTGCGTGCGGCAGGGCATTCATGATTCGATCGTCGGTGCCGGCTACGCGGCAGGGATCGCCAAGGCCAAGGGCCTGAAGAAATGGGCGACCTGTTCGCCCGACTATGCCTATGGCCGCGACACCACCGGCGAATTCGTGCTATACCTGAAGAAGTTCGCGCCCGATGTCGAGATCATCAGCGAGTCCTGGCCAAAACTGTTCCAGCCCGATTACACCGAGGTGGTGACCAAGATCCTGCAGGCCAAGCCGCAGGCGATGTATTCCTGCCTGTGGGGCGGCGATCTCACCTCCTACATCGATCAGGCCAACATCTACGCGTTGTTCACCCAGATGGAAGTGTTCGCGGTCAACATGGCCGACTACACCGCGCTCACCGTGGTGAAGAATCTGCCCAAGGGCATCCACTCCGGCGACCGCTACATCAAGACCTTTCCGGCGACGCCGGAGAATGCGGCCTGGGGCGACGCCTACAAGGCGAAGTACGGCGAGTACCCGACCAACTGGTCGTGGCAGAACGCAACCGCGGTGATGTTCCTCAACGAGGCCGTCAAGAAGGCGAATTCGACCGATGGCAAGAAGGTCGCGGAGGCTCTCACCGGGCTCACCATCAAGTGCCCGTTCGGCGCCGACGGCACCGTCACCATGCGCGCCGATGATCACACGCTGGTCGGCTATGCGATCGGCTGGGGCACCACGATCCCGCAGGAGCCCTACGTTCCCGACGTCAAGGCCGGTGACTGGAAGACCATCTTCGAGCTCGAAGCCGAGTGGAAGAAGAGCAAGGGCTACACCTGATCCGCCTGCGAGGCGGAGGCACTCGGCTGCCTCCGCCTTCGATCTGATGTTGATCGCGCGCCGGCGTTGCGGCCCGCCGTAATGGAAGATTCTCGTGGACCTCGACGCGCTCGCCAGTTGCTTCGCCAGCCCTGCCTGCCTGGTGACACAGACCACCAGCGGCCTGATCATCGGCATGCTGCTGTTCCTCGTCGCCGTCGGGCTGACGCTGATCTTCGGCGTGCTCAAGGTGGTCAATTTCAGCCACGGCGCCTTCTATATGTTCGGCGCTTATTTCGCGATGACGGCCTACCAGCTCACCGGCAGCTTTGCGCTGGCGATCCTGAGCGGCGCTGTGGGCACGGCGATCCTCGGCCTGATCTTCGAGCGCGTGTTCATGAGCCGCGTCTACGGCCGCGATGTGCTGATGCAGCTTTTGGTGTGCTACGCTTTCGTGCTGATCTTCGACGATGTCGTCCGCATGATCTGGGGGCCAGAGTTCAAGTCGATGGGCATGCCGGCCGCATTCCAGGTCCCGCCGCTGTTCATCGCCGGCGGCGTGGTGCCGCCATATTATCTGCTGCTGATCGGCGTGGCACTCGCCGCTGCGGTGGTTCTCGGGCTGGGGTTGGCGCGTTCCCGAATCGGCAAGGTGATCCGCGCGGCCGCCCACAATCCCGGGATGGTGTCGGCGCTCGGCATCAACACCGGGCTGATCTATGGCGGCGTGTTCGCGCTCGGCGGCATGCTGGCCGGATTGGCAGGCGCGCTGGCGGCGCCGGTGCGCTCGCTGACGCCGGGCATGGGCTTCTCTGTCCTGATCGAGTCCTTCATCGTGACCGTGATCGGCGGCATGGGCTCGATCCTCGGCGCGTTGATCGGCGCGCTGCTGATCGGCCTGATCCGCTCGTTCGGATCCCTCGGCTTCCCGCTGTTCACCGAAGGGCTGATGTATCTCTTCATGGTGATCGTGCTGGTGTCGCGTCCAACCGGCCTGTTCGGCAAGGAGGTCGCATGACCGAGTTGCAGGCCGGGCAGCAGGCGCAACCGCTCGAGGTGCCCCGGATCGACGCCAGGCCGCAGCGCTATCGCGATCTTCTGATCGCGCTCGCGGCGTTCGTCCTGCTCGCGCTGCTGCCGGTGCTGTTCGGCAGCAAGCAATTGCTGGATTTCGTGATCCGCTGCGCCGCGTACGGCTTGTTCGCGACCTCGCTCAACCTCTTGGTCGGCTACACCGGACTGATCTCATTCGGTCACGGCATGTTCTTCGGCCTCGGTGCTTATGGCTTTGGCCTCATGATGCAGAAGACCGGCGTCGCGATCCCGGTCGCTTTCGCTGCCACGCTGGCAATGACCTTTGTCGTCGCCGTCGTGATCGGTGCGATCTGCGTGCGGCTGAAGGAAATCTACTTCGCCTTCGTCACGCTGGCGTTCCAGATGCTGATCCATTCCACCATCCTGTCGTGGCAGTCACTGACCGGCGGTGACCAGGGGTTGCGCGGCGGCATTCCGCGGCCGCCGTTCCTCGGTATCGATCTCTCGAACCATCTGCATCTCTACATCGCGAGCTGTGCGCTGCTGGTGATCGGGCTGTTTCTGATGCGCCAGATTGCGCAGTCGCCATTCGGCTACACACTGCGCATGATCCGCGACAATGCCACGCGGGCGAGCTTCGTCGGCATCGATGTCTGGCGGGCGAAGCTGACCATCTTCGTGCTGGCGGCGCTGTTTGCTGCGACCGGCGGCATGATCATGGCGCTGTTCGTCTCGGGCGCCTATCCCGAATTCGCCTATTGGACGATGTCGGGCGAGGGCATCTTCATCAACATGCTCGGCGGCGTGACCACCTTCCTCGGGCCGATGGTCGGCACCATGCTGTTCTTGATCCTCAATGACACGGTTACCCGCCTGACCGAGTACCACGGCATCGTGCTCGGCATCGTGATCCTGTTCTTTGCCATCGGCTTGCGCAAAGGACTGATGGACTTCGTCGTCGAATGGTTCGCGCAGCGACGCGGCGAGGAGCGCGGTTAGCCATGCTGGAAATTCGCGGGATTTCGAAATCCTTTGGCGGCGTCAAGGCGACCGACAACGTCTCGCTCGACTTTGCCGATGGTTCGCTTACCGCCGTGATCGGCCCCAACGGAGCCGGCAAGAGCACCTTCTTCAACCTGATCACCGGCGCGCTGCGGCCCGATGCCGGCCAGATCCTGCTCGACGGTGTCGACTTGGCGGGCAAGTCCCCGCCGGAGATCGTGCGCCACGGCATCGGCCGCGCCTTCCAGGTGGCGAGCATCTTCCCGTCGCTGACGGTCGAGGAGACGATGCTGGCTGCGGTCTGTGCCGATCAGCGCCGCGCCGGCGTGATGCATCGCCGCTTCCCGTTGGCCGAGACGCGCGACCGCGCCGAACATGCCATGGAGCTGCTCGGCCTCGCCGGCAAGCGCAACAGGACCGCAGCGACGCTGTCGCATGGCGACCAGAAGCTGCTCGATATCGCGCTCGCACTGGTGCTCGATCCCAAGGTGCTGCTGCTCGACGAGCCGACCGCGGGCATGGGGACCGAAGAGCGCTGGCGCATGATCGACAAGGTGCGCGAGCTCTGGGAGACGCAGAAGATCACCGTCGTATTCATCGAGCACGACATGGATATCGTGTTCAAAATCGCGCCGCGGATCGTCGTGCTCTGCTACGGCCGGATCCTGGCCACCGGAACGCCGGACGCGATCCGCAGGAACGAGGCCGTCATCGAAGCCTATCTCGGCAGCGACGATCACGCGGGAGCGGTGGCATGAGCGCGCAGCCCGTGGTGCAGGTCGAAGACCTCGATGTTTACTATGGCACCAGCCAGATTCTGTTCGGCGTCGGCCTCTCCGTGCGGAAAGGCGAGACCATGGCGCTGCTCGGCCGCAACGGCGCCGGCAAGTCGACCACCATGAAAGCGATCATGGGGCTGGCGCCGGCACGCCGCGGCAAAGTCACCTTGCGCGGCCTAGTGGTATCCGGGATGCGCCCGCATCACATCGCACGGGCCGGTCTCGGTTTCGTGCCGGAAGACCGCCAGATCTTCCCCGAGCATACCGTCGAGGACAACCTCGTGATCGGCCAGAAGAAGGGGCCTGATGGCGAGGACGAGTGGTCGATCCGCCGGGTCTATGACGTGTTTCCGCTGCTGGAGCCGTTGCGGTCCCGGATCGCCGGACGACTGTCCGGCGGCGAGCAGCAGATGCTGGCGATCGCCCGCACGCTGATGGGCAATCCGGTGCTGCTGCTGCTGGACGAGCCGAGCGAGGGACTGGCGCCGATCATCGTGCAGCGTATTGGCGAGCTGCTGCGGCAGCTTCGCGGCACCGGCGCCACAGTCTTGATCGCCGAGCAGAACATGCATTTTTGCCTTGGCCTTGCGAGCCACGCGACGGTTATCGACAAGGGACAGATCGTCTACACATCCTCCATCGAAGAGCTGAAGGCCAACGACAACATCCGGCAGCGCTATCTCGCGCTGTAGGGGCCTTCGAAGCTAACGGGAGGACAAATGGCGAGCGAACGCAAGCAGGCGCCGACGCATGAGGCGCCCTATCGCGGGCTGAAGGTGCTCGATTTCGGGCAGGGCATCGCCTCGCCCTATTGTGCGATGCTGCTCGGGGTGTATGGCGCCGACGTCATCAAGGTCGAGCCGCCGGAGGGCGACTGGTCGCGTTATCTCGGCACGACCTACGGTAATCACACCACGCTATCGGCGGTCTACAATCGCGGCAAACGCAGCCTGTGTCTCGACATGAAGCACAAGGACGGCATTGCGATCGCGCAGAAGCTGGCGCGCGAGGCGGACGTGCTGATCGAAGGATTTCGGCCTGGGGTCGCGGAGCGGCTGGGGCTCGGCTATGAGCGCCTGTCTCGCGACAATCCGGGCCTTGTCTATCTCTCGGTCAGCGGCTTCGGGCAGAGCGGACCTTATTCAAAGCGGCCCGGCTCGGATTCGGTGGCGCAGGCGTTTTCGGGGCTGGTCTCGATCAATGTCGGTACCGACGGGGTGCCGCATCGGGTCGGCACCACGATCTCCGACGTCGTCACCGGCGTCTATGCATTCCAGGCCATCGCCACGACGCTGTTCGCGCGAGCGACGGTCGGCACCGGCCGCTGGATCGATGTCAATCTCTGCCAGTCGACGTCCGCGCTGCTCGGCCACAAGGTCGCGGAGTTTATTCTTGAAGGCGGTGCGCCGAGGGCGCTCAATGTGCCGGCCGGCACCTACCAGACGAAGGACGGCTGGATGATGGTGACGCTGGTGAACGAGCCGCAGTACAAGCGGCTGTGCGGTGCGGTCGGCCGCGAGGATCTCGCCAGTGATCCGCGCTTCGCCGATTTCGCCCGGCGTGCCGATGCCGCCGACACGCTGATCCCGCTATTACGCGAGGTGTTCCTGACCGAGGCGACGGAGACGTGGCTGACCCGGCTGCACGCCGCCGATATCATCGCGGAGCGGATTCTTAATCCTGGCGAATGGCTGCGCAACGCCCATGTCGAGGCGACCAGGGCGTCGGTGCGCCAGGATACGCCGGGCATCGGCGCGGTGTACTCGCCGCGCACGCCGGGGATCGCGAGCCTGTCCGAGGATCATCTTTGTCCGGCGCCAGACATCGGGCAGGATAGCCGAGCCGTGCTGATCGAGGCCGGATTTGGCCCGGCCGAGATCGATGTCCTGCTGCTGTCCGGCGCTGTGCGGCAAGCCAGGAGCTGACGGGAGGCAGATCATGAGCAAGGAACTCGTCCGTTACTCGGTCACCGGCCAGATCGCGGAGATCGTGCTGGATCGCGCGCCGGTCAATGCGCTCAGTATCCCTCTGATCGACGTATTGCTGGCGGCTTTGGCGAAGGCGCGCGATGATGATGCCGTGCGCGCTGTCATCATCAGCAGCGCCCACAAGGTGTTTTGCGCCGGCCTCGACCTCGACATCGTCAGGGGCAAGCCCGCGATCGAGACCAAAAAATTCCTGGAGCGGCTCTATTTCGCGCTGAACGATACGCAGTACCGCATCGGCAAGCCGACGCTTGCCGCGATCGACGGTGCGGTGCGGGCCGGCGGCATGACGATCGCAATCTCTTGCGACATGATCATCGCGGGCGACAGCTCGACCTTCGGCTATCCCGAGATCGACGTCGGCCTGATCCCCGCGATCCATTTCGTGCAGCTGCCGCGGCTGGTCGGCAAGCACCAGGCGTTCGGCCCGTTGTTCCTCGGCGAGCCCTTCGATGCGGCAACCGCTTTTCGCATGGGCTTGCTCAGCGAAGTTGTTCCGAAAGGCACCGCGCTCGCGCGCGCCCGCGAGATCGCGCGCAAGCTCGCAGCCAAGTCACCAATCGTGATGAAGATCGGCCGCGACGCCTTCATGCGCGCGGTCGATGCCGATTTCCGTCGTTCGGTCGAGAACACGGCGGAAAGCTTCGTGGTGGTCGCCTCGACGGAGGACTGCCAGGAAGGGCTGAATGCGTTCGTCGAGAAGCGGACGCCCAACTACAAGGGACGGTAAATGGCTGGATTGTATTTCGAGGAGTTCGAGATCGGGCAGGAATTCCATCACGCGTTCAGCCGGACCGTGACGGAAATGGACAACACCATGTTCAGTTTGCTGACCATGAACCCGCAGCCGCTGCACCTCGATGCGCATTTCGCCGAGAAGACCGAGTTCGGCCAGCGGCTGTTCAACAGCCTCTATACGCTCGGCATCATGATCGGCATGAGCGTCTACGACACGACGTTGGGAACCACGGTCGGCAATCTCGGCATGACCGACGTCAAGTTTCCAAGGCCGGTGTTCCACGGCGATACTTTGAAGGCGCACACGAAGATCATCGGCAAGCGCGCCAGCAAGTCGCGGCCCACCCAGGGCATCGTCGAGTTCGAGCACACCATGACCAATCAGCGCGGCGAGGTGGTGGCGAGCTGCCGCCGTACCGGGCTGATGCACTGCAAGCCAAAGGCATAGACGATGCGATCGTTCCTGTTCGTTCCCGGCGACAGCACCCGGAAATATGAGAGCGCCAAGAAGACCGCGGCCGACGCGCTGATCCTCGACCTCGAGGACTCCATCGCGCCGGACCAGAAGGTGGCCGCGCGCGCGATCACGCGCGAGATGCTCGATGCGCGCAATCCGGGCCAGACGATGTATGTCCGCGTCAATGCGTTTGACACGGATCTGACACTGGGGGATCTGGCCGCCGTGATGCCAGGGAAGCCTGACGGAATCGTGCTGCCGAAATGCGCAGGTGCCGCCGACGTCAACAAGCTGGCGCTCTATCTCGACGCGTTCGAGGCCGCCTCCGGGATCGCGCAGGGCACCACGCGGATCGTCACGGTCGCAACCGAGACGGCGCGCGCGGTCCTGAAGATCCTCGACTTCGAGAACATGAGCCCGCGACTGTGGGGCATGATGTGGGGCGCGGAAGATCTTGCGGCGTCGCTCGGCGCAACCCGCAACCGCACCGGCGGCCGCTATCACTCACCCTTCATCCTGGCTCGCGATCTCTGTTTGATCGGCGCGGCCGCTGCCGGCGTGGTCGCGATCGACACCATCGCCACCGACATCAATGATCTCGACGCGCTGAAGGCGGAGGCGATCGCAGCGCGGCAGGACGGCTTCCTCGCCAAGGCCGTGATCCATCCCAAGCATGTCGATGTCGTCAACGCGGCCTTCATGCCGACCGACGAGGAGATCGCCTGGTCGGAGCGGGTGATTGCCGCATTCGCCGACAATCCAACCGGGGTCGCCAAGATGGACGGCAAGATGCTGGACAAGCCGCATCTGCGCGCCGCCCAGAAGATCCTGGCGTCGCGGCGGACATAGTCCGCGGTCAGGCACCCTCGCAAGGCGACGGCGAGCCGGTCAGACCGCGGGAAACTCCAGCTCGAAGGCGACGCCGTGGCTTAAGGGCAAGAGACGGATCGAGCCGCCATGGGTCTCCATCACGGCTTGCGCGATCGCGAGCCCCATGCCGGTGCCGCCGCTGTCGCGACGAGTGGTGAAGAACGCCTCGAAGATCTTGTCGCGGTTGGCGTCGGAGATCGGGGTGCCGTCATTGCGCACCGTCATCCGGATACGGGAAGCGTCGCCGCTGGCTTCGATCTGGACGGCTGTCGCATGGTGGCGGAATGCGTTGTCGGCCAGATGCGCCAGCACGATCAGGGCCTTCTCGCCGGACATCCCGATCGAGCGCTCGAGGCAACCGCTGGCCGCGATGGTGCGGCCGGGAAAGCGGCGCCTCAAGGTTTCGATGACGGTGGAGAGCAGGGCCTGCTCGTTCTGCGGTACGCTCTCCGCACGCGCCAGCTCGCGCAGCCGCTGGCTCATCGCATCGAGCCGCTCGACGTCGCCAAGGATGTTCGAGATGAAGCTTTGTTGCTCGGATCGTGTCAGCGTATCCGACTTGCCTTGCAGCGAATCCTGCAGCAGTTCGGCTGCGCCCCGGATCGACGTCAGCGGCGATTTCAATTCGTGCGTCAGGTGAGTCGAGAAGGTGGCGATGTAGTCGGAGCGGCGCGACAGCTGCTGGGCCATGTCGAGAAAGCTGTCGGAGAGCTGAGCGAGCTCACGGGTGCCATAGTGCTGTAACGGCTGGAAGGCGTTGCGGTCGCCGCGGCCGATCCGCACGGCGCGATCGACGAGCTCGCGCATCGGACGCGTCACAGTGCGTGAGAACATCAGCCCGATCGCAACCGTGGCCAGCAGCACGGCCAGCGTGGCGAGCAGAAACTTGCCGCGCTCCTGATAGAGATGCTCGAAGATGTTGCTCGGCGTCCGCGAGGTGTAGATCACGCCGGCAACGTGGTCGTTGACGATCACCGGCATCGCGGAGAAGACGTGAACGCCGACGCCGCGGCTGATCGAATAGATCGGCGGCGGAGGCTTGTCGGGCATGCGGATGCGCAAAGCGGCGCTGTACTGGCCGCCCAGCGCGGCGGTCACCTCCTCGATGTGGGCAAGCGACTGTCCGACCTCCTGGCGGCCGGCGATCACCACGCCTTGCGGATCGAGGATCCGGAAACCCGCCAGCGTCACCTTCTGGGTCTCGAGGATGATGGGCATCAACCGGGCACCGATCTCGACGTAGGCCGGATCCGCGGGTTTTGCCGCCGGCTGCGCATCGGGCCGTCGCCGCAGCAGATCGTTGCCGGCGAGGTCGAGCGCCGGCCGGATCGGGGTGACCTGGTCGCCGGGATCCGGCAGTGCTTCCGGCGGCACCGCAGCGCCGAGCGGTATGCCCTTGTCGAGCCGGGCCTGCACGTCCCGCGCATAGATCGCAGCCAGCACGCGGCTCTGGGCAATCAGCTCGGCCTGGGTTTGGTGAATCAGCTGGTTGTCGTAGAGGCGAAAGAAGAACAGCCCCATCAGCGGCAGCACGGCGACCAGCGCGAGCACGGTGAAGATCACGAAGCTGAGCGACGGTCGCCATTTCCGGTCGGCGCGGAAGGATGTCATGCCTGCGGCTCGCAGCGCCCGAGCCTGAAGCCGACGCCGTGCACGGTTTCGATGACATTGTCGCACTTCGCGGCGGCGAGTTTCGCCCTGATGTTGCGGATATGGCTGTCGATCGTGCGGTCGGAGACCTGGATATTGAGCTGGTATGCAGCGCTCATGATCTGGTCGCGGTTGAACACCGCCACTGGCCGCGTCAGGAAGGCGCGCAGGATCCCGAATTCGATCGCGGTGAGATGAAGCGCGGTGCCGGCGAACGTCGCGACGTGCTGCTCGGGATCGATCGAAAGCCGTCCCCGGGAGAGCACGGTCGCCTCCGACGTCACGCTCCCCGCGCGCGGCGTCAGCCGCCGCAGGATCACGTTGATCCGCGCGACCAGCTCGCGCGGGCTGAACGGCTTGGTCACATAGTCGTCGCCGCCGATCTCGAGGCCGAGTACACGGTCGATCTCCTCGTCGCGGGCGGAGAGGAACAGGATCGGCACGTCGGACGATTTGCGGATCTCGCGGCAGACGTCGAGGCCGTCGAACTCCGGCATACCGATGTCAAGCACGATCAGGTCCGGCCGCTCGCCGGCAAACCGGGCCAACGCGTCCTTGCCGTCGCGCGCTTCGGTTACGCTCATGCCGGCTTTCCTGAGGGCGACACGGATCACCTCGCGGATATGTGGGTCATCGTCGACAACGAGAATGCGGTGGGTCAATGGGATCTCCGAATGCGGCGTTCTGGCCACGCCTTACCCTCGCTTGATGCAATTGTTCTACAAGGCAACTGCCGCGAGAGACAAGAACGGATCGGCGTCATGGTGGTCGGGTGAAGGTCCGCGCGGGTTCATTGGTCGCGAGCAGATGATATCCGGCCCGCAGCCTGGCGAAGGTGAGCTGTGTGTGTGCAGCGGGCGAGAGCGCGATCAGCAGGAGTTCAGGATTTTTATGCAGATTGCGTGCAGGGTGGGGGTTGCCGGCTCGCGTCGGCGAATCTCGTCTGATACGGACGAACCCGATCGAGCTCTTCAGTCCATCGTGGTCCCCATGCAAATCAGCAAATGCGTCGGCATTACCCTGCTCTGGATCGCAGGCCTCGTTCTCGTCTTCGCGGGCGTCAACACCAACGACCCGTATCTGGTCCCGCTGCGTGGGGCAGGCAATCTCCTCCTCGTGGCCATCAGCGGTGCCGTCGTGCTCCTGCTGGTTCGCTGCGGCGCTTGGCGCTGGCGGGCGTGGATGGGCCGGCTTCTGGTGATGCTATGGTGCCTGCCACCGCTCGCGATGCTGGCCGCGTACGGTGTGTTCGAGCTGCGCAAGCTGTGCGTTCTCCAGACCGAACCGGTGCTCGCGCGGTCGCTTGGGCGGCACTTCATCGTTGGTTACCGATCGTTTGACGAAGTCGCGCCGCTGGCCGAGAACGGGTTCGTTGCGGGGATCTATGTAACGCGGCGCAACATTGTGGGCAGGACGGCTAACGCCTTGAAGGCGGAGATCGCTACCCTGCAGGCCAAGCGGCGTGCGGCGGGACTGCCGCCGTTGACGGTCGCGACCGATCAGGAGGGTGGCATCGTTTCGCACCTCGCGCCGCCATTGACGAGGCTGCCCGCGCTGGCCTCGCTCGCCGACCTGCCGCCGGATCAACAAAAAGCAAAAGCCGAGGAGTTCGGCCGCATCCATGGCCGCGACCTGGCGTCGCTCGGCATCAACCTGAACTTTGCGCCGGTGCTCGACCTGCGTCCGGAGGCCAAGCACAACCGGTTCGATTTCAATACGCTGATCGATCAGCGGGCGATCTCCGACGATCCGGCCAAGGTGAGCGCGATCGCAAGGGCGTACATTGATGGCCTCGAGTCCGCGGGTGTGAACGCCACCGTGAAGCACTTTCCCGGATTAGGCCGGGTGCGCGCGGACACGCATCATTTCACGGCCGATCTCGATACGCCGCTCGGCGAGCTCGAGACGACCGACTGGCGTCCGTTCCGTGACGTGTTGGCAACGACCGGCGCGCGCCTGATGGTCGGGCACGTGGCGGTGACTGCGCTCGATCCCGGACGGCCTGCGTCGCATTCGAAGGCCGTCGTCGATGGGCTGATCCGAAAGACCTGGAACTATCAGGGGATCGTCATGACGGATGATCTGGTGATGGGCGCGATCTATCAGCACGATGTCTGCACCGCGGTCGTGGAGGCGTTGAACGCCGGCGTCGATCTGCTGCTGGTCGCCTATGATGGGCTGCAATTTTACCGGCTGTTCGCCTGCGCCACCGATGCCGCTGCACGCGGCGGCCTCGATGCCGCGATGTTGCGCGACAGCGAGACGCGGCTCAGGCGCGCGATGCTGATCGACTAGGAGACGGATGTCAGGAATGCGCGCCGACGGCCGATTTGTTGTCCTGCTGCTTCGACCAGGAGACATAGTAGGCGACGGCGGTCATCGCTGCGATACCGGCGATGCTGACCGCGACCTGCCTCGTCAGCGAGTAGGGGCCGGTGATCAGGATCAGGTGTGCAGCAAAGGAGAGGAACACGCCTGCGCAGAACACGGCCAACCATTCCTCGCCGCATTTGATCACCGGCTGCAGGGCATAGGATCGCAGGTATTCACAGTCGCGCGGCACCATCCAGGTGAACAGGAAGGTCAGGGCCAGGAAATGCAGGATGCGGTGCGGCGCGACTTCCTCCCGATCGTTCTGCAGGAGCACGTCGCTCAGCCCGCTCGGCATCATCTGCGCGAGCGCCGGGATCTCGCTGCTGGAGACGATCGTCAGCGCAAACAGCAGATACAGCAACGCCGTGGCGCGCAGCGCCGGAATGGCCTGCATCGCGCGGATCGTCGGCGCGTGGCGCGTACCGATGAGCGCGAGCCAGCCGCCCATCACGAACAACAATTGCCAGCAGAACGGATTGAGATACCAGGCTCCATACGTCGATGATGTCAGGTTCCAGTCGAGGACACGGGCGGTTGCGTAGAGGGCAACGGATCCGAGAAGCGTCGCGTTGGGGACGTACAGCAGCCCGAACACGACGACCGGCTGAAAGGCCATCAGGGCAATGGTCAGTTGCAGCACGTCGAGATTGAGCGGCTTGGCCTGCAGGAACAAGCCGTAGATCAGAGTCCGGATCGGGTGATCGATAAAGCCGGTGATGTTGAATTCGCTGATGATCTCGGGCGCTGCGGTTCGTGCGGCGACGTAACTGATCAACTCGACATAGATCACGAACAGCACGACATAGGCCGCATAGAGCTGCCATACGCGCTTGAAGATGCGGGTTGCGGCCACCAGGAAGCCGCGCTCGTGCGCCATCCTGGCATAGAAGAGCGTCACGGCGTAGCCGCCGACGAAGACAAACAGGTCGGTCGCACCGCTGAAGCCGAAATTGCGCATGGTCAGTGTGCTGACGACGTTGTGCGGAACATGGTCGAGGAACAGAAACCAGTTCGCAATGCCAAGCAGCAGCGCGATCCTGAGATCGCCATCGGCTCGCGCGATCTCGGGATTTAATGTCGAGGTCATCTGAAGCTGAAATCTGCTGGCGCGAGAAAACGAAGCGGCAATCTAAAGGGAACCCGTGCCCGGTCCGAGTAGACTCTGCGTGAACCCTATCTAATCCGTTTCGGGTTCCGGCCAAGTGGTCGGTTCAAGAAAGATCACGTTTTCGCAATCACCAACTGAGCGGTCTCACACGGCTCGTGCTTGCGCCGGTCGCGCGCGTGATCCAACGCATTGGCTTGCAGGTCCGCGCCGGTCGGGGGGATGCTCGGCAGGGCGGCCTCCGCAAGGATGTCGTCCGTGACGTCCTCGACCGAGCGCTCGGCAATCTCGTGGATGAAGCTAATGTTTGTGTATTCCCGCGACGCGACCCGGGAAACGATCTCTCGCCGCGTCAGTTCGGGATCGACGATCGCTTCGCGGCCACGGCGGCCATAGTCGATCATCACGACAAAATACTGCATTTGCCTGGAAGTTCGATGCGTTCACTTGCACCGACCATTATTTCCGATAATCGGAATATTGTCAAGGAAAAATGCCGATAATCGGAATTCAGGTGGCGGGGCGCTGACCGATTCGGCGGCGAGGCGCCCGAATCGATCAGCCCGGTCCCAAAACGGCGCCTATTTCTCGGACGATCGGCCACCCTTGGAGGCCGATTTGCGGCCCTTGGCCGCCGTCTTGCCGCGCAGCCGCTCGATTTGGCCACGGGGCAGGGTGACGCAGATTTCGCCGATCCATTCGAGCTTTACGCCGTTGATCGGCTTGGCGTTGAAGCTCTTGAGGTTGACGGTGCCGGACGAGCTGCCGCGTTCGATCGTCTTCAGATAGCGCTCGCCGCTCTTCAGCCGGACCGCAGCTTCCTCTCCGTAGAAGCTCGACAGCGGATAGCGCTGTTCGCGGTATACCACGATCACGTCGCCGTTCTCGTATTTGGGCAGCATCGAATCGCCCGAAACCTCGAAAGCGACGGTCTCCTCGGTCATCGGGAATGGAAGCTCGATCTCGCCGAGCCCCTCCGGCGGGACCTGCTCGAGCTCCGGCTGGATCGAGGCGCCGGCGCCGACCCGGCCCACGATCGGCACCGAGTTCAGCTCCAGATATTCCATGATCGGAGCGATCTCCGATGCCTTGATCAGGCGTATTCCCGACAGGATTTCGGACACCGCCCCGGCCCGAACCCCCATTGCGCGGGCAAGCCCGCCCTTGCTCTTCCCGGTCTTTTCCAGTGCTCGTTCGATCAGTGCAGCGTCCAGCATGTTTCATCCTCTCCAAGCCTGGACACATAATACCGTTACGATTATCAGAATTCAAGCTTGACTTTTTCTTCGGAATATCGGAAGGTGTCCGAGGCGCCGGCGAACTGACAGAAATGGGAATCTGGAATGGAAATGATGAATTGGCTGCCCGAGCATTCGGCAGCCTTGGAGGACCTGCGCGCCCGCGGCTTGTCCTATTCGGAAATCGCTGACAGGATCAACGAATCCTTCAATACCGCCTACACACGCAATGCGACCCTCAGCCGAGCGCAACGCATGGGGTTGGCGGGCCTCGATCGGCCCGAACCGTCCCTGCCCGGACGCCTCGATCCACCCAAGCCGTCCTCGCCGGAGCTTCCGGGGATCGAGCGGCTGCGCGAAGGACGGGCCGAACCGAAGCCGGATCCGATTCGCTGGCCGAAGATGTTCGCCGACACGGCGGAGTTGCCTCCGCTTCGTTGCGCTGCGGTCACGCCTCGGCATCTTTCACTGCTCGATCTCAAACCGGGCGATTGCCGCTATCCCTATGGCGGGGATGCCGACGGCGAGGTCATGACCTTCTGCGGTCATCCAAGCCACTCGGGCTCGAGCTACTGCACCCCGCATCTTGACCTCAGCCGCGATCCCGACGCTTCGGCGAAGCCTGTCCTGAACGATGCCTGGCTTCGAGCCGTCGGAGCCATCTGAGCAATTCGTTTCTCGACCGCCAGGACGTCGGTCCGCATTCCGCAAACTGCGACCGCGCGGAACACGCTGCGCGTTCATCATCAGATATCAGGAGGTCACCAATGCCGCGCGCAAAACGCCACAAACCGTACGATCCCGCCAGAACGCATGATCGACGCTCGACGGATCTGCCCTTCAATGCCGAGGTGGCGACCGTCGAGGTCGACGATCCGCTTGCGCTCGAGCTGGGTGATAAAGTCGTTGCGTTTCGCTCGATACGCAACGATCCGCTCGGCCGGTTGCATGCGCACCGACAGATCGACGACGCGCAGTATCGGAGCGGTCGGGCTTTCCAGAACGACTGGGAGAAGGCCGAGCGCGGCCCGCGTGCCGTGGATACCACGCGTGAGTACGTTGATGGCGGCCGGCAACGTGAGCCGATCACGGAGGGACAGCGCCAGGCGGCCTTGCGTTTGAACCGCGCCGAGCATGAACTTGGCGCCGACGGATCGGCGTTGGTGCACGACGTCCTGATCCTCGGCATGACCATGGAGCAGGTCGGGCAGCGGCGCGGGCTGCGCACGCAGCGCTGGCACGACTATTTCGCGCGGCGTCTCAAGGAATGCCTGGATCGGCTGGCGTTGATGTACGGGCTTGCCACGGCGAACAAGGTTCCCGCGAAGGGCCGGTAATGCTGATGTAAGGCAATGCGACCACGTGCCGGTTGCCGCGAAGGTAGCCGGTACATCACACTGCAAGACTGTGCTTTGCCTCACACTCAATCCTTGCCTGTGATCGCGATGTGCTCCGTCATGTTGTGCGGAAGATGGTCGACAGTGGCGCGGACTCTCATGTAACTTCGCTCGCGTCGACGATCAGCCTGCATTCGGGTGCAACATGCTTGCCTCTTCGGCAGGCAATGGTCCGGTACAACCATAAGGGAGTTCGCAGCGGCTACGCCCGCCTACATCTCATCCAGCATCGCGAACATCACGAAAACGTGGGTCGATGCCGGCGCGGAGTCCGATCAACACCACCCAAGGAGAAGCGACCGATGAATCACACTGGAAACTGCTTTTGCGGCGCCGTCGAACTCAAGGTCACGGGGGAGCCCGAGGCGATGGGCTACTGTCACTGTCGTTCATGCCGCTCCTGGTCCGGCGGTCCGGTGAATGCATTCAGTCTCTGGAAGCCCGGGGCGGTCGAGGTCACCAAGGGCGCCGATCATATCGCGACATTCGAGAAGACCGCGATGAGCCAGCGCAAATATTGCAGCAAGTGTGGCGGTCACCTGATGACCAACCACCCGACGCTTGGGCTCGTCGACGTGTTCACGGCGACGATTCCGACGCTGAAATTCAGCCCCGGCGTTCACGTCAATTATTCCGAGGCGGTGTTGCCGATCCGCGACGGTCTGCCCAAGCTGAAGGATTTTCCCGCCGAGTTTGGCGGCTCGGGCGAGGTGATCGCCGAATAGCGCGACGGTCGTTCTCGACGACGAGAGCGGGGGGCGACGGAGCGTCGCCACCCGCCCATGTATCCTCATTCCATCGGCCGGACTCCGCGACATGTCCGCTGTCCGGCAATTTCCTCGACATTGGGCTGGTTCGGCTTGTCGGTGCCCCTACGCTACAGGGGCCGTCTTGGCCGACCGGAGCCATGTCAGACGAAGGTCCCGCCCTGCAAAATCCGGGTTTGGCCTTGGTGACAGGCTTCCGCTAAAAGGCAAGCGGTGTCAGCGTTGGTAGCAGCCATCGTATTTCGCCTGACAAAATAAATAGAGGAAGCGTCAGATCATGGCCCGACCAGAACTGCCTGGGCGCACGCCGCGCGGGGAAGGACTTCCGACGGCGCTCGACGGCCTGCTGGTTGTCGACTTCACCCGCGTCGTCGCAGGCCCGGCCTGCACGCAAACCCTGGCCGACTTCGGCGCCGAGGTCATCAAGATCGAGAATCCGGATGGCGGTGACGACACGCGCGCCTACGAGCACGCCGAAATCGGCGGCGAAAGTGCGGCGTATCTCAGCCTCAACCGCAACAAGCGCGGCATCGCCCTCGATTTCAACAATCCGGCCGGGCTAGACGTCGCGCGCGCGTTGATTGCCAAGGCCGACGTCGTGGTGGAGAATTTCTCCGGCGGCGTGATGAAGAAGTTCGGTCTCGATTATGCGTCGGTGGCGCCGGCCAATCCGCGGCTGGTCTATTGCTCGATCTCTGCCTACGGCCGCAAAGGCGATTTCGCGCTACGTCCAGGTTTTGACCCGATCACGCAGGCCGAAAGCGGCTTCATGTCGCTCAACGGCTTTCCCGATGGCGAGCCGGTGCGCACCGGTCCGCCGATCGTCGACATGGCAACGGGCATGTCGGCCTGTAACGCCATCCTGCTGGCGTTGATTGCGCGCGACCGGCTCGGTCGCGGCCAGCAGGTCGAGGTCGCCTTGATCGACACCGCGGTGTCGATGACCGGTTTCTACGGCATGGCCTATCTCATCAACGGCAACAATCCCGGCCGTTTCGGCAACTCCCCGAACGGCTCGCCGACCGTCGGCGTCTACCGGGCATCCGATGGTCCGCTTTACATGGCTTGCGCCAATGACCGGCTCTATCGCCGTCTGGTGACCGAGGTGTTGGAGCGTCCGGACCTTATTACCGACCCCGAATTTGCGCACCGGAAGAATCGGACCGCCAACAAGGAGAAGCTGCGCGCCATCCTTGCCAGCGTGTTTGCAAGCGACACGCTCGAGCATTGGATGGCGAAGATGAAGAAGGCCAACATTCCGGTTGGCTATCTCCGCACGGTCGAGGAGGGGTTCAATGCGCCCGAGGTGCGCGACCGTCACCGACTGAGCAAGATCGCGCATCCAACCGCCGGTTCGATTCCGAACATCGAGCAGCCGGTCAGTATGAGCCTGACCCCGACGGTCGATCCCGTTGCGGCGCCACTGCTCGGCCAGCACACGCGGGGTGTGCTGGGCAAGACGCTTGGCTACGACGATCGGCGCATCGCTGCATTGGCGGAGGCAGGCGCGTTCGGCAAGGCAGGAAACACCGGCTAGAGCCTTTCCCGCTCCGACGGAATCGGAGCGGGGCTCTAGTTCTTGTTTTGACGCATTTTCTTTACGCGAACCGGTTTCCACTTCGCTCGAAATATCTAGCCACGTCGCCGGCCTGCATCGAAGATCAAATATTCGCAAACCAAACTGACCGTAGGCGAGAGCAACGGCTCTCGCCTCGCGGGACGTCGTTCAGACGCCATGGGGCCCGGTGCGCGCCAGCGGCCTCCAGCCGGAATTGGCCCGATTCGGGACCTCAGTTCGGCTTGCTGCGCAAGTTGTTCCTTGGCATACCTTCAACCTCCTCGGGCTCCGCTCGATCAATTTCGAGGCGCGCCATCCGAAGTATGAGGGTTGCCGTGGTCAGGCCGAGGCGTTCGGCCTCTTGCGCTGCGGTGTCGACCTTCTGGGCCAAGCCTTCACGTTTACCTGGGTATGCCATTCGTAATCCTCACTTAAGGTGCGAGATGAAAAATCCCACATATGTTGCAGAGCAGCAGAAGAAGCTCGGAGCTCCATCGAGCGAAACGCTGGAAAGCCTGCGACTGCTGAAGGCCTTCCTTCGACTTGCGCCCGACCAGCGTTCCGAGGTCATCGAGCTGGTCGAACGTTTGGCGGTTGAACCGCCGGGCGATCCCTCACTGTCCTGAGGTGCTCGCAATCTCTCCTGTGGGTCAGTGGTTCAATGGTTTGGCGGGCGGCTGGATCGCGATCACGTAGATTGCGCCGCCCTCCAACGCCTCGGATTGATGCCGGGTGCCGGCTGGCAGCAGGATGGTGTCACCGGCACCGACCACCCGCTCGCCGCCATCCCAGATGAAGTTCAGCCTGCCGCTGATGATCATCAGGATTTCATCGACCGGATGGGTATGGAAATGATGCACTTTGCCGGCCGCATCGTGCTGCAGCTCGACCGAGCCCTGTGCCGGAAGCAGGTTCAGGATCTCCGGATCGATGGCAAGTTCGGTCTTCGTGCCTGCGATGATCTGGGTCATGCTGCCTGTTCCTTGTTTGCGATCGGGGGCGTCTTGTTCTGCGCGAGCTTGGCGAAGGGACATCCGGTGCTCGCGGTGTTATCGTCGTGCAGGAAGTACTGCAGGTATTCGCGGCCGTCGCTCGCGCCGTAACGGCCGAGGAGCGGGGAGGGGCTTGCGCTGTCGTACGGGATCAAGCGCTTTCGCACCTCGGCGAACGCGGCGTTCGCCGCCTTTTCCGTCCCGAGGATTTTCTCGAACACCCAGCGCGGCTGGAACGTGAGCATGAACGCGCTGGATCGCCGGCTCTGGCGCATCACATGCGCAGGCGTCGTGCAGACCACGAAGATCGGCTCGCCCGCAAACGAGAACTCCCACATCGGGTGGTCGATCTGCTCGGGAATCTCTGATGGCCATGGGTTCTTGTCCAGCCGTGCGAGCTGGTCGAGCGTCAGCCACATCTTGCGATAATAGGCGTCGAGCGTCTGTACCGGGCGGGGCCGCGTGAACACGATCAGCGAGGTGTTGGGACCGAACGAGCGCGCCTCCGACACGTATTGCCCAAGTTGCTCGCCGAGCACCGCGACATCATACGGATCGAGGAAGAGATAGCGGAGCTGATCCTGGCGATGTCCGGTCACCCCGAACACGCAAGGGAACGGCCTTGCCTCGCTGCTCATCTGGGCTTCAAACTCGGAGAACATCACGCTCTGCCAACTGCTGACCGGAAAGCTTGACGCAACTTCGCCTTTTCTCAAGAACAAGCGCTCCATAACACCCCCCACACTCATAACGACACTAACGAGCTATCAACTTGCTTCTCATCACCAGCGGCCCGGCAATGCCCGGCAACGACATGAGAAGCAGAATGACGATCAAGGCGCTGTAGCCGCCGTCGCCGATCGCGGCCGTGTTGTGCACGGCGTCGGTTCCCGAGGCGTGGCTCGCGGCAAGCATTGCGAAGCCAATGATGGGCTGCGCGACGCCGGCGAAGATCCCGGCGGCAGTGGTGTTCACGGAGGCACCGACGCCGATGAGGTCCGCGGTGTAGAGCTTCTTGACGCATTTCAGCACCAGCGGGACGGTGCCGCCGGCGACGAGGCCCAGGGCCGTGAACACAACGGTGACGTAGGCGAGACCAAATGTCTGCGCGATCGGCGGCAGCAGCATTGCGATCAGCAGCATGCGCAAGGCGCAGATGCCGATCAGCGCGCGGTCGAGTGCGGCTGCGGCACGATCGGCGACGTGACCGAGGAAGATCGAGCCGAGCGCGTTGCCGATCATGAAGGCGAGCAGCGGCGTTCCAGCCGCCGTCGGCGAGATATGGAAGAAATGAGCGACCATCGGAATGCCCCAGACGCCCGACAACGTCGTCACCACCGCGAAGTGCGATGCAAACGTCATTGCGCAACCCCAATTCGCGACATGGGTCAGCGCTTGCCGCGCAGCCAGCACGACGCTCTTCAGTGTCTTGTTGCTGTGTGAGGCCGGATCGGGCTTGAGCGCGAGCTTGGCGAAGGCGAGGTTGGCAAGTCCGATGCAGGCGATGAACAGGAAGCAGGCCCGCCAGCCGAATCCCGAGACGGCGGCGGCGAGCGGCGTGGTCGCAATCACGCCTCCGACATAGCCGGAGACCTGCGAGATGCCCGACATCATGCCGAACCGCTCGTCGGCGAAGCTCTGCGCCACCAGCTTCAAGAGTGCGGTGAAGACCAGCGCATCGCCGCAGGCGACGATCAGGCGCGCGGCAAAGACGTCGAGCAGGTTCGGCGCCAGCGCGAATGCGGCGCTGCCGAGCGAAGAGGCAATCATGCTGACGAGGACGACGCGCTTGACGCCGTAGCGATCGACCAGAAGTCCGGCCGGGATCTGCATCAATGTGTAACCCCAGAAATAGCTCGAGGCCAGCATCGCAACACCGGCTGCATCGGTGTTGAAATCGCGCATGAAGCTGAGGCTTACCGACTGTGGCGACACGCGTTGCAGGAAGGCGATGGCGTAGGCGATCGCCACCGCCGTCCATGCGAGATAGGCGCGATCGGTGAAGCGCGACGTCGGGGCGTAAACCGCTTGTTGTCCGAGCATCGACATCACACCCTCGCGTAACCGACCGAGAACAGCGCATCCGCTGAATTCGGAATCTTGCGCGACATCGCAGCATCGACCAGCGATGCGGTGCCGTGATAGGCCTGCCGATGGTGTTTAATGTGGCCGTAAGCGCCGCGCATGATCATGTCCGGCAGTTCGAGCGGCTTGCCTGGATAGAGCGAGGTGCACATCTCGACACAGGCGGCCTGCAATGCAGGATCCTGCGCATCATCGAGCAATGATGGGGACACTTTTTCGCAAATCTTAGCGTTCGCGGCCCAGACGATCGGATTGCGGGTACGCCAGCCGTAGAGCACGTTGCCGTCGGGTCGCTCAGTTGCGCCCGAACATTTCAGGACTTCCGATGTGAAGAAGCCGTAGAAGCCGCGGCCCTGGTGCGCCGGCAGCACTTCGGTGCCGCTTCGATAGATTCCAAGTCCGGCCGACATCTGCAGGACGCGGTAGACCGAGAAAGCCACGAGGCCGGATCCGTCACAGACGAGGATCAGGCTGTACTTCTTGTCGAACGGCGAAGAGCTTGCTGTCCAGTGCGGCTCGGTAGCCTGCCAGTTGACGGCAATGATGCCGTTCATGGCGTCCATCAGCGGCTGACGGTCGCAGGCTTCGATCCGGGAGGCGTCGGGTAGACTGTAGATCGCGTAGTCCGTCCAAGGCGATCTGATCGCCTCATATCCGCTGCCCAGATGTCGCGACATGGCAGAACTCCAACATTCCATCGCGAGCTATACATGGCAGCCTCGAATGGCTTAAAGGACAATATGCCCTCGAAAACTGCCAAACCGCGCCGGCCTGAGGCGCGCGACCAGAAAGCCCCGCGGCGGATCGCGATCGTCGCCTTTCCGGGCGTCACCTTGCTTGACATCTCGGGGCCGGCGCAGGTGTTCGCAGAGCTGGAGGCGATCGAGCTACCCGGGCCGGACTACGCGCTGTCCTATCTGTCGGCCTCGGGAGGCCTGGTGCCGACCGACGTCGGCATGATGATCGACACGGCGCCGATCGCCAGCCTTGCGCCTGCCGAGGTCGACACGCTGGTGATCCCCGGCGGGCCGGGCATCTGGAAGATCCGCAACGACGCCGAGTTGATGAACTGGATCGTGGGGACGTTGCCGAAGGCGCGCCGGATCGCGTCGGTCTGTCTCGGCGCCTTTGCCCTGGCCTGGACCGGAATCCTGGACGGCAAGCGTGCTGCAACGCACTGGCGCTATTGTCCCCGTCTGCAGGACAGCTTCCCCAACATCCGTGTCGAGCCCAACGCGATCTTCGTCAAGGACGGACATGTCTGGTCGTCGGCAGGGGTCAGCGCCGGCATCGATCTGGCGCTCGCCATGATCGAGGAGGATTTCGGCCACACCATCGCGCTCGATGTCGCGCGCAGGCTTGTGGTGTTTCTGAAGCGGCCCGGCGGTCAGAGCCAGTTTTCGACCGTCCTTGCCGCCCAGGCATCGGACGTCGAGGGCCGCTTCAGCGCGCTGCACGCCTGGATCATCGAGAACATCACTGATGACCTCAAGGTGGAGACCCTCGCGGAAAAGGCCGGGATGACGCCACGAACCTTTGCGCGGACCTATGTCAGCCGCACCGGCATGACGCCGGCAAGCGGCGTCGAGGCGCTGCGCGTGGAGACTGCGCGCTTGCTGCTCGAAAGCCGTCAGATCGGTGGCGTCGTCGAGGTCGCCAAGCGCGCGGGGTTTGGCGACGACGAACGCATGCGGAGGGCCTTCCTGCGCCACCTCGGCGTGTCGCCGACCGAGTACCGAAACCGGTTCTCGGGCAGCTAGCTCGCCTCAGGCGAGCTTGGTTCGGATGCGGGCGCTTCGCGCCGCAAGCGGATCTATCCCACAAGCGAATAGCTGGCCTTCGTTCGCCGGATTCGTCGCTCCAGTGGTAGCTTTTCCGGTTTGTCTGCGGCTATTGTGCCGGCCAAATCGGGAGAAGAAACACCATGAATGACGGGACCCCCATTCGACAGGCGCGCAATGTCGAACTCGGCGCCAGCGGCGAGGAATTCCAGAACCTGCACGAATTCGCGCAAAAGGCCCGCGCCAGGCTGAACCAGAACGCATGGGACTATATCGTCGGCGCCTCCGAAACCGAGACCACGATGCGCCGCAACAGAATGGCGCTCGACGAGATCGCGTTCCGGCCGCGCGTCCTTCGCAATGTCATCAATATCGATCCCTCCACCGAGGTCTTCGGGCGCAAGCTCAGGCTTCCCGTAATGATCGCCCCGGTCGGCGCGCTTGAGATCTTCGATCCGGATGCCGGCGCGGCCGTTGCGCGCGGTGTGGGAACGTTCGGCGCGGCGCACATGCTGAGCTCGGTGTCGGAGCCCGGGCTCGAGAACACCGCCAAGGCGGCGCCTGACGCCTTGCGTATCTTCCAGCTCTATGTGCGCGGCGACGACGCGTTCGTCGAGGATGTGGTCAGCCGCACCATCGACAATGGCTACGCCGCGTTCTGCCTCACCGTGGACACCGCTCATTACAGCCGCCGCGAGCGCGACATCGCCAAGCGCTATGTCCGCGAAAGCCGCATCCGCGCCACCGGCGGCGACTTCCAGAAAGGCCTGGAATGGCGGACGGTGAAGTTGATCAAGGACAAGTTCAAGATTCCGCTGATCCTCAAGGGGATCGCCACCGCCGAAGACGCAAGGATCGCCGTCGATCACGGGGTCGACTGGATCTACGTCTCAAACCATGGCGGGCGCCAGCTCGACCACGGCCGCGGGTCCATGCACGTGCTGCCCGAGATCGTTCAGGCCGTCGCCGGCCGTGCCAAGATCATGGTCGATGGCTCGATCTGCCGCGGCACCGACATCGTGAAGGCCATCATCTCGGGCGCTGACCTGGTCGGGATCGGCCGATTGCAGTGCTGGGCGCTGGCCGCAGCCGGCGAGGCCGGCATCGTGCGGATGCTTGAATTGCTGGAGGATGAGGTGATCCGTTGCCTTGGGCTGCTCGGCGTCACCAGCTTCGCCGAACTGGACAAGACCTATCTGCATCCGGCGGTGCCGACCAATCCGCCAAGCGTGTTCAGCGCATTCCCACTGCTGGATATCGAGCCCTACCGCTACTGACCGACTGCGAGAGGCATGACGCGATCGGAGGCGGGGCTGCCGTGCCGAACGACTGAGCGCGCCGGCAGCTTAGCGCGCGTTCAGGAAGCTTTCGCCGGCATTGCAGGGCGTGCACTGATAGGTCAGGACGTCGTAGACTTGGTCGCGCGGCTCGATCAGGGCGAGCCGCATTTGCGTGCCGCACTTCATGCACGGCATCTCGATGCTGGTCTTGAATCGGGTGCAGGTCGGTGTCGGACGAACGGCGCGCAGCATCGGATCCCCTTATTCCCCAAGAGACGCGAACGCGACCAACAACGAGGTCGAATCACTATGCCACAGTGCTGACACGATTGGAATCGGCTGGGGGACGATCCGGCCTCAGCTAGGCAATTTTTCCTCGATCCGGGCGCTGACGCCGTCACGATCTATGCTAACGTAAGCGAACGCTTGTTTCAGGGGGGCGCGATCATGATTGAGCCGAAGCTGGAAGTTCCCGCCGAGTTGCGCGATCTCGCGGAAAAGACCATCGACCAGGCCGAACAGGCCTTCAGCCTGTTCTTTGATGCCGCGAGCAAGTCGATGACGGCGATGCCGGGCACGGGGACCGAGATTTCCAAACAGGCGCTGTCGTTCACCGAGCAGAACATGAAGGCGGCGTTTGAGCATGCGCGCAAACTGGTGCACGCGACCGATCTGCAGGAAGCGATGCGGATCCAGTCGGAGTTCCTGCGCAGCCAGTTCACCAATGCCGGTGAGCATATGCGCCAGATCAGCGGAAGCGTGATGTCCGCAACCAAGGACGCGGCGAAAGGCAAGTTCTAGGACGCGCCTAGCGCCGGCGCGCGACAGCGACGCCGAGCAGAAACGCGACGAACAGGCTCGCGAGTGGCGCTTTGCGCGTGACCGCACTGACCGTGGCGAGGGCTCCGCCAGGCCGGCGCGAGGTCGCGATTGCGTCGCTGAGGCGATCGGCCGCCGCTCGAAGTCCGTCCGACACCTCCGTGATGGTGCGCGAAACATCCGTCGCGGTGTCGATCGCGCGCTCACCGAGCGTGGGCTGAAGTGGGGACTCGGGCGTTTCGGTGCTCATGTGGCGTGCTGCTGTTTGACTGGTCAGGTGAGTGCCGTCCCTGGTCTCCGTGCACTCGCGTGTTCTGAATGGCGGGTGACGGCCACGTATCGTGCAAATTCAGCAGTTGTGGATTGGTTCCATCGGCATGCCTCGCTTTCTCATCGGGGAACCGGAAACTTGTGCGCAGGTCGGGGCTTGTCTCCATGGAGGAGACGATGATGACAATGCATGCGCATGGGATAGCGGATCGCCGTTCGACCGAGCATCGAAGCCGGCACGGCGGCGCGCCGCTGCTGGTTGCGGCTGCGGTTGCGATCCTTGGCGTGCTGGGCATGCTGGTCGTCGACCACGGTCCGTGGAGTAAGCCGAAGGTGCAGCCGGCCGCCTCCGCGAACTACTCAACGACCGGTGAGGCAGCACGCGCTGCTGGTGCAAGGGTGATGCCGACCGAGCCAAAGGCGCCGATTGAGCCTGCTCCGCTTGGTCCCAAGCCCGCTCAACCAGCTAACCCGATCCCTGCGCAATAGTGCGAGGCGTCGACGCACCCGGTGCACGGTGCGGGAATTGATTCGTCGGACCAATCAGCGGCACAAAATCATCGCCGGTGGTCAGCGCACGCTGACGAGCATGCCCCAGACCGCGGCGAATCCGGCACCGACGAGAACCAGCACCGGACTGTCGCAGAAGATGCTGCCGTACTGGCACATGGTGGTACCGAGCGAACCGATCTGATGATGGCCCGCGGCATAGAACAGGCCGGACAGGACCGCGAGCACGGCAGCAACGAAATACATCGACGCGTCCTCCTTGCAATCGAACTGCGGCGCGGGTCGACCGACGCGAGCCAAAACTGTCCTGAGTCGATCCAAATTGTGAGCTGCTTTGTCCCCTTGACGCGTCGGGCAACTCAGCGGCACACTGACATCATCGCAACAAGCATAAGGCGATCGGCGCCAGCTCGTATTGCGATTTCCGGATCAAACTCGGACTTTCGATCAAGGCGGTTTCTCACCGTCGAAGCCGACGCATCACATTTTACCGATCGCATTCAGCTCGCAAAAAGGGTTTGACACGTCGGGCAACTCAGGGGCATAATCCGAAAATCAGAAATTGTTGAGCCCGCGCGGAGCAATCCGCGGCGGGCTTTTTGTTTGCCGTTTCACCAATCGGACGGCGGCCGCACCGTCACGACGCCACATCCTCCCACCCTATCGCCTGAGCGTCGCATGCGTGCCGCCGTCCGAACCCGTTGAAACAAGTACGAATTGGCCGGTGCGCGCGAACGTGCCGGCCCTGCGGCGCGGCGCAAGCCGGCGCCGCCCGCGGCCCCATTCGTCCGGGATAAGGTTCGCGCCCCAAAGATCGCCGCCGCTGCGCGATCTGCCGCACATTCATTCCATGCCGCATCGCGCGTGATTGGCCGATCGATGGGGGTACATGACCGCTCATCTGATATCGCTCGCGCTCTTCTGCACAAAAAATCCTGAACCATGCGCAACAAATGCTCGGGTCGATAGACGCTTCCGGCTGCATTTTCGCATAACTTTAGACGGCAGATACGTACCTCTGATTTTCTCTTGGTGAACCTCGGGTGTCCTTCAGGATCATTTGGTTCATCAATCAGCGGTTGGGTGATGGCTTATCAAAATCGCTTCCGCGGGGACGATACATGGATGCCGAGCAGATATTCAACGCACTACCTCTGATCAATCATATTTCTACACTTGCCACCATAGGGCTCGTGTTTCCAACGTATTTTCTTCACCTTCGACCTGCGACTTATAGAGTGATCTTGTCTTTGGGCATCACTTTTGCCCTTGTGAGGTTGGCAGCAGAGATCACGGTTGCAATCTTCATCGCGCCGTATCTGCTGGTTTGGACCTTTCCGCCATTCACTGTCGCGCTGATTGGAATATTGGTCCGGATAGCGCGCGTGAACCGCGTGAGTGTGTGGAGCACCGTAGTCCTGGCGTGCGCCATTATCGATTGGGCGCAACTTGCCGGTCTGGTCTGGGTGCTTTCATAAGTGTCACCAGCCGATCCCGCCGGCTGCCAAAAAGAGGCCGTCCATGAATTATCTTCCGTCATATAGCAAGAAAATTCTGGCTGACATTCAATCGATGGCGCCGCAGATTAACGCTGCAGCAGCAAAATACGGAGTGCCTGCCGAAGCGATTGCCGGAAGTTTAGCTCAGGAGCTACTCGATCGAACCGCAAGCTACGGGAACGAGGTAAGGGCAGTTGGTTCATCTCTCAACGCATATAAGTTTCTTGCCGACGCGTATGCGGTCGGCGTGGTAACGAACCCTCTCGACCCGAAGCGCGGCGCTTCCGACCATATCCTCAGTCGATACAACGTCGCTCCAAATGCGATAACGGTCGGAGCGGATTATCGAAAAAAATGGGAAAACCCTCTACTTACCGACTTTGGCGCGGCAGGAATCAAGTTTCACAACGCCATTCAAGCGATTCTCAAGAATCCAGACGATCCCGCCTTTGCGCCTTATGCGAATAATCTATTTTCCGCAGGCGTCGCTTTGCAGAACGGCAACGACAAAGCTCTATTGGCATCAACGATGGCCGCATATTTGCGGCATGGTCTCGGCGTTTATCAATCCAACATGAGCGTCAATGGCGACCCGACAACGGGGATCAATGCCTGGAATGGTTTGAGCCCGGAGTTGCAACGCGCACTGCTTGTTCAGTTCTATAAGCAAGGTCCGACCCCGGAGCGGGTGCTGAGAAGCAAGTGGAGTGCTGCGCAGCACGGTATTCCCTATGTTCCGCAGATTGGCGCTGACGGTGCGGGTGCGACTTGTCTGGCAAACCAGGCCGCGGTGGCGCAGGCGTTAGCTGACGGACCGGCCGACTTTGCAGACCGCTGGAGCGCGGTGCCGGCATCTGCTGCGAGGGGCGGCGTGGCCCAGTCGCTCGCGGCGTCACCTGACGATGTTTCGCAGGAGGAGACGACCAAGAGAGCGGCTATTCGGCGCCTGGTCCGCGTACCGGTTGCACGCGAGGGCCGGATTGCATTCGACGCTGGCGCGCCTGCCGTGCCGTTCGTTCCGTCGGCGTCAATCGCGCCTTTCGGCCGGTCCGCGACATTCGACGAGCGGTTTTCCGTTCCCTCGGCGCTGGTGGGCACGCCGTCGGTCTCGACGAGACCGGCTAGCCTGCTCAGTGGACAGCCTATGCGATATCTGCCGCCCTCGGTGTTTGGCATTCCGAACGATTCCGGTGCTCCGGAGACGGGTCTTAGTGATTGGCTGGCCAGCCTGATCCGGCCACGTCCTCGTCAGTGACCGTCGGGGCCGACCATCGCAGCAAGGCGGTGAGTTGGCGCGCATGCGGTTTGCCCTATCGGCAGCAGCCGCGTCGATCTTGAAAATTTCCACCGCAAACATTGACGAGCCGCTGTAGCTGCTGGCGCATCACATTTTACCGATCGCATTCAGCTCGCAAAAAGGGTTTGACACGTCGGGCAACTCAGGGGCATAATCCGAAAATCAGAAATTGTTGAGCCCGCGCGGAGCAATCCGCGGCGGGCTTTTTGTTTGCCGTTTCACCAATCGGACGGCGGCCGCACCGTCACGACGCCACATCCTCCCAGCCCGTCGCCCGAGCGTCGCAAGCGTGCCGCCGTCCGAACCCGTTGAAACAAGTACGAATTGGCCGGTACGCGCGAACGCACCGGTCCTGCGGCGCGGCGCAAGCCGGCGCCGTCCGCGGCCCCATTCGTCAGGGATAAGGTTCGCGCCCCAAAAGATCGCCGCCCGTTGCGCGATCCGCCGCACATTCATTCCATGGCCGCATCGCGCGCCGACGGCCAATCAACGAGGCTTGCATGACCGCCTATCTGATATCGCTCGCGCTCGTGGGCCTGATCGCCATTGCATTGTTGGAGGCGGCATGAACGCCGAGATTATCAAGTTCATTCCGCGCCCACGCCGGGATCGCGAGCAGACGGACTTTCCGACGATTGCATTCCGCTCGGCACTCCCCGGCCCCGAGCCGGACCACGCCGACACGGCGCCGAGCGAATATCTGCCGTCCGATTGGCAGGAGA
This sequence comes from Bradyrhizobium sp. USDA 4473, assembly GCF_054063335.1. Taxonomy (NCBI): domain Bacteria; kingdom Pseudomonadati; phylum Pseudomonadota; class Alphaproteobacteria; order Hyphomicrobiales; family Nitrobacteraceae; genus Bradyrhizobium; species Bradyrhizobium sp. USDA 4473. The sequence continues at coordinate 4,442,795 of NZ_JBSSGE010000001.1, forward strand.
AGTGACGTGGCGAAGACGATCACGCAAATCCGTTCGCTTGCGCGAAGCCATACGCGAAGTGCGCTCAACGCCCTGGTCGGCGTGATGCGATCGACCAGCGCAACTCCCGCCGCCCGCGTCTCCGCCGCCAATGCCATCCTCGACCGTGGCTGGGGCAAAGCGCCGCCGGCGACCGAAGACGGCGACGACGGAGCGATCGAGCTTGTGCACCGCATCGAGAGGATCATCGTTGAGCCCGAGGAGGTCGAGGGCGAGGATGCCTGAGAGCTGCGGCGGCAGTTCACCCAATCCCAACGAATCGCTCGAGTTGCTTTTGTCGAGGGTCTCTCCGAAACGTTCGATCACGTCATCAAGAAACCCGGATCGCTATCGGGCGCACTCGCGGCATCGTGTGCTCGGTTCAATCCCCGGACCATGACGCAGACTGTCTGCGCGAGGGCATTGCCGCCGTAGACGGGCTCACGGTCATCGTCAACAGTCCGTCGCGACCGTTGCGCTCATGACGATGAGGAATACTTTACAAAGGAGACCTGAATTGAATGTGCAAGACATCATAAACATGATGCTGCCTCCGATTGATGGTCGCAACGGACATGTCACGTGACGATCGGGCGATTTCGGCGCCGGAGTAACCGAAGGGCGACATCCACCATCGACGATCCCCATATCGGCGTCGACATGAATTATTTCGGACCAACGCAGTGATTCGCGCAGCTTGGCACCGCGCCCAGATTCTGTTCCAAGCGATTCCGATTTCGCGAGCCGGTTCGATGCCAAAAGGCATATGCCGGGATCGACTCTGTCGTCGCAGCCGCCCTATGACACGCAGTCGTTCGCTGCGCTACCTGACGATGTCTCGCTGGAAGAAACTAGCGAGAGGGCTGCTGTTCGGCGTCTGGTACGTATTCCGGCCACAGCTCAAGCTGCTTTTGATGGCGGGGTGCCGGCCGTGCCGTTTGCTCCGGTACCTTCGATCGCCCCTCGCGGCCGGCCCGCGACGTTCGACGAACGGTTTCGGCATTCTCGTCGCCGGCGGATACGCCGTCGGCCTCGACGAGGCCGCTGAGCCCGTTAAGTGGGCAGCCGATGCGATACCTGCCGCCGTCGGTGCTTGGCTTTCCGGACAATTCCGACGTTCCGGAGACGGATTTCGATGACTGGCTTGCCGGCCTGATCAGGCCGCGCGCGTCAATGACAATTCACGGCTGACGGTCGCAGCAATGTAACCGCCTGGCGCGCAAGCGGCCTTGCCTTATCGAGAGCAGCCTTGTCGATCCTGAAAATTCCAACCGCAAAAGTGTTCGAGCCGCTGTTGCGGCCGGCGCGTTACAAAGGCGCATTCGGTGGCCGAGGATCAGGAAAATGCGTCATCTGGGACAAGGTTCTTGGTCTTGGCACCACGCCGCAGCTTACGGGCGACGTAAGCACTTGGGCCGGCATGATCATGGGCTTCTATTTTGGAAAGCGCACGTTCGAGAATGTCGCACGCATCATTCGACGGTGACGGGATGCACGAGGCTGATGTCAAAGCAATCGTGATGGAAACGCTGATCGAACAAGATCGGGTGCGAAGGAGCGATATCGACGCCGTAGTGGTCAAGACTATTGCGACTGTCTTGACTTCATTCGGCTTTGAAGAGGGAGACCGACGCGAGCTGCGCGCGGATTTTCAGCACCTCCGGCGTTGGCGACGAAGCGTCGAGCAGGCGCAGAGTTATACCTTCAAAGCGGTCATTACCGTGATCGCTACTGGCTTTGTCGGCGCGATTTGGTTGGGCATCAAGGCCACGCTCGGGAAATAACTCGCCTTGGCCCCGCGTTCGAGGACAGACGTCCCATATCGTGGATCTAGGCGGCTCAGCTGGCAATATGACTCTCGAGGTGCGGTAATGTATCGGATACGTGAGGTTGATCCGCAGGAGGATGAAATCGAAGATTCGCTTGTCGAGCTTCATCGGCTGACTTTTTGCGACGGGACCCGCGTGCCTGACTTCGAGCAGGGATATTGGTGGATCGCATTCCGAGGAGCCAGTCCGATCGCATTCGCGGGCGTCGTGCCTTCAACACATGTCACAAATGCTGGATATCTGTGTCGGGTCGGCGTCGCTATGCCGCACTGCGGTCATGGTCTGCAACTGCGCCTTACACGCGCGTTGGAAGCGCGAGGGCGGCGGGCCGGCTGGAAAACGATCGTCTCGGATACGACCGACAACTGTATCTCGGCCAATAACTTTATCAGGCTGGGGTATCGGCTCTTCGACCCCGTCGCGCCGTGGGCGTGGCAGCACTCGCTGTATTGGCGGAAGGATCTTGTCTAGCCTCTGTGCGGTGGGCGAACTGATAATATGCAATGACGTGGAGCGCCCGGTGGCCGAATAGGCCGCCGGGCGCTTTTGCGTTCCCGGGCCGCAACTGCACGGTTCGGCGAGCGGCTGTTGCCGCAACCGCGATCCCCGATCGTTGATTTAGCCGGATGTAGCCTTGCGCGCCTTGATCTCTGGTGATCGAACGATAAACTAAGCCGCACAGCTCGATCGCACGCGCAAAACGTCCTGGAGATCGAACGAAGGAAGAGACCATGGTGGAGGTTGGCCGCGGGCTCGACGCGAAGGTGCCGCCAGGCCCAGACGTAGAGCGCTGTGCTGTCATGGTTGCGCGGGCCATGGCGCTTGTTCCGGCCTTGCGTGAGCGGGCGCAGCGAACTGAAGAGTTGCGCCGCCTGCCGCCGGAGACCGAACGAGAACTGCAGGATAGTGGCCTTTTCCGGATCCTGCAGCCCAAGCGCTTCGGAGGCAGCGAACTCGACTATGTTGCCTTGGTCGATTGCGCCGACGCGCTGGGGCAGGGCGATGCTTCGGTTGCCTGGAACTTTGCCAATCTTGCAAGTCATCACTGGATGCTGGGGATGTTCGCGCCCGAGGCGCAGGCTGCGGTGTGGGGCGAAAATCCAGAAGCGCTGATCGCGTCTTCCTTTGTCTTCCCGGCGGGCCGTGCCAGGAAGACAACTGGCGGATATGTGCTGACCGGCCATTGGCCGTTCTCGTCCGGCGTGGAAGCCTGCGGATGGAACATGCTTGCGAGCGTGGTTGCCTCGGATGATGAGGCCGACGGTGTCGAGTATCGGCTATTCCTGTTGAACCGACGGGATTACAGCATCGACGATACCTGGAATGCGGCTGGCCTGCGCGGAACTGGATCGAACGATGTGCGGGTGGCCGACGCATTCGTTCCCGAGCATATGACGGTGGCCGTCAGCGATCTTGCCGGAGGTGCGACACCAGGCAGCGTCGTCAATTCGAATGCACTTTACAAGCTTCCGGTCTTTTCGTTGTTTCCCTACGTGCTGTCCGGAGTCGGACTGGGAAACTCTCAGGCCTGTCTTGACGATTATGTCGAGATCGCGCGACACCGCGCATCGACATACAACCGGGCCAAGATCGGGGACCTGCAGAGCACACAGATCAAGATCGCCGAGGCGTCGGCGAAGATAGATGCCGCGCGGCTTATCATGCGTGCGAACTGCGTTGAAGTGCTAGCGCAAGTCCGGCGCGGCGAGATCCCGAGTATTGCACAAAAGACGAAGCTGCGGCGCGATGGGGCGTTCACGGTCAATCTGTGTACTGAAGCGGTGTCGCTTCTGTTTGCCGCGAGCGGGGCACGCAGCCTGTTCACCTCTGGGGCGCTGCAGCGTCAATTCCGCGATGCGCATGCGGTAAACGCTCATCTCGCCTTCAATTTTGATGCGGCGGGCACCAATTATGGGCGGGTGGCTCTCGGGCTGCCGTCTGAAAACCTGACACTCTGAGCCTCGCTGGATGTCCGACTCACCCAAACATCCAACGGATCCGGCCAATGAGCTCGCAACCGGCAGTTCGACGATCGACCCGCGTGACTTCCGCAATGCGCTCGGTACGTTTGCGACCGGTGTGACGATCGTCACCGCGATGTCTGCCGAAGGACGGCCGTACGGTATCACATGCAATTCATTCGCGTCAGTGTCGCTCAACCCGCCGCTCGTGCTGTGGAGCCTGGGTATTTTCTCGCAGGGGCTGCCGATCTTCCAGAATGCCACTCATTTCACGGTCAACGTGCTTGGCGCGTCCCAGCAGGCGCTGGCGACGCAGTTTGCCAGATCGTCGGGTGACAAGTTCGCCGGAGTGAGCTGGACGGCAGGTCTCGGGAACGCTCCCGTGCTGGCCGATGTGGTTGCGAATTTTCAATGCCGTGCGGCCAACCGCTACTACGGTGGCGATCACGTTATTTTCCTGGGAGCGGTCGAGGCATACGCGTACAACCGGAACAATCCGCTGTTGTTCGCGCACGGAGCTTTCGGCCGGTTCCTGGCAGACGATGGTAGCAAGCCATCATGAATCGAACGTCGGCCAAGCGAGTTCAAGTCAAGCAGAGGCGACTATCAGCCGACGATCGCCGCAGTGAATTCGTCGCCAAGGCAACCGAGCTCTTTGCGGAGGAGGGATTTGGCGGCGGCACGCGTACGCTCGCTCGCAAGCTCGGTGTGACGCAGCCGCTGCTTTATCGATACTTTCCAAGCAAGGACGATCTCATCAAGGAGGTTTACCGCAAGGTATATCTTGAACCGCTTGAAATCGGCTGGGAGAAATTGCTGTCGGATCGGTCGCGACCGCTCCGCGTGCGGCTGCAGGAATTCTACGAGATCTATACGGACGCGATCTTCAACCGGAAGTGGCTAAGGATCTATCTTTATTCGGGCCTGAAAGGTCTGGATATCAATCGGTGGTATGTTGGCATGGTCAAGGACAAGATCCTGACTCGTATCCTCAGGGAATGCCGTCACGAGGCCGGCCTTGCGACGCAAAGTAAACCCACCGCCGCCGAGCTGGAGCTGGCCTGGGTGTTCCACGGCGGCATCTTCTACTATGGCGTACGCAAGTACATCTACGAGGCGCCTGTCCTGGAGGATAAGGCGCAGATGATCAGTGATGCGCTGGATATCTTTCTCGCGGGATTTGAGAGGATGGCGGAAGTCGCAACCGACCGTCGACGGGCGCCGATCAAGGTCGTCGGCTGAACCGCTCTATGTCGTCGCCATCTGGCCCCGATACCAATCGCCGATCTCGCTTGCCGTCATCAGCGCTACGGCGTCGTGACCGACCACGTAATCGAGCAAGGCTTCAAGGTACTTGATTCGATGTGGTACCCCGGTGATGTAGGGATGCACCGATATTGCCATGATCCGCGCGTTCTCTGCGCCTTCGAGATACAGCCGATCGAACTGATCGGTGCAGCGCGTCAGGAACTGCTCCGACGGAAGATGCTGTAGCGCGTGAATGACGATGTCATTGGTCTCAACGGAATATGGAATCGTCGTTACGATTCCGTGCGGCGTGGCGATATCCTGCGGCAGATCGTCCATCACCCAGTCCGCCACGTATTCGATCCCGTTGAGACGCAGGAGATCGAGCGTCTCCTCGGTCTCGGTCAAGCCCGGGCTTTCCCATGATCGCGGTGCCTTGCCGGTGAATTCTGCAATGGTGTCGACCGCGCGCTTGATTGCATCCGCCTGGTTCTCCAGCTTGTGCATCGGGCCCTGGACAAATCCATGACCCATGAATTCGAACCCGGCCTCGAGCGCTGCCGACGCCACGCGCGGATAGCTGTTGCAGACGTTGGCATTCGCTGCGAGCGTCACCGGTATCTTTCGATCGGTGAATGCCTTGAATTGACGCCAGAAGCCGGCGCGCATACCGTATTCATGCCAGGACCAATTCGGCACGTCAGGCAGCAGGGGCTGGCCCATTGGTGGGCTCAGCACGGTACGCGGCATCGCATTTCCGATGCGCCATTCCTCGACATTGAGGATAAACCAGACGGCAAGCTTCTTGCCGCCAGGCAGCGTCAGTTTCGGCCGGTCGACCTGTGCCTGGTACGGAATGCGATCAGTAAAGGCCATGTCGGAACTCCCTGGATCACGCTGCTGATCCGGCGCCTGCGGCATTAATGCGTGGCATGACCTTCTCGGCCATCAGGATCATCGATTGACGACCAAGCTCGCGATCCTTCCAGTCCTTGCCTGCATAGAGCAGAGTTCCGAAGGGGCCGGTTTCCTCCTGGAACGCGAGTAGTTGATCGGTCACGCTTTCGGGTGTGCCGTAGATGATCAGCTTGTCGCAGATCGAATCCAGCGTAATTTCAGCATCTGGTTGGTCGCGCCGTGTCTTGAACAGCTCGAGCCGTCCGCTGCGTTTCAGTTTCGTGAACAGCTGATGATAATAGTAGACATAGGGGCTGTCCGATGACGTGGCATAGGCCCGCGCAGTTGCAGCGTCCTTTGCCACGAACACGCTCTTGGCAACGCGCCAATTGGCGATGTTCGCGGTCCGGTCCACGCGCTCGCACCCCTCTACATATTTAGGCCAATGGCTCTTCACCCAGGCGGGCATCAGGAAGTTTGCCGAGATCGGATCCCAGCCGCGTGCCGCGGCTTCCGTGACGCCCTTTGAGAACGGCGCAACCGCGGTCACTACGATCGGCGGGTGCGGGGTCTGCAGGGGACGCGCTACGATTCCTTGGCCGATATCCTCGATCAGAGTCTTCTTGACCGAGACATTCCAGTACTTGCCTTGCAAATCATAGGGCGGCTTGCCGGCCCAGATATCGAGAACCTGATTGATGGCTTCGAGGAACATTGCATTGCGATCGGCATCGAGATTGCCGAAGATTTCCGCGTCTGACAGCAAGCCGCCGGGACTTATGCCAAATATGAAACGGCCATCGAGCATGTGATCGAGCATGGCGACGGATGCGGCGACGGTTGCCGGATGGGTGTTCGGCATGTTGATGGTGCCGGTTCCAAGCTTGATCTGTTTGGTCGCGGCCGCGAGCCAGGCGATGAAGGCGATGCTGGATGTGATGTTCTCGGCCTTGTCGGTGAGATGCTCACCGACATAGGCCTCGCTGTACCCGAGCTCGTCGGCGAGCAGGAACGCTTCACGATCCTCCCGGAGCGATTGCCGCCAATCCTTATCGAGAGGATGGATCGGCATCGTAAAGAACCCGAGCTTCATGATCCGCCTCCCTGCGTTGGACTTTATTTGGCTAGGAACCTGCGTCCATCCCGCTACGAAGACAAGTCCCGCCGAGCAAATAATCACTCGATAAACAAACTTGACCTTTGATCGGGGCGGCCCTCTAATCGGGCAAACCAAAATTGGGCCCGGGAGGCCACGCCCACATGAAAGCTGCGGCTTTCGCCTACGCCCGCGCGACCAGCGTCGTGAATGCGCTGGAGCTGCTTGCCGCGCATGGCGACAGGGCGAAGGTTCTGTCGGGTGGCCAGAGCCTGATGCCGGCGATGAATCTGCGGCTGTTATCCCCGGACATTCTGGTCGATATCGGTGGCCTTGCCGAGTTGCGCGGCGTCGCGGTGAGGGGAGATCTGCTGGTCATTGGCGCGCTGACCCGGCATGTCGACCTGCTCAATTCGCCGGAGGTTGCGCTGCACGCTCCGCTGCTGCGCGATGCGGTTGCGCAAGTTGCTCATCCCGCAATTCGTAATCGGGGAACGATCGGCGGCAGCCTGGCCCATGCCGATCCTGCGTCGGAGCTGCCGGCCTGCGTTGTTGTGCTTGACGCCTCGATCGTTGTTCGCGGGCCTCGCGGCGAGCGCCGGATTTCTGCCACCGCATTTTTCAACGGCATCTACGACACGGCGCTGGCGCCGGACGAATTGCTGGTCGCGGTCGAGGTGCCGGTCGCAGGGCTCGGCGCGGCATTTTTCTTTCACGAATATGCCCGGCGGCATGGTGACTATGCGCTCGTTGGTCTCGCCGCTCGCGCTGTGATCGCGGGCGATCGGTTCGCGGAGCTTCGGCTCGGCTACTTTGCGGTTGGTGATCGGCCGCTGCTCGCAGCGGCCGCCGACAAATTGATCAATGTATCCGTGACCCCAGCCTTGCTCGCGGAGGCAACGGCCGCTTTGGCCGACGAACTCAATCCGCAGGAAGATCAGCAGGCCAGCCCGGCCATGCGCCGACATCTCGCCGCGGTCTTGCTCCGGCGCTGCGTGGCCGCGTTGCTCGCGCGACCCGAACTCGGGGTGACCTCGTGAACGCTCCGATACCGGTCTCGCTGTTGGTCAACGGCGAAGCCGTCGATGCATTCGTCTTGCCGCGGCTCAGTCTTGCTGACTTCCTGCGGGAAAACCTGAAGCTGACCGGAACTCACGTCGGTTGCGAGCACGGCGTGTGTGGTGCCTGCACGGTCCGGATCGACGGTGAGATCGTTCGCTCCTGCCTGATGCTGGCGGTCCAGGCGCAGAGCGCCTCAGTCGAGACGATCGAGGGGCTGTCCGACAGCGGCGAAATCGCCGATCTTCAGGCGGCCTTTCGCGCGCGCAATGCTTTGCAGTGCGGTTATTGCACGCCCGGGATGCTGATGACAGCGCAGGACCTGCTGAAGCATACCCTCATGCCTGATCGCCAAGCGATCCGCGAGCACCTATCCGGCAATTATTGCCGCTGCACCGGCTATCAGGCCATTGTGGACGCAGTGGAGGCGACAGCCAGGACGCGCGCGGAGCGGTCGGCATGACGGTGACACCTGCGCCAGCAGAAACGCTTTCGGTGCTCGATCGCCCGAATTCCTATATCGGCAAGACGGTGCCACGGCCGAACCTCGACCGGCTGCTGCAAGGGCGCGGGCAATATGTCAGCGACCTGGAATTGCCGCGGATGGCGCACGCGGTTTTCCTGCGATCACCGTATGCCCACGCCAGGATCGTGGCGATCGATGTCGACGCAGCCAGGCGCATGCCCGGCGTCACTTCCATCGTCACGGGGCGTGAGCTTGAGGCTGTCATCACGCCGTGGGTCGGCGTGCTCTCGCATTTGAAGGGACTGAAATCGGCGCCGCAACACGCGATCGCGGTCGACCGGGTCTGCTGGCAGGGGGAGGCCGTTGCGGCGATCGTGGCAAGTAGCCGCGCGGCGGCTGAAGATGCCATGGAGCATATCTCCGTCGACTACGAGGAGCTCGAGGCAGTCACGGACATGCGCACGGCGCTCGATCCGGCAACCCCGGTCATCCACCCCTCGCTCGGCGACAATCTTGCCTTCGAGCGAACGCTCGAGGCCGGCGGCGTCGACCATGCCTTGTCGGAGTCCGAGGTGGTCGAGGCCGATTTCGTCTTCGGGCGCCACACCGGCGTGACGCTCGAACCGCGGGCCGTTGTTGCCGACTGGAATGCGGCCGAGGCGCGGCTCACGATCTATCAGGGTACGCAGGCGCCCCATATGGTGCAGAACATCGCGGCCCTGCATCTCGGATTGAGGGAGGCGCAGGTCCGGGTGGTCTGCAAGGATGTCGGCGGCTCGTTCGGCGTCAAGGTCCACATTTACGCCGACGAAATGGCGACCTACGCACTGGCCAAGCTGCTGCGGCGGCCGATCAAATTCGTGGCCGACCGCGTCGAAAGCTTCAACACGGACATTCACGCCCGCGATCACCGATGCCGGGGACGGATCGGCGTCAGGCCGGACGGCACCATCACGGCTTTCGAGATCGACGACCTGACGGGGATCGGGCCCTATTCGATGTACCCGCGCACCAGCGCCATCGAGGCCAACCAGGTGGTCAACCTTGTCGGTGGCCCCTATGTCACACCGAACTATCGGGCGCGGGCGCGGGTCGTCTTCCAGAACAAGAACGTGATGTGCCAGTACCGGGCGGTCGGGCACCCGATCGCCTGTTCGGTCACCGAAGGCCTGGTCGATCTTGCCGCAGCCAAGATCGGCATGGACCCCGTTGAGATCCGCCGGCGCAATTTGATTCCCGACGATGCCTATCCCTGTGCATCGCCTTCCGGCATGAAGTTCGAACAGCTTTCGCATCACGCCTCGCTGGCCAAGCTCCTCCAGATGATGGACTACGACGGATTGCGCGCCGAACAAGCGGACTTGCGCGCCGGGAATGTGCATCGCGGCATCGGAATCGCCAGCTTCATCGAGGTGACCAATCCCAGTGCTGCCTTTTACGGCGTCGGTGGCGCGAAAATCTCGTCGCAGGATGGTGTCGCGGTCAGGCTCGACGCGCAGGGATCGGTGATCTGCCAGACCAGCATTACCGAGCAGGGGCAAGGGTCGGAATCGCTGACCGCCCAGATCGTGGGCAGCGTGCTTGGTGTCTCGATGGACCGGGTCCGCGTGACCCTGGGCGACACCGACCATACGCCATATGGCGGCGGCACCTGGGCTTCGCGCGGCGCCGGCATCGGCGGCGAAGCCGCGTTGCAGGCAGCTAAGGTTCTGCGCCGGAATATTCTCGATGTCGCGGCTGCCATCCTGCAATCGACGCCGGCCGGCCTCGATATCGTCAACAACAGCATCGTCAATGCCAGCGACGGCGTGCCACGCATGGAGCTGAACGAGCTGGCGCGGATCGTTTATTTCCGGCCAGACACCCTTCCGCCCGGGATCCAGCCCGAGTTGATGGCGACCCGGCATTTCGTTCCGCGCCAGTATCCCTTTGCATTCACCAACGGCGTGCAGGCCTCATGGCTCGAGGTCGACACCGACACCGGGTTCGTGACGCTGCTCAAGCACTGGGTTGTCGAAGACTGCGGAACCATCATCAACCCGCAACTGGTCGATGAGCAGATCCGGGGTGGGGTCGTGCAAGGGCTCGGCGCGGCGCTGTTCGAGAAGTGCATCTATGACGAACGCGGTCAGCTGACCAACGCCAACATGGCGGATTACCTGGTCCCGATGTCCGGCGAGATGCCAGATATCGAGATCGGACACGTGGTGTCTCCGACGCAAGAATCCGAGCTGGGAGCCAAAGGGGCGGGTGAGGCGGGCACGGCTGGCGCGGCAGCTGCGGTCGCCAATGCGGTTAACGACGCGCTGCGGCCGTTTGGCACGATAATTACCGAGATTCCGCTGACGCCCCGGGTTATTCTGACGGCCTTGGGACGAATCTGAGGTGGAGAAGTTTCGGGCAAGGACAATACGCTAAGCAAAACACAGACAGTTCTTGGGGAGGAATAGTCATGACGAGCAAGGTCACCAAAGCCGGATCGGTATCGCGGCGTCGTCTGCTGACGACGGCAAGTGCCGGCGCCGCTCTCGCCGTCTCACCGTTGCGCATCAATCTGCTGCGGGCCGAGGAAGCTCCCATCAAGGTCGGCTTCCCCGTTCCCTTGACCGGCCCGTATGGTGCCGAGGCGCAGGACCAGGTGCGGGCTGGCCAGCTTGCCATCGCCCAGTTCAATGACGCCGGCGGTCTCAACGGCCGCAAGGCCGAACTCGTCGTGCGCGACGACAAGCTCAATCCTGGTGAAGCGGCGACGCGGACACTGGAGTTGGTCGAGAAGGAGAAGGTGAATTTCGTCGTCGGCAGCCTGTCGGCCGCGGTTCAGCTCGCGATCAACAACGTCACCAAGGAGCGCGGCGTCATCTTCAATTCGATCAGCCAGTCGGACGCCATCAATGAGGCGGCGGACTTCAGCAAGTACACCTTCCACGAGGCGTTGAACCCGCATATGACGTCGGGCGCGGTCGGCCGTTACGCCTTCGCTAAATTTGGCAAGAAGGTTGCGTTCCTTACCGCGGACTACGCCTATGGCCACGAGATGGTTCGCGGCTTCCTCGAGGTCGGCAAAGAATTTAACATCGAGAATCTCGGTGATATCCGCCATCCGCTGGGAACGACGGACTTCTCCACGCTGCTGCCTCGTCTTCAGGCGCTGAAGCCCGATATTCTCTGCATCAGCAATTTCGGACGGGACCAGCAGATCGCCCTGAAGCAGGCGACCGATTTCGGCATCAAGAAATCGATCCAGATCATCGCGCCGCTGCTGTCGCATGCCAGCCGCGTCGCAGCGGGCCCGCAGGCATTCGACGGCGTCGTCGGCGGCTGCTCGTTCTACTGGGGCATCGAGGACAAGTTCGCTTCCACCAAGGCGTTCAACGAAGCTTTCCGCAAGATGTACGACGGCAAGTTGCCGACCGATTATGGCGCGCTCGGCTATGGTGGCGTCCGGACAGTGCTTGAGGCGGTCAAGAGCGCGGGCAGCGTGGAGACCGACAAGGTCGTCGCGGCATTGGAAGCCCTGAAGTACGATTATTACAAGGGACCGCAATACTACCGCAAATGCGATCATCAGTCAGTGCAATCGGTGCTCGTGATCAAGTCGAAGTCCAAGGACATGAAGAACGAGTCCGATGTGTTCGAGGTCCTTTCGACCGAAGAGCCCAACGAGAAGTACCTGCGCAGCTGCGAAGCCCTTGGTCACAAAAGCTGAGCGATACGACGACGCGCGCCGGTAGCGGTGCGCTTCGTCCGAGGGGCACAAATGGCGGGCCTGAGCTTCGATCTGATTGCGTTGCAACTGTTCGCCGGGCTGGCGCTTGGTGCGATCTACGTGCTGTTTGCGATCGGGCTCTCGCTGATCTTCGGGATGCTGACGGTCGTCAACTTCGCCCATGGCGCGTTCTACATGGTCGGCGCCTATGTCGGGCTTTATCTGGTCTCGATCGGGGGTAATTTCTGGATCTGTCTCGTGGCTGTGCCGATCCTGATCGGCCTGTTTGGCCTCGCGGTCGAGCGCGTGCTGATCCGGCCGCTCTACGGTCGCGGCATCGATTATCCGCTGCTGCTGACCTTCGGGTTGAGCTACGTGATGGTCGAATGCGTGCGCATCGCCTTCGGCAAGACTGGCTATCCCTTCGATACGCCGGAGGTCTTGCAAGGCGCCGTCAACATCGGTGTCGGCTATTTCCCGCTCTACCGTCTGTTTGTGATTGGAGCGACGGCCGTCGTCCTGCTGGCGCTCTGGCTGTTCCTGGAGAAAACCAGCTTCGGGCTCGTTATCCGCGCCGGCGCGCGCGATCCGCAGATCGTCCGCGTCCTTGGGGTCGATGTTTCCAGGGTCTGGTTGATCGTGTTCGGGATCGGTACGGCGATTGCGGGCCTTGCCGGGCTGTTGGCTGCTCCACTTCAGGGCGTTATTCCGGAGATGGGGGGCACCATCCTCGCCGAAGCTTTCGTCGTGACGGTGGTCGGAGGGATGGGGTCGATCGGCGGCGCCGTCCTTGCAGGCCTGCTGGTCGGTGTGGTGGTCAGCATCACTTCGCTGTTTGCACCCGAGATGGCCAAGGTTTCGATCTTTGCCCTGATGGCGATCGTTCTGATCGTGCGTCCCCAAGGGTTCTTCGGCCGCGCCGGATTGATGAGCTGAGCCCGGCATGACCGAAACGATTCAATCGATCAAACAGCCTCCTGCCACGACGGTCAGCTGGTACGAGTTCGCAACGCGGCATCGCGCCAGCATCGTGGCTGCGGTGATCCTGGTTTTCCCGTTGGTGATGCCGTTCACGGCGCTCGCCGTGAACATCCTGATCTATGGGCTCTACGCGCTCGGCTTCAACCTTGTGTTCGGCTATCTGGGCCTTCTGTCGTTTGGTCATGCGGCGCTGTTCGGGACTGGTGCCTATCTCTGCGGCATCGCCATCGTGCATTTTGGCTGGCCATGGTATGCGGCGATCGCTGCCGGCATCGCGGGTGGCCTGCTCATGGCGCTGCTGATTGGCGTGCTCGCGATCAGGACCCGCGGCATCTACTTCGCCATGGTCACGATGGCGCTGTCGCAATGCGTCTACTATCTGTTCTACCAGGCGGTTGACCTGACCGGCGGCGAGAACGGGCTTCGCGGCATCAATGTCCGCACCATCGATCTGTTTGGCTTGCGGATCGACTTCATCAATCCGATGATCCCGGTACTACGTCATTGCGGCTTTCGTGATCGCCGCATTTTTCGTGATGTCGCGCATTCTTGCCTCGCCGTTCGGTGCCGTCATTGAAGCGGTGCGGGAGAACGAGATGCGCGCCCGTGCCTCGGGCTATGACGTGACCCTGACACGCTTGCTGACCTTCATTTTATCTGGCGGCTTCTGCGGCCTTGCTGGTGCTTTGCAGGCCTTGCATCTGTCGATCGTTCCGATCGAGATCCTGCACTATGAGACTTCGGGACTTGTCGTGATGATCGCTCTGCTCGGCGGGATGGGGACATTCTTCGGGCCGATGATCGGCGCGGCGGTTTTCCTGGTCCTGGAGAATATCGTCTCCGTGTGGACGGTTCACTGGCAACTGATCGTTGGCGCCATCTTCATTGCATGCGTGCTGTTCTTCCCCGCCGGCATCTGGGGCACGCTGATCGCGCGAGGCAAGCGATGACCGCCGCAGCAAACCAAGCCGGCGAGATCATTCTGCGCACCAGTGGCGTCGGCAAGACGTTCGGCAAGTTTGTCGCGCTGAACAACATCTCGGCCGAGTTTTCCAGGGGGGCGATCACCTCCATCATCGGTCCGAACGGGGCCGGAAAGAGCACCTATTTCAATTTGCTGTGCGGCGCTTTTCCGCCCACGAAGGGTAGCGTCGAGTTCGAGGGCAGGGACGTCACCGGCCTGCCGCAGCATCGCTTTGCTCACATGGGGATCGCAAAGTCCTTCCAGATCACCAGCGTGTTTCCGCAGCTCACGACGCGTGAGAACATCCGCGTCGGCCTGCAGGCTCTGGTGTCGCGATACGACCTCTGGCGGCCTCGCGCGCGCCTGACCGAACTGGTCGAGCGGGCGGACGAGCTGCTGGCTCTGGTCGGGTTGTGGGACTCCCGGGACCGCGCCGCCAGGACGCTGGCCCATGGCGAGCAGCGTGCGCTGGAGATTGGCATGGCGCTTGCCAGCCAACCCCGTTTGCTGCTGCTGGACGAACCGACGGCCGGCATGAGCCCGGAAGAAACCCGGACCATGATGGATCTGATCGTCAAGCTCGCCAAGGAGCGCACCGTCATCCTCGTCGAGCACAAGATGAAGCTGGTGCTCGGGATCAGCGATCGCATCCTGGTTCTGCACCACGGGGAACTGCTCGCCGAGGGAACGCCGCACGAGGTCCGGCAGAACGAGGCAGTGAAGCGCGTCTATCTCGGCCAGCGGGAGCATTGACGAATGCTGCAGATCAGCCAGCTCAATGCCTGGTATGGCGCAAGCCACGCGCTGCAGGACATCAGTCTCGAGGTGATCAGCGGCGAGATCGTCTGTCTGATCGGCCGCAATGGCGCCGGCAAGACGACGACGCTGAAATCGATCATGGGCTTGATGGGGCGGACGCGCGGCTCGGTCAGCTTCAAGGGCGAAGAGCTGCTGAATCGGCCGGCGCATGTGCGCTTCGCGTTGGGGCTCGCCTATGTCCCCGAAGAGCGGCGGATCGTGCAGGGGTTGTCGGTGCGAGAGAATTTGCGGCTCGGGCTGGTAGCGTCAAAGCAGAAGAAGCGGGAAGCCGAGTTGATCGACGAGATTTCCGTGATCTTCCCGCGGCTCGCCGAACGCATGGATCAGGAGGCGGTCACGATGTCCGGCGGCGAGCAGCAGATGCTGGCGATCGCGCGCGCGATGATCGCAAAGCCCGACCTGATCATGCTGGATGAACCGTCGGAGGGCATCATGCCCGTCCTGGTCGACGAGATGTTCGAGCTGTTCCGCAGCATGAAGGCGCAGGGAACGACGGTTCTGCTGGTTGAGCAGAACGTCGAGCTTGCGCTTGGTATCGCCGATCGTGCCTACGTCCTTGATCAGGGGGCGGTGGTGCACCAGGCGTCGGCGCAGGAGTTGTTGGCCGACGACGAGGTCAAGGAGCGCTACTGTTCGGTGTGAACCGGATCAGTGCTCCTGCGTCCGCACGATAGGCTTCATTCGGCAGCGCTCGCGATCGCGCCGGCCTTGCGATTGGTCAGCACGACCTTGATCGCGTCGTCGACGCGATCCCGCGCATATCTCAACGCGGTCGGCAGGTCGCCCAGCGGAAACGTATGCGTGTGGATCTTGGTCGCATCGAACCGCTTCGCCGCCATCAATTCCATCGCGCGATGGGTCGCGCTTTTGCCTTCGCCGCGGATGCCGTAGGCGTAGATGTTGTTTCGCACGAGATGCGCGATGTCCAGCGTCGCGGCCTCGTGCGGGAAGGCGGCCAGACAGATCTTGCCGCCACGATTGGTCATGTGAATGGCCTGGTTGAGTGTCGCTTCGGTGCCGGCGCATTCGACGACGTAGTCAGCACCGATCCCCCCTGTAAGTTGCTTCACCACCGCAACGGCGTCTTCGTCGTTGATGTTGATGACG
Organism: Bradyrhizobium sp. USDA 4473; assembly: GCF_054063335.1. Classification (NCBI taxonomy): domain Bacteria; kingdom Pseudomonadati; phylum Pseudomonadota; class Alphaproteobacteria; order Hyphomicrobiales; family Nitrobacteraceae; genus Bradyrhizobium; species Bradyrhizobium sp. USDA 4473. The sequence continues at coordinate 4,458,946 of NZ_JBSSGE010000001.1, forward strand.
CGATCGGCTCCCAATTCTCTGCCGATCGCGAGCCGCTTGTTGCGCGTGCCGGTCAGGATCACCGGGCTCGCGCCAAGCGCCTTGGCCACGGCAACTGCGAGAAGTCCGATCGGTCCTGGGCCGATCACCCCGACGCTCTCGCCGGCCACCAATCCCCCCAATTCCGTCAAGCCATACATCGACGTCCCGGCGGTCACCACGAGCGTCGCTTCCGCATCGCTCATGGTCTCCGGGACGCGTGCCAGCGTATTGATGTGATTGACCGCGTATTCGGCGAATCCGCCGTCGGTCGTGAAGCCGTTGGCGCGGTGACCCTTCTCCGGCTTTCCATAGTTGAGACAGGATGTGTACATGCCCTGGCGGCAGCGTTTGCATTGGCCGCAGCCGGCGTGGATTTCGACGCTGACCCGCTCGCCGATCCTGAACTCGTCCACATCAGGGCCGAGCGCGGCGACTGTGCCCATGTACTCGTGACCCGGCGTGAAATTCTTGTTGAAGGGCTGGCCGCCCTGAATGCTGGCCGGCGACCCGGCATGGATGATCTCGAGATCGGTGGCGCAGATTGCAACCGCGTCGATCCGGACCAGAACCTCGGCACGCGACGGGATCGGCGTTGGCTTTTCGCGAAGCATGAGCTCGTCGGGGTCGCCGAGGACCCAAGCTTTCATCAGGTCGGGGACGGGAAGGTCGGGCGATGTCTTGACGCCGGTTGGCTGGTACATGGGCGCTTCCTCTTTTGGCTGGCAGCCTAGCCCGAAATGACCGGCGGCGACGAGCGTCCCATCGTTGGCTTCGCATTTGCTGCACGGCAGCGAGCGCGTCGCAAAACCGTCATGCGCGATCTATACTTGGTCGCTCCGTTGATGTTGAAATCCGCATTGCATCCTCTCCCAGACCGGAGCCTCCCATGAAGACCGTCCGCCTTGTCCTTGCGTTGCTGGCGCTGACACTGATCGCGCCGTGGCAATCCGCCAAGGCGGCCGACGTGATCTGCTACAACTGCCCGCCGGAGTGGGCCGATTGGGCCTCGATGCTGAAGGCAATCAAGGCGGACCTCGACTACGACATCCCGCACGACAACAAGAATTCCGGCCAGGCACTGGCCCAGATCCTGGCCGAGAAGAGCAATCCGGTCGGCGATATCGGCTATTTCGGCGTGACCTTCGGTATGAAAGCCAAGGCGCAGGATGCGCTTGAGCCCTACAAGCCGGCGCATTGGGACCAGGTCCCCGCCGGCCTGAAGGATCCGGACGGCTATTGGACCACGATCCACTCCGGCACGCTCGGCCTGTTCGTGAACAAGGACGCGCTCGGCGGCAAGCCGGTGCCGGCCTGCTGGAAGGACCTCCTGAAGCCCGACTACAAGGGCATGGTCGGCTACCTCGATCCGTCGTCGGCGGCGGTCGGCTATGTCGGCGCGGTCGCGGTCAACCTGGCGCTCGGCGGCTCACCCAGCAATTTCGATCCCGCGATCAACTTCTTCAAGGAGCTGCGCAAGAACGATCCGATCGTGCCCAAGCAGACGTCGTATGCCCGTGTCGTCTCCGGTGAGATGCCGATCCTGTTCGACTACGACTTCAACGCCTATCGCGCGAAATATTCGGAGAAGGGCAACTTCGAGTTTGTGATTCCCTGCGAGGGTTCGGTGGTGTTTCCCTATGTTGTCGGTCTCGTGAAGAACGCGCCCGACAAGGAGAAGGCCAAGAAGGTGATGGACTATCTCTTGTCCGACAAGGGACAGGCGATCTGGACCAATGCCCATCTGCGTCCGGCCCGCCCGATCGAACTGCCGGCGTCCGTGAAGGGCAAATTCCTCCCCGACAGCGACTACGCCCGCGCCAAGAGCGTCGATTGGGGCGAGATGGAAAACGTGCAAAAAGCCTTCGTCGACCGCTATCTCGCCGAGGTCCGCTGAGGCAATATGGTGCTTCTCGCGGGGCACCATTCTTCCGATGTCGCAAAAATCCTTCGTTTGGCTCTGCCTGCTGCCGCTTGCGGTCGTGACCACGGCCTTCTTCCTGCTGCCGATGGCGCGCCTGGTGGTCGCAGGGGCTGAAGGGCCGCACGGGCTCGCCGGATATCTCGCCATCCTGACGGAAGGCCGCTATCGCGCGACGTTGATCAACACCGTGCTGCTGGCGGCGGCAACCACGGTCGTCACGCTGATCGTGGCGACGATTGCCGGAATGTTCCTGCAGCGGCACCGCTTTCCCGGCCGCGCCGTGCTGATCGCGATGCTGACCTTTCCGCTGGCGTTTCCCGGCGTTGTGGTCGGCTTCATGATCATCCTGCTGGCGGGGCGGCAAGGGCTGATCGGCGATCTCTCGAATCGGATTTTTGGCGAGAAGTTCGTCTTCGCCTATTCGATCTACGGGCTCTTCCTCGGCTATCTCTACTTCTCGATCCCGCGCGTGATCCTGACCATCATGGCCGCCGTGCAGAAGCTCGACGTCGGCCTCGAGGAGGCCGCGCGGTCGCTTGGCGCCAGCCCCTGGGCGGTGCAGCGCGACGTCGTGCTGCCGGCGCTGGCGCCGGCTTTCGTCGCCTCCGGCGCGATCGCGTTTGCGACCGCGATGGGCGCCTTCGGCACTGCCTTCACGCTGGCAACGAACATCGACGTGCTGCCGATGCTGATCTACACCGAGTTCACGCTGGCCGCCAACTTCGCGACCTCGGCGGCGTTGTCGGTGGGGCTTGGCCTGATCACCTGGCTCATCCTCGCGCTCGCCCGCACCTTCAGCGGCAGCGCGGTCGCGGCGGCCGGGTGAGCGCATGCGCGACCGCCTGATCTTCACCGGCCAGTTCGTCTTCACGCTGCTCGTTGCGGCATTCCTGGTGGTGCCCGCCGGGCTTTCGATTTCCGCCGGCGTCACCGTCAATTATTTCCGCGGCATCCAATCCGGCGTGACCCTGCAATGGGTCGCGCAGGTCTGGGAGCTCTATGCCGGTACCATCCTGCTCTCCTTCGTGATCGCATTCGCGACACTTGCGGTCACGCTGTTCGCCGGTGTCCCCGCGGCCTATGCCTTGCATACGCGTGGAGGCCGGCTCGCCCGCATCGCCGAGGAGATCATCACGCTGCCGCTGGCGATCCCCGGGCTTGCGATCGCCCTTGCATTGCTGCTGACCTATGGCGGCTTTGGCGACCTCCGCCGTTCCTGGCTCTTCATCCTGGTTGGCCATGTGATCTTCACCATGCCGTTCATGGTGCGGTCAGTGATGGCGGTGTTTGCGACGGTGGATATCAAGACGCTCGACGAAGGCGCCGCTTCGCTGGGAGCGTCGCCCTGGCGGCGCTTCTGCGACGTCATCGTGCCGAACGCGCTGCCGGGAATTCTCGCCGGCGCATTGATGGTGGTCACGCTGTCGCTCGGTGAATTCAATCTGACCTGGATGCTGCATACGCCGTTGACGAAGACGCTGCCGATCGGGCTCGCCGACAGCTACGCCTCGATGCGGCTCGAAGTGGCCTCGGCCTACACGCTGATCTTCTTCGTGATGATCATTCCGCTCTTGGTCGCGATGCAACTGCTGGCCGACAAGGATCACAAGCGATGAGTACGGCCGGTCACGGTGCAGCGGTGCGGATCGAGGCGTGCGGCAAGACTTTTGCCGACGGCACCCGCGCGCTCGATCCCGCAACCCTCGACATCTCGCGCGGCGAAACGCTGGTGTTGCTTGGCCCGTCAGGCTGCGGCAAGACCACAATGCTGCGCATCATCGCGGGCCTCGAGTTGCCGGATGCGGGCGGCAAGGTCCTGTTCGACGGCAAGGACATGACCTCGGTCCCGATCGAGCGGCGCAATGTCGGGATGGTGTTTCAGTCCTACGCCCTGTTCCCCAACATGACGGTGGCGGACAACATCGCCTATGGTTTGAAGATCCGCGGCGTCGCCAGGGACGAGCGCACCGCGCGCGTCGCCGACCTGGTGGCTCTGACCAACATCACGGGATTGGAAAACCGCCGCATCGAGCAGCTTTCGGGCGGCCAGCGTCAGCGCGTCGCGCTGGCGCGTGCGGTTGCGATCCGGCCCGGCATCTTGCTGCTCGACGAGCCTTTGACCGCGCTTGATGCCGCCCTGCGGGACCGGCTGCGGAGCGAGCTCAACCGGCTGCTGCGCGCACTTGGCATCACGACGATCTATGTCACCCACGATCAGGCCGAAGCCATGGAATTGGGCGACCGTGTTGTCGTGATGCGGAAGGGCGCGATCGCCCAGATCGGCACGCCGCGCGAGGTCTACTTTGCGCCGAAGGATCGGTTCGTCGCGGAGTTCATCGGCGCGGCGAATATCGTGGAGGCGCCGATCGAGAACGGCGTCTTGATCCTGCCCGGCGGGCGCTTGCCGATCGAAGGTGGCGCGACGACTGCGAACGCGACCGTGATGATCCGCCCCGAAACCATTCTCGTGGTGGACGCCGGCGCAGGGCAGCTCTCGGGAACCGTCGATGCCGTCAGCTTCATTGGCGACCGGCAGCGAATTGTCGTGAGCGCTGCGTCGAGCAAGCCGCTCAATGTCGACGCGCCCAATACGATCCAGGCCAAGGTCGGCGATCGCGTAGGGCTTTCGATCGCGCCCGACGCGCTTCGTCTTCTGCCTTCCGAACCCTGAGAATTATCGATGCCGTCGAAACCAGTCCTGATCGCGCAAATATCCGACCTCCACATCAAGCCGCCGGGAGCGTTGGCCTATGGCCGGGTCGATACCGCGAAGGCGCTTGAACGCTGTATTGCTGCGCTCAACGCATTTGCGCCGGCCCCCGATTTCGTCGTCATCTCCGGCGACCTCGTGGACACGCCCTCAGTCGAGGAATACGACTATCTGAAGCGCTTGCTCGCGCCGCTGCGCGTTCCGTTTGCCGGAATTCCCGGCAATCACGACTCGCGTGAGTGGATGCGCGCCGCGTTTCCAGCCGCGCGCTATGTCCACGCAGCGGGTCCGCTCGACCAGAAGATCGAGGTCAACGGGCTCGATCTTCTGCTGCTGGATTCAAGCGTCGCCGGCAAGCCGCACGGCATGCTGGAAGCGTCCACGCTGCAATGGCTGGATGCGGCGTTGGCGACCGGGGACGGCCGGCCGGCGCTGCTTTTCCTGCATCACCCGCCATTTAAGGGCGGCATCTGGCATATGGACCGGCAGGATCTCTTCAATGCCGACGCGTTGGCGGAAATCGTCAGGCGTCACCCGCGAGTGCGGTTGATCGGCTGCGGGCATGTCCACCGAGCCATGCTGACGACCTTTGCCGGGCTCCCCGTGACACTATGCCCTGCGCCGAACCACGCGGTCGACCTGGACCTTGGCCAGCTTCGGGAGCCGTCGTTCAAGGTGGAACCGGCTGCCTTTCACCTGCACACTTGGTTTCCCGGACAGGACTTCGGACAGCTGGTCACGCACCAGCTCCCGATCGGCCAGTTTGACGGGCCGCATCCGTTCTTTGGGCCGGACGGCAAGCTGCTGTGAGTCGGCTCGAACGGGGCGTCAAGCAGCGGTCGCCGGCTGCAATTGAGCGTTGTAAAGGAACATATTTATTCCAAATTGTACTTTGGATGCCCGCTATCCCGATGCCACCGGCCCGGACCTTTTGTTGCTGTAGGCCGCTGGCGGGGTTATAGTCGTCCCACTTTCATTGATCGATGGCCTCGTCGGTGCCCGCGCTGCTGGCGCACCGATCGAGCGCAACATATTCAGTCTGGATCAATATGACCGGTGCGCTCCCCATAGAACGAACTGCCGGTGCGCCGTCGTTTTCCAACAACAAGCTGTCGGTGCTGCGCAAGCATCCCTATTTCGCCGATCTCGAGCCCGAGGCATTCGATCAGCTCTGTCGCTATGCCAAGCACATCACGCTGAAGCGCGGCACGACGATCTTCTCCAAGGGCGATCCCGGCACCAGCCTGATTGCGGTGATTTCGGGCACGGTGAAGATCAGCATCTCGTCGCCGGACGGCCGCAATGCGATTCTGAACCTGATCGAGGCCGGAGAGATCTTCGGCGAGATCGCGCTGCTCGACGGCTTGTCGCGGACCGCCGACGCCACCGCCAACACCAATTGCGAGCTGTTCGTCATCGACCGGCGCGAGTTCATTCCGTTCGTGCGCAGCCAGCCGACACTGGCGATGAAGTTCATCGAGCTGCTGTGCGCGCGGTTGCGCTGGACCAGCGACCAGGTCGAGCAGGTGATCCTCCAGGACTTGCCCGGCCGTCTGGCGAGCGCGCTGCTGCGTCTCAGCGACAAGCACAAGCCGCAGGGGCGCACCATCTCGATCACCCAGCAGGAGATCAGCGAGATGGTCGGCATGACCCGCGAGAGCATCAACAAGCAGCTCCGCGCCTGGGCGACCCGCGGCTGGGTCAGGCTCGAGCATGGTGCGATCGTCGTGCTGAAGCCCGAGTCGCTGCAAGAGCTGGTCGACGCCGGGGCCGATGACGGGGAATAGCCGCTGCGGCGGCTCGGCCCGTCCGGGTCTCACGAAACGGTGAACCCGACAAAGCTTGTGAAACCATTCACATCGGTCTTGCGTGCCCTGCGGTAAGTGAACCCTCGGTGGATCACATCCGCAATGTGGAGGAATCCATGCAGGGCTCGTTCGACAATCGACGGCAGGACCCGGAGCGCAACTACCAAAGCTTCAGCTTCAAGCTGATCGCTTTGCCGGTACTGGTGATCGTTGCACTGATCGGGATGCTGGTCAGTCACCCCTCGGCGGTCACATGGGTATCGGACGCGGCGCAAGCGGAGTTCGCCGGAACTGAGGCCGTCTACGCCGATCCGGTGCCCAACGTCGCGGAGCTGGCGCCCACGGTTCAGCCGCGCAATCAGATGCGGACGGTGAGGGCCAACTGATCGTCGACACCGTCGTCGCGCGCCATGGCGCGACGACGACGGTTCAAACCTCACGCCGCAACACCGAGCAGCTTTGCCGCAGTCCGGCCGAGAATGTTGGCCTTGTCGTCGTCGCTCAGCGACGCGCAGGCGAAGATGTGGTCGACCGGCGCCAGTTGCCACGGATAGGGATAGTCGCTGCCCAGCACGATCTGGCCGGCGCCAACCTGGGCAGCGAGATGTCGGATCGCCTCGGGCGTGAAGATCAGCGAGTCGAAATAGATCTGCTTGAGGTATTCGGTCGGCGCCTTCTGCAGCTTGATCTCCGGATTGCATCCCTTCGGTCCGACCAGGCACGGATGGTCCGAGCGATCGGCGTAAGACGGGAGATAGCCGCCGCCATGCGCGGCAATGATCTTCAATCTCGGGAAGCGGTCGAGCGTGCCCTCGAAGATCAGGTGCGAGAGTGCGATCGTGGTCTCGAGCGGATTGCCGATCGTGTTGCCGAGCCAGCCATTGCCTGACAGCCGCTTGTTGAGCTCGGGCACGCCCTGCGGATGGATGAACAGGGGAGCGCCGAGTTCCTCGGCCTTGGCCCATACCGGGTGAAACCTGGGATCGGAGAATTCCACGCCGTCGACGACACCGCCGATCGCCGCACCCTTCAGGCCCTGCTTCTTGACCGCGGTCTCGAGCTCCTGGACCGCAAGGTCCGGCGCCTGCAACGTCAGCGAGGCGAAGGCGGCGAAGCGCTCGGGTTTCGAGGCGCAGAGTTCGGCGAGCTTTTCGTTCTGGATCTTCACGATCTTGCCCGCTAGATCGCGATCGCGGTCGTACCAGAACGGATTGATCGAGAGCACTTCCATGTCGACGGCCTGCGAATCCATCGCAGCGAGACGTTTGTCGATCTCGAGGAAGGCCTCGGCGGCGCCGTTGACCGGCGGCAGTTGATATTTTCCGGCGTCGGCGCCGAGCAGGGCGCCCGCCTCGCGGAAGTGGCAATGCGAATGAATGTCGATGGTCTTGACGCGCTTGCCGCCGACGCTGACCGGCAACTTCTGGCGCGCTTGCTGCGCGCTCGCGTTGTGGACGAGCCCACAGCCGCAGAACACGATGCCGGCCGCCGCCGCTGTGCCCGCTTTCAGGAAATCCCGCCTTGTGCTCATGACGATCGCCTCCCTGTCGTTTTGTTGTGGGCGGGGAGCGTAGGGATGCCGGCGAGCGGTCGCAAGATCGCACGCTGCGCGTGCCGCGCAATGTTGATCTGCTCAGACCGGCTTGACCCGGCCTTTTTCGATGATGTCAGCGCAATGCTGACGGGTTTGCCGCGCTTGTGCAAGATGTCGCTCGCGCTCAGTGCAGGACCTGGAGCTGCCGGGGCAACCATAGCGAGATTTCGGGGAGATAGGTCACGCACATCAGGACAAAGAACATCACCGCGTAGAACGGCCAGATCTTGCGCATGACCTGCTCGATCGTGACCTTGCCGACCGCACAGCCGACAAAGAGGATCGCGCCGACCGGCGGGTGGCAGAGGCCGATGCCGAGATTGAGCAGCATGATCATGCCGAAATGAACCGGATCGACGCCGAAATTCTTCATGACCGGCAACAGGATTGGCGTCGCGATCAGGATCGACGGCGCCATGTCGACGAGCGTGCCGAGCACCAGCAGCAGGACGTTGATCAGAAGCAGGATGACGTATTTGTTGTCTGAGATCGACAGAAAGAAAGCGGTCATCTTGGCCGGCATCTGGGTCAGCGCCATGATGTAGCCGACGCTGGAGGCACAGGCGATCAGCGTCATCACCATTGCGACCGTGCGGAGCGTGCGATGCAGCAGCACCGGCAAGTCGCGCCAGCGATAGTCGCGGTAGATGAACATGGTGACGAAGAACGCCCAGATGCAGGCGACGGCGCCGGCTTCGATGGCGGTGAAGATGCCGCCGAGAATGCCGCCCAGGATGATGACGAGGGTGATGAGGCCCCAGCCCGCATCGATCGCGATCCGGATCGCATCCTTGGCCGGCACGGTCTGGCCATGCGGATGCTTCTCGCGATAGGCGACCGCAAGGCACAGGATGATCAGCGAGAAGCCGAGCAGCAGCCCCGGGAATACGCCGGCCATGAACAGGGCGCTGATCGAGATCGTCCCGCCCGTCGCAAGCGAATAGAGCACCGCATTGTGGCTCGGCGGCACCAGCAGCGCCTGCACCGACGAAGTGATCGTCAGATTGGTCGCGAACACCCGTGGATAGCCGTTCGCTTCCATCTGCGGGATCATCACCGAGCCAATCGCGGATGTGTCGGCGACCGCCGATCCCGAGATGCCGCTCAGGAATGTCGTCGCCAGCACGTTGACGATCGAGAGGCCGCCACGCAGCCGGGTCAGCCCGACCAGCACGTCGGCGAACGCAACCAGCCGCCGGGCCATGCCGCCCTCCGCCATGATCGCGCCGGCCAGCACGAAGAACGGAATCGTAAGCATCGCGACCTTGCTGACGCCGTCGGATATCTTCAGCATCACCGCTTCCAGCGGAATGCCGATCCACAAGGCGCCAACGATCGCCGCCATCGCCAGCGAGTAGGCGATCGGCATGCCGATCAGGAAACAGAGCAACATGGTCGCGAGCAGGATGGAAATATCCATGGTTGCTTCCCGTGATCAGTCGATCGATGCGTCGCGATGCGGGCCGATCGGATCGGGCGGTGCGCCCAGAAAAATCCGCTCGATGATGAAAAGCAGCAGGCAGCCGCCGCCGATCGGGATCGGAAGATAGGTGACACCGACCGACAGCGACGGGAAATCGGCGATCGTGTTGTACCAGGTCACCTCGACGAGCCGGGCGCCCCAGATGATCATGAACAGCGCGATGAGCCCCATCAGCAGCTGGACGACCAGATCCACGACGTTGCGCAGCGGGTCAGGCAGCTTGCCGGCGAAATATCCGACGTTCATGTGCAGGTTGAGCCGATAGCCCGCGGCCGCGCCGATGAACGTGACGACGATGGTGAGCAACACCGCGAGCGGTTCGGGCCAGGATGCGGCGCTGTTCAGCACATACCGGGTGAACACCGCCCAGGGGATGACCGCTGAAATCAGCACCAGCGCCGCACAGCCCGTGATGACGCAGGTGAGATACAAATAGTCCATCGCGCGGCGATATGATCCGGCCATGACCTTGTCCTGTCAGATGTCGATGTCCTGTGTGACGTGGAGTCAGGCCGACTGGATACGCCCGATCATGTCCTGGTATTTCGGGCCGTATTTGTCCCACACTGGCTTGACCGCGTTCTGGAATGGCGTCTTGTCGGCGATCTCGATGATCTCGCACCCGGCGGCTTTCGCCTTGTCCATCGCCTGCTGCTCATAGGTGTTCCAGAGGCCGCGCTCTTCCATCTGCGCCTCGCGGGCAAGCTTCTTGATCAGCGTCTGGTCATTGGCTGACAGCGCAGACCAGGCTCGCTTCGAGAACACCAGCAGTTCGGGAACGATCAAATGCTCAGTGAGTGAGAAGTGCTTCGCTGCGGTGTAATGATTGCTGAACACGTAGCTCGGAGGGTTGTTCTCGGCGCCGTCGATGACGCCGGTCTGCAGCGCGCTGAACACCTGATCGTAGCCCATCGCGACTCCGTTGCCGCCGAGCGCATTCATCATGTCGATGAAGATCGGATTGCCTATGACGCGGAACTTGAGGCCCTTGATGTCGGCGATCGTCTTGATCGCGCGCTTGGTGTTGTAGAGGCTGCGGGCTCCGGAGTTCATCCAGCACAGCGCGACAAGGCCGGCGTTTGGGCTCGCCGTGATCTTGTCCAGCAGCTCCTGGCCGATCGGGCCGTCCATCATCCGCTCCGCATGCGCCATGTTCTTGAACAGGAACGGCATGTTGACGACGTTGATGTCGTCGACGATGGGTCCGATCGAGCCCGCGCTGACGCGCAGCATCTGGATCGCGCCGATCTGGGTCTGCTCGATGGTTTCCTTCTCGCCGCCGAGCTGCATCGAGGGGAACATCTGCACCGACAGGCGGCCGTTGGTCGCTTCCGCGAGCTTCTTGCCGAGATTTTCCGTCGCGACCACGGTCGGGTAGCCGGGCGGCTGGACGTCGGACGCCTTGAACACGGCCTTCGACTGCGCGAAGGTCGGGCTCGCCGCGACCGCGCCCAGGCCGGCTGCGATCTTGATCACTTCGCGGCGGTTGAGCCCGCCATCGCGGTGCTGCGCTCGATCGGTAGCGTTCATGTTGTTTCCTTCCAAAACTGCCTGGCCGGAGTCTCCGGCCGCGGTCATGCCGGCTCGCTTCGCTGATCGAAGAATTCCGGATTGTTGTGCCGGGTAGCCGAGATGTCGGCCAGCAGCCGTTCGAGATGGGTGACCATTGCGGCGCCGGCGCGCACCGCGTCATGCGCCTCGATCGCGGTCATGACGGCCTCATGCTCCGCGATGACCTCGGCCATCCGCCCGCGTTGCGGCAGGGTCAGGCGTCGGAAGCGGTCGACGTGGACCTTGACCTGCAGGATCAGCTTCCAGATGCCGGGATGCCCGGCGACGTCGGCGATGGCTGCGTGAAAGGCCTCGTCGGCCTGATGGAATGCCTCGCGATCTCCGGCCATGTCGGCCTCGCGTTGGCGTTCGAGGATCGCGTGCAGGCCGAGGATTTGGCTGGCGCTGGCGCGCTCTGTCGCCATCCGCGTCATGGTTTCCTCCAGCGACCTGCGGACGATGATCGCCTCGGGCAGGGCGGCGAGCGGGATGCGCGACACGAAGATGCCGGATTGCGGGAAGATCTCGACCAGGCCCTCGTCCGACAGCCGCAGGATGGCCTCCCGCACCGGTGTCCGGCTCACGCCATAGGAACGAGCGATTTCGGTCTCGAGGATCGGGTCGCCCGGCTTGCGCTGCAACGAGACGAGCTCGGCTCGCAGCTCGGCATAGATCCGCGCGGCCGCCGTCGCGGTCCGCGGGCGGCCGGTCCGCCTATGGCCGGCGATGTTGCGGAGCTGCGGCTTTTTCGGCGAGCGCGCGGGCATTGTTGCTCCCAGAATTGATATATTAGTATATGAACTCGTCGTCGAAGGCAAACGCGCATCGTTCGCGTCTCGGGAGGTCCCATGACCGACTACCGCAAGCTGTTTGATCTCACCGGCAAGACCGCCGTGGTGTTGGGCGCCGCCTCTGGTATTGGCAAATCCTCGGCTGAAGCGCTGGCGTCGCTCGGCGCGCGCGTGCTGTGCGCCGATCGCACACAGGAAGGCGCCGATGCGGCGGCTGCTGCGATCCGCGCGCAGGGCGGATCGGCCTCGGCCGCTACCTGCGATGCCGCCGATCGTGCCGACGTCGAGGCCTTGGCGGCGAGGGCGCTGGCGGAATTTCAGCGCGTCGACATCGCGGTGACGACGCCGGGGCTGAACATCCGCAAGACCATCATCGATTATACCGAGGAGGACCTCGACCGCGTCATCAATCTCAACATCAAGGGCACGGTCTGGTTCTTCCAGGCGTTCGGCCGCATCATGGTCGCGCAGCAGGGCGGCAGCCTGATCGCCTGCTCCTCGGTGCGCGCGGTGACGATCGAGCCGGGGCTTGCGGTCTATGGCTCGACCAAGGCCGCGATCGGTCTTCTGGTGAAGGGCTTCGCATCCGAGGTGGGGCGATCCGGCGTCCGCGTCAACGCGATCGCGCCGAGCATCGCGGAGACCGCGCTGACCGGCCCATTCAAGCAGCGGCCCGATATCTACAATCTCTATGCCGGCCACACCGTGTTCAACCGCTGGAGCAGCGCCGACGAGGTCGCCACCGCCGTCGCTTACCTCGCCTCCGATGCGGCGAGCTATGTCAGTGGCAGCACGCTGTTCGTCGATGGTGGCTGGACCGCGGTCGATGGACCGCCAACGGGCCTCACGCAGCTGGCGCGCTGAAAGGCGAGTCCGAGTCAGCCGGAGACGAAGCCAGCCTGATTGCGCAGCTTCGACGTCTCCGGCGAGGTCAGCAGCGCGATCAGGCGTTGCGCCTGCGATGCAGCCATCGCCTGCGTCGCAACGGCGGCGGTGTACATGGTCGCGAGCCCGCATCCCGGCGGCAAGGTGGCCGACAGCACGACGCCACTGGTACTGATGATCTCGGTGGTTTGCGTGCAGCCGATCGACCGCCGGTCGCTTGACTCGGCCAGATGCCGCATCGCCGTAGCGCCGTTGGGAAAGATCTTTAGCCGATCGGCGACGACATCGGCGATGTCGAGTTGTGCAAGCACCTTGGCGACGTGAATGCCGGCGGTTGAAGCCTTGATATCCGGCACGAAGATCGCGTCAGCATCGAGCAGCACCGTGCGCAGGCCGGCTGCATCCTCGGGGCGCGCCGGCGGATCGCCTGCGCGGACCGCCAGCGCGGTTTCGACGCGGCCGATGTCGGCGATCGACGACCGCACGACAAGCCCTTCATCGGCCAGTGTCGCGATCAGGGCCGCGGTGAGGATGACGATGTCGGTCGGAACACCGGCGCGCAGTCTGTCGGCCATGGCGCCGACCGCGCCGAAATCGCCGCCAACGACGAAGCCGGTTTCGGCTTCGAATGCTGGTCCGAGGCTGCGCACCAGGCCCTGCGCCGCGCCTCCGCTCAGGATGTTCAACGTCTTCATGCGTACCGTTCCATTGGCGTTGCCGTTGTCCGTCTATTGGTTCTTGTCGAACCGTTTGACGACGTCTGCCCACTTCACGATATCGGCGCGCAGGAATTGGTCGAACGCCTCCGGCGTCATTTGCATCGGCACCGCGCCTTGCGCGGCCCAGAGGTTCTCGACGTCCGGCCGCTTGATCGCTGCATTCACGGCTGCGTTCAGCTTGTCGATGATCGGCTTCGGTGTCCGTGCCGGCGCCATCAGGCCGAGCCAGATCGTCGCCTCGTATCCGGCAACGCCAGCCTCGATCACCGTGGGAACGCCCGACAGCACTGCTGAACGAGTCTTTCCGGTCGTTGCCAGCGCCCGCACCTGGTTTTCGGCGACATTCGGCGCCATTGCGGGAACGGCATCGATCATCATCTGGACCTGGCCGCCGATGATGCCGCTGCGGGCTTCACCACTGTTGCGATAGGGCACGTGCACGGTGTCGATTCCGGCCATGGCTTTGAACAATTCGCCGGCCATGTGATACGGCGTGCCCTGGCCGGACGAAGCATAGTTCAGCTTTCCGGGCTGCGCCTTTGCCAGCGCGATGAATTCCTGCAGCGTCTTCGCCGGCACGGCGGGGTGGACCACGATCACGAGATCCGACGTGTTCAGCGATGCGATCGGCGTCAGGTCGCGCATCAGCTCATATTTGCGCTGCGGCACCAACGACTCATTCGCGGTCTGGGTATTCGACATCATCAGCAGGGTGTAGCCGTCGGCCGGCGCCTTCGCGACCTCGAGCGTGCCGATCACGCCGCCGGCGCCGGTGCGGTTCTCGACCACGAAGGGCTGGCCGAGGCCTTCCTGCAGGATGTTGCCGATCTGTCGCGCCACGACATCTGCCGGTCCGCCGGGGCCGAAGGGAACGATGATCCTGACCGGTCGCGCAGGGTAGTCTTCAGCATCCGCATGCGAGCTCGAGATAGACATGCTCAGCAACGCGGCGACAAACACCAAGGCGCACCGAAAGCCCGCCATTGATCGCTTCCCCCAACTTTAGTCTTGTTTCTTGGCGAGAAGTCTAGCTGCAACCTGAAGCGTCTGTCGACGACAGACTCCGTTCTCGCGCATCGGAATGAGGGCGGGAGGACGGTGTACTTAAACTTCGCCACTGAGTGCGGGAATCATATGAGGAAACATCCTGGGCTGTCGCGCCGCGAAATGCTGAAGGGCACCGGTGCCGTGCTGGCAGGGGCCGCCTTTTCAACCCGCGTGATGGCCGCCGCGCCACCCGCGGAACCAGTGACGCCGACATTGATCGCGGCGGCGAAGAAAGAGGGGCAGGTCGTCTACTACACCTCGACCGATCTGCCAGTCGCCGAGAAGCTGGCGAGGGCGTTCGAAGCGAAATATCCCGAGATCTCCGTGCGCGTCGAACGCACCGGCGCCGAGCGTGTGTTCCAGCGGATCGGCCAGGAATATGCCAGCAACATTCACGCTGTCGACGTCGTCAACTCCTCCGATGCCGCGCATTTCATCGTGTGGAAGCGGGACGGCATTCTGGCGCCCTATGTCCCGGAGGAGGTCGCACGATTCTATCCGGAGGAGCATCGCGATGCCGACGGTCAGTTCGCAAGCTTCCGGGTCTGGCTGTCGATCATTGCCTACAATACCAGCCTCGTGAAGGCCGAGGAGGCGCCGAAGAGCTTTGCCGATCTGCTCGATCCGAAATGGAAGGGCAAGATCGTGAAGGGGCATCCCGGCTATAGCGGCACCATCATGACTGCGACCTACCAGATGCAGCGCGATCTCGGCTGGAGCTTCTTCGAGCAGCTCGCCAAGCAGAACATCATGCAGGTGCAGTCCTCGACCGATCCGCCGAAGAAGCTCGATCTCGGCGAGCGCGCTGTCATGGCCGACGGCAACGAGTACAACATCTTCCAGATGAAGGAGATGGGCCGCCCGGTCGAGCCGGTCTATGCCACCGAGGGATCACCGCTGATCGTTGGCCCGAATGGTGTCTTCAAGGACTGTCCGCATCCGAATGCCGCCAGGCTGTTCCAGTCCTTCGCGCTCGGCCGCGAGGGGCAGCAGCTCAACATCGAGATCGGCGGCCTCAGGTCCGTCCACGCGCAGGTCCCGGAGAAGGCCGGACGCAAGCCGCTGAAGGACATCAAGACGATGAAGGATGATCCTGCCGCGGTGGAGCGGGAAGGGGACGCGATCAAGTCGCACTACACTCGCATCTTCCGCGTTTGACCGACGGGGCGAGCGGATCGCAGTCCGGTCTCGGCGCCTGCCGCATGGCTCATGCCCGGTTTTCGCCCGGACTGGGCAATAATGCCCCTCGGCGGAGGCGATATTTGATGTTACCAATTTGGCATGAACCAGCATGCCAAGGTCGACATCCGCCATTCCACCTGCCCGCACGACTGCCCGTCGGCATGTGCGCTCGACGTCGAAGTCATCGAGGGCCGCTCGATCGGCAGGGTCCGCGGCTCCAAGCAGCAGAGCTATACAGCCGGCGTGGTCTGCGCCAAGGTCGCACGCTACGCCGAGCGGATCCATCATGCCGAACGGCTGATATATCCGATGCGCCGGACCGGGCCGAAGGGCTCCGGCCAGTTCGCGCGGATTTCCTGGGACGAGGCGCTGGACGAGATCGCGGCGCGCTTCAACGCCGCCGAGCGGGAGTTCGGCGCCGAATCGGTCTGGCCCTACTACTACGCCGGCACGATGGGGCTCGTGATGCGCGACGGCCTCAACCGACTGTCGCATGTGAAGAAGTATTCGCGCTTCTACGGCACGATCTGCGCAACCATCGCGCGCATCGGCTTTGCCGCCGGGACCGGCAAGATCGCCGGCGTCGACCCGCGCGAGATGGGCGTGTCCGATCTCATCGTGATCTGGGGCACCAATCCGGTGAACACCCAGGTCAACGTGATGACGCATGCCTCGCGCGCGCGGAAGGAGCGCGGCGCCAAGATCGCGGCGGTCGACGTCTACAACAACGAGACCATGAAGCAGGCCGACATCAAGATCCTGCTGCGGCCGGGGACCGACGGCGCCTTCGCCTGCGCTGTGATGCATGTGCTGTTCCGTGAGGGATTTGCCGATCGCGAGTACCTTGCACGCTACACCGATTGCCCCGACGAGTTGGAAGCACATCTGAAGACCCGGACGCCGGAATGGGCCTCGGCGATCTCGGGCGTGCCGGTCGAGGAGATCGAGGCATTCGCGCGGCTGGTCGGACAGACCCAGCGCTCGTTCTTCCGTCTTGGCTACGGCTTCACCCGCAGCCGTAACGGCGCCGCGCAGATGCACGCGGCGCTGTGCATTCCCGCGGTCACCGGTGCCTGGCAATATGAGGGCGGCGGTGCGTTCTTCAACAATGCCGGGATCTGGCGCTTCGACGAGTCGATCATCGAGGGCCACGACGCGATCGATCCCTCGACGCGGGTGCTCGATCAGTCACAGATCGGCCGGATCCTGACCGGCGATGCCGAAGCGTTGAAGGGCGGCGGGCCGGTCAAGGCGATGCTGATCCAGAACACCAATCCGATGACGGTGGCGCCCGAGCAGGCGCTGGTGCGCCAGGGCTTTGCCCGCGAGGATCTGTTCGTCGCGGTGCACGAGCAGTTCATGACCGAGACGGCGCGGATGGCCGATATCGTGCTGCCGGCGACGATGTTCATGGAGCACGACGACCTCTATTACGGCGGCGGTCATCAGCACATCTCGGTCGGCCCGAAGCTGATCGATCCGCCGGGCGAGTGCCGTTCCAACCACGAGGTGCTGCAGGGGCTCGGCCGCCGTCTCAACGCCGTGCATCCCGGCTTCGACATGACGGCGCGCGAATTGATCGACGCGACGCTGCAAAAGAGCGGGCATGGCGATATCGCGACGCTCGAGGCCGAGCTGTGGCGCGACCTGCAACCCGATTTCCGCACCTCGCACTATCTCGACGGCTTTGCCCACGCCGACAAGAAGTTCCACTTCAAGGTGGATTGGGGCAAGGTGCCGGTCGGAACCGGCGGGCTGCTGGGCGCATGGGACAAGATGCCCTCGCTGCCCGACCACTGGACCATCATCGAGGAGGCGGACGCGCAGCATCCGTTCCGGCTGGCGACGTCGCCCTCGCGCAGCTTCCTCAACACCAGCTTCAACGAAACACCGTCGTCGCAGGCCCGCGAGGGCGCGCCGACCGTGATGATCCATCCCGACGATGCGGTCGCGCTGTCGATCGCCGACGGCGAGGCCGTCACGCTCGGCAACATGCGCGGCGAGACCACGCTGACCGCAAAGCTGTTCGATGGCGTGCGCCGCGGCGTGCTGATCGCCGAGTCGATCCATCCGAACAAGGCCCATATCGGCGGCCGCGGCATCAACATGCTGACCGGGGCGGAGGCCGTCGCACCGCTCGGCGGTGCCGCGTTCCACGACAACAAGGTCTGGATCAGGAAGGCGTCTGCGGGCGCCTGAATCGTGCTTGCAGTCGGCGCCGATCCTGCCGCAAATGTGGGCTGACAACAGCACACAGGCACAAACAGGCAGGAAACATGACCGACAACAGCGTTCTCTTGGAAAAGCGCGGGCAGGCCTTCTGGATCACCATCAACCGCCCGGACAAGCGCAACGCGCTCAATGCCGGCGTGATCGCCGGCATCGCGAAGGGCTATCGCGAGGCGCATGACGACAAGGACGTGCGCGTCATCGTCCTGACCGGCGCCGGCGACAAGGCGTTCTGCGCCGGTGCCGATCTGCAGAACAGCGGCGCGGCGTTCTCGATGGATTTCTCGCGGCCCAATGTCGACTACGCCGACCTGTTGCGGCTGTCGCAGAGCGCCACAAAACCCGCGATCGCGCGGGTCGGCGGCGTCTGCATGGCCGGCGGCATGGGCCTGTTGTGCATGACCGACATGGCGGTCGCCGCCGATGGCGTGATCTTCGGCCTGCCCGAGGTGAAGGTCGGCGTGTTTCCGATGCAGGTGCTGAGCCTGCTGCAGTCGATCGCGCCCGCGCGTCTGATCAACGAATGGGCGCTGACCGGCGAGCCGTTCGACGCTAGGGCTGCCCAGGCCGCGGGCCTGCTCAACTACGTGGTGCCGGCGGCCGAGCTCGACGCCAAGGTCGATTGGCTGATCGGCCGCATCGTCGACAAGTCGCCGACCGCGATCCGGCGCGGCAAATACGCGATGCGCGCGATCGCCTCGATGTCGTTCGATGAAAGCATCGCCTACACCGAAAGCCAGATCGCGCTGCTCGCGATGACCGAGGACGCCAAGGAAGGCCTCAAGGCTTTCGGCGAGAAGCGCAAGCCGACCTGGACCGGCCGTTGAGGCATCGCCGTGCCGCTTCAGCCGCCCGCATGCGGCCGCCGCAGGCGCGCACTATCAAAACATGGGAAACAACCCCATGCAAAGGAGCCGACGCGGCCAACGTTCGACAAGGCAGCTTGACACGTCGGGCAAATCAGGGGTAAGTTTCTAATATTCCGAAAATTTTGCGCTCGGCTCGCCCGATCGCGTATCAGCCCGCGTTGGCCTTCAGGCCGGCGGCCTCGATGCCGGCGAGGGCACAGATCTCGTCATTGTCGGAGGTGTCGCCACTGACGCCGACGGCGCCGAGCAGGGCGGTGCCGTCCATGATCAGCACGCCGCCGGGAACCGGCACCAGCCGGCCCTGCGCCAGCGTGTTCACGGAATCGATGAAATAGGCCTGCTCCTGCGCGCGCTGGAACAGCGCCCGCGATCCCATGCCGAGCGCCAGCGCGCCATAGGCCTTGCCATGGGCGATCTCGGCCCGCATCAGGCTGGTGCCGTCCTGGGCTGCCGTCACCTTTACCGCACCGCGCGCGTCGAGGATGGTGACGACCAGCGGCTTCAGCTTCTTCTCGACACCCTTGGCGAGCGCGGCATCCAGGATCTTGCGGGCGGTGTCGAGGGTGAGCTCAGCCATGGGCCTCTTCCTTTGTTGGCAATGATGGGTCGGATTTCGATGTCGCACGTTTCAGGCTCATCGCCAATACGCTGGCGACATGCAGCGGCGTGCGGCCGCTGCCGTCCTTGATCTGATGCCGGCACGAGGTGCCGTCGGCCACGATCAGCGTGTCCTGATCGGCGCCGCGCACCGCAGGGAGTAGCGACAGCTCGGCCATCTCGATCGAGGCCTGGTAGGTATCGGCGCCATAGCCGAACGCGCCGGCCATGCCGCAGCAACTCGACTCGATAGTTTTGACCTCGAGCCCCGGGACCAGCCGCAGCACCTTCTCCACCGGCTTGAACGCGCCGAAAGATTTTTGGTGGCAGTGGCCGTGCACGACAGCCTTGCTCGCGACCGCGCCGAGCGGCAGGGCGAGGCGCCCGGCTTCCGCCTCGCGCACCAGGAATTCCTCGAACAGCAGCGCGTGCGCGCTGACGGCCTTTGCGGCGCCATCCGATCGCAGCGACAGCAGCTCGTCGCGCAGCGTCAAGAGGCAGCTCGGCTCCAGGCCGATGATCGGCACGCCGCGTGCCGCGAACGGTGCGTAGGTTGCAACCAGCCGGCCGAGCTCGGCGCGGGCCTGCTCAACCAGTCCGGCCGACAGGAAGGTGCGCCCGCAGCACGGCGGACGGGCGCCATCCGATGGTCTCGGCAGATGGACGCGATAGCCGCCGGCAACGAGCACCTCGAGTGCAGCGTCGAGATTCTCCCGCTCATAGCCGCGGTTGAACGTATCGGCGAACAGCACCACTTCGCGGCCATCCGGCGGGCCGAGCACCTCGGCATCGGGCCGGAAGGTGTCGCGGCGAAATTCCGGCAGCGCGCGTTTGGCGCTGATGCCGGCGATTTTCTCGAACAGCGCGCGCAGCAGCGGGCTGCGGTTGCGCCAGTTCGCGATCGGCGCAAGGCGCGAGGCGAGATCGACATAGCGCGGCAGATAGCCGACCAGCCGGTCGCGCAGCGACAGGCCTTGCGTCGCGGCGCGTGCCGCCAGCACCTCGATCTTCATCTTGGCCATGTCGACGCCGGTCGGGCATTCGTGGCGGCACGCCTTGCAGGAGACGCAGAGTTTCAGCGTCTCCACCATCGCGTCGGAGGCGAGCGCATCGGGCCCGAGCTGGCCCGAGATCGCGAGCCGCAGCGTGTTGGCGCGGCCGCGGGTGACGTCCTTTTCATTGCGGGTCGCACGATAGGACGGACACATCACGCCGCCTTCGAGCTTGCGGCAGGCGCCGTTGTTGTTGCACATCTCGACGGCGCCCTGGAAGCCGCCGCCGGCGCCGGGATACGCCGACCAGTCGAGCACCGTCTTCATTTCACCGACGCGATAGTCCGGCGAGAAACGGAACAGCGAGCGGTCGTCCATTTTCGGCGGATCGACGATCTTGCCCGGGTTGAGCGTGTTGGTCGGATCGAAGCGCTGCTTGACCTCGCGGAAATCGGCGACGATGCGCGCGCCGAACATGGTCTCGTGGAATTCCGAGCGCACCAGGCCGTCGCCGTGCTCGCCGGAATGCGAGCCCTTGTATTCGCGCACCATCGCGAAGGCTTCCTCGGCAATGGCGCGCATTGCCTTGACGTCCTTCTCAAGCTTGAGGTTGAGCACCGGGCGCACATGGAGGCAGCCCTCGGAGGCGTGCGCATACATCGTGCCGCGGGTGCCGTGCTTGGCGAACACGGCATTGAGCCGCTCGGTGTAGTCGGCGAGATGCGGCAGCGGCACCGCGCAGTCCTCGACGAACGAGACCGGCTTGCCTTCCTGCTTCATCGACATCATGACATTGAGGCCGGCGGCGCGGAAATCGGCGATGCCGGTCTGCAGCGCGGGCTCGACGATCTCGACCACGCCGCCCCATTTGCGCTGCGGCTTGTCCCAGCCGAAGCCGAGGTCGCCCATCAGTTCGCCGAGCTGCTTCAGGCGGGCGAGATTGTCGGCCTGATCCTCTTCCGCGAATTCGACCACCAGGATGGCGTCGGGATCGCCGCGCACGGCCGCCGAGATGATCGGCTGGAACATCGCGATCTCGCGCCCCAGCGCGATCATGGTGCGATCGACCAGCTCGACGGCAATGGGCCGCAGCTTGACCAGATGCTGGGCTGCATCCATCGCTTCATAGAAGCTGCCGAAATGGCAGACGCCGAGCGCCTTGTTGCGGATCACGGGCCACAGCTTGAGCTCGACCTGCGTGGTGAAGGCCAGCGTCCCCTCGGAGCCGACCAACAGATGCGCCATGTTGTTCGGCGCG
This sequence comes from Bradyrhizobium sp. USDA 4473, assembly GCF_054063335.1. Lineage (NCBI taxonomy): Bacteria > Pseudomonadati > Pseudomonadota > Alphaproteobacteria > Hyphomicrobiales > Nitrobacteraceae > Bradyrhizobium > Bradyrhizobium sp. USDA 4473. Next base: position 4,480,603 of record NZ_JBSSGE010000001.1, read on the forward strand.
TTGCGCGGCACCAGCGCATCGAGGTTATAGCCGCCGACGCGGCGCTGCACCTTGGGGAATTTGTCCGCGATTTCGGCGGCCTCGCGCTCGCCGAGATCGAGCATCTCGCGAAACAGCTTCAATCCGCTGTCGGACGCATTGATCCGCGTCAGATCGCGCGGCACCTCGCCGAAATGCAGCAGCGTGCCGTCGGCGAGCGCGGCGTCCATCGACAGCGTGTTGTCGCGCATCGTGCCGTAGCGCAGCGAGCGGCCACCGCAGGAATTGTTGCCGGCCATGCCGCCGATCGTGGCGCGCGACGCTGTGGAGACGTCGACCGGAAACCACAGCCCGTGCTTTTTCAGCTGGCGGTTGAGGTCATCGAGCACGATGCCGGGCTCGACCACGCAGGTGCGGGCCTCGACGTCGAGCGAGACGATCCGGTTCAGGTGCTTGGAGAGATCGACCACGATGCCGTCATTGACGGTCTGGCCGCATTGCGAGGTGCCGCCGCCGCGCGGGGTCACGATCCGCCCGGCGTCGCGGACGATCGACAGCGTCCGCAGCGCCTCGTCAACGGTGCGGGGCACCACCACGCCGGCGGGCATGATCTGGTAGAACGAGGCGTCGGTCGCGTAGCGGCCGCGGTTGAAGGCGTCGAAGAAAATGTCGCCGGTCAGTTCGGAGCGCAGGCGCTGTTCGAGCGAGGAGACGTTCTTCATCCCAGATCCGATGTGATCCACGGCGCGTGGCGGGCGTGCCTGCTCATGGATTATGCATTTTCTCGACGTGAGAATTATATTATGAATTCAGAATGGGCAAGGATTGCGATCTCGTCGCGCTCCCCCAGGCTCACCCCTAGTCGCCCTGGGGCGTCGTTTCCAGGTCGGCGTCCTGACCTTCGGCGAGGTGATCGATCGCGGCGGACCGCTTGTTGCGAAGATGCTGGAACAGGATATCGCTGAGCTCGCTCGCCGCGCGGCGGCGTAGCGCATCGAGGATCGCCTCGTGCTCGCGCATCGCCTCGCCCCAACGCTGCCGCTTGCGGGCGAAATTGGCGGAATAGCGCACCCGGCGGATCCGGCCGGCGAAGTTGGCGTAGGTCGTCTTCAGCGTACCGTTGCGCGCCGCCGCGACGATGCTCTCGTGGATCTGCTGGTTGATCTGGAAATAGCCGTGCATGTCGCGATGCAGGTAGTGGCCGTACATTTCGTAGTGCAGCCGCTCGATCGCGGCGATTTCCTCGTCGGTGATCAGCTCGCAGGCCAGCCGTCCAGCGAGGCTCTCCAGCCCTGCCATCACGTCGAACAGCTCCTCGAGGTCGCGCTGGCTGAGCTGGCGTACCCGTGCGCCGCGATTGGGCAGCAGTTCGATCAGGCCCTCGGCGGCCAGCACCTTGAGCGCCTCGCGCAGCGGGGTCCTGGAGATCCCGAGCATTTCGCAGAGCTGCCGTTCCGGAACGCGGGCGCCCTCGGGGATGTTGCCTTCCACCACGTAGTCGCGCAGCCGCAGCAGCACCTCGCCGTGCAGTGAGGCCTCCTGGCGGTCGCTGCCATTGCCGGCGGTGGGCGGGGTGATCGGAACCCCGGTCTCGGGAATCGCGGATTTCATATTCTGAACAATAATTTGGCGGCGCGGTCGCGTCGATCTCCGTAATCGAATACCAAAATTCGATTGAAAAGACAAAAAATGAATGCAAAAAGACTTCCCGAAGGGTCGAATTCCGGCGATTAGGAGGATCTCATGCATCAAGGGCGCCATTTTCTGCAGATTCCCGGGCCGAGCCCCGTCCCCGATCGCATTCTCCGCGCGATGGACATGCCGGTCATCGACCACCGCAGCGCCGAATTCGGCGAGCTCGGCCGGACGGTGCTGGAGGGCAGCGCCAGGATCTTCCAGACCAAAGGCCCGGTGGTGATCTTCCCGTCGTCCGGGACGGGCGCCTGGGAAGCCGCGATCGTCAACACGCTGTCGCCTGGCGACAAGGTCCTGATGGTCGAGACCGGCCACTTCGCCACGCTGTGGCGGCAGCTCGCCGGCCGGTTCGGCATCGAGGTCGACTTCCTCCCCGGCGACTGGCGCCGCGGCGCCGACCCCGCCCGGATCGAAGCCAAACTCGCCGATGACACTGCGCACAGCATCAAGGCGGTGATGGTGGTCCACAACGAGACCTCGACCGGCGCGACCAGCCGGATCGCGGATATCCGTGCCGCCATCGACCGCACCGCGCATCCGGCGCTTTTGATGGTCGACACCATCTCCTCGCTCGGCTCGGTCGATTACCGGCACGACGAATGGAAGGTCGACGTCAGCGTCAGCTGCTCGCAGAAGGGTTTCATGCTGCCGCCCGGCCTCGGCTTCAACGCGATCTCGGACAAGGCCCGCGCCGCGTCGCGCAGCAACAAGATGCCGCGCTCCTATTTCGACTGGGAGGAGATGCTGAAGCCGAACGCCAAGGGCTTCTTCCCCTACACGCCGGCGACCAACCTGCTCTACGGGTTGCGCGAAGCCATCGCGATGCTGCTGGAGGAAGGCCTCGACAAGGTGTTCGCGCGTCACCAGCGGCTGGCCGCCGCGACGCGGGCTGCCGTCAACCAATGGGGCCTCGAGGTGCTGTGCCAGGAGCCTTCGGAGTTCTCGCCGGTGCTGACCGCGGTGTTGATGCCGCCCGGCCATGACGCCGATCAGTATCGCAAGGTCGTGCTCGAGAATTTCAACATGTCGCTCGGCTCTGGCCTGTCCAAGGTCGCCGGCAAGGTGTTCCGCATCGGTCACCTCGGCGAGTGCAACGAGCTGACCTTGCTTGGCGCGCTCACCGGCGTCGAGATGGGCTTGTCGATCGCCGGCGTCCCGCACCGCGCGGGCGGTGTCGAGGCCGCGATGAAGATTCTCGAGCAGCGCGATCAGCGCAACGCGTCGCATCTGAAGGTGGTCGGCACCTAGCTCTTGTTGAGCATGATCTCTTCGGACAACCGCCTCGCGCTTGTCCGGATCATGCTTTGGCAGCCGGCGTCAGCAAGCTCAAAAAAGTCGCGGAGGGGAGGGGATATGAGGCTTCGGTTCAAGGCCACCCATGTCGTGTTGGCCATGCTCTGCGTGATGTATTTCATCACCTATGTGGACCGGGTGAACATCGGCACTGCGGCCGGCGACATCCAGAAGGAGCTGGGTCTCTCCAACACCCAGCTCGGCCTGGTGTTCTCGGCTTTCGCCTATCCGTATCTGCTGTTCCAGGTGATCGGCGGCTGGGTCGGCGATCGCTTTGGACCACGTCAGACCTTGTTCTGGTGCGGCATGATCTGGGCGGCGGCGACCATCATGACGGGCTTCGTCCATGGTCTTGCCGCGCTGTTCGTCGCGCGCTTTGCGCTCGGGTTCGGCGAAGGCGCGACGTTCCCGACCGCGACGCGCGCCATGCAGTACTGGACGCCGGCCAACCGGCGCGGCTTCGCACAAGGTTTGACGCATTCGTTCGCGCGGCTCGGCAACGCCATCACCCCGCCGGTGGTCGCGCTCCTGATCCTGTGGCTGACCTGGCGCGGCGCGTTCGTCGCGCTCGGCATCGTCAGTCTGATCTGGGGCATCGTGTGGGTCTGGTACTTCCGCAACGAGCCGCGGGAGCACGGCGCGATCACCGCAGCCGAGCTCGCGACATTGCCGCCGCGGCCTAAAGGCGAGCGGCCGAAGGTGCCATGGGGACCGCTGCTGCAGCGGATGTGGCCGGTGACCTTGACCTATTTCTGCTACGGCTGGTGCCTGTGGCTTTACCTCAACTGGCTGCCGCTGTTCTTCAAGAACAACTACAGCCTGGATCTGAAGAACTCGGCGCTGTTCGCATCCGGCGTGTTCTTTGCCGGGGTGATCGGCGACAGCATCGGCGGCGTCATCTCCGACCGCATCCTCGAACGCACCGGCAACGTGCGGCTGGCGCGGCTCAGCGTAACCATCGTGGGCTTTGCCGGCGCACTGCTGTCGCTGATGCCGATCCTGTTCGTTCACGACATCACGGTGGTCGCGCTCTGCCTGTCGGCCGGCTTCTTCTGCGCCGAGCTGGTGATCGGCCCGATGTGGTCGATCCCGATGGACATCGCACCGAAATATTCCGGCACCGCCGCGGGGCTCATGAACACCGGCTCGGCCTTCGCGGCCATCGTCTCGCCGCTGGTTGCAGGCTTCGTGATCGACGCCACCGGCAACTGGTACCTGCCGTTCCTGATGTCGATGGGCCTGTTGCTGCTCGGCGGCTTCTCGGCGTTCCTGATGCACCCCGAGCGGCCGTTCGAGGAGACCGGCGAACTGGTGGCGCCGGGCAAGGTGGTGGCCGCCGAATGAGGGGCTGCCGGCCGTCAGATATGCATGACGGCCTCCCGACGGGCCTAGGACAAACCCGGCGAATAGTGATATGCGAGCGGCTTACCAAGACCAAGGCAAGACCGGGAAAGACGCTCATGACCGTGCATACTGGAAGGCATTTTCTGCAGATTCCGGGACCGACCAACGTGCCGGACCGGGTGTTGCGGGCCATGGATATGCCGACCATGGACCATCGCGGCGCCGAATTCGCCGAGATCGGCTTCGCCGTGATGTCGGCGATGCAGCGCGTGTTCCGCACCAAGCAGCCCGTGATCATCTACCCGTCGTCCGGGACCGGCGCCTGGGAGGCCGCGATCGTCAACACGCTGCAGCCGGGCGACAAGGTCTTGATGTGCGAGACCGGGCAGTTCGCGGTGCTGTGGCACGGCATTGCCGACAAGTTCAAGCTCGACGTCGACTTCATTGCGGGCGACTGGCGCCACGGCGCCGACCTCGAGCAGATCGAGGCCAGGCTCGCCGCCGACAAGGCGCACAAGATCAAGGCCGTCTGCGTGGTCCATAATGAGACCTCGACCGCCTGCGTCACCTATCCGCGCGACGTGCGCAAGATCCTCGACACGCTGAAGCATCCGGCGCTGCTGATGGTCGACACCATCTCCGGTCTCGGTTCGCTGGAATACGAGCACGACGCCTGGGGCATCGACGTCTCGATCGCCGGCTCCCAGAAGGGGCTGATGCTGCCGCCCGGCCTCGGCTTCAACGCCGTATCGGAGAAGGCGCTGGCGGTGGCCAGGGCGAATCCGGGCATGCGCTCCTACTGGGACTGGCAGGAGGTCATCAACATCAACAAGGCCGGCACCTGGCCGTACACCCCCGCCACCAACTTGCTGTTCGGCCTGCGCGAGGCCGTCAAGATGCTGGAGGAGGAGGGGCTGGAGAACGTGTTCGCCCGCCACAAGCGCCACAGCGAAGCGACCCGCGCTGCGATCAAGGTCTGGGGTCTGGAAACGCAGTGTCAGGAGCAGGGCGCGCATTCGCCGGCGCTGACCGCCGTGCGGGTACCTGACGGCCACGACGCCGATCACTTCCGCAAGGTCGTGCTGGATAATTTCGACATGTCGCTCGGCACCGGCCTCAACAAGGTCAAGGGCAAAGGTGTTCCGGATCGGCCATATCGGTCACTTCAACGATCTGATGCTGATGGGCACGCTGTCCGGCGTTGAGATGGGGCTTGATCTGGCCAAGGTGCCGCATCGCGGCGGCGGCGTGCTGGCGGCGATGGAGGTCCTGAAGGGCCGCGACGTCGCGCAGGCCTCGAAGGTCGCCTGAATATCAAATCGTAACCAACAGAAAGAGCGAGACATGAACGCGCCCGTGGCACCGACCGAAGACCTGATCTACTCCGTCGAGGACGGCATCGCGCGCATCACGTTCAACCGGCCGCAGGCCCGCAATGCGCTGACCTTTGCGATGTACGAGCAGATGGCTTCGATCTGCGAGAGCATCAATCAGGATCATCAGATCAAGGCGCTGATCATGACCGGCGCCGGCGACAAGGCGTTCGCCTCCGGCACCGACATCTCCCAGTTCCGGGCGTTCAAGACCGCGCAGGATGCGCTGGACTACGAGGCGCGGATTGACCGCGTGCTGGGCACGCTCGAACAGTGCCGCGTGCCGGTGATCGCGGCCATCGCCGGCGCCTGCACCGGCGGCGGCGCCGGCATCGCCGCCTGCTGCGACATCCGCATCGGCACCGAGGCGACGCGGATCGGCTTCCCGATCGCACGCACGCTCGGCAACTGCCTGTCGATGTCCAACATCTCGCGGCTGGTGTCGCTGATCGGCCCGGCGCGGACCAAGGACCTGATCTTCAAGGCACGGCTGGTCGAGGCGCCGGAAGCGCTGGCCCTCGGGCTGTTGAACGAGGTCGTGCCCGATGTGGAGACCTTGCAGCGCCGCGCCAACGAGACCGCGAAGCTCGTCGCCGGCCATGCGCCGATCACGCTCGAGGTGACCAAGGAAGCGGTGCGCCGCATCCGCCGCACGCTGTCGCGCGAGGAAGGCGAAGACCTGATCCTGCGCGCCTACATGAGCGAGGATTTCCGCGAAGGCATGGACGCCTTCCTCAACAAGCGCGCGCCGAACTTCAAGGGCAAGTAGCGGCTGCGAGAGGCTCTGGGCGCGCGGGGCTCTCCGTCGCCATTCGCCGGTGCGCAATTGCGCACCTGAGGACGTGCGAAGCACGAGCCCAGAATCCATCGCAGCAAACTCGGTGTCGTCCCTGCGAAAGCAGGGACCCATAGCCACCGATGCCGGTTGGTTTGCTGCGCTGTGGGCCACAGCTTGCTTCAACAACACAGCCCTATGGTTATGGGTCCCTGCTTTTGCAGGGACGACAGCGGATAAGCGGCGCGCTTTTGCCCACTCTACCCGGTCTGCTCCTCGCAACGTTGCACCCCACCTCATTCCAAAGTCATACGCCATGCGACGGTTCGGCGGCTTGAACTCACCCTCATTCTCGGCACAATGATGCACGCGCTCCGCTTCGCAGATTTTGCCAAGCCGAACAAATAGATAGGGAAGAAACACGTGGGACAGATTGTAAAAACCACGGCTGCAATCGCGGCCCTCTTGCTGAGCACGCCGGCGTTTGCCGGCTGGGAGCCGAGCAAGCCGGTCGAGATCGTGGTTGCGGCCGGCGCCGGCGGTGCCTCCGACCAGATGGCGCGCATGATGCAGGCGGCGATCCAGAAGAACAATCTGATGAAGCAGCCGATGGTGGTGTCGCTGAAGGGCGGCGCGTCGGGCGCGGAAGCGCTGATGTACATGAAGTCGAGCGAAGGCGATCCCAACAAGGTGCTGATCGCCTATTCGCTGATCTACATGCTGCCGCTGTCGGCCAAGATTCCGTTCAACTGGCGTGACCTCACGCCGGTGTCGGTAATCGCGCTCGACCAGTTCGTGCTGTGGGACAACACCGCGGGTCCGAAGACCGTGAAGGAGTTCATCGATGCTGCCAAGGCGGCAAGCGCGCCCTTCAAGATGGGCGGCACCGGCTCCAAGCGCGAGGATCACGTGCTGACCGTGTTCATGGAGCAGAAGACCGGCGCGAAATTCTCCTATCTGCCGTACAAGTCCGGCGGTGAGGCTGCGGCCCAGCTGGTCGGCGGTCACACCGAATCCAACGTCAACAATCCCAGCGAGAATCTCGAAGTCTGGCGCGCCGGCCAGGTCCGCGCGCTCTGCGTGTTCGACAAGGAGCGGATCTCCTACAAGACCAAGGTCACCGACACGCAGTCCTGGAACGATATCCCGACCTGCAAGGAAGAGGGGCTGGACGTGCAGTACCTGATGCTGCGTGCGATGTTCCTGCCGGGCAAGGTCACGCAGGAGCAGCAGGCGTTCTATGTCGACCTGTTCCAGAAGGTGACGCAGACGCCGGAATACAAGGACTACATGGAGAAGCAGGCGCTGAAGCCGATCTTCCTCACCGGCAAGGACATGGTCGAATTCCTCGAGGATGACGACAAGCAGAATGCCTCGCTGATGAACGCGGCGGGCTTCGTCGCGAAGTAAGGTTGCGGCCGTGAACCTTCCGTCATCCCGGGTTCGATGCTTTCGCATCGCCCCGGAATGACGGAGCAAATGGCCAGCGACGCTGGCCCGACGTACGCTGCGCATCCCTCGTTGCTTTACCTTCCGCCCGGAAACGCCTTGCATCGCGCGGCTGCGCCATCGATATTGCGCCGCATGATGCCGCCGTTGCGGGAGCGTGAGGAGCGATCATGACCAAGGCCGTTCTCGGAATCATCGGCGGATCCGGCATCTACGATTTGCCGGGCCTGGAAAATGTCCGCGACGAGCCGATCCCGAGCCCATGGGGTGAACCATCCGCGACGCTGCGCCGTGGCGAGATCGCCGGATTGCCGATCGTGTTCCTGCCGCGGCACGGCCCGGGGCACGCGCTGTCGCCGTCCGACATCAATTATCGCGCCAATATCGACGTGCTGAAGCGGGCGGGGGTCACCGACCTGGTCGCGCTGTCCGCCTGCGGCTCATTCAAGGAAGAACTGCCGCCGGGCACCTTCGTGCTGGTCGACCAGTTCGTCGATCGCACCCATAAGCGCGAGAGCTCGTTCTTCGGCAGAGGCTGCGTCGCGCATGTCTCGATGGCGCATCCGGTGTCGCCGCTGCTGGTGAAGCATCTCGCGGCCGCCGCCGAAGCCGAGCGCATCGCATTCGCGCGCGGCGGCACCTACCTCTGCATGGAAGGGCCGCAATTCTCCTCGCTTGCGGAGAGCCTGACCTACAAGGCGCAGGGCTATTCGGTGATCGGCATGACCAACATGCCGGAAGCCAAGCTCGCCCGCGAGGCCGAGATCTGCTACGCCAGCGTGGCAATGGTCACCGATTTCGACTGCTGGCATCCGGCGCATGATGCGGTGACGGTGCAGGACATCATCCGCGTGCTGAATTCGAACGCCGAGAAGGCCAAGGCGCTGGTGGCGCGGCTGGCGCGGGATTTCCCGCGCGACCACGAGCCCTGTCCGATCGGCTCGGACCGCGCGCTGGACACCGCGCTGATCACGGCGCCCACGGCGCGCGATCCGCAGCTGCTTGCCAAGCTCGATGCGGTCGCCGGACGGGTGTTGCAGTCATGAAGGTCGACGGGCGCCATTTCCGCAGCATCTGGCTCGAGCCCGACGGCTGGTCGGTCGGCGCGATCGATCAGCGCCGGTTGCCGCATGAATTCGTCGTTGCGAAGATCACGACGGCGGACGAGGCCGGCGAGGCCATCAGCTCGATGCTGGTCCGCGGCGCGCCGCTGATCGGCGCGACCGCGGCCTACGGCATGGCGCTGGCGATGCGCGCCGATGCTTCCGACGCCGCGCTCGATCGCGCCGGCAAGATGCTGGCCGCGACCCGGCCGACCGCGATCAATCTGAAATGGGCAATCGACGAGATGCAGCGCGCGCTCGCCCCGGTCGCGATGTCGGCGCGGGCGGATGCGGCCTATGCCCGCGCCCGCGCAATCGCCGACGAGGATGTCGAGATCAACCGCGAGATCGGCCGCCATGGGCTCGGCCTGATCGAACAAATCGCAGCGACCAAGAAGCCGGGCGAGCCGGTCAACGTGCTGACGCATTGCAATGCCGGCTGGCTTGCAACCGTCGATTGGGGAACGGCGACGTCACCAATCTACCAGGCGCATGATCGCGGTATCCCGGTCCATGTCTGGGTCGACGAGACGCGGCCGCGCAATCAGGGTGCCTCGCTCACCGCCTGGGAGCTCGGCCATCACGGCGTGCCGCACACCGTGATCCCCGACAACACCGGCGGCCATCTGATGCAGCATCGCATGGTCGATCTCGCGATCGTCGGCACCGACCGCGTCGCCGCCAATGGTGACGTCTGCAACAAGATCGGCACCTATCTGAAAGCGCTCGCGGCGCACGACAATGGCGTGCCGTTCTATGTCGCGCTGCCGTCGCCGACCATCGACTTTAGTATCGATGACGGCATCAGGCAAATTCCGATCGAGCAGCGTGCGGCCAGCGAGGTCACGCACCTGACCGGGCGGACGGCGGACGGACGGATCGAGACCGTGCGCGTGGTTCCGGACGGCTCTGGCGTCGTCAATTTCGGCTTCGATGTGACGCCGGCGCGGCTGGTGTCGGGATTGATCACCGAGCGCGGCGTGCTCGATGCGAATCGTGCTGCACTTGCGAGCGCGTTTCCCGAACGATCCAGTTAGCTGAAGGCTGCATTGACGGTGATTGCATCTGCGCGCTATCCCCATCGTTGCCCTCGCAACCCGGACCGTCCAGTCCATGTCCAACACCGAACTTGAGATCGTCGTCGACGATCCGACCGCGCCTGAAGAGAATTCCCCGGCCGTCGTCTCCACCGGCGTCGTCGATGTCGTCGTCTCGTTGCTGTTGCTTGCGCTGGCAGTGGTGCTGGGCTGGGACAATTGGCGCACCGGCGCCTCGTGGGATTCGACCGGACCGCAGCCGGGCTATTTTCCGTTCTATCTTTCGGTGATCCTCGGCGCCGCCAGCCTCTATGGGCTGGGTGCCGCCTTCGTGTCGCGCCGGGAAGCTGCCGAGACCTTTGTCACCCGCGCCCAGCTGCGCCGCGTGATGGCGGTGTTCGTGCCGACCTTCCTGTTCTGCCTCGCCACCCAGTATCTCGGCCTCTATGTCGCGAGCTTTCTCCTGATCGCGGGCTTCATGCGCCTGGTCGGCAAGATCGCGCTGTGGAAGTCGCTGCTGACCGCCTTCATCTTCACCGCCGCGATGTTCGTGACCTTCGACATCGCATTCGACGTCATCATGCCGAAGGGGCCGCTCGAAGCGGCCTTCGGGTACTGAGCGATCGACAGGATCTCGAGACATGGAAGCTTTCGGTCTCCTGCTGCATGGTTTCGCCGTCCTTTTGACGTGGAAGACGCTGCTGTTGATGATGGTCGGCCTCGTGCTCGGCATCTTCGTCGGCGTGCTGCCGGGGCTCGGCGGCCCGAACGGCGTCGCGATCCTGCTGCCGCTGACCTTCACGATGGACCCGACATCGGCCATCGTGATGCTGTCGTGCATCTACTGGGGCGCGCTGTTCGGCGGTGCCATCACCTCGATCCTGTTCAACATCCCCGGCGAAGCCTGGTCGGTCGCGACCACCTTCGACGGCTATCCGATGGCGCAGCAGGGCCGGGCGGCCGAAGCGCTCACCGCGGCGTTCACCTCGTCGTTCATCGGTTCGCTGGTCGCGGTGCTGCTGATCACCTTCCTGGCGCCGATGATCTCGTCATTCGCGCTGAAGTTCGGCCCGCCGGAATTCTTCGCGGTCTATCTGCTGACGTTCTGCTCGTTCGTCGGCCTCGGCCGCGAAGCCAAGCACAAGACCGTCATCTCGATGTCGCTTGGGTTGCTGCTCGCCGGCGTCGGCATGGACACGGTGTCCGGTCAGCTGCGCATGACCTTCGGCTCGGCCGAGCTGTTGCGCGGCATCAACTTCCTCGTCGCCGTGATCGGCCTGTTCGGCATCAGCGAGATCCTGCTGACGATGGAGGAGCGCCTCGCGCTCCGCGGACATGCCGCCGGCATCTCGCTGCGCGTGGTGCTGTCGGTGTGGAAGGACCTGCCGAAATACTGGGTGACGCTGCTGCGCTCCTCGGTGATCGGTTGCTGGCTCGGCATTACGCCGGGCGGCGCGATCGCGGCCTCATTCATGGGCTACAATCTGGCAAAACGCTTTTCCAAGGATCAGGAAAGTTTTGGCAAGGGCCGCATCGAAGGCGTGTTCGCGCCGGAGACCGCCGCCCACGCCTCGGGTACCTCGGCGCTGCTGCCGATGCTTGCGCTCGGCATTCCAGGCTCAGGGACTGCCGCGATCCTGCTCGGCGGCCTGATGGTGTGGGGCCTCAACCCGGGCCCGCTGCTGTTCGTCGAGCACAAGGATTTCGTCTGGGGCCTGATCGCCTCGATGTACCTCGGCAATGTCGTCGGCCTCGTGCTGGTGCTGACCACCGTGCCGATCTTCGCCTCGATCCTGCGCGTGCCGTTCGCGGCGGTGGCGCCGATGATCGTGGTGTCCTGCGCGATCGGCGCCTATGCGATCCAGAATGCGATGTTCGACATCTGGCTGATGCTGGGCTTCGGCGTCGTCGGCTATGTCTTCAAGAAGATCGGCATTCCGCTTGCGCCGTTCACGCTGGCATTGGTGCTCGGCAGCCGCGCCGAGGACGCGTTCCGGCTCTCGATGATCGGCTCCGGCGGCGACATGAAGGTGTTCTGGTCGAACGGCCTCGTCGGCAGCATCACGACATTGGCGATCGTGCTGCTGTTCTGGCCGGTGATCGATCGGGCCTTTGCCGGCGTCGCAGGTCTGCTACGGCCGGCAAAGGCGTGAGGTTCCAGAGCGTTTTCGAGCGAAGTGGACACCGGTTCGCGAAGACAAGAATTTGGCGTTCCGTTCCGATGTGATAGGAGCAGAGCTCTAGTCTAGACTAGACGACCTTGCGCTGGCGCAGCTCGGCGATCTCGTCACTGCCGAAGCCGAACTCGGCCAGCACTTGCTCAGTCTGCTCGCCGAATTCAGGAGGCCGCGCCACCATCTTGCTCGGCGTCCGCGACAGCGTCACCGGCTGGCTGACCAGCTGGATATGCCGGTTCTCGTCGTTCGGCACGTGCTGGGCCATGCCGAGATGCTTGACCTGGGCGTCCTCGAACATCTGGTCGATCGAGTAGATCGGCCCGCACGGCACGCCGGCGGCGTTGAGTTCCTGCACCCAGGTCTCGGTCGACTTCTTTTCGGTGAGCGCGTTGATCCGCGCATTCAGCGCGTCACGGTTCTTCGAGCGCGCCGGCGCGGTGGCGTAGTCGGGGTCGGCGATCAAGTCGGGCGCGCCGATCGCCTGGGCGCAGCGCTCCCAAATCCGCCCGCCTGTGGTGGCGATGTTGATGTAGCCGTCGGAGGTCTTGAACACGCCGGTCGGGATCGAGGTCGGATGGTTGTTGCCGGCCTGCTTGGCGACTTCCTTCTCCATCAGCCAGCGCGCCGCCTGGAAATCCAGCATGAAGATCTGCGCCTGCAGCAGCGAGGTCTGCACCCACTGCCCTTCGCCGGAGACGTCACGTTCCAGCAGCGCGGTGAGGATGCCGAGCGCGCAGAACAGGCCCGCGGTGAGGTCGGCGACGGGAATGCCGACCCGCATCGGGCCTTGGCCGGGCGCGCCGGTCACCGACATCAGGCCGCCCATGCCCTGCGCGATCTGATCGAAGCCAGGGCGCTTGTGATAGGGGCCGTCCTGGCCGAAGCCGGAGATGCTGCCGTAGACGATCTTCGGATTGATCTTGCGGATGCTCTCATAGTCGATGCCGAGCTTGCCCTTCACATCCGGGCGAAAGTTCTCGACGATGACGTCGGCCTGCTCGGCCAGCCGCTTGAACACCTCGAGCCCCTTGGGGTCTTTGAGGTTCAGCGTCATCGCGCGCTTGTTGCGATGCAGGTTCTGGAAGTCGGAGCCGCCGCGGGGACCGCCCGGCTGCTCGCCGCCGCCGTCCTCCAGCAGCGCATCGATCTTGATGACGTTGGCACCCCAATCGGCGAGCTGGCGCACGCAGGTCGGCCCGGAGCGGACCCGGGTCAAGTCCAGCACGGTGAAACGGGACAGGGCTTGGGATGCGCGGGGAAAGGGCATTGAGACACCTCTTGTTTGGCGGGCCGCTGTGGGGGCTATTGCTCATCTGCCATAGACAATTTGGCAGGTCTTTCCAACTGTTACCCGGATAACAAAGTGCCGGAAACGAACAGTCACGGTTCCGTGCGGACCGCTCTGCATAAGGTGCGATTCGCGCCTGCCCACACCTGAGCATCCGTCCGTCGTCCGCCAACTCTCGACAATCACGCTTCTGGCTGCTAGCCCGTCGCCCGACCGAATGGGTTTTGCCCTTATGGAAGAGGGACTTGAGGCGTTTCGACGTGATGGACCGAAAGCGGGCATGGCAGTGAAGAGAGGTCCGTCCCATCTGCTCGGCAATTCGGCGTGGAACGCGACCGCTTTTGCGGTCGCGGTGCTGCTCAATCTGGCGATTCTCCCATTCGTGATTTTCCGGCTCGGCCTCGCCGCATTCGGTGTTGCGGGGCTGGTAACCGCCTGTGTCGCGCCGGCGCTGATGTTCAGCAATGCGCTGGGTCTTTCGACGGCGCGCGAGCTTGCGCAACGGCTGCAACTGTCCGATCGCGACGACGCACGGCGCTTCTTCGCCACCGCCCTGGCGCTCGCCATCGCCGGAGGCGGCCTGATCGCGGCCTTGCTGATCCTCGCCGGTGCGCCGCTGGCGCGACTGGGATTTCACCTCGGCGGCCCGGCCGGCGACGATCTCGGGCTTGCCTTCACCCTGGCCGGTGCCGGCTGGCTGTGCCAGTGCCTGTTCGCGGTGTTTCTCTCGCTGTTCACGGCGCGCCAGGACTATCGGCGGATCGCCGCGATCAGCATCACGGGCACGGTGGTGACGACGATGTCGATGCTGCTGTTCATCCCATACGCGCCGCGCGCCTCGACCTTCCTCGGCTGCCAGGCGCTGGGCTTCGCAACGAATCTGCTGATGGCCTTCGCCTGGTCGCGACATGCGATCAGCGACTGGCTCGCGCCGCCGACGCTCGACCGCGGCGCGCTGCGTGCGCTGGTCAAGCTTGGTGGCTGGCAGGTCGCGGCACAAAGCGGAGCGCTGTTCGCAGGCCAGGCGGACCGCTATTTGCTCGGCGCGCTGCTGCAACCGCAATTCGTCGGCTTCTACAGCGTCGCGCAGCGGCTGGAGGAGGCGGTCTATATCGGCGTCTTGAAGATCGGCGAGATCCTGTTCCCGTTCTTCAGCACGCTGCAAAAGGAAGACGATGATCGCAAGGTCGATTTGCTGCTTCGCTCGTCCTGGATTCTCAACGTGCTCGCCGCGAGCGCGCTGGGCGGCCTGATCCCGGTCGCGGGCGCGCTGCTTTATCGATGGACCGGTGCCGAGGTCGCCGCCGAGGCGCAGCTGGTGCTGGTGGTGCTTGCGATCAGCGGGATATTGGGCTCGAGCGCCAATGTGTTTGCGTTCTATCTGCTGTCGCAGGGACGTTCCAGTTTCAACGCGCTGATCTCGCTCGTCACGGGCACCTTCACGCTGGCGACCAGCGCCATCGCATTGCCGTATTTCGGCTGGCAGGCCGCCGGTTGGAGCTCCTGTGTCGGCATGGTCGCGCAGATGGTGATCACGGTGCTGCTGCTGCGGCGAACCTTCAGGCTTTCGGGGATGTGGTCACGGATGCTGCACTTCGTCCTGATCCCGCTCGGCACCGGTGTCGCCATAGCGTTGGCGCTGCGCTCGCAGCTCGGCCATATGTCATTCGACCACGCGCCGTCATGGTGGTATGTGGTCTCGCTCTACGGCGTGTCGGCGGCGGTGATCTTTGTCGCCGCTGTCGCCGTGTCTCAGCTGGGTCCCTATCGCGCCGTCTGCTGGCGCGATCTCCGCATCGTCATCACTCGCTTCTTGCCCTTCAAGGCCGCCTAGACATGTGTGGTATCGCAGGCATCGTCAATCTTCGGGGCAATCCCGTCGAGCCGGCCGAGATCTCGCGGCTGACCAGCCTGATCGCGCATCGCGGGCCGTTCGGCGAGGGCACCTGGTTCAACGCCAAGCGAAACGTCGCCTTCGGCCATCGCCGGCTCGCCATCATCGATCCCGGCGAGGGCGGCTATCAGCCGATGGCATCGGGCGATGGCCGCCATGTGATCGTCTACAATGGCGAGATCTACAACTTCCTCGAGCTGCGCCGCGAGCTTGAGGCGAAGGGCGCGGTGTTCCGCAGCCAGTCCGACACCGAAGTGATCCTCGCTGCCTGGCAGGCCTGGGGCGAAGACATGCTGCTGCGCTTCAACGGCATGTGGGCGCTGGCGATCTACGACACCGTCACGGATGATCTGTTCCTTGCGCGGGACCGCTTCGGCATCAAGCCGATGCTGTACGCGTTAACGTCCGAGCGCTTCGTGTTCGCATCCGAGCAGCGGGCGCTGGCGCGGAGCGGGCTGGTCGAGACGTCGCTCGATATCGACGTGGCGCGGCGATTGTTGCTTGACCCGTTCGGGATCGAAGGCAGCGAGCGGACGCTGTTCTCGCAACTCCGTCGCCTGCAGGGCGGTCACTGCATGTGGCTGCGCCAGGGGCGGGCGCAGGTGCGCCGCTGGTGGCGGACCGTGGATCACCTGCCTGTGATCCCGAACAGCGAGGCCGACCGCGTCGGGCGCTTTCGCGAGCTGTTTCACGAGTCCGTTGCGCTCCGCATGCGCAGCGACGTTCCGATCGGGACCTGCCTGTCCGGCGGCTTCGATTCGTCCGCGGTGATCTGCGCGATGGCGAGCCATGAGAAGGCCGGCATGGGACCGCGCGACTCGACAGCCTGGCGGCACGCCTTTGTCGCGACCTTTCCCGGCGCCAGCAATGACGAGCGGCCGATGGCGGAGGAAGCGGCCGCGTGGGCCGATGTGGCGCCGAGCTTTCTCGAAATCGGGCGCTCCGACGCGCTCACCGACCTCGACCGCATCCTCGACGACAATGACGACGTCTATATCGGGCTGCCGAGCGCGCCCTGGCTGATCTATCGCGAGCTGCGCCGCCAGAACGTCACCGTGTCGCTTGATGGCCACGGCGCGGATGAATTGATGGGCGCTTATTTGCAGGAAGGGCAGTCGGCCGCATTCAAGATCCGCAACGCGGCGGCCGCGCTCACGTCCCGATCGCAACTCGCACAGCGCGGCCACGACTTCCTGCGCGCGCAGATGATCAGGCGCCAGGGGCACTATTTCCTGCGCGGAGGGCTGACGGCGATGCCGGCGCCGCTGCCGCTGGTTGCCGAGGGTGATGAGTTGCCTGATACATGGGGTGCGCTGAACCGGCGGCTCTACCGCATGTTCCACTCGACCACCCTGCCCACCATCCTGCGCAATTTCGATCGGCTTTCGATGGCGCACGGGATCGAGGTCCGTATGCCGTTCATGGACTGGCGGCTGGTGACCTATACGATGGCGCTGCCGGAAACCAGCAAATCGGCCGATGGCATGACCAAGGTGGTGGCGCGGCAGGCGATGGCGAATTTGATGCCCGAAAGCATCCGCACCGCGCGCCGCAAGGTCGGCTTCAATTCACCGATGCCGGAATGGCTGAACGGTCCGTTGGCGGGCTGGACCACGGAATTGCTCGATCGGAAGGTTCCGGCATTCGCCGAGTTCGTCGACGAGACGCCGCTGCGGAAAGTGGTCGGTCGCTTGACGGCGTCGCAAGGCTGGGATTGGGAATCGGTCGGCCGGATCTGGCCGTATCTGAACATGAAATGGATGTTGGCGAGGACCGCGTAACCGATGCGCCTGTTCCAGAATAGCGGTCTCTATCCGTCCTATCTGCCGCGGCTGAATCAGCTCGCGGCAAAGGCATCGACCTTCGCCGCGCGCCGCGACGTTTTCCTGCATGACCGCTTTGGCGCGGCGCATTTCCTCAAGCCGGTGCTCGACGGTGCGCCGGAAGCTTTTTTCACCAATGCAGACGACGACGTGCTGCAGCGCCAATGGGCCCGTGAGCAGGGCATGCAGGGGACGCCGACGTTGGAGGCGATTCTGCTCGCGCAGATCGAGCATCACAGGACCGAGGTGTTCTACAATCTCGATCCGGTGCGTTATCCCAGTGCATTCGTCGCCAAGCTTCCCGGCTGTGTGAAGAAGACGCTGTGCTGGCGCGCGGCGCCCTCGGGAAACGCCGACCTGAGCGCCTATGGCGCGGTGCTTGGAAACTTCCCCTCGATCCTCGAAGCCTGGCGCGGCAAGGGCTGCCGGGCGGAGCTGTTCTTCCCCGCGATCGATCCTGTCATGGCGCAGTATGGCAACGGCGAACGGCCGATCGACGTGGCGTTTGTCGGCGGATATTCGCGGCACCATAGTGCGCGCGGCCGGACGCTCGAACAGGTCGCGGCGCTGGCGGCTGACCGCAACATCGTATTCTGCCTCGATGCCTCGCGGCTGACGCGGCTTGCCGAAAGCGCGGTCGGGCGATTGCTGCCGCTGGGGAAGCACCGCCGCCCCGACGTCATCGCGCGCATCGCAAGGACGCCGCTGTTCGGCCGGGACCTCTACGAGCTGTTCGGGTCGGCGAAGATCGTGCTCAACGGCGCCATCGACATGGCCGGCAACGATCGCGGCAACATGCGCTGCTTCGAGGCGATGGGCTGCGGCTCGCTGCTGGTGTCCGATGCCGGCAACTATCCGGAGGCGATGCAGGATGGTGTCACCATGCGCACCTATGACGCGCCCGAAAGGGCCGTCGAGGCGATTTCAAGCAGCCTGCGGGATTGGCCGCAATGGGTCGGGATCGCCGCGTCCGGCCGGAGCCGCGTGCAGGAGACTTACAGCAAGGCCTCGCAATGGGCACAGTTTATCGATCTCGTCGCGCGGATTGAGCCGTAACAGAGCGTTTCGAGCGAAGTGGGTGGCGGTTGGCGTGAAGAAAACGCGCAAAAGCGAGATTCTAGAGCCCGTTCCGATTCCATCGGACCGGAAAAGGCTCTACACGGGGGCACAGAGCCGGCCAGCGGGCGGGCGATCGGGCCGGAATGATGTCTGCAAGTGACTTGATCTATCAATTGAAATGGATGGCGGACGGACTGGCCGTGCCGTTGTTCAGGATGCGGCCGCGGCCGTTCGGCCCGGGCTATCAGACGGTCAAACGCGACACCATCACCGCGGCGATCGACGGCGGCCTGCTTCAGGCGGGAAAGGAGCTTCCGCCCGGCTACGGCATCGCGATGGATGAGCGCGTGGTGGAATATCCCTGGGTCTACGGCCGATTGAAAGATGTCGGCAAGATGCTGGATGCGGGATCGACCTTCAACCATGACTTCCTGCTGCGGCGTCCGCCGCTGCGCGGCGCGGATCTCACCATCATGACGCTGGCGCCGGAGCGGCGTTGCTACTGGCATGATGGTTATTCCTATGTGTTCGGCGATCTCCGCAAGACGATGTTCGGCGATCATGTCTTCGACACGGTCGCCAGCATTTCGACGATCGAGCACATCGGGCTCGACAATCAGATGCTGTACACGGGCGATCCGCGCGATGCCGAGACCGATCGGGATGGTTTCGTCCCGGCGGTGAAGGAGTTCAAGCGCATTCTCAAGCCCGGCGGGACGTGCCTGATCTCCGTGCCGTTCGGCAAGCGCGACAATCTCGGTTGGTATCAGGTGTTCGATCTTGCCATGATCGAGCGGATTATCGAGGCATTCGGCGCGACATCGCACCATGTCGACTATTTCGGCTATTCGCGACAAGGCTGGTCGCGCCAGAGTGCCGAGGCGCTCGCCGACGCCACCGTTTTCGACATCCATACCGGCAAGGGGCAGGGCGACGACCTTGCGGCGTCGTCGCGCGCGGTCGCCTGCCTGCAGTTGACCGCATGAATATCGATTACCTGATCCAACGTCTGATCGGTCGCGCGACGTGCCGTCTGCAAGCCGACGCGGCGCTCGGCCGCTCCGCCAGGATCAGGAACATCCGCGGCGATGCCGACAAGATCGTCGTCGGCCGCAACAGCCGCATCCTCGGGGAGCTCCTGACCTTCGCGCATGGCGGGGAGATCCGGATCGGCGAGTGGTGCTACGTCGGCGAAGGCACCCGGATCTGGTCGGCGGCCTTGATCGAGATCGGCAACCGCGTCCTGATCTCGCATTCGGCGAATGTGTTCGACAATCTCACCCATCCGCTGCGGACGGCGGAGCGGCACCGGCAGGTGCAGCAGATTTTCACGCGCGGCCATCCGAGCGACATCTCGCTCGACGAAAGCCCGGTGAGGATTTGCGATGATGCCTGGATCGGCGCGGCTGCGATGGTGTTGCGCGGGGTGACGGTCGGGCAGGGCGCCATCGTCGCGGCCGGCGCGGTCGTCACAAGGGATGTCGCGCCGTTTACGATCGTGGCCGGCAATCCGGCCGTGCTGGTGAGGGAGCTTGGCGCCGATGAACGGTGAGCGCAAGTTTACCACCTGGGAGGAAGCGGTGGTCTGGCTGCGCAATCAGCCCGACCAGCGCCAGCTCGTGCTCGACGCATTCTACGACGATCCGCTGGCCGAAGCCGCTGAACGCTATTTCCAGAGCTCCGAGTGGCGGGCGGTCTCAGCGCTGCTGGCCGGCCGGTCTGGTGCCGCGCTCGACGTCGGCGCCGGCCGCGGCATTGCAAGCTACGCGCTCGCCCGCAGCGGCTTTGCGGTGACCGCGCTCGAGCCGGATCCCAGCGCGATCGTGGGAGGGGCGGCGATCCGCAGCCTGGCGCAGCAGGCGCAACTGCCGATCGAGGTGGTCGAGGAGTTTTCCGAGCGGCTGCCGTTCGCCGATGCGACGTTCGATGTGGTTTTTGCCCGGGCCGTGCTGCATCACACGCGCGATCTCGAAGGTGCCTGTCGGGAGATGTTTCGCGTGTTGCGGCCCGGCGGCATGCTGATCGCGGCGCGCGAGCACGTCATCAGCAAGGAGGCGGATCTTCCCCAGTTCCTTGCGCAGCATCCGCTGCATCACCTCTACGGCGGCGAACATGCCTTCCTGCTCGATCGCTATACCGGCGCGCTGGCCACCGCCGGATTTTCGAAGATCGACACGCTGGCGCCGCTGCAAAGTCCGATCAACCTGTTTCCCTACACGCTCGAGACGCTGAAGGCTGCGATCGTGACCAAGTTGTCGCAAAGGATTCCGGCAGCGCCGTTGTGGCGGACCGCATTTGCGTCACGCCTTGTGTTCGGCTCGCTGCTGTCGATGGCCGAGCGCTTCGACAATCGGCCGGGCCGGCTGTACTCCTTTGTCTGTCACAAGGCTTGAGCGATGATCGTCTGGGTCACCGGCGCGAACGGGTTCATCGGCCGCCATCTCGTGCATGAGTTGTCAGGCGCCGGCCATGCGGTGCACGGCGTCGGGCACGGCGCGCTCGACGCGACGGAAGCCCGCCGGCTCGGCTTGCAGAGCTGGATCAACGGCGAGATCGACGCGGCCAATCTCAACGCCCTTGCGGCAGCGCACGGGCTGCCGACGCATGTCTTTCATCTGGCCGGCGGCTCCTCCGTCGGCATCTCGATCGAGCGGCCGTTCGAGGATTTTTCGCGGACGGTCGCGAGCACGGCGCGGCTGCTCGAATGGCTGCGCGGATCCGCGCCTGACTGCGCGCTGATCGCGGCGTCGAGCGCGGCCGTGTACGGCGCCGACCATGCCGGGCCGATCGCTGAAAGTGCTGTCCCGACTCCGATGTCCCCCTATGGGCAGCACAAATTCATGATGGAGCAGCTGTGCCGGAGCTACGCGCAGTCGTTTGGCATGCATTGCACGATCGTGCGGCTGTTCTCGGTCTATGGCCCCAATCTGCGCAAGCAGTTGCTGTGGGACATCTGCTCGCGGCTGGAGGCCCAGCAACCCGTGCTGACGCTTGGCGGGAGCGGCCAGGAAATCCGCGACTGGACCGACGCTCGCGATGTCGCAAGGCTGCTTGCCAAAGTCGCGGAAGCGTCGTCGCAGCAGAATTTCCGCGTCATCAATGGCGGTTCGGGCCGCGGCACGAGCGTTGCCGATATCGCCGCGCTCCTGATCAAGCAGTGGGGCGGCAATACGGTTGTACGGCACTCCGGCATCAGCCGGCCCGGCGATCCCGTCAGCCTGCTGGCCGACGATACAATGCTCCGCGAAATCGGATTCGATTGGCGCATTCCGCTCGACCAGGGTATCGCCGACTATGTGGCTTGGTTCAAGGGACATGCTTCGTGATGCCGCGCCCATTGCGGTTCGCGTTTGGTCACATTTCGCGACGGCTTTGGGCCGGCGGGTTTAATTATCAACGCAACCTGTTCGCGGCGCTCGACCGGTTTCTGCCCGGCGAGTTCACTCCGGTCGTGTTTGCGGGGACCGGGGCCGATGCGAACGAACTCGCAGAGTTTGCCGCGATACCCGGCGTCGAGGTCGTCAGGTCCGAGGCATTCGACGGACAGCCGGGTCTGGCTTCAGCGCTCGCGCTTGGTCTGGACCGGGGAGCCGCGGCGGCGTTTCGCTCCGCACGCATCGATGTCGTCGTTGAAGCCGCGCGCTTCTTCGGCTGGCGGTTGGCGATCCCAACGGTGGCCTGGATCCCGGATCTGCAACACCGTTCGCTGCCTCAGCTGTTTCCGACGACGGCGCGCTGGCGCCGCGAGATCGGCTTTCGCGTTCAGATGGCGTCCGGGCGAACCATCATGCTGAGCAGCGAGAGCGCCTTGCGCGATTTCAGGGCCTACTACCCGCACGCCAAGAGCCGCGTCAGCGTCGTACGCTTCGCGACCCAGCCGCCGGCTGCGTTCCTGAATACGGACCCGTCGGACGTGATCGCGACCTATAGCCTGCCGCAGAACTATTTCTATCTGCCCAATCAGTTCTACCGCCACAAGAACCATCAGCTCGTCGTCGACGCGTTGACGATCCTGAAACGTCGTGGGGTCGATGTCGTGGTCTGCGCATCGGGCAGCACGGAGGATCGGCGCGAGCCCGGTTATTACGATCTGGTCAATTCCGAGATCAAACGCCGCGGCCTCGAGGCGCATTTCCGGCACCTCGGCGTGATCCCGTTGCCCCATGTCTACGCCCTGCTGCGAGCCTCAACCGCGCTGCTCAACCCGTCGCGCTTCGAGGGTTGGAGCACGACGGTGGAGGAGGCGAAGTCATTCGGCGTTCAGATGATCCTGTCCGACATCGACGTACACCGCGAGCAAACCTCAGGCGCCGCCCGCTATTTCGGCGTCGATGATCCGAATGCGCTGGCCGACCACCTTGCGGAGGCTTCGCAGCAAGCGCGCGGGCTCGTCATTCGGAACGTCGTTCCGCATCAGGACGAGCGCGTCCGCGCATTCGCGGCCAGTTTTGCCGCCACCATGCGAGAGGCTGCCGGTCAGGATGTCGATGCGCCGATCGAAAGATAGTCGAGCAGCGGATCGCGCGGGCGCGCGCTGACCCCTGAGGTTGACGTTCATCGCGTGAACAGGGTAGAGGAGAGCGCAGGCGCTGGGCGGATGTCGTGCCGCAGCGGCCGGAATGCGCGTCCTGTCGAATTGTCCACGAAACCCAGACCATGCAGGTTAGTCCCACGTGTGCGGCATATTCGGCCTAGTCGCCAAGAACGGGCTCGTTGATGCTGACCAAGTCGATCGACTGACCGATCTGGTCGCTCACCGCGGGCCGGACGGGCGCGGGGTCAGGGTCAATGGCAAGGTCGGGCTGGGGCACCGGCGACTGGCCATCATCGATTTGACCGACGACGGCGCGCAGCCGATGCGCGACAGGCTGCTGCCGATCTGGATCACCTACAATGGCGAGATCTACAATTATCTCGAACTGCGCGCAGAGCTTGAAGCGCTCGGCCACGTCTTCCACACGGCGTCGGACACCGAGGTCTTGCTCACGGCCTATGTCCATTGGGGCGAAAGCTGCCTCGAGCATTTCAACGGCATGTGGTCGTTTGCGATTCATGACGAGCGTGACAATACGCTGTTCTGCGCGCGTGATCGCTTCGGTGTGAAGCCCTTCTACTTTGTCGACACGGCAAACCAGTTCGCCTTCGGTTCGGAGATTCGCCAGTTGCTGCCGTTGATCGGGCGCGCCGTCGCCGACGACGAACTTGTCAGGGACTTTCTCGTCTGCGGCCTCAGCGACCATACCGATCGGACCTTCTTCAAGGGTATCGAGAAGCTGGCCCCTGGACACAAGATGCGCGTCGATCTGGCAACGGGCCGGATCAAGATCGAGCGCTATTATTCGCTGGCGCCGCGTTCGGCCGTGGCCGACGAGCAGCAAGCCGCCAGCTCGCTGGCGGAGCTGCTCGATGACGCGACGCGTCTGCGTTTGCGCTCGGACGTTCGGGTCGGTACCTGCCTGTCGGGCGGACTGGACAGTTCCAGCGTCGCGACGCTGGCGGCCCGGCGCTATGCCTCATCCTCCAACGATCGCTTCTTTGCCATCACGGCGGTCAGCGAGCAGGCGGAGAACAACGAGGAGGCATACGCGGCCGACGTCGTCGCAAAGGCCGAGCTGAACTGGTTGCGTACCAAGCCGAGCTATCAGGATTTCGCGTCGACCGCGGAGGCCCTGCTCGAGGTGCAGGAAGAGCCGTTCGGCGGCCCCTCGATCATGATGCAATACGAGGTGATGAAGACCGCGCGCGCCAACGGCGTCATCGTGCTGCTCGACGGTCAGGGCGGTGACGAGACGCTGCTGGGCTATCACCGCTATTATGCGGCCTGGCTGCGCGACCAGCTGGCTCGCTCCGGCGTCGGGGGATTCTTGTCCGCCTTTAGCGCGGCCACGCAGGCCGGCGTTTCGGCTCAACGGTTGCTGATGTACCTGTTTGGCGCCAGCTCGGCGGCGCTGCGGAACGCATATTACCGCTGGCAATACGCCTTCCTGAAGAGCCCGGAACTGCCGGAATGTCTTCGCCGTTTTGCGCGAGAGACGAGAGATGCGCAGCAAATGCAGGTGCTGGAGATCACCGAAACCAACCTGCCGATGCTGCTGCGTTTCGAGGACAAGAACTCGATGCGGTTTGGTATCGAGACCCGGTTGCCGTTCCTCGATTACCGCTTTGTCGAGTTTGCGTTGAGCCTGCCGACGCGCATCAAATTGAACAAGGGCTGGACGAAATGGCCGCTCCGTGCAGCGATGCAGGACGCGCTTCCGGCCAGCATCTCCTGGCGCAAGGACAAGATCGGCTTTGCAGCACCCGACCGGCTCTGGCTCAGCCGACACTCGCCGGCGATGTATGAAAAGGTTGTCGGCAGCGCCCTGCTTGCCCGCTACGCCGACATGGCTGCGGTGAAGAAGAAATTCCACCGGCTCGATCTTGGAATGCGCTGGCGGCTTTATTGCGTCGCGCTTTGGGGTGAACGCTTCCGGGTCGGATCTCCATGAAGATTTGCATGTTGTCGAGTGTCCATGCGGCCGATGACATTCGAATCGTTGAGAAGGAAGCGCGCAGCCTCTCCGAAGCCGGCCACGACGTGACCGTCGTGGCACGGTCACCTTGCCCGAGCGATCCGGGCCGCATCGATTTCAGATTGATCGAGATGCCGCCGGCTGCCCGCTGGAAGCGCCCGTGGGTCACGGGCCGAGCGGCCTTTGCCCTCGCGCGGGCGGCCAGCGCAGACGTCGTGCAATTCCACGATCCGGAGCTGATCCCGTTCGCGCTGCGGCTCAAGAGCCGAAACTGCAAGGTGGTCTACGACGTCCACGAGGATGTGCCCGCGGACATCTATTCCAAGCGGTGGATCTGGCCCTGGATGCGGCCGCTCGTCTCGCGCGGAATGGAATTGGCGGAACGCTACGCCGCCAGCCGTTTCAACGCCATCGTCGCGGCGACGCCGGCTATTGCCGATCGCTTTCGCAGCTATGGTGCTGCCGTCATGCTGGTGCGCAACACCGTGCGACTGGACGAATTCATTGAGCCTGGGCCGACGACACAACGGCGACGCCAGGCGGTCTACGTTGGCCGCACCAGCTTCGATCGCGGGCTGGTCGAAATGGTTGAAGCATGTGCCGCGGTGCGTCTGCCGCTGGTGCTGGCGGGAACAATCGGTCGCGAGGAACAAGCCTGGCTTGAGAAATCAACTGCCGACGTGTCATACAGGGGCAGGCTGGGACGTGGTGAGATCGCGAAGCTGCTGAACGAGAGTCTCATCGGCCTCAACCTGCTATTGCCTGAACCGAATTATTTGCTCTCACTTCCAACCAAGCTGTTTGAATATATGGCTGCCGGCCTACCTGTCATTTCAAGTGATCTGCCGAAATCCAAGGAGATCGTGGAGGCGGCCGGGTGCGGATTCGTCGTGTCGCTCGACGATCGCGCGGCGCTGCTGGACTGCCTGTCCAGGCTCGCGGACGACCGGCAGCTCGCGATCGGAATGGGACTGGCGGGACGGGCCGCGGTGACCCGGAATTTCAACTGGCAGCACGACGCGGCGGAACTCATCGAGCTCTACCGGCGACTTGGTTCGCTCGGGGCGGCGGCATGAACATCTGGCTGCTGCATCCCTTTGCCGGAGGCCCTGGCCTCGGGCGTCACTATCGTCCGTTCTGGCTGGCAGACGCCTGGGGCAAGATGGGGCACCGGGTGGTGATCGTCAGCGCCGCCTTTCACCACCTGCACAGGCAGCCGCGCGTTCCGGGGCCGCAGCGGATCAATGACGTCGACTTCTGGTTTCTCGACACGCCGCGCTATGGCCATGGCAGCCTGGGACGGCTGCGGAACAATCTGAGCTTTGCGCCGGCTTTCCGTTCGGCGGCATCTGCAATCGCGGCGCAGTTCGGCGAGCCGGACCTGATGATTGCGTCGAGCCCGCATCTGTTCTTCGTCTCAGCGGCCGGTCAAGTCGCGCGACAATTCGGGACGCGGTTCTGGCTCGAGGTCCGCGACCTCTGGCCGGAAAGCATCGTCGCGCTTGGCATGACGCCGGCATGGCATCCGCTGATGAAGGTGCTCGGCTGGAAGGAGCGCGCCGCCTATCGTACGGCGGATCGCGTGATCTGCCTGTTGGCCGGAGCGGAAGCTCATATGCGGGCGCGTGGCTTGCCCGCGGGCAAGTTCCTGTGGATCCCCAACGGAGTTTCCGACGGCGAAATTCAGAGCGCGCTGACCATCGAGGCTCTCGGCCATCCCCTGGTCGACCGCATCAATCTGCTGCACCAGCGGGGCAGGCGCGTCGTGCTTTACGCCGGCGGCATGGGCCCGCCGAACGCCGTGGAGGCCATTCTCGACGCCGCTTCGATCCTCGGTAAATCAAACCCCGAGATCCATTTCGTGATGATCGGTTCCGGCACCTCGAAGGAGGCGCTGAAACAGCGGGCGGCTGCGCTCGCCAATGTGGAGTTTCACGATGAGGTCGATCGGGCGGTCGTGCACAGCATGCTGCACGCGTCCGATTGCGCGGTGGTCGCCTTCCACAACAACGCGCTCTATCACCACGGCATCAGCCCGAACAAGCTGTTCGACTACTGCCTGTTCGCACCGCGCAGTGTCATTGCCTGTGAGGAGCGGGCGCTGACCGGGCTCGAGGATCTGGTGACCGCGCGATGCGCGCCTGATGATGCCGACGCGCTTGCCGCATCCCTGCGCGCTGCCCTCGACGACCCGGCGCGTCCGCGGGCCGATCGGGTGGCCGTGGCGCGGCGGTACAGCTATTCAACGCTCGCGGCGCAATACTTGGCCGAGTTGCCCGATAAGGCCTGAAGTGTGACCATCGCGTCACATGTGTCAGATGTAAATCCCTTTGTAATCAATTGGTTGAAGCGTTCATGGCATGAACGAATTTGCTTGACGTTCATCGAGTGAACGCGGTATCAGCCTGCTCCAGTGGGGACAGGCGTGATGGCAAGCACTCTGCCGACGGATGAGAATGACAGCGACCGGCTGGTGCTCGGCTTGCTCACCTCGCTCGAGGCGGATGGTGCGCAATCGCAGCGGCACATCGCGGCCGAATTGGGCGTCGCGCTCGGCCTAGTCAATGCCTACCTGAAGCGGGCGATCAAGAAGGGCTTCGTCAAGGTCGGCTCGGCGCCGGCGCGGCGCTATGCCTACTATCTCACCCCGCAGGGCTTCTCCGAGAAATCGCGACTGACCGTCCAGTTCCTCACGGACTCCTTTTCGCTGTTCCGCAAGGCGAAGGAGGAATACGGCCGGCTGTTTGAACGCGCGCAGGCGCGTGGCTTCAGGCGGGTCGTGCTCGCCGGACAATCGGACCTCTGCGAGATCGCGATCCTGTGTGCGGTCGATGGGCCGATTTCGGTGCTTGCCATCGTTGATCCCGATGCGACAGCGACCCGCTTCATCGGGGTCAAGGTGGTCTCCTCCTATGCGCTGGTGGACGAGCCGTTCGATGCGGTGGTGGTGACCCATTTGACGGCCGCTCGAACCGTCTTCGACCAGGCGGTTGGCAATTTCGGCGCAGACAAGGTGCTCGCGCCGGAGCTACTGGGCTTGCGTCCCAAGCAGCCGCAGGGAGCGTGATGGCGATGCAGCCCGGGTCCCGCTGGTATGTCGTGCAGACACAAGTCAATGCCGAAGCAAAAGCGGCGGCCGGCCTCGTGCGACAGGGGTTCTCCACCTACCTTCCGCGTTATCAGCGGCGCCGCAGTCATGCGCGGAAGATCGAGCTCGTCGCCCGGCCGCTATTCCCGCGCTATCTGTTTGTCGCGATCGATGTCGCGGCACAGCGCTGGCGCGCCATTCAATCGACGCTCGGCGTTTCACATCTCGTCTGCGTCGGCGATCGGCCCGCGGCAGTTGAAAATGCCGTTATCGATGCGCTGAAATCGCGCGAGGACGAGGCCGGATTCATCGCCCTTGCGCGCAGGCCGGCGTTCTCGCCTGGCGATGCGGTTCGCATTGTCGAGGGTGCATTCGTCGACAGTCTTGCGCTTGTGGAGGACGCCAGCGATCACCATCGCGTGGCCGTTCTGTTGAACCTGTTGGGCCGCAAGGTCCGCGTTCTTGTCGGGGCGGATCTGATCGCCGCGGCTTGAGCGCGTCTGCCGCCTTGCGGGGCGTATTGGAGTTTTTTGCTCGGGTGTGACGCGCGATTCACCCCGAGTGCGGTAGCTTGCCTGAAGCAAGCCAAGAGTTCGAAGAGGGAGATTTCATGACCAATTATGCGCTGATCGGTGCAGCCGGCTACATCGCGCCACGGCACATGCGGGCGATGGCCGATACCGGCGGCAAGCTCGCGGTGGCCTACGATCCCAACGACTCCGTCGGAATCATGGACAGCCATTTCCCCGACGCCGAGTTCTTTACCGAATTCGAGTTGTTCGATCGCCATGTCGGCGCGTTGCAGCGCGACGGCAAGAAGCTCGACTACATGACGATCTGCTCGCCGAACTACCTTCACGACGCGCACTGCCGGTTTGCGCTCCGCGCCGGGGTCGATGCGATCTGCGAAAAGCCGCTGGTGCTCAATCCCGGCGACATCGACGGATTGGCAGCCATCGAGCGCGACACCGGCCGGCGGATCTCCACCATTCTGCAATTGCGCCTGCATCCGGCGATCATCGCGCTTCGCGACCGCTTCGCCAACTCGCAGAAGCGCCACAAGGTCGAGCTCACCTACATCACCTCGCGCGGGCGCTGGTATCACGCCTCCTGGAAGGGCGCTGAAGACCGGTCCGGTGGCGTGGCGACCAACATCGGGGTGCACTTCTTCGACATGTTGAGCTTCGTGTTCGGACCGGCCAGCCGCAACGAGGCGCACTTGCGCGAGGCGGAGCGGGCGGCAGGCTCGCTGGAGTGCGAGCGCGCCGACGTCAGCTGGTTCCTGTCGCTCGACCGCAACGACCTGCCGGAGAGCGTAAAGGGCAAGAAGACGACCTTCCGCTCCATCACCGTCGATGGCGAAGAGGTCGAGTTCTCCGAAGGGTTCACCGATCTCCACACGCGAAGCTATGAGGAGATCATTGCCGGCCGCGGATTCAGGCTGGACGAAGTCCGTCCCTCGATCGATATCGTGTCCACGTTCCGCCATGCACCGATCGTTCGGAGCAATGGCGTTCACGCCTTTGCCCAGAAGGCGATGCACAAATGAGCGAGATGCGCGAGGATCCGCGCTTCCCGGGCGTATTGATCCATCAATCGAGCTACGTCGACGATGGCGCTGTGCTCGGACGCGGCACCAAGGTCTGGCACTTTTGTCACATTCTGTCGCGCACGGTGATTGGCGAGAATTGCTCGATCGGCCAGAACGTGATGATCGGTCCGAACGTCAGGATCGGAAATGGCTGCAAGATCCAGAACAACGTCTCGATCTATGATGGCGTGGAGCTTGCGGACGACGTATTTTGCGGCCCGAGCTGCGTCTTCACCAACGTCAACAATCCGCGCGCCGATGTGTCGCGGAAGGATGAGTTTCGCAAGACGCCGATCGGGCGCGGCGTCAGCATCGGCGCCAATGCGACGATTGTCTGTGGGCATTCGCTCGGCGAATACTGCTTCATCGGGGCCGGTTCGGTGATCACGAAGGATGTTGCTGCGTTTGCATTGATGGCGGGAAATCCCGCAAGACGGATCGGCTGGATGAGCAGGGCCGGCGAGCGGCTCGGCAACGATCTGAAGTGCCCGCGATCCGGCGAAGCTTACGTTGAAATTGACGGCCTTCTCAAACAGAAGCACTAGGTCAGCGTTTTTTCAAACCAACCTTCAGTTAGTCCAGATGATTCCAGTCACCCATCCGGTCTCTCCGCTCACTGCGGTCGACGCGCCCAATCTCAAGCGTCTCAACTTTCTGCTGCTCTGCGATTTCATGCCGGGCAGCGCCTCCACGATTATCGACCACGTCATGGGCCTGAAGGAGTTCTCCAGGCACTCGATCCAGATCTTCAACTCGCGGGGCGACGTCTCCAGCCTGCTTGAGCTCGACCGGTTTGACGGTGTCATCATCCACTATTCTCTCGTCGCCTGCATGGACACCTATATTGGTCCCAATCTGCGGGCAGCCATCTGCAGGTTCAAGGGGTTGAAGGCAGCCTTCATCCAGGACGAGTATCGCTGGATCAACGACACGATGGCCGCATTCCGGCAGCTCGGCATCCATATCCTGTTCAGTGTCGTCCCGCAGGAGATCATGGACGACTACTATCCGCAGGATCGGCTGCCGAATGTCGTCCGGGAAACCGTGCTCACCGGCTACGTGCCGGGCGAATTGCTCGACAGGAAGGTGCCGCGTCTCGAGGATCGTTCCATCGATGTCGGCTACCGTGCGCGAAAGGTTCCCGACTGGCTGGGGAGCTTCGCCCAGGAGAAATGGCTGATAGCCGGTCGGTTTGAGGCGGATGCCGCCCCGTACGGACTGACCTGCGACATGTCCACGCGCGAGGAAGACCGCATCTACGGCGAGAACTGGATCAATTTCCTTGCCAACTGCAAGGCCGTCCTCGGCACCGAAAGTGGCGCCAGCGTCTGCGACTTCACCGGCGAGATTCAGCGCAATGTGGATCAACATCTGGCCCGCGATCCGTCGGCGAGCTTTGAAACGCTGCGCGATCTCTATTTCAAGGATGAGGACAATCGCGTCATTCTTGCCGTCATCTCGCCGCGATGCTTCGAGGCGGCAGCGCTGCGGACATTGATGATCCTGTATGAGGGCACCTATTCCGGCAGGCTTGAGCCCTGGCGACACTATGTGCCGCTGAAAAAGGATCATTCCAACATGGCCGAGGTCATCGAGGTGCTGCGCGATCCGGTACGGGCGCAGGAGATTGTTGATCGGGCCTATCGTGAGGTTGCGCTCAATCCCGACAACAGCTTCGATGCAATGGTCCGTCAGGTCGATCGCGCTATCGACCGTCGGTATCAGCCCGAAATGGCGGCAACGAAGCGGTGTTATGCCGAAGGGGAGCTTGTCACGTTGCTCGAGCGCGAAAAGCGCCGCGCGCGACGCCGGGAGTTTGTGCAGAAGGTGATGCGGAAGGCGAAGCAGATGGTGCGCCACCGTCTGGTCGTCATCGCGAAGGTCGTTGCAGCGAATGGCGTCATCCACGTGGCGCGTTTGACGCCGGGGCCGCTCCGTCGTTGGGCGAAACGGATCGTGTTGCGCCACACGAGAATTCGTCGGCTGATCGGGATTGATGCGTGACAGTTGCCGTCCCACGGTGCCGGGTGCAGGGTTAATCTTCGATCGTGCGCATCCTTATCCTGCACGAACTCGACGATCTTGGCTCGGCGCGGCGTACGTCGATCAATCACGCGTTCGCACTCGTCAAATATGCTCCTCAGCACGAATATACGCTGCATAGCGCACGCCAACCCGTCACTGCGCGCCTCCGCGAGCAGGTCTTCGACGCGATCATTCTCGACACCACCTTTCTGTGCTGGAGGTGGGCGAGGCCGAAATCGCTGTGGCTAGACCGGATCCTCGATGCCTACGACTTCGTCGCGAAATCGGATGCGATCAAGGTGGCGCTGCCCCAGGACGAATACGACCATGCCGAGATACTCGACAACTGGCTCTCGGACTGGAAAGTCGATCTCATCTATTCCGTCTGCTACGATCAACATGCGGAGTTTTATCCTCGCGCGCGAAAGCATGCCCGGGTGCTCGAGGCGCTTACCGGATACGTCGACGACGCCGACATCGGCCTGATGCAGCGCTTTGCGGTACCGTTCGGGGACCGGGAGATCGACGTCGGCTATCGGGCCAGGGCGCTGCCGGCCTATTTCGGAAGAATTGGCCAGCTGAAGACCGAATTGGGTGACCGCTTCCGCTCCAGCATGACCGATCGCCGGCTGAAGCTCGATATCTCGACACAGGCGCGCGACGCGCTCGTCGGCGACGCCTGGCTCCGGTTCCTGGGCAACAGCAAGTTCACCCTGGGCTGCGAGAGCGGAAGTTCGCTCCTGGACGCCAGAGGGGAAATCAGGGAATGCGTCGAGCGGCGGCTGCAGCGTAATCCGGCGGCCAGCTTCGAGGAACTTGAGCAGGCCTGCTTTCCCGGCCAGGACATGAGGAATGTCTATACCGCGGCGGGTCCGCGGCTGTTCGAGGCGGCGATCGCGCGGTCCTGTCAGATACTGACGCCAGGCAATTACGCCGGTGCCCTGAAGGCGGGAGAGCACTACATCGCGCTCGCGCCTGATTGCTCGAATGCCGAAGACGTCTATGAGCAGATGCAGGACCAGGACGCCAATATGGCGCGGATCGAGGCATGTTACCGCGCTTTGGTCGAGAACCCGAAGTTCCGCTATGGGAATTTCGTGGCAGGTCTGCTAGCGGAAGTCCGTGATGCTGCGGGCAGGAAGGGGCGGTCACTCCCCGATTGCGGCACCTCAACCGGTGCGGTAACAGACGAGCTTTCCTTGCGGGAATCGTTTACCCGCGCCGTTCTTCGCGCGCATCAGCATCACATCGAGGATGTGAAGGAAATCAGGTTGCTACCCAATTTCGTTCACACAGTTGTCGTTACGCTTGTCCGCCAGATGCTGTCACTCGCGCGCAGAATTCGCGGATAGCTTTAGTGTCTTTGCAGCGATCTTGAATATCGAGGTTCTCTGAATTCATGTGTGGCATTGCAGGATTTGCATCTCTGTCCGGTCATTCCGTCGCAAGGCGCGTCGCGTCGCTCAATGCGATGAGCAGCCTGATCGCTCATCGCGGGCCAGATGGCTTGGGGCAATGGAGCGATGACGGCGGAAGCGTCGGGCTGGTGCACCGCCGGCTTGCGATCATCGATTTGTCGCCTGCCGGCGCCCAGCCGATGAAGGGGGCCAACGGCACCGTGATTTCCTACAACGGGGAAATCTACAACTTCATCGAGCTTCGCGAGCAACTCGCGGACGGCTGGACGTTCCAATCCCATTCGGACACCGAGGTGATCCTCGCCGCCTACGCCAAATGGGGCGAGCGCTGCGTCGATCATCTGCGCGGGATGTTCGCCTTCGCGATCTGGGATAATAGGAACAAGAAGCTGTTTGCCGCGCGCGATCGCTTCGGGATCAAGCCGTTCTACTACACGGTGCAACAGGGGGTCTTCTACTTCGCGTCGGAGGCCAAGGCGCTGCTGCCGTTCCTGAGCGACATCCAAACCGACGCCGATGCGCTGAGCGAGTATCTCACGTTCCAGTACACGATCGGCAAGAAGACCCTGTTCAAGGGAATATCGGCGCTGCTGCCCGGCCATCTGCTTCGGCTCGAAGGCGGCGACGTCGTGACGTCCCGCTACTGGGACGTGCAGTACGATGTCGATTTCGATCGCAGTCCGAGCTACTTCGAGCGGCGCTTCACCGAACTGCTATCCGACTCGATGCAGGTGCATTTGCGCTCCGACGTTCCGGTCGGCGGTTACGTCTCGGGCGGTCTCGACTCCAGCCTCGTCGCGCTGATGGCCTCCAAGCTGGATCACCGCAGCCGTGACGCATTCCACGGCCGCTTTCTCGAATTTCCAGGCTATGACGAGAGCGGCTACGCCAAGACGGTGACCGATCTGGCGGACATGTCGCTCCATATGGTCGACATCACCGCCGCCGACTTCCGCAACAGCATCGGCGACGTGATCTATCATCTGGATTTCCCGGTTGCCGGACCGGGGTCGTTTCCGCAATACATGGTGTCCGCGCTCGCGGCGAAGAACGTCAAGGTCGTGCTGGGCGGGCAGGGCGGCGACGAGCTGCTCGGCGGCTATGCGCGGTATCTGGTCGCCTACTTCGAGCAATGCATCAAGGCGGCGGTCGACGGCACCTACCAGAGCGGTCACTACGTGGTCACGATCGAGTCGATCGTGCCCAATCTCGGCCTGCTGCGCGAATACAAGCCGATGATCAAGGAATTCTGGCGCGACGGCCTGTTCGAGGATCTTGATCGCCGGTACTTCCGCCTGGTCGATCGTTCGACCGACATGGTTGGTGAGGTCGATTGGAGCGCGCTGAACAAGGAGGCGGTGTTCGACTCCTTCCGCGCGATCTTCAACAACCAGGACAATGTGCGGAAGGAAGCCTATTTCGACAAGATGACGCACTTCGACTTCAAGTGCCTGTTGCCGGCGCTGCTTCAAGTCGAGGACCGCATGAGCATGGCGCACGGCCTGGAGAGCCGCGTGCCGCTGCTGGATCATCCTCTCGTGGAGTTTCTCGCCACAGTGCCGGCCGACGTGAAGTTCATGGGCGGGCAGATGAAGCAGCTCATGAAGACGGCGTATCGCGATACCCTGCCGAAGGCGTTGTTGCAGCGGCGTGACAAGATGGGCTTCCCGGTGCCGCTGATGGAATGGTTCGACGGCGAGCTCAAGGACTTTGTTCTCGACATCTTTGGTGAGCAGCGCGCGAAGCATCGCCCGTTCTTCAACAGTGATGTCGTGCTCTCCAGCTTTGGCGAGCAATCCCGCTTCTCCCGAAAGACGTGGGGTCTTCTCAGTCTGGAACTCTGGCACCAACGGTTTCATGACCGGGCGGCCGAGTTCCGCGCGATGGTCAGTGCTTAAACTTCTCAATCTGGATGGTGGCTATGAAGATATTTGTAACCGGCGGTGCCGGGCAGGTCGGATCGACTGTCATTGATATGCTGCTGTCGCGCGGCGACACGGTGGTTGCGATCGACAATTATGCGACCGGCAGAGCCGACAACCTCACCAAGCACGCGAATCTGACCCTGGTCGAGGACACGATCGCGAATGCTGCCGTGGTCGATCAGTTGTTTTCCGACTTCCGGCCTGAGGTCGTGATCCATACCGCGGCGTCCTACAAGGATCCGGAGGACTGGAGCAGCGATGCCTTGGTCAACGCGGTTGGCACCGCCAACATCGCGAAGGCCTGCAAGACCTTCGGCGTATCCCGCCTGATCTACTTCCAGACCGCGCTCTGCTACGGCACCAAGCCGCTGCAGTCCCCGATCCCGCTCGACCATCCGATCAACCCGGTCAATTCCAGCTACGCGATCTCGAAGACCGCCGGCGAGCACTACGTGCAGTTCTCCGGCGTCGAATGGGTGACGTTCCGCCTGGCCAACGTGATCGGGCCGCGCAACGTGTCGGGACCGCTGCCGATCTTCTACGGACGTCTGGCCAAGGGACAGAAGTGCTTCGTCACCCCGGCGCGCCGCGACTTCTGCTACGCGGGCGACCTTGCCCGCGTCGTCGTCAAGGCCGCCGATGGTGTAGGCCGCGGCACCTATCACTTCTCGTCGGGCAAGGATGTCGCGATCAAGGAGCTCTACGATTCCGTGGTGCGGGCGATGAAGATCAATGATTATCCGGAGCCGGAAGTGAAGCCGCTCGGCCCGGACGATGCGCCTTCGATCCTGCTCGACCCGTCACGCACATTCAAGGATTTCGGTACCGTCGAATTCACCTCGCTCGATGAGATCGCTCGGCTGTCGGTCGAGCGCTGGGAGAAGGAAGGAGTCGTCGGCGGCTATACGCACCTGAAGGAAGCGCGTGCGGAAATCCGCACCTGATCGGAACAGCGACATGCGCATCATCATCACCGGCGGCGCGGGCTGCCTCGGCTCGAACCTGATCGAACACTGGCTGCCGCAGGGCCACGAGATCCTCGTGATCGACAATTTCGCCACCGGCAAGCGCGAGGTCGTGCCCGCGCTTCCCGGCCTGACCTTGATCGAGGGCTCGATCGCCGATCGGGATCTCGTCACCTCGGCGTTCGAGAAGTTCCGGCCGACGCATGTCGTGCATTCGGCGGCGTCCTACAAGGATCCGGCGAATTGGCGGGAAGACGTCGTAACCAACGTCGATGGCACCGTGAACGTGATTGACGCGGCACGTGCCGCCGGCGCGAGCCGGATCCTGAATTTTCAGACCGTGCTGTGCTACGGGCGGCCCGAAACCACGCCGATCCCGGTCGAGCACCCGCTGCGGCCGTTCACCAGCTACGGAATCTCGAAGGTTGCGGGCGAGCAGTATCTGGCGATGAGCGGCCTGCCCTACATGTCGTTGCGGCTTGCGAACGTGACCGGTCCCCGTCTGGCGATCGGTCCGATCCCGACCTTCTACAAGCGCCTGAAGGCCGGGCAGGGCTGCTTCTGCAGCGACGCGCAGCGCGACTTCCTCGATATGTCCGACTTCCTCGCTGCGGTCGACCTCGCGATGGCCGAGCAGGCGCCGACCGGCGTCTTTAACGTCTCGAGCGGGATCGGCCACTCGATCAAGGAAATCTACGACCTCGTGCGGGCCCACCTTGGGCTGCCGGCCGATCCCGACGTGAAGGTGGTGCCGGTGGGCGACGACGACGTACCGTCGGTCGTTCCGGACCCAAGCCGGACCCGCGAGCGTCTCGGATGGCAGGCCAAGGTGCCCTTCGATGAGACCATTCGTCGTCTGCTTGCGTGGTACGACGCCCATGGCGTGAGCGACGTTTACAGTCACCTGGCAGCACCCAAGAGCTGATCATGAAGTCTTTTAATGGATCGACCATTCTCGTCGTCGGCGGGGCCGGATTCGTCGGCTCAAATCTCGTGCGGCTGTTGCTCGAGCAGGCGCCGACCAAGGTCATCGTTGTCGACAATCTGCTGTCGGCCGACGCCTCGAACGTGCCGCCCGATCCGCGGATTCAGTTCGTCTCGCGTCCGATCACCGACGATGCCGTGCTTGCCGCACTGCCCGACGATCTCGACTTTGCCTTCCATCTTGCGTGCTTCCACGGCAACCAGTCGTCGATCGCAGATCCAATGGCGGATCACGACAACAACACGCTGACCAGCCTGAAGCTGTTCGAAAGGCTCAAGGACATCCGCTCGCTGCAGAAGGTGGTGTATGCCGCAGCCGGCTGTGCGGTGGCCGAGAAGACCTTCGAAGGCGCTTCGGCGACAAAGGAGGATGCTCCGGTCTCGCTGTATCACGACAGTCCGTATTCGATCTCCAAGCTGATCGGCGAGATGTACGGCAACTACTATTTCACCCGCTACAAGCTGCCGTTCGTGAAAGCACGGTTCCAGAACGTCTACGGACCGGGCGAAATTCTGGGTGCTGGTCGCTGGCGCGGCACCGTTCACACGGTTTGGCGGAACGTCACCCCGACCTTCATCTGGAAGGCGCTGCACGACGAAGCGCTGCCGGTCGAGAATGGCGGAATCGCGTCTCGCGACTTCATCTTCGTCGAGGACATGGCGCGCGGCTTGATGGCTTGCGCCCTGTCGGGTGATCCCGGCGAGATCTACAATCTCGCCTCGGGCGTCGAGACCAGCATTCTTGAACTGGCGAAGCGGGTGAATTCGATCACCGGCAACAAGACCCCGATCGCGCTCACGCCGGCACGCGACTGGGACCGGTCGGGCCAGCGTTTCGGCGATCCGGCGAAGGCGCGCGAGAAGCTCGGCTTCGTTGCAAGCGTGGCGCATGAGGATGGCCTTAGGCGGACCATCGCCTGGACGCAGGAAAACCGCCGCCGCATCCTCGGCTGCATGCGCAATCACGTGACCCACGTGCCCGACGTCGCGAAGTATTCCTGATGTCGATCAAGATCCTCACTGTGGTCGGCGCGCGACCGCAGTTCATCAAGGCCGCTGCGGTCAGCCGGGCGATCCGTGAAACGGATGGCTTGGCGGAGGTGATGATTCACACCGGGCAGCATTTCGACGCCAACATGTCCGATCTGTTCTTCGAGGAACTGGCGATCCCGAAGCCGAAGCATCATCTGGACATCAATGGCGGTGGTCACGGCGACATGACCGGGCGGATGCTGATGGAAATCGAGCCGATCCTGCTTGCCGAAAAGCCGGATTGGGTGGTGGTGTACGGCGACACCAATTCGACGCTGGCCGGTTCGCTCGCCGCGGCCAAGATCCACATTCCGGTTGCCCATGTCGAAGCCGGGCTGCGTTCCTTCAACCGGCGGATGCCGGAAGAG
Source organism: Bradyrhizobium sp. USDA 4473 (assembly GCF_054063335.1). Classification (NCBI taxonomy): domain Bacteria; kingdom Pseudomonadati; phylum Pseudomonadota; class Alphaproteobacteria; order Hyphomicrobiales; family Nitrobacteraceae; genus Bradyrhizobium; species Bradyrhizobium sp. USDA 4473. The sequence continues at coordinate 4,518,800 of NZ_JBSSGE010000001.1, forward strand.
CTGAACCGCATCGTGACGGATCATCTCTCGACGCTTCACCTCTGCCCGACGGCGACGGCGATCGCGAATCTGGCAGCAGAGGGCGTGGTCAAGGGCGTACATCACGTCGGCGACGTGATGTACGACGCTACGCTGTTCGCGCTGGAGAAGGCCGAGGGCAGCTCCACGATCCTGACCGAGTTGCAGTTGCAGACGAAGCGATACGCGCTCGCAACCGTGCACCGCGCGGAGAATACGGATGATCCGGAGCGGCTCCGCGAGGTCGTTCAATTCCTGCTGGAGCAGTCGCGCGGGCGCACCGTGGTGCTGCCGTTGCATCCGCGCACCCGCGCCGCGGCCTCGCGGCTGGGCGTGAGCCTTGACGGGCTGCGCATCATCGACCCGGTCGGCTATCTCGACATGGCAAAGCTGCTGCATCACGCCACTGACGTCTACACGGACTCCGGCGGCCTGCAGAAGGAAGCCTATTTTCATCGGGTGCCGTGCGTGACGCTGCGTGATGAAACCGAGTGGACCGAGACGGTCGAAAACGGCTGGAACCGGCTCTGGAAAGGACCGGCGCATCTGGCGCGGAACGACATCACAGACTACGGGGAGGGCCAGGCGGCTTTCGCGATCGCGGAGCTGCTGCGGGCCCAGGCCCCACTGCATGCAGCAGGCTGAGACCATAGCCGACGGGGTTCGCACCTGTGGGCAGCACGGCGGTCGTCCCGGCGTCCGACACTCATCTTAACCTTGCCGCGAGCTCGACATTGTCCGCTCGCGGTGAAGCGTAAAACTCCAGTCCAAGAGGTCAGCCTTGGAAGTCAATGGCAAGAAGTTCCTCGTCATCGGCGGAGCCGGATTGATCGGCTCGCATGCAGTCGAGCAGCTCGCGAAGCACGACGTCGGCGAGATCGTGATCTACGACAATTTCGCGCGCGGCTCCCTCGAGAATCTCGACCGGATTCTCAGCGATCCACGGGTCAAGATATTCGAGGCGGGCGGCGATGTCTGCCAATCCGACATCCTCGATGCCGCGATGAAGGGCAAGGATGGCGTGTTCCACTTTGCCGCGCTGTGGCTGCTGCAATGTCATGAATTTCCGCGAGCGGCGTTCGACACCAACATCCGTGGCACGTTCAACGTGCTCGAAGCCTGCGTCGCGAACCGGATCAAACGTCTGGTCTATTCGTCGTCGGCATCGGTCTATGGTGACGCCATCGAAGAACCGATGACCGAGGATCATCCGTTCAACAACAAGAACTTCTACGGAGCGACCAAGATCGCCGGTGAGGCGATGGCCACCGCATTCTGTCATCGCTACGGCCTGCCCGCGGTCGGCCTGCGCTACATGAACGTCTACGGGCCGAGGCAGGACTATCAGGGCGCCTATATCGCGGTTATCATGAAGATGCTCGACGCGATCGATCGCGGCGAAGGGCCGACGATCCTGGGAGATGGCTCGGAAGCGTTCGACTTTGTGTCGGTGCTTGATTGCGCGCGCGCAAATATCTGCGCGATGTCGGCCGATACGGTTGCGCGCTATTACAATGTCGGAACGGGCGAGCGCACCTCGCTCAAGGAACTCGCGGAAATGCTGCTGCAGCTGACCGGGTCGAACCAGCCGATCCAATATGCGCCGCGCAGCAATGCGACGTTCGTGCGCAATCGAGTCGGCTCCACCAAGCGTGCAGCCGACGAAATCGGCTTCACCGCCGAGATCGATTTGCGCGAAGGCCTGCAGATGCTGATCGAATGGCGGTCGAGGCATCGCGCGGGAGTCGAGCGGCGCCGCGCCAAGGCTGGCATTGAGTAAACCCCTGCGGTCCGAGGTCAAGCGGATTTAGACATGTGCGGCGTCGCGGGCATTCTTAACCTCGATGGGCGGCCGGTGTCGCCGGATGTGCTGCGTGCAATGACGCAGGCGATCGCGCATCGTGGCCCTGACGGCGAAGGCCATTGGATCGACGGTTCGATCGGTCTCGGGCATCGCCGGCTGGCGATCATCGATCTGAGCCCGACCGGCGCGCAGCCGATGCATACCGCCGACGGCCGGTCTGTGATTTCGTACAATGGCGAGATCTACAATTATCGGGAGCTCCGCGCCGAGCTCGAAGCGCAGGGACATGTCTTCAGGTCGACCAGCGATACCGAAGTCCTGCTGCAGGCGATCGCGACTTGGGGGCTTGGTGCCCTGCAGCGCTTCAACGGCATGTTCGCCTTCGCGCTGTGGGACCGCAAGGAACGCAGGCTTACGCTTGCCCGGGATCGCTACGGGATCAAGCCGCTGTACTATTGGTTCGGCGGCAACCAGTTGCTGTTTGCATCGGAATCGAAGGCGTTTCGTGCCGCTCCAAACTTCGACGCGCAGCTCGATTCCGAGGGCTTGCTGGAATACTTCACATTCCAGAATTTCTTCACGGACCGGACCCTGCTCAAGGGTGTCCGCATTCTTCCGGCAGGCTGCTATCTAAGCATATCGTCTGAGGATGCGCCCGGAACGCAGCCACGACCGACGCGATACTGGGATTACAATTTTCATGAGCCGGAAACCGCCCGGTCGGAGGCGGACTATCAGGATGAGCTCGACCATCTGATTCAGCAGGCGGTGAAGCGGCAACTGGTGTCCGACGTGGACATCGGCGCGTATCTGTCGGGCGGAATGGACTCAGGCACGGTCACAGCGATCGCGGCGCAGTCACTGAGCTACATGCGCACGTTCACCTGCGGCTTCGACCTGAGCTCCGTGTCCGGTATCGAGCTTTACTACGACGAGCGCGCGGCGTCGGAGCGAATGTCGTATCTGTTTCGTACCGAACACTACGAAATGGTGCTCAAGTCCGGTGACATGGAGCGCGTGCTGCCGAAGCTGGCATGGCATCTGGAAGAGCCGCGCGTTGGACAGAGCTATCCGAACTACTACGTCGCTCAGCTCGCCAGCAAGTTCAACAAGGTCGTCCTTGCAGGAACCGGCGGCGATGAGATCTTCGGCGGCTATCCCTGGCGTTATTACCGGGCGGTCGTCAACCAGAGCTTCGAGGAGTACATCGACAAGTACTACGAGTACTGGCAACGGCTGATGCCCAACGATGTGCTGAAGCGTGTCTTCGCTCCGGTCTGGAGCGACGTGCAGGGCGTATCGACCCGCGATATCTTCAGGGACATGTTCAATCAGCACGCCGAGCGTCTGACCCGTCCGGAGGATTACGTCAATCATTCGCTCTATCTGGAAGCCAAGACGTTTCTCCATGGCTTGTTGACCATGGAAGACAAGCTGTCGATGGCGCATTCGCTCGAGACGCGCGTGCCGTTCCTCGATAACGATCTCGTCGACTTTGCCATGAAGCTTCCGGTCCGGATGAAGCTCGGCAAGCTCGATGAAGTCGTGGCCTTGGACGAAAACGAGCTGGGCAGGAAAACGGCCAGGTACTTTCAGAAGGCCCGTGATGGCAAGATGCTGTTGCGAAACGTGATGCAGCAGCACATCCCCCAGGAAGTCGTGGAACGCGAGAAGCAAGGCTTCTCTGGTCCTGACGCAAGCTGGTTCAAGGGTCAGAGCATCGACTTCGTCCGCAGCGTCCTGTTCGATGATCAGGCGAAGATCTATAGCTATCTCGATCCCAAGCCGATTAGGGAGCTGGTCGATGATCACCTCAACGGCCGGGAGAACCGCAGACTGCTGATTTGGTCGCTGATCAACGTTGAATACGCGTTGCGTGCACATGTTGAGAACCGCGGGTGATATCCCAGCAGAGCCGCGAGCAATTTCCCGCGCGATCTCAACAAAGACAAATTGTCGGATCGATGTGTGTAGAGCTGAGTCGTCGCCAACGCCCGGATGCTGTACCGCCGATGCCGAGTTGATCTTCCGATCTCGGAGCCGACCGACTTGCCTCACCTAAAGTGCCGGCTGAGGACATCAGCTCCTTGATCCGGAGTAGCCGGCTGGCCATCTGTAATCCAGATGTTTGCAGGGTCGCTCGGCCCCACGAAAGGTCGCCAGTTTTGAAGTCGTTGATGACTACCATTCCGTTCAACGTGGTACGCCGCGCGAAGAAGTGGAAGGATACCCTACGGACCGCACGTTCGGAGTCGAAGGCAGAGGTTGACGCGATGCGCGTCCTTCGCGCCAAAGATGCCGTGATCACGGGTATGAAGCCGTTTGGTGGGACTTACGCTTCCGTCCTGTTCCGAATGGTGGGCACCAGGTCTCGCCGCTTGCGGCTATTGCCGATCCGCGCGTCGACTTCGGTTACGTTGCTCCAGGTTAGAGCGGACCTTCCGGCAGATCTGGTTGCACTTGTACCGAACAAATCCGAATTACGGGAGTGGGCCCGGGATACGGCCCTCGAGTGGAAGCTGGCCGAGTGCATATCCGGCGATCCCCAGTCTCGCGACGATCGTTGGTCGGAGAAGAGCTGTCTCGCTGTGCGCGCGTTGATCGCTTCGTCGACGCGCGACAACGAATTGGTGTGGAGGACCTTGATCACCTCTGATCAAGCAACCGGTGGCGCAGGGAGTTTAACGGCCTGGCCCCTCGGATTCCGGCCGGAGCAGGCCAATCCTGACGTTCGCCGCCGTCGGCTGATGATCGCGCTTGGTCTTGCTTTCCCTAAAAGCCTGATGGCGCTGCACCATATCGAAGCCGCGGGGCAGCCGCCCACCCTCAATCCGCCTTATGGCGAGGAGCCGATTCGAGACGTTCCGCGGCCTGAGAGGGATCCTGCCGTTCCCCGCCGCCGTTCGGTTCTCTTCGTCAATCCGAGCTATTACAACTTTCACTTTCTGGCCGGCTCGTTGCGCAAGCGTGGCTGGGATGCCGTGTCGATGGCGATCATTGACCCGAACTCCGACTACGCCCAGCATTTCCACGGCCACGATTGGAACCTGTTCGAAGCGGACGCCAACAAACAGCAACAGGTCTTGCGTGAGCGATTCCAGGAAGCGGCCGAGCGATTTGACATGTTTCATTTCGCCGGCGTAGGGACGCTGTCGTTCTTTCCCTACAACTATGACGACATCTCGAAAAATCACGACAGCATCCCTTGGGATGTGCTGGAACTGAAGCGACGCGGCGCGAAGATCGCCTACAGCATCACGGGATGCCATGACTTGATCACGCAAACGGGCTTCGAGGCCTGGAGCCCCGGAATGTGCCCGAAATGCGCCTGGCGCGAGCGGCCCGAGATCTGTTCCGATCATCGCATGTCTGCCTGGGGCTGGAAGGTCCGGCAACTGGCGGATCTGATCTGCATCGAGACCGATCCCCCGCTCGATTTCCGGGATGCGGCGGCTGTTTTTCGCGAGCCGCTCACCTTTGCTGTCGATCCCGAGTTCTGGGACCCGGAACTTGGGAGGACAATTCCCGTGCCCGAATTGTGGCGCGAGCCCAAGGCCGACGGTGAAATCCTGATCTATCACTCGGTCGGCAATTATGAGATGCGCACCCGCCAGGGCGTCAACGTCAAGGGGACCGGCGCGGTCGTTGCTGCGATCGATCGGCTGAAGGCGGAGGGGCATCCGGTCCGGTTGCTATTCCGCAAGGACGTGCCGAGCGCCGACAATCGTTGGATGCTCGCACAAGCCGACATCATCGTCGATCAGCTCAACTATGGCCGCTATGGCGCCACTGCGCGCGAAGGCATGATGCTCGGGCGTCCCGTCGTTGGTCGGGTCAACAAGGTCGAGGCACGCGGTCTGCCCGCCGTCCAGGCCATTGCCGAGTGTCCGATCGTCGACGCGTCGGAGGAAACCATCTACGAGGTGCTGCGGGGCCTGGTGGCCGATCCGGGCGAACGCGCCCGCATCGGCGCCACGAGCCGCGCGCACGCGGAGCGCTGGTGGTCCAGGGACGTATTGGCCGAACGCTATGAACGGGTTTACGACCACCTGCATCGGCATGGCCGGCCTCCCGCGACGCTAGAGTAAGAGCGAATGGCTTCGCAGAATATCGGGCATTCCGGATTGGATCTGGCGGATCGCCACGTCCTGCTGACGGGCGCAACCGGGTTCGTTGGCTCCCGCCTGCTGAGCCTGCTGCAGGGCAGGGGAGCGTCCGTAACGGCGTTGATCAGGCCGGGAACGCAGCTGGCGCGTTCCAGCAATGTGCGCATCGTGGAAGCCGATCTGTCGGGTAATTTTTCATCTGACCTGCAACAGGTCGGTCGGATCGATGCAATCATTCACCTTGCGCAAGCAGGCGGCTGGAAGGAGTTTCCCCGGCAGACAGGCGCGATAGCCGCGGTTTCGATCGCCGCTGCCGCACGCTTGGCGGAATACGGGGTCGGTCATGGCGCTCGCCAATTCGTCCTGGCCTCTTCCGGCGGAATCTATGGACCATCCGCGCATGCATTGAACGAGGATGCGCCCATTCGACCGACTAATGAGCTGGGCTTCTATCTTCAGGCGAAGGTGTCCGCTGAAACGCTGCTGCGCTGTTTTGAGCCGCATTTTGTCGTCTCACGCCTCAGATATTTCTTTGTCTACGGTCCAGGACAAAGTAGGGAATTTCTCATTGCCCGGATCAGGGGGGCCATTGCGCGCGGAGAGCCGATCCGCCTTGCCAAGTCCTGCGGCCCACGCCTCAACCCGATCTTTCTCGACGATGCAGCACAGGCGACTATCGCGGCGTTGGAGCTCAAGGAGTCTCATGCCATCAATGTCGCCGGCCCCGAGGTCGCGTCGCTTCAGGAAATTGCAGAGATGATTGCGAGCGCGTCGAATCATCGTTTCACGATCGAAACCGTCGACAAGCAGCCTGAAGATTATGTCGGCGCGATCGACCGAATGGTGCAATTGCTCGGGCCGCCGGCGACCGGACTCAGAGACGGGCTATCGCGCGCGGGCCAGTTCTAGAAAGCTTGAACACTCATGGATTGGCTGAGAGCGCCTTGGCGCGATGTCGTCATCGACGAAAATGAAGATCTTTTCGATCCCACGTTTGACTACCCCGAAGGGCATGCCAGCGCCGTCGAATTCGGTCGAATCAATGAAATGCTCATTTCGCCCGACTCCGGCCTGCCACTTCATTTCAATGGATTGGCTCTAACGACGGGGGCAGGCGAATCGTTTCCGATCGAGGACAAGTTGCCGGTCCTCTTGCCGCAGGCTGCGCGACATTTCTGCGATCTGCCGATCGAGACCTTGTCGATCGGATCGATAAAGAACGCCTTTGACCAGTATCTATACTTGTGCGCGATCAAAAACGCGGTCGGCGAGCCAAATACGCCGTTGCAGGACCATTGGTATAGGCGCCATCTGTTCCGCTCCCGAAGCCTCGTCGCAACAGCCCAGGGCCTTGTACTCGACGTCGGTTGCGACAACCCGGACTTGAGCCGCCGCTTGTTTCCGGCCTCTTGCGAATATCTTGGGATCGAACCGTCGCTCGGCAGACGCGACCACTTTCGGGTCGTCGGGATGGCCGAATTCCTTCCGTTCGCCAGCGATACTTTCGATTGTGTCGCGTTCCTGACCAGCCTCGATCACGTTCTCGACCACCACACGGCCATAACCGAAGCGGCGCGCGTGCTGAGGCCGGGGGGAAAGCTTTATCTGGCAACCCTGATCTGGACGGAACGCGCCGAGCTCTATCGAGACTCGATCCATTTTCATCACTTCCGCGACTATGAGATTCAAGGTGCCTTGAGAGGATTTTCAGTTGCTCGCATCAAGAGATATGGCTGGAAGGGTGATCCGCATCGCTTCGGCATCTATCTCGAAGCGACCAAACAGTAGACCTGCGACGACATGCAAGGCTGTTCGATGCTTTCAGAGTCTCTGATGGTTCTGACATTCGATATCGACTGGGCGCCGGACTGGATGATCGACGACATTGCCGAGCGCGTGATCGAGGCGAACGTCCGCGCAACCTGGTTTGCAACCCATCAGAGCGCGGCGGTTTCCCGGCTGCTGGGCAATCCTTTGTTTGAAGTCGGAGTGCATCCAAATTTTCTCGCCGGCAGCACGCAGGGGGCAACTCCGGATGAAGTGCTCCAGACCATGCGGAGATGGTTCGACGCGGCAACTGTCGTGCGGACGCATTCGCTCCATCAGTCGGAGCGGCTGCTTCAGTTGATGGCTGATACCTACGGCTTCAAAGTGGATTGTTCGATCTATTTGCCTCTGACGCGCGACGTCAGGCCGCACAAGCTTCGCTACAGCCCCGGCGGAGCCGAACTCGTCCGCATCCCGCATGTCTTCCAGGACAACATGTTCATGATCGCCGGACACAAGTGGTCGGCAGAGCCGGGATGGCTGCGCTCGCCGGGTCTCAAGGTCCTGAATTTTCACCCGGTGCATGCGTGGCTGAACTCGAACGGTGTGGCGGTCTATGAGGCGCTCAAGTCGAGCAGACCGCTTCCGCAGTGGCGGCGAAGCGATCTGAGTCCTGCCAGCAGAACACAACCCGGAACTGGCTGGTTCCTCGACCAGTGCCTGGCCCGTCTGCGCTGCGCCCAGTCGTTCACAATCTCGGAAGTTGCCGCCCCGTGGGATCAATCGTCCGGCGACACCGAGATCGGAGGTGCGTCGTGACCCGCAAGCTCAGGATCGGCGTGATCGGTCGAACCGAGATGCTGTTCGAGGCGGCGCGACGAATCCACGATGCTGGGCATGACATTCCGATCGTCGCCACGTGCCGGGCATCGGGCCATGAATTGAAGAAGGAAGCCGACTACGAGAGATGGGCTGCGGACATCGGCGCCCGCTTCCTGCTCGGTTCGCGACTTGACCAGCCAGACACAATCGCGGCGCTGCAGGATGCGCGCTGCGATGCCGCGATTTCGATGAATTGGGTCGGTCTGATACCGCCGGTTGTCCGAGCCCAGTTCACCCATGGAATTTTCAATTCTCATCCGGGTGATCTGCCTCGCTTCAAGGGCAATGCGTGTCCGAATTGGGCGATATTGCTCGGTGAGGAACGTATCGGTTTGACGATCCATCAAATGTCGGACGGACTGGATGCCGGACCGGTCGCTGCAAAGTCCTTTCTTCCGATCGATGCCGAGACCACGATCGCCGATGTCTACGACTGGCTGCGACTTGAAGTGCCGGTTCAGTTCTCGAACCTGATCGAGACCGTGGCACAAGGTAATCTCAGCCTGGCACCGCAGCCGACCAGCCCGGAACTTGGTCTGCGATGTTATCCGAGACGCGCGTCGGATGGGCGGATCGATTGGGCGCAGTCTGCCCAGACCATCTCGCGGCTTGTTCGCGCTTCCGGACGGCCATTTGAGGGCGCCTTCACCATGCTCGAAGGCGATACGAAAGTTCTGGTCTGGGGCGCGCGCGTAGAGGCGCATCGCGAGCCATTTGTTGCGGTGCCCGGACAGGTCGTCCATACCGCGGCCGGCGATCCCGTCATTGCGACCGGCGACGGGCTATTGAGGCTGACGGATCTGGAGCTGGACGGCACCGTCACAACGAAGAGCGCGAAGCAGTTCGTTTTGAGCTCTCTTCGTAACCGGCTGATCTGAACCAGATAGGATTGACTATCGATGTTGTCCGATCGTCAGCATGAACTGGAATTCGTGGACTTCACCGAGGCAAGCTATCGGGATTTGCTTCGGCTCGCCAAGGCATCCTATCGGTTCGTTGATTTTTCGACGGCCGGTGCCAGCCGCACGATCCTTTGGCGCCACGACTGTGACGCCTCGATGCATCGCGCCTTGAAACTTGCGGAGATCGAAGCTGAGGAGGGCGTCAAGGCGACATATTTCCTGTTTCCGAGGTGTCTCTACTATAATCTGATGTCGGCAGACGTGGCTCAGTGTGTACGCAGGATAAGGTCGCTGGGGCACGACATCGCGCTGCATTTCGATCCGACATATTACGGACAGACGCTGCGAGGGCCGGCCTTGCTGCAGGCAATAACCCGTGAGCGCGATTTGATCGCCGGTGAATTCGGTTCGCAGCCCCTGGCGATCAGTTTCCATCTGTTCGGCATTCTCGATCCGTCCGAACTCGAGGACGATATCATCGCCGGCATGGTCAACGCGTATGGCCGCTCGCTGAGGGCAAGCTATGGCTATGTATCGGATAGCAATGGCGTCTGGCGCCACCGGCGCCTCAAGACCGTGCTCGAGCAGGCGACGGATGAGCGGCTGCAGGTGCTTACGCATCCGGAGTGGTGGACCCCCGAAGTCATGCCGCCGCGGGAGAGGTTGCAAAGAGCCATTGACGGCTACGCGAGCGCGATGGGTCGCTGGTACGACGAGATCACAGCCACGCATGATCGTCCGAACATCCGGTGATCGGCGGGGCTGGACGAACATTCATCGTGTCGCTTGCTGGTCGAGTAAGGATTTTCTGTGCTGCACCGGGTTGTTCTGCTAACTGTCTTCGAGGGAGATGATCTTGCTCGCCTGAATGCGATACTGGCCGAGGTCGGCTGCGAAGTCGTCGTGGCTCGCGCCTTGGCCGATCTGGAAAAGGTGGAGTTCGATCAACGCACCACGCTGCTGGCGTTCGGCACCGGGGTGATTGTTCCGGCGGCGCTGCTCAAATCCATGTCGCGGCCGGCGTATAATCTCCACGCGGCGTCGCCGGCGTTTCCTGGACGGGATCCGCACCATTTTGCTGTTTACGCCGGGGCGACCCGCTACGGGGCGACGCTGCATGTGATGACAGCGAGCGTCGATGCGGGTCCAATCGTTGCGACGGAGCTGTTCGACGTGCCGGAAGCCATCAAGCCTGGTGAGCTGCTCCGGTTGGCAAACGCCGCGGGAGTTCGGTTGATCGAGGCGAACGCACGCTTGATCTGTGCCGAGCAACCGATGCCACCTTTGGCCGACATGGCCTGGGGGCAGCCCAAACATACCCGCGCCGATTTCCTGGCCGCGTGTCGCATTCCAGCCGATATCTCGGAGGCCGAGTTCGCACGCCGGTTCCGGGCGTTCGACGGCGAGATGTACGACAATCTAACCGTGGAAATTCAAGGCTGGACTTTTCGCATCGACAAGAAGAAAGGCCGCAACTGTTGAGCCGGTGAGAACCACCCCGGACCTGCGCAATAGCCGTTGGATTCGGTTGCGCCTTGAGCTAGACGACGAGCCGGCCGTTTGGCGTCCCCAATGGACGTGTATCGGACAGCGAATCGGCAGGCGGTCTCCGCCTACAGAAATGAATGCGTACTTCGATCTCGAAAATGTTTGAACACCCGTTCACTGACTTTACAGCTGATTGTCGGCACCGGCGGCGCACGAAGGCATGATGTCGCGGGCCGTTGCGATCACCTGTCAGGGTGTCTCGAAGAGCTTTGCACTTGTCGACGGCGGCAGCGCCTGGCGACTGGCATTTGGACTGCGTGGTGATGTCCCTCATTTCACGGCGCTGGAGGACGTCAGCTTCGATGTGCCCAAAGGCCAGTTCCTCGGGGTGCTCGGCCGCAACGGGGCCGGCAAGTCGACACTGCTTCGGGTCATCGGCGGCGTTTACGCGCCGGATTCCGGCCGGGTCGCAGTGCACGGGGCCATGTCGGGCCTCTATGAGCTAGGCCTCGTTGGCAATCCGGAGCTCACGGGGCGACAATACGCCGATCGGCTGTTGACCGTGCATGGGTTTTCGCCCGGCGAGCGCGCGGCAATGATCTTGGATATTCACGACTTCTCCGAACTTGGAGATCGGTTCGAGGATCCGGTGCTGACATATTCGGCCGGGATGAGCGCGCGGCTCTATTTCTCGACCGCGACCGCCGGGCAATACGAAGTCTATCTGCTCGACGAGGTGCTTGCGGTCGGCGATCAGCATTTTCAGTCGAAGTGCTGGCGGCGATTGCGCGAACGGGTCTCAGGCGGGGCATCGGGTGTCCTCGTGACGCACGATTGGTCGGCGATTGTGCGCCTGTGCGAAACGGCGCACGTGCTGGACCGCGGCAAGGTGGTTTTTTCCGGGCCGGCAGAGCGTGCCGTGCGGCGCTATCTCTACGGCGAGCAGGCTAAATCGACCTACCGGGACGGCATCGCGCGCTTCGCGAGCGCGCCGGTCTATCCGCGCACGATCATGACGGGAACGGATTTCAGCCTTGAGGCCAAGGTCGAGATCCTCGCCCGGGCGGAGGTAGGTGTGGTGGTGGCGGTCGAGCGCCTCCAGCCGGCCTACGGCTGGGAGACCGGGCTGATGTCGCGCCGGACCACGCCTGTCGGCGAAGAGCCGGGGCGCTACGCGTTCAGCGTCGATATTCCGGCGCTACCGCTGCCGCCAGGCAGCTATCAGATCAGTATGCACCTTGTGATGCCGGACCCACACAATTCGACGGTCAAGATTGTCCTCGACGGCTTCAGCTGGCTCGACGGCAACGGGCTCGAGCTCGGCGTCGAGGGGGTGGACGGGCGCGGTTTCAGTCTGCCGGCCGAGTGGAAAGTGGTCGGTTGATGCGCGCGGCAATTCGGGTGAAGGACGTCAGCAAAGTGTTTGCGCTTGCCGACCATGGCGGCGGCCCCGTGTCGCTGATCGAGGCGCTGCGCACCGGCAGGCGCGAAATCACGACGCGTCATGTGCAGGCGCTCGACCAGATCAGCTTTGAGGTGGCTGAGGGCGAACGCGTCGGCATCATCGGCCGCAACGGTGCCGGCAAGACGACGCTGCTTTCAATCATTGCGGGGCTGACAGAGCCGACCTCGGGCTCCGTCGAGGTCGACGGCGACCTGCACGCGATGCTTACCGTGGGCGCAGTGTTGCGCGAGGACATGAGCGGCCGCGACAACATTTTCCTCGACGCTGCCGTGCATGGCCGCAGCCGTCAGCAGATCGATCAAGTCGCCGATGAAATCATCGCGTTCGCCGAACTCGGTGAATTCATCGATCGCCCGGTGCGAACCTATTCTTCGGGAATGAAGGCCCGTCTCGCGTTCTCGATGGGCGCGTTCATCAATCCCGACATTCTCGTCATCGACGAGACGCTCTCGGTCGGCGATGCCTTCTTCGCGGCCAAGGCGACGCGGCGCATGCAGGAAGTCGCGGCCAGCGGCCGTATTGTCATCGTCGTGAGTCACGGCTTGGGTTCGATCGTGGAAATGTGCTCACGATGCCTCTGGCTCGACGGCGGCAGGCTCGTCATGGACGGCTCGCCCCAGGTCGTCACCAAGGCCTATGAGGCCGCCGTGCGCGAGGCGGATGAAGCGGAGCTGATGCGCAAGTTTGAAGGGCGCTTGGTGAGTAGGGCCGCACCGCTTCATCCGCTTCAGCTCGATGCCGTCGAAATCATTCAACGCGGAGACGCATGCAAGGCGACCGCGCTTGCGATGGTGCCGTTGGCGATCGTGGTGCGGGGGCCGGATCGATCCGGCCCGGCCAACGCATGATCTCGAGCTTGTTCTGACACGGGTCGACGGACGACTGGTCTGGCGGCGGCGTCTTGGAGAGGTGGGCAAGGCGCTGCCGGCGTCGGGACCCTTCACGGTCACCATCAATATGGATCCCTTCGTGCTGGGAGCCGATCTGTATCGCTTCGATGTTGCGCTTCTCGGTCAGGGATGCGACGGGGAAGTCACGTCGCGCGTGCTGGAGGTCATCGACGAGGAAGGGCAAGTCGGTGGGCGTCCGCTGATCTTCTATCCTCCGCGGATCGCCGCGCGACGCCTTGAGGATGTCAAGACATGATGCTGGCGGGTTTTGATCGGCGAGACCTCGGCATGCTGAACAATTTGTTCCGCATGACGCTGGGCGACCGTTATCTGGGGTCGGCGCTGGGCCTGGTGTGGGCGGTGCTGTCGCCGCTGATGCTGATGTGCATTTTCACGTTCGTGTTCACGGTGGTTTTTCCAGGACGGTTGCCAGGGCGTACCGGCGCCTTGCCGTACGTGATCTGGCTGCTCAGCGGCTACGGGCCGTGGCTCGCGATCAGTGAAGGCTTGTCGGCGGCAACGACGTCCGTGGTCGGAAATGCCGGTGTCGTGAAGAACATTGCCTTCAAGTCGGAGTTGTTGCCGATGGTGGGCGCCCTGATGGGGATCGTGCCGCTCGTCGTCGCGTTCGCCATCATATTCACCTTGCAGGTCGTTTCAGGCGAGATGCCGGGTCCGGGTTATCTGGCGCTGCCGCTGATCGTGGCCCTGCACATCCTGTTCGTGTCGGGGCTGGGATTATTCCTGGGCGCGCTGAACGTCTTTGTGCGGGATACCGCCCTGGCGCTGCCGAATGTGCTCACCGTCCTGCTGTTCGCCTCTCCGATCTTCTACCCACTGTCGTCCTATCCGGATTTCATTCGGCCCGTTCTGCAATTCAACCCGTTCTATGTCATCGCGGAGTGCTACCGCATGGCTGTCGTGGACGGGGCGATGCCGAGCCTTTGGATGATCTGTTATCTCGCAGTGGTTGGCGCGGCGGCCTTCTGGGCCGGGCTGTGGTGGTTCCGCCGGCTCAAATCGTTCTTCGATACGCGGCTGTAGCGAGTGTCTTGCGATGGGGTGCCTCGTTGCGATCCATCAACCCAACTTCTTTCCGTGGCTCGGATACTTTGACAAGATCCGGCGAGCAGACGTGTTCGTGCTGCTCGATGCCGTCGATTATCCGCGCTCGGGATCGGGCGGCATGGGTTCGTGGTCGAACAGGGTACGAATTGCGATCCAGGGCGAGGCGCGCTGGGCCACCTGTCCGGTCCGTCGGCTGCCCTTCGGGGCACCCATCAATGCCGCGGAGATCGACGACGGCCGGCCCTGGCGTCGCAAGATGATTGCGACGCTGCGGGCAAGTTACGGCAAGGCGCCTCACTTTGGCGAGGCGATGGCGCTGCTGCAGCCCCTGATCGAGCAGCATGAAACGAACCTCGCCGCATTCAACATCGCGGCCATTAAGGCGATCGCGGAGCACCTCGGCTTTGCGACGAGATTTCAGCGGCAGTCCGAGCTGCCGCATGCAGGCAAGGCGACGGAACTGCTGATATCGCTCGTCAAAGCGGTCGGCGGGGATGCTTACCTTGCCGGCGGCGGTGCCGGAGGCTATCAGCAGGACGGCCTGTTCCAGGAACACGGCATCCGTCTGGTAAACCAGGGTTTCGTGCCCCTGCGCTATGGCCCGGACGAGGCCTTCATTCCGGGCCTTTCCGTGATCGACTATTTGATGTGGGACGGGTGGCCGGCAACGGCGGGTGGACGGGCTTGAGAGCCGCTCCTGCCAGGGGCAAGGGCCACGACTGGCCCTGCTTTTGGGGCTTGTCGGAGGGGGGCGGGGCGTCTATGCAACCGTCGCCAAAGGCGCTCGACCTTGCGGATTTTTCGGCACGCTGATTTGAACACACAACACACCTATGAGCGTTAGACATGAATACCGAACTCATCGATAGGCTGGACCGCAAGACCGCCAAGATTGGCATCGTGGGCTTGGGCTATGTCGGCCTGCCGCTCATGCTTCGCTACAGCGAGGTCGGTTACAAGGTTGTTGGCTTTGATATCGACCAGGCCAAGGTCGATGCACTTCGGGCCGGGCGTTCCTACATCGAACATATTTCGAGCGACAGCATCAAGGGAGCAACCGAGCTCGGCTTCGAGCCGACCACGGATTTCTCGCGTGCGAAAGAGGTCGACGCGTTGATCCTCTGCGTCCCGACCCCGCTCAACAAATATCGCGAGCCGGATCTCAGCTTCGTGCTGAATACGACGGAGTCGCTGCTGCCATATCTCCACCGGGGGATGGTGCTGTCGCTCGAAAGCACGACCTATCCGGGCACGACCGAGGAGGAGCTGAAGCCGCGTATCGAGAAGTGCGGCTTCACCGTCGGCCGCGACATCTTTCTCGTCTTCTCGCCGGAACGCGAAGACCCCGGCAACCAGAATTTTTCGACCCGGTCGATCCCGAAGGTTTGCGGCGGTTGCACCCCCGCCTGTCTCGAGGCCGGTATCGCCCTCTATCGCCAGGTGATCGACAAGGTCGTTCCCGTCAGCTCGACGCAGGCCGCCGAGTTGACCAAGCTGCTGGAGAACATCCATCGTTCGGTGAACATCGGCCTCGTCAACGAAATGAAGATGGTCGCCGACAAGATGGGGATCGATATTCACGAGGTGATCCGCGCCGCGGCGACCAAGCCGTTCGGGTTCGTTCCGTACTATCCCGGTCCCGGCATCGGCGGCCACTGCATTCCGATCGACCCGTTCTACCTGACCTGGAAGGCGCGGGAATATGGGATGCACACGCGTTTCATCGAGCTCGCCGGTGAGATCAATTCCTCGATGCCGGACTACGTGGTGTCGAAGATCTCGCTGGCCCTCAATCAGCGACACAAGTCGATCAGCGGCAGCTCGATCCTGGTTCTCGGGATCGCCTACAAGAAGAACGTCGATGACGTTCGCGAATCGCCTTCGGTCCTCCTGATGGAAAGGCTTCGCGATCTCGGCGCCAAGATCGCCTACAGCGATCCGCACGTCCCCGCCTTCCCGAAAATGCGAGCGCATTCGTTCGACCTGTCGAGTGTCGCGCTCACCGAGGATAATCTGCGGCGCTTCGACTGTGTCCTGCTCGCGACCGATCACGACAAGTTCGACTATCAACTGCTCGGCGCGCATGCTCCGCTGCTGGTCGACTGCCGTGGCAAGTTCCCGCAGCCGGCAGACAACATCATTCGCGCGTAGGCGTACCGGCTGCCCTCGCAGCCGGTGCGGTCTGTTGAAGAGCGGTGGCCGCTGCGTTCGGAGCGCTAGCCGGCGTGCGCCTCTTGCAGATGTTCGGTTAGCGTGGCGGTCGATGCGGTCTTCCGATCGAAGGCCGACCGCGGTGTAACGTACCAGAGCAGGAAGAGCAGCACGGTGCCGTTGGTCAGCAGTGCTGTCGAGAGCGGTACGTTGAGGAGAACTTGAGGCAGGAGCCCGGCGGATAGCAGTACGAATTGCGACGGCAAGCCGGACGACAGGCGATTTCCGAGTGCGATGATCAGGCCGCAGCCCAGCGCGGACAGCGGGGCAAGCACAAGGCCGACCGAAGCGATTCCTTCGGTGGCGAACAGCGAAGCATTGAAGGCCCCGAGATCGTAGGCTTTGGCCATCACAGCCCATATCGGCTCGTCGTAGGCGCACGGGACCACGAGCTTCACCACGTTGATCTGGCAGAAATGGGTCAGCGGGTGCGCGGAGAAGTAGTTGTTGTAAACCTCGAGGGCGAGCGAGGGGATGGCGATCATCCTGTTGTTGACGGTACCGAAATAGACCATCCCGGGCTTGAAAGGAACCAGGCCAATCTTGACCAGGCCGAACAGGATCGCGCCAATCAGGACGGGCACGAAGAACGAAAGGATCGTAGCGACCCTGGCCTCGGCCAGCTTGCAGATGAGCGCGAGAAACAGCAGCCAGACCGGCGCGAACAGCGCCATCTTGGTCAGCATGATCGGGTAGAACAGAAGCATCAGAAGCAGCGCGATGCCGGCCTGCCAGAACCGCTTGCTGGTAACGAAGCAGGCAAAGGCGAGCGGCAGCAGCGCATTTGAGGCGATCCAGGTCGCGTATCGCAAGGCGCCCGGTAGCGCCACCTCCGCGCGGTATTTGTACATCTCCGAGAGGTCGACAAGCTTGAGATTGTACAGAGAACCGACGCCGATGATGACCGCTGAGACGAGCAAGATAACGGACGGCATCATGTGAAAGGCGCGTTCCGGCATCACGACAACTTGCCGCATGGGCGCGGTGATGAGCAGCGCAGGGGCGAGGAACGCAAATGCCGACAGCACGATCGAGACGAGCGCCAGGCGGTGATCGTAATCAAGCAGTGAAAATTCGATCAGCCAGAGATATCCAAGCACCATGACGTAGAAGTAGAAGCCGACCAGGTATCCGAAGCTGAAGCGACCGATTGCGAACACGATCACGACCGGGCTGAACGCCAGGACATTCACGATTGCAGCCGCAAGATGCGACTTGTCGAAGCCGATGATGCCTGGAAAGGATTCGGTGACCGTGATGCAGTAGAGCGAGATGCAGCACACCACGATGTGGGCATAAGCCAGCAGGGCAAGTTTCGCCTGGCGCCAACCGAAACCAGGCTCCAGCTCAATAGCGCGATCGTTCATTCTCATCTACCGCCGTATCGGCTGTGCGTTTGGACTGGTTCGCTGTTGATTTCGTATCGGCAGACCATCCCTACACGATCGCCAACCGATGTCCCCTCTTGGGTCAAGGACATGGCACGACATAGGGAAGACGACAAGAATTATGCTTGTGCTTCATTCTATTATTCCTGCCCAAGAGCGCAAATGCGTCTTGCTCCTTCGGGGGCACCACGCGCCCGTTACCGGGCGGCGCGTTTGCCGAACCGCGGGCCTCTGATAGACTATTGGGATAATTGCACAGGCGGGATTGGATGAAGGGCATCATTCTTGCTGGTGGTACCGGGTCGCGCCTCTACCCGGTGACGACCGTGGTTTCGAAGCAGCTCCTGCCGATATTCGACAAGCCGATGATCTATTATCCGCTGTCGACCTTGATGCTGAGCGGCATCCGCCAGATTCTGATTATCTCCACGCCACAGGATCAGCCATTGTTTCGCCGATTGTTGGGCGACGGCTCGGATTTCGGCCTCAAGCTGGAGTATGCCAGCCAGGATCATCCGCGCGGGCTTGCCGATGCCTTCATTGTCGGGCGCGATTTCGTCGCTGACGACAACGTCGCCTTGATCCTCGGCGACAATCTCTTCTTCGGTCATGGACTCCCTGAAATGCTGGCGCGCGCCGCCGCGAGAGTCTCGGGGGCCACGATTTTCGGCTATGTCGCCAAGCGCGCTCAGGACTACGGTGTCGTCGAGCTCGACGCGGATGGAAAGGCGATCTCGATCGAGGAGAAGCCGCGGCGGCCAAAATCCAATCTCGCGGTGACGGGTCTGTACTTCTACGACAACGACGTGCTGAAGATTGCGTCCTCGATCAGGCCCTCGCCCAGAGGCGAACTGGAAATCACGGACGTCAATCGCGCCTACATGAATCGCGGCGATCTGCATGTCGAGGTTTTGGGACGCGGCTTCGCGTGGCTGGACACCGGGACGCACGCCTCGCTGGTCGAAGCGAGTCATTTTGTCCAAATTCTCGAGCAGCGCCAGGGCCTGCGGATTGCGTGTCCGGAAGAGATCGCGCTGAGGCTCGGCTACATCTCGCTCGAGGCATTTCGTAGCGCCGCACTTCGTAATGCGAAGAGCAGCTATGGCGAGTATCTTCTGTCGATCTATGATCTGTTCGCAAATTCCAGGCCGTCGAACTGAGGTCGGGGCCAGTGCTGCCTAGCAGAGCAACTATCTTTGTCACCGGGGGAGCCGGCTTCATTGGCTCTGCCGTCATACGCCGTTTGCTGGCCTGCACCGACGCTTCGATTGTCAATGTTGACAAGATGACCTACGCGTCCAGCCTTCACTCGGTACCGTCGGCAGCCGGCAGCGAACGCTACGTTATCTCGCAAACGGATATCTGCAACGGCCCGGACTTGCGCAGGTTGTTCGATCATTACCGGCCTCAGGCGGTCATCCATCTTGCTGCGGAAAGCCATGTCGATCGCTCGATCGACGCTCCCAGCGATTTCATTCAGACCAATGTTGTGGGTACCTTCACGCTGCTGCAGGAGTCCCTCCGCTACTGGCGCGCGTCGGACCCTGCCGAGCGCGACGCATTCCGGCTCGTTCATGTCTCGACGGACGAGGTGTTCGGCACGCTGGGGATCGATGGCCATTTCGTGGAGACGAGCCCCTACGCGCCGAATTCGCCTTATTCGGCCAGCAAGGCCGCTTCCGATCATCTCGTACGTGCGTGGCACGAGACCTACGAACTACCGACCCTAGTGACAAATTGCTCCAACAACTATGGACCCTTTCAGTTTCCCGAGAAGCTGATCCCTCACATGATCATCCGGGGATTGGCCGACGAGGCGCTGCCTGTTTACGGCGACGGTCAGCACGTCCGTGACTGGCTGTATGTCGAGGATCATGCGGACGCGTTGATCCGCGTTCTTCAGCACGGGAGAGTGGGGGACACCTACAATATTGGCGGCAGGAGCGAGCGAACGAATCTCGAGGTCGTGGAACTGCTCTGTGCACTGCTCGATCAGGCCAAGGGAGCCGAGGCGGGCGCGCACAAGCGCCTGATCTCGTTCGTCAGGGACCGTCCGGGTCATGATCGCCGCTATGCCATCGATCCATCCAAGATCGAGCGGGACCTCGGTTGGAACCCGCAAGAGAGTTTCGAAACTGGCATCAGGAAGACGGTATATTGGTACCTTAATAATAGGCCTTGGTGGGACGAGATTCTGCGGCGAGGCTACCAAGCCCAGCGGTTGGGATAGCAGACGCGCTTCGGAGCTCGCGGGGCTTTGGTTGTTGGCAGAACGAGCAATACCGGATATTCGGCGTCGGATGCGTCGGGACACATTCCTTGGCTGAAGCAGGTAGGGGCCGCAATGACTGAAACTCAACAGGCGATCGACGCGGCCAATGCGGCGTTCTGGGACGAATTGTGCGGCTCCGCGGCCGCGCGGGCGTGGGGGATCACCGATTCCTCGATGGAGTCGCTGCGTCGCTACGACGAGAATTATTTCCAGTTCTATCCGTATCTCGAGAAATACATCGATTGGAAGTCGATGCGCGGCAAGCGCGTGCTCGAGATCGGGCTTGGTTACGGCAGCGTCTCGCAGAAGATCGCGGAGAGCGGCGCGGACTTCACCGGCCTCGATATCGCTGCGAATCCGTGCACGATGGTCAATCACCGGATCGCGCAGAGCGGGCTGAAGGGCAGGGCCGTTCAAGGCAGCATCCTCAGCAACTCGCTTCCCGACAATTCGTTTGATGCGGTCGTCGCGATCGGCTGCCTGCATCATACTGGCAACCTTGCTGCCGCGATCGCGGCCTGCCGCCGGCTGTTGGTGCCGGGCGGACGCCTCATCGGCATGGTTTATTACGCCTACTCCTATCGGCAGTTCGTGCTCGAGCCGAAGCGAGCGCTCCGCTATATGATGCGTGAACTCGGAGGCTATCGGGGGACCTTCCGCGACGGCGAAACGGGCGCCTATGATAAAACGCAGGACGGTTCGCTCGCGCCGGCGACCGAGTTCATCTCGGCCAGGTCTCTGCGGACGCTCTGTGCGGGATTTTCGAATTTTCAGGCCACTCCCGAGAACGCCGATCAGGAGCGCCCATTCACACGATGGAAGCGTCCTCAGCTCCTTGCCTCGCCAATTCCGCGGTACTGCGGACTCGACATCTATTGGAGCTGCAACAAGTCGGGCGCCTGAGCCAAATGTCCTGGTTTGAGGCCGCAAATTTCGAGACTGATCGGTTGCGCAGGCTAGGACGCGATGATGGCGCCAGCCTAGCGGCGGGTTTGGCGCATGGCCTTGCCTAATCCCGAGTTTTCCGGGTAATGGACCTTACCGCGTGGCCGCAAGGCCGCTTGTTCCCTCGGCTCTTCGGCCGGCCGCAACGGTCGGCCACGAGACAAGACAGGGCCTGTGCATGATCAGATTTGGCCTGCTCGGATGCGGGCGTATCGCCAAGCGTCATTCCGATCTCCTGGGTGGCAATCACATCGCCGGGGCGAGCCTGGTCGCGGTCTGCGATCCGATTCGCGCGCGCGCCGATGCGGTTGCCGGCAAGTTCGGCGTCCCGGCCCATTGCGACATGGACGAGTTCCTGGCGCGCAAGGATATCGATGCGGTTGCCGTCTTGACGCCGAGCGGGCTGCATCCCGCGCATGTGATCGCCTGCGCCAAAGCCGGCAAGCACGTCGTGGTCGAGAAGCCGATGGCGCTGCGGCTGCAGGACGCCGACGACATGATCCGGGCCTGCGACGAGGCCGGCGTCAAGATGTTCATCGTCAAGCAGAACCGCTTCAACGTGCCGGTGGTCAAGGCGCGCGAGGCGCTCGATGCCGGCCGCTTCGGCAAGCTGATCCTGGGGACCGTGCGGGTGCGCTGGTGCCGCGACCAGGCCTATTACGACCAGGACGATTGGCGCGGCACCTGGGCCTATGACGGCGGCGTGCTGACCAATCAGGCCAGCCACCATGTCGACATGCTGGAGTGGTTCTTCGGCGACGTCGTCAGCGTGCATGCACGCGCGGCGACGGCGCTCGCCCACATCGAAACCGAGGACACGGCGGTCGCGACGCTCAAGTTCCGCAACGGCGCGCTCGGCATCATCGAGGCGACCACCGCGGCGCGTCCGACCGATCTCGAGGGCTCGCTGTCGATCCTCGGCGAAAAGGGCACGGTCGAGATTTCCGGTTTCGCCGTCAACCAGATCCGGCACTGGCGCTTCGTCAATGAGCTGCCGTCGGACAAGGACGTGGTGGAGAAGTTCTCGGTCAACCCGCCCAACGTCTACGGCTTCGGCCATCAGGCCTACTATCATCACGTGGTCGATTGCCTGGAGAACCAGCGCGCGGCGCTGGTCGACGGGCTCGAGGGCCGCAAGAGCCTGGAGCTGATTTCGGCGCTCTATGAATCGATCGAGACCGGCGAGGAGGTCGCGCTGCGCTTCACGCCGCGGCTGAGCCGGCTGGGTGTCGTTTCGTGAATCGGCCGGACGTGCATCAGGCTAGCGTCCGTGACGTCGCGTTCGGCGAACGCGTCAAGATCGTCGAGCCCTGCAATCTCTATGGCTGCACGCTCGGCGACGATTGCTTCGTCGGGCCGTTCACCGAGATCCAGAAGGGCGTGGTGGTGGGCGCGCGCACCCGCGTGCAGTCGCATGCCTTCGTCTGCGAACTGGTCACCATCGGCGAGGACTGCTTCGTTGGCCACGGTGTGATGTTCGTCAACGACACGTTCTCCACGGGCGGCCCGGCGCGCGGACGCAAGGAGCTGTGGCGCGAGACCGTGATCGGCAACCGCGTGTCGGTCGGCTCCAACGCCACGATCATGCCGGTCAGGATCGCCGACGACGTCGTCATCGGTGCGGGATCGGTTGTGACCAAGGACATCACGACGCCGGGCACATATGCCGGCAATCCGGCGCGCCGGCTGCTGGCGAGCCAATAGGGCAATAGGGGAATATCGATGGCTGTGCCGTATGCCGACCTGCAATTGCAGTACCAGTCCATCAAGGGCGAGATCGATGCGGCGATCGCCGGCGTGATCCGCGACAACGCCTTCATCCGCGGCGGCTATGTCGACGCCTTCGAGCGCGAATTCGCCGCGGCCGCGGAGGTCGCGCATTGCGTCTCCTGCGCCAACGGCACCGACGCGCTCTATCTCGCGATGCGGGCGCTGAAGGTGAAGCCGGGCGACGAGGTGATCACGACGGCGCATTCCTGGATATCGACCGCGGCGATGATCACCCATTCCGGCGCCACCGTCGTGTTCTGCGACACTGATGATGCGACGTTCACGATCGATCCCGCAGCGATCGAGGCGGCGATCACGCCGCGCACGGTCGGCATCATCCCGGTGCATCTCTACGGCCAGCCCGCGGACATGGACGCGATCATGGCGATCGCGCAGAAGCACAAGCTCTGGGTGATCGAGGATTGCGCCCAGGCCCATCTCGCGCGCTACAAGGGCCGCATGGTCGGCACGTTCGGCGAGGCCGCAACCTATTCGTTCTATCCCGGCAAGAATCTCGGCGCGATGGGCGACGCCGGCGCGGTCGTCACCAATGACAAGGCGCTGGCCGAGCAGATGGCCATGCTGGCGCGCCATGGCGGGCTGGTGAAGCACCAGCACAACACCGAGGGCGTCAACAGCCGGCTCGACGGCATGCAGGCCGCGATCTTGTCGGCCAAGCTGCCGCATCTCGCCGCCTGGACCGAAGCCCGGCAGGCCGCCGCCGAAGTCTATGATGCCGGCCTCAACCAGATCGAGGACGTCGTGGTGCCTGAGGTCGCGCCGGGGCGCAGCCACGTCTATCATCTCTACACGATCAGACATCCACGCCGCGACGCGCTCGCCGCCCATCTCAACGCCAACGGCGTGCAGACCGCGATCAACTATCCCACCGCGTTGCCGTTCCTGCCGGCCTATGCGCGCTTCGACCACCGGCCGGAGCAATTCCCGAACGCGCATCGCGATCAGGGCCGGATTCTCTCGCTGCCGATGTTCGCCGAGATCACGCGCGAGCAGCAGGACGAGGTGATCGAGCTGGTCCGAAGGTTCTGATCTCGATCCTGGCCTCGCGCCTCGCGCGGCGCTCAGCTGCGTTGCAACAGAGGCTTCAGGAACAGCTCCAGATTGGGGCCTGCGAACAGGTATCCCTTCAGACCGGCGGCGCGCGCCGCCTCGAGATCCCTCGGCTGGTCGCCGACCAGGAAGCTGCGTCCGACATCGACCGGGAAACGCTCCAGCAGATCATTGATCATGCCCGGCGAGGGTTTGCGGCGATGGCTGTCCTGCCGATACTGCTCAACGGTCCCCTCAGGATGGAACGGGCAGTACTCGAAGGCGTCGATATAGGCGCCGATCTTGCCGAGCTCAGCCGCCATCCAGTCGTGGAGCTGCTGGACGTGTGCTTCCTCATAGAGACCTCGTGCAACGCCGGACTGATTGGTCACGACAAATGCATAGTAGCCCTGGTCGTTGACAGCCTTCACTGCCTCGCGCGCGCCGTCGATCCAGATCAATCTGTGACTCTCGAACAGGAAGCCGATGTCCCTGTTCAAGACGCCGTCCCGATCGAAGAAAACCGCCGGTCGTCGCGGCTGATTCGTTGAAGCGCTGCTCATGAGCTGATGATCCGTTCGTCTCCACGCGGCATGAGCCTGCTCAATAGTTCACAATGCCGCGCGCGACAAATGCGGATCGATCACGCTTCGGGTGATTTCGACGGTTATCGCTCGTCTGCGATCACCTTGCCGTCGTTCGGCAGCGAGCCGCTACCGACCAGCTCGACAGCCCCGCCGAGTTTCGTCACGGCACGCAGTGTTGCCGCAACCTCATTCAACAGGGCCGCCGGCGCTGAGGCACATTCGGCCCGCAGCGTCATCGCATCAGCCTCGCCGGCGCGCGTGACCACGAGACGCAGCCGTCCGAGCTCGGGATGGCGCTTGCCGATCTCGGCGATCTGCTCGGGTCGTACGAACATGCCCTTGACCTTGGTGGTCTGGTCGGCGCGGCCCATCCAGCCCTTGATCCGCATGTTGGTGCGTCCGCACGGGCTCGCGCCGGGCAGG
The DNA here is from genome assembly GCF_054063335.1 of Bradyrhizobium sp. USDA 4473. NCBI lineage: Bacteria > Pseudomonadati > Pseudomonadota > Alphaproteobacteria > Hyphomicrobiales > Nitrobacteraceae > Bradyrhizobium > Bradyrhizobium sp. USDA 4473. Next base: position 4,543,836 of record NZ_JBSSGE010000001.1, read on the forward strand.
GCGGCCGTCAGATCGCCGAGCGCGAGGCGGATCCAGGGATGGTGCGGATCGAGCGAGGTCACCACGATCTCGCCGACGTCGCCGGACGCGACGGGATCGCCGGTGCCGGGCTTGACGATCTCCAGGATCAAATCCTCATTGACCGTCATTCCCTCGCGCGCCGGCGTCTCGAACGCGATCAGGCCGAGGTCGGCCGTGCCGAACGCTTGATAGGCCTCGACGCCGCGCGACTTCATCTCCTCCTGCAGCGATTTCGGAAATGCGGCGCCCGAGACCAGAGCGCGCTTGATCGAGGAGACGTCGCGGCCGGCGCTGGCCGCGGCGTCGAGCAGGATTTTCAGGAAATCCGGCGTGCCGCTATAGCCGATCGGGCGATAGGCCTCGATCAGCTCGAATTGCTGCTCGGTATTCCCCGGGCCCGCCGGGATCACCGCGCAGCCGAGTGCCCGTGCCGACACGTCGAAGATGAAGCCGCCGGGGGTCAGGTGATAGCTGAAGGTGTTCAGCACCACATCTCCCTCGCGAAAGCCGGCCGCAAACAGCGCCCGCGCGCCGCGCCAGGGGTCCGCCTGGCGGCCTTCGGGTTCAAAGATCGGTCCGGGCGAGGTGAACAGCCGGGCGAACGAGCCGGGCTTGTCGGCCACGAATCCGCCGAATGGCGGCGCCGCCTTGTGCAGGGCCGGCAGTTCCGACTTGCGCAGCACCGGCAGCCCCGCCAGCGCTTCGCGGCTGGTGATGGAGGCAGGGTCGATGCCCCTGAGCAGGTTGGCGTAGGCAGGCGCCGCTATCGCCTTGCCCAGCACCTCCGGCAGGCGGGCGAACAGCGCGGCCTCGCGCGCGGCCGGATCGCGCGTTTCAAGGGCATCGTAATGGTCGGTCATGTCAGGTCCTTGAGAGGATGTGCGCAGGTTGCGTGCCGGTCCGCCCGTGCTATCAGACGGTGACCGCTGACAGTGGGACGGTTCCAGGAAGCACGATGGCTGAGGCAGAGAGCGTTGCGGCGGACGGGGCCGCCGATGTCGTCGCGAGATTGAAGCGCCGCATCATCGACCAGGCGCTGCCGCTGTGGTCGACCACCGGCTGGGACGGCACCGCCGGCGGCTTCGTCGACCGGTTGCGTCAGGATGGGACAGCTGATCACGCGGCGCCGCGCCGGGTCATGGTGCAGGCGCGCCAGATTTATTGCTACGCCAAGGCGGCCCAGCTGGGCTGGTATCCGGACGGGCGCGCGATCGCGCTGGAGGGGCTGGACTACCTGCTGGCCAAGGCCAAGGCGCCCGACGGCCGGCCGGGCTTCGTCTACAGCCTGACCGCGGAAGGCAGCGTGCTCGACCCGCTGCGCGACACCTATGGCCATGCCTTCATCCTGCTCGCGCTGGCGACCGTCTATGGCCTCGAGCAGGACGCGCAGGTCCGCGCCGAGATCGATGCGCTGCTGGCGTTTCTCGATACGCAGCTGCGCTCGTCCCATGGCGGTTTTCACGAGGGCTTGCCGCCGTCGATGCCGCGCCGGCAGAACCCGCAGATGCATCTGTTCGAGGCGATGATCGCCTGCTTCGACGCGACCCACGATCTGTCGTTCCAGAACCGCGCCGGCGATTTCTTCGCGCTGTTCCTGGCCAATCTCTACGACAAGCAGACGCGCACCCTCGGCGAATATTTCGAGGAGGACTGGTCGAAGATCCCGCCGGTCAGCGTCGAGCCGGGGCACCTCGCGGAGTGGATCTGGCTGCTGAAGGGATTTGAGCGCATCACCGGCTGCCCCACCGGGCGCCCGCGCGGCGAACTGCTGGCCTCGGCGTTGCGCTATCGCGACGCCGCCACCGGCTGCCTTGTCGACGAGGGCGATGCCGAGGGCAACATTCGCCGCCACACCAGGCGGCTGTGGCCGCAGAGCGAGCTGGCGAAAGCCTGGACGGCGCAGGCGGAGTCGGGCGAAGCCGGCGCCGCGGACGAGGCGCGCGCGGCGCTGGTGCTGCTGGAGCGGCATTATCTCAGCCATCCGGTGGCCGGCGGCTGGTACGACCAGTTCGACCGTGACGGCAATTCGCTGGTCGCCACGATCCCGGCGTCGTCGTTCTACCATGTGCTCTGCGCGGTCACCGAAGCCGAGCAGGTGCTCGGCTAGAACCGTCTTGATGGCTGCAAGCGCTTTCTGCACGCGAACTGGTCCTCAACTCCGCGCGAAAAGCGCGCCATGGCCTCACAGCCAGCGCTTGCGCCGCTTGAAGCTCTTCAAATTCTTGAAGCTCTTGCGCTGGTCGCCGGCGCCGCCGAGGTAGAACTCCTTGACGTCCTCATTGTCGCGCAGCTCGTCGGCGGAGCCGTCGAGCACCACCTTGCCCTGTTCCATGATGTAGCCGTGGCTCGCGACCGACAGCGCGGCGCGCGCGTTCTGCTCGACCAAGAGGATCGTGACGCCGAGATCGCGGTTGATCTCCTTGATGATCGCGAATACTTCCTTGACCAGCAGCGGCGACAGCCCCATCGACGGCTCGTCCATCAGGATCATCTTCGGGCGTGCCATCAGCGCACGACCGATCGCAAGCATCTGCTGCTCGCCGCCGGAGAGATAGCCGGCGAGCCCGGTGCGCTCCTTCAGGCGCGGGAAATATTTGAACACCATGTCGATATCATCAGAGACCTCGCCGTCGCGCCGGGTGAAGGCGCCGAGCCGCAGATTCTCCAGCGACGTCATGTCGGCGACGATGCGGCGGCCCTCCATCACCTGGAAGATGCCGCGGCGGACGATCTTGTCCGGATCGATGCCGTTGATGCGCTGGCCCTCAAACAGGATCTCGCCGCGGGTGACCTCGCCATCCTCGGTCTTGAGCAGGCCGGAGATCGCCTTCAGCGTGGTCGACTTGCCGGCGCCGTTGGCGCCGAGCAGCGCCACGATCGCGCCCTTCGGCACCCCGAGGCTGAGGCCGCGCAGCACCAGGATGACGTCGTCATAGACGACCTCGATGTTGTTGACGCTGAGCAGCGGCGGCGGCGGGACGGCCGTCGGCACCGGGCGGGTGGCTTCGAGGGTTTCGTTCATCTCGATTATTCTCCGCTGTCGTCACCCGCGCCTCGTGCGCAACAGCGCAGTAGAGCGGGTGACCCAGTATTCCAGAGGCGCCAGAGACCAAACGAGAGGCCGCGGCGTACTGGATCCCCCGCTTTCGGGGGGATGACGATTGTTGTCGAGGCTGCGCTGGTGCCGGCCTCACGACCTCACCAGCCAAACCATTCCGGCTTGCGCGGCAGTTCGACGGTCTTGTCCTTCTCGAGCTTGATCGTGCCCTTGGCCATCAGGTCGTTGATGTCGCCATCGGTCGCGCCCGAGACCTTCGAGCGATAGAGATCGACCTTCGTGGTCGGGCGGTGATCTTTCTCCGTCCAGGTCGAGGGATTGCAGACGCCGTCCATGCCTGCCGGCACCCAGTCCTTCTTCTGGTAAAAGCCCTTGGCGACGTTCTCGCCGGTAGCGCCGCCATTCTTGACGGCCCAGTCGAGCGCTTCCTTCAGATAGAGCGCGCTGCAGACCGCGGCGATGTAGTGCACGGGCCGATAGACCTTGCCCGACGGGTCGGACATCTTGGAGATCTCCATCACCGTCTTCATGCCGGGCGCGTTGCCGCCCCAGCTCACCGCCGTGCGCAACGGGAAGATGACGCCGTCGGCTGCATCGCCGGCGGTCTTCGCCGCATTCTCATCCATGCCCCAGACATTGCCGAGGAACTGAACGTCGACGCCGGCGGTCTTGCAGGCCTTCAGCACCGAGATGTTCGAGGCCGCCGTGTTGCCGAGATAGGCATAGTTCGCGCCGGAGCTCTTCAGGCTGAGGCATTGTGCCGAGTAGTCGCCGGGCGAGAGCGCGAACACCAGCGGCGGCAGCACTTCGAAGCCGAGCTCGGTCGCAAGCGCTTCGCCGGCCGCCTTGGGGGCGTTCGGATAGGGATGGTTGGCGCCCATATGAACGAATTTCGGCTTGCCCGGCTTGCCCTTTGACTTCCAGTCCTCGGCGGCCCAGGTCAGCATTGCGCGCATCGAGTCCGAATAGCTCGGACCATAGAAGAAATTATACGGTGCGGGCTTGGCCTTGCCGCTGGTGCCTTCCGGATCGGTCAGCGCGGCCGCATAGGAGCCGGAGATGTCCGGGATCTTGTCCTGCGCCAGAAAGCCGGTGAGGGCTTCGGTGTCTGCCGTGCCCCAGCCCATGATTGCGGCGACCTTGCCGTCGGGCGCCGACCACTTCTTGTACAGCGCGATCGCGCGCGGAACCTGGTAGCCGTAGTCGTTGCTGTCGACATTGAGCTGTTTGCCGCCGATGCCGCCGTTCTTGTTGACCCAGGCAAACGTATCGGCGACGCCCTGGCCATAGGGCGTGCCGACGTCGGAGGTGCCGCCGGAGAGGTCCTGCAGATGGCCGATGGCGATCTGCGCCTGTGCGGTGGCGGCTGCGCTGCTGATCAGCAGCGCGAGGGAGACCGAGCTCAAAAGGGATCTAATCGTCATTGTTGTTTCCTCCTGCTTATTCGTTGAACCGAATTTGAGTTGCTCGATGCGTCAGTGCGAGAACGGATAAAGCTTCCAGTAGGCCTTGATCTGCCGCCAGCGATGCGCGAGGCCATCAGGCTCGAACATCAGGAAGCCGATGATGATCAGGCCGATCGCGATCTCGCGCAGGAAGGTGATGTTGTTGTTGAGCTGCAGCGCCTTGTCGATGGCGCCGCCCTTCAGCCAGGCGCTCAGCCACTCCATCGATTCCGGCAGCAGCACCACGAAGGCCGTGCCCATCAGCGTGCCCATCACCGAGCCGGTGCCGCCGATGATGACCATGGCGAGGAACAGCACCGAGCGCTCGATACCAAAGCCTTCCTGGGACACGACGAGCTGATAATGCGCATAGAGCGCGCCCGCGATGCCGGCAAAGAACGCGGCCAGCCCGAACGACAGCGTCCGGTACTTGGTCAGGTTGATGCCCATGATCTCGGCGGAGAGATAGTGGTCGCGGATCGCGACCAGCGCGCGGCCGTCGCGGGTGCGCATCAGGTTGGTGACGAGCAGATAGCTGACCACCATGTAGGCGAGCACGACGTAGAAATACTGCCGGTCGCCGCGCAGGGTGTAGCCGAAGATCGAGAAAGGGTTGGCGCTGGCCGGCACGGAGCCGCCCGAGAACCATTCGGCGCGCGAGAAGAAGTCGAGCAGGATGTACTGCGCGGCGAGCGTCGCGATGACGAGGTAGAGCCCTTTCAGCCGCGCCGCCGGCACGCCGAAGATCAGACCGACCAGCGCTGTGATCACGCCGGCGAGGGGGATGGCGAAGAACACCGGGATCGGCGCGTTGTTGGAGATGTAGGCCGAGGTGAAGGCGCCGAACAGGAAGAACGCGGCATGGCCGATCGAGATCTGACCGGTGAAGCCGACCAGGACGTTGAGACCGAGGGCCGCGATCGCGAAGATGCCGATCTGGATCGCGATCGAGAGCAGGTAATTGGACAGCAGCATCGGCGCGAAGCAGGCGAGCACGATGCCGAGGATCGCGAAATTGCGGCTGGTCGCGGTCGGGAAGATGGTGGTGTCGGCCGCATAGCTGGTGCGGAAATCGCCTGACGGAATGAGGGTGCTCGTTGCCATGGGGCTCTATTGTGCTCCCTGCCGGAGTGAAGTCATCGTCACGCCCCTTTTTGTCTGGGCATGGTCGTTTCCGAAAACCGGTTTCCACTTTTCGGCGACCATGCCTAGACCCGCTCGATGTCCTTGGTGCCGAACAGGCCGTACGGCTTGATCATCAGGATGATGATCAGGACGTAGAACGGCGCAATCTCGTAGAGATTGCCCCAGTGCAGATACTGGCTGTCGACATATTGGGCGACGTTTTCCAACAGTCCGATGATGATGCCGCCGAGCACGGCGCCGCCGACCGAGTCGAGCCCGCCGAGGATGGCGGCCGGAAACACCTTGATGCCGTAGGCGGAGAGGCCGGACGATACGCCGTTGACCACCGCGACCACGACGCCGGCGACTGCCGAGACCGTGGCCGAAATCGCCCAGGCCATCGCGAACACGCTCTTCACGGAGATGCCGAGCGACTGCGCGACCTGCTGGTTGAAGGCGGTGGCGCGCATCGCAAGGCCGTATTTGGAGGCGCGGAAGAACCAGGCCATGCCGACCATCATGGCGAGCGAGACCACGAGGCTCATGACATAGACGGTCTGGATCTGCAGCCCGAACAGGCTGACTGACTGGCTCTGGAAGATATGCGGGAACGGCTGCGGGTTGACGCCGAAGATCCACTTCAGCGCGGCCTGGAACACCGTCGAGAGTCCGATCGTCACCATGATGACCGAGATGATCGGCTCGCCGATCATCGGACGCAGGATCACGACCTGGATCGCGATGCCGAAGATGAACATGAACACCAGCGTGATCGGCATGCCGATCCAGAACGGTAGCTGGTATTTGGTCAGCAATGCCCAGCACACCCAGGCGCCGACCAGCAGCAGCTCTCCTTGCGCGAAATTCACGACCTGCGTCGCCTTGTAGATCAGCACGAACGACATGGCGACCACGCCATAAAGCGTGCCGACCACGAGGCCGTTGACGATCAGCTGGATCAGGAACTGGGTGTTCATGGGGTGTGGTAGCTCCGGACTGCGGCGGCTGCACCCTCTCCCCTTGTGGGAGAGGGTGGCTTCGCAAAGCGAAGCCGGGTGAGGGGTTGTCTCCGCATCGGGATTGTGGAGAGAGGACCCCTCACCGAAGCGAGTTCGTGTCTACCGGCAGTGCAGCCCTCTTCCACAAGGGGAGAGGGCGCATCAACTGCCATCGCTTGAGGCTGTCTCATTCCGCGGCCTCCGCGATGGCCGCGCGGCCGAGATCGACGACCTCGAGCGTGGTGCGGACGCGCTGCGTGGAGCCGTCCTGGAAGCGGATCACGGTGTCGACCGGGATTTTGGCCTTGCCGCGGTAGATCGCCTCGATGATGTCGGCGTATTTCTCGTTGATCACGCCGCGGCGGACTTTCCGGGTGCGCGTCAGCTCGCCGTCGTCGGCATCGAGCTCCTTGTACAGCAGCAGGAAGCGCGAGATGCGTTGCGCCGGCGGCAGGGTGGCGTTGACCGTCTCGACCTCTTTCTTCAGCAGCGCATAGACCTCGGGGCGCGAGGACAGGTCGGTGTAGGTCGTGAACGAGATCCGGTTCTTCTCGGCCCATTTCGAGATGATCGAGTAGCGGATGCAGATCATTGCGGCGAGCGCGTCGCGGCCGGCGCCGAGCACGACCGCCTCGGCGACATAGGGCGAGAACTTCAGCTTGTTCTCGATATATTGCGGCGAGAAACGCTCGCCGCGCGAGGTCTCGGCGAGATCCTTGATGCGGTCGATCACCACGAGCTGCCGGTTGTCGTTGTAGTAGCCGGCGTCGCCCGAATGCATCCAGCCGTCCTTGATGTCGGCGGCCGAGGCGTCCGGGTTCTTGTAATAGCCGTGGAACATGTTGGGGTGCCGCACCACGATCTCGCCGACGCCGTTGACGTCGGGATTGTCGATGCGGATCTCGATGTTGTCGGCCATCGGCACGCCTGTCGTGTCGGGGTCGACTTTGCCCGCGGGATGCAGCGTGTAGGCGCCGAGCAGCTCGGTCTGGCCATACAGTGTCCGCAGCGGCACGCCCATCGCCTGGAAGAACTTGAAGGTATCCGGCCCGAGCGCCGCGCCGCCGGTCGCCGCCGAGCGCAGCCGGGTGAAGCCAAGCCGGTCGCGCAGCGCGCGGAACAGGAGCTGGTCGGCGAAAACAGAGCGCTTGCCCTCGGCGAGCGCCGCAAGCCCGGTCTTCATGCCGAGCTCGTAGAGGCGCTGCTTGAACGGCGAGGCATCCATTACGCCGGCACGGACGTCGGCCGCGATCGATTCCCAGACCCGCGGCGCGAACAGCACGAAGGTCGGTGCGATCTCGCGGAAGTCGTGCATCATGGTGTCGGGCTCTTCGACGAAATTGACCTTCATCCGGGAGAGCAGCGCTTTGCCCAGTGCGTAGATCTGCTCCATGATCCAGGGCAGCGGCAGCACCGAGACATATTCGTCGTCCGGCCCTTTCGGATCGAAGGCAAGATAGGTCGCGCAGTGCCGCAGCACGCGTCCGGCCGAAAGCATCGCGAGCTTCGGGTTGGCCGTCGTGCCCGAGGTGGTGCAGAGGATCGCGACGTCCTCGCCATCAGTGGCGTCGACCAGCCGGTCGTACAGGCCAGGCTCGCGCGCGGCGCGGTCGCGGCCGAGTTCGACGAGCTTGTTCGCCTCCATCAGGCGCGGATCGTCGTATTTGCGCATGCCGCGCGGGTCGGAATAGATGATGTGCTTGAGATGCGGCACCCGGTCGGCAAGGCCGAGCAGCTTGTCGACCTGCTCCTCGTCCTCCGCGAACACCAGCTTGGCCTCGCCATAGGTCAGGAGGTAGGCGGCTTCCTCGTCCAGCACGTCGCGGTAAAGGCCGAGGCTCAACGCGCCGATGGCGTGGCTAGCGATCTCGGCGGCGACCCAATCCGGCCGGTTGTCGCCGATGATGCCGATCACGTCGCCGCGGCCGAGGCCGAGTTCGACCATGCCGAGCGCGAAATCACGGGTGCGCGTCTGGTGGTCGTTCCAGGTGAATTCACGCCACAGCCCGAAATCCTTCTCGCGCAGCGCGATTTCGTTGCCGTGCTCCCTGGCGTTGAGGCGCAGCATCTTGGGGAAGGTGTCGGCCTGCGCGGCCCGACCGGCATAGTCCATCATGCCGCGCTCTCCCGCACCGCCGGCTTGTCGTCCGGATCGACCAGTGCCTCGTCCTCTTCGCCGAGATAGGCGCGCTTGACGTGGGGGTCGGCGAGCACGGTGGCCGGATCGCCCTCGGCGATCTTGCGGCCGAAATCGAGCACCATGACGCGGTGGGAAATGTCCATCACGACGCCCATGTCGTGCTCGATCATCATCACCGTCATGCCGAACTCTTCGTTGAGATCGACGATGTAGCGCGCCATGTCTTCCTTCTCTTCGAAGTTCATTCCGGCCATCGGCTCGTCGAGCAGGATCAGTTGCGGCTCGAGCGCCATCGCGCGGGCGAGCTCGACGCGCTTGCGCAGGCCGTAGGGCAGGGTGCCGGCGGTCGCCTTGCGGACCGACTGCAGGTCGAGGAAGTCGATGATTTCCTCGACCTTGCGGCGGTGCTCCAGCTCCTCGCGGCGGGCGCCGGTCAGCCAGTACAGCGAGCCCGTGATGAAATTGTTCTTCAGGAGGTGATGGCGGCCGACCATGATGTTGTCGAGCACGCTCATGTGGTGGAACAACGCGAGGTTCTGAAAGGTCCGGCCGATGCCGAGCCGGGGCCGTGCGTTCGGGGTGAGGCCGGTGATGTCCTGGCCACGGTAGAACAGCTGGCCTTCGGTGGGGCGGTAGCGGCCGGAGATGCAGTTGACGATCGAGGTCTTGCCGGCGCCGTTCGGGCCGATGATGGAGAACAGCTCGCCCTCGTTGACGCCGAAGCTCACCTCGGTCAACGCGCGGACGCCGCCAAAGCGCAATGAGACTCCGCGCACCTCGAGACTGTTGGCCACCCTGTTCCCTCCAGATACGGGCGCTTTGGTGCGCTCTTTATCTTTCGCTTCGATCTTGCCTCGATCTTATACGGGCCGCCGAAGGGAGACCATCCGACTAATGATGCCGGCGTTCGGGAGCATCGCTTGCCCCGATCGCCTGCATCATGCGCGGTAACGCCGCACCCTGCCTGCAAGCCCGTCTCTCGCGTCGTCCGCTGTCCGCGATCCATCGAGGAGCGGCGCGCGGCGTTACGCGAGGTGGCTCTGAATACGAGAAAGCGATAGGTTGAATTGTCATGTGCCCGACAATTGGTCAGGAATTTTCGCTGGCATTCCAAGAGGCGGGTTCCTGACTTTGCGCACGACTTGGTGCACGACATTGCTGCGGTGCAATATCGTGTCTGGTCTTTGGGGTGGGATGCCGTCGCTAGAATGATCGCTGCTGATTACCTGAAGCGCATCGCGGCCTGGTCGCGCGAACTGAGCGAGCAAGAAATCGATATCGCGCGCGCCGGCATTTCCGAGAAATCCTACCGCGCCAACGAATTCATCTTCATGCGTGGCGACAACTTCCAATATTGGACCGGCATCGTCACCGGGCTGGCGCGGATGGGCATCGTCTCGCGCGGCGGCAAGGCCGCGAGCTTCGCGGGCCTCACCGCCGGCGCGTGGTTCGGCGAGGGCACCGTCCTCAAGAACGAGACGCGGCGCTACGACGTGGTCGCGCTGCGCGACACGAGGCTGGCGATGATGGACCGCCGGACCTTCGTCTGGCTGTTCGAGAACAGCGTCGGCTTCAACCGCTTCCTGGTGGGACAGCTCAACGAGCGGCTCGGCCAGTTCATCGCGCTGCTCGAATACGGCCGGACGCTCGACGCAACCGCGCGGCTGGCGCGCTCGATCGCCTCGCTGTTCAATCCGATTCTCTACCCCGAACTCACCTTGCACCTCGAGATCACCCAGGAGGAGATCGGGGCGCTGTCGGGAATCTCCCGCCAGAACGCCAACCAGTGCCTGAAGCGGCTTGAGCGCGAGGGGCTGCTGCGGCTCGAATATGGCGGGGTGACGATCATCGAGCTCGACCGGCTGCGCCACTACGGGGAATGACCGGCGCCGGGTCGGACCGAGCCATTTCGGGTGCTCTAAAGTCCTGATCTTGCAAACGATTATGCCATTAGACTTGGAGGAAGCCGTCTGCTACAGACCGGCCTCGTCGGGACCGCGCGGTTTTCGCGCTCTCTGGAGATGATATGGCGGCTCAGGACTCAAAGCGGCGCGTTGCGCTGATCACCGGCATTACCGGACAGGACGGCGCGTATCTCGCCGAATATCTGCTCAGCCTTGGTTATACCGTGCACGGGGTCAAGCGTCGCTCGTCCTCGCTCAACACCGCCCGCGTCGATCATCTCTACCAGGACCCTCATGTCGGCAATGTGCCGTTCCTGATGCACTACGGCGACATGACCGATTCGACCAATCTGATCCGCCTGGTGCAGCAGATTCGACCGACCGAGATCTACAACCTCGCGGCCCAAAGCCACGTCCAGGTCAGTTTCGAGAGCCCGGAATACACCGCCAACGCGGATGCGATCGGCGTGCTGCGCCTGCTGGAGGCGATCCGCATCCTCGGCATGGAGAAGGAGACGCGGTTCTACCAGGCCTCGACCTCGGAGCTTTACGGCCTCGTGCAGGAAGTGCCGCAGAAGGAAACCACGCCGTTCTATCCGCGCTCGCCCTACGGCGTTGCCAAGCTCTACGGCTACTGGATCACGGTGAACTACCGTGAGGCCTATGGCATGTTCGCCAGCAACGGCATCCTGTTCAACCACGAGAGCCCGATCCGCGGCGAGACCTTCGTGACCCGGAAGATCACGCGCGGCGTCGCCCGCATCGAGCTCGGACTGGACAGCAAGCTCTATCTCGGCAATCTCGATGCCAAGCGCGACTGGGGCCATGCCCGCGACTATGTCGAGGGCATGCACCGGATCCTGCAGGTGGACGAGCCCGGTGACTTCGTGCTCGCGACCGGCGAGACGCGATCGGTCCGCGAGTTCGTCGAGCTGGCGTTTGCGGAGGTCGGCCGCACCATCGAATGGCGCGGCAAGGGCATCGAGGAGGTCGGTGTCGACAAGGCCACCGGCAAGACCCTGGTGCAGATCGATCCGACCTACTTCCGTCCGACCGAGGTCGATCTTCTGATCGGCGACGCCAGCAAGGCGCGCGCCAAGCTCGGCTGGGCGCCGAAGACGTCGTTCGCGCAACTGGTGAAGGAAATGGTCGCCGGCGATCTCGTCGAGGCCAGGCAGGATGCGGCCAATGGCAAGCACGGCGTTTGAACTGAAGGGCAAGACGGTTTTTGTTGCCGGCCATCGCGGCATGGTCGGTTCGGCGGTGGTGCGCCGGTTGGCGCGCGAACAGGTCGATCTGCTGACGGTGTCCCGTAGCGAGGTCGACCTGCGCGACCAGGCCGCGGTCAACGCCTGGTTTGCCGCCAAGCGGCCGCAGGCGGTGTTCCTCGCCGCGGCCAAGGTCGGCGGCATCGTCGCCAACAACACGCTGCGGGCCGAATTCCTCTACGACAATCTGGCGATCGCAACCAACGTGATCCAGGCGGCCCACGCCAATGGCTGCGAGAAGCTGATGTTCTTCGGCTCGTCCTGCATCTATCCGCGGCTGGCGCCGCAGCCGTTGCGCGAGGACTCGATGCTGACCGGCCCGCTGGAGCCGACCAACGAGCCCTACGCCATCGCCAAGATCGCCGGCATCAAGATGGCCGAGGCCTATCGCAGCCAGTACGGCGCCGATTTCATCAGCGTGATGCCGACCAACCTCTACGGCCCCGGCGACAATTATCATCCTGAATACAGCCACGTCGTCGCCGCGCTGATCCGCCGTTTCCATGAGGCCAAGATCTCGGGCGCCGGCAATGTCGTGGTCTGGGGCACCGGCACGCCGCGCCGCGAATTCCTCTATGTCGACGATCTCGCCGACGCCTGCATCCACCTGATGAAGACCTATTCCTCGCCGGAGCTGGTCAATATCGGTACCGGCGAGGACATCACCATCGCCGAATTCGCCCGCGTGGTTGCCGCCACGGTCGGCTATCGCGGCGAGATCAGCTTCGACGCCTCGCGCCCCGATGGTACGCCGCGCAAGCTGCTCGACGTCGGCCGGCTCGCCAAGCTCGGCTGGCGCGCCTCGACCTCGCTCGAGGAGGGCATCAAGCGCGCGTACCAGGCCTATCTGAGCGAAACCAAGCAGGCGGCGGAATAACGCCGAGCGGCTATTTCGCCGCTGTCCGCGGCGGCGCCTTTGCCAGCGCCGTCGCCATCGCCGAGATCAGCGGCTTCATGAAGAACGCATCGTTCGCCGGATAGATATCGGTGGGCAGGCCGTAGGCCTTCAACTCGTCCGACACCACCGGTCCGACGGAGGCGATCGGCGTCTGCTTCAGCCCTTCGCGCAACTCTGCCTCGCAGCGATGCTTCTCGGCGACTTCCATCAGGCGGCGAACCTGGCCCGAACTGGTCAGCGCGATGGCGTCGATGCGGCCCTGTGCCATCTCCTCGATCGCGGTGACGATGTTGGCGTCGGCGGCCTGCGCGTCATAGACATAGGGCAGCACGGTATCGACGTCGGCGCCCTGCGCCTTGATCGCGCCGATCAGGGTGCTGTGGTCCTTGTCCGGATAGAGCTGCAAGCCGAGCCGATGGCCGCCCACGTCTTGCTTCGACAGCATCTCGGCGACGCCTTCCGAGGTCGGCTTCTCGGTCGTCATCTGCGGCTCCAGGCCGATCTCGCGCAGCGCCCGCCCGGGCTTCGGCCCGCGGGCGAATTTGCGCGCCTTGCCGAGGCTGCCGACAAACTCCGCCTCGACCCCGATCCGGCGCACGACCTTCATCAGCCGGCGCAGGCCTTCCCCCGTCATCAGCACCAGGTCGTCGAACGGCCGCTCGATGGCGCGGCGAATCCAGGCCTCGATCGGGGCCGGATCTGGCGCATCGTGGATGGTGAACATCGGGCATTGCAGCACGTCCGCGCCCTGCTCGGTGAGCAGGCGGGAAAACTGCGCCTCCTCGCGCGTCTCGAGGATCAGGATGCGGTAGCCATTCAGCCGGTCAGCCATGATGGTCCTTAAACTAACATTGCCGTCATTTGTTCGATTTGACCCCTGCGGCGGCATTGGCGCAAGGCCGCCGGCGGTGATAGACGAGGGCCGAAAATGACTGTTCCACACATCTGCTCAAGCTTTGGTCAATTGGCATGCCCGACCATCAATTCGTTCTGACTCTGTCCTGTCCCGATCGGCCGGGAATCGTCTCCGCGGTCTCGACCTTCCTGGCGCATAACGGCCAGAACATCCTCGACGCCCAGCAATTCAACGACGTCGAGACCGGCAAGTTCTTCATGCGCGTGGTGTTCACCGCCGCCGACCTCGCCGTCGGGCTGTCGGCGCTGCAGACCGGCTTTGCCGCGATCGCCGAACGCTTCGGCATGGACTGGCAGATGCGCGATCGCGCCAGCCTCCGCCGGGTGATGCTGCTGGTGTCCAAGTCCGATCACTGCCTGGTCGACATCCTCTATCGCTGGCGCACCGGCGAACTCGAGATGATCCCGACCGCGATCGTTTCCAACCACCCGCGCGAGACCTATGGCTCGCTCGATTTCGGCGATATCCCGTTCCATCATCTGCCGGTGACCAAAGAGACCAAGCGCCAGCAGGAAGACGCGGTCTGGAAGCTCGCGCAGGACACCCAGACCGACCTCGTGGTGCTGGCCCGCTACATGCAGATCCTGTCGGACGAGATGTCGGCGCGGCTGTCGGGCCGCTGCATCAACATCCATCATTCCTTCCTGCCGGGCTTCAAGGGCGCCAAGCCCTACCACCAGGCGCATGAGCGCGGCGTCAAGCTGATCGGCGCCACCGCGCATTACGTCACCAGCGATCTCGACGAGGGACCGATCATCGACCAGGACGTCGAGCGCATCAGCCACCGCGACACCCCCGATGATCTCGTGCGCAAGGGCCGCGATATCGAGCGCCGCGTGCTGGCGCGCGCGATCCGCTACCACCTCGCCGACCGCGTCATCCTCAATGGGCGCAAGACTGTGGTGTTCGTGGATTAAAGCTTGATCCGGAAAGGTGCGAAGCAGCTTTCCGAAAGGATCATGCTCAGACAGGGCGCCAAAGCGCGATGACGCTTCAGCCTGATCTCGTCGCGCTTTATTGAGTCGCGTTCTGCGGTGTGGAGGCTGGCGTTGACGGCTTGCTGGCGTCGTCGCCGCGCTCGGCCGCCGGCATCAGGCGCTTGCGTTCGCGCTCCTGCATGAACTTGTCGTATTCCGGGGTGCCCGCCCGCGGTGGCGCGTCTGCGGGCAGGCCGCCGGCCCAGGCCGGAATGTAGTCGGCCATCCCCGCCGAGAGCTTTTGGTTCATGGTGCTGCATCCCCCGAGCGCGCAGGCTGCGAGCGCGAGGGCAGTCAGGACAGGGATCGGGCGGGTGAGGATCGGCATTGGCGGCAGGATACAGCCCTGGTCTTTATGGATGATGATCTCGGCCGCGACCGTTCGGCTGCAATTGTGCTTGTTTGTTGACATCGCGGCTTCATTTGTACGATCGTACAAATAAATCAAGCGCACGGCGACCGGGGCACGCCGTTCGGGACGTTGAGTTTCGTGGGAAAATTCTGGTACCCTGATACTGGTTGCTGTTGCAACGATCCGATGACTGCGCGCGACACACGCCCATCGTCCGATTGACAGCGGGCACGGGGAGACGCCTTGTCGCGTTGCGGCTTGGCCGTGACATGCTTGGGTTAAGGGCCGGGGGACTCGGCTCGATGCAGAAGATTGGAAGGGGGAGGGATGTCGATGTTCAATCGTCGCAAGATGCTGCTGTGGGGTGCCGCCTCGGCGGTGCTTCCGGGGTTGTGCGCGAGCCTGCCGGCGCGGGCGGAGGACGCCGTCAAGATCGGCCTGATCCTGCCGATGACCGGCGGCCAGGCCTCGACCGGCAAGCAGATCGATAACGCCATCAAGCTCTACATGCAGCAGAAGGGCGATACCGTCGCCGGCAAGAAGATCGAGATCATCCTGAAGGACGACGCCGCGGTGCCCGACAACACCAAGCGGCTGGCGCAGGAACTGATCGTCAACGACAAGGTCAACTTCATCGCGGGCTTCGGCGTGACGCCCGCGGCGCTTGCGGCGGCGCCGTTGGCGACGCAGGCCAAGATCCCGGAAGTCGTGATGGCCGCCGGCACCTCGATCATCACCGAGCGCTCGCCCTACATCGTGCGCACCAGCTTCACGCTGGCGCAGTCCTCCACCATCATCGGCGACTGGGCGGTCAAGAACGGCATCAAGAAGGTCGCGACGCTGACCTCCGACTATGCGCCGGGCAACGACGCGTTGACCTTCTTCAAGCAGCATTTCACCGCCGGCGGCGGCGAGATCGTCGAGGAGGTCAAGGTCCCGCTCGCCAATCCCGACTTCGCGCCGTTCCTGCAACGCATGAAGGATGCCAAGCCCGACGCGATGTTCGTGTTCGTGCCGGCGGGGCAGGGTGGCAACTTCATGAAGCAATATGCCGAGCGCGGGCTCGACAAGAGCGGCATCAAGGTGATCGGCCCCGGCGACGTCATGGACGACGATTTGCTCAACAACATGGGCGATGCCGCGCTCGGCGCCGTGACCGCGCATCTTTATTCCGCCGCGCATCCGTCGCAGATGAACAAGGATTTCGTCGCCGCCTACAAGAAGGCGTTCGGCAATCGTCCCGGCTTCATGGCGGTCAGCGGCTATGACGGCATTCATCTGATCTACGAGGCGCTGAAGAAGACCGGTGGTGCTACCGATGGCGACAAGCTGATCGAGGCGATGAAGGGCATGAAGTGGGAGAGCCCGCGCGGCCCGATCTCGATCGATCCGGAAACCCGCGACATCGTGCAGAACATTTATATCCGCAAGGTCGAGAAGGTCGACGGCGAGCTCTACAATGTCGAGTTCGCGACCTTCGAGGCTGTCAAGGATTCCGGCAAGACCAAGAAGTGACGCGCGAAGCTCCGCCTCCCTCCACGTCATGGCCGGGACCAGCCGGCCATGACGATCCTGTTGACGTGGTGTCGTTTGCGTCTTCTCGGTTAAGCTGACTTCATGGCCTCAATCCTCACCAACCTGTTCGACGGCGTCGCTTACGGCATGCTGCTGTTCGTGCTGGCCTGTGGGCTTGCGGTGACGCTCGGGCTGATGAATTTCGTCAACCTCGCGCACGGCGCCTTCGCGATGGCCGGCGGCTATATCTGCGCCGTGCTGGTCAACAATTCCGGTTGGCCGTTCTTCGCGGCGCTGCCGCTCGCCTTTGTCGGAAGTGCGCTGATCGGCATCGCGCTGGAGCGGACGCTGTATCGCCATCTCTATAGCCGCAGCCATCTCGATCAGGTGCTGTTCTCGATCGGTCTGGTGTTCATGTCGGTTGCGGCGGTCGATTACATCATGGGATCGTCGCGGGTCTTCATCAAGCTGCCGGCGGCGCTGGAAGGCCAGATCGACCTGTTCGGCGTCGGCATCGGCCGTTACCGGCTGATGATCGTCGTGATCTGCGGCCTGCTCACGCTGGCGCTGCAACTGATCCTGGCGAAGACGCGGTTCGGCAGCCGCTTGCGCGCCGCGGTCGACGATCCGCGTGCCGCGATCGGGCTCGGCATCAACGTGCCGCAGGTGTTCGCTTTCACCTTTGCCTTCGGCTGCGGCCTCGCTGGTCTCGGCGGTGCGCTGAGTGCGGAGATCCTCGGGCTCGATCCGTACTTCCCGCTGAAGTTCATGATCTACTTCCTGATCGTCGTCACCGTCGGCGGCTCCTCCTCGATCACCGGTCCGTTCCTGGCCTCGCTGCTGCTCGGCATCGCCGACGTCGCCGGCAAATACTACGTGCCGAAGGTCGGCCCCTTCGTGATCTACACCGTCATGATCGTGATCCTGCTCTGGCGCCCGAACGGCCTGTTCGGCCGCACCGCGGCGCGGTGAGGCCGTCATGACCGCGCTGTCCGACGTCTCCACTCATGCGATGGCCACCGCGCGCTGGCGGATCAGCGAGATCGCGTTCTGGGTGCTGGCGCTGGCCTGCGCCTTCATGTTCCCGTCGCGCTACCTGATCATGACCGACATCGTGCGGCTCGGCCTGTTCGCGCTGTCGCTCGACCTGATCCTCGGCTATGCCGGCATCGTCTCGCTCGGCCATGCGGCGTTCTTCGGCGTCGGCGCCTATTCGGCCGGGCTGCTGGCGCTGCATGGCATCATCAACGAGCCGGTCATCGCGCTGATCGCCGCCGGTCTCGTTGCGGCGGTGCTCGGCTTTCTGACCAGTTTCCTCGTCATCCGCGGCGTCGACCTGACCCGGCTGATGGTGACGCTCGGCATCGCGCTGCTGCTGGAAGCACTTGCCGAACGCTTTTCCAACATCACCGGCGGTACCGACGGCCTGCAGGGCATCGAGATGCAGCCGATCCTCGGGCTGTTCGCCTTCGACATGTTCGGCAAGACCGGGTTGTTCTACTCGCTGACCGTGCTGTTCATCCTGTTCCTGCTCGCCCGCCGCGTCGTGCATTCGCCGTTCGGCCTGTCGCTGCGCGCGATCAAAAACAATCCGCTGCGCGCGGCCGCGATCGGCATGCCGGTCAACCGCCGCCTGATCGCGGTCTATACGCTCGCTGCTTTCTATGCCGGAATTGCCGGCGCGTTGTTCACCCAGACCACGGCGCTCGCCTCGCTCGACGTGTTTTCTTTCGAGCGCTCGGCCGATTTGATGCTGGTGCTGGTGATCGGCGGCACCGGCTATCTCTATGGCGGCCTGATCGGCGCCGTCGTGTTCAAGATGCTGCAGGAGCTGTTTCAGAGCATCACCCCGCAATACTGGCTGTTCTGGATCGGTCTCGTGCTGGTCGTGATCGTGATGGTCGGCCGCGCGCGGATTCATCGCTGGGTGCTGTTCGTGCCGAACCTGATCATCCGCCAGTCCGCCGGCCGCAAGTCGACTGTCGCGGTGCCCGATGGTGATGCGTCATGACGATCGCGCTGGAAACCCGCAATCTCGAAAAATCCTTCGGCGGTCTTCGCGTCACCCGCGACCTCTCGCTGAAGGTGATGCAGGGCGCCCGCCACGCGCTGATCGGGCCGAACGGTGCGGGCAAGACCACCGTCATCAATCAACTCACCGGCGTGCTGACGCCGAACAGCGGGCAGATACTGCTCGAAGGACACGACATCACCGGCCTCTCCGTGCACAAGCGGGTGCTGCGCGGGCTGTCGCGTACCTTCCAGATCAACCAGCTCTATGCCGACCTGACGCCGCTCGAAACCATCGGGCTTGCGGTGTCCCAGCGAATGGGCCGCGGCGGCGACTGGTGGCGGCGGATGGGCACGCGGAACGAGGTCAACGCCGAGATCGCCGAGATCCTGTCGCGCTTCCACCTGCTCGACGTGATGACCGAGCTCACCTCGACGCTGCCTTACGGCAAGCAGCGGCTGCTCGAGATCGCGGTTGCGATCGCCGCCAAGCCGCGGGTGCTGCTGCTCGACGAGCCCGCTGCCGGCGTGCCCGAAAGCGAGCGCCACGATATCCTGGCGGCGGTCGCGGCACTGCCGCGCGACGTCACCGTGCTGCTGATCGAGCACGACATGGACCTCGTGTTCTCCTTCGCCGACCGTATCTCGGTGCTGGTCAATGGCGGCCTGCTCACCGAGGGCGCACCCGAAGAGGTCGCGCGCGATCCGCAGGTGCGGGCGGTCTATCTCGGCGAGGCCGCCGATGCCTGACCTGCTCTCCATCCAGGGCCTGCGTGCCGGGTACGGCGAGGCGGTGGTGCTGCCCGACATGTCGCTGGCGCTCGCTGAGGGCCAGGTGCTCGCGCTGCTCGGTCGCAACGGCACCGGCAAGACCACGCTGATCAACTCGATCGTCGGGATCACGCGCCGCTTCGGCGGCAGCGTCGCGCTCGCGGGCCACGACATCACGGCGATGCGGCCGGACCAGCGTGCCCGCGCCGGGATCGGCTGGGTGCCGCAGGAGCGCAACATCTTCCGCTCGCTGACGGTGGAAGAGAACATGACCGCGGTGGCGCAGCCCGGGCCGTGGACGGTCGAGCGGGTGTACGAGATGTTTCCGCGGCTGAAGGAGCGGCGCGGCAATTTCGGCAACCAGCTGTCCGGCGGCGAGCAGCAGATGCTGGCGATCGGCCGCGCGCTGACCTTGAACCCGAAAGTGCTGCTGCTGGACGAGCCGACCGAAGGCCTCGCGCCGATCATCGTTGAGGAATTGTTAAAGGCGATCGGAACCATCACGCGGTCCGGCGGCATCTGCTCGATCATCGTGGAACAGAACGCGCAAAAGATTCTGGGGCTCGCCGACCGCGTTGTGATATTGGAACGCGGCACGATCGTGCACGATGCCGCAAGCAGTGCGCTGAAAGCCGATCCGTCCGTCCTCGAGCGCCATCTCGGCGTCTCCGGGGCCAAAGCACATTAGAAACGTTCGGGAGTTGACCATGCAGCGAACCAAGCCTCCGTTCCGCGCCGACGAGGTCGGCAGCCTGTTGCGGCCGCCGAAGATCAAGGAGGCCCGCGCCAAACTGGAGAAGGGCGAGATTTCGGCCGACGAGCTGCGCAAGATCGAGGACATGGAGATCGAGAAGGTCGTGCACAAGCAGGCCTCGGTCGGCCTCAAGCTTGCGACTGACGGCGAGTTCCGCCGCTCCTGGTGGCACTTCGACTTCCTCAGCCATCTGACCGGCTGTGAACTGTTTCATCCCGACATGGGCATCCAGTTCGCAGGCGTGCAGACCCGGCACGACGCCATCAGGGTGAT
This sequence comes from Bradyrhizobium sp. USDA 4473, assembly GCF_054063335.1. NCBI lineage: Bacteria > Pseudomonadati > Pseudomonadota > Alphaproteobacteria > Hyphomicrobiales > Nitrobacteraceae > Bradyrhizobium > Bradyrhizobium sp. USDA 4473. The sequence continues at coordinate 4,564,261 of NZ_JBSSGE010000001.1, forward strand.
CGGCAAGCTCGATTTCTCCGATCAGCACCCGATGCTCGATCATTTCAGGTTCCTGAAGAAATACGCCGACCAGGCCCATGTCACGCCGAAGATGACGATCCCTTCGCCGGCCGTGCTGCACTTCCGCGGCGGCCGCAAGTTGATCTCGAAGGAGGTCTATCCGGACCTCGAGGAATTCTATCAGGATCTCGGCAAGACCTACCGCAAAGCGGTGAAGGCGTTCTACGATGCAGGCTGCCGCTATCTGCAATTCGACGACACGGTGTGGGCCTATCTGTGCTCGCCGGTAGGAACTGCAGAAGTCGCGCGACCGCGGCGACAATCCCGACGGCCTGCAGGAGATCTACGCGCGTGTCATCAACTACGCGATCGCCGATCGGCCGTCCGACATGGTGATCACCACGCATGTCTGCCGCGGCAACTTCCGCTCGACCTGGATCTCCTCCGGTGGTTACGAGCCGGTCGCCGAGACCATGCTCGGAGGCACCAATTACGACGGGTATTTCCTCGAATATGATTCCGATCGCGCCGGCGGCTTCGAGCCGCTGCGCTTCCTGCCCAAGGGCAACAAGGTCGTGGTGGTCGGCGTCATCACCTCCAAGTTCGGCGAGCTCGAGAAGAAGGACGACATCAAGCGGCGGCTGGAGGAGGCATCGAAGTTCGCCCCGCTCGAGCAGCTCGCGGTGTCGCCACAATGCGGCTTCGCCTCGACCGAGGAAGGCAACATCCTCTCCGAGGAAGAGCAGTGGGCCAAGCTGCGGCTCGCCGTCGAAGTCGCGAACGAGGTGTGGGGCAAGTGACGCGCTAGCGTCATCCCGGGGCACGCAAAGCGCGAACCCGTGATCTCGAGATTCCGGGTTCGATGCTTCGCATCGCCCCGGAATGACGCTGTCTCTTGTACCGTCACTGCTCCGCCAGATACACCTCGCCGAGCAGCGAGGAGTTCGACCAAGGCACCTGCTTGCCCTTGGTCGCGGCGACGACCTCGGCGCGGACCCGCGTCAGCATCTGCTGCACCTCAAGGCCGGGCGTGCCGACATGGCGCGACAGCGCTGCCGAGAACGGGCTGTTGGCGCCTTCGCCGTCGAGCGCGATCTGGCCCGGCGCGGTCGCGAACGCGATTAGCGTGCCGGCGCCGAGCGTCGAGCCGGATCCGAGCGTCGCGGGCGCGGCAAGGCCGGAGCCGGCCTCGATGCCGCGGCTCGGGCCTGCGGAGGCCAGCTGCGGCGCCATCGGATTGTTGCGGCAGGCATCGAGGATCAGGATGTTGGTGCGGATCTGATCGTCGAGGCCGGCCATGATGGTGTCCATGTCGACCATCGCGTCCGTCATGCGGCTTCCTGCCTTGAACTCGATATCGACCGGCACGAGGTAGTTGCTGCCGTCGACCTGCACGCCGTGACCTGCGTAGTAGACCACCGCGATTTGCGCCCGCGCCGCCTCGCGCAGGAAATCGTGGATCGTCGTCTGCATCGCATAGCGATCGAGGTCGAGCCCTTCGGTGACGGTGAAGCCAATCTCACGCAGGCTCCTGGCGATGGCGCGCGCGTCGTTCGGCGGATTGGGCAGCGCCTTCACATGCGCATAGCCGCCGTTGCCGATCACCAGCGCGACGCGCCGGCCGGTTGTGGCGGCCTGCATGCGCGCTGCGGGGGCGGCTGGTGCAGCGGTGGGCGCCGGCGGTGCGGGAGCTGGGCTGCTCTCGGCGGCAGGTGACGATGCCGTCTTGCGCGGCGCCGCGTCGGCCTCCTTGAGCAGCGCGAGCCGCACCTTGGCGGTGGCCTGGTTGGCCTTGCTGCCGGCATCGGAGGAGGCGCCCTCGAGAACCGCGGCGTAATCCTCCTTGGCATGCGCGGCGTCGCCGTTGGCCTCATAGGCGAGGCCGCGCTGGGTATAGGCTGAGATCAGCACGCTGCCTGGCGGCGTCATGATGTTGGCTGGCGCCTTCGCCTTCGCCAGTCGAATCGCTTCCGTGGTGTCCGCGATCGCGCGTGCGATGTCGCCTTTGGCCCGCCAGATGACGGCGCGGCTGATGAGCGGTTGCGGCAGCGACGGGTCGATCCGCACGGCCTCGTTGATGTCGGCAAGCGCGCCGTCGAGATCGCCGAGCGCCTGCTTCGATGAGCCGCGGTTCTGGTAGGAAAACGCCGACTTCGGGCCCGCCTTGATCGCGGCGTCGTAGTCGGCGATCGCCTTGGCATAGTCGCCCTTGCCGCGATAGGCGTTGCCGCGGTTGTGAAAGATGATGCCGCTTGGCGGCCCCATGCGCAGCGCGTCGTTGAAGTCGGCGATCGCGATGTCGTACTCGCCCTTGTCGTAATAGGCCGACCCGCGCAAATTGTAGACGGCGGTGCTGGGCTTGAGGCGCAACGCCTCGGTGGCGTCAGCGATCACCTGCGCATAGTTGCCCTTCTTGTTCCAGCCGACCGCGCGCCAGAAATGGATGGTGGCGAGCTTCTCGCCGGAAAACACCTTCAACGCGATGATCTTGGTGCAGGCGTCGATCATCTGGTCGGCGGGCGTGGTGTCGGTCGTGCAGAGCGGGCCGAGTTGGGCGCGCGTCTGGGCGAAATTGGGCGCCGCCCACAGCAGGGCGGCAAGCAGGCAGGGAATCAGGAGCAGGCGGCGCATCGGTCATCCCCGGGGTGAGCGGTCATGGTGATCGGCGACGGCGAGGCGGTTGAAACGGCGATCCAGGTGCAATCCATGACTGTTTGGTGATGGAGCCGCGGAAGGGGTTCAATTGGTGGGAAAATGGTGGTAACACGCCGTCACGCACGATCTCTGCCCACTTTTGTCCCACTCACCGCTGCCCACACCGCCGTCCGCCCTTGGCCCCATGAAGAACGACGAAATCCTCAGTCAGATCACGGATTTCTGCCGCCGTTCCGACATGGCGGAGACGACGTTCGGCCGCCGTGCCGTCAACGACGGCAAGCTGGTGCACCGGTTGCGCGAGGGCAAGCGCATCACCATCGACACGCTCGACCGCATCAACGGCTTCATCGCGACGTCCACGCCGGGCGGTGTGGCGCCGCCGCGCGGCCTCGTGGTGCCGCCGGAAAAGCGCGATCCGCGGGGCAATTTCCGGTTCTTCGAGAATCGCCAGCGCTATTTGCTGTTCGTGCACACCTGCAGCGAGAAGCGGGTGATCGCCGACCGGGTGGCGCTGGAACTGGCCGCGATCCACCCCCGGCCGCCGGCGCTGCGGGTATTCGATGCCGGGATGGGCGACGGCACCGTGTTGGCGCGGGTCCTGCGTGCCATGCATGGCCGCTTCCCACATATGCCGTTCTATATCGCCGGCAAGGAACTGAGCCTCGAGGACGTCCGTCTCACCCTCGACAAGGTCCCCGACCGCCTGTTCGAGCATCCGGCCAGCGTCTTCGTCTTCACCAACATGTACTACGCCGAGGCACCCTGGCTGACGCCGAAGAATTCCGCGGCCGCCGCCAGCATGATCTGGCATGAGGTGGCCTTGCGGGGTGCGTCCTCTGGGGAATTCGAGGCCCAGATCGCCGAACTCGGCCCATTCCTTGAGCAGAACTGGCGAGCGAATCTGAGCCCCGGCAATGCGATGCCGATCTATGAGCGGCCGGTGGCGCTGGTGCTGTATCGGGATGATCACCGCTTCCTGCTCGATTCCATCATTCCGCGGGCCGGCCGCACCGAGGCTAATTTCGATCTCGTGATCGCCTCGCAGCCCTACCGCGCCAAATCCTCGGTGAACTTCCGCGCCAAGCGGATCATCGCGCCGCTCGCCCGCGCGCTGCGCGGCGGCGGACGGTTGATAGGAATCCACTCCCACGGCGGCGATCCCGGGCTCGAAATGATTCAAGCGGTGTGGCCCGGAGAAAATCCTTTCGCCGTCAGCCGCCATGAGATACTGCGCGCCGTGAAATACGAGTTGGGCTCCGCCGGACGCGAGCTGAACTTCAACGCCTACGCCGATAACCGTTCGATCTTTCGATATGATATGGAAGCGCTGCCCAATGAGGTGACCGGCTCGATCGGAACCTCGACGGCCTTTGCGGCGTGGAATGCGGCGGTATATGTCGCGCAGATCGAAGACGAGCGGTTGACCGAAACGACCGAAAACGGACGAGCTCTCGAGGCCACACGCGAGGTTCTCCGCAAACACAACGGGCTGTGGTTCTACGACGAATCCTACGTCATCTCACGGCGACGAGACTGACATTCCGGGGACATATTCACCAACCAACGTCGGACTTCGACGAAACAAGGGGTTTAGTTGATGCGCGCGTCTTATCTCTTCACCAGCGAGTCGGTCTCCGAAGGCCATCCGGACAAGGTCTGCGATCGTATCTCCGATGAGATCGTCGACCTGTTCTACCGCGAGGGACCGAAAGCGGGCATCGACCCGTGGCAGATCCGCGCTGCCTGCGAAACGCTCGCGACCACCAACAAGGTGGTGATCGCCGGCGAAACGCGCGGCCCGAGCTCGGTCACCAATGAGCAGATCGAGAGCGTCGTTCGCAACGCGATCAAGGACATCGGCTACGAGCAGGACGGCTTCCACTGGAAGAACTGCGACATCGAGATCCTGCTGCATCCGCAGTCGGCCGACATCGCGCAGGGCGTCGACGCGCTGCAGCCGGGCGAGGTCAAGGAAGAGGGCGCTGGCGACCAGGGCATCATGTTCGGTTATGCCACCAACGAGACGCCGGACCTGATGCCGGCGCCGATCTTCTATGCCCACAAGATCCTGCGCCTGATCTCCGAAGCGCGCCACTCCGGCAAGGAGAAGGTGCTCGGTCCGGACTCCAAGAGCCAGGTCACCGTGCAGTATGAAAACGGCAAGCCGGTCGGCGTCCGCGAGATCGTGGTCTCGCACCAGCATCTGGTCGAGGACCTCACCTCGAAGCAGATCCGTGACATCGTCGAGCCCTATGTGCGCGAGGCGCTGCCGCAGGAGTGGATCAGCAACAAGACGATCTGGCACATCAATCCGACCGGCAAGTTCTTCATCGGCGGTCCCGACGGCGATTCCGGCCTGACCGGTCGCAAGATCATCGTCGACACCTATGGCGGCGCGGCTCCGCATGGCGGCGGCGCGTTCTCCGGCAAGGATCCGACCAAGGTCGACCGCTCGGCCGCCTATGCCGCGCGCTACGTCGCCAAGAACATCGTCGCGGCCGGTCTCGCCGACCGCTGCACGCTGCAGCTCGCCTACGCAATCGGCGTGGCGCGCCCGCTGTCGATCTACATCGACACCCACGGCACCGGTAAGGTGTCGGAGGATCAGCTCGAGAAGGCGGCAGCCAAGGCGATGGATCTGACGCCGCGCGGCATCCGCACCCATCTCGACCTCAACCGCCCGATCTACGCGCGCACCTCGGCCTATGGTCATTTCGGCCGCACGCCCGACAATGAGGGCGGCTTCTCCTGGGAGAAGACCGATCTCGTCGAACAGCTCAAGCGCGCGCTCTGACTTGCGTCATTCCGGGGCGCTCGCGGGAGCGAGCGAACCCGGAATCCTTATCCGTCACCTCGAGCTTCCGGGTTCGCCTCTTTGAGGGGTCCCGGAATGACCAATTCAACAACAGGACGCTCACATGAACGCCCCCACGAAGCCCGGCTTCACCGACTACATCGTCAAGGACATTGCGCTCGCCGATTTCGGCCGCAAGGAGATCTCGCTGGCCGAGACCGAGATGCCCGGCCTGATGGCCACCCGCGAAGAATTCGGCCCCAAGCAGCCGCTGAAGGGCGCGCGCATCGCGGGCTCGCTGCACATGACGATCCAGACCGCCGTGCTGATCGAGACGCTGGCCGCGCTCGGCGCCGATATCCGCTGGGTTTCCTGCAACATCTATTCGACCCAGGATCATGCCGCCGCCGCGATTGCGGCTGCCGGCATTCCGGTGTTCGCGATCAAAGGCGAGACGCTGACCGAGTACTGGGACTACACCGCCAAGCTGTTCGACTGGCACGGCGGCGGCACGCCAAACATGATCCTCGATGACGGCGGCGACGCCACCATGCTGGTGCATGCCGGCGTGCGCGCCGAGCAGGGCGATACCGCATTCCTCGACAAGCCGGGCTCGGAAGAAGAGGAGATCTTCTACGCGCTGGTGAAGCGCCTGCTGAAGGAGAAGCCGAAGGGCTACTTCGCCGAGATCGCCAAGAACATCAAGGGCGTGTCGGAAGAGACCACCACGGGCGTGCATCGCCTGTACGAGATGGCCAACAAGGGCACGCTGCTGTTCCCGGCGATCAACGTCAACGACAGCGTCACCAAGTCGAAGTTCGACAACCTCTATGGTTGCCGCGAGTCGCTGGTCGACGGCATCCGCCGCGGTACCGATGTGATGCTGTCGGGCAAGGTCGCAATGGTCGCGGGCTTCGGCGATGTCGGCAAGGGTTCGGCGGCCTCGCTGCGCCAGGCCGGCTGCCGCGTCATGGTCTCCGAAGTCGATCCGATCTGCGCGTTGCAGGCGGCGATGGAAGGCTATGAGGTCGTGACCATGGAAGATGCCGCGCCGCGCGCCGACATCTTCGTCACCGCCACCGGCAACAAGGACATCATCACCATCGAGCACATGCGCGCGATGAAGGATCGCGCCATCGTCTGCAACATCGGCCACTTCGACAACGAGATTCAGATCGCTTCGCTCCGCAATCTGAAGTGGACCAACATCAAGCCGCAGGTCGACGAGATCGAATTCCCCGACAAGCACCGCATCATCCTCTTGTCGGAGGGCCGCCTCGTGAACCTCGGCAATGCGATGGGCCACCCGTCCTTCGTGATGTCGGCATCGTTCACCAACCAGACGCTGGCGCAGATCGAGCTGTTCGCCAACAACAAGGACGGCAAGTACGCCAAGAAGGTTTACGTGCTGCCGAAGACGCTCGACGAGAAGGTCGCCCGCCTGCACCTCGCCAAGATCGGCGTCAAGCTGACCGAGCTGCGCAAGGACCAGGCCGATTATATCGGCGTCAAGCAGGAAGGTCCCTACAAGTCGGATCACTACCGCTATTGAGCTGCGGTCATTGCGATCGATCACGTGAGAAGCCCCGGCATCGTCCGGGGCTTTTTGCTGCGGGCGCGTTTATCGCCCACGGCGTGAAGCCAACACTCTCAGCTGAACTTGAACATGCCCGCGTTCAGTTGTGCGGGTGCCTCGCCGATCAGCCACACCGCGTTGCCTGCGGCGTCGGTAATGATGGTGGTGTTGATGCCGGCCGCGTAGAATTCGGCAGCCTGGACGTCTGCGAACGAATGCAGTGAGGTACCTGCGAAATCGACGAAGTCGTTGACGCCGCCGGCGTTGAAGTCCTCGACGACCATCACTTCGGTATCGGACGCCTTGTCGTTGAGGTTGAAGGTGTCGCTGCCGCCGCCGCCCCAGGCGTAGTCGACGCCGCCACCGCCGGTGATATCGTCCGCACCCGAGCCCATCAGAAAGACGTCGACGCCGGTGCCGCCGGTGACGGTGTCCCCGCCGTTCGAGCCGTAAACGTAGTTCTGGCCGGAGCCGCCGTAGATCAGATTGCCGTCGGTTTCGCCCGACGAGATGAAAATGTTCAGACCCGAGCCGCCATACATCGTGTCGACGCCGGCGCCGCCATAGAAGTAGTTGGTGCCGGCGCCGCCGAACAGATAATCGGCGCCGTCGCCGCCATACATCACATTGACGTCGCTGGCCGACGTGCCGCCCGCGCCAACCAGTGTGTCATTGCCGCTGCCGCCGAACAGATAGTTGAAGCCGGTGCCGCCATAGATCACGTCATCGCCGTCTTCGCCGAGCAATACGTCGTTGCCGTTGCCGCCGCTCAAAACGTCAGCGTCGGCGCCGGCGTAGATGTAGTCGTTACCGTCGCCGCCGTCGATGGTATCGAAGCCGGCGCCCGCAACGATGATGTCGTTGCCTGCGCCGCTGGAGATCAGGTCGTTTGATGCCGTTCCATAGAGCGAGTCCGCACCAACCGTGCCGTACATGGTGTCGTCGGCGTAGCCACGGACGCTGTATCCGAGGTCCTTCAGCACTCCGAGATCGAGCGATGAAACGACGTATTGGTAGTCGTCGAAGAACACGATCCCATTCATCAGATCCAGCGTGAGCGGGTCCGTGACTGTTGATGGCGAGGCGTTGAAGTCGGATTGCTGATTGCCGAAGTGATAGTAGTTTTCCCCGTCGTTGCTGTCCGTCGTCAGCGGTACCGGGCCGCCATACGCGGCCTCCGCATGCGCACCGATGAAATAGGCCAGCGATCCGGACTTCTGGATAAAAGTGTCAAAGGTCGATTCATAGTTGCTGGGGAGTTGACCGCTCTGGCTGTACCAGCCCGTCATCCCGAACCCGTGCATCACCTCGTGCAGGAACACGTCGATCGGGTTGAGCTTGTTGTACGGGACCTGACTACTCGGACTCAGACCGTAGTCCAGATCGAGATATTGCAGATAGGAGGTGTCGACATCGATGGTGATGTCGCTCGTCGTGCCGCTGAGGTGTTGTCCCGTCGTCAGTTCGTACTGGCTCGAAGGCTCATAGACGTCGAAGCCGCCGTTGGTTCCGACATAATAGGACGACGTCGGCCCGCCATCTGCCCGCCCCACGGCGGTGGTCGTAATATTGAGGTCGACAACAAGATTGCCGATGCCGCCGATATAGTCCTGCCAGACGCTTAGCGCCTGTTGCAGGTCGTAAACCAGGGCCGAATCCGTCGCCGCTCCAGCGCTACCGCTGAGCTGAACAGTATAAGTCCAAGCCATTTCCTACCCCTCAGTAAAATCGTCCGCCCGATCCAACCGCCCGTTGCAAGATGCATTTGAATAATTTCGCTTTATCGACGCTTGATACCACTTTTAGTTGATCCGAGGCGAAAAAACTCGCTCGGCCCGCGGAATTTTCGGGGGGCGTTCGGCGCGGAAAAGCCCGCCTAAAAAATCTTTAGCTCACGATCGAGAGGTTCGCGGCCGTGACGGTTCCGGTGTTGGGGGCCTAGCGCGGGGCACTCGCAAGGCTCAACAACGAGCGGTAACATTTACTAGCGGCTCCGGCGCGGATCAAGCCGGGCGTTGCAGATGCCGTCTGGGCCCGAAGCATTCAGCTGAACTTGAACATGCTGCCGTCCAGTTGTTCCGGAGCGACGCCGGTCAGCCAGACCGCGTTGCCTGCGGCGTCGGTGATGATGGTGGTGTTGGTACCGGCCACGTAGAATGACGCCGCCTGGACATCGGCGAAGGAGTGCAGCGACGTGCCAGCGAAATTGATCAGGTCGTTGACGCCGCCGGCATTCAAGTCCTGGATCACCATCACCTCGGACGTCGAATCGTTGAGGGTGAAGGTATCGCTGCCGCCGCCGCCCGAGGCATAATCAACGCCGCCGCCGCCCGTGATGCTGTCGTTGCCGGAACCCATCAGGAAAACGTCAACGCCGGTGCCGCCGGTGACGGTGTCGCCGCCGTTCGAGCCATAGACATAGTTCTGGCCGGTGCCGCCATAGATGACATTGCCGTCGCTCTCGCCCGACGAGATGAAGATGTTGAGACCGGATCCGCCGTACATGGTGTCGACGCCGGCGCCGCCGTAAAAATAGTTGGTGCCGGCGCCGCCATACAGCAGATCGGCACCATCGCCGCCGTACATCACGTTGACGTCGCTGGGAGCCGCGCCGCCCGAGCCGTTCAGAATATCATTGCCGTTGCCGCCATAGAGATAGTTGAAGCCGGTGCCGCCGTAGAGCACGTCGTTGCCGTCTTCGCCAAGCAGCACGTCGAGCCCTGCATCGCCGAACAGCGTATCGTTGCCGGCGCCGGCATAGAAATAATCATTGCCGTCGCCGCCATAGCCGATGTCGTCACCGCCCTGGCCGACAAGAACATCGTTGCCACTGTAGCCATACAGCGTGTCCGCGCCGGCGTGGCCGTAGATCAGGTCGTTCGAGATGCTGCCGACCGCGGTCGGCTGCGTGGCGGTCGCGTAAAACGTCGTGGTGTTGCGATCGTCGTAGATCGATTCCTGCAAGGTGTCGGCGAAGCCGGGCTGGTGCTGCTCCCAGACGATCTGCTCGCGTCCGTCGCCATACATGGCGATCGCGGCCGCGCCGATTGCCGACGTGCTGTTCGAGGCTGTCGTCACCGTGCTGGCGTCACCAAGCGATCCGTTGCTTGCGATGTGGTAGCGGCTGACCGCCGTGACCCCAACGATCGCGTCGTTGGCGCTGTAGGTCACCGTCACGCCGCCGTCGCTCGCCGCGGCTGCGTCGATTGAATTGATGAAATAGCCGGTGCCGACACCGTCGATCTGCAGCGCCGGCGCGACCGCCGTGCCCGTCGCGTCAAACACCTGCACATCGATCACGGGGTTGAGGGCAGCGATGATCGAGTTCGTGTAGTCCCGCACCAGCGCGAAGCCGCCGCCGGAGAGCGCGACGACCTTGTCGTAGCCGACCGAGGCGCTGGGCCCGGGCGCGGTCGACAAGGTCATCTCCGATCCGACCGCAACGCCGGCCGAGGTGTAGATCTGCGCTTCGACATTGGCGCCGCTGATCCAGCTGACCAGGATGTTGCCATTGGTGAGCGTCGTCGCCGAAGGGGTGGTCTGGCTCCCGGCGGTCGTCGTGTTGACCGCAAACTCGGAACCGATCTTGTTACCGGCGGCATCGAACAGCTGGGCGTTGATGCCCGAGCCGGAGCCGTCGCCGCCGACGCCGCCCGGTAGAGGGGAAATGGCATCTTGCCAGACCGCAAGAAATCCGCCGCCTGCCACGGCCGTAATCGTTGCGTTGGTTTGGTTGCCCGCGGTGGTATTGAGCTTGATTTCCGCCCCGACGGTGCCGTCTGGCGCGACAATCTTCGCGAACACGTCGGTCCGCAGCGTGCCCGTGTTGTAGGATCCGTAAGTGTAGGAAACGGCGACCGATCCAGTGGAGAGCGCGGTCACGCCAGGCGACGAAACGACCGAGCCGATCAAGGTCGGACTGTAAGAACTGCTGGTGATCGTGATCGGGGTCCCGAACGTATTGCCGAGCGGATCGACCCGTTGCAGAGCGATGGATCGGTAGCTGAGGTCAGGGAAGTTGGCATAGCCACCTTGCATGTAGACCATCGCCATCTGGTCGTTGCCGATGGCGGCGAGCACAGGTGCATCGAGGTTGTTGGACCCGTTATCGGTGCCGTTGACAGGAGGATTGGGCTGCACGCTCGCGATCAGTACGGGGTTTCGCCATACGCTTCCCATCGCTTGATCCTCCACCTTCCCTGACATTTGCAATCGACGCGCAGTTTCCAGTGATTTTCGGTTCCGGCAAGTGCCGATGCCCGAGATCCTGGCCAAAGCGTCTGCGACCTATCGTCGTCAAGCTGAACGCAATGTTGTCTTCATGCCAGGCTCTGGAATCATGTTGCGGTTGCGAGTGCACCGCAGCGCATAGTCGCAAGCTTGCGGCCGACGAGACTACCCACCCGAGCTCGTGGCGCTGCCGTGAGCTGGTCCGCAGATCGACCAGGCGAATTCCGCGACAATCGTCGTGCAGATGAGCGTTGACTCGCGTAAATCCTCTCGCTTAGATTGTTTCCATATTTACTATTTCGTTAATATTGGAAAAGGGGAGGGGGAACTCATTGCCGGTCCAGGTCGGCTGAACGCGCCCCGATTGGATTTTCGTCACCTGATCAACTCAACGCACTAACTGAGCGGCAGCTCTTTCGCTGCTGCACTGCTGTCGTTTTTGCTCTCACGCTCTGTTTAGCCAATCGGCGTTTCCCGCTTCGTTTCTCCTGCCGAGATCTGGATTCTGCCGACTACTCGCATTGCACAACGACTTTTTTGACCACGCAAGGGGATTATATCATGGCGACATTTACAGGCACGTCAGGCAACGACACCGTAACCGGAACACCCAACGGCTCGAACACGAATGACACGCTGCTGGGACTTGCCGGCAATGACACGCTGATCGGCGGCGATGGCGCCGACTCCCTGGACGGCGGAACCGGGATAGACTTTGCATCCTACATCGACTCCAGCGTCGGCATTAAAGCGAGCCTGGCAAACCCAGCCGTCAATACGGGTTTTGCGGCCGGTGACACCTATACATCGATCGAAGGCCTGATCGGCAGCAACTTCAACGACACCCTGATCGGCAATGGAAACACCTCTTACCTGCAGGGCGGGTTGGGGGCCGACTCGATCATCGGCGGCTCGGCCAATGACTATGCCGACTACGCCAATTCATCCGCCGGGCTTGTGGTCGACCTCGCCGATCCCACCCAGAACACCGGCGAAGCAGCCGGCGATACTTACTCCAACATCTCCAAGATCAGAGGCTCGGCCTTCAACGACACGCTGATCGGCGACTCCAACAACAATACGTTGCGCGGCGGCGCCGGAGCCGACGTGCTCAACGGCGGTGCCGGCTTCGACTTCGCTTCCTATTCAGACTCGGGCGTCGGCATCACGGCAGACCTCGCAGACCCGACCCAGAATACGGGCGAAGCGGCCGGCGACACCTATATCTCGATCGAAGGATTGCGCGGCAGCGACTTCAACGATCATCTGGTCGGTGATTCCGGAATTAACTTCCTGCAGGGCGGTCTCGGAGCCGATACGCTGGATGGCGGCGCCGGCTTTGACTATGCCGACTATTTCAATGCAACAACCGGGGTCGTTGCCGATCTGGCGAACTCCGCGCTGAATACCGGAGAAGCCGCCGGAGACGTCTACATCTCGATCGAAGCGATCAGAGGCAGTGCATTCAACGATACGCTGATCGGCGACGCCAACAACAACTTCCTGCGCGGTGGCGCCGGCGCGGACTCGCTTGATGGCGGAGCGGGGTACGACTACGCCGACTACGGCAATGCGGCCACGGGCATTGTGGCCGACCTAGCGGATCCCACCCAGAACACCGGTGAAGCTGCCGGCGACACATACACCTCGATCGAAGGCATCCAGGGAGGTAACTTCAACGACACCCTGATCGGCGACGGAGGCAACAACAACCTGCGAGGCGGCCTCGGCGCCGACTCGCTCGTCGGCGGCGCCGGCACGGACTACGCGGACTACGGCAATGCGGCGACGGCGCTGGTCGTCAGTCTTGCAAATCCGGCCAGCAATACCGGCGAGGCCGCGGGCGATACGTATAGCTCGATCGAAGGCATTATCGGCTCGGCCTTCAACGACACGCTGACCGGAGACGGCGGTGACAACAATCTGCGTGGTGGCGCAGGTGCCGACGCGCTCGATGGCGGAGCCGGCAACGACGTTGCGGAGTATGTCAACGCCGCGGCCGGCGTGCTGGCCAGCCTGGCCAATCCGGCCTCGAACACCGGCGACGCTGCCGGCGATACCTACACCTCGATCGAAGGACTGAGAGGGTCGAATTTCAACGATACCTTGATCGGTGACGGCGGCGACAATCTGCTCGACGGTATCGGCGGCGCAGATTCGCTCGTCGGCGGTGCCGGCAATGATACCTACATTCTCGACAATCCCGGCGACACCATCACCGAGAATGTGGGCGAGGGCACCGACACGGCAGTGATCGTCGGTAACTTCAACTACACGCTCGCTGCCAACGTTGAAAACCTCGCGATCGCGACGTCCAACAATGTCTCGGGTACCGGCAACGCGCTCGCCAATTTCATCACGGGCGGCGCAGGCAACAACACGCTGGACGGCGGGGCCGGTGCGGACACGATGGCCGGCGGGCTGGGCAACGACACCTATTACGTCGACGATCCCGGCGACGTGGTGGTCGAAAACACCGGTGAAGGCACCGACACTGTTCACACCACGATCAACTACAGCCTGACCGCCAACGTCGAGAATCTGATCCTGGACGGTTCGGGCAATCTTTTCGGCACCGGCAACGCGCTGAACAACGTCCTGACGGGCAATGCCGGCAATAACTCGCTTTACGGCGGTGACGGCAATGATACCGCGACCGGTGGCGCCGGAAACGACGTGCTCGTTCTCGGCAATGGCGACGACTATGGCGATGCCGGCGACGGCAACGACTATATCTATGCCGGCGCCGGCAATGACGTCCTGATCGGCGGCAACGGCCTCGACGTGTTGCTGGGAGAGGACGGCAATGATGTGCTCTATGGAGGCGCCGGCTTCAACTATCTGTTTGGCGGGGCCGGCACCGATACCTTGATCGGCTCGGGTGGGACCGGCGGAAGCGATGTCAACGTGATGTTTGGCGGTGATGGCACCGACTATCTCTATGGCGGGAACAGCACCAACTACTTCTACGGCGGCGCAGGCGTCGACACCATGTACGGCGGCTCGGGCCTGAACATCTTCATCTCGTCGGGCGAGGCCGACGGCAATGTCATCTACGGCGGTTCGGGCCAGAACTACGTCTATGGCTCCAACGGCGGCGATACGGTGACCGGCGGCAGCGGCGTCGACGTGTTCCTGATGGGCAGCGGCAACGATGTCATCAGCGGTGGCGGCGGCGTTGACTACGCCTGGGGCGGTGGTGGCTCCGATACGTTCGTGATCAGCGACGCCTCTTCGGAGGTCATGGTCGTCCAGGACTTCAATACGGGCGGCGTGAATGACTTCGTGAACTTTGCAGGGACATCGCTGCATTCGTTTGCCGACGTACAGGCGGCCGAGACCTACGTTGCCGGGATCAACACCACGATCATCACCGATGCTGCCGGCAGTGCGGTCTGGCTGATCGGCGTGGCGCCGGCACAGCTCGATGCGAGCATGTTCAAGTTCAGTTGAGAATTGAGACCGGGCCCTGATCTCCGGAGTTTTGACTGCAATACGCTCCAAAGAAGGCCGCCGGTTGAGGCGGCCTTCTCATTTGTGATCCCGTTCCCGGGGGTCGGTGCGGTGAAGCTGCGAGCAGGACAGCCGGCTGCCGGATTATCGTTTGCTCGCGGAAGGCGTCGCGTGCGGGTTGGGCAAGAGCCTGAGAACGCCACACTTGGCGAGAATCATCACCGTTCTGTCGACGACATCGCGCGGGATGTCGGGTGTGTGTTTAACCAGTTCCGACATCGACAATGATGGACCATGCTTTTCAAATGCGTTGACGATGCCGTCCACGGCCTGCGGCCTGGTCAGTGTCTGTGCGGCACGACCGATGCTTTCGGCTGATAGCCTGCGTTGCACTTCCTTGCGGTCCACGCCATCGCCAAGCGCGAACGCACATGCGCCCTCGAGCGTTCGGGTCGGATAGCCGTTGAACATGGTGTATGGATTGAGCCGGTCCGGACGAACCATTCCGGCCGGAACTGTGCCTTCGACTTTGCTTCGCCTGCGGTCGGCGAGTTCGGTCCACAGCTGGCGATACAGCTTCATGATCTGCGACCAGTCATAATGATCGCGCGCGCGCTTCTGCCCCACCGCGCCCATCTGTCGCCGCAGATCGGGATTGGCAAAGAGTGCGGCATAGGCGGCTGCTGCGGCGGGAATGTCGACGGCGATCATTGCGCTCGTCAGTGCCGTGTAGGTATCGTAGTTGTCGAAGCCGAAGTCTGCCCGCTCGACCAGGAATTCGGCCGAACCGGGTGGCAGGGTGAACGTTGGTACCCGGAAGCCATCGGTGCCGTGACGGATGGTCTCTTTGTAGCCATTCCAGTCCGACACCACGACCGGCAGTCCGGCGGCCATTGCCTCGACCGGCGTAAGCCCGAACGTTTCCTGAAAATTGTCGGCAAGCGAGGTGAAAATGTCTCCTGCCGCCCATGCGGCCCTGAGGTCCTTGGGCTTGCGTCCGTCGACAAAGATGCGTCGCAGCGATGGGCCGAATTCCGAGCACTCGCGGACAAAGAGCTGCTCGGTGGCGTCCTTGCCGAACCAACCCGCCAGCACCAGCACGACCCTATGCCCCTTGCTGGCCTGTTCCGCAGCCAGCAGCATCGGAACATGGTGGGCCTTGGCGTGGAAAGACAGCCGTCCAACGTAGAGCAAGACGATCTCATCGTCGTCGATGCCCAGCATCTGCCTGGCGCGCTGCCGTTCGCCATCGCGAAACGTGAAGTCGGCGCAGTTCACCCCGAGCGGGATAACCGGAAGCTGCGGGATCGGCATGCGCCGCGCGCCGAGCCTCGCCTTCAGGAACGCGGCCTGTGCCGAGAGCAACTGGTCAACGCTTTTGTGCACCGCGAGCGAGGTGCAGATCACGGCATCCCAATGCTCGAGTGGACTGAGGGGCATCGACGACAGCATGCCCATCGCGACATGTGTCATCGTCGTGTGCGTGATGCCGCACAGGCTGTAGGCGCGGGGCGAATGCCGCGCCCGTCGCCAGGCATACTGGCTGAGGCCGGGATCGGGCAGATACAGCAACCCCGGTTCGCCAAGCCGTCGGTGCGCCGGCGGCGGCAGCCATTCGATGGTGGTGGCATCCGATCCGGAGCGCCGGATGTCGGTCGCGAACTGGTCGACGAATTCCCGCTTTGGCGTGTAGCAGAACAGCCGTTCCGGTTTCTCGCGCGCGAGCGCCTTAAGAAATCCGGCGCCAGCGGCCTGGCGTCCCATGATTCGCTTATCGCCAAGCGAGTAGGCTTCGGGAAGATACGAGATCGCGGCAGTCGGAAACGACATCTGGTTATCCAAAATAAATTAAACCGGAGATTGATATCAGGAGAGGGCAAGATATTGGAACCCGTTTTCTTTTTGCAATCTCCTTGAACCTGCAACCTGCGAGCGATAGCGTGGTTGGCCAAGACCGTGTTAGCGTATCAGTCTATTGCAGGTCTGGCCTCCGCGGCCATTTTGTCGGGGTGACGTCAACGCTGCGTCGCCGGATATTTTCAGCGGGCTCGACCAAGAGCCCGGATATTGACGGAGCTGTTCCATGGTGCGTAGCGACATGGCCTTCTGGTCGGTCGAACCAAGTGTGAGCGCGACCACATTAATCGGCGATGATTTCCTCTATTGTTAGCAGGCAAGACAGGCTCCGGGACTCTGTTGCCGAGCCGCGTGCACTGTTCCAAGCCGGACCGCACATCTTCGCAACTCCGGCACTTGGTGCCAACGCCGATCACCCAGCTCCACCGCCGGCTTTGGAAGTTAAGGTAGGTGTTTTTTCGTTTCCATTGAACCTCGCACCCAGCGCCGATACCAAAACAGTTGGATGCTAGGTTAACGGCTTATTTTTACGCCCGGCCTCTCGAGGCCGGTTCGTCGGGCAGCTCTTAATTTTATTCTGCTGCTGCCTTCGTGTTTTTTGGCTGGCTCGACCGAGAGCCCATATTGACGGAGACATTCTATGCCCGTGTTTTACGGCGACAGCACTGACAACAGCGTCAGCTCCACAGCTGGTTATGACTCACTCTACGGCGGCCAGGGCAACGACACGCTGGGTAGCAGCATCGTCGGTTTCGACTACTGGGAAGGCGGCCAAGGTAACGACTACCTGTACGCCCTGTGGACAAGTCCTGCTTGGGGCAACTTCTATGGCGGCGACGGAAATGACTGGATCCAGGGCGGCAATAGCGCCGTCGTTCAGCAGGAGTACGGTGGCGCCGGCGACGACTATATCAACGATGATACGTTCGGCCTAACCACTCAGGCCCACATAATCGACGGCGGTGCCGGCCGAGACGCACTGTATGGTTCGAATGGTAACGATACGATCTTCGGCGGCGACGGCAATGACAGCGGCGCCAATATCGTGGCCGCCGGCATCAGTGTCGCGCCTGGTCTGTACGGCGGTGCGGGTGACGATGTGCTGGCAGGCGGCGGTGGCGATGACCTGTTGTTCGGCGGCGACGGCAACGATCTGACGTACGGCGGCGACGGCAACGACACGTCATATGGCGGCAATGGCAACGATACGATGGTCGGCAACGACGGCGTCGATCTGATCGAAGGCGATGCCGGCGACGACTGGATCTATTTGAGCGCTGGCAATCTCAGCAACGCCTATGGCGGAGCGGGCAACGACGTCCTGATCGCCACCCAGGGTTCGGTGGTCGAGAACGGCGACGACGGCAACGACGTCCTGTACGGTGCCAAGGGCAATGATTATCTCTACGGCGGCAACGGCGACGACACCATGTACGGGGGTGACGGCGTCGACGTGCTTCTCGGCGGTGCCGGCAACGACTATTTCGATGGCGGCCAAGGCGTGAACTACTACTTCGGCGGCGGCGGCAACAACACGTTCGTCTCCAACGACGTGCCGAGCGTCCAGGTGGTCCAGGACTTCAACGCGGCCACCGATACCGTGCAGTTCAATGGTTCCGGCTTCACCTCGTTCGCGGACGTGCTGTCGCATTCCTTCCAGAACGGCGCGTACTTCGTCATCCAGGTCGACAGCGACACTGCGGTCTGGCTGAATGGGGCTACCGCATCGACGGTCACGGCGTCGAATTTCTCGATTGTCAGTTAACGCGAAATGGCCCGGGAGTACTCTCCCGGGCCCTTTTCGCGGCCGCAACCGGAGCTGGATGGTCCACGACCCCCGGTTTCAGACCGAAAGCGCCCGTCCGCTCTCGAAGCGGCCGGGCGCGGAGTGTTTCTCACCGTGTTTTTGCGGAGGTGGCTGCGGTGGGGGTGTCAATTGCAGGGGCCGGCCCAGGCAATCTATGATGGCCGGCAGAGGTTCAGGGGATGTTTGATTTTTTGAAGAAGAAGGTATCCCTCAGCCGGGCTGTCGAGGTCGGCTGGACGCTTGATACCACCAAGGCCACCTTCATCTGGGAGGCGCCGAGCCGGCTCACCCGGGAAGAGAAGCGCACCTCGCACGCCAAGAGCGTGTCGTTCTGCCCTGCCGTGATCGATCACGACTCGCGGATATTCCAGGTCAATTGCCCCGTCGACATTCAGATCCGTATCGAACTCGATCCGAAGACCAACGAGCCACGGCTCCGCAGTACGGCGGGCGACATGGCCACGATCCGGCCCAAGGCGCTTGCGGAACTGGTCCGGCTCAATTCCCCAAAGGAATGGCGGCATCCCAAGCGGCCGATTCTGCAAATTGCGAGCCCCTACATCTTCCTGGCCGATGAACTCGCCTACATGATGCAGTTGCCCGCTTTCAATCACTACTATTCGACGCCGTTGCCGGGCGTCATGATCGGCGGCCGACTGCCGATCCATATCTGGCCGCGTCCGATGATGTGGGCGTTCGAATGGCACGATATCAGCAAAGAGCTGGTGTTGAAGCGCGGCGACCCGTGGTTCTACGTTCGCTTCGAATTCCAGGATCCGACCCGGCCCGTTCGTCTGGTCGAGGCGGACATGACGCCACAGCTGCGCGAGTACATGCAGGGCGTATCCTCGGTGACCAACTATGTCAGCCGGACCTATTCATTGTTCGAGACCGCCAGATCGCGGCGGCCGAAGACGTTGCTTATTGAGAAGCAGCGCTAGGAAAATCATTTCAAACCGAACATCAGATCATGCGCGTTCTTTTCATTCACCAGAACTTTCCGGCGCAGTTCAGACACATCGCGCAGCTCTTGAAAAAGTCCGGCGACGACGTCCTGGCGCTCTGCGATAGTCGTAACACCAGGCCGGAAATCGTGCCGGTCCGGCGCTACCGCTTCAATGAAGCGAATATTGGCAAGCCCTCTCCGCTAGCGGCTTCCTTCTCGCAACACGTGGTGCGTGGACGGCATGCCGCCGACGAAATGCTGAAGTTGAGGGATCAAGGGTACGTTCCCGATCTCGTCTTCGGCCATGTCGGATGGGGCGAAGCGCTCGCGGTGCGCGACGTCTGGCCGTCGGCGAAGCTCGCGGTCCACGCCGAGTTCTATTATTCGGCCGACGGGGCCAATATCGGTTTCGATCCCGAGTTCCGCGCGACGTTGACGTTCAACGAACGCTATGCCGCGCGCCTGAACAACGCGCCGATCCTGCTCTCGATGGCCGACGCCGACGCCGCGGTCGCTCCGACGGAGTGGCAAAGGGCGCGATATCCCTCGCATCTGCAATCGAAGATCCAGGTGCTGCACGAGGGCATCGACACCGACGTCGTGGCACCCGATCCGGCAGCGACCTTCGTGCTGCCGAACGGCCGGACGCTCGGCGCCAAGGACGAAGTCATTACCTTCGTCAACCGCAATCTCGAACCCTACCGGGGTTATCATATTTTCATGCGATCGCTGCCGGCGATCCTCGCGGAGCGAAAGAACGCCCAGGTGGTGATCGTGGGAGGCGATGGCGCGTCCTATGGACCGCGGCCGCGGGACGGCCGCAGCTGGAAAAACATCTTCCTGGAAGAGGTCCGGGATTCGCTGCCGCTCGATCGGGTGCATTTCGTCGGATCGATCCCGTACGACAGATTCGTCGCGCTGATGCAGATATCGAGCGCGCACCTCTATCTGACCTATCCGTTCGTGCTGTCCTGGTCGATGCTGGAGGCGATGAGCGCCGGCGCGCTGGTGATCGCCTCGAAGACGGCGCCCGTCGAAGAGGTGATCGTCGACGGCGAGAACGGACTGCTGGTCAATTTCTTTGACGCGGAACGGCTCGCCGAGCTCACGATCGAGGCGCTGGCGGCGCCGTCGCGGTTTCAGGGCCTGCGGAAAGCTGCGCGCCGCACCATCGTCGATCGGTACGATCTGAAGCGGCGCTGCCTGCCGGAATGGATGGAATTTGTTCGACAGTTCGATCCGGCCAGGCCCGGCAAACCGGCAAGAGCAAGCGTCGAACGGGTCCTTGGTGTTGAAAGCGGTATTGCGGTGGTAGCAAGGGATAGTCATGACGTTGCAATCAGCAATCCGCGATGACGACGCTCCGGCGTCGGTCGAAAAGGTCGACACGGGCCTGTATTCCGTGGCGCTGGTGGCGGGCTATTTCCGCATCGCCGCCGATCCGCGGCAGCTCGGCCACGAACTGGGGCTGGCCGGACGGATGGCCGAGTCCGCGGACCTCGTTGCGGCCGCAAAACGTCTGGAGTTGAAGGCGCGCTGGATCACCAACGCCACGGCGAAGCGTCTGACAAGGTGTCCGTTGCCGGCCATTATCGGACTCAAGGAAGGCGGCTTCCTGGTGCTCGCGCCCGGCGCCAAGACCGGCCAGTTCCGTCTGGCCGACCCTGTGCGGCGCGCCACCGCCGAAGTCGATCTCGAGCAATTGTCCCAGCAATGGAACGGCGAGATCGTGCTGGTCACGCGGCGGGCCGGCGGCGCCGGCATCGATCCGAAGACGTTCGGATTCAGCTGGTTCCTGCCGTCGATCTGGCGTTACCGGCGCGTGCTCTCGCACGTCTTGCTGGCCTCGTTCTTTGTGCAGATATTCGGCCTGATCACGCCGCTGTTCTTCCAGCTCGTGGTCGACAAGGTGCTCGTTCACAAGGCGATGTCGACGTTGATCGTGCTGGTCGTAGGCATGGTGTCGCTCGGCCTGTTCGAGGCGACGCTGCAATACCTTCGGACCTATGCCCTGAGCCATACCACCAACCGCATCGATGTCGAACTCGGGCGGCGGCTGTTCCATCATCTGTTCCGGCTTCCGATCGCCTATTTCGAGACCCGTGCAACAGGCCAGACGATCGCGCGCGTGCGCGAGCTCGAGACCATCAGGAACTTCCTCACCGGCCAGGGACTGACGTCGCTTCTCGACCTGTTCTTCACCTTTGTCTTCGTCGGTGTCCTGTTCCTCTATTCCGTGCCATTGACGCTCGTCGTGCTGGCGACGCTGCCGCTCTACATCCTCATCGCGGGCCTGATCCGCCCGTTTCTGCGCGAGAAGATCCGGGAGAAATTCAATCGCGGCGCACGTAGCCAGCAATTCCTGGTCGAGTCGATCGTCGGCGCGCTGACGCTCAAGGCCGCCAGTGTCGAGCCGATCATGCAGGCGGAGTGGGAAGACCGGCTGGCCGCGTATGTACGCACATCCTTCGAAGCGTCGATGCTGGGCTCCCTCGGGCAGAATCTGATCCAGTATGTCGGCAGGCTCACCACGGCGATGATCCTGCTATTTGGCGCGCAGGCGGTGATCTCCGGGTCGATGACGGTCGGCGAATTGATCGCCTTCAACATGATCTCGAGCCAGGTCCTGCAGCCGATCTTGCGGCTGTCGCAACTGTGGCAGGATTTGCAGCAGGTTCAGGTGTCGGTCGAACGACTGGGCGACATTCTCAACACGCCGGTCGAGCCGATTCCGGCAAGCCTGCCGACGCTGCCGCCACCGAAAGGCGATATCGAGTTGCGCGAGGTCTCGTTCCGCTATCAGCCTGGCCGCCCCGAGGTTCTGCGCAACGTCTCGCTGCGGTTGAAGGCCGGCGAAGTGATCGGGATCGTCGGGCCATCAGGCTCGGGCAAGTCGACGTTGACCAAGCTGATTCAGCGGCTCTATCTGCCGGAGCGTGGCCAGGTTCTGCTCGATGGCGTGGACGTGGCGCAACTCGACCCGAGCTGGCTGCGCCGGCAGATCGGAGTCGTGCTGCAGGAAAACCTGCTGTTCAACCGGACGATTCACGAGAACATCGCGCTGGCCAACCCCGCCATGACGCGTGCGCAGGTGATGCACGTCGCGCGTCTGGGCGGTGCGGACGAGTTCATCGGTGCGCTGCCGCAAGGCTATGACACGATGATCGAGGAGCGCGGCAGCAACCTCTCGGGGGGGCAGCGTCAACGCATCGCCATCGCCCGAGCGCTTGCGACCAACCCGCGGATCCTGATCCTCGACGAAGCGACAAGCGCGCTCGATTACGAGAGCGAACGCATCATCCAGAACAACATGCGCGCCATCACCAAGGGGCGTACCGTCATCATCATCGCGCACCGACTCGCCGCGGTGCGGCCGTGCAACCGGATCATCGGCATGTCCGACGGGAAGATCGTCGAGCAGGGAAATCACGACCAACTGATTGCAAACAGCGGCAGCCTTTACGCGCGTCTGTGGTCGCTGCAGAATGATTGGACAAAGTGATGGGCAAGGACGTCACGCCGGTTCGCCAGGCTCTCTTTCCGTTCAAGTCGGACGTTCGCGGTCCCGACCGCGAGTTCCTGCCGTCCGCGCTCGAAATCCTGGAAACTCCTGCGTCGCCGGTCAAGGTGGCGCTGATGCTCACGATCTGCGCATTCGTGGCAGCGGCGCTTGCCTGGTCGGTGTTCGGCAAGCTGGACGTGCATGCCGTGGCGCTCGGTAAGATCGTTCCGTCCGGCCAAACCAAGTTCATCCAGCCTTTCGATCCGGGTACCGTGGTCTCGCTGTCTGTGACCAACGGAATGCATGTCGAGCCCGGGCAGGAGTTGATGACATTTGATGCCGCCGAGGCAGAGGCCGAGGCCAGGCGGCAAAGCGAGGCGGCGAGCGCGCTTCGCGCGGAGGTCGCGCGGCGGAAAGTGGCGATCGATCAGGCCAAGGCCTGGCCGCTCAAGCCGCTGCTTCCGGTTACCGAGATCGAATGGCAGGACGATGTACCGCCCGGTTTCCGCGGCCGTGAGACGCGTGTCCTGGCGGCGGACGTGTCCCAGCTCGCCGAGACGCTCGGGACGCTGGAGAAGCAGATCGCGCAGAAGCACGCGACCCGAGAACGTCTGAACATGAGCATCGCCTATCAGACCGAACTGATCAAAACACTGCAGGACCGCGTGGCGGTTCGCGAGGCATCACTCAAGCTCGAGGTCGGCACCAAGATCAACCTGTTTGATGCGCTGGAGTCGCTGGACAAGTCACGATCGTCGCTTGCCAGCGACAAGGGCCAGCTGCTCGAGACCGAGGCCGCGATCGCCGAACTGGGAGCCGAGAAGGACAAGGATCTCGCGACTTTCATCGCTGACAACAGCACGAAGCTTGCCGACGCCGAGAAGAAGCTCGACGACGCCGTGCAGCAATATGCCAAGGCCAATACCAAGCTGGCCCGCACCAAACTGCTTGCCCCGACCTCCGGAACCGTACAGGGGCTTGCCGTCACCACGCTCGGCCAGGTGGTCACCACCGGCCAGCAGCTCCTCAGCATCGTCCCGGACGGCGGGAAACTGCAGGCCGAGGTCTACGTCTCGAACACCGATATCGGGTTCGTCAAAGTCGGCCAGGACGTCGTGGTCAAGGTCGATACCTTCCCGTTCACCCGCTTCGGATCGCTGCACGGCAAGGTCATCAACGTGGCCAATGATGCGATCGATGAACAGACCGCTCGACGCCAGCAGGCCAATCCGACCAGCACCGTGAATGCGATGGCAAACCAGCCGGGCGCGCCGGGGCAGCCGCAGAATTTCGTCTTCCTCGTCACTATAGCGCTGGAGGAGACGGCGATGAAGATCGATGATGCCATCATCCCGCTCACGCCGGGCATGACCCTGACCGCCGAAGTCAAGACCGACAATCGCCGCATCATCAGCTATCTGCTCTCGCCGCTTACAAAGGTTACGTCCGAGGCCTTCAGGGAGCGCTGAGCCAATACTCCCTCCGCTCCGCATGCAGCATAACGAGAAGGCCTTCTCCCGACCGGAGGGGGCAGCCTCCATCAGCTTGATGTCTGCACCGTGCTGTGTCCGAGTTGCCGCGAGATATCGCCGGCACAGCTGCGCAGGGCGGTTGCGATCGCGCTGTCCCAGCCCGCGTCGAAGGTGCCTTCCGGGCCCATCGCGGTGATGACCAGCGCGACGTGGCCGGCGTGATCGAACACCGGCGCGGCGAAGGCGTTGACGCCGGGCAGGGGATCGCCGATCGCGCGTGCAAGGCCGCGGCTGCGGACCTCGGCGAGCAGCTCCGTGATCTTGGCGCCGGCGGTCTCACGCTTCGGATTGAAGCCGACGCCGAGGCGGTCGAGGCCGCTGTCGAGCGCGGTCCTGATCGCGTTCGGCGGCATGAAGGCGGCGAAGGCCCGGCCGGTCGCGGTCTCCAATAGCGCGACCACCGACCCGACGCGCATCGCGATGTGCACGGGATGGCTCGGCTCCTCGAGCCGCACCACGGTCGCGCCGTGGGTGCCCCACACCGACAGCGACACTGCGTGATTGATGCTGTCGGCAAGGGCGGCGATGCGCGGCGTTGCGATCCGCACCGCGGACTGCCGGCGCAGGCTGATCAGCCCGAGCTCGAGCGCCAATGCACCGATCTCGTAACGGCCGGTGGTCTCGTCCTGTTCGATCAGGCCGATGCGGGAAAAGCTGACGAGATAGGGATGGGCCTTGGCCGGTGGCATGCCGGCCTCGCGCGCGAGATCGCGCAGCATCATCGGCTCGCCGCTGCGCGCGAGCGCGCGAAGCAATTCTCCGCCGACCTCGATCGACTGTATGCCGCGGCTTTCTCTGGCCATGTGCCCCTGTTCGCGTTCGTGCTGTCGCAATTAGCAGGAAACCATGCCGTCCGCGAGACGCGTGACGGCACCACAATCCTGGCGCACTGCATCCGTCTTTCTCCGTCATCCTGAGGAGCCGCGAAGCGGCGTCTCGAAGGATGCACGGCCACAGTCGGGCCGTCGACCCTTCGAGACGGCCGCGTTGCGGCCTCCTCAGGGCGACGGGAGTCGGTTCATGCTGCGTTTCGCTCCTCCATTGCACCCGCGAGGTGCTTGCCCGCGATATAGCCGAAGGTCAGCGCGGGGCCGAGCGTGATGCCGGCGCCGGGATAGTTGCCGCCCATGATGCTCGCCATGTCGTTGCCGGCCGCATAGAGGCCCTCGATCGGCTGGCCGTCGGCGTCGAGCGCACGGGCATTGGCGTCGGTCCGGATTCCGGCATAGGTGCCGAGATCCCCGATCACCATCTTGATGGCGTAGAACGGCCCGTGCTGAATCGGCGCGATGCAGGGATTGGGCCCGTGCAATGCGTCGCCCTGGTAGCGGTTGTAGGCGCGTGAGCCCTTGCCGAAGGCGGGATCCCGCCCTTCGGCCGCGGTCATGTTGAACTCGGCGACTGTTGCCTCGAGGGCTTTTGCATCGATGCCGGTCTGCGCGGCAAGCTCCGCGAGCGTCGCGCCGCGTTTCAGGTAACCGGTCTTGAGATGATGGCCGAGCGGCATCGGCCGCGGCGGCACGCAGCCGAGGCCGTATTTGCGCAGCGTCGCATGATTGCATACGAGGTGCGCTGCGATCTCCTCGCCAGGCTTCGCCGCCTTGATCATCGCCTGCACGAAGTCGTGGTAGGAATTGCCTTCATTGGCAAAGCGCTTGCCGTCGGCCATCACGGCGATCACGCCGGGCTTGGCGCGGTCGATGAAATGCGGCATCACGCCCTTCGAGCCGTCCTTGCGCGTGGTGACCGAGACCGGCACCCAGGCCGCAGCATTCGGCAGCGAATCGTCGATGCGGCCGCCGGCGGATTCCGCAAGCCGCAGGCCGTCGCCGGTGTTGCCGGGCGGGCCCGGCGAATAATGCTCTTTTCCGGTGGGCGCATGCGGAAACATCTTCTGCCGCCGTGCGACGTCGTGCGGGAAGCCGCCGCAGGCGAGCACGACGCCACGCCTCGCGTCGACGCGGATGGCACGGCCCTCGCGCACGACCACCGCGCCGCGCACCACGCCGTTCTCGACGATCAATTCGCGCACCGGCGAGTTGAGCCAGAGCGGGATCTTGAGGTCGAAGGCGGATTTCGCCAGCCGTCCGGCCAGCGCATTGCCGTTGGTCAGGGTCATGCCGCGGCCGTTGCGCATCACGTCGATGGCGTGCTTCGACAATCGCTTGGCGACATAGGCCGCCGAGCTCAGCGACCGCGTCGCGCGCATGAAATGCACGATCTCCTTGCCGGAGCCGAGCATCATGCCGAACACGGTGAGCTCGGGCAGGGGGCTGCCGAGATCCTTGAGGGCCGGCCCAAGCTCGTGGGCATCGAATGGCCGCGTCACCATCGAGCGGCCGCCCTGCGCGCCGCCGGGTGCTTCGGCGTGATAGTCCGGGAAGGTCAGCGGCATGTCGAAGCGAACCGCGGTGCTGGTCGTGAAGAAGTCGACCGCCTTCGGTCCTTCGGTCAGGAACGCATCGACGCGCGCGGCATCGAAGCTGTTGCCGGCCTCGTGGCGCAGATAGGTTTTGGCCTGGTCAGGGCTTTCCTCGATGCCCCAGGCCTTGGCCAGCGAGGTGCCGGGAATCCACAGCCAGCCGCCGGAGCGCGCGGTGGTGCCGCCGAAGCGTGGCTCCTTCTCGACGACGAGGACCTTCAGTCCGTGATGGCCGGCGGTGACCGCCGCCGACAGCCCGGCGCAGCCGGAGCCGACGACCAGCGCGTCGCATTCATAGGTTTCTTCGTGGGCCACGCGATCGATCCTATTTCTTGAGCAGCGGGCACTTCGACTCGGAGACCGGACGGAAGGCGTCCTCGCCCTTCACCGTCTTGATGATGTCAAGATAGTCCCACGGCTCCTTAGATTCCGAGGGCTTCTTCACCTTGGCCAGATACATGTCGCGGATCACGCGGCCGTCCTCGCGCAGCTTGCCGCCATGCACGAAGGTGTCCTCGATCGGCAGCTCGCGCATCTTGGCCATCACCGCCTTGGGATCATCGGTGCCGGCGGCCTGGATCGCCTTCAAATAGTGCAGCACCGAGCCGTAGACGCCGGTCTGGATCATGGTCGGCATCACGTTGGTGCGGGCGAAGAATTTCTTCGACCAGGCGCGGGTCTTCTCGTCCATGTTCCAGTAGGACGCCGTCGTCATGTAGGTGCCTTGCGCGGCGTTGAGGCCGATCGCATGCACGTCGGTGTCGAACATCAGGAGGCCGACCAGCTTCTGGCCGCCCCGCACGAGGCCGAACTCGCCGGACTGCTTGATCGAATTGTCGGTGTCCTGGCCGGCATTGGCGAATGCCACTACATCGGCCTTCGAGCTCTGCGCCTGCAGTGCAAAGGAGGAGAAGTCGGCGGTGTTGGTCGGATGCTTGACGCCCCCGAGCACCTTGCCGCCCATCTCGTTGATGAAGCGCGTCGCATCCTTCTCGAGCTGCTGGCCGAAAGCGTAGTCCGCGGTGATGAAGTACCAGGACTTGCCGCCTTCCGCGATCACCGCCGACGCCGTCACCTTCGAAAGCGCGTAGGTGTCGTAGGTAAAGTGCACGGTGTTGGGGCTGCACAGCTCGTCGGTCAGCGAGCTCGCGCCGGGACCGGACAACAGCGCAATCTTGTTGCGCTCGCGCACCATGTTGTGCACGGCGATCGCGATACCGGAGTTGGGAATGTCGACGACGGCGTCGACCTTGGTGTTGTCGAACCAGCCGCGCACGATCTGGACCCCGACGTCGGTCTTCATCTGGTGGTCGGCGGAGATGATCTCGATCGGCTTGCCGAGCACGGTCGGGCCGAATTCCTCCACCGCCATCTTGGCCGCCTCGACCGAACCGGGACCGGAATTGTCGCGTCCCCAGCTCGACAGGTCGGTCAGCACGCCGATGCGCACGACGTCATCGGAAATCTGGGCGTGCGCGGCCGTGGTCATCGCCGCGAGAATGGCTGCCGCCCAACAAATGTCTCATCATTCCTCCCTGGATGTCCGCATCTTCGGCGGTTCATCTTACGATTAGGAATTATCTAATAAGTTTGTCAATGGCAAATCATCGTGTGGGAATGTTGCCACAAGATACTTCTTCGAATGAGGCGGTGCTTCACATTTGGTGAGTAGACGCTTACATGGCTCATCCGGGATGGCACGGCAGCAGGCTTTCGGCTCGCGCCAGAGCTTGCTGAAGTACCAAGTTACTATGAAACAGGGGATTTTCGCGGAACGGTAGCGCGCTTCGCCGCCCTGACTGAGCCACCCGTCACGGGGGAAGGCTGCAGGGGGCGGCGCATCAAGGGCGTCGGCGGGCTGCGATCATAGACGGATCATGTTGAGACAGCTCTTCGCGCCGCAGCTCGTCATTCTTTACGTGCTGGTGGCCTCCACACTCTACGTCCACTTCCGCGGCAAGCAGCGGCTCCGCTTCGCCCGCCAGCTCGGCGATCACTCGACCTATCTCGCGCCCTACAATGTGCTGATGTATGCGGGCTCCGCGGTGCCCAACACGCCGGTGATTCCGGTCGAGCAGTTTCCCGAGCTCAAAATGCTCTCCGACAATTGGCAGACGATCCGTGACGAGGCTACGCGGCTGTTCGACGAGGGCTTCATCCGCGCCGCCGCCAAGAACAACGACTGGGGCTTCTATTCGTTCTTCAAGAGCGGCTGGAAGCGATTCTACCTGAAATGGTACGACGACTTCCTGCCGTCGGCGCGCACGCTGTGCCCGCAGACGGTGGAGCTCTTGAACTCGATCCCGAACGTGCACGGCGCGATGTTCGCGATGCTGCCGCCCGGCGGCAAGCTCGGTGCGCATCGCGACCCCTTCGCCGGCTCGCTGCGCTATCACCTCGGCCTCGTCACGCCGAACTCGAATGAGTGCTGCATTCTCGTCGACGGCGTCGAATGCGTCTGGCGCGACGGCGAGGCCTTCATGTTCGACGAGACTTTCATCCACAGCGCCGAGAACAAGACCGACGTCAACCGCATCATCCTGTTCTGCGACGTCGAGCGTCCGATGAAGTATGGCTTCATGACCCGCATCAACCGCTGGGTCAGCCACAACATCGTCAAGGCGTCGGCGACCCAGAACGTCGACGGTGAGCATGTCGGCGCGCTGAACAAGGTGTTCGGGAAGCTCTACGAGATCCATCTCGCCAGCCGCAAGGTCAAGGAATGGAATCGGAACGTATATTACACGCTCAAATATTCCGCGACCGCGCTGATCCTCGGCCTGATCGTGATGTCGGCGCTGCGCTGATCGCCGCGGCGTTGCCACGTTGAAAGCAAAAGCCCCGGAGCATGCTCCGGGGCTTTTGTCTGCGGGATAAGCTGCGCGGCGCAGCAGCGTCAGTCGCGCTCGAAAACCTTGGCGCCGGGGTAGACGCGCCGGGCGTACGCGACCACCCACTCCCGGTCCTGGGTCTCCAGGAACGGCGTTCGGATCTTGCACGACCCGATGATGAGGTGCCACAGGCCGTCCAGCTTCTGAATGTTGACGATCATCGGAGTGTTCCTCGTAGATCCCGCGTTCCAGGTGGCATTTGCTTGTCGCGATCGTTTCGCGACTCACGCTTCGGAGCAGTGATCCCGATCACGGAACTCATGCGCATCCGTTGACGTAGCTGCGAGTTTAAGAATCGCCTGCCACCGCTCAACTGTACACGCGTCAGCACAGGACATCACAACGAATGAGAACGGCATACCAAGGTATGTTGTGGACGCGCCGATCCTCATGCCGCGGTGACGTCGAATGCGCGCTGATGTGAATGCGTAAGATGCGGTAGGGCGGATTAGCGAAGCGCAATCCGCCCTACGATTTCTCCGCTGCCTGTTCGGAATTACGGTTCCCGATTCGCGCCGACGCCGAGTGAGCCGATGGCGTCGGCCGCGGCATCCATGTCGGCCGCCGTGATCGGCTGGTCGACGATGAACAGATAGCATCCGGCCGAGACGACGCCGATCAGGGCGCCGACGACCAGCGCCGGCACGAACGAACCGGTCGTCTGCACGATCAGGCCGGTCACGGTCGGCGCCAGCGCGCCGCCGAGATAGCCGCCGAAATTCTGCACCGAGCCGATCGAGGCGGTGCAATTGGTCGGGACCGCGACCGAGCTCAGAGCCCAGGCGCAGGTGCTGGTCACATAGACCAGGAACAGCGAGATCGAGATGAAGGCGATCGCCAGCGCGTTGCTCTCGACATAGGCCGCGGCCACCGTGCACGCGGCTGTGCCGAGCAGGGCGATCGCGGCCGGATAGCGCCGGCTCCGCAGCGGCTCGACGCCGTGCCGCACCAGGAAATCGGCGATGTATCCGCCGAGCACGCCGCCGACCACGCCGCAGGCGAACGGCACCGCGGCGGCCCATCCCGTGTACTTCACGCTCATATGGCGTTCGATCTCGAGATAACCCGGCAGCCAAGCGGTGTAGATCCAGGTCAGGTAGATGCAGCCGAAATAGCCGAAGATCATGCCCCAAGTGGTGCGGAAGCGGAACAGAAGCGACCAGTCGCGGAATGTGACCTTGGTGCGCCCGCCGGGCGGATCGGCTTGCGTCCGGTAGGCATTCTCCTGCGCGGTGAGCGCGACCTGCTCGGGATTGCGATAGAGCAGGTACCAGCAGGCGGCGACGACAAGGCCGGCGACGCCCATGATCACGAACATCGCGCGCCAGCCGAAGGTCAGCATCAGGTAGGTCAGCAGCGGTACGGCGATCGCGGTGCCGAGCGATGATGCGCAATTGAACACGCCGGTGGCAAGCCCGCGGTCACGCTGATTGAACCAGTCGCGGACCACGCGCGCGCCGGTCGGAAATTGCGGGGCTTCGCCGATTCCGAGCAGGACGCGGGCGCCGAAGAACTGGCCGAAATTCTGCACCAGCCCGCCGACGAGCTGCGCCAGCGACCACAGGCTGAGGCCCATGGTGAGCAGCAGGCGCGGGCCGAGCCGGTCGACCATCGCGCCGGTGGGGAGCTGCGAGAACGCGTAGGCCCAGAGGAACGCCGAAAGCAGATAACCCATGTCCGCAATGGACAATCCGAGTTCCTCGCGGATCAGCGGATTGGCCACCGCAAGCGTCGCGCGATCAATGTAGTTGACGACCCCGGCAACGACCAGCAGAGCCAGCGCGACGCGCTGAATCGATTTCAGACGTGGCGTCGCAAACTGCATTCCCGACATGATTCGTTTTTCCTCACCTGTTGTTTTGCCGGACAGTATCGGCGCAGCTGGCGTCGAACCAGAACGGAAGTTGCCAAGCCTGCGTTGCGATTTCGACATGGACGACATGTTGCTCGCGGTCCTGATCGCCTCTCCGCTACGACCATCGGTCTCGCGCTCGCGATGATGTGATTAGCAACCATGCAACGTTCCACAGGCGCATCGCAGCCGGCGCACGCAATCCGGGCATCGGTGCCGGCTTCATCGCACTGTCATCAGTGGCTGCGAGGCAACCGGCGCGGCCTCATGGCTTGACAAGAGCTGGCGAGCCGGGGTTCGGGTTCCGGTCGCTGGCGTCGAAGTGCTACAGTGCCGCTGACCTCCGTAGCGAAAGGCCTTGTCATGTCCGAGTCCACTGCAGATTTCGCCACCACCGCGCTGAGCGGCTATGAGCTGCTCGCCGACCCGCAGTTGAACAAGGGCACGGCGTTTTCCGAGGCCGAGCGCGAGGCATTCGACCTGCATGGCCTGCTGCCGCCCAACATCCTGACGCTGGACGAGCAGGTCTCGCGCCGTCTCGAGGCGTTGCGCGGCTACGAGACCGACATCGAGCGTTATGCCTTTCTGCGTGAATTGCAGGACACCAACGAGACGCTGTTCTACGCGCTCCTGGTCGGCAACTTGGAAGAGCTGCTGCCGATCGTCTACACGCCGACCGTCGGCGAGGGCTGCCAAAAATTCAGCCGGCTGTTTCGCAAGCCGCGCGGGCTGTTCCTCAGCATTCCTCACCAGCACCGGATCGACCGCATTTTCGCCCATCCGCGCTTCGATCACGTCGAGGCGATCGTCGTCACCGACGGCGAGCGGATTCTCGGCCTCGGCGACCAGGGCGCCGGCGGCATGGGCATCCCGATCGGCAAGCTCGCACTCTATACCGGCTGCGGCGGCCTGCATCCGGCGACGACGCTGCCGATCATGCTCGATGTCGGCACCGACAATCCGGACTGCCTGGCCGATCCGCTTTATATCGGCTGGCGCAACGAGCGCGTCCGCGGCCAGCAATATGATGACTTCATAGAGGCATTCGTCTCGGCCGTGATCAAGCGCTGGCCGCGCGTGCTGTTGCAGTGGGAGGATTTCGCCAAGAACAACGCGACGCGCATGCTCGAGCGCTATCGCGACCGGCTCCTCACCTTCAACGACGACATCCAGGGCACCGCGGCGGTGGCGACCGGCGCCTTGCTTTCCGCGATCAACGTCACCGGTGTGCCGCTGACCGAGCAGCGCGTCGCCGTGCTTGGCGCCGGCTCGGCCGGCTGCGGCATCGCCAGCCTGATCCGTGTCGCGATGATTGATGCCGGGCTGTCGGAGAGCGAGGCCGCAAAACGCTTCTTCATGGTCGACCGCGACGGGCTGCTGCTCGAAGGCATGAGCGGGCTCGCGCCGTTCCAGCTGCCGTTCGTCCAAAACAAGGAGGCGATCGCCGGCTGGCAGCTCAGCCATCCCGACAAGATCGCGCTGCTCGACGTCGTGCGCAACGCCAAGCCGACGGTCCTGATCGGCGTCTCCGGCCAGGCCGGCGCGTTCTCCGAGCCGATCGTGCGCGCGATGGCCGAGTGCAACAAGCGGCCGGTGATCTTCCCGCTGTCCAATCCGACGTCGCGCGAGGAGGCAACGCCTTCCGACATCGAAGCCTGGACCGAGGGGCGGGCGCTGATCGGCGTCGGCAGCCCGTTCCCGCCGATCATGCGCGACGGCGTGCGCTTCAAGGTCGACCAGACCAACAACTCCTACATCTTCCCGGGCGTTGGCGTCGGCGCGCTCGCGGTGGGCGCCAGCCGGGTCAGCGACGGGATGTTCATGGCGGCCGCCAAGGCATTGGCCAGCGCCTCGCCGGCGCGCAACAACCCGAAGCACAATCTGCTGCCGCCGGTCAGCGCGCTGCGCGAAGTCTCACAGACCGTTGCGCTCGCGGTGGCGTTGCAGGCGCACAAGGAAGGGCTCGCCAAGGATATTCCGATCGACCAGGTCGAAGCCCGCATCCAGGCCAAGGTCTGGACCCCGCGCTACGTACCGCATCGGCGCAGCGTGGCGGGCTGACGAGTAGCGCCATCCGTCGCGTATTGGCGCGATATGCGTCGGCTCAGAAATCCGCGTGTCCAAAGGGAGCGGTGAACCTTCGACGCCGCTCCTGCTCAACCTATTCGCATCAGGCGTTAGCGAAGCCAATTCCCGCTGGTCAGCGTGCCGCTTTGCTCCAGCGGCGGCGCCACCTTCACGACCGCGC
This sequence comes from Bradyrhizobium sp. USDA 4473, assembly GCF_054063335.1. NCBI lineage: Bacteria > Pseudomonadati > Pseudomonadota > Alphaproteobacteria > Hyphomicrobiales > Nitrobacteraceae > Bradyrhizobium > Bradyrhizobium sp. USDA 4473. The sequence goes on from NZ_JBSSGE010000001.1 coordinate 4,598,029, forward strand.
TGCCGGTGGCACCGTCGCGCAGCAGTGTGAACTTCACCTCCTGGCCGATGCGGGCGAGGCCGATCAGATTGCGGAGCTGCGCCGCGGTGCGGATCGGGCGGTCGTCGGCCATGGTGATGACGTCGCCTTTGCGCAATCCGGCCCGCTCTGCCGGCGAATCCGCCGCGATTTCGGCGATCACGGCGCCTTCGGTGCGGCCCCTGTTGCTGGACGGATGGAGGTCCCGCAGCGCAACTCCAATCCGGCCACGCTCGACCCGTCCCGTGGCGATGATCTGCTCCATCACGCGCCGTGCCATGTTGACCGGGATCGCAAATCCGATTCCGACATTGCCACCGGCCGGCGAGATGATCGCCGAGTTGATGCCGATCAGCTCGCCGCGCAAATTGACCAGCGCGCCGCCGGAATTGCCGGGATTGATCGCTGCATCGGTCTGGATGAAATCCTCATACCCCTGCTTGCCTAGCCCGGTGCGCCCCAGCGCGCTGACGAGGCCCGAGGTCACGGTCTGGCCGAGGCCGAACGGATTGCCGATCGCGAGTACGAAGTCGCCGACCTCCAGTGCGTCGCTATCGCCGAGCGGCAGCGCCTTGAGTCCGCCAGGATCCTGGATCCGCAATACGGCGACATCGGTCGGCGGGTCGCGCCCGACCACCTTGGCGGAGAACTGACGGCCGTCCTTGGTCGTGATCTGGACGACCGAGGTGCCTTCGACCACATGATTGTTTGTCAGCACATAGCCGCGCTGCGCGTCGACGATCACACCCGACCCGGTGGCGTTGACCTCCTTCTCGATCTGCTTCGGGATGTCGAAGAACTCACGGAAGACCGGGTCACGGTAGAGCGGGTTGTCCTCGCGAATCCGGCCGTGCACGGAGATGTTGACGACGGCCGGGGTGATCTGGCGGACCAGGGGCGCCAATGTCGGGACCGAACCGCCGGTCCTGAGATCCGGGATCTGGCCCGCGGCAGGACTGGTCGCCGACAGCACCAGCAGCAAGACTCCGATCGAGAATGAACGCATGCGAGCCATCTTCGTCACCCCGTTTTTCGCGTAGGTTCGAATTTGGAAAACTTTGTGGCCGCGCGGCAAATGCTCGCCTCGACGCCTTATCCGGCAATGGCTCGACTAAAGTTTTAGCCGTTGCGTTCCCTTCAGTTGGAACTTCCGGTCCGCCGTATCGTTTGCGTTCAAACGACCCAAACGGTCAAAAATTCATCCGGGGGCTTGTCCAAGGGAGACGCCCCCATGGCAATATTTGGCCCATCAATTGGCCTCGACGCCAGCCAGCTCACGCCATCCGAACACCAGCTCCAGCTGCGCCGTGCGGTGATCGCCTCCACGGTCGGGACCGCGATCGAGTGGTATGACTTCTTCCTCTACAGCACCGTCACCGGCCTGGTGTTCGCAAAACTGTTCTTTCCGCATTCCGACCCCTGGGTCGGTACGCTGGAGGCATTCGCGATCTATGCGGTCGGCTTCGTCGCGCGCCCGATCGGCGCCGCGATCTTCGGGCATTATGGCGACCGCATCGGCCGCAAGTCGACCCTGATCGCGACGCTGCTGCTGATGGGCCTTGCGACCGCTGCGGTCGCATTGGTGCCGACCTATTCCAGCATCGGCATCTGGGGCGCGGTGATCCTCACCGTGCTGCGCTTCATCCAGGGCGTCGGCGTCGGTGGCGAATGGGGCGGCTCGGTGCTGATGTCGATGGAGTGGGCGCGCAATGATCGCTCCCGCGGCCTGGTCGCGTCATGGCCGCAGTTCGGCGTGCCCTGCGGGCTGTTCCTCGCCAACCTTGCCGTGCTGGCGTTCAGCCAGATGTCGGGCGAGCAGTTCCTGGCCTGGGGCTGGCGCATTCCGTTCGCGCTCAGCATCGTTCTGGTCGGAGTCGGTCTCTATATCCGGCTCGGCATTCTGGAAACGCCCGTGTTCAGCAAGCTGCTGGCCGAGCGCCAGCTCGACCGCACACCGATGCTGACCGTCATCCGCGATCATCCAAAGGAGATCCTGCTGTCCGCCTTCGCGCGGATGGCCGAACAGGCGCCGTTCTATATCTTCACCGCTTTCGTGTTTTCCTACGGCATCGGCACGCTGCACGTGTCGCGCGACTTCCTGCTGACCGCCGTGCTCTCGGCCTCGGTGCTGTCGTTCGTCTCGATCCCGGTGTTCGGGCACCTGTCCGACCAGATCGGCCGCAAGAACATGTACATGATCGGCGCGGTCGTGACCGGAATTTTCGGCTTCATCTATTTCGCAATGCTCAACACCGGATCGGCGGCGATCATCTTCCTTGCGATCGTGTTGTCGCTGATCCCGCACGACATGATGTACGGGCCGCAGGCCGCCCTGATCGCCGAGAGCTTCACCGGACGGCTGCGTTACAGCGGCGCCTCGCTCGGTTACCAGCTCGCATCTGTCATCGCCGGCGGACCGGCGCCGCTGATCGCGGCCTGGCTGTTCGGCAGCTATCATTCGGCAACCGCAATCGCGATCTATGTCGCGCTCTGCGCCGTCATCACGCTGGTCGCGACCGCGCTGATGACCGACTACACCGGCAAGGACATCAATGCCGCAGCCGCGCACCGGCGGTGAGTTCGAGACAGCAAGGGAGAAGACGATGGTGAAATGGCGCAAGGAATCGGCACTCGATCTCTACAACCTCGTCGCGGCGATCTTCCTGCTCGCTGCGCCGTGGCTGTTCGCACACGCCAACCCGACGGCCGCGATCGATCTCAGGATCAGTGGCGCCGCGATCGCGATCATGTCGCTGGCGGCGATCGCAGCGTTCTCAGTCTGGGAGGAATGGATCAACCTGGTCGTCGGATGCTGGCTGATCGTCTCGCCCTGGCTGCTCGGCTTCACCCACACCCGCGCGATGCATTTTGCCATTGCGGCGGGTGCGGTAGTCGCGTTCATGGCGCTGCTCGAGCTGTGGCTCGAGTACGAGAAGACGCATCTCGGGTCGGCAGCGTCGCAGGCCACAGCAAAGCATTAGAAGCTAGCAGCCGCGGCAGATGCCTCTGATCTTCCGATCGACGATCGCGTCTTCCTGATCGATGGTCTGCTGCGACGCCGCTGCCGCGGGGATGTCGGCGGCGCGCGGCTGGCGATGGCCGACCGGCGCCGACCATGGCCGCGTCGCCGTCTCGTTTGATGCGTAGGCGCTAGGCTCCTGCACCGATACCTGTGCGAAGCAAGCTGTCGCCATTGTCGCAGACAGGATTGCGGCCAGGCCAACCTGCCTGCCAAGCCGCCGACAATTGCTCATGAGAATCTCCATACCGTCATCGCCGCGCTTGCAGGCGGCCCTGATGAAATGGAGTGCCTCTGTCGTTCCGATATTCCCGCTCGATGCGCGTGATGAAGCGCTCTCGGTTCGGTGATCGCACGTGATGAAATAATGATAGGGCGATGACGCTCCCTAGTCACAGGAGCCGAGCTTGGTCGGCTTCACCCATTGCGGAGAAACCCAATGACCAAATTGACCCTCGTGACGGTTGCTCTGGTTGCGGCAGCTGCGTATTCGGCTCAGGCGTCCGCCGCCGGCAGCAATGCTGCGGCGCGGCGCGCCCATGCTCAGGCGACGACACCGGTCAGCAGCAAGACCACCGATTGCGTGCGGGCGCCGAACGTCGGCTCGTTCGCAACCGCGCCCTTCACCGAACCGCCCTGCATGCCCGGCACGATGCGCTGAGTACACGCCGCGCAAAGCCCCGGACCTTTGGTCCGGGGTTTCCGGGACGATACAAGGGCGTCGGGAAGGGGCCGGGATTGAGCGTGACCCGCCTCACAGCCAGGCTGATGCGATCGTGTGACGACTGCGGCGTCGGAGCTGGTGCATGGTGCCCGGCCCGAGTTCAAGGAGACGTCGCATGACACGCAATTCGCTTCTTGCCTTCGTTGCCGTTGTCGCGTTCGGCGTGACCGCGCTGAACTCCGCGCAGGCGGGCAGACTTCCCATGGCGCCGCCGAAGAATGTGGGCGCGAAACTGCCCCCGGGCGGCTCGGGCGGCCCGCATCGTCAGCCGATCGATCCGTCGCCGGGCCTCGGAAGTGGTTATAGCGGCGACAGTGCCGGTGGCAGCGGAGGCGGCGGATATTTGGGCGACCCCAATCATCCCGGCCATGAGCAATTCTGAAAAAGCAAACGGCCCCGAACCAGGTTCGGGGCCGCAGCCTGATGATGAGGCGAATCCGGGGTCTATTCCGGCTTGCCGATCGTCACAGTGAGCTTGCCGACGCCGTCGACGCCGCATTCGAGCTTGTCGCCGACCTGCAGCTGCGAGACGCCCGCGGGCGTGCCGGTCATGATGAGGTCGCCGGCGGCGAGCTTCACCTGCTGCGACAGCTGCCAGATGATCTCAGGCACGTTCCAGATCAATTCGGTGAGGTCGCCCTTCTGGGCTTCCTTGCCGTTGACGGTGAGCCAGATCTTGCCCGCGGTCGGGTGACCGATCTTGGAAGCCGGCTGGATCGCGGAGCAGGGCGCCGAATAGTCGAACGACTTGCCGACCTCCCAGGGCCGCTCCTTCTTGCGCGAGGCGATCTGCAGGTCGCGGCGGGTCAGGTCGATGCCGACCGCATAGCCGTAGACATGCTCGAGCGCCTTGTCGGCGGGAATGTTCAGCCCGCCGCTCTTCATCGCCACGACCAGCTCGACCTCGTGATGCAGGTCCTTGGTCAGCGGCGGATAGGGGATCGTCGCACCATCAGGCACCAGCATGTCGGCATGCTTGCCGAAGAAGAACGGCGGCGCGCGCTCGTCATTGCCCATCTCCCTGATATGCTCGAGATAGTTGCGTCCGACGCACCAGATGCGGCGGACCGGATAGGTGCCGGATTCGCCGACAACGGGAAGCGAGGGCTGCGGGGGAAGCGGAATGACGGTGGAAGCGGCGTTCATGAACGGGTCCCGAAGGGTTGAAGGAGGCAGCGCGGGCCGTGTTTACGCGGTTACGGCGCTGGGGGCTAGGGGCTGCGGCTGCACCAGACGCAGATGTGAGGCGAGCTTTCCGCCGGGTGTGCCCATCGCTGGCCGGCGGTGATGCCGATGCGGAAATGGCTTTCCCTCGGCGTTGCGCTGGTCGCAGCGGTCCTGGTCGCCGCCGCCGTCCGTTTCTTTGTGATCACCCCGGAACGGATCGACCGCGGGCAGAACAAGGTCCAGCACGTGGCCGTGGACATCGCGCCCGCCGCACAGGCCCTGCAGGCGAGCCTCGATGTGGCGGACATGCATGCCGATAGCCTGTTGTGGAAGCGCGACCTGCTCGCGCGATCCGACCGCGGCCATATCGACCTGCCCCGCCTGATCGAGGGGCATTACGCACTGCAAGTGTTCTCGTCGGTGACCAAGTCGCCGAAGGGCCAGAACTACGACGCCAATGGCGGCGACAGCGACACGATCACGAACCTCGCGATCATCGATCTGCAACCGCCGCGGACCTGGTTCTCGCTGCTGCAGCGCTCGCTGTGGCATGCCGAGAAACTGCAAGGCTTCGCCGAGCAGTCGGCCGGGCGGCTTCGCGTGATCAGGACACCGGCCGATATCGATCGCCTGCTTGCCGACCGCACCAGCGGCGCGACGGTGGTCGGCGGCATGCTGTCGATCGAGGGCTTGCATGATCTCGAGGGCAAGATCGAGAATCTCGACGTACTCTACGCCGCCGGCTTCAGGATGGCCGGCCTCGCGCATTTCTTCGACAATGATGTCGCGGGCTCGATGCATGGCGTCGCCAAGGGCGGCCTGACGCCGCTCGGCCGCCGGGTGGTGCAGCGGATGGAGGCGATCGGCATGATCGTCGACCTCGCCCATGCCAGCCACGCGGCGGTTGCCGACGTGCTGGCGATGGCAACACGACCGGTTGTGTCAAGCCATGGCGGTGTTCAGGCGACCTGCAAGATCAACCGCAATCTCACCGACGACGAAGTCAGGGGCATTGCGCGTACCGGCGGTGTGGTCGGCATCGGTTTCTGGCAAGGGGCGGTGTGCTCGCTCGATCCGAGCAATGTCGCTAAGGCGATCGCCCATGTCCGCGACCTGGTCGGGATCGACCATGTCGGCCTCGGCTCGGATTTCGACGGCTCGACCACCACGGGCTTTGATGCCGGCGGGATCGTCGCCGTCACCCAGGCGCTGATGTCGCGCGGATTCTCCGATGACGACGTCCGCAAGGTGATGGGCGGCAACGTCCTGCGCGTGCTGCGCGCAGGCCTTGTCGCCAAGGACGACAGGCAATGAGCCTCAGCCGGTGGCGCTGATCGGCGCCAGTGCCAGCGGCGACGGGTCGTGATGGTGCTGCAGGCGGAAGAACGAGGCGTAGCGGCCGCCGCGGCGCAGCAGCTCCTCATGCCGCCCGCGCTCGACGATCGTGCCCCCCTCGACCACCAGGATCGCATCGGCATGCATGATGGTGTGCAGGCGGTGCGCGATCACGATCGTGGTGCGGCCCTGGCAGAGATGCTCGATCGCCTCCTGCACCTGCTTCTCGGATTCCGAGTCGAGCGCGGCGGTGGCCTCGTCTAGCAGGATGATCGGCGCGTTCTTGATCAGCGCGCGGGCGACCGCGATGCGCTGGCGCTGGCCGCCGGACAGCTGCGTGCCGTGCTCGCCGACCGGCGTATCGTAGCCGAGCGGGAAGCTCATGATGAAGTCGTGCGCGCAGGCCGCCTTGGCGGCGTCGATGATCTCGGCCTCGGTGGCGCCCTGCTTGCCGAAGGCGATGTTGGCGCGGATGGTGTCGCGGAACAGATAGACGTCCTGGCCGACATAGGCGGTCTGCTGGCGCAGCGACTTGCGCGAGACCGACAGGATCGACTGGCCGTCGATCAGGATCTCGCCCTCGCGCGTCTCGTAGAAGCGCAGCAGCAGTGCGAGCACCGTCGACTTGCCGCCGCCGGAGGGGCCGACCAATGCGGTGACCTTGCCGGGCTCGGCTGTGAAGCTCATGTGGTTCAGCACCGGCTCGCTCGGCCGGTAGGCGAAGCCGACATCGCGCAGCTCGATCCGCGCGTCGGACAGTTTCAGCGCCGGCTTGTCGTCGTCGGCTTGCTCGCTTGCCGGGCTGTCGACCACCTCGAGCAGCATGCGCGCGCCGACCAGCTGGCTGTTGAGATCGATATTGAGCCGCGCCAGCCGCTTGGCCGGCTCGGTCGCCATCAGGAAGGCGGTCAGGAAGGTGAAGAACTGGCCCGGCGTCGAACCGAGCGCCACCACGCTGTAGCCGCCATACATCAGACAGCCGGCGACCGCGAAGCCGCCGAGCATCTCCATCAGCGGGTTGGAGCGGTTGGCGACATGCGCCATCTTGTTGGCGTTGCGCTCGACGATCGCGATGTTCTCGTCGATACGCTGCTGCATGGCATCTTCCAGCGTGAACGCCTTCACGGTGCGGATGCCCTGCAGCGATTCCTGCATCGTCTCCATGATGTCGGCGGTGCCGGTGAACTGGTTATAGGCAAGGCCCTTGATCCGCTTCACCAGCTTGCGCAGCACCAGCATCGCCGGCGGCACCGCGACGAGTCCGATGAACGACATCAGCGGGTCCTGCCGGACCATGACCGCGACCATGCTGATCAGCATCAGGAAGTCGCGGCCGATCGCATTGACCAGCATGTTGAGCACGTCGGTGATCGACTTGGCGCCGGCGGTGAGCCGCGCCAGGAACTCCGACGAGTGCCGCTGCGAGAAGAAGCCGATGCTCTCGCTCATCAGCTTGGCGAACAATTGCCGCTGGTTCCGCGCCAGGATGGCGTTGCTGATCTTCGACAGGATCACCATGTGGCCGTAGGTCGCCACGCCCTTGATGAACAGCAGGATCACCGTGATCCCGGCGAACATCGCGATGCCGGGGATGTTCTTGTCGACATAGGCTTGGTTGATGACTTGGCCGAGCACGTAGGTGGCGCCGGCTGTCGCGCCGGCCGCCACAGCCATCAGGGCGAACGCCGTCAGATAGCGCCGCCAGTAGATGATCCCCTGCTCCGTGACCAGGCGGCGAATCAGGATCGCCGCGCCATAGGGATCGTCGGTAATCTTCTTTGGAAACTGAGCCATCCGCGTTCCATTGACGGCGGGTAGCGCCGGCCGTCAGGTTGCGGTCCTCCTTGCCCGCTTGGCGGGGCTTTTTCAAGTCCAATAACGACTTGATAACGGCTTGATTTTTAGGCCGATTCTGCCTGTCGCGCGGCGCCGCCGCGCTCCCGGAACAGCTTCTCCTCCCAGGCCAGCGCGTGGCTCGCGATGGTCTCGAGATCATCATACCGCGGGGTCCAGTCGAGAACTGAGCGGATCCGCGCCGTATCGGCCACCATGGTCATGATGTCGCCGGGCCGGCGTCCGGCGTAGGCGACCGCGAAATTGCGCATCGAAACCCGGCGCACCGCCTCGATGGTCTCGAGCACGGAATAGCCGCGGCCATAGCCGCAATTCATCGTGGCCGATTGCCCGCCGCCGCGCAGATAGGACAACGCCGAGCGATGCGCCTCGACCAGGTCGCTGACATGGATGAAGTCGCGCACGCAGCTGCCGTCCTGGGTCGGATAGTCGGTGCCGAACACGTCGATCTTGGCGCGCTGGCCGGTCGCGGCCTCGACCGCGATCTTGAGCAGATGGGTGGCGCCGATGGTGGAAAGGCCGACACGGCCCTTCGGGTCGGCGCCGGCGACGTTGAAGTAGCGCAGCACGACGTAGCTCATGCCATGGGCGGAGGCGACGTCGTGCAGCATGATCTCGGTCATCAATTTCGATGAGCCATAGGGCGACAGCGGCCGGGTCGGCGCGATCTCGGGCACCGGCACCTGGTCCGGATTGCCGTAGACCGCCGCGGTCGAGGAGAAGATGAAGCGACTGATGCCGCCCTTCACCGCCGCATTGAGCAGGCTGCGCGTCGTCATGGTGTTGTTGCGGTAATAGCCCAGCGGATCGCGCATCGAGTCCGGCACCACGACGGAGCCGGCGAAATGGATGATGCTGTCGATGCCGTGCTGTGCGATCACGCCCTCGACCAGGTTCTCGTCGCCGGCATCGCCGATGAACAGCGGAACAGCTTCGGGCAGGAACGCGGAGAAGCCGGTGGAGAGATTGTCGATCACGACGACGCTCTCGCCGGCATCGACCAGCGCATGAACCATGTGACTTCCGATATAGCCGGCACCGCCGGTCACGAGCACGGTCATGGTGAGAGCTCTCCCGATATCTTTAACCGACGATGCTAACGGGAGTGCGGTGAAGAGGGGGTTTCGCCGCGGCCGAACTGGCCACTATGCTTAATGTTGCGTATAGGAACTGGCACGAAACGGAGACTTGCGTGCCGATCGAGAACACAGCAGCCGGCGAGCTTGAGCTCATCGTGCCCAATCTGCATCGACGCTATTCGGGTGTCACCGCGACCAACCGCATGGTCGCGCCGAAGCTTGCCAAGATGTTTCGCGCGGCCTGGCTCGGCTCGCATCGCCCCGACGGCATCGACGCGATCGGATTTGCCGATCTGATGCGGCTGTGGCGGCGCGCACGGCCCGTGATCTGGCACGCGCGTCGCAATGACGAGATGATCGCAGGCCTCGTGCTGCGCGCGCTCGGCTGGCCGCTGAAACTGCTGTTCACGTCAGCGGCGCAACGTCATCACACCTGGCTGACGCGCTGGCTGATCCGCAACATGGATGCGATCATCGCCACCAGCCCGCTGTCGGCCTCGTACCTGAAGCGCGAGGCGACGGTGGTGATGCACGGCGTCGACACCGATCGTTATGCGCCGCCGGCCGATCGGGCCGCAGCCTTTGCCGAGAGCGGATTGCCGGGGCGCTATGCGATCGGCTGCTTCGGACGGGTGCGCGCGCAGAAGGGCAGCGATGTCTTTGTCGAAGCGATGTGCAGGCTTTTGCCGCGCTATCCCGATTTCACCGCAATCATCGTCGGCGCGGTGGTGCCGGAGCAACTGGCCTTTGCCAACGAGCTGAAGCGGAAGATCGAGGCCGCCGGGCTGCAATCGCGCATCGTCGTCACGGGGGAATTGCCGATCGAGGAGGTCGTGCGCTGGTATCAGCGGCTGACGATCTATGCCTTCACCTCGCGCAACGAAGGCTTTGGCCTGACCCTGATCGAGGCGATGTCGGCGTGCGCCGCGCTGGTGGCGGCGCGGGCGGGCGCCGCCGAATTCGTCGTCGAGGATGGCGCCACCGGCGTGCTGATTCCGCCGGGCGATGCGGACGCCTTGACAGCGGCGCTCGAGCCCTTGATGCGTGATCCGGCATCTGCCGTGGCCATGGGCGCGCGGGCGCGGCAACGAGTTGTGGATAAGTTCAGCCTCGATGCCGAGGCGAACGCGATCGCTGCGGTCTATCGCACGCTGATCTGAGCCAGCACGCGCTGCGCGAGCTCCACGACCTCTTCGGGCGCGATGCTGCGCATGCAGCGATGGTCGTTCATGGTGCAGACCGTGCGCTGGCACGGCTGGCACGAAGGCTTGCTTTTGGTCACCACCGTCTCGGCGAGGCCATTGAGCGGAGCCCAGAGATGGGGATCGGTCGGGCCGAAAATGCCCATGGTCGGGGTGCCGATCGCGGCCGCGATGTGCATCAACCCGGAGTCGTTGGTGATGGCGACGCTGGCCGCGGCCATCGCCAGCGCGCCGTTGCGCAAATCGGTTCCGGTGAGGTCGCGGACCCGCGGGCCGCCGATCGCCACGATCTCCTGCGCCATCGCGTTCTCGCCGGGGCCGCCGACCACCCAGACCTCGAAACCGCGTTCGGCGAACAGCCGCGCGGCTTCCGGGTAATAGGTCCAGCGCTTCGAAACGCCGACCGAGCCGGGGCCGAGCGCGATGGCCGGACCGTTGCCGAGGCCGTTGGCCTGCCGCCAGCGCCCGATCTCGTCTGCCGGAACCCGAAGCTGCGGCACCGGCCATTCGGGCGGACGGGCCGCGCCCTCAGGCAGCGCCAGGATCGCGTTCTTGTCGATGAAGCGCGGCTGCTGCTTTTCGCCCCAGCGCATCGCGTTGATCAGGCCGAACCGGGCCTCGCCGAAGAAGCCGATCCGCTCGGGAATCCCCGCCAACGCTGGCGCGATCGCCGCCTTCCAGGTGCGCGGCAGCACCAGCGCGGTGGCGTAGTTGCGCTTGCGCAGTTCAGCGGCGAGCGAGCGCTGCCGGCCGAGGGCAAGCCGGCTGCGCGGCAGGTCGGACACGATCCCGGCCCGGACCCCGGGCATGTAGTCCACCAGCGGGGCGCATTGGCGGGTGGTCAGCAGATCGACCGGCCGGTTGGGCCAGCGCTTGCGCAGCACCCGGACCACGGTGTGGCCGCGCACGAAATCGCCGATCCAAACATAGGGTACGACGAGGATCGGTCTGGTATCCTCGGTGTCCTGTGTTTCGATGTCAGATATTGAATCAATATTCATTTCTAAATAGGCCAAAGCCGGACCGGGCGCGGCCCAGTCGGTAACCGGTTCGCGATGAGAGGTAAAGCCGTCGTTGCCTGTGGCGCGGGAGTGGGGCAAAGCTGGCGGCTGGCAAAGGAATCTGGCGGGATTTCATCATGTTTCTGGTAACCGGGGGCGCCGGTTTTATCGGGTCGAACGTCGTGGCCGCGTTGAATGACGCCGGCCGCAGCGACGTCGCGGTCTGCGACATTCTTGGGGACGACGGCAAGTGGCGGAACCTGGCCAAGCGCCAGATCGCCGATTTTGTGCCGCCGGGCGAGTTGATGGCCTGGCTGCAGGGCCGTCGGCTGGATGCCATCCTCCATCTCGGCGCGATCTCGTCGACCACCGCGACCGATGGTGATGCGGTCATGGAAGCCAATTTCAGGACACCGCTACGTCTTCTCGACTGGTGCACCGCGACCGCAACCCCGCTGATCTATGCTTCCTCGGCCGCGACCTATGGCGACGGCGAGCAGGGGTTTGACGACGATGGATCGGTCGACGCGCTCAAGCGGCTGCGGCCGATGAACCTCTATGGCTGGAGCAAGAACCTGTTCGATCTCGCGGTTGCCGAGCGCGTGGCGAAGCGCGAACCGCTGCCGCCACAATGGGCCGGGCTGAAATTCTTCAACGTGTTCGGCCCCAACGAATATCACAAGGGCCCGATGATGAGCGTGCTGGCGCGCCGCTTCGACGACATCCGGGCGGGCCGCGTCGTGCAGCTGTTCAAGTCGCATCGCGAGGGCATCGCCGACGGCGACCAGCGCCGCGACTTCATCTATGTCGACGACGTCGTGCGGGTGATGATGTGGCTGATCGCGACGCCGCGGGTCTCCGGCCTGTTCAACGTCGGCACCGGCCAGGCGCGCAGCTTCAAGGATCTGATCGTCTCGGCCTATGGCGCGCTCGGGCTTTCGCCGAACATCCAGTATGTCGACATGCCCGAGCAGATTCGCGGCAGTTACCAGTACTTCACCGAGAGCGTCGTCGATCGCCTCGCGCGCGCCGGATACAATGGCGGTTTCACACGGTTGGAAGACGCGGTCGGGGCCTATGTGAAAGGCTTTCTCGATCGTGCCGATCGCTATCGCTAGAGCGGATGACTGATGTTCGATTTTGAAACGATCTCGCGTGCCATGTCGGGCCAGACCGTGCTCTGCGTCGGCGATCTCATGCTCGACGAATTCGTCTATGGCGACGTATCGCGGATCTCGCCGGAGGCGCCGGCACCGGTGATCGCGGTTCGGCGCAGCGAGACCAATATCGGCGGCGCCGGCAACGTCGCGCGCAATATCGCTTCGCTCGGCGGCCGCTGCATCTTCGTCGGCCTGATCGGCGAGGATGCCGCCGGCACGATGCTGTCAGAGGCGTTGGCGAAGGAGGCCGGGATCGAGACCGTGCTGGTGCGTGACACTGCGCGTCCGACCACGCGCAAGGTGCGCTTCGTCTCCGAACAGTTCTCGACCCACATGCTGCGCTCCGATTGGGAGCTCGCCGCGCCGGCCGCGCCCGCGATCGAACAGCAGCTGATCGACGCGATCCTGCCGTGCCTCGCGCGTGCCGATATCGTGCTGCTGTCCGACTATGCCAAGGGCGTGCTCACCGCGCGCGTGATCCGCAACGTGATCGATGCCGCGCGCCAGGCTGGCAAGCGCGTGATCGTCGATCCCAAGAGCGCCAATCTGGCGATCTATCGCGGCGCGACCGTGCTGACGCCGAATCGCAAGGAATTCGCCGAGGCGACCCGCAGCCGCGCCGACAGCCAGGACAGCATCGCGCAGGCTGCGCCCGACGCGATGTATCTCGCCGATTGCGAGGCGATGCTGGTGACGCAGGGCGAGCGCGGCATGACGCTGGTGACGCGGGACGGCGGCTCGATCCATGTGCCGGCGCTACCGGTCAAGGTGCGCGACGTCTCCGGGGCTGGCGATACCGTTGCCGCGGCGCTGGCGCTTGCGCTGGCGGGCGGTGCCGATTGGGAAGCCGCGCTGCGGATCGCGAGCGCTGCAGCCGCGGTCGCAGTCGGCAAGACCGGCACAGCGATCGTCAAGTCCGATGAGTTGCGGCGCCGGATCCTGCCGCATGCCTCGCTGGTGGCCGAGGAGAAGATCGTTCCGGCCGGCGGTGACATCGACGCGCATCTTGCGGAATGGCGCCGGCGGGATCTGCGCATCGGCTTCACCAATGGCTGTTTCGACATCCTGCATCCCGGACACGTCAAGGTGCTGACCGCCGCGCGCGGCGCCTGCGACCGCCTGATCGTCGGCCTGAACAGCGACGCCTCGGTGAAGCGGCTGAAGGGCGAGGGGCGTCCGGTGCAGAACGAGCGCGCCCGCGCCGAGGTGCTGGCGGCGCTGGAGGCCGTCGATCTCGTCGCCATTTTCGAGGAGGACACGCCGATCAACCTGGTCACCAAGGTGCGGCCGAGCGTGCTGGTCAAGGGCGGCGACTATACCCGCGAGCAGGTGGTTGGCCACGAGATCGTCGAGGCCGCCGGCGGCGAGGTGGTGCTGGTCGAGATCCTGGCCGGCCACAGCACGACCTCGCTGGTGGCCCGCGCCCGCGAGGGCAAGGCGTGAGCGCGAGCGTGGCATCCCCGGCAGGCGCCGCGGCGTGCCCGGCGTGGCGCGATCCGGCGCGCTGGCAGGCCACGACCGACGTGGTCGCGGTGCTGATCGCGCTGTCGCTGCCGTGGTCGACCTCGCTGGTCGGCATCTTCGGCGTCGTGCTCTTGATCGCGATCGCGCCGACGGTCGACCTGAAGGCGTTCTGGGCGCTGCTGCAACGGCCGATCTGCGTGGCGCCGATCGCGCTGTTCTGTCTCGCGCTAACAGGCACGCTGTGGTCCGACGCCGCCTGGGGGGCGCGATTGTATGCGGTCGGGCCGACCGCGAAGCTCTTGGTGCTTCCGGTCCTGCTCTATCATTTCCAGCGCTCGACCCGCGGCACCTGGGTGTTCGCGGCCTTCGTCGTGTCCTGCACGCTGTTGATGCTGATGTCCTGGCTGGTGCTTGCCTATCCGCATCTCGCGCTGCGGGCGCCGGCTCCGGGCGAGCAGGGCGTCTTCGTCAAGAACTACATCGACCAGAGCCAGGAATTCACCCTGTGCGCGGTCGGGCTGGCCTATCCGATCGTGATGCTGCTGCGGGCCAAGCGCGTCCGGCCGGCGGTGCTGTTGATCGCGGTTGCGCTCAGCCTGTTCGCCAACTTGGCGATGGTGGTGGTGTCGCGGACGGCGTTGGTGACGGTTCCGATTATGTTCGCGGTGTTCGCGCTGCTCCATCTGCGCTGGCGCAGCATCGTCCTGATCCTGTGCGCGGCCGCCGCGGCGTCCGTGGTGGCGTGGTACGCATCGCCACAACTGCGCTGGACGGCCGAGTCGTTCCAGCGCGACTACAAGCTCTACATGGAGCGCAATGAGCCGACCTCGCTCGGTCTGCGGCTCGAATTCTGGCGAAAGTCGCTCGGATTCTTCGCCGAGGCTCCGGTCATCGGCCACGGCACCGGAGCGACGCGAGGACTGTTCGAGCGCGTCGCGACCGGCGGCGTGAGGGAAGCCTCAAGCGAAGTGATCGGCAACCCGCACAATCAGACGTTGAACGTCGCCGTGCAGTGGGGCATTGTGGGTGTGGCGATCCTGTACGCGATGTGGCTGCTGCACCTGGTGCTGTTCCGCGGCGACGGTCTCGTCAATTGGATTGGACTTCTCGTCGTGGTGCAGAATATTTCAAGTTCGTTGTTTAATTCACACATCTTCGACTTTCACGAAGGCTGGATGTATGTGCTGGGCGTCGGGGTTGCCGGCGGCATGGCGTTGAAGGGGCGAGCGGGGGCCGATATGGAACCCGGGCCTCCGATCCGTCCGTGATCGCTGGCAAGGGCCCTGCAGATACGCTATCAGCCTGCCAATGTCCCATCGCGAATTCCCAGTTGCCGGCAACCCGTCCATTAGATGACGCGTCTTTCACAACTTACCCTGCGCAACTTCCTGATCCTGGCGCATGACGCTCTGGCGACGACGTTTGCGTTGCTGGCGAGCTTCTACCTGCGTTTCGAAGGCAGCCTGCTCACCGATCGACTGCCGCATCTGCTGCGCATTCTGCCCTGGTTCGTGCTGTTCAGCGTTGTCGTCAGCTATTTCTCCAATCTGACCACCGCGAAATGGCGTTTCACCTCGCTGCCGGACGCGGTGAATATCCTGCGGGTCGCCGCGGTGCTGACGCTGGCGCTGGTCGTGCTGGACTACGTCTACTTCTTCAAGGGAGCGAACTCGCACAGTCCGGTGTTCCTCGGCCGGATCACGATCGTCCTGTTCTTCTTCCTCGAGGTGTTCGCGCTGAGCGCGCTGCGGCTCGGTTATCGTTATTTCCGTTACTCGCGCACGCGCCTGCACGCCCGCTCCGACAACGCCGCGCCGGCGCTGCTGGTCGGACGCACCGCCGATGCGGAAGTCGTGCTGCGCGGCATCGAGAACGGCGCCATCAAGCGGCTCTGGCCGGTCGGCGTGCTGTCGCCGTCGGCCGCGGATCGCGGCCAGATGATCCGCAACATTCCGGTGGTCGGCGGCGTCGACGACATCGAGGCCGTGATTCGCGATTTCGAGAGCCGCCAGCGGCCGATCAAGCGCGTGGTCATGACACCCTCGGCCTTTGAGCCGGACGCGCATCCGGAAAGCGTGCTGATGCGCGCCAGACGGCTCGGCCTGATGGTCAGCCGGCTGCCGTCGCTGGAGGGCGGCGACGCGCCGCGGCTCACCAATGTCGCGGTCGAAGATCTGCTGCTGCGCCCAAGCCAGAAGATCGACTACGCGCGACTCGAGACGCTGGTGAAGGGTAAGTCCGTCATCGTGACCGGCGGCGGCGGCTCGATCGGCGCGGAAATCTGCGAGCGGGTTGCGACTTTCGGGGCGGCGCGCCTCCTGGTGGTCGAGAACTCGGAGCCGGCGCTCTATGCGGTGACCGAGGCGCTGGCTGCGCGCGACAGCGGGCCCGAGATCGAAGGGCGGATCGCCGACATCCGGGATCGCGAGCGCATCACGCGCCTGATGAGCGAGTTCAAGCCCGACATCGTGTTCCATGCCGCGGCGCTCAAGCATGTGCCGATCCTGGAGCGTGACTGGAGCGAGGGGGTCAAGACCAACATCTTCGGGTCCGTGAACGTGGCCGATGCAGCGCGTGCCGCGGGCGCGAGCGCGATGGTGATGATCTCGACCGACAAGGCGATCGAGCCGGTGTCGATGCTCGGCCTGACCAAGCGTTTCGCCGAGATGTATTGCCAGGCGCTGGACCACGACCTGATGACCGAGGCCAAGGGCAAGCCGCACATGCGGTTGATCTCGGTGCGGTTCGGCAACGTGCTGGCGTCCAACGGATCGGTGGTGCCGAAATTCAAGGCGCAGATCGAGGCCGGCGGGCCGATCACGGTGACCCATGCGGACATGGTTCGTTACTTCATGACGATCCGCGAAGCCTGCGATCTCGTGATCACCGCGGCGACGCACGCCATGACGCCGGCGCGGCCCGACGTCTCGGTCTATGTGCTGAACATGGGCCAGCCGGTGAAGATCGTCGATCTCGCCGAGCGGATGATCCGCCTGTCGGGCCTGCAACCGGGCGTCGACGTCGAGATCGTGTTCAGTGGCATCCGGCCCGGCGAGCGGCTGAACGAGATCCTGTTCGCGAGCCAGGAGCCGACGCTCGAGATCGGCGTCGCCGGCGTGATGGCGGCCAAGCCGAACCAGCCGCCGATGTCGACGCTGCGCAAGTGGCTCGCGGCGCTGGAGGATGCGATCGAGCGAGACGATCGAGTGACCATCCGCGCCGTGCTGCAGGATGCCGTGCCCGAGTTCGGATCGAATGCCGCCTGACCGCGCCGTCCTGCGGAGGATAGGGCAGGACTATTTCGAAAGCTATTGATGCCTCATTCTCGAAAAGTCGTGGTCGTCAGCCAGCATTATCCGCCGGACCACAGCACGACCGCCGCGATCATGGCCGCGATCGCCGAACGGATCGCGCAGGAGACGGACGTGATGGTGGTCTCGGGGATGCCAGGCTCGGCGCGCGCGCCGGAGGCCGGACGACCTGTCGTCGTCGAGATCAGAAATTGGCTGCCGGGCAAGGCGGCGCTGGTCAAGCGCGCGCTCGCCGAGGCGCTGTTCACCGGCAGAATCTTTTTCGCGCTGTTGTCGCGGCTCAAGCGCGGCGATGTCGCGCTGACGGTGACCGCCCCGTTTGCGCTGCCCTATGCGGTCGCCGCCGCGGCACGGTTGAAGGGCGCGAAGTCGGCGCTGATCCTGCACGACCTGTTTCCCGATGTGCTCGTGATGGCCGGGCTGCTGCGGCCAGCCTCGCTGGTAGCGCGGGCGATGCGCGCGATCAACGCGCTGATGTTCCGTGCATTGAACATCGTCATCGTGATCGGCCGCGATGCCGAGAAGTTGCTGCTGCGCTATGGCGGCATGACACAGGACAAGATCAGGTTCATCCCGAACTGGGCTACGCTTGCCCCGGGCAATCGTCCCGTCAGCCCCGACAATCCGTTTCGCAAGGCGATCGGCGCCCGTTTCGTGGTCGGCCTGTCCGGCAATCTGGGCTTCACCCACGATCCGGACATCGTCTTTAACGCAGCGCAGCTGTTGCGCCACGAGAGCGACATCCATTTCCTGCTCTCGGGCTGGGGTATGGGCTTTGCGCGATTGAAAGAGATGCAAGCCGCGGCGCAGCTTGCCAACGTCACGCTGGTCGAGCGTGTCGCCGACGGCGAACTGGACGCGTTGCTGTCCAGCGCGGACGTCTGGCTCATTCCCTATCGCAAGGACGTCGCCGGCGTGTCGGTGCCGAGCCGGTTCTACAACCTGCTTGCGGCCGGCCGGCCCGTCATCCTGGTCTCCGAGCCCGAGGCCGAGGCGGCGCTGACCGTCAGCGAAAACCGGCTGGGCTGGGTGGTCACTCCGGGCAGACCGGATCAACTCGCCGACGCCATCCGCCTAGCGTCGCGATCGCAGGACGCTGCGATGGCCGAGCGCGCCGTCGCGGCCGCGCGGACCTTCAGTCCGGAGCGGGCGCTGGCGAGCTATGCCGCGCTGGTTGCGGAGCTGCTATCCAATCGCGAAGTGGAGCGCACGGCATGAGCGATGGTCGGCGGACGGTACTGGTGACGGGTGCCAGCGGCTTTGTCGGTCGCCATGTGGTGCCCGCGCTGACGCGCAATGGCTGGATGGTGCGCAGCGCGGTGCGAACCACGCCGCAAGACGCCAACGACGTGGCGATCGGCTCGCTCAGTCCAGCCACCGATTGGCGCGCCGCTCTCGACGGCGTCGACGTCGTTGTTCATCTTGCGGCCCGCGTTCACCAGCAGTCCGACGAGCAGGCGATCGAGCTTTACCGCAATGTCAATATCGAAGGCACGCTGCATCTGGCGCGTGCCGCGGCCGCGGCGGGTGTCCGGGATTTCATTTTCGTCAGCACGATCCTGGTGCACGGGCGTAGCAATTACGGGCGCCCGCCATTTCGCGAGGACGATGTCCTGACGCCCCGCGGCCTCTATGGAAACTCGAAGGCCGCTGCCGAAGTCGGCTTGAAGGAAATTGCGCCAGGCAGCGGCATGAGGGTGACCGTGATCCGGCCGCCGTTGATCTACGGGGCCGGTGCCAAGGGAAATTTCGCCTTGCTCAAGCGCGCGGTGATCAATCGCTTGCCGCTTCCGCTCGCCTACGTCAAGAATCGTCGCGCGTTCGTGTCGGCGGAGAACTTGGCGTCGTTCATCCTGCACCGGTTGTCGCATCCAGGGAACGATTACGACGTGTTTCTAGTGGCCGATCGCGAGCAGGTCTCGACGCGGGAGTTCGTTGAGCGCCTTGCCCGCGCGGCAGAAACCTCGCCGCGCCTGTTCTGGCTGCCGCCGCCGCTGTTGAAGGTGTCGCTCACGATGAGCGGGCGCAAGGAGGCCTATGACAGCCTGTACGCCTCGCTTGAACTTGATCTCTCCAAGATCGCGGGCACTGGTTGGCGGCAGCCACTGAGCCTCGACGAGGGACTGAAGCGCGCGCTGCGCAAAACGGAAGCCTGACCTGATCAGAGCGGCCGCGAGAACCGCCGCAGCTGCCAGCTGACGGCGAGCACGCCGGCCAGCAGCAGCGCGATATCAGCGGCGAGGGAGTTGAGGGCGACCGAAGCGAATGCGAGCAGCGCCAGCACCAGGTTGAGCGCGAAGACCTCGCCGACGACGCGCCATACCGTGAAGCCGTTGTCGGTCGCCCGCTGATAGAAGTGCGAGCGATGCGCGGCCCAGAACGGTTCGCGTCGCGCCATGCGGCGAATCAGCGTGACCGTCGCATCCGTCAAATAATACAACGGCAGCAGCAGCGCGGCGGCGAACTGCTGATGCAAGGCGAGCTCGAGCAGGCACCAGCCGAGCAGCAGGCCGATCGGCAGACTGCCGACATCGCCGAGGAAGATCTTCGCGACCGGCCGGTTGAACGGCGCGAAACCGAGCAGCGCCCCGCACAGCGCCGCCGCGACCAGCGCGGCTGCAGCCGGGACCTGGCCGAAGCAGCCGAGCAGGGCGACCGCGACCGTGATCGGTACGGCCTCGGCTGCCGTCATCAAATCGAGCCCGTCCATGAAGTTGACGAGGTTCACGAACCAGAGGCCGGCGATCAGCAGCAGGCCGCGTTCAAGCCAGAGCGGGACAGCCGGAACCAGCCTGAGGTCGCCAGGTGCCGACAGCACCACGGCCGCGACGGCGGCGGCCTGCAACAACAGCCGCGGCACGACCGGCAGCGAGCGGATGTCGTCGGCAAAGCCCACCACGGCGATGAACAGGCAGGCTGCGAACACGATGAACGGGATCGTCAGGTCCGGCGATCCGGCGAGCGCGATGACGATCCCGCCCGCCAGCAGCGTGGCAACCGTGACCGCGATGCCGGCGCCCTGCGGCGTTGGAATGCGGTGCGACGACCGCGCATTCGGCTTCGCCAGTGCGACACGCAGCAGCAGTGGCCGTGTCGCCCGGATCAGGATAGCGGAGATCGACGCGGCCATAACCGCGGCGATCAACGACAGGAGGATTTCGAAATGGCTCATCGTGGTCCGGTTATTGCGATCCCGGGACTTCGATCGGCTCGGCGCCCTTGGCGGCCTTTTCCGGGCTTGCGATCCACACCAGTCCGCCAAACACGCCGACCACGAACGAGACCGCGCCGAACAGCAGCGAGATGTTGACGCCCTCATTGGCGATCAATCCGGCATAGCCGAAGGCCAGTGCCATCGTGGCCTCGCGCACGCCCCAGCCCGCGATCGAGATCGGCATCATGGTGATCAGCATCACCGGCGGCAGCAGCTGGAAGATCTCGCCGAAGGTGACGGGGGCGGCGATCGACTTCACCACGCACCAGCCGATCACGACGGTCACCACGTGGATGGCGATCGAGAGAGTCGCGACCCACAATCCGTGCTGGCGGCTGAACAACACCCGGTTCGTGATCACGGCGCAGGCGTGGATGTGATGCGTTGCCCACCAGCGTTTCAGCCACGACCACGGCAACACGCCGATCAGCAGGAAACCAAATCCGGCCGCGAGCGCGGCGAGGTCGAGCAGCAGCAAGGCGGTCCAGCCGTGGAAGTCGGAAATCAGCCGATAGCTCCAGGGCAGGGCGGCAGCGATCACGACGGCCAGCGCGATCAGTCCGATCGCGCGGTCGACGAAGATCGAATAGGTTGCGGCGCGCCAGCCCGCACCGGCACGCGCGACCAGCCACAGCCGCACGGCGTCGCCGCCGATCGAGGAGGGCAGGGTCTGATTGAAGAAGGTGCCGATCACGTTATAACGCATCGCCTGCCCGGTCTGCAGCGGCGCGCCGCACTCTACGCTGATCTCGCGCCAGCGCAGCACCCCGAGGAAGATCTGCAGGAACGTGACCGCAATCGCCAGGCCGAGCCAGCCCAAGCTCTCGGCCTGGATCCGGGAGGCGAGGTCATGCAGATTGACCTTGCGCAGCGAGAAATACAGCAGCGCAGCCGAGATCAGGATCTTGACGGTCGAAAGCAGGATTCGGCGCATTTCCGTTCGCGCTGCAAGGTTTCAGGATGTGTCAAAAACAGCGCAAACCGCTTTCGCGCGCCCAAATTCGCCGCCTTGGTATGGTTTCCGCACCGATCTGGCAATACCCGTAGTGGTCCCTATTGCGGCAGGCGCGAAGGGATGGCTAAACAGGCCGGAACGGGGGGCGGCCAGCCGCTCGCCGGGAGGTTACAAGACCGGTAAAATCCGACCAGACGCGTGGGGGCGCGTGACTGCCCGGATAATGCTTCCCAGGTAACAGGGCCGCCAGCCGCGGCGGCCGGGCCAATTTGGTGTCCGTCCGCGGATGGACACCGCAGGCCTTGCACGACAGGACTTGAGGCATCGATGGATCGACGAATTATTCCCCTGATCATGTGCGGCGGTGCGGGCACCCGGCTGTGGCCGGCGTCACGCGAGGTGCATCCGAAGCAGTTCCTGTCGCTGTTCGGGGCGCGCTCGACCTTCCAGGAGACGCTGCTGCGGGTCTCCGATGCCGGCCTGTTCGAGCGGCCGATCGTGATCACCAACGAGGCCTATCGCTTCATGGTGCTGGAGCAGCTGGCCGAGATCGGCCGCGAAGCTGATGTGTTGCTGGAGCCGATGCGCCGCGACTCGGGGCCGGCGATCGCGGCCGGGGCGGCGTTCGCGCAAAGCCGCGACAGCGAAGCCATCGTGCTGGCGCTCGCCGCCGACCACCTGGTGCGGGATACGTCGGCCTTCGCCGCCGCGTGCCGCGGCGGCCTGGTGGCCGCGGAAGCCGGCCGCATCGTGACCTTCGGCGTCAAGCCGGAACGGCCCGCCACCGAATACGGCTACATCAATCCGGGCGAGGTGGTCGCGGGCGAAGTGCGCGCGGTGGCGAAATTCGTCGAGAAGCCGGATGGCGCAACTGCAGCCGGCTATATCGATGCGGGTTATCTTTGGAACAGCGGCAACTTCATGTTCCGCGCCGGCGTGCTGCTCGACGAGTATCGCAATGTCGATGCGGACAGCGTTGCCGCGGTGGAGCAGTCGGTTGTGTCCGCGACGCGCGGACCTCGGGTTCTACAAGCTTGACGCCGCGGCCTTCGGCGCGGCGAAGGCGATCTCGATCGACTATGCCGTCATGGAGAAGACAGCCCATGCCGCGGTGGTGCCGGTGGCGTGCGGCTGGTCCGACATCGGCTCGTGGCGCCAGGTCTGGGAACTCTCCGACAAGGACGGCCAGGGCAATGCGGCACGCGGCGCAGCGGTGTTCGAAGACTCCCGCAATTGCAACGTCTCGACCGATCGTGCGCTGGTCGCGCTCGAAGGCGTCGACGATCTCGTCGTGGTCGCGACCCAGGACGCCGTGCTGGTGTCGCGCCAGAACGACGCCAACGGGTTGAAGCGGCTGGTCGCGAAATTGAAGGTGGCGGCGCCTAAGGTGACCGAGGACCACATCAAGGTGCATCGGCCCTGGGGCTCCTATCAGTCGGTCGACAATGGCGACCGCCACCAGGTCAAGCGCATCATCGTCAAGCCGGGCGGGCGGCTCTCCTTGCAGAAGCACCATCACCGCTCCGAGCACTGGATCGTGGTGCGCGGGACCGCGCAGGTCACCGTCAACGAGCTGATCAAGACAGTGCACGAGAACGAGTCGATCTACATCCCGATCGGCGCGGTGCACCGGCTGGAGAATCCCGGGAAGATTCAGCTGGAGCTGATCGAGGTGCAGACTGGCAGCTATTTCGGCGAGGACGACATCATTCGCATCGAGGACGACTATCAGCGCACCTGAGGTCGAGCTGGTCCCCGCGCTCGGAATTGAGCCGCGGGCGATGTAACTCTTTGAATCAAAACGTGTCCGGATTTCGTTGTTGGCATTCGCCACATTTGTGACGCCGTGCTATAGCGGCTGCCAACGAAGCGGGGTGATTTGCGCCGAAGGCGCAGATCGGGAAGAGGGGCCTGGGTGCTGATTCCCTCGGAGCCGGTGTGGCTCCCCGAGGAGCCGGGACAACCGCCAGAACGTTACTTGGGGTCTACGATATGAATGCAAAAGTGTCCGCAGCCGGCGCGAAG
Source organism: Bradyrhizobium sp. USDA 4473 (assembly GCF_054063335.1). Classification (NCBI taxonomy): domain Bacteria; kingdom Pseudomonadati; phylum Pseudomonadota; class Alphaproteobacteria; order Hyphomicrobiales; family Nitrobacteraceae; genus Bradyrhizobium; species Bradyrhizobium sp. USDA 4473. The sequence continues at coordinate 4,621,557 of NZ_JBSSGE010000001.1, forward strand.
GCCGATATCGGCCGCGCCTTGCGCGTCGGTGTGATCGGCGCAGGCGTGATGGGCAGCAACCATGCCCGCGTGCTGGCCGGACTGCCCGGCGTCCTGCTGATCGGCATCGTCGATCCGCTTCCGGAGCACCGCACCCGCGCCATCGACCTGGTCGGCTGCCGCGCCTTTGAAACCCTCGATCAGCTATTCGCAGAGGGCATCGACGCGGTGACGATCGCGGCTCCCACCCATCTGCATCACGAGATCGCGCTCGCCTGCATCGCGCGCAACATCCACATCCTGGTCGAGAAGCCGGTCGCATCCACCGTCGAGGAAGGCCGCGAGATCGTCGCGGCCGCCGCGCGCGCCGGCGTCACGCTGATGGTCGGCCATGTCGAGCGTTTCAATCCGGCGGTTGCCGCGATCAAGCAGGCGATCTCGGGCGAGGACATCCTGTCGATCGGCATCACCCGGGTCGGCCCGTTCCCGCCGCGGATGTCCAATGTCGGCGTCGTGATCGACCTCGCCGTGCACGACATCGACCTGATCCGCTGGTTCACCGAGTCCGACATCGTCGAGGTGCAGCCGCAGCTTTCCAGCGCGGTCGCGGAGCGTGAGGACATCGCGCTGCTCCAATTCCGCACCGCTTCCGGCGTGCTCGCCCACATCAACACCAACTGGCTGACGCCGTTCAAGGCACGCAACGTCACGGTCGCGACCCGCGGCAAATACGTGATGGGTGATCTGCTCACGCGCCAGGTCACCGAATGCTTCGGCTTCAAGCCGGACGGCAGCTATTCGATGCGTCATCTGCCGGTCGGCCACGACGAGCCGTTGCGCGCCGAGCTGATCGCCTTCCTCGATGCCGTGCGCAGCGGCAAGCTGCCGGCGGTGTCCGGCGACGAGGGCGTCGCCAGCCTCGAAATCGCGATCCGCTGCCTGGAATCGCCGGCGCGGCCTGCCGCCTCGACGATCCGCAAGGGACCGCGCCGCATTGCCGGCTGATCGTCGTTCACCGGCTGTTGTCATTCACTCAACACGTGCAAAGAGTTTCCATGAACCAGCATATGCAGCTTGAGCCCATTCCCTTCATCGATATCTCCGCGCAGCGCCGGCGGCTCGGCAAGTCGATCGATGACGCGGTTGCGCGCGTGCTCGATCACTGCCAGTTCATCAACGGTCCGGAAGTCACCGCGCTGGAGAAGGCGCTGGCGGACTATACCGGCGCCAAGCATGTGGTGAGCTGCGCCAGCGGCACCGACGCGCTGCTGATGGTGTTGATGGCGAAGAATGTCGGACCGGGCGATGCGGTGCTGTGCCCGACCTTCACCTTCTGTGCGACCGGCGAGGTCGTGACGCTGACCGGCGCGACGCCGGTGTTCGTCGATGTCGACGAAGAGACCTTCAACATCGATGTCAGCTCGCTAAAGCGCGGCATCGCGACGGCGCGGGCGCGCGGGCTGAAGCCGGTGGCCGTGATCCCGGTCGATCTGTTCGGCCAGAGCGCCGACCACGATGCGATCGCTGCGGTCGCCGAGGCCGAGGGGCTTTTCGTACTTGACGATGCCGCGCAGGGTTTTGGCGCCACCTACAAGAACCGCAGGCTCGGCACCTTCGGGCTCGCGACCGGAACCAGCTTCTTCCCGGCCAAGCCGCTCGGCTGTTTCGGCGACGGCGGCGCAATCTTCACCGACGACGAGGAACTCGCGCGCACGCTGCGCAGCATCCGCGTCCACGGCCAGGGCTCGGACAAGTACGACAATGTGCGGCTCGGCCTCACCGCGCGGCTCGACACCATGCAGGCGGCGATCCTGCTCGAGAAGCTGAAGATCTTCGACGACGAGATCGCCGCACGCAACAAGGTCGCGGAACGCTATTCGCGCGCGCTCGGCAACCTCGTCGCGGTGCCGCGCGTTGCCCCGGGCTGTACCTCGGTGTGGGCCCAGTACACCATCCGCCTGTCCGAGGGCATCGATCGCGACGCCTTCGCGGCCGCGCTGAAGGCGCAGGGCGTTCCGACCATGATCTACTATCCGAAGTCGGTGCACCAGCAGACGGCCTACAGCCACTATCCGGTTGCCGATGGCGGCCTGCCGGTCAGCGAACGGTTGTCGAAGGACGTCATCGCCCTGCCGATGCACCCCTATCTCGACGAGGCGGCGCAGGGCCGCGTCATCGCGGCTGTGCGCAGCGCGCTTTCGGCCTGATAGGTCATTTTGACGTAGGGTGATGATGCGCTAGAAGCAGCCATGCTTGGGCGCATCTTCACCGTCGGCGGCTATACCTTGCTATCGCGGGTCACCGGATTCGCGCGCGACATCATGCTCGCGGCGATCCTCGGCGCCGGACCGGTCGCCGACGCCTTTTTCGTGGCGCTGCGGCTGCCGAATCATTTCCGCGCGATCTTTGCTGAAGGCGCCTTCAACGCCGCCTTCGTGCCGGCCTACGCCCATGTCCATGGCGAGCGGGGAGAGGCGTCGGCGCGGCTGTTCGCCGACCGCATCTTCACGCTGCTGTTCGCCTCGCAGGTGATCCTGCTGGTGGTGGCGATGGCCTTCATGCCGCAGGCGATGAGCATCCTCGCGCCGGGCTTCACCGAGGACGCCGAGCAGCGCAAGCTCGCGATCGAGTTGACGCGGATCACCTTTCCCTATCTGCTGCTGATCACGCTGGTGACGTTGTATGGCGGCATGCTCAATGTGATGCATCGCTTCGCCAGCGCCGCGGCAGCGCCGATCTTCCTCAACCTCGCGATGATGATGACGCTGGCGCTCGCAGCGTTCTTCCCGAGCGCCGGCCATGCCGCGGCTTGGGGCGTGCTGATCTCGGGCTTCCTGCAATTTGTCCTGCTCGCCGGCGACCTCGCACGCCATGGCGGCCTGCCGCGGTTCGCGCCGTTGAAGCTCGACGAGGACGTCCGCGGCTTTTTCCGCGCACTGGGGCCGGCGACGCTGGGCTCGATGGGAACTCAGGTCGCGCTGTTTGCAGATACCATCATCGCGACCTTCCTGCCTGCGGGCGCGCTGTCGGCGCTGTATTACGCTGACCGCCTCAATCAATTGCCGATCGGCGTGATCGGGATTGCGATCGGCACCGTGTTGCTGCCGGAGATGTCGCGGCGCCTGACCGCCGACGATCACACAGGTGCCATGGCGGCGCAGCGCCGCGCCTTCGATTTCACGCTGCTGTTCTCGGTGCCGTTCGTGGCGGCGTTCCTGACGGTCGCCGACCCGATCATGCGCGCAATGTTTGCCCGCGGCGCGTTCTCGAAGGCCGATGCCGCCAGCGCCGGCGCCACGCTCGCGGCCTATGCGGTCGGGCTCATTCCCTTCGTGATGATCCGCAGCGCGGTCGCGACCTTCTATGCCCGCAAGGATACCGCCACGCCCGTCAAGGCGGCGCTCACCGGCGTCGCGGTCAACGTCGCGCTGAAGATCGCGCTGGTCGGCACGCTGGCGCAGGTCGGGCTGGCGCTCGCGACCGCCGTCGGTGCCTGGGTCAATCTCTTGCTGGTGCTGATGTTTGCCGTCCGCCGCGGCTATCTCGCGTTCGATCGCGCACTGATTCGCTCGTTCGCCACCTTCGCGCTGTGCGGCGTGCTGCTGGCGCTCGCGCTGTGGCTGACCTCGCATTTCGCCTATGTGTGGTTTGCCCCGATGCGGTTCTTCCGCGACGAGATGATCCTGCTGCTGCTGATCGTGGTCGGCGTCTTCGTCTACGGCTTCCTGATCCTCACGCTGTTCGGCCGCGGCTGGCTGTTCGCCCTTCGACGCGTATAGTTTTACCTGTCAAATCAAATGCATAGGAGCCGGCTGTGCGATGACGCCGCGTGCGGCGGAAAGCGGTTTGCGCTTCGCGGACAACCACGCCAATATGCACGCAAACAACCAAGCCAATTGGAGAGACGATGGCAGCTCCCATCAAATTCGGCGTCGGACAAAGTGTGCGGCGCAAGGAGGACGACGCGCTGATTCGCGGCAAAGGCCGCTATACCGACGACGTCGCACCGTCTCCCGCACTGCACGCGCTGGTGCTGCGCTCGCCGCATGCGCACGCGACCTACACGATCGATGCCGGCAAGGCCCGCGGCATGCCCGGCGTGGCGCTGATCCTGACCGCGGCCGATGTCGCCGAGCTCGGCGGGCTGCCGTGCCTGTTCAATCTCGAAACCGATCCGTTCATCGCGCCGCCTTATCCGATCCTCGCCAAGGATGAGGTGCGCCATGTCGGCGACGCCGTCGCCTTCGTGGTCGCCGACACCGTCGATCATGCGCGCGACGCGATCGAGGCGATCGACGTCAAGTGGACGCCGCTGCCGGCGGTGGCAGGTCTCGTCAATGCGGTGAAGAAGGATGCGCCGCAGGTCTGGCCGGACAAGCCGGGGAACGTTCTGTTCGACGTCTCGATCGGCGACAAGGGCGCTGCTGAGGCCGCGTTCGCCAAGGCCCATGCGGTGGCCGAAATCACGATCGTCAACCCGCGCGTCATCACCAATTTCATGGAGACGCGCGCGGCGGTCGCTGAATACGACGCCAAGAAGGATCATCTGACGCTGACGATCGGCAGCCAGGGCAGCCATCGTCTGCGCGAGATCCTCTGCGACATGATCCTGAAGATGCCGAAGGAGAACATGCGGGTGATCTGCCCGGATGTCGGCGGCGGCTTCGGCACCAAGCTGTTTCCCTATCGCGAATATGCGCTGATCTCGGTCGCGGCGCGCAAGCTCAAGAAGAGCGTTAAATGGACCGCCGAGCGCTCCGACCATTTCATGGGCGATGCGCAGGGCCGCGACAACCTCACCACCGCGAAGATGGCACTTGCCGAGGACGGCAAATTCCTCGGTATGGATGTCGATCTGATGGGCGACATGGGCGCCTATCTCTCGACCTTTGCACCCTACATCCCGCATGGCGGCGCCGGCATGCTGCCGGGGCTCTATGACATTCAGGCCTTCCACTGCCGTGTCCGCACCGTGTTCACCAACACGGTGCCGGTCGATGCCTATCGCGGCGCCGGCCGTCCCGAAGCCGCCTATGTGATCGAGCGGCTGGTCGATGCGGCCGCGCGAAAACTCGGCATGACGCCCGATGCGATCCGGCGCAAGAACTTTATCCCGCCGAAGTCGCTGCCCTACACGACCGCGACCGGCAAGGTCTACGACTCCGGTGACTTCGTCGCGCATATGAAGCGCGCCATGGAGATCGCCAACTGGAAGGAGTTTTCCAAGCGCGCCAAGGCGGCCAAGAAGGATGGCTTGGTGCGCGGCATCGGCATGGCGAGCTATGTCGAGGTCTGCGGCACGATGGGCGAGGAAACCGCCAATGTGGCACTCGATCCCAATGGCGACATCTCGGTCCTGATCGGCACGCAGTCGAGCGGGCAGGGCCACCAGACCGCCTATGCGCAGATCGTCGCCGAGCAGTTCGGCGTGCCGCCGGAGCGCGTCCATGTGTTGCAGGGTGACACCGACAAGATTGCGACCGGGCTCGGCACCGGCGGCTCGGCCTCGATTCCGTCGGGCGGCGTCAGCGTTCAGCGGGCGACGCATGAACTCGGCAACAAGCTGAAGGAGCTCGCGGCGCAGGCGCTGGAAGCCGGCACCGGCGATCTTGAAATCGCCGACGGCCGCATCCGCATCGCCGGCACCGACCGCTCGGTCAGCTTCGCTGATCTCGCCAAGCGTCCCGGCGGCGATACGTCGAAGATGAATGCAAGCGCGACGTTTGCCAGTGCCGACGGCACCTATCCGAACGGCACGCATCTCGCCGAAGTCGAGATCGATCCCGCCACCGGCATCATCAAGATCGTCAGCTACGTCATCGTTGACGATTTCGGCGTCACGCTCAATCCGCTGATGCTCGCGGGCCAGGTCCATGGCGGCGCGATGCAGGGCATCGGGCAGGCGCTGATGGAGCAGGCGGTGTACAGCCCGACCGACGGCCAGCTCGTCACCGGCACCTTCATGGACTATGCGATGCCGCGCGCTTCCGACGGGCCGTCCTTCGTGTTCGAGACCCACAACGTGCCCTGCACCACCAATCCGATGGGCGTGAAGGGCGCAGGCGAGGCCGGCGCGATCGGCTCGTGCCCGGCGGTCGTCAACGCGATTGTCGAGGGCCTGCATCGTGAATACGGCATCGACCACATCGACATGCCGGCCACGCCGGAACGGGTCTGGATCGCGATCCGCGAGGCGCAGCGCCGCCATAATCTCTGATAAATTGTCGCAGGCGGAATGAAGATTCCGCCTGCGGTGTTTTGCAAACCAGGCCGGCCGCGTACCTGCGGACCGGGACAGAGCGGAATTGAGGGGTTTTGCCGATGAAGCGGGTCGTCGTCGTTGCAGCGATGCTGGTGTTGAGTATGGGTGCGGTCGTGGCCGATCAGGAGCAGGTCAAGCAGACCCAGGCCCAGATGAAGGAGACCGGCAAGAACGCCGGTGCGCTCGGGGCCATCGTCAAGGGCGAGAAGCCCTACGACCAGGCGACGGTCGACGCGGCACTGGCGAAGTTCGAGGACACCGCCAAGAAATTGCCGACGCTGTTCCCTGAAAGCTCCAAGGGCCTGAAGACGGATGGCGATTACTCGGCCGGACCGAAGATCTGGGAGGACAAGGCCGGCTTCGAGCAGCACATCGCGAGCTATGCCAAGGCCGTTGCGGACGCCAAAGGCAAGATCAAGGATGTCGACACCCTGAAGGCGGAGCTCGGTGTCATCGGCAAGCAGTGCGGCGGCTGCCACGAGACCTATCGCCTCAAGAAGGGCTGATCACCAATCCGGTCAATGAAAAGGGCGAACGCCGTGAGACGTCCGCCCTTTTTTGTGCCGGCCGTTTCTTGTTGAAGTCTTACGTTGTGACTTGTTACTTCGTGACTCGTTATTTCGTGACTTGGCCGCGGATCTCGCCGCCCGGGTTGGCCGCGGTGTGGACGTTGACATAGTACTTGCCGGCGAGCAGATCGGCGGCCTGCGCATCGGTCAGCGTGGCGCTGCCTTCGACCGGGCTCGACGTCGCGTTCGGGATCGCGACCGCGACACCGGAATTCTTGCCGGCCTCGGCGGGACCGTGGAAATGCGCCGCCGTGGCCGGGCCTGACAGGCCGGAATAGGTCAGTTTCCAGCTGAGTTTCTTGCTGGCCGCGTCGTAGTCGATATCGGCAGTGCCGGTGCCGGCGCTGGTGTTGGCAGGCACTTCGGACTTGCCGTCCAGTTTGGCGTGCAGCTTCTCGGCGAAGGCCGGACCGGCGAGGGCGACGGCAGCACCGAGTGTCAGCGTGGCAAGCAAGGTCTTGTTTGGCATGGTTCTCTCCCCTTTGACGTCACAGGACGGTTGCAGTTTCTTCAACAGCGGGTTTGCCGAATTATTCCCAAAATGATCGTGAGCTGCGGCAAATTTGATGAGAGCTTGTACGACGGGTTGTCATCATAGTGGTTGATATGCTGACGCGACCAATGACGGATCGGTGAATGTTGCGACGAATTCTTCTCCTTGCCGGCCTCGCCAGCATCATCGGCCTCAGTGTGTACTGGTGGCTGACCATCCCCGCGACCGTTGCTGCGAGCGCGCTGCCCGCCTACCAGCCCAACCTGGCCAACGGCCTCACAACGTTCAACGCGGGAGGATGTTCCTCCTGCCACGCCGTGCCGAAGCAGGACGACCGCACCAGATTGGGCGGCGGGCTCGCGATCCCGTCGCCGTTCGGCACCTTCTACGCGCCGAACATCTCGCCGGATCCGAACGACGGCATCGGCCGCTGGAGCGAGGCCGATTTCGTCACCGCGGTCATGAAGGGGACCTCGCCGTCAGGGACGCACTATTTCCCTGCGTTTCCTTACACGTCGTATCAGCACGCCAGGGTCAATGACGTGCGCGACCTGTTCGCCTATCTGAAGACCCTGCCGCCGGTTGCCGGCAAGGTGCGCGACCATGATTTGCCATTCCCCTTCAACATCAGGCGGAATGTCGGGGTCTGGAAATTCCTGTTCATGGACGACAAGCCGTTTATCGCGGACGCAAGCCGCTCGGCGCAGTGGTATCGTGGGGCCTATCTGGTCAACAGCTTCGGCCATTGCGCCGAATGTCATAGCCCGCGGAATTTTCTCGGCGGCATCATCACCGCGCAGCGCTTCGCCGGCGGCCCGAATCCGGAAGGCGAAGGCTGGGTGCCCAACATCACGCCGAGAGGGATCGCGGACTGGAGCGCGAAGGATGTCGCCTATTTCCTCGAGAGCGGGCAGACGCCGGACGGCGACAGCGCCGGCGGATCGATGGTGCGCGTGATCCGCAACACGTCGCAGCTCTCATCAAGTGATCGCGACGCGATCGCCGAGTACATCAAGTCGCTGCCGCCGGTCGAGGGGCCGCCGAAGCCGACGAAGCCCGAGAAGAAGCCCTAGCGGCGGGTTCCTGTTTCAGCATGATCCGCTCGGAAAGCCGCTTCGCACTTTACCGGATCATGCTCTACTTCGCGCCGAACGCCTTGAAGGTGATGATGGTGAGGGTGTCCTGGATTGCCCGGGATCACCTGAACCTTCTCGTTGATGAAATGGCCGATGTCGGTGTCGTGGTCGACATAGAACTTGACCAGGAGGTCGTAATTGCCCGCGGTGGAATAGATCTCGGACGCAATCTCGGCTTCCGCCAGCGCGTTGGCGACGGTGTAGGACTGGCCGAGCTTGCATTTGATCTGGACGAAGAAAGGAACCATCAAAGTCGTCTCCGGGGATTTGGTCGACTATAGGCCAAAAACCGGCGGCCAAGGCAAGGGGACAAGAAGGGGCAACGCAACGGCAACTCAAGGCCAACGCGCGGCAAAGTCAGGCGAACTTGCTGCCGGTGCGCGGCCGGGCTAGGACAGGCCATGGTCCCAATTGTCACGATCTTATTCGTCTCGACCGCCGGTGTCGCACGATGACGCCGATCGCGCTCACCATTGCGGGCTCGGATTCCTCCGGCGGGGCGGGTATCCAGGCCGACCTCAAGAGCTTCGCGGCGCTCGGGGTCTATGGCGCCTCCGCGATCACGGCGCTGACCGCGCAGAACACCACCGGGGTCAGCGGCATCCATCCGGTGCCGGCGGCATTCGTCACCGCCCAGCTTGATGCGGTGTTCTCCGACCTCGATGTCGGTGCGGTCAAGATCGGCATGGTGGCGCAAGCTGAGACCATCGCTGCGATCGCCGAAGGGCTGACGCGCTGGGCGCCGCGCCACGTCGTGCTCGATCCGGTGATGGTCGCAACCTCAGGCGATCGGCTGCTGGCCGCCGAGGCGGTCGATGCGCTGAAGTCCATGCTGTTTCCACTGGCCTCGCTGATCACGCCGAACCTGCCGGAAGCGGCGGCGCTATTGAACGAGCCGGTCGCCTCGAGCGAAGCCGATGTCGAGCGGCAAGGCAAGCGATTGCTGGCGATGGGATGTCGCGCGGTGCTGGTCAAGGGTGGCCACGGACATGGTGCTGACAGCATCGACTATCTGATCGACGCTGAACGAAGCATCGCGCTGTGGGCGCCACGCATCGCGACAGCAAACACGCATGGCACCGGTTGCTCGCTGTCGTCGGCGATCGCGGCAGGACTCGCGAAGGGTGAGACGATGGAGACTGCCGTGCGTCATGCCAAGGCCTGGATCACGGACGCGATCGCCGCCGCCGATCGTTTTGCCGTCGGCCACGGTCATGGGCCGGTGCATCATTTTCACAATTACTACTGATTGCCTGTAGCCCGGATGAAGCGCAGCGCAATCCGGGAATGAACCCTCCGCGCGCGAAGGCCCCGGATTACGTTCGTTTGCAACGGTGAAGCCCGTCATTGCGAGGAGCGTCAGCGACGAAGCAATCCATATCCCCGCTTGCGAGGCGATGGATTGCTTCGCTTCGCTCGCAATGACGGTGGACGAGAGCTCCCGTGCATTTCCGTAATGCCCGTTCCACACAGCGGCGACCGCCCGTGTCGCCAGATTGTCGCACGCCGCTGTTATCCGCATTGGAGGGGCGTAGTGCTGATTCTCGTTAACTGTTTGTGGGGCCTTGGGTCGCGGGGATCGTCATCGCCTTGTCACAGGAATCTGTTAGGTGCACAGGCATGGGAAGCGACTCCTTGAGTGAAGAAAGCCCCGAGCGGCGCTTTCGCACTTTGTTTATCTCCGATGTCCATCTCGGAGCCCGCGGTTCGCAAGCCGACCGTCTGCTGGACTTCCTCCGCTCTCACGATGCCGACACGATCTACCTCGTTGGTGATATCGTCGACGGCTGGGCGCTGAAGTCGAACTGGTACTGGCCGCAGACGCACAACGATTTCGTGCAGAAGATGCTGCGCAAGGCGCGCAAGGGCGCCAAGGTGATCTACGTCCCGGGCAACCACGACGAGTTCCTGCGCAAATATTACGGCACGCATTTCGGCGGCATCGATGTGGTGGAGAACACCGTCCACACCGGCGCCGACGGCAAGCGCTACCTCGTGATCCACGGCGACATCTTCGATCTTGTGGTGCAGAACGCGCGCTGGCTCGCCCATCTCGGCGACAAGGCCTACGACTTCGCGATCCAGATGAACCGCTTCGTCAACTTCTTCCGCAAGATGTTCGGCGTGCCCTATTGGTCGCTGTCGCAATGGGCCAAGCTGAAGGTCAAGAAGGCGGTGAACTATATCGGCGCGTTCGAGGCGACATTGGCGGGAGAGGCGCGGCGTCACGGCTGCGACGGCGTGATCTGCGGACACATCCACTACGCGACGATTCATGACGAGCACGGCATCCGCTACATGAATTGCGGCGACTGGGTGGAGAGCTGCACCGCGCTCGCCGAGCATGAGGACGGCCATTTCGAGATCATCACCTGGACCGATCCGGTGCGCCGGATCGCGCCCGTTCCGCGAGTGACGGCACGCGCTGCATGACGCATATCCTGGTCGCGACCGATGCGTGGCATCCCCAGGTCAACGGGGTTGTCCGCACGCTGACCATGATGGCGCAGGCGGCGAAATCGCTCGGCGTCGAGGTGAGCTTCCTGACGCCGGACGAGTTCCGCACCTTCGCGATGCCGAGCTATCGCGATCTCCGGCTGGCGCTGCCGTACCGGGCCAAGGTCGCCAGCCTGATCGAGGCGGCCAAACCCGACAGCATCCATATCGCGACCGAGGGTCCGATCGGGCTCTCGGTGCGCCGCTATTGCCGCAAGCACGGCCTGCCGTTCACGACCAGCTTCCACACCCGCTTTCCCGAATACGTGTCGGCACGCACGCCGGTCCCGGAAGGCTGGGTGTGGCGTGCGCTGCGCTGGTTCCACCGGCCGAGCCGGGCGGTGATGGCCGCGACCCCGGCGCTGGCGGCCGAGCTGCGTCAGCGCGGCTTCCGCAACGTGGTGCTGTGGTCGCGCGGCGTGGATACCGGACTGTTCCATCCGCGTGATGTCGATCTCTGCCTGCCGCAGCCGGTCTATCTCAGCGTCGGCCGGGTTGCGGTGGAGAAGAACCTCGAGGCATTCCTCGATCTCGACCTGCCCGGCACCAAGGTCGTGGTCGGCGACGGCCCGGCGCGGGCGGCGCTGGAGCGGAAATATCCGGAAGCCGTGTTCCTCGGCGCTCGCCATGGGGAAGAATTGGCTGAGATCTATGCTTCGGCCGATGTGTTCGTTTTCCCGAGCCGCACCGATACGTTCGGTCTGGTGCTGCTCGAGGCGCTGGCGAGCGGACTGCCGGTTGCCGCTTTTCCGGTCACCGGTCCCCGCGACGTGATCGGCGCGGCGCCGGTCGGCGTGCTCGACGACGATCTGCACCACGCCTGCCTCGAGGCACTCAGCATTCCGCGCCAGGCCTGCGTCGATTTTGCCGCGCTCCACACCTGGCAGGCGTCGGCCCGGGTGTTCATCGATCGCTGCATGAATGTCCGCCCCGCGCCGCCGGACGGTGAGGGGGAGGCATTGGAATTCGGTGCCGAAGAGCATCATTTTGCGGCATTGCCGGCGAGCCACCAAACCTCACGCTAAAGCGTCTTGCCGGGCTGCCTGCCGTCGCGATACAAATTGCGGATGACGGACACCGTTCTAAATCCACCCGTCGCTGCCGCGGACATCGATGCCGCCGCAAGGGTGGTCGCGCCGTTCGCGGTGCGCACGCCGCTGCTGGCCTTTCCCGTTCTCAACGAACGCGTCGGCAGCCGGGTCTTCCTCAAGCCCGAGATGTTGCAGCGGACCGGATCGTTCAAGTTCCGCGGCGCCTTCAACAAGCTCGCCTCGATCCCGCAGGACAAGCGGAGCGGCGGCGTCGTGGCGTTCTCCTCGGGCAACCATGCCCAGGGCGTGGCCGCGGCGGCGAAGATCCTCAACATGCAGGCGACCATCGTGATGCCTGCGGACTCGCCGCTCACCAAGCGCGAGCGGACCAAGTCCTACGGCGCCGAGGTCGTGCTGTACGATCGCGATCGCGACGATCGTGCGGCGATCGCCAGCGGCATCGCCAGCAAGCGTGGCGCGACGCTCGTGCCTCCCTATGACGATCCCTTGGTGATCGCGGGCCAGGGCACCGCCGGCCGCGAGATCGCCGAGGACATGGCCGCGCTCGGGCTCGTGCCCGACATCGTCGTGGCGCCGGCTTCCGGCGGCGGCCTGATCGCCGGTGTCGCCACCGCGGTGAAGGTCAAGTATCCGCAGGCCCAGGTGATCGTCGCCGAGCCTGCGGGCTATGACGATCATGCCTTGTCGCTCAAGGTCGGCCATCGCGAAGCGCATGCGGTTGCGCCGCGCACCATCTGCGATGCGCTGATGGCGATGATGCCGGGCGAGCTGACTTTCGCCATCAACAGCAAGCTGCTGGCAAACGGCGTCAGCGCCTCCGACGACGAGGTCGGTGCCGCCGTCGCGTTTGCCTATCGCGAGCTGAAGCTCGTGGTCGAGCCCGGCGGCGCGATCGGTCTTGCTGCGCTGCTAGCTGGCCGGATCGACGCCAAGGGCAAGAACGTCGTCATCGTGCTCTCGGGCGGCAATGTCGATGCCGACCTGTTCGCGAAGCTCGTCGCCTGAGGACAGCACTTTGAAAAGCAGGGGAGGCGGTGGTCACACTGCCCCCGTTTTGTTGTGCTGCGGATCAGTGCTTGAACCCGCCACCGTGGCCGCCGCCGATTCCGCCGACGTGCGAGCCTGATGAACCCGAATGGAAGGCCGTATGGCTGCCGCCTGATCTCATCCGGTTGACTGGCATGCTCTGCCGCTCGGTGCGGACATGCTGCCTGCCGTCGCCTTTCATGACGCGGTTCGAGGTGTTGCTGCCGGCATTCACCGCGGGAAGGTTCGCAACCTTGTTCTTGCCGATCGAGTTCGACATGCCGACCGGCTTCGCGCCGGGCGCCGGCAGGGTCACGATCTTGCCGATCGCGCCTTGCGCACCCGCATTGATCGGCCGGAAGGTCTGACGACTCGAAAGCCGCGTGAACTGCATCAATGGCACTGCCTTCGGCTGCATCTGCAGCTTCAGGGCCTGCTGCGCGTAGGGGCTGCCGGCGAAATTGTCGTGGAAGGTCTTGTAGGCGAACGGCGTGTTGGCGAGCACCGCCTTGTGCCAGGCCGCGACCTGTAGCCAGTTGGTCAACAGGAAGCGGATGCGGTCACACAGCGGATCGCGCGGATAGAGCCGGATGAATTCCTCATAATAGTCCGGCCGGCCCTCCGACAGCACGAAGTCATAGGCCTGGCGCACCGAGCGGTTCGGCAGGTTCGACGCCATCTGCACCACCGGGCCATTCGCCGGCGCGCGCGCCGCCGCCATCGCGGTGTCGCCGAAGAAAGTGAAATCGGAGGTCAGCGACGAGCTTTCCCACGGCGTCTGCCGGCCGTCGGTTGCCGAGTTGACCTCGAGGCGAACGCGCTTGAACAGCTGCTCGATCGGCAGATTGGGCTGGCGCGCCAGGCGCAGGAAGGCGTTGGTGTAAGGGCTGTGGCCGTCGTTGCTGCCGTCCTGCGCTTCCATGCCGGGCGCGGTCGAATAGCCGACGATCGAGCCGCTCGGCGCGTCAACGACGGCAAGGCCGCGGCCGGCATCGTTGACGTCAGGGAACGGGTTGTTGCGGCAGGCATCGAGCACCACGATGCGCATCCGGCTCGGGATGTTCTCGAGCGTGCCCATCACGTCGACGAGGCGCACCGAATTGCCGTCGAGATCGGACGGCGTCGCGATCCTGGCGTCGACCGGAATCAGATAGTTCTCGCCGGCGAGCTGCACGCCGTGGCCGGCGTAATAGATCATCGCGACCGTGTTGGGGCCGCGCGCGGCGACCTTGTCGGAAAAGTCCCGCAACACCTTCACCATGTCGCCCTGCCTGAGGTCGGTCGCGGCGATCACCTCGAAGCCGGCCGCGTTCAACAGCTCGGCCATCGACTGCGCGTCGTTGCCGGGATTGGCGAGCTTCGGTGCGTTCTGATAGTTGGCATTGCCGATCACCAGTGCGACGCGCTGCTCGGCTCCGCGCAACGCAGCGGGCGTCGTGCCAGCCGGCATCGCCGGTGACGCGGCTTGATCGACGGATTGCGCCGGCGCCTGCGCAGCATTGCCGACGGTGATGTTGCCGCTCTCGGCAATTCCTGCGCGGGGCGCAGCAAGGCTGAACAGGCCGAGCAATGCGGCCGATATCATCATCGATGTCAGGCGGACCATGGCGCACTCCTAGGCTGATCCCGGTGCGGGACCCGGTCGTGGGAGGCTAGGCGTAGATGCGGCCGCGGTACGTGAGCTGGGTCACGCAACGGAGGTGCGCGGTTGGAGATCGTCCGCGCTTACGAAAAGAACGCGATCTTCTCGGCCTGGCTCATGCGGCGGATCGGCGCGAGCGGGTCGTTGGCTGCGACATTCGGCTTCTTCAACAGGCCGCTCGCGATGATGGTCGAGCCGAGCGAGACTTCCGCTGCGGGCGCGGCGGCAGCCTCGACGGCGGGCGGGAGAGGCGGCGGCACGGGAGCCGGCGCTTCGGCAACGGCTGCGACCGCGACCGGTGCGGGCTCGACCTTGATCTCGGCCTTGATCTCAACCTTGGGCTCGGGCGCCGGTGCAGGCTCGGGCTGAATGGCGGGTGCCATCATTTCGGGCTCGGCCGCCATCGCCTCCGCGACGCGCATCTCCTCGGCTGCGCGCATCTCCTCTGCGATCGCCTCTTCGTCGATCGGATCGGGCGCGCCCATCTCCATCGCGATCAGGTCGAGCACCGCTTCGTCCTGGGCGTCGGCGGCGGCCTCGTCGGTGACGCGGGCAAGCTCTGCGGCTTCGGCTTCGGCCAGTGCGGCTTCAGCCTTGATCCAGGCTTCGCTCGGCTGCGGCGCAGCGGCTGGGGCCGGCTCAGCGGGGGGTATTGTAGCAGGCTCCTGAGCCGGCGCTGGCGGCGTGGCGGCCATCGTGGCTTCCGGGGGCGCACTATCGGCGGCGGCGCTTTCGGCCACCGGTGGCAGCGAGGGAGCAGCTGCGGGCGGCTCCGCGACCGGTGCCTCGGCCACAACAGGTTCGGCCGCGGGCGTCGCCTTGTCCGGATCGAACTCGCCGAGCCGGCGGGCCAGCGCCGCGAAGGCGGTCTCCAGCACGGCCTTGGCGTCATCAATCGACACCTCGGCGGCGCCGGCCTCGATCGCGCTGGCCTGCGAATCGATGATGTCGCAGATCCGGCCGTCATTGCCGATCTCGCGCAGCCGCCAGGAGATTTCGCGAATCACGCGCACGCCCTTGCGCACCGGCGCGAGGTTCTGTTCGAAGCTGATGCCGTCAAGCGCTGAGATGGCGGAGGCCTGGGCAGCCTCGATCGCGCCGCGCAGGGCGGCCAGCGTCTGGGCCAGCTGCTCGTCCCTGATCGCCGCGGCGGCGGCCTGCCGCTGCGCGCTGAGGCTTTCCTCGATCCGCGCCACCGCATCGAGCACCATGCGCGTGTCGGCATTGCGGTTGCGCTTGGCGTATTCGCCGAGGAACCAGCGGCCCCGCGACGTCTCCATGAAGGCCGCGCTGATCGCAGCATAATCCTCCTCGCTCGGCAGGGCCGCGCGGGCGGATATCGGCGACAGGGCGAATGCTTCTTCGGCCATCACAATCTCTCCGCGCAAATCACTGCGCGTTGGGTTAACGATCACCACGATATCGCGCGAATCGCAATTGAATTGATGTCTTCCGAATCACAAATCCCCATTGCAGCAAAGGTTGCATCGCGGCGATTCGCGCGCAGCCTCGCGGCATTCTATGCCACGCTGTTCGGGATGACCGGGGTTCACTTGCCGTTTTTCACGGTGTGGCTGAAGGCGATCGGCATCGATGCCACCTGGATCGGCATCATCACCGCGGTGCCGCCGGTGACGCGCTTCACCGTGCTGCCGCTGGTCACCGCCACGGCGGAGCGGCGCCAGATGCTGCGCGGCGCGATCATTGCCACGGGATTCGCCACCGCGTTCGGCTTTGCGGTGATCGGCACCCAGCACCACCCATTCGTGCTGCTCGCGGTCTATGCGCTGACCTGCTGCGTCTGGACGCCGATGGTGCCGTTGACCGACGCCTATGCGCTGCGCGGCGTCAGGCAGTTCGGCCTCAATTACGGACCGTTGCGGCTGTGGGGCTCGGCGGCCTTCGCGGTCTGCGCGCTGATCAGCGGGTTCCTGCTGCGCTATGTCGCCGAGGTCGATCTGATCTGGATCATCACGGCCATGACCCTGCTTGGCGCGCTGGTCGGGCTGACCTTGCGGCCGCTCGGTCGTCCAGTGACCTCAGTCGCGCATGCGATCGGCGCGCCGAAGTTGCTGCGCAATCCGACCTTCCTCGCGATCATCGTGTCCTCAGCGCTGATCCAGGGCAGCCATGGCGCCTATTACATCTTCGCATCGATCGCCTGGCAGCAGGCCGGGCTGAGCGGGCTGACCATTGCGGTTCTCTGGGTGCTCGGCGTCCTCGCCGAGATCGTGCTGTTTGCGGCCTCGCCGCGCTTCACGCTGCCGTCGGCGGTGCTGGTGATGATCGCGGCCGCCAGCGCCGTGGCGCGCTGGGCGATCACCGCGCAGGAGCCGCCGCTTGCAGTGCTTGCCGTAGTCCAGCTCGGACACGGGTTGAGTTTCGGCCTGACGCAGGTCGGCGTCATGGGCCTGATGGTGCAGCATGTGCCGGGGCACGTGATGGCGCGCGCGCAAGGCTATCTCACCGCCTGCGGCGGCATCGTCGCGAGCACCACGGCGATCGTCAGCGGCATGGTCTATGCGCGCTTCGGCCTCGGTGTCTACGACATGATGGCCGTGATGGCGGCGATCGGCGGGCTGGTGATGTGGCTGGCGCGTCGACGCCTATCCCATCAGCCCCAGAGTGCGGCGTCGGGCGGATAGACCAGGCTTCCCTCGTAGCGCAGGCCGTTGTCGCGGTCGCTGGCCAGCAGCAGCGGGCCGTCGAGATCGACGAAGCGTGCGGCTTGCGCGATCAGCATCGCCGGTGCCATCGCGAGCGAGGTCGCGACCATGCAGCCGATCATGATCTCGAAGCCGAGTGCACGGGCGACATCCGCCATCGCCAGCGCCTCGGTCAGTCCGCCGGTCTTGTCGAGCTTGATGTTGACCGCATCATAGCGGCCGCGCAGGCCTTGCAGCGAGTTGCGGTCATGCACGCTCTCGTCGGCGCACACCGCAACCGGGCGCTTGATCCGCGCCAGTGCCTCGTCCTTGCCCGCCGGCAGCGGCTGCTCGATCAGCGTGACGCCGGCATCGGCGCAGGCTGCGAGATTGGCGGCGAGGTTGTCGTCCGTCCAGGCTTCATTGGCGTCGACGATCAATTCGGAGGCCGGCGCGGCCTTGCGCACGGCAGCGATCCGCGCGCCGTCGCCATCGCCGCCAAGCTTGATCTTGAGCAGCGCGCGATGCGCGGCCTTGGCGGTGGCTTCCGCCATCGCCTCGGGCGTTCCGAGCGAGATCGTATAGGCGGTGGTACGCGGTTCCGGCGCCGGCCGGCCGAGCAGGTTCCAGATTCGCTGGCCGGCGCGTTTGGCCTGGAGGTCCGCCAGCGCGCAGTCCAGCGCGTTGCGGGCGGCGCCGGCGGGCATGCGAGCCTGCAGGGCGATCCGGCCCATGCCGTTGGCGAGCAGCCCCTGCATGGCCTGGATCGCCTCCAACGTCGCCTCGGGCGTTTCGCCGTAGCGCGGGTAGGGCACGCATTCGCCGCGGCCGATGAAGCCGCCCTGGCTCACCTCGGCCACCACAACCACCGCCTCGGTCTTGGCGCCTCGGCTGATCGTGAACGTCCCCGCGATCGGCCAGCGCTCGATCCGCGCGTTCAGGGAAATCGCTCCTTGTGGGGTGGAAGTCATTTTAAAGTCTACTATTTCCTGAACCGTAGCTTGCGAGCTGCAACCAACTATGGCTGGTTAGTGGCAGATTCGACAAGCCGATCCGGCAAGCCGCCGGAGATCTGCGTGAGCGGCGGCCAACCGGCTTGAGGGGTAGGCAAAAGGTGAGCGGCGACCCGACACTGGAGCGGATAGCCCAAGGCGAAGGACTGGCGCTGTGCGCGGCGGGCAACTGGACCGCCCGCTTTGCTCCCGCGCTCGAGCGGATCGTGTCCGACGCCGAGAAGCTGCGCGGCAGCCGTCCCCACATCTTCATCGACGTGTCGCAGGTCGCGAGCCTCGACACCTTCGGCGCCTGGCTGATCGAGCGGCTGCGCCGCAGCCTCAGCGATCCCAGCGCGGAAGCCGAGATCGCGGGCCTGTCGGCGAATTATTCCAGCCTGGTCGACGAGGTCCGGCGCGTCGGCCCGGCGCCCAGGGTCGTCAGCGATCCGCTGTCGATCACGGGCATGCTCGAGCAGATCGGGCGCACCGTGGCCGGCATCGGCGGCACCATCATCGGCCTGGTCGACATGCTCGGCGCGGTGATCGCCGCGGCGGGCCACGTGCTGATCCATCCGCGCAGCTTCCGCCTGACCTCGACGGTGCATCACCTCGAGCAGGTGTGCTGGCGCGCGGTGCCGATCGTGGTGCTGATCACCTTCCTGATCGGCTGCATCATCTCGCAGCAGGGCATCTTCCACTTCCGCAGGTTCGGCGCCGACATCTTCGTGGTCGACATGCTGGGCGTGCTGGTGCTGCGTGAGATCGGCGTGCTCCTGGTCGCGATCATGGTCGCGGGCCGCTCCGGCTCGGCCTATACCGCCGAGCTCGGCTCGATGAAGATGCGCGAGGAGATCGACGCGCTGCGCACCATGGGCTTCGATCCGATCGAGGTGCTGATCCTGCCGCGCATGCTGGCGCTGGTCCTGGCGCTGCCGATCCTGGCCTTCCTCGGCGCGATGGCGGCGCTCTATGGCGGCGGTCTCGTCGCCTGGCTCTATGGCGGCGTCGATCCGGAGGCCTTCCTGCTCCGCCTTCGTGATGCCATATCGATCGACCATTTCATCGTCGGCATGGTCAAGGCGCCTGTCATGGCGGCGGTGATCGGCATCGTCGCCTGCGTCGAAGGGCTGGCGGTACAGGGTTCGGCGGAATCGCTCGGACAGCACACCACCGCATCGGTGGTGAAAGGGATCTTCTTCGTGATCGTGATGGACGGCGTGTTCGCGATCTTCTTCGCCTCGATCGGGATGTGACCATGGCGGAAGAGGACATCGACGCCATCATTCGGGTCCGCGACATCACCGTGCAATTCGGCAAGACGCGCGTGCTCGACGGCCTCAACCTCGACGTCAAGCGCGGCGAGATCCTCGGCTTCGTCGGCCCCTCGGGCGCCGGCAAATCGGTGCTGACGCGCACCATCATCGGCCTGGTGCCGAAAGTCTCCGGCCGCATCGAGGTGTTCGGCGTCGATCTCGATGCCGCGAGCTCGTCGCAGCGCCGCGCCGTGGAGCGGCGCTGGGGCATCCTGTTCCAGCAGGGCGCGCTGTTCTCCTCGCTCACGGTCCGCCAGAACATCCAGTTTCCGGCGCGCGAATATCTGCGCGTCTCGCAGCGGCTGCTCGACGAGATCATGGTGGCGAAGCTCGTGATGGTCGGCTTGAAGCCCGAAGTCGCCGATCGCTATCCGTCCGAACTGTCCGGCGGCATGATCAAGCGCGTCGCGCTGGCGCGCGCGCTCGCGCTCGATCCGGAGCTGGTGTTTCTCGACGAGCCGACATCGGGCCTCGATCCGATCGGCGCCGGCGATTTCGACGAGCTGGTGCGCACCCTGCAGCGCACTTTGGGGCTGACCGTTTTCATGGTAACCCACGATCTCGACAGTCTTTACACCGCGTGCGACCGTATCGCCGTTTTAGGGAACGGTAAGATCATTGCTGCAGGATCGATCGCCGACATGAAGGCATCGCAGCATCCCTGGCTGCAGCAATATTTCAACGGCAAGCGCGCCCGTGCCGTTGTGGCCTAGCCCATGATCCCGAAACTGGAGACCGGTTGTCCGACGAGATCATGCGCCAACAGCAATTCGACGGGCTCGAGCGCAGGCCGGCTGCGCGAGAGCCCAACAGTGATTAACGCGAGCAATTGATGGAAACGCGGGCGAACTACGTCTTGATCGGTGCTTTCACGCTGGCGGTGATCGCCGCGGCGTTCGGCTTCGTGCTGTGGTTCCAGAGCCTGCACACCACCAAGCAGCGCAGTCCGCTGCGGGTGATCTTCGAGGGGCCGGCGTCGGGCCTGCGCAATGGCGGCAATGTCAATTTTAACGGTATTCGAATAGGGGAAGTCGTCTCGGTGAAGCTCGACAATCCGCGCCGCGTGATCGCGCTGGCGATGATCGAGAACACCGCACCGCTGCGCAAGGACACCCTGGTCGGTCTCGAATTCCAGGGCCTCACCGGTGTCGCCGCGATCTCGCTGAAGGGCGGCGAGGAGGCCGCCCCGCCGGTGCCGCTGGACGAGGACGGCATCCCGGTCCTGACCGCCGACCCCAATGCGCTGCAGGACGTCACCGAGGCGATCCGCGCCACCCTGCAGAACGTCAACCGCATCGTCGCCGACAATCAGCAGTCGGTGAAGAACTCGCTGAAGAATCTCGAGGTCTTCACCGAGGCCTTGGCGCGCAACTCGGAGAAGATCGACAACGTCATGCTCAAGGTCGACGGCGTGATGGGCAAGGCCGACAATCTGATGCTGGGCCTCAACGCGATCGCCGGCGGCAACAATGGCAGCGAGCTGAACCTGATGGTGAAGTCGATCCGCGAGCTCGCCGACAACATCGACAAGCGCTCCAATCTCCTGATCAACGACGGCCGCCGCACGCTGGCCGACATCAGCCGCGCCGTGAACAATTTCGACCGTAATCCGAGCCGGGTGATCTTCGGCGGCAGCAACAACGCCGCCCCCGAGCCCGCACCGGCCCCGGCGGCGCCCGGGCCGCGCCGGCGGCAGTGACGTAGCATCGTCATTGCGAGGAGCGCTAGCGACGAAGCAATCCATTGCTCCGCAAGCGGCGAAATGGATTGCTTCGCTTCGCTCGCAATGACGATAGTTGGCGCCAGCGCGGTATCGCAGATGCGCAGTCTGCGGATCGGTTAGCCCAAACAAAAACGGAGACCTCTCGGTCTCCGTTTTTCGTTCGCTATTCGCAACTCGTGAGTTCTACCCCAGCCGTCCCGCGGCGTGCGCGAGCAGGGTGTAGACCAGCCCGGTCTCCGAGGTCAGGTGACCGGCCAGCTCCTGCTGGCCGCGGCCGTCGCGGGCGACTTCATCGAGCAGACGCTCGAACTCCGCGATGTAGCGGTCGACCGTCTGCTTGAAGCCGCGGTCGGCGCGATACTTGCGGGCCACCTCGTCGAAGGCCTTCTGGCCGGCCGGCGTGTACAGGCGCTTGCTGAACGCCTTGTTCTCGCCGCGCTGGTAGCGGTCCCACATCTCGGCGGCCAGCGTGCGGTCCATCAGCCGGCCGATGTCGAGCGACAGCGACTCCAGCGGATTGGCGGCCGGCTGCTGCGGCTGCTGCTGACGCGGGCGCTGCTGCGCGTCGCGGCCCTGCGGGGCAGGCGGCGGCGCATCGCTGCGGTTGAGCAGGTCGGACAGCCAGCCGTCGCCGTTGTTGGGGCCCGCCGGGCTGACCGACGGGGCCTCGGTGCGGCGCGAGCTCGCCATGCCGAGGTCGGGCGGCGGCAGCGTCGAAGCGCTGTTGCCATTGTCCCGCATCCGTGCGTCGTCCCGCATCCGCAGGTCGGCGCGGCCGCCAGCGGCGGCAGCCATCACCGGCTCCTCGTGGCGGACGCTGGCGCGGTTGGTCGAGACCACGTCGAGGCCGCGGCCGTGATGGGCGACGATGCGGTTCAGCTCGGCGAGCGCCTCGATCTGGTCGACGATCACCTTGCGCATCTGCGCGGTGTTCTCGGCGGCTTCCTGCGGCATCTCGAGCACGCCGCGGCGCAGCTCGTTGCGGGTGGCCTCGAGCTCGCTGTGCATCTCGCTCGCCATCTGCTTCATCGCCGTGACCATCGCGGAGAACTTCTCCGTCGATTCCTTGAACATCGCATCGGTCTCGGCGTTGCTCTGCTGGTAGAGCTCGTTCATCGCGTCGACGGTCTGCTGACGCTCGTTCTCGGCCGCCTGGCGCACCGCCTCGAACTGCCGGCTGATCGCAGCCGAGCCGGCGCCGGCGGTCTCCGCCACCACGCGCGCGATATCGCGGGCGCGCTCCTCGGCCGCGCCGAGCGATTCATCGAGCAGCCCGGTGAAGCGCGACAGCCGCTGGTCGAGATCGGTGGTGCGCAGGTCGATGGTGGTGACCAGCGCTTCCAGCGCCTCCTTGCGTTCGCTGACGGAAGCCGTCGTCGAGCGGTTGGCCTGTTCGACCACGGCAGCCGCCTCGATCAGCGCCTTGCCATGGGTCTCGAACTGGCTCGACAGTGCGCCGAGATCCTCCAGCGCCTTGCCGGTCTTGCTGTTGAACACCGTCAGCTGGTCTTCCAGCGTCTGGGTCGCCACGCCGTTGCGCGAGGTGACGTCGTTCATGGCGGACACGAAGTCGGCCACCCGGGTCACCAGCGCGCGCTCCAGCGAGTTGAGGTTGTCGTGGGCGCCGGTCAACACTTCCTGCAGCAGGATGTTGCCCTCGCGCAGCCGCTCGAACAGCGCGACCGTGTCGGTGCGCAGGATCTTGCTGGTCTCCTGCATCTCGGTGACGGCCGAGATCGAGACCTGGCGCGACTGGTCGATTGCGGCGCGCGAGGCCTGCTCGAGCTCCTTGAGCGACTTGGCCACGGCGCCGGTCGCCTGATCCCCGGCCGAGGTGATGTTGCGGGCGACATCGCCGCCATGCGCCGCCATCGACTGCGAGAAGGCGAGGCCGCGGGTTTCGATCGCCTTCAACGCGTCTGCCGTGGCGCGATCCATGTCGGCCGACAGCTGCGTGGTCTTGGCGGTCAGCGCCTCGACCAGCGAGCCGCGGCGGCCGTCGACCATCTGCGACAGGCGCTCGGTCTGCTGCTGCACATAGGTGACGATCTCGTCGGTCTTGCCGGTCATCGCCGAGCCGAATGCGCTGGTCGCGGACAGCACCGAACGCTCGATGTCGGCGGAAGTCGTCTTGACCTTGGTCGAGACCTCGTTGGACATCGTGATCAATGCGGCCTGGGCGTTCTGCGCCGAGGTCTGGATGTTGTCGGTGGTCTTGGCCGTGACCGAGCCCAGCGCGCGCTCGATATCGGTCGAGAGCGTGCGGATCTGGGCGGCGGCATCAGCCGAGGTCGCCGCAAACGAGCTCTGGGCCTCGCGGGCGCTGCCCAGGATGGTCTGCGCGGTCTCCGCGCTGGTCGTGGTCAGCGAGCGCTCGATCTCGACGGAGATCGCGCGCATCTGGGCTGCCGCTTCGGTGGAGGTTGCCACGAACGAGGTCTGGGCATCGCGGGCGCTGCCGAGGATCGACTGGGCGGTGTTGGTGCCGACCGACGTCAGGGTACGCTCGACATCGGCTGCCAGCGACTTGACGTGGTTGGCAGCTTCCGTGGAGGCGGTGACCAGGGTGTTCTGCGCCTCGCGGGCGCCGGCGGTCAGCACCTCGACGGTGCCCGAGCCTGCCATCGACAGCGCACGCTGGATGTCGGAGGCGAGCGCCGACACCTTGCTTGCAACGTCGGTCGAGGCATTGACCAGTGTGCTCTGGGCTTCACGCGCGCCGGCGGTGATCGATTCCGCGGTGGCGGAGCCGGCCATCGACAGCGAGCGTTCCATGTCGGCGGCCAGTGTCCGGACCAGATCGGTGGCTTCGGTGGATGCGCCTGCCAGCGTGCTCTGGGCCTCGCGGGCCGCGGCGACGATGGCTTCGGCGGTTGCGGAGCCGGCCATCGACAGCGAGCGTTCGATGTCGGCCGACAGCGTGCGGACCAGATTGGTGGCGTCGGTCGACGCGCCGGCCAGCGTGCTCTGGGCCTCGCGAGCGGAGGCGACGACGGCTTCCGCGGTCGCGGTGCCGGCGGTCGAGAGCGAGTGCTGCATGTCGGCCGCGAGCGTGCGGACCAGGTTGGCGGCTTCGGTGGATGCGCCGGCCAGCGTGCTCTGGGCCTCGCGGGCGGAGGCGACGACGGCTTCCGCGGTCGCGGTGCCGGCCATCGACAGCGAGCGCTCGACGTCGCTGGCGAGCGACTTGACCTGACCCGTGACGTCGGTCGACGTCGCGATCAGCGTGGTCTGGGCCTCGCGGGCACCGGTCATGATCGCTTCGGCCGCGGCGGAGCCGGACATCGACAGCGACTGCTCGACGTCGGCCGCGAGCGACTTGACCTGGCTTGCGGCTTCGACCGAGGCGGAGACCAGCGTGGTCTGCGCGTCGCGGGCGCCGGACAGCACGGAGGCTGCGGTGGCACTGCCGGCGGCCTGCAGCGTGCGCTCGACATCCTCCGACAGCGCCTTGATCTGCGAAGCGACGTCTCCGGAGGCGGAGACCAGCGACACCTGGGCGTCGCGGGCGCTGGTGAGGATCGAGTTGGCCGCGGAGGTGCCGACGGCGGTCAGCACGCCCTCGACCTCGGCCGAGCTCAGCTTGAGCTGGTTGCCGACGTCGGCGGACACGGTGAGCAGCGCCTGCTGCGCGGTGCGCGCGCCGGTCTGGATGGTTTCGCTGGTGTTGACCACGAGATTGGTCAGCGAACGCTCGGCGTCCTCGACATGGGACTTGATGCTCGACGACAACAGCTCGGCGCGGGACATCAGGTCCTCGCTGGCCTGGCGGCCGCTGCTCTCGATGCGGCCGGCGACGGCCTCGACGCGCGAGCCCAGGAGGTCCTCGAACTGCGCGACGCGGGTGTCGATGTCGCTCGCGATGACGCCGACGCGGCTCTCGATGCCCTGCTGGATGTCGGCGAAGCGCGCCGAGATGGTGTCGGTCAGGTTCGAGCTATGGCCACTGATGGTCTCGACCAGGCGGGTGTTGTGACCGTTGATGGTGTCGGCGAGGCGGGTGCTGTGGCCGTTGATGGTGTCGACCAGGCGGATGCTGTGGCCGTCGATGGTCTCGGTGACGCCGTTGATACGGTGGTCGACCGCGGCGATCGCCTGCGCGGTGCCTTCGGTCAGGGTCGTGGTGAGCAGGCCGAGGCGCGAGTCGATCGAATGGATCGCCTGGGTGGCGCCTTCGGTCAGCTGGGTCGCGAGCGTGCCGAGATGGCCATCGATGGTGTCGGTGACCGACTTGGCGCGGCTCTCGAAGGTGACTTCGAGCGTCTTCATGCGGCCGTCGATCGCCTCATCCAGCGACTGCAGGCGGCCGTCGAACGAGCCGATCCTGCTGGCGAGCGAACTGTCGAACGACGACAGCTTGTCGGTCAGCGAGGCGTCGAGATTGCTGACGCGGCTGCCGAGCGTGGTCTCGAACTGCAGCAGGCGCTGGTCGAGCGAGGCGGTGATCTCGCCGCTATTGCTGGTGACGCGATGGTCGAAGGTGTCGACATAGGTCTTCAAGCTGTCGGCGATGTCCTGGGTGCGCTGGCCCATGCGCTCGACGATATCGCCGCCGAAGGTCTTCACCGTGCGGTCGAATTCGGAGATATGGCGGGTGATCAGCGCGCCGAGCGTGCCGGAGTCGCGGGCGAATTTCTCGGCGAGCTCGCTGCCGTGGTTCTTCACCAGGTCGTCGAACGCGCTCATCTGCAGCGACAGCGAGTCATGCGCGGTCTCGGTCTGGCCCACCACCTTGGCGACCAGCGAATTGACGGTGACGTCGAGCGCCTCGCTCGCCTTGTCGCCCGATGTCATGATCTGGCCGGC
Source organism: Bradyrhizobium sp. USDA 4473 (assembly GCF_054063335.1). NCBI lineage: Bacteria > Pseudomonadati > Pseudomonadota > Alphaproteobacteria > Hyphomicrobiales > Nitrobacteraceae > Bradyrhizobium > Bradyrhizobium sp. USDA 4473. The sequence goes on from NZ_JBSSGE010000001.1 coordinate 4,647,694, forward strand.
GAGGCGGTTGCCGGCGTCGTCGATCTTGCTGACGAGGTCGTTGCTGCGCAGCTCGAGCTCGAGCAGCAGCGAGTCTGCCGAGTTCTTCAGGGAGTCGTGCACCTCTTCGGTGCGGTCGGAGATGCCATCGACAATCGCAGACGAGCGCTGCTCGAACTCGCCGGTGATGCGGTCGATGCGCTCGTTCAGCATCTCGTGGACGCGATCGGCCAGGTCGACGAATTCGTCATGGACGTGGCCGGTCTTGAAGTTGAGGCTGGTGGTGAGCCGTTCCGATGCATCGAGCACCGCGCGCGTGGTCTCGGCGCTGGCTTCCTCGAGGCGGTCGAGCAGGTCGCCGCCGCGCTCGCCGAGCGCGAGGATCATGTTGTCGCCGGCATGGCTCAGCGCAGTCGTGATGTGCTGGCCGCGCTCTTCCAGCGCGCCGGTGATGCTCTTGGCGACCTCGTCGACGCGCGAGGCGATTGCGTCCGAGATCAGCGCGATGTCGTGGCGCAGGTCGATCTGCACGCCGGAGATCGCGCTGCGCACCTGCTCGGCCTGGCCGACCAGATTGTCGCGCTGATGGGCGATGTCCTGCAGCAGCGCGCGGATGCGCACCTCATTGTCGGAATAGGCGCGTTCCAGCGCAGCGACCTCGTTGGCAACCAAGGTCTCGAGTTCGCCGGCGCGCGCGATCGCGCGCTCGACGCCGTCGCCCATCGCCGCGACCTCGCGGCGGATCGCCTGGCCGACCGTCACCATGGAATCGGCGGCGGCGTTCTCCGGCTCGGAGAAGCGCATCGCGACCTGCGCCATCGATTGCGCGATCATCTGCATGCGCTGGCCGTGCGAGGCGAGGCTGGCGAGATAGTAGAACAGCAGGATCGGAACGGCGAACAGCGCAGCGAGGCCGGCGAGCACCAGCACGCCGGTGCCCTGGGCCATCGAGGCCTGCAGCGCCGGCCAGAACGCGATGGTGAGGATGACGCCGCCGAGCAGCCAGGCGCCGGAGCAGACGAAGAACAGCGTGAAGGCGTTGCGGGCGCGGCCTCCCTGCAACGTTTGCAGCATCTGGCCGATGCTCTCGCGGTCGTCATTGGCGGCGCGGCGCGGCGCGCGCGGTTCCTCGATCGGCTCGAACGCCGAACGTTCGGGAGTCGGACGCTGATCGAACGATGTCGCTGAAAAATCCGGAGCTGACGACGGCAGGCTGGGCGGCGTGGCGCCTTCATTGTGGGGGCTGCGGTTCTCCGCGCCCTGTTCGCTGATGTTGAGGGCTTCCTGGATGGCAGAAAGCGCGACTTCGGTGGGATCTTTGACCTTCTTGGGAGTGTTCGCCATGTTCAGTCTGAGCCCTCTCACTATTTACGCGTCGGCGAGCCTGCGATCGTCCCCACGCATGCTCGAAGCCGGTGCCCACAAGCGGAGCGCAAGCGCCCCCTCGGCGGCTTGTCCGCTACATCCGCAAACATCCTATGGGGAGAGTGATGCGAATGAAATGCTTGCGATTAATACTTTCTTAATCATCGTTAACAGCTTTGCGCCATAAGGCCTTATGGGTACTCGAAATTCCCGCCGCAGCACGCCGATTGTGTCCGGAAATTGTCCAGAATCAGGCGGTTTTGCCGATCATCCCGACAACAATCCGTTAACCAGTTTCGTGATTGGCTGGGCCAACGATCCGCCGGCCAGGGCCGGGCGGAGACGACAGGGACAGGCCATGCCGCTTCATCTCGAACGGGTTGAATGGACACAATCGCCGCCGCTCGCCCCCGGCGACGGCCCGATCGACGTCGAGCACCTCCAGCGCATGACCTTGGGCGACCCGGAGCTCGAACGGGAGGTGCTGGCGATGTTCTCGACCCAGTCGGCCCGGATTCTCGGGGAGCTGGCCGCACTGCCGGCGGAGGCTGCGACCCACGCCCACACCCTGAAGGGATCGGCGCGGGCGATCGGCGCCTTTGGCGTCGCCGAGGCCGCCGCCCGGCTGGAAACCGCGCTGACGGCCGGTTCCGATCCGGCCCAGCCGCTGGCCGCGCTCGGGACCGCGATCGCCGAGGCGCGGACCGCGATCGAGCTGATTCTGGGCCGATCCTAGGCTCCAGCCATCTCCACAGGCCGGCCAGGAGACTTGCCGGCCGGGCTGACAGCTTTTCGGTCTCCGCGCTAGCGCTGCGCGGACCGACCCGTTATACGACTGCCGGGACCTTTCCATCCATCGTCCGGCGCATTCCGGCAGCACGAGCAATCATGGCCAAAATCCACTTTATCGACCATTCCGGCGAGAAACGCTCCATTGATATCGAGAACGGCGCGACGGTGATGGAAGGCGCGATCCGCAACGCCATTCCCGGCATTGAAGCCGAATGCGGCGGCGCCTGCGCCTGTGCGACCTGCCATGTCTATGTCGATGAAGCCTGGCGCGAGAAGGTCGGCGCGCCGTCTCCGATGGAAGAGGACATGCTGGATTTCGGCTTCGACGTGCGTCCGAATTCGCGGCTGTCCTGCCAGATCAAGGTCACCGACGAGCTCGACGGACTGGTCGTGTCGACGCCCGAGCGGCAGGCCTAGAGTTTTTCGGTTCTGATCGAATCAGAACCGAGCTCTCGCTTTTTGCTTTGACGCGTTTGCTTCACGCGAACCGGCGTCCACTTCGCTCGAAAACGCTTCTATTCGCCGTCCGGATTCACACCGCGACGGACCCAGCGGCGGAAGTTCTCCTTGACCTCCGCCGGCAGCGGTGTCGGCCTGCGCGTGGCCTCATCGATCATCACGGTGATCGCCTTTGCCGACGCCACGCAGCGTCCTTCCGAGAACACCACCTGATCGAAGGTGGTCGATGTCCGTCCGAACTTGACGAGGCCGAGCCCGAGCTCGATCCGGCCCGGCCAGTGCAACTCGGCGCGGAAATGGATGTCGAGGCGCACCATGATCCAGCCAAGCCCTGCCGGCATCAGCCCCATGGTCCGATCCTTCACCAGCGTGACGCGGCCGGTTTCGAAATAGCTCGCATACACCGCATTGTTGACGTGCCCGTTGGGGTCGAGATCGGCAAAGCGCACATTGTCGGACAGCCGATAGGGGAAGTCTTCCAGGCGCGGCGCATCGTCAGCACGGACAGGGGCATTCACGAGGGGGATCTCCGTCGGTTTGCCGTCCATACAGCCGAGTTGCGCAGGCTCGGCAAGGGGTTGCCGCGCCAGCCGCTGTCCCTATTATGCATGTCCCGATCCGGCCCATGCTTGGCTGGACAGGCGAGAACCGTGCAGTCGATCTCAACTGAAAAGAAGCGGACATGAGCGAAGCGATCAAGACCGATGTGCTGATTATTGGCGCGGGCCCCTGCGGGTTGTTCGCCGTGTTTGAACTGGGCCTGCTCGACATGAAGGTGCATCTGGTCGACATCCTCGACAAGATCGGCGGGCAGTGCGCCGAGCTTTATCCGGAGAAGCCGATCTACGATATTCCCGGCATTCCGCTGGTCACCGGCCAGGGCCTCACCGACCAGCTGCTGGAGCAGATCAAGCCGTTCGGCCCGACCTTCCATCTCAACGAGATGGTGGAGAGCATCGAGAAGATCGGCGATCCCTTGTTCCGCGTGAAGACCGATGCCGGCAAGGAGTTCGAAGCCAAGGTGGTGGTGATCTCGGCCGGCGGCGGCTCGTTCCAGCCGAAGCGGCCGCCGGTGCCCGGCATCGAGGCCTATGAAGGCACTTCGGTGTTCTATGCCGTGCGCAAGATGGAGCAGTTCCGCGACAAGAACATCCTGATCGTCGGCGGCGGTGATTCAGCGCTCGACTGGACGCTCAACCTGCATCCGATCGCCAAGCGCATCACGCTCTTGCACCGGCGCGACGATTTCCGCGCGGCGCCGCACAGCGTCGAGCAGATGCGCACGCTGGTCGCCGACGGCAAGATGGACCTCAGGATCGGGCAGGTCACCGGGCTCGAAGGCGCCAACGGTCAGCTCTCGGGCGCCGCGCTGAAGGGCAACGACAATGCGCTGTCGACGATCGCCTGCGATACGATGCTGCCGTTCTTCGGGCTCACCATGAAGCTCGGCCCGGTGGCGAACTGGGGCGTCGCGCTGGAGAACAATCTGGTGCCGGTCGACACCGCGGCGTTCGAGACCAACGTCTCAGGCATCTTCGCGATCGGCGACATCAACACCTATCCGGGCAAGCTGAAGCTCATTCTCTCCGGCTTCCACGAAGGCGCGCTGATGGCGCAGAAGGCGCATCGCTACGTCTATCCGGACAAGCGGCTGGTGTTCCAGTACACAACCTCGTCATCAAGTTTGCAGAAGAAGCTTGGCGTGAACTGATTCCGCTCCGACAGCGACCAATGCCGGGGGCACGGGTCAGTTCCTGCGCGGGGCGGGTACTGGAACACTCCGCGAAATGGCCGTAGTCTGCGGCTATTCGGGGTCGTCGATTGATCAGGTGATGATGATGCGGAACACGCTGTCCAGACTTCGGCTGATCCTTGCGATCGCCACGGCCTTTGCGCTGGCGGCTCCGCTTGCCGCCTCGGCGGCCGAGCTGTCGGCAGCCGGCCTCTGGCAGAAGATCGAGGACGGCAAGCCGGAGGGCTGGTTCCTGGTGGTCGAGCGCAACGGCGTGTACGAGGGCATGATCGCGAAGATGTTCGCATCGCCCGACGATCCGCCCAATCCTGTCTGCTCGAAATGCACCGACGATCGCAAGGATATGCCGTGGCTCGGCATTCCCCTGATCCGCGACATGAAGCGCAACGGGCTCGCCTATGAGGGCGGCAACGTGCTCGATCCGCGCAATGGCAAGATCTACAAGGCCAAGATGACGCTGAGCGCCGATGGGCAGACGCTGACCATGCGCGGCTATCTCGGCATCTCGCTGTTCGGCAAGGACGAGGTCTGGACCCGGCTGCCGGACACCGCGATGGCGCAGCTCGATCCTGCGATCGTCGCGAAGTATCTGCCGGCGCAGGCCGCCGCGGTGAAACAGCCGCCGCCACAGCCGCTGAAGAAGCGGTAAGGTTCGCTCTCGATCTTGTTCGCCGTACTCCGGCACGCGGCCTGCACCCACGAACGACTTCAGGTCGCGCGATTGAAGGCTGCGGCGGAATCCGCAACAATCTGGCCGGCGATCTCGTCGGCCCGCCAGCAGCGGACCGCGTGTCCGTCGGGACGCGTTTCAAGCGATGGCGCGGGCGCGCGACGGCAGACCGCCTCGGCATGACGACAGCGCGGATTGAACGCGCAGCCGTCCGGCGGATTCAGCGGACTGGGCGGCTCGCCCCTCGTGGTCGCAAGCGGTGCGCGGCGCAGCGGATCGGGAATCGCCGAGATCAGGGTTTGCGTATAGGGGTGCGCCGGCCGTTCGAAGATTTCGCGCCAGTCGCCGCTCTCCACGATGCGGCCGAGATACATGACCGCGACCCGGTCGCTCATGTGCTCGACGACGCCGAGGTCATGGCTGATCATGATGTAGGAGAGGCCGAGCGTTTCCTTCAACTCCAGCAGCAGATTGATGATCTGGGCCCGGATCGAGACGTCGAGCGCCGATACCGGCTCGTCGCAGATGACGATCCTGGGATTGAGGATCAGTGCGCGGGCGATGCCGATGCGCTGGCGCTGGCCGCCGGAGAATTCATGCGGGTAGCGGCCGGCTTGCTCGGGCCGCAGGCCGACCTGCCTCAGCATCGCCTCGATGCGTCCGTCGATCTCGCTTTTGGCCGTCACGCCGTGCAGCCGCAGCGGCGCCTCGAGCGTGCGACGAACGCTCTGGCGCGGATTGAGCGAGGCGTAGGGATCCTGAAACACGATCTGGACGATGCGGGCCAATGCCATGCGATCGAGCGATTGACCGCCGGTGACGACCTGGCCGTCGAGCACGATCCGGCCGCGCGTCGGCGTCTGCAGGCCAAGGATCGACAGCGCGACCGTCGACTTGCCGCAGCCGGATTCGCCGACCAGACCGAGGCATTCGCCGCGCTTCAGCTCGAGATCGACGCCGTCGACCGCACGCAACAGTCGCCGCCCGCCGCCTCGCAAGCCGCCCCCGATCGGATAATGGACCGCGAGATCCTCGACGCGGAGGATGACATCGTCGCTGGAGCCGTGCGCTGCGTCATGCATGGTGATGGCACCTGACGAGCCCGCCGTCGCCGAGCTGTGTCGTCTCCGGCGCGGTGGTCCGGCAGATCTCGGTCGCCTGCGTGCAACGCGGATTGAACCGGCAGCCGGCCGGGAAATCCGCGATCGCCGGCACGACGCCCGCGATCTCCTTGAGCTTGCTCCGGCCGAGTGCTGCACGCGTGCCGAGCCGCGGCAGCGAGTCGACCAGGCCTTTGGTGTAGGGATGCGCGGATGCGCGGAACAGCGCGTCCGAGCCCGCGCTCCTCGACAATGCGGCCGGCATACATCACCGCGACGCGGCGGCAGACATTGGCGACCAGGCCGAGATCGTGGCTGATCATCAGGATCGCGGTGCCGCGCTCGGCACATAAATTCCGCATCAACTCGATGATCTCCGCCTGCACGGTCACGTCAAGCGCGGTCGTCGGCTCGTCGGCGATCAGGAGATCGGGCCCGCATGCGAGCGCGATGGCGACCATCACGCGCTGACGCATGCCGCCCGAAAGCTGGTGCGGGTAATCCCTCACCCTGCGCTCGGGCGCCGGGACGCGGACGCTCGCCAGTGCCTCGACGGCGAGCCGGTCGGCGTCACGCCAGCTCTTGCCCTGATGCAGCACGAACATTTCCGCGATCTGCCGGCCGATCGGCGAGACCGGATTGAGCGCCGTCATCGGCTCCTGGAAGATCATGGCGATGCGGTTGCCGCGCAGCGTGCGTTGCTCGGCCGCCGGAAGGTCCTGGATCTCGCGGCCGTCGAAGCGGATCGCGCCGGCACCGAGCGAAAGCGGCCGGCGCAACAGCCCGATCAACGCGAGCGCCGTTATGCTCTTGCCGCAGCCGGATTCGCCGACGAGGCCGAACGTCTCGCCGCGATCGATGCGGAATGAAACCCCCTCGACCGCCGCAATCCGGCGCGCCCCGTCGTCGAGGTCGATGCGCAGGTTCTCGACTTCGATCAAGGGAGGGGCCGTCATGTGCGCCGGCTCCGCGATTGTGGATCGAGGATATCGCGCAGGCCGTCGCCGAGCAGGTTGAGGCCGAGCACCGTCAGGAAGATGGCGAGGCCCGGGAAAACCGAGAGCCACGGTGCCGTGGTGATCTGGTCGCGGGCCTCCGACAGCATGCTGCCCCAGCTCGGATAGGGTGGGCGGATGCCGAGGCCGAGAAACGAAAGCGCGGCTTCCGCCAATATCGCGCCGCCCATGCCCAGCGTGCTGATGACGATGATGGGGCCGAGCATGTTGGGCAGCAGCTGCGTGATCATGATGCGCAGATCGCCGTAGCCCAGCACCTTTGCCGCCTGCACATAGCCCTGGCTCTTGAGCGACAAGGCCGACGCCCGTGCGATCCGGCACGAGAACGACCAGTTGGTCAGCCCGAGCGCGATCAGGAGGCTGGTCAGGCCGGGTCCAAGCACCGCCATGATGGCGAGCGCGAAGATCAGCGAGGGGATCGCGAGCATCAGATTGGTCAGGGCGTTGACGACATCGTCCCACCAGCTGCCCCAATAGCCGGCGGTCAGACCCAACGTCACGCCGATCACGCTGTTGACGAGCTGCGAGACGATGCCGACCGTCAGCGAGATGCGTGCGCCGTGCACGACGCGGGAATAGATATCGCGCCCCTGCGCATCGGTGCCGAACCACCAGATCCAGTTCGGCGGCTCTTCCGCATTCATCAAATTGGCACCCATGACTGGATCGGTGTGCGCCAGCCAGGGCGCGAACAGGCCGACGAAGATCGCAAGCGCGAACAGCACCCCGCCGATGATCGTGCTGGTGCCAAGCTTCATGCGTATCTGATCCTGGGATCGATCACGCCGTAGAGCAGGTCGATCAACGTATTGACCGCGAGAAAGAACAGCACCACGACGAGAATGGTGCCTTGCACGGCCGGGATGTCGCGCTGCAGGACGCTGTCGACCAGCAGCGAGCCGATGCCGGGCCAAGAGAACAGTTTCTCGACCACCACCGCTTGGCCCATCACGACGCCGAATTGCAGGCCGATCACCGTGAGGATGATGACGAGCGCATTGCGCATCACGTGCCAGGTCACGACCCGGGTTTCGCTCATGCCCTTTGAGCGCGCGGTCCGGACGAAATCCGCGGTCATGATCTCGAGCACCGCGGCCCGCGTCGTCCGCGCCAGCAGCGCCATCGGCGAGACGCCGAGGGTCACGGCGGGCAGCAACAGGTATTTCAGCCCGCCGTCGCCATAGCCGAAACTCGGCAGCCAGCCGAGCTTCAATGCAAACAGATACATCAGCAGCAGCCCGAGCCAGAACTTGGCCATCGAAAGGCCGGACACCGCCAGCACCATCGAAACCGTGTCGACGATGCTGCCCGGCCGCAGCGCGGCGACGAAGCCGAGCGGGACGCCGACCGCGATCGCAAATGCCAGCGCCGCGAAGATCAATTGCAGCGTCGGCCACATCCGTTTCGCGATCATGGTTGTGACCGGCTCACGGGTCCGGAACGAGGTCCCGAAATCACCCGTCGTGAGCCGACCGATATAGGAGCCGAAACGGACGTAGACGGGATCGTCGAGGCCGAGCTGCTTCTTCATGCGTTCCACGACCTGCGGGTCAGTCGGACCGCGGCCGTCGTCGCCCATGCTCGACGCGATGCTGCCCGGCACGATGCTGAACAGCACGAAGATCAGCAGCACGACGGCCAGCACGGTCGGAATGGTCTGCAGCACTCGGCGGATCGCGAAGGACAGCATTGGACGTTTTCCTCACTCCCTCCGTCGTTGCTCGCGATGGAGGGAGCGCAATGGCACTGTCACTTCGCCGGCGAGGTGTCGTCGACCCAGAGGTCTTCGACGTTCTGATGGGTCAGTTCCGTCGCGTCCAGCTGAATGCCCTTGAGCCAGGGCTGCACCGCCATGACGGCCTTGTTGTAGTTGAAGAACCAGATCGGCGCTTCCTCCTGGAGCAGCGCGTTGGCCTTTTGCAGCAGCTGGGTGCGCTTTGCGGCGTCGTCGGTCTGCCCGGCCGCATCGATCAGCTTGTCGAAGTCGGCGTTCTTGAAGGTCGTGTAGTTGCAGGCCGATTGCGGCGTCGCCGAGTGAAAGCATTTCAGCGCGGCCTGCGGATCCGGGCCGGTCGCCTGGGAATAGATGAAGGCCTGGAAGTCGCCCTTGCGAATGACTTCGGCCAGCACCGCGGTCTCGACCTGCTTGACCTTCACCTTGATGCCGACCTTGTCCAGCATCGGGATGGCGGCTTCGACGATCGGCAGGCCCCAGCTTTCATTCTGGCTGGTGGTCCATTCGAACTCGAAGCCGTTGGGATAGCCCGCGTCTGCAAGCAATTGCTTGGCCTTCGCGGGATCGTAGGGGTAGGGCTTCATCGCCTTGTCGTAGGCGGGCGAGGTCAAAGGCAGCCAGCTGGTGGCGCGATAGGCCTTGCCCTTGACCAGCTTGCTGATGATCAGATCGGCATCGATCGCGTAGTTGATGGCCTGCCGGACCCGCTTGTCGGAGAACGGCTTGAACATCGGATTCATCCCCATATAGCGCGTGAACACCTCGGCGACCTCGACGATGGTGCCCTTGAGGTCGGGGTCGGCCTGATAGGCGACATATTGCGCGGGCCCGAGCACCGAGGTATCGATCTCCTTGTTGCGGAAGGCGACATCGCGCGCCGCGGCTTCACCCATCAGCGAGATCACGATCCTGTCGGCATAGGGCTTGCCGGGCTTGTAGAACCGGTCCCATCGGTCCAGCACGATGCGCGATCCCGGCACGTGCTCGACGAATTTGAACGGACCAAGACCGATCGGCTTCTGGATGAAGCTCTCTTTCGCCGCCTCATCAGCGGGATAGATCGAGGTCAGCGCGGTGAAGAAATAGAAGGCGGGATCGACCTTCTCGGTCAGCTTCATTTCGAGGGTGAAGTCGTCGATCTTCTTCAGGCCGGAGATTTCCTTGGCCTGGCCCTTCTCGACCTCGGCGGCGCCCTCGATCACGCGGACAAAGCGTGCGCCGGGATAGGCCTTGGTGCCGTCCATGATGCGGTTGTAGGACCAGATGATGTCGTCGGCCGTCATCTTGCGGCCGTTGTGGAAATAGGCGTCGTCGCGCAGCTTGAAGGTATGGATGAGACCTCCGCCCGAGACGGTGACCTCCTTGGCGAGTTCCAGAACCGGTTTGCCTTCGGCTGAGTCCCAGATGTAGAGCGAGCGGTGCAGGGCCTTGGCGTAGATCTCGTCCTGGGCGCGCGGTGTGGTGTGGATGTCCATGCTGGTGAAGCTTGAGCCGTAGGGCGCCGTCATCCTGATGGTGCCGCCCTTGCGCGGAGTCTGGGCCTCCGCCGCGCCCGATAGGGCCAGTGCCAATCCGGCCACGATCGCAATCCGCCTGAACATCATGCTTCCCCAACTGGAATATCGATCAGCGAGTTGACCACTCGCAGCACGTCAAGCGCAAGGCACACGTTCGGTGGTGATGGCGATCGGCTCCAATAGGTGTGGAACGCTCAACGCCAGCGCCGGACGACCATCGGGAGCCCGGCGAATGAAAAGCATGGGGTGGGGGACCGTGCGTATCCAGAGTTGCAACGGCAGAACGCACGCTGCAGTTGAATCAGCCGCGCTCACCTCTTTGGTCTGCAAATGGACGGTAATTAAGTAATTGCGATTGAATGAAATTTGGCCGGCGGATCACCGCTTCAGCGCTGCTGCGGCGGAGTCGGCAGCGGGGCGACCGGCTCGGAAATCACCTCTGGCACCGCGGTGTTCAACTGCAGAACGTTGGCGGCGGCCGGCACCGCGGCATCGGCCATCGCCGCATGGCCTTCGGCAGTCGGGTGCACCGCGCCACCATACACCGCCGACAGGATGCCCCATGTCGCATCGTGGATGTCGGTTGGCTGCATCGAGGACGGCAGGCCCTGCGGGTAGGTCATCGCGGCGAAGTAGCTGTCATTGGCGTCGCGGATCCAGCGCGCACGCGGCAGATAGGCGCGGTATTCGCCGGCGCTGCGGCCGCATTTCAGCGGCTGGTTGGCGGCGGCGACGATATCGGATTCGAAGCTGTCGCCATTGGCGGCGAAGCAGTCGCGGTCGAACTCCGGATCGCTCGAGGCGCGCGCGCAGAAGCCGTGGCTTGCGAATGCATCCTGATGCGCATCGACGAAGGTCATGCGGTCGGCGCGCGGATTGCGGCAGATGATGCCGGACTGGCACTGCGCGAGCGCCTTGATCTGCGGCAGGAACTCGTTCTGCACGAAGCCCGAGACCTCGGCGAGCCGCCGCGGGTCGGCGTTGAAGGCGGGATGAATCTCGAAGCCGGCGCGGCCGCCAGGGCACGGCGTGCCGCCATTGGCCAGCGCCGGGTTGGCATAGGCGGTATAGATCACGTGCGAGAGGTCGCCGCCGACCAGCGGCTTCAGCGCCTCGCGCAGCTTGGCAAAGCCGGCCGGCAGGTCGCGCGCCAGTGCCGAGCGGGCATCATCGACGCTGGCGAGCGACCCGCCCTGGCTGAACAGCGTGCGTTCGGTCGGGGTGTCGACGATCACGTTGGCGACGAGGCCGGAGAAGTAGATGTCGTTGGCGCCGATCGACAGCAGCACGAGGTCGAGCGTGCGGTCCGGCTGGCGGCGCTTGGCGGCGGCGAGCGCGGTGCGCAGCTCGGCGATCTGGCCGTTGACGGTGCCCGAGCAGGTGTTGGCGGTCTTGGTCGGGAGGCATTCGCGCGCCTGCTGCGAGCCGAGCAGGCCGTCGGCGATGCTGGCGCCGGTGCAGGCCAGCGGCAGATAGGTCACCGCGATGTGCGGATATTGCACGGCGAGCGCAAGCGCGGTGCGGGTCTGATAGCTGTAGAGCGAGCGGTGGCAGGCCGAGTTGAGCCACAGCGCGCTCTGGCGCTGCCAGTTGGTCAGGGTATCCGGCGCCTCGCAGGCACGGCCGCCTTTGTAGCCGGCGCGGCTCGGCCGGTAATATTGCGCGCCGCCGAGATAGGAGCGGAAGCAGAACCCTTCGTCGGAGAGCGCAATGGCGCGGTCGGGATTGCCTTCGCCGGATGCGATGCTGTCGCCAAGGCCGGCGATCAGCAAGTCACGCACCGCGATCTGGGTCGTGACGCGCTGGTTGGCTTCGGCGCCGCTCGCGACGTCGACGGTCGCGACCGTGGTGCGGCCGTAGCGGACCCGCAGATTGACCGGCTCGGCGCAGTCGAAGGTCTGGGATTGCGGTCCGTCGCCGTCGTCGAACGACCAGGCGCAGGTGGCGCCGACCGGAACCGGGCCGGTGAGCCGCACGGTGATCGGGTGATCGATCGGCGTCAGATAGCTTTCCTTGACGTTGTCGCGGGTGCAGGGCTCGTTGACGCGGCCCTGCAGGTCGATGCAGAGCCGGTTGACCGTGTTGCGCGCCCAGCCGCGGCCGTCGCTCTGCAGTTCCAGCGCCTGTTCCGAGGCCAGCACGCTGCGGCCGAGCCCGCTTTCGACATGCAGGCGGAAGTCGCGTTCCTCGCGGAACAGGCGGAAGCGGTTGCGGACCTCCCAGGAGATCTGCAGCTGGCTGTCGTCCTGCGCCTCGGCGGCCGAGGCGAGTATCCCCGCCAGCGCGCTGCCGAGCAGCACGCTGCAGACCGTCACACGAAACGAAAATCGAACCAAAAAGCCAATCATGGCGCGGTTTGACGCGAGCGGTACGGCGAAAATAAGAGAAGCGGCTGCGGGGGGATCGAAAATCCGGGATCGAGTGAGCGGGATGCGGGCCGACGACGTTGCCTGTTACCGTTTCAGCTGCCTGATCCGCTGCTGCCGGCTTTCGATCGGTTGCCGCACGGTCGCCGAGGCCGTGCAGGCCTGGCTTAATCGCTTTCGTTCCTGCCAGGGCTGCACCACGTTGAGCCAGAGCTCGCGCATGCCCATGATCGAGATCGAGATCCCGAACGGGATCAGGAAATAGAGGATGCGGAACACGACCAGCGTCGCCAGCAATTGTTCCTTGCTGAACTCCGGCAGCGCCACCAGCATCGCCGCATCGAACACGCCGATCGAGCCGGGGGCGTGACTGGCGAAGCCGAGCAGCGTCGCCAGGATGAACACGACCGCCAGCGAGACGAAGTCGATATGCGGCTCGGTCGGCATCAACAGGTACATCGCAAGCGCACAGAAGCCGAGATCGACCACGCCGATCATGATCTGCAGCAGCGTCAGCTTGGCTGACGGCAGCACCACCTTCCAGCCGTTCTGGCCGAGCTCGCGGCGCTTCTCGCCGGTCAAGAGCCAGACGAAATAGGCGCCGATGCCGGCAAGGCAGCCGAGCGCGATCAGCCGGTTCATCGCCGGCGGCAGCAGGTCCATCGCCGATGCCGCCGCGGGGTGCCAGGCCATGCCGAAGCCGAGCACGAACAGATTGCCGAGCCAGAAGGTCAGGCCGGACAGAAAGCAGATCTTGGCGACGTCGATCGCGGAGAGGCCGTAATCGGAATAGATCCGGAAGCGGATCGCGCCGCCGGTAAAGACGGTGGCGCCGATATTGTGACCGATCGTGTAGCTGGTGAAGCTCGACAGCGCTGCGATGCGGTAGGGGACGTGGGTCTTGCCGATCGTGCGCAACGCGAAGAAGTCATAGAAGGTCAGCGTGCAGAACGCTCCGACCACGCAGAGCGCCGCCAGCGCGATCCGGTGCGGCGCGATGTCGGTCAGCGCGGTGAGGATGACACCGGTGTCGACGCCTTTCAGGGTGTGGACGAGCGACATGATCGCCAGCGCGATGATCAATACACTCGCGGCGATCCCGAGCCGTTTCCAGCCGATCTTTTCCTTGAAACCACGCCCAAGCGTGGTCAGCAGCCGAAGCATTCATCCTCCCGGCGGGGCGGCAATTTCAGTGGGACCCGGTCACGGACGGCGACGGGTGACGGGCAAACGCACCGTACGCGATGACCCATAAGGCAAAACCGATGCGTTGTGCAGCCCTTGACAAGCCAAGCTTCGACCCTCGTCCAGCGCCATTGTCATACTGGCTACATATGTTCTCGCTCTGCGGAATGTGAGTCGCAGACGTGGGGTCCGCTATGACGGAACGACTGCATGTTCCATCGTTCCCAGCGATTTCATCGGTATTTTTGCCGATTTTGTGGTCGTCTCGGCACTGTCGCGGGCAGCTGGCGCACAGCGAATGGACGATATGCATCGGCATGGGACGTCAGCGCCCGCGCTGGCGTTTACCAAAGTGTGAAGTCGATCCGCGTCCACGCATGATCCGGCTGTGGAGTGCGGGCCGGGACGCGGCGCGCCGGAGCCGGTCCGTAGGTCTATTGAGGCAAAACGCCGCGCAAGGTGGCGACGGCCCAGCCAGCGTCGACCATGACACACTTCGATCATTGGCGAAGTGTTTCATAGAAACGAAGGTCTATCTCTCGCATTGGTCGCCCAGAGCGAGGACAAGAGCATGCAACAGACATTCCTGAACCTCCGGCGCACGCCGGACGAGCGCGCGGCGTCCGATCCACAAAGGACCGGGCTTGCGGCGACATTGACGCTCGCCGCGATGAGCCTCGGTTACGGCGTCGTGCAGCTTGACGTCACCATCGTCAACACTGCGCTCAATGCCATCGGCGCCTCGCTCGGCGGCGGGGTTGCCGAACTGCAATGGGTGGTCAGCGCCTACACAATCGCCTTTGCCGCCTTCATCCTGACCGCGGGTGCGCTCGGTGACCGGATCGGCGCCAAGCGCGTCTTCATGGCGGGCTTTGCGATCTTCACCGCGGCATCGGTTGCGTGCGCGGTCGCGCCAGATGCGGTGACACTGATTGCCGCGCGCTGCGTGCAGGGGCTGGCCGCGGCCATCCTGGTGCCGAACTCGCTGGCGCTGCTGCGCCACGCCTATGCGGACGACAAGGCGCGCGGACGCGCGGTCGGCGTCTGGGCTGCCGGCGCGAGCCTTGCGCTGACCGCGGGCCCGTTTGTCGGCGGCGGACTGATTACGCTGGTCGGTTGGCGTGCGATCTTCCTGGTCAATCTGCCGATCGGCTTGGCCGGCCTCTGGCTCGCCTGGCGTTTTGCCGACGAAACCACCCGCCATCAGCAGCACCGGCTCGATCTGCCGGGGCAGCTCGCCGCGATTGCCGCGCTCGGCACTTTGGCCGGCGCGCTCATCGAAGGCGGCGCGCTCGGCTGGGACAGCCCGTTCGTGGTCGCAGGCTTCGTTCTCGCCGCGATCTTCTCCGTGCTGTTCATCTGGCAAGAGGCGCGCGCGCCGCAGCCGATGCTGCCGCTCTCGCTGTTCAGCCGTCGGATGTTCGCGCTGACCTCGCTGGTCGGTCTTCTGGTGAATGTGGCGTTCTACGGACTGATCTTCGTGCTCAGCCTCTACTTCCAGCAGATCAACGGGCTGTCGGCGTTTGCGACCGGTCTGGCGTTCGTGCCGATGCTCGGCGCGGTGCTGCCCGCCAACCTGATCGCGCCGCATCTCGCGGAGCGGATCGGCGCGCCGGCGGCGATCGCGCTTGGCGCCGCGGTCTCCGCCGCCGGTTGTCTGGCACTGCTGTTCATCAGCCCCGGCACGAGCTATCCCGCGATCTGTCTGCAACTCGTCGCGATCAGCGGCGGCCTCGGCCTGCTGGTGCCGCCCCTGACATCGACATTGCTCGGCAGTGCTGAGCCGCGGCACGCCGGCATCGCGGCCGGGGTGCTGAATGCGACCCGGCAGACCGGCAGCGTGCTCGGCGTCGCGTTGTTCGGCTCCCTGGTCGGCCGGTCCGCGGCCTTCATCGCCGGCCTGCATGTGGCACTCGTGATCTCCACCGGCGTGTTGCTTGCCGCCGCCGCGCTGATCTGGATCGGCGCATCATCACAAGCGCGGCAATGAGCCAGGCCGTCGTTGCGCGGTCGCGGCGCGGCATTTAACCTTGCACCGTCGAGGGCTGTCGCCGAGGGGGCCGATCAGATGTCTGCGCCAATCGACCGTCGTCTGTTGCTGCGCCGCGCCGCCATGCTCGGCGCCTCGCTGCCATTTGCCAACCTGACCGGTTCGGCGCGCGCAGGAGCACCCGGTCTGATCGCGCGCCGGGTATTCTTCGACAATCCCGATTACATCAACGTCCGCCTTAGCCCCGACGGGACGCAGCTCGCCTGGGTTGCGCCGCTCGACGGCGTGAACAATCTCTGGATCGCGCCGCTGTCCGACCTCAAGGCGGCGCGGCCGGTCACCCGCGTCACCGACCGCAACATCTCGAACGTGTATCGCTGGGCCCATACCAACCGCCATCTGGTGTTCTTTCGCGAGCGCGACGGTGACGAGAACTGGCGCGCCGCCAGCGTCGACGTCACGGACGGCAAGATCGTGCCGCTGACGCCGGAGGCCGGCGTCAAGTCGTTCGTGCAGGAATCCGATCGCAAGTTTCCCGACGAGATGCTGCTGCAGCACAACCAGCGCGACAAGCGATATTTCGATCTGTACCGCGTCAACATCGTGACCGGCGCAAGCGTGCTCGTTTACGAGAATCCGGACTATGCCGGCCTGGTTACCGACAGCGCATTCCAGTTGCGCATCGCCACGCGGCTGGCCGCCGATGGCTCTGCCGAAGTGTTCGAGCGTCGTCCGGACGGCAGCTGGGCGCCGTTCGCGACGGTGCCGATTGCCGATACCGACACGACGCACATCCTCGATTTCAGCGAGGACGGCAACACGATGTACCTGATCGACTCGCGGGGCCGCGACAAGGCGGCGTTCTTCGCGCTCGACATGGCGACGCGCCAGACCACGCTGCTCGCCGCCGACGAAGACGCCGACATCGTGCGCGCGATCTTCGACGAGCACCGCCGGCCGATCGCGGCATTGGCGGTCACCGACCGGGTCCGCTGGCACGCCATCGATCCGGGCGTCAGCCAGAATCTCGCCGATCTGACTCGGCACGGCGCCGGCGACATCAGCTTCGTCAGCAACAGCGACGATCTGCGGCTCGGCAGCATCTACTACGAGCGCGATACCGAGAGCGGCGAATACGCGCTGCTCGACCGCAAGACGCGCGAGGTGCACAAGCTGTTCACCCAGCGCCGCGCACTCGACGGCCTGGCGTTACGCAAGCTGGAACCGGTGGTGATCCCCGCGCGCGATGGCCTGCGCCTCAACTGCTACCTGACCCGGCCGGTCGAGGCCGAAGCCGGCCGCGTGCCGCTGGTGCTGGTGATCCATGGCGGTCCTTACTACCGCGACAGCTGGGGCTTCAGCCCGGTCCATCAATGGCTCGCCAGCCGCGGCTATGCGGTGCTTGCCGTCAACTATCGCGGTTCGACCGGCTTCGGCAAAGCCTTCGTCACCACGGCCGACCACGAATGGGGCGGCAAGATGCATGACGATTTGATCGACGCGGTCGATTGGGCGATCGCGCAAGGCATCGCCGATCCGAAGCGCGTCGGCTTCTTCGGCGGCAGCTATGGCGGCTATTCGGCGCTGGTGGCCGCGACCAAGACGCCCGACGTCTTCGCCTGCATCGTGGATCTGTTCGGCATCTCCAATCTGGTCACATTCATGGCGACGATCCCGCCCTACTGGGGCCCGTGGATCAGCGTCTGGAAAAACCGGCTCGGCGATCCCGACACCGAGGCCGGCCGCGCGTTCCTGGTCGAACGTTCGCCGCTGACCCACATCGATCGCGCCACCAAGCCGATCCTGATCGCCCAGGGCATGCGCGACGTGAGGGTCGTGGCTGCCGAGTCCGAGCAGATGGTCAATGCGCTCAAGCAGCGTGGCGTGCCGGTGACCTACGTCACATTCGCCGACGAGGGGCACGGCTTCGTGCGGCCGGAAAATCGGCTCGCCTTTTATGGTGTCACCGAAGCATTCCTCGCCAAGCACCTTGGCGGTCGTTGCCAGCCGATTGGCAATGACTTCGCGGGTTCGTCGCTCAAGGTCGAGACCGGAGCCGAACTGGTGCCCGGGCTGCGCGGCTGAGACGGATCGCGCCGCTCGAAAGCGTCCTAGTCCTTGCGCAGGGCGAAATAGGCGCCGCAGAACGCCATCACGGCGCCGAGGCACAGCGCGGCGAGGCCGGCGACCACGGCGGAAATGGTCGAGACCGTGCTCGGCGCCGAGGCGGCCTGGCCGGCGCCCGCCAGCATCAGCACGCCGACGACGATCAGGAACTGTCGCATCCGCTGCGGGATCTGGCCGGCGACCGCGCTGTGCATCAGATTGGCGGTGAAGTAGCCGCCGGAAAACCCGACGGATGCGATCAGCCACCAGGCGATCGCCGCGCCGGCCGGCATGAATTCGCGGGTATCGGAGCGCCACAGGCCGCCGAGATCGAGCCCGTAGCGCGCGCCGAGCATATGCACGGCAAGCGCCAGCAGCACGCCGGATATCATAGCGCCGCCGAGGATGAGGTAGCGTGGAAAATAGGTCGTCTCGGGCATGGCCCGCTTGTAGGATAAGCCCGACCTTCCGCGCAAGCGCGCGGATACGCTCGATCAGGTGGAACGGCGGATTGCCAACAACGTTGCAGGACCGGTCGGAGGCAGGCGAGGGCACAGCGGTGCGCTATGCGTACAAGGCCTCGTTGATCGGCTCGGCGCACCAGTTCGAACTGACCGAGGACGGGCTGGCGTGGCGGATCGCCGGCCGGTCCGGCGTCTGGGACTACGCCGACATCTCCGCCGTGAAGCTGTCCTATCGCCCGGTCTCGATGCAGCAGCAACGGTTTCGCGCCGACATCGACAACGCCAAAGGCGGTCGAATCGCGATCCTCTCGACCACCTGGCAGACCGCGACGCTGGTGGCGCCGCAGGGCCATCTCTATCGCGACTTCATCGTCGCGCTGCATCGTAGGATGCAGGCGGCCGGCAGCACGGCCCGGCTGGTCGGAGGGCTCGGGCCGAAGACATACACCGCCGCGCTGGCGCTGCTGGCCTGCCTTGCGGTGGCAATGCTCGGCTTGCTGCTGATGGCGCTATGGACCGCGAACTGGATGGGTGCGCTGTTCCTGGTCGGCTTTGCCGCGCTGTTCACCTGGCAGGTCGGCGGCTTCGTCACCCGCAACCATCCGCGGCGCTACAGTTTCGATCGGTTGCCCGATGCGCTGCTGCCGAAGGTCACCCGCAATCAAGCGCAATGAAGCAGCGCTTCGCGCGACCGACTGTAAGCGGGCTGTAAGCAACACGCTGTAATATTAGCGCCTGATTTGCTTTCAGCTGGAGTGTCAGATGACAATCCGGACCCCCATTCTGGCTCTATGCCTCATCCTCTTGAGCATGCATCCGGCTCTCTCCAAGGGCAGCGTGGGCAACAAGCATGATCCGCTTGATCACCATCACATCGACAATCTGCCCGTCGATGTGCGGCAATACGTTGCCGGGATTTGCAAGGGGGCGCCTGTCGCGCAGCACGACTTCGCGACCTACTCGCCGCAGGAGAAGCGCTGGCGGATCAACCTCGAATATCTGCAGTGCGGCGTGATCGGAGAGTATCGCAGAGGCGACCAGTGCCTCGATGTCGACTTCGTTGCCGAGGGCGCGCATTTTCGTCTCGCTCGAAAGACGTACGCCGCCTGCGGTTATTGATGTTGGTGCTGCGTTCCGAAGGCCAACTCGGAGTGCAGATGCGATGTCACTCCGTCGAATCGAAATCCTCTTCGGTCGCGCTCAGCATGCCGGCAAGCGTGCGCAGGCCGAGATCGAGCTGCTCCATCGGCGGCGCGGCAAGCGCGAGCCGCACCGCATTGGGCGCATGGCCCGGCGTGGCGGCGAAGGTGGTCGACGGCGTCAGCGCGATGTCGCGGCGCGCTGCCGCCGCGACCAGGGTCTGCGAGCGCCAGTGCGGCGGCAAGGTCAGCCAGAGGTGATAGGATTTCGGGTTGGTCTGGATCTCGAAATCGGCCAGATGCTTCGCCGCGATCTGCTGGCGGCGGCCGGCGTCGATCCGCTTCAGCCGTGACAATTCGGCGGCGGTGCCGTCGGCCATCAGCCGCTGCCCCGCCGCGAAGGCGTAGCCCGACGCGGTCCAGCCGCCCGAGCGCACCGCGGCCATGACGCTCTCGCGCAGCCGCGGCGGCGAGACGATGAAGCCGAGCGCGAGGCCCGGCGCGACCTTCTTCGACAGGCTGTCGAGCACGATGCAGCTGTCCGGCGCCAGCGACGCCAGCGGCACCTCGTCATCGAGGAAGCCGTAGACGCCATCCTCGATGATGACGAGGCCGAGCTTCTCCACCACGCGCAACAGCTCGGCGCGACGCTCGGCCGGCATCGTGATGCTGAGCGGGTTCTGGATCGTGGGCTGGACATAGATCGCGGACAGATGCGCCTCGCGATGCGCCTTCTGCACCGCGTCCGGGCGGACGCCGTGCTCGTCCATCGCAAGCGGCACCAGCGAGACACCGAGCCGCGCGGCGATGCCCTTCACGAAGGGATAGGTCAGCGCCTCGACGCCGCAGCGTCCGCCTGATGGCACAACAGCGGCGAGCGCGGCGGCGATGCATTGCCGGCCATTGGCGGTGAACACGATCTGATCCGGATTCGGCGACCAGCTCTTGCGTGCGAGGAATTCGGCGGAGATCGTCCGCGCCGCCCGGGTGCCGAAACTGGTGGCCGGCCGCAGCGCGCCTTCGAGCACCTCGGGCCGCTCGAGCCCTTCCAGGCTCTTGGCGATCATCGTCGCCTGGTGCGGCAGCAGGGGATAGTTGAATTCGAGGTCGATGCGGGCGCCGCGCGGCTCGGGCGGGGCCACATTGCCGCGGCGCGCTTCACCGGACACGAAGGTGCCGCGGCCGACCTCGCCGACCACCAGCCCGCGCCGCAACAGCTCGGTGTAGACCCGGCTCGCGGTCGAGACCGCGATGTTGCGGTCATAGGCGAAATGACGCTGCGGCGGCAGGCGGTCGCCGGCCTTTAGCGCGCCGCTGGCGATCTCGGCGGCCACCGCATCCGCCAGCTTCAGATATTCGAACCGGGACATTATTGCACCGAGAACAATGTTTCGCTTGCTCCGAGCAATGTACCGGATCATTTAAGGGGAAACAAGCCCATGATTGTACCGAGGAGCGCGAAAGCAACCCGAGGTGATGACGGCGCGGCTGCGAAATGGCATTTGCGTCAACGGCACAGCTTTGCCGTCTGGGCATAGAAGGAGATAGACGATGACGACGGTAACCTCAACCGCCCCTACGCCCGCGCGGTCCAGCATGCGCGGCGGATTGCTCCGATTGCTCCGACTGACGGGCGATGCGCTGGCGGGCCATTGGATGCGCCGCGAGGCGATCAAGACGCTGCGCCAGCTCGACGACCGGACGCTGCGCGACATCGGAATCTCGCGCTGTCAGATCGAGACCGCCGTCACCGGCGATCTCGATCTGGAACTGGTGCGGGTGCGTTAGGCTGCTGCTGCTGCGCTGGCGCGTGATCCGGAAAACGACGCAGCGGTTTTTCGTGCTCAAACAACGAGCTCGGCGCCGGTTTGCAGCATTCACCGAAACTACACCAAAGAAGCGGAAGAGCCCCGGTTTGTGATCTGCGTCGCTGCAAGGTTGTGACGCGCTATGCTAGCGTATTCGCCGCGTACGCTAGCGTGGTAGTTGGGGACCGATGGCCGCTCGCAAATTGTCGCAAGGGCAGGCCCCGACCCGGGAAGCGCGTCGCCGCTGGCACGAGGAGCGGTCGCTGCGCTGTGCGATCAGGCTCGCCCGCATGGGCTACTGGGAATCGCAGAGCGCCACCGCGACCGAATTCTGGATATCGCCGGAGCTAGCTGCCTTCTACCAATTCGAGACGGTCGACGGCTTCGTCTCCATCGCTGAGGTGCGCGAGCGCTATCTGCCTGAAAGCCGCAAGGTTCTGGAGTCGCATTACGCGGCCTGCTGGGCGGAGGGGCGGCCCTATGCCGTGCAGACGCGGCTGCGCGGCTCCGACGGCAGCCTGCTCGACTGCGTGGTGCATGGCGAGCCGGACTTCGACGCGCGTGGTCAGGTCCGGCGCGTGTCCGGCATTGTTCGCGACGTCACCGAGGAGACCTCCGCGCTGCGGCGCCTGGCGGAGAGCGAGCAGCGGCTGGCCGATTTTGTCTCGACCGCCTCGGATTGGTGCTGGGAAAGCGATGCCGAGCATCGCCTGCTGCCTTATCCCAAATCGCTCGCCGGCAATGCCGCCTTCCAGACGGTGGCCGCCGGCCGCAAGGCGCGCTGGGAACTGGCCTATGCGCCGGAGGACGCGGAGGCCATGGCGCAGCACCGCGCCGACATGGAGGCCCGTCGCCCTTTTCGCGACTTCACCTATACGCTGATCGGCCAGGACGGCTCGCGCGTCAGCATCTGCACCAGCGGCAAGCCGATCTACGCCGATGATGGCAGCTTCCGCGGTTATCGCGGCACGTCGAGCGACATCACCCAGCTCCGCGCGGCCAAGGCGCTGCTCGACCAGCGCACGCGGGCGCTGGAGGAAGCCCACCGCCTCGGCAAGATCGGCACCTGGAGCTACCGGCTGGACACCGGCCGCACGGTCTGGGCGCCCGAGCTCTACCAGCTGCTCGGCTTTGCGCCCGGCACGTTCGAGCCGACCGATGCGAGCATGAAGCCCTATTTCCTGGACGGCGACGCCGAGCGCTTCCGCGAGGTGCAGAAGCGGGTGCTGCGCAGCCGCAGGACCGAGGCCACCGACCTGCGTGTGCTGCACGCAGACGGCACGGCGCGCGATCTGGCCGTGATCTGCAAGGCGGAGGTCGCCCACGACAAGGTGATCGGCATCATCGGCACCGTGCAGGACGTCACCGAGCGCAAGGAGGCCGAGCGCCAGCTCGAGCAGCTCGCCTACAGCGATCCCCTGACCGGTCTTGCCAATCGCGCGCTGTTCAAGCGCCAGCTCGCCAGCCTGATCGAGGGCTGCGCGCCGGGCAGCCGCGGCGGCGCGCTGCTGCTGATCGACCTCGATCGCTTCAAGGAGGTCAATGATTCCCTCGGCCATGCCGCCGGCGACGAATTGCTGATCCGGGTGGCGGCCGCGTTGCGGCAGGAATTGGGGCCGCGCGCCTTCATCGCCCGGCTCGGCGGCGACGAATTCGCCGTGCTGGCCGACGGATACGGCGCGTCCGACACCGCGCTGACCGGGCTTGCCGATCGGCTCATCGGCAAGCTCTCCGGCCCGGTCGAACTCATCGAGGGCGAGGCCTCGGTCGGCGCCACCATCGGCATCGCGCGCCTGCCGGAGCATGGCGCGACAGCGGAAACCGCCATGCGTAATGCGGATCTCGCGCTCTACATGGCGAAGGAGGCCGGGCGCGGCCGGGCGCAATTGTTCGAGCCGGTCTACGCCCAGGCGGTCGATGAGCGGCTCGATCTCGGCCGGCATCTGCGCCACGCCGTCGAGGCCGGCGCGCTCGAGGCGCATTACCAGCCGCAGCTGGACCTGAAGACCGGCCGCGTCACCGGCTTCGAGGCGCTGCTGCGCTGGAGCCATCCCGAGCGCGGCCCGATCTCGCCGGCGGAGTTCATCCCGATCGCCGAAAGCTCCGGGCTGATCGTCGATCTCGGCCTGTGGGTGCTGCGCGAGGCCTGCCGGCAGGGCCGCGCCTGGCTCGATGCCGGGCTGCCGCCACGCTCCGTCTCGGTCAACGTCTCGCCGGCGCAGATCTGGAACGTGGATTTCGAGGCGGCGGTCGCGGCCGTGCTGGCAGAGACCGGCTTTCCGGCGAAGCTGCTCTGCCTGGAGCTGACCGAAAGCCTGTTCGTCGATCACACCGAGCAGCGGATCAGCCGCACGCTGACGGCGCTCTCCGACCTCGGCGCCCGGCTGGCGCTGGACGATTTCGGCTCGGGCTATTCCTCGCTCGGCTATCTGACACGGCTGCCGTTCGACTGCCTGAAGGTCGACCGCGCCTTCGTGGACGGCATTTCCAGCGCGCCGGAGAAGCGCAAGCTGCTCGGCGGCATCATCGCGCTGTCGCACGGGCTCGGCATGACCGTGGTGGCGGAGGGCGCCGAATTGCCGGCCGAAGTGGATGTGCTCGGCACCCTCAATTGCGACCTGGTGCAGGGCTTCGTGTTCTCGCCGCCGATCGCAGCCGACCAGGCGCCGCTGGTCGCCGCCTCGATCGAGCGCGAGGCGCGCCGGACCGAGCCGAAACAGAATCGCGGCTAGGCGAACAACGGGTGGGATCCAATGTATATTCGCCAGATTGTTTTCGCCGTCGTGCTGCTCGGCGGTTTGGTTCGGTTCGGGCCTGCCACAGCTGAAGACGGCTTCCCAGCCGCGGAGTGGGAGCATGTCACCCCTGCAGAGTTGGGCTGGTCGGAGACCGCATTGGCCCAGGCGCGATCCTTTTCGGATCAACTTCGCTCGAGCGCGGTTGTGATCGTTCAGCACGGAAAGGTGGTGGCGGAGTGGGGCAATACGACGAAGCCGATGGAAGTCGCTTCAGTCCGCAAGAGCCTGCTCAGCGCCCTGATCGGCATCGCTGTGTCGGATCACCTGATCAATCTCGACAGCACGCTTGGCGAACTCGGCATCGACGATAATCCGCCCGGCCTGAGCGGGAGCGAGAAGGGCGCGACGGTGCGCGAACTCCTCGAAGCGCGTTCCGGGGTCTACCACGCAGCGCTCTACGAGACGCCGGACATGGCCAAGATGCGACCGCCGCGCGGCAGCCACCCGCCCGGCACCTTCTGGTACTACAACAATTGGGACTTCAACGCGCTCGGCACGATCTACGAGCACGCAACCGGAAGCGGCATCTTCGAGGCGCTCGACCAAAAGATCGCAAAGCCAATCGGCATGCAGGACTACCGGCAACAGGATGGCAGCTACGTCCGCGGCGAAGCGTCTATCCACCCCGCCTATGAGATCCGCATGAGCGCACGGGACTTGGCGCGTTTTGCACTTCTCTATCTGCACAACGGCAGTTGGGCCGGACACCAGATCGTGCCGCGGGAGTGGGTGGAAGAGAGCACGCGTGGCTATTCGAGAGCGGCGTTCGGGCCGGGCTATGGCTATCTCTGGTGGACCGGCTTTCTGGGTGGTGCCGTTGCGCCTACGGTGACTTTGCCCGAGGGCAGCTTTTGGGCCGAAGGTCAAGGTGGCCAATACGCCTTGGTCGTGCCCGCGCTCGACCTCGTCGTGGTGCATCGTGTCGACCGCGACACGCCCTACACCGAACCTTCCATGCGTAGTTTTGGCAGGCTCTTCTGGCTGATCCTGAAGGCCGAGGGTTATGATCCCGGGCCCGATGCCTCGCTCACCGCAGCGATCGGCGAACGACCGACAGGGGAGACCTTGGCCGCAAAACTCCGGGGCAGGACGATCAGCTTCGGTCCCAAGCTCAGGGATGGTCCGCGCACAATGCGATTCGATCCCGACGGCCGGATGACCTATACGCACCGAGACGAGGCCCTCGAACCTGCGGCCGGGACATGGACGGTCGCGGAGGACAAGCTCTGTATCCTCAACCCGGGTGCCAGACGTCGCTGCTACATTCCAGTGCTGAACGGTGAACAGATTGAGTTGTTCGACCAGCTCGGTGTCATGCAAATCGCCGGGGTGGTGCTGCCTCAGTGATCTGCATGCAGCAGTCGGCTCGCTGTGTCCGCTTTTCGGCGCATAGCGACCATCGCGCCTTCGGTCAGCATTTCATCGAGCCTGACCGCCGAGATTAGGTTCCGGCGCTGTCAGTCGCAAAAAAAATTTGGGCAGGCCCTTGAAGGGCATTTTTTCGATTCCCAAGTCGGTTGCCGCCGAGCCGGTTCTGGACGCTGGTCGCCGAGGCCGAGGAAGTCGAAGCCCGCGACAGCGGCGCCGGCGAGGCACTGCTGATCAGGCCATCCGCAACGATGGCCGGCTCACGTTTGAAGGAGAAAGGAGAGACACACCAGGAGACCCAAGATGAGCAGACGCATGCAAACTCGATCGCGCAAAAGCGGGACGGCTGTACTGCATTGGCTCATGTTCGTCCTCAGCTTTCTGACGATCGGATGGATCAGCTTCGTACCGACAGGAGGATGAGATGACCAGGAATCGAAAACCCGTCTCCGCTGCCCGGGAGACCTTCAGCCGTAGCCGGAGATTTATTGCCGGCGCCTTCGCATTGGCGATGTTGTCGCCGACCGGCGCCATCGCCATGGACAGCACGCCCAAAGTGACGTCCGATCGAGCCGGCCATGCACTGCCGCTCCCACCCGTCCGCTATCTCGATTCGATGCGCTGGATGGATTGGAAGCCGAACGCGCCGCTGTTCAAGGTCGACACCCTGCTGCTGCCGGACAGCACCCACCCGGGCATGTTCCGCCTTCCCTGGGATGACGAGCGGGACCTGCCCCACGTCAGCTGAAGTCGACGAGGCCGGAATGTCCCAGCCTGCATCGAGGCCGCCCGCATCGCAGGGCGGGCGGCCGCTTCCAGCTTAAAAAAATCAAAGGAGGCCCTTGAAAGAACCGCAGATCTGACCGCAGTCACAGCATCGGGACGCCGGGTGTGGGCGCAGGGCGCCCGCACCGCCCCGTATCAACAGGAGAACAAACCCGTACCGACAGGAGAAGAAACATGGCTATTCGTGATCTCATTCCCTGGACAAAGAACCAGGAGCTTGCGCCCGTGCGCGATACCTACGATCCGTTCATGACGTTGCATCGGGAGATGAATCGTCTGTTTGACGATGTGTTTCGCGGCTTCGGCGGCACCAGCCCGCTCATGGAGGGCCGCTTCGGCTGGCCAAGGCTCGAGCTGAACGATGGCGACAAGAACCTGACCATCTCGGCGGAGCTGCCCGGCATGACCGAGAAGGACGTCCAGGTCGAAATTGCCAATGGCGTCCTGACCATCCGCGGCGAGAGGAAGGCCGAACGCAACGGCGAGGGGAAGTACTTCACCGAGCGCTATTATGGCTCTTTCGAGCGCCAGATCCCGCTTGAGGGCGTGCACGAGGACAAGGCGGAGGCGTCGTTCAAGAACGGCGTCCTGACGATCTCCTTGCCGAAATCCGACAAGCCGCGAGAAGGCGTCAAGCGCGTCGCAATCAACGCCCATTAAAGCGCGACGAGATTGCGTTGAATCGTCTTCGCGCTTTTGCCTCGAGCTGATCTTCGCGCAAACGCGTTCCGCGTTTGTCGCAAGGGAGAACCGTTCGACACTTTTCCGGATCGTGCTCCAAGCCAAATCAATGCGGGCGGCGCCGAAGACGCCGCCCGCATTGCTGCTTGCGTTCATGGTGAAGGGGCATCGCCATGGGCGGTGCACGGGCCGCAATCATCACCGGTGCAACCGAGCCCAGCGGAAAGTTTTTCGGCGTTTGTTAACGAAAGCCGGAGGCGCCGGGCCAGCGCCAACGGTCTTCAGAAAATTTTCTGCGTCCCTCTTGAAACCAAAAGCGACTTTGCTAATTTTTTAGTCGCCACCGAATGGTGGCGTCCGGGCGCCGCATGGGCCCGGGCAGTGAGACGGGCACCGGTCGTGTCCGGTGCCGCTCGTATCCATCTTGCTCTTAGGAGGATTTGGCTATGCGCACTTACGACTTCTCTCCCTTGTGGCGCTCGACCGTCGGCTTCGACCGCCTGTTTGACCTCGCGGAAATGGCCCAACGGGCCGGCGAGGACAATTATCCCCCCTACAATATCGAACGGCTGGCGGAGGACCGCTATCAGATTTCGCTGGCGGTTGCCGGGTTTGCGCCAAGCGATATCACGATCACGGCCGAGCAGAACGTGGTCACGATCGAAGGCAGCAAGTCCGACAAGGCCGAGCGGGACTTCCTGTATCGCGGCATCTCGACCCGCAACTTCAAGCGCCAGTTCAATCTGGCGGACTATGTTCAGGTCAAGAGCGCCGCGTTCGACAACGGCCTGCTCAAGATCGAGCTGGTCCGGGAGATCCCGGAAGCCATGAAGCCGCGCCGGATCGCGATCAACGGCGTGCCGGCCGACAACGTCCAGAAGCTGGAAGCCAAGGCAGCCTAGTCAGGGCTCAGATTGGCGGCCGCGCGACGCGCCGCGCGGCTGCCGCTCGTCGTCAATGAAAAGGAGGATACCATGCGGCCGACGACCGCCGACGACAATGTTTTCGACTTCAACGCGCTGCTTCATCCCGGCACGGTCTTCGAGCACCCGAAGGACGTGGTGAATCACCCCGTCCTGACAACCGGCGAGAAGAGGGCAATTCTGGCGTCCTGGGCGTCGGATGCCTCCGCAATCGCATCTTGCCCCTCGATGCGCTCGCCTGCCGGACTGAAGAAGCCGGTTTCGATCGACGAGATCCTCGAAGCGCTGTGCGAGCTCGATGGCGGTCCCCGGAATTCTCCCGGAGGCAAGCCCTGCAGATTGCGCTCTACCGAACGTGCCATCGCTGCCTGAGGCGGGGAGGTCGGACCATGCTCGAAGCGAACCTGCAACGGCTGCGCGCGCATCAAAGGAATATCGACCGCTATCGCAGGCTGCTGGCAACGCGTCTCTCGGATCTTGAGCGCTCCTATGTCGAGCGCCGATTGAGCGAAGAGCAGGCTTCCGCGGCGGAACTTCTGCGAGAGACGTTCCCCGAGCGCCTCTCCGCGCTGCTGCCGAGGATCGAGGGACGAACGACAACGCTTGAAATGGCCGCGCTGCTGAACCCGGCCGGCGCGTTCGCTCATCCCATGGACGTCGTCGACGACTGCGATCTGACACGGTACGAGAAGCGGGCAATCCTGTCATCCTGGGCCGCAAACGCTTGCGGGGTCCCGGGACCAAGCCAGTCCGTTCAGGATAATGCCGTCAGCTTCGACGATATCCTTGACGCCTTGCACCGTGTGGAGCCGGAACCCGAGCCCGCCGCCGATCACGGCAAGAAATCTGGCCGTCACCAGGGGCGCGATGGTCCGGACGGTCTTTCCATGGACGCCTAAGAAGCTCCGAGGGGCAGAATGTGAGCCGCCGGCTCCTTTGCATGGGGTTGTTCCTCGATATTTGGGCCGAGCCGTCAGCGGCGGCCCCATGGCCCACCCCCGTTAGTGCCGCACAACCAGCACCGAGCATTTGGCATAGCGCACCACGTGCCCGGCATTCGAGCCGAGGAAGTAGGTGCGCATCGCCGGCCGGTGCGATGTCATCACGATCAGATCGGCCTTCATGTTTGCGGCCTCTTCGAGGATCTCGTGATAGATGCCGCCCTGGCGGACCACGCCGGAGATGCGCCCGGGCGCGATGCCGGATTCGCGCGCGACGATGGCAAGCGCTTCTTCCGACGTTTCACGCTGCTGGCTGTCGAAATCCGCCGGGACGTATTCGGCGAGCATCACCGGTGTCATCGGCAGCACGTTGAGCAGGCGCACCGCGCCGTTCCATGTTTGCGACAACGTTGCAGCGGTTGCGATCGCCGGCTTCGCCAGATCGGTATCGGCGAGGTCGATCGGCACGAGAATGGACTTGTACATCTGCGCCTCCTGTCCGCGATTGGTCTGGAGCCGTTTAGTCCCTGTGCCGGGACGCGCGCCTTCTTCTTCGTTGCATCGACGCGAACCGGTCCCCCTGTCGCGCGGAATTCAATATAGCATGACGGAACCGCGCTGTCCGCTCGCGTCAGTTGCGTGAGGCCAGCTTCAACAGTTTCGGACTGACGAACAGCACGAGCTTGCCGCGCCGGAACGAGACCTCATTCCAGTCGTCGGTCGCGAACTCGAACACGGCAAGCCCCGAGGTGGGCAGATTGTCGGCGAGTGCGCGCTTGGCGGCCTCCTCGCCGTTGCCGGTCAGCGTCAAGGCGAGCTCATGCATGCCGGGATTATGGCCGATCAGCAGCAGCCGCTTCGGATCGGTAACGGACGCCATCCGGATCGCGGTCAGCAGTTGCGCCGGATCGGCGCCGTAGAGGTCCGGCACGAATTCGACTTTCGGCGCAGGTCCCGCACCCTCCAGTGCGTCGCGCACGATCTCCCAGGTCTGCGTGGTGCGGACCGCCGGCGATACCAGTGCCAGGTTGGGCAGGGGCGGATGGCGGGCGATCCAGCCGCCGATCTCCGCCGCATCGCGGTGGCCGCGCTCGTCGAGGCGACGGTCCTGGTCCTGCCCTGACGGCGCGTCGGTTTCGGTCTTGGCGTGACGCAGCAGCAGCAAACGGCGCATGAACTTCCATTCTCGATTCGGTCTGGTCGAATTAATTCTACAGGCTCATGCCCTGGACAAGGTGACAAGCGCCGCAGCGGTTCGTAAGAAACGCCATGAGCGAGACTTCCACAAGTGCGGCGGACGGCCCCGACGAGGCGGCCTCGGCGTTCCGCGACCGCCTGGCGTTCGACCTCGACGTCGACATTTGCGTGGTCGGGGCGGGGCTGGCCGGCCTGACCGTGGCGCGCGAGGCGGCGCGGCTTGGCGCCAGCGTCGCCGTGCTCGAGGGCCGCCAGGTCGGCTGGAACGCCTCCGGCCATCATCTCGGAACTGTGATGCCGGGCTATGGCCTGCCGATATCGGATGTGATCGAGCGCGTCGGCCTCGACAATGCCCGCGAATTGTGGGCGCTGTCCAAAGAAGGCGCCGACTATGTCCGCGCCACCGCCACCGAGGATCTGATCCCCGGCATCAAGCCGAGCGACGGCGCGCTGGAAGTCTCCAACGTCGATATCGGCGAGGCGCTGATCAGCCGGTTGCAGACGCTGGGCGAGGATTTTGCCACCGAGGTCGAAGGCTGGCAGGTCGATCGCGTGCGCAGCGTGCTCAGGACCGGCCGCTACTTCCACGGCATCTATTACCCCAGGGCGTTGCAGATCGACGGCCGCAAATATGTCCACGGGCTCGCCGCGCTGGCCGTGCGGGCAGGCGTGCGGATCTTCGAGGAGACGCCGGTCGTCAGCATCGATTTCTCGGGCATCCGGAAACGCATCGTGACGCCGACGGCGCGGCTGCGCGCCAACCACATTGTCCTCGCCGGCAATGTCCATCTCGGTTCGCCGCTGAAGCGCTTGTCCGATACGCTGCTGCCGGTGTGGCGCTACGCGGCATTGACCGAGCCGCTCGGTGAACGGCTGGCGGAGACCATCGCCTTTCCCGGCTCGGTCGTCGACAGCGACGGCATCGACCATTTCCGCGTCGTCGACGGCGATCGCCTGTTGTGGGCCAGTCCGGAAACCACCTGGAATGCGCGGCCGAAGCGGCTCAGCGCGGCGGTGCAGCGCCGCATCGCCACGGTGTTTCCGCAGCTCGGCAAGGTTCCGGTCGCCGATGTGTTCGGCGGCGCGGTCGGCGTCACCGTGCACGGCATGCCGCAGATCGGACAATTGCGCCGAGGCCTGTGGGTGGCGAGCGGCTTCGGCCGGCAGGGGCTCAGCACCTCGGCGCTCGCGGGCCAGTTGATCGCACGCAGTATCCTGTGGGGCGACGACCGCTGGCGGTTGTTCTCGCCGTTCGAACTGGTCTGGGCCGGCGGCACCACCGGCCGCGTTGCCGGGCATTTCGTCAGCCTGTGGACGAGGGGCGCTTCCTCCGTGGCGGGCGTCCTGGCGCGCTACCGCGAGGGGGCGCGCGCCAGGGAGGAGGCCCGTGAGGCGCGGCTCGCCGAGGCCAATCTCAAGGCGGGAACCCGGGGACCGGCGCCCCGTCGCCCGCCGGGGGCCGCGATGCGGCCGGCGGCCCCGCCTGCGCCCCGGCCGGTCGAGGACGATGAGCCGCGGTATCCTCGCGCCTCGCAAGAAAGTGAGCGGATCACCGACGGGCGGATGTAACGTCCAGCGACGGGGTTCGTATTTGTTGACGAGCCCGTTCGGCCCGACTTGGCCGCCCGCATCGGAGATGATTGATGATCGATCGCCGTATCCTGCTTGCTTCCGTCGCCAGCCTGCTGAGCTTCGCCGCCTTCCGCTGGCTGCGCGCCTCGCCGGCCGAGGCCTCTGATAACAAGGCCGCCGAGAAATTCGAGATCGAGAAGACCGACGCCGAGTGGAAGGCGCAGCTGACGCCGCAGCAATACGAGATCCTGCGCAACCAGGGTACCGAGCGGCCGGGATCGAGTCCGCTGCTCAAGGAGCACCGCAAGGGCACCTTCGCCTGCGCCGGCTGCGACCTGCCGTTGTTCTCGTCCGAGACCAAGTATGAGAGCGGCACCGGCTGGCCGAGCTTCTGGAAGCCGCTGGAGAATGCGGTCGGCACCACGTCGGACCGCACCTTCGGCATGGTGCGCACCGAGGTGCACTGCCGCCGTTGCGGTGGCCATCTCGGCCACGTGTTCGACGACGGCCCGAAGCCGACCGGACTGCGCTACTGCATGGACGGCTTTGCGCTGGTGTTTCACCCGGCCGCGCCCTCGGCGACCTGACGAGTACCGCCATCTTCAGCCAGGGAGCGCGGGTCACGACAGCGCTCCGTCCCGGCAATTGTTGCCTGCCCGGCAATTGTGCCCCGGTTAAACGGCCGGGGCTTTTTTTTCAAGCGCATGATTTTGTTACGGTTCGTTTCCTGGCACGACCCTTGCGACGTGCTCCGCCGATGCGGCCACCTGCTGATTGCCAGCCGCCGGGATTAGAATTGGAGAACATGTCATGGGTATCTTCGGCGCACTTACGACCGCGGTCGGTGGCTTGCGCGCAGGGTCGTACGCGCTCGAGAACATCTCCGGCAACATCGCCAACTCGCAGACCACGGCCTTCAAGCGCATCGATACCTCCTTTCTCGATCTCGTCCCGCAGACCGCGTTGACCGCGCAGCTCGCCGGCGGCGTCACCGCGCAGTCGCGCTCGACCAACTCGGTGCAGGGCGACGTGCAGTCGGCCTCGGTCGCGACCTTCATGGCGATCAACGGCAACGGCTTCTTCGCAGTGCAGAAGCCCGGCAGCTTCACCGACGGTTCGCCGGTGTTCGACGGCGTCGACCGCTACACCCGCCGCGGCGATTTCCAGCTCAACAAGGACGGCTATCTGGTCAACGGCGCCGGCTACTATCTCGAGGGCGTGCCGATCGACCCGACCACCGGCAACCCCTCGGGCTCCTCGCCGCAGGTGCTGCGGTTCAAGAACGACTTCCTGCCGGCGCAGCAGACCACCAAGATCGACTATCGCGCCAACCTCGCATCCTATCCGCTGACCACCTCGCACGATACCTCGGTGCCCGGCTCCGAGCTGATCCGGCCGGGCGCGTTCAGCAGCGGACATAACCCGCTGGTGCTGGGCACGCCGGCCGCGCCCTATACCGATTCCTCCGTCACCGGCACCGCGCAGAACAACAAGGCGACGCCGTCGGTCGCCAACACCGCCGCGACCCTGCTGTCGGGCGCTGCGGGCACCGACTCGATCAATACCAATTTCAGCGCCGGCTCCGCCGGTCCGCCCGTGGTGCCGGCCGATACCATCACGGTCAACGGCACCGTCATCACCTTCGTGGCTTCGGGCGCGACCGGCAACCAGCTCAACGTCACCGACAGCATCGGAACGCTGCTCGCCAAGATCGACGCGATCACCGGCACCGCGACGCCATCGACCATCAGCGGCGGCAAGATCACCCTGCATTCCGGCACGTCGTCGGACCTCAACGTGACGAGCTCGAACTCGACGGCGCTCGCGGCGCTCGGCTTCACCGGCTCGGCGGTCGCGACCCGCGGCGGCGGCGGCACCGTCGGCACCGGCCAGGTGGTCGGCAACGACAACTCGACCTTCCTGAACGAATCCGTCTCGGGCGGCGCCGTCACCGCCTACGACGTCTCGGGCGCACCGGTGAACCTGCAATTCCGCTGGGCCAAGACCGACAGCTCCTCGCTGGGCGCCGGACATACCGATACCTGGAACCTGTTCTATCAGGTCGACCCCAACGCCACCGGCACGCAGGTCTCCTGGCAGAACGCCAACGTCAACTTCACCTTCGCCTCGAACGGTCAGATGTCGCCGGCGATCTCGTCGGTCACCCTCAACAATGCCGTCGTCAACGGCGTCTCGCTCGGCAACCCCGTGATCAATTTCGGCTCCGGCGGCGTGACCCAGTTCGCGGATGCCAATGGCAACGTCCAGGTCAACCAGATCCAGCAGGACGGCTTTCCGGCCGGCCAGCTGCAATCGGTCAGCGTCTCGACCAACGGCCGCATCGTCGGCAACTACACCAACGGCCGCAACATCGACCTCGCGGAAATTTCGGTCGCGACCTTCAACGGCACCAACTTCCTCAAGCGCATCGACGGCGGCGCGTTCGAGGCGACCGACGAATCCGGCGCGGCGTTGTTCGGCAAGGCCGGCACCATCGTCGGTTCGTCGCTCGAGAGCTCGAACACCGACATTGCGGACGAGTTCACCAAGCTGATCGTGACTCAGCAGGCCTATTCGGCCAACACCAAGGTGATCACGACGACCAATTCGATGGTGCAGGATCTCCTGAACGTGGTGCGCTGATCGCATCATTGACGCACGCGTGAAGCAGTAAAGGCGAGTACACAGCATGGGTTTGAGCCAAGCCCTTTCCACCGCGATGTCCGGCCTGCGCGCCACGCAGGCCTCGCTCTCGCTCGTGTCGTCGAACGTCGCCAACGCGGAGACGCCCGGCTACGTCAGGAAGACGCTGAACCAGACCACCGGCACCACCGGCCAGTTCGGCTCGAGCGTCCTGATCACCGGCGTCAACCGCCAGCTCGACGAATTCCTGCAGACCCAGCTTCGCACCGAGACGTCGGGTGCCGCCTATGCCGACGTCCGCTCGCAATTCCTGGCCAACCTGCAGGGCGTGTACGGCAATCCCGACACCACCGGCACCATCGAGGATGCCTACAACAAGTTCCTGACCGCGCTGCAGGGGCTGTCGACCAGCCCGGACTCGCAGTCGGCGCGCATCGGTGTCGTCAACGCCGCGCAATCGATGGCGCAGCAGCTCAATGCGACCTCGCAGGGCATCCAGACGCTGCGCGCCAATGCCGAAGCCGGCATCAGCGACTCCATCAACACCGCCAACAATGCGATGCAGCAGATCGCGCGCCTCAATGTGCAGCTGGCGGCCAATAGCGGCGTGACCGATGCGTCGACTGCGGCGCTGCTCGATCAGCGCGATCGCTACGTCACGCAGCTTTCGCAGCTGATGGATATCCGCACCGTCACCAACGGCCAGAACCAGGTGTCCGTGTTCACCAATTCCGGCGTGCAGCTGGTCGGCACCGAGGCGGCGACGCTCAGCTTCAATGCCCAGGGCACGATGACGCCCAACACGCTGTACAACACCGACCCGACCAAGAGCACCGTCGGCACCATCACCATCACGTTCCCGCATGGCGGCACCTACGACATGGTGTCGACCAACTCGATCCGCTCCGGCAAGATTGCGGCCTATCTCGAGCTGCGCGACAACACGCTGGCGCAGGCCCAGACCCAGATCGACCAGTTCGCCGCCGCGATGTCGAGCGCGCTGTCGGACAAGACCACCGCGGGGACGGCGGCCACGGCGGGGGCGCAGTCCGGCTTCGACCTCGATCTTTCGGGGCTGCAGAACGGCAACACCATCCACGTCTCCTACAAGGACAACACCACCGGGCTGACGCACAATCTGTCGATCATCCGCGTCGACGATCCGAGCGTGCTGCCGCTGAGCAATACCGCGACCGTCGATCCGAACGACGAGGTGCTGGGCGTGGATTTCTCCGGCGGCATGAGCTCGGTGCTGGCACAGCTCAACGGCGCGCTCGGCGGAACCGGCCTGCAATTCTCCAATCCCTCGGGATCGACGCTGCGCGTGCTTGACGACGGCGCCGCCAACAAGGCCGACGTGACCGCAGCCTCCGTCACCTCGACGGTCTCGTCGCTGACGTCAGGCGATCCGCAGCTGCCGCTGTTCACCGACAATGGCGGGCTCTACACCGGTGCGATCACCGCGAACGGCGCCCAGTCGACCGGACTTGCCGCACGGATCAGCGTCAACACCGCGCTGGTCGGCGATCCCTCGCGCATGGTCGTGTACTCGACCAATCCGCAGACCCCGGCCGGCGACACCACGCGCGCCAACCTTATCCTGAACCAGCTGTCGAACGCATCGTACAGCTATTCGCCGCAGACCGGCCTCGGCACGTCGGGCGCGCCGTTCACCGGCACGCTGCTGAACTTTGCCAAGCAGTTCATCAGCCAGCAGGGCGAATCGGCGACCGCCGCCAAGCAACTGGCCGACGGTCAGGACGTCGTGCTGAATACGCTGCAAACCAAGATGGACTCGACCTCCGGCGTCAACATGGACGAGGAGATGGCGCATCTGCTCTCGCTGCAGAACGCCTATTCGGCCAATGCGCGCGTGATGTCGTCGATCAAGCAGATGTACGACGCGCTGCTGCAGCTCACGTGAGGGTAACATGTCGATCGACGGCGTAAGCGGCAGAACATCCTATATCGGCACCACGATCCTCAACCTGCGCAGTCAGCTCAACGACCTGACGACGCAACTCGCGACCGGCAAGGTCTCGACGACCTATGCGGGGCAGGGGCTTGATCGCGGCTTCGCGCTCAGCCTGCGCGCCCAGATCAGCAGCATCAACGCGTTCTCCGACACTGCCACCAATCTCAACACGCGTCTGAATGTCGCCAACCTCACCTTGCAGGGGTTGTCCGATGTCGGCACCCAGGTGAAGAACGCGGCGACCACGGCGACGCTGACGCTTAACAACAATGGCCAGACCTCGGGCCAGATCACGGCGCAGGCCGCCTTTGCCAACGCAGTCGCGATGCTGAACAGCCAGTCCGGCGACCGCTATTTGTTCTCCGGCCGCGCGATGGATACGCCAGCCACGGTCTCCGCCGACACGATGTTGAAGGGCACGGCAACCCAGGCCGGTCTCACCCAACTCATCAATGAGCGCAAGCAGGCCGATCAGGGCGCCAATTTGATGGGGCGCCTGAGCGTCTCGTCGCCGCCGGCGACCACGACGGTGACCAGCGTCGCCGAGGACGGCTCGCCGTTCGGGCTGAAGCTGCTGTCGGTGCAATCGTCATTGACCGGTGCTACCGTGACGCAGCCGACCGGCGCGCCGAAATCCGCCTCGGTCGATCTCGGCGCCGTCAATCCGAAGGATGGCGACAAGATCACGTTCAATTTCACGCTGCCCGACGGTACCACCGATGCGATTGAGCTGACGGCGACGACGACGAACCCGCCGCCGACCGGCTCGTTCCTGATCGGCGCCGACACCACGGCGACGACGGCCAACTTGCAGTCGACGCTGACCTCCTCGATCAAGACGTTGAGCGACACCTCGCTGGTCGCAGCCTCCGCGGTGGCAGCGTCCAACAACTTCTTCAATCCGGTCGCGACCGTCTCAGGCGCCGCCGTCAACAACCACAACACGCCGCCGGCGCCGATCTCAGGCGCCACGGCGCTTTCGGGCGCGGCAGGCACCGACTCGCTGTCGACGGGCTTCGCGGCCGGTGACACCATCACGGTGAACGGCACCCCGATCACCTTCGTGGCTTCGGGCGCCACCGGCAACCAGGTCAACATCACCGACAGCGTGCAGACGCTGATGGCGAAGATCGACCAGATCAGCGGCACCAAGAACCCGTCGACCATCAGCAATGGCGTGATCACCTTGCACGGCGCCGACGGCGAGAGCCTCTCGATCTCGAGCTCGAATACCGCTGCGCTCGGCGCGCTCGGCATCGCCAACAACACCACCGCGGCCCCGGCGCCGCTCAGGGTCGGCGGACCGCCGTTCGACACCGCCACCAGCCTGGTCGCGGGCACGCCCGACAACACCGTCTACTGGTACACCGGCGAGAACGGCGCGGGATCGGCGCGCGGCACCGCGGTCGCGCAGGTCGATCAATCGATCACCGTGCAATATGGCGCCCGCGCCAACGAGCAGGCGTTCCGCTATCTGCTGCAGAACGTCGCGGTGTATGCCGCGGTCACCACCAATGCCAGCAACCCCGAATGCGAGCGCGCAGGTGACGGCGCTGGCGCAGCGCGTCAGCGGGAATCTTGCCCCGCAGAACGGCCAGCAGCAGATCCAGGATGTGCAGGCCGAGTTCGCCGGCGCGCAGACCGCGACCAAGGCCGCCACCGATCGCCAGACCCAGCTCAAGGGCATGGCGGAGACGATGCTGGACTCGGTCGAAGGCGTCAATCAGGACGAGGTCGCGACCAAGATCCTGGCGCTGCAGACCAGCCTGCAGGCGTCGTACCAGACGACGTCGATGCTGTATCAGACCACGCTGCTGAAATATCTGCCGATCAGCTGATCGCGCACCGCCCATCTCCAGCCAGCAAAAAGGCCTCCTCGCGGAGGCCTTTTTCGATGCGACGAGCGGATGCGCTACGCGCTCTTGCGGGTCTCATCCTGAGTGGCGCGCGCGCTTTCCAGCAGCTTCTCCTCATGCGCGATCAGCTTCTTGGATTCCTTCAGCGCGTGATAGAGGTCGCCGTTGAGGATGAAGTTGTTGACGCTCTCGATGAACGGCCAGGCGCTCGGCATCGCGGTGATGATGTCGCGCACCAGGCTGAAATAGGTCGGGTGGTGCGCCATCGGGTCCGGCGACAGATACATCAGCTGCACCGCGAGATAGATCAGCTTCGCCGGGGTGTCTGCGGTCTCCGGCGTCAGGATATCCTTCTCGCGCAGGATCGGGATGCGGTCGCCGTCGATCAGCAGGCGGGCGCGCTGATCGGTGTTGGTGATCACGCAATTGCCGACGATGATGCGCTCGTTCGGTTTGAGTTCGACCTTCAGGGCCATGACCGTTCTCCTTTGCCGGCAGTCGCGCGATGTCGCAGCTAGCGGAACATGTTCGGCGCTGCTTAGCAGCCGCCGTCGCGGCCCCGGGGCCGATGCGACAGCGATCCTTTCCCATGATGGTTAATGCTTGGTGAACATGGGGCGGGCGCAGGGATCGGCGTGCGGCCGGAATCGGTAGTTCTCTCAGTCGTTTTCGGCGGCGAATCTCGCCTGATGGCGACAATTTTATTCTTCTGCATTTGTCTCAAATGCGGTTCCGAAGATTTCTGTTTCCTTCGCGGGCTTGAACGCAGGATCGGCCATCCGCCCGATCAGAAAGGATCGGCGCGGCATTTTCCTCAGTTTCACACCAGAAAGGTATGAAAATGTCCGATATCATTCTCTCGTCCTCCGTTCGCCAGAACCTCCTCTCCCTCCAGTCCACCGCCGATCTGCTCTCCACCACGCAGAACCGCCTTGCCACCGGCAAGAAGGTCAACACGGCGCTCGACAACCCGACCAACTTCTTCACCGCACAGTCGCTCGACAACCGCGCCAGCGACATCAACAACCTGCTCGACGGCATCGGCAACGGCGTGCAGGTGCTGCAGGCTGCCAACACCGGCATCACCTCGCTGCAGAAGCTGGTCGATTCCGCGAAATCGATTGCCAACCAGGTGCTGCAGAGCCCGACGGGCTACACCACCAGGTCGCAGGTCACCTCGACCGCGGCGCTCGGCGGCACGGCGGCCAACCTGGTCGACGGCACCACGATCAAGAGCGGCGACGTGCTGGCGATCGCGGCTTCGGCCGGTCAGCCCGCCTTCAGCTTCACCTTCGGTGCGAGCAGCTCGCTGGCGCAGCTGAACACGGCGCTGTCGGCCAGCAACCTGACGGCGAGCCTTGACAGCTCCAACAAGCTCGTCATCACCACGACCAATGACGCGGCGTCCTCGACGATCGGTGCGACGACCTTCACCAACACCGGCGGCGGCACCGCAACGTTCAGCGCAGCCGGCACCGCTCCGGTTGCCGACTCCGCCTCGCAGTCGGCGCGCGCGGCGCTGGTGCAGCAGTACAACAACACCATCTCGCAGATCACGACCACGGCGCAGGATGCGTCGTTCAACGGCATCAACCTGCTGAACGGCGACAGCCTGAAGCTGACCTTCAACGAGACCGGCAAGTCCACGCTGAGCATCACCGGCGTGACCTTCAGCGCTTCCGGCCTCGGTCTGAAGTCGCTGACCGCCGGCACCGACTTCCTCGACAACAACTCGGCGAACAGCGTGATCGCGTCGCTGAGTTCGGCGAGCTCGGCGTTGCGCAGCGAAGCCTCGACGCTGGGTTCGAACCTCTCGATCGTGCAGATCCGTCAGGATTTCTCCAAGAACCTGATCAACGTGCTGCAGACCGGTTCGTCGAATCTGACGCTGGCCGACACCAACGAGGAAGCGGCCAACAGCCAGGCGCTGTCGACCCGCCAGTCGATCGCGGTCTCCGCGCTCGCGCTCGCCAACCAGAGCCAGCAGAGCGTGCTGCAGCTGCTCCGCTAAGCGCAACGACAAGCTCTTCAGGAACGGCGGGGGAAACCCCGCCGTTTTTGTTTGTCTCCGGGATATTACGGTATCTTTCCGCATCGTCAGAATGACGCATTTCGTAACGGCTGCTAACCATATTTAAAGGCGGCGGATGCATAAATATCGGGCGCTAGAATTGCGTCTCCGCGGCTCGAGAAATCCGCATCCCACCGAGGTCATTAATGTCGAATGCAGCCCAGGCCTACGCCCGTACGTCCACGACGACGGCGTCCCCACGTGAAATCGAAGCGCAGGCGCTCCTGAAGGCGGCCCGTCAGTTGCAGGAAGTCCAGACCAATTGGAACGGTGCCGACAAGGCGCTCGATCATGCATTGCTGTTCAACCGCCGGCTGTGGTCGATCTTCCTCAGCGCGGCGCAGGGCGACGACAATCCGCAGCCACTCGAGGTGCGGCAGAACATCGCCAACATCGGCGTGTTCGTGATGAAGCAGACCGTCGACATCCAGATGAATCCGGACCCGGCGAAGCTGAAGTCGCTGATCGACATCAACTGCAATCTCGCCGCCGGCCTCTCCGGCCGCGCCTGATCGACCGGTTCGCGCGGGAGGCCTCGACATGGCCGACGTATTGAGCATCCTGTCGGCCAACTACAAAGCTGCCGGCCTGACGGTTCCGTCAAAGACGCCCTATGTGGCCGTCGATCCGAAACTCTATGAGGGCAGCTGGAGCGGCAAGTACGCCAACAACAAGTCGTTCAGCATCTCGGTGTCGAACGTCGATGGCTTCCGCGCCAAGGTGCACTACCAGAGCGACGGCACCAGCAAGTATCAGGACGTGCTGATCAAGGACGGCGCGTTCCGGATCGGCGATACCAAGTTCTCGCTGGTGCAGCAGGGGACGGCGCTGATC
Organism: Bradyrhizobium sp. USDA 4473; assembly: GCF_054063335.1. NCBI lineage: Bacteria > Pseudomonadati > Pseudomonadota > Alphaproteobacteria > Hyphomicrobiales > Nitrobacteraceae > Bradyrhizobium > Bradyrhizobium sp. USDA 4473. The sequence continues at coordinate 4,688,783 of NZ_JBSSGE010000001.1, forward strand.
GCCAATGTCGTCACCGATCCGGCCACCGGATCGACCTATCTCGACAAGGCCTACGCCACGCAGAAGACCTGAGGTTACGTTGGTTCGCTCGCGTTCTAAGCGCGGCGGTCGGTCGCGTTGGCGCGCGTCGGCGCGTCCTTGCTGAGATCGAGCGTGTGGAAATAGGCGCGGCGGCGCAAGACGGCTTCTTCCGGAAACTGCCTCACCACCAGGTTGGTACGATTGTCGACCACCTGATAGACCACGGCGCGCGCGTCGCGGTCGATGATGACCTGGTCGGTGACAGATGGAGCCTGGTTCGAAAGCGACGCATTGGCGGCATTGGGGTCGATCGTGACGCGCACGCTCGGCTCCGGAGCGGTGACGCTCTGGCTCGCGGGCAATTCGGTCTTCACCGCCTTCTGCGCCGTATCGCTCACGGGAGTGATCATCGGCGCTGCGACCGGTGCCCCCACCGGCTTGATGTTGAAATCTGTACTCATGGCAGCCTCGTAGTGCACAGGCACTCGTTTGCTTGAGTCAAATCCCAACCCCTCACGATCCGCAACTCTACGGGGAACCTCTCAATAGGGTGTTAGAAAACACGCTGAACGGCGCGCTGCCGCCGCCGCGCCGAATTGAGCTAAATTGTCGGCGTATGCGCGTCAGAGCGTGCGGCTGACCGCGATCGGCGTCATGTTGCGCGGGCCCGGCGCTGCGCGCTGGCCGTTCGCGGTGTAGGTGTTCGGGATGTTGCGCCGCTGCACCTCGGCATTGACGCCGCGCACGATGCCTTCGGAGACCGCATGCGCGGTCGCAAGCACGGTCAGATTGACCTGCAGCATGGCGCGGAACGTCTCGTGATGCCGCCGCAGCGTCGCCAGCAATTCGGGATCGCTCTGCGCCAGCATCTTCTGCATCGATTTCAGGTGCTCGACCGCCAGCATGTAGCGCCGCGACAGTTCCGACTTCTGCGCCTCGAGCCGCATGCCCTCGCGGATCTTGCCGGCGCGGACGAATTCGGTTTCCTGCTCGACGACGGCAAGCAGCCCGCTCATCACGTCGGTCAGCTCATTGGCGAGCCGGGCGACGTCGGGCGGCGTCGACGTCGCGCCCCGCGCGGCGGGGGTGGATGCTGGCCGGTGCTGTGGACGCTGGTTCATCGCGCTGCTCCTTGAAACCGAATTAGCTCTTGCCCGCCTGCTGCAGGATCAGCGAGCGGAACACTTCGTTGGAAATGCCGACGCCGCCGGCCTTGGCGAAGTTCTTCGAATATTCGTCGGTCAGCATCGAGCGCCACGGGCCGGTGCCGACCGTGTCGCCGTAGGGGCCTTCGCCCTTCAGGCCGGTGGTCATCTGCGAGAACATCGAGTTCAGGAACATCGATTCGAAGTCGGTCGCGGTCGCTTTCGCCTTGGCGAGCTGCTGCGGCGTCACCTTTTTGATCGCGTCCTGCAGCACGGGATCGGGGCGGCCGTTGAACATCGGCATCAAGGCCTTGTTCGGCATGCTGCCGGTGGTGCTGTTGATCAGGCTCGCCATCACATCACCTCGATGTCGGCTTCGATGGCGCCGGCGGCCTTGATCGCTTGCAGGATGCTGATCAGGTCGCGCGGTCCGATGCCGAGGCCGTTGAGGCCGTCGACGAGCTGCTGCAGCGAGACGCCGTTTCTGACGAGCGCAAATTTCTTGCCGTCCTCGCTGACGCCGACGCTGGTGCGCGGTGTCACGACCGTTCGGCCGCGCGACAGCGGATTGGGCTGGCTGACCTGCGGGGCTTCCGAGATCGTGACGGTGAGGTTGCCCTGGGCCACCGCGACCGTCGCGACGCGCACGTCGCGGCCCATCACGATGATGCCGGAGCGCTCGTCGATCACGATCTTCGCGACGAGATCGGGGTCGACCTGCAACTGCTCGATCTCGGTCAGGAAGGCAACGACGTTGCCCTTGAACTCCGGTGGGATCGAAAGCTGGACGGTGGAAGGATCGATCGGCTCGGCGGTCTTGACCCCGAGATAGTCGTTGACCGCGGCCGCAATCCGCTTCGCGGTGGTGAAGTCTGCGTTGCGCAGCGCGAGCCGCACATTCGGCAGGCGATTGAGCGCGAATTCGATCTCGCGCTCGATGATGGCGCCGTTGGCGATCCGGCCGACCGTCGGTACGCCGCGGACCACGCTGGCGGCGGCGCCTTCGGCTGCGAAGCCTGCGACCGCGACCGATCCCTGTGCCACTGCGTAGACATTGCCGTCGGCGCCGAGCAGGGGGGTGACGAGCAGGGTGCCGCCCTGCAGGTTCTTGGCGTCGCCGAGCGCGGAGACGGTGACGTCCATCCGCGTGCCCTGGGTTCCGAACGCCGGCAGGTTGCCGGTGACCATCACGGCGGCGACGTTGCCGGTGCGGATGGTGGCGCCGCGGATGTTGACGCCCATGCGCTCGAGCATCGCCTGCAGCGATTGCTTGGTGAAGGGGATGTTGTTGAGCGTATCGCCGGTGCCGTTGAGGCCGACCACGAGGCCGTAGCCGATCAACTGGTTCTGACGCACGCCCTCGATATTGGCGAGATCCTTGATCCGCGACGTCGCGGCCGCCGGCATGACGGAAGCCGCCAGCGCCAGCAACGCGGCGCAGGCCACTCCGACCAGATTTGCGATGCGGATGCCGGGCATCCCGATGCTCCCCTCGAACTTCAACGCGCGGATCGCGCGACACTCCCATGACGGCGATCCGCCATTAACCATGCGAGCTGCGTGCCACGTCGTTTCGACGGGGCAATGAATTGATATATTTATCGAAATTGTCGGGTCGCCATTTGGCTCGGGTTGGCCAGGCAGCGCGAAACTGCCGTGTGGGCTGCAGAAATTGCCGGGTCGTTTACGTGTCGTTAACCATAAAACGGCGATGCTCGGCCCATTCAGGCCTGCGGGATCATCCAGATGCGCATCTACGGACCGAATGGCACCACGCTTGGCACGTCGACCAGCTCGACGCGGCGCACCTCGGGAAGCGGCTTCGCGCTGCCGGATGCGACCACCGCGCAGGAAGAGGTCCGTTCCACCACTGCGCCGAAGGCCGCGGCCAGCCTCGACGCGCTGCTCGCGCTGCAGGGCGTCGAAGATCCGACCGAACGCCGCAAGCGCTCGGTCGCCCGCGGCAAGGGCGCGCTCGACGTGCTCGACGCGCTCAAGCTCGGATTGCTGTCCGGCAATTTCGATTCCTCCACCGTGAACCGGCTGCGCGACGCCGCCGCGAGCCTGAAGGAATCCTCCGGCGATCCCGGCCTCGATGCCGTGCTGAGCGAGATCGAATTGCGCGTCGAAGTCGAACTCGCCAAGGCCGGGCAATACTAGGCTCCTTTCGATCAGCCAACTTCTCTCGAGCCCTTAGCGCCTCGGGCCGCCAGCGCCTCAGGCCGCCAGTGCCTTGCGCTGCGTGTCGTAGCGGCGCTGCGCGGCCAGCACCTCCTTCAGATTCTGCTCGGCCCAGTCGCGCAGCGGATCGACTGCTTCGGCGAGCGTCAGCCCGAGCGGCGTGATCGAATACTCCACAGTGACCGGAACGGTTGCGATCGCGCGGCGGCGCAGCAGCCCGTCGCGCTCGAGGCTCTTCAACACCTGCGACAGCATCTTCTGCGAGATGCCCTCGATGGCGCGGCGCAGCTGGTTGAAGCGCATCGGCTCGTTGCGCAGCAGCAGCAGGATCAGCACCGCCCATTTGTCGCCGACCCGGTCGAGGATCTGGCGCGTCGGGCAATTGGCGGCATAGGCGTCCGGCTTCAGGCTGGCGGCTTTCATCGGGTTACTCCGGCGTAATCAGGTGAGACAAGAGTGCCTTCTTCACACCTACATCCATTTCGCTATCTAGTCACCATTGGAAACTATCAATCGGAGACTAGAATGAAGATCGCCATCGCCGGTGCGTCCGGCCAGGCCGGCTCGCGCCTCACCGCGGAACTCGCCCGCCGCGGCCATGCCGTCACCGCCATCGCCCGCAACCCGGAGAAGATCGCGGTGCTGCCGAACGTCACGGCCAAGAAGGGCGACGTGAACGACCAGGCCGGATTGGCGGCGCTGTGGGCCGGCCATGATGCCGCGATCAGTTCCGTCCATTTCACCGTCAGCGATCCGGTCAAGCTGATCGGGGCAGCCAAGGCGTCCGGGGTCGGCCGCTATCTCGTGGTCGGCGGCGCCGGCAGCCTCGAGGTGGCGCCCGGCGTCCGCCTGGTGACCACCCCGAACTTCCCGGCCCAGTACAAGGCCGAAGCGACCAAAGGGGCCGAATTCCTCGACCTGCTGCGCCAGGAAAAGGACTTGAACTGGACCTTTTTGTCGCCCTCGGCGCTGTTCGTGCCGGGCGAGCGGACCGGCAAGTTCCGCCTCGGCACCGACCGGCTCCTGACCGCGGCCGACGGGAAAAGCTCGATCTCGTTCGAGGATTTCGCAGTCGCACTCGCCGACGAAATCGAGCGCCCGGCCCATATCCGGCAGCGGTTTACGGTCGGCTATTAAGGGGGAGGGGCGGCCCCCAGGCAGGGCGGATAAGTTTGCCTGTGCAAGGCCTTGGGGGCACCCCGGCTTTCGCGGTGGCAGATATTGTCTGTCACATGGCGTGGCTATATAAGGCGCCGCGCAGAGGGGTTTTGTTCCCTCCGCCAGACAGGGACATGGCTGCCTTTGGAAAAGCTGAAGAACTACCGGCCGACTGAAAAAGAGCCTTTCATGAATGAGCGGCAGCGCGAATATTTCCGCGCCAAGCTGCTGGCCTGGAAGGACGAGATCCTCCGCGAATCGAAGATCACGCTGCAGACGTTGCAGGAAGAGAACGTCAACCACCCCGACCTCGCGGACCGAGCTTCCTCGGAAACCGACCGCGCGATCGAACTCCGTGCCCGCGATCGTCAGCGCAAGCTGATCTCCAAGATCGACGCGGCGCTCCAGCGCATCGAAGACAACACCTACGGCTATTGCGAAGAGACTGGTGACCCGATCTCGCTGAAGCGGCTCGAAGCTCGCCCGATCGCGACGCTGTCGGTCGAGGCGCAGGAACGCCACGAGAAGCGCGAGAAGGTCTATCGCGACGAATAGTGGCGGGTGACCACCACCGATTGATCCCGGCGCGCACCGGTTGTAGGTTCGCGCCGCCATGATGACACGCATTCTCGACATCGCCTCGGTGTTCTTCCTGGGCTGATCTGGTTTCCGCAAGGAAACACGCTTCCACGGCGAAGCGCTGATCGTCCCCCTGAGCTTGGGCTCGCGGGATTCCAGTGAACCGAATGAACCGGCCAGGTTCCGCGCAGCGCGGACCATCGATGGCTGGCGACAGTTTGAGAGACAATCATGACCGATCGAGACGACGCGCGCGCGCTGAGCGGCGCGCAAATCGAGCAATTCATCGAACAGGGCTTTGTCAGGATCGACAACGCCTTTCCCCGCGAACTCGCCGATGCCGGCCGCGCCATCATGTGGCGCGACCTGCCGTGCAGCGAGTACGATGCTTCGAGCTGGACCCAGCCGGTGATCCGCTTGCCGGGATATGGCGGCACGCCGTTCCGCGAGGCGATCAACACGCCGGTGCTGTATCGCGCCTTCGACCAGATCGTCGGTCCCGGCCGCTGGTCTCCGCGGCACGACATCGGGACCTTCCCGGTGCGTTTCCCGCATCCGGATGATCCGGGCGATGCCGGCTGGCATGTCGACGTCAGCTTCCCCGGCGACGATTGCGATCCGGACGAGCGGAGCGATTTCTCCGCTTGGCGGGTCAACGTCAACTCGCGCGGCCGCGCGCTGTTGATGCTGTTCCTGTTCTCCGATGTCGGCGAGGACGATGCGCCGACCCGGATCAGGGTCGGCTCGCATGGTCCGATGGCGCGCTACCTCGCACCGGCGGGCGAGGCGGGACGCGCGCGCATGGACCTCGCGCAGATGGGCGCCGATTGCGAGCTCGCACTGGCGACGGGGGAGGCCGGCACCGTCTATTTGTGCCATCCGTTCCTGGTGCACGCCGCGCAAATCCATCGGGGCAAGCGGCCGCGCTTCATGGCACAGCCCGCGCTCAGCCCCGGTGAGCCGTATCGGCTCACGCGTGACGATGGTGCCTACTCGCCGGTCGAGATCGCGATCCGTCAGGCGCTCGACATGGGTTGACCGCGTACCGTTCCGAAGGCGAGACGACATTCAGGCCAATCCGGCCTCGAGTGCCGTCTCGCTCGCCTCCGTCTGACGGCGCGGGCCGTAGGTCTTCGACCACACCAGCAATTCGCGGAACGCCGGCGTCAGGCTCCAGGCCGAATCCGTCAGCTCGTATGCGACCTGCAGCGGCTTCTCGGCGAGCACCTTGCGCGCCACCAGGCCGTCGCGCTCGAGCTCGCGCAGCTGCGCGGTCAGCATGTGCTGGGTGATCGGCACCAGCGCGCGGCGCAGCGCGCCGAACCGCACGCCACCATGCATCAGCGTGAACAGGATCTCGAGCTTCCATTTGCCCCCGAGCGAGCGGATCGCGTGCTTGAACTCGATCAAAAGGCTCGGGTCGGTCGGGCAGCTCTCGCATTCACTGCCGTCACACAGTTCGCTGGTATTGTTTTCCATACCGGTCTCGAATTTCATTCTACTTGTCCAACGTCAGATAGTGACCAGATGCGGGCTGTGCAGGGTGGGCGGCGCAATGTCCGGTCCCGCCGAACCATCAGGAGGGCGAGGACATGAGCACGGTTTTGGTCACAGGCGGTTCGGGTTTCATCGGCGTGCATACCATCCTGCAACTGCTCGCCGACGGGCATGCGGTGCGAACCACGGTGCGCAATCCGGATCGCAGCAACGACGTGATCGCGATGCTGCGCGAAGGCGGCGCGCTGACGGCCGACCGGGTCGGCTTCGTCACCGCCGACCTGCTGCGCGATGACGGCTGGCGCGAGGCGGCCGCAAGGTGCGATTACGTGCTGCATGTCGCATCGCCGCTTGGCGCTCACCTGCCGGAGGACGAGAACGAGCTGATCGTGCCGGCACGGGAAGGCACGCTGCGGGTGCTGCGCGCGGCGCGCGATGCCGGCGTCAAACGCGTCGTCGTCACATCGTCGTTCGCAGCGATCGGCTATGGCCACCCGCCGCAAGCCAAGCCGTTCGATGAGACCGTGTGGTCCAATCTGGATGGCCCCGACGTGCAGGCCTATCCGAAATCCAAGACGCTGGCCGAGCGCGCCGCCTGGGATTTCATCGCCCGCGAAGGAGGTGGCCTCGAGCTTGCGGTGGTCAATCCGACCGCGGTGTTCGGCCCGGCGCTTGGTGCCGATTTCTCGGAGTCGATCGGCATCATCAAGGCGCTGCTCGACGGCGCGATGCCGGCGGTGCCACGGATCCATTTCGGCCTGGTCGACGTGCGCGATGTCGCCGACCTGCATCTGCGCGCCATGACATCGCCCAAGGCCAAGGGCGAACGGTTCCTCGCGGTCGCCGGCGAGACCATGTCGGTGTTGCAGGTCGCCCGGCTGCTGCGCAGAAAGCTCGGCAGCAAGGCGCGGCGGGTGCCGCGGTTCCAGGCGCCGGACTGGATGATGCGGCTGGCCGCGCGGCGCAATCCGTTGGCCCGCGCGGCGCTGCCATTGCTCGGCAAGGTGCGCCGCTCGACCAGCGCCAAGGCGCAAAGTCTGCTCGGCTGGCGGCCGCGCGGCAATGAGGAGATGCTGGTCGCCACCGCCGAGAGCCTGATCAGGCTGGGTCTGGTCAAGGCCTGACGGCGGCTCCCGCCCAGCGTGCTTGCCAGACGCGTCGGCGAGTGCTGAATTGCCGTGAGCAGACGCTGGCGCCAACGCGCCGCCGAGAACATCAGGGAGGCTGCGCAGATGGATCGGGTCCTCGCGGCCGCAAAGGCGATCGCCAACGCGCGCCGCAACCGTACGCCGCTCAAGGCGCTTCCGAAAGACGTCGTGCCGCTCGACGAGGCCGAAGGCTATCAGGTGCAGTACGCGCTGCACGATCTGTTGCAGCCGCAGGTCGGCAGCCTTGTCGGCTACAAGATCGGCTGCACCAGCGCGGTGATGCAGGAGTACATCAACATTCCGCATCCCTGCGGCGGCGGCATATTCGAGAAAGTGGTGCATGACAGCGGCGTGCGGCTGCCGGCGGCCGACTTCGTCCATGTCGGCGTCGAGTGCGAGATCGCGGTGCGGCTGGCGCGCAACCTGGCGCCGAGCGAAGCGCCGTTCACCGCCGAATGGGTGGCGGAGGCGATCGAGGCCTATCATCCCGCGATCGAGATCGTCGACGACCGCTACGTCAAATGGGAGACGCTGGGCGCGCCGACATTGATCGCCGACGACTTCTTCGCTGCCGGCTGCGTGCTCGGCGAAGCCGTGCCGCGCATCACCGTGCCCGATCTGCGCGCGGTCAGCGGGCGCGCGATGGTCAACGGCAACGAGGAAGGGCGCGGCACCGGCGCCGACGTGCTCGGCCATCCCCACAACGCGCTCGCCTGGCTCGCCAATCATCTCGCCACCAAGGGCCGCGGCCTGCATGCCGGCCAGATCGTGATGACCGGCAGCCTGGTCAAGACGATCTGGCTGAAGGCGGGCGATGCGGTCGTGATGGAGCTCGACAGCCTCGGCAAGGTGGAAGCGACGTTTACGTGACTGTTCATGTCCTTCGCGATGGTCACTGGTCTCCCGGCTCACTGTCCGCGCACATCCGAACCGTGCCGTCCCACAACGCGCTCACCGCGTCGAACGGCACGGTCACCCTGGCATATTTGCGCTTGAACCAGACGCCGACCTCGAAGCCGTCCTCGGTCACCACGAGGCGATCGAACTCGTGCTGCAGGATGATGGTGATCTCCTCGGGGTATCTCTCGACCACGGCGGCGGGCAGTTTCACGCCGCGCGCCCTGGTCGCGAAGGTGATGTTGACCGGCCGGTCCTCCGCGGCGCGGCGCAGCGACGCCCTCATCTCGATCCGCTTCGTCGCGGTGTTGCACGGCTCGGCGTCGGCATGCGCCGTCAATGACGCCGCCAGCAGCAGCACTCCCGCGATCCCGGCGCACCGGCGCCACATCCGCTTCTCCATGTCGCTCACGCGATGTCGTTCCTGGCTTCAGTGGCCGCGGGCTGCGCCGAGGTTCAAATCGCCGGCCGCTTGGCGTCCGAGACGAGTTCGACCTTGCCGTCGACCAGTCGGTAGACCGCGCCGACGATCCTGAGCTTGCCCTGGTCGACCGCGGCGCTGAGGATCGGCGTCGCCGATCTGAGCTTCGCGACATTGTCGATCACGTTCTGCCGGATGGCGTTGGTGAGCCGGTCGCCCGGGCCGCCCTCGGTCGCCTTCACAGCCGGCGCGATCGCGGTGACCAGCGAGGGCAGATGTCCGGGCAGGGTGATGTTGTCCTTCAGCGACTTGATCGCGGCGTCGACCGCGCCGCAGTTGTCATGGCCGAGCACCATGAACAGCGGCACGCCGAGCACGGACTGCGCATATTCCAGGCTCGCGATCGTCTCGTTGCTGGCGAAATTGCCGGCGACGCGGCAGACGAACAGGTCGCCGCGCCCGGTGTCGAAGGCATATTCCGGTGCGATGCGGGAGTCCGCGCAACTCAGGATGCCCGCGAATGGATTCTGTCCGCCGGCGAGCGCTTCGCGCTCGTGCTTGAAATCATGCCGCCGCGACACGCCTTCGACGTAGCGCAGATTGCCCTTCAGCAGCCGGTCGAGCGCCGCATCGGGCGACACCACGTTCTGCGGCTTCGGCGGCGGCGTTGTCTCCTTGGCTGTCGCAGGCGGCGCAAAGGCAAGACTGGCCGCGGTGCAGGCCGCCGCGGCGAGGAAGCGCCGCCGCGAGGTCTGGCTGGGAGGAATGACGTCGCAGAGCTGGCACATCAAGGTTCTCCGTGAACAAGGACCGCATCCGCGCAATATGTGTAGGTCATGGGCGGCGCCGCCGCAACGACCCGCCGCACACACACCATCGTCGTCCTGGTGGCCCCGGCGTCGCGCAACGATTGAGAATTGGGGTAATGGGTCCTGGCCTTCGCCAGGACGACGGTGAGGGTGTTTCTCGCTTCAAGATGCCCAACAACGCGGCGTCATCACCCGCGAAAGCGGGTGATCCAGTATTCCAGAGGCGACTGTGCTTGAGCCGAGAAGCCGCGGCGTACTGGATCGCCCGGTCCCGTCTTCGCCAAGGCTTCGACGGGGCTTGCGGTCTTGGGCTCGCCGAAGCTTCAGCGGAGGCGGCGAGCCGGGCGATGACAGTTGTAGATGAGGATACAGTTTCGCATTCTCGCGACATGAATTGTCCGAGCTTTGCTTGTCGTTTCGCCCTCTCCGTTGGTGAGGGCGCAGGGAAAGCCGGGTGCCGATCGCACCCATGGGCCCCGTGCAATAGGTAGAAAGCACGGGGGGTAGGACCACAGGTGTAACCGGAGCAATCCGGCTTTCCCTGCGCGATGGGTTACGGCTTATACGTGCTCTCCCCGGCGAGACTTGGCTTTGTTGTCACCGTCTTCGCAACGCGCATTTGCGCAATCGGAAGAGACACCTACCGCTAGGGCGTCAGGCCTGCACGATTTCGCCGTCCGCCTCATGCGCGTTCGTCAACTGCGCATTCGGCGTCCACCGCATCTCGACCCGCGTTCGTGACGACCGCGAAGCGCCCCTCGATCGGGTGAGACGGGGAATTCATACACCGAGTTGTGCTTCGGATAAAGCGAAATATTTTTGTGCGAACGGATTGACAGATTTTGCTGAGTTGCCCGTCGGGCAAAATGGTCGCGGTGAATAACCTGTGGGTTATGGAATGTCGTGGCCGTCATGTTCCAGGACGGGGCCGCAGAATTGGCCGATCTTTGACCAAAGTGGTGCGGTCGTGAAAGTTCTCCATTGACTCATTCATAGCCAGCTGGTTATACGTAGATCCATAACCGATGGGTTATTGATCAATGCCGGATGCTCATGACGTGCTGTTTCGAACGCTCGCCGACCCGACCCGCCGGGCGATCTTCGAGCGCCTGTGCCGCGAGGGCGAGCAGACCGTCGGCGCGCTGACGGCGCGGGCCAGGATCTCGCAGCCGGCGGTGTCGAAACATCTCGGCGTGCTGAAGCAGGCGGGGCTGGTGCGCGACCGCCATGAAGGGCGGCAGACGCACTACAGCGCGCAACTCGGCGCGCTGGCGCCGCTGATCGACTGGACCAGCCAGATGGCGGGCTTCTGGCAGAACCGGTTCGACCACCTCGAAGATCTCCTCAAAAGGATGGACCAATGACCAACACCAGCCGTGAGACGCGCGCCGCAGTCGTCGAGCGCGAATTTCCCCATCCGCCGGAAAAGCTCTGGCGCGCGCTGACGCAACCGCATCTGATGGAGGAGTGGCTGATGAAGAACGACTTCAAGCCTGAGGTCGGGCACAGCTTCAATCTGCGCGGCGAGTGGGGCGGGGTGCTGGACTGCAAGGTGCTCGCGGTCGAGCCGCACCGGACGCTGTCCTACACCTGGAATTTCGCGCACGAGGATGCCGCCTACAATCTCGAGAGCGTGGTGGTGTTCACGCTGACGCCGACGGCGAAGGGCACCCATCTGCGCGTCGAGCAGTCCGGCTTCCAGCCGCATCAGAAGCAGGCCTATGGCGGCGCCCATGCCGGTTGGAAGCAGTTCCTCGAGAAGCTCGATCAGCTGATGACGCGCGAGGGCTGACACCCGCGCTCTCTCTCGTCATTGCGAGCCAACGGGTCGGCGCGCAGCGCCGCCCGATGACAGGCTCCGCGAAGCAATCCATCGTGCCGCATATGCGGATAGATGGATTGCTTCCGCCTTCGCCAAGGCTTCGGCGGACAAGTCGTCGCTTCGCTCCTCGCAATGACGCTTTACTCAAAACCCACCACAGGAGACCCCATGAACTGGAACAACTGGATCAGGCAATTTCACCGCTGGCTCTCGATCGCCTTCACGGTTGCCGTGATCATCAACATCGTCGCCATGGTGCTGCAGCAGCAGGCGACCTGGATCGGCCTGCTGGCCCTGTTCCCGCTGATCCCTATGCTGCTCAGCGGCCTGTATCTGTTCGCGTTGCCCTATCTGGCACCGCGGCGGGGATCGACCTCGGGCTCACAAGCGTGATGTCCCGGCATCCCAAATATGATTGCATAGGGCAGGCGGGGGACGCGAGGCAGACATGACGGCATCGGAACGGATCGACCGGATGATCGAGGATCTCACCGACTGGCGCGGCAAGACGCTCGCCGGCCTGCGCAAGAGCATCCTCGCCGCCGATCCTGAAATCATCGAAGAATGGAAGTGGATGGGCAGCCCGGTGTGGTCGCGCGACGGCATCATCGCGGTCGGCAACGCCCACAAGGGCAAGGTGAAGCTGACCTTCATGTATGGCGCGCAACTACCGGATCCGGACAAGCTGTTCAACGCCGGCTTCGAGGGCAATGTGCGGCGCGCGATCGATCTGTTCGAGGGCGACACAATCAACGCCCCCGCGCTGAAAGCGCTCATTCGCGCCGCGATCGCGCTCAACCAGGCCAAGTCCAGCAAATCTGCGAAGAACCCGGCGAAGACATCGGCGAAGAAGCCGGCCGCCGGAATCCGTGCGGCCGCCAAGAAAAAAGCGTGAGCCGCGCCGGTATGCGTCAGTTCCCGCATGTCGCTTCGCTCATGCGGGCTACGAGGTCATCGCGGCTATAAGGTCATCGCATGCACGTAGGCCTATCATGCCTTGGTATGCACAATCACCGGACCCGCAACCGCGGTGGCTTGCCCGACCAGCAACGGGCCGAGATTGTCGTCGATCCAGGCCAGTGCGCGGCGGTTGGCTTCCTCGGCGCCGGCATGGTTGTTGAAGACGCTGATCGCGGTGACGGTATCGTCGCCGGCATAGACGACGTAATAGGCCATGAAGCCTTCGACGTCGCTGATGATCGGAATTGCGCCTTCCTTGATCCGGCGCGCGAGTTCTTCGGCGCTCCCGGTCTTCGCCTTGGCGTGACGGATGGCGGCATACATGCGTTCCTCCTTCCGGCTGCATCGATCGTGCTGCGCTTCGCGCTGGATCATGATGCGTTTCCACGGAATCGCATCATGATCTCATCTCTTTGTTTGAGCATGATCTCCGCGCAAACGCCGTTGGCGTTTGTCGCGAGGGAAAACCGGTTTCCACTTTTCCGGATCATGCTCTAGCGCGGATCGTACGCCCGACCGGACGGAGATGCCATCGGGATTGCGGCTACATCAGCCGAAACGCCGGGTCACGATCGGCGTGCGGCGGTCGGTGAGCTTGGGCAACCGCGCCACATCCGCGCGCGTCGTCGTGGTCCTCGGCCCGGGAGCGGGCTCCGGCTCGTGCTGTTGCAGAAACAAGGTGGCTTCGAACAGCACGCCGGGGGCCTCTTTGGCCGTGCCGGAGCACACCGCCCGGTTGCCGTTGAAGATGCCGGTCAGCCGCGCCTCGACCTCATCGCATCCGAACACGGTGGTGAACGGGCCGTCGGCATATCGGTGCGTCGTCAGCACCGCCGTGAAGCGGTCCTCATCGAGCTGATAGCTGCCGCCATAGGTGAACATGGCGTCGCCGCCGCTGATCTTGCCGTTCGCCAGCCGGACTATTCCGGTGCCTTCGCCGTTCGGCGTCCGGAACCACGCCGCATATTGTCCGTCTCTTTGCATGACTGTCATACAAATAGAAAACCCTGCGTTGTCCCCTAGCTACGTTGCAAGCGATGAGACTTCTACTGCGGGTTGTTGCAAGGGTTAACGAACCGAGAAGGCGATCGCGCGACTTGCGCGCAGAGGTATCGGACTGGTGAGTGGCGATCGTTCGCGTGCACGGCACCGGTCACAACAAGCCACGGCCCCCGCCAGGGGAGCTGACGAGGGCCGTGTCGGTACACCGCGCCGCGCCTAGGTTCGCGACGAGATGTGGGAGCTCGGAAAGTCTTAACTAGGCATGATCCGCTTCCGAAAACCGGTTTCCACTTTGCGCTAACGCGGCCCTTCGGGTCGAGATCATGCCATTAGAACGGCAGCAGCACGTCGAGGACCTGTTGACCGTAGCGCGGCTGCTGGACGTCGGTGATCTGGCCGCGGCCGCCATAGGCGATGCGGGCCTGGGCGATCTTCGAGGAGTCGATGGTGTTGTCGCTCTGGATGTCCTCCGGACGCACGATGCCGGCCACGATCAGCTCGCGGATTTCATAGTTGACGCGAATCTCCTGCTTGCCCTCGACCACCAGATTGCCGTTCGGCAGCAACTGGGTGACGACGGCGGCGACGTTGGTCTGCAACGCTTCCTGGCGGTTCACCGAGCCCTTGCCGTCGCTGGAGGCGGTCGAGTCGGCGGTCAGGATGCGGCCCGGCAGGATCTTGTTCGCCTGCGTGATGGTCTGCGAGCCCAGGAAATTGGTGACCCCGGAGTCTTCCGTGTTGGTGCGGCTGCGCTGGGTTTCGTTGGCGATCGCGGCCTTGTCGGTGATGTTCACCGTGATGGTCAGGATGTCGCCGACGCGCGCGGCGCGCTGGTCCTTGAAGAAGGCGCGCGAGCCGCTGCGCCACAGCGAGTTCGGGCTGTAGGAGGCGACCTCGGGCTTCGGCATCGGCATCTGCACCGGCTTGTAGCCGGGCTGCGTGGTCGGGTTCTCGATTTCCGTCAGCTTCGGCTTTTCACCGATCTGGGACAGGCGGTCGATCGACGAGCAACCGCTGGCGATCGTTCCGAGTGCGAAGAGCGCACCGGTCAGGACGAGGCGGTTGATACGGTACTGGGACATGAACTTTACTCGGCGTTTGGTGCGACTGAACTCAGCTTGACGGGAGCGGAAGTGGACGAGGTGGCGTCGGCGTCAGGCGCGGCGCGCGGGGTCGCGACCGAGATCGAGACCTCGCCGCGGCCGGTGACGACGCCGGAGACGGCACGCTTGGACTGCAAATTCATCACGCTGACGACGTCGCCCTCGGCGCCGCCATCCATCGCCTTGCCGCGGATCGTGAGATAGATGCCGGCGGCGCGATAGATCAGCGTGACGTTCTGGTCGCGGGTGACGAGATCGGGTTTCGCCATGTCGGCTGTGCGCAACGCCTGGCCGGCGCGGAGCTGGCGGCGCATCTGCATGCCGATGGTGCCGTCACGCGCCGCCGCGTCGTTGCCGATGTCGGCCTTCGGACGGCGCTCGACCATCACGTCGGAGGCCTTCAGCACGTCGCCGCGCTCGACATTGCGGGTCAGCACGGCGGCCTCGATGGTCTCGATCGCGGTGCCGGTAAGGCGCATCTTGTAGGGCGCCGTGCCGGCGTCGTTGCCGATCTCGAAGGTCACGTCGAAGCGCGTCGAGCGCGCGTCGTAGCGCACGGCAACCGGCTGCATGGTGCCGGTATTGGTGGCCTCGAGCCTGAGGTCGCCGGGGTCGCGATCGAAGGTCAACGCGATGTCGCCGGCCCTGCCGAGGCCGTGGCGGCCCTCCAGCGCGCGCGACACCTGCTGCTCGATCTCCTTGTTGTCGATGGTGCGCGCGAGCCGCGTGACGGTGATCTCCTTCAGCTCGCGGGTGTCGACGCCGATCACCTGGTGGGTGCGCAGCACGTTGAGCACCTGCGCGACCGGCAGCGTGCCCGTGGTGCCGAGGTCGGGCGCGCGGTAGACCGCGATGCTGCCGGCGCTGCCGGCATTGTCGATGAGGTCGCCGACCCGCACGATGTCGTCCGCGACCGTGATGCTGGCGCGCAGCGTCGGCACCGCGATGGTCTCGCTGCGGCTTTGCGCGGCTGATGGTGCCACGGTGACCGCGAGGAGCGCGGCTGCGATCAGGAGGGAGCGGGCGATCATCGCGATCATCCTCAGCGGAACAGGTTGGAGGTCGACTGCATCATCTGGTCGGCGGCCGAGACCACCTTCGAGTTCATCTCGTAGGCGCGCTGCGCTGCGATCAGGTCGGAGATTTCCGAAACCACCTCGACATTGGCCTGTTCGAGGTTGCTCTGCTGCAGGTCGCCATAGCCGTCGGTGTTGGCGGTGCCGTCCTGCGGCTGGCCGGAGGCCGGCGTTTCCTGGAACAAATTGTCGCCGATCGGCATCAGCCCGGCCTTGTTGATGAAGCGGGTCAGGCCGATCGTGCCGATCGTGGTCGATGCGGTCTGGCCCGGCAGCGTCACCGAAACCTGGCCCTGCGCATTGATGGTGAGGCCGGAGGCGTTCTGCGGGATCGTGATCGTCGGCTGCAGCAGATTGCCCTGCGCGTTGACGATGCGGCCCTGGTTGTCCATCTGGAACGAGCCGTCGCGGGTGTAGGTGAAGGTGCCGTCCGGCATCAGGATCTTGAAGAAGCCTTCGCCGCGGATCGCGATGTCGAGATCGTTGCCGGTCGGCGACAGCGTGCCCTGGGTCATCATGCGTGGCGTGCCGACGGTCTTGACGCCGCCGCCGAGGTCGATGCCCATCGGCATGATGGTGTTCTGGTCGGAGGCCTGCGCGCCGACCCGGCGCACGTGATCGTAGATCAGGTCCTGGAACGCGGCGCGCTGCTTCTTGTAGCCGGTGGTGCGCAGGTTCGCGATGTTGTTGGAGATCACCTGAACCGAGAGTTCCTGTGCCGCCATTCCGGTCGCAGCCGTATAAAGTGCGCGCATCGGTCAGTCCCCCGGATCAGTTCGGCACGTCGGCGAGCTTCTCGATCGCCGATTTGTGCAGGTCGCTCTGCTGCTGCAACAGCGAGGCGATTTGGGTGTAGGTCCGCGTGATCTCGATCATGCGGCTCATCTCGACGACGGAATTGACGTTCGACTTCTCGATGAAGCCCTGGCGGATCTGGGACTTGGTGTCCGGCTGCGGCTGCGCGCCTTCGCCCGGCGCGTAGAGATTGGAGCCTTCCTTGAGCAGGCGCTGGGCCTGCGCGAACGAGACCAGGCGCAGCTTGCCGCGGATCGAATCGAGGCGGGACGTGCCCTCGAGCACGCTGATGTTGCCGTCGGGGGCGATGTTGACGTCGTGATCGGTCTGCTGGAAGGTGATCGGGCCGGAGGTGCCGAGCACCTGATAGCCGGACGCGGTGACCAGCTGGCCGCGATTGTTGATCTGCAGATTGCCTTCGCGGGTGTAGCGCTCACCGCCCGGCGTCTGCACCACCAGGAAGGCGTTGCCGTCGATCGCGACGTCGAGCGGGTTCTTGGTCTCTTCGGTCGGGCCCTGCGAGAAGTCGTGGAAGGTGGCGCGGTCCTGCACGAAGGAGACGCGGCGGTCGGTGCCCGCGAAATTGTCCTCATGCGCGTTCGAGGACAGGTATTCCGCAAACAGCGACTGATCGGCCTTGTAGCCGTTGGTGTTCATGTTCGCGATGTTGTTGGACACGACATCCATCTGCCGTTCCAGCACCATCTGCTTCGATAGTCCGACCAGAAGCGTATTCTGCATCGGTGGTTCTCCCCTGTGAGGTGATCCGGATGCAGGTTCTCCCAAACCTTCACGCCGGACCGTCGGTAACCATTGGGTTCTCCCAAACCCTCGGGCCACGCCAGCCTCTCAGCGAAAGCCGTGCCAACTTGGAATAGTCAGATGTTTGAATGGCTTAGGTGTTTGTCCGGGGCCGGCGCAGGGCGGCAGAAAGGTCTTGTTGACCATGTTTGCCCGGCAGTTTTTTCCTAGTGGATGGTAAATCCTAAGCTTCCGTTAACCATTATTACCGTAGCGTTGCCGGCAGTGGGGCGCGTGCGCGCCGGCGGCCTTTGTATCGCGTCTTCAAGCCAAAGCTGGGGCAAATCGCGTTCGCATCCTCTGGGATGAAGCGGGCGGACGATGGCGGACGAGGAAAAGACGGACAGCGGCGAGGGCGCGGCCGCTCCGAAGAAGGGCAAGCTCAAGCTGATCATTGCCGTCGCAGGCCTCCTCGTGCTCGGCGCGGGCGCCGGCGGCTGGTTCTTCTTCATGCGCGGCCACGGCGAGGAGCAGCACGCCGAAGCGCCGCCGCCGAAGCCGCCAAGCTTCGTCGACGTGCCCGACATGCTGGTCAATCTGGTCGGCGCGCCCGGCGAGCGCGTGCAATATCTCAAGCTGAAGCTGGTGCTCGAGATCAAGGAAGAGAAGCAGGTCGAGGCGATCAAGCCGGCGCTGCCGCGCGTCACCGACCTGTTCCAGACCTATATGCGCGAGCTGCGCCCGAGCGATCTCAACGGCTCGGCCGGCTTGTTCCGCCTCAAGGAGGAGCTGACCAAGCGCGTCAACCTCGCGCTGGCGCCCAACCAGGTCAACGCGGTGCTGTTCAAGGAAGTCGTGATCCAGTGACGGGGTGGATGTAAAGCCATGGCCGGCAACGACCAGATGGACCAGGACGCCATTGCGGCCCAATGGGAAGCCTCGCTCGATTCCGAGGATCCCGCGGCGGCCGCGGCGGAGGCCGCCAAGAACGAGCTCACCGAGAACATGGCGCTGCAATGGGCCGCCATGGTCGAGGACGGCAGCCGCGATTTCGGCGGCAAGAATACCAATGGCGAGCGGGTGCTGTCGCAGGAGGAGATCGACAATCTCCTCGGCTTCACGGTCGGCGATGTCAGCCTCGACGATCATTCCGGCATCCGCGCCATCATCGATTCCGCGATGGTGTCCTACGAGCGTCTGCCGATGCTCGAGATCGTGTTCGACCGCCTGGTGCGGTTGATGACGACGTCGTTGCGCAACTTCACCTCCGACAACGTCGAGGTCTCGCTCGATCGCATCACCTCGGTGCGGTTCGGCGACTACATGAACTCGATCCCGCTGCCGGCGGTGCTTTCCGTGTTCAAGGCGGAGGAGTGGGAGAATTTCGGCCTCGCCATGGTCGATTCCAACCTGATCTATTCGATGATCGACGTGCTGCTCGGTGGCCGCCGCGGCCAGACCCAGCTCAAGATCGAGGGCCGGCCCTACACCACGATCGAGACCAATCTGGTGAAGCGGCTGGTCGAGGTGGTGCTGTCGGATGCCGAGCAGGCGTTCCGGCCGCTGTCGCCGGTGACCTTCACCATCGACCGGCTCGAGACCAATCCGCGGTTTGCCGCGATCTCTCGCCCGGCCAATGCCGCGATCCTGGTGCGGCTGCGCATTGACATGGAAGACCGCGGCGGCAACGTCGAATTGCTGCTGCCCTACGCCACCATCGAACCGATCCGCAACGTGCTGTTGCAGATGTTCATGGGTGAAAAATTCGGCCGCGATCCGATCTGGGAAGGCCATTTCGCCACCGAGGTGGCGCAGGCCGAGATTTCGGTCGACGCGGTGCTGTACGAGGCCGACATCCCGCTGAAGGAACTGATGAAGCTCAAGGTCGGCGATACGCTGCCGCTGGACATCCGCTCCGACGCGCTGGTCTCGGTCCGTTGCGGCAACGTCACGCTAACGGAAGGCCGCATGGGCCGCGTCGGCGACCGGGTCGCGATCCGCGTCACCAAGAATTTGCGTAAACCCCAAACCACCTTCGCGATGTTCGAGAAGGCGGACGAGCGGACCAAGATGATGGAGGCACCATGAGTCATGTGCTTGGACTGGCAATCGAGAGTCTGGTAGCCGTGCTGCTGATGCTCACCATCGGCTATTGCTGGCTGCTCAACAAGCGGCTGCAGCGGCTGAAGGCGGACGAGCATTCGCTGAAGGCGACGATCGCCGAACTGATCACCGCGACCGAGATCGCCGAGCGGGCGATCGGCGGCCTGAAGCACGCGGTGCGCGACGTCAACGAGAACCTCGGCAACCAGCTCGACGCAGCGACGCAGATGTCGGCGCAGCTGAAGAACCAACTCGCGGAAGGCGATGGCGTGGTGCGCCGGCTCTCCAAGATCGCGCTCGCCGCGCGGCCGGCCGAGCCCGCCGCGCGCGCGCCGGCAGCGGCCGCCGCTGCACCGGCCGCGCCGGCGCCCAGGGTTTCGGCCGCGCGCGCAGTGGCCGCGGCGGCTGAAGCCTTCACCGAGCGCAGGAGGGCCGGCGGCCTCGCTGCATGAAGTTGCTTCGTGACATCAGAGTGATGCCCGTGGTGCTGGTGGCGATCTTCGGCCTGATGGTGCTGAAGGTTGCGGGCCTCGTGCTCGATGGCGGTTACGTCTTTGCCGAGGACGCGCCAGCCGGCCCCTCCTGGGCGCAGCAGAACTTCAACTTCCCCGGCGCCAGCAAGGCGGTGGTTGACAGCAGGTCGAAGGCCGATCCTGGCGACATCACGGGATCGGTCGAGCACAAGGATGCCAAGAAGGACGAGGCACCGAAGCCCGTCGCCCCGGCGGCGGAGCCGGCCAAGCCCGACGGTGTGCCGGTCAATCTGGACGCGCCGCCGCAGGTCTCGGCGTCCGAGCGCGCGATCCTGGAACGGCTGCAGGCGCGCCGTCAGGAGCTCGAGCAGCGCGCGCGCGAGGTCGATATCCGCGAAGGCCTGTTGAAGACGGCCGAGAAGCGCATCGAGGCCAAGGTCGAGGAAGCCAAGGCCAACGATGCCAAGGCCAATGCCGATGCGGCGGCCAAGGCGGAAGCCGAGGCGGCGCGCTTCAAGGGCATCGTCACCATGTACGAGAACATGAAGCCGAAGGACGCCGCCAAGGTGTTCGACCGGCTCGAGATGGGCGTGCTCTACCAGATCGCCTCGCAGATCCAGCCGCGCAAGATGTCCGACATCCTCGGCCTGATGCAGCCCGAGGCGGCCGAACGCCTCACCGTCGAACTCGCCCGCCGCGCCGGCGGCGACAAGTCGGCCTCGACAGACGATCTCCCCAAGATCGAAGGCAAGATGCTCGCGCCGAAGACCAATTGAGGGGGCGTTGGCCCTTCACGATCGTCATTCCGGGGCTCGCAGAGCGAGAACCCGGAATCCATTCATCCAGAAAGCCTGCGGGCCAATGGATTCCGAGCTCGCACCAAGGGGCGCGCGCCGGAATGACGGACCTGCAAAACATTACGTACCCTCCGTATTCGCAATCCGTTGTCGTTAACAGCTCCTTAACGCCGCCCGATCCAAGATCGGGACGCGTGGGCGAGGGCGCTTTGCGCTGATATGGCTTGAGTCCGAGAAGACGTTTCGAGATGGCGCGAACGGCTGCCGCTGGAACATGGTCGCTAGGCCGCGCCTGGGCGCGGACCGCACGGCTATGCCTGCTCGCCACCGGCCTTGCTCTCACCACCCTGACATATTCGACCGCGGCGCGGGCCGAAGACCCGGTGCCGGGTGAGGCGACATTCTCTGCCGCGAACGGCTATGCAAGGCTGGTGCTGAAGCTGAAGGAGGATGTCGAATCGGAGGTCACGACCGCCGGCTCGATCATCGTGATCCGCTTCAAGCGGCCGGTCGATATCCCCGTCGAGCAAGTGTCCGATGCGGTGCCCGATTACGTCGGCGCTGCCCGCCGCGATCCGGATGGTTCGGCGATCCGTCTGTCGCTGGCGCGCCGCGTCACCGTCAACACCATGACCGCCGGCGAACGCATCTTCGTCGACTTCCTGCCCGACAGCTGGACCGGCCCGCCGCCGTCGCTGCCGCAGGAGGTGATCCGGGAACTTGCGGAGCGCGCCCGTGCTGCGGAGCGGTTGCTGCGCATCCAGCGCGCGGCCGACGCCGCCAAGAAGAAACCCCCGATCCGGGTCCGCGCGCTGGTGCAGCCGACCTTCGTGCGTTTCGTGTTCGAGGTTCCCGACGGGGTCAGCGTCTCCTCGGTGCTGAACGAGCAGAAGCTGACGCTGTCCTTCAACTCCGTCCTGACCTTCGATCTTGCCGACGCCAAGGTCGCCGCGCCGCCGAACGTCGCTTCGATCAGCGCGCGCGCCGATACCGACACCTCGGCGGTCGATGTCACGCTGATCGGCGATGTCGACGTGCATTCGTTCCGCGACGAGAAGAACTACATCGTCGATGTCGCCTTCCAGCAGAACGAGCAACAGCAGGCGGCCAAGCCTCCGCTGAGCTCGCTGCTGCCCACGCCGCGCGGCAAGAAGGGCACTGCTGCGATCGCGCCGGTCACATCGGAAAGCATTGCGCAGCAAGCCAGGATCGAGATCAAGCCCGAGCAAGCCAAAGCGGAGCCGGTGAAATCCGAGCCGGCGCAATCCGAGCCGGTCAAATCAGAGCAGGCCACACCCGAGCAACCCGTCGCGGCGCCTGCCAAAACCGACGCGCCGCGATCCGAGCTGCCCAATGCCGAGCTGCCGAAGATCGCAGCGGCCCCGGCGGCCGACGTCGAGACTGCGGCCGCGCCGGCCGCATCGCGCGAGGGCAGCGCCGGCGCTGCGGAGCAGCAGACCAAGCCGACCGCGAGCGAAGCGCCGAAGCCGGCGCCCACTGTCGCAGCCGCGCCGGTGATGGACGCGCCGAAGCCTGATGCTGTGCCGTCGCCTGCCGCAGCTCGCGCCAGCGCCGCTCCTGCGGTCGACGCCCAGCGCGACAGCGACGGGCTGCGGGTGACCTTCTCATTCCCGGGTGCAACGCCGGCGGCGTTGTTCCGCCGCGCCGACACGGTGTGGATGGTGTTCGACACGGCTGATGCGATCGATGTCGATCCGATCCGCGCCAAGGGCGGCGCGCTGATCTCCGATGTCAGCCGGATTGCGCTGGACAAGGGGCAGGCGGTGCGCTTCCGCCTCAACCGGCCGCAGATGCCGTCGCTGGAAAGCGACGACCGCTCGCGCGGTGTGAGCTGGACGCTGACCTTTGCCGACCGGGTGCAGAAGCCGCCGCTGCCGCTCACGGTGATGCGCAACATCTCGGAGCCCTCGCTCGCCAATGTCAGCGTGCCGCTCGCCAATCCCGGCCTGCTGCACAAACTGGTCGATCCCGATGCCGGCGATACGCTCTGGGTCGTGACCGCGCCGCCGCCGACCCGCGGCATCATCAAGCGGCAGGACTTCGTCGAGCTGTCGCTCTTGGAATCGATCCACGGCGTCGTGGTTCATCCGAATGCGGATGACGTCAAGGCCGAGGTCGGCGCCGACAAGGTGATGCTGGGCCGGCCCGGCGGCCTGACGCTGTCGTCGGCCGACGTCGCCGCCGAGCGCGCCACCGCGGCGGTGAAGCCGCTGTTCGATCCGGACGAGTGGCGCAGGAACCAGTCGGAGAATTTCCTCAAGCAGCTCGACGGCCTGATCGGCGCGATGTCGACCGCCAATGCCGAGCAGCTGCCGCAGGCGCGGCTCGATCTTGCCGAATTCTACATGGCGCGGGGCATGTACCAGGAAGCCCACGGCGTCGCCAATCTGATCCTGTCCGAGAGCAAGCGCGGCAGCGAGACGGCGTCCGTGGTGATGGTGCACGCGGTCGCCAGCATCCTGATCGGGCACCCGGAGCGCGGGATCAAGGATCTCGCCAATCCCGTGATCGGCAACGGTTATGATTCCCAATTGTGGAAAGGGCTCGCCTTCGCCCGCGAGGGCAAATGGCCCGAGGCGCGCGAGAAATTCAAGAATGCCGAATTCGCGGTCGCGACGTTGCCGCCGGACCTGCAGCGCATCGTCACCATGGACTCGATGAAGGCCTCGCTCGAGGTCAAGGACTATGCCGGCGCCGCGCGTCGCAAGAGCGATCTCGATGTGGTCGGCGTCCCCGATGCGCTCAAGCCTGCGGCGGCCGTGCTGCGCGGCCGGCTCGCCGAGGCGCTCGGCCAGGAGAAAGATGCGCTCGACGCCTACCGCTTCGCCGCCAATTCGGCCGACCGCCAGGCCGCCGCCGAGGGCAAGCTGCTCGAGACGCTGCTCAAGCAGAAGCGCGGCGAGATCGGCCGCGACGATGTGCTGAAAGAGCTCGAGCTGCTGTCGATGATGTGGCGCGGCGACAATATCGAGCTGAAGACGCTCTATGAGCTGTCGAAGATCTATGTGGAGAGCGCGCGCTATGCCGACGCCTTCGCGGTGACGCGTGCGGCGACCCGGCTGCAACCGAACGCGCCGGAATCGCGCCAGGCGCAGGATGCCGCCTCGGCGCTGTTCGTGCAGCTCTATCTCGGTCCGAAGGGCGACGAGATGGCGCCGATCGATGCGCTCGGCACCTTCTACGAATATCGCGAGCTGACGCCGATCGGCCGCCGCGGCGACGAGATGATCCGCCGGCTCGCCGACCGTCTCGTCGGCGTCGATCTGCTCGACCAGGCCGCCGACCTGCTGCAATACCAGGTCGACAAGCGGCTCGAAGGTGCGGCGCGCGCCCAGGTCGCCGCGCGGCTTGCGATGGTCTATCTGATGAACCGCAAGCCCGACCGCGCCATCGGCGCGCTGCGATCGACCCGGATCGCGGACCTCTCCGGCGAGTTGCGCCAGCAGCGGCTGCTGCTCGAGGCGCGCGCGCAGAGCGACGTCGGCCGCCATGACCTCGCGCTCGACATCATCTCCAACATCACCGGCCGCGAGGCGATCCGGCTGCGGTCGGACATCTACTGGGCGTCGCGGCATTGGCGCGAGGCCTCCGAGCAGATCGAGCTCTATTACGGCGACCGCTGGCGCGACTTCACCCCGCTCAATGCGAGCGAGAAGGCCGACGTCATCCGCGCCGTGGTGGGCTACGCGCTCGCCGAGGATGCCATCGGGCTGTCCCGGTTCCGCGAGAAATACGCGCCGCTGATGTCCGGCGATGCCGACAGGCTGGCGTTCGATGCGGCCAGCAAGCCGGTCGCGACCTCGAGCGCCGAATTCGCCCAGATCGCGCGGATGGCCGCCAGCGTCGACACGCTCGACGGCTTCATCCGCGAGATGAAGACCCGCTTCCCCGACGCCACCGCCCGCGCGCCGCTGCCCGATCCGGTCACGACCGGATCGGTGCCCGACAAGCCGCAGGCCGCGCCGGTGAGCGCGCGGCCGGCGATCAAAAGCGAGCGCCGCGCCAGCGCGGCGCAGTGACGGCGTGGCAGCTTACGGTCCGGGCGTCACCCACGCGGTTGAGATGATCCCCTTCGCGTCGAGCGCGATACGCCAGTGTGCGGCGCCGTTGGCGTGCTTCACGCTGTAGACATCTTCGCCTTGCTCGCCGACACCGAGAAAGCGGATCGACCGGATATTGCCGAGGTCCGCGAGGGGCTGAAGCCACTGCATCTGCTTGCGGGTGGCCGCCGCCAGCGCCGGGCTCATCTCGGTGTAATCGGGATTCCCCGATGCGATTCCATCGATCAGGCGATGAAGCGCAGCCTCGGTTCCCGGACTAGCCGACTGGTTCTTGACGCGCTCCGCCGTCTGATCGGCGATCTTCGTTGCCGTCGCGGCGTCGATACGCGCCATGGCAATGTCGTTGCCGTTCTGATGCAGAACCAGCGAACTGGCGCGTCCGTCCGGTCCGACAACGAAGCTGACCTGCGCATCGACAATCTTGGCGAAGAATTCGGTTGCGCTCGCCGCAAAGAACCGCACCGAGCGCTGTCCGGTGAGTTGCATCACCAGATGATGTCCATCGGGCGTCACCGTGAATACGGCGCGGTCGTTGAGCTGGTAGAATCCGGAATAGCTGTCGAATGTTGCTGGATCGACGGCGATCTCCTGTCTGGCCGCGATCGGAGGCGATTCTCCAGCGGGGTCTGCAGCCTGGGCCGACATGCTTGGCGGCCCGGCGGCCTGGATCCGCGCTGCCAGCGTGTTCCAGTCGCGTTGACCGAACAATCTGGCGATCAGCTCCAGGCTGTCACTGTGGGTGAGGGGGATCGATTTGGCGGCCAGCGCTTCGCGCAGCGTCTGCGCCATGGCCTTGGCATCACGGAAGTCGCGCATGGGGTCAACCTTTGCATCGACGAACGGAAAAGCGTCAGGGGCTTGCGTTGCTGACCCGTTCGTGCGGGCAAAGGAAGCCTGAAACTGGCTTGATACATTCACCGTTCCCGGGCGGGGTGCAAGCGGCGGGTAGTATCGACCCGGTGGAATGTTCGCCGGAGCGGTGCGATTTGTCAATTGCAAGAGGCCGTGATCGCGCTCGTCCTCTCGACATTCCGCCGCCAAATCGGCAACCATGGCTGATGTCGCCAGCCGGGAGGACGTCGTCACATGAGCAAGCCGATCAAGACCGAAGCCGAACTGATCGCGATGGCGCGGGATGAGCTGAAGGTCCACGCCGATTGTCCCGATGGCATCGACATCTCCGTGCTGCGCGACGGCGACAGCTGGGAATTCCGCGCCAGCGCCAGCGAGGCCACGGTGGCAAGGCCCGGCTATCCCGAATGCGTGGCGATGCTGGTGCAGATCGGCGACCACCTCAGCAAGCAGTATGACGTGAAAGGTTAGCGGCTGCCGCGAAGCAGGGGAGGGGCGATGGACCGCATCGACGCCATGAGGGTCTTCGTCGCGGCGGTCGACGAGGGCAGCCTTGCCGGTGCGGGACGGAAGCTGCGGCGCTCGCCGGCGGCGGTCAGCCGGGCGATCGCCTTCCTCGAGCATCATGTCGGCGCCGAGCTGCTCCATCGCACCACGCGGTCGCTGAAGCTGAGCGATGCCGGACAGCGCTATGCCGTGGCGTGCCGCCGTATTCTCAGCGAGCTCGAGGAGGCCGACATCTCGGCCGGCGGCGAGCGGGCTGCGCCGCGCGGCACGCTGACCATCACGGCGCCGGTCGTCGTCGGCGAGGACGTGCTACGGCCGGTGCTCGATGCGTTCATGACGGACTATCCCGCCGTGGCGGTGCGGCTTGTGATGCTCGATCGCACCGTCAACCTGATCGACGAGGGCATCGACGTTGCGCTGCGCATCGCCCATCTCGCCGATTCCAGTTTCATCGCGATCAAGGTTGGGGAGGTTCGCCGCGTGGTCGCGGCCTCGCCCGGCTATCTCGCGCAGCACCCGGTGATCGGCGAGCCTGGTGATCTCGCGAAACACCAGATCATCGCGATGACGCATTTCGGGCTCGAATCCTGGAGCTTTCCTCCGGCCGCGAAGTCGAAGGTCGCGCGCGCGGTGCAGTTCGCGCCGCGGCTAGTTGTCAACACGGTGCGGGCCGCGGTCGCTTCGGCCAGCGAAGGGCATGGCATCACGCGGCTGTTCTCGTACCACCTCGCCGAGGAAATCCGTGACGGGCGGCTGCAGATCCTGCTTGCTGGCGACGAGCCTCCGCCGCTGCCGGTGCATCTCTTGGCGCCGCAGGGTCGCTTCGACGTGCCGAAGGTGCGCGCCTTTGTCGATTTCGCAACGCCGCGGCTGAAGCGCTATTTCGAGCGGCTGTCCCGCGAGGCCAGCCGGGCCAGTCGTTCGCGCCGCGGAAGAGTGTCTGCCGAATAGCGTGCATTCGCACGAAAATCGGTTCTATCTAGTTTGCTCTCCATCGAGGCGGCGCTGGGTCGCTTCAGCAGCAGATGGAGAGAGACCATGGGTGCAGAGCAAAAGGTCGCAATCGTCACCGGGGCGTCGCAGGGCCTCGGGGAGGCGATCGTCAAGGGCTATCGCGACCGCAACTATCGCGTCGTCGCCAACTCCCGCAGCATCAAGCCGTCGACTGACAATGACGTGCTAGCCGTCGCCGGCGACATCGGCGATCCCGAAGTGGCCGACCGTATCGTCAAGCAGGCGCTTGGGCGCTTCGGCCGCATCGACACGCTGGTCAACAATGCCGGCATCTTTATCGCCAAGCCGTTCACCGACTATGCCGATCAGGATTACGCCTCGATCCTGGCCACCAATCTTAACGGTTTCTTCTACATCACCCGCCGCGTCGCGAAGGAGATGGTGAAGCAGGGCTCCGGGCACATCGTGCAGATCACGACCAGCCTGGTCGATCATGCCAACAGCAATGTTCCCTCGGTGCTGGCCTCGCTGACCAAGGGCGGCCTGAATGCCGCGACAAAGTCGCTCGCGATCGAATATGCCGCCAGGGGCATCCGCGTGAATGCGGTGGCGCCCGGCGTGATCAAGACGCCGATGCACGCATCGGAGACTCACGATTTCCTGGCCAAGCTGCATCCGGTCGGCCGCATGGGCGAGATGAAGGACGTCGTCGACGCGGTGCTGTTTCTGGAAGCCGCAGGCTTCGTCACCGGCGAAATCCTGCATGTCGACGGCGGCCAGAGCGCCGGTCACTGACGAGCGCGATGGCCTTGGCCCAAGCGAAACGAGCATCTCTCCCCGATCGGGAGAGATGCGGTGATCGCTGCAACCGATTGCTGCGATCGCAACTAATCATTTTTCACGAATGGCCGGAGGGCCTACTGCGATGTCCATGTCAACCAATGTCGATCGTGACAGGCGCCATCACGCCGGGCCGCAGCGCGATACAGGCGGGCCGCTGTGGCTGTTCGCCGTCGCGGGGCTGTGCGCCTCACTGGTCGGGCTTGGGCTCGCGCGTTTTGCCTATACGCCGCTGATCCCGGCACTGATCGCTGCAAAGTGGTTCACGCCGGCGGAAGCGGTCTATCTCGGCGCCGCCAACCTGGCCGGCTATCTCGCCGGTGCGCTGATCGCCCGCGACCTCGGCGCGCGGATCGGCTCGGTATGGGCGCTGCGCGGCATGATGGGGCTCGCCGCGATCACCTGCTTCGCCTGCGCGGTACCGATCTCCTTCATCTGGTTCTTCGGCCTCCGTTTCCTCGCCGGCATCAGCGGCGGCGTGATCATGGTGCTGGCGGCGACCGCGATCCTGCCGCATACCGCCCCCAGCAAGCGTGGCCTGATCGGCGGCGTGATCTTCGCCGGCGTCGGCCTCGGCGTCGCGGCGTCCGGCACGTTGGTGCCGCTGTTGCTGCAGCAGGGCGTCAAGCAAGCCTGGTATGGTCTTGGCGTATTGTCGGCGCTGCTGACCGCGATCAGCTGGAAGGCGTGGCCGACGGACGTGCCTGCCGCGCATGGTGCAGCCGAGCCGCACGTGGTGTCGCATGGCACGCGCTCGCCGCTGGTGATCGCGTTGTGCGTGGAGTACGGCCTCA
This sequence comes from Bradyrhizobium sp. USDA 4473, assembly GCF_054063335.1. Taxonomy (NCBI): domain Bacteria; kingdom Pseudomonadati; phylum Pseudomonadota; class Alphaproteobacteria; order Hyphomicrobiales; family Nitrobacteraceae; genus Bradyrhizobium; species Bradyrhizobium sp. USDA 4473. The sequence continues at coordinate 4,717,540 of NZ_JBSSGE010000001.1, forward strand.
ACGCGCTGGCGCTGGTGCCGCACATGGTGTTCCTGGTCGATTTCGTCGCCCGCGGTCTCGGGCAGGGGATTCCTGCGGGATCGTATTACTGGGTGCTGTACGGCATCGGCGCCGTGGTCGGGCCGCTCTTGACCGGACATCTCGCCGATCGCGCCGGCTTCGCTGCGGCGTTGCGCGTGGCGTTCCTGATCGAGGCCGTCGCGGTCGCGATCCCTGCTGTGACCACGTCGCCTGCCGCGCTGATCGCGTCGAGCCTGATCGTCGGCGGTTTCACACCCGGCATCGTGCCGCTGGTGATCGGCCGCATCCACGAACTGATCCCGCATTCGGCCGTGAGCCAGCGCTCCGCCTGGGCGCAGGCCACCACCACCTTCGCGCTGTTCCAGGCGGCTGGCGCCTATGGCCTGTCCTGGCTGTTCGCGCGCAGCGGCGGCGACTACGCGCTGCTGTTCGTGATCGGCGCGGCGGGCGTGGCCACGGCACTGGCGCTCGAACTGGTCAGCGCCGTCGCCCTGGGCCGTAAGTCGCGCTAACCGCGCAGCGAATTCGTCAACACAGCGACGAGGCGGTCGACATCGGCCTCGTCGTTGAAGACGTGCGGCGAGATCCGCATCCGCCCCAGCCGCAGCGCGACGTGGATGTTCTCGGCGGCGAGCCGCGCGATCAACTCCTTCGGAATGCCGCCGGCCATGCCGAGGCTCAGGATATGCGGCGCGCGCAGGCTCGGCGCCAGCATGTTGAGGTTGAGATCACGGACGCCATCGGCGATCCGCTGGTTCAGCATCGCGAGCCGCGCGCTGACGGCCGCGGCACCCCATTCCGCCATCATCTCCATGCCGATCGAGGCCATTTCGAGGGTGATGAAATGATCGCGCTCGCCCATGTCGTAGCGGCGGGCGTTGTCGACATAGCCGAGATCGCCGAAATAGACCGGGTTCTCGGAATTGACGTCACGGCGGCCGGCGGAGGTCTGCTCCAGCGGCACACCGTTCTGATGACGTTTGGCAACATAGAGAAAGGCGCGGCCGTAGGGGCCGATCAGCCATTTGTAGGTCGGGAAGATCACCGCATCCGGATCAAGTCGTCTCACATCCATCGCCACGACGCCGACGCTCTGAGTCGCATCGATGACGAACATTGCGCCGTGCCGCTGCAGCGCCGCCTGGATCCTGTCGACGTCGATCAAGCCGCCGTCCGACCAGTGCACCGACGAGATCGAGGCAAGGCCGACCGGCGGGGCGCCTGGTCGCTCGATCGTTGCCAGCACCGCCGACGTCCAGTCGCCGTCGGCGGGCTGCCGCACGGTGTCGACGACAAAACCCTGCGCCTCGGCGCGGACGTGCCATTCCAGCACCGGCGAGGAGTGATCGTTCTCCAGCACCACGACGCGGGTGCCGCGCGGAATCGTCAGCGCTTTCGCCACGGTCGCTATGCCGTAGCTGATCGCCGGGATCAGTGCGATGTCGTTCGCATCGGCGTTGATCAGGCGTGCCGCCGCGGCGCGGGCGCGTTCATGCTGGCGGCCGGCGAAGCCGGCATCGATCGTCCAGGGCTGGCCCTTGCGTCCGACCGCGGCGCGGCCGGCGTCGAGCGTCTTCAGCGGCAGCGGGCTGTAGGATGCCGAGTTCAGGTAGCAGACCTCGCGAGGAATCTCGAACAGATGGCGCTGGGAGGGAAGCATGTGGTCTCGTGGCTGGGATTGCTGATGATGTCGCGGTGGGGAGCGCTCGGCTCACCCATCATACTGGTCAGGCCCCATCGCCCATGGCGCCTGGTCGTAGCCGTTGGCGAAGGTGCGGTTGGTCTGCGCCGGATTGCGGTTGACCAGCGGCCGCAGATACATCGGATGCGTCGCGCTGCGCACCTCGTGCTCGATCGTGAACAGATGCCGGCCATTGGCGGGATCGACGATGTCGCAGAAGCGATACTGATACTGGTTGTCCTCGCGCGAGACCAGATTGCGCTCGCGCAGCCGCTTGTAGGGGCCCGAGAAATCCGCGATGTAGATCTGAACGTGATGGCCGTCGAACTCGCCCTGCGCTTCGTCGCTCTCGCGGAATTGCAGATACTGGTCCTTGCCGACTTTTGCCCGCGCGACGACCCCGTCGCCGTTCACAACGCGGGCCGGGATGCCCATGATCTCCGGATAGAACCGGCTGATCGCCTCGGCGGTGCCGCGCGGCACGGCGAATTCGACATAGGGCATGCCGAGCGCGATGCGGCCGAACCGCTTCGCGTCGGGTTCGTAGCAGCGCAGGCGGTTGCCCCAGGGGCAAATGGCCTCGACGTGATCGTTGTGCTCGCGATAACTGAACGCGGTGCCTTCGAGCTTGGGCGCGACTGCGGCAAGCCGCTGGAGCAAGGCCTGCCGTCCGGCGATCACGATGCCGGTGTGACCGCGCAGCACCTGCGGCTTGCCGCTCGGCAGATGAAACTGGCTGCGGCCGGCATTCACCCACATGTTGCTGTCGGAGACCATCAGATAGGGATCGCGGGTCAGCCCGATGCCGGCCACATAGAACAGCGTGGCGAGGCGCTGGTCGGGCACCTGCACGTTGACATGCTCGAGATGGATGGCGTTGCCGAGATCTTCTGCGGCGCGGTCGAATGGCTGCTGCACGGCACGGCTCCCTGGATGCGATGCCGCGCATGATAGTGCAACGGCACGGCCGATCCAGCCGACGGGCCATGAATGTTTCGCAGGGCGCTACCCCCCGTAACTCTGCACCAGGCTGCCGGCGACCAAGGCCCAGCCGTCGACCAGCACGAAGAAGATCAGCTTGAACGGCAGCGAGACCACCACCGGCGGCAGCATCATCATGCCCATCGACATCAGGACCGAGGCGACCACGAGGTCGATGATCAGGAACGGCAGGAACAACAGGAAGCCGATCTCGAAGGCGCGCTTCAGCTCGGAGATCATGAAGGCCGGCACCAGGATGCGCAGCGACATCTCCTCGGGCGTCGCCGGCGGCGGCTCGCCGGAGAGATCCATGAACAGCTTCAGGTCCTTCTCGCGCACGTTCTTCTGCATGAAGCCGCGCAGCGGCACCGAAGCGCGCTGCAAGGCCTCCTCGACGCCGATCTGGTTGGCGACCAGCGGCTTGATGCCGTCGTCATAGGATTTCTGCAGCACCGGCTCCATCACGAAGGCGGTGAGGAACATCGCCAGCGCGATCATCACCGAGTTCGGCGGCGCGGTGGCGGTGCCGAGCGCGGTGCGCAGCAGCGACAGCACCACCACGATGCGCGTGAACGACGTCATCATGACCAGGATCGACGGCGCGATCGACAGCACCGTGAGCAGCGCGATCAGCTGGATCGCGCGCTCGGTCACGCCGCCATTGCCGCCGCCGAGGTTGATGCTGATGTCCTGCGCCATCGCCGGACCAGCGAAGGATCCGGCGGCGATCAGGACAGCGATGAAAAAAACTCTACGCGGGACTGTCCCCGATCTCACGAAGGATTCTTCGGTCGGCCGAGCAGCGAGGCCATCTCGTCCTCGAGATTCTCGAAGCCGCTCTTCGGTCCGCCTGCGGGCGGGGCGGGCGGCTCGCTGCGCGGGGCACGCACCGGCGGCGCCTCGGGCGCAACCGGCGGCGCGACGGTTTCGCCGGCGCCGGTCGGGCGGCGCAGCGCCGCCTCGAGTCGCTGCGCCATCTCGGCGAGATTGGCATCGGCATTCGATGCCGGCGGCGGAGGCGGAGGTGACTGGGTTGCAACCGGCGGCGCAGCCGGGGGAGGCGGCGGCGTCACGGCGCGCTCGGGCGCGCGCAGCGGCGGCGGTGCCTTCGGCGGCTCGGCCGCGCGCGGCGGGCGCGGGATGGCAGGCTCGGAGCGCGGCGGCAGGCGCGGCGGCATCGGATCGGGCCGCGGCTCGCCGCGCTCGGGCGTGAAGCCGGCAAGCGGATCGCTGCGACGCTCGGCCAGCGGCGGCGGGGGCCGGCGCAGTTCGTCGGCAAAGGAGGGGCGCGCCGGACGCGGCGCCGGCTCAGGCTCGGGAAGCTCGAACGCGTCGGAGCGGGCGGCTTCGCTCTCGTTCCAGGCCGCATCCGGCAGCGGTGCTGCGCGCGGCAGCGCAGCCTCGGGCGCAACTGCGGGGCGGCTCGACATCTGATCGCGGCCGGGCATGGCCCGCACAATGTTCGGCTCGACGACGATGTCGGTCGGGCCGCCGATCATCAGCAGATGCTCGATATTGTCGCGGCGGACCAGCACCAGGCGGCGGCGGCCGTCGACGGCGGCGGCGTCGATCACCGCCAGGCGCGGCATGCGGCCACGGTTGGCATTGGCGCCGAGGCGGTTTCCGGCGAAGCGGCGAACGAGCCATGCGGTGACGCCGATCAGCGCCAGCACGACAACGAATGCCAAGACGAATGTAATGACCTGCATATTGGAGTCCCCGGCCATCGTGGCCTTCCTCAGCTTCCGCCATCAACGAGCGCGGATTGATAGATGTGGTTTGCGCCAGCGAATCGCGCCCGAGATTCGCCTTATTTCTTAATTCCCAGCGGCTTGCAGCCCATTGTTCTATTAATAAACCAAGAATCGCTTGTCCCAAAACGACTTCTCAGCGCCCCACGCTGTCTTGGTTTGTGCTGGTTAACGCAGCATTCGTGGCGAAAATGCGCTCGCCGGCCGCCGTTGCGGCGTTCTCCACGGCTCCATCGGATATTTTAACCACCCGTTAACCATACACCGGGCAAATTCTGCCTACCTCGGAAGGCCCATGGGCGTCCAAGAGGTTAACGGAGCCGCCGCGATGGCCATGAACGATCTCCCGATCCTGTCGGCGTTGCGCACCAAGATGCAGTGGCATCAGGAGCGCCAGCGGGTGCTCGCCGAGAACATTTCCAATTCCGACACGCCGAACTTCCGGCCGCGCGACCTGGTCGAGCCGACGTTCGACAAGGGCGGCGCAACCGTCGGCGCCGGCATGGGGACGCTGCCGATGATGCAGACCAGCGCCACCCATATGGCGGCGTCCGGCGCGCCGGACACTTTCGACAATGATCGCGGCAAGAGCGGGTTCCAGACCCGCCCGGCCGGCAACGCGGTCAATCTCGAGGAGCAGATGCTGAAAGTGTCGGCCAACCAGATGGACTTCGCCGCCGCCACCTCGCTCTACAGCAAGAGCCTGCATCTGCTGAAGACCGCGATCGGCAAGGGCTAGGCCATTTAACGGCGGCGGGAGGATCCCATGGCAGACGGAACAAGCGATTTCGCCCGCTCGATGAGCATCGCGACCTCTGGCCTGCGGGCGCAGGCGGGGCGGATGCGGGTGATCTCGGAAAATATCGCCAACGCCGATTCGACCGCGCAGACCGCGGGCGGCGATCCCTATCGCCGCAAGGTGCCGACCTTCTCCTCGGCGCTCGATCGCACGCTCGACGCCCAGGTCGTGACGCTCGGCCGGATTCGCCCCGACCAGTCGTCATTCCGCGTCAAGCACGAGCCGGGCAATCCGGCAGCGGACGCCTCCGGCAACGTCAAATATCCGAACGTCAATGCGATGGTCGAAATGACCGACATGCGCGACGCCCAGCGCTCCTACGAGGCGAACCTCAACATCATCAGCGCGACGCGGCGGATGATCCAGCGCACGCTCGACATCCTCAAGTCCTGACGCAACAAGAACAGGGAACGTAACTCATGGCTACACCGACAGTCGCCGCCAATGCCTATGCCAGCCTCGCCAGGATGATGGAGCGCGGCGGCGCCGAGAAGGCCGGGCTGGGCGGGCAGGCCGTCGCCGGCCCGTCGTTCAGCGCGCTGCTGAAGGACTCGGTCGGCAGCGTGCTGGAAGCGGGCAAGAAATCCGACGCGCAGACCATGGCGATGGCCTCGGGCAAGGCCAATGTGATGGACGTGGTGACCGCGGTCGCCGACACCGACGTTGCGGTGTCGACGCTGGTCTCGGTCCGCGATCGCGTAATCCAGGCTTACGAAGACATCATGAAGATGCCGATTTGACGACGGTGTCATTCCGGGATGGTCCGAAGGACCAGAACCCGGAATCTCGAGATTCCGGGTTCGCTTCGCGCCCCGGAATGACTGAACAACCAGCAAGCGAGAATCCAAAATGACCGGCCCTGAAACTCTCGACGTGGCGCGCGATGCGATCTGGACCATCGTGGTGGTGTCGTCGCCCCTGATGGTGGTCGGCCTGGTGGTCGGCGTCGTGGTGTCGCTGTTCCAGGCGCTGACCCAGATCCAGGAGCAGACGCTGGTCTTCGTGCCGAAGATCCTCGCGATCTTCGTCACATTGCTGCTGGCGCTGCCGTTCATGGCGGACTCGCTTAGTAGCCACATGATGCGGATTTCATCGCGAATCATCGGCGGTTGATGCACTAATGCCGCGGTCATGCGCATCGATGTCTCCCTGCTGCCGGCGCTGGCCGCAATCTTCGTGCTGGTCTTCGCGCGCGTGGGCGCGATGGTGATGCTGCTGCCCGGTTTCGGCGAGAGCAACATCCCGGCGCGGGTCAAGCTGTCGATCGCGCTGCTGCTGACGCTGATCATCCTGCCGCTGCATCGCAACGCCTACCATGTCGACCTGACGTCGATCTCCGCGCTCGGCGTCCTGATGGTGCATGAGCTCATCATCGGCATCGTGCTCGGCGCCACCGCGCGGGTGACGCTGTCGGCGCTCAACGTCGCGGGCTCGGTGATCGCCCAGCAGCTCGGCCTCGGCTTCGTCACCGCCGTCGATCCGACCCAGGGCCAGCAGGGCCAGATCGTCGGCAACTTTCTCACCATCCTCGGCCTGACGCTGCTGTTCGCCACCGACAGCCACTATCTCGTGATCGCGGCGCTGAGCGAGAGCTACCGGATCTTCTCGCCCGGCGAGATCATGCCGACCGGCGACGTCGCCGCGCTCGCGACCTCGGCCTTCTCCGCCGCCTTCAAGATCGGCCTGCAGCTGTCGGCGCCGTTCCTGGTGTTCGGCCTCGTCTTCAACATCGGGCTCGGCGTGTTGGCGCGGCTGATGCCGCAGATGCAGGTCTATTTCGTCGGCGTGCCGCTCTCGATCATGGTCGGCTTCCTGATCTTCGCCGCCGTGCTCGCGGCGATGATGAGCACCTATTTCGACTACTTCAACGGCGTCATGCGCCAGCTCGCTCCGATGAACTAATCAGGAGCAGAAATGGCCGACGATACCGAAGACAAAACAGAAGACCCTACGCAAAAACGCCTCGACGAAGCCCTCGAGAAAGGCGACGTCGTCAAGAGCCAGGAGGTCAACACCTGGTTCATGATCGCCGGCGCCACGCTGGTGCTGTCGACCTTCGCTGGCTCGATCGGGGGCGGCATCTTGATGCCGCTGCGCAACCTGATCGCCAATTCATGGATGATCCGCACCGACGGTGCCGGCCTGCTGCAGCTGACCCAGACGCTTGGCTACGCCGTGGTCGCCGCGATCGGCGTGCCGTTCCTGATGCTGGCGCTGGCCGCGGTCGCCGGCAACATGATCCAGCATCAGCTGGTGTGGTCGGGCGAGCAACTGAAGCCGAAATTCTCCAAGATCTCGCCGGCCGCCGGCTTCAAGCGGCTGTTCGGCAAGCAGGCCGTGGCGAACTTCCTGAAGGGCCTGTTCAAGCTGATCGCGCTCGGCGCCGTGATGGTCATGGTGCTGTGGCCCGATCGGATGCGGATGGAATCGTTCCTGCGGGTCGACCCGGCCGAGCTGCTGCCCGCCATCACCGGCATGACCGTGCACCTGATGGCGGCGGTGGTCGCGATCCTCGCCGCGGTTGCGATCGCCGACTACTTCTTCCAGTACCGGACCTGGTACGAGCGTCACAAGATGTCGCTGCAGGAGATGAAGGAGGAGTTCAAGCAGTCGGAAGGCGACCCGCACGTCAAGGGCAGGATCAAGCAGTTGCGGGTCCAGCGCGCCAGGAAGCGCATGATGGCCCAGGTTCCGAAGGCCTCGGTGATCATCACCAACCCGACCCACTATTCGGTGGCGCTGGCCTATGACCGCAGCATGTCGGCGCCGATCTGCGTCGCCAAGGGCGTCGACGTCCTCGCGTTCAAGATCAGGGAGATCGCCAAGGCGCACGACATTCCGATCGTGGAGAACGTGCCGCTGGCCCGGGCGCTCTATGCGACCGTCGACATCGACAAGGAAATCCCGGTCGAGCACTATCATGCGGTTGCCGAAATCATCGGCTACGTGATGCGGCTGAGGCGCGGCCTGTCCGGCCAGCGTAAGTAAAAGGGCGGAAAACCGCTTGAAATGCGCGTAACTTGCGAAATTGCCGCCTGATGGACTTGCGTTTTCGGGTCCGATTCAGGCACTCAGGTGCGAGGTGGCCGGCCGGTCGCCTTCGTGATGCAGACGAGCCATGTCTCTCCAGATGACCGCCGATAGCAACGATCCTCCTGCGGCCGAGCCGTTCGTGGCCCACGGGCCGGCGCGGCGCAGCGGCAGCATCCTGCTGGTGCTGCTGGTCGCGGCCGGCATCGTCGCGGTGGCGGTCTGGCTCGTGATCATCGGCCGCAGCCAGGCGCAACCCTACATCCTCGGTGTGCTGGCGCTGCTCGCCACCGTCGGGGTTTTCAACCTATTCGCCCTTGCCGCCGGCATCATCCGCTTCTCCGACCGCGCGACCGACGACCCGGTGATGGCGCGGATCGCCGACCAGGCCCAGGAAGGCCTCGTCGTCACCGACTCCCGCGGCCACGTGGTCTATTCCAACGCCGCCTATTTGACGCTGACCGGTGCGGCCGGGCCGCAGGACGTCCGTCCGGTCGAGCGCGTCTTCATCGGCAACCCCGACGTCTCCGAGGCGGTGTTCCGCCTCCTGAAGGCCGCACGCGAGGGCAAGCGGCAGCAGGAGGAGGTCCGCATCGCCGGCCATGAGGCCGGGCAAGGTGGTGCACAGGGCCGCTGGCTGCGGTTGCGCGTCCGGCCGCTCGGCGAGGGCAAGCGCGACGCGAAATACGCGGTGTGGTCGATCGCCGACATCACGCGCGACCGCGAGCGCCAGGAAGACGTGTTCCAGGAGCTGCGGCACGCGATCGAATATCTCGACCACGCGCCGTGCGGCTTCTTCTCGGTCAATCCGGCCGGCGAGATCGCCTATGTCAACGCCACGCTCGCCAACTGGCTGGATTACGATCTGGCCGAAATCGGTTCGGGCGGCCTGAAACTGACCGACATCGTCTCGGGCGATGGCGCGGCCTTGCTGACCTCAATCGCGGCGGTGCCGGGCGAGGTCAAGACCGAGGTGTTCGACATCGACCTGCGGATGCGCGGCGGCAAGACCGTGCCGGTCCGGCTCTATCACAAGCTCGCCTTCGGCGCCGACGGCGCGGCGGGCGCCTCGCGCACGCTGGTGATCAGCCGCGCCCGCGACGAGCGTTCCGATCCGGAGCGCGCCGCCGAGGTGCGCTTCATGCGCTTCTTCGACCATACGCCGATGGCGATCGCGACCGTCGATCGCGGCGGCAACGTGGTCGGCGCCAATGCGCGCTACGCCAAGCTGGCGCAGAGCCTGAACGGCGACGGCGGCGCCGCCAGGTCGATCTTCCGCGCGGTCAATCCGCGCGACCGCGGCCTCCTGATCGCCGCCATCAACCAGGCCGCCGAGGGGCAGGGCGATATCGCGCCGGTCGAGGTGATGCTCGACGGCCCCAAGGAGCGCTTCGCCCAGTTCTTCGTCACGACCATCGAGAAGGACGAGCGCGACGCCGAGACCGCGATCGTCTACATGCTCGAGATCACCGAGCGGCGCGCGCTGGAAAACCAGATCAACCAGTCGCAGAAGATGGAGATGGTCGGCCAGCTCGCCGGCGGCATCGCGCACGACTTCAACAACGTGCTCTCCGCCATCATGATGGCCAACGACTTCCTGCTGAACGCGCACAAGCCGACCGACCCGTCGTTCCAGGACATCATGCAGATCAAGCAGAACGCCACCCGCGCCGCGACGCTGGTGCGGCAGCTGCTGGCGTTCTCGCGCCGCCAGACGCTGCGGCCGCAGGTGCTGGATCTCGGCGACGCCTTGAGCGACCTCACCATGCTGCTGCGCCGGCTGATCGGCGAGAAGGTCAAGCTCGACTTGGTGCATGGCCGCGACCTGTGGCCGGTGAAGGTCGACGTCTCGCAGTTCGAGCAGGTCGTGGTCAATCTCGCGGTCAACGCGCGCGACGCGATGCCCGACGGCGGCAAGCTCACCATCCGCACCGCCAACGTGCCGACCGAGGAAGCCGCTCAGCTTGCCAACAAGGGCATGCCGGCCGCGGATTATGTGAAGATCGAGATTGCTGACACCGGCACCGGCATTCCGCACGAGATCATCGACAAGATCTTCGAGCCGTTCTTCTCGACCAAGGAGGTCGGCAAGGGCACAGGCCTCGGCCTGTCCACCGTGTACGGCATCGTCAAGCAGACCGGCGGTTTCGTCTATGTCGATTCCGTGCCGGGTGGCGGCACCACGTTCCGCATCTACCTGCCGCGGCATCGCCAGGAACAGGAGATCGCGCAGGAGGTCGCATCCGGGGTGCAGGCCGGCAACGGTGCGTCGAAGGAAGTCTCCGCTGCCGAGGCGGCCAAGCCGAAGCCCGATCTCACCGGGCAGGGCACCATCCTGCTGGTCGAGGACGAGGACGGCCTGCGCTCGCTCAATGCGCGCGGCCTGCGCTCGCGCGGCTACAGCGTGATCGAGGCGGCCAACGGCGTCGAGGCGCTGGAAGCGTTCGAGGAGAAGAACGGCGCGGTCGATCTCGTCGTCTCCGACGTCGTGATGCCGGAGATGGACGGCCCGACGCTGCTCAAGGAAATGCGCGGTCGCAATCCGGAGCTGAAGATCATCTTCGTCTCCGGCTACGCCGAGGACGCCTTCGAGAAGAGCCTGCCGGAAAACCAGCAATTTGCGTTCCTGCCGAAACCGTTCACGCTGACGCAGCTGGTCGCCGCGGTGAAGGAAACCATGACCGCGAACTAGGGCGTGTGCTCATAAACGTCGGCTTCCAGTCGTAGAGCGGAAGTTGCCCAGCTCGGTCGTGATCGGCGGCTTTTGACCCTTTGCGGAAGTCGCAACCGCTTTATTCATCGTTTGGTACGCCGATCTTTTCGGTTGATCGACCGATGCTGCGCAACCTATCATTAGTCAGGATGAAAACAGCTCGCACTTCCACTTTGATCGCCCTGCTGCTCTCCGCTATGACGGCCGCGGCACTGCTGCTGATTAATCCTCCAAAGGCATGCCCCGGCTGGCACTTGCGCCATTCTTCAACCTCCTTATGGGAGGCGCTGGCGGTGTGGACAGCTCCAATATTAGCGTTCCACTGTTTCATTGTGGTTCGATGGGATTGGTGCTTGCGCAGAGCGGCTGAAAAGGACCAACTAGCCTTGGTACCCGTTGAGTACATTCTAATTCGGATGTGCCTCATGGGAGCAGCGGCTTCTCAGCTTCCCGTGTTTTTGGTTCTTGACTGCGTCGGAAAGTAACCACAGCGACTTAGACGCGCTTGGTTGGCAACATTGTCCGCAGTTGGCCCCAAAACCGACAAGCCATCGTCATGCGGCGATGTCAGGTTTTCGAGGTAAATCCGCCATGGCCAATTTATGAGGACGCGCCCTAGCTATACGTCGAGGCGCATGCGCTTTGGCTTCTCGCAGGTGCGAGGCGAAATTCCGGCGCGGCTACGGTTGAACCGAAACCTCGTCCCGCGCTAGGACGCGCCGTCGCATCCACAAGGACCATAGTGTCACATCGCCGCGACCGAGGGCCGCAGCCGCAGTTCCCGTTTCCCGCTTCACTTTTATCAGGCCCTGCCCATCTTAGGGGCGTTTCCCCATGCCGGGGAATCCTTTGAGGAAACCAACATGAATTTCTCGCAACGCACGCGTGGAATTGTTCGGGCGATCGCCGTCGCGATGGCGCTGGCGCTGCCCGTGATGATGACCGTTTCGGCGGCCGACGCCCGCGTTGGCGGTGGCGGCTCGCGCGGCTCGCGGACGTTCTCCGCGCCGCCCTCGACCAACACCGCACCGGGCTCGGTTGCGCCGCTGAACCGGACCTTCAGCCAGCCCGGTAGCCCGGGCATGAGCTCGCCGGCGGCGGCGAATTCCGGCGGCCTGTTCGGCCGCGGCGGAATGGGCCGTGGTCTGCTCGGCGGCCTGGCCGCGGGTTTCCTTGGCGCCGGCCTGTTCGGCATGCTGTTCGGCGGCGGCCTGTTCTCGGGCCTCGGCGGCCTGTCGTCGATGCTCGGCCTGTTGCTGCAGATCGGCCTGATCGTGCTCGTGGTCCGGCTCGCGATGTCGTGGTGGCAGCGCCGCAATCAGCCGGCCGCTGCTTACGCGGGCGGACCCGATGTCGGCCCGGGCCCGCAGGCCAACGCCCGCTCGGGCTTCGGCTTTGGCCTCGGCGGCGGATCGAACGCGCCGGTCGAGATCGCGCCCGCCGACTACGAGACCTTCGAGCGGCTGCTCGGCGAGATCCAGGCTGCGTGGTCGAACGAGGACATTGCGAAGCTGCACACGCTCGCGACGCCGGAGATGGTGTCGTACTTCTCCAGGGATCTCGAGGACAACAAGGCGCGCAACGTCACCAACAAGACGTCCAACGTGAAGCTCCTGCAGGGCGATCTGGCGGAAGCCTGGCGCGAAGGCGACAGCGAATATGCGACGGTCGCGATGCGCTATTCGCTGGTCGACACCATGCTCGAGCGCGGCACCGGCCGCCAGCTCAGCGGCGGGCAGCCGGAGGAGGTCACCGAGGTCTGGACCTTCGTGCGCCAGCGCGGCGGCAATTGGGAGCTCTCGGCGATCCAGCAGACCAACTGATCGCTGGTCCGAGATGACGGACAAGGCGCCGCGGCTTGGTCCGCGGCGCTTTTGTTTTGCGCGCTTCATTCGCGTGTCGCGGCACTGGCGGCGATGGCCTGCCGGCCGACTTCGCGGCGAATTGAGGCGGCAGTACGGGGGCAGTCAGAACGTCTGCGCGTGTATGCCCGTCATTGCGAGGAGCGATAGCGACGAAGCAATCCATCTGTCCACATATGCCGCACGATGGATTGCTTCGCGGAGCCTGTCATCGGGCGCGGGTTCGCGCGGCCCGTTGGCTCGCAATGACGGAAGGCGCTCAGGCCTTCTTGCGCTTGGTCGTCTTCTTGACGGCCTTCTTGGCCGCCTTCTTTTTCTTCGCTGCTTTCTTCGCCGCGAAGTAGGCCCCGACCTTCTTCGAGGAATGTCCGACCTCGTCGACCGCCGCCTTCAGCCGGGCAGGGGTTACCTTGAACTTCTTCGACCAGTAGCGGACCTCGTAGGGCTGGCTGAGCGCGATCAGCGCGCGGTCGGCGGCCTTGTGGCGCTGCTCCCTGAAATGGGCTTCCACCTTCCTGGCTGAATGGCCGACCTTCTTGACCGCGGCCTTGAGCTTGGCCGGCGTGACCTTGAACTTCTTGGACCAGTACGCAACTTCGTAGGACTCGCTCAACGCGATCAGAGCGCGATCGCGTGCGCCCCGCTTCTTCTTGTTGTCCGCCATCAGATGATCCTTCGTCGAAGATTCCACGTTGGAACCTTAGCAGTCGCCGCGCGGTTCGCACAGGCGGACTGCGCGAGGTGGACGATCTGACGACGGCGCGGCTACGATCGACCTTGCGCGAACCGATGCGGTGAAGTTTTTGGAGATAAGTCCATGCACTATCAGCTTTACTACTGGCCGATGATCCAGGGGCGCGGCGAATATGTCCGTCTCGCGCTCGAGGATGCGGGCGCGGATTATACCGATGTCGCGCGGGCCAAGGGCGGCACCGGCGCCATGATGAAGATGATGGACGCGCACAAGGGCACGCCGCCGTTCGCGCCGCCGTTCCTCAAGGCAGGCCAGCTCGTGATCGGGCAAACCGCCAACATCCTGCTCTATCTCGGCGTGCGCCATGGCCTGGCGCCGAAAGCTGAAGGCGGAAAGCTCTGGGTGCATCAGCTGCAGCTGACGATCGCGGATTTCGTGCTGGAGATCCACGACACCCATCATCCGCTCGGCCCGTCGCTGTATTATGAAGACCAGAAGGCGCCGGCGAAGAAGCGCACGGAAGAGTTCTGGAAATCGCGGGTGCCGAAATATCTCGGCTATTTCGAGGATCTGGTCGCGGCGAATGGCGGCGCGTTCGTCACCGGCCGCAGGCTGACCTATGTCGACCTGTCGCTGTTCCAGATCGTGGAAGGACTGCGCTACGCGTTTCCAAAGCGCATGGCGGCATATGAGAAGAAGGTTCCGCGCCTGATCGCGCTCCGCGATCGCGTCGCCGAGCGGCCGAACATCAAGGCCTATCTGGCGAGCGCGCGGCGGATCCCGTTCAACGAGGAGGGGATTTTCCGGCGCTACAAGGCGCTGGATTTGTGATCGCCGTCATTCCGGGGCGCGAAGCGAACCCGGAATCTCGCGCCACAATCTCTGGATTGCGGGTTCACGCTCCGCGTGCCCCGGAATGACTGCTTCGCAGTCACCGGCTCTTGCCGTCCACCGGCGTCATCTTGATCTTCGACAGATCGATGCCGTCGATGCAGCTGACATTCAGCGCCACGATGTCGCTGCCGTCGGGCTTGTTGCCGCGCGCGAACACGTCGACGCCGCAATCGACGCAGAGCTGGTGGCGGATGGCGTGGCGGTTGAAGAGATATTCCTTCAGGTTCTCGGCGCCGGCGCGGAGCTGGAAGCTCGTTGGCGGCATGAATACGAAATGCAGGCCCTTCTTGGTGCAGATCGAGCAGTTGCAGGCGGTGACCATGGCCATGTCGGTGGTGCATTCGAAGCGGACCTGGCCGCAATGGCAGCCGCCGGTGTAGATCTTGCTCTCTGCCATGATCGCTCCTCACCACAGCCCGGGCACGAGGCGGTAGCGCACCCGTGCCGTATAATCGGCATAGCCTGACAATCCCGCCACCAGCGTGCGCTCCTCGATCCGGGTGCGGAACGCGAACATCGCGAAGAACACCGGCACGAAGGCCAGACCCCACCAGGAGCCGAGCGTCAGCGGCACGCCGATGAAGAACAGCATCACGCTCGTATACATGGGGTGGCGGACCAGCGCGTAGGGCCCGGTCGAGATCACGTGATGGTCGCGCTCGCTCTGCACCTTCACGACCGGTGCCGCGAACGAGTTGGTGCGGAACACCCACAGGATCAGCCCGGTCGAGAGCAGGTACAGCGCGAGGCCAAGCACGATCAGCGCCACGCCGGCATTGGCGCCGCCAAAACGGCGGTCGAGCCCCATCGCGATGAACCACAGCACCGCAATGACCAGGAAGGCCAGCATGAAGCGCTTGTCTTCGGTCGGCTGGCCCTCACGTGCGGTGAGCCGCATGCGCTCGGCCAGGAGGCCGGGATCGACCTTGGCGAGCCACAGCCCGCAGGCCGGGCCGATCAGCGCCGAGGCGATCAGATAGGCCCACGCGCCGGGCCAGTGCAGCGTGCCGGCGGAGGCAAACAGCAGCGCGGCCATGGCGATGACGAAGAAGGTGTTTTGCACGAGGAGCTTTGCGATCATGGGCGGCTCCGTGAGTCCGGCCGCGATTATCGCACCCTTTTCCCGGCAGGCATGCGGCCCCGATCATCAACTTTCGGAGCCGGTGAGGTGTTCCTGGGGCGCGGTCGCATCGCACCTCAATTGACAATCGTATAAGTAATTGCTTATATATCTGCATGACCGCAGCCATGCAGCTGACCAATGTGCTCAAAACCCTCGCGGACCCGACGCGGCGCGCGGTGTTCGAGCGGATCATCCGCGAAGGCGAGATCGCCGCGACCGGGCTGGTGCAGGGCTCCAAGGTGTCGCAGCCGGCGGTGTCGCAACATCTGCGCGCGTTGCGTGACGCCGGGCTGGTCGCCGAGCGGCGCGAGGGCCGGCACATCCACTACCGCGTCGCGCCGAAGGGGCTCAGTCCGCTGATCGACTGGCTCGCCCACTACGAGACGTTCTGGGCCGAGCGCTTCGCCAATCTGGAGAAATTGTTGAAGGAGAGTGAGTGATGAGCGAGACGCACGCGATCACGGTCGAGAAGGTGCTGCCCTATGCCGCCGACAGAATCTGGCGGACGCTGACCACGAGCGAACTGCTGATGAAATGGCTGATGCCGAACGATTTTCAGCCGCGCGTCGGACACCGCTTCAACTTCCGCACCAAGCCGATCGGCGACTGGGACGGCGTCGTGCATTGCGAGGTGCTGGATTGCGATCCGCCGCGCCTGCTGCGCTATTCCTGGAAGGGCGGCGCCGATACCAATCCGCAATACGGCTCGAAGCTCGACTCGGTGGTCACCTGGACGCTGACGCCGGTCGACGGCGGCACGCAGGTCCGCATGGTGCATGACGGCTTCGTCTTCCCCGGCAACCGCTTCGCCTTCGACATGATGAGCCCGGGCTGGGGCAAGATCGTCGACGCGATCGGCCGGGTCACCGGCGAGGGCTGATCACTCGTTGTTGCCGCGACGGACCGTGATCGAGGCATCGGTCCTGTTGCGCGTGCATTCGAGATTGAGGCGGCGATAGCGCATGGTGATGGTGTTGCCGCGCAGAATGCCCATCCGCTTCAGGCAGCGCGAGGTGCCGGTGGTGGCGTCGTCCTTCGGCACGGTGAAGATCAGTGCGGTGGCCGAGCCGACCAGATTGAAGAACTCCGGCTTCATCTTGCGATCGGTCTTGGCATAGAGCTCGATCGCATAGTCCTTGCCACGGCAGCCGAGCGACAATTCCTTCGCCGCCGGGTGTGTGAGGTAGGTGATGTTGGCGGCGCTGAAATTGACCTTCAGGCCGTCGATCTGGCCGGCGAGTTGCTTGGCGATATCCACGCAGGGGTCGGCATGCGCGGGCGCGGCGACAAGAGCCGTGGCTAGCGCGATCAGCGCGGCCGGCAGGGTGGAGCGGATGCTGAAAGCGCGTCGGCGCAACGGTGCTGTCACGAAATACCCCCGCGGTATGAATATACGCGAAGCTACATGCAGGCTCCCGCGCGGCGCGTCAACATCGCCAGTCAGGACGGGCACTTGCCGTCCTGCGCCTTGGAGGCGCCGGCGGCGCGGCGCTCGCAATCATTGCCATAGCTCTTGCCGTCGCAGCCGCACACCGGCTTGAAGATCTTGTTGCAGATCGTCGGCCGGAACGCGCAGCTGCCGGACTGGTCGGCACGGCCGCATTGCCCCGGCTTGAACTGGCAGAACTGGCCGCGACTGCTGCATTGCAGGCCGGCAAGGCCGCCGCAGGACCTGCCGAGGCGCGCGGCATCGGCGCCGCCCGGGAGCGCGACCAGCAGGGCCAGCGCCGCAAACCGGATCACAAGCGCTGTCTTCATGAAGGTCTCCTGGTGGCTTCCCCGGCCGATTGGCGGTGTGCTGCGCGTTGTGGCAATCCGAGATCACGGTGGCATGAAACCTAGCATATGGATTGCCGGTCCCGCGCATGGCTGGAAGGCAGCCGGCTTCCCTTTCCTTTGCCCGAAAAAGGCTTAGAACGGCTCTACATTGCCGGCGGCCCCGCGGCCGGACCGGCCTTTCGAACCCGGCCTGCAAGCCCAAAGAGCAGCTCATGAACGCCCCCTCCGCCTTCCCCGACCAGCAGAAGCCCGTTCCGCCCTACAAGCACACGCCCTTGTTCCCGCTGGGTGCCGACACCACGCCCTACAAGAAGGTGACGAGCGAGGGCGTCCGGGTCGAGAAGGTCTTGGGCAAGGACATGCTGGTGGTGTCGCGCGAGGCGCTGCGGGCGCTCTCCGAGGCGGCGTTCGGCGACATCAACCACTATCTGCGGCCGGGCCACCTGAAGCAGCTGCGCTCGATCCTCGAGGACAAGGAAGCCAGCGACAACGACAAGTTCGTCGCCTTCGATTTCCTCAAGAACGCCAACATCGCGGCCGGCGGCGTGCTGCCGATGTGCCAGGACACCGGCACCGCGATCATCATGGGCAAGAAGGGCTGCAACGTCATCACCGACGGCGAGGACGAGGCCGCGTTGTCCGAAGGCGCACGCGACGCCTATCTGCGCCGCAATCTGCGCTACTCGCAGGTGGCTCCCTTGTCGATGTATGAGGAGAAGAACACCGCCAACAACATGCCGGCGCAGTGCGAGATCTACGCCGAGGGTGACGACGCCTACAAGTTCATGTTCATGGCCAAGGGCGGCGGCAGCGCCAACAAGAGCTTCCTGTTCCAGGCGACGCCCTCGGTCTTGACCAAGGACCGGCTGCTGGCGTTCCTAAAGGAGAAGGTGCTGACGCTCGGCACCGCGGCGTGCCCGCCGTATCACCTTGCGATCGTGATCGGCGGCACCTCGGCCGAGCTCTGCATGAAGACCGTGAAGCTCGCCTCGGCGCGCTATCTCGATGCGTTGCCGACCCACGGCTCGCCCGACGGCAATGCGTTCCGCGATCTCGAGATGGAGCAGGAAATCCTCAAGATGACGCAAAGCCTGGGGGTGGGCGCGCAGTTCGGCGGCAAGTATTTCTGCCACGACGTGCGCGTGATCCGGATGCCGCGCCACGGCGCCTCGCTGCCGATCGGGCTCGGCGTGTCCTGTTCGGCGGACCGCCAGGTGCTCGGCAAGATCACCAAGGACGGTGTCTATCTCGAGGAGCTCGAGCACAACCCGGCGCAGTATCTGCCCGCGGTCGAACAGTCGCTCGGCGGCGAGGTGGTCAAGATCGACCTCAACAAGCCGATGAAGGAGATCTTGGCGACGTTGTCGCAATATCCGATCAAGACCCGCGTCTCGATGACCGGCACCATGATCGTCGCGCGCGACTCCGCCCACGCCAAGCTGCGCGAGCGGCTGGAGAAGGGCGAGCCGCTGCCGGATTATTTCAAGAACCATCCGGTCTACTACGCCGGCCCCGCCAAGACGCCCGAGGGCTATGCCTCCGGCGCGTTCGGCCCGACCACCGCGGGCCGCATGGATTCCTTTGTCGACCAGTTCCAGGCCGCCGGCGGCTCGATGGTGATGGTCGCCAAGGGCAACCGCGCGGTCGCGGTGCGCGAGGCCTGCAAGAACCACGGCGGCTTCTATCTCGGCTCGATCGGCGGCGCGGCGGCGAACCTCGCCGAGCACTGCATCAAGAAGGTCGAGGTGGTCGAGTATCCGGAGCTCGGTATGGAAGCGATCTGGCGCATCGAAGTGGTCGATTTCCCGGCCTTCATCATCATCGATGACAAGGGCAACGACTTCTTCAAGGAATTGAACCTGGGTTGAGGGTTTTAGGCCTCGACGGATTCTCCAGAGGCTGGGTCGCCGTCAGCATCGACGGCGACCAGCGTACGATTTCCTTTCATGGCGACATTGCGGACGCGTTGTCGCGTCCGTTCGACCGTGCCGGGATCGATATCCCGATCGGCATGACCGACGACGGCGAACGCGGCTGCGACCGTCTCGCGCGCGAGCGCCTGCGGCCGCACACCTCGCGCGTCTTCACCGGTGCGCGGCGCTGGCTGTGGCAGGAGTTCGACGATCCCGACGCAGCGAATCGTGAAGCGCAACGCCGCGGCCAGACCTGCGTCTCGCGCCAGCTCTGGCACCTCGGCAAGAAGATCATGGAGGTCGATAGGTTCGTCCGCGCGGACCCCTCGCGCGACATCCGCGAGGTGCATCCCGAGCTGGTGTTCCTGCTGCTGAACGCGGGGGTGCCGCTGCCGCGCAAGAAGTCGGAGGAGGGCGATGCGCTGCGTTGCAGGCTGCTGAAGCGAGCGGGCCTTCGCGAGATCGATCGCTGGCTCACCGTCGCGCGGATCGGCAGCGGTGCGAAGCGCGACGATGTGCTGGATGCCTGCGCGGTGGCGCTCGCGGCCCATCAACCGAACGGCTGCGTTCCCGAGGGACAGCAGCCGCTGGATGCGCATGATCTGCCGATGCAGATCTGGTTCTAGACCGGTTTGCTTACGCCCGCGTGCCGGTGAAGGGGAAGCTGCCCATCGGGCCGATGCCCATCTCGCCGGAGATGCCGTCGCCGGCGACCTTGCCGGTGAATTCGAGCGTCAGCGGCATCGGGTTGGTGATGGAGACCTTCCAGGAGACGTCGTCGCCGTTCACGGTGCCGTCGAAGATTTCGGTGGAGTTGCCCTCGGCGCCCTGCGTGCCGGTGAGCGTGCCGCCGGAGCTTGCCAGCGACAGCGTCGCCTTGCGCTCGCCCATCGGCGTCGTCATCGTCAGATTCCAGTTTCCGTCCACCGCCATCGATGTCTCCCCTCGAGGTGAAAAGCGTGCGCGGCGGTATAGCCCATCTTGCCGCGCGCGCCTAGTTCGCGGCTAGCGACGATCAGGCGCGGGCGGTGGCGCGCAGCCGGCTGCCGACCAGGACGCGGAACGCGACGTACTGGATCGCGAAGGCCGCGATCTTCGCACCAAGTAGCACCACCGACACGTAGAACGCCCACAGCTTCATGTCGCCGGTCGCCGCGGTCGCGATGGTGCCGGCGGCGAGGATGAACATCAACCCGGCCCAGGCATAGCCGGCGAGGGTGGCGTATTCCGGAATGGTCTCGGTCACGATCGGCGGCAGATAGCGCAGCATCCAGCCGCGCTTCAGCATGATCGCGCCGATCGCGATGTGGCCGATCGCGGGCTTGGCCAGCACGAAGCGCGGATCGTTGGTGACGAGCGTCGCGCCGCCCAGCACGATCACCAGGCCAAGGCTTGCCCAGGTCATGTAGCCGAGCGCCTGTCCCCTGACGCGTGCATACAGCACTTGCGCGATTGCACCCGCGATCGCAACGCCGGTGGCGATCAGCACATTGTCGGTGGCGAGATAGACCACCAGGAAGACGATGGTGGAGAGGAAGTCGCTCGCGAGCCTGGCAAATACGCTCTTCATCGTGGTGGTTTCCGTTTCCTCGGGGCGGTGATTGCTTTGGTGTTGTGACCTTAGCGGTCAGTGCGACGGCAACGCGCCGGCCGGCGGCGCGCCGTCCTTGGCCATGCGATATTGCGGATACCAGCGGGTGAAGCCGACCGCGGCGTTGCGCGCCGCAAAGGCGATCAGCAGGCCGGTCCACAGCGGCAGGGCGGGTACGTAGAGCACCGCGATGTTGCCGATCAACATCAACAGCGTCGCGGCGGCCCAGGCGCCGGTGATCAGATAATTGGCATTGAGGAAGCCAGGCTGCTTCGCGATCTCGGCATCGACCTGCTTGAGCGCATATTGCCGCGTGAAGGGATGGCCGATCAGGATCGAGCCGAGCGACACCACGAGCATGCCGACATCGACCGCGATCTTCACCGCGATGCTGCTCGGCGTCGCGTCGACGAAGGTGAGGTAGCAGCCGACTGCGGTGAACACGATGACCGAGCCGACACCGAGGATCTTGATGCTGCGGCCGCGCGCGATATCGAACGCGATGACGGCAAGGCAGATCAGGGCGGCGCAGAGCAGGCTCGCCACGGCCGAGGTCACCAGCATCAGCGTGGCAAAGGCGCCGTAGGGAGCGAGGATCAGGAAGATCGTCATGGTGAGCCTCGAAGGCTGATCTTTACATCGTAAAGATACCCTAGAGGTGGGCAACGGGAGCGTCAAGCGAAATCTTTACAGTGTCAAAATCGTGATGCGGTCTGCAAAAATCATGAAACGTCAATGCTCTGCGGGTGCGATGAGTGGCTATCGATTTCTCCGCGTCGTCATGGCCGGGCTTGTCCCGGCCATCCACGCCTTGCTGCAAGCGGCGAGAAAGACGTGGATGCCCGGCACGGGGCCGGGCATGAAGATTGGAGAGACTGATGCTCTTACGTCTGAGACGATCGGCAGCTACCGCGCTCCGACCCAATTGCCGTGGAATCCATCCGGCACCCGGTGGCCGAGATGGACCAGAGCGGCCGGGCCTGCCTCGACATCCTGCGCGTTGAACACGGCGAGGTCGCTGCGGTTCTCGCGGGCGCGCCAGACCACCGCGAGCAGCCAGCCGTCGCCTTCAGCCGCGTCCGCGCTGCGTTCGACGAACACCGGCTCGGAGATGGTATCGCCGGCGGGCAGGAGATAATGGCCGACCCGCTTGCCACGGCCGTCGACATGCACGATGCCGGACAGCGCACCGAACATCGGTAGGTCAGGGTTGGCGCAGGCGTACCAGCCGTGATGGCTGGCAAATCCGGCGCGACGATCGTCGATGCGGGGGAATTCGCCGGTGAGGTCGTCGAGATAGGTTTGCGTGAAGCGGTCGGTATTCCCTGAGAGGTCGAAAGTCCAGCGGCAATAGCGCGCGCGGTTATTCTTCGGGTCGGTTGGCGAGCCGTCGGGATGGTTGAACAGCGGCGCTTCCTCGAACTGCATCACGTCGGCGATGATGCGGTTGCCGTCGTCCCACGCGTTCATGACGTGGAAGACGTAGCAGGTCTCGGCGCGGAACCAGACGATGTCCTTTGACGAACCGCTCCGCTTCATCACGCCGACATAGGCGCCTTTGTCCGGCTCCCAGGCGTAGGGCGCCTGTCCCTTCATCGCGCGCTGCATGCTGCCTGATATCGGCAGGATCGGAAACAGCACGTGGTTCTCGGTGACGATGAAGTCGTGCACCATGCTGGCATAGGGCGCCTCGAAGCGCTCGAACCGGCTCACCACGCCGGACGAGTTCACCGCACCGAATGACAGCGCCGGGGTCAGCGGACCCGCGGCGTTGTAGCCGAAGAACACCATCTCGCCGGTGACCGGGTCGATCTTGGGATGCGCGGTGAAGGGGCCGGAGATCGCGCCCTGGTAGTCGCAATAACCGAGGCGAGTGAGCGTGCCGGGGTCGATCTCGGTCGGCAAATGGCTCTCGACCAGCGCGAGCAGCTTGCCGCCGTGGTAGATGATGTTGGTGTTGGCGACGCAGCCATCGGTCGTGATGTCGGCGGGAGCGTCCGGCAGCTTGCGGCCGAAGCCGCCAAACAGCGCGCGGCCGGCGTCGTGCTCGGCCTGCCATTTCGCGGTGCGGACCCAGCGGTTGCGGTAGCTGGCGCGGCCGTTCTCGAGATGGAAGGCGTGCAGCATGCCGTCGCCGACGAACCAGTGCGCGCCCGGCACATCGAATTGCGGATTGGGGCCGTTGCGATAGAGCGTGCCGTTCAGCTCGCGCGGCAATTCGCCCGAGATCTTTGGGAATGGCGCATCGGCTTCGAACGGGATCGGCGCCAGATTGGTCCGCGCCGCGGTGGATGTGACCTGGTCGAGCATTCCGATCTCCCTGCATTATGATCTTTACATCGTAAAGATACCAGTAGGGACGGCACCGTCGGTCGTCAAGCAAAATCTTTACAGTGTAAAAATTGCGACCTATAACGGCCGCATGGCAAGATTATCCAAGGAAAACAAGGCGACACGGCCGGCGCGGGCTCCGGCCCGCCGGGTTGCGCGTGGAGCCTCCGATCGTCCGGCGCCGCGGCGCGGGGCCACCGACGCGCCGTATCATCATGGCGACCTGCACGAGGCGCTATTGAGAGCCGCCGAGCGCGTGCTCGAGCGTGACGGACTGGCGGGGCTGACCCTGCGTGCGGTGGCACGCGAAGCCGGCGTGTCGCACGCCGCGCCCACGCATCATTTCGGCGATCTCACCGGTTTGCTCAGCGAACTCGCAGCGATCGGTTTCCGGCAATTCGGCCAGGCGATGGCGGCGGCTGACGCTTCGGCGGCGACACCGCCCGAAAAGGGCGTGGCGAGCGCCAAGGCGTACGTCGCCTATGCGCAGGCGCATCCCGGCATGTATGGGCTGATGTTCCGCAGCGAGCGGCTCGATCATTCGCGGCCATCGCTGCACGAGGCGTCGGAGGCCTCATTCGCAGGGCTGACCCGCGGCGTCGGCGCCAGCCGGCATGAGCAGATCTCCAAGGAGCAGCTTACGCTGGATCAGGCGGCCGCGATCGCATCGGCCTGGTCGCTGGTGCATGGCTTCACCATGCTGCTGCTCGATGGGCGCCTCAAGACCATTCTGGACCGGGCGCCCGAGGGCACATCCGTGGAAGCGCTCTTGACCGCGATGCTGCGATTGTCCGCGGGCCGCTCGGCGCGGCCCTAGCATGATCCGGAAAAGTGCGAAGCGGTTTTCCGAAAAGATCATGCTCAAACAAAGAGCCAAGGCGCGATGACGATTCAGCGTAATCTCGTCGCGCTTTAGCGTTTCGTCAGCGACGTGGTGCGCCCGCTCTGGCCGACCGTCTTGACCTGATCCGCACCGCATTTGAAATCGCGGGCGAAATCGTCGGCGGCCTGACGCGCCAGCGCGTTGGCGTTGGAATTGGCAGCGACATCGACATAGGCGACATGGCAGACCTCGCCCGGCGGCAGCCGCGTCACCGCGAGCATCGCGCGCGGCACCGGGCCGCCGCGCTTGTCCTGCTCGCTGTTGTCGGCGATCTGCCAGCGCTGGATGATCGCAAACGGCTTGCGGTCGGCGGCACGCCATTCGACGGTATCGCCGGTCGAACTGAACGGGCCGAACCACGCCTGCGCCGCCGGTTCCCTGGCCGCGGCCGCCCGATTTCGGCCGACCGAGACCACTTCGCGCAGGTCACCCTCGCTGATCAGCACCACAAGGCCGGATTTTCCCGGGCAAATCCGCGTGGTGCCGCCGTCCTCTTGATTGGGCCTGCCGATCACGCGGCAGGCTTTCGGCGCGGTAGAGGTGTAGCTGCTGCTGATCGTCTCGGCGCCGGCCTGGCCAGGATTTGCACCGGCAAGCGCCATCGCGACTGTTGCAAAAGCAAGGTATTTCATCGGGGGAAACCTGCGATCCGGGCGTTACTTTGTGTCTGACATATGCAATCTGGGGAAGGTTCAACAGACACGCGGGAAACACCTGACAGGCGCGCGGAATCGTCCTAGAAGGGCGGCTTCGCAACTTCTGTCGCGTGCACTCTAGCGTGCCGTAGCCTCGATCGTCATGCCCGCATCATTATCGCACAAGCCCTATCGCGTCGGCCGCTCCCGTACCGGCCTCGGCCTTTTCGCCACCAAGCCGATCAAGAAAGGCACCAAGATCATCCGCTATTTCGGGCCGTTGCTCGACTCGAAGAAGAAGGATGAGGACGCGATCGAGAACAAATATCTGTTCGAGCTCACCAACCGCTGGACCATCGACGGCTCGATCCGCGAGAACATCGCCCGCTACATCAATCATGCCTGCCGGCCGAACGCGGAATCCGACGTCAAACCCCGAAAGCGCAAGGTGTTCATCCGCGCCATCAAGGACATCGAGCCGGGCGACGAGATCAACTACGATTACGGAACCGACTATTTCAAAGCCTATCTGAAGCCGATCGGCTGCAAGTGCGATTCCTGCGAGAAGAAGCGCAAGAAGCAGCGCGCCGAGGCGAGGGCGGAGCGCGCGCGGCTGAAGGAAAAGGCCGAACGGAAAGCCAGGCGCGAGGCCGAGAAGCTCGCAGAGAAGCGCGCCAAGCAGCGGAAGGCCAAGGCGACGAAGACTGCGAAAGCCAACGGCAGGGGCGGCAACGGCAAGACCCTGAACGGCAAGGCGTTGAACGGCAAGCACCTCAACGGCCACAGCCTGACGGCCGCGGCCGGCAAGCGGGTGGCGCCGTCAAAGCGCGCTACCGCGCGCGTGCTGCAGGCCTGAGTTACGACCGATCCGGTCGACGACGGTCATGATGCGCGCGCTGGATGGCGCGTGGGACGTGGCAGATAGGCGCACTCGGCGAGCGTAGTCCCATCCAACTCGCGCATGAAGGCCTCACGGGCGGCCGCGAGCCTCGCCTTCAGCCGGCAGCGCGGCAGCAGCAGGCAATCGCCGCCATCATCCCTGAAACATTCGACCAGCGGGCTGCCGCCTTCCAGCGCGCGCACCACTTGCCCGAGGGTGATGGTCTCCGCCGGCCGTGCCAGCGAAAATCCGCCGCCGGCGCCGCGCTGGGTCGCGATGAAACCGCCGTCGGCGAGGTCGCGCACCACCTTGGCGAGGTGATTGCGGGAAATGCCGAACTCGGCCGCGATCTCGCTGGTGGCAAATGAGCGATCCGGCTCGCCGGCCAGCCGCATCAGGGCGCGGAGCGCAAAATCCGTGAACGAAGTCAGGCGCATGGAAGCCCTTCGCAATCAGCACTTGGCGGATCAGCTATAGCAGTCTAAATAGGCATTTGAAATACCTATTTAGGATGTGAGCGATGACAGGAGCAGAGCGCCGCGAGCAGATCACCGCCGAGATTGTCGCGCGGACCGGGATCACCGAGGCCATGATCGAGCAACTGGTGCACGGCTTCTACGCCAAGGTCCGCCAGGACCCGATGATCGGGCCGGTGTTCGAGGCCAGGATCTCAGATTGGGAGCCGCATCTGGCCCAGATGTGCGCGTTCTGGTCCTCGGTCGCGCTGATGACCGGGCGCTATCACGGTACGCCGATGGTCAAGCACATGCCGCTGCCGATCGATGCCGCGCATTTCGACCGCTGGCTGGAACTGTTCGAGGCGGCCGCGCATGAGCTGTGCCCGCCGGTCGCGGCGGTTCATTTCATCGATCGCGCGCGGCGCATTGCCTCGAGCCTGGAGATGGGCGTTGCCAGCGGACAGGGCGTGATGCTGGGGGTGGGGGAGCGTTACAGGCGAAGCGAAGCGGGAGCTGTGCAGTAAGGTCGAACTCCGACCCGTCATTGCGAGGCGCGAAGCGACGAAGCAATCCATCCTTCCGCACATGCGGCTCGATGGATTGCTTCGCTTCGCTCGCAAAGACGTTGCGGTTACGCCGTCAGCACGCCTTCGCTCCTCCGCAACCCGACATATTGCAGTTCGGCGAACACGCCGGTGGCGATCGCCTGGGCGAGGATCACGATGGTGCCGAGCAAATTCGGCGACACCGCGCCCGACAGCAGCAGCGCGATGCTGGCCAGCGTCCAGGCCGCGTTGCCGGCGACCACGAGGATCACGGGTCCTTTCGGCAGCGCGGTTCGCGATCCGAGCCAGCCGACCAGCGCGGTGTAGGCGATCAGGAACAGCCCGGTCTCGCGCAGCAGCGCCTCAGGCAGGCCGAGCAGCGAGGCCAGCGCGCCGGCATCGAGCAGCATCGCGATGGCGGACACGCCGCTGAACACGGCATCGGCGAGCAAGGCGCGGCGCAGCAGCTGGGACGAATGGATCATGGCAGTGGTCTCCTTGGGTTGGATGGATTGGTCAGCGGAACAGGGCCTGCAGCTGACGCCACAGGCGGAGCGGGCACAGTGCCTTGCCGACCCTCATCTCGGCCGCATAGACCTGCGCGAACACGAACACGCCGGTCGCGTGCACGAGCGGCTGGGGCATGTTGAGCGAGCGCGCGAGGAGCCATGTGGCCAAATGGACCAGCCACGGGATCAGGACGGCGAAGGCGCGGATAAGGGACAGCATCAGCATGGTCATCTCCTGTGCCGTGGAAGATGAGCCGGCCTGCGCGCCAATTCGATTACCTCAGGCGTAATGGAACGGGCGAATTCCGCATGGTAGGTTTTGCACCATGAACGCACATGCATCCATGGCGCGGGCCGAGCCCGCAAAACCCGTCCTGATCGGCGAGCACCTGCGCGAATGGCGGCAGCGCCGCCATCTCAGCCAGCTCGACCTCGCCGTCGATGCCGAGATCTCGGCGCGACATTTGAGCTTCGTCGAGACCGGCCGCTCGGCGCCGTCGCGCGACATGGTCCTCAAACTGGCGGAGCGCCTCGACGTGCCCCTACGCGAACGCAACGTGCTGCTGGTGGCCGCGGGTTTCGCGCCCGCATTTCCGCAACGCTCGCTGGAGGATCCCGCGCTGAAATCGGCGCGCGAGGCGATCAACCTGGTGCTGAAGGCGCACGAGCCGAATCCGGCGCTGGCCTATGACCGGCACTGGAATCTGGTCTCCGCCAACCGCATGGTGGCGCCATTGCTGGAGGGCGTCCCGCAGCGGCTGCTCGGCCAGCCCTTCAATATCCTCAGGCTTGCCTTTCACCCGGAGGGCCTCGCACCGCGCACCGTGAATCTCGCGGAATGGGCCGCGCACCTTCTGGAGCGGCTGCATCGGCAATGCGAGGCCACCGCCGATCCGGAGCTGCTGAAGCTCTATCAGGACCTGAAGTCCTATCCGATCCCGGCGCGCTCGGCCCCGATCACGACCGACAACAACGTCGCGCTTCCGTTCAAGCTCCGCCTCAATGGCGAGATCCTCAGCTTCATTTCGACCACCATGGTGTTCGGCACGCCGGTCGACATCACGCTGCAGGAACTGGCACTGGAGACCTTCTTTCCGGCCGATGAGCCGACCGCCGAGCGGATGCGGCAGATGGCAGCCAGTATGAAATAGCGGCTTGTCTCGGGGCGCTTTCGGCCTACCTTTGGGGTTCCAATTTTGCCGGGAACCCTGCCATGAGCGATCTGAAGCCGCTTCGCCTCGACATCGTCTCCGACGTCGTCTGCCCCTGGTGCTACATCGGCAAGCACCGCATCGAGGACGCGCTGAAGCTGGTGCCCGATGTGCCGGTCGAGGTGCACTGGCGGCCGTTCTTCCTCAACAATTGGGTGCCGCGCGAGGGCATCAGCCGCGACGAATACCTCACCGCGAAATTCGGCTCGGTCGAGGCCTATAAGGGCATCGCCGGCCGCGTGGTCGCCGCCGCCAGCGAGGAGGGGCTGACCTACCATCCCGAACTCGTCAAGCGCCAGCCCAACACGATCGACTGCCATCGCCTGATCCACTGGGCCGAGGCCAAGGGCAAGGCGGCCGAGATGAAGCAACGGCTGATGGAGCTGTACTTCCGCGACGGCGGCGATCTCACCGACACCGATGTGCTGGTGCAGGCAGCCGCCGATGTCGGGCTCGACGCCGACGGCGTGCGCAAGCGCCTGGCCACCGACGAGGATGTCGCCCTGGTCTCGGCGCAGGCCCAGGAGGCCGCCGAGAAGGGCATCTCCGGCGTGCCGACCTTCGTGTTCGCGCAGAAATACGCGGTGTCCGGCGCCCAGCCGGCCGAGCAGCTCGCCCGCGCCATCCGCCAGGTCTCGGCCGAGATCAACGCACAGGCGGCGGAGTAGTCCGCGATCATTTTCAAAGCCCGGCTCGCGCCGGGCTTTTTCGTTTGCCCTCTCACCCATCGGAAACAAATCAGGAAAGACCACCATGATCTATGAGCTGCGCACCTACACGGTACGTCCGGGCACCGTCGGCGAGATGGTGAAGGCCGCGAGCACGATCTCGCGCGATATCCGCGGCGACAATTTCGGCAAGCTGGAAGGCTACTGGATCACCGAGATCGGGCCGCTCAATCAGGTCATGCACATGTGGAGCTACGCCGACCTCAACGAGCGGTCCCGGTTGCGCGCAGAGCTTTCCAAAAATCCGCGCTGGACCGGCGAGTACATTCCGGCGATCCGTCCGCTCCTGGTGCGCCAGGAAGTCCGGCTGCTGAATGCGATCATTCCGCCGGTGGCGCCGGCCACCAAGGGCAACATCTACGAATTCCGCAACTATCGCGCCAAGCCGCTCGGC
This sequence comes from Bradyrhizobium sp. USDA 4473, assembly GCF_054063335.1. Taxonomy (NCBI): domain Bacteria; kingdom Pseudomonadati; phylum Pseudomonadota; class Alphaproteobacteria; order Hyphomicrobiales; family Nitrobacteraceae; genus Bradyrhizobium; species Bradyrhizobium sp. USDA 4473. The sequence continues at coordinate 4,746,946 of NZ_JBSSGE010000001.1, forward strand.
GGCGTCAAGCAATGGCTCGACCTGTTCACCGGCGTGATGCCGGAGCGCGAGAAATACTCCAAGATCGTGGGCCTCTGGCAAACCGATGCCGGACAGCCCAACGAGGTCTGTCACATCTGGGCCTATCCCGATCTCAACGCCCGCGCCGCGGCGCGCGGTGGAGCGATGAAGGATCCGGCCTGGCTGGAATTCCTGAGCAAGGGTACGCAGCTGCTGGAAGAGATGCACTCGACCATCATGCTGCCGGCGCCGCACTCGCCATTGCAGTAAGGCGACGACGGTCGCGCTGTTGCAGGCTGCGGCGACGTCGAGACCCCCGGCAGAAAGCCTCACCCGATGTTTCCATCGGATGAGGCTTTCCAGGCAAGGGCATGCACTGCCTGAGAAACAGCGCACCGCAACGCTAGTGAGGCCGGCTGACACCAACCTGACGGCGACATCCAGTTGCTTTTTGATGTAGCTGTATGGCTACGAAAAGGTAAATCGCTGGCCGCGCTGATCAGGCAGCGCGCCGGCGGCGGATCAAGCGGACGGCGCTGCGCGCGGCTTCATAGCCGAACCTGTTCAGGGCCAGCGCGGCATGGATGGCGGTGACCAGCGGATCGCGGCGCCGCAGCGGCAGCAGCACGTCGCCGATCGCAAACCGGCCGCGCCAGAGCGGGTCGATCATGGGGTGGCCGGGCGCCGCGGTGGAATCGGCTGAGTTGATCGTGGGGTCGGCGCAAAGGTGCCGCGTGAGCTCCAACGTCAATTGCGTGCCAGGCGAATGCTTCGCGAAGCGCTCGTCGATGCCGATCTTGAAGAAGAAGGCGCGATCCTGGTGGCGGACCACGATGCCGGCTGCGACCGCCGTGCCGCCGGCATGCAGTGTGACGATCTCGCAGCGTCCGCACTCGGCCATCGCCAATGTCGCGCGGCGGATGAAGGTCGCATCGCCGGCATGCTGGCTGAGCGCCGTGCCGCGCTGGCCCTTCCAGCCGCCGGCTTCGAGGGCAAGGAAGATCTCGAGCGCCGCGGCGATTGCCCGCGGCGTGCGGGCGACATCGAAGCGCACCGCGCCGTGGTCGCCCAGGCGATGGCGCTGGCGGCGCAGCTCCTTCAGCTTCTTGGGCCCGAGCGCGTCGCGCAGCAATTCGTCGGCGTCACGCGTCGCATCGAGCTGTGCGCGCTGCCAGGCGCTCAGCAGGCGCGGCTCCAACCCGTCTTGTGCGAGCACCGTGCGGATCGCCGCCATCGCCGGGCCTTCGAGCGACATGGTGCGCAGGATCAGCGCGTGCGCGCCCGCATCGCGGGCCTGCTGCAACATCTTGCCGGCCGCCTGCTCGGCGGCGTCGCGGTCGAGCAGCGGCGTGCACAGCGTGCCGTAGGGTTCGGCGCCGACCACCGCGGGCAGCGGAAGGTGGTAGATCCGCCGCATCGGGATCACCGGCAACAGCCCGATCAACTGTCCGGCATCGCCGGTGGCGCTGAGCAGCGATGCGCCGGTGCGGCCGCGCGCCGAGGCATCGACCGCCAATTCCCAATCCGCCTGGTAATAGCCATTGGGCTCGATCGCGCGCTCGGCAAGCGCACGCCATGCGCCGACCGGCGCGCCTGACAGCGGCGGCAACGCGCGGTCGCCCGTGGCATCCTTGCGCGATGCACGGCGGATCATTGCCCGGTCAGCTATATCGGCCACGTCCCTGTTTCCCCGGCGCGTCCGCACGGCAGCTCAGCCTGCGTTCGTCAGGGGGCAACGCTAGGGCAAAGAGATGGAAAATGCCGTTGAGGTCACCGGGCAATTTGAGCGGTCACGTTAACGCAGCGTTCAGCATATGGCGGACGGCACGCCCGCGCTTTGGCGGTGACCGACCAGCCATCGGCTGCACGAACAGCGCACCGCCCGGAACGCCTGTCGTCCGGATCATTCTTGCACCACCGGTGTGCGCACATGCGCACTGAGCGGCCGATGCGGGCGCGCCTAGCTGCAAGGTCTCCGGACGATCCGGGTGCGCAAAGCAAAGGAAACTGACATGTCGAGATTGGACGGCAAGGTCGCGGTGATCAGCGGCGGCAACAGCGGCATCGGGCTCGCCATCGCACAGCGCTTCGCAAAGGAAGGCGCGGATATATTCGTCTTCGGCAGGCGCAAGGACGAACTCGACAAGGCGGCAAAGCTGATCGGCGGCGGTGTCACCGCGATCCAGGCGGATGCGTCCAGGCTCGACGATCTCGACCGTGTCGCCGGGACGGTTCGCCAGGCGAAGGGCAGGGTCGACGTGGTCGTGTCCAACGCCGGCTTCACCGAACAGGTGCCGCTGCGTGAGATCACGGAGGAGCACTACGACCGCACGTTCAACCTGATGGCCAAGGGGCCGCTGTTCCTGGTGCAGAAGATGCTGCCGATGATGGCTGGCGGCGGATCGATCATCCTGGTGTCCTCGGCCATGCACTATATGGGCCTCGCGAACCACTCGACCTATGCCGCCACCAAGGCGGCGGTGCGTTCGTATGTCCGGACCTGGGCGGCCGAGTTCAAGGACAGCGGCATCCGCGCCAACCTGCTCAGCCCGGGGCCCGTCGACACGCCGATCATGGATTCCCAGGCGTCGACGCCCGAGCAAGCCGCCGCGATCCGCAAGATGTACGCCAACTACACGCCGATGCTGCGGATCGGGCGTCCCGAGGAATTGGCGGCGGCGGCCGTCTTCCTCGCGTCGGACGAAAGCTCGTTCATGACGGGCTCCGACATGGTCGTCGACGGCGGCGTCAGCAACGTCTGAACGGGTTTCCCGCAACGATCGGACGGGCCTGCATGACATGCGCCATCAGGCTTGGCCGGCGCATGCCGACATCTCGGGCTAAGGCTTGGTGCTGCGTGGCGTGTCCGCCGCGACGGTGCTCTCGACCGGCTCGTAAGTCTCGGTCACGCAATTGTCGTCGGCCTCGACCTGGCGGCGATCGAAGATCGCGCCTTCATTGATGAAGACGCGATAGGTTTGCGTCCCGAGCGGCTTGCCGATGACCGACGTCAGCTCGGCACGCACGCAGGCGGTCCAGCCGGTGCCGCGCGGATCGTGCAGCGGCGTGGAGACGCGCACATGGGTCGGCTGCGAGCCGGCGGTGAACACCGAGTCCAGTTTGCCGGCAACCAGCCGTTTGACATCCGGAGGCGTCTCGAGCGGCGCCGGTTCGGTGGCCTTGACCCGCAACGCCTCCGGCCACACCGCGTGGCTGTCCGCCAGCCCGCAGCCGCTCAATATGATGGCGGCGCCGGCCAGCAGCGCCGCCAGTTTTACTGGTCCCTGTCCCATCCCGCGAATTTAATGTACCGCTGCCAAGATTGCGCCCCCCTGGTGGCGCTGTATTCGCGTTACGCGACGCTTTGTCGATCAACAAATGTCGAGCGACACGTTATCGTCGGGGTAGAGGTATTGCCGGATGTTTCCGCGGCTGCGGGGGAGAGAGATGGACATGAAAAGCTTCACGGTTGCTGCCGTCATCCTGGCGCTGATCGCGACGCCTACCCTGGCCCAGGGCCGGCGAGGCGGCGGCGGGGGCGATGCGAAGACGGAGCAGAAGCCCAAGGTCGACGAGAAGGCCTACAAGGCCGCGCTCGATCGTATCCCCGAACCCAAGGAGAAATACGATCCCTGGGGCGTCACCAAACCGGCCACCGACCCGGCCAAGAAGCCGAAATAGAGCCGGACGCCGCAGTTTCTTACAGGTCCATCATCCGTAGCCGCAGATTGCCGCGCGGCATGAACCTTCACCTGATGGCGTCAGACCCATCTCCGATGTCATGTCGGAGGCCGCCATGTTGCGCCGTTCGCTCCTCAGCCTGCTCGTTCCCGCCGCGATCCTGTTCAGCGCGGCGCCGGCATCGGCGGAAAGCCGGCTGGCGCTGGTGATCGGGCAGTCGGCCTACAAGTCGGTGCCCGCGCTGCCCAATCCGGCCAACGACGCCAAGGCCATGTCGCAGATGCTCACCGATGCCGGGTTTGCGGTGACGACGGCATCGGATCTGTCGCAGGACGAGATGCGCACCCGGATCAGCGACTTTGCCGGCGAGGTGGCGGCGAAGGGCGCCGATACCGTGGCGCTGGTGTTCTACGCCGGGCACGGCCTGCAAATCGATGGCGAGAACTATCTGGTGCCGGTCGACGTCGATCCGAAGCGCGAGGCCGACATCCCGATCCAGGCGGTTCGCCTCAACGACATCCTCAACACGCTGACCTCGGTGCCGAGCCGGATGCGCATCGTGCTGCTCGATGCCTGCCGCAACAATCCGTTCCCGGAGCTCAGCAAGACCGCGGGGCATGGCCTTGCCATCGTCGATGCCAGGATCGGCGCGCCCGGCACCTTCGTGTCGTTCTCGACCTCGCCGGGGGCGGAAGCCGAGGACGGCAGCGGCGCCAACAGTCCGTATACGACCGCGTTGCTGGCGACCGCGAAGCAGCCGGGGATTGCGATCGAGGACATCTTCAAGCGGGTTCGGCTCGCGGTGAACAAGGCGACCGACGGCCGCCAGACGCCGTGGGACTCCTCGTCGCTCACCGACGACTTCCGCTTCATCGCGGCGACGGCGGATGCGCCAGCGCCCGCGGCCACTCCGACGCCGACGCCGGCGGTGGCCAACCGCACCGTCGACGAATGGAAGCGCGAGTTGCAGGGCAAGCCGATCGAGACTGCGAACGAATTGATGGTGATCGACGGCACCGACGAATCCTATGAGGCCTTCGCCGCGATCTTCGCCGGCACGCCGCGCGGCCTGCAGGCGCGCGACTGGCTCGACCGGCATCGCCGCATGGTGGCGTGGAACAACGCCATCATCGCCAATACGGCGGCAGCCTATCGCAGCTTCCTCGTGCAGTATCCTGACAGCGACCTGACGGCGACCGCGCGCAAGATGATCGAGCGGCTGCGCTACCGTCCCGACCTGACGCCGGCTGCGGCGATCAGCGTGCCCGCGACCAATGTCGCGCTGGCGGCGCCGACCTGTCCCTGCAATGCCGCGCCGCCGCCGCAGCAGAAGGCCGCCGTCGCGCCGGCCAAGAATCGTGTCGAGCAGCGTGTCGAGAAGCGTGCCGAGCCCGATCCGCCGCGGCGCGCCGGCAAGCGGCCGCCCGCGCGTCGTGGTCGAGGACGACGTCGTGGTGGTACGCCGTCCGCCGCCGGCGGTGGTCTATGAACCCGTCGGACCGCCGAGCGGAATCGGGATCGGCATCGGCGGCGGTGGCTATCGCGGCAATTATGGCGGCGGCTATCGCAGGGGTGGATACTGACGCGCCGATCGCGTAAACGCTTTCCCCGCATGAGATGCGCCGTTCGCATCTCGCGGGAGGACGCAATGCGATCCCTGTTTGGCCTGCTCGCCGCGCTGCTGTGCATGCAGCCGGCGCTCGCCTGGGAGTATTGGGGCGGCGATCGCGGCGGCACGCGCTTCTCGCCGCTGACGCAGATCACGACAGACAATGTCGGCACGCTGGTGCGCGGCTGGGACTTCCGCACCGGCGATCTCGACGCGCGCCCGCCCGCGGTGATGAAGCGCACCAAGTTCGAGGCGACGCCGCTGTTCGTCGAGGACAGCCTGATCTTCTGCACGCCGTTCAACGAGGTGATCGCGCTCGATCCCGGCACCGGCGCGCCAAAATGGCGGTTCGATCCGAAGATCAGCATGGGTCAGCGACCGGCCAACCGCTTCGTCTGCCGCGGCGTCGCGCACTGGACCGACGATCGTGCGGCTGAAGGCGCGGCCTGCAAGTCGCGCATCTTCACCGGCACCAATGACACGCGCCTGATCGCGCTCGATGCCAAAACCGGCAAGCCTTGCGCCGATTTCGGCAATGGCGGCGAGATCAAGATCGACGCCGGGATGAAGCTGGAATGGCCGGGCGAATTTCAGATCACCTCGGCGCCGGTGACCGGGCACGGGGTGGTCGTGGTCGGATCGGCGATCGGCGACAACCGGCGGGTCGATGCGCCGCTCGGCGCGGTGCGCGCGTTCGATGCGCGGACCGGTCAGCCGCGCTGGACCTTCGATCCACTGGTGCATAACGGGATCGAGGCCGGTCACAGCAATGTCTGGGCGCCGATGTCGGTGGACGAGGAGCGCGGCCTGGTGTTCCTGCCGACGACATCGCCCAGTCCGGACTTCTGGGGCGGCAAGCGTCCCGGCAATGACGAGCACGCCAATTCCGTCGTCGCGCTGCGGATCGAGACCGGTGAGCTGGTCTGGGCATTCCAGACCGTGCATCATGACGTCTGGGATTACGACCTGCCGGCGCAGCCGACGCTGGCGCGGATCGACACCGGCAACGGCCCGCGCGACGTCGTGATCCAGCCGACCAAGCAGGGCTTTGTGTTCGTGCTCGACCGCGACAGCGGCAAGCCGGTGTGGCCGGTCGAGGAGCGCCCGGTGCCGCAGAACGGTGCCGAGGGCGAGCAACTGTCGCCGACGCAGCCGTTCCCGACCCATGTGCCGCCGTTGCTGACGCAGCGGATGACGGCCGACGACGTCGCAGGCCTGCTGCCGGGCGTCGGCAACCCGGCGTGCGACAAGCTGCTCGCGCAATCCCGCAACGAAGGACTTTACACGCCGCCGTCGACGCAAGGCACGATCGTCTATCCGATGACCGGTGGCGGCGTGAACTGGGGCAGCGCGGCGTTCGATCCGGTCAACCAGATCCTGTTCGCCAATGTCAGCCATGCCGCGCATGTCGTCACGCTGATTCCGCGCGACCAGGCCAAGGGCTTCAATCCGCCGCCCGGCCATGAATTCGGCCAGCAGGAGGGCGCGCCGTTCGCGATGTCGCGGGCGCTGGCGATGACGCCGGTCGGGACGCCCTGCAACAAGCCGCCATGGGGCGAGACCGTGGCGGTCGATCTGAAGGTCGGCAAGATCCTCTGGCATTCCTCGGTCGGCACCAGCGAGGATGTCGCGCCGCTCGGCATCGCGCTCAATACCGGCACGCCGCTGGTCAATGGCGTCGCGATCACTGCCGGCGGCGTGCTGTTCACCGGCGCGATGGACGCTTATCTGCGCGCGTTCGATGTCAAGTCGGGCCGGCAATTGTGGCTCGGCCGGCTTCCGGTGCCGGGCGTCGCCAATCCGATGACCTATCTCTGGAAGGGCGAGCAGTATGTCGTGATCGGCGCCGGCGGCCATTCCGAGGCCGGCACGTCGATCGGGGACAGCGTGGTGGCGTTTCGCCTGCCGCGGCCGGGCGAGGGCGCCTCGCTGTGGACGCGCCTGATCGATCGCCCCGGCGGGCGGTTTGCTGCCAAGGCTGTGGCCGCCGGTCTCGTACTCGTCGCCCTCGTAGCGTTGCTGTGGCGCTGGCGGAGCCGCCGCTCGCGATCCGCCTAGGTGCTCCCTGCTGGATGGGCGCGCCGCCAAAACAGCGAAAACAACCCCATGCAAAGGAGCCGGCGGCTGCCGGCGTCCGAAAAGCAACTTGACACGTCGGGCAACTCAGGATAGTTTTCTAATATTCCGAAATGATGCAGCCATCGCCTCGATCGGTGCCGAAGAGCGGAAGTTTCGCCCTTAGCCTTTCGCAGCGGGTGCGGGCGGCACGGGCAGAATGATTTCGGAAGCGATCTTCCAGTCCTTCCCGATGCGAAGCCAATTGATGATCATGAGAAATGGCCTGGCTGTTCCATCCTGTCCCGCATAGGAGACCGTGATGTTCATTGGCACATACGACTCGGCAACGTCGCGCGTCAGGCCGACGACCCGGAACCTCGAATAATCCGGCTCCAGCACCACCGGACCCGAGGTGCCGATGTCATGCAGCTTCTGATCAATCGCCTCGTTGCCCCAAAAGCCGGCCCAGTTTCCCTCGGATTGAATCGCACTCTTGGCCACCAACAGGGCCGAGGGCGATTGCCAGAACATCCCGTGCAGAGCCTTGAAATCGTGATTGTTGGCCAGCTCCATCAACTTGCCGAACTTTGACCTGATCGCATCGATGGTTGCAGCATCCAGCGGATCGTTCCTGGCGGCGGGAGCGGATGCAGCAGCTCCCATGGAAAGAGCGAAGGCAATGAGGGTGGAGGCAAGTGTCTTGTACATGAAGGAATGCCGTTTTGGATGTCTGTATCGCATCATGCTGACGCACTTCGCGCGCCGCGGTTGATGTGAGTTGTTCATTTCGATCGACCGGAGCCGTCAGCAGGACGTTCAGCTTGCGCACTCGCGCAGCAAGTCCGTGATTTTCGTGTCGAGGGCCCGGGCGACAGCAAGGGCTTCCGAACTGCCGCAACCCGCCAAATAGCTCTCCATCTTGTCATAAGAGACGTGCACGCCGTCGGCACGCTCATCAACGAGCACTGTGACTGGAGCGTAGGATCCGGCATCGGGGACGTGTTTGACCATCTCTTTCATGATGAGTGGATTGCCGACCACAAATCGCATGATCCTGGCTGTCTTGGATCCGGATTCGCGGCGTAGAATGTCGCCAAGGTCGAATTGTGCGAATAGCATCAGCTCCGTCCGGCCGAGGCCACGTCGCACAACGCGCTCCAAATCCTGGAAGGACGTTGTCGCCCTCGTCTCCTCGAAAAATTCGACAATGTCCGGCTGCCCGACTGCGGACTTGAAGGCGGCCACGACAGCGTCGAATGGTTTCGAGCTCGTGAGGCTGAATCGTTCGATCTCGATTTTGGCGATTGTCATTTTGTCCTCTGTTGCAAGTGCATTCGGCGGCGTCGTAACGCGCCGGGATCATGCCGTGGCGGGCTGCGCGTCCAAAAAGGTCCTGACGTGGCTGACGAACAGCTCGTGGTGCTGAAACAGCGCGCCGTGACCTGAATCGGGATAAAGGATCAACTGCGCGTTGCTGAGCTCCTTGAACATCGCGTAGGCATTGTTCGCGGGCAGCATGGTGTCGTGGCTGCCGCTGACCACGAGAACCGGCTGACTGATGGCGCGCAGGATGGCGTGTCCGGGATCAGGTGTGGCACACCAGGTAATCAACGCCTTGGCCTGCGGATCGGTGACCGCGCGGCCGTTGTCGGTGTCCCGATCGTCCTTGCGCACTTTCGTCCTTTGCAGGAAGGCCAAGCCGAAGGATCGGCTGGCGGACGAATTCGTGAAGAACAGCGGCAGGCGGGGGTCCGGCGCATCAGTCTGGGAAAACGCTTCCTGCAGAACCGCCAACAAATGTTCCTCTCCGCCTTTCGGCGCAGTACCGACGAGTATGAGCTTGCGGACAAGCTGTCCGTGCTCGGCGGCGATCTGCTGAGCGACGCACCCGCCGAGGGAAAAGCCCAGCAGATCCACCTCGACAAGGCCGAGCGAGTTGATGAAATCGACCGCGTCCCGTGCCATCGCCTCGACATTGTCGGGCGTTTGGCCGGTCGAGCGGCCGACCCCGGCATTGTCGAAGGCGATCACGGGCCGCGCGGCGGCCAGAGCGTTGACGATGGCGGGATCCCAGGCATCGATGTTGCCGGAGAAGTGCTGCAGAAGAACCAGCGGCGTTCCGGTCGCGGGGCCGAGACGGCGATACGCAAAGCGGATTCCGTTGCCTTCGATGTAAAGAGTCGGCGCCGTTTCGAGCGTGGCGGCGTCCTGGTTCGCGATTCCAGGTTGAGTCATGTCATCCTCTGGATATTGAGAATCGAATGAGGTCGGTATGGCGCCAAGACCTGGCGGTCTGAGCTTTCCCCCGAGTGAGCGCGTGCGCTCCCGACGCGGAAGCGCCGGGAGCGGCGCCGTCACTTCGCGAGCGCGGCCTTTTCGATGGCCTCGGCGACTTGCTTGGCATGGACGACGAGCGAGGCGTGGCTGCCGGCGACTTCCGTCGTCTGAGCCTTGATCCGGGCTGCGAACGACTTCTGGGCCTCGGGCGCGAGGACTTTGTCCTTCGTGCTGATGACATAGAAGGTCGGCTTGTCGTGCCAGGCCGCAATGGTGACCGGGGCTTCAAACGCAACGTGGTTCAACGGGAGCTGCGAGTTGGCGAGGTGCGCGGCGATTTCCGGAGGAAGGTCCGCCGCGACGGCCGATGGAAACACTTTGGGGTCGATGTAGAGATCGCCCTTCGCGTCAGGATGGATCGCATTGCCGCCTTCGGTCGGCGGCCCTGCCTTTGCGAGCGACGCAAGGGATTCACCCACGTCAGGCGCGAAGGCGGACACATACACCAGCGCCGAAACCTTGGGATCGTTGCCCGCTTGCGTGATCACCACGCCGCCCCAGGAGTGACCGACCAGCACGGTTCTGCCGTCCTGCTTCGCGAGCGCCTGTTTGGTGACATCGACGTCGGCCGCGAGCGAAGTGAGCGGATTTTCCACGAGCGTGACGTGATAGCCCTTTTTGGTGAGGATATCGGCGACGGGCTGCCAGCTCGTCTGGTCCACGAAAGCTCCGTGTACCAGCACGATGTTGTGGGCTGCTCCCCTCGGCAGTTCGGCCGAATTGGCGGAGCCGACCAATGTCGATCCGGCCAGAAGCACAGTGGCGGCTGAAAGAAGGATATTTCGCATCGATTGTTCCTGTAGGCGTGTCGGACCAACAGAGTCCGGAGGAATGAACAGGCGTTTCCACTGAGGTCGCGGTTCTTCCATCTGCCGTCGGCGAAATGGTTGCCGCACGTGACGTCGGCCCGCCACGACATGACCTAATCCGCAGTCATTCCGGACGATAGGGATCAATCGTCCGAGTGTTGTGTCGGATCGTCCACCCCGTTAATCTCGACAGAATGGATATCCTCGCTCAAGTGCTCGATCGCGTTCGTCTCGGAGGGACGCTGCTGTTTCACTTCGAGCTCGGCCATCCCTGGCATCTTGAGCTGCCGGCGCGCCCCTACGCGCTGTTTCACTATGTCAGCCGTGGATCGGCGACCCTCGCGGTCGAGCAGCGTCAAGAAATCCAGATGACCGAGGGCGATCTTGTCGTGATTACACGCGGCGCGCCCCATGTGTTTTATTCGGACCGCAAGGCGAAGCCTTTGCGCATCATCGATATCGATCGGGCGTCGTCGCGATTTGGCGTCATTCGTCACGGCGGTCGTGTCAAGCCGCACGCGACCATGATCTGCGGCAATTTCACGGTGTCGCGGCCACTATTTGGCAGCGTGCTGGAGCTGCTGCCGCCAGTACTGCTGCTGAAGCCGACGACGGACGGTGGTTGGCGCGAAGCGATCCTGCGCCGCATGGTCAGCGAGTCTGCGCTTGAGCGTCCCGGCCAGCGGGTCGCGCTTTCACGACTGACGGAAGTGCTGTTTGTCGAGGTACTCCGAAGCTGGATCTCGTCTCTCAGCCCCGGACAAGGCGGCTGGCTCGGGGCCATTTCCGACCCCCATATCGGACCGGCGCTCAAGCTGATTCACGAAAGCCCGGAGCGGCCCTGGACCTTGAGTGATCTTGGCCGTCGCGTCGGGCTCGGCCGCTCGGCGTTTTCGGCGCGCTTTAGCAAGCTCGTCGGTCAATCCATGCAGCGTTATGTAATCGAACGCCGGATGGCAGAAGCCGCCTTCCTGCTCGAAACCAGCGATGAGTCCATCGCGCGGATTGCGAGCCGGGTCGGCTACGAGACCGCGGCGGCATTCTCGAAGCTGTTTCAGCGGCATCATGGAGAGTCGCCGGGCCGTTACCGGGCCGCTCGGCGCGCTGACGGCGGCCGCACGCCGCTGGACGGCTCGGAATTGCAGGTTTCCGATTGATCTCGACAACGCCGTGTGGACTCCAAATCCGGGATGTCGCTTCCGAGAGGCATGCGGACACCCGGCACATACGCTCGCAAGCGGAAGCGCTGGGATCGGCGGCCACCAGCCGGGCCGATTCATCCTTCGAGACGCCGTACTATGCACGGCTCCTCAGGATGACGGTGATGGGTGTTGCGGTTGTCTGATTTCAACTGTCAAACAGCTTGCTCGGTGTCATCAACCGCGCATGCGGGTGATCCAGTATTCCAGAGACTGTCGTGCTTGAGCCGACAGGCCGCGGCGTACTGGGGCGCCCGGTCTCGTCTCCGCCAAGGCGTCGCCTCGGCGTCTTATCCCGGCAGCATCGCGAACGCGCTCGACACCATCGCCACCGGCTTGTTGTCGGTGCCGGAGGAGAGCGTGACGCGGCCGAAGCTCATGGTGCGGCCGAGCCGGACCACGCGGGCGTCGGCCAGCACGTCGGAGGCGGTCACTGCGCGCATGAAATGCGTGGTCTGGTCGACCGTCGTCATCGGGCGATAGCCCTTGTTGGCGGCGAGATTGGCCAGCACCATCGCGGTGTCGGCGAACGCCATCAGCGCCTGGCCGCAGACGATGCCGCCATTGCGGCACAGCCGCTCGGAAAACGGCATGCGCAGGATGGCGCCGGGCTGCCAGTCGGGATCGCCGCCGGCGGGGGCTGCGATGTCGAATTGCTCGACCGACAGATTGAGGTCCTGCACCCATGGCGCAAAGACGTCGCCGAGCACGCGCTTCGCGTCGTCGATCCCGAATTCATTGGCCTGCTGCATGATGTCCCGTTTCCTCTCTTGTTGCTCGTCTTTTTCCAGCACTCAGTATCGCTGTGATGTGAATCGCACTCGGTTGTCATTGCGAGGAGCGACAGCGACGAAGCAATCCATGCCTACGCATGTGCGGGCAGATGGATTGCTTCGCTTCGCTCGCAATGACGATGGTAGATACCGTGACCTAGTTGGCCGTGACATGCACGCCCGGCCGCTTGCCGTCATTCCATTTGCCGTCGATCGCGCGTTCGATCTGGGCGGCGAGCTGCAACAATAGCCCGTCATCGGCCTGCTTGCCGATCGCCTGGATGCCGAGCGGCAGGCCGTGCTCGTTGGTCGCGAGCGGCAGCGAGATCGCGGGGATGCCGCAGAGATTGGCCAGCGGCGTGAAGGCGAAATTGCGCCAGAGATTGCCGAACCAGTCCAGCACCGACGGGTTGTCGCTGATGGTGAGATATTCCGTGGTGCCGACCTTCGGCGTCGGCAGCGCCGTGATCGGCGTCAGGATGATGTCCCAATCCTCGAAGAAGGCGCCGAAGCCGCGCGCGGTGGTGTTGAACACCGCCTGCATGCGGGCGCGGTCGGCGAAGCTGAAGTCGCGGCCGTGCTCCCAAATGCGGATGTTGATCGGCTCGATCAGCTCCGCCGGCGGCCGCTCCAGTCCGCGCGCGGCAAGCATGTTGCCGATCACGACGGCGAAATTGCTGATGTAGCAGCTGGTCTGCGCCGCGAAGGCTTGCGTGTAGTCGATCGCCGGCAGCGCGTAATCGACCTGGTGGCCGAGGCCTTCGAGGAAGCGTCCGACCCGCGCGAGCTCGGCTGCGATATGCGGCGTCGCGCGATAGTCGCCCCATGTGTGCGACAGCGCGATCCTGAGCCGGCCGGGGTCGCGCTTGATCATCGCGGCATATGGCTCAGGCGGTGCCCAGAACGGCATGAACTCGCCGGGCGCGGGGCCGCGGCAGGCGTCGACGAAGGCCGCGGTGTCGCGCACCGAGCGCGACTGGCAGCCCTGGATCGAGACGAGGCCAGTGAGATCGGACAGATGCGGCGCGAGCGAGAACACGCCGCGCGACACTTTCAGTCCGATATTGCCGTTGACGCCGGCCGGAATCCGGATCGAGCCGCCGCCGTCGGTCGCATGTGCGATCGGGACCGCGCCGGCGGCGACCATCGCCGCGCTGCCGGCCGACGAGCCGCAGGTGGTGTAGTCGGTGTTCCAGGGATTGCGCGTGACATAGATCGCGGGGTTCTCGGCCGAGCTGCAAACCCCGAACTCCGGCGTCGTGGTCCGCCCGATCAGATTGAGGCCGGCCTTGCGCAGCTTCGTGGTCAGGAAGGTGTCGGCCGCGGCGCGGTTGCCGCGCATCATCAGCGAGCCCATCTCCTGCAGCCGTCCCTGCATGGTCGGGCCGAGATCCTTCATCAGGAAGGGCAGGCCGGCGAACGGCCCGTTGAGATCGGCGCCGTCGCGCGCGGGATCGGCGATCACGTCGTCGAACAGCTCGACCACGCCGGAGAGCGCGGGATCGACCTTGGCGACCGCGGCGGCGGCTTGCGACGCCAGCTCCCGCGGCGTCAGCTCGCCACGCCGGACGCGCTCGGCGAGCGCCGTTCCGTCATGCCGCGTCCATTCGTCCCAGCTCATCGCCAAAGTCATGTCGTCGATTCCTTTTCTGCTTTGTTGCGGAGTGTAATTTGCGCGGCCGCCCGGTCAAACCGTTGCGCGGCGGCGGCGCTCCGGCACGCTCGCGCTGCCTTCCGACGCGCTTGCGCTGCGTTCCGAAGCGGCTTGCGCTGCGTCCCGACGTGCGTGCGCTGCCTTGCAAACGCCGTGCCCGGCATGAAAATGCCCCAGTTTGGGCGCCCAATCGCCCTTCGTCAGTGGTGTGGGGGCGTACATGGTCCGCAGGTTGGTGTTGCTCGGCGGCGTGATTGCGATCGGATTGGCGCTCAGTGGCTGCACGCGCTGCGGTCCGGTCTGGGACGACTGGATGCAGTCGCCGAAATCCTGCAAGTCGGACAACCTCTAGGGCAGCGACAGCCAGCTTGGCCGGACATGCTTGGCCAGACATGTGCTTGGCGACGGCTTTCCGGCGGTGATATACCGCGGACGAAAATGCAAGGAGCGTTCTCATGAGAGTTTTGTGCGCAGTCGCGGTTGCGGTGCTGCTGTCGGCGCCGGCCTATGCGCAGATGCCGAACATCAATCTGATGCCTGAGGTCAAGACCAAGACCCAGGAAGAGAAGGACCAGGACGCGGTCAATCAGAGGGCCTACAAGGACTCGCTCAGCAAGATTCCCGACGCCAAGGGATCGTCCGATCCGTGGGGCGTGGTGCGCAGCGACGCGCCGAAGGCGGCGGCCCATCCTCCCGCCAAGCCGAAGACCAAGACCGGAAGCTCGGCGCAGCCAGGCCCGACCACGCAGCGCAGCCAGTAAGCGCCGTTCGGGCCGGCCTCGACGGTCTGGCACGGACTCGGATTCTCCCGGCACCGCGCCTATATTGGGAGCGTCGTCAGTTGGTCCGGAGTTGCGGCAATGGTGTTTCGTCCGCGCGATCTCGCCAGCCGGATGGCCGCCCGGCGCAAGCCGGATGACGGCTTCCTGCGCGAGACCTTCAGCCTGCCACGCGATCAGGCCCGCCTGCGGGCGCGTGCCTTCCTCAAGCGCTATCCGAAGGCGGCCTATATGAGCGCCGTCGAGAGCTGGCGCGAGCTGCCCGGCGGCGACATCGAGTTCACGATGCGGCGGCTGGCCAGCGCGGACTGACAGTGCCTGGGCGGAGCGGACCGGCACGGCGTCAGCTCGCCCGGCAGATTGCGCCTCACTCCCCGTCGCTGCGGCCGCGGGTCTGTTCGCGCCCGAGGTTGTTCAGCTCGCGATCGATCCGCAGCTGCACGCGGCGGACCGCCAGCAAGTCGAGTTTCGCCTCGGTCTTGCCTGTGAAGACCCGGTCCCCGATCTGGAAGCGCCATGTCCAGACCCCGGCTATCAGCTGGGTGATGGTGAATTCGATGCCCCTGTGGATCATCTGGAACAATCCCGCGAATCAAAGGCAATCATCGATACTTAAAACCATAGGTTGTATTAATCTCTAACAATCGTCAAACGTTAATATGAGATAAAATGCCCGTCCGGGCGGCGTCGCAGACCCTGCGGGCGGACCGATCCGTCGGCTGGACGGTGTCGCCGCTGCGCAGCGCCCCGGCTGCATTGCCGGGCAGGCCAACGTTACGAACACTGGCGCAAGCTGAGTCTTCCGCGAAGGCTACGTAGTTTTTTTGGGCGTCAGGAGGGGTACCAAGGTAGTATGCAGATTGTGCCAGACCATGGTCGGCGCGTGTATAACATCTTGATGGTGCAACTATTTTTCGGACGTGCTTGGGTGGCATGCCATCCGGAACTTTGTTCTTGCCCGGAGAACTACGGATCGCGGCGGGGCAGGAGTCCGACGACTAGCTACGGCCGGTGCGCAGGTTGTGACACGGGGGCGATGGCCACGAAAGGCGCTGGGCCGAAAGAGGCCGGACAATGTCTGTCAGAGGGAGCCGCCGCGTGCGGAGGCGCGATCTCGCGATCGCTTTCACGGCCAGAACAGATGGCGTCCCATGGAAAATGATGGGGCCAGAACATTTACTCTATCGCCTCAGTAGTCCTACCGAGAACATCAACCAAGCCTCGGTTTCCGTTCGCTTAATCCGCGCCAGGACACTTCGGAAATCAACCCCGGAGACAGTGCCTTGACGGCATCCGGCGTTTACGCGTCCGAAAGAACATATTGCGAACATAGAACAAACGTGGTACGAGGTTTCCTATCAACAACGCATTCCATTCGACCTCATCGCCCGTTTGTCCCGCTAGCGAATCCCCGCCATAAGGAGCACATCCCAAATGTCCGCCACCGCACTGCGTATCGTCGAAGGATCCTCCATGGACAAGTCCAAGGCCCTCTCAGCCGCGCTCTCCCAGATCGAGCGTCAGTTCGGCAAGGGCTCGGTGATGAAGCTCGGCAAGAACGACCGCTCGATGGATGTCGAGACGGTGTCCTCGGGGTCGCTCGGGCTCGATATCGCGCTTGGCGTCGGCGGCCTGCCGAAGGGGCGCATCGTCGAGATCTACGGGCCGGAATCCTCAGGGAAAACCACGCTGGCGCTGCACACGGTGGCGGAAGGCCAGAAGAAGGGCGGCATCTGCGCCTTCATTGACGCCGAACATGCGCTCGATCCGGTCTATGCGCGCAAGCTCGGCGTCAACATCGACGAGCTCCTGATCTCGCAGCCGGACACCGGCGAGCAGGCGCTGGAAATCTGCGACACGCTGGTGCGCTCCGGTGCGGTCGACGTGCTGGTGGTCGATTCAGTCGCGGCGCTGGTGCCGAAGGCCGAGCTCGAGGGTGAGATGGGCGACGCGCTGCCCGGCCTGCAGGCCCGCCTGATGAGCCAGGCGCTGCGCAAGCTCACCGCCTCGATCAACAAGTCGAACACGATGGTGATCTTCATCAACCAGATCCGCATGAAGATCGGCGTGATGTACGGTTCGCCCGAAACCACCACCGGCGGCAACGCGCTGAAGTTCTATGCCTCGGTCCGCCTCGACATCCGCCGCATCGGCGCGATCAAGGAGCGTGACGAGGTGGTCGGCAACACCACCCGCGTCAAGGTGGTGAAGAACAAGCTGGCGCCGCCCTTCAAGCAGGTCGAGTTCGACATCATGTACGGCGAGGGCGTCTCCAAGATGGGCGAGATCCTCGACCTCGGCGTCAAGGCCGGCCTCGTCGAGAAATCGGGTGCCTGGTTCTCCTATGACAGCCAGCGGCTCGGCCAGGGACGCGAGAATTCGAAGGCGTTCCTGCGCGCCAACCCCGATATCACCACCAAGATCGAAGCCGCGATCCGGCAGAATTCCGGCCTGATCTCCGAGCAGATCCTCGCCGGCACACCGGAGCGCGACGCCGACGGCGAGGAGCCGACGGAGGAGTAAGCTTTAAAGCTCCAAGATTTCGCTGCAAGCGGGCGCTGAGGACGTTGAGTTGCCGACGTCTTCGGCGCCTGTTTGGTTTTGGTGCCAGTGTTCAGTGAGTTGGATCGATGAAGCGTCTGATCTTCCATCCGGGCTCGATCTGAACCGCGCAGGTCTCGGCGAGACCAAGCCGGGTGTGCTTTCGAGTGAGCTGTACAGGGAACGCGGCGTGTTCGATTTTCAAGAAGCAGACCTGATGCTGGATGGACTCGCCTATTGTCGATCGCCGGTCCTCGCTGGATTCCGGCAGAGATCCAAGGAGCGGATGATTGGAAGGCCCACCGAGAAAGATCGCTGCACAGCCGGCTGTCGGTGACCGATTTCGGCCAGGAAGTGCTGGATGGCGAGCTGGACTTCAGCCAGTACAACTCGATCCATCGCTGGTGGGGTGGCACGGAGTTGACCAACGACCGGCTGTGGCGCTGGGACGCGAAGAGCCGCGCCTTGGTCACGCCGTAGGCTTGATCCGCGCGGCGCCGGCAGGCGTCACTCGTCCCTACGCCAGCGCCTTTTCCCGGCTGCCGATCAGCGCCCGCAAATCCTCCGTCACCGCGACCGACTGATGGGTCTTCTGGTCGGTGGCGACCCAGATGATCTCGCCGGTGGCGCGCAAATCATCGGAGCCCTTGGCGAAGATCGCGAGCGCAAGGTTGATCGAGGAGCGGCCGATCCTGGCGACGCGGACGCAGACCTCGATGTCCTCGTCGAAGCGGATCGGGGCCTTGTACTCGACCACCGATTTCACGGTGTGGAAGTCGACGCCGGTCCGCGCCACCTCGCCGAGATAGTCGTAGCCGAGCGCGCGGAAATACTCGGTGATCGCGGTGTCGAAATAGGTGAGGTAATGGGCGTTGAACACCACGGCCTGCGCGTCGACCTCGGAATAGCGGACGCGAAACGGGAAATGAAACCAGAAGTCCTCGCGCATGCTTCCTCCTGCCGCGGCGTTGCTCGCCGTCGTTCGCCCACGGACAAGCGCGCCTTATGAAAACCGGGCTGCAGGATGGGCAGAGCCAACGGAGCCGCGCCCGTTGGCTCTGCCCATCCTTGATCGTTGCCCGCGCTTACTCCGCCGCCTGCGCGTAATCCTCGACCGGCGGGCACGAGCACACCAGGTTGCGATCGCCGTAGACATTGTCGACGCGCCCGACCGGGCTCCAGTATTTGTCGGACCGCGACACGCCCGCGGGGAAGCAGCCCTCGGCGCGGGTGTAGGCCCGCTCCCACACATCGTCGGCGATGTCGTGCACGGTGTGCGGGGCGTGGCGCAGCGGCGAGGCGTCGATGGTCCAGCGGCCCTTCTCGACCTCCGCGATTTCGTTGCGGATCGCGATCATGGCATCGCAGAAGCGGTCGATCTCGAACTTGGATTCCGATTCGGTCGGTTCGATCATCAGCGTGCCCGCCACCGGGAAGCTCATGGTCGGCGCGTGGAAGCCGTAGTCGATCAGCCGCTTGGCGATGTCGTCCACCGTGACGCCGCTGCTCGTCTTCAGCCCGCGCGGGTCGACGATGCACTCATGGGCGACACGGCCGCGCTCGTTGCGATACAGCACCGGAAAGTGCGGCTGCAGCCGTGCGGCGATGTAATTGGCGTTGAGGATCGCGACCTCGGTGGCGCGGGTGAGACCTTCGCCGCCCATCATCAGGATGTAGATGTAGGAGATGGTCAGGATCGACGCCGAGCCGAACGGCGCGGCTGACACCGGGCCGATGGCGTGCGCATTTGCGCCGTCGGTTGCGGGATGACCCGGTAGATAGGGCGCGAGATGCGCCTTGACGCCGATCGGGCCCATGCCGGGGCCGCCGCCGCCATGCGGGATGCAGAAGGTCTTGTGCAGGTTGAGATGACTGACATCGGCGCCGTAATCGCCGGGCCGCGACAGCCCGACCTGCGCATTCATGTTGGCGCCGTCGAGATAAACCTGACCGCCATGCGCATGCACGATGTCGCAGATCTCGCGGATATGCTCCTCGAACACGCCGTGGGTCGACGGATAGGTGATCATCACGGCGGCGAGATTGGCCGAATGCTTCTCCGCCTTGGCGCGGAGGTCATTGACGTCGACGTCGCCGCGCGCGTCGCACGCCACCACCACGACATCCATGCCGACCATCGCGGCCGAGGCCGGATTGGTGCCGTGCGCGGAGGAGGGGATCAAGCACACCTTGCGGTGCGGCTCGCCGCGCGCGAGGTGATAGCCCCGGATCGCCAGCAACCCGGCATATTCGCCCTGCGCCCCGGAGTTCGGCTGCAACGACACCGCGTCATAGCCGGTGATGTCGCACAGCCACTGCTCCAGCCGCTTGAACAGCGCGTGATAGCCCTTGGCCTGATCCGCGGGCGCGAACGGATGCAGATTGCCGAACGCCGGCCAGGTCAGCGGGATCATCTCGGTGGTGGCGTTGAGCTTCATCGTGCACGAGCCAAGCGGGATCATCGCGCGGTCGAGCGCGAGGTCGCGATCGCTGAGCTTGCGCATGTAGCGCAGCAGTTCGGTCTCCGAGCGATGCGTGTTGAACACCGGGTGGGTGAGGAAGGCGCTGGTGCGCCGCAGCTCCTTCGGCAGCGCCTCGTGCGCCGCCGCTTCGATTTCGGCAAAGCTGAGCTTGCCGCCGAACACGCGCCACACCGCCTCGACGGTCTCCGGCGTCGTGGTCTCGTCGAGCGCGATGCCGAGCGTGGTCGTACCGATGCGCAGATTGATCCGCTCCGCCTGCGCGCGGGCGACGATCTCGATCTGCCTGGCACCGGCCTCGATCGTTACGGTGTCGAAGAACGCCTCGCTGGTCGGCGTAAAGCCGAGCTTGCGCAGGCCTGCGGCCAGCACGGTGGCGCGCCGATGCACGCCGCGAGCGATATGGGTCAGGCCCTCGGGGCCGTGATAGACCGCATACATCGAGGCGATCACGGCGAGCAGCACCTGCGCCGTGCAGATGTTGGAGGTCGCCTTCTCGCGGCGGATATGCTGCTCGCGGGTTTGCAGCGCCAGGCGATAGGCGGGTAGCCCGCGCGAATCCACTGACAGCCCGACGATGCGGCCGGGCAGCGAGCGCTTCAGCGTGTCGCGCACCGCCATGTAGGCGGCGTGCGGTCCGCCATAGCCCATCGGCACGCCGAACCGCTGCGCCGAGCCGATCGCGATGTCGGCGCCGAGCTCGCCGGGCGAGGTCAGCAGCGTCAGCGACAGCAGGTCGGCGGCGACGATCGCCAGCGCGCCCTTGGCGCGCAGCGATGCGATCGCAGGCCGGAGGTCGCGTACCGCGCCCGACGTTCCCGGATATTGCAACAGCGCGCCGAGCACGTCGGCCTTGTCGAGCTCGGTGAGGGGATCGCCGACGACCAGCGCCCAGCCCAAGGGGGCCGCGCGCGTGCGCATCACCGCGAGCGTCTGCGGATGCACCTCCTTGTCGACGAAGAACACCTTTGCTTTCACCTGCGAATGGCGCTCGGCGAGCGCCATCGCTTCAGCGGCGGCGGTCGCCTCGTCGAGCAGCGAGGCGTTGGCGACGTCGAGCCCGGTGAGGTCGCAGATCATGGTCTGGTAGTTGAACAGCGCTTCCAGCCGGCCCTGGCTGATCTCCGGCTGATACGGCGTATAGGCGGTGTACCAGGCCGGGTTCTCCAGGATGTTGCGCTGGATCACCGCCGGCAGGATGGTGCCGGAATAGCCCTGTCCGATCAGCGACGTGAACACCTGGTTCTGCGCGGCGAGCTCGCTCATATGCGCGAGCGCCTCGGTCTCGCTCAGCGCGCGGCCGAGATCGAGCGGCGCCTTCTGGCGGATCGACGCCGGCAGCGTCTCGTTCATCAGCGCTTGCAGGCTCGCGGCGCCCACCGTCTCCAGCATTGCGTTGACGTCGCGCGGTGACGGTCCGATGTGGCGGCGGACGAAATCGGTGACGGCTTCGTTGATCGGCTTGAAGGGCGCGTTCATGACGGGGTCCTCGTTGTCAGCCGTCATACCCCGCAAAAGCGGGGTATCCAGTACGCCGGGACAGCAGTGGTTAAGCTGAAGGGCCGCGGCGTACTGGGTCGCCCGATCAAGTCGGGCGATGACAGGGAGTGTGTGGTCGCAATCTGCTTCATTCTCTCAGGCGGTGTGCGCGGCGTAGGCGGCTTCATCCATCAGGCCGCCGAGCTCGCCCTTGTCTGATATCTTCAGCTTGAAGAACCAGGCCTTGCCGCCGGCATCCGAATTGACCAGCGCGGGATCGGCCGTGAGCGCCTCGTTGACCTCGACCACTTCGCCGGTGATCGGCGCATAGACGTCGGAGGCGGCCTTGACGGATTCGACGACGGCGGCGGCCTCGGCCTTTTTCAGGCTGCGGCCGATCTTGGGCAGTTCGACGAACACCACGTCGCCGAGCTGCGATTGCGCATAATCGGTAATCCCGATCGTGGCGACATCGCCCTCGATGCGGAGCCATTCGTGGTCGGACGTGTACAGCGTCGTCATGGGGATCGATCCTTCAGCGTTTGTAGGTATTGGGGATGAAGGGCGTTGCGGCGACTTTCAGCGGCAGCCGCTGGCCGCGCACTTCGGCGAAAACGGTGGTGCCGAGCGCGGAGAGGGCGGTCGGCAGATAGCCCATCGCAACCGGCGCATTGAGGCTCGGGCCGAAGCCGCCCGAGGTCACCTTGCCGATCTGCTCGGTCGAGCTGGCGTCGGCAAACAGCGCGGCGCCTTCGCGCACCGGCGCACGGCCATCGGGCCTTAAGCCGACGCGGCGGCGGGTGGCGCCATCAGCGAATTGCGCGAGGATCTTGTCGGCGCCGGGAAAGCCGCCGGCGCGGGCGCCGCCGCTGCGGCGGACCTTCTGCACCGACCATTCCAGCGCGCCTTCGACCGGCGTGGTGGTGGTGTCGATATCGTGACCGTAGAGGCAGAGCCCGGCTTCGAGCCGCAGGCTGTCGCGCGCGCCGAGCCCGATCGGCAGCACGTCGGGATTGTCGAGCAGCGCGGTGACCAGGGCTTCCGCCTTGTCCGCGGGTACTGAAATCTCAAAGCCGTCCTCGCCGGTGTAACCGGAGCGCGAGACGAAGCAGTCGATCTCGGCGACGCGGCGCGGGCCGGCGTCCATGAATTTCATCGAACTGACATCTGGACAAAGCTTTGCCAGTGCCGCTTCCGCTTTCGGCCCCTGCAGCGCGATCAGCGCGCGGTCGGCCAGCGACACGATCTCGCAGCTGTCGGAAAGATTCGCTCGCAGATGCGCCTCGTCCGCGTCCTTGCAGGCGGCGTTGACCACCAGGAATAGATGATCGCCGAAATTCGCCACCATCAAATCGTCGAGCAGGCCGCCGTCCTTGTTGGTGAATTGCGCGTAGCGCTGCCGTCCCGGCGCGATGCCGACGATGTCCTGCGGCACCAGTTTTTCCAGCGCGAGCGCCGCGTCTGCGATCTTGCCGGATTTGGCCTTCAGCACGAGCTGTCCCATGTGGGACACGTCGAACAGACCGGCGTCCTTGCGGGTGTGCAAATGCTCCCTCAGCACGCCGGCCGTGTATTGCACCGGCATGTCATAGCCGGCGAACGGCACCATCTTGGCGCCGCGCGCCAGATGCAGCGCGTGCAGCGGGGTCTGTTTCAGCGGGGAAGTTTCGCGCACAAGCATCACAGGGCCCTCGCGGTTCCCGCCGGGGACCTATTTCCCCTTGAGAAACCTGCAGAAAGCCCCATCTGTCGCTGTGCCTGAGAGTATTATCCCGTCGGCGGACGCAATCGGGGAGAACCCCAGCGCCTCTTTCCAGATGTCAGACGTCACGCGGTCCTTTTGCCTGAGAGTTTCCGGGGCGGTTGCTCCTTCGGCGCCGGCCCAGGACAGGGCCAGTCTCTCCCGACGTGACTACTTACAGGTAGGACCAAAACACGGCCCCGCCAAGGCTGTCAACGCACCCGGACGACTATCAACGGGCTTTGTGCTGTTGCGGCAAGCCCATGATCCGGCTGCACAGTTTCTGGACACCGCAGCTGGCAATGTCTAAAAGCGTTCGGCCGGAAAATGACGCCTTTTTGCGGCTGGCCGGCCCCTTTTTCCGATTGGATGAACATGAGCAGCGTCAACGACATCAGGTCGACATTTCTGAACTTCTTCAAGGCGAACGGCCACGAGATCGTGGCCTCGTCGCCGCTGGTGCCGCGCAACGACCCGACCCTGATGTTCACCAATGCCGGCATGGTGCAGTTCAAGAACGTCTTCACCGGCGTCGAGAAGCGCGGCTATCAGCGCGCCACGACGTCGCAGAAATGCGTGCGCGCCGGCGGCAAGCATAACGACCTCGACAATGTCGGCTACACCGCGCGCCATCTCACCTTCTTCGAGATGCTCGGCAACTTCTCGTTCGGCGACTACTTCAAGGAGCGCGCGATCGAGCTCGCCTGGAATCTGATCACCAGGGATTTCGGGCTGAAGAAGGACAAGCTGCTGGTCACGGTCTACCACACCGACGACGAGGCGGCCGGCTACTGGAAGAAGATCGCGGGCTTCTCGGACGACCGCATCATCCGCATCCCGACCTCGGACAATTTCTGGGCGATGGGCGATACCGGTCCCTGCGGTCCGTGCTCCGAGATCTTCATCGATCGCGGCGAGCACATCTGGGGCGGACCTCCGGGTAGCCCCGAGGAGGACGGCGATCGCTTCCTCGAGTTCTGGAATCTGGTGTTCATGCAATACGAGCAGGTGACGAAGGAGGAGCGCGTGGCGCTGCCGCGCCCCTCGATCGACACCGGCATGGGCCTCGAGCGCATGGCCTGCATCCTGCAGGGCGTCGAGAGCGTGTTCGAGACCGATCTGTTCCGCCATCTGATCGACGCAGCCTCGTCGGCGCTCGGCCATGAGCCGAACGCGCAGAACGTCGCGTCGTATCGCGTCATCGCCGACCATCTGCGCTCGTCGGCGTTCCTGATCGCCGACGGCGTGCTGCCGTCGAATGAGGGCCGCGGCTACGTGCTGCGCCGGATCATGCGCCGTGCGATGCGCCACGCGCAGCTCCTGGGCGCGAGCGAGCCGCTGATGCATCGCCTGGTCTGGGCGCTGGTCCGCGAGATGGGCCAGGCCTATCCGGACCTGGTGCGCGCGGAAAAGCTGATCGAGGAGACGCTGCAGCTCGAAGAGACCCGATTTCGCAAGACGCTGGTGCGCGGACTGTCGATCCTCGACGAGAAGAGCGCCGGCCTGAAGAAGGGCGACATGTTCGACGGCGACACCGCGTTCACGCTGTACGATACCTATGGTTTCCCGCTCGACCTGACGCAGGACGCGCTGAAGTCGCGCGGCATCAGCGTCGACCAGGCGGCGTTCACCGACGCGATGGAGCGCCAGCGCGAGAAGGCGCGCGCCTCCTGGGCCGGCTCCGGCGAGGCGGCGACCGAGACCATCTGGTTCCCGCTGCGCGAGAAGCTCGGCGCTACCGAATTCCTCGGCTATGAGACCGAGAGCGCGGAAGGCGTGGTGACGGCGCTGGTCAAGGACGGTGCCGAGGTCGATGGCCTCAAGGCCGGCGAGAGCGGCGCGATCGTGCTGAACCAGACCCCGTTCTATGCGGAGTCCGGCGGTCAGGTCGGCGACATCGGCGTGCTCACCGGCGAGGGCGTCAAGTTCCGCGTCACCGACATGCAGAAGAAGGCCGGCGATCTGTTCGTGCATGTCGGCACGGTGGAGCAGGGCACGCTGAAGGCCGGCACCGCGCTGCAGCTCGAGGTCGACCACGCGCGCCGCTCGGCGATCCGCGCCAACCATTCGGCGACCCATCTGTTGCATGAGGCGCTGCGCCAGGTGCTCGGCGATCACATCGCCCAGCGCGGCTCGCTGGTCGCGCCCGATCGCCTGCGCTTCGATTTCGTGCATCCGAAGCCGATCACGCCGGAAGAGCTCGCCCGCGTCGAGGACATCGCCAACGAGGTCGTGCTCGAGAATGACGAGGTGACGACCCGCGTGATGGCCGTCGACGACGCCCGCGAGGCCGGTGCGCGCGCGCTGTTTGGCGAGAAATACGGCGATGAAGTCCGCGTCGTCTCGATGGGCAAGAGCGCCCGCGAGCACGGTCAGAACGCGCTCGGCTGGTCGGTCGAGCTCTGCGGCGGCACCCATGTCCGCCGCACCGGCGACATCGGCCTGATCTCGGTGACCAGCGAGAGCGCGGTCGCCTCCGGCGTGCGCCGCATCGAGGCGCTGACCGGACGTCACGCGCGCAAGCACGCCAACGACACCATGGCGCTGGCGAAGAGCGCGGCGGCCGAGCTGCGCACCTCGATCGAGGACGTCCCGGCGCGCATCACGGCCCTGATGGAAGAGCGCAAGAAGCTCGAGCGCGACCTGTCGGATGCCAGGAAGAAGCTCGCGATGGGCGGCGGTAGCGGTGCGTCGAACGGCGCGGCGTCCGGTGTCCGCGAGGTCGGCAACGTCAAGCTGCTGGCGCGTGCGGTCGAGGGCGTCGAGACCAAGGATCTGAAGAGCCTGGTCGACGACGGCAAAAAGCAAATCGGCTCGGGCGTCGTCGCGATCGTCGGCGTCACCGAGGACGGCAAGGCCGGCATCGTGGTCGGCGTCACCGCCGACTTGACCTCGCGCTTCAACGCGGTCGAGCTGGTCCGCAAGGGCTCCGAGGTGCTCGGCGGCAAGGGCGGCGGCGGCCGGCCCGACATGGCGCAGGCCGGCGGTCCCGACGGCGCCAAGGCCGATGCCGCGCTGTCGGCGATCGAACAGGCCATGACTCAACAGGCATCGGCCGGCGCCTGACGGAGAGGCTGATCGTGGCGACGGCTCCGCTCAAGCCTACGATCAGCGATCCCCGGCTGCGCGACCGTCTTTACGAGTTGCTTGAACGCGATGACCTGCCGCATTCCGGCGGTTCGCGGTTTGCCGGGATCATCGTCGCCATCATCGCGGTCGACGTGCTGGCGGCGATCCTGGTCTCGGTGCCCGAGATCGACGCGCAGTTCGGCTGGGCGCTCGCCTCGATCGAGATCGCGGCGGTGGCGGCCTTCGCGCTGGAATATGCCGCCCGGCTCTGGAGCGTGGTCGGCCACTCCCTGCGCGACATGACGGCGTTGCAGGCACGGCGCGAATACGCCTTCTCGGCGCTCGGCATGATCGACCTGCTCGCCTTCCTGCCGTCGGCCATTGCGCTCGCGATCGGCGACAGGACCGCGCTGGTGCTGTTCGGCATGCTGCCGTTTCTCAAGCTGGTGCGCTATTCGACCGCGATGCGCTCGCTGCTGGCGGCGCTGCATGCGGAGCGGCGCACGCTGTTCGGCTGCGTCGTGATCCTGACCGGGGCGGTGCTGCTGTTCGCCTCGCTGCTCTATGCCATCGAGCACAAGGTGCAGCCGGACAAGTTCGGCACCATGCCGCAGGCGATGTGGTGGGCAATCGTGACGCTCGGCACCGTCGGGTATGGCGACGTCGTTCCGGTGACGCCGCTCGGGCGGATCGTCACCGTGGTTGCGATCGTGGTCGGCTTTGCGATGATCGCGCTGCCGGTCGCGATCATCTCGACCGCGTTCGCCGACGAGGTCCGGCGCCGCGACTTCGTCGTGACCTGGGGCATGCTGGCGCGGGTGCCGCTGTTCTCGCATCTCAATGCCGCCGATATCGCCGACATCATGCGGCTGTTGCGGTCGCAGACCATCGAGGCCGGAGAGGTGCTGGTGCGGCGCGGCGATGCAGCCTCATCGATGTATTTCATCACCGCGGGCGAGGTCGAGATCGACCTGCCGAGTCAGCGGGTGCGCCTTGCCGACGGCACGTTCTTCGGCGAGATCGCGCTGCTGCGCAGGACCAATCGCTCCGGCACGGTGACGGCGACGCGCAAGACCAAGCTCCTGTTGCTCGATGCGCAGGACTTCCACGCCCTGATCGAGCGCATGCCGGCACTCTCCGCCCATGTCCGCGAGACCGCGGAAGCGCGGCTTGCCGATCCGCTCGCGGCTGGTGGCGACTTGGCGGCCGCGGAGATCGCGCAAGCGCCGCGCGAGACCGACGGCGGGATCCGGGATTAGTCGCGGCGCAGGAACACGTAGTCGGCAGAATACGCCGCGCTCTTCAGCGCGCCGGCCTTGTCGCAGGCGCCGCTGAGTTCGCCGCCCGAGGTGTTGATCCGCTGCACGGTGGCGACGCTGGAGAACAGGCCATTGCCGCGGTGGGCGATCACCTCGAGCTTCAGCCAGGGGATATCCGCAGCCGTTGCGCCAGGTGCGCTGCCGGCGGTGCGGGCGGTCACTGCGCTGCCGTCGACATGCTCCCAATTCGGGCCCGCATAGTGCCGGCCGACCGTGCGGCCATCGGCGATCAGGGTCGCGACCGGCTCGCGGAACGACCAGGCGAGCTTGCCGCCGGTGACCGGCTTGCACTCATAGAGCTGCGCGCCCTCGGCATGGACGGTGAGGACCGGAGATTCGCCGGGCGCCGCGACGGCGTCGGGCAGCGGATCGGCGGCGAGGGCCGCCGATCCTGATAGCAGGATAGATGCGAGCGCCGCGGCTCTGACAAGGGCCATGATCTGCGCTCGCTGCTGTCGTCCGGGGACGGCGGGCTTAGCCCGCCATGGCCTTCACGAGGTTGTCGGACACCTTGTCGAGGAATCCAGTGGTCGAGAGCCAGCGCTGATCGGCGCCGACCAGGAGCGCGAGGTCCTTGGTCATGTAGCCCTCCTCGACGGTCGCGACGCAGACCTTCTCCAGGGTGGTGGCGAACTTCGCCAGTTCCGGATTGTTGTCGAGCTTGGCGCGATGGGCAAGGCCACGGGTCCAGGCGAAGATCGACGCGATCGAGTTGGTCGAGGTCTCCTTGCCCTTCTGGTGCTCGCGGTAGTGGCGGGTCACGGTGCCGTGGGCGGCTTCGGCTTCCACCGTCTTGCCGTCCGGGGTGAGCAGCACCGAGGTCATCAGGCCGAGCGAGCCGTAGCCCTGGGCCACGGTGTCGGACTGCACGTCGCCGTCATAGTTCTTACAGGCCCAGACATAGCCGCCGGACCATTTCAGCGCCGAGGCCACCATGTCGTCGATCAGGCGGTGCTCGTAAGTCAGGCCCTTGGCCTCGAATTCCTTCTTGAACTCGCGGTCGTAGATGTCCTGGAAGATGTCCTTGAAGCGGCCGTCATAGACCTTCAGAATCGTGTTCTTGGTCGAGAGGTAGACCGGGTAGTTGCGCAGCAGGCCGTAGTTCAGCGAGGCGCGGGCGAAATCGATGATCGAGTCGTCGAGATTGTACATCTCCATCGCGACGCCGGCGCCGGGCGCCTTGAACACTTCGCGCTCGATCACGGTGCCGTCCTCGCCGACGAATTTCAGCGACAGCGTGCCCTTGCCCGGGAATTTGATGTCGGTGGCGCGGTACTGGTCGCCATAGGCGTGGCGGCCGATGATGATCGGCTTGGTCCAGCCGGGCACCAGGCGCGGCACGTTCTTGCAGATGATCGGCTCGCGGAAGATCACGCCGCCGAGGATGTTGCGGATGGTGCCGTTCGGCGACTTCCACATCTGCTTCAGGCCGAACTCCTTCACCCGGGCCTCGTCGGGGGTGATGGTGGCGCATTTGACGCCGACGCCGACCTTCTTGATGGCCTCCGCCGCGTCGATGGTCACCTGGTCGTTGGTCTCATCGCGGTATTCCATGCCCAGATCGAAATACAGCAGTTCGACATCCAGGAACGGGTTGATCAGCTTGTCCTTGATGTACTGCCAGATGATCCGGGTCATCTCGTCGCCATCGAGCTCGACGACGGGATTGGATACCTTGATTTTTGCCATGACGGAGAGGCCCTCTTGGGAACAGCGCGCTTTTGACGGCGGGATGGTGGAATACGCCTGCGCTATAGCACCGCCCGGGGGCGGGCGGAAGCGGACCGGTTATGCACTTTAAGCCCATCTTTTAGCCTAAAATGCCGCCTGCGTGGCCGTCCCTGCGACGATGTACCAGGTCACGAACAGGCCCGCGATCAGGGCCCCCGGCAGGCTCGATCCGGTCCGCCGCCAGGTGAAGGTCGCGATCACGGCGACGATCGCGAGCAGCGGCACGAACTGGATCGCGACGATGGTCGAGAGCGGCACGAAACCGGGGTCCGGGATCGGGTTGAACAGCTTTCCGCTCAGCCACAGCGTGCCGTATTGCAGCGCCAGCAACACGATGAAACCGAGCGTCAGGGCCAGGATGTTGGTCAGGTACAGCGCGCCGCGCGGCGTATCCATGGTCGAGAAATTCCGGTGCAGCACGTGCAGCGCCACGACGAAAAACGCCGTGAACGGAATCAGATAGATCAGGAAGATGAGGAATTGCTTCGCGCTCATCAACTTGAGTGCGACGATCCAGAACCGGAAGTCGATCTTGAAGGCGAGGTCGGCGAGCCAGAGCGCGGCGTAACCCACCGCAACCGACGCCAGCGCGATCACGATGGATTGACCGACGAGGCCCGCCCGGCTGGCGCGCTTCGGCGCGAACCGCATCAGGGCCAGTGTGATCAGGAGGTTGATAATAGCCCAGACCAGGATCTGGTTGGTGATGCCCTGCGGCAGGAATGCGCTCGGGGTGACGAAGGTGCCGCCCAGTGCAAAGGCCGGGTAGTAGGTCAGCGCCGGGATGAAGGCCGACAGGATGAACGCCGCGGTCCAGCGCCGGCCGCTCGCCGCCTGATGCGGCGGCATGGTGCCGTCGGCGACCGCGGGCAGACGCAGGCGGGAGAACGCCAGTGCTTCAAGCAGCCCGTCGAACGTTCCGATCACGAGCGCGATGAAACCGATAAGGGCGATCAGCGTGCCGATCTCCTTGCGGAACCAGATCTGGTCGTCGACCGGACGCGGTGTGCCGCCCTTCAGGGTCTTGGCGAACCAGTCGAGGCTGTAGCCGATCGCCTCATGCGAGATGTGCTCGGCCGGATGGGTCATCGCCGGCGTGTACAGCGCCCGTGCGGTGCCATTGGCCGGATCGCCATAGACCTTGCCCGGCTCGACCGCGCCCTGGGTGCCGAACAGCGCCCAGAGCTTCGGGCTGGTGGTGACGTCGCGGGCGAGGTCGACGCCCCACATCAGGGTGGAGAATTCCTCATACTGCGCGAACACCAGTGCGGTGTTGCGCGGCCACGACGTCGTGCCCTCGGCGGCGAACGGCTTGCCGGTGGAGGAGCCTTCCAGCACCATCGACTTGTAGTCATTGGGCATCGCTGCGGCGGCGGCGAGCACGGTCCAGCCGCCCATCGAATGGCCTTCGAGACCGATGTTCTCCTTGTCGACGAATGGAAGGCTGCGGAGATAGGCGAGGCCGTCAGGTCCGCCAAAGCCGTTGGCGAAGGAGGGCGGGTCGCTGTAGCCATGGCCGGTCTGGTCGAGCGCCAGCACGACGTAGCCGCGGCGGGCGAACTCGATGGCGAAGCCGTCCTGGGTCTCGCGCGAATTGATGTAGCCGTGGACGGCGAGGACGCCGGGCGCCGGGATCTGCGCCGTCGCATTGGCCGGGACGTAGAGCAGGGCGCTCATGGTGTTGCCCTTGGCGCCCTTGAACCTGACATCCTCGATCCGGATGCCGCCTGCCGTCTGAGTAAAGTGCGCGAGCAGGCCCCCCGCCACGATCAAGATCAGGCCCACAATCGCCAGCGTCCATCTGCCCCGCATCGTCGTCCCCCCAAAGTGCTTCAATCCAACTGCCTCGCCGTTCAACCGGCGTCTCAAGCGTGCCTTTACAGCTTCGCTTTGGTTGTGGTTGATAGCCTATCCGAAGGCGAAGCGCGCGCAAGCCGCGGCCCTCATGTTCTGCGATCGGGATTCCGATTGAGGATTCGCAATCGCCGCTAACCCTGTTATCTGCTTGGAGAAATTGGTTCCGCGCAAAACCGGTGCAAAGCTGGTTGCGGGCCCCTGGATAAGGTTTTGAATCAGCCGCCTCGGAAGCTGATTCAAAATCTTCAGATCTTGAATCAGAAAGTGAAGTGAGATGTCCGGCACCGACAAGACCAAGGCAGGGCACGACCTTGCCGGTCCCGTCGTCATCCTGGTCGAGCCGCAGCTTGGCGAGAACATCGGCATGGCCGCGCGCGCGATGGGCAACTTCGCGCTGAGCCGGATGCGCATCGTCAACCCGCGCGACGGCTGGCCGAACATCGCCGCACAGCGCGCGGCCGCCGGTGCCGACCACATCATCGGCTCCGTCGAATTGTTCGACACCGTCGAGCAGGCGATCGCCGACCTCACGCTGGTGTTCGCCACCACCGCGCGCGCCCACGACCAAGCCAAGCCCGTGGTCGGGCCGGAAAGCGCGGCGACCGAGATCGCCCGCCATGTCGCATCCGGTGGCGGCGCCGGCATCCTGTTCGGGCGGGAGCGCTCCGGCCTGACCAATGAGGAGGTCGCGCTCGCCAACCGCATCATCACCTATCCGGTCAATCCGGGCTTCGCCTCGCTCAAC
The DNA here is from genome assembly GCF_054063335.1 of Bradyrhizobium sp. USDA 4473. Classification (NCBI taxonomy): domain Bacteria; kingdom Pseudomonadati; phylum Pseudomonadota; class Alphaproteobacteria; order Hyphomicrobiales; family Nitrobacteraceae; genus Bradyrhizobium; species Bradyrhizobium sp. USDA 4473. The sequence goes on from NZ_JBSSGE010000001.1 coordinate 4,778,807, forward strand.
CTGGCGCAGGCGGTGCTGTTGATGGGCTATGAATGGTTCAAGCTCTCGACCGCCGGGGCGCTGCCGTTTGCGATGCCGGAGCGGTCTGAGCCGGCTTCCCAGCACCAGATGCAGGCGTTCTTCGACAACCTTGTCGCCGAGCTCGACAAGGTCGAGTTCCTGCGTCCGGCCGAGAAGCGCGACACCATGCTGGTCAACTTGCGCAACATCTTCACCCGGATGGATCCGACCAAGCAGGACATGCACACGCTGCACGGCGTGGTGATGGCGATCGCCGAGGGCCGCAAGGGCCCCGCCAAGGGCGGCGTGCTCGACGGCGCCCAGGCGACACGGCTCCGCGCGCTGCTCGCCGAACAGGGCGGCGGCGGCGCGACCGCCGACAATTCCAGCACGGTGCGCGGCCTCGCCCGGCTGCTCCGCCGCAACCCGACCGATGCCGAGCGGATCCTGTGGCAGGCGCTGACCCGCGACCGCCGCTTCGCCGGCCAGTTCAAGCGCCAGACCCCGGTTGGCCGCCACATCCCCGACTTCGTCTCCTTCGTGCACCGGACCGCGATCGAACTGGTCAATCCGAACGAAAGCGAGGCCATCGGCACCGATCGCGCCAAGCGCAGAGCCTGGCTCGAGGCGCGCGACTACCGGGTGGTCGATATGCAGGTGGCCGACATCGAGCGCGACCTCGACGCCGAGCTGGCGCGGCTGGAGGCGGCGCTGCGGCAGGGGCGGTGAAGCGTCTTGTTCGGTGTCATCATTCGCCACGGGTCTCGCCTTCGGCACGCCCGATGACAGGCTCCAGCGCTTGGTGAGCTGACATCGCGGCCGTGATGTGTTGCCATACGCGCCACACGAACCGACAGGGTGGAGACGATGGCGAAGCAATTGGAAGGCAAGGTCGCGGCCGTGACCGGCGCGGCATCGGGTATTGGACTTGCGAGCAGCGAGGCGATGCTGGCGGCCGGCGCTCGCGTGGTGATGGTCGACCGCGACGCGGCCGCGCTGCAAGCCCTCGCCGGCAAGCATGGCGACGCGGTGGTCCCGCTGGTGCTCGACCTGCTGGATCCAAAGGCCTGCGCGAGCCTGCTGCCGCAGGTGCTCGAAAAGGCCGGCCAGCTCGACATCCTGCACGCCAATGCCGGCATCTATGTCGGCGGCGACCTCGTCGATGCCGATACCAATGCGATCGACCGGATGCTGAACCTCAACGTCAATGTCGTAATGAAGAACGTGCACGACGTGCTGCCGCACATGATCGCACGCGGTACGGGCGACATCATCGTGACGAGCTCGCTCGCCGCGCATTTCCCGACGCCGTGGGAGCCGGTCTATGCGTCGTCGAAATGGGCGATCAACTGCTTCGTCCAGACGGTGCGGCGCCAGGTGTTCAAGCACGGCATCCGCGTCGGCTCGATCTCGCCGGGGCCCGTGATCAGCGCGCTGCTCGCCGACTGGCCGGCGGAGAAGCTCGCGGAGGCCAAGGCGGCGGGCAGCTTGCTCGGGGCGAGCGACGTCGCCGAGGTTGTGATGTTCATGCTGACCCGGCCGCGCGGCATGACCATCCGTGACGTCGTGATGCTGCCGACGAATTTCGATCTGTAGAGCGGCGTTTCTGCCGTCATTGCTTCGCTGCGCTCGCAATGATGTGACAAATCGTCGGCAAGTCGGACTAGACCGCCTCGAGCTCGGTCGCGCGCTTGGCCTTCTTCACCTTGGCCGGCGCGAACAGATTGCCGGCGGCAAGGCCGGCGGTGTCGGCGACGGTGGGATCACACGACACCATGGCGGCGACGATGGCGCCGTCGATCAGAAGCGCGAGTTGATGCGCCAGCACGGCGGGCTCCGCCGCGCCCATCTCGCCGGCCAGCTTCTCGATATGCGCCAGCACCACCTTCTTGTGCTTCAGCGCGATGTTGCGGAACTGCTTGGCGTCTTTGTCGTGCTCGGCGACCGCATTGATGAAGGGACAGCCGTAGAAACGTTCCTCGGCGAACCATGTCTTCAGGGCAGGGAAGATCCGCGCCAGCTTGGTCTGCGGATCGCCGCCGCCGGCCTCGATCGCGCCGATGAACCATTCGCGCCACTGGCGGCCTTCGCTCTCCAGCACGGCGTGCACCAGATTGGTCTTCGAGCCGAACAATTTGTAGAGCGTGGTCTTCGCGGTTCCAGCCTCATCGATGATCGCATCGATGCCCGTGGCGTTGATGCCGTTCTTGCAGAACAAATGCGTCGCCGCACTGAGCAGGCGCCCGCGTGCGGATTCATCGTCGCCGGCGGCGAACGCTGCGGTTTTTTTCTTGGTGAGCGATTTGACCATGCGCGGCAGTAAATCGGAGCGCGGCTAAATCATCAAGCCGCATCTTCACGGGGCGGTCATGTGCGCTGCCTTGCGCTCAAAGTAATCGCAGCCCACGCAGCATTTGCTTGGCGATTGAGCAGGGCGGCGCTGGTCAATCCGCAGGCAGGCCCGCTTAAGCGCCTCTGCGATTTCACCTTTTGATTTGGCGCGGGACTGGCACGGCTTATGCAGGAAACAGACCGTTCGGTATCCTGACCATTTCCATCGCTCCCAGGGAGAAAACTGATGACCGCTGTCGCTCAAAAAACCGCTCTGACCGGCTGCCTCGCGCCGATCGACAAAGGCGGGCTCGAGCAGCTCATTGCCAACGGCAAGGCCAATCCGAAGGTGATCAAGACCTTGAAGTGCAAGACGGTGGCCGAGGGCAAGTTCCGTCACGCCAACTACATCCGCAACCTTGCGCCCTACATCGTCGACGAGCCGCCGGGCCTGCTCGGCGACGACACCGCGCCCAATCCCTCCGAAGCCTCGCTCGCGGCGCTCGGCTCCTGCCTTGCGGTCGGCCTGCACGCCAACGCCGTGCATCGCGGCTGGATCGTCAACAAGCTCGAGCTCGAGCTCGAGGGCGACCTCAACATCACCGCGGTGTGGGGCACCGGCGACGTCAGCGAGAAGCCGGTCGGCTTCACCGATGTGCGCGTCAAGGTCGATATGGAATGCGAGGGCGTCCCGAGGAGCGAGATCGATGCGCTGGTGGCGCATGTGAAGAAGTGGTCGCCGGTCGCCAACACCTTCACCCGCCCCGTCAATCTCGAGGTCAGCGCGTAAAGCTCGGACCGGCAATTCAAGGTGCGGAGACTATCCATGGGTTCACTGGCTTTATCGCGGGTCGCAGCTCAAGATCCCGCACCGACGATAGCGGACGAGGTCGCGCGCCTCGCCCGCCAGGAGCTGGCGCCGCTCGCATCGGCGATCGACGCCGGCACGGTCTATCCGGCCGAATTCCTGCGCCGGCTCGGCGAGGTCGGCGCGTGGAACAGCCACGTGCCGCAGGAGGGCCCCGCCGATTTGCGCTGCGCCATCCAGTCGATGGCCGCGATCGGCGAGGTCTGCGGCGCCACCGCCTTCATGGCGTGGTGCCAGAATACGCTGGTCTGGTACGCGGCGAACTCCACCAACATGAAGCTCGCCGCCCGGTTCGGCGATTGCTTTTCCAGCGGGCGCCGGCTCGGCGGCACGGGGCTGTCCAACCCGATGAAGAGCTTCTTCGGCATCGAGCGGCTGAAGCTGAAAGGCCGCAAGGTCGACGGCGGCTACATCGTGCGCGGCGCGTTGCCCTGGGTGTCGAATCTCGGGCCAGACCATTACTTCGGCACGATCTTCGAGCGCGAGGATGACGACGGCACGAGCGAGCAGGGGCGGACGGTCATGTTCCTCGCCGACTGCGCCGATCCCGCGATCACGCTGACGCCGTGCAAGCCGTTCCTGGCGATGGACGGCACCGGCACCTACAGCGTCCAGTTCCGCGATGCCTTCGTGCCGGACGAATTGATCCTGGCCGAGCCGGCCGCACCGTTCGTCAGGAAGATCCGCGCCGGCTTCATCCTGCTGCAGGTCGGCATGGGCCTCGGCCTGATGAAGGATTGCATCAACATCATGGACGAGGTCCACGCGCCGCTGGGTCACGTCAACCGCTATCTGCCGCAGCAGCCGCTGCAATTCCGCGAGCTCTATGCCGAGTTCGAGAAGGAGGCGATGACGCTGGCGCGCGATCCCTACAATGCCGATGACAGCTACTGGCGCGGCGTCGTCGCGCTGCGGCTGCGCATTGGCGACGCCAGCGTCGCGGTCGCGCATGCCGCGATGCTCCATTGCGGCGCGCGCGGCTATCTGATGAGCCACCGCGCCCAGCGCCGGCTGCGCGAGGCCTATTTCGTCGCCATCGTCACGCCCGCCACCAAGCAGCTGCGCAAGATGCTCGCGGATGGGTGAAGCATGATCCGGAAAAGTGGAGACCGGTTTTCCCTCGCGACAAACGCGGAACGCGTTTGCGCGGAGATCATGCCCAAACAAGTTCGGGACCACCAAGACTAGCAACCACGCAACAGGAGAGAGCCATGACGGACGTTCTGATCACCGCCGGCGAACTTGCCGAGCTCGTCAAGAAAGAACCGTGTGTCATCATCGACACGCGGAATCCGGATGCCTATGCTGCGGGCCATCTGCCCGGCGCCGTCAATGTGCACGATATCTTCACGTTCCTTGCGACCTCGACCCCGGAGGGCATCCACGAGTTGAAGACCAAGTTCGCCGACGCCTTCGGTGCGGCCGGTCTCTCCGGCAAGGAGACCGCCGTGATCTACGAGCAGTCGATGAATTCCGGCTTCGGCCAGTCCTGCCGCGGCTATTATCTGCTGACCATGCTCGGCTATCCCAAGGTCAAGGTGCTGCATGGCGGCTTCGATGCCTGGAAGGCGGCGGACCTGCCGGTCACCACCGACGTTGCCGTGCCGGTGAAGGCCGGCTTTGCGATCGTGCCGGAGGCCGGCGAGATCATGATCGACGCCAAAACGATGCTGGCCGCGGTCGGCAAGCCCGGCGTTGCGATCCTCGACGTGCGCGACGTCGACGAGTGGATCGGCGAAAGCTCCTCCCCCTACGGCAAGGATTTCTGCCCGCGCAAGGGCCGCATTCCCGGCGCGGTGTGGCTCGAATGGTACCGCATGATGAAGCCGACCGGCGAAGGCCCGCGCTTCAAGTCGAAGGACGAGATCCTTGCCGAATGCGCCACCGTCGGCATCTCGCAGACCACGCCGGTCTATCTCTATTGCTTCAAGGGGGCGCGCGCCTCGAACACTTTCCTGGCGCTGAAGAACGCCGGCGTGAAGGACGTGCGGATGTATTTCGGCTCCTGGAACGAGTGGTCGCGCGACCCGTCGCTGCCGATCGATGAAGGCCTGCCGACATCTGCCGTCGTGACCGGCAAGGCGGCATAGAACCTGCATGTTTGGCGGCGTCCGGCGGCGCAAAACGCAACCGGACGCCGATCGATGAACCGGATCGCGGAGCTCTCCGCGTTTCGGTGCGACAATGGGGCGCAGCATGTCCACGTCAGACGATCCCTTCGACGCCGATCGTGATCTTTCACGATCCGGCTGCGCCTGCGGCCGGCACCGCTCGGCGGCCGAGCACGAGCATGCCGCGGGCACGCTGCGCTGCGAGCCTGTTCTGAGCGAACAGCAGCGTTACGAGGGCATCGTCGCCTCGGCAGTGATGCGGGCGGTGTTTCCGCAAGACATCGCGCGCCGCGCGTTCCTGAAATCGGTCGGGGCGGCGACCGCGCTCGCCGCGCTGTCGCAGGTCTTTCCGATCAAGACCGCGACGGAGGCGTTCGCCGATGCCGGTCCGCCGGAGAAAAAGGACCTCAAGATCGGCTTCATCCCGATCACCTGCGCGACTCCGATCATCATGGCGGCGCCGCTCGGCTTCTATGCCAAGCAGGGCCTCAACGTTGAGGTGGTAAAGACCGCCGGCTGGGCTGTCATTCGCGACAAGACCATCAACAAGGAATACGACGCCGCCCATATGCTGGCGCCGATGCCGATCGCGATCTCGCTGGGGCTCGGCGCCAATGCGATCCCGTTCACGGTGCCCGCGATCGAGAACATCAACGGGCAGGGCATCACGCTAGCGATGAAGCACAGGGATCGGCGCGATCCGAAGGACTGGAAGGGCATGAAGTTCGCCATTCCGTTCGACTATTCCATGCACAATTATTTGCTGCGCTATTATCTCGCCGAGCACGGGCTCGATCCGGATACCGACGTGCAGCTCCGCTCGGTGCCGCCGCCGGAAATGGTCGCCAATCTGCGCGCCGACAACATCGACGGCTTCCTCGCGCCCGACAATATCTGCCAGCGCGCGATCTATGACGGTGTCGGCTTCCTGCACATCCTCTCCAAGGAGATCTGGGACGGTCATCCCTGCTGCAGCTTTGCGGCGAGCCGCGAGTTCATCACCACGGCGCCGAATTCCTTCGCCGCGCTGACCCGCGCGATCGTCGATGCCACCGGTTATGCGGCGAAGGCCGAGAATCGCAAGCAGATCGCGGAAGCGATCGCGCCGGCCAACTATATCAACGCGCCGGTGACGGTGCTGGAGCAGGTGTTGACCGGCACCTATGCCGACGGGCTCGGCGGCGTGAAGACCGATCCGAAGCGCGTCGATTTCGATCCGTTCCCCTGGCAATCCTTTGCGGTGTGGATGCTGACCCAGATGAAGCGCTGGGGCCAGATCAAGGGCGACGTCGACTACAAAGCGGTTGCCGAGCAGGTGTATCTCGCCACCGACACCAAGAAGGTGATGGCCGAGATGGGCCTTTCGCCGCCGCCGACCGCCTACAAATCGTTCTCGGTGATGGGCAAGAGTTTCGATCCGGCCAAGCCCGACGATTATCTGGCGAGCTTCAAGATCAGGAAGTCGTCGTGAGGAGAGCAAGTCTATCCACAGCGTCGACCCTGCGAAAGCAGGGACCCATAACCACGACCGCTAGCAATTGTGCACGGTGTCTCCCGACGTGCTCCATCGAAGGGCCGCGGCGTATGGGTCCCTGCTTTCGCAGGGACGACGGGCGGAGGGAGTTCGCGCAATGACGCTTTCCCTCCGTCTCCGCGCCGCCATCGTCTCGCTTGCACTGCTCGCCGCCTTCCTCGGTGCCTGGCACCTCGCGACCCGCAGCACGGGTGCGGCTGCGAACATGAGCCCTGAATACGCCAAGCTGATGGGGCTGACGGCGACCCAGGGCAAGTCGGCGATGCCGGGACCATTAGATGTCGGCGCGAAACTGTGGGAGCACCTGAAGCGGCCGTTCTACGATAACGGGCCAAACGACAAGGGGCTCGGCATCCAGCTCGCCTATTCGATCGGCCGGGTCGGGCTCGGCTATCTGATCGCGGTCATCGTTGCGATCCCGCTCGGCTTCACGATCGGGATGTCGCCTTTGATCAGCAAGGCGCTCGATCCCTTCATCCAGGTGCTGAAGCCGATCTCGCCACTGGCCTGGATGCCGCTGGCGCTCTACACCATCAAGGATTCCTCGATCTCGGCGATCTTCGTCATCTTCATCTGCTCGGTGTGGCCGATGCTGCTCAACACCGCGTTCGGGGTCGCAAGCGTCCGCAAGGAATGGATCAACGTCGCGCGCACGCTCGAGGTCGGCACCGTCAGGCGCGCCTTTACCGTGATCCTGCCGGCGGCGGCGCCGACGATCCTGACCGGCATGCGGATCTCGATCGGGATCGCCTGGCTCGTGATCGTGGCCGCCGAGATGCTCGTCGGCGGCACCGGCATCGGCTATTTCGTCTGGAACGAGTGGAACAATCTGTCGATCACCAATGTGATCATCGCGATCCTCCTGATCGGCCTTGTCGGCATGCTGCTCGACCAGGTGCTGGCGCGCTTCACGCGCATGGTGACGTTTCCGGAGTAGCGATGACCGACAAGTTCATCTCCATCGAGGGCATTGCGCGGCGCTATCCCGGCGCCGGCGGCGGCATCACCACCGTGTTCGAGAATTTCTGGCTGTCGATGGCGCGCGGCGAGTTCGGCTGCGTGATCGGCCATTCCGGCTGCGGCAAGACCACCGTGCTGAACATCCTCGCCGGCCTCGACAAGCCGAGCGAGGGCACCGTGATCGTCGACGGGCAGGGCATCGAGGGCACCAGCCTCGACCGCGCCGTGATCTTCCAGAGCCACGCGCTGCTGCCGTGGCGCACCGTGCTCGGCAACGTCGCCTACGCCGTCAGCTCGAAATGGCGCAAATGGGACCGCGCACGCGTGAAGGCTCACGCCGAGAGGTTCATCGATCTGGTCGGGCTGACCGGCTCCGAGCACAAGCATCCGTCGGAATTGTCTGGCGGCATGAAGCAGCGCGTCGGCATCGCGCGGGCGCTGTCGATCACGCCGAAGATCATGCTGATGGACGAGCCGTTTTCGGCGCTCGACGCGCTGACCCGCGGCACGCTCCAGGACGAGGTACGGCGCATCTGTCTCGAGACCGGACAGACCACGTTCATGATCACCCATGACGTCGACGAGGCGATCTTCCTCGCCGACAAGATCTTCCTGATGACCAACGGCCCCGGCGCCGTGCTGGCCGAGATCGTCGAGAATCCGCTGCCGAAGGATCGCGGCCGCATCGATCTGCACCGCCATCCCTACTATTATGCGCTGCGCAACCATATCGTCGATTTCCTGGTCAGCCGCAGCAAGAGCTTTGCGACCGAGGCGACCGGACACGATCCGCGCCACGTGCCTGTGGTGCGGCCCGGCGTCGGCGAGCCGGTGATCGTCTCGCCGCCGCGCGTCGTCGAACCCAATCCCGCGCAGAGCGCTGCGCGCTGAAGCCCAAAGGAGGAAACCCCATGAAACGCGAAGACCTCACCGAGAAGCTGCTCGACATCAAGCGCGAGAAGGGCTGGAGCTGGAAGCACATCTGCGAAAAGATCGGCGGCTATTCCGAAGTCCTGATCGTCGGCGCGATCCTCGGCCAGATGAAGCTGACAAAACCGCAGGCGGCCAATGCCGGCGAGCTGTTCGGGCTGTCGAAGGCCGAGATCGCGATGCTCAACGAGGTGCCGATGCGCGGCACCGGCACGCCGATGCCGCCGACCGATCCCCTGATCTACCGCTTCTACGAGATGGTGATGGTCAACGGCCCGGCCTGGAAGGCGCTGATCGAGGAGGAGTTCGGCGACGGCATCATGTCGGCGATCGACTTCGACATGGCGATGGAACGCGTCGCCAACCCCAAGGGCGACCGCGTCAAGATCACCATGAGCGGCAAGTTCCTGCCGTACAAATATTACGGCGCCAGCGGCAATGTGCCGGAATACGGCTTCAAGGAAGAGTAAGCGGGCGAATGGCGAATAGCCAATAGCGAATGGAATTTCTTCCACTCGCTATTCGCTACCCACTATTCGTCCTTCTACAAAATTGTGCCCGGCGTGTAGCGCGCGGCGTCCGGCTTGGCCTTGGCCAGCGCCTCGACCTGCTCGGCGAAGTGATCGACCTGGGCGGCGGCGTCGCCGGAGTTGGCGCGGCCCTGGTCGAGCACGGCCTTGAGCTCGGCTTCGCTCAAGCCGAGACGCGGATCGGCGGCGAGGCGCTGCAGCAGATCGTTCTGCACGATCTTACCGGTGCGCAGGTCGCCGATGGCCGCGACGGCATGTTCCTTGATCGCCTCGTGGGCACCCTCGCGGCCGGCGCCCTTCTTCACCGCTTCCATCATCACAGTGGTGGTCAGCAGGAACGGCAGATAGCGCTTCAGCTCGGTTTCGACGACAGCCTCGAATACCTCCATCTGGTCGAGCACGGTCAGCAACGTCTCGAGCAGCCCGTCCATGGCAAGGAAGGCATCGGGCAGCATGACGCGGCGGACCACCGAGCAGGAGACGTCGCCTTCGTTCCACTGATCGCCGGCGAGGCCTGCGGCCATCGCGAGATAGCCCTTCAGGATCACATGCAGGCCGTTAATGCGCTCGCAGGAGCGGCTGTTCATCTTGTGCGGCATGGCCGAGGAGCCGACCTGGCCCTTGGCAAAGCCTTCGCTGGCAAGTTCGTGGCCGGCCATCAGGCGGATGGTCTTGGCGAAGTTGCCGGGGCCGCTGGCGAGCTCGGTGAGCACGCTGACCGCGCGGAAATCGAGGCTGCGCGGATAGACCTGGCCGACGGCATCGAGCGCTTTGGGCAGACCGAGGTGAACGAGGATGCGCTGTTCCAGCGCCCGCGCCTTGCCGGCGTCGCCATTGAACAAGGTGATCTGGTCGAGACGGGTGCCGACCGCGCCCTTCAGGCCGCGCGCCGGATAGGTCTGCAGCACGTTGACCAGGCTCTGATGCGCCAGCAGCATCTCCTCGCCGGACATGGCGATGCGCTTGCCGAGCGTTGTGACCTGTGCGGCCACGTTGTGGGTGCGCGCGGTGAACGGAATGTCGCGCAGTTGCTTCGCACGCCTGGCAAAGCGAATGAGCGCGGCAATGCTCTTGGTCTCGACCAGCTGCAGGGCGCGGTAGACCTGGAGCTGCTCGACGTTCTCGGTGAGGTCGCGGCTGGTCATGCCCTTGTGCAGGTGCTCGTGACCGGCCAGATCGCAGAACTCCTCGATGCGCGCCTTGACGTCGTGGCGGGTGATCCGCTCGCGCTGCATGATGGACTTGAGGTTGATCTGGTCCTTCACCCGCTCGTAGCTTTCGATCACGCCATCCGGAACCGGAATGCCGAGATCGCGCTGGCCCTTCAGCACGGCGATCCAGTAGTCGCGTTCGAGCCGGACCTTGCCTTCGCCACTCCAGATGGCGCGCATGGCGGGTGAGGCGTAACGTTCGGCGAGGACGTTGGAAATGTGATCTTGGGACATGATCCCGCTCTCTTGGCATTGCCGGAGGCTGGCCGCAAGCCGCAAGCTGTCATGAATCGTCAGGTCTGATAGCGCCTTGGCCGGACTTGCGGTGCTGGCCCCACCATACCAGATTCTCGAAAGCGCCGCCTCTGGCGATCCCAGGCGGTGCCCGCATGCTCAGGGCTTGTCGTCGGCGCTCCCCGTCGTGGCGGTCAGGTCATGCCTGACCGGCCGCAAACATATCCCTCATCTCCTTCACCGGCGCCATGTCGCGGACGAAGCTGAACGCGCCCTGATCCTTCATCTCGCGGGCGCAGCGCAGGAAGGCGGCGAGCGCGTGGCGCTCCATCGCGCCGCCGACGCTGACGCGCTTGACGCCGGCGGCGGATAGTTGCTCGAGCGTCAAGGTCGGATCGGCAAAGCCCATCACGAGGTTGAACGGCTTCTTGACCGACGACACCACGGTCTTGATGGTGCCGAGGTCGTAGAGGCCCGGCGAATACAGCACATCGGCGCCGGCCGCCTCGAACGCCTGCAGCCGCTTGATAGTGTCGTCAAGGTCCTTGCGTCCCCAGAGGAAGTTCTCCGCCCGCGCCGTCAGCGTGAACGGGAAGGGCAGGGCCCGCGCCGCCTCGACGGCGGCCTGCACCCGCTCGACCGCGAGCGAGAACTCGTAAATCGGATGCTCGCGGTTGCCGGTCGAGTCCTCGATCGAGCCGCCGACCACGCCGGCTTCGGCCGCGCGCGCGATCGCCTTTGCCGCGGTCTTGGGATCGTCGGCGCCGCAATTCTCCAGATCGGCGTTGACCGGCAGGTCGGTGGCCTCTGCGATCACCCGGCAATTGTCGATGATGGCATCGAGGCTGACGCCGGATTGCCCGAGCGTGTTGGCGAGCCCGAGGCTGGTGGTCGCGAGCGCCTCGAACCCCATCGCCGCCAGCAGCTTCGCCGTTCCGGCATCCCACGGATTCGGAATGATGAAGGCGCCGGGCCGCTGATGCAACTCGCGAAACCGTGCTGCCTTGTCTGCCTGGGTGCGCATGTGAACTCCCTGATGGTTGAAAAAGCGACTGAGACCTAGCGATAGGGCGGTTTCGGCCATCAGACAAATTTGTTATTTCTCTCACTGTCATCAGCTTTTTGCATGAGGCCGGAGATGGACAGCGACGCGCTCAACACGTTCCTGGTGGTGCACCGGCGCGGCGGGATCTCCAATGCCGCGAAAGCGCTGCATCGCTCGCAGCCGGCGATTTCCCGGCGCATCGCGCTGCTCGAGCAGGAGCTCGGCGTGCCGTTGTTCGAGCGGATCGCGGGCAAGACGCGGCTGAGCGATGCCGGTCGGGTGATGGTGCCCTATGCCGAACGCGCGGTGGCGGCAGCGCAGGACGCCGAGAATGCGGTGCGGGCGCTCCTGCGCGACAATTCCGGCCCGGTGGCGCTGGCGGTGACCGGTACGCTCGCCGGCGGGCGGCTGTCGAAGGTGCTGAAGCGCTTTGCCCGCCAGCATCCGGACGTCGCGCTGACCTTGCGTACCGCGACCAGCGCCGAGGTCAGCGATTTGATCCGGCGCGGCGAGGCCACGATCGGGCTGCGCTACGACCGCGACCGTTCAGGCGAGCTCGATTGCGAGGCGCTGCTTGCCGAGCCGCTCGGCGTGGTCTGCGCGCCGGACCATCCGCTGGCCGGACGCAAGGTCGGCAAGCTCGCCGATCTCAGGGATGAGCGCTGGATCGCTTTTCCCGAAGTGCCGGGACGCCGCGAGATCACCGCCTCGCACGTGTTCGCGTTGTTCCTGACGCACGGGCTCGGCGAGATCGCCTGGACGCCGGTCGACAGCCTGACGGCGCAGAAGCGGCTGGTGGAGGCCGGGCTCGGGATCGCGCTATTGTCGCAGAGCAATGCAGCGGAGGAATTGCGCGCGGCGACGCTGGCGACGATCCGCGTCGGCAATCTCACCGCCAGTCACGAGGTGGTCGCGGTGACGCGGCATGGCGGCTTCCTCAGCGCCGCGTCACGCCGTCTGCTCGACATCATTCGTAAGGAGTTTTCAAGAAGGCGAATGGCCAATCGCGAATAGCGAACGGATGCCCAATTCGCCATTCGCCACACCCCATTCGCCGGGTTCAGCTTCCCGCCTTGACCTGGGCCACCGCCACGGCCAGCAGCTCGTCCATCTTGGCGCGGATGTCGCGCTCGGTCGCGGCCTGGCCCTTGGCGGCGAGGTCCTTCAGCACCTTGTGCAGCACGTCGTTGTCGCCGGCTTCCTCGAAGTCGGCGGCGACCACCTCCTTGGCATAGGCGTTGGCGGCATCGCCTGCGATTCCGAGCTTTTCGGCGGCCCACAGGCCAAGCAGCTTGTTCCGGCGCGCCTCAGCCTTGAACTTCAGCTCCTCGTCGAGGGCGAACTTCTTCTCGAAACCTTCCTCGCGCTTGTTGAATTCGTTCATGGCCGAAGTTCCAATCCCCTGCTGAATGGCGGGTGATCCGCGCGTTGCGGCAGCCCCGATGCCTGCCTAGATAGGGGGGACGAATCGGCAAGACAACGAGCCGTTAAGCCGCAGGCAGAACAGGCGGAATCGGCCCTTTTTGATAGGGCGGTATAAGTGCCCCGAGGCGGGCACAATCGATTGTGCTGGATGGCCCAATCGGATAGGTTGCCCGCAGGCATGGTTCTTGTTCTGTTTCCAGTGGATTGTTCGGGTTCCAGGCCTCCGCGGCAGCTCCGTCGTGGGTCGTAACCCAAGTCATCCGGAGCACCCAAATCCATGGATTTCAACAAAACACGGTACATCCCAATGAGCCGTCGACGCCGTATTTATGAAGGCAAGGCCAAGGTGCTTTACGAAGGCCCCGAGCCGGGAACCCTGATCCAGCACTTCAAGGACGACGCGACCGCGTTCAATGCCAAGAAACACCAGGTGATCGAGGGCAAGGGCGTCCTCAACAACCGGATTTCGGAGTACCTGTTTCAGCACCTCAACGACATCGGGGTGCCGACCCACTTCATCCGCCGTCTCAACATGCGCGAGCAGCTGATTCGCGAGGTCGAGATCGTGCCGCTCGAGGTGGTGGTGCGGAACGTCGCCGCCGGCTCGCTGTCGCAGCGGCTCGGGATCGAGGAGGGCACCCAGCTGCCGCGCTCGATCATCGAGTTCTATTACAAGAACGACCAGCTCAACGACCCCATGGTGTCGGAAGAGCACATCACCGCCTTCGGCTGGGCGACGCCGCAGGAGATCGACGACATCATGGCGCTCGCCATCCGCGTCAACGACTTCCTCACCGGCCTCTTCCTCGGCATCGGCATCCGCCTCGTCGACTTCAAGATGGAGTGCGGCCGGCTGTTCGAGAACGAGATGATGCGGATCATCGTCGCCGACGAGATCTCGCCGGACTCCTGCCGGCTGTGGGACATCAAGTCGAACGAGAAGCTCGACAAGGACCGCTTCCGCCGGGATCTCGGCGGCCTGCTCGAGGCCTATACCGAAGTGGCCAAGCGGCTCGGCATCCTGATCGAAAATGAACGGCCGGCCGGCAGCGGTCCCGTGCTGGTGAAGAGTTAAGAGGCAATCGTGAAGGCACGTGTGACTGTGACATTGAAGTCGGGCATCCTCGATCCGCAGGGCAAGGCGATCGAGGGCGCGCTGAAATCGCTCGGCGTCGACGGCGTCGCCAGCGTTCGCCAGGGCAAGGTGTTCGACATCGAGCTCGCCGCGACCGACAAGGCCAAGGCGGAGGCAGCGCTGAAAGCCGCCGCCGACAAGCTGTTGGCGAATACCGTGATCGAGAATTACCGGGTCGAGGTCCTGAGCTAACGGGGCGAGCCAGATGATGTCAGCCGCTCCCGTCTCTCTTGGCAGCTCTCTTGGCAGTGACCGGACGATAGCCCGATTGTTGTTGGGCGGTTTGCTGACGGCTGCCGGGATCGCCGGTGCTTCGGCTCAGGCGCCGGCGCCGTCGGCGACCACGCAGCGGCCGCCGTTTGCAGTCAGCGGCTGGCGTTACGAGCGTCGCGCCGACACGCATCTGTTCCGCTGCGAGCAAGCGCAATGCGGAGCGGGTTCCAAGGTCAGCTACCGGGTGTACACCGGCGGAAATCAGATGACGCTCGATCAATTCCGTGACGGGCAGAACCAGATCATCAAGGCGCTGGAACAGCGGACGCCCGGACAGCGGATCACGCTGCTCGGTGTTGACGGCGACAAGGGCTCCGCGGTGCCGCGCATGTACAAGGCACGGCGCCTCACCGTGACGCCCAGCGGCGCAAGCGAGTATCAGGTCAACGGCCTGCTGTTTGGCGGCCAGGGCTCCGCCAGCCTGATCAGTTCGGCGCACGACGAGAAGGCCAGCAACGACAATTACGCAAGATTTGCCGCCGCAGTTAAGCTCGCGCTGGCACCCAAAACCAGGTGACGAAATGAAATCAGCCGTCCTCGTCTTTCCCGGCATCAACCGCGAGCGCGACATGGCGCGCGCGCTGAAACTCGCATCCGGCAACGAGACTGCGATGGTCTGGCACGCCGAGACCGCGCTGCCGAAAGGCACCGACCTCGTGGTGGTGCCCGGCGGCTTCTCCTATGGCGACTACCTGCGCTGCGGCGCGATCGCGGCGCGCGCGCCCGTGATGGACGCGGTGCGCGACTTCGCAGCCAAGGGTGGCCTCGTGCTCGGCGTCTGCAATGGCTTCCAGATCCTCTGCGAATCCGGCCTGCTGCCGGGCGTGCTGATGCGCAACGCCGGGCTGAAATTCGTCTGCCGCGACGTGCATATGAAGGTCGAGCGCTCCGACACGCCGTTCACCCGCGGCTACAATGCGGGCCAGGTGATCCGCGTGCCGGTGGCGCATGGCGAGGGCAACTACGAAGCCGACGAGGAGACGCTGAAGCGGCTCGAAGGCGACGGCCGGGTGCTGTACCGCTACTGCTCTGCCGACGGCGTGGTCGACGAGGCCTCGAACTTCAACGGCGCCGCGCATTCGATCGCCGGGATCGTCAACGAGCGCGGCAATGTGCTCGGCATGATGCCGCATCCGGAAAACCACGTCGAAGAGATCATGGGCTGCACCGACGGCCGCGGCCTGTTCGCAGGCCTGGTCCAGCAGTTCGAAAAGGCGGCGTAACGGAAATGCTGGGGCGGTGGTGCCTTGCCGCGGCCGCGGTACTCGTTTTCGCGACGGCAGTTCACGCTCAAGATTCCTCGAAGCCGGACTTCCCGAAACGCCCGATCACGATGATCGTGCCGTTCACGGCCGGCGGCACCTCCGACGTGATCGCCCGCGCGGTCGCCGACCAGATGAGCGCTGCGCTCGGCCAGACCATCATCATCGAGAATGTCGGCGGCGCCGGCGGCTCGACGGCGCTGACCCGCGCGGCCCGCGCCGAGCCGGACGGTTACACGATTGCGATCGGCAATGCCGGCACCAACGCCGCGACCTACACGATCTATCCGAAACTGTCGTTCACGCCTGACTCCTTTGCGCCGATCGCCGTGGTGGCGAAAACCTTCGGCATCGTCGCGCTGCGCAAGGATTTCCCGGCCAAGGACCTCAAGGACTTCATCGACTACGCCAGGAAGAATCCGGGCAAGGTCAATCTCGGCCATGCCGGCGTCGGCTCCTCGAACTACCTGATCTGCAAGAGCTTCGTGCATGCCGCCGGGATCGACGTGCAATTGGTCGGCTATCGCGGCGCGGCGCTCGCGCTGACGGATGCGATCGGCAGCCAGATCGACGGCGTCTGCGATGCCGCGGCCTCGGTGTCGCAGGCGATCGACGACAAGCTCGTGAAGGCGGTGGTGGTCGGCTCGACCGTGCGGCTCGCCTCGCTGCCGGAACTGCCGACCTCGGCCGAAGCCGGATTGCCGGAGTTCGAGGCGCAGGGCTGGAACGGCCTGTTCGCACCGAAGGGCACGCCTCCGGAAATTATCGCCAAGTTGAATGCTGCCGCGCGCAGCGCAGTCGCGAGCGAAGCGGTGAAGAAACGCTTCGTCGACCTGTCGACGGTTGCGCCCGATGCCGATGAGCTTGCACCCGAGGTGCTGCAGCAACTGGTGACCCGCGACGTCGCGAAATACCGCGCGCTGCTGGCAGACGACAAGAAGTAGCAAGTCGTCCTCGCTGCGTTGGCTCTGCCTCGAGGCGGTCGCCGAGGCGGCAGGCTTGCGTCGCCAGGTTGGCCTGAAACTTGCTGGTGGTCTCCTGATCGTCGGACGGGAGCTGCATCATGCTCATTCGCAAGGCTTACTGCACGATAGCGCTCCTGTGCGCGCTGCTGACGTGGCGTTCAGCTGCGGCCGAGACCACGCTGCGCATCGCCATGACGGCGTCCGATATCCCGACGGCAACCGGGCTGCCGAATAACGGCTTCGAAGGCATGCGCTTTCTCGGCTATCCGATCTTTGAGGGTCTGGTGCTGTGGAATCTGACCGGGACCGACCGCTTGGCCACTTTGCGTCCCGGACTCGCGGAGAAATGGGAACAGGACCCCGCCGACAGCAAGACCTGGATTTTCCATCTGCGCCAGGGCGTCAAATTCCACGATGGTACCGACTTCAATGCCGATGCCGTGATCTGGAATCTCGATCGCTACTTCAACAGCGAGAGCCCGCAATTTGAACCGCCGAGCTCGGCGATGTCGCGGGCGCGGGTCCCGGTGATGGGCAGTTACCGGAAGATCGACGACGCAACGGTGGCGATCACGACGACGAAGCCGGCATCCTATTTTCCCTATATGGCGGTCTATCTTCTGTTCACCTCGCCCGCGTCATTCGAAAAGGCCGGCCGCGACTGGGCCAAGGTCGCGACGTTGCCGGCTGCCGGCACCGGGCCGTTCCGCATCACCAGGATTGTGCCGCGGCAAGAGGCAGACCTGGCGCGCTGGGACAAATATTGGGACACGAGCAAGATCGCGAAGGTCGACAACGTCGTGTTGCTGCCGATCCCCGAGGCCAATTCGCGGTTGGCCGCCTTGCGCGCCGGCCAGGTCGACTGGATCGAAGTGCCGCCGGCCGATGGCATCGACTCGCTGAAATCCGCCGGCTTCACTATTACCACCGGTTCCTATCCGCATGTCTGGCCGTGGTTCTACAACATCGGCGCCGCCAACAGCCCGTTCAAGGATGTCAGGGTTCGCCAAGCCCTGAACTACTGCATCGATCGGGACGGGCTGGTGTCCCTGCTCAACGGGACCGCAGAGCCGTCGGTCGGCTGGCTCAAGGTCAGCGATCCCGATTTCGGCGCGCCGGCCAACCGCTACAAATTCGATCCGACCAAAGGCAAGGCGCTGCTTGCCGAGGCCGGTTACACGCCGGCAAAGCCCTTGGGGTTCAAGGTGCTGATCTCGAACTCAGGCTCGGGGCAGATGCTGCCGCTGCCGATGAACGAATTCCTCCAGCAGAACCTGAAGGAAGCCTGCGGGGTCAATGTGGAATTCGACGTGATCGAATGGCAGGTGCTCTTGACCGCGGCCCGGGCCACGCCCGACAGCCCAAATTTGCGGGGCGCGATGGCGCTCAATATCAGCTCGCCTTCGTCGGACGCCGGCGTGATGGCGCGCTATTTCCTGGCTGCCAATTTTTCTCCGAACGGATTCAATTTCGAGCAATGGAAGGACGACGAGTTCGAAGCCGCACTCAGGACGATTTCGGAAGCGACCGATCCGAAAGTGATCTCGGCGGCCTATCGCAAGGCGCATGAGCGCCTCGTCGACGACCCGCCCTGGCTCTATATTGTCCACGATCTGAACCCTCGCGCGATGAGTCCGAAGGTGAAGGGTTTTGTGTCGCCCCAGTCGTGGTTCGTCGACCTCACGCTGGTCAGCATGCAATAAGCCGGAATCCGGTATCGTCGCCCGCATGCTCGCGCCATGGCGCAAGGAGCATGAACCCGATCCGTTTCGTCCGCGACCAATGCAGGGTAGTCGCTGCCGCTTCACGATCTCTTCACGCTAGCGCCGCCGGGGTAACAACCGGGGATTGTCGCGACGTGCCGGGCGCGTTATGACGGTGGCGACTTTGGATGGTCTGTCCGGCTCGCTGGGATCCTTGATGCCTGTTGCATTGGTCATATTGCTGCTCGACATCTCGCTGATCTATCACGCCTCGCGCACCGGGCGCTTGCAGCCCTGGGCCTTCATCATCCTGATGGTGCCGCTGATCGGCGCACTCGCCTACATCGTCGTCGAGCTCGTTCCGGAATGGTGGGGCGGGCCGGGTGCCGCGCAGGCACGCAAGCGCGTCGCCAACCGGCTCGATCCGGAGAAGCGCTATCGCGAATTGTCCGACCGGCTCGCGACGTCGGATACGATCGCCAACCGCGCGGCGCTCGCCGCCGAATGCCACTCCATCGGGCGCTTCGAGGAGGCCGAGGGCCATTACGACCACGTGCTGGGGCTGCCGCAAGGCGACGATCCGGCTTACGCGCTGGCCAAGGCGCAGGCCCAGTTCGCCCGCAAGCAGCCCGCCGAGGCGCTGGCGACACTCGATGCCTTGCGCGAGCGCTGGCCCGATTTCGAATCCGCCGAGGGGCATCTGCTCTACGCCCGTGCGCTCGCCGAGATCGGCCGGCTCGACGAGGCGCTGGAGGAATACCAGGCGGTGTCGCAGTATTTCCCCGGCGCCGAGGCGCGGGTCCGCTACGGCCTTCTGCTACAGCTGGTCGGCCGCACCGCCGAGGCGCGCATGGTGTTCAACGAGCTGCTGATCCAGATGCGGCGTGCGCCGAAATATCTGCGCGACGCGCAGGCCGAGTGGCTCTCGATCGCCGAGAAGCAATTGTCGACCTAGCTTGTCACTTCCGTGCTCCAAACCCGCGTTAGACTCAAGCAAAGGCGATCAGGTCAACGAGGTAGTGCGCCAGCACGACCGGCCAAATCGCACCTGACCGCCGATACATCACCATCAGAAGAATGCCGATTGTCGCGGCGAGCAGGACGTTTCCGATCCCGGCCCACCAGTGATAGGCACCGAACATGAGCGATGTGACCAGGACGGCAAGCGTCCGGTCGCCCAGATAGGGCTGCGCGACGCTCCGAAGGCATCGCCTGAAAATGATCTCTTCGCTGGCCGCTACCAACGCGAGGCCGAACACAAGGTCGAAACCGTAAAGCCAGCCGGTCGGGTGCGGATACACGCCGACGACAGTCGCCGGAAACTCTGTATCGATCAGGCGCCGCGGCCACTGACCCAGACGCTCCAGCAGCGAAAGTCCCGCGATCCAGAGCCCGAGTTCAAGGAGGGCGATTCGATTTTGCTGCCGCCCAAAGGCAACACTTCGTGCCGCGGGAATCATCGCGAGGATGGCCAAAGCGGCTATCCGGCCGACATAGTCCCAACCCAGCCAGCTCGCTGCATGGTGTTGATGCAGCCGCATGAGTTGGGATGCAAAGAGCGGGATCAACGCGAGTGCAAACCACCAGAGATCGGACGCGCGATCAGCCTTCGAGTCGCCAAAGGTGTCCGGCGAACGATTTTCCATGTTCGACCTCTAACGGGACGCGCCCCGACAGACTTGCGGTCAACTACCTCACATTCGCGCAATCTGTGTCAATCGGGCGATGACTGCGTCCCGGCAATTCCAAGTCTGCGCGAATTCAGCTTCAACGGCCGCGCAATCGTCTCAACCACCGCTTCACCACTTCGCCTGGCACCGTCATCGCGGCGACGCCGGCCATGACCAGCACGAGGCCGAGCACCAGGTTCGACGGCACGGATTCGCCGAGCAGGATCACCGACAGCGCGACGCCGATCGGAATCCGCAAGTAACCCTGCGCATTGGTCGTGAGCGTGCCGAGCCGCGTCAGGCACATGTAGAACAGCATCAGGCCGAATGCGCTGGAGAAGATGCCCATTACGACGGTGGCGACCAGCGCCTGGGTGGTCGGGTGCAGCGTCCAGGGATGGTCGACGATCAGCGCGACCGGCAGCAGCACGGTGCCGCCGAAAAGCAGCGAACCGGCTGCGACCACCATCGGGTCGTAGTCCGACAGCCGGAGCCCGAAGATCGTGGCGCAGGCGAACGAGACGGTGGCGAGCAGGATCGCGATCTCGGCGACAATTTCCCTGCCGAAGCCCGAGAGCGCGTCGAGGCCGATGATCGCGACCGTGCCGGCGAGGCCGAGGATCGCGCCGACCAGCTTGAGTAGCGAGGCCGGCTCGTGCCGCGTGATTGTCCAGGTGATGAGGAAGGCGAAGATCGGCGTGGTCGAGGCCAGCACCACGGTGTTGGACGCCGGTACGTAAAGCTGCGCCCAGGTGATCACCAGAAACGGGATCGTGGAGTTGATGGTCTGTTGGAAGGCGAACAGCTTCCAGGCCTTGATGTCGGTCGGGATGCGGATGCCGCGCAGCCGCAGCACGATGAGCAGGAAGGCGGCCGCGACCAGCGAACGCGCCGAGATGAAGGTGACCGGCGGGATCGAGCCGAGCCCGATCTTGGTCAGCGGATAAGTCGAGCTCCAGCAGCAGGCCAGCGCCAGCAGCAGCGCATAGTCGCGCCAGCCGCGCGCGCCCGGCGCTAAGGTGGACGGAGGAGGCGTGATCGCGGGAGCCGTCACGCCGGCTGTCTTGCCCGTCCGGTTCAGCATGATCTCCGCGCAAACGCGTTCCGCGTCTGTCGCGAGCGAAAACCGCCTCGCACTTTTCCGGATCTTGCTCTGATTGTGCTCTGCGGCACCTTGATTGGCTCCCTCCGCGCATCGGCGCGCGATGGAGCGAATGTAGCTTGGCCGTGGGGCCAACGGCTAGGGGCGGTTCAGACGGAAAACGTGATGGATGCCGGCCCGGCGCCCATCACGCGGAATTTGCGCGCGCTGCCTGCGCGGGACTTCGCCGGCGCAGCACTCGCTCAGCACCTCGCCGTCGACGTAATGCGGCGTCACGCGCTCGGCTGCGCCGTCGTTTTATGCTTCACCCGCTTGATGGTGCCGGAGAAGGTGAACACTGCGCGCGTACCCGCGCGCAGTGTGCCGCGCAGGAAAATGAGCGATCCGCCCGCGCGCGTGATCTCGCCGTCGCATTCGATCAGCTCGCCCTCGCGTGCTGCGTCGAGGAACTCGCATGAGAAACCGACCGTGACGCCTTGCCCCTGCAACTCGGAGGCTGCAAGCGCGAACAGGCAGTAGTCGGCGAAGGTCATGAAGCAGCCGCCGTGGACATTGCCGGCGCCGTTGAGGTGCTTCCGGGCGACCCGAAAGGCGCACCTGATGCGGCCGTCCTCGTCCATGCGGTGGTAAAACGGGCCAGTATGGGTCTCGAAATTGTCCCTCGTCCAGGTTCGCCAGCCGGCGAATTCGCCCTCGGTTTCGACGTGCAGGTCGGGGCGGCGATTGAATGCGGTCTCTGGCGCGGTCTTGACGAGCTCGTTCACGAAATCTGGCCTTCAATTAGCGGGTTCGGGTCCTTAAATCCGATCCATCCCCATTGTGCAAATCCGGGTAGCAAATTCCGGGCCGCGTCCAGCCGCCGCAAAGCTCTGGACAGCCCGGAAATGCCCCGTAAAAGGCCTTTTCGCCCCCGTTCGATCTACCTATTAAGGGTCCCATGACCGCGCCCAAGAACGAGCCTAAGAACGAACCGAAGATCACCCCCGAACTCGTCGCCGCCCACGGGCTGAAGCCGGACGAGTACGAGCGCATCCTGAAGCTGATCGGGCGAGTTCCGACCTTCACCGAGCTCGGCATCTTCTCGGCGATGTGGAACGAGCATTGCTCGTACAAGTCGTCCCGGATCCATCTGCGCGGCCTGCCGACCAAGGCCCCCTGGGTGATCCAGGGCCCCGGCGAGAATGCCGGCGTGATCGATATCGGCGACGGCCAGGCGGTGGTCTTCAAGATGGAGAGCCACAACCATCCGAGCTATATCGAGCCCTATCAGGGGGCGACCACCGGCGTCGGCGGCATCCTGCGCGACGTCTTCACCATGGGCGCGCGCCCGATCGCCTGCCTGAACGCGCTGAGCTTCGGGGCGCCCGAGCACCCGAAGACCCGGCATCTGGTGTCCGGCGTGGTCGCCGGCGTCGGCGGCTACGGCAATTCGTTCGGGGTGCCGACGGTCGGCGGCCAGGTCCGCTTCCACACCCGCTATGACGGCAACATCCTGGTCAACGCGATGGCGGTGGGCCTCGCCAGAGCTGACAAGATCTTCTACGCGGCGGCCTCCGGCGTGAACATGCCGATCGTCTATCTCGGCTCCAAGACCGGCCGCGACGGCATCCATGGCGCCTCGATGGCCTCGGCCGAGTTCGACGATGCCTCCGAGGAGAAGCGGCCGACCGTGCAGGTCGGCGACCCCTTCGCCGAGAAGCTGCTGCTCGAAGCCTGCCTCGAGATCATGGCAGCCGATTGCGTCGTCGCGATCCAGGACATGGGCGCAGCCGGCCTGACCTGCTCGGCGGTCGAGATGGGCGCCAAGGGCGATCTCGGCGTCGACCTCCATCTCGACGCGGTGCCGACCCGCGAGACCGGCATGAGCGCCTACGAGATGATGCTCTCAGAGAGCCAGGAGCGCATGCTCATGGTGCTCAAGCCCGAAAAGGAGCAGGAGGCCGAGGCGATCTTCCGCAAATGGGGGCTCGATTTCGCGATCGTCGGCTACACCACGCCGACCAAGCGCTTCGTCGTCAAGCATGGCGGCGACGTGATGGCCGATCTGCCGATCAAGGAGCTCGGGGACGAGGCGCCGGTCTATGACCGTCCGCATGTCGCATCGGGCGCGCTGCCGGTGATCCGTGGCCAGGACGTCAAGCCGCCGCTCGGCATCGCCGACGCGTTGACCAAGCTGATCGGCACGCCCGAACTGTGCTCGAAGCGCTGGGTCTGGGAGCAGTACGACCACGTCATCCTCGGCAACACCATGCAGCGCCCCGGCGGCGATGCCGCGGTGGTGCGCGTCGAGGACGGGCCGAAGGGGCTTGCGCTCACCGTCGACGTCACGCCGCGCTATTGCGAGGCCGATCCGTTCGAGGGCGGCAAGCAGGCAGTGGCCGAAGCCTGGCGCAACATCACCGCGGTCGGCGGCCGGCCACTCGCGATCACCGACAATCTCAATTTCGGCAATCCGGAGCGGCCCGAGATCATGGGCCAGTTCGTCGGCTGCCTGAAAGGAATTGCGGAAGCCTGTATCGCGCTGGACTTCCCGGTCGTATCCGGCAACGTCTCGCTCTACAACGAGACCAACGGCCGTGGCATCCTGCCGACACCCTCGATCGGCGGCGTCGGCGTGCTCGACGACTTCACCAAGTCGGCGACACTGGCATTCAAGGCGGCGGGCGAGGCGATTCTCCTGGTCGGAGACACCCAGGGCTGGCTCGGCCAGTCGGTTTACCTGCGCGATGTCTGCGGCCGCGAGGAGGGCTCTCCGCCGCCGGTCGATCTCGCCACCGAGAAGCGCAATGGCGACGTGGTGCGCGGCATGATCCGCGCCGGCACCGCGACTGCGGTGCATGACGTGTCCGACGGCGGGCTCCTGATCGCGCTGGCCGAGATGGCGATCGCAAGCGGTATCGGCGCGCAGCTCCTGGCGGCGCCGTCCTCGATCGTGCCGCATGCCTATTGGTATGGCGAGGATCAGGCGCGCTACATCGTCACCGTGCCGGCTGCCGACGCAGGCCTCGTGCTGGCGAAGATGAAGGGCGCCGGCGTGCCCTGCGCGCGGATCGGCACCACCGGCGGCGATGCGATTGCGGTCGCGGGCGAGGCGCCGGTTGCGGTCGAAAGCCTGTCGCGCGCCTTCGAGCATTGGCTGCCGAACTACATGAGCGGCACCGCTGCCTGATCCGGCAGGATCAGCGTCACAACGCAACGACCTCAATAGCGCGATGATTCCATCATCGCGCTATTATCTTTTGTTCAACCGCGATGCCTGCGGATCGCGTCAGGTCGCGCTGCGAACCGCGCGCCAGGCAAAGATGATGATGCAGGCGCCGATGAAGCCGGCGATGAGATAGCTGAGCCAGCCGCCGCCGAGCGACACGCCGAGCAGACCCAACAGCCAGTTCGCCAGCGCCGCGCCGACGATGCCGAGGATGATGTTCATGAAGATGCCGGTTCCGGACTTCATGAACATCTCGGCGAGCCAGCCGGCCAAGCCGCCGACGATGATGGCGGCGATCCATCCAACTTGAGGGTCGTTCATCTGAGGACGCTCCTTGAGGTCATGCAGTCCGCCCAGCATACCCGAGAATCACCCGGCGGCATGTGACCAATGGCAGGTTGTGCGCAACTTGTCGGCCGCGATCCTGCCGTCAGTCTCGCCGCTTGGGGCCTGTCGTTGATCAGCCCGGCGCGGCAGCACGTGAGAGCGTCGCCGCGAAGGGAAACTACAGCACGTATTTGGCGCCCGGCAGCTTGCGCAGCACGGTGGTGAGGGCCCAGCTCAGGGCCACGGTGGCGAAGAACGCGATCGCGGCCTTTGCGATCGCCGGCAGCTCCATGTCGAACAGCCAGTATTGCAGCCACAGCACGATCGGATAGTGCACCAGGAACATGCCGTAGGCGTCGCCCTGCATGCGGTCGAGCAGCGTCGGCCCCGGCGCTTTCGATTGCAAGAAGTAGGCCAGGATCGCGAACAGGATCGAGGCGCTGAACAGCACGTAGAAGCTGCCGTAGATCGCGAGATACCAGGCGGGCAGCGGATCGGGATTACCGATGATCCCCCGCTTGATGTAGATCATCACCCACATCATCGCGTAGGGGATCAGCGTGACGCCGGTCCAGAACCAGCGCCGCTCGGTCAGCCGTCCGTGCGCGCTGAGCACGCCGCTCTCGAAGTTCGCCGCCCCGACGCCCGCGCCGACGAAGAAATAGCAGGCATACAGCAGCACGCGGCTCGCCTGCACCGAAAACGGTCCGAACTCGAACCAGTAGTTCTGGCCATAGCTGACCAGCATCGGCAGGTAGGCGGCGGCGCTGACCACGACCAGGAACAGCCAGAACTTCGAGGGACGTTCAAATCCCTTGATCGACAGACGGTTGATCGGATCGAGCAGACGCGACGACACCCGGTACAGCAGGCTCGCGGTCAGGTCGAAGGTCATCAGGACATAGACGAACCAGATCGGGCCGCTCGGCCAGGGCCCGGCGGTTACGGTCTTCCACCAGAACTCGGAGAAGGTCAGATCCGGTGT
This sequence comes from Bradyrhizobium sp. USDA 4473, assembly GCF_054063335.1. Classification (NCBI taxonomy): domain Bacteria; kingdom Pseudomonadati; phylum Pseudomonadota; class Alphaproteobacteria; order Hyphomicrobiales; family Nitrobacteraceae; genus Bradyrhizobium; species Bradyrhizobium sp. USDA 4473. The sequence continues at coordinate 4,804,616 of NZ_JBSSGE010000001.1, forward strand.
CGCGCGCAGCGCGATCGCGTAATAGGCGATCGGAATCACGGTGACCGCGCAGACCACGAAGGGCAGGCCGAGCCGCAGCAGGCGGTCGCGCAGGAAGATCAGCCACGGCTTGTGGCCGAGCCCGGGCCAGACGAACAGCCCCGACAGGAAGAAGAACATCGCCATGAAGAAGCTGTCGGTGGCGAGCACCACGCAGTCGAAGCCGATCCACGACGTCGGGTCGGTGTGCCCGAAATAGGTGTAGGGAATCACGGCGTGGTGCAGCAGCACGACCAGCGTCAGGAAGGTGCGTGCACGGTCGAGGGCGACATTGCGCTTGTGGAGCTTCGGTGCTGCCTGGACGTCGACGGCCGGAGCCGCGTGAGCAATCGATTTCATGGTGCCCCCAGCCGGGTCTGCAGCCTGATGTTGCAATCGGGAACTCGATTCAGCAAGGCCCAATCGGCCCGTTTCCGTGGTGTCGAGGTCGGTCATCTCAATGCGTTTGTTTCGTTTTGGAACCGGGCTCGCAAGCCGGCGTTATCGGGCGGACGCGCAAACCGCGCGCGCGGTTGTTGGAGCAAGCAATGACACTGCTGAAATGGGCGTTGATCTTCCTGGTCGTCTCGATCATCGCGGGCTTGCTCGGCTTCACCGGCATCTCAGCCGCCTCAGCCGACATCGCGCGCTTCCTGTTCTACGTGTTCGTCGTGATCTTCCTGGTGCTGCTGATCCTCGGGCTCACGATCTTCAGGGCGTAGCGGCGATGCTGCTGCAACGAGTGCTGTCATTCCGGGGCGCGAAGCGAAACCCAATGCGCGATTGCGCATTGTGGAATCTCGAGATTCCGGGTCCGATGCTTGCGCATCGTCCCGGAATGACGATGTTGATTTACGCCACTTCCTCGATCTTCACCTTGTCCGGATAGAAGGCGAGGTGGCCGGCGATCTCGGTCATCGCCGGAAAGGGCTCCTCATAGGTCCAGATCGCATTGTCCAGCGTCTTGCCGTTGGCCTTGATGCTGAAATAGTTCGCATCCCCCTTGTAGGGGCAATGCGTGGTCCGCTCGGTGCGGGTCAAAAGCGCCATATTGGCGTCCTGCCGGGGGATATATTGCACGGCCGGATAGCTCGCTTCCTTCAGGGTCAGCGCATGGCTGGTCTCGGCGATCACGACGCCGTCGGCGGTGACGCGGACGCGCCTGGCATTGGGTGTGATCGTGATCGGATGGTCGGGGCCGGGGAGCTTCATGATTCTGCGCCTCTTCTGGTCATTTCGGCGTGATGGCTTGTGACCGATTGATGCAGGTTTAAATCGCTGGGAATGGGGATATAGTGTGCGACAGGATGACCTAGAAGACCTCAGGCGCTAGGTTTTTACCTGCATGGCTGCCGGGCCAGCGATGATTCGAACGACCCTGATGGAGGTGGACTGGGATGCCGATGGACGCCCGTGATATCGAATCGATGATCAAGGCAGCGATTCCCGATGCCGAGGTGACGATCCGTGATCTGGCCGGCGACGGCGACCACTACGCGGCCACTGTCATATCCGAGTCATTCCGCGGCAAGTCCCGCGTCCAGCAGCATCAGATCGTCTACCAGTCGCTGAAGGGCCAGATGGGCGGCGTGCTGCATGCGCTGGCGCTGCAGACCGGGGTGCCGGGCGGCTAGGCCCTCAAGGCCGGCGGGCGGGGGCCTCGAGCGATGGCAGACAATCCGCGTGGCGCGATGTTTCGCGTCATCGTGCCGAACCAGCACAGCCGCGTCACCAATGCCGAGCTGTTCTTCGACCTCGTCTTCGTCTTTGCCGTCACGCAGCTGTCGCACACGCTGCTGCATCACTTCACCGCGCTGGGCGCGGTGCAGGTCACGCTGCTGTTCCTCGCGGTGTGGTGGGTGTGGGTTTACACCACCTGGGTCACCAACTGGCTCGATCCCGAGCTGACGCCGGTCCGCTTGCTGCTGTTCGTGCTGATGCTGGGCGGGCTATTGCTGTCGACCTCGATCCCGACTGCCTTCGAGGGGCGCGGGCTGTGGTTTGCCGGGACCTATGCCGCGATGCAGGTCGGCCGCACCGCGTTCTGGCTGCTGGCGACGCCGCGGCGCCGCACGGCGGTGCGCCACAATGCGATCCGCATCCTGACCTGGCTGTCCGGCTCGGCGGTGCTGTGGGTTCTCGGCGGCTTCGCCGAGCACGAGACGCGGATGTGGCTGTGGATCGCGGCGCTGGCCATCGAATATGTCGCGCCCGCGCTGCGGTTCTGGACTCCCAGGCTCGGCTTCTCCTCGATGGAGGCGTGGTCGGTCGAGGGCGGCCATATGGCCGAGCGCTGCGCCGGCTTCATCATCATCGCGCTCGGCGAGGCGATCGTGGTCGACGGCGCGACCTTCGCCGAGCTGACCTGGACGCCGGAGAATGTCGCAGCCTTCCTCTCGGCGCTGGTCGGCAGTATCGCGATGTGGTGGATCTATTTCCACAAGGGTGCCGAGGCCGGCTCGGAGATGATCTCCAAGTCCGAGGAATCCGGCCGTGTGGCGCGGATCGCCTACACCTATCTGCACATGCCGATCGTCGGCGGCATCATCCTGACCGCGGTCGCCGACGAGCTGGTGCTGAAGCACCCTGGCGGCCATACCGACCTCAAGACGATCGTGAGCTCGGTTGGCGGCCCCGCGCTGTTCCTGGTCGGGACCATCCTGTTCAAATATGTCATCCGCAATTTCCTGCAGCTCTCGCATGGCGTCGGCATCGTCGCGCTGGCGATAACAGCCTACTTTGCGCATGACCTGTCGCCGTTGACGCTCTCGATCGTCACCACCGCGATCATGATCGTGGTCGCGGCATGGGAATCGATCTCGCTGCGGTCGACCGGGGGAGAGGAATAGCGGTGGCCGCTACCCGTGTCCGGCCGTGGCCACGCGGTGCTGCCAATAGACAAACAGCGGCGCCCCGATCACTTCGAGCACGGTGAAGCCCACGAATGGCAGCGGCGGGATGCCGACCATCGCTATCGACAGCAGCCGGCCGATGCCGCCGAGGAAGATGCCGCCCCACACCATGCGGAACAGCACGCTCTCGCTTTCGATGCGCGGCACCAGCCAGAGCAAAGCGAGGCCGAGACCGAGCCAGACCCCGCCGAAGAAGCGCAGATTGCTGTCGAGCACCGGCAGCGCCGGCACGCCCGAGGAGGCATAGAGCGGATCGCTGACGCCGAGCATGGTGATGATGCCGGTCAGGATCGGGACGAGGGCGAGCGCCGCCGTCGCAATCTGCAGCGCGCGCCGGCCCATGATTGTGTCCCGTCCGGGTTAGGCGTCAGTCCGCGACCAGCGCGTGCACCGAGAACATCGTGTCGGCGTCGGTCCAGCTGTTGCGCACCGTCCAGCCCGCGCTGCGGGCCAGCGCGGTGAAGCGCTCGAGCGAATATTTGTAGCTGTTCTCGGTGTGGATGCTCTCGCCTGGACGGAACGCGAAGGTGTTGCCGAGGATCCGCACGGTCTGTGCCTTGCGGCTGATCAAATGCATCTCGATGCGGTGGCGGTCGCGGTTGTAGATCGAACGATGGGTGAAGCCCGAGAGGTCGAAATTGCCGCCGAGCTCGCGGTTGATCCGCACCAGCACATTGAGATTGAAGCGCGCGGTGACGCCGGCCGCGTCGTTATAGGCGTCGTACAGCACGCGCTCGTCCTTCTCGAGGTCGACGCCGATGATCATCTGCGCGCCGTGGCCGAGGATCTGGCGCGCGCTGCGCAGGAAGGCCAGGGCCTCGCTCGGCTCGAAATTGCCGAGTGTCGAGCCTGGGAAGAAGCCGACCTTCGGCATCGCGGCGACGGCATCTGGCAGCGCGAACGGCGCGGTGAAATCGGCCGCGACCGGATAGATGCCGAGACCGGGGAAATCCCTGCGCAGGCCGTCGGCCTGGGCCTTCAGGAAATCTCCGGATATGTCGACCGGCACATAGGCTGCGAATTCGCAATGCTCGAGCAGCAGGCGCACCTTGGTGGTGGCGCCGGCGCCGAACTCGACCAGTGCCGCGCCGTCCGGGATGATCGCGGCGATCTCGTCGCCGCGGTCGCGCAGGATGCCGAGCTCGGTGCGGGTCGGGTAGTATTCCGGCAGCACGGTGATCTGCTCGAACAGCTCCGAGCCGGTGGCGTCATAGAAATATTTCGGCGACAGCCGTTTCGGGTGACGGGCGAGGTCGCCGATCACATCGTCGGCAAACGCCGAGGTCGCTTCGTCGAACGGATACGCTTTGGCCGAAGCGGCGGCATGCACATTCATGATACTCTCCTGAACGCGCTGACCGGCGCGCACTTGATGTCGACAGGACTAGATCAGGCGTAGTCGGCGAGGCGTAACCCCGTGAATTGCCAGCGATGGTGCGGGTAGAAGAAGTTGCGATAGGTGACGCGGCTGTGACCTGCCGGCGTTGCCAGCGACGAGCCGCGCAGCACCAGCTGGTTGACCATGAACTTGCCGTTGTATTCACCGAGCGCGCCTTCGATCGCGCGGTAGCCCGGGTAGGGCGAGTAAGAGCTGCGGGTCCACTGCCAGACGATGCCGTAGGCATCGTTGAGCAGTCCGGCGCGCGCTGCGACCTCCCATTCCATCTCGGTCGGCAGATGCTTGCCGGCCCAGCGGGCGAAGGCGTCGGCCTCGTAGTAGCTGACGTGGCAGACCGGGGCCTGCGGATCGATTGCTTGCAGGCCGCCCAGCGTCATGATCTTCCATTCGCCGTCGATCTCGCGCCAATGGCCGGGCGCCTGCCAGCCCTCGTTGCTGACGGTAGCGAAGCCATCCATCAGCCACAGCGTGGCGGTGGAGTAGCCGCCGTCCTTCATGAAGGCGAGCCAGTCGGCATTGCTGACGAGGTTTTTCGCAAGCTTGACCGGGCCGACCAGCGCGCGATGCGCGGGCTTCTCATTGTCGAAATGGAAGCTGTCGTCGGCATGGCCGACGGTGTGGATGCCTTCATTGAGCGTCACCCATTCGTCCGTGCCGCGGTGCGACGCCGGGAAGCGCCAGGCCGGATCGTAGGCCGGCGGGATCGGGTTCTGCGCGAACGCGTGCAGGATGTCGGTGTAGATCAACTCCTGATGCTGCTGCTCGTGATTGAGGCCGACCTCGACCAGCGGCACCAGCGCTTCGAGCTTTTCCAACGTAGCGGTCTGGAAGAATTTCACCACCTCCGCGTCGACATGGCGGCGGTAGGCGGTGACTTCGTCTGATGTCGGGCGCGTCAGATGGCCGCGCTGGTGGCGGGCATGTCGGGGGCCGGCGCTGACGTAATAGGAATTGAACAGATAGGCGTAGTCCGGGTGGAATGGCGTGTAGCCTTTGACGTGCTCGCCGAGCAGAAACTGCTCGAAGAACCAGGTCGTATGGGCGCGGTGCCACTTGGCGGGGCTCGCATCCGGCATCGACTGGATCAGCTGGTCTTCGGGGGACAGCGGCGCGACGCGGCGCTCGGTCTCATCGCGGACCGCGCGGTAGGCGTCGACCAGCCGCTCCGCGAGCGGCCCGGATTCGGAGGAAAGTGACGGGGAGGCCGCAGAAAGGGCGGTCGCGGCAGAGGCTGGTTTCGTCACGAGGGTCTCCGATTCGAGGGGAGAACGTTGCTTCGGCAATCTGGTTCCTGGCGGACAGTTCGTCCTAGATAGGGGCTCCGTTACGGGAAAAAAGCCTCCCCCGTCATGATATTGGGCCCGTCAGATAATCCCGGCGCCTTTTGGGGCCCCGTCCAGCCCCCGCCGAATGCCAGATTTCCGCCATTTTGCTTTGGATGCACAATGGTTTGAGCTACATATATAGCCAGTCACGGGTTAGAAGGGCGGGCCGGCCCGTCAAGGCCTGAGAGCGCCGCCCACGCAAGGAAGCGAAAATGAGCATCGAGCAATTCATCGACAACGAAGTGAAGTCGAACGACGTCGTGCTGTTCATGAAGGGCACGCCGCAATTCCCGCAGTGCGGGTTTTCCGGTCAGGTCGTGCAGATCCTCGACCACATCGGTGTCGGCTACAAAGGCCTCAACGTTCTCGAATCCACCGAGCTGCGCAACGGCATCAAGGTCTATTCGAACTGGCCGACGATTCCGCAGCTCTATGTGAAGGGCGAGTTCGTCGGCGGTTGCGATATCATCCGCGAGATGTTCCAGGCCGGTGAATTGCAGCAGCTGTTTGCCGACAAGGGCATCCCGGTCGACGTAGCTGCCTGACCTTGACCGCGCGCCGGATCGGCAAGGCGCGGCTCGACGTCATCGTTACCGACATCACGACGCTCCGCGTTGAGGCCATCGTCAACGCGGCCAATTCATCGCTGCTCGGCGGCGGCGGCGTCGACGGCGCGATCCATCGTGCCGCGGGCCCCGAGTTGCTCGCCGAGTGCCGCACGCTGCACGGCTGCAAGACGGGTGATGCCAAAATCACCAGGGGTTACCGGCTCCCGGCCGGACATGTGATCCATGCGGTCGGCCCCATCTGGCACGGCGGCACCCAGAACGAGGATGCGCTGCTCGCATCGTGCTATCGCCGCGGCATCGAGCTGTGCCACGCCAACCAGCTCGCTTCCATTGCATTTCCCGCCATCTCGACCGGCGTCTATCACTTCCCGCCGGACCGCGCCGCCGGCATTGCGGTCAAGTCAGTGGTCGATGCCCTGGCGGCCGCACCCGGCGTTACGCAGGTGATCTTCTGCTGCTTCTCGGCCCCGAGCGGCGAGCTCCATCAGGAGGTCCTGGACGGCTTTGGCAGCCCTTGTGCCTGATGATACCGCCGCTACACTTCTCCGTGATTTCCGGAGAGGGATAGTTCGAATGCATTCATTTCGTTTGATGTGCGCGGCCGCCGTCGCCGCGGCGGCGCTCGCGGCGCCGGTGGCGCGCGCCGAAGGCAGCTATGAGATCCCGGCGGGCGCGCATTTCAACCCCGACAAGCTCGCCAAGATCAGCGAGTTCTTCAAGAACGAGGTCGCGACCGGAAAGATTCCCGGCGCCATCGTCCTGATCCAGCAGCACGGCAAGCCGGTCTATCACGAGGCCTTCGGCGTGCAGGATGTGGTCAGCAAGGTGCCGATCACGGACAAGACCATCTTCCGCCTGGCTTCGATGTCCAAGTCGATCACCGCCGTGGCCTCGATGCAGCTGCTGGAGGAGGGCAAATACAAGCTCGACGATCCCGTCTCGAAATACATTCCCTCCTTTGCCGACATGAAGGTCGGGGTCGAGAAGAAGGCCGAGGACGGCACCAAGACGCTCGAGCTGGTGCCGTTGAAGCGGCCGATCACGATCCTCGATCTGATGACGCATACGTCCGGCATCACCTACGGCTTCTATGGCGACAGCCTGGTCCGCAAGGCCTACAAGGCAGCCGATATCTATGGCGGCGATTTCGATCTCGCTGAATTCGCCGAGCGGATCGCCAAGCTGCCTCTGCACAACCAGCCCGGTGCGCTCTGGCAATACGGCCATTCCACCGACATCCTGGCGCGCGTGATGGAGATTACCACCGGCGAGAAGCTCTCGACGATCGAGCAGGAAAGGCTGCTCGGCCCGCTCGGCATGAAGGACACCGGCTTCTTCGTCACCGATCCCGAGAAGCAGAAGCTGATGGCCGAGCCGATGCCGAACGACAGCGATTTCCGGGTCGGCCGGGTCAACGATCCGACCAAGGTCAAGAAATGGGAGTCCGCCAGCGGCGGCATGGTCTCGACCATGGCGGACTATTCGCGCTTCGCCCAGATGCTGCTCAACGGCGGCACGCTCGACGGCAAGACCATCATGAAGCCCGAGACGTTCAAGGAGCTGACCACCGACCGTGTCGGCCCGGGCTCCGGCGTCGAGCGCGACTATTTCTACTTCCCCGGCGACGGCTTCGGCTTCGGGCTCGGGATTGCGGTGCGCACCGATCCGGGCAATGCGAAGCCGCCGCCGCCCGGCGACCTCGGCGAGCTGAAATGGGACGGCGCCAGCGGCTGCTACTATGTCATCGACCGCAAGCAGGACTTCTTCTTCGTCCTCTTGGAGCAGACGCCGAGCGAGCGCCAGCGCATCCAGCGAACGTTGAAGCAGCTCGTTTATGAAGCCATGGAGAACTGATATGCGCGGGTGCTGCGCGATCGTCGCGGCGCTCGTGCTCGCGTGCGCAACGGTTGCGGAGGCCGGCTCCGCGGGTCCGGCCGCGCACAGCTTCTCGGCGGAAGGCCTCGCCAAGGTCTCCGACTATGTCAGGAACGAGATCGCGACCGGAAAGATTCCCGGCGCGATCCTGCTGCTGCAGCAGCACGGCAAGCCGGTCTACTACCAGAATTTCGGGGTTCGCGACGTCGCAACGGAATTGTCGATGAGCGCGGACACCATCTTCCGCCTCTACTCGATGTCGAAGCCGATCACGACTGTGATCGCGATGATGCTGGTGGAGGAAGGCAAGCTCGCCCTCAGCGATCCCGTGTCGAAATACATCCCGGCCTTCGCCGACATGAAGGTCGGCGTGGAGAAGCGCGGCGACGAGGGCAAGCCGATGATGGCGCTGGAGCCGCTCAAGCGGCCCGTCACCATCGAGGATCTGATGCGTCACACCGCGGGCCTGCCCTACGGCTATTATGGCGGCGGCGTCGTGAACAAGACCTACGCCGATGCCGGCCTGTTCAATAGCAATCCCGACAACGCCGAGTTCGTGGCGCGGCTCACCGCGCTGCCGCTTGCCGAGCAACCCGGCACGCAATGGGACTACGGCCATTCCACCGATGTGCTCGGCCGCATCATCGAGGTGATAACGGGAAAGTCCCTGTTTCAGGTCGAGAAGGAGCGGCTGCTCGGCCCGCTCGGCATGACCGAGACCGCGTTCTATGTCGCCGACCCCACGAAATGGCCGCTGATCGCCGAGCCGATGCCGGCGGATCGCATCATCAGTCCGGTCGCTGACGTCAGCGACCCGCGCCGGCCGCTGCGGCGGGAATCCGGCGGCGGCGGCATGGTCGGCACCATCGGAGACTACGCGCGCTTCTCGCAGATGCTGTTGAGCGGCGGCCTCTATGACGGGCGGCGCTACCTGAAGCCGGAGACCATCGCGCTGATGGCGCGGGACCATATCGGCCCGGAAACCGGCATCGTGCGCGACAAGAACTACTATCCCGGTCCGAACTCCGGGTTCGGCCTCGGCTTCGCGGTCCGCACCTCGGTGCCGGCGAATACGGACTGGCCTTTGGGCGAGTACCGCTGGGACGGTGTCGGCGGCACCTTCTTCTTCATCGACCCCGCCGACGATCTGTTCGGCATCTTCATGGTGCAGACGCCATCACAGCGCGGCCGGATCCAGCAGGAGCTGAAGACGCTGATCTACCAGGCGATGGGGCGGTAATTCGGATAGGACCATCCTCTCGTCATTGCGAGGAGCGATAGCGACGAAGCAATCCATCGCTCCGCGTGCACGGACAGGTGGATTGCTTCGCTTCGCTCGCAATGACGAGCTGATACTACGCCGCGCGCACGATATCCCTGACGTGACCGATCGCTTCCTCGATCATCGCCGCGGTGACGTCGAGATGCGTGCAGGCCCTGATCCGGCCGTCCATCATCGCCAGCGTCACGCCGCGCTTGCGCAGCTCGGCGACCATCTTGTCGCCCGACACGCCGGCGCCGTCCGGCTTGAAGAACACGAGGTTGGTCTCCGGTGCCTGCACCGCGATGCCGTTGATCTGCGACAGTCCGCGGGCCAGCGCCCGGGCATTGGCGTGATCGTCGGCGAGGCGCTCGACATGATGATCGAGCGCGTAGATGCAGGCAGCGGCGCAGACGCCGGACTGCCGCATCGAGCCGCCGAGCCGCTGTTTCCAGCGCCAGACGTCGTCGATGAACGCTTTGGTGCCGGCGATGACGCCGCCGATCGGCGCGCCGAGGCCCTTGGAGAAATCGATCCAGGCCGAATCCCAGCCCGCCGTCATGTCGCGCGGCGAGATGCCGGAGGCAACCGTGGCGTTGAGCAGCCGCGCGCCGTCCATGTGGGTCACCAGCCCATGGGCCTTGGCGATGCCCGCGATCTCGTCGAGCGCAGCCTTCTTCCAGATCGTGCCGCCGCCGATATTGGCGGTCTGCTCGACGCTGACGAGCACCTGCGGCGGCTGATAGCGGGTGCGCGGATGCAGCGCGGCGCGGAACGTCTCCGGCGTGAACTGGCCGTCATCGCCGTGTAGCTGCGTGATCTGGAAGCCGCCGAGCGCGGCATGCGCGCCGCCCTCGCGCGCGATGATATGCGCAGTCGCGTGCGCCAGGATCTCGTCGCCGGGGCGGCAAGTGGCCAGCGTCGCGGCGACGTTGCACATCGTGCCCGACGGCATGAAGACGGCGGCTTCCTTGCCGAGCAGATCGGCGACGCGGGCGCAGAGCTCGTTGGTGGTCGGATCGTCGCCGACCTGCTCGTCGCCGACCTCCGCTTTGGCCATCGCCTCGCGCATTGCCGGCGTCGGTTTGGTCTGGGTGTCCGACAGCAGGTTGATGCGGACGGTGGCCGCTTTCGGATCGGGCCGGGCGGGGGTGTAGTGCATGGCTTACCTCATCGCACCGCGACGCCGCCGCTGCGGGTGCGGCGCGGTTCACGCTAGGCTATAGGTTTTCGGGCGGCGTGGCGAAACCGCAAAATGATAATTTCGTTTGGCGTCACGCGGTAATCGATAGGTAAGGGTACGGTGTCGCTGCAAGTCGACGGACGCCGGAGCGACTTGTCGCGCGTCCCGCATAAGGCCGCTCCTGCAGCAGGCCGACGAGAGCGAGGACGCGATCGCGGACGTTCACTTCGCCCTGAGGCGATTGTTCCCCAACGTATGAAAGAGCGCGGTCGATCTGCGCCAGCGCGCGTCTCGTATAGCGAACGTTCACAGCCCGTGCTTGGTCCACATGGCACGGACTTCCTCGGCCGTCGCCAGTTCGCCCCGGGCAATTTCGGCATCGGCCTCGGCCAGATCGGTCTCTTCTTCAGCCGTCAGCTGGAGCGGCGGCTGGTCGACGCCGGCGAGTTGCAGCATGATTTGCGCAAGGTCGTCCTGCTCCGTATCCGGCAGGCTTGAAACGGTATCAAAGGCTTGTTCGAGCAACCGGGTCATCGACAGGATTCCCTCGTGGCGGGCACTGCGCCGCCCACCGAGTATATCATCATCCCTTAGCCAAACAAAAAGGCCCCGGCAAAACCGGGGCCTTTCTGAACTCGCATGCGTGATGTGATCAGCGCGAATAGAATTCGACGATCAGATGCGGCTCCATCTGCACCGGGAACGGCACGTCCGAGAGGCCGGGGGTGCGCGTGAACTTCGCGGTCATCTTGGAGTGATCGACCTCGATGAAGTCGGGCACGTCACGCTCGGGCAGCTGGCTGGCTTCCAGCACCGGGGTGAGCTGCTTGGAGGATTCCTTGACCTCGATGGTGTCGCCGATCTTCAGCTTGTAGCTGCCGATGTTGACCTTGCGGCCGTTCACCTTGATGTGGCCGTGGTTGATGAACTGGCGCGCGGCGAACATCGTGGAGACGAACTTGGCGCGATAGACCACGGTGTCGAGACGACGCTCCAACAGGCCGATCAGATTCTCGCCGGTGTCGCCCTTCAGGCGGCTCGCCTCGACATAGATGCCGTGGAACTGGCGCTCGGAAATGTTGGCGTAGTAGCCCTTGAGCTTCTGCTTGGCGCGGAGCTGCACGCCGAAGTCGGAGAGCTTGCCCTTGCGGCGCTGGCCGTGCTGGCCGGGGCCGTATTCGCGGCGGTTCACGGGGCTCTTCGGGCGGCCCCAGATATTCTGGCCCATGCGGCGATCGATCTTGTACTTCGCCTCACTGCGCTTTGTCATCGCGTCCTCTTGGTATAGCCGTCGCCATCCAGCGCCCGGCGTTTTGTCAGTCCAGGGTTTGAGGAGACGCGCCCTCCTGTGTACCGGCCCAAAGGCCCGTACCGACAGGTCCGCCTCGAAAGCTCGGGGAGAACCACGGGTCGCGAAACGCTTCGCGGGCCGAAACCGGCCCGCGAGCAAGGGTGGTCTTAAGGAGAAAGTCCGGTCCTGTCAAACAAAACGCGGGGCATTTCGGGTCGAATCGGCGCCAAAATCGGCCTGTTTTGCCGCCTTACAGGCGGTTTCCGGCCGTCCGGACCGGCCTGGCATCGGCCTGCGGCCCGATCGCGGCCAATTCCGCGGCGATTTCGCCGCCCAGCACCTGCTCGAGCCGGGTCATGGTCTGGGCGATCAGGGCGGCATCACAGACCAGATGGTCCCAGCGCAGCACCACGTCGACCGTGTGATCCGGCTTGATCACGCCATAGCTCAGCAGGAAGGGGCCCGGGCTCAGCGCGTGCAGTTCGCCGGGACCATAGGCTGCGACCGAGGTCACGCCAAAGCTGCCGCAGAAATTGGCGCGCTGCCGGCCGAAATTCATTCCGATCGCCCAGGCCAGGCGGCGCAGCGGAAGCGGCAGGCGCGTCACACAGAGCGTCTTGCGGAACGAGGGGATTTCGTGCAGCGGTGCGGTCTTGGCGCGCCGGATCAGCGCGTCGACATCGGTGAGCGCCATCGCGTCGGCGCCGCGCACGCGCTCGAACAGCACGCATTCCTCACCCTTCTCAACCCGCGCAATCGCCACCATGCCGACGCTGCACGGCAGCTCGTACAGGCAAGGCCACGGCCATTTGACATGCAGCGTGCGGAGCATCGGCTCGGTCTTGGCAACCAGCGCGAAGGCCTTGACGAAGATGGCGGCCCAGCCGGGTGCCTGCGCCATGCGTGCGCGCGCCTCGACGACGGCACGGACGTTCAGTGTGCGGGTGAGGGAGACGAACGGCACGCCGGCCGACGCGTGCATGAGGTCGGCGACGAGGCGGCGCGGCAATGAGATCTGACGAAATTTACCGCGCATCCGTTCGGTTCATATCCCTGCAAACAGGCAGAAAATCAAAGGCCCGGCGAACTGAAATTGTTGCTCGCCGCACCTGAAACTAACATGAACCAAACTGATCGGAGGTCCATTTGGTTCGGCTCAAGGCGCTGGTTTTGCCAGGGGCTCTCCGGCCTTGACCACGTAGACCCCAAGCACCTTGAGCGACTTGTCGCCGGACGTCTTGGCGTCGTGCACCGCACCTTCCGGGATTTGGTAGGAATCGCCAGCCTTTAGCTTCAAAGGCGGCTTGCCGTCGATCAGAAGCTCGAGCTCGCCTTCGAGCACATAGCCGGTTTCGACGCCGGGATGGCTGTGGCGCCCCGACGCACCCCCGGTCGGAACCTCGGCAATCGCCGTGACCGTGTTGTAGCCCGCCGGAAAATCGACCTTCTGCAGCGGGGTTCGCTTGATGCCGCTTTGTTGCGCCACAGCAGCGCCGGCACCGGCAAAGGCAATCACGGTGAGACCAAGCAGCAATTTCCTGAACATGCATTTCCTCCCCAACCGGCGGAAGTCTAGCAGCGCGGAATCGCGGCGAAAAGCACATGATGTGTGATGTGGGCTTCCGACATTGGGATTAGTCCGTTCATCAAATCGCGCAGGCATTGTGGAATTATGCGCGGCAGCGCTTACACGGAGCTTACAAGCTGTTTAGGCAATTGCAGCGCGGGCCGTTTGGTCTGTCGCGGGCGCGATGCCGAACGTTCACGAACCTGACCGGAACCTGTTCGCAATTGAACGGCGGAGCGCGCCGGCGACGATCGGCGCCTACCGCCTGATCCCCGCGAAGGCGGCTGTGATGCCGCGCTGGAACAGCGACCAGTCGAAGCCGAGCGCAAGCGCGAGGTAGCCGCGGTCGATCATCGCATTGGCCTGGTCTGCGGTGCGCGCGACGCCGCCGATCGGCACGCCGCTCTTCATGATGCCTTGCTCGGCGCGCTGCATCAAGGCGACCACCTCGGGATATCGGGCAGGCCGCGCTTGTTGATCGAAGTGGCGAGATCGCCGGGACCGATCACCGCGAGGTCGATGCCGGGCGTTGCCATGATCTCGTCGATGCGGTTCACGGCATCGACATGCTCGATCGTGATCATGCAGATCATGTCGTCGTCGGCGGTCGCCATATAGTCGTTCATCGAGACACCCCAGCGGAACGGCGCATGAAACGGGCCCCAGAGCCGGTCGCCGTTCGGCGGGTAGCGCACGCTGCGCACGGCCTTCTCGGCATCACCGCGGTCGAGGATCATCGGGAAGTTGATGCCGAGCGCGCCGAGATCCATCGGCGCCTTCGCGAGGTGCGGCTCATTGGCTGATATCCGCGCCATCGGCACGCAGGGCGTGCCCGACGTGGCGACGATCATCGCATGCGCGGTGCCGAGGTCGATCGGGCCGTGCTCGAGATCGACGATAATCCAGTCCAGCGACTGCGCCATGATCTGCACGGTCTGGATGCTCGGAATGGTCGCGATCGCGCCGAAGGTCGGGCGCTTGTCGCGCCACTGTTTTCGCAATCGATTGAGCGGCGTCAGCGGGGCTGTGGTCACGTGCGGTCTCCTTCGAAGGAGAGCAGAGGCTAGCAGCGCGTTGTGACCGCGAAAAGCATCAGGCTGGGACGCGGCCCCCGAAGAACGGCGTCAGCGCCGCAGTCAGCGCGTGCGGACGTTTCGAGGTGAAGATCATCTCGGCGCCGGCTTCATCGCTCTCCGTGCCGGCCGGCCCGAGCAGATCGGCGACGCGACGGGCGATCGCCGGCGCCGGATCGATCCAGTCGACCGGCCACGGCGCGAGCCGCGACAGCCGTTCCAGCAGCAGCGGATAATGCGTGCAGGCCAGCACGACGGTGTCGGTGCGCGCGGGATCATTCGGGCCGTCGCCGACGAAGCAGGGTGCGAGCTCGGCCGCGATATCCTCGTCGCGCACGCTCGTGCCGCTGAGGGCTGCTTCCGCCAGCGAGGCGAGCTCGCCGGAGCCGACCAGCGTCACCTCGCAGCCCTGAGCGAAATCCGAGATCAGCTTGCGGGTATATTCCCGCTTCACGGTGCCCCTGGTGCCGAGCACCGAGACGCGCCGTGTCTTCGAGGAGGCGCAGGCCGGCTTGATCGCCGGCACGGTGCCGACGAAGGGCAGGCGGTAAGCGTCGCGCAAATGCGACATCACCAGGGTGGATGCCGTGTTGCAGGCGATCACGACGAGGTCGGGCGCGTGGGCTGCGATCAGCTCGCCGACCAGCGGCACCACGCGGGCGATGATCTCGTCCTCGCCGTGGTGGCCATAGGGGAAGAAGGCATCGTCGGCGACATAGACATAATGCGCGTCAGGCCGGGCGCGGACAACCTCGCGCAGCACGGTGAGGCCGCCGAGGCCGGAATCGAACACGAGGATGGTCGGGGGAGTGGACACGCGGAAAGTCTATCCGAAGCAGGGTTACCATTCAGTTGTTTTTGCCTGCCCGGGCTTTGCGGCCGACAAAAGGCGGTGAGGCCGGGAATTTCATATGGCCTTGGCCAATACCTGCAAGTATCACGGCAAACTATTGCTGCGACATGCGAAATCCAAACAGGGCCAAATCCACCATGATCCGCAATACCGCCGCGAGTTGGGGCTCGCTCGCCCGCGCCTTCCACTGGGTGCTGGGCATCACCATCATCGGCATGCTGGGCTATGGCTGGTGGATGAACCACATCCCGGCGCGGGCGGACAAGTTCTTCTACCGGTCGATCCACGCCGATATCGGCTATCTGGTGCTGCTGCTGACGGTGCTGCGGCTCATCTGGCGCGGCGTCAATCCGACGCCGGCGCTGCCGGCCGAGATGCCCTCCTGGCAGCGGATCGCCGCCCGCGTCAGCCACGGCGCGCTTTATGCCGTCACCATCCTGGTAGCGATGCTGGGCTGGGCCCATTCCGGCTCCCGCGCCCAGGACTATTCGAGCTTCTTCGGCCTGTTCCACGTGCCCCAGATCACCTCGCCCGACAAGGCGGCGGCGGATGCCTATGAGGGGCGTCACATCTTCTTCGCCTATGTCTTGCTGGCGCTGATCGTGCTGCACCTCGCCGCGGTCGCCTACCATCACTTCGTGAGGCGCGACCGCGTCGCGGGGCGGATGGTGGGGGCGAACCCCGCCGACCGCGCGGCTTAGCCCGCCGGCATCTGCTTCTCGACCAGCCGCACCCAGTAGGACGCGCCATGGCCGAGGATGTTGTCGTTGAACTTGTAGGCGGGGTGGTGGCACATCGGGCCGTCGCCCATGCCGAGGAACACGAACGCGCCGGGGCGCGCCTCCAGCATGAACGCAAAATCCTCGGCACCCATGACAGGCACCAGATTGTCGTTGACGCGGTCGGCGCCGACCACATCGCGGGCGATCTCGGCTGCGATGCCGGCCTCGCGGGCATGGTTCAGCGTCACCGGATACATCCGCCCGTAGTCTGTCTCGGCCGATCCGCCATAGGCCTTGGCGATGCTGGAGGCGACCTCGCCGATCCGGCGCTCGACCATATCGCGCACACCGGGATCCAGCGTGCGCACGGTGCCGCCCAGCGTCACGGTCTCCGGGATCACGTTGAACGCGCTGCCGGCCTCGAACATGGTGATCGAGATCACCGCCGATTTCAGCGGATCGAGATTGCGCGACACGATCGATTGCAGCGCATTGATGATCTGGGCGCCGATCAGCACGCTGTCGATCGCCTCGTGCGGCGCAGCGCCGGCGTGGCCGCCCTTGCCGTGCACGGTGATCTTCAGCGTGTCCGATGAGGCCAGCATCGGGCCCGGCGTGGTCGCGAAATAGCCCTCGGGCAGGCCGGGCATGTTGTGCAGGCCGTACACCTCCTGGATGCCCCAGCGCGTCATCAGCCCGTCGTCGACCATCGCCTTGCCGCCGGCGCCGCCTTCCTCGGCGGGCTGGAAGATCACGACCGCGGTGCCGTCGAAATTGCGCGTCTCGGTGAGATATTTCGCAGCGCCCAGCAGCATCGCGGTGTGGCCATCATGGCCGCAGGCGTGCATCTTGCCGGGGACCTTCGAGGCGTAGGCGACACCCGAGGCTTCCACGATCGGCAGCGCGTCCATGTCGGCGCGCAGCCCGATGGTCTTGCCTGACGTCGACTTGCGCCCCCGGATCACGCCGACCACGCCGGTGCGCCCAATTCCGGTCACCACCTCGTCGCAGCCGAACTCGCGCAGCCTGTCGGCGACGATGCCGGCGGTGCGGTGCACCTCATAGAGCAGTTCGGGATTCTCGTGGAAGTCATGGCGCCAGGCGGCCATTTCATCCGAGAGAGCGGCAACGCGATTGACGATGGGCATGGGGAGCGTCCGTTTCTTGTGATTGCGCAGGGCGGGTCAGCGTAGCGTAACCCGCGAACTTGTCGCGGGGCAATGGCGGGGTCGCTATCGGAGGTCCGTAGCCCGGATGGAGCGCAGCGCAATCCGGGATCGTTCCTCATGCGCGGTCCCCGGATTGCACTGCGCTTCATCCGGGCTACAGGACCGGCCTACAAATTCGCCAGCCCGCATTCGACCGCGAGGCGGACCAGTTGGGCGTCGGTCCGTAGGCCGGTCTTGGCCTTGATCAGATAATGGTAGTTCTGCACGGTCTTGGTGCTGAGGTTGAGATTGGCGGCGATCTGCTCCTTGGTGTGGCCTGCCGCGAACTGCCGGAGGATCTCGATCTCGCGCTCGCCGAGCTGGTCGAGCGCCGATTCGGTCGGCACCAGGCTCTCGAGCGCGAGCACCCGCGCGACGTCGTCGCTCATCGCGTGCTCGCCGCGCGCCACCGAGCGGATCGCTGCGATCAATTCGGCCGGCTCGCTGCCCTTGGTGACGAAGCCGCTGGCTCCGGCGCCGAACGCCGCCTTCACCTGGGCCGCCTCGCTGTGCATGCTGAAGACGAGGATGCGGGCATCGGCGTCGCGCGCGCGGATGTTGCGGATCGCCTCCAGCCCGCTCGCGCCCGGCATCGAGATGTCCATCACGACCACGTCAGGCTGGTGCGATTTGAAGGCGCGATAGGCATTGGCGGCGTTGTCGGCCTCGGCGACGACGCGGAAATCGTCCTGATGTTCGAGCACGCGGCGATAGCCCTGGCGGACGACGGGATGATCGTCCACCAGCAGGATCGAGATGCTTCGAGCCGTCACGGTCGTCGTCTCAGGCCGCGAGCGGGATCGTGGCGGCGACGCTGACGCCGCGGCTGGCGCGCGCGATCGACAATGAGCCGCCGAGCGCGGCGACGCGCTCGCTGACGCCGGTGAGGCCGAAGCCCGCCGATTGCGCCACCTTGGCGGCATCGCCGCCGCCGTCGTCCTCGACCCGCACCAGCAGTGCATTCTCGGTTCCGGTCCGCCGCTCGATCCGCAGCACGATCTCGCGCGCTGAGCTGTGGCGCAGCGCGTTGGTCAGGCACTCCTGCGCGACGCGATAGGCTGTGGCGGCGACCGTGCCGCTGATGTCGGCAAGATCGCCTTGCAGATCGAGCTGGATCATCGGCTGCGCCGTGCGCGACCGCCAGCTGTCGACCAGATCGACCAGGCTGGCCTCCAGCCCGAGCTCCTCGGCCGGCGGGTGACGCAAGCGGTCCAGCGTGTCGCGCAGGCAGGCCATGATGCGGCGCGTTGCCTGCGAGATCATCCGCGCGTCCTGCGCAATCTCGGTGCCGGCGGCGTATTTGTCGCCGGAGCTCGCCTCGATCGTGTTGGCGAAGGCGAGGATCGCAGTGAGGTTCTGACCGAACTCGTCGTGCAGCTCGCGCGCCAGCGTGCGGCGTTCGTCGCTGCGAATTTCGAGCAACCGCCGGGTCAGCACCGTGCGCTCCTTCTCGGCCTGCGCGAGGCGGTCGCCGAGATCGCCGACGGCGCGTCCGATCATCGCGAGCTCCATCGAGCGGACGCGCGGCAGCGGGGTCCGGTACTCGCCGTCGGCCATGCGCCGCAGCGCGGACACGATCGAGCGGGCAGGCGCCAGCGTGTGCGCGATCGCCAGCGAGGCGAGCAGCGCGATGGCGAGCGCCATCAGCAGCGCGACATGGATGTTGTCCAGGATGTGCTGCCAGGCGAGCGCGATCGCAGCGGCCGGATCGGCGATGGCGCGGACGGTTCCTGCGGTCGCGGCGCGGGCGCTGATCGGTCGCTCGACGGTGGCGTGATCGCCGAGCACCATCTGGACAAGATCGGCGAACCAGCGCGGCGGCGCCTTGCCGATCCCCTTGCTCTGGCCGCACAGCGGCTTCTCGAATGCACCGGCCGGTTCGAACTGCACGCAGATCCCGGGCGCGATCAGGCCCATGGTTTCGATGGTGCGCCAGTCCGGCGCCGGCAGCAATTGCTCGCGCATCCGGTTGCTGCGCAGCAGCAATTCGCGCCAGTACAGCGCCTCGAGCGATTGTGAGACCCGCTCGGCGGACGCCTCGGTGGCGCGATCGACGCTGCGATAGGCGTCGATCGTGGCCCAGACGGTCGCTGCGCCAAGGCACAGTGCGACGATGACGAGCAGGCGGGCGACCAGTTCAAGCACGAGGCGCATGCGATCACTCCACGGCCAGCAAACGAGAGCGAGATGCTAGCAGCAGCGGTATTCCCCGCCAATCGCAAGCATGCCAAGCTATGCAGGTCGGGAAATTTGCCCGACCAAATCTGGGCAGATGTCTTTGGACGGCGCCGGCCGGCTCTGCTCTAACGGCGGATGAGGCCCGCGCGGAGCCTCATGGAACAGTCGGCACAGGGAGCTCACGCAGCATGGACGCCAAGGTCGAAGCTGCGGCCGCATCGGCCGGCACGGATACGGCGGAGCGCAGCGTCCTGCTGCTCTGGATGATCTTCACCGGTCTCTCGATCTTCGCCGCCTTCCTGCTATGGCGCTACGGGCTGATCCGTCTCATGGTCAGTTCCGACCGCACCTACATTTCCAGCGTCATCGCGGTGCTCTACATCGTCACCTGCATCCATTGCTTCTGGCGGACGCGGGCGATCGCGCGGGAAGGTGAGGTGGCGCGGTCCTGCCGCGCGATCCTCGCTGCGCCTGACGGCGCCAAGGCGTTGGCATCGGATGCGCGCGGCCTGCCGCGCGGGCTCGTCACCGATCACATCAAGAGCCTGGTGCAGAAGGCCGATGCGCAGGCCAAAGGCCGGATCGACCAGACCCTGCTGCTGCGCACGCTGGCCGACCGCCTGCGCGGCTCCAACGGTTTTGGCGCCTTCGTCTCCGACACGCTGATGAAGCTCGGCCTGCTCGGCACCATCATCGGCTTCATCATCATGCTGGCGCCGATCGCTTCGCTCGATGCCGCCGACAAGGTCGCGATGAAATCGTCGATGGGCCTGATGAGCGACGGCATGGCGGTCGCGATGTACACCACGCTGGCCGGGCTGATCGGATCGATCCTGGTCCGGATCCAGTACTACATGCTGGATTCCGCGACCCAGCGGGTGTTTTCCGATGCCGTCGTGCTGACCGAGACGCATGTCACGCCGGCTCTCGAACGCCGCCTTGGTACCACGCCATGATGGACGAGTTCGGGCTCTATCCGCGTGAGGAATCTTTCGACCCCCTTGGTGTCATGCTGTTCAAGGCGCTGCAGGTGATCGCCTTCCTGTTCTTCCTGGCGCTGCTTGCGGTGTCGCCGGACTCCAAGGAGGGCAAGATCGAATCCAAGGCGGAGTTCATCATCACGATGGACTGGCCCGACAACCATCCCGACGATCTCGACCTGTTCGTGCAGGATCCGGCCGGCAACATCGCCTGGTACCGGCATCGCGAAGCCGGCTTTCTGACGCTCGACCGCGACGATCGCGGCGGCGCCAACGACTTCATCGTGGTCAACGGCAAGAAGATCGCTTCCCCGATCCGCGAGGAGATCGTCACCTTGCGCGGCATCGTCGCCGGCGAATACACCGTCAACGTCTCGCATTTCCAGGCCACCACCGGCGAGCCGGTGCAGGCCAACATCAAGGTGCAGAAGCTCAATCCGACCGCGCAGGTGATCTTCGACGACAAGCTGACGGTCGATCACACCGGCGACGAGAAGACTGCGGTCAGGTTTCGTCTCGACGCCGAGGGCAAGGTGATCAACGTCGACCGGAGGCCGAAATCGCTGCTCGAGACCTTCCGCAGCAGCTGGCGCAACGGCGCCGACCTCGATCCGAACACCGGCGTTCCGAAATCCGGCGTCAGGGTGCTCCGCAATGATTAGCTTGCAGTCAGTGATCCTCACCATCGCGGTGGCTTACGCGGTGATCGGTGCGTTGCTCCTGATCGTGCTGGTCTATGCGCGGCTGCACTGGTCGCTGAAGGCCGTCGTGATCGTCGTGACCAGCGCGTTCTATTTCGTCAGCTTCGGCGGGATGCGCGGCCTGCTCGGCTGGGCCTCCGCGGAAAAGCTGCCGGCCAACTTCAAGCTGCTGTCGACGCGGATCGTGGAGCCGCACACGCTGGAGGGAGATCCGGGCTCGATCTATCTCTGGGTTGAGGAGCTCGACGAAGACAACCGGCCGAGCGCCGTCCCGCGCGCCTTCCGCATTCCCTACAGCGACGCGCTGGCGGAGCAGACCCACACCGCCGACAACGAGATCAAGGCCGGCCATCCGCAGGGCGGGCGGGCGGCGGATTTCGGCGGCGGCGACGGGACCCTCACGGACTTCGTCCGGGAGTACATCACCCCGAAGACGATCGTGGAGACCACCGGCGGCGATTCCACCACGGGGACGTTCGTCGCCCCGCCGGCCGGTGCACAGGGATCGGTCTTCACGCCGCTGCCGCCGCCCCGGATGCCGCCCAAGGACGAGCAGCGGTAGGAGCCGCACCGCTGGCAGGATGGCACAAAAATAGGGATCGCCAATAATCAGTCAGCGGGATGGACAGTAGTCACCCGGAATTCCTCAATCGCCTGAACGGTGTATCTTGGGGCTAACCGGGGCTAGATTTTATCCCGAAGCCATTTTTCCCGGCAAAGGGGCCGCTGCGTGAGGCGGCCCCTTTCGATTCCGGCGGCCCTGTTCCGGGACCGTCACGCGGCCTCAGAGCACCGTCATGAAGGCGATCGCGAGGACCATCAGCCAGCCGACAATGACCAGCGACAGCACCGCGCCGGCGGTGATCTTGGCGATTTCCTTGAAGGTCTCTGGCCGATCCATGCACGCCTCTCCCGGGTGGCCGAAGGAGACATAGGCACGGTCCGGCGGATCGCCCGGCTGCTCAGAGAACGGTGTAGCGCGCCATAGGCCGGGCGGCCGTAGGGCCCGGTGGGCCGGGCCGCATAGCTGTCATCTCGCAAAGTTTGTCTGACAGATATTGAAATCTGTCAGCGAGATGGTGTATATAATCTCCAGCCCAAAGGGAGGAGGGCGCCCAGCGGCTGTTTCCGGCGTTTTGGCCGGGACAACCGGACTTCAATTTGATTACCTCGAAGGACTACCTCCATGACGATAGAAATCTTTCAATTGACCGCCCAGATTCAACAGTGGCTCAACCTTCGCGTCGCCCGCCATTTGGCTGCCCAGGCTGCCAAGTTCACCCGCGGGCAGGACAGCGATAACCAGACGGTAAGCGCATGAACGAGGCGGTGGTTTTGACACCCGAGCGGATCCTCGAGGCAACTGAGGATGTCTTGAGACGCTACGGGTTGACCAAGGCCACCGTTGTCGACGTGGCCCGTGCGCTGGATGTCAGCCACGGCAGCGTCTACCGCCATTTCCCCAGCAAGGCCTCGCTGCGCGACGCAGTCGCCAAACGCTGGCTCGACCGTGCCAATGAGCCGCTGTGCAAGATCGCGGCCGGCGACGGCCCGGCGCCGGAGCGGCTGGAGCAATGGCTGCGCACCGCCTTCACCATCAAGCAGAAGAAGGTCTGCGACGATCCCGAGATGTTCGCGACCTACCTGGCGCTGGCACAGGGTGCGCGCGAAGTGGTGGAAGCCTACAAGGACAAGCAGGTCGATCTGATCGCGAAAATCCTGTCCGACGGCGTCGCGCAGGGCGTGTTCGAGATCGACAACGTCAAGGCGACGGCGCGCGCCGTGTTCGACGCCACCGTTCGCTATCATCATCCGGCACATGCCGAGGAATGGGCCAAGCCGGAATGCCCGTCGCGGATCGACGCCTTGATCGCCCTGCTGCTGCGGGGCGTGCAGGTGTGCAAGCACTAGCATTCTCTCACAGCAGAGCAAACGGCACCCCTCTCCCTTGCGGCCCCCTTGCGAGGGAGGGTTGGGGAGACGGGTGAGCCCCGAGTCGCGACGGAAAGATTCCGCGCGCTCGCGCCGACTGGCTTTTCGCCGATGCCTTCGGCCCGATTGCGAGCCGGGGGCGGCGTGTGCTTGATATCGGCAGGGATCAGTCACGCGGACCACGATGCGGCTTGCACTCTTCGCCGATATTCATGCCAACCGGCAGGCCTTTGCGGCCTGCCTCGACGCTGCGCGGGCGCGCGGCGCCGAGCGGCTGATCTGCCTCGGAGACATCGTCGGCTACGGCGCCGATCCCGAATGGGCCGTCGAAACCGTGATGGACCTGGTCGCCAACGGCGCGATCGCGGTGCGCGGCAATCATGACAATGCGATCGGCGTTCCCAGCGACGGCATGAACGCCGATGCCCAGGCCGCCATCGACTGGACCCGCGGCCGGCTCAGCGGCGAGCAGAAGCAGTTCCTGGCCGAGCTTCCGATATCGCGGCAGGAGGACAACCGGCTCTACGTGCATTCGGAGGCCTCCGATCCGACCAAATGGCGCTATGTCCGCGACACTGCGGACGCCGCGCGCAGCATGATGGCGACCGAGCAGCAGATCACCTTCTGCGGCCACATCCATCGCCCCGGCCTCTATTCGATGTCCTCGACCGCGAAGATGACGAGCTTCGTTCCGACCTCGGGCATAGCGGTGCAATTGCTGCCGGGGCGGCGCTGGCTTGCGGTGCTCGGCTCGGTCGGCCAGCCGCGCGACGGCGATCCGGCGGCGTCGTTTGCGATGTTCGACACCGCGAACCGCGAGATCACCTATCATCGGGTGCCCTACGACGTCGCGACCGCCGCGGCGCGGATCAAGGCCGGCGGCCTGCCGCCCTGGCTGGCCGACCGCCTGCCGCTCGGCAGGTGACGCCGGTGGTGGCGCTGACGATGCAACCGGGCGCCGTGCTCGATGGCTTCACCATCGGCGAGCGCGTGCACCGCGGCGGCATGGCGACTTTGTGGACCGTCACACATCCCGGCATCAATGTGCCGCTTTTGATGAAGGTGCCGCTGACCTCGGAGGGCGAGGACCCGGCCGCCATCGTCAGCTTCGAGATGGAGCAGATGATCCTGCCGCGGCTGTCGGGTCCGCACGTGCCGGCCTGTTTCGGCACCGGCGACTTCGAGCGCCAGGCCTATGTGGTGATGGAGCGCATCCGCGGACAAACGCTCTACAAGCGGCTCGACGACCTGCCGCTGCCGCATGAGGAGGTCAGGGCGATCGGCGGCAAGGTGGCGACCGCGCTCGCCAGCCTGCACCGGCAGAACGTTATCCATCACGACATCAAGCCGAGCAGCGTCATGTTCCGCGAGCGCGGCGAGGCGGTGCTGATCGATTACGGTCTGTCGCACCACCAGCATCTGCCCGATTTGTTGCAGGAGGAGTTTCGCCTGCCTTACGGCACCGCGCCCTACATGGCGCCGGAACGTCTGCTCGGCGTGCGCGACGATCCCCGCAGCGATCTGTTTTCGCTCGGCGTGCTGCTGTATTTCTTCACCACCGGCGTCCGCCCGTTCGGCGAGAGCGAGACCCTGCGCGGCATGCGCCGGCGGCTGTGGCGCGATCCCACTCCGCCGCGCGGGCTCAGGCCGGACTATCCGCCGTGGCTGCAGGAGATCGTGCTGCGGTGTCTCGAAATCGATCCGGCCGCGCGCTATCCGACCGCGGCGCAGCTCGCCTTCGATCTCGGCCATCCCGAGCAGGTCAAGCTGACGGCGCGGGCGCAGCGGATCAAGCGCGATCCGCTCATGACCGTTTGGCGCCGCCGCTTCAATCTCGGCGCGGCGCCGCCGCAGCCGAAGTCCAACGTCGCGGTGCAGCTCGCCTCGAGCCCGATCGTCGCGGTCGCGCTGGATATCGGCGATGACGCCGAGGCGCTGAACGAGACCATCCGCACCACCGCCGAGCAGGTGCTGTCGACCTCGCCGTCGGCGCGGCTCGCCTGCATCAACGTGCTGAAGCTCAATCGGCTGGCGATCGACCGCAGCCATGACGAGCAGGGCCAGAACAAGCATGTCGACCGCCTGGTGGCGCTCCAGCACTGGGCGCGGCCGTTCAGGCTCGAGGAGGGCCGGTTGACCGTGCATGTGCTGGAGGCGATCGATCCCGCGGCCGCCATCCTGGAATTCGCCGCGGTCAACCTGGTCGATCACATCATCATCGGCGCGCGGCAGGATTCGCTGCGGCGCGCGCTGCTCGGCAGCGTGTCCGCCAAGGTCGCCGCCGAAGCGCCGTGCACGGTGACCGTGGTGCGGCCGTCGCGGCTGACGCCGGCGACGGATGCAGGTGATGAGGCGGCGGACCCGGCAGCGAATGCCGCGGCCACGCCGCCCGCAGTTTTTTAGCTGCGCCGGATCATTAGATCGCTTCGCCGCGTGCCTCGGCCGCGGCATGGCGGATCGCCGCGATGTTGGTCTTGTAGGCCTCGACCGTGCCGCCCTTGAACACGGCAGATCCGGCGACAAAGGCATTGGCGCCGGCGGCGGCGAGCTGGCCGGCAACGTCGGGCGCAACTCCGCCATCGACCTCGATATCGATCGGACGGCCCGCGACCATCGCCCTGACGTCGGAGACCTTGCCGATCGCCGAGCGGATGAAGGCCTGGCCGCCGAAGCCGGGATTGACCGACATGACCAGCACGAGGTCGATCAGGTCGAGCACATATTCGATCGCGCTCGCCGGCGTTGCCGGATTGAGCGAGACGCCGGCCTTCTTGCCGAGCGCGCGGATCGCCTGCAGCGAGCGATGCAAATGCGGGCCGGCTTCGGCATGCACGGTGATGTGGTCGCAGCCCGCCTTGGCGAACGCCTCCAGATAGGGATCGCAGGGCGAGATCATCAGATGGGCATCGAAGATCTTCTTGGTGTGCGGCCGCATCGCCTTGATGACGTCGGGGCCATAAGAGATGTTGGGGACAAAATGTCCGTCCATCACGTCGAGATGGATCCAGTCGGCGCCGGCCTGGTCGACGGCGCGGACCTCCTCGCCGAGCTTTGAGAAATCCGACGCCAGGATCGACGGAGCGATAACGAGGGGACGCGGGGTGAATGACTGAGTCATGTCAGCAGTTCCGGAAGACGAGCAGGGGGCGACGGGTGATCCCGCCTAACATGCGCCGCCGTGGCGGGCAATGCGAGCGGATCGGACGGCGGGGCCGGAAAATTCTGCCGCCGGCGGCAGCTCTTGCCGGGTACGCGGAACCGCTCCCGATGCGCCAATCCCTGGTTTTATTGGGTTTTTGCCATGGCACGCGGCTTGCTGCGCCACCGACAAGCGTTTGAGCCGCCAGGCGCGGCCCTGTTGGAGTATTGCCATGTTATTTGCAATTGGCGCTGCGTCGTCGGCCATTGATCTGCTGAGCTCGCTGATGTCGTCGAAGTCGACGGCCCAGACCGGCAGCTCCAGCCAGACTAGCCAGTCGAGCGGCCTGTTCGATCTTTCGACCACGACATCGACCTCGACCGGCAGCAGCAGCGCCGGATCGAGCTCGAGCACACCGCAGATTTCGCCGCTGACGATGAGCGCGCTGCTCGATGCGCAGAGCCAGTCGGCTTCGACCGGCACGGCTTCAACCAGCACCGCTCCGACCAGCCGGTCGGCCGCGCTGCAGGACCTGTTCTCGCAGATCGACGCCGACGGCAACGGCCAGATCACCAAGACCGAATTCGAGAACGCGCTCGGCGCCGGCGGCACCAACACCGCGCAGGCCGACGACGTGTTCGCCAAGCTCGATACCAATGGCGACGGCACCGTCAGCCTCGACGAGATGTCGCAGGCGTTGAAAGGCCACGGCGGCGGCCATCATCATCACATGGCGAGCGGCTCGACCGACGGATCCGGCTCCAGCAGCGGTGCGGGCGGATCGGGCTCCGATCCCCTGATGCAGGCGCTGGACGGCGCCACCTCGACCTCGGTGACCAACAGCGACGGTTCGACCACCACCACCACGACCTATGCCGACGGCTCCAAGGTGTCGATGACGACGCCGGCCTCGGCGTCCAGCACCAGTGGCACGTCTTCGTCTTCGTCCTCGGCCGGCAGCAACGCGACATCGTCCTATAATTTCATCGAGCAGTTGATCCAGCGCCAAGCGCAGGCGATCTCCGCGCAGGCTTCGTCGTCGGTTTCCGTAAGCGCTTAGGACGTATCGGCTACTACTCGTCATTGCGAGGAGCGTAGCGACGAAGCAATCCATGTCTCGGCAAGCGGCGCGATGGATTGCTTCGCTTCGCCCGCAATGACGATCGTACAAGCTCTTCGCCTAACCGAACCGATCCCGCCAGCTCGGCAGCGCGTCGGGGAAGGGCAGCGCGGTGGCTGAATGGACGCCGCGGGCGATCGCGCGCGCCACCGTGTTGGCCGCGATCGCCCCGAGCTTGGTGAGCCCGAACAGCGGATCGATCGGCCTGACGCCGGTCGCGGCGGCAAACACCACATCGCCATCGAGCGGGGCGTGCACCGGATAGATCGCGCGCGCCATGCCGGTCTGCGCGATCATCGCAAGCCGCCGCGCCTGCGGCTTTGTCAGTTGCGCGTCGGTCACGACCACGACCAGCGTGGTGTTCTCGGCAGCGCTGGCATCCGCGCCGCCTTTCAGCCGCGGCTTCAGCATGTCCGGCGTGAACGCCGGCGGCAGGCCGCGCCCGCCGAACTCGCTACCGACCTCGAACGGTGCGGCCCAGAACCACGGACCGCCGCCGACCGTGACGCTGCCGACCGCGTTGACCACCGCGAGCGCCGCGACCTTGATGCCGTCGTCGGTCACATCAGACGCCGAGCCGAGGCCGCCCTTCAGATTGGCCGTGGTGGCGCCCATGCCGGCGCCGACGCTGCCGAGCGCGAAGTCATTGGCCGCCGCATTTGCCGCCGCGTAGCCGAGGTCGCGATAGGGCGGGAAGCGGCCCCACGCCTTGTTGCCGCCGTTGAGCAGGTCGAAGCAGATCGCGCCGGGCACGATCGGGATCACCGCATCGCGAATGCGAAAGCCGCGGCCGCGCTCGGCGAGCCATGCCTGCACGCCGCCGGCAGCGTCGAGCCCGAGCGCGGAGCCGCCGGACAGCGTGATGGCGTCGATCGCCTCGACGACATTGTGCGGCGACAGCAGCGCGTCCTCGCGGGTGCCAGGCCCTCCGCCGCGGACATCGATCGAGGCCACCGCCGGCCGCTCGAACAGGATGGCGGTGACGCCGGAGGCGATCACCGCGTCGTCGGCGTGGCCGACGCTGACGCCGGCAATATCGGTGAGAAGGTCTTTCACGATTCCGTCCATGCGCCTGCTGTCCGACCGATCCGGTATAGCAGCCGCGGTACCAGAGCAAAACGCCCCGGCGGACCGGGGCGCCTTATCCTGTAGCGTCATTGCGAGCCACCCGGTCGGCGCGAAGCGCCGCCGGATGACAGGCTCCGCGAAGCAATCCACAGTGGCCGTGCGGAAAGATGGATTGCTTCGTCGCTGTCGCTCCTCGCAATGACGGGAGGGCTTATTAGGAGCCCTTCGGGTTGATCTCGGTGTAGTTGCCCTTGGCGTCCCACTTGTAGACGACATAGTCGATCGCCTTGATGTCGCCCTTGGCGTCGAAGGCCATCTTGCCGAGCACGGTGTCCCACTCGCCGGCCTTGATGGTGTCCATCACCTTCTTGGCGTCGGTGGTGCCGGCCTTGGCGACGGCCTGGGTCCACACCTGCATCGCAGCGTAGGTGTAGAGCGTGTAGCCTTCGGGGTCGATGTTCTTGCTCTTGAACTTCTCGACGATCGCCTTCGCGGTCGGCTTGTTGCGCGGATCGGGGCCGAAGGTGAACAGCGTGCCTTCGGCGGCCGGGCCGGTGATCGAGGCGAACTCCTTGTCGTTCATGGCGTCGCCCGCCATCAGCACGGTCTGCAGGCCCTGGTCGCGCATCTGACGCAGGATCAGGCCGGCTTCCTGATGGTAGCCGCCGACATAGACCAGATCGATGTTGTCGCGCTTCAGGCGCGAGACGATCGAATTGAAGTCCTTGTCGCCCTTATTGTAGGACTCGAACATCTTCTCCTGGAAGCCGGCCTTGTTCAGTGCCTTCTTGGTCTCGTCGGCGAGGCCTTTGCCGTAGGTGGTCTTGTCGTTCAGGATCGCGACGTTCTTGCCCTTGTAGTTCTTCATGATGTAGTCGGCGGCGACCAGGCCCTGCTGGTCGTCACGGCCGCAGACGCGCGCCACGTTCCAGAGCTTGCGCTCGGTGAACAGCGGGTTGGTCGAGGCCGGGGTGATCTGCAGCACGTTGGCGTCGGCATAGGCCTCGGAGGCGGGGATCGACGACGACGAGCAGAAATGGCCGGCGACGAACGGGATCTTCGACGAGCCGATTTTTTCCGCGATCGAGCGCGCCTGCTTCGGATCGCAGGCGTCGTCATCGGCTTCCAGCGCGAGCTTCTTGCCGAGCACGCCGCCGGCGGCGTTGATGTCGGCGACGGCCTGCTCGGCGCCGTTCTTCATCTGCCGGCCAAAAGCGGATTCGGAGCCCGTCATCGGACCCGCGACTGCGATTGTGATATCTTGCGCGAACGCGCTCGCCGACAATGCGAACGAAGCGCCCAATGCCAGGCCGATCAGCTTCAGTGATTTCATGAGACGTCCCTCGTGGTCGTTGCCTCTTGCGGAAGGACCCGGCACGCCGGGCTCCAAAACCGTCGGCATTCTCGGCTGATTTCGCAGCGAAGTCACCGGCAATTTTCAGGCAAATCGACGCGACATCCTGCTAACGGCAGCGGCACGGAACGTGCAGCCAGCCGTGACGGCTACCCATGGCGGCCGCCTTCCAGATAGGCGGCGCGGATTTCCGGGCGCTGCAGCAATTCGTTGCCGGTTCCGGTTAGCGTGATCAGGCCGTTGACCATGACATAGCCGCGGTGCGCGAGCTTCAGCGCGTGGTTGGCGTTCTGCTCGACGATCAGGACGGTGAGGCCGTCCTGCCGGTTCAACGTGCGGATGGCGTCGAAGATCTGCCGCGCGATCAGCGGCGCCAGGCCGAGCGACGGTTCGTCCAGCATCAAGAGGCGCGGCCGGCTCATCAGCGCGCGGCCGATCGCGAGCATCTGCTGCTCGCCGCCGGACAGCGTACCGCCGCGCTGCGCGATGCGTTCCTTCAGCCGCGGAAACAGCGCGAACACCCGCTCCAGCCCGGCTCCGCGCTCGCCTTCCGTGCATTCGGTCGCATCGGCGCCCATCTGCAGGTTCTCCGCGACGCTCATGCGCGGAAAGATCCGCCTTCCCTCGGGCGATTGCGCGATGCGCAGCCGCGCGATCTCGTGGGTCGGCACGCCGGTGATGTCGTGGCCATCATATTCGATGCTGCCGGCGCGGGCGCGCGGCCGGCCGAAGATCGTCATCATCAGCGTCGACTTGCCGGCGCCGTTGGCGCCGATCAGGGCGACAATCTCCCCTCGATTGATCTCGATATCGACGCCCTTCAGTGCCTCGATCTTGCCATACGCCGCACGCACGCCGCGCACCGCGAGCAGGGGAGTGGTTGCCTGTGCCGCGCTCACGTGCCGCTCTCCATCACGGCGATGGCCTCTTCCTCGTCGGCGCCGAGATAGGCGGCGATCACCTTGGGATCGTCGCGCACCGTCTGCGGCGTGCCTTCGGCGATCTTGACGCCGTAGTCCATGACCACGACGTGATCGGAGATTTCCATCACGACCGACATGTCGTGCTCGATCAGGAGGATCGAGGTGCCCTGTTCGTTGCGGATCGACAGCAGGAGCTCGTTGAGCCCGCCGCTCTCGCGCGCGTTCAGCCCAGCCGCCGGCTCGTCGAGACAGAGCAGGGCGGGCTCGGTGCACATCGCGCGTGCGATCTCGAGCCTGCGCTGGTCGCCATAGGGCAGATTGCCCGCGGCATCGTCGGCGCGGTCGAGCAGGCCGACGCGGTCGAGCCAGGACCGCGCCAGATCGATCGCGCGCCTTTCGGCCTCGCGCCACGACGGCAGGCCGAGCAGCCCCAGCACGGTGAGCCCCGAGGCGCGCAACAGCGCGTTGTGCTGGGCGACCATGAGGTTCTCCAGCGCGGTCATGCCGGGAAACAGCCGGATGTTCTGGAAGGTGCGCGCCACCTTGGCCTGCTTGGAGATGCGGAAATCGTTCAGCCGCTCGAGCTGGATGCTGCGGCCGTCATCGTGGGCCAGGCGGATCGCGCCGCCGCTCGGCCGGTAGAAGCCGGTGATGCAGTTGAAGACGGTGGTCTTGCCGGCGCCGTTCGGCCCGATCAGCGCGGTGATCTTGCGCCGCTCGGCGGTGAAGGAGAGCTCGTTGACCGCGACGATGCCGCCGAAGCGCATCATCAGGCGGTCGACGCTGAGGATGGGGTCGCCGCTCATCCATGGCCCTCCTTGACGAGGTCGGACGAGATCGCCTGGTTGCGTTCCAGATACACGGTGGGCGCGCGATGGCCGATCAGCCCGCGCGGCCGCCAGATCATCAGCAGCACCATGGCGATGCCGAACACCAGCATGCGGTACTGATCGAGGCCGCGGAACAGCTCGAAGCCGCCGATCATGGTCAGTGCGGCCAGCGCGACGCCGAGTTGCGAGCCCATGCCGCCGAGCACGACGATCGCGAGCACCAGCGCCGATTCCTGGAAGGTGAAGGATTCCGGGCTGATGAAGCCCTGCCGTGTGGCGAAGAAGGCGCCGGCGAAGCCGCCGAACATCGCACCGGTCGCGAACGCCGTCAGCTTGGTGGTCGTGGTGTTGATGCCGAGCGCGCGGCAGGCGACCTCGTCCTCGCGCAGGGCCTCCCAGGCGCGGCCGATCGGCAGCCGCCGCAGCCGGATCGTCACCCAGTTGGTGAGCAGCGCCATGGCCAGGATCAGATAGAACAGGAACACCAGGCGATGGGTCGGTGAGAATTCGATGCCGAGCCGGGCGGCGAGCCCGTCATCGCCCGGCGTCAGGGGAATGCCGAACAGGGTTGGACGCGGAATCCCCGAGACGCCGTTGGGGCCGCCGGTCAGGCTCTGCCAGTTGATGATGACCAGGCGGATGATCTCGCCGAAGGCGAGCGTCACGATCGCCAGATAATCGCCGCGCAGCCGCAGCACCGGGAAGCCGAGCAGCACGCCCCAGAACGCCGCCAGGATGCCGGCCAGCGGCAGGCAGACCCAGAACGACAATCCGAAATTGGTCGCCAGCAGCGCGTAGGAATAGGCGCCGACCGCGTAGAACGCGACATAGCCGAGGTCGAGCAGGCCGGCGAGGCCGACCACGACGTTCAACCCCCAGCCCAGCATCACATAGGTCAGGACCAGGATCGACAAATCGAGAATGTAGCGCTGGTTGTAGAAGATGACCGGCACGAGGAAGGTGAACACCAGGAGCGCCGGCGCCAGCCAGCGACCGGCGAACGCCATCGCCGATTGCACCGGCTTGGGCACGATGCTGTCCTTGTCGACCGGCCCCCACCACTGCCGCAGCAGCTCGACGATGATGCTGCCGCCGAACACGGTGCCGACGAGGGCGGCGAGATCGCCGAACCGGGTCCAGTAGATCAGGCCGCCTTGCGGTCCGGCCTCGGTCCGGATGCCGATCATCAGCGAGAACAGCACCAGCGCGACGAGAGCGCTGATCAGGGCTTTCTTGAGAATGAAGGCGCTGCCCGAGGGCTGCGCGGCGTGCGAGGGGCGGGCTGAGGTCGCGCTCACGAAGTGCCTGTCAGACTTTTTCGACTTCGGGACGGCCAAGCAGGCCGGTCGGCATGAAGATCAGCACCACGATCAGGATCGAGAACGCGGCGACGTCCTTGTACTCGACCGAGAAATAGGCCGACCAGAACGTCTCGATCAGGCCGATCGCGAGCCCGCCGAGCATGGCGCCCGGCAGCGAGCCGATGCCGCCGAGCACCGCGGCCGTGAACGCCTTGATGCCGGCGACGAAGCCCATGAAGAAATCGACCAGGCCGTAATATAGCAGGTACATCATGCCGGCGACGGCGGCGAGCGCGGCACCGATCACGAAGGTCATCGAGATGGTGCGGTCGACGTCCACCCCGAGCAGCGCCGCCATGGTCTGATCCTGCTCGCAGGCGCGCATGTCGCGGCCGAGCCTTGTGCGCGAGACCAGCCAGGTGAACAGCGCCAGCACCACGATGGTGGCGAGCACGACCATGATCTGGATGTTGGAGAGCTGCACGGCAAAGCCTTGCGAGCCTTCATGCAGCGTGTAGCCGCCGGTGATGATCGGCGGCACCGGCTTGACCCGCGCGCCCTGCGACACCTGCGAGAAGTTGGTGAGCACGAACGACATGCCGATCGCCGACAGCATCGGCGCCAGGCGGAACGAATGGCGCAACGGCCGGTAGGCGATGCGCTCGATGGTCCAGCCATAGAGCGCCGTGATCGCCATCGAGACCAGCAGCACGATCAAGAGGATCACGGGGATCGCGGTGAGGCCGAGCGACACCAGCACCAGGAACGAGATCAGCGCGATGAAGCCGCCGATCATGAAGATGTCGCCATGGGCGAAATTGATCATGCCGACGATGCCGTAGACCATTGTGTAGCCGATGGCGATCAGGCCATAGATCGAGCCGAGCACGAGGCCGTTGATCAGTTGCTGGGCGAAATAATCCATGCGCTGCCGTTAGTCCCCACTTCGCTCGAAAACGCGACGTCCGAGTGACGCGGCGAGGGCCCCCGGCAGCCTGATCCGTCGCGTCGTGTCATTTTCTAACAGCGGAACCCCGGCGGCGGCAACAGCGTGGCAGCAGCAGAAACGGCTTGTACATAACTAGTTTGGCGGGTGCGGTTCCGATGTCACAGGGCCGACACGGCGTTGCCCTGCAATGATCACGCCGGAACCGGTGTTCCCCGAGCAACCGCGCTCCGGAGGGTGTGTTGTCCCCAGCCTGATGAAAGCGAAGGAGTATTCGCATGAGCAATCAGAACCAGAAGCCGGGCCAGCAAGGCCAGCAGCCTGGTCAGAAGCCAGGCCAGCAGCAGCAGGGTGGCGGGCAGAAGCCCGGCCAGCAGCAGCAGGATCCGGGCCGGCAGGGCCAGACCCCCGATCGGGAGCGCTAACCCGGAGACGTCGAGCAAGAGACGCTAGCAAGGGAAATGTTAGCATGAGCAGTTCCAGAAGGGTCTCGCCGGAAGGCGGGACCTTTCTTTTTGCGCGGTTTTGGCACGGCGCCGGCCATCCGCGGACAATCCCCAGCCGATTAAGGTAAACAAAGGGTTTAAATTGCCGCCGGCAATTGATCGGCGTTACCTCGCAGGCTGAACCGTCGCCGACCTGAAAGGCGCCGGAGAGAAACGGGAAGCGGCAATGTCGAACACTTGGCGGATCAGCTCCTTCAACGGCGCGCTGCTCGCGGCCTATTTCATTCCGGTCTGGACCATCATCGCCTTCAGCATCATGGTGTCGCCGATCCACGGCCTCTATGAGCGGCCGAGCGTGTCGATCGCGCTCTATGCCAGCGACTATCTGCACCTCGGCAAGATGGCGACGGTGCGGCTCGCATGGCTGTTGGCGCTGGCGCGGATCACGGTGGTGGCGTTCTTCGCGGTTTTCCTCGCGATGGCGGCGTTCTCGCCGCTGCGCCAGAAGAGCAGCGGTAGCGACGAGGCGCTTGCGGTCGCGCTCTGCCTCGGCAGCGTGCTGAGCTTCGCCAGCATGATGATGGCCTCCAAGGTCGGCGAGGTCGAAGCGATGCGCATGCATGCGTCAGAGCTTTTGATGCTGCTCGGCACCGCGATCGTGATGCTGTTCGAGACCTCGCCGAAGCGCGCGGCGGAAGCTCCTGCCGCCGAGGCAATCGCGCCGGCAGGCGAGTTATCCCTTCAGCAGCCCTAGTTCGGCAATGATCGCGCCGGCTTCCTTGACGGCGTGATTGGCGGCGGGCACGCCGCAATAGATCGCCTGCTGCAGCAGGATCTCCTTGATGTCGTCGGGCGTGAAGTCGCCTTCGCTGAGGGCGGCGCGCACATGCAGGCGGAACTCGTCCCACTGGCCGAGCGCGACCATGGTGCCGATCACAAGCACGCGGCGGGTGCGGTGATCGAAATGCGGCCGGGTCCAGATGTCGCCCCACGCATAGCGGGTGATCAGGTCCTGGAAGTCGGTATTGAACGCGTTGCGGTTTGTGATTGACTTGTCGACCCATTCATTGCCCAGCACCTTGCGGCGCTGTGCCATGCCGTCGTCGCGGCGCTGATTGTCGTCCATGGATGTCTCCTCTCGAAACCGTAGCCCGGATGGAGCGGCGCAATCCGGGGTTTCAGCGTTCGCCGGAAACGATCTGTCCCGGATTTCGCTTCGCTGCATCCGGGCTACGCAGGTGTTGCCATTAGCGTTGCGTCAGGAAGCCGACCACGGCTTCGGTGAAGGCGTGCGACTGCTCGATATTGGAAATATGCGCCGCATCGAGCAGCGTCATGCTGGCGCCGGGAATGCCGCTGCGGATCAT
The DNA here is from genome assembly GCF_054063335.1 of Bradyrhizobium sp. USDA 4473. Classification (NCBI taxonomy): domain Bacteria; kingdom Pseudomonadati; phylum Pseudomonadota; class Alphaproteobacteria; order Hyphomicrobiales; family Nitrobacteraceae; genus Bradyrhizobium; species Bradyrhizobium sp. USDA 4473. The sequence continues at coordinate 4,840,157 of NZ_JBSSGE010000001.1, forward strand.
TTCACCCGCCGACACCGGGGTTGCCATGTCCTGCTTGCCTGCGATCACCAGCGTCGGGCTCTTGATCCTGGGCAGCAGCGCGCGCTGGTCGAGCGTCGACAGCGCCTCGCAGCAGGCGAGATAGCCCTCGACGGGGGAGGCGATCAGCATCGCCTTCATGCGGGCCGTAGTCTCGGGCTCGCGCTCGCGGAAGTCGGCGGTCAGCCAGCCCGCGATCACGGTGTCGGCGACCGCGGCGATGCCGCCTTGCTTCACCGCCTTGATGCGGTTCAGCCAGTTGGTCGGATCGGGGTAATAGCAGGCGGTGTTGGAAAGGATGATCTTGCCAAATCGTTCGGGCGCGTTGGCCCCTAACCATTGCCCGACCATGCCGCCCATCGACAGGCCGCACCAATGCACTTTCCCGATGTTGAGGTCGTCGAGGATCGCGAGCACGTCGCGGCCGAACCGCTCCATGGAGTAGGGCCCGGCCGGCACGCCGGACTTCCCGTGACCGCGGCGATCGTAGCGGATGACGCGGAACATCTGCGTCAGCGCCGGCATCTGCGGCTCCCACATCTGCAAGGTGCAGCCGAGCGAGTTCGACAGCATCAAGGTCGGTCCGCCGTCGCGGCCGTCCACCTGGACGTTGAGCAGGCATCCGTCGGCGTTGATCATCGGCATTGCGTTGTCCCTCTCGTCATGCGCGTGCCGGGGCAACTCCGGCAGCGACATCGTCGCTATTTATCGTCAAGTGAAGCCAGCAGGCGATCGATCAGCGCCTGCGAGGCACCCTGATAGGCCATCGGTTCGAACACTTCCGCTATTCGCTTGGCGTCGAGATGCGCGGTGACCTTCGCATCCGCAGCCAGCACCTCGCGCAAATGCTTCTTGTCGGCCACCGCTTTCTTGCTCGCGGCCTCGACCAGATGGTGAGCGTCGCTCTTGCCGATCTTGTCGGCGAGCGCAAAGGTGACGGCTTCCGCCATGATCAGCCCATGGGTCGCATCGAGATTGACTCGCATTCGCGCCGCGTCGACCTCGAGCCCTTCGGCGAGGTCGACGATCGCGGCAAGCGCGCCGGAGGTCACCAGCATCAAGCCCGGCAAGGTCGGCCATTCCGCGTGCCACGGTCCGGCGCTGCGCTCATGGTCCTGCACCTGCGCGGCGAAGATCGTCGCGGCGAGGTTCGGCGCCATGGTCGCAGCGCCCAGCGCGCTCGCGGCGGCGACCGGGTTGCGCTTGTGCGGCATGGTGGAGGAGCCGCCGCGGCCGGCGCCCGCCGGCTCGAAGGCCTCGCCGACATCGGTCTGCATCAGCAGCGAGACGTCGCGCGCGATCTTGCCGCAGCTGCCGACGAGGATCGCGAACACGGAGGCGGCCTCGGCGATGCGGTCGCGGTGGGTGTGCCAGGGCGCGTCGGGCAGGGGCAAGTCGAGCTCTTTCGCCAATGCTGCCGCAACCGCGAGACCCTTGTCGCCCAGCGCGGCGAGCGTGCCGGCGGCGCCGCCGAATTGCAGGGCCAGCGTCTCGCGGCGCAGGCGCAGCAAGCGCTTGCGGGAGCGGTCCAAAGCTGCGGCATATTCGGCGAGCTTCAGCCCCAACGGCATCGGCAGCGCATGCTGCAACCAGGTCCGCGCCACCATCGCGGTGTTGCGATGGGCGCGGGCAAGGTCGGCAAAACCCGCAATGGCGCGGTCAAGGTCGGCGAGCAGCGCATCGATGCCGGCGCGCAGCGACAGCATGGTCGCGGTATCAATGACGTCCTGGCTGGTCGCACCCCAATGCACGTAACGCGCGGCCTCGGCATCCGCCCTGGCGACATCGGCGGTCAGCGCCTTCACCAGCGGGATCGCCAGATTGCCGGATCGCGTCGCGGCATCAGCCAGCGCGGCGAGGTCGAATGATTCGGCCTTGCAGGCCGCGGCGATCGGTCCCGCGCTGGCCGCGGGAATCACGCCGCAGGCCGCCTCAGCGCGGGCCAGCGCGGCCTCGAAATCCAGCATGTTCTGCAGGGTGGCTAAATCGTCGCACACCGCGCGCATCGCGGCGCTCGACAGCATCGGCGCAAGCAGGGGAGAAAGGGCTGTACTCATGGCGCGCGACCTAACCACTCCCGGGCGCCGCTGCCAATGCCCGTCGCTGCCTGCATTTTCGACAGCGCGGATCGCGCGAATTCGTGAACGGCGGGATTGGCTTGCTGCGGTTGCGAATATGCATCGCTCATCCTCCGAAGGTGCCCTTTCCTTTGCGGCCCGGCTGCTTTACTTGGGGAAAAGGTTCTAGCGATCGAGGAGGTCCCCCCATGGCCATGACAATGACCGGCGAAGTCCAGCTTGCAGCGCCGCGCCAGGCTGTGTGGGACAAGCTCAACGATCCCGACGTGTTGAAGGCCTGCATTCCCGGCTGCGAAGAGCTGGAGAAGACCGACGAGGGCGGCTTCCGTGCCACCGCCAAGATGAAGGTCGGGCCGGTCTCCGCTCGCTTCAAGGGCAAGGTCACATTGAGCGATCTCGATCCGCCCAACGGCTACAAGATCTCGGGCGAAGGCGAGGGCGGGGTCGCCGGCTTCGCCAAGGGCGGCGCCACCGTGGGCCTCGCCGACAAGGATGGCGGCACGCTTTTGAGCTACAACGTGGAGGCGCAGATCGGCGGCAAGCTCGCGCAACTCGGCCAGCGCCTGATCAATGGCGCCGCCAAGAAGCTGGCCGACGAATTTTTTGCAAATTTCGCCAAGGCGGTGCAGGGTTAGTCTTGTCTTCAGGCTGGATGATCGAGGTCTGGCCGAGTCTTTCGGCGCCAAGTCTTCCCGCTATGTCCTGGATGGGTGGCTCGAAAGGTTGCCCATCGTGGGGCGCGCCCATATTATGCCGTCTGGAATGATTTTAAACCGCCTGCTTCGCCGATATGCGGTGGGGCAGATAAGAGAGTGCTGATGGCCAAGATTTCAATGATCGTGAACGGCAATCCCGTTAACGCCAATGTCGACCCCCGTACCCTTCTGGTCCAGTTTCTGCGCGAAAACCTGCGCCTGACCGGTACCCATGTCGGCTGCGACACCTCGCAGTGCGGCGCCTGCGTCGTGCATCTGGACGGCAAGGCGGTGAAGTCCTGCACGACGCTTGCAGTGATGGCCGACGGTCATGAGGTCAAGACCATCGAGGGGCTGGCGGCGGACGGCGCGCCGCTGCATCCGATGCAGGAGGCCTTCCGCGAGCATCATGGCCTGCAATGCGGCTTCTGCACGCCGGGCATGATCATGACCGCCGTCGACCTGGTGCATCGCAAGGGCCACGATCTCTCCGACGAGGTGATCCGCGAGGAGCTGGAAGGCAATCTGTGCCGCTGCACCGGCTACCAGAACATCGTCGCTTCGATCGCCGCCGGCGCCAAGGCGATGGCGAAATCGGATCTCGCCTAATCAGCAATTCGTCGCGGCAAGCGATCAGGACATTCCAATGTACGAATTCAAATATCATCGTCCCGGCACCGTGCGGCAGGCCGCCAATCTGCTGGTGAAGAACGAGGACGCCAAGCTGATTGCCGGCGGTCACACGCTGGTGCCGGTGATGAAGCAGCGGCTCGCGAGCCCGCCGCATCTGGTCGACCTCTCCCACATCGAAGGTCTCGATACGATCGAGATGAAGGGCCGCTCGCTGGTGATCGGCGCCACCGCCAAGCACGCCGAGGTCGCGAACTCCGCTGTTGTTGGCGAGGCGATCCCGGCGCTGGCCGAGCTCGCGGGCCTGATCGGCGATCCCGCCGTGCGCCATCGCGGCACCATCGGCGGCTCGCTCGCCAACAACGATCCGACCGCCGACTATCCGGCCGCGGTGCTGGCGCTGGGCGCGACCATCGTCACCAACAAGCGCCGCCTCAAGGCTGAGGAGTTTTTCCAGGGCCTGTTCTCGACCGCGCTGGAGGCCGACGAGATCATCACCAAGGTGATGTTCCCGCTGCCGAAGAAGGCGGCCTATGTCAAGTTCCGCAACCAGGCCTCGCGTTACGCGTTGGTCGGTGTGTTCGTGGCCCGGCGTCCGTCCGATGTCCGCGTGGCGGTCACTGGTGCGGGCTCCGACGGCGTGTTCCGCGCCACCGCGTTCGAGGAGGCCTTGAAGAAGCGCTTCTCCCACAAGGTGCTCGACGGCATCGCGGTTGGCCCCGAAGGGCTGAACAGTGACCTGCACGGCAGTGCGGAATACCGCGCGCATCTGATCGGCGTTTTGACGCGCAGGGCGGTGGAAGCCGCCAACGCCAAGGACTAAATCGAACGACTAGATCCAAGGGACTAGATACGATCTGGACCTCTAGGACTAGATCCAAGACCTAGCCCAAGGCGCGATGTTGCTAACCCCTGTTCGAAGACTGGCTGTTCCATGAGTGCATCGGCGTTACCCACTTCCGTCGATGCGCTCGAGGGCCTGTTGACGTCGCGCGGCTACCTTGCCGAACGGTCGCTCGCGACCGTGACCTATCTCGCGCTGCGGATGGGCCGGCCGCTGTTCCTCGAAGGCGAGGCCGGCGTCGGCAAGACCGAGATCGCGAAGGTGCTGTCCGCCGCACTCGGGCGCAAGCTGATCCGCCTGCAATGCTATGAAGGCCTCGACGTCGCCTCCGCGGTCTATGAGTGGAGCAGCGCGGCGCAGATGATCGCGATCCGTCTGGCGGAAGCCTCCGGCGATACCGATCGCGACCAGCTCGCCAGCGACATCTTTGCCGAGCGCTTCCTGATCAAGCGGCCGCTGCTGCAGGCGCTGGAGCCCGATGTCGCGGGGCCGCCGGTGCTTTTGATCGACGAGCTCGACCGCGCCGACGAGGCGTTCGAGGCGTATCTGTTGGAAATCCTCAGCGACTTCCAGGTCACGATCCCCGAGCTCGGCACGGTGAAGGCGCCGGCGCCGCCGATCGTGATCATCACCTCGAACCGCACCCGCGAGATCCACGACGCGCTGAAGCGGCGCTGCCTCTATCATTGGGTCGACTATCCCTCGGCCGAGCGCGAGCTTGCGATCGTCAAGTCGCGGGTGCCGAACATTTCCGCAAAGCTGTCGCAGCAGGTGGTCCGCTTCGTGCAGGCGCTGCGCAACCAGGATTTCTACAAGTCGCCTGGCGTCGCCGAGACCATCGACTGGGCCACGGCGCTGTCCGAGCTCGACGCCCGCTCGCTGACGCCGCAGGTGGTCGGCGACACGCTGGGTGCGCTGCTCAAATATCAGGACGACATCGCGCGCATGCAGGGCGATGCGTTGCAGAAGACATTGAAGGACGCGACGAGCGAGACGTAAATCGCGCCGGAAAAAAGGCTCGTCATTCCGGGGCGCGCCACTTGGCGCGAGCCCGGAATCCATCGGGCCGCGTTGACGTAGAAGAATGGATTCCGGGCCCGCGCTGCGCGCGTCCCGGAATGACGGGAGTGGATAGTTCGATGGCGATCAACCACCTCGCGCCTCCGACCGGCCACATGGCCGATAACGTAATCGGCTTTGCCCGCGCGCTGCGGGCGGCCGGGCTGCCGGTGGGGCCGGGCTCGGTGATCGATGCGCTCGACGCGCTGCAGCTGATCGAGGTCGGCAACCGCTCCGATTTCTACGCCACGCTGGAGGCGATCTTCGTCAAGCGCCACGAGCATGCGCTGATCTTCCGCCAGGCCTTCATGCTGTTCTTCCGCGCCGCCGAGGAGTGGAAGAGCATGCTGGATTCGGTGCCGCTGCCTGACCACGCCAGGAAGAAGCCGCCGCCGGCCTCGCGCCGGGTCCAGGAGGCGATGGCGCAGCCGGCCAAGACCGAGGAGCGGCCGCAGGCCCAGGAGCAGGAGCTGAAGCTCTCGGTCTCCGACAAGGAGATCCTGCAGAAGAAGGATTTTGCGCAGATGACCGCGGCGGAGATCGCCGAGGTGACGCGCGAGATCGCGCAGATGCGGCTGCCGCAGGCCGAGCTCGTCACCCGCCGCTATCAGCCGGACGCGCGCGGTCTGCGGCTCGACATGCGCCGCACCGTGCGCAACTCGCTGCGCACCGGCGGCGAGATCATCGATATCAGGAAGCTCGGCCGGATCGAGAAGCCGGCGCCGATCGTGGCGCTGCTCGATATCTCCGGCTCGATGAGCGAATACACCCGCCTGTTCCTGCACTTCCTGCATGCCATCACCGACTACCGCAAGCGGGTTTCGGTGTTCCTGTTCGGCACCCGCCTGACCAATGTGACGCGGGCGTTACGGGCGCGTGACCCGGACGAGGCGCTGGCGAGCTGCTCGTCCTCGGTGGAGGACTGGGCCGGCGGTACCCGGATCGCCACCTCGCTGCACAGCTTCAACCAGCTCTGGGCCCGCCGGGTGCTCGGGCAGGGCGCCATCGTCCTCCTTATATCCGATGGACTAGAACGGGAGGCGGATGCCAAACTGGCCTTCGAGATGGACCGTTTGCACCGCTCCTGCCGCCGCCTGATCTGGCTTAACCCGCTGCTGCGCTACTCCGGCTTCGAGGCCAAGGCGCAGGGCATCAAAATGATGCTGCCCCACGTTGACGAATTTCGCCCGGTGCATAACTTGACGTCCATCAAGGGCTTGATCGGCGCGCTGTCATCCCCGCCGCCGGCGCACCACCGCAGCCTGATCCGATCCGTGGCCTGAGGGAGGTTTCCATGCTGAACCGCGACGAAGACATCCTGCAGGCCGCCGAGACCTGGCAGAAACAGGGCCATGGCGTGGCGCTCGCCACCGTGGTCGAGACCTGGGGCTCGGCGCCGCGCCCAGCCGGATCGAGCCTCGTCATCAATGACGACGGCACGTTTCTGGGCTCGGTCTCCGGCGGCTGCGTCGAGGGCGCGGTCGTGACCGAAGCACTCGACGTGATCGCGAGCGGCCAGCCCAAGATGCTCGAATTCGGCGTTGCCGACGAGACGGCCTGGAATGTCGGCCTGTCCTGCGGCGGCACCATCCGCGTCTTCGTCGAGAAGGTCGGCTAGCCGTGAAACTCGAGATCCTCAAAGAGCTGAACGCCGAGCGCGCCGCGCGCCGTCCGGTCATCATCGTCACCGACACCGCCAATGGCGATCAGCGACTGGTCAAGGCCGCCGACATCGCCGCCGATCCGCTGCGCGCTGAACTTGCGAAGCAGCTTCGGATGGGCAAGAGCGGCAATGTCGAGGTTGCGGGCAAGAAGCTGTTCCTCAACGTCTACGCACCGACCGCAAAGCTCGTGATCATCGGCGCGGTCCATATCAGCCAGGCGCTGGCGCCGCTGGCGCGTGCGCTCGACTATGACGTCACGGTGGTCGATCCGCGCACGGCGTTCGCGAGCCCCGAGCGTTTCCCCGACGTGCCGCTGGTCGCCGAATGGCCCGACGTCGCGCTGCCGCCGCTCAATGTCGATCACTACACCGCCTTCGTCGCGGTGACGCACGATCCCAAGATCGACGATCCGGCGCTGCTGCACGCCTTCGACCGCGACTGCTTCTATATCGGCGCGCTGGGATCGCGGAAGACCCATGCCAAGCGCGCCGAGCGGCTGCGTGCGCAGGGCGCCAAGGACAGCGACATCGCGCGCATCCACGCGCCGATCGGGCTCGACATCGGCGCGGTGTCGCCGTCGGAGATCGCGGTCGCGATCATGGCCGAGATCACCGCACAGCTGCGTCTGCCTCCCAAAGAAAAAGAGGAAGCGGCATGAAGTTCGGTCCCGCCAGTCCGGCCGACGCGATTGGCGGCGTCACCGTGCATACGCTCCGCCAGGGCGCGCTGGTGCTCAAGAAAGGCACCACGATCGGCCCTGAGGAAGTCGAGGCGCTGACCAGGGCCGGCGTCAAGGACGTCGTCGTGGTGCGCCTGGAGGAGGGTGACGTCTCCGAGGACGAAGCCGCCGCCAGCATCGCGCAGGCGGTGGCGGGCGAGGGCGTCAATGTCGAGCGCGCCTTTACCGGCCGCGCCAATCTGTTCGCGGCACGCCCCGGCGTGCTGGTGGTCGACCGCGCCGCGGTCGATCGCATCAACGGCGTCGACGAGGCCATCACCTTCGCCACCCTCGCGGCCTACAAGCCGGTGGTCGAAGGCGAGATGATCGCGACCGTCAAGCTGATTCCGTTCGGCGTCGAGGGGCGGTTGCGCGACGCCGCCGTCGCGGTTGCGGGCAAGGACGCGCTGCGGATCGCGCCTTATGTGATCAAGAAGGTCGGCGTGGTCTCGACCTTGCTGCCGGGCCTTGCGCCCAAGGTGATCGACAAGACGCTGCGCGTCACCGCCGAGCGTCTGGCGCCGGCCGGTGCCACCATCATCGCCGAACGCCGCGTGCCGCATGACGAAACGGTGCTGGCCGGCGCGATCAAGGAATTGCTCGGCCTCGGCGCCGAGCTCGTCATCGTGTTCGGCGCATCTGCGATCGCCGACCGCCGCGATGTGATCCCCGCCGCGATCGCCGAGATCGGCGGCGCCGTCGAGCATTTCGGCATGCCGGTCGATCCCGGCAATCTGCTGTTGATCGGCAGCGCCGGCGGCGTGCCGGTGTTGGGCGCGCCGGGCTGCGCGCGTTCGCCGGTCGAGAACGGCTTTGACTGGGTGCTGATGCGGCTGCTCGCCGGCATCAAGGTGACGCGGTCGGATCTCACCGCCATGGGCGTCGGCGGCCTGTTGATGGAAATCGTGACGCGGCCGCAGCCGCGCACCGTGCCGGACACCGAAGGCAACCGCAACGTCGCCGCGATCGTGCTCGCCGCCGGCCGCTCGACCCGGATGGGCGGTCCGAACAAACTGCTCGCCGAGCTCGACGGCAAGAAGCTCGCGCGCGTCGTCGCCGAGCAGGCGCTGGCCTCGAAGGCCTCCGAGGTGATCGTCGTCACCGGGCATCAGGCCGATCTGGTCGAGCAGGCGCTTGATGGCCTCAAGGTTAAATTCGTCCGCAATCCCGATTTCGCCGGCGGCATTGCCAGCTCGGTGAAAGCTGGCATCGCGGCGGTCTCCGACAGCGCCGACGGCGCGATCGTCTGCCTCGGCGACATGCCGCTGATCGATGCCAAGCTGATCGATCGCATGATCGAGACCTTTGCGCCCGACCGCGGCCACCTGATCGCGGTGCCGGTCAGCGAGGGCCGCCGCGGCAATCCGGTGCTGTGGTCGCGGCGCTTCTTCAAGGAGCTGATGACGCTCGACGGCGACATCGGCGCCCGCCATCTGATCGCCAAGCATGCCGAGGTGGTCGCCGAGGTCCCGGTCGAAGGCGACAGCGCCTTCCTCGACATCGATACGCCGCAGGCGCTGGAAGCCGCGCGGCGGGGGTAGCTCTATCCGCCGTCAACCCGTCATTCACCATCTGGAAACGACCCCTGCGTACAGTCCGCGGCGGACTTGGGGGATTTCCAGTGATCATTTCGACCGCCGCCGCGCAGCGCCGCGCGCTGACGATTCTTGTTCTGACGTTGCTGCTCGGCGCCACGCGTTTCTCCGTGGAAACCTTCGTCCCCAAGGCACACGCGGCCGGCGCGTTCGCAGTCGGCAAATGCGGGGCCTATGGCCAGGCCTATGATTATCAGGCCGAGGGCGCGGCGCGTGCCGCTGCGCTGAAGCAGTGCAAGGGCGATTGCACCGCCGTCACCATGAAGCGCGCCTGTGCCGCGCTCGCGATCGACATGAAAAATCCCTGCGGTGCCCATGGCTATGCGGTGGCGCCACGGATCTCGAGCTCGCTCAATGCCGCGACCAAGAAGTGCTACGACTATGGCGGCAAGGAATGCGTGATCCGCGCCTGGGCCTGCGACGCGAAGGGGTAGCGGGACGACCCCGAGCCGCCCTCAGACCGCACCGTAGAAGTGTCGATATTGCCACGCGGCGTCGCGCTGCAATTGGTCTTCGGACCACGATTGGTCTTTGAACCGAGTGACCGACATCGGTGATAGATCGACAGGCGGCTTGCCGTCCACGATCCAGGCCGCAAGCGCCTCACCGACGGCCGGCGAGATCGACAGACCGGCGACGTTGCACCCGCTTGCAAAATAGAAGCCCTTCACGCCGGCGGCTGGGCCAAGAATATGATGGCCGTCGGCGGTCATCGTCGGAATGCCGCCGCGAAATTCCCGCACCTTGGCAGTTTGCAGGAACGGCAACTGATCCTTCACATCGTCGGCGGCCGCATGAAGCACGCCGATGTCGAGCGGCATGTCCTTGACATCGAAGCCGGTCCCAAGCTTCTCCATATCGAAGAAGCGCGGTGTTTCCTCATAGACTCCCCAAAGGAAGCCGCCCTGACACGGGCGCGCATACACTGCGGCATCCATGATGCGGACCATCGGCAAGTCGGCGCGCGCGCCATCGAGAGGTTCGGTCACGATCAATTGCTGCCGGGTCGGCACCAGCGGCACGCGAATTCCGCTTGCTTCCGCGACCTGCCGCGTCCACGCACCGGCCGCATCGACAACGATCGGGCTTTCAATGACGCCGTTCGCCGTGGTCACGCCGATCGCGTTGCCGCCGACGATGTTGACGGCCCGTACGTCGGTGTTCGGCAGCAAGGTTGCACCGTGGATCGCCGCGGCCCTGGCGAAACCGATCGCAACCTGGGCCGGGTCGAAATACCGGTCGTCACCGATCCGCATCGCCGCGACGACGCCGGTCGGCTGCAAAAATGGATTGAGACGGTTCGCCTGCTCCGGAGAGATCAGCTCGACATCGAGGCCCGCCCGACGGCCGCGCTCGAAGTCGTCCTTGATTATTTCGGCGTCCTGCGGCCGCCGGGCAATCTTCAGGCTGCCCGAATGCACCCAGTCGAGCGGCTGGCCGGTCTCCTCCGTGAACGCTTCGATCTTGCGGCAAGCGTCCTTGATGAGACCAATCATCAGGTCGCTCTTGCGCGCGCAGCTCACCATGCCTGCGGCGCGGGGCGAGGTCTGCGATCCGATCTCATGCTTGTCGACAAGGGCGACGCCGAGACCTCCACGCTTGCTCAAGTAATAGGCTGTGGCCGCGCCCAATCCGCCCGAACCAATAACAACAACATCGGCTTTGCTGATCATGATGCAATGCCTCAAATATGCTGTGATAATCGAAAGCCCGTAGCCTACTACGCGATGCGGGAACTGACCATCGCTTTCGGTGGCTGCAGGAAACTAACGTCGGCGCCTTGCAGGCAGATGAGGGATGCACCGTCAGAGGTGGTGTGTCGCCACCCTGCGAATAGATTTATCGCATGCAGTTCGACACCAAGATCGCGGTCGTGATCCGCACCGACCTGGAAGTCTGGCAGAAGCTCAACGTGGCGTCGTTTCTGGCCGGTGGCATCGCGGCGTCCTTTCCCGAATGTATCGGCGAGAATTACCAGGACGGCTCGGGGACGAGATATCTCTCCCTGATCGGCCAGCCGATCCTGATCTACGGCGCTGACCGTGCGCAGCTGTCGCGGGCACTGGAGCGAGCGCTGGCGCGTGAGGTGAAGCCTGCGCTGTACACCGAGGACATGTTCAAGACCACGCACGACGCCGCAAATCGCGAGGCGGTGAGGGCGGTTGCGCGCGCCGAGCTCAATCTGGTCGGCCTCGCCTTTCGCGCCGAGCGCAAGGTGGTCGACAAGGTGCTCGATGGGCTGAAGTTTCATACGTAGCGGGCCAACTCTCCCCGCCGTCATTCCGGGGCTCGCGAAGCGAGAGCCCCGAATCCATTGATCCAGGAATTATGCGGCGCGATGGATTCCGGGCTCGCGCTACGCGCGCCCCGGAATGACGAAGAGGGGCCGTCGAACCCAGGGTGCGATCAGCCTGGCTTTTGCGCCCTCTGACCGACAGACGGGCCAAATAACCAGCAAACCCTGGCCTTTAGCTTGCGAAAGCGCGGTCGCATGCCCGCATCCCGGAACCGCCCCCACAACAGGAACGTCCGCAGGCACCACGCGTTTCCCTTCATTGAGTTGACAATGACTGACCAGTCAGTCATATTGTGACCATGACAAAGCACAGTACAAGAACGACCCGCACCCAGCCCGCCAAGCGCCGGACCACGATCCGCGCCGCCGCGGCGAGGATTCCGAAGGTGACCTCGGCAGAGCTGGCCGAGCCGAAGCCGCCGGCGAACCGCGCCGGGAAATCGGCGGAGCGGCGCGCTGCGATCATCGAGGCGGCGATGGATGAGTTCATCGCGCGCGGCTTTGCCGCGACCCGGCTCGACGACGTCGCCAAGCGGGCCGGCGTCGCGAAGGGCACGCTCTACCTCTATTTCAAGGACAAGGAGTCGATGTTCGAGGAGCTGATCCGCACCGCACTGGTGCCGCTGATCAGCCGCATGACGGCGCCGCCGACCATCACCGGTCCGGTGCGCGACGCGGTCGAGGGCTTTGCCGAGACCTTTATGCGCGAGGTGGTGGCGACCCGGCGCGGCGACATCATTCGTCTCATCGTCTCGGAAGGGCCGCGCTTTCCGGCGATCGCCGATTTCTATTTCCGCGAGGTGGTGTCGAAAGGCCTGGCCGGCATGAAGGCGCTGGTCCAGCTCGCGATCACGCGCGGCGAGATCAAGCACCGCGAGCTCGGCGATTTCCCGCAGCTGGTCGTCGCGCCCGCGATCGTCGCGGTGATCTGGCAGAGCCTGTTTGCCCGGCACGCGCCGCTCGACGGACTCGCGATGTTCAAGGTGCATCTCGATCTGATCTTCGGCGAACGGAGGAAGACATGACCGCGTCGCGCATGATGAAGCTCGTGGCCGTCGTCGCGCTGGCGACGGCGCTCGCCGGCTGCAAGGAGAAGCGCGATCCCGGCTTCCAGGGTTGGGTCGAGGCCGACATGATCTTCGTCAGCCCGGACGAATCCGGCCGCGTCACCAAGCTCAACGTGCGCGAGGGCGACGAGGTCAAGCCCGGCGATCTGCTCTATTCGGTCGATGACGATCTGCAGCGCGCCGATCTCAACCAGAACAACGCGACCTTGGCCAACGCCCAGCAGAGCTACGACCGTGCGGCCTCGCTGCGCGGCACCGGTGCCGGCACCCAGGCCAATCTCGATTCCGCGATCTCGGCGCTGCGCGTCGCGGAGGCGCGCGTCGTCACCTCGCAGACGCGGCTCGACCGCCGCAAGGGCTTTGCGCCGATCGCAGGCTCGATCCAGCAGATCTATTTCCGCGAGGGTGAGTTGGTGCAGGCACAGCGCCCGGTGCTGTCGATCATGCCGCCCGGCAACATGAAGCTGCGTTTCTTCGTGCCGGAGGCCGAGCTGCCGAAGCTTGCGCTCGGCGATGAGGTGCGGGTGACCTGCGACAATTGCGCTGCCGATCTCACCGCCAAGATCTATTTCATCGCCACCACCGCGGAGTACACGCCGCCGGTCATCTACAGTCTCGATGAGCGCAACAAGCTGGTCTACCTGATCCAGGCGCGGCCGAGCCGTCCCGATGTCTTGCGGGTCGGCCAGCCGATCAGCATCTACCTCAATCCCAAGACGCCGGTGGCGGAGCGCAGATGAACGGCGGCCCCACCAGCACGCAGCCCGATGCACCGTCCATCGCGATCGATGTGAAGGGCCTGACCAAATCGTTCGGCGGACGCGAGGTGGTTCACGACCTGTCGATGCAGGTCAAACGCGGCTCGATCTATGGCTTCCTCGGCCCCAACGGCAGCGGCAAGACCACGACCATCCGCATCCTGTGCGGACTGCTGACGCCGGACAGCGGCGAGGGCACCTGCCTCGGCTATGATATCCGGCGCGATGCCGACAAGATCAAGCGCAAGGTCGGCTACATGACGCAGCGCTTCAGCCTCTACCAGGATCTCTCGGTGCGCGAGAATCTGGAGTTCGTCGCGCGGCTCTACGGCATGCCGGATGCGCGCGGCGCGGCGGCCGACATGATCGCGCGGATCGGGCTGAAGGGCCGCGAGGAGCAACTCGCCGCCAATCTCTCCGGCGGCTGGAAGCAGCGGCTCGCGCTCGGCGCCTGCACGCTGCCCAATCCGCAACTGCTGCTGCTGGACGAGCCGACCGCCGGCGTCGATCCCAAGGCGCGGCGCGACTTCTGGAACGAGATCCACGCGCTCGCCGCCGAAGGCCTCACCGTGCTGGTCTCGACCCATTACATGGACGAGGCCGAGCGCTGTCACGAGATCGCCTATATCGCCTATGGCCATCTGCTGGCCCACGGTACGGTGGACGAGGTGATCGCAGCCTCCGCGCTGTCGACCTGGACGGTGACGGGCGAGGATTTCAACGGCCTGATGGCCGAGCTTACCGGCAAGCCCGGCGTCGACATGGTGGCGCCGTTCGGCACCAGCCTGCACGTGTCCGGGCGCGACAGAGCGGCGCTGGAGGCTGCGATCGCGCCGTATCGCGATAATTCGAAATGGCACTGGCAGCCGAGCGAACCGTCGCTCGAAGATGTCTTCATCGACTTGATGGGGCGCTCCAAAGATAACTTTCAGGGATAGTTTCCGATGAGCACAACGGACACGATCCACAATGGCGAGGAAAGGGAGCCGGCATTCGGCTTCTGGCGGCGCAGCTATGCGATGCTGGTCAAGGAGTTTATTCAGCTCCGCCGCGACCGCGTCTCTTTCGCCATGATCATCATGCTGCCGGTGATGCAGCTCACGCTGTTCGGTTACGCCATCAACACCACGCCGCGCAATCTGCCGACCGCGGTGCTGACCCAGGAGGACACCGATCTCGGGCGTTCGATCCTGAAGGCGATGGAGAATACCGCCTATTTCCATTTCGTCCGCGAGGTCCACACCGTCGAGGCGTTCGACGAGCTCCTGCAATCCGGCAAGGTTCTGTTCGGCGTCGAGATCCCGCGCGGCTTCGAGCGCGCGGTGCGGCGCGGCGACCGGCCCGCGCTGCTGGTCGCGGCCGATGCGACCGATCCGGTGGCGTCGGGCACGGCGCTCGGCACGCTCGGGCCGCTGGTGCAGACCGCGCTGGCGCATGACCTTCACATCGGCGATCCCCCCGACATGCCGTTCGAGATCCGTGCCCATGCCCGTTACAACCCGGCGGCGGATTCGCGCCTCAACATCGTGCCCGGCCTGGTCGGGACCATCCTGACCATGACCATGCTGATCTTCACCGCGCTGTCGGTGACGCGCGAGATCGAGCGCGGCACCATGGAGAGCCTGCTGTCGATGCCGATCAAGCCGGTCGAGGTGATGTTCGGCAAGATCATCCCCTATGTGCTGGTCGGCTTCATCCAGGCCACGCTGATCATCGCGATCGGAATCCTGCTGTTCGGCGTGCCGGTGCTCGGCAGCCTCACGCTGCTGGCGCTGCTGACCACGCTGTTCATCACCACCAATCTGTCGATCGGCTACACCTTCTCGACCATCGTGCAGAACCAGCTGCAGGCGATGCAGCTCTCGATGATGTTCTTCCTGCCGAGCATCCTGTTGTCCGGATTCATGTTTCCGTTCGCCGGCATGCCGGTCTGGGCGCAATATATCGGCGAGGGGCTGCCGCTGACCCATTTCGTGCGCATCGTCCGCGCCATCATGCTGAAGGGCGCGGCGATGCAAAACCTGCAATACGACAGCATCGCGCTGGTCGCGCTGATGTTGTTCGCCATGACGATTGCCGTGACGCGCTTCCGCCGCACGCTCGATTGAGGCTATGATGGCTGCTGTTTGTTCATCGTCATTCCGGGGCGCCTCGAAGAGGCGAACCCGGAATCTCGAGATTCCGGGTTCGATGCTTCGCATCGCCCCGGAATGACAGGGGTTGGATATTGAAGGAATTTCCAGACAAAGAAAGCGCAGCGGTCGACACGACCGTATCCGCCGATTTCCGTCATGCCCTGATGCGCGAGGTGATGACCACCGAGCTGCTCCGCATCAAGGTGCTGATCGGCACCGCTGCCGCGCTCGGGGCGATCAGTCTGCTGGTGTATTTCTTCGCGCCCGAGGCGGTCAGCCGCGTCTGGCACGGCAACCTCAGCCCGGTCTACGTCTTCTACGTCATCGTGCCGCTGATTGTATTCGAGCTCTGGGTGCATGGCGCGATCCGATGGCATATGCGCAAGGGACGCGATCTGCCGGTGATCCGGCGCTACATCGGTGTGCTGGTGGAGACGTCGCTGCCGACCGTCGTGCTGGCTCTGCACATGAACAGCATGGGCCCGCAGGAGGCGCTCGGCTTCGTGGCGCCGCTGGTCTATTTCGTCTTCATCATCCTGTCGACGCTGCGGCTCGACTTCTGGCTCTCGACCTTCACCGGCTTCGTCGCGGCGACCGAGCTGTTCTACATGGCGGTGTTCTTCCACACGGCCGGCGGCGGCGAGGCCGAAACCAGCATCTACTATCACGCCGCGCGCAGCACGATCATCCTGATCTGCGGTCTCCTCGCCGGCGCGGTCGGCATGCAGCTGCGCCGCCAGTTCGAGGCCAGCATTGCCGCCGGCACGGCGCGCGACCGCATCACCAACCTGTTCGGTCAGCACGTCTCGCCGCAGGTGGTCGAGCGGCTGATGACGGAGGGCGCTTCGACCGCGAGCGACATCCGCCGCGTTGCCGTGATGTTCGTCGATTTCCGCAGCTTCACCGCGGGCGCGCGCACCCGCTCGCCGCAGGAGGTGGTGGATCGGCTCGACGGTGCCTTTGCCGTGCTGGTCGATATCCTCGATCGCCATGGCGGCATCGTGAACAAGTTTCTCGGCGATGGCTTTCTCGCGTTGTTCGGCGCGCCGTTCGAGACCGGTGACGCCGCGCATCAGGCGGTCGCCGCCGCGCGCGAGATGCTGGCCGCCAATGAGCGCACCAACGCGGCGTCGAGCTGGCCGCTGCGCATCGGCATCGGCATCCATATCGGCGAGGTCGTCGCCGGCAATATCGGCTCGCCGCGGCGCAAGGAATACACCGTGATCGGCGACACCGTGAACTTCGCCGCGCGGCTCGAGGCGCTCAACAAGGAGCTCGGCTCGCAATTCCTGATCTCGTCCGCGGTGCGCGAGGCACTCGGCGACGACTGCACCGACGCCGTCTCGCGCGGCGAGATCCCGGTGCGGGGTTACGAGCACCCGGTGCCGGTCTGGCAATTGGGGTAAAACGTCCTTTCACTTGAGGTAATAAAGTAGCGATTGACGGGGCATCATAGAGTCATATAGATGACTAGATGAACTCAGCCCTCGACGACCGCCTGCCGCGCTACCAGCGTCTTCGCGACGATCTCGCGGCACGCATCAATCGCAATGAATGGCGGCCCGGAGACCTGATCCCCTCCGAAGCCGAGCTCGGCGCGCATTACGGCGTCGCCATCGGCACCGTGCGCAAGGCGATCGATCAGCTCGTCAGCGACGGTGTGCTGGAGCGCCAACAGGGCCGCGGCACCTTCGTGCGCCGTGCGCGCTTCAACTCCTCGCTGTTCCGCTTCTTCCGCTTCCAGTCCGAGAGCGGCGAGCGCCGCGTGCCGCAGAGCCGCATCCTGCGCCGCAAGGCGGTGCCGGCGACCTCGGCTGTCGCATCGGCGCTACGCATTGCCGTCGGCGAACCCGTCATCAGCCTGTCGCGCCTGCGGCTGATCGACGACGTGCCGCTGCTCGCGGAAGAAATCTGGCTGCAACGATCGCGCTTCGAGGCGATCCTGGCGCTCGCGACCGCCGAGTTCGGCGACTTGCTCTATCCGCTCTACGAGGATCGCTGCGGCCAGGTCGTGGTCTCGGCCGATGAAATCCTCACGGTCGAGATCGCGACCGAGATGCAATCGCGCCTGCTGCGGCTCGAGGCCAATGCGCCGCTGATCGTGATCGAGCGTCTTGCGTTCGACCTGGAGCGGCGGCCGATCGAATGGCGCCGCTCACGCGGGCCGGCGGATCGCTTCCGCTACCACGCCGAGATCAGATGACGGCGGCGATCAATTAAAACAACACAAGACATTTCAGGGAGGAATGATGGCAAACTGGTACAGCGAATGCTCGCCGCTCGAGCGGCGTACTTTCTGGGCAAGCTTTGGCGGCTGGGGCCTCGACGCACTCGACGTCCAGATGTTCGGCCTCGCGATCCCGGCGCTGATCACCGCATTCGCCATCAGCAAGGCCGACGCCGGGCTGCTCGGCTCGGTCACGCTGTTCTTCGGCGCGTTCGGCGGTTGGCTCGGCGGCGCGCTCGGTGATCGCTTCGGGCGGGTGAAGGCGCTGCAGATCACGGTCGCGACCTTCGCGCTCGCGACCTTCGCCTCCGCCTTCGCGATGAACTACATCCAGCTCGTGGTGCTGAAGGCCATTCAAGGCGTCGGCTTCGGCGCCGAATGGGCCTGCGGCGCGGTGCTGATGGCCGAGATCATCCGCGCCGAGCATCGCGGCAAGGCGCTCGGCGCCGTGCAGAGCGCCTGGGCGGTCGGCTGGGGCGCGGCCGTGCTGCTCTCGGCCCTGGTCTTCACCACTGCGCCGGCCGACATTGCCTGGCGCGTCCTGTTCGCGGTCGGCCTGATCCCGGCGTTGCTGATTCTCTACATTCGCCGCGGATTGAAGGAGCCGCCGCGCACCGCGCCGCGCGCGGCCGAGCCGCCATTCTTCGCGACGGTTGCCGGAATCTTCCACCGCGACGTGCTGCGCTCGACGCTGATCGGCGGCCTGTTCGGCATCGGCGCCCATGGCGGCTATGCGGCGCTGACGACATTCCTGCCGACGTATTTGCGCGAAGTGCGGCATCTCTCGGTGCTCGGCTCCAGCGCCTATCTTGCCGTCATCATCGTCGCGTTCTTCTGCGGCTGCGTGGTCTCCGGGATCATTAGCGATCGGATCGGACGGCGCGCCAATGTGACGCTGTTCGCAGCCGCCTGCGTCGTGACGGTGCTGGTCTACATCTTCGCGCCGCTCTCCAACTCGCAGATGCTGGTGCTCGGCTTCCCGCTCGGGTTCTTCTCGGCCGGCATTCCCGCCAGCATGGCGGCGCTGTTCAGCGAACTCTATCCCGCGGGCGTGCGCGGCACCGGCGTCGGCTTCTGCTACAATTTCGGCCGCATCGTCTCCGCGGCGTTTCCGTTCCTGGTCGGCTATCTCAGCGATCACATCGGCCTTGGTGCCGCGATCGGGATCGACGCGGCGTTCGCCTATTCGCTGGTGCTGATCGCCGTGCTGATGCTGCCGGAAACCCGCGGCAAGGTTTTCGAGCAGGCCGCCGCCACACGCGCGTGATGATGAGGAATGATCATGACATCGGACCAACACGGGTTGACGCGGCGCCGGTTTGCCGCGGGAGTGGTTGCCGCGCTGTCGGCGGGCGGATTGGCGAGCAGGGTGAAGGCTGAGATGCCGAAATTGGCGATCGATACCCACGCCCACGTTTTCCATCGCGGGCTGAAGCTCGCGCCGGGCCGACGCTATGCGCCCGACTACGACGCGCCGCTCGCGCTCTATCTGCAGCAGATCGACCAGAACGGCATCACCAACGGCGTCCTGGTGCAGCCGAGCTTTCTCGGTGCCGACAATTCCTATCTGGTCGAGTGTCTCAAGGCGACCAATGGCCGGCTGCGCGGCATTGCCGTGGTCGATCCCACGGTTCCGGCGGAAGAGCTTCGTGAGCTCGACCGTGCCGGCGTCGCCGGCATCCGTCTCAATCTGGTCGGCCAGACGCTGCCCGATCTGACATCGCCGGAATGGACGGCGCTGCTGGGCGAGATCAGGACGCTCGACTGGCAGGTCGAGATCCAGCGCAACGCCAGTGATCTTGCGGCGCTTGCACCAAAGCTGCTCGATCAGGGTGTCAAGGTCGTGTTCGATCACTTCGGCTTGCCCGATCCGAAGCTCGGCATCGACGATCCCGGATTCCAGTCGGTGCTCAAGCTCGGCGCGACGCGCAATATCTGGGTCAAGATCTCGGCGCCGTACCGCAACGGCGCGGCCGGCGAGGCGTTCGCGAAGCAGGCCTATCCGCTGCTGCGCAAAGCCTATGGTGTCGATCGGTTGTTGTGGGGCAGCGATTGGCCGCACACCCAATTCGAGACGACGCAGAGCTACGCGAAAAACCGCAAATTCCTCGACGAGCTCGTCACCGATGCCGATGAGCGCGCCGGCGTGCTTGCGTCGCCGCGGGCACTGTTTCGCTTCTAGCTCGCGAACGATTGTACCGAGTGCTCTGATGGGCGTCGTTGCAGCCGTGCTACGATGACGCCATCGGTCGCAGATGACCGGAGCACAAGGACACGCAAGATGCAGCGGCGCTATATCACTGTCGACGTTTTCACCGACCGCGCCTTCGGCGGCAATCCGCTCGCCGTGGTGCTCGACGCCGAAGGCCTCTCGACCGCGCAGATGCAGGCGATCGCGACCGAATTCAACTATTCCGAGACGACCTTCGTGCTGCCGCCGCAGGACCAGGCCAACGACGCTCAGGTGCGCATCTTCACGGTACGCTCGGAAATTCCGTTTGCCGGCCATCCCAACGTCGGCACCGCCTTCGTGCTGGCGAGCCAGGCGGCGAAGCTGCCGGCGCAGCTGAGGTTCGAGGAGAAGGCGGGCCTCGTGCCGGTCAAAATCCTGTCGGATGGCGGCAGGGTTGTCGGTGCCGAGTTGACGGCGCCGCAGCCGCTGCAGCGAACCACCGAAGTGAGCGCCGCCGCAGCCGCCGCGTGCCTGTCGCTGTCGGCGGATGACGTGACAACCGATCGGCATGTGCCGCAGGTGGTCTCGGTCGGCCTGCCGTTCCTGGTGGTGGAGATCGCCTCGCGCGAGGCGGTCAAGCGCGCGCGGCCCGATGCCGCGGCGTTCGCCAGGGTGCTGGCCGAGATCGGCCGCGACGTCGTCTATTTCTACACCCGTGACATTCCGGCGAGTGAGCAGCCGCTCGACTTGCAGGCACGCATGTTCCATCCGGGCGCCAGCGGCCTATCCGAAGACCCTGCCACCGGCAGCGCGACCGCAGCTTGCGCGGCGCTGCTCGCCGACATCGATTCCACGCGCGACGGCGAGTTGCGGCTGCGGATCGGGCAGGGCGTCGACATGGGCCGGCCGAGCCTGTTGTTGACGCGGGTACGCAAGCAAGGCGGCGCGATCGCCTCGGTGCATGTCGGCGGCGGCTGCGTGAAGATGATGGAGGGGACGATAAACGTCGCGGGCGAGAGAGGCTAGACCATCTGCGGCGCGGCGAGGTTCTCGATCTTGACGCCGTCGCGCTCCTCGATGATCTCGGCGATCCAGCGGCGGTGGCAATGTTCGTGGTCGCGCTCGTAGCAGAGGATGCAGACGGGGCCGGATTTCTTCACCAGCGCCGATAGCTCGTCCAGCTCTTCCTTGGCCTGCACTGTCTTGAGGTGCGCCGAATAGATCTTATGCAGCAGCGCATAGTGTCCGCTGCGCGCCGCCTCTCGGCCGCTCTTCGGCGTGCCGAGGCCGCGCAGATGGACGTAGCCGATGCCGCGCTCGTCGAGGCCTGCGGCGAGCTGGGTCTTGGAGAAGCCTGGACGGCGCGAGGAGGCGACGGCGCGGACGTCGACCAAGAGCTTGACGCCGGCCTGCTGGAGTTCGTCGAGCACCGCCTTGGACGGCGTCTGCTCGTAGCCGATGGTGAACAGCTTCTTCGCCTTCGCCATCGCCAAGCCTTCACTTCACCCGTTCGATCAGTTCCATCGCGCCGGCGGGCGCGCGCACCTTACCCTCGTGGATCACGTAGGCGAACACGTCGCGCGGCGTCTTTTTCGGTGTCGATTTGTCGACCTTCGGCAAATCGACCGGCTCGCCGCCGCCGGCCCAGTCCTGAAACCGCTTGGCCCAGGCGTCGAGCTGCTTCGGCGGATAGCAGGTCTTCAATTCGTCGTTGCCCTTCTGCAGCCGGGCATAAACAAAGTCACTCGCGACGTCAGCAATCGCCGGATATTTGCCGTGCTCGGCAAACACCACCGGCACCTCGTGCTCGCGAATGAGGGCGATGAATTCGGGCACCTTGAAGCTGTCGTGGCGCACCTCGACCACATGGCGCAGCGCGCGGCCGTCGACCTTGCGCGGCAAGAGCTCGAGGAACTTGCCGAAATCGGCGCCATCGAACTTCTTGGTCGGCGCGAACTGCCAGAGCACCGGGCCGAGCCGGTCCCTCAATTCCAGCACGCCCGAGTCATAGAACCGCTTCACCGAATCGCCGGCCTCGGCGAGCACGCGGCGGTTGGTGGCGAAGCGTGGCCCCTTCAGCGAGAAGATGAAGCCGTCGGGCACTTCGCTGGCCCATTTGCGAAAGCTCTCCGGCTTCTGCGAGCCGTAATAGGTGCCGTTGATCTCGATCGAGGTCAGCTTCGACGCGGCGTAGGACAGCTCTTTCGCCTGCGCGAGCTTCTCCGGATAGAACACCCCGCGCCACGGCTCGAAGGTCCAGCCGCCGATGCCGATATAGATGTTGCCTGCATCCGTCTTGGTCGTCTTGGTGTCTGTAGTCTTGGTTTCTGTAGTCTTGGCGTCTGTCTTGGTCGACTTGGTGGGAGCTTTGGCCACGACTGCACTCATCGTGAGGGGGGGGAGAGACAGAGAGTAGTCAAAATAATCGTGATTGGCCAGTTTGCCAGATGTGCGCGGCGGTGCTTATCGTGATCGCCGGTGTTGGCTAGGATGCCGAAAAACGGGAGAACAACAATGCGCATGCTGGTTGCGGCCGCCCTCTTGATGACGTGCTCGGCTGCCATATTGTCGGCTGCAATGGCCGATGAGGTCGACGACGCGCACAAGCTCGCGATCACCGGCCGCGACGCCTACTGGAATTGCCTCGCGCGCGAATATCCCCGCGACAGCAACAAGGCGATGTCCGATCAGGAGTTCACTTCGCTGATCGCCAATGTCTGTCCCTCGGAGCGGCAGAATTTTCGGGTGTCGCTGATCGACTTCCTGTCGCTGCAATTTCCGAAACAGGATGCCGACGCCAACCTGACCACCGCCAACCGCGCGATCGAGCTGGCGCAGAAGGACATCGTCACCGCCTTCACCCGGCGCAAGGCCGCGGCGAAATAGGTTCCCGAATCCTGTTGCGGCCGGCCGATTTTTGATATCAATCCGCGCAGGCGAGGGGATGATCGGCATGCGCTCACAATCGACGGCAGGCTTCCTGGGTGCAGTGGTCGCGGCGATCGCGCTGGCGGCGGCGTTCATCTATGGGCCGTCGCCGAGCCAGCTCCGCAACCCGACCCCACCCGCCGCGGCGCAGCCGCAGGTGGCTCCCGCCGCCGAGGCCGCGCCGGCGGCCCCGGCGCCACGCGGCCCGGTGATCCGGGAAGTCCCGAACAACTAACGCCACCGCCCCCTTGCAAACCGCATGGGGGCTTCCTATCTGGCTCATAACGGCGACGTTGCAGCTTTGAGGGCTCCGGCGCTGGGACGACCACGACAATGTCGGCTGCGCCGGATGTACGCGCGCCCCTTGTTCGTGGTCGTTGGCATTTTCGGGGGTATTTTGCCCCGTTTTCCCGCCTTCCAGGACCGCGTTTGGCCGCTCTGCCTTGGCAGCAGGAGAGGCTGCGGCTATACGCTGGCGCTCATGAATCAAGCCATCAAGCCGGGCCCCGAAACCTCCTCGCAGGCAGCAAGTCTGCCGCAGCTTTCGGTGGTCGTTCCGACCTTCAACGAACGCGACAATGTCACGGTGTTGTACCGCCGGCTTGACGCGATCCTGAAGGACGTGCCCTGGGAGGTCATCTTCGTCGACGACAATTCGCCCGACGGAACCTGGGACGTGGTGCGGGCGCTGGCGCGCAAGGATTCCCGCGTTCGCTGCATCCGCCGGGTCGGCCGGCGTGGCCTGTCCGGCGCCTGCATCGAGGGCATCCTGGCCTCGAGCGCGCCCTATGCGGCGGTCATGGACGCCGATCTGCAACATGACGAGACCCAGCTGCCGAAGATGGTGGCGTTGCTGCAGAGCGGCGAAGCCGAGCTCGTGGTCGGCAGCCGCTACATTGAGGGCTACAAGGCCGACGGCTTCAACAAGCAGCGCGCCGGCGCCAGCGCGTTCGCGACCGAGATCGCGCGCCGCGCGCTGCAGGTCGAGATCGCCGATCCGATGAGCGGCTTCTTCATGATCCGCCGCGACCGCTTCGAGCAACTCGCGCCGCAGCTCTCGACCCAGGGCTTCAAGATCCTGCTCGACGTGGTGGCGACCGCGCAGGGCAAGCTGCGCGCGGTCGAAATTCCCTACACGTTCGGTGCCCGCCAGCATGGCGAGAGCAAGCTCGACTCGATGGTCGCGCTCGACTTCCTCGGCCTGGTGCTGGCCAAGCTGACCAACGACCTGATCTCGCTGCGCTTCATCCTGTTCGCGGCGGTCGGCGGGCTCGGCCTGCTGGTGCATCTGACGGTGCTGTTCATCGCGCTGGAATTGTTCAAGGCGCCGTTCCCGGAGGCCCAGGCCGCCGGCGCGATCGTCGCCATGACCAGCAACTTCATCCTCAACAATTTCCTGACCTACCGCGACCAGCGGCTGAAGGGTTTCGGCATCCTGCGCGGCCTCTTGCTGTTCTACCTGGTGTGCAGCGTCGGCCTGCTTGCCAATGTCGGCGTCGCGTTCTCGGTCTACGACCAGGAGCCGATCTGGTGGCTTGCGGGCGCGGCCGGCGCGCTGATGGGCGTGGTCTGGAACTACGCGATGTCCGGGCTGTTCGTCTGGCGCAAGCGATGACGGCATGAACGCGAGCGAGGCGCGGCTGGCGGGGAATACCGCGCTTGCGGTGTGTGCGCTGGTCGTGTTGCGGCTGGCCGCCGCCGCATGGACGCCGCTGACCTTCGACGAAGCCTATTACTGGATGTGGTCGAAGTCGCTGGCGGGCGGCTATTACGACCATCCGCCGATGGTCGCGGTGGTGATCCGGCTTGGCACCATGATCGCGGGCGACACGCCGTTCGGCGTCAGGCTGGTGTCGATCCTGCTCGCGCTGCCGATGAGCTGGGCGATCTACCGGGCTGCCGAGATTCTGTTCGGCGGCCAGCGCGTCGCCGCGAGTGCGACCATCCTGCTCAATGCCACGCTGATGGCCGCGGTCGGCACGCTGATCGTGACGCCGGATGCGCCGCTGCTGGTTGCGGCGAGCTTCCTGCTGTATGCGCTCGCCAAGGTGCTGGAGAGCGGTCGCGGCGCCTGGTGGCTTGCGGTCGGCGCCAGTGCCGGCGCGGCGCTGCTGTCGAAATACACCGCATTGTTCTTCGGCCCGGCGATCCTGATCTGGCTTGCCATGGTGCCGAAGCTGCGGCGCTGGTTTCTCTCGCCGTGGCTCTATCTCGGCGGCCTGGTCGCGGCCGGCCTGTTCGCGCCGGTCATCCTCTGGAATGCCGATCATCAGTGGGTGTCGTTCATCAAGCAGATGGGCCGCGCCCGGATCGAGGATTTCCGGCCGACCTACATCGCCGAGCTGATCCCGACGCAGTTTGCGTTCGCGACGCCTTTGGTCTTCATCCTCGGCGTGATGGGGCTTTATGCGCTCTCACGGCGCCGCGCCGGCGCGATGCCTGCGCGCGTGCTAGTCAACACGATGTTCTGGACCATCGTGGTCTACTTCACCTGGCATGCCCTGCATGCGCGGGTCGAGGCGAATTGGTTTGCGCCGGTCTATCCAGCCTTTGCGTTGGCGGCCGCGGTCGCCGCGATCCAGGTGCAATGGGCGCCCCGCGAGCAACGCACGATCGATTTCTGCCGGCGCTGGGCCGCGCCGACGGGCGTCGTGCTATTCGCGCTGCTGATCGTGCAGGCCAACACCGGTTTGCTCTCGGGTTACCGCCGCGATGCCACCGTGCGCAGCGTCGGTGTCGGCTGGCAACAACTCGCGAGCGAGATCGAGGCGGCGCGCGTACGGACCGGCGCCACGTGCGTGCTGGCGCCGGACTACGGCACCACCGGCTGGCTGGCGTTCTATCTCCCCAAGGGCAGCTGCGTCGCCCAGCAGGGTCAGCGCATTCGCTGGGTCAACATGCCGGAGCCGAGCCCGGCGCAGCTGTCGGGCAAGCTATTGTATGTGCATGAGGTCGATCAGGCGATGCCGGCCTCGGTGCGCGACAATTTCGCCCATGTCGCGACGGTGGGCGAGGCCAAGCGGATGCGCGGGCCGTTGGTTGTCGAGACCTACGTGCTTGATCTGCTTGAAGGTGCCAAGGGCGAGGTGTTTGACCGTTCGCCGCCGCCGGAACTGCAGTAGTCGCGCGCAGCGCGTTGCGCATCGAATCGTTCGAGTGGCGACAATCAGGAGGCGTTTCTTGCAAAACCCCCGCGCGATTACGGGGCGATCGGCAAGGAAATTCTCCCTCGGATTTATCTCGGCATGCGACGGCGGAGCGGCGTGCCTGAATGTCCCATCGTGGGACAAAAAAGCCGTTTTGGCGGTCCAATGTCATCTTAAAAAAGCCCTACGCCACAGGCACTTCCCGCGTTGCAGGGGATCGCATCCGGTTAAGTCGCATTTAACTAAAAGTCGCCTTAATGGCCGTCTGTGCCCCCTGCGCGACGGTGTGCCGAAACGTCGTTCGGCAGATCCAGTGTGGGGACAAAGGTGGACCTGTTTTGAGCGCCGGGCGTATGGGTACGAGTGCGAGTGCGTATGTTCTTGGGGCGCCGAGCCGCAAGAAATCCTCCCGAAAAATCCTTCCGCAGCACTTCTTTGGCAGCGCGCCCGTCGCGGCGCTGGTGCTTGGCTGCGCCTGGACCGTCTACGCCAACATCTTCGCGGCGAGCGTCTATCCGTCGGTCGGCAATGCGTCGTTCGATGCGCCGGTGGTGAAGCGGCCCGTTGCGGTCGCGACCCGCCCGGCACCTGCCTTCAACGAGGTGTTCGC
Source organism: Bradyrhizobium sp. USDA 4473 (assembly GCF_054063335.1). Taxonomy (NCBI): domain Bacteria; kingdom Pseudomonadati; phylum Pseudomonadota; class Alphaproteobacteria; order Hyphomicrobiales; family Nitrobacteraceae; genus Bradyrhizobium; species Bradyrhizobium sp. USDA 4473. Next base: position 4,866,798 of record NZ_JBSSGE010000001.1, read on the forward strand.
GTCGGTGACGCCGGCACCGGTGGCTCCGGCAAAGACCGAGGTTGCGAAGTCGGACGCCGCGGCACCTTCGCTTATGTTTAACGATCGGTTTGCAGCCGCCTCGCCCGAGGGCGTCGCGTCCAGCGTCGTGGCCGATGCCGCACCGCAGATCGACCCGATCAAGCAGGCCGCCGCGCCCAAGATCGTTGCAGCGGCGAGGGCGGTGGCCACAGCAGAACTCGCCGAGACATCGAAGCCGCTGCCGGCGCCGAAGTCGGTCGAGTCCGCCAAGAAGCAAGCCGCCGCCAATCTGCAGGTGGCACTCAACGATCCCACCGCCAACGTTCAGCCCAAGGGGGCCGAAAAGAGCGCCGATGCGAAGCCGGCCGAGGCCAAGCAGGCCGCGAAATCCGGCGGCGTTCGTGACATGGCGGCGCGTGCCAAGGCCGCGGTGATGTCGATCGCCTCGAGCGAGCGGCAGACCATGGTCGAGAAGCTGTGGGGCAAGCGTGAGTCGAGCGGCGGACTGCTCTCCTTCGCGTCCGCCGACGCCAACGTCACCGGCAGCATCCCCTCGACGCTGGACCAGAACCCGATGCTCGGCGGCTCGCCGCCCTATGACCGCCAGACCGCGGTGTACGACATCTCGGCCAGGACCGTGTATCTGCCCGACGGCACCCGGCTCGAGGCACATTCAGGTCTCGGCTCCCGGCTCGACGATCCCAGGTCTTCGCATCTGAAGATGGTCGGCGTGACGCCGCCGCACATTTACGAGCTGAAGCCGCGCGAGGCGCTGTTCCACGGCGTGCCGGCGCTGCGCCTCAATCCGATCGGCGGCGAGGGCAAGATCTTCAACCGTGTCGGCCTGCTCGCGCACACCTTCATGCTCGGCCCGAACGGCGATTCCAACGGTTGCGTCTCGTTCAAGGATTACTACGCATTCCTCGACGCCTATCGTAACAAGGGCATCCGCCGTCTCGCGGTGCTGGCGCGGATTCAGTAAGGCAGGGCGGCCGATGCGCGGGCCTCCCGCCGCCGCGGCCGGCGCCGATCTGGAATTGGAGGCCGTTGTCGCTATACTGCACTGATCCAGGGGAGTCCCGACTCGACAACGGATCTGGTGCAAAGCGAACATGTCTCCGACGTCCGCCATCGAAACTCCACCGCCGATCACGACCGAAGCGTTCACCGATGCTGCGGCCGCTGTTGCCCGTCTCGAAGAGATCTACGAGCGCAACACCGGTTTCCTGCGCAGCCGCTTCGAGGCCTATGTCAATGGCGCCGTGATCACGACACGGGTGCGCGCGCATTATCCGTTCGTCCGCATCACAACCTCGTCGCATGCACGGCTTGATTCCCGGCTTGCCTACGGCTTTGTCGCAGGGCCCGGCATCCATGAGACCAGCATCACCCGGCCGGATATTTTCCGGACCTACCTCACCGAGCAGATCGGGCTGCTGATCAAGAACCATGGCGTGGCGGTCGAGATCGGCGAGTCCGGCGAGCCGATACCGATCCACTTTGCTTACCGGCGCGACATCAATATCGAGGCGGCGCTGACCATCGCCGACAGCTCGGCGTTCACCCGGTCGCTGCGTGACCTCTTCGATACCCCGGATCTCGCCGCGATGGACGATGCGATCGCCGACGGGACGCTCGAATTGACGCCGGGCATGCCGGAGCCGCTGGCGCTGTTCCGCGCGGCGCGGGTCGATTACTCCTTGCGCCGGCTCTATCACTACACCGGCACCGATCCCGAGCATTTCCAGAATTTCGTGATCTTCACCAACTACCAGTTCTATGTCGATGCCTTCGCGCAATCGAGCCTGCAACGTCTTGCCTCGGGGGAGCAGGACATCGAGGCGTTCGTCGCGCCGGGTAACGTGATCACGCGCAGCGCGCGGCTCGGCGGCGGCACCATCGGGACCGCATCCGACCGGGTACCACAGATGCCGGCGTTTCATCTCGTCGAGCCCGGTTATCGCGGCATCACCCTGATCAATATCGGGATCGGTCCGTCCAATGCGCGCAACATCACCGATCACGTCGCGGTGCTGCGGCCGCATGCCTGGCTGATGATCGGGCATTGTGCGGGCTTACGCAACACGCAGCGGCTCGGCGACTACGTGCTGGCCCACGGCTATGTTCGCGAGGATCACGTGCTCGATCACGAGCTGCCGCTATGGGTGCCGATCCCCGCGCTCGCGGAGATGCAGGTCGCGCTCGAGGAGGCGGTCGGCGAGGTGACCGGGCTCACCGGCTTCGAGCTCAAGCGGCTGATGCGCACCGGCACGGTCGCCAGCGTCGACAACCGCAACTGGGAGATCAGCGGGCGGCAGGTGATCCGGCGTATGTCGCAATCGCGCTCGATCGCGCTCGACATGGAATCGGCGACGATCGCCGCCAATGGCTACCGCTTCCGCGTGCCCTACGGCACGCTGCTCTGTGTCTCCGACAAGCCGCTGCATGGCGAGATCAAGCTGGCGGGGATGGCGAGCGAATTCTATCGCCAGCGCGTCGGCCAGCATCTCCAGATCGGGCTGAAGGCGCTGGAGCGGCTGAAGCAGCAGGAATCCGAACGCCTGCATTCGCGCAAGCTGCGCAGCTTCGCCGAGGTTGCGTTTCAGTAGAGCATGATCCGGAAAAGTGCGAAGCGGTTTTCCGATAAGATCATGCTCAAACATAAGCTAAAGCGCGGACGCGCGGCGTCACGCCGCAACGCTCTTCCACAATTGTATCTCGATGCCGACCGCGGCCTTGACCTGCGGCCGCGCCTGGATGCGCGAGAGATAGGCAGCCAGTGACGGCCATTGCGCGACGTCGACACCGGCGGCGCGGAGCAGCAGCAGCGCCCAGGCGAGGTGAGCGTCCGCGACCGTGAAGCGGTCGCCGACCAGAAATTCGCGGTGGGCGAGATGCTCAGACGGCACCGACAAGGTTTGGCCGATCCTGGCGCGCGGCTTGGCAAGCGAGGCGTCATCCTTGTACCAGAAGGTCGGAAACAGGAAGCCCTTGTGGATCTCGGCGCCGATGAAGCTCAGCCACTCCTGCAGCCGATAGCGATCCGGATCGCCCGGTTGCGGTGCCAGGCCGAGCTCGGGCTTGAGGTCGGCGATGTATTGCAGGACCGCCGCGCTCTCCGTCAGGCGTTCGCCGTTCTCGAGCACCAGCACCGGTACCGCGCCCTTCGGTGCGACCGCGCGGAAGTCGCCGTCGTCCTCCAGCACCTTCTTGGTCCAGAGCTGAACGAGGTGGTAGCGCGCCTCGATCCCGGCCTCCATCAGTGCGATCCGGCTGGCCAGCGAGCAGGCCATCGGCGAGAAATAGAGCTGGAGCATGGCGATGTCTCTCAGGCGAGGGCGTTGCCGCGGGCGATGATCGCGAAGCGGTCGGACAGCTCGGCCAGCGCGACGTCGTGGACGAGTTTTGCGGCGATCGTGCCGCCTTTGCCGTCGGGCAGGTCGCGGGTGGCGCAGCTGTCGGCGTCGATGGCGGTGCGGAAGCCGAGATCGAGCGCGGCGCGGGCGGTCGAGCTGACGCACATATGGGTCATGAAGCCGGCGAGCACGAGCTCCTTGCGGCCGGTCGCAACAAGCTGCGCGTTGAGGTCGGTGCCGGCGAATGCGTTCGGCAATTGCTTCTCGATCACGATCTCGCCCGGCCGCGGCGCCAATGGTGCGACGATCGCGCCACGCTCCGCGCTGCGGTCGAACAGGCTGCCCGGCGCTCCCTTGTGCGCGATGTGGATGATTTTGGCGCCGCTTTCCCGCGCGCGGTTGAGCAACGCGGCGGCGCGCGCGATCGCCGGATTGGCGTCCGGCAGGGCCAGGGGACCTGCGAGATATTCGTTCTGGATGTCGATCAGCACCAGGCAGCTGTCGCCGAGGCGGGGCGGGGTGAGGTCGATGCCGGCAAGCTGCATCAGCGTTTGGGCTGCGGTCATGGTCCTGAGGTCTCCAGCGGATACGTGTTGCGAAATATAGCCGTGCAGCGGCCTGCCGTTATGCAGGGATATTGCAGCCGGTGGCTGCGTTATTGCAGGCACGCCCGGTGCGATGTAGCCTGACGTCATGAACTGGGACGACCTTCGCATCATCGCGGCCGTCAGGGACGAGGGCACCTATGCCGGCGCCAGCGCGCGGCTGCGGATCGACGAGACCACAGTCGGCCGCCGGCTGGCGCGGATCGAACGCGCGCTCGGGCTGCGGCTGTTCGAGGCGGCCGACGGCGTCCGCAGGCCGACCCGGCAATGCGACGTCGTGCTCGCGCATATCCAGGCGATGGCCGCGCATGCCGAGGAGATCGGCCGGATCGGCGAAAGCCTGCCGGGTCCGGTCGGCCGCCTGCGCATCGCCTCCACCAACGCGATCGCGGAAGAAGTGCTGGCGCCGCGCACCAGCACTCTGCTGCGCGCCAATCCCGGCCTGACGCTGCAATTTCTGACGTCGAGCGACAATGTCAAATTCTCGCGCTGGGAAGCCGATCTCGCGATCCGCCTGCGCAAGCCCGACAAGGGCGATTTTGCGATCTCGAAGCTCGCCGAGGTCAGGCTGTATTTCTTCCAGCCGGTCGCGGCGCCGGCGGGCGAGGCGGTGACATGCGCCTATCCGGACGAGCTCGGCGCTATACCGGAGATGCAGTTCCTGCGCGCCAAGCGGCTTCGCGCGCGCTGCGTCACCGACAATGTCCGCATCATTCACAAATTGATCCAGTCGCATCACGCGGTCGGCGTGCTGCCGGAGCATAGTTGTGTCGACCTGCTGACCGATCGCCGGCTGCGCGCCACGCTGCTGCCGAAGCGGCGCGACGTCTGGCTGCTGGTGCAAAGCCATCTCAAGCGCGACGCGGCGACCCGCATCACCATCGACTGGCTGCGCGGCTGCTTCCAGGACGTCGCGCGCAGCGGGTGAGGTGGCGGCAGTCTCTCCACCCGTCATTCCGGGGCGCGCGAAGCGCGAGCCCGGAATCCATTTCTCCGCAAGCGATGCGGCCTGATGGATTCCGGGCTCTCGCTTCGCGAGCCCCGGAATGACGAGGTCACAGGGGGCGCCACTTCGCACAACGCCACGAAAAAATCACACGCGGCCCTCTTGCAACCCGGACGTGCTTCGTTTATTAGCCCGCTCCTTCGCTTCGGCCATGGGTTCGGGCTCGCTGAGATCCCGACTGGCGCGTGCCGCTCTGCGGTGTCGTGTTCCGCCGAAATGAAGATCACGAGAATGAAGCTCATGGGCGAGCGTCGGGGCTGAAACCCCGAAGGTACCGGTTCGAATCCGACCTTCTCTCAAAGGATAGCTCAGTTAGGTAGAGCAGGTGACTACGAATCATCATGTCGCGGGTTCAATTCCCGCTCCAAGCGCTCCGTTCAGCCTGAAAGGCTGATACCTCTGAAGGGGACCGGACGCGCGCTTCAGTCGCAGTCCGGCCGTCTTGCCGCAAGGCTCTTCGTCCGAACATCGACACTGTGAGACCGGCTTTGCGCCGCGGTGGATACCGCTTGCGCCGATGCCGGGTGGCTCCGCTCGGCCGCGCGACCTTTGTCGCGCGAACGCGCGCGTGCGCCCGTCATTGCGCAAGCTCAAGCCACGGCCCGCTTGGCTGACAGGAAGCCGCGTTCGCGTCCTCACGTCCTTTGCAAAACCGAAACCCGCTCTCCGGCCCATGGGCCTGAGCGCAACACTGGAGGCGTGCCAATGACCTGGCATATCTTGACGACCAAGTTGACGGTGAAGGATGGCGAGCGCGCGTTGCTGACGCGTGACGGCCGGCTGACGCAGGTGCTCGGTCCCGGACGTCACCGCCTGTTCGATCCCTTGCATGGGCTCAAGGCCGAGCTGTTCGGCGTCGTGCGGAGCGAATTCCCTGCGGATCGCTATGCGGTGATCAAGGCCGCGCGGCCCGATCTGGCCGACGAGCTGTTCGAGGCGATCGAGACCCGCGCGAACGAGATCGCGATCGTCAGCCTCGACGGCCGACCCGTTCAGCTGATGACGCCCTGGCAGACGCGCGTGTACTGGAAGGTCGCGACGTCGGTCGAGGTCGAGCGCATCGACGTGACGGATGACATCAGGGTCACGGCGCGCCATCTTGCGATGATCCAGCCCAACCGGGCCGGCGTCATCACCGAGGCGGTGGTCGAGAACCACGAGGCCGGTCTGCTCACCGTCGAGGGCAAGCTCATCGAGCGGCTCGCGCCCGGCCGGCACGCGTTCTGGATCGCGGGCCGCAAGATCGAGGTCAAGCGCCTCGACCTGCGTCCCCAGGCGATCGAGATCACGGCGCAGGAGATGCTGACCAAGGATCGCATCGCGCTGCGCGTGACGCTGACCGCGTTCCGCCGGATCGTCGATCCCGAGCGGGTCGTGGCAACGGTGCCCGACGTGGATGCGTGGCTGTATCGTTTGGTGCAGTTCGCGATCCGCGAGGCGGTGGCCGGCCGTACGCTCGACGAGGTGCTGTCTGCGAAAACCGCGCTCGACGAGGAGCTTCGGGACTACGTCCGCGGGCGTGTCGCGGAGTCCGGCGTCGAGGTCACCGAGCTCGGCGTCAAGGACGTGATCCTGCCCGGCGAGATCCGCGAGCTGGTCAACAAGGTGGTGGAAGCGGAGCGGGTCGCGAAGGCCAACCTGATCCGCCGGCAGGAGGAGACCGCGGCGACGCGTTCGCTCCTGAACACTGCCAAGCTGATGGAGGAGAACCCTCTGCTGCTGCGGCTCAAGGAGCTGGAGTCGCTCGAGCGTCTGGTCGAGAAGGTCGGCCGCATCGACCTGCATGCCGGCGACGGCCAGGGCCTCGATGCGCTGCTGACCAAGCTGGTCCGCCTCAAGGCGCCCGAGAGCGCGTAACAAGAAGGGGCCGCCCACGGGCGGCCCTTCGATTTCGTCATTCCGGGGCGCGACGAAGTCGCGAGCCCGGAATCCATTCATCCAATGTGTCCGGCGGCGATTTCGGGGTACAAATCGATCCACTGGGGATTTTTTTCTTCAATCAATCTGATCTTCCAATCTCGTCGCCACTTCTTCAATTCCTTTTCACGCGCGATCGCCGTCAGTGCATCATCGTAGACCTCGAACCAGACGAGCTTGTCGACGGCGTATCGTTTCGTGAAGCCGGCAACTGCCTTGCTCTTATGCTCATGGATGCGACGAACGACGTCGTTCGTCACGCCGAGATAGAGCGTACCGTATTTATCGCTAGCGAGGAGATAGACGTAATAGGCCATGAGCAAGCGGGGGAATGGATTCCGGGCTCGGCGCTGCGCGCCGCCCTGGAATGACGAGGGAGTTTTGCCCGGCTCCGGGGGTAAGGCAACAGGGACTGTTACTCCCCTCAAAAACAAAAACCCCGGCATCGCTGCCGGGGTTTTGCATTTCGTGGATTGCCTTGAGTGGCCGGACCTTAGAAGTCCATGCCGCCCATGCCGCCGCCCGGAGGCATCGCGGGGCCGCCGGCGTTCTTCTTCGGCAGCTCGGCAACCATGGCTTCCGTGGTGATCAGGAGCGCAGCAACCGAGGCCGCGTTCTGGATCGCGGTACGGACGACCTTGGTCGGGTCGATGATGCCCTTCTTGACCAGGTCGGCGTAGTCGCCGGTCTGGGAGTCGAAGCCGTGATTGTAGGTCTTGTTCTCCAGGATCTTGCCGACGATGACGGAGCCGTCCTCACCGGCGTTGATCGCGATCTGGCGAGCCGGAGCCGACAGCGCCTTGCGCACGATCTCGACGCCGGTCTTCTGGTCGTCGTTCTTGGTGCGCAGGCCCTTGAGCTGCTCGGAGGCACGGAGCAGGGCGACGCCGCCGCCCGGGACGATGCCTTCCTCGACAGCCGCACGGGTCGCATGCATCGCGTCATCAACGCGATCCTTGCGCTCCTTCACCTCGACTTCGGTCGCGCCGCCGACGCGGATCACCGCGACGCCGCCTGCGAGCTTGGCGAGACGCTCCTGCAGCTTCTCGCGGTCGTAGTCCGAGGTGGTCTCCTCGATCTGCGCCTTGATCTGGGCAACGCGGGCGTCGATGTCGGCCTTCTTGCCGGCGCCGTTGACGATCGTGGTGTTTTCCTTGTCGATCATCACTTTCTTGGCGCGGCCGAGCATCTGCAGCGTGACGTTCTCGAGCTTGATGCCGAGGTCTTCCGAGATGGCCTGGCCGCCGGTCAGGATCGCGATGTCCTGCAGCATGGCCTTGCGGCGATCGCCGAAGCCCGGAGCCTTGACGGCCGCGACCTTCAGGCCGCCACGCAGGCGGTTGACGACGAGGGTGGCGAGGGCTTCGCCTTCGACGTCTTCAGCGACGATGACCAGCGGCTTGCCGGTCTGCACCACGGCCTCGAGCAGCGGCAGCAGCTCGTTCAGTGAGGAGAGCTTCTTCTCGTTGATGAGGATGTAGGCGTCGTCCATCTCGACGCGCATCTTGTCGGCGTTGGTGACGAAGTAGGGCGAGATGTAGCCGCGGTCGAACTGCATGCCCTCGACGACGTCGAGCTCGGTCTCGAGCGACTTGGCTTCCTCGACCGTGATCACGCCCTCGTTGCCGACCTTCTTCATGGCGTCGGCGAGGAACTTGCCGATCTCGGCATCGCCGTTGGCCGAAATGGTGCCGACCTGGGCGATCTCCTCGTTCGAGGTGACCTTCTTCGAGTTCTTCTGGAGGTCGGCCACGACGGCCTCGACCGCGAGGTCGATACCGCGCTTCAGATCCATCGGGTTCATGCCGGCGGCGACCGACTTGGCGCCTTCCTTAACGATCGCCTGGGCGAGCACGGTCGCTGTGGTGGTGCCGTCGCCGGCCGCGTCAGCGGACTTGGAGGCGACTTCGCGCACCATCTGGGCGCCCATGTTCTCGAACTTGTCCTCGAGCTCGATCTCCTTGGCGACGGTGACGCCGTCCTTGGTGATGCGGGGAGCGCCGAACGACTTCTCGAGCACCACGTTGCGGCCCTTCGGACCGAGCGTGACCTTCACCGCGTTGGCGAGAACGTCGACGCCGCGCAGCATCTTGTCGCGCGCCTCGACGGAGAATTTGACTTCTTTAGCTGCCATCTGAGTTTTTCCTTGCGAGATTTAACCTGGGAGGGAGGGGGCGCTTAGGCCGCCTTCTTCTTGGAAGCGGGGACGTCGAGCACGCCCATGATGTCGCTTTCCTTCATGATCAGCAGGTCTTCGCCGTCGATCTTGACCTCGGTGCCCGACCACTTGCCGAACAGGACGCGATCGCCGACCTTGACGTCGATGGGGGTCAGCTTGCCAGTCTCATCGCGGCCGCCGGGGCCAACTGCGACGACTTCGCCCTGCGAGGGCTTTTCCTTGGCACTGTCCGGAATGATGATGCCGCCAGCGGTCTTCTCTTCGGCGTCGATACGCTTGACCACGACGCGGTCGTGAAGCGGACGGAATTTCATGCAGTCCTCCTAAACATTTGCAGATGCTGTAGATTTTTGGAGTGTTAGCAGTCCAGCCCAGCGAGTGCCAGACTGGCTGCGCAGGACATAGGCCAAGCCTTGACGGCGGGCAAGAGCCTCTAGCAGAAAAATTGGCACTCGTAAGTGTCGGCTGCCAGCAGGATGCCGAGATCATTTCGGCATGCTTAATGCCGCGCCGAGAGACCGGCGGGGCTATTAGCAGATGCGGTAAGCTGCTGCCAACGCACGAAATTTCAACAACCTATTAAACATTTGGGCTTGAGATGAGTTAGTCGCGTGCGTCACATTTCTCTCATGTGAGCGCATCCATGGCCGGTGGTCCGGCGGGGAGGTCGGCCACCATGTGAATGCGCTCCGTCACAGGAGGTTGGCATGGTCTCGCGAGTTGGTGGGGTTGTTTCCGACGATTTCCGGAAGCAGTTGCTGGGGTACGGGCTGACGACGGCGCAAATCCTCTATCGGATGCCGGATCACCCCTCATTGCTGCAGACCTATGTCTGGCAGAACTACGACCTGTTTCCGAAATTTCCGGCGCTGCAGGATTTCCTCGCCTTCTGGCAGCAGAAGCTCGAGGGCCCGCTGTTCTCGGTGACGGTGGCGCATTCCAAGCTGGTCAAGCCGGCCGAGCTGCGCGCAGTCGACGGCGTCTTCCGGCTGCATTGAAGATCAGTAGCTGAGGATTAGGGTGGGGAAAGCGACAGCGTGCCCACCATCGCGAGCACGCCTGGAATGGCGGGCACGGCGTTCACGCGCCTTTGCCCGCCCTACGTTGCGAGACTTGTGTTAGCTTCCTGCCATCAAGCACGACGGGAGGCGAACAATGGCCAAGAAGACGGCATCGAGATCCGCAGCCAAGACCGCGGTGAAGAAGAAATGGACCGGGCTCGGCGCCGGCGCCAAAAAATCATCCGCGCGCAAGACCATCAAGTCCAAGGGCCGCGTCTCGGCGGCGAAGAAGAGCGCGCCGAAATCAGCGAGCAAGGCGCGGCCGAAGCAGCGCGTCGCGATCAGCCATCACCGCGAAGAGGATTTCAAGGCCGACGGACTGCGCGCCTACGCCAAGTATCGCGACCTCGGCATATCGGCAGCCTCGCATGGCCTCGCGCAGGCGCATGTGATCCGGTTGCAGGGACCGTGCAATCCGGATGAAGTGTCGAAGCTGCACTTCCACGATGTGGACTTCCAGATGGTCTATGTGCTCAAGGGCTGGGTGAAGACCTACATGGACGGCGAGGGCGAGACGCTGATGAAAGAAGGCAGCGCCTGGACCCAGCCGCCGCGTATCAAGCACATGATCCTGGATTATTCCGATGACGTCGAACTGCTGGAGGTGATCCTGCCGGCAGAGTTCAAGACGGTGGAGTTGAAGGCCTGATCGTCATTCCGGGGCGCGCGAAGCGAGAACCCGGAATCCCATGGATTCCGGGTTCTCGCTTCGCGCGCCCCGGAATGACGGGGGACTCACAGCCTCTGGACACTCACCTCCGCCAGCGCCTCGAAGATCGCCGGCGTGCGTTCCAGGCGCGCGATGGTTCGCGCGCCTTCGAGGGCGGCGACCAAGGCGGCTGCGGTTGAGGATGCGCGCGCGGGAGTGAAACCGCACCCCCTGAAATGCTCCGCGATGATCTCGGTCGAATCGACAAATCCGCGCGCCACCCGTTTTGTCAGCTCGGCATCGAGCGCGGGCAGCTCATTCGCCAGATTTTGCATCAGACATCCATACTGGAAATCAGAGGCGACCATTTCGGCGGCGAATGTGCGGAAAATCTCAAGAACAAACTTCAGGGCATCGCCCGCCGTGTTCGCCGAGATGTCCCGCAACACAGCCATTCTGCTTGCGACGTAATGATCGATCGCTTCTTCCGCGAGCTGCGCCTTGCCGCGCGGAAAGTGAAAGTAGAACGATCCCTTGGGCGCACCGCTCTCTGCAATGATCTGGGTCAATCCAGTCGCGGTGTAGCCCTGGATGCGAAACAGCCGTTCGGCCGTGGCAATCGCGCGCGCGCGGGCGTCAGTCTTACGTGGCATGCCGTCAAGATAAACCGTTTCGCTTGACGTCGCTATGGTGATCGCCATACTATGGCGATCACCATAGAAGAGGTCCAGTGATGCCCCTCGACCGAATCCGAAGCCAGAGAGCGTCCCGACGAGCCGTCCTGGCGATGGGGGCGGCCGGCCTGGTCGCGGCCTCGCTTCGAGCGGCCCGCGCAAACCCCACAGGAGGAGCTGACTTGACCCAACCAACCTACGGCGAGGGAACGCTTCCCAAGGGTGTCCGCTCGCGCATGATCCACGGGGTCAACGGCCTCGATGTCCATCTTCTCGAAGCCGGTTGCGAAAGCCCCGGCCGGCCGCTGGCTCTGCTGCTGCACGGCTTTCCGGACTTGGCTTTCGGCTGGCGGCACCTGATCCCAATCCTGGCTGACGCCGGCTACCATGTCGTGGCGCCCGATCAGCGCGGTTTTGGCCGTACCACCGGTTGGGTGAACGACTATGACGCCCCGCTGCAGCCGTTCAGCCTCTTGAACATGACGCGCGACGCCCTCGGCTTGGTTTCGGCGCTGGGGTATCGGCGCACGGCAATGCTGGTCGGACACGACTTCGGCTCGCCCGTGGCTGCCTATTGCGCGCTCGCCCGACCTGACGTCTTTCCCTCGGTGGTGCTGATGAGCGCCCCGTTCCCCGGACCGCCTTCGTTTCCGTTCAACATTGCGGACAGCGCGCCATCGCCGGCTCAGCCGAACACTGAAAATCAAAAGCTCGCGGACGCGCTGGCGGCGCTCGATCCGCCGAGACAGCATTATCAGCAATACCTGAGCTCACGGGCGGCGAACGATGACCTGTGGCATCCCCCTCAAGGTCTACACGCGTTTCTTCGCGCATTCTTCCACGTCAAGAGCGCTGACTGGCCCGGAAACAAGCCGCATCCGTTGCAGGCGCCAACCGCCCCTGAACTTGCACAGATGCCGACCTATTACGTGATGGATCTCGGCAAGACGATGTCCCAGACCGTCGCTCCATTCCAGCCTTCTGCCGCCGAAGCCTCGGCCTGCAAATGGCTCACCGAGCCGGAGCTTGGCGTCTACACCGAGGAGTATGGCCGCACCGGGTTTCAAGGTGCCCTCATGGCTTATCGTGTCTTCTCCGATCCTGACCTGAACGCTGAGTTGCGCCTGTTCTCGGGCAGGACGATCGATGTCCCGTCGCTGTTCATCGGCGGGACGAGCGATTGGGGCACCTACGCGGCGCCGGGCACGCTCGATCTGATGAGGACGAAGGCGACGACGCGGATGCGTGACATCGAACTGATCGACGGCGCCGGTCACTGGATCCAGCAGGAGCAGCCGGATCGGCTCGGCGCACTGCTGCTCGCCTTCATCAAGGAGGCGGGTGGGGCGGATCACGCCAGCCGCTAAGTCGGTGACGTCATCGCCCCCACGATCGCGCCCATCAGGCAGGTCGTCAGCGTGCCCGACACGATCGACTTCAGCCCGAGCGCATTGATCTCGTCGCGCCGCCCGGGCGCCATGATGCCGAGGCCGCCGATCATGATGCCGAGGCTCGCGAAGTTGGCGAAGCCGCACATCGCATAGAGCATGATCAGCCGCGAGCGCGGATCGAGCGCGTCGGGACCGAGCTTCGACAGATCGACATAGGCGATCAGCTCGTTCAACACGGTCTTGGTGCCCATCAGGCTTCCCGCGGTGATCGCCTGCGGCCACGGCAGGCCCATCAGCCAGCACACCGGCGCCATCACGTAGCCGAGCAGCCGTTGCAGCGAGATTTTCGCGCCGCCGATCTCCGGCAGCAGGCCGATGATCTTGTTGGCGAGATAGACCAGCGCGACCAGCACCAGCAGCATCGCGATGATGTTCATCAGGAGCTCTAGCCCGGCGGCCGTGCCCTTCACGATGGCGTCCATCGTCGACGACACCTGGATATCGGGATTGTCGAGCGATCCGCCGGTGCGCTTGTCCGTCGTCTCCGGCACCATGATCAGGCTCACTAAAATCGCGGCCGGCGCGCCCAGCACCGAGGCGATGACGAAATGCGCGGCGGCATCGGGGATCAGCGGCGCCAGCAGCGTCGCGTAGAGCACCAGCACGGTGCCGGCGATCCCGGCCATGCCGCCGGTCATCACCAGAAACAATTCGCTGCGGGTGAGCTGCGCCAGATAGGGCCGGATGAACAGCGGGGCTTCCACCATGCCGAGGAAGATGTTGGCCGCGGTCGAGAGCCCGACCGCGCCGCCGACGCCGAGCGTGCGCTCCAGGATCCAGGCCATGCCGCGCACCACAGGCGGCAGCACCCGCCAATAGAACAGCAGCGTCGTCAGCACGCTCATGACCAGCACGATCGGCAACGCCTGGAAGGCGAGGATGAAGTCCGATCCCGGTGCCTTGGGATCGAACGGCGCCGGGCCGCCGCCGACATAGCCGAACACGAAGGCCGTGCCGGCGCGCGTCGCGGCGGCAATGGTCCCGACCGCATCGTTGATCGCGCCGAACGCCTGCGTCACCAGCGGCACCTTGATCAGCACCAGTGCGGTGACGATGGTGACGACGAGGCCGATCGCCGCCTGCCGCAGCGATACGAGGCTCCGATTCTCGCTCAGCGCCCAGGCGATCACGAGCAACGCCACCACGCCGAGCGCCGATTGCAACTGCAGCATCACGCCCCCAAGAACCCGCGCGCAATTATGGGCAGGGGCTTCGCGCAGCGCAATGCTGTTGCGCGTTCTCCGTCCCACCATTGACAAGTTGCAGGCGCTCGGCCACGCCATCATCCATGTCCTCCGCCACGCCGGCCCGCGCCCGCGATCTGCTCGGCCACAGACCCTTCCTGTTCTTCCTGTCGTCGCGCAGCCTGTCGCGCTTCTCCAGCCAGATCGGCGCGGTGGCGATCGGCTGGCAGATCTATGATCTGACCGGCAGCGCGTTCGACCTCGGCATGGTCGGCCTGGTGCAGTTCCTGCCGACCGCGCTGCTGGTGTTCGTCGCCGGTCACGCCGCCGATCGCTTCGAGCGCAAGCGCGTGGTGCAGGCCTGCCAGGTCGCGGAAGCGCTGACCGCATTGTTTCTCGCCGGAAGCACGTTTGCCGGCACCATCTCCGAGATCCAGATCTTCGTCGCGACCTTCGTGCTCGGCATCGCCGGCGCGTTCGAGAGCCCGGCGACCGCCGCGCTGCTGCCGTTGATCGCGCCGCAGGGATCGTTGCAGCGGGCGACCGCGATCTCGAGCGGCGCGGCCCAGGTCGCGACCATCACCGGTCCCGCGCTCGGCGGCTTTGCCTATGCGCTGATGCCGAGCGCGCCTTACGGGATCATGATGGTGTTCTGGCTGTTCGGCGCGCTGCTCACCGGCGGCATCGGCCGCTTGCAGCAGGCGCCGGTGAAGAACGGCGGCTCGTCGGACGATCTGTTTGCCGGCGTCACCTTCGTGCGCCGCAATCCCGCGATCCTCGGTACCATCTCGCTCGATCTGTTCGCGGTGCTGTTCGGCGGCGTCACCGCGCTGCTGCCGATCTATGCGCGCGACATCCTGCAGACCGGCCCGCTCGGCCTCGGCATCCTGCGCGCCGCGCCCGCGGTCGGCGCACTGCTCATGACGATGGTGTTGGCGCGGCACACCATCAACAGCCGCGTGGGATTGCGCATGTTCCAGGCGGTGATCGTGTTCGGCGTCGCCACCGTGGTGTTCGCGCTGTCGCACTGGATGTGGCTGTCGGCACTGGCGCTCGCGGTGCTCGGTGCCGCCGACACGATCAGCGTCGTGATCCGCTTCTCGCTGGTGCAGCTCGCCACGCCCGACGAGATGCGCGGCCGTGTCGGCGCGGTCAATTTCCTGTTCATCAATGCCTCGAACCAGCTCGGCCAGTTCGAGAGCGGCGTCACCGCGGCGTTGCTCGGCGCCGTGCCGTCAGCCGTACTCGGCGGCGTCGCCACGGTCGCGGTCGCGCTGCTCTGGATGAAGCTGTTCCCGACGCTGCGGCATGTCGAGAAGCTGGAGTAGGGGCGCCGCTCTTGCCACCCGTCATTGCGAGGAGCGAAGCGACGAAGCAATCCATTTTTCCCCGCGGGGATGCATGGATTGCTTCGCTTCGCTCGCAATGACGGTGATTGTGGCTAGAGTTCTGGATTGCACCTCGCCCCGCTTGCGGGGAGAGGTCGACGCGAAGCGGCGGGTGAGGGGACCCTCCGCGAGTTCGTCTCTCACCGTCCTCATGGAGACTTGCCCTCGCCGACCTTCCCCCGGCGCGCACAAAATTTCGGAATAATGGAAAATACAGCTGAGTTGCCCGACGTGTCAAGGTGCCCTATCGGGCGCTGGCAGCCGCCGGCTCCTTTGCATGGGGTTGTTTTCCATGTTTTGGCCGCGCCCCTGCGACGGCATCGCCGGGACGAGCCCAGCCATGCCGTCGCGTAGCCCTGGCGCAAGCGGGGAGCAGGGGAAGATCAGCCCCGGCCGACGAACGGCATCTTGGTGGCCATGACGGTCATGAACAGCACGTTGGCGTCGAGCGGCAGGCCGGCCATGTACGCGACGGCGTCGCCGACCGCCTTGGCGTCCATGCGCGGCTCGTGCTTGGTGGTGCCGTCCGGCTGCAGCACGCCGGGGCCGTTGACCATGCGGTCGGTCATCGGGGTCGCGGCGTTGCCGATATCGACTTGGCCGACCGCGATGTCATACATCCGGCCGTCGAGGTTTGAGGCCTTGGTCAGGCCGGTGATGGCGTGCTTGGTCGAGGTGTAGGCCGCCGAGAACGGCCGCGGTGCATGCGCCGAGATCGAGCCGTTGTTGATGATGCGGCCGCCGCGCGGGGTCTGGTCCTTCATGATGCGGAAGGCGTGCTGGGTGCACAGGAACGGCGCGGTGAGGTTGGTGTTGACCACGGCCTGCCACTGCTCGAGCGGCAGGTCCTCGAAATGCACCGGCGGCGCGCCCATGCCGGCATTGTTGAACAGCACGTCGAGCCGGCCGTAGGTCGCCTTCACCTTGTCGAACAGGGCGGCGATCGCGGCCGGGTCGGCCATGTCGGCGGTGACGCACAGGCTCTTGCCGGCGGGGCCGAGCTTGGCGGTCTCCTCCAGCATCTCCAGGCGGCGCCCGACCAGCACCACGGTGTAGCCCTTGTCCATCAGAGCGAGCGACGCGGCGCGTCCAACGCCGGTGCCGGCACCGGTCAC
Source organism: Bradyrhizobium sp. USDA 4473 (assembly GCF_054063335.1). Taxonomy (NCBI): domain Bacteria; kingdom Pseudomonadati; phylum Pseudomonadota; class Alphaproteobacteria; order Hyphomicrobiales; family Nitrobacteraceae; genus Bradyrhizobium; species Bradyrhizobium sp. USDA 4473. Next base: position 4,883,383 of record NZ_JBSSGE010000001.1, read on the forward strand.
GAGTGCGATCTTGCTGGTTGCCTCAGTCATCTCCGAGTTTCCTCTTAGTTGGTTTTTGCTTCGGTTTCGTTCTTGTAGGGCGGGCGTGGAATGTTCTGGTGCGCGGCGCGCAGCGCCGCCGACCAGCGCGAGCGCAGATCGTGGAAATAGGGCTCGCCGGCCTCGATGCGGTGGTTGAGATCGGCCACGCAGGCGTCGGCGCGCACCACCAGCACGTCGATCGGCAGGCCGACGCCGAGATTGGATCGCATCGTCGAATCCATCGAGATCAGTCCGGTCTTGAGCGCCTCGTAGAGTTCGACGTCGTAATGCATGGCGCGGTCGAGCACCGGCTTGCCGTATTTGTGCTCGCCGATCTGCAAGTAGGGCGTGTCGGTGGTGCATTCGATGAAGTTGCCGGCGGTGTAGACCATGAACAGGCGCATCCGCGAGCCCTGGATCTGGCCGCCGAACAGGAACGAGACGTCGAAGGAGATGTCCTCGGAGCGCAGCGCGTCGCCCTCGGTGGCATGCACCGAGCGGATCGCGCGGCCGATCCGCTGCGCCGCCTGGAACATGGTCGGCGCATTCATCAGCGTCTCGAGCTCGCCGGTGTCCGGATTTTCCATGCCCTCGGTCAGGGTCGACAGGACAGACTGGCTGATCGCGAGATTGCCGGCGCTGGCGATCGCCATGATGCGCTCGCCGGGCTTTTCGAAGATGTGCAGCTTGCGGAAAGTCGAGACGTTGTCGAGGCCGGCATTGGTGCGGGTATCGGCGATCATGACGAGGCCGTCGCGCACCAGAATTCCGCAGCAATAGGTCATTTCCGGTCCCCAACGATCCGCATGTCTCGGCGGGGAAACGTGTAGCCAATTTCGCGGATGCATCCAACCCCAATTCCCCGGGAACGCTGCGCGTTCCGGAGCAAGGCGGTCAGGAGTCCAGCGTTGGTCCCCGTGCATCGACCAGGAACGCCTCGTCCACTGGGACGCCGAGCCCGGTGACCAGCCGGTTGGTCTCGGCAGCCATGCCGACGATCGCGAGCATTTCGTGATACTCGGCCTCGGTCATGCCTTTGGCGCGGGCGGCCGCGGTGTGCGAGTGAATGCAGTAGCTGCAGCCATGGGCGATCGAGACGGCGACATAGAGCATCTCCTTGACCTTCGGATCGAGCGCGCCCGGTGCCATGACTTGTTTGATGCTCTCCCAGGTCCGCCGCAAGGTCTTCGGGTCATGCGCGAGCGCACGCCAGAAATTGTTGATGAAGTCCGACTTCCGCGTCGTGCGGATGTCGTCAAACACGGCGCGGGCGTCCGCCGAGAGTTCATTGTCTGAAAGGAGTTTCACGGTTGCCATCGCTTATCTCGCTGGTCGGGTGCGGAGCCGCGATCATAGCATGCTCGCATCATGGTCATATCGGGTGCACCGCAGGGCCAGCCCGCGATTGCAAGGTGCAGGCGGAACAAGGAGGGATCACGCGAGCGCGCGCTTCTTGGCTCGCTTCAGCGGCACATGGCTGGAGAGCGCCATCCCTTGCAGGTCGCGCAAGATTCGTTCGCTGTTTGGCTCTATGAGCGCCCTAAGCTGCTCGAAGCAGTCCTTGTATTTACGTGACGAGATTTCATCGTCCTGGTCTGGCCATGGATTCTGGATGTTTCCGGGCTTGCCGAAATACTCTCCGATCGTGTGCGTCTTGGATTCTGGAAAATACTGTTTGTAGTCTGCGCTGGCGCACAGGATGAGATCGGCTTCGTCCGCCAGGGCGGGGTAGCGTTTTCTCACGCGATGGTTCTCGAGAATGTCTTCCCCGAACGCCTTGCTTACGATCGAACGCGCACTCTTTGATGCGCCTTGTCTTTCGCCAAAGATCGCGGCCAGGGACATGACGCTGAGGTCGAACGGCAGCGTACGCCCCTTGAAGGCGTTGAGCAGGATGGCCTTGCTCATGGCGCACCGGCACGTGCCGCCGTGGCTGACGAAGACAACGAGCTTCTCGGAAGGGCGTTTCGCGAGCCCCTGGTCGCGCAGCCATTCGACAACGGCCTTTGTGGTGGTCTTCTTTACGTTCTTCGGATCGAACGTTCGATACAGGTGGCCAAGCAGATCGGTAGGCAGGCTTGCAAGAGTGCGATCTTTCAGCAGCAGGACACCGGCCTTGCGTGCGAGCATGTAACCTGTCTCGATGAGCACATTCTTGTTGATGCCGGACTTGGTCCGGTCATCGACAATCGCGATGGCGTGGGAACAGGAATCCATGTCTTTCTGCAGGCTTTCCCACAGGGTCGCCGCGCTCTGTCGATCGTCGGCGCGGACCGTTGCGATGCCATAGCGATCGAGAACGTCACCAATGGTGTCCGCCAGAATCTTGTAGGTCGGCGTGAGGGCAAACGGCATGATCAGGAAGACGCGATGTCCGGTGCCGACCATGTGTGAGAAGTTGGCGTCTCGCAACATGCCACGTCTCCTTGTGCCGACGATCGAATTGGCGTCGGCTTTCCAGGAAATCCACCTCTGTCTTTAACCGAGGGATGGTCGCCGGGCAACTTAGGATTGCGATTGGCTCTGCCACTGTCCGGGACGTCCGGCCTGGTCGACCTTGACCGCGACCGTCAGCGTCTCGTTGCCGCCGCCATAGCGGGTGCCGCGGACAGGGGCGGCGCCGAGATAGTCGAGGCCGATCGCGACGCGGGCATGGGCGTCCGTGGTGCAGATGCCGTTGGCGGCATCGAAGCCGACCCAGCCCAAGTCTGGCACGAAGGCCTCCGCCCAGGCGTGACCGGCCTGCTGGTTCACCATGCCGTCGGAGCGCAGGAAGTGACCGGAGACGAAGCGCGCCGGAACGCCGCCGGCACGCGCGCAGGCGATCAGGATGTGGGCGTAGTCCTGGCAGACACCGCGCTTCAGCGCGAACGCCTCGGAGGCCGAGGTGGCGCTGTTGGTCGGGTCCTCGTCGAAGGTCATATGCTCGTAGATCTGCACCATCAACGCATGCAGGAAGCCGAGCACGTCGCTGTCGGCCTCCGTGCGCAGCTCGCGCACGAACGCCGTCATCGCCGGGTTGAGGTCGGTCAGCGGCGTGGGGCGCAGGAACAGGCTCGGCGGAAACCGCTCGTCGCTACCCTTCAGCACGCCGCCGGTGTCTTGGGTCTCGACCAGGCCTTCGCAATGGATCGTGAGGTCGGTGATCGAACCGTGCGTCAGCACATGGGTGACGTTGCCGAAGGCGTCCTCATGGGTGTCGAGCCGGGAATCGGTCGAGACGTCGATCTGCCAGTCGGCGACATACTGGCCGTCATGGCTACCCGGCGTCATCCGCAGAATCTGGATCACGCCCGAGGCCGCCGGCTCGTAGCGATAGGTGGTGGTATGGGCAATCCGCAGGCGCATGTCGCGTTTCCAGTAGGTCAGATCGGAGCTGGCAGCAACGGTATTTTACCTCTCCCATCGGGAGAGGTCGAATTGCGAAGCAATTCGGGTGAGGGGCTAAGCTCCCTCGATAGACCGAACTCCCTCACCCGGATCGCAAAACGCGATCCGACCTCGCCCTTCGGGAGAGGTGAAGACAGTGCCCGCGGACGGTGCCGATTTCACGACTTTTACTCTAGATCAGATACTGCTTGGTGATGATCTCACCCAGCCTGGAGTTATCCGCGATGAATTCCTGGATGAACTCGTGCACGCCGTGCTGGAAGATGTCGTCCATGTGGCTGTGCTCGAGCCGGTTCCTGATGCCGCGGGCGTGACGCTGGGAAGCGCCCTGGCGGCCATAGGCGACGCCGATCTGGTCCAGATTGCGCACCAGGTTGCTGTAGCAGCTCGCAAGCGAGCGCGGCAGCGTGTCGTTGAGGATCAACAGGTCGGCGATCAACCAGGGTTTCAGGGTTTCCCGGTAGACCCAGTGATAGGCCGTGGTGGCCGACACCGAGCGCAGGATCGAGGTCCACTGGTAGTAATCCAGCGGGCCACCGACATGCTCCTCCTCCGGCAACAGCACATGATACTTCACGTCGAGAATGCGGGCAGTGTTGTCGGCGCGCTCGAGATGCACGCCGAGCCGCGAGAACCAGTAGGCGTCGTTGCGCAGCATGGTGCGATAGGCCGAGCCGTCGAAGCGCAGCGAGGTCTCCTGCACGAAGCGCAAGAATTTCGCCAGCTCCTCGCGGCTGCCGGTGCCGCCCTTGCTCCAGACGGCCTGCAACTCGATCCACGCCGAGTTGATGGTGTCCCACATCTCCGACGTCAGCGCTGTGCGGACCGAGCGCGAGTTGAGCCGTGCCGCCTCGATGCAGTTCTTGATCGAGGAGGGGTTCTCCGAGGAGAAGGAGAGATATTCGACGACGTTCTGCTGGTTGGCTTCCTGGTAGTGATCGTAGAACGCTGCGCCGACTCCGGCGGTGAGCAGCGCGGAATCCCACTCATTGGTTTTGCCGACATAGGCCGCCGGCAGCGCGGTGACGCGCAGCGTGGCGTCGATCGTGCGCGCGAGATATTCGGCGCGTTCGACGTAACGGGCCAGCCAGAACAGGTTTTCAGCGGTGCGCGACAGCATGCTTTCAACTACTCACTCAGTATCCAGGTGTCCTTGGTGCCGCCGCCCTGGCTCGAATTGACCACCAGCGAGCCTTCCTTCAGCGCCACCCGCGTCAACCCGCCGGGCACGATGGTGGTGTGGCTGGAGCCGGTCAGCACGAACGGACGGAGGTCGACATGGCGCGGCGCGAGACCCTTGTCGGTGCAGGTCGGGCAGGTCGACAGCGCCAGCGTCGGCTGGGCGATGAAGCCCTCCGGCTCGCGCTTCAGCTTGTCGCGGAACGCCTCGATGGTCGCCTTGGTGGCGGCCGGCCCGATCAGCATGCCGTAGCCGCCCGAGCCGTGCACCTCCTTGACCACGAGGTCGGCGAGGTTGTCGAGCACGTAAGACAGATCCTGGGCTTCGCGGCAGCGCCAGGTCTGCACGTTCTTCAGGATCGGCTCCTCGCTGAGATAGAACTTCACGATGTCGGGCATGTAGGAATAGATCGCCTTGTCGTCGGCGATGCCGGTGCCGACCGCATTGGCGAGCGTGATGTTGCCGGCGGCGTAGGCCGACATCAGCCCGGGCACGCCGAGTGCGGAATCCGGACGGAAGGTGAGGGGATCGAGGAAATCGTCGTCGACGCGGCGGTAGATCACGTCGACCCGCTTCAGCCCCTCCGTGGTGCGCATGAACACCTCGTCGTTCTTGACGATGAGATCGCGCCCTTCGACCAGCTCGATGCCGAGCTTGTCGGCCAGGAACGAGTGCTCGTAATAGGCGGAGTTGTAGACGCCGGGTGTCATCAGCGCGACCGTCGGTTCGGCGGAGGCGCTGTGCGGCGCCACCGACCGCAGCGCCGACAGCAACTCGTCCGGATAGCGCTCGACCGGTGCCACGCGGTGCCGCGCGAACAGGTCGGGAAACAGCCGCATCATGATCTCGCGGTTTTCCAGCATGTAGGACACGCCGGACGGCGTCCGCGCATTGTCCTCCAGCACGATGAAATTGTCCGGATCGGTGCGGATGATGTCGATGCCGGCGATGTGGACATAGATGTCGTGCGGCACGTCCTGGCCGTTCATCTCCGGACGGAATACCGGATTCTGGAAGATCAGGTCTTCGGGGATGACGTTGGCGCGCAGGATGTCGCGGCCGTGATAGACGTCCTTGAGGAACATGTTGAGCGCGAGCACGCGCTGCTTCAGGCCCTTTTCCAGCAACGTCCACTCGGTTGCGGACATGATGCGCGGAATGACGTCGAACGGGATCAGCCGCTCCTGGGCTTCGGAATCGCCATAGACCGCGAAGGTGATGCCGATCCGGCGGAACAACAGCTCCGCTTCCTGGCGTCGATATTCGAGCGCATCCGGCGGCGTCTCTTTGAGCCAGCGGGAGAGCTCCTGGTAGGCCGGGCGAAGGTCCTCGCCGAGGCCGTTCATCTCATCGAACGCGACTGCCATATATCCCGACTGCCCTCCCAAGCCATGTGACACAGTGCATGACTTGATGGGATGGTAGCAAGGGGCGGGCCAGCGCGATATGCATTGGCCTGTGGCATTTGCTAAGGGTGAGGCGGAAGGCCTGCCCGAAAAACCGGCTGAGGTCTGCTTAATTCGGCGGCAAAACCCCGTGACATCAAGGCATTGGATCGGCAATGTCAGGGGATCAAGTTAGGGAATGAGACCATGAGCGAGATCGTCACGGCGGGGATATTGGTGATCGGAGACGAGATCCTGTCCGGCCGGACCAAGGACAAGAATATCGGCTTCATCGCCGAATACCTGACCAATATCGGCATCGACCTCAAGGAGGTCCGCGTCGTCGCCGACGAGGAGGCCGACATCGTCGCCGCCCTTGACGCGCTGCGGCATAGGTACACCTACGTATTCACGACGGGCGGCATCGGGCCGACCCATGACGACATCACCGCCGACAGCGTGGCGAAGGCGTTCGGCGTCGATATCCACCATCACCCCGAGGTGGTGGCGCGGTTCAGGGAGCGCTGGAGCGAGCAGGACCTCAACGAGGCGCGGCTGCGGATGGCCCGGGTGCCCGACGGTGCCGAGCTGATCCAGAGCGCGACCATCCTGGCGCCGGGCTTCAAGCTCGGTAATGTCATCGTGATGGCCGGCATCCCGACCATCATGCAGGCGATGATGGACATCGTGGCGCCGACCCTGAAATCCGGGGTGCGGATGCTGTCGGACTCGGTCCGCGCCGACGCGCGCGAGGGCGATATCGGCGGCCCGCTGCGGGCGATCGCGGAGGCGAATCCCGACACCATCATCGGCAGCTATCCGTTCCAGGACGAGAATCAGAAGCCGAACACCAATCTGGTGGTCCGCTCGCGCGATCCGGAGAAGCTTGCCGCGGCGATGGCCGCGGTGAAGGAGATGCTGAAGCAGGTGCAAGCCGCGCAGAAGAAGCCGGCGGGTTGAAGCGATATGGTCGAGCGAAATTCTGAACCGAGTGCGCAGGAACGGGCCGGCAGGCCGTTCCCGGTCTCGTGGGATCAATTCCATCGGGACTGCCGGGCGCTGACCTGGCGGCTGAATGAAGTGGGCCCGTTCCATGCGGTGGTCGCGATCACCCGCGGCGGGCTGGTGCCGGCAGCGATCGTGGCGCGCGAGCTCGGCTTGCGGGTGATCGATACGGTCTGCGTTGCCAGCTACGATCATGACAAGCAGGGCGACCTGAAAGTGCTCAAGGGCATTTCGGAGCAGACCGCCAAGCTCGGCGGCGGCACCGGCAAGGGGCTGTTGATCGTCGATGACCTCGTCGATACCGGCAAGACCGGCAAGCTGGTGCGCGAGATGCTGCCCGACGCCCATTTCGCAACCGTCTACGCCAAGCCCAAGGGCCGGCCGCTGGTCGACACCTACATCACCGAGGTGTCGCAGGACACCTGGATCTTCTTCCCCTGGGATACCGCGCTGTCGTTCCAGCCGCCGATCAGGGATGGGGCGGCGTGAGCTTGCCGTCATTCCGGGGCGCGAAGACGCGAACCCGGAATCTCGAGAGTCCGGGTCTGGCCCTTCGGACCATCCCGGAATGACGTGATGGACATCGGACTCGCGCCATGCCCCTGCAGAACCGCGTCGCTCCGTCAGGCGACATCGTCGCCACACACCATCGCGGCACCTTCACCGGCAACCGCGGCATCATCCACGATCCCGCGACACGGACGCTGTTGAACAAGCGCTGGTCGTCGCCGGCGTGGCTCACTTGCGTCTGCGAGTTCAGGGGACGGCGGCGTGAGGTGATGCGCCGGCAGAGCTGGACCGAGCTGTTCTTTCTCGATGAAGCGACCGCGTTCGCGGCCGGACACCGGCCCTGCTTCTACTGCCGCCGCGACGACGCCAACCGGTTTCGCGCCGCATGGGAGCAAGGCAACTCCACGAGCGATCTCAGCGCCAAGGCGATGGATGCGGTGCTGCACGCCGAGCGGCTCGACCGCGGCAGGAAGCGGCTGCATCCGTTGCCGTTGCCGCTCGCCGAACTTCCCGATGGCACGATGGTGCTGGCGAACGGCGAGAGCTTTCTCGTTACGGCCGGCACCACGTTGCGCTGGTCCTTTGCCGGTTACAGCCGGGCCGACGTAGCGGAGGCCGCGATGCTGCTGACGCCGCCGTCGACCGTCCGTGCATTTCAGTCCGGCTATCGGCCGGTGCTGCATCCGAGCGCGGCGGCTGCGCTTGGCTGAGCCGCCGTCGCTGTGCTTACGCCAGCCGCTGCCGCGCCAGCTTCGCGCCCGCACCGAGCGCGATCAGCTTGGCTTCGGCAATATCCCGCCGCATCGGCGCCATGCCGCAATTGGTGGTCGCGATGATGTTGGCCTTCGGCACGTGCTTGGCGACCGCCTCGATCACCTTGACGACATCTTCCGCGGTCTCGATTTCGTCGCTGGCGACGTCGATCACGCCGGCCTGCACGATCTTGCCGGGGAGGGCGGCGAGCAGCTCGATCGGCACCTTCGAATTGCGGCATTCGATCGCGACCTGCTGGATCGTGCTCTTGTCGATGACCGGAAAGGTCTCCTCGTACTGCCGCCACTCGCCGCCGAGCGTCTGCTTCCAGTCGGTGTTGGCCTTGATGCCGTAGCCGTAGCAGATGTGCACGGCGGTCGCGCAAGTGAGCCCCTCGGCGGCGCGCTCCAGCGCCTTGATGCCCCAGTCGCGCACCTCGTCCATGTAGACGTTGAACGCAGGCTCGTCGAACTGGATCATGTCGACGCCGTCGGCCTCCAACGCTTTTGCCTCTTGATTCAACAACTCGGCAAAGGCGAACGCCATCTTGACGCGGTCGCCGTAATATTGGTCGGCGATGGTATCGATGATTGTCATGGGACCTGGCAGGGTGAACTTCAGCCGATTCCTGGTATGGGCGCGCGCGGCACGCGCCTCGCCCTCATGGACGCGGCCCTTGAGCTGCAACGGCGCGACCACCTGCGGGACCATTGCCTTATAGCGGTCCTTGCGGATGCCCATCTCGACCTTGTGGGCAAAATCGATACCCTCGATCCGCTCTAGAAAGCCGTGCACGAAGTGCTGGCGCGCCTGCTCGCCCTCGGTGACGATGTCGACGCCGGCATCCTCCTGCAGCTTGACCGCAAGCACCGTGGCGTCGCGCTTGGCGCGGGCGAGCTCGGCGCCCTCCGACTTCCACGGTGCCCACAGCATGTTCGGCTCGGCGAGCCATTCCGGCTTCGGCAGCGAGCCTGCGATCGTGGTTGGAAACAGCATGGGTGCCTCCCGACGGGTTCTGATTGAGCGCCTGTGTGCCATGTCCTAGAGTGGAGGTACAGAACAACAAAAGTCTTTGTGATGGGAATAGGGACGCCGATGATCGACCTGCACTACGCGCCGACGCCGAATGGCTGGAAGATCTCGATCATGCTGGAGGAACTGGGGCTGCCCTATCAGGTGATCCCGGTGAACATCCGCGCCGGGGAGCAGTTTCGGCCCGAATTCCTGGCGATCAGTCCGAACAACCGCATCCCCGCGATCGTCGACCATCAGCCGGCCGACGGCGGCGGGCCGTTCTCGGTGTTCGAGACCGGCGCGATCCTGATCTATCTCGCCGACAAGACCGGCCGCTTCCTGTCCAGGGAGCTGCGTGCGCGGTCGAACGTCATCCAATGGGTGATGTGGCAGATGGGCGGCCTCGGGCCGATGCTCGGCCAGCACGGCCATTTCGCACTCTATGCCGCCGAGAAGATTCCCTATGCGATCGAGCGCTACCGCGACGAGACTGCGCGGCTCTATGGCGTGCTCGACCGTCAGCTCGGCAAGACCGGCGCCTATATCGCAGGCCCCGATTATTCGATCGCCGATATCGCCTGCTTCCCCTGGACCATGACCCACAAGGCGCAGGGTCTCACCCTCGACGATTACCCGAACATCAAGCGGTGGTACGCGACCGTGCGGGCGCGGCCACAGGTGCAGGCAGGGCTTGCGATCGGAAAATTCGTCAAGGAGCCGTTCGACGAGGAATCCCGCAAGAACATGTTCGGCCAGCGCGCGAAGGAGCTTGTCGAGAAGAAATGATTCGCTGTCATTCCGGGGCGGCGCGGAGCGACGAGCCCGGAATCCATAACCACCATCGTGAGTATGGATTCCGGGCTCGCGCCGAGCGGCGCGCCCCGGAATGACGAAACTGAGACCACAACACAAGGAAACGCCATGATCGAATTCTTCTTCGACTGTTCCAGCCCGTGGACTTACCTCGCCTGGCACAACATCCAGCCGCTCGCGAAGGAGTTCGACGTTGATATCGCCTGGCGACCGATCCTGGTCGGCGGCATCTTCAACACCGTCAATCCGTCGGTCTACGCCCAGCGTGAGAAGCCGGTGCCGCTGAAGGCGCGCTACATGAAGAAGGATCTCGCCGACTGGGCGCGCTCGGCGGGGCTTGCGATCAAGATGCCGCCGACGGTGTTTCCGGTGAACAGCGTCAAGGCCATGCGCGGCTGCATCCTTCTCGGCAACGAGAAAATGGTGCCGTTCGCGCGCGCGGTGTTCGAGGCCTATTGGGGCGATGACAAGGACATCTCGCAGGATGCGGTGCTGAGCGAGATCTGCACCAGGCTCGGGATCGACCCGGCGCAGTTCTTCGCCGGCATCGGCGACCAGGCGATCAAGGATCAGCTCAAGGCCAACACCGAGGAGGTGATGGCGCGCGGCGGTTTCGGCTCGCCCACGATCTATCTCGACAAGACCGACATGTATTTCGGCAACGACCGCCTGCCGCTGATCCGCGAGGCGCTGGCCCGCCTCAAGGCGCGAGCCGCCTGATGCCGAAAGCCGTCGTTTGCCGCGAGCTCGGGCCGCCCGAGCGCCTTCAACTGGAGACCTTCGCCTCGGTGCCGTTGCAGCCGGGGCAGGTGCGCGTTGCGATCCGCGCCGCGGGGATCAATTTCCCCGACATCCTGATGGCCGCCGGCGAGTACCAGCTCAAGCCGCCGCTGCCCTTCACGCCGGGCTCGGAAGCCGCCGGCGATGTCGTCGAGGTCAATGGGGCATCCGGTGTCTCCGTCGGCGACAGGGTGATCGTCAAGATGCGGTTCGGCGCCTATTGCGACGAGACTGTCGCGGTGCCGTCGCAACTCGTGCCGGTGCCGTCGACCTTCGACTATGCGGAAGGCGCGACCTTTCTTGCCGCGCACGGCACCGCATATCATGCGCTGATCGACCGCGGGCAGATCAAGCCGGGCGAGGTGCTGCTGGTGCATGGCGCCGGCGGCGGCGTCGGACTTGCCGCGGTCGAGATCGGCAAGCTGCTCGGCGCCACCGTGATCGCGGCGGCCTCCAGCGAGGAGAAGCTTGCGATCGCGAAACAACGTGGCGCGGATCATCTCGTGCTCTATGCGCGCGAGCCGTTCCGTGATGCGGTCAAGCGCCTCACCGACGGCCGCGGCGCCGATGTCGTGTTCGATCCGGTCGGCGGCGAGGTGTTCGAGAACTCGATGCGCTGCATCAACTGGGGCGCGCGGATTCTCGTCGTCGGCTTCACCGGCGGCATCGGTCTCGCCCGCACCAATCTGTTGATGATCAAGAGCGCGAGCGTGCTCGGCGTTCGCGCCGGCGAGGCGGTGCGCAAGGATCCGGCGCTCGGCGAGGTCAGGTTCAAGGCGCTGAGCGAATGGGCCGAGGCCGGCCGGGTGCGGCCAAATATCTCACACCGGCTGCCGCTGGAGGACTACGCGAAAGCGATGCGGCTGTTGATTGAACGCAAGGCGATCGGGCGGGTGGCGCTAATCACTCGGTAGAACTACGTCCTTTGCACGCGTTCTGCGCAGCGCCTGCCAAAAACTTCGGCGGCGCCGCCGCAGGGCTTTTTTACCAATCGGATGTAGGCATGATCCAACCGGGGGTTGAATCATGTTGAAGAACACCAGGATACTCTATCGCATTGCGTTCTCCGCCTTGCTGCCGCTGATCGCGTTTGCGGCGCTGGCAATCTACGACATCTCGGCGAAATGGTCGGTTCGTTCAGACATCGCCCGGATGCAGCCGGTCGCCGAGGGCGTCGGCAGGCTCAGCCGGTTGGTGCACGAGCTGCAGCGCGAGCGCGGCCTGTCGTCGGCCTATCTCGGCAGCAAAGGCGCGCAGATGCGCGGCGAGCTTGGTGAGCAGCGCAAGCGCACCGATGCGGAGCGGACGACCGCCGAGTCAGCGCTCGTGGATCTCAAACAGTCGGGAACCGGGGATCTGGCCGCGGCCGCGCAGGCGGCGCAAGATGCCATCGGTCAGCTCGGCCAACGCCGCACCGACATCGATGGGCTCGCGATCACGCCACCGGCGGCGGTCGGTTACTTGACCGATACGATCGGCCGACTGATCACGGTGATCACCGGCATTGCGAAGCTCAGCGGCGACGACGAGATTTCGAAATCTATCGCCGCCTATGCCAATCTGATCGAAGGCAAGGAGCGCGCCGGGCAGGAGCGTGCTGCCGTCGCCGGCGGCATCGCTGCGGGCCACTTCGAGCCGCAGCTCTACGTCCGCGCGGTTGGACTTGCGGCGGCCCAGGAGAGTTTCTTCAGTGCGTTCCGCGCCGTCGCGTCGCGGGAGGCGCGAGAGCTGTTCACCCGAACGCTGTCGGGCGGCGCCATCGATACATTCAATGCCATGCGCAAGACGGTGGAGCAGGGCGGGCTCGCGGGCGACTTAAAGTCGCTCGACAGCAAATCCTGGTTCGACGCCGCCACCGTCCGGATCGATATGCTCAAGACGGTCGAGGACGGCCTTGCCGTCGAATTGTCGCGCCTGATGGCCGACAAGAAGACAGAGGCGACCATGAGCCTCGGCGTTGTCGCCGGAATGATGCTGCTGGCGCTGCTTGCGGGATCGCTCGCCGTGCTGGCGATGGCACGCAGCATCACTGTGCCGATCAACACGCTGGCCGGCAACATGACCGGGCTGGCGGAAGGACATCTCGATCTCGAGGTCGACGCCACCGATCGCGGCGACGAGATCGGCGTGATGGCGCGCGCGGTGCGGTTCTTCAAGGAAAGCATGATCCGCTCCGCCGAGCTCGCCGCGAAGGATAGTGAGGCCGCCAACCAGCGCGCGGCCCGCGTTGCGCGCGTCGACGACCTCACCAACCGGTTCCACGATGACATCGGTACGGTCATCGACGCGGTGATATCGGCGTCGGCCCAGCTCGAGGCGACGGCTGCGCTGATGAGCCGCAGCGCCGGCGAGACCAGCGAGCAGGCCGCCAATGTTGCCGGCGCGACGCAGGCAGCGTCCAGCAACATGCAGACGGTCGCTGCTGCAACCGAGCAGTTGTCGGGCTCGGTCGGCGAGATCGGGCGGCAGGTGACGCAGTCGGCGCAGATCGCGCAGCGTGCCGCAGCCGACGGGCGGCGCACCAATGAGACGGTGCAGGGGCTGTCCGCCGCGGCGGAGAAAATCGGCGACGTCGTCAAGCTGATCAGCGAGATCGCGAGCCAGACCAATCTGCTGGCGCTCAACGCCACCATCGAGGCGGCCCGCGCCGGTGACGCCGGCCGCGGCTTTGCCGTTGTCGCCGCCGAGGTCAAGACGCTAGCAGAACAGACCGCGAAAGCGACCGACGATATCCGGGCGCAGATCGGCGCGATCCAGGCGACGTCAGGCGACGTCGTGACCGCGATCCGGAGCATGACGGTCACGATCGACGAGATCAACGAGATCGCCTCATCGATCGCAAGCGCGGTTGAAGAGCAGGGCGCGGCGACCCAGGAGATCGCGCGCAATGTTCAGCATGCGGCCAAGGGCACCGGCGACATCTCGGCCAATATCGGCGCAGTCACAGGCGCGGCGGAAGAATCGGGAGCGGCTGCGGGCCAGGTGCTTGAGGCTTCCCAGGACCTGTCGCGCCAGTCGGCGCGGATGCGGGGCCACGTCGAGAGCTTCATCGGCAGCATCAGGGCCGCCTGATCAGCGCATCCTTGCGAACGTCCCGTCTCGCAAGAAGGCAATCGTCTGCGCGATCGCCTCGTGGTTGCGCACCAGCCAGGGGTGCGAGGTGCGGATCACGATGTGATCGGCCATGCCGTCGAGCCTGGTGTTGGCGACCGACACCCTTCCGTCATGCGGCCGCGGCAGGCCGATCGACGTGATCGGATAGACCGAGCGGTTGCCGGCGATGATGCCGGCCTCATAATCGATCGGCGGCAGCAGTGCGCTGGTCGCGGCATCGCGGCGGGTGACGAGCTGCTGGCCGGCCGGGCCGAAGAAGGCGCGATAGGGGGCGAGGTTCTTCAGGCGGTCTGCGATCTCGCTGCCGCCGTTCGGTGTGCCCAGCATCACGACGCGGCCGAGCCGCGTGGGGCGATGCCGTGCCAGATAGACGCGGGCCAGAAGGCCACCCATCGAATGGCAGACGACATGCACGGCGCCATCGAGGTTCCGCGCGAAGCGATCGAGCGGCGGGTGGATGTCCTCGGCCAGCGCATCGAGCGGCTTGCGCCGGCTGTCATAGTCGAGATTGAGGGTGGCGAAGCCGGCGTCGTTGAGTGCCAGCTCCATCCTGCGAAACGAACGCGCCGTCCTGCTGATGCCGTGCAGCAGGACGACGCCGTCAGATGGTGACGCCGCGTGACGCCGTTCGCTCACTTATAGTCGCGCTCCTGCCACCATGGGAAATAGTCCGGCATGTCGGACGAGACCTTGTTCTTGAACTGCGCCGGGCGCTTTTCCAGGAACGACACCACGCCTTCCTTGACGTCCTCGGAGCGGCCGCGGGCATAGATGCCGCGGCTGTCGACCTTGTGCGCTTCCATCGGATCGTCGGCGCCCATCATGCGCCACATCATCTGGCGGATCAGCGCCACCGAAACCGGCGCGGTCTTGGCCGCGAACTCCTTGGCGAGCGCGCGCGCGGTCGGCAGCAGCTCGTCCGGCGGCACCACCTTGCTGACCAGCCGGCCGGCGAGCGCTTCCTGCGCCGGGAACACGCGGCCCGAGTAGCACCACTCCAGCGCCTGCGAGATGCCGACGATGCGCGGCAGGAACCAGCTCGAAGCGGCCTCCGGCACGATGCCGCGCTGGGAGAACACGAAGCCGAAGCGCGCGGCTTCGGAGGCAATGCGGATATCCATCGCGAGCTGCATGGTGACGCCGATGCCGACCGCCGGGCCGTTCACCGCGGCGATCACGGGCTTCAGGCACTTGAATATCCGCAGCGTCACCTGGCCGCCGCCGTCGCGGACCTGCGGATCGCTGTAGTCGACGCTGCCGTCGGCGTTGCGCTTGACCGGGCCGCGCCGCGCGTCGCGGTCGAACGTATTGGCGCCGGAGGAGAGATCGGCGCCGGCGCAGAAGCCGCGGCCTTCGCCGGTCACGATGATCGCCCTGACGTCGTCGTCCTTGTCGGCCTTGTCGAACGCGTCGATCAGCTCCTGCTGCATCGTGGCGTTGAAGGCGTTGAGCTTGTCGGGCCGGTTCAGCGTGATGGTCAGGATCTGCTCGGCGACCTCGTACTTGATCGTCTCATACGCCATGGGGATGATTTCCTCTCGGTTTTCTTGAATGAACGGCGCTGGCGCGCGTCTCCATTCAGTTAACCCGGCAATCATCCCTTGTGAAGAAGTCGGATGCGCGAGGTTGGCTCCGCGCATCCGCACTTGCGTTGAGGCGCTACTTCTTCGGTGGCGCGGGCCACGGCTTCTGCGGGCCGCGCAGGCCTTCGAATGCCTTGCCCATGCCGAGCACGCCGATGTCGTCGAACCGGCGGCCGATGATCTGGACGCCGATCGGAAAGCCCTTCTTGTCGTAGCCGGCGTTGATCGACAGCGCCGGATTTTCCGACATATTCCACGGCACGGTAAAGCAGATGTGCTCGAACGGCTTCGCGGGGTCGTTGAGTGGTGCTGCAAACTCCGCCGGGAAGTTCACCACCGGCGACACCGGCGAGATCACATAGTCGACCTCACAGAACAGTTTTGCGGCGGCCGCGCGGATCGCCATCGTCTGGTTGAAGCCGCGCACCACATCGACGCCGGAGAGTTTGGCGCCGGCCTCGGCCCAGTTGAGGATGTAGGGCAGGGTCTTGCCGCGCTCGGCCTCGGACAATTTCGACAGCTCGTCCCAGGTCCGCGCCCGCCAGAAATTATCGAGGCCTTCGAGCATCTCGGGCGTCAGGATGCCGTCGATCTCAGTGATCACGGCGCCGGCGGACTCGAACGCCTTGGCCGCCTTGACCACGACCTCGCGGACTTCCTTCTCGACCTTCTGGCCGGATCCGGCATCGAGCATCAGCCCGATACGCAGCTTGCGCGGCGACTTCTCCAGCGCCTTCCAGTTCACTTCCAGCGCCGGCAGGCTCATGCCGTCGCGGCGGTCGGGGCGCGACAGCACGCTCATCATCAGCGCGGCGTCGTCGACGGTGCGGGTCATCGGCCCGGCGACGCGGCCGACATAGGGCGGGTCGATCGGCACGCGGCCGAGGCTCGGCTTCAGCGCGACGAGGCCGCACCAGGAGGCCGGCAGCCGCACCGAGCCGCCGATGTCGGTGCCGAGATGCAGCGGCCCGTAGCCGGCGGCGCCGGCCGCGCCAGCGCCGGCGCTCGAACCGCCGGGGTTCTTGCTGACATCCCAGGGATTGCGGGTCAGGGGATGGAACGACGACAGCCCGGACGACAGCATGCCGTAATCTGGCATCGTGGTCTTGGAGAAGATCACGCAGCCGGCTTCGCGCAACCGCGCGGCGGGCGGCGCATCCTTTTCCGCAGGCGTGAGCTTGACGCTCGCAGCACCCAGCGGCACCGGCTGGCCCTTGGTCGCGACGTTGTCCTTGATGGTGACGGGCACGCCGTCGAGCGTGCCGGCCGGCTCGGCCTGCTGCCAGCGCTCGGTCGACGCCTTGGCGACTTTGCGCGCTCCATCCGGGTCGTACAGGTAGAGCGCCTTGATGTGCGGCTCCCAGGTCGCGACCTGGGAGATGATTTCCTCCAGCACCTCGGAGGGCGAGAACTGCTTGGCACGATAGCCGGCGAGCAGGTCGACGGCGGAGAGATCGTGCAGCGATGTGATGGCGTCCGCTTTCGGCTTATGCATGCGCACCTACCGGCATGCGTTTCTCGATGATGCGCGCGAACATGCTGGCGCCGATCGGCAGGATCTTGTCGTCGAGAACGTAACCGGGATTGTGCACGGGCACTGAACCATCGTGGCCGACCCAGAAATACGCACCGGGAACAGCCTGCATCATGTCTGCGAAATCCTCGCTGCCCATCTTGGGCGTCGAGCGGGTGATCACCTTGGCCGGATCAACCACAGTTCGCGCGACGTCCTCGACCACGCGGGACTGCTCTTCCTGATTGACCAGCACGCTGAAGCCGTCGCGGATCTCGACCGAGATCTCGGCGCCATACGCGGCGGCAAAGCCGGCAGCGATCTCGCGCATGCGCTTGCGGATCAGCGCGCGGATCTCCTCGGAGAAGCAGCGCACCGTGCCGCACATCCAGGCGTCGCCGGGAATGACGTTGTAGGCCGAACCGGAATGGATCTGGGTGATCGACAGCACCGCAGCCTGCAGCGGATCGACGTTGCGGCTGACGATCGACTGCAACGCCTGTCCGAGCGTCATGGCGATCACCACCGCGTCCTTGGAGCGCTCCGGCATCGCGCCATGGGCGCCATAGCCCTGGATCCTAATGTCGAAGAAGTCGGCTGCGGCCATCGCCGGGCCCGGCAGGATCGCGATCTCGCCATGGTTGAGGTCGGGCGCGTTGTGCAGGCCGTAGACCTCGTCGCAGGGGAACTGCTTGAACAGGCCGTCCTTGATCATGGCGCGCGCGCCGCCGAGGCCTTCCTCGGCCGGCTGGAAGATGAAGTGCACGGTGCCGTCGAAATTGCGGGTCTCGGCGAGATAACGCGCCGAGCCGAGCAGCATCGTGGTGTGGCCGTCATGGCCGCAGCCATGGAAGCGGCCGGGAATGGTCGAGCGCCACTTCAGGTTGGTGTTCTCTTCCATCGGCAGCGCGTCCATGTCGGCGCGCAGGCCGATCTTCTTGGTGCTGTTGCCCTTGCCCTTGAGCACGCCGACCACGCCGGTCCCGCCGAGGCCGCGATGCACTTCGATGCCCCAGCTCGTCAGCTTCTCGGCGACGATGCCCGACGTCCGCACCTCCTCGAAGCCGATCTCGGGATGCGCATGCAGATCCCGTCTGATGGCGGTGAGTTCGTCGGCAAAACTGTCGATGCGCTCAATGGTCGGCATGGTCTCTATCCGTTTGTGCGTGATGGGGAGGCGGGTGTGAAAGTCGGGCCGTTAGGCTTGATACGAATGCCCGGCCGCAAATGTTTCCACGGCAGCGTGGCGGGATCGGCGGGCATCGGCCCGGGCGCGGCGCAGATCAGCAGCTTTTCGGCGATCGGCTCGAAATCGGCGCGGAAATGCACCGAGCTCTTGTTGACCAGGATCTTCTGCGTGGTCGGCTCGATGCCGACATAGCGGTACATCGCCTGGTCCGCAAGCTGCGCCTTGTAGGAGCCGACCACCACGCGCACGTCGCCGATCCGCAGGCAGGCCGAAGGTCCCATATCCATGTCGCGGCCGCCGTAGAATGGCCCCGGCGCGACGAACCGGCCGTCGGAAAGCTTCTCGACGAGGAAGGTCTCGCGGTAAGGCGCATCGCCCGGAATACCGGACTTGCCGCCGAGATCGAGCGTGACCGTCGCACCGACGCCGGCCGCGTGCGCCGCGCGCGCCGATTGCGGGTCGCAGATCACGCCGGTGGCGGCACTTGCTCCGTTGCGCACCAGCGCACGCAGCATGCCCGTGGTGTCGGAATTGCCGCCGGCGCCGGGATTGTCCTGGGTATCGGCGATCACGATCGGCTTCGACGCCGATGCCGCTAGCTTCATCGCCAGCCGCACGCCCTCGTCGGGCGTATGGATCGGGCCGTCGAAATCGTTCTCGTGGCTTTCGACCAGCGCGGCGATGCTGTCGGCGGCGGCGTCGGCATCGGCCTGGGTCCGGCCATAGGCGAATACGCTCGGGCCGCAGTCCCTGATATCGGCGGCGGGAAAGCCGAACGCAAACGACAGCGTCGGAACCGCGTCGCTCTCGAGCGCCGCAAGCTTCTGATAGATGCCCTTGGCCGGCTGGTCGTTGGTGCATTGCCAGCTGATCGCGATCAGGAACGGCAGCTGCCGGAACGCCTTGGCGAGACGTTGCCCGGATTTGAGCAACAGGGCCAAATGCCTGGCGCAGGCGCGGCCGGTGTCGGCCATGTCGACATGCGGATAGGTGCGGTAGGCGATCAGTGCATCGGCATGTTCGATCATCTCGGGCGAGACGTTCGCATGCAGATCGAGGCTCGCAACCAGCGGAACGTCCTTGCCGATCGCCTTGCGCACGCGGGCGAGGACTTCGCCTTCGCCGTCGTCATAGTGCTCGGTCACCATGGCGCCGTGCAGGTCGAGATAGACGCCATCGATCGGCCCGGCGGCGACGATGCCGTCGACCATGTCCTTGACGATCCGCTCGAAGGCATCCTTCGTCACATGTGCCGACGGGGTCGCGCCGGTCGCAATCGTCGGCACCAGCTCCCAGCCATTGGCTTCCGCCGCCTCGACAAAGCCGGCGAGGCCGGCATTGATGTTGCGCATCACCTTGAGCACCTCGGCGCCGCGCGTCATCGACGGCCAGCCGCCGCCATGCACGAAGTCGTCATAGGTTGCCTTCGTCGGTGCGAAGGTGTTGGTCTCGTGCAGGAAGCCGCCAACGGCAATGCGGGTCATCAAGTTGGTCTCGATACGTTTCTTCGATCAAGGTGCGACTGGAATGGTTCGCACCACGATCCGGCCTCGTTGGTTGGAGCGCGATCTTTCGGGAAAACCAGTGCCCACCTTCCAGGTCATGCTCTCGCGCGCGACGTTAAGCGTGTCGTCGCGCCAAGCGCAAGCCGCGGAGCACTGCCGGATTTGCATGCCCTCAGCGCAGTCCGTCATTGCGAGCGGAGCGCCGTGGTGGCCCGGATGAAGCGAAGCGCAATCCGGGGACCTGCGCGCCGGATCGATCGCCCCGGATTTCGCGGAGCCTGTCATCGGGCGCGCGTTCGCGCGACCCGTTGGCTCCATCCGGGCTACGGGACAATTAAAGACCTAGGCCGTTGCCACAATGGCTTCCGAAACGGGACGGAAGTTCGCAAAATCCCAGCCGCGGCCCGGCGCCGCATCGAGCAGCGCGCGGGTGTAGGCCTGCTGCGGGTTGGTCAGCACCTCCGCCGCCGGTCCCTGTTCCACGACACGGCCGCGCTGCATCACGGCGACGTCGTCGCAGATCTGGGCGGCGACGCGCAAATCATGCGTGATGAACAGCAGCGCGATGCCCAGCCGCCGCTGGATTTCGTCGAGCAGCTCCAGAACCTGCGCCTGCACCGAGACGTCGAGCGCGGACACCGCTTCGTCCGCCACCAGCACGTCGGGATCGAGCGCCAGCGCACGTGCGATCGCGATGCGCTGGCGCTGGCCGCCGGAGAACTGGTGCGGGTAGCGCGAGATCGCGTCGGGCGGCAAATGGACCAGCTCGAGCAGCTCGCGGGCCCGTGCCAGCGCATCCTTGCGCGGCATGCCGTAATTGATCGGGCCCTCCGCGATGCTCTCGCCGACGGTGACGCGCGGATTGAGCGAGCGGTAGGGGTCCTGGAAGATGATCTGGATCTTCTGGCGATGCGGCTGCAACAGCCGCCGCGACAGCTCGGAGATCTCGCGGCCGGCAAGCCGCACGCCGCCGGAGGTCGGATCGATCAGGCGGACGATGCAGCGCGCCACCGTGGATTTTCCGGAGCCGCTTTCGCCGACGATGCCGAGCGTGCGGCCCTTGCGCAGCGTCAGCGTGACGTTGCTGGCGGCGGAGACCTCGCGGGCCTTGCCGTACAGCGAGCGCTCCCGGTAGACCTTGCTGAGCTCGTTGGCTTCCAGCACCACCGGCTCTTTCGTGTCGGGGCGTGGCGCGCGCGGCACGAGGCTCGGCACCGAGGACAGGAGGTTGCGGGTGTACTCCATCTTCGGCGTGCGCAGCACCTCCTGCAGCGGGCCGGCCTCGACCAGCCTTCCGTGGCGCATCACCGCGACGCGGTCGGCGATCTCCGCCACCACGCCCATGTCGTGGGTGATGAACAGAACAGCGGTGCCGTGATCGCGTTGCAGGTCGCGGATCAGCGTGAGGATCTGCTTCTGGGTAGTAACGTCAAGTGCCGTGGTCGGCTCGTCGGCGATCAGGAGCTTCGGTTCCAGAACCAGCGCCATCGCGATCATGATGCGCTGGCGCTGGCCGCCGGAGAGGCGGTGAGGGTAGGAGGAGAAGATGCGCTGCACGTCTGGCAGCCGCACATGCTCCATCATTGCCAAAATCTTCTGGCGCCGCGCGCGGGCGTCGAGATCGGTATGAGCGCGCAGCACCTCGTCGATCTGGCGTCCGACCGGCACGACAGGATTGAGCGCGGTCATCGGCTCCTGGAAGATCATCGCCATCCGCGTGGCGCGCAACTGGCGCAGCCGCCGGTCGGTGGCGGTCAGCAGCTCCTCGCCGACCAGTTTGACGCTGCCGCCCGACGGCACCAGCGTGCCCTTCTGCAACAGGCCCATCGTGGTCAGGGAGGTCACCGACTTGCCCGAGCCGCTTTCGCCGACCAGGCACAGCGTCTCGCCCTCGTGCACCCTTAGCGAGAGGTCGTCGATGATACGGTGCGCATCGGCCTTGCGGCCGAGGCCGACGACGAGGTTGTTGATGTCGAGGACGACGTTGGTCATGTCAGGCTCTCTTGGCGCGGCTGTGAGGAGCGAAGCAACGGGAACTATCCAATGTCATTCCGGGATGGTGCGCCAGCACCAGACCCGGAATCTCGAGATTCCCCGATGCGCACTGCGCATCTGAGGTTCGATGCTTCGCATCGCCCCGCAATGACGGCTTCAGAAGCGCTGAAGCCGTCACTTGCCCTCACGCTGCTTCATGCGGGGATCGAGCGCGTCGCGGGCGGCGTCGCCGATCAGATTGATGCTGAGAATGGCGATCGAGAGCAGCAGTCCCGGCCAGAAGATCAGCGACGGCTTGACCTGGAAGAAGGCGCGGCCCTCGGCCATGATGTTGCCCCAGGTCGGCGTTTCCGGCGAGATGCCGGCGCCGAGGAACGACAGGATCGCCTCGGTCAGGATCGCGGATGCGCAGACATAGGTGCCTTGCACGATCAGCGGCGCGATCGTGTTCGGCATCAGATGCCGCCACATGATCTTGGGCAGGCTGGAGCCGAGCGAGATCGCGGCCTCGACATAGGGCTCCTCGCGTGCGGTCAGCACCACCGAGCGCACCAGCCGCGCCACCCGCGGGATCTCGGGGATGGTGATCGCGACCATCACGGTCCAGATGCTGGCGCCGGACAGCGACACCACGGCGATCGCAAGCAGGATGGCGGGAATCGCCATCAGGCCGTCCATCACGCGCATCATCACCGCATCGACCCAGCGGAAGAAGCCGGCGACCAGGCCGATCACGAGCCCGATGGCGATCGAGCAGACGGCGGCGCCGAGCCCGATCACCAGCGAGATCCGCGCGCCGTAGATGACGCGCGACAACAGGTCGCGTCCATAGGCGTCGGTGCCGAGCAGATATTGCGCGCTCGACGGCTTCAGTCGCTGCGACGGCGTCAGCAAGAGTGGATCATGCGGCGCAAGGAGCGGCGCGAAGATCGCCATCAGGATGATGAGGGCAAGACAGATCGTCGCAACCGCGATGATCGGCGTCGAGGTCAGGAAGCCGAACTTGACGCGGAACGGCCGGGTGACGGGAATCGAGGCTTCGGGAAGGGTTTCGATCGCCATTGCTCAGTACCGGATACGAGGATCGAGCAGGGTGTAGGCGACGTCGATCAAGAGATTGACTGCGACATAGATGCCCGACGTCAACAAGATCATCGCCTGGATCACCGGATAGTCGCGCGCCAGCACCGCGTCGACGGTGAGGCGGCCGATGCCGGGCAGGTTGAACACGCTTTCGGTGACGACGACGCCGGAGATCAAGAGCGCGAAGCCGGAGCCGATCACGGTGATGACCGGGACCGCGGCGTTGCGCAGCGCATGGCGCAGCAGCACGCCGGTCTCGCCGATGCCCTTGGCGCGCGCGGTGCGGACGTAGTCCTCACCCAACACGTCAAGCATCGAGGCCCGCGTCATGCGCGCGATCAGCGCGACATAGATGAAGGAGAGGGTGCAGGTCGGCAGGATGATGCGTTCGAAGAACGGACCGAAGCCGGCCGAGATGCTCTTGAAGCCCTGCACCGGGACCCAGCGGAACGGGTAGATCGCAAACACCTGGATCAGCACATAGCCGATCACGAACACCGGCACCGAGAAGCCGAGCACCGACAGCCCCATCACGCAGCGGTCGATCCAGGTGCCGTGCTTCCATGCCGCAATGACGCCGAGCGGCACTGCGACCAGGATCGAGAGGATGATGGTGGCGAGCGCGACCGAGATCGACGGTTCGAGGCGCGGGCCGATCATCTCGAGGATCGGCTTGTTCGAGATCAGCGAGACGCCGAGGTCGCCATGCAGCAGCTTCGCGACCCAGGTGTAGAACTGGATGTAGATCGGCTCGTTGAGACCGAGCGAGGTCCGGATGCGTTCAAGCTGTTCCGGCGTCGCATTGTCGCCGGCGAGGATGGCGGCGGGGTCGCCCGGCGTCAGCCGCAGCAGCAGGAACACGAACAGGGCCACCACGCCCATCACGGGAATGGCGGCGAGGATGCGGCGAAGCAGATATCCGAGCAAATTGGATCCGTTGGGTTGTGGTCGATGAAGTCCCCAGCGGGACCGTTGCACACCGGACCGTAGCACAGATGGTAGCAAACACAGGGTATAAGTTGAGCAAGTCCCGTGCCATCGGTGCTGCGGTTTTTGCGGTGCAGCTAGTCGGTCCTGCTGGTGTGATTAGTCCTCCGATGACGTGCGAAGCAGTCCACTGGAAGGTGGATTGATTTCAGCCTTGCGAGCATTGGCAGGTACATCGTCGAGCCCGCGACCGAACGCCGGCGCCATCGGCGGCGTATCGAGATCGCGCCAGTCGTCGATCGCGCCTGCGACCATCTGCGCGGTCGCGGCGGATAGCGTCCAGCCGAGATGACCGTGGCCGGTGTTGTAGAACACGCCTGGAATCCGGCCGGCGCGCACCACCGGGCATCATGTTCGGCATCATCGGACGCAGCCCCGCCCACGGCACGACTTTGGATGTATCGACCCCGGGGAAATGATGGCGCACCCAATCCACCAGCGGCTGGATGCGGTCGGCCCTGATATCGCGGTTGAAGCCGTTGAACTCGGCGGTGCCGGCAATGCGGAAGCGGTCGGCGCCGAGCCTGCTGGTGACGATCTTGGCGGCTTCGTCGAGCAGACTGACGGTCGGCGCGGCGTCCCGGCTTTGCGGCGCATCGAGCTGCACCGTGATCGAATAGCCCTTCACCGGATAGACGTTGACGCGGTCGTTGAGTAAGCCCGCGAAGCGGCGGCTCGCCACGCCCGCGCAAATCACGAGGCCGTCGGCCTGCAATTCGTGCCGCGTCGCGGGCTCGGCATCGTGCGACGCGGTTTCGTTCCAGCCGATGCGGAAGCCGTCGTCGCCGCGCGCGACCGTGTCGACGTCGGCCTCATGGATGAAGCTCGCGCCGCGCCGCGCACAAGCCTCGGCGAGGCCGCGCGTGAACTTGTGGATATCGCCGGTGGCGTCGGACGGCGTGAAGAAGCCACCATAGCAGGCGGTTTGCAGCGCGGGTTCGATGCTGCGGATCTCGTCCGGTGTCACCGGCCGGCGGTCGAGCCCGCCTTGCTGCAGCAAGGTGTTGACCCGCAGGCCTGCCTCGAAGCCGGCCTTGTCGTGATAGACGTGCAGGATGCCGCGGCGTTCGAGATCGAAGGCGATGTTCTCGCGCTCGGCGATCGAGAACAGATGCTTGCGCGCTTCGATGGCGAGCCGCGTGGTCTCGATGGTGTTGCTGCGATAGCGCGCGATGCCACCGACGAACTCGCCGATCCAGGAATATTTGTGCCAGCTCGGCTTCGGGTTCATCAAGAGCGGCGCGTCGCTTCTCAGCATCCAGCGCAGCCCCTTGAGAATGGTCGCCGCGCTGTTCCAGACTTCGGCGTTGCTGGCGGACAACTGTCCGCCATTGGCGAATGAGGTTTCCATCGCGGCGTAGCGATGCCTGTCGAGCACAGTCACCTTGTAGCCGCGTTCGAGCAGGGCATAGGCCGTCGTCACGCCGGTGATGCCGGCGCCAATGATCGCAATGTGAGGCATGATGGTCTTCAGGCTCCCGTGTTGTTAGAGTCGCCGAACCACCGGTGAAACCGGGTGTTTCGACGCCCCATCTGTCACGGTACCTGAGAGCTTGATCCGCACCGGGCCGGGGCCCGGACGCGAACTATCCCCTTCGGTGGACGTCACGGCCCTTGATCTGCGGCCATGTCCGTCTCTCTCCAGATCGTCCTGACGATACAGTCCTTTTGCCTGAGAGTTTCCGGGGCGGTTGCTCCATCGGCGCCGAAGCTGACAACACGAATGTTGTCGCCTCGATCTCTCCCGCATCGTCGCGTTGGACGGCCGGACCGTAGGCGAAGCCTTAAAATTGGACAAGGCTAAATTTCGATCCGGCAGTGCCAACGTGTTGTGCAGTGCAATCAGTCCAGCGTCGCCAGCAGCGCCGCCATCAGGCGGCCGCGCTCGGCCAGGCTGTCGACCTCGATATGCTCGTTGAGCGTATGTGCATCGGCGCCGCGAACGCCGAGACCATCGAGCGTGGGGATGCCCATCGCACCGGTGAAGTTGCCGTCCGATCCACCGCCGGCGCTGCCGTGCGGAAGATCGAGGCCCATCCCGGCCGCAAGGCCCTTTGCCTTTTCGTATAGAGCCATGGTGCCGGCATCCGGCTCCCACACCGGGCGCGTGACGCCGCGCGTCACCTTGAAGGTTACGTCGTTGGCGGTGCCGGACAGCGCCAGCATGCGTTCGACGCCGCGATCGAGATCGGCCTGCCGCTTGGCCATGCTGAGCGCTTCGCCGGTGCAGGTCGTGGCGACGCAATTGACCCACTGGCCGCCATGCACGATGCCGACCGAGAAGGTGCAGTCCTCGGTGGTCATGCCGTCGATGGCGATGATTTGACGGGCCATTTCGCGGATCGCGGAGCGGCCGGAGGACAGCGTCGCGCCGGCATGGCTCGGCTTGCCGGTGGCTTCCAGATTGAAGCGCGCGATCGCGTAGCGGCCGGTGACGACACCGTTGTTCGGCCGGCCGGGCTCCGGCACCAGCACATATTTGTTGCGCGCGGCTTCCGCCTCGATGATGTCGCGCGTCGACGGTGTGCCGACCTCTTCATCGGGTGTGAACAGCACGGTGATCGGCAACGGCGTCGTGAAGGACGCGCGGGCCAATTGCCTGATGGCCTCGATCGACAGATAGTTGCCGCCCTTCATGTCGAAGATGCCGGGCCCGAAGCATTTGTTGCCTTCGCGGCGCCATTTGAGCTTCTCAATGGTGCCGACCGGGTGCACGGTGTCGAGATGGCCTGATATCAGGATGCCGGGCTGACCCTGCTTCGGATGCGGAAAGCGGGCGCGGACGCAGCCGGCAAAGCCCTGGCGTCCGGCGATGCGTTCGATCGTCGCACCCATGACCGCCATCTCGCGCGCGGCGAGATCGAGCATGCGCTCGACCGCAGCCGCGTCCCAGGTCGGGCTCTCGCATTCCACCCAGCTGCGCAGGCCCTGCAGCATCGCTTCGGAGTCAAAGGGGAGATTGGCGGGGTTCATCGTTGTTCTCTCTTGTTGTTCTGACGGCGCCGGCATCGCGCGGCGCTCACGAAAATCTCCGCCGACGATTTTGTAAAGCCAAAATCCGGCCCGCGGCCTCATTCGTTTGTGTACGTCCGATCCGGATCGAAACCGATTGACGCGCTTGGCGCTTGGTGCAAGTCTCGATTTCACAAGCCATACAGCATGTTAGTTCGCCTAAATAACGGACCGCATGCATAACGAATAAGCCGGCTTTGACCAGTTACACGTCAGGAGAGATTTGCATGTTCCCTATCTCGCGTTGGAAACGCCGCACGCTCGCGGCTGCGTTGTCGGCGCTTGCGCTGTCATTCGCACCGCAGGAATTGTCGTTTGCGCCGCAGGCGATGGGCCGCGGACAAGACCATCACCGCGGTGATGCATTCGGACCTGCGCGTCATCGATCCGATTCTAACCACAGCCTATATCACGCGCGACCACGGCTACATGATCTACGACACGCTGCTGGCGACGGATGCCAACTTCAAGATCCAGCCGCAGATGGCGGACTGGAAGGTCTCCGACGACAAGCTCACCTACACGTTCACGCTGCGCGACGGCCTGAAGTGGCACGATGGAGCGCCGGTGACGGCCGAAGACTGCGTCGCTTCGCTGAAGCGCTGGGCCAAGGTCGACGGCATGGGCCAGAAGCTGATGGACTTCACGGCGAGCATCGAAGCCACCGACGCAAAGACGATCACGCTGAAGCTGAAGGAACCCTACGGCCTCGTGCTGGAGTCGATCGGCAAGCCGTCGTCGCGCGTCGCGTTCATGATGCCGAAGCGGCTGGCCGAAACGCCGCCGGACAAGCCGATTCCGGAGCAGATCGGTTCGGGCCCTTTCAAGTTCGTGCAGGCTGAATTCCAGCCGGGCGTGAAGGCGGTCTACGTCAAGAACAAGGATTACGTGCCGCGTAAGGAGCCGGCAAGCTGGACCGCGGGCGGCAAGGTGGTGAAGGTCGACCGCGTCGAGTGGGTCACGATGGCCGACGCCCAGACCGCGATGAATGCGCTGCAGTCCGGCGATATTGATTTCCTGGAGAACCCGTCGCTTGACACGCTATCGGTCCTGGAAGCCGACAAGGACATCAAGATCGATACGCTGAACAAGGCCGGTTTCCAGACGCTGGGCCGCATGAACTTCCTCTACCCGCCCTTCGACAACATCAAGGTTCGCCAGGCGGCACTGTTGGCGATCAACCAGAAGCAGGTGCTCGACGCGCTGATCGGCAATCCCAAATATTACAAGACCTGCGTCGCGTTCTTCATCTGTGATACTCCGTTCGCGACCGATGTCGGCGGCGAGACGTTGTTGAAGGGCGGCGACATGGCGGCGGCCAAGAAGGCGCTCGCCGAGTCGGGCTATGACGGCACGCCCGTCGTCATCATGGCGCCCGGCGACGTCACCACGCTCAAGGCGCAGCCGATTGTCGTCGCCCAGCAGCTGCGCGACGCCGGCTTCAAAGTCGACCTGCAAGCGACCGACTGGCAGACTGTCGTGACCCGCCGCGCCAGCCAGAAGCCGCCGAAGGAGGGCGGCTGGAACATGTTCTTCACCAACTGGGTCAGCGCCGACGTCTCCAACCCGATCGCCAATCTCTCGATTGGCGGGCAGGGCAAGAATGGCGGCTGGTTCGGCTGGGCCGAGGACGCCAAGATCGAGAAGCTGAAGGATGCCTTCGTTCGCGCGTCTTCGCTCGACGAGCAGAAGAAGATCGCGGCCGATATTCAGAAGGAAGCCTACGAGCAGGTCATCTACATTCCGCTCGGCCAGTATCAGGGACCGAGCGCCTGGCGGAAGTCGCTGACCGGCGTGCTCGACGGCCCGGCAACGCCGATCTTCTGGAACATCGACAAGTCCGAGTAAGCCTCGGCTCGACGCAAAACAAATGGCCGGGGCTCGTCCCGGCCATTTTTCTTTGCGACAGCTAATTGGCGTGGCCTGATCTCACGCCGCTCGGACTGGACAAGCTGGTGAGCTGCGTCTGCCCGGTGCCGGCGCCGTTGATCCAGACTGCGGCCCCCGCGGCAAGTGCCAGCAATCCGTACACCATGATCACGCCGCGAATCCATCGCCGGTAGATCGCGCGCTCGTCGGGCGTTGCGTCACGGAATTGCTGTACATTGAGCCCGTTGCTGCAATGGGCCGCGTCGTCACCGTGTTCGAGATTGGAGGCGCCATGATCGCGCGCCTTTGCAATCGCCATCGCCGATCTCCGGGCAAAATTGATGTCGAAATGCCGCGGCCACGACATGCGCGGCCGGAATTTCCAATGCGCGAAGGCTACACCCCGTGGCGATCGCGGCGTGTGAACCCCGCCACAATCGGACAACACGATGAGGTGATGCGAGCATCGCAATACCGCATGTGCCTGCGCAGGCGGTTTGGCCACAGCATTGGCATGCCAGCTCTGCTGGACGCGCCTTAAGGTTCTCGTCAGTATTGCGCCGTAACGTGACAGTCTGTGTACGTACCCCCGACCGGTTCATGGCCGACGACCCCACCAGGCCCGCACCAGCCAACGCGCACCAGCCAATGCCAACCGACGAGCGGCGTGCCGGCTCGCGTCGCCGCGTCCTCAAGTCGGGGGCGATCGAATTCGGCAGCGAGGCGATCCCCTGCACGGTCCGCAATCTCTCGCCTCAAGGTGCTTGCATCGAGGTCAACTCGCCGCTGTGGTTTCCCGATCGCTTCGTCCTCGCCATCGACGGCGAGCGCCACAGCTGCCGGGTGATGTGGAAGAAGGAGCGGCGGATCGGACTGGGGTTTGATTGATGCTGGCGGGCAGCCATCGCTGACGAAGAAGTTGCCGGGCTTGCCAAGCCGCAGCTCGCGAAGCGAGCGAAGGCTGGTGCGGGCGGTGGGACTCGAACCCACACGACGTTGCCATCGAGGGATTTTAAGTCCCTTGCGTCTACCAGTTCCGCCACGTCCGCGTTGCGCCAGGCGCGCGGATTTCTAGCGCGTTTGGGCGCGGAGTGGAATTGTCATTATCCGGTGCTAACAGGTGAGCTTTCAAAGGCTTAAGCTTGCGGCCTGCGATTCCATTTGCGTCGGCCGCGCCGCATTGGGATAAGCAGCGCGCCGCCGCGATTGAGCCTCAATCCGGACACCGGTGGCTGCTTTAGGCAATCTCAACACTGTCCGACTAAGAAAGCCGAATGTCCGTTCGTTTCCCAAGCCGCCCAAATCCGTTGCGCGCGGCAGCCATCGTTACGCTGCTCGTCTCGGCCGCGGCGGTTTCCGGCTGCGCGCAGATCGGCGACAATGTGCCGTCGGCATTTGCCGATCCCGCCAAATACGAACTGTATGACTGCAAGCAGCTCGAGGCCGAGCGCACGGGCCTCAAGTCCCGTGCGACGGAGCAGGAAAGGCTGATGGCCAAGGCGGAGACCGGCGTCGGCGGTACCGTGGTCTCGGAGATGGTCTATCGCAACGAGCTGATCTCGATCCACTCCCAGCAGAAGCTTGCGGAAGAGGCCTGGCGCAAGGGCAAGTGCCACGAAGCCCCGCCGGACACCCCGCCGGCCGCGCCCGTAGCCCCCACGCCGGCGCCGAAGGGCCCTCGCGCACCGCGCGGCCTCGTCCACTGAGATCGGCGCTTCGGGCGCGTTGGCGCGCAGGGCACGATCGCTCAGGCGCGCCAGTCGTAGATCCAGTCCTGCCGCGCCAGCATGCGCTCCGGTCCGATGGCGCGGATCGCGAGATCGCGCGCGATCGCCGCGGCTCCGCTCAAATGATAGATGCGGCCCTGCTGCCGAGCCATGCGCTGCACCCTCGCCACGCGCGCGCGCCGCATCTGCGCGTAGCGCTTCAGCGCGGCGGAAATATTTCCGGTGTTCTCACCGGTGCTGTCGCTCAGCGCCTTGGCGAGCACGGCGGCATCCTCGATCGCCATGCCGGCGCCTTGGGCGGCAAACGGCAACATGGCATGCGCGGCGTCGCCGAGCAGCGTCACCGCGCCTTCGCTCCAGCGGCCGATATGGGGCAGGGTGAACAGCGCCCATTTGCGCCAGCCGTCGACTGCGCCGATCAGCATCCGCGCCGTGGCGGGCCAGCGCGCAGTGGCGAACGCGCGCTTGATCTCGTTGATGTCGCCGGGCGCACTCCAGCCCGGCCGGTTCCAGGTGCCGGACACGATCGCGACCACATTGATCTGGCGTCCGGCCGAGATCGGATAGGCGACGAGATGGGCGTCCGGCCCCATCCACAGCTGCACGCGCGGCGCGGTGTATTCACGCGGCAGGGCGGTTGCGTCCAGCGTGCCGCGCCAGGCGATCAGGCCGGAGAATTGCGGTTGTACATCCGGAAACAAATGTCCGCGCACCGACGACCAGATGCCGTCGGCGCCGATCAGCGCGACGGCCAATTCCTCCTGCCGTGAATTGCCGCGGCGCTGCATGACCGTCAGGCCCTTGGCGTGCTTGGTCACGTCCTCGAACTGGCAGCCGAGCCGCAGCTCGATATCGGGATGGTCGTTGACGGCGGCCTGCAACGCGGCCTGCAAATCGGCGCGGTGGATCACCCAATAGGGCGCGCCGGCGCGGAACTCGGCCGCCTGGCCGAGCGGCATCCGGGCGATCTCGCCGCCGGCCCGCGCGCTCAGGATGGTGACGGATTCAGGCGTGACCGCGCGCCGCGCCAACGGTTCCTTGAGCCCGAGCTCGACCAGGATGCGGCTGGCATTGGGAGAGAGCTGGAGGCCGGCGCCGGCTTCCTCGAGCCGCTCGGCCTTCTCCAGCACCACGACGCGAAAGCCTTGTGCCGCCAAGGTCAGCGACGCCGTCAGTCCTCCGATCCCGGCACCGGCAACGATGACGGTTCGCGTCAGCGCCACGGACCGGTCAGGCGACTTTGTCTTTCAGCACGCATTCCGGCGGGCGTGCTTCGCCGGCAGCGAGGTCGGGCGCGAAGCGATAGAGCGTCGAGCAGTACGGGCAGATGATCTCGTTGTCGTTGCCGAGGTCGAGGAACACGTGCGGATGGTCGAACGGAGGATTGGCGCCCACGCACATGAACTCCTGCGATCCGATCTCGATCACCGAGACACCGGCATCGTTATGGAAGTGCGGGACGACGTGGTCGGACATATTCTCACCTTGATGGCAACGACGGGCAGACGCAAACAGCATGCGGCATCGCGAAATGCCGCGCACCATACTGGCGGGAACGGTTGATTCCTAGAGCCCCGATGGCTCATTTGCTCATGCAAATTCGACACAATCTTGTCGTCCCAGAGAAGCCCTTCTTTGGTCGGAGCCGTTGTGTCTCAAAAACGGCACACTATGTCCAAAGCGGCTTGAACAAGGCGAATAAAACTAGAGGTTTTCAGCGGGATGAACGGGGTCCGCCTCAGTTTCGCGGTGGTCGGCCTGGCGGCAAGCGCCGCCGTCGGCGCAGCCATTTGGCCGCATGCCCGTGACGCCGGCACCGTGCTCGCTGTGCGGGACGATCCCGCGGCGCTTGCCGACATCAGGCTCAATTCCGTTCTGCGCAACAACCCGGCGTTGATCTCGGACAATATCGAGGCGGCACTCGCCGCAGGCGACGCTGACCTTGCGGTGAGCTTCGTCGCGCTCGCGGGCGACAAGAACATCGCGCTCAGTGACGAACTCACCAAGCGTGTCGATGATGCGCGCGCCGAGCAATCATCCACCACGCATTTCGCCAAGGGATTCGCCACCGGCCTCGTGACCGGCAATGCCGACGACGTCGCAAGCCTGTCCGGCACCGTCGCGGGCGACCTGTTCGTGTTCGGCGACGTCAGGGATGTGGTGCGCGAGGGCAAGCACCTCGTGATGGGCGAGGACACCGACCAGCTGGTGCTCGGCCTTGCGGCCGCCGGGCTCGCCGTGACCGCGGCGACGTATGTCTCGGTCGGCGGCGCTGCGCCGCTGCGCGCCGGGCTGACGCTGGTCAAGGAC
The DNA here is from genome assembly GCF_054063335.1 of Bradyrhizobium sp. USDA 4473. Classification (NCBI taxonomy): domain Bacteria; kingdom Pseudomonadati; phylum Pseudomonadota; class Alphaproteobacteria; order Hyphomicrobiales; family Nitrobacteraceae; genus Bradyrhizobium; species Bradyrhizobium sp. USDA 4473. The sequence goes on from NZ_JBSSGE010000001.1 coordinate 4,916,121, forward strand.
ACGCGTAAGGCCGGACGGCTGAGCGAGGGCATGATCGCATGGGCCGGTCGCTCGACCCGCGACGTCGTCGACCAGCCGGCGCTGCGCGAGGCGGTCGCCTCCGGCTCGGTGCTGCGGCCGATGGAAACTGCAACCGCGATCCGCGCGGCATTCCGCGCCGAGAAGGCCGGCGCGCTGGTGCGCACCGCCAAGGATGTTGGACGCATTGGTGAGGCGGCCGGGGTTCGCGCGGCGCGGGACACGCTCAAGGTCGCGGAGAACCCACAGGAGATCGCGCGCGCGGCCCGCATCGCCGAGGTGAAGGGTGGGCAGACCCGCGCCATCATCAAGCTGCTCGGCCGCGGCGCGCTGCTGCTCGCGGCCGGTGCATTCGACCTCTCCATGTGGCTGTTCGGCGCGCTGCTTGCGCTGTTCGGCTTGCTGTCGTCGATCAAGGCCACCACCGAGCGGACCACCGCGTGGTGGCTCAGACGAAGCAAGGCGTTGCGCCTGAAGCGGCAGATGGCTGCGCAGGCAACGCTGGCGAGTATGCCCGCCCAAGGGTAGGGTTGCGGTCGCCTGTCGATCGCCAATCGAAAATCTCAAGAAACAATCCCAAGAAACAATCCCAAGCAACGACGGAATGCATGATGCCGAGTTTCCACCACGGCGATGTTGAAATTGCCTATATCGACGAAGGCGCAGGCGAACCGATCGTGCTCGTGCACGGCTTTGCCTCGAGCAAGAACGTCAACTGGATCTATCCGACCTGGGTGTCGGATCTCGTCAAGGCCGGCCGTCGCGTCATCGCGCTCGACAATCGCGGCCACGGCGAATCCGCCAAGCTCTACGACGCCGCGCAGTACGAGATCGCGATCATGGCAAGCGACGTGATCGCGCTGATGGATCATCTCGGAATCGCGCGCGCCGACATCATGGGCTATTCGCTGGGCTCGCGGATGACCGCGATCCTGGCGCGCGAACATTCCGATCGGGTGCGCTCGGCGATCCTCGGTGGCATCGGCATCGGGCTGATCGAGGGCGGCGGTCCGGGCGAGAACGTCGCGCTGGCGCTGGAGGCGCCGTCGCTCGATGATGTCACCGATCCGGTCGGCCGCACCTTTCGCGCCTTTGCCGATCAGACCCGTTCCGATCGCCGCGCGCTCGCGGCCTGCCTGCGCGGCTCGCGCCGGCTGATGACGCGCGAGGAGGCCGCTGGGATCGGCGTGCCGGTGCTGATCGCGGTCGGCAGCAAGGATGAGATCGCGGGTTCGGCGTCAGCGCTCGGCCGGGTCATTCCGGGTTCGGAGGTGCTCGACATTCCGAACCGCGATCATATGCGCGCGGTCGGCGACAAGGTCTACAAGACCGGGGTCATCGACTTCCTGTCGCGGCGGAAGTAGTTCGTCGTCGTTCTCGTCATCCCTGGCCAAGGCACGCGCGGCTGCGATCAGCACCACGAAGGTCGCAACCCAGACCAGGCGCGCGCCGTAGCGATCGTGCGGACCCGAGATCACGCCGCAGACGACGGCATTGCCGAGCAAAGCGAGCGTGACGGTGCCCGCCAGTGCCGTGATGTCGTCGCACCGCCGCTGCCACAGTCCGCGGCCGAACAGCAGCACGACCAGCAGCATTGAGGCCAGCGCGACCGGCACGTGGATGCGGTTGATCGCGGTGAAGTCGAGATGCCATTTTTGTTGTCGCGCCGCGCGCATCGGCGCGACCTGCGCGGGAATGTAGCGCTCGATGATCCCATAGGTATGCGGAATCCAGCCGTTGGTGCCTTCGCCGGTCGCGACATGCATCAGCTGGTCGGCGGTTGCCTTCAGCGCCGCCGTGGCCTGCCATGCCGGATATTCGGCCAGCGAACGCTGCACGATGTATCCCATCTCGTCGTTCAGTCCCTGGAAGCGGCCGAGCGTGTTGAACATGCTGTGGCCCCACAGGAAGTCGTCGGCGGTCGGCGGCAACTCGTTGCGATAGGGACAGAGCTTCAACTTCTCCTTCGCGCAATGGTCGCGCAGATATTGCGTGACGATGCCATCCTGCAGCATGCGGCCGAAGGCGACGCCGATGCCGCCGGGCGTCCAGGCGAGCTGTCCGGACAGCGCAAAATTAGCCGCCAGCAGCATCGCCGCGCCCGCAACTATGGTCAGGCTGCCTTGCACGAGGCTTGCGACCGGGATGCGCCGGCCGAGCCACGGACGCAGCATCCAGCCGACGCAGCACAGGCCGAGCAGCACGGCGAGCGTCGCGCTGTGGGTTGCGGCCGAGAATGCGGTGAAGCCGAACAGCACCGCTTTCTCCGGCGTCGCGATCCTGTCGCCGCAGAGCACGAGTATGAAGAGCGCGAGCACCGACAGGCCGGCGAAGATGTCGGTCAGCAGCATGCTGGCAAGCCAGGGCAGCGCGGTGGTGGCGATCAGCGCAAGGCTGATCGCGATCAGCCGGACCGGCCGGGCGAGGTCGAGCACGCGCAGCGTCAGCTGCAGGATCCAAAGCGTCGCCAGCGTCTGGACACCGAGGTTGAGCCAGAAGCCCGATGTCTCGCCGAGATGGAGGTAGATCCCGAACACGGTGGACCGGCTCGGCACCAGATAGCCCTCATACCAGCGGGCCAGATAGCCGCCGGTATCCCATTGGAGCAGCGGATAGCCGTTCCAGAAGGCAGGGGCGAGCAGGAGGAGGGGGATGGCAATGGTGGCGATCCAGACCGACCGTGCATCGGTCAGGCGGGCGCCCAAACTCCGGGTATTGATGATGTTTCCCCCTTTATTGGGGCTGACCATGCCCAAAACCACACTGGCGACGAAATCCGCCAATAGTTGCAGAAGCACGGCTTGATTTCGGCAAAATCCCGACCAACTCCCCTAGACGCCGGTCCGGGACGTTCGGCTGGGGTTTACCGTACCGAGCCTTCCCGGGACGCGCCGGGTCCATCGTGCTATAACGCACATCAGAACAACCGAATTGCGAGAGCAGCCATGGCAGTTCATCAGGTCAATCCGCAGGGGGGCAAGCTGGCGGCGCTCGATCCGATCTGGGATCGGATCCGCGGCGAGGCGGAAGACATCCTGCGGCGCGAGCCGGAGCTCGCATCCTTCATCTATGCGACCGTGCTGCATCATGAGCGCCTGGAAGATTCGGTGGTCCATCGCATCGCAGAACGGCTCGATCACGCCGCGCTGTCGGGCGACCTGATCCGCCAGACCTATGGCGAGGCTTTGCGCGACGAGCCCGACATCGGCAACGCCTTCCGCGCCGACCTCGTCGCGGTCTATGACCGCGATCCGGCGACCTCGCGCTTCATCGATCCGTTGCTCTACTTCAAGGGCTTCCACGCGCTGCAGACCCATCGTCTGGCGCACTGGCTCTATCAGAACGGCCGCAAGGATTTTGCGTTCTACCTGCAGAGCCGCTCGTCGGCGGTGTTCCAGACCGACATCAATCCGGCGGCCCGGATTGGCCGCGGCATCTTTCTCGATCACGCCACCGGTTTCGTCTGCGGCGAGACCGCCGTCATCGACGACGACGTCTCGATCCTGCATGGCGTCACGCTCGGCGGCACCGGCAAGGAGAACGAGGATCGCCATCCGAAGATCCGCCACGGCGTGCTGATCGGCGCCGGCGCCAAGATCCTCGGCAATATCGAGATCGGTCATTGCGCGCGCATCGCGGCGGGCTCCGTCGTGGTCAAGCCTGTTCCGCACAACGTCACGGTCGCGGGCGTGCCGGCGAAAATCGTCGGCGAAGCCGGCTGTGCCGAGCCGTCGCGCACCATGGATCAGATGCTCAACGCGATCGGGCTTTGATTTCGTTCGCTTTCTGATCGGCCGCGCATTTTTGCGTGTGCGCAACATCACGTCGCCAAGCCTGAAAAGGCTCTGGCGATCTTCGGCGTCTCGTCCTAAAACTCCCCCGAAAATCATCGACCCGATTGGAGACGGCCGTGGACGTTCAGGAAGTCAGGAAGCTCGACGCGTATCTGAAGCGCGTGTTCAGCAATCCCAAGATCCGCGTGGTGCCGCGGCCCAAGAAGGACGACTCGGCCGAAGTCTATATCGGCGAGGAGTTCATCGGGGTGCTGTTCGTCGACGACGAGGACGATGATCGCTCGTTCCAGTTCCAGATGGCCATCCTGGAAGAAGATCTGGCCGAGTAAGGGCTGGGCAGCCTCAGATCGTCATTGCAGGAAGCGACGATCCTTCGATGGACAGTCGCTCCGCCGCAATGACGGAGTTACCCCTTCGCGCTGTGCATTTGCGCGGAAAGGCGATCCATCGCGGTGGCGATGTCGCGCCATTGTGCGAGCCAGCTGCGCGGAAAGCGGAAGATCAGATCGGCGCCCTCGATGCGCCGTTCACTCAGGCACATGCCGGGCGTCGACGTATCGCGCGTGCAGCGTGCGATCAGCTGCGGCTCGGCCGCGCTGAACAGGTCCTCGCCGCCATAGGGCGTGCCGTCGCGGAACGCATGCGCGGTCAGGCCGTCGTCGGTCGTCGCGCGCTCGTCGAGATAGCGCGGATAGATCGTGCGCACGCGCATGTCGGGCGCGAGTGAATCGTGATGCGCCGAGATCGACACGAAGATCCGGTCGATCGGCTGCACCTTGTCCTCGACGGTATCGGCACTGTAGTGCTTCGGCGCGCTGGGCACCTCCAGGGACGGGTAGAGGAAGCTCAGATCGACGCGTTCCTGCGGCCCGGAATGGCGCTGGATCTTCATGCGCACCGCCATGGTCGGCACGTTGAACAGCGTGCCGCCGACGCTCACCGGCAGCCGCGACGGATCGCTCGCCGGCACGGTGGTGTAGGTCGGCCACAACAGATAGGCGATAAGCGCAATCGCGCTGGCCGCGATGACGGCCGAGGCGATGATCGGAACGAGGTGCGCGCGCGGGTTGCGGCGGGTATCGCGGGCGAGATGCTGGGCCGTCGAGAGAAGCGTCATGAACGAGTCAAAGACCAGGTCGAGGGTGGCCGAATCATCTGCCGAATATGCCACGTGGCGAGGAATTTCCGTACGATTCCAATGGAATCCCTCATTGAATCGCCATGCGCAAGCGCCGCCTCGGACGCGCCCGATTAACCTTTCCTTAAGGATGATGTGGCGGCCGGCGGCCAATTCTGCGAAGCAGGCGTGAGTGGCCCGTAGCGTAGCGGAAGTTCCGATGTCGCCCGATACCCTGAATTCGCTGTTCTCTCTGTTCATCGGCTTCGCGCTCGCCGGCGCACTGGCCAGCGGCTATCAGGCGATGGCGGAGCGCCCGGCAGGCTTCGGCCTGCTGCAGGAGGGCGTGGCGCCGAAGACCTTTGCCGCGGTCCCGTTCCTGGTCTTCGCCGCACCGTTCATCATCATGCGCAACACGCTGCGCGGCGCGCGGATCGAACGCCGCCGCTTCGAGTTCGTGATGATGGCAACCGTCATCTCCGGCTTCTGGAGCCTGATGTCCGGCACCTTCTTCATGATGACGCTGCGCGCTGCGGGCGTGTTCGGCTGACCGGTCACGATCCGCGCCCGGATCATGGCTGCACTTGCTTGAATCAACATCCGTCGCTGTGCCAAGGTCGTCCGGACGAGAGCTTCGGTTCTGGTTGAATCAGAACACGCAGCTCCGGATTTTCGTTTTGACGCGTTTTCTTCACGCGAACCGGCGTCCACTTCGCTCGAAAACGCTCCAGGGAGACATCCATGGCGATCTACGAACTCGACGGGCAGGGGCCCGATCTTCCCGCTGACGGCAGCACCTTCATCGCCGACAATGCCGTTGTGATCGGCAAGGTCCGCCTCCGGCCGAGAGCGAGCGTCTGGTTCGGCGCGGTCGTGCGCGGCGACAATGAGTGGATCGAGATCGGCGAGGGCTCCAACGTTCAGGACAATTCGACCCTGCACGTCGATCCCGGCTTTCCGCTGACCATCGGCAACAACGTCACGATCGGCCACAATGCGATCGTGCACGGCTGCACGCTGGAAGACGGCGTGTTGATCGGCATGGGATCGATCGTGATGAACGGCGCGCGCATCCGGCGCGGCAGCGTGGTCGGCGCCGGCTCGGTCATCACCGAGGGCAAGGAGTTTCCGGAAAACTCCCTGATCATCGGCGCGCCGGCGCGCGCGGTGCGGACACTCGACGCCGCGCAGGCCGAGGCGCTGTCGCGGCCGGCGAAATCCTACGCGATCAGGGGTCCGCAGTACAAAGCCGGACTGAAGAAGATCGGCTGATCTTTCAGCGCTTGCGGCCCTGCTTGCGTGCGCCTTTCGGTGCTGCGCGTGGCTTCGCTGCTCCCTGCGGTCTCGCTGCTTCCTGAAGTTTTGCGCTCTTGCGCAGCGCATCTCTCAGGTCGATCGGGATACCGTGCTTCTTGAGGAGGTCGGCGAAAGCCTCGTCGGCGAGCTCCTGCAAGGTCGCCATGCGGTCGCGGCCGAGCTGCTTCAGCTTGTCGAACGTGTCGTCGTCGAACTCGATCAGCTTGCGCAAATTGCATTGCTCCCAAACTGTATTGCTCCAACGCCTGTGGGAACCGGCGTTTTGCGGTCTCGTTGGTATCGGAAAGGGAGCATTGCCATGCACAAATTATCCATCACCACTGCGCTCGCGACAATTGCGATTGTGTTGGCGCCAGCGGTTGCCGTCGCCCAGGGGACCGAGAGCGGCGCCGGGACCGGCGGCCCGTCATCGGCCAGCCCGACATCACCGCAGACCACGTCACCGCCAGCCGGGACCAACACTGCCGGGACCGCGCAATCCTCCGGCGGCCCCAACACTGGCAAAGGCATGACCACCGGCTCAGCAACGACGACAGAGAGCGTCGACAAAGCGATCGCTGACGAGAACAAGGAAGTCGATCGTCGGACCAAAGGCATCTGCCGCGGCTGTTAACCTTTGAGGCCGGGACCTTGATGAACACGGGTCGCGCAGAAGTGAGCGCGACATTGCCGCGCGGCCGAAGCCTCGGTTCTACATTGGGTTAGCATGCGCGGGACGCGGCGGATGAGGCTTGCGACGACAAGCTTTGGAAAGAGGAGTACGGGTGATGTTGCGTAAGACGATGATTGCCTTGCTGGCGACGGCATCGGCTGCCCTGTTCACGGTCGACGCCGCGTCGGCACGCGGCGGCTTCGGCGGTGGCGGATTCCACGGAGGCGGTGGCTTCCGCGGCGGCGGCGGTTTCGGCGGCTTCCATGGTGGTGCATTCCGCGCCATGGGGGCAGGCGGTGGCTTCCGTTCGGCTGCGATCGGCGGCGGCTGGGCTGGCCGCGGCTGGCATGGTGGCGGCGGCTGGCACGGTGGCTACTATCGGCGCGGCTGGGGCTACGGCTATCCGCTCGCCGCGGCTGCGATCGGCTTCGGGCTCGGCTATGGCGCCTACGACTACTATGACGGCTACTACGGCAACCCCTACTATGCCGGCTATAGCTATGACGACGGCTATGGCTATGGTGACGGGAGGCTGCTACATCGTGCGCCGCAGCGTGATGACGCCGTATGGCTGGCGCGTCCGGCACGTGCAGGTTTGCAACTGAGCCATCCGCTGACGCATGGCCGTTCCATTCGATCGCCATGCTGATGGTCTTGCAATGATCGGCGCGGCCGGTGTTTCGATGCCCCGCGACCGCGTCGGCGGCCGCGCACTGGTATGCAGCTTGCTTATGCCTTGCAGCAGCATGCTTTGCAGCAGTTGGTGCGTGAACCCACCGCGACGACAAATGGCCCGGCTGCGTTTGGAGCCGGGCCCTTAGAGGGCCTCAGAGATGCTGACCATTCCTGATCTGACATTGCTGTTCATGGTGGTTGTTTCGAGTCTTGCCGTTGCGTTGATCTATATGCTCCACGAGCTCGAGCCGAAGCTTGCGCGGCTGCGGCTGCGGGGCAATCGCGTGCTGCGCGATCGCAGCAAATAGGCCGGTCACGCCGGCTGAGATTCGGATTTGGTGGGGACCGTGAGACGTGCCGCGCCGCTGACGGCATCCGCGCAATCCGATCCCGTGAGCCGAGGCCCAAAAAAGAAGCCCAAAAAACAAGGCCGTCGACGTAGTATACCGTCAACGACCTTGCCAGCCCCGGATATTGAAATCGGCTCACGCCATCCGGTCGTTGAAGGATGACTCGGATTCGAAGCCCGATATGTGAACCAGTTCACAGAGTCCGGATTAATTCACGCTAACGGGCACTCATGCGAGGCCGCCGCGGCTGGCCTGGAGTTCCGAAAGTTCCACCTTAGCTGCTGATCTTGTTCGGGAATTGGCGCAATTTGATGGCCGACCGATCGCTGCGCCGGCGGCACGCAAGATTGTCAGCCGCGCGACCGGTGGCGTTTCCGGTTGGCGCTCCTTGTGGCCTTCGAGCGCTTGCGCGGCTCGGGTTCGGCGGCCGGCTCGTTGGCCTGTGCGCTTGCCAGCGACTGGCGCAGACCCTCGACCTGTTCGGTCAATGCGGCGACCTGGTCGGCGAGCCTCTTGGCGTCGGCCTGTTGCAGGGCGAACTGCTTGCGCATGGTCAGCAGCTGGTCCTGCACTTCCTGCAATTGATCGATCGATTCCTGCTGGGTCACCTCCATTCCCTTGGTCTTTTCCACCAGGGCCTCGGAGACTTGCGCGGTGCGCGCCTGCAATTGACGGGCGGCGACCATCCGGTCGGTCTCGGGCACGTTGCCGCTGAAGCTGCGCCACAGCGCGATCGAGCCGATCCCGAACAGCACGAGCACCAGCGCCACGGCGCCGATCGCGATCGGCTGCACGCCGGTCAGGCTGCTGGCTTGCGCATTCCGGGGGGCAAGTTCGACCATGCGACCAGAACCGGATGTTCAATTGAAAGGTTCCGAATAGCACAACCGCGACGTGGGCAAAACCCCCGGGGATTCAAGCAGGTGGCGCGGGAAGTGCAAAAATAGCCGCAGATTCCGCGGCTGCTGCCCCAAAACGGGACTGTCCGATATGCGCGCGGTCAGGGCGTCGGCGCGATCAGGCCGACCCTCATGTCCTTCGCCAGATAGACGCAGGCGCCGTCGGCAAGCACATGGCCATCGGCGATGCCCAGCACCAGACGTCCGCGCCGGACCTGGCGCACGTCGACCTCATAGCGCACCAGCCTGACATCAGGCGTGATGTGCCCTCTGAACTTGACCTCGCCGACCCCAAGCGCCCGGCCTTTGCCCGGCGAGCCCGACCAGCCCAGCCAGAAGCCGATGATCTGCCACATGGCATCGAGCCCGAGACAGCCCGGCATCACGGGATCGCCGGCAAAGTGACAGGCGAAGAACCAGTGCTCGGGTGCAATGTCGAGCTCGCCGGCGACATGGCCCTTGCCGAAGGCGCCGCCGTCGCTGCTGATCTCGGTGATGCGATCCATCATCAGCATCGGTGGCGCCGGCAATTGCGCATTGCCGGGACCGAAATAGCCGCCCTCGCTCGAGCGCAGAAGATCCGGCTTGCCGTAGGACGATTGCGGCGTGTGAAAATCGTGCGGATTGAACAAGATGGCCACCGACCTTGGAGTTGTAGCTGAACGTTAGGGACGGCTGCGCCGCATGGCCTTTGAGTTCGCCGGCGGAGCCTCCGCAGGCAGGCGCAGCGCCGCGGCCATGAAGGTCCAGATGTCGTCGGTGAGGACGGCCGGATCGCGGCGACGCTCGTCGGTCAGCGCGCCGATCAATGCCTGTCGGATGCCACCGATCATCAACGCGATGGTGAGATGCGGGTCGATGTCGGTGGCGACGATCCCGTCGCGCTGTGCCGCCTCGAGCATCCGCGCCCCGGCTGCGAGTTGTCGGGCGGTGAAAGCGGTCTCGACATCCAGCACCTCGGGTGCTCGGCTCAGCGGTCCGATCACGAGCGGAGCGAATGGATGCTCGTAGTGAAACGCGACATAGGCGCCGATCCGGGCTTTCTCTCTGGCCCCCCAGTCCGCCGTCGGCAGCCTGGCGCCGCCGAACGCTGCCTGATCGAGCTGGTCGTAGAACGTCTCGACGACCGCGGCGATCAGGCCGGCTTTCGATCCGAAGTGGTGATAGGCGAGCCCGACCGAGGCCCGCGCTCGCCTGGCGACGGCCTGCATCTCGAGATGCCCGAGCCCCTCGATCAGTTCGTCCTGGGCCGCGGCGAGCAGCCGGTCCCGCGTTCCAGCGGTGGCAACGGTCATGGTTCATCCAATTCTGAATTGAATTCAATTCAAACGCTCGAATGCTAGGATGTCAAGCGAGATGGCGCGAGCGGGCGATTGGACGGATAGGCGGGCAATGGCGTTTGCGATCAAGGCCGAGATTTCTGATCCGCGGGCGAGAGCATTCGCCTTCAACGCGCAGAAGACCATGTACGGCAAGCTCATCGCCGCCGGCGACATCGTGTTCCGGTTCGCGAGCGAGAATGAGAGCGGCAAGGACCTGATCGCGCGCGGGGTCATGACGTCGGCCGCACCGGTGGCGCGCAAGCCCGATATCGAAAGGCAAACGCCGCGCGTCAGCATCGCGCTGAGGCGCGTCGCGTTGGCGACGCGTCCATTGGGACGCGACGAGTTGAAGCCCTTCAAGGATTGGAACGAGCTCTATCGACAGGCCACCAACAAGATCGTTGGCATCACCGAGGAGACGGCGGCATTTCTCGATCGCGCTTTTGAAGCTGAGCTCGCGATTTCGCATCATCAACGTGAGATCAAGGCAGATCTGCTGTCAGTATTGGGATAGCTTCCTTCACGCCAGCGTCATTCGAAGGTTCTAATGGCGTGTGCGTGCTGCAATTGGGTTTGCAGTCCCGTCCGACCTGCGGTTAGGATGCGGGCCGTTTTGCTATTTTTTTCAAAAAGCTTTTGAAGCGCACCTTGATAGGTTCGCGATAATTAAACTGGGGGATTCGACAGTGGCGGGCAAAATTCTGTTGCCATTTTTCATCGCGTACGTGCTGGGCTGCCTTTTCACGATTGGCGTGTTCTACCGCGACCGCGAGCACCCGATGGGCATCAAGCAAATCATATGCACGATCATCTGGCCGATCTGGTGGCCTGTCGCGGCCGGTTTCGGTCCGATGCTCGACGCCATCGATCAGACAATGACGGCGACAGATGGGCGAAAGAGCATTTCGTTTGCGCTGGGACTGTTCGCCGTCGGACACTCCCTGTCGACGGGCTGGACCGATTGCGGTGGAGTCGTTGCATGCACCGGAGTGGTCTTGAAGAGCGCTGCGATGTTCTTTCCACCGCTGAACTTCGGCTATGTCACCTGGCTCGTTTCGCAATTCGCATAGGGAACGGCGTTCGCCTGCGTGGCGCGCCGGATTAGCGCTGCGCAAATGCGTTGTCGTGCCCCGCAAAAAGTTGCGGCCAGGCTTTGGGGGAAGCCTGGCCGCGCGCGAACCGGTCTGGGACGGGGAGGGGTGGGGATGTGACCGGGTCGCGAACTCGAAATTCCCTGTTCTGCTCAGCGCGAGCTTGCGGTTGAAACTGCGGGGCGGTTGTCGCCGAGCGAGACCCATACATTTGGATCGCTCTGCGATTGCCGCTTGACGAAGCGGTAGCCGGTCTCGGTCCAGGCGACGATGCTTTCGTTCTGGTTATCGAGCACGAACTCGCCCTTGTCGGTCTTCACCGTCAGCACTGCGTGGCCTTCGCCCTTCTTGTCGCGGACCACCGTGATCAACAGCGCCTCGCGGGGCCAGCCGGCGTCCATCAGCATCTTGCGCTTCAGGAGCACGTAGTCCTCGCAGTCGCCGTAACCGTCTGTCGGCAACGACCATTTCTCGATCACGCCCCAATGATCCATGTCGGTCATCGGCTTGATTGATTCGTTGACCCACTTGTTGACCCGCACGAGGTCGCGCCAAGCGGTCTGCGACATCACGATGTCGCGCGGTTGCGTCTTGCCGCCGCGGCATTCGGCGGGATTGTCGGCGCAGAATTCGACCCAGCCGATCGGCGAACGCGCAACGTCACCGAGGCTGGCGTAGACCACGTCGCCGGCCTTGGCCGACACGCACGTCGCAAACAGGATGGCGGCAACCGCCGAACCTTTCCCCTGTCCCCTGAACCCAAACATCGTGGCCCCCGTTCTTCTTGTTGGGTCCACGTTTCGCACAAAGTTTTTTCGCCGCCGCTAAGTGTGCAAAGTAGATTTGACGCGAATACTGGTAAAAGCTGCGGCGAATTCGAACTGTACTTGAATCGAATTCGCGTAAAATTCGAAACAACTGCAATTGATTCAAGTTTTACGTATTAACCCGGCAAGCCCTGCGCCGGCGCGGTCCGTTGCGTCAAACATGCCGGCCGTTAACCGCCGATTTCACCGGGCCAAACGCATCGAAGGCGGCCACCGGTGTACCGGAGGCCGCCTTCGCGGGCTGAAAGCAGGGGTCTTGAGCGGTTTTTCGCTTTACCTCGCGGTAACGCTCTCTTCGAGGGTTTCCGCGGACTGCTCGTGGACGAACTCGAGCGCGAAGCCTTCCTCGAGATTTCGCACCACGCGCGCCTGCACTCGGCCGAGCATGACCAGCGATTTCAGCGGCGGGCGGTTCTCGGCGGCGATCGCAGCACCGGACAAGGAAAGGTCGATGATGCGGCAGGTCATCCGCGTGCCGTCTTCCTGGGTGAGCAGGGCGATCGGGTTGCGGGGCACGATACGGTCGTGGCGGCGATCCTCGGGCAAATTGAGGATGTCGCGGTTGGCGAGCCAGGTCAGCTGGGCGGCGAGCTTGTCACGCTTGCGCGCGGTGGCGCCGATCGTCATCGCAAAGCCGTTGTCGATGATGCGGGTGATGCGGCCCTCGACGCGGCCGATATGATCGAGATACGCGATCACGCGGTCGCCGACATTGCCGATGCCGGGGGCCAGCAGCGCGAGGCCGCCCGGGGACATGTTGATAATCTGGCAGGGAAACTCGCGCCGGTCGGGCAGCATGTAGCGGCCGAGCAGGTGCACCTTGACGCGTTGAAAGCGCCGCCGCTCCTCGGCTACGGGGACGACGGTAGTTTTCTTCTGTGCAAACGACATCACACCAAAACCTGGCCACCGTCCATTCGGAGCCCCGACGACCGTAAGGCTGATAGGGTTAACAGGGCGTTACGGTTGAGGCGGGGAACCCGTACACGGTGCAAGTGAAGCAAGCGAAGTTCACAGGCACCGCATCCAGGGGCGTTAGGCACATTCGCATGCAGCTTCGGGTTCTCCGAACCATCGCGCAGCCGCTTGCGCAGTCTCCTCCAGATCCGGCTCGATGTCTGTGGCCCAAGCCACAAAGCCGTCGGGGCGCACCAGCACCGCGCGCAAGCCCAGCCGATCCCTGGCATCGCTCGCGACATAGCTGATCCGCCCACGCCAGCGATCGGCGAGCGCTTGCAGGGGAGCACGCGGGTCGAAGTCCAGCAACAGGCCGCGTCCATCTCGAAGCAACTCGCCGAGCCTCGTCCCGCCGGCGAGCTCGAAGTCGGGTGCGCTGCGGCCTGTCAACGGATGACGGCCGCCGAGATCGTAGCGCAGCGAAACGCCCCACACGCGCTCGGCAAAATATGTGGCGCCGTCCGATGTCGCGATCAGATCGCGCATGATGGCTTCGAGCGCGCGCGAACTGCGGCTCGGCCGCATCAGCGCGACCTGGGCGCGCGACCAGTCGAGAATTTGCGCGCCGACCGGATGCCGCTCACGCCAATAGCTGTCGAGCAAATCCGCCGGCGCGTCGCCACGGATCGTGGCGGCGAGCTTCCAGCCGAGGTTCATTGCGTCGCCGAGCCCGAGGTTGAGCCCCTGACCGCCGAGGGGCGAATGAATGTGCGCGGCGTCGCCGGCGAGCAGCACGCGCCCTCTGCGGTAGGCCGTCGCCTGGCAGGCGCGATCCGTCCAGGTGGTGGCGAGCTGCAGCGCCGTCAAGGTCACGTCGGTGCCGGAGATGCGGCGCAGCACTGTCTGCACATGCTCCCGCGTGATCGGCTGGGTGCGGTGGAAGACGCCACCGTCGAAATCGACCATCGCGATCGTGCCGGGCTGCGCAAAGGTGTACATCCCAGATGGCGTGTAATGGCGGCCGACGCGAAGCTTGTCCGGATCTGATATCTCGACCTCGACCGAATAGCCGGTGAACTCGGGATCGGTGCCGGCGAACTCGAGGCCGGCAGTCTTGCGCACCGTGCTGCGGCCGCCGTCGCAACCGACCAGCCAGCGTCCGTGGAACGTCTCGCCACCGGCGTGAACGATCACGCCATCATCAGATTGTTCAAACGTCTCGACGCCGAGGCCGCGTCTGATCTCAACTCCCATCGCGATCGCGCGCGCGGCCAGTGTGGATTCGAGCGACTCGATGTCGATCGCCATGCTGGTACCGGCCGGACCGGGCAGGCGAAACGGCCATTTCGAGCTGTCGATGTCATCGTGGTAGAACTGGATGCCGGCGAAATGGCCCGCCGGGCGGCGCGGCTGTTGCTCCCAATGCGCGGCGCCGGGTGTGCCGTTCGCACGCCGCTGCGGCGCGATGTCCTCCAGCATCCCGCGACGATCGAGCGCTTCGATGGTGGGTGCCGAAAGGCCACGCATGCCGAACGGCAGCCGCTTCAGCGGCGACCGCGGGTCGGCGGCCTGCTCCAGCACCAGCACCGACAGCCCCGCGAGCCGCAACTCGCAGGCAAGCAGCAGGCCGACGGGGCCGGCACCGGCGATCACGACATGATCGGGGAGGGGGTGGTGATTGTGCATGAACTGCTCCTGCGTCTTTGTTCGGCCGGAGCGGTTCGTCGGGTTGAGAACCACACGGACGAACAATGGGCGCCTGGACAGCGCCCGGTGTTCGTCGTGGGGACCTCTCGCATTGCGCAGGAGACCAGAGCTTTCGCTTCCGACACGATTTCGGTGCGAAAGGACTTGGGCTTACCAAACCAAGTCTGCCTTTTCCGACGCTGCTGCTATAGCGACGAGGCGCTTGGTCTGCAATGGCGATCTGGCGTGCGGATGACGGAAACAATGCGCAGCTGCTATGTCGCAGCGACCGCATCCGGATCGCCGTCGACGCGGCGTGAACCCGGGCGCGGCGCAAGGCTGTCCGGCGTCTTGATGTTGCGCGCGAGGCCTGCGGCCTCGAACGCCTTGATCAGCCACCAGCCGAGATCGATCTCGCCCGGCAGCAGCCCGAGCTTCGCCGAGTCCGGATAGGCATGGTGATTGTTGTGCCAGCTCTCGCCCATGCTGATCAGCCCGGCGATACCGACATTGTAGCCCTGGGCTGCGACGCCGTCGATGATCCAGGTCTGTCCGCCCCTGCGATGCGAATAGTGACCGATCAGCCAGTGACCGGTGACGCAGACGGCGACCCGCACGCAGATCCCCCACACCAGCCAGCTCCACGAGCCGATCGCAAAAAACAACATCGCCCAGGGCAATTGCTGCCACATCCAGGTTCGCTCGACGAACGCATAGAAGCGGTCGTCGGCGAGCCGCGGTTCGAGCCGGAAGGCCGGCGGGTGTTTCAGCGCGAGCGTGCAGTGCATTTGCCACCAGGCATCGCGCCAGAAGCCGGCAGCGTGGCGGGAATAGGCGTGGCATGCCGCCTGGCGCTGAGCCCAGTCGCGGTGATCGTGCAGCCGCACCATGCCGTAGGGGCCGGCCATCCCGACCAGCGTGCGGAGATAGACGCAGAGCCGCTCGAGCCACAGCGGACAGTCGAAGCTCGCATGAATCAGGCGCCGGTGCATGCCGACCGAATGCCCGAAGCACAGCGTGATCGCGCTGGTCACGATGAACAGTGCGAATGCGCTCCACGAGAACAGCGGTGGACCGAAGATGATCGCGACCGTGGTCATGCTGCCGAGCCACAGCGACTTCGCCGGCGCCCATTGGACGCGCCCGTCCACCGGGTCGGTGCCGTCGTCCGCGAAGATTCGTTCCGACCCGGGTTGCAGTTTCATTCCATTGCCTGACGTTGCACCGCAGGTTGGAATGGAGCCGCCGTTGCTGTCAATCCGCCACGCACGTCCGCCATGTCGCAGCCAAAAGCGACATCGTGAAAGAGCGCGGCGGCGTTATTTGGCTTCGGCGTCCACCGCTGGCTCGACGGTCACCGCTTTCAGGACCTTCCGTTTCGCCGCGCGGATCTCGAGCTGCAGGGGCGGCTGGTAGGACCCGCTCGGCGGCTCGAACATGAAGCCATGGTGCCCATCGCCCTTGTTGAGCTTGAGAAGATCATTGCGGAACCGATCGGCGACGACTTCGGCGACGAGCTCGCCGTTGACGTAGATGTCGATCGGGACCCGCTTGTCGGGATGCTGGTTGTACAGCGCCCAGCCGGCGATCCTCGTTTCATTGAAGACGTCGACATGGCCGCTGATCTCGCCATACAGGCTCTCGATGCCGGCTTCGATCACCTCGAGGTCGCTGCGGTAGATCGATCGCGTCAAGTCGAAGCTGAAATGCGCCGTATCGACGCATTGGTCGAGCAGGCTCTGCCGATGCTCTTTCATGCGTTGCAGCGTGTCGAGCTCTCCCAGCTTGACGTACATGCCAACGATGCCTTCGATACCAGGATTCATGATGTCGGTCCCCGCAATGCTACAAGCCTATCCGCCTCGGGCTGCGTTCACAATCGATGCTTCCTTGCGATGCTTCCGCGCGGAAAAATACTCCCGTCAGGATCTGACGCATCGCGCACGCCTTCATGACAGGCCTTCATGACATCCCGATATGACATCCTGATCGTCCTGACCTAAGGTCGGTGCGGCCGAGCCCGGCCCAACGACAAGGACAGGGAGGACGAACCGATGGAGCAGATCCGCGTCTGCACGCATGAAGGACCTGGAGCCAAGCCTGTAATCCGGACCGTGCCATGGCCGCATATCGGCAAAAAGGCGGCCTTGATCAAGGTCGGTGCCTGCGGCGTCTGTGGAACCGATCTGCACATTTTGAAGGGACATTGGCCGAAGCCGCTGCCCTGGCCGTTCACGCTCGGCCATGAGCTCGGCGGCGTGATCGTCGAATGCGGGCCGGAATTCACCGAGGACTTCATGAGCAAACCGCTCAAGGTCGGATCCAAAGTGATGATCCCGCCGCTGATGCCGTGCGGCCGCTGCTATTACTGCATCCACTATCCCGCGAGCGCCAACAAGTGCCTGACGCCGGTGTATTACGGCCGCTATCTCGGCTTCGACAAACCGCCGCACATGTGGGGCGGCTGGGCCGAATATGTCTATGTCGATCTCGACATGCTGCCGGGCACCAAGATCTACAAACTGCCCGACGACATGTCGCTGCGGCTCGGCGCGCTCTCCGAGCCCCTGACCTCCTGCATCCGCGCCTTCAACCGCGCCACCCGCGCCGGCGGTTTCTCCTGGGGCGACACGGTGGTGATCCAGGGCTCCGGGCCGATCGGCATCCTCGCGGTTGCCGCGGCCCAGGAGATGGGGGCAGGGCGCGTGATCTGCGTCGGCGCGCCGGAGACGCCGCGCCTCGTGCTCGCCCGAAAATTCGGTGCCGAGGCGACCGTCGATATCGAGCGGCACGACACAGCGGAGCAGCGCATCAAGGCGGTGCGCGACATCGTCGGCGGCTTCGGCGCCGATCTCGTGATGGACTGCGCGGGCCATCCGACGGCTGGTCCCGAGGGCATCGAGATGCTGCGCGACGGCGGCACCTATGTCGAGATGGGCCAGTTCACCGATGCCGGCTCGATCAACACGTCGTGGCACCGCATCTGCACCAAGGACCTCAACGTGCTCGGCTCCTGGGGCTTTACCGGCAACGATCTGCCGCTCGGCGTCGAGATGCTCTACCGCACGCGCAACAAATATCCCTGGCTCGACATGCAGACGATCTATCCGTTCACCGAGGACGGCGTCGCGCAGGCGGTCGCGGACGCGATGGCGATGAAGACGGTGAAGTCGACCATCGTGCCATGGCCGGAGCTGGTCGAGTGAGGCCAGCACGTGGGAGTGCCGCATTTCCTGTTGCAGTGCTCCCAAGGGAATAGCGGCCGGGTGCTGCCGATCCTGCTCTGATATCACTCGCCGGGAAGACTACCCGGCGCTAACATCTGATCATGCAATCGAACCGCGTGCCGCCGAGCGCAACGTTTGCGCGGGGAAACCTGTCCGAGGATTTCGCGCTGTTCCGAACGCTCAGCGCGGAGCAGCGGCGGGTCGCCTTTGGCGCCATGACCCGGCGCGACCTCGTGCGCGGCGAGCTGCTGGTCGAGCAGGGCGGCGCGTCCGACGCATTGTTCCTGGTGCTGCACGGCGCGCTCGCGGTGTACCGAACCGATCATTCTGAGCCGATTGCCGAGCTTCGCGCCGGCGAGCTGGTCGGCGAGATCGGCTTCTTCGCCAACATCCCGCGCACCGCCAATGTGATCGCGATCCGCGACAGCAGCGTGCTGGTGTTGACGCGCGCAGCCTATGCGCGGCTTGTCCAGGAAACGCCCGGGATCGTCGAGGCGTTGCTTGCCGCGCTGGCCCAGCGGTTTGCCGTCCAGACCGCGCGCCTTTTGCCGCTTCGGGCGTCGCCGAAGGCGCGCACCGTCGCGCTGATTGCGGGCGGACGCGAGCCGGTGCCTGCCGGCTTCGAGCAGCGCCTGCGCCGTAGCCTTGCCGCTGCGGGGGCCGAGATCGTCGATCTCGCGCGCGTCCAGGCGATGTTTCCCGGCCGCGCGCTGGACGCTTCCGAGGTGGCCGACTGGCTCAACCGGATCGAGTATGACGCGCCGCTGGTGGCTTATTTCGGCGGCGCCGACGCATCGGAATGGGCAAGAAAGACCATTCGCCAGGCCGACCTCGTGGTATTGGCCTGCCGGGGCGATGCGCCTGCGCCCGACCTGACCGAGATCGAAAGCGTCGCCTGCGCCGTGCATCCGGCGTCGGCGCGCCGCCTGGTTCGTGTTCATGATGTCAGGCATCACGAGGTCGGCGGCACCGCGGCGTGGCTGGCAAGGCTGCCTTGCTACATGCACCACCATGTCGCGCTCGAGGACCAGATCGATATCGACAGCCTGGTGCGCTTCCTGTGCGGTCGCGCCGTCGGGTTCGTCGCCGGCGGCGGCGGCAGCCTCGGCACCGCGCATGTCGGAATCTACAAGGCGTTTCGCGAGCGCGGCGCGATGTTCGATATCTTTGTCGGGACCAGCGTCGGCTCGGCGATGGCGGCGGGTTTTGCCAAGAATTACGACGCCGAGCATCTCGAGCGCGGCACACACGAGATCTTCGTCTCCAGCCGCAGCTTCCGTCGTCCGACCTGGCCGCGCTACGCGCTGCTGGACCACAAGGCGTTCGATGCGGCGCTGGCCGAGCAGTATGGCCAGCATTGCCGGATCGAGGATTGCTGGCGGCCATTCGCGGCGGTGGCGACCAATCTGTCGACCCACAGTCTCGAATTGATCCGCACCGGGCTGCTCTGGCAGGCGGTGCGGGCATCGAGCGCGATCCCCGGCCTGCTGCCGCCGTTCTACACCAGGGACGGTTCGATGCTGGTGGACGGCTGCCTCGTCGACAACGTTCCGCTGGCGCAGATGCACCAGCTGAAGAGCGGCCCGAACCTGGTGGTGCATTTCGGCGAGCCGGCGACCGAGATGTTCGAGGTCGACTATGCCGCGCTGCCGGGGCGGCTTGAGCTGCTCGCCTCGCTGCTAACGCCATTCCGGCGGAAATCGCTTCCGGCAGCTCCAAGTGCCGTCAACGTGCTGTGGCGCAGCCTCGTCGCGCATCAGCGCTACGATACGTTGCCGACCACGCCGCTCGACATGGTGATGCGCCCGCCGACGCCCGACGGCATCGACGTGACCGATTTCGATCGCCACCAGGAAATCTTCGAATCCTCCTACCGCTGGGCGCAGCAGAGCATTGCTGCCTCGGAGGCCGCGCATCACCCGGCCATTGCGGCCATCGTCGCGTCGGCCACGGGGACGGAGTTGACCGCAGACGCGAGCGCGGGTCACGCGACAGCGGCGGCGGTTTCGCAACAGGCCCGCGTCGGCTGAACGGCTTGCAGACGGCGGCGAAGTCGACCATCGTGCCGGACGGAAATCCGGAGAACACGATGCCTTTCAATTTGATTCTGCGCGGCGGACGGGTGATCGACCCGTCGCAAAAGCTCGATGCGGTGACCGACGTCGCCTTCGCCGGCGGCAAGGTCGCCGCGGTCGGCCGCGAGCTGAAGGCCGATCCCGCGACCGAGGTCCGCGACGTGTCGGGGCTGATCGTCTCGCCGGGGATCATCGACCTGCACACCCATGTCTATTGGGGCGGCACCTCGCTCGGCATCGACGCCGAGGAATTCTGCCGCAATTCCGGCGTCACCACCTCGGTCGACACCGGCAGCGCCGGTCCCGGCAATTTCGCCGGCTTCCGCAAGCATGTGATCGAGCCGAGCCAGGTCCGCATCCTGGCCTATCTGCACGTTTCGCATGCCGGCATCTTCGGCTTCTCGGACCGCGTGATGGTCGGGGAGAGCGAAGAGCTGCGGCTGATGAACCCGGTCGACGCCGCGCGCGTCGCCGACGAGAACCGCGACCTGATCGTCGGCATCAAGGTCCGGGTCGGGCTGCACGCGTCCGGCACGTCCGGGCTGGTGCCGTTCGAGATCGCGCTCGAGGTCGCGGAGCAGGTCGGCATGCCCCTGATGGCGCATATCGACCATCCGCCGCCGAGCTATGAGGAGGTGCTGGCGCGGCTGCGCCAGGGCGACGTGCTGACCCATGCCTTCCGCCCGTTCCCCAACACGCCGGCGACCGCGCAGGGCACGGTGAAAAGGAGCGTGCTGGAGGCGCGCGAGCGCGGCGTGCTGTTCGACATCGGCCACGGCAAGGGCTCGTTCGCGTTCAAGACCGCGCGCGCGATGCTCGCCAACGGCTTCTATCCGGACACCATCTCCTCCGACATCCACCAGCTCTGCATCAACGGCCCGGCCTTCGACCAGGTGACGACGATGTCGAAATTCCTCTGCATGGGGATGTCGCTACCCGACGTGATCGCGGCATCCACCGTCAATGCCGCGACGGCGCTGCGGCGGCCGGAGCTCGGCAGCCTCAAGCCGGGCAGCGTCGGCGACGCCACGCTGCTCTCGATCAGGGAAGGCCAGTTCGACTATGTCGACGTGGTCGGCGAACATCTCACGGGCGACCGCAAGATCGCTTCCGAAGGCGTCGTGATCGGCGGCCGCTGGTGGCATCCGAGGTAGGGTGCGCGCTCAAAGCATCGGCCTTGCCCTCAAAAGGTGACGTCGAAGCTAGTCTTGATCAATGTTGGTTCAGGGCCAAGAGCGGACGTCCCGCACGCTTCCCAATCGCTTGAAAGTGCGGTCATATGGAGTTCGGTGACGAGGCGCCTTGCGCCGACGGTGTCCGCTTGCACGGGGAGAATGCGCGTGAAGGAATTGGCTGGAAAGACCGCGTTCGTGACCGGTGCAGCGTCGGGCATTGGATTGGGGATCGCGACCGCTCTCGCCCAGGCGGGGGCGAAAGTCATGCTTTGCGATATTGAGGACGCGGCGTTGTCCGCGGCGCTCGAGCAACTGAGGCGCACCAATGCCGATGTCGACGGCGTGAAAGCGGACGTCTCACTCAAGGCCGAACTCGTGGCGGCTGCCGAAGCCACGACGGCCCGCTACGGCAAGGTGCATATCCTCGTCAACAACGCGGGCGTCGGCGGCGGTGGGCCTTATGGCACCTGGACCGACGCGTCCTGGAATTGGACTCTGGGCGTCAACCTGATGGCGACCATTTGGGGGATCGAGATTTTCGGGCCGTTGATCGAACGGCACGGCGAGGGTGGACAGATCGTCAATACGGCCTCGCTCGCTGGCCTGATTTCAGGGGGAAGCACGGCCTACAACGTTTCGAAGTATGGCGTCGTCGCGCTGTCCGAGGGACTGCGACCCGAACTCGCGCCCCGCGGGATCGGCGTATCGGTGCTGTGTCCCGGGTTCATCCGCACGCAAATCGTGAACTCAGGGCGCAACCTCCCCAAGCGCTTCGAGGGGGCGGTCCGTCCCTTGCCGACGTCGGGCCCAATTGCCGAGCAGATCAATCTGCTCCGGCAACGCATCTCAGAGGGCATCGATCCCATGTATGTCGGTGAACTCGTCCGCGAAGGCATCGAAAACGACTGGCCCTACATCTTCACCGACCTCGAATTCGAGCCGGTGGTCGACATGCGCTTCGCCGCGATCAAGCAAGGCTTTGACCATATCCGCGGGCGTAACCCGAAGCATTGAGCAATGCAGATCTCAATCAGGGAAGGCGAGTTCGATTATGGACGTGGTCGGCGAACACCTGACCGGCGGCCGTAAGGTCGCATCCGAAGGCGTCGTGATCGACGGCCGCTGGTGGCACCCGGGGTAGGGCGCGTGCTCATAGCGCGCGCGGTCCGCTTTGCCCTCAAAAGGCGAGGTCGAAATTGGTCCGAATGAACGCTTCCACGGGCCAGAAGCGATCATTGAGCGATTTCTGGCCCGATTGGCGCGAACGATTTCAAGACGCGTCAGCGGGCTTTCGCCGCTGCAGATCGAACTGCGTTTTGATAGTCGCCGAGAAGTTTGGGATCTTCGATTGATCCGTGATGATGCATCTGTCGCCAGCGCCCATCGATCAGTTGAAAGATGCGACTCGTGCGAATATTTAGATTTTTTTCGACATCACCGTCACGATAGGTACCGCGCTCACGCCCAACAGCCCAGAATACATCGCCCGCGCGGTGTATGGTGTAGTCCCAAAATACAACGTGAACGTCCGCCGGACTCCTGAAGACTCCTTCATACATCACGTGCGGCTGATCTGCTCCCCGCCGAATGCCTCCGAGAGGATTATCGATCGCAACCTCATCGGAATGAGCAAAGTTATCGTCAATCATCTTCAGATCACGAGTATTGAAGCCGCGGTAGAACTGAGCCAATGCCTGTTCGGGCTGGCTCAGGTCTCCAAGATCTTCGTTACCCGTAATGGGTTCTTGTATCGGTTTCGTCTGAGCTTCGGCGGCGGCTACGGATATCGAAATCCCTCCTAGATTAGCTGCCAAACCGAATAGTGCCAAAGCGTGCAGGCCTCTGCCGAATAGCTTGGCCGACATGGCTCTCTCCTGTTCCAGAATAGCGTTGCCTCTGTATCGACTTCCGGACTGCGGCGCACAGGCGAATGTGTGGATGGCCTATTAGTGCGATAGGTTCGCCTTGGCTTGCTGCGGCGTGATAGCGACTGTCAGCGTGCACTCGCGCCGCCGAGAATGGTAATGAATCACGCCATCTGTGCGGGGCCCATCATGGCAGCCGCCGCAGGTCATAGCCAAAGTCTAGCACTTTTCGACCGGCTTGCTCGGAAAAAGGCCTGATGCGTGGTGCCTTAGTAGGCTCAAAAGCCATCGATGACGACCGATCCTGGTAACTGCCACTTCCCTCAGAGGCAGACCTCGAGTCCCAATTATCGCGTAAATCATTCGCGTGCGAATGATGGGCAATTGCAACAGCGCCGTCGCGCGAAACGAGGCGCGGAGTCGTGCGAAAGGACACGCGTCAAGGCGGCGAGCCGGTGCGTTGGCTCTGCTTCAATCGAAGCCCATGCTGCTCTAATCGGCGACGATTGGCCCGAACGGCTCCCATCGTTCGCCGCTGAAGCGCATCATGCGGAACTCCTTGATCACACGATAGTCGGCGCGGCTGGTGTTGATGGCAAGTCCGGGCAGCAGCAGGTCGAGCGTGACGTTGTGCAGGCTGGCGGCCTGGCGCATGACGTTGTCGCGCGAGACGTCGTCGCCGCATTGTTGCAGCACGCGCACCAGCAACTCGGCGGCGCTATAGCCGTAGGTTGTGAAGATGCTCTTTCGGTCGCCCTCCGGATAGTACGACGCCATGAAGGCGGTCCATTTCTTCATACCTGCGTCGTCGGCCCAGCTCGGGTCGGCGGCCTCCTTGAACGAGCTCGCCGAGATCAACCCCTTGGCGTTCTCAAGTCCCGCGGGCGCCAGCACCGCGTCGATCGAGGACGAGCCGACGCCCAGCATGTGTATCGGCTTCCAGCCGAGCTCCGCCGCCTTGCGGATCGCCTGGGCGGCGAACTTCGGCGCCGCCATGTCGATCAGCACGTTGACGCCGGCTGCCTTGAGCCGCACCACCTGCGAGTCGATGGTCGGGTCCGTCATTTCGTAAGGCGCTTCGGACGCAACCATCAGCGCGGCCTTTGCGCCGAGTCCGTCCTTCAAGCCGGCGAGATAGTCCTTGCCGCTTTCGTCATTCTGGTAGAGCAGGCCGATTCTGGCGTCCGGATAATTGTCGAGGATGAACCGCGCGTAGACGCGAATTTCGGTCCGCAGGTTTGGCGCGAATCCCATGGTCCATGGAAAGTCGGCGGCGTCTTCGAAACGCGTCGAGCGACCGCCCACGAACAGCTGCGGGATGCGACGGTCGTTGAGATATTTCTGAACGGCGACGTTGGAGGCGGTGCCGGGCGTCTGGAAGGTGAACAGCACCTCGTCGCCTTCGACAAGCTTGCGGGTCTGTTCGACGGCCTTCGGTGGGGTGCCGGCATCGTCATAGGAGATCAGCTTGATCTTGCGCCCGTTGATGCCACCGTGGTCGTTGATCATCCGGAAATAGGCGGCCTGGAGCTTGCCGATGACCGAGACTGACGACGCCGGCCCGCTATAGGGCATGGTCTGACCGATCCTGATCTCGGTGTCGCTGGCGCCGGGATCGTATTTGCGGCCTTCGGCGAACAGCTCGGTCGCGGCGAACAGACCGAGGCTGATGATCGCTACGCCGATTGTCGGTTTGCACCAGCCCTTGCGCATCGCGCGGCTCCGCGGTCGGCGGTCATGGGGACGAGTCATCAAGGGCACCGGGTTGTGGCAGGCGGGGTCCGACCGTCGACCAGGCGCCGCGCCGGCCGTTGGTTGCCTGCTGCCGCGCAGGCATTCCCTTGTGATCGAATCTGCGTGCTTCCATGCCGGTTCTCGCGACCGCCGGTTCAGCGAGCAGAATCCATAGCATTCACGCCGCACACGGTCTCGCAATGTCGTCGGGCGTTTTGCCCGACGTGGCGTAGGCATATTCCTGACTGATGAGCGAGCCACGTTCCTGTCCGGCGGGGGTTCTTCGCCTGGGAGGTCGCGCTCCTTGTGGAGCGCGATTTCGGAATATTGGAAATGTACCCCTGAGTTGCCCGACGTGTCAAGCTGCCCTGTCGTGCTGCTTTGTCGAACTTCGGCAGCCGCCGGCTCCTTTGCATGGGGTTGTTTTCGACATTTTTGATTTTGGCTGTGCGCGGCTGCGGCTATTCGGTCTTGTCGATGTTCCAGAACACCGGCGGCACAGGGCCTTCCAGCACGCCGGTGAGCGATTTGCGCCAGGCGCTCGCGGCGCGGAACTGGCCGAGCGGGATATAGATCACCTGTTCATAGGCTTGCTTCTGAATCTCGACTGCGAGCTTCTTCTGCTCCTCGGGCGACGTCGCGCGGGCGTAGGCGTCGCGCAACTGCTCGAGCCTGGCGTCCTCGGGCCAGCCGAACCAGGCGCGCTTGCCGTTGGCGGCGATCAAATTGTTGCCGACCGGATTCATCACCTCGGTGGCGCCGGTGAAGGTGAAGAACATGTTCCAGCCGCCGTCCTTGGGCGGCTTCTGGCTGGCGCGACGGCTCACCAGGGTCTGCCAGTCCATCACCTGCGCGTCGACGTTGAAGCCGGCCTCGCGCAGCTTCTGTGCCGTCACGGTCGGCGGCCCCTTCAGCGTCTGGTTGTCGCCGGGGATCATGATCACGACCGGCGTGCCGTCATACCCCGAGGCCGCCAGCGCCTTCTTCGCTTCCGCCATGCCGTTGCCCTTGATCAGCGTCTCCGCACCGGCGTCGCTGGCTAGCGGTGTGTTGCAGGCGAAATAGGCGCCGCAGATCTCGTAGAATTTCGGGTTGCCGATGGTGGCGTCGAGCACGTCCTTCTGGTTCAGCGCCAGGAACGCGGCACGGCGGATCTTGGGGTTGTCGAACGGCGGATGTAGGAAATTCATCCGGCCTTCGATCTGGAAGCCGAACTTGTTCAGTACGCCGACGGACAGATCGGAGTTGGCCTCGAGGATCGGCAGCAGGTCGACCGACGGCTGTTCCAGGAAATCGACGTCGCCGGATTGCAGCGCGTTGATCGCGGTCTGCGCGTCGGGCATCGTCACCCATTCGACGCGATCGACCTTCGCGATCTTGCCGCCCGACAGCCAATCCGGCTTCTCCTTGCGCGGCAGATAGTCGGCGTTGCGCTCATACACTGCCTTGACGCCGGGCTGGAATTCGGCCGTCACGAATTTGAACGGGCCGGAGCCGACCTGCTCGGCGATCTGCTTGCCGGGCGGCGTCTCCGCCAACCGTTTCGGCATCATGAAGGCGACATAGGAGGACGGCTTTGCCAGCGTCTCCAGCACCAGGCCGTAGGGCTCCCTGAGCTTGAGCACGATCGTCTTCGCCCCGCTGGTCTCGAGCGATGCGGTGAATTCAGCCAGCTTCTGCGCCCCGCCGTCGACCGTGCCCCAGCGCTTCAGCGAAGCAACGCAGTCCTCGGAGGTGACCGGCGCGCCGTCGTGCCATTTCAGGCCGTCGCGCAGCGTGAAGGTGTAGCTGAGCTTGTCGTCCGAGACGGTCCAGTCCGCCATCTGCGGCCTGACCTTGAAGGCTGAATCGATGCCGAGCAGCGTGTCGTAGACCATGTAGCCATGGTCGCGGGTGATGTAGGCGGTGGTGAAACCGGGATCGATGATGCGCAGGTCCGAATGCATCACGGCCGTGATTGTCTTGCCCTTGGCCGCGGCGAGGGCGCGCGACGAAAGCATCGCCGGGGCTGCGATCACAGGCGGCACGCTGGCCGCGAGCTTGAGGAGCGTTCTGCGCGAAACATCGACCATTCGCCGTCTCCCGATTTGTCGTTGCGCCGGCACACGCATGCCACAGCGACCGGCATGCTTCACCAATCCGCTGGCTAAAGCAAGCAAGGGCCGGGCCATCACAAACCGATCCGGCTGCGACATTGCGCTGCGTAAGCGTTTACTGCTTGAGGGCGTAGCCGAGCAGGCGTTCGTTCTCGCCGAGCTTCTCGCAATCCGCCGCGTTCGAGGCGAAGTGCGATTGTTCCCGCGCGCTGTAGCATTGGTACAGCGGAAGCGTTTCGGGGCGCGCTTGCGCATAGACCCAGCCGGCGGTGCGCAGCCGGTGATAGGCGCGGGATTCGCAAAAGCCTTTCTCCGCCAGCAGATGATCGGGATGGCCAGGGCGCTCACTGACGCAATCTTCCAACTCCGTCGTCGGCGCGTCGGCATGGGCTGTCGTCATCAGATAGCCGGATCGCGCTTCGAGCCGGTACGCGCTACCGTTGCCGGGAACGGGTCCCGTGGTGGACCAGCGGTCGTGCAGCCCTGAATTGTACCAGCGCGCGAGCTGCACGCCGACCTGCGCGCCGGACGGCGTGTCGCTGCGCGTCACTTCGATCGGCCTGAACACCAGATAGTGGTCCGCATGCCCGCCGCCCGGCGGCGACCAGGCGTGCACCAGCATCCATGTGTTGGAGAGCTGGTTGCCGCCATTGGTGGCGTCGAGCAGCACGGGGTAGGTGACGAGTTCCGACGGCGCCGGGCGCTGCCAGACGCCGGGATCAAGGGCCAGCAGCGGCTCCGGCATCGCCTTGAGCGTCACGTGATCACGGGTCAGGAACAGGCCGAGGCCGCCCGGGACCCAGCCGGTCAATATGAGCTCGTCGCTCGTCGTCCAACGCGCGACGCTGACGCCTGAGCCTGCCATCAGCCGCGTAGCCTCGCCGCCGAGCCCGGGCTGGTCCCAGCGGCCATCGAAAAATTTGCTCCATTTGCCCGGCGCGGGATCCGTCACCGGCGCCCGCGCGACGATCAGCCCGGCATCGCGCGGCCGGAAGCAGTAGGCGTAGAAGAAGCCGTCATGCGCATCGACCGCGGTGCAGTCGCCTTCGCCGGTGTTCTTGCCCGGTGTCGGACGGTCGGTGCCGGTGATGATCTGGCCGAGGCTCTTCCAGGTCAGCCCGTCGTCGGCCGAGGTCGCCAGCGCCATCGACTTGTGGGTCTGGCCCGCCGGATAATTGCACGCAGTTTCGTCATGGATGAAGCCGAGCACGCTCGTGCCGCGGCGCTCCGCATGGTTCAGCCATTGCCCGCAGGAATCGACACTGCCGGGTGGACCCGGCCGCAACACCACGCGGGCGGGGCCTGCCATGGTCGACGGCCGGGCGCCATCGATCGCGCGGGTCTCGCCATGGGCGTCGAAGCCGCGAAAGCGGCCGTTCGGCAGCGCGATCTCGTTGAACCGGTTGTCGGCGATATCGGCCGCGGGGCCGCGGACGATGGTGGGGGTGCCGACCCGGATGCGGATGCAGGTGACGCAGACGTCATTGCTCGCCGCTGCGGCGCCTGAACGTTCCGCTGCCGCCCAAACCATCAGCATGGCGGCGAGGGCGATGACCCACGGCCGGCACTGGCCGCGGACGGATGAGCGACACTGCATGTCGCATGATGGCGCGCGCAGATGAGGGATTTGTGCCGCGCGCAACACTATCGCGTGATCGCACAGTGCGCGGCCGCGGCGCGCCGCTTCGACGCCGCGCAAGCGCGCATCCTGCATAGGAGCCTGCGCTTCCTGCCACACCTCGCAGGCTGTTCGGACCCCGATCCGCCGTGTAGGCTCACTATCCTGCCGGCCAGCAATAAGGCCACATCCCGGAAATTCAGGGGAACAAGCAGTCGAGGGAGACCGGAAGAACAGCCATGACCGATATCCGATACGTAGCACCGCGCACGCTTGATGAAGCGATTGGCGCATTTGCTGCCGCCGGAAGTGCCGCCCGCATTATGGCAGGGGGCACCGATTTGTTGGTGCAAATGCGCTCCGGCCTGGTGCGGCCGGGATTGATCGTCGACATCAAGAAGATCGGCGAGATGACCGAGATCACCGAGACCGCCGATGGCGGTTTTCGCGTCGGCGCCGCCGTTTCCGGCATGGCGCTCGCCGAGCACGCGCGCTTCGGCAAGGTGTGGCCCGGCGTGCTCGAGGCCGTGAACCTGATCGGCTCCAAGCAGGTGCAGGGCCGGGCCTCCGCCGGCGGCAATCTCTGCAACGGCTCGCCCGCCGGCGACAGCGTGCCGGCGATGATCGCAGCTGGTGCGGTCGTCACCGTGCAGGGGCCGAACGGCCGCCGTGAGATGAAGGTCGAGGACGTGCCGGCCGGACCGGGACGGACCAATCTGAAGCACGGCGAGATTCTCATCAGCTTCACCTTGCCACCGCGGCCCAAAGGCTCGGGCGACGCTTATCTGCGGATGATCCCACGCACCGAGATGGACATCGCCGTGGTCGGTATCGGCGTCAGCCTGACCCTGAAGGATGGTGTCTGCACCGCGGCCCGCGTCGGTCTCGGCGCGGTGGCGCCGACCGCGCTTTTGGTCGCGTCGGCCGCGCAAGCGCTCGTCGGCTCGAAGCTCGACGATGCCGCACTCGAAGCAGCCAGCTCTGCATGTCGCGCCGCCTGCCGTCCGATCGACGACAAGCGCGGCACCATCGCCTACCGGACCAAAACCGCCGGCGTGCTGCTCAAGCGCACCGCTGCGATCGCCGCCCAGCGCGCGGGAGGACACTAGCACCATGCCGAAACTGCACGTCACCACCTCCGTCAACGGCGAGCCGGTCGAATTCCTGTGCGAGCCGTATGAGACCATGCTCGACGCCCTGCGCGGGCAATTGGGGCTCACCGGCTCCAAGGAGGGCTGCGCGTCCGGCGATTGCGGCGCCTGCTCGATCACCCTCGACGGCCGGCTGGTCTGCTCCTGCCTGATGCTGGCGGCCGAAGCCGAGGGCCACGAGATCCGGACGATCGAGGGCATGGCCAAGGGCGACAGGCTGCATCCCTTGCAGCAGAAATTCCTCGAGCACGCCGCACTCCAGTGCGGCATCTGCACCTCGGGCATGCTGGTCGCCTCCGAGGCGCTGCTCGCCAAGAACTCCAATCCGACCGAAGAGGAAGTCCGCTTCTGGCTCGCCGGCAATCTGTGCCGGTGCACTGGTTACGACAAGATCGTCCGCGCGGTGATGGAGACCGCGGCTGAAATGCGGGAGGCACGCGCATGAACGTCGTCAACAACAAATGGATCGGCCAGCGCACCATCCGGCCCGATGGCGTCGACAAGGTTACCGGGCGCGCGGCGTTTGCCGCCGACACCACCATGCCCGGCATGATCTGGGGCAAGGTGCTGCGCAGCCCGCATCCGCATGCCCGCATCAAGTCGATCAACACCGCCAGGGCCGAGGCGCTGCCCGGCGTCAAGGCGGTGGTCACCGCGCGTGACATCGTCGATTTCCCGATCGAGAAGGGCGCCCTGATGCTCGGCATTCAGGATATGCGCTGGATGTGCCGCAACGTGATGGCGCGCGACAAGGCGCTATTCCCCGGCCATCCCGTTGCCGCCGTCGCCGCGACCACCGAGGCGATCGCCGCCGAAGCCTGCAAGCTGATCGAGGTCGACTACGAGGTGCTGCCCTGGGCGATCGAGATAGACAACGCGCTGAAGGCTGATGCGCCGATCCTGCACGAGTTCAACAAGTTCGACGGCAAGCCGTCGAACATCATGGGCCGTATCGAGTCCAAGAAGGGCGACATCGCGCAAGGCTTCAAGGAAGCCGATGTCGTGATCGAGCGCTCCTTCACGACGCGCCCGGTGCACCAGGGCTATATCGAGCCGCATGCCTGCCTGATCTCGGTTGCGGCCGACGGCAAGACCACGATCTGGTCGTCGAGCCAGGGCCAGTTCATGGTGCGCGCGATGACCTCGATGCTGACCGGCATCCCGCAGAGCGACATTCGTGCCATTCCCGCCGAGATCGGCGGCGGCTTTGGCGGCAAGACCATCGTCTATCTCGAGCCGCTCGCGACCTTGCTTGCCAAGAAATCCGGCCGCCCGGTCAAGATGGTGATGACCCGCGAGGAGGTGATGCGCGCGACGGGACCGACCTCGGGCTCCAAAAGCACGGTGAAGATCGGCGCCAGAAAGGACGGCATCATCGTCGCCGCCCACGGCAGCTTCTATCTACAGGCCGGGGCCTTCCCGGGCTCGCCGATCCGCGGCGCGGTCGGGTGCAGCTTCGCTCCTTATGACATTCCGCATGTGCTGTCGGAAGGTTTTGACGTCTGCTCCAACCGCTCCAAGGTCGCGGCCTATCGCGCGCCCGGCGCGCCGATCGGCGCCTATGCGGTGGAATGCGTGCTCGACGAACTCGCGGAAGCGCTCAAGATGGATCCGCTGGCGCTGCGTTTGAAGAACGCGGCCAAGGAAGGCACCAAGGCGGCGCACGGCCCGGTGTTCCCGCGCATCGGCTATATCGAGACGCTGCAAGCCGCACAGAACCATCCGCATTATGCGGCGCCGCTCGGCCAGTATCAGGGCAGGGGCGTCGCTAGCGGCTTCTGGTTCAATGCCGGCGGTGAATCCTCAGCCCAAGTCAACATCACCGAGGACGGCAATGTCGTCGTCACGACGGGGCACCCCGACATCGGCGGCTCGCGCGCCGGCATCGCCAACATCTGCGCCGAATTGCTCGGCATCGACTACAAGCGCGTCTCCGTGATCATCGGCGATACGCAAACGGTCGGCTTCTCCAACCTGACCGGCGGCAGCCGCGTGCTGTTCGCCTCCTCGATGGTGGTGACGCAGGCGGCCGACAAGGTGATCGCGACCTTGCGCGAGCGCGCCGCCAAGATCTGGGAGATCGATCCGGAAGCCGTGAAGTGGGAGAACGGCGCCGCGCATCCGGTCAGCCCGAATGCCGGCCAGTTCGAGCCGCTGACGCTCGCCGACCTCGCCGAGAAGGCGCCGTCGCAGGGCGGCCCGATCGGCGCCAGCGTGCAGCTCAACACCCAAGGTGCGGAAGGCGGCTTCGGTACGCATATCTGCGACGTCGAGGTCGATGTCGAGCTCGGAATCGTGCGCGTGATCCGCTACA
The DNA here is from genome assembly GCF_054063335.1 of Bradyrhizobium sp. USDA 4473. NCBI lineage: Bacteria > Pseudomonadati > Pseudomonadota > Alphaproteobacteria > Hyphomicrobiales > Nitrobacteraceae > Bradyrhizobium > Bradyrhizobium sp. USDA 4473. The sequence continues at coordinate 4,948,021 of NZ_JBSSGE010000001.1, forward strand.
CCGCCGTGCAGGATGTCGGCCGGGCCGTGCATCCGAGCTATGTCGAGGGGCAACTGCAGGGCGGCGTCGCGCAGGGCATCGGCTGGGCGCTGAACGAGGAGTACATCTACAACAAGGACGGCAAGGTCGATAATCCCGGCTTCCTCGACTATCGCATGCCTGTCTGCTCCGACCTGCCGATGCTCGACTGCGCCTTGGTCGAAGTGCCGAACCCGAAGCATCCGCAGGGCGTCAAGGGCGTCGGCGAGGTGCCGCTGGTGCCGGTCATGGCCGCGGTCGCCAACGCCGTCCACAACGCGCTCGGCAAGCGCTTCTACAGCCTGCCGATGTCGCCGCCGAAGGTGTCGGCGGTGCTGGACGCGCCGACGCAGCAGGCCGCGGAATAAGAGTAGGGCGGATTAGGCGAAAGCCGTAATCCGCCGTCTATCCGCGCATTGTGTTGCGGCGGGTTACGCTTCGCTAACCCGCCCTACGGTTCTGAGCATCAGGCTCACCGCGACGGATGAGGATGACCCAGCCCGACGAGCTGTCCGCCTACATGATCTTCAGCCGCAACGATTGGGCGGCGTTACGCGACAGCACATCGCTGACGCTGTCGGACGCCGATCTCGCGGCGCTTCGCGGTCTGAATGGGCCGATCACATCAGCCGAAGTCAGCGACGTGTATCTGCCGCTGATGCGCCTGCTGAACCTGCATTTCTCGGCGGCGCGCAATCTGATGCAGGTCAAGGCGGAATTCCTCGGCCGGCCGGCCCGCCGTTCTCCCTACATCGTCGCGTTGGCCGGCAGCGTCGGTGTCGGCAAGAGCACCTTTGCGCGCGTGCTGTGCGCGCTGCTGGCTGGCTGGGCAGATCACCCGCGGGTCGAGCTGGTGACGACCGACGGATTCCTGCACGCCAACCGCGTCCTCGAGGAGCGCGGCCTGATGCGGCGCAAGGGTTTTCCGGACAGCTACGATCTGCCGCGGATGCTGCGCTTCCTCGCGGCCGCCAAGGCGGGCGAAGGGGAGCTCGAGCTGCCGGTGTACTCGCATCTGATCGGCGATATCCTGCCATCGGAACGTCAGGTCGTCCGGCAGCCGGATATCCTGGTGTTCGAGGGCCTCAACGTGCTCTTGGCGCGCGGCACGGCGCCGGTGGTGGTCTCGGATTTCTTCGACTTCTCGATCTATCTCGATGCCGATGAGGCCGACATCCAGTCCTGGTATGTCGAGCGCTTTCTCAAGCTGCAGCCGACCGCGTTCCGGAATCCGGCGTCCTATTTCCACCACTACAGGGACCTGCCGCCCAGCGACGCGCGCGAGGTTGCCGAGCGGCTGTGGCGCGAGCATCATCGCGCCAATCTCAGGGAGAACATTCTCCCGACGCGGACGCGGGCCGACGTCGTGCTGCGCAAGCGCGCCGACCATTCGATCGGCGAGGTCTGGTTGCGGGAGACCTAGTAGGTAGGGCGGATTAGCCGAAGGCGAAATCCGCCGTCTTTCCGCGGATCGAGCCGCGGCGGGTTACGGTTTCGCCTAACCCGCCCTACGTCTCCGTCGTTATTTCAACTCCTTCCCCAATTGCGCGAACACCGTCTCGCAGGTCATTAGATCCAGATGCCCGCCGCCGGCGTTCTTGAAGAAGGTGATGTCGCTATCCGACTGCCGGCCGGCGACCTTGCCGCTGGCGAGATCGTAGTGATCGCCGAGCACGTCGCTTTCCTTGATCGCGCCGCTGGCGATCGGGGCCAGGATGTCGCCGACGCCGTCGAAGGCGGATTCGCGGCGGTCGACGAAGATACGCGAACGCCGGGCCGCCTCGTCGTCGGACTCGCGGGTCTCGGGGGTGAAGCCGCCGACCAGGTCGAGATGGGTGCCGGGCCGCAAATTGGCGCCCTTGACCAGCGGCTCGCGCGAGCGGGTGCAGGTGGTGATGATGTCGGCCTCGGGCGTTGCGGCATCGAGATCGGTGACGGCTTCGGCGGCGATGCCGTCGCCCTCAAGCAGCGTGGCGAGTTCTTGCGCGCGCTCCACCGTCCGGTTCCAGACCCGCACCCGCTTCAACTGCGGCCGCACCGTGCGGTGGCCGCGCACCAGCCAGCGCGCCATTTCGCCAGCGCCGACCACCAGCAGCGTCTCGGCATCCGGCCGGGCCAAATGCTTGGCGCCGAGCGCGGAGTCCGCGGCGGTCTTCCAATGGGTGATCTCGGCGGCATCCATCACCGCGAGCGGCTGGCCATTGTTGCCGTCGAACAGCACGCAGACCGCCTGCACGGCCGGCAGCTTGCCGTCGGCGAGGTTGCCCGGGAAGCTGGTGTAGAGCTTGGTCATCATGAAGCGTCCGGCATCGACGGCGCTGCGCGTCACCAGCTGCTGGCCCCTGTCGTCGCCGAGATAGCCGTCGCGCACCGCGATCTTGGGCCGGCGGTGCGCGGCCTCGATCGCCGCGATCAGGATCGGAAAGCTCAGGACGCGGTTGACCTCGCTGTCGTCGACAAAATGCACTTGTCTCTCTCCCCCGGGCGCCGCTGCGCTCCGCCTCGGGCGCACCCGGCGCGCCAGAAACGGTCCGGACTGGATAGCGCCTTGGCAGGGCCAGTCAACCGGACATGCACCGCGTCCCTTGCTATCCTACGCACCTGATTCTCTCGCAGGTCTCCGCAAGCCGTGGTCGCATTCGTCGTCGCCGTCCTGATCTTCATCCTGCTGAGCGGCGCCGCGCTTGGGACCATGGCGATCCATGTCCGGTTCGCCGACCATCACCGCAGCGACGAGACCAACACCTCGGTGCGGCTGGTCGCGACGCTGTTCTTCACCATGCCGTCGCTGCTGCTCGGCCTGATGATGAACAACTCGGCCAACACCTATGTGGCGGTCGACCGCAATCTGCATGTGTTCGCCACCGACCTCATCCTGCTCGATCGCAGCCTGCGGCCGCTCGGGCCGAGCGCCGACGAGCCGCGCAGGCGGCTGCTCGCCTATGTCGAGCAGGTGCTCAAGGATGTGCCGATCTCGCGGGCGAACGAGGTGTCCGAACATCTGCTCGACGAGGTCGGCACCAGCCTCCGCGAGCTGCGGTTCGACGACGAGCAGAAGGTCGCGCTGTGGAACGACGCGCGGTCGGTCTATCGCCAGGCGGTGCAGCAGCGCTGGACCTTCGTCGAGCAGTCCGACGGTTCGTTCCCGTCGCCGCTGATCTGCATCCTGGTCGGCTGGCTGACGCTGATGTTCGCCACCCTCGGCTTTCGCGCGCCGCGCAACGCGGTCGTGATCTCGACCTATGTCGCCGCGGCGGCGCTGGTCTCGGCCGCGATCTATCTGATCCTGGAAATGAGCACGCCGTTCTCCGGCCCGATCCAGATTTCCGACCGCCCGCTGGTGCGTGTGGTCGAGGAGATCAGGCGGTAGCCGTCGGTATCGGCATGCGCTTCCGGTTTTTGTCTACCGCGTTCGCGGGCAGAAGGATCGGTTTGCTTCGCTCGCGATGACGGCAGGAGGATCAGCGAAAAAGTGCCTGTGACGCAGTGACTTATCCGCCCTATGATCGTGCCTGGGCCGACGAGGGCACCTTCACGCCCTGCGCTTCAGCGCCATGCCCATGCTGATCCAGCTCACACCGGCGCAGATCAGGTCGACGCTGAGGAAGATGCCGAGCACGTAGAGGCTCGACACCGGCCAGCGCGCCAGGATCATGGCGCCGAGCACCAGCGTGATCAGGCCTGATATTGCGACCATGCCCCACGGCGCTTCCGAGTTCATGCCGAAGGCCAGGAAGATGCGGACGATGCCGGAGACGACGAGGGCGATGCCGAGGAACAGCGTCAGCGTCGCCGCGCCGAGCAGCGGGTTCTCGAACGTGATGAAGCCCGCGACGACATAGAGCGCGCCGAGCAGCAGCCAGAACAGAAACTTGCCCCACGTCTTGAACTGGAACGCATTCACGATCTCGGCGGCGCCCGCGACGATCATCATGGCGCCAACGAACAGCACGCTGACGACGGTGGCGAAGAAGACGCTGCCGAAGGCGAGAACGCCCGCGATCAGGTAGATCACGCCGAGGGCAACGATCCAGCCCCACTTGGCGCGAAGGTGGGCAAGCCCGGATCCGAGGCTATGAGGAGGTGTGGCGGGCGAGCTGGACGCTGTAGACATCGTATCGCTCCCGAATGCTTGGCCAAACCATGCTACCATAGGTCAAGGCACGGAAAAAGACAGCTGCCTCGATGGCACGAAATGCATGCTGGCACCAAACGCGCCGCGACACGTTGATTCAAATCAATCGGTCTGTTGCCGCGCAGCATTCGTTCGGCGACTGCCGGTCTGCATCAGGCGAAGACTGTCCGGATTGACCTGCAGATCGTCCGGATCGCGCATCCACAGAGGAGGTCGACATGCCCACGACGCACGACAAGGACCACGTCTACAAGATCCTCGAACTGGTCGGATCATCGGACAAGAGTATCGAGGCGGCGATCGAGAACGCGGTGAGCCGCGCCTCGAAGACGATCCGCGAGATGAAATGGTTCGAGGTGGTGCAGACCCGGGGGCCACATCGAGGGCGGCAAGGTCGCGCACTACCAGGTGACGCTGCGGGTCGGCTTCACGCTGGAGTAGAGTGCGGGCGGCACGTTCACGGTAGAGCGCAGCTAATCCCATCCTCAACCGTCATCGCCCGGCTTGACCGGGCGATCCAGTACGCCGCGACTTCTCGGCTCAAGCACTGCTGCCTCTGGAATACTGGATCACCCGCTTTCGCGGGTGATGACAGCGCGTTGTTTGATATCTTGAATCGAGAACCATCCTCATCGTCGTCCTGGCGAAAGCAAGGGGACCCATTACCCCACATGGTCATTGTAAAAAACGATCCTGGAACGACGAGTCCCGTTCACAACAACGCTGCGGCGTATGGGTCCTGGCTTTTCGCCGGGAAGACGATTGAAAAAGCGCCTACGCCCCCATCACCGCCGCGACAGCGGTGCGGGCGGCGGCGGCGTGGTCGAGCCGGCGGCGAGCGAGCGTTGCACCATCACGGTGTCGGACCAGCGGCCGTAGCGATAGGCGACACCCGGCAAATGACCGACGCGGGCGAAGCCGAAGCGGTCGTGCAACGCGAGCGAGGCCGCATTGTCGCTGTCGATGTAGCCGATCATCTGGCGGAAGCCGGCGGCGGCGCAGGTGTCGACCAATTCCTGCAACAGCTTGCCGCCGACGCCCTGGCCGGTGAAGCGGTGGTGAATATAGATCGAATGCTTCACCGTGTAGCGATAGGCCGGGCGCTTGCGGAACTGGACCACATAGGCGTAGCCGACCACTTCGCCGTCGCAAACCGCGACGAGGTGGGGCAGGCGGGTGCTGCGCAGGTTCTTGCGGCGGTCGCGCAGATCGTCGGGCTCCGGCGTGCCGCTGTCGTCCACGCTCTCCTCGATGCCGTGGCGGATATGGTGGCGGTAAATCGACAGCATCGCATCGACGTCGTTGTCGCGCGAGGCGCGGACGGTGATCTTGTGATCATTCTCCATTGCGTTGCGTCCGTTCGTCTATTCGGACACTACATAGGTGTAGAAGCGGACGCGGCCGGATTCATCGATCTCCTTGTAGATGCCCTGCACCTCGACCTCGAAGCCGGGGAAGGCGTTGAAGCTCGCCTCGAACATCTTGAGGTAATCGATCATCGGCTTGCTGCGTTCCGACAGCCGCTCGCCGGGCACGATGGTGGCGATCCCCGGCGGATAGACCACGAACGGCGTCGCGGCGATGCGGCCGAAGATCTGGTCGATCGGCAGGTAGTCGACGTCGTTGCGGATCAGATATTGCGCCGCCTGGCGCGGCGACATCGCGATCTCGGGGAGATGCTCGGGCAGGAATTGCTTGGCCTGTAGCATGCTGACGTTGCCGTCGCGGAAGAAGCGATGCATGTCGCCGCAGAGATCGCGCAGCCGCACCCCGGTGTAGCGTTGCGGACGGCGGCGGAAGAATTCCGGGATGACGTCCTCGACCAGCGCGTTGTCGTCGTGCAGCTTCTTGAAGGCGACGAGCCCGGATACCAGCGTGCCGGCCTTGCTGGCCTCGACGCCGGGCGTCAGCAGGAACAGCAGGGAGTTGAGGTCGTTCTTCTCGGCAACGATCTGGTTCTCGCGCAGATATTGCGCCACGATCGGCGCGGGGATGCCGTGATCGGCATAGGCGCCGGTGGCGTGATCGAAGCCCGGCGTCAACAAAGTGAGCTTGTTCGGGTCGGTCATGGCAAAGCTGTCCGTCAGCTCGGGGAAGCCGTGCCAGGTTTCGCCCGGACTGAGCTGCCAGTAGGACGGATTGGTCGCGAGCTGATCGGTCGAGATCGTCTCCCAGGCGACGTTGTGGACGCCGCCTTCGCGGGCGACATCGGGGATCTTCACCCGGTCCGGCACGAACGGCTCGAAGAACCAGCGCCGTTCCGCGCGCGTCTCCTTCTCCTCGAACTCGCGCTTCACCGCGCGGATCTTCTTGCGCAGCTCGATGCCGAGCCGGATCGTGTCGTCCCACAGCACCTCGCCGGAGCGCCCCTTCATCATCTGTGCGCCGACGTCGAGCGAGGCGAAGATCGGATAGAACGGCGAGGTCGAGGCGTGCTGCATGAAGCTTTCGTTGAAGCGGCGGTGCTCGACCCGGCGCTTCTGGCCCTTGATGTGGCGGTCGCGGATGTGGATCTGCGAGGCCTGCGAGAAGCTCGCGAGCTGCTTGTGGGTGGATTGGGTGGCGATGATGCCGGGCGCCTCGGGGCCGAGATTGGCGAGCCCCATCGCGAAGCGGCCGGCATAGATCGGGTGGAATTTCATGAAGCCGGCCCAGGCCTCGTCGAACAGGATGTAGTCGCAGAGATGGCCGATCCGCTTCAGGATCATCTCGGCCGAGTGGATGGTGCCGTCATAGGTGCACTGCTCGACCACCGCGACGCGGAACGGGCGCTCCTTCTTCCAGGCATTCTCGTCCTTGACCAGCGGGTGCTTGCGGATGTGGTCGCGCAGCGTGCCCTCATCGAGCAGGTCCCAGCGCATCGGGCCGATCAGGCCCCAGGCGTTGCGCACGGTCGGCACATAAACCGGGACGCCGCCGCCGATCAAAAGCGCGCCGTGATGGGCGGCCTTGTGGTTGTTGCGGTCGAACAGCACGAGGTCGCCGTCGGTGACCAACGATCCCAACGCGACCTTGTTGGAGGTCGACGTGCCGTTGAGCACGAAATAGGTCTTCTCGGCGCCGAAGATCCGCGCCGCTTCCTTCTGCGCCTTCAGCGCCGGCCCCTCATGGGTGAGCAGGTCGCCGAGATCGAGCACGGAATTGTCGAGGTCGTCGCGGAACACGGCTTCGCCGAGATGCTCGACGAACACCCGGCCGATCGGGCTGCGGCTGTAGAACACGCCGCCATTGTGGCCCGGACAGGTCCAAAGCTGGTTGCCTTCCTCGGCATAGTCGACCAGCGCGCCGAAGAACGGCGTCTTCAGGTTCTCGGCATACTGCTTGAGCCTGGAGATCAGGTTCTTGGCGATGAAGGGCGGGGTTTCCTCGGACAGGAACACGTAGCCGTCGATGAAATCCAGCACCTCGACCGGCAGGTCCTCGAACCGCTTGCGGCGGATCAGCAGGATGATCGGGAAGTCGAGGCCGCGCCGGCGCATCAGGTTGATCAGGGCCGCGGTCTTGCCCTCAAGACCCTTCTTGCCCCAGTCGACCACCATGCAGCCGATCGCGGCATCGGTCTGCACCGCGATTTCGGCATCTTCCAGCTTGCGGGCGCGCACCACCTCGAAGCCGGAGCGCTCGATCTCGGTGATGATCTGGTTGAATCGGATGCCTTCGAGGTCGTCGGCCTCGAAAACCGGCGCTGCGAACAGGAAGTTGAAGCGTTTGAAATAGTCCATGCGTGTCCCCGAACTGGTCCGGCGCTGACGTGTCGGCACAATTCATGACAAACAGATGACAATGGGAGGCGCAGGATATCGAATTGGTTTTTCGGCGCCTCGTCGCTCAGGGCGCGGCCGCCGCGCTCATGCCGGTCGAAGCGGCAAAGACCCGCCGCAAAAGCGGACGTGCGACCAGCGCGGCTCAAGGGCAGCCCCCGGATGAGCGACAGCGACGTCCGGGGTCGTTCCCCCCGCACGTCGCTCCGCTCATGCGCGCTACACGACGCGCTCAGTACACGAGGTTCGTGCCCGGCGGCTTCTCCAGCGCCGCCGCCAGCGTCCGATACTCCTCGCAGTCTGTGCCGCAGATCTCGGCGATCCGGCTCAGATGATACTGCGCCTGGTCGCGGTTGCCCTGTTCGATCTGCCAGAGGCCGTAGTAGTTCCAGGTCAGCACGTGGTTCGGGTCGGCCTTCAGCGCGCGCTCGTACCAGACTTGCGACTGCTTGTAGTCGCCGAGCTTGCGGTAGGAGTAACCGATCAGATTGGCGACGTTCGGATGATCGTCGTTGCCGAGCGCGTGCAACTGATCGATCGCGGCGGCGTAGTCGTTGCGTTCGTAGATCGTCGCATAGGCCGCGCGATAGCCCTCGCGGAATGCCGGGTCGTCGAAGCTCGATTGCTTCGCGGGCTTCTTGACCCGGTGCGTGGTCTTTCTGCCCTTCTCCTGGGGATAGGCCGGCGCGGGAGTGCTGTAGCTCGACCCGTAGAGTTCTCCGCCGCCTGCTCCTCCGCCGCCACCACCACCGCCGCCGGCGGCGAGGGTGGTGTGCGGTGGGAACAGGACGATCGGTGCCGTCAGAATTGACGCAAGCGTTGCCAGCTTCATCGGCGACTTGATCATACGCACCTCCCGATTCGACGTGAATAGTCGTTGGTCTGAAGCACTAACTCCCGATCGCGAGAGACATTCCGCGCGTTCTGAAAAATTGTTGCCGGTGCGGCAATCGCCCTGTCGCTTCCGGACCTCGCGCTTGCATGCCGGCCGAGCATCGAACAGCGGATTCGAAACTAACATCGGTGTTAGAATGTACCCGACCTCAACGGCTATCCGGACACGCCGCGCGACAAGGACGATCGATGATGAAGAAGGACCTCGCCGAGATCTACCGAAGCTACATCGCCTGTCTGAATCGGCAGGATTGGCCGCGGCTCGGTCAGTTCGTCGGCGACGACGTGTGCCACAACGGCCGGCGGATCGGCTTGTCCGGCTATCGCGCGATGCTGGAGCAGGATTATTGCGACATCCCTGACCTTCGCTTCAACATCGCGCTGCTGATCGCAGATGTGTCCCATGTCGCGAGCAGGCTGGCGTTCGACTGTTCGCCGACGGCGACGTTCCTCGGTCTCAACGTCAACGGCAGACGCGTCGCCTTTGCCGAGAACGTGTTCTACCAATTCCGCGATGGCAAGATCGTGGAAGTGTGGTCGGTGATCGACAAGGCGGCAATCGAGGCGCAATTGGCGCGAACCTGCGGATGACCGGCCGCAGCCCGGATTGCCAACGGGTCGATCGAACGCGCGGCGGCGTCCAGCAGCGCGGTCACAGGTCGCTATAGGTCGGCGCCGGCGGAAGGATGCAGGCGACAAGCGGCAAGGCGTTTCTCCACAGCACGCAGTCCCGCTGGCGCGCGGGGAGCTCTTTCGCGAGTTGATGGATTTGCGCGCGGGAGACCATGCTTCGCTCGCAACGAAATGGTCGCAGCGGCACGCGCCCGATATAGTTCAAGAAGATCGCGTAGCGGTCGCGCCTGATCGCCGGCATCCCGCGGTGGTAGAATGACGCGGTGTCGGAGAATATGACAGTGCCGCGTTTTCCGGTGCATGTGACAACGTCACGAGCCATGTCGAAATCGGGCAGGGTTTCTTCCAACTGGTGCTGGGTCAACTCCGGAAACCTCCCGCTGGGCAAATGGTCGTACGCGGGAATCCGGCGCCGCAAGACCTGGAAGGGGCCGTTGCCTTCGTCCACGTCGTGAATGTAGACGGCAATCTTGAGCATTCGACGATCTTCGCCGTCGCGATGCCAGAGACGGACGCCGTTCTCGCGTCCGTCGGCAAGCGTGAAAAAGATGTTGATGCCGTCGTAACCGACCGGCACGCCGAGATAGTTCTCGGCAATGTCGAGCAGCCGACCATGGAGTCCCCAGTGGTAGATTTGGCGATGAGCCATGATGGCGTCTGCTCCGGCCTGAAAGGATCGCCGGAGGGGCAAATGTTGTCGCTCAAGCGCGTCGGCCTGTTGCAGGAAATGCTCCGTACCCGGAAGGTTCAATTGCTCCAGTGACGTGACGAAAACGCCGCTGGTCCTCAGTCCCTCGACAATTGCCTGGTCGTTCCCGCCGATCGCGGGGACATGTCGCGCGTATTGCTGCTTTGTCTTTTCGTAGCTGGCGTCGAGGCGGGAGGCGACCTGTGGTAACGCGACGATGCGGCAACCGAGACCTGCCGGCACTTCAAGAAACTTGTTCACGCTGGAATTCAGGACACGCCGGAAATAGCTCATTTGCACGTGACGCCGTGGAAAGTCCGGAGATGATACCGTTCGCTTTCCGGTAGCGGAAGCCGGAAAAATATTTCTAAGATTGCACGGTTGCGTGAATTGCGCGGCGATATCCGGCTTTGGTTGCCGCTATTTGCGTTCCAGATGCCAAGCGCCGTCCCAATCGGCCGGCGGCGGATTGAGGCGGAAATCCCGGACGCGTGCCTGCATCGCCAGCGACGGTCCGTCGCCCGGCACGGCGGCCAGCGCGGCGGAGAAGGCTTGGTCGGCATCGTCCCAGCGCTGCGCGCGATAGGCGGCGAGACCATCGGCGTAATGCCGCCGCAACTCGGCCTGCGCCGGCGTCAGCTCGTCCTTCTTGCCGATGATCTCGAACACGGCGACCGGCTGGGTCTGGCCGACCACGACGAGGCGGTCGATCTCGCGCAGCTCGATGGCCGCGGTGCAGGCCGCGGCGGTGGCGTCCGAGATCAGGCTGCGGCTGCCGTAGAACTTGTTGGCGCCTTCCAGCCGCGAGGCGAGGTTCACGGTGTCGCCCAGCACGGTGTAACTCATCATGAATTCGGAACCGATGCTGCCAACCAGCGCCTCGCCGGTCGCGATCCCGATCCGGATGTCGCAGTCGGCGGGGATCGCGCGCACGCCGAGCAATTCGGGCAGATCCTTGCGCAGCTTGTTGACCTGGCCGATCATGTCGATGGCGGCAAGCGCCGCCAGATGGGTCTGCTCGGCCTCCTCGACGAAGGGGGCACCCCAATATGCCATGATGGCGTCGCCGATATATTTGTCGATGATGCCGCGATGCGCATGGACCGGCGCGGACATCGTCGACAGATAGAGGTTCATGATCTTGACGAGGCCGCTCGGGGTCACGCCTTCGCTCAGGTGGGTGAAACCCTTCATGTCGCAGAACATCACCGTCATGACGCGGCGCTGGCCTTCGGTGGCGGCGATCGCCGGCTGCTCGAGCAGGCCCTCGGCGATCCGCGGATTGATGTAGCGGCCGAAGGTCTCGCGGATGCGCTGGTTGTGGCGCAGCGTCTCGATCATGCGGTTGAAAGCGGCCGAGAGCTGGCCGATCTCGTCCTGGGTCGTGATGGCGATGGCGCCATCGAGGCGCCCGGCCTCGACCTCGCGGGTGCTCTCGAGCAGGCGCATCACCGGACGGGTGATGCCGCTGCCGACCAGCATCGCGAACACGAAGCCGAGGATCGCGGCAATCGCGGTGACGACGCCGGAGATGATGATCGCCCGCTGCTGGGCACTCATCACCTTGGCTGCGGCAGATGCGACCTGCGCCAGCATGTCGGTGCGGATGCTCTCGATCCGGTTGTTGAAATCGTCGCGCAGGGCGTCGGCGCGGAGCGTGGTCGCTTTCGCGGCCGCGAACTCCTGGGCATCGAGTTGCTCGAGCAGCGTCTTGTTCTCTGCGTTGAGGCGCATCAGCAGGTCGTTGACGGCGTTGTCGATGCGGTCATCGAGACGTCCGAGCGCAGCATTGTCTGATGGCGTCGAGGGATCGGCGATGATCGCATCGATCAGCACGCGCGCGGCGTCGGCCTCGCGCTTGATGGTCGGCTCGATCTCGTCGAACGTCCTGCGCGCCGCCGCGTAGCCGCCGTCCTCGCCCGGCGCCTGCATCTTCGCCATCATCATCCGGCGCATCGCCAGCGACCGCTCCAGCGAGCGGATGTTGACGCGGGCGAGGTGGCCGTAGGCGGGGATGTAGCGGTTGGTGAGCTCGTCGAGGAGATGGCCGACCTGGCCCGCCATCACCATGGACAGCAGCGAGGTGATCACCGCGAGGACGATCAGTCCCGCGGCGATGCCGACGATCTTCTGCCTGATCGAATTCCGAAACATGCCGAGCCCCGCCGCAGCTGCAATGAGCGGGTCACTCCCGCTGTGGCGGCCCAACAGCTAATAGAGTTCCACAGCGCGCGGCGCAAGCGACCGGTCCACGCCATTCCGCCGGCGGGTGGGTGGGGGCGGTTAGCGCAGCCCTTCGTAGACCATCAGGCCGCGCGCGATCGCGAGCTTGCGCAGGGTCCGCGGCACGAACCGCTCCTGGGGATGCAGGTAGCGCCACGAGGTCAGTACCAAATCGTGCAGCCTCGTGACGTCCTCCTCGAACGGGGCGAGCAGGCCGGTCAGGCTTGCCGGCATATGGACGCGGGCAGTGAACGGCAGCAGCAGCAATTCAAGATGCGCCTTGGCGCCGGCCTCGGTCGTGGCGGTGATGCCGGCGATGGCCGGCAGGGTCTCTTCGACGACGCAGGTGATGATGTCCTCGATCTCGCCGCGGCTCTCGCCGCTGAACAGCGCCGAAAAGCTCTGGTTCTTGAGGTCGCAGCCGAGCAGGGCGGAGGTGCGGGTGCCGGCAACGCGGAACGGGAAGCGGGTCTCGCCGTCATAGGACAGCACGAAGATGTCGGACAGCAGCTCGCGCACCGCGGACGGCTCGAACTCACTCCGGTCAGGTGCGCGTGCGGTACCGCGCTTCGCATTCCAATAAGCGAAGTATTCGCGGCTGGAGCTGTGCTTCATCTAATGAACCTTGCCCGGCACCTGTCTCGGCGGGACACATCTGTCCCGGTTTTGCTCAGACGCCTTCCCTTCTCTGTTGTGCAGGGAAGGCTGTGCAGCGTCCATGCCGTGGCCGCGGTTTGGGCGGCTTATCGGCAGCTTTGTGTTGTTAACGTAAATTTAACTATGTCCTTGGCGTAGGCGGAACCTGCGCGTAGGGTCCGCGCGTTCCCGTTCGCTGGCTGCCCCAAGCGCCGGCGTGGTTGGTACACAGGCGGCGTCAAACAGTTTGGTCACCGTGCGGGGAGGGGTGGGGATGGTCTCCCGATCCCTCTGGGGCATGACAAGGCCAGCCGAGCAGGGAGGGTGTTCTCAGCACCCTCCCTTTTCTTTGGTTTCTATTCCAGTATCGCGGCGACAGCCGGTGTCCGATTTCGGGATTGTGCACTTGCACAGGGGCGTGAAAGCCGCCTATCTCTGGCTTCACAGTCGCATTCGAGGTCGCCGACCCCTTGGACTCCCATCCCGAATCCCCGCTCGCGCCGCCGCCGGAGGCGCCGCGTGAGCCGATCCTGACCCTGCCGCCGGCGCTCACCGCCTACATCCTGCTGATCGCGGTGATCCATCTGCGGGTGCTGCTGCCGCCGGAGCTGGAGAACTGGACCATCGACGTGTTCGGCTTCATCCCGAAGCGCTACGATTCGACGCTGCTCGACATCACCTTCCCGGGCGGGGACGGAGCCAAGGTCTGGAGCTTCGTCACCTATTCGCTGCTGCATGCCAACCTCACCCATATCGGCTTCAATGTGCTGTGGCTGCTGCCGTTCGGCAGCGCGCTGGCGCGGCGCTTCGGCGCGGTGCGCTTCTTCGTCTTCATGGCGGTGACGGCGGCGGCCGGCGCGCTCGCGCATCTGTTGACCCATGAGCACGCGATCGCGCCGATGATCGGCGCATCGGCGTCGGTGTCGGGGACGATGGCGGCGGCGATGCGCTTCGCCTTCGTCAAGGGCAGCTTCCTGTCGTTCAACCGCGGCGATGCCGAGGCGGCGGCCAGGGTGCCTGCGCTGTCGCTGTGGCGGGGCGCTGCGCAACGGTCGGGTGCTCGCCTTCCTGGCGATCTGGTTCGGCGTCAACATCCTGTTCGGCGCCACGTCGCTGTCGCTCGGAGGTGAGGACACGGTCGTCGCCTGGCAGGCCCACATCGGCGGCTTCCTCGCCGGGCTGTTGCTGTTCTCGCTGTTCGATCCGATCCCGCGCGCGCGAGACGATGCTGCAGATGCGTCGTCGGTGGATCACTCCGGCCGCGTCTGATCGCCGCTTGCGGCTCGGATCGAATTCCTCCATCATCTTTGCGACGCAGAAACAAAGCGGGCCGACACATCGAGCCCAGCTACTGCCGCGCCCCCGGAACCGAAATCGGCGCGGAACTGTTGATTGAAGACTCTGGCGAACAGGCGCGATCCCGTCGAAGCGGGGCGCGAGCGGATTCAGGGAGGCGACAATGACGGTACGTTCCATTCTCGATGCAAAGGGCCATCAGGTCATGAGCGTCGCGCCCGACGCGAAGCTGTCGGCCGCGGTCAAGCTGCTCGGCGAGCGCAAGATCGGCGCGGTGCTGGTGATGGAGCAGGGCCGGATGGAAGGCATCCTATCCGAGCGCGACATCGTCCGCGTGCTCGCGGAGCGGGGCGCGGGCGCGCTGGATGAGCCGGTGAGCGCGGTCATGACCAGGAAGGTCGTGAGCTGCCGCCAGTCCGATACGGTCAGCGGCATCATGGAGATGATGACGACAGGCAAGTTCCGCCATCTCCCGGTGGTCGAGGACGGCAAGGTGGTCGGGCTGATCTCGATCGGCGACATCGTCAAGAGCCGCGTGCAGGAATATGAGCGCGAGCAGGAAGCACTGCGCGACTACATCAAGACCGCCTGAGACTATTTCCCGGTGCTGCCCGCGCCGCTCGACGGCGGGGCCAGGATGTCGATCGCTTCCTCGATCGCGCCGATGGCGCGTTCGGCGGCGCGGATGCCGTGTGCGATCAGGTCGTCGGCGCGGTGGAAGTCGAACCAGCCGATCTGCCCGACCCGCGGCGAGATCAGCATGTCAGGCGGATCGCCGGCGAGGCGCGCGCGGGTGATGCGGTCCTGCATGATGTTGAAAGCGTCGACCATGACGCTGGAGATGCCGGGCCGGGTGGCGCTGCCGAAAAACTCCCGCTTCACGGTGCGTTCGGCCGAGAAGAACCGGCCAAAGCGGCGCTTCGGCGGCTCCGCCTCCAGCTCTGCCTCGGCGGTCACCGCGACCGTGACCTCCGGCGTCGGCACCGCGCCGTGATTGTAGATCGTGGTCGAATGCGCGAACACGTCGCTGGAGAGGTTCGCCGCAATGACGATCTCTGCGCCGAGTGCGCGTGCGGCCGAGACCGGCACCGGGTTGACCAGCGCGCCGTCGACCAGCCAGCGATCACCGATCAGCACCGGCGCGAAGATGCCGGGCAGGGCGTAGGAGGCGCGCATGGCATCGACCAGGGGACCTTGGGTCAACCAGATCTCGTGGCCCGTGCGCACCTCGGTCGCGACGCTCGCGAACTTGACCGGGAGATCCTCGATCATGGATTTTCCCAGCGCCGCCTCGATCTCGGCGGCCAGCTTGGCGCCGCCGATCAGGCCGGAGCCGTTGAGGCGGATGTCGAGATAGCCGAGCACGCTGCGCGGCTGCAGGCCGCGGGCCCATTTCTCCAGCGTTTCGATATGGCCGGCCGCATAGGCGCCGCCGACCACCGAGCCGATCGAGGTGCCGACGACCACATTGGGGACGATGCCATGGGCGAGCAGGGTCTTGATGATACCGATATGGGCAAAGCCGCGCGCGGCGCCGCCGCCGAGCGCGAGCCCAATCACCGGTCGGCGAACCGATCCCAGTCCGACCTTGTCGGGGCCGTCGGAGCTCTTGTGGCCTCGGCCCATCCAGCTATCCAACACGACAAATCTCCTGCCAGCGCGAGACTAGGCGGCGCGGTTTGGCTGCGCCAGCGTCGTCCATCTTCATGGTTATTCCCCAGAGGCATGATTCATGCCCCGGTGGTCCGCGGTAGGCAGGGAATGTGACTGGACCGCGACGCCAAGGCTGGCCCAAGGCTAACATTGGCTTGATCGGGCGGTTCCAAACCAGGGCGTGCGCCGGCAGGACCGTGACAAACCCTTGGACGCTCCCCGGACGAAGGCTTGAATTTGCCGCGTTTTCGTTGAAAAGCATGGTGATGACTTCGAGGGGCAACGGCATCGGCGGATGCGGGCGGGGCATGCGGCTTCGTCCGCTATTGGCGCTTGCGGCATTTTTGCTCGCCATGATCCCTGCTTCCGTATCGGCGCAGTTCTTCAGCGACCGGCCGCCCCCGATCCCGCCGGCTTCGGTGCCGGAGGTACCGACCGGCCCGGCGCTCAACCTGGCGCCGCCGTCCGGGGCCGGTTCGGGGCCGGTTCTGCCCGGTCCGCTGAGCCAGCCGACCATCGTCCAGCCCTCGATTGCGACCGTGCCGCCGGTGACCCCGCCGGCCGGATCCCCGACCGCAGGCCAGGCGGTGCTGGCGCTGACGGCGCGGTACGGCAAGGACCTGCCGGTCATCAATGCCGGGTTGGTCTGGCGGGTGTTCGCCGACAAGCCTGACGACAACGGCACCTACAAGCTGATCCGCGAGGAGCGCGGGGCGACGCCCAACCTCGTGCTGCCGCCCGGCAACTACGTGGTCCATGTCGCGCTCGGCCTCGTCAGCGCGGTGCGCGCCGTCAGCCTGAAGTCGGAGACCGATCGCGAGTCCTTTGTGCTGCCGGCCGGAGGCCTGCGGATCGAAGGCCGGGTCGGCTCGAGCAAGATCCCGGCCAACCAGATTTCGTTCGCGATCTACAAGGGCAGCCAGTTCGACGGCTCGGACCGCGGCCCATTGGTGCCCAACGTGTCCGCCGGCGACGTCGCGCTGCTGCCGGAGGGCACCTACTACATCGTCTCCAACTATGGCGATGCCAACTCGGTGGTGCGCTCCGACATCCGCGTCGCGGCGGGCAAGCTGACCGACGTCACCGTCACCCATCGCGCCGCGGTCATCACGCTCAAGCTGGTCAGCGAGAAGGGCGGCGAGGCGCTCGCCAACACCGCGTGGTCGGTGATCACGCCGGGCGGCGACGTGATCAAGGAATCGATCGGCGCGTTCCCGCGCGTCGTGCTGTCCGAAGGCGAGTATCGTGCGATCGCCAAGAACGAGGGCAAGGTGTTCGAGCGTCCGTTCAACGTCGTCAACGGCGTCGATGGCGAAGTCGAGGTCGTGGCGCGCTGAGGTCCGGCCGGGTTGCATTTCATGCAACCGTCATAGTCTCTAACGCCAACTAACCATCGCGCAAAGTTGAGCCGTCATAATCGCTCGCGATGACGCGCGGCCGCACTATTTTTACATGGCATTAAGCGGCGGCATGACTTGGATGCCACGGGGACTACGTTTGCGTGGGGCGCGCCATGGTCATGGCCAACAAGAAATCAAAGACATCGGCCAAGTTCAATTCAGAGATGTTCGCCGACGTTCCGGTGCTGCAACGCAAGTGGCAGGCCGCGGTTCGTCCCGGCGAGAAGCTGCCGCACTATGAGGACGTGATGCTCGGCAGCCTCGGCCGGCTCGCGGATCACATCGTGTTGCTGCGCGACGTCGATGGCGTGCTGTGCGCGTCCCATACCGGCCGCTACGTCCAGAGCTGGCTGAACGACGAACGCTGGGACATTCCGCTCAGCGCGCTGCCGCCGGACTGCGCCACCGCGCTGAGCGAAGCCGCCGCAAACGCGCGCGCGAACTGCCGGCCCTATCTTGCCTCGGCGCATTGCGTGCGCGATGGCCTGGTGCGGACCTTCGACGTGCTGGCGCTGCCGACGCGGTCGCGCTGGGGCGGTATCCTGGTCGGCGTCTACGTCAACGAGCGCAATGCGCAGTACAATCTTCTCGATACGATCTTCTCGGCCACCGACGAAGGCGTGCTGTCGCTCGCCGCGGTCCGCGACGCGCAGGGCGAGCCGGCCGATTTTCAGGTCGTGCATCTCAACCAGGGCGCCGCAAGGCTGCTGATGCAGCCGGCGACCGAATTGCTGTGGCGCAGACTCAGCGCCGGCGGCAATCCGCTGGCGGCGCCTGTGGTGATGGACCGTCTGCGCGGATTTGTCGGCAGCGGGCCCGGCGGGCAGTTCGAGATCGACAGCGGCGATCGCTGCCTGCGGCTCGGCGTCACGGCGTTCGGCGACATGCTGTCGCTCACGGTCTCCGACGTCACCGCGCTGAAGCAGCGCGAGGTGTCGTTCCGCCTGCTGTTCGAGAACAACCCGATGCCGATGTGGGTGTTCGACGCCGGCACGATGGAATTCCTCAGCGTCAACGACGCGGCCGTCCAGCACTATGGCTACAGCCGGGAGAGATTTCTCGGCATGACGCTGCGCGAGATTTGGCCCGTGGACGAGTGGAGCGTGCACAGCGCCGCGCTGCGCGAAATCGGCGACGTCTATCAATCGAGCCGCGATTGGCGGCACATCAGGGCCGACGGTACCGAGATCCATGTGCTGACCTTCGGACGCAAGGTGGCGTTCGAGGGGCGCGACGGC
Source organism: Bradyrhizobium sp. USDA 4473 (assembly GCF_054063335.1). Classification (NCBI taxonomy): domain Bacteria; kingdom Pseudomonadati; phylum Pseudomonadota; class Alphaproteobacteria; order Hyphomicrobiales; family Nitrobacteraceae; genus Bradyrhizobium; species Bradyrhizobium sp. USDA 4473. The sequence goes on from NZ_JBSSGE010000001.1 coordinate 4,966,596, forward strand.
TATCTGGTCGCGGTGGTCGACATCACCGAGCGCCGCGCCGCCGAAGCGCGGATCGCGCATATGGCGCACCATGACGGCCTCACCAATTTGCCGAACCGCGACTTCTACCAGCAGCGCCTCGGCGAGGCGCTGGAGCGCGGCCGCTCCGGCAACAAGCGCGTCGCTGTGATGTGCGTCGACCTCGACCTGTTCAAGAACGTCAACGACTCCTTCGGGCATCCGATGGGCGACCGGCTGCTCAAGCTGGTGGCGGAGCGGCTGCGCGAGGCGGTTCGCGACGACAATGTGGCGGCGCGGCTCGGCGGCGACGAGTTCGCGATCGTGCTGGCCGACGACGTTTCGCCGAACGAGGCCAGCGCCTTCGCCGAACGGCTGATCGATGCCCTGAGCGCACCCTACAATATCGACGGGCTCGAAGTCGTGGTCGGCGCCAGCATCGGGATCGCACTGTCGCCGGGCGACGGCACGAGCTCGGAAGAACTGATGCGCAATGCCGATATGGCACTGTACCGCGCCAAGGCCGAGGGCGGCGGCGTGCACCACTTCTTCGAGCCGGAGATGGATCAGCAGGCGCAGAAGCGCCGCGACATGGAGCGCGACCTGCGCGCGGCGTTCAACAACGGCGAATTCGAGCTGCACTACCAGCCGCTGGTGGACATCGCAGCCGACCGCATCTCGGGCTTCGAGTCATTGCTGCGCTGGCGGCATCCGCAGAAGGGCATGGTCTCGCCCGCGGAGTTCATCCCGGTTGCCGAAGACATCGGCCTGATCGTAGCCCTCGGCGAGTGGGTGCTGCGCGAGGCCTGCGCCGAGGCGATGAAGTGGCCGGCCGACGTCAAGGTCGCAGTCAACCTGTCGCCGGTCCAGTTCCGCAGCCGCAATCTGGTCCAGGCCGTGATCTCGGCACTGGCGCATTCCGGTCTGCCGGCGCGCCGGCTCGAGCTCGAGATCACCGAGTCGGTTTTTCTCGCCGAGACCGAAGCCAACCTCGCGATCCTGCATCAGCTGCGCGAGCTCGGCGTCAGCATCTCGATGGACGATTTCGGCACCGGCTATTCCTCGCTGAGCTATCTGCGCAGCTTCCCGTTCGACAAGATCAAGATCGACCGCTCCTTCGTCAAGGACCTGGCGCAGCGCTCCGACTGCGTCGCGATCGTGCGCGCGATCTCCGGCCTCGGCCGCAGCCTCAAGATCACCACGACCGCGGAAGGCGTCGAGACGACCGACCAGCTCGACTGGCTGCGCGCCGAAGGCTGCAATGAGGTGCAGGGCTTCCTGTTCAGCGCCGCAAGGCCCGGACACGAGATCGCGGCCTTGTTGACCCGATTTGCGGAGCGCGCGTCGAAGGCGGCATAGCTGCGCGATGACGGCTTCGTAGCCCGGGTGAGCGAAGCGACACCCGGGAACGAGGGTCCCGCTACAAGGTCGCGCCCAGTCTAAAACCGCGTCACGATATCCGACAGCGCCGGGCGCGGGCGGTCCTCGCTCGGCTTGGTCGGCCGGCCGATGTGGATCAGCCCGGCGAGCTTCTCGTCCGGCTTGAGGCCGAGGCCGTCGAGCACGTCGCGGTCGAAGGCGAACCAGCCGGTCAGCCAGCAGGCGCCGTAGCCGAGCGCGGTGGCTGCGGTGACGATGTTCATCGCGCTCGCACCGGCCGACAATTCCTGCTCCCACGGCGGCACCTTGGGGTGCGGCTTGGTGAAGGAGACCACGCCGATCACCAGCGGCGCGTCGGTCAGCCGTTTCTTCTCGACCTCGATATCGGAGGCCGGCGCGCCCGGGTTCTTGCGGGCGAAGACTCTTGCGATCACGTCGCCGGCGCGTGCGCGGGCATCGCCCTCGAACACGATGAAGCGCCAGGGGGCGAGCTTGCCGTGATCGGGCACGCGCGCGCCGATCGTCAGGATGGTTTCGAGCTCGGCCGCGGACGGGCCCGGGCCGGTCATCTCGCGCGGTTTCATCGAGCGGCGTGTCTTCAGGAGTTCAATGGCATCGGGCACGGAAATGTCCTTCAAGGGGAGTCGTGCCCCCAAGATGGGGGCACGACCAAGCCTGCGAAAGCCAGTTTAGACCGATTATGAAGATCAGGCGGCGGATCGCGCCTGCTTCACGTCCGGCGGCGTCGCTTCATCCACCAGCGCGGCGATCGCCTCACTGGTCGGCATCACGGTCTGGCGCTCGCTGCCGAGGCGGCGGACCGAGACCGAATGGGTCTCGGCTTCCTTCTTGCCGACGACGAGCAGGGCCGGGATCTTGGCCAGCGAATGCTCGCGGACCTTGTAGTTGATCTTCTCGTTGCGCAGGTCGATCTCGACCCGCAAGCCCGCGCGGCGCGCCGCCGCCGCCACCACCTTGGCGTACTCGTCGCCTTCGGAGGTGATGGTCGTGACCACGACCTGCGTCGGCGCCAGCCAGAGCGGGAAGTTGCCGGCATAGTGCTCGATCAGGATGCCGATGAAGCGCTCCATCGAGCCGCAAATCGCGCGATGCACCATGACCGGTGCCTTCTTCGAGCCGTCGTGATCGATGTAGAACGCGCCGAACCGCTCCGGCAGGTTGAAGTCGACCTGGGTGGTGCCGCACTGCCAGTCGCGGCCGATCGCGTCGCGCAGCACATATTCGAACTTCGGCCCGTAGAACGCGCCTTCGCCGGGATTGATCTCGGTCCGGATCCGGTTGCTGCCCTTGGCCTTGATCTCCGACAGCACGGTGGCCATCACTCGCTCGGCGTGATCCCACATCTCGTCGGTGCCGACCCGCTTCTCCGGACGCGTCGAGAGCTTGACCGTGAGCTCGCCATCGAAGCCGAAATCGGCGTAGGTCGACAGGATCAGATCGTTGATCTTGAGACACTCCTCGGCGAGCTGCTGTTCGGTGCAGAACACATGGGCGTCGTCCTGGGTGAAGCCGCGCACCCGCATCAGACCGTGCATCGCGCCCGACGGCTCGTAGCGATGCACGACGCCGAACTCGGCGAGCCGCAGCGGCAGATCGCGGTAGCTTTTCAGCCCGTGCTTGAAGATCTGGACATGGCCCGGGCAGTTCATCGGTTTCAGCGCGAACCAGCGCTTGTCCTCGGCCTCGTCGCCGGCGGATTGCGCCGCGAACATGTTCTCGCGGTACCAGTCCCAGTGGCCCGAGGTCTCCCACAGCACCTTGTCGAGGATCTGCGGGGCGTTGACCTCGTTGTAGTCGCCGAGCAGCCGGCGCCGCATATAGGCGATCAGCTGCTGGAAGATGGTCCAGCCCTTCGGATGCCAGAACACCACGCCGGGGCCTTCCTCCTGGAAGTGGAACAGGTCGAGCTCGCGGCCGAGCTTGCGGTGGTCGCGCTTCTCGGCCTCCTCGATCTGCCTGAGATAGGCGTCGAGGTCTTCCTGCTTGGCGAACGCCGTGCCGTAGATGCGGGTCAGCATCGGATTGTTGGAATCGCCGCGCCAGTAGGCGCCGGCCACCTTCATCAGCTTGAAGGCGTTGCCGACCTTGCCGGTCGAGGTCATGTGCGGCCCGCGGCAGAGATCGAACCAGTCTCCCTGGAAGTAGATCTTGATCGGCTCGTTGCCGGGAATCGCGTCGACCAGCTCGACCTTGAAGGCCTCGCCCTTGTCGCGGAACACCTGTTTTGTTTTTTCGCGATCCCAAACCTCTTTCGTAAAGGGCTTGTCGCGTGCGATGATCTCGCGCATCCGCTTCTCGATCGCGGCGAAATCTTCCGGAGTGAACGGCTCGTTGCGGTAGAAGTCGTAGTAGAAGCCGTTCTCGATCACCGGACCGATCGTGACCTGGGTGCCCGGCCACAGCGACTGCACGGCCTCCGCCAGCACATGCGCGGCATCGTGCCGGATCAGTTCCAGCGCGCGCGGGTCTTCGCGGCCGATCAGTTCGATTTTGGCGTCGGCTTCGATCGGGTCGTTGAGGTCGGCGAGCGTGCCGTCGAGCGCCATCGCGACGGTGCGCTTGGCGAGCGAGGGCGAAATGCCCTTGGCGATGTCGAGGCCGGTGGTCCCTTTCGGGAAATCGCGCCTCGCTCCATCAGGGAAGGTGAGGGCGATCTTGTTCACAGGTTCTGCGGGCTTGAGGTTAGAGAGGCTGTATTGGAATCCGGATTCGGATTTGGGTGGCGTATCGGCCATGATGTCTCCTGTAGCTCACTCCTGCGAACGAGCGCAGGTAAGCGGAAAGCAGCGGTATAGCAGGGGATTTGACGCCTGCAATCCGGCAATATCAAGAAAATGGGCCGCCGGCCGCGCGGAATCGAGGCAGGCTCGCCTGCATCCGGGGCCGGCGAGCGTTGCGACGCTGCCGATCATCGTCTAACGTCCGGCGTCCATTTTCCGCCATCGCGCGATCCGCAAGGTTCATGTTTTCCCGTCTCCTGTTTTTCGTGGCGTTGCTTCTGATCCCGGGGACCTTGCGGGCGGAAGACACCCCGGTCGAGAAGGCCGGATTTGCGAAGAAGCTGACCGTCTATCTCGCCAAGGGACCGCCGAATGCTTGCGGCGCCGGTTGCGATCGCTGGATCGCGATCGAAGGCGAGATCGATCGGGAAGCCGCGCAGCGGATTCGCAGCTTCCTTTTTCCCATCAAGGACAGGCAGCTTCCGATCTATCTGCATTCGCCGGGCGGAAACGTCGAGCAGTCCTATGGGATCGCGCGGTTTCTGCGCGCACACAAGGCGATCGCCCGGATCGGCCGGACCACCGTGCCGGCCTGCTCCAAGGGCACGCAGGTCGATGCCGCCTGCCTGAAGATCAAGGCTGCGAAGGGCGAGGTCGAGGCCGAACTCACCACGCGCAACGCGATGTGCGTGTCAGCCTGCGCCTATCTGTTCCTGGGTGCGACCAACCGCGAGGTGGCGCCAGATTCGGTGGTCGGCGTCCACAATTCCAAGCTGATGTTCGTCGTCCACGGGCATCCATCTGCGCAGGTCGTCGCGGACTTCAGGCGGCGCGAGATGGTGAGCGCCGATCGCGATCGCGACCAGTTCCTGGCTGCGATGGGAATCAGTCATGAGCTCAGCGAACTGATCCGGAGCGTGAAGTTCGAGAACCTGCACGTGCTGACGCGGCCGGAGCTCTATCGATTTGGCATCGATACGCGGCCGCTGCCGGAAACGCTCTGGGCGGTGGAGAAGGAAGCGCGGCCCTATGTCCGCAAGATCGCGCAGGAGAAGAAGGGCGACGGCAGCGCATTCCGCATGATGGAGTGGCGGCTGTTCTGCGAGAACGGGGATCGCGGGCGGTTGATGTTCGTGCGCGAGTTCGACGAGGGCACTGCGGGCAAGAGCACGGTGGTGATGATGGCCGGCGCCGCCAAGACCGTGGCATTCGGCAGAGTGCCGGCGCGGTTTGGCAAATATGAGGTGTGGAGCGATTCGGTATCCTCGGACGCCGTCAAGGCGATGCTGGCGGCCCCGCATCTGCAGGTCGGCGAAAGTACGCTGGTGTCGGATGCCAAGTCGGACGGCAAGTCGGACGCTAAGTCCGATACCAAGTCCGACCCGCAGCCGAGCTTCGCGAAATTTGATATCGACACCACCGGGCTGGAGCAAGGATGGACGCAACTGCTGGCGTCGTGTCCGGCGGCGGTCGTCCGCCCGAAGCCTGCCGGCCCGTTTCCGCCGGTTGTTGTGTCGCCGAGCGTCAATGCGGCGCCGGTCGCGTCGCCCTCGCCATAGGCGCAAGAGGCGCCAAGTGATCACGTGCCATGCATTTAGATGCAGTTGCATTGATCTCGGAGTCTGCTAACACCGCGGCGTGAAACGCTTCGCTCCCACCGCATTGATGCTCGGCAACATCGTCACCGGCTGCTCGGTGCTGGCGCCGGCAGGCATGCTGGCGGAGTTGTCGGACGGGCTCGGCGTCACGATCCACACCGCGGGTCTTCTGATCACCTTCGGCGCCATCGTGCTGTGCGTGGGCTCGCCGGTGACCGCGTGGCTGACCAGCCGGCTCGAACGGCGCGCGTTGCTGACGGCGACGCTCTTGGTGCTGATGCTGACCAATGCGGCATCGGCCTTCGCGCCTGATTACAATAGTCTCCTGATCATTCGCCTGGTCATGCTCGCGGTCGGCGTGCTCTACACGCCGCAGGCGGCCGGCACTGCGGCGCTGATCGTGCCGGTGGAGAAGCGCGGCAGCACGATCGCCTACATCTTCCTCGGCTGGTCGCTTGCGGCTGCGATCGGGCTGCCGTTGATCACCTTCATCGCCAGCCGTTACGGCTTTCGCACGACCTATGGCGCGATCGCATTGACCGGGCTCGTGAGCTCGCTGCTGCTGTGGTGGCGGCTGCCCGGCAAGTTGCAAGGCGCGCCAGTCGACTTGCGGACCTGGGCCGAGCTCGGTCGCAATCCGACCGTCATCCTGCTGCTGTCGGTGACGACGTTGCAGATGTCCGGCCAGTTCGTGGTGTTCACCTTCATGGGGCCGCTGCTCGCCAAGCTGACCGGCGCCAATGCGGACGCCATCAGCATCGTGTTCGCGCTCTACGGCATCTTCGGCTTCGTCGGCATCGCGATCGCAACCCGCATCGTGGATTCCTGGGGCGCATGGAAGACGTCGGTGCTGTTCACCGCGATGCTGCTCGCCGGCGTCGCCGGCTGGGCGCTGAGCGCCGGCGCCTATGCACTGATGGCGGCCTCGGTTGCGGTGTGGGGGCTCGGCTTCGCGTCGACCAATTCGATGCAGCAGGTGCGCTTGGTCGGTGCCGCTCCGTCGCTCGCCTCGGCATCGGTCTCGCTCAATACCTCGGTGCTGTATATCGGCCAGGCTATCGGATCTGCGATCGGCGGATTGCTGTTCGCGCGCGAATGGCTGTATGGGGCGGGCTACGTGGCCACGGCCTTCGTTGCGGCGGCCCTGGTGGTGGTGGTCATCACACGGCCGCGCGCGGTGCGCACTGCCGCGGCCGAGTGAGCATGTGCCTCACCACTTCACGCTCTGGCTCGGCACGATGAATGCAGTCGTGCTCGGCTTGCTCGAATTGTGGGTGAAGTAGCCGTAGGCACCGACGATCAAGACGAGCAGGGCTAGCACCGCCAGCAAATCGATCTGCCGAGGATCATGACCATTGTGGCTGATTTTCCAGCGCATTGTTGTTTCCTCCCCAAAGGGGACCCCGAGGGCAGAGCAACAATGTGCAAGGTATCGCCACAGTTCCGCCGGACCAGCAATGCGCCCTGCGCTTGGAAGCGCCGCAGCAATCGATCAGGCGTCGTTGACGCCACGCCAGCGGCCGTAGCGCCAGGGCAGATACCAGTGCGCGCCCGGTGGCTTGGCCGCCGGTACGTTATCGATCCCCGACGTGCCCCACGGCTGGCAGCGCAGCAGCCGCGCCAGCGTCATCCATCCGCCGCCCCACAATCCGAAGCGCTCGATCGCCTCGTCGGCATAGACCGAGCAGGTCGGCAGATGCCGGCAGTTGTAGCCGATCAGCGGCGACAGTGTGTGCCGGTAAATCCAGATCAGGGCGCGGCCGAAATTGCGCGGCAAGCGGCGCGCGCTAGTGGCACAGTCCATGCTTCGCGGATGGGGGGAAGTTGAATGATCTGTCGACGGCATACGCAAGTATGTACGTAATCTTGCGGGGGTTCCAAGCGAAGGAACTGTTCAATTGCAGATATTTACGCCACAGTTCGTGATTATTGCACAGCGCAAATGGCGCTGCAGCAAGGGGCCTATGGACGGTCCAGGTCAGCAGCGCTACCGTTCCCATAACGCGCCGATGACGGAATCGTGGCGCAGTGCCATGGGGCCATTGCCACCGCTCGCATCACCAGGGCTCGGGGGAAGGAACCAAATTGAGGCTCGTTAAGTCGCTCTCGTTGCGCAGTTGGGCGCTCACCGGCGCCGTAGCTCTTTGCTTCGCAGTATCAGGCGCCGTCACGACGGCGGGAAGTTCCGCACGGGCGAGCTCCACCCTCGAAGAGCGCAAGCTGCCGATGAAGTTCAGCTGGGTCGCGTGCCAGCCGAATTGCCGGGGCTGGGTATCGGCGGTCGGTATCATCACCGCCGACAGCCCCAAGGACTTCGACGAGTTCGCGCGCAGCCGCCAGCTCAACGGCGCCACCATCGTGCTCGACTCCAGCGGCGGCTCGGTCAACGACGCGATCGCGCTCGGCCGCCGCTTCCGCGGTCTCGGTGCGCTGACCACCGTCGGCACCAGCGTCGTCAATCAGGCCGCGCAGGGCGACCGCGCCAGCGTGCTGCCGGATGCCTATTGCGAGTCGATGTGCGTGTTCCTGCTGTTGTCCGGCAAGACCCGCTACGTGCCACCGGCTGCCCATGTCCGCGTGCATCAGATCTGGATGGGCGACCGCGCCGACGACGCCAAGGCCGCAAGCTACACCGCACAGGACCTGATGATCGTCGAGCGCGATATCGGGCGCCTTGCCAAATACACCTTCGACATGGGCGGAGCCGGCGAGCTGCTGTCGCTCGCGCTCAGCGTACCGCCATGGGAAGACCTGCACGAATTGTCGGCGGCCGAATTGCGGCTGACCAATCTCGTCACCACGGATGCGGTTGCCGACGTGCTGCCGCGGCAGGACAATGCAACCCCCGTTGCCGAAGCGAAGCCGAAGAACAACGATCGCTTCGTGAGCAGCGCGATGGAGGGTGAGGCGTTGCCGCAGACCGCAAAGGCGACCAAGACCGCGGAGGCCGTCGCGCGGACCGGCGGCACCGCAGCGCCGGCGCCGGCCCAGCCGTCTCAGTAAATTCAGTCTGGCGACGGGCTTACGCCGGCTGCTTTGCCTTGGCCTCGATCTGGCCGATCGCGTCGACCACAGCATCGAAGGTCAACAGCGTCGAGGCATGACGAGCCTTGTAGTCGCGTACCGGCTCGAGCAGCGCGATGTCGGCCCATTTGCCGCCCTGCGGGGGCTGGCCATTTTCCTTCAGCATCTTGCGAACGGTCTCGCGCAAGTCGCGCAACTCGTCGGCGGTGGAGCCCCACCACGTGGCTCGCCATGATCGAGGAGGAGGCCTGGCCGAGCGCGCAGGCCTTCACGTCATGGGCGAAGTCGGTCACCACTGGACCGTCCATCTTGAGGTCGACCTTGACGGTCGAACCGCACAATTTCGAGTGCGCGGTGGCGCTGGCGTCGGGGTCGGCGAGCCGTCCGAGGCGCGGAATATTGCCGGCCAACTCGATGATCCGCTTGTTGTAAATGTCGTTCAGCATGGGGACAGAAGCCTGGTTCCGGCCGAGCCGGGCGCTCTTGGCGGCTGGGTTTCACCGTCCTATATATGGACGGCAGCGCCGGAAACATAGCCCGGCCATGCAACCACCGCGGCCCACATACGCCACGATGGTGCGACAAGAATGGGACTCAGGCGCCCGGCGGGTTCAATGATCCGCCCCGTCTGCCCGGTGACACATCCGGACCTGCGGCAGATGCCAGGGCCGGTCGAACGGAGAAGACATGGACGCCTTGATCAAACCGATTCGCCCCAACAAGCCGGCTGACGCCAAGACATCTGACGTTAAGTCCAGCGAGCTCGACCCTTCAGAATTCATGGCGGCGGCCGTCCGTGCCGACCAGCCGCGCCCGTCGCGGGCGGAAGCCGAGGACGCCGTCAAGACGCTGCTCGCCTATATCGGCGAGAACACCGGCCGCGAGGGCCTGCTCGACACGCCCCGCCGCGTCGTCGAGGCCTATGACGAGCTCTATCAGGGCTACCATCAGTGCCCGGCCGAGGTGCTCAACCGCACCTTCGGCGAGACCGCCGGCTACGACGATTTCGTGCTGGTGCGCGACATCGAGTTCACCTCGCAATGCGAACATCACATGATGCCGTTCTATGGCAAGGCGCATATCGCCTATACGCCGGTGGAGCGCGTCGTGGGCTTGTCCAAGCTGGCGCGGCTGACCGACATCTTCGCGCGTCGTCTGCAGACCCAGGAGCATCTCACCGCGCAGATTGCCGCGGTGATCGACGAGGTGCTGAAGCCGCGCGGCGTTGCGGTGCTGATCGAGGCGGAGCATACCTGCATGTCGGTGCGCGGAGTCGCCAAGCATGGCGCGTCGACCTTCACCAGCCGGTTCACCGGCATGTTTCGCGACAATCCAGCGGAGCAGCAGCGTTTCCTGTCCCTGGTGCGAGGACCGAACCGGTAACCTCGCACTGTCCTGAGCGAGGTTCTCCGTGTCCGCATCGACCCACGATCACGATCGCGAAGAGGGGCTGGCGTTCCAGCCCAAATTCGACGCGACCGGTCTTGTGACCTGCGTCGCGACCGATGCCGCGACCGGCGAGGTGCTGATGGTCGCGCACATGAACGACGAAGCCCTGCGCAAGACCATCGCGACCGGCGAAGGCTGGTACTTCAGCCGTTCGCGCAATGCGCTGTGGCGCAAGGGCGAAAGCTCGGGCCAGACACAGCGCGTGGTCGAGATCCGGATGGATTGCGATCAGGATGCGGTGTGGATCAAGGTCGAGCAGATCGGCGCCGCCTGCCACACCGGACGGCGCTCCTGCTTCTATCGCGCGGTGAAGGGCGAGGGCGGCGAGATCAGCCTGTCCTTTGTCGATGCCGATCGGCTGTTCGATCCGGCGCAGGTCTATCGGACGTAACAGCGGCCGCCGACTTGCTCGGGATAGCCGTTCTTAACGCCGCGTTAACCATAATTACGGCAGGTTAACGGGATGTGGGTGCCGATTGCCGGCACCCGGCAAGGCACCCGGACAGATGGCGGTCGACCTCTCCATTGCGACGGCTTCGGCAGGTGTCGATCCGTCGCGCCTGAAGGTCGCGAGCTCGATCAAGCAGGCGGCCGCGACCACCGGCACGAGCTTCGAATACCTGCTCACCACCGCGAAGATGGAATCCAATTTCAATCCGCGGGCCGGCGCCACCACCTCGTCGGCGCATGGGCTTTATCAGTTCATCGACCAGACCTGGCTCGGCACCGTCAAGGAAGCCGGGAGCCAGCTCGGCTACGGCCAATATGCCGACGCCATCACCAGGAATTCCGACGGCAGTTATTCGGTCAGCGATCCCTCCGCACGGAGCGCGGTGATGAAGCTGCGCGACGATCCGGATGCGGCGTCGTCGATGGCGGCGGTGCTGACGCAATCCAACAGCTTCAAGCTCACCGGCACGCTCGGCCGTCGTCCGACCGATGCCGAGCTGTACATGGCGCATTTCATGGGCGTCGGCGGTGCCGGCAAGCTGATCTCGAGCGCCGAGGACAGCCCGAGCGCCAATGCGGCGACGATGTTCCCGAAGGCGGCGGCGGCGAACCAGTCGATCTTCTACGACAAGTCGGGCAGCGCGCGCAGCGTCAGCCAGGTCTATTCGGTGCTGACCACGCGCTACGCCGCGGCGGCGAATTCGACCGACACCCGCACCGCCTACGCCGCGGCGGGCGGCGGCGATACCATGAGCCCGTACGCGATCGCAAGCGCGGCGCCGACACAGGCGCCGGCCACCGACACCGCGTCGTTCCTCTCGAGCTTCCCGAGTGCCCGAACGGTCACGCCGACCGGTGCGGGCGCGACTTCCGCATCGACGCAGTCGGCGCCGGCCTTCCGCTCGCTCTACCAGGTCGGCGACCGCTCGGAGCCGATCTCGCCCGCGGTGCAGGAACTGTGGGGCAATTCCGGCTCGCTGACGGCGTCGGCGACGCCAAAGGTCCGCGCGCCCGGGCGGCTCGATCTGTTCAGCGATCCCAGCGGCAGCTACAGCAGCAGTTAGCTGATCGGATCAGCCCCGCTATCAACCGATTCCAAAATACCGAAGAACAACCCCATGCAAAGGAGCCGGCGCGGGTCGTCGTCGGCCGAATGACGACTTGACATGTCGGGCAAATCAGCGCCACACTTCCATTATTCCGAAATTGTGCAAACGTCCTACCGTTGGCGCCGAGCCCCGGGGGCGAGCCGTCTTAACGAAACGTCAATAATCCCAAACGTTTATGGTGAACCCTTTGTTAAGCGTCATGGTTTATTTTTCCTTGTAGTGGCGTCGTATGTCGATGCCGTTTCGTTGCGTAAGCCGGCAGGACCATGATCGTTCGGCAGTTCATTAGTTGGATTAGGACCGCTCCGGCAGGCGAGCGGGCAGAGGCGACGCGGGCGTTGGCCCGGGCCTGGCTCATTTCAGATCTCACCGAGGACGACCGCATCGCGGCCGAAGGCGCGCTGCTGATGCTGCTCGACGACCCGTCGCCGCTGGTGCGCCAGGCGATGGCCGAGGTGTTCGCCCACAGCACGGAGGCGCCGGCCGCGATCGTGCAGGCGCTGTCGGCCGATCAGCCGGCGATCGCGCTGCCGGTGCTGGAGCATTCGCCGCTCCTGATCGATGCCGACCTGGTCGACATCGTCGCGACTGGCTCCGACGAGATGCAATGCGCGATCGCGCGCCGGATCAATCTGCCGGCCTCGGTTGCAGCGGCGATCGCCGAGGTCGGTTCGGCCGCGGCCGCGCTCGAGCTGATCGAGAATCCCCATGCGGGCCTGGCGCCGTTCTCCTGGGACCGCATCGTCGAACGCCACGGCCATCTCGCGGCCATCAGGGAATCGATGCTGGCGCTGGAAGACCTGCCGTCCGCGACGCGGCTGGCGCTGGTCGCAAAGCTCTCCGATACGCTGGCGCAATTCGTCGTGGCGCGAAACTGGCTCGGCGCCGATCGCGCCGACCGCATTGCCGGCGAGGCCAAGGAGCGCTCGACGGTGAACATCGCCGCGCGCGCCTTCGGCGACGACATGCAGAATCTGATCACGCATCTGCGCGCCACCGGTCAACTCACCGCCGGGCTGATCCTGCGCGCGCTGCTCTCCGGCAATCTCGATCTGTTCGGAGCTGCGCTCGCCGAACTGTCCGGGCTGCCCTATGGCCGCGTCTCCGCGCTGCTGAACGACCGCGGCGGCAACGGCTTGCAGGCGCTGCTGCGCCGCGCCGGCCTGCCGGAATCCACTTACGCCGCGTTCCGCGTCGCACTCGAGGCCAGCCATGAGGTCGGCTATGTCGACAGCGGCGACGGCGCGGCGCGACTGCATCGCCGCATGGTCGAGCGCGTGCTGACCCGTTGCGAGACCGATCATTCGGCGGCCGAGCCGCTGTTGATCCTGCTGCGCCGCTTCGCGACGGAATCGGCTCGCGAGGACGCGCGGATGTTCTGCGAGGAGCTCGCCGCCGAAGACGCGATCGCAGTGCTGCCCCACGACGACGATCTCATCGCGGCCTGAGAGGGCCGCGTTTCCAGCAAATGATAGATGTTTGAGAGGCTGCCGTAACGCGGGCAGCCGGCAGCAGCGCTATTCGCCGGGCACGATGCTCGGCGCGAGGATGGCCTCGAGATGCTCGGGCCGGTCGCGGTTGGCGTGGGTCAGGAATTCATCGGCGATGCCGCGGAGCTGCTTGCTCAGCACGCCGGCGACAACAGCAGTGTCGAGCTTGGTGCGGTTGCGCACGATCGCCTGCACGGCGTTGATGTGATGGGCAATCAATTGAGACGGCACCGCGGAAAGATCCGGCGCGTGCTCGATGATGCGGCACAGGCTCTCGGCCGCCGCCGCAGCGGAGGGATAGCCGAACGTCGCGGCATCGCCCTTGATGTCGTGCGCGGCGCGGAACAGTTCCTCGCGGGTCTTGTCGTTGAAGCCCTCGCGCAGCACGGTGGCATGGGCGGCGGAGAGGCGGTCGGCCTCGATCGTCATCCATTCCTTGAACTCGCCCGACAGCCCGGCGAGCGCCTTTTCGGCGCGGCCCACGGGATCGTCGAGATCGCTTTCGGGGACGCGCAGCAGCATCTTGCGCAGCGGGTTCGGCTGCGTGATCACGTGGTGCGTGCCGAAGCTCTTGACCTCCATCGTCCCAGGTTTGTCTTTCGCCATGGCGATATCCTAAATAGACGAGCGCGCCTTTTCGAGCAGCGACGGCTGTTGCAGCACCTCGACCTCGCCGCTGCCGCGGCGCTCGGGGCCAATGTAAGTGTTGGTGGTGTTGCGGCGGCGGTCGGGGCCGAAATAGGTCTTGGTCTTGATGAACGGGCGCGGATTGGCGACCACGTTCATGATGCGCTGGTAGAGGCCCTTGGCCGAGATCGGCTTGGCCAGGAATTCGGTGACGCCGGCATCGCGCGCCACGGTGACGCGGCGCTTCTCGGAATGGCCGGTCAGCATGATGATCGGCGCGTAGGGATTGCCCTTGGATTCCGGCTGCCGGATCATCTGCGCGAGCTCGAGCCCGTCGAAGATCGGCATCGACCAGTCGGTGATCACGATGTCGGGCACATAGTGCGTGTACATCTCGAGCGCGGTGGCGCCGTCCTCGGCCTCATAGACTTCGCGCGCGCCGAACGAATGCAGGAGCGTCCGCAGGATGCGGCGCATGTGCGGATTGTCGTCGCAAATCAAGAACCGCAGCTTGTTGAAATCAATGCGATACATGGTCCGGTCCCGAAGGGGCATACCGGGCCAAACGCGGTATTACCCGACGTTAACCATATCCCGCCCGGAGTTAATGATTGGTTGCCGCAAGGGAGCAGGAGCGGCGCGCGGCACCGTCAGTAGCCGAACTGCTCGCGCAGGATGCGCTCTTCCAGCGAGTGGCCGGGATCGAACAGCATCCGCATCGCGATCGTCTTGTCGGAGAGGATCTCGACCCGGCGGACGTCGCGCACCTCGTCATGGTCGGCGACCGCGGCGACCGGGCGCTTCTCGCCCTCGATCACCTCGATCACCACGAAGGCGGAGTTCGGCAGCAGCGCGCCGCGCCAACGCCGCGGCCGGAACGCGCTGATCGGGGTCATCGCCAGGAGCGCCGCATTGATCGGCAGGATCGGGCCCTGGGCCGAGAGGTTGTAGGCGGTCGATCCGGCCGGCGTCGCCACCAGGATGCCGTCGGCCATCAGCTCGGGCATCCGCTCGTGCTCGTCGATCAGGATGCGCAGCTTGGCGACCTGGTAGGTCTGCCGGAACAGCGCCACCTCGTTGATGGCGTGATGCAGATGCACGGCGCCGTGGATGTCGGTCGCGCGCATCAGAAGCGGATTGATCAGCGACTCCCGCGCGGCGGCAAGCCGGGTGCGCAGATCATGCGTCGAATATTCGTTCATCAGGAAGCCGACGGTGCCGCGATGCATGCCGTAGATCGGCTTGTTGCTGCGCATGTTGGCGTGCAGCGTCTGCAGCATCAAGCCGTCGCCGCCGAGCGCAACCACGACATCGGCATCGGCCGGGAGATGGTTGCCGTACATTGCGGTCAGCTCAACCAGCGCGGTCTGCGCTTCCGCGCTCGCACTGGCGACAAAGGCGATCTTGTCATACCGCTTGGGGCTAGCCATCGCTCACGAACTCGTTTGGCCCGGAATACGCCGCGCTCGTCTATACATCCCCGGCGACCTTGTCGAGATGGTCCGGGAACGAACCACATGCCATACCGGTGTCGCCAAGCTACCGCAGTTTAAGGGTGGAATGCGTAAACGCCGGCCCAGGGAGTGAACAGCATGGCTAACAGTTTTGCGACACGGCTCGCCGCGGCGTTGTTGGTGGCCTGCCTCGCAACCGCTGTGAGGGCCGAGGACGAGGCCCCGCAGCCATCGCCGTCGCCGAGTGTGCAGATGCCAAACGGTCAGAACCCGAGCAGCCAGAACCCAGGCGGCCAGAAGGGGCGGGCCGGGCGCGGCGAGACGGGGGCTGGCGCCAACGCGCCGGCCAACGCATCGACCGCCGAGCAACACCGCCTGCCGCCGGATTCCACCACGAAGCAATCGGTGGCGCTGCCTGGTCGTACGCTGACCTTCAGCGCGACCGCGGGCTCGATCCGCGTGTTCGACGACAAGGGCGAACCGCTCGCCGACATCGCCTACACCTCCTACCAGCTCGACGGCGCCGACAAGGCGAACCGCCCGGTGACGTTCCTGTTCAACGGCGGTCCGGGCTCCGCGTCGGCCTGGCTGCAATTCGGCAATGTCGGGCCGTGGCGGCTGTCGTTCGATGGCGATGGCGCGGTGTCCTCGGCCTCGCCCGATCTGCAACCCAATGCCGACACCTGGCTCGATTTCACCGATCTCGTCTTCATCGATCCGGTCGGCACCGGCTACAGCCGCTTCGTCACCACGTCCGAGGAGGCGCGCAAGCGTTTCTTCAGCGTCGATGGCGATGCCAATTCGGTCGCGCTGGTGATCCGCCGCTGGCTGGAGAAATACGACCGGCTGACCTCGCCGAAATATGTCACCGGCGAGAGCTATGGCGGCATTCGCGGGCCCAAGGTGGTGCGCAATCTGCAAATGCAGCAGGGCGTCGGCCCGCGCGGCCTGGTGTTGATCTCGCCGGTGCTGGATTTCCGCGAATACACCGGATCGAGCATCCTGCAATATGTCGCGAGCCTGCCGACCATGACGGCGGTCGCACGCCAGGCCAATGGACCGGTGACGCGCGAGGATCTCGCCGACGTCGAACGCTATGCGCAAGGCGATTTCCTGCTCGATCTCATCAAGGGGCAGGCCGACACCGAGGCCACCACGCGGCTCGCCGACAAGGTCGCAAGCTTGACCGGGATCGATCAGGCGGTGAGCCGCCGGCTCGCCGGCCGGTTCGACATCGGCGAATTCCGCCGCGAGTTCGATCGCAAGAACGGCAAGGTGACCGGTCGCTACGACGCCTCGGTCGAGGGTTTCGATCCCTATCCGGATTCGAGCTACTTCCATTTCAACGACCCCTCCGGCGATCCCCTGATGGCGCCGCTGACCAGCGCCGCGGTCGACCTCACCACGCGCAAACTGAACTGGCGGCCGGACGGCTCCTATCAGCTGCTCAGCGAAAGCGTGAACAAGGCATGGGAGTTCGGCCATGGCATCAATCCGGCGGAGTCGGTGACGCAGCTGCGCCAGATGCTGGCGCTAGATCCGAAGCTGAAACTCTTGATCGGCCACGGCCTGTTCGATCTCGCAACGCCATACTTCGCCTCGAAGATCATCCTCGATCAATTGCCCGCCTTCGCGGGTCCGAGCCGCACCCGGCTCGTGGTCTATCCCGGAGGCCACATGTTCTACTCCCGCGACGGCTCCCGCCAGGCATTCCGCAAGGAGGTCGAGGCGCTGATGCGGTGAGAGGGGTCTGGCGAGTTAGCGAGGATGGTTCTCGATTGCATGGCCACCACCGCCGGTGTCATCACCCGCGAAAGGTCGTGCTTGAGCCGAGGGGCCGCGGCGTACTGGATCGCCCGGTCCCGTCTTCGCCAAGGCTTCGACGGGCTTGCGGTCTTGGGCTCGCCGAAGCTTCAGCGGAGGCGGCGAGCCGGGCGATGACAGCTGAAGACGAGGACAGCTTCGCGTTCTCGCGACATGATTAGCCATAGGTCTCCACGATGAAGTCGATCAGTGCCCGCAGCTTTGGCGTCATCTTGCGGTGCTTCGGCCACAGGATCTGGCGCGCGCGGGCCTGTGTCGTGTAGTTCGGCAGCAGCACCTGGAGCCGGCCCGCGGCGATGTCGTCGGCCAGCAGCTCGTCGCGCATCAGCACGATGCCGGCGCCGGCGAGCGCCGCGTAGCGGATGCCGAACGCGCTGTTGATGAACAGGCGGCTCGTGACATCGACATGCACTTCGCCTTGCGGCCCGAGGAAGCTCCATCGCTGCCCGTCGGACCACCCGGGATAACGCAGGCATTCATGGTGCGCGAGGTCAGCCGGATGGATCGGCGTGCCGCGTTCGGCGAGATAGCCGGGCGCGGCGCACACCACGGCCGTGTAGGGCGACAGCGAGCGCGACATCATGCTGGAGTCGGTCAGCGTGCCGACGCGGATCGCGGCATCGAGCCCTTCCTCGAGCAGGTCGACCATCCTGTCGCTGAGGATGAGGTCGACCGACACTTCCGGATATCGCTTCATGAAGCGGACCAGCGCGGGCGCCAGGCTGTACGATCCGAAGGCGACCGAGGTCGCCACGCGCAGCTTGCCGCGCGGCGCGCTCAGAGCCTCCTCGACCAGCGCATCGCCGGCCTCGGCCTGCTCCAGCAGCTGCTTGCAATGATCGAGATAGCTGCGGCCGAGCTCGGTGAGGCCCTGTCGTCGCGTCGACCGGTTGATCAATTGCGAACCGAGCCGGTCCTCGAGAAAACGGATATGCTTGCCGATCATGGTCGGCGACATCCGCAATTCCTTGGCAGCCGCGGTGAAGGAGCCGAGATCCGCGACGCGGGCGAACACGGACATGCTGGTCAGTCGATCCATGATTATAAACCAATGGTTATTTCATTGTGGACCAAAGCGCCGCTTATGAGGCATAAGATTTCTATTTATTACCATAAGTGAGCAATCGGCGCGATGATGCATTCGACTGCTTCGAAATACCGCCGAATTCGCCCCGAGGGACGCGATCCCGCGCGAGGGCTCGAACCAGGACAGGAGTGTCAGGATGCCTTTCCAGATCACGATCAACGGGACCAGTCATCAGGTCGATGCCGACGGCGACACGCCGCTGCTGTGGGTGCTGCGCGACGTGCTCGGCATGACCGGCACCAAGTTCGGCTGCGGCATGGCGCTGTGCGGTGCCTGCACGGTGCATCTCGATGACGCCGCGGTGCGCTCCTGCATCACGACGATCGACAGCATCGGCGACTCCAAGATCACGACCATCGAGGCGGTCGGCGGCACGCCGGCCGGCAGGAAGATCCAGGACGCATGGCTCGCGCATGAGGTGCCGCAATGCGGCTACTGCCAGTCAGGGCAGATCATGTCGGCGGCGGCCTTGCTGGCCGGCAAGCCGAAGCCGACCGATGCGGATATCGACGATGCGATGTCGGGCAACATCTGCCGCTGCGGCACCTATGTGCGCATTCGCGAAGCCATCAAGCAGGCCGCGCAGTCGGGAGGTTGAGCCATGACGCTGATGGACAATTTGTCAGAGCGCGCCACCGACCTGTCGCGGCGCAACTTCCTTCGCGCCGGCGCGATCGCCGGCGGCGGCCTGCTGCTCAGCGTGAGCCTGCCGTTCGCGGGCCGTGAGAGCGAGGCCGCGGCCGCCGACGGCTTCGCGCCGAACGCCTTCATTCGGATCGGCGGCGACGGCAAGGTCGTGTTGACCATGCCCTATGTCGAGATGGGGCAGGGCACCTACACCTCGATCCCGATGCTGATCGCCGAGGAGCTCGAGATCGGACTGACGCAGGTGCAGCTCGAGCACGCGCCGCCGAGCGACAAGCTCTACGCCAACCCGTTGCTCGGCGTGCAGGCTACCGGCAACTCCAACGCGATGCGCGGCGCCTGGCAGCCGATGCGGAAAGCCGGCGCCACCGCGAAGGCGATGCTGGTCGCAGCCGCGGCGAAGCGCTGGAACGTCGAGCCCGCCTCCTGCCGCGCCGAGAACGGCGAGGTGCATCACGCGGCCTCGGGACGCAAGTTGAGTTATGGCGAGCTCGCGGCCGATGCGGCGCAGATGCCGGTGCCGGAGAACGTGACGCTGAAGCGCCCGGCCGAGTTCAGGCTGATCGGCACGCCGGCCAAGCGGCTCGATACGCCCTCGAAGATCAACGGCACGGCGGTCTACGGCATCGACGCGCGTCCACCCGGCGTGAAGATCGCGACGCTGGCACAGTCGCCGGTGTTCGGCGGACGGGTGAAGCGCGTGGACGACGCGGCGGCAAAAGCCGTCAACGGCGTGCGCCAGATCGTGAAGCTCGATGACGCAGTCGCCGTGGTGGCCGATCACATGGGCGCGGCGAAGAAAGGTCTAGCGGCGCTCACGGTCGAGTGGGACGAGGGACCCCACGCCAGGCTCGCCACGGCGGATATCGCGCGCGAGCTCGAAGCCGCCACCACGAAGCCGGGCGCGGTCGCGCAAAATATCGGCGATGCCGACAAGGCGATGGCAGCTGCCGCGACCAAGGTCGAGGCCACCTATCAGCTGCCGTTCCTCGCCCATGCCACGATGGAGCCGATGAACTGCACCGTGCATGTTCGTGCCGATGGGTGCGAGATCTGGGTCGGCAACCAGGCGCTTTCGCGGGTGCAGGCGGTGGCCGCGAAGATGCTGGACCTGCCGCCGGAGAAGGTGGTGGTGCACAATCATTTGCTGGGCGGCGGCTTTGGCCGCAGGCTCGAGGTCGATGGCGTCATTCGCGCCGTGCAGGTCGCCAAGCAGGTCGATGCGCCGGTCAAGCTGGTGTGGACCCGCGAGGAGGACATTCAGCACGACATGTACCGGCCGTACTGGTGTGACCGGATTTCGGTCGGGCTCGATGCATCCGGCAAGCCGGTCGCGTGGAACAATCGCTTTGCCGGCTCGTCCGTGCTGGCGCGCTGGGCGCCGCCGGCGTTCCGCAACGGTCTCGATCCCGACACGACGGAAGGCGCGATCGATCTCGTCTACGACATCCCGAACTTCCACGTCGAATATGTCCGGGTCGAACCACCCGGCATTCCGACTGCGTTCTGGCGCAGCGTCGGGCCGTCGCACAACGTGTTCGTCACCGAGAGCGTGATCGACGAAATGGCGGCGGCGGCCAAGCAGGATCCGGTCGACTACCGCAAGGCGTTGCTCGGCAAGTCGCCGCGCGCCAGGGCAGCACTCGAACTGGCGGCGGCCAAGGCCGGCTGGGGCGGCGCGCTGCCGGCCGGCCGGGGACGCGGGGTGTCGCTGCAATTCGTGTTCGGCAGCTACCTCGCGCAGGTTGCCGAGGTCGAGGTGGCCAAGGACGGCTCGGTCCGCGTCCACCGCGTCGTCTGCGCGATGGACTGCGGCACCGTGGTCAATCCCGACACGGTGCAGGCGCAGCTGCAGAGCGGCATCAATTTCGGCGTCACCGCCGCGCTCTATGGCGACATCACGCTGAAGGACGGTCGCGTCGAGCAGAGCAATTTCGACAGCTACCAGATGCTGCGCATCGATCAGGCCCCGGCCATCGAGGTCCATATCGTGCCGAGCACCGAGCCGCCCGGCGGCATGGGCGAGACCGGGACATCGGGCATCGTGCCCGCCATCAGCAACGCGATCTTCGCAGCCACCGGCAAGCGGCTGCGCAAGATGCCGGTCGATCCGGCGGTGTTGAAGCAGGCCTGAGGCGCAGCAGTGGCGCGATCGTGAAGTCGCACGGATTTGCAGGTTCCGCTGATCCGTGCGACAAGCGGGCATGCATCTGAGGCGGCTCGCCAATCTCTGGATTCTGTTGCTAGTCGCGGCCGGGCTGTTGCTCGCGCCCGTGGCGCCAGCGTTTGCCCGGATGATGCCGGATGCCTCGGCCGCCGCGATGCCGGCCGATCATGCCATGTCAGATCATGACATGTCCGGGCCGGCAATGGCCGACAACATGCCGTGCTGTCCGGACCAAACCAGGAGCAAGGGCTGCGGAGATTGTCCGTTTCTCGCGCTCTGCATGCTGAGCGTTCCGCTGCCTGTGCCAGCCGGCACGGCGTCGCTGGTCAAGCGTGATCCGCAGCTGAGCCGGTTCGCCGCGCGTGACGATCGTTTGCTCGACGATCTCGGCGCCAAGCCTCCCGATCATCCACCTCGAACCCTGGTCTGAGGGGCGCGCAAGCGCCAGATCGCTGACGCGTGCGCCGATGGCGCGCGTGGCGTCGCATGCCGCCGACGCGGTTCATCAGACCTATCGAGGATCACACCAATGAAGTTTTTCCAGCTCGCGCGCGCCGCTGCGGCCGCGCTGATCGGCGTTGCCCTGGCCGGCGCACCTGCCCACGCCGAGATCAAGAACTACGAATTCCAGCTCGTGCAGCCGACCGTCAAGGCCGGCGCCGATCGCATCGTGACGGTGCGGCTGGTCGACAAGACCACCGGGAAGGCCGTGCCCGACGCGGTCATCTTCTCGACCCGGCTCGACATGGCGCCGGACGGCATGCAGGAGATGGCCACCAAGGTGACGCCGATGCCGGGCACTGAGCCCGGCACCTACCGGTTCAAGGCGACCTTCGGCATGGCCGGCCGCTGGCAATTGTCGCTCGGCGCCAAGGTGCAGGGCGAGACTGGCTCGGTCGAGAACAAGCTCGTCGTCACGGCCGAGAAATGAGCCGCCTCATCTGGTCCGGCGCTGCCGCTGCGATCGTTGCAGCGGCAGGCGCCGCATGGGTCGGCCACGGCCTGCCGCCGCGGCCGGCGACCGCTGTCATCGTCTCCGCCGCGCATGCGGCGGAGAGCGCCGCGCCGAGCTATTACCGCGATCCCGACGGCAAGCCGTTTTATTCGGCGACGCCAAAACAGACGTCCGACGGGCGTGACTATCTGCCGGTCTATCCGGATGCCGACAGCGAGGCCGGTGAGCCTGCGCAGCCGGCGGAGGTGAAGGCCGCGAAGGCCGAGCGCAAGGTCAAATATTACCGTAACCCGATGGGCCTTCCCGATACCTCGCCGGTGCCGAAGAAGGATTCCATGGGGATGGACTACATCCCCGCCTACGACGGCGAGGACAGCGACGATGGTTCGATCACGCTGTCGCCGGGCAAGATCCAGCGCACCGGCGTCGCGTCGGAAGCCGCGCAGATGCGCCGCATCCGCACGCTGGTCCGGGCGCCCGGCACGATCCAGCTCGACGAGCGTCGCGTCTCCGTCATCGCGATGCGCGCCGAGAGTTATGTGCAGAAGGTCGCCGACGTCACCACCGGCAGTCGGGTGGCGAAGGGCCAGCCGCTGATGGAGATCTACAGCCCGGCGATCTCGTCCGCCGCGGCCGAATATGTCGCGACCATCAGCTCGAAGGCGACCGCCGGCGTCGAGCCCTATGGGCGCGGCTCCAAGCAGCGGCTGACCAACCTCGACGTCCCCGAACCTGTCATCGCCGAGATGGAGAAGAACCGCACCGTTCCGCTCGCGATCCAGTGGCTGTCGCCGCGCGACGGCGTCGTGTTGCAGCGTGCGGCGGTCGAGGGCATGCGGGCGCAGCCCGGCGACGTGCTGTTCCGGATCGCCGACGTGTCGGTGGTGTGGGCGCTTGTCGATGTCGCCGAGCGCGACCTCGGCAGCATCGTGGTCGGGCAGCAGGTCACAGTCCGCGCGCGCAGCTATCCGGGCCGCAGCTACACCGGCCGGATCAGCGTGATCTATCCGCTGGTCAACAAGGAGACGCGCACCGCGCGGGTGCGGATCGAGTTGCAGAATGCCGATCTCGCGCTGCTTCCGGACATGTATGTCGACGCCGAGATCGACACCGGCAGTGCGGCGCCGGTGCTCACCGTGGCCGACAACTCCATCCTCGACACCGGGAGCCGGCAGACTGTGCTGCTCGACCGCGGCAACGGCCGCTTCGAGCCGCGCGAAGTCAAGCTCGGGCGGCGCGGCGAGGGCTATGTCGAAATCCGCGACGGGATCGCGGAGGGCGACGCGGTGGTCACGTCGGCGACCTTCCTGATCGATGCCGAAAGCAATTTGAAGGCGGCGATCAAGGGCTTTGCCGAAGCCGGCACGAAGCAGGCGGCAAGCGAGGGCGGGATGACGGCTGGAGGCAAGCCATGATCGCCCGCGTTATCGCCTGGTCGGCGCGCAATCTGCTGCTGGTGCTGTTCGGCACTGGCTTTGCGGCGGCCGCCGGCCTCTATGCGCTGGTGCATCTGCCGCTCGATGCGATCCCAGATCTCTCCGATACCCAGGTCATCGTCTACACCGAATATCCCGGCCAGGCGCCGCAGGTGATCGAGGACCAGGTCACCTATCCCCTGACCACGGCGATGCTGACGGTGCCGAAGTCGAAGGTCGTGCGCGGCTTCTCGTTCTTCGGCGTCTCTTTCGTCTATGTCATCTTCGAGGACGGCACCGATATCTACTGGGCGCGCTCACGCGTGCTCGAATTCCTCAACGGCGCCGCGGCGCGGCTGCCGGCCGGTGTGTCGCCGACCATCGGTCCCGACGCGACCGGGGTCGGCTGGGTCTACCAATATGCTGTCATGTCGAAGCAGCTCAATTTGGCCGATACGCGCACCATCCAGGACTGGAATTTGAAATTCGCGCTGGCCAGGGCGGAAGGCGTCGCCGAGGTCGCGAGCGTCGGCGGCTTCGTCAAGCAGTACAACGTGATCCTCGATCCGCAGCGGATGCGCGACCGCGGCATCACCATGCAGCGGATGCGCGATGCGATCCGCGCCAGCAATGCCGATGTCGGCGGCCGCACCGTCGAGCTCTCCGAGTTCGAATATGTCATCCGCGGCAAGGGCTATTTGAAGGACATCAACGACCTCGGCAATATCGTGCTGAAGGCCGACAACGGCACGCCGGTGCTGCTGCGCGACGTCGCGCGCGTCGAGCTCGGCCCCGACGAGCGGCGCGGCATCGCCGAGCTCAACGGCGAGGGCGAGGTCGCCAGCGGCATCGTGCTGCAACGCTTCGGCGTCAACGCGCTCGACGTGATCGAGAACGTCAAGAAGCGCTTCAAGGAGATCGCAACCAGCCTGCCGACATCGGTCGAGATCGTGCCGGTCTATGACCGCTCCAATTTGATCTATGCGGCGATCGAGACGCTGAAGCGCACACTGCTCGAGGAGAGCGTCGTGGTCGCGCTGGTCTGCATCGTATTCCTGCTGCATGTCCGCAGCGCGCTAGTCGCGATCCTGATGCTGCCGGTCGGCGTGCTGATGGCGTTCGGCGCGATGAAGTTTTTCGGCATCGGCTCCAACATCATGAGCCTCGGCGGCATCGCGATCGCGATCGGCGCCATGATCGATGCGGCGATCGTGATGATCGAGAACGCGCACAAGCATCTGGAGCGGGCCGAGCCGGGCCGGTCGCGGGTCGCGATCCTGATCGAGGCCGCGGCGGAAGTCGGACCGGCGCTGTTCTTCAGCCTGCTGATCATCACCGTGTCGTTCATGCCGATCTTCACGCTGGAATCGCAGGAGGGGCGGCTGTTCGCGCCGCTCGCCTTCACCAAGACGTTCGCGATGGCGGCGGCGGCGCTGCTGTCGGTGACGCTGGTGCCGGCGCTGATGGTGATCTTCGTCCGCGGCAGGATCATCCCCGAGCATAGGAATCCGATCAACCGCTTCCTGATCTGGATCTACCGTCCCGTCATCAACGGCGTGCTGCGGGCCAAGAGCTTGGTGATCCTGCTCGCGCTCGGTGCCATCGCCGTCTCGGTCTGGCCGGCGCGGCAACTCGGCACCGAGTTCATGCCCGACCTCAACGAGGGCACGCTGCTCTATATGCCGACCACGCTGCCGGGCATTTCGGTGACCAAGGCGGCGGAGTTGTTGCAGATGCAGGATCGGATCATCCGGAGCTTTCCGGAGGTCGGCTCGGTCTACGGCAAGGCCGGCCGCGCGGCGACTGCGACCGATCCGGCGCCGTCGGAGATGTTCGAGACCGTCGTCAACCTCAAGCCGAAGGAGCAATGGCGCAAGGGCCTCACGCTCGACGGCCTGATCGCCGCGATGGACAAGGCGCTGCAATTCCCCGGCGTCTCCAATGCCTGGACCATGCCGATCAAGGCGCGCATCGACATGCTGTCGACTGGCATCCGCACCCCCGTCGGCGTCAAGGTGATCGGTCCCGATCTCACTGTGATCGACAAGCTCGCCCGCCAGGTCGAGCAGGTCGTGAAGGGCGTGCCCGGCACCTCGTCGGCCTATGCCGAGCGCAGCCTCGGCGGCTACTATCTCGAGATCACGCCGAACCGCGAGGCGCTGGCGCGCTACGGCATCGCGGTGCAGGACGTGCAGGACACCATTGCGACCGCGCTCGGCGGCCAGAGCGTGACCACGACGGTCGAGGGACGCCAGCGCTTCACCGTCAACATGCGCTATCCGCGCGACCTGCGCGACAATCCCACCGCGATCGCCAGCGACATCCTGGTGCCGATGCCGGCCGGCGGCGCGGTGCCGCTCGGCGAGGTCGCCGATATCAAACCGGCGCGCGGGCCGACCCTGATCCGGACCGAGAACGGGCAACTCGCGACCTACATCTATGTCGACATCCGCGATCGCGATCTCGGCGGCTATGTCGCGGATGCGCAGCGCGCGGTGCAGGCCGGCGTGCAGTTTCCGCCCGGCACCTATCTGGTCTGGAGCGGGCAATACGAATATCTCGAACGCGCCACGGCGCGGCTCAGGATCGTGGTGCCGGTGACGCTTCTGATCATCTTCCTGTTGCTCTATCTCAACTTCCGCTCGGTGGCGGAGACCATGATCGTGATGCTGTCGCTGCCGTTCGCGCTGGTCGGCGGGTTCTGGCTGATGTGGGTGCTCGGCTTCAACCTGTCGGTCGCCGTCGCGGTCGGCTTCATCGCGCTCGCCGGCGTCGCCGCCGAGACCGGCGTCGTGATGCTGATCTACCTCAACCACGCGCTGGCCGAGATCACGGCGCGTCGCGCCGCCGAGGGACGGCCAGTCGATCGCGACGATCTCAATCGCGCGATCATCGAAGGCGCGGTCGAGCGGGTGCGGCCGAAGATGATGACGGTGGTCGCCATCATGGCCGGGCTGTTGCCGATCATGTGGAGCACCGGCACCGGTTCCGAGATCATGCAGCGCATCGCGGTGCCTGTCATCGGCGGCATGATCTCGTCGACCCTGCTGACGCTGATCGTGATTCCCGCGATCTTCGCCGTGGTGAAGGGGATCGAGATCCGGGCCAAGGTTCCCGAACCAGAGGCCGCTGTGGCCGCCGTGCGACAGCAAGCACGGTTGTGATCGGAACACGAAGCCTGCTTGCGATTTGGGCTGGATGAACGATACCCTTAGGGGGTATGTATTGATTTGCGGTAGCTTGCGGCGCGGATGAATCGGAGCGATCGGGCGGGTGTTGGTGCGGTTGAACAGGCGAGGGCGGGTGCGGGCGGGATGTTCCATCATCCTGGCCTATCTGTTCTGCGTGATCGCGCCGCCATTTGCGCTGGCATTCGGGGCGCCGTTTCCATGCCTGACCGACGAGGTCCAGCCGGCCGTCGCGGTGCACATGCATGATGCCGCGATGCCGATGGCACATGCCGAGCATGTCGCGCATGATCATGCCGCCCACGATCATGGCGGCATGCACATGCATCACGCGGACGATGGTGCTCAACCCGCAACGCACAGCCACGACGGCAAGAACATGCCGGGCCCGTGCTGCGCCTTGATGTGCGTATCGGCGCTGCCGGCCGATCTTCCCCTGGTCGCCGGTCCCTTGCACCCGATCGCGACCCGTCTCGCCGAGGCCATTCAGAGCCTGCGCAGCGAGGCGCCGGCGCTACTCTATCGTCCCCCCATCGCCTGATCCTGAGCTGACATCGTGGCTGCGCCGCGGGCTCGCGTGCGCATGCCTGTGATTCACTGATGATCGGGACAGACCCATGTTTTCGCATCTCGGGGCGAGGCTCGCCGCCGTAGCCACGCAGCGTGGCCGGCGCGCGCTACCCACATTCGTGCCGCGGATCGCCGCCGTCATGCTCGCGGCCGCGCCGCTCGCCGGCTGCATCGCCGATGGACGGCCGGTCGCCGTCGCGGGCGATCCGGCAAATCCGTCGGCGCGCACGGCCGGTGTCGGCTACCGCTCGACGATTGCGCCTTACGAAAGCCTGCGTCCGGCGACGCCGCTACCCTGGCGCGAGCGCAATGACGGCGTGACGCCGCCGGCCAAATCGGACCGGTAGGAGGGCGCCATGCGACATCTGGCCATTGCGCCGATCCTGCTGCTGACATCCGCGCTCGCGGGCTGCGCGTCGTTCTCGCCCGACACCGGCATGGGCGTGGTCTCCGAAGTGACGGAGAGGGCGATCGGCAAGGACGTCGCCTTCGTGCGTTCCGCGGACGAGGCCGCGACCACCGATGCCCTAGTGAAGCGGCTGCTGGCGCGCAATTTGACGGCGGATGCCGCCGTGCAGGTCGCGCTGTTGAACAACAAGGGTTTGCAGGCGGCCTATAACGAGCTGGCGCTGGCGGAGACCGACCTGGTCGCCGACAGCCTGCCGCCGAACCCGACCTTCTCGTTACAGCGCATCACCGGCAACGGCGCCAGCGAGGTCGAGCGGCAGGTGGTCGGCGACATCCTGGCGCTGGCGACGCTGCCGGTCCGCTCCGAGATCGCACGCGAGCGTTTCCGGCAGGCGCAGCTCAAGGCCGCGCTCGCCACCCTGCGGCTCGCCGCCGAGGTCCGGCGCAGCCACGTTGCCGCGGTCGCCGCCAACGAGACGGTCGCGCTGCTGACGGATGCGAAGGCGACCGCGGAGTCGACTGCGCAACTTGCAAAAAAGCTCGGCGAGACCGGCGGCATGAACAAGCTCGACCAGGCCCGCGAGCAGGTGTTCTACGCCGAGATCACGGCTGACCTCGCCAGCGCGCGGCAGAACGCGGCGAGCGCGCGCGAGCGGCTGGCGCGCCTGCTCGGATTGTGGGACGGCGATCTCGGCTTCCGGATTGCGGACCGGCTGCCGTTGCTGCCGAAGCGGCCACTGCAACAGCCGTCGATCGAGGTCGCCGCGGTCGGTCACCGCGTCGATCTGCAGATCGCGCGGATGGAAATCATAGCCCTCGCCAAGGCGCTCGATCTCACCGAGGCGACCCGCTTCGTCACGCTGCTCGACGTCGCCGGCATCGACAGGCGGACGCAGGATCCCGAAGGCCCACCGTTCAGGGAACGCGGCTTCGACGTCCAGTTCCAGATCCCGATTTTCGATGGCGGCGAGGTGCGGGTCCGGCAGGCGGCCGAGACCTACCGGCAGGCGATGAACCGCCTGACCGAGAAGGCGATCAACGTCCGCTCCGAGGCGCGCGACGCCTACCGCGTCTACCGCTCGACCTACGACATCGCGCGCCACTACCAGCGCGAGGTGCTGCCGCTGCGGCAGATCATCACCGAGGAGATGCAGCTGCGCTTCTCCAGCATGCAGGTCGACGTGTTCGCGCTGCTGACCGAAGCGCGGCAGCGGCTCGCCTCGCTGCGCGCGGCGATCGACGCCAGGCGTGACTTCTGGCTGGCGCAATCCGATCTGCAAACCGCGATCAACGGCGGCGGTTCGGCCGGCGCAGCATCGGCACCATCGTCCGTCGCTTCGGCCGCACCCGCCGCCAGCGATCATTGAATGGAGACAACACGATGTTCTCACGGCGTGGATTTCTCGGCAGCGCGGCGCTGGTGACGGCGAGCGCAGTCACCGGCCGGGTGCAGGCCGCTGCCATCCCGGAAGCACCAACCATGGACAAGGCGGTGACGCAGCCGCCGCTGCATCCGACCAGCGGGCCCGACTACCGGCCCGTGGTCACGCTCAACGGCTGGACGCTGCCGTGGCGGATGAACGGCGACTGGAAGGAATTCCATCTCGTCGCCGAGCCCGTGGTGCGCGAATTCGCCGACGGCATGAAGGCCAATCTCTGGGGCTATAACGGCCAGGCGCCGGGCCCGACCATCGAGGCGGTCGAGGGCGACAAGGTGCGCATCTTCGTCACCAACAAATTGCCGGAGCACACCACGGTGCACTGGCACGGCATGATCGTGCCGGCAGGCATGGACGGTGTCGGCGGTCTCAACCAGCCGCACATCAAGCCGGGCAAGACCTTCGTCTACGAGTTCGAGCTCAAGCACAGCGGGACCTTCATGTACCATCCCCATTCCGACGAGATGGTGCAGATGGCGATGGGCATGATGGGGATGTTCATCGTGCACCCGCGCGACCCGGCATTCCGCCCGGTCGACCGCGACTTCGTCTTCATCATGAGCAGCTACCTGATCGACCCTGGCACGTACCTGCCGAAGGTCAACGAGATGACCGACTTCAACATGTGGACCTGGAACAGCCGGGTCTATCCCGGCATCGATCCGATGCCGATCCGGCTCGGCGACAGGATCCGGGTGCGGATCGGCAACCTGACCATGACCAACCATCCGATCCATGTGCACGGGCACAATTTCAGGGTGACCTGCACCGACGGCGGCTGGGTGCCGGAGAGTGCGCAATATCCGGAGACCACGACCGACGTGCCGGTCGGTGCGGTCAGGGCCTTCGACATGCTCGCCGACAATCCGGGCGACTGGGCGTTCCACTGCCACAAGTCGCACCACACCATGAACGCGATGGGTCACGACGTCAGGAATTTCATCGGCGTGTCGCGGCAGGATCTCGCGAAGGTGGTCGGCAAGCTCGCGCCTGACGCCATGGTGATGGGATCGACCGGGATGGCGATGGGCAACATGGAGATGCCCGCGCCCGACAACACGCTGCCGATGATGACCGGCATCGGGCCGTTCGGGTCGATCGAGATGGGCGGCATGTTCACGGTGATGAAGATCCGCGAGGGGCTCGGCCGCGACGATTACAGCGATCCCGGTCCCTACAATTATCCGCCGGGCACCGTTGCCTACGAGGTCGACGCGCCGGCCGCCGAGCCCGCGCGGCAGCCACCGGCCGCGCCCGAGCGAAACGCCAAGCCATCGATGAGGGGAATGAAGATGTAGCGGATCACGCCCATCGCCCACGAACAACACGCAGCAAATCAAAAATGGAGACTCCAGTGAAGAACATCACCACGATCGGCATCGCGCTCGCTGCGCTGTCGCTCACCGCCGTGCCGTCGCGCGGCCACGAAAAGCACGATCACCAATCCTATTCGGCGGGCGAGCCCGGCGATCCCGGCAAGCCGTCGCGCACGGTCGAGATCGAGATGAAGGAGATGGAGTTCACGCCGTTCCGCGTCGAGGTCAAGCGCGGCGAGCAGATCCGATTCGTGATCAGGAATGCCGGCACCGAGGATCACGAATTCCTGCTGGCGACCACCGCGGAGAATTTGAAGCATGCGGAGGTGATGAAGAAGCATCCGCACATGGAGCACGACGATCCGAACGGCGTTCGCGTGGCGCCGAAGAAGAGCGCGGAGATCGTCTGGAAGTTCACCAAGGCCGGGACGTTCGAATATGCCTGCCTGATCCCCGATCACCGCGAGTACGGGATGACCGGCCGCGTCATCGTGAAATGAAACCAGCAACGAGAAGGACGACAATGATGAACAGGATGATCCGGATTGCAGGCGCTGGCGCCGCCGCGCTGGCGCTGACGCTGGGCGCGACGTTCGCGCAGGCCGCAGCGATCAACGGCGAGGTCAAGAAGATCGACGAGGGCGCGGGCAAGATCACGCTCAAGCACGGCCCGGCCAGGAGCCTCGGCATGGATGAGCCGATGACCATGGTCTACCGGGTCAAGGATCCCGCGCTGCTCAAGCAGGTGAAGGTCGGCGACAAGGTCAAGTTCGAAGCCCAGGAAGGCGACGGCGGCTACACCGTCACGGCGATCCAGAAGACGAAGTGAGGCGATGACCGGGGTCGCGGCGTTCGGCGCGCGATGCCGGTCGCACTGTTCGCAAGCCGATCATCGGCCGCCACACGCGGCATCGCCGCAGCATTGTCCGTTCGCCTGGACCGGAGGGCACGGCACCGAGCCGTAGGAGCAGAACACGCAGCAATCGCCGGCCTTGGGCTTGAGGCGAATGCCGCAGTCCGCGCAGTCGTAGAAGAACTGGCAGGCGTCGGTCGGCATGGTCTCGGCCTTGGCGAAGCCGCAGGCCGGGCAGGTCAGGGTGGAGAGCAGTTGCATGTTGGCTTCGTGGACTCCGGTTGAGCCGTCCCCGCCGGGGCGATCCGCCGCCGGTGATTGATATTAACTCTGCCGCGCCGGCGATGCGCCGGCGTTGGAACGCGATCGGTCGTGGCGCGTTGCTGTGCATTGTCGATGTGCAGAAGGCTCCCCATGACAGTCAACGCGGCGATACTGATGGCGGCTCTGGTGCTGTCGGGAACCGTGTTGGCGCAGAGCTCCGGCCCTTCGGCCGGGACCGGGCAGGCCACCAAATTGACCACCACCGGCCAGGCGCTGAACGACACAGGGAAGACGGGCGAGGGCGCGCCGCCGATCGAGCGGGCCGCGCGCCCGGCAAGGCCGGCGGACACCGCCGATGGCGGCACGGTCGGCACGAGCCTTCCGCAGAAGCCGGACCGGCGCCTCGAGCACTACCCGTAACTATCTGCAATCGTTCGTATTCTTTGGAACTCTTCTTGATTAAACACCTCCCGAAGCGGTGCGACGCGCCACTGTCTTGATCCTGTCACGCCAGGTCGGTTAGCCCAGCGTTCTGATTGAATGCGATGGGCTGGTCATGGCCGGGGCGAGCCGGGCGCAGGTTCTTGGACAGGTTCTTGGACAGCTCCTTGGGATGGATCGGCAGATCGGCCGCGTGCTGGTCGTCCTAGCGGTTGCGCAGATCGTCGGCTGGGGCACGCTTGGCCTGCCGGCGATTGCCGGCCACCGGATTGCGGCCGATCTCCACCTTTCGCTGCCGCTGGTGTTCGGCGGCACCTCGACGCTCTACGTAACCATGGGCCTGTGCGGCCCGCTGCTGGTGGAACCGTTCCGGCGGGTCGGCGCGCGGCGGGTGATGATGACCGGCAGCGCGGTCGCCGCGCTCGGGTTCATCGCTCTCGCCTGCGCGCATGACGCGGCGGGTTACTTCATCGCCTGGACGATACTTGGGATGGCCGGAAGCGCGGCGCTGAGCACGGCCGCCTACATCATGCTGAACGAGTGGCCGGGCGGAACGCGAAGAGTGCGATCGGTGCGCAGTGGCGCGGGCGACGATCCCGCTGGTGTTCTACGACAAGAGTGCGTTCGCCAAGACGACCTCGCATATCGCGTTGCCGCTCAACCTGATCTCGGCGGCCTCGCCGCCGGCGCTCGCCTATCTGCTGACCCGGTTCGGCAGCAACGCCGTGCTGGAGCTCGCCTTCGCCTGTTCGGTCGGCGCGCTGGTCATGGTCGCCATTCTCGGCCGCCGGCGCGAGGTCGGGATCGCCGCCGGATCGTGAGAAACCGTCGCATCCGGGCACGGTTCTTGCTTCGTGAGAGTTGCATGACGCAAGAGGTTGTGATGACCCGCATGCGCATCGGCTTTGTCGGCTTCGGCGAGGCAGCGCAGTGCTTCGCCGCCCACCTCGCAAGCAAGGACGGTGCGGCGCCGTTGGTGTTTTGCGAGGGCAACACCAATCGTCCGCCGTATTCGGATGCGTTCCGGGGCATGGCGTCCGCCTGCGGGGTCGAACTGGTCGACAGCCTGCCAGCGCTGATGGCGCGCGCCGACATCGTGTTCTCGGCGGTCGTGGTCGCGACGGCCGCGCCAGTGGGCCAAGCCATCGCCAGCCTGGTTCGGCCTGACATGCTGGTGGTCGACGTCAACGCGTCCACGCCGAGGATCAAGCGATCAGTCGGCGAGGCCGTGGCGGCGAATGGTGGCGCCTATGTCGATGCCAATCTGATGGGCGCGGTCAGCATCTATGGCGCGGCAGTGCCGCTGTACTGCTCGGGCAACGGCGCCGCGCGCTTTGCCGAGGCGTTCGCGCCGCTGGGCTTTACGATCGAGCTTGCCGGCCCGGAGGCCGGCACCGCGGCAGCGGTGAAGATGCTGCGCAGCGTCGTGACGAAGGGCATGGAGGCGCTGATCGTGGAAGCGCTGACCGCAGCCTCGCTCGCGGGGGTTCGCAGCGAAGCGCTGCGCGGCATTTGCGAACCGATGGACGCGACGCGCTACAGCAAATTCGTCGACATGTGCGTGCGCACCGATGTGCTGCACGCCGAGCGCCGTGCCGTGGAGATGGACGGCGTCGCGGAGGGGCTGCGGGAAATCGGCCTGCTACCGATCATGACCGAAGCGACTGCCGCGCGGCTCAGGACATCGGCGCGGCTCGGCCTGCGCGACGATTTCGCGGCGCGTCCGTCTTACAGCGCCGACGATGTGCTCGATGCCTATGCTGCGCGAGCGGCCACTAGCTCCCAAGATGGCTAGAGCGCAGCGAAACCCATCACCTTCGATCAGCGCGGAGGCATGATGGGTATCGCTTCCGCCTTCGCTCTTCGAGCTACGGCGGACAAGTCGCTCCACCTACGCTGCAACGGCTGCAAAAAAACCGGCGTGGTCGTTGTGACCACGCCGGCTCGATTGGGGAGACGGTCGACCGTTCAGTAAACCAGGCCGGTGCCCGGGGGCTTCTCCAGCGCTGCGGCGAGCGAGCGGTATTCGTCGCTGTTGGTGCCGGCGAGCTGGGCGATGCGGTTCAGGTGATACTGCGCCTGGTCGCGGTTGCCCTGTTCGACCTGCCAGAGGCCGTAATACTGCCAGGTGCGAACATGGGCCGGGTCGGCCTTCAGCGCGCGCTCGTACCAGATCTGCGAGACCTTGTAGTCGCCGAGCTTGCGATAGGAGTAGCCGATCAGGTTGGCGACGTCGGCACGGTCGTCCTGGCCGAGCGCCTTCAGCTGCTCGATCGCGGCGGTGTAATCGTGCTTGTCGTAGATCGTGGTATAGGCTGCGCGATAGCCGGCCAGGAACTTCTGATCGTCGATCGCGGAGCTCTTGTCCTTCTTCGCCTTCTTGCCCTTGCTGCCGCTGTCGGAAGCCGGCGGCGAGGGATTGTCGCTGCCCGCGGCATAGGCCGAGACGACCGGCGCGGCGGCGAGGGTCATCGAGAGCACTGCGAGGCCCAAAATTTTCCAACGAAACTGCGGCGTCTTGCTCATTCCTGGTTGCTCCTGATCGTTCCTGATCGTGCTCGGCAATCCTACACCGAAGCCTGATGACTTGAACACCCAGGGGTGCAGAACATTCCCGGCCGAATCCACGATTGCGTGATGTCGGCGAGCGGCCGGCCGCAGCGGCAACATGACCAAGATGTCATTCACATGAATGAATTCCGTCCATGCCCTTCAGAACGGGTTCAGTGCGTGACCCCTAAGTTCGCATGCATTGATCGGTGAGGCCGACCATCCGGCCGGAGACCTCTCGATCCCGCAGAGGAGGACCACCATGTTGAAGACGATTTCCGCCGCGCTGCTCGCCATGTCCGTGATCGCAGCGCCCGCGCTGGCCGCCGAGACCGGCAAGACCGCAACCCCCGCGCCGGCGACCACGACCGCCCCGGCGACCAAGGCTGCCCCCGTCGTCAAGAGCGAGCAGCTGCCCTCGAAGGTGCGCAACGCCAACGCCCGGATGCACCACAAGCACTATCGCCATCACCGCCACCACAAGCACATGGGCATGCTGAAGGTGAAGTCGCCGAAGCACGCGACCAAGCACGCCTCCAAGCACATTCCGGCCAAGGTCGCCACCAAGCACGTCGTGCCGGCCAAGCGCGGCTGATCAGCGCGACTGAACCTGATCCGAGGGACGTAGTTCGATCCACATTGCCCCGCTGCTTCCTTTGGATGCAGAACCGGCCCGCTTGTCCATTGCTTCCCCAATGGCGGCGGGCCGGAGTGCGTTTCGGTATTGGCTGAGACCCGGACGCCGGTCGTTTCTGTTCAGGAATAACCGAGTTGCGAATTCCCTTTCGTCACCCGCCGGTCTATGAGACGCGGCCGGGGCAACATGAAACAGCTGACTTTGCGGACTGCATCACGACTGGCGGCAATCCTGCTGCTCTCGATCCCGCTGGCCGGCTGCCTCACCAGCGACGATGGCGGCGGGCCGACCACCTTCACCGATGACCGCGGCGTCGCCAACCAGCCGTTCCCGGACCGTTACCGCGAGCAGATCCTCGCCTTCATGCGGACCTACCTGAACAACCCGGTCGGAGTCCGCGAGGCCGCGATTGCCGATCCGGCGCAGCGCACGGTCGGCGGCCGGCTGCGCTACGTGGTGTGCCTGCGCTACAGCGCGAAGGACGCCGACGGCAATTACCGGCCGGCCCGGGAGCACGGCGTCATGTTCGTCGACGGCCGGCTCGACCGCATCCTCGACAATGCCGCCGAACAGTGCGCCGGCGCGTCCTACGCGGCATTTCCGGAACTGGAGAAGATGGCGCGCTAAAACCGCGGTGGCTGGTCGCAACCCTGACCGGCGGCCTGATCGAAACGTTAGCGAACTCCGATCACTTTTCGCGGAGCGTTGAACTTCAACTTAGCCGTTTGCGACTTACATGCAGCCGAAATGCGGCTGCTTAACCGGTGAAAAAACCTTCTGTGCCAGGGAACAAACGGGCGTTGTTGCGACCCCGTCACAGCTTGGAAACATCACAGGTCCGGCATTGCCCCAAAGCAACCTAATTGGCGTCACGTTGTTTGGCTTAACAGCGCAGCGTTCGTAACGGGGATCAGAGATGAAGAAGTTTTTGCTCGGCACAGTCGCGCTGGCCGCCCTTGCGGGCCCGGCGTTTGCGGCTGACATGCCGGCCCGCACCTATACCAAGGCACCGCCGCCGTATACCGCACCGGCGCTCGTCTACAACTGGACCGGCTTCTACATCGGCGGCCATGTCGGCGGCGCGTTCACCGACGGCAACAATCTGATGGGCAGCGACGCGCGCTTCATGGGTGGCGTGCAGGGCGGCTTCGACTATCAGTTCGCCCCCAACTGGGTGATGGGCATCGAGGCGCAGTACTCCTGGCTGCCGAGCTCCTCGAACAACGGCCTGACATTCCCCGCCGGAACCGTGGTGACCGGCAACACCGACCAGCTCGGTTCGGTGACCGGCCGGCTCGGCTATACCTGGGGTCCGGCGCTGCTCTACGCTAAGGGCGGCTACGCCTGGCGCGACAACAACAACATCACGGCCTCGGTCGGCGGCGTGCCGACGGCCTTCACGACCGACGGCGGCCACAAGGATGGCTACACGGTCGGTGCCGGCCTGGAATACATGTTCGCCCCGAACTGGTCGGCGAAGGCCGAGTACCAGTACTACAATTTCGGCAAAACCACCTTCACCAGCGGTCCGGCCGACATCGTCGGCGCGAGCTTCCGGAACGACGAACATACCGTCAAGCTCGGGGTCAACTACCGCTTCGGCTGGGGCGGCCCGGTGGGTTCCCGCTACTGATCGTATCTCATCGAGATCGAAAGGCCGGCCTTCGGGCCGGCCTTTTTCGTTGGCCTGGCATTTTTTTTGGCCTGACGCTTGCTTGTTCAGCCGCTATTCACGCCTGATCGTGCAATGCAAAAAATAATTCCTGCATTGCACGGAACTTTCATCGTGATGCGTTATTATGGGAACGCCGGGGCTGGTGGACAAACAAACATGCGTAGTTTTGCGTTAGGGCTGATCCTCTCTGCGGTCGCTGTACCGTGCGTTGCCCAGACTGTCCTTAAATCCGAACCTTTGTCGCTCGCGCCCTATGAGGTCGTGCTGGTGCAGGATGCGTCCTGCACGGCGGGCAAGGTGCTCAAGGTGACGGGCGCGATCCGGGGTCTGCATCGGCGGAAGATTTGCGTGTCGCTCGCCGCCGAGCAGGCTTCGCTGGCGACGGCGACGCCGTAGGCAAGCGGACCGCATTTTCGGCATCCGGCCCGCCATGCGGGACCGGCCGGAGCAGCATCGTCAGTTCAACCGCGGCTCCAGGCGCGCCTCGCGATCGGCATCGGCCTTGTTCTTGACCGGATCCTCGTTCGGCTCGAGCTGGCAGGCCCGGATCTCGTAGTCATTATCCAGCACCGGGCGGGGCGAGGACTTTTCCTCTTCCGAGACCGTATCCACCACCAGCCCGGATTTCCTGGCAAGCTTCCAGACGTCGGCCTCGGTCGGATACGCCTTGCTCAGCTTGGCGTCTTGATAGAACAGCGCATACGGCATTCGTCGTTTCCCCAAACAACCCACGACAACGCCACCGGTGGCCCCGGGTTTCCTCAGAGCTCGCCGTTGCGATCACGGAACCGTGAATGATGATTCCAGGCAAGCATCTGAAAATATGAGTCATTTCGGCCCTTTCGCGAAGGGCCCTGAGTCCTTAATGAGCGGTAAACCCCGGAAAAAAGAATCCCCGGGACTCTCCGGGTAGAATCGCCGGATGTTTCCTTCCATGAGAGCGATCCACCAGCCCCCCTACGAACGCGTGCAACTCGCGCTTGCGGTTGTGCTGCTCGCAGCCTGCGCCGCGAACGTGGCGCTGGTCTGGTCGTGGCTTTGACTCTCGCTTTCCCGGCTCCAGCCAAAATCCGTATGTAGCGGTCCGCGCGAAAATGCCGTGGCCGCGCGACGCCGGCGCCGATTGACGGCTCCCGCATTCCTTCCATCATTGCCGGAGAACGACCCGCTCGGCGGCCGTCGGAGGGAGCTGATATGATCGAAACGCTGAAGCAACGGGTCAATGGCGACGCCGGCCTGGTGCGGCGGGGCCGCTTCCTCACGACGACATTCCTGCTCGAGATCGGCAAGACCGCCTGGCTGATCGCGATCCATGAGGGCCGGATCGTCGCGGTGACCAAGGGGCCGTTCGTGATGCCGTCGTCGTCCTTCGCGCTGCGCACCTCGGAGGAGGAGTGGGGCAAGTTCTGTGAACAGCGGCCGCCGCCGGGCTCCAACGACCTGATGGCGCTGATCAAGCGCCGCGTGCTGAGGGCCGAGGGCGAGTTGCAGATCTTCATGGCGAACCTGCGATACTTCAAGGAGGCGCTCGGCAAGCTGCGCGGCGAGGGAGCGGCGGCATGAGCGCCAAATTCGAGCCGATCGTCGGCCGCTACATGCAGCTCGAGCTGTCCGGCCGTCTGCACCGCGTCTATGTCGAGGAGGCGGGCGAAGGCACGCCGCTGCTCTGCCTGCACACCGCGGGCGCCGACGGGCGGCAAATATCGCGGCCTGATGAACGACCCACGCGTGACGCGCAATCATCGCGTCATCGCCTTCGACATGCCCTGGCACGGCAAGTCGTCGCCGCCGCAAGGCTGGCACGACGAGGAGTACCAACTGACCTCGGCGCAATACACCGCGATGATCCTAGCCGTGATCGACGCGCTCGATCTCGACAGGCCGATCGCGATCGGCTGCTCGATCGGCGGCCGGATCGCGCTGCATCTCGCGCTCGAGCATCCCGAGCGCTTCCGCGCCATCATCGGCCTGCAGGCCGGCGCGCATGTCGATCCCTATTACGATCTGAATTTCCTGCACCGGCCGGACGTCCATGGCGGCGAGGTGGCTGCTGCCATCGTCTCTGGGCTGGTCGGGCCCGACGCGCCCGACAGCGAGCGGTGGGAGACGCTGTGGCACTACATGCAAGGCGGCCCCGGCGTGTTCAAGGGCGATCTCTATTTCTACAAGATCGACGGCGACATCCGCGCCCGCATAGCCGAGATCGACACGAAACGCTGCCCGCTGTTCCTGCTGTCGGGCGAATACGATTATTCCTGCACGCCGGAGGAGACGCTGGCGGTGGCGAACAGCATCGCCGGAGCTGAGGCCACGATCATGAAAGGCCTCGGCCATTTCCCGATGAGCGAAAACCCCGGCGAGTTCTTGAAATACCTGTTGCCGGTGCTGGAGAAGATCGGCGGGCGCTAAACCGCCCTCGACCTCAGGCGCTTCGGTATGACAGACTGCGTATCGTCACGAAACGATTGCGCTGGAGGTCTCGATGCTTCCGAAAGCTGAAGCGGCATATTTCGCGATTGCCGACATCTCCGGCTATACCAACTTCCTCGCAGCGGTCGAGCTCGACCACGCGCAGGATATCATCGCCGATTTCATGGATGTGGTGGTGAAGGGGCTGCGCCCGCCATTTCGTCTCGCCAAGTTCGAGGGCGACGCCGCATTCGTCTACGCGACCGGGACCATCGACGGCTCGCTGCTGCAGGACGCGATCGAGGGCGCCTATTTCAAATTCCGCCGGCGCCTGCGCGACGTCCGCCAGGCCTCGACCTGCGAGTGCAAGGCCTGCGTTGCGATGGGCGATCTCGATTTCAAATTCGTGATCCATCACGGCGAGATGGTGAAGCAGAAGATGGGCGGCCGGGAGGAGCTTGCCGGCCGCGACGTCATCCTGGTCCACCGGCTGCTCAAGAACAGCGTCGGCGAGAAGCTCGGCGGCCGCGCCTACGTGCTCTACAGCGATGCGGCGATCCGCGCCATGGGCGTCGATCCGGCGGCGCAGGGGCTGATCCCGCATCAGGAGACCATCGACATCATCGGCGACGTGACGCTGTGGGCGCGCGACCTCGAAGCGGCGTGGCAGCAGGACGACGCGCAGGTCCGGATGGAGGTGACGCGCGACGATGCCTACGCGATCCTCGAATTCGACATCGCCGCGCCCCGGCAGACGGTGTGG
Source organism: Bradyrhizobium sp. USDA 4473 (assembly GCF_054063335.1). NCBI lineage: Bacteria > Pseudomonadati > Pseudomonadota > Alphaproteobacteria > Hyphomicrobiales > Nitrobacteraceae > Bradyrhizobium > Bradyrhizobium sp. USDA 4473. Next base: position 5,006,521 of record NZ_JBSSGE010000001.1, read on the forward strand.
GAGTTCATCACCGTGCCCGGGCAATGGCAGAAATGGTGGGACGCCGACGACATCGTCGAGGAGTCGGGCAAGGGGCGGCGCGGGGTCGGCACCAAAAATCATTGCGCCCACGGCAACCATACCAATGTCGAGGAAACGCTCGACTGGCGTCCGGTCGATTATTTCACGGTCGGGATCACGCTGCCGGTGCCCGGCGCGCCGCGCATCATCATGACCCGGGCCGTTCTGGAACGCCCGGACGGGACGTCGCGTTTCGAGCTACGGATCGCCAGGCCGAAGCCGAAGGACAAGGCGTTCCTCGACGGCGCCGCGGCCAAATTCGCCGAACGCATGACCCAGGCGATCGCCAGCTTGCGATCGATGACGGAAGGCAGGCAGCCTGCCGGCGACGCCCTGGAGGAGCCGGCGCTGACGCGACCAAGCGGGCGCTTCCTGACCGAGCCGGTGAAATCGGGCGCGCAGGGCTGAGGTCGGCAGACGGTAGGGACGAAGGAATGCCGGTTACTTGCCGGAGCGCGGCAGCTCGCTGTTGTCGCGGATCGCAGCGCGGACCTTGGCCATGGTCGTGGTGCAATATTCCTCGCGCTCCCTGAGGAAGCGCTGCTGCTGGGCGCGGAAATTCGCAACCCGCTCCCGCACCTCGGATCCGAAGTCGCCGCTGATGTCGAGTCTTGCGAATTGCGGCGGCTGCGCCGGGGGCGGCGGGACCTCGACGACCGTCACTGCCAAAGGCGGCGGCGCAGCGGGCAGCCCCTCGAGCACGGTCGGCACCGGAAGCGGGGACGGCGTCACCATCCGGGTCTCGGCCGCCGGCTTGATCTCCAGGGCGGCCTTCATCTCCAGAAGGGTCGTCTCGTCCACGGCCGGCTTGTGATCCAGGCTGGGCTTGGCCTCGGCCGTGGCCGCCGCGGCGGCGGGCGGCGGGGCAGGCGCCACTGGCGTGGCCGTCCGTGGGGCAGGCGTCGGCAGCCCGGCGTCGGGCAGCTTGCCCTTCACCGACTGTACGAAAGCCATTGTCTGCGCGATCAGGAGATCGCGTTCCTTCATCCACTTCATGGCGCACCTTGAGCGCGCGGATTCCAGCAAAGCAACCGCGCGGAATCAAGCACTCGCCATCGTGATGGTTGACGAAGACGCCTGTTTCACAGGTGCGGTGACATATTTGTGACAATCGCGCGGTACGTCGGGCAGTCAGCGCTGGCGGGGATTGGTGTTCGGGACGAACGGGGTACCGACGATCCGGACTGGGGTCTGCCCGCTAGCCGATGCCTGATTCGCCGCCGGCGGTGGTGCCGCGTTTGCCGGCGCGGGCGCTGGATCGAGCAGGGCGACGATGCCGGCCGCGGCCATGCTGAGCAGCGTGAAACTGCCCAGAAGCAGCAGATTGCGGTTGGCTTCGCGGACCCTCATGCGCAGAAAATCGCGTGAGAGGGCATAATGTTCCGAACAAATCCTCAGGCATTTTCGCGCAGATTTGGTCCCGCGCTAAAGTAGTGGGTCGGAGCGGCGAGCCGCCTAGTGAGCAGTCGCCTCGGCGGGCGCGCGTTCAGTGCTGCGCGCCTCGATCAGGTCGGCGTAGCGGCCGTACTCCTCGGCCATTTCCAGCAGCTTCTCGCGCACCGCGGCGTCGGTGACCTGGCGGGCCAGCCGCCGCGCCTGATCGGACTGGAAGCGGTAATGTGCTGTGTCGGACATCGTCGGCTCCTCACACATGTGTAAGGGCCGTCCGGCAAAAGGTTCACCAGAGGAAGCGGTTCATTGCAGGGTCTGGGACCGATCGGTCGGCGTGGCGCCGACCGCGCCCGCCCGGTCCTCGCGGACCTCGACCTCGAACCATCCCATCTCCTTCAGCTCGCGCGCCTTCTTCTCGGCCGCGTCTTCGCTGTCGCGCTTCAGCACGATCTGGCTGGTGCCGTCCCGGGCAAGGATCAAATAGGTCATTGGCTGATGTCCCATCCGACATTCTGCATACCGCGTTTCGGGCTGCAAGAACAGAAACAAGGCACGGCATGGGTGATGCTACGGGAAGGATCCCACGATTCCTGCCAAGGGAGGGCGGCGGGCGCGACCCTGGACCGGAGGTTGCGCAACGGGACAGTTCACCATGGCGCAGACCGTGATCGATTGCGCGCTCGAGGTGGCACAGTCTGCACTGCGGGCACGCGCGATCGATGACGTGAAACGTCGGCTGAAGACCGGAATAATACGGCTCTCTCCGTCCTTGTGGGCAATCAAGCGAAGCGCTTTGATTGAATCGCAACGACGTGTTCGGATTGGACCTGGGGACGACGCACGGCGTGAGCCACAAGAAGCTGGATGGAGGACTCGATGCCCAGGCACTTCGGTTTGAAGGCAACATCGACCGCAGGACGGTCGGCGTTCACGGGATCATCAGGGGATTTGCAGCAGCGGACTGCGTCGGCAGCGGCATCGAAGAATCTGGTGCCGGAGGTCGCGCCGGCGTCAAAGCACACTTCGGCGGATTCGGAGCTGCCGTATTCGCCTGCGAGCTGGCGCGGCTGCCGCGGCCGGCGGTCGATCTCGGCTGACTGACAATCCGCGCGGCGCGGCTGGCCGGTCTTATGGCTGGGACGGCTCGTGCTTCTTCTCGCGCTTGAAGTCCATGCGCGCGATGCGTTCGTCGATCTGTCGATTCAGCCGCTCGTCCTGCAGCGTGTCCTTCCTGAACAGCCCGCCGTGCAGCCGATAGGCGAGCAGCAGCAGGACAACAGCACCACCCACGAGATAGTAGGACCAGTCCATCGTCGTCAGAACCGTGCCTTGGCGGCCTCGTTGCCGGGATCAAGCAAGCTTAGGGCGGTTTGCGGCGCCTTGTCCAACGCCATCCTCGGCCACGCCTGCCGAACATTGTTTCGAAACATCAACGGGATGTGACAACGATGCGACGCGAAGCGCGCTGGTCAGCGCTAGCGGCAGCTCAATGGGTGCCCGCGAGGATGATCAGATTGTTGTAGACCGGCGTCGCGATGAAGGCGACCACATAGGCCATCTGGCGTTCGCTCTTGCCGCGCCAAAGCATCCACATCACGAGATAGGTCAGGCCCAGCTTGGCGATCAGCCACCATTCGCCCAGCCACTCCTGGGTGAACCGCATGAACGGGTTGAGCTCACCCATTCCGCGCTGCAATATCTCATTGGTGGTGATGAGATCCGAGTAACCCATCAGCAGGGCGCAGACCAACAGCGTTGCCTTCAGCAAAGACGTCCGTGCCCGCAGCTGCTGTTCCGTCATCAGGTGTTCGCCCGAATCTGTTTGTGGCTCCCGGTTCCCAATCTTGCGGAACCTTTGCGGTGAGTGCAAGCCTCAAAGCTTGGGGCGAGGCTTGGCCTTGGTTCTGGCTCTGCCGCACCAAGTCTGCTATGCGAGCGCGCAAATCACGCCATTTCGCCGGCTTAGCTCAGCGGTAGAGCAGCAGTTTTGTAAACTGAAGGTCGGGGGTTCAATCCCCTCAGCCGGCACCAGCTTTCGATGCTGGCTCAGGCGTGGCGCCCGCTCGGCTCGGCCAGAGCATTTCGCCTCCGGCCGGACGGCAAAAAGGCGGCCCGAAGGCCGCCCCTTGCATCGCTGCACGTTCGCCTGAGCTATTGGCAGGGGTGCCGGAGGCCGTCGCTGCCGCGGAACCAGGTGCCGGGGGTGCAGGCAAGGCCGTTCTGCCGCGCATATTCCTCGCTGCCCATCGGGGCGCCGCGATAATAGTCGGGACCGCCGAACGGGGCGGTGGCGATCGCAGCCGCGGTGCCGACCGCGCCGCCGACCACGCCGGCGGCGACGTCGGCCGGGCCGGGATCATAACGATTGTAGCTGTCTTGCCAGCTCGGGTTCTGCCAGTCGCGATCGCGCCGGTAGGCGCGGTGATGATACGCGGTCGCGGTGGTGCCCGGTGTCATTGTCTGGCATCGGGCGTCCGGTGTGGCATTGGAGCAGCGCACGGCGGTGCCGATGGCCTGTTGCGCCATCGCGGGGCCGGCCATGGCTGTCGCGAGCAGGGCTGCCGCACCAAGAATTTTCAGTTGTGTCATGCAAGATCTCCTCTCGTCATCGTGGTGAGCTAATCTCGCTGTGCCGCGCCTGTTCCGGCGCAGCCTTGCCCCGCGTTCAAACCAGTGTGAAGTTCCGGTCGCGCGCGCATGATGCGTTCCGGATCACGGTCGATTTTGTTTGAGCATGATCCGTATCGGAAAACCGGTGCCCATTTTTCCGGATCATGCTGCTTTTGACGAGAATTGCATGCACACAGGTGACATCGACTACGCCGGCGGCGACGCCAATCTGCGCGGCTATCTCGCATTCAACGACCGCGGCGCAAAGCGTCCGGGCGTGCTGGTGTTCCACGAGGGACTCGGGCTCGGCGATTTCGCGATGGAGCGGGCGCGCAGGCTTGCCGCGCACGGCTATGTCGCGTTCGCGGCCGACATGTTCGGCGATCGGCGACAGGCTGCCGATCTGCCGCAGGCGATGGCGCTGATCGGCGAGTTGCGCACCGATGCGGCGAAACTCCGCGCCCGGGCGCGCGCCGCGCTTGCGACACTTACCGCACTGCCCGAGGTCGATGCCACCAGATGTGCGGCGATCGGCTTCTGCTTCGGCGGCACCGTTGCGCTCGAGCTCGCGCGCGATGGCGCCGAGCTCAAGGCCGTCGTCAGCTTCCACGGCGTGCTCTCGACCACGCAGCCTGCGGCGGAAGGTCGGGTGAAAGCGAGCGTGCTGGTATTGACCGGCGCCGACGATCCGTTGGCGCCGCCCGATCAGGTCACCGCGTTCGAGAGCGAGATGCGCGCCGGCAAGGTTGCCGACTGGCAGGTGATCAGCTACGGCAACACGCTGCATGGCTTCACCAATCCGACCGCGGACGGCTCGATCATGAAGTCGGCGCTCTACGATGCGCGGGCCGATCGCCGCTCCTGGGCGGCGATGCAGGGCCTGTTTGACGAGGTGCTTGTCTGAGGATGCGCTGGCCTGACAAGATCAGCGATCTGGTGTTTGATCTGTCGTCACGCGCCGGCGCGGAGGGTTGATGTTCGGAATCTTGAGTCTTGGTTTTCTGCTCGGCATGCAGCATGCGCTGGAGCCGGATCACATCGCAGCCGTGTCCAGCATCGCCGCGCGCCGCACCCATGTCGGTGACATCGTCAAGCACGGCCTGACCTGGGGTCTCGGCCACACGCTCACGCTGTTCATCTTTGCCGGTGCGGCGATTCTGCTCGGGCGCGCGATTCCGGAAACGGTCGCGGCGCCGATCGAGACCGCGGTCGGCATCATGCTGGTCGGCCTCGGCGCCCATGTCTGGTGGCGGCTGTGGAGCGACCGCGTGCACTTCCACACCCATTCGCATGGCGACGGTGCCACGCATTTCCACGCCCACAGCCATGCCGGCGAGACCCTGCCGCACGTCCGCGCCGCGCACAGCCATGCGCACGGCTTCCGCTGGCGCACGCTGCTGGTCGGCCTGATGCACGGCATGGCGGGCTCGGCGGCCTTGCTGGTGCTGACCGTGTCGCAAGCCCCGAATCCTGCTGTTGGCCTCGGCTATGTCGCGCTATTCGGTATCGGCTCGATGATCGGTATGGGCGTGCTGTCCAGCGTGATTGCGGTGCCTCTGGCGGCCTCGGCACGCTGGCTGACCTGGGCCAATCGCGGCCTGCAGGTGGCGGTCGGCGCGGTCACGATCGCGATCGGCATTCATTCGATCATCGAGAACGCCTTCGCCTGACGCACAGGTGCTTACCGGGCGGCCGTTAACGATTTCTGATCCCACCCGGCTGCATTGACCGGATGCCGATGCTTACGCGTTAGGCTTACCGCCAGTTTGGCCCGCGTCCTTAACCCTTCCGCCAAGCCATTGGATTAGGCTGCGGATGGAACAATTCGGGACGGCTGGGTGAACATGCGCGCAAGTCTTGCGCTGGCGATATTGGCTGCGATGACCTCGACGGCGCTGGCCGGCGGCGGCTTCGACATCGTCGTGCCCTCGCGGCCCGGCGTACCCATCATCATCAACGGCGTCGACGCCTCCTATGCGGTGGTCGAAAGTGCGATGGGGCTCGCCCGCAACGACTCGATGGTGCCGACCGTCTATGGCGGCCGCCCGATCGATCCCGAGCCGAATGTCGGCCATTATTATCCGAGCCTCGGCCGCATGCCGGGCTACGGTCGGCTCGAGATCGAGCCGCCGGCCAACCGCAAGCTGCCCAAGCCGGCCGAGAGCTATCACGAATCATGGTCGGCGCACTCCGCGCCGCTGCCGGCGCAGTCCAACGTGCCGGTCGATCCGCCGCCGGTGATCTACGCGCCCGAGTTCAATGGGCCGCGGCCGTTGCCGGGGCCGCCGATGCGGTCACCGCGACCGAGAGGCCCCTAAATCGAGCCCTCAGGCAGAGGGCCCTTCATAGCCACCAAGAGCTACGCGACGAACAGAGAGACCTACAGGCAAGATCTACAGGAGAGAGTAATGCGTCAAATGATCAAGGGACTGATTGCGGCCGTGGCCGTCATGGTGACCGCGCCCGCAATGGCGTGCGGCTTCAACCCGTGCGGCTATTCCGCGCCCGTCGTGAATTACGGCTGCGGCGGCTGCGGTGGCTATAGCGGTTACGGCGGTTATGGTTACGGCGCGGTCGAGCGTCTGCCCGACCCGGATGCGGCCTATCCCAGCGCGCCGCAGCAGTACTATTACGTCAACCAGGGCCCGACCTATACCGGCCCGGGCAATTGGGCCCCGCGTCCGTATTACCGCGAAGGCTACGGCCGCCCGTATTACGGCTATCGCCACTATGGCTACCGTCATTACGGCTACCGCCATCACTACGGCTACCGCCCGCACTATGGCTATCGCTACGGCTACGCGCCGCATCGCTACGGCCATCCGGTGCTGCGCCGCTACTACTGATCCGATCATCGGTTCGAGAGATCAGCGCCCGTTCGCTCACGCGAGCGGGCGCTTTCGTTCACATCAGCCCGAGCCGGCTCGCGCCGATATAGAGCGCGAGCACGCAGGCGTTCGACACGTTCAAGCTCTTGATCTCGCCGGGCATGTCGAGGCGGGCGACGACGCGGCAGGTGTCGCGGGTCAATTGGCGCAGGCCCTTGCCCTCGGCGCCGAGCACCAGCGCGAGCGGCGCTTGCAGCGGAACCTTGCCGAGATCCTCGGTGCCCTCGCTGTCGAGGCCGACGGTCTGGAAGCCGCGCTCGTTCAGTTCGGTCAGCGCGCGCGCCAGGTTCTGCACCGTGACAACAGGCACCAGCTCGAGCGCGCCGGAGGCGGACTTCGCCAGCACGCCGGTCGCTTCCGGGCTGTGGCGCGCAGTGGTGACGATCGCCTTCACCGCGAAGGCCGCGGCCGAGCGCAGGATGGCGCCGACATTGTGCGGGTCGGTGATCTGGTCGAGCACCAGCACGATGCCCTCCAGCGCCAGCGTGTCGATGCCGGGCGAGGGCAGGGGATCGGCCTCCGCCAGCAGGCCCTGATGCACGGCATCGGGAGTGAGGCGGCGGTCGATATCGCCGGGCCGGACCAGCTCCGGCGTGACGCGGGTGGCGATGTTTTCGTCGGCGAGGCGCTTGGCGGCGTTCTCGGTGAGGTAAAGCTTGCGGATCTGGCGGTCCGGGTTGGCCAGCGCCGCCGCCACCGTGTGCCAGCCATATAGAATCACCGGTCCGTCGGAACCGGATTCGCGCTCCCGGCGGCCGGGCGGGCGGCCGAATTTCGGCCCTTTTTGGAAGGGCTTACCGCCCTTGCCTCGGAAATTGGGTTTGCGGTCGCGCTCGCTCATGTGAGGCTTGTGTCATTGATATCGCGGAATGGCAATTTAACCGGCAAATTGGGCGCCCGCTTGGTTGACTTTGGGGACCGCCTTCGCCCATAAACGCGCCCGACCGCGTACCCGCTTCGGGGCTGACGCGGTTATCAGCGTCATTTCGATGACCCGGTCCGCCGCCACTCGCGCGGCCGGTCTGATGCTGTTGGACGGGGGAGTGTCCCGAGTGGCAAAGGGAGCTGACTGTAAATCAGCCGCCTCATGGCTTCGCAGGTTCGAGTCCTGCCTCCCCCACCAGCCTTCGCTCGCTTCGCGAGCTACGGCTAGGCAAGCCAGCAAGATTCCATCGTAGCGAAGTGAGCGAAGGCGGGCTGTACCCGTCATTGCCACTCTGTCTCGCTTCGCGAGCTACGGCTAGGCAAGCCAGCAAGATTGTCTGATCAGAACGCGCCGGGAGGCGCCGCCGTCGATCCGGATATTCTGGCCGGTGATGTAGCCCGCCTGCGCCGAGCGCGGAGGCGCGCAGGTTGCAATCAGATGCCGGGCGCCAGTCCGACCAGCCCGATCTTGACGCGACGGTTATGGCGGCCCTTGTTGTCGATCTTCAGCACCCGGACGAGGCGCGATCCTCCGGTGGAGGGCAGATGGGTGCCGCCGCAGGCCTGCCGATCGAGGCCGGCGATCTCGACGATGCGGATCTTGCCGTCTAGTGTCGGCGGCGGCGCAACGCTGCGGGTCCTGATCAGCCCATGCTGATCGATGGCATCGTCGATCGGCATGTAGCTGTCGCTAACCGCCAGGTCCTGGCGGATCGCATCGTTGATCGGGCCGTCGAGCGCGCGCAGGCGCTCATTGTCGGCGTCCGGCAGGTCGAAGTCCATGCGGGCCGTGCCGTCCGGATTCATCTGCACGCCGGTGACCAATGCACCGTTGAACTGCTGGTAGACGATGGCGTTGAGCAGGTGCGTGCCGGTGTGGAGCTCGCGCATCATCTGGCGGAACTCGGGATCGACCACGGCTTCGACGCTGCCCGAGGGCTCAACCGGATTGGCCAGCAGGATCCAGATTCCTCCACCAGAGGAGGGTTCGAAGCCGGTGACGGCGGCCTCTCCACCGTTCCAGCGGATGGAGCCCTTGTCCGGCAATTGGCCGCCGCCGCCGGTGAAAAACGGCAACTCCGCCAGCATGACGCGGCCCGGCTCGGCCCTGATGACGCAGGTCTCGAGCGTCAGCGTGTCCGGATGTTCATGGTAGAAGAACCGCGACATGCGATGTGCACCTTGAGCTTGTTCGAATTCGATCACGCCTATCTCGGATGCAGCCGCGCCGTTGTATTGGCAAAAATTGCGGGTTCGTCATGTCGGCCCGCGGCGCGGGCATATTGCCGGGGTGTGATGCCGTAGCAGCGCTTGAAATGATGGGTGAAGGCCGCCTGGTCGTAGAAGCCGCAGACGATCGCGGTATGGGCGATGGCATCGCCCCTCGCGAGGTGATCGCAGGCGCGCGCCAGGCGGATCTGAGTCAGATAGGCGTGCGGCGTCAATGATACCGTCCGCTTGAACAGGCCGATCAGCTGAAACGGCGTCAGCCCGACCTGGTCCGCCAGATCGTCGAGCGTCAGGTGCTCGCCATAGCGATCCTGCATAATCGCATCGACCGATGCGAGCAGGCTTCGATCCTTCGGGGCTGCAGGCGGCGGCGGATTGCCGTCGGCGTGGCGCTCGAACAGCGTCGCGAACCCCTCCAGGAACAGCGCGCGGGTGCGGAGGCGGTCGGTGCCGCGTTCGAGTTCGCGGTGCAGGCGCAGCAAGCGGCCGATCAGGTCCGCGTCGCCGAACTCGTTGCGGCAGAAATAGCCGGGCCGGTCAGTGCCGAGCCCGCGGGTGAGATCGTCGATCGCGCGCTTCGGCACGTAAAATGCGCGATAGCGCCATTCGCTGCTGCGGCCCATCCAGCCCGAATGAGGTTCGCCGGGATTGAAGACCAGCAATTTGGAGGTCTGGGCGCGGCCGACCACGCCGCGGCTCTTGATCTCGGCGCCGCCGGATTCGGTTGCGGCCACCACGAAGCCGTCGTGAACGTGAGGTGCGAATTCCTGGGTCGTGAAATCGGCGCACATCAGCGACAGGCCGGGCATCGCCGGGTCGTTCCAGTAGCGCGCGGTATTGTGGGGATCGGGGCGGGCCATGGCCGATGCTCGCTTTGAGCCCGGGATCGGGCGCTGTTTCGACGCTCCGGCAAATACTTGCCGGAGTCAACTATCTTGTCCATCCGGCTCAATGCAATTTTTGCCAATACGCGCGGCGCGGCGGCACCCTAGTCTCGCGCGTGAGGCCGGAGATCAGGGCGCGGTTCGAAGGAGAGAGCTAGCAATGATCGCACGATTGTGGTGTGGCCGCGCCGATGCGCGAGATGCGCCTGACTATCTCAGGCACGTCGCCGAAACGGTGTTCCCACAGCTGCAGCAGATACGCGGATATCGCGGCGCCGAGCTATTGAACCGGACCCTCGGCGACAAGGTCGAGTTTCTGGCCGTGACCTACTGGGCATCAGCTGACGACATCAAGCAGTTCGCCGGAAGCAATATCGATGTCGCCAAGATCGAGCCGCGCGCGCACGAGCTTTTGTCTGACTACGATTCCTTTGCGCGGCATTATGAGCTCGTCCATCGCGCCGGCGATCCTGGCCGGGCAACCGGTGAATGACCTTGCCGGGCAAAGGCTGAACGGCTCTGAGGAAAGGAGATTCATCGTGCAATTTCTCGTGCTGGCCCATGACGGGACCGACAAGGACGCCAAGGCCCGCCGCCTCGCGGTGCGCCCGGCGCACTTTGCGGGCATCAAGCCGATGGTCGAGTGCGGCGAGCTGCGCGCGGCCGGTGCCATCCTCGACGCCGCCGGCGACATGATCGGATCGGTTATTCTTGCAGAGTTTCCGTCTCGTGCGGATCTCGACGCGTGGCTGGCCCGCGAGCCCTATGTCACGGAGAACGTCTGGCACACCGTCGAGATACGGCCATTCCGGCTTGCCGTGCTCGACGGCAGGATCACGCCGTGAAGCGGCGCGCGTGAACCGATCCCATTCCCTTGCCTAGGTGCCCGCCGGATCGTCGCGCTTTTGCTTTCCGGCCCATGCCATGAACGGGTAAGCCAGAAGAGCCAGATAACCCGGAGGCATCGGATGATCGACGCCGAACGTCTGCGGCTTCTGGCCTTTCGGGAGATGGATGCTTCCAAACAGCACATCGTAGAACGAGAACAGTCCGGCGAAATTCTTGTCTCTGGCCTGCTGTTCGCTGCTGTGGTGCCAGTGGTGGAATTCCGGCGACACCAGCACGTGGCGCAGAGGTCCGTAGCTCAGGCGCACATTGGCGTGCGCGAGCCACGCCTGCCAGGAATAGATGAGAACGTAACTCCCGATCGCTTCGACGGAGAAACCGAGCGCGAACAGCGGAAACAGCGAACCGGCCTTCATGAAGATCACATCGAGCGGGTGCTGGTGAACCGCAGCGAGCCAGTCCAGTTCTTCGACGGCGTGATGCACGGAATGAATCTGCCACATCGCCGGCACGGCATGCAGGATGCGGTGGGTCCAGTAGACGCCGAGATCCCCGATCAGGAGCGCAAGAAGCACTTGAACCAGATAGGGAAGGTCGGCAACCGCCTGCTTCACAGCCGAAGGCACGATCAATTGATTCACCAGCGTGGCCACGGCGACGACGACGATCACGCCGACCAGCACCAGCCACCCGTTGAGAAACAGGAAGCCCATATCGGTCAGCAGACCGCGCCTGAAGATCTTCTGAGGCCGCGCACTGAACAGTCGCTCAAGCGGCAGGAAGATCAAAAGTACCAGCAACAGAAGCTGATATTGTTTCAATAACTCGTGCATTCAAATGGCCACCTGAAATGGCGGCAGCCTACCACCCGGGCCCCGGATATCGTCAATCGGAAAGCGGGCCCAAGAAGAATTCCGGCCGCAAGAGCGTTAATCGGCATCCCCGTGTCGTTACGGGGATGAAGGATGGCCGCGAGCCCGGCTGGTTTTCGCCGCTCACTCCATCCGCGCAAACAGCTCCACCAGCGTCTCGCGCAGCCAGCGCTGCGCGGGAACCGTGTCGTTGCGCTGGTGCCAGAACAGGCTGACGATGCGCGGCGGCGCCGGCAGCGGCACCGGCATCGCGTGCAGATGCGGCGCGTGGCGGGACTGCGCGCTGAGATCGCGTGGCAGCACGGCGATCAGGTCGGACTGGCGCACGATCTCGTAGGCGGCGTTGTAGTGATTGACCGTCGTGACCAGGTTGCGCGACAGCCCGCGCGAGGCGAGGAACTGGTCGTAGGTCGGCAGCGTCTTGCCGGCGAGGCTGACATCGACATGCTTGGCGTTGAGGAAGCTGCGGGCATTGAGCCGCTTCCTGTTCGCGAGCGGATGGTCCCGCCGCATCATGCAGGCATACTCCACGGTCCACAGCGAGCGTGAGCGGATCGCGGCCGGAGGCTGCTGCGCCTCGTTGACATAGACGCTCAGCACGCAATCGACCCGGTTGTCCTCGAGCCGGTCGCCGATCTCCAGGATGGTGTTGGGCAGCGTGTGGATGCGCGCGGAGGGCGCCATCTCACCAAAACGATTGAGCAGCCGCGGCATCACCAGCGAGGACACATAATCCGACATTGACAGGCTGAATTCGGCCTCGGTGCGCCGCGGATCGAAGGCGTCCTCGTCGAGCGCGTGGCGGACATGCTCCAGCGCATCGCCGATCGGTTGCCACAGCGCCGCCGCGCGCTGCGTCGGGCGGATGCCGCTCGCCGTGCGCACGAACAGGGGATCGCCGAGCGCGTCGCGCAGCCTCGCCAGCGCGTTGCTGACCGCGGGCTGGGTCATCGTCAGCGCGCTCGCGGCGCGCGTCACGCTGCCCTCGGTCATCAGCGCCTCGAAGACTTTCAGCAGGTTGAGGTCGAGGGTGCGGAAGGACACGGCAAATATTCACAGTGGTGATGTACTAGATAACGATTATAAATTATTCCCATAATATTGATTTGTCTATCATTCCGCTCGCCGACCCCGTGGCGCGTGCCGACCGCGGAGGCGGAGGGGGCTTTCATGTCGATGATCTCGGCGCGCATCGAGCGCCTGCCGTTCGCACGTTTCCATGTGCACCTGCTGCTGATGGGTGGCCTCGGCTATCTGTTCGACGCGATGGATGCCGCGGTGCTGGCGTTCATCCTGCCGGTGCTGCGCACCGCCTGGGGGCTGACCAATGTCGAGACCGGCGTGCTCGGCAGCAGCACCTTCGTCGGCTATCTCTTTGGCGCGCTGCTGGCGGGGACGCTGGGCGATCTGATCGGCCGCCGCGCGGTGATGATGTCGGCGCTGGCGCTCTACAGCGCGGCCTCGCTGGTCAGTGCGGCAGTGGACAGCTGGCCGGCGTTCTTTGCCGCGCGCGTCGTCGCCGGCATGGGCACCGGGGCGGAGAGCGCGATCATCGCGCCATATCTCGCGGAGTTCGTGGCGCGGCGTTACCGCGGCGCCTTCACCGGCGCGCTGGCGGGCTTCTTCTCGTTCGGCTTCGTCGCCGCCGCTCTGCTCGGCTATTTCATCGTGCCGGCCTATGAGAACGGCTGGCGCATCGTGCTTGTGATCACGGCGGTGCCGGTCGTGATGTTGCTGTGGTGGCGGAGATCGCTGCCGGAATCGCCGCGCTGGCTGGAAAGCCGGGGCAGGGTGCGGGAAGCCGAGGCGGTACTCGACAAGGTCGAGGCAAGCTTTGCGCGCGAGGGCCGCGTGCTGGCGCCGCCGGTCGCAGAGCCGGCCGCACCTGCCGTCTCGTCGGGAACGCTCGTGAGCAATTTCGCCGCGCTCTTGGCCGGCCGCCAGGCCCGCATCACCACCATGACCTGGATCATGTGGCTGTCGATCACCTTCAGCTACTACTCCTTCTTCGTCTGGATTCCCGGCCTGCTGGTCCAGAACGGCATGAGCATCACCAAGAGCTTTGGCTATTCGCTGGCGATGTATTGCGCGCAGGTGCCGGGCTATTTCACCGCCGCGTTCTTCAATGAGCGGATCGGGCGGCAGGCGACGATCGCGACCTATATGCTGCTCGGCGGCGTCAGCGCGCTCGGGCTCGCCTTTGCCAAGAGCGATGGCGAGATCATGACGGCCGGGCTGCTGCTGTCGTTCTTCATGAACGGCACCTATGCCGGCGTCTATGCCTACACGGCCGAGGTGTTTCCCACCTCGATCCGGACCACCGGGGCCGGGCTCGCATCCGCGATCGGCCGCATCGGCGCGATCGCAGCCCCCATCCTGGTCGGCTACCTCTATCCGAACTTCGGCTTTGCCGGCGTGTTCGGCGTCACCACGAGCGTGCTGTTGATCGGCGCGTTGACCGTCGTGCTGATGGGCGTGCCGACCCGCAATCGATCGCTGGAAGACATCGCAAGCGAAGCCGTGTGATCACGCGGGCTGCGTCCTGACAGGAGACCCTTATGACAAGTATCCTCTTCAAGAATGCCGCGCTGCTCGATCCGCTGCGGCCCGACCTCCTCGAAGGCCACCACGTGCTGGTCGAGGACCGCCTGATCAAGGAGGTCTCCGACCGTCCGATCGATGCGTCGGCCGATCGCGTCATCGACCTCAGGGGCAAGACCCTGATGCCCGGCCTGATCGACCTGCATGTGCATGCGGTGGCGGTCGAGCTCGATCTGTCGCAGCAGGCCCGGATGGCCAACGTGCTGGTGACATTGCGCTCGACCATGCTGTTGCGCGGCATGCTGAAGCGCGGCTTCACCACCGTCCGCGATGCCGGCGGCGCCGGCTATGCGCTGAAGCAGGCGATCGACACCGGTCTCACTGACGGGCCGCGGCTCTTCGTCTCCGGCCGCGCGCTGAGCCAGACCGGCGGGCACGGCGACGGGAGGGCCCGCTCGGATTATCTGGCCGATCCGACCTGCTCCTGCTGCGTGCGGGTCGGCGCCATCGCGCGCGTCGTCGACGGCGTCGATGCGGTGCGCAAGGCGGTGCGCGAGGAGCTGCAGATGGGCGCCGACCAGATCAAGATCATGGCCTCCGGCGGCGTCGCCTCGCCGACCGATCCGATCGGTGCCTATGGTTATTCGGAGGACGAGATCCGCGCCATCGTTGCGGAGGCGAAGGCGCGGCACACCTATGTGCTGGCGCACGCCTACACCGCGGAGGCGATCGAGCGCGCCATCCGCTGCGGCGTGCGCACCATCGAGCACGGCAATCTGGTCGACCTGCCGACCGCGCGGCTGATGGCCGAGCAGGGCGCCTATGCGGTGCCGACGCTTGTCACCTACGAGGCGTTGGCCAATGAGGGCGCGAAGTACGGCCTGCCTGCGGCGAGCGTCGCCAAGATCGCCGAGGTGCGCGATGCCGGCCTGCGCTCGCTCGCGATTTACCGCGAGGCCGGCGTCAAGATGGGTTACGGCTCTGATCTGCTCGGACCGTCGCACCGTTTGCAGAGCGACGAGTTCCGGATCCGCGCCGAACTGCTCGGCCCGCAGGCGGTGATCGCCAGCGCGACCATGATCGGCGCCGAGGTGCTCGGCATGGAAGGCAAGCTCGGCCGGATCGCGCCGGAGGCGTTCGCCGATCTGCTGGTGGTGGAGGGCAATCCGCTGCGCGATGTGTCGTGCCTGCTCGGCCAGGGCGAGCACATCCCGCTGGTCATGAAGGCCGGCAAAGCCGAGGTCGACCGGCTGGTCGGGTAGGGCAGGCTCGCCGGCCCAGCGCTCCCGTCATCAGCGCGTCACGCGGCGCACGGCTGTGCCGATTTCACACGATCACGATGCCGCTGGCAGCGTTGACGTTGCCGCGGGGAAGCACGACATATCGGCCTGCCAACCCGCCGCTCCGGAGCCAGCCATGAACGCGCCCAACATCGATTCCGTCACGCCGCAGTCCGACGGCGACGTTGTGGCCTGGCTGACCAACGAGACCCGCGACCAGCGCTTCATCGACAACATCTTCGCCGAGCTGTGCATCCGGTTGCAGAACACGGGCGTTCCCATCAAGCGGGCGACGATGAATCTCCTGATCCAGCATCCGCAATGGCTCGGCGCCCGGATCATCTGGACCGACGGCAAGCGCGAGGCCGAGATCTCGCGGGTCGACTACGAGGTCAGGGAGCGCTCGGAATATATCGGCAGCTCCGTCTACGAAATCCAGGAGGGCGCCGCGGAAGTCCGCGAGCGGCTCGAGGCGCCCGGCCGGCAGCACGCGCTCTACGACGAGATGCGAGCGCAGGGCCTGACCGACTATGTGGCGTGGCCGCTGCTGCATACGCTCGGCAAGCGCCATGTCGTGACGTTTGCGACCGACCGTCCCGGCGGCTTCGATGATGCCCACGTCGCCCGCCTGAAGCAGGTGCTGCCGGTGCTGGCGCTGGTCAGCGAGATCCGGATGAAGAACCGCCTGGCGCGGACGCTGCTCGAGACCTATGTCGGCACCCATGCCGGCGAGATGATCCTGGCCGGCGCGACGCGGCGCGGCAGCGGCACCACGGTGCGCGCCGCGATCATGATCTGCGACCTCAGGGATTTCACCCGGATCTCGGATAGCTGGCCGCGCGACGACGTAATCGATCTCTTGAACGACTATTTCGACGCGATGTCGGAGCCGATCGCGCGGCATGGCGGCGAGATCCTGAAATTCATCGGCGACGGGCTGCTCGCGATCTTCCCGCTCAGCGACCCCAACGCCTGCGCCAACCTGCTGCGCGCGGTGTCCGAGGCGCGCGAGGCGATGGCGGCGCTGAGCGAGAAGAACAGCATGATGGGCCGGGCGCCGATGAACTACGGGATCGGCGTCCATGTCGGCGATGTCATGTACGGCAATATCGGATCGCGCAGCCGGCTCGACTTCACCGTGATCGGCCCTGCGGTGAACATGGCTTCGCGGCTCGAAGCCCTCACCAAGCAGCTCGGAAGAAACGTGCTGCTGTCGCGCGCCTTCGCCGACCTCGTCGCGCGCGATGTCGCGCTTGAACATGTCGGCGAGCATGCGGTGCGCGGCTTCAGCGAGCCGATCGAGCTGTTTGCCTATCGGGGGTGAGGGCTCGTCGGCGGCGCAGCCCGCTCGACGAACCCCTTGGCGAGGGCGTGATAGACGCCTTCCTTGCAGATCAGCTTCGAACTCGCATGGGCGATCAGGGCCGCGGCCATCAAAGGGACGACCATCGCGTGATTGTCGGTCATCTCGGTGACGATCACGAAGGCCGTGATCGGGGCCTGAACCACGCCGGCGAAATACGAGACCATGCCGAGCAGCATGATGGCGGGTAGCGGCGCACCGTGAAACAGCGACGCGATGTTGGAGCCTATTCCGGCGCCGACCGCGAGCGAGGGCGCGAAGATGCCGCCCGGCATGCCGCTGATCGAGGCAAAGATCGTCGCGAGGAATTTCCACACGCTGAAGCTCGCCGGCAGTTGCGAGCCGGCCTCGAGTGCGGCTTTGACCTGCTGATATCCGGTGCCGTAGATCGCACCGTCCGACGCGATCCCGCAAATCGCCGCGGCCAATCCGCAGATCGCGGCAAAGCCGACCGGGTAGCGCTTGACCGCGCGCCCGACCGGATTGGCGAATCCGCGCGCCATTGCGATCAGGATGCGGCTGAACAGGCCGCCGGCCAGACCTCCGGCCACGCCGCAGAGCGGCACCGCGAGCCAGTCGATGCCGTTGCGCAACATGGTCGCGCTGGTGCCGAAATACGTGTAGTTGCCCATCAGCGCGAGCGAGGTCAGGCCAGCCGCGATCACCGCGCCGATGATCAGGCTGGAGGTTCGCGTCTCGAAGGCGCGGCTCATCTCCTCGATGCCGAACACGATGCCGGCAAGCGGGGTGTTGAAGGCCGCCGCGACACCGGCGGCCGCGCCGGCCAGGATCAGGCCGGGCTGGCGGCGGGGCGAGAAGCGGCCGAGCGCGAACATGATCGACGCGCCGATCTGCACCGTCGGTCCCTCGCGTCCGACCGAGGCGCC
Source organism: Bradyrhizobium sp. USDA 4473 (assembly GCF_054063335.1). Lineage (NCBI taxonomy): Bacteria > Pseudomonadati > Pseudomonadota > Alphaproteobacteria > Hyphomicrobiales > Nitrobacteraceae > Bradyrhizobium > Bradyrhizobium sp. USDA 4473. The sequence goes on from NZ_JBSSGE010000001.1 coordinate 5,024,298, forward strand.
GCAGAGCAGGCCGAGCAGGGTCAGCAGGATCTTGCCGATCGCAATGCGCAGCGAAACCAGGTTTTCGCGCGCGGTCTGGTCGGTCAGGTTGCGCGCGGCGATCGCCTGCGGGATGCCGCTGCCTTGCGCGTTCTGAAAGAAGCGGTTGGTCAGGAAGACCGAGAGGGCGAAGCCTGCGGGCGTCAGCACCAGCGCGGCATAACGGAGATGCGAGACCAGCGCGGAGAAGGCGGCCTGCGCGAGGTCGGCGAGCTGCGCGAGCGCGACCGCCGCCGCACCGACCGCGATGCCGCCCAGCAGGAAGATCGCGCGGCGTTGCCAGCGCGCGGAGACAATTTTGAATAGCCGCCTGTGGCGGTTGGAGGGGAAGATCATTCCAACGGTATTCTGGCTGACGACGTGGTCCGGTACGGACCGATCACGTCATTCCTAGCACGCGTCGCCTGGGTGCGAAGCTCAAGAAATCAGCAGGGAATGCCGAGGCAGCCGCCAGCTGCCAAAGCCCGCGGCGGCAAGGCACCCGCCGTCTATCGTCGGCGTTGCTGCTTTCTCGGAAACAGCCGATCACGGATGTAGCGCGAGGTTGCCGTCAGGCGGAGGCCGCGCGGCTTCTGCCAGGCGGCGCGGTCGATCTCCTTCTTGTCGCCGATCGCCAGCCGTCCCTTGGCGTTCTTGGCGATGAAGATCGCATCGCTCATCCTGCGGCCGGAGCGCTTGTTCTTGGCCGTGACTTCCTTCCAGAGGCTGAGCCGGCCGAGTTTGAGCTTCGGCAGCTCTTCCTTGATCTCGCGCTTCAGACAGTCCTTGCCGGTCTCGCGCGCGCGCCTGCGGCCGCCGGGGAACATCCACAGCCCGTCAGATCGGCGTCGAACCAGAAGAACCTTGCCGCGCTTCGCGGCAACCAGCTTGGAGGACTTGGTCATGGACAGCGCAATGATAGAAACAGAATCGACTCCATTCTAACTTGTCTACCAGACTAGACAAGTTCGCTGACATATCGTTCCACAGCCATGTGTCGGCTGTTTGTCCGCGTTGCCAACGAATGAGGCCGCCAGCTGTGACGCTCTGTCGCGATGCCTGCTCAGCTTCGCGGTGTTGCTCGCAGTGGGGCGCTCACAATGATCCGGCACGATGTCCGAAGCGTCTCGCTGAATTGGTCAGCACGCCGGTTCCTGCGGCAGGAACTGGTCTGCTCGCGTTCGGATGACGATGATCGGTGACGTCTCCGCTTGACTTGACTGCTTGACTCCATGTTCTTGTTTTGTTCTAATTGCCCTCCACCGTGAATAGGAGGTCGTCATGGACAACCGTATCAGCGAAATTCGCAGGCAGATCAGAGCGCTGCGCGTCAGCATGCTCGAGGCCGAAGCCATCATGCGCCAGCAGATCGACCGGGATGAGGACTGCGCTTTCGTCGCCGGCGACCTGCTGAAGATGCGCCTGGTGATGAGCCGTCTGGTCGAGGAGCGGGGCAGGCTCGGCGACCGCGAGCCGATCGTCGTGCATGCAAGCGTTGCCGCGCGCCGGCGCGCCGCGGCACCGATCTTCGTTCGCGCGGCGAAGCGAGAGCTGGTCGCCGGCGAAGCGCGTGCGTGACGACGCGGTCAGGATGCAACAGCTGCGCGCCGAGCTGCGCGCACTCGACTCATCGGTGATTCAGCTCAGGCGGGCCGGGCGCGACAGCGCATCCGCGCAGCTGTTGCTGTCGCGCAAGCGCGCCGAGCTCGATGACGTGATCTGCCGGAGGAAAGATGAGAGAGCCGCTTCGGTATTTCCATGACAGCGATGATCACGCGCCCTGGATCAAGGCGCTGGCCGAGGTCCGGCACATGGCGACGCGGGAAGGCTGGTGCTTTCACCACGTGCAGGCGATCATCGTGGCGATCGACCAGTATGCCGAGGCCGCACTCGGCAACCGCGAGTTCTTCCTCAACCGCCCGCAGACCGTTGGTCCGATCCGGCGAGGCGACGTGCCTTAGCGGCGTCTTGCGAGCGGCAGCGCGGTCGGGCATCTCGATAACCATCCCTGTGCTGCCGGCTCACGGCAGCACATCGGCCGGATGCTTGTCGCGATGCTCGACATACTCGACGCGCGTCTGGTCCGGATGCACCACCAGCATGTTACGGCCGGTCGGTACCGGCTTGGGCCCGTCCAGGATCTTTGCGCCGACGCCGGGCAGATGTGCGGCGAAGGCGTCGATGTCGTCGACCATGAATGTCAGGTGCGTCGCCGTGAACGGCCTCAGGCTCTGTTCGGTTCCGGCAATGAACAGGATCGAGGCGACCTGCGCGAGCCTCAGGTTATACTCCGGATAGTCGAAGCGAAGCCGCGCCGTCTGGCCGATCAAGGTCTCGTGGAACGTAACGGCCTGATCCAGCTCCTCCAACGGCAGGTAGCGCCTCGCCAGGATGTTGAGTACCTTCATTATGGAGCCCTCACGTCTGCATGTGTTGCGGCGGTCACGATCCGGTCAATCGTCGCGACAAGGCGCGGCGCCGCCTGCGCAGCGTCGCGATCGCACGATCGATCTGGTCGAGCTTGTCCTGCATCACCGCCGAGCAGCTGACGCGCGCACGTCCGCCGCCATCAAGTGCGGCCAGAAGATTGCGCAGCTCCCGCGTCGAGAAGCCCGAGGCGATCAGGTCTCGCACCCAGCCGGCGCGTTCGATCTCCGACGCCGAATAGCTGCGATAGCCGTTCGACGTCCGGCGCGGCACGATGAGCCCCGCCGCTTCATAATGCCGAAGCGCCCGGGCACTCACGCCAAGATGACGGGCCGCTTCCTGAATCCTCATCGCAATCTCCTGTCGAAGCCCGGCCTAGCACCTTGTCATTAACGTTAATGTCAAGCGCCGTGTTGCCAAGGCAGTTGCGCGCGGCCCGGCCAGGCCGCGCCGGGTCGCCTTCCAGGTGCAGGCCGAAATGCCCGGGTTCGCGTGGTCTGGCCGGGATGGCCAATCCGCCGCGGCCGACATATCGTGACGGTTCGCGGCCGAATCTGAGGCGGATCGTTCATCGCCGGGTCATGTCGATCCGGCCATCGTCGGCGCCGCGCCCGCGGGGACGGCGGCACATTTTTTCGGAGGAGGTTTCGGATGATCAGGGGCTGGCAGATTGCGGCGTCGGCGCTCGCCACCGTCGTGATGGTTGCAACGCTGGGCACAGAGGCGAAAGCGGCGCAGTGCGGCAACGGGCCCGGCGGGTTCGAAGCCTGGAAGGAGCAATTCGCCGGCGAGGCAAGAGCCAAGGGCGTCGGCGCCACCGCGATCGACGCGCTGATGCAGGCGCATTACGCCAGCGCGACGATCGCCGCGGATCGCGGCCAGCGAAGCTTCGGCCTCTCGCTCGAGCAGTTCATGGCCAAGCGCGGATCTGCGACCATCGTGGCGCGCGGTCGTTCGCTGAAGCAGTCGCAGGCGGCGATGTTCGCCTCGATCCAGCAGCGCTACGGCGTGCCGCCGGGACCGCTGATCGCGATCTGGGGCATGGAGAGCGGCTTCGGCAGCCAGCGCGGCAACCAGAACATGCTGTCGTCGATCGCGACCCTGGCCTATGACTGCCGCCGTCCGGAATTCTTCACCGAGCAGCTCTATGCCGCGCTGAAGCTGATCGACCGCGGCAGCCTGTCCGGCAGCACCCGCGGCTCGATGCACGGCGAGATCGGCCAGACCCAGTTCATGCCGAAGAACGTGCTGGCCTATGGGGTGGGCAATCTCGACGTCGCCGCCAATGCGCTGGCCTCGACGGCGAACTTCCTGCGCGCCAACGGCTGGCGCGCCGGCGCCGGCTATCAGCCCGGGGAACCCAATTTCGCGGCGATCGAGGCATGGAACGCGGCAGGGGTCTATCAGAAGGCGATCGCCATCATGGGACGGCAGATCGACGGGCAATGAGCGCAGCAAACCCGTTCATTCCAGGTTCCTTCACCCCCTGTTAACGCCACGGTGCCGAGAATCGCGTGCGGTGAAACGGAGCAGGTGGAGACAGGCTCCATGCTCAAGAACGGCACCTATGCGGCGTGGTTTCGCACGTCGCTCGCTGACGGCACCGGCATCGTCCACGTGGCCGACGGCAGGCTGTGGGGCAGCGATGCCATCATGCTTTACAGCGGCACCTATGAGGTCGACGGCGAACGCTTCTCCGCGGTTCTCACCACAAGGCGGCATTCCGAAGGGCATGCGACCGTGTTCGGCACCGACGATCTCGTGGTGCGGCTCGAGGGTGTCTTCAGCGGCGCGATCGCGACCTGCACCGGCAGGGCCGATGCCGTGCCCGATCTCGCTTTCGAGGTGACGCTGATGCCGAGCCAGGACGTGCCGCCGGAGCCGCCGCCGGATTTGCCGCTGCCGAAGTTCGACCCGAGCAAATTGCCGAAGCTGCCGAAACGCTCCAGCCGCTGAAACAACTTTGTTTAAGCATGATCTCCGCGCAAACGCCGCTGGCGTTTGTCGCGAGGGAAAACCGCTTCGCACTTTTCCGGATCATGCTCTACGCGTCGCTCGGGCCTGCGGTCTCGGGAAACGCCGCGCCCGGGATAAAGAGCTTCAGCGCGCGAATCTCGTAGACGGCCGAGGGGTTGACGCTGCGCAGGTCGCGCGCCGCCGCGATCGCCTCCGCTTCGTCGGCGCAGTCGATCACATAGAAGCCGAGCAATTGCTCCTTGGTTTCCGCGAACGGTCCGTCGATCACGACGCCATGGCCGGGCCCGCGCAGCGTGCTGGCCTTGCGGGTCTCGCCGAGCCGGGCCGCCGGGCCGAGCCGGCCTTTGAGCCGTTGGTGGACCTCGCGCAGGCCGCTCATTACGGCTGCGTCCTGTTCGGCGTTCCACGCCTGGACTTCGGCTTCGACGTGGTAGGCCAGGATGGCATAAAGCATCGCGTGAGCTCCTGATTTGTGGTGCGGCAGTCCGAAGGACGTCTCAAAACCACCCACGCCGACATTCATATGTCGCCGATCGGATGGTTTTGTGCTGCGACAAGCTATCCCGCGGGCGCCTAAGGCATGATCCGGAAAAGTGCGAAGCGGTTTTCCCTCGCGACAAACGCCAAAGGCGTTTGCGCGGAAATCATGCCCAAACGAGGGAGCTAAAGCGCGATGACGATTCAATCAAATCTCATCGCGCTATGGTCGCGCGGAACCGACCGGCAAAAAGGCGCGGCGGAATCGCTTCCGCCGCGCCCCCGATATTGATGTCTCGCTGGTCCAGGGCTGAGAGCGCCCCGATGCCAGGCTGATTACACAGCGCCTAGCGGGCGATCCCAGCGAGGTGACAGCGCTTGAGACAAGACACTGGATCACCTCCTTTCTTTGTTGATGGGACTATCAATATAGGCAGCGAATCCGCCGCTGTTAAGGCCTGCGTCCGCTCCATCTGCGCCAGGAACCGGCAGGATTGCGCCGAAATATTCTCGTTGACCGGCGCGCAGGGACCCAGGTCGAGGCAGTTGAGGCCGTCGCCCGGCCGTGTTAGGGGAACGCGAGATGCGGGTGTAGCTCAATGGTAGAGCAGCAGCCTTCCAAGCTGAATACGAGGGTTCGATTCCCTTCACCCGCTCCATTCCACTAAGTATCTATTCTAAAAGCCGTTTCGCGAATTTGCCCGCGCGAAAGGTGGTCGTTTTGAAGAATATCATACAACGCGCGTACAACGACCGATTGCGAACTCGTACAACGACTCAGGCTTGAACTTTTTCGATGAGGTCGCCCAAAGGTCGCAAGCAGCGCGAGGCGACGTTGATAGGAGCCCCGGGGGGGCACCTTGATCAAATCCAAACCGAGGCATGCGCTGTCCTGTTGGCCAGATGCGCATTGAGCGTTTCGTCCTCATCCCCGTGGAATGCAAATGCGCATGTTCATGGGCTGGCCGTGGGATGGGATGACTGTGCAACCTCTCGCGAGCGGCCTGGTGAGGCCGGGTGGCCTTAGGAACGATCGCGGTTCGGACCACGTTCGATATCTTGCTGTTCTTGCTTCGACGCCGATGGGTGCGCGCGGGATAGCTTTGCAACAGGCCTCGAACGGGTGGGAGGCGCTGTTCGCCCTGCGCGTCGCATAGTTGCAGGCAACGGACTTGCTCTGCCGCGGCCATTTGCTGGCCGACGTCGCGGCGATCATCGGCTCGCTGGACATCGTTTTGGGGAGATTGATCGATAAGCGCGAAAGGAGATCGCCATGCCGCAGATCGAGTTCGACCAGCAGCCGGTCACGCAAATCACGATCATCGAATCTGAACCGGAAAAGCAGGCGGAAGCATTATCGCTGATGACGGAGCGTGCACGCTTCATGCAGCGTCAGCCAGGTTTCATCTCGATCAGCCTGCACCGCAGCCTCGACGGGCGCCGGATCGTGAATTACGTCCAGTGGCAAAGCCGTGACCTGCTGCGGGCCGCGCACCAATCGCCGGAATTCCGCAAGGCGTGGGGCCGGTTCGAACGACTTGCCGACGACATCGATCCTCATCTGTACGAGGTCACCGAGATACTTGCCGAATGATGGTGAGATGATTGCGGCCAACGGCGTGCCGTCCAGGCCACAGGGCACATTGGCGATAGCCGGGCCAAGATCGCGAATTGACGGGCATGGATGGGCTGCAGCGCCGGCTTCGGGCCGGCGACGATCTCGAGATCGACGGTCGGATCGTCGTTCGTCATGGACTGACGGACAGGCAGATCGACGTCGTCATCGCGGGTAGCCTGATCGATTGGCGCAGAAGTGAGTCTCGCGCCCGCCGGGCGGTTCGTGACGATGGCGCGAGAGGCCATTCGGCTGACGTCGACACGGCCGAGGGCAGGACGGCGCGATGGAGGCACTGACCGGCGGCATTCGCCGCCCGGATCGTTTGCTCGGACTGGTGGTGACTCGTGGCTACCGAAGTTGAACTCAAGCTTGCCACATCGAAGACGAGTCTGCGAAGGCTGCGGGCGCTGCCGTGGCTCAAGAAGATGGCGGGCGATAATGTCGAGCGGCGACAACTCGTCTCAACCTATTTCGATACGCCCGATCTTGCGTTGCGTCGGCACGACGCCAGTTTGCGTGTTCGCCGTATCGGCGAACGACGGCTGCAAACCGTCAAAGCGAACGCGATCGAGCCGATGGCACGATCGGAGTGGGAGGCGGAGATCGATCGCGACCAGCCAAGGCTTGAACTGATACGCGACACCGCCCTGGCACCCATTTTCACCAGTGCGATCGCCCACCATCTGCAGCCCATCTTCGAGACCTCCGTTGAACGAACTGCGATGGCGTTGAAGGTCGGCCACAGCGATATCGAACTCGCGCTCGACGAGGGACGCGTCGCGACCGTGGACGACAGTGTCGAGATCGCCGAGATCGAGATCGAGCTGAAGCAGGGCGAACGACGCGATATCGCGCGGCTGGCGAGAAGGCTTGCACGAGAGGCTTCTATTACCTTCGGTGCTCGTGCCAAGGCCGAGCGGGGCTACGCGCTGATGGAAGAGACGGTCAATGCTCCGGTATTTGGCGAAGCGATCGCGCTTGCTCCGCAGGCGACGGTGGCCGATGCCTTCTCCGTCATCGGTTTTTCCTGTCTTCGCGAGGTCGCGGGCAACGAGCTCGCGGTGCGCCAAGGCGACGGCGAAGGGATCCACCGGATGCGCGTCGGCGTGCGCCGCTTGCGTGCGGCGCTCTCGTTGTTCAAGGACGTGCTGCAAGGCGCCGAAACCAGAGGCATCAAGAAGGAGCTGAAATGGCTGGCCGCGCAACTCGGACCGGGCCGCGACACGGACGTGTTTGTCAGCAAGACGGTTGCTCCATATCTCGAACGCCACCCGAACAGTGGCGAATTCGAGGTCTTGGCACACGATCTCGAAAAGGCACGCAGTGCAGGTTTCGTCCAGGCGCGAGCCGCCGTTGAGGGCGATCGGTTTCGCCGCCTGTTGCTTGACTGTGCGCTATGGTTCATCGATGGCGAATGGCGCAACGACAAGGATGATCTTGGGCGCATGCTGCGAGAGCGGCCGGTCCGACCGTTTGCGGAGCAAGAGCTCGAGAGGAGAACGCGCAAGGTCGTCAAGCGGGCGCGACGGCTCCGGCGGCTGGATGCGATGCAACGCCACAAGCTCAGGATCGCGGTGAAAAAGCTGCGCTATGGGCACGAATTCTTTGCAAGCCTCCATCCAGGCGACCGCCGGCGCAAAGCACGACACAAGATCGATCGCGGCCTCAAGGCGTTGCAGGGGGCGCTGGGCAGTCTCAATGACATCCGCGTGCATATGTCCTGGGCGCATGATTTCGCGCGAGCCAATGCCGCTTCGCGCAAGGCGTTCGCCGTCGGCTATCTCACGGGCCGCGAGGAGGTTGACGCCGGCGACGCCCTAGCCGAGGCGGTTGCCGCGGCCAAGCAACTGAAGAAGCTCATGTGAGCGAGGCCTCAAGCTGCCTTGGAAAGAAAAGAGGCCGCCCAAGAAGGCAAGCTCTTCGTGGACAGTTCGGAGGTCGGGAGATCACTTGCTCACCACTACGCGCCGCCAAGCGCGGCGTGGGCGTTCAACGTGCTTCGACCTATTGCTTGTGCGGGCTGTCGGCGGACTGCCGCTCCCGCATCGATCGAAGATAATGCTCGGCGTGCTGAAGATAGTTTTCAGCCGCCACAAGGTCGCCCCTCAATGCCGTGGTGCGGGCCAGATCGAGATAGCGTTGATAGGCATTCTTCGCATTCTGCGACTGTCTCGCTACTTGGGCCTTACCTTTCCATGATCGTCTTCTTGGCATCGGTAATCACCGGAGTCGGGGGCGGTCGGGGCTATGAGCCGGTAACCCGCCATGCGGACCTCGTCTGAGTGCAACAATGACAGTCAACGTTTGCGTATTAAAAATGGTCCTGTTGAATCCGGTGTGGACCGGTGCCTGCCGCACCTGGAATATGTCCAAAGCATCAAAAGTGATGGCTACAAGGGCAATAGCCATATTCCGCAGAGCAGCAGGGTTCCCTAGAGCGCGCGCAACCCCGGCGCCGATGAGGAGTTAACTCGGATCATCCGCGAACATCATTCGGCGAGGACGAGTGCCATGCGTTCGATTCTGATCGTGGAAGACGAGTATTTTATTGCTGAAGACTGTGCGTCGCTCGCGCGCAAGGCGGGCTTCCTGGTCGTGGGCCCCTTCAACTCGGTTGAGGAAGCGCGACACCATACGGCGTCGGCTTCGGGAGCACTGATTGACATCAACGTCAATGGTATGTCGACCTACAGGTTGATCGACGAACTCCTCGATATGGGGAAGCCAGTCACGCTCTACACCGGGTATGATCGGCGCACACTGCCGGAGAAGTATGCGGATGTCCCCATGGTCACAAAGCCGCACAATTGTGCGGAAGCCATAGAGACACTCCGCACGCAGATGAACCGAGCGCGCGAGTAGGTTTGCCGGCAACGGACGCGCAGAACGTAGCCTTTGCAAACAGCCTGCGGGTTTCTTCGCGAAGCGGAGAAACCGCGGCGCAGGTTCCGCCGTTTTATTTGGATGCCTGATAACAGCCGGTTCCCGCGGGCGCCGATGACACTGCTCTTTCAAACCCGTCACATCCACCTGTCCGACAGGATGGTCGCGCACGACGCTGCGACCATCGATCAAACCAGAGCGATCATAGCGCGGTCGCTGAGGCTCCTCAGGACGTGTCAGCCGGGAACATTTCTCGGTGATCAGCGCCTTTCTGTTCCCCGGGACGGGGCGAGGGACCTGCCCGAGGAGGAGCAGCCGTAAACCCGGAGTCCGGCACCAAGAATAGACCGGCGTCCGGTCGGTCCGGTTCTCGCTTTCCGGCGCGGCGTCGCAGCGGCGTCGCACTGTCACCGGTCCTGGCTCCGCCATCGTCCGGATGCGCGATCGCGGGCAAACTCACCGTCGCAGGATCGCACGGGCCAGTCCATCAGCCATGGCGCGGACATCGATTGGCTTTTCGAATAGCGGCACGTGCGCAAATTCGCTGCCAACGACAATCCTGTCGTAGCCGGATGTGAATACGAACGGCACGGATCGTGCCAGCAATTCGCGCGCGACCGGATAGATCATTTCACCGCGAATGTTCACATCAAGCACGGCACCGTCGATGACGCCGCCGACATGCAGGATGCGGCGGGCGTCTCCGATCGTTCCGACGGGGCCTGCGACGACGGCCCCGAGCGCTTGGAACGCGCGGTCGATACCGTCGGCGAGGAAATATTCGTCCTCGACGACGAGGATGCGGCGCCCGGCCAGCAATGGCAAATCGCGCAACTGCGCTACAGATTCCGACATATCAACCAACATATCCGTCGGGAATGACCGCAAAATTGGAACATAGGGCGAAAGCCCACCTTGTTGCAAATGAGATCGACAAGGTCAGGTTCCATGCACAATCATGACATCATCGTCATCGGTGGTTCGGCCGGGGCGACGGCGCCGTTGCGAGATATTCTCGGCCGGCTGCCGGCTGATTTGCCGGCCGCGATCTTCGTCGTATTGCACATACCTGCGCATGGTATCGGCATTCTTTCCACGGTTGCGAGCGCGGCCGGCAAGCTGCCGGTCCGGCAGGCGGAAAGCGGCATGGTGATCGAAAACGGCCATGTCTATCTGGCCGCGCCAGACCATCATCTCTTGATCCACGACGGCCACATTGTGCTTGGACGTGGGCCCCGCGAGAATCTGGTACGGCCCGCGATCGATCCCTTGTTCCGCTCTGCGGCGTTGCATTATGGAGCGCGCGTTATCGGCGTGGTGTTGAGCGGGCTGTTGTCCGACGGGGCGTCCGGACTGTCCGTAATCAAGCGTTGCGGCGGGCTTGCCCTGGTCCAGGACCCGAAGGACGCGATTTCCGATGAAATGCCGTTGCGGGCTCTGGAAGCGACCACGGTTGATCTCTGCGTCCCGGGGGCGCGGCTTGGCGATGTGCTTTCCGATCTGGTTCGGGAGCAGGCGGGCGCATCCCTCCCGATCCCGCCGGAGATCGAGCTGGAGGTCCAGATTGCTGCCGGGGAACGCGTCGGCAGCGATACCCTGGCCAACGTCGCCGATCCCGCGCCGCTGACCTGTCCGGGTTGCGGGGGTGTCCTCTCAGAACTCAAGGCGGGCCATCCGCTGCGCTTTCGCTGCCAGGTCGGCCATGCCTATACCGCCGATGCGCTCGCCAAGGAGCAGGAAAGCCGGGTCGATGAGGCCCTTCGAGTCGCGCTGCGGATCATTGGGGAGCGCGCCGAACTCGTACAGCGGATGGCGGACGATGGCCGCCAAAGCGGACGCCTGGCAGTGGCCGAAATGTATGACGCCCGCGCCGCCGAATACCGCGAATATGCCGATATGATCCGCCGGGTCGTGCTACAATCGCTCGATCCCAAGCCGCCGACGCGGAAGGAACGGTGATGGCGATCGCCGATCACGCGAACTGGGTCGAAATGTTGCGGCTCGAGCAAGCGCTCCTGGTGAAGGCGGACCTCGACATTGAGGACGGCTGGACACGTGTCCGAAATCAGCAGGATCTTCTGGATTGGCTGCGGATGGCCGGCCATAATACCGAGCAGGCCGAGCGTCTGGTGTCTTTGCTCAAGCAAACCCTGGTCGAGTGGGAGCGGCATCGCACCCTGATCGTGCAACGGGTCGCATATCTCGAGGGCAAGGTTACGTCGCCTTAGCACCGGGTGGAGGAAGCAAGTGACCGCCCAGCTCCGGATTCGGACGCCTGTTCGACACCCGGTCGGCCGAGCCGGCGTGTTCCGGCGCGGACCCCATTCAGCGACCGGCGGAGCTCCCAGGATCCAGCGATGGATTCCTGCTTATTCTCATTGGGATAGGGCCAAATTCTGCTATCAAAGGTAGGTGCGGGGCGAGGCCCCACGGAAGAACGGAAGCCGCTGCTATCATGGATGATGTCGGGCAAACGCAGACCGAAGACGGGGAGCGCCGGTCCAAGGCGCCGCTGATCGTGGGGGTGGGCGCCTCGGCTGCCGCCCTCAACAGCATCGAGCGGTTTTTCTCCAAGCTGAGGCTCAATCCTGACCAGGCCATCGTGCTTGTGATGCAGTACAGGGATGCCGTGGAAGACGCACGGTTGCGTGCCGTTTTGCAGCGGGAAAGTGCAGAGCTGTCCGAAATCAAGGATGGGACGGTCGCCCAAGGCGGCGTGATCCACCTTTGCCCGGCCGACATGATCACGACACTTCACGGCGACCGCTTCGTCGTGAGGCCGGCGGCGCAGGCCCACGGCGAGCGGGCGACCATCGACAGCTTTCTGGTATCGCTGGCGGAAGAGCGCGCCGAGCAATCGATCGGCGTTGTGCTGGCCGGCACGGGCGGCGACGGCACCCTGGGCGTGGCAACGTTGAAAGACCACGGCGGCCTGGCGATCGCTGAACGCATCGCCAACGCCCCGTCCGACCAGCACGAGGAAGGCAACTCGGCCGCGGCAATCGCCGATTTCGTGTTGCCCGCCGACGAGATTCCGGAACACATCGAGGTCTACGCCCGCCATCTGCGCCGACTTGACGAGAAACAGGGCTTCGACGAAGTCCTCGCGGCCGCGGCAAATTCGCTCGCGCGGATCGCAGATATTCTCCGCAACAAGACCGGCAACGACTTCCACGGCTACAAGCAGAACACCTTCCTGCGGCGCGTCCAGCGCCGCATGCAGGTGGTGCAGATCGACGAAATCTCAACCTATGTCGATTTCCTCAGGAACGACAAGGACGAGGCGCAGCATCTCTTCAACGACCTTCTGATCGGCGTGACCGAATTCTTCCGCGACAAGAAGGAATTCGATGTCTTGGAAACGCAGGTCATCCCGAAAATTTTCGAAGGAAAGGGAGCAGGCCAGCAGGTGCGCCTTTGGGTGCTGGGTTGTGCCACCGGTGAGGAGGCCTATTCGATCGGCATTCTGCTGCGCGAGCACATGGCCGGTCTGGACTCCGTGCCCCAGGTCCAGATCTTCGCGACCGATATCGACGGACGTGCGCTCGCCGCGGCGCGCGTCGGGCGCTATCGCACCAGTATCGAAAACGACATGTCTCCGGAGCGGCTGGCGCGCTGGTTCGTGCGGGAGGGTGATACCTATTGCGTCGTGAAGGAGTTGCGCGAGATGTGCATCTTCTCGCAGCACAACGTGATCAAGGACGCGCCGTTCTCCAAGCTCGACCTGATTTCGTGCCGCAACCTTCTCATCTACCTTAACGCAGAACTTCAGAACCGCGTGATCCCGCTGTTCCACTTTGCCCTGCTGCCGGACCGGTTCCTGTTCTTGGGCAATTCCGAGAATGTCACCCGGCATCCGAAGTTGTTTGCACCGGTCGACCGTCGCGCGCGCATTTTCAGGAAGCTCGAGACCGGGACCCGGCTTCCGCCGGAATTTCCCATCACGACGGCCGCCGGACGGGCCACCGTCGACATCCCGCCTGTACGCGCCCTGGGTCCGGATGTCGGCCTCGAGCGCCGCGCCCAACGCATCGCCGAGCGCTATGCGCCGGCCTATGTGATTACCGACGACAGCTTCCACATCCTGCACTTTTCCGGACGGACCGGCCGCTATATCGAGCCGACCGCAGGTACCGCGACGCTTGATTTGCTTCAACTTGTGCATCGTGATCTCAGGCTTGAACTGCGCACGGCGCTGGGACGCGCAGCCGAAACCAATGAAACCGCGCATGCCGAGCATGTGCAGCTCGGTGTCAACGGGCATCGCGTGTTGGTCGATATCACGATCGAGCCGATCCAGGACGGCCCCGCCAGCCAGCGCAATTTCGTCGTCCTGTTCAAGGATGGTCCGATCCGGGCCGTGGAGCATGCCGAAAATAATCCCAACGTCCAAATCAGGACCGAGCATGTCGAGCGGCTCGAGAGCGAACTGCGTGCCATCCGCGAGCGGCTACAGGCCACGATCGAGGAGCTCGAAAGCACCAACGAGGAACTGAAGTCCTCCAACGAGGAATATCAGTCGCTCAATGAAGAGCTGCAATCCGCCAACGAGGAGCTGGAAACCTCGCGTGAGGAATTGCAGTCGGTCAATGAGGAGCTGACCACGGTCAACGGCGAACTGGCGCATCGCGTGCAGGAACTGACCCGCGCCACCAGCGACCTGAAGAACTTCCTCGAAAGCACGCAGATCGCAACGGTCTTCCTGGACAACGATCTGAAGGTGATGAATTTCACGCCTGCGATCACCCAGTTGCTGCATCTCGTCGAAACCGACGTCGGCCGCCCGATCGCGCATATCAAGGCGCGTATTCCGATCGAGGAGCTTTATGAGGACGTGCGGCGCGTGCTGCGGACGCTTGCCAGCGCCGAGCGCGAGCTGACGGCGCCCGACAGCGGGACACGCTATATCGTGCGTATCCTGCCGTACCGAAGCATCGATAACTTCATCGCCGGCGTCGTGATCACCTTCATCGACGTCACTGCGATCACCCGGGCGGAAGAGCGGCAACGGCTGCTGCTCGCCGAGCTCCAGCACAGGGTCCGCAACACGCTCGGCGTGGTGCGTTCGATCGCTCGTCGATCGGCCGAGACCAGCTCGAGCGTCGAAGAATATTCATCGCACCTCGACGGCCGCCTCAACGCTTTCGCGCGGACCCAGTCGCTGGTGACTCGTGATCCGGAAAGTGGCGTCGATCTCGAATATCTCGTGGTCGAGGAACTGCTCGCCTACAATGCCCATGAAGGCGAACAGCTCCAGGTTTCCGGGCCGCCGGTGCGATTGCAACCCAAGGCGGCCGAGACCTTTGCGCTGGCGATCCATGAACTTGCAACCAATGCATTGAAGTACGGGGCATTGAGCCAGGCGACGGGCCGCATCGATGTTTCATGGCGCTTCGACGGCGATTCGGATCCGCAACAGCTCATGTTCGATTGGCGCGAGCGAGGGGGGCCCGCGGTCTCGTCGCCTCGTCGCAAGGGATTCGGATCGGAATTGCTGGAGCGCACGCTGGCGTTCGAGTTCAAGGGCAAGACCACGCTGGCGTTCAATTCGTCGGGACTTCACGCCACGATCGCCATTCCGATGAGCGCGCGGGTCGTCCATACCCCGAACATGGGGAGCTAGATGCATCCCCCGATCATCGAAGGGAATCTCGCGCAGCCGGTGATCCGGCGGCTCAGCGCCTTGCGGCAAATGTCGGAGCAGGGAATCGCATTGCTGCAGCAGGCGATCCGGGATGGGCTGCGGCGAGCCGGAGCCGGCGAGGACCTGATCAGCGAGGGCGATGCCGTTGACGGTGTCAGGATCATCCTGTCGGGCTGGCTCTGCCGCTACAAGACGCTCGCGGACGGCCGCCGCCAGATCGTGAGCTTCATCCTGCCGGGCGATACCTGCGATGCCTGCGTCTACCTTTTGTCGGTGATGGATCATTCCATCGGTACACTAACGCCGGTCAGCTATGCCGAGATCAAGCGCGATGCGTTCGAGCGGTTGTTGGCGGGCAACCGTTCGCTCGCCGAGGCCATGTGGTGCGAAACCATGGTCAACAGCGCGGTCCAACGCGAATGGACGGTCAATGTCGGGCGGCGTGTTGCGCTGGAACGGGTTGCGCATGTCCTGTGCGAGCTCCACGAACGACTGCTGCCGGTCGGAATGGTCGATGACAATTCCTATGCATTCCCGGTGACGCAAATGGACTTGGCCGACGCGACCGGCCTGTCCGTGGTTCATGTCAATCGAACCCTGCAAGAGCTGCGTAGTTCGGGGCTGATCGTGTTGCGGGACCGGACACTTACGATAAACGACCTGAAGGCCTTGCAGGATATGGCTCTCTTCACGTCCGATTACCTGCATACCAAGCGTCGCGACTAAGCGTATCGCGCAGGCAGCCGATCGGCCTCCTGCTTGCGTAACCGTCGTGTAACTGCAGCTCTTCTTGCCTGGCCGGCATACGCCGATCCCGGACCCTCATCGCGGCTGGACGAACGTGCCATCGGTCGAGCGGCGTCGCCGAGCCCAAATTCGACGACAGCCTTAACATACGTGAAGTCGAGGACCGCCCTTTGCGGCTAGCGTGTAACCTGGCATGAGCGGCAGGAGAGGCGGGAATGATCGACGAACGGACGGCCGCTGTGCTTCGCGCGGTGCTCGATGAAACCTGCGCAGCATTGTCCCGATTCGATAGCGCAACGAGGACATGCGTTGCCTCGAGCCTGCTGGAGGCGGTGCGTCGAGGCAGTCCGTCGATCGAAGAGCTGAGGATCGTGGCCAGGGATGCGCTTCATGCCGCTCCGGCATATGGCGCCAACGAGCAAGCGCGCACGGAAAGACGGCTGATTTTGCGTCGCGCATTTACAAAGGCTAATGCCGGAACCGGCGCGAAGGTGCAGCCTGACATTCGTTGACAGTCGCCTTAACCGGCGTCGGCTCAACTCAGAACGCCGCAAAGGACCCCAGCTCCCACCCCTGAGCTGGGGTCGTTTTTCCTGCTGTTGGATTGCAGCCTGAAACGGCAGCGTTACGGCGACCTGACATGTAAGCGCGCCGCCGTGAGCCTGTGTCGACGAGCCGATGCGCTGGACTAGGAACTTCGGCATCCCGTCAAAATTGTCACGACGGCAATCAGGGAGACCCGGATGGCAGAGCTTTTCATCATGGATCAGACAGGCGACACCCGCTACGAATTTGATCCCGCCGATCGCGAGCAGTTGACCCGGGCCGAGACGCGCTTCGGTGAGCTGATATCGGAAGGCTACACGGCGGCGGCAAGGCGAGCGGACGGGGAGACCGTGCTCGTGCGATCGCTGGATCCGGCCGCAAAGGAAACCTTGTTCTACCCAAGGCTTGTGGGCGGCTGATCGCATGACGGTCCGTTCGCGCAATGCGGCGGTTCTTGGGGCACTCCGGCGCAACGTCGGAACGCTATGGGCGACGTTGCGAGCGGTACGAGATCGGTGGCAGGCCTATGAGAGGAAGGAGGCCCGCGGGATTGCGCTACTCTCGCGATGGCTCACGTCCGAGCAACGGTCAGAATTCGAACGATACAAGCGCTTCGACGTGATCGGCTCCGACTCCGGCAAGCGGTACCGCATTTGCTATGGGACCTCGACCAATGTCTACGAAATAGACAACACAGGCAGTGTCGCCGTGGGGTGGTGTTTTCGGCCCATCGGTTCGCTGGTGGCGGGCGATGTGATGCTTGCCCAGAAGATCGCATTGGAAACCAACGAGCGTGCGACCATCATGGTGGCCAAGCCGTTTCCGAGCTCCATACCGCCGCGTTCCGATCTGCTTCCGGCCCGTTAGACTTGTGGCGCACTTTGGTTCCGCAATCGCGCGTCTGAGCCGCTTCGCGGCCCTAGGAACTCGATTTCGCAGGCGTCGTTGACGATTTTTCGGAGACGCGCAATGCAGCAGGAAGTACAGACGCAAGAGGTCGCCGGGACCACGACGCGTGCAGCCAATCCAGTGTCGACAGCCCGGATCGCGATGCATCCGATTCATCCGATGCTGGTGCCGTTTCCGATCGTGTGCTTCACCGGCGCGCTGGTCACCGATATCGCCTATTGGAGCACGGCCGAGATGATGTGGGCCGACTTTTCGGCCTGGCTGCTGTTCGCCGGGCTGATCATCGGCGGCCTTGCGGCGATCGCCGGCCTGATCGACTTCCTGGGCGATCGCCGGATCCGCCGCCTGGCGTATTCCTGGTACCACATGGCCGGCAACGTCGTGGTGATGCTGCTCGCGCTGTTCAACGCATTGGTTCACAGCCGCGATGCCTGGACGTCGGTCGTTCCGGCCGGGCTTGTGCTGTCTGCGCTGACTGTCCTCGTCATGCTGTTCACGGGCTGGCTCGGCGGGGCGATGGTCCATCGCTACAGGATTGGAGTTATCGACTGATGCGGATCGTACCAATCAACGGCAGCCATATCGGGCTTGCGGTCACGCTCGGCATGGCGCTCTGCGTCGCGGGTTGTAGCAAGGAGACGGCGCCCGATCCGAAAACCCAGGTCGGTGCCCGTCCCGATCTGCCGGCGCAGCAGCAATATCTGCTGCCGCCGATGCATATCGCGTCCGTGGTCGGATGGCAGCAGGGTGAAAAGCCGAAAGTGCCGGATACCCTGCAGATCAACGCGCTTGCCACGGGTTTGCAGCATCCGCGGTCGCTCTACGTTCTTCCCAACGGCGATATTCTGGTTGTTGAATCCAAGGCACCGGGGACCGAGCCGATCAAGCGTCCGAAGGACTTCATCATGAAGTGGGTGGAGTCGTGGGCGACCTCCGGCGGTGATACCGGCGCCAGCAACCGGATCACGCTGCTGCGTGACACCAACGGTGACGGCAAGCCGGAGGTGCAGGGCGTGTTCCTGGATCACCTCAACTCGCCGTTCGGCATCGCATTGGTCGGCAACGACCTCTACGTGGCGAACACCGATGCGATCGTTCGATATCCGTATCACGAGGGCGACACCAAGATCACGGCGCCGGGGCAGACGCTGACGGCGCTGCCCGGCGGGCCGATCGATCATCACTGGACCAAAAGTCTGGTTGCGAGCCCCGACGGCTCGCTGCTCTATGTCGGTATCGGCTCCAACAGCAACATCACAGAGAACGGAATCGAGGCGGAGAAGAACCGGGCAGCGATCCTCGAAGTCGATCGGGCCACGGGGCGCTGGCGAATCTTTGCGAGCGGCCTGCGCAACCCGAACGGCCTGACCTTCGAGCCGCAAAGCCATGCGCTGTGGGCCGTCGTCAACGAACGGGACGAGCTCGGCCCGAACCTCGTGCCCGATTACCTGACGTCCGTGAAGGATGGAGCCTTCTATGGCTGGCCCTACAGCTATTTCGGCCAGAATGTCGATCCGCGGGTGCAGCCGCAACGGCCCGACCTGGTCGCCAAGGCCGTCGTTCCGGATTACGCGCTGAGCTCGCACGTGGCGCCATTGGGGCTCGCATTCTACACCGGCGATGGACTGCCGGCGTCCTATCGTGGTGGCGCCTTTGTCGGCGAGCACGGCAGCTGGAACCGGCCGCAGCTCAACGGCTACAAGGTCGTTTTCGTGCCGTTCGCTGACGGCCATCCGAACGGGCCAGCGCAGGATGTCGTGACCGGTTTCCTGAACGAGAACGAGAAATCCCGCGGTCGCCCCGTAGGACTGGCGATCGACAAGTCCGGTGCATTGCTGATCGCGGACGACGTCGGCAACACCGTATGGCGCGTGTCGGCCTCCGGCCGGCTCTGACGGTGCACACGGCCGGCGCCGGACCGGGCCGGTCGCTGCGGACCATCGATTTGGAGAACGGCATGAACGACAGCACGATCAAGAAAGTCTCCCAAGCCACCGCTCCGAAAGGCGCGATGGGACAGACTTATCTCGCATCCGGCAAGCGCGTCGCGATGCGGCTTTGGGACAATGAGCAGCCTCAACAGAGTGCCGTCGAGCAACGGGATTACGAGACGGTCGGATATGTCATGGCCGGCGTGGCTGAACTCATGCTCGAGGGGCAGACCGTCCGCTTGCAGAAGGGGGATTCCTGGCTCGTCCCTGCAAGCTCGAAGCACAGCTACCGCATTATCGAGCCCTTCACCGCGATCGAAGCCACGGCACCGCCCGAGCAGGTCCATGGTCGGGACGAAGCCCAGTCATAGGGAGGCATTCATCGATGCTCGAAGAGAAGCTGAAGGACTCCATCGTCGCCGAACTGAAACGGCAGGCCGCGAACCACCCGGATCGTCTTCGCGTGCAGAGCTCTCCGGAATTGTCGGTGAACGGTGAGATCGATCTGGACGCGCTCGCGATGGTAATCGCGGGCGCGGTCGCAGGGGGGCCTTGAACACATCGTGGCAGGAAAGACGTTGACGTTTCTGCTCGTCAGGAGGTGCCGATGAGGGGAATACCGATAACGCGGGATTCCGGTCGTTCCAGCGATTGACAGACCAACACGCCATGGAAGGGGCATCCGGAGAAAGAACAGCGCTCCGGCGAGCATAGGCCTGATCTGGAGAAATGGCAGGAATCAAATACGCACTGATCCGCGGAGAATACTGGATGCCCGGATATTACTTCCACCTCGTGAACGGTGAGCGCGTGATCGATTCAATGGGCCGGCCGGTCGCCGATCGGGATCAGGCCATCGCGATCGCAAGACGTCTCGCCATCGATCTTGCCGCGGAACGACAGGAATGCCTGGGTGCTGGGTATTCCGTCTCGGTGACCGATGGCGCAGCGCACGAAATCCATCGCGAGAGCATCGACAGCGCCGGGAAGAGCGGATGAATCGTTGTCACGCCGGTGACAAGGTCGCCTTTCTTGAGAATCGTGCCCCCGCCGATGAATCCGACGCCGGTCAGGATGCCGAGCGGAAGGCGCATGAGATCCATCTCGACAAACGAGGTTGAGCCTTTTCCGTCGACACTGAGCAGGAGGTTTGCTTGAATCATCGACAGTGAGGCGGCAAGCCCGACCAGGATTGTGGTTCTCAAGCCAGCGGCATGTCCACGGACACCGCGGTCAAAGCCGATGATCGCGCCAGCCAGAACTGTCACAGCGAGGCGGATGGCGATGTCTGGCCAGGTTGGATGAAGCGGCATGTTGCTGCGCGGCCAAATGGAAACGGCCCCGGCACCATTGGGGGCCGTGGGGGCCAGTGCCAGGGCCGTCCGCCTGCAGAAGGGTCGAAACCGAGCAAGCAACCCACGATGTGCTCGGCCTCGTGGCTCCGCATTCACTTATGTGAATCGGCGCGACCGGCCTCCCACGGTCGACGTCAAAACGCCGCTGCGCTCGACGGGTCTCTAGCCGAGCCACAATGCGGGGGCATCAGCGGCGCTTCGGTTGAGTGCGGCCCATCAAGGACATTTTGCCGACTGGATGTGAGGTGCCCGGGGAAGCCAGCCATGTGTCGATGCGCAACGCCGTTTCGGCCTGATGGGCCTTGCGCAGGAGCATGCTTTGCTCCGTTCCGGGCGGCAACCCGCGCGCCAATTCGCGCAGGCGTCCCATTTCCTGCGCCAGTCGATGAGCTAGCGACGTTGGCTGTTTGAATCGGCGTCGCCGTTTCACCATCATCGTCCATCTCGCCATTTTCGATCGTAGACGTTTTAGCGCGCACTGTGTCGCCACGCGTTAACTTAAGTAAAAGGGCTATGCCTTGCTGCGGAGCCGACAAGCGATCGCTGTGCCGATCGACGATCGCCATTTCGTTCTGTACCGGAACGTAGCGGTCGCCCTGGACAGCTGCTCTAACGTTCGATCGAGCCGGTTCGTCTGATCTTGTTTTGCAAGAGGAGGATGCCGTAGAGCAAAGCTTCGGCGGTCGGCGGACACCCCGGGACGTAGATGTCTACCGGTACGATTCGATCGCAGCCGCGAACGACAGAGTAGGAAAAGTGATAGTATCCGCCGCCATTGGCGCAGGACCCCATCGAGATGACGTAGCGCGGCTCCGGCATCTGATCGTAGACTTTGCGCAGGGCCGGCGCCATCTTGTTGCAGAGCGTTCCCGACACGATCATCACATCCGACTGTCGTGGGGACGCGCGAGGTGCGGCTCCGAAACGTTCAATGTCATATCTTGGCATCGAGACCTGCATTTGCTCGATGGCACAACAAGCGAGCCCAAACGTCATCCACATCAGGGAGCCGGATCGAGCCCAGGTCACGAGATCGTCGAGCGGGGCGATGAAAAAGCCGCGGTCTCCCAGATTTTCCTGCACACTGCCAAAATCCCTCACGGAAAACCTCCTGGCTCGGGTAGCAATTGCGGGAGGTAATCTCCGCCGGCTAGGGACGTTCCTAGGCCTTGTCCGGTGCGGTATCCGTTGCTTGGGAAGCTCTCGCTCTTCGCGCGACGAGGGTGGCTGTCCCGGGTTGTGGCAAGTGGGCTGGATGCGAGGCGCGTCAGCTTCCAGGCCAATGGCTTCATCCAAAACGGACCAGTTGGCTATAGTCGGTCCACCCGCCAGTTCTGCGCTGGCCGGCCGCCAACCCGGAATCAGGCAATCGAAGACTTCTTCCGCAAGCGATTCAGTCTTACTCGGGAAAGACGTGTTTTCGACACAGGCTTATCTGGATAGACTCATAAAGTTAGTCAGGATGGCGTTTTTCGCGGCATCTTAGGCTCAGTTCGACCTTGGCCGGACATCACTTGCGGCAACGCCTCGGATTCGTCCGGACAATGGCGCTACGGTTCATTCGGACGGGGCATCCCGCATTTTGAACTAAGCGCGGGATCGCCGAGACTTACGTCGGTAGGCTGCTGGAGGATTGCGACATGCCTGACTGGTTTCTCGCGCCGATCTGCGTGGTCGGGTTGGTCGGCTTCATCTGGTTCGCGTTTCGGCAGGGCTTCAAGGTGAAGCCTGACGAGGACAAGCGCGACCCTCCGACGTTGCCGCTTGGGCCGGACGGCTCGTGGCGCTAGGGGCCGCGTTGCCTACGGCATGGCGCTTGGCGATCTCGCGACGCCGGCCGACATCGCGAGCGAAGGGGCGGCCGAACTCCCGATCTTCCGGAATGTAAAGCCCCCGATTGTTTCAAGGTGATAGCCCTTTTGGGGCATGTTCCAGCCGCACGTCTTGTGCAAGCTAAGGCTACCGGGATTTTGCATTTCCTTCCTGGGGCTAGAGCCAACGCCGCCCGCAAATATTTCAAACGAGCGCCGTTGTGCTGATGAGAACCACCGCCCCATCACAGCATCCTGCTCCCGCGTGCGGAGGCGGCCATAAGGCACATGCCCACGAGCGAAGCGATCATCACCGTCGCCTTGTTGGTGATCTTCGCGCTCGTGATCTGGTATGGCGCCATACCGTAAGGACACGGATAAAATCGGCGCAGGATGCGCGCTGGGCTCAGGGCTTCGGAGAACCACTGATCTCGATCGCGGCGTCGCCGGCTAGTCGAGAGCCGTCCAGCTTCGCAAGCCGTCGATGCTGTGAAACCCGTCGGCCGCGTAGCAGCGGATCGAGGGCAGGAAGGCCTGCGTCATCTCGGCGAGCGCATGCCCCGGACCGAGGTCCAGCACCCGCGTGATCCCCAGTTCGGAGAGCGCCGTCAGCGTCGCTGCCCAGTCGATCGGTTGCGCGACCTGGCGTGCGAGCATCGCTGTCGCACGGCTTGGCGTGAAGATGCGCTCACCATCGCCACCCGCGAGCAGGATGCGCCGACCCGAGATGGGAAAGCGCTTGCCGGCGTCGAGCGCCTGGCGCAGCGGCTCGCTGGCCTGCTCAAGGCGTGACGTGTGCGAAGCGATTTTCACGGCGAGAAGCCCGCTGCGCGCGCCCGCTGTTGCGGCCTCTTCGCAGAGCGCGATCACATCCGGCTCGGCGCCGCCGACCACGAACAGGAGGTCCGGATTTTTGATCGCGATCTCGCAGCGGTGTTTTTCGAGCAGCCGGTCGAGCGTGGCCCCGTCGAGCCCGCGGACATAGCCGAGGCGGCCGTCCGGTCCCGCGGCGCTGTCCATCAGCCGTGCGCGAATCTCGGTCAGCCGCAAGGCCTCGTCGGCGGTCCAGATTCCGGCAATGCTCCAGGCCGCCATCTCGCCGACGCTGTAGCCGGTGACGGCGGTCTCCCGCGTGAGCAGGTCGCCGAGGCAGGCATGGATCGCGAGCGCCGATGTGACGGTCAGGATCTGGCTGACGCGATTGGCGGACAGTTGGTCGGCGCTTGCTGCCCTGACCAGCGTCCGCGGGTCCTCGCCGAGACAGGCCGTTGCGGCGGCAAATACCGGCTCCGCCGCAGGCTGACCGTCGACCAGATCGAAGATCGTGTCGGAGAGGGTGCCTTGTCCGCCGCAGATCAATGCAAGCATCAGCGTTCCAGCCGATCGATGAACAGCGCCATGGCCAACAGGTCGGCCGAGCCGCCGGGGCTCAGATTACGCGCCACGAATGCGCGATGAATGTTGGTGGCGCGCGCGCGCCAGCCACAGGATCCGACGCCTCCGCTGGCCAGAAATGCCGATGCGCTGGCTTGCGCGAAATGCAATCCTTCCGCGCCGCCACGATGCAGGAGATTGGTATCGGCGACGTCGGCGATCAGCGTCATGCAGGTCTGAACCCGTGCCGCTTCCTCATCATGTGGTGCCAGCGTCCGCGCCGCATGCAGGGCGGGAAGGGCGATGTCATAGACGGAGCGGAAGCCACCTGCTGCTTCCGATCGGGCGCCGCCGGCACCGTGGCGGCGTGCGGCCACCGCGCCATGGCTGCGCAGCGAGACCGGGCCGGAGAGGATCGCATCGCCCCAACGTTGCGATACCAGTTCGCCCAGCGACTTGCGGATGCCGAGCGCGCCGCGATATCCGGCTGCGGCGCACAGCAGGCCCAGTCCGAAGATCGCGCCGCGGTGGGTGTTGACGCCGGAGGTCGCAGCCATCATGGCGCGTTCCGCGGCAACTCCGATGGCGCGCAACCGGTTCATGCCGGCACCCTCGGCGCCGGCGGCCGCCAGATCGCGGAAGAAGGGCGCCAGCGTGTCGGCGCTCAGGCACAGCAGCGCGGCGTCCATATCCCCGTGCGCGCCGTTGTCGACATGGCTGACCAGCCCCGGCTTCGGATAGGTCGCGACCTCGAGCTTCAGGCACAGCGCGGCAAGCCGACCGATCTGCTCCGCATCAGCCTCCCGTCGCGGCCGTGATTGCCATTTCAGCGCGGCGTTCACGACGTCCGCCCCGACAGAAACGCTGCGCGCGTCGCGCCGGTGACGCCGTCAGGGCCCTTCACGACAACTTCGTCCTCGTCGCTGCCGGTCAGTTCGCGCCACTGCACACCGCCGGCGCAACCGACGATCTCGCCGTCGAGCCGCATCGGCGCCTGCGCTGCAATCGCAGCGATGTCGGACGGCAGGCTCTGCGCCTGCCGCGCTGACGCCAGCGGCCAGAGCAGATCGAGGTCTGAATTGTCCGACAGATAGGGCAGCCCGGTGAGATGCTGCCACGCCAGGCTGCCGAAGGTTCGGGTCTCCGGCACAAGCCGGACGAGGTGTGCGATCGTCTCGCGCCACTGCGTCGGCGCTGTGGCGGCGGCATCGGCGAGCAGGGGCGGCGGGGCGGATGCGACGATGTCGCCGGGCGCGAGCGCCAGCGCAAGGCGTCGTTTGCCGTGGCTCGGTGGCAGCGGCAGGCCGAGCGGAATCATGCCCGCCCCATCGCTGCAAGCCGGCCGCCGGACGATGAGCGGACGATCCGCGCGCGCCCATTCTGCGATGATCGGTTCAACGGCGAGTTCGGGATAGCGGCGCATCGCTGCGCTCCATCCCGCGGCCGAGACCTTCACCATGGTGTGGCGATCCAATGCGTCAGCCATGTTGCATCTCCTGCGGCGCGGACGCTGCGAGCGTCACGACGCGGTCGGCGATTTCTGCAGCCTTTCGCCGTCCGCCGCGCTCGGCACCGAGCCGGCCGCGCGGGTCCGGTCCTTGCGGACGCTCGAGGATCGCGGCGAGCTGCGGCGCCAACGGCGCGTGCTCGTCCAGGACCGCCTGAATGCCGCCGGTCTGCACCATGTTCTCGAGGCCCGGAGCGAACACCGGGGTCGCTTCCGCCTTGGCCTTGAGCACGTCGATCGGAAGCTTGGTGACCCGCGCCATCGACGGCAGATCCATCACCGCGGGATGCGCGGCGGGCAGCGCGACCAGCGTGCCGGCTGCGAGGGCGGTGGCGATGAACGCGCCGGCTGCGCTGCCGCCGTAGAGCAGGGCGACGGTGCGGTGTCCTTCCGCTTCCGCCAGCATCAAGGCCTTGGCGAGATGCGCCAAATATTCGCTGAGGCCGAGCAGTTCGTCGCGCCGGCTCATGCGTTGGCTCGACGAATCCACCAGGAGCAGAATCGGCGCGCGATCGCCTGATTTGACGATCTCGAGCACACGCCTTGCCAGCACAATCGCCTCGTCGACGCCGAGCGGCTGTCCCTGGGTCATGCCGAGCACGTGGACCGGGCCTGCACCGGGAAGGATCGCCGATCCCGCAATCATCGCGCCGCTGATGTCGATGTTGCTGCCGTTCGGGAACAGGCCGGCCAGGATGTCATCGAGCGTCATCGGCGTTCTCCCTGTTGGTCGCCGCGCGAAGAAATGCGTCGGTCGGAAGCGCGGGGATGTCGGCCGGCTGGTCGATGCCGAGCACCTGCCAGATCTCGACCGCGTCCTTGGCCGCGCCGAAGCGTTGCAGCCGTCGCTCCAGGCGTGTCTGCTCGGCGTCGAGAACAGCCAAACTGCAACCGCGTGTGACCTCGAGCGCGTCGATCACAGCCCGGCGAAACGCCAATGCCTCGTCGTCGACGAATATGTCGGCGCCGCCGATCAGGTAGCGGTGCTTGCCGCCCATGGTGCGCCAGACCAGCGCGCGGTCGCGCGAGTCGAACTCCTCAATGCCCCTGTTGGTCTCGATCACCTCGGGGCCGCTGACGCTGATCCGGCCCTGTTCGGAGACGATCAGGCGCGAGCAGGTGCCGGCGATCAGGCTGCCGCCGCCATAGCATCCGGCGCGGCCGCCGATCACACCGATCACGCTGACGCCGGCGCGCCGCGCCTCGATGATCGCGCGCATGATCTCCGCGATGGCGAGCTCGCCGGCATTGGCTTCCTGAAGCCGCACGCCTCCGGTGTCGAACAGGATCAGCACGTCCTGCTGAAGCGCACGCGCGGCGCGCAACAGACCGGTCAGTTTGGCGCCATGCACCTCGCCGAAGGCGCCGCCCATGAAGCGTCCTTCCTGTGCCGCGACCAGCACCGGCGAGCCGTCGAGGCGGCCGCGCCCGACGACGATGCCGTCGTCGAACTGCTCAGGCAGGTCGAAGATCGAAAGATGCGGGCTGATCTCGCGCTGCTCGGGGCCGATAAACTCGGCAAAGCTGCCGGGATCGAGCAGCGCATCAATGCGCTGCCGGGCGCTCGCCTCGTACCAGCTCAGCGAATCCGTGTTGGCAGTGGCTGCGGTCATCGTTCCGGCTCCTCGATCTTGCGGACGCCCTGGGCGAGGCGCAGCGCGACCGTGTCGGGCCGGGCGCCGCCGTCATTGATGGAGATGCGCAGGCCGCCGGCAGGGCGGCGGGCCGCGAAATCGCGAACCACGGCGTCCCAGACCGCGCCGAAGCCGTGGGCTGCGGTCGTGATGTCGATCATGCAGCTGTCGGCGGGTGCTGCGCGTTCCAGCAGCACCTCGAGATTGCCGGAGGCGACGACGCCGACGATCGCCTGCATGCGGGTGCCACCGGCGCGTTTCGGGGCGGATAGTCGGAAGCTGAGCGTTTCCATGCAAAACTCCTCACCAATTGCGAAAGCGGCTGGGCGGACGATAGAGTCCGCCGGACGCCAGCATGAGATCCTTGATTGAGCGGGCGGCGAGCAGGCGGCGATCGGCGTCGAGCGGATCGATGCCGAGATCTTCCGGGCGCCGGATCACGCCGCGCGCGCGCAGCTTCTCGACCAGCCTGGAATCGCGGGCGCGGCCGATGTCGGTGTAGCCGGCAACACCGCGGATCGCCTGCTCGCGCTCGTCCTTGTCCCGGCACATCAGGAGGTTGGCGATGCCTTCCTCGGTGACGATGTGGGTGACGTCGTCGGCGTAGACCATGACGGGCGCGAGATCGAGCTTGAGCGCGCTTGCCAGTTCCAACGCGTCGAGCCGCTCGACGAACAGCGGGGCGTTGCGCTCGCCGAAGGTCTCGCCGATCTGCACCACCAGCTTGCGGCCGCGGCGCAGCGCGGCATCGGAATCCGGCGCGGCCTCGGCGCCGGCCTTGAGCCAGGGTTCGCTCGGGTGGCGGCGGCCGCGCGGGTCGGAGCCCATGTTCGGCGCACCGCCGAAGCCCGCGATGCGGCTGGACGTCACCGTCGAGCTGTGGCCCTCGAGGTCGATCTGCAGGGTCGATCCGATGAACATGTCGCAGGCATAGAGGCCTGCGGTCTGGCAGAACGCGCGATTGGAGCGCAGCGAGCCGTCCGGTCCGGTGAAGAACACGTCGGGGCGCGCCGCGACATAATCCTCCATGCCGACCTCCGATCCGAAGCAATGGATCTGCTCGACCCATCCGGCTTCGATCGCCGGAATCATCGTGGGATGCGGATTGAGCGCGAAGTGGGTGCAGACCTTGCCCTTGAGGCCGAGCTTCTCGCCATAGGTCGGCAGCAGCAATTCGATCGCGGCGGTGTTGAAGCCGATGCCGTGATTGAGCCGGCGCACGCCGTAGGGCGCGTAGATGCCCTTGATGGCGAGCATCGCGGTCAGGATCTGGGTCTCGGTGATCGCCGCCGGATCGCGCGTGAACAGGGGCTCGACATAGAACGGCCGGCGGGCTTCGACCACGAAATGCACGAGGTCGCCGGGGATATCGACCCGCGGCACCTTGTCGACGATCTCGGTGACCTGGGCCACGACGAGGCCGTTCTTGTAGCTGGTCGCCTCGACCACCGTCGGTGTGTCTTCGGTGTTCGGCCCGGTATAGAGGTTGCCGTCCTTGTCGGCGCTGACGGCTGCGATCAGCGCGACGTTCGGCGTCAGATCGATGAAGTAGCGCGCGAACAGCTCGAGATAGGTATGGACGGCGCCGAGCTCGATCTTGCCGCCGAACAGCATCCGCGCCATGCGCGCCGATTGCGGGCCCGAATAGGAGAAGTCGAGCCGCCGCGCGATGCCCTTCTCGAAGATGTCGAGGTGGGACGGCAGCACCACGCCCGACTGCACCATGTGGAGATCGCTGATCTCGGCAGGGTCCAGGTCTGCGAGCGCCGAGGCGAGGATGTCGGCCTGCTTCTGGTTGTCACCCTCGAGGCACACCCGATCACCTGACCGGATCACTGCGTTCAGGAACGCAGGCAGCCGCGGGATCGGGACGATCTTTCCGTCGGCGTGCCGCCGACCGGCGGCGAGGCGCTCGCGCAGCGCGGCCTTTTGCATACCCCAATCGCTCATTTCGGGCTCCTCGGCATGCGAGATGGGCTTCGATGCCGATCAATGTATGCGTATTGCGTCGCTCTGTCAATTAATGTATACGATAATCAATAAGCGACGGATATTCGCATACACAGGAGGAAATTCACGATGCGAATGCATACGAAGCGTCCAAGTCCTGCTGCCGGCGCCCTGCTCACCGCGGGGAGGCGCCCGTGACCATTTCCGGTGTCGCGCTGCTCGCGATCTGCACCCTGCTGGGAGGCTTCCTGGGCGACCTGCTCGGCGTCGCCCTCGGCGTGAAGGCCAATGTCGGCGGCGTCGGCATTGCGATGATTTTTCTGATCGCGGCCCGGCTCTGGCTGGTGCGCCGCAAGCTGCTCAGCCACGGGCTCAAGACCGGCGTCGAGTTCTGGGGCAGCTTCTACATTCCGATCGTGGTCGCCATGGCCGCGCAGCAGAACGTCGTCGCCGCAGCGAAGGGCGGTCCGATCGTCATCATCGCCGGCGCCGGTGCCGTCGCGGTGTGCTTCGCGATGGTCGCCCTGATCGGCCGGCTCAGCGGCCGGGTCGAGACGATGGACGAGATCGAGGCGCGCGAGGCCGAGACGCTTGCCGCGCCGGTGCCTCAGTTCAAGTCCGGGAGGATCGCATGACCATGCTGTCTCACGTGCTCGTCGCGAATTCGCTGATCACCGCGTTCGCCGCGGTCGGGATCCTGATGTGGATCTCCGGAGCGATCTCGAAATATTTCACCTTCGGGCGCATTCACGGCTCGGCGATCGCGATCATGCTGGGGCTCGCGCTGGCCTTTCTCGGTGGCCTCTTCACCGGCGGCGAGAAGGGCGTCGCCGACCTGCCGGCGCTGGCCGGGATCGGGTTGATGGGCGGCGCGATGCTGCGCGACTTTGCCATCGTTGCCACCGCCTTCGAGGTCGACGTCGTGCATGCGCGCAAGGCCGGCGTGATCGGCGCGGTCGCGCTCGGCCTGGGAACCGTGGTCCCGTTCATTCTCGGCGTTCTCGTCGCCGCGGCGTTTGGCTACACTGATGCCGAATCATTGACGACGATCGGTGCCGGCGCGGTCACCTACATTGTGGGACCGGTCACCGGGGCGGCCATCGGTGCATCCTCGCCGGTTATCGCCCTTTCGATTGCGACCGGTGTGTTCAAGGCGGTGATCGTGATGATCGGCACGCCGTTCGTCGCCAGGATGATCGGCCTCGACAATCCGCGCAGCGCCATGGTGTTCGGCGGATTGATGGGGACGGTCAGCGGGGTTTCCGGAGGGCTCGCCGCGACCGACCGGCGGCTGGTGCCATACGGGGCGTTGACGGCGACGTTCCATACGGGATTGGGATGCCTGGTCGCGCCGTCTGTCCTTTACTTCGCGGTGCGCGCGATCACAGGAGGCTAAATGGCAGGTTTGCTCAAGGTCGCGACCGATCCGGAAGACGATGGGGGATTGCTCTCCGATCGGATCCGGAACGCGTTGACCGACGAGATCGCGTCGGGCGCGCTGGTTGCCGGTTCGGCCCTGGAGGAGCAGCAGCTCGCCGATCGCTTTGGCGCCTCCCGCACGCCGGTGCGGGAGGCGCTTCGCCAGCTCGTGGTCAGCGGCCTGGTCGAGGTGCGCGGCCGCCGCGGCCTGGTCGTGGCGCGGATGACGCCCGAGCGCATCATGGACATGTTCGAGACCAGCGCCGAGGTTGAGGCGATGTGCGTCAGGCTTGCGACCTATCGCATGACCCCGCTCGAGCGCAGCCATCTGATCGAGCTCCACGAATCCTCGCGGGCGATGGTCGAGGCGAATGACGTCGATGCCTATGATGCGTTCAACCGGCAATTCCATGAATGCATCTACAGCGCGACGCATAACTCGTTCATGGCGGAGCAGGCGCAGGACGTGCGTGCGCGGCTCAGCGCCTTCCGCCGGACGCAATTGCGGCAGGGCGACCGTATCCGCAAGTCGCGGGATGAGCACGACGCCATCATGCAGGCGATCGCGGAAGGCGATGGCGAGACCGCATCACGCAGGATGCGTGCGCACATGCTGAACGCCGCAGCGGCGCTGCGACGCTATATCGATGATCGCCTCAGGCCCGTCGATGGGCCTGCGGCCGATAACGCCTGAGCGTAGCGGTACCGAATGAACATGCAATCCATCGAGCTCCGGCGCCTGTTGCCCGCGGATGCGGCGCTCTATCGCGACATCCGCCTCGAAGCGCTGCGCATGAGTCCGGAGGCGTTCGGCAGCGCCTATGAGACGGAGAGCGTGCACCCCGTCGAATGGTTCGCGGAGCGGCTGACGCGCGGCGCGGTGATCCTCGGCGCGTTCCGGGGCGACGAAATCGCAGGGATCGTCGGCTTCGTGGCGGCGGAAGGGCCGAAGCAACGGCACAAGGGCGCGCTGGTCAGCATGTATGTGCGGCCGGCGGCGCGGCGCGGCGGTGTCGGCCGGCTTCTGGTCGAAGCCGCGCTCGAACTTGCAGCTGAAACGGTCGAGCTGGTGCAGCTCGTCGTCGTGAAGGGCAACGAGCCGGCGGTTCGGCTCTACGAGAGCATGGGTTTCGTCGCGTACGGGCTGGAGCAGCGCGCGTTGAAGATCGACGGCCGCTACTACGACGATATCCTGATGGCGAAGGATCTGCCATGCCGAAGATCGACCTGACAAACGTGCCGGAACGCAAGGGGACCGGCTATCCGGCCGAGTTCGCCGCGTTGTCCGCGGAGCGGGTGCGGCAACGGCTCGGCGATGCCGGCGGGCTCGCCGATTTCGGCGTCAATCTGATGCGGTTGCCGCCCGGCAACTGGTCGAGCCAGCGCCACTGGCATTCGGACGAGGACGAGTTCGTCTATGTGCTCGCGGGCGAGCTGGTGCTGGTGGAGGACGGCGGCGAGACGGTGCTGCGCGCCGGCGATTGCGCGGCATTTCCGAAAAACTCCGGCAACGGGCATCACATGATCAACAGGTCGCAGATGACGGCGACCTATCTCGAAGTCGGCTCGCGTTCGCGCGCCGATGTCATCACCTGCTCCGATATTGACATGATGAGCCCGAGCTCCGACGGCCGCTTCCTGCACAAGGACGGGACGCCTTACGACAGATCCTGAACCGCGGCTGGCTCCCACGCTGTGAAATCGGGCGTTGCGGATTGGCCGGCGGAGGGTCAATCTTCCGCAAGGGAGCGCGCCACGATGGCGGAATGGTATTTCATCTGGATCGACGGCCCGCGCGGGCCTGAGCCGCAGAAATGGTCGTCGGACGCGCTGTGGGGGCAGGTGGCGCGTCAGGACATTATTGTCCGGTTTCCGTTGAGCGATCGCGAGGCCGGATTGTCGCTCGACCAGCTGGCGCGGCTGCACCCGGTGCCGCAGTGATCCGATGCGAAGACGTCAAACCACCAGAGCTGGTTGCGCACATGCGATCACCTCACGCGGTGCAGTATGTGCTGCATCGCGCTCTGCCTGCGTTAGCGTATCGAGAACGCTCATGCGCAAAAATGTAGCACGAATCGCAGGAAGCCGAGTTCCCGACGTTCAATCGCTGGCAGCGCGCGACGAAGCATGAAACAATGCCGCAAAAATCACGATGGGAGAAAACTTGATGTCGTTCGAGCGGGAGTTGCATGGCGTCGTTGCGTGCCGGTCGGTTAAGTGCAGCTCATGGATCGCGTTGCCATTATTCTGCCTGATCGGCACGTTCGGAGTGATGCCCAACGCCGTCGCGAACGAATCCCTGGCAATTGTGGATGCGCGCGTACCGGCGGTCGACAAAGCGGGCGGGGACCTTCCCTTGACGATGACGATCAAGAATGAGGCAGACAGCGCCGACGCGCTGCTCCGTGTCCGTTGTCCGGTGGCGAATTTTTCCGAACGTCACACCGTCGATCGCGGCGAAGGCACACCAGCCATGCGTTCGATTCCGAACATTCCGGTGCCTGCAAAGGCTACGCTCGAGTTGAAGCGCGACGGCTATCACGTCATGCTGCTGCAGTTGCGTCAGGTGCTCGCTCCCGGCGAGACGTTCAAATGCGCGATCGTTTTTCAGAAAGCAGGAACCATCGAGACGGAGGTAACGGTCCAGAAGTGACCCAAGACAAGTAACTCAAGACAAGTAACTCAAGACAAGTAACTCAAGACAAGTGACTGGGAATGCGGCGGGTGGCACAGCCAATCGCCGGGACTCAAGGCTTCTCGCGCGATCGCCCGTATGTGACGGGCGATACGATCAATGAAGAATGCTGGATCCGGAGGAAATACATCCATGACAAGGTTGAATTGGGTAAAATCTCATATGCTCGCGGCGGCCGTAGCATCCGCAGCGACCTTGGCGGGCTCTTTCGCGCTCGCCGACGACGTCAACCAGGATCGCCTGCTCAATGCTGACAAGGAAGCAGGCAACTGGCTGCACCATCACAAGAACTATTCGGCGACCCGCTTCTCGTCGCTGACCGACATCAACAAGGATAACGTCAAGAACCTGAAGGTCGCCTGGACCATGGCGCTTGGCGGCGTCGAGGGCGGTGGAATCTGGTCGCATGGCGGCCTGGAGGGAACGCCGATCGTCGAGAACGGGTTCATGTACGTCACCGACGGCTGGGGCTCGGTCTACAAGATCGATGCGCATGGCGGCAAAGGCGTGCTGGTCTGGAAGATGGATCCCAAGACCGACCACGACTGGGCCGGCGCGGTGGCCTGCTGCGGCGTCGACAACCGCGGCGTCGCGTTGTGGAACAACCTCGTCATCTCGCACACGCTCGACGGCCGCCTGATCGCGACCAACAAGGAGACTGGGCAGGTCGCCTGGCAGCGTCAGGTCGCCGATCCCGACAAGGGCGAGGTGATCACCGGCGCTCCGCTGATCGTCAAGGACAAGGCGATTTCGGGCGTGGCCGGTGCGGAATACGGCATTCGCGGCTGGATCGCCGCCACCGACCTGAACAGCCAGAAGGAAGTCTGGCGCACCCACACCATCCCGGGCAAGGATGAGGCGGGGGCGGAGACCTGGAAGGACGACAAGAACGCCAAGGCGAGCGGCGGCGGCTCGACCTGGGTCACCGGCAGCTACGACCCCTCGACCAACACCATTGTCTGGGGCGTCGGCAATCCCGGACCGGACTGGGATAATGAATACCGGCCCGGCGACAACCTCTATACCGACTCGTCGCTTGGTCTCGACGCCGACACCGGCAAGATCAAGTGGCACTACCAGCACACGCCGAACGATCCCTACGACTATGACAGCGTGGCGGAGAACGTGCTGGTCGACGTTCCCGGTCCGAACAACACGACGCTGAAGCTCGCGCTCGAGGCCGACCGCAACGGCTTTGCCTACGCGGTCGATCGCAACAGCGGCAAGTTCGTCTGGGGGTTGCCCTTCGTCAAGAAGGTGACCTGGACCAAGGGGCTCGATCCCGAGTCCGGCAAGCCGGTGGAGTACGATCCGAAGCAGGGCGTGCAGAAGTACAATGCGTCGGTCACGCCGAGCCGCACCAACAAGGAAACGGATATCTGCCCCGGCAACATGGGCGGCAAGAACTGGCCGCCGACCGCGTATAATCCGAACCTGAAGCTCTGGTACATCCCGGTGATCGAGAGCTGCAACCACATCAAGGTCGAGGAGATGACGCCGGACAAGGTGAAGGCGCGCGAGTTCTTCACCGGCGGCGGGCCGAGCCAGAACGTCAAGATCACCGGCAGCGTGACCGCGATCGACGTCACCACCGGCAAGGTGGCAGGGAAGGCGGAGACGCAATTCCCGAACCTCGGCGGCATCCTGGCGACGCCTGACCTGGTGTTCTCCGGACAGCCGTCCGGCGAGGTGATCGCCTACGACGCGAAGTCGCTGCAGCAGCTCTGGCAGTTCAACACCGGCGGTGGCGTCAACGCGCCCCCGATCACGTTCTCGGTGGACGGCAAGCAGTATGTCGCGATCCTGGTCGGCCTCGGCGGAGCCTGGGACAAGTGGTTCATCGATGCCACCCCCGAGCTGAAGCGGATGCAGCCGGGCTCGATGCTCTACGTGTTCGCCCTTTGACGTCGCAAGCGCGGGAGGCTCCGAAACGGAGTCTCCCGCGTTCGATTTGGCCGAGAGAAGAAACAAGACACATGAAGCAAAACTGGCTGGTTGGCGCGTGGCTCGGCTGCGCGCTGGTAATGGGATTCGTGGCGACGGCGCAGGCCCAGTCGGCGAGCGATCCGACCGATGCGGGCAAGGCGGTGTTCAAGCGCGGCAATTGCATGGGTTGCCACAAATGGCACGGCAACGGCGGCGGCGGTTATGGCGGCGACGCGCTGTCGCTGCGCAAGACCGAGCTGACGCGCGAGCAGATCATCGAGACCGTGACATGCGGGCGGCCGGGCACCGGCATGCCGTTCTTCGTGCGCGGCTCCTACGACACCACGAAATGCTACGAGATGAGCCGACAGGACGTCGCCGACCGCATGCCGCCGGAGGCGAACGTGTTCCTGCGGCCGAACGAGATCGAGGCGGTCGCCGACTACGTGCTCGCCCACGTCAAGGGCAAGGGCGAGCCGAACTACGACGAATGCATCACCTTCTTCGGCGACGGCTCGCGCGTCTGCAACATCTACAAGGAGGCCGGCCATGCCGCCGCGCCGTCCGACCCAAGCGAGAAGGCAAAGCCATGAGCAAGCAGAGATCGACAATTCGTGGTTTGGTTTTTGCTGCGTCCGTCACGGCCGCGGTGCCGGCGATGGCGACCGCGGGAGACCTGCGCGACATCAATGTCGGCATGGCGATTTCAAGCGTTCCGGACGCCGGCTACATCAACCTGACCTGCGCCGGCGAGAAGACCACCCACCGACTGGCGGAATGGGCGCAATGGTCGAACTGCCCGGAAGGGCCGGACCAGCTGCGCGGCATTCGCTTCGAGTATGATCGCGAGACCGCGCACGAAGGCACCATGGTCGCCGGCCATCCCGCGATCCTGACGGTGATGATCGACAAGGATGCCAAGATCGCCGCGCTGACCATCGAGACCGATCCGAAGGCGCGGCTCTATCTGCGCAAGAAGGCGTTCCTGCTCGGCCTGCAAGCGAAGTCGCGCTACGGCGAGGACGGCTGGAGCTGCGTCGAGGCGAAGCCGGGCGCCGACAAGCAGGAGGTCGGCGGAGTCTTCGTCGACGAGACATGCAGCAAGACCACCGACGGCCGGACCGTCGAGATCGAGCGGCATCTCTATCGCGAGCCGAACAAGGAGCTCAAGGACATGACCGACGAGACCCGGATCACCATCCGCCGCGCGGGGTCTTAGGTTATTCTTACTGCGCCACAAGCGCCTTTCCGCTGATCCTGAGCGACTGTGAACCAATCCAGCCGTCATTGCGAGCGAAGCGAAGCAATCCATCTGCCCGCAGACGCGGTTGGATGGATTGCTTCGTCGCTATCGCTCCTCGCAATGACGACGGAAGCCTAATGCCGCGCCAGCAGCACCACGACGATCAGCGCCAGGATCGCGCATAGCACCTTCCAGAACGTCACGGGATCGCGGTCGTGCAGCGATTTGCGGGTGGCGACGGCGGGGCCGGCCCAGGTCGCGCCGTTTTCCAGCTCATGCGCGAACTCGATGGCGTCGCCGAAGCGTTGCGCGGGCTCGACGCTGAGCGCCTTGCCGATCACGGCATCGAGCCAGGCCGGCAGGTCCGGCCGGTAGCGTGACAGCGGTGCCGGCTTGCCGAACCGCGGCCGCGAGAACGGCTCGATCTCGCCGAACGGATAGTTCGCGGTGAACATGCGATACACCGTGACGCCGAGCGCGAACAGATCCGACGCCTCGTCGCCGGCGTTGCCGCCGAACAGCTCGGGCGCCATGTAGCTTGCGGTGCCCGGGATGTCCTCGGCGGGAAAATCCTCCAAGAGCGGCACGCGCGCGACGCCGAGGTCGACCAGGCGCAGCCCGCCGTCTTTCAGCAGGATCACATTGTCCGGCTTGATGTCGCGATGGATGATGCCGGCGCGGTGCAGCGCCGTCACGGCGCGCACCAGCTTGGTTGCGATCGCGATACCCTCGGTCAGCGACAGCCGCGGCGCGCGGCTGAGCCGCTGCTCCAGCGTCTCGCCCTCATAGAGCGGCATCGCCGAATAGAGCCTGGTCTGGCGCTCCGCCGGCACCTCGATGATCTCGCCGATCCACAGGCTGCGCACGCGCGCGGCAACCCAGGCCTCGCGCACGAAGGCGAGGCGATAGGAGCCTTCGCTTGCGACCCGCGGATGCGGAAATTTCAGCACCACCTCGCGGCCGGCGCGCGTGTCGACGGCCTTGAACAGGCGGCTGTAGCGCCCGTCGGACAGCACGTCGCCGAGCGCAAAATCGTCGATCACCTCGCCGCTCTCCGGCAGGTCGAGGATCGGCAGCGTCGCGATCGCGTGGGTGAGGTCGTCGCGATCCGCCGGCGGCAGGTCGACGACGTCGAGCACCAGCGCCGTCGTGTTGTCGCTGCTGCCGGCCGCGAGCGCGGCATCGACGATACTGCGCGCCGATTCGTCCGGCGGCGTGCGCTCCTCGAGCAGCTGCTGGAGGCGGGGATCGCCGATCGCGCCATGAACGCCGTCGCTGCAGATCAGGAGACGGTCATGTTGCCGAAGTCCGACCGAGGTGGTGTCGAAGCGGGCGAATTCCTCGAAGCCGATGGCGCGGCTCAGCATGTGGGCGAGGTCGCCGCGGCCGGCGATGTGATCCTGGGTCAGGCGTTCCAGCCGCCCCTCGCTCAGACGATAGGCGCGGGTGTCGCCGATATGGATCACATGGCATTGCCGCCGCGACAGGATGATCGAGGAGAACGCGCAGGCCATGCCGCTGCGCGCGACATCGACGCGGCCCTGGCCGTAGATCCAGCTGTTGGCGGCTTCCAGCGCCCGCGCGGCACGGCGGCGGACGCCGAGCGTCTCCGGCAGCGAATAATAGGCGTCGATGAAGCTGCGGACCGCGACCTCCGCAGCCTCGCGTCCGCCCTTGTGGCCGCCGACGCCGTCGGCGACCGCGGCGACCACGTCGCGATGCAGTGTGCCCGGCTGGCCGAGGCAGGCCGCGACGTAATCCTCATTGGCGGCGCGCTTGCCGGTCTCGCTGGCAAAGCCGAAGCGAACGCCGAGATCCCTTTGCAGATCGCGCTGCAATGCCACGTCCGGGCCCGTCCTCTCCGGAGCGGGCGATCAGACGCGCGCTCCCGACACCGCGCCCCAGGTGGTGCGCCAGCGGACCTTGACCATGGCAAGTCCGATGAAGCCAAGCAACGCCAGGGCGCCGAAGAACAGGAAGCCGGCGCCGAACCCGCCGGTCATGCCATTGGCGTAACCGAGCGTCTGCGCCAGGAAGAAGCCGCCGACGCCGCCGGCGCAGCCGACCAGCCCGGTCATCAGGCCGATCTCGTGGCGGAAGCGCAACGGGATCAGCTGGAACACCGCGCCATTGCCCATGCCGAGCGCCAGCACGCCGATCGAGAACAGCAGCACCGAGACCCAGGCGATCCGCGGCAGCTCGGTCAGCGCCCAGCCGGCCTGCGTCGGCGCGGTCGGGCCCTCCGGCATGAAGGCGATCACCAGATAGGCGGCGACCACGACGCCGAACAGGATCGACAGTGAACGAATGCCGCCGATGCGGTCCGCGATCATGCCGCCGACCGGGCGAAAGCCCGAACCGAACGCGACGATCAGCGCGACCAGCATGCCGGCCGCCACGCCCGAGACGTGATACTGCACGGTGAAATACAGCGGCAACGCGTTGGCGAGGCCGACGAAGCCGCCGAAGGTGATGAAGTAGAAGAACATGAACCAGCGGCTGTCGGAATCCTTCAAGAGCGCGCCATAGGCCTTCAGCGAGATCGGCTTGCGCTCGCCCGGCGCGTCCTTGGCCGCGACCGCATAATAGGCGAGCACCATCAGCATCGGGATCAACAGGCAGCCGAACACGGCCTGCCAGCCCCAATGTTCGGCGATGCTCGGGGCCAGCAGCGTGTCGAGCACGACGCCCATGTTGCCGGCACCGGCGATCCCCATCACCACGCCCTGATATTGCGGCGGATACCAGCGGCTCGCCTGGGGCAGGGCGACCGCGAACGAGGCGCCGCCGACGCCGAGCGCAAGCCCGAACAGCTCGATCGCGAGCTTGCTGGTCAATCCGAAATGCCAGACCGACGCGGTCGCTGCGATCACGATGAGCTGGGCGATGATGCCGGTGCGCTTGGCGCCGATGATGTCGGCGAGAATGCCCATCGGCACGCGCAGCAGCGCGCCGGCGAGCACGGGAATCGCGACCAGAGTGAACTTCTCGTTCACCGCCAGATTCATATCGCGTGCGATGTAGACGATCAGCGGCCCGAGCGCGACCCACGCCATGAAACTGATGTCGAAATACAGGAACGCAGCGAGCAGGGTCGGCCAGTGACCTGCCTTCTTGAACTCGGCTAGCTTCATCGCACACGTCTCGCGGTGATGCGGCAGAGGCAGCCGCTGAACAGCGGCCATCCCGGGCGCAGATAAAATCGAATGTGGGTGAATGCATGAGTGCGCTCGTCGTTGAGACGCACTCCGTCAACTACAGAGGTCAGCAATTACCGTGCCATCGAATCGATCGCGTCGCTTTGCCTTGCAGTCGCAAGACGTTGCAAAGAGATCGCGGACCGCGTTCGGTGCGCGCGATTGGCGTGGCTCGCAGCAAGGGCCGCCGCGCAAACGCGCACCCTGATGCTTTCTTGTGCGATGCGCCATGTGCGCGCGATGGCACATCGATCGCGGGTTCGCGATCGTCACCACGGCCGCAGATGCTGTGCTGCACAAGAGATCATCGGCGTGGCTAAAAAATCGGCCAGCTGCGGTCGCGCCGCGCGGCCGGCCAGATTCGAGGTCGCCAGAAACCCATTGATTTTGCAGCGAGATTCGTCCGCCGCGAACTGGCACGCGTTTTGAATATCAGTCAATAACGGAACATCGATCGTCATTGAGGACGGTCTGCGCCCGCGGCTGGGCTTCCTAACAACTCCAAACCTGATCGGTGTCGATCGACGACGCGCGCCGCGTCGCTGAGCACCGTCGTCGGAATTGAAAGGCAGACCATGCTCGACAAAGTGACCAAGCAGAAGCTCGTGGTGATCGGCAACGGGATGGCCGGCATCCGCACCGTGGAGGCGCTGCTCGAACGCGCGCCCGATCTCTACGACATCACCGTGTTCGGCTCCGAGCCCTACGGCAATTACAACCGCATCCTGCTGTCGCCGGTGCTCGCCGGCGAGAAGACCGTCGACGACATCATGCTCAATACCGTCGACTGGTACGAGGACAACAACATCACGCTGCGCAAGGGCGAGACGATCTCGATGATCGATCGCCGGACCTGCGAAGTCGTCACCGACGCCGGCGATCGCGTGCCCTATGACCGGCTGCTGATCGCGACCGGCTCGAATCCGATCATGCTGCCACTGCCCGGCAAGGACCTGCCGGGCGTGATCGGCTTCCGCGACATCTATGATGTCGATCGCATGATCAAGGCCTCGACCGACTATCGCAACGCGGTCGTGATCGGCGGCGGCCTGCTCGGCCTCGAAGCCGCCAACGGGCTGATGAAGCGCGGCATGAACGTCACGGTCGTGCATCTGCTCGACACCCTGATGGAGCGCCAGCTCGATCCGGTCGCCGGCGGCCTCCTGCGCAAGTCGCTGGAAGAGCGCGGCATGGTGTTCAAGATGCCGGCGCAGACCCAGGCGATCCTGGGCGAGGAGCGCGTCACCGGCGTGCGCTTCGGCGACGGCACCGAGCTAGCGGCCGATCTCGTGGTGATGGCGGTCGGCATCCGCCCGAATTTCGAGCTCGCCAAGAAGGCCGGGCTCTATTGCGAGCGCGGCATCGTCGTCTCCGACACCATGCAGACCTATGACGGCCGCATCTACGCGGTCGGCGAGTGCGTGCAGCATCGCCGCCAGGTCTACGGCCTGGTGGCGCCGCTGTTCGAGCAGGCCAAGGTCTGCGCCAACCATCTCGCGATGAAGGGCTTTGCCACCTATGACGGCTCGGTCACCTCGACCAAGCTGAAGGTCACCGGCATCGACCTGTTCTCGGCCGGCGACTTCGCGCCGGGGCCGGACAAGGAGGAGATCGTGCTGCAGGACGCCAACCGCGGCGTCTACAAGCGCATCATCCTGAAGGACAAGAAGATCGTCGGCGCGGTGCTCTACGGCGACACCATCGACGGTCCCTGGTACTTCCAGCATCTGCGCGACGGCACCGACGTCTCGCATATGCGCGAGCGCCTGGTGTTCGGCGCCGCCAAT
Organism: Bradyrhizobium sp. USDA 4473; assembly: GCF_054063335.1. Classification (NCBI taxonomy): domain Bacteria; kingdom Pseudomonadati; phylum Pseudomonadota; class Alphaproteobacteria; order Hyphomicrobiales; family Nitrobacteraceae; genus Bradyrhizobium; species Bradyrhizobium sp. USDA 4473. The sequence goes on from NZ_JBSSGE010000001.1 coordinate 5,065,373, forward strand.
CTCGGCGACGGCGGCGTCAGCGGCCAGAACTCGGTCGCCGCGATGAGCGACGAGACCGAGATCTGCGGCTGCAACGGCGTCTGCAAGGGCGCGATCGTCAAGGCGATCTCGGAGAAGAAGCTGTTCACGCTCGACGACGTCCGCGCCCATACCAAGGCGTCGTCGTCCTGCGGCTCCTGCACCGGCCTGGTCGAGCAGGTGCTGGCGTTCACGCTCGGCGGCGACTATTCGGCGGCGCCGAAGGTCAAGCCGCTGTGCAAATGCACCGATCACAGCCATGACGACGTCCGCCGCGTCATCGTCGAGCAGCAGCTCAAGACCATTCCGGCCGTGATGCGCTTCATGGAGTGGAAGACCCTGAACGGCTGCCATTCCTGCCGTCCGGCGCTGAACTACTATCTGCTCGCGACCTGGCCCGGCGAATATCGCGACGACCAGCAGTCGCGCTTCATCAACGAGCGCGTCCACGCCAACATCCAGAAGGACGGCACCTATTCGGTGGTGCCGCGGATGTGGGGCGGCGTCACCACGCCGAGCGAGCTGCGCGCCATCGCCGATGTCGCCGAGAAGTTCAACATCCCGACCGTGAAGGTCACCGGCGGCCAGCGCATCGATTTGCTCGGCGTCAAGAAGGAGGACCTGCCGGCGGTGTGGGCCGATCTCAACGACGCCGGCATGGTGTCGGGCCACGCCTACGCCAAGGGCCTGCGCACGGTGAAGACCTGCGTCGGCTCCGAATGGTGCCGCTTCGGCACCCAGGATTCCACCGGTCTCGGCGTCAAACTCGAGAAATTCATGTGGGGCTCCTGGACCCCGGCCAAGGTCAAGCTCGGCGTCTCCGGCTGCCCGCGCAACTGTGCGGAAGCGACCTGCAAGGACGTCGGCGTGGTCTGCGTCGATTCCGGCTACGAGATCCATTTCGCCGGCGCCGCCGGCCTGCACATCAAGGGCACCGAGTTTCTGACCAAGGTCGAGACCGAGGACGAGACGCTCGAGGTGATCGTGGCGCTGACCCAGCTTTATCGCGAGGAGGGCTGGTATCTCGAGCGCATGTACAAATGGTGCGACCGCGTCGGTCTCGAGCAGATCCGGAAGCGGGTGGTCGACGACGTCGCGAACCGCAAGGCGCTGTTCGCCCGTTTCGCCTATTCGCAGCAGTTCGCGCAGACCGATCCGTGGGCCGAGCGCGCCAGCCACGGCGTCGACCGCAACGAGTTCGCGCCTCTCGCCGAATTGGAGCTCGCATGACCAGCTGGATCGAAATCGGCGCGCTCGACGACATTCCGCGGCTCGGCTCGCGCGTGGTGCGCACCCCTGGCGGCAACATCGCGGTGTTCCGCACCGAGAGCGACGAGGTGTTCGCGCTCGACGACCGCTGCCCGCACAAGGGCGGGCCGCTGTCGCAGGGCATCGTGCACAACAAGCGCGTGACCTGTCCGCTGCATAATTTCGTCATCGAGCTGGCCACTGGCCAGGCGGTCGCGCCCGACGAGGGCTGCACGCATACCCATCCGGCCAAGGTCGAGAACGGCGTGGTCTGGCTGGCGGTGCGGCAGGCGGCTGCGGTGAGCTGAGCGGTCAGGGAACGAAGCGGCAATGCCGGTCAAGACCACGTGTCCCTATTGCGGTGTCGGCTGTGGCGTCATCGCGTCAAAGGACGCGGCGGGCACTGTCCGGGTCGAAGGCGACAAGGAGCATCCGGCCAATTTCGGCCGGCTCTGCAGCAAGGGCTCGGCGCTCGCCGAGACCATCGATCTCGACGGGCGCTTGCTCGAACCAATGGTGGATGGCGCGCCGGCGGCGTGGGACGACGCGCTCGATCGCGTCGCCGACGGCTATAGCCGGATCATCCGCGAGCACGGGCCCGACGCGGTCGCGTTCTATGTCTCCGGCCAGCTCCTGACCGAGGACTATTACGTCATCAACAAGCTCGCCAAGGGTTTTGTCGGCACCGCCAATATCGACACCAATTCGCGGCTGTGCATGGCCTCCAGCGTCGCCGGTCACAAACGCGCGTTCGGCAGCGATACCGTGCCGGGCTGCTACGAGGACCTCGAGCAGGCCGAGCTTCTGGTGCTGGTCGGCTCCAACGCCGCCTGGTGCCATCCGATCCTGCACCAGCGCATGCTGGCGGCCAAGGAGAAGAACCCGGCGTGCAAGATCGTGGTGATCGATCCGCGCCGCACCGCGACCTGCGAGGGCGCCGATCTGCATCTGCCGCTGCGCTCGGGCAGCGATTCCGTGCTGTTCAACGGGCTGTTCGCCTTTCTGGCCGGCAGCAATGCGGTCGATCGCGCCTTTGTCGGCAATTGCACGACCGGGATCGTCGATGCGCTCAAGCAGGTCGGCGGGCAGAGCCTGGCGCAGACCGCTGCGACCTGCGGCCTGACCGAAGGCGCGGTCGGATTGTTTTTCGACTGGTTCACCAAGACCGAGCGCGTCGTCACGCTGTATTCGCAGGGCATCAACCAGTCATCGAGCGGCGTCGACAAGGTCAACGCCATCATCAACTGCCATCTCCTGACGGGGCGCATCGGCCGTCCCGGCATGGGGCCGTTCTCGCTGACCGGGCAGCCCAATGCGATGGGCGGCCGCGAGGTCGGCGGGCTCGCCAACCAGCTCGCCGCGCATATGGAGCTCGAGAATCCCTCGCATCGCGAGCTGGTGCAACGGTTCTGGCGCGCGCCCGTGATTGCGGAGAAGGGCGGGCTGAAGGCGGTCGACATGTTCGACGCGATCGCCGACGGCCGCATCAAGGCGGTGTGGATCATCTCGACCAATCCGGTGGTGAGCCTGCCGGATGCCGACCGCGCCCGCGCCGCGCTCGAGGCCTGCGAGCTCGTCGTGGTGACGGACTGCATGCGCGATACCGACACCACGCGGCTTGCCGACGTGCTGTTGCCGGCGCTGGCGTGGGGCGAGAAGGACGGCACCGTCACCAATTCCGAGCGGCGGATCTCGCGGCAGCGGCCGTTCCTGGCGGCGCCGGGCGAGGCGCGCGCCGACTGGCGCATCATCTGCGACGTTGCGCAACGCATGGGATATTCCGGCTTCGGCTACGCGTCGGCCGCCGAGGTGTTCCGCGAGCATGCCGAATTGTCGGGCTTCGAGAATGACGGCAAGCGCGATTTCGACATCTCGGCGCTGGCTGGGCTCGACGACGACGGCTATGACGCGCTGGCGCCGATGCAGTGGCCGGTGACGTCGGAGCATCCTTCCGGCACGCCGCGGATGTTCGAGAGCCAGCAATTCTTCACGCCCGACCGCAAGGCGCGGTTCGTGCCGGTCGCGCCGCGCGCGGCGCGCAACGCCACCAGCCGCGACTTTCCGCTGGTGCTCAACACCGGCCGTATCAGAGATCAGTGGCACACCATGACCCGGACTGGAAAAACCGGACGGCTGCTGTCGCATATCTTCGAGCCTTATGCCGAATTCCATCCCGAGGATGCACGCCAGGCCGGCCTGCAGAACGAAGGGCTGGTGCGGCTGACCAGCAGCTGGGGCGAGATGATCGCGCGCGTCGTGGTCAGCGCCGACCAGCGCCGCGGCTGCGTGTTCGTGCCGATGCACTGGAACGAGGAGTTCGCCGGCGAGGGCCGCGTCAACGCGCTGGTCAACCCAGCGGTTGATCCCTTGTCCGGCCAGCCGGAATCCAAGCACACGCCGGTCAAGGCCGATCCCTACGCGCCGCAATGGCACGCCTTCATCCTGAGCCGCGGTGCGATCAAGCGTCCGGCGTCAGGCTACTGGGTTTACGGCAAGGCCGGCGATGGCACGCGGCTGGAGCTCGCGCTAGATGCCCGCCCGGAGAGCTGGCGCGACTGGGCAAGGACGCAGCTCGGCCTCGACGGCGTCGAGATCGAATGGATCGCCTATCGCGATCCCGCGGCGGGACGCTTCCGTTACGCGGCAGTGCGCGACGGCCGGCTCGAGGGCTGCGTCTTCATCGCGCCCGATCACGCGCTGCCGTCGCGGGCCTGGCTGACCGGGCTGTTTGCCGAACAGCAGCTCTCGGCCAACGCGCGGATGTCGCTGCTGGCGGGACGGCCGTTCGGCGCGGGCGAGGATGTCGGCCCGATCGTCTGCTCCTGCTTCAGCGTCGGGCGGCACCAGATCACAGCCGAGATCAAGAAGGGCGCCGCCAGCGTCGAGGCGATCGGCCGCTGCCTGAAGGCCGGCACCAATTGCGGTGGCTGCAAGCCCGAGATCGGCAAGCTGATCGGGGCCACCGCCCAACCGCGGCAGGCGATCGCGTCCTGATTTCCGCTGCCGGTACGAAGCACGCGAGCATGATCTCTTCGGAAACCGCTTCGCACTTTTCCGGATCACGCGCTAACAGCCGCGGCAGATGCTCTTCAGCTTGCTGTTGAGCAGGCGGTCCTCCTCGTCGGAGGCTGCCTTGGTATAGGCATCGTTGCCATGGCGCTTGTCGTCGGCAAATCCGCCGCCGCGACTGCCGCCGCCGGCATGCATGCCGTGGCTGTGGCCGCCGCCATGGCCGTGGCCGCCGCGCGCCTCGGCGGGCGGCATCGCGGCCGCAACCAATGTCAGCAGTCCGACCGTCATGATCGTCCGCATCGCGTCCTCCTCCTCGTCGCGGCAGGATAGCGCCGGCGCTGAGACAAATCGGTGTCGGCGATCTTCACAATTTCGCGTGGCGGCAGGACGGGGCAGGGCCGGTTCCGGCCGGTGCGCCGCACATAGGCCGCCCGGAGATGGCTTCATGCCGACAATGCAGTGCTCGCGACAGCAAAATGGTGTATCGGCAAGCGCTGGCGGCCGCGAACACGGGCAGGGCCCGGTCCGGCGCCGGACAATCAAGATTGAGCAAGAAATCGGAGGAATGCTTCATGTCGGCTCTGCCACTCTCGGGCATCAAAGTTCTCGACCTGACGCGGGTGCTCGCGGGCCCGCTGTCGGCCCAGATGCTGGCGGATCTCGGCGCCGAGGTGATCAAGATCGAGCGGCCCGGCGGCGGCGATGACGCCCGCGCCTTTGGCCCGCCCTATCTCAAAGATCCCGAGGGCAAGGCGAACAACAACAACTCGTTCTACCTCTGCGCCAACCGCAACAAGAAGTCCGTCACCGTCAACATCGCCAAGCCCGAAGGGCAGGCGATCATCCGCGAACTGGCCAAGTCGGTCGACGTGATGATGGAGAACTACAAGGTCGGCGACCTCAAGCGCTACGGCCTCGACTACGACACCATCAAGCAGATCAACCCCGGCATCATCTATTGTTCGGTCACCGGCTTCGGCCAGACCGGCCCCTATGCCACGCGTGCCGGCTATGACGCGATCCTGCAGGCGATGGGCGGGCTGATGAGCGTCACCGGCCATATCGACGGCGAGCCCGGCGCGGGCCCGATGAAGGTCGGCCCCTCGATCGTCGACTACATGACCGGCATGAACACCTCGATCGGCATTTTGTCGGCGCTCTACCATCGCGACGCCAACAACGGCGAAGGGCAGCATGTCGACGTCTGCCTGTTCGACACCGTGATCGCCTCGCTGTCGCACTGGCTCCAGATCTATCTTGTCAACGGCAACATGCCGCCGCGCCGCGGCACCTGGGGCAATGGCGGCATGCCGGCCGGCGTGTTCCGCTGCACCGACGGCGAGCTGATGCTGGTGGTCGGCAATGACGGCCAGTTCCAGCGCACCTGCGCGGTGCTCGGCGAACCCGAGCTTGCCAACGACAAGCGCTTCGTCAAGAACAACGACCGCGTCGTGCACGGCAAGGAGATCATGGCGATCTTCGCCGGCCTGTTCCTGAAGCAGCCGGTGGCCTATTGGCTGGAGAAGCTCGAGGAGGCCGGCGTGCCGTCCGGCCCGATCAACAACTTCGAGCAGGTGTTCAGCGATCCACACGTGCAGTCGCGCGGCATGCGGGTGAAGGTCGACCATCCCTTCGAGCCGAACCTGTCGCTGATCCGCAACGCGCTGACCTTCTCGGGCACCCCGATCACCGACTACCGCGCCCCGCCGCTGCTCGGCGCCGACACCAAGGACGTGCTGGCGACCATCGGCTATGATGAGGCCAAGGTCGAAGGCCTGAAGGCGCAGGGGATTTTGTAGGAGTAGGATTCGAAACCGCGCGCGCTGCAGTTTTCCCGTCATCCTGAGAGAGTGTGAATGTATTCAGTGTCGTCCTGGCTTTCGCCAGCACGATGACGTGGGGGGCCGCTCACTACAATTTCTCAGACCGTCATCCTGAGGAGCGCGTAGCGCGTCTCGAAGGATGCGCGGCCCGGCTGGTGGCGGTCGATCCTTCGAGACGGCCGCTGCGCGGCCTCCTCAGGATGACGGTGATAGAGCAATCGGGTTCAGCACACTTCGACCTGTATCGAAGCATCATTGACACCAGCCTGCTAGATTGGCGCCATCGATCCCTCATCGCAGGTGCCAATCATGAAACGGGAAGTGATCCGCGTCGAACCGATCTCGAGCTGGCTGGAGCGCTGGAAGGCGCCGGCGTCCGCGGTCACCCGCGCCGGCAACATGGTGTTCGTCTCCGGCCTGCCGCCGTTCGATCCGGCAACCGGCGAGATCGCGGCCGGCGCATCGATCGAGCGGCAGAGCGAGCTCGTCATGGAGCAGCTCAAACAGTGCCTCGCGGTCGCCGGCGCCTCGTTCGACAATGTGATGAAGTGCAACATCTTCTGCACCTCGGCAAAACACTTCGCGACCTTCAACGCGATCTACCGCAGATATTTCGCTGACGAGCTGCCGGCGCGGATCTTCGTCTGCATCCCGGAATGGACCGGGCCGTTCGACATCGAGATCGACTGCATCGCGATGGTGTAGGCGGCTCTTACAAATCCTGCCGCGTCAGCCGGCCGTGCACCAGCACCGGCCGCGCGGCCGGCTTGCTCGGCGCGTCGCCCATCGTCAGCGCCATCACCGATACCGTGACCACCCGATCGACGATTGCGCGGACGTCGTCGAGATCGCATTTGCCTTCCGACAGCCGCAGCAGGCGTTCCTTCTCGCGGATGGTGTGGTGCGCCATCGCGAGCGCGAAGTGCAGGCCCCAATACAGTTCGGTATCGTCGCGGCCCGGCATCGCGCGGCGCATCGCGGCGGCGAACTTGCGCAAATGATCGACCTCGCGGTTCTTGATGCGGCGGATCGGCGGCACCGATTCGATCGAGGCGCGGATCATGAAGCGTGCTGCGGTCGAGCCCTCGCGGTCCGGCCCGAGGCAGCCGCGCAGAGTGGGGCCGACGAGGGCGCGCATGATGTCCTCGATCGCGGCGCGGCCGCCGCCTGCTTCTTCCGCCGCCTTCAATTCATTGAGGCGTTCGCGGTTGGTCTGGATGCTGCGGGTGACGAACAGCTCCGCGATCAATTCGTCCTTGGAGCCGAAATGATAATTCACCGCCGCAAGGTTGACGTTCGCCTCCGCGACGATGTCGCGCAGCGTGACATCGCCGAAGCCGCGATCGGCATAGAGCCGTTCGGCGGCGGCGAGAATGGCGGATCGGGTGTGATCGCTGGCCATGGCTGAGAGCCTTTCCGTTATTCCGCGGCGCGATGCGCCGGAACGACGAAGACGACAGGGAGTTGCATTTCAAACATTTGTATGAAACTATCGTTTGAAGAGCCGGAAATGTCAATCCGCAGATCGCGGGGCGGCGTTCTGGCACACCAGCGCCATCCGTCCGCGAACGCCCTTGCGAGCCGCGGGGGCGGGGCGGACAATGTTGTTCAAAAGGCCAAGACCCAAACGGCCCAAGTCTAGGAAACGAGGAGCGTCCCATGGATTTCACGATGTCGCCCAAGCAGAAGGAATGGCTGGAGCGCGTTCAGGCTTTCATGAAAACGCACGTCCGCCCGGCGGTGCCGATCTATGAGAAGCAGGACGCCGAAGGGCCGCGCTGGAAGGTGATCCCGGTCCTCGAGGACCTGAAGAAGAAGGCGAAGGCCGAAGGGCTCTGGAACATGTTCATGCCGCCGTCCTCGCATGAGGATGACGAATTCCACGGCGCGGGACTGACCAATCTCGAATACGCGCTGCTGTCGGAAGAGATGGGCCACATCTCCTGGGCCTCGGAAGTGTTCAACTGCTCCGCGCCCGATACCGGCAACATGGAAGTGTTCATCCGCTACGGCACCAAGGAGCAGAAGCGCAAATGGCTGCGCCCGCTGATGGACGGCGAGATCCGCTCCGCCTTCCTGATGACCGAGCCGGCGGTGGCGTCCTCCGATGCCACCAACATCGAGACCCGGATCGAGAAGGACGGCGATCACTACGTCATCAACGGCCGCAAATGGTGGTCGTCGGGCGTCGGCGATCCCCGTTGCAAGATCGCGATCCTGATGGGCAAGACCGACTTCAACGCCGCCAAGCATCAGCAGCAGTCGCAGATCCTGGTGCCGCTCGATACCCCCGGCATCAAGGTCGAGAAGATGCTGCCGGTGTTCGGCTTCGACGACGCGCCGCACGGCCATGCCCAGGTGCTGCTGGAGAACGTCCGCGTGCCGAAGGAGAACATCCTGCTCGGCGAGGGCCGCGGCTTCGAGATCGCGCAGGGCCGTCTCGGCCCGGGCCGCATCCATCACTGCATGCGCACCATCGGCCAGGCCGAAGAGGCGCTGGAGAAAATGGTGAAGCGGCTCGCCTCGCGCACCGCGTTCGGCAAGAAGATCATCGAGCATTCGGTCTGGGAGCAGCGCATCGGCGAGGCCCGCACCGACATCGAGATGAACCGTCTGCTCTGCCTCAAGGCCGCCGACATGATGGACAAGGTCGGCAACAAGACCGCGCAGGCCGAGATCGCGATGATCAAGGTCGCAGCGCCCAACATGGCGCTGAAGATCATCGACCAGGCGATCCAGGCGTTCGGCGGCGGCGGCGTCTCCGACGACGCCGGGCTCGCGCGCGCCTATGCCCACATCCGCACGCTCCGTCTCGCCGACGGTCCGGACGAGGTGCATAATCGCGCCATTGCCAGGCTCGAAGTTCGGAAGTATGCAAACACGTCACATTGAGCATGATGCGGAACGCATGGCGTTCGCGCGCACATCGTGCTCAGAATGAAAAAGACAAATCAGGCTGGCTGGCCAGCCTGATCGCGGGAGCGCCCAACGCGCTCCCTGAAAAATCGAGTTGAGGGAGCGTCATCGTGGCGGACGGCGTCAGGAAAGACGAGGAATTTTCCGGAACACGGGAAGTCGAGGAGCGCCATCGTGTCAACGAGGCGAACCTCGATGCCTGGATGAAGCAGCACGTCGAGGGCTATCAGGGTCCGCTCAAGGTCCTGCAGTTCAAGGGTGGCCAGTCCAACCCGACCTACAAGCTCGAAACCCCCGGCCGCAACTATGTGATGCGCCGCCGGCCGTTCGGTAAACTGTTGCCGTCGGCTCATGCGGTGGATCGCGAGTTCCGCGTCATCGCGGCGCTCGGCAAGCAGAACTTCCCGGTCGCCAAAGCCTACGCGCTGTGCACCGACGATGCGGTGATCGGCTCGGCCTTCTACATCATGTCGATGGAGGAAGGGCGGGTATTCTGGGATCCGACGCTGCCGAGCCAGCAGCCGGACGCGCGCCGGAAAATCTTCACCAGCAAGATCGAGACGCTGGCCAAGCTGCACGTCCTCGATCCCGAGAAGATCGGCCTCGGCGATTTCGGCAAGCCCGGCAATTATTTTGCGCGCCAGGTCGATCGCTGGACCAAGCAGTACCGCGCGTCCGAGACGCAGCACATTCCGGAATTCGAGAAGCTCGCCGAGTGGCTGCCGAAGACGGTGCCCGAGCAGAAGCGGGTCTCGGTCGTGCACGGCGACTATCGCCTCGACAACATGATCTTCCACGCCACCGAGCCGCGGGTGCAGGCGGTGCTGGACTGGGAATTGTCGACGCTCGGCGATCCCATGGCCGACTTCACCTATCTGTTGATGCAGTGGACCATGCCGGGCCTCGCCAATGCCGATCTCAAGGCGTTGAACATCCCGAGCCAGGACGAGGCCGCGCAGATCTATTGCAACGTCACCGGCATGGCCGTGCCGGATCTCAACTGGTACTTCTCCTACAATCTGTTCCGCCTCGCCGGCATCACGCAGGGCATCGCGGGCCGCGTCCGCGACGGCACCGCCGCGAATGCCAAGGCCCTCGAATCGGCCGCGCGCACCGTGCCGCTGTCGAAGGCGTCATGGGAATACGCGCAGAAGGCCGGCGCGGTCTGATCCGACAAAGCGGCGCGATCCACAGGGGTCGCGCCGCTGTTGCGGGCTGCGGCATGTTTCCACACTGTAGTCATCTGTGACTTGAGTTCGCTGCGCCGCTTTGGCAATTCAGTCCGATCGATATTTCCCGCCTGGTCCTGATCGGACATTTTCGTTTTGCCCCTCTCTTCGAATCTACGCGGCAGCCTGTTCATGGCTGCGGCCATGGCCAGCTTCACGGTCAACGACACCATCACCAAGGCGGTGGCGGCGGAGCTCAATATCGGGGAGATCCTGCTGGTCCGCGGCCTGGTCGCGATGGTGCTGGTCGCGGCGCTCGCGTGGTACCGCGATGCGCTGCGTAGCTTCAGCGCGCTACTGATCTGGCCGGTCGGCCTGCGCGTGCTCGGCGAGATCGGCGGCACGCTGACCTATCTCTCGGCGATCGCGCAGATCCCGCTCGCCAATGCGTCGGCGATCTTCCAGGCGCTGCCGCTCGTGATCACGCTCGGCGCGGCGCTGGTGTTCGGCGAGCCGGTCGGCTGGCGGCGCTGGCTTGCGATCGCGGCCGGCTTCATCGGCGTGCTGGTGATCGTCCGTCCCGGTGCAGAAGGCTTCAGCCAGGCGTCGCTGCTGGCGCTGGCCTCGGTCGGCTTCTGCGCGGTGCGCGATCTCGCCACCCGCCGCATCCCGAAGCAATTGCCGACCGTGTTCATCACGCTGCTCACGACTGTCACGGTGACGACGGCCGGCGCCGCCGTACTGGTGCCGCTCGGCGGCTGGAAGGCGCCGTCCGGCCAGGCGCTCGGCCTGCTCACACTCGCCGCGGTCCTGATCCTGATCGGTTATCAGTGCATCATCGTGTCGCTGCGCACGGGCGACATCTCGGCGGTGGCGCCGTTCCGTTACACCGCGCTGCCATGGGCGATGCTGACCGGCTATCTCGCCTTCGGCCATAAGCCCGACGGTGCGATGCTAGCCGGCGCCGCGATCATCGTGGCCTCCGGCCTCTATGCCTTCTACCGCGAGCGCAAGCGCGACAAGCTCCGCCCCGCCGCAACGGGACCGGGCCTGCCGCCGGATGGGCTGTAGGGAATTTGTAGGGCGGATACTGCGTCACACGCGCTGTTTTCGGCCGATTCTGAGAAGCCGTGAACGAATCTAGCCGTCATTGCGAGCGAAGCGAAGCAATCCATCGGTCCGCAAACGCGGTTGGATGGATTGCTTCGTCGCTTTCGCTCCTCGCAATGACGGCGGAGGCAGAATTATGACGCAGTAAGACTAATCCGCCCTACACGTCCAGCCTCACTTCGCGCAATGCGCAATCAGCCTGGCGACGAAATCTCCGCAGGCCTCGAGCTGCGACATCTCGACGAACTCATCCGGCGTATGCGCCTGCGCGATCGAGCCGGGGCCGACCACCACCGACGGCACGTCGGCCATGCTCACGAACAGGCTGGCCTCGGTGCCGAAGGCGACCTTGGCGTGGTCGTTGCGGCCGGCAAACTGCTTGGCGAGAGTGACGATCGGCGCGTCGGCCGCGGTGTCGAGCGCGGGGTAATCGAGGATCTCCTCGAAGTCGATGCCGCAATCCGGATGCCGCGCGCGCATCTTTGGTTCGATCTCGGCCTTCGCCCAGGCGACGATCGCATCGGTGACCTCGCGCGACTCGGTGATCCCGATGCCGCGGCATTCGAAATCCACCGTGCAGTGATCGGGCACGATGTTCAGCGCGGCGCCACCATGCACGACGCTGGTCAGCAGCGTGGAGTGCGGCACGTCGTAGAGACTGTCGCGCTCGCGCTTCGCGGCAAGCTGCCCGGCGCGGCGGCGGATCTCGGCGATCAGGTCGGCCGCGTACTCGATGGCGTTGACGCCGTCGGGCGCGATCGAGGAGTGTCGCGCGAGCCCGCGGAAGGTGGCGCGCACGCCGTGCTTGCCCTTGTGCCCGATGATCACCTGCATCTGGGTCGGCTCGCCGACGAAGCAGCCGAGCGGCCGGATCGGCTTGCGCGCGACCTCGCGCAGCATCGGCCGCACGCCGACGCAGCCGATCTCCTCGTCATAGGAGATCGCAAGATTGATCGGCGTCTTCAGGTCGGTCGCGAGCATTTCCGGCACCATCGCGAGACACACCGCGACAAAGCCCTTCATGTCGGTGGTGCCGCGGCCGTACAGCCGGCCGTCGCGCTCGACCAGTTCGAACGGGTCGTGGCTCCAGTCCTGTCCCGCGACCGGCACGACGTCGGTATGCCCCGATAGAGCAAGCCCGGCCTTGTCATCGGGGCCGATCGTCACCCACAGCGAGGACTTCTGTCCGGTGTCGTCGACAATGCGCTGGCTGCCGACGCCAAGCGCGGCGAGATAGCGCTCGATGTAGTCGATCAGAGGCAGGTTGCTGCGGTCACTGATGGTGTCGAAGGCGACGAGGTCGGCCAATAGCTTGCGGATACGGTCGGAACGTGGATTTTGCATTGCCTGTTCGTTTGCCGGGAGTGTGTTGGGAATTGCGACGGCGATCTTGCCAGCGAAGTATAACAGCTGGTTTGCCTGCCGGGTCCAAGCAATATCCGGGCCGGGACCGGGGGCGTTGCGCGGCGATAGCGACAGACCTGCGAAGCCGGACCGGTGTTGCTCATTCGACACGACGGGCAACTCAGCAAAACCTGTCAATCCTGCCCAGCAAAAATAATTCGGTTTATCGTAATGACAACTCGGTGTATGGTGTACCCGTCTCACCCGACACGAGGGGCGCTTCGCGGTCGTCACGAACGCGGGTCGAGATGCGGTGGACGCTGCGCGTGGCCTGACGAGAGCACGCAAGGCGGACGGCGAAATCGTGCAGGCCTGACGCCCTAGCGGTAGGTGTCTCTTCCGATTGCGCAAATGCGCGTTGTGAAGACGGTGACAACAAAGCCAAGTCTCGCCGGGGAGAGCACGTATAAGCCGTAAGCCATCGCGCAGGGAAAGCCGGATTGCTCCGGTTACACCTGTGGTCCTACCCCCGTGCTTTCTACCCCATTGCTCGGGGCCCATGGGTGCGATCGGCACCCGGCTTTCCCTGCGCCCTCTTCGAGAAGAGGGCGGAACGAAATGCAAAGCTCGGGCAATTCATGTCGCGAGAACGCGAAGCTATATCCCCACCACTACTGTCATCGCCCGGCTCGATGTTTAGACCGGAGACATGGCTGACGCCTGTTCCGACACATCACTGACAGGTCTGCCATTGGTCAAGTCGATTGATGCGACCTGCCAGCTGGCGAAGAAGATTCCGTAGTTGCCGTCGCGGTTGAGCGGTCTGATCGCAAGAGGCTCGCCGCAGAAGGCTTGCGGGACTTTCCACATCTGCCCCCGGAAGGCGACGTAGCTCCGTGTCGAGGAGACGATGCGAACGATCTCTCCGGTATCGTATTCGACCTTCGGAACACGGTTCGGCATGGCGCGAGAACTCGGCCGGTAGCGGTCGGCTGGGACAGCCATGCCGAGCGCCTCGTGAGGCCGCTCCAAATTGTAGAGTGTGCGCCAGCTATCCAGGGCACGCTGGACTTCCGGCAAAGTGCGGAACGAGCGCAGGGCAAACACTTCCGCTTTCAAACTGCGATGGAAGCGCTCGTTCTTGCCGCGGCCCTGCGGGTGACACGGCCTGGCATGCACCACATGGATGCCGAGCTTGAGCAGCCAGACCTTCAGCGCGGTCCAGCGAGCGCCGGACGTATCGCCCCAGGGCGAGCCGTTGTCGATGTAAAAGGCGTCCGGTAGGCCATAGCGGCGAAAGGTATCGGTCAGATGCTTCTGCACGTTGGGGCGCTGCTCATTGGCACATGCCTTCAGGCACAGAGCATAGCGCGAGTGATCGTCCACCATGGTCAGCGGATGGCACCGCGTCCCGTTGCCGAGAGGCATGTGGCCCTTGAAGTCCATCTGCCACAGCTGATTGGGAGCCTCCTTCTCAAAGCGATGGCCTGGCGGACCGGGCGGTGCCTTCTCACTCGGCTTGATCCGCTCATGTCGGCACAGGATCCGATGCACCGTGGAGGCCACTGGCACAGCTTGCCCGTCCCGCTTCAGGCAATGGGCGATCTTGCGCGCTCCCCAGGCCGGATGCTTGTCGCGGACCGCCACCACCTGCGCCTCCAGCGCGATCGCACTGCGCTTGGGCATCGTCTTCGGTCGACGGGACTGATTGGCCAGTTCCCGATCGCCGGCATGCCACCGCCTCAGCCACTTGTAGCCGACATCAGGACTGATCCCAAAGCGCCGGCACAGCTCTCGCCGGTTCGCGCCTTCCTGCAGAGCAAGCCGCACAAACTCTCGTCGCTGATCCATCACTGACACCTCGCTCCACGGCATGGACGGCTCCCGAATCGACCAATCCAGCCAATTTTGACGTGTCAGCTATGTCTCCGAACACCTGTCAGTGATCTGTCCGGTCTAAACACTCGACCGGGCGATCCAGTACGCCGCGGCTTCTCGGCTCAAGCACCGCCGTCTCTGGAATACTGGATCACCCGGTCAAGCCGGGTGATGACACCGAAAGCGTGGCAATTGAATCGAGACTGATCTTCATCGTCGTCCCGGCGAAGACCGGGACCCGTTACCCCAAATGCGCATTGTTGGGCGACGCCGGGGCCACAAATCTCGTTCACAACGGAATGCGGTGGTTATGGGTCCCGGCCCCCGTGCGCAATTGCGCACTCGGCCGGGACGACGGTGGTAGGCGCCGCTGTCGCGTGATCCGGAATCGGCACCGCGAACGGAGAGCACCCCTGCTAGATCGGCTTGCCCGTATACGGCATCGAGGCGGTGAGGCCGCCGTCGACCGGAATCGCTTGGCCGTTGACGTAGGATGCTTCGTCGCTTGCCAGGAACAATCCCATCGCGGCGAGCTCGTGCGGCTGGCCGGGGCGCTTCAGCGGATTGAGCTGGCCGATCTTGTCCTGGGTGCCGCGCTCCTTGGCGCGGTCGAACACCGGCTTGGTCATGCCGGTTTCGATCAGGCCGGGGCAGATCGCATTGATGCGCACGCCGGTGCCGGAGAGCGAGTAGGCGGTGGTCTGCACCAGGCTGATGACGCCGGCCTTGCTCGCGCCATAGGGATGTCCGCTGGCGCCGGACTTCAGGCCCGCGACCGAGGCCGTGCAGACGATCGAGCCATGGCCCTGCCTGGTCATGTGCGGGATCGAATGCTTGATCGCGAGGAACGGGCCGATCAGATTGACGCGCAGCACTTCCTGCCAATGTTCCGGCGTCTGGTCGGCGAGCGGCACGAGGCCGCCGCTCACGCCGGCATTGGCCCAGATCGCATCGAGCTTGCCGTATGTCGAGACCGCCTTCTCGATGAAGGCCTTCACGTCGCTCTCCGATCCGGCATCGGCGGTGACGGCCTCAATGGTGCCGCCGGCGTCGCGCACCAGTTTTGCGGTTTCGTTGACGCCGTCGCTGCGATCGACCGCGATCAGCTTGGCACCTTCCCTGGTGAACAGCAGCGACGCCGCGCGGCCGATGCCGCTGCCGGCGCCGGTGATGATGACGGATTTGCCTTCGAGGCGGCCCATAGGTTTCTCCCTGTTCACGTGATCCTCCGTGCGTCTGCCGCGCGACGGAATTCAAACAAAATTTCAAACGTCCGATGCACTTGAGACGAGGTGCGGCGTGACGTACAGCGTGACGGGACACTATTGAAGGGCTCATCCGATGTCCAATCCAGAGAAGCCTGACGTGACGGTGACGCGGTGGTGGTGGGTTCGTCACGCGCCGGTGCGCAGCGACGGCGGCAACATCTACGGGCAGGAGGATATCGACTGCGACACCGGTGACGTCGAAGTGTTCGAGGCGGTCGCAAAGATGCTGCCGCGCAATGCCGTGTGGTATTCGAGCAATCTGAAGCGCACGCACAAGACCGCTGATGCGATCTGGGCCGCCGGTTATCCGAAGCCCGGCAGCATGACGCAGGAGCGCGACTTCGCCGAGCTGCATCTCGGACGCTGGCAGGGCATGAACCGCGCCGCCTTCCTCGCCAGTCGTCCGCCGGGCAATCTCTGGTTCGCCGACGTCAACGAGCCGGCCCCCGGCGGCGAGAGTTTCATGGATCTCTACACCCGCGTCTGCCGCACCATCGTGCGGATCACCGCTGCGGAGGCCGGCAAGGACATCATCGCGGTCGGCCATGGCGGCGTGATCCGGGCCGCGGTCGGTCTTGCGCTGGGCGGCCAGCCGGACCGTGGCCTGTCGTTCGACATCGACAATGTCTCGGTGACGCGGCTCGATCACATCGCGGCGCCCAACGTGTCGACCTGGCGGCTGCCGATGGTCAACCAGCAGCCCTGGATCGCCGATCCCCGCCACGCCGCGATGCATCAGCCGTCCGGGCCCGAGGTGCGGCCGGCGGGCAAGCTCGCGTGATGACGCTATCGCAACACGACAACGCTGCTTAAGCTCAAAATAGAATTCAAACACCTTACATCAGGGAGAAAACCATGACCTTGTTCGACATGAAGGGAAAAGTCGCCGTCATCACCGGCTCGACGCGCGGCATCGGACGTGCGATCGCCGAGCGGATGGCCGAGCACGGCGCCAAGGTGGTGATCTCCTCGCGCAAGGCCGACGTCTGCGAGCAGGTCGCGAGCGAGATCAACGACACTTACGGCAAGGGCACCGCGGTTGCGATCGCGGCCAACATCTCGTCGAAGGAAAATCTGCAGAACCTGGTCGATGAGAGCAACCGCGCCTTCGGCAAGATCGACGTGCTGGTCTGCAACGCGGCATCCAATCCCTACTATGGCCCGCTCGCCGGCATCTCCGACGATCAGTTCCGGAAAATCCTCGACAACAACATCGTCGCCAACAACTGGCTGATTTCGATGGTGGTGCCGCAGATGATCGAGCGCAAGGACGGCTCCATCATCATTGTCTCCTCGATCGGTGGATTGAAGGGCTCGACCATCCTCGGCGCCTACGCGATCTCCAAGGCCGCCGACATGCAGCTCGCGCGCAACCTCGCGTGCGAATACGGCAAGCACAACATCCGCGTGAACTGCATCGCGCCCGGCCTGATCAAGACCGATTTCGCCAAGGCGCTGTGGGACAATCCCGACAATCTGAAGGCCTCGACCGCACGCTCGCCGCTGCTGCGGATCGGCGTGCCGGACGAGATCGCCGGCGCCGCGGTGCTCATGGGCTCGCGCGCCGGCGACTTCATGACCGGCCAGACCGTCGTGATCGACGGTGGCGCGACGATCAGCTGACGCGTGTTGGTGCGCAAAGCGCGCCATACCTTCAACTCGTCATCACCCGCGAAAGCGGGTGATCCAGTACGCCGAGGCCTCTCGGTTCATCACGACTGCCGCGGCGTACTGGATGCCCCGCATCCGCGGGGCATGACAATGTTGGACGTGGAGCGAGGCGTATCCGCCTCACTCCACCGCGGCGTACACCCCGTTCCGCACCAGCGAGCGGGTGTATTCGCGCTGGCCGGGGCCTTGCATCATGAAGACCGCGATCAGGTCTTCGCTCGGATCGATCCAGAAGAACGTGCCGGCCATGCCGCTCCAGAAATATTGGCCGACCGAGCCGGAGAACGGCGCGATGCCCTGCTGGGTGCGCACTGCGAATCCGAGACCGAAGCTGTGGCCGGGCGACACCAAGGTGCCCTGGACCTTGACGCCGGCGCCAAGGTGATCGGAGGCCATGAAGGCAAGCGTCTTGCGGCCGATGATCCTGGTGCCGTCGAGTGTGCCGCCGTTGAGCAGCATCTGCGCGAAGCGGGCATAGTCCATCGTGGTCGACACCAGCCCGCCGCCGCCGGATTCCATCGCCGGCTTCTCCAGCATGTTGAACAGCTGCACCTTCTCGTTGGTCCAGGGATCGTTGGCAAACGCCTCGGCGAGCCGGCCGGCATTGGCTTCGGCGGTGTGGAAGGCGGTCTCGTTCATTTGCAGCGGCGCGAGGATGCGCTCAGTCAGGAACGCGCCGAGCGTCTTCCCGCTGACGACCTCGATGATGCGGCCGAGGATGTCGGTGGAGCGGCTGTAGTTCCACTCGGCGCCAGGCTGGCAGACCAGCGGCATGGCGGCGAGCATGGTGGCGTGCTCGGCATTGGTGATCTTGCGGCTGCGCAGCCGCGACTGCTTGTAGAGCTCCTGCACCGGGCCGCTGCCGGTGTGGTCATAGGTCAAACCCGAGGTGTGGCGCAGCAGGTCCTGGATCGTCATCTGCCGCTGCACGGGAACGAGCTCGAGCTTGCCGTTATGCTCGACGCCGACCTTGGTCTCGGCGAACTCCGGAATGAACTTTGCGACGGGATCGTCGAGCAGGAAGTGGCCGTCCTCCAAGAGCTGCATGATGCCGACCGAGACGATCGGCTTGGTCATCGAGAAGATGCGGAAGATCGAGTCATGGGTCATCGGTGCCGCGGCGGTCGGGCTTTGCCGGCCGATGGCCTCGAACCAGCCGATCTGGCCGCGGCGGGCCACCAGCACGGTGAAGCCGGGCGCGGTTCCCTTGTCGACCTCGCGCTTGAAGGTGTCGGACATCGCCTGCAGCCGCGTGCTCGACAGCCCGATCGAGTCGGGCTTGGCGAGGGGAAGGGACGGGGTGGTTGGGCTGGCGGCGTGCTTGGTGGCGGTCTGGACGTTCATGGTCTCTCCCTGGTTCTTGATTCTTGCGGCGTGGCGCCGACGCGGGGTGATCGCCGAACTTTGGCGCAGAAGTTTTGCAATGAACAGAAGCTTCACCGCTTCGCCCTTGCAAACCGGCCATGCCCTGTGCTTGAAACGGCGCGAACCGGCGGCGACGCCGGTTCCCTGCAGGAGTGTAGCTCAATTGGTAGAGCACCGGTCTCCAAAACCGGGGGTCGCAGGTTCGAGCCCTGCCACTCCTGCCAGCTTTTAGCTAATAATTTGAATGTCTTGGCCGAGGTCTTGGACCCCGGCCATGATCGTTCTCAGCTATTTGATCAGCGGGCAGCCGCCGTCCTTCATCGGCCGGAACGCCTGATCGCCGGGCACCTCGGCGAGCACCTTGTAGTAATCCCACGGCGCCTTCGATTCCTCGGGCTTCTTGACCTCGAACAGGAACATCGAGTGCACCATGCGGCCGTCCTCGCGCACCACGCCGTTGTCGGTGAAGGCGTCGCGCACCGGGGTCGCGCGCATCTTGGCCAAGACCGGCTTGGTCTCCCTGGTGCCGGCGGCCTTCACCGCATTGAGGTAGTGCAGGGTGGCGCTGTAGGTCGCGGCCTGGTTCATGGTCGGCGTCCGCTTCATGCGCTCGAAGAAGCGCTTGCCGAAGGCGCGGGTGCGGTCGTTGAGGTCCCAGTAGTAGGCCTCGGTGATGATCAGGCCCTGCGCGAGCTTCAGCCCGAGGCTGTGGATGTCGGAGATGAACATCACGACGCCGGCGAGGTTCTGCCCGCCGGCGACGACGCCGAATTCGGCGGCCTGCTTGATCGCGTTGATGGTATCGCCGCCGCCATTGGCGAGGCCGATGATCTTGGCCTTCGACGCCTGCGCCTGCAGCAGGAAAGACGAAAAATCCGGCGTGTTGAGCGGATGCCGCGCGCTGCCGACCACCTTGCCGCCGGCGGCACGGACCACGTCGCCGGTGTCGCGCTCGATCGAGTGGCCGAACAGATAGTCGGCGGTGATGAAGAACCAGGTGTCCCCGCCGTTCTTCACGATCGCGCTGCCGACGGTGTGGGCGTTGGCGTAGGTGTCGTAGGTCCAGTGCAGCGTGTAGGGCGAGCACGATTTGCCGGTGATGTCGGAGCTCGCCGCATCCGTCACGATCATGATCTTCTCGAACTGCTTCGACATCTCCATGCCGGAGAGCGCGGTCGCCGAGGTCGGCATGTCGATGATCATGTCGACGCCCTCGGCCTCGTACCATTTGCGGGTGATGGTGGCGGCGACGTCGGCCTTGTTGAGGGGATCGGCGGTGACGAGCTCGATCGGCTTGCCGAACATCGAGCCGCCGAACTCCTCGATCGCCATCTTGGTGGCCTCGACGTTCCCGGCGCCGCCGATGTCGGAATAGACCGACTGGAAATCGGTCAGCACGCCGATCTTGAGCGGCGTCTGCTGCGCAAGCGCGGGCCCCGCCAGCATGGCGGCGAGCAGCCCGGCCGCGGACAGACTCGTTGCGATGGATCTCATGACGATGGACCTCCCCGGATGTTCTTATCTGTTTGTCCGACAAAGCTAGGTTTGCCCGGTTCCGGTGTCAATTCTGGCCAGCGTGGTGCGACAATCCGGCCGAAAATGACGCATTTGACGCTCGAACAGCCTTCGCCTACACTTTGTCCGACAAACGACAATCGGGAGCCCAAAGTGGCCGCCACGCCGCTGTTCCGCCGGATCGATGTCGCGCCGGCCTATCAAAAGGTCGCCGACGCGATCGAACGCGAGATCATCAACGGCCGGATCAAGCCGGGCGAGCCGATCGGCACCGAGCAGCAGCTGGTCGAACAGTTCGGCGTCAACCGCTCGACGGTGCGCGAAGGCATTCGCGTGCTCGAGGAGGGCGGGCTGATCCGCCGCGATTCCAGCCGCCGATTGCAGGCCTGCCTGCCGCGCTACAACAAGCTCGCCACGCGATTGTCGCGCGCGCTGATCCTGCACGAGGTCACGTTCCGCGAGTTGTTCGAGACCTCGATGACGCTGGAGGTCGCAAGCGTTGAGGGCGCGGTGGAGCGCGCGACCGACGAGAACATCGCCGAGCTCGCCGGCAATCTCGCGCGCAGCGCGGATGTGGTCGGCGATCCCGCCGGTCTCGCCGAGCTCGATGCGGAATTCCATGTGCTGATGGCCAAGGCTTCGCAGAATCGCGTGTTGCAGCTCGCCCGCGAGCCGGCCGCGCAGCTGTTCTTCCCGACCACCGAGATGATCGTCGGTGGCGTGCCTGAGGGCGGCGCCCGGCTTGTCGAGGCGCATCGCCACATCCTCGAGGCGATCAGGCGGCGCGACAGGGAGGCCGGCGTGCTGTGGACGCGGCGGCACTTGCAGGACTGGCGGCGCGGCTTCGAGAAGATCGCCTCGCTCGATCGCTCGGTCGAGCACACCTACATGGAACACGCCTACGCGGCGCGGCAGTAGCGGCGGCGCGGCGACAACGAGACAACGACAAAAAGCACATTCGGGAGGGACAAATGAGCGACAACATCGCAGCAACCATCCAGCGCGCCCGCGAGCACAGTATCGGCGATCTGCTGCGCCGGTCGGCCAAGCGCTATCCCGACAAGACCGCGCTGATCTGCGGCGAGGTGAGATGGACCTTTGCGGAGATGGACGCGATCTGCAACCGGCTGGGACGCGGCTTGCTCGCGCTCGGCGTCGCGAAGGGCGATCGCATCGCGGTGCTGTCGCGCAATTCGCACGGCTTCGCCGCGCTGCGCTTCGCCGTGGCGCGAATCGGCGCCATCCTGGTTCCGATCAACTTCATGCTCAATCCCGACGAGATCAATTTCATCCTCGCCAATTCCGGTGCCAAGCTGCTCGCGGTCGGGCCCGATTTCGTCGAGACGGCGCACGCTGCGGCCGCCAAGGGCTCGGCGGTCGAAACCCTGATCTGGTTGCCGGGCGAGGATCCGGCCACAGCACCCGAAGGCATCACGACCTTCGACAGCCTCCTGCACGGCGACGCCTCGGCGCCGGATGCCTCGGTCGACAGCCGCGATCCCGCGCAGATCATCTACACCAGTGGCACGGAGTCGCTGCCGAAGGGCGCGATCCTCACCCATGAAGCCGTGATGTGGCAGTATGTCAGTTGCATCATCGACGGCGGCATGGCGACCGACGACATCGTGCTGCACGCGCTGCCGCTCTATCATTGCGCGCAGCTCGACGTGTTCCTGGGGCCCGCGATCTATCTCGGCGCCACCAGTCTCATCACCGGCAAGCCGGTGCCGGACAATGTCCTGGCGCTGATCGCGGCGCACAAGATCAACTCGTTCTTCGCGCCGCCGACGATCTGGATCGCGATGCTGCGCTCGCCCGCTTTCGACCGCACCGATCTGTCGACGCTGCGCAAGGGCTATTACGGCGCCTCGATCATGCCTGTCGAGGTGCTGCTCGAATTGCAGCGCCGGCTGCCCGAGGTGAAGTTCTGGAATTTCTACGGCCAGACCGAGATCGCGCCGCTCGCGACCGTGCTGTCGCCTGATGACCAGCTGCCGAACGCTGGCTCCGCCGGCAAGCCTGCGATCAATGTCGAGACGCGGGTGGTCAGGCCAGACATGACCGACGTTGCGGTCGGGGAGGTCGGCGAGATCGTGCACCGTTCGCCGCATCTGTTGTCCGGCTACTACAACGATCCGGCCAAGACGGCGGCGGCGTTCGCCGGCGGCTGGTTTCATTCCGGCGATCTCGCAACCGTCGATGCCGGCGGCTACATCACGGTCGTCGATCGCGTGAAGGACATGATCAAGAGCGGCGGCGAGAATGTCGCAAGCCGCGAGGTCGAGGAGACGATCTATCGGCTGCCTGGAGTGTCGGAAGTCGCGGTGGTCGGGCTGCCCGATCCGCGCTGGATCGAGGCGGTGACCGCGATCGTCGTGGTGAAGGCCGGCCACAACCTCGATGCCGAGGCCGTCATCACGCACTGCGCGGCGTCGATGGCCCACTTCAAGGTGCCGAAGCGGATCATCTTCGTGGAGAGCCTGCCGAAGAATCCGAGCGGCAAGCTGCTGAAGCGCGAGCTGCGGCAGCGCTATGTCGGCGGTGCCACGCTGGATCAGGCGGTGCAGAAGAGCTTCGCGGGATAACGCCTTGCTATTGGCCGGCCGTCGCGGGCGCCTTGTCCGACCATTCCGGCGGCAAGCCAAGTTTCCCGGCTGCCATGCCGACCAGGCCGGGATTGCGGCCGAACGCCTCGCAGGCCGCGTATTTCGGCTTGCCGCCGAGCGAGGCGCCGAGCTTGTCGAACGACGGCAGCTCCGGCGCCTTGCCGAATGGCGTCGCGCCGGTGACGACGAGTTTGCTGAAGTCCTCGCTGAATGAGGAGGCGAGATCGTAGGCGTCGCCGGCGCTGGAGACCATCGGCGAGTTGGTGAATGAATTGGCGCCGCGGGCCCAGATCATCGCCGCCTGCTGGCGGCTGGCCTGGTCGCGCACTTCGGCCTCGACCGTCAGGCTGCCAAGCCCGACCGGCAAGCGCGGCACCGGTATCGGCACGCCCGCGCCGAGTGCGGTCGGCAGGAAGCTCACCACCTTGGAGGCGCCCGCCGCGACCTCGTCCGTGGGCGCCGCCTGCGTGACCAGCGCGTGCGCGGTCAGATCGGCGGGCTGATCGGGGCCAACGACCTGAAGCCGATCGCTGAGGCCGACGCAGAGCGTCCGGTCGATCGCGTTGGCGACCAGGTGCCGCTGCTCTGGCGAAAGTGTCGGCGAAGCTGACTGCGCGAACGTCGTCGGGACGATCCGCACGGTCTTCGCGGCAAGCACGTCGTCCTTGTTGACGCGAACCAGCGATTTCGCCAGCAAACCATCGGACTGCGCAAGATTGTCGTAGGATGCCAATGATCCGCCCCGTGTCATCGGTGCGCTGGCGCAGCCCGACAACAGGATCATCGCAAGCGCCGCACCGGCAAGTGAGACCGATGGATCGGGCTTGCCATCGCGTCGCGCCGGGCCCGTGCTCTGCGCAGCAGCGGCAGCGCCCGGCGGAAACTCCACTTTCATATCACCCCTCGAACGATCGCGCACCCCACGAACGATCGCAGGCACGATAGAGCAGGGCCGCCGAGGTCGGGATTAAGAGATATTAAGTCAGATGTAGGCCGCGAAACCCCGCGACCTATTTGGGCCACATTTGGCCGCGCACGCTTAACAAAACGCAATATTTGCGCGCTGCGCAGCCGCGGCAGACGCCTCTAAAATCCCGTGATGCAAATCCTGGAAGACGATCTCGTGACCTTCCCCGTCGCCAATGCACGCATCCTCTGCGTCGAGGACGACGGCGATATCGCGCGCATGCTGGCCGAGGTGCTCGAGGACAACGGCTTCGAGCCGGTGCTGGTTGGTTCCGGCGCGGAGATGGACGGGCTACTCAAGCGCCAGAGCTTTGACCTCATCCTGCTCGACGTGATGTTGCCGGGTGAGGATGGATTGAGCATCTGCCGGCGCCTGCGCACCTCGTCCTCTATACCGATCATCATGGTGACGGCGCGGAGCGAGGACATCGACCGCATCCTCGGCCTCGAGCTCGGTGCCGACGACTATGTCACCAAGCCCTTCAACTCGCGCGAGGTGGTGGCCCGCATCCGTGCGTTGCTACGCCGTGTCGAGAGCGGCTCGGCGTCGCGCTCCCGACCGCGTCCCATGACCTTCGCCGGATGGCGCATCAATCCCACCACGCGCGAACTGCATGACCCCGCTGGCGTCCGGATCACGCTGACCGGCGCCGAATTCGACCTGTTGCTGACGTTCTGCCGCAACCCGGGACGGGTGCTGTCACGCGAGCAACTGATCGAGCAGGCCTTCGGCGGCCTGATCGCATCGGTCGAGCGCAGCGTCGACGTTCATATCAGCCGCATCAGGCAGAAGATCGAACCGGATCCGAAGGACCGCTCCATGATCAAGACGGTGCGGCTCGGCGGCTACCAGTTCACGCCGGCGGTCGAGCAGATATGATGGGATGGGCGCAGCGGCTGATGCCGCGCAGCGTCGCTGCGCAACTCATGAGCCTCGTCGCGCTCTCCGAATTGGTCGGCATCACGCTCGCTGCGGTGACCGTCATTTTTCTGTTCGATTCTCCCTCGATCACCGACACGCAGAAGTTTCTTGCGGGCCGGGTCGCGGAGCTCACGCAGCTTGTGCGGTCCTCGAAGACGCCGGCCGATGCGGATGACCTGCTCGCCGCAGCCAGGCGCGGCGGTCTCGACGTCCGGCGCGTCGCCTTGAGCGAACTCGTGCCTCGAACCGCCGCAGAGACGCGGCCGTTTTCCATGAGAGCGTTTCGGCAACTGGCGGCCGAGCCCGGAATTGAGTTGCTGGAAGACCTGCGCCATCCGGCAGGCTCGTCGTCGCAGGTGATCGTGAGGCTCGACGACGGCAACGCGTTGATGGCCGACGTCGCGGTCAAGGGCGGCCTCTGGTCCACTCTGGTCCGCCCGGTCGCCGCGGGGGCGATCATCGTGTTGATCTCCATGCTGCTGCTGTCGATCTATGCGGTGCGCTGGGTGATCGCGCCGCTGGCGGACGTCGCGCGCGCCGCGACCTCGTTCGGCCGCTCGCCGCGGGCTCCCGAGGTGCTGCGGCGGCGTGGTCCGCTCGAGATCGCCCTGGTCGCCGACGCCCTGAACGAGATGCGCACCCGGATCCGCGCGCTGCTCGACGACCGCACCCGGATGCTGGCCGCAATCAGTCACGACCTGCGGACGCCGCTGACCCGACTCAGGCTGCGCGCCGAGCGCGTCGGCGACGATGACCTGCGCCCGGCGATGCTGGGCGATGTCGCCAAGATGACGCGCATGATCAATGAGACGCTGGAGTATCTCCGCGAGGATGCGCGCTCGGAGGCGGTCTCGTGCATCGACCTGCCGAGTTTCCTGCAGACCATCTGTTCGGAGTTCGCCGATACCGGCCACGCGGTATCTTATGCGGGGCCGGCGCGCTTGCCTTATGCCTGCCGGCCCCGCGCGCTGTCGCGCGCCGTCACCAATATCGTGGAGAACGCGGTCAAGCACGGCAGCACGGTCATGGTGGCGCTGCGGCCCACGGCATCCGACCACATCGAGATCGAGGTGGTTGACGACGGACCCGGCATTCCGCCGGCGCTGCGCGACAAGGTGTTCGAGCCCTTCTTCAAGGCAGACAGCGCACGGCAGGACAGCAGCGGCTTCGGGCTCGGGCTGTCGATTGCACAGGATATCGCCAAGCGCCACGGGGGCCGCATCGAACTGAATCCGGGAGAGCCGAGCGGATTGCGGGTCTCGCTGCTGCTGCCGCCGAAGCCCGTCTTGGCCTAGGCGGGGCAAGCTTCGCGCGCGCCCCTGGCTAAGTCCTTGATTTCAGGTGGCCCGTTCCGTCCGAGCGAAAGCCGGCCGGGCCGGGCGCGACCCCGGCGACCTTGACGTTTGGCCGATCCCGCAGTAGATACCCGGCACTCGCAGCCGGCCCGCTTTGATGGCGGATATCCGGCGCGGCCTAATTCCCCGAACATTCGAGCTCGTCTATCGGCTCAACCTTCCAAACGAGGGCTGGGTCCGCAAGGTCGGCTGTTCGGATTCCTTGAAACGTTGCAATCGTCCGGAGACGGACGCGGATCTCACGATGGCTTTCAGCCCGTTCAAATTCCTGCAGGAAGTGCGCTCGGAGACCGCCAAGGTCACCTGGCCGACGCGCCGCGAGACGACCATCACCACCATCATGGTGTTCGTGATGGTGGCGCTGGCCTCGATCTTCTTCTTCGCCGCGGATCAGATCATCCGCTATCTCATCACCCTGATACTGGGCATCCACTGATGAGCATGGGAACTCAATTGATGGACAAGCGCTGGTACATCGTTCACGCCTATTCGAACTTCGAGAAGAAGGTCGCGGAATCGATCCGCGAGCAGGCCAAGCAGCGCGGGCTGGAAGAGCTGTTCGAGCAGGTGCTGGTGCCGACCGAGAAGGTCACCGAGGTGCGCCGCGGCCGCAAGATCGACGCCGAGCGCAAGTTCTTCCCGGGCTATGTGCTGGTGAAGATGAAGCTGACCGACGAGGCGTTCCATCTGATCAAGAACACCCCGAAGGTGACCGGCTTCCTCGGCGCGGAAAACAAGCCGATGCCGATCTCGGAATCCGAGGCGATGCGGATCCTGCACCAGGTGCAGGAGGGCGTGGAGCGTCCGAAGGCGTCGGTGTCGTTCGAAATCGGCGAGAATGTGCGCGTGGCCGACGGCCCGTTCGCCTCGTTCTCGGGCGTGGTGGAAGAAATCGACGAGGCGCGCTCGCGCGTGAAGGTCGCGGTGTCGATCTTCGGCCGCGCGACCCCGGTGGAACTGGAATTCGGTCAGGTCGAAAAGGTGGTCTGACCGGACGGCGTGGGGTATATGCCCCGCGTCAATTGAGAGGCCGTGGGAGGGAGGAGGCGGTCGCCAGCCCCTTCAACCGAACCACGGAACCTGAAACCGCCGGCCCCGTCCGGCACAACAGGAGTGATAAATGGCAAAGAAAGTGACCGGATACCTGAAGCTTCAGGTCCCGGCCGGTGCGGCGAATCCTTCGCCCCCGATCGGTCCCGCGCTTGGTCAGCGCGGTCTGAACATCATGGAGTTCTGCAAGGCGTTCAACGCGCAGACCCAGAAGGAAGAGAAGAACACCCCGATCCCGGTGATCATCACCATCTATGCGGACCGGTCCTTCACCTTCGAGATGAAGACCCCTCCGATGTCCTACTTCCTCAAGCAGGCTGCCAAGATCCAGTCCGGATCGAAGGCGCCGGGCCGCGACAAGGCCGGCCAGGTGACCAAGGCGCAGGTGCGCGAGATCGCCGAGAAGAAGATGAAGGACTTGAATTGCGACACCATCGAATCGGCCATGAAGATGGTCGAGGGCTCTGCCCGCTCGATGGGTCTGGAAGTTGCGGGGTAACGGGCCATGGCAATCGGAAAGCGTTTGAAGAAGGCCCGCGAGGGCGTCGATCGCGAGAAGCTCTATCCGCTCGCGGATGCCATCAAGATGGTCAAGGAGCGTGCCAAGTCGAAGTTCGACGAGACGATCGAGATCGCGATCAATCTCGGCGTCGACCCGCGCCACGCCGACCAGATGGTCCGCGGCGTCGTCAACCTGCCGAACGGCACCGGCCGCACGCTGCGCGTCGGCGTGTTCGCCCGCGGCGCCAAGGCTGAGGAAGCCAAGGCCGCCGGAGCCGACGTCGTCGGTGCCGAAGACCTGGTCGAGAAGGTGCAGGGCGGTGCGATCGATTTCGATCGTTGTATCGCCACCCCCGACATGATGCCGCTGGTCGGCCGCCTCGGTAAGGTGCTCGGCCCGCGCGGCATGATGCCGAACCCGAAGATCGGCACCGTGACCATGGACGTCGCCAACGCCGTGAAGGGCGCCAAGGGCGGCTCGGTCGAGTTCCGCGTCGAGAAGGCCGGCATCGTGCAGGCCGGCATCGGCAAGGCCTCGTTCTCCGAGGACAAGCTGGTCGAGAACGTCAAGGCGCTGGCCGACGCCGTCTCCAAGGCGAAGCCGGCGGGTTCCAAGGGCACCTACATCCAGCGCGTTGCGGTGTCCTCCACCATGGGCCCGGGCGTGAAGGTCGAGCCGGGCACCATCCTCGGCTGAGGCCTTCGAGCGTGACGAGATAAAGAGGGGCGGGATCGGGCAACCGGTTCCGCCCTTTTTTTTTGCCAAAGCGCGAAGCAGCTGCCGGTTCGCGTGAAGATGCGTGTCAAGACAATGTCTGAAGCCTCTCGCAGGGAATAAGAACAATGCCCGATAAGGTCCTGGTCTATTCGCGCTTTCCCAAGGCCCAACTGATCCGCTTCGGCGAGCGCTATGAGCTGTTGAACGCAGCCGGCAAGCGGCTGGACGAAGCTTTCCCGGCGGCCGAGCTCGCCGACGTCAGGGCCATGATCACCGCGGGTGGCACGTCGCTCCGAGGCGAGGCCATGGATATGCTGCCGCAGCTCGGCGCGATCGTCTGCTACGGCACCGGCTATGACGGCGTCGACCTCGCCGCCGCCGCCCGCCGTGGCATCGTGGTCGGCCACAGTCCGGGTGCCAATGCGGCCTCCGTCGCCGACACGGCGGTCACCTTGATGCTGGCGTCGGTGCGGCGGCTCTTGGTGGCTGACAATTATGTCCGCAGCGGCGATTGGGCCGGGGCAAAGCCCTCGCCGATGATGCGGCCGCAGGCCGGCATGCGCGGCCGCAAGGTCGGCGTCTACGGCATGGGGGAGATCGGCCGCAAGATCGCCGCCCGCGTCGCGGCGTTCGAGACCGAGGTCGGCTATTTCAGCCGCTCGAAGCACGACGTGCCCTATCACTACCTGCCGACGCTGGAGGCGCTCGCCGATTGGTGCAGCGTATTGATGGTCGCCGTGCGCGCCGGCGCCGAGACCGAGCATGCGGTCAACGCCGATATCCTGCGCCGGCTCGGCAGCGACGGCTTTATCGTCAACATCTCGCGCGGGTCCGTCTTCGACGAGACCGCGCTGGTCGCGGCACTGACCGATGGGACAATCGCCGGCGCCGGCCTCGACGTGTTCGCCCAGGAGCCGCATCCGCCCGGCGCGCTGACGGCGCTGCCGAATGTCGTGCTGTCGCCGCATCTCGGCGGCCACACCCTGGAATCGCACGTCGCGATGCAGGACTGCGTGCTCGCCAATCTCGACGCGTTCTTTGCCGGCAAGCCGCTGCCATATAAGGTGGGCGGCACCTGAGCGCTGGCGGTTAGGGCCTCGGAACCGGTTCCCGGGCGCCCTATGAATTTGGTCCAATATTTGCTCTTGGCAAGCCGGGCAGGACCGGCTACATAGCGCCTTCCGGGCGTGCTGGCACTTGCTGGCATGTCCGTGCTCGCATTCCGAAAACCTGAGATGATAGGAGATCATTCCTTTCCGCATGCCCGCAAGGATGCTCGAAAGGAAGGAGACCCGTCGCCTCTGAACGGAATGGGAGCAGGGGCCTTCAGCATGCTGAAGCGCCTCGATCCTGTCCAAGACTGCAGGCGCCCGCGAGAACTTCGTGTTTTCAACGGCTTAATCGCATGGCCTGCATAGACGGGTGAAGACCGGATTTTGCGCTCCACGTCGCGACCCGTCGCGGCTGGGAAGCTGGTTTGGTTCGAACCTCGACAGCCCATGGCCGCAAGGCTCTGGGAGGGCAGGCTTCTAGATGTCGTCTTGCCCGGCATGTCCGAAGGGTCTTGTACCCTGCGGATCAGGTTTAGGGCGGGACGATGGGTGCAACCCGGCGGTCCCGACCTTCGCGGAAAGGCCGCCAACCGGAAAGAGCTTGCTGTGGAACGAGCGGCAAAAAAAGAGTCGGTCGAACAACTTAACGAGGTCTTCAAGACCACGTCGGTTGCGATCGTTGCTCATTATTCCGGCCTCACTGTGGCCCAGATGCAGAAGCTGCGCATGCAGATGAAGCAGGCGGGTGCGTCGGTGAAGGTCTCGAAGAACCGTCTCGCCAAAATTGCTCTTGAAGGCACTGACGTCGCTGCCATCGGCTCCCTGCTGAAGGGGCCGACCGTGATCGCTACCTCGAACGATCCGGTTGCGGCGCCAAAGGTTGCCATCGAATTCGCCAAGGCGAACGAGAAGTTCGTCATCCTCGGCGGCTCGATGGGTAAAACCGTCCTGAATGTCGACAGCGTGAAGGCGCTTGCCTCACTGCCGTCGCTCGACGAACTGCGCGGCAAGATCGTTGGCCTCATCGTGGCGCCGGCGACCAAGCTTGCTCAGCTCTCCAACGCGCCCGCGGCCAAGCTCGCACGCGTCATTCAGGCTCATGCCTCAAAGGGCGAAGCGGCCTGACCCCTTCGCTAATCTCAAACCTGGTTCGAACCAAACGTTTAAGGAACTGAACAATGGCTGATCTGCAGAAAATCGTCGACGACCTCTCGAGCCTCACCGTGCTCGAAGCGGCCGAACTCGCCAAGCTCCTCGAAGAAAAGTGGGGCGTGTCCGCCGCTGCCGCCGTCGCGGTTGCCGGCCCGGCTGCTGGTGGCGCTGCCGCTGCTCCGGCTGAAGAGAAGACCGACTTCACCGTCGTGCTGGCCTCGGCCGGCGACAAGAAGATCGAAGTCATCAAGGAAGTCCGCGCCATCACCGGCCTGGGCCTGAAGGAAGCCAAGGACCTCGTCGAAGGCGCTCCGAAGCCCGTCAAGGAAGGCGTCAACAAGGAAGAAGCCGACAAGATCAAGGCCCAGCTCGAGAAGGCTGGCGCCAAGGTCGAGCTCAAGTAATACGCGATCCGGGAGCGCCTCTGGGCGCTCCCGGGCCATGCAAACGCCGTGCGACAGGTTGTCGCGTGGCGCGTTGGACACAAAAAAGTGTGGGGATCCGTGGACTTAACCCTCGAATCTCCTTTATTGCCATCCCATATCGGGTTGGCAGCGGAAAAACACGGTAGGCGGCGGGGGCGGCAGGGTCCCTGGCGGAAGCCGTTGGGAGACAGTCAGATTTCGGGCTTTTTCAGTCCGTAAAGCGGAGCGTTTGGACGAGCGGGTGCAGTGATGCGCCCCGCGCGTCGTTTTGCGTTTTGGAGGCAATGGGGGCCGGGCCGGGGATTTAATTCCTGACTTTGCGCTTCGTTCCTTCGGGACGATTCGAAATTCAACCCGGGGCCGATGGCAGTCGCTCCCGGAAGGTTCGCCCCACAAAGGCGACGAAAATGAGAGGCCACGATGGCGCAGCAGACATTCACCGGTCGCAAACGCGTACGCAAGTTTTTCGGTCACATCAAGGAAGTCGCCGAGATGCCGAACCTCATCGAGGTTCAGAAGGCGTCCTATGACCAGTTCCTGATGGTCGACGAGCCGGCCGGCGGTCGCCTCGATGAGGGCCTGCAGGCGGTGTTCCGCTCGGTGTTCCCGATCTCGGACTTCTCCGGCACCTCGATGCTGGAATTCGTGCGCTACGAGTTCGAGCAGCCGAAATATGACGTCGACGAGTGCCGCCAGCGCGGCATGACCTTCGCTGCGCCGCTCAAGGTGACGCTGCGCCTCATCGTGTTCGATATCGATGAGGAAACCGGCGCCAAGTCGGTCAAGGACATCAAGGAGCAGGACGTCTACATGGGCGATATCCCGCTCATGACGATGAACGGCACCTTCGTCGTCAACGGCACCGAACGCGTCATCGTCTCGCAGATGCACCGTTCGCCCGGCGTGTTCTTCGACCACGACAAGGGCAAGACCCATTCGTCCGGCAAGCTGTTGTTTGCCGCGCGCGTGATTCCGTATCGCGGTTCCTGGCTCGACATCGAGTTCGACGCCAAGGACATCGTGTTCGCGCGCATCGACCGCCGCCGCAAGATTCCCGTGACCTCGCTGATGTACGCGCTCGGTCTCGACGGCGAGCAGATCCTGTCGACCTTCTACAAGAAGATCACCTACAAGCGGACCAAGGACGGATGGCGCGTGCCGTTCGATGCCAACCGCTTCCGCGGCTATTCGACCGTCAACGACCTGATCGACGCCGACACCGGCAAGGTGGTGCTCGAGGCCGGCAAGAAGCTGACCGTGCGCCAGGCGCGCCAGTTGCAGGAGAAGGGCCTCAAGGCGCTGCGGATGTCGGACGAGGAACTCGTCGGCAACTATCTTGCCGAGGACCTCGTCAACCCGAAGACCGGCGAGATCTACGCCGAGGCCGGCGAGGAGATCACCGAGAAGTCGCTCAAGGTGCTGAACGAGCAGGGCTACAAGGACCTGCCGCTGCTCGACATCGACCACGTCAATGTCGGCGCCTACATCCGCAACACGCTGTCGGCCGACAAGAACATGACGCGCGAGGACGCGCTGTTCGACATCTACCGCGTGATGCGTCCGGGCGAGCCGCCGACGCTGGATTCGGCGCAGGCGATGTTCCAGTCGCTGTTCTTCGATGCCGAGCGCTACGACCTCTCCGCGGTCGGCCGCGTCAAGATGAACATGCGCCTCGAGCTCGATGCGCCCGACACCCATCGCACGCTGCGCAAGGAAGACATCCTGGCGGTGATCAAGACGCTGGTCGACCTGCGCGACGGCAAGGGCGAGATCGACGACATCGACCACCTCGGCAACCGCCGGGTGCGCTCGGTCGGCGAGCTGATGGAGAACCAGTACCGGATCGGCCTGCTCCGCATGGAGCGCGCGATCAAGGAGCGCATGTCGAGCGTCGATATCGACACCGTGATGCCGCAGGACCTGATCAACGCCAAGCCCGCGGCCGCCGCGGTGCGCGAGTTCTTCGGTTCCTCGCAGCTGTCGCAGTTCATGGACCAGACCAACCCGCTGTCGGAGATCACCCACAAGCGGCGGCTGTCGGCGCTCGGCCCGGGCGGTCTGACCCGCGAGCGAGCCGGCTTCGAAGTCCGCGACGTGCATCCGACGCATTACGGCCGTATCTGCCCGATTGAGACGCCGGAAGGTCCGAACATCGGCCTGATCAACTCGCTGGCGACGTTCGCGCGCGTCAACAAGTACGGCTTCGTCGAGACGCCCTATCGCAAGATCAAGGACGGCCGGGTCACCGACGAGGTGGTCTATCTGTCGGCGATGGAAGAGGGCCGCTATCGCGTCGCGCAGGCCAACGTGCCGCTCGACGCCAAGGGTCGCTTCACCGACGATCTGGTGGTCTGCCGTCACGCCGGCGAAGTGCTGCCGGTGACGCCGGACAAGGTCGACTACATGGACGTGTCGCCGAAGCAGCTGGTTTCGGTCGCCGCGGCGCTGATCCCGTTCCTCGAGAACGACGACGCCAACCGCGCGCTGATGGGCTCGAACATGCAGCGCCAGGCGGTGCCGCTGGTTCGCGCCGAGGCGCCGTTCGTCGGCACCGGCATGGAAGGCGTGGTCGCCCGTGACTCCGGCGCGGCGATTGCCGCGCGCCGCTCGGGCGTGATCGACCAGATCGACGCCACCCGCGTCGTGATCCGCGCCACCGAGGATCTCGATCCGACCAAGTCGGGCGTCGATATCTACCGGCTGATGAAGTACCAGCGCTCCAACCAGTCGACCTGCATCAACCAGCGTCCGCTGGTGAAGGTCGGCGACATCGTCAAGAAGGGCGACATCATCGCTGACGGTCCGTCGACCGATCTCGGCGAACTCGCGCTCGGCCGCAACGTGCTGGTCGCGTTCATGCCGTGGAACGGCTACAACTTCGAAGACTCGATCCTGCTCTCCGAGCGGATCGTGAAGGACGACGTCTTCACCTCGATCCATATCGAGGAGTTCGAGGTGATGGCCCGCGACACCAAGCTCGGGCCCGAGGAAATCACCCGCGACATTCCGAACGTCTCGGAAGAAGCGCTGAAGAACCTCGACGAAGCCGGTATCGTCTACATCGGTGCGGAAGTCCGCGCCGGCGACATCCTGGTCGGCAAGATCACGCCGAAGGGCGAGAGCCCGATGACGCCGGAAGAGAAGCTGCTGCGCGCCATCTTCGGCGAGAAGGCCTCCGACGTCCGCGACACCTCGCTGCGGGTGCCTCCGGGCGTGCAGGGCACCATCGTGGAAGTCCGCGTGTTCAACCGCCACGGCGTCGACAAGGACGAGCGTGCGCTGGCGATCGAGCGGGAAGAGATCGAGCGTCTGGCCAAGGACCGCGACGACGAGCAGGCGATCCTGGACCGCAACGTCTACAACCGTCTCGCCGAGCTCCTGGAGAACCGCCAGGGCATCGCCGGCCCGAAGGGCTTCAAGAAGGACACCAAGATCACCCGTGCGGTGCTCGACGAGTATCCGAAGTCGCAGTGGTGGCTGTTCGCCTCGCCGAACGACAAGCTGATGGCCGAGATCGAGGCCATGCGGAAGCAGTACGACGAGTCGAAGAAGGGCCTCGAGCAGCGCTTCCTCGACAAGGTCGAGAAGCTGCAGCGTGGCGACGAGCTGCCGCCCGGCGTGATGAAGATGGTCAAGGTCTTCGTCGCGGTGAAGCGCAAGATCCAGCCCGGCGACAAGATGGCCGGCCGTCACGGCAACAAGGGCGTGGTGTCGAAGATCGTGCCGATCGAGGACATGCCGTTCCTCGAGGACGGCACCCATGCCGACATCGTGCTCAATCCGCTCGGCGTGCCGTCGCGCATGAACGTCGGTCAGATCCTCGAGACCCATCTCGGTTGGGCCTGCGCCGGCCTCGGCAAGCGCATCGGCCAGACCATCGACGCCTACTATCAGAAGCAGGATCTCAAGCCGTTGCGCGAGACCCTGAAGAAGATCTACGGCGAGGATGAAACCATCAAGTCGCTGAACGACAACGAGCTGGTCGAACTCGGCCGCAATCTGAGCCACGGCGTGCCGATCGCGACGCCGGTGTTCGACGGCGCCAAGGAAGCCGACATCGAGGAGATGCTGAAGCTCGCGGGCTTCGACGCCTCCGGCCAGTCGACCGTCTATGACGGCCGCACCGGCGATGCGTTCGATCGCAAGGTGACGATGGGCTACATCTACATGCTCAAGCTGCACCATCTCGTGGACGACAAGATCCACGCGCGTTCGATCGGTCCGTACTCGCTCGTGACCCAGCAGCCGCTGGGCGGCAAGGCGCAGTTCGGCGGCCAGCGCTTCGGCGAAATGGAGGTCTGGGCGCTGGAAGCCTACGGCGCCGCCTACACGCTGCAGGAGATGCTGACCGTGAAGTCGGACGACGTCGCGGGCCGTACCAAGGTGTACGAGGCAATCGTGCGCGGCGACGACACCTTCGAGGCCGGCATTCCGGAATCGTTCAACGTGCTGGTCAAGGAAATGCGCTCGCTCGGCCTCAACGTCGACCTGCACAATTCCAAGGTGGGACCGGCGCCGACGTCGGAAGCCGCCGAGTAACGCTTGTGATTGACGCCCGGCGCGCAAGCGCCGGGCCTTCGCGCCCCGCCCGGACGTTGAGTGGGGTGCGCGCTGAATAAAACTTTCGAATTTGCTGCCGGTGACGATCGGCACGCGAGGAGAAGACCATGAATCAAGAGATTATGAATCTTTTCAATCCGACGACGCCGGCCCAGGTCTTCGACCAGATCCGGATTTCGATCGCGTCTCCGGAGAAGATTCTGTCCTGGTCCTACGGCGAGATCAAGAAGCCGGAGACCATCAACTACCGTACCTTCAAGCCGGAGCGCGACGGCCTGTTCTGCGCGCGCATCTTCGGGCCGATCAAGGACTACGAGTGCTTGTG
Organism: Bradyrhizobium sp. USDA 4473; assembly: GCF_054063335.1. NCBI lineage: Bacteria > Pseudomonadati > Pseudomonadota > Alphaproteobacteria > Hyphomicrobiales > Nitrobacteraceae > Bradyrhizobium > Bradyrhizobium sp. USDA 4473. The sequence goes on from NZ_JBSSGE010000001.1 coordinate 5,101,342, forward strand.
CGGCAAGTATAAGCGGATGAAGTACAAGGGCATCATCTGCGAGAAGTGCTCGGTCGAGGTGACGCTGTCGCGCGTCCGGCGCGAGCGCATGGGCCATATCGAGCTGGCAGCTCCCGTTGCCCACATCTGGTTCCTGAAGTCGCTGCCGTCGCGCATCGGCCTTCTGCTCGACATGACGCTGAAGGATCTCGAGCGGATCCTGTACTTCGAATACTACGTCGTGCTCGAGCCGGGTCTGACTGCGCTGAAGGACCGTCAGCTGCTGTCGGAAGACGAGTATCTGAAGGCCCAGGACGAATACGGCCAGGACAGCTTCACCGCCATGATCGGCGCCGAGGCGATCCGCGAGCTGCTGAAGGGTCTCGAGCTCGAGAAGCTCGAGGCGACGCTGCGTGCCGACATGGCGGAGACCGACTCCGACATCAAGCACAAGAAGCTCGCCAAGCGTCTGAAGATCGTCGAGGCCTTCCGCGTCTCCGGCAACAAGCCGGAATGGATGATCATGACGGTGGTTCCGGTGATTCCGCCGGACCTGCGTCCGCTGGTGCCGCTCGACGGCGGCCGGTTCGCGACCTCGGACCTCAACGACCTGTATCGCCGCGTCATCAACCGCAACAACCGCCTGAAGCGGCTGATGGAGCTGCGCGCGCCCGACATCATCATCCGCAACGAAAAGCGCATGCTGCAGGAGGCCGTCGACGCGCTGTTCGACAACGGCCGCCGCGGCCGCGTCATCACCGGCGCCAACAAGAGGCCCTTGAAGTCGCTCGCCGACATGCTGAAGGGCAAGCAGGGCCGGTTCCGCCAGAACCTGCTCGGCAAGCGCGTCGACTATTCGGGCCGTTCGGTGATCGTGGTCGGTCCCGAGCTGCGCCTGCATCAGTGCGGCCTGCCGAAGAAGATGGCGCTCGAGCTGTTCAAGCCGTTCATCTACTCGCGGCTCGACGCCAAGGGCCTGTCCACCACGGTGAAGCAGGCCAAGAAGCTGGTCGAGAAGGAGCGTCCGGAGGTCTGGGATATCCTCGACGAGGTGATCCGCGAGCATCCGGTGCTGCTCAACCGCGCGCCGACGCTGCATCGCCTGGGCATCCAGGCGTTCGAGCCGGTGCTGATCGAAGGCAAGGCGATCCAGTTGCATCCGCTGGTCTGCGCCGCCTTCAACGCCGACTTCGACGGCGACCAGATGGCCGTGCACGTTCCGCTGTCGCTCGAAGCGCAGCTGGAAGCGCGCGTCCTGATGATGTCGACCAACAACATCCTGCATCCGGCGAACGGCCAGCCGATCATCGTGCCGTCGCAGGACATCGTGCTCGGCCTCTACTACGTCTCGATCATGCGCGAAGGCCTGCCCGGCGAAGGCAAGATCTTCGGCGACATGGCCGAGCTCGAGCACGCCCTGCATTCGAAGGTCATCCACCTCCACACCAAGATCAAGTACCGGTGGGAAGGCATGGACGAGGAAGGCAAGATGTCGAAGCGGTGGATCGAAACCACCGCCGGCCGCGTCATGCTCGGCAATCTGCTGCCGAAGAGCACCAAGATCTCGTACGACATCATCAACAAGCTGATGACCAAGCGCGAGATCTCCGGCGTGATCGACCAGGTCTACCGTCACTGCGGTCAGAAGGAGACTGTGATCTTCTGCGACCGCATCATGGCGCTCGGCTTCTACAACGCCTTCAAGGCGGGCATCTCGTTCGGCAAGGACGACATGGTCGTGCCGGCGTCGAAGTGGAAGATCGTGGACCAGACCCGTACGCTGGCGAAGGATTTCGAGCAGCAGTACAATGACGGCCTGATCACCCATGGCGAGAAGTACAACAAGGTCGTCGACGCCTGGTCGAAGGCCGGTGAAGAAGTCGCCAAGGCGATGATGAAGGAGATCTCGTCCACCAAGAAGACGGCGGCGGGCGCGGATGCCGACATCAACTCGATCTACATGATGGCGCACTCCGGTGCGCGTGGTTCGCCGGCCCAGATGCGCCAGCTCGCCGGCATGCGCGGCCTGATGGCCAAGCCGTCGGGCGAGATCATCGAGACGCCGATCATTTCCAACTTCAAGGAAGGTCTGTCGGTGCTCGAGTACTTCAACTCGACCCACGGCGCCCGCAAGGGCCTCGCGGACACCGCGTTGAAGACCGCGAACTCGGGCTACCTGACCCGCCGTCTGGTCGACGTCGCGCAGGACTGCATCATCACGCAGACCGATTGCGGCACCACGCTCGGCATCAAGATGCGCGCCATCGTCGACGCCGGCACCGTGGTCGCCTCGCTCGGCTCGCGCATCCTGGGCCGCGTGGCCTGCGATGACGTGCGCGATCCCGCCACCAACGAGGTCGTCGTCAAGCGCGACACGTTGATGGAGGAGAGCCACGTCGACGCGATCCAGCAGGCCGGCATCCAGGAAGTGAAGATCCGTTCGGCACTGACGTGCGAGCTGATCAACGGCATCTGCGCCAAGTGCTACGGCCGCGACCTGGCCCGCGGCACCCCGGTCAACCACGGTGAGGCCGTCGGCGTCATCGCGGCGCAGTCGATCGGTGAGCCCGGCACGCAGCTGACGATGCGCACGTTCCACATCGGCGGCGCCGCCCAGCTCAACGAGCAGTCGTTCGTCGAATCGAACTTCGACGGCAAGATCGTGATCAAGAACAAGGCCATCGCCCGCAACAGCGAAGGCAGCCTGGTCGCGATGGTCCGCAACATGGTCGTTGCGATCGTCGATGCCGACGGCACCGAGCGTGCAACCCACCGTATCCAGTACGGTTCGAAGATGCATGTCGACGAAGGCGACATGGTCAAGCGTGGCCAGCGCATCGCCGAGTGGGATCCCTATACCCGCCCGGTGCTGAGCGAAGTCGAGGGTACGATCGGTTTCGAGGATCTGGTGGAAGGCCAGTCGATCTCGGAAACGCTCGACGAATCGACCGGTATCGCCAAGCGCGTGGTCATCGACTGGCGCACGACGCGCGGCGGTTCGGACCTGCGCCCGGCCATCGTGGTCAAGGGCAAGGACGGCAAGGTGATGAAGCTCGCGCGTGGCGGCGATGCCCGCTACATGCTGTCGGTCGACGCCATTCTGTCGGTCGACATCGGCGGCAAGGTGATGCCCGGCGACATCCTGGCGCGTATCTCGACCGAGAGCGCCAAGACGCGTGACATCACCGGCGGTCTGCCGCGGGTGGCGGAACTGTTCGAGGCTCGCAAGCCGAAGGATGCGGCGATCATCGCGGAGACCGCGGGAACGATCCGCTTCGGCCGCGACTACAAGAACAAGCGCCGCATCTCGATCGAGCCGATGGACAAGACCGAGGAGCCGCGCGAGTACCTGATCCCGAAGGGCAAGCACATCCACCTTCAGGACGGCGACATCGTCGAAAAGGGCGATTTCATCGTCGAAGGCAATCCGGCGCCGCACGACATCCTGGCGATCAAGGGCATCGAGGAGCTCGCTGCCTATCTGGTCAACGAAATCCAGGAGGTCTACCGGTTGCAGGGCGTGCTCATCAACGACAAGCACATCGAGGTGATTGTCCGTCAGATGCTGCAGAAGGTCGAGGTCACCGACCAGGGCGACACCGACATGATCTCGGGCGAGCAGGTCGACAAGATCGAGTTCGACGCGCTCAACACCAAGGCCAAGGAGGAGGGCAAGAAGCCCGCCACGGGTACGCCGGTTCTGCTCGGCATCACTAAGGCGAGCTTGCAGACCCGCTCGTTCTTCTCGGCGGCGTCGTTCCAGGAGACCACGCGCGTGCTCACCGAGGCTGCCGTCAACGGCAAGATCGACCCGCTCGAAGGCCTCAAGGAGAACGTCATTGTCGGCCGCCTGATCCCGGCCGGCACCGGCGCCTCGATGGCGCGGATCCGCGAAGTCGCGGTCAAGCGCGACAAGCTGATCCTCGACGAGCGCGAGAAGCAGCAGGCGGCGATCGTGCCGACGGCTCCGGAAGCCGAGCCGCTGGCGCTGCCGCCCGCGGAATAGGCATCCGCAAGACTACGGATATGGCGAGAAGGCCGGCGCTTAGCCGGCCTTTTTGCTGCTTTCTTTCCCTGCTGCGGTGCAGGGACGCAGTTTGTTCATCTTTCCTTCAGGCAAAAAAGTGCCTTTGCTAGGGTGACTTAGACCGGCCGTTTGGCTCGCGCCGGAGACGACGGAATCGATATGCTCGACTTGGCTATTGTAGGCGGCGGCCCCGGGGGGCTGATGAGCGCCTGGTATTTGAAGCGCAAACTCGGCGACCTCTGCCGCATCACCATCTTCGAGGCGTCGAACCGCCTCGGCGGCAAGATCGTCACGCGCAAATTCGACAGCGCGCCTGCGATGTATGAGGCCGGCGTTGCCGAGATCTATGACTACTCGATGACGGGTCCGGACCCGCTGCGCGAGCTGATCCAGCATTTCGGGCTGCAGACGATCCCGATGGATGCCGAGCAGGTGCAGCTCGACGGCGAGCTGCTGGCCGACGTTCCCGGCATGCGCCGCAAATACGGGGCGAAGACCGCGGCCGCGATCGAGGCGTTCCGCAAGCGCTGCACCGAGCTGGTGTCGCCGATCGAATATTACGAAGGCGTCGGATCCCACGACAACGAGCATCCGTGGGCCTACAAGACCGCCGAGCAGGTCCTCGACGAGGAGGTCGAGGACGCGACCGCCAAGCGGTTCTTCAAGGTGATGGCGCGCTCCGATCTCGCGACCGAGAGCCACAACACCAACGGCCTCAACGCGCTGAAGAACTACGTGATGGACGTCGACGGTTATATCGGCCTGTATTCGATCCAGAACGGCAACGAGCAGCTGATCGATTGCCTGCGCTCCGAAGTCAATGCCGACATCCAGCTCAACCATCGCGTGCTCAAGGTCGGCAAGACCGAGCAGGGCCGCTACCAGCTCAACATGATGAACGGCAAGGGGCCGGAGACGCGCGACTTCGACCTCGTGCTGGTGTGCCTGCCGCACTCCTGGCTCGCGACCATGCGCTGGGACGGCGAAGAGCTGCGCAAGTCGATGGTCAAGCACGTCGCCTATTTCGACCGGCCGGCGCATTATCTGCGCGTCTCGATCCTGTTCGACGAGCCGTTCTGGGGCGAGAAGATCCCGGGCGCCTGGTTCATGTCGGAAGCGTTCGGCGGCTGCTGCGTCTACAACGAGGGCGCGCGCCACGACGTCGGCAGGCACGGCGTGCTGAACTGGCTGATCGCGGGCTCCGATGCGCTGGCCTTCGCAAATCTCTCCGACCAGGAGCTGATCGACGCCGCGTTGAAGTCGCTGCCGGCCTCGCTCGGCGATGCCCGCGAGCACTTCCTCGAGGGCAAGATCCATCGCTGGCTGTCCTCGGTCAACGCGCTGCCGGGCGGCCTGCCGGTGCGCGACGTCATGACCAACCATCGCCCCGAGCCGAAACAGCATCCCGGCATCGTGGTCGTCGGCGACTATCTGTTCGATTCGACGCTGAACGGGCTGCTGGATTCTTCCGATGCCGCGACCGACATCGTCGTCACCGAGATGATGCGGCTGCGCCGCGCCCGCGCGCAGGACGAGGGCGCGCGGTCCGACAAGATCGACCGCAGCTATTTCGAGAACTATCGCGGCGCCGGCCCCTACAGCGAAGTCTGGCGCGACTTCACCGACCCGGCCTATCTGACCGACCTGATCAAGACCGTGTGGGGCAGGGCGAAGGGCTACAAGCTGCTGATCGCCGGCTCGGCCAGCGGCGAGCTGATCGGCGCGCTGCGCGAGCGCGGCATCGATGCCTGGGGCATCGAGAACAACCGCTACATCCACGGCAAGACGCCGAAGGCGCTGAGGAAGTACAACAAGCTCGGTTCGATCGCCGACATGCCATTCAAGGACAACGAGTTCGACTTCGTGTTCGAGACCTCGCTGTGCCATCTCGGCGAGAAGCAGGTGGTGCGCGGCGTCCGCGAGCTCAACCGCGTGGTCAAGACCGGCGTCGTGTTCGCGTCAGTGACCTCGGACATGGCGCCGGCGGTGATCGATCGCTACGACCTGTTGCGCGGGGTGAAGAAGCTCGGCACCTGGTGGGAGTGGTCGGAACTGTTCTTCGGCAACGGCTTCGACCTGTCGATGCACCGCCGCGACTGCACCGACGCGTTGTGGACGCTGACGCTGGCCGCCAACAAGGGGCCGGGGCAGTGGTACGCCGACTCCGACAGCCTGCGCTATTCGTTCTTCGACAAGGTCGAGTCCGACCTCGACGACTAGCGGCAACGATCGACGGCTCTGACGCAAGCGATCGACCTTGCGTCAACCAACTGTAAGGCTGCGACAGCGCGTCCTCGCGATCGTGGGGCGGTGCGGCCGTTCCAAACGCTTTGCCGAATTCATCCTGATCGCATAGGATCGCGCCGCGGCGCTCGCCGCCTGCGGTTTCGATTTGCGGTCATGCCGGCCGTGGAGCATCGGTTGGTTTCATGGCGCCAAGACCTCCTGCATCAAGGCCTCCTGCATCGGACGATCCGAATCGACCGGCTGACGATCCCGAGCTGAAGAAGAAGCCCGTAGCCGTGGCCGGTCCGCCCGCGGCGGCGGCCTCCGCGAAGCCGGCCGCGGCTCCGGCTGACGACGACGAAGATGACGAGGACGAGGACGACGAGTTCGAGCTCGATGACGATGATGACGACGAGGATCTCGTCGTCTACACCGCCAAGGAAGCCGCCGGCGCGCTCTCCACGATCTTCGGCTTCATCAGGCCGATCCTGGCGAATTACCGGAAGCCGTTCGCTTTCGTCGCCTTCGGCGTGCTGGTCGAGACGTTGTTCAACGTCATCATGCCGCTCAGCCTGAAATTCCTGATCGACGATGCGCTCGGCGAGGAGGATTTCGGGGCCCTCTACAAGATCCTCGGCGTGCTTGCGGTGGCCGGCATCGTCACCTCGATCATCGCGGTCTGGTACGAGCGCTGGGATGCGCGGCTTGCCGCCGGCATCATCGCCGACGTCCGGACCCGGATCTTCGAGCACGTCCAGAACCTGCCGTCGGCCTATTTCGCGCGCACCAAGCGCGGCGAGATCCTGTCGCGCTTCTCGATCGACCTTTCTGCCTTCGAGGGCTCGGTCAAGACCTTCGCCAACAGCGCGGCGCTGCCGGGCCTCGAACTGATCGCCGGCATCATCCTGATGCTGTTCCTGAACTGGCAGCTCGCCGCGGTCGCGCTGCTGGTGTTTCCGATCACGCTGATCGGGCCGCGGATCCTGACGCCGAAGGCGGTGCAGGCCAATTACGAGCAGAAGCTGAACGAAGCCGCGCTGCTCGGCACCGTGCAGGAGAACGTCGCCGCGCAAGCGGTGGTGAAGGCGTTCAACCTGCAACGCCGGGCGCTCGGCTGGTTCACGCTGCGCAACCGCGACGTCCGCGCCAAGGCCGCCTCGGCGATGTTCCTGTCGACCATGGTGGAGCGCACCGTCACCATCGCGGTGCTGCTGCTGCACCTCGTGGTGCTGGCGATCGGCGCCTATCTCGCCACCAAGGGCCAGATCACGGTCGGCACCTTCGTGACCTTCGAGAGCGCATTCTGGGAGGTGTCGTATAACATCGCCCATCTCATGCACTTCATCCCGGTGTCGATCTCGTCGGCGGCGGCGGTGCGGCACATCCAGGAACTGCTCGACGAGCCGACCCGCGGCGCCGACCGTCCCGGGGCGCCGGACTTGCCGCGGATCACCAACGACATCTCGTTCGACCGCGTCACCTTCCAGTATGAGGGAGCGCAGACGCCGGTGCTCGACAATCTCAGCCTCAAGCTCAAGGCCGGCAAGAGCATTGCGATCGTCGGCCCCAGCGGCTCCGGCAAGAGCACGCTGATCAACCTGATCCTGCGGCTCTACGTGCCGGACGAAGGCCGCGTCGCCATCGACGGCGTCGACATCCGCCGGGTGACGCGCGAGTCGCTGCGGGCCAACATGGCGGTGGTGTTCCAGGAGAACATGCTGTTCAACATGTCGATCCGCGAGAACATCCGGCTCGGCAAGGAAGGCGCCACCGACGCGGAAGTCGAGGACGCCGCGAAGAAGGCCGAGATCCATCGCTACATCATGAGCCTGCCGCAACGCTACGACACGCCGGTCGGCGAGCGCGGCGATACGCTGTCGGGCGGGCAGCGGCAGCGCATCGCGATCGCGCGCGCGATCATCCGCAACCCGTCGGTGCTGCTGCTCGACGAGGCCACCTCGGCGCTCGACCAGACCACCGAAGCCGCGATCAACCGCACGCTGCTCAAGGTCGCCGAAGGCCGCACCATGATCTGGTCGACGCACCGCCTGACCTCGGTGGTCGAGATGGACGAGATCATCGTGATATCCGGCGGCCGGGCGATCGAGCGCGGCTCGCACCAGGAACTGCTGGCCCGCAACGGCGTCTACCGCAAGCTGTGGGACGACCAGGGCCTCTCGCATCATGACGCGGACGACGAGGATGACGCCGACGCGGATGATGACGATGATGATGAAGAAGACGAGGACGAAGACGAGGAGGCGTGACGCCCGCGGTGCGGATGCGCAGCGCCTGATGATCTCGTCTTACGCCCGGTCCGCGGCGTGCGGACGTTGCCGGAATTGATTGGCCGGTCGGGTCGCTGCCGGCGCCGGCGGGCCGTGCAGCCGGCGCAACCAGCCCCGGCCGAGATAGCCGAGGAAACGCGCCCAGCGCTGGGCCTGCCAGTACGGCGTGGTGCCGATCGACACCTGCCGGAAATCGAACGCCTTGGCATTCGACCAGGCGTCGCATTCGGTCTTGACCGAATCGTCGTAGAACGCGGTGATCTTCTCCTCGCCCATGCCGTCGGTGGCGAGCCAGGTCGGGATGTGGACGTTGCAGAGCTGGGCCACGTCGGTGAACACCTTGTCGGTCCCGGTGCCGGTGACCGGGCAGGTGCTGGCGAAGGCGTCGCCGACCAGCACGACGCCGGCCTGCCGATAGCCGGTGCTGACATAGACGTCGGCGGGCCTGATCTTGATGTCGCCGGCAATGCCGAATTCGCCGGTCAATCGGCGCAGCCGCGGCAGCGCGGCGTTCAGCGTCTCGACCGGATTGCGCCGCATCGCCCGCAGCCAGGGATCGTCGGCCGGGCGGTAGGTGAAGAGGTTGGCGCGCATCCGGTTTCCGACCGGAAACAGCGTGATGTACGGGATGAGGTCGCTTGGCCGCTCCGAAAAATAGGTCATGGCCGCGAACGGGAAGGCGGGGCGGCCGACGGGGACGAAATCGAACCCGAGCGAGATCGAGTGGCAGTGGCTGGTGACCAGCCGTTCGATGCCGAGCATCCGGCGCAGCCCGACATTCAGGCCGTTGGCGAGCACGATGAGGCGCGCCGAGATCTCCTCGCCACCAGCGAGCACGATCTTCTGCCGCTCGGAGCTGGTCGCGACCTCGACCACCTTGTCGCAGACGAATTCCGCCGACCCCGCGATTTCGGCCCGGATCGCCGCGATCAGGTCGTCGTACATGATGCCGTATTGCCGGCTCGGCTGCCGATCGAGCAGGTGGCCGAATCGCGCGATCCAGTTCTCGCCGTCCAGCGTCGCCGAACGGAGCACGGATTCGGCCAGCCCGGTCCTGGCGAACCGCGCAAGCTGGAGGTCGCCGCCGATCTTTTCGACGCGGAAATCGAATGGATAGACCTGGTGAGGGTCGATCAGGAGGCTCGGTATCCCGGCACGGCCGAGCATGGCGGCTGCGGTCGAGCCCGCAAGACCTCCGCCGATGATCGCGATGTCGGTGTACCGCATGAGAGCTTTCCGTGGCCGTGACCGCGATTTTTGCGCTGCGAATGGCAAATAAAGGCTTAGTTTCGAAGTTTGCCTTCGGGACTAAGTTGGGGAGAGTTGTTTCTATTCTTATTTTACCCGGATGAAATATGATTCCGCTGATAGGCCGGAGATTCGGATTGGAGCGAGGGGAGGCGTGGCGGCTGCCACATTTCGCCTTGCCCCGAGCGTCGGAGAAATGCGAAATCCGCAAGTGCCAGAGGCATTTCTTTGCTTGTCGTTTTGCTTGACTTCACTATCTCTCGATTATACAAGGCGCCCACTTAACGACAGGCGGTGAGCTCGCCAGCGTCGGAACGGAACACCCCGAAGGCCCTTTTTCAGGAGCCGGACGGGCACCAACCTCGACGAATGCCGCTCAAACGCTGTCGATGATAGCTAGGCAATGCCAGGACGATATTGGTTCTCTTGAGCTCGTCCTCTTGAGATTGATTTCGGATGCATGACCTCGGTGGCGGACTGAACAGCGAACGCTGATCGGTTCGGGATCGCGGTCCTCTGTGGCGTCGAAGCGCTTTCCGCTCAGCGATGAGTGGTTGGCGCGATTTCGCTTTGCGCGGGTATTTGATTCGCGTCGAGCGGGCCGTACGGGACGGCTTTTCCCGAGAAGAATTGGCGCAGCCATTCAAGGCTTCGCGAACTAAAGGGTGAAGGCTACATGCCGACGATCAACCAGCTGATCGCAAAACCGCGTGAAGTGCAGAAGTCGCGTAAGAAGGTGCCGGCGCTGCAGCAGTCGCCGCAGAAGCGCGGCGTGTGCACGCGCGTCTACACCACGACCCCGAAGAAGCCGAACTCGGCGCTTCGCAAGGTCGCCAAGGTGCGCCTGACCAACGGCTTCGAGGTGATCGGCTACATCCCGGGTGAAGGCCATAACCTGCAGGAGCACTCGGTGGTCATGATCCGCGGCGGTCGCGTCAAGGACTTGCCCGGCGTGCGCTACCACATCCTCCGCGGCGTGCTGGATACCCAGGGCGTCAAGAACCGTAAGCAGCGCCGTTCGAAGTACGGCGCAAAGCGTCCGAAGTAAGCGGGAAACGATCAGATGTCGCGTCGCCACTCTGCTGAGAAGCGTGAAGTTCTTCCGGATCCGAAGTTCGGGAACGTCATCATTACGAAGTTCATGAACTCGGTGATGTACGCCGGGAAGAAGTCGGTCGCCGAAAACATCGTCTACGGTGCGCTCGGCATGATCGAAGCCAAGACCAAGCAGCCGCCGCTCGGCGTGTTCGAGCAGGCGCTCGAGAACGTCATGCCGACCATCGAGGTCCGTTCCCGCCGCGTCGGCGGCGCGACCTACCAGGTTCCGGTCGAAGTGCGTTCGGTGCGCCGTCAGGCGCTCGGCATCCGCTGGCTGATCTCGGCCGCCCGCGAGCGCAACGAGAAGACCATGACGGAGCGTCTCTCGGCGGAGCTGCTCGACGCCTCGAACAATCGCGGCAACGCCGTCAAGAAGCGCGAAGACGTGCACCGGATGGCGGAAGCCAACCGCGCGTTCTCGCACTATCGCTGGTAAGGCGAATAACGGAATTTAAGGAACAGTCTCATGCCCCGCCAACATGCCATCGAGGACTACCGCAACTTCGGTATCATGGCGCATATCGACGCCGGCAAGACCACGACCACCGAACGCATCCTGTATTACACCGGCAAGAGCCACAAGATCGGCGAAGTGCACGAAGGTGCCGCGACGATGGACTGGATGGAGCAGGAGCAGGAGCGTGGCATCACGATCACCTCGGCTGCGACCACCGCGTTCTGGAACGGCAAGCGCCTGAACATCATCGACACCCCCGGCCACGTCGACTTCACCATTGAAGTCGAGCGTTCGCTGCGCGTGCTCGACGGCGCCGTTTGCGTTCTCGACTCCAACCAGGGCGTCGAGCCGCAGACCGAGACCGTCTGGCGCCAGGGCGACAAGTACAAGGTTCCGCGCATCGTCTTCGCCAACAAGATGGACAAGACCGGCGCCGACTTTTTCAAATGCCTGTCCGACATCGTCGACCGCCTCGGCGCCAAGCCGATCGCGATCCAGCTTCCGATCGGCGCCGAGAGCAACTTCAAGGGTCTCGTCGACCTCGTGAAGATGAAGGGCGTCATCTGGAACGATGAATCGCTCGGCGCCAAGTTCGACTATGTCGACATTCCGGAAGATCTGGTCGAGCAGGCCAAGGAATACCGCGAGAAGATGGTGGAAGCCGCCGTCGAGCTCGACGACGACGCCATGGCCGCCTATCTCGACGGCAAGGAGCCGGACGAGGCGACCCTGAAGCGCCTGATCCGCAAGGCCGTGCTGACCGGCGCGTTCTACCCGGTGCTGTGCGGCTCCGCGTTCAAGAACAAGGGCGTGCAGCCGCTGCTCGACGCCGTCGTCGACTATCTGCCGTCGCCGATCGACGTGCCCGCGATCAAGGGCACCGATGAGGACGGTAACGAAGTCGTACGCAAGGCGGACGACAAGGAGCCGCTGGCGCTGCTCGCGTTCAAGATCATGGACGACCCGTTCGTCGGCACCATCACGTTCTGCCGCATCTATTCCGGCGTTCTGCAGTCGGGCACCGGCGTGGTGAACTCGACCCGCGAGAAGAAGGAACGTATCGGCCGCATGCTGCTGATGCATGCGAACAACCGCGAAGACATCAAGGAAGCCTATGCCGGCGACATCGTCGCGCTGGCGGGCCTGAAGGAAGCGCGCACCGGCGACACGCTGTGCGATCCCGACAAGCCGGTCATCCTCGAGAAAATGGAATTCCCGGAGCCGGTGATCGAGATCGCGATCGAGCCGAAGTCGAAGGCCGACCAGGAAAAGCTCGGCGTGGCGCTGGCCAAGCTCGCGGCGGAGGATCCGTCGTTCCGCGTGTCGACCGACACCGAGTCCGGCCAGACCATCCTCAAGGGCATGGGCGAACTGCATCTCGACATCAAGGTCGACATCCTCAAGCGTACCTACAAGGTCGACGCCAACATCGGCGCGCCGCAGGTGGCGTTCCGTGAGCGCGTCACCAAGAAGGCCGAAGTCAAGTACACGCACAAGAAGCAGACCGGCGGTACCGGTCAGTTCGCCGAAGTGTCGATCGTCGTCGAGCCGAACGAGCCCGGCAAGGGCTATGAGTTCGAATCGAAGATCGTCGGCGGTGCGGTGCCGAAGGAATACATCCCCGGCGTCGAAAAGGGCCTCAACAGCGTGATGGGCTCCGGCGTGGTCGCCGGCTTCCCGGTGGTGGACGTCAAGGTGCAGCTGGTCGACGGCAAGTACCACGACGTCGACTCCTCGGCGCTGGCGTTCGAAATCGCGTCGCGGGCTGCGTTCCGCGAGGCGCTGACGAAGGGCAAGTCCGTTCTGCTCGAGCCGATCATGAAGGTCGAGGTCGTGACCCCGGAAGACTACACCGGTTCGGTCATCGGCGACCTGAATTCCCGGCGCGGCCAGATCCAGGGCCAAGACATGCGCGGCAACGCCAACGTCATCAATGCGATGGTGCCGCTCATGAACATGTTCGGTTACGTGAACAACCTGCGCTCGATGAGCCAGGGGCGCGCGACCTTCACCATGCAGTTCGATCACTACGCCGAAGCTCCGGCGAACGTGTCGGCTGAAGTCCAGAAGAAGTTTGCCTGATTGTCGTTGATGGCAGTCAACGATTGAACGGAGAGTCAAATGGCCAAAGCTAAATTCGAGCGTAACAAGCCCCACTGCAACATCGGCACCATCGGTCACGTCGACCATGGCAAGACCTCGCTGACCGCAGCGATCACCAAGGTGCTCGCAGAAACCGGCGGCGCGACGTTCACCGCCTACGACCAGATCGACAAGGCGCCGGAAGAGAAGGCGCGCGGCATCACGATCTCGACCGCTCACGTCGAGTACGAGACGCAGAACCGCCACTACGCTCACGTCGATTGCCCCGGCCACGCCGACTACGTGAAGAACATGATCACCGGCGCTGCCCAGATGGACGGCGCGATCCTGGTCGTGTCGGCTGCTGACGGCCCGATGCCGCAGACCCGCGAGCACATCCTGCTCGCCCGCCAGGTCGGCGTGCCCGCGCTGGTCGTGTTCCTCAACAAGTGCGACATGGTCGACGATCCGGAGCTGCTCGAGCTCGTCGAGATGGAAGTCCGCGAGCTGCTCTCGAAGTACGAATTTCCGGGCGACGACATTCCGATCATCAAGGGCTCGGCGCTCGCCGCCCTCGAAGACAAGGACAAGAAGCTCGGCCACGACGCCATCCTCGAGCTGATGCGCAATGTCGACGAGTACATCCCGCAACCGGAGCGTCCGATCGACCAGCCGTTCCTGATGCCGGTTGAAGACGTGTTCTCGATCTCGGGCCGCGGCACCGTCGTCACCGGCCGTGTCGAGCGCGGCGTGATCAAGGTCGGCGAGGAAATCGAAATCGTCGGTATCCGCGACACCCAGAAGACCATCGTCACCGGCGTCGAAATGTTCCGCAAGCTGCTCGATCAGGGCCAGGCCGGCGACAACATCGGTGCGCTGCTCCGCGGCACCAAGCGCGAGGAAGTCGAGCGTGGCCAGGTGCTGTGCAAGCCCGGTTCGGTCAAGCCGCACACCAAGTTCAAGGCTGAGGCCTACATCCTCACCAAGGAAGAGGGCGGTCGTCACACCCCGTTCTTCACCAACTACCGTCCGCAGTTCTACTTCCGCACCACCGACGTGACCGGTGTCGTGCATCTGCCGGAAGGCACCGAGATGGTGATGCCGGGCGACAACATCGCGATGGAAGTGCACCTGATCGTGCCGATCGCGATGGAAGAGAAGCTGCGCTTCGCGATCCGCGAAGGCGGCCGCACCGTCGGCGCCGGCGTCGTCGCCGCGATCATCGAGTAACTACGCGAATAGGGAATGGCGAGTAGCGGGTGGGTCACCATTCGCTATTCGCTACTCGCCACTCACTAAAGAAAGAATACGGCAATGAACGGCCAAAATATTCGCATCCGTCTCAAGGCGTTCGACCATCGAATCCTCGATACGTCGACCCGCGAGATCGTGAACACGGCGAAGCGCACCGGTGCGCAGGTTCGCGGACCGATTCCGCTGCCGACCCGCATCGAGAAGTTCACCGTCAACCGTTCGCCGCACGTTGACAAGAAGAGCCGCGAGCAATTCGAGATGCGCACCCACAAGCGCCTCCTCGACATTGTCGACCCGACCCCGCAGACCGTCGATGCGCTGATGAAGCTCGACCTGGCCGCCGGTGTCGACGTCGAGATCAAGCTCTAAGGTTTTGGATTTTTACGTCCGCCGCTTGCGGACAGAAAGACAGGAAGCACGCCGATGCGCTCCGGAGTGATCGCACAAAAGGTCGGGATGACGCGGGTCTTTACGGAGACCGGCGAACATATCCCTGTGACCGTGCTGAAGTTGGGCAACTGCCAGGTGCTGGGCCACCGCACGACCGAGAAGAACGGCTATGTCGCGCTTCAGCTCGGCTCGGGCGCCCGCAAGACCGTGTACATGCCCAAGGCCGAACGCGGCCAGTTCGCGGTCGCCAAGGTCGAGCCGAAGCGCAAGGTCGCCGAGTTCCGCGTGTCCGAGGACGCGCTGATCCCGGTCGGCGCGGAAATCCAGGCGGACCATTTCGTGGTCGGCCAGTTCGTCGACGTGACCGGCACCTCGATCGGTAAGGGCTTCGCCGGCGGCATGAAGCGCTGGAATTTCGGCGGTCTGCGCGCCACCCACGGTGTGTCGATCTCGCACCGTTCGATCGGTTCGACCGGTGGCCGTCAGGACCCCGGCAAGACCTGGAAGAACAAGAAGATGCCCGGCCACATGGGCGTCGACCGCATCACCACGCTCAATCTGCGCGTGGTGCAGACCGACGTCGAGCGCGGCCTGATCCTCGTCGAAGGCGCCGTTCCCGGCTCCAAGGGCGGCTGGATCTCGGTGCGCGACGCCGTCAAGAAGCCGCTGCCGAAGGAAGCCCCGAAGCCCGGCAAGTTCAAGGTTGCCGGCGGCGAGGCTGTCGAGGCTGCGGCCGAGAAGGAGGGCGCGTGAGATGGAACTGAAAGTCACGACCCTTGAAGGCAAGGACGCCGGATCCGTTCAGCTCTCTGACGCGATCTTCGGCCTGGAGCCGCGCGCCGACCTCATCCAGCGCTGCGTGCAGTGGCAGCTGAACAAGCGTCAGGCCGGCACCCACAAGGCCCAGGGCCGCGCCGACGTCTGGCGCACCGGCAAGAAGATGTACAAGCAGAAGGGCACCGGCGGCGCCCGTCACGGCTCGGCCCGCGTGCCGCAGTTCCGCGGCGGTGGCCGTGCGTTCGGTCCGGTGGTTCGCTCCCATGCGACCGACCTGCCGAAGAAGGTGCGCGCGCTGGCGCTCAAGCATGCGCTGTCGGCCAAGGCCAAGGACGGCGGGTTGATCGTGATCGACAACGCCGCGCTCGAGGCCGCCAAGACCAAGGCGCTGCTCGGTCACTTCTCCGGCCTCGGGCTCACCAACGCGCTGATCATCGACGGCGCCGAGCTCAACGCCGGTTTCGCGACCGCGGCCCGCAACATCCCGAACATCGACGTGCTGCCGATCCAGGGCATCAACGTCTACGACATTCTCCGCCGCCACAAGCTGGTGCTGACCAAGGCTGCGGTTGATGCGCTGGAGGCGCGCTTCAAATGAAGAACATCGACCCGCGCCATTACGACGTGATCGTCGCTCCTGTCGTGACCGAAAAGGCGACGCTCGCCTCCGAGCACAACAAGGTGCTGTTCAAGGTCGCCAGCAAGGCGACCAAGCCGCAGATCAAGGAAGCGGTCGAGAAGCTGTTCGACGTCAAGGTGAAGAGCGTCAACACCCTCGTTCGCAAGGGCAAGACCAAGGTGTTCCGCGGCAATCTCGGCTCGCAGTCGGACACCAAGCGCGCGATCGTGACCCTGGAAGAGGGCCACCGCATCGACGTGACTACCGGACTATAAGGCGCAACGACGATGGCATTGAAAACCTACAATCCCACGACGCCGGGCCAGCGCCAGCTGGTCATGGTCGATCGTTCGGCGCTCTACAAGGGCAAGCCGGTGAAGACCCTGACCGAGGGCAAGCTCGGTAATGGCGGTCGCAACAACACCGGTCGCATCACCGTGCGTTTCCGCGGCGGCGGCCACAAGAAGGCCTACCGCACCGTCGACTTCCGCCGCGACAAGGTGGACGTGCCGGCGGTCGTGGAGCGGCTCGAATACGATCCGAACCGCACCGCGTTCATCGCGCTGATCAAGTATCAGGACGGCGAGCTGGCCTACATCCTGGCGCCGCAGCGTCTGGCGGCGGGCGACACCGTCGTCGCCGGCAACTATGTCGACGTCAAGCCGGGCAACGTCATGCCGCTCGGCAACATGCCGGTCGGCACCATCGTGCACAACATCGAGCTGAAGATCGGCAAGGGCGGTCAGCTGGCGCGTTCCGCCGGCACCTACGCCCAGATCGTCGGCCGCGACCAGGACTACGTCATCGTCCGCCTGAACTCGGGCGAGCAGCGTCTGGTGCACGGCCGTTGCCGCGGCACGATCGGCGCGGTCTCGAACCCGGACCACATGAACATCTCGATCGGCAAGGCCGGTCGTACCCGCTGGCTCGGCTGGCGTCCGCACAACCGCGGCGTCGTCATGAACCCGATCGACCATCCGCACGGCGGTGGTGAAGGTCGTACCTCGGGCGGTCGTCACCCGGTTACTCCGTGGGGCAAGCCGACCAAGGGCAAGAAGACCCGCACCAACAAGTCGACCAACAAATTCATTCTCCTCAGCCGCCACAAGCGGAAGAAGTAAGGAACGCCGGACATGGTTCGTTCAGTCTGGAAAGGCCCGTTCGTCGAGGGTTCTCTGCTCAAGAAGGCAGATGCCGCCCGCGCGTCCGGCCGTCACGACGTCATCAAGATCTGGAGCCGCCGCTCCACCATCCTGCCGCAGTTCGTCGGCCTGACCTTCGGTGTCTACAACGGCCAGAAGCATGTGCCGGTGGCGATCAACGAGGAAATGGTGGGTCACAAGTTCGGCGAGTTCTCGCCGACCCGGACCTTCCACGGCCACTCGGGCGACAAGAAAGCCAAGAAGGCTTGAGGAATAGACGATGAGCAAACCAAAGCGCGAACGTAGCCTCGCGGACAATGAGGCCAAGGCCGTCGCCCGCATGCTGCGCGTCAGCCCGCAGAAGCTGAACCTGGTGGCGCAGCTGATCCGCGGCCGCAAGGCGTCCGCTGCGCTCGCCGACCTGCAGTTCTCGCGCAAGCGGATCGCGGTCGACGTCAAGAAGTGCCTGGAATCGGCGATCGCCAACGCCGAGAACAACCATGACCTCGATGTCGACGATCTCGTCGTTGCCGAGGCGCATGTCGGCAACGGCATCGTGATGAAGCGTTTTGCTCCGCGCGGCCGTGGCCGTTCGGGCCGTGTGTTCAAACCGTTCTCGCACCTGACCATCGTGGTTCGTCAGGTCGAGGCCGAGGCAAGCGCCTAAGAAGGGCGCAGGAGAAGACGATGGGTCAAAAGATCAATCCAATCGGGCTGCGTCTCGGCATCAACCGGACCTGGGACTCCCGTTGGTTCGCCGGCAAGCAGGAATACGGCAAGCTCCTGCACGAGGACGTCAAGATCCGCGAGATCCTGCACAAGGAGCTCAAGCAGGCGGCTGTCGCCCGCATCGTGATCGAGCGTCCGCACAAGAAGTGCCGCGTGACGATCCACTCGGCCCGTCCGGGCGTCGTGATCGGCAAGAAGGGCGCCGACATCGACAAGCTGCGCAAGAAGGTTGCCGACATCACCTCGTCGGACGTCGTGATCAACATCGTCGAGATCCGCAAGCCGGAGCTCGACGCGACCCTGGTCGCCGAATCGATCGCCCAGCAGCTCGAGCGCCGCGTTGCGTTCCGCCGCGCCATGAAGCGTGCCGTGCAGTCGGCGATGCGTCTCGGCGCCGAGGGCATCCGCATCAACTGCTCGGGCCGTCTCGGCGGCGCCGAAATCGCGCGCATGGAGTGGTATCGCGAAGGTCGCGTGCCGCTGCACACCCTGCGCGCCGACGTCGACTACGGCGTTGCCACCGCGTTCACGACCTTCGGCACCTGCGGCGTCAAGGTCTGGATCTTCAAGGGCGAGATCCTCGAGCACGATCCGATGGCCCAGGACAAGAAGATGGCCGAAGGCGACAACACGCCGCGTTCGCGCCGCGACGCCGCTTGAGGCAAAGCAGGAATTTGAGGGCTTAAAGCCATGATGCAACCTAAGAAAACGAAGTTCCGGAAGGCGCATAAGGGCCGTATCCACGGCGTTGCGACCTCTGGCGCGACGTTGGCGTTCGGCCAGTTCGGCCTGAAGGCGATGGAGCCTGAGCGCGTCACCGCCCGTCAGATCGAAGCCGCCCGCCGCGCGCTGACCCGTCACATGAAGCGCGCCGGCCGCGTCTGGATCCGCGTGTTCCCGGACGTGCCGGTGTCGAAGAAGCCCGCCGAAGTCCGCATGGGCTCCGGCAAGGGTGCGCCGGAATTGTGGGTGGTCCGGATCAAGCCGGGCCGCGTGATGTTCGAGATCGACGGCGTGCCGGTGCAGACCGCCAAGGAAGCACTGTCGCTCGCCGCCGCCAAGCTGCCGATCAAGACGCGCTTCGTCGCGCGCATTGCGGAGTAATCGCCATGGCCGAGATGAAAGTTGAAGACATTCGCGCGATGAGCGACGACCAGCGGGAAGACGCGGTCCTGAACCTGAAGAAGGAACGCTTCAACCTGCGTTTCCAGCGCGCCACCGGGCAGCTGGAGAACACCTCGCGGATGCGGGAAGCCCGCCGCGATATCGCTCGTATCAAGACCATCGCCGCGCAGCTGCGCGCGAAGAAGAAGTAAGGGGCCGCTATGCCGAAACGTACTCTGCAGGGCGTGGTCGTCAGCGACAAGCAAGCCAAGACGATCGTGGTGCGCGTCGATCGCCGCTTCACCCACCCGATCTACAAGAAGACGATCCGCCGTTCCAAGAACTACCACGCGCACGACGAGAACAACCAGTTCAAGCCGGGCGACATGGTCTGGATCGAGGAATCGAAGCCGATCTCGAAGCTGAAGCGCTGGACCGTGGTCCGGGGCGAACACAAGAAAACGGCCTGATTTCTTCGGCCTGGCCGAAGTACTTCAGGGAAATTTTGAGCGCGCTAAAGCGCAGAAAGAGGACGAGGTGCATCAATGATTCAGATGCAGACCAACCTCGACGTGGCCGATAATTCTGGCGCACGCCGTGTCATGTGCATCAAGGTTCTTGGAGGTTCCAAGCGCCGCTATGCCACCGTGGGCGACGTTATCGTTGTGTCGATCAAGGAAGCCATTCCGCGTGGCAAGGTGAAGAAGGGCGACGTTATGAAGGCCGTCGTGGTCCGGGTCCGCAAGGACATCCGCCGCGCCGACGGTTCGGTGATCCGTTTCGACCGCAACGCCGCCGTGCTGATCAACAATCAGTCCGAGCCGGTCGGCACCCGTATCTTCGGGCCGGTGCCGCGCGAGCTGCGCGCCAAGAACCACATGAAGATCATTTCGCTCGCGCCGGAGGTGCTGTGATGGCTGCCAAGATCCGCAAGGGCGACAAGGTGATGGTGCTCACCGGCCGCGACAAGGGTCGCACCGGCGAGGTGTTCGAGGTGCGTCCGGACGAGAACAAGGCGCTGGTTCGCGGCATCAACATGGTGAAGCGTCACCAGAAGCAGAGCCAGACCCAGGAAGGCGGCATCATCTCCAAGGAGGCGCCGATCCACCTGTCCAACATTGCGTATGTCGGCAAGGACGGCAAGCCGACCCGCATTGGGTTCAAGATTCAGGCCGATGGCAAGAAGGTTCGTGTTGCCAAGAGCTCGGGAGCAGAGATCGATGGCTGATACCGCTTACATTCCGCGCCTGCGCACGGAGTACGACAAGAAGATCCGCGGCATGATGACCGAGAAGTTCGGTTATGCCAACGTGATGCAGGTGCCGCGGCTCGACAAGGTCGTGCTGAACATGGGCGTTGGCGATTCCGTCAACGACCGCAAGAAGGCCGAGACCGCCGCCGCCGAGCTGACCCAGATCGCCGGCCAGAAGGCGATCGTGACCTATTCGCGGATCGCGATCGCGACCTTCAAGCTGCGTGAGAACCAGCCGATCGGCTGCAAGGTCACGCTGCGCAAGGCCCATATGTACGAGTTCATCGACCGCCTGGTGAACGTGGCGCTGCCCCGCGTCCGTGACTTCCGCGGCCTGAACCCGAAGAGCTTCGACGGCCGCGGCAACTATTCGCTCGGCATCAAGGAGCACATCATTTTCCCCGAGATCGACTTCGACAAGGTCTCGGAAGCGCGTGGCATGGACATCACGGTCTGCACCACCGCCAAGACCGACGACGAGGCGCGCGCCTTGTTGACCGCTTTCAATTTCCCGTTCCGGCAGTGAGTAGCTGAGCCAAAGCCACTCAAACGCGGATACCCAGGAGCCAAGCATGGCAAAGAAGAGTTCAGTCGAGAAGAACAACCGGCGCAAGCGGATGGCGAAGAACGCCGGCCCGCGCCGCGAGAAGCTGAAGGCGATCATCGCCGACAAGACCAAGCCGATGGAAGAGCGCTTCGCGGCGACGCTGAAGCTCGCCGAGATGCCGCGCAACTCGTCGCCGACGCGGATCCGCAACCGTTGCGAGCTGACCGGGCGTCCGCGCTCGAACTATCGCAAGAACAAGCTCTCGCGCATCGCGCTGCGTGAACTCGGCTCCAAGGGCCTGGTTCCCGGCCTCGTGAAGTCGAGCTGGTAAGGGGAGGGTCGGAACCATGTCTACGCACGATCCGATCAGCGATCTCATCACCCGCATCCGCAACGCGCAGATGCGTTCGAAGTCCAAGGTCTCGAGCCCGGGCTCGAAGATGCGCGCCAACGTGCTCGAAGTGCTGAAGTCCGAGGGTTACATCCGCGGCTACGCCAGCGTCGAGCATGCCTCGGGCCGCAGCGAGCTCGAGATCGAGCTGAAGTATTTCGACGGCGAGCCCGTCATCCGCGAGATCGAGCGGGTGTCGAAGCCGGGCCGCCGCGTTTACGCCTCGGTGAAGAACCTGCCGCGCGTGAACAACGGTCTCGGCATTTCGGTGTTGTCGACGCCGAAGGGGATCATGGCTGACCACGAGGCGCGCGACGCCAACGTGGGCGGCGAAGTTCTCTTCACGGTGTTCTGAGGAAGGATTTTACGATGTCACGTATCGGCAAGCGGCCGGTGGCGATCCCGTCGGGTGTGACGGCGACCGTCGAGGGCCAGACGGTGAAGGTGAAGGGGCCGAAGGGCCAGCTTCAGTTCGTCGTGCATGACGACGTCGAGGTGAAGTTCGAGAACGGCCAGGTCAAGGTCGCTCCGCGCGTCAAGACCAACCGCGCGCAGGCGATGTACGGCACCGCGCGCGCGCAGGTCGCCAACCTCGTCGAGGGCGTCACCAAGGGCTTCGAGAAGAAGCTCGAGATCACCGGCGTCGGCTACCGCGCCGCGATGCAGGGCAAGAACCTGCAGCTCGCGCTCGGCTACAGCCACGACGTGGTCTACGCGATCCCGGAAGGCATCACCATCGCGGTGCCGAAGCCGACCGAGATCACGATCACCGGCAACGATCCGCAGCGCGTCGGCCAGGTCGCCGCCGAGATCCGCGCCTACCGTCCGCCGGAGCCCTACAAGGGCAAGGGCGTGAAGTACGCCAACGAATTCATCTTCCGCAAGGAAGGCAAGAAGAAGTAACGGAGCCGGTCATGTCACTCAAGGTTACGAATGCCCGGCGCAAGCAGCGCGTGCGCCTTGCAATTCGCCGCTCGGCTGGCGGCCGTCCGCGGCTGTCGGTGTTCCGCTCGTCCAAGCACATCTACGCCCAGGTCATCGACGACCAGAAGGGCGAGACGCTGGCGTCCGCCTCGTCGCTGGAGAAGACCATGCGCGACGCCGGCAAGACCGGCGCCGACATCGATGCGGCGAAGGCGGTCGGCAAGCTGCTCGCCGAGCGCGCGGCGCAGAAGGGTGTCAAGGAAGTCGTGTTCGATCGCGGCGCCTACATCTATCACGGGCGCGTCAAGGCGCTCGCGGATGCGGCGCGTGAAGGCGGATTGAGCTTCTAAACGAATCGAACGATTACAAGGAAAGAGGCTTCGGGCCTCCTAGAGATTGGAAAACACCATGGCAGGTGAACGCGAACGCGGCGGACGCGAACGGAGCAGGGAGCGCGAGGAGCGCGACAGCGAGTTCGTCGACAAGCTCGTCCACATCAATCGCGTGGCGAAGGTCGTCAAGGGCGGCAAGCGCTTCGGCTTTGCGGCGCTGGTCGTGATCGGCGATCAGAAGGGCCGGGTCGGTTTCGGCCACGGCAAGGCGCGCGAAGTGCCGGAAGCGATCCGCAAGGCGACCGAATCGGCGAAGCGCAACCTGACTCGCGTCGCGCTGCGCGAAGGCCGCACGCTGCATCACGACATCGCCGGCCGTCATGGCGCCGGCCGCGTCTATCTGCGTGCCGCTCCGGCCGGTACCGGCATCATCGCCGGCGGCCCGATGCGCGCGGTGTTCGAGACGCTCGGCATCCAGGACGTGGTGGCGAAGTCGATCGGCTCGTCGAATCCCTACAACATGGTTCGCGCGACCTTCGACGCGCTGAAGCATCAGGATTCGCCGCGCTCGGTGGCTGCGCGCCGCAACATCAAGGTCTCCACCCTGCAGTCGCGCCGCGTCGGCGGCGACGCTGAAGCGGTGGCGGAATAACCCCGCGCGACCAGCGCTTTCTGGAGTTCAAGACGATGGCCAAGGCCAGCAAGACGATCAAGGTCGAGCAGACCGGCAGCGCGATCCGCCGCCATCACTCGCAGCGTTCGACGCTGATCGGCCTCAAGCTCAACAAGATCGGCCGGGTTGCCGAGCTGCAGGACACCCCTGAAGTTCGCGGCATGATCAGCAAGGTTCAGCATCTCGTCCGCGTCGTCGGCGAGTAAGCAGAGATAAGGAGAAGGGCGATGAAGCTCAGCGATATCGCCGACAACGCCGGCTCGCGCAAGAAGCGCATGCGTGTCGGCCGTGGCATCGGTTCCGGCAAGGGCAAGACCTCGGGCCGCGGCGGCAAGGGCCAGACCGCGCGTTCGGGCGTCCGCATCAAGGGTTTCGAAGGCGGCCAGATGCCGATGCATCGCCGTCTGCCGAAGCGCGGCTTCAACAACATCTTCCGGCTCGACTTCGCCGAGATCAATCTCGACCGTCTGCAGGAAGCGATCGACAATAAGCTGGTCGATGCGGGCGCGACGGTGAACGTCGAGACGCTGGTCAAGGCCGGCGTGCTGCGCCGCGCCAAGGACGGCCTGCGGCTGCTCGGCCGCGGCGAAATCAAGGCCAAGCTGACCATCGAAGTGCACGGCGCTTCCAAGTCGGCCATTGCCGCGGTCGAGAAGGCCGGCGGCTCGGTCAAGATCCTGGCCCCCGCCAAGGAAGAAGGCGAAGCCGCGTAACATCTGCGTCATTGCCCGCGGCCTGCGCGGGCAATCCGCAGATCGAATGATGGACTTATCGAGGCCGAGCACCAGATAATGTCCGGTGTCTGCCGACCACCCCAACAGAACGAGTTCTCGGGGCGGTGGGCATAGGGGGCTCCGGGAGAAAGCCGAACATGGTCTCAGCAGCCGAACAACTCGCAGCCAACCTCAATTTCGGATCTCTGGCGAAAGCCGACGAGCTGAAGAAGCGCATCTGGTTCACGCTGGGTGCGCTGCTTGTTTATCGGCTGGGCACCTACATCCCGCTGCCGGGCATCGATCCCAACATCTGGGAGCAGGTGTTCCGCAGCCAGTCCGGCGGCATCCTCGGCATGTTCAACATGTTCGCCGGCGGCGGCATCCACCGCATGGCGATCTTCGCGCTCAACATCATGCCGTACATCTCGGCATCGATCATCGTGCAGCTGTTGACCACCGTGTCGCCGCAGCTCGAGGCGCTGAAGAAGGAAGGCGAGGCGGGCCGCAAGACGCTGAACCAGTACACCCGCTATCTGACGGTGATCCTGGCGCTGTTCCAGTCCTACGGTATCGCGATCGGCCTCGAAGGCGCCGGCAATGTCGTCAGCGACCCCGGCATGTTCTTCCGGATCTCGACCGCGATCACGCTGACCGGCGGCACCATGTTCCTGATGTGGCTCGGCGAGCAGATCACCTCGCGCGGCATCGGCAACGGCATCTCGCTGATCATCCTGTCCGGCATCGTCGCCGAGCTGCCGTCGGCACTCGCCAACATGCTGGAACTCGGCCGCCAGGGCGCGATGTCGACCGGCCTGATCCTGATCGTCATCGTGATGGCGGTCGCGGTGATCGCCTTCATCGTGTTCATGGAACGCGCCCAGCGCCGGCTGCTGATCCAGTATCCGAAGCGCCAGGTCGGCAACAAGATGTTCGAGGGCCAGTCCTCGCATCTGCCGCTCAAGCTCAATACCTCCGGCGTGATTCCGCCGATCTTCGCCTCGTCGCTGCTGCTGCTGCCGACCACGGTTGCGAACTTCAACGCCGGCAAGGGTCCGGAGTGGTTCCAGTGGCTCACCACCCAGCTCAGCCACGGCCGCCCGCTGTTCCTGCTGCTCTATCTGGCGCTGATCGTGTTCTTCGCCTTCTTCTACACCGCGATCGTGTTCAACCCGACCGAGACCGCGGACAATCTCAAGAAGCATGGCGGCTTCATCCCGGGCATCCGGCCCGGTGAGCGCACCGCGGAATACATCGACTACGTGCTGTCGCGCATCACGGTGCTCGGTGCGATCTATCTGGCGATCGTCTGCCTGATTCCCGAAATTCTGATTTCCTACGCTTCGGTCCCGTTCTACTTTGGCGGCACCTCGCTCCTGATCGTCGTCAGCGTGACGATGGATACGGTGTCGCAGGTGCAGGGCTATCTGCTCGCTCATCAGTATGAAGGGCTGATCAGGAAGTCGAAGCTCAGGGGAGGCCGCCGCCGCTGATCGCGGCGCGGCGCCAAACTCAAAACACAGGTGTGCGGACGTCGCCCACCTAGCCGGGGGGCGAAACAGATATGAGATTGATCCTTTTGGGGCCGCCGGGCTCGGGCAAGGGAACCCAGGCGCAGCGGCTGGTGCACCGGCACGGCATCGTTCAGCTCTCGACCGGCGAGATGCTGCGCGCAGCGGTTGCCGCAGGCACCCCGGTCGGCTTGCAGGCCAAGGAGATCATGGCCAATGGCGGCCTGGTGCCCGACGAGGTGGTGGTGGGAATCATCGCCGACCGGATCGAGGAGCCCGACGCCAAGAAGGGTTTCATCCTGGACGGTTTCCCGCGCACCGTGCCGCAGGCCGAGGCGCTCGACGAGCTGCTGCGGAAGAAGCACCTCAAGCTCGACGCCGTCGTCGAGCTGCGCGTCAACGAGAGCGCGCTGCTCGCCCGGGTCGAGAAGCGTGCCGAAGAGACCCGCGCCCGCGGCGAGGAAGTCC
Organism: Bradyrhizobium sp. USDA 4473; assembly: GCF_054063335.1. Lineage (NCBI taxonomy): Bacteria > Pseudomonadati > Pseudomonadota > Alphaproteobacteria > Hyphomicrobiales > Nitrobacteraceae > Bradyrhizobium > Bradyrhizobium sp. USDA 4473. The sequence goes on from NZ_JBSSGE010000001.1 coordinate 5,127,573, forward strand.
GCCTCGACGACACGCCGGAAGTGCTGACCAAGCGGCTGGCGCAGTACCGCTCGCTGACGGAACCGCTGATTCACTATTACTCGGAGCGGCGGAAGCTTTTGACGGTCGATGGCATGATGACCATCGAGCACGTCACCCGCGAGATCAACCGGATCCTGACCGCGCTCGGCGCGCTGGAACCCCGGGAACACGAGGATCACGCCCCCAAGGCGGCCAAGAAGGCCGCCAAGACGGTGAAGAAGACAGCGAAGAAACCGGCCAAGAAGGCAGCCAAGGCGGCCCAAAAAGCCGCAAAGCCTGCTCGGAAGGCCGCCAAGGCGCCCTCCAAGGCCAAAGCGGCCAAGAAGGCTGCCGGGAAGACTGCCAAGAAAGCCCCAAAGAAGGCCGCTCGCGCGGCGAACGCCCGGAAGGGGGCAAAGACCGCCAAAAAGGCCGCAAAAAAGCTCACGAAAAAGCGAGCTAAACGCTAGGAGCGGTTGACGAAACCGACATGAATCCTTTAATAAGCCCCGCATCCAAGTGGATAGTTTTATGACGATGCCGGGCCCCAAAGGACATGAGGGGTGGGCGTCGTGTTCGCGTTTGTGGACACAAGCCCGCAAGTAGCAAGAACTTGAGAAGCCCGTATCCGTGATGGAGCGGCGACAGGAGAGAAGTCCGTGGCCCGTATTGCCGGCGTCAACATTCCGACCAACAAGCGCGTGCTGATCGCGCTTCAGTACATCCATGGCATCGGCCAGAAGAACGCGGCCGACATCATGGAGAAGGTGAAGATCCCGGTGGACCGTCGCGTCAATCAGTTGACCGACCAGGAGGTCCTCCAGATCCGCGAAGTCATCGACCGCGACTATCTGGTCGAGGGCGACCTCCGTCGCGAGGTCGGCATCAACATCAAGCGGCTGATGGACCTCGGCTGCTATCGCGGCCTGCGTCACCGCCGCGGTCTGCCGGTCCGCGGCCAGCGCACCCACACCAATGCGCGCACGCGCAAGGGGCCGGCCAAGGCGATCGCCGGCAAGAAGAAGTAAGTTTTGCGAATTGCAGGTGGGGGGTAGCGAATCGAAATTCGCTACTCGCTATTTGCGTTTTGAGGTGTAGCCGCTGGCACTACGGCGGCGTTGAGATCACAGGAAAGGTTTGAAATGGGCAAGGAAGCCACCCGCGTACGCCGCCGCGAACGCAAGAACATCGCCTCCGGCATCGCGCACGTGAATTCGTCGTTCAACAACACGACCATCACCATCACCGACGCGCAGGGCAACACCATCGCCTGGTCGTCGGCCGGCACGATGGGCTTCAAGGGCTCGCGCAAGTCGACCCCCTATGCCGCGCAGGTCGCGGCCGAAGACGTCTCCAAGAAAGCGCAGGAACACGGCATGCGCACGCTGGAGGTTGAAGTGGCCGGCCCGGGTTCGGGCCGTGAGTCGGCGCTGCGCGCGCTGCAGGCTGCGGGCTTCACCGTCACCTCGATCCGCGACGTGACCACGATCCCGCACAATGGCTGCCGTCCGCGCAAGCGTCGGCGCGTTTGATCTGTAAGTCGCGGGCGGCCCTTGGCCGCCCTGCGATGGTTTTTGGAATTGACCGCGCGGACTGATCCGCGATCTCCAACGCCAGGCTCGGCCATTCGCGTGGCCCGAACGACCGGCAAAGGGTGAAAAAGTGACGATCCAGAAAAATTGGCAAGAACTCATTCGACCGAACAAGCTGCAGGTGACGCCGGGCTCGGACGCGAGCCGGTTCGCCACCGTGGTCGCCGAGCCGCTCGAGCGTGGCTTCGGCCAGACGCTCGGCAACGCGCTGCGCCGCATCCTTCTGTCCTCGCTGCAGGGCGCCGCGGTGCAGTCGGTGCACATCGATGGCGTGCTGCACGAGTTCTCCTCGATCGCCGGTGTCCGTGAAGACGTCACCGACATCGTGCTCAACATCAAGGACATCTCGATCAAGATGCAGGGCGAAGGCCCGAAGCGCATGGTCGTGAAGAAGCAGGGCCCGGGCGCCGTCACCGCCGGCGACATCCAGACCGTCGGCGACGTCACCGTGCTCAACCCCGACCTGCAGCTCTGCACGCTGGACGACGGCGCCGAGATCCGCATGGAGTTCACGGTCACGACCGGCAAGGGCTACGTCGCCGCCGAGCGCAATCGGCCCGAGGATGCGCCGATCGGCCTGATCCCGGTCGACAGCCTGTTCTCGCCGGTCCGCAAGGTGTCCTACAAGGTCGAGAACACCCGTGAGGGCCAGATCCTCGACTACGACAAGCTGACCATGACGATCGAGACCAACGGCGCGATCACGCCGGAGGACGCGGTGGCCTATGCCGCGCGCATCCTGCAGGATCAGCTCAACGTGTTCGTCAACTTCGAAGAGCCGCGCAAGGAAGTCACGCAGGAGATCATCCCCGATCTCGCGTTCAATCCGGCGTTCCTCAAGAAGGTCGACGAGCTCGAGCTGTCGGTGCGTTCGGCAAACTGCCTGAAGAACGACAACATCGTCTATATCGGCGACCTCGTGCAGAAGTCGGAAGCGGAAATGCTCCGCACCCCGAACTTCGGCCGCAAGTCGCTGAACGAGATCAAGGAAGTGCTGGCCCAGATGGGTCTGCACCTCGGCATGGAAGTGCCGGGCTGGCCGCCGGAGAACATCGACGAGCTCGCCAAGCGCTTCGAGGATCATTACTGAGCGAATTGGGAGTGGCGAATAGCGAATAGAACACCATTCGCTACTCGCCATTCGCTATTCGCTGTCTTGGGCGAACGCGGGATGCCCACCTGCACTTGTCGCTGAACCACCGCGACAGAATTGAAGAAGGAAGAAGTCAATGCGTCACGGCAAGGTTCATCGGAAACTCAACCGCACCGCCGAGCACCGGCGTGCGATGTTCGCCAACATGGCGGCCGCACTGATCAAGCACGAGCAGATCGTCACCACGCTGCCGAAGGCCAAGGAGCTGCGGCCGATCGTCGAGAAGCTCGTCACCCTCGGCAAGAAGGGCGGGCTGTCGCTGCGCCGCCAGGCGATCTCGGAGCTGCGCGACCTCGACCAGGTCAAGAAGCTGTTCGACACGCTGGCGACCCGCTACAAGGACCGCCAGGGCGGCTACACCCGCATCATCAAGGCCGGCTTCCGCTACGGCGACAACGCACCGATGGCCGTGATCGAGTTCGTCGATCGCGACGTCGACGCCAAGGGCCAGGACTCGGGTCCCGCCCAGGACAAAGAAGCCGAGGCGGCGTAAGCCGGTCTACGAGCCAAGGTTTGAAAGCGGCGCCTTCGGGCGCCGTTTTTGTTTGGTCAGGAGAAATGGCTCTCTCCCCGCGGTCGTCCTGGCGAAGGCCAGGACCCATAACCCCAACAGCTCATTGTTGACGCTGGGGCCACGTTCCCGCTCACCATCGAAGGCGGTGGTAATGGGTCCCCTGAGTTCACAAACGAAGTGCAACACTTCCTTGAGGAGGTGTTGCGATGGGGCGGAGTTACGAGCAGCTATCCCTGGACGAGCGATGCGAGATTGCCCGGCTTTCAGCCAATGGCAGCTCGGTGCGGCAAATCGCGGCAGCTCTGGATCGCTCGCCATCAACGATCTCTCGGGAGCTGAACCGCAATTCTGGCGCCCAGGTCGGCTACAAACCCAGCTATGCCCAGCAACAGATGCGAGCGCGGCGCTGGACGGGCGTACGCCTCGAACGGGAGCCCGGCCTGCGCCGCGCGGTCTTGGAGCGCCTTGGTCAGGGCTGGTCGCCCGAGCAGGTCGCGGGCCGGCTGGCCCGCGAACACGGCCGCAAGGTGATCTCCCACGAGACCATCTACCGCTTCATATACGCCCAGATCCGACGCACCTCGGACTTCAGCTGGCGGCGTTATCTGCCACGCGGCAAGAGCAAACGCGGCTACCGCGGCAAGAAGGGCGGCAGTCCCGCAAGCTTCATAGAAGGCCGTGTTTCCTTGAACAAACGGCCTATCGAGGCCGCCGATCGCAATGCCCCCGGTCATTGGGAAGCCGACCTGATGATGTTCTCCAAATACGGTCAGGCGATCCTGACCGTGCACGAGCGCACCTCGCGCCTGCTGCTCGGCATCCGCATCGCCAGCAAGCTCGCGCGCGGTATCGCCCGTCATCTCGTCCGCTTGTTTGCTGCCTTGCCGGAAGGCCTGTGCCAGACCGTTACCTTCGACAATGGGACCGAGTTCGCCTGTCACCTGGAGCTGCACCGCCTCGCGATCGAGACCTTCTTCTGCGATCCGCACGCGCCCTGGCAGAAGGGCGGCATCGAGAATGCGATCGGTCGGATGCGCCGCTTCATTCCACGCAAAACCGATCTCGCGACCTTCCCGACGCGCCGCCTCCGCCAGTCGATCAACGCCTACAACAACACCCCGCGCAAATGCCTTGACTTCCAAACCCCTCTCGAGGCCTTCTCTCAAGTGTTGCACTTCGAGTGTGAATCCACCTCCTGGCCTTCGCCAGAACGACCTCGCTGTGGCATGTTCCTCACGCGTCGGTGAGATGCAATTGCGATGCATCATGCCGCGCCCGATATCTCCGTCACCATCAATGGAGATGAAGTCATGAAAATCGACCTTTCCGGAAAGACTGCGCTGGTGACCGGCTCGACCGCGGGCATCGGCAACGCCATCGCCAGGGGGCTGGCAGGAACCGGCGCCGAGGTCGTGGTCAACGGCCGCGGTCAGGCCAAGGTCGATGCAGCGGTCGCCGCGGTCGCGAAGACCGTGCCCGGCGCCAAGGTCCGCGGCATCGCCGCCGACGTCTCGACCGCGGAGGGATGCAAGACGCTGCTCGCGGCGCTGCCCGAGGTCGACATCCTCGTCAACAATGCCGGCATCTTCGAGCCGAAGGGCTTCTTCGATATTCCCGATGAGGACTGGAGCCGCTTCTACGACGTCAATGTGATGTCGGGCGTGCGGCTGTCGCGCGGCTACATGCAGGGCATGCTGAAGCGCAACTGGGGCCGCATCGTCTTCATCTCCTCGGAATCGGGCCTCAACATCCCGACCGAGATGATCCACTACGGCATGACCAAGACGGCGCAGCTTGCGATCGCGCGCGGGCTTGCCGAGCTGACCAAGGGCACCGCGGTCACCGTCAACTCCGTGCTGCCCGGACCCACCATGTCGGAAGGCGTCGAGACCTTCATCAAGGACCTCGCCAGGCAGAACGGGCAGTCGGTCGAGGAGGCGGCCTCCAACTTCGTCAAGCAGCACCGGCCGACCTCGCTGTTGCAGCGCCTTGCCAGCACCGAGGAGATCGCCAACCTCGTGGTCTATGTCTGCTCCAAGCAGGCCTCCGCGACCAACGGCGCCGCGCTGCGCGCCGAAGGCGGCATCGTCAATACCATCGCGTGAGGCCGCATGCCGGCCTATGTGATCTCGGAAGTCGAGATACGGGACGCTGCCGCGTTCGAGGTCTATCGCACGCTGGCGGCGAAGACCATCGAACAGTATGGCGGGCGTTACATCGTGCGCGGCGGCGGCGCCGAACTGGCGGAGGGCGGTCCGCCGCCGAAGACAATCATCATCGTCGAATTTCCGACGATGGCGCGTCTGCGCGAATGGTACGCGTCCGCGGAGTACGCGGAAGCGCTCAAGCATCGGTGGACGGCGCTGGAGCGGCGGCTGCTGTTTGTCGAGGGCGTGCCGCCGGTTTAGCTATCCCTTCGCTCCGTCCAGGAACTCGCTGAACCCCGCGGGACGGTAGGGGCCGAAGCAGATCTGCTCCAGCACGCCGATTCCGGTCTCGCCGCCCTGGCTGGCGCGCACCACCTGCTGCACGTGGACGTTCTCGCGGGCCAGCGGGTCGAGCGTCAGGGGATCGAACGACTCGCCGCCGATTTCGAGCTCGCCCTTCCACATGCCCTGGCCCCATTGCGGATGGCCGTAGCCGAGGCCCTTCATCTGGAATTTGAGGATCGGGTCGAGCGCGATGGTCGTGGTGTGGCCGTCGATGTCGACCAGGTCGATTTCGGCCGAGCGCGCCAGCCGCGTCTTTGGCACATAGGTGACGCGATGCCGTGCGGTCGCCATGCGGCGATCGAGGCCGTCGATGACGCCGGGGATCTCGGCCTCGCTGCGGTAGAGCGGCGCGGTGATGCCTTCGCGGACCAGCGCCTCGCCCTGCGTGCCGTCGAAGAAGATGGCGTGCGAGATGTGGTCGTCCCAGACCAGTGGCGCCCACAGGAAGAACACGCTCGGCAGCGGCATCGGCGCGCCGCCGACGTCGCGCTCGCCGACATTGCGTACGCCCCAGGAGCGATCCTTGGTGCCGTAGCATGTCTGATCGTCGACCTTGATCTCGGCGTCGGGGTGGCGGATGACGCCGCTCCAGCGGCCGAACTGGTCGAACCGGGTCGCATCCATCGCGCGGCGGTCGCCCGACCACAGCGTCTGGCGCGCTTCCTGGATCGCGGCCGTGCGTGCGGAAAAGGTCAGGTCGCAGGCTAGGCCGGTCGCATTGTCGTCGAGCACGACGCGGGTCCGCAGCATCGGTTCGAGCACCTCGAGCCGGAACGGGCCGACCTGCATCTCGGTGCGCTCGAGCGGCGCGCGCCGCGAGCCGTAGAAGCAGTGCTGCCGTCCGCCGCGCTCGACGACACTGAAGGCGCAGTCGAGAATCCTGCGGTGCGGGTAGATCGCAATCCCGATGCCGAAATAATACGCGCCGTCGGCGGTGTAGCCGTTGAACCAGGTCCGGTCATAGACATTGCGGTCGCTGGTCGAGGGAACCGCGATCGGCTCGGGCGTCTGGTGGATGGGGAAGTCGTCCAGTTTGTTGAGCACGCGATCCCTTTCGATGTCTTGACGCGGTTTCCTCACGCGAACCGCTTCAGTCCTGCCAATATGCAAAACTGTCGTGGTCGAGCGCTTGCGCGCAGGCGCCGCGGGTCATCTTCAGGAACAGCGCGTCGCCGCGCTCGGAGCGCTGCACACTGAGCGCCGAGACCACGCCCATCATGATGCCATGCAGCGTGTAGCGCCGGTAATCCCGCCAGCATTGATCCCAGCCGTAGTCGCGCACGCCGCGCCGGATCAGCTCGGAATGATAGAGCCGCACCAGATCGGATTCATGCAATCGCCGTTCGGCTGGATCGATTCCGGCCGACAGGAAATAGGCGACGTCGACCATCCCGGGCCCCACCGTCAGCGTCTGCCAATCCAGCGTCGCCATCGGACGGCTGTTGCCGCGGACGTCGAACAGCATGTTGTCGAGCCGGAAGTCCGCATGTTGCAGGGTTCGCGGCACCGATCGATCGGCCTGATAGCGCGGGATCGCGTCCGGAAGCCGATCGATCAGATCGAGGAATTCGGGCTCGATCACGCCGCGATAGCGCTCCTTGTAGTGGCCGATAATGCCGGGCAGCACCGCGCGCAGGTCCTTGCGCCGGCTGGCAGCAACCGTGAAGCATTGCACGGCATCGAGCGTCGGATCGTTCCAGCGTGGCGCGTGCAACGCGGCGGCCTCACGGATCGCGGTCTGGCAGTCCGCGATTGTGCATCCGGCGAGCTGGTCGCCCGGGCGTGCGGGGGCCAGATCTTCCAGGATCAGCGTAAAATCGTCGGTGGCCGGATCGATTTCGGCGAGGATCGGCCGCGGGGTGTGAATGGCAACCGTTGTTGCCAGCTCGCGATAGAACGCGACCTCGCGGACGTAAAGCGTGTGCGCGGAACCGGAATGGCGGCTGTCGGGATCTGCGGCCGGGAATTTGCCGACCACGCTCGCGGGCGCATTCGGCTCACAACCGTCATAGCTCAGGTGAAATCGATAGCTGTCGCCCACGAGGCCGTTGCCGACCGGATTGCACACGAGATCAGTGACCCTGACCTGGTCGATCGCACCGCCCGTGCGCAGCACCCGCGTCATCCACTCCGGATCGATCCGCGACGGATCGGCCGTGAGCAAACGCATCGGTTTCCTCCCATCCCCGTGAGCGTCACCACCGTTCCAGCCACGCTTTGCATCGGCCGGATTGAAGACGGGGTGATCGTTGCGCAAATCATACAGGCGCCGGCGGCTTTGGCAAAAGCCACAAGCAGGCCTGTGGGGAAGTCATGTAGGGCGGCTTGGCTGCGCCTACCGCGCTGCAGCCGATTCTCCACAGATCCTGCGGCCCAGCCGTCATTGCGAGCCACCCGATCGGCGCGAAGCGCCGCCGGATGACAGGCTCCGCGAAGCAATCCATCTGCCCGCAAACGCGGTTGGATGGATTGCTTCGTCGCTATCGCTCCTCGCAATGACGACGGGGGCAGAACCATGACGCAGTAGGCCCAATCCACCCACCGCAGCGGGGGCTACCAGCCCTCCAGCACAATCTTGCCACGCGACTTGCCGCTCTCCAGCAGCGCGTGGGCGCGCTTGAGGTTGGCGGCGTTGATGGTGCCGAAGGTCTGGTCGAGCGTGGTGCGCAGCACGCCCTTGTCGATGAGGTCGGCAACGTCGTTGAGCAGGTGATGCTGCGCGATCATGTCCGGCGTCTGGAACGAGGAGCGCGTGAACATCGATTCCCAGTGCACCGACACCGCCTTGCCCTTGAACACGGCGACGTTGAATTCGGCGGGATCATCGATCAGGCCGAACTTGCCTTGCGGCGCGATGAAGTCGGCGATCGACTTGTAGTGTTGGTCGGTGAAGGTGAGGCTGGCGACCAGGCCGACCGGCGCCAGCTTCAACGTCTCGATTTGCTCCTTCATCGGCTGCGAGTGGTCGATCACCGCATGTGCGCCGAGATCGCGACACCACTTCTGCGACTCCGGCCGCGTCGCGGTTGCGACAACGGTGAGGCCGGTGAGGCGGCGGGCAAGCTGGATCAGGATCGAGCCGACGCCGCCGGCGCCGCCGATGATCAACAGCGTGCGCGGATCGAGGCTCTTGCCGGGTACGGCGCCGAGCCGGTCGAACAGCAGCTCCCAGGCGGTGATCGAGGTCAGCGGCAGGGCAGCGGCCTGCGCGAACGACAGCGAGGCCGGCTTGTTGCCGACGATGCGCTCGTCGACCAGGTGAAATTCCGAATTGGTGCCCTGGCGCTGGATCGAGCCCGCGTAGAACACCTCGTCGCCCGGCTTGAACAGCGACACGTCGGGTCCGACGGCGTCGACCACGCCGGCCGCATCGAAGCCGAGGATCTTGTAGCTCCCGTCGGTCGGCGCCGCGCGCTTGCGCACCTTGTAGTCGACCGGGTTGGCCGAGATCGCCTTCACCGCGACGCGGATGTCGCGTCCCTTCGGTTCGGGCTTGGCGATCTCGAAATCGACGAGCGACTCCGCCGCCTCGATCGGCAGCGACTTCTGGTATCCGACGGCCTTCATGTTGGTCTCCGTGATGGGCGATTGCCTGCCGTGATACCTGTCGCGCTGGCGTCCTTTTGGCAAGTACTGTAAAATCAGGGAACTAGTCACTGTTTGTATACTATTGGGAAAATACCGATGAAACGGAAGAATTTTGCCCGCCGGCCGGGCTGCGCGGTCGAGGCGGCGCTCGACCTGATCGACGGTAAATGGAAGGGCGTGATCCTCTATCACTTGCAGGCCGGCACCCAGCGCTTCGGCGAGCTGCGGCGGCGGATGCCCGGCATCACGCAACGCATGCTGACCAAGCAGCTGCGGGCGCTCGAGGACGACGGCCTCGTGATCCGCAAGGTCTATGCCGAGGTGCCGCCGCGGGTCGAATACACGCTGTCCGAACTCGGCGAGAGCCTGCGCCCGGTGATCGATATTCTGAAAGCCTGGGGCGAGGGCCATCAGGAGCGGCTGTCCTGTGCGCCGGCGCCGGAGGTCGTGGTGAAGAAGAAGCGCGCGGCTTAGCACTCCAAAACGAAACGGCCGGAGCAATGCCCCGGCCGTCTGTTTGTTAGCGACAGATCACACTGCCTCAGAACGCGACCTGCGTGCGCAGCGCGACCGCGTCGAATTTCGACCCGGCATCCGCGCTCGACGTCGCGGAAGCCTGCTTGGCGACGTCGCCGTGCAGATAGTTCAGCATGAAGCGAACGTTGTTGTTGACGTACCAGTTCAGCGCGGCGGTGTAGACGGTCTGCCGTCCACCGGCGACGCCGACCGCCTGGCCGACCTGGTCGTTGAGGTTCATCGTGCTGACGCGGCCGGCGATTTCCCAGGCGCCGATGCCGCCGCCGGCGAGCGAGACCGGATCGTGCGGCTTGATTCCGCTATAGGAGGCCGTCGCCGCATTGTAGGCGTGGTTCTCGCCGGTCAGCACGTAGCCGACCTGCGCGTAGCCGCCGTCGAATTTCAGGCTCGGCGCGCCGAACGGCGGCAGGCCGGTATTCGCGGAGCGGTCGACGTTGAACCAGTAGTACTCGCCCTGGGCGATCAACGGGCCATAGGTCGCCGCCGCCTCGACGCCGTAGACCTGGGCGCCGGAGACATTGGCGATCGCGCCGGTCGAGATCAGCGTCGTCGGATCGATGCGCAGCTCGGGCCGGTCGCTCAGCGTGAGCGTCTGCGCCTGCGTCAGCTGGTTGCGCGGCGGCTGCACCAGCCATTCCGCGTCGGCGCCGATATGCACCGAATAGTTCTTGCCGCTGATCGGATTGCCGGCGACGCGGACGACGCCGCCATACTGCTCGGAGGTGCCGGCCGGCGAGGCCGACGAGGCGGAGTGGATCGCGCCGGTGGTCGGTCCGGTGACGTAGCCGCCGATCCAGAGCTGGTCGTTCCACCAGCGGGTGCCGGCGCCGGAGCGGAAGTCGCCGGCGGCGATGTTCTGCGCGATGATGCCGACCGAGGCGCGCTCCATGAACAGGATGTCGTTGGAGCTGGTGGCTTCGTCGAGCGTCCACGGGATATCCATGATGCCGCCTTCGATCGCCATCTTGCCGCCGAACGGCTTGAAGCCGGTGTAGCTCAGATAGGCGTTCTCGATGCCGGAGGTGCCGCCGCCGGGCAGCGATCCCGCTGCCGCGCCGCCGAAGCCGTCGGACGAGCCGCCGAAGTCGTAGATCAACGCGTAATTCCAGTCGCCGAGGAATTTGCCGACGATGCCGATGCGCGCGCGGCGCACGTTCTCGCCGCTGTCGAGCTTCTGCGGCGAGGTGGCTGCGGTGTTCGGCCGATAGTCGTAGCCGCCGACATCCCAGTGCACGCGACTGGTGATCGCGACGCAGTTCTGTTCGTCCGCGGTGCAGATCGTCGGCCGGTTGTTCGGCATCGTCACCACGACGCCCGACGGCGCGACCGGGCCCTTCACCGGGATCGCGGCGTTGGCGCTTGCGACGCGCGCGGCCTTCGCATCGGTTGCCTTGGCATCGGCCGCCTTCGCGTTGGCGTTCGCGCTGGCCGCGGTCGCGGTGTTGGCATTGGTCTGCTTCTGAAGTTTATCGAGCTTCTGCTCGAGCATCTTCAGCTGCTGCTTGAGCAGCGCGATCTCCGCGTCGCTGCCGCCTCCGGCCGATTGCGAATAGGCCGGCGAGGCGGCGAGCGCCCCGGCCAGCCCGATGGCGATGGCACCAAGTTTTGTTGCACCCATTGTGCACCCCTGTTGTGTTTTGAAGTCCCCACTCACTCACCGAGACGTCCTAGGAGTCGAACGTGACTGACGCACGACAGCGATTTCGAGCCTCGCAGTTCCGCTTGTTGTCCGCAGGCAACAAGCGGCGCGGCGCAGTGAGATGACAGCCATCATAGAAGCCTGGCGGCGCGCTTCAACGCGGCGGCCAGGGGTTTTGCACCGGTCCGGCAGGGGCGGTTTATCCGGTCGGGCGCCCTTCATTTGCCCGGCGAACGCGCCTATATTCCGGCGTTTCCTCGAGAGGTGAGAATGCTCCGACCCGTCCGTTTTGCTGCCATATCCGCCCTGTGCACATTGGCTTTCATGGGGATTCTATCCCCGGCCGCAGCCCAGGACCGCCGCGTGCCGTCCTCGCAGGCCGAACTGCAATTATCCTATGCGCCGATCGTGCAGCGGGTGCAGCCGGCGGTGGTCAATGTCTACGCCGCCAAGATGGTGCAGAACCGCAATCCGTTCCTGGACGATCCGATCTTCCGCCGCTTTTTCGGCGTGCCCGGGCAGCAGCCCGAGCAGATGCAGCGCTCGCTCGGCTCCGGCGTGATGGTCGATGCGTCCGGCCTCGTGGTCACAAACAATCACGTGATCGAGGGCGCCGACCAGGTCAAGGTCTCGCTCGCCGACAAGCGCGAATATGAGGCCGAGATCGTGCTGAAGGACAGCCGCACCGACCTTGCGGTGCTCAGGCTGAAGGAGACCAACAAGGAGAAGTTCGCAACGCTCGACTTCGCCAATTCCGACCAGCTGCAGGTCGGCGACGTCGTGCTCGCGATCGGCAACCCGTTCGGCGTCGGCCAGACCGTGACGCACGGCATCATCTCGGCGCTGGCGCGTACTCAAGTCGGGATCACGGATTATCAATTCTTCATTCAGACCGACGCCGCGATCAATCCCGGCAATTCGGGCGGTGCGCTGGTCGACATGACCGGCCGGCTCGCCGGCATCAACACCGCGATCTTCTCGCGCTCCGGCGGCTCGCAGGGCATCGGCTTTGCGATCCCGGCCAACATGGTGCGCGTGGTGGTGGCCTCCGCCAAGAGCGGCGGCAAGAATGTGAAGCGGCCATGGCTCGGCGCGCGGCTGCAAGCGGTCACGCCGGAGATCGCGGAGACGCTGGGGCTGAAGTTGCCGTCCGGTGCGCTGGTCGCCAACGTCGCGCCGAACAGCCCGGCGGCGAAGGCCGGGCTCAAACTGTCCGACCTGATCGTCGGGATCGACGGGACGCCGGTCGACGATCCCAACGCGTTCGACTACCGCTTCGCCACCCGTCCGCTCGGCGGCAGCGCCGAGATCGAGGTGCAGCGTGCCGGCAAGCCGGTGAAGCTGACCGTGCCGCTGGAGACCGCGCCCGACACCAACCGCGACGAGATCGTGCTGACCGCGCGCTCGCCGTTCCAGGGCGCACGGGTCGCCAACATCTCGCCGGCGCTCGCCGATGAGCTGCATCTCGATGCCGGCGCCGAGGGCGTTGTCGTCACCGAGCTCGCCGATGACGGCACCGCCGCCAATGTCGGCTTCCAGAAGGGCGACATCATTCTGGCGGTCAACAATGAGAAGATCGTGCGCACCAGCGATCTCGAGAAGGTATCGAAGGCAGGCTCGCGGATCTGGCGCATCACGCTGGTGCGCGGCGGCCAGCAGATCAACGTGACGCTCGGCGGATGAGCCCAAAGAGACCGCGCGACGCGCCGAACCTGTTCGCTGCGGCGGGGATGGAGCAGGACGCGCCACACCCGCTGCCGGACCGGCTGCGCCCGCGCACGCTGGCCGACGTCGTCGGGCAGGATCACATCCTCGGCCCCGACGGCGCGCTGACCCGCATGCTGGAGACGCGCACCTTGGGCTCGCTGGTGTTCTGGGGACCGCCCGGCACCGGCAAGACCACCGTGGCGCGGCTGCTCGCCGACGCCACCGAATTGCATTTCGAGCAGATCTCCGCGGTGTTCTCCGGCGTCGCCGATCTGAAGAAGGCGTTCGATGCCGCGCGTGCCCGCCGCGAGACCGGCAAGGGCACCCTGCTGTTCGTCGACGAGGTGCACCGGTTCAACCGCGCGCAGCAGGATTCCTTCCTGCCCGTGATGGAGGACGGCACCGTGGTGCTGGTCGGCGCCACCACGGAGAACCCGTCGTTCGAGCTCAACGCGGCGCTGCTGTCGCGCGCCCGGGTGCTGGTGTTTCATTCGCTCGATACCGCGGCGATCGAGCGGCTGTTCGCGAATGCCGAGAAGATCGAGGGCAAGGCCCTGCCGCTCGATGCGGAGGCACGCGCCGTGCTGGTGCGCATGGCCGACGGCGACGGCCGCGCCTCGCTGACATTGGCCGAAGAGGTCTGGCGCGCCGCGCGGAAGGGCGAGGTGTTCAACGCCGAGCAGTTGCAGGCGATCCTGCAACGCCGCGCGCCGATCTACGACAAATCGGCCGACGGCCACTACAATCTGATCTCGGCGCTGCATAAGTCGGTGCGCGGCTCCGATCCGGATGCGGCGCTGTATTATCTCGCGCGCATGTTCGACGCCGGCGAGGATCCGCTGTTCCTGGCGCGACGCGTGGTACGCATGGCGGTCGAGGATATCGGCCTGGCCGATCCGCAGGCGCTGGCGGTCTGCAACGCCGCCAAGGATGCCTATGATTTCCTCGGCTCGCCGGAAGGCGAGCTCGCGATCGCACAGGCGGTGGTCTATCTCGCCACCGCGCCGAAATCGAACGCGGTCTACACCGCGTTCGGTGCGGCGATGCAGACCGCCAAGCAGGGCGGCTCGCTGTTGCCGCCGAAGCACATCCTGAATTCGCCGACCAAGCTGATGAAGTCGGAGGGCTATGGCTCCGGCTATCAATACGATCACGACGCACCCGACGCGTTCTCCGGCCAGGACTATTTCCCGGAAGCGCTCGGCCGCCAGACCTTCTACGATCCGCCCGACCGCGGCTTCGAGCGCGAGATCAGGAAACGGCTGGATTATTGGCAGCGGCTGCGCAAGGAGCGCGGCGGCTAGCGCTTCACTTCACCAACTGGGCGGCCGCACTTCACCAACTGGGTGCCCGCCAGCGCCGCTATCGAAGGTCTCATTGCGGGGGGCGCCCCCATCGCTTGCCGCAGCCGGCGCGACCATGGCCGATGTTGCGCCGGAATTGTACCGATTTCGCCGTGACGATTCGCGGCATTTGCGCTAGGCACAATGCAGGTCTGGAGCCGAAACACCATCATGAGCCGCCGCATCAAGAGAACCACATCGCCGGGCGATCGCGCCAAAGGGCGCGACAAGGGCCGTGACCGTGCCGGCGAACACGGCAAGGATCGCAGCAAGGATCGCAGCAAGGGCGGATCGGCACAACGCGGCCGCAAGCCGGACGATCGCAAAGCTGACCGCAAGTCGGGCGACCGTCCGTTCGCGCACCGTGCGCCGGGAAAGCCGCCGCGCTTTGCCGAGCCGCGCCGCGACCGCGGGGAGCGGGTCGAGCCCGCCGCCGCGAAGCCCGCGGCCGAGCAGCTCTTGCCGACCAAGGTGCAGACCGTCGTCGTTACCGCTGACGAGAACGGCATGCGCGTCGACCGCTTCCTCGAGGCGCGGTTTCCCGGCCTGTCGTTCTCCCACATCCAGCGCATCGTCCGGAAAGGCGAGCTTCGCGTCAACGGCAAGCGCGCCGATTCCAAGGACCGGCTGGAGGAAGGCCAGAGCGTGCGGATCCCGCCGCTGCGGCTCGATACGCCGAAGACGGTCGGTACGCTCTCGGAGGCCGAGGCGAAGACGCTGCAGGCGCTGAAGGAGATGACGCTGTACGAGGACGACGACGTGCTGGTGCTGAACAAGCCGGCCGGTCTCGCCGTGCAGGGCGGCTCCGGCATGACGCGCCATGTCGACCAGATGCTGGAGGTGATGCGCGATGCCAAGGGGCAGAAGCCGCGGCTGGTGCATCGCATCGACCGCGAGACCTCCGGCTGCCTCTTGATCGCCAAGACGCGCTTCGCTGCATCGTTCCTCACCGGCGCCTTCCGCCACCGCTCCGCGCGAAAAATCTACTGGGCGCTGGTCGCCGGCGTGCCGAAGCCGAAGCAGGGCCGCATCTCGACCTACCTCGCCAAGGAGGAGAGCGAGGAGGACAGCATCATGCGGATCGCCGAGCATGGTGACGAAGGCGCCAGCCACGCCGTGACCTATTACGCCGTGGTCGAGGCTTCCGCGACCAAGCTCGCCTGGGTGTCGCTCAAGCCGGTGACCGGCCGCACCCATCAATTGCGCGCGCACATGGCGCATATCGATCACGCCATCGTCGGCGACCCCAAATATTTCAACAAGGAGAACTGGCAGCTGCCCGGTGGCCTGCAAAACCGGCTGCATCTGCTCGCCCGCCGCATCGTGATCCCGCACCCGCGCGGCGGCGTGATCGATGTCAGCGCGCCGTTGCC
Organism: Bradyrhizobium sp. USDA 4473; assembly: GCF_054063335.1. NCBI lineage: Bacteria > Pseudomonadati > Pseudomonadota > Alphaproteobacteria > Hyphomicrobiales > Nitrobacteraceae > Bradyrhizobium > Bradyrhizobium sp. USDA 4473. The sequence continues at coordinate 5,143,511 of NZ_JBSSGE010000001.1, forward strand.
GCCGCACATGCTGCAATCCTGGAATCTACTCGGGCTCGAGGCCGATCGCTTCGACCCGATCGAGAACGCGCCCGAGGAGTGACGAGGCGGGCGCGCTGCCCCAATATCCCTCGCGCACAGCAAGAACGATCAAACCGCGCCGCACACAGCCTCTATGGTGCCGCGCGCCGGACCGTTGCCGGCGTGCAATCCTGAAAGAGGCTGTCCATGACCGGGATCCGGCTACGCGTCGCGCTTGTTCTCATTGCCTTGGTCGCCACGACGGCGACTTCAGATGCCGAAACCATGGTGCTCCGCGGCGGCACGCTTTACGCATCGGCCGATGCGGCGGCGCTGCCGGATGCGGTGATCGTGATATCGGACGGCGTCATCAGCGCGGTCGGCAAATCAGGCGAGGTCACGGCGCCCCCGGATGCGCGCGTGATCGATTGCAGCGGCAAGACCATCGTCGCCGGGTTCTGGAACAGCCATGTGCATTTCACGGAGCGTGTCTGGCACAACGCCGGCGCAGCGCCGGCCGCGGTGCTGACACAGCACATGCAGGAGATGCTGACGCGGTGGGGGTTCACCACGGTCTGGGATCTCGGCTCCGATCCAAACGACACGTTGCCGCTGCGCAAGCGCATCGCGGCGGGCGAGGTCGCGGGTCCGACCATCCTGCTCGCCGGCAACATTTTTCCGAAGGGAGGCCATCCCGTCTACGTCCCGAGCGAGGTGCAACTGCCCGAGGTCGCGACGCCGGAGGAGGCCGCAAAATGGGCGCGCGACTGGCTCGCGATAGGCGAGGACGGCATCAAGCTGTTCACCGGCGCGTTCATGGGCGACAAGCCTGTCATCAACATGGATCCCGCGATTGCCAAGGCGGCCGTCGACGTCGCGCATGCGCAGGGCCGCCCGGTGTTCGCGCACCCGCAGAACAAGGTCGGCGTCGAGACGGTGATCGCATCCGATGTCGACGTGCTTGCGCACACCACGCCGAGCGAGCGCGCCTACACCGACGACCAGCTGGCGCGGTTCAAGGCGCAGGGCACGGCGCTCATTCCGACGCTCGGGCTGTTCACCACCGTCGTGCTCGATCCCAACGTCACCAACCGTCTGATTGCTGCGACCGTCAACCAGCTCAAGCAGTTCTCCGACAACGGCGGCACGGTGCTGTTCGGCACCGATGTCGGCTTCACGACGCAGTACGATACCACGCAGGAAGTCCGGCTGATGCACCGGGTGCTGTCGGAGCGCCAGGTGCTGGCGTCGCTGACCACCAATCCGGCGCGGTTCTTCAAGGCGGCGAAGAAGGGCAAGGTCGAGCAGGGCTTTGACGCCGATCTCGTGGTGCTCGACGGCGATCCACTCGCCGACGTCGGCAATCTCGCGAAGGTGAGCACGACGATCCGCGCCGGCCACGTGATCTATCAGAAGCCGTAACGGCCGGCGGGGACACTTCAACGGCAGCTTGGACGCATTCGGCAGTCACGCGAACCATTGCCGCCCAGTCGGGAATCCGTAGCTCGATGAGCCAACGGGTCGCGCGAACGCGCGCCCGATGACAGGCTCCGCGACATCCGGGAAAGCCCGTTCCCGTCTATCGCTGCGCTCATGCGGCCTCCACGCCAATCGCAAGCCCGACAAAACGAAATCCGCCGGCCTTTCGGGCCGGCGGATCGTTAGGTTGCGAGGTGCGGTCGTCAGTTGTTCCAGTTACCGCCCCGATCGTTGCCGTCGCCATCGTGATGATGATGGCCGCCGCCGTCGAAGTCGAAGAAGTCGAAGAGATCGCTGAGCGCCGGGCTGTTGACCGGAACATAGGGATTGCCGGGCGCCGTGACCGGATTCGGGTAGTTGTCGCGGCTGCGGTTGGTGATCGGCTCCAGGCGCCAGTTCCGCTCGATGAATTTGATGATCGAGACGTGATCGGCATATTCATGCGAGATGTGGCCCTGCCGCGCGAACGGCGACACCACGATCAGCGGAATGCGGGTGCCGTCGCCGAAATAGTCGAGCGGCTGCACATAGCCGGAATCGAAGTATCCGCCGCCTTCGTCGAAGGTGATGAAGATCGCGGTGTCCTTGGCGTAGTCCGAGGCCTGGACCTGGTCGACGATCTTCTTGGCGAAGCCCTCGAACAGATTGAGCTTGGACGACGACGGGTGACCGTCGGTGAAGCCGCTCGGCTTGACGATGGAGACCGCCGGCAGCGAGTGCTTGGAGAGGTCGGAGTACAGATCAACCGAGTCCTTGATGTGGGCTGCGACCTGTTCCGGATGCGACATGATCGAGGTGTCGTACTGGAACGGATTGCAGATGTTGCAGTACTCGTCGGCGGTCGGGCCGGCGACGCCCCAGTTGAGCTGGTAGGGATCGTTGACGTAGTTGTTCCACTGGTCGCCGTAATACTTCCAGGAGATGTTGCGCTCGTTCAGGCTGTCGCCGATGCTCTTGCGGGTGGACGGCGGGATCGTGAACGGCGTGTTCGACGGATTGGTGTCGGTGTAGGCGTTCTTGCCGTTGCCGAAATAGCCGGGATTGTAGTTGTTCAACAGATAATAGTGGCCCGGTTCGCAATTCGCGTTGATCCGGATGTTCTTCAGATAGTCGAGGATCGGCTTGACGCCGGGCTGGGTCGGATCCGAGCAGTCGCTGTAGGAGCCGCCGCCGGACACCGGGCTGGTCTGGTAGGGCGGGGGATAGCCGCCATTGCCGCCGGCGCCGTAGCCGTCCTCGGTGTACCAGTTGTTGGTGCCGGAAGCCGGATTCGGATTCTCGATCTGATGGACGATGCCGGCGTCCGGCGTGCCGCCGAACACTTGCGTGCCGTTCGGCGGCACCGCGGCGTTGCCGTAGGTGTCGCTGAAGTAGATCATGTCGGCATGACCGAGCATGATGTGGTTGGCGCCGGTGCCGCCGTTGACGGACTGGTGGAAGTTGTCGCTCATCGCATATTTCTGTGCCAGCGAGGTGAAGTAGGGCACGTCGCCCTTCTGCACATTGTAGAAGCCGAGCGCCGTCGAACCCTCGCCGGTGGTCGTCGCAGTCGGCGAATACTCGGTGGAGAAGTTGGAGGGCTGCGTCGCGCCGTTGGCGCCGGCGCCGACGGTCACTTCAACCCAGGCGAACAGGTTGCCGCCGCAGCCCGACGGATTGTCGCGGCTGGCCGCCGAGTGGTTGCAGTTCAGCTGCTGCCACATCTGGTAGAAGCGATGCACCGGGCTCGCCGAATAGGAGTCGTAGGGCATCGCCTCGCCGTTGGTGAGCTGGAACGGGCCGGCCGGCAGCGCGCTGACATTGGTGATGCGCTGGTCGGGGGTCTGCGAGGTCTGGCCGGTGCCGCCGGACAGCAGGTATTGGTAGTATTCGGACGGCAGGCCGGATTCCGACTGCTGCGCAAGCGCAAGCGACGCCTCGCAGCTGGTGATCGGCGAGCTGCCGCATTGGTTCGGGATGTAGGAGACCTTGGGGCCGCCGACCAGCGGCGCCGGCAGCTGGTCCTTGGGGAAGTTCTGCTTCGGCGGGCTCAGCAGGAACGCATCGTTCGGGCCGTTATCCATCGCCGCCTGCTGGTGCGCCCTTTCGAAGTTCGGACCGGGAATCGCGTTCTTGTTGGCGTCGAGCTTGACGATGCCCTGCGAGAGCAGGTTGAACACGCTTTCGCCGGAACGCTGCGGCACGTAGGTCGCGAACACATGGTCGAAGCTGCGGTTCTCGCCGACGATGACGATCACGTGCTTGATCGGGGTCCGGGTTTCGTGTCCGCCACCATGGTGATTCCAGTCTTCCGCAAGCACCGGGCCGGCGGTGAACTGACCCAGCGCCAGCGCGCTGAGGGTGAGGCGGCATCCCTGCAGCCAACGTGACTTGTGCCTGTCGCGCATTAAAGCTCTCCTTTTTGCTCGTTGAGCGGCTTGGTGGAACTTGCGGTGTCTCGCGGCACGACCTTGATCCGTCCCATCATGCCGCCGTCCTCATGCTCGAGGACGTGGCAGTGGTAGACGAAGGTGCCGACGATGTTGGGATCGCGGAAATCCATGCGCAGGCGCACGCTCGGATATTTCAGCATCCGGCCGTTGTAGTAGGGGACGTTGACGGTATCGCGCAGGAACGGCTCGTTGACCGCGACGCCGGACCAGTCGAGCAGCTGGAAGTGCAGCTGGTGGATATGGAAATCATGCAGCTCCATCGAGCGGTTCTCGATGATCCAGTCCTCGACGTCGCCCTGTCTCACGGTGATGTCGGGACTATCGGATTGCGGATCGAACGGCTTCGGGGTCTCGCCGTCGACCGTCATGAAGAACTTGGTCGGGCTGTTCGGATCGTTCGGGTTCTCCGGCTGTTCGGAGAAGAACAATTTTCGCACCCGCACCGGCGCGACGTTGCCGACCCAGGGCCGCTCCGGCCGCGGCATCGGCTCGGCATGCGCAGGCAGCGCGGCCTGCGGCGCGGCGGCATCCGCTGAGGCAGTGATGGCAACCAGCGCGCGATTGGGATCGTTCTCGCCGGCGGGCCCGGTGTCGACCGCACGCGTCACCAGCAATGCCTGTGAGCCGGCCGGCGGTCCTTCGACGATGAACTCGGCGCGCGAGCCCGGCGGCAGGCCGATATGGTTGACCCACTGCACCGGCGGCGACGGGCTGCCCTGGAATTGCAACGGCATGCCGTCGAGGGCGACGATGCCGATCTGCTGCGGTGCGCGGCCGACCAACAAAGCGAGGTTGAGATAGGTGATCGCGGAGGCGTTCAGCACGCGCCAGAGCTGCCGCTCGCCCGGCTTCATCTTCAACTGGGCCGGCGGATAGTTCGGATAGGGCACCGGCACGAAGTTGACCGAGAGATCCTTCGACGGCTTGCCGAAGCCGGTGCCGGAGTTGGCGACATCGCCGTCATTGTCGAGCTGGCTCTTGGTCATGACCGGCTCGAATCTCGACGGCGGCGCGTCGGGATTGACGAGGTCCTGGTCGCGGATCACCAGCACGCGCTCGGGCAGGCCAGCGAGCTGCGGATCGGCGCGCTCGATGCCTTCGATGATGATGGTGCCGGAGGCACCGCCGAGCACTTGCGTCTTGCTGAAGCCGTGCAGATGCGGGTGATACCAATAGAGTCCGGGCGGCGCGTCGTCCGGAATCCGCAGGCGGTATTCGAACGGCGCATCGTCGGGCTGAATCGAGGTCTTCAGCACATCATCCTGATGGCAGACCGGCGGCACTGTCAGTCCGTGGAAGTGCAGATTGGTCGAGATCGGCGTCATCGCGCCGCTTGCGCAGGCATCGACCTTCGGCCTGGTCGTGCAGATCGGCGCGCCCGCGAGAGGCTTGTCGATCGCAGGCGTGGCTGTATCGAGATCGACGAGGTCGTTCTTGAAATGGATGACGAGCTGATCGCCGGGCTTCAGCCGCAGCGTCGGCGACGGCTTGCCGTCCGGCGTCAGGTAGCAATAGCGGCTCGCTCCATCGGCCAGCTTCTCGTCGTGGATGCCGAGGTCGGTTTCGAGCACGCCGTCGCGGCTGCGCAATTCGCCGGGCTCGTTGATCGTGCTGCCGGGGTCGGGGCGGGCACAGACGTCCGGTTGTGCTCGCGGCGCATCCTGCAGGCCGGTTGCACCGAACAAGGCCGTCACGCCGCTCGCAGCGAGCCCGAGGCATGCCGCAGCGATGACACAACACACGGTCGAAAGTCGTCGCGCCACGCCGCCCCGCTTATGCGCCGCCACGCGTGCGCAAGCGCGCGACCGGCGTCACGGGTGACGTCAGTTCACGTCTTGCGACCGCAGGGGTCGGCAAATGCTTCTGTTTGGTATCGGAAAGCTAGCGGCGCGTTGTTGCCGAAATCTGGCAAGTATTTAACACGCAGATGACAGAAACTTGCGGCACTTCGACGCAGAAGTGCGCGCAACGTTCAAACCTGCTGAGCGATCAATCGGATGGCCCATTCACCGACTGAATTGCGGAGATACGGAGACGCGCAGGCAATAGGCAGAAATTTTTTCAGCAACGATGATGCCGTCGCGTGCATCCCTGCCGACGACGAACAAATTCCAGCAAGCGGCCGCGTGATTCCACGGCCGCGACCTCTCGCTATCCCGCGACAGCGGTTGGCAGGAACTTTGCGTCTTGCTCGGCAGGCTCGCTCAGTTCGTTCTCCCATTTCGCAACGACGGCGGTTGCGACGCCATTGCCGATGACATTGGTCATCGTCCGTCCCATGTCGAGAAAGGCGTCGATTCCGATCAGCAACACCAGGCCGCCGGCCGGCAGGCCGAAGGTGGGGAGGGTGGCGGCGGCCACGACCAGCGAGGCGCGCGGCACGCCGGCGATGCCCTTGCTGGTGATCATCAGCAGCAGCAGCATCGCGATCTGGGTCGTGATCGGCATCTCGATGTTGAAGGCCTGGGCGACGAACAGCGCGGCGAAGGTCTGATACATCATCGAACCGTCGAGGTTGAACGAATAGCCGAGCGGCAGCACGAAGCCGGTGATCCGCTCCGATACGCCGAACTTCATCAGCTGCTCGATCATCTTCGGGAAGGCGGCCTCGCTGCTCGAGGTCGAGAACGCGATCATCATCGGCTGCCGCAGCAGGCGCAGCAGGTTCCTGATCGACCCGCCGAGCACGACGCTGCCCGCGCCGATGATGATCACCCAGAGCACCAGCAGGCCGAAGTAGAAGGCGCTGACGAACTTGCCATAGGTGACGAGCACGCCAAGTCCCTGCGTGGTGATGACCGCGGCCATCGCGGCGAACACGCCGACGGGCGCAAAGCGCATGACATAGTCGGTGAATTTCAGCATCACAGGAACGATCTGATCGATCGACCGCGCGATGTCGGGGGCAAGCGTGCCTTTGACCGCACTCAGCGCAAACCCGAAGAACATCGAAAACACCAGGATCTGCAGCACCTCGTTGCCGGCCATCGCCTGGACCACACTGATCGGGAAGACGTGGGCGGCGAAATCCTTGATGTTCAGGGCGCCGGTCTGGACGTTGGCGGTGGCATTGGCGTCGGGCAGCGTAAGACCGAGGCCGTGCCCCGGCTGCAGCAGGTTCGCGAGCACCAGACCGACCGTCAGCGACGCCACCGACGCCGTGATGAACCAGGCCAGCGATTTGACTGCGATGCGTCCCACCGCGCCTCCGCTGGCGCCGAGGCTGGAAATGCCGGAGACGATGGTGGCGAACACCAGCGGCGCGATGATCATTTTGATCATGCGCAGGAAGATGTCGGAGATGATGGCGAAATAGCCGGCGATCGCCTTGGCTTGTTCCGGGCTCGCGAGAGCATTGCACGCGTAACCCACGGCGATACCCAGCAACAGGCTGACCATGATGTACGTGGTCAGCTTGCTCGAAGTCTGGACTCTGCTGCCTGCCTGCATGACGTGATCCTGCGCCACCGGAGAGTTGCCGCATCCGAGCTGTGGCGCGCCTTCCGGCGTCTCGGGGTGCCGCTGAATTGAATGGACAGTCGAATAGGCTAGCCTAGCTTGGACAAGACGGCCGCACGCGCCTGGGTCGATGGCGCGTTGCGGGCACGGATGGCCTCGATCAGACGGTCGATGTCTTCAGTGGTGTTGAACATGCCGAGCGACACGCGGATGCCGTCGCGCTCCGGCGAGATGCGGATGCCGTTCCGGGTGAAGTAGTCCAGCCAGTCGGCCGCCGGCAACGCGATGACATAGATGTGCGGCGCGCGATGCTGCCGCGCGCGCGGGCCGATCAGGCCGATCCCGAGCCGATCGAGGCGCTCGATCAGGTAATCGCCGAGCTCGAAGCAATGCTGCTGGATGTTCTCGAGTCCGATCTGGTTGATGAGGTCGATCGCCGCGCCCAGGGCCTGGACCGCCGGCAGGTTGAAATTGCCGAGCTCGAAGCGGCCCGCGGTCGCTGATAGTGCCATGTTGTCCGCGCTAGCGATGAAATCGAGCGGCGGCTCGGCGAGACTGGCTGCCGCAAGGTAGGCCGGCTGCAGCTCGGTCCGTGTCGCATCCCAGTAGAGCAGGCCGAGGCCTTGCGGCACCAGCAGGCCCTTGTGCGTGCCGGAGCCGATGAAGGTGGCCTTCATGGTCTTGGCGTCGATCGGCACCACGCCGATGCCCTGCATCACGTCGACGACAAAGTAGAGCGAATGCTGTGCGCAGAGTTCGCCGACGCTCTCGACGTCGAAGCGATGGCCGGCGTGAAAGGTGACCTGCGACATCGAGATCGCCCGTGTCCGCTCGTCGATATGCGGCCGGAAGCTGTCCGCATCCACCACGTCGGTCATCGGGATGAACACGATCTCGACGCCCTTCTTGCGCAAATTGAGGAAGGCGTAGGCGTTGTTGGGATGATCGCCATGGATCATCAGCACCTTGTCGCCGGCCCGCAGTGGCAGCGCATTGGCGGCGATGTTCATGCTCTCGGAGGTGTTCTTGGTGAACGCGATCTCGCGCGGCTTGACGCCGAGGAAATTGGCGACCTTGGCGCGGGTCTCCTCGAGGCGATTGAGCCAGACCTGCTTCGGGCCGGCGTTTTCGAAGCTCTCCGACAGGAAGCGTTCATACGCCTCCTTCACCGGACGGGAGAGCGGCGTCTGAAAGCCGCTGTCGAGGTAGACCACGCGCTCGGCGGCCGGGAAGGCCTTGCGAACGGCCGAGATGTCATAGTGCTGGCGCATGATCACTCCGGTGGCTCTGGGCAGGGCAAGACGTTCCGCCGGACGGGCCGGCGGCGCGATCAGGTCTGACGTCGCAAAGTGGACTTGGCGTGCGCTGCCTCAATCGTGGTCAGCGCAATCAACTGCCTCAAGGATACACAGGATTGGCGTAAGATCGATCACTAATTCGAAAAACGAGAGAATTTATTCCGAAAAATGAGAATATGCGAAATGTTCTTCATGATCCTGTAGAATGGTCTCGGACAGCAGCGTTGCCGCCTCCTGCAACGGGGCGATGAAGGCGTCGAGCCCGGCGAAGCCGACGCGTGCCGCCGGCACCGAAACACCGAGGCATGCGATCAGGTCGCCGTCCGGCGAGACGATCGGCACGGCGCAGCCGACGACGCCCTGTACGAATTCCTCGTTGGTCTTGGCCCAGCCCCTGCGCCGCGTCTCCTCGAGTAACGCCAACAGCGCGTCGGGATCGGCGATGGTGGTCGGGGTGTAGCGCACGAGGGGGAGCGACTGCACCAGCCGCTGGCGGATCTTGGCGGGCAGACGGCTCATGTAGATCTTGCCGGTCGACGTGCAGTGCAGCGGCGCCGCTTCACCCGGATTGAACTGTAGCGCTTGCTGTTGCTTGGAGCGAACGCTGTCGACATAGACCACGACGTTGTCGCGGACGACGCCGATCTCGCATTGCTCGCCGATGCGATCAGCCACCGCACTCAGCACCGCGTGCCGGCGCACGGTGCGAAACGCGGCGCCGATCGTCTTGGCGGCGAGCGTCACGAGCTTGCTTCCGACCACGTAGCGCTTGGTGCCGAGCGCCTTCTGGATCAGGCCTCGCGCTTCGAGATTGCCGATCAGCCGGTGCGCCGTCGGAAGCGGAAGGGACAACGCGGCCGCGATCTCGGCAGCCGACAAGGCCTTCTTCTGTTCGGCAACGAAGCTCAGGATCGCGATCGCCCGATCCAGTGGCCCGTCGTTGGAGCTGTCAGGTTCGTTGGCCACGATCCATTCCTCTGATGTCGCCCCCACAGCTTTACAGCAACGCAAACCGAAAGGCTTGTTCCGAAATCGCACGATGTGGGCGTCGATCGCGGCCGACTGCCATCTACCGTCTGAACTGCGCCAGAAACATCCGCAATGAATCGTGCGGGCTCTCGACGTCCGAGATCACCCAGCCGTCGGGGCCGTTGACGACGATGAAGTTGAGCGTGACGTTGCGGCCCTGGTTGTCGAACGTGACGGTCAGGTAGGTCCTGTCGAACTGCCGGCGCAGGATCGCGATCGAGACGGCGCCGAGCTGCCAGGCCGGGCTCTGCACCAGGAAATCATAGGGCGCATCGTGCGGGGCGGACCACGCCGCGCGCAGGCCGGACTCGAAGAACTGCCGCGCCGTCGCCTCGTCGCGCGGCAGCCCGGCTGAATGCTCCGCGCTGCCCTTGCCGTAATGGGCGTAGACGTTGCGGATCAGGGATTCCGGCGAGCGGAACCCGGCACCGGCGGTAGTGGCGGCGAAAACCGCCGCAACCAGTGAGAAACCCGCAAGGAATTTGCCGCGTCCCATCAGCTTTATTTGCCGTTGCCGCTGACATATCTTGCAGGGAAATCCCTCCGAACGAAAGCCTGCCGGCGCAATGCGCGAACTCTTCGAAGACGTCCCCGACCAAGCTCCGCTCGATCCGCAGCAGGCGGTGCGGCGCCACATCCGCACGCCGCAGCGCAAGCGGTTCTACACCAGCGCCGGTGTCACTGAAGCCGATGGCGGATTCTCGGTCACGCTCGACGGCAAGCAGATCCGCTCGCCCTCCGGCAAGCCGATCGTGGTGCCCACGCGTGCTCTCGCGGATACGGCCGCAGCGGAATGGAATGCGCAAGGCGAGACCATCGATCCCACCACCATGCCGCTGACGCGGCTTGCCAACAGCGTGATCGAGGGCGTGATCGATCGCGTCGACGAGGTCGCCGACGATGCGGCAAAATTCCTCGGCAGCGATCTGCTGTTCTATCGCGCCGGCTACCCCGACACCCTGGTGGCGCGCGAGGCCCAGCATTGGGATCCGATCCTGTTCTGGGCCGCGGACGCGCTCGGCGCCCATTTCGTGATGGCGGAGGGGGTCATGCATGTCGGCCAGCCCGAACCCGCGATCAAGGCCGCGCGCGCCGCGTTCCCGACTGATCCATGGTCGGTTGCCGCACTCCATGTGGTGACGACGCTGACCGGCTCGGCGCTGCTGGCGTTGGCGCTGGCGCATGGTGTCCGCGACGAGGACCAGATCTGGGCGGCAGCCCATGTCGACGAGGACTGGAATATCGAGAAATGGGGCGTCGACGAGGAGGTCGCTCAGCGCCGCGCCGCCCGCCTGGTCGATTTCAAGGCCGCCGCCGGCGTCCTCAGGGAGCTCAGGCCGGCGACCGGTTAACGAGACCTTTACGGCGCCGGGCTAGCCTGCGGCACGTTCCTCGCGCCCGGCCGAGACCCCCGACATGGCAATTGCCGTCAATCCCGTGCTGCCTGTGCTCGCCTCGAAGGAGGCGGACGGCGTTGCGCCCGATCTCACGCTCGAGACCGGCAGCGTCGTCAACGCGCAGGTGCTGAAGGTCTTGTCCGCCGATCTGGTGCGGATCGTGATTGCGAGCCTCGCGATCGACGTCCAGACCGAGGTGCCGCTGCAACAGGGCCAGACCCTGCAACTCGCGGTGTCGCAGAGCAATGACGGCGGCGTCCGCCTGCAACTGGTCGGACCGGGCGCGGACACCGGCGATGCGGTGCAGCTGTCGCCCCAGGCGGCCAACGCCACGTCAGCCGCTCAGCCTGCCGCCACGGCACCGAGGATTGCACTGACGCCGCTGGAGCGCGTCACGATCACCGCGACGGCGCAGCACGCGGCCACGGTGCAGGGCAGCCAGGCGCCGCTGTTTGCCAATCTCACCGCGGTCGCGACAGCCAATCTGCCGCCCAAACTACAGGCTGCGATCGCGCAGGTGCTGGCGCAGCAGACCAGCCTCGACGGGACTTTGAGCGGCGATGCCGTCAAGGCGGGCTTCCAGAAATCCGGCCTGCTGCTCGAGGCGACGCTCGCCGCGGGCGTCACGCCACCAGCCGGCAGCGCGCCCGATCTGAAGGCCGCGCTGATCGTGCTGCGCCAGGCGCTGACCTCGCTCGGCGCCGGGGATGCCGCAAACCCGGCGTCCGCGCCACCACCGCCGCAACCGGCGCTGCCCAGCGTCGGCACGGCGCCGAGCATCGTGCCGCCGGATACGCCCGGCCTCGAGGTTCAGGAGATCCTGCTGCCGCAGGCCCGCGTGCCGGTCGCCGAGGATGTGACGCGCACCGCCACGGGGCTCGCGGGCGCGCTCGCGGACGCGCTCGATGCCGGCCCGTCATCGGGCGGCGCGCTCAATCTGATCCAGGAAGCGCTGCACGAGCTCGGCAATCCGGCACGGCAGGGCACCGCGCCGCGGGAGATGCTGCCGGGCGATATGCCCGCACGCGGCAGCACGCCGCCACCGCCGTTTCACGGCGCGCTGCCGTCGGCGCAGGCCGTCGCCGAGCCGTCGATTGCGCAGGGCACGCCGCTCGCGACCGCGGCCCATCGTCTTCTGGAAAACACCGACGCCGCGCTGGCGCGGCAGACGCTGCTGCAGGTCGCGTCGCTGCCGGGCCATGGCGATGCCGCGCACGCGCAGCTCGACGCTCTGGTGCCGCGCTGGAATTTCGAGATCCCGTTCCTGACCCAGCAGGGCACGGCGATGGCGCAGTTCGAGATTTCCCGCGACGGCGGCGGCAACGAGGCCGAAGCCGCCAAGCGGGTGTGGCGGGCGCGCTTCACGCTCGACGTCGAGCCGGCCGGGCCGGTGCACGCGCTGGTCTCGCTGAACGGCGAGCGCACCTCGGTGCGGATGTGGGCCGAGCGTCCCTCGACCGCCGCGCAGTTGCGCGCCGGCGCCTCCGAACTCAGCCAGGCGCTGACCAGGGCCGAGCTCGTGCCCGGCGACATCGAGATCCGCGACGGCAGCCCGCCGCAACCGGCGCCGGCGCGCGCCGGCCATTTCCTGGACCGCGCATCATGAGCGAGACGCAGAACCAGCTCGCGGTCGCGCTGCATTACGACCATGCCGGCGCGCCGCGCGTGGTCGCCAAAGGCAAGGGCGCGATCGGCGCCAAGATCATCGAAGTCGCCAAGGCCAACGATATCCCGATCGAGGAGAATGAGGTCCTGGCCGCCGCGCTCTCCAATGTCGAGCTCGGCGACGAGATTCCGGCCGAGCTCTACAAGGCCGTCGCCGAGGTCTTGGTGTTCGTACTGCGGATGTCGGGCCGGGCGCGGTAGCGATCGCGCGTCAGACGAGAGCCTTCTTGCCATCCTTTCACCACGATGGCATCCACCATCGTCGCCAACCCGAACCAGATCAGGTCTCCCGTGATCCATCGCCGCCATGCGCTCGGTCTGCTTGCTGCCGCGGGCATCCTGCCGTCGCGCAGCTTCGCCAACGTATCCTACCAGCGCAGCGAGTTTCGCGAGGATTTGCAGAAGCGGTTCTTCGATCTCGGCACTGAGGGCACCTTCGTCGGCTACAAGATCGACGACTATCTGATCATCGCAAGCGACAAGACCCGCTCGGGCGAGGGCAAGTTGCCGGCCTCGACCTTCAAGATCCCGAACGCGCTGATCGCGCTCGAGACCGGCGTGGTGCAGGACCCCGACAAGGACGTCTTCAAATGGGACGGCACGACCCGCAGCATCGAGGCCTGGAACAAGGATCACACGCTGCGCTCGGCGCTCGCGGTGTCGGCCTTTCCGGTGTTCCAGGAGATCGCCCGCCGGATCGGCGAGGAGCGGATGAAGAAGTATGTCGACATCATCGACTACGGCAACCGCGACATCGGCGGCGGCATCGACCGGTTCTGGGTCTCGGGCAATTTGCGGATCGATCCGGTGCAGCAGATCGACTTCCTCGACCGGCTGCGCCGCGGCGTGCTGCCGGTCGGCAAGCGCAGCCAGCAGCTGGTGTGCGACATCCTGCCGGTGACGAAGGTCGGCGACGCCGTCATCCGCGCCAAGACCGGCCTGACCGACAAGGAGCATGGCTCGCTGGGATGGCTGGTCGGCTGGAGCGAGAAGGGCAATGACGTCACCGTGTTCGCGATGAACATGGACTGCAAGACCCAGGCGCAGATCGACGCGCGGATGAGCGTGACGCAGCAATGCCTCACCGATATCGTCGCGTTGTGACGAGCTGACCTGCGTTCCCAACGGCTGGTGACCGCCGCTGCGCTCGACTAGCATCCTCCAATAAAATCAAGCGGAGGAAATCATGCATTCGGCAACAGTCTGGCTCTCGTCGCTGACGCTGGCCGCAGCCGGCGGCTGGCTCGCGGCCACGACGTTCTCGGCACCGGCAACCAGCAAGGAGCCGCGCTTCCCGCAGCTCACGATGGATCAGCTCAACGATCTGCAGAAGCCGCTCGGCGAGCAGATCATGAAGGTGTCGAGCGTCGGAATCGGCGGGCCCTACAATCCGATCATCCGCAGCCCGGTGCTCGGCCAACGCCTGTACGATCTGTTCTACTATCTGCGCTGGCAGACCTCGGTGCCCACGCGGCTCAACGAATTCGCGATCCTGATCATCGGCCGGCAGTGGCGCTCGCAGGTCGAATGGTTCGCGCATGCGCCGCTGGCGGCCAAGGCCGGCCTGTCGACCGACGTGATCGCCGAGCTCAAGGCCGGCAACCGGCCGTCGAAAATGGCCGACGACGAGGCCGTCGTGTACGACTTCGTCACCGAGCTGACCACGACCAAGAAGGTGTCCGACGAGACCTATGCGCGGGCGAAAAAGATCTTCAACGATCAGCAGATCGTCGATCTCACCGCGCTCGCCGGCAATTACGTGATGGTCGCGATGATCCTGGCGATGGCCGAGGAGACCGTGCCGCCCGGCAAGGAGGAGCCGTTCAAGGTCGGGGAGAAGTAGGGTGCTGCCCCCACTTCACCTCGCCCCGCTTGCGGGGAGAGGTCGGAACGCATCGTAGATGCGGTCCGGGTGAGGGGGAGTCTCCGCGAATGCAGCTATTACCGTGTTTGCGGAGACAGCCCCTCACCCCAACCCTCTAAGAGCAAGCTTCGCTTGTCTCGACCCCGTAAGAACGGGACGAGGGAGTAGAGCGCCGTCGCGGTAGCCATCACCGCCCGATCGCCCGCTGCAACGCCGGCATCAGCTTCGGGTCGCGGCATTGCGCGACGTTGAAGCGCATGAAGCCGGTGGCCGATTGCGTGGTCGAGAACACGTTGCCCGGCGCCAGCACGATGTTGTCGGCGAGCGCGGCGCGTGCCACGTCGGCGGAGTCGCAGCCGTCGGGCAGGCGGCACCAGAGCTGGAAGCCGCCGCGCGGCATCAGCCACGGCTCGATGCCGATGCGCTGCAATTTCTCGCCGACGTCGCGGCGGGCGCGCACGAGCCGCCGGCGCAGCTCCTCGACATGCTTGCGGTAGAAGCCGGTCGCGAGCACGCTGGCGATGATCTCGGTCGCGACCGCGCAGGGGCCGCCGAACCCGGTCGCGACCTGCAGATCGACCAGCTGCTCGATCCAGTCGGCGCGCGCCGCGATGAAGCCGCAGCGCAACGACGCCGAAAGCGTCTTGGAGAAGCTGCCGATCCGGATCACGCGGTTCAGCCCGTCGAGCGCCGCGAGCCGCGCCGACGGCTCCGGCTCGAAATCGGCGAAGATGTCGTCCTCGACGATGGTGAGATCGCAGGCGGTGGCGGAATTCAGCACGCGGTGCGCGGTCTGCGGCGACATCGTCGCCCCGGTCGGATTGTGCAGCCCGGACACGGTGATGTAGAGCCGCGGCCGCTCGGCCTCGAGCACCGCCTCGAAGCTTGCAACATTGGGGCCCGCCGGGGTGTAGGGCACGCTGACCAGCTTGACCTGATGGGCGCGCAGCAGCGCGCGGAAATTGAAATAGCAGGGATCGTCGACCAGCACCGTGTCGCCGGGCCGCAGCAGGAAGCGGCAGATCAGGTCGATCGCCTGGGTGCCGGACATCGTCAGCAGCACCTGCTCGGGCGATACGTCGAGGCCCTCGTCGGCGAACCGCGCCATCAGCGTGCGGCGCAGGGCCAGCGAGCCGCGCGTCGCGCCGTAATCGGCAAGCACCGCGTCCTCGGCCCGCGCCAGGCCGCGGAACGCGCGCCGCAGCGCCTCGGTCGGCATCCAGTCGGCGGGCAACCAGCCGCAGCCCGGCTTCAGCGCGCCGCTCGCCGCATCGAGCGATTGCCGCGACACCCAGAACGGATCGACGGCGCGGTCGCGCTGCGGCTGGTCCTTGGCCAGCGACAGCGGCGGCAGCGCCGCGGACGAGACATAGAAGCCTGAGCCCGGCCGGGCCCGGATCAGGCCTTCGGCGGCGAGCCGGTCATAGGCCTCGACCACGGTCGAGGGCGAGACGCCCATGGTCGCGGCAAAGCTGCGGATCGAGGGCAGGCGGTCGCTGGCGGCGAGCGTGCGGCTCGCGATCCTGGCGCGGATCGCGTTCATCACGTCGGTGGTCCGCCTCGCCTTCGGCGCCAAAATAGCGCGATCGTTGGATGATTGCCGCAAGTGTATGCCTACCTTTACCCATACAGCTTGGCGATATTGTACTGATCCGTGACTGCCTTGGCCAGTCCGTCGCCGCTATCCTCGCCCGCGAAAGTCGAGGTGTGCGATGAGCGATTCGAAGACGTTGTCGGGCAAGTCATTGTCGGGAAAGTCATTGTCGGAAACGTCTTGGGCGGGCGAGGGGAGCGGCGGCGCGTCGCTGGAGGGCTGGGGCAGCGGCCTGCTCGGCGTGATCATCTTCAGCGGCTCGCTGCCGGCGACCCGTGTCGCGGTGGCCGGGTTCTCGCCGCTGTTCCTGACCTCGGCCCGCGCCGCGATCGCGGCGCTGCTGGGGGCCGTGCTGCTCGCGGTGCTGCGGCAGCCCTGGCCGCAACGGCGCGACCTGGTGTCGCTGACGACAGTGGCGCTCGGCGTCGTGATCGGCTTTCCGCTGCTGACGGCGCTCGCGCTTCAGCACATCACCTCGGCGCATTCGATCGTGTTCATCGGGCTGTTGCCGCTGTCGACCGCGATCTTCGGCGTGCTGCGCGGCGGCGAGCGGCCGAGGCCAAAATTCTGGCTGTTCTCCGGCGTCGGCAGCGCCACGGTCGCAGCCTTCGCGTTGTCGGGCGGCGGATCGGCGTCGCTCACCGGCGACCTGCTGATGGTCGCGGCGATCATCGTCTGCGGCCTCGGCTATGCCGAGGGGGCTGCGCTGTCGCGCCGGCTCGGCGGCTGGCAGGTGATCTCCTGGGCGCTGGTGCTCTCGGCGCCGGTGGTGCTCGTGATGACCGTCATGACGCTGCCGCCGAGCTGGCAGGGCATCGGGCGCGCCGGCTTGGCTCGGGCTCGGCTATGTCTCGATCTTCAGCATGCTGGTCGGCTTCATGTTCTGGTACCGCGGCCTTGTGCGCGGCGGCATCGCCAGCGTCGGCCAGTTGCAGCTCTTGCAGCCGTTCTTCGGCCTCGCGCTGGCCGGGCTGCTGCTGCACGAGCCGGTGCCGTGGTCGATGATGGCAGCGACCATGCTGGTCGTCGTCTGCGTGGTGTTCGCGCGCCGCTTCGCCTGACGGCTGTTTCTCCTCAGGCGGGATCCTGTGCCTTGCCGATTCGCCCGAGATGGGTGTAGCCGAACCCGGCATAGTATTTCAGCCCGTAGCCGAGCGCGCGGTCGATCCCGATATGGGCGAGCCAGATCATCGCGATCGAGAGCACCAGCGGGCCTTCGCCGGCAAAACCCAGCGTCATCAGCGCCACCGGCGCCAGATAGGTGTGGGCGGCATTGTAGGCGATGGCGCCGGCGCGCGGGCTGATCAGGTAGGCGGCGAAGCTGATATCCGGCACCAGGAACAGCAGCACATAGACCAGCCAGGAGCCCTCCCACTTGTAATAGAGCACGGTCATCCCGACGAACAGCACCAGCCCTTCCAGCCGGAGGAGGGTGCGGACCCCGCCGGTCGCAGCGCCGGTCTCGGCCGTGGTCGTGTCAGTCATCGCTGTCTCCCCAGATGTCGGAAAATCCTACCGTTTTTGCGCCCCACGGCATGATCCGGAAAAGTGCGAAGCGGTTTTCCGAAGAGATCATGCCCAAACAAGGAGCTAAAGCGCCATTCACTCGATTCCATCGCGCTTTAGCCGCCCACAAGCGGCTTTCCGGTTCCGAAATGGCCGTGCTAAAGCCATTTCCGAACCAAACGGACCCCCGGCTGGCGCCGGGACGCGAACTGTAGCTAACACGGGCGGAAACAAATGAAAGACATCCTCGACACCCTCGAAGAGCGGCGCGCCGGCGCCAAATTGGGCGGCGGCGAAAAGCGCATCGAGGCGCAGCATGCCCGCGGCAAGCTGACCGCCCGCGAGCGGATCGAGCTGTTGCTGGACAAGGGCTCGTTCGAGGAATTCGACATGTTCGTCGAGCACCGCTCGATCGAGTTCGGCATGGAGAAGAGCAAGATTCCCGGCGACGGCGTCGTCACCGGCTGGGGCACGGTCAATGGCCGCAAGACGTTTGTCTTTGCCAAGGATTTTACCGTGTTCGGCGGCTCGCTGTCCGAAACCCATGCGCTGAAGATCACAAAGCTTCAGGACATGGCGATGAAGGCGAGGGCGCCGATCATCGGCCTCTATGACGCCGGCGGCGCGCGCATCCAGGAGGGCGTCGCTGCCTTGGCAGGTTATTCCTACGTGTTCCGCCGCAACGTCATTGCCTCGGGCGTGATCCCGCAGATCTCCGTCATCATGGGCCCCTGCGCCGGCGGCGACGTCTACTCGCCCGCGATGACCGACTTCATCTTCATGGTGAAGAACACCTCTTACATGTTCGTCACCGGCCCCGACGTGGTGAAGACCGTCACCAACGAGGTGGTGACCGCGGAGGAACTCGGCGGCGCCTCGGTGCATGCGACGCGCTCCTCGATTGCCGACGGCGCGTTCGAGAACGACGTCGACGCGCTCTTGCAGATGCGCCGGCTGATCGACTTCCTGCCGTCGAACAACACCGACGGCGTGCCGGAATGGCCGAGCTTCGACGATGTCGGCCGCCTCGACATGTCCTTGGACACGCTGATCCCCGACAATCCGAACAAGCCCTACGACATGAAGGAATTGATCCTGAAGGTCGTCGACGAGGGCGACTTCTTCGAGATCTCGGAGACCTTCGCCAAGAACATCGTCACCGGCTTCGGCCGCATCGCCGGCCGCACCGTGGGCTTCGTCGCCAACCAGCCGATGGTGCTGGCGGGCGTGCTCGACTCCGACGCCTCGCGCAAGGCCGCGCGCTTCGTGCGGTTCTGCGATGCCTTCAACATCCCGATCGTCACCTTCGTCGATGTGCCGGGCTTCCTGCCCGGAACCGCGCAGGAATATGGCGGGCTGATCAAGCACGGCGCCAAGCTGCTGTTCGCCTATTCGCAGTGCACGGTGCCGCTCGTCACCATCATCACCCGCAAGGCCTATGGCGGCGCCTTCGACGTGATGGCGTCGAAGGAGATCGGCGCCGACATGAACTACGCCTGGCCGACCGCCCAGATCGCCGTGATGGGCGCCAAGGGCGCGGTGGAGATCATCTTCCGCAGTGACATCGGCGACCCCGACAAGATCGCGGCGCGCACCAAGGAATACGAAGACCGCTTCCTGTCCCCCTTCATCGCCGCCGAGCGCGGCTACATCGACGACGTCATCATGCCGCATTCGACGAGGAAGCGGATCGCGCGGGCGCTGGCGATGCTCAGGGATAAGAAGGTGGAGATCCCGGCGAAGAAGCACGACAATTTGCCGTTGTGACGGCAGCGTAGGGTGGGTTAGTACTACTGCGTCACAAGCGCTCTTTCAGCCGATCCTGAGAGGCCGTGAACGAATCCAGCCGTCATTGCGAGCGAAGCGAAGCAATCCATCGGCCCGCAAACGCGGTTGGATGGATTGCTTCGTCGCTATCGCTCCTCGCAATGACGGCGGAGGCAGAATTATGACGCAGTAAGATTAGCGCAAGCGTAACCCGCCATCTTCGTCCGCACGATCCGCGGCGGGTTACGGCTTCGCCTGACCCGCCCTACCAACCGAAGTGGACCTCAATCCATTCGCGCCCTTTTATCCGGAAACGGGCGGACAATCCGTGACGGCAGGCAGGACGAACTGGTTGAAGATGGCGTTCGGGATGAGATGGGTATCGAAGGCGTTCACGACGACAACGAGATCGAGCCTGGGCAGGATGAAAAGGCGCTGGCCGCCAGCGCCGAACCCGGCAATCCAGGTCAGGTCGCGACCGTGCAGCAGGGAACGGCCGAGCCACCATTGATAGCCATAGTAGACGCCCACGTGCCCTCCGGCGTTGACGCGGGGCTTGGTCGACTCGGCGATCCACGCGGCGGGCACGACCTGTCTGCCGTTCCAGCGTCCATCATCCGCGACGAGTTGGCCAAGCTTGGCGAGGTCGCGCGGCCGCAGTCGCAATCCGGCAAAGGCCGCAAGTTCGGAGCTGCCAGTAAAGGTCAGCCACTCGACGTCGGTGATGCATAGCGGTTCGAAAAGCTTCTCGCGGGCATAGACATCGATCCTTTGGCCGACGCTCTTGGCAAGGGCCGCAGCGAGCAGGCTGGTGGCGCCGCCGCTATAGTTGAACAGGACGCCGGGCGGTAGCGCCATCCGCTGCTGCAGAACATAGCGATAGGGATCCTGCGCTTCGAGCAGATGCCGTTCGTTGTTCGCCTGGCTTTTCCAGCCGCGCGCCTCGTCCCAGCGCAGGCCATGCGACATGGTGAGCAGGTGCCGGAACGTGATCCGCGCGTTCTTGGCTGTACGAAGATCGGCATATTCGGGGAAGTAGTCGATCAGTGAGGAATCGAGTGGCGGAAATTGTCCGTCGCTCACGGCGCGGCCGATGAGCAGCGAGGTCACGCTTTTCGTGATGGAGCGGATGTCGTGCTTCGTTTCCGGCGAAAACTGAACGGGTGCAGACCACTCCATCCACCGCCGTTCCCGGCCGGAGAAATAGCGCTCGAACACCAGCTTGCCGCGCCGCACGATGACAACGGCGTGAACATTACGCTTGGGCCATTGCTTGAGAAACGCGTCGAGCGCCGAGAGCCGGTCGGCATCGAAGTCGACCTCGGCGGGAGCCGCAACGGCCCATCCGTCGTCAAGCGTTGCGCAGGCTAGCATCGATTTGAGCCCCGATCGGATGGCGTGCTTGTGAGCGTAGCGGTTCCTTGCGAAAATGAACATGGCGGGTTACGGCTTCCGCCGTTGCCTGACCCGCTCTGCAGGGTTCGAATCCGATGACTGAAGACGATCCGACCGACGAGATTTCCGACATCGAGGCGCAGATCGAGGAACTGGCCGAAAGCGCCGAACGATCGCGGCGGATCATTCTCGGCTCGAAGGTCGCAATCGCCGGTGGGTTCGCATTGCTGGCGATCGCGCTGATCGGCCTGTTCGGGGCAGGGCAGACCGCAGCGCTCGGATCGATCGCGCTGGTGCTCGGCGGTATCGTGTCGCTCGGATCGAATGTCAGCACCTTGCGGCAGACCGAGGCCGCGATCAGCACCGCCGAGGCGCGTCGTGCGCGGCTGATCGGCAATATCGATCTTCGGCTCGTGCATGATGCGCCGCTAAAGTTGATGTGAGGCAAAGGCTGTAGCCCGGATGAGCCAACGGGTCGCCCGAACGCGCGCCCGATGATAGGCTCCGCGATATCCGGGGCCGTTCTAACGCTCGGCGAGCATCGCCCCGCATATCGCTTCGCTCATGCGGGCTACATGCTTCGCTCACTACTCTCCGTCATTTCCGGGGCTCGCCGTAGGCGAGAGCCCGGAATCCATTGGGCCGCAAAGCGTGTGGGGCAATGGATTCCGGCTCATGCTTCGCACGCCCTGGAATGACGGGTGGAGTGCGCGTGCCCTGCGACATATTAACCCGACGGGCAAAATTCCGCTTCGCGTTTCACCCAACTCAGATGTTCAATATGCGTGTCTCACCCGATCGAGGGGCGCTGCGCATCGTCAGGAGTGTTGCGGTGAGATGCGGTGGACGCCGATTGCGCAACTGACGAGTGCGCGATCGGGCGGACGGCGAAATCGTGCAGGCCTGACACCCTAGTGGCAGGTGTCTTTCCCATTGCGCATTTGCGCGTGCGGAGACGGTGACAACAAAGCCAAGTCTCGCCGGGGTGAGCACGTATAAGCTGTAAGCCATCGCGCAGGGAAAGCCGGATTGCTCCGGTTACACCTGTGGTCCTACCCCCGTGCTTTCTACCCTTTTGCACGGGGCCCATGGGTGCGATCGGCACCCGGCTTTCCCTGCGCCCTCTGCTCGCAGAGCGGCGAAACCAAACGCAAAGCTCGGGCGAAACGCGCCGCGAGAATGCGGACGCTTACTCTCAATGCTGTTTGAGATGTGAATCGGAATCTGACCCCGTCATTGCGATCGGAGCGAAGCAATCCATCATTCAGCGCATGCGGAGGGATGGATTGCTTCGTCGCTTCGCTCCTCGCAATGACGTGGAGAGAGAGACGCTTCCCCGTCATCCTGAGGAGCCGCGAAGCGGCGTCTCAAAGGATCGACGGCCCGGCTGGTGGCCGTGCATCCTTCGAGACGCGCTTCGCGCTCCTCAGGATAACGGTATTGGCAGCGGTGCGCGTGGCTAGCTCGAAGCCAGCGGCACGTAGTCGTATTCGCCGGCGCCTTGCAGGATCGGGAACGTCAGCGACGAGGTGCCGGCGTTGGTGACGAGGTGCGGGCGGGTCGGGCGGACGGTTGTGTGACATCACAACGTCGGCAACCCATCGAGTTCCGTCAAACGTGACTGCGCGGTTCAGCAAGCGTTCAGGTCGTGGCGAAAAAACTCACTGACTTGGTCGGTCCATTCTAGCAACAAAGGGAAACTCTCATGGAACGCAGGGATTTTCTGAAGATCGCCTTCGGTGTCGTCGCCGGCGCCGCGACGTTCGCCGCAACGGCGCAGGCGGCGCCGCTCGCGCCGCTTCCCCTCGATCAGGATGCACGATCGCCCGCGGGCAACGATGCGCATCCCGCCGTCACCACCGGCGACGAGGTCGATCGGCTGAAGCCCGAGCAGGTGCGCTGGCATCACGGCCACCGCCGCTGGCATCACCGGCATTGGCACCACCGGCATTGGGGCTGGCGCCGCCGCCACTGGCGCCGGCATCATCATTGGCGCCGCTGGTGATTGAACCGGCTGATATCCGCGCGAGACGTCGTTTCAAGTGCAGTGGTTTCAACGAAGAGGATTGCTCATGAAAATTGTTGCTGCGTCGGTGCTTGCGCTTGGCCTTGGTCTGGCGGCGATGTCTGCATCACAGGCCATGCCGATCGCGCCGCTCGATCCGGCCCAGGCCGCATCGGACAACACCATCCGCGTTGCCGGCGGCTGCGGCCCGGGTTGGCATCGCGGGCCCTATGGCGGCTGCCGTCCGATGTACAATTGCCCGCCGGGCTGGCACTCGGGCCCATTCGGCCGCCGCTGCTTCCCCAATTGGTGAGCCTTTGACCGCGGCAGGCGTTAGCGTGCCTGCCGCGGTCATCACATAAGAAAAACCCCGCGCGAGGCGGGGTTTTGTTTGCTCGCAATGTGCCGCGATCAGATCGGGCGGCAACGGCCGTAGCGCCAGGCGAAGCCATAGGGGCAGGCGCGCACGCGCGGCGCCACCACGACCGGGCCGGGTGCGACGACAACTGGGCGCTCAACCACGACCGGGCCGGGCGCAACGACGACGGGACCGCGATTCCTGACGCAGCCGCCATAGGGCCCGCGATGCCAGCCCGGGCCGCAGCCACCGGCAGCATCAGCGGCACTGATGCCGGCGAAAGCGGTCGTCACCAAGACTGCTGCTGTAAAAAGATACTTCATGTCTTCTCCTTTTATTTGGGCCGCGCTGCGGCACCGCAACAAACTTTAGATTACCGATTCGCCCGGCCGGATCATTGCAGAAGCCGTGCCCGATGTCGCCGACGTTAGTGTTGCGGGCTGAATGCGACATGAATGTTGCAGCTCACACCTGCGTCAGTGCGCCGCAACCATGCGCGGCATCGTTTCGAAATATTTCGCAGGCGCGGGCACGACGGAGCGCATCGCGACGCGGACACAAAAATATCGGAGAACGAAACAAGTGAGAACGAAACAAGTAAGACTGTGACATCGCGCGCGAGCGCGCCGACGCTCATGGGAGCGCGCGACCTTATTCGCCGGCGCCGAACAGCGCCGCGAACCGCTTCTCGCCGTTGCGCGAGAAATTCACCACGCGGTTGCCGGGCGTCGCATCGCGCACGGCCCATTTCAATGCGGTGAAGCGGTCCATCATCGCAGCACCCAGCGTGCCGGCGAGATGGTGCCGTCGCTCGCTCCAGTCGAGACAGGCCTTGCACACCGGACGGCGCGGATGCGTCAGCGCATCGGCGTCGATCTGCAGCTCCTCCGCCATGAAGCGCTTGCCTTCGCCGGTCAGCTCGATCGCCTGCTTGCTCTGGCGCACCAGCTTCTGCCGCTTCATGCTGTCGAGCATCTGAACGCCGAGATCGCCGGCGAGATGGTCGTAGCAGATGCGGGCGCGGCGCAGCGCCGGATCCTTCGGCCCGGTGCGCACGCGCATATGGCCGGCGCGGGCGGCGATGCCCTGCAACCCTTCGAGCACGTCGGCGACGTCGGGATCGGAGAGGCGATAGTAGCGGTGGCGGCCCTGCTTCTCGGGCTCGATCAGCCCGCCGGCCTCGAGCTTGGCGAGATGCGAACTCGCGGTCTGCGGCGTGATGCCGGCCTCCTGCGCCAGCTCGCTCGCGGTCAGCGCGCGGCCGGTCATCAGCGCAGTCAGCATGTTGCAGCGTGCGGGATCACCGACCAGAGCGGCGATCCGGGAGATGTCGGGTCCTGCTTTCATAGTTCGATGATAGCCGAAGCATCGATGGCGGGCAAGCGGGTAGTCTTCACCGTGCCGTCATTGCGAGGCGCTCGCGACAAAATTGCAAAGCAATTTTGCGCTGAAGCGCCGAAGCAATCCATCGTCCCGCATATGTGGAGCGATCGATTGCCTCGCTGCGCTCGCAATGACGATCAAATGGAGGATAATCAAGTGACCATCACCGTCTTCATCCGCTACCAGCTCGATCCGTTCAAACGCGCGATGTTCGAGGAGTATTCGCGGAACTGGCTGTCGATCATCCCGCGCTGCGGCGGCGATCTCATCGGCTACTGGATGCCGCATGAGGGCACCAACAATATCGGCTTCGCGCTGATCTCGTTCGAAAGCCTCGCCGCCTATGAGACCTATCGCGCGCGGCTGCGCCAGGACAAGGAAGCCATGGCGAACTTCAACTTCGCGGAAGAAAACCGCTTCATCCTCGCCGAAGAGCGGACATTTCTGCGCAAGGTCGAGCTATAATGGTGCCATAACAACAACGAGCGGAGGCGCCCATGATCGCCGTGATCTTCGAAGTCTGGCCGAAGCCGGACGAGCGGCAACACTATTTCGACCTCGCCGCCGAGCTGAAGCCGATCCTGCAGGAGATCGACGGCTTCATCTCGGTCGAGCGGTTCGAGAGCATCACCGAGCCGGGCAAGTTCGTGTCGCTGTCGTTCTTCCGCGACGAGGCCGCGGTGGAAGCCTGGCGCAACACCGTCGAGCATCGCCGCACCCAGGCCAGGGGCCGCGCGCGGATTTTTGACAACTATCGCCTGCGCGTTGCGAGCGTGATCAGGGATTACGGACTGAACGAGCGCGAGCAGGCGCCGAAAGACAGTCGCGCGGCGCATGAGCCGCACTAGCGTCTGGACGCATGCGTGCCTATCTGTGCGCGGCCAACGACATCAGGGAGCGACCCATGCCACTGCCAACTGCTGACAAACGAGCCGCCTTCAAGAAGCTGCATGAGAGCGGGTGCTTCATCATCCCGAACCCGTTCGATGTCGGCAGCGCCCGTGCCTTGCAACATCTCGGCTTCAAGGCGCTGGCCTCGACCAGCGCGGGCTTCGCCTGGACCATCGCCAAGGCCGACAACCGCGTGACCGTCGATGACGTCTGCAATCATCTGACCGCGGTGTGCGCGGCGGTCGATATTCCCGTCAATGCGGATTTCGAGGGCGGCTTCGCTGTCGAGCCCGACAAGGTCGCCGTCAATGTCGCGCGTGGCGTCAAGACCGGCGTCGCCGGGCTCTCGATTGAGGACTCCACCGGAGACGCCGCCAACCCGCTGTTCGAGCACAAACTGGCGGTCGAGCGCATCCGGGCGGCGCGCAAGGCGATCGATGCCGATCACAGCGGCGTGCTGCTCACCGGCCGCTGCGAGGCATTCCTGTGGGGCAAGAAGGATCTCAACCTGGTGATCGAGCGGCTGCAGGCCTATTCCGAAGCCGGCGCCGACGTTTTGTATGCGCCGGGCATCTCGACCAGGGACGATATCGTCGCTGTCGTGAAGGCGGTGGCGCCGAAGCCCGTCAATCTCCTGGTCGGGGGTGGGTCCGATCTGACGCTGCAAACGGTTGCCGATCTCGGCGTGCGCCGGATCAGCGTCGGCGGCGCGCTGGCGCGGATGGCCTGGACCGGCGTCATGAAGGCGGCGAAGGAGATGGCTGAGAAGGGCACCTTCACCGAATTCGCCAATGGCTATCCCGGCGGCGAGCTCAACAGGATGTTCAAGTAGACCGCGCGTAAAAAGCAGCGGGCCATCTCGGCCCGCCGCTTCTCCACTCACGCCAAGCGAGCGAGTTACTTCTTGTCGCCCGTCGAATCGGTCGGTGCCGCCGAGCGGTCGATCTCTTGTCCGGTCGGCTTGTTCTGCGAAGGGGACGCCGGCTGGGCCGGCGCCGCGCCGGTCGTCATGCCGGGTTGGCTGTTCGGCTTCGGCGTCACGTCGCGCATGCCGGGAGGCGGCGCGGCCGGGTTGGCCGGTTGTGCCTGCTGCGCGGTCTGCGTCGATGGCGTGGTGCCGGCCTCGTGCACCGACGTATTGTTCAAGCCGTAGAACAGCGCACCGAGCACCACGGCCACCGCAACTGCGAACATTGCGATCTTGGTGGTGCTGGCCGGTCCCTCCTGGAGTTCCGGATCCGGTTGCAGCTCATTGTCCAAGCTGTTGAAGCGCGCCTGACGGCGGACTTCGTCATCGGTCAGGTTGGCGCGATACGGATCGTCAGGGTTGTAAGCCATTGCAAAGTTCCTCCGTTAGCACCTCAAGCTCAACGCAGGGGACAATGGCTGGCGCGCGAGGATGTTCCGCGTCAATGTTGCAACCTGTTCACGATGGAACCCGCGATTCCCGGTTCCGACCTGCTTGATGAGGCGTTTTCGATGTGGACCATGCCGCCCACCGATTCGGTGCTGCACGTGCTCTCCTTCATCGCGGTGGCGGCGCAGTCGATGACGGCGGCGCTGGCGGCCGGCAGGCGCAGCATGGATTGGGCCGGCGTCTGCATGCTCGGGGCGATCACCGCGCTCGGCGGCGGCACCATCCGCGACGTGCTGCTCGGGCATTATCCGCTGCTCTGGGTCGCGCAGCCGGTCTACCTGGCAATCGCAGCCGCCGGCGCCTTCGCCACCATCCTGCTGGCGCGGCTGGTGGTCAGGCTCAATCTCGCCTTCCTGGTGCTCGATGCGATCGGGCTCGTGGTGTTCACCATGGCCGGCTGCGACGTGGCCTGGCAGGTCGATGCCTCGCTGCCGATCGTGATCGTCTCGGGCATGATCACCGGCTGCGCCGGCGGCGTGCTGCGCGACATCCTCTGCAACGAGGTGCCGCTGCTGTTCCGCAGCGAGCTCTACGCCAGCGTCTCCGTGGTGACGGGACTGTTCTATGCGACCGCGTTCGGACTGAACCTCAACCCTCCGGTCTGGACCCTGCTGACCTTCGCGATCGGACTGACCTTCCGGATGCTCGCGATCCGCTACAAATGGGAGATGCCGAAATTCGTGTTCTCGGGCCAGGACCGCTGAGCGGATATTTCGCCGCCCGCGCCTTCATTTCGCTGTCCGCGCCTTGGCGACCTCGTCCGCCGTCACGGCAGGCGCGACGTTGCCCCAGGAGTTGCGGATGTAGGTCGCAACGTCGGCGATCTCCTGGTCGGTGAGCTTCGGATAGGCCGGCATCGAGCCTGAATTGGGCGCGCGTGGCGTGGTCACGGTCTGTGCACCGTCGAGGATGATGCGCAGCGTGCTCGCCGGATTGGCCGATTGCAGATTGGCATTGCCGGGCAGCGGCGGATAGATTCGTGGGCTCCCCGAGCCGTCGAGCTCATGGCAGGCCACGCAGGCGCCGCGATAGATGCGCTCGCCGTCGCTCATCTGCGCCGGCGAGGGCGCCGTGACCTCCGGCTCCGGCGCGCCGGCCGGCAGGCCCTTCAGATAGGCGGCGATCGCGCGCACATCGGCGTCGCTCATCTTCGAGGTCGAATTGAGCACCACCTCGGACATCAAGGGGCCGGCGTGGCTGTGCGCATTGCGGCCGCTCTGCAGATATTCGGCGATGTCGTCGGCGCTCCATGTCTTCAGCCCGCTGCGCGCGGCGCCGTCGAGCCGGGGCGCGAACATGCCCTGGACCATGCTGCCACTGAGCGCCCGGCCGCGCTCGTCGGCGCCGAAGGCATTCTTCGGCGTATGGCAGGCGCCGCAATGGCCGAGGGCTTCGACCAAATAGCGGCCGCGATTCCATTCCGCGCCCTTGCTCTGGTCGGGCTGGATGATGCCTGGCGTGAAGAACAGCGCATTCCACGCCCGCATCAGCACGCGGTAGCACAGCGGCCAGCGCAACTGCGGCGGCGGCGCCCTGTTGCTGACCGGCGCCAACGTCGCGAGGTAGGCGCGGATCGCCAGGATGTCGTCGCGGATCAGCTTCGTGAAGTACGGGTAGGGGAAGGCGGGATAATAATGCTTTCCGTTCGGTGCGACACCCATCCGCAGTGCACGGACAAAGTCGTCGTCGCTCCAGCCGCCGATGCCGGTATCGCGGTCAGGGGTGAGGTTCGGCGAGAATACCGCGCCGAACGGCGTGTCGATCCGCTTGCCGCCGGCGAACGGCTTGGCCGGGTCGGCGGTGTGGCAGCTCGCGCAGTCGCCGGCGATGATCAGCGCCTTGCCGCGGGCAATGACGTCGTCGGTCGATGCTGCGGCACATTCGCGCGCCGCGAACGCACTGCACAACAGCAGGCCGGCCAGAATCGCACCCGTCGTTCGATGTCGTCGCCGCATCCATTCACCTTCCGCACCTTTCCGGTCCACAAGACGCGTCACGCCATTTCGCCGCGGGCCTGTCCTGCGACAGAAATCGAAACGGCCCTCCGATATTCCCGGCACGAAATTGCGATTTTTGGGCGACGGGCTCGGTCGCCCAGAATTGTGCTGCGCGGGCCGGAAAATCCGACATAGACTGGTTCTAACAAGCTCGGATGACTAGCTAAAAAGCAGCCGTCGCGGCCAGCGCAAAGAGGGCTAAATGGGAATCAACCAAGGGCCTATCAGCCTCGACCAGAAGTACACCCAAGGCACCGGCCACGTCTTCATGACCGGCATCCAGGCGCTGGTCCGCCTGCCCATGGCGCAGATCAGACGCGACCGCGCCGCAGGCCTCAACACGGCGGGCTTCATCTCCGGCTATCGCGGTTCCCCCCTCGGCGGCTACGACCAGCAGCTGTTCGCCGCCCGCAAGCATCTCGAGCAGTACAACATCAAATTCCAGCCCGGCGTGAACGAGGATCTCGCGGCCACCGCGATCTGGGGTTCGCAGCAGCTCGGCCTGTCGTCCGGCGCCAAATATGATGGCGCGGTCGGCATCTGGTACGGCAAGGGCCCGGGTGTCGACCGCTGCGGCGACGTTTTCCGCCACGGCAATGCCGCGGGCTCCGCCAAGCATGGCGGCGTGCTCTGCCTAGCCGGCGACGACCACGGCGCCAAGTCCTCCACCGTCCCGCATCAGTCCGACCACGCCTTCATCTCCGCGCTGATGCCCTACCTCTATCCCTCCAGCATCCATGAAATGATCGAGATGGGCCTCTTGGGTATCGCGATGTCGCGCTACTCGGGCTGCTGGGTCGGCATGAAGGTGATCACCGAAACGGTCGAGACCACGGCCGAGATCGACCTCACCGACGAGATGACGCCGTTCATCATCCCGGCCGATTTCGAGCTGCCGCCGGGCGGCCTCAACATCCGCTGGCCCGACGACCGCTTCGAGCAGGACCGCCGGTTGCAGGACTACAAGGGCTTTGCCGCGATCGCCTTTGCCCGCGCCAACAAGGTCAACCGCATCACGATGGATTCGCCGAACGCGCGCTACGGCATCATGGCGTCCGGCAAGAGCTACGAGGACATCCGTCAGGCGCTGCGCGAGCTCGGTATCACGCCTGAGATCGCCGCCAAGATCGGGCTGCGCCTCTACAAGATCGGCATGCCCTGGCCGCTGGAGCCGGAAGGCGTGCGCAACTTCGCCGTCGGCCTCGAGGAGATCTTCATCGTCGAGGAGCGCCGCGAGATCGTCGAGAACCAGGTCAAGCAGGAGCTGTTCAACTGGCGCGACGATGTCCGCCCGCGCATCGTCGGCAAGATGGACGATCACGACAAGCGCTTCCTGACCTTCGCCGCCGAGCTCAGCGTGGCCTCGCTTGCGAGCTCGCTCACCGAACGTCTGCTTCGACTGAATCTCAACCCTGAAATCGCCGAGATGCTGCGTGCCAAGGCGGATTGGTTCAACGGCCGCCAGTCGAGCCAGATGCAGGCGACGGCGCCGGTCAGCCGCACGCCGTATTTCTGCTCGGGCTGCCCGCACAACACCTCGACCAAGGTGCCGGAAGGCAGCCGCGCGCTCGGCGGCATCGGCTGTCACTTCATGGCGCTGTGGATGAACCGCTCGACCGAAACGTTCACTCATATGGGCGGCGAGGGCGTGCCGTGGGTCGGCATCGCGCCGTTCACCAACGAGAACCACATCTTCGCCAATCTCGGCGACGGCACGTACTTCCACTCCGGCATTCTGGCGATCCGCCAGTCGATCGCCTCCAAGGCCAACATCACTTACAAGATCCTCTACAATGACGCGGTCGCCATGACCGGCGGCCAGCGCCATGACGGCGATCTGTCGCCGCAGCAGATCACTTTCCAGCTGCATGCTGAAGGCATTCGGGAGATCTACCTGGTCTCGGAAAACCCGAGTGCCTATCCGGCCGACACCATCGCGCCCGGCGTCAAGCTGTTCCATCGCGACGAGCTCGAGAACGTCCAGAAGATGTGCCGCGACACCAAGGGCACCTCGGCGATCGTGTTCGTGCAGACCTGCGCCGCCGAGAAGCGCCGTCGCCGCAAGCGCGGCCAGATGGAGGATCCGGCGCGCCGTGTATTGATCAATCCTGCGGTCTGCGAAGGCTGTGGCGACTGCTCGGTGCAGTCGAACTGCATCTCGGTCGAGCCGCTGGAGACGGAACTGGGGCGCAAGCGCACCATCAACCAGTCGACCTGCAACAAGGACTATTCCTGCGTGAAGGGCTTTTGCCCGTCCTTCGTCACGGTCGATGGCGGCACCCTCAAGCGTCGCGCGCCGGCTGAACTCGGCGATATCGGCGCCTTGCCGGAGCCGGCCTCGAAGCCCGCGCTCGACCGGCCCTACAACATCGCGGTCGGCGGCGTCGGCGGCACCGGCGTGCTGACGATCGGCGCGCTGCTCGGCATGGCCGCGCATATCGAGGGCAAGGCCTCGATGATCCTCGACATGTCCGGCCTCGCGCAGAAGGGCGGCGCGGTGCTCAGCCACGTCCGGCTCTCCGAGCACACGGCAGACGTGACCTGCTCGCGCATCGTGACCGGCACGGCCGATCTGGTGCTCGCCGCCGACGAGGTCGTGGCGGTGTCGAAGGACACCATCACGCTGTGCGATCCGAGCCGCACCGTCGGCATCATCAACAGCCACATCATCCCGACCGCGGATTTCATCCTCAACCGCGACTTCAACTTCCAGAGCCGCAAGGTCAACAGCGTGCTGGAGACCGAGCTGCGCAAGGACTCCGCGTTCTTCGATTTCACCAAGCCGGCCGAAGCGCTGCTCGGTGACAGCATTGCCACCAACATTATGATGATGGGCTATGCCTATCAGCGCGGGTTGCTGCCGCTGTCGGCGGACTCGATCCAGCAGGCGATCGAGGTCAACGGCGTCTCGATCAAGATGAACACGCAGGCGTTCCAGCTCGGGCGCCTCGCTGCCGCCGATCCGGCGCGGCTCGCCGCGATGATGAAGGGGCAGGATGATGACGGAGCACCGGTCAAGTCGCTGGAGGCGATGTCGCTCGACGAGATCGTCACCCATCGCATGGCGCTTCTGACCGACTATCAGAACGGACGTTTGGCCAAGCGCTATCGCAAGCTGGTCGACCAGGTCCGCGACGCCGCCACCAAGGGCGGCTATGGCGAGGCGCTGCCGCGCGCGGTCGCGATCAACTACGCAAAACTGCTGGCCTACAAGGACGAGTATGAGGTGGCGCGGCTGTTCACCGACGGCCGCTTCGAGAAGCAGCTGCGCGACCAGTTCGAGGGCGAGTTCAAGTTCAATTTCAATCTGGCGCCGCCGATCCTCGGCGGTGGGCTCGACGCGCAGGGTCGCCCGAAGAAGCGGGCTTTCGGTTCGTGGATGATGTCGGCCTTCAGGGTGCTGGCGCGATTCCGCTTCCTGCGCGGCACGCCGCTCGACATCTTCGGCTACAGCGCCGACCGCAAGCTCGAGCGCGATCTGATCGCGGGCTATGAGAAGGATGTCGCGACGGTGCTGAACCTGCTGTCGCCGCTCAATCACGACATCGCGGTCGAACTGCTGTCGTTGCCGGATCGCATCCGCGGCTACGGCCCGGTGAAGGAGAAGGCGGTCAAGGAAGCAAAGGTTCGCTACGCGCAACTCGCCGCCGACCTCGCCAATCCGCCGCCCGCGCCACGGCAGCTGGCGGCGGAGTAGGTACGGCGAAGCTGCGTAGCGAAGCGTAACCCACCATTCGTCGCCACGCGCTGATGCGATAGCGGGTTACACCTTCGGCTAACCCCACCCTCCGATTTCCGAGGTTGCGGACTCAGTCTCGCCTGACGGAATATTTCCGCGCTTGCCAAGGTCGCGTCGCCGGTTCAGAAAAACGCTGGAGCGAGGAACGCCAGCGGAGAGCGATTTGACCATCAAGGGCAAGGCCTACATTGCCGGGATCTACGAACATCCCACCCGGCATGCGCCGGATAAATCAACAGCACAGCTTCACGCCGAGGTCGCCAAGGGCGCGATCGAGGATGCCGGGCTCACCAAGGACGACATCGACGGCTATTTCTGCGCCGGCGACGCGCCGGGCGGGCTGTGGCCGATGGTCGACTATCTCGGCCTCAACACCAGGAAGCTGCGTCACATCGACTCCACCGAGACCGGTGGCTGCTCCTATCTGATCCATCTCGGCCATGCCGCCGAGGCGATCGCCGCCGGCAAATGCTCGGTCGCGCTGGTCACGCTGGCGGGCAAGCCGCGCACCGGTCCGATGCCGCCGCGCGCGTCCGGCGCCGAGGCCGATTTCGAATCCGCCTACGGGGCTACCACGCACAATGCCTACGGCATGTGTGCCATGCGCCATATGCACGACTACGGCACCACCTCCGAGCAGCTCGCCTGGATCAAGGTCGCGGCCTCGCATCATGCGCAATACAATCCGCATGCGATGCTGAAGGAGGTCGTCACCGTCGAGGACGTCTTGAACTCGCCGATGATCTCGGATCCGCTGCACCGGATGGACTGCTGCGTCGTCACCGACGGCGGCGGTGCGATGATCGTCACCACGCCCGAAATCGCCAGGAGCCTGAAGAAGCCGCTGGTGCGCCTGATCGGCCACGGCGAGGCGGCGAAGGGCCCGCGCGGCGGCAAGGATCTCGACCTGACATACTCCGCCGGCGTGTGGTCCGGTCCGCGCGCCTTCGAAGAGGCGGGCGTGACGCCGAAGGACATCAAGTACGCCTCGATCTACGACAGCTTCACCATCACGGTGCTGATGCAACTCGAGGATCTCGGCTTCTGCAAGAAGGGCGAGGGCGGCAAGTTCGTCGCCGACGGCAATCTGATCTCGGGCGTCGGCAAGCTGCCGTTCAACACCGACGGCGGCGGCCTGTGCAGCAACCATCCGGTCAATCGCGGCGGCATGACCAAGATCCTCGAAGCTGTGCGCCAGTTGCGCGGCGAGGCGCATCCGAAGGTGCAGGTGAAGAACTGCGACCTCGCGATCGCCCACGGCACCGGCGGTCTGCTCGGCGTTCGCCACGCCGCCTCAACCTGCATTCTGGAGCGTGCGTGATGTCTGAAGCCAAGAAGTACAATGCCCCGGTGACCAACCCGGAGAGCGCGCCGTTCTGGGAAGCGGCGAAGGCCGGCAAGTTCATGATCAAGCGCTGCAACACCTGCGGCGAGGCGCATTACTTCCCGCGCGCGATCTGCCCGTTCTGCTTCTCCGACAAGACGGTGTGGGAGGAGTCGAGCGGCGAGGCCACGGTCTACACCTACAGCCTGATGCGGAAGTCGCCGACCGGCCCCTATGCGATCGCCTATGTGACGCTGAAGGAAGGTCCGTCGCTGCAGACCAATATCGTCGATTGCGATCTGGAGACGGTGAAGATCGGCCAGAAGGTCAAGGTGGTGTGGAAGCCGACCGACGGCGCCCCGCTGCCGTTCTTCACGCCGGCCTGATTATTACCCTCTCCCCTTGTGGGAGAGGGTGCCTTCGCTGGAAGCGAAGGCGGGTGAGGGGTGTCTCTCCGCGAAAAGAGCCTATCTGCGGCGCGAACCCCTCACCGAAGCGAGTTTGTGAAAGCGTCGGTGTAGCCCTCTCCCACAAGGGGAGAGGGCGCAGCAATGGGCACCGCGTCGTAGAGAAGGTTCGGGGAGAAACAACAATGCCGATCGTGTACGAACAGCTGATGGCCTTGAAAAATCTCGGCCAGAAATACAGCTACACCGACCGCGACGTGATGCTCTATGCCTATGGCATCGGCCTCGGCGCCGATCCGATGGACGAGAGGGAACTCGCCTTCGTCAATGAGGGCACACTAACGCCGCGCCCGCTGAAGGTAGTGCCGACATTTGCGTCGGTCGCGGCCTGGGGCGCCGGTCCCGGCGAGATGAACCTCAATCGGGTGATGGTGGTCGACGGCGAGCGCGACATCACCTTCCACAAGCCGTTCGCGACCGCGGCCCACATCACGGCGGACTCGACCGTGCTCGACGTGTTCGACAAGGGCAAGGACAAGGGCGCGGTGATCCGCCACCAGACCGTGCTCAGGGACGAGAAGGGCGACAAGCTCGCGACCCTCGTCGCGTCGCGCTTCGCCCGCGGCGATGGCGGCTTCGGCGGCCCGTCGGACGGCCAGCCCGAGCCGCACAAGGTGCCGGAGCGCGCGCCGGACCAGGTGGTCGACATCACGACGCGGCCGGACCAGGCGCTGCTCTACCGCTTGTGCGGCGACCGCAACCCGCTGCACTCCGATCCGGAGTTCGCCAAGAAGGCCGGCTTCCCGCGGCCGATCCTGCACGGCATGTGCACCTACGGCATCACCTGCCGCGGTGTGTTGCAGACCTATGCCGACTACGATCCCTCAGCCTTTAAGCAGCACGCGGCGCGGTTCTCCTCGCCGGTGTTTCCCGGCGAGACCGTGACCATGGAGCTGTGGAAGGACGGCAATGTGGTGTCGTTCGAGGCCAAGGTGAAATCGCGCGGCGTCACTGTGATCAAGAGCGGCAAGACGGTGCTGGCGTAGCAACACGCGCCGGCCGTCGACTCCCTCGCCCCGCGCTTGCGGGGAGAGGGTGGGGTGAGGGGCTCTCACCGCGAGCTGTGACTGTGGTGAGACCGGTACCCCCTCACCCGGATCGCAAGGGCGATCCGACCTCTCCCCGCAGGCGGGGCGAGGTGAAGAAAAAAGAACAACACGGAGAAAACGACCATGGGATTACTCGACGGCAAGGTGGCGCTGATCACGGGCGCGGGCGGCGGACTGGGTGAGGCCTACGCAAAGCTGTTTGCGCGCGAGGGCGCGGCTGTCGTGGTCAACGATCTCGGCGGACCGCGCGACGGCTCAGGCTCCGACCAGTCGATGGCCGACAAGGTGGTCGATGCGATCAAGGCCGAGGGCGGCCGCGCGGTCGCCAACGGCGCCGACATCTCGACCATGGCCGGCGGCCAGTCGGTGTTCGACGATGCCATCAAGCATTTCGGCCGCGCCGACATCCTGGTCAACAATGCCGGCATCCTGCTCGACGAGACCTTCCACAAGGCCAAGGAAGCCAACTGGGACAAGGTGCTGAAGGTGCATCTCAAGGGCACCTTCTGCTGCACCCAGCCGGTGTTCAAATGGATGCGCGACAATGGCGGCGGCGTCATCGTCAACACGTCGTCGACCTCAGGGCTGATCGGCAATTTCGGCCAGACCAATTACGGCGCCGCCAAGGGCGGCATCTGGGGCCTCTCCAACGTATTGGCGATCGAGGGCCGCAAGTACAACATCCGGATCTGGACCCTGGCGCCGGGCGCGCTGACCCGCATGACTGCCGATCTGCCGCGCTACAAGGAGAACCCCGGTGCGGCGCTCGGGCCGGACGGCATCGCGCCGGCCGTGCTCTACATGGTCAGCGATCTCTCCGGCGACCAGACCGGCAAGGTTCTCGGCGTCTCCGGCCCGCGCGGCGTCCGCGAGATGCGGATGATGGAAATGGAGGGCTGGAAGCCGCCATTTACCGGCTGGAAGGCCGAGGACATCGTCGCCCACGCCAAGGAGATCTTCTTCTCCGAGGAGCAGATCAAGATGGGCGCGCGGCGGTTTTAGATGCTAAACGTCGTTCCGGGGCGCGCATAGCGCGAACCCTCAGGTGCGCAATTGCGCACCGAGAACCTCGAGATTCCGGGCTCGATGCTGACGCATCGCCCCGGAATGACGGACAAGAGGATAGCCATGACCAAACTCACCGCCCAGGCCGCCGGCACCTTCGCCATCGCGCCGACCCCGTTCTTCGATGACGGCCGCATCGACGAGGCATCGATCGACCGGCTGACCGATTTCTATACCGAGGTCGGCTGCGACGGTGTCACGGTGCTGGGCATCCTGGGCGAGGCGCCAAAACTCGATGCCGCCGAGGCGGAGCAGGTCGCGCTGCGCTTCGTCAAGCGCGCCAAGAAGCTGCAGGTGATCGTCGGCGTCTCGGCGCCGGGCTTTGCCACGATGCGCTCGCTGGCCAGGAAGTCGATGGATGCCGGCGCCGCCGGCGTCATGATCGCGCCGCCGCCGCATCTGCGCACCGACGACCAGATCATCGGATACTTCAAGCAGGCGCAGGAAGCGATCGGCGACGACATTCCCTGGGTGCTGCAGGACTATCCGCTGACGC
This sequence comes from Bradyrhizobium sp. USDA 4473, assembly GCF_054063335.1. Taxonomy (NCBI): domain Bacteria; kingdom Pseudomonadati; phylum Pseudomonadota; class Alphaproteobacteria; order Hyphomicrobiales; family Nitrobacteraceae; genus Bradyrhizobium; species Bradyrhizobium sp. USDA 4473. The sequence continues at coordinate 5,180,587 of NZ_JBSSGE010000001.1, forward strand.
TCACCGTGGTGTTCACGCCCGCCGTGATCCGCAAGATCGTGATGGATTCGCCGTCCTGCGTGATGCTCAAGCACGAGGACTGGCCGGGTCTCGAGAAGATCTCGACCTTGCGCAATTTCCAGAAGGACGGCTCGCTGCGGCCGCTGTCGATCCTGGTCGGCAATGGCGGCCTGTTCCTTGATTTCGAGATGGAGCGCGGCGCTGACGGGGCGATGACGGGCTACGCCTTCCCCGAGCTGCTGATCGACGTCGTCAATCTGTCGAAGGCGGGAAAACGCGATGCGGCGCATGATCTGTTCGACGCGCATCTGCCGCTGATCCGCTACGAGCAGCAGCCCGGCGTCGGTCTCACCGTGCGCAAATACGTGCTGCAGAAGCGCGGCATCATCTCCTCCAGCGCCCAGCGCAAGCCGGGTGCCGTGATCACGCCGCAGGCGAGGGCAGAGGTCGATTATCTGCTGTCTCGCGTGGCGCGGGTCGACCGCCGCGCCAATCTGCAACCGCAATCCAGTGCAGCAGGATAATAATGACCGAGATCGTTGCCCCGCGCCTTGCCTCGACCGTGCTGCTGCTGCGTGACGGCAGCCGCCGCGAGATCGAGGTCTTCATGATGGTTCGCCATCACCAGATCGAGTTCAACTCGGGCGCGCTGGTGTTTCCGGGCGGCAGCGTCGACAAGAACGACAAGGAGATCGCCGCCGATCCCACGCTCTATTCGGGCGGCGCAGGGCTCGACGGCGACGCGCTCGGGTTCCGGATCGCTGCGATCCGCGAAACCTTCGAGGAGAGCGGCATCCTGCTGGCGCGGCCGAAAGGCTCGACGGATCTGGTCGACGCGGGGCGTGCCAGCGAGATCGCGACCGCGCATCGGACCGCGCTGAACGAAGGCAAGATCAGCTTCCTCAAGGTGCTCACAGACAACGGCATGGTGCTCGCGCTCGACGAGCTCGTACCCTATGCGCACTGGATCACGCCGGAGGGCATGCCGAAGCGTTTCGACACCTGGTTCTTCCTCGCGGCCGCGCCGCCCGAGCAGCTCGGCGCCCATGACGGCAAGGAATCCACCGACTCAATCTGGGTGTCGCCTCGCGAGGCGCTGGAAGGCGGCGAGACCGGCCGCTTCAAGCTGCCGTTCCCGACCACACGCAATTTGATCAAGCTCGGCAAGCAGCCGAACGTTGGCGCCGCGCTCGCCGACAGCGCGGGCAAGTCGATCGTCGCCGTGATGCCGGTGATGACCAAGACCGCCACCGGCCGCCAGCTCCGCATCCCCAGGGAAGCGGGCTATGACGGCGAGGTGTTCGACGTCGGCGCGATGGGGTAGGTCCGTCCTCGGACAGACCCGTCATCCCCGCGCAAAGGCTTCGCCTTTGTCGCTGGAGGTGCGCGCTCTTGCGCGCCTCGAAGGATCGACGGCCCGGCTGGTGGCCGTCGACCCTTCGAGGCTCGCTCCGCTCGCACCTCAGGGGACGGATCACTCTCTTCACACTTCGGCCTATATCGAAATATCATCAACTCCGGCGATGTAGTTTCCGTTTCACCGAGACGGAATCCTCAGCCCAATGACCACGACCCCACGCCAGCCCAACATGGCCTTCGAGCTGGCCTTGCTGCTCGCGCTCGCGAGCCTGTGGGGCGGCTCCTATACCTTGATCAAGCTCGGCGTGGCGACCATTCCGCCGATTACGCTGATCGCGGCGCGCACCGCGATCGCGGGGCTGCTGCTGCTCGTCATCATGCGGATGCGCGGCGTCTCGATGCCGGGGGATGGCATGACCTGGCGCCGCTTCATCTTCCAGGCCTGCCTCAACAGCGTGATCCCGTGGACGCTGATCGCCTGGGGCGAGCGCTACGTCGATGCCGGGCTCGCCACCATCCTCAATTCGGCCTCGCCGATCTTCACCTTCCTGTTCACGGCTGCGATCACCCGCCATGAGGCCGCCAGCCCGCGCAAGCTGTTCGGGGTGATCGCGGGCATGGCCGGCATCTGCCTGATCGTCGGGGTCGACGCCTTCCGCGATCTCGGACAAGGCATGGTGGCCGAGGTGGCGATCGTTGCCGCCACGATCTGCTACGCCTGTGCCGCGATCTTCAGCCGCGGCTTCAAGGGGCTCGACCCAATGGCGCCGGCTGCGGGCTCGCTGCTCGCGGGTGCCGCGATCCTGATCCCGCTCAGCCTCGCGGTCGAACAGCCCTGGACGCTGGCGCCATCGATCAGCTCGCTGCTCGCCTTGCTGGCGCTGGCGGTGTTCTCGACCGCGATCGCCTTCGCGATCTACTTCCGCCTGATCCAGACCCTGGGCTCGGTCGGAACCACCGCGCAGGCTTACTTGCGGGTGCCGATCGGGGTCGCGCTCAGCGTGACGTTTCTCGGCGAACGACTCAGCCCCATGGCGTGGATCGGGCTCGCCTGCGTCGTGATCGGCGTCGCCGCGATGACGATTCCGGTGCGAAGGATCGCCACAGTCTGACGTCATCGCCGCGATGGCGATTCCGGTGCGGACGACTGCCACGGCCTGAAGTTTCGACTTCCGAGACAGCACCAAGCAGCCGCCGGACGATGCTTGCCGCCCTGTACCGGAATCGGTCACCGGCGGCCGCGGGGTGACACCGGTCACACCGGCCGGCCGGGCCCGTCAGCATGTTTACCCAAACCCCGTAATTTCCCGTATATTGAGGTGCATTGGACCCCCGGCCTTGATGACATGACCGCTGAATTGCCGCCGAATTCGCAAGCGCCGCGTGCGTTCTCCCTCTCGATCGGCCAACTGACGTTCGGCAGCTTCCTGCTGGTGCTGGCTGTGATTATCATCACATCCACTGCCAGCGTGATCGCGATCCGCCACATCGATACGACCTTTGCCGAGCTGCAGCGGCTGCAAAGCGTCGGCGACATCGCCGAGGATATCGACCGCCGCACCAACGAGCTGCGGCTGGCGGCGCGGGACTTCGTCACCGAGCCCGGCAACCAGTCGGCCCAGGTCGCGCAGGCGGCCCAGTCGCTGAGCGAGATCCTGAAGAAGACCCGGATTGAGCTCGCGCCCGAGCAGCAGGACATGATCGACGGCGTCACGCAGCGGCTGGCGACCTATCGCAACGGGATCGAGCGGATCTCGGCGCTGCTCAGCCGTCGCGCCGAGATCGTCGCCGGGCTGCCGCCGCTGCGCGATGCGTTCGACCGCGCGGTCGCCGCGAGCAATGATGCGGCGCTGGCCAACGCGCTGTCGCAGGTCCAGAGCGGCATTGCGACTGCTTTGTTGGCGCACAACACGTCCGCTGCCGAGCACGCCGCCCAGAGCATGCGGGCGATGACCATCGCCGATCCCGCCCTGCGCAGCGCCGTCGACAATTATGCCGAGGCGATCAGCGCGATCGCGGTCCGCGAGGGCCAGATCGCCGACATCGACCGCGAGGTGCTCGGCGCCGAAGGCGTGTTGATTCAGAAGGTCACCGAGCTGTTGCGCGAGCTCAGCTCCCGTCGCGGCCATGTGCTGTCGCGCGATTTTGCGCGGACGCTGGCTGAAGCCAAATGGCAGAGCATCGTGCTCGGCACGGCGGGCGTGCTGATCGGGCTGTTCGCCGCGGTGCTGGTGGTTCGCCGCACGGTCCGGCCGCTCGCACGGATCGCAGGCTCGATCCGCAAGGTCGCGGGCGGCGAGAAGAGCGCCTTCATCCCCGGCGCCGACCTCGACAACGAGATCGGCGACATCGCGCGCGCCGCCGAGGTGTTCCGCCAGACCCTGGTCGACGCCGACAGCGCGCGCGAGGCGGCGCTGCGCGCGCTCGCCGAACAGCGGCTCGCCGAGGAGAGCTACCACAAGCTGTTCGAGGCGTCGGTCGAGGGCATCTACGTCACGACGCCGGGCGGCACGCTGCTCAACGCCAATCCGGCGCTGGCGCGGATGATGGGCTATGCCACGCCGCAGGACCTGATCAAGGGCATCGACGATATCGCCACCACCGTCTATGTCGATCCGGCGGCGCGCGAGCAATACATGCAGTTGATGCAGCGCGACGGCACGGTGCGCGACTACGAGTATCAGGTGCGCTCGAGCGACGGCACGGTGCTGTGGCTGTCGGATTCCGCGACCGTGGTGCGCAACGACGAGGGTGAGGTGGTGCGCTACGAGGGTACGGTGCGCGACATCACCGACCAGAAGCGTGCCGAAGATGCGATCGCCGAAGGCCGACGCTTGCTCCAGATGGTGATCGACACGGTGCCCGCCGTCATCAACGTCAAGGACCACGAGCTGCGCTACGTGCTGATGAACCGCTACATGGCGGGCATCTTCGGCATCGAGCCGCAGGACGCGATCGGGCAGACCACCGCCGAGCTGATGGCGCGCTACGGCGCGGCCAAGACCGACGAGAACGACAAGCGGGTGCTGTCGGCGCGGCGGGAGCTCGGCTTCTACGAAGAAGAGTACAAGGACGCCGCCGGCAACATGCGGCAATGGCTGGTCAACAAGCTGCCGATCCTGGACTCGCAGGGCGACATCGAGAACATCGTCACGGTCGCGCTCGATATCGGCGAACGCAAGCGCTCCGAGCAGGAGATGCGCAAGGCGAGGGATTCGGCGGAGGCGGCGCTGCGCAATCTCCGGGAAACCCAGAATTCGCTGATCGAGGCCGAGAAGCTCGCCGCGCTCGGCCGCCTGGTGGCCGGCGTCGCGCATGAGGTCAACAACCCCGTCGGCATCAGCCTGACGGTGGCGTCCGCGCTGGAGCGCAAGACCGCGAATTTCGCCGCCCAGGTCGAGCGCGGCGACCTCAGGCGCTCGAGCCTCAACGACTTCCTCAACACCGCGCGGGATGCCTCCTCGCAGCTGGTCGCCAATCTGAACCGCGCCGCGGAGCTCATCCAGTCGTTCAAGCAGGTCGCCGCCGACCGCAACTATTCGGATCAGCGCACCTTCGATCTCGGCGACCTCACCGAGCAGGTGGTGATGAGTTTGCGGCCCGGCTTGCGCAAGCACAATCTGACGCTCAACGTCGATTGCGAGCCGAACCTGATCATGAACTCCTATCCCGGACCGTATGGCCAGGTGCTGACCAATCTGTTCCTCAACGCGGTCGCGCATGCGTTCCCGGACGGCAAGGCCGGCGAGGTCGAGATCCAGGTGCACGCCTCCGGCAACGACTATGTCGAGGTGATCTTCGCCGACAATGGCTGCGGCATGAGCCTGGACGTCCGCCGCCGCGCCTTCGATCCGTTCTTCACGACGCGGCGCGACCAGGGCGGCACCGGGCTTGGCCTGCACATCGTCTACAGCATCGTCACCACGCGCCTCGGCGGCCGGCTCTCTCTCGATTCCGCCCCGGGCAACGGCACCCGGATCCAGATGATCCTGCCGCGCGTCGCGCCGCTGGAGCAGGCCGCGGAGTAGGGCGCGACGCCTTGCGGGCTCCTCAGGATGACGGGCTGATAGCTTTGGGTGCTAATTGATATCCGCGAGCCAGTGCAGCGTTGCGCCGAAGATCAGGCTCGCCTTGCCGACCAGCGCGGTTCCACTCATGTTGCCGCGGGTGTCGGTGAAGGTGCCGGACACGCCGATGCCGACCGGTGCCGGTCCGCCGAACAGCGGGTTGTCGGTGTCGCGCGGCGTGGTGTGGCGTTGCACGAGGATCTCGCCCTTGAACACGTCGCCCTTCACCGTGTAGCTGCCGGTGTAATACAGATAGGCGTCGCCGCCCAGAATCTGGCCGTCGCGGAAAAGAATCACTCCGCTGCCCTTGCCGACGCGTCCGTCCAGCAGGGTAACGTGGATTGAGTACAGCCCGTTCTTCATAATGTCCCATGGCCGGCTGCCGTGCCCGCAGCAATCCGGGTTGGTTTTTTATGCCAAAGCGAGCAACCTCGTGCAATGCGGCAGGTTGATTCCGGGGGTATCCGGAGTGACCATGAACCCTCGGTTCCTGCCAGGCGGTGTGACGGCGCGATGACAGCGGACCGTGCGCGCGAATCGAACTGGCCCGCGAAATGCATAGCTCTGGTTGCACTGGCCGGTGGTGCTGGAGCAACATAAATGACTGACAGGATGGAAGCTGGCGGCCGCTCGGCGGGCCGGTATGACGATCCCGGAACTTCGACCCGCCGTCGCAAACGTCGGATACGAGTGGCTTTGCCGCTTGGTCTGGTTGCGTTTGCATCGGTCGCCGCGGCGCAGCTGGCGCAGGCGCGCGATCCCGACGGCCGCTACGCCAATTCGCCGCTCAAGGAATGGTTCGACAGTCTGCGCAGCGGCAAGGGACCGTGCTGCTCCGATGCCGACGGCAGTGCGGTCAGCGATGTCGATTGGGAATCCAAAGACGGACACTATCGCGTGCGCCTCGAAGGGGCCTGGATCGACGTCCCCGACGAAGCCGTGGTCACCGAGCCCAACCGCGCCGGCCGCGCCATGGTGTGGCCGATCAAGAGCTACATGGGCGTGACGATCCGCTGCTTCATGCCGGGCAGCATGACGTAACGCTAGACGCGGCCAGATCCGCGTCATCCCTGCGCAAAGGTGATGCCTTTGCGCGGGGATGACGCGGAGAGATCTCACGCATACTTCTTGTCGCGCTCGAGCAGTTCGATCGAGATGCCCTGCGGTCCGCGGATGAAGCAGATCCGCACGCCGGGGCGGATCGTGGTCGGCTCCTTGGTGAACTCGACGCCCTTGGCCTTGATCTCGGCCGCGACCGCGTCGATGTCCTTCACCGTCAGTCCGAAATGATCGAGCCCCTGATAGGGCGTCACCGGCGGCGCGTTGACGCCGTCGCCCTGCGTCACCTCGGCGATGAAGACCTTGGCGCCGCCGAGCTGGACGTCGATGCGGCCGGGCCCACGGATGATCTCGCCGCCGAGAATGTCGCGCAGCCAGGTCGCGGTGGCCTCGGGATCGGGACTGCGCAGATGGACGTGGTCCCAGGTGACGACGGGCATTGCGAAACTCCTTGTTGTTCTCGCGCGGTTTGGGAACGCGGCACTCGCTCTCGGGCGGCGCGAATTTAGCGATCGGCCGCCTGGGATGCCATCCCTCCGCCCGAGCAATCGCAAGATTGTCGTCCCGGGATGAAACCATTCCGATGGTCGGCGATTGTTCTCGCGTGGCCGCTCGACCTGCGGCCGTCTCTACAGACCTGCTTTATGGGTGGCGGCGCAATCGGGCGTCGAGGGTGAGGGCACGACGATGCGGATCGGCCTGGCGTCGTTTCGAAGGGTGGCCGCCGGACGTCAGGGCGGCTTCTACGCCAGCCTGCTGCTGCCGTTGATCGCGCTCGCCGGGATTGGTGCCTGGTTCATGCTGCCCGAGCCCAGCGACGCCGGCGACCACGATGCCTCGCCGGTGTCACCCGCCATCGTCCGCAGCGCGGCGGACGCGCCCGCCCAGACTGCCAAGGATGCGCCCAAGGATTCGCCCAGGGACGCGCGCAAGGATGCGCCGGCCACAGCCGCAGATGAGCCGGCCACGGTCGGCGTGGCCACAGCGCAGCCGGCCGAGGAGACGAGGCCGTCCGCGCCGGGCGTCGAGCGGTCGCCGCTCGACAAGCTGCGGATCGCCTCGCAATCTTTTCAGCGCGGTGGGCTGGGTTCGAAGGCGCTGGTCACCTTGACGCTGCGCAACGCCAATGATTTCGCGGTCAAGGATATCGAGATCGCCTGCGCCTTCATCCGTCGGGACGGCAGCCCCATGACCGAGCGGAAGCGGCTGATCCCGGATACCATCGGCATGAGGAGCCGCAAGACCTATCCCCGGATGTTAATCGGGTTCGTCAATGTTAACGCGAACAAGGCGAAATGTACGGTCGTGACCGCCAGTCGCGCCTAAACCCTGCATCTCGAAAAAGTGACTGGGAATTGACTTCCCGGGTGAACCGCAACGGCGAGGCAGGAACTAACTAATAAGCCGACCGTTAGAGAACGACCCGGAAGCGCGGGATGGCGACTATCCGGGTGATCATGCGCAGACGACGATTTCGCCCGCGCGATGACTGATGTCGTCGCGCCGAGATGAACCGCGCCCGGTGCGCGGGGGGAGCTACCAAGATGCCTGTGGCGCGTTATTTCCTGTATGTTGGTGGCGTGCTGCTGGCGCTGCTCTTCGTCGTCAACGCCGTGGTGCCGCAGGAGGCCACGATTCCCGGCCCAAGCCAGACCGTCTCGTCGCCGGGCGTCGACAAGACCATGGTGCGCATCAGGTCGGCTCAGAAATTGCCGGAGCGGGTGGTGTATGACACCAGCCTGCCGACCATCGTGCCGGCGCAGGTCAATGCGGTTGCCGCAGCGGCCCCGTCGGTTGCCGGCGACGCGCAGGCCCGCGTCCGCAACACATTTGCCGAGTTCATCCCGCCGGAAAAGGCTGACGCGAACAAGGTCGTGGCCGAGGCGAAGCCGGTTCAGGCCCAGCCGCAGGCACCCAAGAAGCGCAAGGTCGCGCGTTACCATGCCCATCCGCAGCAGCCGATGCGGCTGGCCCAGCCCGGCATGTATCAGCCCTACCGTGTCGCGCAGCAGCAGCCGCGCATGGGCTTCTTCGGCGGCTTCGGCACCTGGTAGCAGGGCCGCTTCGGCAATCGACACGCCGCCGCAAACACTTGCGGCGGCATTTTCATGTGTCGATCGGCGCGCCTAGCGCGGCAGGCGCGGAATCTTGTCGGCGAAGCCGTTGTAGCAGGTCAGCCGCTCGTCCTCTTCCTTCACGAAGCGGCATTCGTTGACGCCCTTGGCAGGGGTGGCCGTCGGCTTCGGCTGCGGCTTGAAGATCTCGTCGTAGCAGATCAGCCGCTCCTTGGTGGCGTCGTCGATGTCCTGACAGGCCTGGAGCTTCTGCGCCACCGATTGCGGCTTGCCGGCAGCGGGCGGCTTCTCGCCCTTCCTGGCGGCCTGCTTCTTGCCGACCTGGACCAGCGGCTTGTCGCCGACCATCGGCTGCGTCGCCGCCGCCGGCTTGTCGGCGGGCGCTGGGGCTGGAGTGGTGCCTTGAGCAAGCGCGGCAGCCGGGCAGAGGAGCGCCAGCGCGAGGATGATATGTCTCATGGTGAAAATGTCCGAAATGGGCGTGATGACCGGAAGGATGGCGCCGGGGATCGGAAAAGCCCGGCAAGCGCCGAGGCTTATCGCAAGTCTTGCCCGAATCCTACCCCCAGACGCGATCCGTGCTGCACCGATCCACCGGGCAAATACGGGCAAATCGTCGCTTTGCGGCAGCCAGGAAGCGCCAAGGGATATCAGCCAGGGGAGCATGATTTGCCTTTGCCGGGCGGGGCGGCTATGACCACGCCATCTGCGCGACTGGCGCTTGGATGGACCACCATCGGGGAGCGCAGAGACTGAACGCCGCGCGCCTGGGCACCGCTTCGAAACGGAGGTGCCATGACGGCGAAACTTCTCGATGGGCATGCCCATGCCCGGATTGTCATCGACAAAATTGCCAGTGAACTTGACCGGCTGCCGCGCGCGCCGGGGCTTGCGGTCGTGCTGGTCGGCTGCGACCCGGCGAGCCAGATCTATGTGCAGAGCAAGGTCAGGATGGCCGAGCGGCTCGGCCTGCACGGCGCGGTCGAACGCCTGCCGGACGATTGCAGCGAGGCCGATCTGCTGGCCAGGATCGAGGGGCTCAATGCGCGCGACGATATCGACGGCATCCTGATCCAGCTGCCGCTGCCGGCGCATATCGACGCGCTGCGCGTGATGGCGGCGGTCGATCCCGCGAAGGATGTCGACGGCCTGCACGCGCTGAACGCCGGCCGGCTGTTTCACGGCGACGATGCGCTGGTGCCGTGCACGCCGCTCGGCTGCCTCCGGCTGATCAAGTCGATTCGACCGGATCTCACCGGCGCTCATGCCGTGGTGATCGGCAGCTCCAATATCGTCGGCAAGCCGATGGCCGCGCTGCTGCTGCAGGAGCAGGCGACCGTGACACAGACCCACATCCACACCCGCGGCATCAGCCGGATCTGCCGTCAGGCCGATATCCTGGTCAGCGCGGTAGGCAAGGCGGGCCTGGTGCGCGGCGACTGGATCAAGCCGCAGGCCATCGTGATCGACGTCGGCACCACGCGCGTCGAGAAGCCGGACGGCGGCTACGCGGTGCGCGGCGACGTCTCCTTCGAGGAAGCGGTGCAGGTCGCCGGTGCGATCACGCCGGTGCCGCGCGGCGTCGGCCCGATGACCATCGCCTGCCTGATGGAGAACACGGTGAAGGCCGCCACGGCGAGGGTGAAGGCGAGGGCGGCGCGGCCGCATTAGCGCAGGATGCTCGGAGCGATGCGCGAGCGGTCGGTGCTGCTCGCGTCTCGTGGCTCCGCTTGGATATTCCGTGCGCGAAGTTGATGACCTCGCAGGTAATGGAAAGCCTGCAGCATTGGTCTATCGTCGCGCGACACACGGAGGCGCACGATGCTGTATGCGGAAGATCTCACCGAGGGAATGACCTTCAAGCTTGGCCGCTACACCATCGGCGAGGCCGAAATCCTCGAGTTCGCCGGGAAATATGATCCGGTGCCGATCCACACCGATCCCGTCGCGGCTGCGGCGGGTCCGTTCGGCGGCCTGATCGCAAGCGGCTTCAACACCATTGCGATCTATCAGCGGCTGGCCGTGGAGGCGATCTGGAGCAAGGTGGCGGGCATCGTCGGACGGAGCTTCGAGATACGCCTGCCGAGCCCGGTACGCCCGGGAGCCACGCTGACTGGCCAATCGGAGATCCAGAAGATCACCATCAGGCCGGAGCGGCGCGATGCCGTCGTGATCTTCAAGACCGAGCTGGTCAACGACGAGCAGCGGCCGGTTCTTGTCCTCGTGCTCGACGCGCTGATCCACATGCGGCCGGCGGAGCGGGAGCGGGCATAGGTTTCGCCCGGATTGGTCTGGCCGCTCCGCAATGCCGCGGCTACCATGGCAAACCTGCGGCCGAACTGAAGCGCATCTTTGATGCTGCCGCGTCTGGCCGCCGGAGCATTCGGTTCGACGATGTGCGCGGACGTGAAAAGCAACAGGCAGAAGCGCGGGGAAATCGACGCGAAACGGCGCAAGGCCGACGAATGGCTGCGCCTGCAGGCGCAGAAGGCTGCCGAGCAGCGTCGCCAGCGCGACTACAAGATCGCGCTGGCGCGCGACGAGGTTGCCGTGCTGACGAGCGCGCTTGCGCCCTCGAACAGCTATTCGACACCCGATTTCGTCTTGCGGGGCACCTATCGGCCCGAGCCCTTCGTCTGCAAGGACTGCGGCGTGGCCGAGGTCTGGACGCCGTTGCAGCAGAAATGGTGGTACGAGACCGCCAAGGGTGACGTGTTCACCAAGGCCGTGCGCTGCCGGGCCTGCCGCACCAAGGAGCGCGCACGCAAATCCGCCGCGCGCCGCGTGCATCTGGATGGGCTCGCCGGGAAGAAGAAGTCTTCCGCCACATGAGTGGCGGGCAGGTGTGACGCCGCGCCGCACCTCTCACGTCGATGCACCGGGAACCCGCGCGCCTGCGGTCAATGCGTCGCGCGGGCGGAACGTTTCGTGGCCTGATCGGTTCGAGACCTTGAAGCCCCCAGACGCGGGGTGCGGGCCGGGAGGAGCCAGCCAGGGAAACATTCAGGGCCGGAACCAAAAGAAGGAGCAGCGGATGAAGCTTAATTCCACCCAAGTCAAACAGACCATGACGCAACTGAACGCGCAGGTGCTTCCGGATGATCATCCCGCCGTGGCGCAACTCAACAGCGTGTTCGGCGAGCACACGTTCTTCGTCGATACCAGCGGCCTCAAGGTGCTCGAACCCGCGCAGAGCTCCGACATGTCAGGACAGACCGGCGAGGTGGTGAGCCTTGCCGAATGGAGCGACCCGGAGCTGACATCGCTGCGGCCGCACGAGCCCGAGCCGACCGGCGTGCTCATCGCGCTCGAACCCAGCAAGCACTAAGTGAAGCAACGTCGACGATCGGCTCTCTTGATGGTGACAGTCTCCGACGTCTCCTCAAGAGGTGCCGAAAGTCACATGGCAAATCAGCGCCGCCTGCGTATGCATCGGTTCGGGGTGGGTATCCAGGCGGTGAGGGGCAGATGGGGATTGTGCGGCGCTGGAGCCCTGACGAGGATGACAAGCTCAGAGAGCTCGCCAGGGCCGGCAAGAATGCACTGGAGATCAGCAACGAACTGACCCGTAGCGCATCGGCGGTGCGTCGACGCGCCGAGGTGCTGTCCGTCCTTATCATGGCCAAGGCGTTTCGCGCCCGCCCGTCGCATGTCGCGACCCATCTCGAGCGGGTCGCGATCGACGCGATCCGCAACCGCCGTTCGTTTCCCGCGGGCGTCGGCCCGAGCACCATTGCCGGAATGATCGAGAAGGGCTGGATCGTCCCGGAGTTGGGCCGTCGATACCGCGTCACCGATGCCGGCACGGAGGCGGTGCGGCGGAAGATTCCGAGCGGCTGAAGTCAGCGCAGCAACGGTTCGCGCCAGATTATTTGAGTTCGTCTGCGAGATTTCGCGCCCGAGACGGCTATCCCATCCGTTCAATCGTCGGAGGCGCGACGACCGGGGTCTCCGCGTGTCCCTCCAGCCGCCCGTGTGATTACGCCGATGCTCACCGCCCAGTTTGCTCCAGCCGACCGGTACCAGCGTTTCACCGATCTTGCGCCGTTCGTTCGCGAGGCGATCGGCACCATCGCGGCGTTGACCCCGGCACAGCGGCTGGATGTGGAATTCCTCGAACGGGAGTTCATCCCTGCGCTGGGGCTCAATGACGAGCTGCTGCGCGAGCAGCCGCCCGAGCTTGCGCCGTATTTCGGCAGGGGCCTCCACCTCTGGCAGTATCCGAGCCAGCTCGCGCCCTATCTGGCCTGGCTTGCGCGCAACGCCTCCGGCGTTTCCTCCTACATGGAGATCGGCTGCCGCTGGGGCGGCATGTTCATCCTGGTTACGGAATGGCTCAGGACCAGCGGTGCCGACCTCAAGACCGTGATCGCGCTCGATCCGATCGCGCCGACGCCGTTCATCTCGACCTATTTCGATCTGCTGCAACAGCAGGCCGCTGTCGAGCCGATCTACATACAGGACTTTTCAACCTCGCCGCTGGTCGCGGCGCATGTCGAGCAGCTGAAGCCCGACCTCGTCTTCATCGACGGCGATCACAGCCTGCGCGGCGCGTTGCAGGATCACCTGCTGGTGCGCACGCATGCCGGCATCATCGTGCATCACGACATCCATTCCCAGGCCTGCCCGGATACGACACTGCTCTGGACGGCGTTGAAGCAGTTCGAGGCGCCGAGCTTCGATATGGTCGAGTTCACCAGCCAGTATCCGTCCGTCAACGGCTCGTTCCTCGGCATCGGCGCCATGAAGCGCCGACAAGCGCAGCCGTAGGAACGGAGAAGCCGGGCGATCGTGCGATCGCGACGTCGCCGGCCGCTAACCCAGATTCAATTTGCCCTTGTCGCCGCCGGCCCAGGCCAGGGTCTTCGGGTCCATCACGCGGAACCAGAGCCACGGGATCGCGGCGAGCCCGAACATGCCGGTGTAGCCGTTCGGCAGCCGCGGGATGTCGTCGAAATCGCGCAGCGATTGGTAGGGCCGCATCGGGTTGGCGTGATGATCCGAATGGCGTTGCAGATGGAACGTCATCAGGTTCGAGACGATGTGGTTGGTGTTCCAGGAGTGGCGCGGCTCGACTGCCTGATAGCGGCCGTTCGGCAGCTTCTCGCGCAACAGCCCGTAGTGCTCGACATAATTGGCCTGGGTCAGCGCGTACCAGCCGAGGAAGTGGTGCGCGACGATGAACGGCGCGACCTTCCAGCCGAACAGCGCGATCAGGACGGCGGCGACGACGAGCGTCAGCGCAAAGCCCTGCAGGATCTCGTTGTCGACCGACCATACCGGCTCGCCGCGCCGCGTCAGCCGTTCGGCCTCGTTGCGCCAGCCGCGCCTGAAGGCGCCCGGCAGCTCGCGGGTTGCGAAGGCATAGATCGATTCACCGAACCGCGCGCTGGCTGGATCTTCGGGGGTCGCGACCCAGGTGTGATGACCGCGATTGTGCTCGACGCGGAAATGCGCGTAACCGACCGCGCAGTTGGCGAGCATGCCGAACAGGATGTTGAGCCGGTCGGCCTTGTGGCCGAGCTCGTGCCCGATGAGGAGCGCGCCGCCATTGATGGTGCCGACGCCGAGCAGCAGCGCGACGTAGGACCACCACGGCAATTCCTGGGTGCCGAAGAAGGCGATCAGGGCGACGTAGTTGATCCAGGGAAACACCACGGTGATGCGCGCAAGCCGCAGGTAATAGGGATCGGCCTCCATCGCGGCGACGACTTCCGCCGGGGGATTGTGGGTATCCTCGCCGAACACGACGTCGAGCAGCGGGATCAGGATGAAGATGAAGACGAAGGGGATCAGCGTCACCAGCGGATCGTGCGTCTGCAGATACCACCAGTAGGACAGCAGCGGGATCAGCGGCGGGATGAATGACAGCATCCACAGATAGCGCTTGCCGTCCCGGTATTCGACCGGTTCGCCGGCCGCATTGGTGCCTTTGAAGATCATCGCATTCCCTCCAGCATCGCTTCGAGTCGGCATTCGCCGTTGTTGTGCGGAGCATGCCGCGAGGCAGGCCTGCGCCGCCAGTTCCCAACAGGCCAAATTTGTGGCATTTTGCGCCAAGCCTGTTCGGCCGGACGTTCGCGAGGGAGGGTGCCGACACAATGCAGGGATCGGAGGCCGATGCCCTTCGCACGCCGGTGTCCGCGGCCTACGCACGGGCGCTGGTGCGCACCTTCGGCAAGACGCGGAGCGAGCGCGACGAGCTGCTGGCCGGCACGGCAATCCAGCAGGATGCGCTCGACCAGCCCGGCGCGCACATGCCGGTGTCGTCGCTGGTGATGCTCGCCGCCAATATCACGCGGCTGCATGGCGAGCTGTGGCCGCTGTCGGCCGCGGCGGTGTGGTCGACGTCGCTGCAAGGGGCACTCGACGTCGCGACCCGGACGGCGCCGACCATCGAAGGCGCGTTGAGCATCGGCGCACGCTTCGGGTCGACCCGCGCGCCTTTCATCCGCAACCGACTGCGCCGGACCGCGCGCGCAATCCAGATCGAGATTACGCCTGCCGTTGCGATGGACGACCCGCTCTGGCGCGCCGTGGCGCTGGCAGTGAGCCTCAACGTGCACGCGGTGTATGTGCAGCTGCTCGAGGACGCGATCGGGCAGGCGACGCTTGAATTTCCCTGGGCTCCGCCCGCCGGCGCCGAGCGGCTGGCGCCGCATTTTGCCTGCGCGGTGAAGTTCAACGCGGCCGCCTTCCGCTTCGATGTGCCGAAGGAGCTTTGCGGTCGGGCGTCGCCGTTTGCCGATCCGGAATTGCAGGCCAAGGCGATCGAAGCGCTCGAGGCGATCGAGAGGCCGCGCTCGGATGCCGAGGCGCTGACGCGGGCCGTCGAGAACCTGATCGCATCGCGCCTGCCGCATCGCCTCGGCGAGGAAGAGGCCGCGCGCCTGATCGGCACCTCGCGCCGCACCCTGGTGCGGCGGCTCGCGGAGGCCGACGTCGCCTTCCGCCCGCTGCTCGACGCCGTGCTGCGCGAGCGCGCGAAGGCGATGCTCGCGGCAGGCACCCAGTCACGCGACGAGATGGCGGCGGCGCTGGGCTACACGGATGCGACGAGCTTCAGCCGGGCGTGCCGGCGGTGGTTTGGGGAGAGGGCCGCGCGGGGATAGCAGGCCGCGGTTCGCGCGGGCCCGAAACCTCGCGGACAGCACGCGGAACGAGCTACGCCGGTCCCCTCAATGCGTATGCAGGGCGTCGTAGGCGTGGGCACAAAACACGGCGGCGCTGAGCAGCAGCAGCGCGACAATGGTCACTTCCATCATGACACTTCCCCGCAATTTCTTTGATTATTTGGGGGAGGCTAGCGGCCAAATGTTTCCGCCCGGTTTCGTCGGCTGCTGAAAATGGTTTCGTGGCCTGCCGTCTGACCAATGGCGCGCTCGGAGAGATTCGAACTCCCGACCCTCGGAATCGAAATCCGATGCTCTATCCAGCTGAGCTACGAGCGCGTTGCGGGTCGATTATCAGACTTGCGCTGACAGGGCCAGCCGGGACGCCTTAGCGTCCCGTTGCCCCATCGGCCTGCCGCGGGACCTCAGAAGCAGGGATGCCGGCGGCGGTCCTGGCCGATATAGGCGGCCGAGCCCTGGTAGCACTTGTTGGTCGACGGGCCGTCGTAATAGGCGAAGCTGCCCGGGGACGGGCCGGGGCCGTAATTGTGCAGGTAGCTGATGTGGTAGGGCAGGCCGTAATAAGCGTGCCGGTAGTGGTGATGCCGGTGGTGCGGATAGACCGTGAGGTCGGCGGCAACTGCGGGGGTCAGGGCCGGGACGGCCAGGGAAACAGTCAGGACGAGCGCGGCGAAAAGTTTGGTCTTGGTCATTGGCGGCCTCCGGGCATTCACGCTGGAATCGGCTTCTCGGCCGGTCCCAAGCCATCATTTAACCCGGAATCGGGGCCGAAAGCTGCGGGAAATCAGCCACAGCGCGCCAAATTTTGCCTTTTTGCGGATGCTTAACGGATTGCCAACACAGTCCGGCCAGAGTCTTGCGGTCAGGTCCGCCCGGGCCGTCTTTCCCTCGGTTTAGAACATTTCATGCGCATCACGCCCCTTGTCGCCCTGCTGCTCTCGGTCCTGGCGGTCACGCCGGCACGGGCCGTGCTGCACATCACGCGCGATCATGGCGGCTATGTCGAGGAATACAAGGCCAAGTACAAGCAGATCCGCGACCGCCGCGAGCGCGTCGTGATCGACGGCATCTGCAACTCGGCCTGCACGCTGGTGTTCGGCATCGTGCCGTTGAACAAGATCTGCGTGACGCCGAAGGCCAGCATCGGCTTCCACCAGGCCTATTACGACAAGGCCTTCACCTTCGGCATCAAGGTCACCAGCCTCGAGGGCACATCCGACCTGATGTCCTATTATCCCGATACGGTGAAGGACTGGATCCGCCGCAATGGCGGGCTGACCACCGAGATGAAGAAGATCAAGAACGGGGTCGATCTCTGGAAGATCGTCGATCCCTGTCCGGAAGAGTGGTAGGCGCGGGCGCCCTCGGGATCTCCCTCAGCTCTTTGCCTTAAGTCTTGGGCCTGACGTCGCCGCCCGACACCAGCAGCACCGAGGCCTTCGCCTTGCCGAGCACGGCGGCCGCGACGCTGCCGAAATTCAATCTGTCGCCCTGGATGCGGTCGACGCCGATCACGACCAGGTCGGCCCCGCTTGCTGTGATCTCCTGCAAGATGGCGACCTCGGGCGCGGTGTTGGCGCGCAGCCGGGTCGCGACATTGATGTCGTAGCGCGCCGCGGTCGCCGCGATGTCCTTCAGGATCGCTTCCTCCGGCGCCAGCGACATGCTGGGGCTGGAGCGGCGGGCGCCCCTGTCGCGGGTGGTCGAGACATAGACCACCTGCAACGGTTCGCTGGCGAGACGCGCCAGCGCGATCGCGACCTCGGCGCCGCGCCGCGAGACGTTGCTGCCCGAGACCGGCACCAGGATTTTGCGCGCATTCGCCGCCGGCTCGTCTGCGTGTACGCCCTTGGCGGCGGCGATCGCCAGCGGGCCGTCGAACCCGGAGGTCAGCTCATTGATCCGCCGGTCGAAGCCGCCATCGGGGCCCGCGACCGCGTCCATGCCGACCACGAGCAGGTCAAAGCCCTTTTTGGCTTCCTCGGCGATCGCCTCCGCCACCGTCTCTTCGGGCGCGCGGCTGATGACGTCGACATTGCCGCCGCCGTCGGCGTCGGCCTCGGCGCTGGCCTCGGCGCTGATCTTGGCCGCGTTGATCACCGTGGCCTCCGGGCTCTCCGCGTCGGTATGGTTCTGCTCCGGCAGCTTGGCATGCGCCCCGACATGCAGCACCGTGATCGGCAGCCCGCGGCCGCCGGCGAGCAGCCCGGCAAGATGCGCGGCGAATTTCGCGTTGGTGCTTTGGTCGACCGCGAGCAGCAGCCGCTCGAGATTGGCGACGAAGCCGCGCTGCTCATATTCCTCGCGCTCCAGCCGTTCCTTCTCCTCCTTGCCGAGCGGCAGCCGCATCAGCGCGTTGCGCAGCATCGGCGGCATCGCCATGGTGGTCAGGATCGCCATGGTCACGATCATCGAGAACAGGGTCTGGCTCAGCACGCCCATCGACAGGCCGATGGTTGCGATGATCACCTCGGTCGAGCCGCGCGCGTTCATGCCGCTCGCCAGCGCATAGGATTCCTGCCGGGTCAGCCCGCCCAGCGCGCCGCCGGCAAAGGCACCGCCGAACTTGCCGATGCTCGCGATCAGGATCAGCGCGGCGGTGAGCGCCAGCACCGACGGATCCTTCAGCACGGTGAGGTCGGCGCTCAGCCCGGCGAGCCCGAAGAACACCGGCATGAACAGGCTGGAGATCAGCCCGCGCAGCCGCTCGTCGATCTGCCGGGTCAGGATCGGGGATTCCCCGACCAGCACACCGGCGATGAAGGCGCCGAGCACGGTATGCACGCCGATCAGATGCGTGATGCCAGCCATCCCGCTCATCAGGAGCAGGATTGCGGTAATGACCGCCGCCGACGAGACCAGATTGTCGTTGGCCCAGCGGATCAGCCGGAACACCAGCCGGCGGCCGATCGTGAAGCTGACGGCGAGGAAGGCGAGGGTGCCGAACAGCGCCTGCGCGACCGACAGCACATCGAGCGTGCCGCGCGAGGCGAGGCTGAAGATGACGGCGATGATGATCCAGCCGATGGTGTCGTCGATGATCGCGCTGGCGACAATGATCTGGCCGACATTGCGGCGCATGAAGTTCATCTCGCGCACCACGACGGCGACGATCTTCACCGAGGAGATCGACAGCGCGGTGCCGAGGAACAGCGCGGCGATCAACCGCGCCTCGGGGTGCGGCAGCAGGCTCTGCGGCAAGACTTCGCCGAGCGCAAAGCCGCAGGCGAACGGCACCGCGATGCCCGCGATCGAGATCGTCATCGCCGCGCGGCCGACCTTGCGCACCAGCTTGAGGTCGGTCTCCATGCCGGTCAGCAGGAGCAGCAGCAGGATGCCGATCTGCGCGATGCCGTCGATCAGCGCCTTCTGCTCGCCGGACGGCGGAAAGACGACGTCATGGGCTGACGGCCATAGCCAGCCGAACAGCGAGGGGCCGAGCAACAGGCCGCCGAGCAGTTCGCCGATCACGGAGGGTTGGCCGATCCGCTGCATCAACTCGCCGAGGCCGCGGCCGACTGCGATCAGCAGCGCGATCTGGACGAGCAGGATGAACTCGGACGGCTTGCCCGCTTTGCCGCCTTCGGCGCCGGCTACCGTGACGGTCGCAAGCAGGATGATGACCGCCCAGATCGTCGGTTGAAGCCGCCGCCTGCGGATCGCCATTGCCTCTCCGATTCCGAACATTCCAGCGCGGCTCGCTCCACCCCTGGCCGCGTGCGGTCAACGCCGGCTTTCCGAAAGCGATCCACCAGCGGTCATTTTTGGAACCGACGGCGCGCGCAGTTCGTTTTGCTCACGATGCGTTCATCCTCATGATGCGATGATCTTCATGAGCGAGCCTGACCGCCGAGCGGTCTTGGCTCAGCTCGCGCGCACGGGAGGCTGTGATGGCAACCAGATCCAATCTTTCGAAGGCAGAACTGGCACGGACCGTTGCCGGTGCCGCGTCAGCGTTGGTGCTGAGCGCGCTCGCTTTGTTCGTCGCCGCGCACCACCTGAGCGGCAGCTAAGGGGCGGCGTGTCCGCCAATGACGGGCAATCCTGAAGTCAGGCAATCACCAGAGCACGAAAGTCCCGATCAGGAGGCCGGCCGCAAATGCCCAAAGCCCGAGGGTGCACGCCGAGATGACCCGGGCGAAATTGCGCAGATCGACGTCTTGCATCGCAGTGCGGGATTGATGCGGCACTTGCAGGCACCCCCTGCGGTCGCAGCCTTTGGCTGTCGCTGCCAGCAGGCTGTTCCCGGGAGGTGCCCAAATGAAGGCAATCAGCGGTGGCATCGATCACGGATTTGCGAGGTGCCGTCCCAACGCCCGGTATTTGCTGTCTATTCCTCGTCGTCATCAGGCTCGACGACCTCGAACCTGGAGCGGCTGAAGCGACCCAATCCGCCGAGCTCGTAGTAACCGTCACGTTCGATATCCCTGGTCACGTCATAGACGCGGCCGAGCGCGAGCGTGTCCCGCTGTAGGGTGTTGTCGACGCAGCGAACGCGAAAATACTTGCCGGTTTCGGCCATACGCTCATCCTGGATTGTTGGTCTGGTTGCCGTTACGTGTTGCGCGATCGCAAGCGGCATCCCGGCCGTCGGCCGATCACGAAATTTCCTTCGGCAGGTTCCACTCGGGCGCGGGGGTGCACACTTCACCGTCGCCGGGAATCTGCTTCATGTGATAGCCGGCCGGAATCACCATGCCCGGCGCCTCGTCCGCGACCGGAACGTCGAAGATCAGGCCGGACGTCAACGCATGCTCCCAAGCCTGCTTCTCCGTCGGAAAAGCCTCGTCGATTTGCCGGTCACGATCGAACAGCGCATAGGGCATCGGGTATCCTCGATGCGGGCGGCTCGCGTGTCGCCAGCCTGCGTGTCAAAAACGCCTGGGCGCCGGGTGGCGTTCCTAAATCGGGCAGGTCAGGACGGGAGAGACGTTGCTGTACCATGCAGCTCAGGTTCGTCCGGCATGGCAGCGCAGCCTCGGGAACCGGAAGCCCCGCGCAGGGAATGGATTTTGACGTCCCGAACCGCTAGGTAAGTCGACAATCCCGGCCGTCACACCAATTGGCGTCACCTCATGCTGATCACATTGCTTCTCGCTTTGATCCTGCTGTTCGCGCTATGCGGACGCGTGTCCTACCAGATGGGTTTTCGTGACGGACTCGAGCAAGGCTTGACCGATTCCTATCAGCTCTACGCGACGAGAGCAGACGCCGCCAATGACGGGCGGCCCGGCGAGCAAGAGCCCGGCAAGGTGCCGTTCAGGATTTCATCCAGCGCGCGTGTCCTGATCGGATCAGCTTTTTTTGCGCTGGTGTCGAGCGCTGCGCTTTATCTGGTTCCTGCGAGCCCGCTCGATCCGAGTCTGATCCGCGGTGCCTTCCGCCTCTACAAGGGACATGCGTATCTCATCCCCGTCAAATATGTCGACGGCGCGCTCGAGGCCGCCCGGCTGTATGAGGACGACAAGCTGCTCGGCCCGGCAAACAGCGTCCAGCAGGAGATCATCGACAAGGGAGCTGGCCGCTTCGCGTTCTATCGGGATACCTGGAACTATTTCGGTCCCGCCCTGATGTTCTCGACAAGCGACAATAGCGACCCGAACACCAACGGCAGGAAGTATCACCTCAGGTGATGGGGAGGCCGCCGCTGCCCGGCAGATGGTGTCGCTGCCAAAATATCGAAAACAACCCCATGCAAAGGAGCCGTCGGCTTGCCGGCTTGCGACATGGCCACCTGACATGTCGGGCAATCAGCGGCATAGTCTATTATCCAGAAATTGCTCGGGCGTGCCTCACCCTGCGCTATGACGCACGCGGCGCTATGAGATGTGGCCGCAGCCGTCTGTGATTGCCCGCGTTCGCGGGGCGACAATGTGCTTGGCGCGCGCGTCCACAACCTCCGCCGAACTTCGCGATTGCCGGCTGCCTCATGTTCGGGCAATGACAGCAGGCAATGAACAAGAGCTTCGAGGAAACTGCCGCTCGTCTGGCGCCGGCGATCTTTGTCGTGCTGTGGAGCACGGGATTCATCGGCACCAAATACGTCATCAACAATGCCGATCCGCTGACCTACCTGGCGATCCGGATGGCGCTCGTGGTGGTGGTGATGGCTGTCATCGCCGGGGTGGCGCAGCCGAAATGGCCGGACCGGGCCGGCATCTTCCATAGCGCGGTGGCCGGCATCCTGGTGCACGGCTTTTATCTCGGCGGCACCGCGATTGCGATCGCGCATTCGATTCCGGCCGGGCTCTCGGCGCTGATCCCGGGCCTGCAACCGATCCTGACCTCGACCATCGCCAACCGCTGGCTCGGCGAGCGTGTCACGCCGCTGCAATGGGGCGGGCTGGTGCTCGGCCTCGCCGGCGTCGTGCTGATCCTGCACAACCGTCCGATGACGGGCGAGGCGGGCTGGGGCTGGCTTGCCTCAGGCGTCTCGCTGATCTCGATCACGCTCGGCACGCTCTATCAGCGCCGCTACTGCAATGCGATCGACTGGCGCGCCGGCAATCTGGTGCAGTACGTCGCGGTGACGATCTTCTTCGGCATCGGCGCGTGGCTGTTCGAGAGCAATGTCGTGCATTGGACCAGCGAGTTCGTGCTGGCGCTGGCCTGGCTGGTGTTCGCGCTGTCGATCGGCTCGATCGGGCTGTTGTACTGGCTGATCCGGCACCATGCCGCGACCTCCGTCGCGAGCCTGTTCTACCTGGTGCCGGCGGTGACGGCGCTGATGGCCTATGTGCTGTTCGGCGAGAAGCTCGACGCAGTCGCGATTGCCGGCATGGCCGCCTGCGCCGCGGCGGTGCTGCTGGTCAATCGCCGCGCCTAATCTTCGCATAAGCCGCAAGCGCCCGCTCGCGGCCTTGCTTGTGATCGACGATCGGCTGCGGGTAGGTCTTGCCGAGCTCGACGCCGGCGCTGGCGAGTTCGATCGGCGTCGCGGTCCAGGGCTGATGGACCAGGTTGTCGGGGAGCTGCGCCAGTTCCGGCACCCAGCGCCTGACATAGGCGCCGTCGGGATCGAACTTCTCGCCCTGCAGGACCGGATTGAAGACGCGGAAATAGGGCGCGGCATCGGCGCCGGAGCCGGCGACCCATTGCCAGTTCGCCGGGTTGGAGCCGGCATCAGCATCGACCAGCGTGTCCCAGAACCATTGCTCGCCGGCGCGCCAGTCGATCAGCAGATGCTTGACCAGGAACGAGGCCACCACCATCCGCACCCGATTGTGCATCACGCCGGCGTGCCAGAGCTCGCGCATGCCGGCGTCGACGATCGGGTAGCCGGTCAGGCCGCGCTGCCATGCCTTCAATGCACTGGCGTCTCGTTTCCACGGAAAGGCGTCGAAATGCGCCTGCAAATTCTGCTCGGCGAGGTCAGGAACGTCGAACAGGAGATGGCGGCAGAACTCGCGCCAGCCGAGCTCGCTGAGGAACTTGTCGATGTCGCCGGCCAGACGTGGGTGCTCGGCGGCGGCGAAGCGCGCGGCGTGCCAAATCTGTCGCGGGCTGATCTCGCCGAAGCGCAGATGCGGCGACAGGCGCGAGGTGCCGTCGCGGTCGGGTCGGTCGCGGTCATCGGTGTAGCCGCGGATGCCGTCGTCGAGAAAGGCCTTCAGCCGGGCTTGGGCCGCAGCTTCGCCCGGTGTCCAGGTCTCGCGCAGGCCGCCGGCCCAATCGGGCCGGGTCGGCTCAAGCTGCCAATCGTCGAGGTCTTCGCTCGCGACGCCGCCGATCGATGTTAGCTGCTTCGGTGCTGGCAGCGATTTGGGCGGATCGCCGAGCCCCTGCACGCGCCGCCAGAATGGCGTGAACACGCGCAGGCCGCGGTTGTCCTTGTTGCGGATCGCGTTGGGTTCGATCAACAAGTCGCCCGGCAAAATTTGCGAGTCTATGCCATCACTTGCGAGCGCCGATTCAACGTCGGCGGCAACCGCTTGATGCGGCGCCTGCGCGATGTGGTTCCAGAACACGGCGCTGGCATTGGTTTTGCGCGCCAGCGTGGTGATCACGGAGGCGGCCGGTCCGGTGCGCAGCACCAGCTGCCCACCGATTGCCTCAAGGCTCTTGCTGAGCGCGCGCAGCGACTGCGCCAGCCACCAGCGCGTCGCACCCCCGAGGAGACGCGCGGCCGGAACTCTCAGAGCGCGGCTAGCTTCGTCACGAACGTAGAGGCCAACCACGGGAGCGCCGCGGCTGGCTGCCTCGTGCAGGGCCGGGTGGTCCGACAGCCGCAGATCGTCGCGGAACCAGACGATAACGGGCTGTGTCCTTGCCACTCGACCTCGTCGTTCCGGCCGTTACTTCGGCTGCGGCACGATGCGGATATAAGGCTTCGGCTCTTTCCAGCCCTGCGGATAGATCGTCTTGGCCTCGTCGTTGTTGACGGAGCCCGCGATGATCACATCCTCACCCTGCTTCCAGTCGGCCGGGGTGGCGACGCGATGCTTGGCGGTGAGCTGCAGCGAGTCGATCGAGCGCAGGATCTCGTGGAAGTTCCGACCCGTGGTCATCGGATAGACCATCACGAGCTTGATCTTCTTGTCGGGGCCAATGATGAAGACGTTACGGACGGTCTGGTTGTCGGCGGCGGTGCGGGTGAGGGGATCGCCCGAGGTCGAGGCCGGCAGCATGTCGTAGAGCTTCGACACGTTGAAATCGGTGTCGCCGATCATCGGGTAGTTCGGCGCGGCGCCCTGGGTCTCCTTGATGTCCTCGGACCATTTGGCGTGGCGATCCACCGGGTCGACCGACAGGCCCATCAGCTTGACGCCGCGCTTGTCAAATTCGGGCTTCAGGCGGGCCAGCGCGCCGAGCTCGGTGGTGCAGACCGGGGTGAAGTCCTTCGGATGGGAGAACAAAAGCGCCCAGCTGCTGCCGATCCAGTCATGGAACTTGATCTTTCCTTCGGTCGTCTCGGCTTCGAAGTCGGGGGCGACAGCGCCAATCTGAAGTGCCATGATGTTACCTCATCCCTTTGAAGTTGCGGATAAATTTGTATTTGAGGTGGTCTGTTCCAGTATAGGACGCGAAAAGGCTTAAGTGAACGGGTTCTGAAAAAAGGTGAAACATTTCTCCTTTGGGGTGGAATTCCAAGCAACTTGTTTTGATCCAGGCCGCTGCGGCGAAATATCAACTGCGGCACAAAAGCTTGGAAATGCCTAGATAAAGCCGCTTATCGCCGTCATCACGCCGGCCTCGACGACCCCTTGGGTGCTATAGGACTGAACCGTGACAGCTTCCAAAGCGACCAAATAGCAACCATCTAAAAATCTCGGAACCCAAGTTCCGAATCGTTAACCACTCGTTTACGCCCGCATGGAAAAGCTGGCCTGAGATAGCAATTGAAAGCTCCCACAATGTCTACCCCAAGTACCAAGACCGCTGAGGCTCTCAGCGGTGCGTTGCATCCATCCTGCCGCAAGACCGCCGCCCATGCGCTGACCATCGTGCGCGACGGCGTCATCACCGGCGAAGGCCCGACCACCAAGGGCCGCATCCATTTCTCCCGCTCCCTCGATGCCGATGACGCTGCCTGGTGCGCGCGTATCCTGACGGCGGCCGCGGTCGAGCATCAGCCGGTCAGCCGGGCCGAGATCGAGGCGCTGTTCGCGATCAACGAGGCGGCTGCCGAGCGCAGCGATGGCGGCCGGTTCGACGACCTGCTCGCCAAGGCGATCGCCCACCATGCCGCCTCCGAGTCCGGCCTGCCGGTGCCGCCGCGCACGGTGGCGCTGTCGGCGGACACCGAGATCGATCGCTGGGCGCCGACGCAGGGCGCCAAGATCGACACCAAAGTCCTGGAGTGGATCGCGGGCCGGATGCGCGGCCAGCGCCGCACCGGCCGTGCACTGGCTGCAATGGTGGCGACGCTGGTCGGCGCCGCGGCACTGCCGCTCGCGACCCAGCTGCCCAACGTGTTCGACATCGGGATGATGTAATCATCCCGAACGAAACGGCTTCAAGCGGAGGCGGCGGGGATCACTTCCCCGCCGTTTTCTGTTTGCCGTCGCTCTCCTCGAGCCCGAGCGTCCGCCCCGGGAACCCGGCGACGTCGAAATACCGGGTCGAGAGCACGCGCTGGAATTTCAGCACCGTGCGCAGCCCGTTGGCCGACGCCTTCTTCGATACCAGCGTGCCCTCGGCCATCTTCGGCACGATGCCGTTCGGCAGCGCTTCCGACATCACCCGGCCGATCAGTCCGCCGTTGTTCGGCGCGCGCAGGCCGAGCAATTGCGCCGCGGTCATGCCGACGTCGGCGTTGCTGACCGGCAGCGGATCGACATAGCCCGCCTTGAAGTCGGGGCCGATCGCGGCGGTGAAGTTGTAGGTATCGCCGCGGCTGAAGCTGCCATGCATGCCCTGGCCCTGGCGCAGCACGGTGTCGGCGATCTGCACCGAGCAGTTGGTCGGGATCGGGCAGCCGCTCGACCAGGAGCGGAAGTTGACCACGATCGACGGGTTCGGCGTCACCGCCTTGCCCTTCAGATTGAGGTTCGACATCGGCAGCGTGCCGGGGAAATTGCCGAGCTTGTCGTCCACGAAGAGGCCGCTGACATAGTCCTGCTCGAGCAGCGCCTTGATGACGCGGTCGGCGAGCTTCTTGTCGCGGTTCGGCAGGTAGATCAGGTCCGAGCCGCCATTGGTCGCGATCACGACGTCGGGCTTGGTGGGATCCTGGCCGAGCACGCCGTTGCCGGCCTTCGGATGGGCGTTGTCGGCGACCTTGGCATTCTTGTCGTTGGGGTCGAACAGCGGCAGGTCCAGCGCCTTGGCGAGATCGATCGCCAAAAAGCCCATCGGCAGGAAATCCTTCGGCGTGTCGTCATAGGCGATCTTGGCCGAGGGGCTGGTCTTGCTCTCCTTCGAGATCGTCGAGAAGCCGTGGTCGGAGGAGACCATGATGTTGGTGGTGGCGGACAGCCCGAGTTCGTCGAGCGCCTTGCGCAGCTGGGCGAGGTTGTTGTCGGCATTCTTGATGCCGGCCATCGAGGTCGGGCCGTTGATGGCGGGGGTGATGGTGTTGAGGCTGTCGCCGGTGTTGTGCTGGCTGCCGTCCGGATCGCGCGACCAGAACACCAGCACGAACGGCTTGTTGCGCGCCTTGAACATCGGCAGCACCACCTTGGTCGCGACATCGGCCATGTAGGCCTGCTGGGCGACGTTGGCGACCGTGGTGCCGGGTGTCTTGGCGTCACCGGCCTTGGCGTTATCGCCGCGGCTCGGCGTGGCGAGCGGCAGCCCGGCCTTGGTCAACGCGTCCTTCATCTCGTCGGAGAGCGGCACGCCGGTCTTGCCGCCGGTGGAATCGTCGATCACGATCGTGTTCTTGCCGCGATCGGTGTGATCGAACAGCAGGGTCGGGCCGACCTTGCCGATGGCGGCGGTGCTGAAACCCTGGCCGCGGGCCATCTTCAGCAGCGTCTCCTCGTTGAGATAGTCGCCGTTGAAGTGATCGTCGATATCGGCGAGCACCGCGTCGTTCTCGATGAACGGCACCACGGTGTCGCCGGCCGGCACCGAGGTGTAGCCGGTAAAGATCGTGTTGGAGAAGGTGCCGGTGTCGCCGAGATAATGGCCGGTCGACAGTGCCGAGCTGTTCGCCATCGTGAAGGTCGGGAACAGCGAATGTGAGTTCTTGAAGTAGACGCCCTTGTCGCGGATCTCGGCCATCGCCGGCGCCGTCTCCGGCGTCACGATGCCGCCGCGCAGGCCGTCGGGGACGAACAGGATCAGGTTGCGGGGCTTTGCATTTTGCGCCGAGGCGGCTCCCATTGAGAGCGCGATCATGCTCGCGGACAGCAATGTAATGGCACGACGCATCTTGTTATTCCCCCTGATGAAGCCCCGCGGCAGCCCGCCGCAGCCTTCGTTTAGTTTTGCCATATGACAGAATTGTTACAGCACCGGTTCGGCGCTGCAACTGCCGGATTTTCCTTGGCACTGCCGGTCAACATATCCTCATTCCGCCGGCTGAATCGCGGTCCTCTCATTCTGCGCAGCGCTGCCGACATGGCCGTACCGTGCATAGAGCGCGGGCAGCACGGCGAGCGTCAGCAGGGTCGCGCTGATCAGGCCCCCGATCACCACGGTGGCGAGCGGCTTCTGCACCTCGGCGCCGGTGCCGGTGGCGAAGGCCATCGGCACGAAGCCGAGCGAGGCCACCAGCGCCGTCATCACCACCGGCCGGAAGCGGGTGAGGGCGCCTTGCTCGATGGCGTCACGAAGCGGCACGCCTTGCTCGCGCAATTGCCGCACGAAGCTCAGCATCACGAGCCCGTTCAGTACGGCAACGCCCGACAGTGCGATGAAGCCGACTGCCGCCGAGATCGAGAACGGCATGCCGCGCAGCCAGAGCGCCGCGATGCCGCCGGTGAGCGCCAGCGGCACCGCGCTGAACACCAGGAGCGCGTCGCGCACGGACCCCATCGCCGCCAGCAGCAACAGGAAGATCATGGCAAAGCAGGCCGGCACCACGACGACAAGGCGCCGGCGCGCCGCGGCGAGATTCTCGGATTGGCCGCCCCAGGTCATCCAGTAGCCCGGCGGCAGCTTGACCGCTTGCGCGACTTTCGTCTGTGCTTCCTCGACCATCGAGCCGAGATCGCGGCCGCGGACATTGGCCGTCACCACGATGCGGCGCTTGCCGTTCTCGCGGCTGATCTGGTTCGGTCCTTCGGTGAAGGAGAACTGCGCCACGCGGTTCAGCGGCAGGCTCTGCACCGGCGAGCTCGGCGTTGCCTTCGGCAAGGCGACCGGCAGATTGCTCAGCGCCTCGAGATCGGAGCGCACGCTCTTCGGCAGTCGCACCACGATGTCGAAGCTGCGATCGCCCTCGTAGACGACGCCGGCATCCTGGCCGCCGACCGCGGCACCGATCACATCATGGACTTCGGAGACGCTGAGGCCTCGCCGGGCGATCGCCGCCTTGTCGACCTTGATCTCGAGCACGGGGAGGCCGCTCGCCTGTTCGACCTTGACGTCGGTCGCGCCGCGCACGCCGCGCAATGCGGCCGCGATCTGGTTGGCAGCCTTCTGCATCGGCTCGAACTCGTCGCCGAACACCTTGACGGCGATGTCGCCGCGAACGCCGGCGAGCAGTTCGTTGAAACGCATCTGGATCGGCTGGGTGAATTCGTAGACGTTGCCGGGCAGCCGGCCGACTGCTTTCGAGATGTCCTCGATCAATTGCTCCTTGGTCAGCGATGGATCCGGCCACTGCGCGCGCGGCTTCAGGATGATGAAGGTGTCGGAGGCGTTCGGCGGCATCGGGTCGCTCGCCACTTCCGCGGTGCCGGTCTTCGAGAACACGAACGACACCTGCGGGAAGTGGCTGACGGCCTTCTCGACCGAGAGCTGCATCGCCTGCGACTGCGACAGCGCGGTGCTCGGAATCCTCAGCGCGTGCATCGCGATGTTCTTCTCATCGAGCGAGGGGATGAACTCCTGGCCGAGACGGAAGAAGGCCAACAGCGCGGCGGCGAACAGCACGACCGCCACCGCGATCACGGGAACGGGCGTCGTCACCGCATGCCGCAGCAGCGGGCTGTAGCAGCGCTTCAGCGCGGCGACCAGCCAGTTTTCCTTCTCCTGCACGCGGCCGGTGATGCCGATCGCGATCAGCGCCGGTACCAGCGTCAGCGACAGCACGAAGGCGGCGGCGAGCGCGAGGATCACGGTCAGCGCCATCGGCTCGAACATCTTGCCCTCGACGCCGGTGAAGGTGAGCAGCGGCACATAGACCAGGAGGATGATGGCCTGGCCGTAGAGGCTCGGCTGCACCATCTCGACGGCGGAGGTGCGCACCGTCGCCAGCCGTTCGTCGCGCGTCAGGATGCGGCCGAGCGTATGCTGCTTCTCGGCGAGGTGACGCAGGCTGTTCTCGGTGATGATCACGGCGCCATCGACGATCAGGCCGAAATCCAGCGCGCCGAGGCTCATCAGATTGGCGCTGATCCGCCCCTGCCACATGCCGATGGCAGTCATCAGCATCGCGATCGGGATCACCAGCGCGGTGATCAGCGCCGCCCGGAAGTTACCGAGAAGGACAAAGAGCACCGCGATCACCAGCAGCGCGCCTTCAGAGAGGTTGCGCGCCACGGTGCCGATGGTCGCATCGACCAATTGGGTGCGGTCCAGCACAGTCTCGACCTTGATGCCTGCCGGCAAGGATGGCGTGATCGCACGCAGCCTGGCGTCGACCGCGGCCGACACGGTGCGGCTGTTGGCGCCGATCAGCATCAGTGCGGTGCCGACCACGACCTCGCGGCCGTTCTCGCTGGCGCTGCCGGTGCGGGTCTCGCCGCCGATCGACAGCGTGGCGAGGTCGCGGATCCGGACCGGGACGCCGCCGCGCGTGGTGACGACGACGGCGCCGAGCTCCTCGATATTCTCGAGCCGGCCGCCGGAGCGCACCACGAAGCCTTCGCCGTTGCGCTCGATATAGCGCGCGCCGCGGCTGACATTGTTGCTCTCGATCGCCTTGGCGACGTCGGCAAAGGTGAGGCCGAGCGCGATCAGCTTCGCGGCATCGGGATGGACTTGGTACTGCTTGAGATAGCCGCCGATCGAATCGACGCCGGCGACACCCGGCACCATCTTGATCTGCGGCTTGATGATCCAGTCCTGCACCGTGCGCAGATAGGCGTCCTTCTCGACCTCGCTGTGCAGCACCTGGCCGTCCGCCGTCAGGAAGCGGCCGTCGCTTTGCAGGCCCGGCGCGCCGTCGGTCTCGACCTTGTCGCCGGAGTAATGGACGGTCCACATGTAGATCTCGCCGAGACCTGTCGAGGTCGGGCCGATCCGCGGCTCGATGCCTTGCGGCAGGCGCGCGCGCACTTCGGTGAGGCGTTCGCCGACCTGCTGGCGGGCGAAATAGATGTCGGTCGATTCGCTGAACACCGCCGTGATTTGCGAGAAGCCGTTGCGGGACAGCGAGCGCGTGCTCTCCAGTCCCGGTGCGCCGGCGAGCGCCGTTTCGATCGGGAAGGTGATCTGCTTCTCGATCTCGGCCGGCGACAGCGCCGGCGCCACGGTGTTGATCTGGACCTGCTTGTTGGTGATGTCGGGCACCGCCTCGATCGGCAGCTTGGTCAATGCCAGGCCGCCGATGAACATCAGGATCGCCGCCAGCGTGACGACAACCCAACGCCGCTGGATCGCGAGAGCGATGATGCGCTCAATCATGGCCGTGCTCCGCCTCGTCCTTCTCGACCTCGGCCTTCAGCGTAAAGGTGTTCTGCACCGCGATGGCCTCGCCGGCGGCGAGGCCGGTGACGATCTCGATGTCGTCGTCGTCCTCGCGTCCGGTGCGCACCGACCGCGCCTCGAAGCCGTCGGCATCGCGCACGAACACGGTCGGTGTCCCCTTGATGGTTTGAAGTGCGTTCTTCGGGATGATGACGGTCGACGGCGCGCCTGACAGCGGGACCTCCGCGGTGACGAAGGTACCGGGCTTCCAGCGGTGATCCTTGTTGGGCATGGTCGCGATCACGCGGGCGTTGCGGGTCTCGCGGTCGAGCAGGGGGCTGACGAAGATCACGCCGGCGCTCGCTTCGTCCTCGGTGCCGATGGCGCGGATCTTGACCGACACGCCTTCGCGGACTGCGTTGATATCCTCCGGCGAAACCGCCAGGTCGACCCAGATGTCGTCGAGATTGACGATGACGTAGAGCTCGCTCTCCTGGCCTTCGCGCCCGATCAACCCTCCGAGATCGACGCGCCGCTCGGACACCCGGCCGCTGATCGGCGCGCGCAGGAACTGGGTGCGCAGGCTCTCCGGCGGCTGGTTCGGCAGATCGGCGATCTCGCTTTCCGACAGGCCGAGCGCAAACAGCTTCTGCCGCGCGCCGTCGAGCTTGATCTGGGCGTCGTTCGCGCTCAACCGCGTGCGCAGGAACTCGTTTTCCGAGACGATGCGGGTCTCGACCAGGGTCTTCTGCCTGATGTAGAGCGTCTGCTGCAGATCGTTGGTGAGCCGTGTGGCGAGATATTCGCTCTTGGCATCGGCGACCTCGCGGCTTTCGATGGCGGCGACGATCTCGCCTTTCTCGACGACGTCGCCGAGACGCTTGCGCAGTTCCGTGACGGTGGCGAGCACGCGGACCGAGACGCGGCCGATATGGTCGGCGTCGGGGATCAGCGATCCCGGCGCGAGGAAATGCCGCTTCAGCATGCCGCCGCTGGTTTGCGCAAGCGTGATGCCGGCTTCGCGAATCTGGTCTTCGCCCAGCTCGATATGTCCGGGAGCCTCATGCTTGGCTTCGGCCTTCTGCGGGCTCTCGGACGCGGCCTCAAGCGTCGTGGCCGGGAACTTGACCGGCCAGCCGATCCCTCCGGCCGCGAGCAATACCAGTGCAATGCCGGCGGTCACGCCGGCGAAAAATAGAACAATCCGTTTCATGTGCGCCTCTCCGCAGCGCCGGCCAATGGCCGTGCGCTGTCGCGACATCGATCTGTGCGGAAGCATGCGTGCTGCCCAAGGGCAGCCGCGCACGGCCGGTCATGCCGACCGGATCAGGCGCGGGGTGGTTTGAAGGGAGAGAGGCGCTCGGCCGATGCCGGCAACTCGATGCTGCTGTCCGCGTAGCGGTGCGGCGCATAGGCGATCGGGAATGCGGTTTCCTGCGGAGCGACCGAGGCGACGTGCGTCAGGCAGTGATCGCCGTGCAGTGAGGCCGGATGTGCGGGGGCTTTGCCGCCGGTGTCCTTGATCGACTGTGCGATCGAGAAGACAGGACCTGCATCGTCATCGTCGTCGGAGGTCCAGCCGTGGAAGAACGACAGCACGAGCGCAACCGAGATCAGCCCCGCAAGCAGGCTGCGCCAACGGCGCGGTCCCGCTGTGCGAGAAGATTGAATCATGGTGCGCGAAGCGGCCATGGCGCCTACTTAGCGCCGTGACCGCGTGCATTCAAGTTCGCCACCGCGACAGATTGGCCGTGGATACTATAACGTTACACGCCCTCGGCGGTTCGGCGCAGCAACCACCGGCGCGCGGCGACCACGGCCCAGATCGCCTCAACCAGGCCGAACGGCCAGGCGCCCTGCAGGAAACCGTAGGCCGAGCCCAGCGCGCACGACACCGCAAAGGCCAGGATGAACCAGGGGCTGCGATCTTCGGCCGCGTAGCAGACCAGCATCATGGTGACGGCGAACAATCCGAACAGCGTCAGCGCATCCATCGCGCGCTTGAACCCTTGTTGTAATACTGTTGATATCTGAGCATGCTTGGGACGGAATATCCATCCAGCGTCGCCGCTGCTCGAAAAGGACCGCCCATGAAGCGCTTGCATGTCCACGTCGCCGTCAAGGACATCCCGCAATCGGTCGGCTTCTACTCGGCGCTGTTCGGGGCCGAGCCCACAGTGGTCAAATCCGACTATGCCAAATGGATGCTTATCTTGTAGCCCGGATGAAGCGCAGCGAAATCCGGGCGCGCGCTAACCGCGGACACGGCTCCCCGGATTGCGCGGAGCCTGTCATCGGGCGCGCATTGGCGCGACCCGTTGACTTCATCCGGGCTACCCGGCAGCCGTCGCGTCGGCGCAACCGGCTACCGCTGTAAGCAAACGCTTAATGCCTGCGACATATTATCCCGGCGTCGACTCCCCTCCGTGCTAACAGCCCCTTAACCATGCGGCTTTTGCCACTCAAGGATCCTGAGCGGTCCTGGCGTCATATCAAGGCACAATGGAAGAAGGACGCTGAAGGCGTCGGAGAGGATTTTGCCACTTTCGGCGGCATTGCCGCCTTCGAGGCGCTGACCGCCAGGGAGGGGGACAGCCAGGGTCTGTATTACCTGACCGACGGAGAGCGGGTCCATGCGGTCTGCCAGGTCCGCCGCCTGTTGATGAGCCGGTATACGGCGCCGGCGCTCAGCGCGCGCTTCGTCAATGTGTCCCCCATCTACGATCTCGGCCTCGCCGGGACCGCCGACTACGCGCAAATGCTCGTGGCGCTGTTCTCCGGCGTCGTCTGGCTGTCGCGCGATGCGTTGTCGGCCAACCACATCCGCTTTCTCCTGAAGTCTCCGGGCGACTCGCAATTCTTCGCAGCACTCAAGGCGGTGACGCCGTTCTCGCCATTCTCGAAATTCACCATCGACGGCGCGCTGATCGAGTGCAGCCTGAAGGAGGCGGCGGCATAGGCTGTGGCAGTCGTCTCCTGACGATCGTCCTGCCGATCGCGCTCGTGTGCGCATTCGCCTTAACCGTCCGATAACTGATTTTCCTAACGACCCCTTGGGTTGTGCTCCCTTAGAAGGGCACCCACAGGGGCAGGAAAATGTCGGTTGTCCAAACGAGCAGCGTGACGCCGGATCACCGGCGGCTGTCGATCAAAGGTGTGTCGCGTGCCACGCGGATGAGGGCCGTTCAGTGGCTCGTCCTGAGTGCCGCGCTATTGGTGCTCGCGATCACGCTTGGCACCGGCTACCTCGCGCTGCAGTTCCGCGAACGCGCGCTGGAGGTGTCGGAACGCGAGCTCAACAACACCGCGCTGTTGCTGTCGCGGCATTTCGACCAGCAGCTCAGCGACCTCCAGCATGTCCACGACGACATCCTGAATTATCTGCGATCGGAGCAGGTCGAGACCGCCGATCAGTTCGAGAAAAGCATGTCGCTGCTTAGCGCGCACGAGATGCTGCGCACGCGGCTGGCAGCGCTGCCGCATGTCGGCGGGCTCAATCTGTTCAACGCCAAGGGATGGCTGATCAACTCGTCCGAGATGTGGCCGGTGCCCGACATCAGCATCGCTGACCGGCGCTACTTCAAGGAATTCACGTCGGGACGGCCGACATCGCCCGTGATCGTCGAGCCCGCGATGAGCAAGGTGACGGGCAACTGGACCACGGTCTTTGCCCGCAAGATCACCGGGCGCAACGGCGAGATCATCGGCTTTGCGAGCCGCGGCGTCGAGCCCAGCCATTTCGAGGATTTCGTGGCCTCGCTGGCGCTGAACGGCGACACCGTGATCTCGATGATCCATCGCGATGGCACCATCATCGCGCGCTATCCGCAGGATGCGAGCGTGGTCGGCAGCAACATCACCGACCAGTCGCTGTTCCGCAAGATCATCGGCCTCGGCGGCAACACGTCCGGGCGGTTCATCGGCGCCGCCGGCGAGGAGAATGTCGGCGCGGTCCGCTCGCTGTCGCACTTTCCGATCCTGATCCTCGCCACCACGAAAACCTCCAGCGCGCTGGAGGACTGGCGCGCCCAGACCAAGCTGCAGTTCTGTGCCGCGGTGCTGGCGGTGCTGATCGTGATCATGATGGTGTTCCTGATCGTGCGTCAGCTGCAACGGCAGCACGATGCGGCGCAGCGCCGGCTGTCCGAGAAGAGCCAGCACCTCGACACCGCAATCAACACCATGACGCAGGGGCTGTTGCTGTTCGACGCTTCGGCGCGGCTCGTGATCTGCAACCAGCAGTATATCGACATGTTCGGCCTGTCGCCCGACATCGTCAAACCCGGATGCCATCTGCGCGACCTGGTCCTGCATCGCCAGGCGCTCGGCTCGTTCGTGGGCGATGTCGACGCCTACTGCGCCCGCTTCACCGATCCCAGGGGTGACCAGGTCCGGGACTCCCTGATCATGACGCCCGATGGCCGCAGCATCCGCCTGATCTACAAGCGCGCACCGGACGGCGGCTGGGCCACCACGCTCGAGGACGTCACCGACGGGCGGCGTGCGCAGGCGCGGATCGAGTATCTCGCGCATTACGATGCGCTGACCAATCTGCCGAACCGGGCGCTGTTCCAGCGCCACGCGGAAGAGCTGTTGCGCGAGGCCGTGGTGCGCGAATTCGCGATCCACTATATCGATATCGACGAGTTCAAGCGGATCAACGACACGCTCGGCCATCCGATCGGCGACGAATTCCTGCGCCGCGTGGCCGAGAAGCTGCGGCAATCGGTCGGATCGAACGACTTCATCGCGCGGCTCGGCGGCGACGAGTTCGCGATCGTCCAGCACGACATCACCTCGGACGACGACGTCAGCGACCTCGTGGCGCGCGTCTATCAGTCGTTGCGCACGCCGTTCGACTGCCTCGGCCATCGGCTGTCGAGCGATGCCAGTATCGGCATCGCGATCGCCCCACGCCACGGCTCCGACCTGTTCGGCCTGCTGAAATGCGCCGACCTTGCGATGTACGCGGCCAAGGCCGCCGGCCGCAGGACCTATCGCTTCTTCGATCCGGCGATGGAGAAGCAGGCCAATCTGCGCCGTGCGCTGGAGGCCGATCTGCGGACCGCGCTGGCCGAGGGCGGCTTCGAATTGCATTACCAGCCGCTGGTCGACCTGCGCAGCGACGAAGTGACCGGCTGCGAGGCGCTGCTGCGCTGGCGCCATCCGGTGCGCGGCATGATCTCGCCGGCGGATTTCATACCGGTCGCCGAGGAGACCGGATTGATCGAGGAGATCGGGCAGTGGGTGCTGCGCACCGCCTGCATCGAGGCGGCGGCCTGGCCGGCGCATGTACGGCTTGCGGTCAACGTCTCGCCGATCCAGTTCAGGTCGGAGACGCTGGCGCTGAAGGTTGCCAATGCGCTCGCCGAGAGCGGGCTCGACCCGCGCCGGCTCGAACTCGAGATCACCGAGGCGGTGCTGATCGCCGATGACGATGCCGCGCTGGTCACGCTCGGCCAGCTCCGTGCGCTCGGCGTCCATATCGCGTTGGACGATTTCGGCACCGGGTACTCGTCGCTGCAATATCTGCAGCGTTTCCCGTTCGACAAGATCAAGATCGACCGCAGCTTCGTCAAGGAAGTCACCCGCAACTCTGGCTCGGCCTCGATCATCCGCGCGGTGGTCTCGATCGCCGCCGACCGCAACATGATCACGACGGCCGAGGGCGTCGAGACCGATCAGCAGCGCGACACCGTGCAGATGCTCGGCTGCACGCAGATGCAGGGCTATCTGTTCAGCAGGCCGGTGCCGGCGCAGGATGTCCGCACGCTGCTCGCGGCCGACAGCGTCGAGGACGCCGCCTGAGGGCGTTACCCTTGCGCCCTCAGGCTCGCAGTTTCCACAGGAAAAGTTCCAAAAAATCGACCTGAAACGCGACGGATGCGGAACCGAAATCGCGGAACCGCGTTCCCTTGCGGGGCTCACCGGCAGGCGATTAATGAAAACCGCAGTCACGTCCGCGGCCATGCTGCTGTTTGCCTCGTCTATGGCGAACGCAGAGAGTGGCCTTGCGTCCTACTATCATGGCATCGGCAAGCGCGGCGAGATGACCTGCGCGCATCGCCGGCGGCCGTTCGGCAGCATGATCACGGTGTCCTATCGCGGCAAGTCGATCCAGTGCCGGGTCAACGACCGCGGCCCGTTCATCCGCGGGCGGATCATCGATGTTTCGACCACGGCAGCGCGCGCGCTCGGCATCTTTCAGCTCGGCGTCGCGCATGTGGTGATCGAGTAGGGCGCAGCGGAGGCTGCACGCTGTCAGGATTTCGGAGCGGTCGCCCGCTGCTCGGCGATCGCCTTGCGGAGCGTGCGCGACAGCGCTTCGACCGAGTAGGGCTTCTGGATCAGCTCGAAGCCGCTATGCGCGTTCTCGGCGAGCACGTTGCTGTAGCCGCTGGTCAGCACCACCGGCAGGCCGGGAAAGCGATCGCGGATCACGCCGGCGAGCTCGACGCCGTTCATGCCGGGCATGATCACGTCGGAGAACACGAGGTCGGCGGCGAACTCGTTCTCGGAAAGGATCGAGAGCGCTGCATTGGCGTTGGCCGCGCGCTTAACCGAATAGCCGAGATCCTCGAGCAGTTCGGTGGAGAACTGGCCGACATCGTCATTGTCCTCCACCACGAGGACGCGATAGCCGCGGCCGATCGAGGTTTGCTCGGTGCCCGCGTTGGCTGCGACCTTGATATCCGCGGGGGGCATCGCCTGCGGCAGATAGATGGTGAAGGTGGCGCCGTGCCCGGGCGTCGAGGTGACCTCGATGTCGCCATCGGATTGCTTGACGAAGCCGAACGCCTGGCTCAACCCGAGGCCCGTTCCCTTGCCGACCTCCTTGGTGGTGAAGAACGGCTCGAAGATCGCGTCGAGATGCTCCGGCGAGATGCCGGTGCCGGTATCCTGGATCGAGACCGTGACGAAATCGCCGCTGCGCGAGGCCTGGGCCCGCAAAGCGGGGATGTGCCTGACCTTTCTCACGCCGATCGTCAGCTGGCCTTCGCCGTTCATGGCGTCGCGGGCGTTGACCGCAAGGTTGATCATCGCGGTCTCGAACTGGCCGATGTCGGCGATCGCGAAACAGTCGGGATCCTCGATCCTGACCTCGATATGAATCCGGGCACCGACCAGCGGGCGGATCAGCTGCACCACGCTGTCGACCTGCGTTCCGACATTGAACACTTCGGGATTGAGCGGTTGCCTGCGCGCGAACGCCAGCAGCTGCGCGGTGAGCTTGGAGGCCCGCTCCACGGTCTCGGAGATCGCGTCGATGTAGCGGCGGCGCCGTTCGTCCGGCAGCTCGCGGCGGCGCAGGAAGTCGGTCGCCGAGCGGATGATGGTGAGCAGATTGTTGAAATCGTGCGCCACGCCGCCGGTAAGCTGGCCGACCGCTTCCATCTTCTGCGATTGCCGCAACGCTTCCTCGCCGCGTCGCCGCTCGGTGATGTCGACGGCCTCCGGCACCGCGCCGACGATCGTGCCGTGCTGGTCCTGCAGCGGCCGCATCGCGAAATCGAAATAGCGCTCGCCGATCGGCAACTGCAATTGCAGCTCGATCTTGACCTCTTCGCCGCGCATCGCGGCCGCGAACGCATTCTGGATCACGCGCGGCATGCCGTCGGTCGCAGTGAACCAGGGCGTGTCCCAGAACGGTTTGCCGACGACGTGCCCGGCCTCGGCGCGGATGCCGGCCAGCGCGGTCTGGTTGGTGTAGAGCAGGTCGCCATCGTGGTTGAGCAGCATCTGATATTGATGGCTGGTTTCCAGGATGGCGCGGGTCTGCGCTTCGCGGGATTCGAGCTGCGCGGTGCGCTCCAGGATGCGGCGCTCCAGCGACTCGTTCAGCTTGCGCAGTTCGATCTCGGCTTCCTTGGCGGCCGTGATGTCGTGGGCGACGCCGATGAAGCCGATATGCTTGCCGTTCGGATCCCAGCGCGGCTGCGATTCCGAACGCAGCCAGCGCCAGTCGCCGGTGGCGTTGCGATAGCGCGCTTCGAGCACGAACGGTTTGAGCGAGAGTTCGCCGGTGATCTGCTCCTGCAGGATGTTGGGCAGATCATCCGGATGCAGCGCCTTGCGCCAGTCGAACACCACCGCTTCCTCGAACGGCAGGCCGAGGAAATCGAGATAGGCCTGGTTGGCGAACGAGCGGGTGCGGTCGAGCTTGGTCACCCAGATCGGCACCGGCGCGCTGTCGGCGATCAGGCGGAAGCGCTCCTCGCTCTCGCGCAGGGTCTCCTGCGCCAGCATCTGGTCGGTGACGTCGAGATCGGCGCCGACCAGCCGCAGCGCGCGGCCGCTGCGGTCGCGCTCGATCTTGGCGACGACGCGGATCCAGCGGCTCTCGCCGTCGTTCGGGCGGATGATGCGGTATTCGGCCGTGTAGTCCTCGCCGCCTTCCTTGAGCACATCGAACAGATGCTTGATGGTGCGCTCGCGGTCGTCGGGGTGGATGCGCGCGACCCAGTTCTCGTAGGTCTCGTTGACCTCCTCGGGCGGCAGCCCGTGCACCAGCAGATATTCGGGAGAGCGGCGGTTGCGCACGCCGTCGCGGAAATCGATCTCGAGCCCGCCGACCCGGGCGATGCGCTGGATCCGCGCCAGCTCGGCCTCGCGCTCCTGCAACTCGCGATGGGCGCGATCGCGTTCGCGTGCGATCTCCTCAAGGTGCTGCCGCAGCCGTTCGGCTGCCGCAGCTTCGGGAAGCACATCAGAGCGATCGGGAGGGGTCATACGCGCCGGCAACCTCTAGGCGCAGTGTCACACAGGACGAGGCGGCTTTGCCAGTGTGATTTGTCGCATCATTTGTCGTTCACTTGCACTTCACTTGCTTTTGGGCGGGCGGCAATTATAGGCCCGGCGGAACCCGGCGGCCTGCGCATCCTCTTCGGAGCAGAACCAGCGATCCGGATTGCCGAGGCCGGGGTAACTGCGGCACGCCTGCAAATGATAGATGCCGACATTGCCGGTGACGCGGGCGCGCACGGCATACTTGCCCTTGATGTTGCAGCTTGCCGGCATCGGCAGGTCGTCGGGGAAGAGCGCATCGCGGATCTGCGTGGCGCGGTCGGCCGGGCAGGCGTTGCCGAGCAGGGTGCCATCCTTCTTGGCGGCTCGGAAATCCCGCGGCGCCACGAAGCAGCCCTTCCACAGCCCGGCACGATTGTCCCTGGCGGTGGCCTCATCCGGCTTGAATCGGCCAGTGGCCGACCCCTCGAGATTGAGCGCGTAGCCCTTCTGCACCAGCACCTGGCTGAGGCTGGTCGGGTCGCCCTCGAGCTTGCAGACGCCGAGCCGGCGCTTCTTGAAGGTCGGATCGACGCCGATGTCGTCGCAGTGAATCGGCTTGCCGCCGATCAGCCTGGTCAGCTGGTCGCGCGCTTCGATCCCGCAGGTCCAGACGTCGGCGTGCTCATCGATGCAGAGCTGATCGACCGCCGGCGTGTCGATGCCGTCGAGCCGGTAGGTGGTGTTGCCGAGCTGGATGGTGCCGGCGTCCTTGACGACCGCTGGCACCGCCGGGGCGGCGGCCATCGCCGGCAGGCCGGGGATTGCAGAAAGGCATGTCAGGAGAAGCGTCGTGACGACCGGATTTCGAAACCGCATCTTGCTCACTTCAGGTCTTTGGCGGACAGCCGGACTTCTAGCACAGGCCGGTACGATCCAACCAAGGACTGTTCGTACAGAGGGGGCGTGCGCGCCGTCACATCCCGATCGGCATTCCGCGACGTAGAACGGCCGGACATCGCGATTGGAGAGATGCGGGCATGGCCGACTTCATCATCAACGTCCTCGTCGAGGTCGTCGCCGACATCTGGACCCTGCAATGGCTCGCGCGCTGGCGGCGGAAGAGAAAGGCGGCGCAGGAGACTGCGTCCGATCAAAGATCCGATTGACTCGATGAGAACAAAATAGGAACATGATGCGCGATTTGAATCCCGGATACCTGATGATGTCTGCACGGCCCGAATCTGACGACGATGACGGGCTGGAAGCGGCTGTCGATCAGGCGATTTCCGCCTGCGGCGGAAATCTGCGCGCGACCATTCGAGCGCTGATCGTGGCCAATGACTTCCTGGAGAACGAGGTCAGCGAGCTGATGAAGGCCGTCGCGAAGGCCCATTCCCGCGGCCGCTTCAAGACCTACACGGGCTGACGTACTCCGGCTGCCATTTAATCTGTGCTTTGCGTTGCAGCAAACCATCAGGTTTCTTGTAGGTTGTTCAGGCTGAATTTATAAACTTAATCGCAGGATCTGAAGGAACTGGTTCAGCTCCCAATTCTATGCACGTCTGAATCTGAAATTGATTATGGGCCATTACATTGCAATCGAAGAGGCGGGTGATGAACCTCTCCTCCAAGGTGATATCTTCAAACGGACTGCAGATCACTACGAACGGCCATGGTCCACCTATGGTGTGATTGTTACGGCCGACTGCGACCTCGTACGGTCAAAGACCAAAGGCGTTGCCTCCTACGTGCCGGCGTTGATGATGGAGGACTATATTTGGCACCATTGGAAAGATGGGAAATTTGAAAAAGCCTTGCAGGCGTCGTCCTCAAGGTTTGTTAGTAAGATCAATAATCGTCTCTCGAAGCTTGGCCAAACGGCGGCACCGATTTCCTTAGAGGCGGCACTTCAATGGCTTGGGCGGGTGGGACTCGAAGGGCTGCACAACGAGCTAAAGATTACTGACAATGGGCAGAGGAAAGAGCTCGCGAGCTTGGTGGAAGAGCTCAGCACGCTCCAGGCCTTGATTCAATCCGAGGTGCCCGACATCGCTCTTCTCCAAAGTTGCTTTTGTTTGAAACATAAAGGCAAGCAGATTCAGCCTGATGATTTGTCGGCTCTGGCGGATGAGGTGCAGTCGTCGGTATCCAGCCTGCCGGGTGATGTCTTTTATCTTCCATTGGAGCACGAAGAGGAGGAGACGGGTCTGTTTCTTATGCTTAGGTATATCCGTCAAATCGAGATATCTGACATCTCGATCCGTGTTGCAGACATGACTTTGCGGAATCCGACCGCGAAGCGGCTCGGTCGAATTGCTGCACCCTATCGGTATGCAATTACTCAAAATCTTGCGCGCGTGTTCTCAGACATCGGCCTTCCAACCGCCTATGAAGAGCGACGAGACGCGTCATCGCGAAAGTTCTTCAAGGTTACACGCCTGAGATCGCCGCGCTAATTCGTTCGGTGCACGACGTTGCGCCTGCGCTTGACGCCAATGCTAACCAAGTCCCAGAAGGGCAATATAAAGCTTACAAGCTGAGACGGTTTTTATCTGAACTGTACTTGGGGCTGAGCCGCGCAGAGCATCGCTTGGTTATTCTCGCCTCAAAGGACCAGGGCGGCTTGAGTAAAGTCTTGGACGGAGCTCAAGCGACAAAAGCCCTCGTGCAGTACGACTAGCGCTGAGGGGCACCGGTAAAGAAGGATTATTTCCTAGGTTCTGACCACAAAGCCCGGCGCACTATCTATTTACCGTTGCCTCCGGGG
Organism: Bradyrhizobium sp. USDA 4473; assembly: GCF_054063335.1. Taxonomy (NCBI): domain Bacteria; kingdom Pseudomonadati; phylum Pseudomonadota; class Alphaproteobacteria; order Hyphomicrobiales; family Nitrobacteraceae; genus Bradyrhizobium; species Bradyrhizobium sp. USDA 4473. Next base: position 5,222,957 of record NZ_JBSSGE010000001.1, read on the forward strand.
CAATTTGCTGTACCAACGGAGTGGCCCGTGCCGGATTGCGCGGGGAGGAATCCTGCCAAAAGCCCAAATCCGAAGAAGCCCAGTCCAAGAAGCCCAAGAAGAGCATGTTCAAACGAATCCTGATCGCCAACCGCGGCGAGATCGCCTGCCGGGTCATCAAGACTGCGCGCCGTATGGGGATTGAGACGGTCGCCGTCTACTCCGAGGCCGACCGCGACGCGCTGCATGTCGAGATGGCCGACGAGGCCGTGCTGATCGGGCCGCCCGCCGCGGCCGAGAGCTATCTTCTGATCGACAAGATCGTCGAGGCCTGCCGCAAGACCGGCGCTGAGGCCGTGCATCCCGGCTACGGCTTCCTGTCCGAGCGCGAGGCGTTCCCGCGGGCGCTGGAGGCCGCCGGCATCGTCTTCATCGGCCCGAACCCCGGCGCCATCGCCGCGATGGGCGACAAGATCGAATCCAAGAAGGCGGCTGCGAAGGCCAAGGTCTCGACCGTGCCCGGCCATCTCGGCGTCATCGAGGACGACAAGCACGCGGTCCAGATCGCCGACGAGATCGGTTACCCCGTCATGATAAAGGCTTCCGCCGGCGGCGGCGGCAAGGGCATGCGTATCGCGCATTCCAAGGCGGAGGTCGCCGAAGGCTTCAACCTCGCCAAGGCCGAAGCGAAGTCGTCGTTCGGCGACGACCGCGTCTTCGTCGAGAAATTCATCGTCGATCCCCGGCACATCGAGATCCAGGTGCTCGGCGACAAGCATGGCAATGTGATCTATCTCGGCGAGCGCGAGTGCTCGATCCAGCGCCGCAACCAGAAGGTCATCGAGGAGGCGCCGTCACCGCTGCTCGACGAGACCACCCGCCGCAAGATGGGCGAGCAGGCGGTCGCGCTGGCCAAGGCGGTGAACTACGATTCGGCCGGCACCGTGGAATTCGTCGCCGGCCAGGACAAGAGCTTCTACTTCCTGGAGATGAACACCCGCCTGCAGGTCGAGCATCCCGTCACCGAATTGATCACCGGCATCGACCTCGTCGAGCAAATGATCCGCGTCGGGGCCGGCGAGAAGCTCGCAATCGCGCAGAAGGACGTCACCTTGACCGGCTGGGCGGTGGAATCCCGCGTCTATGCCGAGGATCCGTTCCGCAACTTCCTGCCGTCGATCGGGCGCCTGGTGAAGTATCGTCCGCCGGCCGAAGCCAGCCATGACGGCATCACCATCCGCAACGACACCGGCGTGCAGGAAGGCGGCGAGATCTCGATCCATTACGATCCGATGATTGCCAAGCTCGTCACCCACGCGCCGTCGCGCGCGGCGGCGATCGAGGCGCAGGCGACCGCGCTCGACGCCTTCTATGTCGACGGCATCAGGCACAACATCCCGTTCCTATCGGCGCTGATGAATCATCCGCGCTGGCGCGAGGGCCGGCTCTCGACCGGATTCATCGCGGAGGAATTCCCGAAGGGATTTTCCGCGCGCGCGCCCGAGGGCGAGATCGCGCGGCGCCTTGCGGCGGTCGGCGCTGCCATCGATCATGTGCTGGGCGAACGCAAGCGGCAGATCTCCGGCCAGATGGGCGGTCGCGTGGTGCTGCGCGAACGCCGCCGCGCGGTGTGGCTCGATCGCGCGGAGATCGCGCTCGACGTCGCGCGCGAAGCCGACGCCATCGCAGTGCGCTTCATCGGCACCGACGGGCTGCCCGGCAATCCGCATAACCTGGTGTCGAGCTGGGTGCCGGGCGAGCCGGTCTGGCAGGGCACCATCGACGGCAATTTCGTCGCCGTGCAGGTGCGGGCGATCAACAACGGCTTCCGCCTCGCGCATCAGGGTTTTGAGGTGCCGGTCTATGTCTTCACCGAGACCGAGGCGACCTCGGCGCAGCTGATGCCGGTGGTTTCGGCCGCCGACACCGGCAAGAAGTTGCTGTGCCCGATGCCCGGGCTCGTGGTGTCGATCGCGGTGACCGAAGGGCAGGAGGTCAAGGCCGGCGAGACCTTGGCGGTCGTGGAAGCCATGAAGATGCAGAACGTGCTGCGCGCCGAGCGCGACGGCACGGTCAAGAAGATCCACGCCGCCGCCGGCGCCACGCTCGCGGTCGATGCGCTGATCCTGGAGTTCGCATAGCACCGTCATTGCGAGCGAAGCGAAGCAATCCATATCTCCTCAAGCCGTGGATTGCTTCGTCGCTTCGCTCCTCGCAATGACGCGGATGGAGACAACACCATGGCCTTCCGCAAACGCCGCGAAGCACTGCGATCGATCCTCAACGGATCAAGCTGCATCCGCCCGGGCTCGGTCTATGACGCAATCTCGATCCGGTTCGCGGAGGATCTCGGCTTCGAGCTCGGCATGTTCGGCGGCTCGGTGGCCTCGCTCGCGGTTCTCGGCGATCCCGACATCGCGCTGATCACGCTGACCGAATTCGCCGAGCAGATCCGCCGTATGTCGCGGGCGTCGACCCTGCCGGTGCTGGTCGATGCCGACCATGGCTACGGCAATGCGCTCAATGTCCGCCGCACCGTCCAGGAGGTGGAATCCGCCGGCGCTGCCGGCCTCACCATCGAGGACACGCTGCTGCCGCAGGCGTTCGGCCAGGCCAAGACGCAGCTGATCTCGCTGGAGGAGGGCGTCGGCAAGATGAGGGCCGCGCTCGACGGTCGCAGCGATCCGTCGCTCGTGATCCTCGGCCGCACCGGCGCCGTCTCGATCACTGATCTCGACGATGCGATCGCACGCGCGAAGGCCTATGAGGCGGTCGGCGTCGATGGGCTGTTCTTCACCGGCATCAAATCGCGCGACGAGCTGGAGGCGCTGTCGGCCGCGACGACGCTGCCGATCGTGCTCGGCGGCGCGCCGGAGGAAATGACCGCGCCGGATTATCTGGCGAGCCAGCGCGTCAGGATCGCGTTGCAGGGCCACGCGCCGTTCGCGGCCGCGACGCAGGCGGTCTACGAGACGCTGAAGGCGCTGCGCGACGGCACCTCGCCGAAGAACCTGAAGGGCATCGCGTCGTCCGAACTGACCGGCCGCGTGATGCGCGAGGCGGAGACCAAGGCGCGCAGCGGCGAATTCCTCGGCTTGAAGACATGAGCGGCGTGATCCGCCACGTCACGATCACCGGCCGCGTCCAGGGCGTCGGCTATCGTGCCTGGGTTCACGAACACGCCGGTGCACGCGGCCTCGAAGGCTGGGTCCGCAATCGTCGCGACGGCAGCGTCGAGGCGGTGTTTTCCGGCCCCGAAGATATCGTTGCCGACATGATCAAGGCGTGCGGCCGCGGACCGATCTCGGCGCGCGTCGACCGCGTGCAGGCCGATGACGGCACATCAGACCTTTTGAACCTGCGCGGGGCGGGCGAGCGGTTCGCGTTCCTGCCGACGGTGTGACGCGCGGCCTACGCCGCCGAGATCACCAGCGCCTGAATCTTTCCGTTGAGTGGGCCGTTGCCGAAGCGGCGCGTCAGCGCCTCTGCCACGCGCTCTGTGGCAGCCTCGAGACTCGGTTGACCCTGCGCCTCGATCTCGCCGCGCATCGGCGTGCCCTGGCAGTAGGCGACGGCCACGTCCAGCGGCGAGGCGGCGGGACTCCGTTGGCTGACCAGCTCGATGACGATGTCGCGGAAGCCGGCAGCGGTCAGGTCGGCGCGAATGCGCGCGGGATCGTGATAGCCGTGCGGCGTCCGTGCCATGAATTGCGGCGAGTTGCCTGGAAATACCTGAAACATCGTCTGCTGCATCACGTCGGCGAAATCGTTCTCCGCAATCTTGTCCCAGACGCTGAAGAAGTAGCGGCCGCCGGGCCTGATCACGCGCCGTGCCTCGGCGTAACCCTTGACGCGGTCGGGAAAGAACATCGCGCCGAACTGGCAGGCGACGATGTCGAAGCTCGCATCGCCAAACGGCAGCGACAATGCGTCGGCCTGCTGCCACCTGATGTTCGTCTTATCAGCGAGATGCGTCTTCGCCTGCGCCAGCATCGGCTCGTTGAGATCGGTCGCGGTGATTTGGGTATCGGGCAATTCCGTCGCCAGCACGGTGGTGACGGCGCCGGTGCCCGCCGCGACCTCCAGCAGGTCGCGCGGCCGGTGGCCCTTGATGCGCTGCGCGAGGTCGCGGGCATAGGGCGCAAAGATCATCGGCACCATGAGCCGGTCGTAGAGCTGCGGGACGGATCCCGCGAACACCTTGTCGGAAAGTGGAGCCGTCATATGCATTTCCTCGAAAAGCGGACGGCCATCGTGGCCGTCACGGGCAGAAGCCGCCTCCGAAGTATGAACCAGCGCTCCGTACGCGCCAACGGCTCGAATCGCGTCCAGCCCGCGTTGCGGAGGGCCGGCCGCAGCCCTTGACTTTCACTCCGAACGGTCTGATATTTCTGTCGTGACAGAAATAACCGCCAAGAAAAAACTCCCCGCCGTCGTCGAGCGCTTCATCCTGCATTGGGGCGACATGGGCGACGAATGGGGCGTCAACCGCTCGGTCAGCCAGATCCACGGACTGCTTTATCTGGCCGAGGCGCCGATGACGGCTGAGGACATTGCCGACACGCTTGGCATGGCGCGCTCCAACGTCTCCAACTCGATCAAGGAATTGTTGTCCTGGGGACTGATCCGCCGGGTGCCGATCCTCGGCGACCGCCGCGACCATTTCGAGGCCGAGACCGACATCTGGGAGGTCGCGGCCAAGATCGCGGCCGGGCGCAAGGAGCGCGAGATCGATCCCGCGCTGGCGGCGCTGCGCGCCTGCGTCTCCGACGCGGCGGACGACCCGGCGATCTCGCCGCTCGCCAGCAAGCGGCTGAAGGAGATGCTGACTTTCACCGAGCTGGTCGACCGCTGGTACACGCAGATGCTGAACGTGCCGCGGCCGCGCCTGGTCGCACTGATCAAGCTCGGCGAGAAGATCGTGAGTTTCCTGCCCACCGGCAGAGCCAAATAGGGACGGCGGCGTAACGGGAGTGTGCGATGGCGTCAGCAAGGAGATCGACCTTAAAGACCGCGCCGGCTTCCGATACCAAACTGCTCGACGATCATCGCTTCCGCGCCTTGCTGTCGGACGAGGATTGGGGCCGCCTGCCGGTCGCGATCTGGCGCCGTTTCTCGAAGCGGTTCGAGGACGGCAACACCGTCGTCTATGTCGGCGAGGTCGAGGAGGCCTCAACTAGCCGCGCCGGCTGGTGGCTGGCCCAGGCCGCGCGGCTGATCGGCGGGCCGCTTCCGACCGGCAGCGAGACCGGCGTGCCGATGATCGTCACGGTGACCGAGGATGCCGCAAGCGGCGGCCAGGTCTGGACCCGGATCTGCGCGCGCCGCGACGGCTTCCCGCAGGTGATCCATTCCGCCAAGCGCTTTGCCGGGCCGACCGGGCTCGAGGAATATGTCGGCTTCGGCGTCAGCATGGCGCTGCAGATCATGGTCGAGCACGAGGCCCTGGTTTTCCGCAGCGTCGGCTATTCGTTGCAGCTCGGTCCGGTTCGCCTGCCGCTGCCCGCATGGCTCACGCCCGGCGATCTCACCGTGACCCATTCCGATCTCGGCTGCGGCGACTTCCGCTTCACGCTGGAGATCATCCACCCGCGTTTCGGCCGGCTGCTCCGTCAGTCGGCCGTGTTCAGGGAGGCTTCGTCATGACACCGCTGCTTTGGACCCTGGTCGCCATCCAGATCGCGATGGGCGCGTTCGACACCTTCTATCATCACGAATTCACCGAACGATTGGCGTGGCGTCCGTCGCAGCGCCATGAGCTGCAATTGCACAGCGTGCGCAACATGCTCTATGCGCTGCTATTCCTCGTGCTCGGGTGGCTCGAGGTGCACGGCATTCTCGCGATCGCCGTCATGGCCGTGCTGGTCGTCGAGATCGTCATCACGCTGATGGATTTCGTCGAGGAGGATCTGAGCCGAAAGCTGCCGCCGAGCGAGCGGGTCAATCATACGCTGCTGGCGATCAACTACGGCGCCATCCTCGTGCTGCTTTTGCCGGTGCTGATCGGCTGGGCGATGCTGCCGACGGCCATCGTGCCGGCCTATGCGGGTGCCTTGAGTGCTTTTGCGAGAGCCGCGGCGTTCGGTGCCGCGCTGTTCGGCGCGCGTGACTTTGCCGCGGCAAGGCGCTTGGGGCGGATGTCCAGCGTGCCGGCCGCGACGCTGGTCGAGACATTGCCGGCGCGGCAGACCGTGCTGGTCACCGGTGCGACCGGCTTCATCGGCAGCCGCCTGGTCGCAAGCCTTACCGCATCGGGCCATCAGGTGATCGCGCTGATCCGCAATCCCGCAAAGGCCGAGATGCTACCGCCGCCGGTGACGCTGATCACGCGCCTCGACCAGTTGCCGGCCAACACAGCGATCGACGCCATCGTCAATCTCGCGGGCGAGCCGATCGGCAACGGCCTGTGGAGCGAGGCCAAGCGCTGCAGGATCATCGCCTCGCGGATCGACATGACGGCCGACGTCGTCAAGCTGATCGCGCGGCTCGAGCGCAAGCCGTCGGTGCTGGTGAGCGGATCGGCGATCGGCTGGTACGGGCTTTGGCAGGACCAGGTGCTGACGGAGTCGGCGAAATCCCACGCCTGCTTCAGTCATGACCTGTGCGAGGCCTGGGAGAATGCCGCGAAGCCGGCCGCCGAGCACGGCGTGCGCGTGGCGTATCTGCGGACCGGTCTCGTGATCGGCACCGACGGCGGCTTCATCACGCGGATGCTGACGCCGTTCGAATTCGGTCTCGGCGGACCGCTCGGCTCCGGCAAGCAGTGGATGTCGTGGATCGAGCGCGACGATCTGGTGCGCCTGATCGCGCATGTGATCGCGAAGCCCGAGCTCTCTGGGCCGATCAACGCGACCGCGCCGATCCCGGTGACCAACACCAAATTCACCGAAGAGCTGGGGCGCCGCCTGCACCGGCCCGCGATCTTCCGCGTGCCTGCCGGGCTGCTCCGCACCGTGGGCGGCGATTTCGCCAACGAACTCTTGCTCGGCGGCCAGCGCGTGCTGCCGAACAAGGCGCTGAGCAACGGCTTTGTGTTCCGGCACGAAACCTTGCGCAGCGCATTCGAGGCAATCCTGTAGAGGAGGGCACGATGTCCAGCACCTGTTCGCGCGCTATCGGGGGTTGGTTGGCGGGCTGTGGCGCCGCGACTGCGGTGATCTCCGCCGTTGGCCAGACCTTTCTGATGCTGGCGTCCCACGGCGATTTTGCCCGGCTGCTCTACGGCATCGTCGTGTTGCTGCTTCCGTCGGCCGTGGTCTTCGTCATCACCTGTCTGCTCACCGCAATTCCCGCGGCGATGGTCGTCTGGTTCACTGAGGAGTTCCAGATCCGGGCCGCCGGCTTCTTCGCTTGCGCCGGCGCTGCGATCGGCGCGTTGAGCATCACCGTGCTGGTCCGCTCGCCGGCCGTCTGGACGTCGGGGCTTGTTTGTCTGTTCGTCGCGGCCGGATGTGTCGCCGGCCTGACCTACTGGTTCGTCATGGGCGAACTGGCAGCCCGCGAGGAATAGATGTGACCCATGCGGATGCTCACGCTACGCCGCAGACGCCACGCTGCGGAACGTCGCCGCCAGCGTCCGCAATGCCGCAAGCTTGGCGGGATCGCCGACTTTCGAATGCAGCATCACCTTCGACGCGCCGAGCCGCGGCAGCTTGTGCGCGGGTCCGATGTCGATCAGGCCCGGCGGCGCGATGCGGCGGACGAGGGGCGCGACGGCAAGGCCGGCGAGCGCGGCAGCCACCACCGCGGTGACGCCGCCGCCGATGAAGCTTTCGGTCCACGCGATATCAGCCTTGTCGAGCGCGCGCACGGCCAGGGCGCGCACCCCGCAAGGCGGTGCGAGGGTCGCGAGCGGCAAGGCATCGCCACGCGGCCAGACGAAACGCCTGGCGGCGAACCAGCCGAATTCGTCTTCCGTCAGTTTCTCGCCGCCACGCCGGCTGCCTTCCTGGCGCACGATCACGGCGTCAAGCTCGCCGGCATCGTAGGCATCAAGCATCGCGCGCGAGAAGCCGATCGTCACCGCGAGCGCAAGCTGCGAGGCCATCGCGTGCAGCCGCTCCAGCAGCGGCACCAACTCGGGACCTGCGGCATGGTCGCTGATCCCGAGCGTGAGCTGTTGCCGCGCCGGCCTCTCGCCGGACAGTGCGCGGTCGTGCACCTCGATCAGCGCGCGGGCGTGGTGCAGGAATGCCGCGCCATCGGCGGTCAGTCGCACCGCGCGCGGCGAGCGCTCAACCAGCCGCTTGCCGAGCACGGTTTCCAGCCGCTGCAATTTCATGCTGATCGCGGCCTGCGTGGTGCCGAGCGCCTCAGCGGCGCGGGTGAAGCCTTGCAGCTCGGCGACCAGGAGGAACGCCTGCACGGTGTCGATGTCGAGCGAGGTGGTAATGATCATAAATCGTTATCATTGCTATCAGGATAGATAAGATACCAAGATGATGCGGGAAGGTCTAGCTAAAGGAGGCGCGAATGACCCGCGCTAACCGAATTCGAGGAGATCCGATCATGCCGCTCATCACCGTCACCTATGCGACCTCGCGCCCGTCGCCGTCGCTGAAGTCCGATATCGCCGCCGCCGTGTCGGAGCTGACCGCAAAGATCCTGCACAAGGATCCCCAGGTCACCGCCATCATCGTCAAGGCCGCCGATGCTGCCGACTGGTTCGCCGGCGGCAAGTCGCTCGCCGAGCAGGGGCTCGCGAGCTACTGGCTCGACATTCACGTCAGCGAAGGCACCAACACCAAGGACGAGAAGGCGGCCTATCTCGCCGCGCTGTTCAAGTGGATGGGCGAGCTGCTCGGGCCGCTGCACACCGAGAGCTATGCCCATGTCGATGAGGTGAAGGGCGATGCCTACGGCTTCGGCGGCCTGACCCAGGAGCGCCGCTACATCGCCGGCAAGCTCGAGCTGGCGCCGCAGAAGGCGGCGTGAGGTCCTAGGACGTCGCTTCCGGCAGCCGCGCTGCGGTGTCGCCGAACACCTCGGCAAATGCCTGCCGGAGCGCGATGTCGAGATCGGCCATCGTGACCGGCAGCCCGAGATCGACCAGCGAGGTGACGCCGTAGCGCGGATCGACCACGCCGCAGGGCACGATCGCCTGGAAGTGCGACAGCTCGGGCTCGACATTGATCGCGATGCCGTGGAACGAGACCCAGCGGCGCAGCCGGACGCCGATCGCGGCGATCTTGTCTTCGAAGCCGGGGCCCTTGTCCGGGCGTTTCACCCAGACCCCGACGCGGTCCTCGCGGCGCTCGCCGCGGACGTTGAAGGCGGCCAGCGTGCGGATGATCCATTCCTCCAGCGAGGCGACATAGGCGCGGACATCCGGCCGGCGCTGTTTGAGATCGAGCATCACATAGCCGACGCGCTGCCCCGGGCCGTGATAGGTGACCTGGCCGCCGCGGCCGCTCTGGAAGATCGGAAAGCGCGGATCGAGCAGATCGTCGGCCTTGCCGCTAGTGCCGGAGGTATAGAGCGGCGGGTGCTCGAGCAGCCACACCAGCTCAGGCGCCGATCCGTCGGCGATCGCCGCCACCCGTGCGTCCATCGCGGCGAGCGAATCGGGGTAGGGCACCGGACGGTCCGCAATCCGCCATTCGACCGCTGCGCCGCGCGAAGCGCGGGCAAAGGTCGTCAGATCGAGGCTTTGGCGGTCGTTAACCATTAGCTAACCCTAACGTGGTCAGGTGAACCCACAATTTAGTTCCCGTTCGGCGGTTCAGAAGTGCCCACGCTCGATAAAGTCAGCGTCGATCTCATGGTGGTCCTCGGGACCACCACCATGCCGATTCACCAAGTCATGCGGCTGTCCCGCGGTGCCATCATCGAACTGGATGCCACCGAGGCCGACGAGGTCAAGATCCTCGCCAACAACCTCCCGGTGGCCAGCGGCGTCGTCCTGGTCGATCGCAACCGGATCGCGGTCGAGGTCAAGCAGATGCTGCCGAAATCTCCCGGTATCCGCGGTTAATTCGCGCATTAATCGCCTTGTCCCTGCATGCATGATTTGTTACATGGCCCCGTCGATGCGGCGGCGCCCTAGGGTTCCATCCGGCATCCCAGCGCTCGTGGCGGAATTGGTAGACGCGCTGCCTTGAGGTGGCAGTGGGTAACACCGTGGGGGTTCGAGTCCCTCCGAGCGCACCAATCTCATAAGACATTGATATCAAATGAGATTTCGGGGATGTCAATCCTCGCGCCGACTGGTGGAAGCCGGCATTGTCTCACGCAAGGCTGCCACTTCTGATTCATCCGTTGTTCGCGACGCTCGCGCCGTCTTTTGAACCGAGTCGGGCCGGGAAAGGCCGCGATTTGCTCGCTGATCAGCATCGCGCGTGATAGCCCTTGCGCCAACCGACTCCCCCTGAACAAGGCCAAGTCCGACGATGCTGTCTCTTCCCAAGACCAAGATCCGCGTCCTGCTGCTTGAAGGCGTCAACGATTCCGCAGTCCGGATGTTCGAAGCCAACGGCTATACCGAGCTGCAACGCCTGCCCAAGGCGCTGGGACCTGCCGAGCTCAAGCGGGCGCTGTCGGGCATTCATATGCTGGGAATCCGCTCGCGGACGCAATTGACCGCGGAGGTCCTGGAGGCGGCGGACCGGCTCTTGGTGGTCGGCTGCTTCTCGGTCGGCACCAACCAGGTCGATCTCGACGCCGCGCGGCGTCTTGGCATTCCGGTCTTCAACGCTCCTTACTCCAATACACGCAGCGTGGCCGAGCTGACCATCGCCGAGATCGTGATGCTGTTTCGCCGGATCTTTCCGCGCTCGATCTCCGCGCATGCCGGCGGGTGGGACAAGTCCGCCGAGGGCAGCCGCGAGGTGCGCGGCAAGACGCTTGGCATCGTCGGCTACGGCAACATCGGTTCGCAGCTGTCGAATCTCGCGGAAGCCATGGGCATGCGCGTGATCTATTTCGATCAGACCGACAAATTGCGTCACGGCAACACCGAGCCGGTCGAGACGCTCGATGAACTGCTCGCAGCGAGCGATGTCGTTTCGCTGCATGTGCCGGAGACGCCGACCACGGCCAACATGATCGGCGCGGCCCAGATCAGGCTGATGAAGCCGGAGGCCTATCTGATCAACAATTCGCGCGGCACCGTGGTCGATCTCGATGCGCTGGCGAGCGCGCTGCGCGAGGGCAGGCTGGCGGGTGCTGCGGCCGACGTGTTTCCGGTCGAGCCGACGTCGAACCAGGATCGTTTCGTCTCGCCGCTGCAAGGCCTGCCCAACGTGATCCTGACGCCGCATGTCGGCGGCTCGACCGAAGAGGCGCAGGATCGGATCGGCAGCGAGGTCGCGCGCAAGCTGATCGACCATTCCGACGTCGGCTCGACCTTCGGCGCGGTGAACTTTCCGCAGGTGCAGTTGCCGGCACGGCCGACCGGCACGCGCTTCATCCATGTCCACCGCAACGTTCCCGGCGTGATGCGGCAGGTCAACGACGCGGTGTCGCGGCACGGCATCAACATCCTGGCGCAATACCTGCAGACCGATGTGGAAGTCGGCTACGTCGTGCTCGAGACCGACGTGGTCGGCGGCGAGGGCGAGGACTTGCTGGCCGAGCTGAAGGCCATTCACGGCACGATCCGCGTGCGGGTGCTGTACGACCAGAACCGGCCACAAGCCTAGCGAAAGCGAGGGCGCGAAACGCGCTATCCTGGGGCCGGCAGGCTCCGGGCAGCACGCCGCCGCATTAAGGTTAGTGCGATGTAATCGCAACGTGTCGTTGAATTTCGTCTATTTGTTGCCGGGCTGGTACGAAGTCAAATTCTGTACGCGAAGACCAAGGCTGTAGCTGCAAGACCGGTGCTACTCCCTGACGTGCGCGAGAGCACCGTTGCGTTGCCGTCCGCCAATGGATGGCGTCACCACCAGGAAACTGACGCGCGCGAGCAGCCATGCTGGTCACGCAACATCGTCGCTCGCACATTCGAAGGGAGATCGCTCATGGAGCTTGTGACCAATCCGGCAACGGATCTGATCGAGTCGCTGGCGTCGAAAGTGTCCGGTCGCAACCGCGCCAGGAAATATCAGGAATTCATCGATCTGCTGCAGCCGCGCAGCACGGACACCATCATCGATATCGGCGTCACCGATACCGATTACTGGTCGACCGACAATTATCTGGCCAAGCACTATCCCTATCCGGGACAGATCACGGCCCTGACGCCCGAGAAGATGGAGCACTTCAGCAAGAACCATCCGCAGATCAAGATCGTCAATGGCGACGGCTGCGATTTGCAGTTTTCCGACGGCAGCTTCGATATCGGCTACTCGAACGCCGTGATCGAACATGTCGGCAGCCGCGAGCGGCAGATCCAATTCGTTCGCGAGATGCGGCGCGTGTCGAAGCGCGGTTATCTGACGACGCCGAACCGGCTGTTCCCGATCGAGGTCCACACCCGCCTGCCGCTGCTGCACCTCATGCTGTCCAAGCAGCAGTTCGATCGCTTCCTGGAATTCATCGGCAAGGGCTGGGCGGCGGGCGACTACATGAATCTGCTGTCGCGCAGCGAGCTGGAATCCGTTTTGCGGGCGGCCGGCGTCACCGATTATCGGATCAGGTCGATGAGCCTGCTCGGCCTGCCGCTCACTTATACCGTGACCTGGATGAACTGAGCGCGGCGAGGCGCTGGTGATCCTGCTCTGCATCGCCGAGATCGTGGCCAGCCAAGTCAGCTCAATCGGGCACGCGCTTGTTGGCCGCCGAGGCTTCGGCGCGCGGGGTGCGCCTGGCGACATGGACCGAGGCATTGCTCGCAGCCGGTGGTGCGACGCGCAACGGCGCGCCGTGGGCTCTACCGCGGACCGGAGCGGGGAGCTGATGTGCGGCCTGCCTCGGATGCGTCGTCTGGCGCGCGGAGATCGCCTGCGCGCGCGGCGCGCCGACGCCGGGGACAGTTGCCGCGCGCTGCGTGAGGCGGCGACTGCCGGCCGAGCGGGCCGCGAGCAGCGTCAGATCCAGCGCCTCGGGAACGCGAAACACATTGGCCGCCGGGATCGGCAAGGTCGAGACGGCGGCGAGCTGCGAGAGCTGCGGTTGCGGCCAGGCCGTACGGACGGGCACACCGAGGCGCGCGTGCTGGGCGTGATCGAGGATGTCGGCATCGCGCCAGTCCATGCCGGCAAACACGGGCGCAGGCAGCGTCCGCGTCGCGGTGAAGATGAAGTTCGGAATCTTCGGCCAGCGCGTGGTCGCCACCGTCTCGGTCGGAGGGTGCATGAACCACTGCTGCGGCTCGGTCGGCGTCGCCGGGCGCTCCGCCGTCGCCGGCACGACGTGCACGATGCGATAGCCGCGCTCCTTCAACGTATTGAGGATGCGCGGCAGCGCCGCGACGGTGCGCGGCTGGATGTCGTGCAGCAGCAGGATGCCCTTGTGCTTGGCCTCGATGCGCTGGATCGCGAGATCGTAAACCCGTTGCGGCGAGATGTGGCGCCAGTCGTCGGCCGGGAAGTCGGCGCTCCAGACCTGGATGCCCTGCGACGCCAGATAGGCCTCGGGGATCTCGGCGCGCATCAGGCCGGGAATCCGGAAGAACGGCGCGAGCTTGCTCTTGTCGCCGTTGAGGGCTGCGAGCGTCGAGGCGATGCCGTCGTCGACCTCCTGCTTCACCCGCTCGAGCGGCATCTTGTTCATCGTCAGCGGGTGGTTCTGGCTGTGCGTGCCGACGGTGTGGCCGGCCGCGATCAGCTTGCGCACGCCCTCCGGATTGAACCGGGCCTGGGAGCCGATGGTGAAGAAGGTCGCCTTGACGCATTGGCTGGCGAGGATGGCCAGCACCTGGTTGCTGTATTTCGGCAGCGGGCCGTCGTCGAAGGTCAGCACCACCTCGTGGTCGGCGAGCGGCAGGGTCTCCGGATACTGCATGGTGCCGATCCGCGGATGCTCCTTGGGATCGACGACGAGGGTCCGCGAGGTGCCGAGTGCGTTGGGATTGGGGCAGTCGGCGGCGAGGGCGGCATGCGGCGGCATCAAGCCGCAGCCCAGCAGCGCCGCGCCGATCACGGTCCGCGACCGCTTCCGGATCATCACCAGGACGTTTGCAATCATTAAATCCAGGCCGCATTCCAAACGCACTGACGAATCCTTAAGAAGGGCGCCATGAACGCCGCCTTAACAGTCTGTAATCCAGCTTTGGCCCCGGGTTCAATGTGTCCGGTCGGACACGGTCTTCATCGCCGGCGGGACGATGTGGACGACGTGAAAATTATGCTCCTGGAGATACCTCAGGAAGGCCGGCAGCATCTCGGCCGTTCGCATTTGCGGGTCATGCAGCAGGATAATTCCCTTCCGGTGGGCTTCGAGCCGGCCGGTGAGCAGCTTCAATTCTTCCTCGGGCGTCATCTTGACCCAGTCGCTGGCCCAGAAATCCGCCCCGAACACCGCGATACCGCGCTTTTCCAAATGGTCGAGCAACGTCGGAGTCGACTCGAAATAGGGGAACCGGAAGAACGGCGTGCTCGGAACCGTGCTGGCAGTGCCGCGCAAGGCGGCCTGGACCGCTTCGATGCCCCGGTTGATGCTCGCCTCGGCCTGGTCGGTCGGCAGCTTGTTGAGATGCGCATGGTCCCAGGTGTGATAGCCGACGGTGTGGCCAAGGCGCGCGATCTTGCGGACCATGTCGGGGTGCTCGGAGGCGTTGCGGCCGACCATGAAGAAGGTGGCCTGCACGCATTCGGTGCCCAGCGCCGCCAGCACCTTGTCGGTGACGAAAGGCGACGGTCCGTCGTCGAACGTCAGCACCACCTCGCCATCCCTGAGCGGCAGGGTCTGCGGAAAGCTCTTCAGCCCGACGCGCGGATAAGTCGCAGGATCGACCTCGAGCACACGTGAGGTGCCGAGTGCGTCCTTGCGCGGGCATTCGTTGGCTTGCGCCGCGCCGAACAGCGCGAGCGGCGCGATCGCGACCAACGTCGCCACAATGTTGAGGATCGGTCGTGGTGCGCTCGACATCTTTCTCATTGCACTGTGCCCCGCCGATTAGGTAATCCGGTCCGCATCAATCAGACCAGATTTTCCCCTCCTGTCAAACCGGCGAAACACGGCATGGCCGAGAATTTCGACGTTGCCGAGCCCGCCAAGGACCGCCCAAAGGACGACCCGCTCGCCCGGATGCCGATGCGGGACGAGGAGGGCCAGCTCCGCCCCGAATTCGTCGACGAGATCACCCGGGCGATCCACGCTGCCGACCGGCCGCTGCTGTGCGAGGTGGTCGCGGAACTGCACGAGGCCGATCTCGGCGACCTGATCGCGGCGCTGGAGCCCGACGACCGCGTCACCCTGGTCGAGATCACCGGCACCGATTTCGACTTCTCGGCGCTCAACGAGGTCGACGAGAGCGTCCGTGAGGAGATCCTCGAGGAACTCGAGCCGGAGACCGTCGCCGAGGGCGTCCGCGAGCTCGAATCCGACGACGCCGTCGAGTTGCTGGAGAGCCTCGACGAGGAGGACCAGGAAGAGATCCTGGAGAAGCTGCCGGCGGCCGAGCGCGAGGACATCGAGCGCAGCCTGCTGTATCCGGAGAATTCCGCCGGCCGGCGGATGCAGACCGAGTTCATCGCGGTGTCGCCGGACAAGACCGTCGGGCAGGCGATCGACTACATGCGCGACACGCCCGACCTGCCGGATCGATTCTACGAGATCTATGTGGTCGATGCCGACAGGCATTTGCTCGGCGCCGTGCCGCTCGACGTGCTGCTGCGCACGCGCCGCCCGGTTCCGGTCAAGGACCTGATCGACGAGGACCGTCGCCGGGTCTCCGCGCTGGAGGACCAGGAAGAGGTCGCGCGGATGTTCGGCAAGTACAATCTGGTGGCGGCTCCTGTGGTCGACACCACCGAGCGCCTGGTCGGCGTGATCACCATCGACGACGTCGTCGACGTGATCGAGGAGGAGGCCGACGAGGACCTGAAGGCGCTCGGCGGCGTCACCCATCCCGAAGAATTGTCGGACACGGTCTGGACCATTGCCCGCGGTCGCTTCAACTGGCTCTTGGTCAATCTCGCCACCGCGTTCCTGGCCTCGTCGGTGCTCGGCCTGTTCGAGGGCCAGCTCGAGAAGATGGTGGCGCTCGCGGTGCTGGCGCCGATCGTAGCGAGCCAGGGCGGCAATGCCGCGACCCAGACCATGACGGTCGCGGTCCGCGCGCTCGCCACCCGCGAGCTCGGCGCGTTCAACGCGATGCGCGTGGTGCTGCGCGAGACCATGGTCGGGCTCGTCAACGGCATCGCCTTTGCGGTCATCACCGGCATCGCCGCGGTGGCCTGGTTCAAGATCCCAGGCCTCGGCATCGTGATCGGGCTTGCGATCATCTGCAATCTGGTCGCCGGTGCGCTCGGCGGCATCCTGATTCCGATGGTGCTGGAGCGGGTGCGCGCCGACCCGGCGGTCGCCTCCGGCACCTTCGTCACGACCGTCACCGACGTGGTCGGCTTCTTCTCGTTTCTCGGCATCGCCACGCTGTGGTTCGGGCTGAAATAGCTCCCCCCCGGCCGGCCGTCTTATCGTTAATCGCGCCTTAACGGGGTTGGCGGATGATGCGCCTATCTTCAAGGGGGCCATCATGCAGCGGTTGCGGCTCAAGGCGGACGGACGGATCGTCGAATTGCGCGACGGGCAGGAAATCCCGCTCGTCCCCGCGCAGCCGGCCGAAGCGGCAATGCAGCCTGCGGCCGCCCAGCCGGCCGTGCGCGATTTGCGCCGCCGCGCCCAGCTCACCCAGCTCGAATTCGCCGCCAAGCTCGGCGTGCCCGTGGAAACCATCCGCAACTGGGAACAGGGCAAGCGCGCCCCACGCGGTCCCGCCCGCGCGCTGCTCGCGGTGATCGCGCATTCGCCGGAGACCGTGTTCGCCGCGCTGTCGAGCGCGCCGACGGCGGCTTGAAGGGGTAGGGCGCAGTTTGCCGTCATTGCGGCAATCGTCACATTCACCGGTGTCCTGGCGAAAGCCATAACCACCGCGTTTGATGATGAGCGGGACCGCGGCCGCAGCTTCGCGCAACAACTGAGATTTGGGGTAATGGATCCTGGCTTTCGCCAGGACGACGATGAGGACAGTTCTGGATTCAAGATGCCTCACAACGCGGTGTCATCACCCGCGAAAGCGGGTGATCCAGTATTCCAGAGGCGGCTGTGCTTGAGTCGAGAAGCCGCGGCGTACTGGATCGGCCGGTCCCGTCTACGCCAAGGCTTCGACGAGGCAAGCAGTCCGTGGCGCGCCGAAGCTTTAGCGGAGGCGGCGAGCCGGGCGATGACAGGTGTGGGTAGGACGCGGCTTCGCATTCTCGCGACATCATCTGTCCGAGCTTTTGCATGTCGTTTTCGCCGCCCTGAAAGCAGAGGGCGCAGGGAAAGCCGGGTGCCGATCGCACCCATGGGTCCCGCGTAATGAAAAACGCGGGAGGTAGGACCACGGGTGTAACCGGAAACAACCCGGCTTTCCCTGCGCGATGGTTTTACGGCTTATACGTGCTCGCCCCGGTGAGACTGGGCTTGTTTGTCACCGTCCTTCGCGAGAACGCTTGCGCGTTCCGCTAGGAGACACCTGCCGCTAGGGCGTCAGGTCTGCACGACTTCGCCGTCCGCCGCATCGCGCACGTCGTCAGTGCACAAGCAGCGTCCACCGCATCTCACCGCAACACTCCTGACGATGCGCAGCGCCCCTCGATCGGGTGAGACGGGCGGATACATACACTGTGTCGGTCTGCGGATAAACCGAAATATTTTTGCTGCGGAGGCTTGACCCGTCGGGCAACTCAGTGATCGGGATTTTTGGCGCGAACCCGCTCGAACATCAATCAGCCGCAGCACGGCTGCTTGGCTGTCGGCACGCAGCAGGATTGCTGCTCCTGCAGCCAGCGGTCGCGCGGCTTGCAGCTCGACGGACGCGCGGAGAGATAGACGCGGACCGCGGTGTCGCCGGCATCCATGCGTTCCGCGCGATAGATCTGCATCGGCCGCACGCCGTCGCTGACTTCGAAGGTCAGCTTGGCTTGCGGATCGAAGCCGACGGCCTGGTCGACCTTGCGGATGATCGCGAGGAATTTCCCGGCAGCCATGTGGCCGCGGTTTTCCTCCTCGATGTCCCAGAGCTGAATGAAGGTCTCGCTCCAGCTCTCGGGATTCGCACCGCAATCGAGCCCTCTGAATGAGCCGGTCTTGACCTCGGTCACGTGGTAGCTGGGGCGGACGTCCCTTCCATCGTAGCTGAAGATCAGCGGCTTCTCCTTGTGCGCCTCGAGGCTGGATAGCAGCGCCGCAGCCGACAGCTCGTCCACCGGGAGCAGGGCGCCGACGATCGATCGGGTGTTGGCAAGCGTGTCCATGGCTGCTATCCTCATTTCAATGATTATTGAATTGTAGGATTGTCGAAATATGGAGGAGCGTCAAGCCCGAACCGCCTTTGCCGCGCTGTCGCAGGAAACGCGGCTGCGGATCGTGCGGTTGCTGGTGCAGGCCGGTCCCGGCGGGATGGCGGCCGGTGCGATCGCCGAGGCGGTCGCGGTATCGCCGTCCAACGTGTCGTTTCATCTGAAGGATCTCGAGCACGCCGGCATGATCGTGCCGCGTCGCGAGGCGCGTTCGATCATCTACTCGGCGGACTTCACCGGCTTGCGGGATCTCATCGCCTTCCTGATGAAGGATTGCTGCGCGGGCCACCCGGAAATCTGCGCGCCGGCGCTCGCCGATGCGCAGTGCAGGCCCTCCACAGCCAAGAAGAAGGCGCGTGCCTGATGCGCGACTTCGACCTGTCACGACGCCTCGCGGCCGAGGGGGTTGGTACCTTGCTCCTGGTCGCGACCGTCGTCGGCTCCGGCATCATGGCCGAGACCTTGACCAAGGACGTGGCGTTGGCGCTGCTCGGCAACACGCTTCCGACCGGCGCCATTCTGGTGGTGCTGATCACGATCTTTGGGCCGATCTCCGGCGCGCACTTCAATCCGGCGGTGACACTGGTGTTCATACTGAAGGGGGAACTCCGACTGCCGCACGCCGCGCAGTACGTCGCGGCGCAAATGCTCGGAGGAATCCTGGGTACAATGGTTGCGCACGGCATGTTCGGCCTGCCGCTGCTGGAGTTCTCGGTCAAGGCGAGGACAGGCTTTCCGCAGTGGTTTGCGGAATTCGTTGCCGCGTTCGGATTGATCGCAGCGATTCTCGGTGGCCTCCGGTTTCGCGAGGCCGCAATTCCATGGCTGGTCGGGCTTTACATCACGGCCGCTTACTGGTTCACCGCGTCCACGTCCTTTGCCAATCCGGCGGTCGCCATCGCGCGATCGTTCACCGATACGTTTTCCGGCATCAGGGCGCAGGACCTGCCGGGCTTCATCGTGGCCGAGGTTCTGGGCGCCGTGGTCGCGGCGGCATTCATGACCTGGCTGCTGCGCGGCACTGAGACCACAAAGGAAGCGATCCAATGACGATCACGATCTATCACAATCCCGATTGCGGGACGTCGCGCAACACCCTGGCCATGATCCGGCAAAGCGGGGAGGAGCCCGAGATCGTCGAATATCTCAAGACGCCTCCCGCGCGCGACACGCTGGTCGCGCTGATCGCAGCCATGGGCATGACGCCGCGCGCGTTGCTGCGCGAGAAAGGCACGCCCTATGCCGCGCTCGATCTTGGCAATCCGAAATGGAGCGACGACGAACTGATCGATTTCATGATGGCACATCCGATCCTGATCAACCGGCCGATCGTGGTCTCGCCAAAGGGCGTGAAGTTATGCCGGCCGTCCGAGGCGGTTCTTGATCTCCTCCCGGTCGCC
The DNA here is from genome assembly GCF_054063335.1 of Bradyrhizobium sp. USDA 4473. NCBI lineage: Bacteria > Pseudomonadati > Pseudomonadota > Alphaproteobacteria > Hyphomicrobiales > Nitrobacteraceae > Bradyrhizobium > Bradyrhizobium sp. USDA 4473. The sequence continues at coordinate 5,242,719 of NZ_JBSSGE010000001.1, forward strand.
GACATCGGCCGGTTCGTCAAGGAGGACGGAGAGGTGGTTTCGCCGAAGACGACGGGCACGCGCGCTGGATGAGCCGCCGTGCCGATAATATCCTGATCGTCGCGCTCGGCACCACGCAGACCCTTGCCTGGGCCTCGAGCTACTATCTGCCGGCCATCCTCGCGGACCCGATCGCGCGCGACCTCGGCATCTCGACGAACTGGCTGTTCGCCGCGTTCTCGATGGCGCTGGTGATCTCGGGATTGCTCGGTCCGCGCGTCGGCCGCCAGATCGACCGCATGGGCGGACGCGAAGTGCTGTGCGCGTCCAATCTCATTCTGGCGTCCGGCCTGATCCTGCTCGGGCTTGCGCAGGGCGGCGTCCTGATGGCGGTGAGCTGGCTGTTGCTCGGCGTCGGCATGGGCCTTGGCCTGTATGACGCGGCCTTCGCGGCGCTCGGGCGCATCTACGGCGATGCCGCCCGCCGCTCCATCACCGGCATCACCTTGATCGCGGGCTTTGCCAGCACGATCGGCTGGCCGCTCAGCGCGTGGGGACTGTCAACCATCGGATGGCGCTGGACCTGCTTCGGCTGGGCGGCGGCGCACATTCTGATCTGCCTGCCGCTGAATGGCTTTCTGATCCCCAGATTGAGGCGAGAGCATCGGCTCGCGGCGGACACGCCGAAGCCACATATTCCGATCGATCGTGCGATGGTGCTGCTGGCCTTCGCTTTCGCGGCCGCCTGGAGCGTCACGTCGGCGATGGCGGTGCACTTGCCGCGCATTCTCGAGTCGCTCGGCGCGACGCAAGCGCAGGCGATCGCGGCAGGCGCGTTGATCGGCCCGGCGCAGGTGGCAGCGCGCATTGTCGAAGCGAGCCTGCTGAAGCGCTTCCATCCGCTGTGGTCAGCACGCCTGGCCTGCATCACGCACCCGTTGGGCGCCTGCGTGATCGGCTTGTTCGGCGGTGGCTTTGCCGGTGTCTTCGCGCTGCTGCACGGCGCAGGGAACGGCATCCTGACGATCGCGCGGGGTACGCTGCCGCTGGCGATCTTCGGTCCAAAGGATTACGGCTACCGCCTGGGGCTGCTCGGCGCGCCGTCGCGGCTGTCTCAAGCGATCGCGCCGCTGGCATTCGGCTTCCTGATTGCACCGCTCGGCGGCTATACGCTTGCGGTCACGTCGGCTTTGAGTTTGGCTGGACTCGTGGCGTTGCTCGCACTCAAGGCCGGGAGGAGCCCTTCGCGGTAGCATCGCCACCCTTCATCCGGCGGACCGTGTCGATGAATGCCTTGATGATGGGTGAGTGGCCGCGGCCGCTGTGGTGGGCGATGCTGTACTGGGTCTTGATCGTGCGGTCGCTGATCTCGAGCGCGCGCAGGTTCGGGTGCGGCACGAATTCGAAGTCCGCGACGACGCTGATGCCGAGCCCGCGCTCGACCGCCTTCCAGACGCCCTCCCGGCTTTCGATCTCGAACACCGGCTCGATCCGGATGCCCTCGGCCTGCATCGTCGCCTCGAAGGCGCGCCGGGTGGTCGAGCCGCGCTCGCGCAGCACGATCGGCTGGTCGGCCAGCTCGCGCAGCCGGACCGACTTGCGCTTGAACCAGGGGTGATCGCGGTTGACGAACACGATCACGCGGTGGGTGCGATAGGGGATCATGGTGACGCGCGGATCTTCCGGCACCTCCGCCAGGATCGCGACGTCGGCCTCGAAGTCGACGATGTGGCGAAAGGTGCGCTCGGAATTGCCGAGCAGGGTCGAGATCTGCACCTCCGGATGGTCGCGCTTGAAGGCGGCGATGATCTCGGTGGCATGGAATGGACCGACGGTTGCAACCCGCAGATGGCCTCTGGTGGCCTTGCCATGCGCGGCCAGCAATTCGTGCGCCTCGTCGCAGAACGTCATGATGCCGCGGGTGATCTCGAACAGCGCGCTGCCTGCCTCGGTGAGCTCGGTGTGCCTGGGCTTGCGGATCAAAAGCTCGACGCCGTAGCTCTCCTCCAGCTCCTTGACCTGGATGGTCAGCGTCGGCTGGCCGACGTTGAGCACACGCGACGCCGCAGTGAAGCCGCCATGGGCGGCGACCGCATGGAAGGCGCGGAGCTGGCTGAATACTATTGACATAATCAATAGAACGCATCCGTAGAATGAATTTGTCAATAGCAACGGGCGACGTACCTTCGCGCCAAACGGAGGACGCGTGGATGGCCTGGACTTATTCCAACCCGGTAAGAGTTGAATTCGGAGCCGACAGCTTCGACAAGCTGCCGGCGCTGATCGGCAAGCGCGCCTATGCGCTGGTGACCTATGGCGAACCGGTGTTCGACGAACTCGAGCGCCGGCTGCGCGCCGCGGCAGGGCCGTCGGTCCTGACCATCCGCGACGTCGCGCCCAATCCGGACTACCGGCTGCTCACCGAGCAGAGCGCGCGCTTTGCCGGGCTCGCCAAACAGCCGGACGTGATCATCGCACTGGGCGGCGGCTCGGTGATCGACTCCGCAAAAGTGTTCGCGGCGGCGGGCGGCGACTTCGCCACGGTGAAAGCCTATCTGGAGACCCAGCAGGGCGCCGAGCGGCTTGCCGCGATCCCGATCATCGCGGTGCCGACCACCGCGGGCACCGGCAGCGAGGTAACCTGCTGGGGCACGGTGTGGGACGAGGCCAACGGCAAGAAATATTCGCTGGCGCGTCCGTCGCTCTATCCGACCCATGCGGTGATCGATCCGCGCCTGATGCTCGGCAAGCCGCAGCTGCTCACCATCAGCACCGGGCTCGATGCGCTGTCGCATGCGCTGGAGAGCATCTGGAACGTCAACAACAACCCGGTGTCGGCCAACCACGCGGTGGCGGCGGCGCGCGGTGTTCTCGACGTGCTGCCGAAGCTCGCCAACGATCTCGGCAATCTCGAGCTGCGCAGCCGCATGGCGCAGGCGGCGCTGTTCGCCGGGCTGGCGTTCTCCAACACCAAGACCGCGATCGCGCATTCGCTGTCCTATCCGATCACGCTGCGGCACGGCGTGCAGCACGGCATTGCCTGCTCGTTCTCGCTGCCGATGGTGCTGCGCAGCGTCAGGGGGGCGGGCGGGCTCTGCGAGGACAGCCTGAAGCAGATTTTCGGCGCGGACCTTATGCGGGCGGCCGACGACCTCGAGGATTTCATGGCGCGGCTCGGCATCTCCTGCAATCCGGCCGCCTACCGGATCGAGCGCGCCGAATGGCACGCGCTGATCGCCGACTCGCTCGAGGGCGAACGCGGCCGCAACTTCTTGGGGTCGAAAGAGCGGCTGATCGAGGCAGCGCAGACCCAGCGGATGCCGAGCGCGGTGAGCGCGTGACGGCGGCGCAGTGACAAGGAGATAACTCATGCAAGACGATCGCCAGGAAAATCGCAAAATCATCACCGTCAATGGGCGCCGCTACGATGCGCCGACGCGGCCAACCGTCGTGATCTGCCTCGACGGTTCGGAGCCCGGCTACATCGAGCGCGCAATCGAGGCCGGCGTCGCGCCGACCTTCGCGCGCTTCATGAGGGAGGGCGCGCATGTCCATGCCGCCAGCGTGATCCCGAGCTTCACCAATCCGAACAACCTCTCGATCATCACCGGACGGCCGCCCGCGGTGCACGGCATCGCCGGCAACTACTTCTACGACACGGCGAACAATGTCGAAGTCATGATGAACGATCCCAAATTCCTGCGCGCGCCGACCATCCTGGCCGGGGTTCATGACGCCGGCTACAAGGTCGCCGCCGTCACCGCCAAGGACAAGCTGCGCACCTTGCTGGCCGACGGGCTCGACTATGCGAGCGGCCGTGCGATTGCCTTCTCGTCGGAGAAAGCCGATCAGGCCACCAAGGCCAATAACGGCATCGACAATGTGCTCGACTTCGTCGGCCTGCCGTTGCCGGAGGTCTATTCGGCCGACCTGTCACGCTTCGTGTTCGCGGCCGGCGTCAAGCTGGTCGAGCGATACCGTCCCGATCTGATGTATCTGTCGACCACCGACTACATCCAGCACAAGGTCGGGCTCGGCACCAGGATCGCCAACGACTTCTACGCGATGATCGACGGCTATCTTGCCGAGCTCGATGCGCTCGGCTGCAACATCGTGGCGACCGCCGACCACGGCATGAACGACAAGTTCTTGCCCGACGGGAGGCCCGACGTGATCTACCTCCAGGACGTGATGGACGACTGGACCGGTGCGGGTGCCGCGCGGGTGATCCTGCCGATCACCGATCCCTATGTCGCCCATCACGGGTCGCTCGGCTCGTTCGCGACGATCTACACGCCCGACGGTGCCGACGTCGGCACGCTGCTGATGCGGCTGCGCGATACCAAGGGCATCGAGATCGCGCTGACGCGCAAGGAGGCCTGTGCCCGGTTCGAGCTGCCGCCGGACCGGATCGGCGACATCGTCGTGATCTCGACCAAGCACAAGGTGCTCGGCACCAGCGAATCCCGCCACGATCTCTCGGGGCTGACCGAGCCGCTGCGTTCGCATGGCGGGCTGACCGAGCAGCGGGTGCCGCTGATCGCCAACCGCAGGATCGCGCTGCCGGAAGGGCACGCCTTGCGCAATTTCGACGCCTTCGACGTCGCGCTCAACCGCATCCAGTGACGCCAGGACCAGAGGACACCATCATGAACATCCAGAGCGCAGCCGTCCGCCACGAGCAGATGCGCATCGCAGGCACGCTCGTCGACACCGACGAGCATGTCGAGGTCTTCAATCCCTACACCAACAAGGTGGTGGGCACCGTGCCGGCAGCGCGGCCGGAGCATGTCCGCAGTGCGTTTGCCAAGGCGGCCGCGTTCAAGCCGAAGCTGACGCGCTATGAGCGCCAGCGCATCCTGCTGCGCACGGCCGAGCTCCTGGCCGGCCGCAAGGAAGAGTTCGCGCGGCTGATCACCGCCGAATCCGGGCTGTGCTGGAAGGACTCGCTGTACGAGGCCGGCCGCGCCTATGACGTCTACTCCTTCGCGGGCCAGCTCGCGATCCAGGACGACGGCGAGACGTTTTCCTGCGACATCAGCCCGCAGGGCAAGGCGCGCAAGATCTTCACCACCCGGACGCCGCTGCTCGGCGCGATCTCGGCGATCACGCCGTTCAACCATCCGCTCAACATGGTGAGCCACAAGATCGCCCCCGCAATCGCGACCAACAACCGCGTGGTGCTGAAGCCGACCGAGCTGACGCCGCTGACCGCGCTCGCGCTCGCCGACGTGCTGTATGAGGCGGGGCTGCCGCCCGAGATGCTGTCGGTGGTGACAGGCAATCCGCAGTCGATGGGCGATGCGATGATATCAGATCCCGACGCCGACCTCGTGACCTTCACCGGCTCGGTCAGGGTCGGCAAGCACATCGCCAGCAAGGCCGGCTACAAGCGCCTGGTGCTCGAGCTCGGCGGCAACGATCCCCTGATCGTGATGGAGGACGCAGACCTCGAGAAGGCCGCGGAGCTTGCGGTCACCGGCGCGACCAAGAATTCCGGCCAGCGCTGCACGGCGGTGAAGCGCATCCTCTGCGTCGAGGCGGTTGCGGACGATTTCGCCGCGCTCGTGCTGAAGAAGGCGCGTACGCTGAAGTGCGGCGATCCGATGGACCCGACGGTCGATGTCGGCACCGTGATCCATGAGGGCGCGGCGAAGGAGTTCGAGCGCCGCGTCAATGCGGCGGTCGCCGACGGCGCCGAGCTGCTGCACGGCAACGACCGCAACGGCGCGCTGTATCCGCCGACCGTGGTCGACCGGATTCCCTACACCAGCGAGCTGGTGATGCAGGAGACCTTCGGCCCTGTCATTCCGATCATCCGCGTGCCGAACGATATCGACAGCGTGATCCGGATTTCGAATTCAACCGCGTTCGGCCTGTCGTCCGGCGTCTGCACCAACCGGCTCGACTACATCACGCGGTTCGTCAACGAGCTCGATGTCGGCACCGTCAATGTCTGGGAAGTGCCGGGCTACCGGATCGAGCTGTCGCCGTTCGGCGGGATCAAGGACTCCGGCCTTGGCTACAAGGAAGGCGTACAGGAGGCGATCAAGAGCTTCACCAACGTCAAGACCTATTCGCTGCCCTGGCCGGTCTAGAGCAGCGCGTAGAGGGCCGCGCGCGGACAACAACAACAACGCGGCGGCCGATTGCGATCACCGATCAATCAGGGGAGGGTTCAATGTCGATCACGTTCAGTCCGTCGAGCGTCGGCTCGGTCGGGGTGCAGAATCCGGAGCTTGCGAGCTCGTTCCGGCGCGCGCAGTGGCGCATGCTGTTCGCGGCGATGTTCTGCTATCTGTTCTTCTACACCGGGCGGCAGACCTTCGGGTTCGCGATTCCCGGCATCCAGGCCGAGTTCGGCGTCACCAAGGAGGCGCTGGGCTGGGCCAGCGCGGCGCTGTTGTGGTGCTACGCGGTCGGCCAAGCCATCAACGGCAATCTCGGCGACAAGTTCGGCGGCCGCCGGGTGATGAGCGCAGGCGCGATCCTCTCCTTCATCATGAACTGGGCGACCTCGCTGTCGACCGGGATCGTCAGCCTCACCGCGTTCTGGGGCATCAACGGCTATTTCCAGTCGATGGGATGGGCACCGGGCAGCCGGCTCTTGTCGAACTGGTGGGGCCGCCACGAGCGCGGCACGGTCTACGGACTCTATACCTTCGCGGCCGGTCTGGCCTCGGTGCTGTCGTTCGTCACCTCGCTGGTCGTGGTCGGCTATTTCCAGCTCGACTGGCGCTGGATCTTCCGCATCCCGGTCGTGCTGCTGCTGCTCGGCGGCATTGCGTTCTATCTGATCGCGCGCGAGAAGCCCGAGGATATGGGCTTTGCCTCGCCGCATGACGAGGGCGACGAGGTCGCTGCAACCGAGGCCGCAGTCGACGCCAATGAGGGCTCGCTGGCGCGCTACAAGGCGGTGCTGTCGAACTGGCGCCTGCTGGTCGCCGGCGTCGCGATCGGTTTCCAGAACGCGGCGCGCTACGGATTGCTGGTGTGGGTGCCGGTGCACTTCCTCGGCAGCAACTGGGCCAAGGCCGGCGCCAGCTCGGTGATCGATCCGCGCTGGATCAGCATCGCGCTGCCGGTCGGCATGGCGGTCGGCGCCTTCAGCAATGGCTGGGTCTCGGACAAGGTGTTCGGCTCGCGCCGCTACCTCGCCATCGTGCTCTACATGGCACTCGCCGCGATCACCTCGCTGTGCATGTACGCGATCCCGACCTCGGAAATCGTTCTCGGCATGACGGTGCTGTTCCTGTGCGGCTTCTTCACCTACGGCCCGCAATCCTCGTTCTGGGCGCTGTGCCCGGACCTGGTCGGGCACAAGCGGGCAGGGACTGCGACCGGCGTGATGAACTTCTTCGCCTATCTGTTCGCCGGCCTCGGCGAGCCGATGATCGGCCACTTCATGGACAAGCACAACCAGACCTCGCTGGTGTTCCTGGTGGTCGCGGTCTGCGCCACGTCGAGCGCGGTGGTGGCGACGTTCATCCGCCGCTAGTTCATGCACATGCGTCCCAGGCGACAGCCTGGGACGCAGCCGTCGGGGCATGTAGCCCGGATGAGCGAAGCGATATCCGGGGCAATCAGATCCCGCATATCGCTTCGCTCATGCGGGCTACGGGCTGGTTATCTCACGCCCAATTCCTCGCCACGGGCTGATCAATAACGAAGCGCTTTATCAATAATATCTCATAATATCAATATGATATTATATAGTGTATGCAGAATACAAAATGTGCTTGTGGCGCCAGCCGCCTTGAAGCAGACTTCTCGCCGGGCAGGAGGGCCGGTGACCTTCGGTTACGGAGGTGACGCCAGCGGCGAAACAATCTGCCATGAGGAGCGAGCAATGAGCGATCAGGTGTCCACCATCGCAATGGCAGATGCGGCGAAGCCATCCGGCGTGCGCTGGAAGATCTTCCTGCTGATGCTGTTCCTGATCTCGATCAACTATATCGATCGCGCGTCGCTGTCGGTCGCAATGCCCGTCATGGCCAAGGAGTTCGATATCGATCCGGCGATGCAGGGCCTGATCCTGAGCTCGTTCTTCTGGACCTACGCACTGATGCAGGTGCCGGGCGGCATGCTCGCCGATCGCTTCAAGCCGCGCATCGTGATCGCGCTCGCGACATTGTTCTGGGGCTTCTTCCAAGCGCTGGCGGCCCTGTCGACCAGCTGGATGCTGCTGCTGCTGACCCGGCTCGGGCTCGGCGCCTCGGAAGCGCCGATCTATCCGGCCGGCGGCAAGCTCAACGCGATCTGGATGACGCAGACCGAGCGCGGCCGCGGCGCGACGCTGCTGGACGGCGGCGCGCCGCTCGGTGCGGCGCTCGGCTCGATCGTGATCGCCTGGCTGATGGCGGCGTTCAGCTCCTGGCGGGTCGCCTTCGTCGTCGCCGGCGTCGGCACCATGCTGTGCGGGCTGTGGGCCTGGTACTACATCCGCAACGTGCCGCGCGAGCATCCCGCGGTCAACGAAGCCGAGGCGCGCTACCTCGAGGAGGCGCATGCGATCGAGGACGCGGCGACGCCGCCGTCCTCCGGCGCCAGCTGGATGGCCTATTTCCGCTTCCGCTCGGTGTGGTGCATGTGTCTCGGCTGGATGTTCTTCAACACCACCTTCTATGGGCTCTTGACCTGGATGCCGACCTATCTGTTCAAGGTGCACGGCTTCGACATCAAGGCGCTCGGCGGCGCCTCCTTCATCATCTTCTTCTCAGGCTTCGTCGGCGAGCTGGTCGGCGGCTGGATCGGCGATACCTGGCGGGAGCGGGGCGGGGCACCCAACACCGTGTTCCGCACCCTGTTCGGCATCGCCGCGATCATGGCGACGGTGTCGATCTTCCTGGTCGCCTACGTCACCAATGCGGTCGCGGTGGTGGTGCTGCTGTCGACGACGCTGTTCTTCCTGCGCTGGTGCGGCATGTACTGGGCGATCCCGTCGGCACTGGCGGGCCGCGGCAAGTCCGGCTTCCTCGGCGGCTGCATGAATCTCGGCGGCAACATCGCCGGCATCACCACGCCCCTGATCGTCGGCTTCATCGTGCAGGCCACCGGCTCCTACTTCCTGGCCTTGATGTATTTCGCCGCCGCGGGCATTGCGCTGTTGATCTGCTCGACCCTGATCGATTACAGCCGCAAGCTCCCGGTCTAGAACGGAGCGAGCAACGGAAGCAACCATGACACGTCCCGTCCGGCTCGGCATGCTGACGCCGTCGTCGAATACCGCGCTCGAGCCGATCACTTATGCGATGCTGGCAGGTATCGACGGCGTCTCGGCGCATTTTGCGCGCTTCAAGGTGACGGAGATCGCGCTGTCGGAGGCGGCGCTGCGCCAATTCGACGCCAGCGAGATCCTTCGCGCAGCGGAACTGCTTGCGCACGCCAAGGTCGACGTCATCGCCTGGAACGGCACCTCGGCAAGCTGGCTCGGCTTCGATCGCGACGAGAGCCTGTGCGAGCAGATCACTGCGGCAACGGGTATCAAGGCCTGCACCACGGTGCTGGCCTATCGCGATCTGCTGCGGCGGATCGGCGCCAGGCGCATTGGGCTGGTGACGCCGTATCGCAAGGACGTGCAGGACAAGATCATCGCCAACTGGAATTCGGAGGGGCTCAATTGCTTTGCCGAGCGCCATTTGTCGCTGCAGGACAATTTCTCCTTTGCCGAGGTCAGCGAAGCCAAGGTGGCCGCGCTGATCGAGGAGGTCGTGCGCGAGGGCTGCGATGCCGCCGTCGTGCTCTGCACCAACATGCGCGGCGCGGGCGCCGCCGAGCGGCTGGAGCGCGAGTTCGGCGTGCCGGTTCTGGATTCGATCGCGGTGACGCTGTGGGGATGCCTCACCGCTGTCGGCTGCGATCCGTCGCGCGTGCACGGCTGGGGCAGCCTGTTCACGAATCCCGATCTGCGCGCGGCGACCGCGATCTCCGAACACAATGATGACGATATAGGCGTGCGGTGACTGAAGCCAAAACCAAAGCCGAGACCAAGGCCAAGCCGGCCAGACGTGGCAAGGAACCCAAGCACGCGATCACGGCGCAGCAACGGCGCCGCCTGCGCGTGCCGCGGGTCGGACTGCACGAGCAGGCGGCGGTGCGGCTGCGCAGCATGATCGTGCGCGGCGAGCTGGCGCCGGGACAATCGCTGGGCGAGGCGGACCTGTCCGACGCGCTCGGCATCTCGCGGACGCCGCTGCGCGAAGCGCTGAAGCAATTGGCGAGCGAAGGCCTGGTCGAGCTCAGGCTCAACCACAGCGCGGTGGTGGCGCCGTTCCGCCGCGCCGAGCTGGCCGAATTGTTCGAGGCGGTCAGCGGCATCGAGCGCTGCGCCGCCGAGCTCGCCGCGCTGCGCATGGAGGAGGCCGATTTCGAGCGGCTCGATGCACTACAAGACAAGATCGAATGGCATCACGGCCGCGGCGAACTGCGCGACTATTTCCAGGTCAACCAGCAGATCCATTCGGCGATCGTCGGCTTCGCCCGCAATGCGGTGCTGAAAGCGACGCACGAGGCGCTGCTGGCGCGGGCCGAGCGGGCGCGCTTCTTTGCGCTCTCGGTGCTCGGGCGCTGGGATGAATCGGTGCGCGAGCATCAGGACATTCTGGCCGCGCTGAAAGCGCGTGACGGAGCCCAAGCCGGGCAGATGCTGGCCCATCACGTCCGCCGCACCGGCGAGATCGTCGCCGAGACGCTGGACGACACACCTGATGACGCCGCCGTGCCGGACGCATCCGCGAAGCCGCGCGGCCGCAAGATGAAGAAAGCTGCGTCATGAAGATCCTGCTGCTCAATCCCAACACGACCGCAGCGGTGACGGACCTGCTCCATGCCGCGGGCAGCAAGGTGGCATCGCCCGGCACCGAGCTCGTGCCGGTCACCGCCACGCGCGGCGTGCCTTATATCGCGACCCGCGCCGAGGCGCAGATCGGCGGCGCAATCGCGCTGGAGATGCTGGCCGAGGCCGGCGCCGGCATCGATGCCGCGATCATCGCCGCGTTCGGCGATCCCGGCCTGTTCGGCGCCCGCGAGCTGTTTGCCTATCCGGTCGTCGGCCTTGCCGAAGCCGCGATGCTCACTGCCTGCATGCTGGGACGGCGGTTCTCGATCGTGACCTTCGCCGGCGCGCTGGCGCCCTGGTACGAGGAATGCGTTGCGATGCATGGGCTGAGCGCGCGCTGCGCCGGCATCCGCACGCTCGATGGCGGCTTCCAGTCGATTTCTGAGGTGCAGGCCGAGAAGGAAGAGCTGCTGGTCGCGCTCGCCAACCAGGCGGTCGCGCAGGACAATGCCGACGTCGTCATCCTGTCCGGCGCGCCGCTCGCCGGGCTTGCGGCAAAGGTCCGTGATCGCGTGCCGGTGCCGGTGGTCGATCCGGTCGCGGCCGCCGTGCGCCAGGCGGAGACGCTCGCCGTGCTCAGGCCGCGCAAGGCGGTCGCCGGCACGTTCCGCAGACCCGACCCGAAGCCGACGATCGGGCTGGCCGAGCCGCTTGCCGCCATCATCGAACATCGCTCACCGAAAGAGGGGACCCGCTGATGTCCATCGACACCATCATCCGCGGCGGCACCGTGGTCACCGCTGCCGACAGCTTTGCCTGCGACGTCGGAATCCGCGACGGCAAGATCACCGCGCTCGGCCATGATCTCGGCAGTGCGGCCACGGTCATCGATGCGACCGGCCGGTTGGTGCTGCCCGGCGGCATCGACAGCCACGTGCATTTCGCTCAGCCGTCGGGCGACGGCATCGTGATGGCCGACGGCTTTGCCTCCGGCACCCGTTCGGCGGCGTTCGGCGGCAACACCACGGTGCTGCCGTTCTGCCTGCAGGAGAAGGGCCAGACCTTGCGCGAGGCTCTGAAACATTACCATGCGCTGGCCGAAGGCGAATGCCATGTCGACGTCGCCTTCCACCTCATCGTCACCGATCCGACCGAGCACGTGCTGGGCCAGGAGCTGCCGGCACTGGTCGAGGACGGCTACACCTCGCTGAAAGTCTTCATGACCTATGAGGGGCTGGCGCTGTCGGATCGCGAGCTGCTCGAGACCATGTCGGTGGCGCGCGAGACCGGCGCGATGCTGATGGTGCATGCGGAGAATTTCGACGCGATCCGCTTCCTGACCGACCGGCTGGAGCGCGCCGGCAACACCGCGCCGCGCTTCCATGCGACCTCGCGGCCGATCCCGGTCGAGCGCGAGGCCACCCATCGCGCGATCTCGTTGTCCGAGCTGGTCGACGTGCCGATCATGATCGTGCATGTCTCGAACCGCGAGGCGATGGAGGAAATCCGCCGCGCGCAGCAGCGGGGCTTGCGGGTGATGGGCGAGACCTGCCCGCAGTATTTGATGCTGACCGAGAAGGATCTCGACCAGCTCAACATGGAAGGCGCCAAATACGTCTGCTCGCCGCCGCCGCGGGACGTCGCCAGCCAGCAGGCGTGCTGGGAGGGACTGCAGCAGAAGGTGTTCTCGGTGTTCTCGTCGGACCATTGTCCGTTCCGCTACGACGACCCGAAAGGAAAGCTCGCGCCCAAGGGACGCACCAGCTTCCGCTGGGTGCCGAACGGCATCCCCGGCGTGGCGACGCGGCTGCCGATCCTGTTCTCGGAAGGCGTCGCGAAGGGCCGCATCGACATCAACAGCTTCGTCGCCTTCAGCGCCACCAATCACGCCAAGATCTACGGCCTGTATCCGCGCAAGGGCACCATTGCGATCGGCTCCGATGCCGACATCGCGCTGTGGGACCCGACGCGCAAGGTGACGATCCGCCACGAGCTGATCCACGACGGCGCGGACTACACACCCTATGATGGCCTTGAGGTCACGGGCTGGCCGGTGCTGACCATGGTGCGCGGCAAAGTGGTCGTCGACAACGGCACCCTGGTCGGCAGCAAGCAGCACGGTACGTACCTTGCGCGCACCAGGCCGGCGGCAGGAGCGACCATTCCGTAACACGCGAACCAGAAGGCAGGAGACCACCATGCCCTATGCGACAACCGATGACGGCGTACGCCTCTATTTCGAGGAGACCGGATCCGGTCATCCGGTGATCCTGGTCCACGAATTCGCCGGCGACCTGCGCAGCTACGAGCCGCAGATGCGGCATTTCGGCAAGCGCTTCCGCACCATCGCCTACAACGCGCGCGGCTTTCCGCCGTCTGACGTGCCCGAGCAGGTCGCCTCCTATTCGCAGGCGCGCGCCGCCGACGACATCCTGGCCGTGCTCGACCACATCGGTGCGCCGCAGGCACATATCGTCGGCCTCTCGATGGGCGGTTTCGCGACGTTGCATTTCGGATTGCGTCACCCTGATCGGGCGCTGTCGCTGTGCATCGGCGGCTGCGGCTACGGCGCCGAGCTCGACAGGCGCGAGACGTTCCGCGCCGAGGCCGACGCGATCGCGGCCATGATCCTCAGAGAAGGCATGCCGGCCTTCGCCGAGCGCTATGCCTATGGGCCGACGCGGGTGCAGTACGAGAACAAGGATCCGCGCGGCCATGCCGAGTTCAAGCGCATGCTGGCCGAGCATTCGGCGGTCGGGTCGGCCAACACCCAGCAGGGCGTGCAGAAGGAGCGCCCCTCACTCTACACGCTGGTCGAGGAGATGAAGCGCATCACAGTGCCGACGCTGATCATCACCGGTGACGAGGACTGGCCGTGCCTGCTGCCGGGCATCCTGATGAAGCAGAGTATCCCGTCGGCCGCGCTCGCCGTGATGCCGAATTGCGGTCACGCCATCAACATCGAGGAGCCCGACGAATACAACCGCATCGTCGGCGAATTCCTGGCGCAGGTCGAAAGCGGCCGCTGGCCGCAGCGCGATCCGCGCGCGGTGAGTGCCTCGATTACCGGGATGAAGGATTAGGGCCTTTCCTTCCGATAGAATCGGAACGGGGCTCTAGAATCTTGCTTTTTTCACGCGAACCGGCATCCACTTCGCTCGAAAAGCTCTGGCACGTATTTGCCGTCCTCGCCATGCGTGGCGCTCCATTGCCTCGCGCTCGCACTGGTGCGGATCGACGCGCGATGCACATATCGTCGGGATAGAGATCAATCCAATACCGCAAGTGCTGCAACCGACGCGTGAATCGAAACGCGCGATGATGAAACGTTGTGACGAAGTGTTGCTCGCAAAAAACTTACACAGAGCTGTCATCGGCGGCGGCTAACTTGTCGCAGGTCGACGTCACAAATCCTTAAAAAATGGGGCACTACGTGAAAGCCAAGTTTCTTTCGACGGTCGGAGTCTGTCTGATCGCCGCGACTGCGGTTATGTATGGCGCTGCGGCGCAGGACGACAATCACGGCGATGATCATCATCCGCACCACATCCACACCGCAACGCCGATCAAGCATCTCGTCGTGATCTTCAACGAGAACCGCTCGTTCGATCATTATTTCGCGACCTATCCGAATGCGGCCAACCCGACCGGGTCGATCCCATTCGTCGCGAAGCCGCACACGCCGCGGGTCAACAACCTCGCCACCGCCAATCTGCTGACCAACAATCCGAACCTGAATCCGGCCAACGGCACCGGCGCGACCAATCCGTTCCGCCTCGACCGCACGCAGGCCAACACCAAGTCGCAGAACCACGCCTATACGCCCGAGCAGCAGGCGGTCGACAACGGCAAGGAAGACCTGTTTCCGAAATTCACCGGTCGCGGCACCGCCGGCGGGGTCGGCGCGTTCGGCACCAACGGCCAGGTGATGGGCTATTTCGACGGCAACACCGTCACTGCGTTCTGGAATTACGCGCAGAACTTCGCGATGAGCGACAACAACTGGACCGACACGTTCGGTCCGTCGACGCCCGGCGCGCTCGAGGTGGTGTCCGGCCAGACCAACGGCGCGCAGAACATCGTCGGCACCTCATCGTCGATCGCCGACGGCCAGGGCGGCCTGACGCTGATCGGCGACACCGACCCGGCTTACGACTCCTGCTCGAGCACGACCAGCCAGGTCCTGATGACCAGCAAGAACATCGGCGACCTGCTCAACGCCGAGCAGATCAGCTGGGGCAGCTTCATGGGCGGCTTCGACCTGACGCTGAAGAACGCCAACGGCACCACCAGCTGCGCCCGCAGCACCTTCTCGAGCAACGTCAACGGCACCGTCGTGGACTACATCCCGCACCACGCCTGGTTCCAGTACTACAAGTCGACCGCCAATCCGACCCATGCGCGGCCGAGCTCGGTGAACGCCATCGGCCACACCTACGTGCCCGGCAGCAAGACGGTCGACCCGGCCAACCATGCCTACGATCTCGAGGACTTCTATGCCTCGGTGAAGGCCGGCAATTTCCCGGCCGTCTCCTACATCAAGATGCCGGCCTATCAGGACGGTCATCCCGGCAACTCCGATCCGCTCGACGAGCAGGCGGGCAATGTCGAGCTGATCAATTTCCTGCAGAAGCAGAAGGAGTGGGGCGAGACCGCGGTCATCATCACCTATGACGACTCGGACGGCTGGTACGACCATCAGTACCTCGCGCCGATCAGCGCCTCGTATGATCCGACCGCCGACCAGGTCAACGGTCCCGGCCAGTGCGGCCGCGGCATCGGCAAGCAGACCCAGCCGAAGGGCCTCGAAGGCAAGCCGGTCAACGGCCGCTGCGGACCGGGTACGCGTACCCCGTTCATCGTCATCTCGCCGTTCGCCAAGCGGAACTACGTCAGCCACACGCTGATCTCGCAGGCCTCCGTGGTGCGCTTCATCGAGGACAACTGGCTGCATGGCCAGCGTCTCGGCGGCGGCTCGTTCGACGACAGCGTCGAATCGATCGCGGACCTGTTCGACTTCGATCGCGGCCATGGCCAGGATCACGAGTACCGGCAGGATACGCTGTTCCTCGATCCGACCGCCGGCACCGTCATCGTCAGCCCGCCCGACGAGCACCACCATCACTAACGCTCCGGGACTAGCGCCCTTGGGATTACTGGACGTCATATGAACGGCCGCATGTTGTGGCTTCTCGGCGCCGGCCTGCTCTGCATGGCCGGCGCCGTTGCGGCTGTCGAGACCGAGCGGCTGCCGGGGACAAATCCGAACCCGGTGCAGCTCAGGCGTCCGCCGGTCGCTCCGCTGTCCGGCATGGCGCAGCTTGGTCAGATGATCTTCTTCGACGCCTCGCTGTCGTCGTCGGGCGCATTGTCATGCGCATCCTGTCACAGCCCGGACCACGCCTATGGTCCGCCCAATGATGGGCCGGTCATGCTCGGCGGGCCGACGCAATCCCGGCAAGGCACGCGGGCCGTTCCCGGCCTGACCTATCTCGAGCGCCAACCGAATTTCAGCATCGGTCCGGAGAAGGACGAGGACGACAACGTCGTCGACTTCGCGCAACTGGCCGCAGCCGGCCAGCAGGCCGTGCGCGCCAGGAAGGTTGCGACCGGCACGGCCGCGTCTGCGGTCAACATCGTGCCGCAGGGTGGGCTGTTCTGGGACGGCCGCGCCGATACGCTGCAGGATCAGGCGCTCTTCCCGCTGCTCGATCCCAACGAGATGGACGGCGGCAGCATCGAGGTGGTGGCGCAGAAGCTGCGCCAGGCGAGCTACGCCTCGCGCTTTGCCGAACTGTTCGGCGCCGGCGTTTTCGACAATACGCGGCTGTTGGTCGCCGAGGCGATGTTCGCGGTTGCGCGCTATCAGGTCGAGGAGCCGAGCTTCCATCCCTACACCAGCAAGTTCGACTACTGGCTGGAGGGCAGGGCGCGGCTCAGCGAGAGCGAGCTGCGTGGCCTGCAACTCTTCAACGATCCGGAGAAAGCCAATTGCGGCGGCTGCCACACCTCGCAGACGACCCGCGACGGGCTGCCGCCGCTGTTCACCGACCATCAGTACGAAGCGCTCGGCGCGCCGCGCAACGCCGCGCTCGCCGGCAACCGCGATCCCGATCATTTCGATCTCGGGGTCTGCGGCCCGTATCGCACCGACATCGCCGAGCAGACGCAATATTGCGGAATGTTTCTGACGCCGACCCTGCGCAACACCGCAACGCGCCGCGCATTCTTCCACAACGGCGTCTTCACCAGCCTCGAGCAGGTGCTCGACTTCTATAATTTCCGCGATACCAATCCGGAGAAGGTGTTTCCGCGCACCGCCAGCGGAACGGTGCAGAAATACGACGACCTGCCGGAGAAATATCACGGCAATGTCGACGTCAGCGATCCGCCGTTCGAGCGCCATCCCGGCGAGACGCCGGCAATGACGTCGCAGGACGAAGCGGACATCATCGCCTTCCTGAAGACATTGACCGACGGTTACCAGCCGGAGCGGTGAACCGTGGTCACCGTCACCGGCGGAACCGATACGTGAGTTGGCAGGCCTCCGCCAGGCGCGCATAATGGGCACATGAATGTCGTCGAAGGCAACGGCGCCAAAATCCCCGCGATCGGGCTCGGCACATGGGAGTTGCGCGGGCGGACCTGCGCGCGCATCGTCGAGCAGGCGCTGCGGCTCGGCTACCGGCACATCGACACTGCTCAGATTTACGACAATGAGCGCGAGGTCGGCGAGGGGCTGCGCGCCTCCGGCATCAAGCGCGACGACGTGTTCGTCACCACCAAGATCTGGACCACGCATTTCATGGCGAAGGATCTCGAGCGCTCCGCCAAAGAGAGCCTGGCGCGGCTGCGCCTGACCGAGGTCGATCTGCTGTTGCTGCATTGGCCCAATCCGCAAGTGCCGCTGGCCGAGACGCTCGGCGCATTGGCGCGGGTCAAGCAAGCGGGACTGGCGCGGCATATCGGCGTTTCGAACTTCAATGTGCCGCTGATCGAGGAGGCGGTGGCGGCGTGCCCCGAGCCGCTCGCCTGCGATCAGGTCCAGTACCATCCCTATGTCGCCCAGGCCGATGTGATCGAGGCCTGCGTGCGCCATGGCATGGCGTTCGTCGCCTACAGTCCGATCGCGAAAGGGCGGGTCAAGGGCGACCGCGCGCTGGCGCGGATCGGCGACCGCTATCGCAAGACGGCGGCCCAAATCTGCCTGCGCTGGCTGGTGCAACAGAATGTGTCCGCGATCCCGCGCACCTCGAAGCTCGAGCGGCTCCAGGAGAACATCGACATCTTCGATTTCGAGCTGTCGGATGCGGATATGGCCGAGATTTCGGCGATGGCCGGCGCCGGCGCACGTTGATCGGCCGATGCGCTGCTTGCCAGGGCATCATTGTGCGGAAAATCGCTGGGCAGCAGCCCGGATCATGCTATTGCGCGCTGGCCGCTTTCCCGATTTGAACCGGAGGGGGATTGAGGCAGGCGGGTTCCGGCCGGTAATGTTGCCGGCGGGGAGACATCACTGATGTGATCGAGCGGGATGAAGTTTCGGCCAAACGCGGACATGTTGGCATCGGTGTTCGTGCACCTGATGCTGCTCGCGCTGATTTTCCTGTATTCCGAAGTCCATCAGTTCGATCCCGTCGCCGCTGACACGGTGCCGGTCGAGATCGTGACGCCGCAGGAGGTCGCCAGGACCGAGACCAAGACCGAGCTCGAGCCGGTGCCGAGCCCGTCGCCGACGCCTGAATTGCGGTTGCCGTCGCTCGACAAGCCGGTCGACTCCGCCAAGCCCGAAGCGGCAGCTCAGGCACAAGCGCCGCAGAAGCAGCAGCCGGCGCCGAAGCAGGCGACGCCACCGGCGCCCAAGGCCAGCCCGTCGCCGCAACATGCCGCGGCCGAGCCGCCGCCGGCGACGCAGACGCCACCGATGCCCCAGCCGATGCCGCAGCAACAGGCGGCGGCGTCACCGCCTGCCTATACGCAGCCCGAGCCTGACCTGTCGGTGAAATACAACGTGATGCTCGGCCTGCCGCCCGACATCTCCGTGAAGCCGGCCGCCGATGCGCCGTCGGGTCCCGGTCCCGGCAAGGACAATTTCGACGCGGCGGCCACCGAGCAGGCCGATGTCGGCTCCAGCGTGGCGGCGGAATTCCGCCGCCATCTGAAGACCTGCCTGAAGCTCCCGGCGAACGTGACCGCGAGCGACGACGTCAGGATCAAGCTCCGGGTGTTCATGACGCCTGACGGCAAGCTCGCCGCATCGCCCTTGCTGATCGAGGCCACCGCGTCGGAGAAGGGGCCGCTGCTGCTGAAAAGCGCGACCGAGGCACTGCAGGCCTGCCAGCCCTATGCGATGCTGCCGAAGGAGCGCTACGGCGAATGGAAGGTGCTCGACCTCGACTTCACGCCGCGCGATTTCGCGTCGTGAGCGGCAGCAGGTTTCAGCTTCCCATCGCCTGCCAGGCGTTGGAGGCGAACTGCCGGCGCCAGATCACGATCACGACGGCCGCTGTGGTGATGAACAGCACCCAGGGGCTGAGGAACCAGCCGAGATAGCCGAGCGCGAAGAAGAACGCGCGCTGGCCGCGGTTGAAGTGCCGGCCCGCGGTCTCGAACAGCCGCGTGGTGCGGATCACATGGGCCTCCGCCTCCGGCGTATCGCGCTGGCCGGCCGGCGGCATCGCGCCGAACAGGATCGCGACATAGTTGAACAGGCGATAGGCCCAGGCGAATTTGAAGAAGGTGTAGATGAAGATCAGGATCAGGCCGATGCACTTGATCTCCCACAGCGCGGGCGAGGGCGAGAGATTGACCGGCAGCGCACCGAGCACGGCGAGCGCGTCATTGGTGGCGCGCAGCAGCGCCAGCGCGCCGCCGATCGCGATCAGGCTGGTGGAGGCGAAGAACGCGGTGCCGTTCTGCAAGGAGGCCATGATCTGCATGTCGACCATCCGCGCCTCGCGGTGGAGCAGATTCCGCACCCAGATCTCGCGATAGACATGCATTCGTGCCGACAGGCTGTCGCGCCCATAGGCGGTGTGCTCCAGCGTGATGGCGTAGACCAGCCACTCCAGCGCAAAGAAGCCGACGGCCAGGATGTCGACCCAATAGCCGGTCATGGTGCCTTCCTTCGTCAACGCGCGGGCTGCCGCTCCGCGCCGCATCCCGCGTCATGTACAGGTTGAACGCGTGCAATGCACTATGGCAAACTGGCGTGGCAACAGGATTCCCCAGGACATGCTCAAGCTCGTCATCGGCAACAAGAACTATTCGTCATGGTCGATGCGGCCGTGGCTGGCGCTGCGCGCCAACGACATTCCGTTCGAGGAAATCTTCGTTCCGCTCTATACCGACCAGGCCGACAAGGACCGCATCCTCGCCTTTAGCAAGGCCGGCAAGGTGCCGACGCTGATCGACGGCGAGGTCACGGTGTGGGATTCGCTGGCGATCATCGAGTATCTCGCCGAGACATTTCCCGAGGCGGAGCTGTGGCCCTCGGACCGCGCCGCGCGCGCCCATGCCCGCGCGATCTCGGCGGAGATGCATTCCGGCTTCGTGCCGCTGCGCAGCGAATGCGGCATGAACCTGCACCGGCCGATCCGCGCGGTCGCGTTGTCGGACGATGCGAAGGCCAATGCGGCGCGAATCCAGGACATCTGGGCCGAGTGCCATGCGCGTTACGGCAAGCAGGGCCCGTTCCTGTTCGGCGCATTCTCGGCCGCGGACGCGATGTATGCCCCCGTGGTGCATCGTTTCCGCACCTACGCGATCCCGGTGAGAGCGGAGGCGCAGCACTATGTCGACGCGATGATGCAGCTTCCGGCGTTCCAGGAATGGACCCGCGACGGCCTCGCCGAGACGCTTCGCATCCCGCGATTCGAGGACGTCTGACTGGCCGTACGCTTCCGAATTGTGACAGGGCTCACAAAGATCGCGGCTTGACGCCGCACGGCCGAAGGCGTCGAATCCGGAACAGCGGATTTGCAAGTCGTGAAAGGACTTAGACCATGGGCATTCTGGATTCCCTGGAGAACTCGCCGGAGCTGAAAGGCATGCTTGGCCAGCTCGGCGCGGCCGTCATCCCGGTCGTGCTCGGCCAGGTGATGGGCAATGGCGGGCAGGGTGGCCTGTCGGCGATCGTCGCCAAGCTCGAGCAGGCCGGGTTCGGCGAGCAGGTCAAATCCTGGATCGGCACCGGCCAGAACCTGCCGATCACGGCGCAGCAGCTCCAGGAGGTGCTGGGCAGCGACACGGTCAAGCAGCTCGCCGCCAAGTTCAACATTCCGGTCGACCAGCTGTCCCAGGTGCTGGCCCAGCAGCTCCCGGGTGCGGTCGACAGTGCGAGCCCCAACGGCAAGCTGCCGCACACCGCCTGACGCGGTGGAACCGGGTTCCAGCCGGGGTTGGCTTCCAATTTCCGGCTGGCACGTAAATTGCTGCCTATCGCCCTGAAAAACCTGCAAAAATCGTAGCTTTGCCATGCCTCAATCTTGCTGGATTTGGGGCGGTGCGATGTGCTAGCTTGCCGCAGGGTTCTCAAAATGCCGGCCGGAGCTATCGGGACTGTCAGCTCGGCCTGCAATCTCTAAGAAAATGGAGAGGGCGTTGAAGCATAAGTACTCGATTGGCGAGATCGTCTATTTCACGGCCAGCAACGTGGCTCGCCCGGCGGCGAGCGGCACCTATGAGGTGATCCGTCTGCTGCCGACCGATGGTGACGACTGCCAGTACCGCATCAAGAGCTCGACTGAAGCTTTCGAACGGGTGGCCAAGGAGAGTCAGCTCGCGCTGTCCTGATCAGTTGTGCGCAAGCCGGAGGCTGGAGCGGGTTTCGCGCCGCCGCCGTCAAAAGGCCCTGTTCGCAGACCCATTGTGCTGAAGGTTGGACGTCGGGGTGGCGGCGTTCGCCGCCGCCGATTGTGCTTACGCTGCGTTGAGGGACATCGCGCATGAACTGGGCTTCCTCGCTGGATCAGATCTGGCGCTCACCGACCTTCCCGATGTGGCTGACCCTGGCCGCGGCGGGGTTCTTTGGGATCGTCGTTCTGGTCACGCTGCTGCGCGCGGAAAAATCCGTCGCCAATGGCGCGCTGACCGTCATTACGCTGCTGTCGATCGCGGTTGCGGTCGCCGCGACGATCCGAGGCTTCGGGCCGGGCGGGCAGGCGGCGCCGGCCGAGACACGGACCGCGCAATTGACCGGCCAGACGGTGCCGGCGCTGGCCTGCATCGACGATCTCGCCGGCGATGCCGTCCTCAATGCCTGCGAGAAGGTGCTGTTCGGCTCATCGGATACCGCGGCCGCGGCGGTCAGCTATGCCGCGGCGCAGGTCTCGCGGCTGACCGCGCTCGGCGACCTCGCGACCGCGGAGCGCAATTCGACCACCGAGCTGCAGGCGCTGCGCCGCGCCATCGAGCACGATCGCTACGGCCTGGTCGCCTACGCGCTGATGGCGCGCGACCACTGCACGCCGACCGCATGCCCCGCGTTCCGTTCGCTCGGCGACAATCATCAGATCATCGCCAACATGAACGAGCGGACCTACGAGAACCTGGTCACGCGCTATGCGGGATCCTGGAATGCGCCGGCCGCTGCCCAGGCGTCGGCCGCCGGTCTGGTCGCCGCACTGCCGCCGTCGATGCCCACGGGCAGGCCGACCAATGCGGAGTTTCCGAGCGCGGCGTCGACGCCGCCGGTCAGTATCATGACGCCGGAACCGGCGAAGCCCGCAGCGGCCGCGCCGCCGCCGGCCGCCCGCGCCGCGGCCACGCCTGCTGCCGCCCCGAAGCGGCCGACCGCGGCGAAGCGGCCGGTGCAGATTGCGCCGGCTGCTGCGCCCGCGGCGGCACCGCCGCCGGCCGCGGCGAGTGCGCCGGCGGCCGCGAGCCAGGACTGAGCGGAGGCCGAGCCGGCCCGAGCGTGCTGACGGCGGCTTGAGCCGTCATCACGGCCTCGTTTCGTGCGCGTAAATCCCGCTATCCACTGCCGTGGACAGCGCTCCCTTTTCAAAGCCCGCGCCGGCCGCTACATCCGGCGCATGCCGCTTCATCTCATCAAGCTCGCCGTCGGTTGCGACTCCGTCAAGGAACTCAAGGGCTGGGTCGCCGAGCGGATGGCGACCGCGAAGAAAAAGGGCCTGCCGCTCCGCCATATCCACATCACGCGGATGACGCCGAAGCGCGAGGAGGAGCTCCTCGCCGGCGGTTCGTTGTACTGGGTGATCCGCGGCGAGATCGCCGCGCGCGAGAAGATCATCGCGATCGAGCCGTTCCGCGACAAGGACGGCATCGGGCGCTGCCGCATCGTGATGCAGCCCAAGGTGATCGCGGTGTCGCCGCGGCCGACGCGGCCGTTCCAGGGCTGGCGCTATCTGACCGCGGATTCCGCGCCGACCGATCTCACCAGATCGAGCGCCGCCAGCGTGGCGTCGATGCCCGAACCGATGCGCCGCGAGCTGCGCGACCTCGGATTGCTGTAAGCAATCGGGATTGCTCTGAGCAATCGGATTGCTCTGCGCGATTACTGGGTCACGAGATGCAGCCGGCCCCATTCTGAGGCCGGAATCTCGACATAGCGGCCGCCGCCGGCGTTGCTGACGGCGACGTCGAGCAGCTCGTGGTCGATCCCCATCTCGCCGAGATAGCGCCGGAACTGGTCGGTGAAGATCGAGGTCAGGCTCTCGCGATGCTCGGCCGAGACGTTGGGTGCCAGCCGGTTGTGGATCTCCATGCCGCTCAGCACCACGTGGCTGCCCGCCGGCAGGCTGCGATGCACGCCGCCCGACAGCATCAGCACGCAGGCGAAATCGCAGGCGATGCCGGACAGCTTCTCCTTCGCATCCAGCGGGCCGCCGGGCCGCTTCAGCGCGAAGCACTCCTCCTCGGACTTTCCGGCGCAGGCCTCGACCTCGGTCGCCGCGACCACCGCATCGATGCCGCGATCGCGCAGGATGCGGCCGAGGCTGGCCGCGACATTGAGGTTGGAATTCCCTTTGACGTTGATCACCACCGGCAGCTTGCGGCCGTTCTGGCGGTCGAGGATCGCCAGCAGGCGCTTGTAGGTGTCCCACTGCACCGAGCCTTCGGCGGCGATCCAGTCCGAACAGCCCGGCCCGCAGGCATCGGGCGCGCCATGCGCGACATAGAAGATCATCGCGCCGGGTACCGAATTGACGCCGCCGACCGGCGGCCGGGTCTGCGCCTGCGAAAGGCCTGCGGCCAATAGCGCGATGCCGAGACCAATGCCTTGCCTGAAAGTCCCGCTCATTCCGACCGCCCGTGAAACGCGCGATCATCCCCGCGTCGCGCGCGTGGCGCAAGCAGGAGACGGCCGCGCAGATGAGGCCGGGCCCTCATTACAGGCTCGCAGCCTGTTTGCGCGTGAACCGCCTCACACTTTTGCCGATCCGGATTTCAGACCGCGATGTTGTCGATCAGACGGGTGCTGCCGAGCCTGGCCGCCACCAGCATCCGCATCGGGCCGTCCTTCAGCGAGCCGATCGGCGCCAGCGAGGCGGCGTGGCGGACCTCGAGATAATCCAGCACGAAGCCGGCCTTGGCGATCTCGGCGGCGCCGTCGGCCATGACGGTTGCGGTGTTCTCGCCGGCGCGCAGGCGGCCTGCCGCTTGCTTCATCACCCGGTTGAGCGCGGGGGCGGCGCGCCGTTCCTCGGCCGAGAGGTAGACGTTGCGCGACGACATCGCGAGGCCGTCGCGTTCACGCACCGTCTTGGATCCGACCACCTTGACGCCGAGGTCGAGATCGGCGGCCATCTGGGTGACCACCCGGAGCTGCTGAAAATCCTTCTCGCCGAAGATCGCGACATCGGGCCGGACCTGCGTGAACAGCTTGCCGACCACGGTGGCGACGCCGCCGAAGAAATGCGGCCGGAAGCGATCCTCCAGTCCCGCGGTGGCCGGTCCCTCCGGCACGATCCGTGTGGCGAAGCCATCCGGATACATCGCCTTCACCTCGGGGTGCCAGATCAGGTCGACGCCTTCGGCTGCGAGCTTGGCGAGGTCTTGCTTCCAGGTGCGCGGATACGATCCGAAATCTTCCGTCGGCGCGAACTGCGTCGGGTTGACGAAGATCGAGACCACGACCCGCTTGGCGCGGCGCTTGGCGAGCCGCACCAGCGACACATGGCCGTCATGGAGCGCACCCATGGTTGGGACCAGCGCGACAGTCGCCTTCTTGGCGCGCAGGGCGTCGACGGCGCGACGAAGGGCAGGGACGGTACGGACGACGGTGGGATTTCTCGGCATCTGGTCTCGACTCGTGGGGCAACCGGGGTGGGATGTTCGGCGTTCGGCAGGCGGCGGACCTTACCAAGTCCGATCCGCTATCGGCAAACCGCCGCGCAAGCATTACCCGATCTCGCATCCGCATGGATCGCAGGCGGCGTGCCGCCGATCGACGCAGCAGGCGTGCGCGTTCGATTCATCATTAAGGACGCCTGCAATTGATTTCCTCTCGCAGTGATGCATTTCACTTGACCGCAGGCGTGCTCGATTTGAAGATCATCGCCGGGGATTGAATCATGTTGGTGCAGGCTAGTCAGGGTCAGTCCGGCTCCGCACATGTCGTTGTGCTGGGAAACGAGAAGGGTGGTTCGGGCAAGTCGACCACCGCCCTGCATATCGCCGTCGCGCTCTTGAAGGCCGGACAGCGCGTCGCCAGCATCGATCTCGACTGCCGCCAGCAAAGCTTCACCCGCTACATCAGCAATCGCCAGGCCTGGGCGCGGCGCAGCGGGATCGACCTCGAGCTGCCGGCGCATCACTGCATCAAATACGGCGAGACGATGCAAATCGAGGACAACGAGAACACCGAATTCGAGCAGTTCATGGCAGCGGTGAGCGCGGTGGAACGTGCCTATGATTTCATCGTGATCGATACCCCGGGGTCCGACAGCTACCTGATGCGGCTCGCGCATTCGATGGCCGACACGCTGGTGACGCCGATCAACGACAGCTTCCTCGATTTCGACGTGCTGGGCACCGTCGACCCCGCCACCTACGCGGTGACCGGCGAGAGCCACTACGCCGAGATGGTGCGCGACACCAGGCGCAAGCGCCGCCAGATCGACGGCGCCTCGACCGACTGGATCGTGGTGCGCAACCGGCTGTCGATGCTCGGCTCGCGCAACAAGCAGTTGGTCGCCGACGGTCTCAAGCAGCTGTCGCTGCGGCTCGGGTTCCGTTCGGTCGACGGCTTTGCCGAGCGGGTGGTCTATCGCGAGTTCTTCCCGCGCGGGCTGACCGCGCTCGACGACATTGACGAGGCGACGCTCGGCACCCGCCCGAGCCTCGGCCACGTCACCGCGCGCGAGGAGGTGATGAGCCTGCTGCGCCAGCTCAAGCTGCCGCTCGACGAGCGCGGCCGCCGCCGGGCCGCCAACCGGGCCGAATGGTTCAGCCAGGTCGACAAGCCGCTGGAACTCGACGACATCATCGGCAGCTAGCCCAGCCGTTGAGCTGCGGGCCGGAGAGGCAATGGAACGTCGTCAGTCTATTTCACGCCATCGGCGGCGCTGACCTCGCGGAAGCGAAGCTCAAGGCCGCGGACCATATGTCTACGGATACCTGTGGTGGCTCGGCGGCTCCCAATCCAATGGGCGCGCAGTCCGGTGGACCGGGCGTCCAGCAGATGACGATCGTCACTTCCGCGCGCTGCGGAAGCACGGTATTCTTGCGGGGTTTCCGGTCATTTCATTGCCAATTTGCCGGAACAATGCTGCCCAAATCCGGTTTCCTCCGTGCCGCCGTCGCGCGAATGCGCTGGTTGGCCCAGAGGTATTATCGTGCCACAGTGCTATCTTCATAGAAGCGATTGCACAAAGGTTGTGTGCACCGCACAATGAACGTGCTGCGAAGTCCCAACATTTGGACTTCCTGTCACGGTGCTGTGACATATATCCTGACAAGGAGGCCGAAGAGTCTCCGGCCAAGAATAGCCCTGAAAAGGCGGGCACCTCGAGGACGTCATGAAGCGTGGAATTCTCGTTCTGCTTTCTCTCTCCGTGGTGATCACGGCGGCGTATTTCACCGCGAGCAAGTGGGCGATCCGTCACGAAACTCTCATGTTCAAGGATCCGACGCGCGATGAGCGGCCGGTCGCGGTCGACGTTGCCGTGCGCTTCGACAAGGAGATGCAGGCCGACGCAGGCATGATCACGCTGCCGGTTGCGATCCTCAATCATGGCAATACCGTCAAATTCACCGAATATTCCTTCCTCGCGAACGTGTTCGCGGCGCGCGGCTATCTGGCGATCAGCATCCAGAACGACCTGCCGTCGGACGGACCGATGGTGACCAAGGTCGGCGAGATCTACGTCGGCCGGCTGCCGCAGTATCAGCGCGGCATCACCAACATCAAATTCGCGATCGAGGAGATGAAGAAGCGTCAGCCGAACGCGGACTACAGCAAGCTGACGATGGTCGGCCACTCCAATGGCGGCGACATCGCGATGTATTTCGCCAAGCAGTATCCGGACGAGATCAAGAAGGTCGTGACGCTGGACAATCTGCGCGTGCCGTTCATGACCGACGGCAAGTTCAAGATCCTGTCCTTCCGTTCGCATGACTCGCAGTTCAAGCCCGATCCCGGCGTGGTGCCGGACGAGGAGCAGTGCGAGAAGGCCGGCATCACCGTCGTGAACACCAACTTCCAGCACAACGACATGCGTGACACCGGGCCCGAGAAGGCCAAGGACTCGATCCAGGCCATGCTCGATAAATTCCTGGCCGACACCGACAGCGCGGTTGCGCCGGTCGACACGAGGAATGCGCCGCCGAAGATCCTGGAGCCTGGTCCGGTCTCGCTCTACGTGCCGGTCGAGAAGCCGCAGTCCTTCACCGACAAGGTCAAGAAGTCGCTCTCGCTGACCAAGACCGAGACCAAGAAGGATCCGTCGGTCACCAACTGACTGGCGGCCCGTGGCGCGGGCCGCCCGGCCACGTTGACCAATCCGATACGGCGGCCCACATAGTGTTTGCTGTACGAGGCAAGCGCTGATGGCCGGCAAGACGATCAAACCGACATCCGGAAACGATGTGCGCCCGGCCGATGCGCCGGGCGTGGCGACATCGAGCGCCAACGACATCGCCGCCTTCGTGGCGAAGGCGCGGGCGATGTCGCCGCATCGCGCCGGCGCACGCGGCCGATTGGTGTTCGCGCTCGACGCCACGATGAGCCGGCAGCCGACCTGGGACATGGCGTGCACGCTGCAGGCCGACATGTTCCGCGAGGCCGGCGCGCTCGGCAGCCTCGACATCCGCCTCGTCTACTACCGCGGCTTTCATGAGTGCCGTGCCACCGGCTGGATCTCCGACAGCGCGCAGCTCGCGCGGCTGATGAGCAAGATCGATTGCCAGGGCGGCAATACCCAGATCGGCAAGGTGCTGACGGAGACGCGTCGCGAGGCGGTCGCCTCGGGCGTGCGCGCCCTGGTGTTCGTGGGCGACGCGATGGAGGAGAACGCCGACGAGCTCTGCGCCAAGGCCGGCGAGCTTGGTTTGCTCAAGGTGCCGGTCTTCATGTTCCAGGAAGGCGCGGACGCGACCGCCGAGCAGACCTTTCGCGAGATCGCGCGGCTGACCGGCGGCGCATGGTGCAGGTTCGATCCCGGTGCGGCCGCGCAGCTCCGCGAATTGCTGCGCGCCGCCGCAGCCTATGCCGCCGGCGGCCGTGAGGCGCTGCTGCAACTGGCCAAGACCGCGAACGGCGCGGCGAAGCTGATCGGCCAGATGAAATAGCCCTGCGTCATCGGAGACCGCGGTGACGCGGCAGCGGTTCACGCGCCGGTGAGACGAAGCTTCGCATGCTTTTTGCCGCCGGGCCGCTTATATTCCGCGCATGCCAACCCTGATCGCCGGCGTCGTCGCCGTTGTCGTCCTTTATTCCGCGCTGCAGATGTTTCGTGCGGCCAATCCCGCCGTGCTTGCGCGTGCGATCAAGATCGGCGGCGGGGGGCTCGCGTTGGCCGTCGCGGCCTTCACCGGCGTGCGGGGCGAGCTCGCGGTGGCGATCCCGCTCGGCATTTTCGGCGCCGGACTGCTCGGCTGGTCGCCGTTCGGGACATCAGGCTTTCCCAATTTCGGCGGCATGTTCGGCGGGACGCGCAGCCCCGGACAAAGCTCGCGGGTGCGCTCGCAATACCTCGATATGAGCCTCGATCACGGCAGCGGCGTGCTCACGGGCCAGATCGTGGCCGGACCGCAGGCCGGCCGCATGCTCGACGAATTCGACCTCGCGCAGCTGCTGGCGATGGTCCCGAGCTTCGATGCCGAAAGCGTCGCGTTACTTGAAAGCTATCTGGACCGCCGTTTTCCCGCCTGGCGTCAGGACGCACAGGGAAACCGGGCAGGGGGGCACGGCCGCGCGGCGCCGAGTGGCAAAATGACCGATGAGGAGGCCTATCAGATCCTTGGCCTGCAGCCGGGCGCGTCGCGTGACGACATCGGCCGGGCTCACCGCACCCTGATGAAGAAACTCCATCCCGACCAGGGGGGCTCGACGTACCTCGCGGCCCGTGTGAACGAGGCCAGGGATACTCTGCTTCGCACGCATCTCTAACTCCGACGCTACCAACGCCACAGCCGAGAGCTGCCTTCCGTCTCTGATCGATGCCCCGTCTGGCCCGCCGCTGTCCGGCGTAGCCGATCGTTGTTTCGGGAAAACTTAACCGTAAAATCTTGACGAGAAGTTTTCATAACGGCGCCGCGCGCATCGGGCGGGCATTTGTGCCGGCCATGCAACGCAGCCGGCAAAAGCAAAAGGGCCGGCGCTTGCGGCGCCGGCCCTTGGTATGCCTTGGGATCTCTTCTGATCTCCCGGGATCCCTTGGGATCAAGTGATGCTGTCGATCAGTTGCGCACGGTGATGCAGGAGATCTCGGCGCGCTTCAGCGTCTTGCAGGCCGCTTCGGCCTGATCGCGCTCCAGACCGGCAAAGCGCGCCCGGTAGAGCTTGCGATTGTCCTTGGCGACGACTTCGGTGAACGGATCGGCCCTGCTGAGCAGGCCGCGGGCCGAGCTGCGCGCGAGATCGATGCGCTTGTTGGCTTCGCCTTCGGACTCCAGCGCGCCGACCTGGATGATCCAGCCGGTATGCGCGGCGGCCGGCTTGACGGCGCTGCTCTGCGGAGCCGCTTGCAGGCTGCGGGTGGCGGGCTCGATCGACGCCACCGCCTGCGGCGCCGGCTGCGCGGCGGGTGCCTGGACGGAAGCGGCCGGCAGCACGCCGAGGATTCCGTTGCCGGTGCCGAAATTGGCCGGCTGTGGCGGCATCTCGGGCCGCGAGGTCTCGGCGGCGCGGGCCATCATCGCATTGGAGGTCTCGGGAATCTCGCCGCGCGACGGGATCGTGCTGGTGATCGGCGGCGCCGACTGCGCTGGGCCTGCGGCAGCGAGCCTGACCTGGCCGGCTTTGACCTGCACGGTCTTCACCTTGACCGGCTTCATCGGCTCAGCCGAGCCGGGGATTGCGGCGAGCTGCTGGGTCTGGATCACGCCGGAGGTCAGCGGCGCCGGTTCGGGCTTGGCCTGCGGCTCCGGCTTGGCCGGGAGCGGCGGCAGGGCGGCGGCTGCGGCGGCCATCAGCGACGGCTTGCTGGCCGGACGCGGCGCCGGCATGGGAGTCGGGGCGGGTTCGGAGGCTGCGACCGGCGTGGTCTCCGCCGCGGCGCGCGCATCGTCCGCATCGGCAACCTCGACATTGGCGTCGGCCGGGTTGCGCTCGGTGATCGCGGCGGCCGTGCGGGTGGTCGCGCCCTTGCCGATGTTCTCGGCGAGCAGGTTGCGCATGATGGCGTCGCGCGAGCCGCCGCTGCGGCCGCCGAGCACCACGCCGACCAGGAAGCGATTGCCGCGGTGGATCGAGGTCACGAGGTTGAAGCCGGAGGCGCGGGTGTAGCCGGTCTTGATGCCGTCGACGCCCTCGACGCTGCCGAGCAGCCGATTGTGCCCGGTGATGGTGTGGCCGCGGAAATTGAACGCCGTCGTCGAGAAATAGCGATAGTAGCGCGGGAAGCGATCCTGGATGGCGCGGCCGAGCGTCGCTTGATCGCGCGCGGTCGTGATCTGCTCGTCATTGGGCAGGCCGGAGGCATTGCGATAGGTGGTCCGGCTCATGCCGAGCGCACGGGCCTTGCGGGTCATCATCCGGGCGAAATCGTCTTCGCTGCCGCCGACCGCCTCGGCGATCACGACGGCGGCGTCATTGGCGGAGCGGGTGACGAGGCCCTTGATCGCGTCCTCGACGCGGATGGTCTGGCCGGGCCGCAAGCCGAGCTTGGTCGGGTCCTGTTCGGAGGCGTGCTCGGACACCGGCATCTCGGTATCGAGCTTCATCTTCCCGGACTCGAGGCGCTCGAACAGCAGATAGAGCGTCATGATCTTGGTGAGCGAGGCGGGGTGCCGCAGGCCGTCGGGACTGTTTGACGTCAGCACCGAGCCGGTGTTGCCGTCGACCACGATCGATGCGAATTGCGGGCTGTAGCTCTCGCGCGCGGCCTCGCTCTGATGGTGCCGCACAGTGTGGCGCCGGTGGCGGCGCGCCTCGGCGCTGTCACTGGTGATCAGGATCGCCGTCGTGACGGTCACGAGCCCAAGAACGCCAACTCGCAGCGCCCGCGAGGAAGCCAAGGTTGTTCGAAGCATCTACTTCCCCGTCCCAATTTCTATCTAGATCACTGGCTCGTGGGGCGAAATTGTGCCCGGCGGCCATCGATCCTTGCCTGCGCAACAGACCACGTCGGACAGAACCATCGGCCCTGGTGGCGGCTCAGGTCGCTCTTCTAGCTAAGGTGTTGTTCACAAACAGCTTTCAAGGCTGCTTGTCGGAAGGCGAACAAAGTCCGGGAATCAGGTTAGGCGGCCCGAGTTTCCAAAAGATTAAGCAACCGTTGCGTAGTCCCCCGGGGTTTATTGCAAATGCCCAGGATTCGGGCAAATACCGTTGTGCGACGCACAATATTTATTGACTTTATTGTGCGATGCGATATTTCAATCGTTGTCAGGGGGCCGGGAAGCTTCCCGGCAATGGGAATTTGCGCCTTCAAGTCTGGGAAAAGGAATTCCATCCATGGTCAAGATCGAAGACATTCAGAACTACGGCAAAGAGCATTTCGAGTCGGTCACGGCGTCTGCGAACAACCTGCAGAGCGGCGTCCAGGCGATCGCCACCGCCTATGGCGACTACGCCAAGAAGTCCTTCGAGGACACCAAGTCGTTCGTCGAGAAGCTGTCGGGCGTGAAGTCGCTGGACAAGGCGCTCGAGGCACAGACCGAGTACCTGCGCTCGTCCTACGAGACCTTCGTCTCGGAATCGCAGAAGATCGCGGGTCTCTACAGCGACTGCGCCAAGCAGACCTTCAAGCCCTATGAGGGCCTGGTCTCCAAGTTCGCGCCGGCTCAGTAAGCGCCGCCGACCAAGACAAACGAAAAGCCCGGCCATTGCGGCCGGGCTTTTTTGTTGTGCCGGGTTTATATGCCAGGCGCGGACGCTACTTCGCCAGCCGCAGCTTGCTGAGCGCGGTGCCGATCGTGTTGAACGTCGTCACGATTTGGCTCGAGCTGGTCAGCATGAAGAATTTGTCGGGGCTGCTGGCGCAATTCTTCAGCACGGTCGAGGTCGGGTCGGCGGGCGTGCTCGTGTTCACCTGGATCGTGTAGATGGTGAACATCGGTGCACCGTTGGCATCCCTCGCGTTCTGCAGATTCTGACACTGCAGCGCCTGCCGGGCATCGATCGGATTGCCTGAGGCCTGCGAGCTGCCGTCGCCATAGTTGGGCCAGCGGTCCTCGGTGTTCAGACCGTCGGACAGCAGGATGATGACCCGGTTGTAGGTCGTGTTGGAGTCTTCCGCCGGCGTGTTCAGCGGACCGCCCACCAGAAGGGACTGCCAGGCCCACGCCAGGCCGACCGATTGGTCGGTGCCGCCGGTCGGCTGCATGGCGTTGACGGCGGTCTTCAGCGCGCTCCAGTTGTAGGTCAGGGGAATGATCGGCTCGAGCTGCGGCGAGGCGTTGTCGGCGCAATAGGCCGAGTTGTTCTCGTAATACTGGTTGGCGCGGGAACAGCGTCGTGACGTCGGACGATGTCGGCAGCACGCCGGTCGCATCATTGGGCTGGGTGCGGTCCGTGATACAGCCCGTCCAGGTGGTGATCGGATTGGTCGACGCCGCCCGCCAGTCGTTCTGGACGGTGGGGGTCTGGTTGGTCGAGGTCCATTTGTTGTTGGTCCATCCTACGACGGCGCTGACCCGGGGCTGGCCCGGATTGTCGGCGGTATCGTTGGGGCCGGGCTGCGTCCAGTTGTGGGTATAGATGAGGCCGGTGCATGATTTGCCCGTGCCGGTACCGCTGCAACTGCAGCCGGAGACATTGTTGTAGTTGGCGTCGAGCGGACAGGCGCAGGACGACGACCCGGAGCAGAACGTCTGCGCGGTCGTGCCGACCTGGGTGCTGACCCAGCAGCCATTGTACATGGTGTGCGTATTGTAATCGACACTCGGGCAGATATAGCCGCTGTAGGTGCCGCTCGATGGAATCGTGTTGGTGCTGTAGTTGTTCGGCGATCGTCCGGCGCCGTTGGTGGGACCGGTCGTGCAGTAGAAGCCGCCGCTGCTGTTGGACCACGGACACTGCGCGCCGGGCCCGACCGCATGCCAGTTCATCGGCAGGCTCGCCGCCATCGAGCTCGGGATGGCAGGTTGCGCGGTCGGTGGGTTCAGCCAGTCGGTCCAGTCGATATAGCTCTGGCTATAGTTGCTGGCGCTGAGGTTGACGACCTTGGCGAACGGAATGACGGAGATATAGACGTCGCCGTTGGTCTTGCTCAGCGCGCTGAGCTGGTCGATCAGGCCGCCGGATCCGGCCACCGCGTTCCGCAGCGCGGTAATCTTGCCGTTCTGGCTCATCGACCCCGTGTTATCGAGGGCGAGGGCGACGCGCATCTTGACGTTGCCCCAGGTGGTGGTCGACGAGCTGCTGAAGTTCAGCGTCGGAAACCCGGCAAGCTGCATGAAATCGGATTTGATGTAGCCGGTTCCGCCGAGCAGGATGGTCGCCGCCGCGCTCGAGGTCGGGGTCGTGTAGGTCGCCGAGACGGAAATGCCCTGGCCGTCCTTGTTGGTATAGAGGGCGCTGAAATAGCTCTGCGCCTTGCTCGGGATTTGCGCGGCCGTGATGTTGCCCATCGTCAGGTCCTTGGACAGCATCAGCGCGGCCGAATCGAGCGCCGACTGCATCGCGGTGCGGGCGTTGTTGGCGCGGGTATAGTCGATCGCGGCGCCAATGAAGGCGAAAATCGGCAGAATGGCGAGGGTGAAGATGACGGCGACATTGCCGTCCTTTGCCCGGGCAAAACGGCGGGCAGCCGCGCAGACGCGGTCGAAAATGGCTGAGCCCAGCATGATACTCTCATCGAAATTACTGATGGCGCCATCATCTCTACGCGCGCGGCTAAACAGTTGGTGAATCGGGCCGGGGAAACCCGGCAGGAGGCCCGGCACACGATGAAAAGCAGGGCAAAAGCACGCGCTATCCTGAATGCCCGCTAAATTGGATGCCCGACTCCTTTGTCAAATCGGGCAGAAATGATTAACCTTCCAGGAGTTGCTGCGCCGGGAATCGAACCGGTGGGCCGCGGCCGGTCTGCGCTTGCGGCAGGGCCTCCTGAGGCCCATATTCGGAGGGTCGATCCGGCCGCCGGATCGAACCGGGAGCGGCAATCTGGAAAGCATTGCTGGGGTTCCGCGATCAGTCTTGCGGCCGTCGCGACCACCTTCCAATCGCCAACCGGTTTCCCGCCGGCCCCCCTTGGGGAATTCGAACGCCTGAGCCATGTTGCGATCCACGTTGACAGCCCTGATCTCCGAGCCGGTTTTCTCCGAGCCGGTTTCGTCCATGCCGGCCGTGCCAGCCATGCCGGCGCCGACAATGAGCAATGACGACAACCGCACCGGGGCGGGGAGCGGCCCGTCGACCTCGGTCATCACCAA
Source organism: Bradyrhizobium sp. USDA 4473 (assembly GCF_054063335.1). Taxonomy (NCBI): domain Bacteria; kingdom Pseudomonadati; phylum Pseudomonadota; class Alphaproteobacteria; order Hyphomicrobiales; family Nitrobacteraceae; genus Bradyrhizobium; species Bradyrhizobium sp. USDA 4473. The sequence continues at coordinate 5,277,478 of NZ_JBSSGE010000001.1, forward strand.
GGTCAAGCCGAAGACCAAGCGGCCGAATCTCTACCGTGTCCTGATCCTGAACGACGACTACACGCCGATGGAATTCGTCGTGCACGTGCTGGAGCGGTTCTTCAACAAGGACGCCGAGGCGGCGACCAAGATCATGCTGCACGTTCACCATCACGGGATCGGTGAGTGCGGCGTTTTTACCTATGAGATCGCCGAGACCAAGGTGACGCAAGTCATGGATTTCGCGCGCAAGCATCAGCATCCACTGCAATGTGTGATGGAAAAGAAGTAGTTCGCGGGAACGATTGACTGCGCCGCGGCGCGGAACGGGTCTTGCATCGCGTTTTGATGGTGGCGAACGGCGTTCCCGTATGAACACGGAACGCGGTGGTGCGACGTCCGGACGCCCGGAATTTAGAAGAAAACCATCACCGCGGGACCGGTCTTTCGCCACGATCCGTCGTAACTATATCAATGGCGATCACGAAGGTTGTTATTGCCTGACCCGGTAATGGCGATCATGATGGCCGGGGGCCATAGAGGACGCGAATGCCAACTTTTTCTCAAAGCCTTGAACAATCGCTACACCGTGCCTTGGCGATCGCGAACGAGCGTCACCATCAGTATGCGACGCTCGAACATCTGCTGCTGTCACTGATCGACGACTCGGATGCGGCGGCGGTGATGCGGGCCTGCAGCGTCGATCTCGACAAGCTCAGGACCAGCCTCGTCAATTATCTCGAAACCGAATTCGAAAACCTGGTGACGGACGGCGCCGACGACGCGAAGCCGACCGCCGGGTTCCAGCGCGTGATCCAGCGCGCGGTGATTCACGTCCAGTCGTCCGGTCGCGAGGAAGTGACCGGCGCCAATGTCCTGATCGCGATCTTCGCCGAGCGCGAGAGCCATGCTGCGTATTTCCTGCAGGAGCAGGACATGACGCGCTACGACGCGGTGAACTACATCAGCCACGGCATCGCCAAGCGGCCCGGCGTCTCCGAGGCGCGGCCGGTGCGCGGCGTCGACGAGGAAACCGAGACCAAGGGCAACGAGGACGCCAAGAAGAAGGGCGAGGCGCTCGAGACCTATTGCGTCAACCTCAACAAGAAGGCGCGTGACGGCAAGATCGATCCGGTGATCGGCCGCAATGCCGAGATCAACCGTGCGATCCAGGTGCTGTGCCGCCGCCAGAAGAACAACCCGCTGTTCGTCGGCGAAGCCGGCGTCGGCAAGACCGCGATCGCCGAAGGCCTCGCCAAGCGCATCGTCGACAGCGATGTGCCGGAAGTGCTGGCGGCTGCGACCGTGTTCTCGCTCGACATGGGCACGCTGCTCGCCGGCACCCGCTACCGCGGCGATTTCGAGGAGCGGCTGAAGCAGGTCCTGAAGGAGCTGGAGGCGCATCCGAACGCGATCCTGTTCATCGACGAGATCCACACCGTGATCGGCGCCGGCGCCACCTCGGGCGGCGCGATGGATGCGTCCAATCTGCTCAAGCCCGCGCTGGCTTCGGGCACGATCCGCTGCATGGGCTCGACCACCTACAAGGAATACCGTCAGCACTTCGAGAAGGACCGCGCGCTGGTGCGGCGCTTCCAGAAGATCGACGTCAACGAGCCGACGGTGGAAGACGCGATCGCGATCCTCAAGGGCCTCAAGCCCTATTTCGAGGATTACCATCGGCTGAAATACACCAATGAGGCGATCGAGGCGGCGGTGCAGCTGTCATCGCGCTACATCCACGACCGCAAGCTGCCCGACAAGGCGATCGACGTGATCGACGAGTCCGGCGCGGCGCAGATGCTGGTCGCCGAGAGCAAGCGCAAGAAGACGATCGGCATCAAGGAGATCGAGACCACGATTGCGACCATGGCGCGGATCCCGCCGAAGAGCGTGTCGAAGGACGACGCCGAGGTGCTGAAGCATCTCGAGCAGACCCTGAAGCGCACGGTGTTCGGCCAGGACAAGGCGATCGAGTCGCTGTCGGCGTCGATCAAGCTGGCGCGTGCCGGCCTGCGCGAACCGGAGAAGCCGATCGGCTGCTACCTGTTCTCAGGTCCGACCGGCGTCGGCAAGACCGAGGTGGCGAAGCAACTGGCGGCGACGCTCGGTGTCGAGCTGTTGCGCTTCGACATGTCCGAATACATGGAGCGGCACACCGTGTCGCGCCTGATCGGCGCGCCTCCCGGCTATGTCGGCTTCGACCAGGGCGGCCTGCTCACCGATGGCGTGGACCAGCATCCGCATTGCGTGGTGCTGCTCGACGAGATCGAGAAGGCGCATCCGGACCTGTACAACGTGCTGCTGCAGATCATGGATCACGGCCGGCTCACCGACCACAACGGCAAGCAGGTCAACTTCCGCAACGTGATCCTGATCATGACCACGAATGCGGGCGCGGCCGACCTCGCACGGCAGGCCTTCGGCTTCACCCGCTCGAAGCGGGAAGGCGACGACCACGAGGCGATCAACCGGCAGTTCGCGCCGGAGTTCCGCAACCGTCTGGACGCCATCGTCTCGTTCGCGCACCTCAATGCCGACGTCATCGGCATGGTGGTCGAGAAGTTCGTGCTGCAGCTCGAGGCGCAGCTCGCCGACCGCGACGTCACGATCGAGTTGTCCGAGCCCGCCAAGGCCTGGCTGATCGAGCACGGCTATGACGAGCAGATGGGCGCGCGCCCGATGGCGCGCATCATCCAGGAGCACATCAAGAAGCCGCTCGCGGATGAGGTGCTGTTCGGCCAGCTCAAGGGCGGCGGCCACGTCCGCGTCATCCTGACGAAGGACGAGGCGACCGCCAAGGACAAGATCGGCTTCGAATATGTCGAGGGCCCGGTCACGCCGAAGCCTGAGAACCTGCCGCCGCGCAAGCGCAAGCCGCCGAAGGGTGGCCCGAACAATGGCGGCGGAGGCGGCACCAAGGGCCCGGTCTCCAAGGGGCCGATGGTCAAGGTCTGAGGCGCGAGCAAACAATCAAATGAAAAGGCCGGCTGTGCAGCCGGCCTTTTTGTTTGTGGTGGCGACTATGCGACCGGAGAATTTGCTTGATGGTTTTGATCAAGCAGAGCGTTTGGTCTTCTTCATCGCAACTTTCGCAAGGCAGTTATAAGCCGCTCCCGAACATCAGCGTAATCGTCGTTGGCAATCAGGCTTTCGATTGTGCCTGCCATGGCTTCATCTGCAACCACCGTAAGGGCATTGGCCAAAACCCACCTCTCTGCGTGAGTAGACTGATCATATGGTCGTTGTAGCTCGGCTAGAATAACGTGACCGGCCGAGCCGCGGGCCTCCGGAACCGTTAGGGCGCGGGCGATTCCTTCACGTAGCAGGGGGTGGTGCACCTGCTGTAGATATTTGCTTAGGACCGGGATCGCGGCCGGATAAGACCACTTCGCATTCACGAGGTCCCAAATGGAATCAACTTTGATTCCAATAGATCCAAGCTCGGCCAAGATCGGGGTTTGCTCGGGCCTGATTTCCTCACGCCTTTGCTCTATAGCAGCTCTATGTTCAGCTTCCCGTTTAGCAGTGTCACGAACCCATTCGGGGTCGTTTTGAAGACGGCTCATCAGCTCAGCGGCTGATTTGGGAGGTTTCGATTTCATTGAGCCCCCGGAATAAAATTCAATCTTATCTGGCCGTTCATGATCGCTTGTTGCAGGGGACCCGAGATGGCCGAACATACAGCTGAAAAGCAAGACTGTTAATTTAGCTATATATGTCGTGAAATCCCGAAGTTGCTGGATGTAGCTTAGCGAACCGACGTTCTTTACCTCGCTCAAGGTCGATTCAGTCAGCGCATCGACCCGAACCTGGAATTTCAATGCGTACCTTTGGTCCGGCAATTCCGACCGCGTCCTCACCAGCTTGACCAAGGTTCCGAGCGAGCGCAGTTCCGCTCAACCCCGCTTCTTCGACAGCCCGCGTTCCGATGCCTACTCCTCTGGCAGCCACGCCACCGAACGGTGTGATCGCGATAGCGGTATCTAGCGTATGGAGTGCCTCGTAAAATATCGCGCGTCCGTAGTTCCCAGCGTTCCAGTTTTCCGTCGCGAGCGCTGCATTTGTTCCATATCCCACAATTCCCAGAGCCCCGTTTCCGGCAAGCGATGTTTGTTGTCCCGTATAAGTCCAAGGACTGGCGCCGGTATCGAATACGGACGCCATGCCATCTGGATCGATCAGATTGAGAGGATCGTTTCCGGCGTAGGCGTAGAGATTGATTCCACCTTTGGTTCCGATTGGGTCAGTTTGCAGGAACCGCCCCAAGGCCGTCGAATAGTGCCGCGCGGCGATGCGCTGGCCGGTGTAACCGAGCGGGCCGGTGGTCAAGGCCTGAGGCGCGAGTAAGCAATCAAATGAAAAGGCCGGCCGAAACAGCCGGCCTTTTTTGTTTGCCGTGATGCACGGGTGAGGCCGGAGCCAGTCGGCACTGCGTCCGCTAAGCTCCGTCATAGTCGGATAGCAGTTTTGCGAGCAGTTCATGCTCTTCAGGAGATTTTTCAGTCGGATCATTAATGACGTTCTGCAGCAAATAGAATTCGGTGTCGTTTTTGACACGTCCTCGCTTAAGAACCTTGGCGTAACCGCGCGAATATCGTCTGCGCAATTCGGAGAGGGTAATGATCCCGCGGTTGATCAGCTCGGCATCCAAACTCGCAACCTTTGCTGGATCGAAGTGCCAAGATTCTTCGACACAATCATTGATCGCTTGCCGCAGCCCTTGAAGAGCTATTCGTAGACTCTTCTTTTCCAAGGATTCCAGGTTGTCGAGGGCGCGCTGCGGTTCTTCGGGCGGCGAAGCTTTCATCCGCATGTGGACATAGAAGGAAAAGAAATCCTTGAGTTGCGCATACTCGCTTCGGTTGAAGTTTGGCATCGCTGCGCACCTTGTCCATGGTTACCAAGCGCGAGCCTGGGGGGGGCGTGCCGGCTCGTAGGAATCGTCGCGCGGGCGCGCGTGTTTGTCGAGTATGACGCGAACCGGGATCAGCCTTACTCACCCTTCAACCGTTGGCCCTCCTGAACCCGGACTCGGTCGGCGCCGCGGCTGCCGGCGGAGGACAGCCGCAGTGTGCTGAGCACGGCGCCTGCGAGGGCACAGCCGACGCCGACCATTAGCGAGATCCGCGTGCCGTCGGCCGGATAGCGCGCCAACAGCATCGCCACCAGGGCGGCGCCGATGGTCTGGCCGAGCAGGCGCGCGGTGCCCAGCATGCCGCTGGCGCCGCCGGAGCGCTCGCGCGGCGCGGCGGCGATCATGGTGCGGTTGTTCGGGGTCTGGAACAGGCCGAAGCCGGCGCCGGCGAGCGCCATGCGCCAGATCACGTCGATCGGCGCAGCGTTGGCCGGCATCAGCGCCAGCGAGCCCAGACCGGTCGCGAAAATCAGCAGGCCGATGCCGCCGAGCAGGCCGGCCGGGTAGCGCTCGACCAGCCAGCCGGCGAGCGGGGCGGCGAAGGCGACCGCGATCGGCCAGGGCGTGATCAACAGCCCGATCTGCACCGCCGAATATCCGAAATGGTTTTCCAGATAGAACGGCATCGCGACGAAGGCCAGCATCTGGCCGCAGAACGAGGCGATCGAGGTGCCGATCGACAGCGCGAAGATCGGGATCCGCAGGAGGTCGACCGGCAGCAGCGGCGAGGGCAGATGCTGCTGTCGCCGGTACAGCAGATGCGAGGCGACCGCAGCGACCGCGAACTCCAGGGCGCAGACATACAGCGCCTCGCCATGGCCGGCGCTGTCGATCGCGCTGATGCCGAACCCGAACGCGATCGCGCTCATGGCGGCGCTTTGCCAGTCGAAGGCGTGCACGGCGGGCCTGGTAAGCGGCAGGAAGCGCCAGCCCAAGGCCAGCGTCACGAGGCCGAGCGGGACGTTGATGGCGAACAGATAGGGCCAGGTCCCGACCGCCAGGATGAACGAGGCGATGGTCGGGCCGACCGCGGCCGAGATCGCGACCACCAGCGCGTTGACGCCGATGCCGCGGCCGAGCAGGGAGCCCGGATAGATGAAGCGGACCAGCGCGGTGTTGACGCTGAGGATTCCGGCGGCGCCGAACCCTTGCAGGATGCGGGCGACAGTGAGCAGCGGCAGCGTATGCGCCAGCGCGCAGAACAGCGAGGCCAGCATGAACAGCAGCAGCCCGGCAAGATAGACGCGGCGATAGCCGATGATCTCGCCGAGCGAGGCCAGCGGCAGCAGCGAGATCGTGATCGCCAGCTGATAGCCGTTGACGATCCAGATCGCAAACGCGGGGCTGGCATCGAGATCCCGGGCAATGGTCGGCAGCGCGACGTTGGCGATCGAGCCGTCGACGACGGCCATCACGAGGCCGAGTGCGATCGTGAGAATGGCCCAATTGCGCTGCGGTTGCGGCAGCCCATCGGGATGCTCAGGGATCGCGGACGACATGTCGTGGAGTGGCTCTCGGTTCCGGCGTGGCGGGCTTACCGGATGCTGGATTGGCCGTGCCTTTGCAACCCCGAATGCCGGATGCCGGCTGCGTCGGAAAACGAGGGCTGGAGCCGAGCCGCGGCTCAGCCTTGATCGTTAGCCCTGATCGTCAGCCTTGGCCGAGCAGTTCCTTGATGCGCCGCTGCAGCTGCCGCTTCTTGATCTCGCTACGGCGGACCCGCTCGTCGAGATCGCTGACCGGCGTGTCGGAGGTCATGATCCGGAAGGCGAGGCCGACCTTGTTGGCCTGGCGCCAGATCAGGCGGGCCAGGAACGAGCGCCCCTTGCGGGCGATGCTCAGATTCATCTCGTCGGGCAGGCGCGCGGCATCACCGAATTCAACGCAGGCGCCGCCTTCGCTGATATTGCGGACGACGCAATCCATCGTCGAGCCGCGCTCATTGATCTCCGCAACCGCACCGTAAAACACCTTGTCGCGAACGCTCTGGCGCCGGTCCTGCATGGGAAATCCTCCTTAAATCAACGGCAGGACTGTACCGCTCGGCATTAGCGAAAAGAAGGGTGCCGCAAAAACCGTTGCAGTTAGTGTAAATTGTTTGCATCCGTGAAGGCCTGGATTCCCGGCTATTTTGCGCCGCAAAGCACACCCGAAGGGCCTCTGGAACCGGATTCTTCCTTTGACGCGTTTTCTTAACGCGAGCCGGTATCCGCCTCGCTCGACAACGCTTTAGTTCGGCAGCCGGCTGTGTCGCCAGTCGCGCGGCGACAGGCCGTAATGCTCGCGGAACACGCGGCCGAAATGCGAGAGATCGTTAAAGCCCCAGGCGAATGCGATCTCGCCGATATGGCGATGCGCGTGCGCCGGCGAGGCGAGGTCGCGCTTGCAGCGCTCCAGCCGCTGCGCCAGCACGAAGCGCTGGAACGAGGTGTCCTCGTCGGCCAAGAGGCTGTTGACATAGCGCGGCGAGATGCCGAGCGCGGCAGCGGTCCCGGCGAGTCCGAGCTCGGGGTTCGGCAGGTGCGCCAGCACATGCGCCTTCAGCCGGTAGAGCAGCGCGGAGCGATGGGTCGAGGCCGGCAGCGCCGCGCCGCCGAGCCGCTCGCTCATCGCCATCGCGAGCAGGTCGGCGGCCTGATCGGCGAGGCGGATCGCGTTGTCAGGATCGAGCCGGTCGGCGGTCTCCGAAAGCCCCGTCACGAACTGCCAGGCGAGCCGCTGCACCGGACCATCCGACGCGAACGTGGTTGCCGTGAGGCCCTGGGTGCCGGCAAAGCGCCGGTGCAGCATCGCCCGCGGCACCTGGAAGATGGTCTGCGTGAAATCGTCGTTGAAGCGCAGCTCGTAGGGCCTCGTGGTGTCGTAGAACGCGAACTCGCCAGGCTGGATCACGGTCTCGCGGCCGTCCTGCAGCACGGCGCCGGCGCCGCGCTGGCCAAGCGCGAACAGGACAAAATCCTCGCTGGTGCGCGCAATCCGCGACGGCGTGCGCAGCACCCGCTGCCGGCTCGACGACACGACCGAGCATTTCACCGCGCCGAATTGCGCGCTGGTGATGGCGCCGTGGAAGGCGCTGCCGAGATCGGACTTGCAGTCGAGCTGCACGAACACGTCGCAGACGATGTCCCGCCAGAGCGCGAGGCGCCGATGGGTGGGCGCGTTGTCCGTGGTGAACAGGGCCGGCATGATTTCCTCCCTTCACGAGTGCAAACGCTGGCCACGCAAGCAAAGCAAGCTTCGTACCGGGGACGGCCGGGGGAATCTCCTCCGCAGTCGAATTTTCCTTCCGTCCTGGTCGAACGGCGTCCCCGATCCCGAGGCAGCATGATGTCAGAAGCGGCTTGCCGATCAAGACCGAACCGGCCGGAGCGGCCGGTCATGAGGAGGACATCATGGGCATCGAACATCCGAAATATCGCGTTGCGGTGGTGCAGGCGGCACCTGCCTGGCTCGATCTCGACGCCTCCATCGCCAAGAGCATTGCGTTGATCGAGGAGGCGGCCGCCAGGGGGGCGAAACTGATCGCGTTCCCCGAAGCCTTCATCCCCGGCTATCCCTGGTACATCTGGCTGGATTCGCCAGCCTGGGCGATCGGGCGCGGCTTCGTGCAGCGCTATTTCGATAATTCGCTGAGCTATGACAGTCCGCAGGCCGAGAAGCTGCGGCTCGCAGTGAAGAAGGCCGGCATGACCGCGGTGCTCGGCCTGTCCGAGCGCGACGGCGGCAGCCTCTACCTCGCGCAATGGCTGATCGGACCCGACGGCGAGACGATTGCAAAACGGCGCAAGCTGCGGCCGACCCACGCCGAGCGCACCGTCTATGGCGAGGGCGACGGCAGCGACCTTGCGGTGCATGACCGCCCCGGCATCGGCCGGCTCGGCGCGCTGTGCTGCTGGGAGCATCTACAGCCGTTGTCGAAATACGCCATGTATGCCCAGAACGAGCAGGTCCATGTCGCGGCCTGGCCGAGCTTCTCGCTGTACGATCCGTTCGCGCCGGCGCTCGGCTGGGAGGTCAACAACGCGGCCTCGCGGGTCTATGCGGTCGAAGGCTCGTGCTTCGTGCTGGCGCCATGCGCCACGGTCTCGCAGGCGATGGTCGACGAGATGTGCGACCGCGACGACAAGCATGCGCTGCTGCATGTCGGCGGCGGCCACGCCGCGATCTACGGGCCGGACGGCAGCTCGATCGCCGAGAAGCTGCTGCCCGATCAGGAAGGCCTGCTGCTCGCCGATATCGACCTCGGCGCAATCGGGATCGCGAAAAACGCCGCCGATCCGGCCGGGCATTATTCGCGGCCGGACGTCACGCGGCTGCTCCTAAACAAGAAGCCCTCCAAGCGCGTCGAGCATTTCGCGCTGCCGCTCGACAGTCTTGAGGAGATCGACGCGGCCGCGAACTGACCGACATCCAACCGGAGGCGACTGCCATGGAATCTGCAATTCCATCCCATCTGCAAACGGCGCGCTCCCGTCATCGTCGCGTGCCCGACGACTACGCGCCGCCATATCCGTCCTTCGTCGCGCGCCACAAGCCCGCGGTCGCAGGCGTCATCATGACCTATTTCGGCGTGCAGTTTCGCGGTGAGCCGACCGCCGCGGCGGCCGAGGCGCTGGCGCAGATCGCACAACGCTTTGCCGGCGACAACGGCCCGACGCATTGGGACCGCGCGCACTACGTCGACCAGGCCGGCTTCACCAACATCGTCTCGGTTGCCTATTGGGACGATGCCGGACGCTTCGACGCCTGGTTCGAGGACGCGCGCAAGGCCTGGACCGGCGGCAGCGCCCGCGATGGCGTCGGCCGTTTCGTCGAGGTGCTGCGGCCGCATGTTGCGCGCTACGAGACGCTGTTCTCGTCGCTCGGCCGCCCGGAGGGCGTCGCCGTTCTTGCCGACGCCATGAGCGGCGAGGTGCAGGAGCACGCCTATTGGGGCGGCATGCGCGACCGCATCCCGTTGTCGCAGACCGACGCGATGACGCCCGGCGGCGAGCCGCGCCTGATCCGCGACGGCGCGCGGATCCGCGTCGTGGCGCATGACAATCTGTGCCTGATCCGCTCCGGCCAGGACTGGAGCGACACCGAAGCATCCGAACGCAAGATGTATCTCGACGATGTCGAGCCGGTGTTGCGCGAGGGCATGGATTTCCTGCGCGACGAGGGCGTGCCGATCGGCTGCTACGCCAACCGCTATATGCGCGTCGTCGATGCAGAGGGACGACTGACGGAAAAATCCTACGGTCAGAGCTGGTGGAAGAGCCTCGCGGCACTGGAGCGCTGGGCGGAATCACACCCGACCCATGTCAGGATATTCGGCGCGGCGATGAAGTATCTGTCGACCTTGGGACCGAGTGCAAAGCTCAGATTGTATCACGAGGTCACGGTCGCTGCCGCCGACGAGCAGTTCTTCGAATATCTCGGCTGCCACGACCGGACGGGGATGCTGGGCGCCGTGCAGTGAGCATAAGCATTTTGCATCCGCTGTCGTCCCCCGGCTCGACCGGGGGACCCGGTACGCTGCGGCGTCTCGATCGAAAGCGGCTGTCTCTGGAATACTGGATCGCCCGGTCGAGGCCGGGCGATGACACCGTGAGTTGGGTAAGCGCTTGTGCTTAACGCCGAGCCTCACGCGTTACGCGACGCGGAGGCCCTTGGCGATTTCCTTCTGCGCGTCGAACTCGCGGCGCAGGCGCGCGAGCTCGTCGGCGCTGAGCGCATCGGCGTTGCTGTAGTCGCGCTTCCAGGAGGCATCCTCGCTCCAGCGCAGCGGCGACTGCACCGTGGTCTGCGGACCGGGCGCCAAATCCAGCACGCGCAGGGCCAGCTCCAGCGTGAGGGCCTGCGAGGCCTCGTCATGCGGCTTGCCGGCGGAATTGCCGAGCGGGAAGTCGGAGAACAGGAAACGCGGCACCGCGGCGTGCTCGACGATATCCTTGGCACAGCCCATCACGACGGTCGGGATGCCGTTGGCCTCGAGATGGCGCGCCACCAGGCTGACGGTCTGGTGGCAGACCGGGCAGTTCGGCACCAGCACCGCGGCGTCGACCTTGTCGTCACGGCAGCGCCTGAGGATTTCGGGCGCGTCGGTCTCGATCGTGACGCGATGGCTGCGGTTGGTCGGGGCGCCGAAGAAGCGCGGCGCGACATCGCCGATCATGCCGGCCGCGGCGAGGCGCTTGAGTTGCGCCAGCGGGAACCAGGTGCCGCTATCGGTCGCCGTGGTGTGGGCGCGGTCATAGGCGATATGCGAAATCCTCAAGTCGTGCTGTTTTGACGTGTCGCCGTCATAGACCGAATAGAACTTGGCCCCGCCATTGTATTTGGCGCCGGGACCCTGGTCGCCCTTGGCCGGATCGAACGGGGCCGCCGTCGTGATGAGGGCGACGCGGGCTTGTTTCAGCGGCTTCTTCAGCGGCTGGAACGGGGCGGAGGTGTAATGGGCCCAGCGGTAGGGGGTGGTGTAGCCGATCGCCGCGTAATAGTCGCGGGTCCGCTTCATGTAGCCGATCGGGGCGTCGTCATCGGGGGCAAAGCCGGTCTGATCGTCCGAGGCTGCGGCCATTTTGCGCTCCCTTTTGCGCGCCATCATTTCGGTCCATAGCTAGACCACGAGCTTCGGGTGTCAAGCCGCGCTGCGCGGGAACAGATTTGCGATGCGAACAGGTCTTTGCGCCGCATGGGTCATGCTTCTGTTGCTGGTGTCGCCGGCCGGCGCCGGCGCAGACGACGCGCCTGCCGCAGCCCCGGCAACGCCGCCCGGCGCCGAGCAGCCGGCGGCGCCCCCTGCGGACAAGCCTGCCGAGAAGCCCGTGGCGGCGCCTGAGCAGCCTGCGCCACCGCCGGGCGAGCAGGCCGCACCCTCGGCCGAGAAGCCTGCGGCACCTCCGGCAGACGCGCCTGCGGCGCCCGCCGAGAAGCCTGCGGCGGCAACCGACAAGCCCGCGGACGACGCGCGCGAGAGTGATACCCGCGAGGCGATGTGCCTGATGATCGAATCGGCGGCGCGGGCCAACGATCTGCCGCTCGAATTCTTCGCGCGCGTGATCTGGCAGGAGAGCCGCTTCCAGGCGGACGCGGTCGGTCCGATGACCCGGAGCGGCCAGCGCGCGCAGGGCATCGCGCAGTTCATGCCGGGAACGGCGAACGAGCGCGGGCTTCTTGATCCCTTCAATCCCGTTCAGGCGTTGCCGAAGTCGGCCGAATTCCTGAGCGAGCTGCGCAACCAGTTCGGCAATCTCGGCCTCGCGGCGGCGGCCTACAACGCCGGCCCGCGCCGGATTCAGGACTGGCTTGCCGGCACCGGATACATGCCGCAGGAGACGCGCAACTACGTCTCCGCGATCACCGGCTCGAGCGTCGACGACTGGGCCGCTGCCGCCCGCAACAACGGCAAGATGCCGGAGCGTCCGCCGGCCAAAAGCTGCCGCGAGCTGATGGCGCTCTTGAAGCGCGCGCCCAACCCGTTCGTGGCGGGTCTCGAACAGCACATCACGCTGTCGGCGGCCAAGGTGTGGGGCGTGCAGCTCGCTGCCGGCTTCAGCCGCGACAAGGCGCTCGCGATGTATGCCCGCGCCATGAAGCGGCTGTCGAGCGTGATCGGCGACCAGGACCCGAGCCTGCTCGGTTCGCGGCTGCGCACCCGCGGCAGCGCGACGTTCTATCAGGTGCGCATCGGCGCCGACACGCGCCCCGAGGCCGACGGCCTGTGCAACCGCATCCGCAAGGCGGGCGGCGCATGCTTCGTGCTGAAGAACCGGGCGTGATCTCTCCGCGTCATTGCGAGCGAAGCGAAGCAATCCATGCCTCCGCGGAATAGATAGATGGATTGCTTCGTCGCTACGCTCCTCGCAATGACGGTTGGGGCTGCCACCGTCGCATACCGGACCTGTGTCCTCACTTGCTTGACCCTGTGCCCACCGCGCCCTAAGCCGCCGCGATTGCAAAACCATCCGGTTCCCCGTGGCGCTTCCTCCGCTCGATTCTCCGCAATGGCAGACCTCGTTCCGCGCCTTCCTGTGGGGCGCGCGGTCGGTCGGCGCGACGGTGCTCACGCTGGTGCTGTTTGCGACCTATCTCGGCATCGGCGCGCTGGCGCATGATTCCGGCTTCTCGCTGGGCTGGACCCTGGCGAGCACCGCGTTTGTCTGGGCGGGGCCTGCGCAGATCATCGTGATCACGACGCTCGGCTCCGGCGCCACCGTGCTGCAATCGGCTGTTGCGGTCACCGTCAGCGCGATCAGGCTGTTTCCGATGGTGGTCACGGTGCTGCCGTTGATGCGCACCGAACAGACCAAGCGGCGGCATCTCATCCTCGTGGCGCATCTGACGGCCGTGACATTGTGGGTCGAATGCTACCGCTTCCTGCCGCAGGTGCCGCGCAACCGGCGGATCGCCTTCATCCACGGGCTTGGACTCGGGCTGGTTTCGGTCTGCCTGATCGCCAACACGATCGGCTACATGCTTGCAGCCAATCTAACGCCGCTGCTCGCCGCCGGCATGCTGATGCTGACGCCGCTCGCCTTCCTGTTCTCCACCGCGCGCAACTGCCGCGAGCTTGCCGACGTCATCGCGCTGGTGCTCGGGTTGTTGCTGTTTCCGTTGGCCGCACGGCTCAACAGCGGCGCCGACATCCTGGTCAGCGGTGTGGTCGCGGGAACCATTGCCTATGCCGTGCACCGTGCGCGGGCGGGCATCGTGAGGGCGCGCGCATGAGCACCTTCATCGGCGATTGGCACGCGCTCGCGATCCTGTTCGTGGCAGGCGTCATTCCCAACCAGATCTGGCGCATGCTCGGCCTGTGGTTCGGCGGCGGCATCGATGAGAATTCCGAGCTCTTGGTCTGGGTGAGGGCGGTCGCCACCGCGATCCTCGCCGGCATCATCGCGCAGATCGTGGTGCAGCCGCCGGGTGCGCTCGCCAGTGTGCCGGACTGGCTGCGCTACGGTGCCGTCGCGGCGGGCTTCATCGTGTTCATGCTGGCACGGAAGTCGATCTTCGCCGGCGTGATCGCGGGCGAAATCGTGATGCTGTCAGGCAAATACTGGCTCGGCTGATTGCGGCGACCGCAATATCCGTTACTCTCGTCTCCAACAAGATAACAACGGGGGGAAACGGCATGCAGCGGCGCGCATCATCGCTATTCATGGTTGCTCTGACGGCGTTGCTGGCGACGGCGCTACCCGCGCGTGCCGCCGATTACCCGACGCGTCCGATCAAGCTCGTGGTGCCCTATGCCGCGGGCGGACCGACCGACGTGCTCGGCCGCATCGTCGGCGAATATCTCGGGCGCGATCTCAAGCAGGTGGTCGTGGTCGAGAACAAGGCCGGAGCGCAAGGAGCGATCGGCGCCGAGGCGGTGGCGCGCTCCGGTCCCGACGGCTACACGCTGTTCGTGACCGCGGCCTCGATCTTCGTGCTCAATCCGCTGCTGTACAAGAAGCTGCCCTACGATCCGGTAAGGGATTTTCGTCTGCTGTCCGTCATCACCGACGCGCCGATGATCATGGAGGTGAATCCGTCGGTGCCCGCGAAGACGATCGCGGAGTTCGTCGCCTACGGGAAGAAGAATCCCGGCAAACTCAATTTCGGATCGGCCGGTACCGGCGGCACGGTTCATCTCGCCGGGGAGATGTTCAAGCAGATGGCCGGCGTCGAGATGACCCATGTGCCCTACAAGGGCGCCGGGCCCGCGCTGCAGGATTTGCTATCGGGCAACATCCAGCTGATGTTCGACACGCTCGGCACCGCGCTGCCGCCGGTCAAGTCCGGCATGCTGCGCGCGCTCGGTGTAAGCTCGACCGAGCGCATTCCGGACCTGCCCGATCTGCCGACCATCGCCGAGAGCGGCTATCCGGATTATGCGGTCAGCGTCTGGTATGGTATCGCTGCGCCGTCGAAGGTGCCTGACGAGATCGCCGGCAAGATCAAGGCGAGCCTCGACCGGGCCTTGAACGACGAGGCGTTTCGCGCTTCGCTGGTCAAGATCGGCTTTCCCCCGCTGCGCGCGAAGAGCCAGGCCGAGATCGACAAATTCGTGAACGCCGATCGCGCGCGGTGGGCCGATGTGGTCAAGGCGCTGAACATATCGTTGGACTGACACATGGTACGTGAAATGGAATTGCGCCAGGGCGAGGTCGCCGTCGACATGCCGGCGGCGCGCGACGCCGGGCTCGTCTTCGTCGGCCGCATCCGCACGCCGTGGACCTCGCGGCTGGCGACGCCGCGGCAGGGGCGGCATGACGGCCCGGTGTGCCGGCTCGAGATCTTCGAGCCCTGGGTCGCCGCAATCAAGGGCGTCGATTTCTACTCGAACCTCGAAGTGCTGTACTGGCTGCACCAGTCGCGCCGCGACATCGTGCTGCAAAGCCCGAAGAACAACGGCAACACCCGCGGCACCTTCTCGCTGCGCTCGCCGGTGCGGCCGAACCCGATCGGGACCTCGATCGTCAAGCTGGTCGGCGTCGAGGGCAATGTCATCCTGGTGCGTGGCCTCGACTGCCTCGACGAGACGCCGCTGATCGACGTCAAGCCCGACCGCTGCGAGTTCACCCCGCTGGCGCCACCGCAGCCGGGCGATTTCGAGACGGAGTAGGATCTCTCCCTCGTCATTCCGGGGCGATGCGAAGCATCGAACCCGGAATCCATCAGGCCGCGCGTTTCATGGTGAAATGGATTCCGGGCTCGCGCCAAGAGGCGCGCCCCGGAATGACGAGGTGAGAGGCTACCTATTTCAACGCTGCAATCAGCTTCGCGGCATTCGCCTCCAGCACCTTGCCGTCCTCCCTGACGCTCGCGGGCGGCAGCAGGGCTATGCCGTCCTTGCGCGGCATCACATGCATGTGCAGGTGGAACACGACCTGGCCGCCGGCGGCCTCGTTGAACTGCTGCACGGTAATGCCGTCGGCCTCGAACGCCTTCATGCTGGCCGCGGCGATCTTGTGCGCGGCGCGCGCGACGTGCGCGTAGTCGTCGGGCGTGACGTCGAGGATGTTGCGGGCAGGCGCCTTCGGGATGACAAGCGTGTGTCCGGGCGAGCGCGGCATGATGTCCAGGAAGGCGAGCACGTGCTCGTTCTCGTAGACCTTGTAGCAGGGAAACTCGCCGCGCAGGATCTTCGCGAAGGGGTTGTTGTTGTCATAGGCGGCGGGCATGGCGGCTCCTCAATTTTTTAGAAGGCTAGAGCATGATCCGGAAAAGTGGAAACCGGTTTTCCCTCGCGACAAACGCCAAAGGCGTTTGCGCGGAGATCATGCTCAAACAGATGTCCCGGTCACGACGGAAACGTCAAGCGTCGTCGTCAATGGTCTTCCGGAACGGACCGGCCTCGGTGAGCTCGCGGCCGACCTCGGCGACATAATCGCGCTCGCGCTTGAGGTAGTCGGCAATCGCGCGGCGCAGCCCGGGGTCGGCGATGAAATGCGCCGAGTAGGTCGTTTGTGGCAGGTAGCCGCGCGCCAGCTTGTGCTCGCCCTGGGCGCCGGCCTCGACCACCTTGAGCCCGCGCTGAACCGCGAAATCGATCGCCTGATAGTAGCAGACCTCGAAATGCAGGAACGGGTGGTGCTCGATCGCGCCCCAGTTGCGGCCGAACAGCGTGTCGGAGCCGATGAAATTGATCGCGCCTGCGATCCAGCGGCCGTTGCGCTTGGCCATCACCAGCAGCACGTCACGCGCCATGCTCTCGCCGATCAGCGAGAAGAACTGCCGGGTCAAATACGGCCGGCCCCATTTGCGCGAGCCGGTCTCCATGTAGAACTCGAAGAACGCGTCCCAGGCGTCCTCGGTGATATCAGAGCCGGTCAGCCAGTGGATCGTGATCCCTGCGGCAAGCGCCTCGCGGCGCTCGCGCTTGATGCCCTTGCGGTGGCGTGAGTTCAGCGAGCCGAGAAAGTCGTCGAACGTCTTGTAGCCTCGATTATGCCAGTGGAACTGCTGGTCGGTCCGCTGCAGGAAGCCATGCGCACCAAGGAACCTGGCCTCATCCTCGCGGGCAAAGGTAACGTGCACGGAGGAGGCCTCGGTGGCGCTGCAGAGCGCCCTTAAGCCGCGCGCCAGCGCCGAGCCGATCACCTCGCGGTCGACGCCGTCGCGGATCAGGAGCCGCGGCCCGGTCGCCGGCGTGAAGGGAACCGAGACCTGGAGCTTCGGATAGTAGCTGCCGCCGGCACGGTGATAAGCCTCGGCCCAGCCGCGGTCGAACACGTATTCGCCCTGCGAGTGCGATTTCAGGTAGCAGGGCACGATGCCGACGATCCGGCCATCGAGCTTTGCGATCAGGTGCCGCGGTCCCCAGCCAGTCCGCGGGCAAGCCGAATTGGAGGCCTCGGCGGCGGCGAAAAAGGCATGGGAAACAAATGGGTTATAGCTTGAACCTGCGGTGGTCTGGCAATCGCTTGCGGAACCGGGCGAGGCCAGCGTGTCGAGAGTGTGGATACCGTCCGCGTCCACCTTCGGATTGGCGCAGGCATCCCATTCGGCGGCCGGAATGGCGCCGATGTCAGCTACAGCCTCCAGGGTGATTTCAGACGACGCCATCGAGAATGAAGACCGGTGCCTCGTTTGAGCATGATCTTTCCGGAACAGCTGGCTCCACTTCCGGATCATGCTCCGCATTCCGCCATCGCCGATGACGACCAACCACTGCCAACATCGTGCGTTGCAGCGACGAGTTCAAGACTGCAAAGGGCCAGCCTGGGACATGTCAGGTTCCCGGCACAAACCCTTCGAAAATCATCTGGTCGGCGTAACGGGCCGCGCGCTCGCGCTGTTCCGCCGTGCGCACGGTCCAGGCCAGCAGCGGGCAGCCGAACACATTGCGGGCGATCCAGGGCGCGGGCGCCGGGAGCTGGTTGACCCAGAAGGCGACGAAATGCGGCTCGGTCCTGAAGCCGTGGCGCAGATACAGCATGCCGTCGCGCTGCGCCGGCGTCAGCTTGTCCCAGTAACCGTCGTCATAGCTGCGCTGGGCGGTGATGCCGCGCGGCAGGTCCGGCATGATCTCGCGCAGCGCCACCACCTGGTCGGGATCAAAGGACATGCCGACGACAGGACCGGAATAGGACGCCAGCACCTCGGCCATCCGGGTGACCAGCTTGCGGTCGCCGTCGAAATGGCTCTTCACCTCGACCACCAGCGGCACGCGGCCGGCGACCAGCGTGCAGAGATCGCCGAGCGTCATCATCTGCTCGGCAGTGTCCTTGAATTTGACCGCCTTCAGCTCGGCCGCGGTCTTGGACGCCAGCAGACCCGAACCCTCGGTGAGGCGGCCAAGAGCATCGTCGTGATGCACCATCGCCTCGCCGTCGGCACTGAGCTGGATGTCGCATTCGATGGCGAAATTGCCTGATACCGCGGCGTTGGCCGCGGCCGGCATGTTCTCGATGATGCCGCGTGCGGCATCATGCAGGCCGCGATGGGCGACCGGCCGCTTGGTCAGCCAATCCGGCGCGCGCATCGATCAGGCGACTTCGAACACGCCTTCGACCTCGACCGCGGCATCCGCCGGCAGCGAGGCGACGCCGACGGTGGTGCGAGCGTGACGCCCCTTGTCGCCGAATGCCGCAACCATCAGGTCGGACGCGCCGTTCAGGACCTTCGGTCCGTCGAAGAAATCCGGCGCCGAGTTGATGAAGCCGCCGAGCCGCACCACGCGCACGACCTTGTCGAGGTCGCCGAGCGCGGCCTTGATCTGCGCCAGCAAATTGATCGCGCAGCCCTGCGCGGCAGCGACGCCTTGCTCGAGCGTGACGCCGGCGCCCAGCTTGCCCTTGGCGATCAGCTTGCCGTCGGCGTTGAAGCAGACCTGGCCCGAGACGAACAGCAGGTTTCCGCTGCGGACGAAGGGCACATAATTGGCGACCGGGGAGGTCGGCTCGGGAAGTGTGATGCCCTGTGACGCCAGTTTTTGTTCGACGGTACCCGCCATTTTTTGTCCCCCAATTGAATTGCACGAAGCCTGAAACGCGGTCAGGGCCGGGTTTGTTTCGATTGTTTCGCGCATCGTGCCGCCGGTTGCAAGCGACGGGAAAGTGAAGTCCGTGCGGCCATGGCGTGCGGAATCGCAGGGAAAGTTGCTGAAATTGACGGCACTTTCGGCGCCGAGATGAATTTTTTGTCAAACTTGCCCCAGTTGCGGCGCAATACCACCGTCACTATTGTGGCGAATCCCTGCCTCCCCGAGGAAAGACCATGACCCTGCCGTTTCGGACTCCGTTGCGTGCCCTGGTGCTCACGATCGCCGTTGCCGCAGGATCCGGTCTGGTTCAAGGGTCTGCCGCGGTTGCGGCAAGCGGGCCGTTTCTCGCGCATCAGGCGCTGTACGATCTGAGCCTGGTGAAATCGCGCGGCTCCAATTCGGTCAGCGATGCGCGCGGGCGCATCCTGTACAATTTCTCCGGCAACTCCTGCGAAGGCTACACCTCCGAATTCCGCCAGGTCTCCGAGCTCGACAGCGGCGAGGGCAAGGTGACGCTGTCGGATCTGCGTTCCTCGTCGTGGGAGGACGCGTCTGGCAAGAGCTACCGCTTCAAGATCGACACGCGGATGAACGACGGTGACTCGACGCCGGTCGACGGCATCGCCGAGCGGGTCGGCGATCATATCACGGTGAAGCTGACCCAGCCGGTGAAGAAGACCTTCAACATCGACGGCAAGATCGTGTTCCCGACCGAGCAGATCCAGCACATCATCGCCGCCGCCCGCGACGGCAAATCGGTGCTCGAGCAGACCGTCTATGACGGCTCCGACAATGGCGAGAAGGTCTACAACACGCTGACCGTGATCGGCCGTCCGATCGCAGGCGACCGCGCGCCGTCGTCGCCCGATCCGTCGACGGCGAACGATGCGATGAAGACCATGACGCGCTGGCCGGTGACGGTGAGCTATTACGACAGCGACGCGCGCGCCAAGGACGGCGAGCAGACGCCGGTCTACGCGATGTCGTTCGAGCTCTACGAAAACGGCGTGTCCCGCGCGCTGGTGCTGGACTACAACGATTTCGTGATCTCGGGCGCGCTCGACAAGTTCGACGTCAGGGATTCCAAGCCCTGCAAGTGAGGGCTGATCTTCTCGACATACACAGCCGTCGTCCCGTGCAAGCCAACGGGTCGGCGCGCAGCGCCGCCCGATGACAGGCTCCGCGCGACCCGGGACCCATAACCACAGGGCCGAGTTGTTGAAGGGGCTGTGGCCCCAGTGTCGCGCAATGATCACCTTCGGTGGTTATGGGTCCCTGCTTTCGCAGGGACGACAGCGGAGCAAGCCTGCGCAGCTTGTGAAACCGCCTCTGGCCTGAACCACCCGCGACGAGTACGCTTCCCGAAACACAGGTGTCAGGGAGGCACATCATGAGCAAATCAGATCATCTTCGTCCCAGCGGCCTGCATCACAATCCGGCTTACTCGCACGTCGTGGTCGCGTCGGGCGCGCGCACGATCTACATTTCGGGGCAGGTGTCCACCGACGAGGAGGGCCGGGTGGTCGGCGCCGGCGATCTCGCCGCGCAGACGACGCAGGTGATGCAGAACCTCGGCCTGGCGCTGAAGGCTGCCGGCGCGAACTATTCCAACATCGTCAAGATCACGACCTTCGTCGTCGGCTACAAGCCGGAGCTGCGTGCAATCATCGGCAAGGCACGCTCGGCGTTCTTCGAGGGCATGGAGCCGCCGGCCTCGACGCTGGTTGGCGTCACCGCGCTCGCGGCGCCGGAATGGCTGATCGAGATCGAGGCGGTGGCGGTCGCGGATTGAGCGCTGTCGTGAAGAAGGACCGTCACCCCTGAGGAGCGCGCACTTGCGCACGTCTCGAAGGGCGACGGCCCCAATCTTTCCGCGCATCCTTCGAGGCTCGCTCCGCTCGCACCTCAGGATGACGTCCGGTGAGAGTTAATCTTCCGCGCTTTTCGTCGGCCCCTCATAGGCAATGCCGCGGATCACGGCGGCATTGCCGAATTTCTTGCGCAGATTGTCCATCGCGCGTTCGGCGTGCGCCGAGCGGCGGTCGAGCATGTCGGAATCGTTGGCCTGCGCGCCCGGGCGTAGTGCGCTGACACCGGCGCCCATCAGGCGGAACGCGGTGCCGTCGATCTCCTTGGCCAGCATCTCGCGCGTCACCGCAAAGATCTTTGCGGCCAATTGGGTCGGGGTCTGGATCGATTGCGAGCGGGTGCGCTGGCGGAAATCCGCGGTCTTCAGCTTCAGCGTGATGGTGCATCCTGAGAGGTCGCTGCTCTTCAGCCGCGCCGAGGTTTTCTCCGACAGCTTCCAGAGCAGTTTTTCCAGCGTCGCGAAGTCGCGGATGTCGGTCTCGAAGGTGGTCTCGCTCGAGATCGTCTTGGCGCCGCGGTCGGGCACCACGCTGCGGTCGTCGATGCCGCGCGCCAGCCGCCACAGCCGGCGGCCTTCGCCGGCGAATTGCTTCATCAGCTCGTTCTCGTCGGCGCGCTGCAAATCGGCGATGATGCGGAAGCCGCGCTGTACCAGCTTTTCCTGCGTCGCGGGGCCGACTCCGTAGATGAAGCCGACCGGCTTGGCTGCCAGCATCTCGCGCGCCTCCTCCTGGTCGAGCGCCGCAAAGCCCCTGGGCTTGTCGAGGTCGGAGGCGATCTTGGCGAGGAACTTGTTGCAGGACAGCCCGACCGACACCGTGATGCCGATGTCGCGCTCGACCTCGCGGGCGAATTTGGCGAGCACCTTGGCCGGGATCATGCCGTGGACCCGCTGCGTGCCGGAGAGATCGAGGAACGCCTCGTCGATCGACAGCGGCTCGACCAGCGGCGTCAGCGCCTGCATCGCCTGGCGCACCTCGCGCCCGACCCGGACATATTTCGCCATGTCGGGCGGGATCACGGTCGCGTCAGGGCAGAGTTCCAGCGCCTTGAACATCGGCATCGCCGAGCGGACGCCATAGGTGCGCGCGATATAGCAGGCCGCCGATACCACGCCGCGCTTGCCGCCGCCGATGATGACGGGGCGGTCGGCGATCTCGGGATTGTCGCGCTTCTCGACGGTCGCATAGAACGCGTCGCAGTCGATATGCGCCAGCGCCAGCGCGGGCAGGGTGCGGTGACGCACCAGCCGCGGCGAGCCGCAATGGCTGCATCGCTTCACCTTGATGTCGAGATCGCCGAGGCAGTCTCGGCAGAAACTGAGGGGGCCGTTGGGCGCTGTCGCTGCCGTCGTCACGGCACGTCGCGCTCCCATCTCGGGTCACTAAGCGCCTGATGGGCGGCCGCGATATTGGTCGGGTGCAATTCGGAGGCGGCGGCGAATGCCTTCACGGTGGCATCGTCACGCATCACGAAATCGAGCACGCTCGCAAGAAATTGAGGATTGGATGCCGCGTTCCGCAAGGTCTCCGGACCGATTCCGGTTTCGGCCAGGAACAGGCCCAGCCGCTCGGGATCGCCGGCAACGAAGCCGAGCGCCTGAATCGCAACGATTTCAGCGACTTCCCGCGGGTTGTGAACAGGCTTTTTCAACGCGTCGGTTTGCCTTTCCGTTAACTTATGGTCTCTATTGAGTGGCCCATCATGCCCGAGTCTTCCGCGGGTGTTCAAGCAACGGAAACCACGCTGCGGAAGTTGGATGTCGGGTTAACGGGTTAGAGCGATTCTGGCGCTAGTTTGAATTCACATTTTCGACGCGTCCCGAGCGCGGTGCGTGAGGTGCCGCAGCAGGGCCCGTCTCCTGGGTTTGGGAGGGACGGGATGGCCAAAACCGTCCTGATCGTGGAGGACAATGAGCTCAATATGAAGCTCTTTCGCGATCTGTTGGAAGCGCATGGCTATCAGACTTCGGGCACCAGCAATGGTTTCGAAGCGCTCGATCTCGTCCGCAAGCTGCGCCCCGACCTCATCCTGATGGATATTCAGCTGCCCCAGGTTTCCGGCCTCGAGGTCACGCGCTGGATCAAGGACGATCCCGACCTGCGCACGATCCCGGTGGTCGCGGTCACCGCCTTCGCCATGAAGGGCGACGAAGAACGCATCCGCGAGGGCGGCTGCGAAGCCTATTTGTCCAAGCCGATCTCGGTCGGCAAATTTATTGAGACTGTCCGACGCTTTATCGGATAGGGGAGTTGTGGTGCAATGTCCGCGCGTATCCTCGTCGTCGATGACGTTCCGGCGAACGTCAAGCTGTTGGAAGCCCGCCTGTCGGCCGAATATTTCGATGTGCTGACCGCGTCCAACGGGACCGAGGCGCTGGAAATCTGCGCGCGCGCCGAATGCGACATCATCCTGCTCGATGTCATGATGCCCGACATGGACGGCTTCGAGGTTTGCCGCCGGCTGAAGTCCAATCCGGCGACGCATTTCATTCCGGTGGTGATCGTCACCGCGCTCGATAGTCCGGCCGATCGCGTGCGCGGGCTGGAGTCCGGCGCCGATGATTTCCTGACCAAGCCGGTGTCCGACGTGGTGCTGATCGCACGCGTGCGCTCGCTGACGCGGCTGAAGATGATGACCGACGAGCTGCGCATGCGCGCCATCACCTCGCTCGAGATCGGCATGCAGGCGCCAGAGCGCAGCGCGATCGCCGACAAGGGCACCGGCGGCCGCATCCTCTTGGTCGACGACCGCCCGTCGTCCTACGAGAAGCTGGCGCCGATCCTTTCCGCCGAGCACACCGTCGACGTCGAGACCAATCCGTCGGAAGCGCTGTTCCACGCTGCCGAGGGCAATTACGATCTGCTGATCGTGTCGCTCAGCCTCGACAATTTCGACGGCCTGCGGCTGTGCAGCCAGGCCCGCTCGCTGGAGCGGACGCGGCAGGTGCCGATCCTTGCGATCTCGGATGCCGACAACAACACGCGGCTGATGCGCGGGCTCGAGATCGGCGTCAACGACTATCTGCTGCGCCCGGTCGACAAGAACGAATTGCTGGCGCGGGCGCGCACCCAGATCCGCCGCCGCCGCTACACCGATCATCTGCGCGACAATGTGCAGAACTCGATCGAGATGGCGATCACGGACGCGCTGACCGGGCTGCATAACCGGCGCTACATGGAGAGCCATCTCGCGACGCTGGCGGAACAGGCCTCGATCCGCGGCAAGCCGCTGGCGCTGATGATCCTCGACATCGATTATTTCAAGGCGATCAACGATACCTATGGCCACGATGCCGGCGACGACGTGCTGCGCGAATTCGCGGTTCGCATCCGCAAGTCGATCCGGGGCATCGATCTCGCCTGCCGCTATGGCGGCGAGGAGTTCGTGATCGTGATGCCCGAGACCGATCTGCATGTCGCCGGCATGGTCGCCGAGCGCTTGCGCCGCTCGATCGCCGGCGAGCCGTTTGCCGTCGACAAGGGCGGCAAGCGGATCACGGTCACGATCTCGATCGGGCTGACGACGCTGGAGCGCAAGGGCGAGCAGGTCACCGACGTGCTCAAGCGCGCCGACACCGCGCTCTATCGCGCCAAGCACGACGGCCGCAACCGCGTGGTGTCAGCCGCGGCGTAGCGCACGTCACGTTCTCCGCATTATCGATCGTCATACCCCGCGAAAGCGGGGTACAGTACGCGGCGGCCTCTCGTTGCAAGCGCCACTGCTTCTGGAATACTGGGCACCCTGAGTTCACAAACGAAGTGCAACACTTCCTTGAGGAGGTGTTGCGATGGGGCGGAGTTACGAGCAGCTATCCCTGGACGAGCGATGCGAGATTGCCCGGCTTTCAGCCAATGGCAGCTCGGTGCGGCAAATCGCGGCAGCTCTGGATCGCTCGCCATCAACGATCTCTCGGGAGCTGAACCGCAATTCTGGCGCCCAGGTCGGCTACAAACCCAGCTATGCCCAGCAACAGATGCGAGCGCGGCGCTGGACGGGCGTACGCCTCGAACGGGAGCCCGGCCTGCGCCGCGCGGTCTTGGAGCGCCTTGGTCAGGGCTGGTCGCCCGAGCAGGTCGCGGGCCGGCTGGCCCGCGAACACGGCCGCAAGGTGATCTCCCACGAGACCATCTACCGCTTCATATACGCCCAGATCCGACGCACCTCGGACTTCAGCTGGCGGCGTTATCTGCCACGCGGCAAGAGCAAACGCGGCTACCGCGGCAAGAAGGGCGGCAGTCCCGCAAGCTTCATAGAAGGCCGTGTTTCCTTGAACAAACGGCCTATCGAGGCCGCCGATCGCAATGCCCCCGGTCATTGGGAAGCCGACCTGATGATGTTCTCCAAATACGGTCAGGCGATCCTGACCGTGCACGAGCGCACCTCGCGCCTGCTGCTCGGCATCCGCATCGCCAGCAAGCTCGCGCGCGGTATCGCCCGTCATCTCGTCCGCTTGTTTGCTGCCTTGCCGGAAGGCCTGTGCCAGACCGTTACCTTCGACAATGGGACCGAGTTCGCCTGTCACCTGGAGCTGCACCGCCTCGCGATCGAGACCTTCTTCTGCGATCCGCACGCGCCCTGGCAGAAGGGCGGCATCGAGAATGCGATCGGTCGGATGCGCCGCTTCATTCCACGCAAAACCGATCTCGCGACCTTCCCGACGCGCCGCCTCCGCCAGTCGATCAACGCCTACAACAACACCCCGCGCAAATGCCTTGACTTCCAAACCCCTCTCGAGGCCTTCTCTCAAGTGTTGCACTTCGAGTGTGAATCCACCTCCCCTGCTTTCCGGATGACGACAGGGTAGATAAACCTACGGCCCGCGCTTCACCGCGTCATAAGCCATCCGCTTGAACTCGAACGAGAACGGATGGACGAACGCCATCTGGCGCTGCGCCATCATGACGCCGGCGATGCCCGTCTTCGGCGAAATCCACCACTGCGTGCCCGCGACGCCGCCCCAGTAGAATTCACCGGCCGCATCGGGATGATCGATCGGGGAGGGGTTGAGGATCAGGCCGCCGGCAAGGCCATGCGCCTTGCCGGGCTGCTCGCCCATCATCGCGAAGCGGATCCACTGTCCTGCGGGCAGCTGGTTGGACATCATCGCCGTGATGGTGTCCGGCTTCAGCAGCGTCGGTCCGCCCGGCAGCAGGCTGCGGATCAGCGCGACCATGTCGGGCAGTGTCGAGACCAGCCCACCGCCGCCGTTGAGCCTCGCGATCGGCCGCAGATAGGCGCCGGGGAACGGTGCATTGTCGGTGCGGGTGAGGCCTGGCTTCATCGGCTCCATCAGATCCGCGCCGGCGTAATAGGCAACGAGCCGGCCGTGATCCTGTTCCGGAACAACGAATCCGGTATCGACCATGCCGAGCGGATCGAGGATGCGCTCCTTGATGAACTGGTCGAAGCGCTGGCCGCTGACGACTTCCACCAGGCGTGCGATCACGTCGATCGCGAGCGAATATTCCCATGATGTGCCCGGCTGATAGATCAGCGGCAGATCGGCCAGCACGTCCACCATCTGAGCCAGGGTCGCATTGGGATTGTGCACGCCGCGCTCGTTCAGCGCCTTGAAGATGACGGTGCCGGGATCGAAGAAGCCGTAGCTCAAGCCGGCGCTGTGGCTCAGCAATTGGCGGATCGTGATCGACCGCTGTGCCGGCTCGGTGTCGTCGATCGATGTCGCGCCCGGGCGCAGCACCTTGCGGTTTCCGAGTTGCGGGATGTAGGTCTCGATCGGATCGTCGAGCCGGAAGCGGCCGTCCTCGAACAACAGCAGCGCCGCGCAGGAGGTGATCAGCTTGGTGTTGGAGAACACCCGGAAGATGTGGTCGGTGCGCAGCGGCGTTTGCGCTTCCTTGTCCGCCCATCCGACGCAGCCCGTGTCGGCGATGTCGCGCCCGACCAGAACCGTCCAGGAGATGCCGGACAAGAGATCGTTGTCGATATACCGCTGCATGGCGGCGCGCGCCGGCGCGAAATCGTAGCCGGTGGCCGTCACGTCAAGATCTTCCATGGTCGCTCCCCTGTTGTGCCGCCGGCTGTCGTGCGGTCACTCTCTATCTCGCCGGACGGAATTTCCGATTGGGATGCCGTCGCATGCCGTCAACGCTAACAACCAAACCGGACTTGTGTATGCAACCGGGATTTATCCAGGGCGCTTCTTGTCCGTGGGCGCGGAGTTTTCGACCTTGACGCCGGCATTCGCCAGCAGCACGCGGGCGGCTTCCCTGGCTGCGCGTGCCATCGCCGGGTCGTCGCGCACCAGGTCCTGCGCGATCGAGCCGTCGACCAAAAGCGTGAGCTGGGTCGCAAGTCCCTCGGCGTCGGCGACGCCGAGTTGCAGCAGCAGATCGCGAAACCAGACCCGGCGGCTTTCCTTGAAGGCGACCGCGATATTTCGGAAGGTGCGATCCTCGTCGTCAGGGCCGAGCTCGGCGACCGCATTGACGAACGGGCAGCCGCGAAAATCCTTCGCCGCAAAGCGCCGCTCCAGCGAATCGAAAGTCGCGAGGATCTGCTCGGCCGGCGGCTTGTCGGAGGGGCGGGGCTGCACGAAGCGGCGTTGCAGATAGGCTTCGATCAGGGCGTCTTTCGACGGGAAATGATTGTAGAGCGTGCGCTTGCTGATGCCGATCTCGGCCGCGATGGTGTCGACGCCGATGGCGCGAATGCCCTGCAGGTAGAACAGCTTGTCGGCGGTCTCGAGGATCCGCTCTTTCATGGTCTGTTTGGGAGGCGGGGAAGCCATGCGTCGGCCGTGATCCTCTTGGCTTGACAGTTCGCCCCCTGTATAGCCTAAGTACACAGGTCTGTGTAACTAAAACATGCGTGAATCGCAGGCCGTGGCACACGTGCCGCGCCGTTATGGGAGAACAAAAACAATGCCCTTGCTGCAGGTCTTGCGTCCCACGCTTCCCATTCTGATCGGTGCCTCCATCATGCTCACGCTGAGCATGGGGCTGCGGCAGAGCCTCGGCATCTTCATGCAGCCGCTGACGCACGACATCGGTATCTCGGTGTCCCATTTCACGCTGGCACTCGCAGTGCAGAACCTCGCCTGGGGCTTTCTGCAACCGCTGGCAGGCGCGATGACGGTGCGCTACGGCTTCCGCCCGATCATGGTGGTCGGCGCGCTGGCCTATATCGCCGGCCTCGTGCTGATGACGACCGCGCATGGGCTCGTCAGCATCATGATCGGTGCCGGCGTGCTGATCGGCATCTCGCTCGCCTGCACCGCGAATGCGATCGCGATGTCGGTCGCTGCCCGCGCGGTGCCGGAGACGGTGCGCTCGACCGTGCTCGGCATCGTCTCCGCGGCAGGCTCGCTCGGTGCGCTGCTGTCGGCGCCGATCGGCCAGATGCTCAATGAAGGTTTCGGCTGGCGCGTCGGGCTCGCCGGCTTCGTGATCCTCTCGGTCTTCATGATTCCGGCGGCGTTGTTCGCCGGCCGCGTCGACAAGATTCCGCTGCCGAAGCCAGCGAGTGACGATATCGGCAACGCCACTGCGGCGACCGCGGCCAAGACCGCGTTCAGCAATGCATCCTTCGTGGTGATGACCTGCGCCTACATGGTCTGCGGCATGCAACTCGTCTTCCTGACCACGCATCTGCCGTCGTATCTGGCGATCTGCGGGCTCGATCCGATGCTGAGTGCGCAGACGCTCGGCATGATCGGCGGCTTCAACGTGCTGGGCTCGCTGTTCTTCGGCTGGGCCGGCCAGCGCTGGAATAAGCTCGCGCTGCTCGGCGGGATTTACATCCTGCGCTCGCTGGCGCTTGCCTGGTATTTCATGCTGCCGGCAACGCCGGGCTCGACCTTGCTGTTCGGCGCCATCATGGGGTTCCTCTGGATGGGCGTCGGTCCGCTGGTCGCGGGCGCGGTGGCCGAAATGTTCGGCTTGCGCTGGCAGGCGATGATCCAGGGCCTTGCCTTCATGAGCCACCAGATCGGCAGCTTCCTCGGCGCTTACGGAGGTGGGCTGATCTACGACTCGCTCGGCTCCTACACCATGGCCTGGCGCATCGGCGTCGCGCTTGGTCTTGCCGGCGGCATCATCCAGGTTGCCTTCGCGCTGATCCGGCCGGCGCAGCCGCCGCTGCTCAAGACCGCCTAGCGCCTTTCCCGTTCCGATAGAATCGGAACGGAGCTCTCGACTCTAAACGCTCTAGTTTCCGATCCCGCGACAAATCAGCGGCTGCCCCGTGCGTGGGCAGCCGCTGATTGCTGCCTATTTTTCCATCGATGACTTGCTACGAGAACGTGCAATGGGGCGCGAAGCCGTTCCGTGCACGGATTGAAGTCGCTGCGTCTTCAATGCGTTACTCTGCACGCACCGGTGGCACGAATCTTGATTGAAGTTGGCTAGAAATCGTGCCGGAAGCCGTCGCTGAGGTTCCGGCCTGGGGACCCATGGGAAGGGCTGGCCGCGATGAGGCTAGTCGCCGTCATTCTCCAGCGATCCGCGCACCACGGCCTTCGCCGCGCCGCCAAGCAGGAAGCCCTTGTGCCTCGCGCGGCCCTTCGAGATATCCCGATAACCGAACGTGCGCCGTCTTTCGGCGTCGCGCTCCCGAATGCGCTGCACCCATTCCGAACACCAGCATTTCTTGTGATGGGAGGACGATGATGGAGTCTGGGACATACACGCGCCGGAACCTCGTGAGAATCGTGGTTGCTCTGCTGGGCGTGGCATTCCTTTGCCTGCTGTTCAGCGACCTTGCGCTGGCTGAGGATGCGGCGGCACCGCCGGCCTGCGGCGGCAAGATTCTCGAGAAGTGCACGCCGAATTCCGGCGATACCGCCTGGATGCTCACGTCGGTCGCGCTCGTCCTGATGATGACGGTGCCGGGGCTCGGCCTGTTCTATGGCGGCATGGTGCGCAAGAAGAATGTCGGCGACACCGTGATGACCAGTTTCGCCGTCACCTGCCTGGTCACGATCCTGTTTGCGGTCCTGACCTACAGCCTGGCGTTTCGTGCCGGCACGCCGTTTATCGGCGGCCTGGACCGCATGTTCCTCAAGGACATCCTGAGCGACATCGGCAAGGGTGGCATCGGCAATCCCAATCCGCTCGCCGCGACGATTCCCGAGTCCGTCTATATCTGCTTCCAGATGACGTTCGCCATCATCACGCCGGCGCTGATCGCCGGCGCGTTTGCAGAGCGGATGAAGTTCTCCGCGATGCTCTGGTTCATCGGGCTGTGGGCGATCTTCGTCTACGCGCCGATCGCACATTGGGTCTGGGGGCCCGACGGCATCTTCTCGGCGGGTAACGACGCTGCGTATGTCAAGGTTCTCGATTTCGCCGGCGGCACCGTCGTGCACATCAATGCCGGCGTGGCCGGCCTGATGTGCGCCATCATGCTCGGCAAGCGCGTCGAGACCGGGCCGGCGCACAACATGGTGCTGACCTTCATCGGCGCGTCGCTGCTGTGGGTCGGCTGGTTCGGCTTCAACGCCGGCTCCGCGGTCACGGCCGGAATGCAGGCGGGCATGGCCATGCTGGTGACCCAGATCGCCACGGCGGTCGCGGGCTTCACCTGGATGCTGGTGGAGTGGGGATTGAAGGGCAAGCCGACCGTTGTCGGCATCTGCTCGGGTGCTGTTGCGGGCCTCGTCGCGATCACGCCGGCCTCCGGTTTCGTCGGACCGGTCGGCGCCTTCGCGATCGGGATCGCCGCCGGCGTCTGCTGCTACTGGGGATGCACCGGCTTGAAGCGCATGTTCAGCTACGATGACGCGCTGGACTGCTTCGGCGTCCACGCTCTCGGCGGCATCGTCGGGGCGCTGCTGACCGGGGTGTTCGCGGTCGAGCAGTATGGCGGCACGGCAGGCGTCCTGGGAGGGAAATACCGGGCAGTTCCTCAATCAGTGCATCGGCGTCGCGACGGTTTTCGTGTATGATGCGGTCGTGAGCCTGATCATCCTGTTCGTGATCAATCTCTTCGTCGGGCTTCGCGTCACGAAGGACATCGAGCGCGAAGGGTTGGATCTGGCACTGCACGGCGAGGTCGTGCAGTAGACTTGGCGGCGTTCCGCGCCGGCTGGCGATCTTCGCCCGCTGGCGCGGATCAAAGCTGTTCGAGGTGATCCGATGAACTGGTTCTATTGGAACACGGCGTGGTCGCTGTTCTTCAGCCTCATTTGGTTCATGACCATCACGCACAATCCGGATGCGCGCGTCGCGGATGCGCATCTGCCTGATGAGGCGTTCGGCGGGCGTTAGCTGCGATAGTAGCGCCACATCCTCAGGAACGTCCGGTGGATCTCGTCGGGCGTCCGGTCGAATGGCTCGAGATTGACGCGGACCACGCCACGATGGTCCATGCGCCACGGCAAGCGCATCAGCAGCCGATAGGCCGGCCGCTTGCGCCAATCGGCCACCAGCGCGCTGCCGAGCGGCCCGTTGAGCGCGATCTGCAATTCGTGAACGGTCATCGCGCGCTCGGCGATCTCGACCAGGTCGATGCGCGTGATGGCGCGCCAGCGGATCAGCCCGAAGGCCTGGATGAAGATGCCGTACTGATTGGCCCCGATCGTCGGACGGCCGGCCTCCAGCAGCGGGATGTTGTAATAGGTGAAGCCGGCGGCTGCCGCCGCCGGCGCCAGCCAATAGATCGCGCCGGTGATCCAGGTCGTGGTCAGGAAGATCGCGGCCAGCGCGGCCGTGACATAGACCGGAAAGTAGGTGTCCTCGCGGCCGTAGGCGACCGAGTAGCCGCCGACGTTTCCCTCGTCCAAGCCTGCGATCATGTGAGCCCTGCGCCCGGGACTTGCCCGAAAGACATGAGGGATGACGTCAGGCCACAAAGCAAAAACGGGGCCGCGAGGGCCCCGTTTGAAACGTCAGAAGCAGGCGATCTTACTTGATCTTGGCTTCCTTGAACTCGACGTGCTTGCGCGCGACCGGGTCGTACTTCTTCTTGACCAGCTTGTCGGTCATTGTGCGCGAATTCTTCTTGGCGACGTAATAGAAGCCGGTGTCGGCGGTCGACACGAGCTTGACCTTGATGGTGACCGCTTTGGCCATGTGCAAATCCTCGAAAATGAAGGGGTATCGGGAGCCGGCCAAATCGGCCCGCGTTTGGCCCGGAAACTAGCCACAAACCGTGAGAAGTCAAGGATTTCCGGGCTGAAATCCCGCCGATTCCGGCCCGATTACCCCTCGAAGAACTGATTTTTGGGCCGCGGCAGGCCCAGATTCTCGCGCAGGGTGCGCCCTTCGTACTCGGTCCGGAAGATCCCGCGCTTCTGCAGTTCCGGCACCACCCGGTCGACGAACTCGAACAGGCCCTGCGGCAGATAGGGGAACATGATGTTGAAGCCGTCGCTGCCGCGGCCCACCAGCCATTCCTCCATCTGGTCGGCGATGGTCTGCGGCGTGCCGACAAAGGCGAGCCCGCCATAGCCGCCGACGCGCTGCGCGAGCTGGCGCACGGTCAGCTTGTCGCGCGCGGCGACGTCGACGAGGCGCTGCCGGCCGCTCTTGCTGGCATTGGTCTCCGGGATCGGTGGCAATTGCCCGTCGGGATCGAAGGTGGACGCATCGGTGCCGAGGATCACCGACAGCGAGGCGATCGCGCTGTCGTAATGCACGCGGCTGTCGAGCAGCGCGCGCTTCTCCTTGGCTTCCTCGACGCTGTCGCCGACCACCACGAAGGCGCCGGGCAGGATCTTCAGATGCTCGGGATCGCGGCCGATCTTTTCCATGCGGCCCTTGATGTCGGCATAGAGCTTCTGTCCGTCCGCAAGGCTGCCGCCGCCGGTGAACACGGCTT
The DNA here is from genome assembly GCF_054063335.1 of Bradyrhizobium sp. USDA 4473. NCBI lineage: Bacteria > Pseudomonadati > Pseudomonadota > Alphaproteobacteria > Hyphomicrobiales > Nitrobacteraceae > Bradyrhizobium > Bradyrhizobium sp. USDA 4473. Next base: position 5,309,982 of record NZ_JBSSGE010000001.1, read on the forward strand.
CCGCGGTCTCGGCCGCAAGCTGCCGTCCGTCATCGGAGGCTCCCGCCTGCACGATGACAGGCCAGCCCTGCACGGGACGGGCGATGTTCAGCGGGCCCCGGACCGAGAGATATTTGCCCTTGTGATTGAGCACATGCATCTTGTCGGGATCGACGAACAGCCCCGACTCGACATCGCGCACGAAGGCATCGTCGGCGAACGAGTCCCACAGGCCGGTGACGACGTCGTAGAATTCACGGGCGCGCTTGTAGCGCTCGGCATGTTCCATGTGATCGTCGAGGCCGAAATTCAGCGCCGCATCCGGATTGGAGGTCGTGACGATGTTCCAGCCGGCGCGGCCGCCCGAGATGTGGTCGAGCGAGGCGAAGCGGCGGGCGACGTGATAGGGCTCGTCGAAGGTGGTCGAGCCGGTCGCGATCAGCCCGATCCGCTCGGTGACGGCGGACAGTGCCGACAGCAGCGTGAACGGCTCGAACGAGGTCACGGTGTGGCTGCGCTTCAGCGCATTGATCGGCATGTTGAGCACGGCCAGATGGTCGGCCATGAAGAAGGCGTCGAACTTGCCGGCCTCGAGCTTGCGGATCAGCGTCTTGATGTGATCGAAGTTGAAATTGGCGTCGGGCCACGCCCCGGGATAGCGCCAGGCGCCGGTGTGGATGCTGATCGGCCGCATGAATGCGCCGAGCTTGAGTTGACGCTTCGCCATTGCCCCGTTCCGTCACTGTTGTGGTTAGCGGAACAGATAGGGTGGCGCTTCGCGGCGCGCCATCGGGAAGATTATTTTGTTTTTGGCCGATCCCTCGACATCGTCATTCCGGGGCTCGCGAAGCGAGAGCCCGGAATCCATCGGGCCGCATGGTCGGTGGAGGAATGGATTCCGGGCTCGCGCCAAGAGGCGCGCCCCGGAATGACGATTGTGCGCTCCTCACGCCCCCAGCACGTCCTTCTGCATCTTGCCGCCGTAGAAGTGGAAGAACGGCACCGGCGCGTCGTGGCGGAGCGGGCCGGTGGCGAGACGACGGTCGAGCTCGGCGAGCACGTTCTTGGTCATGGCATGCGCATCCGCGAGCGGCTCGGAGCCGATCTCGACCCAGACCAGCTCGACCAGCTCGGCATCGGCATGCACCACGCCTTCGACACGATGCGCGATGGTCGAGGCATCCGCAGTGAAGAAACGGGTGTCGAAGCGTCGGACGCGGCCGGGCGGGGTGATCGCACGCGCGATCAGGAACAGACCGGACGGATCGGGCAGCAGGCCAGCGTCGGCGAACGGCGCCCAGGGACCGTCGAGCTTCGCCGTCTTCTCCACCTTGCGGCCGAGGCAGAGTCCGGTTTCCTCGCAGGCTTCGCGGATCGCGGCATTGGCGAGCGCACGTGCGCGGCCGGGCGTGATCTTCGGGCTGCCCTTGAGCAGATTGGCTTCGAGCTCAGGCGTGATCGGGGCCGCAACCGGTACGCGGTTGTCGGCCTTGTCGACGCGGCCGCCGGGGAAGACGAATTTGCCCGGCATGAACACCACCTTGTCGTGGCGCTTGCCGACCAGCACCTTCGGCTTGGCGCCGGAGCGATCGATCAGGATCAGCGTCGCCGCATCCTTCGGCCGGAAATACGCGTGATGATCGGCTTCTTTTTCGCCCTGATGGACGACGGCGGCGGGTGCGGCAGCTTCAGTCATTTCATCCCTTTCATTTCTTCTTATCGCCCGGTTTAGCTAGACCGGCGGGATGTCGCTAGGGGCATTTTCGTCAAAGCCATGCATGCGCAGGGCCCATTGCAAGCCGATCACGGCTCCCTTCACCGGCTGCAACAGCGCCAGCGATGCGAACAGCGTGAACGGCAGATAGATCGCAAGTTGCAGCCACACCGGCGGCGAATAGTCGGTCTCGATCCATAGCGCGGTCGGTACCACGATATGGCCGACGATGACGATCACGAGATAGGCGGGCAGATCGTCGGCACGATGCGGTGTGAAATCGAGATCGCAGACCGGGCAATGGCCGTCGCATTTCAGAAACTTGCGGAACAGTTTGCCTTTTCCGCAGCGCGGACAACGGCCGCGGAACCCGCGCTTCATCGCGCTCCAGACGTCGCGCTTCTCGGGCTTGGCCGCATCGCGAGTCCAGACCACTGTCGGCGGTGTCACGTCCATGACTTCAGGTCCATGACTTCAGGTCCATGACTTGCCTCGCTTCGATTTGCCGGGCTTTGGCTTCGCCGGCTTGCGGTCCTTCTTGTTGCGCGCCTTCCGCTCCTTGTGCGCCTTCTTGCCCGATCCCTTATTTGGTCCCTTGCCGAATCCCGCAGCACGACGCTCGGCTCTCTTGCCGTCACGTTTTCTGTCACGCGGAACGGCCCGACCGTCGGATAATAGCTCAAAGCGCAGCGCGCCGGCCACTGGAGCCGCCTCGACCAGCCGCACGTCGACGACGTCGCCGAGCCGATACATGGTGCCGCTGCGCGTGCCGATCAGTGCGTGGCGGGTCTCGTCGTAGTTGAAATATTCGCTGCCGATGGTGCGGATCGGGATCAGGCCGTCGGCGCCGGTGTCGTCGAGCTTCACGAACAGGCCGGCGCGGGTCACGCCGGAGACGCGGCCCTGGAACGAGGCGCCGACCTTGTCGGCAAGGAAATGCGCGATCAGCCGGTCGGTGGTCTCGCGCTCCGCCTTCATTGCGCGGCGTTCGGTGACGGAGATCTGCGCGGCGATCTCGGCCAGCGTCTCCACGCTCTCGTCGGTCGGCAAGGCGCCTTCGCCGAGCCCGAGCGCCCGGATCAGCGCGCGATGCACGATCAGATCGGCGTAGCGGCGGATTGGCGAGGTGAAGTGCGCATAGCGGCGCAGGTTCAAGCCGAAATGACCGTAATTCTCGGCGGAGTATTCGGCCTGTGCCTGCGAGCGCAGCACCACCTCGTTGACCAGCGGTTCATAATCCTCGCCGGCAACCTGCGCCAGCACGCGGTTGAACTGCGCGGGACGCAGCGCGCCTTGTTTGGTGAAGGGCAGGTCGAGCGTCTTCAGGAATTCCTGGAGGTTGTGCACCTTCTCCTGGCTCGGCTCGTCATGCACGCGATAGATCAGCGGCAGCGCCTTCTTCTCCAGCATCTCGGCCGCGGCGACGTTGGCGAGGATCATGAACTCCTCGATCAGCCGGTGCGCATCGAGCCGCTGCGGCACGATCACCCGGTCGACGGTGCCGTCGCCCTTCAGCAGGATCTTGCGCTCGGGCAGATCGAGATCGAGCGGGTCGCGTTCGTTGCGTGCGAGCTTGACCAGCTCGTAGGCCGTCCACAGCGGCTTGAGGATCGGATCGAGCAGGGGCCCCGTCGTGTCGTCCGGCCTGCCATCGATCGCGGCCTGCGCTTGCGCGTAAGCGAGCTTCGCGGCCGAGCGCATCAGCACGCGGTGGAAGCTGTGCGAGAGCTTGCGGCCATCGGCACCGATCACCATCCGCACCGCGAGCGCGCCGCGCGGCTCGCCCGGCACCAGCGAGCAGAGATTGTTGGAGATCCGCTCGGGCAGCATCGGCACCACGCGATCGGGGAAATATACCGAGTTGCCGCGCTGGAGCGCGTCGCGATCGAGCGCCGAGCCGGGGCGCACATAGTAGGCGACGTCGGCGATCGCGACATGGACGATGAAGCCGCCCTTGTTGTTCGGATCGGGGTCGACCTCCGCATGCACGGCGTCGTCGTGATCCTTGGCATCGGGCGGATCGATGGTGACCAGCGGCACGTCGCGCCAGTCCTCGCGGCCCGGCAGGGTCGCAGGCTTGGCGTCTTCGGCCTCGCGCAGCGCCGAAGACGAGAACACCTGCGGGATGTCGTGGGTGTTGATCGCGATCAGGCTGATCGCCTTTTCGCTCGCGATCGAGCCGAGCCGCTCCTTGACGCGGGCGGATGCGAGCCCGAAGCTTCGGGTGCGGATCAGGTCGACGCTGATCAGGTCGCCGTCCTCGGCGCCGCCGGTGTCCGACTTGGCGATGTTGAGCTCGCGGCCGGCTTGCTTCTTGTCGACCGGGATCAGGCGTCCGCCGCCATCCGGATTGCGGCGGAAGATGCCGAGGATGCGGGTGCGGCCGTGATCGATCACCTTGATGACGCGGCCGCGATAGGGCGTGCCGTCTTGCTCGTCGGTCACCTCGACCCGCAGCAGCGCGCGGTCGCCGACGCCGGCCGTGGTGCCGGGCTTCGGCCGCCGCGGCGTCTCGATGCGGATTTTCGGAGCGGTGCCGTTCTCTTCGCTATCCCACTCGGCGGGGGTGGCGATCAACTCGCCGTCGCTGTCTCGGCCGGTGATGTCGGCGAGCACGGTCGGCGGCAGCGCCGCCGGCTCGTGGATCTTGCGGCCGCGCTTGGCAACCGTGCCGTCGTCGGCGAGCTCGCGGAGGATCCGCTTCAGCTCGATACGGTCGGCGTTCTTCAGGCCGAACTCGCGCGCGATCTCGCGGGTGCCGACCTTGCCTGGATTGGCGCGGATGAAGGCGACGATGGCGTCCCGGCCCGGAAAGCCATGGTCGGGTTTTCGTTTCACTTATCCTCGTGCCTTGCCGGCGCTTTTCTTCGCGGGCGCTTTCGCTGGTGCCGATGACTTTGCAGGTGACGTCTTGGCACCGGAAGCGACCGGCGCGCGCGCTTTGCTGGTCGCATCCGCTTTCGGTTTCGCCGCGGCCTTTTTCGATGCAGCCTTCTTGGCGGGCTTGGCCTCGGCGTCGCCGTCAGCCTTCTCCGGCTCGGTCTTGTCCGATTTGGCCTTGGCCGCCTTGGCAGGTTTTGCCACCTTCTTGGCCTTCTTGCCGCCGCCCTTGGCCGCGCGCTCGTCGATCAGCGCGATCGCTTCCGCGAGCGTGACCTCGTCGGGCGTGCGGTCGCTCGGGATCGTGGCGTTGACGCCGCCCGCCGCGACATAGGCGCCGTAGCGGCCGTTCTTCAGCGCGACCGCGCCGAGCGTCGGGTGATCGCCGAGCGGCTTGCCCGGATCGGCGCCGAAGCGGCGGCCGCTCGGGCCCTTGGCGATCTTCTCCGCGATCAGCGTGACCGCGCGGTTCAAGCCGATGTCGAATACCTCGTCGCCGGCCTCCAGGCTGGCATAGGTCTTCTCATGCTTGACGAACGGCCCGAACCGGCCGAGGCCGGCGGTGATCGGCTGCCCGGTTTCCGGATGCTTGCCGATCTCGCGCGGCAGCGACAGCAACTTCAATGCCAATTCGAGATCGACATCGGCCGGCGAAGTGCCCTTCGGAATGCCCGCGCGCTTCGGCTTCTCGCCCTCGGCGTAATCCTTCTGCTCGCCGAGCTGGATGTAGGGGCCAAAGCGGCCGGCCTTCACCGTGACGTCGAAGCCGGTGTCGGGATCGGTGCCGAGCACGCGGTCGGCGCTCTCGGCGCTGTCGGCCGCGAGCGGGCGGGTGTAACGGCATTCCGGATAGTTCGAGCAACCGACGAAGGCGCCGAACTTGCCGGCCTTCAGATTGAGCCGGCCGGTGCCGCAGGTTGGGCACTGCCTGACGTCGCCGCCATCCGCGCGCGGCGGATAAATGTGCGGGCCGAGCATCTCGTCGAGCGCATCGAGCACCTCGGCGACCCGGAGGTCCTTGATGTCGTTGACCGCGCCGATGAAGCCGCGCCAGAACTCCTGCAACACCTGCTGCCAGGCGATCTCGTTGTTGGAGATGCGGTCGAGCTGCTCTTCCAGATCGGCGGTGAAATCGTATTCGACATAGCGCGAGAAGAAGTTCTCCAGGAAGGCGACCACGACACGGCCCTTGTCCTCGCCGTGCAGCCGCTTCTTCTCCAGCTTGACGTAGCCGCGGTCCTTCAGCACCTGCAGGATCGAGGCGTAGGTCGAGGGACGGCCGATGCCGAGCTCTTCCATCCGCTTCACCAGCGAGGCTTCCGAGAAGCGCGGCGGCGGTTCGGTGAAATGCTGGGTGACGGCGAGGCTCTGGCGCTTCACGGCCTCGCCCTGGCTCATCGCGGGCAGGCGACGCGAATCCTCGTCCTCCTCGTCGTCGCGGCTTTCCTGGTAGAGCGCGAGGAAGCCGTCGAACTTGATGACCTGGCCGGAGGCGCGCAGCTCCAGCACGCGGGAGCCGGCCCTGGCCTCGATGTCGACGGTGGTGCGCTCGAGCTCGGCCGATTCCATCTGGCTCGCAATGGTGCGCTTCCAGATCAGTTCATAGAGCCGCGCCTGATCGGCATCGAGCCGGCGGCCGATCGTGGCCGGGCGACGCGACAGATCGGTCGGGCGGATCGCTTCGTGGGCTTCCTGCGCGTTCTTGGCCTTGGCCTGGTACTGGCGCGGCGCGTCCGGCACGTAGGCATTGCCGTAGTCCTCGCCGATCACCTTGCGCGCCTGGGTGATCGCCTCGGGGGCGATCTGCACGCCGTCGGTTCGCATATAGGTGATCAGGCCGGTGGTCTCGCCGCCGATGTCGATGCCTTCATAGAGCCGCTGCGCGATGCGCATGGTGTGCGCCGGCGCGAAGCCGAGCTTGCGGCTGGCTTCCTGCTGCAGGGTCGAGGTGGTGAAGGGCGCCTGCGGGTTGCGCCGCGCCGGCTTGGCCTCGACGGTCGCAACCTTGAACAGCGCGGCCTCGATCGCCTTCTTGAAATCCTCGGCTTCAGCGCCGGAGCCGATGTCGAGACGTGCGATCTTCTTGCCGTCGGCGCCGACCAGCCGCGCCTCGAAGGCTTCGCCGCGCGGCGTCAGCAGCGTCGCGACCAGCGACCAGTATTCCTTCGGCACGAACTTCTCGATCTCGAGCTCGCGGTCGCAGACCAGCCGCAGCGCGACCGACTGCACGCGGCCGGCGGAGCGGGCGCCGGGCAGCTTGCGCCACAGCACCGGGGAGAGGGTGAAGCCGACCAGATAGTCCAGCGCGCGGCGCGCCATATAGGCGTCGACCAGCGCGCCGTCGATCTGGCGCGGTGCCTTCATGGCCTCGGAGACGGCCTGCTTGGTGATGGCGTTGAACACCACGCGCTCGACCTTCTGGTCCTTCAGCGCGCGCTTCTCTTTCATCACCTCCAGCACGTGCCAGGAGATCGCTTCGCCCTCGCGATCAGGGTCGGTTGCGAGGATCAGGCGGTCGGCGCCCTTGAGTGCCTTGGCGATGTCGTTGAGCCGGCTCGCCGCCTTGGCATCGACCTCCCAGATCATCTGGAAATTGGCGTCCGGATCGACGGAACCGTTCTTGGCCGGGAGGTCGCGAACATGGCCGAACGACGCCAGGACCTCGTAGGAGGACCCCAGATATTTGTTGATCGTCTTGGCCTTGGCCGGCGACTCCACAATGACGATATTCATGTCATTCCAATAGCTTACGGGAAAACTTGAAGGCGGGTTCCGCTAGACTCGCGACCCGCCGTGTCGGGGCGAACATGGGTGCTGGGGCGGTCGGTGTCAAATCGCCAGATATTGAAGGAAGGGTTCCAACTGTGGAGTTTTGATCCCAAAGGTTGAAAAATGCGTCCTAGAGTTGCGGCCGGAAAGGGCGTATCTCTTTATATATAGGGTGGGAATCGGATTAGGCCTTTTGAGCAGGACAGGGGGCGGCCGGAAGCGCCGGGCATCCGGCCGGCGGCGACCGGTGGACGAGGAGACAGGCGGGGCGGGCGGCCCGGATGACGCCCTGATCCTGATCGCAGCCGCCGCGACCGAACTCGCCAAACTCGCCCAGCGCCACAAATTTGAGGTTCTCGACCATCTGCTCGCGATGGCAAGCCTGGAGGCCGACGAGCAGCTGCGCCTGCGCAGCCGACGGAAGCTGTCGTAAGGGGGAGGCGTTGGAGATAGCGCCTGCCTTGTGCTCGGAGCTCGCTCCGTTCGTCGTCCTGGCGAAGCCAGCATCCATAATCGTCGTCCCTGCGAAAGCAGGGACCCATACTCCGCGGCGGATGTAACGGGCTTGCTCGTCATTCCACCGTCCTTCGACGATAGCCAACTGTGGTTATGGGTCCCTGCTTTCGCAGGGACGACACCAGATGTGTTGCACGGCAGGTAGGCCATGGCGTCGCGTTCTCGCGGCAGCAATTGCCCGAGCTTTGCTCTTTCTTTCCGCCCTCTCCTTGAAGAGGGCGCAGGGAAAGCCGGGTGCCGATCGCACCCATGGGCCCCGAGCAATGGGTAGAAAGCTCGGGGGTAGGACCACAGGTGTAACCGGAGCAATCCGGCTTTCCCTGCGCGATGGGTTACGGCTTATACGTGCTCTCCCCGGCGAGACTTGGCTTTGTTGTCACCGTCTTCACAACGCGCACTGCGCAATCGGAAGAGACACCTACCGCTAGGGCGTCAGGCCTGCACGATTTCGCCGTCCGCCTCACGCGCACTCGTCAGTTGCGCAATCGGCGTCCACCGCATCTCGACCCACGTTCGTGACGACCGCGAAGCGCCCCTCGTGTCAGGTGAGACGGACGAACCATACACCGAGTTGTCATTACGATAAACCGAATTATTTTTGCTGGGCAGGATTGACAGGTTTTGCTGTGTTGCCCGTCGTGTCGAATTAGCAACATCCGTCACTGCAATCATCCGCGCGATCCCGCTGTCATTCCCAGGTGCGCAATTGCGCACCAGGGAATGACGGCGAGGGTTACGCCAATTCGCGCCGCGCCGTCTTCCGCACAGGCCGCGGCTTCAGCGTCGTGTCCGCTGCACCAAGCACGCGTCCGTCCTGCGAGAGCAGCGCGAGCTTCTTCACCGGCTTGCCCTTGTTGCGATCGACCAGGACGGTCGCGATCTCGTCCGGATGCTCGTCGAACTCCTCGGTCCATTGCCGCAGCGCGACCAGGATCGGGAAGATGCCGTGGCCCTTCGGCGTCAGCACATATTCCTGATAGGCGCTGCCGTCGGAGGCGGGGACCGTCTTGAGGATGCCGCGCTCGACCAGCGTGCGCAGCCGGGTCGTGAGGATGTTCTTGGCAAGCCCGAGGCCCGCCTGGAATTCGCCGAAGCGGCGGCGGCCGAGGCTGGCGTCGCGGATGATCAGGAGCGACCACCAGTCGCCGAACACGTCGAGCGCGCGCGCCACCGGGCAGCTGTCGCCGGCAAGGCTGGTTCTCTTCACCACGTGCCTCCGGGAATCTTGTTTTGACGCGTTTTCTTCACGCGAACCGGGATCCACTTCGCTCGAAAACGCTTTGATGAGTTCATCACGGCCTTGTGTGGTTGCAATATTAAACCGCATGCCTTAGTTAGGCAATGAAGTTTAATAATGCAACCAACTGGAGGCGGACATGAGACTGGCGAACAAGACGGCGTTGATCACCGGCGGCAACAGCGGCATCGGGCTTGCGACCGCAAAGCTGTTCGTGGCGGAGGGCGCCAAGGTCGTCATCACCGGGCGCAACAAGGAGACGCTTGCCGCGGCAGCCAGGGAGCTCGGACCGAACGCGCTTGCCGTCGTGGCCGATGCCACCGACGTCGCGGCGCTGGAGGCCGCGGTGAAGCAGGGCGCCGAGAAGTTCGGCAAATACGACGTGCTGTTCGCCAATGCCGGCATTCCCGGCCAGACGCCGGTCGGCGGCACCACGCTGGCGGCATTCGAAAATGTGATCCGCACCAATCTCACCGGCGTGTTCTTCACCGTGCAGGCGGTCGCGCCCTATCTCAACGACGGCGCCTCGATCATCCTCAACGGCTCGGTGATTTCGGTGCTCGGCAATCCCGGCTACTCGGCCTATGCGGCGAGCAAGGCCGGCGTGCGTGCGATGGCGCGCGTGATGGCGTCAGAACTGTCGCCGCGCAACATCCGCGTCAACGTGGTGGCGCCGGGCGCGGTGCGGACGCCGATCTGGGGGGCTGCGATCGCAACGCCGGAGGCCGAGAAGGTCTTCGAGGCGCGGATCGGCAAGACCACGCCGCTCGGCCGCATCGGCGAGCCCGATCATATCTCAAAGACGGTGCTGTTCCTGGCGTCCGACGATGCAGCCCATGTGCAGGGGCAGGAACTGTTCATCGATGGCGGCGCAACGGCATCGCCCGCCGGCGCGCCGATCTATCGCGGATAATTTGTTTCTCATTGTAAGAAGCGGCCGGTGTGAAGCCGATCACACCGGCCGTTTTCGTCTGCGACTATCATCGTGCGTATTGAACCTTTGTCGTACTGCCCGGACTCCTGAATGGGCGGGGAAATTTTTCACCACGGAATCATTTTGGAGTTCCTTCATGCCGAAAGCAGCAGCCCGCATTTCGACGTCGATTCCTGTTTCGTCCGCGTCCCAGAGTTCAGACAGTTCAGACTCGACGCAGCTTGTGACCGTCGCGCTGTTTTCCGGCATCGGTTTGCTGATTTCGCTCGTCGCCGTCATCTGCGGCATTCAAGGCGTCTGGTACTGAGGCAACCCGACTTGTCCCGCCCACAACTGTCATGCCCCGCGCATGCGGGGTATCCAGTACGCTGCGGCCTCTCCGCTCAACGACCGCCGTCTCTGGAATACTGAGTCCTCCGCCTTCGCGGAGGACGACAGCGGTTTCCGGAACTAGGCCGCGTTCAGGCTGCCGGCGGCCTGCAGCGCGCCTGCAACCGCCTTTTCGCGATGCTCGGGACCGACCTGGATGCCGTCGGCCGGGATGAACTCAACGTTCCTGACGCCGATGAAGCCGAACACGCCGCGCAGATAGGTCTCGAGATGTTCGAGCGCGGCCATCGGCGTATCGGCGCCGTAATAGCCGCCGCGCGAGATGGCGATGACGACGCGCTTGTTGCCGGCCAGTCCCTCGACGCCGCCAGCGCCGTATTTGAAGGTCTTGCCTGCGACCAGGATGCGATCGATCCAGGCCTTGAGTTGGGAGGGAATGGTGAAATTGTACATGGGCGCGCCGATCACCACGATGTCGGCGGCGAGGAACTCGTCCAGCACCGCCTGGCCGGCGGCGACGTCGTCGCGCACCGACGGGTCCGGAGCCGCGCCCTGGCCGGCTGCGAGGTGCAGGCCGGAGAGGTGGGCGAGCGGGGTCTGGGTGAGGTCGCGGTAGCTCACGACGAGGCCGGGATTGGCTTGGCGCAGCCGCTCGACGGCGGCGGCCGAGACCTGGCGGCTGACGGAGTGGGGGCCGAGGACCGAGGAATCGATGTGCAGAAGTTTCATGGCAGAGGTCACCTTTGGTATAGGTTTGTAACTGGCGCTATATGAGTGACCGTCCTAAATCTCCGCAAGAACGCACATTTTTGAAACCCGAGCACACCGATGAGACCCGAGAACATTGATGTAACCGCCCCGGTGCCGCGGCCCAGTCCCGACCACAGCGATTGCCGCGCGGTCGCCTCCGTGTTGTCGCGGGTCGGCGACAAATGGAGCGTGTTCGTGATCATGATGCTGATCGACGGAGCGAGGCGCTTCAACGAATTGAAGCGCATGATCAACGGCATCTCGCAGCGGATGCTGACGCTCACGCTGCGCGGCCTGGAGCGCGACGGGCTGGTGACGCGCACGGTGTTTCCGACCATTCCGCCGCGGGTCGACTATGAGCTGACCGACCTCGGCCGCGGGCTGGCGGAGCCGGTCAAGGCGCTCGGCCAGTGGGCGTTCACCCATCTGCCGGAGATCGAAGGCGCACGACAGGATTTTGATACGCGGAATGCGGAGTGATTGTTATCCGTCACCAGCGCATTGTTGAACCGTCATCCTGAGGAGCCTGCGTAGCAGGCGTCTCGAAGGATGCACGGCCCGGCTGGTGGCCGTCGATCCTTCGAGACGCGCTACGCGCTCCTCAGGCTGACGGGGAAGCATTCGCGGTGGCGGAGCGACAGATTAGATCATCGACACCAGCCCGCCGCCGTGGCGCTCGAGCTTGCCGGCGAGCTCGAGCTCCAACAGCACCGCGCGGACGACGGCGGGCGAGACGTCGGCCATCCGAATCAGATCGTCGAGGCTGATCGGGCTCGGCCCGAGCAGATTGATGATGCGGGCGCGATCGCCGCCGTCGGTGGCAAAATCCAGCGGCTCGTCGTCTTCGCGCGCAGACAGCATCACCGGCCGCTCCATGATCGGCGTCACCGCGTTGATGACGTCGGCCGCCTCCGTGACCAAGGTGGCGCCTTGCTTGATCAAATCGTTGGCGCCGGCTGAGCGCGGATCGATCGGCGAGCCCGGCACCGCGAACACCTCGCGGCCCTGTTCGGCGGCCATCCGCGCCGTGATCAGCGAGCCCGAGCGGTGCGCGGCCTCCACCACCACGACGCCGAGCGATGCGCCCGAGATCAGCCGGTTGCGGCGGGGGAAGTCGCGCGCCCGCGGCACATGGCCGAGCCGCATCTCCGAGATCGCAGCGCCCTGTTCGAGCAGGGCGGCCAGCAGATCCTCGTGCTCCGGCGGGTAGATCCTGTCGTGACCACCGGCGAGCACGGCGACCGTGCCGCTGGCAACGGTGGCGCGATGCGCGGCCTGGTCGATGCCGCGGGCGAGGCCCGAGATCACGACAAAGCCGGCATCGCCGAGATCGCGTGCCAGGGTGCCAGCAAATTTCAACCCGGCGCCGGAGGCATTGCGGGAGCCGACGATCGCGATCATCGGCCGCATCAGCGTGTCGCGCGCGCCGCGCACGGCCAGCAGCGGCGGCGCGTCGTCGATGGTGGCAAGCCGCGGCGGATAATGCGCCTCTTCCGGCGCGACGAGATCGATGCCGAACCTGCGGCAGGCCGCGAGCTCGGCGGTGGCGTCGGCCTCGCTGCAGATCCGCTGCGGTCCCGATGCGCCGCCGCGGCGCGCCAGGTCCGGCAGCCGCTCCAGGGCCTGCGCGGCATCGCCGAAATGGCGGAGCAGCGATGCAAAGGTGCGCGGGCCGACATTGTCGGAGCGGATCAGCCGCAAACGGTTGAGCCGTTCGGCGTCGGTGAGTTTTGCGGGGCTGGGCGAGCGGTCATGCATGCGGGCCGCAGCTTCGCCCAACCTGAGATTGTGATCAACTGCGACATTGGCGCTACCGCGCGCGACGCGCTAAAAGCAGCCGCCAACATCAGGAAGTCCCCATGATCTCACTTGCCGACCTTCAAGCGCGTATCGAGCAGGGCGCGCTGTCGCCCGATGCGGCCATCGGCCAATCGCTGGCGGCGATCCGGGCGCAGGACAATGCGATCGGCGCCTTCGTCCGCTACGACCAGGAGGCCCGTGCGCAAACGTCCGGGCCGTTGCGCGGGATCGCGGTCGGGATCAAGGACATCATCGATACCGCCGACTTCCCGACCGAAATGGGGGCTGCGATCTATCGCGGCCATCGGCCGCGCGCCGATGCGCCCGTCGTGATGGCGCTGAAGCAGGCCGGCGCGACCATCGTCGGCAAGACCACGACGACCGCCTTCGCGGCGAACGACCCGACCGCAACGCTCAACCCGCACAATCACGCCCATACGCCGGGCGGATCGTCGGCGGGCTCGGCGGCCGCGGTCGCCGCCGGCATGATCCCGCTGGCGCTCGGCACCCAGACCGGCGGCTCGGTGATCCGGCCGGCCTCGTTCTGCGGCGTCGCCGCGATCAAGCCGAGCTACCGGCTGCTGCCGACCGTCGGGGTGAAATGCTTCTCCTGGACGCTCGACACCGTCGGGCTGTTCGGCGCCGGCGTGCGCGATGTCGCGTTGGGGCTGGCCGCGATGACCAAACGGCTCGAGCTGGCCGTGCCGTCGAAGCTCGTTGCGCCGCGCATCGGCGTGGTGACGCAGGCCTTCGCCGGGGCGCCTGACGCGTCGGGTGCGGAGGCGGTGCAGACAGCCGCGCGTGCCGCGGAGCAGGCCGGCGCCGTCGCACGCGAGCTCGCGCTGCCCGAGGTCATCGCCGAGGCCTGGCGGATCCATCCGGTGGTGCAGGAATTCGAGGCGCATCAATCCTTCGCCTGGGAATACGGCCAGAACTACGATGCGATGCCGCCGCTGCTGCGCGGCCGGCTCGACGAGAGCAAGGGCGGCACGCCGGTCGAATACGACGCCGCGATGGACGTCGCGCTGCGCGCGCGGCAGGCGCTGGCCGCGCTCTTTGCCGAGATCGACGTGCTGCTGACGCTGTCGGCGCCGGGCGCCGCGCCGCACGGCTTGAGCTCGACCGGCGATCCCCGCTACAACCGGCTCTGGACCCTGATGGGCGTGCCCTGCGTCAACGTGCCGACGCTGACCGCCGAAGGCGGCTTGCCGGTCGGCGTCACCGTGATCGCAGGCTTTGGCGATGATGCGAAGGCGCTCGCAGCGGCGAGTTTCGTCGAGGACGCGCTGAGGAAGTAGTCTCTCGTCATTCCGGGGCTCGCGGAGCGAGAGCCCGGAATCCATTCCTCCACTACTGATGCGGCCCAATGGATTCCGGGCCCGCGCCAAGCGGCGCGTCCCGGAATGACGGAAAGGGTTATTTCGTCCCGCCGATCTTGCCTTCGGTGCCGGCCTGCAGCCGCTTGATGTTCTCGCGGTGCATGTAGAACAGCAACAGCGTCAGCACGGCGAACAGCGAGGCGAGCGCGTTGTGGCCGAAGAACCACAGGAACAGCGGCGTCACGAACGCGGCGATCAGTGCCGACAACGACGAATAGCGCGTCGTGTAGGCGGTGCCGAGCCAGATCACGGCGAAGATCAGTGCTGCCGGCCAGAACAGCCCGAGCAGCACGCCGATATAGGTCGCGACGCCCTTGCCGCCGCGAAATCCGAGCCAGACCGGGAAGAGGTGGCCGAGGAAGGCGCCGAGCGCCGCCAGCATCGCGGCGTTCGGGCCGTCGATGGTGCCTGCGATGATCACGGCGACCGTGCCCTTCAGCATGTCGCCGAGCAGCGTCGCCGCGGCGAGGCCCTTGTGGCCGGTGCGCAGCACGTTGGTGGCGCCGATATTGCCCGAGCCGATCGTGCGCAGATCCTGCGTGCCGGCGAGCCTGGTGAGGATCATGCCGAACGGGATCGAGCCGAGCAGATAGCCGATCAGGAAGGCGACCAGCAGGAACGCGTCAGCAGACATCGCAATGGTCCCCCGGACGGTCGGTCGGGCCGATGTCGGACCATCCCGTCAATGAAATATTAACCATAAATCCGCACCATGGCCTTGGAAATGAGGGAGCTTGTCATGGCTTCTGTTCGCAGGCGGCTGGAGCAGCTTTTCTTTGTCGTTTACGTCGCGGCCATCGTCGTCGGAACGACGATGGAAGCGATGTCGCAACTCGCGGCGCGCTGAGTTCGAGCCCAAACTTATTCGACCCAAACTCAAACGTGCTCGTACACGGTGCGGCCGCCGACAATGGTCCGCGTCACGCGGCCGGAGAACCGGGCGTCGTCGAACGGCGTATTCTTGCACAGCGATTTGAGATCGTCGCGGTCGAGCACCCAGGGTGTGTCGGCGTCGATCACGATCACGTCGGCCGGGGCGCCGGCGCGCAGCGTGCCGCCGGGCAGGCCGAGCAACTCCGCCGGCCGGGTCGACATCGCCCGGATCAGCGTCTTGAACTCCATCTCGCCATTGTGGATCAGCCTGAGCGCCGCCGGCAGCATGGTCTGCAGCCCGACCGCGCCGCTCGCCGCTTCCGCGAACGGCAGCCGCTTGACCTCGACGTCCTGCGGATTGTGATCGCTCATCACGACATCGATCAGCCCGGAGGCGAGCGCGGCGACCAGCGCGCGGCGGTCGTCCTCGGTGCGCAGCGGCGGCGCGAGCTTCAGGAAGGTGCGGTAGGGGCCGATGTCGTTCTCGTTCAGCGTCACGTGGTTGATCGAGACCGAGGCCGAGACGTTGTAGCCGGCGTCGCGGGCGCGCTTGAGGATCTCCAGCGACTCGGTCGAGGTCAGCGAGGCCGCGTGATAGCGGCCGCCGGTCAGGCCCGCGAGCCGCATGTCGCGCTCGAGCATGATCGACTCGGCGGCGGTCGGGATCCCGGCGAGGCCGAGCCGCGTGGCGAATTCGCCCTCGTTCATCACGCCTTCGCCGACCAGATGCGGGTCCTCGGTGTGATGCACGATCAGCGCGTCGAAATCGCGGGCATAGGTCAGCGCGCGCCGCATCACCTGGGCGTTGGTGACGCTGCGGTCGCCATCGGTGAAGGCGACCGCGCCGGCGGCCTTCAAGAGGCCGATCTCGGTCATCTCCTGGCCTTGCATGCCCTTGGTCAGCGCCGCCATCGGATGGATGTTGACGATCGCCGTGTCGCGGGCGCGGCGCAGCACGAAGTCGACGGTGGCGGAATTGTCGATCACAGGCGAGGTGTCGGGCTGGCAGACGATGGTGGTGATGCCGCCGGCGGCCGCGGCCTGGCTCGCGGAGGCAAAGGTCTCGCGATGGCTGGCGCCGGGTTCGCCGACGAAGGCGCGCATGTCGATCAGGCCGGGGGCCACGATCTTGCCGGCGCAGTTGACGATGTCGGTGCCTTCGGGGACGCCGGCCGCGCCGATGCCGCGCTTGGTGTCGCGGATCACGCCGTCGGCGATCAGGACATCGCCCGGACCGTCGAAATCGCGGGAGGGATCGATGACGCGGGCATTGGCGAGCAGGATGGGGCGGCGGTCAATCAGCATGGCGTCACGCGTTCGGCAGGTTGCGGGCGAGCGCTTCGAGCACCGCCATGCGCACTGCCACACCCATTTCGACTTGTTCACGGATCAGCGACTGCGCGCCGTCGGCGACGAAGGTGTCGATCTCGACACCGCGGTTCATCGGGCCCGGATGCATCACCAGCGCGTCGGGCTTGGCGTAGCCGAGCTTCTTCTGGTCGAGGCCGAAATAGTGGAAATATTCGCCTGACGACGGCACGAAGGAGCCGTTCATGCGCTCGCGCTGCAGCCGCAGCATCATCACGATGTCGGCGCCGTTCAGCCCCTCGCGCATGTCGCGCGCGACCTCGACGCCCATCCGCTCGATGCCCGGCGGCAGCAAGGTGGAGGGCGCCACCACGCGGACGCGGGCACCCATGGTGTTGAGCAGGAAGATGTTGGAGCGCGCCACGCGCGAATGCAGCACGTCGCCGCAGATCGCGATCACGAGCCCCTCGAGCCGGCCCTTGTTGCGGCGGATCGTCAGCGCATCCAGCAGCGCCTGAGTCGGGTGCTCGTGGGCGCCGTCGCCGGCATTGATCACGGAACCGTCAACCTTGCGCGCCAAGAGTTCGACCGCGCCGGAGGCGTGGTGGCGCACCACCAGGATGTCCGGGTGCATCGCGTTCAGCGTCACCGCGGTGTCCATCAGGGTCTCGCCCTTGCGGGTCGACATCGATGACACCGACATGTTCATGACGTCGGCGCCCAGGCGCTTTCCGGCGATCTCGAACGAGGACTGGGTCCGGGTCGAGGCCTCGAAGAACAGATTGACCTGGGTGCGGCCGCGCAGGCTGGCGCGTTTCTTGTCGACCTGGCGGTTGAGCTCGACATACTCCTCGGAGAGGTCGAGCAGGCCCGTGATGTCGTCAGCGGAAAGGCCCTCGATGCCCAGCAGATGCCGGTGACCGAGGACAAAAGTCGATTTCAATGATGGGGTCATTAAAGCCAGAGCTATAGGCGCGGATGGCCGGTGGGGCAAGCGCGAAGAGGGCTAGGTGGAGTTTTCCCCGAGTAAGATGCGACAGTCGTCTCGGCCGTCTTGCCCGGGCTTGGCGCCGGGCATTGGCACCTTGCTTTTGCTGGTTTTTCCGGAACAAGACATGATGGCCGGCCGCGGATGGCGCCGAGCCGTATGGCCCATTGGACGGTCGGGACCGAGCGCCGGGGAGCAGGGACTGGTGAGAATTGCCGTGATCGCATTGCTGGCCTTCGCGTTGATCTCGGGATCGACCTCGCCTGTCTTCGCTCAGAACTTGCCCGGCGGCTTCGTGTTCCTGCGCAACATCGATCCGACCATCCTCCAGGACATCCGCTACGCGACGTCCAACAACTTCATGGGACGGCCGATCGCGGGCTACGGTGCGGCGGAATGTGTGGTGAAGCGGGAGGTGGGGCTGCGCCTGAAGGTCGTGCAGCAGGAACTGGCGCGGCAAAAACTGTCGCTGAAGATGTTCGATTGCTACCGGCCGGCCCGCGCGGTCGCGGACATGGTGGCGTGGTCGAGGAACGGCACCGAGACCGCCGCCGAGCGGCGCTACAACCCGGCGTTCTCGAAGGCGGATCTGTTCCGCCTCGGCTATATCGCCACCCATTCGGGACATTCGACCGGCGCGGCAGTCGATCTCACGCTGGTCGATCTGGCTGCCGACAATTCGCGCAAGTTCGATTCCGCCACGGACTATGCCGACTGCACGGCGCCCGCCGCCGCGCGCGCCCCGGAGGGCAGCGTCGACATGGGCACCGGCTATGACTGCTCCGACGTCAAGGCCCATACCGCCGCCGGCTCGATCACGCCGGCACAGAGGCGCTGGCGGGCCAGGCTGGTCGCGGCGATGGCCGGGCAGGGGTTCGTGAACTACTCGAAGGAATGGTGGCACTTCTCGCTGCCGGGGGCCGGCGGCGGCGCCTATGATTTCCCGATCGGGCGGGCGCGATAGCGCGGAATTTCCTCAAATCTGAAGCGTTTCGGCAAGCCAAAGCTTGCCATCGCAAAAGTGGCTGAATGCGCTTTCAACACTCCTTAATTGTGTCCGTATGAGGTGCGGGCATTGCGGGAGCACGAAGCATGCGTCTAGCAGTCTTTGCACTTATTGCCGTCGGCGCCGCCGGCATCGCGATTTACGATCAGTACGACAAGGGCGCGAATTATCAGCGTGTCGATGCGCGCATCAGCGCCGTCAACGAGCAATGCTATCTGGAAAAGGTCGAGCGCGGCGTCATCACCAAGACGACGTGGACCTCCGACCTGACCCGCTGCGAGGTCGCCGAGCTGCTGCGCAAGGAGCATCCGAAGTGGCAAGGCTATGACCTGAGGCACAAGATCGAGGTGCGCGTGGTCTACGTCTCGCCGGTCGATGGCGTCTCGCACCAGTCGAGCCTGCAAATGTCCTCCTTCCCCAACGGCAAGCCGCTGCGCGCCGGCGACATGTTTCCGGTGCTGGCCTCCAAGACCAAGGCGGACAAGACCCGCACGATCTGACCGTCGCGGCGGTTCGAAAAGGATCGGAGTTCAACCATGCGCCTGGGCCTCTACGGACTGATCGCTATCGGCGTCGCGGGCCTCTATGCCTACATCGAGCTCGACAAGCGGGT
This sequence comes from Bradyrhizobium sp. USDA 4473, assembly GCF_054063335.1. NCBI lineage: Bacteria > Pseudomonadati > Pseudomonadota > Alphaproteobacteria > Hyphomicrobiales > Nitrobacteraceae > Bradyrhizobium > Bradyrhizobium sp. USDA 4473. The sequence continues at coordinate 5,329,058 of NZ_JBSSGE010000001.1, forward strand.
GAACTTCCGTCCGATCGACGCGCGCGTCAGCAGCGTCAAGGAGCAATGCTATATGGAGAAGACCGAGGGCAATCGGAGCTCGACGTCCGATCTCCTGCCGTGCGAACTGACCGAGCTTCTGGCGCGCAACCATCCGAAATGGCAGGGCTACGACATCAAGCACAAGATCGAGATCCGGTTTGCCTACATCTCCCCGGTGGACGGCGCCGCGCATGAATCGAGCCTGCAACTGGCGTCCTATCCCGATAACCGGCCGCTGCACGCCGGCGACATCTTTCCGCTCCAGGCGTCCCGGAAAGAGGCCAACAGGACCCGGGCCAACGATTGGCTGGACCGGCGGCTCGGTCGCGATGCGCCGAGCCACGGCAGCATCTAGGGCAGGGACTGATCAATGCGCCAACGATCCGACCGGTTCGAGCTCAGCTAAGCGCCAATAAACCCGCGGCGCAGCAGCCCCGCCAGAGCCCCGCGAAGACTGGCGACGCCGGCAATGTTGTCCTGGGATGCGCTGAACAGCCGTACCACCAGACGCTCATATTGTTCGGCGCTCGGCTCAAGACGCGCCAGCACCGTGCGGCCGGATCGCGAGGCCATGGACATGTCGGTCCATCCCGACCCTTCCAGGTGAATTTTATAGCGGCAGCCGGCAAGCTCGAGCGGCTCGCCAGCCGCGCCCGCGAGCCGCACCGAGGACGGCGATATTGCGAGCAGGCGGCACGAAAGGATTTTTCCTTCGCCGGCGAGCCAGACAAGCTCGTTCGTTTCGAACATGTGACCGGAACGCGGCACTTCGAAGCAGACCAGAAACGCGATGAAGGCGATCAACATCGCGATCGCCGCCCACAACAGGTTGAAGAAATCGAGAGAGGAGATTTCGTCGGCGGCATACGGGGAGATGAACTCCCATGTGATGCTGGCTGCGGAGCTGGCCGCGATCAACCCAAAGATGGCGGCAAGCTTCCAGTGAACGCGCGGCGCCGATCGATCGCCTCCCTTGTCGGTGATCTTGAAGGGGCGTCCGAATGGCTTGACGATAGCGGTGAACAGGGTTGCGGTCACCGCAAAGCAGGTGACTGCGTGGGTCGCCTCCATGAACAAAGGCAGCGTCCGCGCGCGCGATATCCAGCTCATGTAGACGATTTGCCCGAGCAGCGCCGGCATGCCGTAGCGCAGGAAGGACTGATAGTCGGCCTCGAACGCGGGCAGCCCGCCGAACCAATAGATTGTCGGCGCGATCAACAGCAGCACCACGAACGGTTTGGAGAGCCAGTTCAGCACGCCGTGCAGGTAGTGCCAGCGCTCGGTGAAGCGGAAGCCGCGGCCAAATAGCGGTCCGTTGCGCAGCAGGGCGACCTGGATGGTCCCGAGGCACCAGCGAGCTCGCTGGGTGACGTATTCCGGAATGCCTTCGGCTGAAAGTCCGAAACTGAGCGGCTCGTTGAGCCAGGCCGTGCGATAGCCGTGCGCCAGCATGGTGTAGGTGAGATTGATATCCTCCGAGACGGCCTGCTCGGGAAAGCCGCCGATCTCATCCAGACGGTCGCGGCGAACGACAAAGGAGGTGCCGACGCAGAATGCGCAGCCCCACGCATCCTTGGCCGGTTGAAAGATGTCGAAAAAGAAGCGTTGATCGTCGACCCAGCTCTTTTCGGCCAGCAGATTATGCTGGATCGGATCGGCGTTGTAGTAGAATTGCGGGGTCTGCACGATCGCAATCCCCGGATCGGACAGCAGCAGGCCGATCGTGCGCTTCAGGAAGTCTCGCCGTGGCGCGAAATCCGCATCGAGCACCAGAATGACCGGCGCATTGGTGGCGCGAGCGGTTGCGATCAATCCGTTATTGAGGTTGCCGGCCTTGGCGCCCTTGTTATCCGGCCGCGTCAGGTGACGCGCGCCGACCCGATCGCAATAGTCCCGCAGCCAGTCGCGTCTCGTATCGTCGAGGACCCAGACCGTCGCATTGGCATAGTCGAGCGCCAGCGCGCTCAGGATCGATCGCTCGAGGATTTCGAGCGGTTCGTCATAGGTGCAGATGAAGATGTCGACAGCCGGATTGCGATCGTCCGAAGCCAAAAGCTGTTGTGAGGCGTCGGCCTGCGCGATGCGGTCGGTACTGCGGAACAGGATGACGATCGAGATCAGCGTGTACAGGATCGCAAGCGATTCGAACGCAATGAAGAGCCGCGGCCAGAGACTCTGCGCCGACCACTCAAACGGCGGCAGCGTATCGTTCCATCGCCACAGCGTGTAAACGACCAGAAGGGCCATCGTCGTCGCTCCGAACAGGATACGATGGCCGGCGCGCAGCGGCTCCAGCAGTCGCGCCATGACCAGAAGCCCGAGCAAAATTCCGATGTCGATGGTCAGGATCGTTGAATTGTCGGCGGCAGTCGGAAACATCAGCGTATCCTCTTCCCGGTGAACGGATTCCAGCCTGTTTCAGCCAGCGCGGCCCACGCCGTCGCGCCGAGATGCGGGCGGCGATAATAGAAAAAGTCGGGATCGCCGCCGGTTGGATCGATCGACAATCCCGTCGTCAGTCGCGCCGGTCGTGCGGCGTTGAGCAGGCCGGATGACGTCTGGTCGGCCTTCAGGTTGCCCAGCAGGCGATCGCTTTCGTGGGTGTCGCCGACGATCCGGTAGGCCAAGGCGGCCTGCGCCGTGCCCTCGACCCAGAGGCCGTCGCGATCGCCGTTGAAATCGAAGCCGCCATCGACCCCGAGGTGAGCTTTCGCGAAACCGAGCGTGCTCTTCCACGCCGCGGGCGATTCAGGGATTGCCATCCAGGGCCAAAGCTGAGCGTCGAGCGCGAGCAAGCCTTCGTTGGCAAGGCTGCCGTCAGGCTTGGTCCCAAGCAGGAAGTGATCGCCACGAAAGGCGCGATCGAGCAAACGCTTGGCCTGTCCGGCCGCGCCGTCGTATTTCCGGTCGCCGGTCAGGCGAAACAGCCAGCGCGCGGCGGCGTGAACGTCGGCGTTGTGCTCCGTCGACATCCAGGTGAGCTTGACCTGCTTCGGATCATAGCCGTGAAAGCCGCCGTAAAAGCCGTCTTGAGAAGCGGTTGTGTCGATCACCCAGTCGATCAAGCGCCTTGCGTCGGCGAGATATTGAGGGTCCCCGGTTGCCTGATGCAGGGTCAGCAATGCCAATGCGGCCCAGGCGACGTTTCCGGTCGAGCTGCCGTCCTGCGCCGCGTCCTCCGCCCAGATATTGGCATGTCCATCCCACCAGCCCGGCAGATCGGGAGCGAGCTTGTTCACCGCGCCCGCACGATAGGCGTTGCGCACGCGGCCATCATCGAAGCTGCGGTCCTTGCCAACGGCGCGGCTCAGCGCGTTGCCGATCGGCCTCGCATCCGACACATTGCCGCAGGCAATCAGCGCAATGGCGGCGAGCGCGTTGTCGTAGACGAACGCCGTCGTGGCGAGACCCGCCGGAAGCGCCGGTTCATCCGTGCCGGGGTCGTAACTCCGGATGAAAACCGCGTCGGCCGCGCTTGCGCGCGGGGCGACCGCCCTTTTCAACCCGGCGCAGAATGCGTTTGCGGTTGGGGTTGTGTGGCCCGCTGCGGGCGCGCCCAGGACGGCCGCGCATAGCGTCATCACGATGGCAGACTTCATCGCGATACGAGGGTACGAGTTCCGGGCGACCCATTCTCATCGGCCGTTGGCTGCTGCGGTTGCGAGGCCCGGAATGCATCGTGCAGATGAGCCATGCCAGCGCGCCGCGCATCCGCGTCCGATGACGTGTTCTGCGCGGCGTTGACGGTGCTTGCGTCGTTCCGCATCCACGCCGCGACGAAATGGCCGAGCCGTCGCCACGTGACCGACATCGAGGGGACGACGCCGTTCTCGCGGGTCACCGTCACCCATTGGCCGACCGGACAGGCGGACTCCTCCGCCGTGGCTGCCTGCTGTGCCGGTCCGCCGTCGTTCGCCGGATCCGGGGTGATGATAGCGTAGAGTTCGCGGCGCTCGGTTTGCGGGAACGGAACCGCAAAGCGTTCGTCGGCCTTGTCGCTGGTCTTCGGCACGACCGCAGTGACGAGGCCGGATCGCAACGAGCTGCCGTCGATGCGGACGCGCGTGCCGGGCGTCATGCTCTGGCCCTGCCGGTAGGAGAAGATGGCGACAACAAAGCGCTTGTCACAGTTGATGACGGAGCTGATCGTATCACCGGCGCTCACGTGTCGCCCCATCGCGGCGCCGACGGTCAAGACCTTGCCCTGGCCGCGCGCAAGGACTTTGGCATCGGCCAACGTCGCCAGCCGTTTTTGTTCGGCGTCGATCAGGTGCTCCAGGTCGGCAAGCACTGCGGTTTGCTGCTTTTCCTCGATTTTCATCCGCATGGCGTCCAAGTCGATGTCCCTGCGTTTCTGAGCGAGATTATTGAGCGCAACCAATTCGTCGCCGATATAGATGCCCTTGCTTAGGGCGTTGAGCTGTGCCGTCTTTTGATTCAGCTTGGCCATTTCTGCGTCCGCGCCATGCATCGCCGCAGCATATTGCTGGGTCGTCGGCCTGAGCATATCCATGCTCGCGGCATTGCGTGTCACCATATTGCTCTGTCGGTCGACCAGGGCTTTCTTTTCACTGCTCGCAGCGTTGGATTGAGCGACGCGGGCGCGAAGCTCCTCGATCTGCGACTGGAACTGGCCCTTGAGCTGGTTTGTCTGGTCAGCGAGCTCGCCGTCGAGAGACGAAACATAGTTGACGTCCGAGTCGTATTTTGAGCGCGTCGCATCGAGCTTCTGCCGTGCGTCGGACGCCTTTTCCTGCAACGAGATGAGTGTCCCGCGATCAACCCTGGGATTGCTGATTTGCGCTAGCGTGTCGCCATCGCGGACGTCGTGGCCCGGAAGCGCCGTCAACAGCTCGATTTCGCCGCTGATTGGCGCCGTCAGAAGCGTAACGGGTGCGTTGACCACGGCGCGATCCGATTGATCTGCAACGATCGGGGGCGCTACCGCTGTCAGCATCAGGATAGACAGCAATCCCGCGACGCCGACCGCGGATATTCTCAGTATTGCATGATGTTTCCGCACAGTGCCGCCGGTTTCGGATCTATCAATCATCAGTTCTCTTTCGGTTGGGAGGGCCCTGGATGCGCGCTTCTTTTGGTTGGCTGACTGTTTTTCCCGGCGCAGGCTAGCGACTGCAACAATGCTGACCGCGTTTGGTTGCTGCCAAAAATGCGGCGATTAGGATTGCAGCAAGAGCGGTGGATCACGAGAGAAGCGGTCTCCAACCGGAGTGCAGGTTCCAACTGCAAGGACGGGCGGTCAGTCGAGGTCAAAGGGGCGCTCGCAGCCTTCCGCGCCCCTGGCGACGCCGGCATTGCGCCGCCATTGGCGCGGGGCATCAGCCGCGCGGGGCAAATCAGCCCAATTCATGAATAGGGGGCGCAGCGAAAGCCGCATTTTTCGCTGCCCGGCGCCTGCGCGCGGGCTATGATCCCCCGATTCCAATGCGCGACGAATGCCGAGGAGACCATGAAGCAGGCTCCGTTTGCCACCCACGACGTGCTCAACCAGTCGCCGCCGTTCTGGAACGTCGACCTGTTCACGACGGATGCGCCGCTGGTCGCGGCCGTCGCGGCCAATGGCGCCGCCGCAGCCACGGCCGAGCTGATCGATTTCGGCAGGCATTGGGGATCCGCCGCCATGGCGGAGCGCGGCCGCATCGCCAACGAGAACACGCCGAAACTGCGCAGCTTCGATGCCAGGGGCAATCGCCGCGACGAGGTCGAGTTTCATCCGGCCTATCACGAGCTGATGGCGCACTCGGCGCATGCCGGCGTGCACAATTCGACCTGGACCATGGACGGCAAGCCGGCCGGCGGCGCCGCCGAGGTGGTGCGCGCGGCGAGGTTCTACATCGCCGCGCAGGTCGAGACCGGTCATCTCTGTCCGATCACGATGACCCGCGCCTCGGTCGCGGCGCTGGCCTCGCAGCCGGACATCCTGGCGAAGACGATGCCGGTGATCGGAACGCGCGCCTACGACCCGGGCTTTGCGCCGTGGTGGACCAAGCGCGGCATGACGCTCGGCATGGGCATGACCGAGAAGCAGGGCGGCACCGATGTGCGCGCCAACATGACGCGCGCCGAGCGCGACGGCGATGGCTATCGCATCACCGGGCACAAATGGTTCATGTCGGCGCCGATGTGCGACGCATTCCTGGTGCTGGCGCAGACCAAGGACGGCTTGAGCTGTTTCTTCATGCCGCGCTTTGCGCCTGACGGCACCGTCAACGCGATCCACTTCCAGCGCCTGAAGGACAAGCTCGGCAACCGCTCCAATGCCTCCTCGGAGGTCGAATTCCACGGCGCTCATGCCGAACTGATCGGCGAGCAGGGCAAGGGCATCCGCACCATCATCCAGATGGTGCAGCTGACGCGGCAGGATTGCGCGATCGCATCCGCCGGCCTGATGCGCTCCGGGCTCGCGCATGCGCTCAATCATGCGCGGCATCGCAGCGTGTTCCAGAAGCATCTCGCCGATCAGCCGCTGATGCAGGCGGTGCTGTCGGACATGGCGCTGCATGTCGAGGCATCCATCGCGCTGGTGATGCGGCTGTGCCGCGCCTTCGATCGCGCGCCCAGCGACGCGGGCGAGGCCGCCTATATGCGTCTGCTGACGCCGGCGATCAAATACTGGACCTGCAAGAGCGCACCCGGCTTCCTCTATGAGGCGATGGAGTGCCTCGGCGGCAACGGCTATGTCGAGGAGGGCATTCTGGCGCGCCATTACCGGGAGGCGCCGGTCAACGCGATCTGGGAGGGCTCCGGCAACGTGATGTGCCTCGACGTGCTGCGCGCGCTCGGCCGCGAGGCCGATGCCGCGCTCGCCGTGCTGCGTGCGCTCGCCGATCAGGCTAAGGGCCTGCCGGGCGCCGCCGAGGCCGTCGCATCGATCGGGCAGTCGTTCCGCCGTCCCGACAGCGAGGGCGTCGCGCGGCTTGCGGTCGAACAGCTGGCGCTGCTGGCGGCCACCGCGGCGCTCAACCAGGTCTCGCCGAAAAGCGCCGAGCTGTTCGCCGCGACACGGCTTGCCGAACGCCACGCCGGCATGTACGGCGCGGTGGATCTTTCCGAAGCCGATCAACGCGCGCTGCTGGCGCGGGCGCTACCATGAAGGTTTGCTGATGGACGCACTCAATCCCGATACGTCGCCGGCCGCGATCGAACCGCCGCCGCGCCCGCCGCGGGTCTGGAAGTTCTGGGGCACCGCGCTGTGGGGTCTCTTGATCTTCGCCGCGATGTTCCTCGGCCAGCTCGCGGTCATCATCTGGCGGATCATCGCGCAAGGTGGCGAGATGTCGACAGGAGGCATCACTCATGTGGTCGCCGACGGCCTGACGATCTCGCTCTCGGTCCTCGCCGGGCTGCCGATGGTGCTGCTGGTGCTGTGGTTCGCGATCCGCCGGACCGGACTCTCGTTTGCCGATTATCTCGGGCTGCGCTCGACGTCGTGGAAGAACGTCATCATCGGCATCGTCGCGCTGATCGTGCTGGTCGGCGCCTGGGACATGGTGTCCCGCGCCGCCGGCCGCGAAGTGGCGCCGGGCTTCATGGGCGACGTGCTGAAATCGGCGCAGGAGCACAGCGCGCTCTGGCTCTTGGTGATCGCCTTCGCCGTCGCCGCGCCGCTCTGGGAGGAGCTGTTCGCGCGCGGCTGGCTCTATCGCGGCTGGTCGGAATCCCGGCTCGGTCCCTACGGCGCGATCCTGCTGTCGTCGATCGTGTGGACGGTGATGCACCTGCAATACGACTGGTTCTTCCTCTGTCAGGTGCTGACGATCGGGCTCCTGTTCGGCTATCTGCGCTTCCGCACCGGCTCGACCTGGCTGACCATCCTGCTGCACGGCCTGAACAATTTTGCCGCGACGATCCAGACCTGGTGGCTGGCGGGCTGATCGTCCGATATGCTAGGTTGAGTTCGGGCCTACCTTCGCTGCCAAATTGTTGCAGAAGAATCCAGCATGTCGAACTTTGAAAATGCCGGCGCGCAGACACCTGCTTCGGCACCGCCGCGAACCTGGGACTTCGCGGGGACCGCATTCGTCGTCCTGATCGCCTACGCCATTTATGTGCTGGCGGGAGGTTTCGCCGTGGCGTTCATCGTCGCGCTGCAAGATGGCGTAGCTACGATGTCACCGGCTCAATTCCAGGACTTCGCAGCCCAGGGGCGATGGCAAGGTCCAGCCATCATCATCGCGAGCCCGTTGGCGATCGGCGTGCTTTGGATCGCGATCCGAATGGCCGGCCGCGGGTTCGCCGAATATCTTGCGCTCAACTGGCCGAGCAGAAATGAGTTGGTTCGCGCTCTGGTGTTCATGGCCATCATAATGGTTGCCGAGAGCTGGAGCGGATTCCTCATCGGTTCGGAGGACGGCACACCCGATTCATTCCTGATCGTCAAAGGACCCGGCGGGCTGTTGACACTCCTTGTGGCAGTCTGCATTGCCGTACCGATCATGGAGGAACTCGTTGTCCGCGGATTCATGTTTCGCGGCTGGTCGCAGTCGTTCCTCGGTCCGACTGGCGCCATCGTGCTGACGTCAGTCGTGTGGGCGATGATGCATACTCAGTACGATTGGTTTTGGCGTTTCTGGATTTTCGTCTCAGGTCTTGCTCTTGGCTATTTTCGCTGGCGCAGCAATTCGACTTGGCTGACAGTGATCGTTCATTCCGCCATGAACATGGTTTGTTTTCTTGTGCGGGGCCCTTACACCTAGCTTCGCCGGCAACCATCGATCCAAGCGAGCAGGGAGCGTCGCCCACTTGGCGCGCCATGACATCGCTTGGCGGCGAGGCCGGCGCCGCGACGGCTGGTCGGGAGTCCCGGATCGCCCGTCCACGGCGCTTCGGGCACCGTCATATGACAAGGATTGTCATACAACCTCCGGGGGAGTGCTGTAGTATCCTCAGCGAATATCGCGGCTTGAAGGTTTCAAAGTCATTTTCAGGGAGAATGCGATGGCGATCTATGATGGTGGCTCCGGCAACGACAGTCTCGTCGGCGGAAGCGACAACGATGTCATCAACGGCTATGGCGGCGACGACACGCTGGCGGGCGGCAACGGCGGCGATTCCATCTATGGCGGCGACGGAAACGATGTTGTTTATGGGGACAGCAGTCAACCGCAAGGTTGGTTGTACAATTATGGCGTCCCGTCAAATGCGCTCGATACCAAGTATCTCTACGGCGGTGCGGGGAACGACGTCATATTCGCAAGTTCGGACACCGTCGAGTTTCCGAATATTCGATATCCTTACTCGCCCAACTACGTCGATTACCAGCAAAATATGATATACGGCGGCGATGGCAACGACACGATCTTCGGATCGTCCGGCTACACGCATGATGGCGATTTTGTCACGCTTCCAGGCGGATTGGTGGTGCCGGGAAGCGTTTACAGCGGCGACGCTGGCACCATCTACGGCGGCGCCGGTGACGATGTCATCTATTCGATCCCGAACGTCGCGTTCGGCGGCGACGGCAATGATCTGATGGTGGCGGTCGGCGCGGCGCGCCTGTATGGCGGGTCCGGCGACGACAGCCTGTATGGCGGATCCCTGAACGATACGCTGGTCGGCGGCGATGGCCGCGATCTGCTCGAAGGCGGCGGCGGCGATGACTGGCTCTATCTCTCCACCGGCCTCGTGGGACGCAACGTGGCCTATGGCGGCGCCGGCAATGACGTCGAGATCGCAGGCGCAACCGGCAACGTCACCGAGATCGGCGATGACGGCAACGACACCCTGTACGGCGGGCCGGGCAACGACTATCAGTACGGCGGGACCGGCAACGACGTGATGTACGGCGGCGCGGGCACCGACGTTCTGATCGGCGGCGCCGGCAACGACTATTTCGACGGCGGCACCGGCGTGAATTACTATTATGGCGGCAACGGCGGCGGTCCGGGCACGGGCATCGGCACCGATACCTTCAATGTCAGCCAGGGCGGCATCGATGTGGTGCAGGACTGGACCGAGGGCAAGGACACGGTGCAGCTCAATGGTTCGGGCTTCCAGTCCTTTGCCGATGTGCTCGCGCATTCCTATCAGAATGGCGCCTACTTCGTGGTCCAGCTCAATTCCGACACCGCAGTGTGGCTGAACGGGGCAACCGCCACCAGTGTGGTGGCAGGCGACTTCAAGATCATCAGCTGAGCGGGACATCCGCGAAGATCCCCGCTGGAACAGCCCTTCGACCCAACGTGATCGCCCCGGATCGTCTGCATCTTGACGATCCGGAACGTAGCAGCGCACCGGCGCATGGTGCCGAGGCAATGCGGCAACGATCTGTCGCGCGAGGACGTCATGAAGCATGCCGCGGCGCTGAGGGACTACCAGGCGTCGGCCTTGCTCCCGGGCATCAAGATCAACAGCAGTGGCTTCCGGCCGGTCGAGCAATTGCGGTTGCTGCAGTTTGACGGCCGCAGCTGGCAGCCGATCGGTGAGGTGCTCGATACGGCGTTCACCGGTTCGAGCGGGAAATAGCGACGATCAGCGCAGGCTGCCGACTGCTACAGCCCGACCGCCGCGATCACGATCGGCATCGTGATCGCCGCCAAGATCGTCTGCAGCGTGATGATCTGGGCGAGCAGCGGCGCGTCGCCGCCCATCTGGCGCGCCAGCACATAGGCTGATGGCGAGGTCGGCACCGCGGCGCAGGCGGCGACGATGGCGAGATTGGCGCCGGTGACGCCGAACCACACCGCGAGCGCGACCGTCAGCACCGGCATCAGGACGAGCTTCAACGCCAGCGCGACGCTGGCGGCGAGGCTGGGGCGGAAGATGCCTTCCAGATGCAGGCCGGCGCCGGTGACCAGCAGGCCGATCGCCAGCGACGAGCCGCCCAGCGCATCGGCGACATCGTGCCAGATTTTCGGCAGCGGGATGTGCGCGACATTGATGGCAAGGCCGATCACGCAGGCCCAGATCAGCGGGTTCTTCACCACAGTCATCACGATCGCGCCCGCCGACCGCTTTCCGGATGAGGCATATTTCGCCAGCACGGCGACGCTGAAGACGTTGACCAGCGGGATGATCGCAACCATCGCGACCGATGCGAGCGCAAGGCCGACCTTGCCGTACAGATTGCCCGACACCGACAACGCGACATAGGTCTGCCAGCGCGTCGCGCCCTGGAAGATCGAGCTGAAGGCGGGACCATCGACCCTGGCGCGGGCGAGGGGCGCACGCAGCGCGAGACAGAGCAGGCACATTAGGAGCGCCGCGAGCAGCAGCGCGCCGCCGGCGCCTGCGACCGGGACCGTGGACAGGTCGGCTTTCACCAGCGTCTGCACCAGCAGCACCGGGAACAGCACGTAATAGGTCAGCTGCTCCAGCCCGTGCCATTGGGTCTCCAGCCGCATCAGGCTGCGCTTGAGGACGACGCCGAGCACGATCAAGAGGAACACCGGCAGCAGCGCCGCGATCACCACGGCCATGGTCAGCGCTCCCCCCGCAGCTTCGCCAGCCGGTCGAGCGCGCCCTGCAGGATGAAGATCGCGGCGTGCTCGTCGATCACCTCGGCGCGCCTGCTGCGGCTGACGTCCATCCCGATCAGCTCGCGCTCGACGGCTGCGGTCGACAGCCGCTCGTCCCACAGTCCGATCGCAAGCGTGGTCAGGTTTGCGAGATTGCGGGCGAAGGCGCGGGTCGATTGCGCGCGCGGGCCTTCGCTGCCGTCCATGTTGATCGGCAGGCCGAGCACGAAGCCGACCGCATTGCGCTCGGCTGCGATCGCGAGCAGCCGCGCCGCGTCGACCTTGAACTGCTTGCGCTGGATGGTCTCGACACCGGTCGCGAGCCGCCGGTCCGGGTCCGACACGGCAACGCCGATGGTCTTGGTGCCGAGGTCGAGGCCGACCAGCGCGCCGCGCTCGGGCCAATGCGGCGCAGCTTCGATCAAGGGAAGGATGGGGGCGGGCATGGCCTTGCGCTTAGCACGCACCCGCGCGCCGAGGCAAAGCCCGGCGGCGGGCGGGCGTCCATGCGAAAACGCCGATCAGGCGGCGATCACCCGGTCGGCGCCGCCAAGGCATGCGGCCAGTCCCTGCAACGCGCTGGACTGATGTGCGGTGCGGCGCTGGATGAACAGCGTCTCGACGCGAGCGTGCTGCGGACTGAGCTTGTGGATCTTGATGTCGCGCTGGACGTGGTCGCGCTCGACCACGGCGCGCGGCAGCAGCGTCACGCCCATGTCGGCGGCGACGCAGCCGACCATGCCGTCGAGCGTGCCGAGCTCGAAGCGCGCGGCCGACGGCCAGCCGAATTCGGTGAACACCTGTTCGAGGCGCTGGCGGTAGGTGCAGCCGGTGCGGAACACCAGCGCTGTCGGGCCCGACTCCGGCGTGCCGGCGCGCAACGCGGATAGCGATGTCCAGCGCTGTGCGGTGACCAGCACCAGTTCCTCGGTGAAGGCCGATGTCGCCACCAGTTCGGCGTGCTCGATCGGGCCGGCGACAAAGGCGCCGTCGAGCGAACCGTCGAGCACCGCAGCAACGAGATCGGCGGTCGGCGCGGTGCGCAAGGTCAGCCGCACGGCGGGATAGCGGCGGTGAAACTCGGCGAGCAGCGTCGGCAGCCGGACCGCAGCAGTCGTCTCCATCGAGCCGATCGACAGCGGACCTCTCGGCTCGCCGTCGTCGCGTGCGGCGAGCACGGCTTCGCGCGTCAGCGCCGCCATCCGCTGCGCATACGGCAACAGCCGGCGGCCGGCGCCGGTCAGCGACATGCCGCGGCTGTGGCGCTCGAACAAAGCGGTGCCGATCTCGGCCTCCAACGCCTTGATGCGCTGGGTGACGTTGGACTGCACGGTGTTGAGCTCGTCGGCGGCGCGGGTGATGCCGCCGAGCCGGGCGACGGTGGAAAAGGTGAGCAGGTCGGTCAATTCCATCTGAGACCACCGTTTCATTTTAGAGATGGGAGCGTTCTATAGTATTCATTTTCACAGAATGTTAGGCCGGGTTAGGCTGCGAGTCCAGAACAGCAAGTTCAAGACAGGGAGCGAGCGCATGCCGATCAGCACCGAATTGACGGCGCGTATGGGCATCCAGCATCCGATCCTGGCAGCGCCGATGGCCATGATCGCGGGGAGCCGGCTGGTCACGGCGGTGAGCGAGGCAGGCGGCTTCGGCATTCTGGGCGGCGGCTACGGAGATGCGGCCTGGCTCAGGGCTGAAACCGCAAAGCTGAAGAATTTCGCAAAGCCGTTCGGCATCGGCTTCATCACCTGGAGTCTCGCCAGGCAGCCCGAACTGATCGACATCGCGCTGGATGCAAAGCCGCGCGCGGTGATGCTGTCATTCGGCGATCCCGCGCCGTTCGCGCCCAGGATCAAGGCCGCGGGTGCGCTCCTGATCTGCCAGGTGCAGAGCGAGCAGATGGCGCAAGCCGCGCTCGCCTGCGGCGCCGACATCCTGATCGCGCAGGGCACCGAGGCGGGGGGTCATGGCGCATCGCGCACCACGCTCGATATCGTGCCGGCGATCATCGATTTCGCGGCGGGGCGTGCGCCGGTGGTGGCGGCCGGCGGCATCGCGGATGGACGGGGCTTGGCGGCGATGATGATGCTCGGCGCCTCCGGCGTGCTGATGGGAACGCGGTTCTATGCCAGTGTCGAGGCGGCTGCGCCCGAGGAGGCGAAGCAACTGATCCGTGCGGCGAAGAGCGGCGAGACGGTGCGCGGTGTGGTGATGGATTGGTCGCGCAAATTGATCTGGCCGGCGCCGTTCACCGCGCGTTCGCTTGCCAACGATCATCTGCGGCGCTGGAGCGGAAACGAGATCGAGCTGATGCAGCGCGCGGACGAGATCGCGGTGGAGTATGCCGCCGCGAGGGAGGCGGGCAATTTCGACATCGCTGCGGTGTTCGCCGGCGAGTCCGTCGGCTTGATCCATGATATCGTTCCCGCGGCCGAGATCGTCGGCCGTATCGTCGCCGAAGCCGAGCAGTCGCTGCAGGGCCGGCGCAATTCTCTTTCATCTTTGTCCTGAACAAGCGCGAGACACACCATGTGGCCGGACCGTCGATTGATCGATCGTTTCAACACCGAATTCCCGATCGTGCTGGCGCCGATGGCCGGCGTGATGGATGCGGAACTGGTGATTGCGGTGGCGCAGGGCGGCGGGCTCGGCTCGCTGCCGTGCGCGATGCTGTCGGCCGAGAAGGCGCGCGAGCAGGTCAACATCATCCGCCAGCGCGTGTCGGCGCCGGTCAATCTCAACTTCTTCTGCCACAAGGCGATCGACGCCGATCCGGCGCGCGAGGCGCAATGGCGGCAGCGGCTGGCGCCTTACTATCGCGAGCACGGCCTCGATCCCGATGCGCACATCAACGCCGCGAACCGCGCGCCGTTCGATGCGGCGTTCTGCGCCGTGGTCGAGGAGCTGAAGCCCGAGGTTGTCAGCTTCCATTTCGGCCTGCCGGAGCCAAAGCTGTTGCAGCGGGTGAAGGCAGCGGGCGCCATCGTGATGTCGTCGGCGACCACGGTGAGGGAGGCGATCTGGCTGGAAGAGAACGGCGCCGATGTCGTCATCGCGCAGGGCGCCGACGCCGGCGGCCATCGCGCCATGTTCCTGACCGACAATATCTCCGAGCAGCCCGGCACGTTCTCCCTGTTGCCGCAGGTGGTGGATGCGGTGAAGGTGCCGGTCGTCGCGGCCGGCGGCATCGCCGACGGACGCGGCATCGCGGCGGCATTGGCGCTCGGCGCCTCAGCCGTGCAGATCGGCACCGCCTATCTGCGCTGCCGGGAGTCCAGGGTGACCGCGCAGGGCCGTATCGCGCTGGCGCAGGCGAACGATGAATCGACCGTCATCACCAATGTGATGACCGGGCGTCCGGCGCGCGGCGTCGCCAACCGTGTGATGCGCGAGGTCGGCCCGATCTCGCCGGACGCGCCGGCGTTTCCGCATGCCGCGACCGCGCTCGGTCCGCTGAAGGCCGCGGCCGAACAGCAGGGCAAGGTCGATTTCACCAATCTGTGGGCCGGGCAGGCGGTGCGCATGGGCAAGGAGATGCCCGCGGCCGAACTGACCCGGGCACTGGCAGGCGCCGCGCTGGCGCGGATGGGGGCGCTCTCTCAGGCTTGACGCGATCTCAAGCCTGACGCGCGGGCTCGCTCTGGTTGATCTCCAGATGCTCGGTCGCGAGCCTGCGGTAATGCGCGGCCATTTCCCGGTAATGTTGCCGGGAGATCGGGTCGGTGGCGCTTTCAGCGCGGCGCTCGAACATCTCGGCCTTTTCCTGCAGGATTTTTGCCTGGGACGACATGGCGACGGCCTCGCTCAGACCAGGCAGGCCACGTAAAGGATCGCGACGCCGATCACGGTACCGATCGACCACAGCGCAGGGTCCCAGCCTCCCGGCTGGGGGGTGGTTTCGGGCATGGACATGACGGACTCCCGTAGTCTTCTCTTTGCGGGCAGTAGGCGCCGCGAATGTTTCCGGACGACTGCGCCGGGCCGGCAAAGTGGTTTCATCGCCCGGTTTTGCCGCCGAATCGTCGGCGGCCCAGGCCCGCGGCCCGTCCGGCGAGGGTCTTCGGGCTGGGCCTTGGCCGGCGCTGTTGCGGCGCAAAACCGGCCTCTGCTATACGGCAGGCTGATCTTCAGCCTGACCTTTCAGACTTGGGGCCCTATATAATGTCCGTCGACGCCACGACCGTCCGCCGCATCGCGCATCTGGCGCGGATCGCGGTCAGCGACGCCGAAGTTCCCCACCTTCAGGGCGAGCTGAACGCGATGCTGGCCTTTGTCGAGCAGCTCTCGGAAGTGAATATCGAGGGCGTCGAGCCGATGACCTCGGTGACGCCGATGGAGATGAAGAAGCGCGCCGATGTGGTCAATGACGGCGAGATCGCCGATATCATCGTCCGCAACGCGCCCGACACCGTGAACGACTTCTTCCTGGTGCCGAAGGTGGTCGAGTAGCTCTCTGTTCTGGGACGATCCCGATGTGTCTGCTCTGCGACGATGAGAAGGCCTACAAGGCCTATATGGACTTCCTCGATGCAATGGAGCGCAAAGGGAAGGTCGCCGATCCCAATGCGGCGATGGACGCCGTGCTCGACCATCTCGAGGCGCTCGACGCCGAGCGCGCCAAAGAGAATAAAGCGCGCCAGGACGACCCCGCCAACGACAAGACCCTGTCTCCGTTCTTCTGCAGCCCGATCAATAAATGACCGATTTGACATCGCTGACGATCGCCGAGGCCCGCGAGGGCCTGGCGAGCAAGTCTTTCACCGCGAGCGAACTGACCGACGCACATCTCGCCGCCATCGAAGCCGCGCGCGTGCTCAATGCCTATGTGCTCGAGACACCCGACCGCGCACGCGAGATGGCGAAGGTGGCTGACGCGAAGATCGCCAAGGGCGAGGGCGGACCGCTGGCCGGCATCCCGCTCGGCATCAAGGACCTGTTCGCGACCCGCGACATCAGGACCACGGCGTGCTCGAAGATCCTCGGCAATTTCATTCCGCCCTACGAGTCGACGGTGACCTCGCAGCTCTGGCGCGACGGCGCGGTGCTGCTCGGCAAGCTCAACAATGACGAGTTCGCGATGGGCTCGTCGAACGAGACCTCGTGCTTCGGTCCGGTCACCAACCCGTGGCGGCGCGAAGGCTCCAACACCACGCTGGTGCCGGGCGGCTCGTCCGGCGGCTCGGCCTCGGCAGTCGCGGCGCTGCTCTGCATGGGTGCGACCGCGACCGACACCGGCGGCTCGATCCGCCAGCCCGCCGCGTTCACCGCGACCGTCGGCATCAAGCCGACCTATGGCCGCTGCTCGCGCTGGGGCATCGTGGCGTTTGCATCCTCGCTCGACCAGGCCGGCCCGATCGCGCGCACCACGCGCGACGCTGCGATCCTGATGCGCTCGATGGCGGGACACGATCCCAAGGACACCACGTCGGTCGACATCGCGGTGCCGGATTACGAGGCCGCGATCGGCAAATCCGTGAAGGACATGAAGATCGGCATCCCCAAGGAGTATCGCCTCGACGGCATGCCGGCCGAGATCGAAAAGCTTTGGGAAGCGGGCGCGCAGTGGCTGAAGGCCGCAGGCGCCGAGCTCGTCGAGGTGTCGCTGCCGCACACCAAATACGCGCTGCCGGCCTATTACATCGTGGCGCCGGCGGAAGCCTCGTCGAACCTCGCGCGCTATGACGGCGTGCGCTACGGGCTGCGCGAGCCGGCCAAGAACATCATCGAGATGTACGAGAACACCCGCGCCGACGGCTTCGGCGACGAGGTGCGGCGGCGCGTGCTGATCGGCACCTATGTGCTTTCGGCCGGCTACTACGATGCCTATTATCTGCGGGCGCAGAAGGTGCGGACGCTGATCAAGAAGGATTTCGAGGACTGCTTCGCCAAGGGCGTGAACGCGATCCTGACGCCGGCGACGCCGTCGGCGGCGTTCGGTATCGGCGAGAAGGGCGGCGCCGATCCGGTCGAGATGTATCTCAACGACATCTTCACCGTGACCGTGAACATGGCGGGCCTGCCGGGCATTGCCGTGCCCGCGGGCAAGGACACGCAGGGCCTGCCGCTCGGCCTGCAACTGATCGGCCGTCCGTTCGACGAGGAGACGCTGTTCTCGCTCGGTGAAGTGATCGAGCAGGCGGCTGGACGTTTCACGGCGCCGAAATGGTGGTGAGCGATGACGGGTTTCCGTGCCAGCCTGAATGACGCCGCGCCGGATCCGGCGCTGTCGCCGCCGCTCGCCGCATTGTGGTGGGCGAGGAAGGGCGATTGGGACCAGGCGCACCGCATCGTGATGAACGAGAGCGACGCCAATTCGGCCTGGGTGCACGCACATCTGCATCGCGTCGAGGGCGATCTTTCCAATGCCGGCTACTGGTATCGCCAGGCCGGCCAACCCGTCGCAACGGACACGGTCGAGGCCGAGTGGGAGCGGATCGTCTCCGCGCTGCTGGCCTGAACGATCGGTGCCGGATGCCGCAGCCAGATGCCGGTGTCTTGGCACCGCGATCATTAACCGTGTTTCGGCCGCCATGCCGCCGCCCAGATTGGCCGTGATAGGCTAATGGAACCGGGCGGGGACCAGCGGCAATAGAGAGTAGTCGTGCGTGGGTTGGGGATAGGGGGATGGCTGTCGGCGTTGCTGGTGGCCGGGGTGGCGGCGGGCCTTGCCGGCTGCGCGTCCGTCTACAATCTCCCGGGCAACGTGCCGCTCGGTGCCGCGCTTGCCGACAACAACAGCGCCCGCGATTTCCCGACCTACGAAGATGATTTGCTGCTTGCGCTGTCGTTCTCCGGCGGCGGCACCCGTGCGGCGGCGTTCTCCTTTGGCGTGCTGGAGGAGCTCGATCATACGCATTCGAGTGTGGCGGGCACCAAGACACTGCTCGACCGCGTTGACTTCGTGTCCGGCGTCTCCGGCGGATCGATCACCGCCGCCTACTTCGGATTGAAGCGGCGCGCGGCGCTCGCCGATTTCCGCGAACGTTTCCTGCTGCGCAATGCCGAGGAAGGGCTGAAGACCAGGATCTCGCTCGGCAATATCGGGCGCGCGCTGGGGGGCGGCGTCAACGACAGCCAGTTCACCGACTGGCTCGATCAGAACCTGTTCGACGGCGCACGGTTCGAGGCATTGCCCGACGACCGTCGGCCGCGGGTGTGGATCAATGCCTCCGACATCTACAACCGCACGCCGTTCGTGTTCGGCAAGACGTCGTTCGACGCGCTGTGCAGCGACATCCGCGCCTATCGCGTCGCCGAAGCGGTGGCGGCATCGGCCGCGGTGCCGCTGGCGTTCGCGCCGATCGTGCTACAAACCTATCCCGGCGGCTGCGCCGCGCCGCTGCCGCCCTGGTACGACCGGGTACGCAACGATCCGAACGCGCAGCCGTTGCTGCGTTCCTACGCCGAGGCCCAGGCGCGCTACCGCGACGGCTCGATGCGCTACGTCAAGCTGCTCGACGGCGGCCTGGTCGACAATTACGGCCTGTCGGGACTGAGCATCGGTCTGCTCGCCGCGCAGCATCCCTATGAACCGCTGAGCGAACGCCAGGCGGCCAGGCTGAAGCGCATCCTGTTCCTGGTGGTCGATGCCGGCCGCGGCATCTCAGGCGATTTCGTGCAGACGCTGGAAGGGCCGAGCGGTGTCGAGCTGGTGTCGGCGGCCGCCGACACCGCAATCGATGCCAGCGTGCGCTCGAGCTATGCGGCCTTCACCGCGCTCGCCGACGACTGGTCGGGCAAGCTGAAGCGCTGGCGCTGCGGCCTGTCGGCGGCGGATCGCTCGAGGCTCGGGGTCGGCGCCGGCTGGAAATGCGGCGACGTCGCGATCTATGTCGAGCGGCTCGGCTTCGACCGGCTCGGACCGGAGCGGGCCGGCATCCTGAACGCCATCCCGACGCGGTTGTCGCTGCCGCCGGAGCAGGTCGACCAGCTGATCATGGGCGGCGCGGACGCGCTGCGCTCGAGCAAGGCCTATCAGCAGTTCCGGCGCGGGCTCTGATCCGCGCCTGACGCGCCGCTGCGGGCCGCGAAGGGGCAGCAAGGGGACAGCAAGGCGGCTTGACTGGCGCGGTCGGTTGCGCGAAGCCCAATCCATCCCAGATATCACTTTGTCCGGAAACCGAGATCCATGACCGCAGCTGCCGCCCCGCATAAACTGATCAAGAGCGCCACCGGCGATTGGGAGGTCGTGATCGGCATGGAGATCCATGCCCAGGTCACCTCGAACGCAAAGCTGTTCTCGGGCGCATCGACCGCATTCGGCGGCGAGCCCAACTCTCATGTCTCGTTGGTCGATGCCGCGATGCCGGGCATGCTGCCCGTGATCAACGAGGAGTGCGTCCGCCAGGCGGTGCGCACCGGTCTCGGGCTGAATGCGAAGATCAATCTGCGCTCGGTGTTCGACCGCAAGAACTATTTCTATCCCGACCTGCCGCAGGGCTACCAGATCAGCCAATACAAGTCGCCGATCGTGGGCGAGGGCGAGGTGTCGCTCGAGCTCGACGGCGGCCGCAGCACCACGATCGGGATCGAGCGGCTGCATCTGGAGCAGGACGCCGGCAAGCTGCTGCACGACCAGTCGCCGACGATGTCCTATGTCGACCTCAACCGTTCCGGCGTCGCGCTGATGGAGATCGTCTCCAAGCCCGACATCCGCGACGCCGAGCAGGCCAAGGCCTACGTCACCAAGCTGCGCTCGATACTGCGCTACCTCGGCACCTGCGATGGCGACATGGAGAAGGGCAGCCTGCGCGCCGACGTCAACGTCTCGGTGCGCCGTTACGGCGAGACCGCGTTCGGCACCCGCTGCGAAATCAAGAACATGAACTCGATCAACTTCATCGGCCAGGCGATCGAGTACGAGGCGCGGCGCCAGATCGAGATCATCGAGGACGGCGGCTCGATCGACCAGGAAACCCGGCTGTTCGATCCGAACAAGGGCGAGACGCGCTCGATGCGCTCCAAGGAAGAGGCGCACGACTATCGCTACTTCCCGGACCCCGATCTGTTGCCGCTCGAGTTCAGCCAGGCCTTCGTCGACGATCTCAAGGCGCAGTTGCCGGAGCTGCCGGACCAGAAGAAGTCCCGTTTTATTACGGGCTTCGGCCTGTCGCCCTATGATGCGAGCGTGCTGGTCGCCGAGCGCGAGAGCGCGGAGTTCTACGAGACGGTTCTTGCAGGCCTTGCCGACAAGGCGCGCGACGGCAAGCTCGCCGCCAACTGGGTGATCAACGAGCTGTTCGGCCGTCTCAACAAGGAAGGCGTCGACATCGCAGCGTCGCCGGTGTCGGCCGAGCAACTCTCCGCGATCGTCGCCCTGATCGGCGAGGGAACGATTTCCGGCAAGATCGCCAAGGACTTGTTCGAGATCGTCTGGCAGGAGGGCGGCGATCCGCGCACGCTCGTCGAGACGCGCGGCATGAAGCAGGTCACCGATCTCGGCGCGATCGAGAAGGTGGTCGACGACATCATCGCGGCCAATCCCGACAAGGTCGAGCAGGCCAAGGCGAAGCCGCAACTGGTCGGCTGGTTCGTCGGTCAGGTGATGAAGTCGTCGGGCGGCAAGGCGAACCCGCAGGCGGTCAACGACCTCTTGAAGTCGAAGCTCGGCATCTGAACCGACAGGACAATGATGTTGTCCTTGGCGCATGATCCGACCGGATCATGCTCTCGCGCGATCGCCTCTCGCCTCGTCGCGCGCGCGTGAACGCGGCGTGATCCTGCCTCACAGCCTCTTGCGACGGTCGCACCGCCGCCCTCGGCGCCGAATCGGCGCAGCTGCGATTCGTTCGCGAAACCGGCTCGGACGACCTCAAACGAGGCAAAAGCCGTCTTTCCCACGAAAATTTTTTCGTTGCCAAAAATTACGACTCGGCGTCCGCGCCGCGCCGCTTTTCGTCGCCGCTCGCGACTCAGCGCAACGTCGATCGCGCGTCGATCGCTTCGATGCGAATTCAACGAAAGCCTGCAATACAAGGCATTTCCTGCGACGTTGACAAATGCCGATGTCGGCCGCTGTTGCACTTCTCGCATCGTCGCGCGAATGCATCGTCGATTTGAACGGCGGCGCGCGCTGTGCGCACTGCCATCGCTGCGTCAACACTTCCTTAAGCGGGACACTGTTTTTTTCGGTCTGTTGGTGTATTCGGGAAGTAGTGCATATCGATTCCCGAGTGCACGCAGCGAAGTAGAGCCATCTCACATACTGGAGGGCAACATGGCTAAGAAGGCAAAGAAGGCGAAGAAGGTTAAGAAGGCGAAGAGCGCAGTGAAGAAGACTGCGAAGAAGACCCGCAAGGTCGCCAAGAAGAAGTAAGCCTCTCGCCTTGAGAGGATTGCCGGCGGCTTTGACGCCGGCACGTCGCAAGAGCCGGCGGACGGACTGCTGAGAGGCACATCCCACCCAAGGCTCTGGCTGACGAAAGAGGGTGTCGGCGAGACATCAGGTCAAACGGCTGGATCGAATTTCGGAGAGGGCAACCTTCCCAAACCGGTCCGGCAGAAGAAACAGAGATTTCTTCGTTCGGTGCGGAGCCCGCTCGGTTCCGCAATTTCACCGGCGAGAATGCCGACTGAAATCTGGTCCTGACGTGTTCGCCGACCCCCTCGTTCCGGCGGCCTGCGCAGTCCGCGCCCCGGCAACCATTTTCCCCATTCCAGCTCTGGACTGACGTCAGGCTTCACGGCCTCGCGTTGCATGTGCCTGTGCACCCGGTGGTGCGTCATTCCGCGGACCGTTCGCCGGTTCTGCCATCCCTTCGTCAATCTCAGGACTGACTGCCGACCGCCCGGGCGGCAGCGCCCGCGGGCCATTGTCCGCGATGGTTATCGTTGTCCGAAACAGCAGGGTAAACCGGCGTTCACGAATGCACAGATGTGCCTGCGGCACAGGCACTTTTGCGATTCCTGCAAACGGCCCGGGCGGCGCCGATTTACATCCCGTTCATCGCGATACTTAAACCGCTCTTCAAATTTGATGGGCCATGATCATCCCAACAAGCCGGCAAACGGCAAGCGCATGATCCTCCGGGACCAGCGCGGGCATGATCAAGAGATCAGCCCGGGGATATCAGGGTAGTTCAACAGTGGACGGGGGCCGCGCTCGGGGGAGGGCGGCCAACAACAAAAAGGGGAATGACGACAATGTTTCAGGGGGTCATCGATCAGGAAAGCGCGGTCCCGGTTGCTGCGACGGCAATCCAGGACGTGCTGTTCGAGCGTGGCATGTATTGGGCGAGCGGCCGCTCCGGCGTGGTCAATCTCGTCGCGGCGCACAAATGGTTCAACCTGGCGGCGCTCAAGGGACGTACCGATGCGATCGCGCACCGTCGCGAAGTCGCCGAGCAGATGTCCGACGTCGAGATCGCGGCTGCCCAGCGCGAAGCCCGCGCCTGGATGACGACGCACTAATCTGTCGTTTTGACGCGTTTTCTTCACGCGAACCGGTCGTCCACTTCGCTCGAAAACGCTCTGCTATCGAGCTGGGAGCCTCGGCTCCCTCGCTCCATCTAGAACCAGTATCGCGCCGCGTAGATCAAGGTCATGACAGCTCCGGCGACGATGACGAAGTGCCGGACGATGGGCGCGGGAAGGATCCGGATCAGGTAGCCTCCGGCGTAACCGCCGATCATGGCGCCGAGCAGCATCGCCAGCGTCTCCGGCCATCGCACCGCTCCCTCGCCGATGAAGATCACTGTGGCGGCGAGCGACACGCAGGTCGCGAGCAGGTTCTTCAACGCCTTGATCGCCCTGATGTCGTTGGGCTCGGTGATCGAGAGCACCGCGGTCAGTATGACGCCGAGCCCGGCGCCGAAGAACCCTCCATAGACGCACGCCAATCCAAGGACGGTACTGCTCGCACCGGTCGAGGGCAGAGCTGCCTCCGTCTGGTGCCCGATGCTCCATCGCTGGATCGGCGGCGCGAACGCGAACAGCAGCGTGGCGAATGCGATCAGCCCCGGCACCGGCAGCACGAACAGCCGCTCGGGAAGCAGCAGCAACACGCCGGCGCCGATCGCGCCGCCCAGGGTGGAGACGGCGACGAAGCTGATCGTGCGCCGGCTCGGCCGTGGCAGCTTGCCGCGATCGGCGAGCGCCGCGATCAGATGCCCCGGCGAGATCGCCACCGCATTCGACGCGTTGGCGATCACGGCCGGCAGGCCTGCCGCGAGCATCGCCGGAAACGTGATCAGCGTCGCGCCGCCCGCCAGTGCGTTGATGATGCCGCCCGCGACGCCGGCGGCGAGCAGCAAGAGACCGGTCTGAACGTCCATGCTTCACCCATTCGAGGGTGAGCAGGCTAGCGGGCGGAGCCGCGCTCCGTCTGGAACGTCTGTGACGTCGTCAATCGCGCCAGTAGACGCCCGGCGTGGTGCCAAAGGTGCGGCGGAACAGGCGGGTGAGGTGGCTCTGGTCGGCGAAACCCGCATCGGCCGCTGCTGCGGCGATCGGCTCACCGGCGCGCAGCAACTGCCGGGCAACATTGAGCCGGGCGAGCTGTCGGAAGGCATGCGGTGCGACGCCGAGCTCGCGCCTCACCAAGCGGCTGAACCCTTCGCGGCTTCGTCCCAGGCTCGCGGCAATAGCGCGGATCGACTCCGCACTCTCGGTCAGGGTGCCGCCGAGCTTCGCCCGGTCGGTGGGCCCGGCCGGGGACGGCTTGTGCGACAGGCTAGCGTCGGCGATCTCGAGGATGTCCTCGGGCGATATCTCGTCGACGCTCCGCCAGCGCTTTCCGATCCGAACGACCCGCAGCGTCGAGCAGGCGCGGCTCGCCGGTAGATAGGCGTTCAGGCAGACCGTCTCCGCGTCCGCCGTCGGCATCGGTGCATGCAGCAGTCCCGCCGGGATCAGCGCGGCATGGCCGGCAGGCACCGTGACGGTCGCGTCATCGATGCGAAAGGCGCGCGACCCCGACAGCACCAGCACAATCTGGCTTTCGTCATGGAAGTGCGGCCGGAGGCCGAGCGAGCCGGCACCGCGCCAAGATGCCAGCTCGACGATGCCGGCCCGGTCGGCTCGCCGGTATGTCCAGGCATTGGTCATGGCGAACGGGATGGTCATGCAGGTATCGAGCCGATGGAAGTGGTGCTTTCCAAACCTAGCACTGACATCCCCGACCGTCATGAGGCGTCACCGCGCGACCGATACGATCGGTGAGGCCGTCCGCATCGTCGCCATCGCGATGACGGCGGCGACGAGGTTGGCGGCGGCGCTGATCGCCACCGGGATGAAGTAGCTGTGGCCGATGTCGTAGGCGAAGCCGGCGGCGCTCGGACCCAGCAGCGTGCCAAAGGCGACGCTGGTGTAGAGGATGCCGATGATGCCGCCGACAATGCGGCCGCCGAAATGATCGGTCACCACGGCGGGCAGGATCGCGACCCAGCCGCCATAGAACACGCCGAACAGCAGCGCGAACACCGTCAGCGACCAGAAGCTGCCGGCGATCGCCCAGATCGCCAGCGACACCGCCATGCCGAGATACATCGCGACCAGGAACGCATCGCGGCCGACCCGGTCGGCGATGCCGCCGAGGAAGAAGCGGCCGGCGGTGCTGCCGACGCCGATCATCCCGAGCAGCAGCACGGCAAGCGCCGGTGCCACCTGATGATCGACCGCAAACGGCACCAGATGCACGAACGGCACGAACACCCCGAACGCGCTGATCAGGCAGGCCGCATAGAGCCCGGCGAAGCGGGCGGTCTTGATCGCACCGCGGATCGAGACGCCCTGCTGGAGCGGCGCGCTCGAGCCTGCCTCAAGCGGATCGCCGTCCGGGCCGGTGCCGTAGCGCCGGGGATCGTCCGCGATCAAGAGCGACGCGCCGATCCCGGCAACGACTGCGACGACGCCGAGCACGACATAGGCGTCGCGCCAGCCGAGGCTCGTGATCAGCCAGGTCGCGAGCGGCGGCATCACCAGCGTGCCGACGCCGATCCCGCTGACGGCGAGGCCCGACGCAAAACCGCGCCGCCGGACGAACCAGCGTTGCACGGCGCCCAGTGTCGGGACATAGGCGCAGCCGACGCCGGCGCCGATCCCGATGCTGTAGGCGGCATAGACCTGAAGGATGGTCTGCGCCTGTCCCGCCAGCACCATGCCGAGACCGACCAGTGCCATTCCAAGGCAAGCGAGCCGGCGCGCGCCCCAGCGATCGGCAAGCGGGCCGGAGACGATTCCGAGGCCGAAATACAGGAAGCCCGCGAAGGAGAACACCAGCGAGACCGAGCCGCGCGAGGCGCCGAACTCCCGCTGCAACGACTCGACAAAGGACGAGAACGTGTAGGCGCTGCCGAAGCCGATCATGGTCACGACGAAGGCGGCCGCGACGACCGCCCAGCCGTAGAACGGTTTTGCTCTCTGATAACCGGCGTGCATGACCGCGTTCCTCATGTTCGTTCTCCCTAAGCTGCGCGATCTGCTGGCTTGGCCGGCGGATAGCGCAGCATCTGCGTGCAGCGGAACAGCGCGATGGTCCTGCCGGTCGCCTCGCTCTTGATCTCCGCGTCCCACACCTGGGTGGTGCGGCCGGCGTGAACGAGGTGGGCTTCGCAGCTCACGCTGCCGTCGCGCGCGGCACCGATGAAGTTGGTCTTCAGCTCTGAGGTGGCGAAGCCGATCGCGCCGTCCGGCAAGGAGGCGAGGCAGCCGAACCCGCACGCGGTATCCGCCAACGCGACGAGGCTTGCACCGTGCAACAGCCCGTGCGGCGAGAAGTGCTTCGCGGCGATCTCGAAGCGGCCGCGGATGTGGCCACGTCCGGCGTCGAGCCATTGAAAGTCGAGCAGGCCGGGCAGGCTGCCTGCTTGCGATGCGTTGATGCGATCGACGAGTTGGCCGGTTTGGCCGCGCGCGCCGATCTCGCGCAAAGCGAGCTTGTTGGGGATATCAGTCATGTCTTGTCTCCATCAGGAAACCGAAAGCCGCCGTCAGAGCTCCATTTGATGATTAGATAATCTAACTTTATTGGCTCTGATTTCTCTGCGTTGACGCGGCTTTCAGCGTTGAGATAGGCTAATCCAACGCTGAATAGCTGAATTGGCAAACCAGATTTGCTGCGGGATTGAGATTAGAAAATCTAAATCATGGAAAGCCGGCTTCCACCCCTGAACGCGCTCAAGGCGTTCGAGTCCGCCGCCCGCCATCTTTCGGTGAAGCTCGCGGCCGAGGAGCTGTGCGTGACGCCGGGCGCGGTCAGCCAGATGCTCAAGACGCTGGAAGCGCATCTCGGCACAAAACTGTTCGAGCGGGTGCCGCGCGGCATCTACCTCACCGACGCCGGGCGCGACTATCTGCCGTCGATCCGCAATGCGTTTCGCCAGATCGCGGAAGCTTCGCGCCGCGTCGCTGCATCTGTCGACGTCGGCACACTGACGGTGAGCGTCACGCCGTTCTTCGCGTCGGCCTGGCTGGTGCCGCGGATGGCGTCGTTCCAGCACACGCATCCCGAGATCGATCTTCAGATCGTCACCAGCAACACGCTGGTCGATTTCTCGCGCAGCGGCATCGACGTCGCGGTGCGCCACGGCCTTGGCCGCTATCCGGGGCTACGCAGCGACCGCGTCGTCACGGTCGCGATGGTGGTGGTGGCGGCGCCCTCGCTGGTTGCGCGGCTCGGGCGGCCGGCCTCTCCCGCTGATCTCGCGGGCTGGCCGCAGGTCCACGACGCCGATCGCAAGGGCTGGAGCCTGTGGTTTCAGGCCAACGGCATCGAAGAGGTCCGCGCGCCGCGCGGTCCCTCGTTCGACGACAGCAGCCTGCTGCTGAAGGCCGTGCTGACCGGGCAGGGCGCGGGCCTGCTGCCGGCGGCGATGGTCGCAAGCGAGATCGAGAGCGGCGAACTGATCCAGTTGCTCGATACCGCGCATCTGGAGGAGTTCGCCTACTATCTCGTCTGCCCCGACAACCGGCAGGGGCTTCCGAAGATCGCAGCGTTCAGGGAATGGATTTTGGGACCGGCGGCGCAGTCCGCGCCTGCGGAGCGCTAGCTATCCCGCCGCCACGCGCTATCGATAAAACGCGTTGGGCGGCACGCCAAAATGCCTGCGGAACATCGCGGTGAAGGCGCTCTGGCTGGCATAGCCGGCATCGAGCGCGACGTCGACCACGCGCGCGCCCTGCGCGAGGCGTTCGAGCGCGAACAGCAGGCGGGCCTGCTGACGCCATTCGCCGAAGGTCATGCCGGTTTCCTTCGCGAACAGGCGATGGATCGTCTTCGACGTCAGCTTCAGCCTTCGCGCCCATTGCCCGGCGGTCGAGGCATCGTCCGGGCGGTTCACCAGCGCCTTGCAGATCCGCGCCAGCCTGATGTCGCGCGGCATCGGCAGATGCAGCGGCAGCACATCGATTTCGCTGAGCTGGTCGAGCAGCACCCGCATCAGCCGCTCGTCGCTGGTGCCGGGGGTGTAGTCCAGCGGCACCCGCATCGCCGCGACGAACAATTCGCGCAGCAGCGGCGAGACCGTGAAGACGCAGCTGGTCTGCGGCAGATCGGGTGCCGCGGTGCTATCAACGAACACCGTGCGGATCTTGACCGCGCCGCACATCCGGACCTCGTGTGCGAGATTGGCGACCAGCCATACCGCGCGGTTGGGCGGCACCACCCAGGTGCCCTCGGCGCAGCGCACGATCATCACGCCTTCGATCGCGTAGAGCAATTGCCCGCGCGGATGCGCATGCTGGCCGGTCGACGCGCCGCTCGGATAGTCGATCTCCATCGCCGCCATCGGCCGTGCCGTGGCGTGATAGTCGAGGTGCCGTGTGATCAGCTCGTCCAACACGTTCGTCTCGCAAGTCCCAATCGCAAGTCCCAATCGTATGTCCCAATCTCGCTAGGCGAGGTCATTCTAGCGTGAGACGGACTTTGGCGCGACAGCTAGTTGCTGGTGGGTCCTTCACCAACGCGCTGCCGGATCATGTTCAAGAAGAATGTTGCACTCCTGTATCCCTTCGTTGCCATCGTGCTGTGGGCCGGCAACGTCATCGTCTCGCGCCTCTCGGCGCACACGATCGGTCCGCAGGCGATCACCTTCTATCGCCTGCTGGTCGCGGTGCTCTTGATGTCGCCGTTCGTGGCGCGCGCCGCCTGGCGCAATCGGCGCGCGATCTGGCCGCATCTCGGTCCGCTCGCGATCCTCGGCTTCCTCGCGATGTGCCTGTTCCAGAGCCTGTCGTATCTGGCCGCCGAGACCACCACCGCGACCAACATGGCCGTGTTCACTGCGCTGACACCGCTGTTGACGGTCGCGCTCAGTGCCGCGCTGCTCGGCGAGCAGCCGACGCTTGGCATGCTCTGGGGCGCGCCTCTGTCGTTTGCGGGGCTGGTCTATCTCGTCAGCGGCGGCGACTTGCCGTCGCTGTTGCAGAGCGGCGTGCACGCGGGCGACGCGCTGATGCTGCTCGCCGCGATGGTCTATGCGTTGTATGGCGTGCTGTTGAAGCGCTGGAATCTGCCGATCACCGGATGGCAATCGACCTTCATGCAGGCGCTGTGCGCGCTGGCCGTGATGTTTCCCGCATTCCTCGCGACCCCGGCACCGCTGCGGCAGATCAATGGCGCAACGCTGCCGCTGATCCTCTATGCCGGCGCGCTGGCCTCGGTGGTGCTGCCGTTCCTCTGGATCCGTGGTGTCGCGCAACTCGGCCCGAACCGCTGCGCGATCTTCATGAACCTGCTGCCGGTGCTGACGGCCGTGGCCGCGATCGTGATGCTGGGCGAGCCGGTCAGGCCCTTCCACGTCGTTGGCGGCGGCCTCGCGCTGCTCGGCGTCGCCTGCGCGCAGGCCTTCCCGCGGCCGCGGAGGACCCCGCGCGATCCGCGATAGGTCACGGAGATCGGCGATCTCGCCGTTTTGATCAGGGGTGAGGGGCCGGGGCGGAATGGAGCGTTACGGTCGGCGATCACGTGTTCATTGAAGCGGAGTGATCGCGATGCGTGTCGCCTTGCGGATGTCCTTGCGTATGTCCTTGGCCTTGACGTTGGCCCTCGTGAACGCGGCTGCCGACGCGGCAACGGCACATCACCGGCGGGTGCGACAGCACCTCATCATTGCTCCAAGCGAACAGCCTTTCCCTTCGGGCTGGTACAGATATCCAGGCTTTGGGCCGATCCCGCCGGGCGAGAACCGGAATCTCGATCCGTCGACCCGCGGCAGCGGCTGACGCCGTTAGCGCCGGGATCCGTCGGTGATACGCTGCTCGAGTGTGGCGATGGTGCCCTTGAGATTGGCGCACCGCTCGTTGAGCGACCTTGCCAGGATTGGATACCTCGCGTCCGATCGGTCGTAAATTCCCGTGCGCGCTTCTTCGGTCGCGATGTCGGCTTCGATCTGCTGGCAGGCGCGGGCCAGGTCGGACAGCATCTTGCTGATCGTCGACTCGCGTCCGGCGCGTCCGCGGGCTGTCTCAAAACGATGATGCATGTTCATTTGCGGGCTCCGAATGTCTGAGTTCGGCACAGGGAACAGCTGGCGCCGAACCGTTCACGGAGACATCGCAAATTGCCTGCCAGTTGCGGGTCCGCAGGACTACGGTCGGGGCGGTCTGGCGCGGAAGAGGCCATCGGCGGGTGCAGCCTTGGTCTCGCCGGCTAGTCGCGGCGCCAGGCCGGAATGCAGGCGCTGAGCGCGGCGCGCTTGTAGTCGCGCGCGGCATCCTGATCTCCGGTCTGTTCGGCAAACCTGACTGCGGCCTCCATGTCCTGAGCGGCGGACGCGCTGTCGCAGAACAGGCTGTGAATGTCGGCCCGGTAGCGATAGGCCCTATAGTTCATCGGGTTGTATGACAGCGCCAGATTGTAGTTGCCTTGCTCCTCGGCGGCGCCTCGGCGCGCTTCATCGGACTGGCTGTTGAAGTTGGCGAGGCGATTGAGCGACTGCAATGTCCCGAGCTCCATGTAACGGAGAGACATCGCGCCAAAACTCGCAGGAAGAGCTTCGCGCGACGGAGAAGGTTGCGTCACCGCAGTGTTCGCGCGCTCAATTTCGATCTTCTTGTATTTGATGGCCTTGGCGTAATCCCGCAAGCTCTCGAACGTGCTCGATATTTCGCCGTTGATCGGCGCAAGATAGGCGGTCGAGAGCCGTCGATCCCTGAGCAGGTTGAGGCATGCCCGAATCTTGGCCTGCGGCGGCGCGACATCGCGACATTCCCTGTCAACCACACCCCACGCATCGCGGGCATGTACCTTTGGCGGCGTCTGCGCTGCCGGCAGAACGAGAGCCAGCGCGAAGCAGATCGCTATCCTGAGACCGCGGCTTGGGCCGTTCATCCCAATTCTTCTTATGTCGTCTCTTATGTCGTCGCGTGCAGCCCGATCCCGACCAGGCGGAGGATCGTTCATGACGATGCCAGATAATCCGGCCGAGGGGAAGCTGACACCCAGCATGGATGGACGCAAAGTGGGGCCGTCCGTGACTGGGAAAGACCGAACGGCCCCAGCCGGCCGGTAGCACCAAAATGGAAGAAAGCGGCCGGCGCTCCAGCTACGGTATCGCCCGCCAAATGGTTTCACCGGCCAAGCAAGGTCGCGGTCGTGCGATCCCTTTCGCGCGGCTGGGTCAGATCACCTTTGCTTCCTTGACGTTCCTGCAGGCAATGCGGCTGCTCGCTATGAGTGCGCAGGGCCGGCTTGGCGACAGGTCGTTAGGACGAACGCCGCCTTGCTGCACTGCCATTGGCTGCCAAGTGCTGCGCTCGAGACGGGCCGCGGGGCGGCGATGATCGCCAGCACGACGACCATGCAAGCCAGCGACGTTGCGAAGACGAGCCTGGTTACCTTGGGCGAGAAGCACTGCCGTAGCCAGGGACCGAGGTCGGCGGAGCGACGAAGCTGGGCATTGCGCAAAATCTGGTCGAGATCCTGGAATTGAACGCCGCTGTCTTGCTGCATGGCTCTACTCCGGAAAATATTCAGGTGAATGAAAACGATGCGGGGATGCTGAGCGCGGTTTGTTGCGCGCTCGCTTCGCGGCGGTGGAAATGATGTTTCATTCACGCGGAGGTGAATGCCGGTGTCCAGGCGAGGCTTGCTGTCAGCGATCGCCTCTATCAAACCGTGTCCAACCGTGTGCCCCCAACGGTCCGGAAGTGGTGCGGCGCCTTTTCAGGCGAACAGCCGGGTGGCGCTGTTGGCGACCACCACCCTGAAAGGGGGCGCGCGGAACGACCGTCTCAAGCGAAGCTGAACATGCTTGCGCTGAGCTGTCCGGGCGCGATGCCGATCAGCCAGGCGGCGTTGCCGGCCGCGTCCGTGATGATCGTGGTGTTGATGCCGGGCGAATAGAACTCGGCTGCCTGAACATCGGCAAACGAATGGAGCGACGTAGCTGCGAAGCTCAGGAGGTCATTCACACCGCCCGTGTTGAAGTCCTCGATCACCATGACTCCAGATGAGGCATCGCTGATCAGGAATGTATCCCTCCCGCCGCCGCCCCACGCGTAGTCAACCCCGCCATCGCCGCTGATGAGGTCGTTACCGGAGCCCATCAGAAACACGTCGACGCCGCTGCCGCCCGTGACTGTGTCGCCTCCGTTGGAGCCGTAGACGTAGTTCTGGCCCGAACCGCCATAGATGACGTTGCCGTCGCTCTCGCCTGACGAGATGAAGATGTTCAGCCCGGAACCGCCGAACATGGTGTCGACGCCAGCGCCGCCGTAAAAATAGTTCGTGCCGGCTCCGCCATAGAGCAGGTCGCTCCCGGCTTCGCCGAACATCACGTTGACATCGGACGCCGACGCTCCCCCCGAGCCGAACAGCGCATCGTTGCCGTCGCCGCCATACAGGTAGTTGAAACCCGTGCCGCCATAAAGCGCGTCATTTCCGCTGCCGCCAAGCAGGACATCAGTGCCGTCGCCGCCGAACAGAAAGTCGTCGCCTCCGTAGGCATAGATGTAGTCGTTGCCGCCGAAAGCGTAGATGGCATCGGCCGCATTGCTTCCCAGCAGAACATCATTCGCCGCCGAGCCGTTGGTGACGACGGTGCCGGCTGGGACATCCGGTTGGCCGGAGGCCGGTCCATAAAGTGCCTGAATGCCGTCGATGTCCGACTGCGTCAGATTGGTCACGCCGGCGCTAGCGTAGGTGTTCATGATGGCCGGGCCGCCGTCGTAATGAGCGAGGCCCAGTGCATGGCCGATTTCGTGGGTCGCGACGGCCTCGAAACTTATTCCTCCCGAAAGCTCCAAGCCGCTGGACGTAGACGAGTAAGTCTCGGCCTGGTCAAAGCTGATCGTGACATCGGGCAGAAAGTCGCCGTTGGAGTAGTAGTACGAGGTCTCTGCCAGGATCCCGTAAGGGCCGTCAAAAGTGCCGAGTCCAAAACGGATGTCGGCGCTGGCAGAATCCGCCACCTCGACGAACGTCACATCGGCCACGGCAGACCATCGCCTCAAGGCATCGATGATTTCCTGCTCATATTCACCGGGCTGAAAAAACGCCGAGTATGTCTCGGGCTGCCCCGAGAAATTGGCCGTGGCAAAACTCCACGTGATGGTCTTCGATGACCAGACGGGTCCTTCCAAGTTGTAGTCGGCCATGGAGCTTGCTGCCTGTTGCGTCTCACCGGAAGCCAATATCGCGATACTTCGCTTCCGAAGCTTTATCTCGTCCGATTTGTGGTGCCGAAAAGGTAAATAAAGTTCTGTGAGGTCAACCGTCCGGGGCTGGCCATAAGCTCCGGAAAGCAGGGCGATCGGCACCATGAGGGTGAGACGGCAACCCTCCAGCAAGCTGCAATGAGTTCGAATTGCGGCCGGAGGTGCATAGACACCGGTTCCCGGACTGCGGTTCCCGACACCACGCTCGCACCATCGTCTACCTTTGGTAGTGCTGCGAGCTTGCTATACTCCCTTACTATACTCTGTGAGCGGGATATGCGGAGGACGCCATGACAACGTACGTTGGAACGCTGAGCGACGACGACCACGCCGCAACTGCAGGTGAGGACGTATTTTATGGACTAGACGGCAACGATACGCTCGTTGCGACGATGACCGGTAGCGTCATCTATGGCGGCAATGGCAACGATAGCCTCAGTTCGAGCATCTCTCACGAGGATTCAGCCATAATCTACGGCGGCGAAGGCAATGACACTCTGTCAGCCTTCGATTCGACCTTGTCAGGAGATGGAGGCGACGATTCCATCCAGGGCCAAGGCAGTTTCCTTTATGGCGGCGAAGGCAATGATACGATCACCACGGGCTGGGACGGGTCTTTCCGTCTGGGGAACGCCTATGGTGGCCTCGGTAACGACGTCATCACTGGACCGGGGTCTGCGATCGACGGCGGCGCCGGCGATGACACGATCTATGGCGGCACCATCGGCTTGGGTAACACCCTGACTGTGCTCCAGGGCGGCGATGGAAACGACAGTATTATCATCAGTAGCTCCGGATCAGTCACCGACCGGCTGATGGCCTACGGAGGACAGGGCAACGACAGCATTTACGGCGGCCAGGGCGCGGACACCCTTATCGGCGATCAAGGTGTCGACCTGCTCGAAGGCAACGCGGGCGATGATTACCTGTACATGCCGTCCGGCGGAGGCACGGCCTATGGAGGCGACGGCAACGATGTCGCTGTTGGCTCTGGCGCCAATGACGTGCTGATTGGCGATGCCGGCGACGATACCGCCTACGGATACGGAGGTAACGACTACCTCTACGGGGGAGCCGGCAACGACGTGATGTTTGGCGGCGACGGCACCGATGTGCTGTTGGGCGGTGCAGGCAACGACTATTTCGATGGCGGCACCGGCGTGAACTATTATTTCGGCGGTGGCGGCAACAACACTTTTGTCTCCAACGATGTGCCGAGCGTCCAGGTGATTCAGGATTTCAATGCCGCCACCGACACGGT
Source organism: Bradyrhizobium sp. USDA 4473 (assembly GCF_054063335.1). Lineage (NCBI taxonomy): Bacteria > Pseudomonadati > Pseudomonadota > Alphaproteobacteria > Hyphomicrobiales > Nitrobacteraceae > Bradyrhizobium > Bradyrhizobium sp. USDA 4473. The sequence continues at coordinate 5,363,411 of NZ_JBSSGE010000001.1, forward strand.
GCAACTGAACGGCACAGGCTTCAGTTCGTTTGCGGACGTGCTGTCGCACTCCTACCAGAACGGCGCCTACTTCGTGGTCCAGGTCGACAGCGACACGTCGGTGTGGCTGAACGGCGCGACCTCGAGCACCGTTAGCGCGTCCAATTTCAACATTGTGTCTTAGCTGCTGCGATCCGTTGGATGCACGATGGAAGCCGCGACTCGCTGCGGAAGCCCGATCCGGCGGAATAGGAAAAGAAAGCCCGCTTGTATCAGGCGAGCGGGCTCAATCAAAAGTGCCGAAATTCTGTGGCGATTTCAACGGGCTGGCGGAGAGGGAGGGATTCGAACCCTCGATACAGCTTGAGACCGTATGACGCTTTAGCAAAGCGTTGCCTTCAGCCACTCGGCCACCTCTCCGGTGGCGCCGATATGCCCGAGTGGGCGCTGAGCCGCAAGCGGCAGATTCAGATTGCGACAAGGTGATTTGGTGGCAGCGCGGTCTCCGGCGGCCCGCGGGCGGGCGCCGAGCCCTTATATCGCGCATCGGCTAGCCGGCGCCGGCTCGGATCATGGACGGAAATATAAGATGTAGCAATGGCTTAGACTGAAGATCGGGCGGGGCCGGAGGCGCGTCGCCGCACGGCTGTTGAAAACCGGCCGCAACGGCTCATTCCACCCCGGTGCCGCGATGCAGGTCGGCCTCGATCTGCAATCGGGTGCCGCCGCCGAACCGGGCGCGATAGACCTGCAGGTTCTCCATGATCCGCTGGACGTAGTTCCGCGTCTCCGAGAACGGAATCAGCTCGACCCAGTCGACCGCGTCGACCTTGGGGTCGCGCGGGTCGCCATAACGCTCGATCCACTTCCGCACGCTGCCGCGGCCGGCATTGTAGGCGGCGAAGGTCAGGATGTAGGAGCCGCGATAGTCCTCGAGCAGGCCGCCGAGCTCGGCAGCGCCGAGCATCGCGTTGTAGACCGGGTCGGTCTTCATCCGGTTGAGGTCGAAGCCGATGCCGGCGCGCTTGGCGACGTAGCGTCCGGCGTCCGGCGTCACCTGCATCAAGCCGTAGGCCTGCGCCGGCGACACCACCGCCGGATTGAACGCGCTCTCCTGCCGCGCAATCGCGTAGACCACGCTCTGCTCGACCTCGGGCCCGACCTGGCGGAACGAGGGGATGCCGTTGACCGGATAGGCGTAGTGGTCGAACGGCAGGCCGCGGTTGAGTGCGGCCTTGCCCATCAGCAGCATGCCGCGGGCATCGCCGTGGCGCGCGGTGAGCTCGCCGAGGCCGGCCAGCGCTTCCGGATCGCCGTTGTCGCCCATGTCGCCGAAGATCGGGATCGCGAGTTCGCGGGCGTCGATTTCGTAGAGCAGGGCGACCGCGCGCACGATCTCGAGCCGGTCGGCGCCGCGGCCGCGCGGCGCGCTGTTGAGCTCGATCTGCGGCAGGCCGAGTTTTGCGCGCGCGAGCTGGCCGTAATAGCTGGTGGATTGTTCGGCCGCGCGCCCATAGGCGGCGCGCGCCTCCTGGCTGCGGCCGGCAGCCTCCGCGGCGCGGCCCTGCCAATAGCCGGCGCGCGCCAGCGCCGTCGGGTTGGCGCTGCCGACGCCGATCCGCGCGAAATGCTGGGCGGCGAGGGCGGGATCGTTGAGGAAGCGCAGCGCGATCCAGCCCGCGGTGAATTCCTGCTCGGTCTTGTAGATGTCGCGCGCCGGCAGCGCCGCGTCGCGCGCGATCAGATAGGCGGTGCGAAACTCGTTGACGTCGATCATCTTGCGCGCCAGCAGCCGGCGCTCGACCCACCATTCGTCGACGTTGTAGAGGCGCGCAGCGTCCCTCGGCGCGCTCAGCATCAGCTGCGCGGCTTCGGCGAATTTCTCCTCGCGGCGGAGCAGCTGGATCTTGGCGAACAGATAGCCGGTGTCGCCGGACAATTCGCGCGGCACCTCTTCGAGCAGCGCGCGCAGGTTCGAGCCCTTTCGGTTGGCCGCGATCCGCGCTTTGGCCAGCGCCAGATAGCCGGAGCCGAGGCGCTTGGCCGCGCGGATGCCGGCGGCCTCGTTGTCGGTGCCGTAGAGCATGGTGTCCATGCGCGCCTTGTGATCGCCGGCGGTCAGGAACGAGCCGAACATCTCGAGCGCGGCGGATTCGGTGTCCTCGCTCATCGGATCGTTGCGCCAGGCCTCGCGTACCAGGCGCTCGGCATTGCCGCGGTCGCCGCGCCCGAGCATCACCTTGGCGAGCGCGAGCCTGCCCTTGGCCGAGACCGGCGATTCATTCTGGAACCAGCCCCATACCACGGAGTCGTCGCGACGGTCGTCCCACAGCGAGGCTTCGATGCGGCGGCGCAGGAACGTCTGCGACGGCCAGCTCGGATTGGCGTCGAGGAAGGCGCGGTAGCGTTCGACCGAGGCGCCATTGTCCTCGCTGCGCAGGATCAGCCATTCGGCAAGCTTGCGCGCGACCGGATCGGAGATCGAGGCCTCGGCCTCGGTGGCATCCGACGGCTTGCGCTTGCGCAACAGCTCGACGACGCCGGCGAGCGCTTCCTTGTCCGACTGCGACGTCGACGATGTCGCGGCGATCGCCGCAGGCAGCACCGGCTTGCGCGCGATCGGCGCGGCATGCTGGCGGGTCGCCGGAACCAGCGCGGGCGCGGGCACCGACCTGGTCGAGATCGTTCCTGTTGCAGCCGGCGCAGTGTGCTTTGATGTCGCGGAAGTGGTGGTCTTGGATTCGGTGGACTTAGGAGTCGTGGTCTTGTGGGCCTCGGCCTTGGGAGCGGCCCTGGCGCCGTCCGTCTTGGCGCCGTCCGTCTTGGCCGTGCCGGACTTGGACCCGGTCGTCTTGGCAGCGTCGGTCTTGACGGCGCTGTGTTTGGTTTCGCCGCTCTTGCTCGCGGCCGGCTTGGAATGCACCGGCTTCCCGGTCGAGCTCTTGGGAGTGGTGCTCTTGGGAGCCGCACTCTTCGGCGCGGCCGGCTTCGCAGCGCTGGATTTGGCAGTCGTGTCCTGGGCAGCCGGCTTGGCTGCGGGCGCGTCTTCGGCGGCCCATGCACTGGCCGTGACGGCGGCAAGGCCGACGACGAGCGCCAGGCTCGTCGCCAGCGCCGTCGATCGCAATGTGCCTGCGCGGGCGGATCGGATCACAGAAGTCCTCTGCGGCCCCGAATCATCGGATCGTTCGGGCCATGGGTTCTTATTTGATTGAAAACGTAGACAAAATACTAAGAAGCCTGCCGGTGCGGCTGTTTGCGCCAGCACAACGGCAAAATCGCGGCTGGAACCGGCTGGGAATAGGTACGGTGCGGCCCTTTCGCCTGTCGGCCAGACCCGATATGAATTGCCTTACATGGCGTTTCGCAACAACCGGGTGCCGGTTGCACGGACGTGAAGCACGACAACAACAAGGGTCCGTCGACCTAGCCTTTAGCCTGAAGCGTTTGGAGGAAGTCCATGGCAGCCAAGACAAAATTCCGGGGATCATTCACTGCCTTGGTGACGCCCTTCAAAAACGGCGCGGTCGATGAGGCGGCGTTCCGCGGTCTCGTGAACTGGCAGATCGCGGAAGGCACCCACGGTCTGGTGCCGGTCGGCACCACCGGCGAGAGCCCGACGCTGAGCCATGACGAGCACAAGCGGGTGGTCGAGTGGTGCATCGCGGAGGCCAAGGGCCGGGTGCCCGTGATCGCCGGCGCCGGCTCCAATTCGACCAAGGAGGCGATCGAGCTCGCCGAGCATGCCGAGAAGGCCGGCGCCAACGCCGTGCTGGTGGTGACGCCGTACTACAACAAGCCGACCCAGGAAGGCCTGTATCAGCACTTCAAGGCGATCAACGATGCGATCGGCATTCCGATCATCATCTACAACATTCCGCCGCGCTCGGTGATCGACATGTCGGTCGACACCATGAAGCGGCTGTTCGAGCTGAAGAACATCGCCGGCGTCAAGGACGCGACCGCGAGCATGGTGCGGGTCTCGCAGCAGCGCGCCGCGATGGGCGAGGACTTCAACCAGCTGTCCGGCGAGGACGCCACCATCATCGGCTACATGGCCCATGGCGGCCATGGCTGCATCTCGGTGACCTCGAACGTCGCGCCGCGGCTGTGCGCGGAATTCCAGACCGCCTGGCAGAAGGGCGATGTCACCACGGCGCTCAAGATCCACGACAAGCTGATGCCGCTGCACACCAACCTCTTCATCGAGAGCAACCCGGCGCCGGTGAAATATGCGATGTCGCTGCTCGGCAAGCTCGACGAGAAGCTGCGCCTGCCGATGGTGCCGGTCAGCGAATCCACCCGCCAGGCGGTCCGCAGCGCCATGGTGCATGCCGGCCTGATCAACTGAACCGGGACCATACCGCCGTGAACACTACCGTGCGCAACGTCGAACAGAAGGGGATCGGGATGCTGAAGGAATTCCGCGATTTCGCCATGAAGGGTAACGTCGTCGACCTCGCCGTTGCGGTCATCATCGGCGCGGCCTTCGGCGCCATCGTCAACTCGCTGGTCGGCGACATCATCATGCCGATCGTCGGCATGATCGGCGGTCTCGACTTCTCGAACTACTTCATCCCGCTCGCCAAGAACGTGACCGCCACCAATTTGGCCGATGCCAAGAAGCAGGGCGCGGTGCTGGCTTACGGCAATTTCATCACGCTGATCGTGAATTTCGTGATCGTCGCCTTCGTGCTGTTCATCGTGATCCGCCTGATGAGCCAATTCAAGCGCAAGGAGGCGGCTGCGCCCGCCGAGCCGCCGAAGCCGTCCGACGAGGTCGTGCTGCTGACGGAAATCCGCGACCTCCTCAAGAAGAGCTAAAGTGGCCGAGAAGAACGAACGCCCGATCAAGGTTGTCGCCGAGAACCGAAAGGCCCGCTTCAACTACGCCATCGAGGACACCATCGAGGCCGGCATTTCGCTGACCGGCACCGAGGTGAAGTCAATCCGCAGCGGCAAGAGCACGATCGCGGAATCCTATGCGGATTCCAAGGACGGCGAGATCTGGCTGATCAACGCCAATATCCCGGAATATCTGCAGGCCAACCGCTTCAACCACGAGCCGAAGCGGCCGCGAAAACTGCTGCTGCACCGCAAGCAGATCAACAAGCTGCTCGGCGCGGTCGACCGCGAGGGCATGACGCTCATTCCGCTCAAGCTGTACTTCAACGAGCGCGGCCGTGCCAAACTGCTGCTCGCGGTCGCCAAGGGCAAGAAGCTGCACGACAAGCGCGAGAGCGAGAAAAAGCGCGACTGGAGCCGCGAGAAGGGCCGCCTGATGCGGGCGCGCGGGTAGAGCGAGTAGCGAATGGCGAGTGGCGAATAGGGCAGGAAGGACATCCTTTTTCAATTCGTATTCGCCACTCGCCATTCGCCACTTCTTGGAGCCGGACATGACGCAATCGAGCCTGACCGACGTCGACTGGAGCAAGATCCCCCCGCCGACCGACGATGGCGGCGCGGCGCATCTTGTCGGCATGACGATCCCGCCGGTGACCCTGCGGGCCACCAACGACATGTCGGTGACGTTATCGACGCTTACGGGCCGCACCGTGGTGTTCGCCTATCCGCGAACCGGCGAGCCCGGCAAGATCGGGCTGGTCGATGATTGGGACATGATCCCGGGTGCGCGCGGCTGCACGCCGCAGACCTGCGCGTTCCGCGACCTGTTCGCCGAGCTCAAGGCGGCCGGCGCCGCGCAGGTGTTCGGGCTGTCGACGCAAAGCAATGCCTACCAGACCGAGATGGCCTCGCGCCTGCATCTGCCGTTTCCGGTGCTGTCGGACGAAGCGCTGGAGCTGACGCACGCGCTGAGATTGCCGACGATGGCGGTCGCGGGCCTGACCCTGATCAGGCGGCTCGCCCTTGTGATCGACGACGCGCGCATCAGCCACGTGTTCTATCCGGTGTTTCCGCCCGACCGGAACGCCGGCGACGTGCTGGAATGGCTGCAGGCCAACCCGCGAAAGGACTAGCGCGATACGAAGTCTGGGGGCCGTCGCACGGGGCGTTGCCAAAATACCGAGGAACAACCCCATGCAAAGGAGCCGGCCGCGGCCGGCGCTCGACCAGGCAGCTTGACACGTCGGGCAACTCAGGGATATTCTTCTATTATTCCGAAATAGCGCAGGGTGTCCCCGACATTTGCGGATTGCGTTTCGCAAAGCGGATACCGGAAAGCGCGCTAGCCGAGTTCCTCGCGCACGGTCGCGAACACCTTCCGGAACATAGCGGTCGTCAGCACGCCGGTGTTCGTGTTGTAGCGCGAGCAGTGGTAGCTGTCGTAGAGCTTGAATTTGCCTCTGCTATGCACTGCGCCGTGCACAAAGGGCGCTGCGGCCAGGCGAATGTCCAACGCCCGCAATGTTGATTCGTGCGCGATTCGGCCAAGCAGCACGATCGCGCGCAGCTTCGGCATCGTCGCGATGGTGGCGCGGAGGAATTGCCGGCAGGTGTTGATCTCGGCCGGCAGCGGCTTGTTCTGCGGCGGCACGCAGCGCACCGCGTTGCTGATCCGCGCGTCGACCAGCTTCATGCCGTCGTCCGGGCGCGCCTGATAGACTCCGCTGGCGAAGCCGTATTCGAGCAAGGTCGCGTAGAGCAGGTCACCGGCGTAGTCGCCGGTGAACGGACGGCCGGTGCGGTTGGCGCCCTGCATGCCGGGCGCCAGGCCAACGATCAGCAGCCGCGCATTCGGATCGCCGAACGAGTCCACCGGCGAGTTGAACCAGTCCGGGTTGCGCGTGCGGGCTTCTGCGCGGAAGTCGGCCAGCCTTGGGCAGAGCTGACAGTTGCTGTCGGGTCGCGTCGCAGCAGTGACGAGATTACTCGTCGAAATCGTCATCGGCTCCCCGTGGGGCCATGGTGGTCGCACGCTGCAGGAATTGCGGGGAGTGGTGACGCGGTTCGCGGGGCTCGCGGGGGGCCGGACGTTCGGACGGATCGCGGCCGAGCTTGGATTGCAGCTCGACGAGATCGGTGAAGACGTCGGCCTGGCGGCGCAGCTCGTCGGCGATCATCGGCGGCTGGCTGGCAATCGTCGAGATGACGGTGACGCGAACGCCGCGGCGCTGCACGGCCTCGACCAGCGAGCGGAAGTCGCCATCGCCGGAAAACAGGATCATCTGGTCGATATGCTCGGCGAGTTCCATGGCATCGACCGCGAGCTCGATGTCCATGTTGCCCTTTACCTTGCGGCGGCCGCTGGCGTCGATGAATTCCTTGGTCGCCTTGGTGACGACGGTGTAGCCGTTGTAGTCGAGCCAGTCGATCAGCGGACGAATCGAGGAGTACTCCTGATCCTCGATGATCGCCGTGTAGTAGAACGCGCGAAGCAGCGTGCCGCGACTCTGGAATTCCTTGAGAAGGCGCTTGTAGTCGATGTCGAAGCCCAGCGTCTTTGCGGTGGCGTAAAGATTGGCTCCGTCGATGAAGAGCGCGATCTTGTTGGAAACAGGTGACGACATCAAAGTGTTCTCGCGTGGTTGTTAGTGTTCTTAGCGCGGCGGTGATCAACCGCGCGCAATTTCCGGCGCTGCTGCCTAAAGTTCTGTGAATCTTTCCCCACGACAGTCACCACCGCAATTATGGTGAGGCGAGGGCAAAAAGCCTAGACCTTTGACATTGCAATCGAGAGATTTACTTGTCCGGGACAGCAACCAAGCCATGTCGTCAGACGCTCCGGCCCTTCTGGCCCCGGCAGACCGGGTTATCAGAGCCAGTTGGGAAGGCAAATCACAAATTTTACCTTGCGAAACCGGGACCAGCCCTATAACTAACCCTCATAACCTACATGTTCGATCCCTTTTACCACGGAGCGCCTCGAGATGGCTCGCGTCACCGTCGAAGATTGCATTGATAAGGTCGACAATCGTTTCGACCTCGTCCTGTTGGCTGCGCATCGCGCCCGGATGATCTCGTCGGGGTCGCAACTCACGGTTGATCGCGATAATGACAAGAACCCGGTCGTTTCGTTGCGGGAGATTGCCGATTCGACGATCTCGCCGGAAGACCTCAAGGAGGAACTGGTGCACTCCCTGCAGAAGTTCGTCGAGGTCGACGAGCCCGAGCCGGACACGGTGCCGCTGATCGGCTCCGCCGGGGCCAGCGTCGATGCCGACGACACCGAGGTCGCGGTCGAGCGGATGACCGAGGAAGAGCTGCTGAAGGGCCTCGAGGGGCTCGCGCCCCCGGAAGAGCAGCCCGAGGAAGACGAGTAGGCGCGTCGTTCAGCTCTTCGTTTCGAACGGATTTGAAAAAGGCCCGGACATTGCTCCGGGCCTTTGCTTTTGTTGACAATTTCGCTGTTACGGTGCGTCCTATGCGGGCGCGGGAATTTGAATGGTTCCGGGGCCCGCGCGGGGTGCAGCTTCATTCAAAAGCGCACTAGATTGAGGAACAGGGGACATCCGGTCCCGCGCGAGAGGCAGCGAGTTCATGGCGTATCGACGCCGCAGTTCCATCCAGATGCAGGCTGCAACCGAAACGGTCGCGGTGGCGCCGGCGTCGTCCGCGGCGGAGCGGCCGGCCAAGCCGCGAACGCGCATGATGCGACAATATGACCTCGTCGAGCGCGTCCGTTCCTACAACCCCGACACCAACGAAGACCTGCTCAACCGCGCCTATGTCTACGCCATGAAGGCGCACGGCACCCAGACGCGTGCCTCCGGCGATCCCTATTTCTCGCATCCGCTCGAAGTCGCCGCGATCCTCACCAACCTCAAGCTCGATGACGCCACGATCGTGGCGGCGCTGCTGCATGACACGATCGAGGACACCGAAGCGACGCGGGCCGAGATCGACCATGTGTTCGGCCACGAGATCGGCGCACTGGTCGAAGGCCTCACCAAGCTGAAGCGGCTGGAACTGGTGTCGCGCGAGGCCAAGCAGGCCGAGAATCTGCGCAAGCTGCTGCTGGCGATCGCCGACGACGTCCGCGTGCTGCTGATCAAGCTCGCCGATCGCCTGCACAACATGCGGACCATGGAATTCATGCCGCCGGCCTCGCGCCGCCGCATCGCCGAGGAGACGCTGGATATCTATGCGCCGCTGGCCGGCCGCATGGGTATGCAGGAGATGCGCGAGGAGCTCGAGGACCTGTCGTTCTTCGTGCTCGACCCCGAGGCCTATGCGGTGGTCAAGCAGCGGCTCGATTCACTGGCCGAGCGCAACCGCAATCTGATCGGCGAGATCGAAACCCAGCTCTCCAAGAACCTGCAGAACAACGGCATCACCGCGCGGGTGTTCGGCCGCCGCAAGCAGCCGTTTTCGATCTGGACCAAGATGGAGCGCAAGTCGGTCGGGTTCGAGCAGCTGTCCGACATCTACGGCTTCCGCATCATCCTCGACGACGTCGGCGCCTGCTACCGCGCGCTCGGCATCGTCCACACCACCTGGCCGGTGGTGCCGGGCCGCTTCAAGGACTACATCTCGACCCCGAAGCAGAACGACTACCGGTCGATCCACACCACGGTGATCGGGCCGGGCAAGCAGCGCGTCGAATTGCAGATCCGCACCGAGGAGATGAACCAGATCGCCGAGTTCGGCATCGCCGCGCATGCCTTCTACAAGGAGGGGGCAGGCTCGCCGCATGAGCGGCTGAAACATGAGTCCAACGCCTTCGCCTGGCTGCGCCACACCATCGGCATCCTCTCCGAGAGCTCCAATCCGGAGGAGTTCCTGGAGCACACCAAGCTCGAGCTGTTCCACGACCAGGTGTTCTGCTTCACCCCGAAGGGCAAGCTGATCGCGCTGCCGCGCAACGCCAACGTGATCGATTTCGCCTATGCGGTGCACACTGGTGTCGGCAACAGCGCGGTCGGCTGCAAGATCAACGGCAAGTTCGCGCCGCTGTCCTCCGAGCTGCAGAACGGCGACGAGGTCGAGGTCTTGACCTCGAAGGCGCAGTCGGCGCCGCCGTCGGCCTGGGAGGCGCTCGCCCGCACCGGCAAGGCGCGCGCCGCGATCCGCCGTGCCACCCGCGATGCGGTGCGCGACCAGTATGCCGGTCTCGGCCGCCGCATCGTCGACCGCCTGTTTGCCCGCGCCAAGATCGAATATGCCGACGACAAGCTGAAGGGCGCGTTGCCGCGGCTCGCGCGCAGCTCGATCGAGGAGGTGATGGCCTCGGTCGGCCGCGGCGAGATCAAGGCGTCCGACGTCGCGCGCGCGATGTATCCCGACTACAAGGAAGAGCGGCTGGTGCGCTACGGCGCCAAGAAGGGGCTCGCCGCCAAGCTGAAGACGCAGAATCCGCCGCATCCGGCGCGCGCCACCTCGGTGATCCCGGTGCGCGGCATCAATTCCGACCTGCCGGTGAAGTTCGCGCCGAACGGCGGCGCGGTGCCGGGCGACCGGATCGTCGGCATCGTCACGCCGGGCGAGGGGATCACGATCTATCCGATCCAGTCGCCGGCGTTGAAGGATTTCGAGGAGGAGCCGGAGCGCTGGCTCGACGTGCGCTGGGACATCGACGAGACCATGCCGCAGCGCTTCCCGGCGCGCATCCTGGTCCATAACGTCAACGAGCCAGGCAGCCTCGCCCAGATCGCGACCGTAATCGCCGAGCATGACGGCAATATCGACAACATCCACATGTCGCGGCAATCGCCTGATTTCACCGAGCTGACCATCGATCTTGAGGTCTATGACCTCAAGCATCTCAGCGCTATCATCGCGCAGCTGCGCGCCAAGGCCGTCGTCGCACGGGTCGAGCGCGTCAATGGCTGAAGATGGGTGCGCGGCTCCCGCGCGCGCATGACACGACTAGATTTGCAGGTCAGAAAATGTCGAACGCTCCTCCGCTCCGTCTTGGTATCAATGTCGATCACGTCGCGACCCTGCGCAACGCGCGCGGCGGGGCGCGGCCCGATCCGGTGCGGCTGGCGCTTGCCGCGATCACAGCCGGCGCCGACGGAATCACCGCGCATCTGCGCGAGGATCGCCGCCACATCCGCGACGAGGACATGGCGCGGCTCAAGGCCGAGATCTCCAAGCCGCTGAATTTCGAGATGGCGGCGACCGACGACATGATGCGGATTTCGCTCGCCACCAAGCCGCACGCGGTTTGCCTGGTGCCGGAACGGCGCCAGGAACTCACCACCGAAGGCGGCCTCGACGTGGTTGGCCAGCACAACGCGCTGGCGCCGTTCATCGCACGGCTCAATGACGCCGGCATCCGGGTCTCGCTGTTCATTGCCGCCGATCCCAGGCAGATCGAGATGGCCGCGAAGCTGAAGGCGCCGGTCATCGAGATCCACACCGGCGGCTGGTGCGACGCCGTGGTCGACGGCCACAAGGACAAGGCGGAGGCCGAGTGGACCCGGATCGTGGCCGGCGCACGGCTCGCGCAGGCGGCCGGGCTCGAGGTCCATGCCGGGCACGGGCTCGACTACGAGACCGCGCAGACGATCTCCGCGCTGCCCGAGATCCGTGAGCTGAACATCGGCTATTTCATGATGGGCGAGGCGTTGTTCGTCGGCATCGCCGAGACAGTGCGCGAGATGCGGGCGGCGATGGACCGCGGCCGCGCCAAGGCGGGTGCGGTCGGCGCATGATCATCGGCATCGGCTCCGATCTGATCGACATCACCCGGGTCGCGAAGGTGATCGAGCGCCACGGCGAACGCTTCCTCGATCGCATCTTCACCGACGCCGAGCGCGCCAAGGCGATGCGCCGCGTCAACAACGAGAAGATGGTGGTCGCGACCTACGCCAAGCGCTTCGCCGCCAAGGAGGCTTGCTCCAAGGCGCTCGGCACCGGTATCCGGCGCGGGGTGTGGTGGAAGGACATGGGCGTGGTGAACCTGCCGGGTGGGCGGCCGTCGATGCGGCTGACCGGCGGGGCGCTGGCCCGGCTCCAGGAACTGACGCCCGAAGGTATGCAGGCCCAGATCGACCTGTCGATCACGGACGATTGGCCGCTGGCGCAGGCCTTCGTCATAATTTCGGCGGTTGCCGCGGCCAGATGAACCGGCGGCGCCGGAATTTTGCCGGAAAACTTCAGCAAACCCTGAAATCATTGACATTTCAATGAATTGCGAAGTTTTGACGCGGCGATTGATTGCGCCCCTGCGAACAACCGTCTAAAACGCCGCAGGGTATATCGAGCGAGACGCGGATTCCGGGCTCAGGCCGGAATTTGCCCTCAAGATCAGAATCAAGGCCATTTTCCTCACGCGAGGGCCGAGCGCTTCGCGCGAAGAGAACGTTCTGCCACCGCGTGGACATCAAGGCCCACGGGAATTGGGAAAGCAATGAGCGTGACCACCGGGACCAAATCTGAAAGCGGCTTGGGCGAAACCATCCGCGTCGTCATCCATGCCCTTCTGATCGCGCTCGTGATCCGCACCTTCCTGTTCCAGCCGTTCAACATCCCCTCGGGGTCGATGAAGGCGACGCTCTTGGTCGGCGACTATCTGTTCGTCTCGAAATATTCCTACGGCTACAGCCACTATTCGATCCCGTTCTCGCCGAACATCTTCTCCGGCCGCATCTTCGGCTCGGAGCCGAACCGCGGCGACATCGTGGTGTTCCGCCTGCCGCGCGATGACTCCACCGACTACATCAAGCGCGTCATCGGCCTGCCGGGCGACCGCATCGAGGTCAAGAACGGGCTGCTCTACATCAACGACGAGCCGGTCAAGCGGGAGCGGCTGAGCGATTACGTCGGCGAGGACCCCTGCGGCTCCGGCGATGCCGCGACCCACGTCAAACGCTGGAAGGAGACGCTGCCGAACGGCGTCAGCTATGAGGCGCTGGACTGCCAAGACAACAGCTACATGGACAACACCATCGTCTACACCGTTCCGCCCGGGCATTTCTTCATGATGGGCGACAACCGCGACAACTCCACCGACAGCCGCTTCCTGTCGCAGGTCGGCTACGTGCCGTTCGAGAACATCATCGGGCGGGCCCAGATGATCTTCTTCTCGATCGCCGAGGGTGAGCAGGCCTGGATGATCTGGCGCTGGCCGTTCGCGGTGCGGTGGAATCGCCTATTCTCCATCGTGCGATGAACGACGATACCGCAGCCATCAACGATCAAGCGCCGCCCGGCGAGCCGAGCCAGACGCCTGCCGCCGACAGCACAGCCGCGCCGAAGAAGCGGCGCAGCAAGGCGGTCAAGGCCGCCGAGGCCAAGGCCGCGATCGCGGGCACCGAGGCGCGCATCGGCTACACGTTCGCGGATCCCGTGCTGCTGACCACCGCGTTCACCCACGTCTCGGCGCTGAAGCCCGCCACCCGCAACCGCGCCGACAGCTACCAGCGGCTGGAATTCCTCGGCGACCACGTGCTCGGGCTGATCGTCTCCGACATGCTGTTCCGGGCGTTCCCGAAGGCCGACGAGGGCGAATTGTCGAAGCGGCTCGCCGACCTCGTGCGCAAGGAGAGCTGCGCCGACGTCGCCAAGTCGCTCGGGCTGCTCGAGGACATCAAGCTCGGCATGGTGAAGGCGGTCGAGGGCGCGCGGCTGCGCAAATCCGTGCTCGGCGATATCTGCGAGGCGGTGATCGGGGCGATCTTCCTCGACGGCGGCTACGAGGCGGCGCGCCAGTTCGTCGAGCGCAACTGGACCGAACGGATGCACAAGCTGCGCCGGCCGCTGCGCGATCCCAAGACCGTGTTGCAGGAATGGGCGCAGGGCAAGGGATTGCCGACGCCGGTCTATCGCGAGGTCGAACGCACCGGCCCGCACCACGATCCGCAATTCCGCGTTGCGGTCGACCTGCCGGGCCTGGCTTCCGCCGAGGGCCTCGGCGGCAACAAGCGCGCGGCCGAGAAGGCAGCAGCATCCGCGATGATCGAGCGCGAAGGCGTCGGCACCAATGACTGACGAAGCCAAAGAACAGGCGGAGGCACAGGGCGATACGACGCGCTGCGGCTTCGTCGCGCTGATCGGCGCGCCCAATGTCGGCAAGTCGACGCTGGTCAACGCGCTGGTGGGCTCCAAGGTCACCATCGTCTCGCGCAAGGTGCAGACCACCCGGGCGCTGATCCGCGGCATCGTGATCGAGGACAACGCACAGATCATCCTGGTCGACACGCCCGGCATCTTCGCGCCGCGCCGCCGGCTCGACCGCGCCATGGTGTCGACCGCCTGGAGCGGCGCCCACGACGCCGACCTCGTCTGCGTGCTGCTCGACGCCAAGTCGGGCATCGACGAGGAGGCCAATGCGATCCTGGCCAAGCTCGAGAGCGTCGCGCATCCGAAGATCCTGGTGCTGAACAAGGTCGATCTCGTGCAGCGCGAGAAGCTCTTGGCGCTGGCGCAGGCCGCCAACGAGCGGATGCGCTTCGAGCACACCTTCATGATCTCGGCGCTGTCGGGCGACGGCGTCGACGATCTGCGCCGGACGCTGGCCAGGATGGTGCCCGCCGGGCCGTTCCTTTATCCCGAGGACCAGATGTCGGATGCGCCGATGCGCCATCTCGCGGCCGAGATCACCCGCGAGAAGATCTACAGCCATCTGCATCAGGAACTGCCGTATCAGTCGACGGTCGAGACCGACAGCTGGACCGACCGCAAGGACAAGTCGATCCGCATCGAGCAGACGATCTTCGTCGAGCGCGAAAGCCAGCGCAAGATCGTGCTCGGCAAGGGGGGCGCCACCATCAAGTCGATCGGCGCGCAGGCCCGCGCCGAGATCGCCGAGATCATGGGCGTGCCGGTGCATCTGTTCCTGTTCGTCAAGGTGCGCGAGAACTGGGGCGACGATCCCGATCGCTACAAGGAAATGGGACTGGACTTCCCCAAGGAATAGAGCCGGCGTTTGCTAATGGACGTGCCCCAAGCGATGAACGTGCCCAGGAACGTGCTGTGGTTCGAAGTGCTGCTCTATCTGTCGCTGACGCTCGACGCGTTGTCGGTGGCGTTCCAGGACCGCACGCCGACCGATGTCAGAACCGATCAGATGATCATGGGCGAGACGCTGACCGCCGGCTGCATGATCCTGCTCCTGATGTATTTCGTCCGGCTCGCCGCGCGACATCGCAAGAACTGGCCGCGCTGGGCGCTGGCCGCGATGCTGGTGCTGTCGGCGATCTCGCTGGTGCAGGTGATCGGCGACAAGGGCCTGGAGATTGACAGCGCGATCGAGATCGTGTCCTGCATCCTCACCGCGGCCGGGCTGTATTACTCCTTCACCGGCGACGCGCAGGGCTGGTTCAACGCGTAGGGGTTCCGCTGTCATTCCGGGGCGGTCCGCAGGACCGAACCCGGAATCTCGAGATTCTCGGTGCGCAGTTGCGCACCTGAGGGTTCGATGCTTCGCATCGCCCCGGAATGACGTGTCGAGATCGCTGCGTCCACCCTCGGAATCCTGATAGACTTCCGACCATGGAATGGACCGACGAAGGCATCGTGCTGGGCGTGCGGCGGCATGGCGAATCCTCCGCCATCGTCGAGCTGTTGACGCGCGAGCACGGCCGCCATCTCGGCCTGGTGCGCGGCGGCGCCGGCTCGCGGATGCGGCCGCTGCTGCAACCCGGCAACAGCGTCACCGCGGTATGGCGGGCGCGGCTCGACGAGCATCTCGGCATGTACGCGCTGGAGGGCACGCGACTGCGGGCGGCGACGCTGCTGGCGTCATCGCACGCGGTCTATGGCGTCACGCACCTGGCGGCGCTGGCCCGGCTGCTGCCGGAGCGCGATCCGCATGAAGACATCTACGAGATGCTGCAGGGGACGCTCGACGACTTCGACGACACTGGCGTCGCCGCCGTGCACGTGATCCGGTTCGAGCTCGCGATGCTGACCGAGCTCGGCTTCGGGCTCGACCTCGACAATTGCGCGGCCACCGGCGAGACCACCGACCTGATCTATGTATCGCCGAAATCCGGTGGCGCGGTGTCGCGCAGCGCCGGCGAGCCGTGGCGCGACCGGCTGTTGCCGTTGCCGGCGTTCCTGCGCGAAGGCGAGGGCGGCGCCAACAGCTGGTCGGACCAGGACCTGCGCGACGGCTTCCAGATCACCGGCCTGTTCCTGCTCCGCCATGTGCTGGAGCCACGCGGCCAGGGCCATTCCGATGCCCGTGACGGATTTATCAACGCTGTCACCAGGCGGCGGAGCCGGACGCCGGTTCCGTAAGGCCGATTCGGGTCCTAAATTCCCGCCGATTCGCGGCTTGCCCGATTCACCGCCAAGGTTTAACGCCTCCCCATGGGAAAACGACAGATACCGCCGGAAAAGCCGGCCGAAATTCACGAGGTGCCGCTGCGTGATGCGCTCGAGGAGCGCTATCTCGCCTATGCGCTCTCGACCATCATGCATCGCGCGCTGCCGGACGCCCGCGACGGGCTGAAGCCGGTGCACCGGCGCATCCTTTACGGCATGGACCTGCTCGGGCTCGACCCGCGCGCCGCATTCAAGAAGTCGGCCAAGATCGTCGGCGACGTGATGGGCTCGTTCCATCCGCACGGCGACCAGGCGATCTACGACGCCATGGTGCGGCTGGCGCAGGATTTCTCCTCGCGCTATCCGCTGGTCGACGGCCAGGGCAATTTCGGCAACATCGACGGCGATAATCCGGCGGCCTACCGCTACACCGAAGCCCGCATGACCGAGGTTGCGCGGCTCTTGCTCGACGGCATCGACGAGGACGGCGTTGAATTCCGCCTCAACTACGACGGCCAGTCGAAGGAGCCGGTGGGTGCTGCCGGGCGGCTTCCCGAACCTGCTCGCCAACGGCGCGCAGGGCATTGCGGTCGGCATGGCGACCTCGATCCCGCCGCACAACGCGGCCGAGCTCTGCGACGCCGCGCTGCACCTGATCGAGAAGCCCGACGCCAAGTCGAAGGCGCTTTTGAAATGGGTCAAAGGTCCGGACTTCCCGACCGGCGGCATCGTGGTCGATTCCAAGGAATCGATCATCGAGGCCTACACCACGGGGCGCGGCTCGTTCCGCACCCGTTCGCGCTGGAGCGTGGAAGAGGGCGCCCGCGGCAGCTGGGTGGTCATCGTCACCGAGATCCCGTGGCTGGTGCAGAAGTCGCGGATCGTCGAGAAGGTCGCCGAGCTCATCAATGAGAAGAAGCTGCCGCTGGTCGCCGACATCCGCGACGAGTCGGCCGAAGACGTCCGGATCGTGCTCGAGCCGAAATCGCGCACCGTCGATCCGGCGCTGATGATGGAGTCGCTGTTCCGGCTGACCGAGCTGGAAAGCAAGATCTCGCTGAACCTCAACGTGCTGATCAAGGGCCGCATCCCGAAGGTGGTCGGCTTGGCCGAGTGCCTGCGCGAATGGCTCGACCATCTGCGCGACGTGCTGGTGCGCCGCTCCAACTTCCGCAAGGGCCAGATCGAGCACCGGCTCGAAATCCTGGGCGGCCATCTCGTCGCCTATCTGAACCTCGACAAGGTGATCAAGATCATCCGCACCGAGGACGAGCCGAAGCCGGTCCTGATCAAGACCTTCAAGCTGTCGGAGATCCAGGCCGAAGCCATCCTCAACATGCGCCTGCGCAATTTGCGCCGCCTGGAGGAGATGGAGATCCGCACCGAGGACAAGGAGTTGCGGAAGGAGCTGAAGGGGATCGAGGGCCTGCTCGCCTCCGAGCCCGAGCAGTGGGCCAAGGTCGGCGATCAGGTGCGCAAGGTCCGCGACATCTTCGGACCGAAGACGCCGCTCGGCAAGCGCCGCACTACCTTCGCCGATGCGCCCGAGCACGATCTTGCGGCGATCGAGGAAGCTCTCGTCGAGCGCGAGCCGTGCACCGTCGTGATCTCGGAGAAGGGCTGGGTGCGGACGCTGAAGGGCCATGTCGAGGACCTCTCGGGGCTCGCCTTCAAGACCGACGACAAGCTCGAGCACTCGTTCTTCGCCGAGACCACCTCGAAGCTGCTGCTGTTCGCCACCAACGGCAAGTTCTACTCGCTCGACGTGGCCAAGCTGCCGGGCGGCCGCGGCCATGGCGAGCCGATCCGCATGTTCATCGACCTCGAGCAGGACGCCGCGATCATCTCGCTGTTCGTCAACAAGGGCGAGCGCAAGTTCCTGATCGCGAGCAGCGAGGGCCAGGGCTTCGTCGTCAAGGAAGAGGACTGCGTCGGCAACACCCGCAAGGGCAAGCAGGTGCTCAATGTCGAGATGCCGAACGAGGCCCGCGCGATCACGACCGTCAACGGCGACACCGTCGCGGTGATCGGCACCAACCACAAAATGGTGCTGTTCGGTCTCGACCAGGTGCCGGAGATGGCGCGCGGCCGCGGCGTGCGCTTGCAGAAATACACCAGCGCCTCGCTGTCCGACGTCGCGGTGTTCGACTCCAAGACCGGCCTGACCTGGAAGGACTCCGCCGGCCGCGAGCATAGCATGACCATGAAGGAACTGGCCGACTGGCGCGGCAACCGCGCCGATGCCGGCCGGCTTGCCCATGGCCTGCCGAAGTCGAACAAGTTCAATCGCGGCGTGGAGTAAACGTTTGGTAGCCCGGATGGAGCGAAGTGAAATCCGGGGCCGCTGTCACACGTGGCAATGATCCCGGATTGCGCTGCGCTCCATCCGGGCTACGGCCCTGCCGCGGTGTGATAGTATCCACATTTCACCGCGCTATAACCGTCGCCGACGATCTCGGGCGACGGTTGCCATGGCGCACAATCACAGTCACGACCACAGCGGTCATTCTCACGACCATTCCCATGCAGGGCACTCTCACGCCGGGCACAGCCACGCGCCCGACAGCTTCGGCACGGCGTTCGCGATCGGCGCGTCGCTCAACACCGCCTTCGTCATTGCGGAGCTGATCTTCGGCTACTCCGCCAACTCGCTGGCGCTGGTCTCGGATGCCGTCCACAATCTCTCCGACGTCATCGCGCTGCTGTTGGCCTGGGCCGGGGCGTGGCTCGCCGGCCGGCGTCCGACCGACACCCACACCTATGGCTATCGCCGCGCCTCGATCCTGGCGGCGCTGTTCAATGCCGGGCTGCTCTTGATCGCGGTCGGCGGCATCGCGGTCGAGGCGATCAACCGCTTCCGCGAGCCGGCGGAGGTCGCGAGCTGGACCGTGGTCTGGGTCGCGGCGCTCGGCATCCTGATCAATGGCGGCACCGCGCTGCTGTTCATGCGCGGCCGCGACAGCGACCTCAACGTCCGCGGCGCCTATCTGCACATGGCGGCAGATGCCGGCGTCTCGCTCGGCGTCGTGGTCGCCGCGCTCTTGATCATGGCGACCGGCTGGCAGTGGCTCGATCCGGCGATCAGCCTGGTGATCGCCGCCGTCGTGCTGCTGAGCGGCTGGGAGCTTGCCCGCGACAGCGTCAATCTCGCGCTCGACGCGGTGCCGAGGGGGATCGATCTCAAGCGGGTGCGGGACTATCTCGCCGCGCTCGAGGGCGTCACCGAGGTGCACGACCTGCACATCTGGGCGATGAGCACCAGCGAGACCGCGTTGACCGCGCACCTGGTGCGGCCCGGCGGCCATGATGACGTCTTCCTGCATCGCGTCTGCGCCGAGCTGTCGGAGCGGTTCAGCATTCACCACGCGACGTTGCAGGTCGAGATCAGCAGCGAGACCTGCCGGCTGGCACCGGCGGAAATGGTCTAGCCGTCACCATCCACTCGCATTCAATTGATCGACCGGCCCATCTCCGCGTCTTCCACGGCCGCCGACGAGGCGGCACATTGCGGCCGCGCATGCAGACAACCGGCGCGATCAGCGGAGGGCGACGTGAAGAAGGCAATCGGTCTTGCGATGCTGCTCTGGGCGGTGGGCGCTGTGCCGCACGCAGGCGCCCAGCCGGAGAAATCCGGCGTCGAGCGGCTCTACATCCTCAACTGCGGTGAAGGCGTTGCCGGCGACATTTCGCGCTGGTCGCCCGGCGTGAACGAAGGCAAGTCGATGGACTTCGTCGACAATTGCTACTTGATCAAGCACGCGCAGGGCTGGTTCCTGTGGGACACCGGCATTCCCGACGCGGTCGCGGCGATGCCGAACGGCCTTGCGCCCGCCGACCCCAAGGCCGTCACCCGGCGGCGGCCGAAGACGCTCGCCGCGCAGCTCGACCAGCTCGGGGTCAAGCCGTCGGACATCAAGGCGATGGCGGTCTCGCACACCCATCCCGATCACATCGGCAATGTCGAAATGTTTCCGGCCGCGATGCTGTATGTGCAGAAGGCCGAGTACGAATGGCCCGGCGCCAACAATGCGCCGCGCCTCAAGCCCGAGCATCCCGTCACCAGGCTCGAGGGCGACCGCGACGTGTTCGGCGACGGCAGCGTGACGATCCTGTCGACGCCGGGCCACACGCCCGGCCACCAGTCGCTGCTGGTCAAGCTGCCGCACACCGGCGCGGTCGTGCTGACCGGCGATGCCGTTCACTTCAGGGATAATTGGGACAATCGACGGGTGCCGAGCCTGAATGCCAGCAAGGAGCAGACGCTGGCCTCGATGCAGAAGATCGCGGACACGCTGACGAAAGAGAAAGCGCAGCTCTGGATCAACCACGACAAGGTGCAGCGCGACGGGCTGAAGCTGTCGCCGGAGTTTTATGACTGAGCGGCCTTGTTACCGCCCGATCAGCTGTGCGGAGCGGACGGCGCGCTCACCGGCGCGGCGGGGACGTGCTTCGGCTTCATCGTGCCGGCGTAGAACGACAGGGCGTACACCAGGATGATGCCGGCCAGATACACGCCATAGGATTGCGGCGGGGTGATCGCCCAATGCACGAGGCGTCGGATCGGATTGGGCTCGTCGCGGTCGTTGTCCATGCGCCCTTGTGCGCGAAGGGCGGGGCAAAGGAAAGCCGAATCGGCGCGCTGTTCCCTGTGAAATGGCGAGGCGAGGCGGCCCTGCAATGCCGCATGGGCGTTCGCATCTGTCACGCGACGACGAGCCCTTCCTCCCGCACCGATTGCCCGGCATAATCCACTGATGGAACTGACGCCCCGCTTGCGCCTGATGAATTGGCTGGTCCGCCAGGGCCTCACCGGCCTGCCGGAAAACGACCTGTTGCGCGGCTTCTGCGAGCGCTGCCGGGCGGCCGGCATGCCGCTGTCGCGGGCGATCGTCTTCATCGACACCCTGCATCCGATCTTCGAGGGGCGCGGCTTCCGCTGGAACGACGGCGAGAGCAACGAGGCCGACATCTTCGAATACGGCTCGACCAGCAGCGGCGAGGCCAGTCAGACCTGGCGGCGGTCGGCGTTCCATCACATGCTCGAAAACGGCCATGACGAGATGGTGATCGATCTCGCCGAGAACCATGATTTCTCGATGATCGGCGAGCTGGCCGAGAAGGGCCACAAGCATTTCGCGGCGTTCGTCCACCGGTTCGGCGAGGCCGGCACGATCGGCGAGATGGACTGCTTCTATTCCTACTACACCACGCGCCATTCGGACGGGTTCAGCGACGATCACATGGCGGCGCTGCGCGATCTGGTGCCGGTGCTCGGACTCGCGATCAAGTCGGCTGCTCAGGTCGAGATCGCCCGCACGCTCGGCCGGGTCTATCTCGGACGCGAGACGGCGGAGCAGGTGCTGCGCGGGCGCATGCAGCGCGGCATCACCGAGAAGATCAAGGCCGTGCTGTGGTATTCCGACGTGCGCGGCTCGACCGCGATCAGCGAGCGCATCGGGCCCGACGAGATCATCCCGTTCCTCAACGACTACGCGCAGGCCTCGATCGACGCGATCCATGACGCCGGCGGCGAGGTCTTGAAGCTGATCGGCGACGGCGTGCTGGCGATGTTCACCAGCGAGAACCTGGCGAGCGCCAAGCGCGCAGCGCTGCGGGCCGAGCACAGATTCCGCCACAACATCCGCGTGCTGAACGATCGCCGCGAGAACGAGGGACGTCCGACCACGACAGCCTATGTCGGGCTCCACGTCGGCCAGGTGTTTTACGGCAATATCGGCAGCGAGGACCGGCTGGATTTCACCGTGGTCGGGCCCGCCGTCAACGAGGTCAGCCGGATCGCCTCGATGTGCGCGTCGGTCGACCGGGAATTGCTGACCTCGAGCGATTTCCGCACCGGGCTCGACGCCGCCGGCCGCAACTACCTGGTCTCCACCGGCCGCTTCGTGCTGCGCGGCATCAGCCACGCGCAGGATCTCTACACGCTGGATCCGGCCGTTGCAGCCGACGAGGTGGTCGGCGGCAAGTATGAGCGGTACCTGGCGAGCTAGCCGGACTCGTTTCCCGTCATTGCGAGCGAAGCGAAGCAATCCATTTCACCGCTTGTGGAGCAATGGATTGCTTCGTCGCTTCGCTCCTCGCAATGACGCGGGGGCAGGGGCTGTTCAACACCGTGCCGGCTCTCCGACCATGTCGGGCTGCCGCGTCAGCGACACTGCGGGCGACATCAGGATCACCAGCGCCTGGGCGGCGAAGATCGCGGCCGCGAGGTAGAGGCAGGCTTCGGCACCGTAGAGGCCACCGACGACGGCGCCGAGCGCGGAGCCGAGCGGGCGGGCGCCGTAGCTCATGATGTTGATCGCCGAGACGCGGCCGAGCAGCGAGGGCGGCGTCACCGATTGCCGCAGCGTGGTGGTCGAGATCACCCAGAGGATCGGGCCGACGCCGAGCAGGAAGAAGCCGAGGCCCGCGAGCAGCGGCGTCGCGATCCAGGTGGTCAGCGCCATCACCAGCGAGGCGACCAGGCCGGTGACCGGGCCGAGCCCGATCACGGTGCCGAACGCCAGCCGCTTCATCACCCGGGTTGCGAACAGCGCGCCGACCACCATGCCGACGCCGTACATCGCAAGCGTGGTGCCGACGCCGGTGGCGCTGAGCCCGAGATGGCGCACCGCATAGGGCACGAACACGGCGAGCAGCAGGAACGACGCGGTGTTGAAGATGAACTGGGTGATGAACACCGGCCGCAGCAGGGCGTGGTGCATCACGAAAACAGCGCCTTCCTTGATGTCCTGCATCGGATGACGCCGCGGGGCGGGCTGGCGCGCCGGCTCGTAGAGGCCGGCGAGCAGCACGACCGCGATCGCCGACAGTGCCGCGGCGAAGCCGAAGGCGGGCGCGGCGCCGACCCAGCCGACCAGCACGCCGCCGAGCGCGGGGCCGCTGGCGAAGGCGACGGTGCGTGCGAGCTCGATGCGGGCATTGGCGGCGGGCAATTGCTGTGACGTCACCAGCGACGGGACCAGCGCCGGCGCCGCGACGCTGTAGGCGACCGTGCCGCAGACGGCGATGAAGCCGAGCACGGCAAGCAGCGGCAAGGTCATCAGGCCGAGCCAGAGCAACAGCAGGATCGCGGCCAGCGCCGCCGCACGCAGCGCCTCGGAGCCCGCCATCACCCAGCGCCGCGACACACGGTCGGCCAACAGGCCGGCCGGAATCGCAAACAGGATGAAGGGCAGCGTCAGCGCGGTCTGCAACAGGCCGGTCTGGCCTTCGCCGACGCCGAGCACCAGCACGGCGACGATCGGCGCGGCGGCAAGCGCGATCTGCTCGGCCGATTGCGCGGCGAGGTTGGACCAGGCCAGGCGATTGAAGGTGCTTGGCAGGCGAGGCGGCGTATCGGCGGACATGGCAGAATCCCTGGGCAAATTCGATCTCGCCATAGTGTGTGGTTGGACGACGTCCGATCCCACCCGTTTCCTGACAACGCCAAAAGCCGCGGTCCGAGAATCCGCGAAGGCGCCGAGGCAGGCGGGACATCAGCAAGGAAGGGCAAGTGCGCTCGTTGGCGTCGAGCGTGAGGTGAAGCGCGATCACGGAGACCACGCAAAAGGCGGAGCACTATGCTCCGCCTTTATCCGCATTCTGCTCGCGTCATCTTGCAATGTGAAACAAGACGACCGTACTCCTAGCAACACGCCAACCGAACGCCCAACACCAACCCAAAGCCTGTCGCCGCGCATATCTTTTTGCTTCGTTCAAGCCCTTATCGCGAACAAGCCTCAAGTATTTACGCTGTAGTCCAATACGGTAGTCGTAGAACTCTGCACGCGGCCACAGAGCCGCGTACAGAGCGGCTTTACACCACCACGGGGGGCGGCATCGGGCCATTCTGCGTGCCTTCATGATCACCTCCAAAAGTGGCGGCAACAGATTTCATGAAGGGGCTAGTCGAAAGGGTGTATGCGCCCGCGTCTTTCAGCGCCCTCCGCCCCTTAGCAGTTGAGGCATAATACTTCCGCGGGCGCCCTCTCGATTTCTTGGAGGGCGTCGAAACTTCATCAACGCGAGAATTAATCAACCCGTGCTCTTCGAGCCGTCCCAGAGCGATGTAAATTTGCGCATCTGCGAGCTCGCGACCAACGATACGAGAAACTTCAGCGGATATTGCGGTCCCGTACGCACGATCGGGTCGGTTAATAATCACGTTCATGATCGCAACCTGGACTAAGCCGAGGGTGCGGGTGTGCAAGGAGTCCGTCTCACTGTGCACATTGGTCGTCCTTCGCTTTCTTCGCCTTCTTCGCTTTCTTAGCCATAGTATCCTCTCAAGGTTTCATGGATTGAACGCGACTCCGAGGCATGCTTGGCGGAGGGCCAGCCTCGCAACATCCTCAATTATTATACTATCAACTGGTAGGTTATTCGGCAACGCACCCCACTTCGCAACTGTGGAAAACTGAAGGGCTGCGGACCGCAGAATTGCCGCCGACGGGGCAGTCGCGGCTTCGTGAGCCTAGATGCAGTTGCAAATGAGTTGCAATAACGGGAGAGATCGGCCATCCTGACGCGATGGATGCCAGGACCCCTGAAATGCCTTCCGTTTCCGCTCCCAGCGCCGGGCCGGGCGGCTGGCGCAATGACGCCGGCCATGCGCGCAGCCTTCCCGAGGTGAACGCGACCGTTCGGGTGCCGAGCACGGGCGTGTGGTGGCGCCGGCTGCTGGCCTTCGCAGGACCCGGCTATCTGGTCTCGGTCGGCTACATGGACCCCGGCAATTGGGCGACCGACCTCGCCGGCGGATCGAAGTTCGGTTACACGCTGCTGTCGGTCATCCTGCTCTCCAATTTGATGGCGATCCTGCTGCAGGCGCTGTCGGCGCGGCTCGGCATCGCCACCGACCGCGACCTCGCGCAGGCCTGTCGCGCGACCTATTCGCGGCCGGTGAATCTCTTGCTCTGGCTCGCCTGCGAGGCCGCGATCATCGCCTGCGATCTGGCCGAGGTGATCGGCACCGCGATCGCGCTGAAGCTGTTGTTTGGCATTCCCCTGATCGGCGGCGCGCTGCTCGCCGCGCTCGATGCGTTCCTGCTGCTGCTGCTGATGAACCGCGGCTTCCGCTTCCTCGAGGCCTTCGTGATCGCGCTGTTGATCGTCATCGCGGTCTGCTTCGTGGTGCAGATCGCCGCCGCGGCGCCGCCGATCGCCGGCGTGCTCGGCGGCTTCATGCCGTCGCGCGAGATCGTCACCAATCCGGAGATGCTCTACATCGCGATCGGCATCATCGGCGCGACCGTGATGCCGCATAACCTCTATCTGCACTCCTCGATCGTGCAGACCCGCGCCTATCCGCGCACCGACGAGGGGCGGCGCGATGCGATCAAGTGGGCGACCGCCGATTCCACCATCGCGCTGATGCTGGCGCTGTTCGTCAATGCCGCGATCCTGGTGCTGGCGGCCGCGACCTTCCACAAGAGCGGCCATTCCGATGTCGCCGAGATCGATCAGGCGTTCGAATTGCTGTCGCCGCTGCTCGGGCTCGGCATCGCCTCGACGCTGTTTGCGGTGGCGCTGCTCGCCTCCGGTCTCAACTCGACGGTGACGGCGACCTTGGCCGGCCAGATCGTGATGCAGGGCTTTCTCGATTTGCGGCTGCCGGACTGGCTGCAACGGCTGGTGACCCGCGGCATCGCGATCGTCCCGGTCATCGTGGTCGCCGCGCTCTATGGCGAGAGCGGCACCGCGCAGCTCCTGGTGTTCAGCCAAGTCGTGCTGTCGATGCAGCTGCCGTTCGCGGTGATCCCGCTGGTGCGCTTCGTGTCCGACAAGCGCAAGATGGGCAAGCTTGCGATCTCAGCGCCGGTCGCGGCCGTGGCGTGGATCATCGCCGGGCTGATCGTGATCCTGAACGTGAAGCTGTTGTTCGATACGATCTTCGGGTGAGCAGGCGAATAGCGAATAGGGTCAGCGAATTGAGGGCCAACGGCTATTCGCTATTGGCCAGTCGCTATTCGCGCGTTCAGTCCTGCGGCTCCGCAGGCACCTCGCCGGTCGCGTCGACGCGCAGCCAGCCCGACGGGCGCGAGCCGCTGCTGCGGCAGGAAGCGGCCCTTGTAGTCCATCTTCTTGGAGCCCTCGATCCAGTAGCCGAGATAGACGTAAGGAAGGCCCTGCCGGCGGGCGCGGGCGATATGGTCGAGGATCATGAAGGTGCCGAGCGAACGCGCCTCAAGCCCCGGCTCGAAGAACGAATAGACCATCGACAGCCCGTCGCTGAGCACGTCGGTCAGCGCCACCGCCATCAGCTCGTCGCCGCGGCCGGTGATGGCGCTGTCGGCGTTGCGCTTGCGGTATTCGATGATCCGGGTCTCGACATGGCTGTCCTCGACCATCATCGCGTAGTCCAGCACCGTCATGTCGGCCATGCCGCCGTTGCGGTGGCGGCGGTCGAGATAGGCCCGGAACACCGAATATTGCTCCGAGGTCGGCACCGCGGTGCGCTGCTCGCCGATGATGTCGGCGTTGCGGGCCAGAACCTTGCGGAAGTTGCGGGAGGGGCGGAATTCGTTGGCGACGACGCGGACCGAGACGCAGGCCCGGCACTGGTCGCAGGCCGGGCGATAGGCGATCGACTGGCTGCGGCGGAAGCCGCCATGGGTCAGCAAGTCGTTGAGATCGCCCGCTTTGTCGCCGACCAGGTGCGTGAAAACCTTCCGCTCGTGGCGGCCCGGGAGATACGGGCAGGGCGAGGGCGCCGTCAGATAAAACTGCGGGGTATCACGCGAGTGCTGGGTCACGTCAGATCGTC
The DNA here is from genome assembly GCF_054063335.1 of Bradyrhizobium sp. USDA 4473. NCBI lineage: Bacteria > Pseudomonadati > Pseudomonadota > Alphaproteobacteria > Hyphomicrobiales > Nitrobacteraceae > Bradyrhizobium > Bradyrhizobium sp. USDA 4473. Next base: position 5,390,271 of record NZ_JBSSGE010000001.1, read on the forward strand.
GGGCTCCACAAACAGTAAAGGCAGCCGCGTTAGCATCGCCCCCCGGAGGCTAACGGTCAATTGGTTTAGGTGGCCCTAATAGGAGGCCCGCGCGGCCGGACTGACCTGGGTCCGGACCGAGCTGTTGATAACAACGGTTCCGAGGATGATGTCGTGCAGCAGCCGGCGGCGGCCGTTGAGCAGGCCGACCAGCAGCACCAGCGGCGACAGGAACGAGATCGTCACCCAGAACAGCACCGCATGGGTGGCGCCGAGCACGAAATAGCCGCGGGCGCCGTACCAGGTGCGCAGTTCCAGATCCATCATGCGCATGCCGATCGTGGCCGAATGCTGGCCGCCGATCGAGGCGCCGTAATAGACGATGGCCCAGACGATCGAGGCCGGCGACACCAGCCAGAACAGCGCCCAGCCGAGGCCGAGCGTGACAAGGCCGAACACCGCAATGAAGATCACGGCCAGGATCACCGGCACCGACAGCACGAAGAGGTCGATCAGGAACGCGAACACGCGCCGCGTCAGCACGCCGCGGAACAGATCCGGCTCTATCGACGGATCGAACGCATGCGGAGGCACGCCGCCGTCGTTGCGCCAGGCCTCGCTACGCCAAGCCTCGCTGCGCCGAGTGCTGCCGTCATTGCCGTAAGACATGACCAACCTCCGATGAAACTCCCGCGCAGGACATGGGATCAGGAGGCCCGCCTGCCAAGTCCACGCGAACATTAACTAGCTGAAATAATCCGGCGATTCGGCGGCTGAATTGAGCGGTTCTTACCCCACGCCGTCATTGCGAGCGAAGCGAAGCGATCCATTTCTCAGCTCGCGGCGGCATCGATTGCTTCGCTTCGCTCGCAAATGACGGCGAAGGAATTGTCAGCGTTCCGCCCGGATCTTCGCGGCGGCCTGCGGCGCGAAATAGGTCAGGATGCCGTCGGCGCCGGCGCGCTTGAAGCCGACCAGGCTCTCCATCATCGCGCGCTCGCCGTCGATCCAGCCATTGGCGGCGGCGCCTGCGATCATCGCGTATTCGCCGGACACCTGATAGACGAAGGTCGGCATCGCGAAATTGTCCTTCACGCGGCGGACGATGTCGAGATAGGGCATGCCGGGCTTCACCATCACCATGTCGGCGCCTTCGGCGATGTCGAGCTCGACCTCGCGCAATGCCTCGTCGGAATTGGCACTGTCCATCTGATAGGTGCGCTTGTCGCCGGTCAGCGTCTTGGCCGAGCCGATCGCGTCGCGGAACGGGCCGTAGAAGGCGGAGGCGTATTTCGCCGCGTAGGACATGATCTGGACGTCGCCGAAACCGTTGTCGTCGAGTGCGGCGCGGATCGCGCCGATCCGCCCGTCCATCATGTCGGACGGCGCGATCACGTCGCAGCCGGCCTCGGCCTGGGTCAGCGCCTGCTTGACCAGCACCGCAACCGTCTCGTCGTTGAGGATCTTGCCGCCTTCGATCAGCCCGTCATGGCCGTGGCTGGTGAAGGGATCGAGCGCGACGTCGCAGAGCACGCCGATATCAGGAAATTCCTGCTTGATCGCGCGCACCGCCTGGCAGACCAGGTTGTCGGGGTTGAGCGCCTCCGAGCCTTGCTCGTCGCGCAGCGACGGCTCGGTGAACGGGAACAGCGCGATGCAGGGGATGTCGAGCCTGGCGGCGCGCTCGGCGTCGCGCACGATCTGGTCGACGGTGAGCCGCTCGACGCCGGGCATCGAGGCCACCGGGGTGCGGGCGTTGTGGCCGTCGACCACGAACATCGGCCAGATCAGGTCGTCGGTGGTCAGCACGTTCTCGCGCACCAGGCGGCGGGCCCATTCGGTCTTGCGGTTGCGGCGCATCCGGATCGTGAGGTCGAGCGAGGGCGAGGCGAGGGCATCGGTCTGGCGCCGCGGCGTGTCGCGCAATTCGATCGGGCGCCCGAATTTGATCGCCATGTTGTCTTCTCCTCGACGGCAGCCTTGTCTGGACCTGATACTGGTCTGGACCTGATATAAGTCGCGTTCTAGCACCTCGCAGGGGCGCCGTCATGGCGCCGCCATTGCATCCCGGGCGCCCTTGAATTGCCGCAACGGCAATTGATTTTGCCTCCCCGGCGGGCCAAGACTGCGCCATGAACCCCATTTTGCGGCCGTTGTTCGGCGATTCGGATGTCTGACACCTCTGCACGCGATCAGGCGCGCGACAATGCCATCTCGGTCAGCGCGATCTCGTCCGACCGGATCGAGCCGGACGACAATGCCTGGACGCGGCGTCTCGTCATCTTCCTGCGCATCATGGCGGTCGTCTCGGTCGCCAAGGGCCTCTACCACTGGGCCCAGGTGACCGGCTTCGTCGGCGGCGAGGAGGAGGCCTTCGAGAACCAGTCGATGGCCTGGCAGACCGCCACGATCTATTTCGCCGTCATCGAGCTCGTCGCCGCGGTCGGGCTCTGGCTCGCGACCCCGTGGGGCGCCGTGGTCTGGCTGACCACCGTCGTGTCGATGGCGGTCATCGAGCTGATGTTTCCCGGCATCTATGGCGGCAGCCTCACCGTGGTCGGGCTCGAGGCCCTGATGCTCGCGGCCTATCTGGCGCTGGCCTGGATGTCGGCGCGCGAACGCCCGCCATAGATCCTGTCATCGATAAGGCCCGCGTGCCGCGCTGGACCGATGCAGTGTTGCCTGGCTGCGACAGCGCTGCGAATACCCGGCGGCGGCTGGCGATTTTTGGCAGCCGTGCGCCCAACGAGAAGACAGGTCAGCTGGTTCTGCTAGGTGTCTGCCGACAGATCGCACCCTTTCGAGGCGCCCCATTCCCAAGGCGTCTCTGCGGGACCTGCCGTCGGGACCCATTTCACCGGATCTCGGCGCGTGTGCCGGCCGGCTTTGCGCGGGCTGACGGCGGAACCGATCTGGCCGCGGCAACGAATGATGACCGCCTGCGCATCGCACGCGTCCGCTCCGATGCATCCCGATAAAATTTTCAAAGAATTTTCCGGTAACCGATCGGTCACCGTAAAGGGTTCCCTCACACACCTTACGCCGCCGTTTCGAATTCGAACGATGCTGTTTCCGAATGTGACAGGGCAGGCAGACGAAGCGTGAACAGGGGGCTGCCACCGTCAATGAAAAGTTGCGAAAAGCCCTTGATCCATGGGCTTAATCCACGATTCACTGTCTTAAATTCATGATCTCTTTATTCTCTTATTTAAGCGGATATTCAAACGGGCCCCTTACGTTGGACCTATCAGGCGGGACACAAGTTTCGTCGAATAAAGTCGATAAAATCGACAAACAGGGGAAGTGTCATGATGAAAGCCGTTGCGACAACGGCGGCGGATGCCGCCGATCGCGCTGCCGGCCAAGCTCCGGTGCAGCCGCTCTATCTCGAAGCCCTGACTTTGGTGGAGCGGCTGCATCGCCGGCTCCTCGACGTCATCAAGGACGAATTCGATCGTCGCGGCCGCGCCGATATCAACTCGGTGCAGGCGCTGCTGCTGTACAATATCGGAGACAAGGAGCTGACCGCCGGCGAGCTGCGCACCCGCGGCTACTATCTCGGCTCCAACGTCTCCTACAATCTGAAGAAGCTCGTCGAGCTCGGCTTCCTCGATCATCAGCGCTCGCGCGTTGACCGCCGCTCGGTCCGCATCCGCCTGACCCCGCAGGGCCAGGAAGTGCGCAAGATCGTCGACGCGCTCTATCAGAAGCACGTCAAGACGGTGGAGCAGGTCGGCGGCATCTCGAACGAGGAGTTCGCGAGTCTCAACAAGTCGCTGCATCGCCTCGAGCGGTTCTGGACCGACCAGATCCTGTATCGCCTCTGAGCCTTCCTGTTGTTCGCCTGATGGCCAAGCCGGCCGTGTGAGAAGACCGGCAGCCTTGCTTCAGTCCAGCCTTGCTCCAGTCCAGCCTTGCTGCAGTCAGCGCATCGGTCATGCCCGGCCGATGCGTTTTTCATGCTGCGCCTGGTTCATGCTGCAGTTGCGAAAATAAATGGGGCTCGGTGAGGAACCAAGACATTCCCTGCGCTTTATCTCGTTTCCCGACGTGACGTGATCCGGTCGGATCTCGTCACGTTGGATGCTTTGGACGCGTTTTCTTCATGCGAAGTGGTGCCTTCGCTTGCAAACGCTCTGATGGAGAGGCCGGATATGCTTGTCGAGCGCGGGATCGAGGTGCTGAACGTCGAGGTCGTCGGTGACGCCTACGCGATCGCCTCCAACTATCTGCGCAAATCCGGCGCCATTCCCGACACTTTCGCCACCAACGAGCGTTTGCTCGGCATCATCGTCAAGCTGTTCCAGCGCGGTGAACTGAACCGGCTCCGCCTCGCCAACAAGGCGATCGCGAAATTCGAGGCCGAGACGTTGGTGGTCGCCTGAGCGTCAACCCGGAGACTTCAATGGAAGCCGCTATCGATCGGATCATGCAGACGTATGATCTGCTGCTCAACCGCACGTCCGCTGCCAGCGACGAGGCGCGGGCGAAGGTGACGGAGTACGTGCAAACGCTGTTCGACGCCGGCGAGCGCGATCCGCATCGGCTGACCGTGTGCGGACTGACCTATCTCCGGCAGCTCGACGGCAGCACCGATCATGTGAAGGCCGGCTATACGGGGCTGTAGGGGCTCTCGTTCCGTGTTGCCGGTTCGCCTGTCAAGCAGCCTGCTCAGTGTCATCGCCCGCGTATGCGCATGCGTCTGCGGGTGATCCCGTATTCCGGAAGCAGTAGCGCGCGAGCGGAGCGGCGCAGATCGCTCAGACATCGAAACGCAGGCGAGATCGGAATTCAACAAGCCACAGCCTGTGCGCAGTCTCCTCCGGTCCGCGCAGGAGCGCGTCCCGTCTGCACACAGGAGCAGACGGGACGTCAGTGCTTACTTGTTGTCCGGCTTCCAGGTCGTGCTGGCCCGATCATACTTGAAGCCCGGCGCAGCCTTCAGGCTGTCCTTGGTTTCATCGAGAGTGAGCCACCACTTGTCGTTTTTCTTCTGAGATTTGATCGCCGTGTATGGCACGATCACATCCTTCTCGCCGGCACCGAGAAAGCCGCCGACGCCAACGACGAGGCCGGTCACCTTGCCGGTCTTGTCGACAAGCACGTCGTCAATCGTCCCGATCTTGGATTCCTTCGGGTCGTAGACGTTCTGCTTGTAGTAGTTGGTGATGGTCCAGCTCTCCGTCGGGGCGGAAGACATGGTGGTCGCCGCATGCGCGGCGGTCGCGAGCGTTGCGGCCAGGATGCAGCCGATGGCAAATTTCTTCATCAGAGAACTCCTTGGCTGAGCGCCGATTAGTTGGAGCTGCAGACCTTGACGGTCTTCATGCCGGCCTCGGCCTCGGAGCGAGTCTTGTAAACGGTGCCTGACGGGCTGACGACGGTGGTCGTCGTGTCGACCGGCTTCTGGTCGACGATCGTGCATTTCTTCGTCTTGACGTCCTGCACGACGTAGTATTCGTCCGCGGCAAAGGCCGGCGCGACGAAAGCGGCAAGCAAGGATGCCGCGACAATGGTCTTAAAGTTCATGTTGTCTCCTCCAATAGCCGTATCAATCGGCGGAGGTGGAACGGGAAAAATTGGCAAAGGTTCCTAGAATCTGCGGCCTCTGCTCGGCCGGTTGTGGCCAACGAGGATTCGTTTGCGGACTCAGCGCTAGCTTTGCGATGTCGCATTCGACGGCTGTCCGAGACGTGGCTCTGTCCCGGCCAGCAGCCGTTGAATGTTGGCGCGATGGCGCATGATGACGTAGAGGCTGCCCGCAATGACCAGGAGCCGATAGGGCAATGATTGCTCCAGGCCGCAGACCAGCGCGACCGCGGTGAGCGCCGCCAGCATTGAGGCGAGCGAGACAATCCGGGAGAGCGCCACCACGACGCCAAAGGCGATCGCGGCACCCAAGCCTACGGGCCACGAGATCGCCAGTAGCACGCCGAGTCCGGTGGCCGCGGATTTGCCGCCGCTGAAATTCAACCAGATCGAACGGCCGTGTCCCAGCAACACGGCGAGGCCGGCCAGGCAGACCGCCCAGGGCACCACGATAGGGAGATCAAGCGCCGTCGGTGGCGTGACCGATGGCCATGTGGACAGCCAGGGATAGAACCAGCGGGCAAATGCAATCGCAGCCGCGCCTTTCAGCACATCCAGCAGGAGGACGACCAACGCTGGCCACTTGCCCAGGGTCCGCAACACGTTCGTTGCTCCCGTGGATCTGGAACCGTGCTCCCTGATGTCGATGCCCCGCAGCAATTTCCCGGCCAGATAGCCCACGGGAATCGAACCGAGCAGATACGCGCCTGCCAATCCAACCAGACCTGCAATCCAGAACATCATCGCTTGCCCTCAACGCGGCAATGTCGGGTAATCATCGTTCGATGTCCATCGCGGCCGCGCCGGGAACGGGCAGGGGCTGTTGATGCGGGGTTGCGGTCTCGATGTGGTGCAAAAGGCCCGACGGCCATCACGAACGGCCGCGGCGGCCGGCACGCTGAGGAAGAATCGTCCCGGCCGCCTCGGGAAACCCCTTGGCGACGTAAAAGGCCCGCTCCGGGGCTCGCATTTCGGAGCGGGCCAGTCTGGGCGCGGCAAATATCACCGCGGCGCGAAACCTAGCGCGACATGCTGACACCACCCTGACGACGGTCAAAAAAAGAGGCGGTCGAATACCGCCCCTCGCTGTCGCAATGTTTGTGACCAGAATGCCTCGCGGCATGCTCACCATTTGTAGCCGAGGCTTGCCGTGATGCGGCGGCGATCGCCGTAGTAGCAGGAACTGATGGTCGCGCAGCTCGCGACGTAGATCTTGTCCGTGATGTTCACCACATTGAGCGCCGCGCGCCAGTGGTTGTCCCATTCGTAGTGCAAAGCAAAGTCGCCGAGCACGACGCCCGGAACGCGCGCGGTATTCGCGGTGTCGGCAAAGGACGAACCGACATAGCGCACGCCGCCGCCGAGGCCGAAGCCAGTGAGCGGACCATCGCGGAAGGTGTAGTCGGTCCAGACCGAGGCGAGCTCGCGCGGCGTGTTGGTCGGCACGGTGCCGATCAGCGCGGGATTGAGGTCCTTGCTGACGAACAGTTCGTAATTGGTGTAGCTCGCCACCAGCTTGAAATCGCGCGTGATGTTGGCGACCGCCTCGAGCTCGACGCCGCGCGAGGTGACCTCGCCGTTCTGGGTCTGGAATAAGGGGTTGTTCGGGTCTGTCGTCAGCGCGTTCTTGCGCTTCAGGTCGAACAGCGCGACGCCGAACCGCGCGTTGAGCCCGACCGGCTCGTACTTGACGCCGATCTCGGTCTGCTCGGAGGTCTCCGGCAGCAGCAATTGGCCGGCGGCATTGGTGCCGACAACCGGATTGTAGCCGGTCATGTAGGACACGTAGGGCGCAACGCCCACGTCGAAATTGTAGATCGCGCCGACGCGGCCGGAGAACTTGCTGTCCTGGCGGCTCTGATCGGCGCCGATCCGGTTGTTGTTGGTGAGATCGACCCAGTCCTGGCGTCCGGACAGCACGACGGTCAGGCGGTCGAGCTTGACCTGATCCTGCAGATAGAGCCCGGCCATGCCCTGGGTGAGATAGGCGTCCTGATACAGCGCACCGCTGTAGGGCAGATTGTTGCCGTAGACCGGATTGAGCACCTTGAGGTTGGTGCCCATGCCAAAGCCCTGGCGGTCGTCGATCCCGTAATATTTCAGATCGACGCCGACCAGCGCGGTGTGTTGCAGCGCGCCGGTGGCGAAGCGGTATTCGACCTGATTGTCGAGGTTGAGCTGGGTGGCGATGCCGCGGGTATAGAAATTGCCGCGGCTGATGTCGGCGGCCGCCGGCGTCGTCGCGTAGCCGAGCCCGTAGAGGCCGGCATAGTAGACATCGACATGCGCCATGCGCGCGTTCTGCCGGAAGTCGACGTTGTCGGTGATGCTCTTCTGGAACTGATAGCCGACCATCTCCTGATCGCGGCGGAACTGGTCGACGCCGGGATCGCCGACGAACAGGCTGGTCGGAATCCGGCCGAACGGCGCGTTGGTGACGGTGCCTTCATAGGGCAGGAAGTTCAGCGCGCGGGTGTTGGCGTGCGAGGCCATGCCGAACACCGTGAGGCTGGTGTCGGCGTCCGGCCGCCAGGTCACCGACGGAGCGAAGAAGAAGTTGTTGTCGTAGACATAGTCGGTCTGGGTGCCGCCGCCCTGGGCCTGGCCGACCAGACGATACTGCACCTGGCCGCCCGCCGGCTGCGCCATCGCGCCGCCGATGTCGAACTGGGTGTAGGCGTTGCCGAAATTGTTGATGCCGGTCTCGATGTAGCGAATCGGCTCGGCGGACGGCAGCTTGCTCACCGCATTGACGAGGCCGCCGGGCGCCGAGCCGCCATACAGGATGCCGGACGGGCCGCGTAGCACCTCGACGCGCTCGAGGTTGAAGGGCTGCAGCTTCCAGCTCGCATAGGAGGTGTAGAACAGCTGCAATCCGTCGAGGAACAGCGACTCGTTCTGTGCCGGGAAGCCGCGGATCATGAACCAGTCGTTGCGGAAATCGGCGCCGTAGGTGCCGCCGATCACGCCCGGCGTGTAGCGCAGCACCTCGTCGAACTTGCTGACGACCTTCTGGTCGCGGATCTGCTCGGCGCTGATCACGCTCACCGATTGCGGCGTCTCGATGATCGGCGTGCTGGTCTTGGTGCCGCTCGAACTCTGTCGCGCCAGGTAGCCGGTGACCGGGCCGTTGGCGCGCTCGTGCCCGCCGCCTGAGCCGGCGGCCTGCTGCGCGGCCTGTGGCTGTGCGCTCACCGGAGCGCTTGTCGCGCGGCGTGCGGCGCTGCGTGCGCGCGTGGTCCGTTGCGAAGGCTGCTGTGAGCGCGCCGCTTGCCGCTGCTGCGGCGCGTCGATCGTCACAGACGGCAGTTGCGTCTGCGCGAACACATCGTCCGCACTCGCGACCGAGAACACCACCAAGGCCGAAGCAGCCAACCGCTGCGGCCGAATCCATCCGTCCGTCATTCAACGCCCCCGAAGAGAATTTTCTTCGGCGTCGTTATCACGCTGATGTTCGTTGACAGCCTGCGCGCAGTTAGAAGCTCTCGAAGCTGTGCGCTAAGCTCGCGTGTGTGACCGCGAGACAACGGAGTACGAAGCGCAATTGCACGTGTTGCGAGAGAGCTTTGAATCGATCCAGTCTTGAACGATTCAAATCGGTATGAGCGCCTCTCTGATCGCGCAGGTCCGTGCCTTGTGAGAGGGGGCGGCGACGCTTGGCAATGGTAGGATAAAGTAGTAATTCTTACTCCACGGAGGTGTGCGGATGGCAAGCAATGTTGAGAAGCTCAGCGTGGCGCTGACCGGCGAGCAGGCTGCTGCGCTCAGGGCCGCCGTCGATGCCGGGGAATATGCGACCACGAGTGAGATCGTACGGGAGGCTGTCCGAGACTGGCAGCTGAAGCGGGAACTCCGCCAGGGAGACGTCAGACGGCTGCGGCAGCTGTGGGACGAAGGCGTGGCAAGTGGGATGGCGGGCGTGCTCGACACGAAGGCGTTGCGCAAGGAAGCCCGGGCGAGACTGTCACGCAGGTCGGCGAAGAAAGCGTAGGAGATGCCGGCGGAGATTATCTGGTCAAACCAAGCGCGCGAGGATTTGCTGGAAATCTACGTTCTGATCGGGTTGGAGCAGCCACCTGCAGCTGAACGCTATTTCGACCGAATAGAAGCCAAGGCCAATGCACTGGCATTGCAGCCACGAATGGGTGTGAGACGCCCGGATATTCGAGATGAAGTCCGGATGCTTGTCGAGGCACCTTACCTCCTGTTGTCCCGCACTCAGCCTGATGCCGACGACGGACCAATCCGTTCTGTCGAGATCGTGCGCATCGTGGACGGCCGAAGAGATCTGACCACGTTGTTCTGAGGCCAACGGAGTTCTGAGGCCAACGGAAGCTGGAGGTTCGGCCCCGGAAGCACACCAGATGGTCCGGTCCCCTCGCAATCCCCGCCATCCCCACCATATCTGGCATAATTGACCGCCACCGACCGCAACCGCTTGGCCATTTTGGGGCGATGTGGTAACGCTCTGAAACCAGCTTCGACCGCCACTCGTGACCGTCCGCATCCTGCCTAAGGGCTTGCGGCGGTGGAGATATTTCGCCGATGACCTCATCCCCCAAGACTGCTTCCGCGCCCGATTCCTTCTTCACGGCGCCTCTTGCCGAGGCCGATCCCGAGATCGCCGCCGCGATCAAGGGTGAGCTCGGCCGGCAGCGCCATGAGATCGAGCTGATCGCCTCCGAGAACATCGTCAGCCGCGCCGTGCTGGAGGCGCAGGGCTCGGTGATGACCAACAAATACGCGGAGGGTTATCCGGGCGCGCGCTATTACGGCGGTTGCGAGTGGGTCGACGTCGCCGAGAACCTGGCGATCGAGCGCGCTAAGAAGCTGTTCGGCGCGGGCTTTGCCAACGTCCAGCCGAACTCCGGCAGCCAGATGAACCAGGCGGTGTTCCTGGCGCTGCTGCAGCCCGGCGACACCTTCATGGGTCTCGATCTCGCCGCCGGCGGCCATCTCACCCACGGCTCGCCGGTCAACATGTCCGGCAAGTGGTTCAAGGCCGCGCACTACACCGTGCGCCGCGAGGACCAGATCATCGACATGGACGAGGTGCAGAAGCAGGCCGAGATCGCCAAGCCGAAGCTGATCATCGCCGGCGGCTCGGCCTATTCGCGCGCCTGGGACTTCAAGCGCTTCCGCGAGATCGCCGATAGCGTCGGCGCGTATCTGCTGGTCGACATGGCGCACTTCGCAGGGCTGGTCGCCGGCGGCGTGCATGCCTCGCCGGTGCCGCATGCCCACGTCACCACCACGACCACGCACAAGTCGTTGCGCGGTCCGCGCGGCGGCCTGATCCTCACCAATGACGAGACGCTGGCCAAGAAGCTGAACTCGGCGATCTTCCCCGGCCTGCAGGGTGGCCCGCTGATGCATGTCATCGCGGCCAAGGCGGTGGCGTTCGCCGAGGCGTTGCGGCCCGACTTCAAGGTCTACGCCAAGAACGTGGTCGAGAACGCCAAGGCGCTGGCCGAGACGCTGCGCGGCCACGGCCTCGACATCGTGTCCGGCGGCACCGACAACCATCTGATGCTGGTCGACCTCAGGCCGAAGGGGCTGAAGGGCAACGTCTCCGAGAAGGCGCTGGTGCGCGCCGCCATCACCTGCAACAAGAACGGCATTCCGTTCGATCCCGAGAAGCCGTTCGTGACCTCGGGCCTGCGGCTCGGCACGCCGGCTGCGACCACGCGCGGCTTCGGCGTCGCCGAGTTCAAGCAGGTCGGCGGCATGATCGCCGAGGTGCTGAACGCGCTGGCGCAGTCGCCGGACGGCAAGGCGCCGCTGGTCGAGGCCGCGATCAAGGAGCGCGTCAAGGCGCTGACCGATCGCTTCCCGATCTATCAATAAGAGCCGTGTGATCCGGAAAAGTGGGCACCGGTTTTCCGAAGAAATCACGCGCAAACAAGCTAGAGGTCCCGCTGGATGCGCTGTCCGAGCTGCAATTCTCTTGATACGCAGGTCAAGGACTCGCGTCCGACCGAGGACTCCGCCGTCATCCGCAGGCGGCGCGTCTGCATGGCCTGCAATTTCCGCTTCACGACCTTCGAGCGGGTGCAACTGCGCGAGCTCACCGTGATCAAGCGCAACGGCCGCCGCGTGCCGTTCGACCGCGACAAGCTGGTGCGCTCGCTGCAGATCTCGCTGCGCAAGCGCCCGGTGGAGTCGGAGCGGGTGGAGAAGATGGTCTCCACCATCGTGCGCGAGCTCGAAAGCGGCGGCGAGGCGGAGGTCTCCTCGGAGGCGATCGGCGAGATCGTGATGGAGCATCTGCGCCAGCTCGACGACGTCGCCTATGTGCGCTTCGCCTCGGTGTATCGCAATTTCCGCGAAGCCAAGGACTTTGAGGCGGTGCTCGACGAGCTGACCGGCGAAGAGGACCCGCGGCTCGCGACGTTGCGAAAATGATCTTCCGGATATTGGAAGACCAGTTCGCGCAGAAAGCCAAAGAGGCCAAGGAAGCAGCCAAAGCCGCCGACCTGCGCTTCATGCAGCTCGCGCTCGCGCTCGGCCGGCGCGGGCTCGGGCGCACCTGGCCCAATCCGGCGGTCGGCGCCGTCATCGTCAAGGACGGCGTGATCGTCGGCCGCGGCTGGACCCAGGCCGGTGGCCGCCCGCATGCCGAGGTCGAGGCACTACGGCGCGCAGGCGAGGCGGCGCGCGGCGCGACGCTCTATGTCACGCTCGAACCCTGCTCGCATTTCGGCCGCTCGCCGCCTTGCGCGGATGCCGTGGTCGCGGCCGGGCTTGCCCGCGTGGTGTCGGCGATCGAGGATCCCAATCCGGAGGTCGGCGGGAAGGGGCACGCCAAGCTGCGTGCCGCCGGTATCAGTGTTGATGTCGGGCTGTGCCGGGCGGAGGCCGCGCATGACCATGCCGGACACTTCCGCCGGATCACGGAGAAGCGCCCGCATGTGAGCCTCAAGCTCGCGGTGTCCGCCGACGACAAGATCGCGGCCAGCGGTCACCAACCGGTCGCGATCACGGGCGAGGCGGCGCGGACCCGCGTGCATCTGCTCCGCGCGCGGAGCGATGCGATCCTGGTCGGCATCGGCACGGTGAGGGCTGACGACCCGCTGCTGACCTGCCGGCTCCCCGGCATGGCGGCGCGCTCGCCGGTGCGGGTGGTGCTCGACCGCGCGCTGCGGATCTCCGGCGACAGCCGCCTGGTGCATTCCGCGCGCGAGACGCCGCTCTGGGTGGTGACGTCTGACATGGCGGAGGCGCCCGCCGCAGTGAAGCTCGGCGCTGCCGGCGCAGAGGTGATCCGCGTGGCCACCACCGGCGCGGCCGGGCTCGACCTGCCGGCCGTCTTGCATGCGCTGGCGGAGAGGGGGATCACGCGGCTTTTGGTCGAGGGCGGCGCGCGCGTGGCAAATTCTTTCGTGGCGGCCGGCCTTGTCGATGAAATCTGGCTGCTGCGCGGGCCCGATGCGATCGGTGCCGATGGCGTTCCCGCGCTGGACGCAATGCCGCTCGACGCAATCACGCAGTCGCCCGCGTTTCGGCTTCGTGCTAGCGAAACCCACGGCAAAGACAGTCTCAATATCTACGAGCGTGCGTAATGTTTACCGGAATTGTCACCGATATCGGTGAGATCGTCAGCCTGAAGCCGGTCGCGCAGGGGCAGCTGCACCGGTTGCGGATCGCCTGCGACTACGACCAGACCACGATCGCCGACGGCGCCTCGATTGCCTGCAATGGCGTCTGCCTCACCGTGGTCGCCTCCGGCACAGCCGACGGCAAGACCTGGTTCGACGTCGATGCCGCGGCCGAGACGCTCGGCATGACCACCGCCAAGCACTGGATGCAGGGCGGCCGGCTCAACCTCGAGCGCGCGCTGAAGATCGGTGATGAGCTCGGCGGTCACATCGTGGCCGGCCATGCCGACGGGATCGCCACCATCGTCAAGCGCGACGATCTGCCCGACATGGCGCGCTTTGAGCTGAGAACCACCCGCGAACTGGCGCGTTTCATTGCGGCCAAGGGCTCGGTCACGCTGGACGGCGTGTCGCTGACCGTGAATACGGTCGAGGACGTTGCCTTTTCGGTGCTGATCATCCCGCACACGCTCAGTGTCACGACCCTGAGCGGCTGGAAGGCCGGCAGCGAGGTCAATATCGAGGTCGATCTGATGGCCCGCTACGCCGCGCGGCTGTCGGAGATGAAATGACGGCTTAGCCGTCATGCAGACGTCATTCCGGGGCGATGCGAAGCATCGAACCCGGAATCTCGAGAGTCCCCGATGCACAATTGTGCATCTGCGGTCTGGTCCTGCGGACCATCCCGGAATGACGATGTCGAAAGCATTCCTGCTTGGCTTCGGCCGTTGGGGCGACTAAAAACTCGCGAAACGTTGACATCCAACGTTATCGGTGAATGTCAACAAATTGAAACGGATACGCAGATGGCTGACGCGCGGCGCGCACCCCTGAAGGACCAGACCGACATATCAGGCGCACGCGTGCTGATCGTCGAAGCCCGGTTTTACGACGACATCCAAGATGCGCTGCTGGAAGGCGCGCTCGCCGAGCTGAAGGCGGCCGGCGCCAGCCACGACGTGATCACGGTGCCGGGCGCGCTGGAGATCCCGGCGGCGATCGCGATCGCGATCGATGCCGCCGCGGCGAACGGCAAGCCCTATGACGCGGCGATCGCGCTCGGCTGCGTGGTGCGCGGCGACACCATCCATTTCGAGATCGTCTCCCAGGAATCCTCGCGCGGCCTGATGGATCTGGCCGTGAGCCGGAAATTCCCGCTCGGCAACGGCATCCTCACCGTCAACACCGAGGCCCAGGCCTGGGCGCGGGCGCGCGCCAGCGAACTGAACAAGGGCGGCGACGCCGCGCGCGCGGCGATCGCGATGCTGCGGATCAAACGCCGCCTGGCAAAGGCCTGATCATGGCTGACAGCAACAAACCCGGCAAAGCCCCTGAGCGAAAAGCCAACCGGCGCGGCGCGGCCCGGCTTGCCGCCGTGCAGGCGCTCTACCAGATGGACATTGGCGGCGCCGGGATCAACGACATCTTCGCCGAGTTCGAGAGCCACTGGCTCGGCAACGAGGTCGAGGGCGAGACATATCTGCCCGCGGAAGCGGCGTTCTTCCGCGACGTCGTCTCCGGCGTGGTGCGCGACCAGGCCAAGCTCGATCCGCTGATCGACGAAGCGCTATCGAAGGGCTGGCCGCTGAAGCGCATCGATGCGATCCTGCGCGCGGTGCTGCGGGCCGGGTCCTACGAGCTCGAGCATCGCAAGGACGTCCCGGGCCGCGTCGTGGTGTCCGAATATGTCGACGTCGCGCATGCCTTTGTCGAGAAGGACGAGACCGGCATGGTCAACGCCGTGCTCGACCAGATCGCACGCCAGTTCCGCGGCGACGAGTTTGTGCGGAGCTGAACCACGTATTCCGCCGTCATCACCTGCGCAGGCGGGTGATCCAGTACGCCGCGGCGGTCATTGGCAACAACAGCTGCCGCGGCGTACTGGATCGCCCGGTCAAGCCGGGCGATGACAGCTGAGGGGAAGGCGCGCGACATGGCAGAGCGTCACGACAGCCCCTCCGGCGAAGATTCCCTTATCTCGCGCTATTTCAAGCCGCTGGCGACCGATCCCGGCGCGTTCGGTCTCGACGATGACGCTGCCGCGCTGCGGGCGGCCGGCGAGGACATCGTGGTGACCACGGACGCCATCGTCGAGGGCGTGCATTTCCTCCCCGATGATCCGCCGGACACGCTGGCGCGCAAGGCGCTGCGGGTGAACCTGTCAGACATCGCGGCCAAGGGGGCGACGCCGGCGGGCTTCGTGCTGACATTGGCCGTGCGCAAGGTCGATGAGGTCTGGCTGAAGCCGTTCGCCCGGGCGCTCGGCGAGGACGCAGCCGATTTTGGCTGTCCGCTGCTTGGCGGCGATACGGTCTCGACGCCGGGGCCGCTGATGATCTCGATCACGGCGTTCGGCCGGCTGCCGCAGGGCAAGATGGTGCATCGCGCGGGCGCGCAGGCGGGCGACCGCGTGTTCGTCACCGGCACAATCGGCGATGCCGCGCTCGGTCTCGATGTGCTCCGGAATGGACCGGTCGCGGCGGCGCTGGCAGACGATGCCGCAGGCCGGGATTTTCTGGCCGCCCGCTACCGTGTTCCGCAGCCGCGCAACCTCCTTGCCAACGCCGTCCGTAGCCACGCCAGCGCGGCGATGGACGTGTCCGACGGTCTCGCCGGCGATCTGGCCAAGCTGTGCGCGGCCAGCGGCGTGACGGCCGTGATCAACGTCCCGAGCATTCCGTTGTCGTCGGTGGCTGCGGGCCTCGTCGCACGCAAGGCGATCGGGATCGAGACCCTCGTCGCCGGCGGTGACGACTACGAGATCCTGTGCGCGGTCCCGGGCGATCATGTCGACGCCTTCCTGCGGGAGGCCCGGCAGGCCAAGGTCGCGGTGACCGCGATCGGTGGCCTCATCGCCGGTTCGTCGCCGCCCAGTTTCCTCGACGGGCAGGGCAGGGAACTGGCGCTGACGCGGCTGTCCTACAGCCATTTCTAGAATCCTCGCGCCGGCTGGCGCCGATTTTCCTTCCAAATTGCTGCCGATATCGGCGTTTTCGGCCACAGGTGGCGTTGCACAGCGGTAACGATTTTGGCAAGGTCGCGCCCGATTTGAGGCAATCCGTTTTTGGGGAGGGTTGTCTTCGCAAAATAAGCGCCTGCTGCCCCCTAGCGGCACAAATAGGCGCGGGGGTTACATCAAGGATCTGAGGCAACATTCAATGACAGCTTTGTGGTTGATAGTGCTCTGCGGGGCGCTTTCCATCGTCTACGCGATCTGGGCGACCCAGTCGGTCCTGAACGCGGATGCGGGCAGTCCCCGCATGCAGGAAATCGCAGGCGCGGTGCGCGAGGGTGCACAAGCCTATCTGCGGCGGCAATACACGACGATCGGCATGGTCGGTATCGTGATCTTCGTGCTGCTGGCCTACTTCCTCGGCCTCTTGGTGGCCCTCGGATTTGCGATCGGCGCGATCCTGTCGGGCGCGGCCGGCTTCATCGGCATGAACGTCTCGGTGCGCGCCAACGTCCGCACCGCGCAGGCGGCAACCACCTCGCTCGCCGGCGGCCTCGAGCTCGCCTTCAAGGCGGGCGCGATCACCGGTCTCCTGGTCGCCGGCCTCGCGCTGCTCGGCGTCACCATCTACTTCATGATCCTGGTCAAGTTCATGGGTCTGGAAGCGGGCAGCCGCACCGTGGTCGACGCCATGGTGGCGCTCGGCTTCGGCGCCTCGCTGATCTCGATCTTCGCCCGTCTCGGCGGCGGCATCTTCACCAAGGGTGCTGACGTCGGCGGCGACCTCGTCGGCAAGGTCGAGGCCGGCATCCCCGAGGACGATCCGCGCAACCCGGCCACCATCGCCGACAATGTCGGCGACAATGTCGGCGACTGCGCCGGCATGGCGGCGGACCTGTTCGAGACCTATGCGGTGACCGCGGTCGCCACCATGGTGCTCGCGGCGATCTTCTTCGCCAAGACGCCGATCCTGGTGAACATGATGACGCTGCCGCTCGCGATCGGCGGCATCTGCATCATCACCTCGATCATCGGCACCTTCTTCGTCAAGCTCGGTGCCAGCCAGTCGATCATGGGCGCGCTGTACAAGGGCCTGATCGCCACCGGCATCCTGTCGCTGGTCGGCGTCGCGCTGGTCATCAACTGGCTGATCGGCTTCGGCAAGCTCGACGGCGTCGACTACACCGGCATGGCGCTGTTCTGGTGCGGCGTGGTCGGCCTCGTGGTCACCGGCCTGATCATCTGGATCACCGAATACTACACCGGCACCGACTACCGCCCGGTGAAGTCGATCGCCTCCGCCTCGGTCACCGGTCACGGCACCAACGTGATCCAGGGCCTCGCGGTCTCGATGGAGGCGACCGCGCTGCCCGCGATCGTCATCATCGCCGGCATCCTGGTCACCTACAGCCTGGCCGGCCTGTTCGGCATCGCGATCGCGACCGCCACCATGCTGGCGCTGGCCGGCATGATCGTCGCGCTGGATGCCTTCGGCCCGGTCACCGACAATGCCGGCGGCATCGCCGAGATGGCGGGGCTGCCCAAGGAGGTGCGCAAGTCGACCGACGCGCTCGACGCGGTCGGCAACACCACCAAGGCGGTGACCAAGGGCTACGCGATCGGCTCCGCCGGTCTCGGCGCGCTGGTGCTGTTTGCGGCCTATAATCAGGACCTCAAATTCTTCATCGGCGACTCCAACGCCCATGCCTATTTCAAGGGCGTCAATCCCGACTTCTCCCTGAACAACCCGTACGTCGTGGTCGGCCTGCTGTTCGGCGGCCTGCTGCCGTATCTGTTCGGTGCGATGGGCATGACCGCCGTCGGCCGCGCCGCCGGCGCGATCGTCGAGGAGGTGCGGCGTCAGTTCCGCGAGAAACCCGGCATCATGCAGGGCACCGACAAGCCGGACTACGGCAAGGCGGTCGACCTGCTGACCCGGGCGGCGATCAAGGAGATGATCATCCCCTCGCTGCTGCCGGTGCTGTCGCCGATCGTCGTCTACTTCCTGATCTACTTCATCGCCGGCGGCGGAGCGGACGGCAAGTCTGCGGCGTTCTCCGCGGTCGGCGCCATGCTGCTCGGCGTCATCGTCACCGGCCTGTTCGTCGCCATCTCGATGACCTCGGGCGGCGGCGCCTGGGACAATGCCAAAGAAGTACATCGAGGACGGCCACTATGGCGGCAAGGGCAGTGATGCCCACAAGTCCGCGGTGACCGGCGACACCGTCGGCGATCCCTACAAGGATACGGCGGGTCCGGCGGTGAACCCGATGATCAAGATCACCAACATCGTGGCGCTGCTGCTGCTGGCGATTTTGGCGCACTAAGGTCTTGGCGCGCTAAGCGGCGTGCAACGAACGAATGCAAACCCCGCGGTGCGAGCCGCGGGGTTTTTGCTTCAGGTGGGTGCAAAATATCGCACCGTCATTGCGAGCGGAGCGAAGCAATCCATCGCTTCACAAGCGGGGAAATGGATTGCTTCGTCGCTGTCGCTCCTCGCAATGACGGTGTATTCCGCCAACGATATCCGCCAGTAGCTTGGCGCCAACACCTCGGAGGTCAATCAATGTCGCTCTCATCCGCACGGAACTACGCGCTGCGTGCCGCCAAGTCGCAGGACCAGAAGGAGGCCATCGAGCTGCTGTCGCAGGCGATCATGGAATTGGCGATGTCGATCGAAGCAACCGACGCCAAGGTCAAGAAGATCAATAAGTCCTCGTAGCCTGGGCCGCGTGCGTCCTACAACTCAGCGGTCGCCATCCTGAGGTGCGAGCGGAGCGAGCCTCGAAGGATGAGAGGCGGTGCATGCGGCCATCCTTCGAGACGCCGCACAAGCGCGCGGCTCCTCAGGGATGACGCGGAGTGCGCGGCGCGAGCCTTGTTCGGAAGCTATTTCACCTCCATCTGGAGTCCTTCCTTCTCGATGATGGCGGCGAACTTCTTGGTCTCGGCATCGACGAAATCGGAGAATTGCTGCGGCGTGCCGTAGTCGGCGCGCGCGCCCATGCCACTGATGTTCTTCTTGACGTCGTCGCGCTCCAGCATCGCCTTGATCTGGCGGTTCAGCTCGTCGACGACGGACGCGGGTGCGGTCTTCGGCAGGAACACGCCGAACCAGGACGCGACGTCGAACTTTGCCAGCTCCGGCGCAGCCTCGCGCATCGTCGGCAGATTGGGCGCGGACTCGCTGCGCTCGGTCGTGGTGACGCAGAGCCCGTTGAGCTTGCCGTCCTGCACCTGCGGCAGCGACGGATAGAGGTTGTCGAACAGGATCTGGATGTCGCCGGCAAGCGCCGCCTGCAATGCGGGTCCGGCGCCGCGGAACGGCACATGCGTCATCTTCAGCCCAGTGAGCTGCAGGAACCAGGCGCCGGTGAGGTGAGGGCTCTGCCCGGTGCCGGACGAGCCGTAGGTCAGCTTGTCGGGGTTCTTCTTCAGATAGGCGATCAGTTCCGGGATCGACTTGATGCCGGTCGACGGATGCGCCGAGACGATGTTCGGGATCCGGATCATGTTGGAGACCGCCTGCAACTGGTCGGCCTTGTAGGTCAGGTTGCGGAAGATGCTGTAGGCGATCGCGTTGGGGCCGGGATTGCCGATCAGGATGGTGTGCCCGTCGCCCTTGCTGCGCGCGACCTCGGCCGTGCCGATGGTGCCGCCGGCGCCGGAGCGATTCTCCACCACGACCGACTGGCCCCAGAGCGGCTGCAAATGTGCCGCCAGCAGACGCCCCATCACGTCGGTCGAGCCGCCGGCCGCTGCCGGCACGATGATGCGAACCGTCTCGTTCGGCCGCCAATCGCCGGCGCCGAGACCGGCGCGCGGCAGGATCGACGCGGCCGCCAGCACGGATGCGCCCGACAATACCGTGCGACGGGAAAATCTCTTGGCTCTCACGCGCTTACCCCCTGTTCAGGCTTCTTGTTTGCGAACAAGCCTAGGGGACCGCTTGCCCGTCGGGCAAGCGCGACAACTTGGCGCAGCAGAGGTTTTGGACTCCCGTTCGACGCGTTTTCTTCACGCGAACCGGAAGTCCACTTCGCTCGAAAACGCTCTAGTTGAAGCTCAGCAGCTTGAAGAGCGGCGTCAGATAGGACATTTCCTGGCCCGACGTCGGCGTGGTGCGGCTGACGAAGTCGAAGATCTTGCCGTCCTTCAAGCCGTAATTGGCGAGCCGGCGCACCTGGCGGTTCTTGTCGAAATAAACCGCGATCACGCGCTGGTCGATCACGCGCTGATTCATGAAGGCGACCGGGCGCGAGGTCCGCTGCGAGATGTAATAGAACACCTCACCGTCCAGCGTTGCGACCGTCGAGGGCGTGCCGAGCACGATCAGGACCTGATCCTGGCTGGCGCCGATCGGAATCTGCTCGAGCGCGCCATCGGGCAGGATATAGCCCTTCTGGAATTGTTCGCCGGTGCAGCCGCCGAGGGCGGCGGAGCAGACGAGGCCAACGACCGCGATGGCGCGGAAGCGCGAAAGGAACCCGCGCGCGGAAGCCGCGCGAGACTGTCGTGAAAGGGTGTGGTTCATCGGCGGATCTGATCCGTCCTCTTGCATCGGCCGGGGCATTGACGTACCGGGCAGCTCAATGGATTGCAATAACGCCGGCGTCCTACGGGCGCCCCCTCAACAGGCGTCCCTTTGGGGACCGGCAGCCGGAACCCGTCATGCTTTGGCCGTTCAATCACTTCAGAAAACCCCGGGTGCCCGCGCGCAGCACCATTGAGACCATCTATGGCATGATCGTGACGCAGGCGCGAGAACCGTTGTTTTACCGTGACTTGGGCGTTCCCGACACGGTTAATGGGCGTTTTGACTTGCTTCTGATGCATCTGTGGCTGGTGTTGCGGCGACTCAAATCCGCAGACGGCGGCGCGGAATTATCGCAGGCCTTGTTCGATCATTTCTGCATCGACATGGACGACAATCTCCGGGAAATGGGCGTCGGCGACCTCACGGTGCCCAAGCGCATGCAGGCGTTCGGCGAGGCCTTCTACGGCCGTACCGCGGCCTATGATCTGGCGGCGGCTGACAGCGACGAGGCGTTGGCCGCGTCGTTCTGCAAGAACATCCTCAATGGCGAGGCCCTCGACAAGGCCCGCGACCTCGCCGCCTATGCCCGGGAGGCGATGGCGGAATTGGCGCGCGCCGACCTCGCGGCGCTGACCAGGGGCGCGTGGCGCTTTCCGGCGCCGCAGGCTGCGGGCACTGCGGCATGAGCAGTGGCACAACAGGGCGGCCGGACCGCGATAACCGCGACCCTTGGCGCGTGCTCGTCAATGTCGCGCAGATTCCCGAGACCGGGCTGCATCGCGAGATCGCGGCCGACGAGGCCGCGCGCAAGGCGATGGCCGAAGTCGCGGAGCTGCGCGAGGTCGTCTCGGCGCGGGCGGAGTTCGACCTGCAGCCGAAGAGCGACGGCAGTTACCACGTCACCGGCCGGGTCCAGGCCCGCATCGGGCAGACCTGCGTGGTCACGCTCGATCCGATCGAGAATGAGATCATTGAGCCGATCGATGTGGTGTTTGCGCCGCCGGAGCAGATTCCGGAGATGTCCGACCTCGTCGACGATGCCGAGGACGGCGACGAAGAAACGCCGGACCCGCCGGAGCCGATCACGGGCGGATTCATCGACATCGGCCGGCTCGCCACCGACGCGCTGTTCCTCGGCATAGACCCGTATCCGCGCAAGTCGGATGCAGTCTTTGAACAGGAAGTTGAAGCGCCTGATCCGGAAAATCATCCCTTCGCGGCGCTGAAGGCGCTGAAGGGCAAGCCTGACGGCAAGAAGCCCAAAGACGGCGGCTGAGCGAAGTCGAAGGTGCCTTCGGCCAACATTTGAGGGGATGGCTTGCTTGCGCCGCTGCGCGAGCGGTGTCTGGCGTCACTTCAAATAAGTTTCATAATGTGTTGAAGTACAACGCATTTCTGGTATTGTTGAGTGGCGCCGCGTGACGGTTCGGCAACGCCATCCTTTGCGGTCAAGAGGTTGTGCCGAACCGTGGACACGCTATTGTCGCGGCCCGGCCTAGACCCGAATTGGTGTTTGGCCGCGCGCCGTTGACGGCGGTGACTTCAAGCTCGCGGTCTTCGTCTGAAGGGCTGTGGGAGAGCAGGCTTCCGGGACGTTCATGCCTCACAAGGTTCGAATCGCGCTTGACGCCATGGGGGGCGATGAGGGCGCATCGGTCGTCATTCCCGGCGCTGCGATCTCATTGAGCCGGCATCCCGACAGCGAATTCCTGCTGGTCGGCGACCAGGCCAAGATCGATCCCGAGCTCGCGAAATATCCCCCGCTCAAGGCTGTCTCGAAGGTGATCCATACCGATGTCGCCGTGGCGGGGGACGAGAAGCCGAGCCAGGCGCTGCGGCGTGGCCGCAAGACCTCCTCGATGTGGCTTGCGATCGACGCGGTGAAGAAGCGCGAGGCCGATGTGGCGGTGTCGGCCGGCAACACCGGCGCACTGATGGCGATGGCGCGGTTCAACCTGCGGACCCTGCCGGGGATCGACCGGCCAGCCATCACCGCGATCTGGCCGACCAAGCGCGGGGAGTCCGTCGTGCTCGACCTCGGCGCCACGATCGGCGGCGACGCGCGCCACCTGGTGTCGCTGGCGGTCATGGGCGCTGCGATGGCGAGCGTGCAATTCGACAAGCCGCGGCCCACGGTGGGTCTCCTGAACATCGGAACCGAGGAGATCAAGGGACACGAGGAGATTCGCGAGGCCGGCGAAATCCTGCGTGCGATGAACCTGCCGGAACTCGACTATATCGGTTTCGTCGAGGGCGACGGCATCGGCAAGGGTCTGGCCGACGTGATCGTGACCGAAGGTTTCAGCGGCAATATCGCGCTGAAAGCGGCCGAAGGAACCGCCCGGCAGATGGCGGAATTGCTCCGTAACGAGATGCAACGGAGCTGGATGTCCAAGCTCGGCTATCTGCTGGCCCGCCGCGCTTTCCGGGCATTGCGTGACAAGATGGACCCCAACAAGTCGAACGGCGGCGTGCTATTGGGTTTGAATGGCGTCGTGGTCAAGAGCCATGGCGGCACCAACGCGGAAGGCTTTGCCTATGCGGTCGATGTTGGCTATGAGATGGCCCGCTTCGATCTCCTCACCAAGATCAATCAGATGCTTAATCGCGACGGCAGTGCGCTGGTGCAGGCGCAGACCGCGCAGGAGGCTGTCTCGTGACTGCGATACGTTCGGTAGTGCTCGGCTGCGGCTCCTATCTGCCGGAGCGGGTTTTGACCAATGCCGAACTGGCCAGCCGGATCGACACGTCTGACGACTGGATCGTGCAGCGCACCGGCATCAGCGAGCGCCACATCGCGGCCGACGACGAGTTCACCTCGCATCTCGCGATCAAGGCCGCGCAGGCCGCGCTGGCCGACGCCAAGGTCGACGCGCAGTCGATCGACCTGATCGTGCTGGCGACCTCGACGCCCGACAACACCTTTCCGGCCACCGCGGTTGCGGTCCAGCATGCGCTCGGCATCAACCACGGTGTCGCCTTCGACCTGCAGGCGGTGTGCTCCGGCTTCGTCTTCGCGCTGACCACCGCGGATAATTTCCTGCGCGCCGGCCACCACAAGCGGGCGCTGGTGATCGGTGCCGAGACCTTTTCGCGGATCCTCGACTGGAACGACCGCGGCACCTGCGTGCTGTTCGGCGACGGCGCCGGTGCGGTCGTGCTCGAGGCGCAGCAGCATTCCGGCACCACAGACGATCCGGGCGTGCTGACCACGCATCTGCGCTCCGACGGGCGCCACAAGTCGAAGCTGTTCGTCGATGGCGGCCCCGGCTCGACCAAGACGGTCGGATATCTCCGGATGGAAGGTCGCGAGGTGTTCAAGCACGCTGTCGGCATGATCACCGACGTGATCGTCGATGCGTTCAACGCCACCGGCTTTACCGCCGAGGACATCAACTGGTTCATTCCGCATCAGGCCAACAAGCGAATCATCGATGCTTCGGCCCACAAGCTGCATATTGCGCCGCAGAAGGTGGTCTTGACGGTCGACAAGCACGGCAACACCTCGGCGGCCTCGATCCCGCTGGCGCTGTCGGTCGCGGTCAGGGACGGACGCGTCAAGAAGGGCGATCTGGTGCTGTTCGAGGCGATGGGCGGCGGCTTCACCTGGGGTTCGGCGCTCGTGCGCTGGTAGCGCCTCGTTAAAGAGTACCGACAAGTTGCCGGTATCTTTCCGGCGCCCGAATGCTGGTCGCTGTTGACCATTGCGCGCTAAGCTTTTAATTTCAGTCAAGAAATTGTTCGCCGAGAGTGCGGGGCAGGCGATGACCACGGGAACTGGAAAAACGGTAACGCGCGTCGATTTGTGTGAGGCGGTCTACCAAAAGGTAGGGCTGTCGCGCACGGAATCATCGGCGTTTGTCGAGTTGGTGCTGAAGGAGATCACCGATTGCCTGGAAAAGGGTGAGACGGTGAAGCTGTCCTCGTTCGGCTCCTTCATGGTGCGCAAGAAGGGCCAGCGTATCGGCCGCAATCCGAAGACCGGCACCGAGGTGCCGATTTCGCCGCGGCGCGTGATGGTGTTCAAGCCGTCGGCTATCCTGAAGCAGCGGATCAATGGCCACGTCGTCACCAATGGCGACGGCAGCAAGGCCGACTAAAGCGCGGTCGCGCTTTAGCTTGTTTGTTTGAGCATGATCCTTTCGGAAAACCGCTTCGCACTTTTCCGGATCATGCTGTAAAGCGTTTTCAAGCGAAGTGGATTCCCGATTCGCGTGAAGAAGACGCGCCAAACCTAGCATCCAGGGCCGCGTTCCGATTTGATCGGAACCGGCAAGGCTCTGGGCATTGAGGTAGAAGGAGCGGGCATTTGGACAAGGCGCCGGATGCGTTCCGTACCATCAGCGAGGTCGCTGACGAGCTCGACATTCCCCAGCATGTGCTGCGATTCTGGGAAACCCGCTTCGCGCAGATCAAGCCGATGAAGCGCAGCGGCGGACGCCGCTATTATCGCCCCGACGACGTCGACCTGCTCAAGGGCATCCGCCGGCTGCTCTATGGCGAGGGCTACACCATCCGCGGCGTGCAGCGGATCCTGAAAGAGCACGGTATCAAGTCCGTGCAGGGCATCGCCGACCAGACCGCGGCCGTCTCGTTCGGCGCGGTCGAGGAGGCGGTCGGCAACAGCATGGCCGAGCCGGATGAGCACGACGGCAATGACGGCCTGGATTTCGACAGCGAGGAAGCCGACGGCGACGAGCAGGGCATCGATTACCGATTCGTCGATCCCGACGAGGATCCGATCCTCTCGACCTACAAGGCGCACGCCCAGCCGGGCAAGGCCGCGGCGCAGCCCGGAAGGGCGTCCGCTGCAGCGCCGCCGGTGCGTCCCTCCGTTCCCACGGTCGATCGGGAGCGGCTCGAGCGCGTGCTGCAGGAACTGGTTGCCTGCCGGCAGATGATCGACGCGGCGATGAAGGACGGCTAAGTTTTGAGTTTGAAGAATGGTCGGAGCGAGAGGATTTGAACCTCCGACCCCTAGTCTCCCAGACTAGTGCGCTAACCGGGCTGCGCCACGCTCCGATGCCGTTCCATTAGCCGCGATCCTGTGTTCGCGCAAGGCGGACTGGGCCTTATCTGGGCCTTATAATGGCTGCCATCTGGGAGGCCGGTTCCCCGAAGCATTCGGTGGTGGGGTTGTTTTGGACCCCGCTGTGGCCCGCGTTTCAGCTCTCGGCATCCATCGCGACAATCAGGCAGGCCTTTTCGAGGCGGTTGGTCAGCATCGCAAGCTTGCCGGTGAATTCGGCCAGCTCAGCCTCGCTGAACTCCTCGAACACGGTCTTCTTGAACGCCTTGTGCTGCTCGGAAAGGCCGGCGAGATGCTTGCGGGTCTTGTCGGTCAGTGACAGCCGCACCACGCGCGCGTCGGCCGGGGAGGGCGCGCGGCGCAGCAGTTCCTTCTGCTCGAGCAGCTTCGACTGCGTGGTCACGAATGACGGATCGACGTGCAGCAGCTTCGACACCACGTTGATCGGCACGCCGTCATCCTTGTCGAGATCCGAGATGGCGATCAGGATCATCCACTGCGGACCGCTGACACCGAGGGCCTTGCCCCAGATCTGGCGGACCCGTTCCAGATGCGAATTGATCGATGAAATCTCGAGCGTGAATCGTTTGATGAGGTCGAGATGTTCGATGGCGCGCTGGCGCGTCGTATCCTTCCTTGTCACTGACAAAGCTTTCCTCTTCCCTTAGGTGCCGACTCAGCTTTGCGCTGATTTATTTCTTGGTTTCCCGCCTTGGCGGTCGAATTTTTCTCGTAAGCCACCAACGAACGCAAGTGAACGTAAAGTAATTATAACGGGCGCGTGAAGATTCGACGAAATAGGGTGTGACAAGTTTTCTCAGGTAGGTAAAGGGCTTACCACCAGCGTTGCCGGCGAGACACAGTGTGGCCGCATTCGCATTCCTGACTTTATAAACTATTTTGATTGGCGAACTCGCCAATGCATATTGAACCCGGCGGTAGGGGAATCTCGATCGTCCCGTTGCGGTGATCGTTCAAGTCCGTCGCACACCACAGATTGATCTGCGGGTGCGGGGTTTGGGGAAAGCGGTCTTGGACAATGCGGGAGGATCACAGGGCGCTCGCAGCCTTGGACTCTCCGCATATGAGCAACTTGGAGGTTTAATATGAAATTGGCGAAGAGCCTTATTCTGAGCTCGGCTGCTGCGCTGGTCGCGGTCGGCGGGGCACAGGCGGCCGATCTTCCCGTCAAGGCCAAAGCGGTCGAGTACGTGAAGGTTTGCTCCCTGTATGGCCCGGGCTTCTACTACATCCCCGGCACTGACACCTGCATCAAGCTGGGCGGCTTTGTTCGCGCCGACGTGGTCGTCAACGGCAACAGCGTCTACGGCCCGAACGTCAACGGCGCCAGCGGTGCCAACAACCGTTTCACCAACGGCTACACCTGGCGTTCGCGTGAAGACCTGAACATCGATACGCGCACCGCGACCGAGTACGGCGTGGTCCGCACCTATTTCGATGCAGTGTTCACCTGGACCTCGGACAGCTACACCGGCCAGGGCAACGGCTCGTCGATCTACTCGGCGATCGGCACCTCGGCGGCGCCGAACAATGCCTCGTCGGGTGGCGTTGCTGCCGGCACGGTCGGCGTCTACTACGCCTTCATCCAGTTCGCCGGCTTCACCATCGGTAAGGCGGTCTCGCAGTTCGCTGCTCCCTGGAACGGTTATCCGGGCAACAACTACGACGGTCTCGTCGGTGGCGTGAGCACCACCAACGGCATCAACCAGTTCACCTACACCGCGCAGTTCGGCAACGGCGTGTCGCTGGCTCTGTCGGCGCAGGATCAGGTTGCCTACATGCAGGCTGGCGTGAACAACCTCTCGGTTGGCGGCGCCTACGGCTCGAGCGACTACGCCGGCACGATCGCGCCGGACTTCGTCGCTGCGCTCAAGGTCGACCAGGCCTGGGGTATCTTCCAGGCGTCGGTGGCCGCGCATGACAACCATGCTGCCTATTACGGTGGCACCGAGCTGACCGGTCATCCCGACGACAAGTGGGGTTGGGCTGGTGCACTGGCCCTGTCGATCAAGAACATTCCGACCGGCCCCGGCGACACCATCAACATCCAGGGCGTCTACACCGACGGTGCGACCCGTTACAACATCCAGGAACTGGCCAGCCAGTTCAGCTCGGTCGCCATCTATGGCGGTTCGAACCTGCCCGGCGTCTATCAGAGCGTTGGCTTCGGCACGGCACCCGACACGGTGTTCGGTTTGAATGGCCAGCAGCAGTCGATCAAGACCTGGGGCTTCCGCGGTGCGTACACCCACAACTGGGATCCCTACTGGAACACCAGCTTGTACGGTGCTTACGCTGCGGTCATGTATAACGACACGGCCAAGTCGCTCATTTGCGGCATTGGCGGCGTCGGTGGTACGTTCCGCACCGCCTTCGGCGGCGGCGCTGGCGTGACCAGCTGCAACCCCGACTACAACATCGGTCAGATCGGCGTGATCACCCGTTGGACCCCGGTCAAGAACCTGACCTTCTCGGCCGACGTGACCTACGTCCATCTCGATCAGAAGTATGCCGGCACGATCACCACCTCTTCGGCTGGTATCGGCAAGCCGAGCGCAACCTACGAGCTGAAGGATCAGGACACTGTCCAGATGCTCTTCCGCGCTCAGCGCAACTGGTAATACCGGTTGATCTGATCACGATCCAACAGAACCCCGGCAGGCAACTGCCGGGGTTTTTGTTTGGGAAACAGCAGCCGCGAAAGCTGCGAGCGTGGTTCGGCGAAGTGGCTGCCGCCTGGCGTGAACAAAGGACGTCAAAGCGGGATTGATGAAGGCGTTGGCTGCGTCATTTCGGTCCACGCGAACAACGAAGACGAGCCATGCGATTCATTCGCCTGCAAACTTATTTACTTACCTGATCTACTAAACTATATAGCCGTCAGCCAACACATTGCATGATGGCTCTTAGCTCTCTGCTAAGCCTCCCAAACCTCCGGCAATGCCCTGCCGGAGGTTTTTGATTCAAGGCTCTTTTGATTCGAAGCTCTTTCGATTCAAGGCTCTTTCGATTCAAGGCCTGGGCCCGGCCATGATGCGAGCTTGCTCCCGTCGTCGTCCTCTCCGATTCGAGGCCGTCAAGATTTGACGGAATCGATCCGCAGTGCATTCTCGTCAGTCATGGGACGCTTCAAGAACAGCCGCCTGGCTCGCATGAGCAGCGGCCATTATTGCTTGATCCGGGATCTCGGGCTGGTAAAGGGCGGCAAGGGATTGCGGCACCATGAGGTGGTGATCGACTTCTCTTGGCGCGGCCTCTGGCGTTTCCTCTTTCCACCGCGTCCCGTGCTCCCGGCACATGATGCCGGTGGACTCCGTGCCGACGCGGCCGTTACGTCTGCTCCCGGCAACAGCATCGTCGGCTCCAGCCATTCGCATTAGTCCGGTGGACTGGCACACGCCGGCCGCGTCATCGCTTCCGCGCCTGTGACAGCTGCGTCGGAAATTGCAGCGGCGATCGCGATCAGCGTTGTCACGCCTCATCCGTTCAAGATGTTGGCGATCTGTCGCTTCCGATTATTGAAGTCGGATTGTTCGTCTCGCGGAATGATTTCGTTGCGTCGCCCGCCGCCTCGATCTGCTGCACTCAGCTCGCTTGCGCGTGCCAGCAGGCGGCGTTGCTGCGCGATAATTCGGTGATGTAGACTGCCTTACACCAAGCGGTTGGGACTGCGATCCGCGCTCCAACCGAAAAGAAAAATCAGGGCGAGAAAAATCAGGGAACGGATCTCACATGAAGGATTTTGCCGGGAAGATTGCCGTCATCACCGGTGGCGGCACGGGCATGGGGCGCGAGCTGGCGCGGCAGCTCGTGGCCGAGGGCTGCAACGTCGCGATGTGCGATGTCTCGGCCGAGGCGATGGCCGAGACCAAGCGGCTCTGCGAGGTCGAGAAGCTGCCGCAGGGCCTGCGCATCACCACGCACGTTGCCGACGTCTCGATCGAGGATCACTACAAGCGTTTCCGCGACGAGCTGATCGAGCAGCAGGCGACCGACAAGATCCATCTGCTGTTCAACAATGCCGGCATCGGCGGCGGTGGCAGCCTGTTCACCAACACTCGCGAGCAGTGGGAGCGCACCTTCAACATCTGCTGGGGCGGCGTCTATCTCGGCGTCCGTACCTTCCTGCCGCTCCTGGTGAAGGCCGACGAGGCGCACATCGTCAACACCTCGAGCGTCAACGGCTTCTGGGCCTCGGTCGGTCTCGGCGTATCGCACACCGCCTACAGCGCGGCGAAATTCGCCGTGAAGGGCTTCACCGAGGCAATGATCAACGATCTCCGTCTCAACGCGCCGCATGTGAAGTGCTCGGTGGTGATGCCCGGCCACATCGGCACCTCGATCGTGTCGAACTCGCGCAAGGTGCAGAACGGCGCCGATCAACTCAATGCCGACGAGCTGAAACAGGCCCGGCAGCGTCTGCAAGGGCAGGGCATCGATGTCGCCAAGATGTCGGATGCCGACATCCAGCAGCTCGCGCTCGATCGCGCCCGCATCTTCCATGACGAGGCGCCGACCACGGCGGCCGCCGCCGCCAAGATCATCCTCGATGGCGTCAAGACCGATCGCTGGCGCATCCTGGTCGGCGACGATGCCCACCTGCTCGACGAGCGCGTGCGTAGGACCCCGGAGCAGGCCTACACGCCGGAGTTTTATCAGGACCTCGTCGCGGCGACCGGCTGGAAGGTCGGTTGATCAATCCTCATAAGATCCGTCATGCCCGCGCGACGGCTTTGCCGTTGTCGCTGGAGGAGCGCGGAACGCGCGTCTCGAAGCATGCGCGGCCGAGCTGGTGGCCGTTCATCCTTCGAGACGGCCGCGTTGCGGCCTCCTCAGGATGACGGGGTTAACTACCCGCGCATCGCGCGCTGGCGCGATCCTGCCTGATAGGCGAGGCGGTAATGCCCTGAGCAATAGGGCATGCCGCCGAGCGGCGGGTTGCCGCAGAAGCAGAAATCGTCGGCGCCCGGGCTGCTGATCGGCCAGCGGCAGCGCTGCTCGCTGAGCTCGAACAGCGAGCAATTGTTGGCGCTGACAACGGGCGCGTCGCGGGGCTCCGGTTCGTAGAGCGCCTCCAGCAACTGCAGCTGCTGCTTCGCGGTCGCCCGCTGCGCGGCGTTTGCGGCGGACTTCTTGCGCCGTGCGCGGCGTTGGTCCGGCGTCGTACGCATCAGGTTCAGCCGCGACAGCTTGCCGATCACCGCATTGCGGCTGACGCCGATATTGACGGCGATGTCGCGGCAGGAGAGGCCGGCTTCAAAGTAGATCTTGAGTTGGTCGACGCGCTCCGGCGTCCAGGTGGGTTCGATCGCAATCATCTGACGGTTCCACGTTCTGTGTTGAACCGCCGCGCCGGCACACGCGCCCTTAGTTCTTGAGCTCCGCCCAAACGCTTTCGCGTTTGTCGCGAGGGATGCTCTCAGGGCGTGCGGCCGTTGTCGCGGATTGCAAGCAACCCGTCCTTGATGGCGAGCCGAATGCCTTCCTCGATCAATGTCCGTGCGACGCCCGGGACGCTCGTGCCGTGGGTGCCCTGTCTCACCAGCTTCTCGAGGTATCCGATGGTCGAGAGCGCCAACGTGACCGGGACGCGGTCGGTTTCGGCCTTTTCCGTAGCCATGGTGAAACGCTTAACTCTGAACGCCCGTACTGAAAAGTATCTATTTAGAGTCTATTTAGGAATAAGGCTGTCCGTCAAGCCGTTCAGCCGCAAAATGAAGACAGCCGCCCAGCGGCACGCCGCTGATCAACTCCGGCGCGCCGCGTTTGTCTGATTATCGAGACAAATGAAGTGGTTAGGGTCGTACTTCGACCTTGACCGGGAACTTCTTGAGAAGCCGCTCCGCCGTTTCGGCCTTGTCCGGCGGTGCCTTCACGCTCAGGTATAGCCCGCGGGACGGGTCGGTGATGGCGTCGACGCTGACCTCGCCGGACAACCCTTCGAGCGCCAGCAACTCACGCGCCGCCTCGCCGGCGGCGATCTCGCGCAGCTTGGGCTTGAAGATCTTGCCGACCGGCGTGACCGGCATCTCCGCAATCACCGACACCACGCGCGGCCGCGCCGGCGGCTCCAGGATATTCTCCTGCACGAACGCCGCGAGCGCGTTCGGATCGATCTGGGCGCCCGGCTGCGCCGAGACGAACAGCATCGGCACCTCGCCGGCATAGGTGTCGGGACGCCCGACGGCCGCAGCCAGCGCCACGCCCGGGAAGGCCAGCGCGGCGTCCTCGATGGCGCGCGGATCGATGTTGTGGCCGCCGCGGATGATGACGTCCTTGGCGCGGCCCAGGATGTAGACGAAACCGTCGGCATCGATCCGGCAGATGTCGCCGGTGCGCAGCCAGCCGTCGCGGAACGCCTCCTCGGTCTGCTTCTTGTCGACATAGCCCGCAAACACCTGCGGACCCCGTGTCAGGAGCTCGCCGACCGGCGAGGGCCACGGCCCGGTGTGCAGCTTGTCGCCCTCGAGGATCGCAAGCTCGACCAGCGGATTGCGGGTGCCGACGCTTTCGGCACGCGGCTTCACGCCGTGCACGTCATGGGTGATGGCGCCGGCGAGTTCGGTCATGCCGTAAAGCTGCTGGATGCAGGCGCCGCCCCAGGTCGCGAGATAACGCCGCTCGATCTCCGGCGGGCAGATCGAGGCACCGGTGGCGGTGACGCGCAGGGTCGAGATGTCGCTCTCCCCGACCGGAACGTCGGCCAGCGCGCCGAGGATGGTCGGCACGTTGCCGGCGATGTTGATGCGGTATTGCTCGATGATCTGCCAGAAGTTGCGGACCAGCGCCGGATCGCGCGCGCCGGCGGGGCCGGGGATCACCATCGTCGTGCCCGCCGACAGGCAATTGGCGGAGGTGCAGAACAGGCCGCCGACATGGAACAGCGGCATCGTGATCATCGCGCGCTCGCCGCGATGGAAATCGAGCGCCATTCGCGACGAGACGGTGGAGGCGACCATCGCGCGGTTGGTGAGCCGCGCCACCTTGGGATGGCCTGTCGTGCCGCCGGTCGGCAGCATCACCGCGACGCGGTCGGCCTCGCGCATATCCCTGGACTTGCCGTAGTCGTCGCGCCACGCCGGATCCGGCCGCAGCACCTCGCCGTCGAACGAGATCGTGCCGTCGAGCGGCACGATCACGACGCCTTTGAGCGACGGCACCTCGCGCTCGAGGCCTTCGATCCGCTCATACAGCCCGCCGGGCATGCCCGGCGGCGGCGCCAGCAGCAGTTTGGCGTTGATCGCATTGAGTTGGGCTGCGATCGCTTCGCGGGTGAACAACAAATTGAGCGGTTCGGCGACGCCGCAGGCGGCCGCGCCGAAGATCGCGACGATGCTTGCCGGACACGCCGGCACCAGGATCGCCACCGCATCGTCCTTGCCGATGCCCTGGCCGCGGAAATAGTCTTCCGCAGCCTTGATCGAGCCCATCAATTGATCGTTCGAGATCACGACCGGGTTGCGATCGAGCGGCGAGCGCAGATAGATCGCGGCCTCAGCGTCCGGAGCGGCCTGCGGGCCGCGGGCGATGAGATCGAGGATGCGCGGGCAGGCGGCGAGCGTCTCCTGCATCTCCTTGTCGCGCAGAGCCTCGTCGGCCGGCGAAAGCCTGTCCTTCAGCATATCCGTCCCCGTCCATTTTTGTTCGTTAGGAGGGGGAGTGTAGCGAGCCGCGCTTGCGGAACACAAGTGCGGCCTATCGACCGGCTGTCAGCCGTGGACCACGGATTTGGCGATCATGCAGTGAATGCCCTTGGAGCCGTTGACCGTCTGCGTCACGCGCAGGTCGGCGGCCAGGCTGCACAGCGTGTAGGCGTCCTCGCGCGACAGGTTGCGCTTCTCGCCGAGCAGCACGATCATGTCGCGCAGCGCCCGCACCACGCACTGGTCGAGGTCGGGATCCATCGCCATGGTCATGTAGTGGTCGGCGGTCTCGGCGCGCGGATAGGCGAGCTTGAGATCCTTGCGCAGGGTGAGGCGGAAGCGGCCGGTGAGCGCGGTCTCGATCGCGGTGACGCAGACCTCGCCGTCGCCCTGCACGCCGTGGCCGTCGCCGCAGGAGAACAGCGCGCCCGGCACGAACACCGGCAGATAGAGCTTGGCGCCGGCGCCGAGCTCCTTGTTGTCGAGATTGCCGCCCATCGCGCGCGGGATCAGCGAGGAGATGCGGCCCCAGGCCGGCGGCGGCGACACGCCCATCACGCCGAAGAACGGCTTCAGCGGCAGGTCGAGTCCCCAGGGCATGCGGCCGACCATCCGCGCGCGATCGAGCGGGATGTTGAGGATGCGGGTCTCATGGAAATCGTCGGGCAGGGTGCCGGACAGCGGCTTGATCAGGTTGTAGCCCCAGTCCTGGCGCAGCTGGACGTCGAGGATATCGACCTCGAGCACGTCGCCGGGCTCGGCGCCGGCAACCGCGATCGGGCCGGTCAGGATGTGCCCGGGCACCATCCGCTCACACTTCGCATGGATCTCGTCGAGCTCCGGCGGGACATGGAATTTGCCGCGGTCGGGCACCACATCGGCGCCGCCGCTGACGGTCTCGATCGTGACCTCGTCGCCGCTCGCGATGGTCAGGACCGGCTTCAGCTTGGCTTCGAAGAAGCCCCAATGGCAGGTTTCGGGGCTGGATTTCAGATGATGATGGGTCATGTGACTTCTTTTTATTGCATGGCCAGCAGCGTATGACGCTGTAGCAGAACTTCGCAGAGGCTTCCCTTGTTTTTTGTGCTCTCCAAGACGCTCGGCATCATGCTGCTGCCGATCAATTTCCTGATCGGCATCGGCGTGATCGGCGCCGTGCTGGTGCTGATGCGGTTTGCGCGCCTCGGCCGCAGATTGATGGTGGCCTCGGTGCTGCTGCTCGCAATCTGCGGCTTCTCGCCGCTCGGCAGTGTGCTGATCGCGACCTTGGAGCAGCGCTTCCCGCCATGGGACGCCTCGCGCGGCGCGCCCGACGGCATCATCGTGCTCGGCGGCTCGATCGATGCCGACCTGTCGGTTGCACACGGCACGCCGGTGGTGCGCAGCGCCGCCGATCGCGTCATCGCTGCCGCCGCGCTCGCGCGCCGATATCCGAACGCGCGCCTGGTGTTCACCGGCGGCAGCGCCAATTTGATCTCGAACGATGCGCGCGAGGCCGACTATGCCGCCGAGATGTTCGAGAGCCTCGGCATTCCCAAGTCGCGAGTGACTATCGAGCGCCGCTCGCGCAACACGGTGGAGAACGCCGAATTTTCCAAGGCGCTGGTCGATCCCAAGCCGGGCGAGCGTTGGCTGCTCGTGACCTCTGCCTATCACATGCCGCGCGCGGTCGGGCTGTTCCGCAAGGTGGGATTCGACGTCGAGGCCTATCCGGTCGACTGGCGGGTCGGCAATGTCATGAGCTTCGCGACGCTGGCGATCGAGGGCCTGTCGCGCACCGATCTCGGCACGCGGGAGTGGATCGGGCTCGTGGCCTATCGTCTGGCCGGCAAAACCGACGATCTGCTGCCGGGACCGGCTGCGCGGTAGCGCAAGGCACCTGTCGCGTCGACCGTGCATTCCGGCTAACATCCATGCAACAGGCGGCGCCAGGCCGCCGATCACGGGAGCTTACGCATGCAGCAACAGACACCGCCGGAACAATTCGATCTCGCCGCGACCGTCGCCGATCTGAACGGCCTGCTGCGGCTGAAGACCACGGTGATCGGCATCAAGATGTTCGCGCGCGTCGAGGAGATGGAGGCGATTCCAAAAATTCGCCGACCGTCGGCGGTGCACACCACGGACCAGATTGTCAGCATGGCCTCGCGGCTCGGCTGGACCGTCGGCATCACCGCCGACGATCTGGTCGGCGCGCAATGCCGCGCGGTGATCGGGCTCGCGCCGCAGGACGAGACGTGGCTTGCCGGCGAGAACTATGTCGGCGTCTGGCATGGCACAGCGGAAGACGCGCGCAAGCGCCAGGAAGCGCTCGACGTGGTGCCTTATGGCCAGTACCAGGCGATGGCGGTGAGCCCGCTGACCAGCGGCCGCCTCAATCCGCCCGACATTTGCCTCGTCTATGCGACGCCGGGGCAGATGATCATCCTGATCAACGGGCTGCAACATACCGGCTACAAGAAGTTCGAATGGGGCGTCGTCGGCGAGACCGCCTGCGCGGATTCGTGGGGGCGGGCGCTGAAGACCGGCGAGCCGAGCCTGTCGCTGCCGTGCTTCGCCGAGCGCCGCTATGGCGGCGTGCCCGATGAGGAGATGCTGATGGCGCTGCCGCCGGCCTATCTGGTGAAGGCGATCGCCGGAATGAAGCAGCTTGCCAAGAACGGCCTGCGCTACCCGATCGCGCCCTATGGCATTCAGGCCGACGTCCGCGCCGGCATGGGGGTGTCGTACAAAAAGTAGCGGCACGCGCGTCATTGCGAGGAGCGATAGCGACGAAGCAATCCATCGCACCGCACACGCGGTGAAATGGATTGCTTCGCTTCGCTCGCAATGACAAAACGGGGCAATTTCGTTGTGTGGGAGCCTGATCCATGTCCTCGTCGAAACTCGATATCGTCGTCTACGGAGCGACCGGCTTCACCGGCCAGCTGGTCGCCGAATATCTCGCGGCGAACTATCGCGACAGTAGCCTGACATGGGCGATGGCCGGACGCAGCAAGGACAAGCTCGCCGCGGTTCGCGATGCGATCGGCGCGCCCGCCGACATGCCGCTGATCGTTGCCGATGCCGGCGACACCGCATCGCTGAAGGCGATGCTGGCGCAGACCAAGTCGGTCATTTCAACGGTCGGCCCGTATCAGCTGTATGGCAATGAGCTGATCGCCGCCTGCGTGGAAAGCGGCACCGACTATTTCGATCTCTGCGGCGAGCCGGTCTGGATGCGGCAGATGATCGATAAATACGAGGCCGCGGCAAAGGCCAGCGGCGCGCGGATCGTGTTCTCCTGCGGTTTCGACTCCGTGCCGTTCGAGCTCGGCGCATTCTTTGTCCAGGAGGAAGCCAGGCGCGTGTTCGGCGCGCCGGCACCGCGCGTCAAGGGCCGGGTGCGCGACATGCGCGGCACGCTGTCGGGCGGCACCGCGGCAAGTGCCAAGGCGACCTTCGATGCGGTCGCCAAGGACCTCAGCCTGGTTGCGATCCTCAACAATCCGTTCGCGCTGACGCCGGGCTTCGAGGGCCCGAAGCAGCCGCGCGGCAGCAAGCCGGCCTATGAGGAGGATCTGCACTCGTGGACCGCGCCGTTCATGATGGCGCTGATCAACACGCGCAACGTCCACCGCTCCAACATGCTGATGGGCTTTCCCTACGGACGCGACTTCGTCTACGACGAGATGGTCCTGACCGGCCCCGGCGAGAAGGGCGAGGCCAATGCCAAGAAGGTGATGGCGCTGAACGCCGAGAAGACCGGCCCGAGCGCGCCGAAGCCGGGCGAGGGGCCGTCAAAGGAAGAGCGCGAGAACGGCCGCTACGATCTGCTCTATCTCGCGGTGGCCCCCGACGGCCGCACGGTCCGCGCCGGCATCAAGGGCGATCGCGATCCCGGCTACGGCTCGACCTCGAAGATGATCTCGGAATGTGCGATCTGCCTGTTGCGCGATACGCCCGACGTCGCACCCGGCTTCTGGACGCCGGGAGCCGCGATGCAGGGAAAACTGATCAAGCGCCTGGTCGATCACGCCGGGCTGACGTTCGAGGTTGAGAAGTAGTTTCTCGCAATTTTGCTCAGTGTCATCGCCCGGCCTCGACCGGGCGATCCAGTACGCCGCGGCCTATCCGCTCAGGCACGGACGTCTCTGGAATACTGGATGCCCCGCTTTCGCGGGGCATGACAGCGAGAGCGCTACGCCGCCGCCCGCGGATTGTACGCGTACATGAAGTCCATGCCCTTGGACGACACCGGCAGCAGCAGCTTCAGCATGTGATCGCGCAGCCAGGCACCGGTCGGGCTGAACTCGCGCTTGCTGTTGCCGTTGCGGCGGGCGATCGCCACGATCTTCTCGGCGCGCGGGCGCCGCTCATGCTCGAAGGCCTGGAAGGTCATGCCGAGCTCCTGGCCGTCGCGCATCAGCATGCCGAGCCGCAGCGCGTCCTCCAGCGCGAGCGATGCGCCCTGGCCGGCATGCGGGCTGGTGGCGTGCGCCGCATCGCCGATCAAGAGCGTCCGCTTGCGCGACCAGGTCGGCAGCGTCGCGACGTCGAGCGTGTCGGTGACCCCGATGTTCTCGGCGGCCTCGATGATTGCGGGGATCGGCGCATGCCAGCCGGCGTGGAAATCGCGCAGATGCTGCTTGATCGCGTCCTGGCTTTGCAGCCGGTAGGCCGCCGCGGTCATGCCGTGCGACGGCTGCGTGCTCCACCACATCGCACCCGCATCCGGATCGGGGCTGCACAGACCGTAACCGAAGAAGCCGCTTTGTCCGAACGTGGTCTCGACCTTCTGGCCGATCGGCAGATGCTCGATCACCCTGCGCGGCACGAAGCCGCCGAAGCCGAGCAGCCCGGTGTCGAACGGCGTCGGGCCGTCCGGGATCACGTGCCGCCGTGCCGCCGAATGCACGCCGTCGGCGCCGATCACGAAATCGCCCTCGGCGGTGGTGCCGTCGTTGAAATACGCGATCACGGGTTGATCGCCGCGATCCTCGATCTTGACCAGGCGCTTCTCGAAGAACACCGAGACGTTGGAGGCCCAGGCCTTGTCGATCAGCGTCTCGTTCAAGGTCGCGCGGCACATGTTCACCGCAGGTTGGCCGAAGCGTTGCTGCATGTTCTGGTTGAGCGAGCCGAGCTTCTTGCCGCTCTGCGAATAGAAGTCGAAGGACTCCGCGATCGAGCCGTTGCGGATCAGCTCGTCGGCGAGCCCGAGTTCGGCCAGCACATGCATGCCGTTCGGTGCGATCTGCAATCCGCCGCCGATCCCGGTCGAATAGGGCCAGGCCTCATAGAGCTCGGCCTCGATGCCGGCGCGGGTCAGGAACATCGCGGTCACCGGACCTGCGATGCCGGCGCCGATGATGAGTGCCTTGCGGGGACGTCTGGTCATCATGTCTTGCTCCATGCATCCGTGTCGGCTAGGAAGGGTTAGTGGCTAATCATCTTAGTCACTAAGATATTTATCTTCTGAGGTAAGAGGTCGCCTTTGTCAAGCGCCAAGTCGCGCGATGCGCTGATGCAGCAACTCGAGGAGGCCATGCGGCGGTCCTCCGCGCAGGGCGTGATGTACGGTCAAGCCGTTGCAAACATGGCCGGAATTTCCAATTCCGATATGGAGTGCATGGACATCCTGCACCTTGAGGGCCGCGTCACCGCGGGGCGGCTCGCCGAAGTCACCGGGCTGACCACGGGTGCGATCACCGGGGTGATCGATCGCCTGGAGAAGGCGGGCTACGTGCGCCGCGAGCGGGACGAGAGCGACCGCCGCAAGGTCTTCATCTCGGTGGTTGAGGACAAGGCGATGGAGATCGGCAAGTTCTACGTGCCGATGCAGAACGCCATGCTCAAGCTCTGGAGCAGCTACAGCGACGACGAGTTGCGGCTGCTGCTGCGTTTCGCCAATGACGGCTACAAGGGCGTGCTGGAAGCAACCGAAGCACTGAAGGCGGTGATCGACATGCCGCCGGAGCAGCGCGCCAATCTCAAGCTGCCGCCGAAGTCTCGTCGCTGATTTCGGCCGGCATCGCGCGATAGCGCTCGGTGGCCGCGTACATGCCCCACATCGTGCCCAGCATCATCCAGAAATGCCGCCAATGGTCGGTGTCGATGATAAAGCTCTCGCCGGCGATGCCGAGGAATGCCGAGAAGATCGCAAGATAGTCGCGCTGCCACGGCACCCGCGTGTAGATGTAGCGGAAGCCGATGATCGCGCTGACGAACACCAGCGCCGGATAGCAGATGCCCGAGATCCAGCCGCCCGACATGAAGGCGTTGAGGAAGGAGTTGTGGGTGTCCTCGGGAAAATAGGTGTGGAATTGCAGCGGCCCGATGCCGAACGGCAATTCCAGCGCCATCTGGGCGCCGAGGATGTGGCGGCCGAAGCGGCCGAAACGGCCTTCGTCGTAGCTCTGGTCGAAGCTCGCGCGCTGCTTGAACATGTCGGCGACCGAGCCGATCGAGAGCAGCACCGCGATCAGCGCGACCGCCAGGACCGCGGCGATCAAGGTCATCACGATGATGCGCGAGCGCTGCGCCTGCGAGCGGCTGGTGAACACCATCAGCGCCAGCATGAAGGCCGCGGTGATCAGGAGCCCGCCCCAGGCGGCACGCGAGAACGACAGCAGGATCGCAAGCGAGATGATGCCGAACGCGATGGCGTTGCGGAACGCCTTGCCGAAGCGGTCGGAGACCACGCTTTGCAGCGTGAACAGCGCCGGAAGGATCAGGAACGCGCCGAGCACGTTGGGATCCTTGAAAGTGCCGCGGGCGCGATCGTACAGCGTCAGCAGGTCGTAGCCGCCGGGCACCAGATGGAAGTAGCCGGCGATGCCGGCGAGCGAGGCGATCATCGCGCCGACGATCAGGCCGCGGCGCAGCATGTCGAGGCGCGCTTCGGTGTCCTCCGACATCACCATCGCGAAGAACACGACGGTGACGGCCATGTACCAGGAGGTGAGCACCCAGTTCACCACCTCCGGCTTGTCGAGGAACGGCACCGCGCCGATGCTGTAGCCGACATTGAGCACGATCAGCGAAAACAACAGCGGCATGAACACCAGCTGCATGCGCAGGCCGGTGGCGAAGAACAGCACGCAGGCGGTCAGCGTGACCAGTTCATACGGGCTCGGCTCGATGAACACGATGGCGATCGACGCGCCGGCCAGCCACACCAGCGCCCGCTGCAACGCCAGCACGCCTGACGGCGCCGATGTCAGCGATTGAGACGTCCCGGCTGTCGCCGCATAGGCCATCGGATACTCACGCAACGCGGTACAAAAATCTTGGTTCGTCATTGCGAGCGAAGCGAAGCAATCCACCTATCCCTGAATTGCGGCATGGGTTGCTTCGTCGCTTCGCTCCTCGCACTGACGGCAGTTGATCTCAATTCTCAGTACGCGTTCTCGTTCTTGGTAACCAGCGAGAACGGGGTCTTGAGCAGGATGTAGAGGTCGAACAGCACCGACCAGTTCTCGATGTAATAGAGGTCGTATTCGACGCGCTTCTGGATCTTCTCGTCGGTGTCGACCTCGCCGCGCCAGCCGTTGATCTGGGCCCAGCCGGTGATCCCTGGCTTGACGCGGTGGCGGGCGAAATAGCCGTCGACGGCCTCGTCGAACAGCCGGTTCTCCAGCTTGCTCTGCACGGCGTGCGGACGCGGGCCGACCAGCGAGAGGTTGCCTTTCAGCACGACGTTGAACAGCTGCGGCAATTCGTCGAGCGAGGTCTTGCGGATGAAGCGGCCGACGCGGGTGACGCGCGGATCGTTCTTGGTCACCACCTTGGAGGCGGTGGGATCGGCCTGGTGGTGGTAGAGCGAGCGGAATTTGTAGACGTCGATCCGCTCATTATTGAAGCCGAAGCGCTTCTGGCGGAACAGCACCGGGCCGGGGCTGTCGAGCTTCACCGCGAGCGCCACCAGTCCGAGTACCGGCAGCGCGGCAAGCAAAGCGAGGCCGCCGACCACGCGGTCGAACAGCCATTTCAGCACCAGATCCCAATCGGTGATTGGCGCCTCGAACACATCCAGCGTCGGCACCTTGCCGAGATAGGAGTAGGAACGGGGCCTGAAGCGCAGCTTGTTGGTATGGGCCGACAGGCGGATGTCGACCGGCAGCACCCAGAGCTTCTTCAGCATTTCCAGGATGCGGGTCTCGGCGGAGATCGGCAGCGCGAAC
Source organism: Bradyrhizobium sp. USDA 4473 (assembly GCF_054063335.1). Classification (NCBI taxonomy): domain Bacteria; kingdom Pseudomonadati; phylum Pseudomonadota; class Alphaproteobacteria; order Hyphomicrobiales; family Nitrobacteraceae; genus Bradyrhizobium; species Bradyrhizobium sp. USDA 4473. Next base: position 5,431,785 of record NZ_JBSSGE010000001.1, read on the forward strand.
AGCACGAGATCGACCCGGGTACGGCGGGCGAACTCGACGATGTCGTCGACCTTGCCGAGCTTCGGCGAGCCGGCGCAGGTATCCATGGCGCGGGCGTCATTGCGGTCGTCGAACACGCCGAGCACGTGGATGTCGGTGTCGTCGTCGGTGTTCAGCGCCTCGATCAGCTGCTCGCCGTTCTGGTCGGCGCCGACAATGATGGTGCGGCGGTCGAGCCGGCCGTCATGCGCCCAGGCCCGCACCATCGAGCGCAGCAGCAGCCGCTCGGCGATCAGCACCGCGAGGCCGACGCAGAAGAACGACGACAGCCAGACCCGCGACACCTCGCCGCCGAGCTTGACCAGGAAGGAGACGCCGATGAACAGCAGGAACACGAAGGCCCATGACGAGATCATCCGCCTCATCTGGCGGAGCTGGCCGCGGAAGATCTGCACCTGGTAGATGTCGGCGGCCTGGAAGCAGACCACGGCCGCGGCCGACATGCCGAGGATCGAGCTGACGTATCCCCAGTGGATGCCGCCGCCGGCGAGCGGCCTGACATAGGCGAGATAGAGCCCGACGCCGACCAGGCTGAGCAGCACGAAATCGGCGAGGCGAACCACGCCGGCGATCACGACCGGCGAATAGGCGCCGCGAACTTTTTGATTGGTGACGGCGAGCGCGGCCGGCGACAAACGGCGGCGGCGTTCGATCTGCGGCTGAGCGGCCGTCGCTGA